>CATQHZ010000001.1 GCA_958296135.1 uncultured Poribacteria bacterium
TATCGGAACGGATTCTCGTGCCAATTGTCTGTATGGCATCATTCTAGCAAAAATCGGAATTTGTGTCAAGAAAAAAATGCCATCAAAACAAGGCTATGCCATTTTCAAAGTGTCGCGTCCCTTCATAGGTGGAGACTCGCCTGTTGCTGTTAATCTGATATCAGCGGCCCCTCGCCCACAGAACGCCCCGCCAAAAACACGCGCCACGTAATAGTATGTGGTGCTATTGCCGGTTCAAGGGCCAACGTATATCGATACATCCCGCCATCTTGGAGTGGCTGCATCGGCTGCGCGTCCCGATACAGCCGTGCATCCTGCATCAACGTCACCGTCGGGGCGAGGCCGACAAGCGGCTCACTCGGAATCGCGACGATGTCCCAATACCGCGGCAGCACCGGATTCGGCAGCACCGAAGAAACGAACGTCACCGCCGCAAAGCGCGTGGCACCGTAGTCATACGTTCTGACGATGTGCGGCTGGAGTCGCGGTGTTTCAGACTGCAAACTGGGCACGAGCACCGCTTTCGTCACCGTAGGCGAAAGTGCCAATGAACCCACGCCTGACGCGGACAACGACACCTCCTGCACCGGGCTCAAAACGTCGTGCTGATAGTCAATCAGATGTAGCCGCCAATCCTGTGCCGGTGTCTCACCAGAGAAACTGAGCGTCACGCCCGCAGCGGTTTGAGAAGCCTCCCATTCAAAGACGAGATAGGCGGCAGCAAAATCCGGCAAGGTGTGAGACATCACCAGGGGCTGTTCGGGAGAAACACCTGTGCGGATACGATGCACCCGCGTCGGCGAGAGTGTGAGGTTCACGTGCGCGTAATCGGAGAGATAGTTCGCAATCTTCCAGTCAGCGAACAACTCGGTCATCGTCACGTCGTATCCCTGTTCTTGCAGTGCAGCGGCGATACCGTTCATGGAAGTGCCAGCGTGCTGCACAATGTGCCGCAGCGTACCCGTTCCCCCATAGCGTTCGTGCAAATAGAGCATCCAGAGAAACGCCGCGCCATAGTGCGGCAGGGATGTCCCTCCTGCCGCTGGCCAGGCCGTGAGAGAGACAGAAGAGTGCTTCTCAAAAGCAGCGATGTGCGCTCGCGAGGCGTAGCCACAAAGGAACGCCGCGTAGTCCGCGCAGCCCTCATCCACCCAGATCGCCTCACGGCTGTCGTGCCGCCAATGAATTAAATGTTGGAGCTCATGCGCGATGACGTTCTGCGCCTCTTCACTGTTAAGATTGAGCGGCAACGTATCAATGTAGAGCATATCCGCCACATTGCTGCGAATGGCAAGCCCGCGGAACCCCGGATGGCGGCGGACACCTCGCCCCTGGTCTGCCGAATTAAAAAAGCCTGCCGTGTAGTGTCCTGAGACATCAGCCGCATCCCGAATGTTAAGCAGCAGCAGAATCACGCGTCCATTCTCATCAACATCCGGCGGCACGCCGAATACCGCTGTCAATGTCGGATAGATACCCCGCGGGCCAGCCGGTGTCGCCTCGTCAAACGCGTGGATGAGCGTTTCCACCGTGCGAGGCGTGACGCGCCCTTCCCATGCCGCCGCCTCAACGTAAACATAACAGAACCTGCCGACACCGCGCAACACGGCGGAAACGGTATACTGTTGCATGCTGCGAAAGTCTGGCGCGAAGAAGGTGCGTTCCGTCCCGACAGGCAGGGCTGGCTGCACCTGCCCGGGCGCAGATGGAGCGTCTTCCCTTTGCAGGGGCCGCGCGCGACGCTCCGCCCCAGTCGCCGCGGTTTGCAACGGTGTTTTGAACGCCGGTGTGCCGCAGCGGAACGCAACACTTGGCTGTGGACACATCAGCAAGAGGAGCACGAAAAAAAGGGACACCCGAGAAAGAACAGTTTTCATATTTTTTGTCCTTGCTGCTGGCGAGCGTGTAGGCGTTCGGGGATACCGAACGCCGAAGATGTGCTGTTTGGCTTTCGCAAACAGCACTGCACGCTCGCCTGAGCCAAGCGTTCGATAACGGTGGTTTGTGTAGAGATGATTGACGTGCATCATCCGCATGCGCCGTTGTTGCAGGCTAGGTGCTTTCGCTAAAGAAGAAAAAGCAAGAAAAAAGTGAAAAAATGTAGTCCTCCGCGGTCGATGATAGATAACGTCAGCCTAAGTCGGCTGACGTTATTGCACCAAAAATGCATATCAAACTTCTGCTTCTGCCATTCTCCCCAAAAGTAGAGGCCGGTGCAGAAAGCGACGAGGAGTATCGCGCCGATGGTAATTTGTCTCAGGGACATGAGTTCTCCATTGCGCGCGCCACAAGCGCGCTGAGTAAAACGTTTGCTAATCTACTGTCTCATAAAACGCTTTTTTTGTCAAGTTTTTTAAGACAGTCGCTCGGGACTGTCCTAAAAAAAACTTTGCGTTCTCTCCTGATTCGGAGAGTTGTCCGGCGGCGTAGGCTGAACCTAACTGACACACTGTGTTCAGTTAACTCCTTCCGGATGTCGTTAATGCTTATGATGGAGAGAAGATGCGCGGGGCGCGGGCGACTTGGATGAGCGCGAGAAGTGCGCCGATGAGGATGCTGGTTAAGAAACGGTTCATTTTATGGAAGCATCGAGACCGGGAGGGCTCTCTTCCTATAAAAAACCCCGCTGTGGAAAACCACGAAGTAGACATGTTGATTTTAACACGCATTGATTTTTTCTGAAGAAAAGTACGCGTTAAAATGTGTGTGATGGGCGGATAGAAATATCCACCCTGACAGATTGCGCGTCTACTTTTTCAGTTGGCGGATGGCCTCCTTCACTCGTCTGCTCCTGGGATCCTCCGCCAGTATCCGCTCGAGTTTTGGCAGGATGATGTGTGCCACGATGCCGTCTAAGTCTGACCGGTGCTGTGTGCCAACCTGCCTTAGGATTCTAGCAGCGTTCGCCACGCCTCTGGTATAATGTTCGTCCCCTTCTTTCAAATCCAGATAGGGGATGAGGTAGGGAACAGATGGGGGTCCCATGGCGACGAGTGCTTCGGTGAGAGGGCTGCCTGAGAAGGGGCTCTCAACCTGATAAGCGACGAGGATTTCAATGGAGCGGGGATCGCGGAGGGGACAGAGTGCCTCCATCAACATGACGATTTCTTCGGTGTTGTCGTCAGGGCCCCCTTCGTAGCCAAAGCTCACCGGGGGTGGTGTCAATTGCGCGATGAGTGCTGGGGTTCGGGGATCTGCGGTGCCGCCCCAGGCGAAGGGATTTTCCATAATATAGTCAAGTTTGGCCCAGGCTTTGGCAACCGGGTCCTCGGCATCAAGTTCGGCGAGGTTTTCGGGTTTGCTTGCCTCGTGCGGGCTGCCGGTGCTGGGTGGTTTCCAGTCGTCGCTGGGTATGAGTTCGGTCTCGCCGGTGTCGTTATTGTGTGCATCGTCGGCGGGTTTCCAGTCACCGTCGGGTTTCCCGTGGCCGCCGGGTTGTTCGTCGGCGGCGGGTGGCACGGGGCGTGCTGCGTCGAATTGTGCTTTCTGCCATTCAGCATAGAAGTAGATGGCGAGGCAGAGCGCGAGTAGGATGCAGAAGCTGCTGATGAGGGTTTTGGCGTTCATGAGGGTTCTCCTTTGGAAACGTTTTATAGCAATCAAGTATCGGACCTTTTGTCTCTCCTACAGGACTCCGCTTCATCTCGGGTGCGGGGAGATGAAGTGGTGTTGTTCGTTGAGCACTAACGTGATGTGCCGGTTGTCTTTTTCAAGGATAACCTGTTTGGGTGCAATCATAACCAAGCACCAGCCGTTTTGGGAAACATCATCGAGCGTGACGAAGTGAATCTGTTGCATGCGGTGCTACGGCGATGAGCGTCCCTGCCCAGACCCTCGTTATCGAACGCCTCGCGCCAAGACAAATTACTTCAAAGCCTCCAATTTCTCGCGGAGCTCCACCGCGATATCCGAACCTTCCGGGGCCACTTGCACGGCGCGTTCCAACGTTTGCACCGCCTTCTCCTTCAACCCCTTTTCCAGATACGCATCGCCGAGGTGTCCCAGGATTTCCGGTGTCGCCGGCAGGTGCCGGTCTGCCAGTTCTAACAACTCAATCGCGTCCGCGACTTGTCCCTGCTTCAAATAGATGAAGCCTAAACTATCAAGGTATGCGCCGGAGGTAGGCGAGACTTTGAGTGCGCGCTGGACGAGCGCGGCTGCCTCCTCTAAGTGAATGCCCTGCTCGGCGTAGAGGTACCCTAACGCATTAGATGCATCGGGGTGCCCCGGTGCCAACGTCAGCACCTTCCGGAAATAAGTTTCGGCCTGCTTGAGACTGCCCAACGTTTGATGCGCGCTGCCGCTGCCGTAAAGCGCGCCCACATGGTTCTCATCGGCGGCGAGAAGTTTGTCAAAAGTGTCCAACGCCTGTTGCGGCTGTTCAAATCGCAAATAGACTTGGCCGAGCGCATACCGCACCTCAGTCAGCCGTGCCTTAAGTTCCGCGCGTTCCGCACGATTCCGAGTCTGCCGCGTCTTTTCAAGCGTCAACCCCAGTGCCTTCGTCAGGTGGAACACCGCCGTATCCAAATCGTCCACCCATTGATAGGCGAGTCCGATGCCGAAATGCGCATCAAGTTCCGTTGCGGCCAACTCGCCGGAGACAGGCCCGTGCGCCGCTGCGTCGTTAATCGCCTCCAACACCGTGCCGAAAGCCGCCACCGCTCTCTCATAGTCCCCCGCTTGAACGTAAAGCAATCCCAAGTGATTCCGGACCCGCACATTTCCCGGCTGAATCGTAACGACACGCTGATAAGCCTGGAGTGCCTGCGGTGTCTGTCCTTCAGCTTCATACAACTCGGCCAGCCGTTCATGAAACCGCGCCTGAAACGGCTCGATGCGAGTGAGTGCCTTAAAAGCAGCGATGGCGAGTGCTGTCTCGCCGAATTCGCTAGCAATCTGGCCGAGGTACCACTGCCCATCAACGTGGTCTGCATCTAATTCAACCACGCGTTTTAAAACCGTGCCGAGTTCCGTCTGCATCGGGTTCGCCTGTCGTCTCTGAGTTGCGAACGTCCGTTGAATTAAGAGACGCGCGAGGAGCCAAGTGGCATGCACATTCTCTGGATTCAGCGCGAGTGCTTGTCGGCAATCGGCTTCGGCGCCGCGGACATCCTGCAACGCCTCAAAGCGGAGTGCGGCGCGCCGCGTATAGATGAGACTGGACGGTGGCCCGTCGGCGATGAGGGTATCGTAAGCCGTCCGGCTTTCGGAAACCAGGTTGCGTCCGACGGTTTGATGATAGACGGCCGACATGAAGCGAGCATACCGCTCAGCGGTGAGGCGCAGTGCCGCGCCGCCCGCTTCCGTTGCGATAGGCAGCTCTTGTAAGGGTGGATGAGTCGCGCGTGACTCATCGGCCCCCGCACTTCCGACGGAAACCATGATTAAAAAGACAAGGCCTATCATCACCCCAGCTGTCGCTGTTTTTAACTGCACAAGTTGTGCAGATGGCGTTCGCTGGATTGCTTCGATGATATGATGCTTATGCGTCAAGAAATATGTCATGCTCTGCCTCCAATTCAATTGTGCCGACATCGACAACGGTTTCGTCGCCCTGGAGTGTCATCACACGGACGCCGGTGGTAGTTCTCCCGATGGGGCGAATGTCGCTGACAGCCATGCGGGTGACATACCCGCTGGAACTAATCAACACTAATTCATTTGTATCCGAGACGCGTTTGGCGGTGACAACTGGGCCGTTCCGCTCGGACTGCTTGATGGCGATAATGCCTTTGCCGCCGCGTCTTTGCGGCCGGTATTCAGAGAGATAGGTGCGTTTGCCATAGCCGTTTTCCGCGACAATGAGCAGCGTCTCCTCCTTTTTTTTCGGCTCGGCTTCAGTCTCATCTGTCTCTGTCTCTGGCGCGGGCGGTTGCGTGCGTGCAGTGACTACCATTGAGACAACAGCGTCGTCAGGTTTCAGGCCGATGCCACGCACACCGCGGGTATTCCGTCCTGTGGCTCTCACCTGTGCCTCGTCGAACCGGATGGCGGTGCAGTTCTGGGTGACGAGGAGCACCTCGGCGGTGCCATCGGTGAGTTGCGCGCCGATAAGCCGGTCTCCTTCATCAAGGCTCACAGCAATGATACCGGTAACGAGGGGGTTCTGAAAACGGGCCAAGTTCGTCTTTTTGACAATGCCATTCGCCGTTGCCATAAAGACGAAAGCGTTCTCGTTAAATTCACGCACAGGGACAAAAGCGGTAATGTTTTCGTCCGGCGCGAGGCGGAGGAGGTTAACTATGGCGCGCCCTGCGGCGGTGCGCCGTCCCTCTGGAATCTCAAACACTTTCAGCCAATAGCACTTGCCCTTATCGGTGAAGAAGAGGATGTACTGATGCGCGGAGGCGATGAAGAGATGCTCTAAAAAATCGCCATCTTTCGTGACACCGCCCTTGATGCCGACACCGCCGCGTTTCTGCTTCCGGTACGTATCAATCGGCAAGCGTTTGAGATACCCGGCATGCGAGAGCGTCACCACCATCTCGTCGTCTGCAACCAGGTCTTCGATGTCAAAGGCTTGGACGGCGGCGGTAATTTGGGTGCGGCGTTCATCGCCATAGGTGGTTTTGAGTTGCTCCAACTCGGTGCGGATGATGTCGGTGATGAGAGTGTCACTGCCGAGAATGGCCCGCCGTTCCGCAATCTCCTCCAATCTATCAGTGTGCTCGTCATGGATGCGCCGGCGTTCGAGCCCGGTGAGTTGCCGTAGCGTCATCGTCAAGATTTCGCGCGCCTGCTGCTGACTTAACTGGTAGGTTTCTCGCAGCTGCTGCAGTGCGGCATCCGGCGATGCGGCTGTCTGGACGCGCTCAATGATATCTTCCAAGTTTTGCAAGGCTGTGAGATACCCTTCCAAGATATGCGCCCGGCGTTCGGCTTGCGCCAACTCAAATTGTGTGCGCCGCCGGATGACATCGCGGCGATGTTCCAAGTAGTGCTGCAGTATCTGGGCCAAGGTTAACACTTTCGGCAGCCCATCGACGAGACACAACAAACTCGCGCTGAAGTTGGTTTGCATCTGCGTATGCTTATAGAGCTGGTTGAGAATGACTTGCGAAATCTCGCCCCGTTTCAGTTCAATGACGATGCGGATATCGCTATCGGATTCGTCTCGGATATCCGAAATGCCGGTAATCGTTTTGTTGACAACGAGGTGATACATCCGTTCCAACAGATGGTTCTTCTTCACCTGATACGGAATCTCGGTGATGACGATTTGTTCTTTGGGCGTTCTCCGCGCACCTGTCGCGGCGCGCTCGATGACGGCTTTGGCACGGAGCGTCATGCTGCCCCTGCCGGTGGTATACATCTTTTTGATGCCATCGGTGCCGACGATGCTGCCGGCGGTGGGAAAGTCAGGACCGGCGATGTATGCCATCAGCGTTGCGGCATCGGCACCCGGGTCCTCCAATTTACAGAGCAGCGCGTCCACGACTTCACGCAAGTTGTGCGGCGGAATCCGCGTCAGATAGCCTACGCCTATCCCGGTGGTGCCGTTGAGGAGCAGATTGGGCAACAGGCCGGGCAGCACCGTCGGTTCTTCCAACGACTCTTTGTAGTTGGGCTGGAAGTCGACAACCTGCTTTTGGATGTCGGTGAGCATCTCGCCGGCGATGTTAGCGAGACGGCATTCGGTGTAACGCATCGCACCGGGCGGATCATCGTCGATACTGCCGAAGTTCCCCTGCCCATCAATGAGCGGATACCGCGTGCTGAAATCCTGCGCCATGCCGACAAGTGTATTGTAAATGGGCCCGTCTCCGTGCGGGTGGAAGTTTTTCATCACCTCGCCTACGACAGCGGCGCACTTGTCATAGGGCCGCTCGGCGGTGAGGTTGATTTGTCCCATGGCGTAGATAATGCGCCGGGTGCTCGGTTTGAGTCCATCGCGCACATCCGGTATCGCGCGATTCGTGTTCACACTCATCGCGTAGGTGAGATACGATGTTTTGAGCTCGTTTTCGATGTTGCGTTCTTGTATGTTTTCATGTACCGCCATGCGTTCGTTCATATTTTTTGTCCTTGCGCCAAGCGTTCGATAACGGTGTTTGTGTAGAGACGCTCATCGCCGTAGCGTCGCATGCGCCGTTGTTGCATGCTAGGTGCTTTCCGGCAGTGTCTCCTTAGGCCCCATAAAGATCCAAGGTGACCTGCGTCCCATACCTTTCAATGAAATGCCGACGCGGTTCGACAGTATCACCCATCAGCAGCGTGAACATCCGGTCCGCCTCAATCGCATCGTCGAGAGTGACGCGGAGCAGGACGCGCGCGTCTTGGCGCATCGTGGTATCGCGGAGTTGCTCGGCATTCATCTCCGCAAGCCCTTTATATCGCGTAATGTCCAACCCTTTGTGCCCCATCGCAACGACGTGCTGCGTTAAGGCGACAACGTCCGGCGCGTCAGAAGTCTCTCCCTTTTCCGGTGAGACGGTAAAAACCGGATGTTCCGTGGGCTGAAAATCGGTTGCCAGAACGTCCAGTGCCGCCAGCGTTTCAAGCGCCGTCCGAAGTTCAACGAGTTCCGCGGCGGCACCTGCCTCCGTTGTCCCTCGCGAACGTTCATCGCCCAGTTCGGTTGTCAAGACAGGGAGCTCTCCCGCACCAGCCTCCGCATCCAACATGTCAAGCAGTTGCTCCATTTCGCCTTCGGGGTTGACACCGAGTAGGTCACAAACTGACCTATTCTCGGCGGTGTCGGGTTTCGCGGATGCAGCGAGCGGCGGTTCTTCTGGCAAGGTGACAGGCTCACCGGCGGCGACACGCGCGAGCACCTCGTGTGCGGAGGCTGCACCTGCTATCGGGCCGCGGCGCGCGATGTCACTGAGGACGTGTTGAACGGTGCGGACCGCGGCGGCGAGCGCGCGGTATTCGGCGGCGGTATAGGGTGCGCCGCGGCGCGCATTCCTTATCTGCACGCTCTCTAATGCCAAATGGAGAAGGTGCTCTGCCATCTCCTCCTCGTTTTGGAGATACTGCGAGCGTCTACCTTTGCGCACCTGATAGAGCGGCGGCTGCGCAATGTAGAGATGCCCCTCGGCAATCAGCTGCGGCATCTGACGGAAAAAGAAGGTGAGCAGGAGCGTCCGAATGTGCGCGCCGTCGACATCGGCATCGGCCATCAGAATCACTTTTGCATAGCGGAGTTTCTCTAGACGAAACTCTTCCGCACCGATACCTGTGCCTAAGGCTGTGACTATATCGATAACCTGCGCGTTTTTCAGAATCTTATCTAAACGGGCTTTGTCTACGTTAATGCCTTTGCCTTTGAGGGGCAGCACGGCCTGATACCGCCGGTCGCGCCCTTGTTTGGCGGTGCCGCCTGCGGAATCGCCTTCGACTAAAAAGAATTCTGTCTTCGTGGCATCGCGCTCGGAGCAGTCGGCGAGTTTGCCGGGCATGGAGGCGGAATCGAGCACGCTCTTCCGGCGGATGACTTCGCGCGCACGGCGCGCCGCCTCCCGAGCTTGGGCGGCTTGGAGGCTCTTCTGGATAATCCGCCGCGAGACAGCCGGACTCTCTTCTAGGACTGTCTTGAGGTGCTTACCGACGAAACTTTGGACGATGCCTTCCACTTCGGTGTTGCCGAGTTTCGACTTGGTTTGCCCCTCAAACTGCGGCTCGGGTACTTTCACGCTGATAACGGCCGTGAGCCCTTCGCGAATGTCCTCGCCGGTGAGGGAGACGTTCGCGTTTTTCAGCATCCCGCGCTCTTTCGCATAGCCGTTAAACGTCCGCGTCAGCGCACTCTTAAAGCCGCTCTCGTGGAAGCCGCCTTCTGACGTGCGGATGTTATTCGCATA
The DNA here is from genome assembly GCA_958296135.1 of uncultured Poribacteria bacterium. Taxonomy (GTDB): domain Bacteria; phylum Poribacteria; class WGA-4E; order WGA-4E; family WGA-3G; genus AGPOR5. The sequence goes on from CATQHZ010000001.1 coordinate 9,807, forward strand.
GGAGAAGATGTTCTCCGAATAGGTGGTATTAAACTGCAGCGCAATCTCCACCGCAATGTTGTCGCGATGTCCCTCCACATAAATGGGGGGCGCATGCAACACGTCTTTATTTTGGTTGTGATAGGCGACAAACGAGGCGATGCCGCCGGCATATTGGAAGACTTCGGGCGGATACGTACCGCTGTCTCTCTCGTCGTGGAAGCGGATACGGATGCCTTTGTTTAAGAAGGCGAGCTCTCGGAGCCGGTCGCGCAGCAATTCGTGTGAGAAGGCTAAGGTGTCAAAAATGTCGGCATCGGGCAGGAACGTGGTGCTTGTCCCGTTCTGCTGGGTTGTGCCGATGGTTTCAACGGGTGTCATGGGGACACCGCGTTGATACTGCTGGCGGTAGACGTGGCCGTTCTGGCGGACTTCAACGTGCAACTGGGTGGAGAGGGCGTTGACACAGGAGGCACCTACGCCGTGTAAGCCCCCTGCTGTCTGGTAGCCAACGTTCTCGCGGCCGTCAAACTTGCCACCGGCGTGCAGGGTTGTCATGACGACTTGGAGGGCGGAGGCACCGCTGGCGTGCGTGCCGACGGGGATGCCGCGCCCATCGTCTGCGACGGTGACGCTGTTATCGGGGTGGAGCGTGACGCAGACTTCGGTGCCGAACCCGGCGCTGAGCTCGTCTATCGAGTTGTCCACCAACTCCGTCACGAGGTGATGGAGGCCCGCAGGGCCCGTGCTCCCGATATACATACTCGGCCGCTTGCGCACCGCTTCCAAGCCCTCTAGAATGTGGATATCGCTCGCAGTGTAAGTGTGTTCTTGCATGGTTGTTCGTTGTGTTACCTCTCTCAACGTGTAACGTATTTGTTTAGTATATTTTAACGTATCTCTCTGCCTTTTGTCAAGGAATTTCGGACTGGCCCCTCTCTCCGTAGCGCGTGGGAAAACCCGGCGATCGCGAATCGCCGAGGGTTCCCCTCGCGATGCCGGCACCACCGCCCCCTCTCCGTAGCGCGAGGGCCCGGCGATCGCGAATCGCCGAGGGTTCCCCTCGCGATGCCGGCACCACTCTCCATCACAAAACGTTCCTCTCCGCCCATCCATCATCACCGCAGCGAAAGAACATAGCATGCAACAACGGCGCATGCGGCACTACGGCTCGGTCGACGGCTTAGTGCTGTTTGCTAATGCCAAACAGCACGTCTTCGTGTTATTCGGTATTCCGAATAACACTAGCCGTCGACCGCAGACAAGCCTCTCTGCACAAACCACCATTAGCGAACGCTTTGCGCCAGGACAAAACATTCGCTTTGCGTGACAAACAACCGCTGCAGCGCATTCTTCAAAGCTTCATCCGTGATGCCCGCGAGAGCCAACTCCATTGCCGTACGCGTCGCCGGCGACACTGCCGGTGACACTGACGCGGTTGATGTTCTCACCCCTTTCGCCGATGAAAGGCCCTGTTCCTCCTGTCCACCGTCCGGCGCGCGAGAGCCTCTCCCTCCCGGGCGACATTCTAGCCGTAAGTCCCTCAGGACCGGACGCTCCAACCGCGCATTCAACCCAGCCACAATCTGCACCTTGTGGAACGACACCTCTGTCTGATACGCCGGATGCGTTGTCCAGACGGTGAGGATGCCATCCGAAAGCGAGGCGGGATGCGCATGGTTCGCAATAGGTTCGCCGACAACCTCGCGCCAAAGGGACAAAACTTGCTGCTCCAGCATCTTCGCCGCAAAGTGCCGCTCGCCGATGAGCGTTTTCAGTAGCGGCGAGATATGTTCGGTACCGCTCGGCGGCACGCTTCCAGTCTTCCGCATAGGACACCCCTCTACTGTCGATACTTAACTCCAGAAACCAGAAAAGCGAAACAACATAGCATGCAACAACGGCGCATGCGGTGCTACGGCGACAAGCCTCTCTGCACAAACCACTATTAGCGAACGCTCGCGCCAGGACAAAAAACATGCCCATTCTCAACCATGAAGACACAAGGGGCATCCAGATGGCGCAAGAGCCGCTCCTGCTGAGTCGCCGTGATGAACGTTTGCGCGCAGACCTGCTCAAGCACATCTAACAAGAACGCCGCGCGCTTGTCATCTAATTCAGACACCACATCATCTAACAGCACCAGCGGCGCGCTACCCGTCCGCTCGCGAATCAGCTCAACTTCCGCCAGCTTGAGTGCAAGCGCAAGAGTGCGCTGCTGTCCCTGTGAACCGTAGGCGCGCGCACCCTCGCGCACCCGAAAGCCTTCACGTTCCGTCTCCAAGTCCAGCTGGAAATCATCCCGATGCAGACCGGCAGTCGTCGTGCCGCGCCGCCTATCCGTTTCGCGAGCCGCTCGCAAAGTGTCGCGAAATAGCTCCTGAACCTCAGCCGCTTTCCCTTCCCCGGTCGAGCGTGGCGGCTGTGCCGAATACGAAACAGTCTCCGAAGATGTTGATATCGGTAAACCGATGTCAACCGCACGCCCAACCGCGCCCAGCCTAGAGCCTGTCTCTCGCTGTGGATGCCATGCAGGACGATACGTCAACCTCAGTTGTTCGCGCCCGCCAGTGAGTGCCTTATGCTTTTGTAGCGCGTACTGTCTCAAATGCTGGAGTCCCTGAATCCGTTTCAAAATTACTGCCGTGCCGGCCTCAACCAGCAGTTCGTCCCACACGTCGAGTTGCGCCGTCCCGTGCCCACGGGCACGCCCGAACGCTTTGAGCAATGCATTCCGCTGCTTCAGCACGGAACGATACTGCTGTAAATCCGCAAGATAACGGCTGTCTACCTGTGACAAGAGCGCATCGAGAAAGCGCCGGCGTTCACCCGGCGCGCCTTTGACTAACGCCAGCGACTCCGGTGAGAAACAGACAACGTTGCACTGCCCAAGCCACCCCGAACGCTTTGGCTCAAGCACGCCGTTTTTTTTAAGCGTGAACGGCCCCGTCGCCACTTTCGTCGCCTCCAAGCACAGCGCATCCGCGGCACCCGGATCCTCGGTGACATCGAGGCACCCCTTCAAATAAAAGCCCGCCGCGTTATATTGAATTAACTCGGATACCGCGTAGGCGCGGTGCGATGCAGCAGTGCAGAGGAAATAGATAGCCTCTAGCAGACTCGTTTTTCCTTGTGCATTCCCGCCAAGAATTAAGTTAACACGCTGGGGAAAACCGATGTCACACTGAGTATAATTCCGAAAGTTGCGTAAGACGAGGTGAGTTAACTTCATTTTTCCACGTTACGATGCGAGAAGATTGTGGTGCGTTTTCTCGGAGTTATGCACATTTCTACTGTTAATACTAAGTACGATTAATATATAAATTGTACTTAGTAGTAGTAGTAGGGGATGTGCATAAGTGCATAACTCGCTTAAACCCCTGATACACTCGGTAGGAAGGCTGTTGATAACCTGTGCATAACTTTTGGAGTTATGCACAGGTTATCAACATACGTCTGAAAAAAAGAGTTATGCACAGGTTATGCACAGGTTATGCACAACGTGTTAACAGAGTTATGCACAGGTTATGCACAGGTAATTGACATTCAAAAAAGCCCTTTGGGCGGCAGCCCTTCCGCCGCGCAGGAAGGATAAACCTTACCGAAGTTGGACGCGCAGCACCTCAATGATTTGTTTCAGTTCTGTCTCTGTCTGGAGTGCCTTCTCCATCTGCCGACAAGCGTTCATCACGGTGGTATGGTTGCCTCGCCGAAACGCCTCGGCGATGCTGGTGAGTGATAGCGGTGTCAATTCGCGACACAGATACATCGCCGTTTGGCGCGCCAGGACGATGGATTTGGTGCGCTTCGGCGAAATCAAATCGGTGAGGGTGATGCCAAAGTATTCCGCCACCACTTTTTGAATCCCCTCGGCGGTGAGGGTTTTCTGCTGCGGGAAGAGTGGTGCGGCGACGACTACATCGTTCAACACCTGCCGCGCGAAGGCGAGGCTCACCTCCTCTTTCATAATCGTCGCCTGAGCAACAAGCCGAATCAGCGTGCCTTCCAATTCGCGGATGTTCGTGGTGACAACCTCGGCGACGTAACTCAGCACGTCATCGTCAATGTTGTCTAACCCCTGGTCTTGGCATTTCTGGAGGAGAATGGCGACGCGCATCTCATATTGCGGCCGGTCTATCTCCGCCACCATCCCCCATCCGAAGCGCGATTTGAGGCGTTCTTCAAGCGTCTCTAGCGTGTCCGGCGGCCGGTCACTGCTCATAACAATCTGGTTGGAGTTCATGTGCAGCTCGTTGAAGGTGTTAAAGAACTCCTCTTGTGTACCCTCTTTCCGTTGTAAGAACTGAATATCATCGATGAGGAGCATATCGACAGTGCGGTATTTAGTGCGGAAGCCCTGTGCAGCAGTGCGGTTGACAATGGACTCGACGTATTCGTTCATGAACGTCTCGGAGGTGACATACAGCACCTTCTTCTCCGGGCGGCGGTGGGAGAAGCGATTGCCGATGGCGTGGAGCAGGTGCGTCTTGCCGAGGCCGACACCGCCGTAGATGAAGAGCGGATTATATTCGCCCCCGGGGTTCTCGGAGACAGCAAGAGCCGTGGCGTGACAGACGCGGTTGCTGGAGCCAACGACGAACCGGTCGAAGACATAGTTGGGGTTCAACCCTGTTTCGCCGTGTGGGAGTTGCACGGCAGGCTCGGTTTCGGGGTGTTCCGGCGCAACAGCGGCGGCAGCGGAAACCTCGGTAACTGTCAAGGCGAGGGACACCGCGGCGGTGCCAAAGCGGGCGGCTAACGCACGCTCGATATCGCCGCGAAACCGCTCCTCAATCCGAGCCTGGGCGAACGCGGAAGGCACGGCGAGTGTCAAGGTATCCGCCGTGAGGGAGAGAGGTGTCGCTTGCCGCAGATAGACATCCTGCCGAGCTGTCTCGTCCAAAGCTGCAAGTATTTCTAACCAGAGTTCATCAAGGTTTTGCCGCATGAGCATTTATCCTAAGTGCTGAAGATAACAACGAAGCTGAGCTGCTAATTATGCATGACGTTTAATTATATCATTTTTTTCACAAAATAGCAACTTAAATTGATGAAAATTTTCCACTTCTCTATTTTTCATGAAAACGGCTATTTTGTCAAGCAGATAAATTGTCGGAACAGGACAATGCATAAAAAATTTGACAAATAGCAAAAAATACGGTATAATTTCTTACAGAATTTATCGAATGAACACTCACATCGAGAAAGGAATGTGACTCATGAAGCGAACCTATCAACCGCATCGGCGGAAACGGAAAAACAAACTCGGCTTCCGCAAACGCATGTCCACCCGCTATGGCCGGAAAACTATCGCTCGCCGCCGCGCGAAAGGCCGCAAAGTGCTCAGTGCCTAGCGAAGCCAGCACCCCACAGAAGAGGAGGAAGACTCAATGTCCTGCCGCCCCAACATCGTCTATTTACTAGTAGACCAGGTTCGTGCCAGTGCCTTGCCTGTCTATGGCGAAACGCAAATCGAAACGCCGCACATAGATAGGCTCGCCGAACAGGGCACCGTCTTCTCAAACGCCATTGCCACCGCGCCGGTCTGCACGCCTTATCGTTCCATGCTGCTCACCGGCCGCCACCCACAGACGACTGGGCATCTCATCAATTTCGTCAAAACCCGACACGATGAGATAGGCCTCGGCGACGTATTCAGCCGTAACGGCTACCGCACGGCGTGGATTGGCAAGTGGCACCTCCACACCGGTTCGTTCCCCGAAATCGGCGGACGGGATTACGTGCCCGAGGGGCGCGACCGGCTCGGATTCCAGCACTGGCGCGGCTACAATTTCCATACCGATTACTATAACGGCACGGTGAACCTGGATGGCTGGCGGAACGAACGATGGGAGGGTTACGAGACAGACGCGCTCAACCGATACGCATGCCAGTTTATGGACAGCGTTGACGACACCACCCCCTTTTGCTTATTTATCTCGCCGCATCAGGCGCACTTCACGCCGTATGACTTTGCACCGCAGGCGTTCTACGACAGACTGCCCGATGAACTCCACCTTCCTGCGAACGTTCCGGATGCACTTCGGGAGGAATCGGCGCAACTCTATCGGCATTACCTCGCCATGACGTTGGCTATCGATGACATGCTCGGCGAACTCATGGCGTATCTGGCGCGGATAGGGCGCGTGGAGAATACGTTGCTCGTTTTCGGGGCAGACCACGGCACACAGGGCGGCGCGCAGGGCCTCCCTTTCTGGGCGAAGAAGCAGCCTTATGAGGAGTCTATCAAGGTGCCGCTTATCATGCGGTTGCCCGGCGTGTTTGAGGGCGGCAGGACATGTGAGACGCTTACCTCTCCCGTAGATTTGTTTCCATCGCTGTGCGGCTTGTGCGGCATTCAGCCACCGCGCACCGTCGAAGGGTACGATGTGTCTGCATCGTGGCGCAGGGAACCGGGGGCACTTGAGCAGGATGCTGTCTTGACAATGAATTTCGGCGCAACCTACGATTATCTCGTGGATGGCGACGAATGGCGCGGCGTGCGCACGAAAACGCACAGTTATGCACGGTGGCTTGATGGAAAACGGGTGCTGTATGATGTCGCCGCAGATCCGCTGCAACTGACGAATCTGATAGGACACCCTGAAGCACAGCCGTTAGCCGACGAACTGGAAGAGACGCTCGCCCAATTGATGGCAGCCCGAAACGACACGTTGCAACCGGCAACGCAGTACACCGATTGGTTCGACGCGCAACGGCGCATCGTGCGGAATGCACACGGCCCCCTCGCAAACCCGGAGGATGAACCCAACTGGTCGCGGTTGAAAAACAACACAATAGGATAAACGCAGTCTCTGCACCGTAGGCGCGCGTCGGAAGCGCGCCATTATCGCCCCATCTTGACCCAAAGTGCCTATGGTGACGCCTTAACGCTGATTGAACACCTTTGCCGATTTTGGCGTAGGCAGGTTTGCGAAAGCCAAACCTGCCGAAGATGTGTCATTCGGCTTTGCGAATGACACTGCGCCAAAATCGGAGTGACAAACGAAAATGCCGAGAACGTTTAAGCTACCTCATTTTTATCAGAGTCCCGTGATTTCGGTTGTCAAACAGGCGCGTCGGCATCGCGATGCGCGCAAGCGCGACTTGTCGCCGTCTGTGCTAGACTTCGGACCGGTGCGGTTTAAAATCGCCCGGCACTTCGGATTCTGTTACGGCGTGGAGAATGCAGTGGAGATAGCCTATCAGGCACTCGAAGAGAATCCCGACAAACGGATTTTCCTGCTCTCCGAAATCATCCATAACCCGCGCGTCAACGAGAATTTGCGGCACCGCGGCGTGCAATTCTTGTCCGATACCGAGGGCAAACCGTTACTCCCCTTTGATGTCTTAACGCCGGCAGATGTCGTCATCGTCCCTGCGTTTGGGACAACGCTGGAAGTGGAGGCGGCACTCCACGCGCGCGGCGTGAAACTCTCCGCTTACAACACTACCTGTCCGTTTGTCGAGAAGGTTTGGAAGCGCAGCCAAGAAATCGGCAGGCAGGACTACACCGTCGTTGTCCACGGCAAGCGGTATCATGAGGAGACGCGCGCCACCTTTTCGCATGCACAAGCCGAGGCACCGGTTGTCGTCGTGCGCAATTTGGCAGAGGCGGCGATGCTCGCAAAGGTGATTCGTGGGGAGGCCGACGAACGCTTTTTCTTTCAAAACTTCGCCGACCGGTATTCGCTGGGCTTCCATCCGGATGTCCATCTGAAGCGCATCGGCGTTGTGAATCAGACGACGATGCTCGCCACGGAGACACAGGCCATCGCCGATTTGCTACGCGATGCCATTATGGCGCGATACGGTGAAGAGAACCTCACGGAACACTTTGCGGATACCAAGGACACCCTCTGCTACGCCACGAAAGAGAATCAGGACGCAACGCTCGCGCTGATTGCAGAAGGCGGCGATGTGGCTGTGGTTGTCGGCGGCTATAATTCTTCCAATACGAGTCATCTTGTCGAACTCTGCACCGAGCGGCTCCCTACTTATTTTATCCGAGATGCGTCGGAGTTGCTGAGTCCGAGGCGCATCCGGCATCTGGTGCTGGAGACGAAGCAGGTACAGGTGACAGAGGCGTGGTTGCCGTCGGGTGAGCCGATAGACGTTGTGCTGACAGCGGGTGCCTCTTGTCCGGATGTGCTGTTGGATGAGGTGCTGCGGAAGATTGTGGGTTGGTTTCCGAACGCGCGCGCGATTGAAACGGTGCTTGCGCCTTATCAGGAAAGGTGATGCAGGGCGAGGGAAACCCTCGGCAGTTAGTGACTGCCGGGCCCCCGCGCTACAGTGATGGGCGTGTGAGAGATAAAAAACATGAAAAACACTGTCATCCTTTGGTTATGCCTCTCGCTCTGCATACCGCCACCACTCGGTGGCGATACCGCTACACCCGCGCCTACCGAAATGGTGCTTATTCCTGCAAGGGAGTTCCTGATGGGTAGCAACGACACGGATGCAGACGCGGACGAGAAACCGGCGCATGCTGTCTACGTGGATGCCTTTGAAATCGATGTGTTTGAGGTAACAAATGCGCAGTTCAAGGCGTTTGTCGATGCGAACCCGCAGTGGCAGAAAGGCAACATCCCGGAGGCGTTCCATCGGGGCTCCTATCTGAGCCACTGGGATGGGAATACCTACCCTACCGGCAGGGGAGATCATCCTGTTGTTTATGTCAGTTGGTATGCGGCGATGGCGTATGCGCAGTGGGTGGGCAAGCGGCTCCCGACAGAGGCGGAATGGGAGAAGGCTGCGCGCGGCGGGCTCACCGCGAAAAAATACCCGTGGGGCGATACAATTGATTCAAGCAACGCGAACTACGACAAAGGACGCGCCGGCACGGCCCCCATTGGCGAGTATCCGCCGAACGGATACGGCCTGTATGATATGGCGGGCAACGTTTCGGAGTGGTGCCTTGATGCCTACGATGCCGAATTCTATCACGTTTCACCGAGACAGAATCCGCTCGCTGGTGAGGAACTCGCGGCGGTTCTCACGCATTTCGCCGAGGCGAAGACTCCTCGTGTGTTGCGAGGAGGCGGCTGGCTCAATGTCGCGACGCGCCTCCGCGTTGCAGTTCGCGACCGGCCGTTGCCCACTTACGCCCTGAATTTCATTGGGTTTCGCTGTGTAAGAGGGGTTACGCCTTGAGCACTACCGTGCTTTCAAGAACGTTTTCAACAGGCTTGCGCGAGAAAGGGAGCTGTTAGGTTCGCTCGGCCCCTTTGAACCGTAGCGCGAGGGCCGTTACGCCGAAACTTTGTCATCTCTGCAGCCTCGCTGCAGAGATGTCCACTGTCCCTCGCGAAGCCCCGCGCAAGGAAAAAACGGCCCCCTTCACGGTCGAACGATTTTGCGTGCAAGGCGTAATTGTTTCTCAGGGTGGTAAATCCAAATTGATGTCCCTTCGGGGGATATCACAACCGAGAGGCATTCTGACGATGTGGCGCACTTTGTTTAGCAACAGACTTGTCTTCGTCGGCATCCTTTTCTGTCTGTTGAGTATCGCGGGGAGTCTGTTTTATAGCTGGCATGTTGAACGCGGTCTCCGTGAAGATGAGGCGCGCACCAAGCAGTTCCTCCAGCAGCTAGAGACTCCCGCTGAAGAAGTTCGCGCGCAACAGGTCGCCGGGCCGGCCGGTCCCGAAAAGGCAGGCCAAGCGGATGTCCCGTTTCCTGCTGGCGACTTGGCTCAAACGGCTGATGAAACTGCGGAGACGCTAGTGAGCGAGGATGCAGCACTCGTTGATGCAGACGCTGCACTGTTTTCAGAAGGAACGCCAGGCACTGATGCATCACCTGTTTCGCCTTATGGTGTCTCACCTTATGGGTTTGGGCCCTATCCAGAAGTACCTCCCGACTTCCCTGAACAGGATGTTTGGGATGAAATTAGCACAAGTTCAATGGGGCCGGAACATGAACTGATAGCGAGAGTCCAAATCAAACTGTGGACTCAGGGTATTTGGGCGGGCGGCGCAGTCTTTAAGAGCGGTTACGGGCTGATTTATCCTATCCTCCCCGATGTGGTTTATATTTCATGGGATGAGTATGTGGATGAAAATGGCACCGTTCACCGCTATGTTTCACGACAGTTAACGCACCCGGAAACCGCGGACCGGTACGAGGCGGACATTGATAAAGGCATCTTTGCGCCGACTTTAACCGTTTATGAGTTTCCCGATGGGGGGATTGACCCCTATGAATTTCTCGGGCTGCCGAGATAATCATGAAATATGCGAGGCCCCTTCCTACCGTAGCGCGAGGGCCCGGCGATCGCGAATCGCCGAGGGTTCCCCTCGCGATCTCTCGACCCACACAAAACGGCCCCTTTCACCGTACCGGTGCTTTTGATAGGTTTCCTCTTCACTTCATCCAAACGCGCCTACCCCGCAAGTGCCTTCAACAGCGCATCCGTTTCCGATGGTTTCCCGACACTGATGCGGAGATGGTCTTGGAGTCCAGGCGTGTTGAAGTAACGAATGAGAATTCCTTGCCTCGCTAATTCTGCCTGCAGTTCCGCGGCATTTCTTCCTACTACCCGGCATAAGACGAAGTTCGCCTGACTGCGATAAGGCTCCAGAAAATCGGATGCCGCCAGTGCCGCCGCTAAACGTTCCCGTTCCGCGACAATCTTCTGCACATTCTCCATCAGGTATTCGGTGTCTTCAAGCGATGCGAGTGCGGCTGTCGTGCCGGCGACGTTCACGTTGTAAGGCTGCTTGATTTTCAGCAGTTGCGCGCGAATCCACTTCGGAAAAATCCCGTAACCCACGCGTAACCCTGCCAGCCCTGCCCATTTACTGAACGTTCGGAGGACGATCAGGTTATCGTGTTCTGTCACCCAAGTTGCGCGCGAAGGGACGCGGGGGACAGTGGACATCTCTGCTGGAAAACCCGCAGAGATGACAGCGTTTCGGCGTGACGGCCCCCGCGCTACGGACGAAGGGAAGGTCTCCTGTCCTGCAAACTCAACATAAGCTTCATCAAGCACGACGATGAGGGGCAATGCGAGCAGGCTGCGTAAGTCTGCGTCTGGTAGGATGCTGCCATCGGGGTTGTTTGGGCTCGTCACGAAGAGCAGTTTCGGTGTGCCGGTAGGAGTGCCCGCCCGCGACGGCCCCTTTGAACCGTAGCGCGAGGGCCTGTCCCTCGCGAAGCCCCGCGCAAGGAAAAAACCGCCCCCCTTCACGGTCGAGTCTACGGTGGGCATGAGGTGTTTGATGTCCACCGAGAAATCCGGGTTGCGCGGCACAGTGATGACGGTGCCCCCGTTGAGTTCCGTATCAAACGGATACATGCCGAATGTCGGTGGGCAGTTGATAACCGCGTCGCCGGGCGTGATGAATAACCGCATCACCAGATCGATCAATTCGTCGGCACCGTGTCCGACGACGATGTGGGAGGCATCCACGCCGGTATATCGGCTGAGTGCTTCACGGAGTGCGGTGCTCTCGGGGTCTGGGTAGATATGGTAATACGCTTCGGCGGCGAGGGCTTGGTAAATGCGCGGCGAGGGCCCATACGGATTCTCGTTTGCATCGAGTTTGATAATGTCCTCGGGCCGCCGGCCGAGGCGGCGGCTCAGGACATTGAACGGGACGATAGGCGTATAGGGGGCCATCGCCGCGATTTCCGGTCTCATCAGGGAGCCTCGAAGAGTTTCTGTCATTGGTTTGGATGCTGCGACGTTCTCACCTCAGCGAGGCGCGGCGTTAATTCTCCCAGCGGCCGTTCGCCGTTCAGGACGCGCTCGAAATCATCAACAATCATATCCGCTACGCGCAGGTTGGAATCTATTGTCCTACCGGCGATATGCGGCGTATGCACGACGTTATCCCTATTCCGCAGTAGATCATCGAGCGGCAGCGGTTCTTTGTCGTAGACATCAAATGCGCCGGCGAGTTCGTCTGCAACGATGCGTTCGCGTAGGGCATCCATGTCAACAGCGTGGGCGCGCGTAATCACCACGACTAACGCGCCTTTCCGCAGCCGATAGATGCGTTCGCGATTCAGCAGGTGCCGCGCGGAGGGTGTCGGCGGCACGGCGACGAAGACGATGTCGGCACCGTCCACGAGTTCGTCCATGTCGACGCGCCGGATATCCCATTCTTGCAGCAGCGTGTCGGAGACAAACGGGTCATAGCCCATCACGTCTGCGCCGAAGGCCCTGCACCACTGCGCAATCTTCCTGCCGATCTGGCCGAGGGCGATAACGCCGATGCGTTTGGTGCCGAGATCACCGTTGACAAAATCCGGGTCATCGCAGAATTGATGTGCAACCGGGAGTTTGTCGGGCCCCCAGATCGGGTTCTCCCAGTCCCAGAGAGGTTCACCGGCGGCGAGTTGTTTATGCCACTGCGCCGTGCGGCGCAGGGAAGAGAGCGCGAGCCCGAAGGCGCATTCCGCCACCGATTGTGCCCAGGCGCGCGTCGATTCAATCACGGGAATGCCGCGCGCTTGCAGTGCTGCAAACGGGATGCCGTGGCCGGTGTTGTCCGTCATTGTGCCGAGCACTTTGAGGTTCGGTGCAGCGGCAATGCACGCTTCTGTCAGCGAGCCGCCGAAGTGCACGATGCCGATGGCTTCGTCTAGCGGCACCTGTTCGTGGATAGGCGCGCTGCGATAAGTGGTGTTCAGCACGGTGGTTACGCCGAGGGCTTCCAGGCGTTTCACGGCTTGTTCGTGTAGAAACGGCCAGGAACGCTCGAGGTCTGGCGTTCGTGTAAAGAGAAATTGAGGTGTAGACATTTTTGTATTTCCTCGCTAGTTAGCGGTGGTTTGGCTGCGTTTGTGCTAATAACTCCCGCTGATGAGAGAGAGGCCCCTTCGTACCGTAGCGCGAGGTCTTGTGCCTCGCGATCTCTCGACCCACACAAAACGGCCCCTTTCACCGTAGCGCGTCGACTTAACGTTGTCAAGTCTTGCATGTTTGAGTTCTTCCTGCATGGAGCCCGGCAGTCACTAACTGCCGAGGGTTGGCAGGAGGTAGGCGCGATTTGAAACCGCGACGCTTATAGGGTTGGCAAGGAAACCTGTTCATTGCCTAGGAAAAAATGAGATGCGGCGCGGTCGGATATCGGCCACGGCGGCTGCCGTAGAGCGCGAATCCCCCTTTGTGTTTTGCATCGGATTTGACTTGATACCGGAGTGTTAACGTTTCAACGCTTTTGGCGCGAACTTGTTTGAGTTGCTCGCCTTCAATCGTGAGGCGCGTGAGATATCCATAGGTGCCGGGTTCGCCGTGGATATAGGAGAGCGCGCCGCGCGCATCCGCCGGGCAATCTGGCAGTGTCACTGTCTCGATTTCCACGCCGTTGATGGAAATCGTGACATCTGTGGGATATTTCTCGGGTTCCGTTTGGCGTGCGCCGCCGTTGAAGGCGGATGCCTCAAAAACGAGTGTCAGTTGTTGGGCCTCTTTGGGTATCTTCGCCAGCTCGTGTTCCGAATCGGCTGGCAGCCTCAGCGCATACTCGGCGTAACCGGTGCCTTGCGCGGCCATAAGTTGTTCTGTCACCGTTGGTTCTGACGCGTCCCACTGCATCTCGGCGGCTTCGCCTGGGTAATAGCTGACGAGGCAGATTTCGCCTGTCTCGCCGAGGGCATCCATCCAGCGCGCGAGGGCAGCGTTCTTGAGAAACGTAGTGTGGCCTGCGGCTGTCTCTGACATGTAGTGGGCAATGATACCGTGGCGTTCCTGATGCGGGTGTGAGGGCTTCACTATCTCAAGGTTGATGAAGTTACGCGCCACAACGGTGCCGGTTGCATCTTCCACCCAAACGTGCAGTCTGCTGACAGCGGGGTGGACAGCCGGTATCTCCAGTTCCAGCCGATGCACCTTTTCTACCTGATACGGTGGAAACGGAATAGGAACGGGGGTTCCGGAGACGACACCGCGTGAGAGTGAACCGGTGGCATGGCGCGCGTCCAGCCGCCAGTGAAGTGTGGCACCCGTAATCTCGGCGTGCGAGAAGTGGCTGGTATAAATGTCCATGGCAACGGTTTCTCCGGGGGCTACAGTGGTGCCAGGCGGGTAATCGATGGCGATGAAGTCAAGCGTGTTGATATCGCGGACATCGTAGCCGAATTCTTTCACCGTTCTGTCATAGTTCATGAAGCCGTTGTGCTCCCACTCAATGTCCTGCAACTCGGTGTAGACATAGCCACAGATTTTGGGATGCAGGCGCAATTCGTTGGTGAGATATTTGAAGCACCACGAGATGTCCTTATCGCCTGCACCGGCTGAGATACCGCCGTATTCGCTGTTGATGAGGGGCGCGTCGGCTTGCACGTTATCACCGGCATAGTTGAAGGAGGAACCAGGATACGTCTGTTCCACGACGTTGGCGATGTGCGCCTTGGCGCGCGCGTAGTCGTTAATATAGAAGTGCCACGAGTTGATGTCTGTCTCAACGTGATCATAGAGGCACGGCGAGTTATCTTCAACGAGGCGGGTTGCGTCCAACGTTTTGGCGAGGTGATACATCTGGCGCACCCATTCTTGGCGTTCGGGGAGTTGCGCGAAATCGCGCCCGCCAAGTCCCCACGTTTCATTGAAGATGCACCATGAGATGATGGCGGGATGGTTGTAATCGCGGGCGATGGTGCCGCGCAATGTCGTTTCCAAGTTCGCCTTCGCTGTCTCGGTATAGGTGCTGAAGTTGGGGATATCGCTCATAAACAGCATGCCGAGTTTATCTGCCCAATAGTAGAGCCGCGGTTCGTCAACTTTAATGTGCAGGCGCAGGAAGTTGAACCCGAATTCTTTGGCGCGGGCGATATCGGTGCGAATGGATTCATCGGTGAGGAAGGTGTAGACTCCCTCAGGGGTAAAGGATTGATTGAGCGCACCGAGGAGGTAGACGGGCCGGTTGTTGAGGTAGATATATTGGGTGTCGCCGCCAGGTGCTTTCTCAATGGAGACGTTGCGCATGCCGAAATAGGTAAAGATTCTATCCACAACGGCCTTAGATGTGACGTCGGATACCAATTCTAACGTCACATCGTAAAGGTTGGGGGTGTCAACATCCCAGAGGCGGAGACGTTCTGGCGGAATATGAACGGTGAACTGTGTTGTCGCTGCGGCATCGCGATGAGAATCTGTCCCGACCGGTATCTCTCCCTGCATTCCGTCACAGTGCCAGCGCAGCGTCAGGTTCTCGCTCAGGTTCTCGCGAAGTGCCGCCACCTTCACATCAAACGTAGCGGTGCTGGCATTGATATCGGGGGTGATGTGGCACTGCTGCAGATGGGTGGCGTTTCGCGGTTCGAGTGACACCGTTTGCCAAATGCCACTGGTGCGGACGTACCAATTCGCTTGTTTGCCGACAGTCTGTTCGCCGTGGTCTTGCGCATCGTAGGCGCGCACGACGATGTCGGCGGGTTCACCGGGGGTAAGCGCATCGGTGATGTCAAATTCAAACGGGAGGTAGCCGTTTTCGTGTTCGCCAATAAAGCGGCCATTTACCCAAACTTTCGCGTGCCAGTCGACCGCGCCGAAGTGGAGGATAACACGTTTCTCTTGCCAGGGTTCTGGCACGGAAACCGTTTTTCGGTACCAGCCGATGGTGTGTCGAGGTGCGTCTCGGTAATTGCCTTCGCGCGAGAGCCCGCCGCAGGTTACCTCTTCTGGATGCAGATAAGCGTTTGTGCTCAAATAGGTGGCACTATCGGCGGTTGCTTCTTCTCCCCAGGCGGCGAGACTTTCCCAAGGATAGGGCACCTGAATATGCAGCGGCGTGTCGGGAAACTGATTGGGCGCGAACCACTGAGCCTGTTCGCCGGTATCGCCCGGGTCGAAGGTGAAGTGCCATGTGCCGTTGAGGTTGAGCCAGTCAATGCCTTCCGAGGTCCCGCGTTGGAAATCGGGGCGCGGATATTCTGGGCGCGGTTTTTCGTTTGTCGTGAGGCGTTCGTTCTTATGCATTTTATGTCCTTATTGCGAGATTTGCATTAATATACCATATCAACAACAAAAAAAGCAAGTTTTAATAATTGAAGTAACGCCCGCGAAAGAGAGCCTTTTCACCGTAGCGCGGTGGGCCATTTTCACCGTAGCGCGAGGGAAAACCTGTCCCTCGCAATCTCTCAACCCTCTCAAAACGGCCCCTTTCACCGTAGCGCGAGGTCTTGTGCCTCGCGATCTCTCGACCGTGAAGGGGGGGGCGGTTTTTTCCTTGCGCGGGGCTTCGCGAGGGACAGTGGACATCTCTGCAGCGAGGCGGCAGAGATGACAACGTTTCGGCGTAACGGCCCTCGCGCTACGGTTCAAAGGGGCCGTCGGTGAAAAGGGCCCCTGGGTCCGTAAGGCGCGGTCCTGTGCTGCGCCATGCCTCGGTCTATCAAGGGGCTTCGCGGCGGACAGGCCCCGCGCTACGGCCCGCGCTACGGCCCGCGCGGCAAGCAAATCATTGAAGTTCGCCGCGCACAGTAAGCGCGCTAGCGATAGAGAGAAAATCCCTGCCCTCCTCGACTCTGTCATTGTTGTAACTGACACCGAGGTGCAAATTCGCTGAGAAATGCGTGCTGATTTTGTAACCCACGCGCAGCGTGGTTTCATAACGTTCGGAACGCTCCTCTCGATTCGCACCGAATTCCTCGCGGCGGATCGCCCAAGAGAGCGTGTTCGTCAGTTCCAAGTCATGCTTCAATGGAATTCTACCGAAGAAAGGAATGCGGATGCCGTTCTCCGTGCGATACCGATAATCGACGCTGAGATTCGGTGTCACAATAAACGCGCGGCTCAGAATGCCGCTCCGCTCCTGGTCGCGGATAGTCGTGCGGATGCCGAGGGCGGTTCGTGTCTCCGCGCCCCAGGTGTGATGCCAGCTGAGGGATGGCGTATGGGCGGCACTGTCGCTAAGCGTGACTGCCAAGTTCGCATTGTTCCGCGTCGTGAAACTGTAGCGGAGTTGGAAACTCGTTTTCTCTTGGGCTTTCAA
The DNA here is from genome assembly GCA_958296135.1 of uncultured Poribacteria bacterium. Classification (GTDB taxonomy): domain Bacteria; phylum Poribacteria; class WGA-4E; order WGA-4E; family WGA-3G; genus AGPOR5. Next base: position 26,732 of record CATQHZ010000001.1, read on the forward strand.
CTTCACGTCTGCCTCGTAAGTCTCGGCATGCGAGAAGTAAGTGCTACCCGCGCTCTTTCGGGAACTATCGGACGTGCTGTAGTTGGCACCGAGGGATGCCCATCTCCACGGATCTACGGCGCTCCGCACGGTATAGCGGTTGCTGCGCCGGGAATGAGTGCGTTCTTGCGCATCGTCTGGGAGTGCCCAAATTTCTACAGCGGAGAGCCCAGATGCAAGTTGCCGATAGGATTCTGTCGCGGTGAAGTTGGCATTCGTGCTGACGGTGAAGGTTTTGAGGATACGATGGAAAAGGGTTTCCTGAACGATGCCTCGTTCGTCCGCCCCATTGTGACTGCCGCTCCTACCCTGCGGGCCCGGGAGAGCTGTCCTACCGTTCAGACCCGGGATGTCCCTCCTACTGGGTTTATCGCGTTCGATCCAGTCGCCGCGGTTTTCTTCTAATTCTTGGATTTGTGTTTCGTCAATCCCAGCATCGCGTAGCAGTTCTGCGTCTGAATCGGCCTGGCGAGAGACAGGCCCTCCCCCTACGTTCCCTAAAGTTGCTGGCGCGTTTGGCGGGGCTTCTTCGGGCAAGAGCCAACTGAACCACTTTTGGATGCGGAGGTTCATGCCGAGGCTGACGTTGCCGTTGAGGGAGGCGTTCTTCTGTTCACTGAACCAGTTTTCACGGAAACTGAGCCGACTCGTCACGGTGGGGCGCAATCCGAGCAAGTCGCGATTGAGACGCGGCGTAAGTGACAGCCGATGCTCGCGTTCGGCGATAGAGAAATCGGCGGCTTCTTTTTCTTCCGGAGTAGAAGAGGCATCGCCAGGGACAGCCCCTTGCCCGACGAGACTTGAGCTGTAAGTGAGCGTCTCACGTCTCTCTAGGGTGCGGCGAACGTCGTAACTCGGATTAAGACTGAAGGCGTTTGTCGGAGTAATGTTCAACGTAATCGAACCACTGTCAGTCTTCTCATCCCGATTTCTGCCATAGCCGTAACTGTAGTAGGAGGCGGTTGTGCCGCTCGTATCTGTCGCCGTTTCAGGTTTGGCAAGGATATCTTCGTGCCGATACTGCACCTTAGTGCCGAGTTTTTGACCGAGGTTGTATTGAAACACACCGGTGTAGAGATGGCTAATCTGCGTGCCTTGCCGCTCGTTCCAAAAATCTTGATAGTTGTAGGCGAACCCCAGGTTGGGATAAGGGTGTCGGTTAAATTGGACAGAGATATCCCGGTTGAGCGTCTCACTCTTGCCGCTTTGGAAACTGGTATAACTGCCACGGCGTGCTTCGGTTTCAGAATCCTGCTGGCGCACGGAGTAACGGATGGGCAGCCAAGAGAAAATGTTCACATCAGCGTCAATATTGAAGTCGTTATTGGTGGTGCTGTAGCCGCGCGAGGAGAGGCGTTGCCGGCCGATTTCGCCCGCGCCGCTCTCAAAATCTTTGTCTTGGCTAGCATAGCCGCCGCGGAGTTTGATGAGGCTGCCAAGCGAGACAGACATATTCCCACGGCGCGCCCAGCCGGAGCGGACGAGCGGGTCACCGAGGTGGATTTCGTTCACCCAAACTTCGCCGCTGATTTCGCGCCCAGTGTCGTTCCGGATGCCGAGCAGGATGCCCCCGATGTTTTTGATAGAGAGCTGCGCGTTAGTGTTGCCTCTGACGGTGAAGCCATCCGGATGCCCATCGGGCACCTCTGCGGCCTGTTGGGCGAGTGCCTGTCCCTCGCTATCGCTCGCAACCACATCCGACATCGCATTTCTGCGCCGGTCGCGCAAATCGATTTCAATGAGCCGCCATCCCTCAAAGTCGATGGGGAGGGTATATTCGTAGTAGTCGGTGAGGTTTTCAAAGACGTTGATATCCTCCTCTTCCTGCTGCGGGTTGACGAACGGGTCGGCGTTGTAAAAAGCACTTCGATAGCCGGTCCGGACGCTAGGTGCGAGTTGTAAGACGAAGGTGGTGTGGCTTTTATCGCCATACAACCAGAGGCGGAGCGTGTCGTGTTTGCTAAAGTCTTGTCCCTCACTTTGCGTTAAGCCCTTGAGCTGCTTGGAGGTAATGCCGTAAGAACCAGGGAAAAGGTAATAGGCGAGGCTCAACGTCTGCTCGCGCTGCTGCTGCGTCTGAAAACCGAGGGAAGTTGCGGAGAACGGATGCAGTTTTTTGAAGAGTTCCCCGTACTGTTCATGGCCTTCAATTTCAAGATAGGCACTTTGGTAATCGTCATAGCTAAAGTTGTCTTTCGTGCCGACGACGAACGTTTCAAGAGTGTTTTCGACGATTTCACGCGTGGCGAGTTCACCTGCCAGTATGCCTCCCTGTTCCAATTCGGGCTGCGGCGCGCCGGAACTGCGTGTCACAATGCCTTGCTGCCATTTATTGCCGACAATCTCAATGGATGCCCATTGGAATGCGCCTTGCACCGTGCCGGGCTGGTTTTTCATGAGCCAGAAGCGGAAGTGCTGGACGAACACGAGACTTGGCACACGGGAACCTTGCGGCACGAATTGGGAGAGCGGAATGCTGAGGAACATCCAGCCATTGTTGTTTTTGCTCTTAATCCATTCGTTTGGAATCTCGTTGAACGGTATAGCAATCTGGAAATAGGCATTGATGTCGTTCAACACGCCGTCGCCGTTCAAGTCTTCGCTATCCAGCACCTGATTGTTCCTGCCGAACGGGACGCGTTCAAACGCGCCGTTGAACGTCCAGCCGATATCTTCGCCGGTATCAAGTGCGCCGTTGCCGCGGTAGCGGAGTTCATCGGGGAGGTTTTCTAAATCCAAGTCGAGCGCGTCAACTTTGCCATCGGCGTTGATGTCTAAGAGGGTATCGGGCAGGTCTTCGCTATCGAGGCGTTTGTCCCTGTCGGTATCTTCGCTGAGAATACCGATGTCAAGGAAGAGCGTGACAGCGTCATCGCCTTGGACGCGCATCCATAGTTCAACGAACCCGCGTTCGGAGAAGTCAACACCGGAATTGGAGATACCACTGGCGAAGCCGCCCCACTCTTCCACCAGGTCTGTGAAATCGTAGCCTACCTCCATAATAAGCCGTTCTTCGGTGGAGAGGGAGAGCGGCTGGATAGAAGAAGCGGGGACATCGCGGTTGCGCATATAGTTGCCGACTGCCGCCGATTCGTCTTTGTCTTTGAGCACCACGTTGAAAAGCGCGCGGTTTTCATTCGTCGTTTCTAGGATAGTAGCAACCTCCGTAGCGCGAGGCCCTGTCCCTCGCACCGGAATGCTACACAGTTTCCAATTGTATTTGAGCGTCGGCACGGTTGTCGATTCCTTCGCGCCTTCCATGCTATCGATGAGGGCGACACCGACGGAATTCGGGTTGTTGTGCGAATACGCCGCCTCACCGCTGAAGTCAATGGAGAGCGGGAAATTCTGGACGTGAATGAACGGCAGCGGGTTAAGCAGCCATGCGATGTTAAAGGCTCTACCGAAACTGGTGTTGATATTGAACGCCTGTAAACGGTTGGGAACGCTGTTGACATCGGGTATCTCTGCAGGCCGTTGTCCCGTGTTCAGAATGTAACCGGTAGAGAGGTTAAACCCTTTTTGGAAGATGGGATTGAAATAGTTCATGCCTGCGCCGTAGCTGCCGAGGTACCCGCTGCGCGAGCGGCCCCCGAATCCGCCGTAGCCGCCGCCATAGCCGCCGCCATAGCCGCCATAGCCGCCGCCGAACCCGCCCATGCCGCCATATCCACCGCCGAACCCGCCCATACCGGAAGAACGTCTACCGAGCCCGCCGCCGGAGAAAAGGTCTGTTCCGCCGAGGTTGGTTCCGGGGCCGCCGAGGCCGGGTTGCGGTATCTGGAGGCCGCCGAGGCGATTGAACCGGTCTTCAAGGTTCTGTTCTCTCGGGGAGGCTGCTTTGGGTTTGTGGCTGTATTCCACCCACACGCCGGCGACGGCTTGTTGTGATGCACCGCCGAACGGCGTTTTTTCAAATTCGACGACGATTTCGTCGAATTCATCGAGTTCCGTGAAAAAGCGAATTGTGCCGACTTCATAAACCATCATATAGTCCGCATCGCGCACGAGTTCTCTGCCGTTCAAGCGCACTGTCTCGCTGTTCGGAATGACGAACAAGCCGACGTTATAGGTTTCGGATTGATACGAGTAGTCGGCGATGAGGGTGTAAACCTGGTCGGTGGTGCGAAGGCTTTCGAGATAGATTGCCTCGTTGTTGAGCGTGTCTCTGTATTTGTAATAGGGATGCGCGGCATCGCTGATTTCAAACGGCCGGAATTCCGGAAAACGGAGAATCCCCCGGTCGTAGTCGATGAACTGCACGTCAACGTTACCGTCGCCGTTCCGGTCCAGTCCGAAAATTTCGATGTAAGGCACGCGCCCAGCATCTGTCTGAAACGTCTCGCTTTGTCCCTGTCTGATGATGGATAGTTGAAAATCGCGCGGGTTGATATTGCGGTGACCGAGGCTATAGACGTGGCTTGCTTCGGTGCCGCGGAACCCTTTCTCCTTAAGGACGACGTAAGAGTCCGGATGCACCGGAGAATTGTCCCCAGGGACATCGGGAACCGGGGAATCAAGACCGGGGGGTTCTCCTACGGGGGAATCGGGAATTACGGGTTCGTCGGGGAAGACGCTGCCGGGGTTACCGACGGTGCCGCCGCCATCGCCAAGGTATTCATAGGCGACAACGATAGTATAACTCGCCGAGATAGGACTTAAGAATTCTATCTCGCCAGTCTCGTAGTCGATGTTGTAGTCCTGCCCCGGAAACTGCGGGTTGAAATAGCCTTGACTTGTGCGCTTGCCACCCTGATTGTTGCCGACAACTCCATCATCGATGTAAATTTCCTCGCTGCCGGATTTAATGGGCAGGTATGCATCGTGGATTAAACCGTCGGAGCCCTGGTGGATGAGGTAGAACCGATTTTTGACGTAGTTGGCATCGGCGATTTGGACACCGCGCGGGCCGTAACTGCCATACCCACTGGCGCGGCGGGATTGCCCACGGAATGTGCGCACCTCACGCACGCCTTTGCTGCGCGAACCGAACATCGTCACGCGAGTGTTTTTCCACTCAAACACGCCTTCCAAGCCGAATAGGTTGCGGTTGATGTTCAAGAAACGCGTATTGGGCAGATTCAGCGTGATGTCGCCGAAGGCGACAGTTTTGATGATGCTGTCGGGTTTGCCTTCATACCAGATTTTGATTTTCTGTTCTTTCGCGCCGCCGAGGCCATAGCCGCCACCATAGCCGCCGCCGTAGCCGCCGCCAAATCCGCCGCCACCGCCAAACGGAGAGCCGGCACTGTAATCGACAGCGATGTGGGTGCGTTCGCCGACACGCCCGTGCAAGCCGAACTGCTGTGACTGCCGCATGTTAAAGCCGGAGGCGCGCGGGACACCGCTTCTGTACCCGCCGTAGCCGCCAAATCCGCCGCCGTAGCTGCTGCCGCCATAGCTGCCGCCGTAGCTGCTGCCGCCGTAGCCGCCGCCGTAGCCGCCGCCGTAGGTGTCGCCAAATCCGGTGCTGCCGTACCCGAAATCGTCGTAACTGTAGGAGGAGGTTAAACCGAGGTCGAGTCCGGAACTGTACCCGCCGTAGCCGCCGCCGTAGCCGTAGCCACCATAGCGGTTCAGATCGCCGTCACCGAAATAGTGCGTCTTGTTTACCTCCACGGTGACAGATTGGAAGCCGGTGATCTGGAGGTTGGAATCCATAGGGAGCGCGATACCCTTTTCGTCGCGCTTCTTTCTCGGTTTCCACGTGTCAAGTTCGTCGAGTTTGATAAGCCTGGGGGCATACCTCCATCGGCGGAGGCTTTCGAGGTAAGCGTCTAGCGGCTCTTCTGGCTCCCCAGATGCTTCTTTCTCGTCTGCAGGTTCGTCATCACCCAGTGTGAGCGGGCTCTGCCAATCCGTTTGCCAAAGAAAAAAAGGGCTTTCTGCCTGGCGCGAACCGGCGTTCGGCATCTTCTGGGCCGATGACGTTGCCGCATCGGGCCGAAAAAACGTTGTTTTTTCGGCCCGGTCTGGTTGAAGCGTTGGGCTCGCGTCGGGCGCGGATTTGGCAGGGGCAAGCAAGGGCAGAAAAAATAGTAAGTGTAAAAAAACCACTACCTTTAAAACCCTTTTAGGGGTGCAATATTTACGGAAGACCCCGGGGGCGTTCACAGAAAATGTTCGGTTCAAGGAAGAATGCTCCGATTCTGATTGTTGCGTAATTTGAAAGATATAACGAAAAGCGGCGGATAGAAGTTTACTTAGCTGGAAATAAAAACTTGACATATCGTGACTGATGTGGATAATATGACGTTAATGTCATTCGTATCGTCTCTGTAGGGCAGGGCCAGTGTTGATTTTCACCAATGACATCAAAAACCGAAAACTAAATCGTCCTGCCGCAAGAAACATAAGACTTGACAACGTCAAGACACCCTGGTAAATTAACCTAAACACCCCAAAAAACCTCCGCCGAACGCATTGCGAACGACAAAAAACATGCAAACAAACGTCTCTGCCTTAACCCGCGGTGTCACGTTCCGAGCCGTCGCGCTGGCACTCATACTTATCCCGATTAACTGCTATTGGATTATGTATACGGAGATGGTCTGGTGGGGTCTCTTCCCTACCACAATGTCGCTCTTTTTCAATGCAGTTTTCTTTCTTTTTTGCCTCACGTTCCTCAATCTGCTTCTGGCAAACACCGTAGACGCAGTTTCCAACCGCGCCTCCCGGAACGGACACAAGCAGGAACGGACGCGATGGGCATTGACGCATAGCGAGCTCCTCGTCATCTACATCATGCTATGCATGGCAAGTGCCGTCGCATCGCACGACCACGCGCAAGTCCTTATCCCGATGATAGGACACGTCTTCTGGTTTGATACACCCGAGAACGAATGGCGCGAACTCCTTTACCGGTACATGCCAGAATGGGCAACCGTCCAAGACAAACAGATTTTGGAGGGATTTTATGAAGGACAAACAACGCTTTACCGCGCCGAAGTGCTGCAGGCATGGCTCGGGCCTGCGTTGTGGTGGACTAGTTTTATCGTGGTGCTTTTGCTCGTGATGGTATGCATCAACGTCGTCCTACGCAAGCAGTGGACAGAACGTGAGAAACTCGCCTATCCTATTATCCAGCTACCCTTGGAAATGACGCGGCACAGCGGTGCCAACTTCTTCCGCGGCGGTCCCTTTTGGACAGCCTTCATCCTCGTCTCCCTTTTGAATCTTATCAACGGGCTCAGTTATCTGTTCCCGACGATACCTATCCTCGGCGTGCGGTTTCGGAATATCAGCCACTTTTTCACGGAGAAACCGTGGAATGCTATCGGGTGGACTCCGTTTTCCATCTATCCGTTCGTCATCGGGCTCGGATTTTTCATGCCGTTAGAGCTATCGTTTTCTTGCTGGTTTTTTTACCTGTTTCGCAAGATGCAGCGCATTGTTGGCGCGATTCTCGGCGTGCGAGGACTCCCGGGATTTCCGTATGACCGGCAGCAATCCCTCGGCGCATATTTGGGGCTCGCCATTTTCGCGCTCTGGGCCAGCCGAAAATACCTCGCCGAAGTCTTCAAGCAGGTGACAACGGGACGCTCGAACCTTGACGAATCGGTTGAGCCGATGCGCTACCGGACTGCGCTCGCCGGCATAGTGCTCGGATGCATCTATCTCATCGCCTTTTCTGTGAAAATAGGCATCAGCATTACGCTCGGCATCGCCTTTTTCGCAATATATTTTGCGCTGTCAATAGGCATCACGCGGATGCGGGTTGAATCCGGTGCACCCGCGCACGATTTGCATTTCATGGGCCCTGATTACGCGCTCCCGGCAATTTTAGGCTCACGCCGAATGGGCGGCTCGAATCTCACCGCGCTGTCCTTCCTCTTCTTCTTTAATCGCGCGCACCGCAGTCATCCGATGCCGCATCAATTAGAGGGATTTCAACTCGCCTCCCGCGCGCGGTTTAATCCGAAGCCGTTGGTGTGGGCGATGCTGCTCGCCGTGTTCGTCGGTTCGATTGCATCGTTCTGGGCATATCTGCACGATGTCTACCGCTTCGGTTCCGCGGGAAGTTTCGCGCGGCATCCGTTCAATCGCCTGCAACAGCAACTCAATTTCCCTACCGGCACCAACATTCCTGAAGTGACATTTATGGGCATCGGCATGGGGTTCACCTTCCTACTGATGTTTTTACGGATGCGGTTTTTCTGGTGGCCCTTCCACGCCGTTGGGTATGCTGTCTCCGGTGCCGCGGACTGGTGCATGAATTGGCTCTGGAGCTCCCTCGTCATTAGCACGGTAGCGAAATGGCTCATCATCAAGCAGGGCGGCTTGCAGTTGCATCGGAAGGCGGTACCTTTTTTCCTCGGCTTAATTCTGGGAGAATTCGTCGCGGGCAGTCTATGGAGTTTTTTCGGCATGGCGACAGAAACGCGGATATTTCCGTTTAAGGATTGGTGACGCACGACACCTGTAAGGGCCGAGAAAGATATCCACCTTTATAGAACGAAATCAGCTGGGATACGCGAAAAAATAGTTGACATCCGTGCAAAAATGCGGTATAATTAACATTTCTTATTGACACTGTATGGACAGATTTCTCTCTCTGTCCGTTTTCTGGAGACAAATGATGCATCTCATTAACCTCAAAAATTGGACACAAACGGATATTCTGGATACCGTCGAAAACGGAATTCACATCAAAACCTATCCTGAAAAATATTGGCACGTTGCCCGTGGGACGAACCTTGCGCTGCTATTCCAAAAAACCTCAACGCGTACTCGGTGCGCCGGCGAAATCGGAATCACACAACTCGGCGGGCATGCACACTACCTTGACTGGCGCACGACGAACTTCGGACTCGCTGACCTCGGTGACGAAATACGCGTCCTGTCGGCGTATGTCGATGTCATCTTAGCCCGGTTCTTGGAACATGCCGACATCGCCACGGCTGCCGAAGCCGCTGATGTCCCTATCATTAACGGATGTTGCGACAGGTATCATCCGACGCAAGCACTCGGCGATTTGATGACAATTCAGGAGACCTTGGGTAAATTGGAAGGCGTTAAATTGTGCTTCATCGGTGTTCATAACAACGTCTGCAATTCGCTCATCGCCGCCGGGATGAAGGTGGGCCTTGAAGTCACCGTCGTTGCCCCCGAAGTCAACCCCGCCGCCGAGGATAAGGCTCTCTGGGAAGCGGCAGAACGGAAGGGCACCTACAAGCCTGTCCGACTCGGAGAAACCTCGGGGCCCGGGACCCCGTGCCGCGTGCGGGAAGCCATCGCCACGAGCGATATCGTCTACACAGACACGTGGATAGACATGGAATTCTTCACCGACCCGAGTTTCGCTGAAGAACGGAAACGGCGTTTGGAAAAGATGAGTCCCTATCAGTTGAACGCGTCCCTGCTTGAAGGGCACGAGTGCCGGATTATGCACTGCCTGCCGGCGCATCGCGGTTATGAAATCGCCGGTGAGCTGCTTGACGATGAACGTTCACTCATCTTCCAGCAATCCGAAAACCGCCTCCACAGCATGAAAGCGGTGCTGCTAAAGGTGCTATCCACCGGGGTGTAGGGAGCTGTTCCCCGATAAGGTATTAACTCCTGTTTACAGGAGATAACACTTCAACCATGAAAACCAACTTACATCACCTTGAATGTAGCAAATGCGGGAAAACTTATCCGCACACCGTCCCACAGAACGTCTGTCCTCTGTGCGGGAAACCGTTATTTGCGCGCTATTCCCTTGAGACGACATGGAAACGCGAAGCACTTTCGTCCAGGGCCCCGACGCTGTGGCGTTACCGGGAACTCCTACCGGTCAGCGATGAGGCCGACATCGTCTCGCTTGGCGAAACGATGACACCGCTCATCCACGCCAAAAGGCTCGGCGCAGCGGTGGGTTCGCTGACAGAGGTATGGATAAAAGATGAATCGCGCCTGCCGACGGGCAGTTTCAAGTCGCGCGGCTTGGCGATGGCGGTTTCCATGGCGAAGGCACTCGGGCTCACACAACTCGCTATTCCTTCTGCTGGCAATGCGGCGACAGCACTCTCACTTTACGCCGCCGCTGCGGGCATCACCGCGCATATCTTCATGCCGAAGGATACACCCGCTTTTAACAGGATGTCCTGCAGACTCGCGGGCGCGAACGTCACGCTCATCGATGGATTAATCTCGGATGCCGGTAGAATTGTAGCGGAACGGAAAACCGCTGAAGGGTGGTTTGACGTATCTACCCTTAAGGAACCTTATCGCGTGGAAGGCAAAAAGACGATGGGATTTGAACTCGCCGAGCAATGCGGATGGGAGCTGCCAGATGTCATCATCTATCCTACCGGCGGCGGCACCGGCATTGTCGGGATGTGGAAGGGGTTCGCGGAATTGGAGGCACTCGGCTGGATTAGCAAGAAACGGCCGCGATTCATCGCCGTGCAAGCGGCGGGCTGTGCCCCGATTGTCAAGGCATGGGAAGAAGGCTCGCCGGAAGCAGAACCGTGGCCGGATGCGCACACCATCGCAAGTGGATTGCGCGTGCCGCAGGCAATCGGCGACTTTCTCATATTGGCGGCGATTCGCGAAAGTGGCGGGGCAGCAATCGCTGTCACAGACGATGCTATCCGCGAGGCGATGCATCTGCTCCCAGCAACCGAAGGACTCTTGACGTGCCCTGAAGGCGCGGCGACTGTCGCCGCACTCAAACAGGCGGTAGCAAACGGAAAAGTCGCGCCTTATGAGCGCATTGTGCTATTTAACACAGGCGGTTATCAGGGATAGCAAAAAACGCGATAGGCGCGCTTTCAAAGCACGCCTACCGGGAGAAGTTCGGTTATTTATCTCGCTCAAGATAATCGTAGGTGGGTTTCCCACCTTCTTCACTAGCAGCAGGTGCTTCCGGTTTGCCAATGCGGTAACCGACGCGGTATTGGCGCACCGAGATGATCGGATAGGGCCCATCGAACCCGGTGATGGTGCCCTGCACTTCGACCTCTTTCTCGTTATCGGCGGCATCGATGCGCAGCTGATCGAATTCGGCACTCGCGCTGAAAACGAACTTCTGGTCTTCGCTACCTGCCGTCATCGCGTGATGGATGTTAGAGGTATCGGGCCGCCAACGCCGCCACGATGGCACATTCCGGATGTAACTCCGGGCGAAGCCGGGGTGTTCAAACATTTCGCCTCGGATAGTCGCCTCGGTTTTGAGGACGCGGGAATGCCCGAGCCCATGCCGGCCCCGGAAGCGCGAATCACTGAGCTGACGGATAATGTCATGCACGTCAAACGTGTGCGTCTCACTGTATTTAGAGACACCTTGCCGCGGTTTGACTTCAACAAGCGTTGTGAAGAGCCGCTTTTTCCCGTTCTTGCCAATAGGGGTAGAGAAAGTGATGTCTTCGGCATCCGCCCACGGCTCTAACAACCGGCGGATCTGACGAGCGTCCGCGTTGCTAACGACATCGGAAATCTCTATCTTCAACGTTGCCACTTCAGCCATGCTCAACGCGCTAATTCCGACAAGCAGAAGTAGCACGGCAAAGGTGAAGCAGTAGAAATGTGTCCGTTTCATTGGGACTTCCTCCCTTTGAACATTTCAGGATGGACGCAGCACTTCCGCCGTAGGCGCAATTCAAAACCGCGCCTACCAGCACGTGTCAATTTTTGCGTCGCTCCTGCAGTCTTTACCTTAATTATACACCATTCTCTAAAAAAAGTTGCAAAAAAATGTCAGAACCGATTTACAACAACCGTTCCCTCTTTTCGAGTTATTATCTTGAGAAGGTAGTGACGGAACAAACCGATGCATCGCTCACGGATGTCTATGAACAGATTCAGCGACTCTACGCGCCCATCGCTGCGGATGCGTCTCGGCTGAACGAGGCACAGACAGAGGAGCTGTTCATTCGTCCCGTGCTCCGAATCCTCGGACACGCCTTTGTAGTGCAACCGATGCTTCGCACGGCGCAAGGCACGAAGCAACCCGATTACGCCTTCTTCGCTGGCACCGAAGCGGTGGAGAAGGCGCGCCCATCGCTCAATACCGACGATTTTTTCAACACTGCTACCGCTATCGGTGACGCGAAGGCATGGGGCCGAAATCTCGACCGGCGGTTGGACGGACCCGGCGACGCATTCTCGAATAGCAACCCAAACTATCAGATCGATTTCTACATCCGAACAGCCGGACTGACGTGGGGGGTGCTCACCAACGGAAAGCAGTGGCGGCTCTATCATCGCAATACCAGCTACAAATTGGATAGTTTCTACGAAGTAGACCTGGGAGAGGTGCTAACTGATGACGACGTAAACGCTTTTCGCTATTTTTACTACTTTTTCCGCAAAGAGGCGTTCGCTCAAGAGGTTGCCGCTCGTCCCGTAGGGCGAAGGGCTGTCCCTCGCCATGATGTCTCAACCTTTTTAGATAACGTATTAACTGGCAGCGCACGCTACACCGTCGCCGTTTCGGATGACCTCGGGGACAGAATCTATTCGGCGTTAGAGGCACTGATTAACGGATTTCTCGCCTATCCCGATAACCAGCTAATGAATAGCTGCCCCCCCCCACTTCACTTGCATTAATACAATTAAACACCGAGTTGGACACTCTCCACGAAAATTGCCTCATCCTGCTCTATCGGCTCCTATTTATTCTGTATGCCGAAAGCCGCGGGCTGCTGCCGCTTGAGGATGCAGATTACCACGCAGCCTATAGTTTGGATGCGCTTGCCACCGAGGTCCACTCCGAACTTGATGCCCAGACAGAAATGCCTGCGCTGCGGAGTGACTACTGGGCGCGCCTCCAAGATTTGTTCCGGCTCATTGACAAAGGATGGGAGGAACGTATTCCGCAATATAACGGCGGGCTGTTTAATCCGGCGCGCCACCCGTTTTTAGAAGCCGCTAAAATCGGGAACGACGTGCTTGCCGAAGTCATTAATCTGCTCACGCGCACGAAGGCGAAGGAACGCATCGCCTACCAAGACCTGGCGATTCAGCACCTCGGCAATATTTACGAGGGATTGCTGGAATATAACGTCAGCGTGCAGGATGCACGGTTAGAAACCGCGCCTACGGAGGTGCGGTTAGTTCGCGACAAAAAAGAACGTAAGGCGAGCGGCAGTTACTATACCTCCGATGCAATCGTTCGCGCGATGGTTGAAGACGCGCTCGAACCGCTCTGCAACCGCAAGTCTTATGAGGAGATTCTCCGGCTCAAAGTGTTGGATCCGGCGATGGGCAGCGGGCACTTCCTCGTCGGCGCGATTGATTATCTCGCACTCCAGTTGGCGACACACCCCGACGCGCCGCCTGTCCCTGCGCGCTTGGAAGGCGCGCCTACTGATAAGTTTGCAGACGACACGGACACCGAAATCGCCTATTGGCGGCGGCGCATCGTAGAAACCTGTATCTACGGCGTAGATCTGAACCCGATGGCGGTGGAGTTGGCGAAAGTGTCGCTTTGGCTTCACACCGTGGCGAAAGACGAGCCGCTCTCCTTCTTGGCTCACCATATTCGTTGCGGGAATTCGTTGATTGGGGCGGATATCGCCGAGCTCGCCAATCTGCCAGTCTTGTCCAAACGTCGTCGCGCCGCCGAAACCCCGCAAACCGCGCTCACCATGGATTTCGGATGGACGGATACCGTCTCCGAAGCAGTGGGGCATTACCTCGTCATTGAGACGATGGAGAGCCAGACCGCGGACGATATCCATGCGATGGAGCAAGAGTTGCAGCTCGCGCAGCAGCGGCTCAGCCATCATAAGGCAATCGCGGATTTCTGGATGAGCGTCCATTTTGGCAATGCCGTTACGCCCGGCGATTACCGCGCGCTCACCACGGAAGAGACAGACGCACCTCTCCACGCGCTTGTCTATCAAGAAGCACGGGCATTGGCGGAACGCTACCGCTTTTTCCACTGGGAGATTGAGTTTCCTGAAGTCTTCCGCGATGCATCGGGACATGCATTGGCGAACCCCGGCTTCGATGCCATCATCGCCAATCCACCTTACGGCGCGAAGCTTGACTCGCACGAGAAGGCTTATCTCAAACGGGTTGCAAAAGAGACGCAGAATTTGAACAGCGCGGCACTTTTCATTGACGCTGCTAAAAACCGCTTGCTGAAATCGGACGGTGTGCTTGCCTTCATCGTGCCGAAGTCGCTGTTGTATGTCGAAAGTTGGCGGAGTTTAGCGTTCGCGTTGCTCGACAAAACGCGGGTTTTGGTTGACGTTGAGGCGGCGTTCAAAAACGTCAAATTGGAGCAAGTGTTTTTCATCTATGACATGCATCACGCTGCGGATTTTTACACGGCGCGCAAATTTGTCGATGAGACATGGATCCGCACCGTCGAAATTCCCACGTCCTATGTCAACGCCTTTCAAGCGTGGATTTGCGATGTATCGCCGGAAGAAATTCGTCTGGGGGAACGGATAAATCGCATTGGGACGTTTATGCGGGCTATTTCTCAGACGACTCGCGGTTTGTCTGTAGAGAGACTGCTGAAGCCTTCGGGTGATATTGCGTTAATCGGCGGCAAAAACATAAACCGCTACGGAGTTGAAGGCGTGAAAGGCTTTCTAAATAACGAAGCCCTTGACCGGACGAATAAGAAAGTGCAATCGCTACTTCAACCCAAAATTATCTCTCAGAAAATCGTAACGACGAGGAAGATTAACGCTACTGTTGACAAAGCGGGGGATATATTGGGCGTGAATACCGTCGAAAATACCTTTATCACAGATGCAAACTTTCATCCGAATTTTATTGTCGCCTGTTTCAACGCCACATTGGTGAATTGGTATGTCCACCGGTTTATCTATTGTTCGGCGAGGATGACGATGTTTTTTGACAACTACTATGTCGGCAAAATCCCGATTCCGGTTGTAAGTCTCGCGGAACAGCAGCCTATCGTTGAATTGGTAGAACGGGTTCTGGCGGCGAAACGGGAGGACCCGGATGCGGACACGTCTGCGCTGGAGCGGGAAATTGACGCGTTGGTTTACGCGCTTTACGGCGTGACGGACGAGGAGATTGCGGTTGTGGAGGGATGACGCGGGCTCAGTGTGCCCGCGTCATGCGTTAGGGGTTGGCGTTAGGGGCCGTTATTTCGATGGGGTACCAGCATCCGTGTGACTTCATCGAGAGTTGCTGCTTGTGCGGCGGTGCGCAACAGCTGGTTGAGATGTTGCACATCGGTGATGCCCTCAAACAAGGGCTTTAGAAATTGCACATCCCTGTCTTGGAAGCGCGCGTCCAAGACATTCATGAGGGCATCGATAGCAGTGCCTCGCGCGCCTTGTTCCCTGCCGCGCGTCATGCCGAGTTCAATGCCTTCTTCTCGGCCTTCTTCCCGGCCGATTTCTTTTCCCTGTTGTAGTGCCTCGTGACGTGCTTCTTCCAGGGGCTGCTGCATGAGGCGTTGGAAAATGGATGTATGTCTCACGTTGTCCTCCGTAGTGCGAGTTCTGCCGAACCTGCGCGGTTTGAGATGCCCCGAACGCTAACGCCGCGGGTTGTTGCGTTAGGGGCCGTTGTTTCGATGGGGTACCAGCATCCGTGTGACTTCATCGAGGGTTGCTGCTTGTGCGGCGGTGCGCAACAGTTGGTTGAGATGTTGCACATCGGTGATGCCCTCAAACAAGGGCTTTAGGACTTGCACATCCCTGTCTTGGAAGCGCGCGTCCAAGACATTCATGAGGGCATCGATAGCAGTGCCTCGCGCGCCCTGTTCCCTGCCGCGCGTCATGCCGAGTTCAATGCCTTCTTCCCGGCCTTCTTCTCGACCTTTTTCCCGGCCTTCTTCCCGACCGATTTCTTTTCCCTGTTGTAGTGCCTCGTGACGTGCTTCTTCCAAGGGCTGCTGCATGAGGCGTTGGAAAATGGATGAATTTCTCATATCTTCCTCCGAAATAATTGAGTAGATTGTCTCCGGGGCGTAGGCAAGATTGCCGAAAATCCCCGTTGACATCAGTAAATTGTCGATACTCGCCGTATCTAGCGGCAGTTGCCGCGTCGTCGCGACGCACTGCCGCAGCCACGTGACACTGCTGACTCCCGCCGGCGGTTGCATCAACGGCACAAACGGCATTAAACCGGGCAGTTGCGTCTCCAGAATCGGACCGCCGTCGAGTTCATAAAGCCGAATCACTTCATATTCCGAGATGAACCGTTGTCCAGGAACGTGCACATTTTGATAATAACTGCCCGGATCCCGGCGTCCGGCAGGGCGTTGAAAGTAGATAACATACGAGCGGATGGGGAGTTCGGTGTCTTCGTAGCATCTCCCACGGTAGCCAGCAATCCGGCGTTCTATCGGGATTGGGTAACTATCATACATCTGATATTCGCGATGGATGAGCGTTGGTTCGCCGACTAGCGAGATTTTCGTCAGGCTATCCATGCGGCGCACATCCATAGCCGGGAGTTCTATATCAAGATGCTCGATGAATTCAAAATCGGATGTGCCGAGTAGCAGGCGCAACATATCGTTTGGGAATGCACGCGCCGAATGCTTCGCAGCAACATCGTATCGGTTTGCTGGCAAATTGTCCCAGTCAAAAGGGTTCTGAATGTCATTTTCCATACACGTTAGTATACAATAGATGCGAGGTTGCAATCAAGTTTTTTGCGAATTGTTTGCGTTGAAGCATGACACGGGAACCGTGCGCGCGTCCATGTCTACTTACTTGCTGGTAGATGCTGTTGCGGCTTTGAACACGGCATCAAGTGCCCCGAAAAAGACCGGCAAGCCAGCCACATTGAACCGGGTAACGTTGCGGGTAAAGACATCGCCGACAAGATGTCCAAATTGCCAATGCTCACCATCGGTGACAATGCCATAAACCGGGATATCCGCATCGGTATTGATTTTTTGAGCGGCTACCAACTCGGCGAGGCATTGCCTCCAACCCATGTCAAAATCGTTCTTCTTTGCTTTCACGAGAAGTATCAGTGGGCTGCCAACAACGAGAGGCCCCAATTCAGACCGCGTAGCAACAAGGTACTGGTGTGCCAGTCAAAGTATCATCGTAACCGATGGATTCACCTATCCAGAGCGCATAGTCTTTGGCGTATGCCTTATAAACTTCCAATAAAATCGGGAAGATAATTGCCTCACACCGGGCTGCCTCTGAGCCAAAAACAGCAATGTGCTGTTGTTTAAACGCAAACTCTTGCAGAAAATGATCCGACGGTTTCTACCTCCTTTCAAATTAGGATACCACATTTTTCTCCAAAAATCAAGTCAGCGGCATTTAGTTTTCAGTGTTCAAGCTCCGAGTGTAAGGGCGGATTGCCATATCCGCCCGTGTTTTCGCGCGGCGGACAGCTCTAGTAATCTTTCCTGATAGGTTATCCAAGAACTGAACGATTCTGCATGAAAATGAAATTCCTTGAAAAAGGAGCGCGAATATGTTAACATTAAAAATAACACGATTTTTTAGGGCGTTGCTCACAGCGAGCAGGACGATTTCGTTTTCCCCAGTCTCGATGCAGATGCATCGTTGAATCGTTCCGCGCCGCGAGCGCGCCGCTTGACACGTTTGAATGAAAAAGGAGATACCAGTCATGAAGAAAATGTTTTGGATAGTAACGATGCTGTCTGTGCTCTGTGTTGCCACCAGTTACGGGCAGTATAACGGCGAGTGTTGGGTTGTAAGCGAAGGCACCACGGTCTATAAGTTGTATTCAAATGGGAACGCCGATCCGCAGGTGATTCCCAACTTACCGCAAGCGAGTGCGGCTGAAGTGAATCCGGCCGATGGTGTCGTGTGGATTGCTGTCTCGGCGGCAAATACCGTCTATCGGTATAACCCAAACAGCGGCGAGTTTCTGGCGATTCCGGATATCAACCGGCCGAGCATGATAGCCATTAATCCCGCAGACGGTTCGGCGTGGATTGCCGGGTTTGATGCAGTCAAAAAGGTATCCGGCGATGGTGCCCAGGTACTCGCGACAATAGAGGCACACGAGCCTGCTGTGGCAGTGAACCCGAAGGACGGTTCCGCATGGATAACGAATGCCCGCGGTCCGATTGCGCGTTACGATGCCACGGGGAATAAAATCGCTGATGCGCCGCCGATGGGCGAACCGAAAGGCGTAACGGTTGACTACCAAGGAAACGCCTGGGTCGCGGACAGCCAACACAGCGTCCTCATGCGAGTTTCACCTGATGGCCAGAAATTGGTGGAGATAACCGATATTCTGAATCCTACGTCACCCCGTATCAATGTGAAGGATGATAGCGTGTGGGTAGTCTCGCAACAATCGATGCTGGTAAATTTATCGAAGGATGGGACAAAAGTGACTGAATTCCCCGCTGGGATGGCAATCGTCGCGATAAGTGTCTCGCCAACCGATGGGGCAATTTGGGTGGCAGACCTGCTCGGTGCAACGTTCACCGGCGAAGTGAGTAAATACTCGGCAAGCGGCCAAAAACTGTTTCCTAACCCGATTCCACTTCTACAACCTTCCTCCGTTTCGGTTGGGTATTGGGAACCATAAAAAATGCGCGCTGCCAAAGCGCGCAAAGGGGGCACACCATCATGATTAGACACTGCCTTTGCCGCATCGCTGTTTTTATTGCTGTTGCTGGCGTGCTTTCCGGACGCGCAATCGCGCAACTCCCCGATTTTCACGTTGACGCGGACAGCATCACCTTTTCTAATCCGGCACCCGTTGAAGGCGAAGAAATCATCATCTGGGTCCGTGTGAAAAACGTGGGGGATGCCACCCCGACGATGAACGAAGACCTGGTGGTTAACCTTTATGAAGGCGACCCGAGGAAGACGCAACCCCTTCAAATTCTATGCAGGGATGTCATTTTAGAGTTAAAACCCGGAAAATCTGGGCGCGTGAAGGCGCGATGGCGGCCACCGCCCGGGCAAGCGGAGATTTATGCTGTCGTCAATCCTCCCGGGGATGCGCACATTCAGGAGGCTGACGCTGGCAATAACGTCGCGCATACGACGCTCGTCGCAGAAGCATTGACATTCCCCGCCGCGACACCCAAGCAAATTGAAAAGGCGATAGCCAGAGGTGTCGCTTGGATAGAAGCGCAGCAAGGCAAACATAGCCGCACCTGTCTGCAATGCGGGGCTGTGAACCAGCTCATTCTGTCCTGCATCACTTGCAACGCGAACCTGAAGGGATTGGCAGAGAATTTTATACCGGGCTCTATGTGGAATTTCGGCGAAGACCGGACGCAGGAAACCGCGCTGGCATTGCAGGCACTGCTCGGAGCCGGACGAACGCTAGACTCCACCGCTGTCCAAAAAGGGCTCACGTTTCTGTTGGAACAGGATTGGAATGAATTTTCGGTATACCAATATGCAGTGGTAATCCCAGTTTTAGTGGCGACGCAGGATCCTACCTATAGGGCGCGCGCCCAATTTGCGGTGAACCAGCTCGTCAAAAAGCAGCTCCCAGTGAAGAATAGCCAATTTGCCGACCCGAGAGACAATGGTGGCTGGGGATATGGCTACACCGCCGATGGCGCGCACATGAACATGGTTATCTACGCGCTCTACGCCGCGAAACAAGCAGGACTTGAAATTCCGCAGCAAACGTGGGAACGCGCAGAAAAGTGGGTCCGCCGAAACCAGATTGAAACCGGGGGGTGGCTCTATAATCTCGTTGACGATGGCTCACCGTGGGCGATAGGTGTCTACGGCAGCATGACGGCGACCGGATTGTGGGCCCTTCGCGCTTGTGGGGCCCCCGTTGAAGATGCGCAAATCCAAAAAGGCATCGCGTGGGTGAGGAAGTATTGGACGTTAACGCGAAATCCCGGTGCTAATTCATGGCTTTACTATTATCTGCTCTCGTTGCAACGGTTCTGCGACATCCCGCCGATGCAGGAAACGCTTGCAGGGCACGCATGGTATGATGAAATGTCCAGCATGATGGTAGCGCGTCAGGAGCCGAATGGCAGGTGGCAAGGCGCGGAGAGCGATTTCTTGACGACATGTTTCGCGGTGATGTCTTTAAGCCGCGCGCTTGTCGGGCCGACACAACCCAATATCGGCATTGTGCCGCGGAGCCTGCGGTTTTCGCCGCCTGCGCCGCGCGTCGGAGAAGCAGTCCGCCTCAGTGCAACGCTCAGAAATACCGGAACGCCTTTTGATGGAATTCTTAACGTCGGATTTTACGTCGATGAGGGGGAGGTTGCGACAGCAGAAGTACTTTGGACTCCCACCCTCGGCGAAACATCGATATCCGCTGACTGGGTACCCACGACGGCAGGCGACGTGACAGTTGCCGCACAGATAGAGACATCCGATAACAGTGCCGTTACGCACAGCCTGTTTACAGCGGACAATATGGCGACAGAGGCACTCACTGTCTATCCGCAATCCACGGCGGCGACAGACGCGCAACTCGCTAAGCCTCAAAAACTTGGAGAGAACCTTTATCAGCTCGGCAGTGTCATTTTTGATACCAACAAACGCGAGGTCCGCGTGCTGGGCGAGATTAACATTGTGGGTGCGGATGCCAATATTGAATTCTTCGCCTGCGGCAAGCTTGGCAAAACGCACGAAAGTGTGCTCATCCTTCACGCTGAGCCGTTTTATCTATTTACGGCATTGGGCCTGCTCGCTCTTGAGCCAGGCATGAATCTCGTTGACGAAGGCGATGCGCGGCAACCAGAGGGCTCACTCGTTGAAATCTGGGTAGAATGGGAACGCGCGGATGAGATTGTCTCACGCCGAGCGGAGCAGTTGATGTGGAATGCCTTCCAAGAACGGCCGATGCAAGAAACGCCGTGGGTTTTCACCGGTAGCAGGATTATCAACAATCAGTTGACTGCGCAGCTTTTTCATAACATCATCGCTGTCTATCGCGACCCGGACGCGCTTTTCAATCATCCGCTGCCCACCGGCACCGACGACAACACCTACCGTGTCAACACGGATGTGATTCCGCCGCAACGCACAAAAGTGACGGTGATTATTCGGCCGGTGGATGCTTAGGAAGTCTACCTCGGTCTTGTCTTCCCGTAAGGCGAGGGCCTGTCCCTCGTCTTACCGTGTTCTGCCGTTATTGGAAAACGAAATCGTTTTGGAAATAGCACGGCATTGTGGTATTTTCGCGCCGTATATGTTATACTTAAGTCTCGCGTGCAAGGTGCTCAAGATTGGGACCCCAACAGGTTTTAGCCAATATAAATGGCTTGCACGTGCCGTTAAAGGAATATCCAAATGGCAAGAGATAAAGACATAGTCGAGAAGAGAGTGCCTGTCTTCAGTTTCAGGCAGGGAATGTTTCTTGCAGACCTTATTTTCTTTCTCGTGCTGATAGCGGGCTATACTCACATGGTAGGAAGATATGAGTTCGCCAAAGGCAGGGAAAGTTCTGTTGAAACGATAATCGCCATCGTAGGACATGTTGGAGAGTTTATTTCGGTGGCTTTCGTTTTAACCTTGTTTTTTGAAATCGGAGGGTCTCTTATCATGATACTGTGGAACCTCTACAAGAGGGAACAAGAGAAACGACTCAGGGAAGTGACGGCCGAAGTGACGGCCGAAGTGACTAAGAGAGTGACTAAGAGAGTGACGGCGGAAGTTGCTGCGGAAGTGACGGCGGCAGTCACCACGGAGAGAGATCGGGCGTGGACAGAGTGGAACACCCGGCGGATGGCGGCAGAGGCAAGCGGTACCCCTTTTCATGAACCGCCGCCGACTTCGCCACAAGTTGCCCCGGAATAGCGAACGGTTTCCCGCCCCGCTTCTGTGCGGGGGATCGGATGAATCTCTGTGGAGCGGGAGTTCTTCTCGCTCCATAACACAATGCGGAACAACTATTCCGCCCAGATTTTAGGGGCTAAAAATAGCATCGAAAACGTAGTCATCGACAACGTCAATGACAAGTTACGCAAAGGAACGTTATTGCTCCAACCCACCTATCCGAACGCTTTACGCCAAAATAAAAAATGAGACAGAAAACTGAAAACAAGCCCCCCAATATCCTGCGGGAGATTCAATCAAACAAGGTGAAGCCGGTGTATCTGCTCTGTGGCGAGGAGAGTTTCCTCATTGAGGGAACGCTCAAGCAGATGCTGGATACCCTACTGACACCCGACACGCGCGATTTTAACCTCTCCTTTTTAGAGGGAACCGCTGTCACAACGCGCGAAATCCTGAGCCAGGTCGGTCTCTATCCCGTCATCTCCAAGTGGCGGGTTGTCGTGGTGCGCGACCCGCAGTTTTTCAAGACGCAGAAGCGTGCGACGCCGATAACGCTCATCCGCAATGCTGTCAAATTGGAGAATGCGGATGCCCAAAAATGTATCGTGACGATGGCGAAACTGTTGGAAGTTACACCGCAACAGCTCGCCGAACGCCACGCAGATTTCACAAACGCTGTCGACGCAGTTATTGATGAAGTGGGCGATAAATTAACCGCGGACGAGCGCGCGTTCCTGGAGCGGCTACCGCAAATCGCCGAAACGGTAGACGTTTCTTCTGCGGATACCAGGGATGCTGACGATGCAGAATTGCTGTTTGAATGGCTCCAAGGCGAACTCCCCAAAACGAGCGTGCTGATAGTGACGGTGCAGGGTGCTGTCAACGAACGGAACCGCCTCGTGAAGCAAATCCAAGAGGTGGGCCGCTATGTCTCCTTCCAACCGTTTTCTGGGGCCGCTTCAGGGGGGAACGTCACTCGCGACCCGCTCTATAAAAAAGTCTCGGAGAAGTTCGCCGAATTTGATAAGCAGATAACGCCCCGCGCCTACAACCAACTCCGCACTCGCACCGGCGGCGACATGCACACCATCGCCGAAGCCATCAACAAGATTGTGAATTTTGTCGGCGATAAACACCAGATTGACGAGCAAGATGTACGGAATATGGTAACGCAAAATACCTTTGACAGCATTTTCGACCTTACCGATGCAATCGGTAGGCGTTCTGTCGCGCAAGCACTGAAAAGCCTTCACGAAGTGTTAGCCAGCGGCGAACCACACATTAAGGTGCATACGCTGATTATCCGCCAACTCCGCCTGGCACTGCAGGCGAAACTCGTCTCGGCAAAAGGAAACCGCAAGCAAATAGGGCGCAGAATGCAGTTTGATACGTTTGTAAACGACATTTTTAAACCGCTCTCCCACGAAATGGCGGATTTACTCCCAACAGCCGCGGATACGAACGTCCTGAAGCAACGGCCCTATGCCGCCTACAAAATTTTTCAGACGCTCCATGCTTTCACCGTTGAGGAACTTATGGCTGCTCTTCAAAAGGCGTTGGAAGTGGACACCCAATTGAAAACCAGCCAATTAGACGCTACCTGCATTTTGGAGCAATTGGTGTGTGAGTTGTGTGAAAGCCCGAGGGGCCGCAGGCATCCTTAACCGAGCCTATTTTTTACTATCCTTTTCGCGTCGAGAAGACTCTATCTCATAGCAAAGAAAATAACCCGGTTGAGTCTACGTAGTTCTGATAGAAAAAGGAGGATTTGGCATGTCACAAATCATTCTCATTATTGCCATTATTTTTGGTAGCGTTACCGTGACGACGCTCGGATGCGTGTGGATGGGGACATCCTACTACGCAAAGAAACGCGGATTAACAAAAGGCGCATCGCAACACGAGATAGAGGCACTTCAGAAGAAGGTGAACCACGTGCAACAAGAAGTGGTAACCCTCCGGAAAGAGGTGAAACGCCTCATCAAAATCGCCAAGGGCGGCGGGTAAGGGAGGGATATCGCATGGGATTGCTGCTACTTCTCATTTTTCTTGGGCTGATGCTCTTTTTTATCGTTGAGTTTGTGGCCGTGATTACCGCCGTTGTGGCTATCGTTGCCGGTGGGACAATGCTCATCGTGTTGGTGAGCGTCTGGCTGTGCACCTCGTATTTCCTCAGGAAATCGGGTTACGAGCCGGGCGGCGCGCGAAACGCCTATCGCCAAGTTGAATCCGATTTGGACGGGGTGATTGCGGATTTGCAGGAAGTCCGCTTTGAATTGGACGAGGTTGCGCCGCTCTTGCAGGACCTGGAATTTATCAGATATGCCCGCCAGGACCGCAGAACCGGCAAAAAATCTTCGTAATCGTCCGGATGAAGGACAGCTGTTCCTCACCGTTCCAAGGGTGTTCCGCAGTCCCGTAGGGCGAGGGAAAACCCGGCGAGCGCGAATCGCCGAGGGTTTCCCTCGCCAGGCATCGAGCGTGACAGGAAACGTCTGAACGCCTTGGGCTTCGGGCGTTTTTTGTTGGTTGAGAAATCGCGGGGAACAGGCCCCCGCGCTACGAACTTGTAGATGCGTTAACCCCGCAATTCCTGCTGAATCCGCGCAACAACCTCCGCTCTCGCCACAGTCTGCTGCTCCCGAGTAGCAAGATTCCGAATCGCAACCGTCCCCGCCGATACCTCATCTGAACCAAGGATGGCGACGTAAGGAATGCCCCGGTTGTCCGCGTATTTTATCTGCGCGCTGATACGGGCAGGCCGGAAATAAACCTCGGTGCGCACACCGTTTTGGCGCAAAAGTGTCGCTAACTTCAGAGACGCCGGCATCAACTCGTCGTCGAAAACGGATACCAATACGTCTGTCACCGTCTTGCCGATGGAAGGCGGGAACATGTCAAACGCCTCCATCACGTCAATAATCCGTTCGATGCCGAAGCTGGTGCCGGTAGCAGGGTAACTCTGCTTGCTGAAACTCCCGATCAGTTCGTCGTATCTGCCGCCGCCGGTGATGCTCCCGATTTTCGGTTCTTTGACGACTGTTTCATAAATCGGTCCGGTGTAGTATTCCAACCCGCGCACCATCGCCACGTTGACCCGGTAGCATTCTTCGGGAATACCGAGCATCGTGAGGTAGCCGATGAGCCGCTGCAATTCCGCGATGCCTTCTCGCGCCGCCGCCGAATCGCCGAGTTGCTCACCGAACGCGCTCAGCACCGTCTCTGCATCGCCTTCGATCTGGAGCAGCGGGAGCAGCTTCGCGATGACAGGTTCCGGAATTTCGTTTTGGCCCAACTCCGCCCGAACCCCGTCCAACCCGATCTTGTCCAATTTATCGATAGAACGGTAGAGTCCACCGAGTTGCTCGGCTGGCACCCCGGCGAATTGCCCGATGCCGGTGATGAGCTGCCGGTCGTTGATATTAATCTCGAATTGCTTGAAACCGAGGCGTGACAGCACCTGATAGATGAGACTCACATTTTCTGCGTCCGCCAGCATGCTCTCGCTGCCGACGGTATCGGCATCGCACTGATAGAATTGGCGGTAGCGTCCCTTCTGTGGGCGTTCGGCGCGCCAGACCGGGGCGATCTGGTATCGCTTGAACGGTTTCGGCAGCTGCGGATACATGGCGATGACGCGGCAGAGCGGCACGGAGAGATCATAGCGAAGGGAGATGTCCTCCTTCCCGCCGCTGTGTCCTGCCTGATAAATGAGTTTTTCGGCATCCGGGCCGTATTTGCCCATCAGCACTTCGGAGAGTTCCAGCGCGGGCGTTTGTAGCGGTTCAAACCCGAATGCCTCAAAGACTTCTTGAACGGTATTAATGACGTAGTGTCGGCGGAGCATCTGTTCGGGTAAGATGTCTCGCATCCCGCGCGGCACGCGCGGTTTGATAAAGGTTGCCATGGGTTCCTCCTTTGTGGTATATGAACCGTCTTGGTCCGTAGCGCGGGGACCTGTCCCCCTCGCTCGCCGGGCCCTACGGGACTGCAGGACGGTTGTTGTTAACCGCCTACCGGCTGCTAGATGTGCCCGGGCAATGCCTGGCTCCGCCGCCGGCGCAGCCCCTTCTCCAACGTCTGCTTGAATTCCGCAATCTTCGCCCCTTTCCACGAGTCTTTCAGCGATTTCGGGTTCGCAATCAGGGTAGATTCGGATTCTCGCAGCAGCTCGATTACCTTGAGTTCGTTCGCCATGAGCGTCCGCCGGGACGAGGTGGAATTGTCGATGATGGCATCCGCTTCTTCGGGCGGCTTCCCTTCGGTTGCGCCGAAAGAGAGCATCAGCGTGATGGGCGACTGATAACTGCCGCGCGTATTGAGCCGCTTCCACGGTGTCAGGATAGCGGGGGCAATTTGGTTATCTGTCTTCTCAAGGATGTATTTCTCGGCGAGGTTGAGATACTCGGTGGAGATGCGGATGCTGTTAGAAAACGCGCTGGCGAGGGGCGCGCAAGAATCGGCGAGCTGCATCAGCTCTTCA
The DNA here is from genome assembly GCA_958296135.1 of uncultured Poribacteria bacterium. Lineage (GTDB taxonomy): Bacteria > Poribacteria > WGA-4E > WGA-4E > WGA-3G > AGPOR5. The sequence continues at coordinate 52,889 of CATQHZ010000001.1, forward strand.
AACGTGTTGATGTCATCGCGTTCTTGGCGCACTGCCAGCACAATGTCAATGCGCCCGTATTCTAGCGGCAAGATTTCTTCAACTGCCGCGTCTGCCTCCTCTGTCCAATCTTGTCCGGTGATGCCGATGTCATAGAAATCGTCCATCCCGACGTAGACAGGAATCTCTTGTGGGCGCGATATCTTGATTTGCAGTTCGCTGTCGTTGCGAAAGGCGGCGCGATACAACCGGTCTGTCTCCGTATACCCGTTGACATCGTAGCCGGCGCGTTGGAGCATTTCAAGCGTTTCGCCCTGCAGGCTGCCTTTGGGCAAAAGTAGGTTCAGTTTTTTTTCTGTTTGCATCAGAGGGCTTCCTCGTAGTCAGTTCGTTTGAGTCTGTAGGCCGGTCTTCCTGGGCCTGATGTTCCGTGAATCGTCGAGCCCGGGAGGCTGCGCCTCCCGGAAGTTATATGACATTAACTTGATTCGCATCGTCTCTGTAGGTGGAGATGCACCAAATCTGGATCCGTTCGGGATTAGGCGAGCCCGAAGGACAGCGGAAAACTGGATATGACAGACGCAGGAAAAATCAACTTCATTTGGTATTAAAGATCGGCGATAGCGACAACCTCTGCCTTGTCTGTCTTCAGTTCGATTCGGCGAATGGGTTGAGCTGGGGCTAAGCGGAGCACGTATTCATAGTTCGCTTGCACAGCATAATCGTGCTGCGCTTGAGCATCGCGCGCCATCAGATCTACCTCCACAATCTTGCCGGCGCGCCGCAGTTTTTCAGCGAGACGTTGCGCCTCCGCCGTGAGTTCCGGCGAAGTTGTCGCGATGAAGTAATCGCGTTTCGCGGAAACCGTGGCGTTCTCCGTTTGGGCAAACGCCGCCATCAGCGAGTCAAATTGAAACGCAAACCCCGCACCGGGAACCGAAGGCCCGCCGAACGATTCAATGAGGCTGTCGTATCTGCCGCCGCCACAGAGCGGCAACTGCGGTTCCGCCAATTCAATTTGGAAGACATTGCCGGTGTAGAAATCAAACCCGCGCGTGAGCCCGAGGTCTATCTCAAAATCGGTGATGTCGTGATTGTGAAGTGCATCGCAGAGGGCAATCAATCCCTGTTTCTCCGTGTCTGCGATGCCCTGGAGATATGTGTCCCACGCCGCGAGGACTGTCTCCTTATCGCCACGAATTTTCGATACGTTGATGCAGTTCTGCCCGACATTGGTTGGGAGCAGAAAATCGTGAAACCATTTATACCGGTAAGTGGCACCCGCTGTTTGCGTCAAATTTTGGACCCAGATACGGGTGAGTGACTGTGTAAAGAGGTCTGGATGTTCCGGCTCCACTTTAAGAATGCCATCATAATCCGGCCCCTGCATCCGCCCTAACGCCTTGTGATGTTCGCGGAGGACTTCCGCACGGTGCGGCGGACGCTGGATGTCGGCTACAAGTTCGGCGAGTGTCTCCAAATCTAAGATGATTTCCCCGAGGTCCCGCGGATGGAGGCCGACCGGTTTTAAAATCTGCCGGAAGATGCCGGGCGCGCCGATTTTCAGTTTCGTATTATGAATGTTCAATTTTTCCAAGATTCGGACAGGAAGTGTGATGATTTCCGCGTCCGCGAGGGCTGATGCCGGCCCGATGAGCTCCACGCCTGCCTGCCGGAACTCCCGATGTGCCGATGCTGACGCTTGCCGAACGCACTGCCCGATATAGTAGAGTTTATACGGATAAGGCTGGCATTGCAGTTCGCCGTTCGCGATAAGCCGGCACACGGGTGCAGTCAGTTCCGGGCGCAAGGCGTAATCGACTCTGTCTGAACCGACGAACGTAAACATTTTTTGACGGATTTCCTCGCCGGATTGCGCCGATAACAGCGCGAAGGATTCAAACAGCGGTGTCTGCACCTGCGCGTATCCGTATGCCTCAAACGTTTCACGAACGACATTTTCAACGAAATTTCGTTGAACCATCTGGTCTGGCAAAAAATCGTTTGTGCCGGCCGGTTTGGTAAATTTTGCCATTTTTTGTATGGCCTCCTTAATAGGACTGACGCATATCCTATCTCCCCGTAGGCGCGCTTTCAAAGCGCGCCTACGGGGGTGTTCTGCGTCTGTGTCTTGCTTACGGGTATCTCCCTACCAGCGGTGTGCCACTTAAAAAAATCCCCGGCAAACGGTGCACCTTATCTCTGGCGCGCAGCTATCGCGCTGCACAGAGGAGAGCGGTTAGTTTGCCGGGGTTTGCACAAGCTAGGCTTGCGTCGTGTCCACGAAGGTGTTATGCATCATCCTAATCCGCTCTGCTCAGGCATGGACCGGATGATGATGAGGGGTGAAAAATAGCGTTTGCATGATTTTTTTTTTTGCTTCAATAAGCAATTTATTATATTATACCCTATTTCAGAGCAAATGTCAAATTTTTTGACATTTTTCGGGTGAGTGTGGTATACTATATGCATCTATAGGGTAAGTGCTCCTGAAAATTCAGAATGAGACCTGGTTATTTTCCAACCTGCCTCCAGCAGCTAAGAGGGGCCCCTTCTTCCGTAGGGCGATGGTCCGGCGATAGCGAATCGCCGAGGGTTTCCCTCGACTTGCCATGCTCGCGGGGACAGTGGACATCTCTGCAGCGAGGCGGCAGAGAGGACAAAGTTAAAGTAAGGTAGCGTGCTTTCGCGAGGCGACACACGCACGTTTGCTGTAGGCGTGACCGTGCTTTCGCGAGGCGACACACGCGCATTTTCTATAGGCGTGACCGTGCTTTCGCGAGGCGACACACGCACTTTTGCTGTAGGCGTGACCGTAACGGCTCCCGCGCTACGTTTCGGAGAGCGGCATCGTCCTGTCGTCTGCTAAAAAACTTGACATTCTGCGCGAGATGCGCGAGACTATTCTTACATCGCCTGGTGCTGCTTCTGTCTGGGCGGTGAACTGGAAGGAACTGCAACCTGCATGAAAAAACAACAATCTAACGATACGGCACAGGACAGGGTTCCGTTTCTCGGTGTGAAACGTCGCTGGGTAGGCTATGCGTTGTTCATCTTCGTCCTCAGTCTGCTTGTCTATGCGGGTTTCTCGACTGCAGAGCAGCTCAGTACCGCTGGTTGGCGTGGTTTCCCAACCGTCCGCGCCATCCTACATGATACGTCGCAGTCTCTACCGATGTTGGGTGTTGCGCCTATCGTTATTCTGGTGATATGGGAGTTTCTGATGATTCTGTATGAAATTGTGAAAGAGCAGATAGAGGCGCGTCAGCGTTCTCGCATTGCCGCCCATGAGGCGCGCGGCGAGGAGCGGGGTATCAAACTCGGCGAGGAGCGAGGTATCAAACTCGGCGAGGAGCGTGGTCTTGAACGCGGTCGGGAATTGGAGCGCGATGCTTGGGTTGACTGGTTTGAACGCCGGCAAGCGGCGGCGGCGGCGGGCGAACCGTTTACCGAGCCGAATCCCGCCGAAAAACAGAACGGCACCTCGCCTCCTGCGCCCTAGCACCAATTCGCCAGGGCTTAGCGGTATTTAGTTTTCCGCACGATACGTCGCAGTCTCTACCGATGTTGGGTGTTGCGCCTATCGTTATTCTGGTGATATGGGAGTTTCTGATGATTCTGTATGAAATTGTGAAAGAGCAGATAGAGGCGCGTCAGCGTTCTCGCATTGCCGCCCATGAGGCGCGCGGCGAGGAGCGAGGTATCAAACTCGGCGAGGAGCGTGGTCTTGAACGCGGTCGGGAATTGGAGCGCGATGCTTGGGTTGACTGGTTTGAACGCCGGCAAGCGGCGGCGGCGGCAGGTGAACCGTTCACCGAGCCGAATCCCGCCGAAAAACAGAACGGCACCTCGCCTCCTGCGCCCTAGCACCAATTCGCTAGGGCTTAGCGGTATTTAGTTTTCCGCTGTCGAATTTTCTTGACATTTTCCGCAAAAAGGGTATATTGTCTTAGTAAAGGTAGGAGCGATGGGAGGAAGTCAATGGGATTTCCAGTTTACGATTACCGCACAGATATCCGAAATGTGTTGGTGACACCACAGATTCGCTCGCGGTTCTTGAAAATGGAGCCGGGACAAAGCGCGCAGCTTCATAGCCACGACCTCGGGCACGAGATTTTCCTCATTTTGGAGGGCCGCGTTGAATTTACAATTGACGGCGAGACCGAGGAGCTCGGCCCAGGGCAGATGTGCATGGCTTTGGCAGATCAACCGCACTCGGTGCGCGTCCTCGGCGACGAACCGATAACGATGTATCTGTCGGTTACGCCGCACATCCATCCGACTCACACGCCGCGTGCAGAGTCCGGTGAACGGCTTCCGCATAATTTCGCGCCTGCGCGCGCCTACGATGTGGCGCCGGATATGCAGATATCCGTGGCGGAACTCGTCACGCGGCAGGGACATGCGGCGCAATTATTGGCTGAGCTCACCGAAACGTGCGCGGAAGTTCAGCAAGAAATGGGCGCGCAGCTCACGGAGGCACTCGCGTCAGGAGATACTGCTGCAGCGGAAGCCGCGCGCAAGGCGATGTGGGAGGCACTTTATCCGGTTTACCGTGCCGTATCCGAATTGGGTGCTGTTTGGAATGTGCTTGCACCGCGCGCGACATGTTAATTGTGCTTTTTTTTGTTGCATTATCTTTATATTTATGGTATAATTAAAGGGAGCATGAGAATAAGTTGACCTTTATTGCGAACGTCTGGAAAATTATCTCGCGCAAATGCGATTTGTCTTGACAATTTTCTGGAATTTTTGTTGCATTATCTTTATATTTATGGTATAATTAAAGGGAGCATGAGAATAAGTTGACCTTTATTGCGAACGTCCGGAAAATTATCTCGCGCAAATGCGAATTGCCTTGACAATTTTCTGGAATTAAGGTAAACTTCTATTTGATAAGAAATCGACGTTTGAGAAGTCCGCTGTCGCGCGCGTAACGGCAACACGCCGGTGGTGAAACGCTCTTGGCTTACGTTATGCCGAAGCCGTGGAGTGCGTCTCTCACACGTGAAATTCGCTCGCGTTGTCCGCAAGGGCGCGCGAACGCCAAAATGGCAATTACATGAGTAAGGAGTATCTAATGAAAAATCAGCTTTTGACTGGGAAAATCTTGTTTTCCTTATTAGCTGTTGTGATGTGTTTGGGTTTCACAGCGATGAGTCACGGCCAAGCCGTCGTCTCTGTAGAGCCTGCTGAAGTAGCCTCCCCGGCCGCCGGGGAAGAACTGATGGTGAGTATTAACATCGCGGGTGCTGCAGATGTCGCCGGTTATCAGATGACGGTGAATTTCGATGCAACGGCCCTCGCAGTCGGTGAGGGTAAAGCGGCTATCGGAGATTACCTTCCCGCTGGAGCATTTCCTATCGTCACGCCTGGCGAGGGTAGCGTCACAATCGCGGCGACTTCTCTGACAGGCGCGGCCGCGGCTGCCGATGGCACACTCGCTACAGTGACGTTTACGGTTGTTGAGGCAAAGGCCTCCGCGATTACATTGACGGATGTCACGCTCTCGAATGCTGCCGCAGACTCGTTGGCAGTCACATCCATGGATGGCGCGGTGACCGCCGCTGCAGCTGAAGCACCCGCTGAAGGCGAAGAGCCTGCCGAGGGTGAAGAACCCGCTGAGGGCGAGGAACCTGCTGAGGGCGAGGAACCTGCTGAGGGTGAGGAACCTGCTGAGGGTGAGGAACCTGCTGAGGGCGAGGAACCCGCTGAGGGTGAGGAACCCGCCGAAGGCGAGGAACCCGCTGAGGGTGAGGAACCTGCTGAAGGCGAGGAACCTGCTGAGGGTGAGGAACCCGCTGAAGGCGAGGAACCTGCTGAGGGTGAAGAACCTGCTGAGGGCGAGGAACCTGCTGAGGGTGAGGAACCTGCCGAAGCTGAGATGCCCACCAGCCAAATGTTTGAAGTTACCCTGACGAACCTCACCACGGGTGAAGCTGGAGCAGGGGGACAAATTCTTTCACCGCCCATATTTGTTGCGCACGCCGCTGGCATTAATCTCGCCCCAGTGGGCGAAGCTGCTAGTGAGGCAATCGTCGCCCTCGCTGAAGGTGGCGATGTGTCAGGGCTCGCTGCTCTGGCAACAGCCGCGGGGGCATCCTTTGTCGTTGCAGATGGCGCTGTCCCGCCCGGTGGGAGTGCCACCGCTACGGTAACGGCTGACACAGCCAACTCCTCGCTCTCTGTTGGAGCGATGTTGGTGTCCACGAATGATGGATTCATCGCGCTTACCGATTTTGCGCTCTTCGATGCAGATGGCGCGCCCGTAACGATGAGTCTTGACCTCAGTGCTTACGATGCTGGCAGTGAAGAAAATACGGAGATGGGATCAGACATCCCCGGCCCGATCGGTTTAGATGCCGCGGCAGACCCCGAGGGTAGCAACGCGCGTGTCCCAACTGAAGGCGGCGTTATCGCTGCACACCCAGGCATCCAAGGCGGGGCCGAGGTCGGCGAAGCATTCGCATGGACAGAACCCACAGCAATGCTGACGATTACGCCTGTTTCGGCTCCAACGCCGGTGGAACCGACAGAACCGACGGAACCGGTGGAACCAACGGAACCAACGGAACCAACGGAACCGGTTGTCGTAGAGCCCACGATGCCTGCAGAATCCGGCTTTGATGTCGCACTTGAACCGGGATTGAACATGATTTCTATCCCGTTGATGCCGGAAGAACCTTACACCGCGAAATCGCTCGCGGACATGTTAGGTTCAACGATTGTCATCAAACTTGATGCTACCACGCAGAGCTTTGTCGGCTACACCGTCGCCGAAGGCGATGACGGGTTTGCCATTGACGGCGGACGCGGTTATATCGTCAATACGCCGGCTGGTGGTGTCGTGACGTTCACCGGAAGTGCCTGGTCCAACCCGACAACGGAAGAACCGGCTGTGGTGGAACCACCGGCAGATGATGATCCTGTTGTTGTTGTGGAACCACCGGCAGATGATGATGCCGCTGTTGTGGTGGAACCACCGGCAGATGATCCTGCTGTTGTGGTGGAACCCCCGGCAGATGATGATCCTGTTGTTGTTGTGGAACCACCGGCTGCCGATGATCCTGTTGTTGTGGTGGAACCACCGGCAGATGATGATCCTGCTGTTGTGGTGGAACCACCGGCAGATGATGATGCCGCTGTTGCGGTGGAACCTGCTGCCGAGGAACCTGCTGCTGACGATGCCGCTGTTGCGGCGGAACCTGCTGCCGAGGAACCTGCTGCTGAAGAGGCTGCACCCGCTGCACCCGCACTCTCCACCTATAAGAGCGCGTGGGCGTTCATCGTCACAAGCGACTTACAGGGCATGGAAGCCGGCGCATCCTACACCGTCATCGCAGAGAACCTGCGCACCGGTGCTGTCACGAGTCAGCGCGTCAGCAGTGACGTGAAACGCTCCGCTGCTGTTTGGGCAGACATGAATCGTAAGAGCGTCGTGGAAGCCGGCGACAAAGTCGAAATCACGCTCCATGATGAGCGCGGTGCCGTCGTTTCCGGGCCCTTCCAGCGCACTGTGACAACTACGGATATTCGGAATGCGTTCCTGACGCTGCAACTGCGCGTCGGTGATGTGCAACCGAAGGATACCATCCTTGCACAGAACTTCCCGAATCCGTTCAACCCAGAAACTTGGATCCCCTATCAGTTGAACCAAGCAACTGAAGTCACGATCCACATTTACGACGCAGCCGGCCGTTTAGTCCGGACGCTCAACCTGGGTTGGCAGCCGACTGGCTCTTATATGACTGCCTCTAGCGCAGCCTATTGGGATGGCCGAAACGAAGTCGGTGAACGTGTCGCGAGCGGTATCTATTTCTATACCCTCCAGACACAGGATTTCACTGCTACGCGCAAGATGGTCATCCTGAAGTAGTTCTCGTCGTCGGGGCGGTATTGCCGTTTCTAGCCGCCCCACCGACAAGAAGCCAAAAACGCCCCGCCGCAACGGTTTATCAACCGGCCGGGGCGTTTTTTTAAGACAGATTTTTGTTGTTCGCCAGACGTTTGATAACGTCTCTTGTGCAATAACCGTTTGCAAATAAAATACACATTTCCATTGCGGTTTCTTTGAAACTGCAATGTTGATAGGAGAATCTTGATGACGTTAAAACATATCGTCCCTCTTTGCGCTATCCTCGCCCTCATTTTCGTAGGAGCGACCGGGAGCGTATTCGCTTTCTCTTTCGGCCCGTTAGATGAGAAAACGGGTGCCCCGAATGAAGGCACTTGCGCAGAATGCCATGTCGGCAATGACTTGGACTCCCCAGACGGGTCACTGACACTGGTTGACATCCCGGGAACTTATATGCCTAGTGAAGTGTATGAGATTGTCGTGGAGTTGGCACACGCTAATCAAAGCCGTTGGGGATTTGAAATGACGGCTCTCGATGCAGATGGCGCGAAAGCCGGCACCTTTGAACTCGTAGATGAAGCAAATACGCAGTTATCCACAGCAAATGACAAACAATACGTCAAGCACACAGCCGCTGGAACCGCGCAGGCGAAGTGGACTATTCAATGGACTGCCCCGGATACCGACATCGGGTCCATTACGTTCTACGCCGCAGGAAACGCCGCCGATGGCAAAGATGGAGCGGCGGGAGATTATATCCACACCACATCGGCTGAATCAACGCCGCCTATCCCCACCGTCGCAGGCGTTTCATTAGAAGCCGACAGCATGGCGCAGTCAACGATGGATGCCACCGCAGGCGTAACGTATACTCTCACCGTCACAAATACCGGGAATATGGCAGATACGTTAACGCTTGAAGTTTCGCCAGAAGTCGGCGTTGATGGCAGTGTCCTCGGCAAACTCAGCCAGGCATCCGTTGAACTTGATGCCGATGCAACCGCAGATGTCACATTGACAGTCGCTGGCGATGAGTTGACAGCCCCGGGCGATTATGAAGTCACCGTAACAGTAACTTCGGGCACTGATGATACGAAGACAGCGGATGTCGTAACGACAACAACGATAGAGATGCCGCCGATGCCTGAGTTCCCCGCTTGGGATCTCAATGAGGATGGCATCGTCAATATCCAAGATCTTGTCCTCGTCGCGGGCCAATTTGGGCAATCTGGGGCAGACCTGGCTGGCGATGTGAACGGCGATGGCACGGTGAATGTGTTGGATCTCGTCACAGTCTCTTCACATTTCGGAGAAGAGACAGCTGCACAAGCCCAGTAATCCCAAATCAAATGCGGCAGGATCGGATGAAGTTTCTGAGGCTATAACCGCTTTGGAAGGGAGCGCGATGGTCTGTCCCCGCGAACGTGACACGGCGAGGGACAGGCCCTCGCCCTACGGGAAGGGGAGGCGGCATTAAACATAGCCCGATTTCGTTCTTAACCTTCGGATGATCTTGCGCTACAATAGGAGCGAACATGGCAGCTAAATATCGCGTTGGAATTATCGGATGTGGCGGCATCGCCAATGCCCACGCGCGTGGGTATCAAGGCGTTGAACAAACCGAGATTGTCTCCCTGGCAGACCCGGTCCAAGCCGCACTTGACAAGTTTTCACACACCTACGGTGTGCCGAGCGAGCACTGCTATCAGGACGCGCGCGACATGCTGGATAGCGAAACCCTCGATGTTGTGAGCGTCGCGACGTGGCATAAACTTCATGCGCCGATGACAATCGCTGCCTGCGCGCGGAGCCCGAAGGCTGTCCTTTGTGAGAAACCGATGGGTGTCAACCTCGGCGAGTGCGATGAGATGTTAATCGCCGCGAACCGGAACAACGTCAAAGTTGTCATCGGGCATCAGCGCAGATTTAATTCGGCGTGGACAGACGCGCGCAATCTCATCGCCGCTGGCGCAATCGGGGAACCGCGCCAAATTGTCTGCCAGGGTGGGCAGGGGCTTTTGAACGACTGCTCACACCTTTTTGATATGATGCGCTATGTGCTCGGAGATCCGGCACCGCAGTGGGTCATCGGGAACGTAGAGCGCAAAACCGAACGGTACGAGCGCGATATCCAAATCGAAGACCGGAGTGCCGGGATTATCGGTTTTGAAGGTGGATGCATCGGCATGCTCCTGCAGGAAATCGGCAGACCGAATTATCAGGGCGGCATCGTCTACGGCACAGATGGCATCGCCGACGTAACCGAGGCACGCGTCCGGCTCCTGAATAATAAAGCAACGGATTGGGAGGAACGTCCCTCCGATGGTACGAACCAGCACGTCGCGCAGGCGGCCGAATTAGTCAGTTGGATTGAAGACGGCCCTGAGCATCGCGGTGAGGCAAAACATGGGCGCGCCGCCGTTGAAATTATCATGGCCATCTACGAGTCCACGCGGATGCATGAAGTGGTGCAATTGCCGTTGCGGACGCACGCCAATCCGCTTGATTTGATGATTGAAAACGGCGATTTGCCGATTGAACGCCCCGGGCGTTACGATATTCGGGCGTTTTTGTTGCACGGCGAATCCATGACACCCGAATAATACCGTAGCCTGTCCGTTACCCGTAGGGCGAGAGCCGTCTCTTTAGGAAACCTGGCAGCCTTTAGGCAGATAACGTCTTAGTTGCATAGAAATGTGTTTTTTTTTGTTAGAAAAACTTGACAATGACGATAGAATAGGGTATAATAGCACCAGGAACCTAACAAAAGAGGGATTTATTGTGCAACCTATCGAGATAACGACACCGAAGCCACGCTACAACTCATGAGGCTGAGAAAACCATGCAAATTACACAAGGCGTTAGCGTTGGGTTGGCGGCACTGCGGCGCAACAAATTGCGCTCCGTGCTCACGACGCTAGGGATAGTCATCGGCATCGCGACCGTTGTCGCCGTGGTGTCTCTCGGCGGCGGTGCTGAACAGATTGTGTTGGCCGAGTTGGAGAAAATGGGTGCCGCTAGCATGATTTACTGTTTTCGGCCAGGCTATATTAAAAGAGATGATGGCGTGTATGTGCGGAATACTACTCCCGAACAATTGGAATACGAGGACGGTGACTTTATCCTTGAAAATTGTCCTAATGTCGCCAACGTTTTAATTGCTTCCGAACGGGAATTTTCTGTCAAGCATAAACGGACGGCTCAGTCTCTCCAAGTTGATGGTGTCACCCCTGCTTACCAAGATGTGGAGAATTGGTATGTGAAACTTGGCCGGTTTCTGTCCGAGGACGACATTGAGCGAAGCGATACCGTCTGTGTTATCGGTTCCAAGGTTCGCAAGGACCTGTTTCAGGGCGCAGATCCGATTGGACTGGAACTGAAAATCGGTGACGAACGGTTTACCGTCATCGGTGTGATGGCGGAGAAGGGGAGTCAAATGTGGCAAGGCGGGTGGGATAGCCGCGTGATAATTCCCTTCTCCACGATGCGGACTCGGTTCCTCGACCCGGGGTGGCCCGGTGTCGGCTATATCCGTGTCCAAGCCAAGAGTTTTGAACAAGTCGATCAGGCACTGATGGAGCTCAAAATCGCCCTGCGGCAGCGTCACATCTCTGAAAAATACTTTGAATTTTTCACGCTAAAGGAAGCTATCAAGCAGCTGAGCTCGACAAGTCGGACTATCCAAATTTTGCTAGGGGGTGTCGCTACGCTCGCGCTGTTCGTCGGCGGCATCGGCATTATGAACATCATGCTTGTCTCCGTGACGGAGAGAACCGGCGAAATCGGCTTGCGTAAGGCGGTTGGGGCAAAGCGGCTCGACATTCTCACCCAGTTTTTGATTGAGTCCATTGTGCTCAGCCTTTGTGGTGGGGTTATCGGCATCTTTATCGGAGTCGGCCTTGTCTTTGGAACCGTCACAGTGCTTACAACGTTCGTCATGAAAGGGATAGCCTGGCCCGTTGTTGTCTCCGTGCAAGCGACGCTCATCGCGTTTGGCGTTTCGGCGTGCATCGGGATATTCTTTGGGCTCTATCCTGCAAACAAAGCTGCCAACCTGATGCCAACAGAAGCATTGCGCCACGAATAGTTTACGTCCCGGCGAGGGCCAGGCCCTCGCGCTACGAACTGTTGGCGGTTTTCTGTATCCTAAGGAGTCAACTCTATGCCAAACCAAACTTCCACCGTGCGCGCCGCTGTCATTGGACTTGGGTGGCCCGGGATGCAACATCTCAAAGGCTACATTGCCGATGCCCGCGCCGAAGTCATCGCTGTCTGTGAGTTGGACAAAGCGCACGCACAGCAGGTAGCGGCGCAATACAACATCCCGCATATCTACACAGACCACGGGGAGATGTTGGCAAACAAGGAGATTGATGCTGTCAGCGTCTGTCTGCCAAATTTCCTCCACGCGCCGATGACGATAGATGCCTTAAACGCGGGCAAACATGTGCTGTGTGAGAAACCGCCGGCGTGCAATGCGGCGGAGGCACAAGCGATGGCCGATGCCGCGACGCAAAACGGAAAAACCTTAATGTATGCGCTTGTGCAGCGGTTTGGCGGCAGCACGCAGCGACTCAAACAACTCATTGACAATGGCGAACTCGGCGACGTTTATTTCGGGAAAGCCGGATACGTTCGCCGACGCGGTATCCCTATCGGCAAGGGAGGATGGTTTGTTGATAAAGCACGCGCGGGCGGCGGCGCGCTCATCGATATCGGTGTCCACGCGCTAGATTGCGTCTGGTGGTTGATGGGCTCCCCGAAACCGGTTGAGATTATGGGTGCGGCGTATTCGCACTTTGGGCATCTCGTCCCCGATAACGTCAAATACGATGTTGACGATGCCACCTTCGCGCAAATCCATTTTCAAAACGGCGCGAGCCTCGTGCTTGAAACGACATGGGCCCTGAACCTACCAGGCGACAATTACATCAAAATCGCAGGCACGAAAGCCGGCGCAAGCCTCAATCCGTTCACGCTTTACACTGAAGAGAACGGAAAAGAGGTAGATAAACCACTTGAAGCACCCGATAGGAATAGTTTTGACGAAGAAGTGAAACACTTCGTGGCATGCTTAGTCGAAGGAAAAGAGCCTATCTCCTCCGCCGAGCAAGGTGTCATCCTGATGCAGATGCTTGATGCGATTTACGAGTCTGCAGCGAAAGGCGGCTCCGTGCAAATTCGGACGTGAAGACGTTCTATCGCACACTCCTTGTCTATCTGGCGTTTGCGCGGACATCGTTTCAGAAACGGATGCAGTATCGGGTGGCAAACCTCGCGGGATTGACGACAAATTTCTTCTTCCTTTTGGTGCATATTTTCGTCTATACCGCCTTCTATGCCGCCTCGCGCGAGCCGCAGCCCCTCAACCTAACGGAAGTCCGCACCTACATCGTGCTGTGCCAAGCGTTCATCATGCTGATGCCGCTGTGGGGTGGCCGCTCCGAAATTGCAGACACAGTGAAAGATGGCAGCGTCGCGCTCCAACTTGTCAAACCGGTTGACTTTCAAGCCTATTGGCTCGCCGATGCGTTGGGCAAGGCGTTCTACTACCTCCTCATGCGGAGCCTTCCTGCCTATTGGCTCGGTAAACTTCTCTTTGGGACCGTCCTGCCGCAGCAGCTTGGCACCTATTTCGCGTTCGCGGTTTCAATGCTCATCGCCATTTACCTCAGCACCGCAATAACGATAACTACCCGTAGTATTGCGTTCTGGACGCTCGATGTGACAGGCGTGAACTACATCGCTCACACCGTCATCACCTTCTTTTCCGGACTATTTGTACCCATCGCGTTATGGCCCGAGTGGCTCGCGGATATCGCAAGATGGCTGCCCTTTGAAGGCCTCATTGATATTCCGTTCAGTATCTACCTCGGCACACTCACTGGCGTGGATATCTGGCAGGCGATAGGCAAACAGGTGATGTGGACGCTCGTTTTTATCGGGCTCGGGCGCGGCATTATCACCCGTGGGTTTTCCCGGCTCGTCATCCAAGGCGGCTAAGGGCGCAGTTGGAAACCGCGCCTACGGAATTCATTCTGCAATGCACCACCTTGCACTCTACTTGCATTTCGTGAAACTTCGCATCCGCGCGCAGATGGAGTATCGCCTCTCATTCCTCTTTGAGTTGTTCGCGCAAGCCTGCCTCGCTGTCATTGACTTTTTCATGATTGCGATGCTGTTCGGCCGTTTCAAACAACTGGCGGGGTGGACGCTCTGGGAAGTCGGTTTGCTTTACGGCATGGTTGGCATCTGCTTCGCGCTTGCCGAAATGTTTGCGAGAGGCTTTGATCTCTTTCCCGATAACGTTGTGCGCGGCGAATTTGATACCATGCTGATTCGGCCCCTTGATACCTTCTTTCAAGTGTTGGCGCATCAGTTTATTCTCCGGCGGTTAGGGAAACTCTTACAAGCACTTGTTATCTTGCTCATTGCGGGTTCACAGGTAGCCATCGCGTGGACGTTCCCCAAAATTGCGTATTTGTTCATCGCGCTAGTTGGAGGCACCTGCTTCTTTATTGGGCTCTTTGTCATCGGCGCAACAACCTGTTTCTGGACTATCCACTCGCTTGAGATGATTAATATCTTCACGAATGGCGGCATTTTTATGGGAAGTTACCCGTTTTCGATTTACCGGCGATGGTTTCGGCTTTTTTTTACCTTCGTTATCCCACTTGCGTGCGTCAACTATTTTCCATCGCTGTTCTTGCTTGGCAAGTCTGCGTCAAGAGGTGTGCTTGTCGCACCGTTTGTTGGATTCATTTTCCTCGGGGGCGCGATGCTCTTTTGGAGATGGGGCGTGTTGCATTATCAAAGCACGGGACATTAGCCGGGGCGCAGCAGCACCGCCGGGAGCGCGGTTCCAAATCGCACCTTACGGAAAATGGGAAAACCGATGATAGAAGTTCGCAACCTCAGCAAAACCTTTAAAGTCTATCACCACCGCAAAGGGTTTTTTGGCACGTTCGCCAATCTCTTTTCGCGCAAACATCGCATCGTCCAAGCGGTAGAGAACGTCTCATTCACCGTGACGCGCGGCGAAATCGTCGGATATCTCGGACCGAATGGCGCGGGAAAATCGACAACTATCAAAATGCTCACTGGCATCCTCGTCCCCTCGTCAGGCAGCGTTACCGTGAACGGTTATATCCCGCATCGCCAACGGAAGGAGAATGCGAAGCGCATCGGCGTTGTCTTTGGACAACGTTCGCATCTGTGGTTCGATTTGCCGGTGCAAGAATCGTTTGAATTGCTCCGGCGTATCTATCGGATTCCACAGGAGCAGTATCGGCACAATGTGGCGATGTTTGACGAGTTGCTCGGGCTCGGCGCGTTTTTTCAGACACCCGTCCGCCAGCTCAGCCTCGGACAACGGATGCGCGCAGACCTCGGGGCCGCCCTCCTCCACAA
Source organism: uncultured Poribacteria bacterium (assembly GCA_958296135.1). Classification (GTDB taxonomy): domain Bacteria; phylum Poribacteria; class WGA-4E; order WGA-4E; family WGA-3G; genus AGPOR5. The sequence goes on from CATQHZ010000001.1 coordinate 68,133, forward strand.
TCCCGATGTCCTGTTTCTTGATGAACCGACTATCGGATTGGATGTCGTCGCCAAATCGCGTATCCGCCAGTTTATCCGCCAGCTTAACGCTGAACGGCAGGTTACGGTGGTGTTAACAACGCACGACCTGGATGATGTAGAGCAGCTCTGCAACCGGGTAATTCTCATCGATGATGCGCGCCTCCTCTTCGATGGCGAGCTCGCCACACTTCGGCGGATGCTTTCAAAAGAACGGCTGCTCAGTGTCGATTACGCTGAGGACTACTCGGACGTTCGCATGCCTCACACGCGCCTTGTGCATCGAGAAGGCACCCGCGTTCAGTATCGTTTCTCTCCAGAAGAAATTCGCACGGCAGCACTCATCGGCGCGCTCCTCCAAAAATTCAATATTGTTGACATTTCTCTCCAAGAACCGGATATTGAGGAGCTCATCAAGACTGTTTATGAGGATAATCTTATCCTTCGGGAAACCTCCAAGCTGATTTAGTTTTCCGATACTGCGCCTTTGCTGGCAGGACGATTCCGTTCTCTAGTGGTTCGGAACGTAAGGTGGATTTCTCTATCCCCCGGTCGGCTTCCCCAATTATTTTCTTTGTCTTCATCTGATCTGTTCAGGCTCAATTGCACCCGGACTACAGAACCACACAAATTTGAAAAATAGTGTAGACTGGGGATAAATTTAAACGTGGAGATAAAGGAATGAGATTCATTACAGACACAAAACGGGCGAAAAACCTGCTATACGCCGGTTGCTTGTTAATAATCATTGGAGGGACAGTAGATTTGATCACCGGCAATACGCTTGCATGTCTTGTTTTTCTCAATCTAGGTAGCTTGCTGGCCACGCTGTCATTCAAATCGGAGAAATTTATCAAGTTGCCGCGTCCCCTGATTAATTTTTTCCTGTGGGCGACCGCGATTTCGATCTGCGGAATGATTATGGGGGTAATCTTCTTCCCGGGAGCGCTGTAAATCATCGGCAAATAAACAATAGGGGCACTGAAACACTTAGTTTCAGTGCCCCTTCATGTCCGGCATAATACCCTTACCACTGAACCAGAAAAGAATAATCATTTGCGTGTTTTTCTCACCCCAGGAAATAAGAGGGAAAAATGCCGATACGATCACAACTCGGGCACATAGGTCCATGGATCTTGATTGGTACCATTCTGCTTATCGCCTTCTGGATTCGGATTCAGGGCGTAAACACGCTCCCCGATGAACAATTCACTGGCACCGATCCCTATCTCTATTATTGGCAAGCCCAGATTATCTCTGAGAACGGACAACTCCCAGCCCGTGATATGCACCGCTGGCTGCCCTACGGCAGAGACTTAGGGCAAACCCTGAATCTCTATTCCTACGTTCTCGCTTATGCCCATAAAGTCATCGCGCTGTGTTTTCCGAGTATATCGCTTTATCTCGTCACCGTCTACTCGCCTGCTGTTTGCTTTATCATTGGGCTCGGAGTGCTTTGGGTATTCTTGGCGCGCGCTTTCAGTCTGCTCTTTTCAAGTATGATAGGCACACTTTTGGCAACTCTCCCTGGCACCATCGACCGCAGTGCTGCTGCATTCAGTGACCGGGACAGTTGGTGCTGGTTCTTGGGTGTGCTCGCCATCACAACCTATCTCACATCACTACAAACGCGATGCCCACGCAAGCGACTTCTTTTTACAATCGTGAGTGGTGTTACCATGTGCCTCGGCGGCATTTCCTGGGAAGGCTTTGGTGTCTTTCTCAGCATCATCCTTTGCGTGGAACTGTGGAAATGCCTAACGTCCAAAACAGAGGAAGGTTTGGGATACTATCTCATCTGGACGTTAACGTTCGTGCCGACGCTGTTCCTTGCATCGCCGACCTATCGAAGCGGGGAAGGTTTTGCAACACACCTCTTTGCCTTCATGCTAGGGCCACCCGTGGCCCTGTTAACGCTTCGCGTGCTCCGGCACCTGCTGCTAACCAAAACACGCCTGGCTGTGCATCGGACGCATGGACGTGTCCTTGCAATCGGCTTGACGTTTGCAAGTCTCGCAATCGCGCTCTGCTACGTTCTCAGTCAAATGGATACCTTTGCCAATACCACCGTTCCGTTGAGTCAAAACAAACTCATGCAAACTATTGGAGAACTTGAAAATCCTGATTATAGTTACTGGAAATTCAGATACGGCAGCGTTTTTATCATAGGGAGCATCGGTGCCTTCGTTGCGAGCATCCGCCTTTGGAAAAAACTGGGGCTCGTATTGACGGTAACGCTTGCCCTCTTCACGCTCACCACCTTTTTTCGAAACGCACTTGATCCAGTTTGGGGCGAATCACTCGGCAATATCTTTTTCGGTATTGCTTGTGCAGCCTGTGCTATTGGGCTCCTGCTTGTGGCATCACAGCGAACAGATCCGCCCCAAAATGAACTCCCATTTGTCGCCGCTGTTGCATGGTTTCTTCTGTGGGTAGCCCTTTCGCGCGATGCATTGCGCTATGACTTCTTCATCGGATTTCCGGTCGCTTTCTTTACTGCAGACCTCATACAATACTTGTCTCAGACGTTCAGCAAGAAACTGAGACACTCAGTTTACATAACTGATAAGTTTCGGAAGGATGTACAACACATCCCCCTAAAAATCGGATTTGCCTTCTTACTCCTCGCTTTGCTTATGTTCTGGCAGCCTATGGGTGCTCACACAAAACGTTCCATTTACGCGGCGGCAACGATGCGGGCACCCATCCCCGGAAACACGCGCACCCTTCAAGCGTTCCGCTGGATGCAGGCAGAACTGCCACAAAATGCCATTGTCGCTGCGAGCACAGGATATGGCGGGCAACTAAACGTCCTCGGCGGTGTCAAAACCATCACCGACCCAGACCACTTTATACAGAACTGGATATACCTTTATTATCGACATGTCTTCTGTACCCATGAAGGGAGAGAGGCATTAGAATTCCTAAGAACACACGGAGCGACACACCTCATGTTAACAGAGAAGGATTTCCGCAACAGCGGTGTCCACGCAATGCTTGGGAACTATGACGCGCCTGCGGCAAGGTTTAAGCCGAGACAACTTCAAGTCACCGAAAAAAGCGTTGGGGGGCCTCAACGCCTCGCTGGCCTGAGACAGACACCGTTTGCAGCAATCACGTACGAGGCAGTGAACCCTGCGAGCATCAGGGCGCGTCTGAAAACCGGGAAAATCGTAAACCTCCCTTATGTCGCGTTCAAAAAAACCCAACGTGAATCATACCTAATAGATACCGAGGAGGAATATCCATATGGAGGTCTGGCACTCTATTTTGACGAACATACGCAGCTTCAGAAAGCCTATTATATACCTAGTGCCGGATGGAAAAGTCTCGCCTGCCGTCTCTACATTCATGGGCACATGCAAAACGTTTTCGTCCCTATATATCCTACGGATAATTTCGGAGCAGCAGACGTGAAGGTTTGGGAGCTCCACTATCCTCCAGACATCAAACCAAACCCCAAATACCTTGCAACCGAACCGGAGGAGTAGACACTCATGCTAGCCAATAGCATCACCCTCTTGAGAGTCCTATTGACTTTCCTCGTCATCTCGCTGTTCCAACGCAATGTCTATGTTGACATCATAATTCTCGGAACAATCGCCCTTATCTTCGCGCTGGATGCCGTTGACGGTTACGTGGCGCGCCAACGGAACAAAACATCAGATATCGGTGCGATGCTTGATGTCGTCGGCGATAGGATTATTGAGAACACCTTCTGGATTTACTTTGCGGTTCACAAGATAATTCCGCTTTGGATTCCGGTGACAGTCCTGGCACGCAGCATCCTGACAGACAACGTGAAAAGTCACGCCATGAGGGACAACACCCGGCAGCTCTCCGCATGGGCGCGCGTCCTCACGCAGTCGCGCCTTTCAAGGGGCAGCTACGGATGCGCAAAGGCATTGACGTTTCTCTACCTTGGCGGCGTGATGTTCTTGAAACAGGCCAACGTCCCGTTTGGGCGTAGCCATCACTTTGAACTCGCGGGCGTGATTTTCTCCATTGTCACCGTCGCGATATGTCTCATTCGTGGGCTGCCTGTCGTGGTTGATGGCTGGCACTCTCTTAACTCAAATCAGAGCAACCCCTCAAATTTACCTTGACATCCCGAATTGCATGTGTTAAACTATCTTCAAACTTAACTTTCTGGAAATCAGAAGGAGAATCAAAATGAATTGCAGAAATACCGTAGTCTGTGTGCTCAGCCTGCTGTTGACTGCGCTTTGGTATGTCAACGCGGCGAATGCGCAAGACTTCGTAACTGACGGCCTCGTCGCCATGTATACCCTTAACGAGGCCGACATTGATGGCAAAGTCGTCAAGGATGCCCTCGGCAAGCAGGATGCCAAGATGATTGGCAAACTCAAGTCGGTTGAAGGACCGATGGGGGACGCGTTGGAGTTTGAAGGGGATGCCGAGAACTACGTTGAAATCCCCGCCCTCGGTGCGTTCGAGAAGGTGTCAATTGAGTGCTGGGCCCTGGAGGGCCAGTTTGGCGGCATCCAAGGTATCGTCTCAACGTGGCAGTGGGCGGCGGGCAAAGTCCACTTCAAGTTTGAGGGCAACCAAATCCAGGTGCATAAAAACGACGGTGTCAAGATTAGCTTGAACGCCGAGACAGAAACCTGGTATCACATCATTTACACCAGCGATACCAAAGAGGATGAGCTCAAGCTCTACGTTGATGGCGAGTTGGTGGACGAAGGCACCGCCGGCGGCACGCCTGAAAACATGGACGAACGCCGCATCGGTAGTGAACACGATGGCAGATTCCTGATCGGGATGATAGACAATGTCCGTATCTACGACAGGATTCTTGATGAAGACGAGGTGATGCAGAACTTTGAATCCGAAAGCGATTCTTTGCCTGTGGAACCTGCCGGGAAACTCTCAACGACTTGGGGCTACCTCAAGGGCTTGAGAAACTGATTTTCTGTCCGTTTGCCTCCGGTAGGCGCGCTTTCAAAGCGCGCCTACGAGGAACTCAAAACCATGCCCTCAATTAAAAAGGCGATTATTCCTATTGCAGGCTACGGCACACGCCTCTTCCCCGCTACCAAAGCCGTGCCGAAAGCACTCTTTCCTATCATCGCACAAGATGGATTTGCCAAGCCAATTATCCAACTGATTATTGAGGAAGCATTAACGGCGGGGATAGAAGAGGTGTGTCTCGTCGCGCAACCGCAGCAAGTGCAACCAATTGCCGACTATTTTTCCCGCACCGTTCCCGCTGCCATCCGAGAGAAAGCAGCATTGGCGATGGCGGCGGACAGGTTAGAGGAAATCGGCGAACGGTTGCACTTCGCTATTCAGGCTGAGCCGCAAGGATTCGGGCACGCCATCTATTGCGCCAAAGAATTCGCTGACGGTGAACCTGTCATGATTTTGCTCGGAGATCATCTCTATCTGTCAGATACGGATGCTTCGTGCGCGAAGCAGTTGGCAGACATCTACGCGCAGGTAGGCACCTCCGTGACGAGTCTTGACGTTTGCGATGAAAGCGAACTTCATTTCAACGGAATTGTGCATGGGCATCAACGTGCGCGGTTACAAAGCGCGCCTACCGGCACCGCCAAGAATAGACTTTTCCGCTTAACCTACATCGCCGAAAAACCGACAGTAGACGTTGCGCGGGAAACACTGCGCGTTGAAGGGCTGCCGCCACAGCAATACCTCTGTAATTTCGGCATAGATCTGCTCACACCGCTCTTGTTTGACATCTTGGAGCACAACTACCGAAACAACATTGTGACGCACGGCGAGATTCAACTGCGCGATGCAATGGCGGAGATAATCCGGCGCGAAGGGATGGACGGTTACCGCGTTGCGGGCCAGCGTTACGATACAGGCAATCCACAGGAATTGCTCAAAACGGTGCTTGCTTTTGGCAACCGCAGTCCTTATCGCGGGAGTATTTCGTCGTGATGAGGGATTGCGCTCAGTAACTCGCGCCTACCGAGAAATCACGTCAATTCCGTGCCGTTTCAGCAGTGCCGCTGTCACCCCATCGCCTGTTGTCAGCGTGCCAGAGAATGTCCCGTCATAAATGTGCCCACAGCCACAGGAGGGACTCCGCGCTTTCAGGATAACCCGCGTCGCGCCGTGCGATTGGGCAACGCGCAAAGTCTCGTGCGCGCCTCGCAGGTATGCGTCTGTCACGTCCGCTCCTGCCGCTGTCATGACTTTTGCGGTGCCGGCGAGCACCGCCTCGCCATCGCCGCCGACAATTTCGGCTGGCGGCCGCGGTGTGGGCAAATCTCCCAATTCTTCCGGGCAGATTGAGATGAGCGGATCCGTTTCGTGCTGTTTTATCGCGGCAACGTCTCGGCTATGCTCACCGTCGTAACGGCACCGAACACCGAGCAGGCACGCGCTAATAAGTGTCTTCATGATGAACGCCCAATCCATTCAGGGCTGACAGCCCTAAAAAGAGATTCGGTTGCTAGATAACCCCTACTCTTGTCCATCCTGCTTCAGACATCGTCTCTTGGTGCTTTTTCTTCTTTCCATGTATTGACTTGTTTCAGGATGCAGTCCGTTTTGCCTGACTTCAGCAGCAGATACGTTTCCTCAAGCCGATGCAATATGGACTGCAGGAGCGCGCCGCGGCACACCTCTGAATCGGCGTTTGCGGCTATCCGCACCGAAGTCGCCGTAGCGCGCAGCTGCGGTGGAAACTCTTCTTCCGTGATATTTACGTTGACACCGAAGCCGAGCACAAAAAAGGGGTGACGTTGCCAGTCTGACGCTAATTCGGTGAGGACACCGGCGATTTTCTTTTTTCCGATTCGGACATCGTTCGGCATTTTGATGCGCGTTTCTAGGCGCGTCTTCGCGTAAATCGCCTGCGCTATGCTGAGGGCCCCGATGAGATTCGGCAGCGCAATCTCATCGCGCAGCAACCGGTGCCTCAGGATAACCGAGGCAAGGATGCACTTGCCGCGCGGTGCCGTCCAATGCCTACCGTATCTGCCTCTGCCAGCGGTTTGGTATTCCGCGAGGATGAGCGTTCCCTCTGGCGCGCCAGCCTTCCCGCGTGCCAGAGCGATGTCGTTTGTGGATGCGACTTCGGTGTGGCGTTCAATCTGAAACAACGTCTTTGTCCTCTTTGGCCCGTAGCGCGGGGGCCTGTCCTCCGCGAGCGTGGTGTGGCGAGTGACGGTACCTACTCAATGCCGAGTTCACGGAGATGCTCATCTGCCTCTCGTTTCCACTGTTCCGGCGGGTTTAATGCCAAGAACCGTTTCCACTGCTCCCGCGCCTGTTCCCGTTTCTCCCGGTATTCATACATGAGCGCAAGGTTGTAGTTAGCCGTCAAGTTCCCCGGGTCCAGTTGGATAACGCGCTCAAACTGCTCCGTCGCTGCGCCGAGTAAATCCATGCTGAAGAGCGTATTGCCATAATTGAGCAGCGTCGGCACGTGCGATTCGTCTAAAGCGAGTGCCTTCTCCAATGTCTCTTTGGCGGCGTTGTAATCCAATGCATGCGCGTAGTAGAGCTCACCGAGGTTTTGATACGTCCCGATGGCTATGTCATCGGTTGCATCTTGAATCAGTGCCGCTTCCTTCTCATACTGCGCGATTGCACCTTTCCAATCCTGTTCCCATGCCGCAATTTTACCGAGGTGCAAATGCGCGCCCCGGTAGTTCGGGGAGAGCGACAGCACCTTTTCAAACGCCGCTTTCGCCAACCGGTGCCGGTCTATCTCCAAATAGATGACACCCACCGTGTAGTGTGCCTCCACGTTTCTCGGCTGCAGTTCTGCCACCTGCTTGAAATCCTCCAGAATCTGGCTGTAGCGATAGAGCGTTGCGCCAATCTGCTTGTAACGCAGTGTCAGCATGCCGCGATGGAAGTAGGCATCGACATAGCCTCCGTTGAGAGACAGCGTTGTGGTATATTCGGTCACGGCGAGTTCCGCGGGTTCATGATAGTCGTCCCCGAGGGTTTCTGCGTGTCTATCCAGCAAGCGCGCATACCGATAGTGCCACTCAAAGTTCTCCGGCGCGTAATGATTCGCTAATTTGTAGTGATGGAGAGCGCGCTCCCAAACATAGGGTTCGCGGGGGACAGGCTCCTGCGCTACGTTACCTATTTCTTGACCGGGAGGAGAGCCCGCCCGTTCCCGATTTTCTCCCCGGTTCTCAAAAATACCCGCGAGCAGATAGTGAAGTTCCGGATGGTTCGGCTCCAATTCTAATGCTGGCGGATAGACGCGGATGAGGTTTTCTTCGTCGTTGCGTTTGCGATAGATGGCACCGAGTCGGAAAAACGGTTCAGCGTTAGTCTTGTCGAGAGCAATGGTGTTTTCATACTGCGCAATGGCGTTGTCAATATCGCCTTTCTGTTCAAATAGGATGCCGGCTTGGTAGTGCGCGGTGACATTATCGGGTGTCACGCGTGTGGTTTCAAGAAAGGCTGCCAATGCTGCATCGGGTTGATTGAGTGCCAGATACGCCTGTGCAGAGATATAGTGTGCTTCGGCGTTATCGGGTTCCATCGCAATGATTTGCTTTAAGGCCTCCACAACTTCCCCATGCGCGCCAGCTTCACGGTAAATGTGAACCATCTTAAAAATCACATCGGGCCGCGCTGCGTCCAATGCCAGCGTCCGTTTGTAAAAGTGGAGTGCCTGCTTAGTATCGCCGAGTGCCTCGTAGCTCTGGCCGAGCAGATAGGTGGCGGCGATGTCCTCGGGGAAAAGCAAGAGGTGCGTATTGAGCGGCTCAATCGCATGGGGATAGTCTGCATCGTCAAACGCGTGCTGTCCCTGTTCGATGAACATGTCCGCCACTGCCGGATTTAATTCGATGGCACGTTGGAAGTAGGTGCTTGCTGTCTCCGCATCCCCTTGTCGGTGGTGGAGTTCGCCGAGTTTGAGGTAAACGTCGTTGAAATGTCCTACCGGCAGTTCCATCTCTAGATACCGAGGTTCCGCCGCTATGATTTCAAGCGTTTTCTCATAGTACGCGATGGCCCCTTCAATGTTCCCCGTGTCCGCTTCAAGGATGCCTGCGTAAAAGGAGACGCGCGCATCATCCGGTAGCACAGCCCTCGCTTTGTCTAAGATTTCTGTCATTCGCGAGGCGTTCGGCGCGCGTTTTTCGTTTGATGACGTTGTCAAGCCTGGCATCCCTGTCTCGCCTTCAAAATAGGGCCGCAGCGGCTCAAAAAAAGCGTTCTCCAGACTGGGCATCAGCGCGAGTGCCAGCCGATAGTGATGGACAGCCGTCGCCGTATCGCCTTCCGCATAGAGCAGGGCGGCGAGGGAAAAATGGATAGGCGCGTTTTCTTTTTCAATTTCCAAGGCGCGTTGATAGAGTTGTATCGCGCCGGATGCATTGCCGCCATCCCTGAAGATATTGGCGAGTTCCGCAACTGTTTGTGCCGAATAGGGCTGATATTTCGCGCCTTTCGCATATTCTTCCAGGGCCGCGGCAAAGAAACCTTCGGTGGCAAGCACCTGTCCGAGCTTGAAATAGGCGGGTGCGAATTTCTTTTTCTGCTGGATAAGTTTCTCGAACGCCTCCCGCGCGCCGTTCGTATCGCCTTCGGCGAACGCGACTAAGCCGAGTCCATAGCGCGGGTATTCCCACTTCCGGTTTAACTGGTGCGCTGTCTCAAACGCCGTGCGCGCTTCAGCGGTGTTCCCCGCTTTCAGGTGAATCTCGCCGATGCGGTAGTAGACAGGATAGTAGTTCGGATTGAGTTGGAGGCACGCCTCAAATTGCGCGAGGGCATAGGCGTTCTCGTTTTGCTGCTGATAGACACCGCCGAGGTTAAAGCGCGCCCAAAACAGCCCCGGGTCTAGCTCCAGGGCGCGGTGAAAAGCGGTGACGGCCGTCGCCAGTCCCGTGTCGGTGCCGTGCAGCGCGTGCGCGTAGCCGAGGCCGTAAAAGAAAGCCGCGTCTGTTTCGCGACGCGCTTTTTCTTCGAGATACAGCGTCCGGACTGCTGCCAGATGTCCCCGTTTTTCCCATTTGATGGTAAAGTCGCGATGTTTTTCGGTTGGTTTTTTCTTCTCGCGCAGCACCTTCGCGAAGTCCTTTTGCATATCGGTGTGCCATTTCTCTGCGGCGAGCCCTGGCATCACGAGCGTGAGAAGGAGTAGCGATGCCAAAAGCCAGCTCTGTGTGATTTTCACGGTTTTTTCCTCCGAGTCAGTTTTTGGTTGTTTGCGATAGGATAAGGTGGCGTGCATTGTCCGCAAAAGCACACCGCGTTCCGAAATGAATCAATATAGTTCCCGAACAGAGCAAGTTCAAATGAAGGTTCAAAATAATTGGGTAATTTTTCGCAGGGGTGCTGGCTTAGCATGGGGACTGAGCGACGGTTGCAGAAATAACCCAAATTAGCATCAGAAACGTAGGCATTGACAACGTCGATGACGGTTCTACGTCAACACACGTGATTGCACCAATCACCCTAACCGAACGTATTGCGACGAATAAAAAGCCTCATTGAACGAAAAGAAAAGCGCGCGAGGTGATGAGTGCCCAAAGCAGGTCTTCGCTTCCCTCACGCCGCGTTGGACTGTCCGCAAGGTAGGCTGTCGCCGTGGCGAGTTCCGCCGCTGTCGGAAAGCGGGACAAGGTGCGGAGATACAGTTCCGTGATGAGTTCCCGATTCTCGCGGTGTGTTTTCAACAGGCGAGTGAGGGCTCCGTCCCGATGACGCAACTTTTTCTGCACATAAGGTGCGTTGATGAGATGGAGGGCCTGCGTCAGCGTCGGTTCCAGTTTCGAGGATAAGTCACCCAGGAACTCCCGCTCGGAACGGCCAAACAGCGACAAGAAGCGTGAACTGACAGGCAGAGGCAGTTGCACAGTGCGCGTGCCCATCGGATACCGTCCATATTTTTCCTGTGTGCCAGTTACGTCGTTGAGCACATCAAGCAGGGTGTGCGCGTTCATCGGGCGTGGGAAGAACCGCGAGAAGAACCTGTCATCCAATTCATTCGTCTCGTTCGGCACGGCGGAGAGTTGATACATTCGCGAATTGAGGATTTGCCGGATGACATGCTTCGGACTGAACCCGCTTTCCACAAAATCAGCGGCGAGTGCTTCGAGGAGCCCCTCCACACTTGGCGGCGTTGTGGCGCGCATGTCGTCTACGGGTTCAACGATGCCCCTGCCGAAGTAGTAGCTCCAGATGCGATTGACAGTGGCTCTAGCGAAGTAAGGGTTCGTACCCGAGGTCAGCCACTCGGCGAGGCGTTGTAGCACATCGCCTTGATAGTTTGCAGGCAACGTTGCACCAGCGAGGAACGTCGGCTGCGCGACTTCACCGCGGTTGCCCTGCACGGACTGATTGATGACGCGTCCCGTCGGATTATAGTAGACAACCTGTTCGTTGTAGAGTTCACCCGCGCGGGTGCCGACTTTTCCAGTGAAGGCGGCGAAGTTCCAATAATCGTCGGTTGTCCATCTATCAAACGGGTGTTTGTGACATCGCGCGCAGCTAAGCCGGATACCGAGGAACACTTGTGCCGTCGTCTCGGCTCTGCCAGCGGGTTGCCGCTCGATGCGGTAGTAGTTAGTCGCTCCGTGTTGATAAGTGCTGCCCCGCGCCGTGATGAGTTCCCGAACGACTGCATCGTAAGGTTTATTCTGCGCGACGGTGTCGCGCACCCACTCGTGAAAGAGCGTCGCGCCGCGTTCGCCGAACGCGCCGTTGCCCAAGTCGCGGGGATGGATGCGTAGCATATCGGCGAGTGCCAAGGTGCGGACATCCACCCATGCGGACGTATCAAGGAGTTTGTCGATGCACCGGGCGCGCTTGTCCGGGTGTGTATCGGCAAGAAACGCGCGGACTTCTTCCGGTGTCGGTAATCTACCGACGGTATCCTGATAGAGCCGGCGCAAAAACTCGGTATCGGTGGCGAGAACCGAGGGCTGAACGTTCAGTTTCTTCAGTTTCGTGAAGACCAGCTCGTCGATATAATTGACAGGCGTTGGAAAGTCTGCATCGGATACGATTGCCTCGCGGGGCAGCGTGATGAACGCCGCGGTTACCACGCCGAGGTAGCGCGCGAGGATGGCGGTGCCGCCCCAGCGGAGCCGGGCGACTTCCCCAGTTGCGTTGACTTCTGCGATGGCCGGGTCCTTCGATTCATAGACAACTTGCGCGGTGACATCTTCGACGGAGCCGTCTGTCCAGTGCGCGAGCACTTTCAGGGATGCAGTTTCTGTCGGCGATGTCAGCACCACCTCGCTCGGGTGGATTTCCAGTTTCGCGAGGCGCGGTGCGTCGGCAGGAAACGGCGCGCCGGCTCGTATCCAGCGCAGCATCGTTAACGCCTCATCAGAACCGGGCTCAAACCGCACGCCGCCTTCGTGCGGCACCTGTCCGGTCGGCTTGAGGAGGAAGAGGCTCCGTGCCGGTTCGAGCAGGTTGACACGTCTGCCGCGGTTGTGATGGACAATCGGTTCGTAATCGGATTCAGGGTTAAGCGTGAGCAGGGAGAGGTTGAACCCGCCTTGCCCACCGAATTTGCCGTGACACATGCCGGCGGAGCACCCCTGTTTATCCAAAATCGGGGCGATGTCTCTGAGGAACTGTGGCGTTTCACCGGTGATGTTGGCGTGCGCGGATGCCAGCGTCACAGTGAACAGCAAGAGAACGGAAGCCACAAACTTAGCCCTCGGAACGTAGCCATTGACACCGTCGATAACGGCCCTGGGAAGACACCTTTGAAATGACCAGGGTTGCTGTGCGAACGCGTTGCGAAATACAGAGAATTTCATGAGAATATCTCCTTAAAAACTTCGGTGATGTGTTCCACGAAGAGGAACGTCATTCCCGATTGAATCTCTTCCGGAATCTCGACAAACTGTTTTTGGTTCTCACGTGGGACGATAATCTTCTTGATGCCGGCCTGTTTGGCGGCGAGGATTTTCTCCTTGAGCCCACCGATGGGCAAGACTCTGCCGCGGAGCGTAAGTTCCCCTGTCATCGCGATTTCTGGGCTGATGCAATGGCCTGTGGCGACAGAGGCAAGGGCGGTGGCAATTGTAATGCCGGCAGAGGGGCCATCCTTGGGAATCGCACCCGCGGGGACATGGATGTGGATGTCGGCATCCAACACGCCCGAGTCAAACTGGAGTGTATCCGCCTGCGATTTGACGTAACTGAGCGCGGTTTGTGCGGATTCCTGCATAACATCGCCGATTTGTCCGGTGATGCGGAGCGTGCCGCTGCCATCCGCGCGCCTCGCATGCATCGTGACTTCCACAAATAGGATTTCGCCGCCGGCTGGGGTGACAGAGAGCCCGGTGGCGACACCGATGTCCGCCTGACGCCCGGCAACCTCGGCAGAGAACTTCGCAGGGCCGAGGTAATCCGGAAGGCTCTCGGCTGGAATCGCGGCCTCCGCCGCTTCGCCTTCGGCGACGCGGCGTGCCACTTTTCTGCAAAGGGTGCCGAGTTCGCGCTCCAAGTTGCGCACGCCGGCCTCGCGGGTATACGCGCTGATGACGGTATCAATCGCCGCATCGTCTACCTGCAGTTGGGCCGCTGACAAACCGTTCGCGGTAAGCTGGCGCGGCAGAAGATACTGCTTAGCAATCTGCAGTTTCTCGTTGGCGGTATAGCCGGCGAGCTCTAGCGTCTCCATCCGGTCGCGCAGCGCAACGGGAATCGTGTCAAGTTGATTCGCCGTAGTGATGAACATCACGTTGGAGAGATCGAACGGCACATCAAGGTAGTTGTCGGTGAAGGCGTGGTTCTGCTCCGGGTCCAGCACTTCAAGCAGGGCGGCACCCGGGTCGCCGCGGAAATCAGAGCCGAGTTTGTCAATCTCATCAAGCATGAAAACCGGATTGTTGGATTCGGCGGTGCGGATGCCTTTCAGAATGCGCCCCGGCATTGAACCGATATAGGTGCGACGGTGTCCGCGGATTTCTGCTTCATCGTGCATACCACCTAGGGACACGCGGACGAACTTCCGGTCCATGGCGCGGGCGATGGAGCGGCCGAGTGAGGTTTTGCCTACCCCCGGCGGACCGACGAAACAGAAAATGGGGCTTTTCAGTTCGGGCGCGAGGCCCCGTTCAGTGCCACCGTTACTAGAGCCGGAAGACTTGACAACGTCCATACCGCCCGGTAAGTCAGCCGTCTCTCCCTCGGTGGTGTCCGACGAACGCTTTACACGAGTCCGAAGCATTTGCACGGCGAGGTGCTCGACAATCCGCTCTTTGACCTTCTCTAAGCCGTAGTGGTCTTCATCAAGAACGGTTTGCGCAGCGCGTAGCTCCAGCGCATCTTCGGTGCTCACCTGCCACGGCAGATTGAGGAGCCAATCGAGGTAATTCCGCGAGACGGTAGATTCAGGGGAGAAGGACTGCATCTTGGTGAGGCGGTTGAGTTCCTTTTCCGCTGTTTGCTTCGCCTTTTCGGGCATCTCGGTGTTTTGGAGTTGCTCCCGGAGTTCCTCCATTTCCAGCCCGAGGTCTTCTGCCTCGCCGAGTTCAGTCTGGATAGCTTTGAGTTGTTCGCGGAGGTAGTATTCGCGTTGCCCTTTGTTAATAACGGCTTGCGCGCGGTTTTGGATGTTACTCTCCAATTCGTGCAAATCGAGCTCGCGGGCGAGGATGACAGCCAGCGCGTTCAACCGCTTCGTCACAGACACTGCCTCTAAAATCCGCTGCTTATCAGCGGGTTTTAAGTCAAGCACAGCGGCGACGTAATCGGCAAAGCGGCCGGGCTGCTCAATGTTTTTGGTGAGGCTGCCGTATTCGTCGGGGTAGCGGGTGGACATGGAGACAATCCGCTGGAACATTTCGTCGTTGCTGCGGAGGAGTGCCTCGACTTCCATGTTGGTTTTGCCCAGGTCTTCTTCTCTGTCGCGTGCTTCGCTGTTGACGACAGCGACGCGCGCGGTGATAAAGGGTTCCGTGGAGAGAATTTCTTCAATCGCCACCCGCTCGCGTCCGTGCGCGAGGAAAAGGACATCCTCGTCCTCTTTCTTATAGCGGAGGATATGGATGAGACTGCCGATGGGGCTCAGGTCTGGTGCTGTGATATTTTTGATATCCTCAGACGGGATGTCCGGATTCGGGCGGAAGATGCAAAGCCCGCGCTCGCTCTTCATGGAGGCCTCAAGCGCAGCCTTCGCCATGTCGCCGGAGAGCGCGACGTGGTGCGGCGGAAACGGCGGCACTGGCGGCATATACGGAAAAACCACCAGGTCATCGAGCGGCAGGATGGGGAAGTCCCTGTTCGGTTTCTCTTTGGGTTCGCTGTTTTCGCGATGTTCGTTCTGTGATATTTCTCTCTCTAGTGTTTCCATTTTTTCTCCTTTTGCATGGCTTTCGGCAAACGTGCCGGGAAGCGTAGACGTTTTCCTACCAGGTCCCATCGATGTTGTTGATGTTTACGTTTTCTGTCCTTGCCCGAACTACAGAAAGGGAGGACTGAATCACTCTGGGCTTTATCGGCAGAGGTGTTTTTTACGGCCAAAACTGATAGAGCGTCGTATTGGCCACAATGCTGCCGATGCTCCAGAGACTGCCGCACAGATAGTCACCGAGGGCGAGCCCGAGGAACAGGGGCACTGTCCGTCGATACGCCTTGAGTCCGCCTTGGTGCAGCACCAGTGCCTTCGCTATCCACGCGACGAAAAGGCAGCTCCAGAGGTTGAACATTCCCCAACTGTTCGCCATCGCATAGCCGAGCGGATGCAGGGGCCACCACAAAAATCGGGTGCGTAGCACCATCATCCCGACAGCAAAGGCACCGCCGCCGCCTATGAAAGCGAGCGCGGGCACATCCGTGCCTTGCGGATAATTGAGCCAGTTTTCGAGCTGCCGATACACGCCTCTGCCGAATCCCAATGCCCACGGGCCATAATAACCCGTCTCGGCACCGTGCCGATAATAACTATCAAGCAGCAGCCAAAAGACGCTGACTGCGCCTACGGCTGTTGCGATGAGGATAGCGGCGGCGATGTGCCGGGGATTGATGTCCCGCCGCTCGGCTATTTTGAACGCCTCCAACTGTTGCGGCATCGGATGCGCGCGGTATGCCCGGTTGAAAAACATGTAAAGCGAGAAAACTGCCTTTGTTCCCGGGGTCAGCCGTTGTGTGCCGAAGGCTGTCACTAACAGCCCGTGCGCATCGATGCGGTGCAAGTCATGGACGAGGAACCCGAGTTCGGCGCGTAACCGGGCAATCATCGTCGCGAGCAGAAAGTAAATCCCGAAGAAAAGGGGAATCACCCAGAGCGACATGCCGGCTTGATACGAGAATACCGTCAAAAAGAGCATGCCCGCGACGCTGCCGAGAGCGGCGAGGCGATAGGGCATCGGTTCGCGCTGCATGTCCGCGCCACCCTCTCGGATGCCAGCAAGAATACGTTTGAGATGCGCGCGCCCTACCCACGCGGCACTGCCCAAGAGGGCGAGATACGCGCCGAAGGCTTGTGCATCGGCGTACGGAAAGCCGGGCAGGTTTCGCACGCCGAGAATGCTTCCTCCCATGAGTTGAAACTTATAGAGCCAATAGAATACCCAGCATGAAAACAGCAAATCAAGCGGAATGAGATAGCTGATGCCAATGGCGAACGGATAAAACGAGAGCCGCACGCCGCCCATCGCATCCCAGGGTCTGCCCGTAAAATAGTGATGTATGTTCTGCCGTTTGACGGGCAGGTAAGGCACCGCCGGGTAAATGGAGTTGAGCAGATTCACGATGCTAATTCCCGCGGCGATGCTGAAGCCTACCCACATTAATTTGTTTTGAAAAAAGCCTGTCTGTGTATCTGTCATCGCGAGGGGCAGTTGGATAATCGGATACGTCAGCCGCTCGCGCTCTGTCCATTGGAGCCGGACGAAAGTGTTGATGCACAGCATGACACCCATCAACACGAGGATAAAGAGCGTCCACCACGCGGCGGGCCCCGCCCACGCGCGAAGATGTGCCTTTTCGTAAAGGGTGGAATTCCCTTCGTAATAGCCGTGTAGGACGCGGGCATCCTGCACGGTGAGCCAGGGCGGCAGCTCTTTCCAAAAGAGCTGCGCCCATTCGTTCTCGGCGGTGGCAAACCGAAACGGATGCCCCAGAATCGTGACGAGAATCTCCATCATATCGTGCGAGCAGAGCGAGGAGACGATGCACAAGATGACGTAGAGCGTGAGCAATTCGGCACCCGAGAGGTATTTCGTCTGGGCCGCACCGGAAATGCGCTGAACCCTGGAGAGGTGCCGTGAGAAAACCGGCACCCCGGCCATCCATACAAAAAACCGCTTTGAGAGTTTGCCTATCATCGCGCTCAGCACCATCAGCCAAAAGATGATAAAAATGACGTTTGACAGCGGATGGATGAGGGTCGGGTGTGTATAGCGGACTACCTCCAGTTGAATAATCCAGAAAACGTTAAGCGGTATCAGGATGAGAGCGACAACAAGCACCTTGGGCGTGAGACCGCGCTGAAAAGTGTCAGGGCCGAATCCATCCACGTTCACCTTCAAGGGATACCTCCGTGTTGAACTGCGCGCACCGCTGCTGATAGGCACGCAACGTCTCGATGGCTACCTCGCCGTGGAGCGGTTGCGGTTGATAGGTGGCGTGCGGTGTCTCTGTCACAATCGGAATTAACTCAATGGATGCCAGCACGCCGTCCGTCCACGTCGCCTTGGGGATGACAAGGTGCGTGTGCTGTTTGTCGTAAACGTCGTAGATGAAATCAGCGAGGCTATAGACAATAGGTTTTCCCTGATAGAGTTCTATCCCACCGAGGGTATGCAGCTGTTGGCAGAGCACCATATCGGCACCTGCGTCAATGAGCGCGTGGGCGAAGAGTTGTTGCCGGCCGAGGGCAGATTCGCGTTGCGTCGCATCGGGGGAGGCGGTACCCCAGTGCAGCCAGACGATGATGCGTTCGGCGTTTTGGCGTGCCTGCGCAACAGCGTTTACCATGTCGCTGTAAACGGCATACGCGACCGGGTCTGCCGTATACCGCGCAAAGTCAGTCTGCCGGTAATAGGCGAACAACGCCACCTGTTTTTCGGTGCCTTTGATAGAAACCCACGCCGGCCGCCGCGCTGCAGCTGCTGTCAGCCCGGCACCTATCGGTTTGACGTTGAACCCCTTGAGTTCGGCGAGGGTGTCTTGGAGTGCTTCCAAGCCGAAGTCCATGAGGTGCGGCGTGGCAAGGGAGACAGCATCAAACCCTGCATTCGCGAGGGCGCGGCCAAGCCCGGGTGCAGCGCGAAAAGGATGCTTGATACCAGGGCGCGGTTCACCTCTCTCCGAGATGCTGGTGTTGAGCGACGCGGTGGCGATGTCAGCGGATTGAATGAGGGGCGTAGTACCTTCAAAGAAGACGCGCGCACCTTCGGTTTCAATCAACGGTGTCAACCGCGCCCCGACGGTGATGTCACCGACAGCGAGAACGGTTATCTCCTCGGCGATGGCGGCGGGGCATAAGCATACAAACGTAAGGCTTGACAACGTCAAGACAGCCTGGTAAGTCAACCTTCTCTGCACAGCAGCAGCGGAACGACGCAGTGCGAAAGACAGAAAATGGCGCATGGGGTGCCTCCGTTACGCTTCGGGCTCTTCTGGGAGTGCGAGGACTTCGTCAAGATCGATGTCACTCAGATGTTCTTCTTTGAGCTGCGTGCCGAGAATAATAAGCGCATCGGCGAGCGTAAGCCGGTCTACTTTGCCGATGTCAAGTGTCTCAGTTTCGGCAGCCAGGTCTGCGCGGAGTGCCTCGTGGTTGCGATGCGTCTGCTCGCGCATTCGCTGCGTCTCAGTGCTGAGCCGGTCGATTTGCGTTTGGAACTCGCGGGCGAACTCGTTGATGAGGGTGGACAACTTCTGCAAGTCGTCTTCGCCCTGATGCGTAATGCCGTTGAGCCGCGCATCGATGCGCGCATCAATCAGTGCCTCAATCCCCTGCGGGAGTTTCCGAATTTCCGCTTTGAGTGCTTCGACTTCGGCGAGGACCTGTTTTTCGAGCGCGGCCAGTTTTTCGTCGGCGCGCTTTTCGCTCTCTTCTACCTCGCGGCTGAGCGCGCGCAGCCGTTTGTTAACACTGCGGATATAACTACCGATGATGCTTTCGCGCAGGTAAGATTCGATTTCCTGCTGCCGAGATGCGGGTTCCTGCTGCGTCTCAGTCGCCTGCGATTGCGGAGTGCTGGGTGTTTGCATGGTTCAATTCCTCTACGGATAATTATAGAGATTTTCGGGGGGTTCCGTTTCGGTATCGAGAATTTCTGTCCCGGTGTCGCGGTGTCCCCCCGCGTCTGTTTCAATGCGATTCGCTGCAAATTCGCGCAGGATACAGCTGACAATCTCCTCCGTATACGCCTGCGCGTCGATGTTCTGTTGATTCGCCTCCCATGCCATTCGGGCGGCGGCTTCAAAATACTCCGCGTGCTTGTAGGCATCAAGCAAGTCTGCACCACGTGAGAAGGTGCCATGTCCTACCCAATACAGGATGTGGCGCGGCGAATTGGGCGCGTTCTCGAACAACCGCAGGCTCTCGTAAGAGAGTTCGGGGATGCCGGGTGCACGCTCTTGCACAAATCCGATGCCGCCGGACGCGTCGTAGATAATGGGCGTTTCCGGTTCATAGCCGCGGAGAAAGGCGTAAAACCGGTCGGGATGCCCATGCGCGGTGCGCGAGATAAGGTTCAAGAACTTCGGTTGCAAGTGGACGAGCGCGGTGAAGCCGGGGGTGTCCACCAGCCGCTCAAAAATGAGGAGGTAGTGGAACATCTCACTCGTCGGCTTCGGTGCGGCTGCGCTGGTTTGCGTTAAGTCTGCCGCTGTCGGTGTGCCAAGACGCATGCGGTAGTGGGTGCCGTCTGGTTCCACTTCAATTACCGTTAAATTGAGCGCGGGATGTTCCGCTGCTATCATGTCGAGTCGCGCGCCGGATTTGGTGAGGAGCACGTGTTTCCCCGCGAGTCCGGGGACGACAATCTGTGGGGGTAGCGGGTAGCGCGGTGCCGCGTCATACGGGATGAGGCATGCCGCGTCGGCCGGTACCGCTAACATCGCGCCCATGTTGCCGGCGGATGCCCAGAGGTAGTGATGTGCGTGTGCGTGCGCGCCTACCCAGCCCATCTGTCCAATGAGCGTGCCTGCCTCGCTGTCCGGCGATATCGGCCGAAGAGCGGGATGATAGCCGCGCTCGCGCCACCGCGCCTCACGATAACTCTGAGGTGAAGGTGCCGTCAACGCGTGCGTCAAATAAGGATTTGCTAACGGAAACTGCACTTGCAATAGATGTCCTTACGAGAGTTGTTAACTTTAATGCTATTATACCCTATCTGTTTGGGGTTTGTCAAGTTTTTCTTTGCAATATTCATCTGAATAGGGTAAAATCTGCTATAATTCAAATGAGTTGTCACAACGTAGGGCGGGGTTTGTTCCTCGCAATGCTAAATGAAGTAACAGACATGCAAGACTTGACAACGTCAAGACGGCCTGAGAAGACAACCATCTTATCCCTAGAGGAGTTGATCCGCGCATGGCGAACGACAAAAACATGACGAGAACTGAAACAGATAGCATGGGCACACTCCACGTGCCCTCCGATAAATATTGGGGTGCGCAGACGCAGCGCGCGCGCCAGAATTTTCACATCGGTGATGAACGAATACCGCGCCCCGCTTTATGGGCCCTCGGCACAATTAAACAGACGGTCGCGCATGTCAATGCCGCCCTCGGTCTGCTTGAACCGCACCTCGCCGAGACTATCGGTGCCGCTGCACAAGAGGTGATTGATGGCACGCTAGACGCACACTTCCCTCTGCCCATCTGGCAGACCGGCAGCGGCACGCAGACGAACATGAATGTCAACGAAGTCATCGCCAACCGTGCGATTGAGATGCTCGGGGGTGAGATAGGCAGCAAGCACCCCGTTCATCCGAATGATCACGTCAATAAATCCCAATCGACGAACGATGTGTTCCCGACGGCCATCCATCTTGCGATGATTCGGCAGATTCGGGAGCATCTCTTACCGCGGCTCGCCGCACTGCGCGAGGCGTTCTCTGATAAAGCCGCTCTCTTCGCCGATATTGTCAAAATCGGCAGGACGCATTTGATGGACGCGACACCGCTCACGCTCGGGCAAGAGTTCAGTGCCTATACCCAACAACTTACAGCCGCCGAAGCCCGCATTGAAGCGGCATTGCCCGGACTCTGCGAACTGCCCATCGGCGGCACGGCCGTCGGCACCGGGCTCAATACGCATCCCGATTATACAGCGAAGGTGGTTGCACAGTTGGCGGCGACGACAGGGTATCCACTCAAGCGCGCCCCGAATGCGTTTGAAGCACTTGCCTGCAGGGATGCTGTTCTCAATGCAAGTGCCGCTTTGAAGACTCTCGCCACCGCGCTCTTTAAAATTGCGAACGACATCCGCTGGCTGGGGTCCGGCCCCCGGTGTGGGCTCGGAGAGTTGCAGCTCCCGCCGAATGAGCCGGGGAGCTCCATTATGCCCGGCAAAGTCAACCCAACGCAGTGTGAGGCAGTGACGATGGTGTGCGCGCAAGTAATGGGCAACGATACCACGCTAACGTTTGCGAATGCAAGCGGCGCGTTGCAACTCAATGTCTTCATGCCGGTTATCGCCTATAACGCCTTGCAATCCATCCAGCTCCTCGGCGACGCAGGCGACTCTTTCCGAAAGAATTGCGTTGAAGGCATCGTGCCGAACCGAGAAAAGATCGCACAGCATCTCTCCGAATCGCTCATGTTGGTGACGGCCCTCGCACCGCATATCGGCTATGATAGTGCTGCGAAAGTCGCACAGTATGCGCATGAACACGGCTGCACCCTCAGGGAGGCAGCCGTCGCGCTGGAAGTATTAACCGCCGCCGAATTTGACACGCATGTCGTGCCAGCGGAGATGACGAAGCCGAACTTGTAGTATCCCGCCGATGGAATCATGGCGAGGGTTCCCCTCGCCATGCCGTGAACATTTTCCCTATAAAATCAACTGCAGCGTCGGTTGTAGCGGTTTGCCGGTGTAAGGATTTTTCATATC
The DNA here is from genome assembly GCA_958296135.1 of uncultured Poribacteria bacterium. Lineage (GTDB taxonomy): Bacteria > Poribacteria > WGA-4E > WGA-4E > WGA-3G > AGPOR5. The sequence goes on from CATQHZ010000001.1 coordinate 90,163, forward strand.
CGGCAGCCGCAGCCGCTTACCTTCAAAATGCGCTTGGAGCGACCAGGGTTGCACGCGGGGATACGTCTCTGTTCCCACGGTGACGGTGCCGAGCCGCAGGAGTTCCGCCTGCGCGTGCCGTGATGTGACAGGGTTCAACGCGATGAATATCCCCATCGCCGCCTTCTCCCGTTCCAATGTCCATAAGAAATCGCGAAGTTGGCTCAAGTGGAATCTCCCACCTTTGACTTGCGCGAGCACCAGTTTGGAGCCGCTGTCATCGGGCTGCAGGAGCGTGTGGCCTCTGCCATCGATGCCGCCATCGCCGGTTTGGATATCGTTCGGCGCGAACCCTTGTGAGGCACAATTCAATGCCCAGACCTCAAAGTGACGTGGATTTTCCCTGGCCAACTGCGCCGCTGCTGCAAAATCGGCTGGAATACCACTCGTCGGAATGGCTCTCCCCGGAAAGCGGTTTAACTTGATGACTTCCAATGCATGCGGCGAGATGTCGATGCCTATCCATTTGCGGTTCAATTTATCCGCAGCGGCGATTGTGGTACCACACCCACAGAAGGGATCCAGCACGATGTCGCCTTCATTAGTGGAAGCCAGAATGATGCGTTCCAAAAGTTTCAACGGCTTCTGAGTAGGATATCCAAGATATTCTCGGCTCCGCGTGGCAGTCTGAAAGGAGTGGATGTCATCCCATACATCGCCGTAGGGGATGCCGCCTTCATCTTCATAGTAGCGTCTATTGCCGCGTTGACGATACCGCCGGCCGTCCTCGTCTGTTTGCGTGAAGCTGCGCGCCATATATTCCGCTGAATAGGGTTCAAACTGCTTGTTGAACGTCGCCCGGTCCGATTTGACGTAATAGAGGATAGTGTCGTGGTCCCGAATCCAATTTGATGCTCGGCTTTTGAAACCCGAACGTGATTTCATTTGCCACACAATCTCACGGCGAAAATTTTCCGGTCCAAAGATGCAATCCATGAGCAACTTGAGGGGATGCGCCGCTGTCGCATCGCAGTGGAGGTAGACGCTGCCTGTCGGTTTGAGCAACCGATGCAGCACAGCAATGCGTTCCGCCATGTAGCTGAGATAGGCGAGCATGCCGCCTTCGCCCGGCCATTTGGCAAACGCTTCTATCACCCGATGCGCGGGATGCGCGGGTGCATCGAGCAGATTAGCGACGCGCTCGGCGGCAGTGGCATTCCATCGCCAGGAGTCATTAAAGGCTTGGAGTTGTGCGTCGCGTGTGCCGCGATTGTCCTCGCTGGTTTCGTAAAGTTGATGATATTTGGCGTTGCTGTTAAACGGCGGATCGAGATAGCAGGTGTCGATGGTTTCATCGGGCCACTGTTGCAGCACTTCGAGGCAATCATCGTAATGTAAACTGTTAAGTTCAGGGAGTTTGAGCATGGGAGACCTCTTGTGCGGGATCATCTGAGCTCTTCCCAGATCAGCATCGGGCTCCCGATGTCACTAACATCGGAGGGTTGCAAGCCCTAACGACTCAGGTGAATTTAGTATTAGAGTTGTAGGCGCGCGTTGTAAGCGCGCCTACGGGTGCCGTTGCACGGAACAAAGCCTCGCGCAACGGCACCCGAGACCGGTCCAACTCAGGCGAGCTGGACTTAGGGACCCGGTGTCTCCACGGGTTCGTCGGTGTCAACCTCCGTGATTGCCAGATTCTGGAAATCGTCAAACCCACTTCCTGCAGGGATGAGCCGGCCGAGGATGACGTTCTCCTTCAACCCGAAGAGCTTGTCTGTCTGTCCCTTGACAGCGGCATCTGTCAGCACCTTCGTCGTCTGCTGGAACGAGGCGGCGGAGATGAAACTCTCTGTGCTGAGTGAGGCGCGGCTAATGCCTTGCAGAATGGGTTCGCCGGTAGCGGGTTCCCCGCCTGCATCGGTAACCAGCGCGTTGACTTGGGCGAATTTCCAGCGTGGCACCTCACCGTTCTCGTGGAAGGGCGTATCGCCGGGTTCAAGCACGCGCACCTTCGTCAACATTTGTTTGACGATGGTCTCGAGGTGCTTGTCGTTGATGGCCCGTCCGCCGTAAACCTTTTGGATTTCCTCAACGAGGTATGTCCAGACTGCTTCCTCGCCTTCAATGGCCACATCTTCAATGAAGACACGCCCGATTCTGAGGATATCGTGCGGGTTGAGGTATCCATCGGTGAGCGGTTGCCCCGCCTCAACCCGGTCGCCTTCGGTGACGCGTCGTTTTTCGTCAGGAATGGCGTAGAGGCGGCTTTCGTGCCCTTCATCAACGATACGGTATGTCGGCACACCCGCTTTGGTGCCAGCGGACTCAATGAATCCCTCAATCTCAGCGATTTCTGCCGCGTCCTCACGTTTTGGACGACGCGCCTCAAAAAGGTCTGTCACGCGCGGAATCCCTGCAACGATGTCCATGTTCGCAGTCTTTTCATGGAGTTCGGCAAGGGTTTGTTCCACTTTGATAGGCTCGCCCTCTTTGACAGAGAAGGAGTAACCGGCGGTGATGAGATGCGGCACCCGATGCCCATCGGCCGTCTCTACCTCAATGTGCATCCGCAGTGCAGGTTCATCGGTATCAAATCCGGGGTAGTGGTCGAACGCGCTTTGGTATTCGACTTCGGATAATTCGTCCCCTACCTTATACGGACAATTCGGGTGATGCACAGCCGTAACGGTATACTTCCGGAGGGCACGGTAGGCCGCCGCGGTGAGGATTTCGGCCCTATCAAAGGGAAACTGCGTCTTCGGTTCGTCGACGTAGACCTGATACTTCTCGCAGGCGGCCTGATAGTCGGTTTCAGAAAGATTCTGTTCGACTGTCATGCCGCACTCTGGGTTGAGAACTGCCTTAACCTGCCAGAATTTCACGAGGCGCGGCTTCTCCCACAGCGAGACAGGGCGCTCTAAATTGTCAACGACGTGCTTATAGCGCGCTACCACAGTGAAGTCGGCCTTCGCATCGGCCTTCGCATCGGCCTTCGCATCGGTTGACGCGTCTTCTGGAAGCCCAATTGCCGCCACTTCTGGTTCGTCCGGAATGACTCCAAAGAGGGGTTCAACGTCGAACCCTTTGAATTTCTGTTGGAGTTTCTTGTACTCCTTATCCGTGAGTTCGTCGCCGCTTTCAACGGGGAGTCCTGGGTGATAGACAGCAAGCACGCGATGTCGGGGGATGCCCTTATCCTTAATCGTCGGTTCCGTTTTGCGCCGCGTTTTGTCTCGCGTCTCCATTTTGCGTCGCGCCTGATACTCCGCTTCGGTGAGTCGCTGGACAGGTTCGGCAGCTAAGGGTTGCCACGTTTCCAATTCCGCCTGCGTTAGGATATCGCCCGGCTTAACGCCTGGAGAGTCCTTTTGCGCTTTCTTGTAGGCGGCGTTGGAAATATCCTGTCCAACCTCCAGTTTGCAGGCGGAATGGAAAACTTCGGTAACGCGCCAGACGTGCTTGGAGCCCTTCCCGGTAAAAGCGGGCCCTGTTAACGCTTCTGCGGTGAACCCAGGCTTCGCTTCGGTGACGCGAGAGTAGTGCCCTTCGGGCACATCGTAGGAGTGTTCGACATCAAACGCTTTGAACTTCCGGCGGTATGCCGATGCCTCCTTGGGTGTCATCAGTTCACCCTTCTGCAAAGGGCTGCCCGAGCAATGAACGGCGGCGATGCGATTGAGGCGCGTGGCTTCAAGCGAACCAACGTGGGCTTCAATGCCACGGAATTGATTCCGCCCCTTTTTTGCCTCGACATCGCTCATCAAAGTGCCAGGGGCAAGTGTGCATTCGGGATGATGGATATAGGTGACGCGATGCCGCAACTTCTGGACATCAAAACCCATCCAGCGTGCAAGCATTGCGTCTTTATCCGTTGTCGTTAAATCCTGACCCGGTTTCAACGGGCAGTCACGATGATGCACTGCCGTGACGTGGTGCAACACTTCCGAGACTCTCTCGGATTCAAAGGGCCGATAGTTGGCACACGCTTCTTCGTAAGCATAGCGCGTCAGCATTTCGCCGGCGTGCAGCGGGGCGTTTGCGTCGATAACGTAGACAGGGTTCGGGGCTTCCTCGAAAGGCGTAAACCACGGGGAAATCTCCCCTGCGGCAACTATCTGTCCGATTTCATAAGGGAAGTCCGGGTGCGCGCTCTCGGTGATACGGTAAACGCGTTCAAAAGGCGTGCCTTCCGCAAGGGATGTATCAGCAGAAACCAGGTCTCCCGCCATTGCAGGTGACGTGTCTACCGGCATCGCTGTCTCCGCTATATCTTCAAGCGACTCCACAGCCGTTTCCGAACTGGGCACCAATTCTTCAACCGACTCGAAAATCTCGCCGGTTTCCGGGATACGGTAACACCATTCGCCATCAAAGCCGTTCCGAATCTCTGCCTTGTGCTCCCCGATTTCTGCTTCGGTAAGCAGGTCCCCGGGGCGAACGTTGACAGCAGCAAGCTGGACATCCGCTATCTCGCGTTTTTCGGTTGCAAAGCGAGGCAGACCGTAGGTGATTCTCGCTTGATGCCACTGTGCAGCAGAAAGCCGGTCGCCGACTTGCAAGTGGCAATCTTTCTCGTGAACAGCGGTTACCCGATGCTGCCATGCCTCAGTATCAAAACCTTTGTAACGTTGCGCGTTTTCGGAGAATTGCTTCTCGCTCAGCAGCTCATCTACGTTCAAGTGGCACTTCGGATGCGTGACGCGCGTGACTTTGTAGGCTGGCGCGTCGAGGTTCGCACGGTTTCCGGCGTTCGACAGGCTATTGGGACTTGTGGAACCGCCTTCTTCCGATGCTGCAGTGGCATCGGGGTGCTTTACTGGGGAAATCCCGGGGCCCGTGGATATCCAGAGTTCGCCTTCCTTGCGGACGGTGATGCCGGGGTGGAAATCCCGGAAGCGGACGGTGCCGCTCGCTTTGGCAAGAATTTTGCGCTGGCGGGCATCGGAGACTTCCTCTACTGCACCGCCGGTGTGGAACGTCCGCATCGTGAGTTGCGTACCCGGTTCACCAATGGATTGCGCGGCGATAATCCCGATCGCCTCGCCGACAGAGACGCGGAGGTTCGTCGTCAAATCGTACCCGTAGCATTTCGCGCACGCACCCTCCTCTGTTTCGCACGTGAGCACGGAACGGACGCTGACCTTTTTTATCCCACTCTCTTCAATCCGCTGCGCGGCCGCTGGAGTGATGATGGCATCTGCAGCGACAAGCAGTTCGTCGGTGACAGGATGTAGGATGTCTTCAGTAGCTGTCCGACCCGTAATTTTAAAACCGAGTTCTCCGCCTTCGGTGGCAAATTTCTTAATGCCGTGGAACGTGCCGCAGTCCTCTGCCGTAACGCGCACGTCTTGCGCAACATCTACCAATTTGCGCGTCAGGTAACCTGAGGCTGCTGTCCGCATCGCCGTGTCAACCAACCCTTTTCGGGAACCATAGGTGGAGTTGAAATAGTCGATTACGTCTAAGCCATCGCGATAAGAGGTGGTAATTGGCGGCAGCAAAATTTCACCGCTCTGCTTCGCTTTCAGGCCGATAATCGCACTGATTTGCATGAACGGATTCTTCCGGGCCCGCGCACCGCTATCCGCCATGATATGCACAGGACTGAAACCTTCGACAAGCCCACCATGCTTGCTGAAGTACTCGGATAACTCAGCCGCTGAGTTCGCCTTCAGGAGTTCAATGGCATTCCCACGTTCAACCAGGTGCGTCTCCAATTCGGGCAGCGTGGCGAACATAATGTCTTCCATCTCGTTGAGCGCCTTAAACCACAAGCGGATCTGCTCGTTCTCGAGTTCTTCCGTATCGGCGGTTGCAGCGGGAGCATTGAGAAGCGCATCGATCGCCTTCTGTGTTCGTTCAAGCAGGGCCTCCCGGCCTGAAGGCGTAATGTAGTCGATGATGCCAGGCGAAATGCCGCTCAGCGTTGCATATTCAAACGCCAATTTTTGGACCTTGTCCAAAACCGCCACTGTCGCTTGCGTACCCAGTTCGTTGAAACAGGTTTCCACGATAGCAGATAATTTCCTGCCGCCTGCTTCATCGTTGAAAAACGGCAGTTGCTGCCCAGAAGCGGCATCCGCCCACTCCAACTCAGCCGGCAGCACCTCGTTAAAAATAACTCTGCCGACAGTGGTGAGAATCGGTGCTTTCCCTTCAAAGAACAACTGGACGCTGTCGTGCAATTTGAGCTGCTCGGCGCCATGCGCGGCTATGACTTCGGCCGGGTGCGTGTAGCGACGGTAATACCACGGCTTGGCGCGGAGCTCCGCGAACAGGGACGCATCACCGTTTCTAGCCGTGTATGCCTTGTGGAGCAATTCCGCATCCGCAGCGTGGGTTGGCAGCGTTTTCGTCAGGTAACTCGGCCCAAGCACCATATCAAGTTCTGGAACAGCAATCGGCCCGCCGTGAGAAGGCTTCAAGATGTTGTGGCTGCTGAGCATCAGCAGCTTCGCTTCTGCCTGCGCCTCGGCGGTTAACGGCACATGCACTGCCATCTGGTCGCCGTCAAAATCCGCATTGAACGCTTTGCAGACAAGCGGCGGAATCCTGATGGATTTGCCTTCAACCAAAACCGGCATGAACGCCTGAATGCCCAACCGATGCAACGTCGGCGGCCGGTTCAGCAACACAGGATGGTCTTGGATAACTTCTTCCAGCACATCCCAAACCGGACTACTCGGGTCGAGATGCTCCACGAAAGCCTTGGCCCGTTTGATAGTACCGCTGAAACCATACGCTTGCAACCGCTCAATAATAAACGGCTTGAACAATTCCACCGCCATCCGTTTCGGGATACCGCATTGGTGGAGTTCTAACTCAGGACCGACAACGATGACGCTCCGCCCGGAGTAGTCCACGCGTTTGCCGAGAAGGTTCTGGCGGAACCGACCGACTTTCCCTTTCAGGACATGCGAGAGCGATTTTAACTCACGATTGCCCGGACCCGTCACCTTTCTCCCGTGCCGGCCATTGTCAAAGAACGCATCGACAGCTTCCTGGAGCATCCGTTTCTCGTTGCGTAAAATTATCTCCGGCGAACGGATCTGGATGAGTTTATGCAGGCGGTTGTTCCGATGGATAAGCCGCCGGTACAAATCGTTCAAATCGCTGGTGGCGAACCGGCCACCGTCTAACGTGACAAGGGGCCGCAGATCCGGCGGAATGACAGGCAGCACATCCATAATCATCCACTCGGGCCGCTGTCCGGAGGCGATAAAATCCTCCATCAGTTTGATCTGCTTCGCGAGTTTCACCTTTTTCTGGTGGCTCCGCGTTTCCTCAAGCTCCTCGGCGAGTTTCGTACGCTCTGCCTCGAGGTCGATCTGGGCGAGGTGTTCGGCGATAACTTCAGCACCAGCACCGGCTTTAAATCGCCCGCGATATTGGCGTTTGAGGGTATCGTATTCTACCTCCGTGAGGAGGCGGTTCGGTTTGAGAATGCCTTGCTGCTGGAGTTCCTCGTCCACTTCGGTGACAATAAACGCTTCAAAGTAGAGCACGCGTTCAATCTGCCGTGCAGGGAGCTCGCAGAACGCGCCGATGCGCGAGGGGACACCCTTGAAAAACCAGATATGCGAGACGGGGGATGCAAGTTGGATATAGCCCATCCGTTCCCGGCGCACGTGCTGGCGCGTAACTTCCACGCCGCACCGGTCGCAGATAACGCCTTTGTGCTTGATCCGCTTATATTTCCCGCAGTTACACTCCCAATCCTTAGACGGCCCGAAGATGGCTTCACAAAAGAGGCCCTCGAGTTCGGGACGGAAGGAACGGTAGTTAATCGTCTCGGCTTTCTTCACCACCCCGCAGTTGCAAGTGTGCATTTCTGGACAGGTAAAGGGTTCGTCAGGAGCGACGGTGCTGCTTCTACGTTTGCAGCAAGTGCGCTTCGCCAACGCTTTGATTTCGTCGGGTGATGCGATTTTGATGGAGATACTGTCAAAAGGTGTTGCCATTGCGGATTTTCTCCTATAGCCATTAACGGCCTAGATGAAGATTAAGAATTTTTTTCCGCGGGCGATGGACGGATAGAACCATCCGCCCTTACACGCCTAGAACGGGTAATTTTTTCCGCGGGCGATAGACGGATAGAGCCATCCGCCCTGCCAGTCGGGGGCGATGGCTGCAGCGTTGCGGCATAACGGCCCTCGCCCTACGAACCGCAGCCCGGCGGCGCAGTCTCAAACCGCGCCTACCGAGGACTACTACGGGCACCTGACACGGATTACTTTTCTTCAGGCGGGTTCAGGGAGACGCTGAGGCCGAGCCCCTGGAGCTCGCGCACAAGAACGTTGAAAGACTCCGGCGTGCCGGGGGTTTCAGGGTTGCGTCCCTTTACCACCGCCTCGTAAATTTTCGCTCTGCCCCTGAAATCGTCGGATTTGAGCGTGAGCATTTCCTGGAGGGTGTGCGCTGCGCCGTAGGCCTCCAATGCCCACACCTCCATCTCACCCAGCCGCTGCCCGCCGTGCTGCGCCTTGCCGCCTAACGGCTGCTGCGTAACAAGCGAGTAAGGGCCAGTTGAACGGGCGTGCATCTTGTCGGCAACGAGGTGGTTCAGTTTGAGGAAATAAACATATCCCACCGTAACCTCCTGGCCGAAGGGTTCACCCGTTCTGCCATCGTAAAGGATGCTTTTCCCGGTCTGTTTGCTACGCTCGGGCAGGTGCGTCTTCGCGAGTTGCCCGAAGATTTCCTGCTCAGTCGCGCCGTCAAAAACGGGGGACTCGGCGTAGATGCCCAATTCATGGCACGCCCATCCGAGGTGAATCTCAAGAATCTGCCCCACATTCATGCGCGATGGCACGCCCAGCGGATTCAGCACGATATCTACCGGCGTGCCATCGGGCAGGTAGGGCATATCCTCTTTCGGCAAAATCTCTGCCACCACGCCTTTGTTGCCGTAGCGGCCGGCCATCTTATCGCCGATGGAAATGTGGCGTGTGGTAGCGACATAGACTTTGACAAGTTTAATCACGCCTTGTTTGAGTTCATCGCCGAGTTCCATCTGCTTGAGCGACATCGCTTTCTCTTCGGTGTAGGCCGCGATGCGCTCATCAGCGATTTCCTCAACGCGCTGGATGTAACTCATCGCCTTCAAATCGGCGACGCGGATATCGCTGAGGACAACGCCGGGTGTCTGGAGGAGTTCCCCTGTCACTAAGTCGCCGGCTTCTGCAAGCGGTTTGAAGGTGACATCGGGTACTGCGTCATCGTCGCCATCATTGGCGCGTAAGAGGGCCGCTTCGGTGACGAGACTCTCGAAAATAGGTTCCGCCAATTCGCATCCGATGAGGGTGTTCCGAATTTCCTCATCCCGCCGCCGGCGAATAGCACGAAGATGCGCCTGGTAGGTTTCGTCTATCTCCTTCCGCTTTGCGTCGTATCGGAGCTGGTCTGCGTCAGCGAAGCTCTGCGGCCCAGGCTTCCGGGTTGGCTCCTGTTTTCTTGTGAAGACTTTCACGTCAATCACGATGCCTTCAATGCCGGGTTTGACATAAGTCGAAGCGTCTCGGACTTCGCGCACCTTTTCACCGAAGATGACGTGCAGCAGTTTTTCCTCCGGTCCGTAATCGCTTTCGCCTTTCGGCGTAATCTTACCGACGAGGATGCTACCCGCGCCAACAAGGCTCCCGACACGGATGATACCCTCTTCGTCCAGCTGCGAGAGCCGTTGGTCGCTCATATCGGGGATATCGCGCGTAATTTCTTCCGGGCCCATCTTCGTCTCTCGCGCCTCCACCTCAAATTCCTCGATATGGATGGAACTAAAGGTAGCATTTTGCACAAGCGTATCACTAATGAGGATGGAATCCTCGTAGTTATGCCCACCCCACGGCATATAGGCGCACAAGACGTTCCGGCCAAGCGCGAGTTCGCCTTCCTCGGTGGAAGTACCATCGGCGATGACATCGCCTGCCGCCACTTTATCGCCGACAGAAACGATAGGACGCTGATGGATGCACGTGCCGCTGTTGCTCCGCTTGAAAGTGTGGAGTTGATACCGGTCGTACCCCATCTCACTCTTGTGTTGTTCGCCGATGTCTGCGTGAAGTGCCTCATCGGTATGAATGATGATATCCTCGGCGGAGACGCTCTCGACGGTGCCGCTGCGTTTGGCGATGCCGAGGGCCCCTGAATCCCGGGCGACGCGTACCTCCATGCCGGTGCCGACAAGTGGGGCTTCTGGCGTGATGAGCGGCACTGCCTGTCGCTGGTGATTCGCGCCCATCAAAGCCCGGTTCGCGTCTTCATGCTCTAAAAAGGGCACAAGTGCAGCAGACACACCGACAATCTGCGAGGGTGACACGCCGACGTAGTCCACCTCGGCTAGCGGTAAAGAGAAGATATCTTCGCCTTTCCGCGCAGGCAGATGAATCCCGGTGTCGCGTGTCTGATGTCCGTTTTTCACCCCGCGGGGTGCAGCTTTGGCGGCGATGCACGCCCGGTCCTCCCTATTCGCGGTGAGGTATTCGATCTTCAGCTCCTCCAAGGGTTTGCCGGGCTGCACCTTGTAATAAGGTGTCTCGATAAACCCATACGGATTTATCCGCGCATAACACGCCAGTGAGACAAGCAATCCGATAGAGGGGCCTTCCGGTGTCTCTAACGGACAGACGCGCCCGTAGTGTGTGTGATGCACATCGCGAACAGCAGCGGTGGCTCTGTCGCGCGAGAGTCCACCGGGCCCGATGGCTGAGATGCGCCGCTTGTGCGTCAATTCATCAAGCGGGTTTACCTGCTGCATGAACTGCGACAACTGGTTTGAACCGAAGAACTCGCGGAGAGAAACCATCAGCGGCTTCGGGTTAATCAGGGCTGTCGGCACGCAGGTGCGCATATCCGCTGAGGAGATACGTTCTCGCGTTGCACGCCGAATCTGGAATAAGCCGATGCCGAATTGGTTTTCGAGCAATTCTCCGATAACCCGCACGCGGCGGTTGCCGAGGTGGTCCAAGTCGTCCTTGGGCACGAGGCCGTTTTGGACATCAAGGAGGTGCCGCAGCGTCGCCGCGATGTCCTCCGGGCGGAGCGCGCGGAATTTCTCATCTGGCCGTTCGCCATAGATGGCGAGATGTCCGAGTTTCTCGTTGATTTTGTAACGGCCGACAGTGCCTAAGTCGTAGCGATGCGGGTCAAAGAAGTGCCACGTCAGCTGCCGCTGCGCCGCCTCAACGGTAGCAGGTTCCCCCGGGCGGAGGATTTTGTGAATCTCGATAAGTGCAGCGTCCTGAATCGGCGTTTCGCTCTGCCGTCCAGTAGCGTTTACGCTTGGCGGGTAGTCCGCCTCTTTATCGCGTTCCAGTGTATTCCGTAAGAATCGGAGGGCTTTGGCATCTTCCGGTGCAAGGACGGTAAGTGTCTCGATACCAGCATCGCGGAGACGTTCAACTTCTGTCTCAGTGAGCAGAGTATTCGCTGTTACGAGCAGTTCCCCGGTTCTCGGTTCGACAATAGGTTCGGCACAGACGCTGCCGAGCGTGTCGTGGATATCTGTGGGTTCAAGTTCCGCCACCGAGAAGTTGCCGCGGTGCATTGCAAGCATTTCGGTGTATTCCGTCGGCGTGAGGACTTGGCCTACTTTCAAAGGACAGCCTGTATTCAGAATGTTAGTAACCTGAAGGAGGCGTTCGGTTGTGAACCCTTTCCACTTCCGGCGTTCGCGGGTGCGTTCGGGCGACGTGAGCATCTGCCCCTCTTCAAGCGGGCACCCTTTGTCGATAACGGAGGTGACACGATAGCACGGTTCGATTTCAATGCCGGGATATGCCTTCAGTGCCTTTTTATACTTTTCATCTGGCACAATATCGCCGATAGCGTAGGGGCAGTCTGTCCGGTAGAGCGTCGTGACGTGCCAGACGCGTGCAAATGTCGTCGTCTTCCACGTTTTGCGATGCTGTGCCCACTCGTTCTGTGTGAGCCTATCGCCGACTGCGACGGGGCACGCTGCATCAGGGACATCGACAACTTCGTAGAAGCGTTCTGCTGCGAAGCCCGGATATTTGGCATCGTAGTTCCGATGTTCCGCAGCAGTGAGGCAATCGCCTATGCTGAGGGGGCATTCCGGGATAGGCACTTCGGTGACGCGCCAGCCGGCAAGCACGACGCGCGTCGGCTCAGCGAACAGTTTCAAGATATCGGCATCCGTTCCCCATCCGAGCGCGCGGAGGAGCACGGAAGCAGGTATTTTCTTGCGCTTATTTAAGCGGACATAGAGCTGGTCCTTCGAGTCCGTCTCAAATTCCACCCAGGAGCCGCGGTAAGGGATGATCTGGGCGGTGTGCGAGCGTTGTCCGCTCGGGAGCACCTTATCCATAAAAATCACACCGGGGGAACGGTGCAATTGGTTGACGATGACGCGTTCGCTGCCGTTGATGATGAAGGAGGCGTTCTCTGTCATCAACGGGACTTCGCCGAAATAGACATCGGACTCGCGGATATCGATGATGTGCGGTTCGTCGTCCTCGGTATCCTTCTCACAGACGATGAGCCGGAGGCGCGCGGTGAGGGATACCTGATAGGTGACACCTCTAGCGAGACACTCGTCAAGTGTGTATTTGGGCTCGCCGAGTCGATAATACACGAATTCGAGACGCGACACCTCGCTGAAATCGGCGATAGGAAACACTTCTTGGAAGACAGCTTGCAAGCCGCTATCGGCGCGGTGTTGGGGCTGCGTATCGCGCTGCAAAAAATTTGCATAGGCGCGCTGCTGTGTCTCAATCAAATTTGGGAGGGGCGTGCGAACGTCTGTTTTGGCGAAAGAGAGGCGTTTTTTCATTTTTCGTATTTCCTAGCGGTTGTTTAGCTACCTCTGTGACGAAAACGTTGTTGAACCAGGGCCAGCAACGCCATTAGCGATGACGATGACGATGACGATGTCGATGTCGATGTCCTTGGTCCTTCTTCTCTGCCAGGAAAGGAGGCTAGTGATTTTTTAGCGTTTTTCTAACGTGGTTTGAAAACAACGAAAAACAAGCGGATTCTATCTCAATTTTATGCAAATATAGCATAACGTAAAATTATACTACATTTTTTAGCAAATGTCAAATTAAAAATGCGAAAAAAACGTTTTTTTGCAGATTTTTTTAGAAAATCCGGTTAAAAACAGAAAACTTTTGATTTTTCGCGGCGAACATGGTATTATTTTGGGAGAAGATACAGAAAAATTGATGCAAATTGTCGCGGAGGAGATACAATGGGCGTGCTCACATCACCCTTGCCGGTAAAACCCATCATCGCCGTGCTGACAGCAGCACCGCCGCTGCTGCCAGCTGTCCATCAGGCTTTGGCGCGTCGCCTCGGCCCAATTGATTGGACCAGCGCGCTATTACCGTTTACGAACACGAATTACTACGCGGCGGAGATGGGCGAGAATCTGCAACGGCAGTTTCTCAGTTTCGAGCAGCTCATGGACGCGGCGGAGTTGGCGGCGATGAAGAGGTTCACCAATCAGGTAGAACAGGCGTTTGCGCGCGAAGGAACACACCATCGGCGCGTCAATTTAGACGCAGGCTACCTCTGCTCGGCGAAGCTTGTCCTCGCATCCACGAAGGACCACGCGCATCGCATCTATCTCCGCGACGGTATCTATGCCGAAATCACCCTCCGTTTCCATCGCAAAACGTTCCAGCCGTGGGCATGGACGTATCCGGATTATCGTTCACAAGCCTACATTGATATTTTTAATCACATTCGCACTATCTATAGGGAGCAACTGAAAAACATCTTATGAACACAACGTCACACCACTCCGTTCCTCGTAGCGCGGGGCCCTGTCCTCCGCCCTGTCCTCTGCCCTGTCCTCCGCGATGCCTCGGCCCTCAGGAGGTTCTCGTAAAAAAAGGGCCCCGAGGCCAACAGAACAAAAACGTCGTCATTGACAATGTCAATGAGGGTGCTCGTAAGGCAACTGTCTCTCAATTAGGGAGACTGGCCGAACGCCTGGCGATATACAAAAAACTCGCGGTCATTTTTTTAACGCTGTTGACTCATACCCCGATAGTTTCTCAAGAAGCGGAGGTGCCTCGTGCGCGGGCACGGGAGCTCGGCATTCGGATAGGGCAATTCTCACCGGGTGAAAACAACGCCATCACCGATGTGCCAGGCGTGAAGGTGGGACATGTCACGCTGAATGAAGGCGAGTCCCTCCGCACCGGTGTCACCGCTGTCGTGCCGCGGGAGGATATATGGGAGGCGCGGCTGTTTGGCGCGGCGCATGTCATACACGGCAATGGCGAGGCAACCGGCATCGCACGCATCAACCAAGCCGGTTGGATCGAATCGCCCATCTTGCTCACGAACACGCTGAGTGTCGGACCGGTTCACGATGGCGTTGTCCGGTATATCGTCAAGCGGTATCCTGATAACAACATTGTACTGCCGATTGTTGCAGAATGTTACGATGGCGGTTTGAACGACATTGATGGACTCCACGTCACCGCAGAACACGCAATTCAGGCGATAGAGAACGCTACCGCCGGCCCTGTCGCAGAAGGCTGTGTGGGCGCAGGCACGGGAATGCGGTGCTACGGCTTCAAAGCCGGAATTGGCACTGCCTCGCGGGTGCTGCCACCCGAACGCGGCGGATGGCGAGTCGGGGTACTCGTTAATTCCAACGGCGGACGGCGGCATCAGTTGCGGATTGACGGCGTGCCAGTGGGACAAGAAATTACGGATGTTCGCGCAAAACGGGGCAGAGACGGCTCGTTTATCATCGTCATCGCGACAGATGCACCGTTAACGCATCGCCAGTTGAAACAGATAGCGGTGCGCGCGACGCACGGCCTTGCGCGCACCGGCACCCCAAGCACAGACGGCAGCGGCGAGTTCGTCATCGCATTCTCCACGGCGAACGTAATCCCAGACGATACGGCAGACGGCACCTTTCCGATTCGGATGACGGAAAATTGGCGGTTGAGTGCCCTCTTTCAGGCAGCAATTGAGGCGACAGAGGAGGCAGTTGTCAATTCAATGACGATGGCGACGACAACCGTCGGCCGCAACGGGAATACGATGTATGCTATTCCGTTGGAGCGGTTGCAACAGGTAATGGAGAAATATGGACGTTAGGCCCCGTAGGCGCAGTTTGGCACCGCGCACAGGACGATTTAGTTCTCCCAAATTCGGTTCATTTTCACCGGCGGGCGGCTATTGAACGCTTTGCACCAATACGAACGACTTTGGCACGACATCGTAATGCGAAAACTCTAACGTGAACGCACCGCGGCCCTGTGTCATAGAACGGAGTGACGTTGTGTATTGGAACGTTTCTGACAACGGAATCAGGGCTTTGATAATGGTGACTGTCTCCTGACGCATCCCACTCTCATGAATCTGGGCGCGGCGGGCATTCAGGTCACCGATGACTTTGCCGACATGCGCGTCTGGGACAGTGACATGTATCTGCATGATGGGTTCGAGAAGCAACGGGTTCGCCTTTCTCACCGCATTTTCAAAAGCGAGGACAGCGGCCGCTTCATACGCTATTTCTGAGGAATCTGTCGGATGCATAGAACCCCCGGTGAGCGTTACCTTGATGTCCTGCAGTGCGTATCCGATGAGCGCGCCTGTCCCCATCGCGCGGCGGAGCGCATGCTGAATAGATGGAATATAGTGGCGCGGTATATGAGTCTCGTCCGTGGTATCCGCAAACTGAAAACCCGCGCCGCGTGCCAGCGGCTCCACGGTGAGAGTGACATCTCCGTAGATGCCTTCCTCGTCTGTCTTATGAATGTGTGTGCCGCGTGCTTCCGCCGCACTGCCGATGGTCTCCCGATACGCCACCTGCAATTGGCTCACCCGCGCGTTCACGCCGAATTCGCGCAGCATCCGGTCTGTCAAGATTTCCAAGTGGAGTTCACCCATCCCAGAGATGATGCGTTGTCCCGTCTCTTTGTCGATACCGACAGTGAACGTCGGGTCTTCGTCCATCAATTTCTGGAGTGTTTCCTCTAGCGCGTCTGCATCGCTAGCGCGTTCCGGTTCAATCGCAATGGAAATGACCGGGGGTGGAAAGTCGATGGAGGCGAGCAGGATAGGATGCGCCGGTTCTGTCAACGTATCCCCTGTTTTCGTATGCTTCAGGCCCACGAGCGCGACAATGTCGCCTGCGTAAGCGGCATCGCGCACCGCCTCTTTATTGGCGTGCATCTGGAGGATGCGGTTTATCCGTTCCCGTTTTCCGGTGCTGACGTTCATAACGACTTCGCCGCGTCTGAGCGTGCCTGAATAGACGCGGCAGTATACCAATTTATCGACGGTGGGGTGGCTTACCACCTTAAACGCTAGCGCAGAAAAAGGTGCTTCGTCGTTCGCCATGCGTTCGGCTTTTTCGTCGTTCGCGAGGCGTTCGGCTTTTTCGTCGTTCGCGAGGCGTTCGGCGTGCATCTCTGGTGGTGCGACAGTTGTCTTACCAGGGCCGTCATCAACGTTGTTGATGACTAGGTTTTGGATGCTATTTTGGTACGGTAGGGCATCGGGGATTGTCCCTTGAATGGGGGGCACGTCAAGAGGCGATGGCAGAAAATTTATCACTGCATCCAGCAGCGGCTGAACGCCGACATTTTTCAAGGCACTGCCGCACAGCACTGGCACTAACGTTCCGTTCAGCGTCGCAGTGCGGATGCCCCCCACTAATTCTGCGCATGTGAGTTCCTCACCGGCGAAATATTTTTCCAGCAGCGCGTCATCTTCGGCGGCGACGCTTTCACAGAGGTTCTCCCGCGCGCGGGCGATTTGCTCGCGTGTCGGTAGCGCAGGCGACTCGCCCCCATGCTCACTCAGCTGCCAAAGTTCAACTTCACGATAGGTTTGCCCGAAGTCTTCCGAGTTCCAGTAGAGTGCCTTCTGTGTGAGAAGATCGGTGATGCCGACGAAGGTGTTTCCTTCACCGATAGGCAACTGAAGGGGCAGTGGGTTTGCGCCAAGCCGTTCATGCATCATCGCGAGGGTGCGGGCGAAATTCGCGCCGACTCTATCCATCTTATTGACGAATGCGATACGCGGGACACCGTAGCGTTCCGCCTGATGCCAGATAGTCTCGGACTGTGGCTCCACGCCACCGACAGCACAGAAGAGCGCGATGGCACCATCTAAAACGCGCAGCGAACGTTCGACTTCTACCGTGAAATCGACGTGTCCGGGGGTATCGATGAGATGCAGCGCGCAGTTGTGCCAGAAACAGGTAGTTGCAGCAGCGGTGATAGTCACGCCGCGCTCGCGCTCCTGCACCATCCAATCCATCTCGGCGGTGCCATCGTCTACCGTGCCGATTTTATGTTTCTTGCCGGTAGTGTAGAGGATACGTTCGGTGACTGTCGTCTTGCCAGCATCGATGTGCGCGGCAATGCCAATGTTACGAACGTGCTGAATCGAAGTATCACGTGCCATTTTTCTCTATTGGCGCAAAGCGTTCGGCAAAGGGGGGAATTGCCTTTACGTTTCAGCTGCGCTGAGGCCTCCTTAACTAGGTTTCTTTGGTGTCTGCATTTCGCATTGGAAAGGATTTGGCTTATCCGTGAGAAGAACTCCATTGGAGAACCACGCCGAGCAGCCCAGGATTCCATGCCATGAGCAGTTGATACGCCTTCGGTGCTTCCTCACCGCGCACGCGGTGCGTGATAAGCGGCGCGACGGTGAACCGTTTCTGTGCAATGAGCGAGAGCATGAGTCTGCTGTCGTCTTCAAGCGTCCAGAAGTGCGGAGATGTCTCGTGGCGGGGCCTGATGGAATTGTGCGCGCCATACAGTATCAACCCCTTTTTATGCACATCTCGGTAGAAGTTGACGTTCGGCGTTTCGCCACGCGTGCTTGCGAGGATGACAACGCGCGCGCCCCATCCCGCTACGTCTAACGCGGTGCTGATGGCATCCGGATGCCCCGTCGCTTCAATGACAACCGCCGGGCCGGCACCGTTCGTCACAGCAGCTAATTGCTCAGTGAAGTCGGCATCTTCAGGGTTGAGTGTGCAATCGGCACCGATACGTTTGGAGGTGCCAAGGCGGCTGTCTGTCAAATCTGCCGCGATGGCTGGCACTGCGCCGCTCAGTTTGGCCAGCTGTAGCGCGAGCAACCCGACGAGGCCTTGTCCAAGCACCAACGTGGGTTCGCCGAGTTCAATTCGCGCCTTCCGCACGCCTTGCAAAGCAATCGCGCCGAGATTAAAGAAGACAGCTTCATCGCCAGGCACGTCGGGCGTTTTGGAATCAGACGATGCTAATCTCAGCAGGCGAGCCGGTGTCGTAACGAAGTGGCTGGTGTGTCCGCCTGTGGAGGCGACGCGCTCGCCGACTTCACACGCGGTGACAGCTTTCCCCACCGCGATAACCTTGCCGATATTGCTGTAGCCGGGGCGCGAGGGGAACCCACCTCGGGTATTCGGCAGGCCCAATAAAAACGCGCGTTCGGTGCCGGGGCTGATGAGAGTGCATTCGGTTTCAACAAGCACTTCGTCATCGCCGATGGCGGGTATCTCAAATTCTTCAATGTCGACTTTGGCCTGTTCTGGCCAAATAACCCGTTTTCCTCTCATATTTTTTCTTTCCTGTATCGCGCAATGCGCTCGGGGCTAGCTCCGGTAGGCGCGCTTTGAAAGCGCGCCTACCGGGTTTGTTCTGCGGCCGTAAATTACCGGTCTGCTAGTTCCAGATTGAGGGTAACGTAACCGGTTCCCTGTCCGTTCGGCGATTTGACGTAGAGAAGGATGCGCTTTTCCTCACTCACTTCCAGCCGTCGCACCAGGGCGGAATACGTTTCTAGCGTGTCAATTGGCGTGTATTCCATTTCTTGGATGAGGGCTCCGGGAGTGATGCCCTTCTTCTCTGCATCGCTGCCCTTCGCGACGTGCATGACGATTACGCCCGTTTCACTGGATGAATAACCGTATCGTTCGGCGAGTGCGGGAGTCAGTGCTTGGACATGAAGCCCGGCAAAACCGGTGTGTTGCATGTCGTCAGATTCCGCAAAAGCCTCTCGTTGTGCGTCCAGTTTTGTGATGACTGCCTCGGTCCGCTTTCCCAATGTGACGGTGAACTGTTTTTCCTCGCCGCCCTTCCGCAGGACTTTCACCGCCACAGACTTCCCGACAGGCGTTGCGCCGACAGCATGCATAAGATGATTCATGTCGCGTATGGCTTGCCCATCAAATTCAATGAGGACATCGGCGCGGCGCAAACCTGCTTTTGCCGCAGGGCTACCTCGGCCGACTGCCGCGATGAACGCACCGCGTGGGGCATCAAACTTGAGTTTCTTTGCTAAATCTTTATCAACATCTCTCATCGAGATGCCGAGCCAGCCGCGTTCAACTTTGCCGTCTTTGATCAGTTGTGGCAAGATGTCTTTTGCGGTGTTACTGGGAATGGCAAATCCGATGCCGATGTTCCCGGTAGTGAAGCCGCCGGTGGCGATTAACGTATTAATGCCGACAAGTTCGCCGCGGATGTTAATGAGCGCACCGCCGCTGTTACCGCGGTTAATCGGGGCATCCGTCTGTATGAACCGCCCGTATTGAATGCTACGGAAGCCATCGCGCCCCTTCGCGCTGACAATGCCGCGCGTCACAGTTTGCGAGAATTCCAGCGGTGTCCCAATTGCGATAACCCACTCGCCGACTTCAAGGACATCCGAATCACCGAACGGAAGAACCGGCAGCCCCTCCGCATCGATTTTTAGCACAGCCAAATCGGTGCCACTCACGGTGTTACCGGCCGGGTCGCGCCCGATGAGTTTCGCGGCATATTCGCTACCGTCTTCCAGCGTCACCGTTATCTCATCGGCACCCTCAATAACATGATTATTGGTGAGAATGTATCCATCTTCACTGACGATTACGCCGGAACCAAGGCCGCGTTGACGGTGGCGGCGTTCTTCCTCATCGCGCGGCAGAGGGCCATCAAAATAGAACCGAAACCAGTCCGACGCGCGGATATCTATCTCTTTACTCGTCTGAATTTTGACAACGGCCGGACGCGTCTGCTGCACTAACGCAATAAACGCCCGGTTCGCGCGTGCCAATGCCTGAAAATCGTCTGAATTTTGAAACGTTTCGTGGGTTTGCCCGATAGCGATTGGCACCGAGAAGTCCTCGCCCCCCCGGTTGATGAAGAACCCCGAAACAGCGATAAGCCCGACGAAAATGAGAAGGAACCCCACACGTTTCTGCAGGGCGGTTTTGGGTTTGAACATGAAAGTTAACCTCCGTTTCAAATTTGGTTTTTGGTATTTACGCTTTAAAAACACACCTATCCCGCCATAAAGTTCCCAAAAAATTAGCAGTCCTGAAAATGAGTGGAAAAGCCTTGATTCCGACAATTGACAATTATTCGCGCACCCTTCACTCTCTCCCGTAGTGCGCGTTCCTGTGCTCGCAATTCTGTCTCTCTCACGCTCGTAGCGCGAGGTCTTGTGCCTCGCGATGCCTTGCGCGTCTCCAGGTTTTCTTCAACCGTCTTTTCCCGTAGCGCGAGGTCTTGTGCCTCGCGATGCCTCGCGTGTCTCAAGGGCGATGGCCTTTTACCGGGCCGAAGGCTTCGCGCCTATACGGGAAATCCGTTTGACGTGTTCGCTGACGACAGGTGCCGGACACATCCGAATGAATAGCCACGCACCCGGCACCAGAATAACAAAGGTACCGATGAGAAGATCATCGATGTGGCCGAAGATTGGCAGAAAATCGAAATCGAGCGGATTCACGAAATAGGCAATGGCGAAGGCTACCGCGAGGAGCTCCGCTAGCAACAGAATCGCCTTCCGATAGATAGGCACGCGCTCGTCACCGAACAGCCGCCACGTCAACCGGATGAAATTCGGAAAATGGAGTAAGATGCGTAACAGGCGGAAACGCCCTCGGCTGTCCCCGCGAAAGAAAAAAGGGTTCATCATGGTTTCTTATGTTGATATTTCCTATACCGTAGGGCGAAGGTCCTGTCCCTCGCCAGCCACCTATCAAAAGTATACCAAAAATCTCCTTTCTATGCAACTTATTTTTTCTCTTGACATCTCGCGGAATTTTAGGTAAATTGTCAAGATGGACGCAAATGTCATCATTCTCCACCGGTAGGTGCGGTTTTTAACCGCACCTACCGGGTTAGGTCTGCGTCAATCCTATTGTTTGCAAAGCCTATATTTCACAGAGAGGGACACAACTCATGACAACACAAATTGCAGCGCAACTCTATACGGTTCGCGACTTCACCAAAACCGAGGTGGGCATTGCCGAAACGATCAAAAAGGTGCGGCGGCTCGGCTACGAGGCAGTGCAATGCTCCGCGCTCGGCCCGATTTCACCGGCGGCACTGAAAACCATCGTCGATGGCGAAGGCATCACTATCTGTGCAACGCATACCGACTACGCCCGGATGCGCGACGAACCGCAAGCCGTCATTGACGAGCACCAATTGTGGGGATGCAAACACGCCGCTATCGGCGGTATCCCCGGCGAGTATCGCAATGCCGAAGGGTTTGCGACGTTCGCGAAGGAAGCATCCGAAGTCGCCGCACGCCTCGCTGAAGGCGGCATCACCTTTTCCTATCACAACCACAGTTTTGAGCTCGAACGCTTTGACGGCCGCACCGGCCTGGACATCCTCTACGAAGAAAGCGACCCGGCCTATTTCCACAGCGAACTCGATACCTACTGGATCCAGCACGGCGGCGGAGACCCGGCCGCGTGGATTCGGAAGTTAAAAGGCCGCGCCGCTATCCTCCATGTCAAGGACATGGCGATGCAGGGCTCCACCCAACGCTTCGCCGAAGTCGGCGAAGGCAACCTCAACTGGCCCGCCATTTTGGAGGCTTGCACGGAGGCAGGCGTCGCATGGTATATCGTCGAGCAAGATGCGTGCTACGAACGCGACCCCTTTGAAAGCCTCGGCATCAGCCTGCGGAACATGCAGGCGATGGGACTTGCGTAACCTTATATTCTGTTTTTGATGTCAAACGCCATCAGTCGCCACCGGGTCGACATCTGGACAGACTAGATAGGCTCATTTCTCGCAGGACCGTAACGTGACGGGTACCGACTACCGCATTGACGCGGCGCGCTCGGTATAGTTCGGGCTCGCCTGAGCCCGAACAGATCTGGTTTCCCTACAGAAACGAGACGAATCAGATTAATTCAGTTATTTTTTCTTGCTAATAAAACTTTTTTAGTCCATAATGGTTACATGAAATTTCAGTCAATAAACGGCTAAATTTTGTCTGCTTGAAACGGGCGGATAGAGACATCCGCCCTTACAATTCAGCACGACAGTAGCACAGCTGCCGCAGGGTTCCGCCGAGAAAAGCCCGAATTCATACTGAAACTTCATAAAACCATTTTGAGTGAAAGGGAGCCTGTAGAAATGCTAAAGCGCGCAAGTCTATGCAGCAGCATGCGAACCATTGCAGGGAACCTGTTGTTGCTGCCCCTCTTGATGATGGTAGGTTGCACAACATTGTCAACCGATCCCCCCGCCGATGTCCCCTTTGAGGATTTGCGTTCTGGGACGCGCACCGGCAAGAGGTGGCCGGTGGAACGGACGCTCGTCAGTAACGAAGTCAACTGTATTGCTGCAGACGCACACAATGTATGGATTGCAACAGAAGCCGGGGTGTCGCGCTGGAGACGCAACCAAGGAAAGTGGGACCACTATACCATGGAAGATGGACTCGCAAACGATGCCGTGAATGCTGTCGCAATTGATGGACATTGGGTCTGGTTCGCCACAGATGAAGGCGTCAGCCGCTACGAACCCCAAACGAACACCTTTTCCACATTCCGAAGCCTGGATGGATTAGCCAGCGACCAGGTATCCTCCATCGCTGTAGATGGGAACTACGTCTGGTTTGGCACATCCAACGGGCTCAACCGTTATGACAAAACCATTGACAGCTGGGCAGTGCGAACCCGGAAAGATGGACTCGTCAGCAAGGTGATTACCACGATTGCTGTTGAACCAGAATACGTCTGGGTAGGAACAGATAAGGAAATAAACCCAGACCCGCATGGATGGGATGAAGACCCGAGGTTCAGCAAAGGCGGCGTGAGCCGATACCATCGAGACACCGATTCATGGAATAACTATACCAAATCAGATGGACTCATTGACACGCAGATCGCCACCATCGCAGTGGACGAAGAGAGTGTTTGGTTTGGTACCCAAAATGCCGGGGTCACACAATACAATCAGGTCGACCAGACCTTCATCAAGACATATACCAAAACCGATCTGCTCAAAAGCAATAGAATCACGTCGATTCGCGCAGATGGGTTCCAGGTATGGTTTGGCACCGCCAATGCAGGCGTTCACCGTTTTATCAAGCCTGTCAACACCTGGGTCCATTACACCGAAGTGGATGGGCTTTCAAGCAATCATGTCAGTTGGATTACCACACAAGGCAACGATGTCTGGTTTGGCAGCAAAGAAGATGGCGTGAGCCGATTTGATAAAGTCAGCGGGGAGTGGACGATTTACAAGCAAGCCGATTTTCTCGCCGATAACGATGTCCGGGATATCGCGCGGGATGCAGATGGAAACCTCTGGGTGGCAACTGTCTCCGGAATTTCAAAATATGAACCCCAAACGCGCACCTGGGAAGTCATCTCCAGAGAAGATGGCCTCCCGACCCCCTATGTTATGTCGATACAGGTGCATCCACAATCGACGGACGCACGAATCTGGATTGGGACAGACCGCGGGCTTGGCTCACGCGCGCACCTGGGCGGCGAGTGGGCATTTAACACACCCCCTCAAGCCCTAACGCATGGTGAAGCCTTTGTGACAGCACTTGATGCGGATGCGGATGCCGAGGTGCTCTGGCTCGGCACGAGCTTGGGGCCAGCGATGTATAACATGACTTCTCAAGAATGGACGCAGTTGGATATACCGATGGAACGGAATCGCGACCTGGGACTTGTGCCTACCGGGGAGTCGGGCCCCGAGGCCTTGCCTACTCTCCAGGGGCAGGAGACTCCGCCAAATCCGCTCGTCTTATCTGTCCTTGCTCGCGATGGGAGTGTCTGGTTTGGTGGAGCAAGTGGGATTTGGCGATATGCAATTGCGGAGAAAAAGGGGTATCAGGTCTCCTCTGAGGGCCTGCCGCACGCCTTCGTGAATGTCCTGCTTGCCACAGAGAACACGCTTTGGGCAGGAACGCGGCAGGGCCTCGCACGATATGACAGTGCCCAGCAGAGGTGGATACCCCTGCCGTTCAATCAACAATTGCCCTCGCCCAACGTCACCGCGCTCGCTTTTCAGCCAGCGGACACATCCGCCGGCCGCGAGGGAACCCTCTGGATAGGCACCCCGCGTGGGCTCGGAAGCTATACCATTGATTCCGAGTCTTGGCGCAAGCACTCAGACGTGTCGGCCAACATTCGCGACATCCTGTGGGATGAGGCGGACACACTCTGGTTAGCTACCGCCATCGGGCTTGTTGAATATCGGACGCTAGCTGGCGAACAGGTGCTTCATCAATCCCGACCTGTGCGGAAGCCGTTACTTGAAACAAAGGTGTCACATATCAAATTTGATGGCGATTACATCTGGTTCAATAACTGGAGCTCTTCACCGAATGGCGGCATTTTACGCTTTCATCGCCCCACCGAAACATGGCGACGTTTCACGCGCATGGATATTCTCCAGTCCACTCAGAAAAAAGCCATAACCCTCATCCGTTGGATCCATGTGGATACAGACGCAGTCTGGTTTACCACAGACTTAGGCGTCCTCCGCTACCATAAAAAGACGGATACCTGGAAACATTGGACGGTAGAAGATGGACTCTCTACGAACGATGTTGACAAGATTGCCGTGAGTGCACACAGCGTCTGGGTAATTCCAATGATAGGTGTCGAATTGAACCAGTATAAAAAGGCAGCCGGAACATGGAACGTGGTCGCGCCTAAAAGCGACGCTCAGATTGAACGGTTAAACGCGCTAGGCGTTGATGGCCCCGAAGTCTGGTTCGGTTCAGGGCGCGGCCTTCACCGTTACAATGAATTCACAGCGGAATGGCGCGATTTCACACCCAAAGACGGACTCGCAGGAAGAGGGGCCGAGTGGATTACCGTAGATGACGATTTTGTCTGGGTAGCGCGCTCGGAATGGGACAGAGGCAGCAACCGCCCGTTATCGCGATATGATAAAAAAGCAAAAAAGTGGACGACGTTTTCAACCAATGACGTGCTAGCCGCGAGAACTATTAGACAGATTATTGCAACAGAACACGATGTGTGGATACTCTACAGACCCTGGGATAACGCCGGTGTCACCCGATACGACAGGCGCACAGCAGAGTGGACCACGATTAAGTCCGGCCGCGGGACCACCGAGCTAGCCACAGACGAAGATTATCTCTGGTTAGCTGCCCCCAATGAAGGCCTCAGGCGATTTCATTTCTCCTCAGGCACATGGACATCCTTTAAAGATATTGAGGGCCTGTTGCATAACCATGTAAATGAATATGGACTCGCAGTCGATGAAGACTTTGTATGGGTAGGAACATGGCACGGGCTCTCACGTTATGATAAACAGAAGGAATCCTGGATGCCTTACACCGCCCTGCCAACTGTCGCCGGACGCACCATCCGGACAGTGGATACAGACGAACGTTTCGTGTGGGTAGGCACCGACAATGGGATGTCTCGCTATGATAAAAACTTAGGCACTTGGAAGAATTATCAGCAGAAGGGCGGCTCCGAGGAAATAGCCACACACGGCGGCCATTGGCACCGCTACCGCCCAAAATCTCGCGACACGCTCTCCGATAACGCCGTCAATGCTATTGTCGTTGATGAACAATACGTCTGGATAGGCACACGCGATGGAGCAAATCGCTTTGATAAACTCGCACTCCGATGGGACGGATACAAAACCGAACATGGACTGCCTGACAATAATGTCACCTCTGTCAGCAGCGATGGCACTAACATTTGGGTAGGAACCAACGCCGGCATAGGCAAATATCCACGCACCGCCGATGACCTTAACGCTTGGATCGGTTACACATCTGGCACGGAAATCCAGCCATCAGCTGTCTCCAAGGAGTTCGCGGAATCCTTGGTTACCGATGAAATCTGGTGCATCGCGACTAGCAAAAAAAATGTCTGGGTAGGCACGCGGCGCGGCGTAAGTCTATACGACATCGGAAGAGACACCTGGCGGACAATCACCACAGCAGATGGACTCGCAAGCAACGAAGTGAGTTGTATCGCCATTGATGGCAACCGGGTCTGGTTTGGAAGTGACCGCGGTGTAACGGTTTACAATGAGAAGACAGCCGCGTGGGTTTCCTACACGACGCAAGATGGACTCGCCAGCAACCGAGTCACCACTATCGGAGTTGATGGCACAGAAGTGTGGATCGGGACATACAATGCAGGAGTGAGCCGGTTCGATCAGCTGACGCAGCACTGGACGACTTACACTCGAAAAGAGGGATTGGCTCATAACGGCATCCTTTCTATGGCGATAGGCAGAACCTACGTTTGGTTCGGCACCTATCGGGGGTTGAGCCGCCTTGAGAAACGCACAGGCATCTGGACGACTTTCACAGAAGCCTACGGTCCTGAAGATCTTTGAGGTGAGGTAAGGTTTGAATGTTATGATGAGACTCAAAACTCGCAACCGAAAAGGCCTGATGCACGGCTTGCTTGTTCTCACGCTTTGCTGTTTTCTGACTTCCCGAATTGAAGCAGAAGATGTATACAGCCTATTTGGAAAATTATTCCTGTCCGGACGTGTTGAATACGATTTCACAAATAGACGTAACTTCCTCGCCGATACGGAAACAGAACGAGTCAGGCAGGACGATTTTGATTTTGACCGGCTCTTCCGACGCGGCTTCCACAGTGTTATGGTGATTGAGGAAACAGCAGGCAGTGTTAAGAATATTCTAAGCCTCGGTGAAGTCCCAACGACCTTCACGAAATTTACCTTCGACCAGATCGACCTGGCCGGGGTCCGATGGGAGGTCCGCTCAGAACACACCGATTGGACAATCTTGATGGTTCCCGGACTGCTCAACCGGATAAACGGGCAAGAAGGGGCAACACAAGGCTCAGGCATCGGCCTGCGGGAAGTCACAAAATTTGGCAAATCGCAGATTGGGCTATCGTGGTACTTCCGCGAAACGCCGGTATGGGCAGTCGATATGGAGACGAACTTCACTAACTATGGACTGAAAACAGAGCTCGCTGTCACACCCAAGAGCGCGTTGCAAAAAAACCTGCGTTCGCGGTTTGACGCAACCGCAACAGTCCTCAAAGCTTTCCAAACCGTCGGAGACACGATTTTTCAGGCCGAAGCGTTTCGCATCGGACCGCGGTTCGATGCCGCACACGCCGTCGGAGATAACGATGACCAGGACCGGTACTCCGATAACACACCCCTTGACCCTCCCTCCCTCATTATTCCCGGTGACCTGGATAAAAACAACAATGGCACCTTTGACTATGAAGATGACATCCTGCTTTTTGATGTCGATGAAGACTTCCTGGACGAAAGCGACCGGAACAACAACGGCATCCGGGACGAAGAGGAAAATGATAAAGACCCAAATTACGAATTTGATGCCGGACTCCAAGGAATACGCCTCTTCATGAACCGAAAAATAAGTCGGCAGACCAGCATCGTCGATCTGGATGTTGGACTGCAAATCGAAAAGAAACTCAATGCTAAAAAAGTGAGAAACGCACCCACCTCGACGAAGGCGTTTGCCAATCTGGTTTACCAGAAAGAACTCGCACGAGCCTCCTCACTACGGTTTGAGAACGAACTGAAACTGGTGAAAGACCGGATACCCGACGAAACTTGGTATTTCGCCGGGTTCCTGAGCAAATCAGAGGAACGACTCTATCGGAAACAGCCGGAAATCAAGAGGTTGGAGGCAGCAGAGGATGTCCAGTTTTTCGAGATTGATGGCGGCATTGAAGTCGAAAAACGGCGCAGGGACCCGCTGTTGATGCAAGATGACCTCATTAACACCGCCAAAGTGACTTGGGAGTTCCTCGGCATTGACCGGATGGTAACAACCGCACGCGCCAAACTGCAATACGATTTTGATTTTCAGAAAGATAATCAACATTATGAAGTCGGCATTTTCAAAACCTTATACCGCCTGAGGCCCTCCAAATCATTAGAAATCAGTCCCATGTTCAAATACACTATCCGCAACGGGTTCCGGATGGCAGAAGACCGGCTCACACACCTCGGGGTGAAAGACGAAATTGATGGCACCGTGCTCACACGGCTGCTCCGATTGCGCCAAATTGAACGCGCGGATGTCCGAGATATGGCTTCCGCGTTTATCCTCAAGGTGGTCTATCAGTTCACGAAAACCATCAAAATCACTGGCGGCGGGCAGATTCTCCTGTTCAATGATATGCTTGCCGATGATAACGATTTTGTCCGACAGGCATTACTCGCTGAAATGGAAAAGAGTTTCGTCGCCTACAACAAGCAGCTTTTTCTACATATCGGCGCGCGATACATCGATCAGCGGGCAGTAGGCGAAGTGAACGATCAAAATTTCATGGAAATTTTCGTGCGGGTCTTTGGCAAGTTCTAATTCCAAGCCGTGCCGTCCCCTTTTTCCGTAGCGCGAGGCATATTTTAATCCGTAGCGCGAGGGCCTGTCCCTCGCCCTGCTGCCGGTACTTTACCGTAGGGCGAGGGCCTGTCCCTCGCGTTGTTGTCCTCCGCCCTGCTGCCGGTACTTTACCGTAGGGCGAGGGCCTGTCCCTCGCGTTGTTGTCCTCCGCCCTGCTGCCGGTACTTTACCGTAGGGCGAGGGCCTGTCCCTCGCGTTGTTGTCCTCCGCCCTGCTGCCGGTACTTTACCGTAGGGCGAGGGCCGTCACGGTCACGTCTACAGCAAACGTGTTTACGGTAGGTCAGTCGATCTGCCTTGTCAGATCGACTGTCTTGATAGACGTGACCGTTGCTTCGCATAAGCAAACTACCTTACTTTAACGCTGTCCTCTCTGCCGCCTCGCTGCAGAGCTGTCCACTGTCCCTCGCGTTGCTGCCCTCTATAGGAGTCGCGTATTTTATCCGTAGCGCAAAATCAAACGCATCGCGCCAAGACAGCAAGTGTCAACGTCCGTTCATTTGGGAAAGCCACGGTGAGCAAGGCTGAAAAAGTACCGGGCTCTCTCACCGGTCCTAGCCGAATCGTAATGCGTAGATTTCCTTCCGATTCCGGCGTGAGGCTCCATGTCAACGCGGGGTGGTGTGTCGGCATCAGGCGAATCTTGGCGGTAAAGTTTTTGCGAGGCACCGCTCTCGCTTCGGTATAGGCGCGCCCGTTCACGGAAAGGGTTATTTGCCGCGTATGCGTTGTGTTGGGCAAGATATCCCCGAAATCGCATAGGGCTGTGCTCAGTTTTGCGAACGGTTTGGGAACGGAATTGACGCTGTTCTGTTCACGCCGATTGTTGACTAAGATAGTGAGGATGGCGAGGAGAAACAGCGCGGATATGAGGATAGAGGTAAGCGTTGCGCGTTTTTGCATTTTTTCATCCCCTCATTATCCGTAGGCGCGGTTGCAAACCGCACCTCCCGGGGAATGGCTCAGTTCGCGAATCTAGAGCCTTGTTGTGGAGATAAGGCGATGAAGAGACTCGCGGCGGCGCAGAGCATGTCAACGAACACCGCCTTCCACGTCGGGGCTTGCGAGAGCGACAGCCATTCAAACAGAATATTCTCGCACCCGCACGAAGAGAGCGGCAGCTGTCGCCACAGCACCGATGCGAGTGCCAACGCAAAGCAGAGGAACAGCAGCGATGCCACGGCACCAGCACCCGATAGCCGATAGCCGATGCACAACGCTATCCCCAACGTTATCTCTGCCGATACCAGCAAGTAACTGGCAGGCCGGATGAACGCCGCGGGTAAGATATGATAGCTCTCCACCGCTGCAACGAAGGTACCGAAGCCATCAAATTTGGCAATGCCGGAGAAGAGGAGAATCAAGCCGAGAACGACTCGGAGAAGCGTCAGCAAGACAGCGGCAACCTGTTTCATTTTCCCTGTTCCTTGCTGTGGGAGTCCGGATGTGCCAAATCTGCCTTCTCCACCGGATAGCCCGCGCTTTCCCACCCGAAAATGCCACTCGGAAAAACTTGGACGTTTCGGTAGCCTTCTTCCAACAGGAATTCCCGCAGGATATGCGCAATCGGGCAGCTGATGTTCCCGCAGTAGGTAATCAGATACGTGTCCTTGTCCGTTGGCAATACGGACAACGTTTCCTTAACGCGGCTGAGAGGGACGTTCACGGCACCGGGGATGTGTCCCCGTTTGAAGTATTTGGTGCCGCGCGCATCCACAAAAACCGCTTCGCCTTGCTGCCAGACCTGGTGCACCTCCGGCATGTCGAGTTCTATGGAAGGCGTGCCGCGATGACTGATGGAGTTGTCAGGCAGGATTCCCGCAAGAGTTATGCACCAGAGTGCTAAGGCAACGAGGCATATCCACAAAGTGATGAAGAGTGAGTCGCTAAAGATTCTCATTATTTTCTGTGACATTTCATTATGGCTGTTTTTTCAGGGTTCCCCAGGTCGTCGCCAATTTCGCTTTGGGTGAAACGGCGAGTGTCGGGCCAGAAATGGTAAACGCATCCACCCACGCCGTGCCTTCCCATTCGTTCGCGACGTTAATGCCTTCCATGACGAAACCGAGAATCTCGATTTTGTCAAAGTTGGCATCCCGGAATTCGGTGCGGAATGCACCATCGGCATACACCTCGAAATGCCCAACGCGAAACCGCAATTCTAGCTGCGTCAGTGCCTCCGTGTCCCAGCGCGTTCGGGGTTCTCTGGAGACGCGCAGCCGAAACGGATGACTGCGCCCCTTGCCATCAAATCGCCGCGCTCGGATTTCGTCCGTGAAGAAGACATAGAAAAACGCATCCTCCTCTGGCGTATCGGGGAAACTTTTGCCGATGGCGAACCCGAACCGCGTCCTGTCACCGCCGAAGTCGTTGAGCGTCACGGTGAAATGCGTATAGGGCGCGCGGAGTGCCTGAAATCGGTAGAGTTCGTAGTCCAGTTCCCATTCGCGTTTGACTTCGGCGCGGAGAAACCCATCGGCGATTTTCCAGATGTCGGGATTGCCAACAATCTGCCACGCCGCCGGGTTTTCTACCTCAAAATCGTCGTGCCACACCTCGGCGGCGGCAGACGCTATTGATAAGCAGAGTGCCGCGGCCACCGCAGCGATAATCATTTTTCCCATCCCTGTTCCTCCCGAAGAACTTCTTACGTATTGGCGCAAGACGTTCGTTGATGTCTCTGGGGCAATCACGCCTCTTTACGTTCTTGCGATAAGGGTTTCTGGCAGTTTGAGAGCGCGCGGCGGACAGGCCCCCGTGCTACTGCCCTAGGGCTATATCATTCAATTTTGATGCAATCATACCACCGCTTCGTCTTTTTCCCTCTGCGGCTGAGCACGCCGGGTTTGCGTTCAACCGGCGGGCCGAAATCGCCATCTTTCTGCTTTAAGACATCCCAGTCCGGCGGAAACCACGTTTTCAACGTTCGGCAATGCACCTCAACGCTTTCGTCTTCCCACCCGCCGATTTTGTAATACATCGGGCAGACCCAACGTTCTTGGCGGTAGAGATACCGCCGCCAGCCGGTGACAGATGCCTGCGCGCGGATTTTCCTGCCATCGCGCCAGTGTCGTTCCACGCCGCTCCACGGGTACCCCGTTGTGCCGCTCCCAGCGTTGATTTCACTCCATCCCAGGTCATCACGGAGAGTGATATAGGCGTAGTCGGTGCCCCACGGGGTGTCGGAGGTGCCGAAATACCACTGCTGCGAACGATACCAGTGCAACGCGCCGCGGATACGGGACGAGGATACTTCTGCGCGTTCGAGCGTCTCCGGAATATCAAAAAACCCACGATTGTTATAGGGGTTATGGACACCAGGGCACAGCGTGAGAGAATTAACTTCCGGTCCGAACCATTTCCCATCTCGCCCTGGCGTTCGATAGTACGCGCCTGCGTCACGCGGTTGAGCACTCTCGCCGGGATTCAATCGGGCGCGCGCGTAGGTGCTCCACAATGCAACAGCGAGGACGACAGCAGATAAGAGTGCCGCAAACAAGATGTCTTGATATGTGTGAATTTTTCGCATGCGTATTCCCCTGTCAGCCGATGCGCTCTCATCAGGTGCGCGACTCTGGTGGCGATTTCGGTTGTTGCTAGTTTCCGTATTTACCGAACCATCCGAAGATTTGATTCAGTAGGGAGACGGCACTAAACCCGATAGCGGAGAGGATGGCTGCAATCTTCCAGCGTTCAGTGGTATCCGTCTTTTTCTGTGCGTCTGCTTTTTCAGCGTCTGCTTTGCGTTCGGCAGTGTGGGCGATGTGCATCTCAAACATGGCGTTGAGCCGCGTTTGTTCGTTCCGCATGTCCTCCACCTTGCCGTTGAGTTCTTTCATGTCGTTCTTCAGTTCGGCTTCAATTGGCTTGAGTACGTTGGCAACTTCCGCTTTGACGGCTTTGCCAATCTCATCAGCGATGAGTTTGCGAAGTTCGTCTGGGTTCATGTTTTTCTCCTCGGTTGTAGGGACGCGGTTTGTAACCGTTGCGCGCCTGTCGTTATTTGGGTTGTTGCTAGTTTCCATATTTACCGAACCATCCGAAGATTTGGTTGAGTAGGGAGACGGCACTGAACCCGATGGCGGAGAGGATGGCTGCAATCTTCCAGCGTTCAGTGGTATCCGTCTTTTTCTATGCGTCTGCTTTTTCAGCGTCTGCTTTGCGTTCGGCGGTGTGGGCGATGTGCATCTCGAACATGGTGTTGAGCCGCGTTTGTTCGGTTTTCACGTCGGTTATCTGTGCTTCAATCGGTTTGAGTGCGTTGGCAACTTCCGCTTTGACGGCTTTGCCAATCTCATCAGCGATGAGTTTGCGGAGTTCGTCTGGGTTCATGTTTTTCTCCTCGGTTGTAGGGACGTGGTTTGTAACCGTTGCGCGTCTGTCGTTTTTTGGGTTGTTGCTAGTTTCCGTATTTACCGAACCATCCGAAGATTTGGTTGAGTAGGGAGACGGCACTAAACCCGATGGCGAAGAGGATGGCTGCAATCTTCCAGCGTTCGGCGGTATCCGTCTTTTTCTGTGCGTCTGCTTTTTCAGCGTCTGCTTTGCGTTCGGCGGTGTGGGCGATGTGCATCTCAAACGTGCCGTTGAGCCGTGCCTGCTCAACCCTCACGTCCTCTACCTTCTCGGTGAATGTGTCTTTCAGGCTGTCCACCTTCTCGGTGAGGGTGTCTTTCACGCTGTCCACCTTGGAATTGAGTTCTTTCATGTCGTTCTTCAGTTCGGCTTCAATCGGCTTGAGTGCCTTGCCGATTTCTTCAGCGATGAGTTTGCGGAGTTCGTCTGGATTCATGTTTTTCCTCTGTTTACGGACGCTTGAGGTATCCCCAGGTCGTCGCTAATTTTCCTTTGGCAGACGCGTCAAGTGCAGGACTGGAAAAAGTAAATGCATCTGCCCACGCTTTCCCGATTTTTCCATCATCTTGGACGAAATTGGCGAGGACGAGGCTGATGCTGTCAATCTTGTTGAAGTTCGCATCTTTAAAATCGAGGCGCGATTCGCCATCAGCGAACAGTTGAAACCGCCCAGCATGAAAACGCACTTCCAGTTGTTCAAGTTCATCGGTGTTCCAGCGAGTGCCATCACCGACAAGCACTTTGCCGTTTCGGGCGACGCGCATGTCATTGGTGAAAAAGAGGTAAGAACCCGTATCCTGATTCGCCTCGTCTCCAAAATCTTTCGCGAGCGCAATGCCGAAATGCGCATTCTCCGCGCCAGCATTGTGGAGAATGACAGTGAATGCCTCGTAAGGCGCGGGAACAGCGGCGAAGCGCAGATGCTCCACCAGCGTGCCGAGCAGTTTTTGGGGACGCGTCTCTGCCTTTAACACGCCACCTTCAAATACCCAAGCGGATTCGTTGCCTTCCTGTTGCCACGCGCCCTCTTTTTCCGCAGGCTCGGTAAAGTCATCGTGCCAGTCCGACGCGAAGGCAGCGGCAATGAACGTGATAGCGATGCATAAGCAGCCAAACAGTTTCATTGTTTTTTTTACTCCGTATCGCGATAAGGCGTGCCATCCCGTCTTCCTACATAGATGTGATAAGCGTCCCCGCAGGCCGGAATAGCAACCAGTTTCTGAATCAGTGAGCGTTGGTAACTGCCTGTTGTTTCGTTGAACACGGTATTGACAGCACGAATGCGCAACTGATAGCGGCCCTCCGTGATGTTTTCAAAAACGAAGTGTCCTTGCGCATCGGTTTCTGTCTCAAAACGCTCAAGCGTCATCGACATATCGTAGGGCTCCAATTCCCACGGATACCATGAACGGGTGATGACAGCATTGCGCATAGGTGCACCCGTATCTGCCCAATAAACGTATCCGGCAAGTGTCTTGGCGCGCTCATCAGCCACAATAAGCAGCTCTTTTGCAGTGACGGCTGCATCCACTTCAATGTTCGCCGCTGCGATGCCATCGCCGACAACATACACCGCGTATTTTTCCTCAAAAACTCCCGCTATCGTAAACGTCGGTTCGGTTACAGGAAACCGCTTGGTGAGAAGCGGTTTCTGTAACGCCATCGGATGCATCGCAGACTGAAGCGGCGCGTCTGCCGGAAATATCTTTATCGCGTAATGTCCATCGGCGGGGATATTGAGGGGCAAAATCACGCGTCCCGTAATTGCAACCCCCTTTTCAAGCCTGACAAGGAGCGGCTCCGCACCGATATCGATGTTTTCATAGACGGTGGTAAAATAACCTTTTTTGCCTACCTCCACGCTGAGCAAACTCGGTTCGGTTTCTAGCACGTGCATCTGAAACTCGCCGCTAGCATCGGTTTGCGCGACAGCGAGGAGAGCACCGTGTCCGTGCGGCGTTTCTCGGTGCCGCATCGCGTAAAGTTGTGCTTCTGGCACCGGGATGCCTTGTACATCCACAACCGTGCCGTGTAACGTCTCCAACTGCGGCAACGGCACGGTGAACCGCGCCGAGTTTCGTGGATGAACCGATTCTATGTATCCTATGATAACATTATTTTCAGAAATTGTCAAGGTGTATTCGATCGGATAGAGTTCTGTGAAAACGAAGTCGCCTTGGTTATCCGTTTCTGTCGTGAGTTCGGTTTGCGCGGCGGCGCGGAAGAAATCGGCTGATTTGGCATGCATTTTTAAGCGGACGACGAGCCCCTCAAGGTGCCGGGCCGGCATCGCGCTACCAGCAGAAACAACGACGCTGCCTTGTAAAGTCAGGAACTGGTTCATCGCAATCTCGCCCAAGTCATACCGATTTTTGCCGGGAGACATGTCAAAACGCAAGAGCCGCGCTTGATAGCGCGGATGGAGTGCCATGAGCGCGAAGGAGTAATAGGTGCCAGCATCGTTTGGCGTGGAGAGCGAGAAGATGCCGGCTGCATCTGTCTCGGTTTCGTGCGCGAAGTCTCTGTCGGGATAGAGGCTATCGCGCTTTTCGGATGCAACGCGGACAAGGAGACCGGCGATGGGATGCCGGGATTCGGCATCAACGAATTTGCCGTGAAGGGACGCGACAGGAGTCTCCGAATAAACGATGAAGATGGGCGCGAGCGTAGCACAGAGGTATAGCAATGGCAGCAGGAAACGGTTGATGCGCATGCAGGCTCTCTCCTTGAGGTAATTTGTAAGATAATTAACGCAGCACGAACCCCACCGTGCCGCGCGTCCGTAGTGCGAGGGCCGTCACGGTCACGCCTATAGAAAACGTGCGTGTGTTGCCCCGCGAAAGCACGCTACCTTACTTTAACGTTGTCCTCTCTGCCGCCTCGCTGCAGAGCTGTCCACTGTCCCTCGCAGTGCCGCGCCAACCGTCCTGCACGTCCGTAGTGCTGCGGGCCTGTCCCTCGCAGGGCCACGGCGTACATACACGGTTGACAGGCCGCCCTGCCAAGGGTCCCGCAACTCCGTAGTGCTGCGGGCCTGTCCCTCGCAGGGCCACACGCCGCACAAGAGGGATACTGCAAAAACAGACAAGCCCCGGGGTTCAACGGGGCTTGACTGCTTCAGGAGAGAACAATGAAGAATCTGCAAGTGTGGGATACCCCCGACGAGATTTGAACTCGTGTCGCCGCCGTGAAAGGGCGGTGTCCTTGGCCAGGCTAGACGACGGGGGCATAGATGGTGAGCCGTACAGGGATCGAACCTGTGACCACCTGATTAAAAGTCAGATGCTCTACCTGCTGAGCTAACGGCTCAACCTATTCTGCTTAATTATACCACATTTTCCAGCGGATGTCAAATTAAAATGCGAGAAAATTCATTTTTTCCACATTTTTTAGATAAAGGCGATTTTTAACCGCCGCATCCGTTTTGTCGCGCCGCGATGTGGACAGAAACCGGGTTCTTTTCTAACGGCTGTCGCGACCGGGAGGGCGCGCCTACCGGAGATTGACGTGCGATGCATCCAACGTCACAATCTGAGCTCTGTCCGGGCCGACAGAAATAATCGGAATCGGCACGTTGAGATATGCCTCCACATAAGCGACGTAGTCTCTCGTGCGCTGTGGGATGTCTTCCGAGGCGCGCGCTTCAGTGAGGGGCTGTTGCCACCCGGGCAACGTCTCGTAGACCGGTTTGCATTCGTCCAGCACCTGCAGGCTACTCGGAAACGTCGTCCTTTCCTTTCCTTGATAGCGATAGGCGACGCAGACCTGGAGTTCGTCAAGCGTATCAAATACATCCAATTTCGTCATCGCAATGGCGGTGAACCCGTTAATGCGCGCTGCGTATCGGAGTGCAACCAGGTCCAGCCAGCCGCACCGTCTGGGCCGCTGCGTTGTTGCCCCATATTCCTGTCCGATGTCCCGAATCTTTTCGTCCAAATCGGGGTGCATCTCGGTTGGAAACGGCCCGCCGCCGACGCGCGTGACATACGCTTTGGAAACGCCCATCACCTTAGCAATCGCCTTCGGCCCGATGCCGAGGCCGGTGCATACCGCGCCCGCCGTGCAGTTGGACGATGTGACATACGGATAGGTGCCGAAGTCGATATCCAGCATCGTTCCCTGCGCGCCTTCAAAGAGAATGCGTTTTTCCGCGGCGAGTGCCTCGTGCATGAAGGCAACCGTATCTGTCACATAAGGCGCGAGCCGCGCCGCATAACCGCGATAGGTATCCAGCAAGATATGCCTGTCCACCCCACCGAGCTGGAGCGCGTCCGCCTTCGTATCCAGATTGTAATCCAGTTTCTTCCGGAAGTTGTCAAACTCCAGCAAGTCACCGATTCGGACACCGGCGTGTCGGTTCATCTTATCGGCGTAAGTCGGCCCGATGCCGCGCGCGGTAGTACCGATTTTGGTGCCGCTACCCATCTGCTCCCACTGCTCAACAGTCTTGTGGTAAGGCAAAATAAGATGCGCCCGGTCGCTGATTTTCAGGTTTTCGCTGCTGACAGCGATGCCTTGCGCGTGCAACCGGTCGATCTCCCCGAAAAGCGTCTCTAAATTAACGACAACGCCGTTGCCGATAACATTGATGGTCTCGGGCCGGAGGATGCCGGACGGAATAAGGTGAAGAATAAAGGTTTTGTCGCCGAGGACGATAGTGTGCCCGGCGTTATCGCCGCCCTGATAGCGCGCGACAATATCGGCGTTCTCCGCGAACACATCGGTGAGTTTCCCCTTACTCTCATCGCCCCACTGCGCACCTAAGATGACAAGGTTTGACATACGAATCCTTTTTGGGATAGACGCAAAATCCAGACTCCCGCGGAGCCTGCGACGGGCCGGTTCTTTTAACGTTTCGAGAACTGATACCGCGCACGCGCGCCTTTCTGCCCATATTTCTTGCGCTCCACCATTCTTGAGTCGCGCGTCAAAAATCCACCCTTTTTCAACGCAGATTTCAGGGACTCATCGGCTTTGACGAGGGCGCGCGCGAGGCCATGCGAAATCGCACCCGCTTGTCCCGACTTACCGCCACCCTTCACGTTGACATGAACACCATACTCCCCAACTTTCGCCACATGTTCGATCGGCCGCTGTGCCGACATCCAGTGGTCTGCGCGGTGGAAGTACTCGGTAATCGGTTTTTTATTCACGATAATGCCGCCTTCCGCCCCGGGGATGATTCGGACGCGCGCGACAGATGTTTTCCGCCGGCCAGTCCCCCAGTATTGCTCAATCGTTTCCATGATATTTCCTCTTTTATTCTGCGCATTTCCAAGACGCATCAGCGTCCCGTAGGGCGCGGGCTTGTCCCTCGCCATGCCGCGATCTTCCCTCTCCGAAGCATCGCGGGAGACAGTGGACAGCTCTGCAGCGAGGCGGTAGAGATGATAGCGTTAAAGTAAGGTAGCGTGCTTTCGCGAGGCGACACACGCACGTTTGCTGTAGACGTGACCGTGTTTACGCGTGGCGACACACGCACGTTTTCTGTAGGCGTGACCGTGACGGCCCCCGCGCTACGTTCCAAGGGCTGGGTTCGCGCAGGCCTGTGCCTCGCCGTGCCGCGATCATCCGGCAACGCCGTTATAACCCTAAAACTTCCGGCTCCTGTGCCTGATGCGGATGATTCGGGCCGGCGTAGACCTTTAGCCCCTTCATCAGCTGTCTACCGAGGGAATTCTTCGGGAGCATCCCCTTGACAGCATTGGTGATAATGAACTCCGGCTTCACCGCCATCTGCTCGTCGAAGGTGCGGTATTTGTCGCCGCCGGGGTAGCCGCTGTGCCGGAAATAACTTTTCTGCTCCCGTTTATTCCCCGTGACAACCACTTTCTCCGCGTTAATCACTGCGATGCGGAAGCCGAGGTCTGCATGCGGTGTGAACCGCGGATGGTGCTTCCCGCGCAGCACCTGTGCAAGGCGCGAAGCCAACCTACCAAGCACCTGTCCATCTGCGTCCGCTACATACCATTTAATCTCTTTATCCGCTTTTGGAAAATAGGTTTTCGTTTTCAGTACCATGACTGCCTTTCCTTTAAACGTCGTTTTTGTGGCAGGGAGGCGTGGTTCCGCGTCCTGCCAACACAATCTAAATAGTATTATACCATAAAAAACGCGATTTGTCAAATTTTTTTGTGATTTTTTCCATAGCATCGCGGGGGACAGGCCCCCGTGCTACGGTAAAAGGGGCAGCATCGCGGGGGACAGGCCCCCGCGCTACGGTAAAAGGGCTGTGTTTGCGAGTGCCTGTGCCTCTCCCTGCCGAAACCCCTCCCTATGAACCGTAGACGAAAATAAAAACGTCGCCGCTACGATGCCCTCTACTCTTGACTTGCGAATGCCTTGGCCTCTCATCCTGCACATTTTCCAACATCTCCCTTGCAAATCAAAATGTTTTGTGGTATACTTTTAAAGGAAACGGATGCCACTATCAGCAAATTACGTTAAGATAGAATGGATTAAACACATGCGAATTATTTTTTACACCGGCAAAGGCGGTGTCGGCAAAACCACCATCGCCGCCGCAACCGGCATCAAACTCGCGCAACTCGGATACAAAACCATCGTCATCTCGCTAGACGTAGCGCACTCGCTACGCGACGCGTTCGATAAAAGCACAACCGCCGAAACGCTCACCCACACCGAAAAGCAGCTGCAGGTAACCGAGAACCTCTGGCTCCAAGAGATTAACGTCCAGGAAGCGATTGTCGAATACTGGGACGAAGTTTACAACTACATCCGCTCCT
Source organism: uncultured Poribacteria bacterium (assembly GCA_958296135.1). Lineage (GTDB taxonomy): Bacteria > Poribacteria > WGA-4E > WGA-4E > WGA-3G > AGPOR5. The sequence continues at coordinate 129,839 of CATQHZ010000001.1, forward strand.
TGCTCAACCGGTCTGGGTTAGAAACGCTCGTCGCGGAGGAAATCGCGGTGTTTCCGGGGATGGAGGAAATCTGCGCGCTCCTCTATATCAATCAATACGTACGCGAGAAGAGTTACGATGTCATTATCCTCGATTGCGCACCGACCGGCGAATCACTGCGGTTCGTCAGCATTCCGACAACGTTGGAGTGGTACATGAACCGCATCTTTAAATTGGAACGGAAGTTGGCGAGGGTCGCGGGCCCCGTCATTGAACGCGTCAGCAACGTGCCGCTACCGCGCGATCCCTACTTCCAAAATATCCAAGACCTGTTTGATAAATTGGAAGGCATCGATAGCGTGCTCACCGATCCGAAAATTACGACAGTGCGGTTGGTGACGAATCCGGAGAAAATTGTCATCAAAGAGACACAGCGCGCGTTTATGTATTTTTGCTTGTACGGGCTCTGCATCGATGCCGTGGTCATCAATCGCATTTTCCCCGAAGGCGTGGATACCGAGTATTTTGAACTCTGGAAGCAGACGCAGCAGCACTATATCCGCGAGGCATCCAACTACTTTTCGGATGTACCGATGTGGAAGGTGAACCTCTTCTCGGACGAGATTGTGGGGCAAGCGGGATTGCAGAAACTCGCAGACACGCTTTACGCGGACATCGATCCCGCAGAACGATTTTCCGACCGGCGGCCCTATCAATTTCGGAAGAAAGATGGCGCGTATCAGTTGACAATGCAGCTCCCGTTTCTGACGAATAAGGAGATTGAACTCACCAAGCACGGCGACGAATTAATCGTCACCATCGGCGGCTTCAAGCGGCATGTCGCTTTGCCGCGGAGCCTCGCTAATCGGAGAACGACCGGGGCGAAATTAGCAGGCGAGCAACTCGTTATCACGTTTGAAACGGGATAACGTTCCACAACCGGTACGGGAGATGTAACCCTGCGGGATGAGAAACGTATGCGAATCGGAACCGACACTGCCGTCATCACTGTAGCCGGAACGACGTTATTAACGTTCTTAATTGTGAACCAAATCGGCTCACTCTGGGCACTTTACCCGAACGTTGTGTTCACTATCGGGTGGTTTGGATATTGGATTAGGCGGCGCGGCGAGGCACCGTCGCTGCTCTCACGGTGTCTCTTTTTTGGCATCGCCGCTACCGTCATCTATCTGCCGATAGACTGGCTGTTTTCGCGGAAAGCGCATCTGATCTTCTACCTTCATTCCGAATTTGAGCGTTTCGGGGCGCCGGTCGCGCTGGTTTTTACGTGGACAATTTTCGCCGCGCTAAGCTGTTATTTTTATGAGCGGAACGTGATGCTATGGGGGCAACGGTTCGTGGCAGCTGCACTCACCGGGCTCGGAGCGGGGGTGGGTAGCCTTGTCATCTATCGACTTGGCGATTCGCAGTTATGGGTATGGAATGACATGCGCGTTGGCACGTTTCCGCAGCTTGCAGCCGTGCCGCTCTTCATGCCCCTCGCGTTTCTGCTCACGTTCTTGTTGTGCCCGTATTACTTTCATCGAGAGCAACACCCTGCTGTCGCCGGGATACGGTGCGGCATTTTTATGGGAGCCTTGCAGTTTTTCACGTTTTTAGCTTTTTATCTTTCCGGGAACTGAGCCCCCTAGCCGCGCTTTCTAATCGCGCCTACGGGACAGACCGCGCTTTCTAATCGCGCCTACGGGACAGGGCTGTTGACATGGCGAGGCGAACCCTCCGCGATTCGCAATCGCCGAACCGGCGCCCTACGTGCCTTCAGAAATTATTAGGAATAACAAAAAATGATACGTTCAACAACCATTTTAGCTGTCCGGCTCGGCGACACCGTCGCCATCGGCGGCGATGGGCAGGTAACGCTTGGCGATGTTACCATCAAACACAGTGCCCGCAAAATCCGACGAATTCATAATGACCAGGTGTTAATCGGGTTCGCCGGGGCCGCCTCTGATGCACTCACGCTCTACGAAATGTTGGAGAAGAACCTCGAACGATACCGCGGAAATCTGCAAAGAGCCGCTGTCGAACTTGCCAGAGAGTGGCGCACCGCCCGAGCACTCAGACGCGTCGATGCACTGCTCATCGCCGTTGATACCGAGGGGAGTTACCTTATCTCTGGCAACGGCGATGTCATCAGCCCGGACGACGATGTCCTCGCCATCGGCTCCGGCGCACCAAGTGCAATAGCCGCCGCCAGAGCACTGCACGCGCACTCAACTTTGTCCGCCAGCGAGATTGTCATGGAATCCTTGAAGATCACGGGCGAGATTTGCATTTACACCAATTCTCGCATTGAGGTTGAAACCCTGAAACCGTAGCCGAGCAGCTTACCCCGGAATCCGAACCCGCCTGTCATACAGGGAATCGCTCGGAGCCCTTGATGCACCAACCCACGTATCCGACGCTTTGCGCCGAGACGCAAAAGGAGAAACCGAAATTGACGAATGAAAACAAAACCTTAGACGATGCCCTCACACCACGGCAGATTGTTGAGGAACTTGACACCTACATCATCGGGCAATTTGATGCCAAACGCGCTGTGGCCATCGCGCTCCGCAACCGCGCGCGCCGGCAGATGCTAGCCGAAGATATTCAGGACGAAGTCGCACCGAAGAATATCATCATGATCGGCTCAACCGGCGTCGGCAAAACCGAGATAGCGCGGCGGCTGGCACGGCTCGTCGAGGCACCCTTTATCAAGGTAGAGGCATCCAAGTACACCGAAATCGGTTACGTCGGACGCGATGTGGAATCCATGATTCGCGACCTCACCGAAATTGCCATCGCCCGCTGCAAGGCGGAACAGACTACCGCCGTTGAAGAGAAGGCGCGCGAATTCGCTGAAGAACGGCTCCTAGACGCGCTCATCCCCATGCCGCGCTCCCTCCGACGACAGATGGAGGACGCTGACACTCGGCTCCTCTCTATCCTTGATGAAGATGAACCGGACGATGTTGAAACGAGCGACTCGGAGGATGATGACTCAGACGAGTCGGACATCTTTGATGAACCGATTGACAGCTCAATTGACAGCCCGCCGGAGAGTAGCAAGGAATCCGAGGAAGATGGCCTCGTCGCGCGGCGCGACCGTTACTACAAGACGCGCGACATGTTCAAAAAGTGGCTCCGCGAGGGAAAAATGGAGGATAAACCGGTCGAAGTCAACGTCAAACCCCGCAGCATGCCTTTCGTTGAAATCTTTTCACCCGGCGGTATGGAGGAAATGGACATTAACTTCAAGGACATGTTCAGTAGCATCCTCCCGAATCAGACGAAGAAACGCCGGCTGCCAGTCGCTGAAGCGCGCCAAATTCTCATGCAAGAAGAAGCCGAGAAACTGATTGACATGGACACCGTCATCAGCGAGGCAATTGAACGCGTGGAAAACGCCGGGATAGTCTTCCTGGACGAGATTGACAAAATCGCCGGACGCGAATCGCGCCAGGGACCCGATGTCTCACGCGAAGGCGTGCAACGCGACATTCTCCCGATCATTGAGGGCAGCACCGTCGCATCGAAATACGGACCCGTCCGCACACACCATATTTTGTTCATCGCCGCAGGCGCATTCCACGTCTCCAGCCCGTCTGACCTCATTCCGGAACTGCAGGGCCGATTCCCAATTCGCGTCGAACTCAAAAGCCTCACGCAAGCCGATTTCCAAGCCATCTTGACCGAGCCGAAGAATGCACTCGTCAAGCAATACACCGCCTTGCTCGAGACAGAAGGAGTCAAAGCCGTCATTACCGATGATGCAATTGACGAAATCGCATCACTCGCTTTCCAAGTCAACGAATCGGTGGAGGACATCGGTGCACGCCGACTGCATACCATCATGGAGAAGTTGTTTGAAAACTTGTTCTTTGATGCACCCGACAGCGGAAGCGGCACCGTGACAATCAATGCCGAATACGTCACCGCCGAACTCGCCGAAATCGTCAAAGACCAGGATTTGAGCAAGTATATCTTGTAAGAGGCGCAACTCTGGACAAACAGCAACTCTTAAACGATTGAACTCTGCGCAGGGGCAGTAGATTTCCGGGGAGACCGGCGGCACAACCCGCTCAATAACATTTTGCCGTTGGTGCCATAACTTCAAATCGGCGTGGAGGCCCCGGAAATACGCCGCGCACTCAGTGGAATTGGATGTATGGCACGACAGATTTGTATGAAACCGGAGGGAAGCGCGCTTCCGTAGGAGAGCCCTCCCGCGTCTCGATTCTTTCCTATCGGCGCGCCCTCCCGCGTCTCGATGTTCGGTCCCTGTCCCCCGCGTTCTCCCAATCCCCAAACGGCCCCTTTTCACCGTAGCGCGAGGGAAACCCGGCGATCGCGATCTCTCTCGTGCACCAAAACCGTCCGCGGCCCCGTAGCGCGAGGGCCCGGCGATCGCTAATCGCCGAGGGTTCCCCTCGCGATCGTCCGAACCACACGAACCCCCTTTCACCGTAGCGCGAGGGAAAACCTGTCCCTCGCGATCCCCCCGACCGCACCAAAACCTGTCCCTCGCGGCGAAAACGTCCCCTTTCACCGTAGCGCGAGGGCCGTTACGCCGAAACGTTGTCCTCTCTGCCGCCTCGCTGCAGAGATGTCCACTGTCCCTCGCGATCGCCCACGCGATAAGAAGGCCCCCTTTTTACCCTCAGCAATCCTTCGCGCAAGGCACGGCGAGGGACAGGCCCTCGCCCTACGGATGAAGGCCCCTTTTTACCGTAGCGCGAGGGCCTGTCCCTCGCGATCTCCCGACCTTCAAGAAAGCCCCCTTTTTACTCGCGCGAGGGCCCGGCGAGGGCCTGTCCCTCGCCCTACGGACGAAGTAGCATTTTCACCGTAGCGCGAGGGCCTGTCCCTCGCGATCTCCCGACCTTCAAGAAAGCCCCCTTTTTACTCGCGCGAGGGCCCGGCGAGGGCCTGTCCCTCGCCCTACGGCAGCCACCGCTCCCGTCCCTCGCGATCTCTCTCGCGGCGAAAACGTCCCCTTTCACCGTAGCGCGAGGGAAAACCTGTCCCCCGGTAGGAGAGACTCCCGGTCTCGATTTTTGGTAGGTTCTCCCTCCCGCGTCTCAATGTATCGGTATCGGGACAAGGATGTCCCTCCTACCGTTGGCGCGTCCTCCCGCGTCTGTTCTGTTGCTGTCACATCAACGTCGCTGTCCGCAAGATAATCCGATCTTCTGTCCAATTATCGCGATACCACGTGCATGCCTCAAACGTATCGTTGAGTGCCGCCATGCGTGCTTTCAACATGGCGCGGAATTCCTCTCGGAGGGTTACAGATGCGGGCGCATTAATGAGATTGCGCGTTTGAAACGGATCTGCGACGTTATCAAAGAGTTTCTCGCTGCGATCGGCGCGGTGAACGGCGTAGGTGTGCCGCTTGGTGCGCAGCGCGCGCCACTCGTAGCCATCTTCCCACTTCGCCGTGCATCCCATGCCTTGCATAAAGGCGGCAACCGGTTCATCGGTTTGTTCAGTGCCTTGTGCTGCTTGCCCCAAATCTGCCCCTTCAACTTCGTCAGGGATCGGCAGGTTCAGGAGTGAGAGGAGCGTCGGCATGATGTCCGGTGTGTTGAGGCAGGCATCGGCGACATGTCCTTCTGGAATCTGCCCCGGCCATCGGATGAGAAACGGGATGCGCACTGCTTCTTCATAAAAAATGTTCTTCGCGCGGCGGCCCTGCGCGCCGAACATTTCACCGTGGTCGGACGTGAAAACGAAGAGGGTATCGTCGCGCAGCCCGAGTTCATTGATGGCGCGCAGCAACCTGCCGAGCTGCCTATCTAGATGCGTCGTCATAGCGTAATAGACGCGCATCCATTCGGGTAGATTGACACGTTCTGTCGGCGACAGCTGCGCCCACGTGTCGCCGAGCCGGTCATTTTCGTTGCGATAATTGGGCGGCCGCGGGAAGTCAACGTCTCGGAAGAGCTCATAATCGGCGGTGGGCACATTGTCTTGTGCCCACGGGTCATGCGGTGTTCCGATGGAGAGGAACAGCGCGAACGGCTTATCGCGCGATGCTTTTTGCAACGCCGTAATCGCCATATCGGTTTGCCCCTCCGGTTCATAGCCGGGAAGCATAAGTTTTTCCGGCGAATCTCGGTGGTAATACGCGTCAAAATAGCGGTGATGGAAATTGTAGGCCGCCCAGTCTCCATCAAAACCGAGCCGATGCGGCCCCGGCGGGATGTAAGAATTCCTCGGGTCATCGTGATTTCCGAGTTGATTCGCCCACAGGTGCCATTTGCCGATATAGCTCGTCTGGTATCCGTTCCGATGCAGCACATGGCCGAGGCAGTCGTGATTCGGGTTCATCCGGAGTTCGTTAATCGCCATGCCGGTGCTACTCGCATATTTCCCGGTGAAGAGTGAGGCGCGATACGGTGCACACATCGGGCTGCCGGAGACAGCGTTGCAGAAATTCGCGCCTTCTGAGGCGAGTCTATCCATATTCGGCGTGCGCGCCTTTGCATCGCCTGCATAGCCGCACGATTGATACCGCAGCTGATCGGCGAAGACATAGACGAGATTCGGCTGATTGGGTGATGAAGACATATTGGTTCCTCATGAATTCTTTTCTTGTGGTTCGCCCTCCTGGTCTCGATTCTTGGTAGGTTCTCCCTCGCGGTCTCGATTTTTCGGTGCCTGTCCCCGCGTTCTCCCGCGCAGCGACAACCGCCCCTTTTCACCGTAGCGCGCGGGAAAACCCGGCGAGCGCGAATCGCCGAGGGTTCCCCACGCGATCTCTCTCGTGCGGCGAAACCGTCCGCGGCCCCGTAGCGCGAGGGCCCGGCGATCGCGAATCGCCGAGGGTTCCCCTCGCGCTCGGTGCATGGCGAGGGACAGTGGACATCTCTGCCGCCTCGCTGCAGAGATGACAAAGTTTCGGCGTAACGGCCCTCGCCCTACGGTGTCCCCGGGTCCGTATCGGGACAAGGATGTCCCTCCTACCGTTGGCGTGCCCTCCCGCGTCTCGATGCCTTCTCCCGCGTCTCGATAGTGAACCGATGTATAATTCATTGTAGCACAAAAAAGTCAAAAACGTGCAAGTTTTCTGTAACATCTTTGTCGTATCCCTAACCGAAAGCTATCAGAATTTGCGTAAATCCTGTATAATGTCCCCAATTGTAAGGTAAGGAGTCTTTTTCATGCATAACAATGCAACGCTCGTTTTTCTGGCTATCTTTAGCCTCATGTTTGGTGTCCTCTGCTCGGCTTTTTCTCAGGATGGGGCAGAGGCAGAAGTAAGTTTCACGCTGCAACTGCTCCATGCGGCGGACATGGAGGGCGGCGTGGCGGCACTTGAAAACGCGCCGCGCTTCTCATCTGTCTTGAACGCGCTCAAGGCAGAAGTTGCCGATACGGTGATTATCGGAGCAGGCGACAGTTACCTCCCCGGTCCCTTTTTCATCGCTGGGAATGACCCGAGTCTCCGCGACGTTTTAGGACGTGAAGGCTCTGGGCGCGCCGATATCCTGATGCTCAACGCGATGGGGTTCATGGCATCCGCAGTCGGCAACCATGAATTTGACGCTGGTACCGGGGGGCTGGCCAGTTTGATTCGGGAGGATGGACGCGGCTACGTCGGCACGGCGTTTCCGTTCCTGAGCGCGAACTTAGATTTTAGCACCGATAGCAACCTCGCCGGTCTCATCGTTGATGCCGGGCAAGAGGCGAGCACCGTTCCAAATAGCATCACCAAAAGCGTCGTGATGACGACGGCTTCCGGCGAAAAAGTCGGGGTTGTCGGCATTACCACACCGCAGCTCAGCACGCTCTCCTCGCCGGGAGATGTGGGGATTGCGCCGGCAGACCCGGGGGATATTGCGGCACTCGCGGCAATCGTCCAAGAAGTCGTTGATGCACTGACAGCGGATGGGATTAATAAAATTATCCTGACCGGACACCTGCAGCAACTGTCGCTTGACGAGGCGATGGCACCGATGCTGCGCGATGTGGATATTATCATCGCCGGCGGTTCAAATACACTCCTGGCAGATACCACCGACCGGATGCTTGATGGCGACACTGCAGGTAGAACCTATCCTATCCTGACAAGTTCCGCGACGGATGAACCGATTGCAATTGTCAGCACCGATGGTGCTTACCGATACGTCGGCCGGCTCGTCGCCGAGTTTGACAGAGACGGTATCTTAAAGCCTGAATCCATTGATGCAGCGGTGAGCGGTGTCTTCGCTACGGACGAACAAGGCGTTGTGGATACCGGCAACGCGGCACCCGCACCGCGCGTCGTTGAAATTACCGATGCGATTCGGGACATCATCGTGGCGAAAGATGGCAATCTGTTTGGGCAAACCAGTGTCTACCTGAACGGCAGTCGCCGTTCTATTCGCACAGAAGAAACGAACATGGGCAGTTTAACCGCCGCTGCAGATTTGGCGGCGGCGCAGCTCGGCGACCCGAGCGTGGTAGCCTGCTTCAAAAATGGCGGCGGCATCCGCGGTTCCATCGGTGTGACTGCCTACGGCGAAACGCTGCCGCCGCCCGCGAACCCGTTGGTAGGCAAAGCAGCAGGACAAATCTCGCAGATGGATATCGAAAACGTGCTGCGTTTCAACGACGATTTGTCACTGCTCACACTGACAGCACCGCAACTGCTTGAAGTTGTGGAACACGCTGTGGCTGCCTCAGAGCCGGGTGAAACCCCCGGACAGTTTACGCAGGTTGCTGGGCTCGCTTTCAGTTTCGATTTGGCGCAGCCGCCAGGCTCGCGCGTTCAGTCGCTCGTCATCACCGATGCCGATGGCAACCCCACCGATGTCGTCGCACAGGAAGGGAGAATTATCGGCAGTGCGAAACGGACTTTCCGCATCGTTACGCTTAATTTCCTGGCCGATGGCGGCGATGGCTATCCCTATCCGAATGTCCCGAATACAGACAGAGTGGAACTTCCGACGCTGTTAACGGAGGAACTTTCCGGTGGCAACGCGACTTTTGCCGGGCCGGGGACAGAGCAAGACGCGCTGGCGGAATATCTCGCCGCGCATTTCTCCGAAACGCCGTTCGTCGATGCCGATGCCGGCCCCGAAAGCGATGAACGCATTCAGAATCTCGCCTTCCGGACAGATAGTTTGAGCGGGTTAGCACCGACACCGACTACCTTTGACGTTGCTCTCAGTGCAGGGTTAAACATGGTGAGTTTACCGCTGATGCCCGCCGATGCCTATACCGCGCGCTCCTTCATGGACATATTCGGCGCGACGGCCGTCATTGCGTATGATACCAAGTTTGTCGGGTTCACCGCGAATTCTGCAGGCGATGGGTTTGCCATTGAAGGCGGCAAAGGTTACATTGTCAACGTCACCGAAGCGAAGCGTGTCAGTTTCACTGGGAGTGCATGGCAAAATCCACCCGCCGCACCGAGCGCGCTGCCAAAACGCGCCTACGGACAAAGCACAGAGGCATGGGCATTTATTCTGCACGCGCAACTTGAAGGCATCACCGATGTGACGCTGACTGTCTATGCCGATAACAGTGCCGTTAAGCACGACATGTTTATAGCGGGCGAGGGAAGTCACGCAGTCTGGGCAAACCTGAACCGGCAGACTGTCGTTTCGGCTGGCGATACGCTGACGATTGAAGTGCGCGACGCGGGGGACGAACTGATTCGCACGCTGCGGCACAGAATCACCGCCACGGATATCCGTCGGGCGTTCACAGAACTGCGGCTTACACCCGCTGAACTGAAACCGACACAGACTGTCCTGCTTGTCAACTATCCGAATCCGTTTAACCCGGAAACGTGGATACCGTATCAGTTGGCAAATGACACTGATGTCGCAATTCACATCTATGCCGCAACGGGGCAGCGCTGCCGCAGACTGGTGCTCGGATACCAGAGTGCCGGCTATTACATCAGCAAATCACGCGCCGCCTATTGGGATGGCCGAAATGAGTTGGGCGAACGGATGGCTTCGGGTGTCTATTTCTATCAACTCATCACCCCTGAATTCACAACGACCCGGGAGATGGTCCTTGTGAAGTAAGGAAACCAGAGCGTCTGATGTTCTCGCGCGCGCCCGGGCTCGTTCGCGCGAGGCACGGCGACAACGTCCGCTGCCCCGTAGCGCGAGGGCCGTCACGCCGAAACGTTGTCCTCTCTGCCGCCTCGCTGCAGAGATGTCCACTGTCCCTCGCGCTCTCCCTACCTACAAGAAAGGCCCCTTTTCACCGTAGCGCGCGGGAAAACCCGGTGCTCGCGAATCGCCGAGGGTTCCCCTCGCGCTCGTTCACGCGCGGCGACAACTGCCTCTTTCTCCGTAGCGCGAGGGAGAACCTGTCCCTCGTGCTCTCCCGCGCGCGCGGCGAAAACGTCCACGGCCCCGTAGCGCGAGGGCCTGTCCCTCGCGCTCTCCCGCGCGCGGCGAAAACGTCCACGGCCCCGTCACTCGCTAACCCCGCTCCCTGAGGTTTCCGTAGGCGCGCTTTCAAAGCGCGCCTACCTCGCCCGGGCATCCAGCGGTTTTCTCCACTGTCCTGCAGTAACCTGCTCAATCAAAATGCGCGCCTTCTGACTTGCACGCACCTGCCTCTCAATTTCAACCGGGTCCCACGCTGCCAAAAGTTGTGCTTCCAGTGTCTCGCGAATCGCTTGATACGCAGGCGCATCGCCGAGACTCCGAAATTCGCCCGGGTCTTCGACGATGTCATAAAGTTCCGGCGCATCGCCGAGGCTATAGTTGAATTTGTATCTTCCCTGCCGCAGCATCGCCATAGGGCGCGCCACCCCGTGCGCGAGGTATTCCGAGAAGGCGAAGTTTTTCCAATCCGGCGCGGTGCCTTGTATCAACGACATCAAACTTTCGCCATCCATCTGTCCCCCTTGCTGTGCGTTTGCCAAATCGATTAACGTCGCTGTCAAATCCACCAGTGATACGACTTCATCGATGCGTTTTCCTGCCTGCAGATGCCCCGGCAACGTGATTTGCAGCGGCACGCGCGCCGATGCCTCGTAGAAATTAGACTTCCGCCACATCCCGTGCTCGCCGTTCATTTCACCGTGGTCGCTGGTGTAGACGACGACGGTATTCTCCGCCTGTCCGGTCTCCTCAAGCGCCTTAAGCAACCTGCCGATTTTCTCGTCAAGGTAAGTAATCAAACCGTAATAGCCGGCTCTGCCTCTGCGCACCAATTCTTCCGGGAAATCGACATATCCGAACATGCGTCGCATCCGTTGATAGACAGGATGCTGGTTTTCGAGGTGTCCTTCCGGGATGTGAGGCATGTCGATTTCGTCAAGCGGATAGAGAGCCCAGAACCGCTGCGGCACGACGAGCGGAAAGTGCGGCGCGATAAACGAGACGTTGAGGGCCCACGGTTGCTCCTTCCGCGCGGGTTCGCGGAGATATGCCAATGCCGCCGTTTCCGCCAGGTTATCCACCTCGATTTCTTCGGTTGTTCCGGGGCCTGCTTGTGCGAGTCCTTGCCATGGGCGCGGTGCAGGTGGCGTGCCGTTCGCCCAATCCGTGAGCGCGTGTTGTCGTTCTGCGTGCAAATCGCGGGCGAGTTGCGTGCGGAATCCGTGCAGCTGGTCTGTGCCGCCGAAGTGCTGTTTCCCGGCGAGGACGACATCGTAACCTGCGTGGCGCAGCAGATGCGCCCATGTGATTTCATCCGATGCCAGCGGCGTTGCGTTATCCCACGCGCCGATGTTGTGGATATATTTGCCTGTCATGAAAGACATCCGTGAAGGCATACAGAGCGGTGAGTTGCAATAGGCGTTGGTGAACGTGATGCCGTTTTCAGCGAGTCTATCTAGGTTTGGGGTTTGGACGCTGGGGTGTCCGTATGGACTGCTGAACATGGGCGCGTGTTCATCGGACATGATGATAAGGAGGTTTGGGGGCATGGTTGGGGGTTCCTCTAGGTAAGTCCTGCGGATATAAGTTATGATAGTCCTACGAGTCTTTAGAAAACTTATTTTTCAAAAACAAAATAGCTTTTGAAAGGATCCAGGTAAATAGAAAAAGAAAAGGAAGTTGCAAAAGGGCATGACCCAATACTTGTGCATTAAGCACGACATGTCCCAGACACAAAACCCATGAAATATTCCAGATCCATCTGCGTTTTGTGATAAAAGCAAGCGGCAAGGTAATCCAAAGTAATGCAAGCAACATCGGATACCCTCCTAATTAAATTCTTCTTAAACTTCAGTTGCTGCTGTATAGTATAGCACAAAAGTTCTCTTCTGAAGTCAAGTTTTTGAGAAATCTTCAGGAAGTTCGATTTCTGCATACGCGACAGCAATTTTAGAAACATGCTTCGCTAGAAAAAGAAGGCGACACGCATGAGGCAGACAAGAATCAACACGCACGTCGTGTACAACCTGAATCACAGATCAAGCCGCGCGATGCTGATACAGGTTCTCCCTTGGCAGCATTTCCACATCGTCGTATGCAAACGGATGTTGCTCAATTCCAATTTGAGACTGGAATAGATTTCTCTTCATAGGTGAAACTGATGGCCGCTCTTCCTGCTCCGTTAACAATTCGGCGATGTCCTCCGGCAATTTAACCCCTATTTTATTCTCAAAGTCCTCGACGCTCTGATAATCGCTGCAAAATGATGCGATAATATCCACACCCCGTTTGCTAGCAATAGTCAAATCTGCCCTGGCTTTTTCCCATTCGTGCTCGTGTAACCACGCCAAGGCACGATGGGAGTAGGCATGCACAAAATCGGGTTTAAGTTGTATGGCCGTCGTGTAGTCCGTGATTGCCGTGTCAACTTCGCCCTTGTTACGATAAACATTGCCGCGATTATAGTACGCGACCGCCAACATTGGGTTGAGTTGTATCGCTGCTGTATGATTCGCGATGGCTTTATCAAACTCGTTTTTGATAGCGTAGGCATTGCCGCCATTGACATAGGCTGCAACATAATCGGGTTTAAGTTGTATAGCCATCGTATAGTCCGTAATGGCACTATCAAAATCGTGTTTTTCTCCGTGCACGACACCGCGATTGAAATAGAACTCGGCGTGATATGGAGATCGGTCTATCGCTTTTGTATAGTCCTGAATTGCCTTGTCCAACTCGCTGTTGTCCTCGTAGGCCATAGCGCGGATGGCATAAACTTGGGCATCGTCGGGGTTCAGTTCAAGGGCTTTGTTGAAGTCCTCAATTGCCAAATCTACCGTGTCTTTAAGGGCGTGAGCACTGCCACGAATGACATAGGCTTCGGCATAATTAGGTTTCAGTTCAATCGCTTTCGTGCAATTTTCGATTTCCAAATCGACTTCGCCTATGGTACCGAAAAAGTTCCCGCGGATGACATAAGCATCGGCATCATCGGGTTTCAGTTTAATTGCTTTGTTTAAGTTCTCAATTGCTTGACGTTCTTCGTTTTTGATACTGTAAGCAACACCAAGTTTGAGATATGCTGCAGCATGCTTTGGGTTCAGTTCAATCGCTGTCGTGTAGTCTGCAATTGCCAGATCAACTTCGCGTTTGAATCCGTAAACGTTACCGCGAAGGTAATAGGCCTCAGCGTGCTTCGGGTTGAGCTCTATCGCCGTGGTAAAGTCCATAATGGCCCTGTCAAACTCGCCTGCGAGAGTGTAAACGTTACCGCGGCAATAATAGAACTCCGCATTTTCCGGATTGAGGCGTATCGCCTGATCGCAGTCCTTAATAGCGAGGCCGAACTTGCCTTTGATAGCATAGGCTGCCCCTCGTTGGGCGTATGCTTCCGCATAGTCCGAATCGGACCGGATTGCGGCAGTGAAATCCTGAATCGCTAAGTCAACTTCACCTTTGCCTGCATAGGCGATGCCGCGGTTGCAATAGAGATCTGTCCGCCACTGGGAGAGTCTAATCGCGTAGGTATAGTCCGCAATTGCCTTGTCAAACTCGCCGATGCGAAGGTAAACGGCCGCACGGAGAGTGTAAGGGACAGCAAACGTTGGACTCATCTCAATTGCGTTGGTAAAGTGCTTGATGGCTTGCTCATAATGCGCGAGCTGCGTTTGCGTCACCATTCTCGGCATCTCCCTGCTGTTTACAAGTTAAACCTCTAGCGATCTCATTATAGAGTTCCGCATTGAGGCGTTGATGTCTAATAAACCCGTGGATGTCGTTGTAGATAGTCTGGGTAGATATCCGGTGATACCTTTCCAAGTGCTTCAGCATCGGCTTTTTGAGGGATGCTGGGACGTTGATGACATCTTTCTCATTAGGCTCAATAAAGCCTTTCGAGTGTCGGACAAAGACGCTCTTCTGCGCGATGACGCGATGCATCGGTTCGTAAGGCGGCTGGATATAAGCCTCAATCGGTTCCCTCTTTTGCAAAAGAATCCGGCCATCTTGGCAAGGTGAACCGTCACAAGCCATGAAGAGCGCGATGAGATAGTCCTCCGTAAAATCGATGAGGTTGGTCCTACCGCCGTAGTGTTGGATTTCGGCGAGGAGATCAGAATCGTCCACTTTTTTGCGTAAAAACCTCTTCGCCATGTAGAGCACGGCTGTTTGAACTTCCTCTATATTCGACAGTTCAAGGGCAATTTTTCTGTCATTTTCCTGCCCCGATGCTATCAGGTGAGACAGGCTATTGGCGAGTGTTTCCAGAGCCTCTGCCATAACGTCAAAACTTTCCGATTCCAGAAAGAGACGGTAGAGGTTCGAGGAAACTTTCCCATGGTAAGGCGATTCCTGATAATGCTCCGGCTCGCCACGGAAGAGGTAATCGTCCTCGCGCGATTTCTCTTCGATCTGTCGCAGGAGTCCCTCAACGGTATGTTCCCCGCTGAGGGAATCGGTTTGGCTTGGGGTGTGCATACGCGCTCCTTTTTAATAAGGATACCCTATTTCATAAAAGATGTCAACCGAACTTCTCGGCACGGATTTCGCAAGAATCACGTTAAGGAAGTTGCTGCTTCGCGGGTCCCGGCACTGCGCCATTTTGAGACTGAAAGAGGTTCGGCCAGAGATGGGGCGTTACGGTTTGCACCTCCTGCTGAGTCAACATGGCGGCGATGGCATCTGGAAGTTGAATCCCCGTTTTCCGTTCAAAATCTGCGGTATTTTCATAATTTCGGCAAAAGAGTTCGCTGACGTTCGTTCCCCTATCTTGGACAGTTCCGAGGTCTGCTTGTGCCTTTTCCCATTTTTGCAGGTGCAACCACGCTATCGCGCGATTGTAGTAGGCTTGCGCGTTGTCAGGTGCTAATTCTATCGCGGTTGCATAGTCGCCAAGCCCTCGGGTGACGTTGCCCTTCAGGCAGTAAGCGTTACCACGATTCAGATAGGCTTCGGCACAAGCCTGTTTCAGTTCTATGGTTTCATTGAAGTCTTGAATTGCTAGGTGTCCGTCACCTTTGGTGCCGTAAGCGATGCCGCGATTGAGATAGGCCTCAGCGTGCTTCGGGTTAAGTTCTACCGCCTTGGTGTAACTCGCAATGGCGAAGTCAAGTTCACCTTTCAGTCTGTAAGCATTGCCGCGAAGGTAGTAAGCGTCGGCCAGTTGCGGATTTCGTCTGATTGCCGCGTTGTAGTCCTCAATAGCGATGTCAATCTCATCTTGCGCACTGTAAGCGATACCGCGCTTGAGATAGGCATCGGCGTAGTCGGGATTCAGTTTTACCGCCGCGTTATAGTCAACGATTGCCAGGGCGAACTCGCGTTTGATGGCATACGCGTTGCCGCGATGGTAATAGGCTTCGGGGTAGTCCCAGTCGTAACTGCGGCTGCTGTGTATTGCCGAGGAAAAATCGTCAATGGCCAAGTCAATCTCGCCTTTGTCGACATAAACGCGCCCGCGCCCACAATATGCCTCATGCGGTCTTCGGGTGAGCCGTGTCGCTTCGGTGTAATCGGCGAGTGCCAGATCGAACTTGCCGATTTTCCGATAAACATCGCCGCGGTGGACGTGTGCATCGAAAAATCTCGGGTACCGTTCAATGGCTCTGCTAAACCCTTTGATGGCTTTTTCATAATGCACGAGCTGCGTTTGCGTCACCATTCTATGAATCTCCTTTTTGTGCATCGGTTAAACTCGTATAAAATTCTATGTAGGCTTCCAGATAGATGCCCTGATTTTTAATAAAGCCGTGGAGGTCATTGTAGACGGTTTCGGCAGAGATTCCGTGGTGTCTTTCCAAGTGTTCCAACATCGGCTCTTTGAGGCCTGCGGGAACATTGATAACATCGTCCGCGCTGGGTTCAATAAAGCCATCGGGATGCCTAATAAACACGCTTTTCTGGGAAACAACACGGTTGACTGGCTCGTAAGGCGCGGCGATATAGTCCCTTAGCAGTCGCTTTGCTTGAAAAATAACCCTACCGTTTTTGCGCAGAGACTCCTCCCGGTCACAAGCCATGAAGAGCGCGATGAGATAGTCCTCCGTAAAATCGATGAGGTTGGTCCTACCGCCGTAATGCTGAATTTCGGCGAGGATTTCAAAATCGCTAAGCGTCTTGCGGAAAAATCTTCTCGCCGAGTTTAGCATTACTGTTTGGACATGCTCAATATCAAATCGTTCTGCCGCAACATCAAAGGCTTCGCGCTCAAGGAAGAAGCGGCAAAGTTTCGAGGAAACTTTCCCCTCATAAGGCGATTCCTGATAGTGCTCAGGTTCGCCACGGAAGAGGTAATCGTCCTCGCGCGATTTCTCTTCGATCTGCCGAAGGAGGCCCCCAACGGTTTGCTCGCCGTTGAGGGACTCGATGTGGCTTGGGGTGTGCATACGCGCTCCTTTTTAAAAGGATACCCTATTCGGCGGGATATGCCAACCAACCAAATGCTGAGCGGCGAATGCCGTTAACCGGCGGCAGCCCCGCCAACTTCTTGCAAAACCGCCGCGGCGCGCAGTGCCGGTTCCGAAGTAGCGTCGCGCTTGATGATGCGGTTAAGGTGCAACACGGCGCGGACATCGCCGCCCCTCGCTAACTCCAATGCTTCCTCGAACCCTCTGTTGCCGTAACTGAGGTCTCTCGGAATAACCGTGAGTTCGTGAGCCTTCCAATAATACTTCAGTTCGTCGGACTTCCAGTCGCGGTAGACATCTTTCCACTGGAGCGCGTCGAAAATGTTCAGGTGCGGCTCCAGCATGTGCTCAGCGATCGGCGCGTCGACTGCCTGATAACGGTTGTCCAGCGAAACGCGAAGCCGGTCTTCCGTCAAATTCGGCAGTGCCTTGTGGATAGTCAGCGCGGGAAAGATGAGCGTATCCCCGATTTCGTAGTTCGTGGAGTGCCATTCGCCTTCCAAATCGTCGGTATCCACGCACAAACTGCCGGCACCGAGGGAAAAGTGGTGGGCTAGCACCTTGTTGGATTTGTGCGAACCGGGCAACACTGCCAAGCCGCCTAACTCGATCGGGCAATCTCCCACCGGTGCCCAACAGGTATACGTCTCGAAATTTCCTTGAAAGTGGACGAAGTCCTGATGGATAGGAGTCGTATGCGCCGTATACTTCGGAAACCAGAGGCGCGCAATCTTCTGCGGATGCGGCAGCACCGGCTTCCCGATAATCCTCTCCACCATCCCCACTACCTCGGGCCAGTGCCCAGAGCGGTGGAACGCTTCTAACTTATACACATCGTGGTATACGTCCGTGTACTCCGAGTCGCCCTCGGTGCATTGGGTGGAGATATCGGCGATGCCGTCCATCGGGTCTGTGCCTGCGACGAGCCAGCCACCGGCTTGGATAGTTGTGAGCATCTCCTTGCGGAGAGCCCGGAGGTTGCCCGGGTCTTGCAACTGCTTGAAGAAGAGATATCCTTCCTCGGCGATGCGGAGACGGAGTTCGCCCGGGTCATTCATCGCATCGTTTGAGACGCGAAGTTCTTTTAATGCTGACATCTGTCTTCCTCCTTTCTAATGGGTGTAAATTAAGGATACCACACGGTGGGGCTGAAGTCAAGTTGTTTTGCGTTTTAGGCAGAACGATTCAGTTTTCGGTTTCTGAGTGGCTGCGGACGTTTTCCGTTTGGGTGCGGGCTTGTGAGGGATAGGTTTTCCCTCGCGCTACGATGAGCGGGCGATTCTTTGGCGTAGTCCGGATTGGCTTGATGGAAAGCAATGTCTTTGGGGCAGGGCAAGTTCAGGCGAGCTGGTTTCCCTACAGAGATGAGGCAAATCAACGTCCTTTGGTATTATTCTTTATCTGTCCCCACTGCGTGCTTTTTTTTTTCGCGCGGCGATACGTCCAGGGCACCCGCCACCCAGTCTACGGAGAGGTTTTCACCGGGAAGAAATGTTTGCCCTGCTTCTGGAAGGAAGCCGCCTAAAAAAACGATTTTGGCCTGGGCGAGGAGGGAAAGCAGCAAGAACGGCACACAAGCGAAGAAGAGGCTATGTTTCATCGTGTTTCTCCGTTTTGTGCGGACAGGGATGCAGGTGCCAGGACGGCGTGCCATTGGGCGGTGGACACCTGCATTCGTGATAAGTCTACGGACTAAAATCCACGGAAGGTCCCGTGAACCAGTGAGGGGCAGATATATTACCTGCCCCTCGGAGAGGTTTTCCGGCGGTGCCTTACTTTCCTGCTGGGTTGCCCCCGGAGTTTCATCAGCGCAGATTGAATCTTGTTGGAGAGGAATAGTGCGTTTTTCCCTCACTCATGCTGATTTCATCTATTGATGTTTTAGCTTGACTGGAATGTTACCGCAGCGTGTTTACGTTGTTCTCGGATTTGGTATAGTCCACAAACGCCGTCGGATCTGTCCCGTTGAGGTATTCCTCAATGTTGGTGTATCCGTCGCTGTCTCTGTCCTTTGAGGCATTGGACGCGTCACGAGAATCAAGCCCGTACCTTATTTCCCACGCGTCGGGCAGACCGTCCCCATCGCTATCAAGGGGCGCAGACAGACTCTTGAGTTCCGGCCATCCGCCGACATCTGTCTGTGAGTCAATAATACCGCATTTTTTTGATTTATCGAGCACGGACCTATTATTTTCGTATGTTCCACCTTCATAAGTCGCATAGCTATTACGGGTTTCGTCAACAATGCGTGCATCTACTGTATCGCGTTTGGGTAACGAGGCACCTACATTGTCAAGAACAGAATAATAGGCTTCTTCAGCAGTTTGCTGATTGATAGGGATAGATGCAAAAGGTTGGTGGCGTTTTAATCCTGCAAGATAAGAACTGCCACCCTGAGGCTGCACGCCACCGTCCCAGTTGTTGGCTGTCACTGCTGTGTTGCCATGAACAACATTATCGGCAACATACCATTTGCCAAAGCCATCGTCCAAATTACGCGACGATGGATTAACAATACGGTGCGTCACCTCGCCCGGACGAGTTGCAGGCCCTGGCTTAAAATAATTGGCTACCATATTGATCACGGAAAAGTTAAAATTCTCATTGCCTTGTTGTTTCTCGGCACCATAGACACTGTTAAAACCCCAGTTGTATACTACGTTATTTCTGAAATCGGTATATCCGCAACCCGAAGCAAAACGGGGATTACGACTGCTGTGGTGCGCCAGCAGGTTATGATGGTACGTACTGTAGTTTGAGCCCCATATTCCTCCATACCCATGAGCACCTTTGGCGTGGCCAGCATTGTACAGACTTTCCGATATCAGACACCATTGAATGGTGACGTTTTCGCAATGGTAGATAGACATTGTTTCATCAACACTCCAGCTTGCAGACACGTGGTCAATGATAATATTTTCGTGATACCTGCCTGAGATGGCATCTGCATCAATGTCCGCTTCGTCCCCCAATCTCACCCTTATATACCTGATAATGACCTCGCTTGCATTAATTGAGAGAGGGTATCTCTTAATGCAAATACCCTCTCCCGGGGCTGTCTGTCCGGCAATAGTGATATAGGGATGGGAGATTT
Source organism: uncultured Poribacteria bacterium (assembly GCA_958296135.1). Lineage (GTDB taxonomy): Bacteria > Poribacteria > WGA-4E > WGA-4E > WGA-3G > AGPOR5. Next base: position 149,656 of record CATQHZ010000001.1, read on the forward strand.
TCAATGCACTTGCAAGGGTGATAGTACCCGAAACCCTGAACACGACTATCCGCGGTCCCTCAGTTTCGCAGGCATCGCGCAAGCTGCCTGACCCGGCATCGTTCAAATTCGTCACCAAGATCACTTTTCCGCCTCTGCCGCCGCGAGTCATTGCACCAAAACCTTCGGCACCCGGGAACGCGGGAACAAGGGGCGTATCCGCTGCAAATGCATTCGAGATCAGCGCAAGAATACCAGCCGATACAAGAAGCTGGCATCTGTGCAGAAGTGCTGATTGGCGAAAACAGATTCGGAGATTAGTGCCAACGAGGGCGCGAAATGAATCTATAAATGTTATGAGAAATTGCTTTTCCATAAAGTTTCCCCGCGTCTTACTTTCCCACGCGGTTTCCCCGCAGAAGGGCTTAACTGCCGTGTTCGGGCTGGGAACGGGTGGTGCCGTTCGCTATAGCCACCGGAAAGATGTGTTAACGTGACGGACGCTTTCTCGCCCGTGCTAGATTGAGCGATTGAACGGACCGCTATAGACATCCGCTCTTACCTATTCAGTGCCGAGAGGTCTACTGACACGGTTTCCCATACACCATCGGCGTAGTCCGGATCGTTTTGATGGAAAGCAATATTTTTGGGGGTAGGAATAGGCTCACTGTCAAGCAACAAGCCTTCAAGATAACATTCAATGGCTTCCACGGCTTGCGTCAAGGCATCCTTGACTGTTTCCCCGGAAGTGAAGCACCCTGGTAAATCTGGAACTGTCACCCCATAGTCGCTACCCGGGTCTTTGTGGAGAACAATGGAATAACGCATTGAGCACCTCTAGTTCTGTTAGATGAGGGGCAGGTTTTAGCACCTGCCCTTTTGGCGAGGTTTTCCGGCGGCGTCTTACTTTCCCACGGGGTTTCCCCCGCAGTATCATCAGCGCAGAAGGGCTTAACTGCCGTGTTCGGGATGGGAACGGGTGGTGCCCCTTCGCTATAGCCACCGGAAAGATGTGTTGTCTTATTGACAAGAAAATTTGACAATTGCATAGGTATGTGAGGGGGTCGGTAGAAGTAATAAAGAAGTTATCAAGCCCTCGGCTTATTAGTACCAGTTAGCTAAACCGTTCACACGGTGTACACATCTGGCCTATCAACCTTCTTATCTCGAAGGAGCCTTACCCACTTAACGTGGTGGGATATCTTATCTTGAGGCAGGTTTCACGCTTAGATGCTTTCAGCGTTTCTCCTTTCCGCACATAGCTACCCAGCGGTGCCACTGGCGTGACAACTGGTGCACTAGAGGTACGTCCACCCCGGTCTTCTCATACTAGGGGCAGCTTCTCTCAAATATCCTACGCCCGTACCAGATAGGGACCGAACTGTCTTACGACGTTCTAAACCCAGCTCGCGTGCCACTTTAATCGGAGGACAGCCAAACCCTTGGGACATGCTTCTGCCCCAGGATGTGACGAGCCGACATCGAGGTGCCGAACCGCCCCGTTGATGTGAGCTCTTGGGGGCGACTAGCCTGTTATCCCCGGAGTACCTTTTATCCATTGAGTCACGGCCTTTCCACACAGCACCGTAAGATCACTAAGCCCTGCTTTCGCATCTGCTTGACGTGTCCGTCTTGCAGTTAAGCTCCCTTGTGCCTTTACACTCTGCGCGCGGTTTCCAATCGCGCTGAGGGAACCATAGGGTGCCTCCGTTACATTTTAGGAGGCGACCTTCCCAGTCAAACTACCCGCCTGACACTGTCCGCGGCGCGGATTCACGCACCGGCGTTAGAATTCCAATGCAACAAGAGTGGTATTTCAAGGACGACTCCACTGAAGCTAGCGCCCCAGCTTCGCAGTCTCCCACCTATCCTACACATGCAACATTAAAACCCAATATCAGGTTATAGTAAAGGTTCACGGGGTCTTTCCGTCTTGGTACGGGTAACCGGCATCTTCACCGGTATTACAATTTCGCCGAGTCTCTCGCTGAGACAGTGCCCATGTCGTTACGCCATTCGTGCAGGTCGGACCTTACCCGACGAGGAATTTCGCTACCTTAGGACCGTTATAGTTACGGCCGCCGTTTACCAGAGCTTCAGGTCGGAGCTGCCGGGGGTTACCCTTGACTCCTCGCCTTAACTTTTTGGCACCGGGCAGGCGTCAGTCCCTATACATCATCTTGCGATTTAGCAGAGACCTGTGTTTTTAGTAAACAGTCGCATGGGCCATTTCACTGCGGCTTCTTTCGGGCGGAACCCTACTCAAAGCACCCCTTCTCCCGAAGTTACGGGGTCATTTTGCCGAGTTCCTTAGCGAGAGTTCTCTCGAGCGCCTTAGGATTCTCTCCTTGCCTACCTGTGTCGGTTTACGGTACGGACACCACGAGTTGTCCACTCGAGGTTCTTTTCTTGGCAGACAGTTGGAACAGTTTGCATCCTTACGGAATCCTGTTCACCTTTCGGAGTTTGTCGCACCGGATTTGCCTGGTGCACTCCGTCAGGCTTAACCCAGCTCTTCCATCCGCTGGTAGTTCCTGTTGTCTGCGTCGCCCCTAGTTTCATACGTGTCATGGTGGTGCAGGAATATTACGCCTGCTTCCCATCGCCTACGCCTTTCGGCCTCGGCTTAGGTTCCGACTAACCCTGGGAGGTTTTGCCTTGCCCAGGAATCCTTAGGCTTTCGGCGAACAAGCTTCTAACTTGTTTTATCGCTACTCATGCCGGCATAATCACTTCTAATTCGTCCAGAGCGCCTTACGGTTCTCCTTCAATCCTACTATAGAACGCTCCCCTACCATACCCCTGTTACGGGATATCCATAGCTTCGGTAACACGCTTAGCCCCGGAAATCTTCGGTGCAAAGTCGCTTAACCAGTGAGTTATTACACACTCTTTAAATGATTGCCACTTCTACGCCAACATCCTGGCTGTCTGAGCAACAAAACATCCTTTACCACTTAGCGTGTATTTAGGGACCTTAGCTGATGGTCTGGGCTGTTTCCCTTTCGTCTATAGAGCTTATCCCCTACAGACTGACTCCCATGCTTAAGACAATGGCATTTGCAGTTTAACTGGAGTTGCTAACCTGGTGGGGCCGCGAGTCCAATTAGAGCTCTACCGCCACTGCCGAACACATGAGGCTAGCCCTAAAGCTATTTCGGGGAGAACCAGCTATCACCAGGTTTGATTAGCCTTTCACTCCGATCCACGGGTCATCCCCCAATTTTTCAGCATTGGTGGGTTCAGGCCTCCACATATTTTTACATATGCTTCACCTTGCCCATGGATAGATCACCTGGTTTCGGGTCTACTCCATGCAACTATACGCCCTATTCAGACTCGCTTTCGCTACGACTCCGCATCAAAAATGCTTAATCTTGCTACACAGAGTAAGTCACCGGCTCATTATGCAAAAGGCACGCGGTCATGCATGTCACTTACGTGACTTAGCACTACCACAGCTTGTAGGCTATACGGTTTCAGGGACTTTTCACTTCCCTTATGGGGGAGCTTTTCACCACTTCCTTCACAGTACTTCGTTCACTATCGGTCGCCAGGGAGTATTTAGCCTTAGGAGGTGGTCCTCCTGGATTCCTACAGGTTTGTCTATCCCGTAGTACTTGGGGACACTCGTTCAGCAAGCCGCCACTTCTTTCGCCCACGGGACTTTTACCCGCTCCGGTTGCTCTTTCCAGAAACATTAGGCTAGAAGCACGGTCCGTGCCGGCGCAGCTGTACCTGCACCCAACGAGACCCCGCAACCCCCGGCATACAACGCATACAGGCTTTGACATATACCGGGTTTAGGCTGTTCCCTTTTCGCTCGCCGCTACTGGGGGAATCGAGGTTTTCTTTCTGTTCCTCAGGGTACTGAGATGTTTCACTTCTCCTGGTTATCCCTCGTGCTTTACACGAGTAGCAGGGATTAACCTGCTCGGTTACCCGATTCGGGAATCTCCGGATCATAGCTTATTAGGCAACTCCCCGAAGCTTTTCGCAGCTTGTCACGCCCTTCATCGACTCCTGGCACCAAGGCATCCACCGTAAGCCCTTAGTAGCTTGATAAGGTGATATTATTCTACCGATTTACCCTCTCTATGCAATTGTCAAAGAACGCCGCCTCCATCGGAAACTGGGTGCCCCCGAATAAAGACGATGGAGATGAACGGAATCGAACCGTTTTCTGCTACGCTAATAACAGACGCTCACCTAAATGAACTACTCCTATGTCAAAATGTCAAAATGTCAAAAAAAACCAACTTTGTCAAATTCCGACGCTAGCCCACCCCGTTTCTCTCGTACTAAAGGTGACTGCGCCGCTGCTGGAGACAAACTAACTCGGATGGAGATGAGCGGAATCGAACCGCTGACCTTCTGGTTGCAAACCAGATGCTCTCCCTTCTGAGCTACACCCCCACCTGGCATTCTCTTTAAGTATACCACAAAAAATGACAAATGTCAAATTAATCGGTCGATTTCGTCATCGTTGAGGTTAATTATACCACAAATTTGTCGCAATGTCAAATTAAAATGACGATTTCTGCGGAATTCTGTGTAATTTACCACAAAAAATGCGCGATGTCGAATTAATCGGTTGATTTCGTCATCGTTGAGGTTAATTATACCACAAATGCGTCGCAATGTCAAATTAAAATGACGATTTCTGCGGAATTCTGCTTAATTATACCACAAAAAATGCGCGATGTCAAATTAATCGGTCGATTTCGTCATCGTTGAGGTTAATTATACCACAAATGCGTCGCAATGTCAAATTTATTCGCGAAAAAACGGATGTGCCGCCAAATTTAACCCCGAGCTATCGCCGCTGGCTAACTAACGCAACCACGCGTCTACTTTGGCCGCATGCTCAAGTACCCAATTCTTGGCGAACTCAGCAGCGGGAATCTTGTCGACAACTATGGCATAGTTCATCTGGCTGACTTCCTCGCCGCTGAAGGCTACGCGTTGCAACATTTGGGCAACCTCCGGATGAGATTGCTCTAGCACTGCGGCGTGATAAACATACACACGAACGTGAGCCCAAGCAGTGTGGGCCTCGGAGGTTTCTAACCAATTCGGATCATCGGGCGGCATAACGATATGCCATTGACTGGCATCGTGAGGCTGTTCTTCGAGAACAACCAGTTCATGCCGCACGAAGACGTAATGCGGGTTGTAACAAAAGAAGACGATATTTTGGTTATTTCTCACAGCGTCGTCAAGTGCTGCGAGAGCCAAAGCCTCGTCCATCTCTTTGAGGTGCATGGTCTGGGCGTAGCCATAAGACTTGGCGCGGATTTTTTCGATGGGCGTTGAAGCCCAATCGGTTGCGCCGATCCACATTTCTCCCTTGCCATCGCCATCACTGTCGAACTGCGCCGCGAGCTGCGGGTTTGCTAAATCGCTGAGCTTGACAATACCGGTGCGTTGCGCTGAAGCCTTGGTGACACAGATGAATTGCTCAAGGACGTGGGGGGTTGTTCCTTGGAGCACCGTGCCGGCTTCAGTCACATACTTCTGGTGCAGTGAGTCTTGGTTCGGTAAATACACCGCTGGATGGACGTGCATGTCACCCGAATCCATACCGGCGAAAATTTCCGTGTTTGTGCCTTCCTGCAACTTGACTTCAACCTCGAAATTGTCCTCGATTGCTACCTTGATGATGTGTGCTTTCGCGATAGCCCCGGGCCAGTTGGGCACCCCTACCACTAGCGTGTCGGCTTGAACCTGCTCCGGCATCTGTTGTGTGTCGTCCAAGACGCGCGCAACCTCGCAACCGATAAGGGTAGCGATGAGCACTGCGACACCTGCGAGCAGAAAACTAGCTCTTTTCATGACATTCTCCTATCTGCCACAACATTGCGCGAATGTCACCTTAAAATGACAATTCTTGCGTGATTGTGGTTAATTCTACAAGTCGTTCACCTGTTTCGGGGTGCCAAACGTGAATGGCATCATAGCGGCCGCCGAAACAGGCGAAGCGTTGTCCATCGGGTGAAAAGGCGCGTCGGGATACGGCATTCCCAAGTTTCGCATTCGTTTAGCGGGTATAGCCGCGTTTGACGTTTGCCCAGGTGGTCGCGAGTTTATCGGCCGCATCTACGGCGAAGGTGCCGGAGATGTTTTGAAGAATCTCCGCCTCAGTGAGTGCCTTGTCGTATGCGCGGACGATGGCGAATGAACCGTTGAAAGTCCGCCGCCGTTCGTCGTAAGAATTCGCACCGATGGAGATATCGTCTATCGGCAATCCCTTGTCAAACTCAAACCCGGCTTGATTGCTCACCTCTTTCCCGTCTTGGTACGCGACGATCGACTTGTCGTTAGTGCCGACGATTGTGAGCCAGGTCCACACGCCTTCCTCAAGTTTGAGGTTAAGCGGTTGAACACCTTGTTTAGCACCTTGCGCATGGACAGAGATGTCCAAGTTTTGCCCGTTGACTATCCAGAGGCGGATTCCTTGCTTGCCTTCCCGTGGGCTGTTTTGGAAGCCGGCGAAGTGGTGTTCCTCGACAAAGAAATCGCCGTTGCGTTTGCAAAGGAACTCAAGCGTCCAGTCCTCGAAAAAGAGGGGTGGATTTTTTGGGGGCGGCCCGCCAAAGGTTTGCAGGGAGTCCTTGGTGGTGTAATACTTCGCGTTCGGCAGCTCGAGCCCGAGCGCAGGGATTTTGATTGGCCCTTCTTCGAGTTCGGGTGCTTCGTCCGCAGCGGGTAATTCGCCCTCGGCGGTGCCGAGGTTTGTCCAAGCGTCTTTGTGGCCCGGATTATCGGCGGCATCGAGGTAAAGCACCGGGTCTGGAACGATATCGGCACTTGCGATGGTGCACGCGATGGAGAGAAAAAATATCGTCGTGCAAAGTGAAATCAGCATTTTCATTTGAGAGTTTCTCCTAGGGTTGAACAATGTTAAAAAAGTTTTTTCAGAAAAGAACCACCTTTTTTCAAAGGAAAACGAAGCGGGTTCTTCGCTGCTGCTCAAACCTTATTTTAACGTAGTTTCGAGATTTTGTCAAGAGACAAAATGCGGATGTCTCTATCCGTCCCTGAATCGGCGCGAACGGACAGCTATAGAAATCTGTCCTTACAGGGCACCCGAGAACTGAATGTCTCTGATATTACGAGTTCTAATGTCACGGTGCAATCCGCTCTCCCCGTATTTATGTCTCGGTTCGGAGTGCCTCTATCGGTGTGAATTGTGCTGCACGCATGGCTGGATAGACACCAAAATTGATGCCCATGAAAATCGAAAAGATGACAGAAATGAAAATCCACGGTAAAGATAACATGACGGGCCATTCCGGGACGATAGGAACAATGTGCACGGCGAGCCGCGCCATGCCGTGCGCAGCGAGCCAGCCACATCCGATGCCAGAGATACCGCCGGAGAGGCACAGACAGACCGATTCGGTTAAGAATTGCCAGAAAATATCAATGCGTTTCGCACCCATCGATTTCCGCAGTCCTATCTCGCGCGTCTTTTCACCGACGGAGACGAGGCAGATGTTCATGATACCGATGCCGCTGACAATGAGTGAGAAGCCCGCGATGCTGCCCAACGCGATTTTTATCACCTTCTCAATGTGAGTGAGACGCTTAATCGTCCATCTCGCTGGCCATGAATAAACAAACTCATCGCGGTTGTGGTGCCGCTTGCGAATGACGGCCCGCGCTGCGACACTAACGGCATCTATCTCCGTGCCTTCTTTGAAGAAAACGGTCATTCGCTCAACGTAGTCTCGTCCTGATATTCGCTGACGGTAGGTGGACAAAGGGATACAGACAGCATCAGCCAGCGACCAGGCGGTGCGGAGGTTCCTGCCGCGTGGAGCCATTACACCGACAACGCGGCATCGCACGGGACGAGCCCAAATAAAGGGTGCGTTTATCCGTTTGGCTGCTAAAGACGACAGGCAGTGAATACGTTCTAAATGAGACGATGTAGGGAAGCCCGCCGGCTTTACGTATTTGTGCCGCTTTCTCTTTCCAGGTGTCACGAGTGCGAAACGGATGTGCAGTTTTTGACATCAGGAACATCAGTCGCAAATGGTCATCGGTATTTCGGAGTTCTGTTGCATTGAGTGCCACAAGTAGAACAGCGTTCTGCGGGAGCCGCGTCTCGGCGTAAGCTGCAATCTCTGCCAAAGTGCGCGTGTTTCTGTTGCGGGAGGTTATCTGCCACGACTCCACCGCAGCATGACTGATGCTGAAGGGCTCTCATCCATGGCCGGTTCAAGCCGCTCCGCGATGTCAGAACACATGCTTTTCAGGCGGCGCATCGGTTGGGAGGGACGTGGGTTGCGCAGGCAACAATGAGGACTAGGAGAAAAACGATAAAGGCTTTGATCAGACACTCCTTGAGTCCTTTTAAAGGAAACCTTTTGGGTTCTTTGGACTTAACATCCAGGCAAGCGAGGGGTGGGCAGACAAGCGCGGGATGGGCTTATCTGGAGTCGAACCAGAGACCTCGCGCTTATCAGGCGCGCGCTCTAACCGTCTGAGCTATAAGCCCGAAGTAATGTTCTTGAAAGTTAAATAGTTTCAGTGCGTGTGCCCGTTAAGGTTCAGAGCGTGAACAGATGTTTTGTGTGAGAAAGCATCTGTTGTTTGCTCCTTAGAAAGGAGGTGATCCAGCCGCAGGTTCCCCTACGGCTACCTTGTTACGACTTCGCCCCGGTCATCGGTCTCACTTTCGAGAGCTCCCTCCCCGAAGGGTTAGGTCACCCGCTTCGAATGCTACCAACTCCCATGGCGTGACGGGCGGTGTGTACAAGGGCCGGGAACGTATTCACCGCGACCTGCTGATTCGCGATTACTAGCGATTCCAACTTCATGCAGTCGAGTTGCAGACTGCAATCCGAACTGGGGCCGGCTTTTTGGGATTGGCTCCACCTCGCGGTTTGGCATCCCTCTGTACCGGCCATTGTAGCACGTGTGCAGCCCAGGGCGTAAGGGCCATGCGGACTTGACGTCATCCCCACCTTCCTCTGGCTCGTCACCAGCGGTCTCTTTAGAGTCCCCAGCATTACCTGATGGCAACTAAAGACAGGGGTTGCGCTCGTTGCGGGACTTAACCCAACATCTCACGACACGAGCTGACGACAGCCATGCAGCACCTGTCACCGTGTCCCGAAGGAAAACCATATTTCTATGGCGGTCACGGGATGTCAAGCCCTGGATAAGGTTCTTCGCGTTGCGTCGAATTAAGCGACATGCTCCACCGCTTGTGCGGCCCCCCGTCAATTACCTTGAGTTTTAACCTTGCGGCCGTACTCCCCAGGCGGGGTACTTAATGCGTTAGCTACAGCACAGAGGGAGTCAACACCCCCTACACTTAGTACCCATCGTTTACAGTAAGGACTAGCGGGGTATCTAATCCCGGTTGCTCCCCAAACTTTCGCGCATGAGCGTCAGTCTTAGACCAGAAAGCCGCCTTCGCCACAGGTGTTCTATACGATATCTGAGCATTCCACCGCTACACCGTACATTCCACTTTCCTCTTCTAGACTCAAGTCAGGCAGTATCAAACGCAATGACTCGGTTGAGCCGAGCCCTTTCACGTCTGACTGACCTCACCGCCTGCGCGCGCTTTACGCCCAGTAATTCCGGACAACGCTTGCCCCCTACGTATTACCGCAGCTGCTGGCACGTAGTTAGCTGGGGCTTTCTACTACGGTAACGTCAAAACCATTGGGTTATCACCAACGGCCAATTCATCCCGTAACACAGAGGTTTACGACCCGAGAGCCTTCATCCCCCACGCGGCGTCGCATCGTCAGGGTTCCCCCCATTGCGAAATATTCTCGACTGCAGCCTCCCGTAGGAGTTTGGGCAGTGTCTCAGTCCCAATGTGGCTGACCATCCTCTCAGACCAGCTACCCATCGTCGCCTTGGTGCGCCATTACCACACCAACAAGCTAATAGGACGCGGGCCCATCTCCGAGCGGCAGCCGAAGCCACCTTTCAGTGCCAGAACCTAAGTCCCGACAATCGTATCTGGTATTAGCAACTCTTTCAAGTTGTTATCCCCATCTCAGAGGTAAATTACCCACGCGTTACTCACCCTTTCGCCACTTTCCATCGAGCCGAAGCCCGACTTCTCGTTCGGCTTGCATGCCTCATCCACGCCGCCAGCGTTCGTCCTGAGCCGGTATCATACTCTCCACAAAAGTATTGAAGCACATCTCAAACGCAGGTGAAAAATTCACCCACATCATAAATGAGGTGCACTCACAAGCTATAAAATAGGCACGTCACGTTCACTATTTAACTTTCAAAGAACAACTTCACCTTCCTTATTGAAAGGTTATCTTAATTATACCCAATAAAATGGCGTTTGTCAAATTAAAATTGGCAAAAATTGCAGAATTTTACGAAAAAAGACCTTTTTTTTAGTATTTTTTCACTATTTTTCACTATTTTTTTTAAAAAAGGTGTTTTTTTTATGATTTTCGTGGTTGAGATGCAAAAAACGCGCGAATTGCGCGCGTTTTCCGCGCGCCGCGCGCGTGTTTTTTGGCAGCCAGGCAAAAACAGGCAAAAAACGCAGGGCTCGTTTCTCGCTCACCTCGAAAACCGCCGATTTCACCGTAGCGCGGGTGCCCGGCGATCGCAAATCGCCGAGGGTTCCCCCCGCGATCTCCCGCCCGACACGAAAAACGCCACTGTTACCGTAGCGCGGGGGCCGTTACGCCGAAACGCTGGCATCTCTGCCGCCTCGCTGCCGAGATGTCCACTGTCCCTCGCGATCTCTCGATCTACGCGAAAACCGTCCGCAGCTCAGAGGCCCCGGACGGTTTTTCTTTAGACCGATGCATGGCGAGGGACAGGCCCTCGCCCTACGGGCCGCGGGGCCGCTTTGCTTCCGCTCATCGACACGAAAAACGCCACTGTTACCGTAGCGCGAGGGCCTGTCCCTCGCGATCCCCCGACCGACACGAAAACCGTCCGGGCCCTGGGCTTCGGCTGTTTTTTGATGCGATCGAGCACGGCGAGGCACAGGCCCTCACCCTACGGGCTGCGGGGCGTTTTCCTACTTCCGAATTACCATCTTCCGCGTCGCAGAGAAATCTCCCGCCTGCAGCGTATAGAAATAGACACCGCTCGCAACCGGCTCTCCTTGTGCATTGCGGCCATCCCAATACGCCGCGCGGGCCTGAGCCTGATACACACCCGCAGGCATCTGTCCTAACGCCAGCGTGCGCACCAGTTTCCCATCCGCCGAATAGATGGAGACCGCGACTTCCGCAGCCTTCGCCAACTGATACGGTATCCACGTTTCTGGGTTAAACGGATTGGGATAGTTGGCAAGCAGCGCGGTTTGTTTCGGCGTTAGACTTGCGAGGAGCTGCTGCAGCACGGCAATGCCGCGCCGATACGCAGGGTTTGCGCTGTCCAGCCGTCGCGCCTGCGCGAGCCACTGTTGCACATCCGCCGCCCGTAGGAGAGACCTCCCAGTCTCGATTTCCCTCCCGGTCTCGATGCTCCTCCCGGTCCCGATATGCCCCGGCGCGAACCCCGGCGCGCCGGCTGCCACCAACACCAGATCCTGAATGCTGACAACGCCATCACCATTAACATCAGCGGGATTGGCTTCACTCATCTCTAAAGACAAAGAGGATTTGGCGTGTATTGCCGGTGGCAATATCCCACAGCCGGACGGTGCTGCCCCGACTGCCACTGGCGAGTGTTTTTCCATCGGGGCTGAACGCAACGCTCCTGACATCGTCCGTACGTCCGGTGAGTGTTTGGCGTGTATTGCCGGTGGCGACATCCCACAGATGGATGGTGCTGTCCCGACTGCCACTGGCGAGTGCGGCACCCTCCGGGCTGAACGCAACGCTAGTGACCCAGTGGGTATGTCCGGTGAGTGTTTGGCGTGTGTCACCGGTGGCGATATCCCACAGCCGGATGGTGGTGTCAACACTGCCACTGGCGAGTGTTTTTCCATCGGGGCTGAACGCAACGCTAAAGACGCTGTCGGTATGTCCGGTGAGTGTTTGGCGTGTATTGCCGGTGGCGATATCCCACAGCCGGATGGTGTTGTCCGAACTCGCACTGGCGAGTGTTTTTCCATCAGGGCTGAACGCAACGCTTAAGACATTGCCGGTATGTCCGGTGAGTGTTTGGCGTGTATTGCCGGTGGCGATATCCCACAGCCGGATGGTTTTGTCAACACTGCCAGTGGCGAGTGTTTTTCCATCGGGGCTGAGCGCAACGCTAAAGACGCTGTCGGTATGTCCGGTGAGTGTTTGGCGTGTATTGCCGGTGGCGATATCCCACAGCCGGACGGTGTCGTCCTCACTCGCACTTGCGAGTGTGTTTCCATCAGGGCTGAACGCAACGCTCCGAACATTGTCGGTATGCCCGGTGAGCAGTGCCACTTCTTGGTAGGTTGCGGTATCGTAGAGCCAAATCCCGACGGAACTCGCAACCGCTAGCAGGGTGCCATCGGGAGAATACGCTATCTCCCAGATGCGTGGTCCGTCGATAATTACGGGTGATCCCATCAGTGCCATCGTGGAAGTCAATAGCAGCGTGAAGGTTAAAAGCGTTAATTTTTTCATCTGGATTTCTCCTGTTGCGTATCGGGACCGGGATGTCCCTCCTACTGTTCGGGACAAGGATGTCCCTCCTACTGAAGCGCGAGGGGACAGGCCCCCGCGATCTCGCGACCGAAACGAAAACCGTCCCTTTCACCGTAGCGCGAGGGCCGTCACGGTCACGCCTACAGCAAACGTGCGTGTGTCGCCCCGCGTAAACACGCTACCTTTAACGCTATCATCTCTGCAGCCTCGCTGCAGAGATGTCCACTGTCCCTCGCGATCCTTCGATCGAAACGAAAACCGTCCCTTTTACCGTAGCGCGAGGGCCGTCACGCCGAAACTTTGTCATCTCTGCAGTCCCGCTGCCGAGATGTCCACTGTCCCCCGCGATCTCCCGAACTGCCCGGAAACCGTCCGCAGCCCCGAGGCCGCGAACGTTTTCTGGTGCGATCGATGCATGGCGAGGGACAGGCCCGCGCCCTACGGGAAAAGGAACGCGCGCGGCCCGGCGAGGGACAGGCCCTCGCCCTACGGTGAAAGGAACGCGCGCGGCCCGGCGAGGCTCAAGACCGCGCCCTACGGGAAAAGGAACGCGCGCGGCATGGCGAGGGACAGGCCCTCGCCCTACGGTGAAAGGAACGCGCGGCATGGCGAGACACCAGACCGCGCCCTACTGGAAAAGGAACGCGCGCGGCCCGGCGAGGGACAGGCCCTCGCCCTACGGTGAAAGGAACGCGCGCGGCATGGCGAGACACCAGACCGCGCCCTACGGTATCATTCGCCTATGCCGCCACTGATAGCAGGGAGAAAGTGAATCTCCGCATCTGCATCGAGGCGTTCGCGCAGCCCTTCGCGGGTAGTGAGGATACCGTCAATATAGACAGCGATGCCGGGTTTGATGCGTCCCTCTTCGCATAACCGCGCTTTGACACCGGGATAGCGGTGCTCTAAATTGTCGATGACTTCGCGGACAGTGTTGCCGGGGACGGTGACATGCTCTCTGCCCGCGGTCAAATTGCGCATGAGGGAGGGAATGGCTACGTGTGGCATTTTTGTTGTTCCTAGCGGTAGTTCAGCTTCGTCTGGGTAGGTAGTTTTGACTTACCAGGCCGTTTTGACGTTGTCAAGACTTCCCTCTCTGGGATGCAAGCATCGCCAACGGTGATGTGGCCTGATGCGTCAACCCGGACAAGCGAGGCGGGTAGGCGCGCTTGCAAAGCGCGCCTACGGGAATTTGAGGATGGATGAGCCTAGATTTTGCCCATCGCTTTCAGCATCCGGTCGGGTGACATCGGCAGTTCTGTCATCCGAATGCCAATCGCATCGTAGATGGCGTTGGCGATGGCCGCGGGCGGCGGCACAATCGGCACTTCACCGACACCGCGCACGCCATACGGATGTCCCGGATTCGGCACCTCAACGATGACGGTGTCTATCATCGGTAGATCCAAGCATGTCGGGATGCGGTAATCGAGGAAACTCGCGTTTGTCATCGTGCCCTCGGCATTGTAGATGTATTCCTCGTTCAATGCCCAGCCGATGCCTTGGACAACGCCGCCCTGAATTTGCCCCTCAACATAACTCGGATGGATGGCTTTTCCGGCATCCTGTGTTGCAGTGTAGCGGAGAATCTGCACCTTGCCGGTATCCTCGTCTACCTCCAGGTCTACGATGTGGGTTGCAAACGCGCCGCCAGCACCTGGGGGATTCACGGCAGCACTGCCAACGACGGGGCCGCCTGTTTCACCGAGTCGCGCCGACAAATCGTGGAAGCTGAGCTGCGCTTCCTTGCCATTGATGCAGGAGAATTCGCCATCGGCGAACTGCACATCTTCTTCATCAACTTCCCAGAGTTTCGCTGCACGTGCGATGAGCTGTCGTTTGACATCTTGCGCGGCTTCATAAGCGGCGTAACCGGTCGCGAACGTCGTGCGGCTGCCGCCTGTCACGGCGGTGTAGCCCACAGAATTGGTATCCACGACGCTCGGATTGACAGATTCAGCGGGGATACCGAGCACTTCCGCCGCCTGCATGGCAATAGATGCGCGCGTGCCGCCGATATCCGTTGAACCTTCGACAAGGTTAATCGTGCCATCGGGATTGACGCTGATGGAGACACTGGATGCCAAGCCGATGTTGAACCAGAAGCCGGATGCGACACCGCGTCCGTGGTGCTTCTTGCCGTTCGGCGAGGTGTAGTGCGGATGCTGTTTCGCCGCTTCAACGCTTTCAATAAAGCCGATGCGCGGGAAAACCGGGCCGTCTGCGCGCTTGACACCCTCTTTGGCACCGTTCATGATGCGGAATTCCAGCGCGTCAATATTCAGTTCCTTCGCGAGTTCATCAATCACCGTCTCTGAACCGAACGCGGCGTTGGTTGCACCGGGGGCGCGGTAAGGCGCGCTCTTCGGTTTATTGACGACGACATCGTAGCCGTCAATCAGGACGTTCGCAATGTCGTAGGGTGCGAAGATGCACATCGCGCCCGCACCGACAGGCGAACCAGGATACGCCCCTGCTTCAAAGGCGAGGTGCGTCTGCGCCGCGGTGAGTTTGCCATCCTTCGTGGCACCCATTTTGACGCGGATGAAAGACGCAGGTGTCGGGCCAGTGCCTTCAAACACATCCGCGCGGTTCATCAGCACCTTCACCGGTTTGCCTGTCTTCTTGGCGAGCAGGGCCGCGACCGGTTCCACGTAGACGTTGATTTTGCCGCCAAAGCCGCCCCCAATCTCCATCGGCACCACCTTAATCTTGGAGATAGGATACTGAAGGATTTCGGTGAGCTGTTCGCGCACAGTAAACGCGCCTTGCGTGCTACACCACACCGTCAACTGCCCATCAGGGTTGTAAAGTGCCGTGGCGTTGTGCGGTTCAATGTAACCTTGGTGGACAGTGCCGGTGACGAACTCGCGTTCAATGATGACATCCGCCTCGGCGAACCCTGCCTCGATATCTCCCTTCTTGTGCTGGAGATGGCTGGCGACGTTGCTAGGTTCTTCGGCGGTTTCGCCCAGCGAGCCGGTCTTCAGAGTTTCGTGGAGGAGCGGTGCAGCCGGCTCCATCGCTTGACGCACCTCTAGGACAGGCGGCAGCACTTCATAGGCCACATCGATGAGCGCGCACGCTTCTTCTGCGATGTGTGCGTTCGTCGCGGCAACAGCGGCGATGGCGTGTCCCTTGTAAAGTGCCTTGTCACTAGCGAGAATGTTATCACATAGGTATTTGAGATGGACCGCGCCTTCACCCAAGTCGGCGACTTTGTCTGCCGCATCAGGCAAATCTTTGGCGGTGACAATCGCTTTGACACCGGGGTATGCTTCGGCGCGGCTCGTGTCAATGGAGAGGATGCGCGCATGGGCATGCGGGCTGCGGAGCACCCTGCCGTGCAGGAGTCCCGCGGTGTGGAAATCGGCACCGTATAGCGCACGCCCGGTGACTTTGTCCACACCGTCGTGCCGGATGGGCCGGGTTCCGATAACTTTGTATTCTTTCTTTTCGGGCATTGCGAATTTCCTCCGATGCGCGCTTAGAAAGCGCGCCTACGCGTTTGTAGCCATCGCGCTCAGGAGATTGCGTCTACATGGCTGCGGCCGCGTCAAGCACGGCACGAACGATTTTATCGTAACCGGTGCAGCGGCACAGGTTGCCGGCTAACCAGTATCGGACTTCGGGCTCCGTCGGGTTCGGGTTATTATCAAGCAGTGCCTTTGCACTCATGAGAAACCCGGGTGTGCAGATACCGCATTGGAGCGCGGCGTTTTCGAGGAAGGCATCCTGAATCGGATGCAGTCTGTCGGGTGCAGCGAGGCCTTCCACGGTTTCAACAACTTTGCCCCCGGTCTCTACACCGAGGACGAGGCATGAATTGACGAGCCTGCCATCTAAGATGACACTGCAGGCACCACAATTCCCGTTGTTGCATCCCTCTTTGGCACCGGTGAGTTGGAGTTCGTCGCGGAGGACTTCCAAAAGACTCTGCCGTGCTTCGCAGAGGAATTCAACGGAGTCGCCATTGATTTGGGTTTGAACGTGCGTTTTTCTCGCCATATTGTGGGCTCCTTTTTTTGTAGGCGTTGCGCGCTTTGAAAGCGCGCCTACCGGTTGGTGAATGCGTACCGCGCCTATCGGCGCACCGGGATTAGGCATCCAAGACTCGCTGAATTGCTCCCTTTAAGGCGCGGCGGGTTAGCACACCGACGAGATGCGTTCTCTGTTCGGCGGTGCCGCGCATGTCACTGATGGGACGCGCAATGGCTTGCGCCGCGGCTGCCGCTTCGTCAATCGCTGCGTCAGAGATTTCTCTGCCGGCGAGCAGCGCGCTCGCTTCTTCTGCAAAAAGCGGCGTGGGAGCAACGGCTGCCAACGCGATGCGTGCAGAGACAATCGTCTCTTGCGCAGCATCAAGCGTCACGGCCGCACCCGCGCCGACAACAGCAATATCCATCTCATTGCGCGGGATAAATCGGAGATAGTAGGAACTGGAATGGCTGGACGGCTGCGGTATCTTCAGGGCTACCAGCATTTCACCTCTCTCCAAGGCTGTCTGTCCGGGCCCCGTGCAAAACGCCCCGACAGGAAGTTCTTTCTCACCGCCCGGGCCTGCGATAACGCAGATGGCGTTGAGGACGATGAGCGGCGGAATGCAATCCGCGGCGGGGGAGGCGTTACATAAGTTCCCGCCGACGCACGCACGCCCCTGAATCGCGGTGCCGCCGATAATTTTCGTCGCATCGACTAAGGCTGGAAAACTCTCGCAAATGGACTCTGTACCGTAAATCTGATAACACGGCACAGCGGCTCCGAGTCTGAGTCCGTTTTGCGAGTCGTGGGTGAGGACATTCACTTCGGGGATGGCTTTGATGTCCACCATCCAGTCAACGTCGCGCTTGGCCTCCCTGACTTGGACGATGAGGTCTGTGCCGCCAGCCAGGACCCGGGCCTGTTGTCCTTTTTCTTTAAGAACCGCGACGGCCTCCGGCACCGTTTGCGCGGCGACATATTCAAATGCTTGCATAACCGGTCTCCATTGCTATCCTTCCGCTCCGCTGGAGCGGGTTAAAGAGATAGTGAAAAAGTAGTTGCGTCTCTAATATGCTATTATAGCAAAAACGCAAAAATATGCAAGAATTTTTTTTAAGGCATTTAATCCCTTTCGCCGGCCTGCTGTAATGCTTCCTCAATAACCGATTTCCCTAAATAGATTCCGTTCGTCTGCATCTGGATTAAAAGCGGGATGTGTTGCGCATACCGTCTGGCTCGTTGCTCATCAATAATGACGAGGCGCGCGTTGTGTTCTATTGCCAGGGCAATGACTGCGGCTTCGCCCGGGTCGAGTTTTATCGGAATCAAAGGGGGTGGCTGAACTACCTGCGGAAATGTTCGGAGCCACGGTGCAGTTTTGAGGGCATTCTGGCGGGCTGTCGGCTCAATCCCAAGAAACTCCTCTTTAACCTCTTCAGGCATCCACACCTCTGTGTAGAGGGCGCGTAGCAGCGGCAGGTGGTTGAGCATCCATAGCGCAACGAGTGGGCTATTATTGATAATTACTGGATGTATGGGCATTCTCGCTTTTTTTGCCAGTGGCAAAGTCCGCTGCAAGTTCCCCTGGCGTTTCTCCGAAAGGAGAAAGTCGGTATTTCCCCATGAAACCCATGAACTCGCCATACGGCATGCATGCCAGCCGTGCCGCAAGCCCGATGCTGAGTTCATGGGTTTTGTAGTATTTCAACGCTAACATCACGCGAGTCTCCTTTTCACGTTCACCCGGGTCTTTCTTGGGAGTCAGCAACGCGGCGATGTCGCCTGGCAGTTTAACGCCGGTTTTCCGTTCAAAATGGACAACGCTTTTGTAGGAACCACGGAACGCGGCGATGATATCCAGCACCTTGAACTTGGCGGCCCCCAAGTCTGCTTTTGCCTTTTCCCATTCGCGCAGCCGTAACCACGCTTCGCCGCGGTAGTAATGCGCCTCGGCAGACTCCGGGTTGAGGGTTATCGCCGTGTCCTGGTCCTGTATCGCGCGTTGGGCATCACCCTTGTGAAGGTAAGCCACACCACGATTGTTGTAAGCCATCGGTGCCTCCGGGGCAAGAGCGATTGCGCGATTATAGTCCGCGATGGCACGTTCAAGCTCACCTTTGCTATCGTAGACAATGCCTCGATTAATATACGCCTCGGGGCAATCTGGTTTGAGCATAATTGCAGTGCTATATTCTGCAATAGCAATCGCAATTTCCCCTTTTTTCCACAAAGCGGTGCCGCGGTTGACATACGCCTCGGCAAGTTTGGGGTTCAATGCTATCGCTGTGTTATAGTCTTCAATAGCGGCAGCCATCGCGGAATGATAGGCAGTTTCGCTGCAGCCGCTAGCGGCCGAGTGCAGACCCACGGGGATGTGATAGCGCTTAAGGATTGCGTCAACCTCGCCGTTTTTTTCGTAAGCGATGCCGCGATTGACGTAAGCCGCTGCAAACGTCGGCTCTAATGCAATCGCCTGGCTCAGAGATGCAATAGCCATGTCATGGCAGCCGCATTTGATGGAATCCAGCCCGAGATTGTAGTAGGCTTTAACGGAATCCGGTTGCAATTCGAGTGCCTGCCTGAAAGCACTGGTTGCCAAACCGTGCTCGCCTTCTTGGCTATAAGCGATACCGCGGGCGTTACGTGCCTCGGCCGGGGCCACTTTTTTTAGTGCATCTGTAGGTACAGCAAACCCGACGGGAACTGCAATGAGTTCTCGCATCACTTTTTCTCCTTTAGAAAGTTGATTTGTTGGGAAATATGGTAACCTATTTGGCGGCTAGAAGTCAAGCGAATTTCACAGTTCGTCTGAATCAGGTTTTTTATTCACTACTGAGGCCATAGAGCGCAGACACCTCCCGCTCCAACGCAGCCTCAAGCCCAGACACATCCGCCGCAAAATCCGCGTGCTTCGCAGACAGAATCGCATCAACTAACGCAACAACCGGTGCCTGCTGCGCCGGCGAAACATCCGGAATCGGCAGCTGCTTCCAATCATCAGGATAGATATGGATATTGCTCCGACGATTCGCCATTAAGAAATCACGCGCAACGCGGGAATTCATCACGCCAAGAAGGAACTTCACGGAAAACCGACGACTCATTTCTTCCAATTCTTCGCGACGCGGGAGTTCCGGACGCTGCGGCTTTTCATCACGATAACGAGCCTTCTGTTTTATCGCTCTGTTCCGCACGCCTGCTAAATCGTGCCAAAGCGTGAAGGACCAGGCTGATTGATTATGACGGAGGTGCCGGTCATCGTAGGAGACCTTTAATTTTTTCACGCCGGCCGCCATGTCCGCCGAAATTAATCTCTCCGCGACTTCGTATAATTCGGGGAACGTTGTTGACGTGAACAAGGCAGGCGCACGCTCTGTCCCCCACTCCAGCCATTTATTTGTCGCAGGGAGCCATCTCGCGAGATGCTTCCCTTCTACAAACGGCTTCGGGTGAGTTTCGTCGTGGACATCTGAAACCAGATCTCGGACACCGAATGCCCCGCGCGCTTGCTTGTTCGCATGCACTACCATCCCAACCGAAATATAGCAAATGGTGTCAAGCGTCACCGTTGGAACAGTGAATTGTTGAACTTCAGTATCTTCTGGGAAAAAGAGACGATGGGTGAGGTTCTGTTGCGCATCAGTTGACAATAGGGTAACGTTACCAAATTCAGGAGCGTGCACGCGGCGTTCCGGCTCATGCTCGCTCCCAGCAGCTCTCTGAAACAGATAGGTGATATTCCGCACAGCGGCATCGAAGATTTGAATATCCCGGAAGAAGTTAAGACAGCATATCCGGCTATTCTCCCGAAACCACTCCTGCGATTTCAAGGCATACTTCGCGTGGCAATAAGCATCCGAGACGATGAGCGTCGTGAAACCACCGGGCTTGAGTAGTTTGTAACTCCGCTCAATGAACGGAATATAGAGGTCCCACTTTCCGAAGAGGGTTTCGTACTGCGCGCTATCCTTAATTGCCTGACGCAGTGCCTGTTGCCCAGGGGCATCCGCTCTGACATAAGGCGGATTGCCAATCGTAATATCAAACCCCTCTGAAATCCCAAACATCCATTCCGCATCGAAGAAATCGGCAACAGCGTTTTGGTTATAGGGCTCCCACGCTGCGAGCTCTTGTGCAGTGCCGCTCGGCAAACCTAAATCGCGCAACAACGCGCTTATCTCCCGACGAAGCCGCGCATCCTGCTGACGATACCGTTCCTTCGTCTGAGGCGTGCGAGCGGTGAAATGACGACGACGCACCTCTGCTAACTGCCGCTCTTTCTCACTAATTTCAGTACTGCGGAGAGACAATTGTCCTTCAATGCCGAGCAGCGTATTCGCCGCGACGAACTTCGTCTCCAGATTCGGCAGGGGCCGCACGCCGCGGTTCGCCTTCGTGTCGTCTAGCCGCTGCTCAACGATGAGCGAGATGAAGAAGCGCAGTTTGGCAATCTGCGTCGCAATCGGCTGGATATCCACGCCGTAGATGCAGTGCTCTATCAGGTAGAGTTTCCTGCCGTAGTCTAACTCGTTCCGTTCAAATGCCTCATTAATGCTCTCTATCTCGCGTTCAAGTTCACCGATGGTGCTTTCGCGGAAGGTGCTGTCGTCAATCTGCTCAGCGGCGGCGATAGTGCGGCGCACCCTGTCTATCTGGCGTTGCCGCCACTGCGCATTGCCCGGGTCCAGTTTGCTCAACAGAAAGACGAGTTTGTGCAGGATGCCCATCGGGAAGGCACCGGAGCCGCACGCCGGATCGAGGATTTTGAGCGAGTCAATTGCATGAATGAGCTGCGCGGTTTCTGCTTCGGTGAACCGATGCGGTTCATCGGTATAGGCGAGCAGGTGCAGCAGGGCTGCGTCCAAATCGGTGCGTTCTACCCCCCCCCTCATATCTGTTAAGCCTTAAGGCACTCTTGAGATACGCCATCAGCGATGCGTCTACCATGTAATTGACGATTTCACGCGGCGTGTAGAAAGAGCCTGTCTGCTTGCGCGCGGTGGTGCCGGTTTCGGGATTATAGGCGGCAAGGAGGTTCTCGAAGACGCGCCCGAGCAGCTCGGGGTCCAACGCGACTTCCGCCTCAATCGGCGTGTTCTCGGCCATCGTGAACTTATAGCGGTTGAGGATGTTGAGGATGCCGCGCACGGTATAGCGTCGGTTTTTTGTGCCGTAGACAGCGTTGAGCTCCACCTCCTGTTCTGCGGCGAAGAAGAGTTCGTTGGGGACATGGAGAGGGTTTTCCTCCCGGTCTGAAAAACCGTCAACCCGTAAGAGGCGTTTTGGACGTTCCGCATCGGGTTTGTCAAGGCACTCAAACAGTCCACCGTTGAGGAACGGAATGGACTCAAACAGACGAAGTGCTCCCTCTGCATCCCGGAAATAACGTTTGTATCGGTAGCGCGACGTGATGTTATAGTGCTGCCGCCCATCGCCGCGAAACTTGCGCCGCGTCGGATGTGCCGGCGTGTTCATCTCCTGATTGAGAGTGGCGAAAAATAGGTTCTGGAGAATGGCTTGGTAGTAGGTGCTCTCGTGCGGCGGCATCGCGCCCGGAAGGTCGCGCCGACCGGTAAGGAGTTTTTTTATCTCCGTTTCGTCAAAGAGCGCATCCGGGACGAGCCCTTTCTCCTTCAGAAACCAGACGAAGATGAGACGCGTAATCAGCCGAATGACGCACGTCGCGTTGCGCACGGCGACATCCTCACCGGCATCCGCGGGAAAGGTGACGTTCTCGACGGCCCAGAAATACCAGTCAGCGAGTTCGCGGAAGAAGCGTTTATTGAGCACCGAACTATCCAACGTTTTCTGCCATGCCTGATGCAATTCAAGGAAATTGGTAAAGCCGTGCGCGCGATGCAGTGCGCCGAGGGATAAGTCGGCGAGAATCTCAACGTGCGCACGATGCGGGGTGACAACGTCAATATCCTTGATGAGGCTGACTTTTTCAAGGACATCGCGTTCTCCGTCGCGTCGGCTCGGACGGCGGTGGATGATGGCGAAAGTGAGCGACTGTCCGTGCTGGAAAAGGAGCAGCGCGGGTATAGCGAAGACTTTGTTGACTTCGCGGGTGATGCTGGCAAGCGCGGTGCGGCTGTAAGTGCTTCCCTTCAATTTCACGGCAAGGAAGAGATAGGAACGGTAGATGGCCGGATCGACCGTGGTGTGCGTTGCGAGCTCGAACCCCGAGGGCATTCCTTCAGTAATTTCCTTTTCGGTGAGTTGGAAGAGGAAGTCGACGGTGTGCCATTCGGGGAGCAATGCCTTTTCCGGATGGAGTTGCCACCGCGCGAGGAATCCCTCGGCGGTGTTGGGTTCAATGTGAAGCGTTCGGTTGCTTGCGTAACCTAACACGCGGAAGAGATGACGCGCATT
This sequence comes from uncultured Poribacteria bacterium, assembly GCA_958296135.1. Taxonomy (GTDB): domain Bacteria; phylum Poribacteria; class WGA-4E; order WGA-4E; family WGA-3G; genus AGPOR5. The sequence goes on from CATQHZ010000001.1 coordinate 172,572, forward strand.
CTCGGCAAAATGCCCGGCGGTGAAGCCGTGGAGTGCCGCTTTAATCTGTGCTTTGTGGGATATGTCGTTCATAAGTCTCATTTAGGAAAGCCGTGAGTTCCTCGAAGTTATCAAAGATGCGCTCGCATAAGTTTTCAAAGAAAATGCTCCGCTCGCCGCTGTAAACAGCGTAGACAGGCTTGTTATAGCGAGAGGCGTAGTTCATCTCACTCAGCACGCCGGGCGACAGTTTGTCGGTGGGGTAGATAACGACGACGAAATCGCTCTGATGGAGGAACTGATAATCGCGTGAGATGGTGCGCGTCTTAATCTGCTCAATGACTTTCTCATCAATCGTCGGGAGGCGGCGGTCCAACCCTATCGTAGAAGATTGGCTTTCTCGGACGAGAGCCATGTCCTTGATAGAGAGCGGGTCGAAGACAATAAATTCCGTTCGTAGTTTTTCGCCGAGGGCACGAATCGCCTCAATCTCCTCCGGTGTCTCTGTCAAAATCGTAATCGGGTAACTGAGATACAGCGTCGGTTTTGAGGAGAAGAGCAGTTCGTAAAAGTTGTCGAGTGGGTGCTGGCGCGCGACGGTGTAGTGCGGTTTCTGATAAAGATTCGCGAGCTGCTTCGTCAGGAATTCCTCTTCGTCGAGCCAGACGTTGAGCGTGTCATGTCCGACATTGTTCCATTGCGGATTGTTCGCCATCCGGTTGGCGATGTCGGCGATGTTGTCAACAACGTTGATGAAAAGATCCGGTGGGAAGCACTCGATGTCCTTAAACGAGATGCCTTCCAGGAGGGTGCCTCTCCAGCGGAAGCAGGCGTGTAGCCCGATGACAGCGTGTTCGGAGTCGTCGGCGCGGCTGGCGATTTCATAGAAAGCAGCACGGCGCGCGAGAGATAAGACGGCCGGGTCGGAATCAAGCACCTTTTCGGTGAATCGGATGCCGGATGCGGCGGCTGCGCGATGCATGAAATCGCCGACGTTAAAGAAGCCGATGTCCGTCTCTTTTTCGAGACAGAGTGCCTCAAAATCGGCGATGAGTTCTTTGCGGCCGGCGCAACTGATGCCAGTGCAGATGATGTTCATAGTTTTGTTCCTTCGTCCGTAGAGTGCGAGTTCTTGTCCCGCGCGAGTCCGTTCGTCCGTAGGGCGAGGGAAAACCCGGCGAGCGCGAATCGCCGAGGGTTCCCCTCGCCCTGCCGCCCCTACGAAGATAATTGGGCTAGTGCCTCCTGCTCTTCTATTTGCCACGGGCGGTGTGCCGGTGTCTCTAATTTTCTCGGCGGGCCACCGAAAACGAGGATGTAGGCACGCCGCACTTGCGCGGTGCTATTCGGTGCAGAATAGTGCAAAGTCCGACAGTGATGGAACGTGGCACCTCCGGCCGGTAGCGGACACGCGACTGCCGCCGATGTATCCACATCGTCCGTGACTAAGCCATGGACGAGCGGATCGTTGTCGATATGCCGATGCCACCGCACAGCACCTTTGTGGGACTTCGGAATGAATTGCAGGCAGCCACTCTCCACCGTCGCCGTGTCAAGCGGCAGCCAGACACTGAGACTGTGCGGCAAGACTTCGGGATTCCAGTACGCTTCGTCTTGGTGCCACGGAGTTTCGTTGCCATAGTGCGCCGGCTTCAAGATCATGTGCCCGCCACCGTTGACTTTGTCGCTATCAACACTGAGCAGTGCGGCGGCGAGCCGGTGCGCGTTTTGGAAATAGAACGTCTCGCGCAGTGCCGGGAATTGTGCCTCCGGTCCGAGCACTTGGGGCAGCGTTTCGCGGCCTTTATGTGCACGGGGGCCGGCAAGATCGAAGTAGCGTCCCTCCGCTTCGCCGGTGCGCTCCGTGAAAAGTTCGTCGTAGATGCCTTTTAGGTACTCTACCTCTTCATCCGTCGTGATGCGCGGGATGCTGAGGTATCCGTTCGCCTGAAAGAATGCGACTTGTTCGTCTGTTATGTCAACGTGGAAGTTATTAGGTTTCATACATTCACCGAAAAATGTGAATCCACTATTCCGTAGGCGCGCTTTGTAAGCACGCCCATTCACCGAATTAAAATATCATAAGGTAAAATAGTGAGGACATGCTCGTTTTTGAACAGACTCAGCATCACCGAAATATAATGCCACTGCGCTTGCATCGCCGGGATAGGGAGATGAGTAGACAGCGAGATTTTCGCGCCCGGTGCTTCTATCATGTTCTCTAGCATCCGTTCAAAGAAGGTTCGCGGTTTCGGCAGCACGATGAGTTGCGGTTCATCTTCCTCGTCGAAGCCGCCCTGTTGCTTGGCGATGGCGAGTGCCTTCTCCAAGCCGCCGAGCTCATCGACGAGGCCGAGTGCTTTCGCCTGCTTCCCTGTCCAAACTCTCCCCTGTGCGATGGTGTCGATTTCGGCATAAGACTTGCCTCGGCCTTCTGCCGCTTTGCGAACAAAATCTTGGTAGACGGTTTTCATCAACTTCTCGACGCGTTCGCGTTCTGTCGCAGTGAAACCGCCGTAATCGGAGTAAAGCGTGGCGTTCGTGCCGTGCGCGAGGATTTCCTTCGTCAAACCGACTTTGTTATAGAGCCCTTTCAGGTTGAGTTTGCCGCCGAACACGCCGATGGAACCGGTGAGCGTCCCCGGTTGCGCAACGATGGTGCCTGCCGCCATGGCGATGTAGTAACCGCCGGAGGCAGCAGTATCGGACATGGAGACGATGACAGGCTTTTCGCGCTGCGTTCGCACCACCTCGCGCCAAATCAGATCGGCGGCGAGAGCAGAACCGCCAGGGCTATCCACGCGTAGCACGACTGCATGCACCAGTTTGTCCTCGCGCGCCTTTTGAAACGCTGCCCGCAATTCGCCCGGGGTAATCACGGCGGAAGTGGCGAAAATGTCGTCAACGCCTGTCAGAATCGGGCCACTCGCATAGATGAGGGCGAGTTTCGGTAATTCCGTTTTCGGCTGGGCACGCTGCGAGGAGCTCAGCATTGAGAACAACTGCATAAACCCCGCGAAACCGTTCATATTCGGCACTTTCCGCGCCCGTTCGCTGTCAGGAGTATAGATTTGGACGGTTTCATCGGTTTTGAGCGCGGCGAGGAATTCGTCGTAATATTGCAGCGCGTCGACGAGGTTCGCCGCGCGCGCTTCTTCGGCCGTGAAAGGCCCTTGATTTATCAGTGCCGCAACCGTTCCCGGGTCTACTCCGGCGCGCCCTTCCGCCACCATGGCACAGAGCTGTCCGTAAAGCTCATCAAGGAGTGCTGTCATTGATTCGCGAAAGGAATCAGACATGCTGTCGCGCGTATAGGGTTCGGTGCCGGATTTGTATTTTCCCACCGCGAGCATATCGGCGTGGACATCCAACTTCTCCAACAATCCTTTGAAGAAGAGGATTTCGGCGCGCAACCCGGTGAGGTTCAGGCTGCCGCTCGGCATCAAGAGGATGCGATTCGCCGCCGCGGCGAGAGCGTACTCGGCTGTGCCGCCGCTCTCCAGATAAGCGATAGTATCTTTCCCAGCGGCGCGAAGTTCAAGCAGTTTGTTTTGAATCTCCTGCAGTTTCGCCCATCCGACGCTGACATCCTTGATTTTCAAGATGATACCTGTCAGTTCGTCATCGCCTCTGAACCCTTCGAGTTTTTTGAGGAGCCCACGAAGGGTTTGCGTTGACGAATTCCCGAAGACACTGACGATTTTGACATCGGGATAGGAGCCGCTCAGCGTGAGTTCAACGTAGTTCTTCGCCGCCGGCGGTGTGGCCTCGATGCTCTCTTCGGCGAACACAGGTGAGACGATGAGGAGGAACGCGATAAGTATGTATAACGATTTCATGGGGTTCTCCCTATTATTTTGATGTATTTATTCTAGCATGAAGGTTGGTTTTGTGTCAAACGTTTTTTAATGATGCATGTTCGGTTCAGTTGCGCCGCCTTAGTCCGTATCGCGTTGGCTTGTCCTCCGCGATGTCGCGTTCATCTGCGCCTCCTTAGTCCGTAGCGCGGGGGCCGTCACGGTCACGCCTACAGCAAACGTGCGTGTGTCGCCCTGCGTCAACACGGTCACGTCTACAGCAAACGTGCGTGTGTCGCCCCGCGTAAACACGCTACCTTACTTTAACGTTGTCATCTCTGCCGCCTCGCTGCAGAGATGTCCACTGTCCCCCGCGATGCCGCGTTCAGTTGCGCCGCCTTAGTCCGTAGCGCGGGGGCCGTCACGGTCACGCCTACAGCAAACGTGCGTGTGTCGCCCTGCGTCAACACGGTCACGTCTACAGCAAACGTGCGTGTGTCGCCCCGCGTAAACACGGTCACGTCTACAGAAAAAGTGCGTGTGTCGCCCCGCGTAAACACGGTCACGTCTACAGAAAAAGTGCGTGTGTCGCCCCGCGTAAACACGCTACCTTACTTACTTTAACGTTGTCATCTCTGCCGCCTCGCTGCAGAGATGTCCACTGTCCCCCGCGATGCTCCACGCGCCCAACACGGCGAGGGCCCGTCCCTCGCCCTACGAGTGCCGGACAAGTTCGTCTATTTGCCAATCTGATTCGCAATGAGGGTTAAATCTAAGATGTTGACGATACCGTCACCGTTCAGGTCTGGTGAAGTCTCACCGAAGCGAGAAGCGACTTGCTGCAGATCTAAGAGGTTAACGACTTCATCACCGTTGACATCTGCCAGAATGTGGATGCGATACGGCGCGATGTCCCACAGGATGAGTGTGCCGTCATAACTCGCGCTTATCAGCGTGGTGCCATCCGGTGAGAAGCCGACGGTAGTGATGGCAGCGGCGGCGGAAAACGAAAGCAGGTTCGTGTGCCCGGTAAACAAGGCGAGCTGTTTGCCGGTGGATGCTTCCCAGAGTCGGACGGTGTTGTCGTGGCTGCCGCTGGCGAGCAGTGTTCCATCGGGTGAAAAGGCTAACGTGGTGACATCCTGGGCGTGGCCGCTGGGATAGATGTCGAGCGGCTTCCCAGTCTCTACGTTCCAGAGAAGAATCGCGCCGCGATAGGTGCCGGTGGCGACGATGCCCTGGTCTGGCGAGAACGCGATGGGTGTGGGTAATCCACCGGAGACGCTTTGGAGATTTTGAGGTGGTTCCGCTGCTTGTTCGGTATAGGTATCCCACACTTGCAATGAAACAGGCCACCCCGTCAATGCGTTCTCATGGCCCCATCCACCAGCGAGCAGGCTTCCCGCTGCTGTCCACGTTATGCCTTCAACCAGCTGTTTGTCAAAGGTAGTCTGCAGTGTGTCTGTGTACGGTGGAAAGCGCGCGTTCCATACCCGAATTGTGTCGTCCTTACTAGCACTAGCGAAGGTGGTTCCATTGGGGGAGAAAGCGAGAGCAAACACTTCCGCTGTATGTTCAGAAAGTGTTGCGCGTCGGTGTTGCGTCTGCATATCCCACAGGTGCATTGTGCCATCCCCATCTGCGCTGACGAGGAGTCTGCTATCCGGGGAAAAGGCGACAGCGGTGATGGCGCGCGTATGTCCTTCAAGCGTCGCCATCAGTTCATACGTGTGTGCATCCCACAAATAGAGGCGGCTGCGAGAACGGCTTCCATCGGCAGCGATAGTTTTTCCATCGGGAGAGATGGCAAACGTGCCGATGCCCTCAGTCCAGCCGGTGAGAGGGGTTTGGCGTTCGCCGGTGCGCAGATTCCAGAAGTGCAAGGTGCTGTCTTCTGCTGCACTGACGAGGGTTTCTCCATCAGGAGAGAAGGCTATTGCGCGGAGTTCGACTGCATGGCCGTCAAACGTTGTCTGGAGCGCACCGGTGTGCGCATGCCACAGGTGAATCTTTCCCTCCCAATTTCCACTGGCGAGTGTCGCACCGTCTGGGGAGAAGGCAATCGTCCGAATACCTATTGTACCTTCTGGCGACATGAAAGTAGATATCGGGCGGCCGGTCTTCACATTCCACAGCCGAATCATGTTTGCATGGCCTGCACCGGCTAAAGTTTTTCCATCAGGTGAAAAGGCCAACGTATAATTTCGGACCCAGTCTGTCTCAAGTGTTGCCTTCCTTTCACCTGTATATGGATTCCACAAATGGATTGCGCCGTCCCACCACTCTCCACTAGCTAAGGTTTGCGCATCCGGTGAAAAGGCTAACGTCCAACTCCCATTCTGATGTTCGGTGAGGTGGTATTGTTGTCTACCGGTGTGGGCATCCCACACGCGAATGCCCTCAGAATCTCCGCTGGCGAGCGTTGTGCCATCAGGTGAGAACGCGAGGCTATACAGCCATTCTTCATGTCCAAAAAGGGTGCTGCGGTGTTGTCCGGTTTTGGCATCCCAAAGCCGCACCGTCCTGTCAACACTCGCGCTGGCAAGCGTGTTGCTGTCCGGCGAAAACGCTACCTTGCGTACCCACCCGGTATGTCCTGTCAGCAAGGAGATTTCCTCATAAGTGCTTGCATCATAGAGCCAAATCCCGATGGAACTCGCAACAGCAAACTGCGTGCCATCTGGCGAAAAGGCGATGTCGGTGATAAAGCCTTTGCCGAGGCGGGCAAGCGCGCCTTCGGGCAATGCTGCCTGGGCGCGCGAAACCCAAATTGAAGCGGAGATGAGGGTGAACAGTAGGAAAGCCATCCGGTTCCTGAGAAGTGGGTATCTCATTGTTATGACTCTCCGATTTGATTCGCGATGAGCATCATATCTAGAATGTTGACAATTCCATCGCCGTTCAGATCTGGCGATGGCTGTCCGATACGTGATGCCACGAACGTTAAGTCCTGAATGTTAACGCTGCCGTCGCCGGTGACATCATAACGGTTTGGCGACGTGTAATCCCACAGCAAGATGGTGTTATCCAAACTGCCGCTCGCGAAGGTGGTGCCATCGGGTGAGAAAGCGAGGGAGGTGACAGAAGCCGTGTGTCCGTAAAGCGTGCTGCGGTGTGTGCCAGTATAGAGATTCCATAGCCGAATTGTTTCGTCTCGACTCCCGCTAACGATTGTCATGCCATCAGGCGAAAAGGCGACTGCATAGACACCCCCGGTATGCCCTGCCAGAAGAGCGAGAACTTCGCCTGTGCTGACATCTGACAGTCGGAGCATGCCATCCAAACTTGCACTCGCGAGGATACGGCCATCTGGCGAAAACGCGATGTCTTGAACGCTGTCCGTGTGTGCGGTGAGCGTAAGGCGCGGCCTGTCTGTCAGCATAAACGCGCCCCGCGCGTCCCACAATCGAATCGTGCCATCCCTGCTGCCGCTGGCGAGCAACGTTCCATCCGGCGAGAAGGCCAACGCGTTCGTCCAGCGCGTATAGGTTTCAAGCCTTCCGATTTGCTGCGCGATTGCTGTATCCCACAGGCGGATGTGCGTGTCTTCCCATCCGCTGCCACTGGCAAGGGTTTTTCCGTCAGGTGAAAAAGCTACGGACAAGGTTTCTCGAAACCGCCCTTGGAACGTCGCCTTCAATTCATAGCGGTGTAGATGCCACAAACGGATTGTCCTATCCCAACTTGCGCTGGCGAGCGTTGTGCCATCGGATGAAAGGGCCAACGTGGTAATCCTGTCGGTATGTCCTTCAAGAGTGGCAATGCGTTCGCCGGTGTGTGGATTCCACAATTGGATGGTATTTTCATTTCCCGAACCACCGCCGCTGACAAGGAAGGTTCCATCAGGTGAGAAGACTGCCTTGCTTCCCACCGATATAGTCACTCCCTGAATAACGAGGCGTGGGGTTTCTGCGGCGAACCCGTTCAGTGGAAATATGATGGAAATGGAGATGAACGTCACTATAAAGTATTTCATCGTTATCAATACCACGCCGCCTTATTGACGACATTTCGCAACGGCTCACCTGCCGCAAACCGACGCGCGTTCGCTAATAAAATCTCAAACCGACGCGCCGGAACGTTCGCCGCATCTTTCACGGCAATGTGCGGCGTGAGCAACACGTTCGGTAACTGCCACAGCGGACTCTCCGCAGGCAACGGCTCTACTTCAAACACGTCTAAACCGCACCCAGCGATGTTGCCGTGCGTCAGGGCCGCCACCAACTCGGCGAGTCTCATCGTTTTGCCGCGCCCGATGTTGATGAAATAGGCAGTCCGTTTCATTAACGCGAAGCGGTTTTTGTTCCACATCCCCTCCGTTTCAGGCGTGTGCGGCGTGGTAGCTATCACAAAGTCAGCGCGCGGCAGCAGCGCATCCAATGCCGCCGGTTCGTGTTTCTCAACGAAAGGCACATCGTATTCCCACCTCGGGTCGACACCGATGACCTTCATGCCGAACGCATCGCAGCGGCGCGCTGTCTCCTGTCCAATGCCGCCGACACCGACAATCAACGCTGTCGCCTGCGCCAAATCGATGTATCCGTGTTTGCGCGCATCTTTGTCCCAGATTCCTTCGCGCTGTGCATCCATATAGTAGGGTAAGCCGCGAGCGAGCGCGAGCACAAACATCATGATGTGCTGCGCGATATGGTCATTGTAGATACCGCGCGGGTTACAGACTACCACGGGGTGTTCAATCAACGCCGGGTAATAGTAGCCGGGGAAGGGACCTGCGGCGGGATTTTGTAACCAGCGCAGATTGCCCGCTAACGGCAGTTGTTCCGGCGATACCCAGCCGTAGACAGCATCTGCATCGGGGAGATGCTGCCGGACCTCTTCGGCTGTTGTCGGTAAGACGATGTCGTAAGTTGGCAATTCGGTTTGAATGCGGTGTGCCCAATCCTGCGATTCGGCATTTTGGGGCGGCATCATGATTAATTTTGGCATCGGGGTTGCTCCTATTTAGCGGGCGCGGGGGAAACCCTCGGCAGTTAGTGACTGCCGGGCCCCCGCGCTACGGTATTCTTGTACGACATATTTAGGGTTTGTGGCATATTTTATCATGATTTCAGGTGAAAGACAAGCGTTATATTGACATTATCTCTCGCAATGTGATACTATAAATTGTTGAAAGTTTCAAAGCGACGCTGTCCATTCAGACTACTTGAGAGGAGGAAATGATGCGAACGTTTGAGACCCGAGGGCCCGTGACTCCCGAAAAGAATTACGTTGTCCGCCGCCAGGCAGAGTTGGCGGATTTCATTTGTCGCGTGAAGGAGGGCCGCTATATTGTCATTTTCGCGCCGCGGCAGACAGGCAAAACGACTTTTTTCCGCGCGGCTCTCCAAACTCTCGCCGTGGAAGAACCTACCTACTTCCCGATCGAACTGAATTTCCAAGTGTATAAAAACGTCGCGCCGAATGCATTCTACGGCCGCGTTTACAGAAAGATTCGCCAAGAAATTGAGGGCGTTTTTCACCAGCGCGGGCAGACGCTTTCTGATACGTTGAATCAATTTTTGCGGAACGGCTCGATGCACGATCATCTTTCACTGCTAGACTTCTTTGAACAACTCGCAGGCTTCCTAGCACCGCAGCGGGTTGTGCTCATCATTGACGAGTTTGATGGGATGCCGGCCACCGCCGTGAGCGATTTTTTGTATGCACTCCGTGACATCTACCACTCCAAGGCGACAACTCCCTGTCCCTATAGCATCGGCATCGTTGGGGTCAAAAACATTACGCAATTGAACTATGACCGGTCCATCTCGCCGTTCAATGTCCAAGATGAGTTTGCTTTGCCGAACTTCACGCTTGAACAGGTGCAGGAACTGCTTGGGCAATATACCGATGAAGTGGGGCAAACGTTCGATCCTGATGTTATCGCGCTACTGCACCGCCAGACAGGGGGACAACCATTTCTTGTCAATCGACTTGCGCAAATGCTCACCGAGGATATGGACATTCCGAAGGCGGAGACGATTGCGATGCCGCACTTCGCAGCGGCACATCGGCAACTTCTTGAAGAAAGGAACGTCAATATCACACACCTTACCACCAATATCCGCAGGGATCCGCGCTTTCAACGTCGTCTGATGCAAATCACCTCCTACGATGAAAGCGTGAGTTTCAATCTGGACGACGACATCCTTAGTGAACTTGCCACCTACGGTGTCATCGCGAAAGGCACGGATGGTATGTGTGAGATAGCGAACCCGATTTATCTCTACCGCATCCTACAAACGTTCCAGCCGCTAATAAACGGGCTGGAGGAAGAATACTACTCCCAAGACACAGGCAGCGGGTATCGCGATTACCTCACGCCTGCAGGGCAGATTCGTATGGCTGGGCTCTTGGATAACTAAGGACGGATTTCTAGGGTTTCCGCACGTGGACGAAATTTCGCGCAAATGGAATCCTCAAATTTTTAAGTTGACATTTTAGGGCAAAAGGTGGTATAATTTGCCAACATTTGGGCAATTAATACCGAAATCCACACTCGGAGAACCGTTATCAAGGAATCTCTCGCGAAAGAACGGTTGACTCACATTTGGGTTTTGGGTAGAATGCAATTGCTGATGACGTATCGGCGCAATTTAGCAACCGTTTTTTCTTGCGATTTTTCGCGTATTTGTGCTATGCTATCTGATACGTTATCAATTACGTGTGTTCGTGACGGCCGCGGTTAATGGGCGGCTCTCGGGCACCACCGATACGAATGAACTTGCACACAACGATGGAGGCAGTCAACTTGCAGACGAAGTCCGTAGCATGCGGTGTTGCAACTCTGGAAGAGTTTGTTCGTAGGTAGTCTATTTTCACGTAATCTGGAAGCCGTAAGGACTGATATGACACCTGAAGGAATAGTGGTTGAGGAAGTGGTTCGCTACTTCTCCGACCCGGGGTTCCAAAAGTTCTCGATAAAGAGAGAATATCCGATTCAGATGGGCTCTGACAACCGCAGAGCCGATGTTGTGCTGATTGATAGCGCGGATAACCTCGTCGCCGTTGCGGAATGCAAGCGGGTCGGGGGAGAAGGGCGGGGACTGGATCAGTTAAAGTCTTACCTCAGTGCAACGGATACGCGTTTCGGGATATTCGCCAATAGCACCAATCCTGCTGCTTGGGATTTTTACGAGAACTTGGGACGAAATCAGGTTAGACCGATGACGCGCTCTGAATTTGAAAAGCGCGTTAAAAAGGATGCTAATGTGATAAATCGTGTGTTGAATTTTTTCAAGAACATGTTCCGTCCGTCCGATAAGCGAGAAGACACCGAGGAACCGACAGGCACCACACCTGATGTGACAACCGAACCGGAGTCTAACACGCCGGTGTTCCGTCCGCCCGCGAATCCTAACAGTCCTGAAGGCATTACGGAAACTGAACCTGTTAGAAAACCTGTTGTATCTCCGCCACCAATGCCGGGGGTACCCGACACGGAAGGATACTCACCCTTGCAAAGCGAATATAGAGACAATCCGGGTGCGCCAAGTTTGAATGGCGAGCCTTACTACAGCGAAGATAACGGTTTTTCTTGCGCAGTCGCGCTCCGTGGGATACCTGAAGGTTTACCTGCTCATATTGACCGGATTATCCGTGACGAACGATTAGCAGTGGCATATAGTCGCGAGCAACTTCAGGCAGAAATTGAGTCGTTAGAAGGCGAGAAATCCGAACTTGAGATGGAGAAGCGCGGTTATGAATCGGAAATCGCTTCTCGCGCCGAAGAACTCGCGGGAAAAAAGGAGGAGTTGGCCGGTTTGCAAGTCCAATGGCACGCGCCAGTGGGAACCGGACTAGACTCATCGCAGCCTGTTACGGGCACTTCTGGAGAATCCGCAGTTGAATTCGCTTCTCTTCCGCAAGAAGAAATACCTGATGTCCCGTTTAGACAACAGATTGAGGCAGAGGTCGAAGAGTTGATTCACGAGAAGGATCGCCTTGGTCAGCAACTCGGTCAGAAGACTGAAGAGTTGGCTCGCAAGAAAGAAGAACTTGCGGGACTTGAAGTCCAAATAGAAGCACCGACGGAGACAGAATTAAATCCGCCATCTGTTGAAGGTGCTGCCCCCGTTCCTTCTAAACAGCAGTTCTCTGTTCTTCAGTTGATTTTTGCAAGTTTTACCACATTTGCGGTGGTTGGCCTGCTTTTTTACCTATTTATTTTTTATTCTTCGGCTGGTGATAAGGCTTTCGGTTCAGGACGCGGCTCAGTCCAGGAAAAGTTAAATGAGATCGTTAATCATGCCGCTTTCTTTCAAGCGTGGCAGGAGCCAATGAACCTGTTTGTAATTACGTTCCCTTTTATTTTTCTCGTTCTTGCTGTTGTGACTCACCTCTGTTTGGAGCACAGAAGATGGGTTTACTTGGGAGTAGTTATCTTATCTACTCTCGCGCTTGATGCCGTAATTGCAGTCAAGATTTCGCAAAATATTCATGAAAATAAGGAGGCAAGAGGGCTGCTGCCAGAAGGAGCAGAGTGGTCCTTATTGGATATCAATATCTTTGCTGTCCTTTTGTTAGGATTTGCAGTTTCTCTATTGCTAGGTTTTGGTTTCTATTGGGTTACGGAATTGTGGAAGAGTGTGCGGCCGCACCGTAACGAATCTACGGAATTCGATTTGCGGAGGAAGGTCGAAAAGAATGAACGCGAGGTTCAATTAGCCACTTTAAGAACCCAAATGGATAACTTGCACACCAAGATTGACTCACTCAATGGGGATATCGCAGTCACTCAGCAGAAGATTGACGAGCGTCAGGCTAAAGTTGAGGAGTTGTCAAGGCAACAGCGGGAAGCTGGAGAGAAAACTGCAAAGCTGCCTCTTAACGTTCAACTCGCTGTCTTAAAAACTGGAATGGAGAACTTGCAAAACGAGATTAACCAGTTCAATGAGAGACGGAACACCGTTCAGCAGGAAATTCAGGACCGTCAGACTAAGATAGAGGCGTTGAAGGAGCGGCGACGCATAAAGTTAGTCGACCTTAATAAGATCGAATGGCAAGTTAGCCAATTCGTGAGCGGGTGGTGCCGCTATATTGCCCACAGTAAAACCGAGACTGATGATGCATCGGCCAAAATCGAAAGGGTTCGGCAAGTCAAAAATGATACACTTGCCCAATATTTCGAGACTTTACGGTAGCATCGCCGAGTCTTGAATCAGGTCTTCCCTTATGTGGTGACTGTATGACGTAAGTGGAGACAACCTAAAAAAGGAGCCATATATGGCACAAATGAAGATTTTTGGCATTGTATTCGCTGTGTTTTTCGTTTTCCTAGTCGGTTGCAAATCAGAGTCGTCTGAAGCCGTCGGGAAGGAATCAAAATCCGCTGCGTCTAAAGCCTTAAATATCGTTGTCATCCTTGATACATCGGATCGAATTTCAAAAGAAAAACATCCCGGCCAAGTTCAAAGAGATCTTGATATCGTGACAGGTATCGTTGATTTCTTTGAAAAACTAGTCCGTGATGAACTCGCTGAAAGCGAGAAAATCGAGTACCTGCACCGGCTGACCTTCGTGGTTCCGGAACAGCCCAGGGTCCCCCAGATTCCTTTGGACATTATGGAAAAACTGACAATTGAGGATTCAGGGAATGGACGCAGTTTCCCAGAGTTCAAAAAACAGAAGTCAGAATTGCTTCCGGCGGTCAAGAAATTATACGAATTTGTTCAGGGGCACGGGCAATTCACCGGATCCGATATTTGGGGTTGGTTTCGGTCCAAAGCGGAATTTTATTTGCAAGGTGACCATAACTACATCATCTGTGTTTCGGATGGTTACCTTAATTTCGATCGGGACATTGAAGCGAAGCGGCGCAAAGGGACATACATGCGGGTTGGCGAACTTCGCCACGTCGAAAATTGGCAAGACAAATTCCGCCGAGAAGGATACGGATTCTTGCCTATTAAAGAAGAAAATTTCAGCCGTTACAACGTGAAATTCTTAATGGTTGAAATCGCCCTCCGGCGCGAGCAGACTACCGGCGTTGTTTATACGCAGGACACTGATATTATCAAAGAATACTGGGGAACATGGTTGACATCAATGGGAATTACTGATTCCCAATTCATAGAGCAACTTAATCCCGAAATCCTTCAAAAGGAGATTAAGGCGTTCATTTTGTCCCTTTAATTTCTTGGGTTTCCACGGCGATAAGTCGGCGAACGATAAAGGTGAACATCCCAACGATGCTCACTAAAAACATGAAGGAACTCCAGTATCGCGAACCGCAGTTGCACGCGGTGTTGGATAAAGTCCTTCAGCATCCAGGCGGTAAAGGCGTTTATTCCGCAGACCTGCACCGCCTGCCCGAGCCGGATATCCAGACGATTGTAACGGAAATTCAGCAAGCGCGTCAGGCAGAAAAGCGGCGTGCCGGCTAGAGCTGCAGGCGGCGCGCGGGAAATATGCTCCCGCACGTGACGCACGGCAGCACCGCACAAGTTGTCTCGCTGTTTGTGGTGTTGCTCGTCGCCTTAATCACCTGGGGATTCAAAAAGTGTTATTCAGAATCAAGGAGCGAGAGGAGTTGAAAGATCTCATCGCCAAACAGGCCGCGCAAATTGCAGAACAGGCCGCGCTCATCAACGATTTGAAAGCAAGTGCTGAAAAAGTGCCTGCCTTGGAGCAGCAAATCGCCGAACTGGCTGCCCAACTGGAGCACCAGAAGGGACAGCAGTCACCGCGATAAGAACGGGAAGCCGGCGAGGGAATTGGGCTGGAAGCGTCCTTGCCGGCACCCCCTAGCCTCTTTTGCAAGCGTTGCGACACAAGTCAGGAGCCACGTCTCATGGAAACCCCACTCCACATCGCTTTTGATAAAGGCACCCTCATCCTCCAACATGTCCCAAAGGCACTCCAGCCGCACTTAGCAGAACTCCGCTGGGACGAACGCACCCTCACCTATCGCGCCCCCGCCTATCGCTATCGGCAGATTGTCTCGCACCTGCTGGCGCACAACATTCCCTATCAGGACAACGCGAGGCAATTCACTATCGAACCGTTCGTGCTCCAAAAGACTTTACCGCCGTATCCTTACCAGACCGAGGCAATCGACGCGTGGCACGCCAACGGCAAGCGCGGTGTGATGAGTCTCCCTACCGGTGCTGGCAAAACCTTCATCGCCGTGATGCTCATCGCCGATATGCAACGTCCCACACTTGTGCATGTGCCCACCATCGCTCTAATGCATCAGTGGTATACTGTCCTGCGCGAGTATTTCGGCACCGAGGTGGGGCTTTACGGCGGCGGTTATCATGAATTGGCATCGCTCACCGTGACGACATATCAATCCGCTGTCATGCACGCGCCCTATTACGGCAATCGGTTCGGCCTGGCGATTTTTGACGAGTGTCATCACCTCCCCGGTCAGCAGTATCAATACGCCGCTATCAGTAGCATCGCGCCGTTTCGGCTGGGGTTAACGGCAACGCCTGAACGGACAGATGGCGGAGAAACCCGGCTGTATTCTCTCGTCGGCGAGTGTTGTTATGAGGCGAAGGTGCAGGAACTCTCCGGCAAAACGTTGTCGCCGTATCGCGTTGTCACGATTGCGATTGAGATGGAGGACACGGAGCGGGTTCGTTATGAGGAGGCCCGTTGCACTTATCTGGATTTCCTCAAGAAGGCACACATTAATATGGGCGCGGGCCGGGGTTGGCAGACGTTCCTCTGGAAGTCTTCTCAAACGGCTGAGGGACGCGAGGCGTTTAAGGCGTATCTAACCCAGAAGCAGCTCAGTTTCGCTTCCACTACCAAGCAGGAGTGGGTGTGGAAGTTAATCCAGCGGCACCGCGGCGACCGGATTCTCATCTTTACGCAAGATAACACCACGGCGTATCAACTCGGCGGGCGGTTTTTCCTCCCCGTCCTGACACATCAGACGAAGCTGAAGGAGCGGAACGCCTTTTTGGAGAACTTCCGCGATGGCACGTATGCTATCCTCGTCACGTCTAAAGTGCTCAATGAGGGGGTGGATGTGCCGGAGGCGAACGTGGCTATCATCGTTTCGGGGAGCGGAAGTGTGCGGGAGCATGTGCAGCGGTTAGGACGTATCTTGCGGAAACGTGAGGGGAAACAGGCGGTACTTTACGAGTTGATTTCCAAACAAACGGGTGAACATTTTGTGAATAAACGGCGGCGGCAACATCATGCTTACGAAAGCTCTGATTCGGTATCACATTGAAAATGGGCACATCGTGCCGCAATTCGTAGAGCCCACCGATGCGGCGTTGTTGGCTATTGCAGAGCAACTCATCGCTGTTTTCGAGAATTCGCCCGGCAAGCCGCGAACCGCGGTCTTGGAGGAAAGCAAGCAGATTATCGATGCCGCATCGGGGATAATGGTAGTCAAGCGCGGACTTGAAAAATTGTTGTTGGACCGGACGGAGTTTGACACCGCACCGAATGAAGAACTCATCGCGTTTCGGGAGAAGTTGTTTACGGAGACGAGTCGGTTGCTTGCAGGGGAACCGTTTCAGGATTACGCGGCGTATCGTCGGCGTGTGGAAGAAATAGCGCGCTTGGAAAGCGCGCCTACCGGACCGGAGGAACTGAGCGCGAAACTTTACGCTGATCTGCCGAGTTGTCAGCCTGTCGTGGCGTTCAAAACACTTTCGCCTGAGCGGCTGCTTCATCGGTATAATTGCGCGCAGGTGCAGGGGTTGCTGCTGCATTGCAATACGTTGACATTGCGGCTTGCAGATTCGATGACAGCCGAGTTGCGGCAGCTGTTTAAGTATTTGCGGTTCAATCAGTTGTTATCGACGATTCAGAAAGAGGCGCGCTTGGAAAGCACGCCTACCGGTGCTTTGACTGAGAATCTCTATAAGATCACCGTGGACGGACCGCTGAATCTGTTTTACAAAACGAAGCGGTATGGGATGAATCTGGCGAATTTCTTTGTCGCCGTGTTGCATCAGCAACAGTGGGAGTTGACTGCAGAGCTCCAGCTTCGGAATCAGCCGAGCTATCGGCTACGGTTAGATGATTCGTGCGGGATCAAGCCGATTTCGCAGCAGTTCCTCGCCTACATTCCGGAGGATATCCAACTTTTTCAGACGATGCTTCACAGTAAGACAGATGATTGGCGCATTACGCCGGGTAGTCATTTCTTCCCGTTGGCGGGCGATTTCTACTGTTTTCCGGATTACGCGCTGGTGCATAAGAGCGGGGTGGAAGTGGCGATTGAGTTGTTTCATCCGTGGCATCAGGCGCACCTCATCGCGCGGCTCAACACGCTTGCGGAACAGCCCTCTACAAAAAACCTGATTCTAGGAGTCTCTGCCGAGTTATCAAAAAAGCCGATGATTGCGGAAGCATTAGAGGCATCGGCGTATTTCTCGGCGTTGGGGTTTACGTTCCGTTCTGTCCCAACGATGGGGGCGTTGCTCCCGATTTTGGAGTCGCTGATACATTGAAAACGGGCGCCGGTGCTAAAAAACTTGACTTTGCGTTCCGAATTCTGATACAATAGTTGATGAGACATCTGAACGTCGCTGGAAATGAGGTGAGAGAGATGAGATGGTTTGAAACCCGAGGGCCCGTGAACCCTGAGGATAACTATGTCGTTGCCCGTCCGAAGGAGACAGCGGATTTCATCAAGCGAGTGGAGCGGGGGCGTTATATCGTGCTCTTTGCGCCGCGGCAGACGGGGAAGACGACGTTCTTCAAGACAGCACTTGAGCGGCTTGAAACCGCGGCAGCAGGGGCCTATTTCCCCATTCAACTCAATTTTGAGATTTACGAAGACTATGGCCGTGCGGAGTTCTATGGCAGTCTTCGCGAACATATTTGTATGGAAATAGCGACAGTTTTTCGGCAGCGTTGCATCCCGATTGCAGAGGAGTTGGCACACTTTTTGGAGAACGCGCCGCTAACAAATTCGCTTTCACTCGGCAGTTTCTTGCGTCAACTCGGGCTGTTGCTCACCCCGCAGCGGGTTGTCCTCCTCATTGACGAATTTGATGGCATCCCGCGGGAGGAATTGCGCAATTTTCTGCATACGCTTCGTCACATCTACCTTCTGGGGCGAACGCAGCGGTGTCCCTATAGTGTCGGCATCGTTGGCGTGAAGAGCATCACGCAGTTGAACTATGACAGGACGATTTCTCCGTTCAATATTCAGGATGAATTCCACCTGCCGAATTTCACGTTGGCGGAGGTGCGAGAACTGCTTGGGCAGTATACAGCAGAAGTGGGTCAGGTTTTTGCGCCGGCGGTCCTCGCCACCCTTCATAGGCAGACAGGTGGGCAGCCGTTCCTTGTGAACCGGCTTGCGCAGATACTCACCGAGGAGATGGACATTCCGAAGACGGAGCCGATTACCTCGGCACACTTCGCGACCGCGCATACCGTGCTCCTTGAGGAAGAGAACGTCAACTTTGCGCATCTCCTCACCAATATCCACCGAGACGCTCGCTTTGGAAGCGTTCTCATGCGAATCACCTCTTATGATAAGGGGGTGCGCTTCAGACCGGGGAACGAAGTCCTTCGCGAACTTGCAACTTATGGTGTCATCGCGAAAGGCTCAGAGGGCCTCTGTGAGATTGCGAACCCGATTTATCTTTACCGCGTGCTGCAAGAGTTACAACCACTTATTAACGGGCTGGAGGAGGCATACTATCCTCAACAATCGCGCGGGTATCATGCGTATCTTACTGCGTCCGGGGAGATTGCGATGGCGCGGTTGCTGGATAACTTCCGTGATTTCATTGCGCGTGCTGGGTTCCGCATCTTGCAAGTGCCGTCGACGCCGCGGGAATATGTTGGGCAGTATCTGCTTTTTGCTTATCTGGACCAGTTTGTTCGGCAAGTGCGGGGTGCGATGCATCTAGAAGTGCAGACTGGGCGGGGTCGCGCGGACTTGGTGATATTCCATGAGGGTAGGAAACATATAGTGGAGACGAAGCTTTGGCAAGGTGCGTTGAGTTATGCGGCGGGCAAGGCGCAGCTAGCTGCGTATCTGACGTTAGAAGGCGTTCAGGAGGGCTACTACATCGTGTTCGATCACCGTGAGGTGCCGGTGCCGCGTTCGGAGACAGAGCAGGTGTCTGGGGTGACGATTCGGAGTTATGTCATTCCGGTGCTGCAAGAGCGGCCCTCAACAGTGGGCTGATGCTGTGAGCGGCTGTAAACGTTGAGAGGAGCGAGAGATGAGATGGTTTGAAACGCGAGGGCCCGTGAATCCTGAGGATAACTATGTCGTTGTCCGTCCGAAGGAGACAGCGGATTTCATCAAGCGAGTGGAGCGGGGGCGCTATATCGTGCTGTTTGCGCCGCGGCAGACAGGAAAGACGACGTTCTTCAAGACAGCACTTGAGCGGCTTGAAACCGCGGCAGCAGGTACCTATTTTCCAATTCAACTCAATTTTGAGGGGTATAAAAATCTGGCCTGTCCTGATTTTTACGAGGGGCTCTACGAAGATATGCGCGAAGAAATAGGAGCCGTTTTTCAGCGGCGGGGAACAGTGCCGCCAGCTGCATTAACGGCCCTCTTGGAGAGCACAACACTCACGACGGCTTTCTCGATGAGAAGGTTCTTGACGCAACTGGGGAAATTGCTGGCCCCGCAGCGATTTGTCGTCATCATTGATGAGTTTGATGGGATCCCGCCAGCCGCCCTGAGCGATTTTCTGCATACGCTTCGTCACATCTACCTTCTGGGGCGAACGCAGCGGTGTCCCTATAGTGTCGGCATCGTTGGCGTAAAGAGCATCACGCAGTTGAACTATGACAGGACGATTTCTCCGTTCAATATTCAGGATGAATTCCACCTGCCGAATTTCACGTTGGCGGAGGTGCGAGAACTGCTTGGGCAGTATACAGCAGAAGTGGGTCAGGTTTTTGCGCCGGCGGTTCATGCCACCCTTCATAGGCAGACAGGTGGGCAGCCGTTCCTTGTGAACCGGCTTGCGCAGATACTCACCGAGGAGATGGATATCCCGAAGACGGAGCCGATTCACTTGGAACACTTTGCCGTGGCGCATCGGCACATCCTTCGGGAACGCAATGTCAACGTCCAGCATCTGACTACCAATATTCGGCGAGATCCGCGCTTTCAACAGCGGCTGATGCAAATCACGGCTTACGATGAAGGCGTAGACTTCAATCTTGATGACGATGTTCTCAGTGAACTTGCGACGTATGGTGTGATTGTAGCCGGTGAAGATGAGATGTGTGAGATTGCGAGTCCGATTTATCTTTACCGGATTTTGCGGGTGTTCCAACCGCTCATAAACGGGCTGGAGCAAGAATACTATCGGCAAGATACGGGCAATGGGTATCATGCGTATCTCACTGCGTCAGGGGAGATTGCGATGGGGAGATTGCTGGATAACTTCCGTGATTTCATTGCGCGTGCTGGGTTCCGCATCTTGCAAGTGCCGGAGACGCCGCGGGAATATGTTGGGCAGTATCTGCTTTTTGCTTATCTAGACCAGTTTGTTCGGCAAGTGCGGGGTGCGATGCATCTAGAAGTGCAGACTGGGCGGGGTCGCGCGGACTTGGTGATATTCCATGAGGGTAGGAAACATATAGTGGAGACGAAGCTTTGGCAAGGTGCGTTGAGTTATGCGGCGGGCAAGGCGCAGCTGGCTGCGTATCTAACCTTAGAAGGCGTTCAGGAGGGCTACTACATCGTGTTCGATCACCGTGAGGTGCCGGTGCCGCGTTCGGAGACAGAGCGGGTATCTGGGGTGACGATTCGGAGTTATGTCATTCCGGTGCTGCAAGAGCGGCCCTCAACAGTGGGCTGATGCTGTGAGCGGCTGTAAACGTTGAGAGGAGCGAGAGATGAGATGGTTTGAAACGCGAGG
This sequence comes from uncultured Poribacteria bacterium, assembly GCA_958296135.1. GTDB lineage: Bacteria > Poribacteria > WGA-4E > WGA-4E > WGA-3G > AGPOR5. The sequence goes on from CATQHZ010000001.1 coordinate 193,165, forward strand.
GCCCGTGAACCCTGAGGATAACTATGTCGTTGTCCGTCCGAAGGAGACAGCGGATTTCATCAAGCGAGTGGAGCGGGGGCGCTATATCGTGCTGTTTGCGCCGCGGCAGACGGGGAAGACGACGTTCTTCAAGACAGTGCTTGAGCAGCTTGAAACCGCGGCAGCAGGTGCCTATTTCCCTATTCAACTCAATTTTGAGATTTATGAAGATTGGAGCGGTTCTGAATCGGAGTTTTACGGCGTTTTCTACAAGCGCGTGTGCCAAGAAATTGCGAACGTTGCCCACGCGCGGAAACTGCAGACCGGTGAAGCCGCCTTAACGCAGTTTTTGGAGAACACCCACATAACCGACCGGTTCTCACTGCTCGAGTTTTTTGAATCTCTCGGACAGTTGCTCAAAAACCTGCCGGTAGTCCTTATCATTGACGAGTTTGACGCTATTCCGCCGACTGCAGTGAAAGGGTTTCTCCGCACTCTCCGGCACATCTATATCTCAGGCAAACCTCGGTGTCCGCACAGCGTCGCCATTGTCGGGGTGAAAAACATCACGCAGTTGAACTATGACAGGACGATTTCTCCGTTCAATATTCAGGATGAATTCCACCTGCCGAATTTCACGTTGGCGGAGGTGCGAGAACTGCTTGGGCAGTATACAGCAGAAGTAGGTCAGGTTTTTGCGCCGGCGGTCCTCGCCACCCTTCATAGGCAGACAGGTGGGCAGCCGTTCCTTGTGAACCGGCTTGCGCAGATACTCACCGAGGAGATGGACATTCCGAAGGCGGAGACGATTGCGATGCCGCACTTCGCAATGGCACACCAGCAACTCCTGGGCGAAGAGAACGTCAACCTTGTGCACCTCCGGACGAATGTCCGCCGAAATCCGCGCTTTCAACGTCGTCTGATGCAAATCACCTCCTATGATGAAGGCGTAGATTTCAATCTGGACGATGAGGTGCTCAGCGAATTGGCTACCTACGGTGTCATTGCAAAAGGGGCAGGCGGCCTGTGTGAGATTGCGAGTCCGATTTATCTTTACCGGATTTTGCGGGTGTTCCAACCGCTCATAAACGGGCTGGAGCAAGAATACTATCCACAAGATACGGGCAATGGGTATCATGCGTATCTCACTGCGTCCGGGGAGATTGCGATGGAGCGGTTGCTGGATAACTTCCGTGATTTCATTGCGCGTGCTGGGTTCCGCATCTTGCAAGTGCCGTCGACGCCGCGGGAATATGTTGGGCAGTATCTGCTTTTTGCTTATCTGGACCAGTTTGTTCGGCAAGTGCGGGGTGCGATGCATCTAGAAGTGCAGACTGGGCGGGGTCGCGCGGACTTGGTGATATTCCATGAGGGTAGGAAACATATAGTGGAGACGAAGCTTTGGCAAGGTGCGTTGAGTTATGCGGCGGGCAAGGCGCAGCTAGCTGCGTATCTAACCTTAGAAGGCGTTCAGGAGGGCTACTACATCGTGTTCGATCATCGTGAAACGCCGGTGCCGCGTGCGGAGACAGAGCGGGTATCTGGGGTGACGATTCGGAGTTACGTCATCCCGGTGATGCAGGAGCGGCCCTCAACACCGACAACGGAGGAAGTATCATGAAGGGAATTATCGTGTTAAGTTTACTACTGTGCCTCGCCGCGTGCGGCCCGAAAAGCATTCCCTATTCGGACAGCACGGGCGCACCGGAACCCAGCGATGTCGCAAAATCGCACTACAACTGGGGCATGGAAGCCGCCCAAAATGGCGACCTGGCGCAAGCAATTATTGAACTGAAATTGGCGATTCAAAATGAACCGCGCTGGGCAATGCCCTATTTCTCCCTCGGGGTTGTCTACGGAAATCAGGGAGAGCTCGACCGGGCTATCCCCGCGTGGGAGCGCGCAACCCAACTGGACACCGACTTTGCGAAGGCGCATTACAACCTCGCTGTCGCCTACTCGGTGAAGAAACAGAAAACGTTGTCCGTTGCATCGCTGCGCGAAGCAGCGCGGTTAGATAAAGCGGCACTGTCTGCCGCGAAGGCGGAACCCGGATTTGATAACATCCGGGATATGCCGGAATATCAGGAATTGGTGCAATAGGAGGCAACACAACATGAGAAATGCCCTCTACTTTGGCGATAACCTCCAGGTGATGCGCGAGATGCAAACCGCACGCTACCACACCTGCTACCTCGATCCGCCGTTCAACAGCGGCCGCACCTACAACATCTTCCTCGCCGGCTCCAAGGCGCAACGCAAAGCGTTTGATGATATCTGGCGGTGGGACGACGCGGCGCGCCAAAATCAAGACGCTGTCCTCCACTACGATGGGCGGCATCCCGAACTGGTTGAAACGATGGACAATGTATCAGATTGTTTATCAGGGTTTAACTATTGGTTAACAAGGGGGGGGGTAAAGCAGGAGAATCGATGCGTGCCTATCTCGCCTTCATGGCACCGCGCCTGGCGGAGATTTGGCGGTTGCTGCGGCCGGACGGGTGTGTCTATTTACACTGCGATGCGCACGCCAGTCACTATCTGAAATGCATGATGGATGCGATTTTTGGCGCGGCGCATTTCCGGAACGAGCTCGTGTGGGGATATCGGACAGGCGGCGTGAGTAAGAAGCACTGGCCCCGAAAACATGATACGCTGCTGTTCTATGTCAAGTCGGGTGCTTATCAGCACAACCCGTTGCAAGAGCGCATCTACTACGATAAGCCATTTTTCACGGCGCAACAAGATGAGCAAGGGCGTTACTACGCCGATGTGTTTGTCCGAGATGTGTGGGAGGACATCAAACCGCTCATTAATGTCTCCAAAGAGCGTCTCGGCTATCCGACGCAAAAGCCGCTCGCGCTTTTGGAACGCATCATCAAAGCCTCCACGAATCCCGGTGATATCGTCTTCGATCCGTTTTGTGGCTGCGGCACCGCGTTAGATGCAGCGCATGGCCTCAACCGGCACTGGGTAGGCATCGATTTGACGGTGCTCGCTTTGGAACCGATGGAGCGGCGGCTGCGCGAACGCCACGGGCTTGTCCCCAAAGTGGATTACGACATTGAGGGATACCCAACAACGCGTCAGGATGCCATGCTGCTCGCTGAACAGAACCCACACGACTTTGCAAACTGGGCTGTCACCCGATTGGGACTTGCGCCAACAGCTAACAGCAACGATGGCGGGTTCGATGGCACGGGGAAGGTGCTGCTTTGGGAAAACAGCAGCGCGGCGACGCAGCTGCCTGTCATCGCGGAAGTGAAATCGGGGAGGAGTCTGTCTCCCAATCAGGTGCGCGCGTTCCGCACGGCGATGCAGGATACGAACGCCGCCATCGGGATTTTCATTACGTTGCACCCTGTCACGCGCGGAATGCGGCATCTCGCCGAGGCAGAAGGTGCAATTGAGCATAACGGGCGACGGTATCCTCGGTTGCAATTTTGGCAGCTAACGGATACCTATTTTGAGGCGGGCCTCATCCCCGTGAACTTGCCGTGGCAAGTAGATGAACGTCCAAAGGCCGAACGGCACTACGGTGCGGAGCAAACCTATTTCTGATGGCGAATTACACCACACTTTCACCTACATCCCTCGCGGAAGTTGTGTCCCATTACACAATCGGCGAAGCGCAGCGGCTTGAAGAGATTCCCGGCGGATTCGGAAACAGCAACTTTAAGTTGACGACGACAGATGGCGCGTTTCTGCTGAAAATTTGTGATGAGAAAAATGCGGCGGAACTCCAGATACAACTCAAACTGCTCGCGCATCTGCAGGAGCATGCTTATCCGACAGCGTATCCCATTTTGCAGAAGAACGGCGAGGCTGTCTACGTTAGCGCGCCCACAGAATACCGCATCATGCTCTATCCGTTTTTGCCGGGGGGCACGCCGCAACTCTCACCAAAGGTGCTAGCGCAGCTCGGCGAGGCGTTGGCAAAACTGCATTGCATCCCGCCGATTGCAGGACTGCCGCGCTTTCCGATGGGAATGTCGCAAATCGTCCCTTTTTTAGTGGAAGTGCAAACGACACAATTTGCGGCGCACCCGTTTATCAACTGGATGAACTCGCAGCTTGAATGGATGGAACCGCAACTCAATGAACCGTTGCCTACTGGGCTTTTGCACGGAGATCTTTTTGCAGATAATACCCTTTTTGAGGATGAGCAACTCGTCGCGATTCTTGACTTTGAGGAGGGGTGTCACGATACCTTGCTCATTGATGTCGGCATGACAATTGTCGGGTGCTGTTATTCGGAGCGGCATGAATTGCGCGCGGAATGGGCGCGCTGTTTTTTAACTGCCTACGATGCACTGCGTCCGTTAACGCCGCGCGAATGGGAATGTTTGGACTGTTTTGTTCGCTACGCCGCCCTTGCTATTGCTTTCTGGCGATTCCGACAATTCAACATCCGCCGCCCGGATGCGCGCCGCGCGGATATGTATCAGGAGATGGTAACCCGCAGTGCCGCGTGGCATGCCGTTTTTCCAAAAACTCACAGACACCCATAGGGCACCGCTAGGAACGACAAAAAACCGATAGCCAAGGCTTGCTGACAAGACGCATCCTATCTGCCCAGACGCAGTTGAACCACCGCTAGGAACAACAAAAAGCCGATAGCCAAGGTTTGCAAGTCTTGACAACGTCAAGACGGCCTGATAAGACGCATCCTATCTGCCCAGACGCAGTTGAACCACCGCTAGGAACAACAAAAGTATGTCACTCATTCATTTAGAACACGTCACGAAATTATATGATCCGGCACTCATTTTGGACGATATTTCTGTCTCAATTGAGCACGGAGACCGGATTGGGTTAATTGGCCGTAACGGAACCGGAAAAACAACGTTAGTTAAAATTATCGGGAGAGAGCTGCACGATTTTAAAGGGCGCGTTACCGCGTCAAAAGGATTGCGCATCGGCTACCTGAGTCAAGAGGCAGAGTTTGAGCACGACCGGACGCTGCGGCAGGAAATGCTGCAGGTGTTTGAGGCGCGGCGCACGCTAGAAGATGAGATGCTCCTGCTCGCAGAGGAAATGGAGATAGAAGATAACCCATCGCTACTAGCGCAATATGCGCAGCTGCAGGAAAAGCACGAACGCCTCGGCGGCTATGACTATGAGGCTCAGATAAACCGAATCCTCGGCGGCTTGGGGTTCAGCGAATTGGATTTCACGCTACCCCTGCGGGTCCTCAGCGGCGGCCAGAAAAGCCGCGCGATGCTCGCAAAACTGCTCTTGGAAACACCAGACCTGTTGCTTTTTGACGAACCGACGAACCATCTCGACATCAACGGGATTCAGTGGCTCGAAAATTACCTGAATACCGAATACACCGGCGCGGTTCTTGTTGTGTCGCACGACAGGTATTTTTTAGATAAGGTTATTCGGAAGGTCTGGGAATTAGAGGCGCACTCCATCAAGATATACCGCGGGAATTATTCAAAATATGTGGAGACCAAGGCGGTGGAGCAGTTAGTCGGCGCGCGCGCGTTCAAGAAGCAGGAGGCGTTTATCGCGCACGAGGAAGATTTTATCCGCCGCAACCTCGCAGGACAGCGCACCCGCGAGGCACAAGGCAGACGCAAAAAATTGGCGCGGTTGGCGCGAGTTGAAAAACCGAGGGCTGACTCGCCGACACTCAAACTTGACTTTACGCCGAAGACCCGAGGAGGGAATGATATTCTGCGATGCCAAAACGTCGGCAAACAGTTCGGCGATAAGGTGGTTTTCACGGGGCTGGATTGTGAAGTGTTCCGGCGCGATGTCATCGGGATCCTCGGCGCGAACGGCACCGGGAAAACGACGCTGTTCCGCATGATTTTAGGACAAGAATCGCCAACGCAGGGGGAACTCTGGGTAGGGCCAACGCTGAAGTTCGGGTATTACACACAAGAATTAGAAGGGCTCAATCCGGACAATGAAATCATTGAAGAGATTTCAGAGCACCGGCCGAAGTGGACACTAGGGGAACTCCGCAGTTTTTTAGCCCGGTTCCTCTTCATCGGCGATGAGGTGTTCAAACGGGTGGGTGATTTAAGCGGCGGCGAACAGAGCCGCGTGTCGCTCGCGAAGTTGCTGTTAGAGAACGCGAACGTCCTGCTACTCGATGAACCGACGAACCACTTGGACATCCCGGCGCGCGAGGCACTGGAATCCGCACTCGCCGAGTATCCGGCCACGCTTTTCATCATCTCGCATGACAGGTATCTCTTGAACGCGCTCGCAACAAAACTGCTCATTTTTGAGAAGGGCACCGCGGCCCTTTTTAAAGGCACCTACGCCGACTATGAGGCGCAACAGCAACAAACCGCCGTGAAAAAGGTGAGCGCGGAAGTTGCGCAGCAACCGCAGCCGAAACGCGTGCCACTCGCAAAACGGAAGTCAAAATCCAAGCGAAAACGACATATTAAGGCGCAACGTTTGATCGATAGCGATTAAAAAGGGCGGAAATTTTGAAAAATGCGCCGAATTTGTCAAAAAAGAGATGTTTTTTGCATTTTAATTTGACATTCGGCGAAAAATCGTGTATAATTATATCGTATACGACGGATTTACTTCGGATATAGGACGTTTTTTAGGTTCGGGCTGAAGTCTCGCTTCTAGCCCATATTGCGAGGAAAGGATGTCTAAAGATAGGGAGTTTCATCAGGAAATTGATGTTGTGATACGCGTGATGCGTCACGCGCAAGCAGCAGTCAAATCCCGGTTCATTCAGGAAGTCGTCCCCAATCGGCTGACGATTGTCCAATTCAACGCGCTGCAACACTTGCACTGGTACGGACGTAATGCCGGCATGTCTGTCAGCGAATTAGGCGAGCACCTGGGGCTCGCGCATAATACCGCCTCCGGGCTCATCGACCGGCTCGAACGGCACGGTTGGGTTGTCCGTCGTAAATGTCAAGAAGACCGGCGGCGGAGCCGCATTGAGCTCACACCGCAGGCTACGGAGCTTTTCCGTGAACAAGTGGAACATGCAACGAACTTTTGGCACTGCACCTTCGGGCAGCTCTCAGCCGAAGAGCAGACGAACCTGATTGAAAGCCTGAAACGGCTGAAGCAGGTGATGGCGCAACCAGTGTGGCCAAGTTACGCCCAGTTACACCCGCGCGATGCAGCGCATGTGCAAGAACGGTTTGAAACCGAACTTGACGCGCTCGCACAGGCGAAACTCAAACTCATCGGAATGCGGTTCATCCTCGCGCATCTCGCCGAACGGCGGAATGAACATGAACTCGCAGCATACCTGAATCAGGCAGCCTCCGAGGAAATTCGCCATACAAACCAGCTGTTTGCGACGCTCGGCCATGGAGAAAATTTCGAGACGCTCCTCGCCGCGCTCGTTCAGGAAGACCGGGTAGTCTACGAGGAAATGCTCTCCCTACTCGAAGGTGCACCGGATGCCCAAGAAAAGAGTGAGGAGATCACACTCCTCCAACAGATGGCTCAAGATAGCGAACGTTATAGCCGTTGGTTTCGCACGGCTTGATTTCTTGTATTGGCGCAAAGCGTTCAAGGATAGTTTCTTGTGCAAAGCAAAGCCGTCTTCACAGTAGTCACAGAGAAGACTCGCCCGTTTTTGTCGCTTCACCTGAGAAGCTCAAAAACCGAAAACTAAATGTCTCTGTGTCGCCGGATAAGAAGGGCAAACAACCTAGTCATCATCAACGACGATGACGACAACGGGAAGACAACCGCCACAGCACCAGAAATCCCCGCCGAACGTCTTGCGAACCACAGAAAAGGTTTATAGAGGAAAATATGCAGTCCCAAAGCCCCGAAAGTCTCCCTCCAGAGTGTTACGATGATGCCGAACTGATTGAGCAGTTTCAGAACGGCGATACCGACGTGTTTGACACGCTTTTCACCCGATACCAGAAACGGACGTATCGCCTCGTGCAGCGGTTCGTCTCTAACCATGAAGATGCCCGCGATCTGACGCAAGACGCGTTCATCCGCGCCTACCAGGGGCTCGCTGATTTCAAGTGCCAGTGCCAGTTTTACAGCTGGCTCTACCGCATTACGGTGAATCTCTGTATCGATTTCTTACGGAAACAGGCGCGCTCGGAAGTGATGCTTTACGAGTCCGATGAATCCGAGGAATTGCCGATGGCAAGTGTCCCCGACCTACGCTCCGAATCGCCTTCCAAGGCACTGGAGAATAAGGAATTGCGGGCGCAACTTCGGAAAGCCATCCGGCGACTCCCGCCGAAGCAACGCCAGATCTTCACCTTGCGACACTGGGACGGGTTATCGCTGAAGGACATTGCGGCTACCGTCGGCCGGTCGGATGGAACCGTCAAGGCACATCTGTTCCATGCACACCGGAATCTCCGCAAACATCTGCGTTCTTACGTGCAGGAAGCCGGGCTGCTGTCAAAGTGAGTCGCCGCCCAGCAGGACAGAGCCATGCATAGGTAGAGCTCTCTCGAGAGCTCTACCAACGAAGGGTATCTGGACTACGTCTCTGTCCCTTCCGATGCGAAGAGGGCAGCGACGAAGTCGGCAGCGGCGAAATCGCGCAAATCGTCAAGCCGCTCGCCAATGCCGATGAGTTTGACAGGCGCACCGATTTCTGCCTTCACAGCAATGACGATGCCGCCCTTGGCAGTACCGTCTAGTTTCGTCACGGCGACACCGGTAATCGGCACTGCTTCGTTGAATACCTTCGCTTGTATGAGCGCGTTCTGTCCAACGGTGCCGTCGATGACGAGGAGCACTTCGTGCGGCGCGCCTTCATGCGCACGCCCCATGACGCGCCCGATCTTCGCAAGTTCATCCATCAGTGGTTTTTTCGTGTGTAACCTGCCAGCAGTGTCTACTATCAGCACGTCGGCATCGCGATGTTGCGCCGCGTGAACCGCGTCAAAAACGACAGATGCCGGTTCTGCCTGCTCGCCGCCCCGGATAAGTTCTGCGCCCGCCCGTTCACACCAGATAGCGAGCTGGTCTTCGGCTGCAGCGCGGAAGGTATCGCCTGCCGCAACGATGACGTGCTGGCCCTCCGACCGGAAGCGGCTCGCCAGTTTCCCTATCGTCGTCGTTTTCCCCGCGCCGTTCACACCGAGGACTAAAATGGTATACGGACTCTCGGCTGGCACGCAAGCGAGCGGCGTGTCTTCGCCGAGCAGGTTGAGAATCTCCGCTTTGAGCACGCTTTCCAATTCCGAGGCATCGCCCAACCCTTTCGCCTTGACCGCGGCTCTAACGTTGTCCATAAGTCTCAGCGTCGTTTCTACCCCGACATCCGATTGGATGAGAATCTCTTCGATCTCCTCCATCAGTTCTTCGTCAATCTTCCTGCCTATTTGGAGGAGGCCTGAAAGTCGCGAGAAAAGCTGCTTTCGGGTTTTTGCCAAACTTGACTTAAGGCGTTGAAACCAGCCGCCTTGTTGCGCGCCGCTCTCCGGCGCGGCTTGAGACGAATCGCCACCCTCCGCCGCCGCGCGACTTTTATCCCTGCGTTTCAATAAGTTTTTGAGCATGCATGCATCTCCTTTTTGCCAATTTTAATGCCTATATGATATAATAACGTAACGGAATCCGAAAAGGCAAACGAAAATGTGTCAGAAGCATGTAGTTTATCCCAGGGCTGGCGTTCGGGGCCGCAACCCGCCGATGTGAATCACATCGGGATTACGCACGCTCAGGCGAGCTGGGTTCCCTACAAAGGCAAAAATTTGAAAACTGAATCGCGCTGAAAATGTGTTGACTCGTTTGCACTTCCGGGCTATACTGAAGCAAGATAGGAAAAGAAACCATGCCGATAAACGTGCTTTATGAAGTTTCAGTAATTAAGGGGCTCGGTGCAGTGGCGAGAACTCTATGAGAATCTAGCAGAACCTACCCTAATCTATCTCCGATTTTTGCGCAGTGTCATTCGCAAAGCCGAATGACACATCTTCGGCATGCTTGGCTTTCGCAAGCATGCCTACGCAAAAATCGGCAGATGTGCATTTTGACTTGCAGTCGGCTTGGATTTGTGGTAGAATATAGTTACCGTTGTGGGCGAGACATCCAAGCACGGCATCCCGCCGTGTCTCTCGCCCAACCTACCTTGGATGGAGGTTAACCAACGGCGAACGGTGACGCTCTATGACATTGAAAACGCATTTAATGGCGTTGGACCCGAATAATAAGCAGGCGACGCTGCTTGCAAAGCACTGCGGCTATGCCCGCGTGGCACGTAACCATGCGCTCTCGGAATTCAAGGCAGGACTCGACCGCGATGAATTCCTATCCGATATGGACTTGCGCAAACGGTTCAACGCCGTGAAAGATGAACGCTACCCGTGGTGCCGCGAGCTCAGTCAAAATGCATCGAAGAATGGGATTTGCAACCTCGGTGATGCAGTGAAACGCTGGATATCTAAACAAAACCGTTTCCCGCGCTATAAGAACCGATCTGGTAGGAGTTCCTACCAAGCTGACAACGGCGCAGGCACGGTAAAGGTGGAGAAAAAGCGTGTCAACCTTCCGAAGATAGGCTGGGTTCGGATGCGCGAGAAGTTGCGTTGGCGTGGCGAGATTCGGCGGTGTGTCGTCTCAAAACGTGCGGGCAGGTGGTTTCTATCGGTTCTCGTGAAGGTGGTTTCCGACAGTGCACCACGTGTGCGTTCTCCGCGCGGTCCTGTGCGTGTGGTTGGTGTCGATGTTGGCATCAAGACACTTGCTGTGACATCCGATGGTGTTGAGTTTGAAAACCCGAAGGCATTGTATCGATACCTGCGGAAGTTGCGGCGTGCGCAGCGTCAGCTCTCTCGTTCGGTTTACCGAAGCAGGAATTGGTATCGGAAGCAGGTGCGCGTGCAGCAGATTCACTATCGTATCTGCTGTCTGCGTGAGGATGCCCATCACAAGGCAAGCACGGCGATTGTAAAGTCGGCTGACGTTCTCGGCATCGAGAGTCTTCGTGTGGCAGGCTTGTTGAAAAACCGCCGTCTTGCAAAGGCGTTGAGCGATGCGTCATTAAGTGGTTTCCTGACGATGCTTCGGTATAAGGCGGAGGCGCGTGGTGTTGAGATTATCGAAGCACCGTTGAACTTCCCGTCATCGAAGACGTGCAGTGCTTGCGGGAAGAAGAAGACGAAGTTGTCCCTCTCGGAGCGGACATATCACTGCGAGGCATGTGGCGCGGTCCTCGACCGCGACTTGAATGCCGCGTATAATTTAAGAAACCTCGCCGCGAGCTTGACGGAGAGGGAAAACGGCTGCGGAGCGACTATAAGCCCTCATAGTAGGCACACCTCGTGTGTCTCGGAGGCACGCCGCATTGAAACAGCAACTACGACAGATAAGAGGACAGGTCAGCTTAGGATAGATTTGTCCAGAGGATCATAAGTTCTAGGGAGCGGTTATTTTCGCAACGCGCGCACGCTTGTGAGTGTAAGGGCGGATGTCTCTAACCGCCCGCCGGGAATGCCTTGTTCCTTTTCTGAATCTTCATTTAGCACTTAATATCTATAGGGAAGGACTCCGATATGCGAGAACAAGCATTGAAAGCGTTCGCGAGCATCTGGCTGTTGCTCTGCTTCGCAATTTTTAACGCCTGCGTGGAAGAAAGCCGCGTAGAAGAAATCATCGATGAAACCGAAATAGCAACCGAACCTGTCGCCCCTGAAGAGGGAGCGATACCTGTCGTCGCCTTGCCAGGACTCCCTAACGATGTCGCCGGGTATGAAGGCTGGCTCAAACTCAACGCCGAACCGATACCGCCGGCCGCTGGCGGGGACCCGCACCGCGGCACCAAAAACGTCTATGTCAACCAAGCGCGGGATGCCATCGCACCGAATGGCGAGCAAGTGTTTCCCTATCCCCATGGCAGCATTGTCGTGAAGGAGGCATACCGCCCAGGCAAGGATTACATCGGACTCATCGCTATCATGCGGAAAATTGCCGGGAGCGATGCCGAGCACAACGACTGGAAGTTCGTCGAATACACCCGAAATGCACCCGATGCCGAATTCAGCATCATCGCCGCCGACGGCATCTGTTGGGGATGCCACGCACGCGTGGAAGATATTGACTACGTCTTTACCGAATTGGATTAATTTGTATGGGCCCAAGGCGTTTGGTAAGAGGCCCCGGTTTGATACCGCTGTCTTAACCGCTCGCGATGCCTACGTTCCCGGTAGCGCGCCGATAGGAGCGCGACGGCTACCGCCGAACACATTGCGACATACAAAAAAGGAGACTATTTTTGAAGATATATCACAATTGGATGCGAAAGGCGACGCTATTCTTGCTGTGTGTCTGCTTGTGGGGCCCGAACGCCGCGAACGCACGCCCCGAATTCGCCACAGAATTGGATAAGGACTGCAACTTTTGTCACATCGACCCGGGCGGCGGCGGACCCCGCAACCGCATCGGCGAAATTTTTGAGGAGAACTACTTTGAATTCCCCGAAGATTTTGACATTGCGGCAGTAACTGAAGAAGCAACAGAAATCGTCAAGAAGCTGACAACGTCGCTTGATTTGCAGACAGCGTTCATCAAAACGATGCACGTTGACGACGAGGAAAACACCCTCGCCTCCTGTAATTCGTGTCACTCCTCTGTTGACCGGTTTCTGCTGATGCAAGCCGAGGTCACCTTCAACGCGCAGGCATCGGAGCACGTGCGGTTGACGCTCTCGAACAATGCCGGCACAACGCTCAACGCCTTCGCAACGGTGGATGCGATTCCAAAGCATCTCTACGTCAAGGTAGGGCAGTTTCGTCTCCCGTTCGGCATCAAGCAGAAGGACCACAATATGCTCGTCCGCGAAGGCTATGGCATCGGTTCTAACAAACGGGATGTCGGCGTGGAACTCGCAGGCACGGCCGGCAACGTTTTCTATAACGCCGCGTTTTTTAACGGCGGAAACGCAGCAGCGAACGGCGTGCTGGCAACCCTCGGCAGTTCACTCGGCCCAATGCGTGCCGGGGTCTCGGGAATTGTTGAACAGACGACTGAAGACTGGCACCGCCACATCGGCGTATTCCTGACAGCCGCTTATGCCGGGGTAAGTGTGGAAGGAGAGTTCAACTTTGGCAACCTTGGAGAAGTGGGCTCGTTCTCACCGGAAGAGGTCGACTCCAAAGGTTACTACATCGGCGCGAAATACCGCGTGCATCCGCGCCTCACCCTCGGCGGACGCTACGGCCTCTTTGACCCGGATCGGACTCTCAAAGGCGATGCAGCGCAGCGAATCACGCTGAATGCGCAATACAATTTCATGGAAAACGGCGCGATTTCCCTCTTTTTCTGGGAAAATATCGCTAACCCCGACCGGGGGGCAGACGAGACGATTCGCGATAAAGGCAGGTTACGACAACTCCAAGGCACAAACCAGTTGATTGTAATGTCACGCTTCTGGTTTTAATTTCTCGTCGGCGTTGCGTGGTCCTGTAGCGCGAGGGAGTCACTTTATCCCGTATCGCGAGGGAAAACCTGTCCCTCGCGTTTGCCCCGTATCGCGAGAGCCCGTCCCTCGCGCTCAATAATCACAGAAACTACGTCAGGAGGCGTGCTTGCAAGGCAAACGTTATCAAGCACCTTGCACCAATACGAAAAATGGTAACGAAACTCTCGAAAACATTCTTAATCGGTGTCATCGGATTGCTCTCACTGATTATCATCGCAGGCATCTTCTATATCGTGCGCGAAAATACCGGGACTCAGACGCGCTACAGCGTCAACGCCTTCACCCCACAAGGCGATGTCCCGCAATGGGTAGATTTCTCGTGGACTTTTTCGGAACCGATTGTCGACAACGCTAGCATTGGAGCGGAAGTACCGCAGCACGCCATCCGCTTCACGCCGGCCGTGGAAGGAAAAGCGCGCTGGGTAGCCCGCGATAGCATCCGCTTCACACTGGATAGCCCGTTGGCACCTTCGGCGCGATACACGGTTGAACTCTCCTCACGCCTCAGCCCTTCTGGCAGTTTTGTGCTCACCGGGCGACGGCAGTTTGCCTTTGCAACACGGCGGTTTGAAGTCACAAACACCTCCTTTGAATTCCGATACAACGCCGGGAGACAGAAGGCGAATGCCATCGGCACCATCGCCTTTAACTATCCTGTCAACATTGCCGATTTAAAGGCGCACCTATCTATCCTGCTTGATGGCGACACCGAAATTCCTTATCATCTGCTCACCGAGACATCAACCGCGCGCACGGTAACGCTTGAAACCGGGGAAGTTGAACGCGGACGCGAAGACCGGGTGCTCACCGTGCGGATACAGAAGGATTTCAAATGCACCGGCGGACAACTCGGACTGGAGACAGCAAGCGTTACGCCGGTAATTCTGAGCGGCAGCGGCATCCTCGGCATCACCTATTGCAATGTGGAAGAAGAGGCAGGCAGGCCCTATATCGCACTCCGATTCAGCACGCCTGTCCCACCACTCGCCGCTGCACCCTATCTCCAGCTCAAACAAGGCGATGCATCGAACGCTCTCCAAAACGTCCAGGTAGTTGAACAATACGGGGATATTCAGATTCACGGCGATTTCAAGCGGCGCGCAACTTACACCCTCACGATTCAGGAGGGACTGACAGCGCGCGACGACTCAGTGCTCAAAAAACCATACACCGCACGCCTCACTATTCCTGATCTACCGCCGACAGCGCGGTTCCTCGGCGGACACAGGGGCGGCGCAGGCTTCCTCGCAAGAGAAGGCGCCTTGAACATCGGCGTTGCAACCATTAATATCAACCGGCTAGAACTTGAAATCGAGAAGGTTTTCGCCAATAACCTCATCTATCTCGCCAAAGTAGAGGCGTGGAGCCGATGGAGCTCTCGGCACATCGGCACTCCCGTGCATGAAGAAATCCTCGCCGTGGACGCGCGATTAAACGAGGAGGTTACCACACCCATCCCCCTCGGCAATTATCTAGCGGAAGACCCGGGCATTTTCAAAATCGTCGTGCGAGATGCTGAAGATAGAAGGGTGAGCGCAAACCAGTGGGTGCTCATCACCGACCTGGGACTGCTCGTCAAGCGCATCGGCGATTCGCTCTACGTCTGGGTGAAATCCTTGGAAACGCACGAACCGGTGCCAGCCGCACGCGTCAAACTCATCAGTGAGAACAACCAGACGCTCCTCACCGGCACCACAAACTGGGCCGGGTTTGTCAAGTTTACCCAAAACGTCGTCTTTGACACCCCCGAAATGCAAGACTTGACAACGTCAAATCGGCCCGGTAAGGCCACGACATCAAACCAAAAACCTTTTATGCTCACCGTCGCGAAAGACGATGATCTGGCGTTTCTCCAACTCGACCGGGATGAGCGCGCCACCGCCGATTTCAACGTCGCCGGCCCCGCCTATCTCGAAAAGGGTTACGAAGCGTTCTTGTGGACAGGGCGCGGTGTCTATCGTCCGGGTGAGACAGTCGAACTTGCTGGCATTGTGCGAGGGCCGCAGCACACCATCCCGCCGCCTCTCCCCGTGCATCTTGAGGTGCTTGCCCCGGATGGCAGAATCTTGCGGGAAGCGCGCCTCAAGACATTGAAGAGCGGCGCGTGCGAGGTGCGCATCCAGATTCCGGCCTACGCGCAAACAGGCGGCTACATCGCCACACTCCGCATCGCCGAAAAGGTGGTTGGGCGCACCCGCTTTCAAGTAGAAGAATTTATGCCAGACCGGATGAAAGTGAAGGTGACAACCGACAAACCCGCTTATACGCTCGGCGATACCGTGGACGTTGAAGTCACCGCCGTTAACCTCTTCGGACCGCCTGCCGCCGAACGGCACGTAGAAGCGAATTGTGAACTGACCGCGGTGCCGCTGACGTTTGCAAACTGGGAAGGATTCACCTTCGGCGAACCTTTGAAAGAAGTTTTCGGGACGCAGCGCATTGCGTTAGGCGAAACAAAAACGGATGAAGTGGGGAAAGCGAGTTATCCGTGGAAAGTGCCGGAGATGCAACAGCCGCCGGCTCGGCTCCGCGGGGTAATGACTGCAACCGTGCGCGAAGTCGGCGGTAGAGCCGTCACTGCATCGCATGCTGTCGAGATCCATCCTTACTCGTACTACGTCGGGCTGCGCCGCGCCGCACCTGATGCGCAGGGTGAACCAAACACACCAATGGCCATAGATGTCATCGCTGTTGACGCGACCGGGGCAGGTGCCGAGGGGCGTACACTCACGCTCACGCTCCGCAAGGTACAGTGGAACACGCTCCTCCGGCAATCTGTGCAAGAATCGTATCGCCAGGGAACTTATGCCTATATCTCTGAAGCAGAAACGGAGGCAGTGGAGAAACGCACGATAACCTCAGCGGCGCAGATAACCCGTGTGACGTTAACACCGCCCGATGCAGGCGACTATCGGGTGAGCGTGGTGGACACCGGCACCGGCGCACGAACCGAACTCGGCTTTTCTGTCGGTGGATGGGGGTGGATACCTGCAGCCATGTCACATCCGACACGGCTGGACATGTCGCTTGATAAACCGACGTACCGCCCAGGGCAAACGGCGAAACTGCGGATTCAGGCACCATTCCCCGGCACGCTCCTCCTCACTGTGGAACGTGAGAAACTGCTCAGTTACCGTACGGTAACGTTGACAGGCAACACCGCCACGCTGGACATCCCTGTCTGGCGCGGTTACGCACCGAACGTCTACCTCTCTGCTACCTTAATCCGAGCCGCACCAGCCCCGCAACCTGGCGAGGAAAACCTTAGCGACGGCGCAACCCGCGTAAGCGGAGACGCAGGGAACGTTACCCTGAAGAAACAAGCCTTTCCGAACGCTTGGCGAAACGACGAAAAACGCGCGTTTGGAGTTATCCCGTTGACACTCGATGCCGAACGCAACCGACTCTCGATTGAGATGGATATCCCCGAAGAAGTGCGGCCGAACAGCGAGGTGGAAATCGCCTTTCAAGTGAGAGGGACGCGGCGGCAGCAGTTCCATGTGTGTATCGCCGCTGTTGATGAAGGCATCCTCGCGTTGACAGATTTCCAAACGCCGCGCCCGCACGACTATTTTTATCGGCAACGGGGACTGGAAACGCGCACGTTCGATCTGTATGGCGCACTTTTACCCGAACGTCCGGGCGCGGTGCAGCGCGTACCGCTGCACCCCGGTGGCGATAGTCAGGCGATGGCGCAGCAGCGGGTGCGGCGGCTCAGCACTGCAAGTGCCATGCGCGTCAAACCCGTTTCACGTTGGGCAGGTATCGTGAAAACCGACACCCGCGGCCGGGGCACTGTCCGTTTCACACTGCCGCAATTCAACGGCACCCTGCGGCTCATGGCTGTCGCGTTCGCCGGCGCGACGTACGGTGCAGCAGAAGCATCGCTCCGCGTACGCGAACCCATTGTACTCACCCCGACGTTCCCGCGCTTCCTCGCCGGCGGCGATAAGATTCGCGTGCCGGTTACACTCGCTAATGGCACCGGGGCAGATGGCACGTTCACGGTGAAACTGACAGCAACCGGGGCAGTGCAGCTGCTGGATAGCGGCGAACACCAAGTTGCTGTTGCATCGGGTGCCGAAGGACACGTCGCTTTTGACGTGCGCGCACACGATGCGATAGACACTGTCGTTTTCACCCTAGTCGCAGCGGGCAATGCCCAGACAACACATCAGGAGGTGACACTACCGCTGCGTTCCGCTACACCGCCGATAACACAGACAGGACAAGGCGTTGTCCGCGCAGGCGAATCCGGTGATTTCGTTTTCCCTTCAAACCTGATGGCAGAATCGTCCGAATTCTCGCTGACGCTCTCGCCGTTTCCGGCCGTAACGTTCGCGGAAAGCCTACGATACCTAATCGGATATCCTTACGGATGCGTGGAACAGACGACGAGCCGGG
This sequence comes from uncultured Poribacteria bacterium, assembly GCA_958296135.1. Lineage (GTDB taxonomy): Bacteria > Poribacteria > WGA-4E > WGA-4E > WGA-3G > AGPOR5. Next base: position 210,953 of record CATQHZ010000001.1, read on the forward strand.
TCTTCCCGCTCCTCTATTTCAGCCAGCTCGCAGAAGTGGTGGAACCCACGCTTGCGAAAGATGGCAGCGTCGAACGTTACATTCGCACCGGCATCACCAAATTGGAGAGCATGCTCCTCTCTTCCCACCATTTCGCCTACTGGCCGAATGGCACTTACGTCAACCCATGGAGCAGTCTCTATGCAGCGCACTTCCTCGTCGAAGCACGGAAAGCAGGCTATGCTGTAGCAGACCGGGTTTATGCTGACATGCTCCTCGGCATGCGAGCACTCGCAAAGTTGTCCACACTGCAGAACAAGGAACCGGCGATGGAGGAACTCTCTCTCGCCGCGTACGCCTGTTATGTCCTCGCCGCCGCAGGAAAGCCCGAAAAGGGCGCAATGCACTACCTGAAAGACCGGGGACTCAGCGGCCTCAGCCAATACAGCCATTTTCAACTCGCCGGCGCGTTTGCCCTCAGCGGCGGATTGGAGACAGCCCTCTCCATGCTCCCGGTTTCTGTCTCACCCCAAACCTCCAAGAGAGAGACTGGGGGGACACTCAACTCGCCAGTTCGAGCGCAAGCCATTATGTTGGATGTGCTAGCAGAGGTGAACGAAAACCATCCCTCACTTCCAACGCTCGTTAAGAATCTGGCAGATGCCGCATCAAAAGGGAACCGGTGGGGCACGACACAAGAGAACGCCTTCGCCTTCCTCGCGCTCGGCAAAATTATGCAGAAACAAAAGTCGCGCGACATCACCGGCACCCTCACCCTCAACGGCGAACATTTCGCTGAACTTGACGCTACAGAAAAGCGTTACACCGACGATGCTTGGGACGGAACGAAGGTGCAACTCACAGTTGAGGGTGAAGGAGACTGCTACTATTATTGGACTGCCTTCGGCATCCCGCGCGATTCGTTTATTGAGGAATACGCCCGCGAACTGCAGGCGCGACGCCGCTATTTTGACAAACATGGCGAAGAACTGACACACACCTTCCAGCACGGCACCCTGGTCGTGGCGGAAATTACCGTAAAGGCTCTCACTGAATCGCTAGAGAACGTCGTTGTCGTAGACATGGTGCCCGCGGGGTTCGAGATTGAGAATCCGCGGCTGGAATCGCGCGCCGAGATCCCGTGGATAAAAGCAGGCGAGTTCAAACCTGACTATGTGGACATCCGGGACGATAGGCTTATCTTCTTCGGCAACTTCCCGCGCCAACGCGAACGCAAATTCTATTACGCGCTTCGCGCTGTCACGCAAGGCGAATTTATCTTGCCACCGCTCGCAGCAGAGGCAATGTATGACGCGACAAAATCTGCTGTCGCTGGCAGTCGGCGAATTGAAATTGTTGCATCGGAATAATGTGGGAAAGGGCGATGGACGGATATGGACATCCGCCTTTACAGGGAAGTGTGTGGCAGAGGCGATGTATAATACCAAACGCCTTGCGAACAACGAAAAACATGAATTGGAAAAAATGCATCAGGATAGGTATATTTGTGGTTATCGGCGTGCCTGTGTTGCTGTTCGTCCTCTTGAACGCCTGCTTTCCATTACCGGCACGCCGACTCCATCCCCCGCCATCCGCGCTCGTTTTGGACAGAAACGGACAGGGGCTCCGCGCCTTTTTAGCAACTGATGGCATGTGGCGGATGCCCGAACCCGAACTCAGCCGCGTCTCACCGGGGCTCACGCAAGCGGCGTTAGCGGTGGAAGATAGATGGTTTCATTATCATTGGGGTATCAACCCGGTGTCCCTCGCCGGGGCAGCGTATGATAATCTTCGCGCAGGGAAGGTGGTGCGCGGCGGCTCAACGATTACGATGCAGCTCGCGCGTTTGATGGAACCGAAAGCGCGCACACTGCCCAATAAGTGTGTTGAGATGTTCCGCGCCCTCCAGTTAGAACTCACCTACTCCAAATCGGAAATTTTAACCTTTTACTTTAACATGCTCCCCTACGGCGGCAACATCGTCGGTTCGGCGGCTGCGGCGCGGCTCTATTTTAACAAACCGCAGCAGGCGATGAGCCTTGGGGAGGCAGCCCTCCTCGCCAGCATCCCGAATGCGCCGGAACATTTGCGGCCCGACAGATTCCCAAAGCGCGCCCGAACGGCGCGGAATAAAGTGCTCGCCCTTCTCCTCGCACGCAGGCAGATTGCGCAAAGCCAATGGCACGAAGCACGGCAAGAACCGATTCCCACACGGCGGCATCCGTTGCCTTTCAAGGCACCGCATCTCGCGCGGCTGCTGGCGAAAAAGCAGACACGCAAAGACGGACGGATATATACCACGATTGATGCGCACATACAAGAGACTGCCGTTCGGATACTGCAGCAAGCAGTGGAAGCACAGTATAGAACCGGCTCGCCTGAGCACGTTAACGCTTCCACCGGTGCAGTGGTTGTAATGGATACGCAGCATCGCGAGGTGTTGGCACTCGTCGGTTCTCACGATTTTTTTGACAGCACGGCTCTAGGACAAGTCAACGGCGCGCTCGCACCGCGCTCACCCGGCTCTGCACTGAAACCTTTCGTCTACGCGCTCGCCATCGAACGGGGGGTGATAACGCCAGAGACGTTGCTCTTCGATGTACCTGTCTCCTACCGCGGCTATCGGCCCGTGAATTACGATGGCACTTACAGCGGCTACGTCTCCGCGCGCGAAGCACTGGCGCGCTCGCTCAATGTCCCAGCGGTGAATCTCGCCGCACAACTGGACACGTCGCTGGAAGGATTTCTCAAGCAGGCAGGTATCTCAACCCTATCCGATGCCAGACGGTATGGGCTCTCAATGGTTCTCGGCGGATGTGAGGTGAATCTGTTGGAGTTGACAACGCTCTACGCCGGATTGGCAAACATGGGCGAATTCGCGCCGTATCAGCTCAGGTTCTCTGGACACACCGGGCTACGGCTCGGCACAGGGATGAACGCCCACCCTACAGAGCAAAGCGGGCCATCCTTGCTCCGTCCTGAAACGTGTTATATAGTGCTAGAGATGTTGACGACACTAGAGCGTCCCGATTTTCCAAAAGCCTCTTTTGACAGAACAGTGAATCTCCCCAAAATCGCGTGGAAAACGGGGACATCCTTCGGGCATCGAGATGCATGGAGTCTCGGCACGTCTCCAGAGTTGACGATTGGCGTATGGCTCGGCAATTTCAGTGGGAAGGGCGCGCCGAATCTCAGCGGCGCGGAAGCAGCAACGCCAATTCTCTTTGCACTTTTCAACGCGCTCACGGCGGAGAAAACACACCGATGGTTTCCGCAACCCGAAGGCGGACTCCGAGAACGGCAGGTGTGCGCGCTGAGTGGACAGCCCCCCTCAGCACAGTGTCCAGCACAGAAAACCGATGTCTATATGCCGGGGGTTTCACCCGTCAATGTCTGTTCATTGCATCAACAGGTGTGGGTAGATAAGGCTACAGGGTATAGCGTCTGTCCGCAGTGTGCCAGTCCGAAGAATGAGAAACCTGGGAATTATGAGGAACGAGTGCTGACAGAATGGCCCGCCGAGGCGGCGACATGGTTGGCCGAAAACGGGTTTGCGGTGCCCGTGTTTCCGCCTCATAACCCCCGCTGCACCGCGCCGCGGCCCGGGGATGCTCCGGTTATCCTGTCGCCGGAAGAGGATACCGTCTATACCCTTCGCACAGGCGTGCCACGAGAGTATCAGAAGATTCGGCTCGCTGCATCGATTTCTAATCGGACACAGGAACTTTTTTGGTTCCTTGATGGCGAGTTAGTTTCAACCGCGCCGACGTTTTTTCTCATGCCGGTTGTCGGACAGCACACGGTGACGTGTGTTGATGGCGATGGGCGCGCGACGAGTCGTCACCTTGTTATCAAAACGTGGTAGGAGAGCTCTCCCGGTCCTGATACCGACGCGTCAAAACCGGGAGGCCTCTCCTACAGCAACATTGGGACTACTGAGATTTCAACCGTCCCCAAGTCGTTGTCACCTTCCCGCGGGCGTTGACAGCGAGGGCCTTCTCCATGTTTGCCGTCACCTCTTCTGCGGTGAGCGCGACGCTCCAAATCTTGAATTCGTCTATCATGCCGTTGAAGAAGTTGGCGTTCCCTTGATTCGCGGCGATAGACATGCCTTGCGTGCCGAAGTCCATCCGCGCAGCACCGCCGGACTTCGCCTCGCCATCCACTTCGCCGTTGATATACATCACCGCATTGCTCTTGTCCTGCGTACCGACGAAGTAGTGCCATTCCGGTTCAAACCCGATTTTCTGGGTGAGTGCCTCTAACTCTGCGCCTTGCGTCGCAAAGTAGAAGCCGAATAAAACGCCGCCGCGGTTGAAGGTAATATGCGGCCGCCCACCCCCCGTGAGACGATACAGCAAATCGATGCGGTTGCCGCCCTCAATCTTGTCGTCCGGTTTGAACCAGAACTCTACCGTCATCTCCTTCGGCTCGTCAATCTTGAGCGCATCGACGTTGACGCTGCCGTTGTCAAAATGAAGGGCCTGCCCGACGACACCCTCCACCCAATCGGCGTTTTTGATGTCGCCGGTGAAGCCGTGCGGGCCGGTGTCTTCAGCTTTGTTCCCCTTCCCTTCATCGAACGGGAAATAGAGGAGGATGTCTGTGGCTTCATCGGCGGCGTGCGCATGTGTCAAGCACAGCAGGAACACAGCCGCGGTAAATAAAAAGAGAATTTTTTGCATTTTCACTCCTATAAACATGTCGTGCCTAACGGCACTGTTATTGAACGCGCTTCAGGTGTCCCCACGTCGTCGTTAATTTCCCTGTGGGTTCAACCGCTAGCACTTCAGGGACATAATAGTTGACAATAAATTCACCCATAATCTTGCCCCAGGAAACGCCGGGGTGCGGGACATCGCCGACGTAAGCCTGCACGAAGATGCCGAGGCGGCCACCTGTGTCCTCGTTGATTAAGACAGCGGGTTCAACACGCGGGTCTTCATCGTTATTCTCGGCGAGCGCGATGTCAAGTTTCCACGCCGTCTTCGCGTAATCGTCAAGATGAAACGGATACGAGGTGTTGTACTTTTTGAGGCTCGGCACATACTTTTCGCCTTCAGCGGTGGGTGTCATCTCCACCGGATTTTCTTGCCAATTGTCGGGTCCTTTGCCTTGCCAGACGAAGGCGTTAGGAACATCAATGATGTTCGGTAAGCCTTGTTGTCCGTTCGTTTCAGCGGGGCCTTCAGACGTGTAGAAGGTATACTCGCCGGTGTTGAAAATCGTGTTGCCGGCATCGAGGAATTCTTCCAGAAGAGAACCGTCGGGTTTGGCGTTACCGGGCGGATAAATCGTTGACGGCGTAATGCCGGTGAGAATCAGCGTGTTACCGCCGCCATCGGTATGTTCTTCTACCCATTTCGCTAACCCCTTGATATCCTTCGGGTCAAACACCGCGAGGTTTTCTCCATCAAGAATTTTGATGAGCGTGTCGATTTCCTTTTGCGCGCCTTTCGCGTCTTCGCGTGCCCACGGATGTGAGTCTGTATGTAGCGCGAAGTCGAATCCTGTGGAAAGGACGACAAACAAGAAAAGTAAACTCAGTTTTCTAGTCATCTTCGCCTCCTATAAACATGCAGTCCGAATGGCATCGCGGGCGGAGATAGAAAGAAATCCGCCCTTACACTCGGGGTTGGACTTCATTGGTGTTTCAAGGCACCCCATGTGACAGCCAGTTTCCCTACCGGTTCGACGGCCGTTGGCGGAATGCCGGGTCCGTTGATTTCAACGTATTCATAAAGCACTGTTGAATCCCTACCGCCGAGCCCCGGACGGCCTTCGGCGTAGGTTTTATCCTCTGATTCAACCATCTGTTTCCCATCGATGTAGGTTCTGAGGGTTTGACCTTGGGTTTCAAAGACGAGGGTGTAAGCATCGCCGCCTTTGGTATCTTTCGAGTCTGGGCGTTGGGGACGCGGCCCGCCGGTAATCTCGTTCGCATTCCCACCTTCAAACATGAACAGCGAGGTGGTATGCGAGTTGTAACTAATTTCCATAAAATAGAAATCGACGTTGGGTTCTTGCGTCCGAACAAACAGATGGAAATAGGGCCCAGCCAGTTTTCGGGCTCGGACTTCCATGCGATAATCGGTCCAGTCATCTTCGCCGAAATAGATGCCGGAGTTTTGTCCGCCGCCGACGATGAGTTCAAGGGCACCGTTTTTCACCTTGGCGGTTGCCTGCGGGCCCAGTTCCCAATCGGCAATCTCTTTGTCGCTGTCGAATTCGTAGCGAATTGCCTGTGCGGTATGTGCCATCAGCATGATGAAGCACAAGCATCCGAATAGGCACAGCCGTTGGATATCATGTCTTTTCATCGCAATGTCCTCCTTTGTCAATAGGACTGACGCGGCACCACCCCCTACCGGGGCTTGTAGGTTTTTGCGTCAGGCCTGGCCAGTGAGAGAGATAACTTTTCAGTTCATGCCGTGAAAAATTGAGACATCGTTTGAACAGCGCGCTGTAAATGCAACTACAACGCGAGGTTGATACGTTAATTTACCAAAAAACGCAATTAACGTCAACATGAAATTGCCGCAGCCCCTATCCCCTCATTGCCGCAGGGCGGCTATCATCAGACATGCCCATCCGGCAATGAATGCCAGGCCGCCAATCGGCGTAATTGCCCCAAGCCAGCGAATACCGGTGAGACTCAGCACGTAGAGACTCCCTGAGAAAATCAGGATGCCGACGATAAAGCACCATCCCGATGCAGTGATGAACGGTGTCTGCCATTGCGTGTCTGCCCACGCAGCGGCGATGAGGGCAAGGCTATGATACATCTGATAACGGACTGCGACTTCAAACGTCTCCAGCATTTCGGGTGACAGCGTATTGCGGAGCGCGTGCGCGCCAAACGCGCCAAAAACAACGGCGAGCAACCCGAAACCTGAACCGAATATAAATAAAAGGTTGGGCATTGTTTCTTCTCCTTAACCACCTCGTGGCCTGTAGCGCGAGGACCAATCCCCCGCGAGTGCCGTTCTTCGTCCCGTAGCGCGAGGGCCCGGCGATCGCAAATCGCCGAGGGTTTCCCTCGCGATCCCCCGACCTGAGCGAAAACCGTCCGCATCCCCGCGGCCCCTGCCGTTTTCTGGTGCGATCGATGCCTGGCGAGGGACAGGCCCTCGCCCTACGGTATCAATGGCTTGTTCTGTTCCGTAGGGCGAGGGCCCGGCGATCGCGAATCGCCGAGGGTTTCCCTCGCGATCCCCCGACCTGAGCGAAAACCGTCCGCATCCCCGCGGCCCCTGCCGTTTTCTGTGACGCTCGCTGCCTGGCGAGGGACAGTGGACATCTCTGCAGCGAGGCGGCAGAGATGACAACGTTTCGGCGTGACGGCCCTCGCCCTACGGTATCAATGGCTTGTTCTGTTCCAGAGCGCGAGGGCCCGGCGATCGCGAATCGCCGAGGGTTTCCCTCGCGATCCCCCGACCTGAGCGAAAACCGTCCGCATCCCCGAGGCCCCTGCCGTTTTCTGGTGCGATCGATGCATGGCGAGGGACAGTGGACATCTCTGCAGCGAGGCGGCAGAGATGACAACGTTTCGGCGTGACGGCCCTCGCCCTACGGTATCAATGGCTTGTTCTGTTCCAGAGCGCGAGGGCCTGTCCCTCGCAATCCCTCCACCTGAATGGCGGTTAATGCTATTATACCTTAAATCGGCAGCATTTACCAAAAAAATCTTGACATTTTCGTCACACTTTGCTAAAATAGATTAGTTTAATAGCAAAAGGAGAAATTTTTAACCCGCATGAAACAATACAGGACGGACCAGATCCGAAACATTGGCATCATCGCGCACTCCGGCGCGGGCAAGACATCCCTCGTTGAAGCGATGCTCTTCAACGGGGGAACCATTGAGCGCATGGGTGCCGTCGATAACGGAAATTCCGTTGCGGACTACGCCGACGACGAAATCGAACGCAAAACGACTCTCAACTGCTCCGTGTGTATCGCCGAGTGGGAAGGACAGAAACTCAATCTGATTGATACCCCCGGCGCAGCGGATTTTTACGGAGACCTGCACAGCGTCCTACGCATCGTCGATGCCGTCATCGTCGTCGTTGATGCAACAACCGGCGTTGAAGGCGGAACTGAAAAGGTCTGGGAGATAGCCGATAAGTATGAACTGCCACGGCTGATCTTTATCAATAAGATGGATAAAGAGAACGCCAGCTTTGAAAACGCACTCGCAAGCATCGAGGAGATTCTTGAGACACGGGCAGTCCCGATCCAACTGCCGATTGGGGAAGAGGCGCAGTTTTCGGGCATCGTTGACTTCGTGCAGATGGGCGCATTCCTGCAACCCGATAGCAGCAAGCGCACCGCCAAAACGGACATTCCAGAACCACTCGTAGCACCAGCCGAAGAAGCACGCGAAGCACTCGTGGAAGTCGCCGCCGAAAGCGACGACGCGCTAATCGAAAAGTTTTTTGAAGGCGAACTCTCCGACGAAGAAATTCAGACCGGCCTAAAAATAGGAATTTTCGAGAACCAGTTTGTCCCCGTACTCTGCGGCTCCGCCTTGGAGAATATCGGCGTGCAGCAAGTCATGGATATGCTGATTAACTGCCTCCCGTCGCCCGTGGATGCCGGCGCAGTTGAAGGCATTGCTGATTCCGAAACGCGCGAACCCTCCACCGATGAACCGATGGCAGCCTTGGTGTTCAAAACCATCGCAGACCCGTTCGCGGGGCAATTGAGCTTCTTCCGCGTCTACTCCGGCACATTGCACGGAGATTCCCAAGTCAGCAATTCAACACGGGAACAGATAGAACGCCTCGGCAAGACAACGTTCATGAACGGGAATAGCCCGATTAACACGGCGCACGTCCAAGCAGGCGATATCGGCGCACTGACGAAACTCTCTGTCACCCAAACCGGCGATACACTCTGTGATAGAGATGCACCGATTCAGCTACCCGGTGTTGAGTTCCCGCCATCGGTTATCTCTTACGCCATCCGGCCGACACGCGATGGCGAAGATGAAAAAATGATCAGCGCGCTCACCCGCATGTCCGAAGAAGACCCGGTTTTCAGAATCGAACGCGACGAAGAAACGAAGCAACTCCGCATCTCCGGACTCGGGGACCTGCACCTCACCGTCAACCGCGCACGGATGACTGATAAGTTCGGCGTGCAAACAGAGCTCTCGCCACCGAAAGTACCGTATCGCGAGACAATTCGCCGAAGCGTCCGGAACATCAACGGCAGACATAAACGGCAGTCTGGTGGTAGAGGGCAATTCGGCGATGTCTGGATTAACCTCGCACCGGCTCAGCGCGGCGAAGGATTTGAATTTATCAATAACATTGTCGGCGGCTCCATTCCGCGCAACTATATCCCCGCGGTTGAGAAGGGCATCCGTGAAAGAATGGAGCGAGGACTTGTCGCCGGGTATCCCGTGGTAGATCTCCAGATCGACCTTTACGATGGCAAGCATCACCCGGTGGACTCATCAGATATGGCGTTCCAGATCGCTGGTTCTATCGCCTTTGCGGAGGCAGCGGAACAGTCAGACCCGGCATTGCTGGAGCCGATCATGAACGTCACGATTACGGTGCCGGAGCAATTTATGGGGAGCATCATCGGCGACTTGAACGGCCGGCGTGGGCAGGTGATGGGAGTGGAGCAAATAGGCAAGCGGCAGGTAATCCAGGCGCATGTACCGTTAGCGGAGATGCTTCGTTACTCGATCGACCTGAAATCGATGACGAGTGCGCGTGGCAGTTTCACGATGGAATTCGCGCGTTATGAAATCGCGCCGGATGATGTGGCGCAGAAAGTGATTACTGCTTCAAAGGCTGAAGCGGAGGAGTAAGTGATTTAGCGGAACGTCGCGCGGGGGCCCGGCGAGCGCGAATCGCCGAGGGTTCCCCCCGCGATCCCCCGACCTGCCCGGAAACCGCCACTTATTACGTAGCGCGAGGGCCGTTACGCCGAAACGTTGTCATCTCTGCAGTCCCGCTGCAGAGATGTCCACTGTCCCTCGCGATCTCCCGACCTGAACGAAAAACGCCCGCAACCCAGAGGCCACGAACGCTTTCTAGTGCGATCGATGCACGGCGAGGCACAGGACCTCGCCCTACGGTTTGAGCGGCACTTTTAGTCCCCGTAGCGCGACGGAAAACCTGTCCCTCGCGATCTCCCGACCTGAACGAAAAACGCCTGCAGCCCAGCGGCCGCGGACGCTTTCTGATGCGATCGCTGCACGGCGAGGGCCTGTCCCCCGCGATCGCCTCTCACTACCGTAGCGCGAGGGCCTGTCCCTCGCGATCTCTCGACCTACGCGAAAACCGTCCGCAGCTCAGAGGCCCCGGACGGTTTTTCTTTAGACCGATGCCTGGCGAGGCACAGGACCTCGCCCTACGGGCTGCGGGGCCGCTTTGCTTCCGCTCATCGAAACGGAAAACGCCTGCAGCCCAGCGGCCGCGAACGTTTTTTGATGCGATCGAGCCTGGCGAGGCACAAGACCTCGCCCTACGGTAACAGTGGCGTTTTCCTACTTCCGAATTACCAGCTTCCGCGTCGCCGAGAAATCTCCGGCCTGCAGCGTGTAGAAATACACGCCACTCGCAACCGGCTCTCCCTGTGCATTGCGGCCATCCCAATACGCGGCGCGGGACTTGCCCGAATATACGCCCGCCGGAACTTGGCCCAACTCCAAGGTGCGTACCAGTTTCCCATCCGATGCGTGAATCCTGACGGTGACCTCCGCAGCCTTTGCCAACTGATACGGTATCCACGTTTCCGGGTTAAACGGATTCGGATAGTTGGCAAGCAGCGCGGTTTGTTTCGGCGTTAGACTTGCGAGGAGCTGCTGCAGCACGGCAATGCCGCGCCGATACACAGGGTTTGCGCTGTCCAGCCGTTGCGCCTGCGCGAGCCACTGTTGCACATCCGCCGCCCGTAGGAGAGACCTCCCGGTCTCGATTTCCCCTTGTAGGAGAGCCCTCCCTGTCTCGATGCTCCTCCCTGTCCCGATATGCCACCGCGCGAACCCCGGCGCGCCCGCTGCCTCCCCAAACGCCGCTGCCACCAACACCAAATCCTGAATGTTGACAACGCCATCACCGTTGACATCAGCGGGATTATCTTCACTTGTCTGTCCGAACTGCGCGGCGACAAGCGTTAAGTCCAGAATGTCCACCACGCCATCGCCGTTGATATCTGCGGCGACTTGCACCGGTGTGGGTGCAGACGGTGCGATGTCCCAGAGGAGCACCGTGCCGTCCCAACTGCCAGTGGCGAGTGTGTTTCCATCGGGGCTGAACGCAACGCTCTCGACATCGTCCGTATGTCCGGTGAGTGTGTTTAGTGTGTCGCCGGTGACCACATCCCACAGACGGATGGTTTTGTCATAACTCGCACTTGCGAGTGTGTTTCCATCTGGGCTGAACGCAACGCTCTCGACACCGTCCGTATGGCCGGCGAGTGTGTTTAGTGTGTCGCCGGTGACCACATCCCACAGACGGATTTCTGCATAACTGCCACTTGCGAGTGTGTTTCCATCTGGGCTGAACGCAACGCTATAGACATACCAGGTATGGCCGGTGAGTGTTTGGCGTGTGTCGCCGGTGGCGACATCCCACAGCCGGATGGTGTAGTCCCAACTCGCACTTGCGAGAGTGTTTCCATCCGGGCTGAACGCAACGCTATTGACACTAGAGGTATGGCCGGTGAGTGTGTTTAGTGTGTCGCCGGTGACGACATCCCACAGACGGACGGTGCTCCCACTCCCACTTGCGAGCGTGTTTCCATCCGGGCTGAACGCAACGCTATTGACACTAGAGGTATGGCCGGTGAGTGTTTGGCGTGTGTCGCCGGTGGCGACATCCCACAGACGGACGGTTCTGTCATAACTCGCACTTGCGAGTGTGTTTCCATCTGGGCTGAACGCAACGCTAACGACATCCCAGGTATGTCCGGCGAGTGTGTTTAGTGTGTCGCCGGTGGCCACATCCCACAGCCGGACGGTGTCGTCATAACTCGCACTTGCGAGTGTGTTTCCATCCGGGCTGAACGCAACGCTATAGACACCGCTCGTATGGCCGGTGAGTGTGTTTAGTGTGTCGCCGGTGGCGACATCCCACAGACGGACGGTGTCGTCCCAACTGCCACTTGCGAGCGTGTTTCCATCGGGGCTGAACGCAACGCTTCTGACCCAGTCCGTATGTCCGGTGAGTGTGTTTAGTGTCTCGCCGGTGGCGACATCCCACAGCCGGACGGTGTCGTCCCCACTCGCACTTGCGAGCGTGTTTCCATCAGGGCTGAACGCAACGCTATAGACATTGTCCGTATGGCCGGTGAGTGTGTTTAGTGTGTCGCCGGTGACCACATCCCACAGACGGACGGTGTCGTCCCCACTCGCACTTGCGAGTGTGTTTCCATCCGGGCTGAACGCAACGCTATAGACACCGCTCGTATGGCCGGTGAGTGTGTTTAGTGTGTCGCCGGTGGCGACATCCCACAGACGGACGGAGCCGTCCCAACTGCCACTTGCGAGCGTGTTTCCATCGGGGCTGAACGCAACGCTTCTGACCCAGTCCGTATGGCCGGTGAGTGTGTTTAGTGTGTCGCCGGTGACCACATCCCACAGACGGACGGTGTCGTCCCAACTGCCACTTGCGAGTGTGTTTCCATCCGGGCTGAACGCAACGCTCCTGACATTGCCCGTATGTCCGGTGAGTGTGTTTAGTGTCTCGCCGGTGGCGACATCCCACAGACGGACGGTGTCGTCCCAACTGCCACTTGCGAGTGTGTTTCCATCGGGACTGAACGCAACGCTAATGACAGAGCCCGTATGGCCGGTGAGCAGTGCTACTTCTTGGTAAGTTGCGGTATCGTAGAGCCAAATCCCGATGGAACTTGCAACCGCTAGCAGGGTGCCATCGGGAGAATACACAATCTCGTTGATCCAGCCTTTGCCGAGGCGTAAGGTTGCACCTTCGGGTAAGTGCCACTGTGGAGAATCTTGGGCGGTGGCGGGTGTCAGTGCCAAGGTGGCGGTTAATAGCAGGGTTAAGGTTAAAAGCGTTAATGTTTTCATTGGATTTCTCCTTTTGGGTATCGGGACCAGATGTCCCTCTTACTGAGTTGTGGGCGGGCTGGTGTGCCTGCCCGTGTGTTGCGTCTCATCTTGGACAGATTGTAGCAGCTGCCGCGTTTTTTTTGTCAACGTATTTTTGAGAACAATCGAAAACCGCCGCTTTCACCGTAGGGCGAGGGAAAACCCGGCGCGCGCGAATCGGCGCGGGTTCCCCCCGCGAACGCCCGACCTGCCCGGAAAACGCCTGCAGCCCCGCGGCCGCGAAGGCTTTCTGATGCGACCGATGCCTGGCGAGGGACAGGCCCTCGCCCTACGGGCTGCGGGGCGATTTGCCTCTCACTACCGTAGCGCGAGGGCCGTCACGCCGAAACGCTATCATCTCTGCAGCCTCGCTGCAGAGATGTCCACTGTCCCTCGCGATCCCTCAACGAAACGGAAACCGTCCCTTTCACCGTAGCGCGGTGGCCTGTCCGCCGCGATCCCTCGACCTGAACGAAAAACGCCCGCAACCCTGAGGCCGCGGACGCTTTCTGATGCGATCGATGCATGGCGAGGCACAGGACCTCGCCCTACGGTAACAGTGGCGTTTTCCTACTTCCGTATCACCATCTTTCGCGTCGCCGAGAAATCACCCGCGGACAGCGTGTAGAAATACACGCCACTCGCAACCGGCTCTCCCTGCGCATTGCGGCCATCCCAATACGCGGCGCGGGACTTGCCCGAATATACGCCAGCCGGAACTTGGCCCACCTCCAAGGTGCGTACCAGTTTCCCATCCGATGCGTGAATCCTGACGGTGACCTCTGCGGCCTGTGCCAATGCATACGGTATCCACGTTTCCGGGTTGAACGGATTCGGATAGTTGGCAAGCAATGCGGTTTGTTTCGGCGTTAGACTTGCGAGGAGCTGCTGCAGCACGGCAATGCCGCGTTGATACGCAGGGTTTGCGAGATCTAGCCGTTGCGCCTGCGCGAGCCACTGTTGCACATCCGCCGCCCGTAGGAGAGACCTCCCGGTCTCGATTTCCCCTTGTAGGAGAGCCCTCCCTGTCTCGATGCTCCCTGTCCCGATATGCCCCTGCGCGAACCCCGGCGCGCCAGCTGCCTCCCCAAAGGCCCCCGCCACCAACACCAGATCCTGAATGTTGACAACGCCATCGCCGTTGACATCGGCCGGATTGTCTGCACTTGTCTGTCCGAACTGCGCGGCGACAAGCGTTAAGTCCAGAATGTCCACCACGCCATCGCCGTTGATATCTGCGGCGATTTGCACCGGTGTGGGTGCAGACGGTGCAATGTCCCAGAGGAGCACGGTGCCATCATCACTGCTACTGGCGAGTGTGTTTCCATCGGGGCTGAACGCAACGCTCCAGACATAGTGCGTATGTCCGGTGAGTGTGTTTAGTGTGTCGCCGGTGACCACATCCCACAGCCGGACGGTGTCGTCCTCACTCGCACTGGCGAGCGTGTTTCCATCGGGGCTGAACGCAACGCTAAAGACATTGTCCGTATGTCCGGTGAGTGTGTTTAGTGTGTCGCCGGTGACGACATCCCACAGACGGACGGTGCTCCCACTCCCACTTGCGAGCGTGTTTCCATCTGGGCTGAACGCAACGCTATTGACACTAGAGGTATGTCCGGTGAGTGTTTGGCGTGTGTCGCCGGTGGCGACATCCCACAGACGGACGGTGGTGTCCCTACTCGCACTTGCGAGTGTGTTTCCATCCGGGCTGAACGCAACGCTCCTGACATTGCCCGTATGTCCGGTGAGTGTTTGGCGTGTATTGCCGGTGGCGATATCCCACAGACGGAGGGTTTCGTCCGAACTCGCACTGGCGAGCGTGTGTCCATCAGGGCTGAACGCAACGCTCCTGACACCGCCCGTATGGCCGGTGAGTGTGTTTAGTGTGTCGCCGGTGGCCACATCCCACAGCCGGACGGTGTCGTCCCAACTGCCACTTGCGAGTGTGTTTCCATCTGGGCTGAACGCAACGCTCCAGACATAGTGCGTATGGCCGGTGAGTGTGTTTAGTGTGTCGCCGGTGGCGACATCCCACAGCCGGACGGTGTTGTCCTCACTCCCATCACTTGCGAGTGTGTTTCCATCCGGGCTGAACGCAACGCTCCAGACCCAGCGCGTATGGCCGGTGAGTGTTTGGCGTGTTTCACCGGTGGCCACATCCCACAGCCGGACGGTGGTGTCAAAACTCCTACTTGCGAGTGTGTTTCCATCGGGGCTGAACGCAACGCTAATGACATTGTCCGTATGGCCGGTGAGTGTTTGGCGTGTCTCGCCGGTGACCACATCCCACAGCCGGACGGTGTAGTCCGCACTCGCACTTGCGAGTGTGTTTCCATCCGGGCTGAACGCAACGCTATAGACATTCAAGGTATGTCCGGTGAGTGTGTTTAGTGTGTCGCCGGTGGCGACATCCCACAGACGGACGGTGGTGTCCCTACTCGCACTTGCGAGTGTGTTTCCATCCGGGCTGAACGCAACGCTATAGACCCAGTGCGTATGTCCGGTGAGTGTTTGGCGTGTATCGCCGGTGGCGACATCCCACAGACGGATGGTTTCGTCCCAACTGCCACTTGCGAGTGTGTTTCCATCGGGACTGAACGCAACGCTAGAGACCACCCAGGTATGTCCGGCGAGTGTGTTTAGTGTGTCGCCGGTGGCCACATCCCACAGCCGGACGGTGTCAAAACTCCCACTTGCGAGCGTGTTTCCATCCGGGCTGAACGCAACGCTAATGACATTGTCCGTATGGCCGGTGAGTGTTTGGCGTGTGTCGCCGGTGGCGACATCCCACAGCCGGACGGTGTTGTCATCACTCGCACTTGCGAGCGTGTTTCCATCCGGGCTGAACGCAACGCTCAAGACAACGCCCGTATGCCCAGTGAGCAGTGCCACTTCTTGGTAAGTTGCGGTATCGTAGAGCCAAATCCCGATGGAACTCGCAACCGCTAGCAGGGTGCCATCGGGAGAATACGCAATCTCGCGGATGCGGCCTTTGCCGAGGCGTAAGGTGGCCCCTTCGGGTAAGTGCCACTGTGGAGAATCTTGGGCGGTGGCGGGTGTCAGTGCCATCGCGGCGGTTAATAGCAGGGTTAAGGTTAAAAGCGTTAATGTTTTCATTGGATTTCTCCTTTTGGGTATCGGGACCAGATGTCCCTCTTACTGAGTTGTGGGCGGGCTGGTGTGCCTGCCCGTGTGTTGCGTCTCATCTTGGACAGATTGTAGCAGCTGCCGCGTTTTTTTGTCAACGTATTTTTGAGAACAATCGAGAACCGCCGCTTTCACCGTGGGGCGAGGGGAAACCCGGCGCGCGCGAATCGCCGAGGGTTCCCCCCGCGAACGCCCGACCTGCCCGGAAACCGCTTACAACCCCGCGGCCGCGAAGGCTTTCTGATGCGATCGAGCCTGGCGAGGCACAGGACCTCGCCCTACGGTTTGAGCGGCATTTTTAGTCCCCGTAGCGCGAGGGCCGTTACGCCGAAACGTTGTCCTCTCTGCCGCCTCGCTGCAGAGATGTCCACTGTCCCTCGCGATCCCTCGACCTGAACGAAAAACGCCCGCAGCCCAGCGGCCGCGAACGTTTTTTGATGCGATCGCTGCACGGCGAGGCACAAGACCTCGCCCTACGGTTTGAGCGGCATTTTTAGTCCCCGTAGCGCGAGGGCCTGTCCCTCGCGATCCTCCGACCTGACTGGAAAACGGCCTTTTCACCGTAGCGCGAGGGAAAACCCGGCGATCGCGAATCGCCGAGGGTTCCCCCCGCGAACGCCCGACCGGCACGAAAAACGTCCGAAGCCCAAGACTCTTGAACGTAGTTGTTCAGGGCTAAGTCACGGTGCTCGGCCCTGAAATTACCTACCCATCCAGATGGAAAATCGCCATCTTCACCTCGGTCATCTCCTCAATCGCGTACTTCGGACCCTCTTTGCCCATCCCGCTCTCTTTGATACCGCCATACGGCATCAAATCGGCGCGCCACTGCGTACCCCAGTTTACCATCAAGTTGCCAGACTCTACCTCGCGCACGAACCGCATCGCCCAATCGACGTTCTGCGTGAAAATCGCCGCGCTCAACCCGTAATGCGTATCGTTGGCGAGGGCAATCGCCTCGTCGATATCGTTGACGCGCGTCACGCCGACAGCCGGCCCGAAGACTTCATCGCAGGAAATTTTCATCTCCGGTTTAACGTTGGCGAGGATAGCGGGGGTGACAAACTGAGCCTGCTTCTCGCCGCCGGTGAGCAGTTCAGCACCGTCAGAGACTGCTTCCTGAATCCATTCGCTGACGCGCGCCGCGTCCGTTTCGCGAATCATCGGCCCCATGCGGACACCCTCCTCCAACGGGTTACCGATGCCGATTTGCGCAACTTCGGCTTGGAACGCATCCAAGAAATCACCGTAGATTTTCTCGTGCGCGATGACGCGCTGCGTTGAGATACACACCTGTCCAGCGTTAGAATAGCCGGATGCTGCAGCAGCGCGGGCAACCTTCCCCGGGTCCGCGTCCGGCATCACGATGAGCGGCGAATTGGAACCGAGCTCCATCGTGACGCGCTTCAACCCGGCAGTGTGACAGATGCGTTCGCCGATGTCGCGGCTGCCCGTGAAGGTAATCTTTCGGACGCGCCGATCGGCACAGAGGGCATCGCCGATGTCGCCGCCGGGGCCCGTCAAACACTGAATCGCCTCGGGCGGCGTGCCTGCCTCTAAAAAGAGTTCTACCAATTTCAACGCCGAGAGCGGGGTATCGGTGGCAGGTTTGATGATAATCGCGTTGCCGCCGGCGATGGCCGGACCCGCTTTGTGGCAGACGAGATGCAGTGGGAAGTTGAACGGGCTAATCCCGACGACGATGCCGCACGGCACTCGCACGGTGAAGCCGAGTCTGCCTTTCACGCCAGGCGCGCCTTCAAGCGGAATCGTTTCGCCGGTTAAGCGTTTTGATTCTTCGGCCGAGAGCGCGATGATCTCCGACGCGCGCGTCGCCTCAATCGTCGCTTCTGCCAATATCTTGCCCTCTTCCCGGGTGATGACTTCGGCGAGCTCCGCAGAACGTGCCACCATCAAGTCAGCGACTTTGCGCAGGATTTCATACCGTTCATAGCCGGTTAACCCTGCCATGATTTTCGCGCCGCGCTCAGCGGTTTGAAGCGCAGTCTCCACGTCACCTGCATCGCCACGCGGGACAGTATCGACAACCGAGCCGTCAAAAGGACTCAGGACATCAATTTTATTGGATTTGTCAATCCATTCTCCACCTACATGCATTCGCATAATTCCGTTTTCCTCCGTTTTTGGTCTGGACAGACACATACACACATACTGCCAGTATGTGTGGTAGACGCGGTTTCCAACCGCGCCTACTGAGGTGCTGCGTCGGCCCTTTTGGTTTCAATTTCTCGTTTTCAGCGCCGCCCAAGTTGTCGCCGCTTTTCCTGCGGCGGTGACAGCGGCGTAACCTGCCAACCCGTTGTCCATCACATCGTTCAAGTCAGCTTCAGAGAGTGCTTCTGTGAAGAATCCGACTTCGTCAAAGAGTCCAGTGGCGGCAACATCGCCAGGGCGCGCCCCGAGCCAGATTGGGCTTTCACTTGTATCCAGCGTGCCACCGCTTGGTTGCTCACCATCAAGTTCGCCATCGATGAACATCTGCACATTCTTGCCATCGTAGACTTTGGCGATGTGATGCCACTCGCCATCAGCAACCGGCGTCTGTCCATCAATGCGGCCGACGGTGCCTTTGACGTGCCACATGAAGACAGGGTAGTCGGCATCATGGATCCAGATATCGAGATGCCGCACCTCTTCTGCCTCCGGCCAGACATCGCCGTTGCGCCAGACGACATACTGCCACGAGGCTTCTTCCAATTTTACCCACGCGACGAACGTGTAGGCATCGGCGTTGAAAACATCATCGTGCTCAATGCGGACGTAACTATCGCCTTGCCCTGGGAATGCCAACGCGCCGCCAAATTTACCGTCGCGCACCCATTTCAGAGCCCCTTTGATGTCGCCATCGTGCCCACTGACGATGTCGCGGGCAACCTTGCCGCTATTCTCTTCAAACAGCCATGCACTGGCTAGACCGAGTTCTGCGGCATCAATCGGCACGCATGCACCGATGATGAGAATGCTTAAAATCAAGAGCATTGTTTTCATTCGGTTTCTCCTTAGGATACCAAATTCCTGTCTGTCGTTCGGACGAACCCCATAGGCGCGCCCACGGTGGATTACACGGTTTCAAACCGCGCACACAGTTACGTGTGGGTTTTCGCTATTACTCGTCCCGGCGGATCCAACTGACTACGTCTTCTGCCTCCCCGGTGCCGCCTTCAAGCCCATCGCTACCGAAGGACAGAAGGTCATAACCGTAAGAGTCATGCACACCGGGCCGGATGTAGACGTAGGGGTTGCCCCAAGGATCTACCGTAATCGGGATGTTGATGTAGGGCTCAGTCCAGTTGACCGGGAGTGGCGATGCTTCAGGTTTCTCCCAAAGGGCATTAAGCCCCTGTTCAGTTGAGGGATAATCGCCGTTATCTTTGGCGTATCGATCGAGCGCGATGCCGAGCGTCTCGATTTCTTCAGCGGCCTGTGCTTGGAGAGCGCGGCCCGCTTGTCCTAGCAACCGAGGTGCCAACAGCACCGCCGCAATAATTCCGATGATGGCAACGACAACGATGATTTGGACAGATGTTAAGCCGGCTTGACTCCGCAATAGCGGCTTGCAAACTGCGTCTTTAAAATCAATTTGTTTCACGTATGTGCCTCCGCTAATCTGTTTCACCCGCCTCTCATATCGGGCGGTTTCAAAAAATTGTATCATATCTCGCGAATTGTGTCAAGGCGAAAATCTGAATATCTCTCGTTTAATTGTTGACACAATTTGCATTCTTAACTATAATAAATGAAGAGGGACGCAACCTCAAGCCGGAGGCGCGCTTTGTAAGCGCGCAACGTAGTTCGTGCGCGGTTGCAAACCGCGCCTACCGGTGGAGGATGAGCGCACTTGCGTGTGTCCTGAAAGGCTATAGTCTCAAAACAGGAGAGGAGGAACCCCACAATGGCGAAAACGGTGTGCATTGTCGGGACGATGGATACAAAAGGACTTGAATTTGCATTCATCAAAACGCAAATCGAATCAAGCGGTGTCTCAACGTGCGTTGTGAATACCGGGATTATGGGCGAACCGCAGCTGGAGCCAGATGTCCCAGCTGATGAAGTCGCGCGGAAGGCAGGCTCATCGCTGCAAGTACTGCGCAACGAAGGCGACCGGGGCAATAGCGTCGCTGTCATGGCACAGGGCGCAGCGGCAATCGTTGCAGAAAAACAGACAGCAGGCGAAATCGATGGCATCATCTCACTAGGCGGCTCCGCAGGAACAACTATCGGGACAACAGCGATGCAGGCACTGCCGGTGGGCGTTCCGAAAATAATGGTGTCTACCCTCGCATCGGGCGATACAAGCCCTTATGTGCAGTCCAAAGATATTTGTATGATGTATTCGGTGGTAGACATTGCCGGCATCAACCGCTTATCGAGACAGATTTTGGCGAACGCCGCCGGCGCAATCGTCGGAATGGTGAACGCAGCAGCACCCGCTGCAGCAGAAGCCGATAAACCCCTCATCGCCGCCACCATGTTCGGCGTAACCACGCCGTGCGTCACGAAAGCGCGCGAAATTCTTGAAGCCGCCGGCTACGAAGTACTCGTTTTTCATGCTACCGGCACCGGCGGACAGGCGATGGAAGACCTGGGCAAAGGCGGCTTCCTCGCCGGCGTGTTAGACGTGACAACAACAGAACTCGCCGACGAACTCGTCGGCGGTGTCCTCAGCGCAGGACCGGATAGACTGGAAGCCGCAGGACAAGCCGGATTACCGCAAGTCATCGCGCCCGGCGCACTAGATATGGTGAATTTCGGACCGCGGGATACCGTACCTGAGAAATTCCGCGACCGGCTGTTCTATCAGCACAACCCAACGGTGACGTTGATGCGGACAACCACAGAAGAAATGGCCGAATTAGGGAGAATCATGGCGCGCAAACTGAACCAAGCGCGGGGGACCACGACGGTTATCATTCCGACACGAGGCGTATCCGCAATTGACATGACAGAACAACCTTTCGATGCTCCCGAAGCGCGCGCTGCATGGCGCGAGAATTTGAAGGCGCACATCGGAAGCAACGTTACCGTCATTGAGATGGACGCGCACATCAACGATGATGCGTTCGCAACGAAACTCGCGGAGACATTGTTGGAGAGTCTGCAATAACGGACGGATAGGGACATCCGCCCTGACGCGCTTTTTGGAGGAAACCAATGGAGACTAAAACGGACAAAACCCTTACCGAAGCAGAGATTAACCATTTCATTGAGAAAGGGCATATTATCCTGAGAGACTGCTTCCCGCAGGAATTGGCAGAAAAGTGGAGAACGTTCGCCTATAAACGGCTCGGTTATTCTCCAGACGATTCGGCGACGTGGGAGATGCCGCGCATCCACCTGCCTTCAATGAATCGGGTGCCGATTAAAGACGTGGCACCGCGGGCGTGGCGTGCTATCTGTGAACTGCTCGGCGGCGAAGAGCGCATCGCCGGTTCCGAACCGTCGTGGGGCGATGGATTTATCATCAACTTCTCACTCGGCGCGGATTCGCCGTGGCAACCGCCTTCTCCAGAAGTCGGCGGTTGGCATAAAGATGGCGATTTCTTCCGCCATTTCTTGGATAGCCCCGAGCAAGGGCTCCTGACGATTGTCGCCTGGTCGGATATTTATCCGAAGAGTGGGGGAACCTTTGTGGCCTGCGATTCTGTCCAGCACGTCGCGCGGCGGTTGTCCGAGCATCCGGAAGGATTGCTCCCAAGCGGGTTTGGCGGGCTCATTGAGAAGTGCAAGGATTTCGTCGAAATCACGGGGAAAGCCGGGGATGTTGTCCTCTTGCATCCGTTCATCTTACACGCCGCGTCGCAGAATCCGTCGAAACGCGCCCGGTTTATCACGAATCCGCCTGTCCATCTCAAAGAGCCGATGAATTTCAACCGCGAGCATCCAGACGATTTTTCGCCGGTGGAATTAGGGGTGTTACGCGGGTTGGGGAAGAGCCGTCTGGATTTCAAACCGACTGCACCGCGGGAACGTTTGGTGCCAGAGCGCGTCAAACGCCAGCAGAAAATGTTGGAGGAGCAGAAAAAGCGGCTGGCGGTGGCGTAATTTTTCACTAAGCGGCCCCGCAGCCCGTAGTGCGCGGTCCTGTGCCGCGCCATATCTTCACGGTTCCCGTAGAGCGCGGTCCTGTGCCGCGCCATATCTTCACGGTTCCCGTAGGGCGCGGTCCTGTGCCGCGCCATGCCACAAGCGGCCCCGCAGCCCGTAGTGCGCGGTCCTGTGCCGCGCCATATCTTCACGGTTCCCGTAGGGCGCGGTCCTGTGCCGCGCCATGCCTGCTGACGTGAGGAAAGCTATGCAATTTCAAGACATCGCGAACACCTATTGGCGAAACATTCAGCAAACCCGACGCGAAGCTGAGGCAACCACAGAACTCTCTTTGCATACGCATCTCAAGACGTTTTTGGAACAAGCCGCGGCGCACTTAGGAGCACTATCGGAGCATGTTGGTTGCAATCGCAGAGACGCTCAGCATCATGGCAAAATTGGATACGGCTTGCTAGGGCCCGACCGGTCGCGAACGGACAAAGAAGAGGCACTGCCCGGAAGGGCTCTCCTACCGGTGTTCTTCATCGTAGATGAGAAATTCGATAACCTTCTCCGCGGTTTGGGGGGTTAAGCCGGAGCCCGGTTTTCGCATCATTTTGTAGACGTAGGTTCGCCATTCCTCTGGTTCAAAATCAGAGTTAATCGGGCGCGCAAGAGTGTGGCATCGGCTACACTTGCGCGCAAATACCTCGTAGGCAGCCTGCATTTTCTGCGGATAGGCGGAAACGTCAATGAAGTTCGGGCCTTTATCCGCCGGATAGGTTTTCAGCACAGCGCGCGGGGCACGCAGCGCGAAGATTATCCCGATGCCAACCAGCACGATGACACCGAGGACGACTATCCAAACAATTGCGCGTTGCATCTGTGCGTAAACTCCATTCTCTTCTCCGGGCCGGGTTTACGGAAGCCTGTCAATCGTCACACGCCCACCCGTTACAACGTCTAACGTCACAGCCCCGCCATGGAATCATGATGTCGGTGCTGAAATCCTAAAGCCGATTCGATGAACGGATCGGGCTCCTATGCGGAGACTGTAGATGACTGCTACGGGACGTTTTTCGAGCAGACTCGTCATGGAAGTCAACTCGTCATCGTCAATTTCGTAGTCACCTGTTTCAATATCGAGCGCAAGAAACCTGCCTTTATGCTGAGGTTCAACTTTGGCGCGGAGTTGCTGCCGATAAAGTTCTTCTCCCTTGCTTCCGACAGTTTCGGAGGTATAATTGGCATACGCCATGCTCATTCTCCTATTTGCAACAAGACTGACGCAAATTCTTTTCCGCCGGTAGGCGCGCTTTGCTGTCCTGAGCGGTGAATTGGGTGTCAGATAATCGCCTTTATCTTCCGCACGATAGCGTCCGCACTGATGCCATGGCGTTCAAGCAGTTCCTCTGGTTTGCCAGAACGCGGCATCCCCGTGACTGCAAGTTTGTGGACGCGAATACCTGCCGTTGCAACAGCATCTAGCACAGCATCGCCGAGCCCGCCTTCCGGATAATGGTCTTCAACGGTGACGAGGGTGCCGTTCGTATCTGCAGCTGCTTTGCGGAGTGCCGCCGCGTCAATCGGCTTCACAGAGTATACGTCTATCACGCGGATAGAGATGCCCTCATCGCGAAGCGCATCGTGTGCCTTTAACGCCTCGTGAAGCGTCACACCAGCCGCGACAACGGTGACGCTGTCGTTTTCACACTCGCGCACCACCTTGCTGCCGCCGATGGAGAACTGTGCCTCGTTTCTATAGAGTATCGCCGTTTTCGGACGCGACGTGCGGATGTAAACAATGCCTTCATGCGCAGCGGCTTCGGCGACGAGACGTTCGGCGGAGACTGCATCACTCGGATACAGCACCACTGAACCCGGAATCGCACGGAACATGGCGATGTCCTCTAAGCCCATCTGCGAAGGACCATCTTCGCCGATGGAGACACCGCAATGTGAGCCGACGTACTTAATGTTCGCCTGAGAAATGGCGGACATCCGAACCTGATCATAGGCACGGGACAAAAACGCCGCAAATGTCGAGACGAACGGAATCTTACCGCGCTTGGCTAACCCAATCCCCGTCCCTACCAAATTCTGCTCGGCGATGAACATCTCAAAATACCGGTTAGGATAGAGTGCCATGAATTGCTCGGCATAGGTGGAGTTTTTGGTATCGCCATCTAAAGCGACAACGTTGAGATTCGCGCCGCCGACTTTGGCGAGGCCGGTGCCGTAGCCGCCCCGCGTCGCAACCTCTTCATCGGGTTGGTAGGCAGGTGGTTCGCACGGGCTCGGTTGCAAACCACGGCTACCGTCTGTGTTCACGGGCGTAGGTGCTTCAATCTGGACGTTGCCGTTTGTTTGCAGCGGCTCGAGTTCAGCCAACGCTTTGTCCAATTCTTCGCCTTTGGCGAGAGCCTTTCCGTGCCAGCCATCTGCGTTTTCAAGGAAAGAAACGCCTTTGCCCTTGAAAGTCTTCGCGACTATCATCGTCGGTTTATCGGCGGATGCTTTCGCCTGCGCCAGCGCGGGCAAGATGTCGTCAAAATCGTGCCCATCAATGCCGATGGCGTTCCAGCCGAACGCTTCAAAACGGCGGCAGTACGTCTCGATATCAAACGCGTACATGGTGCGTTGACTCTGCCCGAGCGCGTTGACATCGACAATCCCGATGAGGTTGTTGAGTTGGTAATGCGATGCCAGTGCTGCCGCTTCCCACACGCTCCCCTCCGCGATTTCGCCATCGCCGAGGAGGACGTAGACGCGGTAATCGGCGTTGTCGAGGTATTTGCAGCTGAGTGCCATGCCGAGGCCGAGCGACAATCCCTGTCCGAGTGAACCTGTCGCCACTTCTGTCCAATCAAACCTCGGGGTAGGATGTCCTTCAAGGATACTGTCGATTTGGCGCAGCGTGAGCAACGCTTCGGGGGCAAGGATGCCGGCCTCCGCGTAGGCGGCGTAAAGCAGTGGGGCGGCGTGTCCCTTGGATAAGATGAACCTATCGTTGTTCGGGTGCTGTGCATCGCCCGGTTCATAGCGCATCGCGTGAAAGAAGAGCGCGGAAACGATGTCCGCGGACGAGAGGCACGTCGTCGGATGCCCAGAGCCTGCCTCCGCTGTGGAGACAAGCGAGTGGATGCGTAAGTTAGTCGCTTTCTGTGTTAGAAAATGTTTCAGGTTTTCCACAAATGCTTTCCTATCGGTTCTTCAGAACAGACGCAGACGTGTGGGAAGGCTTTTCTGCATCCATCCTGCAAAAGATTGTCATTCGCGCCGTGTTTTCAACGTTTCAAGGCGCCGTTGCGCAGCGACAACGAGGTAATGCCCGCCGCCTCGGTTTGCGAAGAGGGCGATGAGGGATTCAAGCACTTCAGCCGCCTGCTGGAAATCCTCGGTTTTGACGTAGGACTCCGCCTGCCAATACATTGATTTTGCAATAATTGCGTTCGGCGCACCGGTGCCGCGTCTCCGCTCGTTTTCGATGGCAGCTTGGAATTTCCCGATTGCCTCTTCGTAATTTTTCTCTTCGTAATAGGCGGTGACCGCGTCGGCATAGGCGAAGTTACCTATTTCACGTGGCCGAAACTGCTGAATTTCAACAGGCGGTTCTTCTACCGGCGGAGAGAAATCGTCTTCCGCTGCCTCTACCGATTCGCTGTAGGCATCGTCTTCGTCCTCCTCGTCCTCTTCATCCTCTTCGTCCTCTTCATCGTCCCCGTAGGGGTAGTCCGGTTCTTCCTCGTCGTCTTCGTCCCCAAAGTCGGCGAGTTCTTCGGGGGGGATGGAAGGATCGAATATCACCTCAGGCGGCAGGAGTGATTTCTCTTTATCTGCCTCGCGCGGATGCTCGATGTTATCGAATTCTTTGATGAGTTCACCAAAGTTGCGTGCCATTTGAGTGCCTTTCCTATTTTACCCTACCGGCAGTTTTGAAAACGTCCAGGCGGGCTGCTAATACCAAATGAGGTTGATGCGTCTCGCCTCAAATGGTGTAAGTCAACGTCATTCGCCAATAAGCCGTTGAACAACGCGTTGCGAACAACAAAACATCGTGCTGCGTCAAACTCGCCGGTGGTTAAGTGCCGACGAGAGTGACACAGTCAGATACGGCGGCCGCTGGGAGGTTGGAACTCCACTTTGCGGCCGCGCAGAAAATTTCATCAGGACTTATGCAAACGCCTAAAACACCTGTCCGGTAGCCATGTTTTGTAAGCGCGCCTACAGGGTTTGTTCTGCGTCTGTCCTATTAATACTTGACTTTTACGTCTGCCCAGGTGGTAGTCATTTTGTCGGCCGGCTCGACTGCCAGCACGGCGAAATAGAGTCCATCTTTCATGAGTTTCTGGATATCCTCTTCCGCGAGAGCGACGCTGAAGATTGCGACTTCGTCGATGAGGACTTCCCCGAACCGCGCACCGCCGCAGCAATCGTCAAAGCCGATATTGACGGGGCCGGAATCCAGATCGATCGGATTTTTGGCGAGATCCATCGCGCTCGCCTCTTCCCCATCGATGTAGATATACCACTCGCCGGTTTTGCTATTAAACGTAGTGGTATACATGTGCCATTCGGTAATATCTTTGGGGCCGATTTCGCCATCGCGCCAGCCGCCGGGTTTATTCCAGCATCCGCCATTGCAAATCGGCCAGGAAACGTTTTTGGTGCCCTGGTTCGGATGAATGATGTAGGCGTTCCGTTTTTCCACCATAAATCCGTGCTGATTCCAGGTATCGGTGAGGCTTTTCACCCAGATAGATACCGTAATCTCTGCAGTGGAGTTCTCGTGGTCTGGAATTTGAACGTAGGCACCTTGGCCATCGAGTTCAAGGCCTTCGCCAAACTTGCCCTTCACCCATTTCGGCTTGCCTTGGAGCTCACCGTCGAGGCCATTTCCGGACGCATCCGTGGCGATTTTGCCTTGGCCTTCATCGAAAAGCCAGAGGCCGACGACGGTATCCGCATCGATGGCGGCGGGTGCGTTCGCGGTGAACCAAATGCCTCCGCCTGCAAAAATGATGCCGATGCAGGCGAGAAAAACGCTTTTAACGCTAAAGTTCATTCTAATGTTACCTCCTGTTCGCGCTTATTTCTCAGGACGATTCAGTTTTCAAATGTGCGCCAGTTCTTGCCGCACTACATAACCTATGAGAATCTCGTCAAATGTAGACTTATCTGCCTATGCAAAGTCTACGAGTCTCTGTTCGGTCAGCGGTTTCCTGCTTCTTCCGCGCACACGCGGGTTCTGATGCCAGCCTACCAAAGTAGGTGTTACAGCATCTCCACAGGCGTTTTGGCTCTCCTCAGTGCTTGAGGCGAGCTGTCGAAGGTTTATAGCGGCGTTAACGTCTCTGTCCTCTACCAATCCGCAGATACCGCAGTGATATTCTCTGTCCTTGAGCGTCAGTTTGAATTCGCCACGTTTGACGTAGCCACAGGAACTGCATCGCTGTGTTGACGGCCAGAACTTATCTGCCGACACAATGCGGATGCCGCGCCACACCGCCTTGTATTTGAGTTTGACGAGGAAGCCGCCAAGACTTGCATCGGCGAGTGCCTTGCTCAGCTTGCGGTTCTTCATCAAACCTTTCACGGTGAGGCTTTCAATGCCAAGTGCCGAGATGCCTTGCAGGATGCGATGTGTCACCTGATGATGGGCATCGGTTCTCACATTGGCGATACGGGCATGCAGGCGGGCGAGGCGTTCCTTCGCCTTCCACCAGTTTTTGCTCATGAACGTCTTGCGGGCGAGTGCCTTATTTGCACGGCGTAGTTTGCGTTCATTGACACGCAAGGCACGCGGATTTTCGTAGACAGTGCCATCGTCCATCGTAGCGAGGGCAGAGATGCCGACATCACAACCTGCAGGGGGCAGTGCTGACGTGTCGGGCGGTTCCGGTTCATTAACTTCGACAAGGATGCTGAGATACCATCGATGTGCGATTCGCTTAACGAAAGCACGGCGAACTTCACCTGTCCATCGAGGGTTTTCATGCAACCTAACCTGTCCAATTATCGGAAGGACGACGTGTTTACCGTCCGCCGTCATTTTGACAGTATTGACACCATTATCAATCTGGAACGCAGGGGCAGACTTATGCGTCTTCCGTTTGGGCGCACCATTCTGTCCCGATTTGTATCTGGCGATAGCATCACCGAAAGCGTGGATAGCAGTCTTGCCTGCGTTTTGAGAACACGCGGCGAATTCGGGGAACACCTCGCGCTTCCGTGAGTTGAAGATTTTCTTCAAATCGTAGAGAGAGTTACGGCGGTCGGCGTTCCAATCAGAATGTGCGGCATTATATGCAACACGGGCGAAATCCACGTGACGACAGAACATCGCAACTTGTTCCTCGCTAGGGTTGAGTGCTATCTTCTGGGCTCGTAGTGCCATAGAGTCACCGTTCCCGTTGGGTGTCACCTGCTGCTAGATAGGTGGGGCGAGAGACACGGCGGGAAGCCGCGCCTAGCAGTCTCGCCCCCAACGGTAACTATATTATACCACAAAATCAAGCGGAATGCAAGTCAAAATGCACACTGTTAGATTAGGGCAGATACTCCTAGTATCTCATAGAGTTATCGTCACTGCACCGAGCCCTATTGAACGTGCCCGATGCCGATACGATGACAGTTGAGCGAACTGAATCGTTCTGGGCTTATCTATAGAAAATCTGCCAACAACATTTCAATACGTCTATGATAACAAATTTTCAGAAATATGTCAAGAGAAAAAAACGAAAAAAGTTGACAGCAAATCGATTTCTGTCTATAATAAATGATAAAGGCATGATACGAGAAGTTCCAAGTTTTAAAAGGAGCAGATTTGCCGTATTTTCAGGAAAGGACACACGCTTAACAGGGATATGAAGCGAATAGGACTGATTTTTTTATTTTTGATGCTCTGTGGGAGTGCCGCGCGCGCGCGCGGCGAAACTGTCTTTATTGCGCAGGCGGAACCACAGGCGGTAACCGAACCGGCAGTGCAAACGCCCCACACGGTGCCAAAGCTGGAGACAGAAGAAACGGCGGAAGTCAGCGGCGCGCCGGTGGAGACTTCGGCCGCGATGCCGCCGGCAGTTGAAGAACCTGTCGCAACAGAACCGCCGTGGGAGGGAAAGCGGCGTGTGCTAAAAATCGTTAACGATTATCGGTTGGCGGCGGACGAAGTGGTGACGACGCTCATCATCATCGCCGGGAACGCGACGCTACACGGGACAGTCACCGGGAATGTGCTGGTGCTTGGCGGCGATGTGGCACTCGCACCGATGGCACAGATACATGGGACGCTGCGCGTTATCGGTGGGCAAGTGAGTGGCGGCACCGGAATGGAGCGGCATATCTACGTCCACAACGGCTGGCGCGCGGTGCCGGCGGGAACGCGTCTCCTCATGCAGCCGCACACTGTCTGGGGAATTAGCAAGCGCGGCAACTTGTGGTTAACCATCGCAAAGTTTGCGATTTCCACGCTTACCTATCTGCTATTGGCAATCGTTTTCTCACGGCAGGTTCAGCGAATGGAGAGGCGGATGAGCGAACATCCCATCGGGACAGTGCTGTTTGGCATCCTGATGCTCGTCTTTATGCCAGTGCTGCTCGCTGTGTTGACGCTATCAATTGTCGGCATCCCATGCCTGTTCCTGGTTTTAGGCGTGTTGTTTAGCCTAGCGATTTACGGGAAGACAGCAATTTTCCTCTTGATAGGGGGCACCTTGCTGTCGGGACGTTTGAAACCGCTCGCTGTCATTTTCGGCTACCTCCTCTATTTTATGGCGACTTCGGTGCCTTATATTGATTGGGTAACGTTTCTGGTTGTCAATTCCATCGCAATCGGCAGCTGCTTGCTGAGTGGTGCTGGAAAAAACGCACCGCGGCTGAGCAGGCATGCTTATACGCCTCAAACGGCTGTCCATTACTAGCTGCATGGGATTTCTCCCACAGAAACGTAACGTCAAGACAGCCTGATAGACGAAGTTGCCATCACAGACGTTGTGGAACAACGCGCCGCGAACAACAAAAATGGGATTCAAGACACCTCTTTTTTTAACGCTGCTCATTGTATTGCCGGTGTTGGGCGGCTATTTGTGGTGGATGCGCCGTGGCAGGCGTGCCATCGCGCCGATGCGCATGAATTTTTCGGACATTGGCGCAATGCAGCAACTACCGAAAACGGTGGCTGTGAAAGCACTCCCACTACTGAAGGTGCTCAGATTGAGTGCCGTGGCACTACTCATCTGTGCCCTCGCGCAACCGCAGCTCTCGCAAAGCCGTGAACAGAAATTCTATGAGGGCATTGATATTTTACTCGTGCTTGACATCTCGGAGAGCATGCGCGCCGAGGATTTTCAAAACGCGAATAGAATCCAGACTGCGAAAACTGTCATCACCGATTTCTTGGAAAACCGCAAAAATGACCGGATTGGGTTAGTCGTTTTCTCCGGTGAAAGTTTCACGCTGTGTCCGTTAACGCTGGATTATCCAATACTAATCGAACTGCTCCGCGAAGTGAAAATCGGGCAACTGGCAGATGGCACCGCCATCGGCGATGCAATTGCGACTGCCACGCATCGGCTCCGCACCTCCGATGCAAAGAGCAAAATCGTCATCCTGTTAACGGATGGAGAAAACAACGCCGGCACAATTCAGCCGAATGCAGCAGCAGAACTGGCGGCATCCCTCGGCATTAAAGTCTATACTATTGGCATGGGCAAGGAGGGCGGCGCGCTGATTCCTTATGAGGATACCACCTTCGGCAAACGCTACCGCGAGGTATTGACGTATCTTGACGAGGATACCCTCACACAGATTGCTGGCATGACACGCGGCCGCTATTTTCGTGCCACCGACACGCAATCGCTGACAAATATATACGCCGAGATTGATAGGTTTGAGAAGACGAAGTTTGAGGTTGTCACATCGGTAGACTACAAAGCACTCGCGCCCTATTTCTTAATGCCGGCAGTGTTGCTGTTGGGTTTGGAGATGCTGCTGAGCAACACGGTGCTGCGGAAAATTCCGTAACCCACTGGTGTCCGTAGGACGAGGGCTGCTCACCTGCTGATGTCCGTAGGACGAGGGCCTGTCCCTCGTCATGCCCCGTGTTTAGGAGAGAAAATATGAAAAATATCATTGCATGCAATTTAGGAAGTTACAGACAGTTTCGCGAGCGTGCCTATCCGCACTTGGCTGAAATCGGGCTCACCAATGTGGAAATCGGCGTGCCTTCCGCCGATGCGGTAGCGGCCGTCCAATCGGAATTGGACGCGCATGGACTGACTGCCACCAGCCTGCTCGGCAGTTGTGATGTGCAGTCAGAAACGGTTGTCTCGGATTTTCAGACGACGCTGGAAATCGCCGATAAGATGGACGTGAAGGTTATCTTCGTGAGCGTCCATGCCGGCGAGACTGCCCGGCACGTTGTCTATGAACGCCTCCGCGCCATCGGTGAGAATGCCGCGCCATCGGGCATTAAGGTGTGCCTGGAGACGCACCCAGATCTGGCGCACAACGGCGACATCGCGCTGGAGACGATGAAGGCCGTCGGGCAGCCAAACATCTGCCTCAATTTTGACACCGGAAACGTCTATTACTACAACCACAACGTGACAGCGACTACGGAAGTTCAGAAAGTGCTCCCGCACGTCGGTGCCGTGCATCTGAAGGATACGAACGGCGGCTACCGGACGTGGCATTTCCCAACGCTCGGCGAAGGCGTTGTCGCTTTCAAAGCCGTATTCCAAACGCTCAACGATGCAGGTTTCTACGGGCC
This sequence comes from uncultured Poribacteria bacterium, assembly GCA_958296135.1. Classification (GTDB taxonomy): domain Bacteria; phylum Poribacteria; class WGA-4E; order WGA-4E; family WGA-3G; genus AGPOR5. The sequence continues at coordinate 242,968 of CATQHZ010000001.1, forward strand.
CTTCACTATGGAATTAGAAGGGGTTGAGGGTGAAAACCTTAACGAAGCCGGTGCAAAAGCGCGCATCGCCGATTCGCTGCAACACCTCAAAGATATCGGAGTGATATAATGGATACGAACGCGTGTATTATCAGACTGGGTGCGGGGGAACGCGTCAGCGAAGCACTCGGAAAAATGTTAGATACGCCGGATATGACGACGATAGGGGCCTTCGCCGTTTCCAAGGAAAACCCTACCGAACTTCACTATCACGACTACGATGAGTATTGGTATTTTACCGAAGGGACGACAACGGTAACACTCCGTACGGCTGAGGGACAGCGCGCCTCTTACCGCATCGGCGCGGGCGAGCTGGTTGTCACGCCCAAGGGGATTGAGCATGGGCATGTGCCGGACGATGTCGTGAAAGGCGTGCAGTGGGTGAGCGTGATTCACCCGGCGGCACGCCGCGGGCATTTATATCGATAAGAGGCGCGAGCTCCCCACGGGCCTGTAAAAATAGGCCCTCGCGAAACTCACCCGGGCGGCGCGGTCTTGAACCGCGCCGACTAGACAGAAGGAGATGAGACGATGGCAACACAAACAACCTTGATGCCGATGCGGCGGTTGGGAAGAACCGACTTGAAAATCACATGCCTCGGCATGGGCGGTGCAGGCATCGGCCGTGCCGATGTCACGGATGACGAGGCGGTTGAAGCTGTTCGCCGCGCGATTGAACTCGGCATCAACTACCTGGACACCGCGCCGCTCTACGGTGAAAGTGAACGGCGCGTCGGGCTCGCACTGGCAGACGGCTGGCGCGAGAAGATTTTTCTCGCCACCAAAACTGGCACACACCCCGAATGGCGCGGCGACTTCAGCGGTGCCGGCACCCGCCGAAGTGTCGAAAATAGCCTCCAACTGTTAGGCACGGATACCCTCGATGTCTGCCTCGTGCATGACCCGGGGAGTATGGCACCGGTCGTTGCGAAAGGCGGCGCGTTGGATGAACTGCAACGGATGCGCGAGGAAGGATTAGTCCAATTCATCGGACTCGGCGTGCGGCAACACGAATTCCATAAAATCGCCATCCAGACCGGCGTGGTAGACGTGATTTTGACGTATCTCGATTACACGCTACTTAGCCAAACCGCCGATGAATGGTTGCTGCTGCTTGCAGCGAAGAACGACATCGGCGTTATCAACGGAAGCCCCATCGCAATGGGGCTGCTTGCCGGCGGGGAACCTGATGTAGCGAAAACTTTGCAGAACGTCCATATTGCAACGGAGGGCGAAAAGGCGCATCGCTTGTGGGAGTGGGCGGTAAAAAATGATTTGAATCTGCTGAACCTCGCCATCCAATTCTGTATCCGGCAACCGCGCATCGCAATGAATCTGACAGGTGCCAAGAATGCAACGGAGGTGGAGCAGAATTTCGCCGCCGCGACGACACCGGTACCGGCCGAAGTGTGGGAATTATTGAGTGAGCTGAAGTGATACCCAATGACGTTGATTTGTCAGCACGGATGTCTATATCCTCTGTTGCGAGTGGATAGGGCAGTATCTACGCCCAGGGGACGGCTTAAGTCCCCACCTACCCTGTGGAGGAAGAAACTGGCTAAGGTTTCTGCCGAGTTTCCTGAAGGAAACCTGGGTTTCTTAAACTTATCTGATGAAATTTGAGGGAAGAATCGCGTTGGTAACCGGCGCGAGCCGCGGCATCGGCAAAGCAACCGCGCTGAAACTGGCCAGCGAAGGCGCAAACGTCGCCGTGCATTACATGAACTCTTCGGACAAAGCCGCGGCGGTATGCGAACAAATTCGGGCCCTTGGCCGGAACGCAATCCCAATTCAGGCGGATATCGCCGAACGAGCCGCTGTCAACCGAATGGTAACGCAGGTTACCGAAGAACTCGGAACAATTGAGTTGCTCGTCAACAACGCCGGTGATGTCGGAGCCGTAGCATTTGCGGCACTCACACCGGCACACTGGGATAGGATTGTCGCCGTGAACTTGACAGGCCCGTTTAACGTGCTGTGGGCTGTGAAGCCGGGGATGATTGCGCAGCGGTTTGGACGCATCGTCAACGTTGCGTCCATCGCCGCGTTGGCGGTGCGCCCAACTCAGATGCCTTATGCAGCGGCGAAAGCCGGGGTTATCTCACTGACGAAGTCGTGTTGCGGGCCGCTTGCACCGCACAACATCCGAGTCAATTCGGTGGCACCTGGCGCCATCGCCACGGATATGCTCGGTGAAGTCACGCCGGAATTCGCTGAACAACTTCGGGCCACTACGCCCCTCGGCCGGCTCGGGGAACCGGAAGAGATGGCGAATGTCATCGCGTTTTTGCTGAGCGAGGAATCGAGTTATATGACTGGCGCGACGGTGATTGCTAGCGGGGGACGAATTCTCATTCCGTAAACGGGCAGAAACCAGAGAAATATGCCCTTACAGCGTTACACTTCATACACCTTCAGCACCTCATCGCCGTAATGGTTAATCACCTTCACGGCGATTTTGCCACCTGCAGGACGCGCAAACGGCAGACTCGCTGTCCGATACAGACTTGCCCACGCAGATGCGTCAATATCGTCACCCAACGTCTGCTGCAGTTTCTTGTAGGGCTCATCCGTGCCCGTGAAATAAGCGTGACGCACGAAGAACGCCTCCTCGTCGTAGTTCGTGTCGATGAACCAACAGGCGATTGCGCCCGGGTTATCGGAACGCACCAAGCCTTGCCGCGCATCAAACACATCTACGCCGAGCAGTGTCACGACAAGCGTGTCGTCAGGCTGACGGTGAATCTTGATATCGGGTTCGCCGAAGTTCATGAAGAGGTTGCCCGCGCCGGTGTTTTTGAGTTCGCCTATCATTAATTCAGGACTCATCTTGATAGGGAGGATGGGGAGGCTGCCCATGCGTGTTCGCGCATCCGCCGTGTAACCTTCAAAGGTGAAACCGAGGACAATCAGTAGATCGAACTTGGAAAGGCACCGCGCGGCTTCTTTGACAGCAGCACCCATCCACTGCCGGCCGACTGTCTCATACTGCGGCCCGATGCTAATTGCGACGCGCTGTGAGTCGCCATTTTCATCGGTGTACGCACCCTCGGCGTGGAGATATTCGCCGGGGAAGGACGATATCCAGTCGAACGTGAGGCGGTGTTGCACGCCGGCTGTTTTCAGATGTTCCAAGATGTGCGTGTGAAAGTTTTGGGACGCATCGGGCCCGGCGGGCTCTCCGACTGTATCTTGCACGCGGTGCGGCGATAAACTCTCAACGGTAAACGGACCCGTCACGCGCGTCCGCTTCCGCACTTCACGCGGCTGATCGTGGAGGATTTCGTTAGTCGCGCGACGTGCAGTGGAGGCATCCATCTCCGCCTGCCGCTCGCGCATGAGGGAAAGCCACTGCTGGTGCAACCGCTGCGTCTCCACGCTCCACGAAGGCTCTGTTTCTTGAGGGATGTCCCATTCTTCCCACTTTCGCCCCCCCCCAACTTACGTTAAGTTTTTTACGAATCTCGTCTAACCTCGGCGCATACGCGGCATGGATGTCGTCAATCTCAAGGTTGTTCGCCATATCCGAGAGGCTGATATAGGGCGCGGTTTTGTAGACAAATCCCTGCTTGATGTCCGCTGCATCCTGCAACTGATAATAGGGATACACAGCAGACATGAGTCGGGTGCGCGCCAAGGCGAGCGCAACACGGGAGGTATCTATCGTTATCCATCGTCTGCCCCACTGTTCAGCAACGTAAGCGGTGGTGCCGCTGCCGCACGTCGGATCGAGGACGAGCTCGCCCGGGTCGCTTGTCATCAGCATACATCGTTGGATGACTTTCGGCTGAGTTTCAACGACGTAGGTTTTCCCCGAGCGTCCGCCGGCGGTATCTGTCCAAAGGTTGGTAATCGCGCGGCCGGGAGAGTCAGTGGCGTATCGAATATAGCGCAAAGATGTCCCTGGCGCAAAAAGTCTGCCTTGCTTTGCGAGTCTGTCTAATCCTTCGCGACTTGTTGCCCAACCTCTATCGCTTGTCGGCGTGAAAGGTTTGCCTTCAAACTCATATACGTAAGTGGCACTGCCTCCCGTCTGAGAGGTGACTGAATAATCGACAAATCGTCGACTGCCTTCAGGCAGGAGAGCTGGATTTTCTTTTTCAAGGTTTGTCATCCGACGGTGTGTTCCATCCGGCAGTTTGACCCGCGTATAAGATTCAAGGAGCGGGTCTGGTTGACGTTCGTCCCATTTGATGTGGAGTGGCCGATACTTCATTCGTCCCCGGTCTTTGGCATACCAGAGGAGATAGTCAAATACCGACGAGATGGAGGTGGTAGAAGAAGTCATCTCCCCGCGAGTCCATGCAATTGTAGAGACGAAGTTGGCACTGCCGAAAACCTCGTCTAACAGCGACCGGACGAGGTGGACGTTCTCATCGCTGATTTGGACGAAGATGCTGCCGCTGTCGGTGAGCAGCTCGCTGGCGACGGTGAGCCGGTCGCGCAGGTACGCCAAGTAGGAGTGAATGCCGAGCTCCCACGTATCGCGGAACGCGCGAATCTGTTCCGGTTGGAGCGTCACGTCTTCCGTTTTCGTATCACCGACGTTCGGTTTGCGCGTGCTGACTTGCCAGTTGCTCCCGAATTTGATGCCGTAGGGCGGATCGAAGTATATCGTCTGCACTTGGCTTTTGAGCCCCTCTTTCTCAGCGAGGGAATTCATGACGAGGAGGGAATCGCCCAGGATAAAGCGGTTGTGCCAGTTCTGTTCGTGCTGATAGAACTCGACCCGGGCCTCCAGTGCAAGGGTACTGAATTCTTCAAAGAGCAGTTCGGTCTGGCTGTTTTCCTCTGTCGCCTTTTTGCGAAGTGTTTGGATGATGGCTTCGGATTGGATGTGTTCCTGTGCGTAAATCGGCACGGCGTGAACGCCGAGGGCATCGCTATTCTGTTCGTCTTTGCCTTTCCAGACGAGCTGCGGATCCAGCGCGATATCGCGCGGGTAGCGGGTGGTGTCGGGTTGCGTTTCCGCGTCTGCCGCCAGCCCGCTGAGTTCCTGGGTAGGGATGTTGGTGCGTTTATGGGGGTGTTGATAATGGTCTGTCGATTTTTTTGGCATCGTATGTCTCCTATCAACGGTGAAGGTGCCGTGCGGCGCGAAGTTAGGCGCGCCGCACGGCACTGACGCGTCTTGCGGCTTATTGCGACTCGTTCTCATTCTGCTGCGCCTTCTGGTTTTCCAGTTCGGCGATGCGCTCAACTAGCCGCTCGCTTGCTTTATCGCGTGCTTCAAGTTCAGCGATGCGCGATGTCTTTTCTGCATCACGTGCTTCGAGTTCGATGATGCGCTCGATTAACCGTTCGCGTTCTCTGATTCTGAACAACACTTTTTGAGTCCCCCAGTGTATGAGTGCGGCGAGTAAAGTGCGAGTAGCGGGCCGCCACTGCTCTCTAAGTATCGCCCACTTGCCCCGGGCTTTTCTGTTTGCTGCATCGTCTCCCCCAATGGTTTCTTTTCCGCTTTTCGTGGCCATTCCCCTGAACGGTGAAGGTGCCGTGCGGCGCGAAGTTAGGCGCGCCGCACTTTACCGATGCGTCTTTCGGCTTATTGCGGCTCGTTCTCCTTCTGCTGCGCCTGTTGGTTTTCCAGTTCGGCGATGCGCGATGTCTGTTCGGCAATGCGCGATGTCTGTTCGGCGATGCGCGCAGTCTTTTCTGCATCACGTGCCTCGAGTTCGGTGATGCGATGGGCTAACTGCTCGCGCTCTCTATCGCGTGTTTCAAGTTCGATGATGCGCTCGATTAACCGTTCGCGTTCTCTGATTTTGAACAACACTTTTTGAGTCCCCCAGTGTATGAGTGCGGCGAGTAAGACGGCTGCAATAGAGACAGCTTGCGCCGCGCTGCTGTGCTTCTGCAGGGTGTCAACGAGGGTGACACTCGTCTGGGTGGTAATGTTTTCTTGATGATGGACATAAGCCAGATACCCGATAAAGGTAAGCAGTCCGATGAGTGCGAGTAGCGGGCCGCCACTGCTCTCTAAGTATCGCCCACTTGCCCCGGGCTTTTCTGTTTGCTGCATCGTCTCCCCCAATGGTTTCTTTTCCGCTTTTCGTGGCCATTCCCCTGAACGGTGAAAGCGCAGCTCAACGCATCGCGCTTGTGTCTTTAATGATACCACACATCCACCGAAATGTCAAATTGACCGGGGGGGGGACCCGGAGGTTAACACCCTCCGGCTATAGAAATCCGCCCTTACAGGTGAGCGCGATGGCCGCAGCGTTGCCGCAGGCGGGCTGCCCGGAAAAATTGTCCGATTTCATACTGAAACTTCAGGCGAGCCCGAACGACAGAAGTTCATTTGGGATTACACACAAAACCTATCAACAAAACGGCTGAAAATGGTAACGCCTTTGTCAAACTGGTCCAACGCCATCCACTCATCAACGGTATGTGCTTGTAGAATGCTCCCCGGCCCGATGATGACAATTTCCATGTGCTGCGCGAAGGCGGTAGCATCCGTGCCGTAGGCGACAGTACGCGGGGCCGTCTCGCCGGTAATCTCAAGGGCGGCTTGGATAATCTCCGCATCGGGCTCGGTGCGCACCGGTGGCCCCCCGATTAACATCTCAAAATCTAACCCGTGTCGTTCGGCGGACTCGCGCGCGCGGTTCACCCACGCCTGCGTATCGTGCCCCGGCATCGGACGGTAGTTGATATTGCACACACTGCGCGGCGCAGTGATGTTCGCCGCACACTCGCCATCGCTGAGCGTGATGTTCCAATCCGTAAAAGGCGGCGAGAATTCGGAATTGAAATACCGCGAATCCGTAGTCAATTCGTGATAAATCTCACGCATTTCGGCGAGGAACGGAATCATCTTGAGATTGGCATTGTCGCCTTTGCCGGTGCTGCTGTGCGCGGCGTATCCGTGCGCAGTAACAGTAAAGCGGCAGACCCCTTTGTGCCCATACACGGCGTGCAGCTCCGTCGGTTCGCCGACAACGCCATAGCAGGGGAACCCATGCCGTTTGAACATCTCCGATTTTTCGACAACCGCTGTCGCACCGAGATAGCCTACCTCTTCATCGGCGGTGATGACGACATACAACGGCGCGGTGAGTTCTGACGCTGCGTATCGGGACGCTACTTCTATCATACAGGCGACGCTCCCTTTCATATCGCAACTACCGCGCCCATACATCTTTCCATCGATAATCCGCGCCTCAAACGGATTTTCCGACCAGGCGATAGCGGGCACCGTGTCTATATGCCCAAGCAGGGCCAGCCCGCGTTCACCTGTGTTCGTTCGTCCCTTGCGCCCAATCAGATTCACCTTCAGCACACCACCCGGGTCGGTGTAGGCCACCCGTTCCACTTCGCAACCGATAGATTCCAGCGTTTCTGTCAGGAAATCCATCACCTCAACGTTGCTCCGCGTGCTGACCGTATTGTAACTAATGAGGGTTTTCGTCAGTTCTTTTGCATCCATGTGATTTATTTTACAACAAGCGGCGAATTTTGTCAAGGCCCTTTCGTTTCCGGCCCAAGAACGATTCAGTTATCCGTTTTTGACATCACCCGTGAAAATGAACAACGCGCCTCTCCCGATGCCCCAGTAGGAGAGCCCTCCCGGGCTCGATACCCCGGTAGGAGAGCCCTCCCGGTCTCGACACTCAATCCTCCTACAAAACGTAACCCAAATTTGATAAAACGCCGAAAACCATTAAAATTATATTTTAATTTGACATAACGCGCGTAAATGTGGTATAATTTTGTTTAGTAATGATAATTTGACATAACGCGCGTAAATGTGGTATACTGTTTAGTAATGATTAGTGATCCCATTACGGGCACTGTCAAACTGTTTTTAGTCTCGGCGTATGGCTACACTACCGCCATCGTCCCCAAAAATGATGATTGGTTCGCGGAGGACGCGCGATGCGTCCCCCGCATCTTAACATAGGAGGTTTTTGAAATGAACGAAACGCAAACTGGTGACGTTTTAGCCGGCGGCGACATGAGCGATTTGTATAAAGCTGAGCTGTTGGGCAAGACAGAAGCATCGCGATATAATCGGTTCTGGTGGTTTTTCTGGGGGGTGTTCACCGGGTTTTTCGCTATCCCGTTCGTCTACTGGGTGCGAGTCAAACCCAAGGGCCGCCATTCCAGCTATCAGGAGCTTGACAACGAGATGACGAAGCACGCCTATCTCAATGGTTACCAAGCCGAGGTGAAAAGACGCCGGCTATGGGCGAGTCTCTTGGGGAGCGTGTGTGCACTCGTTGTGATACCCGGGATGGTTCTTCTCGTGTTGCTCATTGCCGGCATGGTAGCTGGATAAGCGGCGCAACTGGCTGAGAACCACTGGAGGGGGATGCGCGGATGCATCCCCCAAACTCAGCGGCATTCCGTTTTCTATGGGGTGCTTGCTGGGCAGTGACGAACGCTTCTGATTCATTTCGTATCACGCAATTTTTAAAATTGTGTGAGAATAGGCGCGGTTTCAAACCGCGCCTACCGTCACGTCTCTTGCCAACTGCCTGCGTTGCATCGCAAAAACAGCATACCTATGAAAGTGTTTCTGTGTCAGGCATGCTGCCTAAAAATTAACTTTATACAGCAACTTAACATTCCGACCCGGGGCCGGCATCACCGATTTAATGCGCGAGAGATGCTCGTGATAGGCGCTATCCAAGAGGTTCTCAATCTCAAAGACTACCAAATGTTGCAGTTCCCACCACGGTAGACTGAGATACCCCCCTGCATCATAGATGAGATACCCGTCTGTCGGTTCTTCAAATTCACCGAGCCGCGTTTGGCCCGCGGAAAAGCGGGTTGTGAAGTGGATATCAACATCAAGCGTTTCGCGCGCGAATAACTCGCCGCGCACGCGGCATTTGCCATTGAGCGGCGGCATCCGCTCCAACGGCTGTCCACTCGCAACAATTGTGCCGTTGACATAACTTATATCTAGCTGCGCATGAAGGCGAGGTAGCACTTCGGCCTCAAGGCGCATTTCCACGCCATCCATGATAACATCGTGTCCCATGTATTGATAAATCCACAGCCATCCTGCTGCGCCGCTGCCCCATTCTTTCTCGCCGGTGTTCATCGGGATGAGATACCCTTGAATCTGGTTTCGGAAAAGCGCGAGGTTCAGTTTCAGTCTGTCGGCGGCATACCGCGCGAACACTTCGCTGCCGTAACCGTGCTCCGCTTCAAGCACCGCATTGCCGATTTCATAAGAATAGACTGCGAGATGTGGGCCATCGGAGAAGAGCTCCTCTATGCCGGGCGCGCGAAACGTCTTCATTAACGTCACGCCGGTGCTGAACCTGTCATGCCAATGGTAAATCCCGGAAGCCGCGCCGGATCCCCCGTGAAAATCGCGCCGTTTCACAAGTCCCGCACGGATGACTGTGCCGGGCCGGAACGGCTCCGCGCGCCTGATGTCGTAACGGATAGCACCTTGCAAGGTAAACCGGGCGAAGTTTCGTTGGTTCAGATAGAAGCCGGCGAGCGCGAATTCGCGGGTGTGCGGTGTCCAATAAAACCCGCCGGTAGCGTGGTCCCGATATTCTCCCCACACGCCCGCGATAGCACTGTCTAGCATGTAAGCCATCACCGAAACGTTATAGGTAAGCACGCCGAATTCCACGCCGAGGTTGCCATTGGATTCCAACTCTTGATGCTGATAACGGGTGTAGGCAGTCTGGAGTTTTATCTTCTTAATCCACGCAGGCGAAGAGAGACGTTTCACAGCCTCGGCACCCTCACCCGCTGAAGGGGCAGTGCCAAAATTGTATGCTAATTGCCCTTCATACCGCTGCCGGTTCAACGCGATGTTCACACCGCTGAGATGCCCTTCAGGCGAACCGGGGATGCCGTAAGCTGAACGGTAACTGCCGCCCGAGATGCCAGCATATCCCCACGGCTTAACGAACGATGCCCCTGTCGAGAAATTGAGATTGGAGAGGGACGTGTTCTCCAACGTGCCGAGGGGGGTTTGTGTATCCGCCGCAATCCGTCGGTTCCACGCTAATGCCCCGACAAAATCGCCGAGCGGCACAACGAAACCGGTGTTGGCAGTTTTCCCAGAATTGACAGATTCTCCTTGGAAGGTGAGGCGGATATCGGCGCGTTTCGGCACAACATCAGGAATGCTGTTGTGTTTGACATTGACAACGCCGCCGAGGGTGCTAGAGCCGTAGATGAGAGAGGCAGGACCGCGCGTAATCTCAACGCGCGCGGCAGAAACCGGGTCAAATGCGACGGCGTGGTCTGCGCTAGAAGCCGATTTGTCGCCGGTGCGTGCACCGTTTTCAAGGATGAGCAGCCTATCGCCGCCCAATCCGCGGATGACCGGGCGCGCGACGGCACGTCCCATCGTCCGTTGCGCGATGCCGACTTCGTCTGCCAGCGTATCCGCCAAGGTCATCCCTAGTTGTCTCTGGAGAGATACCTCACTCAACTCCAGATCAGTTGTCTTCTCAAACTGCGAAGTATCACCGCGTGAACCGGAAACCTGCACCCTCTCCAACTGAAAAGGGGCTCGCTTTAACGCAATCTGGATTTCAGGCGTAGCCTCACCGACATCAACTCCCTGCTCAAACTCCTGATAGTCATGCAGTGCGAACTGGAGCGTCTGTTGTCCTTCTGGAACGTCGCCAAGTTGGAATCTGCCACCCGCGTTGGTGTGTGTCGTCATTGGCGGGCTGCGCCTGCCGTTCCTGACGCTAACGGTAACCCCGGCGAGAGGTTCGCGGCTCCGTTCGTCAAGCACCTGCCCGTGAAGCGTCCACGTTTTCACCTCACTGCCTTGGGCGTTCCTGAGGTAGCAGAGCAGACACACTATCCCCAAGCCGAGCAAAAATCGCCGCCAATGGGACCAAGCGCAAGTGCAGAAGGAGGCGCGCCGGCAAGGCACGCCTCCCGAAAACGGAAAATGATTTCGCATGCGGAGTTCTCCCTATTCCACCGTTATCGGAATCGGGAGTGCGGCGGTGAAATCGGCGTGAGCACCATGAAAAAGTTGAAGTGTGATGTGCGTCGTGCCGGCTTTCACCCCAACGACTTCAAAAGTCCACCCTTCACCTTCCTCATGCGCGTCCGCCTCGGGCTCACCGTGCGCGTCCTCTTCATGTGCTACCTCATGAAGATGGACCTCGGCGATGGCGGTATCGTAGCCGGTTAAACCCAAGACGAACATCTCTTCCTCGGCGTGTTCATGGCTGTCGGCTTCCTCTTCCTCAGCCGGTGCCGGTGTGAATACCGCGCCATCGGGATTGAGAAATTCGACATGCACCTCAATCTCCTCGCCAACTCCGACGGTGATGCCGCCGGTATGAGCACCTTGGAACTGCCGGTAGACTGCCACGCCATCCACCTCTAGGACAAAACCGTCGGCATCGGCGTGATAAGGTGCCTGTTCTTCGTCTTCAGATGTGTCAATAATAGGGTTATCCTCTTCGCCGCAACCGCCGAAAAACAGTGCAGCGGCAAAAGCGACGAGTGTCAGTGCAACAAATGCGACAGAAGTGTCGCGGCTCAAAAATTTCGTAAACATCGTATCCTCCAAAATGACGTTGATGCGTTTCTCCGGTAGGCGCGGTTGCAAACCACACCTACGGAAGTGCTAAAGGCGCGCAAAGACAAGCGGCAACGTTACGTCTATCGCCGTTCCGGTGTTTTAGGCCCATTCAGGGCGGCATGTTAAAGGCGCGCCGAAAAGCCGGACATGCGCAAAAAAAGGATTTTCCGCGCAAAACAGAAATGAATATGCGTTAGGAGGAGACGGGGGGCGCGCGAATGAGCGTGTTCTGCGGAAGTCTCAAAGGAAGGATGACTACCTCATAACGCCGCGGGGGAGCGAAGGAAATGGCAGGAGAAACGAGCGCGAAGGTTTGGATTTCAACGCCGACGGCATGCGCGTTGTAAAAGCAAGCCGAGCACCTACTTTCCGAATGGAATGGCGCGTCAACGCTATAGATATGCGCTAGCGCGGTAAGACTGAGCACCACGACATACCCACAGATGCCTAATAAGATGAGCAGGCGAGTCAAAATTTTATCGTTTTTCACAATTCCAAGAATCCTCTTCGCGCAACCCGAGATGATTGGTAGTCAACTTGCAAAATATTATACCACACTTTTGCGTTAATGTCAAGAAAATTTTTGCGGTTGACATTCGTTTGCGTTTTCGTTTATACTTAAACTTAAATAACATAGATGGAGAACCTGAATGACATTCACCTATCGATTCTATCTGCGCGGTGGCGTGACGTTCGCCAGCCTGCTTATCATCGCAGCGTTACTCATCGGGTGCAGCACGAAAACTGGGACGCAGGAAAGTGCCGCTATGCAGCAGCTTTCTGCCACCCTCACTGAAATCGATGACCACGGTAACGCTGTCACCGGTCTGCTCAGTGAGGCGTTCACCGCGCGCGGGTGGCAACTCGGCGACACGCTGGAGGCAACATTTGCAACCGGACAGACAATCCAGCTCAAGTTCGTTGAGAACTACGGCGACGTCCCAGTCGGCAACTACTTGGGCCGATTTTCTACCTCCACGGGCCGGTTTAAGATTGCGATTAACCGTGGTGACATCGCTGAAACGTTGCAGCTAAAAAGCGCGAGCAAAGTGACGCTCCGAAAAGTAGCGCAACCGGCGCAGTAAGCAGAACTTCCATCTCATTTGGAGGCGAAAGGACCGGAAATGCTTCTCACACTGAAACAGGCAAGCGAATGGGCATCGCAACACCTACGGAAAAACGTCACACCCGCAAACATCACCTATCTTATCCAATACGGACGGATTGAATCTGTTGTTGAAAACGGCGTAACGTTGATTCCCAAGGAAAGCCTCGTCGGTTACTACAACGCTTCCCTCAAACAGCGAAAGGCACGCTGGAAAACCGAACTCGGCGATGACTTGAACTGGGCGTTGTCCTTTGAACAGGTAAAGGAAGCGGAAACCACGAAGCATGTCCATCGACTGCACCCCTACAAAGGAAAATTCATCCCGCAACTGGTAGCGTATTTTTTGGACACGCACACCGACGAATTTAAACGGGATACGTGTTTTCAACCCGGCGACATTGTCCTCGACCCGTTTTGTGGGAGCGGGACAACGCTCGTTGAAGCAAACGAGCGTGGCATGCACGCAATCGGCATTGATATTTCGGCATTTAACGCTTTCATCGGAAATGCCAAAGTTGCCACCTACGATTTCCTTCAACTCTGGGAGGCCAGCAGGGAAATTACGGCGGCACTCCGGCACTTTTACTCACGCAACGGTGCCCCCGCGTTTGAAGAAGCACTTGCAGAAAGGCTCGCGCACTTCAACAAACAGTATTTCTCCGTTTCTTTCAAAAGCAAAGTCAGAACCGGAGAGACAGACCAGAAGTGTTACGGTGCCGAAAAGGAATCCGAATTTCTGAAAACGTATCGCCAACTCGTCGCCGATTACGATGTTGACTTACAGATGCCAACTGATTCTGCACGTTTTATCAAGCAATGGTATCTTCCCGGCATCCGGGCAGAAATCGATTTCGTCCACAGCCTGATTCACAAAGTGGCAGAGAGCGGCACACGCAGTGCCCTGATGCTCATCTTAAGCCGGACGCTCCGCTCATGCCGCGCCACGACACACGCCGATTTAGGCACGTTGCGCAAACCCGTAACGACACCCTATTATTGCCGAAAACACGGAAAAATCTGCAAACCGCTATTCTCCATCTTGCGGTGGTGGGAGCGATATAGCAAGGATAGCATCCAACGCTGGCGTGATTTCAGCCGGTTGAGAACGGACACGTTTCAGCACTGCTTAACCGGGGATTCGCGGACAATGAACATCTTCGCGATGCTCCAGCAAACACATCCGCAGCTCGCGGAGCTTGCCCAAACGCAGCGGATTAAGGGCATTTTCACCAGTCCGCCTTATGTCGGCTTAATCAACTATCACGAGCAACACGCTTACGCCTATGACATTTTCGGATTCAAGCGGCTTGATGAATTAGAGATTGGCCCGCTTTTCAGAGGAAAAGGGCGCGAGGCACGGGAATCCTATATTCACGGTGTGTCGGAAGTGCTGAAAAACTGCAAACGATTTCTGGCAGCGGATTACGATGTCTTTGTCGTCGCAAATGATAAGTTTAATATGTACCCGACTATCGCGGAAACAGCGGGAATGCACATCGTTAAGCAGTATAAGCGGCCCGTCTTAAACCGGACAGAGAAAAATCGAGGCTCGGCGTATTCCGAAACGATATTCCACCTCAAAGAGAAAACGAGTTGAAGCGATGCAGTCACAACGACAGACGATGATTAAAGAGAGGCTTATAGAGTGCATCCAGACTAAATTCCGCACCTATACGCCTGAAACGAACTATATGCCGTTCCACCACCGCTTAATTGGTAAAGATAGGATGGCATTATTTTCTTTTATCCAGTCCTTGAATACGACATTTGGAGTGTCCATTTACGAGCCAGTCGCTCTTGAACTAGCACGTAACCGATTTCGGGTCGCGGAGACACAGGTTAAACCTGCCGGGACAATTAGCACCGAGGCACACCGGCAAATCCAAACTATCATCAATGGGTTGGTGAGCACAACGAGAGAACCTGACAGAACCGTCGAAACGGAAGAAATTAGAGCGGTTTGCCAAGTCGGAGAGCTCAACAGTGTGAAACTAACCCGGGTCGACATTTGGCTGGAAAACCACGAAGGCGAGTTGTTTTTAATTGATCTGAAGACTGTCAAACCTAACGTGAAGGGGTTTGAGTCATACAAACGAACGCTCCTAGAGTGGACTGCGGCAGAACTCGCGCGCAACCCAGATGCTGTTATCAAAACAATAATTGGCATTCCCTACAACCCTTACGAACCCGGACCGTATCGCCGGTGGACGATGAGAGGGATGTTTGACATGCAAAACGAAATCTTGGTAGCAGCAGAACTCTGGGATTTTATCGGTGGAGAAGGCAGCTACGCAGAACTGCTGGCCGCCTTTGAACTCGCCGGTGTTGAACTGCGCCCTGAAATTGATAACTATTTTGAGCAATTCAAATAGCCTCACGTCGCCGAAGGTAAGCACCTTATGCGTAACGCCCTCTCTTTTAAAACCGATAGAAAGCCCGCGCGTTTTCCGCCATGATTTTCTGCTTTAACGCCGGCGCGAGACTTTTCGGCAAGGCATGCGCCGGCGAATCAAAATCCCAATGCGGATAGTCGGTTGCAAACATCAACTTCTCATCCACGTCAAGTTGCGCGAGCAATTGGTGAAAGTATTCTTGCTTCGGCGGCTCCTCAATCGGCTGTGTCGTAATCCAGAAATGCTCACGGATATACGCCGAAGGCAACCGCTTCACGTCAGGCACTTCCTCGCGTAACTTTTTCCAAGCGCGGTCCAGCCGCCACATCAATGGCGGTAGCCAAGCAAATCCACCTTCAATGAGAACCACCCTGAGCATCGGAAAGTGTTCAAAGACGCCTTCACAAACGAGGCTGGTAACTTGTGTTTGGAAAGCCTGTGTCATGCCACCGTGGTCTTCGATGTAGTGCGATGGCCTGCCGACTGCAGTAATCGGTCCCGCGCCAACGCCGGTGAAGTGGATGCCAATCGGAAGGTTATGCTTCGCTGCAGTCTCATACATCTGCCAATATTTACGTCGTCCCAACGGTTCCATCGTGCGCGCAAGCAGCAACACTTGCACGAACCCCGGATGGTTTGCAAGCCGCTCAATCTCGGCGGTTGCGAACGCTGCGTCGTCACAAGCCACGATAATTGAGGCGCGCAGTCGCGGTTCAGGTTCAAGCCAATTCTCGATTTGCCAGTCGTTTACGGCGCGTGCAAACGCGGCAGCATACGCAAGGTTCGGCATCTCACAGACAGGCGTTAAGCAGTTGAGGATGCCGTATTCAATGTGCCATGCGTCAAGCAGCTGCTCCCGCAGAAAATCCAACTCTGAGCCGGGGCGTTGCCCGGAAGGGGGCCATGCATCGTACCGGGCCCCATACAGATGCGCGCGAGGGATGTAGGCCCCGACGCGGTCTGGTGTCCCCACCATCTCGTGATGTCTCCGCCAGCGTTTGGAAAGATACGGATACAACACCCTTTCTGAAGCCAGCGTGTTATGCACATCACAGTCAATAATTGGCAGTTTCTGCCGTTTGGGTTCTTCAAGCGTTCGTGTTTCTACCATTTTTATTTTCCCTTATCCGTAATTAATCGATGTAGAAATAGGGCAAGCCCAGGCGAGCTCCATCTACCACGCTCGCCCTACAGCCGCGAGACGCATCAACGTAATTTGGGATAAAATTCCCTCGCATTTTCAGCCAAAATCCTGCGGGCAAGGGATGTCGGCAGCCCTGCGGGGAACGCCTCTTCAGCCGAATCAAAGCACCAATGAGGATAGTCAGTTGAAAACATCAGCAAGTCTTCCGAATCTAGCTGCCCGACAATCTGGAGCAATTCCGCCGCGGTGGGCGGTGCGTCAATCGGTTGGAGCGTCATCCGGACATGCTGCCGGATATACGCCGAGGGCGGCTGTTTGACCCAAGGCGTAAGCCCTCGCAACCCGCGCCACTCCTTATCAAACCGCCACATGAGCGACGGCATCCAGGTGACACCGGTTTCTATGAGCACAACGCGTAAATCCGGAAACTGATCAAAAGCTCCCTCCGAAACGAGACTGAGCACCTGCGCCTGAAATACCTGCGCCATGCCGACATATTCCTCTAAATACGTCGAAGGCCACCCGACAGAAGTCGGCGGAAGTCCCGGCGCACCGCCGTAATGGATGCCGACTACCAATTGATGCCGCACAGCAGCTGCGTAAATCGGATGATACCGGCGATTGCCGTAGGGTGCCTGTGAACGTGCCGGCAGCATCACTTGGACAAACCCCGGATGCCCCCCGAGACGCTCAATTTCTCTGGCTGCGAGCGCGGGATTTTGGCTCGGCACAATCAGCGAACCGCGGAGGCGCGGCTCCCGGTCCAACCAATGTTCAATCTGCCAATCATTGACAGCGGAAGCCAATGCCGCCGCCAAGTCTTCGTTATGGACGCTCTGCACGCGATACGCACACGTCAGGATGCCGTACTCAACGTCCCAGACATCAAGCGCGTGCCCGCGGAGCAGTGCCAAATCGGAGGCCGGACGATTTTCCGAAGGAAGTGTGAGCCCCGGGCGGATGGATAGCGGCACACCACTGGGGTAATCGTTCGCATCGGGCCCAGGGAAGCCGGACTCTTCGCAATAGTCACACCAATAATCCGGCAGATACGGGTAGAGCATTTCAAGCGACGGTAAGCGGTTGTGCAAGTCACAATCTATCACAGCGAGGCCCGCCTGAACGAAACCCTGTCTCCGATTTTCTGTTTCTGTCTGTCTGTTCATGCAAATCTCTTTCCGATGCATCGAGTCAAGTTCAAATTTTTGCGCAGCGGGTTTCAGTTTGTTATGGCGAACATTTGAGAACTGAACGGCTCTGAATTTTTCATAGACAACTGATACGAAAAATGCTATACTTTGCAATGGCACCCTTAAAGCAGCGGCGCGCCTCCACGATAGGCTATGATACACTAAAACCCGCTTTCGCGCAAGAGAAATGAAAACTCATGAAAGTTGACAACACTTTTGACAAAACCAAATTAAAAAACCTGCTCAACGCAGCATACGCCCTCAATCTACACGCCTTAACTTTTCTACCGGAAGGCGAAGATAGTTACGGCTACATCGCCACGGCAGAAACATCTGGTAGACGCAATCTTCCGGGCGCGACAGGGAAGTATTTTGCCAAAGCCGCAACTTCCGTGTCGGAGGCATCTTTGCGCATCGCATCGCACTTGCGAGAGCGGTGCGGCATCTCCGAAGTGGTTGCGCCTTTGAAAACGCAAAACGGCGCGCTGAGTCTCGCGTGGCACGATTTCCGCGTCTCCCTGTTTCCGTTCATTGAGGGCAAAAGCCGATGGGAACTGTGGAAAATCGGAGAAGATTTTGCGGATACCGAATTGGCAAAATGTGGCGAATTGCTCGCCAAGGTTCACGGCAGCACAGCGGCAATCGAACCTGAACCCCAGGGGCCCGTCCCTCCGCTCACCCTAGCAACGTATGACTTGCCCCTACGACACGAACTCTTCGCCGTGCTCAAGGCCGCCGAGAAAGGAGCACCGTGTCAAAACCGATACCAACGCCAACTGCTTGAAGCAATCTCTCAGCATCGCGCCGCTGTCCTGCAAACCCTGGCGAGATACGACAGCCTCGGGCGTTCAGCAGAAGCACTGCAAACGCCTTTTTGCATCACACACGGCGACGCGACACCGGGGAATCTCATTCTTGATGCTGACAATCGATTGCACCTGATTGACTGGGATGGCGCATGCCTCGGCCCACCTGAGAAGGACCTGGTTTCTTTCACAGGCGAACGGTTTGAGATAGTTTTGGACGCATATTTGAAACGCCATCCCGCAACGCTACACGCCGATATTTTCGGACTCTATATCTACGAATGGACGCTCAACGAAATCCGAGACTACGGCACCAAAATCCTGTTCAAAAACAGCGACACACAGCAGAACGAATATGACTGGGAAAGCCTGCAGGAATACCTGCCGCCAGCCCAGGATGCGATGGAGGTAGGCATCGCGGCTATCCGTAAAATGTTGTAAGGACAGATTCTCATTAACAGTATGTTTATAGGGTGGATTTCTAGAGCCACCCGCGCCCCCGATAATGGAGGACAAACCATGTCTCACATCAAATCCGTGCTCCTGTGGGAAAACCAACGCCGTTATATCCGCGAGGCACTCGATGCCGGCACCCTCAAAGGCGCGATTATTCCCACCGGCAGCACAGAGCAACACAACGAACATCTCGCGATGTATCACGATACGCAAAGCGCCGTCTACGTCTCCAGATTGGCGGCGGAGAAGCTGTTTCCGCAGGTTATCGTCACAACACCGCTGGCGATTGGCGTATCCGAACATTGGATGGAACACAAGGGCACACTGACGCTGCGCCCCGAAGTCTTCGGCGAAGTGCTCTACGATGTCGCCGACAGCATGCGCCGGCACGGCATCCATAATATCTTAATTGTCAACGGACACGCCGGCAATTCGGCACCCGTGCAGGAACGCTTGGACGGTTTCCGCCAGAGACTCGGCATTAACCTCGCGTATCACTCCTACTGGGAAGCATACAGCGAGGAGCTGGTGCAGGAACAGATGGAATCCGGCATCTGCCCTGGGCATGCAGCGGAGTTCGAGACAGCGTTCGCACTCGCCGCCTTCCCCGAAAATGTGGATTGGAACGACGTGGCTTACGACAGCGCGAAACTCACCATCTCCGATACCGGGCAAGCCACGGCAGACCGGGAGTATCATCACCAAGCCAAGGTAGCAACCGCCGAAAAGGGCCAGGCGATGATTGATGTCGCCGTGGCATGGGTTGCAGAACGGATGCAGGCGATGCTGTAGGCGCGCTGATACACCACGGGCCGTTAGGCGCGCGTTGAAAGCGCGCCTAACGGTTTTGGGGTTAGTGGCCCTCAAGTGCCTTCCGCAACCCATCGCCGTGCTCGCGCCACCAACTGTAGAGAATCGAGATATCGGTGCCGATGCAGAAATGCCGCACGCCCATATCCAAATACTGCCGCGCGCCATCGGCACTGCCAATCTCCGCGCGCGGCGGAACACCCATCTTTATCGCTGTCTCAAAGACTTTTCGCTCCGCCGCCCGGATTTCCGGCGCGCCGCGCTGGCCCGCCATACCGATGCTCATCGAATAATCCGCGCCGCCCCACTGGATCATGTCAACACCTTCAACCGACAGCACCTCCTCAAGGTTCTCAACAGTGCCGCTCTTCTCAATCATGATGACGACGACAACATCGCGCAGGGCCTGAATGTAATCCAGACTGCCGCCGTATCCCATATAAGAAAATCGGCGCGTTGCGACACCATAACTGCCGCCATCCTCGGGTGTATCGGCACGCGTAATGCGAACGCACTCCTTCACATCTGCAACGTTTTGGCAATCCGCGTAAAGCACACTCTGGAAGCCGGAGCCGATAGCGCGTTGCGCGATGAAGCCGCGCGGCTCCTGGTCTACTTTAATCATCGTCGAAATGTTATGCAGCTCCGCCGCCCTGCACAAGTTGTCCAAATCATGCAGGTCAAACGGACCATATTCACCGACGAATTCAACGTAATCATACATCCCCGTGTGGCCAATCGCCTCCACGATGGAGGGCCACGTCGTGTGGATGTGCGTGCCGACAGTAGGTTTATCGGCGTTCAATAACTCTCGAAAGGTATTTTTTCTCATCAATTTCACCTTTTGTCTAAATCAGGATTTGCAGGATGAGAGGATTTACGGCATTACAAAGGATTACAGACCGCGGTGCCTCTGTCAAACCTAAACGCCTCTATATTAGCAAAGACCGGAGTTTTTTTCAACTGATTTCTGGATTGCATTGCAATGCGATTTGACGACGATGCACGGGACAAGCACGCGCCAAAAGCGCGATATGTATACTTTTTGCCGAAAAGTATACATATCGGATGATTATCTTAATGCCCTATAGCCATTTTACCGTCGCGCGAAAAAGGCCCCTTTCACCGTCGCGCGAGGGAAAACCCGGCGATCGCGAATCGCCGAGGGTGCCCCTCGCGATCTACCGACCTCCCAAACAGCCCCTTTTACCGTAGCGCGAGGGCCTGTCCCTCGCGATCTACCGACCTACACGAAAAACGGCCGAAGCCCCGGGACTTCGGCCCTCTTCTCTACAGACCGATGCATGGCGCGGCACAGGACCGCGCCCTACGGTTTAAGAAGCGTTTTTAGTCACCGTAGCGCGAGGGCCTGTCCCTCGCGAAGCCCCGCGCAACAAGAAAGGCCCTTTTACCGTAGCGCGAGGGCCCGGCGAGCGCGAATCGCCGAGGGTTCCCCTCGCGATCTACCGACCTACACAAAAAACGACAGAAGCCCCGGGACTTCGGCCCTCTTCTCTACAGACCGGTGCCTGGCGCGGCACAGGACCGCGCCCTACGGACTAAGGGCCTTTTAACCGCAGCATGGCGCGGCACAGGACCGCGCCCTACGGACTAAGGGCCTTTTCACTGACGGGCCCTTTTCACCGTAGCGCGAGGGCCGTCACGCCGAAACTTTGTCATCTCTGCCGCCTCGCTGCAGAGATGTCCACTGTCCCTCGCGATCTCTCTCGATTGACCGATGCATGGCGCGGCACAGGACCGCGCCCTACGGACTAAGGGGCCCTTTTAACCGCAGCATGGCGAGGGACAGGCCCTCGCCCTACGGTAGAAGGGGCCCTTTTTACCATCGCGCACGAAAAAACAGCCGCAGCCCCAAGGGGCCACGGCCGTTTTCTACATGGCGAGGGACAACCCCCGCCCTCCATCTATTTCGCCTGCTTTTTCAGAGCACCGAACGTCGTCAGCATCCGATTTGCCGCAGAGACAGGCCCCCGCAACATACGCATCGCTAACGTCGCCGGCCGCCCATCAAACGCGACCTCCTCGATCTGGTAGTAGTACTCAACACCCGGCTTCGCCGACGTATCCGTAAACGTATACGTCTGACGTTCACCCGTTGTGCCAGCACCCGCAATCAACGCAGCATTCAGCAGCGTGAAACCACTGTCACGTTTTTCGCTGCGGCGCAGGTTAAAACCAGCGTTGTCGACTTCGGACTCCGTCGTCCACGTCACGACAACCGCACCTGCCTCCGTGCGCGCCACGGTGAAACTTGACAATTCCACCGGCAAGGCACCGCCAGCGCGATACCCCGGCGTGCCGATATCCTCAGCATGCCCATAGTGGAGGTCTGACACAGCGAGTCGCTTGACGTTCGCCGCTAGAGCCCAACTTGCACGCTCCTTCCCTTTCCGCGCCACGCCGTTGTCGTAACGCCGAATCAGCGAACTCCGAACACCTTCCTCGGCACTCACCGGTAACGCCCACGCCGGCGCATCTTTCGTCCGACGATTGCCATCAGTGTTGCCGACTTCGTCTACGAGGTTACCGTTGCTATCTGTCAACTTCAGGTAGAACCCTTCCGCGCTCAGGAACGTATCCTGCGCACGCTTGATACGCAGGTTCCGCTGATGCAATGCCAACAGGTTGTAAACCCTATCGGCCGGGAAAACATCCGCCGACGATGCACGCGCCGGCCCCGCAACAATCAGCAGCGTCTGATTCGGTTGAATCACCTTCTCTTGCAGCGTCAACGCCACAATCGGCCGCCCTACCAAATCTTCCGAATCCACATTCTGGAACTCCAGTTCCCACCGGTTCAGATTGAGTGCCTCGGTTTTAGATT
Organism: uncultured Poribacteria bacterium; assembly: GCA_958296135.1. Classification (GTDB taxonomy): domain Bacteria; phylum Poribacteria; class WGA-4E; order WGA-4E; family WGA-3G; genus AGPOR5. The sequence goes on from CATQHZ010000001.1 coordinate 265,292, forward strand.
TATTATACAGCTCTATCCACTGCGGCAATCTCCGATCACCCGAATCAAACATGATTTCGCTGATAGTGATACTGCCTTTCGGCGTGGCTGCTGCCGTTTTCACGGCACCATTCGGATACCCCGGCGTGCCAGCGGTGGCAGCAGACTTGGAAACATTCCTATCATAGCCGATACCGGTGAAGGCCGCTTCTGCCCAGGCATCTTTGTGGTAACCCACAATATCCGCTTTCGCGCGCTGCCAGACCTTACCAGAGCCGAGGGCCCCTTCGGTATCACCACCGGGAGCTTGTAGCACTTGCAACGGCCACACGTATGTATCATAGTCACCCGTCTGCTCGCGAACGAACGCATCCGTGTCACTGCCACCGCCACCGGCGACATCAACAAATGCCTCGTTCATACCGAGTTTCTCCTTCGCGTTCCGCAGAATCAACAGGAACTGCCCATCATCCGGCAACGCGAGGCCCGAGGCAACGAGATACTGATGCGGCGAACCTTTGTGCTCTACATCGGAAGTGGCAATATCATCGCCACCAGCGAGAGACGTTTTGTCCGGCGAGGTACTCACCAGCAACAGCAGCCCATTCGCCGGCACGCTCACATCCGCGAAAACGACAAGCGATGTATCTTCCTTTTCCCCATCGGCCACAACCGAGAGCTCATAGTCTTTCAGGGATACCGCCGAACCCGTGACATTGCGGAGTTCCAGCCAGTCATTTGCAGCACCGCTGCCATTGCCGAACTCGTTAAAAACAATCGGACTGCGAGGCACCTCGGAGGCAGCAGCCTTCGGCGAAGTCTCCTCGGGGAAAAACGGCACAAACGGTATAACCGGTGTCTCCCGGACGACAGGCGAACCCCCCGGGGCCGCCGCCGGCACCGAGGCCGGCGCAGCACCAGAACCCATCGCGGGCACTGCTGTCCCAGACTGCCGCTGTTGCTCAGACAGCAACGTCGTCCCTTCCGGCACCTGTATCTCGACAGAGGGAGCACGCACTGTCTCTGCCACCGTGTCCGTGGCTGCCACCGTATACGCAAACGTCACTTTCGTCGAATTCGTGTCTTCCGCCGCTGTCCAAACAGCATGCCGCGCATTCGCTAACACCTGTTCACCCAGATACACCACCAGATACGGCAGGTTGGCCCCTTCATACCGCAGATTCTCCTGGGTATATGTCACCGACACTTCAATCTTATCTCCGGCGGTATAGACACCCGCGGGGGGCGCAACAATCTCCGGCGTACCCACCACGCTGTCCACCGGCACTGTTAACGTATTCGATACCAGATTCCCGTTGCCCGCAATGTCCTGCGTGGCACCCGCGGGCACCTGAATCGTCACATCGCCCCTAAAACCAGCGGCGGGCGTAATCCGCGCTTTGTAAACCAAGAACGATGCCGAATTCTTCGCATCACCGGGACTGTGCCCAGCGTCTCCGGAGTAATTCTGTAATGCACGATGGTCGAGCCCAATGTAAACCGGGGCATCAACCGTCCAATCCAGCGAATTTCCATCGGCATCGCTGAAGACAATGTCCTCCGCGCCAAACGTCGTACCGATTTCCTCGGCGATGGCACCCGTCTCAGAGTGATGGTTCGTAAAGCGGAATTCAACTTCAAACGCACCGCCCTGCGACACCGATTCCGTAGTCCCTGCCGCAAAATCTGTCACAGGCAACCCAGATGCACTGGAATCCAGGTTGACTATCGCGTTGAGTCGATCCTCGGTGTGCGTCTCCCCATTCTTTATCAAGCCGGGAATCCACACCGTCGGCGGAAGGGTATCCACAAGGTGCCTGACGACTGCCTGGGCGTAGGCAGCGGCCTTCGCACCGGCAAGAGGGAGGGGCCGCTCCCAACTTCGATAACTCGTAATCGTTCTCCAATTGTTGGGGCCTTGCCACGTGTTGTCAATTGAATCATCCTGAATCAGAAACCTCCGAAACTCCAATTCAATATCGTGCTGAAACCACGTACCATAATCAAAAGTGTAGCCAGCCGCGTTTTTTATGTGCTTCTGCTGCGCTGCGGGAAGCCACTGACCCTGACCATTTACCTCCCACTTACCGGAACGGGCATTATGCCACATACTGTCGTCAAGATAGATGCCATCGAACACCCGATCTCCCACTTGCACGGTGTATTGGAAGGTGAGCATTGCATCTCCAGTCAGATCCGCATTGGTGAGTGTAAACAGCGTTTCCGGTCCGCTTCCGGTTCCGGTTTTGAACGACTGGTGCGTCTTCAGCGTCACACCTGCGTCGGCAATGACGTTTTCATCAAACGTCATCCGAATTTGCATGACATCGCCTGCCCTGTAATAGCCGACGGTCGGACTATTCGCCAAAGTCACAGGGTTAGCCCCGGTAGGAAGGGCCCAGCCATCAGTTCCCACCAAATCGCAGTATCCCGTGTACTCGGCACCGTAGTGATTGTGATAGCGGAGACAATCTTGGCGCACCTTGTGATAGCGGGACTTGCCGGTCTGGGGCGCGGTACCAGGAACAAACTGCACCGCGTAAGTGCTTGTCGATGCATCTGTTGTTATCAGTGCCGGGCGCTTCCCGTACACTACGGGATAATTGACACCTGTAGTGTCAAACGCGATCGTCCCTTGATTCTGCACTGGCCATCGGTTATTAGAAAAAGGGGTAGCCGTTGTTGAAGACTCAAGCCACCCACCGTCGGTATCAATGTCGCCATTCTTCACCTCATAGACGTAGACAGCGGTAGCATTTGCAAGTACTGGACTGAGCCAACTCTGTGAGCTGCCTTCCAAGTAGACGTTAGGAGTCGGTGACTGTTTAATCCCGCCTGGGTTATTTGTCAGATCCGTTGGTACTGCCAACCCGGCCGCATCAAAACCAGGGAAGTTTAACGTTGCGAACCAGATCCTTACATTCTGTAGATGAAGCGCAATCGCGATGATATCCCCCGCACGCGCCGTGACTGGGGTTGCGCTATCGTGGTCGTTGGAGTCAGTAATCTCGGTACCGCCGCTCAGCGTGCCGTGGCTCGTACCGAGTTTCGCGTACGGCCCCCCCCACACGGTACCCCGTATCGGCGTATGCGACGACACCTCGGTTGGATAGTTAGCATCGGCGATGCTGGTTACCATATCTGGGTTCACGTAGATTTTAATGCCAGCTACTGATTCTACGGCTTGTGCGTCTATCGGTATGCCGAGCATCGAAACTATCCCGACGACGAGCAGCAAACATAAGAAAAAAATGGAATGCCTTTTCATAGGAAAATTCTCCTCTTGGAAAAATGAAATAAAATGAATAGGGGGTTTCCGCCGCACCGATTGCGGCGGAAACATGAAGAGTAGGAGGGACATCGGGTCCCGATAATACCGTCTCCGCCCCACCGATTGCAGTGGAGCGCAGCAGGTGTCGCAGTCTCGGAGAAAACAGGGTAACCGTGGGCGAATGCCCACGGCTATCCTGCCCCTTTATATCCCTAGTGGGGACAGAAATTTCCCCGGAACAACGCTGGTGGCCCTCGACGTTGCAGCCATCGGTGCAACGCGAAGAGCCCCGTGGCAGCCGCGTCCACGCGAACGTGAGCGGTTGCCACGGAGCAATGTGAGTCGCGCGCATGCACCGCGCGGTTTTTTATGTTGGAATTGCGAGCAAGGATATCCCCCCGGAGCCCCTTCCTGCCGAGTTTATCAAGGGTTAACCGGTGTAAAGTGAAGGGGGGGGGTAATCCGGTCTAGGGCATCATCAACGGGAGGCGCAAACGCAAACGTGGATACGGCGCGCAGCCGCGGTGGCTGCTGCGTCGCTTTCACAGATATCTGCAGGCGAATCGGGTGATCCGCGCGGAATAGAGTGTTCACGTTCGTGCTCCTTTATTAGTTGCGTTAAATTTCGTGCCCTAAATTAATGACATAAATATTATACCACATTTTTGCGCGATTGTCAAATTAAAAATGTGAATTCTTTTAGATGCTATCATTTTTTAACGTTTTTGTCAAGGTTTAGGTTACAACATCCAGGTCCAGAGCGGCCCTTTTCACCGTAGCGCGAGGGAAAACCCGGCGATCGCGAATCGCCGAGGGGTCCCCTCGCGAAGCTCTTATTAACCGTAGCGCGAGGGCCGTCACGGTCACGCCTACAGAAAACGTGCGTGTGTCGCCCCGCGTAAGCACGCTACCTTTAACTTTGTCATCTCTGCCGCCTCGCTGCAGAGATGTCCACTGTCCCTCGCGATCTCTCGACCTACATCAAAATCGCCGAAACCCAGTACACCGCTATCTCCTCTTCAGACCGCGGCCTGGCGCGGCACAGGACCGCGCCCTACGGACTAAGGGGCTTTTCACCGCGGCCTGGCGCAGCACAGGACCGCGCCCTACGGACTAAGGGGCCTTTTCACCGCGGCCTGGCGCGGCACCGGCCCGCGCCCTACGGACGAAGGGCATTTTAACTGACTGAGCGAAAAATATCCTCTTGATTTCCACGTTGCAATCAGGTATAATAAAATTGTTTAACTTCCAGAGTGCGTGAGGCATACGTAAAATGAAAATGAAGAGGTGCAGTGCTTGCACATAGATATCAATCCCTACCAGTTCTCGCAGTGTGACAAAATCCTCGGCATCCTCGCCTGCATGGTGGCACAAAAAGTCTGATTTGGAGATGAACCCATGGCGTACAGCAATTTTACCTTAGAGTCGGTGGAAGCAGCGTTTCAGTTAGAAGTCGTTGAGTCGGCAGGCCTCTTTGCCGCCACAGTCCCTGTCGCTCCGAGTCCCCATCTCACCACGGCGTTGGCGAAGAAGACTGCATTAGCCACCGCTATTGGCACCGAGAAAGCCCGGTCGGAACTCATTGTCGCCGACATTCTCGTCGAACTGCGGGAACATTTTGATTGCCGCATCAGTTTCTTTTCCGGCATCGACTTCAACGTGGATGCGGCCAACGAACTCACCGGTGTCTGCGATTTCTTAGTGAGTCTGTCGCCGAGGCAATCGCTTTTAAAGGCACCCGTCATCGCCCTGGTGGAAGCGAAGAATGTTGACGTGAGACAAGGACAAGGGCAATGTGTTGCAGAGATGATTGCCGCCCAACGCTTTAATGCCGAGAGAGGCAATGACATCCCGCGCATTTACGGGGCTTCCACTACCGGCACCGAGTGGCTGTTCCTCAAATTAGAGGCGCAGTCCCTGCACATAGATATCAATCCCTACCAGCTCTCGCAGTGTGACAAAATCCTCGGCATCCTCGCCGCCATGGTAGAACAAAAAGCATGACAAGTCAGAGGCGGTGAATAGGATTTCCGCTGTCACCGCTGTCACCGCTGTCACCGCAGCAAAAGGATTTCATCATGGCGTACAGCAACTTTACCCTAGAAACCGCGCGGAAGACGTTTCACCTTGAAGAAACTCAGTCTATCGGCATCTTTGCCGACATAGAGCCCGTGACACCGCGTGCCCACTTTATCACAGAGTTCGCGGATAGAGTGGCAATAGCCGCCGCGATAAACACCGAGAAGGCAAAGTCGGAACTCCTTGTCGCCGAAGTGCTGTTTGAACTCCGCGCGCACTGCACCCGGCAGATTAGTTTTTTTTCGGGGATTGACTTCAACGTCAATGCGGACGATGAGCTCACCGGTGTCTGCGACTTTCTCGTGAGTCTGTCGCCGAACCAATTTGATTTAGAAGCACCTGTCATCATTCTTGTAGAGGCAAAGAGGGATGCACCGGCATTCGGCCTGGGGCAGTGTGTGGCGGAGATGATTGCCGCCCAACGCTTTAATACCGAGAGAGGCAATGACATCCCCCGCATTTATGGTGCCGCCACCACCGGCACCGAGTGGCTCTTCCTCAAATTGGAGGAACGGCACCTGCAAATTGACAGGGATATCTACCACATCAAGCAGTGCGGCGCAATCCTCGGCATCCTCGCCCGCATGGTGGAACAAAAAGCGTGAGTCAATCGGCGACACGCTGAAGGCAACGAATGGCGGCTACGATTGCCGCAGGAACAGCGAGGTGATTTCAGATGGCCTATAGCAGCTTTACGTTAGATTCGGCAGTGAAAGCGTTTCACCTAGAAATCGTTGAATCCGCCGACCTTTTTCAGCAAATAGAGCCAATAGTACCGCGGCCCCATTTTATAACGGAACTGGCGAAAAAGGCCAAGGTCGCGGCCGCCATCGGCACAGAAAAGGCGAAGTCCGAACTCATTGTCGCCAGCGTGCTGTTTGAACTCCTCGAGAACACTGATTACTGCATCAGTCTGTTTTCGGGGATTGAATTCAACGTCGATGCCCAAAGTGGTTTGAGCGGCGTGTGTGATTTTCTCGTCAGTTTGTCGCCGGTGCAATATCTCTTACAGGCACCTATTATTGCCCTCGTTGAAGCGAAGAAAGATAATGTGAGAGATGGGCTCGGGCAGTGCATCGCCGAAATGGTGGCCGCCCAACGCTTTAACACGGAAATGGAGAATGACATCCCCCGTGTTTATGGTGCTGCCACGACAGGCAGAGATTGGCAATTCCTCAGATTGGCGGGAAGGAAGTTGCACCTGGATAGGGAGATTTACCAGGTCTCGCAGTGTGACAAAATCCTCGGCATCCTCGCCGCCATGGTAAAACAAAAAGTCTGATATTGAATTCAACGTCGATGCCCAAAGTGGTTTGAGCGGCGTGTGTGATTTTCTCGTCAGTTTGTCGCCGGTGCAATATCTCTTACAGGCACCTATTATTGCCCTCGTTGAAGCGAAGCCGGGTGTTGCGTATTACTATCAGATCGAGGAAGTGGCGTTTGATGGGCGGCGACGTTGGCGATGCGGCGGTGAAAAGGCCCCTTAGTCCGTAGGGCGCGGTCCTGTGCTGCGCCGTGCGATGGTGAAAGGGCCCCTTAGTCCGTAGGGCGCGGTCCTGTGCTGCGCCGTGCCTTGCGCGAACGATTTCTGGCGCGATGGTAAAAAGGGGTCTTTCTTGTCGCGTGAACGCTCGCGAGGGCCAGGCCCTCGCGCTACGGTTAAAAGGGCCCGTCAGTAAAAATGCCTTAGTCCGTAGGGCGCGGTCCTGTGCTGCGCCATGCTTCGGTCTATCAAGGGGCTTCGCGAGGGCCAGGCCCTCGCGCTACGGTGAAAAGGGCCCGTCAGTAAAAATGCCCCTTAGTCCGTAGAGCGCGGTCTTGTGCCTCGCCATGCCTCGGTCTATCAAGGGGCTTCGCGAGGGACATGTTTTCCCTCGCGCGATGGTGAAATGGGCGGTTTCGTGTGGTTCGGACGCTCGCGAGGGGAACCCTCGGCGATTAGTGATCGCCGGGCCCTCGCGCTACGGTGAAAAGGGCCCGTCAGTTAAAATGCGCCTTCGTCCGTAGGGCGAGGGCCGTTACGCCGAAACTTTGTCATCTCTGCAGCGAGGCTGTGGAACAAAAGGCGTGATAGCACGAATTGAAAATAAATTTGCAATTCCCACACAAATAGGGTATAATTAGAGGAATAAGGATGGATGCGTTTTATCACGCTTCAGTTTCGCAGCGCAGCAGATGTGACATACGGCGCAATCGCGTCAGAAACCTCACAATGCTGAGTCATCCAAATGACCTTTTTAATCCCATCCGGAGAGGTGGAAAAAGGATGTTCAGTCACACTTCGGGAGCCGGAGCTCCTTCGCATTGCCAGCCAAACGTGCGCGCTGCCCTCGCGCATCACCCGAAATCGCACGCGTGCAGCAGCGCGCCGCGCACCATTGCATCCAAACCCACCACCTTTCAAAAGGGTATGTGCTGGCACGCCGCCGCTATTGAACAGAAACCTACCCAATTCTGCCTTTCTCATCGCTTTTTGATGAGGGAGGCTTTTTTACGTGGACAAACAGATGCACGAAAAAGCACAAGTCATGAACGCCGAAGACATCCGGCGCGCCTTAATGAGAATCGCCCATGAAATCTTGGAGCGGAATCACCAGCACATCGCCGATTTGGTGCTGGTAGGCGTGAAAAGCCGCGGGGACATCCTCGCGCACCGAATCGCGGCGAACCTCGAACGAATCGAAAACGTGGACATCGCCGTCGGCGCGATTGATGTCACACTCTATCGTGACGACATCAACCTCCACGAAACGCAGATTCGGGTGAACAGCACGGAATTGCCCTTTGACATCACCGGCAAACGAGTCATTCTCGTAGATGAAGTGCTTTATACGGGACGCACGACTCGCGCCGCCATGGACGCACTCATGGACTTCGGCCGCCCCGCCGCCATACAACTCGCCGCACTCGTCGATAGAGGACACCGAGAACTGCCCATCTCCGCGGATTACATCGGCAAAAACGTACCGACTGCCCGCAAAGAGTTCGTTCGAGTGCAACTCGTTGAAGAACACGGCGTAGATTCCGCCATGATTTGCGAATAGGAACAACAAAATGCTTATCCACAACGGACGCATCATCGATGCCGCCAACAACATTGATGAAATCGGCGACATCCTTATCGTTGATGGAAAAATCGCGCAAGTCGGTGGCCAACCACCCACAGAGAAACGTCACTGCACAGAGAAACGTCACTGCACAGAGAAACGTCACTGCACAGAGAAACGTCACTGCATTGACGCAACCGGTATGGTTGTCACACCGGGGTTAATTGATATGCACGTCCACCTGCGCGAACCGGGATTTGAGCATAAAGAGACGATTGCCACCGGTACGGACGCAGCCCGCGCGGGCGGGTTCACCTCTGTCGCCTGCATGGCGAATACGTCCCCGGTGACAGATTCACCCGAACGGATTCGGCATCTCCACAGCATCGTGCAAAAGCGTGCGACAGCGAACGTCTTCCCGGTGGGGAGCATCACGAAAAATCTCGCCGGCGAGGCGTTAACCGACATCCGCGGCATGCTTGCCGCCGGGGCCGTCGGCATCAGCGATGATGGCGTTACCGTCATGAACGCCGAGCTCATGCGCAAGGCGTTGGAACTGAGCGCGGAACTCAATTTCCCTGTCCTAGTCCACTGCGAAGAGCATCACCTCAACGCCGGTGCCGTGATGAACCTAGGAGAGACATCAAAAAAACTGAAGTTAAAGGGAAGTCCAAACGCCGCCGAGGACATCATCGTCGCGCGCGACATTCTACTGGCGGAGCTGACCGGCGGACATGTCCACATCCTGCATGTCAGCACAGCAGGCGCAGTTGAACTCGTGCGGCAAGGAAAACAGCGCGGCGTGCATGTCACAGCCGAAGCATGCCCACACCACTGGCTCCTCACCGATGCAGAAGTGGAAAAACAGGGAACGAACGCCAAGATGCACCCGCCCCTGCGCACGCAAACCGATAGTGACGCAGTGATTGAAGGGCTACGCGACGGCACAATCGATGCGATTGCAACAGACCACGCCCCGCACACACCCGAAGAAAAGGCACTCGGCATGGAAGAAGCACCCAACGGGATTATCGGTTTGGAAACGTGTGTGCCGCTCGTTTTAACGCATCTCGTTGATGCAGGACATCTCACGTTATCGGAGGCGATTGCGAAACTTACCTGCATCCCTGCGAAGATCCTCGGTATCGAACGGGGCACGCTTTCCATCGGTGCAGTAGCGGATGTTACCATCATCGATCTGGATAAAGTCGCAAAAGTGGACACAGCGACATCCCGTTCCAAAAGCCGAAATACACCTTTTGGAGGATGGGAATTGAAGGGGTGGCCCCAACTCACCCTCCGGGAAGGCAGATAGGAGTCACCGTAAACTGACCGCGGCCCCGTAGCGCGAGGGTTTCCCTCGCGACAGCTTCCCTGCGGCATGCAGCGCGAGGGCCGTCACGCCGAGAACAGCAGAAGGAACACTTTATGAAAGCAATTTTGGCATTAGCAGACGGAACCGTTTTCGAGGGACAACCCTTTGGCGCGATGGGCGAAACCGTCGGCGAAGTTGTCTTCAATACCAGCATGACGGGCTATCAGGAAGTCCTCACCGATCCCTCTTATAAAGGGCAAATCGTCACGATGACTTATCCGTTAATCGGCAATTACGGATGCAACGAAACGGACATTGAATCCAGCCGGCCGCAGGTGGAAGGGTTTGTCGTTCGGGAATACAGCGCGTATCCGAGCAATTGGCGTTCACAATGGAGCTTAGATGCCTACTTGGCGGAGCACGGCATCATCGGCATTCAGGGAATTGACACCCGCGCGCTCACCCGTCGCCTCCGCATCCACGGCGTGATGAACGCCTGTCTCTCCTCGGAAGAACTCAACCCAGAATCTCTAGTTGCCAAAGCCAAAGCGTGGCACGGCTTAGCCGGGCGCGATTTAGTGCAGCGCGTCACGTGCCCGAATCCTTACGCATGGAATGGACATCCGGGCTCTTATAGTCATGAACAGGGACAGGGACAGGTGTCCACTTCGCGCGGGACATATCGCGTCGTCGCCATCGATTTCGGCGTGAAATATAACATGCTGCGGCAACTTGCGGCGCACGGATGCGCCGTGCAGGTTGTCCCAGCGACAACGACAGCGGAAGCGGTGCTGTCCGCTGAGCCAGATGGCGTGTTTCTCTCCAACGGCCCCGGCGACCCGAGCCCGTTAGACTATGCCATCAAGACGATACAGAGATTGATAGGTAAAAAGCCGCTCTTCGGCATCTGTTTAGGGCACCAACTGCTGTCACTCGCCCTCGGCGGGAAAACCTATAAATTGAAGTTTGGGCATCGCGGCGCGAATCAACCCGTCCAACAGGTAGAGACCGGACACGTGGAAATCACCGCCCAAAACCATGGATTCTGCGTGGATATCGATTCGCTACCGAGCAACGTTGACGTGACGCATATCAATCTAAACGATGACACGCTTGAGGGAATACGGCATCGGGACGCGCCGATGTTCTCGGTGCAGTATCACCCTGAAGCCGCCCCCGGGCCGCACGATGCAAGTTATCTGTTTTCAAAGTTTACGCAGATGATGGAGGATAGCCGCGCCGGCACGTAGCTTGTAGGAGAGACCTCCCGGTCTCGATGCCGCCGCGCCGGCACGTAGCGCGAGGGCCCGGCGATCACTAATCGCCGAGGGTTCCCCTCGCGAGCCGCTGCGCACCTACGGCACGTAGATGGACTAAGGGCATCCTTTGAGGATAAACATAACACAAAATGCCAAAACGGACAGACATCCAAAAAATCTTAATTATCGGTTCCGGTGCGATTATCATCGGGCAGGCATGCGAATTTGACTACTCCGGCACGCAGGCGTGTAAGGCACTCAAAGAGGAAGGCTACCAGCTCGTGCTAGTCAACAGCAACCCTGCAACAATCATGACAGACCCGGACTTCGCCGATCGCACCTACATTGAACCTATCACCGCTGACACCGTGGCGCTCGTCATCGCGAAGGAACGGCCGCAGGCGTTGCTGCCGACGTTAGGCGGGCAAACCGCGCTCAACGTCTCTGTCGAACTCGCCGAAGCCGGCGTGCTGGATAAATACGGCGTAGAACTCATCGGCGCAAAATTGCCAGCCATTCAGAAAGCGGAAGACCGGGCACTCTTCAAGAAGGCGATGCAAAAGATCGGGTTAGAGGTACCACAAAGCGGCATCGCGCGCACCGTTGCAGAGGCGTTAACCCTCGTGGAGAAAATCGGCTTCCCGGCAATCATCCGGCCCGCGTTTACCCTCGGCGGCACCGGCGGCGGCATCGCCTATAACATTGAAGAATACCAGAAAATGGTAGCCGCCGGCATCGCACTCAGCCCGATTAACGAACTCCTCATCGAAGAATCTGTCATCGGTTGGAAGGAATTTGAGTTGGAGGTAATGCGGGACGGTGCCGACAACGTCGTTATTATCTGCTCCATTGAAAACGTCGATGCTATGGGTGTCCACACCGGCGATAGCATCACCGTCGCACCCATCCAAACGCTGACAGACCGGGAATATCAGCAAATGCGGGATGCCGCCATCAAAATCATCCGGGAAATCGGGGTAGACACGGGCGGCTCTAATATCCAATTCGCTGTGAATCCGCGCACCGGACAACAAGTCGTCATTGAAATGAACCCGCGCGTCTCGCGCAGCTCCGCACTGGCATCCAAAGCCACCGGGTTCCCAATCGCCAAAATCGCCGCGAAACTCGCTGTCGGCTATACCCTCGACGAAATTCCAAACGATATTACTGCTGAAACACCCGCCTGCTTTGAACCTACCATCGATTACGTCGTCGTCAAAATCCCGCGGTGGGCATTTGAGAAATTCCAAGGCACCGATGAGACCTTGACAACACAGATGAAATCGGTAGGCGAGGCGATGTCCATCGGCAGCACTTTCAAAGAGGCACTCCAGAAAGGACTGCGTTCGTTGGAGAACGGCTGGCACGGGTTTGACAACCACCCGCTTGAGAAACTCCCGCTCTCCGAGCTCTCTAGCAAATTAACGGTGCCGAACGTCGAGCGCATCTTTTACATCAAATCCGCGCTCAAACACGGGATGAGCCTCGAAGAAATCCACGCTTATACCCACATCGATCTGTTTTTCCTTTACAACCTCAAGGAAATCGTCGATTTTGAGCAGGAGTTAACCCAAAATGCATCGCGGAACGGCGGACGAGGGCCCGCCTCGCGCTACGGGGAATATGACGTAACGCTGCTCCGTCGCGCCAAACAATTCGGATTTTCCGACCGGCAGCTCGCCGACATCTACGACAGCACAGAACACGAAATCCGTCACATCCGTAAGCAACTCGGGGTGGAGGCAACCTTCAAGACTGTGGATACCTGCGCAGCCGAATTTGAGGCACAAACCCCTTACTACTATTCCACTTGTGCAAGTGAAGATGAGGTGCATCCCACGGACAAACCGAAAATCATGATCCTCGGTGGCGGACCCAACCGCATCGGACAAGGCATCGAATTTGACTACTGCTGTGTCCACGCCGCAATGGCACTCAAAGCCGATGGCTACGAAACCATCATGGTGAACAGCAACCCCGAAACCGTCAGCACCGATTACGACACCTCCGACCGGCTCTACTTTGAGCCCCTCACCTGTGAAGATGTGCTGAATATCTATGACAAGGAGAAACCGATAGGGGTTATCGTCCAGTTCGGCGGACAGACACCGTTGAACCTCGCGATGGCACTGAAAGCCGCAGGCGTGCCGATAATCGGAACAAGCCCCGAAGACATCGCCCGTTCGGAAGACCGGCGGCTCTTCAAAGAGGTGCTAGACACCATCAGGCTCAAGCAGCCGCCGAACGGCACGGCGACTTCTAGCGCGGAAGCTGCACCTATCGCCGCCGCACTCGGCTATCCAGTCATCGTCAGGCCCTCGTATGTGCTGGGCGGCCGCGCCATGCAGATTGTTTACGATGAAGAACTGCTTCAGGACTATATGCACTCCGCCGTGCAAGCCTCGCCGGAGCATCCCGTGCTAATCGACAAATACCTTGAGGACGCGATTGAAGTGGACGTGGATGCCATCTCCGACGGAAACCGCACCGTCATCGGCGGGATAATGGAGCATATTGAAGAAGCGGGTGTCCACTCCGGCGACAGCGACTGCGTGCTGCCCCCCCACACCCTCGTCGATGAGCAGATTATGCAACTCAAGGAGTACACCTACTCCCTCGCCAAGGCACTCCGCGTGCGCGGCCTGATGAACGTGCAATACGCCATCAAAAACGATGAGATTTATGTATTGGAGGTGAATCCGCGCGCCTCGCGCACCATCCCGTTCGTGAGCAAAGCCATCGGGGTGCCGCTGGCGAAATTGGCGGCGCGCGTGATGGCGGGCAAAACGCTAGACGCGCTCGGGTTCACGCAGGAAATTGAGCCGACTTATTTCAGCGTGAAGGTCCCTGTCTTCCCTTTCAACCGCTTCCCCGGCGCGAACTCTCGCCTCGGGCCAGAAATGAAGTCCACGGGGGAAGTCATGGGCATCGATACCGATGTCTCGCGTGCGTTCGCGAAAGCACAAAAGGCGTGCGGCTACACGCTCCCGCTCGCCGGCAAGGTGTTTATCAGTGTGCGGAATAAGGACAAACGCGCGATTATTTTCATCGCCAAAAAGTTGTATGATATGGGGTTCGAGCTCATCGCGACACACGGCACAGCGAAAGTGCTGCTCCGCAACGGCATGGCGGCAGAGCTCGTCTTCAGCATCGGCAAAGGGCGGCCGACAATTCACGATTATATCAAAAACCACGCCGTCGCACTGATTATCAACACGCCTACCGGCGATTTGCACCGGCCGAACGAACTGCTCATCCGGCAGATGGCCATAGAACACGACATCCCGATTTTCTCTACCGTTCCCGGCGCAGCGGCAGCGGTAAACGCGATTGATGCCCTGCAACGCGGCGATATTTCTGTCGCACCCCTGCAGGATTATTATTTATAGCACGCATCCCGTACGCGCGGTTGCAAACCGCGCCTACCGGCACATTTTGATAAGGCATTTGTCTCCCGTATACGGGAGATTCATGTCGAGAGGAAACACACCATGGCAAACGATGCAAGCCTTGAAAGAAATACCCGCTGGGTCCAAGCACTTGACAGAATTCTCGAAGTGCTCAACCTTGACATCGAACATCCTATCCGATTTTTGCAAATCGAAGATGGCCGGGAGGTAATTATCGTCCAACCGAACGCCTTCACCGTCTCGCGTGTTTACGCTACCGGCCGCCCCGATGGACTGCGGCCACACGGCAAAGATTCCTACTACGAGCACTTTCGCGCGAAGTTGGAGGCACATGAAGAAGAACACGGCACCGGCGAGGGATTTGAACTGGAACCTGAAGAATGGCAGACGCTCTTCGAGGAATCTTTCTTCCGCTATAACCGCTATTTGCTGTTCGCCGGCATCAAACGGTGGGAGAATGTCAAACGCGACACCGACACAAACCTCGCCGTTACGATGATGGCGCGCGAATACGCACCACCCGAAATCGCATGGCAGAGCTATCAGTATAAAGGCTACATGCTGATGATGAACAGCATCGCCAAAGCCGAGCTAAGCCTGCAACAGGACGATACGGCGGCGGCGTTGCAGCACATCGACGCAGGCATCCAGAAAATGGGCGAATTTTGCGGCGAATGTCTCCGCGAAGAACACGCCGACGCAGAGAACGTCACGCGCGAACGCTACCTCAGCAACCTCCTTGATTTCCGCGCCGACATGGAATCTCTCAACACCGGCGAAAACGCAGCGGATAGCGATGCCGATGCCGATGCCGATGACAGCGTGGATAGCGATGAAGCTGACATCTTGGCGGAGTTAGAACGGCTCCTCAACGACGAAGATTAGGCAGCACCGGTAGAGGTGAATTGGGTCCCAGGGCCCTGAGCCGTAGGCGCGCTTTGAAAGCACGCCTACCGCCGGTTAGAGTTCCACCGAACCCAACTCATCGTCATCGTCCACCTGTGTGGCACGCCAGAGGACACCCCCGAAGAAAATAAACGCAACGCCGCGGATAAGCACGTGCAACTCAATGGCCAGTCCAAGCAAGGCACCGATTGGAAACGCAATCGCGCAGAGGAGGAAGAGATACGCGGCAACAGCATTCCCCCACGTCCTGAGCGCGAGCCCGTAGCAGAACGTTGTCAAAACGCACAAGAAGGTGCCTGTCATCAGGAGTGCCTCTGCCCATTCTGCCCAGAGCGCGTAGAGAGCCTGCCCTATTGATTCGGTTTCCGGGGCCGCCATGAATTCCGCTAACGTCTGAAGCGGTGCCGTCAACGCGCAGTGGCCTAACAACTCAACACCCAGCCAGAGCAACGCGAACAGCGTTCCTAGCAGACTTTGGACGTACGCTTCAGAACGGAGAAGCACATACCCTGCCGCGACCGGCGGCACAAGCAACATCAGCGTCACGACATCAATACCGTGCAAAACGCTGAGCGTGCCATCAAGCACCTGCCCCGCCTCCAGAGAGGGGAAACCAGACACGCCGTTAAAGTGAATCCAACAACTTGCGAGCACCACGAGGAGCCCACTCAAGATACTCGTGATACTGCCGAGTCTATATAGCGACTTTCGTTTATTCTCCATCAATCACCTTCCTTATGAACCTCCATAATACCAATCTGTAGGGGGAACGCCCCTGAGTTGGGTCTGCAGAAGCACCGGCTCCTGCCAATCATGCCTGTCAAGGCCTTAGAAAAATCGTCTCATGTTAGCGCGTTAGCAGCGCATCCTCAAATCTTTCTTAGAGTCTACGCAAATTCACAATTTTAAGCAAGATTTTCCTTGACACGCCGTAATAGATAGCGTATAATGTCCTTATCATCATGAGATAAAGGCAACAGAAACATGAACGCTCAGAAAACCGTGCTGATAGTCGATGCAGACCGGCGGCAGCGCGCCCAAGTCTGTCAAACGCTCAGCGGTGAAGGACTTCGCCTCATTGTCAAAGACAACATGTATCAGGCGTTTCACCAAATCGAATACCAAAAAATAGATATCCTCATCGCACCACTGAAGGCAGAACGGATTGACGGCTTGGCTCTCTTGGAAGCCGCAACGCAGCAACACCCCGATGTCGGTATCCTTTTCATTACCGCACCAAATGTGTTGGAAACCGACATCGGCATCAAGGCGATGACAGCACACGAAGGCACCTACTTCCTGCCGAAGCCTGTCAATCCGGTTCACTTGAAAGCACTGCTACAGCGAACGCTTCAAAACCAACAACTCGCATTTGAAAACCGGCAGCTGCAATCGCAAATCGACGAACAGGAAGGCCTGCGCCGCATGACAGGAAAATCGCCGCAAATCAGCCGCGTCCGCGAGATGATTACCCAAATCGCACCGACAAGCGCGACGGTGATGATCTACGGTGCGCGCGGCACCGGCAAGGAGCTCGTCGCACGGGCAGTACACCATCGCAGCCTGCGCCGCGGTTCACTCATCGCCTTTAACTGCGCAACACTCAACGAAAACCTCGCCGAATCGGAACTCTTTGGACACGAACGCGGCTCGTTTAGCGGCGCATATTATCAACGGAAAGGACGATTTGAACTCGCACACGGCGGAACACTGTTCCTTGACGAAATCTCAAAACTGAGTTTATCCAATCAGGCGCGCCTCCTACGCGTCCTCGAAGAACGCGAATTTGAACGCGTCGGCGGCTCAAAAATAATCAAAGTTGACGTGCGAGTCGTCTGTGCAACCAACAGCGATTTGGAACGCGCCTGCGAAGAGGGATACTTCCTACCAGACCTTTACGACAGGCTCAACGTCATCCCTATTCATCTACCGACACTGCAGGAACGGATGGAGGATATCCCGCTGCTAGTGAAGGATTTCCTTCAGGAATTTTGCCGACAAAACAAGAAACCGCGGATAACACTCACGCCAGAGGCCATCCGAACCTTGATGAAATACGACTGGCCCGGCAACGTGCGCGAATTGAAAAATTGCATTGAGGGACTCGTCGTCATGTCCACGCACACCCGCTTGCAACAGGCAGACCTGCCGGAACGCATCCTCAAGGCGACGGGCGTGATGATGTCAAACATCGTCTCCGTGCCGACGCTGCAGACAGCAGCGCGCTCGCACACCGGCGGCCCGCCCAGTCTCAACGTAGAAATCGGCATGTCCCTTGACGAGATTAACCGGGAAGTGCTCCGCGCCACGCTGGAATATGTGGATAATAATAAGGTCAAGGCGGCGAAAATCCTCCAAATCAGCCGGCGAACAATCCAACGGAAGGCGAAAGAATATGGACTCTGCAATGACGATTAGAAAGAAACTTGTAAACCCATATCTGGCACTCGTCGGGTTTCAGACGCAAGCCGCAGGCGACACTGGGCATCTTGCAGGCTTCCCGTTTCATCTCTCAGACATCTTCGGACCGGTTTTCGGAGTGCTGCTGCCGACGCTCATCCTCGTTTTCGTTGCGACGGCCGTCTATGCATGGGCGCGGCACAGAAACCGAAGACAGGAGCCCTCGCGATTTGAGGGGCGCGTTCCTCAACCGCGGCGCGCGCACACGCAGGCGGACACCCCGGAAGCAAGCGCGTTAGAAGCGTTAGAGTTTGCCCTCTACAAGCGCGCCGATACTGCGATTCGTGATTACTATGCCAGCATTGCGTGCCTGATGCTGCAGTATCTCGGCGAGAAATACCAGATAAAGGTGCATGAGACGACAACGGCAAAGATCTTAGCCGATGTCGCAGCCGCGCTCACCGATAGCCAGCTCGACTACATCGGCGAAATTCTTCATACGTGTGATATGGTGCAGCTCACCCGGCATCATCCCACGCGTTCGGAACAAGACGATATTTACGAAACCGCGCGAGATTTTCTCGAAGGGCAGGCGAAAGGTTTATAGCCACATTTCGCGGGAAGCACGTTCATTTGACTTGACAAGTGCTTTTGAAATATGTTATCATAACTATTGTTTCTTACAGTTCAAGTCTAATCTGTCACAAATGAAGGTGTCTACATGAAAATAGCTGAGTTTCAAGGAAGCGGAATCGTGGAGGCACCGGAACTCCCCGGTATTTACGCGTGGTATTATCGTCCACAAGCATCTGGAAACAACGTCCCTGCCATTCTTGGACATTTGATAAAGACTCCGTTTCGCGTGAAAACCGAAATTGCTATGCGATATCGGGTAATCTGGACAGCGGAATCCGAGGTTGATGTTCTCCACGGGGCCGAACGCCAACCTGCAGACCAGGTTGTTGCAAAGATAGTTACCGATGGCGGCGAACTCATCAAATCCTTGCTTCAAAATGCGATGGTGCCCTACTTTGCAACACCTCTCTATATCGGAATTTCCCGAAACTTATCTCGGAGGGTGAAGGAACACTACGATGCCTTGACGCAACTCTGGGAAACAGATGCGCAGGTAAGCAGCTACCTTGAACAGCATCCCGATGCAGCAGTGGAGGAAGGGCAAGATCAGTGTGATTTAAACCATTCGTTTCCACTCAACGCAAGAGTCAAGGGCATCGCACCAAACGAACTAGTAGTTTGTGTTTTTCCAATTGAGGCTCCGGATAACCTGCGAGACTTGGAACAAATTCTTCAGATCCTTGCCGATCCAATTTGCGGTAGGAGATAAACCGATGTCAACAATGTTCAGCGTCCCAAAAACTCCCGTTTTCGGATCCTTTGGGGAATTTACAATTGGGGAGGGCTCAAATACCCTTCGTGCCAGATATCTTCTCACGAAAATCAGGCCCGGGAACGATGGCACGTGGGAATGCGAGTTGGCATCCCAAATGAAGCCTTGGCGCGAGGTCTTCAATGTTGAAGAATTGAGTTTTGATGAACTCTTACAACGAGAGCTGGACGACTCGCGCGTCGCGCAAGACCTCATCCCCTATCTGCTTGGCGAATCCGGAAATAGGGCAAAGTTCTTTCCACCGATTCTCGCCGTAATTGTCCCGCGACAGCAGGTTGGATCCGGAATTGAAGCCTTTTATCCCGCTCGGGCGGCTCAAGGCGCATCGGTTGAGCATTACGGCAATCTGTTTGATTTTGAACGGATTGAATGGGGTGGCGAACTTACCCCACTAGCGCGTCTTAACTATAATCGGCAACGCGCCGCGTTCATTATTGTTGACGGCCAACACCGCGCCATGGCTGTGCTCGCGCTGCACAGACAGCTGAACGATAATTGGGGTGATAACGCCTTCGCCTCTTACTACGAGCACATCCAGGTGACTCCCGAACAAGTCAAAAGCATTGAATTGCCGACATGTATCATCTATTTCCCAGATTTACATGATGACAATCCGCAGCCGCGAGAACAGGGGCTCGATTTAAACTCTGTTTGTCGGGAGATATTCCTGGTTGTCAATCGGAGTGCTAAGCATGTGAGCGAAGCGCGGGAACTTTTGCTAGACGACGAGGATATCGCCGCACGCCTGATGCGCCGAACCCTCTCAACGCTGAAAAACCGCGGCGAAGAACAAGCTGACTTAGCCCGACTTTATTCAATTGCTTATGGGGATTCAGACACTGAAGCCGGACAAAAAGAGGTAGTCACAGGACAACTTGAATACAGCAGTGCCATTGCGATTCACAAAGTCCACAGCGCGATTGCTTTTGGTGCTAACGAAGGGTTTAAGTTAAAAAATCCTCAGGACATTTCGGGCGGACGCGCGACTCAGAACAAGAACCGTCCGGCCGAGATATTACTAGGAACGAGTGTGGAAGACTACCGAATACTCGCGCGCAATTCGGGGAAAACACTCCCCACCGCCGAAGTCGACGTAGTCGTCGAAAAACTGGGCGACTTGGCGGACACTGCCTTGGTGCGACTTTTCGACCTGTTTCGTCCGTTTCAGATTCATAATGACGAGCTCCGAGAATTGAGACTGCGGCTTTCAGACGTTCAAGCTGACGCTCGGTTTGAACAGAAGAAAGCGTATACGCTGATTTCTGAGGGAAGCGGGGTGCGGAACGTCTTTGACTCACATTTCAGGCGGCTGAGTGAGGAGAAGTATGAACGCGAGCGCGAGGGGCAAACAATCCCACAACACATCCTGAATCAGATTGACTTCTGCAGAACTGTTAAGCAGGCACTCGGTGAGCACGAACGCGACTTCCATCGCCGCCGCGCTTGCAACTTCTTCGGGATAAACCGTGCCCTATTTGATAGTGCCGCTTATCGGGAAGAACGGGTATTCCTGAGTGACAAGGCACAAAAACTCTTCCATACTGTGTCAACCCAAGCGTTTCAGTTGGGTTACGCCATGGCGATTTTCACCGTCGTTGAAGAGTTGAAACGCGGCAGACCGGATGCCTCGCCCTTGCTGTATCACAACAGGCTGAAACTTGTCGAATTCGTGACAGAGGCATATCTCGCCGCGCTCAACACTTACTTTTCCCCCAAGGACAATACGATTCATCAGACACTCACTGGCTACATCAGCGAGCCGCGGGCATCAGTTTTTGACGCAAATTCTCCGGGGCTCCGTGGACTCTTGGCGATGAGCGTCAATGAGCTCAACGAACGCCAATGGCGATTTTTCCGCTACGCCATTTTAGAGATTGTCCACTCGCCGTTTTGCTGGCATGCTGCTCAAAAAAAAATGAAGCAGATGGACTGCAAATGGGCATTAACGTGGTATAAAGAAGCCATCCCCAAACTCGTAGATGGCCTGATGTCCGAACGTGCAAAGTATGTTGAGGATGCCGTTGAAGCGGCTGTAAGAGGCCGCGAATTTGAGTCGCTGAAAATGCAAACGGAATCTGAAGCGAGAGATGCCGGCAAAAGCGAAGAACGCCTCCGGCAACTTGTAGAAGAACTTCAGCATTCCCACCGGACAGCAGCGAAGCAAAACGCGCTTAGCCACCTCAAAGCAAGTTTGGAAACGGTTGAATCCACATCGGCAATCATCCAACGCTTACGCGCTAACCTGTAGGTGCCTGAAAAGTGGACAGAAAGCAAATTATCCAAAAATTTCAGACCTTGAATTTGTGGAAAAGAGGCGGAGAAAGGGCACCCCACAAACCTCTGTTGGTTCTGTATGCTATCGGGAAATTGCTGCGCGGTGAGGACAGGCTCATTCCGTACTCCGATGTAGAGAAAAATTTCAAAAATTTACTGAGCGAGTTTGGCCCGAGGCGCAACTTTTATCTCGCCCAATTCCCGTTTTGGCGGTTGCAAAATGACGGAGTTTGGGAGGTATCCGATGCCGACAAAATTGGGCAAAGTTCCAGTGGCGATGCCTACATAACCGATTTGCGACGTTATGATGTCACTGGTGGATTTCTTGAACCTATCGCCAACCAACTTCTGAACGACGCGAAACTGGCTTTTGAAATCGTTCAGAACTTGCTAGACGCTCATTTCCCGTCAACTCTCCATGAGGACATTCTTCAAACCGTGGGGATCGAGTTGCCTCTTCAAGTTTCGCCGCGGCAAACGCGCGATCCGCACTTCCGAGAGAACGTCTTAAAAGCGTATGAGTATAAATGCGCAGTCTGCGGCTTCGACGTGAAGTTGCGCCATCAGCCAGTTGCGTTAGAAGCCGCCCATATCAAATGGCATCAGGCAGGCGGTCCCGATATCGAAGTGAACGGACTGGCACTCTGCTCGCTGCACCATAAGTTGTTCGACCGTGGGGTTTTCACGCTATCCGAGCATTTGGAAGTGCTAGTATCCGAGTATGCCAACGGATCCGTGGGGTTTGAGGAATGGCTGATGCGGTTTCACGGTAGAACCATCAACTTTCCACAGCGGCACTCATATTATCCGCAAGGGAATTTCATCGGTTGGCACATGAAAGAGGTATTTAAAGGTGCTTCTCGCGAATTGTGACCGGCGATATCCGCTTGACTTTTCGGTGAGTCACTTTTTCCTTGACAGTGCTTTTCAAATATGATATAATTTTATTGTTCCTTAATTTGATTCCACCGGGCGACGTTTCGACGGTTGCTGTCCAGCCAGACGAGACGTTGAAAATGGATTCTCGGTTTGGAAGATTTTGACGCAAACGGTGTTGAGAAACTGAAAGGACAGTGGGCGAATTTCCTTACGCCGTCGCAAACTGAAGAAGAGCGCGACCGGATGTGGAAGCAGATTGAATCGAAGAAAGCCGCCATATCCGGGTAGTTCGATTTGAGTGGATGCCCTATTACGAGGTTCTGAGAGATAACTATGTTCATCTGCTGAACCTACGCGAATGCTATAATTGCCGGTAGGCGCGCTTTTTAAGTGTGCACGAACCACAAAGTACACGGTTACAAACCGCACCTACTGCTGCATCGTAGCAGAATCAAAATATGTTAACAAATGAGGTTAAGAAATGCAAGAGTACGAATACGATGTTGCCTTGTCCTTCGCCGGTGAAGATCGGGAGCACGCAGCTTCGTTAGCCCGGCTCCTCAAAAACGATGGGTACTCGTTTTTTTATGACGATGATAAGCGTCCCGAAATGTGGGGCGAAAATCTTTATGATTACTTGTCAGCAGTCTATAAGGATAAAGCGCGCTACTGTGTAATGTTTACGTCCAAACATTACGCTCATAAACTGTGGACGAATCTTGAACGGCAGAGCGCGCTAGCGAGAGCCTTTGAGGAGAAGAGGGCATATATTCTTCCAATCCGGCTTGATGGCACCGAAATCCCCGGAATCCCGCCGACGGTTAGTTATCTTGATTTGCGCGAAATGCCCATTACCGAAATCTATCAAGATTTGGTCGAGAAACTATCGGGGGAACAACGGGAGCCAGCAACAGATTCATTGAGCACCGGCACCGTGGAGAGCGATCTCGGCGAATTTATGCTGCTAGGTCCGCCAGAAGGGACGTTGTATTTCTTCCCTTTTCAAGATGTTCGCCGGCAGTCAGCAGAAATATCTTTTAATCTTCTTCCTCCGGAATCGCCTGAAGATGTTGCTTTCCTGCGGAAGTTGCAACAAGAGACTAGCGACAGATTCTTTCCTTGTGCATATCGCGACGATGCCGCGTGGGTAAAGCCGAAAGAGGTGGTTGAAACCATGACCGGCTGGGAACTCCTTCTTGAGATAAACAATCAAGGACAAAATTTCGACCCTTTCAGTCCTTTCAGTGAGATGACAGTCAACGGATTCGGCCCAGATCGGTTTGCCGAAATGCGGGCTCGAAGAATTCTCCTTGACGAAAAGGTGGATCCTATCAAACCAGGAGGCAGTCAACCTGTTGATTTCTTCAACCAAGAAAGGCTAGAACTTCATATTCGGGGATCACTTTCATCACTGCATGAGCATGGCATAGAAGTGTCTGCCTCGCCAATTCCGGGAATCTACCAGCAATATAGACAAACCCCAGAGCGATTCAGGAAGTTCGCGCGTTTGATTTCGGTTCTCTGCTTGAAATTGTCAAACACAGTCGAAGATATCTTCCAATTAGACTTGGAATTGTTAGATTCGGCGCGATTGCGCATCAGATTTAAGGGCCGTCGTTCCCGGGTTGCTACAAACGTGCCACCCTCAATCCTTGAATTTGAGGGAATCTGCCCGCTCACCGAGTAGATGCAAGGCTGTCCCGCCGCCAGGGACAGCCTCCGCCCCCTCACTCCCCCAAAAGCCGCAACTTATTCGCATAAACCTGCCGATAATAAGCCGCACGCTCTAGGGACACCGCCGCCGCCTCGTCTACCACCACAACCGCACGCGGATGCATCTGCAACACGGATGCCGGCACCGCCGCCGTAATCGGACCCTCTACCGCCGCCGCAATCGCTGCCGCCTTAGACGCACCGTTCGCTAACAGCAAGCACTCTCTCGCCTCCATGATAGTCCCCACACCCATTGTAATCGCCAACGTCGGCACGGAATCGATAGCCCCGCCGAAATGTGGCGCGTTCGCCGCTAAGGTGCTTCGCGTTAACGTCTTAATCCGAGTGCGAGAACCGAGTGAAGAACTGGGCTCGTTAAACCCAATATGTCCCTCTCTGCCGATGCCGAGAATCTGGATATCGATGCCGCCTGCACGCGCAATCGCGGCTTCATAACGTTCACAGAACGCACCGTGGCCTTCCGCTGTGCTCTGCGGCAGATAGCGGTGCTCCTCCGGGATGTTGACGTGCCGGAAAAAGTGCGTCTCCATGAAGGTATGATAACTCGACGGATGCGTCTTCGGGATGCCGACATACTCGTCAAGGTTGAAGGTAGTTACGGCTGAAAAATCGAGTCCTTCTTCCTTGTGCATCCGGACGAGTGCCTCGTAAAGTCCGATGGGTGTGCTACCCGTGGCGAGTCCCAGAACCAGTTCTGGTTTTTTGAGGAGCGCGCGCTTCACGATCTCGGCGGCGACAGAGACGAGGTGTGGATACGTCGGTTGAATGATAATTTCCATTTTTTATAGAAAGCCCGCCTTTTTGAACGTAGGGTGGGGGCCTGTCCCCCGCCATGCCCGTTCAAGCCCAAAACCTTCGCGACAGACACGCCCCCTTTGAACCGTAGGGCGGGGGCCCGGCGATCGCTAATCGCCGAGGGTTTCCCCCGCCATGTTAGTTTGAGTCGAGAACGTTCGCGACAGACAGCCCGCCTTTTTGAACGTAGGGTGGGGGCCTGTCCCCCGCCATGCCCGCTTATCCTGGTATTACACAGCACCGGCGATGATGGTATCCATATCCTCGCTGATTTGATGGACAGTGCCTTCCGGGTTCTCGGCATCGACCGGAAGTTCCGCGGTGATATAGTCGTCGTAACCGATGTCCGCAAGTGCCGCCATAACAGCATTCCAATCGATGGTGCAGTCTTCGATCAGATAGGTCCATCGGCTGTCATCGGCATTGAACCCTTTCACGTGCACTTTGGAAATACGGGAGCCTAGCGAACGGATCCAGTGCTGCGGGAAGCCGTATAGCACGATGTTGCCGACATCAAAATACGCCGTAACAGCAGGACTCTCGAATTCGTCAAGATAGCGAGCGAATTCCAGCGGGCTGAGCAGGAATTTATTCCAGACATTTTCTATCGCGATGGTGAGTCCCTTTTCGGTGGCATGCGGGCTCAACTTGCGGATTTCCATCTGCGAACGTTCATAAGCCGCTTCATAAGGCGTGGCATCGTTGACAACGGCAGGCACGAGCAACACGGTATCCGCGCCGATGGCCGTCGCTGTCTCCATCGAATCAAGCATCCCCTCGCGTGAGGCGGCGCGCACCGCTTCGTCAGCATCGGAGAGTGGGTAAGCCCAGTGTCTCGCGTTCATCACACTGAACAACTCTATCCCGTGTTGCGCAGCAAGTTGTCTAGTCTGGAGCCGGTCTGCTGCATTCCCGAGCGTGCCGATTTCTACGCCATCAAATCCGGCGGCTTTTGCAAGTTTGAACCGGGCTTCGGTTGAATCGCCCGGCAGTGAACCGATACATATTCCTTTTCTCATGCGTTTCCTCTTTCTTAACTCAACAACTTCAGACACATCACCTCCAACGCCAACGTCGCATTCGTGTTGGTGTTGTCAATCAGAGACTTCGTCTGAAAAATGGTTTGGATCGCCTGCTGGAGGCGCAACCGGGAATAGCGCGGCACCAGCGCACGCAACTCCTCTAACGAATGGATATGCGTGATCAGTTCCGATGGCGCGCCTTGATGTAAAAAAAGCAAATCGCGATACCACGTCACTAACTCAACCAGCCGCTCCGGTTCGTTCTTGAATTGCTCTGCAAACCGAAAGGCTGCCAGCAACTCAGGCGCCTTCAATATCTCCGGCACCTCTTGTGAGAAAGCATCTCCCTTTTCCAGCCGCGTGAGTGCCTTGCCGATAGCACCGCCTGCCGAGAGTGCGATAGCGGCGGCTTTTTCCGGATCCGCCGAAAATCTGGCTATCAACACCTCGGTTAATTCTTCCGGCTGCATCGTATAGAATTGGAGAGTCTGGCATCGCGAACGCGTCGTCGGCAGCAGTGCCTCGATATTCGCAGTGAGAAGAATGAAGACCGAGGAGGCCGGCGGCTCCTCCAACGTCTTAAGCAGGCAATTCTCTGCCTCGGCATTCATCCGCTCCGCGTCCGTTACGATATAGAACTTCCGACTCGCCTCCAGAGGTTCGTAGATAATCTGTCTTTGCAACTCGCGAATTTGCCCAATTTTCACCTGGCGCCCCTCCGGGCGGATGAACCGCAGGTCTGGATGGTTGCCGGAGGCCACCTTACGACAGGCAAGGCATTTGCCGCACGCTACCGGCGGCTGCGCCTCTTGCTGGCAGAAAATGAGCCGCGCGAAATAGGTGGCTACCGTCTCTTTCCCGACACCCGACGGCCCGACGAAGAGATAGGCCCCCGCAATCCGGCCGGATGCGACGGTGCGTTGGAGTTGTTCTACGATGTGTTCGTGTCCGATAATGTCTTGCATTTTTCTCTCATGCCGTGCAAGAAATCCACCCTTACAAAACGAGCACGGCGAAGGACAGGTTTCCCGCGCCCTACGGCGAAAGAAGCCTATCCTCGTCACGTAGCGTGGGCACTCGTCCCCCGCAAACCCGCTTTCGATATTCGGTTAAGAGCGCAGCGTGGACAGCGTCTGGGCAGCGCATTGCATCTATCAATTGCACGCGGTGCGGCTCCGCCTTCGCAACGGCGAGATACCCCTCGCGTACCTTGCGATGCAATTCCAACGCCTCCTTGTCTAACCGATTGCGTTGTAACTGCCGCTGCCGTCGCAACCCAATCTCAGGCGGCACATCCAACACAAACGTCAAATCGGGCGTGATACCACACGTCGCCGCCCGATTCAGTTCGTGAATGAGCGCGATGTCTAGCCCGCCGCGATACCCTTGATACGCGACGGTTGCATCGGTAAACCGGTCGCATATCACAATCTTGTTCGCTTCTAACGCGGGACAGATGACCTGGGCGACGTGCTGCGCGCGCGCAGCGGCGATGAGCAGCAACTCAGTCGTCGCCGTTATCCCATCCGCCGTCAGAAAAATCTCGCGGATACGCTCGGAGATTGGGGTGCCGCCAGGTTCCCGCGTAACGATAACGTCAGAACCAAGCGCGTCTGCCAAGCGGCGCGCCTGCGTCGTCTTGCCCGCGCCTTCAACGCCTTCAAATGTGATGAAAAATCCGTGCTGTGCCATTTGAAACATTTTAGCATTTTGTGGTTTTCAATGTCAAGATGAAAAATGTGTCTGAATACCGAAGAAAACTGAAACACTTCCGCAAAAAATTTGACAAATTCAAATGCTTCATGTTACTATATTCTAAAATCCGAAAATCTGATCTGACACTAGGAGAATTATGAACCGGCCCCGCGCCAACATTTGGCAATTCAAAAATCCAGAGCTCGATGAGAGTTTCGCATTAGCGGCGGAACTCGGCGTATCGCTTATTGTCGCACAACTCCTGATTAACCGTGGGATGAAAACGGCAGCCGAAGCACGCACCTACCTCTACCCGAAGTTCGAGGATCTGCACGAACCCTTTGAGATGGCAGACATGGAGAAGGCTGTCGAACGGATAAATCGCGCAATAAAACTCGGCGAGAAAATCTGTGTCTACGGCGACTATGACACCGACGGCACCACTGCAACAGCCCTGCTGCTCAACGCGTTCCAGCATATCGACGTGCCTGTGGCATACTACATCCCGAATCGGTTTGATGACGGCTACGGGCTGAGCGAAAAGACAGTGGAAGCCGTGCGCAGCCAAGGCACGAACCTGCTCATTACCGTAGACTGCGGCATTAAGTCCGGGAAAGAGGTGGAACACGCGAATCAACTGGGAATGGATGTAATTATCACAGACCATCACCAACCCGAGCCCGACGCGCGCCCGCCCGCGCATGCACTCATTTCACCGAAGGTTGAGGGAAATGAGTACCCTTACCTAGAACTCGCCGGGGTAGGGCTGGCGTTTAAGCTCGCGCAAGCATTGATACCAGACAATACGCCGGTTTTGAAATCGATGCTCGATCTGGTTGCACTCGGCACAGTTGTCGATATCGCACCGCTGACAGGAGAGAATCGGGTGCTGAGCCGCCTCGGATTGGAGGAACTCAATAAACGAGAACGCCCCGGCATCCGCGCATTATGCAACGTAGCCGGATTCAACGAAGGAAAACTCCTCGTCGGGCGCTCACTCTCTTTCGGACTCGGGCCACGGATTAATGCCGCCGGCAGACTTGACACAGCAACGAAGGTAGTTCAACTCCTCACCACTGACTCCGACGATGAGGCAAAACGGATCGCCGCGGAACTCAATGAGAAGAATCGGGCGCGCCGCGAATTGGAGACAAGCATCCGCGATAAGGCAGAAGAACTAATTCAAAAAAAGTTGGACGACGAAACGAAAGGCATCGTCATCGCAAGTGAGTGGGGAGATAAGGCGAAAGGCGTAGTCGGTATCGTCGCCGCACGCTTGATGGAAACCTACCATAAGCCGGTTTTTGTCTTCGCCATTGACGGCGAAGAATCAACCGGATCTGGACGCTGCATTGACGGGATGAATCTCGCCGACAGCTTAAACCACTGCGACCATTTGCTAGTGAAACATGGCGGACACGCGAAGGCAGCCGGCGCAACGCTGAAAACCGAAAATATCCCCAAATTTCAGCAGGCCTTCAACGAATACGCTTGCGAGAAACTGACAGACGAGCACCTCCAACCGAAATTGTTCTTGGATTTTGAAACCAATCTCTCGGAGTTAACGTTAGAGACGTTAGAAACCTTGACACAATTGGAACCTTTCGGGCGGGAAAACCCCGCGCCGCGCTTCGGCACGCGCAACGTCAAACTCGCTGGCACTCCAACCCACATGGGAAGAGAGAAGCAGCACCTCAAGATGTCCGTTAACGACGGAACAGCGAAACGTTCCGCCATTGCATGGCGCAGAGGCGAACATCTTATCACGTTTCAAGGACTCACTACGCCATTCAGCATTGCGTTTTCGCCGGAGATTAACGAATGGCGCGACACCCGCACCGTCCAACTAACTCTTGATGACTGGAAAATCAACGCGAACAGTCGCAGTGGAAAACGCAGCCTGTTTCCACCTGCTGTCGAAGGCAACGCAGAAGCCATCGTCAAGGTAGTCGATGGACGCGGCAGGAATAAAAAGAACTACCTCTCGCAGTTGCTCACGCGCGACGAATCCAGTATCATCTACGTTCAAAACGCAGAGATGCTGGCACTCCTGCTCACACAGCTCATACCGGAGAAGGCAGAAGCCATCGCGCGGCATGACGAAACTACCTCCGAAGCGGAAGAAGCAGCGTTGTTGGAAAAATTGGCGCGCCGTGAAATTCGGGCAATCGCCTCAAGCGCAATTTTTTCTAAACCTGAACGGTTTCCTTTCGTCAAACATTTTGTCTTCTGCCACTTGTCGCCGACAGCCGATGAGTTTTTCAAGCGATGTCAACCCGCCTTCGCCACTGAGGAGACTTCCGGACTGCATCTCATCTACACCGACGCGGATGTCGGGTTGATGGACAAGTGGATAGCGCAGAAGTATCCCGATGCCGCGGAATTACGGCAGTTATACAAGCACTTGCGGGACAGCATCGAAGACAACGGAACAGCCGGCTACCCGGTAGTGGACGCGCTAAACGGAACACCGGGCGCGACAGCAACTGTCCAGACAGGCATCACCATTTTCAAGGAACTGCAACTCTTTGAACTGAACGGGGAGCCAGAGAACGCGCGCATACAGCTGCTTCCACCGAAGCAACGCCGGTTGGAAGCCTCGCATACCTATCTGAAGGGCAAGTGGCTCAAAGAGACAAGCCCAGCTTTTATTGCATTCCAACTGCAGGAAGATATCAAACCCATTTGGGAGCGGATAGACAATGAGTGTCGAAACGTTAATCAGCCAAATTCAGGACTATAATCCAGACGCAGAAATGGGATTGCTGGAACGATGCTACCATTTCGCGCAAAAAGCGCATGAAGGACAGTTTCGGAAATCTGGAGAACCCTACTTTACGCACTGCGTGAAGACAGCCGAGGAGCTCGCCGCACTGCGGCTAGATACGCACACTATCTGCGCCGGGCTACTGCACGATGTACTGGAAGATACCGGCGTAACGCGCGAAGAAATGGACGTGCGATTCGGATGGAATATCACCAATATGGTGGAGGGTGTCACCAAGATTGGAAAATACAAATTCCGCGGCGGACAGCGCCAACGGCAAGCCGAAACCTATCGGAAACTGCTGTTAGCCACCGCCGAAGATATGCGCGTCATACTGATTAAACTCGCCGACCGGATGCATAACATGGAAACCCTCCAGTTCCTCACCGACGAAAAATGTCAGCGGATTGCAAAAGAGACGCTGGAGATTTACGCGCCCATCGCACACCGCCTCGGCATCTGGCGCATCATGAGCCGCCTTGAAGACCTGGCGTTCAAACATCTCTTCCCAACCGAATACCGCGAAATTGCCGAACTGCTAGACGAAAAACTCGTGGAACGCCAAGCTTACTGCCAGAAAATGGTAGCCCGAATTCGCGAAGAATTGGAAGGACAAGACATCTTCGCCGACGTGCGCGGCAGAACAAAGCATATCTATAGCATCTACCAGAAAATGCAACAGAAAGGGACACCCTTCAAGGACATCTGCGATCTGGTGGGGCTCCGCATCCTCGTCAAAACGGACAAGGACTGCTACCTCGCGCTCGGCGCACTGCACCACAGATGGCACTACCTCCCAGACCGGCTCCGAGACTGGATCGGGCAGCCCAGGAAGAATGGGTACATGTCACTGCATACCACGATTGTCGATAACGGCAAACCGGTGGAAATCCAAATCCGCAGCTACGAGATGCACAAGATTGCCGAGGACGGCATCGCCGCGCATTGGAGCTATAAAGAGGGAGCACCGAACTGCAAACAAGGGCACTCCATTTTCGCCAACTATAAGCAAATGTTGGAGGATATACAAGATACGCAGGAAGGCGCACACCAATTCGTCGCATCAATGAAACTGCAACTCGTCGAAGATGAAGTCTACGTCTTTTCACCGAAAGGGGACCTGTTTGCATTGCCAACCGGCTCAACCGCCATTGACTTCGCCTATAAAATCCATACCGATATCGGAAACACCTGTTGCAGCGCGGAAATAAACGGGGCAGCTGCGCCCCTTCGGCAGGAGCTCCAGAACGGCGACCGGGTGCATATTCGGACGCACCCGAACTGCAAACCAAGCCGCGGTTGGCTGCGTTACGTCAAAACGTCGAACGCCTGCAACAAAATTAAGCACTGGTTCCGGGAGAAAGAACGCGCAGACGCAATAAAATTAGGCAAAAAATTCCTCCGGGCCGAATTGCGACTCACCACCCTAAACGCCAGCGATTATCTGAATCCCACCAAACTCCTTGACATCGCCAAACAATTGCAACTCCAAAACGTCGAAGAACTGCTCGTCCGAATCGGCAGAGGATACGAATCCGCCACGCATGTCGTCAATCTCCTCAAACCAGACACACCTGAACCCCAAGCAGTGCCGCCAAAAACGGCACCGATGCCCGGCATCGAACTCGAAAACGGCATCGACCTCGGCATGATACGGATAATGAAATGCTGTAACCCGATCCCAGGGGACGAAGTCATCGGCTACGTCACACGCGGACGCGGTGTCTCCGTGCATCGGAGCGGCTGCGCCCGAATCCTTGATGTACCCGAACGCATCCTTACCGTCAAATGGCCCGAAAAGCAGAACCGCAACCGGCCGGGCATCCATCCCGCGCAAATTTGTGTGCAGTGCAACGACCGGCCGGGGATGCTCGGTGAAATTACCACAGTCATCGCTCAATGCAACGTGAACATCCGGTCCGGCACCTTCCAGCCAGCCGAGGTAACCCGCGCGAACAACGACGCGCAGGATATCCTGACGCTAGATGTAACAGGCACCACACAACTCACCGAGGTAATGCAAGCTCTACGGCACTTAAAGGATGTCCAACGTGTTACACGCAAGTTTTAACGAGGACAGACGCACATTTTTCATACCTGCTGCACTGCAAGCACTGTTTAAAACCACCTAGTGGCGCGCTTACAAAGCGCGCCTACAGGCGGATGATGTCCGCGCCAAACCGCGCACCTAGATGCCTGTCCACTCTCCGCTAAACAGGCGCAGGCATCCGGGAGATAACCTTCGTGACTTTCCCACTACGCAAACATTTGGTGCAGACTCGCACACGTCTCGCCCCAGATTCGGTTTGAATACGCACACGCTGCAGGTTCGGAAGCCACCGCCGCTTCGTATGACGCCGCGATTTGCTGATCTGGTTGCCTGCCATCGGACGTTTGCCACAGACAGTACAGACTCGTGACATTGGATTATGCCTCCTCTCTTTTTTCGCTTGAATTGAATGAATAAATCGGTTAAAATAATGTCTATATAAGGATACCACATTCTCAGGGAAAATGCAAATTTTTTTAGGAAATAAACCAATGCTACAAAAAACCGCCTGGCTCTTACTCTTATGCCTCCTCGCATGCAGCGGGGCAGACGAAGAAACGCCGGAACAGCCCACCGCGCCGATTGTCATTGAATACGGCACCGTCTCCGGCACCGTCACCCATGGCAACACGAGAAACCCGATTCCCGGTGCCGTTGTCAGATTGTTGGAGCAGTCCATGGAAACCGGCATCGATGGCGTTTACACTTTCCAAGGCATCCCTTACGCCGATACCTACACGCTTGTCGTGGAAGATGCGAATTATCAACCCTATCAGCAATCCTTCGCGCTCGGACAAGAACGCTTAGTGCTAAATATCGCGCTAATGCCGCTGCGCGACACAGCAGAGGAACTCCAAGAATTTCTGGATAACTTCTCTGAACTGCTTGAATCCTTAACACTAGAAAACTTGGAGCAAATCGAGACGCTCTTCTCGGAAACCTACGTCGCCGCCGATGACGAGGCAACTATCTTCGGAGTGCTCTCTGGCATCATCCCCGAAAATTATGACGACGTTATCCCAGCCGTAACACAACTCTTTGAAGAATACGTATCCCTTGAATTCCGCTTTAAAGATGTCCAAGTAGATGTAACGCACGCGCGGAAAGCCTCGGTAATCCTATCGCTTGACGTTACGGCAGAAAAGGGGGAAGAGCGCGACCTCAGTGAAATCAAGGCGCGCTGCCAATTTGATTTTCGCCGAGAACAATCCGATTGGAAGATTGTCTACTGGCAGTTGTTTGAGATTGACATCCGGTTGTAGCAGCAGTCCGAACCCGGTAGGCGCGGTTTCAAACCGCGCACCCCGCACAGCACCCTTGCAAAGCGCGCCTACCTGTGCAGAATGAGGTAACATGCAACAATTTAACAACATCCTTGTCGACGACACCATCAAAAGCGTCTACGGACTCGCCATCGCGGATATCAACGGCGACAGCAGACTAGATATCATCGCTGGCTCCACTGCTGAACCCATCCTCGCATGGTATGAGGCACCCCACTGGCAAAGGCACATCGTAACAGACGAGGGAAGTGGGCACATTACCATTGCACCCCATGATCTTACCGGGAACGGCGTTCCTGAACTCATCGTCGGAAGCGGTTTCAATAGGGGCGTGAACGCAGCAGAAGGATATCTGCAGTGGCTGGAGGCACCAACCCAACCTCACCAGAATTGGACGAGCCACCGCATCGCCGATGTACCGTTCATCCACCGAATCGCGCTCGCGAACTTCGCACCGAACGAAAATAGGCCGAACCCGCCTGAACCCAACTTCCTCATCGTCGCATCCATCAGAGGCCCAGACGGCAAACCGGGCGAATGGCACAGCCCTGGTTCCCTCTGGTGTTATGAATTGCCCGACAATCCGCACGCCACATGGCATAGACGTTTAATTGATGACGCACTCCATATCAACCACGGACTCAGCATTAACGACATCGCTCTTGACGGACGAGACGATGTGCTGATTAGCTGCACCGAAGGACTCATCTGGTACGAACCACCCACCGCACCGATGACAGGCGAATGGCGCAAGTGGCTCATCAGCAATAGAGAATGCAGCGATGCCTTCGCAGCGGACATTGACGGAGACGGCATCAACGAAATTCTGGCGATTGAACCGTGGCATGGCAACAACCTCGTCTGGTACAAAGCGACAGGCGATTTACGGCAAGACCCGTGGCATCGCCACCTAATCGACGATACGCTCAACCGGGGGCATTCCCTCGCCGCCGTCGACATCGATGGCGATGGCCTGTTAGAAATCATCTGCGGCTACAACGGCGAAGGAACAAGTCTGCATCTCTACCGCCCAGAAGAACTCGCGCAACATCGGTGGAACAAAGAGACAATTGACGCTGGCGGCCTAGGCGTTGGACAGATGCAAATCGTAGACATGAACGGAAACGGGCAGCTGGATATCGTGGCGAGTGGGCTCAGCACGGGCAATGTGAAGTGGTATGAGAACCAAGGGGCTGCGCTGGCAAACCGGCCCCTTTTACCGTAGCGCGGCGGCCTGTCCGCCGCGATCCCTCGACCTGACCGGAAAACGCCTTTTATGCCGTCGTAGGGCGAGGGCCTGTCCCTCGCCAACCTGTCCCTTCCCCGTAGCGCGAGAGCCGTGGGGCTGCGCTGGCAAACCGGCCCCTTTTACCGTAGCGCGGCGGCCTGTCCGCCGCGATCCCTCGACCTGACCGGAAAACGCCTTTTATGCCGTCGTAGGGCGAGGGCCTGTCCCTCGCCAACCTGTCCCTTCCCCGTAGCGCGAGAGCCGTCACGGTCACGCCTACAGAAAACGTGCGTGTGTCGCCCCGCGTAAGCACGCTACCTTTAACTTTGTCATCTCTGCCGCCTCGCTGCAGAGATGTCCACTGTTCCTCGCAAACCCTTAAACTAAATGCCTCCGATTCCCTCCAAAAAATTTGACATTTTCTCCATCGTTGGGTATAATACATGTTAAATCTGCACGCGGAAACGCAGAAATCACCGATTTTATAGGAGAAATTGCGAATGCAACTGATTACACTATCTAAAAAGAACTCCCCCTCACTTAACGAGGGGATAGCAACCCGTTTTTGCGGGACACAGAAACTTCTCGCGGGCCTTGTGTTATTGCTGTGCATCGGAATGACACCGGCAGTCCTAAGCCAAGACTTCACCTACACCGGCGAGAAAGTCGCAGCACAAGGTATTATTATCACTGCCATTGACCAGGACATGAACACGCGCGTCCCGGCGCGTTCACTCGGCATTGACGGGCATGCCGCGCAAGCCTCCGCCTTTGAGGTAACCTACACCGGCTTCACCGCAGAAGCACAGGCCGCCTTTCAACACGCCGTGAACATCGCCTCAAGTATTATCTCATCCCCCGTGACAATCCGGGTAGCCGCGGCATTTACACAATTTGAGTCGCCAAACATCCTCGGCGGATCAAGCTCAAACTACATTCATCGGTTGAGCCTCGTGACCCGGGCAAGCCGGTTAGTGTTATGGGCACCGGACGCACTCGCCGATAAGATTCTCCGCCGCGATCTCGTACCGGGGGAACCCGATATTGAGGCAGCATTTACCAACAGAGCCGGCGTATGGTATTACGGAACAGATGGAAATACGCCCCCTGGTCAGTACGATTTTGTGACAGTAGTGCTTCATGAACTGTTTCACGGGCTCGGTTTCTCGGGGGAAGGCGGACCACTGCGCACGGATCCAACGCAGGCCACCGTTCGACTTCTGGGCAGCCCTGGGTTTTACGATTTCTTTGTCATTGAGGGCGCAACGACTACGCTCGCAGATAGGTTGATAGCAAAATACCCAGACCCCTCCGCTGCACTCCTCACCGCCATGACAGGCGGAAATCTCTACTGGGTTGGAGCAAACGGAGTCACGAACAACGGGGGAAATCGCCCAAAACTTTACGCACCGAATCCTTGGAATCAGGGTTCCAGTTACGCCCATTTAGACGAGGCCACCTATCCAGCCGGCAATCCGAACTCTTTGATGACACCGCGGGTTGGACGCGCGGAATCCATTCATGACCCGGGCGATATCGTCCGCGGGATGTTCACCGATATGTTCTGGGGAGCTATCCCCGACGCTCCGACGTTAACCTTCACGGAACCTACCGGCACGCAGACCGGGAGCTTCAACGTGTCCATCACTTTCTCTGAAAGCGTCACCGGTTTTGATGCAAACGATGTCTCACTCAGGACAAGTTTGACTGCAGGCGCAGGAAACCCGACGCTCAGCGTCTCGGGGAGTGGCACAACCTACACGGTGAGCGTCACCCCAGCAGCAAACACCGCGGGGTATGTTATCCTCTCCGTACGGCAAAATGCAGCAACTGCCGGCACCACCGTCATTCCGGCACCATCCATCAGCCAAGATGCCGAGGCAATTCTGTTTGACACACACACCTTAGATACCGGCGCACCGACAGTTGTCATCAGCGGACCGGAACGGGCGAACGCCGCCTTTGACCTAACGTTTAATTTCTCGGAGGCACTCGGCCCAGGAGCCAACGAATTTACTGCAACGGATATTAGTGCCAGCGGACCGGGCACGACGAATCCCACTGTCAGTGAACCCAGTTTGACAGATAGCACCGCGCACATCTACACGGTGAGCGTCACACCAGCAAGTACGGCAACCGATGGAGACATCACGGTGACGTTGAATGCCGGCGGCGTTCAAGATACCGCAGGAAACGCCATCGCCGCAGCGGGCATCAACACCGCCACTGTGAAGTATGATATTACGCCACCGGCGGTGACAGTTGCACGCCCGAGACTGCAGGGGGGCACCCCGCAGACCGGCACAGCACATCACCCTTTCACAGTGCAAATTGATTTTAATGAACCCGTAACCGGTTTTGAGACAAGCGACATCACCCTCAACTCCGGTGCTGTCACATCCCTCGCCGGCTCAAGCGAGAACTACATCGCTACTATCACACCGGCGGCTGATGGAGACATCGTCGTCACCGTCCATACGACAGGCGTGACAGACCTGGCTGGCAACGCCGGCACCACGCCTTTTAGTGTCACCGTGTCTTATGATGCCGGGCCCACGGTCACTATGAGCACACCGAAGGAATACGTCAACACCGATTTTGTCGTCATTTATACGTTTAATGAGAAATTGGATGCCACCTCGTTCACCCCCTCGGATATCATTGTCCTCCCCGACACGGCAATTCTCCAGAGCGGCCCAACGAAGAATACCAGCGACGAGAAAATCTGGACAACAACTATCCGCCCCACAGCCGAGGGGCCTGTAGCGGTTATCTTGAAGAGAGAAAGTGTCACGGACGAGACAGGGAATGCCCTTGTCAACACCGGCTCAACCCGAGATGTCACCGTCATCTATGATAGCACCCAACCGACGGTGGCTGTCAGCGCACCGACAACGGCGGCAGCAGCCTATCATCTGACTTTCACGTTCAGCGAAGAGATAGACGAGCATTCGTTTGCTGAAACGGATGTCACACTCACCGGTGCAAGTGCCTTTGGTGCAGCGAAGGGGCCACCAACGCCGGACCCGGCCGATGCAAAAGTCTACCAGATGCTCATCACTCCAGCAGCAGCATCCTCAACGGGCGGTGACATCATCGCTACTCTGACTGCAGCAAGCGTGACAGACCTGGCAGGGAATCCTTTCTCTACCACCGGCACCGCTCTGTCGGCCACCACGACATACGCAAACGCACCGCCCACTTTCAACAGTACCGATACTGCCTTCAACGTCGTTGAAAATAGCACACTAGTTGGCGACGCAAACGCGGTGAGTGCCACAGACTTAGACGCGCCAGACACTGTCACTTACTCGCTCAGCGGCGCAGATAGCGGGATTTTTACTATTTCATACACCGGCGTGTTGCAGTTCAGCACAACACCAAACTTCGAGAATCCGACAGACCAGGAAAGCGTGTTGCCCCCAAACACGGCGGGCAATAACGAATACATTGTTGAAGTCACAGCAACCGGTGGCACCGGCGAGCGCGCGAGAAACATCAGCAAAATCCTCGTCGTCACCGTCACTGATGTCGCAGAACCGCCCGCAACTCCCTTGGCACCAACAGTGCTCTCCTTGTCCGCTACGAGTCTACACGTGACATGGACAGCCCCCGAAAACATAGGCCCGGAGATAATTGGCTACGATGTTCAATACCGCGAGGGAAGCACGGGCAACTGGATAGATGTATATCACCCTGATGCTAGCACCACAACAACGATTAACGGGTTAAACCAGAACGCGGCGTATCAGGTGCAGGTACGCGCACAGAACGATGAAGGAACAAGCCCCTGGTCTGGCTGCTCCGCTCTTGTGGCATGCGCAAGCACAACATCAGCGGACCCGCAGGTGCTCACGCTAGAATCGATTACCCTCGTGAATGTGCAGCAAACTACCAATCCGCCGACTTTTGACGTGGCATTTCGTTTTTCGGATGCCCTCGCAACGACGGGCCCCGGCGCATTCACTATTGAAGATGTCAACCTCAGCACCGAGGACAACGCTACCGCAACCCTCAGTGCACCGGTTCATACGGATGTAAGCCAGCACATCTGGACTGTGACGCTCACACCAACAAGCGATGGCACTTTCACTTTCAACCTCAATCACGGCAGTGTCACCAAGGCATCGGGGAACGCTTACGCGCTAGATGTCAGCAAGAACCTCGTTGTACCGTGGGATGTCTCGCCACCGGCAATCACCGGCGGCCTTCAATTCCCGCCGAATACACTCGCTCGTTATACCGCAGGCAACGTCATTGAGGTACAAGCAACGTTTGACGAAGACAACGTCAGATACACCGGCGCGCAGCCCTATATCATCATCTACGTCGGCGCAAATGAACGACAGGCGTATTGGGTACACCAGGAAGACACTAACTCAACGTTGGTGACGTTTGCCTATACCGTAACAACAGCGGATAACGCGCAGTATGTGAGCCCCAAACCGAATAGTTTAACGATTCCTGTCGGTGCTGACATCGTTGATGACGATGGGAATTCTGTGGTAATGGCAGCCAAACGCGAGCAAAATCTACCGCCGGATGCGACGCTGGAAACGCCGATTCAAATTCCGACAGGCGATCCGCCGCCTATCCTGAACGTTCCCATTATCGGAACACCCGAACCCGAACCAGAACCCGAACCAGAACCAGAACCTGTCACCGAAGAACCTTCTAGTAGCGGTGGCGGTGGTGGCGGCGGCGGCGGCGGAGGAGGAGGTGGTGGAGGGAGCCCCCGAGTCTCAAAAACCCGCGTGCCACGCACCCCGCTTATCTTCAACGAAATCGGCAACGGAACGGAGAACGAAAACGATTGGATTGAACTCCGCAACGTCACCGGCAAACCCGTGCCGCTCAAGAATTGGGAAATCAGCATCGTTGCAGATAACGAGAAAGCGGATAACTCGCTCGTCGAAATCCCAAATGGCGCGCAATATAGTCTCCCCGCCAACGGCATTTTGTTGCTGACAAGTACCGCGCCGGGTAAAACGCACCTCGCTGGTGGTGAAAACATCGCGAAAGCCGGCGGTGCCGGTCCCATTTCGCCGCTGTATCTGGTGGCGCCGAGACTCCACATCCCGAACGATGGGCAATTCCTGTTGATTCTCCGAAATGCCCGAAATCAGAACGGCAAACCGGCGAACATCACCGATCTGGCAGGAGGCGGCGGCAGAGATACCGATGCGTTCATCGCAGACAAGGCGCAAACCATCCAAACGGACATCTGGCCGCTGAAGAATACGCGAACACCGGGCACGAACACTGAGGAGGCACTCATCGCGGACACCGTCTGGCGGCGCGACAACGCGAGAATCGTCGGCTATCATAAAGACGCATGGGCGAAAGCAGGTTACACCGGACTCGGATATGACAGACAGGTGCCCGCATCCTATGCCAACGGGGGCACCCCGGGCTACCCCAATGATGCTGTCAAGTCAAAAGCGTCCGATTTCGCCGATGGCACCACGGTGAGCATCAGTGAAATCATGTTCGCCGCAGGGAGCAACGGCAAGCTGCCGCAATGGCTAGAAATATACAATAGCTCACAAACGCAGGCAGTGAACCTGAAAGGCTGGAAACTTGAACTCCAGAACGCTGACTCTCCCGATTTGCGGGGCAACCGGCGTGCCGCGCTAACGCTAGAGAAGCGGATAGTGCTGCCGCAGCAGCGGCTCCTGATTTTCTCGGCGAGCAGTCAGAACTCCGGCGAGCAACATTTTCCCTCCACGCGGCGGTATAGCCTCTATTACAACGAGACGCATCGAGCAGCACTCGGCATGAAGAACCAACGCGATACGGTGTTAAGTGCAGTCGGGTTCACGCTGAAACTCAGCGACGGTGAAGGCACATTGGTAGATACAGTCGGGAACCTCGCAGACACCACAGCGCAGGCAGTCCAATGGCAACTGCCGCAAGGGATGGATAAGGACGGTGTCCGAAGTTCCATGGTGCGCCGATATAACAACAAAGGGCTCCCTGGCACTGGCACGCAGCGGGCGGGCTGGGTGCGCACGGCGAGCCTCACCCTCACCGGCACGAAAACCTATTACGGGCATCCGACAGACATCGGCACGCCGGGGTATGCCAACAGCGGCCCTCCCGCAAGCCCAACCGCGGTTGATAGCGCGACGGTGGCACCTGTCGTGAAAGTTGCAACGCTGCCACCGATGTACTGGATAAACACCACATCGCGCAGGTTGTATCGCCTCACCGGCGCAACCGTGGCACCCTTTGTGCCAAATGTCCAAAACGCTACCAGCATCGCCATCGATATGGCGAGAGAGAAAATCTACTGGACTGAGCAGACTGGGGAACGAACCGGCCGCATTCGCCGAGCAGCCCTTGATGGCTCCAACGTTGAAGTCGTGAAAGTGCTCACTAGTGTGCCACGCGACCTGGCCATTGACGCAACGGGAGCCAAACTTTACTTGACGAACTCCTGGGGCAAAATCCAGCGTCTCAATCTTGACGGCTCCAACTTCCAATCCAATCTCATCACCGGATTGGAAGCACCACAGCATCTCGCCTTAGATGTATCCGGCGGCAAGTTCTACTGGACAGGGCCGCGGCGCATCTGGCGTGCAAACCTGAACGGGACAAACCGTGAACAACTCGTTGCAGGCTTAGGCGAAATAGGCGGGCTCACCGTTGCAGGCAATAGAGTCTATTGGACAGAGAAGGAGCAAGATGCAGCGCGCGGCAGCATCCGCAGTGCAGCGCGCAACGGCTCCGACGTGAAGACACTGGCCACGTTAATGAGTGTTCCTGCCGGAATTGCGGTAGAGCCAGTCAGCAGGAACCTCTATTGGACGAACGCCAAAGGCAAGCTCCAGCGGGCGAACCTTGCGGGAAAACAGATCCAAGATGTCATTACGGGCTTGGGCCTACCCGCCGCCCTTGCCTTGGGGGCAGCACCGCAGCCCGCAGCACCGGCCGTGCTTGCCGCATCTCCACCTGAGCAAACGGCCCTGCTGCCCAACTACCCGAATCCGTTCAACCCGGAGACATGGCTGCCGTATCAGTTAGCAAAACCTGCCGAGGTTACGGTGACGATTTATGCCGCAAACGGCACAGTCGTGCGAACGTTGGCGTTAGGACATCGGCGTGCAGGACGCTATGAAAGTCAGAGCCGCGCGGCGTATTGGGATGGACAGAATGCGGCCGGAGAACCGGTTGCAAGTGGACTGTATTTCTGGACACTGACAGCAGGCGAGTTCACGGCCACGCGGAGGCTGCTCCTCTTAAAGTAAGGCCGCCGGCTTTTGTTCCGTAGGGCGCGGGCCCGGCGAGCGCGAATCGCCGGCCCCGTCCTCCGCCGTTTATACCGTAGGGCGAGGGCCTGTGCCTCGCCGAGTCGAAAAACACGCACGAGGAAACCACCATGCCAACAAAGACATTCAACGATAAACTCATCGCACGCCTCAAAACCGACACACGCTTCGTCGAGCCCGCCGGCGAATTCCTTGTCGCCGCCGCCAAAGATAGCGCATGGAAACTTGACACCGCCCTCGTCAAAATCCTCCTCAGTGAACCCGAATGCAAGGCGAAGTTTTTCTCCGAAATCGATGGACACTGGGTATTCAATTACAACACCTTCATTACCTATCTCTCCGATAAAAACTTCCTCGCCAATGCCTACACCCGATTCCGAAACAAAATCGGCTTAAATATTGACGAAAAGTTCCTCCCCGAACGCGGCGAAGTCGCACTCGTTTGGCCCTACAAAGACTGCGTCTTGGAAGGCGGCCAGACGCGCCAAGCGGAAAAACGCACCGAGGTCTTCTTCAACGAGCTCCTTGCACCAGACGAAATCAACCGGCTTCTCGCGCCGAAGGTTTTCACGAAGTGGCAACGGCATACGCCTGCAGGCGAACAGCCGGCAACGGCCATCAACCGCGATGCAGATGGCACGATTCGTGAGAACCTGCTTGTCAAGGGGAACAATCTGTTGGCACTGCACAGTTTGAAGTTGCAGTTCCGAGGCAAGGTGAAATGTGTCTACATCGATCCGCCCTATAACACGGGGAACGATTCGTTCGGCTATAACGATAATTTCAAGCATTCCAGTTGGCTGACGTTTATGCGAAATCGGCTGGAGGTAGCCCGCGAATTGTTGAACAACGCCGGTGTGATTTTTGTTCAGTGTGATGACAACGAACAGGCGTACCTGAGGGTTTTGATGGATGAGATTTTTGGCAGCGAAAATTTTGTCTCCAATTCCGTCATTGTGATCAATCGAGGCGGCAGAGACTACGGTGGTATCGCGAGAACCCACGAATACCTACTGATCTATTCAAAAAACCCTCGGACAGAATTGAATCAGTTGGAAGAGGAGGGTAAGACGTTTGACTACGAAGATGAGATTGGCGGTTTTAACTTGATGGAGTTAAGAAATCGCAACATTCGGTTCAACGCTAAGAATCGACCGAATCTCTGTTACCCATTTTATGTCAATCCATCATCCGCGGATGCTGATGATTTATTGGAAGTGGCACTAGAAAAGCAAACTGGTTTTGTCGAAGTGATGCCGTTAAAATCGCAGGGCGTGCAGACAGTTTGGAGATGGGGCAAGGAGAAGTCGCACCAGAACTTAAACACCGAGATAAAAGCGAAGGCGAAGCGTGACGGTGGATATATGATTGTTCAAAAACACCGGAAGTCCTCGAAACGACAGCGGAGCGTTTGGGACGAGAAGGAATTTGTGAACGAACGGGGAACTGAACACATAAAAGCGTTATTTGCTCAAAAAGTGTTTGACTACCCCAAATCGGAACATCTCATTGCACGGGTTATTGAACTAGGGTCCGATTCAGGAGATATCGTGCTGGACTTCCACCTCGGTAGTGGCACAACCGCCACTGTCGCACACAAGATGGGGCGACAGTGGCTCGGGGTTGAGCAAATGGACTCCATAGAAACAGTGACGCTCCCTCGTTTGGAAAAGGTGCTCACGGGCGAACAGGGCGGCATTTCCAAATCAGTCAACTGGCAGGGCGGCGGCGATTTCATTTCCTGTGAACTGATGCCTTACAACGCCGCCTTCATCGAACGCATCCAAGCGGCACGTACTAGCGACGAACTGGTGGCAATCTGGCGCGACATGTCAAAGGCATCGTTCCTGAATTGGTATGTCAACCCCGAGGTACCTGAAGACGCAGTGGCGGATTTCATTGCTATCGGTGATGTAGCGCAGCAGCAATCGCTGTTGATGGAACTGTTGGATAAGAATCAACTCTACGTCAACCTATCAGAGATAGACGATGAGACTTTTCAAGTCAGCGATGCGGATAAGGGGCTGAACCGCGCATTTTATGCTCGGGCGAACTAGTTTCCCTACGCGGGTGAAGGGGCGGATTTTCTTGAAACCCTTGGAAATCCAAAACGAAACCGGGCTGATTGACTTAACGAAAATCGAAGAAAAACTAGCGCAAAAAATGACATTTTTCAAAACGGCAAAAAAGTGTCACATCTGTCACTTTTTTATCAAACAAAATAGCCCGCTCGCTTTACGCACCCACTGCCGCGCGGCACTCAAAACACCAGAAAAAGTGACACCCTGACGCGCCGAAAAAGTGACACTTTTTTAGCAGGAACTGGCCACTACGCCGGAACAAAGAAACCGAAATGCCCGAAAAATTTTTATACGAAACCCTAGTTGAGGAATTCGGGAGGCGCACACTCCAAGCCACCGAAATGCCCACTTACCTCACTGATAACCTCAATCCCGCGTTTGAACTTCGTCACTATCAAAAGGACGCGTTCGCGCGGTTCTTCCTCTGCTTTAACGAAGAATTTGAGGGCAAGGAAAAACCGCTCCACCTCCTCTTTAACATGGCGACTGGCAGCGGCAAGACGCTCATCATGGCAGGGTTGATGCTCTACCTCTACAAGCACGGTTATCGCAACTTCCTCTTCTTCGTCAACTCTACTAATATCATTGAGAAGACGAAGGACAACTTCCTCAACCCGCGCGCCTCCAAATACCTCTTCAACGAAAATCTCTATTTTGAGGGACAACGTGTTGAGGTGACAGCGGTGGATAATTTTGAGGGCGTTAACGCGCACGCCATCAATTTATGCTTCACGACAATTCAGAAGCTGCACACCGATCTGACCACGGTGAAGGAGAACGCGCTCACCTACGAAGA
Organism: uncultured Poribacteria bacterium; assembly: GCA_958296135.1. GTDB lineage: Bacteria > Poribacteria > WGA-4E > WGA-4E > WGA-3G > AGPOR5. The sequence continues at coordinate 310,241 of CATQHZ010000001.1, forward strand.
TTTCGCCGACAAGCAAATTGTGCTTCTAGCGGATGAAGCACACCACATCAACGTCCAGACGAAGGCGCAGCAGGAACTGTTTAACAACTGGGAAAACACGGTGGAACGTATCTTCAACGCCAACGCGGATAACCTGCTGCTGGAGTTCACTGCCACGCACGATTATGAAACGCCCGCGATGGTAGATAAATATCGGACGAAGGTTATCAACCGCTATGCGCTGAAGGATTTCCGGAACGACCGGTTTTCCAAAGATGTCGTCATCGTGCAATCCGATTTTGAACTGCCCCAACGCATTCTGCAAGCGTTAATTATCAGCGAGTATAAACAAGCAGTGGCGGCGAAACACGGCATTCACCTGAAACCCGTCATCCTCTTCAAAGCGCAGCGCACGATTGCGCAATCGGAAGAGAATAAGGCAAACTTCCATCGCTTGGTTGATGGGCTCACGGAGGCTCAGGTTACCGATATTCGCGAATCGTCAACCCTGCCGCTTGTTCAGCAGGCGTTCCAATTCTTTTCGGGGCATCAGGTATCAGACGCGCAGTTGGCACAACGCCTCAAACACGGGTTTCGGGAGACGAATTGCCTCTCTGTCAACAGCGAGAAGGAAAAGGACACCTACCAACTTCAGGTAAACACGCTTGAGGATGCGGGCAATCCGCTCCGCGCCATCTTCGCCGTGCAGAAACTGAACGAAGGGTGGGATGTGCTGAACCTATTTGACATTGTCCGCTGTTATGAAACCCGCGATTCGGGGCGCGACAAAATCGGGAAAACAACGATTTCCGAGGCGCAGCTCATCGGGCGCGGGGCGCGCTACTTCCCGTTCGTCGTACCAGGGCACCCAGACAAGTTCCTCCGCAAATTTGACAAGGAACTTGATAACGAACGCCGCGTACTCGAAGAACTCCACTATCACAGCATCAACGATTCGCGCTACATCTCCGAAATCCGCACCGCCTTGGTTGAGCAAGGCATGCTAGACGAAAACACCGTGACGCGCGAACTCACTCTGAAACCGAAGTTCAAACAGACAGACTTTTACAAACACGGTGTCGTCTGGCTGAACGAACGGGTTCCGAAAACTTATCGGAACGTGCACTCCTTCGCAGAACTAGGCGTGCAACAGAAAAACTATGTCCATACCGTCGCAACGGGACACGGCGGTGGGAGCCGCGTGCTGGAAAGCGACACGGCACCTATCGTGCATGAAGAAAATCGGCGGGATGTCCGGGTGGCAGATATGGCGCGCAATATCGTCCAAGCGGCTATCGCTCGCAATCCCTTTTTCACGTTCGCATCCCTCAAGCGGTATTTTCCATCACTCGCATCAATCCTCGAATTTATCACTTCCGAGAACTACCTCGGCGGCTTGGCAATCACCTTTGAAGGGACTATCAGTGAATTAGACATGAATCCGGCGGCGAAGTTGGCGGGCTGTCGCGGGCTGATGCAGCAGATTGAGACAGAGATTCGCGCGCAAATCACCGAATACGAAGGCACCACGCAGTTCAGGGAAAACCAGGTCCGCGCCATTTTCACGGATAAGCACCTGAAATTCGCGGTGAACACCGCGCGTGCCGATGACGATGCACAATTCACGCATTTCGTCTCCGCCAAAAACTGGTATGCCTTCAATACACTCCACGGCACCAGTGAGGAAAAGGCGTTCGTGCGGATGTTGGACCGGATGATTCCTGAACTAGAGCAAACCTACGAGGACATCTACCTCCTCCGCAACGAAGGGCATTTCGCCATCTATCACTTCTCCGACGGGCAAGCCTTCCAACCCGACTTCGTGCTGTTCCTCCGAGATAAAAATGGCCAAGAATCCAATTATCAACTCTTCATTGAGCCAAAAGGGAAGCATCTCCAAGCGCATGACGCGTGGAAAGTCAACTTTTTGAAAGAGATTCGCGCCCAATTCGGTAGCCGAAATCTGACAGAGGATAGGGACTCTCGCCTCATCGGCGTGCCGTTCTACAACAACGAAAACGAGAACGAATGCCGAGCGGCTCTTGAGGAGGCGTTGGCGGATGCACGCGTGTGAAAACAGAACGATTGAGTTCTCCAATCCCCCTATAAGGACAGATTTCTATATCCATCCGCTGTTCCCGCGCGGAACAGAAGGAGAAAGACATCCGCTCGGACAATGGAGAGTGCAAAAATGGAAAACGAAAAGAGCCGAGTCTGAAAATTTTCGCTTGACAAAAACGGCAAATTACATTAAAATACTTCAGAACTTACGCAAATGCCAGAATTATCTACTGGTAGACGCGATTTCAAACCGCGCCCACGGAGTTCGTTCCGCGTAAGTCATCACGCTTTAAACCCTAGAAGGAGCAGCTAACCATGTTTAGAGACAAAAACTCAAAACTTCACTCCAGGCTGATGATAGCCGTCATCCTCGCGATGTGCTTCGGCGCAGGTTGTGAGAGAATTCCGACAGAGGTGACGATGCTGGTTCCCGCAGGAAAAACAGCCGCAGCAACCATCACCGAAAAACTAGGCACCGATAGCGGTATTACCGGCACAGCCGTATTTATGGAGACAGAAGGAACGGTGCACGTCCGCATTGAAATTCAGAACGCCGCACCGGGACTTCACGCCGCACACCTCTACAACGGTGCCGATTGCACGAACGCCGAAGGACATTGGCACCCCACTCACATTCCGATCGGCACTATCGGTGTACCCATCGTGGAAGCAACACCCGATATGCCACCCGTTGGGAGAGGCGGAATTGGCAACATCCACGTCGGCGAGGATGGCATGGGCACCCTGGAATTCACTACCGCACTCTGGTCCCTCGGTGGCGACCCGAGCACTGACATTCTCGGCAAGCTCCTCATGATTCATGAAAAAGGCGATACCTTTGAAACGCCGCCTACAGTAGATGCCGACATCGCACCACCGGTGGAGCAACCCCCGGTCATTGTGATACCAGCCCCAGGAGAACCGATTGAGAGGGCAGAAGTGCCGCAACCGGTTCTCGTTACGAAAATGGCAGACCCAGCCGATGACCCAGCGACTGCACCCATCGTGATAGGCGGCGGTGCACATCTCGCTTGCGGCGTGATAGCGTTGACAGAATAATACCCGATTTGGACATCGCGCGATATGTTTACCCATTTGCAGCAACTTCAACGGATAACGATATGGGGTGTCGGTTTAATCGGCGGCTCGCTTGGACTTGCGCTGAAAGCGAACGGATTCAAGGGCGAGCGCGTCGGACTCGGCAGACGGCTCTCCACCCTGAAGCAGGCACTCGCGCGCGATGCAGTAGATGTAATAACAACCGACATCGCCGCGGGCATCCGCGATGCAGAACTCGTCGTCCTCGGCACCCCGGTCCAACATGTTCCGGGGTTTGTGGCACGCATTGCCGAATGCGCAGTCGGCGGTTCCTCCCACTCCCGAAAACCCGACGGAGCGCAGGGGCCCGGCCACCGCGAACCCTCAAAAACAAGAATCGTCGTTACCGATGTTGGCAGCACAAAAGTCGCGACGGTGAAAGCAGTTGAAGAACGGCTCATCCCGCGTTACCGAGAAGTTGTAGCCTTTGTCGGAGGGCATCCGATGGCTGGTTCACACGAAACTGGCGTAGGCGCAGCGCGGGCGACACTTTTTGAAAACGCGAAGTGCATCCTAACTCCTACCGGGAATACCGACAGAGACGCACTACAACGCATCGAAGACTTGTGGAAATTTGTCGGGGCGGTGCCATATCGCCTCTCGCCGGAAGCACACGATCTCCTCATCGGTGCCGCGAGTCATCTGCCGCATCTCATCGCCAGTCTGCTGACGAACAGCGTCGCCGGTGTGGAGACAGGTTGCGAAAAAGCCTTGGATTATACAGCGACCGGTTTTCGAGATACGACGCGCATCGCCGCCGGCTCACCAGAGATGTGGACAGGGATTTTCACGCAGAATACCGAAGTCCTCTCCGCACTCATCAATGGCATGGTAGATAACTTAATCGATTTCAAAAACCTGCTCCAAACCGATAACCACGCCGAAATTGAACGCGTGCTAACCGAAGCAAAAACATATCGGGAAACGCTGCGTAGTTCCTAGCGGTGGGTTGACTGCTGTTTTACAAGATACGTTGCCTTATCAGGCCGCAGCACTGAACGATAGACGATAATGGAAAAGAACCAACCGAGCGCACAGCCCGTGATAGCGGCTGCTGCGCGGCAATTGACGATTGCAATAGATGGCCCGGCCGGGTCTGGGAAAAGCACCGTAGCGCGACGCGTCGCTGAAAAACTGGGATGCCTTTATCTTGACTCCGGGGCGATGTATCGGGCAGTTACCGTCCTAGCCATACGGCATAAACTGCCTGCAGGTTCGCCGAAACTGACAGCCCTCGTCCAAGAGTGTCACATCAAATTCGCAGATAACGGCAAGACTGTTTTGCTTGACAGCGAGGATGTCACTACCTGCATCCGCACCCCGGCGGTGAACAAACAGGTTGCGGATGTGGCGAAAATCCCAGAGATTCGGAAGGAGATTGTCAAGCATCAACAACGCATCGGCGCAGAGGGAAGTATCGTCGCAGAAGGACGAGATCTGACAACGATTGTCTTTCCAGACGCTAACTTCAAATTCTACCTTGATGCCTCTGTCACGGAACGCGCAAGGCGGCGGTTGGCGGAACTCCGTTCACAGAACGTTCAAACGACGCTTGACGAGGTAGAAGCGGAAATCCGCATGCGCGATGAGAAAGATACCTCGCGCGAGCACAGCCCTCTCCGTGAGGCGGAAGATGCAATCGTCGTCGATACAACGCATAAGACAATTGACGAAGTGGTCAATTTTATTGTGGCACAGGTGCAGGTTTCCCGGTAGGTGCGCCCGCCTGTCTTCAGTTGGTAAGGGCGGATTTCTATGGTTTCCGCCCGTTAAGGAGGATTATGTATGAACTACAAAAGCGTTATGTTCGTTATTGCTGACGACTGGAGCCGCATCGCAAAGTGCTACGGCAACAAGGTGGTCTGCACGCCACACATCGATGCATTTGCGGAACGCGGCATCGTGTTTGATTACGGGTTCTGCACGAGCCCCTCGTGTGCGGTGAGCCGCGCCTGTATTCTCACCGGGCAGCATAGCCACACGCATGGGCAATACGGACACTGCCACGGCATTCACGGGTTTCGCACGCACGAAAATATGCAGTCCGTCCCAAAAATGCTGAAGGCGCACGGATTCGCCACAGCGTGCATCGGCAAAAAACACGTCGAACCTGCCAGCGTCTACCCCTTTGACTACGAGCCGCGCGTTGATGGCAGAAGCCCAGTAGACATGGCAGCGAAGGTTACGCAATTTCTCAATCAGAATTCGGATAAACCGTTCTACCTGCACATCGGCAGCAGCTATCCGCATCGCGCCGGCAAAGGCTTCGGAAATGAGCGGACGCACGCAGGCATTGAACCGAACCCTTACGCTCCCAATGAAATCATCGTGCCGAATTTTCTGCCGGATATCCCCGCCGTGCGTGAAGACCTGGCGGACTATTACGAGAGCATCTCGCGCTGGGACACTGTCGTCGGCGCAGTTCTAGACGCACTCGATGCCTCTGGGCGCGCCGATGAAACCCTCGTCTTTGTCACGACGGACCACGCCATGCCGTTCCCGGGAGCAAAGGCATCAAGTTTTGATAGCGGGCACCACTGTCCCCTGCTCATCGCTAGTCCGAGGCAACAGCGACGCGGGCTCCGCAACCAAGCACTCGTTAACTGGGTGGATTTCTGCCCGACGATGTTAGACTGGTGCGGGGTTGCGCATCCCAACGGCACCGCCGCGCTCCCCGGCCGCTCACTGCTCCCCATCCTTGAAGACGACAGGCCGCACCCCGGCGATGGAACGTGGGAAGAAACCTATTTCTCGCACTGCTTCCACGAAGTAACGAACTACTATCCGTATCGCGTGCTGCGGGGGCGGCGGTACAAGTATGTCCGCAATCTGGCGTATCAACTAGAGACACCGCTACCGAGCGATCTGTTTCGTTCCATCTCGTGGACAGCGGTGAGGGATGACAACGTCCAGCAGCTCGGCAATCGACCGCGGGGGAACTTTTTACAGCAAGACCGGGAGGCACTCTTTGATATGCAGAATGACCCGGCGGAGTCCAAAAATCTCATTGACGTGCCAGAATTACAGCAGACGCTCAACGAGATGCGCCGGAAAGTCATCGCCTTCCGGGAAAAAACGAAAGACCCGTGGCTGGAGCAGTCTTTTCAGGAGGGAGAAACAGCAGCGTTTTTCACCTAAGCAGCGAATAGCGCGGGCGTTACGGAGCCCGCGCCTTCTCTGGTTTAGCCGTTGCCGTTTTGCATCAGCATTTCAGTGAACGCCTCCAGGCTTGGTGTTCCTACAGCTTCGCGACGCAACTGCTTGAGGTATTCCAAATCGTCGATTTGCTCAAGTTGCGGCTTGAAGAGTTGCACCAGGGTTGACTGGAACCGCACGTCAAGGACATCAAGGATGCTCTCAATAGCACCTTCGCGCGCAGCCTGTTGGAGGCCTCGTTGGAGTCCCCGCTGTACAGCGGCTTTCTCCGCTTCTTCAATGAATCTCTCTGCTTCCACTTTGGCATCGGCGGCGGCTCTTTCCCAGAGCCGACGGTAAACACCGGATTCCATCATTGATTCCTCCGATACAAGGTCGAAAACCGCCTCAGGATCGTGCGCGAGGCCGCTTAAAATCCCAAGGGACGTAAGATAATCTGGCCGACTCAGCGGATCCAGCGGCAAATCCCGTGTCGCCTCAATACAGTGCTGCACCCACTCTATTCCTTCGAGGTTCGCGGGAGGCTGCATCAACGGCGCAAACGGGATTAACCCAACGTTCGCCGAATCTAACACCGATTGCCCATTGAACTCAAACAGACGAATCACCTGATACTCGATGTGGATTTTATACCCCGGGTCCGATTGGATATACACACCCGGGTCATTGCGTCCAGCACCTGGCCGCAAGTAAATGACGTGTGAGCGGATCGGGAGGCCGTGTGTATCGTAGCCTCTGCCAATATATCCTACGCTCCGGCGCACCATGCGGCGATGCGTGCTATCGCCAGTCTGGATTTCAAAGTGCACCAAAGTGAGTCTGCCCCGGATTTCCGCCTTCATCAAGATGTCCATCTCGCGTGTTTCCACGAGCGGGAGTTCACTCTCAAGGAGTTCAATAAACTCAAGCGTCGGGTCGTTCATGAAGTATCGCGCGACATCTTGCGGGAAGGCGCGAAACACATTTTTCGAGGTAATGTCAAATTTTGTGTGGGGTAAAGCCGCCCAGTCAAATTTGGGATGTTCTACATTTTGTTTCATCATCTCAATAGTATACACAAATTCGCCCGGCATGTCAACGTTTTTCAAAAAAATGCAACAATACGACTTAGACGCGATGAATACCCGCATTGAAGCAGATAGCGGGCTCATCCAACAGATTCTCGCCGAGACAGGGAAGGTGATTGTCGGGCAGCGCGATTTGCTAGAGGGACTCATCATCGGGCTGCTTTGCAACGGACACATCCTGCTGGAAGGCGTGCCCGGACTCGCAAAGACGACAGCCGTCAGCGCGCTCGCCCAGACTATCGATGCCGCCTTCAATCGCATCCAATTTACACCCGACTTGCTCCCAGCAGACCTGGTTGGCACACTCATCTATGACCAGGGGCGCGGCGATTTCTACACCAAAAAGGGGCCGATTTTCGCACACGTCATCCTCGCCGATGAGATAAACCGCGCACCAGCGAAAGTGCAAAGCGCGCTCCTTGAAGCGATGCAGGAACGGCAGGTAACCATCGGCGGCACGACTTACCCACTCGATGATCCGTTCATCGTTTTAGCAACACAAAACCCGATCGAACAGGAAGGCACCTACCCACTCCCCGAAGCGCAGGTGGATAGATTTATGCTGAAGGTGAAGGTGGACTACCCTTCGCACGACGAGGAATTGCGAATCCTGCGACGCATGACAACCGAAGAGATACCTAGCATCCAGAAGGTAATTTCTCCGGAAGATATCATCCGTTTCCGCGAGGTAGTGCGCAACATCTATATGGCAGCGCAGCTAGAAACCTACATCGTCGATTTGGTGTGTGCGACGCGCGCGCCGGAAACATACCAACTTGACGAACTGAGCCCGCTGATTGAATACGGCGCGTCGCCGCGTGCCACTATCTTCCTCGCGCTGGCGGCACGGGCGCGGGCGTTCCTTTCCCAACGCGGCTACGTCACCCCCGAAGATATCCACGCTGTCGGCATGGATGTGCTGCGGCATCGCGTCATCATCAGTTATGAGGCTGAAGCGGAAGGGCGCGATGTAGAAAGCATCGTAGCGCAGGTGTTCGCGAAGATTGAGGTGCCATAATACGCCTGCACCGGGAGGGCTCTCCTATCGGGTTTGTCCAGCGACGGCTGATGCACGCGCCCCAACGCCAAGCACGCCTAAGAATCCTTCCGAATCACCGTGGTCAAAATCGCCAATTGCCTCCATAGAGGAGGTCTCTTCAGAGTAGAGTGAATGCGGCGCGCCGCCTGCAGCATGGAACGCGACGTTCCCTTTGTAAAGCGCAACGGTAATGGTGCCGGTTGCTAACCGCGTTAAGTGCGCAATGGAAGCATGCAACGCCTGCGTCGCCGCGTCAAATCCGTATCCTTGATAGACTTGTTCCGCGATAGTGGCGGCAACGTCGTTGAAGTGCCGGCGCGCCCGTCTATCTAATATCAGTTGCAACAGATATTCGTAGCACTTTCCGAGCAGTTCCATGCCCGGCGATTCATAAACGCCGCGGCTCTTGATACCGACAAATCGGTTCTCCACCGTGTGAATGCCGATGCCGACACCGTTTCTGCCACCGATACGGTTCGCCGCCAGCAGACTCTGCAGGGGCGTGACAGGACTGCCGTTCACTTCAACCGGTGTGCCGCGCGAAAAAGTCACGGTGAAGTGTTCTACCGCATCAGGCGCGTCTTTTGGATGGACACCCATGCCCGGCGTGATAAATCCTGCCGAGGTCTGCAGCGATTCCAATCTCCCCGCTTCGTGCGTTAATCCCAACAAGTTTGCATCGGTAGAGTAAGGTTTCTCGTGTGTAGCAGTGATAGGCAAGCCACGCGCTTCACAGAAGTCTATCATCTCTTTTCTGCCGCCGAACGTCTCAAGAAACTTCGCATCGCGCCACGGGGCATAGACAGAAAAGTGAGGATTGAGCATATTGGTTGCAAGTTGAAACCGCACCTGGTCATTCCCACGGCCGGTCGCGCCGTGCGTTAAAACGGTGATGCCGCGCTGCTCCATCTCCGGCAGAAGTGCCTTCACCGTGACATGCCGCGCGATGCCGGTGGTATTCCAATATCCGCCTTCATACATCGCTTGGCACTGAATAAGGCGGATGCCTTCTTCGGCGAGCACGGCTTTAGCATCCACGATGACAGCCTCTTCCGCGCCGCACGCCAACATCCGTTCCCGAATCTCAGAAACATCGCGCTCATCGGGCTGCCCGAGGTCTGCCGTCCAACAGACAACGTTGACTCCGTTATCAACTAACCATTTGGTGATAGTGCAGCTATCTAAGCCGCCTGACACAGCGGCCCCGATTGTTTTTCCTTTTAAGGTATCAATATTCACAGCAATCTCCAACACGTGCTATTTTAGATTCAGAACGATTGAGTTTTCCAACTTTCGCGCCCCTTCGTAGGGCAACATCGCCTGAAGTTTGCGTATTAAATCGGACAATGTTCCCGGGATGCAGGCAGCGGAAACCATGCGGCCATCATCCCGACTGTAAGGGCTGGGATTCATGTGTCACGCCCATCAGGCAGAATTACTCAATTATTTCCTTTTTTGCCGCTAATCTTGACTTGTCTGAGTGGTGCTAATCCTTATCACATCGCACAGATCAAGACGAATCAACGTAATCTGGTATTATACCACCCTTTTTCAGAAATAGCAATGGAAATTCAACAATTTCCCCCGATTTTGAAAAATAAATTTGACAATTCACCTCGTTTGTGGTATACTATATAACGGCTCGCATGGACAAGCGTCCACCGTTCTTTGGAACAACGTGGCTATCCGACAGCGAGCAATGCATAGAATTCTTTTACAGAACTATCCGAGGGTATTGTTTAACTTTGTAATATGTGGCTATGAAAGTGTGCTACATAAGTGGTATCAGGCAATTCTGTTCAAGCTTGCGTGTACGACGCGACCGCGAAGGTTGCGCATCTCCACGCGCCTTGTCGCACGGGTTGTGCCATGAACATAAGTTAGAGGATACCCTTTTGTTATTTTAACGTGAAATGAGAAATGTATCCAATCAAGGAGTATATAGAATATGAAACGAATAGTAGAATCTAAACCTATCGTTTTTGTGTTTAGCATGATTGCCGTGCTTTTCGCACTATTCCCGGTGCTCGTGCAGGCTGACTTGCACGAAAGCACCGAAGAGGAGGTTGCCGCTGAAACGGACACCGAAGAAGCAGCGGAACAAACCTTAAGCGCAGATGTCGTGCAGATCGAAGGTGTCGTCACCGTCGGTTCGCGCGCGCAACCGCGCTCCGTTATTGAGTCCGCCGTGCCGATTGATGTCATCGGCGGCGGCGAATTTGTCAAGCAGGGCGGCACAGACTTGAATAACCTGCTGCGAAACGTCGTCCCGTCCTACAATATCAATACGCAACCTATCAGCGATGCCGCAACCGTTGTGCGCCCAGCGAACCTGCGCGGACTCGCACCAGACCACACGTTGGTGCTTGTCAACGGTAAACGCCGCCACCGTGCCTCCGTGATTTACTGGCTCGGCAACGGTATCTCCGATGGCGCGCAGGGGCCAGACCTCTCCGCTATTCCCGCCATCGCGCTGAAACAGGTGGAAGTGCTCCGTGACGGCGCATCGGCACAGTACGGCTCCGATGCCATTGCCGGTGTGATGAACTTCCAACTGCGCGACAACTACGAAGGCCTTTCCATTGAAACCAAAGCCGGTGCATTCCAAGACGGCGACGGCGAATTGTATTCTATCGCCGCCAATCTCGGCATCGGGCGGAAAGACCTCTGGACGAATCTGAGCGTTGAATACGGCTATGCCGGTGACACTATCCGTTCTATCCAACGTATTGATGCCGCTGGGCTGGTTGCCGCAGGCAATACCCGTGTGAACGATCCGGCGCAGATTTGGGGACAGCCCGAAATTGCAGGCGACTTGAAGCTCTTCGCCAATTACGGCGCAACCCTCGTTGAAGACGTTGCCAACTTCTACGGACATGCCAACTACGCTCAAAAGCGCGTTGAGGGCGGATTCTTCTTCCGGAATCCGAACACTCGCGGCGGCGTATTTAGCAACGATAGCGGAAAGACGCTGCTCATCGGCAATTTGAGCGGGACAGGCGAAACGCCTGTCGTTGCTATCACCAACAACGTTCCTGACGCGGCGGCCCTGGGCACCGTCAAAGACGACGACAACTTGTTCTCATTCCAAGAAATGTTTGCCGGTGGTTTCACACCGCGCTTCGGCGCGGATACGAATGATAAATCTGTCGTCCTTGGACTACGCGGAACAGTTGCAGAAAAATTGGGCTGGGACATAAGTGCTTCTCATGGAGAACACGTGGCGGATTTCTTTATCAACAATACCGTCAATGCATCCTTGGGTCCCGACACACCGACCGAATTCAATCCGGGTGACTACATTCAGTGGGATCTCAACTTTAATGCGGACTTCACGTATCCGGTCATGGACGAGTTATTCCTCGCGGCCGGGGCTGAATATCGGATAGAACGCTTTGAGATTGTGCAGGGCCAACCCGAATCCTTTGAAATCGGCCCCCTGGCTGCCCAGGGATTCAGTGCCGCATCCAACGGGTTCCCCGGCTTCAGCGATGTTGCCTCCGGCAGCTGGAACCGCTCCAACGCCGCAGGCTATGTTGAAGCAGAATTCCGGCCGATGCAAAACTGGCTGGTTGGTGCCGCCGTCCGCGGTGAAAACTTCGATGACTTCGGAAGCACGCTCAACTACAAATTGGCGACGAACCTTGGAGTCACGGATGAACTCAGGTTGCGTGGCAGCTTCAGCACCGGATTCAGGGCACCGACACCCGGACAACAGAACGCCTTTAACGTCACAACCGAATTCGACGTGGATAATAATGACCTGGTGAACAACGGCACAATCCCATCAACAAACGCCGCTGCCGAACTCAAAGGCGGAGAACCGCTTCAGCCGGAAACGTCAATCAATATCACGGCAGGCATCCTCGTGTTGCTCTCCGAAGTCAACGTTACCCTCGACTACTTCAACATTGAGGTGAGAGACCGGTTGTCGCTCTCAAAGAACTATGAACTGTCTGACGCAGAGCGGACGCAACTCCTCGCAGCGGGTATCACGAGCGCGGGAAATCTGCAAAGATTCCGGTTCTTTGTCAACGACTTCGACACCCGCACACAAGGAATTGATATCGTCCTCACCGCACCGGTAGGAAAAGGCGATGTCAGCCTCGCCTATAACTATACCGATACCGTAGTGACAGACTATAACCCGGAAACACTGGATAACCAGCGTATCCGGCTCCTAGAAGAGGGCGTTCCGAAAAACCGATGGAATCTTACCATGCGGCAACCCCTGAACGCGAACTGGGATATCTTGGGACGCGCGAGTTACTTCGGCGGCTGGTGGGAAGGCACGCTCGTCGAATACGAATTTAGCAGCGAGATTGTGTTTGATGTGGAAACCACCTACTCATTCACCGACACCGGCATCTCGCTCACCGTCGGCGCGCAGAACATCTTGAATAACTATCCCGATAAAATTCTACAACCCTATAGATTCGGTAACCTGTACGGCGAATACAGCCCCTTTGGTTTTGCCGGCGCGTTCTGGTACGCCAAAGCAAACTACAATTTCTAGGGTTGTTGTTAGGGCGGATATCTTATATCCGCCCTTTTTTTTATGCAGGAACTATCTCCTGAACGCAACACTTAAAAATTAAAAGGAGCTCCGAACGATGAAGCACACCGACACGCTTATACTTCGCAGACCCGGTTTTCCTAATCTGCCTTCTTGCACGCAGAAAATAATGATGCTTGCCCTCTGCGTTTTGGTCTCCCTTTTCCCTGCAATAGCACAGGCTGACAGGCATGAAACCATCGAAGAAGTAGTTCCCACTGAAACGGAAGTTGAAGCGGCAGAAGTCGTGCAGATTGAAGGTGTCGTCACCGTTGGTACCCGCGCACAACCGCGCTCTGTCATCGACTCCGCTGTGCCGATCGATGTCCTTGGCGGCCAAGAATTCATCAAACAAGGCGGCACAGACTTACCCGATCTGCTCAGAAATATCGTCCCCTCTTACAATGTGAACGCGCAGCCGATTAGCGATGCCGCCACCGTCGTGCGCCCAGCGAACCTGCGCGGACTCGCACCAGACCACACGCTACTCCTTGTCAACGGCAAACGCCGCCATCGCGCCTCCGTGATTTATTGGCTCGGAAACGGCCTCTCTGATGGCGCACAAGGCGCAGACCTCTCGCCTATCCCCTCCATTGCCTTGAAGCAAGTAGAGATGCTCCGCGACGGGGCCTCGGCGCAGTACGGCTCCGATGCCATCGCTGGCGTGATGAATCTGAAGTTGAAAGATAGTTACAAAGGCGGTTCTTTCCAAATCAAACCCAGTATTTTCCAAGCCGGCGATGGGTTCGCATATTCTTTCGCTGGAAATATCGGGCTCGGACGCGAAGACCTCTGGGCAAACCTCAGTCTGGAATACGGCAACGCTGACGAGACAGACCGGTCAGTGCAGCGCACCGATGCATCGGCACTCATCGCAGCAGGAAATACCGATGTGGCAGACCCGGCGCAACCGTGGGGCCTCCCCATTGTCAGAAATGACATCAAATTTTTCGCCAACTACGGCGCGGATATTACGGATACGATAGAATTCTATGGGCATGGAAACTACGCACAGAAAGAGGTGGAAGGCGGATTCTACTTCCGGGACCCGAACACCCGAGGGGCCGTCTATAGTAACGATGACGGTGCAACGCTGCTTGTTGGACGGTTGTCCGGGACAGGCGAAATACCGGAAGTCAAGATAACCAACAATGTCCCAGATCCGGCCGCTTTGCAGCAGGTTTTCTCGGATCCGAACCTTTTCACCTTCCAAGAACTCTTCCCCGGCGGTTTCACGCCACGCTTCGGCGCGAATACCGTCGATGCCTCAGGCCTCCTTGGATTCAAAGGCATCGTAGCCGAGAAACTCGGATGGGATCTGAGTACTTCCTACGGAAGACATGCCTCTGATTTCTTTATCAAAAATACCGTCAATGCCTCCCTCGGCCCGGACACGCCTACCGAATTTGACCCGGGCGATTATATCCAAGTTGACACAAACGTGAACCTTGACATCACCTATCCGCTACACGAAAAGGTGTTCCTCGCCGCTGGCACCGAATATCGGACAGAAACCTTTGAGATTGTAGCCGGACAGCCGGCGTCCTGGGAAATTGGCCCGCTGGCAAGCCAAGGCTTTAGTTCCGGTTCCAACGGATTCCCCGGCTTCAGCGATATTGCCGCAGGCAGGTGGACTCGCGCCAACTACGCCGGCTACGTGGAAACGGAACTGAAACCGCTTGACTATTGGCTGCTCGGGCTTGCACTCCGCGGCGAATACTTTGACGATTTCGGGAGCACCCTGAACTACAAGGTGGCTACGAATTTCGGCATTACCGACTCGATGAAAGCACTCGCCGCAATGGAGATGCCTGTTGACTGGCGCGTGCGCGGCAGCTATAATACCGGGTTCAGGGCACCGACACCCGGACAGCAGAACGCCTTTAACGTCACAACCGAATTCGGTGAAGACGAAAAGTTAATCAATAAAGGCACTATTCCCTCAACGCATGCCGCCGCAGCACTAGTGGGAGGAACGGCTCTTGAACCCGAAACCTCAACCAACATCACGCTCGGAACGGTTGTCAGCCACGACAGCGTTAGTGTCACGGTAGACTATTTCAATATCCGAGTGGAAGACCGGCTCGCTCCCTCAAGAGACTTCACGCGCGGCAAGGATATTAGTGAAACGGATATCCAGAAACTCGTAGCCGAAGGAATCACGAGTGCTGGCAACCTGCAGGAGTTCAGGTTCTTTACCAACGAATTTGAAACCAGCACGCAAGGGATTGATGTCGTACTCACTATCCCCGTGCTTGAAGGCGCAGTCAGTCTCGCTTACAACTGGACACGCACCGAAGTTACCGACCGGAATGCAGATATTCTGGACGACAAACGCGTCAGACTCTTGGAAGAAGGACTGCCGCGACACCGCGGGAATGTCACATTGACACAAGAAATCCTTGATAACTTGGGCGTGCTTGGACGTGTCAATTACTATGGCCCGTGGTATGAAAACGCTGTCGGCGAACAAACTTATGGCGGCGCGGTTTTAGTCGCTCTTGAGGCAAACTATGCGTTTATAGCGAACATGTCTCTCACTGTCGGCGTTCAAAATGTCCTCAACGTTGAACCTGACAATGTCACCGAGGGAGAACTTCCATCGGACAGAGTGGGCAGACCTTTTGGCGAGTATAGTCCTTATGGGTTTGGCGGCGCGTTCTGGTACGCCAAGGTGAATTACGATTTTTAGGGGCGCAACTCGTTTTTTCATCGTAGCGCGGGGGCCGTTACGCCGAAACGTTGTCATCTCTGCAGCCTCGCTGCAGAGATGTCCACTGTCCCCCGCGACACCTCAACCGCGTTTTTTCATCGTAGCGCGGGGGCCGTTACGCCGAAACGTTGTCATCTCTGCAGCCTCGCTGCAGAGATGTCCACTGTCCCCCGCGAGGCCACAACCGCTTAAACGGTAGAAGAAACCTCCTAGTCCTGATACCTCATTTGACTTTTCTTTTCAAACGTGGTAGACTTAAAAATATTTTGACAACAAGATGCCGCGGCCGTGAGGGTTTACCGCGGTATCCCAATCGAAGCAGCACCCTCATTTTTTAAGGAGACTTTTCATGAACTTTCAACAGAAAACCGAGAGAACCGCGCTGAGACGCATCATGGCGTGCGGGCTTATCGCCTCATTTTTCCTTATGGGCATCGTGTTCTCCGCTTGTGAACGGGCAGAACAAATGATGGCACCCGCGGAAGAACCGATGGTGACTCCCGAAGAGGCGGATACCATAGTCAAACTCGGTATGCTCTATTCATCACCTTTGCCGGGTACCACGCTGTCTGGCGCGGAATTAGCCGTCAGTGAGATAAATGCAGCAGGCGGTATCAACGGCATGTCGGTTGCGCTCATCGCGAAAGATGATACCAACGATACAGCAATGAGCGTGGCACTGGCAAACGAACTGATTGCCGCGGGCGTAGCAGGCATCATCGGACCGGACTTTTCTGTGCATGCTTTTCAAGTTGGCCCGGTTGTCCAAGCCGCAGGCATCCCTATGATAACGACGTATCCCACGAACCCTACCGTCCCCGACGCGGGTGACTTCGTGTTTATGGGCGCGTTCACCGATAACTACCAAGGCGAACTGATAGCCAAGTTTGCCGCTGAATCGCTGAGTGCCAAGAAAGCCGCCATCCTGACGCAAAGCGGCCTCGCCTACTCGGAAGGATTATCGCAATACTTTAAAGTCAGCCTCATGGCATCGGGGGAAGGCGTTGAAGTGCTGCAAGTTTTCTACGATGAAAACGATACCGATTTCACAACGCAACTCACAGAAATTGCCGCGATGGAACCCGATGTCATCTTTATACCCGACTTCGTGCCAATGGTGACGACAGCGATTCAGCAGGCAAGAGCAGCCGGCATCACTGCCACCTTCCTCGGCGGCGATGGATGGGATAATCCACAACTGCTGGAAATGGGCGGCGACGCACTTGAAGGCAGCTTCTTCGTCAATCACTTCTCGGGACTGCTCGGAGCCGACCTCGGTGAAGATACAAGTCACTTCGTAGCGGCTTACACGGAAAAGTATGGGATGGCACCGGATGGTCCCGCCTCGCTCGGATACGATGCCGTTCGGATAATGGTGCAGGCGATGCAGCGCGCTGGCGATATGAGTGGTGATGCCATTCGCGCCCAGGTCGCGGCAACGATGGACTACAGCGGCGCAACGCTGCTCTCCAAGTTTGACGAAAACCGCCATGCGATTAAGAGTGGTGTCATCATTACTATTTCAGAGGGCGCGCTTCAGACACACCAGGTCATCGCACCGTAACCTCGCTTTCTGCTAGGCGGAGCATCCCTGTTCCGCCTCTTTTTTGATGCTTTTTCATAGGACTATGACACTCCTTGATGCAATCCGCACGAACATGACTTGTCCTTAGCAATAACATTTGTTTTCAACCCCGAAATGGAGGATTCCAATGAACTATCAACGAAACATGCCAGAGCGTGCGGTTATCCATCGTGTGACGGTTTACGGCGCGTTGGCATCGCTTTTTCTCATGTGCCTCATGTTTTCCGCGTGTGAGCGCATCCAACAAACTGTCGTCCCCGGTGAACAACCGACAGTTTCTCCTGGGGACAGTGACGAAACAATCAAGATCGGCATGCTTTATTCCTTACCCGCCCCGGGAACGACGCTGTCTGGCGCGGAATTGGCCGTCAGCGAGTTCAACGCGGCAGGCGGCATCAACGGTGTGCCGATAACCCTCATCGCGAAGGATGATGGCAACGAACCGGAACGCAGTGCCGAATTGGCAAGAGAACTGATTGCTGAAGGCGTGATAGGCATCGTCGGGCCGGACTGGGATCCGCAGTCTTGGGCAGTAGGACCGCTCGCCCAAAGCGCGCAGATTCCCATGGTGACGACGTATCCCACCAACCCGAATAACCCCGATGCCGGTGACTTTGTGTTTATGAGTGCCTACACCGATAATTACCAAGGCGAATTGATTGCCAAGTTCGCGCTTGAATCGTTAGAGGCAACGACTGCTGCTATCCTGAGTGAGCAAAGCACGGCTTACACGGGAACCTACGCGGAAGCCCTTAGGGAGTTCTTCACGAACAACTTTACCGCGGGCGGCGGCACTATCGTCGCGCAGCAATTTTACGAAAAAGATGCTACCGATTTTACAACGCAATTGACAGCCATTGCCGCAGCATCACCCGATGTCGTCTTTGTGCCCGGCTTCATGCCGGAAGTCGCGCACGTCATTCAGCAAGGGAAAACGGCGCTCGGTATGACTGCAACCTTCCTCGGTGGCGATGGCTGGGATAACCCACAGTTGATTCCTGTCGGAGGCGCGGCATTGGAAGGAAGTTTCTTCGTCAATCACTTCGCAGCACAACCGGAGGCAAATCTGACACCGGAAGAGGCGCGTCAATTTGTGACGGCATATACGGCAATGTTCGGGGTGCCGCCGGATGGTCCCGCGTCCTTGGGATATGATGCCGTTCGGATTCTCGCGCAGGCGATGCAACGCGCCGAAACCTTGACAGGCCCTGCCATTCGCGATGAAATCGCCGCAACGATGAACTACAGCGGCGCATCCACAATTGCCCGTTACGACGAAAACCGCTACGCGATTAAGAGCGGGGTTATCAACACGATTACCGATGGTGTGATTCAGCTGCATCAAGTGATTACCCCTTGATCGAAGGGACGCAGAACAAACACCGTAGGCGCGGTTTGAAACCGCGCCTACGGACAAATTAGTTTTTGTGTGAGTCAGGAGAAACGCACCATGACAATAGGATTAGGCGTTATCGGAATGAATCCCACCAACATGGGTTCAACCGCAGCACTACTAAAAGATGTGCCAGACCTGGGATATGAACTCCGTGGTATCTGTGCAAAGCGCGCGGAAGTGCTGGAACCTTATGCGCAGCAACTCGGCATCGATTTCTGGACGACAGATTACCGCGAACTCGTCCAGCGCGACGATATTGAGGTAATCGCTGTCTATTCCCCAGATCATCTGCACGCAGCGCATTGCATCGCCGCTATAGAGGCAGGGAAGCACGTCGTCTGCACCAAACCAATGGTGACAACGTTGGCAGACGCACAGCACCTCGTCGAACTGGTGCGGAAGCACAACATCAAGTTTCTCGTTGGACAGACGATGCGGTTTGACTTGCAATTTCTAACAATGAAGAAACTCTTTGATGACGGTGACCTGGGTGACATCATGGTGGCAGATGCCTACTATGTCCACGATATGCGCGAGGTTTACGATTTCACCCCGTGGCGGCTCCACGCACCGCAAGATCTGATGTTCGGCGGCGTGGTGCATCCCGTTGACATTCTGCGCAGCTTCCTCGGCGATGTTGAGGAGGTGCATGCCTACGGGACGAAAGGCTCGCTCACGCCGGCATACCCGCTCAGGAACAATTTCTTCCTAAATCTCAAGTTTAAAAGTGGACAGATTGCACGCGCAATGGGGCTTTACGACATCGTCCACCCGCCGATGCCGATGATGCAGGTGTCTCTATACGGCAGCAAAGGCACGATGATAGGCGACTTTACCGATAACAAAGGTGGGCAAGTGAAATTGATGCTTGACAAAATGGCGGCGAGGGAGCCGTTTGAGATGACGTGCCCGCCGGAAGTGGACACGAGCGTGTATGGGCACGGACAAACGGTTATCCGATATATGCGCCATTTTCAGGAGTGTCTTGAGAGGGATTTAGCACCGTCGCCGGGTGTGGTTGATGGCGCGAAGTCCATCGCTGTCGGCGTAGCGGCGTGGGAATCCATTGAAACTGGGCAACCCGTGCCGGTCTTCAACGAATTTTAGAGGAATAACGGGCCCACGCTGGCATTTGTGCGGGCCCGTTCGCGGTTAGTCCTTCTTCTCAGCCGTGTCGGCGGGGTGCGGCGGTGCTGGGATAAATTTCCAGCCTTGCTTTTTCAACTCCGCCTCTTGCGCCTTCAGATGTTCAAAGTATTCTTCTTGGGTGCTGAATCGCGCCTGTTCCGCCCGCATTTCCGCACTAATCTTCCGCTTGATACGATAGCATTCCTCAAGGATGGGATCCGTGTAGGTGCCGGGCACTACGTCCGGGTGCAGGTGCTTATCAGGGGTTTCTTTCACGGTAAATTCCTCCATAAGTGTTGTCGGCGTGCAGATAGCGAAATGGCGATATGGGCCGCGTCTGCTTCCAAATTGGGCGGGACAGCTCTTGCATCGCGCAACTTCTGACTCAAATCATCAGCCGCCGGTGATTTTTCCAATACCGGTAGGCCCGCTAATGCTGCAAGCCGCTTCCCTGCCTCGGTTGGATTGCCAGCACTCACCTCGTTCACAACAACACGTGAAACGACAAACTCAAATCTCTCGGCATATTCTTGCCAGAACCGCTGCGTTGCCCGCTGCCACGCCGCTATTCGCGGATTGGCACTCAGAAGTGCTACTAAGTAACTAATGACTGTCGTTTCAACGTAGACTCTCGGTTTTCTATCGCTATAGTTTCGCACAAAACCCTTTCCTGTGAAAAAGTCAATCTGTCGCGTTCAAAATATCCCCTTCATTATACCCCATAAAAACCGAAAAGTCAACATTAAATTTTTCTTGACATTTAAGTTGATATAATGTATAATTTAGTCATACCTAAATTAATTTCTAAATGTCCCTAACAATCTTGGCAGGCAGTGCCTAAATTTTGGGGATACAGACGCAAATGTGGAAATAGGAATGATGCTGACACACGCAGCTGAGGACTATCTCAAGTCCATCTATAAGTTACAAGAAAAGGGCAGTAAGGTGTCAACCGGCCTTTTAGCCGAGACGCTCAACGTTAAGCCCGCTTCAGCGACCGGCATGCTGAAAAAACTGAAGACGATGAAATTGGTGTGCCAAGAACGGTATCAGGAAATCACGCTGACTGCGGCAGGCGAGGCAATCGCGCTGGAAATCATTCGGCACCACCGCTTGCTGGAGCTCTACCTGTTCAAGGCACTCGGTGTGCCGTGGGAGAGTGTGCATGAAGAAGCCGAGAAACTGGAGCATGTCATTTCCGAAGATGTGGAAGAACGGATAGATGCCATCCTCGGCTATCCAACCGCCGACCCGCACGGCGCGCCGATACCCGATAAGAACGGCGTTGTTACGCGAACCGCTGACGCATCGATGACAACGCTTCGCAAAGGACAATCGTGCATTGTCGCCGAAGTCAGCGATACTGATTCAGCATTGCTACAATATGTCGGCGAGTTGAACCTTTATCCCGGCACCGCCTTTCAGGTGCTTGATGTCGCCCCGTTTGAGGGGCCTTTTACCATTGACATCGCGGGACAGCAAGCTGTCATCGGACGCGAGGTCGCGAAGCACATTTTTGTCGCCGAAGTGCGGGAAGAAGGATAAAAAATGGAACGACACAACACTACCCCGACTACCCCGACGGATAGCAAAACGCTCAAAACGTGGAAACACCACCTGCAGGATGAGGTAGATGCCAGGTTCCTTTACGAGGTTTTCACCGAACTTGAGCCAGATGCGAAGCGTAAAAAAATATTAGGCGGGTTAGCAGCCGTCGAAGACGAGCACGTCACCCGATGGCAGCAGCTGCTCGCTGTCTCTAACGTCAAGCATAAGCCGCCGCAACCGACAGTGAAGGCGCGGCTGATGGCGTGGTGCGCCCGCCGGTTTGGCGGCGAATTCTTCCTCGCGCAAATGCTGAACGCGGAAGCGGGGGAAGTCAAGGACTACCTAACGCTCCATAAAAACAGCACGCACTCAGGCGCGAAAGAGATGGCACTCGATCTGGCGAAAGAATCCGCCAAGCACACCGAAAGTCTGCAGGAACTGACCGGCACCAGCGAAGAACCGTGGCACAAAACCGAATCCGGCGGCATGGTAGGCAACGTTGTCTACGGCTTTAACGATGGGCTCACAGCGAACTTCGGCCTCGTCGCCGGCGTCATCGCCGCGACGCAGGATACCTCTATCATTCTCGTGACCGGCATCGTTGGCACCGTCGCCGACGCGCTCTCTATGGGCGCCTCCGGGTACCTCGCAGCGAAAAGCGAATTGGAGGTATACGAGCACGAGATTAAGGTTGAATATGATGAAATTTGCTTCATGCCGGACCTCGAGGAAGACGAACTCGCGCTTATCTATGAGGCACGCGGCATCGCACCAGAGCCTGCACGAAACCTCGCGCGGGAAATCATGCAGGACCCCGAGCGGGCCCTCGCTGAAAAGATACAGTCGGAACTCAAGATAGGCGAAACATACACTACACCGTTCAAAGAAGGGTGGATCACCGGGTTAGCCACCGCCATAGGGGCTTTTATTCCAGTGGCTCCCTTCTTGTGGCTCTCCGGGACCCTCGCTGTCTGGCTCGCATTCGCGCTCGCCATGCTGTCGCACTTCGCTGTCGGCGGAACGCGAAGCCTGTTCACCGGACGCGGCCTCATTCGGAGTGGGATTGACATGTTTGCCGTCGGCCTCGGTGTCGCAGGCGTAGGATACATCGTCGGGGCACTTTTAGAACACTTTTTCTTTGGAAATTAGGCGCACCCAGTAGGAGAGAGCTCCCAGTCTTGAGCCCGCGTGCATCAGAACCGGGCGGCACCTCCTACTGAATGCCTATAGCGAAAGGAACTAAGGCTATGCAGCGAATAAACATCGTTTTAAGGCATTGCTTGATTGCACTAGGTATCATAGCCCTACTGACATGCATCGGCTGTGATGGAAAGAGACAGCCCGATGCCGCAATGGCAGGGCGGCTCCGCGTCGTCACGACAATCGGGATGATAACCGACATCGTCAAAAACGTCGGCGATGCGCATGTTGAAGTAACGGGACTGATGGGGCCCGGCGTAGATCCGCACCTTTACAAAGCCACCGCCGGCGACGTGGCACGTTTGGCATCCGCGAAACTCATTTTCTACAACGGGCTGCACCTTGAGTCAAAAATGGGCGAAATCCTCGCCAAGATGACTGGGAATACGAAAACCGTCGCTGTTACTGATGATGTCAACCGGGCGCGGCTCCTAACGCCACCCGAATTTGAGGGACAATACGACCCGCACTTATGGTTTGACGTGACGCTGTGGATGAAAGCCGTGGAAAAGGTGCGCGACACCCTCACTGAAATCGACCCGGGACATCAAGCCGACTACGAGGCGAACGCCGAACGTTACCTCGCCGAACTCGCCAAACTGCATCGGTATGTCAAAACGCAGGCGGAGAAAGTACCGCCGGAACAACGCGTGCTTGTAACGGCGCACGATGCTTTTAATTACTTCGGGAATGCCTACGGATTTGAGGTGCGCGGACTACAAGGCATTAGCACGGCAACCGAGGCTGGCATCGCAGACGTTCAAGAGTTGGCAACCTTTATCGCCGAGCGGCGTATCCCAGCAATCTTTGTGGAATCCTCAGTCTCTTCACGGAGCATTGAAGCGGTGAAAGCCGCTGTCAAATCGAGAGGGTTCAACGTTGAAATCGGGGGAGAACTTTTCTCAGATGCGATGGGCACCGAAGGGACTCCCGAAGGTACTTATATCGGCATGGTGCAGCACAATATCGATACAATTGTCACCGCATTGACAGCAGTGCAACCGTAAAAAACGCCACGCCAGCACGTAGGGCGAGGGCCTGTCTCTTGATGTCTCACATGAAAATACACTTCGGCGCGTAGCGCGAGGCCCTGTCCCTCGCGCTCTAATACTCAGAGGAGGAGCCGGCGTGAATACTCTCGAAACGAAAGCCATTGAGGTAACCGACCTCACCGTCGCATATCAGGAAAAACCGGTCTTGTGGGATGTCGATCTGGACGTGCCCCCCGGCGTGCTGCTAGCAATCGTCGGCCCCAACGGTGCCGGCAAAACGACGCTGATTAAGGCGATTTTGGGACTTGTCCGCCCCGCCGCGGGGCGCGTCTTAATTTACGAGAAACCTTATCCCGCGCAACGGCGAATTGTCGGATATGTCCCGCAACGCGGCAGTGTCGACTGGGATTTTCCCACCAATGTCCTAGATGTCGTGATGATGGGACGTTACGGCAATTTGGGCTGGATCCGGCGACCGGGGAAGGCGGAACGTGAACTCGCGATGAACGCACTAGAAAAAGTCGGCATGCAGGCGTATGCAGAAAGGCAGATAAGCCAACTCTCCGGCGGACAGCAGCAGCGCGTCTTCCTCGCCCGCGCCCTCGTCCAAGATGCCACCGTCTATTTCATGGACGAACCGTTCCAAGGAGTTGACGCAACGACAGAACGCGCAATCGTGGCACTGCTGCAAGAGCTCCGGGCGAACGGCAAAACAGTCGTCGTCGTGCATCATGATCTTCAGACTGTCACAGACTATTTTGACTGGGTGATGCTCTTAAACATCCATCGCATTGCCAGCGGACCGGTTGAAGAAACGTTCACCTCGGACAATTTACGCCAGACATACGGCGGACGCGTCGCTTTCATGAAAAATTAAGAATCCTTCGTCACGTAGCGCAAGAGCCCAGCGAGCACGAATCGCCGAGAGTTTCGCTCGCAATCGTTCAACCTATGAAAACGCTCATACCTTTTAATTACACACTCATAGTTGTCGCCATCGGTTCGGCACTGCTCGGTATCATCAGCGGCGCGCTCGGCACTTACGCCGTTTTGCGGCGGCAGAGCCTCCTCGGCGATGCTATCTCGCACGCCGCACTGCCCGGCATCGCCATCGCATTTTTGCTCACCGGCAGCAAAACGCCGCTGATTCTAGTGCTCGGTGCCGCTCTGGCCGGATGGCTCGGCACACTGCTGATTTTAAGCATCATCAAACTCACCCGCATCAAATACGACAGCGCGCTCGCGCTCGTGCTCTCCACCTTTTTCGGATGCGGGTTAGTCCTGCACACCCTCATTCAGCGGACCGGCAATGCGAATCAGGCGGGGCTAGATACGTTCCTCTTCGGGCAAGCCGCTTCGCTTCTGGAACGCGATGTGCTGACGATGGGCATCCTCGGCGGTATCGCGCTTCTCATCATGTCTCTCTTTTGGAAAGAGTTGAAACTGCTCGTTTTTGATGAGGCGTTCGCGACATCGATCGGCTTGCCGGTCCGCGCCCTCGATATTCTACTGACGAGTCTCTTAACCGTCGCCATTGTCCTCGGTTTACAAGCGGTAGGTGCTGTGCTGATGAGCGCGATGTTAGTTGCCCCTGCTGTTGCGGCGCGGCAATGGACAGACCGGCTCGCGCACATGGTGCTTCTCGCCGCGCTCTTTGGTGCAATCGCCGGGGTGAGCGGAACGGTTATCAGTAGCAGTGCCTCACGCATCCCAACCGGGCCAACTATCGTGCTATGTGCAACAGTCATCGTCGGATTCTCCATCGCACTTGCACCGAACCGAGGGCTGGTGTGGCACTGGGTGCGGCAGAGAAAAAATAAGGCGAGGATGCAACGGCATGGTAAGACAACCTTCACCGCGCAAGAGAAACTCGCCGAACGCCTCGCGACAGACAGAAAATTGTTGGAAAGTCCTCAGCGTGAAGGGGATTTGGAGGCATAAAGGCTGCGGACAGATATAGAAATCTGTCCTTACAATTACTGTGCGGGGAATACTATGGCAATCCATCAACTTGAAATCCAACTCATCGCGATTGTTGTCGCCGTGGCTTGTGCCTTGCCCGGCGTATTCCTCGTCCTCCGCAGGATGACGCTGATGAGCGACGCGATTAGCCACGCAATCCTCCCAGGCATCGTGCTCGCCTTCTTTCTCACAGAAAGCCTCTCGTCACCGCTCCTCATTCTGGCAGCGGCCGGCACCGGGGTCCTCACCGTCCTTGTCGTTGAACTGCTACAACGGACGAAACTGGTAAAAGCGGACGCAGCGATAGGGTTGACATTCCCCGCGCTTTTCAGCATCGGCGTTATCCTCATTTCGCGGTTCGCCGGCAACGTGCATCTTGATATGGATGCCGTGCTACTCGGCGAACTCGCGTATGCGCATTTAAACCGATTAGAGGTTTTTGGCATCAATCTGGGCCCCGTATCCCTCTACGTCATGGGCACGATTTTGGTGCTGAACCTCACCTTTATTCTCCTCTTTTACAAGGAACTGAAAGTCGCCACGTTTGATGCGAGTTTGGCTGCCTCGCTCGGTTTCGCGCCCGCGCTCATTCACTACGGGTTGATGACGTTGGTATCCATCACGACGGTGGGCGCGTTTGACGCAGTCGGCTCCATCTTAGTCGTCGCGTTGATTGCCGGCCCGCCTGCAACTGCGTATCTGATAACAGACAGTCTTGCGCGGATGCTCATCCTGAGTGCTATCCTCGGCAGCGTGAACGCTGTCAGCGGCTACTGGCTCGCGCACCTCTTCGATGTCTCCATTGCCGGCGCGATTGCGACGACGACGCTGCTCATGTTCGGCATCATATTTTTGGGTGTGCCCGAGCGCGGGGTTATCGCCATTGCACGCCGCCGACACCGCCAGAAGTTGGAATTTGCACAGACGATGCTCGTCATCCATCTCCTCAATCACGAAGGTTTGCCAGAAGCCGCGCAGGAATCACAGGTATCTCATCTTCAGGAACATCTACGGTGGGAGGGGCAGTTCGCCGCCCAAATCGTGAGATACGCTTTAGAGAATCGCTGCGTATCCCAAGCGAATGGGCAATTGGCCTTGACAGCGCGCGGGCGGGGTATTGCCCAGGAGGCACTCGTTCAATAAAACCAAATTAGGCTGACCAGGATGCGTCGCCCACCAGCAGCGCGAACCTGAAATAAGTAGCGCGTAACTGCACTTTTTTGCCCACAAAAAACTTGTATTAAAATGTGCGTTTTGGTATGCTATGAGATGGGTGAATTCAGAAGGAATTGCACTGCAGTGTGTTACAGCGTTCCGCGCCATCCACGAGATGAAGCCCTCAGGAAACGCATGGACATGCTCTCGGAAAAATCTACCTAAATCCAATGTTGCGGAAAAAATAATGCAAGGATACCTGTCTTGACAAAGATCACGTCTATCAAGACAGGCGAGCTGCGTTGTCAGACCGACTGACTACCGTGCAGGCAGTTTGCAAAAGACGTGACCGTTGTCAGATTGCCAAACCACTGTGAAGATGGTCTGGTAGGGAAACGTCATTAAACCAGCAGCACCTCGCCGAACGCATTGCGAACGACAAAAAATATGAAAAACTACCGTATTGCAATCATTGGCCTCGGCGGCATGGGAAAGGCGCATGCCGAGGCAGTAGAATTAGAGGAAAATTGTGAACTCGTCGCCGGGGCAGAGATTGATCTGGGGCGCGCGGCAGCGTGGGGAAAACGCTTCAATGTCACAGCCCTCTATGACGATTACGAGAAAATGCTTGATGAGCAACACTCCGACATTGTCATTGTCCCAACGCAGGCACCGATGCACTACGCACCGACGATAGCGGCGGCACAGCGCGGCATCCACGTTTTCTGTGAAAAGCCGATTGCGTTGAACCTTATTGAGGCGGACGAGATGGTTGAAACCTGCGCCCGGCACAGCGTCAAGTTCGCCATTAACCACATCAAACGCGCCAGTCCCTACAATCGGCATGTCCTGTCGCTGATCGACAGCGGGGACATCGGCGACGTAGTCCTGCTGAAGGCGACAGACAAAGGCGGCAGGAAGGTTGGCAATTCGCTGATGGAGATGGGCACGCATCTCTACGATTGGGTACGGCTCTTCGGCGGCGATGTGGAGTGGGCACACGCGCACCTCGTTCAGATGGACGGCCGCGAGTCAACCGTTGACGACATTAAACATACCCAAGAAGTGCATCCGCACGACAGAGATGCAGGAATTGTGCTTGGCGAACGCGGACACGCCGCCTTCCGCTTCAAAAACGGCATCCATGCGGATGTCCAATACCTCGCGCAGCCGCAGACGAACGATAACGGCTACGGCATCGATATCATCGGTACCGAAGGACGCATCGCTGTCCGAGAGAGCGTCGGCACGACGATGTTTATCCATCGCGGACAACACAAAACACCGGCAGATGCGTGGGAACCGGTGCATCTACCCGCGGAAGACTTGGACGCGCACGGCAATCCGCGAGATAACGCATCGGTGCGGCTGTTATTGCAACGCCTAATGCTCCGAGATCTGATTGAAGCCATTGAGGCAGACCGGGAGCCGTTCGCAAGCGGCAGGGATGGACGGGATTGTCTTGAGATGATTCATGCGACGTGGGAGTCGCATCGTCGGCAGGCACGGGTGTATCTGCCGTTAACGTCGCGCGAACATCCGCTTGAACGGTGGCAGAGAGAGGCGGGTGAAGTGTAAAGTTCCAAGCGACTGAGTTCTCAAGACCTTGGTATTCGGGGTGTCCCTGCCGCCCCCTAGTGATTCTGGTTGCCGCCTTGACTACTCACACCGAATTGCTGGCAGACGCGTACAACTTGGCAATTCGCATCTTCCTGATCCCCCAGGGCATCGGATATCTGATTATTGGCGTGGAAACGTATACAGAATTTGGTGAATAATCGCGGTTACCATAGAAAAGGTGACGCACATGCAGAATACACGCATTTCTGATGAGGAGGGTTTGCCGAGCGCACCAGCAAACTCAGCTACAGGAGATAACGATGAACGCAAAATCAATCGCGCGGCGTTTTGGATTGAGCACGGACGAACTTTCACAGTGGAACGAGAACGGTTACCTCGTCCGCTTGGATGTATTCACCGCTGAAGAGAACGATGCACTCCGTCAAGTCGCTGAAAACATTGTCGATGGAAAACGCCCGTTTCCATCCGCACATATCGATCAGAACGCACTTGTGAAAGACGGGAAAGTGGAGGAGGCAGGCATCTACGCAATGCACAAGATTCATCATCCGAGTTGTTACTGCCCAGAATTCCTCGCCCGTGTGCGAGACCCGCGGCTAACGGACCCGCTCGTCGATCTGCTTGGACCCGATATCCTCGGCATCAACAATCTATTTATCTGGAAAGCTCCCAAGATTGGCCTCGGCTTCCCATGGCATCAAGACAAGTTCTACTTCCGTAGCCGATTTAAGACTGATACGACTATCGGGACGTGGACTGCTATTGACGCGGCAGACCGGGAGAACGGCTGTCTCTATGTTATCCCCGGCAGCCACAAAGGCCATATTTTTCAGCACGATAACCTTGATGGCCCACAACAACAGGAGTTCAAACTCGCTCGCGGGGTCCGCGACGAAGACGGTGTTGCAGTAGAAGTGCCGCCCGGCGCGGTAATCTGGTTCCACAGTCACCTCCTGCATAAAAGCATGGACAACCACAGCCTGCGATTTCGCCGCAGCTACGTCTCCCATTACCTCAGTGCACACGCAGAATGGGCACGGCCTCCATCGGAGAGGGGTCGAGGCCAACCTGTCATGTGGATTCGCGGTGAGACTTTCCACGACAAGATCCACGAAGTTGAACGCGACGTACTCGTTCCTGAATCCGAAGGAAAAATGGAACTTCGTCCAACTTGATTTCACGGTAAGAAAGCATAATCGCGCTACAGCCTGCACAACTGCAGGACATGTCTCAAAACCAACCCCGTACGGTTTGAAACCGCACCTGCCGGATTTTTTTATTTCTCACTATCCTTTTTAGCCTGAGATGACTCTATATAACAGAACAAACGCAAAACGAGCCCGTAGGAGAGACCTCCCGCGTCTTGACACAGCGCACATCGGGACAGGGATGTCCCTCCTACTGAACACATCGGGACAGGGATGTCCTTCCTACATGAACACATCGGGACAGGGATGTCCCTCCTACATGAACACATCGGGACAGGGATGTCCCTCCTACTGAACACATCGGCAACGCGCGTCCAGGGAACAACGAATTTGCGTCAACCTAAAGGAAAATGAAAATGAAAAACCGAAATCAACAGGGCGAGCGGCACAAATGGAGTTCCGCCAAAACCGACTACGCGAGGCATTACCAACGAATCTGGTTCTCCATACTGGTTCTTGGAGCATTCCTATCAGGATGCATGATGTCATCCGGTGACCGGATCCGGCCATCCGTTGCCGCCGCCGAATTTAGTTTTCAGCAGGCCGAGGTTATCACCGGCCCCGCGAAACACCAAACCGTCTTGACCGGATTCCTACTCGGAGGCCCTATCGCGGAAATTGTCGTTGTGAATAGCGACCGCGGCTTACGCATCTACGCGTTTAACGAGGGCACCTGGGTGCCGAAACTCAACGCAACGCTGCGTCCTGATGTGTTGTTCGTTGACGTAGCTAACATCGGTGGACGCGACCGGCTGATAACCTACGAACGCGGCAGCCTGAACTGGTTCGAGCCGGAATCGGCGACGGCACACACACTGGTGGAGGTTCCATCTATCAATCCGCCTCCCACAGGCGAAATCCCGCATGTTGACATCACTCGCGATGTGAACGGTGACGGCCTTGACGATCTGGTAGTGCCAGACTTCGATGGATTCTCGGTATTCGTCCAACTGAACGATGGCGTATTCGCCGAACCAGTGAAACTCGGCACCTCCACCGAGATGGATAGCCTCTACGAAGCCGATGGATATCGACACTATCCATGGAAACAGAATCGCATCCACGAAATGGACTATAACCGAGACGGCCGCAGCGATCTGGTATTCTGGGACGAAGCCCATTTTGAAGTTCACCTTCAGAACGAGCAGGGCATGTTTGCCCCGGTAGCCAAAACTTTCACTACCGATGTGGCATTTGACTCCGATAACCTCGGCACCCTCGCCGCGCCGCAAAAAACTCGCCAGCGACAGAAAGACCACGGACTGACAGGAAAAATGACCGGGAGAGTGCTGCACGCGTTCACCGACATGAACGGCGACAGCATCGCCGACATCGGGATTTTCTCTCTGAAGGGCGGAGGCCTGTGGAACATGTACTCCACCTACGAGGTGCATTTCGGCACGCCGACACCTGATGGCGGCATCATGTTCGCACCAGAGGAAAGCACTGAACTCCTGTCGGACGGCATCCCGTTTGGCATGGAACAACATGACTTCAACTTTGACGGCCAGGTCGACATGATGTTCACAATTCTCAAACCGCGCGTCTTCAAGGCTATCGGCATGATTATTGACTCATTGCTGACAGGTTCGGTGACGATGGAGCTCAAGTTCTACCGCATGGAAAGCGGCAGTTATCCCGACAAACCCACTACCTCTCGGCCGATCAGAGTCGAAACGACTGGCAAGTCAGGGGAAAGATCGCTCTATCCATCAGTACTCATCGGGGATGTGAACGGCGACAGACGCGCGGACTTGCTGGTGCAGCAGGGCAGGAAAGAGCTGCGCGTCTTCCTCGGTGTGCCGGGACCGGAACTGTTCACTCGGCGGGCTCAGAAGGTGGCAGTCTCAATGCCTCATGAGGAATACACTTGGCTAGTAGAGCTCAACAAGGACAGCAAACAGGACATCCTCATGCATCACCCATCCACTACCGAGCCACATCGGGTGACAACGCTGATCACTCGATGAACAAAAGTTTATAGGAAAGCACCCTTCCGATAAAACCCCGTTAGGGATGCAATGTTTATAGGAGAAAAATCGTGACACGCTTGATTTCTTGCCTCATCTGCCTCTTTTTGGGAGTCACTCTCAGTTTCTCGGTGAAGGCGCAAGAAACTGAACTCACCAAAGATTACGGAATCGGATTTCAGGGAGCTACACCCGCATTTGGGGGCATCAGTTTTCGCTATTGCGGCCTGGCACCCGTATATCTGCAAACCGTTGGGCGTTTTATGCGCATCGACCAGGAGACCGACCACGTGTTAGGCGCAGGCGTTTCATACGCCATATTTGAGAAGCAACGCCGGTGGAACATCGCTCGACTTTATTTTACGTTAGAAGGCGGCTGGCGATATAAAAAAGCCTCGGAACTCCCAACCACCACGACGCTGGCAGGTGGACTCGCTTTTGGCGGCGAACTCGTGTTTTCACTCGGCGGAATTCCCCTCGGTTTGAACGTGGCAATCGGCCAGGGGTTCGGCAGGGAAAGCACGAGCACTGAATCTAAGCCTCTTGCTGGCGTTTACGTCGGCGCGGGGGTACATGCCTATTTTTAGGTCTCTTTTTCAACAAGGATCAGATATGCACAAAAACAGCAACTGCTTGGCATTTATCTTCTTGCTACTTGCTATCACGCGCATCGGACTAGCCGACGAATCCGCGCTTAAAAACCCTGACGGGACATGGAAATGGACGAACCGGCTCATCCATGAAACAAGTCCCTATTTACAGCTTCACGCGCACAATCCTGTAGACTGGTACCCGTGGGGCGATGAAGCACTCGCGCAGGCGAAAGCGGAGAACAAATTGATTTTCCTGTCTGTCGGCTATGCCACCTGCTATTGGTGCCACGTGATGGAACGCCAAGTCTTCTCAAATCCAGAAATCGCTAATCAGATGAACGCGGCGTTCATTAACATCAAGATCGACCGGGAGGAACGTCCAGACCTGGATGACATCTACATGACTGCAACGCAGCTCCTCATCGGCCGCGGCGGATGGCCGAACTCTGTCTTCCTCACCCCTGATTTAAAGCCGTTTTACGCCGGCACCTATTTCCCACCGACAGATATGCCGGGCAGACCGGGGTTCCCTACGATTTTAGAGGCAGTTCAGGAGGCGTGGACAACGCGGGAATCGGAAGTCATCGCAGCGGCGGAACAACTCGTCGTGGCCATTGAAAACGCCACCAGCCGAAGGTTCATGTCGCTCTCCCCCGAACTCCCGAAGCGTGAACTTATCACCGCCGCCATTGAGAAACTGCGCGGCACCTATAGCCAGAAATATGGTGGATTTGGCGGCGCGCCGAAGTTCCCAGAACCTGCTAACCTGGAGCTGCTCATCAGTGAATACGAACGCGCTTCGGATGCCGCCCTCCTAGAGATGGTAACCCACACGCTGGAGATGATGGCGCGCGGCGGAATCTATGACCAGGGCGGCGGCGGGTTCCATCGGTATGCTGTCGATGAAAAGTGGCTTGTCCCACACTTTGAGAAGATGCTCTACGACAACGCGCAACTCGCGAAAATCTATCTGCAAGTCTACGCGTTAACGAAAGAACCGCGCTATCAACGGATTGCTGAAGAGATTTTCACCTTTGTCGCCCGCGAGATGACAGCACCGGAAGGCGGATTTTACGCCGCCTTGGATGCCGAAACCGATGCAGAAGAGGGAAAGTTCTATGTCTGGACAGCAGCGGAAATTGAGGGTATTCTCAAGAACAAGAACGCGAAGGCGTTCGCCAAGGTCTATGGATTAAACAAAGGCCCCAACTTTGAGGGCAAAAATGTCTTGTATGTCCCCACTGGGATAGGAGAGGCAGAAATTGCCGCGGTTGCTACTGAACGTGAAGCACTTCTCGCCGCGCGTTCGTTGCGCGAACGTCCGCTTTTGGACACAAAAATTATCGTCAGTTGGAACGGTCTGATGATAGACGCGCTCGCGAAGGGATATGAAGTGCTTGGAGACGAACGGTATCTCAATGCCGCGCAGAAAGCCGCTGAATTTATCCTAATCGCACTGAAACAACCAAACGGACAATTGTGGCATACCTATACCGCCGGTGTCGCCAAATATGATGGGTATCTCGACGACTACGCCTTTTTCGTGCGCGGTTTGCTCAGCTTGTATCACGTGACAAGCGAAACCCGTTGGCTGCGCGAGGCGCGAGAACTTACGGATACGATGATAGAACGCTTCTGGGACGACAAAAACGGCGGCTTCTATTTCACGCAGGCAGACGCGCAACACCTCATCGTCCGGACGAAAAAGCCGTTTGATGCCGCGCTGCCTTCCGGCAACGCCGTTGCTGTCCACAATTTTTTAACGCTAGGGGATGCTTATCGGAACCACACTGAACAAACCCTGGTCAGTTTTCGTGCGGCGATGGAACAGCATCCGACCTCTTTCACGCACACTCTCTTCGCGCTGAATCGCTATTTATCAGGCAGTGCGCGCTTTCAAAGCACGCCTACGGATGAAGTAGTCTCCGCAATAGCGACAATGAAACGCGTTGATGAACAAGGGTTTGAGGTAGAAGTAGCACTTAAAATTAAGGAGAGGTGGCACATTAACGCGAATCCGACTGCGCGCTTGCAAAGCGCGCCGCTAATTCCGACAACCCTCACCGTGGACGCAGATGCACCCGTCGAGATTGTCGCGGTGGCATACCCGAAAGGGATCTCGGCGCAATTCGCCTTCAGCGAAGAACCTTTGACAATCTATGAAGGCGAACTGATAATTTCCGTTCAATTGAAACGTAAACCGGTGGTAGAAGAAACCTCCCGGGCGCAATTCTTCACGCTGAATCTCACTTATCAACCGTGCAATGAGACAGCGTGTTTACTGCCGCAGGTGCTTGACATCCCGATAGAATTCCCGTAAATACACAATTGTCAGGGCGGATGTCGTTCATATCCACCCGTGTATCGCAACGCTCATGATGTCGCCAACAAACCACACAATTACTGCAATTACCGGCATTAAAGTCGGCCACGCCACCAATCCCACTGCCAGAACCGGTTGCACCGTCATCCTCTGTGAAGAAAGTGCGACAGCAGGCGTTGATGTGCGCGGCTCTGCCCCCGGCACGCGGGAGACAGAGGCTATTCGCCCCGGCCGCCTCGTCCAAAAAGCTCACGCCGTATTGCTGACCGGCGGCAGTGCCTTCGGGCTAGATGCAGCAAGCGGTGTCGTCCAATACCTTGAGGAACGAAACGTCGGGTTTCTGGCAGGACCTGTACGCGTCCCGATTGTCCCCGCCGCCGTGATTTTCGACTTGGGGGTAGGCGACGCGAGGGTGCGGCCAGACCGGCAGATGGGATATGACGCATGCCTTAATGCCTCCGACGAACTTGTGCCGATGGGACCTGTCGGTGCAGGAACAGGGGCCACCGTCGGCAAGGGACCCAGAGTAGAGGCATCTCCTGGTGGCATCGGTTCGGCGTGTCGGCAACTCACCGATGGGCTGCTTGTCGGTGCGATTATGGTAGTGAATGCCCTCGGTAACGTCGTGCATCCGAAGACCGGGGAGATTGTCGCAGGAGCGAAGGAAAACGGCGCATTCGTGGATATTACCGAACGATTATTGGGGGCAGAACTTTTCGCGGGGACAAACACCACTATTGGCGTGATTGCGACAAACGCCGCCCTCTCGCCTGCGGAAGTGACGAAAGTGGCAGAGATGGGGCACGATGGCCTCGCGCGTGCCATTCGGCCTGCACACACAATGTTCGATGGCGATACGCTCTTCGCGCTCTCCATCGGCACGCATACAAGCGATGTCAACACGGTGGGCATCCTCGCCGCAGAAGTTGTCGCTGAGGCAATTGTAAAAGCGGTTACCTCTCCTTTCCTTTAACGAAATCTTCCTATTTCTCGTCGCGCGAGGGCCGTTACGCCGAAACGTTGTCATCTCTGCAGCCTCGTTGCAGAGATGTCCACTGTCCCCCGCAATCCCTGCAAGCGTTACCGTAGCGCGAGGGCCGTTACGCCGAAACGTTGTCATATCTGCAGCCTCGTTGCAGAGATGTCCACTGTCCCTCGTGGGCACCCAACCTAAACGAAAAACAGCCCCGGAACCGTCGCGCGAGGGCCGTTACGCCGAAACGTTGTCATCTCTGCAGCCTCGTTGCAGAGATGTCCACTGTCCCTCGCGAGTCCTTGGACCGAACGAAGAACCTCCCTTGAACCGTAGCGCGAGGGCCCGGCGATCGCTAATCGCCGAGGGTTCCCCTCGCGATCTCCCGACTAAACGAAAAACGTCCGCAGCCCCCGGGTTTCGGTCTTGTCTGCGACGATCGATGGATGGCGAGGCACAGGACCTCGCCCTACGGTTTGAGAGGCATTTTTAGTCCCCGTCGCGCGAAGGCCTGTCCCCCGCAATCCCTGCAAGTGTTACCGTAGCGCGGTGGCCTGTCCCTCGCGAGCCCTCAACCTAAACGAAGAACCTCCCTTGAACCGTAGCGCGAGGGCCTGTCCCTCGCGATCTCCCGACCTGAACGAAAAACCTCCCTTGAACCGTAGCGCGAGGGCCTGTCCCTCGCGATCTCCCGACCTGAACGAAGAACCTCCCTTGAACCGTAGCGCGAGGGCCTGTCCCTCGCGATCTCCCGACCTGAACGAAGAACCTCCCTTGAACCGTAGCGCGAGGGCCTGTCTCCCGCGATGCTGTTTCTGTCTGAATTCAGACAGACATAGGATTGCGCGGTTTCCAACCGCGCCTACGAAACTGCTCAGACAGATGAAGGCCGTTCCTGCATCACAGGAATGACGTAACTCCGAATCGTCAATCCGTCCAGTGTTTCTGTTGTCACGCGTGGCTGCGGCTTTGCGCGATGATCGAAGACGACGTAGTATCCCTCTGTCACCCGTTCCAATGTCAGATAGGCAGCGAGTTGCGCGATTCCCTCCCGGTAACTCTTCTCGCCTTGCCAGATTTTGGTTTCGACGATGTATTTCCGGTTGCGGTGGTTCACGAGAAGATCGATCCGGCCCCGCCCTGTTTGCACTTCAAGATGCATTACGCCTTGAACTTGCCGGACAACCTGGTCCAGATAAGCGAACAGGAGGTGCTGTCCGACATACTCTTTCGGTTTCTGTGGTACGTGGAGGAGGCGAAAACCGACGCGCGCAATGAAATCTTGGAAGTTATTCAACAGCTGCTCCATGTCAATTCGTCCTTCCGGCGTGAGGCAATCGCGATATCCGTTGCCGGTGTCTTGCGGGTAGTATTCGCCTTCCAGTCCGTTCCTCGGCGGCTTGAACGTCCGCAGGATACGGTAGAGATAAATCGGGTTTGCAATCTCACACATGCCATCTTCTCCCGCCACGATGACACCGTAGGTGGCGAGTTCACTGATGATGTCATCGTCCCAATCGAACTCCACGCCTTCATCATAAGAAGCGATTTGCATCAGACGCCTTTCAAAGCGAGCGTCACGCCGAACATTGGTAGTGAGATGTTGGATGTTGACATTTCGCTCCCGAAGGATGCGCCAATGCGCTTTTGAAAAGTGCTGCATATCAATCGGAGTCGTTTTCGGAATGTCCATCTCTTCTGTCAGGATTTGCGCAAGGCGATTGACGAGCACGGGCTGTCCGGCTGTCTGCTTGTGGACATTCTCAATCACCTCCGACGCGAAGGTTTGACCGGCTTCCTCTGTATACTGCCCAAGGAGTTCTTCCACCTGCGCGCGGGTAAAGTTTGGTAGGGCAAACTCGTCCTGAATGTTGAACGGCGAGATAGTCCTGTCGTAGTTCAACTGCGTGAGACTCTTCACACCGACGATACCGACGCTGTAGGGACACCGCGACACCGCATCGGAAAGGTAGATTTGGCGGAGCGCATGAAGAAAACCTCGCACAGCCCCGAGCGGAATCCCATCAAATTCGTCAATGATGATGACAACCCGTAACGCCTCTTCCGATTTCTCTACCGAGCCGGCCTTCTCGGGATTTAGCAACCTCGCGAGGTGCCTAAAAAATCCTCTCATTGAAACGTGATCGGTTATCTGGGAATCTTCCAAAAAGCGCGTTAACGCATCGGATAGAACGATACCACGCCTTTGGAATTCTTCTTTCATTGCCAGGCAAATATCTTCGCAGAGGTAGCCGTAAAAAGGGGCCGGCTCAATATCAACAAACACTTGGAAATCCAAGTGGATAGGGAAGTAGAGCGGTTCTTCTTCCTCCAATTTTTCGAGTGCCCATCGGAAAAAAGTCGTCTTGCCTGTCTGCCGTGGCGCGAAGAGCACGATGTAGCGTCCCTCTTTCAAACGGGTGACGAAATCGGCGAGTTCATCGGCGCGAGAGACGACGTAGTGCTTCTCCGGATACACGCGCCCTTGCGTCCAAAATCTTTTCATGCTTTCTCCCTCTTGTCAAACACATCGAAAAACTTAGCATCGAGAACGGCGATGAAACCCTCGGCGATTCGTGCTCGCCGGATGACGAGAATACCCTTCCAAATCATCAATCCCGCTCGCCGAACGCTTCGCGCTAAGACGAAGAAATCGGTTGCCCTCGCAATTCCGGCGGAATCGCAATCCCGAATTCTTGCAATACCGTCGGTGCAATGTCATATAAGTGCCGCGCTGGCATATAGCCAGTCGCCTTGCATTGCCGGGACTTCATAACGAAGATGCCTGTCTGCGCGTGGTTACAATCGTCCGGGCCGGTGTCGTTTTCGTAGGTATAAATACTATTGTAGCCGACGCTGCCCACCGAACGCCAATAGAGATTACCGAAATAGGCGATGAGGTCCGGCGCGATGTTTCGGCATTTTCTATAAACTTCTTCCGGTTTAAAGACGCGCGTGCCGATGTTTTCACCGGTTTCATCAACGATTGCTTCCAGCCGCGCCTTCAATTCATTGCGAACCTTTTCGTAATCCTGCGGTGGGATGATTCCATGAGGCTCCCTGCCCTTCACGTTCAGAAAGATGCGTCCATAATACCCGCCTTCACCCCACGCCTGTGTGCAATGCCAATCTACTAAATCCGGAGAAAAAGGCGTGATTTCTTCCGGGCGCGTTTTCAACGTCAGGTATCCGTGTTGCTGCAGCCATTCGTTAACACAGATACCGCCGTCCATCCGCTTGGCACCGTGGTCAGAAACGATTAGGACGGTAGTGTTTTCGTCAATCAATTCTAACAGCCTGGCTAATTCAGCATCAAGCATGGCATAATATCGGCGCATCGTATCTGAAAAGGGAGAATCCGGTTCATGCTGTCGGTGCGATGTATCCCAAAACCGCCAGAAGGCGTGGTGAAGCCGGTCGGAGCCCATCTCCACCATCATGAACAGCTCCCAGGGTTTTGTCTTGAGCAGGTGCCGTGCCAGTTTGAAGCGCGCCGCTGTCATTTTAAACAGAGCGCGTTCTAATTCGGTGCGCCGCTCTGTCCGAAAATTCGGGACATCAATCATGTAATCGCTGGCGACTTGCGCGATTTCGCGCTTGAGTCGTGGCGGAAAGCACCACTGCGAATTGAGGCTCGGCGTGAGAAAGCTGCTCGCCATCCATCCCGGAAACGGCTTCGGCGGATACGTCAGCGGCACGCCTAAGACGACAGACTTTTTCCCGTGAGCCCCGACGATGTCCCACAACGTCGGCAAGGTGACAGCGTGCGAATTGACGATGTAGAGGTTCTCGTAGGAATAATCTTTCCGGTTGCGAAAGCCGTAGATGCCGATTTCGCCCGGGTCTCGGCCCGTCATCATGCACATCCACGCAGGCACGGTGATAGGCGGAATCGTGCTTTCCAATTGTCCATAAATCCCAGTTTCCATTAAACGGCGTGTGTGCGGCATGTCGTCCCTGAACGCGTCAAAAACAAGTTCGGGTGCGGCGCAATCCCAACCGATGATGAGAACGCGTTTTTTCAAAATAATCTCTCCTTCAAGCCAGAGCGGTTCAGTCCTCACATTTTCTCGCCCTTCGTCCATCCTTACACTCGGGTGCAACCGGCGCGCCCATTCTGCATGCGTCTTGGAAAAATTGCCCGATTTCATTCTGAAAGTTCGTTTAATCTTGTCCTGTTCGGGCTTGGGATAACTACCCCCTTCACCCCGTTGATATCACCGGTAAGCTCCCAACCAAACGCACCGTATCCACACTCACTGTCACAACGCGCCCGATCAAATCCACAAGATACCGCGGCGCATCAACACGGTTCGGATCGTTCACAATGCCGCTCCGTTTATCTGTTTTCACGCGGTACTGAGCGACGAGCCACTCTAACGCTGAACGGTTCCCCAACCGATACGCAAACGCCTCTGGCGGAATCCCATCAAGCGTCAGGAATTCGTTATAGACAAGCCGCGTCTTCTCCTTGGCGAATTTCATCCGTTCCACGCGCCAATTCACTGGCACATCCGGGGTTTCAAGCCACCGTAAATTTTCGTATTCCGGCACCGCTTCATAGTCGACGTGGAGAGATGCTAACTGTTTGCCTATCGTCACGAACCCCCGGAAATCCGGCGCGAAGGGGAGGTGCGGCAGCGAGCGCGTGAGGTTCACCCGAAGGGTGGCGTAGTAGTCGCGCACCGGCTTGCTGTCGGGTTTTAGGGTTAATTTCCGCATAAAGGTGATGATAACAGAATGGATATTCAGTATCAAGGTTAAAACCGTAGGGGGTGTTAGGTTGCTAGAGTCCAAAGCACGCGAGGGACAGGTTTCCCTCGCGCTACGGTTAAAACGGGTATCCGTAGGGTGAAGGCCTGTCCCTCGCCATGCATCGGTTGGGAACTCGCGACACGGGAATCAGACGGTTGTTTTATATTGATGTCAAGCCCACCGCGGGTTTCTGCCGCCGAATCGCTGTTCGCTGATGTTCCACAATTCTGATAGCCCGAGCTGCTGAATATGCTCAATGCCCGGAAGACAGGCATCGTTGATGCGTGTGAGCCATCGTTGGAGCTCTGCCTCTAACTCCGCCTTGAGGTGCTGCGAATTCTCATCGTCAATCAGGTTGTTTAACTGATACGGATCAGTGTGGTTATCGTAAAGCAGCCATCCGGTGCCATCATAATGGCGCGCGTAGGTGTGGCGGTGTGTGCGAACCCCGCGCCACTCGCGGATACCGGCGTTGAAGCCTTCGCTACCGTGCAACGGAATTTCCAGCAAAACTGACTGCGGTTCATCAATTGGCTTGCCAAGCATTGCCCCGGAAAGATCGGTGCCTTCCACCCCATCAGGAATGTCAAGTCCAGACAGCGACAACAGACTCGGCATGAAATCGACGAGGCTCAGCAACGTTTCACGCGTGACACCTGCTGGAATTTTGCCCGGCCAACGAATCAGGAAGGGGATGCGCACCGATTCGTCCCACGGGCGTTCCTTTCTGACATGCCCTTGGCTGCCGAGCATATCACCGTGGTCGGACGTATAAACAAGGATGGTGTTCTCGGCGATACCCATGTCTTCAAGCGATGCCATCAAACGTCCCAGATTCTCATCCAAGGCAGTGATATGCGCGTAGTAACCTGAGATGTCCTGCCGCGTCTGCGGCGTGTCTACTGCATTCGGACGCAGCTGGATTTCTTCCGGCGGGTACAGTGCCTTGTAGCGTTCGGAGACATGTTCGTAGGGGTTATGCGGCGGCCCCCAACTCAGATAGAGGCAGAACGGTTCATCGGCGTGTTCGCGGCAGAATTGAATGGCGCGCGCTGTCTGAAAATCGGGTTCATAGCCTTCAATCTGCATCCGGTTCCCGACGTTATCGTGGTAGGGCGCGTTGAAATAGTTGTGGTGGCAATTCCAGCCGAGCCACTCATCAAAGCCGAACCGCATCGCCGGCGTGATGAATTTATCCCGCGGCATACCGCCGAGGTGCCACTTGCCGATGTAGCCGGTAGCGTAGCCAGCAGCCTTGAATACCGCCGCGATGCCGGTTTCAGACAACGGTAACGGCAAATCGTTGGAGACAGCTTTATGGCTCAAGGGATGCTTGCCTGTCATGAGACACCCGCGCGCCGGCACACACAGCGGGACGTTGGTGAAGGTGTTCGGAAAAAAGATTCCCTCCCGCGCCAGCG
The DNA here is from genome assembly GCA_958296135.1 of uncultured Poribacteria bacterium. Taxonomy (GTDB): domain Bacteria; phylum Poribacteria; class WGA-4E; order WGA-4E; family WGA-3G; genus AGPOR5. Next base: position 351,699 of record CATQHZ010000001.1, read on the forward strand.
TATCCATGGCGGGTGTCTGCACCTGACTATTTCCTGCACAGCCGACATCGCATCCGCGGTGCTGGTCTCCGAAAACAAAGATGAGATTGGGTTGACGTTGCATTTTTTCCTCAAATTTCGGGGGGGGGTATAGAAATCCCCCTAATTATTGCATCCACGTATAAATTTTGCGGAGGATACCCTCGCTCTGCGCCCAGAATGCCCGTTTTAGTGGCGAAACGACTTTCGTATAGTGACAGAAATTGCACCGCTTAGCGCGGTATTGCTCCTTGTGCGCGATTAATCCTTTGTTTTCCGGCGGCGACGCGCCAAAGTCCATCCAATCGTATCCCGCCTCGCATGCCCACGTGATAATGTAGTGGAAAATCGCGTTGTTTGGACGATATTGCAGAAACGCCGGCACAGAAGCCTCGCACCACAGCGTTACCGTCCGATTGAAGTGGAGGTAGAGGAGCCCGGCGATAATCGTGCCATCGTAGGTAGCGACTGCCAGTTTCGCAAGGTTACGCTGCATTAAAGCACGCATGAGCGACAGCGGTTTCGGCGTGCCGCCCAATCGTCTCACTGTGTTTAGATACATTTCGTAAAAGACTGCGAGTTCCGCCTCACTCTCTGTATCCGTAACGAGCACCCCCGATTTCTCTGCTTTTCGCACTGCCCCGCGGACGCGTTTATTGTAGGCATGCCAGAGGGAGCCGACATCTCCGTTCGTCTGTAAAAGATGCGTGAAATGTTCGGTGCGTTCGTAACCCATTTCAGAGAACATGTCGCCGTATGTTGTGCTGTGCTGCGGCGAAAATGTCCACCGCCGCTCACACCAACCATTTTCCGTCGATGCTGTCTCAAGATAAGTTTCTATCGCCGCCATTAATTCAACGCGATTAACCTGCACCGAATCGATAAGATGCATCCCCCCGCATAGGTTCCACGGTAATGAGTGCCACAATTTAATGCCCGGCATCGGTTGAAACACGAACGCCGGCAAACCGCCGATGCCCGTATCCTGTTCCTTAACCAACAGATACGCGGGCGTGAGTTGTTTGAAGGCACTGTCCAGCGCGTCACGCCACGCAAGGGACTGGAAGGCGGTGCTTCCGCTGCACTGCAGGATGAGCGTGTCCCATCTGTCGCTATTTTGTGTGGTAAGTGGCTCTAGCGTTATTTGTATTTCCTTACGGCGCATTGTGGTGTTCCTGACGTGATGGATTGTTTGGGCAAATCTCGTCAGAGGCCCTTTACGGCACTTATGATACCTAAAAACATGCTTTTTTTCAAGTTTTGAATTGCTACTCCCAGAACGATTCAATCCGCCCATCTGTCGCTCGGGTCTCCTGCTGCGCAGCCTGATTCCGAACCGCTCAAGAGCTGGCTAGCTGTTCTCCCTACGCGGGCGAGTCCCGGCGTGGATTTTCACGAGTGCCATCAAAAACGGAAAACTAAATTGTCCTGTTGCTATTCCCGCGAAGATATGCTATAATACCCATAAAACCCGTTTTCATCCCTCGCGAGGTTTCACGATGCATACGAACAACGGATTTTCGGAATTAGCGAAACTGATGTTTAAGAATTCAAGCAACGCCGAAAAACTTAAACGGCTCCTCACCTCTCAATATTCAGAAGCAGAGCTGGTGGGTTATCTTCAAAGCGAAAACCCGCTCACGATGCGTGCGGCGGCATCCGCGCTCAAACTCATCGGCAACGAAGAAGTCGTGCCTGCACTAGTCGACGCACTCAAGGACGATGACCTTGGCACCCGCCTTAGGGCCGAAAGCGCGCTGTGGCACATCTGGTCGCGCTCCGGTGACGCTTCTATCGATAAAATGCTCGACGAAGGCAAATCCCTCCTGAAAAACGAGGCGTATGAAAAGGCCGTTGAACGTTTCACTGAGGTGATTGAGGCCGCCCCGGAGTTCGCTGAAGGCTACAACCAGCGCGCCATCGCCTACTTTCTCATAGAAGAATGGAGCCAATCCATCCGAGACTGTAAGCGCGCCGTCGCGCGCAACCCGAACCACTTCGGCGCGTTCGCCGGGATGGGACACGGCTACGTCAGGCTCGGAAGAATTGAAGAGGCAATTGACGCATACAAAAAGGCGTTGATTATTAACCCGAACCTTATCTCCATCGCTGAGGCAATTTTACGGCTCCGGGAAGATGACTAATGCTTGGTTTCCGCCGCTACTCCCTCGCGCTCACGGTGCTTCTCGCTAGTTTCTTGTCGTGGATAATATATCTCTTGCTAACGCGCGCGAAATTGGGTTCGCCTGCGGAATGTTTTGCCTTCGCGCAAGTGTGCGTTGTGCTTCTGGCGGCACCTTATCTCGCCGCCTGCGCGAGCCGTACTAAAGTGGTAACGGGCTCAGGCAAACCCATTCTACTAACACTCAGCCCCATCTCAGCAGGGAACCTTCTCTTAACGCAGCTCGTCACAAGTCAGATGCCGCTCTTGTGCTGGGCGTTTTTATCAACAAGTCTCCTTTTCTTCGTAACGGAGCTGCCGTTAGTGAAGGCGTTACAGCTGCTCGCCGTGCTCGGGATTTACAGTTTTTCGGCGGGGGCTGTCGGGATGTGGGGTGCGAAGGTTTTTCGGGACACCTTCTTCGGCGCAGAATTCGCCTATCTCCTATGGGGCGCAACCATTGGCAGTATGTTTTTACTGATACCTTTAGAACGTTATATGGGCAACGTTCAACCGATAATTCCGCTGGTTCTCCACGCGAATCCGCTGATTGCCGTGTGCGCGATTTTGGGGGAGACAGACATCTTCAGGACCCCGGTGCTCTACGAGTTAACGCCGATTCCATCATATCTTTTCGCCTATCCGCCATGGTATCTCGTGTGTTTCTGGCAGGTATTAATCGGGGGAATCTGTCTATTTGGAATTACAAAAAATTCACCAAAACTGGCAAGAAAAGACAACGTCTTTTCGGCCTGAGAAGACAACCTTTCACATCACAACAGCAGCCAAACAACCGAAAGGAAATACAAAAAACATGGCTAGGACAGAACAACCTATCATTAGCATTTCGGGTATCCGCGGCAAAGTCGGCGTTTCGTTGGATGCGCAGCTCATCACACAGTTTGCGACAGCTTTCGGCACGTTTGTGGGCGGCAGAACGGTAGTTATCGGCAGAGATTCTCGGACGTCTAGTCCGATGCTCCGGCACGCGGTGCTTGCCGGGCTTTTCGCCACCGGGTGTCGCGTGATTGACGTTGGGCTCTGTCCGACACCCACCATTCTGCTGATGGCGAAGGCACTTGACGCGCAAGGGTGCGTTACCATCACCGCCAGTCACAACCCCGTAGAGTGGAACGGTATTGAGTTTGCATCGGCATCCGGAAGGCTTTTAACGCAGGCGGAACGCGACGCATTCGCGCGCATCTATGAATCCGAAGATTTCGCGCTCGCACCATGGAACGAACAAGGACGGCTAGAAACGTGCAGCGATGCCACGGCGTATCATCTCACGAAGATTTTGAGTTCTCCTTGGATTGAACAAGATTTCATCCGAAAAGCGAACCTCAAGGTGGTGCTGGATTGCGGCAACGGCGCAGGAAGCGTTATTAGCCCGACGCTCTTGCGAGAGCTCGGCTGTCGGGTTGTCGAACTCAACTGTGTTCCTGATGGACACTTCCGTCGGCCTGCTGAACCCACGCCTGATGCGATAGGTGAACTCTGTGAAACGGTGCGCGCCACCCACGCCGATATCGGGTTTGCGCACGATGGCGATGCCGACAGGCTCGTCATTGTAACGGAACGCGGGGTGCCGCTGAGCGGCGAATGGACGCTCGCGCTCATCACCGATTTTATCCTCAACCAGACGAACGGAGATGTCGTCGCAACGGTATCCACAAGTCGGATGTTAGATGATGTCGCCGCGCAACACGGCGTTATGCTCCATCGCACGAAAGTCGGTGTCGGCTGGGTGGTGGAGAAAATGCACGAGGTGAACGCGGTTATCGGCGGCGAAGGCACCGGCGGCGTTATTTATCCCAACATCCACCACACCACCGATGGCATTGCCTCGATTGCGGCGATTGTGCAACGTCTGGCTGAAGCGCGCTTGAAAAGCGCGTCTACCGGCGATGTGGATGGCACGGTGACAGCACTGATGGAAAGCCTGCCGCACTATGAGATGTGCAGGAAGAAACTGGAGATACCTTCGCAAGAAATCGCAACGCAGGTAATTGCGCGCGCCGAAGAAATGTATGCCGGTAGGCAAGCCCTACAGCACTTGAAACTTGACTTGACAGACGGCATCAAACGCATCTGGGACGACAGATGGGTGAACATCCGCAAATCGGGAACCGAGCCTGTCATTCGGGTGTTCAGCGAAGCACCTACAGCTGCAGCAGCGGCGGCTCTGTGTGACGAGACGCTTGAGACACTGAAAATGTTAATGAAACAAATCCGCCGTTAACTGCGTTATTTATCACGTGATATGATTGACGCAAAATTGGATTTTGCGGGGAAGCGCGCTTTGATGAAGTTTTCGTATGAAATCGGACAATTTTTCCGGTGGGCATGCAGCAACTGTACGCCTGTCGTGCCGAATTGTAACGGCGGATTTCTATATCCGCCCATCGGTTGGAATTACCCGTTTATTTTTTAATCTTCATCAAGCGCGCCCGGTGCTGGCGCGGTTCAAAACCGCGCCTACCGGATAAGCAAAACGAATAGGAGCGAATTATGGAAGCCTTGAAACTCGCCTGTATCGGCGGCGGAAGTGGACTGTCGGCACTGCTCAGCGGCATCAAGCACCACGCAGACACACACCTCGGAGACGATAACATCATTGATTTGGATAACCTGGCCGCAATCGTTACCGTATCTGACGATGGCGGGAGCTCCGGACGCCTCGTCGAAGAGTTTGACGTGCTTCCCCCCGGCGACATTCGCAGACTGCTGTTTACGTTATCCGATGCAGATGAACTCGCCGGACTGTTTGAATACCGATTCTCAAGCAACGGCGAACTCGGGGGGCATACCATCGGCAATATCCTCCTCACGGCATTGACTGAATTGAAGGGCAATTTTCCAAAGGCCATCCAAGCCGCATCCCGGCTCCTCGCTGTGCGCGGCAGGATTATCCCGGTGACGTTAGACTACACCGTGCTTTGTGCGGAACTCGCCGACGGTGAGATTGTCCGCGGCGAATCGACTATCCCCAAACGGGAGAATCGCGAACCTATCAAGCGCGTCTTTTTTGAGCGGCGCGAGAACGGGAAGACGCACCATCCCCCTGGCGAAACCTACGAATGCCAAGCACACGAAGAGGCGATAGAGGCACTGCTAAACGCCGATGTCATTATCATCGGACCGGGAAGTCTCTACACCAGCATCATGCCCAATCTCGTGATTAAAGGCATCGTTGATGCCATCCAACGTTCCAACGCCATGAAAATCTACGTCTGCAATGTGATGACGCAGCCGGGTGAAACCGATGGCTACGCTGTGACAGACCACGTTAACGCCGTCCTCGGCCACGCAAAAATCGCGTTGCAATACGTCTTGGTAAATAATCAACCCGCGCCGAATGAGGTAATTCAGGAATATGTGCGGCAGGAACTGCTCGCGCAGTTAACCCGCATCCGGTCGCTCTCCGAAGAGGGGCTCTCCATGCTTTACGAAAACAAAGCACACCCGATGGACGTGATGAATCTCGCCAAGCACATTTCACTGCTGTCATCTGAGACGATGCTGGTGGCCGATGCCTCGAAAGTGCAGGTATCCTACAATCCTGAACGCGAAAACCTTGAGGCAGAGGGGATGACTGTCGTTGAGGCAGACCTGATTCGCGACATGGTGGTGACAGAAGGCGGCGTTGAAATGAACGTCATCCGCCACGCACCGGAGAAACTCGTCCGCAGCCTCGTTAAAATTATGCGCAATCATGAGAAGTTAAATGAATCAATCTAAAAAAAACGAGGTACATTGTCGCTCCCGCTTCGCAGGCGGAGGCACCGGACAATGAACCTCGTGTTTATGGGTGCTGCGGAAAGTCGATACCCGCAGTCGTCAGTTGATGTGACATACGTATCCGCCTTCTCATCAAAAGCATCGGATATGCAAGTCTTGACAATGTCAAGACGGCCTGATAAGACAACATTCTCTGCTCAGGAGTAGCTGAAGAACGCATTGCGAAATACAGAATTAACCGCGTGGCAACTTGGAAGCAGAGATACCTTGGGAAGCAATGTGAGAAGCGAATCTGTCACAAATCTGTGACACATCATCGATAAAAGCCTCCCAACGGAACTCGTCCTGCTGTGCTTTCGCTATCGCAAGATACAGAGCCAATTCGTAGAAACTGGAATGGTTCGTCGACGTATCCTTGGAATGCATGGGATTACCTCCTTCTGATTAACATATTTTACGATATAGGATAAAACGGATGCATTGCAGAGACGGTTACAACTTTTTTATCAAGTTTCAGTTGATTTTCTTAATTCTCATCTTAAAAGTTGACATTTCCCCGTAATTTTTGTATCATATCCCCATGGAAAACAGAGACAACGTTACCAAAATTATCAACGACTTCGGCGAAAGCATTGTCCAAGTGACAGGCGACATTCCGGTCAACTTGCCTGCGAAGGCTGGAAACCGGTTTTTGTTCATCAGCCACGATCAGCGGTTTCTCACGCACGCCTTGCATAAGTACCCCGCTAAGTTCTTCCCCGAATTGCCGCGCTGGCTCATCAAGCGGTATTCGGAGGAAAACGAACGCGTCCTCGATCCGTTTTCGGGCAGCGGAACAACCAACGTCGAGGCACTGCTAGCGCGTCGGCATTCTGTCGGCATCGATGTCGATCCGTTCTGCCGTTTCATCGCAAAGGTGAAGGTAACGCCGCTCCCAGAAAAGGCATTGCGGGCCGCGCGAAAATCGCTGTTGGATGCCGTCCTAAGTTACCGCTCCTCCCTCGTCGGTGAAGCAGATCTGCCGGATTTTCCCTACCGTGACAACTGGTTCAATAAGGAAATTCTCTGGGAGATGTCCTATCTGAAAAAGGCGGTAGCTTCGCTTGATGCCAGCGAAGCGGTGAAGGATTTCTTCCGCGTCTGTTTCTCGTCGATTATCCGAACTGTCTCCAATGCCGATGACAACTGCACCCGCACCGTCATCCGGAAGAAACTGAACAAACAGGTCCGGCCCGGCGACGCGCTGAACCGATTCGCGAAAACGGTGCTTGACAAGGTGCCGAAGATGGTGGCGTTCTCTCAAACCTATCCGCACGGGGTAACTACCGATTTTCCGGCGGATATGGACGCGCTGAATATCCGTTACGAGGAGAATTCCTTTGAACTCGCGTTGACTTCGCCGCCGTATGTCAACGCCGTTGACTATCCACGCACGCACCAATTGGAGATGTATTGGCTCGGCTTCGCACGCGAATTCTTAACCGATTTAAAGAAGCGTAACGTTGGGACAGAAAGTGTCTCGGCTCGCGATTACAAAATGCTGCACGAAACCGGGGTGCCGGAAGCGGATAGCGTTATCGCAAGCATCTTTGAAGATGACCCGAGGCGTGCGTTCATCGCCTTCAAATACCTTGACGACATGCGGCAGAACCTCGCCGAAGTCTACAAAGTTTTGCGCCCGGGCGGCAGATACGTCATCGTCGTCGGGAACAATCGCATCCGTGGAAGGCTGTTTGAGAGTTGGAAATATCTCATGCCCATGGCTGAAGCCATCGGGTTTGAAGTTGAAACTTACTTCGGCTCGGAGATTATTAAGCACTTTATCAAGGTGCCGCGAAGTGAACGTATTAACACCGACTGGATCCTCGTCCTGATAAAATAAGCGTTCGGAGGCAGGAACATGGCAAACACCGAAGAGAGGGGGAGACAAGCATCTGTAGATGGTTTTGCTCACGAGCATATCGTTGCTGGGATTTTAATGAAAAGATACCAGAACGTTTCGTTGGTGGACTTACCCCTATCGCCCTATGACATCATCATCGTCCTTCAAGATGCAGAGGGACGTGAGGAGATCATTCGGGCGCAAGTCAAAACCGCTAGGCAATCTGTCACTTTCACTGGGGGCTCAAGAGGCGGGGTTGATAGAGCCTATAAATCGGGCGTTAAAGCATATACGCAATCCACGGTAACTTCAGATGTTGTCATCGGGATTCATCCGATAAGCGATAACGCGTATGAGCTCTATTTTGTTCCGACGGTGCTCATTGAACGTCTGGATCAGAAGAGCATCTCTATCAACAAGATAAGGGATTTGAAGGAAAATTACGTCATTCTGGAAAACTGCAAGAATGAAGAGTTAATCGTCCAAAAGTGCAAAGAATACGGAATCCTTCAAAATTCCATCGTTCAAGGAAGTTTCATAAGTTAGTTTGCCTAGCAACGGACGCGCGGGAGCCCATCCAACGCCGGACACCAATCTACGCGAAAAGGTCTTTGGAAAACTTCGCTCATTGGGGCAATCGGGGCACGGCGAGGGACAGGCCATCGCCCTACGGGCCACGGGATAGCATATTTCTTGACTTGCAATGCATTTTCGTGGTATAATATCGCGCGTAAACCTTTTTTATCACGGAGACTTGTTATGAAAAATTCGGACGCTGCTCCAAAACATAACACCGAAAACGGGGACAAACCGGCCGCCAAAGCCAATCTCGACTTCATCCGCCAAGAAGTTGAGAAGGACCTGGGGGCAAACGCCTATGGTGGGAAGGTGCATACCCGATTCCCGCCGGAACCGAGCGGCTACCTCCACATCGGGCACGCCAAAGCCATCTGTATTAACTTCCTGATCGCCGAAGACTACGGCGGACTTTACAACCTCCGCTTCGACGACAGCAATCCCATCACGGAAGAACACGAGTATGTGGAGGCGATTAAGCGCGATGTCCGCTGGCTCGGTTTTGACTGGGAAGAACGCGAATACTACGCCTCCGATTACTTTGAGACGCTCTATGGCTACGCTATTAAACTCATCGAAAAGGGAAAGGCGTATGTCTGCGATTTGACACCCGACGAGATGCGCGGCTATCGCGGCACCCTGGTCAAACCCGGTAAAGAGAGTCCCCACCGAAACCGTTCTGTTGAGGAGAATCTGGCGTTATTCAGAGGCATGCGCGCCGGAGAATTTCCAGACGGGGCGCGCACCCTTCGCGCCAAAATTGATATGGCGAGCCCCAATTTCAACATGCGCGACCCGGTGATGTATCGCGTACTCCGCGCGCCGCATTACCGATACGGCACCCAGTGGTGCATCTATCCCACCTACGATTTCACGCACGGACAATCGGATTCCATCGAGGGCATCACGCATTCGCTATGCGACGTGCAATTTGAAGACCATCGTCCCCTTTACGACTGGTTTTTAGAGGCATTGGAGATTTACCAGCCTCGGCAGATAGAATTTGCTCGCCTGAATCTGACGCACACGGTATTGGGCAAACGGAAATTGAGGGTGCTTGTGCAGGAGGGGCACGTCAACGGCTGGGATGATCCGCGCCTGCCGACGCTCGCCGGGATGCGCCGTCGGGGTTATACCCCGGAGGCGATTCGCGATTTCTGCAACCGCATCGGCGTTTCAAAGGCGGACAATCTCATTGAGATGAGTCAGTTGGAGTATTCCATCAGGAACGATTTGAATCAGCGAGCACCGCGCGTCATGGCAGTGCTGAACCCAGTCAAAGTGGTTATTGACAACTATCCGGAGGGACAGGTAGAATGGCTGGCGGCTGAAAACAACCCGGAAGATGAGCACGCTGGCACGCGGCAAATCCCGTTTTCGCGCGAACTTTACATTGAACGCGAAGATTTTATGGAAGACCCGCCTCGGAAATTCTTCCGATTGGCCCCCGGACGCGAGGTGCGCCTCAAGCATGCCTACTACCTCACATGCGAAAGCATCGTGAAAGACCCGGGCACCGGCGACATCGTTGAAATCCACTGCACTTATGACCCGGGCACACGAGGCGGCTGGTCTGCCGATGGCCGCAGGGTGCGCGGCACCTTGCACTGGGTATCCGCCGTGCACGCTGTTGATGCCGAAACGCGCCTCTATGAGTCACTTTTCACGGAACGTGAACCGGAGAACGCCGCCGACGGCACCAACTGGACGAAATTCATCAATCCCAACTCCTTGGAAGTTTTAACCGGGTGCAAGGTTGAACCGAGCCTCGTCGGCGTGTCGCACGGAACGCGGTATCAGTTCCTCCGGATAGGCTATTTCTGCGTAGATCCGGATACAACAGTGGATAAGTTGGTATTCAACCGCACCGTCCCGCTGCGAGATAGCTGGGCGAAAATTCAGCGAGGACAGAAGAAATGAACCCACACTCAGTAGGAGAGCCCTCCCGGTCTCGACAGCAGAACACAGTAGGAGAGCCCTCCCGGTCTCGACATCAGAACCCAGTAGGAGAGACCTCCCGGTCTCGACAGCAGATCAGAGTCCGGATGGCCCCTTCACCGACCGGATTCTTACACATCGGCAGCGCGCGTACCGCGTTATTCAATTGGTTATTTGCCCGACATCACAGCGGGACGTTCATCCTCCGCATCGACGACACCGATGCCGCCCGCTCCACCGATGAATCGATGCGCGAGATTTACGATTCACTGCGGTGGCTAGGGCTCGATTGGGACGAAGGCGGCGAGAAAGGCGGCCCGCACGCACCTTATGTCCAATCGGAACGGCGAGACATTTATGAAACGCACGTTCAGCGGTTGCTAGAGAGTGGCCACGCCTACCCCTGCTACTGCACACAGGAAGAGTTGGATGCGATTCGCGCGCACTCCCGTGCCGAGAAGCAAAATCGCGCCTACGATGGGCGGTGCCGACATCTCACATCGGTAGACAAGGAACATCTCGCCGCCAAAGGCAGAAAACCGACGGTGCGTATCAAAATGCCGGACGAACCAATCCGTGTAGTGGACATCGTCCTCGGCACGCGAGACATCGACCCGGGCACGCTGGAAGACGAGGTAATCGTCCGTTCAAACGGCATGCCGAGTTACAATCTAACGTCGATTATCGACGACGCGGAGATGCAGATAACGCACGTGATTCGGGGAACGGAGCATCTCAACAACACGCCGAAGCAGATTGCCATCGCGAACGCGCTCGGTTTAAATGTGCCGCAGTTCGCGCATATCCCGCTGGTTTTGGATAATACCGGGAGGAAACTGAGCAAACGGCACCACGGAGAGCTCGTCGCTGTCAGTCGGTATCGCGAGGAGGGGTATCTCCCCGAGGCGATGCTGAACTTCGTCGCGCGACTCGGCTGGTCCTTCGATGACAAACAGGAGATTTTCTCGGTTGAGGAACTCATCGAAAAGTTTGATTTGGCCCGGGTCGGCAAGAGCGGCAGTGTTTTTGACATTAAGAAACTGGATTGGCTCAACACGCACTACATCGGCGAGTTGGATATTTCGGCGCGCACGGATGTTGTCATGCCGTTCTGGGAGAAGGCAGGGTTTGATGTGGCAGCCGAACCGCGCGAACGGTTGGAAAGCATTGTTACCGCAGTCGGTGAACGCCTCACAAAATTGCAGGACATTATTCCGCAGACCGGCTATTTCTTCACCGCTCCGTCTGAATACGAACCGAAAGCTGTCAAGAAGTGGTGGAAGAAGGACGCGCTGGACATCTTGACAGCCCTCGGTGCCGTTTTGGCAGCGGTAGAACCGTTTGAGCTGGAAACAGTCGAGTCGGTAATCTGGCAATACACGGAGGAGCATAACATCAAGCGCGTTGTTGCGATGCAGACACTGCGGATTGCGCTGACAGGCACATCGTTCGGGCCGAGTCTGTTTGACATTCTCGTCTTGCTTGGGAGAGATGAAGTGCTCACTCGAATTCAGAAGGCGATTCAGTTTCTTCAATAAACTATCTACCTCATTAACCGTAGGGCGAGGGCCAGGGGAAATCGAAAGGAGAACACTCATGAAAAGAAAACTCGCTATCCACGGCGGACCGCGGACTGTTGCCGATGGGTTCATCAAACCGTGGCCGCACGTCACCGATGCCGATAGAGCCGCTATCGCCGAGGTGCTAGCCTCCGAAAAGATTACCGAACAGCAACGGATTCAATCCGAAGGGCTGGCGCGGGAGTGGGCAGAATACATGGGCGTTCGGTATTGCATTCCTGTCAACAGCGGTACCGCTGCACTGCATCTGTGCGTCGCCGGTGTCGGCATTGAACCGGGTGACGAGGTGATTATCCCGGCGTTCACCTTTTGGGCGACAGCGGCGGCTGTCCTTCATCACAACGCTATTCCGGTTTTTGTTGACATCGATGCGATTACCTATTGCCTTGACCCGAGCCAGATCGAAGCGAAAATCACGGAGCGGACGCGCGCGATTCTGCCTGTCCATATTCACGGCATGCCCGCCGATATGGACGCAATTCTGACGATTGCCAAAAAGCACAATCTGAAGGTAATTGAGGACGTTGCGCAGGCGCACGGTGCGCGGTATAAAGGCACATATTGCGGCGCGTTTGGCGAAGCGGCCGGATACAGCACGCAGGCATCCAAAACGTTGAGTAGCGGATGCCAAGGCGGCTTGTTCACCACCGACGATGAGCAGATTTACCGGCGCGCGGCGTTGTTGCAGTATTTCGGCGAAATCGTCGTGCCCGGGCGCGAACGTGAGGAGCAGGAATACAACGCCTACGGACTCGGCTGGATGTATCGCGGCGATATGTTCAGTCAGGCGTTCATCCGCAGCCAACTCAAGCGACTAGATGAAAACAACGCGATGCGCATCAGGAATTGCGACTATCTGACAGAACACCTGAACGAGATTGACGGTATTGAGACGCCGGCCGTCCCAGAAGGGTGTGAACCTGTCTACTACAACTACGTCATCGGCTTCGATCCGGCGGCGTTAGGGTTAAACATTTCGGCACGAACTTTGCGCGAGAAGGTGCAGGCCGCATTGCGCGATGAAGGTGTGCCGACAGGACAGTGGCAACGGCTGCCGGTACCCTCACAAGAGATTTTTCAAAACCAGACCGGCTATGGCAAAGGGTGCCCGTGGCGATGCAACCAGTCGAACGTGGCATATAAAACGGAGGATTACCCGAAAGCCGTAGAATTTATCGATTCGCACTGCTACCTCTTTGATGTCAATCCACCGAATGGACTTGAATTGATGCGGCTGTATGTTGAAGCGGTCCGCAAAGTGATGGAGCAAATTGATGCGGTGCTTGCGGTACAAAATTAATCGTGGGAGTCGTGCATCGCAGGAAGAGTTCGGCAGGACAACTGCTTATCCTCTGTAGTGCGGGCTCGGGCGAGCCCGAACAGGTCAAAAGCATCGGTTGTGTCTCCGCGACTTCGGTAATCTCTTCGGCGCGCGAAAGTGCGGTTTGCCGCGTACGAATCATCTCTGCGAATTCCGCTCTGCAAACAGACGCGTTTGCGCCGAATACTCCTCAATCCTCTCGTTGGCAAGCGCGATATACTTTTCCTCAACGTCATAACCAATAGAGTACCGCCCGGCTTTCAAGGCACTCAAGCAGGTTGTCCCGCTGCCACAAAACGGATCCAAGACGACATCGCCTTCAAACGTATACAACTGAATCAGGCGGTGCGGCAATTCCTCCGGAAACGGCGCAGGATGCCCGATGCTTTTCGCCGAGGCCGCGGGAAAAGTCCAGACGCTTTTCGTCCATTCCAAAAAATCTTCTTTGCGGATAGTAGAATTCGCAACATTGCGCTTCCGCGAAAACGTATCCTTGGAAAAGACGAGGATGTATTCGTGGATGTCCCGCAGCACCGGATTCGCCGCCGACATCCAACTCCCCCATGCAGTCGAAGAGCCCGCGCTTGAACCTTTGTTCCAGATGAGCTCCCCGCGCATATAGTAGCCGATTTCCAGCATATCTTCAATGATGTAACTATGCAGCGGGATGTAGGGCTTCCTCCCTAAATTAGCGATGTTAATGCAGGCTCTGCCGCCTGTCACCAATGTCCGATAAGTCTCCGCGAAGACAGACCTGAGCAGCTCCCTATACTCCGCCAGCGATAAATCCTCGTCGTATTCCTTTTTCGCGTTGTAGGGCGGCGAGGTTACCATCAGATGGATGCTTCCATCGGGAATTTCGGTCATCTGCGCGCTGGTTTTGCAATAGAGGCGGTTTAGCGTTTCGGCTGGGATCGGGTTTTCTATCCACTCGTCAACTTCAGGCAATTTCTGCTCTGCATAAAGTTGGCTATTGTAAAATTCACTTGAATCGTGTCCGGCTCTTTTCGGCATGCCGAACGCGCTAGTCTGGGTCCCGCGCTTTTTTGGTTTTGGATTGGGTTCATTCATGTTTTTCCGCATTCATCTCATTGAGCCATGATGCGATAACGCCCTTGGAACGTAGGACGGGGCTGTCCTCCGCCATGCTGTGGTTTGCTCATGCATCAACATTGCGAGGGACAGTGGACATCTCTGCAGCGAGGCGGCAGAGATGACAAAGTTAAAGTAAGTAAGGTAGCGTGTTTACGCGGGGCGACACACGCACATTTTCTGTAGACGTGACCGTGTTTACGCGGGGCGACACACGCACATTTTCTGTAGACGTGACCGTGTTTACGCGGGGCGACACACGCACATTTTCTGTAGGCGTGACCGTGACGGCCCTCGCGCTACGGGAGGGAGAAGGTTATCACGATTGTATTACCTATCTACCAGCCAAAGCTCTCCTTCGCTAACATTGGCGAGTTGCTTCAGCATTACTGCCCCCGGGAAATTTGGTGCCATCCCGATGCCCATGGCGAAAATCCGGCCGTTGCCGGCAGCGTGTCGCCCAACTAACGCCAAATCTGGGCTCTCAAGCGTCGTCGGAATGCCGTCGCTAAAAAGGACAACGATCGTTGGCACAGTCTCGGCTATCGCTGTCAACGCCGTTAACATGTCCTGATCGGTGCCTTTTGAGCGCATTTGTGCTTGGATGTCCGCCAGATATGCCGCTCCCGCGCTCACCGTATCCTCTGTCACAGGGATAAAGCCGTCCTGATAAACGACGAGTTCCGCGCTAAACGCCATGATATTAAAACTATCGTGCGCCTCAAGGAAAGTCAGCGAGTCACGCAGGAGGTTAACAATCTTCCGCAGTTTCGCCTCCGGAAGGTTCTGCATGCTGGTAGAGAGATCGATGCAGTAGACGATGCGTTGCGCACCCTCCTGTGCCTCAATGAATTTCACCAGTCGGCTTTTGGGGCGCGTCTCTGTCTTCGGTTTCTTGACAAAGGGACGTTCGATGCTCTTCTGCACACGCGGCGCGTTCCCAAATTCAACGGTAGTCGTCGCCGGTCCGACGGCATCGCCGATGTTGAGCTCCCCGAACGGCTGGAACGGTGCCGGTTCTGCGGCGGAGACCACGCCTCGGTTGCTAGGCGGCGCGTTACTCGTGAGGATTTTTAGGCGCGGCTGACTCACGTCCCGCGTCTTTTGATGCCGGACTTGGGTGCGTTTCGGTGGCGTGACGCGGCGCACCTTCGGCTTCTCTTCCGAGATAAGTATCGCGTTGATGCTAGCGACTTCGCGCGTCGGGTTGGTGCTGAACCAGAAGAGGACTCCGATAACGCCGACGATGGCGTGCAACGCTACTGAGATGAGTAAGGATTTGCTGGATTTTGATTTCATTGTTAAGAACCCTATTAACAGACTGATACCAAACGGCGTTAAATTGCCAGTGAGTTTGGTATTTCACAATGCGTGCAACATTTTCTCTGCAATAGCATCGACAACCGAAATCGCCACACTATTACCTGCCAGCTTTCTCGATTGCATCAAGCCTCCCACGATTTGGAGCTCCTCAGAGAAACCCTGCAAACGCAACACTTCCCTGCCCGAGGGCCGCCGAATCCCGTTTACCAAAAGAGAGTTGTAGGATGCCCCCGCCCTTAACGCACACGAAAAAGGACGCACCGAAATGTTGCCGCCCTTGTTCTCATGTCAAATTGAGGGATAGAACGGCTCGACCTTAGACTATGCCGACAGGTGTTCCTGTATCACGGCGAATGTTTTTCCCTTGTCGTGAGAGCGCAGTTGCTTCACGTTGTCAAGGAGGAAAGCGGGAGAGTGCTTTTGCTTCAAGATGCGCGCGATGTCAAAAAATAGCGTGCCGCGTGTATCTTCAAACCCTTGCTTATCGCCGAGAATGCTGACGAAGATGTCGATGAAGGTGAAGCCGTTCATTAATTCTCCGTTATCTTAATAGTTTGTTACAGGAATTCCCATCTTTGCGAGAACCTGCTTAAACCTCTTGCGTCTCCATTCTGAGGGCGCGGGATCGTGGAGGGCAGTCTGAACTGTCAAGACCGTTAAGACCTCTTGCGTATCGCGCTTTGTGATTTTAACTTGGTTTGAGGTTGCGTAAGTTTGCACAATATAGTCAGCGTCAATTTCATCAAACGCGAAAAACCTCTCGGTTAATTTCATGCGAGCTGCTTGGTTGCCCTCGACTCCCTCAGTTACTTGCTCTGTTGTAACCTCTTTCGTTGAGGGCCGCGTAACCACTTTGACACCTGCACCAAGGATGGCTCGCTCTATTTCGTTTGCAAAAGTCACCTCGGTCAGATAGTCATTTGCTGGAATGACAACGAAGGATGGCGATGGCGGCACATCGCGAAGGACGACAAATCGTGTTTGAGCACAGCCGGTTATGCTCAAGACTAGCCCGAGCAATGCCATGAACAAGAGTTTATTTTGATTAAAGGACATTTGATTCCCTTTCTCGCGCGTAGTTATGGAGACATCGTGACATTTTAATGCTCGGCAACGCGTTCCAAACTACGCGATTTGTTCATCCGCTTGATCCTAACGCGCTTTCATCTATTCGACTTGTTGTACCAAAAGACGGTGGGCGAGAGGTAACTTGGTTTTCAAGAGTTTGGAAAAACTTGTGGATGAGTTCCCCTTTACTAGGTTAATGAAATTTTACCCTAATTTGGGAAAAATTTCAAGAATAAAATTTGACATTTCCACACATTTTGTGTATAATTAATGTTATCTATACTACTTCACATGAGGTGAAAGGAATCTCTCCTATGAAAAAGCATTGGTCGAAACCCTTTATCCTATCTTCTGGAAAGCCTCGTGGCGTTCAACCTAAATTCAGAGAAGTTGAACTCACCAGGAAAGGATTTGACAAATTGTGCTACATGGGGCCATGCCCATGGTGGAGAAAAACAGACCCTGAAGACAAATTTCTGATGGATTTGTGCTACTCTCCGATAAAAGAGGTCGCCGAAAAAGTAATTGAGGCATCAAAAGTTAACCGTCAGCACGTCCCATGTCCTCACAAGGTTTTCACGAACCTGCCAATGCGAGCTAGCACGGATCGCGAGGATGGGAGGAAAGAAGAACATCCTTGGTTCAGTCGACATGCCAAATTGTGCTCTGGGTTCAATAGAGAACTCATGGGGCACATTTGGATTCGTAATTTATCAGAGGCAATCCCTGCTGAGAACAAAGAAGAGTGTTCCTTCTACTTGGAAGATGGCAATCACAGAGCACTCGTTTACGCGGTGCTGATTGCCTTGGGGAAAGAAGTTTACCAACCTGTTAAAGCGTTACACGCAACAACATGGGATTTTGATATTCTCAGTCACCCCACTGAGCGTCAACAGAATTTAGTTGATGATGGCGAGCTGCCTGAAAATGACTAAATTCATTGTACTTGTGCTGAAGTGGCGCGAGATTCGGATCGCGCACAGCAGAGGGAAAAGAAAGTAGGTGCCGTGCAGGATACACGCCCCACGTCTCTAAAAACTGGTGACTAACCTATCCCGCAACAACCACGGGCGATGGATAACCATCCATCGCCCGTTTTCAAATTTCAAAGCGAATTGAGTTGATTAGCGTGTGAAGTTGCACCGTTTTCCTAAAGCGAAATTTCTTACGGTAGGAGCGACTTCCCTGTTGCGACATCACGGCCTTCGCTGTCGGAAGACTGCTTCTACCGGGAAGTCTACTATAGTGCTTGCCCTACAGACGCGGACAATTCAAATGAATTTCGTATAAGATGCCTCAGCGCGATTCCAATACTCCCAGTAACCCCTAATCTTGGAAATCTTGGAAATCCTGCTAATCCTGATTCAGACAAATGGGATTACCGAAGCATGGCGAGGGACAGACACTGCTGCCGCGCTGCGGTGGCTTCGGCGGCGTTCACAGGGATTACCGAAGCATGGCGAGGGACAGTGGACATCTCTGCAGCGAAGCTGCAGAGATGACAGCGTTTCGGCGTAACGGCCCTCGCCCTACGAAACCCGGGGTTATTCCCCTAGCGCATCGTAACGCGCTCAGGCTTTTCTAACTTCCGACGGAGGACGATACCCCACTGACCCACAACCCACAGCGCACTCCCATCTTTCGCACGCGTGATGACATAGAGGGCATTGTCTATATCGGTGTGCTCCTGTTCCCACGTCTCCCCGCCATCAGTTGAATGGAGAATCATCCCCTTTTCACCGACGACGTAGAGTTCCTCTTCGGAGAGTGCCAAAATGCCGTGGAGCGTTTTGGTAGTCCCGCTTGATTTCGCCTCCCACGTAAACCCGCCATCGGTGGTTTTCAAAACGATGCCGTGCAGGCCGACTGCCCACCCTTTGCGCTTGGCAATAAAGGAGACAGCGTTCAGATCATAGCCGGTCTGCGTTTCATGGAATCGCCAATACTCGCCGCCGTTGATGGTGCGTTGGATGATGCCGCTATGTCCCACCGCCCAACCAAGTGGTGCGAACTTCATGTCAATGTGCACCAGATCCTTGCCGGTAGTGGTGCGTTGCGGTGTCCACGTCGGACCGCCGTCTTTATTATGGATGATTTGTCCATCGCTGCCGGCCGCCCATCCTTCGGAGAACTTGCCGAAGTCAATGGCGTTCATGGCGAAACTGCGAGGCGGATCTCCCTCCATAAAAGGCGGTCTTTCCGGCGTATCCCCCGCTGTCCACGTCTGTCCATCGGTGGTATAAAGCACCGTTCCATCGCGTTGCATTGCCCATCCCCACTTCGGTTCAAGACTCGTAAAGTGGACACCGATGAGTCGTTGGCGCGTTTGACCCCGCAGCGATTTCCAATTCTGGCCCCCGTCTTGCGTTTCCAAAAGCACGCCGTTGTCCCCGGCGATCCAGCCGTTCTGTTCATCGTAGAAGAGGACATCTCGGAAGTTATCCACCTGCGCTTCGCCGAGTTGGCGTTCCCAGGTTTGTCCGCCATCCGCGGTGTGGTAAATTTTCCCCGCGCTGCCGACTGCCCACGCTTGTTGTGCGTCTAAGAAGTAGACGCTGGCAATGTCCTGTCCGCCGCGTCGCCGCCGCTGCGGTTCAGGCGGAGAGACCTCCTGGTCCCGATTGGCCGTAGGCGGATCCTCCCGGTCCCGATTCCGTTGCGCGTTGTCAGATGGAAGTTCTCCCTCTGGCGCGAAGCGTCCGGGAAGCTGCGTCTGCGTGCGCAGTTGATTTTGGATGGCCTCCGCCGGGTCTTCGTCGTATTGCAACGTGGGGCCTTCGGATTCTTCAGAGGCCGCGGAATCACGAGGGACAGGCCCTCGCGCTACGTTGTCGGAGGCGTTTTCGGGTTGTCCCATCGCGAGCACTTGGCCGGGGATAGAGACAGGAATTGCCTTCCAATTTTCTCCTTGACTATCAGTAATGAAGGCGTTGCCGCCCGCGCCGAATGCCCACGCGTCTGTATGTGAACGGAACGTAACGCGTCGGATGCCCCGCGCTCCTGACTTCGCCGTTCGCAATTTCCACGTCTTTCCGCCATCTGTCGTCAACAGCGAGTTGCCGTTGCCTAGAATTACCCAACCGTTCGTCGTGTCCGCAAAATGGACAGCAACACCGGCCTGGTTAGTCTTGGCCTGAATTTTCCAATAATCGCCGCCATCAATAGTGTGAAGGATAAAGCCGCCATCTCTGCGCTGCGGCGTGACGGCCCATCCCTCCTGACTGTTAATGAAGTGGATATCCGTAATCGCTTGCATCGTCGTGCCGGTTTTCTGAAGTTTCCACGTCTTTCCGCCATCTGTCGTGTGTAAGGTTTGTCCAATGTCCGCGCCGAGCCATCCCTCTTGCGGATTGAGGAATTGCACCGTGCTAATCCGGCGCAGGTTTTGCAGCGTCTTCCGGACAACCTGCCACGTCTTCCCCGCGTTTTCCGTGCGGAGCAAAACACCAGAGCCAAAAATCCAACCGTGTTTGTCATCAACGAATTCAACTTGGCGCAGATTTTCACTCACGCCGCTGTGTTGTGGCAGCCATGTTTGCCCGCCATCCATTGTATGCGCAATGACACCGCTAGAACCGACAGCCCAACCGTGCTGTGCATCGACGAAATACGTATCGGAGAAATTCGTCTGCCACGTCGCTTGACGGATAATATCCCAATGATACACGACAGGTTCAAGAGGTTCCTCTTCTGTCTCTGCCTCCGCCACTTCCTCTGCGACAGGCGGCAACTTCGCTGGGAGCTCCGCCTCTTCTACCGAATACCGCATCGCGATGCCGCCCTTACCCACCGCGACGACTCCCTGCGGCGAGAGTGCCAATCCGTAAAGATCATTATCTGTGCCGCTCTCTTGCAGTTCCCACTTCGCGCCGCCGTTCGTCGTGGTGAGCATCATGCCGTTATCACCGACAATCAAGCCGTGCTGCGTATCGGCAAAATAGAGTTTGTTCAGATTTTCTTGGGTGCCGCTTCGTTGAAAATTCCACTTCGCGCCGCCGTTTTTGGTGAACAAAATCTCGCCGAATTGCCCGACAATCCAGCCGGTGTTTTCATCGGCAAAATAGACAGCGTAGAGCTCGTTGTAGGTGCCGGTGGTTTGATGACTCCAGGTCAGTCCACCATCGCGGGTGGTAAGGCAGATGCCGGGCCATCCGATTGCCCAGCCTCGCTTATCATTGAGGAAGTAAACCCCTTTGAGCATGTGAAATTCGCCGGGGGTTTGTTGCACCCAAGTTTCGCCGCCATCTGCAGTGTGCAAAATCGTGCTGAGGTCACCGACAATCCACCCTTTCTTTGGACTCATAAAGTGAACGGAGCGGAGGGTGTAGCCGCCACCGCCAAACTGGCGTTCCCAATTCGCGCCGCCATCGTTGGTATGCACAATAAGCCCGCGTTCGCCGACTGCCCAGCCGTGCTTATCGGTGGCAAAATAGATGCTCCAAATGCCGTCCCAGATGTCGGTATCCAGTTCGTTCCACGTTTGGCCGCCGTCGTTACTCATCGCCATCGTGCCGCGCCTGCCGACAGCAATGGCGCGGTTCGCATCGGTAAATTGGACATTCTGCAGGTCATTCGCCGTAGTGCCGCTGGTTATCGTCCACGTCGCGCCGGCATCTTCGGTGTGCAAAATCGTGCCGTACCAGCCGACGGCCCACGCCTCTTTGCGGGAAGTCCACTGCACCGCGGTGAGATTATTTTCGGTGCCGCTCTCGATTAACTGCCAATTGTCGCCGCCATCTTCGGTGCGCGTGATAAACCCGACATCCGCGACAGCGATGCCGTAATTCTCATCGGTGAAGTGGATGCTGTTGACAGTATCGCGGACATGTCCGTTGATGAGGGGGATGCGGCTATCTTGGCGTTCCCAGTTCGCGCCGCCGGTGGTAGTGTGAAAAATAGAGCCATCGCTGCCAGCAAGCCAGCCTTCATTCTCACTAATGAAGAAGATTTTTTTGTTATCGTTAATCATCCGGTCGCGTTCGCCTTCAAAGCGGTTGCTCTGCTCGCGCCATTCTTTGCCAGCGGTTTCAGTATGAAAAATCCGGTCATATTCGCCGACAACCCATCCGCGCGAATCGTCCACGAACCAGATGCCGTTGAGCGGGAATTCGCTGACATATTCGTAGCGTTTCCATTCCTTCCCGCCGTTTTCGGTATAAAGCACATCAGCATCTTCACCGACGATCCAACCCTCTTTAGAATTGGCGAAGAAGACATCTCGGAGCATGGCGTATGTTCCACTGCGCTGCAGCGTCCAATGTCGCCCTCCGTCATCCGTCGTGGCGATGAGGCCCTCGTCCCCGACAGCCCATCCATACTGCGCGTTGGTAAAATAGACTGCCTTGAAATCGCCGGTTACGTCAACTTCTTGTTTTTGCCACGTTTTTCCACCATCTTTCGTATGGATGATGAGGCCTTCCAATCCGACGCTCCACCCCTGCTTCGCGTTGACGAAGTGGATATCGGTAAAGTGCGTCTCCCAGTCTGCCTTCCGCGTTGCTTCTCTCCGCACGCATCCATTGAGAAGAGTCAGCGCGCAAATGAGAAGCACGATGGCTAGAGGCGTTGCATAGTTCTTAGTTTTCATTTGTTCTCTCCGTTCTGTTAACCCGTGGGCGCGGTTTGGAACCGCGCCCACGGGATTCGTTCAGCGTCAGTCCTTAAGCGGCGTGCTGCGGGACAGGCCATCAATCTACATTGCAATTCGTTCGGCGTGCCGGACTCGGACATCGCTCTCTGCTTCTTGGCGGCCCTCCATCTTGCCGCGAATCCAGCCTATCTCGCGTTCTATCGATTCAAAATGCTGCTGCGTCTCAGTTCGTCCGGTCGGAGGGTAGGCACCGCACTACATAACCTATGAGAATCTCGTCAAAGGTAGACTTATCTGGAAACCTGTGCAAAGTCTACGAGTCTCTGAGAGGTTAGCGGTTTCCTGCTTCTTCCGCGCACACGCGGGTTCTGATGCCAGCCTACCCAAGTAGGTGTTACAGCATCTCCACAGGCGTTTAGACTCTCGTCCGTGCTAGACGCGAGTTGTCGAAGGTTTATAGCGGCGTTAACATCCCGATCTTCAACGAATCCACACACGCCGCAGTGGTATTCTCTGTCCTTGAGCGTCAGTTTGAATTCGCCACGTTTGACGTAGCCACAAGAACTGCATCGCTGTGTTGACGGCCAGAACTCATCTGCTGACACAATACGGATACCCCGGCGCACCGCTTTGTATTTAAGTTTGACGAGAAAACCACCGAGGCTTGCGTCAGCGAGTGCCTTGCTAAGCTTGCGATTTTTCATCAAACCTTTCACGGTGAGGCTCTCGATGCCAAGCACTGAAATGCCTTTCAGAATGCGATGTGTCGCCTGATGATGGGCATCGGTTCGCACATTGGCGATACGGGCATGCAGGCGGGCGAGGCGTTCCTTCGCCTTCCACCAATTCCGACTAAGAAACGTTTTTCTAGCGAGTGCCTTATTTGCACGGCGTAGTTTGCGTTCATTGACGCGCAAGGCACGCGGATTTTCATAGACAGTGCCATCGTCCATCGTGGCGAGGGCAGAGATGCCGACATCACAACCTGCAGGGGGCAGTGCTGACGTGTCGGGCGGTTCCGGGACATCAACTTCGACGAGGATGCTGATAAACCAGGTGCTGGTTTCCTTTCGCGATACGAAGGCGCGGCGAATCTCGCCAACATAGCGTGGTTTCTCTCGCAACCTCACATGCCCTATTTTCGGGAGGACAGCAGCGTTACCATCCGCCGTGATACGGACACTGCCAACGCCGTTGTCAATTTGGAACGACGGATACCTTGATTTATGCGTCTTCCGCTTGGGACGATTGTTCTGTCCGGACTTCCAACGTTGGCGAGCATCGTCAAAGGCGTGGATAGCATTCTTACCGGCGTTCTGCGAGCAGTCCGCGAATTCGGGGAACACGTCCCGTTTGCGGGCATTGAATGCCTTCTTAATGTCGTAGACAGACATCCAACGCGCTGCGTCACGGGATTCCGAGTGCGCCGCATTATATGCAACACGGGCGAAATCCACGTGACGACAGAACATCGCAACTGGTTCCTCGCTAGGGTTGAGTGCTATCTTCTGGGCTCGTAGTGCCATCGGAGTCACCGTTCCCGTTGGGTGTCACCTGCTGCTAGATAGGTGGGGCGAGAGACACGGCGGGAAGCCGCACTTAGCCGTCTCGCCCCCAACGGTAACTACATTCTACCACAAATCCACGGCGACTGCAAATAAAAATGCACACGGCTAGATTCGGGCAGGTACGCCTAGTATCTCATAGAGTTATCGCCACTGCACCGAGCCCTAGAGATGCGTCAATTCTGCTCAATACCCGCTGTCGCCACCGAAAAAACCTGACAGTGCAACCGCAATGCCTATCGCGATGACTACCGGCAGCGCGACGAGTGCTATCTGGACAGACGCAGATTTCCGCCTGCCTACCCAGGCCATCGCAGGCGAAACGGTTAACAAAATTGCGCTCACCGCTGGAACTTCCGCATAGAAATAGCCGTTTAACCACAACCCCACAAGTAAGAATGCCACACCCATCGATGCAGCCGGCAGAAAGAGCTCGGGAAGGGAGGCAGCCTTGCCAGAAATTCGCGGGAAGATGAGCATAGCCATCCACACAGAGGCGAGCATTGCGACTAAAATTCCCGCGTGTTGCGCAAGCCGCAGGCTCCCCGAAAACGCGAGGATGAGCGCGCTGCCGCCCGCTATGCCGAAAAGCACGAATGGCCGAGAGGCACCTTTAGGTAAGAGATCGATGCCTTTCTCTGCCACCAGCCAGAAAAAGAAAATCGCCAGCGTGAGACATACCCACCAGATGAGTCCTTCAAGATTCCCCCACGTATATTTAAACGTCGCGTTGAGGATAAGCCGCGGGATAACGACAGCGAGCGCGAGATGCACGAACAAGCGGGCCCGGGGCGGCATCCACCGAACGCCTTCAATAGCAATCGCGGCAAGCGCAAGGTAGAAAATCCAATGGAGCCCTTCCTTCGGCGGAAGCGGCATTTTGCCTTCTAGTCCAAGATACCCAACGATGTATCCGCTTCCTATTGCAAGCGCGGCGAGGTGCGCTCGGACATTTGAGCCTTCGGATTGCGGCCAGAGGGACGCACCTGCAAAAATGCCGCCGCAGACGATGGCTGGCAAAATCAGACTAAAGAAGATAGCGGTGAAAGAGAGCATTGCTCGCTGTCCTTTTTTGAACGGAGAACGCCTATTTTTTCATCCCTTCAACGCTCACCGTGATGCGGATGTCGTCGCTGACAGCACCTATGCCGTAGGCCATTCCGAAATCGGTTCGTTTGATGTTAAAGGTTGTCTCAAAACCGATGATGGCTGTCCCTTGTGGGTTCTTCCCTTTCCCGGTCATTTCCACCTCAACCGTTACGGATTTCTTCACGCCGTGCAGCTCAAGCTCGCCTGTCACTTCTAGCGTATCCTCGTCTACCTTCTTAACTTCTGTGCTTTTGAAGGTAATGACAGGGAATTGCTTAGCATTGAAGAAATCGGGGCTTCTGAGGTGCTGGTCGCGTTTTTCGTTCCCGGTGTCAACACTCGCCGCCTTGACTTCAAGTTCTATCCTGCTATTCGCAGCGTCGGTTTCGTCGATGGCGAGTTTGCCCGAAAATTCGTTAAACCTTCCGTAGTTGTAACTCACACCCATGTGTTTGGCACGGAAGATAATCATTGAATGCGAGGCATCAACTTCATAGGTATCCGCCGCATCCGCCAATTGTAACACGCCTGTCATCCCGATGAGCAGGAGCAGGCAGAGAAAAATGGTTCTCATAGTAAGTCTCCTTTTTGTAGTGGTTGAAACAAGATACCCTATTTTCGCAGATATGTCAAGGAAAAAAGACGACTGTAAGGGCGGATGTCTCTATCCGCCCGCAGCGCGCATCCATGCGCTTAAACCAGCCAAAACACCAGCACGCCAAATATCGGCAGTAACGCCACCAAGATTTTCGCCTCCAGTAGGTAACGTTTATAGCGGAGGATAGAGGCACTGCCTTCTATTACCTTGTCTATGAAATTGATTCGCCGGAAAATCGATGGATGCGTGTTGAAAAGTTCAAAGAACCGCCGAATGGATGCCGGCAGCGCGTTCAGCACGGCCAGTTTCAGCAACGCTTCTTTGAACGCCGCCGATTTGCCTGTCAACTCAACGGCATACAAATCTGCCTGATGTTCAAACCGTCGCGACAGATACCGGAAGATAAACACGAAATAGAGGATAAAAAATACCAGCCAGCATAAAGTGAGGAGCATCGGTACATCCGCTAGCAGCGGTGTAAGCGGTTCCTCAACAAACCGATAAAAGAGCCCGGCACTCAACATATAGATGACTGAAAACAGCACATACGTCGGAATGTGTCTGTAACGGATATGTCCCAGTTCGTGCGCGACTACCGTCTCAATCTCGTCTTCTGTGAAGTAGTAGAGGAGTACATCCGTTAAAAAGATGCGGCGGTTCCACAGCGCGGTGCCGGCTACGGCGGCGTTTGCGATGGAGAGGGAGCCAGTTTTCCAGACGACTATCTCCCGATACTTGACACCGCTCTGTTTTGTTAACCGTTCCAACTTCTGCTTCAATGGCCCCGCCGGTAAGGGCTCGGATTTCCACAGAAATTGCACGAACAGCGGCGCGAACAGATACACAAACACCAATGCCGGTAGCAGAACCACCCCGATTAAAATCCACTCATGCGTCACGAGGAAATACTGCATCCGATACGGAAGCACTAACAGCACGTCGTGGGTAAAGAAATAGATAAACATCGGGACTACCGGGAATAGCAGCAGCTTGAACTGAAGGCTGAGAAGTTCCCGATAACGCACCTGCCCACTCCGATTGACTTGATAGAACGCGAACCGTATCGAGACTAACCCGATGACAAGCGGGACCAGGGCCACCGCATACTGCAGCGTCTGCGTCGGGAAGACGGTGATATATTGCTCAATGAGTCCCGGCAGATTCAGCAGATATAGGTTGCCTAAATACGCCACTAAACTCAGACACTCAAAAATGACTATCAGGCGTTTGAGAGTGTGGAGTTTCGGGAGGTTATCCTCCACGTCTGCGGGGAATACGCGGCTGGCACACACCGTTACACAATACGCGAGAAAGGCGGGTGCCACGGTAAGCGCGAACGTCCAGAGCAGCCGTTGCGCGATACCGAGCGTGATGTCTGTCTCCGGCTGTTCAAAGTTTAAGAGGAAGAGCATCCCCGCGAGTAAAATAATGCTTATCTGTCCCATTCTGTCCTCGTCTTCTGGGTTTGCAACAAACCCAATCATCGTTTGTGTGGCATGTCCCCGGTAACAGACGCTCGTGCAACCGCGGGGTAGCAATCCTTTCCGTGACTTACGCAAACTCCTAAAACGTATGTCCGGTAAGGGTTTGTTCCGCGTAAGTCCTAATTGTTATATTTTACCGTATCTCATCCGAAAAATCAACGAAATTTTACGCGTCACATTCGTTTATAAAAAATGTTTGACATTTTTTCGCAAAACATGGTATAATAAATAGAAAAATCGCCTATTGTTGTCCCTCAAACTGTAGGAAGAGCGTCTCGCCTTTGACGTGCAGCCTTTTCCAAAGCTCGCGGATGGCGTGTGACGCGCATCATTTGTTCCTACTCAGCGGGATTCGCATAGATAACAGGACTGACGCAAAAATCCACGTTACTGGAGTGCGCGCTCCCAAAACGCGCCTACGCGGAAAGTGCAGTCCACGATAATTTTGCATACGATTCGTCCCGATACCGAGGCTTTTAATCGGAACACGGGGCATAACCGGAGGAATCCATGAAAACTAGAACCGCTTTCACGTTGATAACTCTCTTGGGCATCGCCCTGGTCATCACTGGCTGTGGCAAACTGGACCAGGAGGAGTTTGAAATGTGGCAGAACGAGCATGTCTCACAGGTGGAGAAAACCAACGCCGAGATGTCCAACAAGATTACCATGTTAGACACCAAAGTCGATGGGCAGAAGATGGCACTGATGGAGGACATTTCCGAGGCAAAGGATGAGGCGATTGCCGCCTCCCAGCAAGGCGATGCCGATACCATTGCCGCCGCCATGCAAAACGCGAAGGAGCTTGACGCGAAACTTCGCGCAGACCTGACTGAGACTGTTGAAATGCAGTCCGAAAAAGCCATGAAGCTCGCCAAAGAGGGCGATGCTGAACTCGAGAAGCAGCTCATGGCGGAATCCAAAGCCACTGAGGCACAGGCGGATGAGATTAAGCAGCTCAGAGCCAAAGTCATGGCGTTGGAAGATAAGGTCGAAGAGGTGGAGATGGAAGTCGCCGCGAAGCCGATGCTGCTCACTACTGTCCAATTCGCCAGTGGGCAAACGGGGCTCTCCAGCAAGGCAAAATCGATGCTTGATGAGATTGTTGAGCAGCTGATGTCCGAATCAGATGCGACGATCCAAGTTATCGGGCATTCGGATGGCGCGCCAGTGCTGCGGGGCACATATCGCAGCAACTGGGATCTATCTCAGGCGCGTGCAAATGCCGCCGCCAAATACCTGAAATCGAAGGGCATTGATGCCGGCAGAATCGAAGCAGTCGGCAAAGCGCACACCGATCCGGTTGCACCACAGAATACTTCTGCCGGTAGAGCGATGAATCGGCGTGTAGAAGTCATTTTGCTGCCCCTGGGCGCGATGATGTAGGTTCCCCGTATGGCGAGGGAAACCTGTCTCTCGCCATGCTCTCATCTTGTAAGGGCGGATGTCCATATCCGCCCGCGCGTTTCATTATAACGGCGGATGTCGATATCCGTCCCACCGAGGAGAACGCAGCCATGCGTCTTATCTTAGTCGGATGCTTGCTAATGCTACTCATTCCCAGCTCGTTACTGGCAGAATCCCCCGATGCCGCTGCTGTCCGGCCGTCACCTGTCTTACGGACGTTTTTCGCGAAGCATTTCCGATTTTCATCCGTGCAAGCCTCCCTCTTCTCATACAAACCGGAGCTCGGCAATTTAACCGATGTCCTGCGAAACGCTGGGGTGTCCGAAATCCCGGCGGTTTTGATGCCGATAGTATCCGTTGTTTTTTCGCACACAGTTGAGTTAGATTCCCGGCTGGAAATCGGTTATTGGCAGATGCAGCTGGACATTCCGCCGCCCACATCAGCGACGCTCACAACGACGCTAGTGCCAGTTTCGTATCAGCTGCTCTATCGGCCCGTGCTGCTATCGGAATTCGTGCCGGTTTATTTCGGGGGCGGCATCGGCTTTCTCGGCGCGAATTTCGGCGGCAGCGCGATTCCCCTTATTAGTCAACAAGGCATCTCATTTGATGGCAGCTCTTCGGGGTTAACCGGATACGTTGTCCTCGGTGCTGAACTGTTTCGCTGGGAGGACACTCTGGCTTTTCATTTAGAGTTAAAGCGAGTTCTCAAGACGGTAGAAACGACGGGGGATGTGCCGCTCAACGTGATTCTAGATGGCACTGCGATTGGGCTCGGGGTCAGCATGTGGTTTTAGCGGCATTGTTGTGAACTATACAAAAACCGTGAAACATGGCAAACACATTCTCCCCATTCTCCTCTGCATCGGGCTTGGCGCAATCATCGGACGCTACGCTGGTACACCACTCCCACTCCTCTGCCTGCTCGCCGTGACAGGCACCTTTGTCTTCATTGACATGGAACTCGCTGTCTATGTGCTGTTAATCGCGCTCCCGTTTTCATTCCGTTACATCCTGCCAGGCCGCTTTGAAATTCAGACACCGACAGAACCGCTGTTAGGCATGCTGGTCGCGGTTTACTGGGTGAAAAAGAGTGTCGCGTTCTCGCAAGAAAAGCGCGATGCCAAAGCGCGCCTACCGGTAGCAGAAACGTTTCCATTCCTCGCGCCGCTCTGTGGCTATATTTTTATTACGTTCCTATCCGCAATCAACACACCAGACCTGCTCGGAACCCTCAAGGGTGCGACGCGCGCGACTGCCTATATGATGTTCAGTTTGGTGGTGTATGCGGTGTTTAGTCCGCGGGCCATCGGGATGTTGAGGGACAGGCCCTCAACCTACAGAATTGGGAACGTGTTGGGGGACAGGCCCTCAACCTACGGAGTGAGGAAGTTGAAGCGGCTCTTAATCGCCACCTTTCCCGCCGCTGCCATCGCCGTTATCTGGACGATCTTCGTCCTTATCTACCACATTGACGAGTGGCAGTGGACAAGCGCGTATCGGCATGCACCGTTTACCAACTACTCCGTTTACGGCTCCTTCACAGCCGTATTTTTCTTAATCTGTCTCAGCCGACTGCTCTTTGATACTACGCCTTACGATAAGGTGCTGTGGTTCGGATGGTTCGCCTGCTTCGCGCTTGGGCTCATTATGTGCTTTTCGAGAGGCGTGTGGCTTTCGGTTATCGTTGCAGTGGGGTTTATGTTGTTGCAAGTCGGCAATCGCAACAAGGAGAACGCGCGGACAAGTGGCGTGACGCAGAAAAAGATTCTGTTCCTCGGAGCCGCCTGCCTAATATTATTGGTATGCCTCAATCTGCCGGGTGTTTACAGCATCGTCATTGAACGGATTGCCACCACGGTGGACACTAGTTATGCCTCAAATCAGGCGCGGCTCCTCCGATGGGCACAAGCGGTGACGATTTTCCTTGAAAACCCCATTTTGGGCAAAGGTTACGGGGCGTTCGCCATGCTTTACGAGGAAGATGTCGCGCTCGTGGGAACATACACGGCGCAGTTTCAACTCGGCGCGCACAGCGAATATCTGCAGATACTTGCGGAATTAGGCATTATTGGCTTCATCGCATGGATATGGCTCAACCTCGCTTTCTTAAGATACGGGTTTCGCGCACTCAAACGGATGAACAGCCAGGCAGACAGCTTTTACCGTGCCACCGTCATCGGGCTCATGGCGGCAGAAATCTCGCTGATGGTGCATTTTATCGTAAACAACCTCCTAAACGGCGATGCCATCGGCATTCCGTTCTGGGGCATTTATGGACTATTGCCGGCTGTCGTGCAGATGCACGCGCGGCAGAAGGAATAAACGAACCCCATCGGCGCGGTTGCAAATCGCGTCTACCGAACGGGGAGTATTGAGGAGACATTTATGAACATTATCCATATTATTTCAGACACATTCCGGCGCGATAACCTCGCGATTTATGGCGATAAGGGATACACGCCTTCCCTGAACGCCTTCGCCGAAAAATGCGTCGTTTTTGACAAGGCTTATGTCTGTAGTTACCCGACCGTGCCGATCCGCGGCGAGCTGGTAACAGGACAGGTGGGTGTATGCCGGCGGGGATGGGAACCCCTCAAGCGCGATGTGCCAGTGATTGCGAACGCACTCACCAAGGCAGGCGTTGTCAGCATGATGATTGCGGATACGCCGCACCATCTCAACAACGGATTCTTTTATCATCGCGGGTTCACGGGATGGAAATGGATTCGCGGGCAGGAAGGCGACTGTTTAGAGACGCAGGCCTACGACTACGAATCGCCTCAGTCCCTGCAGTATCGCGAATACACCCGCACGCATCCGCAACGGTTGCCCCTCGGGCTCGGCAATCACCTCCGAAACATTGCGTTTCGGCAGAACGAGGCAGATACTTTCGTCGCGCAAACCGTGCAGACAGCGTGCGACTGGCTGGAGCGGAACTACCAACACGAAAACTTCTATCTGATGGTGGATACCTTCGACCCGCACGAACCGTGGGACGCGCCTGAATGGTATCTTCGGCGGTTCGATGATAGCGATTACGACGGCCCTGAGCCCATCTACCCGCCTTACGGTCCGAATCCGATGGACGCACGTTCAACGCAACGCCTCAACGCGCTCTACCGCGCCGAAGCATCGCTGGTGGACAACTGGCTCGGGCAGCTCCTCCGCAAAATTGACTATATGGGGTTGATGGAAAACACCATGATAATCTTCATGGCTGACCACGGTTTCCTCTTAGGCGAGCATGGACTTCTCGCCAAGAACCTGAGCATGTATGAAGAGATTGTCCACATCCCCCTGCTAGTTTATCACCCGGATGCAACCCCTCGGCACACCGATGCATTGGCGAGTATCGTTGACCTCCCGGCGACGGTGCTGGATGTTTTCGGCGCAGAACGCGGCGCGCAAATCGAAGGCAACAGCCTGCTCCCTGCCATCATAGGGGATACGGACACCGGGCGCGAGTATGCGATTACGCACGGCGCATGGGTAGGCGGCTGGAGCCCCGATGGCGGCAGCCCACACGGGAACGTGACAGACGGCACCTGGGCGCTCCTGTTAGAAAACAAGGGCGCGCCGAAGCAGCTGTTCCACCTCCCCTCCGACCCGGGGCAGCTGCACAATCGCTTCAATTCGGATGCAGCAGAGGCGCGACGGCTCTATCAGGCGTTCTTGGACTTCTTGGCGCAGCACGGCGCACCGGCGGCAATGGTGACAGAGTTCCAGAATCGTTGGCCTGCGTGATAAAACGCAATCCACCTCATCTGTCCGTATCCATTGTAAGGGCGGATTTCTATATCCGCCCATTTCCGCGCCTACCCCCGCGTCCAATCCATCACTACCCCCAAATACTCATCCTTCCGGTCTGTCAATCCATCATAAGCCGCTTGCGCATCTTCGGGATGAATTGTGTGTGTTAGCAATTCTGAAACCTTGAATTTACCCGCCTCAATGAGCGAGTAGACTAAGCGGGAGTTCCGTTCAAGCGAATGCTTAGATTCCCCGGTATGCATTACCGGATAAACCCACTCGTGTGCGCTGCGAAGCGTAATCGCCCCCAAGCCGATACTATGACTATAGTTCAGAATCGCCGTTGCATCCGTGATAAACTCGCCGCGCGGTGAACCGAGGAGGATAACCTCACCCTTGGCGCGCGTCAGTTGATACGCCGTTTCGACGAGCCGCGGGTTTCCGATTGCCTCAACGGTAACTTCCGCTTTCTCGTCATCAGTTAACGCGAGGACGCGTTCCAACACATCTTCCTCATCGGGATTAATCAGGTGTTGGATACCGCACCGCCGCGCGATTTCTGAGCGCGCCGGTATCCGCTCAACGCCGATGACTTTCATGCCGGCTAGATTGAAAAGCTGCGCCGCCGCATTGCCCACGAGCCCTAAGCCGATGATGACGACAGTATCGCCAAACTCTGCAGAAGAGACGCGTACTGAAGTCATCGCCACCGTTGCCATCCGCACGAACGGAATCAGTTTTGCGTCCAGTGTTAACGGCGGCGTGAACGCGAGAAAAACCCGGTCGGTCTTCGCAACGGAGGCGTGCGGCGTATAACAGAAAACGAAATCGCCGACTGCACATTTCGTCACGTTCCCGCCAATGGCAAGCACCTCGCCGATGGCAGTATAACCTGAGCCGTGCGGGAATTGCGTGCCGCTTTCCAGCCCGGTATAACCTGCGCCTTCGGTGCCGGGGCTGATGAGGCTATAGTGCGTTTTCAGCAAAATCTGGTTGGGCGCGAGGGTTTCGTCAAGTTCAAAATCTTCCAGCGTTACTGCACGTTTCTCTGGCATGACAATGCGTTTGCCTTTCATCGGGAGTCCTCTGGTTCATGTTTTTTCTCTAGTGTATCATAAAATTGCGTTTCTATCAATTTTTTTTGCCTGAATCAGGATTTATAGGATTTACAAGATTTGCAGGATTAGGGGCCCTGGAGCCACCGCAGCTATCGCTGCAAGAAATGAAGGTTGAGAAGGAAATCGGGGGAGTGCAGGAACCGTCTCGCAGCCCCGTAGCGTGAAAACCTGGGGCGGCCGCCAGAAACCCTCACGCACGCCTGTAGCGCGAGGGAAAACCTGTCCCTCGCCGTGCTGCTTCAGAAAAGCAAGAGCTCCGAGCAGGACAGTCCTGTTATGCGCCATCGCGCGGTAGCCTAGAGATGCGTCCGGGTCGGTGTGAACGGCACGACGTTCGGTGGAAGCGATGGCTCGGCTGTCTTCGCCTTCTCCGCCTGCACCGGTGCGGCCTTGATGACAGGTAAGGGAATACCGCGTGCAGCCAACTGCTGCTGTTCGTCTGCCAGCGCACGGCTGTCGTCTTCATCGGTACCGGGTAGGTGATGTTTCTCACGTTCATCTGCTAAGTTACACGTGGATTTCTTGGTGCCGCGGATGCTCGGCTCAGCGGAGAGCATCTCTCGCAGCGTCTGCATCGCCTCGTGGATAGCAGGCTCCGTGATGCCTAGCACGTCTGCCAATAACCGCGCATCCAAGACATGCCGCCATGCGTCGCGGTGGCACTCGTTGTAGGGCAGCATCCGATAGGATTTCAAGTCGGCGAATACCGCATCCGCCGCTTGCAACTGCTTGTCGGTGAGCTGGCGCACGTCGAGGGTCGGCAGCGATTCCAAACCCGCCAGTCCAAATTTCCCGCGTCCCGGTTGCTGTTTACCACTGTGCATCCAATGGTAAAGCAAACCTAACGTAGAATTAATGGGAGTTGGCTGTCATCAAACTTAATTAGGGTGCCAATTAGACACCCCCTCTTTATTATTAATATAGTTAGTGCGATAGGGAAGAACAAACAGACATCCAAATTTATTGTTGTCCTATCCGTACTCCGTAAAGGCGGACTAAAATCCGCTCTAGCCCGCCAATACGCTTTATGGATCGGTAAATTGATTCAGGATGGTTAGGAACTCACCCACGGTTTTAGCTCCAAACTTCTGATGGGACTCGATCCAATTCTTGATGCCCACATCACCACCGGGTGCAAACCAATGGATTCTGTCTACACGCTCAAGCCAGTCGTTAGAGACTGCAAACTGCGCAGACACTCCAGCAATCTGGTCGTTGCTGTAGAGTGGCTTTGCCAAGTAATCGTTAATCGGGGTCAACCGGCGCCAGATTTCGCTTTTAATATCCGCGTATCTGACTTTGCCCAACCTCAATAACGTGTCATAATAAACGACCGCGATGACTGGACGTGCTTCGGTTTGCTGCAGAATCAAAATCTGCTCGGATGTGAGATTGCCACTTACTGCTGACATGTTATGTCTCCTTCAGTTATGCCTACACCCAACACTTTGGTAGTTGGCTGTCATCAAACTTAATCAGGTGCCAGTTTCAATTCCCTTCCACCGGGCAAGCGCATCTCAACATTACTTTGACGATTGCGCCGACCGGCTATGTGTCCGAGTTGATAGCTGCCTATTCGATTACCGGATTTTCGATCGCACCGAGTGCAGCCAGCAACCGATAGCGGTGATCAGGCTCCAATCGGCTGTCTATCCAATCCGCGGCTAGTTCAGCGCAGCCATCTTTGAAAGCGTTTTCGCCATTCTGCCGCGTTGTCCAACCTTTATACTGATTAAACTGCTGGAGCACGCCAGCGACAGCATACGCAGGATAATGCTGCGTTGATGCCGCCAATTCGTCGTAGATTGGAGCGAGCCGACGCTCGACCTCGGCGGTAATATCACTTTGGATAGCCACGCCATCACGAACGAGGATATCGTTAACAATAATTCGGACCGCATCTCTTTCGGGTGTCCGATTGATCAGTGCTAACTGATTGGCGGTGAGGTTCTGTTTACGAGTAGCCATTATTAAATCTCCTATAATAATGTCCATACCCAACAAGGGGAGTGATCGATCATTAACTAATCAGGGATGCCTTGATATTACCTATTAATATAACCAATGGGCTGTGGATATCCAAACCGACAACTTAATTAATGGTTGTCAGTTAACGACGCGCGTTTGTTTGCATAATATGCCAAGATCTGATTAGTGCCGGACTCCTCGCGTATCTTATGCATCTCCTTGTCGAATTGCTGAGCCTTATAGTCAAAGCGTTTCCCTTCCCTTCCACCGGGACAGCGCAACTCAACTTAATCATCGCATCTAACATGCCTGTTGCAGTGCCAGTTTTTCGATTATTACCGGTTAAAGTTTAACATTTTATCACATTTATGTCAAACTTTTTTCGTGCGCGTTTGGAAATTAACCAAACAGTGCCCGCCGCATTTGCCGGACCGCCTGCCGAATCCTATCCTCATTTTCTACGAGCGCGATGCGGACATAGCCCTCACCGTTATGCCCAAAGCCAGCGCCGGGAGAAACACACACCTCCGCCTCGTTTAGCAGCTTCATTGAGAACTCCAGGGAGGTAAGATGCCGCCACGGTTCGGGAATCGGGGCCCAGACGAACATGGATGCACGCGGTGCCTTCACATGCCAGCCGATGCGGTTTAATCCGTCAACCAGCACATCGCGACGTTTCCGATAGACCTCGGCGTTTTCCTGAACGACATCCGCCGGCGTGCGCAATGCCATAATCGAGGCGACTTGGATAGGCGCGAAAATGCCGTAATCGTAGTAGCCTTTGATACGCGCAAGTGCCTCTATAATGTCGCGGTTGCCGACGGCAAACCCGCACCGCCAGCCCGCCATGTTGTAGGATTTGGACAGCGATAAAAATTCAACGCCTACATCTTTCGCACCCTTCGCCTGCAGGAAACTGGGGGCCTCGTAGCCATCAAAAACGATGTCGGCATACGCTAAGTCGTGGATGACTACTATATCCTGCCGTTTGGCGAAGTCGACAACCTCTTCAAAGAACGCCAAGTCTGTCACCGCACCGGTAGGATTATGCGGGAAACTCAAGATAAGCACCTTCGGGCGCGGCCAAATATCGCGCGTGATTTCGGCGAGAGAGGGGACGAAATGGTTCTCCTCGGTTAAGGGAATGCTGACGACGCTACCGCCCGCGAGGACGATGCTGTAAGTATGAATGGGAAATGTGGGATTCGGCACCATCGCCAGATCGCCTTCGTCAATCAGCGCGAGGGCCAGATGACCGAGGCCCTCTTTCGTTCCGATAACAGCAATGGCTTCTTCGTCCGCATCGATGCTGACACCGAACCGGCGTTCATAATGCCAACTGACTTCGCGGCGGAGATTGAAAATGCCGCGCGATGCAGAGTAGCGGTGGTGCCGGAGCTCCTGCGCGGCTTCGGTGAGCTTGTCAATAATAGGCTGAGGTGTGGGTTGATTCGGATTCCCCATCCCCAAATCGATAATATCGATGCCGAGCTGCCGGCGTTCGTGCGTTAACTGCTTGAGTTTGCCAAACATATACGGCGGCAACCGATTCAAGCGTTTTGAGAATATGTTCATTTTTTCATGTCGGCCGAGCATTGTCTCTGCTTTCAGGCCGCGTTGTCTTTTTAAATGCGCTTGCGGCGTTGTGGGCCTGCCGGGTCGGTTCCGGCAGGCGATACCCACTGCCACAAGTGAAACAGAATGTTATTGCCGAATCCAACGCGATGCGGTGTCCTATTGACACATAGATAGGCCGCACGTTGGAACGGGTTCGGACGACGGCTCCGATAACCTCGTCCGCGTCATACAGATATTCATAAGCCCCGCGTTCGGTGTCGGGTGCCGCGTATCGGCCGCAGAGGCGGGACTTTGCACACCCAATCGTCGGTTTATCCAGAAGCAGTCCCAAATGCGCTGCGATGCCAAACCGCCGGGGGTGTGCAATACCGTGCCCATCAACCATCACGAGGGACGGCTCAGCTTGCAACTGGGAAAACGCCTCCAACAGCGGCGGGATTTCCCGAAACGAGAGCAACCCCGGGATGTAAGGAAAACGGACAGGACTCTCCACAACCACGCGCTCTACCACCTGCAATTCGGGGAAGCTGAGGACGACTACGGCGGCGAGTGCCGTGTCTTTCCGCAGCCCGATGTCCACACCGGCGACGGTGTCAATTGTCCCCTGCCGGTCTGCCCGAATCACCTTGTCGCGTAACTCGTTTTGAATACGCCGCGCTTCGGCAGGCGTAACGTCCCATGCGTGTAAGGAGTCGTAGTGCATTGCTGCAGTTTCTCCGGTAGAAGGATTTCCGGTCGCGATGTGGAAATCGCTCTTACCAGAATAGTATACCCGAAACCAAGTCAATTGTCAAGTCTTTCTTCCTTGACGTTTTTGACTTCAACGGTTCTGGGTTTTGCGATACGCTGGATGCCGGCGAAAAAGGCGTTCAGCATCAAATAGCCGCCGCCGATTCCGACTAAGGTCCCTAAGCCGCCGATAATAAATTCGATTCCGCTAAACATCATCTGTGCCTCCTGAATGAGTTGTGTGCGGTGCCCTGATGTGGGCACCCGGTTTTCCGCCGAGAGAGAAAAGACTATGGTTTGCACCTTCTGCCGCAAACTTAATAACATAAACGATGAGTCTGTGCTCAGGTTTCAAATCGAGCGCAATTAATACATTAGCAAAAATTGTGCCAATGTTAAAGCGGGATATTTTCAGAAAATGTGTAGGATGAGACACAAAAAGGTTGGAAATCTGCAGGGAAGGTGTGTTAAAATAGAGACATGCATCAAAAACGTAACTTTTTGTCAAGTTTTTACGTCTAAATTCAAAAGGATGGACGCAGCGTAACCCCGGTAGGCGCGCTTTTCGGAAAGCGTGCACGCGCGGTGAGGGTAAGGGTGGATTTCTCTATCCGCCTGTAGCCCGCGGAAAAAACAACCCGTTTCTTTCTCTGAATTTTCATGAAAGCGCGCCTACCGAACGGGAGTTACGGCATTCAAATTGAGGAGAACAGACAGATGTTATATTTGGACACGTTTGAAAATCTCGCGCAAGACAAAACACAAAACCGGTTCGCTATCTCCCACGAGGCGGTGGAAGGATTGCGTACTCTGCCGGAACTCGCGCCGGCCGCGGAATTGCTGGAGAAATGGCAAGCGCAGCAAATCGGATGGGACGAATTTGAGCGTGCCTTCAAGGACCAGCTCCGCGCGGAATACCGAAAAGATGAGAAGAGCCGGCTCAAGGGCCTCGCGAAGTATTGCCTCGCGAACGAGGTGGTTCTCTATTCACCGGAACCCCCCGGCGCGCAGACTTACCGGGCGATTCTGGCGGAGGTGATTAACAGCATTTGGGAACGGAGTGGAGAAACGACGCGCGCCGTAGACCGGGCTGCCGAGCCCGCCGAAGAAAGCGCGCTCTCCGGGGAACACCGAACACAAATGGAAGAAATCGCAGAGGCATGCGAATTCTTTCAAGCGGTGGCTACAACCTACCTCCGCAAATCGTGCCTGCGCTGCGAGTATCTGGACGCGCGTATCTATACCTGCGCGAAGTTAGGCAAGCCGGTCATCAACTACAAATGGAGTTAGGGAACCTCGCTGTAAGGACGGATGTCATTAAATATCCGCCCATTCCCCTCCCGGGTCTGGGGATACCCCACTATTCCAAAAACTCAGCGATAACCGGCGGCACCAGATGTGTAATCGTTTCGCCTTGCTCCAGCCGCAGGCGGATCTCCGTTGACGAAACGTCGGCGTATGCATCTGGCAACACGAGACTTGAAACGAACGGCGCATACGGGCGCGTCGCCGGTTGCGCCATGAACGCCACTATCGCCTCCACATCTGCGTCGGCGCGATTCGCCACGATGAAGCGGCACGCAGCAAAGAGTTCACGCAATTCCGCATCAAAGTCCGTGTAGTATTTCGCGTCAAAGATTCGGATGAGGGTGTCGTATCCAACAATGAAATGGAATTCGGTTTGCGGCGGATACAAGGCACTTAAAGCGGTGATTTTGTCAATATACCTGCCGTGACTTGAGGCACCGACAGAGAAGCCGGGGCGGCTTTCCGCATATCGCTTGAGGGTGACAAGGCGCGCGGCGAGCGGCAAACCGAATACCCCCTTATCCACATTCGCTTTGGCAAGGAGCAGGAGCAGTTCGTCCAATTGGAATTGCGCGACTGCCTGCTCCGCCATCGCGGCGTGCGCCACGGTTATGGGGTTGAACGAGCCCGAAAAGATGCCGAGTCGCTTAATTTCTCCGTTGCCGGAGGCACGCTTTGCAAGCGCGCCCGCCTGGACGATTTCTATCCGTGGTAGTCCTGCCAGATCTAGCGCCTCAAAGAGTCGCGCGAACCGTTCATAGTCAGGAGAGTTAAGAAATTTCATTTTAGATTGAATAGGACTTACGCAGAAACGGTTCCGGTAGGCGAGTCGGTGCGATGGCGTGATACGGTGCAACGGGCACGCTTGTGTCAGCGGCATGCGTTGCATCGCAAAATCATGCTTCCTTATCGCGCAACGTTTAGGCGCGACGGTTTGAAACCGCGCCTACGGACACGTGATTGTAGGCGCGGATATTTAAGACATCCGCCCTTACGAATTTTGGGATTAGACATGTTTCTTGGCGGCTTCCCAGATTGCGTCAAGTCCCGCCAGATCATAGTCTTCAAAGGATTTCCCGCGGCGTTCGACTTCTGCTTCCATCCATTTGAAGCGCGCCGTGAATTTGCGATTTGCTTTCCGCAACGCCTCTTCCGCTTGGACGTTCATAAAGCGGCATAGGTTCACGACAGTGAACAACAGGTCACCGAGTTCCATCTCGGTTGCATCAGGTTCGTTCGCCTTGATGCTCGCCTTCACCTCGCCGACTTCTTCGTCAATCTTGGCGACGACATCGGAGAGTTCTTCCCAATCAAACCCGACATCTGCGGCGCGTCGCTGGAGTTTCTGTGCCTTTTGCAGGCTAGGCAGCGCGTCCGGCACGCCGTCAAGCACGGAGTGTCTATCTTCGTAGCCGCGCTCTTGCCGTTTGATCTCTTCCCAATTTTTGACGACGGTGTCGGCATCGTCCGCCTGCACGTTGCCGAAGACGTGCGGGTGCCGGCGGATGAGTTTCTCGGCAAGAGTCTCAATGACATCGCTAATGGTGAAATGCTGATTTTCCGCTGCAATCTGTGCTTGAAGCATGACGTTGAGAAGCAGGTCGCCGAGTTCCTCCTTCAGTTTCTCTGGCACAGCGGCATCGATG
Organism: uncultured Poribacteria bacterium; assembly: GCA_958296135.1. Taxonomy (GTDB): domain Bacteria; phylum Poribacteria; class WGA-4E; order WGA-4E; family WGA-3G; genus AGPOR5. Next base: position 392,232 of record CATQHZ010000001.1, read on the forward strand.
GCTTCCACTACCTCGTAGGTTTCCTCGATGAGCGTGCGTTTGAGCGTCTCGTGCGTCTGCGCGCGGTCCCAGGGGCATCCGTTGTCGCTCCGTAGCATTGCGATGACGTTAACGAGTGCTTCAAATAGTTCTTTCTGATCTCTTTGCATAGTTTCTCCATCATTTTCAGGGGCAACTGAATGCTCTGGTATTAGGCAGCTCCGTTATCCCGAAAGGTTTCCAATTGAATGATGAGCCGCCCCAATTGCAGGCGCAATAACAGCACATAGATTTGCATGAGCAGGCCGACGTGCGCCTCTGTCGGCAATTCGCTGGCATGGATCATCGCGAGGAATTTGTCGGCACGATCGCGAACCTGTTCCGCCTGCGCGATGTCCATCGCGTCGGTTTGCGCCGTGCTCTCTTTGATAAACTGCCAAATCCTGTCCTGAATTTCTAGCATGTAATTTTTTGTCATAACGGTGCGGGCGCGCTTCGCGGAATCCACCCAGATGGAATTCGCCTTCCAATTCAGCATAAATGCGATGCCGTTGATAATCACATCACGCAGGCTATCCTCGCCGGAGAGGAGCTCCTCTAGGTTAGTCACCCCTTCTGCCTCGGCGGAGAAGGTGCGGACGCGAGTGTAATCCTTCAGATTTTTCAACATCAACTCGTTTTCGGTGATGAGATTCCACAGCTCTGCGCTAGTTGCGAGGAGCGTCTCAACTTGTGTGCGCAGCGCGAGCGGCAGCTGTGCACGGATGCAACAGTAGTGGACGCTGTGGAGCCGACTCCGAAACTGGTGCAGATTGTCTGCTGTCTGGATCTCCGGCGAACGTGCAATCTGTGGGAGTAACTCATCCCGAATCTGATTTAAAAGGGTCTCGATAGTGCGTTCGGCGTTCATATCATTTATGATAACAGATTTTTCCGGTAGATGTCAACTAAATTGTCTGAATCGATGTTGGCATATTTTTTGGAAATATGATATAATATCTCCAATATTACGCGTGCATCGTTAAATCGCGCGAAATCGTTAAGATGGGGGGGGGAAATATGTTAGGCCTTGGCCCTTGGGAATTACTGATTGTGTTAGCCATTGTGCTACTCATCTTCGGCGGGAAACGCCTGCCGGAATTGGCGCGTGGCCTCGGCAAGAGTATCAATAACTTTAAGTCCGGCCTCAACGAAGAAGAACCAGATGAGGCGGGTACTGAAACCGCTCGCGAGAAAGAACCACCGCAGAAGGAGCAGTCAAGTTAAGGGGATTTCTGCGAATTCGTTCCCTCGTAGGCGCGCTTGGAAAGCGCGCCTACCGGGACTCATTCCTCTAAACGTGCAAGTGCTGTGAATGTATAGGGGCGGATTTCTATATCCGCCCGTATCCGGCGGCAAAAATTACCCGTTTATTTTCTGAAACTACATGAAGCGCGCCTACAAGGAATGTTTACGGAAGGCTTGAAGGGAGAAAAAATGAGAGACAAATTACCCGATTTCCTTCAGAAGGTAATTGACGAATACCCGGAGGTTTGGAAGGCGTATCAGGCGTTAGGTGAGGCGTGCAGCAACGCAGGCTCGCTTGACAGAAAGACAGCGAGGCTCGTGAAGCTGGCGTTAGCCATCGGCGCGAAATCGGAGGGCGCGGTGCATTCGCACGCACGCCGAGCCCTCCGCGAGGGAATTACGCCTGAGGAATTACAACAAGTCGCGCTGCTTGCGGTGACTTCTATCGGCTGGTCATCGAGTATGGCAGCGCTCTCTTGGATTCAGGATGTCACCGATAAACATAACCAGTAGGCGGGACTTCCTGACCGGCGCGGGCGGTATCAAGCAAAGGTTCGCGCTGCAGGGAATGAAGTTTCAGTCACTAAGAGGTCATTTTCGGAACGTGTGCACGCCCAGCGACTGTAAGGGCGGATTTCTAGGGTTTCCGCCCGTTTCCAACGGAAAAAACGACATGGTTATTTTTTATGCATCGCGAGTCCGGAGGCGACGTAACGGAGGGCTCTTCTACATTGAGACAGGGAAGCGCGCACGAGGAGCAACATGAACCCACTGAAATTCCTGAAAAACCCCGTTGAGCGGCTGTTTTACAATGCCTATCAAAAGCGGTTGGAGGCAGAGGCGAATACGTGGAACATTCCGCGCCACATCGGCATCATCCTCGATGGCAACCGCCGCTACGCCAGAGCAAGTGGCCTTGACAACGTCGTGAAAGGACACTACGAAGGCGCGAATAAACTTGAAGAGGTGCTGCATTGGTGCGATGAACTCGGTGTGGAGGTTTTCTCGATTTGGATATTCTCGTTGGATAACTTCAAGCGCGCCGAGGATGAAGTCGAAGGCATCCTCGGCCTGATCGAAGGGAAAATGCGGGAGTTGGTTACGATTGAAGGGCTCCATGCCAACCAGATCAAAGTGCGGGCAATGGGGCAAATCGAATTGCTCCCGCCGAGTCTGCAAGAGGCTATCCGCGAGGCGGAGGTAGCCACGCAACATTACGACAAGTTTATCCTCAACGTCGCTGTTGCTTATGGCGGCCGCGAGGAGATTGTTGAGGCGTTTCGGGGGCACCTCAACGCAGAGGCTGCGAAGGGCAAAGATGTCGCGCAAATCGCGGCGGAACTCAGCGTTGACAAAATCACGCCGCATCTCTATACCTCCAATCTGCCAGACCCGGAGTTAATCATCCGCACAAGCGGCGAGGCGCGGTTATCGGGTTTTCTGCTGTGGCAGAGCGTCTATTCGGAATTCTATTTTTGTGATACGTATTGGCCCTCGTTCCGGAAAATAGACTTCCTCCGTGCTTTGCGCGCCTATAGCCAACGCAAGCGGCGGTTTGGGCAATGATTTTGCGTCTGGCACAAAGCGAGAAGAGGCATCCAAAATGAGTTCCATGTTGCCCGTAAACCTACTCATTCTCAGCATCCCGGCTTTCATCGTGATATGCTGGCTGCCAACAATGCAGGTCGCGAACCGTAGAATAGCAGTGGGGGTTGCGCTTGCCTGTGGATTTCTCAAAACGCTCGTGATGGAAATTGAGTTTAACTACAATTTCCTCAAACCGCTTTTCAACGAGATTCTGACGTTTCTTCCACCGATGCTGATAAATCCGATTATCGGCGTGTTTCACATTGCCATTACCGCTTTTCTGCTGTGGATGGCAGCCAAACTTTTGGGGAACCGATTTGAGATAGGGAGATTTTTCAACATCGTCATTGCTGCTATGCTGATTTCTGTCATTGAAATAGGGCTGATGCAGATTATCCTTCGTTTTTAGGACTGATACCAAATCGGAATAGGTTTCTCACCAATAGGCGCGACATCCCGGTCGCGATGAGGACTCCGTACCGAGATTAGCCGATTTATTTTTCCATTTTCATTTGAACGAACGTGAACTACAGAAAAACAAACGTGATAAAACACGAGAAAGGAACAACTTGATGCGATTTGGCATTTGTACCGGGTTAGAAAACGTCAATCGGCTTGCAGAAGCCGGGTATGATTATATTGAATTGGGCGTGCAGCGCGCGCTCATCCCAGAAGCGGACGAAACTGAATTTCAGAAGATTCGGGAACAGGTGGCAGCGGCACCCTTGAAACCAGAAGCATACGCAGGGTTCATACCAGGTAATCTGCGTGTCGTCGGCGACAACGTCGATTTGCCACGCCTCTCTCGCTACGTCGAGACAGCGTGCCGCAGAGGGCACGAACTTGGCGGCGAGGTTATCGTCTACGGAAGTGCAGGCTCGCGAAGCATCGAGGAAGGCTACTCCCGCGAACGCGCATTGGCACAGATTGCCGAATTCCTTGATATGGCGGCAGACCACGGTGAAGCGCACGGCATCACCATCGTCATTGAACCCATCTGCCGGAGGGAGGGAAACATCCTGCGCACTGTCGCGGACGGCCTCGCCATGGCGAAGCGCGTCGACCGGAAGGCAGTTAAGGCACTCGCCGACCTCTACCACGTCTGGCAGGAAAATGAACCGATGCAAAACATTGTCGATGCAGCGGAATGGCTGGAGCACGTGCATATTGCCGAACCGGTCAAGCGTTCCTACCCCGGCAATGACGACTTTGATTTCACCGATTTCTTCACGGCACTCCAGAAAGCTGGCTACGATGGCCGCGTCTCCTGCGAGTGCAAGTTTGACGATTTTGATACGGATATAGAAACCGCGTTGCAAACGATGAAGAAGTATGTCTAATTTTCTCCGTAGGTTGAGGGCCTGTCCCTCAACAGGTTTTTTTCTCCGTAGGTTGAGGGCCTGTCCCTCAACAGGTTTTTTTCTCCGTAGGTTGAGGGCCTGTCCCTCAACAGGTTTTTTTCTCCGTAGGTTGAGGGCCTGTCCCTCAACAGGCTCCGCCTAATAGATAATCCTGTAAAAATAGGCACGGCGAGGGACAGTGGACATCTCTGCAGCGAGGCTGCAGATATGACAAAGTTAAAGGTAGCGTGCTTTCGCGTGGCGACACACGCACATTTTCTGTAGGCGTGACCGTAACGGCCCTCGCCCTACGGTAGGAGGTGGAATTCACCGGAAGGCGAGAGATAAGCCTTCGCTATCCGGTGAAACGAACGGGTAATAGGGAGGTGGGTTTTATCCTTACTCGCGAACGAGGCCGAGTTATCCGCGCGCGAACGGGGTTCTATGACGTTCAGCACGGTGAACTTGTCCTGCGATGCACGCTCCGCGGCACCCTCAAACGGAAACACCGCACCGAAACCGGACGCAGAATCTACGCAGACCCGGGTGCTGTCGGCGATGAGGTGCTCTTCTCGCAGATTGATGATGAAGAAGGCGTGGTAGAAGATATCCTACCGCGCCAGACGAAGTTCTCGCGGCAATACGCAGGGAGGCACGGCGATATCGAGCAGGTTATCGTTGCGAACGCGCATCAGATTGTCGCTGTCGTCTCAACCGCGATGCCGCCGCTGAATTTTCGGACGCTGGACCGGTTCCTCATTCTGGCGGAAGCCGGTGAGATGGATGCAGTCATCTGCCTCAATAAGATGGATTTGGTGGATGTTGCCCAACGTCGCGAATTTATTGGCATCGAGACCGGGAGGGCTCTCCTACCGGAAGACATTGAGACCGGGAGGGCTCTCCTACCGAATTATGAGCAACTGGGGTATCGCGTCATCTATACTAGCATCAATATGCCCGAAAGCCTTGAGGCACTTCGGGAGGTGTTGCGGGATAAATTTAGCGTCATCGTCGGTGCATCTGGCGTAGGGAAATCGAGTCTGCTGAACGCTATCCAACCGAATTTGGGCTTGCGTACCGGTGAAGTCGGCGAGAAGACGCAGAAGGGCCGCCACACGACGACGCTGGTTGAGCTGTTCGCGCTGGACATCGGCGGCGAAGTTGCTGATACGCCCGGCATCCGAGAAGTTGGGTTGTGGGGGGTTGACACGGAGAATCTCGAACACTATTTTCCAGAGATGGAGCCTTATCTCGGTACGTGCAAATACAACGACTGCGCGCATGTCAGCGAGCCCGATTGTGCGGTTCAGGATGCCGTTGAAAGCGGCGACATCCATCCCGAACGCTATCGGAGTTATGTCGTGCTACGGATGGGGGATGATGCGGGGCTTTAAAACCTTTTTGGCCCGTAGCGCGGGGGCCCGGCAGTCACTAACTGCCGAGGGTTTCCCCCGCGAAGCCTGTAGCCTGGCAAGGGCGGCGATAAGCCTGCTTATGCGGTGCAACGCAGGCTGTCTTCCATGTAGGCGTAACGGTGCTCGCCCTACAGGACTGCAAAACGGATGCGCTCCCTACCTCTACACAGCCCTGTGCCCCGCATACCCGCGCGGGTTTTCAAAAGCATCCACCCACAGATGAGACCACTCTTCATGCTTTGTCAAAACAGAACCGGGGTTTTTGCGGCTGCGGACGACAAAGTCGGGATGCGCTGTCCTGCCGGTGTGATGTCCTGTCGTCTGATAGCGCAAATCCAATGACCAGCGACACCGGTCGGAGGTATTCGGCTGCGAACGGTGCGGCGTAAACCGACTTAATAAGATGACATCGCCGCGATAACACTCCAGCATGAGCGGTTCAACGTCCGGCATCAGTTCCGGTTTAATCATCGTGCCTCCCTCTTTCTGATGGACGAGGTAACCCTTTTCTTCGGTGATGCCGGGCAGTGCTTCGAGGCATCCCATCTCCACCGTGCTATCGCCGAGTGGCAGCCAACATGTCACGATAGCTGAGCCCTCCGCTTCCGGCATCATGACACCGGCATCTTGGTGCCATGGCACGCCGCCTGCCCAACTGGCATTGCCATCTATCACCGGCGGTTTGGCGCGCAGATGCTGGATAGGGTTGCAGGTAATCTCCGGCCCGACAACCCCTTCAATTACATCTAATAGATTGTCGTTTCTGAAGAATTCAAAGATTGCCTTGCCGCGGTAGTGCATGATGTCTAGTCCGCTTGCCATTTCTGCGGACTGTGCGAGAAGCTTCGCGAATCGCCGGTCGAAGGGTTCGTCTTCGTAGAGGTTCTCGATCTTTCCCTCTTGCTGTAAGGCGATGGCGCGTGCCGAGATCCAGTCGGAGATTTCGTCAATGACAGGCTGCAGGTCAGCGTCAGTCAGCGCGTTTTTGACGATCAGCACGCCTTGGGTTTGGAAGGTATCGCATTGTTGTTGTGTCAGTTTCATAAAGCGTCTCCTTTTTTTCGGGACCGGGAGGGTCCTCCTACATGAGAAGGTATGATAGCAGAGTTGGGTAGAATTTGGCAAGAAAAAAGTTGTCTATTTTTACCGTAGGGCGAGGGTCTGTCCCTCGCCAGATCCGAGTGTCCGCTTCTTCCCCGTAGGGCGAGGGCCTGTCCCTCGCCATGCCCGATCGTGACAGGAAAATCCTTGCTTGGGCCAAGGACGTTTTTCGCCTAAGTAGGGTTCGCGGGGGAAACCCTCGGCAGTTAGTGACTGCAACCCTCGGCAGTTAGTGACTGCAACCCTCGGCAGTTAGTGACTGCAACCCTCGGCAGTTAGTGACTGCAACCCTCGGCAGTTAGTGACTGCAACCCTCGGCAGTTAGTGACTGCAACCCTCGGCAGTTAGTGACTGCAACCCTCGGCAGTTAGTGACTGCAACCCTCGGCAGTTAGTGACTGCAACCCTCGGCAGTTAGTGACTGCAACCCTCGGCAGTTAGTGACTGCAACCCTCGGCAGTTAGTGACTGCAACCCTCGGCAGTTAGTGACTGCAACCCTCGGCAGTTAGTGACTGCAACCCTCGGCAGTTAGTGACTGCAACCCTCGGCAGTTAGTGACTGCAACCCTCGGCAGTTAGTGACTGCAACCCTCGGCAGTTAGTGACTGCAACCCTCGGCAGTTAGTGACTGCCGGGCCCCCGCGCTACGGACTGGACGGCGGTTAACGAAAGAAACTTGCGTTAGGAGGTTTTATCTATGCATTATTCTATCAAAACGATTATCCGATCAACGCCGCGAATCGCATTCACAGTGGCGTTAGCCTTCATCCTCTGCCTCTGCACAGGATGCGTTAATCTCAGCACCGTCGGCAACGTAGGGAATACGCTCCTTGACGAATTCGGGGATGTCAACATCTTCACCGATGCAGAGGAACAGCAATTCGGCAAGGAATTTGTGGCGCAACATGATAAGCAGGTTACGTTCCACACAGACCCGGTTGTCACTAACTATATCAATGACCTCGGGCAAACGCTGGTCCGCTATAGCAAGCGCAACGACATCCCTTACACGTTCAAGGTGGTAGCGACGAAGGGAGTCAACGCGTATGCTGTCCCCGGCGGCTATATTTACGTGCATCTCGATCTGATTCGGATGGCGAAGACAGAATCGGAGTTGGCGGCGGTGCTCGGGCACGAAATCGGGCATATCGTCGGCAGGCACTCGATGAAACGGCTTACGAAGGCATACGGCATCGAAATTGTGAAACGGTTGCTCGTCAAGGAGGATGCAGGCGAGTTTAAAAAACTGGTGGCGGATGTCCTAGCGGCGGGGTTGCTCTTCAAATATAGCCGTGACGATGAGCGCGAGTCGGATTTCTACGGCGTGCAGAATGCCTACGATGCGGGGATATCACCGGAGGGCGCGGCGACGTTCTTTGATACACTGCGCGAGATGCAAGGGAGAGAGCCTTCTTCGTTGGAACTGATGCTGTCGACGCATCCGGCGAGTAGTGAACGTGTGCGGAATGTGCGTGGGCAGATCAGCGGTTTGCCGCCGAAATCGGGGTTGCGGGCAGATTCGTCGCGTTTCCAGCAGGTGAAGCGTCGGATATCTTCCCGTTAACCGTAGGGCGAAGGTCTGTCCCTGCTCGGGTTCAGGCCGTTTTTCGCCTAGGTCAGGGTTCGCGGGGGAAACCCTCGGCAGTTAGTGACTGCCGGGCCCCCGCGCTACGGACTCACAGCTATTCACCGTAGGGCGAGGGGAGGACAGGCCCCCGCGCTACGAACCCGTTCACAAAGAGAAATTGGCTTGCACAGCCCCCAAAAGATATGCTATAATAGTCACAACTCACAATTTGGAAAAATTATTGAAGCATAGTGGAGGAGTTGAATCATGAAACGGGCAGTTTACATCCCTTTTATCTGCCTCCTCGCCATCGGTTGCCTTGCAACTCGGGGCGCAACACAGGTAGAAGAAATGGCCATCGGCAACACGTTTGGCGTGGGCGCGCGGGAGATGGGCATGGGCGGCGCATCCCTCGGACTCGCCGACGATTACACCGCGCTCTATTGGAACCCCGCGGGCTTAGCCCAAATCCGCAAGTTTGAGCTGTTCAGCAGCTTCTCGCATAACACCGCGACTGCGGATACTACCTTCGCCGGCGCAGAAACAACCGGCACCAGCCGTTCGCAGGTGCGCCCAAACGCCCTCGGAATGGTTTATCCGTTCCATGCTAGACACGGCGGAGTCGCAATCGCATTCGGATACAACCGCGCGCAAAATTTCGACCACCAGACCGCCATTCAGGGCATCGACCCGGGCACCGGAACCGAGTTCAGCGGGCTCGCTGTCGATGAAACCAACGTCAACACCGGAGGTATCGGGATTTGGAGTTTCGGCGTGAGTTCGTTCATCACGAAGCGGATTCTCATCGGCGGCTCAGTCGATTTCTGGCAAGGACATAGCCTCAATGAGCTGGATACCACCGCCACTGACATCGTCAACGTCGACAGCGAACTGGCGCGCTTCAGATACGACGATGAAACCGACCGGGAATATTCAGGCATCGGCGGCAGGGTAGGACTGCTGGCACACGTAACAGACGCTGTTAGCCTCGGCGTAACTCTCGTCTCGCCCATTGAACTCGGCGTTGACGAATACTGGTATCAGAGCACCGTCGCTTTTTACGATGACGGGGAAGAAGTCACCGATTCGGAAAGCGGCACGCAAGCGTTCGATATTGAGCGGCCGTTTGAAATCGGGACAGGCATCGCCATCAAACTGCTGGACAAACGCCTGATTTTGGCGGGCGATGTCCAACTCAACGACTGGACGCAAACCCGCTACGATCCGGTGCCTGCGGACGATATTTCGCAGAACAATTTCGAGAAATTCTACGCCACCACGCTTCAAACGCGGCTCGGCGCAGAATATCGCATTCCGGGGATTGATACGCACGTCCGTCTCGGTTATTTTCGCGATACCATCCCGTTCACGGAAACTGACGTTGAGAACGAGCGCGATTTCTTGACGGGGGGTGTCGGCAAGGTTTTTGAGAATATGCTGAAGGTAGATATTGCGTATATGCGGGGCAGTTGGCAGCGCAGCAGTAATGCGTTAACGACTGAACGGATAACGCACCGGGTCTTCGTGTCGGCGGGATACCGGTTTTAGTAAGTTAGGCTTGACGTAAATTTCATTATTGTTTCTAGGCTCGGTTTGAAACTGCGCCTACCGGGAGGCGTTTCTGCGTAAGCCCTAAGAAGTCAGGGGAAAACGCAGGGCGAGGGGAACCCTCGGCGATTCGCGATCGCCGGGCCCTCGCCACCGTTGAGGGTTCGCGAGGGACAGGTTTTCCCTCGCGCTGCGGGAACTGAGCCCTGGAAGAATCGCGAGCTATCGCGCTACGGGGGGCAGTTAGGTTTCGGTTTCGCTTAAACCAATTGGATATAAGCCATCTGCGCGCCATCGCCTTTGCGAAGTTCGCCGCGGATAATCCGCGTGTATCCGCCGTTCCGGTCTTGATACCGCGGCCCGATTTCGTCAAACAACTTTTGTAGGACAGCGTGTTTGTCAAGCGCGCCGCTATCGCCTCGGCGCGGCGTGTAGTGCAGGTTGCGGCCGTAAAGCATCTTTGCGGCTTGGCGGCGTGCATGAAGATCTCCCTTTTTGGCGAGGGTAATCAACTTTTCCGCGACGCGTCGCAGTTCCTTGCACTTGGGCAAAGTTGTGCGTATCTGTTCGTGCTCAAAAAGCGCGGTTGCCTGGTTCCGGAAGAGAGCCTTGCGATGGCTCGTCGTCCGTCCAAGTTTCCGTCCCTGTTTTCTATGACGCATCTTCTTCCTCCATGTGCGTATCCGTATTGTCAGCCGCTGGCGCATCTTCCTCGTCGGTTTGCGTTTCATCGGCTGCTTCGAGGGTTTCCTCTTCCAACTCGGTATTATCTGACGTTTCGTCCGCTTCGGGAGCATCTTCGTCTTCGTCTTCGTCTTCGTCCGCGTTATCAAGCGTCATGCCCAAGTAGAGTCCCATGCTGTCGAGCTGGTCCGTGATTTCCTTTAGTGAGGTTCTGCCGAAATTCTTATATTCCAGCATATCCTTCTCTTCTTTTGAAACCAGTTCGCGGATGGTTCTGATTCCGGCGGTTTTGAGGCAGTTTGCGGCTCTCACGGAGAGTTCCAGATCCGTGACCGGTTTGGAGAGGTGTCTATCTAGCCGCTGTCTCCATTCGTCAATTTCCGGTTCCTCCTCAACATACGACTCATCAAACTCGGTAAACAGCTGGAGTTGTTCGAGCAAGATTTCAGAGGCACGCGTTACCGCCTCCTTAGGCGTAATGCTTGCATCTGTCCAGACTTCTAGGTTGAGCCGGTCAAAGTTCGTCATATCCCCGACACGGGTTTCGTCAACCCAGAAATTGACTTTCTCAACAGGCGAGAACTTCGCGTCAACCGGAATGAACCCGATGGCGTGTTTTGCGGGTTGGTGCTCCTCTGCGAGGGAGTAGCCGCGCCCGGTCTGGACACGAATCCTCATCTCCACCCCGTCGCATTTGTCAAGCGTCGCGATATGCTGGTCCGGATTGATAATCTCAACGAGGGCATTCGGACGGATATCCGCTGCCGTTAACTCACCCGAGCCCTCGGCAGTCAGCAGCAACGTCATCAATTCATCTGTCTCCAGTCGGAACCGAAGTTCTTTGAGATTGAGGATGATCTGAACGACATCTTCCTTCACACCGGGAATGGTGGCGTATTCGTGTGGCACGGACCGGACGACTTTTTCCCCATCCTCTTCCTTCGACACCTGGTCGATCTGGACAGCAGTGATAGCGGCTCCTTTAATTGAAGAAAGGAGGACTCGGCGGAGCGAATTGCCGAGGGTAGTTCCAAATCCGCGCTCAAAAGGTTCAGCCGTATACTTTGCATAATTCGGCCGTAAGGACTCTGTGTCCGTTAGCAGCCGCTCCGGTATCGTTAGCTCGGACCTTATCATCAATTTCCTCCTATAGAAGTGGGGTGGTTGTGTGGCCCGAAGGGAGTATCAGTCTGCCGCGGTTACATCGAGACATACGCGGCTCGCGCGCCGGGACTCCCCTTGGGCCAGACAGAAAAACTATCTGGAGTAAAGCTCAATGATGAGCTGTGTTTCAAGCTCCATTGCAATCTGCTCGACGATGGGGGCACCCTGCACGCGGCCTTGGGCTTTATCGGTGTCAATGTCCAGCCATTCAGGCGCGCCGCGTTGCTTCGCGTAATCCAACGCCTCCTGAATCGTGGCGAGGTTGCGGCTCCGCTCGCGCGGCGCGATAACATCGCCTACCTGCACGATGTAGGATGGAATATTCACCCGCTTGCCGTTGACAGTGAAGTGGTTGTGCTTCACCAACTGGCGTGCCTGTTTGCGGGATGTTGCAAACCCGAGCCGGTAGACAACATTATCCAAACGGCGTTCCAGGAGACTAATCAAATTCTCGCCAGTGATACCGGTTTGGCGCGCGGCTTTGAAGTAATAGTTGCGAAACTGCTTCTCGAAAATGCCATAGGTGCGCTTCGCCTTCTGCTTCGCGCGCAATTGCCGCCGAAAATCACCCCGAACGCGACTCGGGGGTTTTTGCCCATGCTCGCCCGGCGGGTAACTGCGACGCTCAAAGGCACATTTCGGACCGTTGCAACGGTGCCCCTTTAAAAAGAGCTTCTCGCCCTCCCGCCGACATAATTTACAGACAGAGTCTAAATATCTACTCATTGCTTCCTCGTTTAAAGGTTAAACGCGTCGTCTCTTCGGCGGACGACAACCGTTGTGAGGGATAGGTGTCACGTCCTTCATCGCGGTAATCTGAAGTCCCGCCTGCGCGAGTGCCCGGATGGAAGACTCGCGCCCAGAACCCGGGCCTTTGACTCGCACTTCGACGCGCTTCATACCGTGGTCCATCGCTCTTCGGGCACAAGCCTCCGCCGTCTGCTGTGCAGCAAACGGGGTAGACTTCCGGGACCCTGTGAATGTCATGCCGGCATTCGCCCAAGCGACGGTGTTGCCGTTTAAGTCCGTGATCGTGATAATCGTGTTATTGAAGGTAGCCTGGATATGGGCGATACCCTCAGGCACGTTCTTGCGTTCTCTTCTTCTTCCACGCAAAACCGTTTCTCCTTTAAGATTAGGACTTGCGCAGGGCTCCTTCCGGAGGCGTGCTTTATACCAAACGACATCGATTTGTCTCGTCTCTGTAGGTGGAGATTCGCCCGCTCTTGACCCGCATGTAATAGAGGAAATAGAGCTGAGCTCTTCCCAGATTAGAGTTGGCATCGGGCGATTCCGAACTATAGAGGTTAATTTGGTATTACGAAGCGCGCCTACTGGACAAGCACTAGGAAATTTGCGTAAGTCCTGAAGATGTCCTGCATGGCCCGCAGGGAAACGCAACCAGCGTTCCCTGCGGGCCACACAACAGCGCAAAATTAGCCGCCCTTGCGTGCTGCCTCTTTCGCTTTTCTGCCGACGGAAATCGTGCGCGCCCTTCCTTTGCGCGTGCGCGCATTCGTATTGGTGCGCTGGCCGCGAACAGGTAACTGCCGGCGGTGCCGTAAGCCACGATAACTGTTCACATCCATCAGCCGCTTAATGTTCTGGTCTACCTCGCGGCGCAAGTCACCCTCGACTTTGTATTCTTGGGTGATTTTCGTCCGGAGTTGATTCACCTCGTTTTCCGCGAGGGTGTCAACCTTCTTCGCCGGGTCGATCTCTAAATCGCTGACAATCTGCGATGCCGTGTAACGGCCAACGCCGTAAATCGCGGTGAGTGCGATATCCACCCGCTTGTTACGAGGTAAATCCACACCTGCAATCCTTGCCATGGTTTTCCTCCTTGTGCTGCGGGATTAACCCTGCCGTTGTTTGTGCCTCGGGTTGGAAGGACAAATCACGCGGACAACCCCTTTGCGTTTAATGACTTTACACCGGTTACACATCTTCTTAACAGAAGGTCTGACTTTCATGTTTTTCCTCCATGGGCCTGCCGCAGCAACGCGCCCTAGGTGCGCGGTTACAAACAGCGTCTACGAGAAGCCCTGTAGGGCAAGTTCGCCGGATTCTGACCTGTTTGCGCGCCGGCGAGCTCATCGCAAACGACAGCATCGGGACATCTAAATGTCTCTGATTCACCGTCGTCGGCCTTTGAGTTTCCGATCTTTCAGGAACCCTTCATAGTGGCGCATCGTTAAGTAGGATTCGATCTGCGACATCGTATCCAACACCACGCCGACAACAATCAAGACAGAAGCACCTTCCACCATGTTGCCGACACCCAAGCGGCTCGTGATGATAATCGGAATCACGGAGATGGCCGCGAGGAACAACGCGCCGGGCAGCGTGATGCGCGTCAACGTCGTGTTGATATAGTCAGCCGTTTGCTTTCCCGGACGGATGCCGGGGATAAATCCGCCATATTTCTGCAAATCTTCCGCCATCTGAATCGGGTTGATTTGCACCGCTGTGTAGAAGTAGGTGAACCCGATAATCAGCAACGCGTAAACGATGAGATATAAGGGTGAGCCCGCGCTAAAAAGCGCGTTCGCGCCCACTACCCAGCCCCAGTCGCGAGGCAGAAAGTTAAGGACGGTTGTCGGGAACTGAATCAGCGTTACGGCGAAAATAATCGGAATCATGCCCGCGGCGTTAACACGGAGCGGGAGGTGCGTCGTTTGCCCACCGAACACTCGGCGTCCACGAATCTGCCGCCCGTATTGCACCGGAATCTTACGGACAGAAAGCGTGATAAAGACAGTCCCCATCACAGCGATAATAACAAGCCCGACTAGTAGCACCAACTGCGGAATCCCGAAGCCCGGGTTTGTCAGCAAGTTGTTGAAAACAGTCGAGATGCCCCCCGGTAATCCTGCGATGATGCCGACGGTGATAATCAACGAAATGCCTTGGCCGATGCCGCGTTCGGTAATCTGTTCGCCGAGCCACATCACAAAAGAGGTGCCGGCTGTCAAGGTGAGGACTACCAGGAAGTGCCACCAGAGAGTCGGGTTCGTCACTACCTGGCCTGCCTGCCCGGTGATTTGCTCCGGATTCCGCAAGACGATGCTAATCGTTATCCCCTGAATGATACTGAGGAGAACCGTTCCATAGCGGGTGTATTGCGTAATCTTCTTCCTGCCATCGGGTTCTTTGGAGAGTTTCTCCAAGGATGGCACGATGACAGCGAGGAGCTGCATGATGATTGAGGCACTGATGTACGGCTGGATGCCGAGCGCGAAAATCGTCATCTGGCTGAAGGCACCGCCGGAGAACAGATCGATGAATCCGATGACGTTGCCGCCGCGTTCCATGAGTTGCCGGAAAAACGCCTCGAGTGCCTGGTCATCGATGCCGGGGAGCGTAATGTGGGCACCGAGGCGATAAATAATCAAGAACAACGCCGTAAAAATGATGCGCTTCCGGAGTTCCGGAATCTTAAAAGCGTTTTGAAATGCCTTAATCACTTAAATCACCTCAGCAGTGCCGCCCTTGGCCTCGATTTTCTCAATTGCCGACTTTGAGAAGCGATGGGCTTGGACTTTCAGCTGTTTCTCCAGTTCGCCTTCTCCCAGTATCTTTATCCGCGCGTTTTTACGTTTGACGATGCCCGCTTCACGCAGCGTGGCAGGGCTCACAACGGCCTCAGCCTCAAATAGATTAAGGGTTTGGACGTTGACAATGTCGTATTCAAACCGTTTATGGGCGGTTCGCCCCGGCCCGCGTTTGGGGAGCCGGCGCACCAGAGGCATCTGTCCCCCTTCAAACCATGCGGGGATTGAGCTGCCGGAACGGGATTTTTGTCCCTTATGCCCGCGGCCGCAGGTACCGCCCCAGCCGGAGCCATTGCCTCGGCCAACTCGTTTTCGGGTTCGGGTTGCTCCGGGCGCGGGCTTAAGTTCATTCAATTTCATCAGGATTCACTCCATTCACAAGAAGCGTTTAACCAAATCACGCTAAACTATCCGGTGTCTTTATGGTGAGACCGGGAGAGCTCGAACTGATAACGCCTTTGTATGAACAAATTACGGTTAGAGGGCTTCTGAATCTGTGCGTGAGTTATTCCACTTTGAGGGGCTCTCACGTAACCACCGCAAAAGCCGCATCAAACTCGGTAGCGGCTCAAAAACCGGTTAACCTCTGTGCAGCAGTTCCTCCACAGTCTTGCCACGTAGCCGTGCCACTTCGTTCACATCCTTGAGGTTTTTCAGTCCAAGCATCGTGGCTTCAGCAATGTTTTTCACGTTCCGCGAGGAAAGGCACTTCGTCAGCGCGTCGCGAACGCCTGCAAATTCCAGGATAGCGCGCGTAGCGTGGCCGGCGATAATGCCGGTGCCGGGGCTCGCCGGTTTCAGCAAAACTTTGGCGGCTTTGAATTCGCTGATGATTTCGTGAGGGAGCGTGCCATCAACGAGTGGCACCCGGATCAGGTTTTTCCGCGCGTCAACGAGGCTTTTCTGGATAGCACCAGCCACCTCACTCGCGCTGCCAAACCCGATACCCACGATACCGGCTCGATTTCCGACTACCGAGAGCGTATTGAAACTCGGTGTCCGCCGGCCCTTGCCGACACGCATGACTCGGTTGATTGAGATGGCACGTTCCTCAAATTCAAATTCATCAGGGTTAATTTTATCTTTCAGCAAAAAATTCTCCTTGAAGTCTGTCCCTGCTTCGGCGGGCACAACTGTTCGGCTGGGCGGCTAGAACTTAAGTCCCGCCGCCCTTGCGGCTTCGGCGAGTGCTTTGACGCGCCCGTGGTAGAGATGGCCGCCCCGGTCAAAGACAACTACCTCAATCTCCCGCTGCTTGGCTTTCTCTGCGATTAGCGCGCCGACACGCTGCGCTGCATCCACATTTCCGCCGTTTGAAAGCGTCCCCTTCAACTCCGGCGACAAACTAGATACTGCCACAAGCGTTTCACCAAGTTCGTCGTTAATGAGCTGCGCGTAGATATGTTTCAGGCTCCGAAAAACGGAGAGCCTCGGGCGTTGGCTGCTGCCGCTGACCTTCTGGCGGATGCGTTTTCGTCGCCTTGCATGACTTACGCGCTTCTTTTTCGTAGATTCCATATTACGTCGCAGCCTTCCCTTCTCTATCCCGCACGCGTTCGCCATCGTAGCGAATGCCCTTACACGGTTTGTAGATTTCAGGCTTCTTAATCTGGCGGATAGAAGCGGCTACCTGTCCGACGAGTTGCTTATCGATGCCACTCACCAGAACCGGCGTGTGCGCCTGCCCATCCACCGTCTCCGTCGGTTCAACGCTGAGCGTTATCCCCGCCGGCGGCGAATAGAACACGGAATGCGAATACCCGACATCAAGAACCAGCTCTTTCTGGCGGTTGATTTCGGCACGGTAACCCGTGCCAACCACTCGGAGCTTTTTCTGAAAGCCATCGGAAACTCCCGCCACCATATTGGCGATGAGGCTTCGGGCTAATCCGTGCAGAGCCTTGTCTTGTTTCTGATCACTCGTCCTTTGGACGGTTATAACGTTTGTCTCAAGCGTCACATCGATTCCGCGCGGCAGCCGCCAATCGAGGCTACCCTTCGGTCCTTCCACGTGCACATCGTCGTTGTTCAAAACCACCTGCACTTTGTTCGGAATCGGGATCGGTTTTTGTCCAATACGTGACATGCGTTTTCTCCCAATTCAATCAGAGCCCAGGTCCCACGTTTGTGCGTGGAACCCAGCCCATGGCCGTTCTACCAGACATGGCAGAGGACTTCACCACCGATTTTGGCACTTCGGCACTGTGGTGACGTTTTCAACCCCTGCGACGTTGACAGAATAGCCACGCCGAGGTCACCGTAAACCCGCGGCAAATTACCGGCCTTGACGTAGACACGCCGGCCCGGTTTGCTAATCCGCTTGAGGTTCGTGATAACCTTCTCTTTTTTCGTATTACCGTATTTCAAGTAGATTCTTAAAATCCCTTGTTTTCCGTCATCAATTAAACGATAATTGTTGACGAAACCTTCTTCAGACAAGACGCGGGCAATCTCCGCCTTGACTTTCGAGGAAGGGATTTCAACGCGTTCATGCCCAGCCATATTGGCATTGCGGACACGAGTTAACATATCTGCAATCGGATCGGTCATCGACATGAAAGATTCTCCTTATTTCGTTGAGCCAAGCCCCATCGCGATGTCTGCGTGCCGCTTTCGTCGCCGAAAGGGACTGTAGCGGTGCATCTTCTGTCCAGCGGCATTGAGTTGTTCCATATCTGTGGTTTGAGCTCGCCTGAGCTCAAACAGAGCATAATCAGGTGCCCTGCACTACAGAAGGGGCGTCGCGATGCGCGCTGTCGCTCTTTTCTACCAGCTCGCTTTTCGGACACCGGGGATTTTTCCGGCGCGGGCATTCTGGCGAAAACAGATACGACACATCTCAAACTTCCGCAGGTAACCGCGGGCTCTGCCGCAAATTTTGCAGCGGCTGTAGGCTCGCGTGCTAAACCGCGGCGTTCTTTTCTGCCTGGCAATCCAAGATTTGCTTGCCAATTCAGGTACTCCTTTTCAGTTAGCGTCGGAACGGCATGCCTAGCAAGCGTAGCAACTCGCGCCCTTCTTCATCGGTTGGGGCGGTGGTAACGACGGTTACATTCAAGCCGCGAATATCATTCACCCGGTCGTAATCGATTTCCGGGAAGATTAGCTGTTCAGTTAAGCCGAGGGAGTAGTTCCCGCGCCCGTCGAAAGAGTCAGGCGAGACACCGCGGAAGTCCCGAATCTGCGGCAGCACGACGTTGACAAGCCGGTTGAAAAACTCATACATCCGCTGCTGTCTTAAGGTGACTTTGCATCCGATCGCCATGCCTTCTCTGACTTTAAAGGCCGAGACGGACTTTTTGGCGTGCGTGATGACTGCGCGCTGTCCGGCAATCAGTGTCAGTTCTTCGACTGCCTCTTCCAAGGCCTTCGGGTTCTGAATCGCCTCGCCGACACCGATATTCAGCGTAATTTTGTCCAGTTTTGGAATCCGCATCACGTTTTTGTAGTCAAAATGCTTTTGCAATGCGGGGACAACGTCCGTCTGATAAAATGCTTTAAATGGGCTCATCAGCCTTGTATCCTCTACGTTCCACTGTCGGGTTGAAGTGGCGGGAATCGAGACAAGCATCTGCACTGAGATGTGCCCTATCGGGCAACTGCCTCCGAAACGCCACAATGCTGGCTCTCCTTAGAGAGCCTAACTTTCAACCCGCTTGAGGTTAGAAACATGAATGGTGCCTTCGCGTTCCACCACGCCGCCCTGCCCTGTTTGGCTGGGCCGGAGGTGACGCTTGATCATGTGGACTCCCTCAACGATGGCTCGGTTTTTCTCTGGAAACACTTCCAAAACCACGCCGCGTTCGCCTCTATTTTTGCCGCTGAGAACGAGCACCATATCATCTTTCTTGATATGCAGCTTTCTCTGTGCCACAATTATCCTCCTAAATCACTTCGGGAGCGAGTGAGACGATTCGGGTGAACGCTTTTTCTCTCAGTTCGCGCGCGACCGGTCCGAAAATTCGGGTGCCGCGCGGTTGGTTCTGCGCATCGATGAGCACAGCGGCGTTCTGATCGAATTTGATGTAGGAACCGTCTGCGCGTCGATATTCTTTGACGGTGCGCACCACCACGGCCCGGACGACTTCGCCCGCCTTCACCTGCGTATTGGGTGTTGCTTCTTTGATGCTCGCGACAATCACGTCACCGACGCGTGCGTAGTGCCGGCGTGTGCCGCCGAGCACGCTGATGCACATCAGTTGTCTGGCTCCCGTGTTATCCGCGCAGGTTAATCGAGTGTATGATTGAACCATGTTCGTTTTTTTCGTCACTGCACTGGAGAGAGCGGCCTCTCAGCTGGCAGCACGAAAACCCTTTCTTCGCAATTAATCGCTCGCGGGTTGCACTGTGTTGACTACGGCCTGAACCCGCCACCGTTTCTGCCGACTCAGCGGCCGGGTTTCAATAACCTGCACCACGTCACCGACGTTACAACTATTCTGCTCATCGTGAGCCAGAATCTTCTTCGTCTTTCGCACCACCTTCTTGTAAAGGGGATGTTGATACCTCCGGACCAGGGCTACTGCAACCGTCTTATCCATGCTGTTGCTCATGACACGGCCCGTGCGGACTTTGCGATGTCTACGCCTTTCCTCGTTCAACGCTATTCTCCCTGCCTTTCAAGCCCCGAGGCCCGTGCACGCAGGACAGTTTCCACGCGTGCAATATCCTTGCGGATTTTACCGACGCGAGTCGTGTCCTCTAGCTGCCCTAAGATACCGCGGAATCGCTGGTTGAACAGATTCTCTTTGAGCGATATCAGTTCACTTTGCAATTCCTCAGTCGTCTTGTTTCGTAGTTCAGCCGCTTTCATCTCTTCCTCCAGAGCGAACAAGCCGCGCGGCTTGTCCGCGACGCAACCTTCGTCTATGCATCCCGCGCAACGAATTTGGTCTTGATAGGCAATTTGTGGGCGGCACGTTCCATCGCCCCTTTTGCATCCTCAAGCGAAACGCCGCTCAATTCATACAGGATTCTGCCCGGTTTGACGACAGCCACCCAGAATTCCGGTGGGCCCTTCCGCCCACCGCCCATGCGCGTTTCTGCAGGTTTCTTGCTGACAGGCTTATGCGGGAAAATTTTAATCCAAACTTTACCGCCACGCCGAACATACCGGGTAATCGCTACCCGTGCAGACTCGATTTGGTTGCTCGTTATCCAGCCAGCTTCCATCGCTTGCAAGCCGTATTCGCCGAAGCTAATCTTTGAACCCCGAACGGGTTTGCCACGACGTTTGCCGCGGTGCACATTGCGGTGCATCACACGTTTCGGCATTAACATCTTGAATCACTCCTTTTCGCTCTTAACCGGGCGAGCCCCGTTGAAGTTATCCGCGCTCAGCCCGGTTCCGGTTGCGACGTGAGCGTCTGCGTCCACCACGTCCGCGTCCGCGTCCGCCCGATTCTCGGGAACGCTGCGCCTGAGTGGACTGCGGTGCGGCGCGGCGCGCACCAGCGTTTTCACGCTGCCCTGCCTGGCGGCGCGTAGGCACCTCGCCCTTCAATTTGTCTGGCACGCCGATAATCTCGCCCTTGAAAATCCAGGTTTTGACACCGATCTTCCCGTAAGTGGTATTCGCCTCGGCAAAGCCGTAGTCCACATCGGCTCTGAGCGTGTGGAGTGGCACGCGCCCCTCAATGCTGGACTCAGTGCGTGCTATCTCGTTCCCATCCAGTCTCCCACTCACCATGATTTTAACGCCCAAGGCACCTTCCTGCATCGAAACCTGAATGTTCCGGCGCATTACCTGCTTAAAACGGGCGCGGCGTTCCAGTTGTGTCGCGACTGCCTCGGAGACGAGTTGCGCATCCAACTCCGGCTGTTTTATCTCGGAAACGTTAATCCGAACCGGACGGCCGACGTGCCGTTCCAATTGCGCTTGGAGCTTCTCTGCCTCCACCCCGCGGCGGCCGATGACAATGCCCGGCCGGGCAGTATGGATGTTGATACTACACCGGTCGGCGACGCGTTCAACTTCAACGCGCGAGATACCGGCACGCGCCATTTCCTTTTTGACGAACTCCTGAATCTGAAAATCCTCATGGAGCCATCGCGCGTAATCCCGCTCGCTATACCACTTTGAATCCCACGTCTCAATGATTCCTAAGCGTAATCCACGCGGGTGAGTTTTTTGTCCCACGCAAACCTCCTGTCAGACATGTGTCCCGCTCGCGTGAAGAGGTGGAGGTGGAGGGGGCCGGCGTGTATCGGCGCAAAGCCGGGCGCGAGGCTGCGCGCTCCCTTACTCACCATCCTCGGTGCTCTCCTCATCCACGATGACGGTGATATGGCTGTGCCGTTTTAAAATCCGGTTCGCCATACCCCGTGCCCGGGGACGTATCCATTTCCGCGTCACACCCTCGTCAACGCGAATCGCCTTGACGTATAAATCTGATATGTCCACACTCGGATCCTTATACTGCGCATTGGCAGAAGCCGATTGGATCAGTTTATAGATGATGGGTGATGCCGCTTTATGCGTAAAGCGTAATTGACTCAACGCATCCTCAACGTACTGATTGCGGACAAGATCGGCTACAAGGCGGGCTTTCCGCGGTGCAACCGACGCATTCCGAATCCTAGCTCTGGCTTCCATCAGTGCTCTCCTAACAAAAGCGGTTTTTATTTCTCCCCGAAGGGAGTCCCAGCATCCTTTCCTCTCGGTATCAGGGCGCGTCACCCTTAATGTGATGCGAACTGAGGGGCAACAGCGGGGATGCCGGCTCGCCGCTTTGCAGCCATATAAACTAGGGCTCACGCAAAATTCCGTACGCCTCCTCGGAGGGGTGTTCTGTGTCAGCCCTGTTAAATTACCTTCTTGAACCACCCGCGTGAGAACGGAAAGTCCGAGTCGGCGCGAACTCGCCGAGCTTATGCCCTACCATGTTCTCCGTAATATACACCGGAAAAAACTTTTTCCCGTTGTAAATCGCAAGCGTATGCCCAATCAATTCTGGCGTAACCGTCGAACGGCGCGACCAGGTGCGAATAACTCGCTTCGTTCCAGATCGTTCCATGGAGGCAACCTTCTTCGCAAGTTTGGCATCGATGTAAGGGCCCTTCTTGATAGAACGCGGCATAGCCTACCTCCTCTACTTTTTCCGCTTTCCAACGATGTAGCGGCTTGATTTTTTCTTCGGGTTTCGTGTCTTATACCCTTTCGTCGGAACACCCCACGGCGTGACCGGATGTCTACCGCCGGAGCTCTTCCCTTCACCACCGCCATGCGGATGGTCGATCGGGTTCATCGCGACCCCTCTCACTTTCGGACGCTTGCCCAGCCATCTGGCACGTCCCGCCTTGCCAATGACAATTTTGCTGACGTTGCCAACCTGTCCGAGTGTTGCCATGGCTTGCACTAGAATCAACCGAATTTCGCCTGACGGTAGGCGGATACGGGCATATTTTCCTTCGCGATCTACTAGTTGGGCAGCCCCGCCTGCGCTACGCACGAGCTGTCCACCTTTCCCAGGGCGCATCTCAATGTTATGGATTGATGAACCCAGCGGAATCTTTTCAAGCGGCAAGGCGTTCCCAACCCGAATCTCAGCGTCCGCACCCGAATTCAACATGTCGCCTACCTGAACGCCGACCGGGGCGAGAATATAACGCTTCTCACCGTCAACGTAGTGGAGTAGTGCGATATGCGCTGAACGGTTCGGGTCATACTCAATTGAGGCAACTTTGGCGGGGATGCCAAACTTATCTCGCTTGAAATCGATAATCCGGTACCGGCGTTTGTGTCCCCCGCCGCGCCGTCTCACCGTCAAGCGGCCGGTAGCATTGCGCCCGGCTTTCTGCTTGGTGCCTTTGACAAGAGATTTTTCGGGTTTGCGCCGCGTAATCTCCTCAAAGGTATATCCTGTCATAAACCGGCGGCTTGGGGTTACCGGTGAATATGTCTTAGGCACTCTCAGTCCCTCCTAAGTTCGGTTGGTTCGGGTTGTCACCGCGCCAACCACCACATGCGCGCTTGCAACACGCGCCTGCGGAAACAAGACGCGATGCCTATATCGCCTCAAACGCCTGGATAGTCGCGCCTTCCCTCAGCGTGATAATCGCCTTTTTCCAATGGGGCCTGCGTCCACGTTTGTAGCGGTGCATCTTCCCTTTCGGTTTTCCGCGAACCTGCATGGTATGAACGTCAATGATATCCCCTTTGAGGTCGAACAGCTCCTCAGCGGCTCGGCGGATCTGGGTTTTCGTTGCATTCCGTTTGACAACGAAAGCATACTTGTTAGCTTCGCGGAGGACAGTGCTCTTTTCCGTAATCTGTGGGTGTAGGATAACCTGATATACGTCGTTCATATTTTATCCTCTATCAACAGGCCGTGTTTCACGACACTGCTCCCGGGTGTCCCAGATAATCGACAGGGACACACTTATGCTTCCGAGTTCTCTGAACCCGGCGCGACAAACTTCGCCTCAAGTTTCTCTGCCGCTTGCTCCGTGATTACCAGTCTGTCGTGCCACATGACCTGGTAAATGTTCAGCATGTCCCACGTGCAGCAGTTAACCTTCGGAATGTTCCGCACGGAGAGGTAGATATTCGGGCTAGGCTCACCAAGCACCACGAGCACCTTCCCTTCCGCATTCAATGCCTTAAGCAGGTTTACCATGTCCTTCGTGCGGGGCCGTTCAAGCGTAAAGTCTTCAACGAGGATGCACTGCTGATTTTGGAACCTGTCGGCGAGCGCGCTGTGTAGTCCGAGGCGGCGTAGCTGCTTCGGGGTGTGCTGCCGATAACTCCGAGGTTTCGGCCCGAAGGCGACACCGCCATGCACTCGAATCGGGGATTTGGCATGCCCCACGCGGGCCCTGCCAGTTCCCTTCTGGCGGTATAATTTCTTCCCACTGCCTTTCACTTCGCTGCGCGTTTTTGTGGATGCCGTGCCTTGCCGCTGATTCGCAAGATACGCGACAACGCACTGGTGGATTACAGGCCCGTTCACCTCAGCCTGCGTAAACGCATTCGAGAGCTCCTTCTCGTGAAGGACCGCGCCCTTGCGAGTGTGAACCGCTAGCGTTGACATCACTTCTTCTCCTTATGCTTTCGGTGCCGCTTTGGAAGCCTGCCTGATTAACAGCAGACCATTCGTCGGGCCCGGAACCGCCCCTTTCACCACAAGCAAATTTCGTTCGGCATCCGCTTGGATGATAGGTAAATTTTGGACGGTATGCCGTTTGGCACCGTAGCGGCCCGCCATCCGTTTGCCTTTGAAAACCCGTGAGGGAGTCGCACTCGCGCCGATGGAGCCGGGCCGACGCAGGTCTTGCTCACCCCCGTGGCTCTTTTTTCCCCCGGCGAAATGCCACCGTTTGACAACCCCGGAGAAGCCGTGTCCCTTCGAGGTGCCGCTCACGTCAACGAGCTCGCCTTCTGAAAAGAGGCTGGCATCAATAACGCTGCCCACAGTTACGTCGGCGAGGCTTTTCACACGGAATTCGCGGAGCACCCAAGTGGGTTCAACTTGCGCCTTCGCGAAATGTCCCTGCTTCGGCCGGCTCGTCCGGCTCTCTTTCCGTTCTCCGAACCCCAATTGGACTGCCTGATACCCGTCTCTCTCTTGCGTTTTGAGTTGGACAATCGGACAAGGCCCTGCTTCGATAACGGTAACAGGCACGACTTTCCCGGATTCCTCAAAGACCTGGGTCATGCCGATTTTTCGTCCGATGATTCCGTTCACCATTTTATTTCTCCTTAGGACTTACGCGGAACAAACTCCATAGGTGCGCTTACAAAGCGCGCCTACCAGATGGGTGTTTTCGGTTTCCGACGAAGCCGAGCCCTCAGGTGGGTGCTTACAATAGGATGATTTTGACATCCACCCCGGCAGGCAGGTCCAAGCGCATCAAAGCATCCACGGTCTTGGGTGTCGTCTCAAGGATATCCAACAACCGCTTGTGAATCCGCATTTCAAATTGCTCACGCGACTTCTTGTCTTTAAAGGTTGAACGCTGGACAGTATAGATATGCTTCTTCGTAGGCAACGGAATCGGTCCGGAGACAGTTGCGCCGGTGCGTTTGGCGGTATCCGCTATCTGCTTTGACGACAGGTCCAACAACCGATAGTCAAAGGCCTTGAGCCGGATGCGAATTTTCTGGTTGTCCATTTCTTGTCCTTTTGATATAGCCCCGAGGGGGAGTTTTTACGCCTCTTCGGGGCCATCCAGCAGCATTAGTCAAGGATTTTAGAGACAACGCCGGCCCCGATGGTATGGCCGCCTTCGCGGATAGCGAATCGGAGCTGTTCCTCCATAGCAATCGGCTTGGAGAGTTCCACCGTAATCTGCGCATTGTCGCCGGGCATAATCATCTCAATCCCTTCGGGCAGATCCATGTTCCCGGTTACGTCTGTCGTCCGGAAATAGAACTGCGGGCGGTATCCGCTAAAGAAGGGGTTCCAGCGGCCGCCTTCTTCCTTGGTGAGGATATAGGCTTCCGCTTCAAACTTCGTATGCGGTGTGACTGTGCCTGGAATCGCGAGGACTTGTCCGCGCTCCACTTCGTCCCGGTCGATGCCGCGAATCAGCGCGCCGATGTTGTCCCCCGCTTGCCCCTGGTCAAGGAGTTTGCGGAACATCTCCACGCCGGTGACGACGGTGTCCTGAGTCTCTCTCAGTCCGACGATTTCGACAGTATCGTTGGTGTGAATAACCCCGCGTTCCACGCGTCCGGTGACAACTGTGCCGCGTCCACTGATGGTGAAGATATCTTCAATAGGCATCAGGAACGGCTTTTCGGTATCGCGGACAGGCTCGGGGATGTATTCATCAACGGCTTCCATAAGTTCGCGGATAGGCTTACACGCGGCACTCTCCGGGTTGCCGGCGGCTTCCATTGCTTCGAGGGCAGAACCCGCGATGACAGGGACATCGTCGCCGGGGAATTCATATTCCGTGAGCAATTCGCGGACTTCCAATTCAACGAGCTCCAGCAGTTCGTCGTCATCCACCATGTCTGCCTTGTTGAGGAAGACGACGAGGGAGGGGACGTTGACTTGGCGTGCGAGGAGCACGTGTTCGCGTGTCTGCGGCATGGGGCCGTCGGCGGCAGAGACGACGAGGATTGCGCCGTCCATCTGCGCGGCACCGGTAATCATGTTTTTGATGTAATCCGCGTGCCCGGGGCAGTCTACGTGCGCGTAGTGCCGATTCTCTGTTTCGTATTCGACGTGTGCCGTGTTAATCGTAATGCCACGCTCTTTCTCTTCTGGTGCCTTGTCAATTTCGTCATACGTCATGACGTAGTCTTTGCTGGCGAGATTGGAGAGCACCATGGTAATCGCCGCCGTGAGCGTCGTCTTACCGTGGTCTACGTGGCCGATTGTTCCAATATTGACGTGTGGCTTAGTTCTTTCAAAAGTTTCCTTAGCCATTCTTTTTATCCTTTGCTAGTTGACAACAAGTATTACAAGCGACGGTTGCGAGGGACAGGTTTTCCCTCGCGCTACGGGTTCGTATCCGTTTGTCGCCTAATTAATTACCAATTAAGTCTTCCCTCACGCTCGTGGGGACTTCGCTATAGTGCGAAAACTCCATGGAATAGTTCGCCCTACCCTGTGTCAGGGAGCGGAGCGTCTTGACGTAACCGAACATTTCTGACAGCGGGACATCGACGAGGATATGCTGGATACGCGATTTCGTCTGCCGCCCGGTGTCTCGCTGCGCCGTTTCACGAATCTGTGCGCGCCGAGAATTCAGGTCACCGATGACTTTGCCGAGATACTCGTCCGGGACGATGACTTCAACGTCCATAATCGGTTCAAGGAGCGTCGGATTCGCGCGTTTCATCGCATCCTTAAACGCCATTGAACCCGCAATGCCGAACGCGATTTCCGAAGAATCAACGGGGTGGTGTGAGCCATCTATCAGCCGCACCGATACGTCAACGACTGGGTAGCCTGCTAGCACGCCGGCACTCATCGCATTTTCAATGCCTTTCCGAACGGCAGGGATATATTCCTGAGGAATGATACCCCCTTTCGTTTCGTCAGCGAATGCAAAGCCGTATCCCTTTTCAAGCGGTTCAACCTCAATCACGACGTGCCCAAATTGGCCTCTGCCCCCGGATTGCCGCACGAAACGGCCAACCGATGTGACAGGTTCAAGGAGTGTCTCCCGATACGCCACTTCTGGGTTACCGACGTTCGCCGAGACGTTGAATTCGCGAACCAGCCGGTCTACGATGATTTCAAGGTGGAGTTCACCCATGCCGGAGAGTAACGTCTGCCCTGTTTCTGCGTCCTGATGCACCTTAAACGTCGGATCTTCCTCCGCCAGTTTTAAGAGTGCTAGGTTCAGCTTATCAATATCCGATTGTGTGCGCGGCTCGACGGCGATGGCCATCACTGGGAGCGGGAACTCCATCGTTTCTAGCGTGATATGGCCTTTCACGTCGCAGAGCGTATCGCCGGTCGAAATTTCCTTTAACCCGATGGCTGCTGCGATGTCGCCGGCGTAGACAGCGTGTTGCTCCTCGCGTTTGTTGGCGTGCATCTGCATCAAGCGGCCGATGCGTTCGTGCCTGCCGCGTTTGCTGTTGTAAACGGTGTCGCCCTTCCTCAGTACGCCGGAATAGACGCGGAGATACGTTAATTTGCCGACGTGCGGGTCCGTTATAATTTTGAACGCCAGTGCGCAGAACGGCTCATCGTCGCGCGCGTGCCGAGTCTCGTCGGTTTCTGTCTTGGGGTTGATTCCGACAATCGGCGGTACATCTGTGGGTGCCGGCAGATAAGAGACAATCGCGTCCAACAGCGGTTGGACGCCCTTGTTCTTCAAAGCCGTTCCGCACAAAACCGGCACAACGTTGCCGTGTAGCACGGCGTTTCTCAAGCCAGACTTTATTTCTTCCGGTGAGAGTTCAACACCGTCGAGATACCGTTCTAGGAGTGCGTCATCGGAGTCGGCGATAGCGTCAAGCATCTGTTCGCGATACTCGTTCGCCATCGATTCTATCTCGGTCGGAATGTCTGTCTCATGGATGAGGGAGCCATCGCCGGTGGTATCCCACAGTTGCGCCTTCATGGCGATGAGATCTACGATGCCGCTGAACCCTTCGGCAGAACCGATGGGGAGCTGCACCGGCATCGCTGTTGCGCCGAGCCGTTCTTCCATCATCTCCACGGTGCGGAAGAAGTCCGCGCCGGTTCTGTCCATCTTATTGACGAACGCGACCCGCGGGATATTGTATTTATCTGCCTGCCGCCAGACCGTTTCGGACTGCGGTTCGACCCCGCCGACTGCACAGAAGACAGCGACGGCTCCGTCAAGGACGCGCAGTGAGCGTTCTACCTCAACGGTAAAATCAATATGCCCCGGCGTATCAATGATGTTGATCTGGTGCTTTTTCCATTGACAGGTTGTGGCGGCGGCGGTAATCGTAATGCCGCGTTCTTGTTCCTGCACCATCCAGTCCATCGTTGTCGTGCCATCGTCAACATCACCGATGCGGTAGACTCTGCCGGTATAATATAAAATCCGTTCGGTTACCGTAGTCTTTCCGGCATCAATATGCGCCATAATGCCGATATTCCGCATGTGTGGCAGTTCTAGGCGTTGTGGGGTGTTGTCCTTTTTATCAGCCATTTTTGTCCTTCAGAACTGACGCAGGTTCCATAATACCCAATTAACTTCTATAGTCAGGACAAGCTCAGACGAGCCCGAACGACAGCGGTGAATTCGGTATAATAGTTTTTCCGTAGGCCCGCTTTGTAAACGCGCCTCCCGGTTCCTGCTACGTGAGTTCTATCCCTCTTGGCAGCGTTTAAGAACCAGTCGCGATTCCTAAACTCTCTGCTGCTACCATCGGTAATGCGCGAAGGCTCTGTTGGCCTCGGCCATTCGATGTTGTTCTTGTTTTCGTCGGATTGCGCCGCCTTCGTTTCGCGAGGCATCCATCAGTTCGCCCGCGAGGCGTTCGGCCATCCGTTTTTCGCCGCGGCTGCGCGCCGATTGGATTATCCAACTGAAGGCGAGCCGGGTTTTTCGCTCCGCCTTCACGTCAATCGGCACCTGATAGGTTTGGCTCCCCACGCGCCGTGGGCGAATTTCCAAGACTGGCTTGACGTTATTAATCGCTTGGCGAAACACGGCGAAGCCGTCTTCGCTCATTCGCGATTCAATAATCTCAAAACTCTCATAGAGAATGCGTTGAGCCGTGCTTTTCTTCCCATCCAGCATGAGGCTATTGATAAATTTTGACACTACCTTGCTGCTGTGGATAGCATCCGGGCTGACATCGCGCTTGGCGACGTTTCCACGTCTCGGCATGTTGTTCCTCCGGTTCTACAGAAGGCGTTAAGCCGGTTTCCTCGCGCCGTATTTTGAGCGGCCCTGCCGCCGGTTCTCTACACCCGCGGTATCCAGTTTGCCGCGGACAATGTGGTACCGGACATTGGAGAGGTCCTTCACACGGCCCCCGCGCACCAAGACGACGGAGTGCTCTTGCAAATTGTGGTCGATCCCCGGAATATAGCAGGTGGCCTCATAGCCTGAGGTGAACCGCACGCGGGCTACCTTGCGCAATGCCGAATTCGGTTTGTTCGGCGTAACCGTTTTCACCTGTAAACAGATGCCCCGACGCTGAGGGCACTGCTGTAACACCGGTGATTTCGTCTTCTTCCGGTACTGCTTGCGCGGTTTTTTGATTAGCTGATTAATTGTCGGCATTTTCCTAAGTCCTTCGTTGTGCGCGATTGGAAACCGCGCCTACCGGGTTCGGCGCGCCCGAATCGACAGCGGCGAACCTATATGCATAAAAAAAGCCCCAAGCGGGGCCATGCAAGTCGGGTGCTGATGACAGCGCGCATCGCGCGACATCAACGCCGTATTGCAAATCTCTGAACACATTAAACGTGAAATAGCGAGTCAACGTTAGAATGTTTCCAAATAATTGCCCCTTTTCTTGTCCTAAAAGACTAAAAAAGACCCGGGAGGGTTTCCAAAAGTATAATTATACCACAAAAATGTCAGTTTGTCAAATTTTTCTTCGTTTTTTTTGAAAAAAAGTGACATTTTGTCAAATTTTTAACTATTTTTTCAGTTTTCCGCGCAGAATGACGCTTTGGACGCTCAAATTTGGGTCCAACATGACGATATCCGCCGCTTTGCCGCGCGCAATTGAACCCATCCTGTTGGCAATGCCTAAATTTCGCGCGGGCGTTAACGTTGCCATCGTCAGCGCGTCCTCTAGCGAATAGCCCCAATCGATGACGTTCCGGAGGCCCTCCATCAACGTAACGTTTGCCCCGGCGAGCCGTTCTGTCGGTTTCCCGACATCGAGATACATCGCTCCAGCTTTGACAAACTTTTCTGCATCCAAACGATACGCCTCCAGTTCCGGCATATAGGTTGCACGCGCTTGCCATTCTTGGGGAGGCACTCCGGCGAGCTCGGTGCAGTCCGTAATCAGCCCGACACTCTCTGTGCCCTTCCGTCGGATGAGCGCGTCACCCCAAAAGGGAGAGACGTGCCGTTCATCGACAATCAACTCCGCGTGGATGTCTTGATGCGCGAGGACTGCCTCAACTGCTCCGAGGTCGCGATGGTGCATGCCGCTCATCCCGTTAAAGGTATGCGTGGCGCGCGTGATGCCCGCGTCAATCGCCGCCATCGCCTCTTGATAGGTGGCATCCGTGTGTCCCATCGCAATGACAATGCCGTTATAGGCATCTGTCCTGAAAGTCGTGAGGTGCTTGATAAACCGAAAATCCTCATCCATCTCCGGCGCAACTGAAATCACCTTGAGTGTGCCATCAGAAGCCGCCCACATGGAGTGGAATTCTTCAAAATTCGGCGGTGTGATAAACCGTGCATCCTGTGCGCCATTCCTCGCGAGACTGCCGAATTTCCCCTCTACATAGGCACCTAAAACACGGGCCCCGTCATCAACTGGGGCATCGACGACATTCGCTATCGCCTGCAACGCGCCGTTGATTACCTCCATGCTGGCAGATGAGATTCCCAAGACGAGCGTGGTGACACCTGCTGCCGCGTGTGCGCGTGCGACGCGCTGAATGTCTGCGACGCGGCCCGTCATCGTATCGCAGCCACCGCCGCCGTGAACAAGGCCGTCGATGAGGCCGGGGATGAGCATGCACCCGGTCGCGTCAATGACGTTAGCTTTGTCTGGCACAGCCCCGCTTGTCGTTACCTCTGTTATTGTGTCACCGTGAATGACGATTGTTCCGCGCCCGATATGCTTCGGCGTGTAGATGTCGCCATTCGTGATAGTCAGCGTTTCCATTTTTATGGTTCAGCAACAGTTCTTCGTGCTAAAAAGAGAAAACTATAGGCGTATGGATTTTTCTCATCCGGTTCGCAATCGATGCGTTTCACCTCTTGCCACGCCGATGAATCAAACGCGGGGAAGTAAATGTTTCCCTCAAACGTTGCATGCACTCTCGTCAGATAGAGCCGGTGCGCGTGTGGCAAAAAGGCTTGATAAATCGGCGCGCCGCCGCATACCATGAGTTCTTCGGCATCGGCGGCAATATCCAAGACTTCTTCTACTGAATGCGCAACGAGACAGCCGGACGGAGCCTGATACTTCATGTTGCGTGTCAGGATGATGTTAAGCCGTTTGCCGAGGGGACGCTTCAGCGTTTCAAACGTCTTCCTGCCCATGACGACAGGTTTGCCCACGGTCATGTCCCGAAAGTGCCGCCGGTCTGCAGGCAGTTGCCAGGGGATATCCGGTCCGTTGCCGATGAGGCGGTTTTGGTCCATTGCGGCGATGAGTGAGATGCGCATGTTTCTTTCCAGATTGAAGCATGGTGAGGGAAACCCTCGGCGATTCGCGCTCGCCGGGCCCTCGCCCTAGGAGTCATCCTCTTTTTCTTCCTGCAATGCGCGTTCAGATTCTTCTATGCCGCTCAAAACCTGCTCTGCAAAGTGGATGACAGTTTCCCCAAGGAGGCGGGGTGCCAGTTTGATCTCGTCTTTCTCCTTCCACTCCACTTCAAATTCTTTGGCCTTGGCGAGTTCGTCAATGACATTTTCGACGGTTTTTGGCAGGACTTCAAAGTGCTCAGCGAGTTCGCTGATGCTCAAAGGTTCTTCAATTTGAAAAGCGAGCACCTCCATCCAGAGCCACATGCCGATGCGCCGCGCAAGCGGGGAGAGCTCCACCTCTGTATGCACCAGGCGGGTTATTGCGGCGAAGCAGTAGGTGCCGTGATGCGGATAATCCGCCAATACTTCTTCCAATTCCTCAAAAGCGAGTTGGATTAAGAAGGCGGCTTCTTCCGGCAGCGAGAAGTCTTCAAGCGCGTCGGCGTAGTCGCCGTTGTGTTCCGGCCCGCCGAAGCTTAGGGTTCGCGGTTCGTGCGCCATTTGCGTATCCTCTATTCGACTCAGCTAGACAATCAGCGGTGCGCGAATCGTATCGTGGTGTCGGTAATCAACTAACCGAATGTCCTGCATCTTGAAATCGTCAATGCAGGTGACGTTGGAGTTCAGTGCCAGTTTCGGCGGCGGATGCGGTTCGCGCTGAAGCTGCGTTTTCACCTGCTCAAAATGCGCTTGATAGATGTGCGCGTCGCCCAAGGTAACGATAAACTCGCTTGGTTCAAGATGCGTCACTTGCGCTACCATTGACAGCAGCAGGGAATAGGACGCGATATTGAACGGCACACCGAGGAACATATCACAACTGCGGAGATACATTTGCAGCGACAACTTTCCATCGGCGACGAAAAATTGGAAAAGGATATGGCACGGTGGCAGTGCCATCTGCTCCAATTCGCCGGGATTCCACGCGATGACGATGTGTCGACGGCTGTGCGGGTCCTCCTTTAGTTGCTTAATGACTGCCGCCAGCTGATCGTGTTCGCCGCCGCATGCTGTTCTCCACTGCCGCCACTGAACTCCGTAAATTCTTCCGAGTTCTCCATCATGTCCATGTCCCCATGCGTCGGCGTTTGCGTCCCATATCCGCGTGCCGAGTTTTTGGAACTTTTCAACATTGTGATATGCGCGTAGAAACCCCAAGAGCTCGGCTTTGACGGACCGGAACGCGAGTTTCTTCGTCGTCACCGCAGGAAACCCTTCTTGGAGATTGTAGCGCATTTGCATGCCGAAGAGCGCGCGAGTGCCGCCGTTTCTGCCGGCGCGGTCCACCCCAGTATCCAGAATTTGCTGCAAGCCTTCCAAATAAGGTTTCATGCCTACCCTTTTTATCCATCCGTGCTGCCGAACCCGCCCCGAGAGAGTGCCGACATTTGCTCAACTTCGTTCCACTGCGCTATGTCCACCCGGACGAAGACGGCTTGCGCGATGCGACTGCCTCTCTCAATCGTGACCGGCTTATCGGTAAAATTGTAAACCTGAATTTTCAGTTCGTCGTTTTCGCCGCAGTAATCGTTGTCAACAACGCCGAGGCCTTGCGGCATCAGCAATCCGTGCTTTCGCGGGGTGCTACTTCGGAGGCACACCATCAGCATATAGCCGGGCGGCGTCTTGACGATGACGTTCGCCGGGATGAGGACGATGCTTTGGGGTGCGATTTCGGCGGCTTCGCGGCAAAGCAGATCGAAGCCGACAGAGCCCTCGGTTTCATATTTCGGCAACGGAAGCGTTTTATCGACGCGTTTGATATTAACGTTCATGTGCGGCGTGTTAACGAGCGGTTACTTCGGAACATGTTGAGGGACAGGCCCTCAACCTACGGGACGGTTAGTGATGTCACAGCATGTTGAGGGACAGGCCCTCAACCTACGGTGAGTTCAGATACGATTATGGCACGACTACCCCGGCGACTTTGCATTGGACGCGATAAAGCGAGGTGCTCGCCGTGATAAACAGGCTTGTCCAATCATCGCCGCCCCAAGCGAGGTTCGCGGCGCGCTCCGGCACGTGAATCACGCCAAGGTGTGTGCCATCTGGGGCGAAGACCCAGATTCCACCCGGTCCGGTTAAATAGACATTTCCGTGCACATCTACCTTCATGCCATCAGGTTTCCCGTTCTCACCTTCTTCCACACCGAAGAGGCGGCCGTTAGCAATCGTGCCATCCGCTTGGACATCAAACGCGCGGATGTGCATGCGCTCGGTGTCGTCAATGTAGAGAATAGCCTCGTTTGGCGAAAAGCAGAGCCCGTTCGGCCGGTAGAAATCGTCAACGAGGAGCGTCAACGTGCCGCCATCAGGCGACAGGCGATATACGCCTTGAAAATCGAGTTCCTTCGCCGCTTCAACGCCATACGTCGAGGTTAAGCCGTAAGGCGGATCGGTGAAATAGATGCTCCCATCCGATTTGACGACAACATCGTTCGGGCTGTTCAAGCGTTTGCCTTCGTAGTGCGATGCGATGGTGACAACCTCGCCATCGGCAGTCGTCCGGGACACGCGGCGGTTGGTATGTTCACAAGCGATGAGACACCCCTGTTTATCGTAAGTCAATCCGTTCGAGTTCCCCGAAGGTTGCCGGAAGACGCTCATCTCTCCTGTGGCTGCGTCCCACTGCTGTATCGTGTTGGCGGGGATATCACTAAACAGCAGAAACTTCTCGTCGGCGTTCCAGAGCGGTCCCTCGGTAAACTCGCATCCGGTCGCGAGTTGCTCAATGCCTGCGTCCGCGTCAACTACATCCCATAACCGTGAGTCGCACGCGCGAGCATTCATGTGCACTAAACCTATCTCAACATTCTTCATATCGTGTCAACCTCGGTGAAAAAAGCGAGGTAACCCCGCGTTGCTCCTAATATATTTTTATGGCGTTAAATTTTCCTTGACATCTTCTCCGATTTACGTTATCATAAATAGAGATGCCGCGGTATCGTCAGATTTCGCGAGGTGGTAGCGCGCCACTCACGACGCGCGCTCGGTAATCGGAGAAATTCACGTGCCTGGGGCGACTCGAACGCCCGACCTTCAGCTCCGGAGGCTGACGCTCTATCCAACTGAGCTACAGGCACACATTTTCAAATACGTATATAGTATACCACATTAGACGCAATTTGTCAAATTTTTTTGTGTTTTTTATTTTTCGACTCTCATCCCTGTCCGGTCAGAGGCGTTTAGTTGTTCCGTTTCGGATTTTCTGGGATAACATCAAAAACCGAAACCTAAATCCCTCTGCTGTC
Source organism: uncultured Poribacteria bacterium (assembly GCA_958296135.1). Taxonomy (GTDB): domain Bacteria; phylum Poribacteria; class WGA-4E; order WGA-4E; family WGA-3G; genus AGPOR5. Next base: position 427,544 of record CATQHZ010000001.1, read on the forward strand.
GGGGTTTGTTCTGCGTCAGTCCAATTTAAAAGGGAGGAATAAACAAATGAAACGCAGATTTCAACAACTTTCGATTCTTGGGGCAATAGTGCTTTTTTTGTTCAGCCTTGCCCCGGAAGAGGTGGAGAGCCGGCGCGGTGGCGGCCGGAGTTTCAGCCGGAGCCGCAGTTCTAGCCGCAGTTCTAGTCGGCGGAGTTACACGCCGAGGCGTTCCACTAGTAGTACCCGAAGTAGCAGCTCTTCCCGGAGCACGTACACACGTCCGCGGAGTTCAACTTCCAGCGGTACGCGCACCACACGGAGTGCTGGCACGCGCGCAAGTACGACTGCCCGTCAGAGACAAACTGCGACGAATCGCGCGAAGACGACAACCGCCACGTCATCGCGGAAGGCGACTTCAACGCGAAACGCAGCTAAAACGCGAAGTCAACAGCAGCAGGCAAAGTCGCAAAACCGCAAACAGGTGCGGCAGCTCAAAGCGGAGAACCGCCAATTGAAGCGCGACAACAGACGCGCAAATCGGGAAACTGCCCGCGCTCGCCGTGATGCACGCTCATCGATTAATATCAACAACTTCGGTGGGTATTATCCCATGGCCGGCTACTCAATGTATGGACTAGGTGCCTCCATGGCGTTTAACAACCTCATGTTCGGCATCTACTTCCACGACTATTACAACCACGCGATCCGCCATAGTTATATGTGGCACTATCACCACCGAGACTACGACCGGTCGCACTGGGATGCCAAGAAGCAGGCGGAGTATGAACACTATAAGGAATACTACGAAAGCCAAGGCATCGAGCCCAACCCGAATTACGTTGACCCGGGCACTAATCGTGACGAGGACTACGCTGCAAGCTACGTCCAAGAGAATCCCGATGAGTTTTACGGTGAGAACGCCGAGGTTTTCACCGTTGATGAACTTCCCGATGAAGAGGCACTGAAGGCAGAGCTCCTCGCGGCTGCTGAGACACCGACAGCGACTACCGCCGTGGCGGCGCGCGCACCGCCTGCGCCAGCCGCGCCGCAAAAAGTGGTAATTGAAAAGAAGACTTCGGGTGGAACGTGGTTCGTCCTGATCTTCGGCGGGCTTCTCATCGTCGGCGTAATCGTCATGGTGATGTATAATAAGGGTTACTTCTAGAACGGGCACCGCTCAAGCAACGTAGGCGGGGGCCTGTCCCCCGCCCTACGTCACAACGGGACGGTTCTGATACTTTTGGATATAAAAACATGGCACTTTTTGGGAGAAAAAACGGCAAATCTCTATTTGGCAAACGGAAAACCGACAAGCCGAAAAAACCGCAGCGGCACGAGCTCGTCGATATTCCTGTTGACAGTATGATAGAGCTCTCCGACATCACAACTTACGAGGAGACCGGCGATACCTCGCACGCCTATAAACTCGTCACGCGGAAGAAGTATGTCGGCGAAGGACTCCTCCGCTATATGTATCACATCCAAGATACGGAAACGGAGGTTGTGCTCGGGGTCGATCGGATTGCGGGGACGAAGGACGAGTATGAAATCTCGCGATGGATTGTCGATGGCGAAGAGGAGTTGGGCGATCCGCTGCCCGATGAGATAACGCTCCACTACCCACATCCCGATAATGAAAACGAGGAGATTGAGGTGGTATACGGTAGACAGGATGTTGTCCCGGCAACGCTCACCGTTACCACTGCGCAGGGACAAGAGGAATTCTCGGCGGAACTCCACGAATACGCTACCGATGGGGATGAGTTTATGTCGGTGGAACTTTGCGGGGATTGGTTAACGTTCTACGTCGGCGCGCTCATCGCGCGTTCCGATATTGAGATTTACCCGGCGATAGAGACTGAGGCACCAACGGGTGGCCGGTAGGCGCGCGGTGGAAGCGCGCCTACGGGGTTTGTCCTGCCGCTTGTCTCCGCTTGTCACCGTAGGACGAGGGCCTGTCCCTCGTCATCTCCCGATGTCTGACTCGCGAAGGAAAAATAGAGGATAGGAGGTAACTGAAAATGAGCAGCCTCAAACTGACAGATGCCGAGGTCTATCAACAGTTGCTAGATGACTTGCTGGAGAACCTCGGTCCCCATGGACTCAAGCGGTTTCTCATCTATGCCAAAGCCGCTCGCGGCGAACTAGCCGCCGCATGCCAGCCTTGGGTAACCTATATGGAGGAGGAAACGATCCAGCGGGGAATGCAGGCGATGCCTCCAGTGCAAGGCGGCTCTCCGCAAGATAAGGCGAAAGTTGTCTATGCACGCGGCAAAAAGACAGCAGCGGTGACTTCTCTGGCGGAAGTACCAAGCGAGCCGCCGAAAAACCTCAGCGCGATGACAGATGATGAACTGCATCGGTTTGGGCTTGAACTGATGGGCAAGAATCTGGGACTCTTCGGGATGATGGTGTTTAGTCGATTGTGCACGCCGGGCACAGGCGACTACACCCGCGACCGGCATAAATGGCTGAGCAAACTGGACCGGGAAACAGTGCTTGCGCAAATTCGGCAGCTCCAAGAAGCATCCTTAGACAGCAGAAAGGCATAGGCGAACTCGTGTTCGGCACATCAGACGGTTCATATCTGACAGACCCGAGAAAAACCAACTTCATTTGATATTATTTCCCAAAAAAAGGAGGATTACCCATGGCGCGGAAAAAACGAACCGCCAAACCACAGGATACCGACATCCAAGACTACCGGCACGATACTGCCACCCGAAAGAATAACCCTCCCGCAGGCATCGCCGCACGCGGGAAACTTCGCGAACCGCCGAAGGTGGCATACGCCTATAACCCACACCTGCCACCAACACTCCGCTTTGACGAAAACGGCACCGCAGACCGGCTCCCCGAACTGCTCCAAAAAGCGCAACAGGGAGCACTCTCCACAGAGGAAGTCAACGTCATCGTTGAAGCACTCCGGCACTACGATGCACCGTGGCTGGAATGGAGCGGCAAACAGGAAGCAACCGCGTTTACCGTAGACCCGGTCGCGTTGCATATCCACGAACGCGTCAGCGCGAAGGCCATTATGAAAATCGCGGCGCGCGAAAACGTCCAACGCAACCTCTTCGCCGACCCGCAGCTGGAATACAACGAAGCGGTAAAGTTTTATCAGCACGATGTGGCATGGGCGAACCGCCTCATCCTCGGCGATAGCCTCACTGTCATGAGCTCCCTCGCGCGACGCGAAGACCTCGGGGGAAAGGTGCAGACGATTTACTTCGATCCGCCCTACGGCATCAAATACGCCTCCAACTTCCAACCCACCGTCTTTCAGCGGAACGTCACCGACAGGCAAGCAGACTTGACTCGCGAACCAGAACAGATTCAGGCCTACCGCGATACATGGCACCTCGGCGTGCATTCTTACCTCGCTTACCTGCGGGACCGGCTGATGGTTGCCAGAGAATTACTCACCGATAGCGGCAGCATCTTTGTCCAGATCGGCGATGAGAATGTGCATCGGGTGCGGTGCCTGATAGACGAGGTATTCAGAAGCGAGAATTTTGTCAGTTCTGTCACCGTTAAAAAGTCTGGTTCAACGCCTTCCAGACAAATTGCAAACGTCACGGATCACCTGCTCTGGTATGCGAAATCCAAAGAGAAGGTGAAATTTAATCGGCTATTTCAGGGAAAAAATCTCAACGTTTACAATAGAGAAGATGAAAACGGCGATGCTTTTTCTTATGGCGATTTGCAGTCTGCCGGTGAAGTTAAAACCGATCAGCGGTTCTTGTTCCGAGGAAAAGTGTGGCTTCCAAGGCGAGGCTACCACTGGTCGACAAACGTGCAAGGACTACAGAACCTTGCAAAAGCCGACCGGATTGAAGTCGTGGGAAAAAACCTGAGATATAAACGGTATGCAAAGGACTTCCCAGTTACAGAATTAACGAATATCTGGGGAGATATATCAGGAGCTGCTGGAAATATCTACGCTGTCCAGACTTCCGCAAGAATTGTTGAACGCTGTATCCTCATGACAACCGACCCCGGTGACCTTGTTCTCGATCCGACGTGCGGCAGCGGCACCACGGCCTATGTCGCCGAGCAGTGGGGCAGACGCTGGATAACCATTGATACCAGCCGCGTCGCCATTGCTCTCGCGCGCCAACGCCTCCTCACCAGCAGCTTTGACTATTACCAACTCAAAGAACCGTCAGCGGGCATCGCGAGCGGATTCGTCAACAAAGTTGTGCCGCACATTACGCTCAAAAGCATTGCGCAAAATGATGCACTCGATCCGATTTTCGCCAAGCATGAGCCGATTCTGACGGCGAAATTGGAGGAACTCAATCGGAGCCTTGCAGCAGTAGGGGGTAAGCTTCGTGCCGAACTGCTTGCCAAATTAGCGGCGAAGCAGAAGCGCGAGGGCAAAAGAGCCATCACCGAAGCAGACCGGCGGCGATGGATGCTTCCCGAAACTGCATGGCAGGAATGGGAGGTGCCTTTTGACACCGATTCGGAGTGGCCAGACGCATTGCGAACCGCGTTGACTGAGTATCGCGAAGCATTTCAGGCGAAGATGGCGGCAGTGAACGCGTGCATTGAATCTTCCTCTGAAGGCGAGGAGCTGGTCGATCAGCCGCAAGTCGAGCGCGGGAAGTTGCGCGTCAGCGGTCCCTTCACGGTAGAAGCGGTGCAACCCGCTGAGGAGTCATTGGATATCAAGGACGAACCGGAAGAGGTATTGGAGACGTTTGACGCGGAGACGACGAATGCGGAGGCGTATCTAAATAAGATGATTCGGTTGCTGCGCCAAGATGGGGTGCGGTTTCCGAACAATCAGACGATGCAATTCGCCACGTTGGAGCAGCGCGAAGGGGATGTTCTCCATGCCGAAGGGAGTTGGGAGAATGCCGAGGCAGACCGGCACGTTGCTGTCGTCTTTGGGCCGCAGCACGGGCCTGTCACCTCGATGCAGGTGGAGCAGTGTGTGCGTGCTGCGTATCGGCGCGGCTATGATGAGCTAGTCTTCGCCGGTTTCAGTTTTGATGGTGCGGCGCAAGCCGCCATCCAAGACGATGCAGACCCGGAGCTCCGCATCCACCTCGCGTATATCACTCCTGATGTAGCGATGGGCGATTTGCTCAAGGAGACCTCTTCCACGCAGTTGTTCACGGTGTTCGGGCTTCCGCGGACGAGGCTTGAGGAGACGAACGATGATAGGCATATCGTTACGATGGAGGGTGTGGACATCTACGATCCGGTGAAAAACCAGGTCATTTCCGCGAATGCAGACAAAGTGGCGGCGTGGTTCGTGGATACGGATTACGATGGGCGGACGTTCTGCATTTCGCAGGCATTTTTCCCGGATAAGAAAGCGTGGGCGAAGATTGCGCGTGCGCTGAAAGGTGTCGTTGATGCGGGACGTTTTGAGCAGTTTAGTGGGACGGTATCGTTGCCGTTTTCGGTAGGGAAGCATGGGCAGGTTGCGGTGAAGGTTATTGATGCGCGTGGGAATGAGGTGATGCGTGTGCATGAAACGCCCCGAGCACCGTAGCGCGGGGGCTTGTTCCCTGCGAACGTCTGTTGAGCAAACCGAGGCATGGCGAGGGACGAGCCCTCGCCCTACGGGATACAGACTTCCTACGAAAGCCCTTCCCAATACTTCCACATATCGTCCGGGGTCTCAAACTTAATCTCATCCAAGTCTTTCCGGCGGTACCGTCCGATGAGCGCGATGCGAACCCTGCGTCCACAGTTCGGTCCGGCGGTGTGACTCATCTGGTGATGCCAGAAACAGACATCCCCGGCCTCACCCGTAAACTCATAACTCGGCCCTAAGTCAAACGGCGCAACGCCGCCGGGGAGACTGTCCAGATCGTGGTAGCGGAAATACTCCGCCCAGATGCGATGGCTGTCTGGCCAGACAGTGAAGCCACCGCCTTGCTTCTCAACGGTTTCAAGATAGACAGTAGCACCGAGCGTGAAAGAACCGACGACACCTTTCGGAACCCCGTTCGTCGGTGTGTGGTAACCGTCGAGGTGTCCCATCGGTTCGCGCCATTCTCTGTCCGGATCGGGAAAATTGATATGCGGTCCCGCGCCGCCGCCCGTATTCAATTTGCCCTCACCGACGAGCTCCTCCGCCATCTCGAAGACGTTGTTGCCGTAGATGGTGCCACGGATGACATCCTCGCCGCCGATCGGCGCTGTGCGGTAACCCTTGCGAATCCAGGATGCCGGATCGTTTCTGTCTTCTTCCAACGACTCCCAGACTCTGTCAAGTGCTGCATCAATTGCTTCCTGCATGAGCGCGCCGCGAACGACGAGATAGCCGTTCTCTTTGAAAAATGCTTTGTCGTGCGCTGTTAAATATGCCATGGTTTTGGTTCTCCTTATAGCACGAAAATCCAATAGGAGGGACATCCCTGTCCCGATATATTGACGTGTCGAGACCGGGAGGACCCGCCTACCGGAAGACATTGAGACCGGGAGGACTCGCCTACGGCACGCCGCGATTATTTCGGCGCGCAGACCGTAAACCCGCTCTCTTCAACTGCCCGCTGATACGGCGTTTCGTCAAGCGATAAACCGAAGCCGGGAAGTTCCGGTATATGTATGTAGCCATCCACTATCTCGTAAACTGAGTCGTCTATTCCAGGAACAGTGGCGTGATCCCACTCCACAAACTGGAACAGATCGATTTTGGACGCGAGGTGCCCCGTGGCAAAGTTCCCGTAATACCCACCGTAATGATGCGGCGCAGTGCCAACGTTCCAGTCATCAAGCTGCGGGCCCAATTCCAGCCACCGTGTGAAGCCGGGACTGAAAATGTCATACTGCACGACATCAACGAGCCCCTCTTCTGCCCACTGCAATAAGTGTGGAGAGGCACCGCCTTCACCATCAGCAATCTTCGTCATCAAGCCTTCCGCATTCAACCACTCTTTCAGGTTGCTATACAAGCGTGCGTCTTCGTGGAACGCCTCCTCCATCCAGTAGACCTCGGCATCGGCAGTTTCGCTCAACACCCGCTTGGTGAGATTGAGGTTATAGCCGTTGTTGGCATCCAGCAGAATCGTCGCTTTCCGCCCCACTGCTTCTCGCGCTGCCTTGATGACGCGGATGTCGCGTTGCGTGCCTTTTTCGAGCGGCATGTGCATCGCGCCGCGTCCCACCTTAATTTTGAAGGCGGTATGCCCGCGCGCCGCGCCTTCTAACGCCTCGGAAGCGATGAGGGCTGCGGCTTCATCATTGTCTTCCAGATGAAGATCATCGATGTATAGCGACGTGTCGTAGCACGGAACGCGGAATGAACCGTGTTTTCCAAGGGGTTCCTTGAGGTTCAGCAACACGGCGTAGACCGGCTTCTGCTCTAGTTGTCCAAGCAAATCCCAGAGCGGATATTCCAGCATCCGAAATGCCTCTTTCACTTGGGGCACCTTCCCTCTCGCCCCCTCCTGTTCCCAATTTTCAGGAAACTCAAACGCGTCGTTTAGGTGAAACCCGACGATGGATTCCGCAACTTCCTTTGAGAGGTGCGCGCGGCCGAAACCGCTGACTCCGTCAAACGTCGTTATCCGCGCGATGGAGGGACTGACATGGAGTCCGTGTTCGCCGAGTCGGGAATTGCATCCGGCTTTCCGGGGGCGTTCCCCGGTTAAGCGGCCCCACTCAATTCGTTCAATTCTGACGTTATGCATGCCTTCTCCCTATATCTGCGTTTCAAGCAGCGCGAGGCTCTTCGGGTCCAACCGATGGTAGTTCTCTATTTCGTAGCGATTGCCGTCAGCATCCTTGATCAGCACCTTCCCGCTATCAAGGGTGACGACATCGTATCGCGTCTTCAATCCGAATTCCACCATGCCGCGGTTGGTTTCAACAACCCATCTCGTCACGCCGAATTCTCCTGCCAAGGAGTAGATTTTGGTAATCTTCGGCATGAAATACCGCCGTTGCAGCTCCGTAGTTAAGATTTTCTGCGAATCTTTGGGGAGATGCTTGAGGTCCTGAATCACCCCGATTTCGTTCTCTTCGCTATCCAACAAGGAGATGTATCTGCTGGATTCGCTGAGCGGGAATGCGAGCACCGGTTGAATGTTCGTGTGGCTGGTGCGATCTGGGAGTGTGACGATCAATTCTTCAAACGCGTTCCGCTTGATGTGAATCTGGTTTGCGTCTAGGAATTGCAATTCCTCGGTAATGTGAATAGGTTCTTGCATTGTATGCTCCTATGAAAATTACCCAATAAATCGGACCCGGTAGGAGGGACATCCCTGTCCCTATCCCGTGTCAGTAGGCGGGACATCCCTGTCCCGATACTGATGCCGGTAGGCGGGACATCCCTGTCCCGATACCGATGCCGGTAGGCGGGACATCCTTGTCCCGATACCGATGCCGGTAGGAGAAATCGAGACGCGGGAGGTCTCTCCTACGGGTTCGTTACCATGCCCGAATCTTCGACAATTCTGTCTGCTTGGTGCACAACCCTGCATAGGTGCCCTCTTTGGCAAGCGGGACATCCCTATCCCGATACCGATGCCGGTAGGCGGGACATCCCTGTCCCTATCCCGTGTCAGTAGGCGGGACATCCTTGTCCCGATACCGATGCCAGTAGGCGGGACATCCCTGTCCCGATACCGATGCCGGTAGGAAAAAATCGAGACGCGGGAGGTCTCTCCTACGGGTTCGTTACCATGCCCGAATCTTCGACAATTCTGTCTGCTTGGTGCACAACCCTGCATAGGTGCCCTCTTTGGCAAGCAGCTCCTGATGCGTGCCGATTTCGTCAACTTCGCCATCTTTGAGGACGACGAGCCGGTCGGCATATTTGAGCGTCGACAACCGGTGTGCGATGGCAAAAACGGTGCGTCCGCGCACGAGGCGTTCTAACGCTTCCTGAATCTTGGATTCTGTCTCGGTGTCCACAGAAGAAGTTGCCTCGTCTAGGATGAGGACGCGCGGGTTTTTCAGAATCGCCCGTGCGATGGAAATCCGTTGGCGTTCGCCGCCGGAGACGCGTGCGCCGCGCTCGCCTACCATCGTGTCGTAGCCATCGGGGAATTTGATGATAAAATCGTGCGCGTTCGCCGCCTTCGCCGCCGCAACAATCTCGTGCCGCGTCGCACCGGGCTTGGAGTAGCCGATATTCTCCGCGATTGTGCCTTGGAACAGGAACGGGTCTTGTAGCACCACGCCGACTTGTTGCCGCAGTGCCTTCACCTTAATATCCTGAATGTCGTGCCCATCAATCTCTATAGTGCCATCGCTGGCATCGTAGAAACGGGTGATGAGATTGATGAGCGTGCTTTTCCCGGCACCGCTGTGCCCTACCAATCCAATCATCTCGCCGGCTTCCGCGCGGAAACTGACACCGTTCAGTGCGTTCTTCTCGGTATCGTAAGAGAAATAGACATCTTTGAACTCAACAGTGCCTTGCACCTTCTCCAATGCGACAGCCTCCTTTTTATCTGCGACACTCGGCGGTGTATCAAGGATTTCAAACACCCGGTCGGCGGAAGTCGCCGCGCGCACGAACCGTTCGTTCATCTGGCACAGGGTGTAGACGGGCCTGAAGAACCGCTGCATAAAACCCTGGAACATGAACAGTTCGCCCAGCGTGAGTTGGGCGTTGAATATCTGCTGTCCGCCAACGAAGTAAATGATGATGGTACCGGAGAAGAGGATGAATTCCATGATAGGACGGAAAAGTGTATACAGTTTCGCCGCGTTCATCTCACCGTGGAAGACCTGGTAGGTGTACTCGTTAAAACGGCTGACTTCGTGGCGTTCCCGCGCGAATGCCTTGACGACGCGCACGCCGGGAATCGTGCTCGCCAGCAGCGTGCTGATGTTGGCATACCGTTTCCATAACACGCGGAAAACCTTGCTCATCTTGTGTCCAAAAAAGATGGTGAAGAAGATGAGACACGGGATGGGAATTACAGCCCAGAGTGCTAACTGCCAATTCGCAGAGAACATAAACATGGCGATAAAGATAAGCGTCAGCGAATCGCCGATGATGTCCTGTAACCCATTGGCGATGAAGTCACGCAGACGGGAGACATCTTCGGTAATCCTCGACATCAGGTTGCCGGTCTCGCGTTCTTGATAGAAATCGAGTGAGAGCGCGTTGAGATGTTCGTAGGTTTCGTTGCGAAGCCGCCGGGTGACGTTCTGTCCCACCCATGCCATCATATAGCCGCGGATCGCCGATGTCGCCATCGTGAAGACGTTGACTCCCGCCATTAAAATGACAAGGAAGACGAGGTGTCCCCATCCGCCTGAGGTTGGCGTGGCGGCAAACCAGCTCCCTAGCCAGTTCATGAAACCTTCTAGGTGGCCCCAACTCGTTTCTGCAATCGGCTCTCCGTTTGCCACAGCCTGAGCAACCGGGGTGAGGACGTTATCTATCATCTGCGGTTTGAGAATCTCAGGGTAAAGTGAGACGAACCGGATGACCATCATCAATGCGAGTGCTGGCAAGACGACGTACCAGAACGGGAACGCATATTTGATGAGCCGGAAAATCAGTTGTCGCTTTTCAACGCAGTGAACGCAGACACCAGACCAGCTCGGAATCGGACGGCCGCACGTTTCACACTTATCCTTGTTTTTGCCAATGCCTCTCGGTTTAGGGTGCCCTTTTCCGTTATCTGCATTGGGATTCGCAGTCACCACGAGTTTCTCAAGTTCCGGGGTTGCCAGGTCGAATTTAGGTGCGACGCGGCGAGAGTAGCGCGCCACCTCCATGGCGTTGTCGGATGTCCGAACCTTGAGGATGTTATTGCCGTGCATCTCCACGACATCAACAGTCTCAACGGCGTTGAGTGCGATTTCGCGAAGTTCGTGCTCGGGTGCCCCGTTCTGGTTAAAAGCGATGAGGCGACTCTCCGTAGCAATTAGCCAATCTTTGCCGTAGTTTCCATCAAACCGCAAGTCGGTTGAGAGGGAAACCTTAATTTCCTCCCCGTCTGAAAGTAGTGCCTTCGCCCGTTTCTCCAAACTTTCGGGCAGTTCTTCGGTTGTGGTTAATTCTTCGTCTGCTTGCTTCTCGAAGTGTGCGCGTCCGTAAGAATGTCGCTTACTCATCCGGTAGAGTTCGCGCCGCGAGTCTCGCATAATCAAACCTCCACAGCAGTCTTCGTCATCGGTATGGGCACGCCAGTTTTCATCGGTATTCCGTTTCCTGGGATGTCCCTCCTACCGGGAGAGGGCCCGCGGCACCGGAAAACGAAAGGGTTCTGGTAAACGATGCCCTAAATTAGTTTATTTAACGAAAAAGTTGAGAAAAGGTTGAAAAAAATTACAAAAACCGTGGAAAATCCTGCGAAACAGCAATTAACCGATTATTTTTTTAATCTTCATCTGATCTTGATTTATTTGAGTTCATGCGAGCTCAAACTACAGAGGTGAGACAACTAAATGTCCCTGGTCAAGCAATTTAAAAGGCCCACAATTTCGGAAATGATGTTATGATATGCATCAGATTTTAATGTCCACAGTGAGGTGAAGAATTTGAGCATTGTTGTCCATGTCACGCACGAAGCCATCCAGAAAATGGGTGGCATCGGCGCAGTTTTAGAAGGGTTGCTTGCTACCCATACCTACAAAGCAGCTATTGAACGCACGTTCCTTATCGGCCCGCTTTTCCCCGGCGCAGATTTGAGCGGCTTGGATACCGTCCTCTATCACGCCGCCGAAGGCATCACGGCAACGCCCCACGCCGACGCGCTCAGCGGTATTGAGCAAACCTACGGCGTAGCTCTCGTCCACGGACAACGGCGGTTCGCGGACGAAAACCAGAATATCACGCTGCTCACCGACGTGATTCTGGTAGATGTCTCAAAGAGTTATGAACAACCCACATCCCTATTCAAGTGGGAGCTCTACGAACAGTTTCACATTGAATCGAGCCGCTATGAAAGCGAATGGGAGTTTGAGGAATACGTCCGGCTTGCCGAACCTGCGTATGACGCGTTGCGCGTGCTTCTTACCCAATCACCGCAAGGCACCGTAGCGCGAGGGCCTGTCCTTCTCGAACGCCAGAATCCCCCCAATGTCTTCATCATCTCGCACGAGTTTATGGGGATGCCGCTGGTTCTCAAAACGCTAATCGAGCGGCGGAAAGGCGATGAAGTTGCGGCGAAGATGCGCACTATTTTTTACGCGCACGAAGTCGCAACGATACGTCCTATTGTCGAGGGGCACCCTGGGCACGATATTCGGTTCTATAATGTGCTGAGACACGCAATGTTGCAAGGTAAGTCCATCCGCGATGTGTTCGAGGATCCGTTTTGGTATTTCAAGCACGCGCTCATCGACAAAGCGCACTTGTGCGATGCCATCTTCGCTGTGGGCGACCTGGTGGTGGACGAACTCCGCTTTCTGGCGAAGCCGTTTGAGGACTATCCGATTAACCTCGTTTACAACGGTATTCCGGCGTTTGAGGTGAATTTAGCGGAGAAACTCGCCTCGAAAGCGCGCCTCCAAGACTATGCGGAAACACTGCTGGATTACCGTCCCGATTACGTCTTCACGCACGTGACGCGGCTCGTCAAAAGCAAGGGGTTGTGGCGCGATTTGCAGGTGCTGACGCATCTCGATTCCCTGCTGGCCTCTAATGACAAGACAGCGGTGCTGTTCATTCTGTCAACAGAAATTGCCACCGGCAGACCAAACGAGACGATTCATCAGATGGAGCGGGACTATGGCTGGCCCGTCTATCACAAAATCGGCTATCCAGATCTGGTTGGTGCTGAGATAGAACTCAACAACGGCGTTTCGGCGTTCAATCTCCACTCCAAAGCGATCAAAGTGGTGTTCCTCAACCAGTTCGGGTGGAGCCGCGCCACGTGCGGTGTCCGCATGCCAGCGGAAATGGAGTTTATGGATATCCGCAAGGGGAGCGATGCAGAATTCGGGCAGTCGATTTATGAGCCCTTCGGCATCGCGCAGGTGGAGCCGCTCAGTTTCGGTGCCATTTGTGTGGTGAGCAATGTCTGTGGGTGTTGCGGGTTTATCCAGCGCGCGACTGGTGAACGCGATGTCCCGAATGTCGTTATCGCCGATTATACGCACCTCGGCATTCCGCCGGATTCAATAGAGACGATTCTTCAATTCGGTTTGGCGGAACGGCACGAGATCGAGGCGGAGAATAGCCGCGATATTGCGGCGAAGCTTCTCGGCCGCTTGCCGCGTAAACCTCGCGATGTTGCGGAGATGATTCAGGAAGGCTACGAAATTGCTTCGCGCATGAGTTGGGAGGTTGTGGTGGATGAGTATTTCTTGCCGGGTTTGCAACGCGCGCTGTCGGCGGGTGCTTAATCGTAGGCCGTGAAATCCCCCGCGCAACGGAAAAGCAGGGCGATCCCTACCGCTGAGTCACATAGCCACTTGCGCGCCGCGGTCGCCCGGTGTCTCTTTTTAAACGTAACATGCAGGGATGCCCCAATCCGGTCTGTTGGATAGAATGAAGTTCGGGTGAGGATGCTGAGAAAGCCGCCGCGAAAAAGCGACCAAAGTGACACTTTTTTTGCGTTTTGAAAGTGTCACTTTTTAAGGAGATGGCCGAGACCCCCTTTCGGTTGCGCACAATGCCACCGGTTGCATCGTGCGCCGTTCGTAGAACCACAGTCCAATTTCGGTTGCGACAGCGAGATGCACGCCATCCGGCGAAAACGCCATGTCTCGCACTATCCCGCGCCCTAGACGGGCAATCGCACCTTCTGGAAGTGTCCATGTCGTTACTTCATTGCCGTTAATTTTCATAAGAGTCTCCTTCCTTTCGATGTGCGGGGACAGGCGTTGAGCCCTGTCCCTACGCGATTGCGGCTTCCTATTGCCGAGTGTCTTGCGGAGAACCTTTTTCGGTTTAGCAAACATCTTCATCGTGCAACCGACGCTCGCGCTTTCAGTTTGCCCCAGGTTGTCACGAGGGAATCAGTAGGTTCAACGGGGTAGGTTTTATTCGCCCAGTCAAATAACCATACCAACCCATTAAGTGCCCGCAAAATCGGTTCGGGTTCGCCGCCTGCTACTGGCACAACGAAATTGCCTGTTGCCCGCAATTGCTCAATGTTTTGGATATCCACATTCGTATAGGAAGCATAGGCGATGTATTGTCCATCGGGAGACCAGGCTGGATGGAAATAGAGATAGTCTTTTCTCACCTGCAACATCTCTACGTCTGCATTCGGGTGCGGGGTAGTCACGGCAATGCCTTCTGTCCACAGCTGCGCGTTTCGCGCTACCGATGCACTAACGGCAATCTGTTTTCCATTCGGTGAAAAGGCAGGCTCGTCTGCATCCTCGGTAATTTTCCAAGATTCCATGGTAACCAGATTGAGGTGGATTAAGTTGGAGTCGCTGTCTTGAAACACGATTCGCTGTTCGTTTGGGTGCCAGCAAACCGAAGAAACGCCTTGAAAGGGTAACGTCTCGATTTTGGGAACGGGTTTCTCTACCTGATGCGCCTTGATGAGTTGTAAGTCCCCGTTTCCGTTGAAGACAACATCCCCGGTTTTTGAGATGTCGGCACTATCGCTCCAATCGAACCGGCCACGGGTTAAATTTTTGCCGGCTCTCCGTTTGCGCAAATCAAAGCGATAAATATCAATCTTCTCTAATTCTTCAGCGGCGACGAGCAGGTATCTATCGCCTTCTTGGACAGAGAGGCTGTGAATCTGTTCAAAGGTTCGGTTGAAAAGTTGCCGGGCGTTGGTGCCGTCTACGTTGGCAATCCAAACTTCGCCCCATTTGATGGGATGCACAAAGATAATCTCTCCCGCCGGTGCAGCGTGAAGCACCGTTGTGATGAAGAACAGGAGAACGCTGAAAGAAAACAGGCAGCGCGGAATAAAACTATTCATGGGTGCTCTCCCTTGCCTTATCCCACAACCCTTCCCCCACAACGAGAAGATACCGGTCCCCTTCTTGAATGGACATCTCCAGGATAAAAAGCGGCGGATGAAAGAGGCGTTGCACATTGCGGCCATTGCCGTTGCTCCGCCAAATTCCGCCTTCCACCTGAGTAAAGATGATTTCCCCATCGGGAACAGCATTTACCGTGAAAGGCAAGAATAGGAGACAAACGTAGAGGAATTTCGGTGCGGTTCTGGCAAAATTCTCTATCATAGTTAGTTGCGTTTGAGTTCCCATCCGAGAACAACTAGAAAGGGTTTGCAACTGGCCCATTTTCAATAAAGTCTAGTTTGCGGCAAAACCAAGGAAGGATCTGCCGATTAGCAGCACGACTGCTAAAATTAAGATTCCTTGGTTTGACAATTTCAACTGTCTCATGATAACACTCCTTCTGTGTTAAAATCAAACAAAATTAACTTGAAAACAGATTGACATCATGTCTCCTGCCGATTTTTAGAAGGACGCAGATCCAAAATGCACCCGGACCGCCCGAATAAAAAAAGATGAGGCGAGGAAAATCGTTCGGGAACTCTTGCAGAAATTGCCAATTTTTGGTAAGATGAGGGGCAAGGAAAACCGATTGGGAGGAAACTCGATGAACTCCAAGCAAACTCTAACCGATACCGCAATGCCGATGACACCGGATCAGAAGTTTTTCTTCGATCTGCGCGGCTGGATTCTGTTACCGGCCATCTTGTCTGAAGCAGAAATCGAAGAGATGAAAGCAGAAGTGTATGCGGGTGCTAGACAGAGTTATCAAGGCGCGCTCCAGCACTTACTCGATCATCCGGCCATCGTCGGCATTTTGAACGAGATTTTGTCTGAAGAACCTTTTGTCAGAGACGACTGTTACGGCTTCCGATGCGAAGGTTCGTTCACGACGGTGAGACATCCGGGATGGGACGTTTCCGAGCGCGGCGATAATGGGCTGCCGCACGTCGTCCGTCCGCCGCAACAAGCAAACGCGATGCGGTATCAGGTTGCGGGTGGAAAAATCTTTGCCGGTCTGACGCGCGTGGTGTGGGAATTGGAAGAGGTGAAGTCGGGACAAGGCGGCACCTCTTTCCTCAGCGGTTCGCACAAGGCCCATTTCAACTACGGTGGCCCGGATCCGTATCGGCCCAACATCGGCGGTTCGCCGTGGGAGGCGAATATGCGCGAGGCAATGGACGAATATAGTTGTCCGCCGGGCTCCGTGGTCATTTTCACGGAGAGTCTTGTTCACGCGGCGAATGATTGGACGAATCCGGATAATCCGCGCTGCGCTGTGTTCAACTGCTACAACTCGATTTGGGCGCAGTGGCATCGGCTTAACCTGAGTCATGAGGTGGTAGAAACAATGCCGCCGAAGCGGCAGTCGTTGTTCCGTGGCACTTGGGCTATTGGTGGTGGGCCGGGTGGCAACAGCGCGTATTCGCTGGACAATCGGACGACTTGAACCGTCCTGCGCCCTACGGAGGGGAGCATGCTTCAGGCAAAAACACCCCGGCCCCCGTAGCGCGAGGGCCCGGCGATCGCGAATCGCCGAGGGTTTCCCTCGCGAGCTCTCGACCGGGACGAAAACGCTTGCGAAGCGCGTTGCACGGCGAAGGACAAAACCGCGCACTACGGTGAAAAAAGGGGATCGGGGCTGTCTCTCGCGAACGGGGCATGGCGAGGGACAGTGGACATCTCTGCAGCGAGGCGGCAGAGATGACAAAGTTTCGGCGTAACGGCCCTCGCCCTACGGTGAATAGGCGGGACCCTAGCGGGCGAGGGACAAAACCGCGCACTACGGAACCGGGAGCAAGACTTGCGCGCTGCGGGCAGGCACATACAATTGGATTGACTGCGCCTGTCCATCCATCGGCCCATCCATCGAAATATCCTGCCACGGATAGTGCGCCGCCGCTTCCACATGCCCCTGCCCGCCATAACCGATGTCATCTGTATTGAGGACAACACGGTAATCGGCAGGTTGCGGCACAGGGATACGCCAGTCCCGATAGGAGGCAGTCGGATGGAAATTGAAGACGCAGACGAGCCCGCCGCGCGCGTACACGAGCTGCTTCGCCTCTTCGTGAATAAAGAGGAGCTGAACCTCGGTATCGCTTAGCAAATGGAAGTGCGCATCGAGTTGTTGCATCGCCGCGTCGAAAGCGTTGAGGTGTTGGTAACGGAGGGTATCGTCATCGACGAGGTGCCACTGCCGTCGCGCGTAGTGATATGAGTGGTTATTGCCCGCGCGTGGGAAGTCGATCCATTCCGGGTGCCCGAATTCGTTGCCCATAAAGTTGAGGTATCCCTCGCCGCCGAGGCTAAAGGTGAGGAGGCGTATGAGTTTATGCATCGCAATTCCGCGCGCGATGACCGGGTTTTCCGAGAAGATGCCCATCTTATCGTAGAGTTCTGCGTCCATCAATTGCATCGCAAGCGTCTTATCGCCGACAATACCCTGGTCGTGGCTTTCGACGTAAGCGATATGTTTTTCGCCTGCGCGGCGGTTGAGCAGCATGCCGTAAATGTCGCCGAGGTGCCAGTCTTCGTCTGATTTCTCTTTGAGGAGTTGGATCCAATAATCTGGGATGCCCATGGCGAGGCGGTAATCAAAACCGAGTCCGCCTTCTTCTGTCGGGCGCGCGATGCCGGGCATCCCGCTCACCTCTTCTGCAATGGAGATGGCGTTCGGGTTTACGGCGTGAATGAGTTCATTCGCCAACATCAGGTAGGCAATCGCATCGAGTTCAACGTGCGTGTTGAAATAGTCATCGTAACCGGTGAATTTCCGTCCGATACCGTGGTCGCGGTAGAGCATACTGGTGACACCGTCAATGCGGAACCCGTCAAACCGATAGTTCTTCAGCCAATAGCGGATGTTGCTGAGCAGCAACCGCAGTACTTCATATTGCCGGTAATCGAAACAGCGAGAATCCCATGCGGTGTGGGTACCCTTCGCGCCGGCGTGAAAATAGTGATGCTCGGTGCCATCAAAGCGGTTCAAACCCTCTTCAACATTTTTGACAGCATGACTATGCACCAGATCCATGATGACGCGCAACCCCATTCCGTGCGCTGTATCGATGAGGTGCTTCAACTCCTCCGGTGTCCCGAATCGGCTTGACACCGCAAAGAAATTGCTGACATGATACCCGAAACTGGCATAATAAGGATGTTCCATGATTGCCATCAGTTGGACGGCGTTATAGCCGAGTGCCTTAATTCGGGGGAGGATGTGCTGCGTAAATTCGGTAAAGGAACCGACTTTTTCGGCCTCTTGCGCCATGCCGATGTGCGCCTCGTAAATCCGCAATCCTTCTTTGCGGTCCGTAGTGCGAGGGCCTGTTCCTGGCGATTGCTGCGGCGGTTCTAGTCCTGTCCCTCGCGAACGTTCGTGTTCCGAGACATCATTCTGCCACTGATATGGTTCTGGCGGGGCCCAGTACTGTCCGACAAAGGCAGCGTTTTCTTCTTGCACGACGCGCTGAATATAGGCAGGGATCCGGTCGCGTGCGCCGAGTTCGGAGACAACATGCACCTTCACTCGGCTCCCGTGGGGGAGTCCATCTGGCAGGAAGAGGTGCCATACGCCCCATTCGTCGCGCGTCATGGTGTGTGCGCCGCGGTCCCACCCGTTAAAATCGCCGATGAGGGAGAGCGCGTGCGCTGCGGGGGCCCATTCGCGATACCAGATGCCGGTTCCGCTGCGGTTGAATCCGAAATATCGGTGCCCTTGGCTTATCTGTCCGAGTATACCGCCGCCTTGGCTGTCCGCATTCTCAATTTCAGCCTTGCGTTGGAGGTAGTGTGCATACCGCTGGCGCAATTGTGCGGCATAAGGTTTTAACAACGGATCTAATTTGATAAGGGCATTCATTATTTGACTCCTCAGGTTCGTAGGGCGAGGGCCGTTACGGTCACGCCTACAGAAAATGTGCGTGTGTCGCCCCGCGTAAACACGGTCACGTCTACAGAAAATGTGCGTGTGTCGCCCCGCGTAAACACGCTACCTTACTTTAACTTTGTCATCTCTGCAGCCTCGCTGCAGAGATGTCCACTGTCCCTCGCCATGCTTCGCTTGCCCGAGGCATCGCGGGGGACAGGCCCCCCTCGCTACGGTAATAATGAAATGATTAAAATCTCGCACCTACTCGTCATCTTCACAATAACACTGTGTCTGCCCGTTTCTGCCGAGTTTGAGATTCGCCTATTTGATGGCGCATCGCAAATGACACCGCCCTACGAGCTCATTTCTGGCAAAAGTTACCGACTCGTGTCAGTGTCAGCCGATGGACGGCGTGTGCCTGTCCGCTGGTTTCTCTCTGGAAACTTAGGCAAGATTTCGGCGGAGCCACCCGTGTTTGCTGCGGTGTTTGTCGGCGAGGGGATGCTTATCGCGGAGGGCCCCTCTATTACGCGGACAGCGCGGATTAAAATTGTCCCAGCCGCTCAAACTATCGGAATTGCAGGTGGAACTTTCAGTAGTCCTGCTGGTGTAGAGATAGTGTTTCCGCCGGATGCTTTCTTGACGCCGCAACGGATATCGGCAGAGATTATCGCGCCGCCGGGGCCGCCCTTATCGGCAACTCATCGGCTCGTCCGCGTTATTCGGCTGTCTCCTGACAAACTCGTTTTGAAACGTCCGGCACAGTTACGATTTGCGCATAACGCGGCGATGCTGCTCTCCGGTCAGGTTGCGACACCTCAAATCTATTTTTGGGAACTCTATGAGAAAAAATGGGTGCGGCTGAGCAGCAGGGTTGATGCACGCCATGGCACCGTGACTACCTCAATGAATCACTTGGGCATTTATACTTTGATGGCACCCGACATCAAGGTTCCGCGTGCTAGCCGTCTCACAATTGAGAACGTGGTGCTTTCGCCGCGCGTCTTTTTCGCGCCCGATACGCATCACCTCACGATAACCTATCACCTGAACGCGCGGGATGCTGTCCAAGCCTTGGTTACGATGGATATCTTCGATTTGCGCGACCGGCGGGTTCGGCGGCTTATTGAGAATGCGCCTTGCTATACAGGCCCCAACGTTGCGCAGTGGGATGGTTTGACAGATGATGGCATTCTCGTGCGCAATGGGCGATATATCCTGATTATTCATGCGAGGGCGGCTTCCCAACATGCGGTTGCGCGGCAGTTGATTGTGGTTTTTAAATAGAAAGAGTTTGCGTGGGCTAAATCCCGTAGGCGCGGTTTGTAACTGCGCGAGCCACTGTTGAAATTGCCATGAATGTGAACAGGAGGTATTTCATCGTTAGAGCGATTTGTCTGAATGCTCGCGTTTCTGCTGCTGATAGCTGAGATATTTTACAATTTCTGCCCGCGTTTGTCAAGAGAAAATAAAAACCGCCCGCGGGACGGCTATTGACGGACGTGGGAGGGTTATGGAAAAAAGTGAAAACAACATGCGCGACTGACAACAAAACTTGACAAAATTCTGCATAACGTGATAAACTAATAAAAAATCAGGAAAGGACAGCAATATGGCATCACCAACAGATTTAAAAGCAATGTTAGCCGCGCCCATCGCCCTGGCACCGAATACCTACCTGCATTTCTATAACGGTGGTAAACTTCGCGCCGAGTTTATGGGCGAACCAAATCCGAAGGACGACTATTACTCCGAGGAATGGATTTTCTCGACGAACCGGGCAATTACTCCCGGGAGAGAGAACCCGCCGGACAAAGGCTTGAGCCGTATCCAACTCCCGAGCGGTGAAGTGGTTCTACTGAAGGGGTTGTTGGACGCGTTCCCCGAAGAGACGCTCGGCACTGCGCATGTCGCTAAATACGGCACCGACTTGGGCGTGCTGCTCAAGATTTTTGATGTCGGTGAGGGGGCGCATATCCCTATCCACTGGCATCCGAATCCGGAATTTGCGCTGGAACACCTCGACTCGCCGTTCGGCAAGAATGAGGCGTGGATTTTGATTGGTACACGCCCCGGTGCGAAGGCGTGGATAGGCTGGAAGGAAGCTATCGACAAGGCAGACTTCCGCCGCTTGATGGAAGCACAGGACGTGCAAACGCTGCGCAGCCTGATGCATGTCGTCGAACCGAAGGTGGGCGAGGTCTACTTCTTACGCACCCCCATCGTCCATTCGCTTGGCACAGGGCTCTGCGTTTTGGAACCGCAAGAACCCACCGATTGGAACATTCTCGCCGAGTGGGAAGGCTTCCCGTATGACAGAGAAGATGGACACCTCGGCCTCGGATGGGAGCTGGCTGTCGATGCTGCTGAATTCGATAAGTTGGAATTGGACTATCTCAACAACTACATTCGGCGCACGCCCGCGCTCGTCAGGGAAGAAGGTGACAACCGCGAAGACCGGATTGTGCCAGAGGCGGCATCACAATACTTCGGATGTTCCCGATTGACGGTGGCTTCGACACTCAGCATGCCCGCCGGCAAAGGCTTCTATTGTCTTGTCACATTAGGCGGCGAGGGCAAATTGCAGGGGCCTTTTGATGATGTCCCGCTTCGCCGTGGCAAATCCGTTTTCATTCCGCGCTGCTTATCGGGGTATGAAATCGTCAGCACCGGTGACGCTTCGATGGAGATTATTTGCTGCTACCCGCCGACGGTTGCCGAGTAAGCGGGGCCTCCCAGTCCCGATACGGTAGCGCGCGATTTGCCCAGACCGCGCAGAAAAGAGATACGCGCCTTGTGAGGTGCCGGTGGACACTAAAGATTTCAAAGCACCCAAACCGAGTCCGCTCGCGATGGCGGTGGCGCGAGCTGTCATGCCGCTCATCAATCGGTGGTACCTGAAGGGGCTAACGCTAGACATCAATGCGGAATCGATGGCGCGCCTAAAAACGACTAGCGGGTACCCGACGGTTTTCGCGCCGAACCACGCGGCGCACGCAGACCCGGCCGTCATGTTCCTCTTGTCAAAACGGCTCTCACAGGCGTTTTACTATATGACAGCGCGGGAGACTTTTGACACTGGGAGTTTCGGGGCAATCCGCAGTTTTCTGATGCAACACCTCGGTGCGTATTCCATTGTGCGCGGCACGGCGGATAGAAACGCGTTCCGCACTACAAGGCAACTGCTCGTCAACGGGGCGGGCCCGCTCGTCATCTTCGCAGAAGGCGAAATCTCCCGGCAGAATGACACCGTCATGCGCTTTGAGAGAGGCATCACACAACTCTGTTTTTGGGCCCTGGAGGATATGAAAAAGGCGGGCATCGGCAAACCGCTCTATGTCGTGCCGCTCGGAATCAAGTATGGCTATACCCACGATATGTGGGACACAATTGACACCGCGCTCACGCAATTAGAGCGAGAGATTTTGCCGCCGGCAGAACGCACGCCGGTTGAACGTTATGAACGGTTGCGCAGAATCGGCGTGGAGATTTTGTCAACGCTGACGAAGGAGTATCACGCGCACCTTGCAACGGGAACCCTGGAGGCGCAAATTCAAGAATTGAAGGAGCATATCCTTGCACACGCGGAAAACATCATGGGCATCCACTCCGATGCTGATGTGCTTACCCGCGTCCGTGCCTTGAAAAACCTCGTTGATGCCGAGGTCTACCGAGACGTTGAGCAGATGATGGCGTATGAACGGCAGGTGCATGAACAACAACTTCAGAAATTCCAGTTATTCTATCCAGATCTGGAACGGTTGATTAATTTTATCGCGATTTCCGATGGATACGTTGCTGAAGAACCGTCACCTGAACGATTTCTTGAGGTGATTAGCCGATTTGAAAGGGAGGTTTTTGGCACGTCGAAAATGCGCGGACCGCGCATCGCTTCCATCCGGGTTGGCGAACCTAAAAACCTCGCAGCGTGTTACGATATCTATAGCACTCAGAAAAGAGAGACGGTGGAGAAAATCACGCTTGAACTGGAAACAGCAGTTCAGCAGCTCATCTCCGATGGCTTGTAAAGGTAACGTCGGGACAGATGTCGTTCATAACCATACGCTATCATAGAGCGAAGGTTTGTCCCTCACCGTACACCGAGTTGTAAGGACGGATGCATATATCCGCCCGTGAGTTAACGAAAGGAAACAAAACATGGCAAAAAAATTGTCTATTGGTAGTTGGGCTTACACTTTTGGCCCTTATGAAGATAACCCCGTGCCGTTTGACACCGTCGTCAAACGTCTCAGCGAACTTGAATTTGATGGCGTGGAAATCGGCGCGTTCAAACCGCACATTGACATCAACGACTACCCGATGAAAAGCGACCGGGATGCCGTCAAAGCACTCATCGCCTCCCACGGCTTGGAAGTCTCCGGGCTCGCCGCTGACTTCTGGTCGCACCCCGGTCCCGCCACGGACGAGGCGCAAGAGGACGACAGATACTTTAAGTTGTTCAAGGCGAACCTCCAACTGGCCTTGGACCTCGGTTCCCCTGCCATCCGCGTTGATACCGTTACCGATGCCGAGGCAGAAATTCCCGGCGTAGACAGGGAGACAGCCTGGGCTCGGATTGTCTCTGTGTGGCGACGCTGCGCGCAAGTTGCGGAAGACCACGGTGTCCTCATGCTCTGGGAGTTTGAGCCCGGCTTCATGTTCAACAAACCGAGCGAGATTATCGCGATGCCGCAAGCGGTAGCTCATCCCAATTTCAAGGTGATGTTCGACACGTGCCATGCACAGATGTGTGCTGTTGTCGGCGCGCGGCAGGTAGGCGAGCCGGAGACACTCGGCGATAACGGCGTAGTCGATCTGGCGCGGCAGCTCAAGGGACAGATTGGGCACTTCCACCTTATCGACTCCGATAACACGTTGCACGGCGATGAGACGAGCACGCACGCGCCGTTTGGGCAAGGCGTGCTTGACTTTGACGCAATCATCCCTGTCATTATGGAAGAGACCGGCTACGATGGCGACTGGTTCTCCATCGATCTCTGCTTCTGGCCGGGTGCATGGGAAGTGACAGAGAACGCGAAGAAGTTCCTCACGCCGTATTTGGAACGGTATTAGATGCAGTTACCGCGGTAGGGGCGGTTTGCAGCGCACCGCAAGCCTGCGCGCTTACAACGCGCGTCTACAGGGAATTAAAAGGGACCGGAAACATGCTCAACCTGCGTTCAATAGATGCCCTGCTTGAACTCGCGTTCGCGGAGGACATCGGCATCGGCGACATCACTACCGAGGCGACAGTTCCGCCTTCTCAACAGGGAGTCGGGACAATCGTTGCCAAGAGCGGTGGTGTTGTCGCCGGGCTGCCTGTTGCGGCGCGCGTTTTTGAGAAGCTAGATGCGACGCTCGCCTTTCGCGCGCTGGTTAACGATGGCGATGAAGTTGTTGCAGGCACCCGAATCGCCGAGGTGCAGGGCAGTGCGAAGACAATCCTGCTCGGCGAGCGGAGCGCGCTCAACTTCCTCCAGCGGCTGTCTGGTATCGCCACGCTCACCGCGCAATTTGTTAACGCTGTCGCGGACTACACTGTCAAAATAGTGGATACGCGGAAGACAGCGGCGGGGTGGCGCGCTGTGCAGAAATACGCCGTGCGCGTCGGCGGTGGGTATAACCACCGCTTCGGGCTTTTCGATGGCGTGTTGATTAAGGATAATCACATCGTCGCTGCCGGTGGCATTGCAAATGCGGTGCAGCAGGCGCGCGAGGTTGTCCCGCATACTGGAAGGATTGAGGTGGAGGTAGAGACAGCGGCGCAGGTAGAGGAAGCCCTGGAAGCGGGTGCGGATATCTTACTGCTTGATAACATGTCCGTTTCGCTCATGCGGCGCGCCGTTGAACAGATTGGCGGCAGAGCTGTCACGGAGGCATCCGGCGGCATCACCCTGGAACGGGTGCGGGAAGTTGCGGCAACCGGTGTCAATTTCATCTCTGTCGGTGCGTTGACGCATTCTGCTATGCCGCTGGATATCAGTTTGACGCTTTTTCGTCTGTCGCAATGCGTTGGTTGAGTTGCTGCGGTGAAGAAGCCCTTGGCTTACCGGGCCGTCTTGCCGTTGTCAAGACTTGCATATCTTGGGATGCCAAGACAGAACCACCACGCTTGGGAATCGGCGCATTGTTCTCGGTTCCCAGTTGACAAAGGATTTGAAAGCAAACGAAACATCTGAATAGAGCAGAAATGGGATAGACGCGAAAACGTCGTAATGTCCGTAGGCGCTGTTTGTCACCGCGCCTCCGGGGGGACGTTCGGCGGCTATCCTGACGATAAAAAAAGGAATTTAGGGCTATGCTAACCATTGAACCCACCAAAACGAAACTGGGTTGGATCGGCACCGGTGTCATGGGACGCTGGATGTGCCAACACTTGATGGATTTGGGCTATGCGATGTCCGTTTACAATCGCACCAAAGCGAAGGCGGAGCCGCTCATTGAAGCGGGCGCGACGTGGGCAGATTCGCCGAGTGAAGTCGCCGCCGCATCCGATGTCATCTTCACGATTGTCGGGTTTCCGCCGGATGTGCGCGAGGTATACCTCGGCGAGAACGGTATTTTAAAGGGCGCGAAGCGGGGCAGCATCATCGTTGATATGACGACGACGGAGCCTTCTCTCGCGCAAGAGATTTACGTCGCGGCGCAGGAACAGGGTGTCTTATCAGTGGATGCCCCCGTTTCGGGTGGCGATGTCGGTGCGCGGGAGGCACGCCTCTCCATCATGGTAGGCGGTGATGTGGATGCCGTGCGCGCGGTGATGCCGCTCTTCTCGGCGATGGGAAAGAACATCGTCCATCAAGGTGGCGCGGGCGCGGGACAGCACACCAAGATGTGCAATCAGATTACCATCTCCGGCACGATGATAGGTGTCTGCGAGGGGTTGCTTTACGGCTACAAAGCCGGGTTGGATTTGGAGACGATGTTGTCGTCGATTAGTGGTGGCGCGGCGGCGTGCTGGTCCCTCGACAATTTAGCACCGCGCGTCCTGAAACGTGACTTTGACCCGGGTTTCTTCGTGGAGCATTTCATCAAGGACATGAGCATCGCCTTAGACGAGGCGCGCAAGATGCATTTGAGTTTACCGGGGCTTGCGTTAGTGCATCAGCTCTATACTGCGGTTCAGGCGCAGGGGCACGGCCGTCTCGGCACGCAGGCGTTGCTGTTGGCCTTGGAGCAGATGTCTGGGGCGGAGGTGAAGTAGGGTCCCTCTATTTACCGTAGGGCGAGGGCCTGTCTCTCGCCCTAAGTTTAGTGGTATTCGTTGCCTTGATTTATGCAGTCTTTTTGAAATATGAAAGGCTCGCGATTAATACCAATGTAGTTCGGGCTCGCAATTCTCCGGTGTTAGTGACATCGGGAGCCCGGACGGTCAAAATCGCTTGGCAATGTGCCAGAGTTTCAGACGAGTTTGACCTACGGCCGCGATTCGATTCAACTTCATTTCATATAACAAGGAGCTAGGGATATGCCCGAAATGATTCCCCCCAAAATTTCTGACGATGCTCCGATGTCGGAAAAAATCATTTTTGAGAACCTCAAGAGAGCACCTCATGCCAGAAGTTGGGTGGTGCTTCATTCACAATCCGTGAAAAATCCCAAAAGTCCTGCAAGACCGCGCGAGATTGACTTCGTGATCCTCGATGCAGATAACTGCTCTGTCATCTGCCTTGAGGCAAAAGGCGGAGGCTACGAAATCAACGAAGGGAGATGGTATAGTCTGCCTCAGCGCGTTGAGGTTCAACCGCCGCCCCAACAGTCCCGAAGTGCGATGTTTGCGTTGAAGAATGAATTTGATTCCCACTTTGCCTCAAATTCATTGCTTTCGCTTGGGTGCGCAGTGGCATTCACGGACGGTCAATTCCCCAGGGGCGTGAGGCTACCTCAGGAAGCATTGATAATCGAAAGATATGTTGCCCGGAACCCTGATAAACTGGGGAACATGTTAAAGGATTATGCCACCGAGCTGCCGCCACAATCTGTGAGGGCTCTACTTAGTACTAATCCTGAGAAATCAAGGGAAGCATTGGAGTCCCTAGATCAACTGCGGACTACCTTGGAGGGCAGTGGAGAGGTGATCGAACCGGACAAGATAGACGCTTCCGAATTAGCGACTTACCGCGCGTTGTTGCTGCGGTTGACAACCGATCAACTTAACAGCTTGAAACTAACCAAGCAGAATCACCGTTGTGTGATTGATGGCGCGGCAGGTACCGGCAAAACCGTCCTCGCCATGGAACTCGCCAAACAGCGTTGCGAGGAGGGTGAAATCGTCGCCCTACTGTGCAGCAACCGAAATCTGAGCGAGCGTTTTGAGGTCTGGGCGGAAAATTTTTGGGGTGCGATTGTAGCAGGCACGCCCGCGACCCTGCCGCTTCGGGCTTTCAGTGAAGATTCAGTTTTCGCAGATCCAACTTTTGCGGAGAAGCACCAGCGGAGATTAGAAAATTCCCCGAATCTCGAAGGTTCGCTGAAGTTCGGTTATCTGGATGACCAGTGGGAACAGTTCGTAGACGAGACGGTTGAAGCCCTGAGCAAGAAGGGCATTTTCGACTATCTGATTGTCGACGAGGCACAGAATCTGTGCGATCCAATGTTCCTTAAACTGATGGACGCGCTGCTGAAAGACGGATTGGCTGGGGGACGCTGGACAATGTTTGGCGATTTCACCCACCAAGATATCGTCTACCCGACTGAACTCGGCAGAAAGGGAACGGATGTGCTGGCGGACTTTGGACTCTATTGGGCCAACGACCGGCTGGAAACCAACTGCCGAAATACAGAGGAGATAGCCACTAAAGTTGCGATGTTGGTTGACATTGAAGTTCCGCCGAGGTCTGGTGTATACGGGCCGCACGTTCAAATCAAATACTTCAATTCGCAGGAAGATTTGGAAGATCTGTTGGAGAATTTTCTATCTAATTGGCAAGATGCAAATTTCCATCCTGAGCAAATCATCCTGCTGTCCAGTGGCATCGGCAACGAGTTTGATACCGCGCGCGAGTACGCTGGTTGGAAACCTCGCAACATACGGGAAATTTCAGAGGCAGATCTTAAGTACGCGGAAGGGGTTGTGATTCCTAGCGGTTCCTCTCTCAGGAATACGCTCAGGTACAGCGATGTCTATGACTTCCAGGGGCTGGAAAGCGATGTGGTTCTCCTAGTTCTTCCAGACAACGAGGATATGGTTGTTTTAGAAGGCGGCATTGCTATTCCTCGCGAAAAACACCTGAGCAGGCTTCTCTATACAGGCATGAGCCGTGCAAAGGCAATGCTCGTCGTCGTTGCTCATAAAAACTACCAGAGCACTTTGGAGTCGCGCGAGGCGTTGTATCGTATACTAAAACGCGTCTAAAAAACCGTAGGATGCTATTGAACCTGCCCCAAAACCTGGGGTAGGTTCTTCTGCAGCAGGTTTCGTGATGGTAGGCAGGCTAAAGGAACCTCAGTCCGCTATGTCCGATTCGCGAGATTTTCAAGATGTTGCTGGATCTTAGCTGAGTCTTCGTATCCAAAACTCATAGCTAGTTTGAAACATCTCGCAGCCGAAACCCCATCGTTCTGGAATAGTGCGTGCACTCCGGCATAGTAGAAGCCTGCAGGATTTTTATCTGGATTGTCAATCATATGGATCAAAAAGTCGGCAAGGTTTTTACCCTGTGGAATGCCAATTACGCTGGCCAATAGGTTAATAGCCCCGTTAACCGCATCCTGGCCTTTAATGAACTTGTACATTTTGTGGTTAACGAAGTCTGTCTGATAGTTAGGACAGCGTCTAACTGCGTTATCGTAGTCCTCAATGGCTCTCATGCGCTTACCCATCACGCGATATAAGTCGCCTCTGCTGACGTAGAGTGGGGCGTGGTTAGGCTTGAGACTGATGGCCTTGTTGTAGTTCCGGAGGGCACTGTCATAATCGCCCTTGGCGGCATAGGTATACCCCATGCCATCGTAAGTTGTGGCAAAGTTGGGATTGCGTCTGATAGCCTTGTTGAAGTCTACGATAGCCTTGTCAGATTCGCCTTTAAAAGCGTAGGCCCATCCCCTTCTAGTATAGGCGGTTGCATAGTCGGGATTGATGCTGAGGGCCTTGGTGCAGTCTTCAATAGCTAGCCCATAATCGCCTTCGCGCGAGTGGACATACGCCCGGTTAATATAGGCAGTGGGATAGTTGGGCCGGAGAGCGATAGCCTTGCTATAATCGGCGATGGCCTTGTCGGATTCGCCTTTCGCAGCATAAGCGAATCCCCTGTTATTATAGAGGCCAACATCGTTGGGATCGATCTGAAGTCCCCTATTGTAGTCTTTGATAGACCCGTCATAATAGCCTCTGTGCGAATAACTGTATCCCCTCTCTCTATAGGTTGTGGCATCGTTGGGGTCGATGCTAAGGGCCTTGGTGAAGTCCTTGATAGCCTTATCATGGTCCCCTTTGGCCGCGTAGGCAGATGCTCTGAACTTGTAGGCTTCAGCATTCTCGGAGTTCACCCGGATTGCCTCGTCGAAGGCCGCGATAGCTTTATCATAATCGCCGTTTTCAGGGTTGTCAAGGTTGAAAGTTTTGTTGTGCACTCAGGAGTCTCCTTATCTAGTGGAACATAGGTTGTGAACTACATTGCACAAGAGCCCTATTTCCTCACTAACATTTGTTTGAGATCGGGAAATCTCAAACTACAGAAGGGGGAGAACTGAATCACTCTGGCATCATTGCCATTCAGGCTCGTCAAGGCTGCCATTTCCTCCGCGGTGATAGCGTTCGTTTCTTCGCGGCCGCGGTTCGTCTCAATGCCGATGTGAAGGGCCCCTCTGCCTTACCGAGCGCGGTTTGGATAACAGCACGGAGAGCCGGATCTGGGATATCGACGGTTTGTGCCATTGCGATTAACGGCACGAACTCCTGATTTTTGGTGAGTGCGCGTTGCCCGCGCGCCCACCGTGTTCGCTTTTTTTAACGCGCGGCGGGCGTGCCCGCGGATTGAACCTACCCGAAGAAAATTGTCTTGATGATATAGAGGAGGATAGCCCCGCCAATCCCAAGCACTATCCGCTTCATCCACTCGACCTCGGTGCTTAATCTCTCAATCGTTACAGCGAGGGTCCGGATTTCCTTCTGCACTTGATCGAACCGATTATCCGTTTTGTCAAAGCGCGCATCAACTTTGTTGAATTCGGCATCAACTTTGTCAAAGCGTTTTTCGTAGGGTGCTAAGCAGTCCCTGATGATTTGGACCAGGTCCGCCGACAACTCCTTGCGGAGCCGTTGGTAAATTTCTTCAATAGAAACAGAGACCTGCGGGTCCGGATTCGGCGAGAACGGCACGGTTTCAGCACGGACATAGGGGGTATAGGGCCCTCTCGGTTGCTCTAACGTCCCTTCAGCCGCCAACTTCTTAAAGATAGGCATGACGACATCGTAGCGGAACGTTTTGTATCCCGCCCGGTTCTTCGCGTCTCGCTGTTCGCGCGACAATTGAAAGGTATCAGCCAATGTTACCGCTGCTTCCCCAACCGTCATTCCCTCATGCGGAAATTCCAGATCGAGAATGGCCGTTTTGACTTCTTCAGGTGCCGGTAGTTTTATCTGGTATTCTTGCCCGGTGGCCGGGTCAAAAGCGGTTTTCGTCACGGTTTTCATAGCATATATCCTCAGGCGGCTCGCGCATGGGTGCGTGTATGCCACCCCGCCGAGCAGTTTGAACATCTCGTGAATTGTCGGCCCAAGGCATTTCTTTCGGATAAGGACGGATATCGTTCATATCCGTCCTTATCGCTCATAGCCGGTGCGGTGTGCCGTGCGCCGTTTACGATTCCAAGCGCATCGGCATGATGAGACACGTATGCCCCGGCTCCTCCGCGGGCTTCGCCACGACCGGATTCAACTCGCCGGAGAACTCCAGTTGGATATTTTCCGCGTCAATGTGCGAGAGTGCTTCCATGAGCAGGCGTGCATCGAACCCGATCCGCACACTTTTCGTGCAAGATTCCACGGCGACGGTTTCGTGTGCTTCCCCCAGTTCCGGTGTCTTCGCCGAAATCCGTATGTTCTGCTCTTCCTCGTTAATCTCCAAGCAGATGGAGTAGTTTTTCGGGTTGGACAACAAGGAGACCCGGCGTGTGGCTCTCAGCATCGATTCGCGATGTAAAACGGTGCGGCCCTCTGTCGTATCGGGTTCGGGGATAATTTTCTCGTACTTCGGATATTCTCCTTCAACCAACCGCGTTGTCAGCGTCGCGTTCTCATCGGAGAACAAGATCTGGTTTTCAGCGATGGAGACGTTCACCGCGTCCGAATCGGAGAAGGTTTTGGCGATTTCGCGGACGGCTTTGAGCGGCACGATGAACCCGGTTACGCCTTCCGGGGGTGTGAGCGGGGCGCAGTGCGCCAGCGCGAGTTGTCGGCCATCCGTTGCAACCACCTCTGTCCTATCTTCGAGGAGGTTGAAATAGAGGCCGTTGAGAAAGTACCGGACTTCTTCGGTGGATGCCGCGAATTCGGTTTTCGCGAGCACGCCGCGCAGTGTTGCGCCATCAATGTTCAGTGCCTCACCGTCAATCGAGGGCAGTTGCGGGAATTCTTCATCGGGCAGGCCAATGATTTTGTAAACGCCGTTGCCGCATTCTAATTCCACCCGGTCGTTCGCGGTAGTGGTGAGGCGTATGTCCTCGGCTGGCAGCTCTTTGACAATGTCCGCTAATTTTTTGGCGGAAACGGTGATAGCACCTTCTTCGCTGATAGTCCCATCCACCTTGACGCGGATGCCTACCTCGAGGTCAGTGGCGATACATTCAATTTTTCCTTCATCCGCCTTGATAAGGACGTTTGAAAGAATCGGTAAGGTATTGCGGCCACCTGCAACGCCTTGTAGCACTTGTAGCGAGCGCAAGAGGGGTTCTTTTTGAAACGTTAATTCCATTCTTCACATCTCCTATAGCGTTCAATGATTATTAAATTATACCTTAAAATCGTGTGGAAGTCAAGGAATTTCTGAGTTAAGCGGCGGCAATTCTCTTGACATCCTTCCTGTTTTTAGTATATCATATTCTTAGGAAAATCAACAAGAAAAAAATTCATTACCTCTTCTCAAAACACGTGATGCGACTCCCAAATCGCCTAGAAAACAATGCAGAATACCGTACCACAGACCGGACACGCCATTGCGAAACGCGCTGTCTTCATCGGCGCAGTCCTCATCATTGCGAATAGTTATTGGATCGCCTACGTGGAGATGATCTGGCATACGGCGCATCTTACCACTGTCGCCATGTCGGTAAACGTCATGTTCGGCATTTTGATGATTACGGTGCTGAACCTCGGCGTGCAGCGCATCGTTCCGCGCGCCGCGTTGCAACAGCGCGACCTGCTCATCGTCTACGCTATGCTCGCTGTCGGCAGTGCCTTTTCGGGCCACGATTGCATCCCGCGCTTGATGGGGCTCATCCCGTATGCCTTCCGTTTCGCTACGCCGGAGAATGACTGGGAGGCACTGCTGTTCCATCATCTCCCCGAATGGCTCGTGGTGAAAGACCCGAGGGTTGTCCACGATTTCTACGAAGGCGAGGTGAACTTCTTTACCGAAGGATACCTGCAGTATTGGATTGTGCCGATTTTGTCCTGGTCTGCCGTGATTTTCCTGCTGATGCTGATTTTCTTATGCCTCACTTCGCTTATCCGCAAGCAGTGGTTGGAGAACGAAAAGCTAGCGTATCCGATTATCCAAATTCCGCTGGAGATAACTGCGGGCCGTAGCATTTTCAAAAACCGTCTGCTGTGGTTCGGTTTTGGAATCGCCGCCGGGATAAACCTGCTTAACGGGTTGCAGTTCTTTTTTCCGGTGCTGCCGGAAATTCCTGTGAGAAAGTATGATCTGAATATTTACTTCACACAGAAGCCGTGGAGCGCGATGGGCAGCACCCCGCTCCGATTCCATCCCTATCTGCTAGGGTTTTCGTTCATTTTGCCGTTGGATTTGGCGTTTTCCTGTACCTTCTTCTATTTCATGAAAAAGGGGCAGCTGCTCTTCGGGAGCATGGCGGGTGTGGCGACGTTTCAGGGTTACCCGTTTTTCGGTGAACAAGGTGCTGGTGCGCTGCTTGCGCTTCTGGCGATGGCTTGCTGGCATGCGCGCAAGCATTTTGCATCTGTGTTATCGCAGGTATTTCGTCCGCATCGCGAAACCTCGAAAACGGAGGCACTCTCGCATCGCAGCGCGGTGATAACGCTCGGTGTCTCTCTGCTTTTGCTGGCGATATTCTGTGTGCGTGGCGGGATGTCGGTGTGGGCGTTCGCGATTTTCATTGCGATTTACCTGATGATTGTTGTCGGGTTGACGCGGATGCGCGCGGAACTGGGCCCGCCGATACACGCCATCGGCTATTTGACACCGCAATATATGATGATTTCGCTGCTTGGGACGCGGCGTTTGAGGCCGGGGAACCTCACGATGCTCTCGCTGCTGAATTGGCTGAGCGGTGCGAGTTACGCCTCTTTCCGAACACATCCTATGCCAGAGCAACTGGAGGCGTTCAAGCTTGCGGAACGCACCGGCATTCGCAACCGCACGATGTTCATCGTGCTCGTGATTGCGAGTCTCGTCGGGATTTTGTCAAGTTTGATTCTCTATCCGTATGCGATTTACCGGGAGGGTGTCGCCGCGGGTTCCGAGCAAATTCATGCGGGCGGTGCGGATACATACAACTTCCTCTCATCATGGCTGGTGAATCCGAAACCGACGGATTGGCTGGCGACATCAGTTTTGTGCCTCGCTTTTGCGGCGAATTTGGGCATCATGTTCCTCCGCTCGCGTTTCGTGTGGTGTCCGTTGCATCCGGCGGGGTATGTCATCGGCGTTGCGCCGGGGACGACAGATGTGATTTGGTTTCCGCTTTTCCTCGCGATGGTAACGAAGTGGGTTATCCTTCGGCACGGCGGCGTGAATGCGTATCGGCGTGCGGTGCCGTTTTTTATCGGTTTGGTGCTCGGTGAGGCGTTGATGGGCTGTTTCTGGCCGCTGTTGAGTCTGGTGTTGCGTTCGGCGGTGTATAGTTGGATTTAATGCAGTAGGCGAGCCCGCCCTGTCTTGATATTCCCCGGTAGCATCTACAAGTCAAGCTCTCCCGAAGTTCTGGAAACCTATAGGTTCTCCAGAGCATCAGACGAGCACAAACGACAGAGGGGAAAACTGAATCGCTCTATGTTACGGAAGAATATGCTGGTAAGGACAAGGGAGATGAGCGAACAGACGACGATGTGTTTGCACATGTGGTTCTCTATCGGTTGTGCGGTGTTGCGCGCTATCGGTTTTCCTATTCTCTCGGATGCCGATATTCCGGTTTTGGGTTAATCAGGAGCGTGTTGTCAAGCGGGAGACTGACATGCTGATTTCCGTTTTTCAGTGTCACGCGCCGAGGTTGGATATCGGTAACCTGAAAGTCGCCGAGGGTGTCACCGACGGAGACGATGTGCGTCCGTCGCGTTGCGCTGTCTTGCAGGATGGCCCGCGCGGGCGTATCGCTATTTGTTAACGTTCCGAGGAGCTGATAGGCGGGGTTGTTTTTTCGCGGCTGTCTCCATCCGAGCGGGCGGAACAGGTTGTTGTCAATAATTATCCGATAGAAGTCGTTGTCAAGGCGGTTCTCTGTTTGCGGTTGTGGACGAGGGCGTTCGCGCCGCGGTTTCGGTTGTGGTGCGCGGGTTTCTACCGCGGATACCTGCGTTTGCTTTTCGGGTGTTGCAGGTTTCGGTTTCTGTTTGAATCCGGCAGCGTGACATCCTTTCGGACGCGGATTTCTTTTCCGCTTGTCTCTGCCTGATACTTCTGCTTTTTGAAGAAGCCGAAGAACCCGTTTGTGAGCCATATCCGACCGATCCTCGTCGAGCTGCCATCATATTGCGCGAGGGTGGGGCCGCCGTTGAACGAGAAATTGACAAGCGATGCCTTTCCTTCGCCGATGCCGTTGGCCTCCGCGTAGACAGCGACATGCTGCTCCCGGCTGGGGTCCCACGTCACGCGCCCGTCCTGATTTATCCACCTCGTGACTTCCGTGGATCGATAGTTCATCGACGGAACTATAAGTGGGTCTTCGTGAAATGTAACATCGGAATGGGCCCCAGAAAGAAAAAGGAGGGAGCCCAGTGTGAGAATGAGGACTGTTAACGTTTTCATCATGAACCTCCTTAACGATATTCGTCGGGGATGAGGTAGTCGAGCCCCATCTTCCGATATTCGGCGTATTTGAGGCGCGCTCCCTCCTCGGTGGTGCGCCGATCCCTATCGCGTTTCTGCTCTTCTGTCCAGTCGGACGGAAAATAGTTCGTTGAGTAGATGACCGGAATGTCACCGATGTATTCCCGTTCCATCTGTCTCAGTTGTGCTAAGAGATGGGGCAGCCGCGGGTCTGATGAAGCTAAGCGATTCGCCTCAATACGGATTTCTTCGTAGTGTGCGAACTGTTCGGGTGTCGGTCGGAACCCGGGTTCAAGTCTCACGTCGAAGATGGGGTCTCCTTCTGGGTGTAAGATGGGTTCTCCGTTTGCATCTCGGCGTGCGGTGATGCCGAGTTCGTGTTGCAGGTCATCGTCCCAGATGTAGGTGTATCCCTCCGGCGGTGGTGGTACGCCGAGTTGTCGCCAGTATTGCGCTGCCATTTCCCGCAGTTTTTCTTCAGAGAAGTTGGAGAAATCGGAATAGATGCCTGGGGCGATTTCTGACGAGGTGCCTATAGGTGCTTCGTGCGGTTCGGCGTGCCATTCGTCACCGTGCCAGTGGCCGGCGGCCTCGGTTTCCTGTTCGGACACCTCGGTATTGGCGACCTGCTGCGGTTCTGGCTCGGGTGGTTGTGGTAGCGATGCATCAAACTGCGCCATGTTCCATTCGGCATAAAAGTGCCAGCCGAGGCAGAGCGCGAGAATGATGCCGATCGCGATGACGAGTGTTCGGTTCATGAGCATTCTCCTTGCATGGCGAGGGACAGTGGACATCTCTGCAGCGAGGCTGCAGAGAGGACAAAGTTAAAGTAAGGTAGCGTGTTTACGCGGGGCGACACACGCACATTTTCTGTAGACGTGACCGTGTTTACGCGGGGCGACACACGCACATTTTCTGTAGGCGTGACCGTAACGGCCCTCGTCCTACGGTGATGCGCGGTTGCGAGCCGCGCGGTTTTGTAGGTTTCCTACAAAAAAGAAAGTTGTCTCGCGCAGAGATTGCGCGACACGTGATGATGTCCTTGCCAAAAACAGACAGGAGCATGTAACGGATGCAGAACGTGAGACCCTGCACCGTACAATTCGGACGGTGCTTCCGACAGATACTCGCGCAACCGCTGATGGAACGTGTTCAAGCGCGATGTCACCGTCCCTTTTGGGAGAGAACCAAATCGCTCTGCAATAATCAGCATCTACCAAGGGACATCGAGACCGGGAGGTCTCTCCTACCGGGGAATATCAAGACAGGGAAGGCTATCCTACTGTGTTACACCGAGGTGCACTTCGCAGGAGAGACTGCCCTGCAAACGGAACGGCACGCGCAAGCCCTCTTGCGTCAAATAGAGTGCCTCCGGGGTAACCGAATCGACTGTGCCGTGCAAGGT
Source organism: uncultured Poribacteria bacterium (assembly GCA_958296135.1). GTDB lineage: Bacteria > Poribacteria > WGA-4E > WGA-4E > WGA-3G > AGPOR5. The sequence goes on from CATQHZ010000001.1 coordinate 463,851, forward strand.
AACATAGGAGCCGATCTTTCGGTTTTCGATGACACGAACTAACATCTCTCGTAAATCTGTCAACCGTTCTTCTAGTGAGAAAACCAGTTTGTCCTCAACTGTTGTCCGTAGGTTTGGAAAGATGCCCTCGCCGATGTCTTCGGCAAACCCCAAAAGCAGACTTTGCGTCGTCAGCGCGTAGTTGAATTCGGTGACAGCGATGGACATCGCCGTTGCATCGTATACCGGCGTTCCGAGGAGGTAGAGTTGTCCGCGTGCGTCAAAGGCGGGCATGTTGAAGGCGACTCCTGCGACGAGTTGATTTCCGCTGCCGTAAAGGGACAAGGTTTCAACGTGCGTCTCAATGCCTTTCAAGTCATGTGCCTTTTCAACATGCGGTTCCGCCAATTTTTCAATGGCAGTGTAGGCGACTTCAATAGGCGCGAGAATGTGGTATCCCGATTCAAGCGCGTCCACGAATTGTAAGTCTGGCAGGGGTTTCTGTTCGGATGGTGCGCCTTCAAGTTGCGCTGCGGCGATATCCCCGATGAGCACCTGAATATAGGCTTTTATGCCGAGGCTGATGAAGACGGTTTCCTCGTTCCCTGACAGGTGTTGCGAGGCGATTTCTAGCGGTTCCATGACAAGGACGATAGGCGGTTCATCTCGCACCTTTGTGGGTTCTTGGAGGCGTTCCCATACGCTCGCGACGCGCGTTTTGACATCGACCCGGGCGATGTAAGTCACAATCAGTTCTTCTAATTTCGGGGCGACGACATCTTCCACCAATCGCGTAAAGATGCCCCGAATGGAGATGGGGATGCCCCAGAAGCGGAGTGTTGCCTCCTGAATTATAATGTCAAGTTCACTTTCCGGCTGAATGCTCCAATCCGAATTGAGCCTTAATTTGAGGGTTAGCGTCGCGGTTGCCTTGCCGGTAAAATTCTCGCGCTTCCGAATCACTTTTCCGAGCACCTTTTTAGATGCACGGGCCCAGCCCTTAAACTGAAAGGGCAGCTGCACCGAGATGGTGCTGTCGGGTGCGCCCGTCATCGTCATCGTGCCCGGCATGAGGTTGACGAAAGACTCAATAGTGATGCCCTTGACGGTGTCTTCGCGCTGGATGGGCTTGCGGAGAAAGTCGCCGAGTGCAGAGGCCGCGACCTCCTTCACATCCGCGATGGGCAATTTTGCATGCACAGCGATGGTTGAGGGTGTCGGCGGCGGTAACGGTATCGGCGTGACTTCCCGCGGTGGCGCGGGTGCTTCTACTGTCCGTTCTGAACCGCTTGGAATGAAGAGGAAGCGCGCGATAAGAAGTAGCGCGATGCCGATAGCGGCGATGAGAATGATTTTTGTTCGTTTGTCCATAGTGTTTACCTGTCAATCTCCAGACCGTTTTTCAAGCGTCTTCTCGCCGAGGGTGCGGGATGTCACCAGCGAAAAGAAATAACTGACGAGGGCACTCGCCTGCGTGAGTATGCCCGCGAAGACTTTCTGCAGGCTCCGATTGTCAACGCCGAAGTCGTCGGCAATCTGTGGGTAGTTGCTACTTTTGCGATACGCTGGACTAGCGCGGCGTAACCGGTGAAGTTCCAGCATAAAATAGCAGTAATCTCGAAGGGCAGCCTGCCGGTCTGACAGAATCTCGAGGAAACAAGCGAGGGTGTCCTTACTCGCCAACGTCCGCCGTTGTTCAACCGGAACCAACTTTTTGAGTTCCGCGATGTTCAGCGAGTCAATGCAAAGCGTGTAAAGACTTGCCATCAACGCGTCAAAATCTCGCTGTTCGTCCGGTGCCGGGAGTGTCAAATCGGCGATGTAGTGCTCCGCATCGGGGTGTGGCGGCAGCAACAACTGCCAGCCGAGGTATTCATAACCGTGCGCTTGCAACCGGTAATATCCATCTCGGAACCAGTTCTGCGGATGCTTGGCGTTCTGGAAGGGGAAGCTCTTAATGTAGAGTCGATAATAGTCCTCGCTCACGCTGCCGTTTGGCGGGATGTTGTGGGCGCGCCAGTGCAGTTGCTCCGCATACGGCAGTTCTGCTTCTGTGCAGGGGTACCTTTCTTTTCACTCTATTTGGGTTCCATCTTTAGGGGCCCTCTTTTTCATGAACTTGAGTTTTGCATCATGCTCATACCAAATGCGGTTGATTTGTCTTACCGCTGTAGGGGAACTAGATGAGTTCCTCGGGTCTTGACATGTTTGGCCGCCCACCCATAGGCGAGCCCGAACGACTCAGGTTCATTTAGTATAACATATCTCTTTGCCATTTGGCAACTTAATTGTTGGACATAACCCGACGAATAGAAAAATGGCTGATGGCAAAATCTGTCCGGGCTTGATACATCTCAACTATCGGGACCGGGAGAACCCTCCTACCGAGACGCCTCGGGACCAGGAGAACCCTCCTACCGGGACGCGGCAGATTAAGGACAGAGGTCCCGCCTACCGGAATACGGCAGATTAAGGACGGAGGGCCCGCCTACCAAAACCGACGAATGGAAAAATGGCTGATGTCAAAACTTGTTTTGTCTGTCTGCGCTAATTCGTTCATGATGCGGCCGACGAGGGCGCAAAACTTGAAACCGTGCCCAGAAAACCCGGCGGCAATCAGCACATCAGGGCAGTCGGGATGCGCATCGATGATAAAATCTTCGTCCGGCGTTTCGGTGTAGAGGCACACCTCCGCGTGAGCCGCTTTACCAAGACTCGGTATCCGTTCTTGCACGTAGGCATCGAGCCGCGCAATGTAATCGGCATCAGGGGTGCGGTTGCAGGTATCCGGGGAGATAGGCTGTCCCCATCCGTGCCGCGCTACTTTTACGCCGTTTTTTCCGAAATCAGGGATGCCGTAGAAAAATTCGTTCTCCGCGGTTACCTCAACGAAGACAGGGAACCGCTCTGGTGTGTAAGCGTGGCTGTTTTTATCCGCCGGCCGGTAATAGCAGACCTGTTGCCGTGTCACGGTGAGCGGGAGATTCAATTCGGCGACGAGCCTCTCTGTCCACGCCCCCGTTGTTACGATAATCTTTCTCGCGCGAAAGTGCCCGTCCTTTGTCTCAACACGCGGTACATCTGCGTGCCAGTCTATCCGCGTGACAGGTGTGTTCTCCCGGATGTCTGCGCCGTGGCGTTCTGCTAATTGCAAGTGCGTTGCGACGCAGGCGGCTGCATGCAGGAACCCGCTGTCCTGCTGCCAGAGGATGTCCATCCCCTTTGGCACCTGGAATTGCGGAAAACGCCGCGCTAAGCGTTCGGCATCCCATTCCTCGGATGCAACACCCGCCGTCTCCAAATTCTCACGGGTGGCCAGGCTATAGTGATTTCCTGCAACGCCGAGGCTGACGCTCCCGGTGGTGAACAGCAGCGGCGTGCTGGCCTCCTTCTCCACGGCGCGCCATTCGGCGTAGGCGGATTTCATCAATTCGGTGTAGAACGGCTTATCGTAGAACAACCGGATGATGCGGGTTTCGCCGTGCGAACTGCCGAAGGTGTGCCCGCGCTGGAACTGTTCTAAGACGAGGACACTTGCGCCAGCTTTGGCGATGTGATAGGCGGCGGCACTGCCCATTCCGCCTGCGCCGATAACGATGGCATCGTAGATTTTTGTTGTTCGCGAGGCGTTCAATAACGTATCTGGTGCAATCACGTCTCTCTCCGTCCATCCGTCATCGACGTTGTCGATGACTACGTTTCGTGAGCTACCCTTTAGGTTCGCCCGATTGCGTTAAAACGGGTTCGGCACCGTGGTGAAATGATGACACCGGTCTTCGCCGCGGAGGAGGATGGGTTTCCAAGGCCGTTTCAACGAATTCGCTTCCGCCTGTCGCACCGAGGGCGGGATATAGCGAATAGTGAGGCCGCACCGCCGCCGGGTGGAATGATTTGGAAGACTTCCGTGAATGAGAGAGCCGTGGTGTATGGACATTTCGCCGGCTTTCAGCACCAGATCAGCTGCGGATGCCGCGGCTTCTTCCGTAACCGGCACCTCTTGATTGATGCTAAGCAGATTCCCATCGCGTGCAGACGTGCCGTGCGTCCGGATGCCGTCCCGGTGGCTGCCGGGAATCACTTGCATGCATCCGTTGCCGGTGTCGCTGTCATCGACTGCGTACCAGGCCGTGACTGCCTCCGGCGGTTCGAGCCCCCAATAGGTTACGTCTTGGTGCCATGCGACAAACTTCTCGCGTGGGCCATATTTACAGAAGAAGTGCGTGGCGAGCAGCATGACATCGGGGCCGATGAGTGCTTCAATGACATCGATAATGTTGGGATGCGTGGCGAGTTCCCAGATAAAGCGATGTTCAAAATGCCAATCGACGAGTCCGATTTCGCATTTCTCCGCGCCGACTTCGGCCTCCAATGCGTTGTAAGCGTCTTGATAGCGCGCTGCATCGGGGGCATCGGCGACGTGGATGCCGGTTAAAAATCCATCGTGTTGGTATGTCTCTGCGAGAGAGCGTTTCGTGTGTTGCATGATATTCTCCTTGCTCACCTTTACCTTAGGGGCCGGGGGCGTTTTCGCCGCGCGCGACCTCGAGGGTTTGTCCCTTGCGCGTTGAACCATGTTCAATTTTTCAGAAATCTTTTTGGCACCGGCGAGGCGAGGATACACCTCAAACGCTAATTGCAACACCTCGCGTGCCTCCGGTAACCGATTGATTTCGACATAGAATTCCGCGATTTTTTTGTATATCCACGCCGTTTCCTGTTTCGGCAGATGTAACGCCTGCACTTTTTCGAGTGGGATGCTCCCGATGTGTCGGTGTCCTTCTACGCTGAAATGGAACAGATATATCGTTTTCAAGCGTTCCTTAACTTCTCGAGTGAAGTGCCGGAAACAGGGACGCTGCGCTTCGGCGGCGAGCAGGGATTCATATATCGCCATTGCGCGTTCGCAGTAGTAGCGCGGGGGCCTGTCTCCTGCGGTGCCGACGCGCCCAGGGCATCCCCGCTTTTGAAACGCAATCTTCTCATACGCTTCGGCGACGAGGAATTCGCAGTCGCGGCTCTCCTCATAACTCAACACCGCATCAAGGTTTCCGACTCCCTCTTTCTCCGCTAAGTGCTGCAGCAGCTGTTCATAGAGCGAAATTCCTGTCTCATAGTTGCGCTGGAGCAGTGCCTGAAATAGCACTTCCACTGCTGCCTCGGTATCGCTCAGGTTGCTATAGGCGGTTCGATGTCCGGCGAGCGATTTTCTCTCTGCTGCGCGGAGCATTCTGTCGTAGTCAGCTTTCTGCTTTGCATCGCGCAGGACGGTGTAGGCGCGCCAGATGCGGCGAAACATTCGCGCGGCGGCGCGTTCTGGGTTTTTATCGGGATGGTAGCGTTTCGCGAGGTTGCGGAATGCCTGTTTAATTTCCGCCGCTGTCGCGTCCCTATCAATCTCTAAGAGGGCGTAGTAGTCCAGCGCGCTCACGATAGCACCTCTCGTAGGAACCGGCCCGTGTGCGATGTCGCCACCGCCGCAATTTCTTCCGGTGTGCCGGTGGCGACAATGTAGCCGCCGCCTTTGCTCCCCTCCGGTCCTAAATCGATAACCCAGTCGGCGGCTTTGATTACGTCGAGGTTGTGTTCCACGGCGATAATCGTATTGCCTGCATCGACGAGTCGGTTCAGCACTTTCAGCAGTTTCTGGACATCGTCAAAGTGTAATCCTGTCGTCGGTTCATCCATGATGTAAAGCGTTGAGCCGATGTTCCGTCGCGAGAGCTCCTTGGCGAGTTTGACGCGCTGTGCCTCTCCGCCGGAAAGCGTTGTCGCCGATTGTCCTAATTGCAGATAGTCCAACCCGACGGCGGCGAGGACTTCAAGCGGGTGCCGGATGTTGTCAATATCCCTGAACACCTCAAGTGCCTCCCCCACCGTCAACTGCAACACCTCGGCGATGTTTTTGCCTTTATACCTCACCGAGAGCGTTTCAGCGTTGTAGCCGGTGCTGCCGCACGCCTCGCACGGCATCCAGACATCGGGGAGGAAGTGCATCTCGATGCGGTTGAACCGGTGTCCATCGCATCGCTCGCATTGCCCGTAGTTGAGATTGAAACTGAACCGGGCCCTGTCAAAACCAAGGGCGCGCGCCTCCGGCTGTGCGGCGAACACCGCGCGGATTTTGGTGAATAACTCGGTGTAGGTTGCCGGATTTGAACGCGGTGTCTCGCCAATCGGTTTCTGATCTACGTTAATGAGCCGCTTGATTGCGGACACGCCTCGGATGTTTCGATAGACAGGGTTTCCCTGCTGGTGCTTTTCTGCCAGGGCCCGCCGGTAGCGTTCAAAATCAAATTCGGCATCCGCATCGCTAGTCTGGACAGTGCGTCGGTTTTCCAGCGCGGGCCGAAGTGTCCCATCGACAAGTGAACTTTTCCCACACCCGGAAACGCCTGTCACACAAATGAGCATGCCTAACGGAAACGCGACATCAATGTCTTTCAGGTTGTTTGTCTGCACACCGGTGAGCGTGAGTGCCTTGCCCGTACCTTTGCGCCGAGTTTTCGGCACCGGAATCTCCAACGCATCAGCGAGGTAGGCGTGCGTCAGTGAACGGTTTCCGTTTTCCCCGATTCCGTAGCGCGAGGGAAACTTGTCCCCCGCTACGTTTCCACTGGCCGTGAATGCCTGCGGTTCGCCGGTTGCGACAATTTCACCGCCGTGTTCGCCTGCCCGCGGCCCGAAATCAACAAGATGGTCTGACGCTAGCATCGTGTCTCTATCGTGTTCGACGACGATGACGCTATTGCCGATATCGCGCAGAGCCTTCATCGCGGCGATGAGCCGCTCCTGGTCGCGGGGGTGCAGCCCGATGCTCGGTTCATCGAGGATGTAGGTAACCCCGGTGAGTCCACTGCCGAGTTGGCTGGCGAGCCGAATGCGGCGGATTTCGCCGCCGGAGAGCGTTGGTGCCGGCCGTTCTAATTCCAGGTAGCCGAGCCCGATATCGTCAAGGAACCGGAGCCGTGTCTGAATCTGGCGAAGAATCTCTGCCTCAAATTCCGGCGATGTATGCGCGTGAAGGGACGGATGCGTCGCTCGGGAGGTGACTGGCCCGGTGAGTTCCGTCACGGTAGGAGTCATCTCCTCTGCGTTGCGAGTCTCCGCCGCAATTCCCTTGATTCTTTCGTCGAAGAATTGGAGAATCTCCGTAATGGACATGTTCATCACTTCGGCGATGGTTTTCTTGCAGAACCTAACATGGCTAGGGAAGGGTTGGAGTCGGCTGCCGGCGCATTCAAGGCAGTTCTCTGGCGGTTCCCCGGCGAGTGTCTTCGTCAGTGTCGTCAGGGAGGCGCGTCTGCCGAGTCCGTCGCAATGAGTGCACGCGCCCAGTTTGTTGTTAAAGGAGAAATGACGCGGCGTGAGTTGCGGGAAATTATTGCCACAAGATGGGCAGACAGCGTGTTCGCTTTTTTGTATGTCGCGAGGCGTTCGGCTGCTTCCCTGGTGCGATGCCGTTTCCTTTTGGGTGCTGCTCTTAAAGATAACAAACCCGTGGCCTTGTTTTAGTGCGAGCTCTACTGCTTCGGTGAAACGGCTTTTCTCTATATCCACCAATTCCACCCGGTCGATGACAAGTAACACTTCCTGTCGGATGCCTTTGTGGAGGGCTGGTGCTTCATCGAGGCGGTGCAGTTTGCCGTTGACTTGGACGCGCGCGAACCCTTCCTTTTGCAGCCGTCGAAATGCGTCTTCGTAATCCTCGTTGGCTTTTAAACCGGGGGTGCCATCAATATCCATGCCGATGTTTGGGCTGTGCAGCCGATAATTGGTGAGGGGTGCGAGAACATCGACGCGGTTGCCGTGCATTTCTTCAAACACCGTATCGGCGATTTCCTGCGCGGTCTGGGGACGCACCGGTTCCAGACAAGCGGGGCAGCGCGGCTGTCCCCATCTGGCATAAAGGGTGCGGAGTCCATCGTGGATTTCGGTAATCGTTGCGACGGTGGAGCGTGGATTCTGAGTGGGGCTCGTATGCGAAATGGCGATGGCTGGGGACAAACCTTCAATCTTCGCTACCTTCGGTTTCTCCATTTGCCCGATAAACTGCCGTGCGTAGGTATTCAGCGTCTCAATGTACCGGCGTTGCCCTTCGGCGTAGAGGGTATCCAATGCGAGTGAGGTTTTGCCGGAGCCGCTTACACCGGTGAGGGCGGTAAGTTTGCCGTGCGGGATGTCAATGTCAATGTTTTTAAGGTTATTTTCCTCAGCCCCGCGCACAACGATAGCACCGTGCTCCCAAACATCCCCAACATTGGAGCCCGAAAACGTTGATGACGGATGACGTAAGTCCCTGTGCTCATTGCGAACGCCGAAAGAGCCGCGGAGTGCCTGTCCGGTGTAAGATTCAGGGACTTCGGCGACTTCCTCCGGTGTGCCGACAGCGACGATGTTACCGCCGTTCACGCCGCCTTCGGGGCCTAAATCGATAAGATAATCGGCGGAGTGAATGACTTCAAGGTTGTGTTCTACGACGATGACGGTGTTGCCGGCCTCGACGAGCCGGTGGAGGATAGCGAGCAACTTATTGACATCGTCAAAGTGCAGTCCTGTTGTCGGTTCATCGAGCAGATAGAGCGTCTTGCCTGTGCTCCGTTTGGCGAGTTCGCGGGACAATTTAATCCGCTGTGCTTCACCGCCGGAGAGCGTTGGCGCGGGTTGTCCGAGTTTAATGTAATCTAGCCCGACATCGTGGAGCAGCTGCAACGGTTTAGCAATTTTGGGGATGTCAGCGAAGTGCGCGAGGGCAACATCAACATCCATCTCTAGTACATCGGCGATGCTTTTGTCTTTGTATGTGACGGTGAGCGTCTCGCTGTTGTAGCGGTGTCCTTCACACAATTCGCACTCCACCCAGACATCGGAGAGCAGGCCCATGTCCACCTTTTTCGCGCCGTTTCCGCTGCACGCTTCACATCTGCCGCCGGTGACGTTGAAACTGAACCGTCCGGGTTTATAGCCGCGCAGTTTGGCCTCGGGTAGGGTGGCATAGAAGGCGCGAATTGCGTCGAACACCTTCGTATAGGTAGCGGGATTGGAGCGGGGCGTGCGCCCGATGGGTGCCATGTCGATGTGGATAATTTTGTCAATCACCTCCGAGACAGGTACCGTTTTCTCTTTTGCGACGATGGCTTCGTTTCCGGTAGCGCGCGGGACACCTGTCCCTCGCGATTGGTTTTCTGTCAGGACCAGCCCTTGAATCTTTTCGTATGCCCCCGGTACCGTCTTTGCGCGCATTAAGTCGCGGGCGAGCGCGTTGTAGAGGATATCGTGGATGAGCGAGCTCTTTCCGGAGCCGCTTACGCCTGTGACACAACACAGTGTGCCGAGTGGGATTCTCGGATGAATGCCTTTGAGATTGTTTTGGCGCGCGCCGCAGATTTGCACCCACTTTTCGTTGCCGGGCCGGCGCGATGCGGGTTGCACTATCTGCTTGTCCCCGCGCAGGTATTGTGCCGTGAGGGAATCGCTCTCGTCGCGGATTTGTGCTGGGGTGCCCATTGCGGTGATGGTGCCGCCCTTTAGGCCTGCCCCGGGTCCGAAATCGACTATCCAGTCGGCGATGTGCATCGTCGCCTCATCATGTTCCACGACGACGACGGTGTTGCCTTGGTTGCGCAGGTTGATGAGCGTTGCGAGCAGTCCGGCGTGGTCCCGGGGATGTAGGCCGATGCTGGGTTCATCGAGAACGTAAGTCACATCGCGGAGCCCTGCGCCGACTTGACTGGCGAGCCGGATGCGCTGCGATTCGCCGCCGGAGAGCGTCGGCGCGGAACGGGCCAGCGTGAGATAGCCTAACCCGACGCGCAGGAGGAACCCGAGCCGCCCGCGCACCTCTTTTAACAATTCGGCGGCGATGAATGCCTCACGCGTGGGAAGTTCAAGCGCGTTGAAGAAGGCGGCTGCCTCTTCAACAGACATGGCTAACACGTCCGTGATAGGCGTGCCGTTGAGGGTGACAGCATTGACAGCGGGCTTGAGGCGGCTGCCGTTGCACTCGCGGCAGGGGACATTGACAAAAAAGTCGGGCAAAGCGTCTTCGGCCATCTCGTGATATACATGTTCCTGCGCGGGGATGACACCCTGAAATCGGCCGCGATATCGGCGGAGGCGGTTACTGCCTTTAGCGGGCAATTGTGTAAAGGGGAGCGAGGTATCGCCGGTGCCGTAAAGGATGGCGTGCTGTTGTTCAGCGGTGAGTTCCTTCCACGGCGCGTCCACGTCAAAGCCGAGGTGTAGGGCGAGCGCGTGGATGACAGCCATCTGTTTCACATCCGGCTTCCCCCACAGTGTGAGGGCCCCCTCTGGGATAGAGCGTGTTTCGTCCGGTACGACGAGCGCGGGGGCGATGCCTTTTTGCGTGCCTAAGCCTTTGCATGCCTCGCATTGCCCTTCAGGAGTGTTGAAGGAGAAGTGGCGCGGTTCTGGGACTTCATAACTGACTTTGCACTGCCCGCACGCATATTGGGTGCTGAAAAGCCGTTCTTCGCCAGCATCATCTGATGCAGTAGGCGCGCCCCCCCGGCCACGATGCCCGCGCGCCCTTTCCGCAGTCCCTCGCGAGGTTTCCGCCCTAACAACGTGAACAATCAGGCTGCCGTCTCCAAGTTTCAGCCCTGTCTCCACAGCCTCGGCGACGCGGGATTCAATTCCCTCCTTGACGATAATCCTGTCCACCACGATGTCAATATCGTGGCGTTGATTGGGATTGAGGGACATTTCGGAGCGGAGTTCATGGATATCGCCATCAATCCGGGCGCGCACGAAGCCTGCTTTCAGTGCATCAGCGAGTTCTCTACGATGTGCGCCGCGCCGTCTTCTCACCAGTGGGGCTAAGATGAGGAGCCGCGTGCGCGGCGGAAGGCTGAGAATTGCGTTCTGAATATCATTGGTGCTTTGTGAACCTACCGGCTGTCCACATTCGGGACAGTGAAATTGCCCTGCGCGGGCGTACAAGACACGCAGGTAATCGTATATTTCAGTAACAGTAGCAACGGTAGAACGCGGATTGTGTCCGGTTGAACCCTGGTCGATGGCAATAGAGGGCGACAGCCCGACAATCTCGTCAACCTCCGGTTTGCGGAGTTGCCCCAAAAACTGGCGTGCATACGCGGAGAGCGATTCGATGTAGCGGCGTTGTCCTTCCGCATACAGCGTATCCATCGCGAGCGAGGATTTGCCGGAACCGCTCACGCCGGTGAAAACAATCAACTTCTCTTTGGGGAGCCGGATATTGATGTTTTTTAGGTTATGTTCTCTCGCGCCGTGGATATCAATAGTGGTGTGTTTTTCCATTTTTTGTTTGTCGTGCTGTTGCGAGGGGCGCCCTCGGCGATTCGTGCTCGCCGGGTTTTCCCTCGCGCTACGGACTCAGTGGATGCCACCGATATCCCTCAATTGTCGTATGTCTTGCCGCCACGCCGTTTTTACCGAGACGTAAAGTTCCAAGAAGACGCGGGCATCAAGAAATTTTTCGATATCCCGCCGTGCTTGCTCGCCGATGCGTTTGATGAGCGTTCCGCCTTTGCCAATAAGAATGCCTTTCTGTGTCTGCCGTTCTGCGTAGACGATGGCGCGGATGTAAATCATACCTGTGTCGCGCCGCTGGAATTCCTCAACGACGACAGCGGTGCTATAGGGTACTTCGCGTTGCGTGAGGAGCATCACTTTCTCCCTCACGGTTTCGGCGATGAAAAAGCGTTCCGGTAAATCGCTTACCTGTTCTTCGGGAAAATAGCGGGGCCCCGGGGGCAAAGCGTCCTGAACCTGCGTCATGAGGAGCGGCAGTCCATCTTGCGTGCGTGCGGAAATCGGTATCATCGCGGCGAAGTCATACCGCGCGCCGTAACCCGCGAGTATCGGGAGAAGCCTCTCTTTTGCAACCAGATCGACTTTGTTGAGAGCAAGAATCGTTGGCGCGTTGGTTCGGCGGAGGCGCGCGAGAATCTGACGTTCATTGCCTTCTCCCTCTTGCAGTTCGCCAGTAGGCGTGAGCCGCGCGCGAGAGACATCGATGACGAAGAGGACGACATCGGCACCGCCTAACGCATTGTAAGCGGCTTTCACCATCTCCGTGTGCAATCGGTATTTGGTAACATCCATCAGCCCGGGCGTGTCAACAAAAATGATTTGGTGCGTATCGGTGGAGACGATGCCGCGAATCTGGTGGCGGGTTGTCTGCGGCTTCGGGGTGACGATAGCTAATTTTTGCCCGAGCAGCGCATTGAGCAGCGTCGATTTCCCAACGTTGGGCCTGCCGATGATGCTGACGTAACCGGATGTGAAGTTTTCGTTTTTTGTGTTGTTTCTAGCGGTGGTTTGGCTTTCGCTTTGCATCGGATGTTTCCTTGACGTTGTCAAGACTTGCAGTTCTGATTTTGCTATAGGGTGCGATTGCATATATTATACGTTATTTTTTTACGATTGTCAAATCTTTTTTTCGGCGGATACGGCTTCGATTTTTTGGCGTGTCGGCATTGAAGGTGTCGCGCCGAGGGTGGTGACGGCCGCTGCGCCTGCCGCATTCGCAAACCTGACAGCCTCTCGCAGGCTCTCACCAGATGCCAGCGCGGTCGCGAGCGCGCCACAAAACGCGTCCCCCGCGCCGGTTGTATCAACCACCTCAACGGGGAGCGCGGGAATTACCTCGGACATCTCTGCTGTCAGCAATAATGCGCCGCGTTCGCCTAGTGTTAGTATAACAGATGTTGCGGCATCGCGAGGGACAAGCTCTCGCGCTACGGGGCCGGCTGGCGTTTCTGCCGCGCGCGTGAGAGCGCGAGGGACAGGCCCTCGCGCTACGGGGTCGGGGGACGTTTCCGCCGAGAAGTCGCGATCGCGAGGGACAGGCCCTCGCGCTACCGAACCGGGGGCGGTTGTCACTGGCATTCCTGTCAGCAATGCCGCCTCGGATTCGTTGGGAATGATGATGTCAACGTGCGCGAGGAGGCTGTCGGGTAGGGGTTGTGCAGGTGCCGGATTGAGTAGCACGGTTGTACCGTTCGCCTGCGCAATCGCTGCGGCGCGTTCGGATGCAGGAATTGGGGTTTCCAATTGCAAGAGCAACACCTCCGCCTCGGCGATGCAGGCGGCGGCTGCCTCAATATCTGCCGGTGTTAACGTCATATTGGCGCGCGGCACAACGATGATGCTGTTTTCGCCGCTCGGTTCAACGACGATAGTTGCTACGCCGGTGCCGACTTCGGCGCGCTTTATCCTGCCATCGATCTGCTCCGCAGCCACCGCCGAGAGGAGCATCTCCGCGAAAACATCTGTCCCGACGCAGCCGATAAGGGTGACATCCGCGCCTAATCGCGCCGCGGCGGTGGCCTGATTAAAGCCTTTGCCGCCGGTGAAGATATCAAACGCATCGCCGATGAGCGTCTCGCCTTTCTGTGGATACCGAGGGGCGCGGCTCACCAGATCGATGTTCAGGCTGCCGACGACTGTGACTTTGGGTTTTGGATGATTCATGTTTTTTATTTTTCCGGACGGTTAAGAACATAACCTTAGCGTTGGATTGCGGGATTGTGTCGCGCGCAGTCATTTGTTTTAAGGATACCACAAACGGGGGATTTTGTCAAATTTTTTTGGAAGTCGGGGGCTCGCGAGGGCCGGGGGCTGCCGTAGGGCGCGGTCCTGTGCCGCGCCATGCATCGATCTGCAGAGAAGATGGCCGTGGCCTGTGGGGTTGCGGGTATTTTTCGTGTCGGTCGGTGGATCACGAGGGACAGGCCCTCGCGCTACGGTAAAAAGGGGCCGTTTGGGGGATAGGGAGATCGCGAGGGACAGGTCCTCGCGCTGCGGTGAAAATGCTCCTTAGTCCGTAGGGCGCGGTCCTGTGCCGCGCCGTGCATCGATCGCGAGGGCCAGGCCCTCGCGCTACGGGGCTGCGGACGGTTTTGGTGCGAGAGAGATCGCGAGGGACAGTGGACATCTCTGCAGCGGGACTGCAGAGATGACAACGTTTCGGCGTGACGGCCCTCGCGCGACGGTGAAAAGGGGCCATTTGGGGGATCGGACGATCGCGAGGGACAGGCCCTCGCGCGACGGTGAAAGGGGCCGTTTTCGCCGCGCGAGCGCGCGCGAGGGGAGGTTGTCGCTGCGCGGGACGGGGCCGGACGAGACCGTTTTTGCACTATTCCGCGCGTTCTGCTATAATCGTTTATAACAATATCCAAAATCGGGCTGCACGCAGATTGTAGGGATGAGGAGGGAAAAAGGATGAAAGTTGCGCTCGAAGGACGCGTCGCACTTGTCACCGGCGGCGCGCAAGGCATCGGCCGCGCGATTGTGGACGCGCTCATTGATAACGGCGCGCAAGTAGCCATTGTCGATATTGACACGCGCACCGGCACCAAAACGGCCGAAGAGATTCAGCAAACGGGAGGCACCTGTCTCTTTGTGGAAGGTGACGTATCCGACGCAGCACAGATGGAAGCGGTCGCCCAACAAGTCGCGGCGCACTTCGGAACAATCCAGATTCTGGTAAATAATGCGGGCATTAACACGCGGCAGGAGCGAGTTCCCATCCATCAATATGCGCTGGCGGACTGGCACCGCATCTTGGCGACGGATCTGACAGGGGTTTTCACGACGAGCCGTGCGGTGATTCCGCATCTATTACCAAACGCTGACGGCCGCATTGTTAACATCAGTTCGATTGCCGGGTTAGTGCCGCTCCGCTTACAGAGTGCTTACGTTGCGGCGAAAGCCGGGGTTGCGAATTTGACGCGCTCTATGGCATTGGAGTTAGGACCGCAAGGCATCCTCGTGAACGCGGTCGCGCCCGGTTCCACGTTAACGCGCGGCACAGAGGCACTCTTCTACGGGCCAGATGGCGCATACTCCGAAAACGCGGCGAGTCTCATCTCGCACATCCCGCTTGGCAGGCCGGGGACACCGGCAGAAATTGCCGCCGCGGTGCTCTTCCTCGTGTCGCCGGATGCGAGTTACGTGAATGGCACTATCCTCACCGTCGATGGCGGCTGGACGGCAGGGTATACGAGAGATTGGTGAAGCCGATTTCGCGCTACATTACAGATAGAATGAGGTGAAAAAATGGCAAAGATAACACAGTTTAAAGGGTATCAGGGTGAACCCCCGAGCCCGAAACCTGCACATCAGGTTCAAGCGAACGTCGTTACTGTCCAAGACGGTGTGCCGGTGAAATATTCGGGTTGCGATGGCATCGGCGTGCGGGTTGTCCATCCGGCGAATCCGAACGCGCCCGCTGAAAACTTGGGGTTAGTGATGTTTTTTGTGCCGCCACACGTCGTGTTGGAGCCGGGCAGTCATCACACCGAGGAGTGCTATGTCATCTTACGCGGCAGCGGCACGATGACTATCGCAGATGAAAAGGTGCCGGTGGAAGCCGGCACGTTTATCCATCTGCCGCCGTGGTGTGAGCACGGCATCGAGAACACGGGTAATGAGACTCTGGAGGTGCTCATCTGCACCTCACCGCCGAACCCGTAATTTTCTGTTGTTCGCGAGGCGTTGTACTGCGTCTCGGGTTTGTTCACGTTGTCTACCCAGGCCGCCTTGACGTTGTCAATGCTTACGGTTCCGGATTGCAACCTACGACAGGATTCCGCAGCACGCCGATGCCTTCAATCTCAATTTCGACGACATCGCCGGCTTTTAACGCGCTGGTAGTGCCCGGTGTGCCGGTGAAGACTGCATCGCCGGGCTCTAGCGTTATCGCTTGTGAAATGAAACTGATAATCGTCGTTACCGGGAAAATCAGATCGGCGGTTGTCTGCGCCTGCACCACAGTGCCGTTGATGCGCGTCTCCAATTGCGCGTCCGTGTAGTCCAACTCGGTAGCGATGAAGGGACCCATGGGGCCGAACGTATCAGAGGCTTTAGCGCGCCACCACTGCAGGTCATTGCTCTGCCAAGTGCGCGCGCTGACATCGTTGCCGCAGGTTACACCTAAGATGTTGGCGGCGGCTTCTTCCGGCGTTGCCTTCTGCGTCCGCGTTTTCATGATAACGACGAGTTCACCTTCGGCATGCACCTCATCATCGCCTGCGGGTAAGACAATCTCACCGCCCGGGTTGTTGATACACGACGGCGTTTTGATGAAGATTTCTGGGTTTTGCGGTTCCGGTTGCCCGCCCAAGTGGCTGCGGTAATTCAGTCCGACAGCGAGAACCTTGGTAGGCGATGCCGGTGCGAGTAGTTGGACCTCGGCTAGTGCGACGGTATCGCCGGTTTCCTCATATTCGGTAAACGGGCATCCGGATAGCACGCGCAGGGCATCGCCTTCAACGAGCCCGTAGCCGATTGTTTCGTTCAATGCGTATCGTGCAAATTTCATATTTTCCTCGTTCGCAAAGCGTTTAATCATGTCTTCTGTGCAATGACGTATTCTGAACTAGAGCCGTCATCGACGGTGTCGATGACTACATTTTCGATGCTATCTTACGACAGACAGGAAACGTTGTCAACCAAAAAAAATCGGCGGGCGGCTACTCGGTTTTCGCTTGTGCCAATACTTCTGCCAGTCTATCGGCGAAGCGGCGTTGGCTGTCGTCCTCCGGGGCATAGCCGATGACTTTGCGCGCATTGGCGATGCTCCAGAACTTGTGCGAATTGTCGCTGATGCCGTAGAAAATCTGGAACGGAATCCCGTTTTCGTCCTCAATATTTTCTGTCTCAATACTCTTGAGGAAGAGTTGGACCTGGTCGCGGACGCTCAGATATGCGCCGAGTCCTCGGTGCATCGCCTTTAAATCGTCGGCAGCGGCGTTCGCCATATCGGTTTCGCGTGGCCCGCCGATGCGCAATTGGACATTCTGGAGTTTCTTCCCATCAACGTGCCCGGTAGCGAAGACAAAGCCGAGGTGCTCGTATGCCTCTTTCGCCCAGCCGTAGAAGTTATCGGACAGCGGCCGCATCTCTGGTGTGACGACATCCCACTTGTCTGCCCAGATGAGGCGTTCATAGTAGTCGGCGGCGTGGTTTGAACTACAGACGACGACGCGGCGGACCTCGGTTTCGACGCAGGTCTGGTAGAGATTGTATGCCATCTGAATGTTGGCGAGTTCGTTCTCAAAGCTGCCGCCTTTGAAGGCGCAATGCACGACTGCATCAACGCCGTTGAAATGGTGTCGGTAGCGTTCTCGGTTGGGGTTGGTAAGTTCGGCAATTTGAACGCCTTGGACTTCTTCGCCCTGTCGGTTAGTGGTTTTCACGTCGAGTAGGACAAGTTCGTAGCGTTTGCGAAATTCGGGGAGCATTCGTCCAGCGATGTAGCCGGCGGCTCCGGTGATAAGGACTTTGCGTTTTTGCATGTTTTTGTTGTTCGCAATGCGTTCGGTTAGGGTTGTCGGTGCAATGACGTTTGTCTCCGTATATCTGTCATTGACGTTGTCAATTTTTTGTTGTTCGCAATGCGTTCGGTTAGGGTTGTCGGTGCAATGACGTTCGTCTCCGTATATCCGTCATTGACGTTGTCAATTTTTTGTTGTTCGCAATGCGTTCGGTTAGGGTTGTCGGTGCAATGACGCTTCTCTCCGTATATCCGTCATTGACGTTGTCAATGCCTACGTTTCCGTGATTACAAATGATTTTGCTCGTCTAGTTTTTCTTGAACAGCGTGTATCAACCTATCAAATAGTTGGCGCGAAACGGGCCTATCCAGCGCGATGGCAAATAGCCCGTGGTGCGTCGTCTGAAACCTGAAAACGCGGTTGTTCGCGTTTAGAAACCGGACAAGTATCTGGAAGAGAAGTTTTCCGCGAACTTGGAGTCGATACGCTTCTTTTATTTGCCGATAACGTTTCTCAGGCGGGGGCACAAAACCTCGGCGTTCGCGGAAGTCTTCGTCAAGTTCAGTCTTACCGCGCGGAATCATTTCGTCCAAACTTGTGGCTACATAAGAAGCATGCTGGTTTAAAAAGGCTTCTACCTCATAAGCAAACCACGTGCAGACAGCATCGAGCACTTGCCGATGTGTTTCGGTTTGGTTATTCTCCAACAAACTTTCGAGATGCGCACTCACGTATAAGTCGTTTTCAATGCTATAGCCTTTTGTCCAGATAATCCCTGCGTATTCCTCAGGGATGCCAGAGAATAGCCACATATCCTGGTCGGCGATGAAAGCGACAGGGACGTGAGCAAATTCACTTTTCCGCTTGTAAATCTGGAGCAGCTTTTCCCGTCCGCCGGTGGCACAAAAATCTACGGTGAGCCTATCAAGCCGCTGTATCAACCGCCGATAGATGATTTCATCATTCTTCCCTTCAACCACAATGTTCGATTTTTGGGAATAACGCAAAAAAGCGACTAACTCGTCTACCGTAAAGACTGCGGTAGGCATCAAATTTTTCCTCCATGCGTGTCTCCGAGGAAAAAATCTTTGTCGGGATACTTCGCATAAATGAAAGGCGAATGCGTTGCAACGAAAAACTGATTTCCTGTTTTCTGCTCAAGCAGCACAGGTAAGAGAAGTCTTTGCCAGTCTCCGTGCAGACTTAACTCCGGTTCATCAATGAAAATCGCCGTATTGTCGCTAAACGCGTTGTAGCACAGAAAGTTCAGCATTTGCTTCTCGCCGGCAGAGAGTTTGTTGAAGGAAACAGCCCCCGATGCTTTCCCAATGACACTTCTGTCAGCGAGACGAATGCCCCGATAACGCAGAATTTTGCGGCTTAGTTCCGCTAACAAGGCTTTCGGATTTTCAGAACTATCGGTGCAGTTCTGTGTGAGGAGTTGTCCCAGAGCCTCGGTTGAAACCGAAGCAATGAATTGATGCTCGTTCAACGCCGTATCAGATGCCAGCGGTGAAAATCCCAAGGTGCCCCTCTTTTTACCATTAGCCAAATAGGAAAACTTACCACCTTCTGCTCTTCTACAGTCCGGAAAGAAGATGCTGTTCTTCATCGCCTGCGCAATCTGGTGGTTCAGTGCGTTTACCTTTAACGCTTCCCCACTTCGGGCTAGCGTGCCGGTCTCCCAGTCTACGGCTATCCTCTCCGTGGAGGCTTTCTCGCCAACAAACTGCGAGGTGAGTTCAACCTTGCCCGGTGTCACTCGGGCTATGGCCGCAGAAAATAGGGCTGTCTCAATAGAAACAAACTGAAACGGAATTTCAGAGAGGATGCGTTCCAGATTCCCGCTGATGAGATACCAAATTAACTTCAGCAGCGTCGTTTTCCCAGAACCGTTCGGGCCGGTAAAGAGGTTCAAATCGGGGTGAAATTCCAAATCGTGATTTCCATCCGACCGGTTATTCAACCCCTTGACGACAAGGCGTTTTATCATGAGAACATGTCTCCTACGTGAAAGTTCAATTGCGATGTACTCGGTTTGAGATAATTATAGCCTATCTCACATCGAATTGGCAAGAAAAATCTCGCTCAGACGGTGGCGTTAGGGAGAGGCCTGCCAGATACAGTTCTTTGCTCAGCGATGTTTTGCCTTACCGCCGCCATTAACCTGTCCAGCAACGGACGTGCCCCAGGCAGCCTCAGCGCAAGATTGTATAGCGCGTAGTGGTTAAGACTCGCCCTAGGAAAACCGTGGGCAGGTTTACTTAGAAAACGCACCAGGAGTTGGAAAAGCAGTTTGCCTCGCAGCAGACGCTGATACGCCGCGTTGATTTGTTGAACCAAGTCTGCGGCAGGAACGCGAAACCCGCAGTCCCTGCAGAAATCTGCATCAAGTTCTGTCTGCCCTGGTGGGACAATCCGGGCGCAATGAAAATCAAGCCGCGGCGTGTTGCCCGCTAATGTCTCTTCAACCACGAAGGCAAACCATGTGCTGAGCGAATCTACGATGTCCCCATGTTCTACAATGTCTCTCTCATCGAGCAAACGTTCCAAGTCGGCATCCGCATACAGGTCATTTTCAATGCTGTAACCTTGCGTCCAGATAATTCCGGCGTATGCTGCCGGCACGCCTGTGAACACCCACATATCCCGGTCGGCGATGAAAGCGACAGGGACGTGAGCAAATTCGCTTCTGCGTTCGTAAACGCGGAGGAGTTTTTCTCTCCCGCCCGCAGCATGCAAAACTACATTCAATATCCCAATTTGTCTCACCAACTCCCGATAGATGACAACGTCATCCTCACCCTCGACGACGATTTTGGGGGTTTGAGAGCGAATCAGAATATTGACGAGCCGGTCAACCGTCATAGGATTCGGTGTTGGCATCAGATCTTTCCTTGGTATCCACGATTGTCTCCTAACAAAAACTCTTTGTCAGGATAAATGGTATAGATGAAAGGAGAATGTGTAGCAACAAAGAACTGATTTCCTGTTCCTTGGTCGGCCAGGGTAGGGAGCAGCAGTCCTTGCCAATCTACGTGCAGGCTCAACTCCGGTTCATCAATGAAAATGGCGGCGTTGTCGCTAAACGCGTTGTAGCAGAGGAAGCTCAGCATTTGCTTCTCGCCGGCAGAGAGTTTGTCAGAAGATATGGCTTCCTTGGTTTCACCAAGCGTGATGCCATCTTTTCCTGCACCGAGGGTAATTCCATCTGTCCTTTCCCCGCTGGCAACCCGTCCCGTAACACGAATTGCCTGATACTGTAAGAGTTGCCGAGTCAGATTAGATAACACCGAAAACGGCTTCCGCAGCAAATCTCTTTTCTCATCAACCTGCTTAATAGCATTCAGAACGGAGGTAACCTCTTGAGGCATCTGAGTTTCAGATGCGTCTTCGTTACCAGAAGAGTCTCGGATTTGCTTTGAAATATTGTCTAATACCCGCGCCTGCAGTCCGCTGATTTCCTCATAAATATCGGCGTATTTCTGCGTTAGCAATTCCGCCAAATCATCCGTTGAAATCGAGGCGATGAACTTGTGGCCGTTAACCGACATGTCCGTTGAACATCGCGACATCGAAAGTTGAAGCATTTCCGGTGCCGAAGCCAACAACCTCACAGAGAGTTCATCAACATCTCCGGCGAGGCTTGAAAAACCGCCTTCAATTCGCCGAAAGGTTGGAAAGAAAAGGCTACTCTTCGTCGTTTGCGCGATGCGTTTTTTTAGCGCGTTTATCCTATCAACATCCGCACGGTGGATAGCCTTAGTTTCCGAATCCACGGATAACGGTTCCAAATATTTTTTCTCTCCGGTGAATTGCCATTTGAGTTCAATCTTGCTTTCATCGAACGTGTGCTGTCCATCAAATCGCAAGGTGCCGTCCCCTTTGAGTTCAACCCAAGCCATCTCCAAAGAGAACACGTCTGTCTCAATAGAAACAAACTGAAACGGCATTTCCAGAAGAATGCGTTCCAGATTCCCGCTGATGAGATACCAAATTAACTTCAGCAGCGTCGTTTTCCCAGAACCGTTCGGGCCGGTAAAGATGTTCAAATCGGGGTGAAATTCCAAATCGTGATTTCCATCCGACCGGTTATTCAACCCCTTGACGACAAGCCGCTTTATCATGTCCCTGCCTCCTATCTGTAAACATCGAATTGTTGATGGGCTCAGGCAAGCCCATTCTACGCTTTGAAATAATTATAGCCTATCTCACATCGAATTGGCAAGAAAAATCTCGCTCAGACTTCTCCTTCCCAGTCGTCCGCTAAGAAAAATTCTCTGTCCGGATACCTTACATAGACGAAAGGTGAATGCGTTGCAACGAAGAACTGATTCCTAGTGTCCTGCTCAAGCAAAACCGGTAAGAGCAGCCGCTGCCAATCTACGTGCAGGTTAATCTCCGGTTCATCAATGAAAACGGCCGAGTTGCCGCGAAAGGCATTGTAGCACAAAAAGTTCAGCATTTGCTTCTCACCGGCGGAGAGCTGGTTGGAGGAAACAGCGTCATCTGCTTCGCCAAGGACAAGTTCGTCCCTGAAACGAATGCCGCGACACTGCAGAATTTTGCAACTCAACGCTGATAACTCGGCTTTCGGATTTTTAAAACTCTTGGCGTATGGCTGCGCGAACAGTTGTCCCATAGCCTCGGTTGAAACCGAATCGACGAATCGATGCCCGTTGAGTGATACTTCAGATTTTTCGTTTAAAGAACCGAAGCCGGCACTCTCCTTATCACCGGAGAAATAGGGAAATTCGCCTTCAATTCGCCGAAAGGTTGGAAAGAAGAGGCTGCTCTTCGTCGTCTGCGCGATGCGCTGATTCATCGCATCAAACTTTACTGCGCTCTCGTCACGCTGCTCCAGCGCGCCGGTATCACAATCCACGGATACCGTTGCCGTTGCCGTTTTCTGGCCCGCAAATGTCCACGTCAGTGCAACCGTGCCGGGGTTCACCTGAAGCATATCTAAAGCGAACGTGTCTGTTTTCATCAAAACGAACTGAAACGGAATCTCCGCAAAAACGCGTGCCAGATTCCCGCTGATGAGATACCATATCAGTTTCAGCAACGCGGTTTTCCCAGAGCCGTTCGGGCCGGTAAAAATGTTCAAGTCAGAGTAGAATTCCAAGTCGTGCGTGCCATCGGCTCGGTTATTCAGCCCTTTGACAACAAGTCGGTATATCATTTTTTGTTGCTCCTAGCGGTGGTTCATCTTCTGCTTGGCAGAGGACGGTTTACGGAATCGCCAACTTCTCTTTGCAATATCGCGCCAGAACCTTCATCTCCGCAAGCACCTGTTGCTCCGTGTTAATCAGCTGCCGGAAGTGCGGGGGCACCGGTGGCTCCTCCGTGGCACGCAACCGATTCATCAATCGCGCGAAGAAACCGGTTTGTTGCTGAACTTCCGGAATGCCGGGAGGGCCAGCACCGGCGCGCGCCGGCACTACTCCCAAGTAGTCAATGGAGAGATAGTGGGCGCGTCCCTCCTGAGTCATAACCCCCTCGTGGATACTGCCGGTGTCGCGACGGCCGTAACTGACGGTGTAGCATCTGCCACTGTTCCGGTTGAGGATAGTATAGCCGCCCTCGTCAATGGTATCATTCCAACACTTCTCGAACCCGTTTTGAGGGAGGCGTTCGCGGAGTTCTGCGGCAGACCGGACGACGAATTTGTTTTGATGCGGTGTTCTGATAATAAGAAACGCCTCATCCTCCACCTGCGTGGGCGGCAATCCTGTGAACAGATGGACATTTTCAAGCATCCAAACGCTGCCGTTTTGAACACCTTTCGCCAGGTTTTGGTGCTTCTCAACGAAGTCGCCGTTGAGGGGATGCAGGCGGTATACGTTGCCGGTGCCGTTGAAGATTTCACGCAATTTTCGGCGATGCTCTATCACGGCGAACCGCTTCTCCGGGAGCGGTACTTGGAGGCGGAGCTGATACCCTGTGGGCAAGTCGGTGGTAAGGTTGAGCTGCGATTCGCGGAGGCGCGCCAAGATGTTCAGTGCAGTCTGGCTTTTGGATAACACGCGCCCAATTAGGTACTTGCTGCGGAGCGTCCGAATCTCCTTCGCGAGGCGTTGCAGTGTGGGCGCGTCGAGGCCTTCCAGCATAATCTTGTGTTCCCATCGGGTGCCGCGTTCGTGCGCGAGGATTTGGAACTGCTGCGTATCTCCCGTGGTGCGGATGTACCCTAAGGCTGTCCACGGATCGAACGTGGCCCGGTATCCGCCGCTCATTTCTGGGGTTGCAATTGCCAAGACACAGTCGCGCCTTTCGTAGCGCGAGTAGAGCCCGAATTGAAACTCAAACGCTTCAAAGGGTGCTAATGCCTCGCGTAAATCGCGTGCAAACTCGGTGCCTCGCGCGAAGCTTTTGAAAATCCGTTCCGTGCTTTGCGGTTGGTTGAGCGCGTCGAGGAACTTGCCGATGGGAATCCCGCTCTCTTCCTCGCCTTCGCCTTCGCCTTTTCCGAAGACTTTGGTTTTCGTTTTGAAAGGCGGGTTCCGTAGTGACACGTCACGCTGGGAGACGAGTTGCAACGCCGCATCGTCTGCCATGTCGGTGAGCGTTGGTGCATCGCCGAGGACCTCCGCCAATTGGGTATCGTCCAGTTTTTCTGTCAGTTCGATGCCGCGCTTCAGCTCCGCGAAATGGATGATGTCGTCAATGCTGTACAGCATCGGCGCGCTTGACGAGAGGTTATCGTAGTTGGAGCGGTGGAATCGGATACGCGGCTTGATGCGGAAAACCGGCGTGAGCCCATAATCTTTGAGCAACACATACAACGTGACGGTGTAGGACTCCTCGTGAACTTTCTGTGCCAAGATGCCATCGCGTTGTGCGGCATCTCCGACGATTAACTGCTCTTGGACGAGCCGGCTATCGTTGCCGAAAATCATCATCCGGTGTTCTTCTCGGTTATCATCTACTAACATTGTTGTTGTTCCTAGCGGTGGTTTGGCCGCGTCTGGGCTGATGACGTTGCCTGAGCCGGCCGCATCGCCGATGACGATGCTTGCCTAGCGAGGAACAGCCCTTGCCCTAAGTCGTACCGGGTGATAGCGAGGGACCTGCCCTCGCACTACGGGTTAAATTCAACGCAAAACGGGTAGCGTCGCGCACATCCATTGTTCGCGATAAGCGCGCTTTGCAAGCGCGCTTGAACAGATACCGCGCCTACCGGGAGCAACCGTCGCGCACTTAGGTGGCAGCAGCAAGCCGCTGGCGTGCCAAAGCGGCTGCGCCGAGAATCCCTGCATCATCCCCAAGTTGTGCCTTGACAATCTCGACACCGCTTAAGGTATTCGGAAGCGCGTAAGCCGCTACAACGCCCCGGATGTTGTCTAAGAACGTGTCGTCAAGTGCCTCAACGACACCGCCGCCCAGCACAATCATCTCCGGATTTAAGAAGTTGACAATAGAGGCGATGCCAACGCCGAGGTATTTCGTCGCTTTCTTGAAGACCTGGGTGGTTAATTTATCGTTGCTGCGGAGTGCCTTTGCTAAGGCACCGCTCCGAATTAATTTCAAATCGCCGCCGGTGAGTTCGGGGAGAATGCTCTTTTTCCCCTTCTTCACGATGGCCTTCTGCAATTGCTTGGTGATGGCCGTGCGGCTTGCCAGGGCTTCTAAGCAGCCGCGCGTGCCGCAGCCGCACCGCGGGCCGCCGGCTTTGACGATGATATGTCCAATTTCGCCTGCGGTTTTGCTGGCACCGTGGAAAAGTTCACCGTCCATAATAATGCCGCCGCCAATGCCGGTGCCGACAAAAATTCCGACGAGGGTTGACACGCCTTTACCTACGCCGAATGCGTGTTCGCCGAGTGTCCCGACGTTCACGTCGTTGTCAACGAAGGTAGGGATACCGACGCGGTTTTCAAGTTCCGTTTTGAGGGGTACGTCTGTCCAACCGAGGTTCGGCGCGAAAATCACAACGCCGGTTCCCGGGTCGAGCGGACCGGGCGCGCCAATCCCGACTGCCTGAAGGGACGCGTTGTCGACGCGGGATTTGTCAATTGCCTTTTGGATGCAGTGCGCAATCCTGTCAATCACGACAGCCGCGCCCTTGTCCGCTTTGGTTGGGATTTTGGCGGAGCCTAAAATTGTGCCTTCCGCATTCACAACGGCGGCGAGAATCTTCGTGCCGCCCATGTCTACGCCAATGACGTTACTGTTCATTTGCTATTCCTCCTTCATGGATGCCTGGCGAGGGACAGTGGACATCTCTGATGCCTGCCATTTCTCTAAAAACGTTTTGTAGTCCGCCTCGCGAGTCTCGCGAGTCCGGACGCTGAGCGTCGCAATACTAGCCTGTTGATAATTTGTCAACACTTCAAACACGACATCGCAATCGTGGATAGAGCCGAGCATCCGTTGCCACTCAACGATTTCGATTAACGATGCCGCGTTTGGCGTGAAAGCCTCCATAGAATACCGGAGCCGTCGTATCGCAATGCGCATTTCGTGGAGCTCTTCGCGTCGCGCCGGGTCGCGAATAAAACGCGCCCATTCGTAAACGTCTTCAACCTTTTGTCGGATAATGTTTCGGATGTGCGCGCCGCGAAATTGCACCTCAAACGCCGGTGTATCAAAAAACGTCAAAAACTTCGTCTCAAAATCGGATGCATCCAGTTTATCAAACAAGGCCAGCATCGGCTGCCGCGCCACTTCCCGTTGCTGTTTAAGGTGTGCAATCAACGCTTGCACATCCGCCTTCTCTGCTTCTCGCAGCGTGGCTTTTTCTTTGTAAAACCGCGCGATGAGGACATCCAAATCTCGCACGCCCCCCATCGTTCGGGTTATTTTCCTTATTTTTTTGTAACGTTTTTTGAATTTCTTTCCCACATAATCCGGAAAAGCGGTGGCAAAATCGTCTAGCGCGGTGCGCAATCGGCGCGATGCGACGCGCATGTCGTGGACAAATTTAATATCGGTGCCGTGCTTTGCGCCTTCTTTGTGGGCCATCATCTCACGGAAATACCCCGCGATAATGTGCCGGGCGCATCGTGCTGAGTTCTTCATGTGACGTATGCCTTTTTGTGTTTTGTTGTTCGCCACGCTGTGGGTTCATCCCGTATTGCGCGGGCCTGTCCCGCGCAATATTTCCCACGCGTGGTATCGGGCGAGGGCAGGTTTTCCCGCGCCCTGCGGGCTTAGTAAAAACCTTTGCATGTCTAAAAAAGCAACAACTGCGCCAGCCAAAAATAGGTGAAAATGCCGAGCACATCAATGGCTGTTGTCACAAAAGGCCCCGTTGCAACGGCTGGATCTACGCGGATGCGTTTGAAAAACATGGGGACGAGCGTTCCTACCGTCGCCGCTATCATCATGTTCACGAAGATGGCCAGGGTGACAACTAGGGGCAGTTTCCATGCGTGCTCCTGCAAATTCGGAAAGAGACTCGCGATACCGCCGAGCAGTAGCCCATACGTTGTGCCGAGCAGTGCGCCGGTGCTGCATTCGCGCCACAGCACCTTCCACGTATCCTTGATGTCCACCTCGCCGATGGCGATACTGCGCACGATAATGGTGGAGGACTGCGTTCCAATGTTGCCGCCCATCCCCATGATGATGGGGATAAACGCGGCGAGTGCGGCGATAGCCTCCAGTTGCGCCTCAAAAATGCGGATGACATAGAGTGCCAGCAACCCGCCGCCGAAGCTGGCGAGCAGCCACGGTAGGCGTGCCCGCGTATTCTTGAGGATGGAACGGGACGTGATGTCCAGTGCACCTGTGCCGGCCATATTCAGCATATCTTCTGTGTTTTTCTCCCGAATGACATCGACGACATCGTCAATCGTCACAATGCCGACGAGTTCGCCGATGCTGTTAATCACCGGTATGGCGAGGAGGTTGTATCGCGCGACGGCGCGCGCCACCTCTTCCTGCGGCATGTCGGTGTGCACCGAATAGATGTGCGAGGACATTAAATGTTTGAGCGGTGTCCCCGGCTTCGTCGCCACGAGTTGCCGGAGGGACAAAACCCCTTTCAGTTTATTTTCTGCGTCTACGACATAGACGTAGAAAACCATCTCTACGTCAGCGAGTTGGCGGATGCGTTCGGTTGCCTCGGTAGCGGTTGTCTCCTCCGATAGTGCGAGGAAATTCGGAATCATGATGGCCCCCGCGGTCTTCTCCTCGTATTCCAAGAGGTGTCCGACATCCGCGGAGGTTTCGCCCTCGATGAGATTCAGCAATTCTACCCGCTTTTCTTCCGGTAGATAGGAGAGAATGCGGGTGACATCGTCTGCGGGCATCGTGTGCAGGATACTGGCGATTGCGCCCGATTCGGTTTGTTCAATGAATTCACCGATGTCCGTGCTGTTCAGGTCGCGCAGTACTTCGCCCATTCGTTCTTCCTGCATCAGGAGTGTGAAGAGGCTGCGCTTCTCCTCGTCGCGCAAGCGCGGAAACCACCGCGCGATGTCAGCAGAATGCGTTTTGGCGATAATATTCCGCAGATTCGGCAAGGCGTTCCGTTTGATTAACCGAACGACAGTGGAGATAAGCAACTCGTCGGTGTCATGCGTCGTAATGATTGTTTGGCCTTGCATATCTGTTCCCATCGTGCAAAGCGAGGGGAACCCTCGGCGATTCGCGCTCGCCGGGTTTTCCCTCGCCCTACGGTGAAGGGGCGGCATTTTTGGCACGCTGCCGAAGGAGCTGGTCTGTGAGAACAATCGCTGTCATCGCTTCCACAATCGCCGGGGCGCGCACTAATACGCACGGATCGTGCCGTCCACTCGCCGCTAATTCTACCGCGTTACCGTGAATATCTACCGTCTCCTGCGCTTTGCCGATGGTGGCAGTCGGTT
The DNA here is from genome assembly GCA_958296135.1 of uncultured Poribacteria bacterium. Classification (GTDB taxonomy): domain Bacteria; phylum Poribacteria; class WGA-4E; order WGA-4E; family WGA-3G; genus AGPOR5. The sequence goes on from CATQHZ010000001.1 coordinate 491,929, forward strand.
TAAACGCCACCTGAAAGACAATGTTTTCGCCGTTTGAAATGCCGCCTTGCGTGCCGCCAGAATTGTTCGTGCGGGTGCGGATGCGGCCCTCCTCGTTGTAAAATGCGTCGTTATGTTCTGAACCTGTCAGCGTGGTGCCGCCGAACCCTGAGCCGATTTGAAATCCCATCGTCGCGGGTAGTGACATCATCGCCTTGGCCAGTTCTGCCTTAAGTTTATCAAAAATCGGTTCGCCGAGTCCGACAGGTACATTACGCGCCACGGCTTCAATCACGCCGCCGAGAGAATCCCGGTCGCGCCGTGCTGCGTCAATGCGTTCCGCCATCTGCGGACTTACGTCCGGATTTGGGCATCGCACTGGGCTTGCCTCTATCTGCGCGAGCGTTACCGTGTTGGTGTCCACCTCCGCTGTCAAAGTATGAATTTGCTTGACGTAAGCGAGGATTTCGGTATCTTCCTGTTCGCGCAAGATTTGCTTTGCGATTGCGCCTGCGGCGACGCGGCCGATAGTCTCTCTTGCGCTTGCTCTGCCGCCGCCCTGCCAATTCCGAATGCCATATTTTTGCTGGTATGTAAAATCTGCATGCGATGGCCGGTAGACATCCTTCAGGTGTTTGTAATCTGAAGGGCGCGCGTTTTTGTTCCATACCAGCATCGAGATAGGCGTGCCGAGCGTTTTGCCTTCAAATACGCCTGAAAGCATCTCCACGACATCGCCTTCTTGGCGCGGTGTGGTGAGGTGGCTTTGGCCCGGCTTGCGCCGGTCGAGTTCAAATTGTATTGCGGATATGTCAAGAGCCAGTTGCGGTGGGCATCCGTCAACGACAACGCCGACGGCTCCGCCGTGCGATTCGCCCCATGTCGTTATCCGAAAAAGGTGCCCGAATGTGTTCATGTTGTGTGCTTCTGTTTTTTAGGTTGTTGAATTTTTGCATCCTATGGTATTATATGATACTATAACAGATTTTGCAGTTAATGTGCAAGCAAAAACGCACAGGTAAACGAAGAAAAACATGCAACTTTTTAAACGCTACATCGCCTTACTGCTCATTTTCATCGCCATCGGGCTGTTGTGGAATACCGTGTTCGTCTATCCACTCAAAATCTTCGTTGTGTTTATGCACGAAGTCAGCCACGGGCTCGCGGCGGTTGTCACCGGTGGCCGCATCGTTGAGCTCCAGATTAACCCGCAGCAAGGTGGGCTCGCGCTCACCGCGGGCGGTTCCCGGTTTTGGACGCTCACCGCCGGCTACCTCGGCAGTCTGATGTGGGGCGGGCTTATCCTGCTTGCGGCGGCACGCACGCAATGGGATAAGGCAATTAGCGTCCTCATCGGCATCGGCATGCTAATCATCGGCATCGGCTTTGGAAGGGAACTGTTCACGCTTCTCTTCTGCATCGGCTTCGGCGTGGGGTTGAGCGCGATGGGCATGTTTCTGCCGGAGGCTGCCAACGATTGGGTGCTGCGCACGATTGGCGTGACGAGCTGCCTCTACGCCATCCTTGACATCAAAAGCGACGTGCTAGACAGGGCACACCTCCGTTCCGACGCGCGTATGCTCGCCGAGATAACCTTCCTCTCCACAGAAATGTGGGGGATTATCTGGATTGTCGTCGCTGTCGTGCTCACTTTCTGGTTTCTCTACCTCGCCGGTAAATCCACCAAAGAAACGCGCCCTTAATTTCCCTGCGGGAACGATGGCAAGTTCACGTCGCTAACGAAGAGGAACAACGAACCGATGCCTAACAGAAAAAGCGGCACGCAGATGAGCAGGATGAGGATGAAGCATCCCCATACCCACGAACCTTTGGATTTCGCGACTGTCGCTAAACGCGTAGGGAACATGCCACCGGCTATCATGATTAAAACTATCAGGCCGAATACGGCGATTAACATATTTCTTTCCTTTGTTCGGAATCTAACGTAGCGCGGGGGGCTGTCCCCCACGAGCGGGGCATGGCGCGGCACAGGACCGCGCCCTACGGTGAAGAAGGATGCTCGATAGACCCGGGATGGCGCGGCACAGGACCGCGCCCTACGGTATCAGACACCCCCCTGGTGCCCGTAGCGCGGGGGCCGTCACGCCGAAACGTTGTCATCTCTGCAGCCTCGCTGCAGAGATGTCCACTGTCCCCCGAGAGCGATGCATGGCGAGGGATAGGCTTTCAGGGGCATCGAGACGCGGGAGGGCGCGCCTACCAAGAATCGAGACGCGGGAGGGCGCGCCTACCGGCAAGCGATGCATGGCGAAGAACCGACCCGAGCCCTACGGAAAAGAGTGGCAATTCAAGACGATACGAAATTTGATAAAATATGTCCCCCACAGCACAGAGCACCGCACAGAGCACCGCACAGAGCACATCACAGAGCACATCACAGAGCACCGTCACCTTACGCGCGACGCTCATCGGCATCCTTCTCATCCCCTTTAACAGTTACTGGATTCTGCATCTCAGCTACATCTGGGATTCCAATCGTCCTACCAGTTTGGCGTTGCTGTTCAATGTGCTTTTTACGTTGCTCGTCCTCATCGCACTCAGCGCGTTGCTGCGCCGCTTCCGGCCGCGGCTGGCGTTGAGGCAAACCGAACTGCTGACTATCTACGCGATGCTGTGCCAAGCGTCCGTTTTCGCCGGGCGAGATATGCTCCAAGTGCTCATTCCCCTGCTCGGCAACGGTTTTTGGTATGCCACCCCCGAAAACGAATGGGCCCAACTCTTTCATCAACATCTGCCCGAGTGGCTTGTCGTTGGGAAGCAGGAGGTGCTGCGCGGTTTCTATGAAGGCGAATCTACGTTCTACCTGCAAACCCATATCCACGCGTGGCTGCTGCCGGTGCTCATCTGGGTGGGTTTCTGCCTTGTCATCGGGGTGACAATGCTCTGCCTCAACGTGCTGTTACGCAAGCAGTGGCAGGAGCACGAACGCCTCACCTACCCTATCGCGCAACTCCCTTATGAAATCACGCAAGGGACAAGCGCGTTTCTCAATCGACGGACTATGGCGGTGGGCGTGAGCATCGCCGCCATCCTTAACCTACTCTATAGTTTACACCAAATCGATCCGGTTTTTCCAACAATTCCGCTCTATCACGGGTTTCGCCTGGCCGAAAAGCCGTGGAGCGCGATGAACAACCCCGGGTTTCGCCTCAGTTTCTTCCCGTTTGCCATCGGTGTCGGCTTCCTTATTCCGCTGGACTTGGGGTTCTCCTGCTGGTTCTTTCACCTCTTCTGGCACTTTGAACGGATTATCGGCGAGAGTTTCGGCTGGCGCAGTGCTATCGGTTTTCCGCGCGAAATGGCACAAATCCGCGGCGTGTGGATAGGGCTGTTCCTCTGGACAGCGTGGATGGGCCGCGCGCATCTCCAAGCGATTTGGCGTGCGGTGTTCGGCACGGGACAACCATCGCACGATGCAGGTGAAGCGTTACGCTATAAAACCGCTGCTATCGGCGTGCTGCTTGGGCTTACCGTGATTCTGGGATTCTGTGTCAAGGCGGGGATGTCCCTGTGGTTCGCGTGCCTCTTTTTCGTTCTCTATTTCGCGATGTCGGTGACAATTACGCGTATCCGCGCCGAATTAGGGCCCCCCGCGCACGATCTCTATAACGCTGGGCCAGATCTGTTGTTAACAGACGCACTCGGCACGCGCCGGATTGGCCCGCGGAATCTCTCAGTTATGTCGCTTTTCTTTTGGTTGAACCACCTCTCTTATCGTGCGCACCCGATGCCGCATCAGTTGGAGGCCCTGAAACTCGCGCACCAAACCCGTTTTAACCCATCGCACTTGCTGTGGGTATTGGCACTTGCGATTTTCGTGGGCGCGCTATCGGCGGCGTGGGGACATCTGCATCTCTCCTATCAGGTTGGGTTAGAGCAGGCGCGTTCGTGGTACGCGCGCGCCGCATTCAACCGCCTCGCCGGGTGGCTCTATAACCCGAGTGAGACAAGTCTCAGCGGATTGCTCTACACGGCAGGCGGGTTTGTCTTCGCCATGAGTCTCCTGCTGTTGCGCTGGCGATTCATCCAGTGGCCCTTGCATCCCGTCGGCTACGTTGTCTCCAGTTGGTGGACGTTTACCGGGCTGTGGTTTCCGCTCCTCATCAGCTGGACGGTGAAGCGCGTCTTGCTTTCTACGGGCGGCGTGCGGTTGTATCGGCGGGCAATCCCATTTTTCATCGGGCTCGTCATCGGTGATGTCATCGTGGCATCGGTGATTAGCATCCTCGGTCTCCTCTTCGATTTCCGCGTTGTCTATCTCAGTTGGTAATGCTTCTGAATTGTCTGAATCAGGATTTATAGGATTTGCAGAGGGAAAGGGCTACTTGGCATCCATCCAATTATCGCCAATGCCCGCCTCCGTGCGGAGAGGGACGCGCAGCGATGTGACGTTCTCCATCTCTTCACACACAATCGCGGCGTGTGTCTCCGCGAACGCTTCCGGCGTTTCAAGCACCAACTCATCGTGGATTTGCAGGAGCATCTTCAAGGGCAGCCGGTCCCTGTCGATGCGGTGTTGCACGCGCACCATGGCGGCTTTCATCAGATCTGCCGCTGTGCCTTGCACGACGGTATTGATTGCTAACCGTTCGCCTTGGCTCCGCCGATTTTGGGAGGTGGAGAAAATTTCAGGGATGGTGCGTCGCCGCCCCGTCAGCGTCTTAACATACCCCTGAGCCAATGCTTCCTCGATGCACTGTAGGAGAAAGCGATCTATCCCCGGAAACTGCGCTTTATAGTCCCGAATCAGCTGTGCTGCCTCCCGCACCTTCATGCCTTTAATCCGCCGTGCGAGTCCCGTCGCGGACACGCCGTAGATGATGCCGAAGTTGATGCTCTTTGCTTTATCCCGAAGTGCTCGCGTGACTTCTGTCATCGGCACGTCAAACACTTGCGAGGCGACCGCGGTGTGGATGTCCAACTCCTGTGCAAATGCTTCAAGCAGCTGTTCATCTTGGCTAAAGTGCGCGAGTATGCGGAGTTCGATCTGCGAATAATCGGCGCAGATTAACTTACATCCGGCGGGTGCTTTGAAGGCGAGGCGAAGCTGCCTGCCAATTTCGGTGCGCACAGGAATGTTCTGCAGATTCGGCCGGTCGGATTTTAACCGTCCCGTCGCTGTCATCAGCTGATAGAAGTGGGTGTGAATCCGCTCGGTTTTTTCGTCTACGGCGTGTTGCAACTGCTCCAAGTAGGTGCTTTCAAGTTTACGAAATTGGCGATACTCCGTGATGAGGCGTGGGACGCCGGTCTTCGGCTGATTCACATCTTCGTTTACAGAGAGAGCCTCTAGCACGGTGACATCGGTTGAGACTTTTCCGCCCTTCGTCCGTTTCACGGGTTTGAAACCGAGTTCGCCGAACAGCACTACTGCTAGTTGCGGTGGCGAATCAATGTTAAAGGGGTGCCCGACGATGCCAAAAATCTGTTGCGCCCGCTGCTCAACGAGGTTTTGAATGACAGTCTTTTGCCGTTTCAACGCCTCTTTGTCGCAGATGATGCCGTGATATTCCATCTCTGCGAGGACAGGTGCGAGGGGTGATTCTATCTCCTGCACCAATTCGGTGATGCCCATTTCCTCCAACGTTGGCGTGAGGAAGTGGTAGAGCCGCAAGGCGATGTCGGCATCCTCTGCGGCGTAAAGCGTGGCTTTGTCCAAGGGGACTTTATCAATTGAACGGTTGTCTTTCGGCTGAGCGAAGAGTGACAGTTCCGTATCTGTGTCCTCGTCAGCGATGAGTTCGTCAAAGGAGATCATCTTGTGATTGAGACGATGCAATGCGAGGGTGTCCAGATTATGGGATGGCGTGCGTGCATCGACGAGTCGGCTCGCCAGCAGCGTATCAAATGCGACACCTTGGAGTTTCACGCCGTTGCGGATGAGAATGCCGGCATCAAACTTGAGGTTGTGTCCACACTTTGGCAATTCTGGGTTCTCCAGAATGGGTTTGAGATGCGCCAGCACCGTTTCGGCATCGAGATGCTGTTCTGGTTCAAGTGAGCGGATTGGCACATAGACACCGTGTTTCGGTTTCCACGCGAAACTTAACCCACAGAGTGCCGCCTCGCGTGCCAATCCATCGGTTTCGGTATCGAGACTCACCATTTTCTGCGCGGCGAGTGTCTCAACGAGTTCTTCCAATTGCGCGTGGGTGAGGATTGCCGAGTATTCGCCGGTTTCCGCGGTGTCGTAGTCGCCTTTTTCCAAAATGGCATCGGTTTTCTCTTCAAGTGCGGCTACGCGTTCCTTGCGCGTGGGAGTCTCAGGTGCGATGGATGTCGCTTGTCCGCCAGCGAGTTCGTTGACAACCTTGTCGAAACGTTTGAGTTCGAGCTCTCGGAAGAGCGGTTGGATTTTCTGGAGCTCAAACGGTTTGACGCGCGCCTGCTCCAGCGAGAAATTTAAGTCTGCATCGCGTTTCAGCGTCACCAATTTTCGCGAGAGGGGCAGCTGCTGTTCGCGCGCTTTCTCTAAATTCTCACGCCGCTTGCCTTTAATCTCATCGATGTTGGCGAAAATCCCATCAATGGTGCCGAAATCGTAAATCAACTTCGCCGCCGTTTTCAAGCCGATTCCTACCACGCCCGGCACATTGTCGGTACTATCGCCCATCAACGCCAACACATCAATGACTTGGGAGGGTTTAATCCGCTTCGTCTGCCACAAGGCGTGGACATCAATGGTTTTGTCGTTGTGGATGTCAAGCATCGTTACGCGCCGGCCGAGGAGTTGCTCGAGGTCTTTGTCTTTCGAGACGATAGCGACGTGGACATTGCGCGCTGTCGGTTCGTCAAGCACAGCTTGTGTGACAGATGCGATGATGTCGTCAGCCTCCAACTCCGTTGTGCCGAGCGTCAGGATGCCGAACGCCTTGAGCACCTGTTCGATGCGGTGAATCTGCGTCACGAGTTCGTCCGGTGGCGGCGAGCGATGCGCTTTGTAGTCGGCGTAAAGTTCATCGCGGAAGGTTTTGCCGGGCGTATCGATTGCGGCGACGACATACTTCGCCTGACATTCGGTAAGAAGTTTGAGCAGCGTGCTCGTAAAACCGAAGATGGCGTTGGTGGGTTCGCCTGTGATGGAGCTGGTTAGCCGAGTTCTGATGGCGTAGTATGCCCGGAATATCTCGGCGTACGTGTCGAGGATGTATAAGGTCTCTTGCTGTTGGGCTGGCATAGTTTTGTTGCTCCTAGCGGTTAAATCTTTTCGCTTCTGTAGGTTGCGCTCGCCCGAGCGCACCAAGTCAAACTCGTTTGGCAAGGATGCCAGAACTTCAGACGCTGAGGCCAGAACTTCAGACGCTGAGGGATGACCGTTGTCCCTTTTCACTGCGGATAGCAAAACCGAAAACTGAATGGTGCTTGGGTTTAAGGCAGGTGCTACTCTGTCGGATAGTGCCACTTCCGCAGTGAATCGGCGGCAGACAACCCTGCCTCTTGCCCGAGGGCAAACGCTGTTGCAATCAGATTCCGCTGTCCGGAGACGATGTCCCCCGCGGCAAAGAGGCCCGGTATCGGCTCGCCGCCGCTATCCAGCATTTGCATATCCTCGTTCGTAACGATTAAGCCTTCCTCATCGTTCTGGTAATCCCACCCTTCCAAGAACTTCGTATTCGGAATTAAACCTTCGTCAACGAGGAAGCCGTGGAAATACAGTTCGGTGCCGTCTGCCATCTCAAATCCGAGCAGATCTGTTTTCTTACCGATGTGCCGCTTAATTTTGGTTTCAATGACATTTATCTTCCGTTCGGCTACCTGTTTCAGCACCGGCGGCGACATGCCGTGCGGCCGGCCGTTTGTCAGAATCGTAATCTTATCCGTGAAATCCTGTGCGCCGAGTGCTGCGTCGTAGATATAGTCACCTACGCCGAGGAGAGCGAGGTGCTCGTTGACATGCAGATGGCCATCGCACCGGATGCAGACATGCCAGCCTTTTTTATTGCCCGCATAGCGGAACACGGTGGCATACTGCTTATACAACCGTGCCGCCTCGGCTTGGAACTCAATATCGGGCCACTTGTCGTCAAACCCGGCGGCGACTACCACGGTGCGTGCCCTGAAACGTTCCAGCTGCAGCGGCGCGTTTTTCTTGATTGGCGTGGTGGAGGCTTCTAGTTCAAAGAGTGCCCGCGGGGGACAGGCCCCCGCGCTACGGGTTTCGACGGTGGGCTCGCGGGAGCCAGCATCGCACGCGATGAGTTTGGTAACCATGCCATCGCGAATATCGATGCCTGTCTTCCGCTGCGCCGCGCCGAGCCTGAAGTCAACGACGGGACGACTCTCCAGCCACTTCATGAGTGCCTTGGCAAAATGCGGCCCGATGATGCCGGGGAACACCGGCGCATCCTCAATTTCTACGGACTTGGACCAGTAGGCGCGGCCGCGGCTGAAACTTACCTTGCCCGCGTGTAGCACCAACACATGTTTCATTTGATGGCTCGCGGAGATGGCGGCTTGCGTTCCCGCGGGCCCCGCGCCGATGACAGCGACATCGTAAATTGTTTCTGACATTTTTCCTCCACATCTACTTTAACGCGGACAGTGGCTATCGCTGCAGTTCTGCACTGCATCGAGACGCGGGAGGGCTCTCCTACGGCCGCGCGGCACCATGGCTATCGCTGCAGTTCTTCGCTGCATCGAGACGCGGGAGGGCTCTCCTACGGCCGCGCGGGACAGGGGCCATCGCGCTACGGTGAAAACGGTAAAATCGGCTGAGGCGAAATCAGAACCCATATTTTTTCCACCGTTGGTTGACTAACTCAATTATCTCGTCCGACATGCGGATTTCCTGGGGCCATTCGCGCCGATACCCCTCTTCTGGCCATTTCGTCGTGGCATCAATCCCCATCTTGGAGCCCGCGCCCATGAGCGGTGCGGCGTGGTCCAACACATCGACAGGGCCTTCCACAATCGTCACATCGCGCTGCGGATCGACGTTGCTCCCGACGTAGAAAAGCACCTCCTCTACGTTCTGAACATTCACCGCTTTGTCTACCACGATGATAATCTTGCTGAACATCAGTTGCCCGAGGCCCCACAGGCTGTGCATAATTTTCTTGGCGTGGAACGGATAACGTTTGTCAATAGCAATCAAGGCGAAGTTGTGAAACACGCCGAATAACGGCAGATTCATGTCCACCAATTCGGGCAGCTGCATTTTAATGAGCGGCAGGAAGATGCGCTCTGTCGCCTTGCCCATGTAGCAATCTTCCATCGGCGGTTTGCCGACGATAATCGTCTGGTAGATAGGATTTTTACGATGTGTTATCGCCGTGATGCGGAACACCGGATACTCGTCTGCCAGCGAGTAGAATCCCGTATGATCACCGAAGGGGCCTTCTATACAGGTTTCATCGGGTTCAATATATCCCTCAATGACGATGTCCGCGTTCGCCGGTACCAGCATATCAATAGTTTTGGCTGGCATCATCTCAACGTTTGATTTTCGTAGAAACCCGGCGAATAGGAGTTCGTCAATGCCAGAGGGGAGCGGTGCGGTGCCGATGTATGACATCACCGGGTCACCGCCGATAGCGATAGCTACCGGCATTTGTTGTCCGGCTTGCCGATATTCGCGATGGTGGCTCGCGCCGTCGTGGTGAATCTGCCAGTGCATCGCTAACGCATAGGGATTGAGCTGTTGCAACCGATACGTGCCGACGTTCCGTTGTCCGGTGCGCAGGCTATGCGTATACACCTGCGGCAAGGTGATATATCTGTCGGCATCTAGGGGCCAGCATTTTATGAGCGGCAGTGTCTCTAACGATGCCTGTTCGCCGGTGAGTACCACTTCTTGGCTCGCGCCGCGTTTGACGGTTTTCGGCGGGAAGTTCGTCAACTGCGACAGGAGCCGCAGAATCTTTACCTTATCGAGGAGTGATTCGGGCGGTCCAAGTTTAATCAGTGCCTCAATTTCGGCGGCGATTTGCCCGAGGTCATCGACACCGAGGGCCATTGCCATCCGTTGAGCAGAGCCGTAGGTGTTGATGAGCAGCGGCATTTGGCTGCCTTCGACGTTTTCAAAGAGGAGGGCGGGGCCGCCGGCTTTGCTCACCCGGTCGGTGATTTCGGCGATTTCCAGGTCTGGTGAGACGTTTGTTTTAATGCGTTTGAGTTCGCCCGCCCGGTCTAGTGCTTTGACGAATTCTCTGAGACTTGCGTATGCCATATTATCCTTGATGCGGCGATTTGCTGCATAACGGTTGTGGAGCTCCGCCTGAATCACTCTAAGCCAACCGACTCTCTATCGCTTTAAAATCTGTTTTAACCCTTCGCGATAGTTCCGATTTTCGGGTTCAAGTTCGACAGCTTTTCGGATGGCTGTCTCGGCTTGGTGTTCATCGCCTTTTCGGAAGGCAATGAGCGCGAGTGTGTTGTAATACCTAGCGACGTTCGGCTTTAACGCAATCGCTTTCTGCGCGTAGCCGATAGCCGCGTCCAACTTGACACGGTGCTGTCCGTAAAGTTGCGCCAGGGCATGATACGCTTTTGGTAATCCGGATGCGAGGTACGCGGCTTCTGCTGCGTCCAAGTTCCCCTGGGCTGCCTGCAGTTCTCCGATGAGATGATACGTTTCAACGAGGAACGGCGGTTGCGCGGGCAATTCCGAACAAAGCGTGACAGCCTTTTCAAGTGCATCCAACGCCGCGTTGGTTTGCCCTTGATAGGCATAACACAGGCCTAAATTGTGAGACGCTGCTGCATCGTCCGGCTTCAGTGCGAGGAGAGCCTGATATGCTTCACGCGCTGCTGCATACCGCTTTTGGTTCAATAAAATGCGTCCTATCTTGCGATGCGCCTCTACAAACTGCGGTTCCAAGGCGATGGCTTGCCGATAGTGCTTCAAAGCCAGTTCGATGTTCCCTTCCGGTAGGCGCGCGTTGGTAGCACGCTGGCTTTGCATCAAATAGACGAATCCGAGTCCGGCGTGCGCTTGCGCGAAGTCCGGTTGGATTTGCAACGCTTTCTGTTGTGCGGCGAGTGCCTCTGGATATTTTTCTTGCATGGCATAGGCTATGCCGAGTCCATTGTAGGCTGTCGCTAACTTCGGATTTTGCCCGATGGCTTTCTCATATTCCCACGCCGCCTTCTCAGCCAGGCCGATGTTGAGGTAAAGCCGGCCGATATTGGTGAGAATCTGCGCGCGTTCCATCGAATCCCGCGTCCGTTGCAATGCGCCGCGCAACTGCTGGAGCGGCTGCAGCACGGCTTTCTGTTCTTCAAAGCGTGCCATCTGCGAGCGTGCCGCCGCCTTATCTCCGCTGCGGCGGTATGCCTGTGCGAGGTTGTAGAGTGCCTCCAGCAGTTCTGCGTCGTACGCGTAAGCGTTCTGATACGCAGCGATAGCCGCTTCCCACTGTTTCTGCTGCGCGTAGAGCAGTCCCAGCTGGTAGTGCGCCGATGCCAGGTTTGGCGCGAGCGCGATGGCTCGTAACTGTTGCTGCCTTGCTTTGTCGCGCTTGCCCCGCTTGCTATAGACATTGCCGAGGTGATGATGAATCCTGGCATCGTTAGGCTGCAACGCCACTGCAATGTTGTAGGCGGCGAGTGCCGCTTCGTAGCGGTGCGTGTTTGCATAGGCACTGCCGAGCGCGGCGTGAATGTGGGCCCAATCGGGTGCAATGGCGAGCGCGTCTCGGTACGCCGTTATCGCCGCATCAAACTTTTCAAGCCCGGCGGATGCCAACCCTAAGCCGTAGAATGCCTCAGCACTTTGGGCGAGAGCCCCGCTTGCGGGGATTTTCCGTTTCTCTGTTCCAATGACGTGCTGATATTCGGCGGCGGCTTGCTCATAAGCCTCGATTTGCAAGTAAACCTTTGCCAATTGCAAGCGAATGCCAGTTTGAGTGGCATCCGCAGCTAGTTGGGCGCGATACGCTTGAATCTTTGCGGCTGCCTCGCTTTGGAAACCGTCTGCGGGGTGAATTCTAAGGAGAAGCCACCCCACGAGAATAAGTGTGATAACGAGCAGACAAGCGCGTTTCATGGGTTTCAGCGATGCCGTTTGATGCGTCCCCATGTCGTAGCCAGTTTATCCAGCGGTTCAACCGGTGTTCCGCCGCCGATGATAACCTCTCCGGAGACTTTGAAATCGTCAAAGCTCGCCGCGGTCTCCCATGCCCAGACACCGGCTTGGCCGGCGGCGTAGGCTTCGGCGGTTTCATCGGTGAGTTCACCTTGTTCTTCGCCGTTAATCCAGAGTTTCATGGCTGCACCTTCGACGACTACCTGCATGTCGAACCATTCGCCGTTTGCTACGGTGATGTTCACGCCGGCGAGTTCGCCGATTTTGTCGCGTGCATCCCACGCACCTGTTTTGTGCCGCCAGAGTTCCGTTTTGTTATCCGGAACATTGAGGTAGTAGACATAGTATTCCATCTCGCTTTGCGCGCGGAAGACGATGCCCGCCCAGTTGCCTTCATCCAGTTGCACTTTCGCCTCAACGGTGTAGTCGTCCCAAGCCGCGTCGCCGATGAGGGAGTGCTCGGCTCTCCCGCCTTTGGCGAGTTTATAGGTACCGGCTTCGACGCTCCACGTGCCGTTGGCGGGTGTCCAGTCGTCCGCGTTTGCGTCAAACGTCCACATCTGTTCGCCGGCGAAGGCGGGGGATGCGACGAGTGCCAAGACGCAAAGGACTCCGATAAGGGTTAAAAATAAATGTTTCATAAATGCTCCTTTGTTACGTTGCGGTTTGCAACCGCGCTTTTTTAATGCATGAAAATATGATACCACACTCGCGATTAAATGTCAACCAAAATGTAGTGAAACCATTCTGGCACTTCATTTTTGTTTGACAGCGGCAATCAAAATTTGTTATACTATCCATAGCCGTTTCAATTCGTTAACATCGCGACTGCGACATTATGGAGGAATCAGAAAATGAACATGTTGGAACATCATCAATTTGCGCAAGAAGGCATTCTCCCCGAACACGTCACGATGACGTTGGAGGAATTTCTTGCCAGCGACTTCGATGGATATGAATACGTTCAAGGAGAATTAATACCTATGGGTGCAACATCGCTGAAGCATGGAGCAATCGGTGCGAATATCTTTCGGCAGTTAGACCGGTATGTGTATGAGCATCAACTCGGCAAAGTGGTTTTCTCGGAGACGGGTTTCCGAGTCGGCGAACGCGTGCTCAAACCGGATGTTGCGTTTCTTTCTACCGCGCGCATCCCCGAAGACCAGGACAAGGCATCCCCTGTTCCACCAGACTTGGCGATCGAGGTGGTTTCCCCTACAGACGCGTGGAACCGCGTTGAAGAAAAGGCATTCGCCTATCTGGAAGCCGGGACACAGATGGTATGGGTGCTGATGCCCCGGTCGAAAGCCGTGATGGTGTATCGTCCGGAGGCAGTGCTCCGGCTTCTCACCCATAACGATACGCTCACCGGTGAGGATGTCGTTGAAGGCTTTTCCTGTCCGGTCGCGCTGCTTTTTGAATAGGCGCACTGTTTTGTTTTTTTTTTCGGGAGGAGAAGGTATGAAGCGAATCCAGAAACCCCCGCACGTCAACATCGCTGTGAAGAATTTCGGTCCGATTGCCGAAGGCACCGTCCAGCTGCGGCCGCTGACGGTGTTTGTCGGCCCGAGCCATACCGGCAAAACCTATTTTGCAACGCTGCTCTATGTCATGAGCCGTCATTTTGCCGGGTTCCCACGTTTCCCCTTTCCGCGGCGCGACAGGCCGCGGGCCTCGGCACCCTCCGGGGGCAAGTTGCGTGAACTGAAAACGGGCGAAACTCGGAAACCGTTGACATTCGCAGCGCTGCCGCAGCACATCCGTGAGGCAGTACACTCACATCTCCAAGATTCGCATCTATTGACAGAGCATCTTGAGACAGGTTTCGATCTGGATGTTGTTTCACAACTCCGCCGTTCGGTTGATGGCCGTTGGCGGGACATGAAGGTTGCGCTGGCAGTTCGCGAGGAACACCGGCCCCCTCATTGGCAGCTCAACGTGGCAGGTTCCGTGGCCGGCCTCACCGTTGATGGTTCAATCAGCGAAGCAATGCCGCTTTTCGCCGAGGCAGCACCCTCGCGAGTTGAAGATGTCTGGGAATTGATGGGGCACCTGAACGGTGCTGCAGGGCATCCGTTCTATCTGCCGGCGAATCGCAGCGGCATTTTGCAGAGTCACGCGTTCATCGCTAGTGCCCTTACCGGGAGTTTCACCCGTGCAGCGTTTGAACATGTCACGGGTATCCCCACGTTTTCAACCGGCACGGAGGATTTCCTGCACCGCCTGATACGCTATCGGCCACATCAAGCACCGAACAAGGGCATGCTTGCGATTGCCGCCGATTTAGAGCGGGATGTGCTCGCGGGGCAGGTCATCGTGAAACCTTCGCCGAGTGGCTATCTGCAATTCCTTTTTCGGCCGTGTGGGCTGAACGAAGAGATTCGGTTGAGCAACGCCTCGTCCATGGTATCGGAGCTTGCGCCGTTAGTGTTATTTATTCGGGGTGTTCTCCGCCCGGGGGATAGGCTCATTATTGAAGAGCCGGAGTCGCATCTGTCTCTGGCAGCGCAGCCGGAGATTGCGGTGGCTCTGGCGCGCTTGGTGAAAGCCGGTGTGGATGTGGTGGTGACAACGCACAGCGGTGGGTTCCTTGAGGAAATTGGCAACCTGATTCGCGAGGGAGAATTAGATGAAATTCTTGAGAAACCCTACGGCGAATCGCCGGTGACGCTGAAGGCAGCAGATGTCGGTGTCTGGTACTTTCACCCGAACGGAATCGTCAAGGAGATTGAATACAACCGCATTGAGGGAGTCGATCCGGTGGAGTTTCTAGACGCAGAGGAAGATCTCTACAATCGTTCGGCGCGCCTTCAAAACAAACTTGCAAATTGGGAGCACCGCCAAGAGTATGAATGCGAGTCGGCTTCTTAACGAAATCCGCGCGCAATTTCACGAAGAAAGTCTTGTTCGTTCGTGTAGCGGTGAGGGATGCACGGTTGACATGAATGGCGTGCCAGCTAAGCGGGTTATTGTCAATCTGGAAACGGAGTTCGATTGGCGCAAAAAGAGAGAGAAACGGTGCGACCGGCTCCTCTTCTTTACGGCTCAAGACACCCTTGTTGCAGCCGCAATTGAGCTCAAAAGTGGGGGTGCTTCCGAATCGGCAGTAATTGCCCAGTTAGAAAGTAGCCTGCATTTCATCAATAGGGACATCGTTCCAGTTTCACTTCAATCACAAATTGAATACGTGCTAGTTCTGTTTCATGGTGGCCGTATGAAGTGGACGAGCCCGAAAAAGAAACAGCAGCAACTTGAGGTATTTTTCGGTGGAACGAGGTTGCCTGTTCAAACGGGGCGTTGTGGTAGACCTAGGAACCTCGCGGGCCTTCTCTTTAAGAAGCGGCGGTAGTCTCGCGTAGATGCGGTACAACGCGAAAAAAGGTTGACTCTATTTCGCCCCGGTAGGTATAATGTTGAAAAGATTTCTGCCGAGTCCGTTAGGCACGACGCGCGCCTTCCCGCAACGCAGAACTTCTTGTAGCAGGAAATTCTATGAACTTGATAGAGCAACAAATCAGGGAACTTGCCTCTGGATACGCTGCCAGGTTTGAGGCCCGAGTCGCTGATAGAACATCGGAAATGGAAAGCGACGATAACTCTCATCACCTCATCTACCAAGTGTTCGGTGTGCCGGCGGCGGAAGGGCAACTTATCGACCTTTATCAGAACAAGGGCCGGTTTCTTTATCGATACGCCGGTGCCTTTCTGGAGGAAGCAACGCTCATATGCTTTCGTCATAAATTCCCTGATGCCGAAACCAAAGTGAGAATTCCTAATACGAGGGACCACAGCCCGAAAACGTTTGAGCTTGACTGTTTAGTCGGCAAGGAAGCCTTTGAAATAAAATGGCGCGATGCTACAACTGATGGAGACCACGTCACTAAAGAGCACACTCGGGCGAAAGCGATTCAGGGAGCCGGCTATACGCCTATCAGAATTATGTTTTACTACCCAAACCGTGCGCGGGCGATAAAAATTCAGGACACACTCAAAACAGTTTATGCAGGGTTGGGTGGGGAGTATTACGCGGGAGATGACGCGTGGACATACGTCAGAACGAAAACGGGTGTTGATTTGAAGGCGATTTTAACCCAGATAACTGACGAAAAGGCAACACGGCAACCGATAGGGGCGAGCTAATAGGGTCCTAAGTCCGTTTGCAAAACTGGCATGCGAGGGACAGGGGACATCGCTGCAGGAAAACGGGCAGAGCTGAACGCGAAGCGGCGTAACGGCCCGCGCCCTCGCCCTCGCCCTACGGTGAAAAGGGCCGGAGGAATCATCACCATGACACTCTATACCGGTGACTGTCTTCACGAAATGAAAAAAATAGCGGATGCATCCGTAGACCTCGTCTGCTTGGATCCGCCGCATTGGACACAGAAGACGCACACGCTGAAGACGAGAGATAACGCTACCACGTATCAGTTCCACGATAGATGGGACGGTATTGCGGCGTATCGGGATTTTATGCGGCCGCGGCTTGCTGAATGCGCGAGGGTTTTGAAGGAGACGGGTAGCATTTTCCTGCACTGTTACCGTACCGCTTCGCACCATCTGCGCTTGATTCTGGACGACGTGTTCGGTATGGCGAATTTCAGGAGCGAAATTATCTGGCATTACAAACGCTGGTCGAACGCCAAGAAAGGCTTGCTGAACTCGCATCAAACCATCTATTTTTATAGCAAGACTGCGTGCTATAAATTTAACACGATGTTCACCGAGTATTCGCCGACGACGAACCTTGAGCAGATTTTGCAAGATAGGGCTCGAGATGAAAACGGGAAATCTGTCTATCGGAAAGATGCCAGCGGACAAGTGATTTCTGGGAGATTCAAAAAAGGTGTGCCTTTAACGGACGTTTGGGAGCTGCCTTATTTGAACCCAAACGCGGCGGAGCGCGTCGGGTATCCAACGCAGAAACCGATGTTGCTGTTGGAGCGCATCATTAAACTCGTGACAGATGAAGGCGATACGGTGCTGGACCCGTTTTGTGGGAGCGGCACCACGCTTGTCGCGGCGAAACGCTTAAATCGGCACGCTATCGGCATAGACGTTTCCGCTGAGGCAATCGCTTTAACCCAAAAACGTTTGGAACATCCGATAAGGGGGAGCACCTATCTCTCGAAGACAGATGCCAAGAATTATCACGCCCGAGACAGGAACGTCGCGGCGATACTGCAAACGCTGGATGCACGGCGCGTACCTAACAACAAGGGAATAGATGGCATCCTAAGGAAAGATGATAACGGGAAAGCCGTCGCGGTCCGCATTCAGCGGGAACATGAAAGCTTACAGGAGGCGAGGGCGTTACTCTTGAAGGCCTGTCAAAATAAGGGATTTGGCAGAAAAATTCTTATCCGCACAAGCCGCGTCGCGCAAAACGCGCTTTTTGATACGCAGGTTGTTGATGACAAACTGGTCGTGATTGATAGTTGTCAATTTTTGATAGATTCTATCCTCACCCCGTAGCACTCGCGAGAGAAAAATATGCACACTTTCAACACAATTCTTGACACTCTCCGCCGCCCGTTTCCGCAAGAAATGCGCAAGGGTTGCCGCGACGATGTTGTCGTTAACGGCTTGGGCCAATATGTCCAACTGTGGGTGAGGAAAGCGGATGCCTTGCCGCTCATGTCTGACGAAAAGCAGGTGATGGACAGCCTCGCTGGCCTTTTTGAAGACTACGCACGCTTATCGCCCGCCGAACGGGAGGCCGCCATTCAGGATGCAACGCAGCGGATTGACGCGGCGCTGTCAACGAAGAATCGCGCGCAGGCACTCCCGCCGCCCATCGCGAAGAATCCGAAGGCTGCATCGGCGGAGAATTTACCGTTGTTTCGCGCGGCGAGCCGACAAACGCAAAGGACGGCGAGGGACAGGCACGCGCCCTACGGGGATGAGGGAGATGAGGGAGATATGGGCATGGTAATGGAGAGTGCCGCGCCCTACGGGGATGAGGGAGATGAGGGAGATATGGGCATGGTAATGGAGCGTGCCACGCCCTACGGGACAGAAACGCAGGAGGTGTCCGTTCCGATTTCAGATGTCCCCGTTTCAATGGATGTGGACGCACTTGCGGTGTTCGCAAATTCGTTGCAGTATCTCAAAGGCATCGGCCCGCGACGCGCGGCGATGTTGCTGGCAGAATTAGACATCCGCACCATCGGTGACTTGCTGGCATACTACCCGCGCGATTACATCGACCGGTCGAAAACGGTAGATATTTACAATGTCGGCAGAACACTGGATGGCGAACCGGAAACGATTCAGGGGAAAGTTGTCAACCATACCGCGGGCTTGCCGGCGGCGAAAGGCAAAACGCGCGTCGGCAAAGTCTCGATTTACGATGGGACAGGTGTTGCGGTGCTGGTGAATTTCGGGCGGCGCATCGGCTATATCAAATCCATTCTGCCGATTGACACCGAAGTGGTGGTGAGTGGCAAGTTCTCGCGCCGTTACAACGAAATCCAAGCTACCGATTATGAATTTGAGGTGTTTGACGCGGATAGCGAAACGCTTATTCACACGAAGCGCATCGTGCCGAAATACGCGCTCACGGCGAAACTGACAGCGAAAATGGTGCGCACATGGATGCGAACCGCGCTGGATGCATACGGCGACGCAATCCCCGAAATTTTGCCGTTACCTATCCGTCAACGCCAGCAGCTCGTCGATAGACGGACTGCGGTGAACGAGATTCATTTTCCTACCTCGGAGGCGCACCGGCTCGCGGCGCAGAAACGGTTGGCGTTTGACGAATTTTTCTTGCTGAGCCTTGGAATGGAATTGAAGAAGGACCAGAAGACTTCACAGAAGGGCATTCCGTTTCGGATGGATACGTCATTTGACGCGCGGCGAGTTCGCGGGGGACAGGCCCCCGCGCTACGGGGCCAAGCGGCGGCATTTGACGCGCGGCGAGTTCGCGGGGGACAGGCCCCCGCGCTACGGGGAGGAAGCCCTGACATCCTACAGCAATTCGTTGACTCGCTGCCGTTTGAACTGACCGGGGCGCAACAGCGCGTCTTCAACGAAATCCGATCGGATATGCAGTCCCCGAAGGTGATGAATCGCCTCATCCAAGGCGATGTTGGTTCGGGGAAGACGGTGGTGGCAGCAATGGCATTGCTCGGCGCGATTCAGAACGGGTATCAAGGCGCGCTGATGGTGCCGACAGAAATCCTCGCCGAGCAACACTACAATAACTTATCAGATTTGTTGACACCGCTCGGGCTCAACGTCGTGCTGCTGAAAAGCGATTTGCCGAGAGCGACGCGCGAGGCGGCTCTCGCGGCGATTACCGAGGGGACAGCACACCTCATCGTTGGGACGCAGGCATTAATACAAGAAGGCGTGGATTTCCACAAACTGGGCATCGCCATCATCGATGAACAGCATCGGTTCGGCGTGATGCAACGCGCGACGCTCCGGCATAAGGGCCAAACGCCCGATGTCCTCGTCATGACAGCGACACCGATTCCGAGGACGCTCTCGCTGACGATTTATGGGGATTTAAACGTTTCTGTCATCGATGAACTGCCGCCCGGCAGGCAGAAGATTGAGACGACGTGGGTGAAAGAGAATGAGCGGCAGAAACTCTACGCGAAGCTTGAACGGGAAGTGCGCAAGGGAAAGCAGGCATACATTGTCTATCCGCTTGTCGAGGAATCCGAGAAACTGGCGGAACTGAAAGCGGCGACGAGCATGGCGGCGCACTTCCAAAACGACATCTTTCCACACTTGCGGGTGGGATTGCTACACGGGCAAATGAAAGCGGCGGAAAAACAGGAGACGATGGCGCAATTCAAGGCACGTCACATCGATATCCTCGTCGCAACGACGGTTATTGAGGTGGGGATTGACGTTCCGAATGCGACATTGATGGTGATTGAACACGCGGAACGGTTCGGTTTGGCGCAGTTGCATCAGTTGCGCGGGCGCGTCGGTAGAGGACGCGATAAATCAGAGTGCTACCTCGTCGCCACGCCGAAGACAGACGATGCCTATCGCCGCGTGCAGGTGATGGTGCGCACAAACAACGGGTTTGACATCGCGGAAGAAGACCTGGGTATCCGGGGGCCCGGCGAATTCTTCGGCACGAAGCAATCCGGTATCCCTAACTTTAAGATTGCCAATATTCTCAGCGATGTGTCGCTTTTGGAAGCGGCGAAGAAGGAGGCGGCGCGCGTGGTGAAGGCGGATGCGAAACTGAAAGCATCGGAACATCAGCTACTGAAACAACTGTTGCAAACGTCGATGCGAAGTGTCATGGAGATGGCATCGATTGGATAAGGCGCGGGTTCCCCTCGTGATCTCCCGACCGGTACGAAAACCACCACTTATTACGTAGCGCGAGGGCCGTTACGCCGAAACTTTGTCATCTCTGCAGTCCCGCTGCAGAGATGTCCACTGTCCCTCGCGATCTCCCGACCTGAACGAAAAACGCCCGCAACCCAGCGGCCGCGAACGTTTTTTGATGCGATCGAGCCTGGCGAGGCACAGGCCCTCGCCCTACGGTGAAAAGGCGCGGGGGCCCGGCGATCACGAATCGCCGAGGGTTCCCCTCGCGATCTCCCGACCTGAACGAAAAACGCCCGCAACCCAGCGGCCGCGAACGCTTTCTGGTGCGACCGATGCACGGCGAGGGACAGGCCCTCGCCCTACGGTGAAAAGGCGCGGGGGCCCGGCGATCACGAATCGGCGCGGGTTCCCCCCGCGATCTTTCAACGACACGAAAACCGGCCCTTTTACCGTAGCGCGAGGGCCGTTACGCCGAAACGTTGTCATCTCTGCCGCCTCGCTGCAGAGATGTCCACTGTCCCTCGCGATCTCCCGACCTGAACGAAAAACGCCCGCAGCCCCGAGGCCGCGAACGCTTTCTGATGCGATCGGTGCATGGCGAGGGACAGGCCCTCGCCCTACGGTGAAAAGGCGCGGGGGCCCGGCGATCACGAATCGCCGAGGGTTCCCCTCGCGATCTTTCAACGACACGAAAACCGGCCCTTTTACCGTAGCGCGAGGGCCGTTACGCCGAAACGTTGTCATCTCTGCCGCCTCGCTGCAGAGATGTCCACTGTCCCTCGCGATCTCCCGACCTGAACGAAAAACGCCCGCAGCCCCGAGGCCGCGAACGCTTTCTGATGCGATCGATGCATGGCGAGGCACAGGACCTCGCCCTACGGTGAAAAGGCGCGAGTGCCCGGCGATCGCGAATCGCCGAGGGTTCCCCTCGCGATCTCTCAACGACACGAAAAACGCCCGCAACCCAGCGGCCGCGAACGCTTTCTGATGTGATCGCTGCACGGCGAGGGCCTGTCCCCCGCGATCGCCTCTCACTACCGTAGCGCGAGGGCCTGTCCCTCGCGATCTCTCGACCTACGCGAAAACCGTCCGCAGCTCAGAGGCCCCGGACGGTTTTTCTTTAGACCGATGCCTGGCGAGGCACAGGACCTCGCCCTACGGGCTGCGGGGCCGCTTTGCTTCCGCTCATCGACACGAAAAACGCCCGCAACCCAGCGGCCGCGGACGCTTTCTGATGCGATCGATGCCTGGCGAGGCACAGGACCTCGCCCTACGGTAACAGTGGCGTTTTCCTACTTCCGTATCACCATCTTTCGCGTCGCCGAGAAATCACCCGCGGACAGCGTGTAGAAATACACGCCACTCGCAACCGGCTCTCCCTGCGCATTGCGGCCATCCCAATACGCCGCACGGGCCTGCGTCTGATACACACCCGCAGGCATCTGACCTAACGCCAGCGTGCGGACTAACTTCCCATCTGCCGCGTAGATGGAAAGCGTCACTTCAGCAGCCTTTGCCAACTGATACGGTATCCACGTTTCCGGGTTGAACGGATTCGGATAGTTGGCAAGCAGCGCGGTTTGTTTCGGCGTTAGACTTGCGAGGAGCTGCTGCAGCACGGCGATGCCGCGTTGATACGCGGGGTTTGCGAGATCTAGCCGTCGCGCCTGCGCGAGCCACTGTTGCACATCCGCCGCCCGTAGGAGAGACCTCCCGGTCTCGATTTCCCCTTGTAGGAGAGCCCTCCCGGTCTCGATGCTCCCGGTCCTGATATGCCACCGCGCGAACCCCGGCGCACCCGCTGCCTCCCCAAACGCCGCTGCCACCAACACCAGATCCTGAATGTTGACAACGCCATCGCCGTTGACATCGGCCGGATTGTCTGCACTTGTCTGCCCGAACTGCGCGGCGACAAGCGTTAAGTCCAGAATGTCCACCACGCCATCGCCGTTGATATCTTCGGCGACTTGCACCGGTGTGGGTGCAGACGGTGCAATGTCCCAGAGGAGGATGGTGGCATCGTAACTGCCACTTGCGAGCGTGTTTCCATCCGGGCTGAACGCAACGCTCTCGACATTGCCCGTATGGCCGGTGAGGGTTTGGCGTGTGTCGCCGGTGACCACATCCCACACACGGATTTCTTCCCAACTCGCACTTGCGAGTGTGTTTCCATCGGGGCTGAACGCAACGCTATTGACAAAGCCCGTATGGCCGGTGAGAGTTTGGCGTGTGTCGCCGGTGGTGACATCCCACACACGGATGGTGTTGTCCCTACTGCCACTTGCGAGTGTGTTTCCATCGGGGCTGAACGCAACGCTATAGACACCGCGCGTATGGCCGGTGAGAGTTTGGCGTGTGTCGCCGGTGGTGACATCCCACAGACGGAGGGTGTTGTCCCCACTGCCAGTGGCGAGTGTGTTTCCGTCGGGGCTGAACGCAACGCTATCGACACGCCACGTATGGCCGGTGAGTGTGTTTAGTGTGTCGCCGGTGGCCACATCCCACAGACGGACGGTGTTGTCATGACTCGCACTTGCGAGTGTGTTTCCATCGGGGCTGAACGCAACGCTATCGACAGTACCGGTATGGCCGGTGAGAGTTTGGCGTGTGTCGCCGGTGGCGACATCCCACAGCCGGCCGGTGTTGTCCCAGCTCCCACTTGCGAGTGTGTTTCCATCGGGGCTGAACGCAACGCTATCGACAGTACCGGTATGGCCGGTGAGAGTTTGGCGTGTGTCGCCGGTGGCGACATCCCACAGACGGATGGTGCTGTCATAACTCCCACTTGCGAGTGTGTTTCCATCAGGGCTGAACGCAATGCTAGAGACAGAGTCCGTATGGCCGGTGAGTGTGTTTAGTGTGTCGCCGGTGGTGACATCCCACAGCCGGACGGTGTCGTCCCAACTGCCACTTGCGAGTGTGTTTCCATCAGGGCTGAACGCAATGCTAGAGACCCAGCCCGTATGGCCGGTGAGTGTGTTTAGTGTGTCGCCGGTGGTGACATCCCACAGCCGGACGGTGTTGTCCCAGCTCCCACTTGCGAGTGTGTTTCCATCTGGGCTGAACGCAACGCTCCTGACACGCCACGTATGGCCGGTGAGTGTGTTTAGTGTGTCGCCGGTGGCGACATCCCACAGCCGGACGGTGCCGTCCGAACTGCCACTTGCGAGTGTGTTTCCATCTGGGCTGAACGCAACGCTATAGACCCAGTCGGTATGGCCGGTGAGTGTGTTTAGTGTGTCGCCGGTGGCGACATCCCACAGCCGGACGGTGGTGTCCCTACTCGCACTTGCGAGCGTGTTTCCATCGGGGCTGAACGCAACGCTAGAGACCCAGTGCGTATGTCCGGTGAGTGTGTTTAGTGTGTCGCCGGTGGCGACATCCCATAGGCGGAGGGTTTTGTCCTCACTGCCAGTGGCGAGTGTGTTTCCATCCGGGCTGAACGCAACGCTATAGACATCGCGGGTATGTCCGGTGAGTGTGTTTAGTGTGTCGCCGGTGACGACATCCCACAGCCGGACGGTGTTGTCCCAACTCCCACTTGCGAGCGTGTTTCCATCGGGACTGAACGCAACGCTATAGACACTGTCCGTATGCCCGGTGAGCAGTGCTACTTCTTGGTAAGTTGCGGTATCGTAGAGCCAAATCCCGATGTCACTCGCAACGGCTAGCAGGGTGCCATCCGGAGAATACGCAATCTCGTTGATGCGGCCTTTGCCGAGGCGCATTGTGGCCCCTTCGGGTAATTCCAACCGCTGGTAATCTTGGGCGGTGGCGGGTGTCAGTGCCATCGTGGCGGTTAATAGCAGGGTTAAGGTTAAAAGCGTTAATGTTTTCATCGGATTTCTCCTTTTGGGTATCGGGACCGGGATGTCCCTCCTACTGTCGAGACCAGAGGTCTCTCCTACTGAAGATGTCGGGACAAGGATGTCCCTCCTACTGTTCGAGACCAGAGGTCTCTCCTACTGAAGATGTCGGGACCAGATGTCCCTCCTACTGTCGAGACCAGAGGTCTCTCCTACTGAAGATGTCGGGACAAGGATGTCCCTCCTACTGAAGTATCGGGACCCGGTGGTCGCGCCTACTGAGTTGTGGGCGGGCTGGTGTGCCCGCCCGTGTGTTCGGTTGTCTGAATTCAGACAGTTCCGAAGGCGGATTGCCTACGATGAGACATACCGGACGATATCCGCCAACGTTAGTTCGTTGGGTCCTTGGGTGACGTTGCTATCTGGTTGCCAGTTGTCCTCTCTCAAGAACGTGTCGTGGTGGACGAGCATCGCGCCAAAGACCTCCATGAGGATAGCGGAGCCGACGGGCCCTAGGCGATCGCCGCCGCCTCGGATCCCTGCCTCCCGCATGAGGTAAAGGAAGAGCGGCGTGTGATTTTCAAGTCCGTTAAGGGCGGCTCCCGCCAGAATCTCACCGAACCGGAGGTCCTGATTGGGATCAATCGGGTATCCTCGGTCTGCTAGTGCTCTCGCGACACGCTGTCCGCTTGGCAATCCCAGGACATATCCTCGGAGGAGGTTCCGGAACGCCAATGCCCGGTCGTTCTGTGGCGCATTCTGCCCAACAACCGGATCCGGCAGGCGAATCAATTTATCCGCCAGCAGATGGTCAATGGCTTTGGAGTTCACGTAGGGCTGATGGGGGTTTACATCCAAAAGGAACCGCCAATCAACGGTAAGTTCTGGTGGTACCTGGCTGAGCCCAACGGTGCCGAATCGTTCGTCAAAAATCTCGATCGACGGATAGTTCTCGTTGACAGGATACTGCGAGCGCACCATGGAATGCCCGAAGCGGTAGGCCGCGACAGAGAATTCAATGGGCATGACAATCCGGCCAGATGCATCGGGTTGCAGTAAGAAGAATGCAGTATCCCCGGCCAGAATCCTTTCTAAGCCGAGGTTGTAAACCTCTGCATTACAGATGCGCTCCAAGAAGTCGTGAAGCACGATGTACTGGTAGTGGTACCGCACATCCCTTTGCACGTCCTCAAAGCGAAGCGGAAGATGCTGCTGATTCGCGTCCTCAACGCCGCTGTTATCATGTTGAATGAGCAGATCAATGATGCGGCGATTATGAAAGCGTAAAAACAATAGGTGCATCTGCGAGAGAAAGATGTTTTCGTCGTTGCGCGGGTCGCCGATCAAAGCGGTGTTATTCGCGTGGCGTGGCACATCGTCGGTATTCACGGTGTTTCCAACGACGAACCGTCCGGATCCGTCTGGTTCATATAGTAGCGATGACACGCCGGGGCCGAATCCATAGACAGAATCCAGATCGAGGGATGCCGAACGGAAATTCGGTAACCTTTCGATTTCGTGTATGGGCAGCGGCCGACTATCTAGTTCGCTTATACCTTCAAGCGTGATGTCGTGGTCGACGAACTGCGCGAAGAACGTATAGGCAGCAGGAATAGAACTGTTACGGGAACTGTTGTCGGCATCGTGCATCACGCCATTCTGGGCACCGAGCGCGGCCGCTATCTCCCTAGCCCTACCCCGATTTGGAATCTCAGCGTCGTCCGCCCATGTCATTGGGATGTTCAGCAATCTGCCGAAATTCCCTAGGCGGAGATGGTTACAGCCAATTGCTCTAGCTGTGCCATGCATAGGTCTTCCTCCATTCATTGTTTTTCCTTCCTTTAGTTAATAGCAATAGTTGTATCGCTGCGTTATGAAACATGCGAAAGGACGTGACATCGTTTCGCGGCTGTTCGTTCGGGCTCGGCAGGGACTCAGCGTATCTGAGTTTGCGCGAGCCCGCACGAAGGACAATCATTCGGTATCCGGTAGAGACGGCGCGCTGCCGCGCTCAGTGTCTTTCGGAAGAGACGGGCCCTCGGGACAAAGTGGTGCTAGCAAGCGCAGTGCCACTTTGCCCCGGACCTATTTGAAATGAGCTTCCTTGCTATTCGTCTTCGCGTGAACACGCACCCCCGTAAGCCAATCGGGGACATCTGTCACGATGTATTTAGCGCTGAGTGTCAACCCCGGCTGTGAATTTTCCTGCGGTGGGTCCGCGACAAAGGCAAAGTCCCAGGTACCATCGGGTGGTGGCTGCACGTAGATGTAAGGAACGAGTTCCGGATTTGTCCGTCCCGTAGATGTCACTTCGCCTTCTGCGACGATTAAGAGCGCGTCAACACCCCTATCGGTTTTGATAAACGACAGACAAACATTCTTGACAGCATGGACTTTGGTTCCTCTCCCATTGTTGTTATTCATCGTCCTTCCTCCTTTTGAGCGTGAGTGTTCCGCGGTGCCTCTCTGCGGCGGCAGTCGCGGTATCGGGTAAAACACAGTTTCCAATGTGCGGCCGCTGTTGGCTGTCCGGCGGCCGCGCGTTGGTAGGTTCTATCTGTCCGTAGGCGCGCTTTGCAGGCGCGCCTACCGGGTGTTATGATACGGGTGTGGATTCAACATAGTTGACATATTCGTAAGCGTCATCGCCAAGGGCGCCGGTATTATCAACCGACTCGACAGTGAACTCTTCAGGCCAGGGGTTTAACTGCGCGTCCTCGCCTGCAAGGTGCGCTCTTTGGCCCGGATGTACTTCCTGCCATTGTGCCCAGAGGCGGTCTACTTGCGCGTGATGGAACCAAAACGCGGGGTCGCGCGGTGAGGCCATCGTATTCATGTGGCCCCCAATCCACACGTGTCCATCGTTGTGCGGCCCGGTTTCAAGACTTCGCGTGAATTGATAATAGCTCATCTGAGATAGGATCGCTTCAACTTGCGCCTCGCTAGTGAACCAGGGCATTCTCCCTGGTTCAGGTTGCTCATCTTGGCGGGTCCCGGGATTTCTTGTCCATCTTGAGCCCTCCGGGAAATCATTTGGATCGGAGAATCCCTCCAACCGACCTCCATCAGCGTTCCAATCCCAGTAAGGAATTGACAAGGAATCATCAATCTCGCGAAGTGCCCGCTCAAAAACGATGAGGTAGGCACGATGCCACGGCAAGAATCGCTGATAGCCTACCGGGCCCGCCATGCCTCCGTGCATACGATGGCTGCGATTCGTATGAATGTCAACCAACTCTCTGTATCTTTCGTCTTCCATTAACGTTGAGATAGCGTTGTTCAAGGCACCCCAATTTTCGGGCGTTAATGCCAACGTGCTTTGACGTTGAATTAGCATTCTTAAACTCCTTGTGTCGTCCCATCACCGTGACTGTCGCACCGGTGATGGGGTGCAAATTTCCGCGTAACCTTTTCTGAGAGGCATGATGCGGAAGTGGGTTAAAAGCATAGTTGTCACTGTTACAGTGCCACTCGTTACGTCTATTGATAGCCCAAGTGCGCGATGCCAAAAAGAGGCGGCACCAGCCATCGCGCCGCGAAAGCGGCCAGAACCAGCCCGAATTTAATGTTGTCTCTGGTAAACCGCGCTCACACCCGTTCTGGGCCAAAACAGGCTGAGGTGTTTCCCATCCCACGTATAGGTGCTCAACGATGGATTGGAACCCCCATCAGGAGTCCATTGGATAGTCCCTTTCCGCTCATCAAACGGTGCAATCAGTTCATACGCCCCTGACAAAAAGTCATCAGAGATGGTTTCTAGGATTTCTCCGATTACCTCCTGCTCCGCTTGTTGTTGTGAGAATGTTGTTGTTGTGAGGCGCAGCGTGCCGGTGACTTCCAAACGCTCGCCGCGTACTTCATAGCGCGTGAGTTCGTAAGCACCACTCAGCGTTTGCACCACTCGGTAGGCTTTGGAGAAAACGAGGACAGACGCTGACTTTGACACGTTTTCCTCACTGATGCCATCCCGCACATATACTTTGACAGAAATGCCGGTCGGTGGCACCACCGGGTCGATCGGCAGTGGCGGTGCCGTCCACTGCACCTCGGGTCCTGTTTCTAAAATCAAGGTGCCGCCGGAGACCTCCCATTCGTAAGTCAGGGTATCGTCTTCCGGATCAAACACTCTGACGCGAAATTCAACAGTGTCGCCATACTGCACCTCGTTTGGGACAGTGAAACTGTTGATTTTCGGCGGGTCGTTGGTTAACTTTCTGTATTCGCCGCAGCCACTCCCTATCACGAGTAGGCTGAGGGCTACCACGTAGGTTGTGAGCTGTCCACAGCGTGAAAACACTTTCATAAGATTCTGGTCCTTTCTTGTCAGGTTTCCAACAGCAGTCCCCGGTAGCTCAGTGAGGGTTACTGTTAGGGAAATCTTGTCCTCGGGAAAACATGCACCGGGAAAGAATCCCCAAGGCACGAACAGAAACACCCCACCTACGCAAAGAATGCGTGTGGGGTCGATGGCAAAATGCCGAATATCAACGCTGTCAAGCGAAGAAATTTACTTAACGCCAGTGAAGTTAAGGGGGGGGGTGAAGCCTCCCTTTTGGGCATCAAGGCGAACGGGAACACGTGACGGCGCGACAACAGGCATAGACGCACGGCAAGCGTGCATCTCACGGTGCCCAAGCAGGGCTACGGTAACCTTTTTAGCAGTGGAAGTATTCTGCATTCGCTGGTTCACGTTGTCGTTCCTCGTTTCGTATTGGTAGGTGGGACCTCGGTTGCAGGCCGATTTCCACCTTCGTAACGTTAATTATACCACAAAAATGAGCGGATGTCAAATTTTTATTGGAAAAATCTGCATTATTTAAGATTTTATCATTTATTTTTAATTTTATCAAGAAAATTCATCCACATTTCGAGACAATTTTCCTTTAAAAGTTGCCATCGTGGTGCATTGTCGCATTTTTCGCGATTTTTGTCAAGTTTTAATCGCGGGTTTTCCAAACAGAAATTCTTAAGCGAGGGCATCGATGACCTGTCGATAGAGTTGCGGCACCGTCAGCGAGAAATCGCCGGGGATGTGGTAACTCTCGCCGCCGTCTGTGACGGTGCGGATGAGAATCGTTTTCTTGGGACGATGATAGTAGTGCGCGTCGGTGGGTTTCCCCTCTTCCTGAAAATCGGGGAAATCAATCAGGTCGAAGTTGGCAGTGGTGAAGTGCCGGATTTCTTCGCCGCGCTGCGCGGCGATGTTGCGCGCCATGGAGAGACTCTTGAGATAGACTTCCGGTCCCATCACGGCGGAACCTAGATTGAGGAAAACGCCGTCCTCAAGTTGCGAGACGCTGTGCGCGAATCGGAGGAAATCCTGGCCGGTTGTCCAGCCGATGGCGGCGTAATCGGCGGCAGGGTGCTGGTCTGTGATGTCATAGCCGATGCCTTTGTGGACGGTAAACGGCACGCCTAGCCGATACGCCGCCGCAAACATGCTGATGTCACGATGTGGAAACTGTAAGGGCGGATTTCTATATGCTCCCTCTGTCTCAATTAACCGTCCGACTGCTTCCCCGAATCCGATTTTATCGCGGTATCCCTGAACAATGGCTTCGTTCAGATACCTGCCGGTTTCCTCCCAATGGCCGAACTTTCCGTCTTTTATGTAGTCTTCTACGTCTTCGAGGGTTGCGCCGATGTGCGCGAGTTCAAAGTCGTGTATGGCGCATGCGCCGTTGGTTGCGAGGTGCGTTATCCCGCCGCGTTCTACCAGATCGATGATAAAGCGGGAGTTGCCGCGGCGCATGACATGCGCGCCCATCATCCAAATGACAGGCTTGCCTCGGCGGCGGGCTTGGACAATCCGTTCGGCGACGATGCGGAGGTTGTCGTTTTCGTAGGGCGGTATCTGCGCGTCTAAGGGATAGACATCTGCCGCGGTCATTTTGTGGCGGCGTTCAGAAAGTGGGAGAATGTTGAGGTGGTTGCGGTTGAATTGAGGCATATTGGTGAGATTGTGGCACGGCGAGGGACAGGTTTTCCGCGTCCGATGGCATTGCGTAATTCTCAGCATGGCGAGGGACAGTGGACATATCTGCAGCGAGGCGGCAGAGATGACAAAGTTTCGGCGTAACGGCCCTCGCCCTACGGTGAAAGGAACGCTTAAGGCATGGCGAGGGACAGGTTTCTCGGGCCCTACGGAGATTCAACGTGATAAATTAATCTGAAAACTTCGCTGAGACGAGTTTGGAGACACCGGCCTGCTCCATCGTTACGCCATACATTACGTCGGCGATTTCCATGGTGCGCTTGTTATGAGTGATAATGACGAACTGCGTATTCTCGGCGTAGGCGCGGATAAGATTCGTGAATCGGAGGACGTTCGCCTCGTCCAGCGCGGCATCCACCTCGTCCAACACGCAGAACGGGCTCGGCTTGATTTTGAAAACGGCAAACAGCAGTCCAATGGCGACGAGGGAGCGTTCGCCGCCGGAGAGTTGCGTGATGCTCTGGGGCCGTTTGCCCGGTGGCCGGGCGATAATCTCAATGCCGGTATCAAGCACATCGGATGCGTCGGTTAACAACAGTTCTGTCTCGCCGCCGCCGAAGAGTTGCACGAAAACTTCTTGGAAGTTCGCCTGCACCTTCTCAAACGTCTTGAGAAAAACGTCGCGCGAAGTCTGGTTAATCTTCTGGATGGCCTGATAGGTAGATTGGATGGACTTTTCGACATCGGCGCGTTGCGCGATGAGGAAATCGTAGCGTTCCTTATGCTCGGCGTGTGCCTCTATTGCCTTGAGGTTCACCGCGCCCATCGCGCCTAATTCCGCCTTCAACGCTTCGATCTTGTCCATCAGATCGATTTCTGATAGTTCGCCGTGCGTTCGGATAGGTATCTGGTGTCCTGACGTTTCGCTCCGTAATGCGTCATCGGCGGTGTCGATGCCTCTGTTTTTGACTGCCCTTGAAGCGGCGAGGGTTTCAATGGAGACGTGGTATTTATCAAGGACGCGCGTTGAGATGGCTTTTATCTGCATCTCCAGTTGCGTTGTCGTTACTTCCAATTGATGCCGTTTGCGGTTGTGCTTCTCGAACTGCCGCCGGGTTGCACGCATCTGCTTTTGGAGGTGCGTCACCTCTTCGAGGAGCGCGTTCCGTTCTTCCGTGAGTGCGTCAAGTTCGGCTTCTGCCTCTGCCTTATCGCCTTCGTATCGGAGGAATTCGCGTTGTGCGCCGGCAATTTGTTCCCCGAGGTCTACCCTGGTTTGTTCATCGGTGTCAATAATCGCTTGCTGTTGCGTGATATTCTGCGTTGTGCGCAGGAGCGTTTCCTCAAGCGTCTGCAACTCCGATGTCAACCCGTGCAATTTTTGACGCTGTCCGGCCAAGGAGATTTCCATCTCTTGACAGCCGTTTGCGACTTCGTCGTGCTTGCGGCTTTCACTGTCGAGCTGCTCGGACATGCGTTGGATACGCCGTTCGGTGATGGTTCGCTTCTTGTCCAAGTCGGCGATTTCTGCTGCGAGCGTCTGCTGTTCCTCGCGCGAGCCTGCTACTGCCTGGCGGAGTTCCCGATTCTCCACCTCTACTTCGGCGAGTTGACGTTCTAGCCTTTCGACGTGGCGGCTTGCCTGCTCAATGTCCTTCGTGAGCGCGGTCTTCTCAATTCGCTTATCTTGCCATTGCGCGGTGATTTTCTGTCGGTTCTGCTGCAAAGTCACCAATTTCGCGGCGAACGCTTTGCGGTTGGCATCCTTCTCGGTGGCAGTCTGCGTCAGTTGTCCGATTTTTCCTTCCAGCAGTTCAAGTTCGCGCGAACGGCTGAGCAACCCGCTCTTTTTCTGGTTAGCGTGCCCGCCGGTGATGGCTCCCGAGGTGTTAATCACTTCGCCATCTAAGGTGACGAGGCGCGCTGTCGGACGGAATCGGCGTGTGAGGGCGACTGCGGCATCCAAATCCTCGATGACGAGGGTATTGCCGAGCAGATGCAACACTGCTGTGTCATATTTTTCGTCGTAATCCACCAGATCTTCGGCGACACCGATGACACCGGGTTCGTCCAGGAGTGCGTCGTCGGCAAACTGTCTGCCCCGCAAAATGTCAAGTGGGAGGAATGTTACGCGTCCGGCGCGGTGCTTTTTGAGGAATGCGATGCCGGTTTCTGCGTCTTCGGCTGTTTCCGTGACGACATTTTGAATGGCACTGCCGAGTGCGACTTCAATGGCGATTTCGTATTTTTTATGGGTGGTGAGCAGTTCGGCGACAACGCCGCACACTCCTGCGAATTCATCGGGGTAGTGGGTTTTCGCCTGCATGATGGCGCGTACCCCGGTGTAGTATCCTTCGTAAGCGGATTGCAATTCCTGCAAGGATTTGAGTCGGGATACGTTCATGCCGAGTGTGTCTTGTAACCCGCGCATGTCGGCTTCTGCCTTGCGGAGTCTATCCTGAGTCTCGCGAATCGCGGTTTCTACGTCATTTTTCTCTGCTTCAATCTGAAGGAGTTCCGCCTTCAGTTGCACTTCGGCGCGTTGTGCCTCGGTGTGTGCGTCGGTGGCGGTTTTGAGCTCCACCTTCACTGCCGCCGAGCTTTCCTGAATGCGGCTGAGGTTGTTCTCCGTATTCTTGACGCTGTGTTCGATTGCGAGGCGTTTGTTCTCGCGTTGCGCGAGGAGGGTTGTGGTATCGCGCAAGACGGTTTCGGCATCCTGGACGGTTGCCTTTGCCTTCGCGATGCGCGCGGCTAAGTCGGTAAGGAGCTGCTGGCGCGCCGATAAGCGGCTTTCCTCAAGTTTGAGGGATGCTTCCAATTTGCTCCGTTCTCGCGTCCGTTCGCGTTGCTGCGTTGAGAGGCGTTCCTGCTGTGCCTTTAAGGATTCAAGCGTTTGGAGTGCGCGCTGCCGCTGCTGTTGAATGTTCAGCTGGCGTTCTTTGTGCAGAACTATCTGCCGTTCAATTCTCTCAATCTGCGCCGAGATGCCGCGGAGCGTCTCCTGCGCAGCAGTTATCGCGGTGTCCAATTTCGGGCGGCGGCCAGACGCGCTCTCAATCCGTTCTTCCGCGTTTTGCAGCAGTTCATCTGCCTCGGCGACGTTGTCCAGCACGGCGTTTAACGTGTCTTGCGTTTCGCGATACTCGGCGACAAGTTTCTCGTATTCGCGCTGTGAGAGGTTCAACTCTAATTGTTGCAACTCTTCCTGAAGAGCCTGATACTTCACCGCTTGTTCTGCTTGCGCTTTGAGCGACTCGGTCTCGCGCTGCAACTCCTGAACCACATCGTTGATGCGGACGAGGTTTTGCTCGGTTGCTTCCAATTTACGGATTGCAGTCTTTTTGCGGTGCTTATACTTTGTGATGCCGGCGACTTCGTCGAAGAGGAATCGCCGTTCTTCTGGGCGCGCGTTGAGAATCAGATCGATTTTGCTTTGCTCCATGACAGAGTATGCATCTACGCCGATGCCGGTGTCCATGAAGAGTTCGCTGATATCCCGGAGGCGGCAGGGAGTCTGGTTGATAAAGTAACCGCTCTCCCCGCTGCGGGTGAGCTGCCGGCGGACTTCGACTTCCGGTGAACCGAGTCTCAGATTCTCGGCGATGTTTGAGAAGGCGAGTGTGACGTTCGCTTTTTGCGCTGGGTTGAAATGGGCACCGCCGTTGAAGAGGAGCTCTCGCATATTCGCGGAGCGGAGGGAACGGGCACTCTGTTCACCTAGCACCCACCGAATTGCATCGGAGACGTTGCTCTTGCCGCAACCGTTCGGTCCGACGATGGCGGTGGTGCCAGGTTCCAGTATCAACTCAACCTCTTCGGCGAAGCTCTTGAATCCGCTGATTTTGACGCTATTGAGGTGCATTTTGTTGTTCCTAGCGGTTGTTTTGTCTCATCTGTGTGAATAATGTGGTACCTACAGGCCTCGCGAGGGACAGTGGACATCTCTGCAGCGAGGCTGCAGAGATGACAGCGTTTCGGCGTGACGGCCCTCGCGCTACGGGGCCGCGGTGTCTTCAGGCATCGCGAGGGACAAGTTTCCCACGCGCGACGGGGTCGCGGCATCTATGCGTGTCCCATCGCTTAACCGCTACCTGTTTAAACGTAAGGCCGTGAGATCGGTTTCAAAATTTTCGGTGGCTTAGGTGCGTGCCAATGTCAACACGTCAATTTCGGCCGGGTCTGCCTTCCACAATTCCTTGACGGCTTCATGGACGGTCGCGCCGGTGGTGAAAACGTCGTCAATGAGCAGGAGGTGTTTGCCAAAGATAGCGTCTGGCTTCCGCATCTCAAACGCGCCAGTGATATTCTCTTGGCGGGCTTCCCGCCCGGTAAGGCTACTTTGCGCTTTCGTATCTTTTTGGCGGATGAAGATATCCGTAGCAACTGGCACCCCTTTCGCCTTGGCAATGCCGTCGGCAAGCAGCATGGCCTGATTAAACCCTCGTTCGCGCAACCGATTTTTATGAATCGGTATGGGTAAGATGAAGTCGTAATCCTCAATTCGGCAATCCTCAGGCAGGTGTGCCAGCATCAGTTGTATGCAAGGTTTGGCGAGTCCGGTTCGCTTTTCAAATTTAAAGAGGTGTATCGCCTGTCGGAGGGTTGCCTCATAGAAAGCAATCGTCCGGAGCTTTCCGTAGCGTGGGGGTTTACGTGCGCATTCATCGCAGAGCTCTACCTCGGTCGAGGCATCGCGAGGGCCAGGCCCTCGCGCTACGGGGGGCGTGTGGAGCGGTGTGCCACATATTTCGCACCAAGGGGGTTCCACAAACTGCATTTGCTGCCAGCATTCATCGCAGAGGTAAGGCACTGTCTCAAGTCCGAGCGGCGTATCGCAGCTTCGGCATTGCGCGGGATAGAGGCATATCAGTGCGGTTTCAAGGGCCTGCTGTAGGGACGACAGGTGTGGGAAACGTCTCATAAGGCAATAACCTTTGCGGCGAACGAACGCGAGGTTTTCGCGCGATGGGGGCCGTGGCGATGAACGAGCGCGAGGCACAGGACCTCGCGCTACGGTTGAAAGATGGGGGCCGTGGTGTTCAAGCATCGCGAGGTTTTCGCGCTACGGGGGCCGGGGATTTTGTCTGCGCGCTACGGGGCCGCGGCGAGGCTGATGCGGATAGCTTCCAATGCCACCTCTGCGTCTTTCAGACAAGGCGGTTGATCCGCGGTGTTTTGAATTTCAGAAAGCCACAACTGCTGCAATGTAGGCTGCGGCGAGTCAAAGACAGGCAGGCCTATCAACCCCCAATCCCCTGAGCAGTCCCACCCGTCTCCATCATAACTGAGCGTGCCTTCCGAGAGGACATAGCGTTCATTCTGGACAGCGGTGTCAATCGCGATGCCGCCTGCCCATGTCCACTGCCCGATGCCGCCGCGCTTGAATTCCACGGTGAGCGTGTTGACGAACCGCTGGTATTGCCCACTCTCCGTTAATCCGTCGTAGGCGGCCCGGCTTTCTACCGATGCTGCGCCGCCGAAGCAGTCAACGATAGGGTAAATATGGTAGATGAAGAAGTGCGCCGGTGTTCCGGAAATCGGCAGATTGAAGAGGACCTCGGGCCTTGCGCCGCGGCCCGGCGTTAATCTCACAAAGGTGGTGAGGAGCAACTCGCCGAGTTCGCTTATTTTCTCCTTGAGTGCCTGATGTTCATTGGAGACTACCTCCGGATGCGAGACGCGCAGCACGCGGTGCCGCTCCTTCGCCAGCCGGAGTGCCGCCTCGCCTTCACCTACATCGCTGGCGAGTGGATATTCGACAAAGACATGCTTATCGGCGCGCAACGCCGCAAGTGCTATCTCGCCGTGGCTGTCGTTGTGCGTGCATATCACGACACCATCGATATCTTCCCGTGCAACGAGGTGGGCCCATTCGGGGATAAACCCCGTGTTGTGTTGCGCGGCGAGTTGCGCCCCGGTCTGCTCGTTTCTGGAGGCGATTGCCACCACTTCGGCTGTCGACATTGCTGAAAACCGCTCCAGATGGTGCCGCGCCATCCCCCCTGAGCCGATGATGCCGATTTTGATTGCCATTATCACGCCCACCCCTGGCTCTCACCACCGACGCGCGCGAGGCTGATTTTCTCGTAATAGCCGCTTTTCCGATACGCTGTCAACGGGTGCGGGTCGCGCCCCATCTCCACGCGCACCTGCTCTAGCAGCGGGTTCACATCCGTTTCATACGCGCGCTGGAGGATGCTCTCCGCTTCAATCAGAGCGGCGGCATCCTGGGCGGCTACCAATGCCTCCCTATCTACCAGCAGTGCCTTCGCGTACGCTTTTTGCAGGTTGCAAACGGATTGGATACTCGCCTCGACCTTGGGTTTCAGATTGTGACTCTGATCGATCATGTAAGCGATTTTTTGTTGTTCGCGAGGCGTTTGATTAGGGTTATTGGAGTGACCGACGTTTCTCTCCGTATATCTGTCATCAACGTTGTTGCTGACTACGTTGCTGGGGGCCAACTCTGCCGCGACGAGTTCCGTGTAAATCAGGAAGAGCTCCTGCGGATTGATAGAACCTACCGTCAGATCATCGTCGGCATATTTTCGGCAGTTGAAATGGAAACCGCCGAGTTTCCCTTCGTCGATGAGGTAAGCGACGATGCACTCGATGTTAGTGCCTTGCGGGTGATGTCCCAGGTCTACTAGTACCTGTGCTTGCGGGCCGAGTTTCTTCGCCAGTAGGTAGGCGGTGCCCCAGTCTGCCACATCGGTGTGGTAGAATGCAGGTTCAAAGAATTTATACTCGATTAGCATCCGCGTGGCAGGCGGTAGTGCGTCGTAAACCTCGCCGAGTGCTTCTTCCATCCATGCCTTGCGCTTCCGAAAGTTCGCCTGCCCGGGGAAATTCGTGCCATCGGCGAACCACAGGCTGAGTAAATCCGATGCGGTTTTCTGCATGATGTCCACGCATTCAAGGATATGTTCGATGGCGAGGCGGCGGACATCGGGTTGCGGATTACAGACGCTTCCGAGTTTATAGCCCTGGTCTTGGAAAACGTTTGGGTTAATCGCGCCGATGCCGATGCCGACATCCGCGGCGTATGCTTTCAATGCGCCCCAGTCGTCTGTCTTATCCCACGGGATGTGGAGTGCGACGGTAGGCGCGATGCCGGTGAATCGGTGGACGGTGGCTGCGTCTTCGAGCCGTTCGGCGGCGTTTCGTGCTGCGCCGGGCTGTTCAAACACTCCGAATCGGGTGCCGGAATTCCCGTAGCCCCACGATGGTGTTTCAATGTGTTGCTGTTTGAGGTGCGATTTGACTGCGTCAATATCGATTCCTTGTCCGGCTAGCGTTTCGGCTAATAGGTTATAGGCTGGACTACTCATGCTGAATTCTCCTTCACGTAGCGCGAGGGGAAACCTGTCCCTCGCGATGCCTCAGTCAACATCAATTCTCTAGTCAACATCAATTCTCTTTTGATAATTATACCATACGTCATGGTTTTTTAGCAAGGTAAAAACTTAGTGGCATTTGTCATGCGTTGATATTTTCTTTGACATGCATAGAAATTTTTGGTATAATTCATGTTAAAAAATTGAGGAGGTATCGCGATGAGTTTGACACTGACTTTAACAAAAGAGCAGGCACTCGATTTGCTCTACCAGATGCCGCCGGAAGAGAAGATGGCAGTCTTGGTTGAAATGGCAACGCAAGCGCGCGAAGGGCACGAAGCACGGAGGCGGCACCTCCACTCCAAGGTTCGGCAGCTCTGTGCGAAACGCGGGTTGGATTGGGATGCAATGGGCGAACAGGAACGCGAGGACTTTATTGACGCTATTGTCCACGAGGACCGGGCATGCAGCCAATAGTCGTTTACGATACGAATATTCTGATATCGGGGATGGTTTGGGGTGGAAAACCGTATGGCTGTATCGCGCTCGCGCAGCACGGGAAAGTTAAAGGGTTAACCTGCCCGGAAATCCTTTCCGAATTCTCGGAAAAACTGACAATCAAGTTTGAACAGTCTGTCTTCCAAACAGAGAAAATCGTGTCTGAACTTCTCAGTTTCCTTGAAAGCGTCAGAATTACGAACCTGCTTACCGGTGCCACCACCGATGCCGACGATAATAAGGTGATAGAATGTGCCGTTGTCGGCGGTGCGACGCACATTATCAGCGGTGACCGGAAACATCTGTTACGGCTTGGGAGTTATCAGGACATCCTTATCGTCACGGCCGCGGATTTTCTGGCGCAGTTCGCGTAATCTCCCTGGCTTATTAACGCGAAACGCGCGGGCATTGCAAATTGCCCGCGCGTTTTTTGCTTGCGATTGGAAAAAACTTGCACTCTTAATCGACATCGTGTAGAATTGCCAGAAAAGACAAAATAAATTTGCATTATTTTAAGACAGGGGTGCCGGCTGTCATTCTACCGCAGCAGTGGATGGTTGATGAACGTCAGCAGGCGGAGAGGCATCATGGTGGCGAGCAGATTCGGTTGATAGATTGACGTTTTTTCCTAGTCATTCAGCATCCTTGATATTTTGCTTGACATGGAGAGAAACTTTTGGTATAACTCATGTTAAAAAAATTGAGGAGGGATCGGCATGAGTCTGACACTCACCTTAACAACCGAACAGGCTATCACGCTGCTGGAGCAGCTACCGCCGAGAAAGAAGATGGAGGTCCTCATCAAATTGTCAGAGCAGGCGCACGTGGGACACGAAGAACAGATGCGCTATGGCGAATCCAAGGTTCGGCAGTTGTGTGCGAAACGCGGGTTGAATTGGGACGCAATGAGCGAACAAGAACGCGAGGACTTTATCGATGATATTGTCCACGAGGACCGGGCATGCAGCCAATAGTCGTTTACGATACGAATATCTTGATATCGGGGATGATCTGGGGTGGAAAACCTTATGACTGCATCGTGCTCGCGCAGCAAGGCAGCGTTGAAGGGTTAACTTGCGCTGGCATTCTTGGCGAATTTTCGGAGAAGTTGCTCACCAAGTTTGAGTATTCCGAGAGTGAAACTGCGGGGAGAGTTGAGAGGCTTCTCGGTTTTCTGCGAACAGTTAAAATTACCGATCGGCTTGAGGGTGCCACCACCGATGCCGACGATAATAAGGTGATAGAATGTGCCGTTGTCGGCGGTGCGACGCACATTATCAGCGGTGACCGGAAACATCTGTTACGGCTTGGGAGTTATCAGGACATCCTTATCGTCACGGCCGCGGATTTTCTGGCGCAGTTCGCGTAATCTCCCTGGCTTATTAACGCGAAACGCGCGGGCATTGCAAATTGCCCGCGCGTTTTTTTGCTTGCGATTGGAAAAAACTTGCACTTTTAATCGAATTCGCGTAGAATTTCCACGGATTGGCGAAAAAACTTGCATTTTTCGCGAACATCGCGGAGAATTCCCAGAAAACAAAAAATCAATTAAAGGGACTGACAAGTGCGGTTGCGATGGAACAATCTGTGGTAACAGTGCCAAATGCAACGGTAGGTGTTAATTAAAAAAATGCTTGACTCAACCGAAAAGTTCATGCCATTTCATGGCGTGTCAGACACCATCGATGCTACCGCCTGGGCGTTACCTGATGGTGCGATGGCCCGATTAGGCCGCGGCAGCGTGCGCGCCCTGGCAGTTTCGCCCGATGGCAGTCTCCTTGCTGTCGCCACCAAAATCGGGCTCTGGTGGTATCACCTCGCTACGATGTCTCCGCTCGCCTTGTGGGAGACAGAACGGGGGATGGTTTCTACCGTCTCGTTTTCCGCCGATGGACAATGGGTTGCTACCGGCAACGATGATGGTATTGTCAAGGTATGGGCTCTGGCTGAAGGTGTGTGCATCGCGGAGATGGCACGCCAGACACAGGTGAGACAACCTGGGGTTTCCCAACTCGCCTTCTCGCCAGATTCCCAACGTCTCGCTGCAACCGGTATCCGCGACGATAAGGTTGACGTATGGCATCCACAAACCGGCGAACAGGGCGCAAAATTCTACGATACCCAAGTCGAATTGCGGGGCCTCACGCGCCCTGTCGCCTTTTCCACCGATAGTGACTTGCTAGCCTGTACGAATTCCGAAGGCATTCCCGGTACAACTCACTCTATCTCGGTATGGAATTTAGCGGCAGAGGACTGCATCGCCTGCCTCACCGAACCCACTGATTTTGTGCAGAGCCTCTGCTTTTCACCGTGTGGGAGGTACCTTGCCGCCGGTGGGTATCAAGGCACGGTTTGGGTGTGGGAGGTGAAGACCTGGCAGCAGCACAAGGCGAATAGAGATTATGGTGAGTCTCGTGTGAGCGTCTCCTATTCGTCAGCGGGGGTTCTCCATGCTACAGCGGTGTCAGAAGATACCGCTGTCGTGTGGGACGTGGAACGTGACGAAAGACGTTGTACATACGTTGAAGCGCAGGGGAGCCTCCACGGCGTG
Source organism: uncultured Poribacteria bacterium (assembly GCA_958296135.1). GTDB lineage: Bacteria > Poribacteria > WGA-4E > WGA-4E > WGA-3G > AGPOR5. The sequence goes on from CATQHZ010000001.1 coordinate 532,385, forward strand.
CATTTTTCACGCGGTGCCCAGTTTGTCGTTGCCGGCGCACGTGAGTGGACGGTGTGGACAGTTGGGAACCCACAGCCGCGCAAGTGCCTTCATTCCCATACGGCCTTCCCTGACTCCTTGGTATGCTCGCCTGATGGCAGAACGCTAACGGCCGGGTCCTGGCATGATGGCGTAAAGGTATGGGATATTGCAGCGTCTGCGCAGCATCCGATCTGTTTCAAACTGCCCGGTAAAAACCATTATGTTTCTGTGTCCAACTGCGGCAACTTTCAGGCGACTGGCATTGACGAAAACACCATCAAAGTATGGGAAGTTGGAGAAACCGCGCCGTTCCTTACGCTTAAGCCCTCGGAGAAAACGGGGGAGGTATCAGCAGCAGCACTCTCGCTGACAGGGAATCTGCTGGCATACGGAGATAGCAACGGCACCCTGTCTGTGTGGGATGTGCGGTGCCAGGAATATCTACACTCGCTCACGGCGCATAACGGTTGGATTCATTCGGTGGCATTTAGCCCGAATGAAAAGTGTCTTGCGAGTCTGAGGCAAGATGGCCCCGACACCCGGTTGTGGGATGTTGAAAACGGTGAAGAAATTGGCGAGTTTCCTGACAGCACCAATGCGATAGCGTTTTCGCCTGGTAGTGACGTGATTGCCTGCGGCATGGCAAAAAAGATTCTGTTGTGGGATGTTAACCGTTGTGAAACTTTCATGACACTCTGTCACGCTCAGCAAAGTTGGTGGCCGTTTGCGTTGGCCTTTTCGCCGTGTGGACGGTATCTGGCTTCTGGTGCCTGGTGGCACCGCGGTATGGGAATAAAAAAGGTCGCGATTCGATTATGGGAGGTTGCGACAGGTGAAAATATCGTCACCTTCCGGGGACACCCTACCGATGTCCAATGTCTCGCCTTTTCACCGGATGGAACACTTTTGGCAAGTGGCAGTTATGACGGCACCATCCTCCTGTGGGATGTGAAACCTTACTTGCAAAATGAAACTCCATGACGCACTGGCCGCCGGCCTCGCACATCTTTCCCAACATCGGCGCCGCACCGGGTTATCCATCCTCGGCATTTTCATCGGCATTGCGAGTGTGCTATGCATGATGGCCATTGGCGATGGCGCGAAAGAACTGGTAGCCTTAGATATTGAGAAACTCGGCGGCGCAAACCAAGTGCAATTCTGGACACGCTGGGCTATTTTTCGGAACAAACGGGTTGTGCGACGCACCACCGAACGCTACACGTTAGCGGATGCATACGCTATTGAGGCAGCATGCCCCGATGTCCTTTTTGTGTTACCGAAAAATGATAGATACCGAGGCGTTGTGACGAGCCCCACCGGCGGACACGCGCGGCCTTACGTGGCAGGTGTGACTGCAGACTACGCCCACGGCCTGCGGTGGGAGGTGCAACAGGGCCGCTTTTTCACGGAAGAGGATATTGAAACGGCCGCGCAGGTGTGCGTCCTCGGCGCGGACATCGTCACCGAATTGTTTGGAGACACCGTTGTTCTGGGACAAGAAGTGAAACTTAAGATTCGCTGGCGGCAACCGGCGGTTCGCTGTCGCATCGTCGGCATCATGGCACCCAAGGGTAGGAGTCTTCGGAGTTCCACCTCGTTGGATGACATTGTTTGTGTGCCGTTGACAACGCATCAGCAACGGCTCTCCGGCATCCGCTATGTTCAAGGCTTGCTCATCTTTTTTGACAAAGGGGCCGATGTCTACGGTGTGATTAACAACGTCACGCATGTTCTTCGGAAAAGACATCGGGGGACTGACGATTTTGTCGGGTATTGGATTCCGCAGCGTTCGTTTCGCCAGCTGGAACGGATTGAAAAGGTGATAAAAATCGCGTTGGGGGGCATTGCGGGTTTCTCGCTGTTTGTGAGCGGCATCGGTATCATGAATATTTGTCTCGTCTCTGTCGGCGAAAAGACGCGGGAGATAGGCTTGCGAAAATCGATGGGCGCGAAACGGCGGGACATTTTCTGGCAATTTTTAGTGGAATCCGTTTGCCTCTGTTTCTGTGGTGGCCTCCTTGGGATTGGAGGCGGCTGGCTGGCGGCGCAGGGCCTGGCGTGGCTCGCGGTGCGCATTGTTCCCATTGTGCCGGTGTGGCCCGTTGTCCTGTCGTTACCGTGGATACTGATTTCCGTGAGTTTTTCTGTCGTGATGGGCATCGTTTTCGGGGTTTACCCGGCGATGCGGGCGGCACGGCTCTCTCCGATAGACGCACTCCGAACTGAGACATAAGACATCGTGACGGTCGCGATGTGTCTCATGCGTGGGCTGCCTGTCGCCAGCGCCAGCTGGCACGCGCTCAGCACAACTCAGAAGGCGTGTTAACCCATGAACCACAACGAAGAACCTCCCTTGAACCGTAGCGCGAGGGCCTGTCCCTCGCGATCCTTCGATCGACACGGAAAACGGCTGCAGCTCCGAGGCCGCGGCCGCTTTCTGATGAGATCGCTGCATGGCGAGGGACAGGCCCTCGCCCTACGGTTTAAGAGGCGTTTTCTGCAACGACCGAGACATGGCGAGGGGAACCCTCGGCGATTCGCGATCGCCGGGCCCTCGCCCTACGGTTTAAGAGGCGTTTTCTGCAATGACCGAGGCATGGCGCGGCACAAGACCGCGCCCTACGGGTTAAGAGGCGTTTTCTGCAACGACCGAGGCATGGCGAGGGACAGTGGACATCTCTGCAGCGAGGCTGCAGAGATGACAACGTTTCGGCGTGACGGCCCTCGCCCTACGGGTTAAGAGGCGTTTTCTGCAACGACCGAGGCATGGCGCGGCACAAGCCCTCGCCCTACGGGTTAAGAGGCGTTTTCTGCAACGACCGAGGCATGGCGCGGCACAAGCCCTCGCCCTACGGTTTAAGAGGCGTTTTCTGCAACGACCGAGGCATGGCGCGGCACAGGACCGCGCCCTACGGGCCACGGGGCGTTTTCTGATGAGATCGCTGCATGGCGAGGCACAAGACCGCGCCCTACGGGTTAAGAAGCGTTTTCTGCAATGACCGAGGCATGGCGCGGCACAAGACCGCGCCCTACGGTTTAATCGGATGCGCTGGCACCTTCGTCGCCGCGGATTCGTAAATCAGATCCATCAGTTCGGATTGGATGATGCCGTTCATCGGAGTGGTGCGCGGCTCAGCCCTGCCCAAAATGGCATCGATGAAGTTGTCATCCGGGTTGCCGGCGTTCATATCCTCGGTGATGGGCGGCGGATCCAACGCTTCATTGCCTTTCCAGACGCGAATCCAACCACCACCCCAACCGTCAACTTCAATGCGGCCGTTGTCGAAGACTAACGCCATGTGCGTGCCGCCGGGGCTCGGACAATTGCCGCTGACAGCCATCGCCGCCAGTACGCCGTTTTCAAATTTGACGTTAATCGACGAATTAATGTCCACCTCCCTGCCTTGGTTATCGGTAAAAGCGTAGACTTCGGCGACGTTGGATTCCACTGCCCAGCAGAGGCTATTGAGGAGGTGCGCGCCGCTATCATACGCCTGTCCACCGCCGGAGAGTTTCGGGTTCTGCCGCCATGTGCCTGTCGTGCCGCCCTTCCAGCCTTGCGTAATATAACCGATGACCAGCTCCAATTTCCCCAGTTCGCCGCTACGGATAGCCTCGCGAATGTAGTAGAAATTCGCTGTGCAAGGGGTGTTGTAGCCGATAGTCAACACTAACCCGGTTTCCTTGACCTTCTCGGCGAGGGTGTAGGCCTCCTGCGAAGCGGTGACCATGGGTTTTTCCATCAGGACGTGGCACCCTGCTTCGAGTGCTTGCATTCCCTGCTTGAAGTGCAAGGTATGCGGCGTGGAAATGACGACAGCGTCCGGTTTCGTTTCGGCGAGCATCATTGCGATGTCGTCGTAGGCACCGGGCCGCGGCCCCAGGTCTGCCAGATTTCTGTCGATGTATGCGTTGGCGATGTCGGTATTGACATCGCATGTGCCGACGATTTGGACATCGGGGTTTGCGTTCATGCGCCGTGCGTGGCCGGAGGAGTTTCCGCCGCAGCCAATCATGGCGAGCCGAATTTTAGACATAGTTTGCTCCTTTATCGGTTGTGCAATTATAAATCTGCGAGGCTGAGCGCGCCCTCGCCGAATACGCGATTAAAGGCGGAGCCGTGGCGTGACTGCGTTTCGCCGTGCATATAGCAGACGCTGAATGCGCGCCGCGGGATATCCGTCTGGTTTGTACCGGAGCTGTGCAGCAGCCAGTTGTGAAGTAGCACCACCTCTCCTGCCGCCAATTCCATCGGTTTTGGTGTAGAGTTCGCGACGATGTCGTCAATGTGCTCCTGTGAAAGGAACCCAGAGCCGTGCGATGGGTTAATCAGACTGCTGTGTGACTTTGGAATGATATGCACACAGCCGTTCGCCACTGTCGCCGGGTCCAGCGCGGTATAGATGGTAATCTGCGGATCCCGGTTCAAGTCTGTCCATCTATCTTGGTGCCACACGAGATAAGTTCCTTCGTGTGCAGGTTTATTCATAAACATTGCGCGGAAACAAGCGATAGGGGTATCGTCACCGTAAATTTTCGCGCAGATGTCGCGGAAAACCGGTTTCTGGAGGTACGCCAGAAAGTAGGCATCGAATTCCAGATTCTGGATTTTCCGATACAGCAGCGTTGCGCCTTTATGCCCTCTCGACTGCGGTCCGGGCGAATTCTTTCCCGGTTCCCGGTCTAACTGCATCATGATTTTATCATAATCCAGCGGTGCCTTTCCGAGCATGATGTCGTCCATGCGCTGTTGCAGGGCGGCGAGTTCGTTATCGCTAGCAACCTGTCCGATGCGAACGTAGCCGTTCTCCCAAAAGTGTTCCCATTGTTCAGCTGTGATGTGCTTTGCCATCGTGTCCCTCCGAATGAAAACGGACAAGAACCAATTCCGATAAAGCACTGTTAGGTGCTTCATGTCTATAAGAAAATCTGCTATTTTAAAATATAGCAGTTCTTTGGGAATTTTGCAAGTCGTATTGTTTTCACTCCAGTGGCATTTAATTGTCCCAATATCTGTCGTTCGGGTTTGCACTCTCCGATGTTAGCCGCTGTCATTTTTTGGGGCGGCGGGCATGGTTCGGTTAAGATGGCGAGCGTGATGAGCGCGAGGATTGCGCCGATGAGGATGCCGATGAGGAAGTGGTTCATGGTAGTGAAAATAGGGAAACCCCGCCGCGGACAGAATCTCCGCGGCGGGGTTTGGGTGTTGCGCGTGCGGGACGCGCGGGTTAGCTGCCCAGGTTGTGGTAAATGTAGTTTGTCCTGGTGCGCGGGTTGATAGCACGGCAGGGAGAACGGGAACTGCCATTGAGGCACTTACTTGAACTGACACCGCATCCGGTGCGGGTGCAGGTTCGGGTTTTGTGGTGTTCGTTTCCATAGCCGAGTCTGCTGCTGTGGCAGGTCTTTATTTCTGAACATAGGGATCTCCTTCAAAGTGCGCGGAAACTTCTGCCCATGGGATATCGTGTCCGGTCCTGTCGTCAAACACGATGGGCATTCCGTTTTCGTCCAAGTTCAGGATGCCTTTGTTGATGTCATAGAAACTGAAGCTGTATCCTTCGGGCGGTGGCTTGAGCCCGTATTGCCCGTAAAACTCTCTATCGGATTGCTTGATAAATTGTTGTCGCTGTTTGGGCGGCAACATATCCATGTTAATCCCAACGACGCTTAGATAGTCTAGTTGTCGTTGTGAGAGTTTTTCGGGGTGGAATCCGTCTCTTTTCAGCGTCTGGTTGAGTTCCTCGATTTCGCTATCGGTGAGGCGCTCGGAGATATCCACATCGGTGGTTGTGATTCCTGTGGACATATCGCCACTGGTGAGCCATTCGTCACCGTTTGAGGTGTTGCTTTCGTCTTGTGCGACGACTTGTACCTCATGGGGTTCGGCGTGCCATTCTCCGTCGTGCCAGTGGCCGGCGGTTTCGGTTTCCGCTCGGGTCTGCTGTTGCACGACGGGTGGTTTCGGTAGCGATGCATCGAACTTGCGTTTCTGCCATTCTCCCCAAAAGTAGAGGCCGGTGCAGAAAGCGACAAGGAGTATCGCGCTGGTGGTGATTTGTCTCAGAGACATGAGTTCTCCTTTTGCGCGCTCGTGGCGCGCGGTTGGTAAACGTTATCTAATCTGATTTTATTAGCACACGCTTTTTTGTCAAGTTTTTTTAAGACAGTTTCGTGTGAGTGTCTTAAAAACACTTTCGCAACTGCATATCAAACTTTCAGGGTGCATCGAGACGCGGGAGGGCTCTCCTACCGACGTTGTTCAGGTAGCGCAGGTAACACTCGTGTTACCGCTTGCTGAGACCAGGAAGTGGTCTAACCAAAAATGAGCACTCTGCGTTTTTTCTGCAACATCTAAAGCTGTCTCCGTTCGATCTAATTGCAGTTGCGTAGTACGGAGCGTAGTACGGAGCGTAGTGCTTTGCGAATCACAAGGCGCGGTGAATGCGTCACCGGTTGCAAGCGCGAGGAGCGCGAGAATGAAGATGGGGAGATACAAGGTGTTTTTCATTGTTCCTCCCCCCAGATTTCGGCCTGTGGTGAGCCCGGGTCTTCTGCCAGGTGTGCTTTCCACCTTTCATGCCAAGCGTCAAACTTTCGTTGCAGTGCCTCTATTTTTTCAACAATGGCCTGCCGCTCTTCAAGTGGGAGGCTTTGAGCCTGTTTGACAAATGCCGCGTACTCGTCTGGGTCGGGTGGGAGAAGTGCGTCCTCCTCTCGCCATAAGAGTTTCTGTTCCGCTAAGAGTCTCCAGTATTTTTCCGACCATGCGGCGTATTTGGGTGCGTAGCGCGCCATGTTTTGGACGGTTCGCAACGCCTCGGCGTATTCCGGGGTTGCGAGCATTTCCTCTATGGCTGCATCGGTTACTGGCTCGCTGATTATCGGCCCGCGCAGGTCGGCGAAGTGTATGCCTTCGTCGAGGACTGCATCGGCGGGTTGTTGCGGTTCGGCGGGTTTTCCATCGCCGTTGTGCCAGTGGCCGGTGGCGACATCCTCGGTGACATCGCCGGCGACATCGGTGTCCTGCTGTTGTTCAACAGCGGGTGGTTTCGGTAGCGATGCATCGAACTTGCGCTTCTGCCATTCTCCCCAAAAGTAGAGGCCGGTGCAGAAAGCGACAAGGAGTATCGCGCCGGTGGTGAGTTGTCTCAGAGACATGAGTTCTCCTTTTGCGCGCTCGTGGCGCGCGGTTGGTAAACGTTATCTAATCTGATTTTATTAGCACACGCTTTTTTTCTCAAGTTTTTTTAAGACAGTTTCGTGTGAGTGTCTTAAAAACACTTTCGCAACTGCATATCAAACTTTCAGGGTGCATCGATACGCGGGAGGGCTCTCCTACCGACGTTGTTACGGGAGCCTGACAACGGAAAACTAAATCGTCCTGGAGCGGAACGGTTTTGGCTTGACAAAAAACTGCAAATAGGCGATAATTTTTTTTACCCCGACCGGATTGTGCAACTTTTTGGTGTCTTGTTTGTAGTAACAGAAAGCCATAGAATTTATGTGGAAACAACCCTGTAACCGCGCCGCCGAGAAAAATAAGGGTTTCGCGTAAGTCTCTCTATCTCTCACGGAGCGCTGCGATGAAAAATGTCCTCTTTATCCTCTGCCTCCTGCTGTGCATCGGGCAGGGAGTCGTCAGTGCCGAGGCGGGTACGGTGGCGTTTGATGACTCGGATGCGCCGGAGCCTCTCTTCCAATTTACCTTCAGTCGGGAGCTCATCGCGCTGGCGACTACCGATGAACGTTTCAGCGCGGTGGAGCATCTGTCCATCCGCACTTACGCCGCCGCGGATGGCGTTTTTGATGCATTCGTCCGCTATTACGGCGAGACGTTGCAGGCGACAGGGTGGCAGACTTTTGCTGAAGCGGTTGGCATGCATATCTACATTCTGAAGGAACCAGGTGCGCCCGGCACCATCACCGGCATCTTTGCGATTGTGAAGAGCGGCGAGGAGGTATCCCTACTCAACATCGTCGGTTCGCTGGCAGAGAACCGGATTGCGGCATTGCTGCGTCGTCTTCATCTGCTTGGTATTGAGATACCTGAGCTGAAATCGCTTCCGGTGACGAGAGCGTCTTCTACTAAAACTGGCGGCTCTTCCGATATCAGTATTGGGACAGGAACTCGTCCGCCTCAACCCACACCGCCAACTAGAACCTTCAGTTACACGCTTGATGGTGGATTCGGGGGCCCGGGTGTCAGGTTTAATCGTGTCACGGGTTGGGAACTGGGTGCTGGGTTTGACTTTGGGATACCGGGGGTTTCAGTTTCAGGTGCACAGCAAAAACCGAGATTTTTTGGGGAAATGGGTTACGGATTTGGCAATCGGCTTTTCAGTTACGATATTGGCGTGGATGTGCCGCCGCTGTCATATTCCCGAAGAACAGCGAGTGCTTCGGGTGGAACGACAACTCGGAATATGACAATTGGGCTTGGATTAAGGGCGAAAGTGTTTCGCGAGACAGATGTCATTATGCCGCACATTACCCTCGGCGAACGTTATAACAGCCCCTTTTCGCTCATGTATAGCCTTTTCGGTGGTTCGGACTTGCACAACTACTATTTGCGTAACGGGTTCGAGATAGGGCTCCGCTGGGAAGGCGGGCGGCGCCAGGTGCCGATGCACGCTGTCATGCTGACGTTCCTCGCGGAGACGCACGCAAGTCTGCAAAAAAGCACCGATTGGCACTTTCTCAATTGGCAGTCAGAGAGGAAAGCGCGGGAGAATCCGGAGATAACCGATGGGAGGATGCGGAGTCTCGTCTTGCAATACGATTTCAGCACGCGGGCTTTGAAAGCAGGCGCGCTCGCGAGCGGCACAAACCATCATCTTGAAGACTGGCAAAATACAGAGACTTTGCAAGATGCGATTGCGAGGGGCAAGCTGCACCACCTTGGTTGGCACAACACGCTTTTTGTTGAGTATAGCGGTGCTGCGCTCCGGTCTGATTTTGATTTTACGCGGTATCAGCTGCATTTGCGGTATGCGTATCCGTTAGGCCCCCATCACATCCGTGCGCGGGCGATAGGCAGTTTTGCTACGGCGGCCTTGCCAATTCAACGCCAATTCGTCATCGGCGGGCCGGGCACGCTGAACGGCTATTCGCTCTACGAGTTTGCCGGCGACCGGGGTATCCTCGTCAATGTTGAATATTTCCACCACTTGCCGAGTCTATTTGCCGGGCTGGGGCAACCCCGTTCTGAACTCCCTATTTTTGTCGTGGCGTTTCTTGATGGAGGACAGGTGTGGGCTGCGTCCGGCGAAAATGATGTTTCTGAACCGAGAGGCAGTGCTGGCATCGGTTTGCAGTTCGGGGAAGATAATTTTATTTTTAGAGGCAACGTTGCGAAGGGTTTTGAAGTGGAGCAAGGGATTCAGTTCAATCTGGTTTGGTTTTACAGTTTTTAGTGACATTAAAAAAGTTATCCAAGGCATGTAGTCATCGCCGTTGGCGATGACGGCTTACGCAGGGAGAACTGCTTTGCCAAGAAAACCGTTATCGAACGCCTCGCGAATGACGAAAACGGCGATGACGGCTTACGTAGGGAGAACTGCTTTGCCAAGAAAACCGTTATCGAACGCCTCACGACTGACGAAAACGCGAAAACAGACATACCGCGCCTTATTTGGCTCATTGGTTTTCCATATCGGCTTGATGTTAGTGGTATCGCCGTTCCTCGTGAACCATCTCCGCGAAACGAAGGAGAGCATCTCGGTTGAGATACTCAAGCCGGAACCGGCGCGGCAGCGGCCGCAGCGCGTGCTGCGGCAACGTCCGCCGGTGACACCACAGGTTGCCAATCAAGGAGAAGCATCTCCAGCTGCGCCAGCTGCGCCGACTTATGCGCCCCAGGTCAGCGCGCCGAAAGCCCCGCAGCACGCGGATGTTGCCCCGGAGGTAGTCACGCACGCCGAGATTCCGCAGACAGACGCGCCCGCTCTCCCCAATGCCAGTTTTGGCGAAGGAAAGACAGCGGCGGGTCCGGTTGTCATTGAAGGCGCGCAGGGCGCAGGATACGGCGGCCCCGGTGGGCATGGCACCGGAGGCAGCGGCAGTGGGAACGGCATCGGGGGACGCTTTATCAAAGGCACGCAGGCAGAAGAACCGGGGTTAGTCGATATTCAGAGTACGAGCGCGGGACTTGGCATTTTTGACACTGCGGTGCTGCCGGGACACGGGTTAACCGCCGAGCTCTACGTTCTCGAAGGTGCGTCCGCAAGTTTCTCTGTTGATGTCAATGATAAACGGGTGCTACATCTCCGCAGCGGGCCCATTTCGATGATGCCTAACTTTGAACTTTTGACACCTGTCTATACGTTTGTGGCAGCAAACCTAGATGTGCCGCCGCGCGCCTATACCGAGGGGTTTTCCACGCCACAGCTGGAGAGTATCACCGAGGATTTCGCTATCCGCTTTCGTGGGGAATTGGCTGTGGATACGCCGGGGGAATGGATGTTCGCGCTTTATTCGGATGACGGCTCAAAGTTGTTCATTGATGGACAACTCGTTGTTGATAACGACGGTATTCACGCACCGCGGCTTGAAAGGGGCCGTGTGAAGTTAACAGTAGGCAGGCATCCGGTTGAGATTCACTATTTCCAAGGCCCGCGGCACACTATCGCTTTGCAATGGTTCTATACGCCGCCAAACGGATTTCCGGAGGGCGAAGACCGGCATTCTCAAAGCCAACGGTTCACAAGCGGATTGAGAAATTCCTTTCATTATTCGCTCAGTACCTCTGGACGGATTGTTCCGCCGGCGCTTATCTATTCTCCTGGCAAGCCTCGCGTCCCGGATGCGCTGAAGAAGTTGCAGCAGCGGCTTCGCGAGGTTAAGGACGAAGAAAAACGTTGACAAATTTTTTGCCCAGTCTGAAACTTTCGTGCCTTTCACCGTAGCGCGATGGAAAACCTGTTCCTCGCTTCGCACTAAAAAGGAAAGGAGATGTTGCATGAAGAAGTCCTATGAGATTTTGCCCGCTATAGCAACGTTTCTTTATCAGAAGGGGTTCTTTTGCTTAATCGCGTTCCTGCTGTTGCTCTGTCAGACGACGCGTGCGCAATCAGAGATGGGTTTCGTCGCTTTTGATTGCCCGAATGTGCCGGCTGCCGAATTTCAATTCGATTTGGATAAACGCGTCATCGCGCTCGTTATGGAAGACCCGGGTTTCAAAAGCATCCCGCTGTTTAAGACGTTGGAGGCGTTACATCTCCGCCACTACCGAAACCGAACCGTGGATTTGCCGGAGATGCATCGGTATTATCGCGATGGGCTCACCGCGCGCGGCTGGAACCAGCTCAAGGAGAACCTTCCGAAAACCGATTCGGAACTACACCTCTATACGCTTCGGCAGGACGACAGCGTCTTCGGCATTTTTGTCATCGTCGAAAGTGACGGAGGGGTTTACCTGATTAACATGGTAGGCGAGATGCCGGCGGGACAAGTACGCGAACTGTTACGTAACCTCCAACACCTCGGTATTGAAATCCCTGAATTGATGACGTTAAGGGAGTTAACGGAGGTGTCAATTGTGCCGCTGTCTGAACCGGAGCCTTCGGAAGAGGCGCGAGAAACCGCGCCTAGGAAAGCGGAAATTGAAGAAGAAAAACCGTCATCGCAGCCGCTTCTCGGCGAAGAAACACGAGTCGCCTCACCGTGGCTCTATCAAGGTAAGCCGATTTATGTTTTAAAGTATGTTGGCACACGCGAGCAGAGTGCCAAGATAAGTAAGGTTCTTGATGGCGGTTCAGGGGATATCGAAAAGGTGCTGCCGGTTATTCGCTCGCTCCTGCATCCAAAGCCGATATCTCTGCGAGTTGAGGGAGAAGGCACTGAGCGCACGGCTATCCTTACCGTGGTGGTGCGAACCTACAGACTGAAATCGTTGACGATTTCCGAATCCAAGACAGTCAGAAAGCAAGAGGCGGTAGGACAGCATCGGGACCAGGAGAACCCGCCTACCGGGGAAAATCGGGACATGGAGAACCCGCCTACTGCAACGCGGTTTCGGACTGCGGGTGCTCCTATTCATGAGTTGCACATCCGCGGGAATCAGAAAACCGAAGAGGAAGACATTCGGAAGACGCTCAACAACGCTTCCCCGGACATTGAACAGGCTTTGGATACGCTGTTTCGCGCGATGCCCTATTTTCATCAGGTGAAGTTGGATATTAACGTGGAAGGCGCGAGGCGAATTGCTACTATCACCGTTGATGAAAAACGGCTCTCTACAACTGCATACCTCGGGCTGAATCCACCGCTAGGGTTGGGGTTTAATCGCGTTACGGGATGGAGAATGGGCACCGGTTTTGAAGTTGGCAGACGCAAACAGGTGGGCCCACTGTGGATATGGAATCTCAGAGAGCCGGCTGGTACCCCGGCTTCCAAACTTTTCGGGAAGATAGAGTATGCCTTCGGCAATCCGCATGTCCATTATCGGCTAGGTGGTGCTGCGAATTGGGGAAAACCTTACGTATGGAATTTGGGACTCACGGCACAGCTCCGTCGCGATACCGTCGCTGTCGCCCCAGAAATTTTCCCTCGCAGCAACGATGGTGCATCCCATTTTTATCGTGTTTGGGGTGGCATCGATTTTCATAACTACTATTTGCGCCAAGGCGTTGAACTTGCATTCCGATGGGCACCGGTGATGCCTACCCATGCGTTCAAAATTAGCGTGGTGGCTGAGGCGCACGATAGTCTGGAAAAAAGCACGGATTGGAGTGTCCCCAACTGGATATTCAAATGGCAGAAGCGAGACAATCCGCCGATAACCGCTGGGCACATGCGGAGCCTCGCGTTTCAATATGATTTTAACACGCGAAACCAGGAGCTCGGCTGGCACAATACGCTCCTCATTGAGTATAGCAATTCCGCCTTCGGTTCGGATTTTGATTTTACGCGATTGCAATCGCATTTTCGCTATGCATTTCCGCTTGGAAACAACCGTATTCGCACCCGGTTGTTGTTCGGCTACGCGAACGCTTCGCTGCCACTCCAACGCCAATTCGTCATCAGTGGCCCGGGGGGGTTGAGAGGGTATCCGCTGTTCGCCCCTGCAAACGAGGCGGAAAGGGCAGCAAGTTTGAGTTGGTATCGGCATTCTCTCTATGCGTTCACAGGCGATGGGGGATTTCTGTTCAACCTCGAATATCATTATCGGCTGTCTAACCTTGCCGATTGGGGGATTTTCAAAAAAGCCTTTGCAATCTTGTTCCTCGACGAGGGACAGGTGTGGCAGGCTTCCGATGAGCGTCTACGTTTTGACCCGGGGGCGAACATCGGCCTCGGCTTACAATTCGGCGAAGCCGACATCGTTGCCAGATTTAACATTGCGCTCCCTTTGCGCTCCAATTGGCCTGCGCAAGAGCGGCTGTCGCTGGGACGCGGGGTTGTCATCACTTCACTCTGGCATCAAATTTTTTAAATACGGGCGGAGAGAGACTGCCGCCCTGACATGCCTTTAATTGGGTATCAGGATTTTTCAACATGCGTTTTTTATCCGCTTTGACACGCCGAAAAATGTGGCACGCTTTAAGTGGTGTCGTTCTCTTACTCCTGTGCGGCGCTCCCGCGCTGCCCCACGGCGAAAGCGATGGATATGACTTCACGTTCGTCCGTCTCAAATATGGTGGGCAGCTCACTCGGCGCAGTAGTTGGCGGGTGGATTGGCCCGCGTCCGACCGGAATTTCATCTGGCAGTTGCGCAAACAGACGAATATTGATGCCAATCCGCGCGAAAAGATTATTGAGGTGGGTTCGGCGGAACTGTTCCTGTATCCGTTCGCGTATATGTTGGAGGTGGGGAGTCTTCGGTTGAGCGATGCGGAGGCGGCGAACCTGCGGGAGTATCTGTTGCGGGGCGGCTTCATCTTCATTGACGATTTCCACGGCGAACATGAGTGGCGGCTGTTCTATAGGGAGTTGAAGAAAATTTTCCCGGCGCGCGAACCGGTGGACATCCCGATTTCGCATCCCATCTTCCGCTGTTTCTTCAAAATTGATACATTGGTGCAGATTCCTGGGCTGCGTTCGTTATTCAGTGGCCGCACGTACGAACGGTTCGATGGGTATCCTGCCTATTGCCGCGGTGTTTTCGACGACAAAAACCGGCTGATGATGATAATCCATTTCAACAGCGACTTGGGGGATGCGTGGGAGCATGCGGCGGAGGCTTTTTATCCGCGCGAGTATTCGGATATGGCGTTGAAAATGGGGATTAATGCGGTTGTCTATTCGCTGACGCATTAAATCGTTTTTCCAAATTGGCATCGACTCGCTGAAGATGTTATCATGTTACTAGTGTCGGTAACATTCCATGATGGAGGGAAATCCCTGATGATTATTAAACGGCTTATCGTCCAAAATTGGCGGAATTTTCAGCACATTGATGTCCAGTTAAGCGAACGGCAATTCATTGTGGGCCCGCATGCGTCGGGCAAGTCCAATCTGCTAGACATTTTTCGCTTTCTGCGCGAGATTGCGGCCGGGGAAGGCGGTTTCCAGAAAGCCGTCGGCGCGCGCGGCGGTGTTTCGCAAATCCGGTGCCTGTCCGCAGGAGACGACACCGACATTGCGCTTGAGCTTCACCTCGCGCCCAACGCAGCAGCAGCGGCGACATGGCGATATGCCCTCGGCTTCTGTCAAGTTTCTCCGACTCTCACGCATGAACGGGTGTGGCACGGGGATAAACTGCTTCTGGCACGCCCAACTGCAGAAGATGAAAATACACCTGAACGGCTCACCCGAAGTGTGCTGGAGAGAAACAGCGATGCAGCTTACCGAGAATTGACGCATTTCTTTCAGGCTATCACCGAGCTGCAGCTGTCCTCGAAACTGCGCCATTTTCCGGATGTGATTCAGGAAGACACTGTTGAGCGAGATGCGAATGGACAGGGTGTTAACGGGTTACTTGAAAGGATTGCGAGTGTAGACGAAGAAACTCGCGGTTCGCGTCTGAAAACGATTGAAGAGGGGCTCATCTTGGCAGTGCCGCAGTTTGCGCAATTAGCATTTATACGCGACAGTGCCACCGGGCATCCGCATTTACAGGCTCGTTATTCGCACTGGCCTCCACAAGCCGGTTGGCAGCGCGAAGACCGGTTTTCTGATGGCACGCTGCGTCTTATCGGGTTGTTGTGGGCTCTGCTTGAAAGCGATTCGGTGTTGTTGTTGGAGGAACCGGAACATTCGCTGAATCCTGAAATCGTGTCGCAATTTGCGCCGCTATTTTTTGGGATGCACACGCGCATAGGTGGACAAGTTTTGGTGACTACCCACAGCGATGTTCTGATGATGGAACCCGGTATTGACAGTTCCGAAGTGCTGATGCTCGCTCCCACCAAAACGGGAACAGAAGTGAAAGCCGCCTCCGATATTGATGTCGTACGGAGACTTCTTGAGGAAGGACTTACCGCCGGTGAAGTGGTGTTTTCAGGAAACCACCCTGAGCATCCTGAAAGGCTAGGGCTATTAGAATGAACCTAAACAAGGTAGTGCTTGCCGCTGAGGATAGCCTCAGCGAGGCGGTCGCGACGCAGATTCTCACAAACCTGGGTTTTGAAATCGAGAACAAACCGCAGCAGCACAGAAGCCCTCATAGGGGAGGAAAGTCTCATCTGAGCAAAAGAGCCCAAGAGTTCAATCGTTCCGCTGCGGGTCCTCATTATTTCTTCATGTTGACAGATTTAGATTCTCCGCAAGATTGTCCGGCGAACCTGATTCGATCTTGGGTGAAAGGCCCGCTACATCCTAGATTTTTCCTGCGCGTCGCGGTGATGGAAGTTGAATCTTGGGTGATGGCAGACCGTGGGGCTTTCACGACATTTCTAGAAATCTCTGATGAGATTCCGGGCAAAATAGACGAACTCCCCCATCCCAAGGAATTTCTTCTCTCGCTTGCCCGGAGAAGCCGGGCCCGAAAATTGCGAGAAGATCTTGTCACGGAAAAACGCGGCACATTAAACCCGGGTCCCAGATACAATCCGTGTCTCATTGAATTTGTCCAAGACTTATGGGATTTAGAACGTGCGGCCGCTGTCTCGCCGAGTCTGAAAAGAACGGTAGCCAGGCTTCAAAGCGCGACATCGGCACTCTCCTAACAATGGTGGGATGGCGGCCACCCGCCCCGAACCCTCACCTTACAGGCTATCAACTCTAGGCCTTCGCGAAATCCTTAAACCTTTTGCGTCAAACTGCGGTCTAAAAAAGCACCAGACCTAGGCAAGTAGCCTAGTTTACCGGGAGGCTCGCGATCGCGGGGGGAACCCTCGGCGATTAGTGATCGCCGGGCCCCCGCGCTACGGTAACTTGAACCCGTGGAGGAAAGAACAATGCTTACTCGTAAACAGAAGTTAGATTTTTATGAAAACGGCTATATCACCGTCCCCGGCGTTGTGCCAAAGCTGATGGTGGATGCCGCGCGGCAGGCGATTAACCATTCTATCGGTGCTGTCGGGATGGACCAGGGTGATCTGGAGCGATTCCGGGCACAATCGTATTGCAGTGAGATTCGCGAATCTCCTGCAATCGTCGCTCTTTACGGGAAAACTCCCATTCGTGAAATCGCCGAGTCCTTGATGGGCGCGGGGAACGTCAACGTTCCGGGCTCTGCACAGATTGCCTTGCGGTTTCCGGGGCCGTTGCACACCGATGCGCCTGAACCGCACGGCCACCTCGATGGATTAGGCAGCGGGAAGAACGGCATGGAGAAAGGTGTTTATCGGCGGGGGTTTACGGCACTGGCTGTCGTCTATCTGGCAGATGTGCCGGAGCCGTATAGCGGCAACTTCACCGTCTGGCCAAAATCGCACAGTTTCTTCGCCGATTATTTCAAGCAGGAGGGACATGAGTCGTTGGCGAACGGGATGCCGCGTACTGAACTCCCCGGAGGGCCCAAGCAGATAGTCGGTAAGGCAGGCGATGTCGTGCTGACGCACCATCAGATAGTCCACACGGCGGCACCGAATGCAGCGGCGGACATCCGATACGCCGCTATTTTCCGGCTACGCCATGTTGACTGCGAGAAGAACGGCTACGATGCCTACACCGACATTTGGCGCGAATGGCCGGGTGTCAAAGAAGCAGTAGCGGGTGCGTAGCGGTAGGCGCGCTTTGACGTTATCCTACAACATGGCGCGCCTACAAAAATTTGGATAAAAAAGCAAGAACGATTTTTAGTTATCCCGCTTATGTAGTTTGAACGCGCCAGACGACAAGTAGTGCGATGGCGAGCCCTACCTATTGTAAAGTCACTGGGGATTACTTCACGACTAACATTTTGCGCGTCGCGGTGAAGTCGCCCGCCGTGAGGGTGTAGAAATACACGCCGCTGGCAATGCGTTCGCCCAGTGCGTTTCTTCCATCCCAGTACGCCGCCCGGTTCTGGATGTGATAGATGCCGGCCGGCTGGTACCCGACATCTAACATCCGTACCAACTTCCCATCCGCTGCATAGATGGAGACGCTCACTTCTGCTGGTTTGGCGAGGTGATACGGTATCCACGTCTCCGGGTTAAACGGATTGGGATAATTCGGCAATAGTGCCGTATTCTTCGGCGTTAACGCCGCCAAAAGGCGTTGGATGAAGAGAATGCCGCGCTGATATTTCGCATCGGTGCTGTTCGGTTGCATCGCCTGCGCCTGCGCGAGCCACTGTTCCACCGTGGCCGCTGTCGGCGCGTGAGCCAGCTGTTCCTGCACAGCAGGCGCGCCAGCTGCGCCACCGCCTAACGCGCCTGCTACTAAAACCAGATCGGCGATGTTGACAACGCCATCCCCGTTGACATCGGCGGGATTCGCTTCACCGCGCTGCCCAAAGCGGCCGGCGATGAGCGTCAGATCTAGAATGTTCACGATGCCATCGCCGTTGACATCCTGGGATCCGACAACGATGCTCAGTTCCGGCGGTGTCACATGGAGTGTCTCCCCGGTCCGCGTTCCTGCCTGAAAGTTCTCCAGTGTCACTCGGCTGTTTCCTTTTCCGATGACGGTGAAACTTACCGAGAGCAGCGTGCCATGCGAGAGCCCCTTGCCTCTGGAGAGTTGGACAGACTTTACGCCGGTGATTTTACCGTTGCGATTCTGGAGGGTGCCTTCCTGAAAGAAGGTCTGGCTATTGTCCTGCTTCAGAAAATCACCTTCGCGGACCTGAGTGGCTTTTAGCACGGCGGGATTGAACGTCACATCCGCTTGCCACCCTGTCAAATTGGTGACGTTTGCAGTATTCAACTGGAGTGTGAACGTATCTCCCACCTCAAACTCCGTTGCATCGGTGGAAAAGGAGAAGTTGAGGCTCGGGCGGAAGATGGCGTATTTTGCGTCAGGGGCGAACCCAAAAAATCCGCACCAGTGGCCGCGACCCTCGTAAACAGCGACTAACAAGGTATTTCTGCCCTGTTTCAGAGTGACAGGAGAATGACTCTGGTAATCGCTTGCGTCTCTGTTAACGTGCTCTACATGAACCAATTCGCCGTTGAGCCAGACCTTGACAGCATCATCGCTGCCCACAAACACTCGCGTCTGCTGCTCTCGCGGGGATTCAATAAAGATCAGGCCGTATGCAACGTGGTTGTCTATATTGCCTCTTCCGAAGCCGATTGCGTTGACGAGCTCGTTGATGTTATCGCCCCCGGCTGCGGAGAGGGTGCCAGGTGTCCAGAATCTCTCTCCGACAGCATCGCCATCTGTCGCACCGTTCATAGCGACCTGCTGCTCCGTTACAGTGCCGCCACTGGCTTGTGCCAGATAATCTATCCCGGAAGCAGAGGCTGCCGAACCTCCAATTCCATTGCCTGTTGAGGCAATCATCCATAACCATGGCCCTGTGATTTTCGGTCCGCCTGAGGGTAGCCCAGGGTTCCCGGTGAGAATCACGCTCGTCTTTTTGCGTAATGCTTCCAACGCCGAGAAGTCGGCTATTTCGTTGTCACGGAGGTCTAAATGTTCCAAGTTGCGTAACCCGGCGAGCGGGGATACGTCCGTGATGTCGTTGTGCCGAAGGTTTAAATGTCTCACACCTGTTAATCCAGCGAAAGACGTAAGGTCTGATATGCTGCAATTCTGGAGGATGAGTCTTCTCAAACCGGGTAATCCTGCGAGTGGAGTGACATCCGATATGGCTGCATCGCTGATTTCCAGCGTTTGCAGTTTGCGTAATTTCGCCAACGGCGATAGGTTTGTGATGCGGGTATCCCACGCTTGCAGGTTGCTCAAGCTGAGCATGCCTGAGAGCGGCGAGATGTCCGATACCGGATTGTGGTTAATTCCTAATCCATCTAATTTCACTAAGCCAGAGAGTGGGGATAAGTCGGTAATCCGATTCTCCTCCAGGCCTAACCATCCCACGTTGATTAACTTTGCCAGTGGGGAAACATCGACAATCAAATTATCTCGCAGCTTGATGTTCCCGAGGCGGATGAGGTTTCGGAGCGGCGAGATGTCCGTTATCAGATTGTGGCGCAGCTCCAGCCTCTCCAGACTCGTGGCTAGTTCAAGTCCTGTCAAATCACGAATGCCCTTGCGCTCGGCGTGTAGATTCGTTAACCGCAGCATGTCCTGCTGCGTGAGCTGCGCATTTTGCGGTTTGCCCAACGCGTTGTGAATTGCCTTGCGCAGCTGCAAGTCTGGGATATGAACGCCGGAGACCGGCGGTGTTTCATCGTCAATGGGAATGACGACGGTGTCTTCGGAAAACAGGGCGGCAACTAGCGTGCTGAATTGCGATGTCCACGTATCGCGTTGCACTCGCCCGTTGTCCAGTAGCAGTGCCTCCAAAG
Organism: uncultured Poribacteria bacterium; assembly: GCA_958296135.1. Classification (GTDB taxonomy): domain Bacteria; phylum Poribacteria; class WGA-4E; order WGA-4E; family WGA-3G; genus AGPOR5. The sequence continues at coordinate 552,190 of CATQHZ010000001.1, forward strand.
CGAGCGTTTGCAACTTTCCATCCCGAATCTCTCGGCGGAAGACAGACGTTGTGTAACCGACAGCGGCGGCGGCATGCGCTGCATCCAACGGTTCTTCAAACCGCTGATGGAACCGTTCCACCGGCTCAACCCCACCAAAGATACCCCCGGCGGCTTCCAATGCCTTTCGGAACCGTTGCGTATCCACTGCCACAAGTTCCTCCATGCTCGCCTGTTCGACATAGAGCCGCAAGGCTTGTTGCTTGTCATAAGGCGGATTCACCTGCTGCTGAATCACTGCCCGGACTCCGTCCTCAAACTTCTTCATTCCTTCGGTGTGACAGCCGATACAGGACAGTCCATTGCGCACCACCGGATCGCGGGCAGCGGGATTCGAGACAATTGCCACCGGTGCTTCCTCCAGCCGTGTTCCCGCCGCCGTGACCAGGTAATACGCCTGCAGGCCGTTGGGGAGATTGAAGATAATCTCGCCGCCATCATGTGTGAAAGAGAGTGGGTGCGTGAAGACGTTCTGGCTGTCGACGTTGCCGGCAAAGTCGTAGGATTTCCAGTACGCGCCGTACCGCGAGCGGTGCCGTTCGACGACGCGGTTGTTTTGGGAGACGCGGGATTCGTTGAACCCGGCGCGCCAGACGCGCACCCCGGGGGCATCCTGGAGATTTCGCGCTACGTCCACCTCCAGCCGTGCTTCCAACTCCCGGTCGGTCTGGGGTAAATCGAGGATGTCGTGGTAGAGGGGCGGCAGGGAAGCAGTCGCCAAGAACCAGTCCACGTGGATGAACGGCACCTCGGTGTCCGTTTCCTGCTGCAGTGTGGCATAGGTTAGCGAGTCTCCGTAATCAAAGGCGTAGGGATAGACTGCCTCCATCTTGGGCCACGCGTCAGTGACATCCCATTCGTAGTGGCGCAAATCGATGTAGAAGAGCGTTTGGGCTGCATCAATGGGTTTCGGCTTAAGAATCTCAGCTCCCCAGGAGAGGCTGTTAATCAGTTTAGAGAGTGCGCGGCGATATGCCTCAAGTGCCTCATTGGTTTCACCTGCGTTGTAGAGATGCGTCATTGTGAAGTAGCGCGCATAGGGCCGGTTAAACGGCGTGAGCGAGTCTACATGCCGCTGAATGGCGGTGAGCATTGCATCCGGCGTGATGAAGTCGCGTTGAGTGGGGGCGAACGCCCAATTGGGTGCCCCGGCTTCAATCCAGCGGCGCACGATATCGAGCTCCCTATCGGTGAGCGGCGGCTTGTTTAACGGCATTCGTTCAGCGTCGGGAGTGCTATGGAGGAGCCGCTTGTAGAACTCCGATGCATCCGGATTGCCGGGGACAACTGTCCCTGATGCCATCAATGTGTCGTATGGTGTCACGGTTAGCACGTCCGAGAACGGGCGATTTGCACCATGGCAGTCAATACAGTGTTGCTCGAAGATGGCGCGCGTGTGCAGTGCCAGCGGCTGTTGTGCGCTCGCGCTGACAACGCCTAGCACGATGAATGTTAAGACAGTTAACGTAAGATGTTTGTAGTTTTTCATTGAAATGTTCCTTTTGTGCGCAGTGAATTGGGGCACTATGAGTTCGCGGGGACAGGCCCCCGCGCTACGGTTCTCACCGGTAGGCGCGATTTCCGAATCGCAACTGCCCAACACCTCGCGTTCGGCGCTCATGCCTATTTCCGAATGAGCATTTTCCGCGTCGCCGTGAAATCGCCCGCGGTGAGCGTATAGAAATAGATGCCACTTGCAACGGGTTCACCCAGTTCGTTTTTCCCGTCCCAATACGCTGCACGACTTCGCTCTTCGTACCGCCCGGATGCCTGCTGCCCTAATGCTAACGTCCGCACCAAAGTGCCGTCAACAGCATAGAGCTTCACCGTCACCTGCGTCGGTTCAGAAAGGTGATAAGGTATCCATGTCTCCGGATTGAACGGATTCGGATAATTCGGTAGCAATGCTGTCTGTGCTGGGCGCAGCTGGGATAAAAGCCGTTGGAGGTTGGCTATGCCTTGGTGGAACGCAACGGAGCCGTTGTGTGCTGCCTGCGCTTGTGCTATCCATACTTCAAGCACGGCAGGCGTAACGCCCGACGGTGCGGCGGCACCGGCTATTGCGTCAATACTTTCTGCGACAAGGCTCAGGTCTGCTTCGCTCACCTTTCCATCACGGTTGATGTCGGTTCTCGGGTCGATGAGTTTGTTGTTGCCTAAGTCGCGTGCTACCAGGATCAGATCTAGAATGCTCACTTTTCCATCTGCATTGATATCCGCCACAAGCGGCGGCCTTTGCACAATAATAGGGCGGCTCTGGGGTGGCAGCACCGTCCAGGCCGTGCCGCCCTCAAACCCAAAAAAGCCGCTCCACCAGCCTCTATTTTCGTAAACTGCAACCAACAAGACGTTTGTTCCCTCCCGCAAGGTAACGGAGACATTCTCTTGGTAACCTTCAACGGTGCTTTCTGCAGGGTTGTCGTGAACCAATTGTCCGTTGAGCCAGACCTTGGCAGCATCATCGCTTCCGACAAACAACTGAGTTTGCTGCGTGCGCGGTGCATCCAAGGTTACGGAACCGTATGCGACATGAAAATCGATATTGTCTTTTCCGAGTCCGATAGTGTTCACCATCTGATTGATGTTATTGCCGCCTTTGGGTGCCAATTTTCCGATTGTCCAGACTTTATCCCCAACGGGTTCTGCCGCTATAGCTCCCTCGGTTGCAATCTGTGGTTCGGTTACCGCGCCGCCGCTCAGGCGGGAGAGAAAATCGATGTTGGAAGCAGCGGCATCTGCGGCTGACATGCCCCCTGTGGGTGCGATAACCCACAGCCAAGGCCCTGCGATGTGCTTCGGCGCGGTGCGTGTGGCGCCGGGGTTATCGTGCCGAACGATAGTGACACTTTGCGGGAGGGCATGCAACGGCGAAAAGTCCACTATCGCATTGTCCTCCAGATTGATCGATTGCAAATTGGGCAAGGATGCAAGCGGTGAGACATCCGACACCTCGTTATGCTTCAGACTCAGGTGTGTCAACCCAGTTAAACTCGCCAACGGCGAGATATCCGATATTTCGTTGTCAACAAGATAGAGCTCGCTCAAGCCGGTGAGTCCCTCCAAGGGTGCGAGGTCCGATATCCCGCCGCCACAGATATCTAACTCTCTTAGCTGGGGTAAGTCGGCGAAACCGGTGAGGCTATATATCGGCGTGCCCCAGGAGTGAAACCGTTCCAAGCGGTTCAAGCCAGCCAATGGTGCTGAGTCGAATCCCACGTTTTCGCTGATCCACACCCCTCTCAGGTTTTTGAGATTCGCGAGCGGTGTGATGTCGGATATCACGTTATTGCTGAGCCCTACTCCCTGCAACTTGGTTAAACTAGCGAGCGGTGTGATGTCGGATATCACATTTCCCTCCAACCCTAAGTGCCACAATCCGGTTAAACTGGCGAGTGGTGTGATGTCCGATAGCGCGTTACTGCGCAAATCTAAATATCCCAATTCGGTTAATCCGGCGAGTGGCGTGATGTCCGATATCGTATTGTCATCAAGCCTCAGTTCTACCAAACCGCTCAGCCCGGCGAGCGGCGCGACATCCGCTATCTCGCAGTTGTCCAAATCTAACCGTTGCAGGTGGCTCATCCCTGAAATCGGTGTCAAGTCGGACACCGGATTGCCGCTAATGCCTACTGCATCCAACTTGCCGATGCTGGCGATGGGCGTTAAGTCGGTAATCTTGTTCTCCTCCAGTCCGAGCCATTCAACGTTGGCAAGTTGTGCGAGCGGCGTGATGTCAGATATTTCGTTGCCGCGCAACTTGATGTTATCTAAGGCGACGAGCCCGGCGAGCGGCGCAAGGTTGGATATTGCGTTGCGGCGCAGCTCCAGTTGTTCCAGATTGACAGCGAACTCTAAACCTGTCAGGTTGCGAATCTTCCTGCCATCGGCGTGAAAACGGTGCAGCGTCGCCATTTCCTCGCGCGTGATTTGCGCGCCTTCCGCTTTACCGAGGCGTGCCGCCAAGGCGGCGCGGAGATTCGCATCGGGGATGTTCACGACTTGCGCGGTGACGTGCGGCGGAAATATCAGGAGCACCGTCGCGCAGCAGAGGAGTGTGCAAAAGAAAATGCGTGAGTAGGAGCCCCATTCCTTTAAAACGCCGGTGCAATGTTTATAGCGTTTCGGCTGTTTCATTTAGTTTAATCTCCTGTTTTGTTAAGCCATGCCTACTGTTCTGCCCTGGCACGGCGAGGGACAGGTTTCCCTCGCCCTACGGGTGTGAGTGTTCAGTGGGAGAAGAGTCAATATGAGGTTCATTTTACACAATTTGTGTGTAAATGTCAAGTTTTTATCAGAAGGAATGTGGTTTCCCCGCAGCCGTATTCTCTGTTTAACGGCAGGATGACCAGCTCTTGGAACATATACGTAGCCTCGCCAGTGAACAAGCCGAGGAGGGCCCACACAGTTCCGATCAACTGCGATGGCATTCTTCGGTTCCAATCGGGAAATTATACCAAATTAACTTTGATATTAGGGATTTGTGTTCTATAGGAATTTTTCCAGATACACCGCGTCATAGAAGCACCCATCAAGTTTGACGTGCTTTTTGGCCACGCCGGTCTTCTCAAAACCGAGTTTGCGATAAAACCGAAGGGCACGTGCGTTATGCGCCAAGACCTGGATGGCGCACTTTTCGTAGCCGTTATCCCGCGCAAATGCGAAAGATGCCTCAGCGAGACGCTGCCCGATTTGATACCCGCGAAAGTCGGCATGGAGCCATGTCCCCACCGTGGCAACGTGCCGCATTGACTCCGTGTAGTCGGCTAACCCATCGGGTTCAATCACCTGTATGCCGACAATACGATGCGCTACTTCGGCAACGAACATGGCACTGCGCGCGCCTAATCCAGCGATGAACGCGCGCTCCTCTGCTTCCGTGAACGGATTCGTTAACGCGGTCCATTTGCCTTCCAAGATAACGGCGTTCATCACGGCGACAACCGCCTCCGCGTCGTCTGGTGTGGCTTTTCTGATTAAGGCATTCATCTCGTTTTGAGTCGTCCCCATGTTGTTGCGACTTTGCCGGTAGGTTCGACAGGCAGCTGTATGCCGTTCTTCATATCGCGTAGAATCTCATCGGCAGAAAGCGCGACGCTCAGAATCTGAAGTTCATCGATGAAGCCGTCGATGCCGTTTCCGATGCGAAGCGGTGCGTCGTTGGTTTCAGGGTTTTTGTTAAAATCGCCTGCGCCCTCCTGCTTGCCATCAATGTAGAGTTTCAACGCGTTTTTATCATAAGTGAGCGCGACGTGATGCCACTTTTCGTCAACGACGTTAGTTGCGCTCTCCAATTCGACGGCATCGGTATTCCCGCCGCTGGCAAAAATGCCGTAAACCTTGCCGCCCCACATTTTCACGGTGTAGTTGCGCGTAGCCCGGTCATCGCCGACTTGCTTGTAGGCGATGTTTTGTTCGCCGCCGCCTGTATCGCTGACGAATTTTACCCACGCAGCCACGGTGAAGGTTTCGAGGTTTAGCGTATCGGTATGCGCAACCTCCAAGTAGGTGCCGGGCTTGAAACCGACGGCTTTTCCGATTTTTCCTGCATCCCACGCGAGTTTCCCGCCGCCGACTGTCGCGGTATGTCCGTGACCGGAACTATCCGCTGCTTCGTCGCCTTGTCCCTCATCGAAGAGCCAGATGCCGACAGCATCGGGGTGCTGCGCGTCACTCAACGCACCTATCGCGAAGAGGGCGAGTATCATTATCAAACGTAAATTGGATTTCACAAAAGACCTCCTAAAATAATTAGTTTTTTTCGCGTGTAATCATCGCGAGGGACAGGTTTTCCCTCGCGCTACGGGCAGACAAGCCGCCTAAACCTCGCGAAATAATTAGTTCTTCTCGCGTGTGAGCATGGCGCGGCACAGGACCGCGCCCTACGGGCACGCGAACTGATTTTAGGTTATTTTTCTCGCGTGTAATCATCGCGAGGGACAGGTTTTCCCTCGCGCTACGGGCAGACAAGCCGCCTAAACCTCGCGAAATAATTAGTTCTTCTCGCGTGTGAGCATGGCGAGGCACAGGACCGCGCCCTACGGGCACGCGAACTGATTTTAGGAATAGCCGCCGAGACCTAACAGCATCCGTTCCTCGAGGTCTGCCTTTTTGAGGAAGTCGTGCGTTAAGCCGTCTGCTGGTTGCTCCCCGCCGTGCGGCGATTTGCGGAGCCACGTCGGCGTGTAACTCAAAATTAACATTCTGCGCTTGGCTTTCAACGTCGGCATCCCACGATGCCAGAGATTGCCGTGAATCAAGACTGCGCCGCCTGCCTTGACAGCCACCTCCACCTCGCCTTCGATCGGTTCGTAGGTATCCGGCACCGCCCTGTCTAGCCAATTGTGCGACCCGGGGACGACAGCCACCGTGCCGGTGTCCGCGCCCAGGTCATCAAGGTAGATGAGGCAGTCGATGCAGTGCGGTTGCGAAAACCACGGGGGTATCGGGTTTGAAATCACCCGCAGATGTTGATGCCACGGAGTTTGCTGTTGCCTATTTTCGCCTGGGTAAGTGATACGCGCGCTCAGCCCGCGTAGGCGCACCAGCGGTCCCATCATCGCCCGCGCAATGGATAACGTTGGCTGGAATTTCAAGAGTGCCAGAAACCCCGGGTCTTTGTCCATTAAGTGGCGCGGAATGAACCCCCATCCCCGTTTGCTGGAGAGGGCGTTGTCGCGTTTTTCCCATTCGCGTTCCTCCAAACGTTCCAGCGCGTCGCGCAGCTTTTGGAGTGCCTCGCCTTGGAAGAGCCCTTCGCGAATGAGATACCCGTTCTCGGCGAACGCCTGCAACTCTTCCGGCGTGGCATGCACCTCTACGTCCCAGTGCCGTCCCGTTTCGCCGTTCGGATTGTGGGAGTTCAGGACTTCATAATGAATTGTATGTCGATGCATCTTTTTCCTTTCTGGGTTGCGCTTCATGAAGTAGGAGAGACCTCCCGGTCTCGATTTTCAACATATCGGGACAGGGATGTCCCTCCTACCGAAGATATCGGGACAAGGATGTCCCTCCTACGGAAGACATCGGGACAGGGATGTCCCTCCTTCGGAAGACATCGGGACAGGGATGTCCCTCCTACGGCAAATATTCACCCGGTATGCGCGACATCGGGTAGTTTGCATCGGCATCCCGATTGGCGACGGGCCCGGGAATCTCGTTATCCCAATAGTCGGGGACGGTATTCGGGCGGCTGTGCCATGCGAGGATCAAGGTGCGGCGCACATCGGTATAGTTTTTGTAAGCGGAGTGCAAGATACGCGCGTCCGCCAGCACGAGAGAACCCGCCTTCACACAGACATCCACCTGGTCTGGATGATTGCTGAACATGACGGGGTGGTTTTCTTCAATAAACCGCGCCCCCTGTTCATGCGCCGGTACTAAGATGTCGTGCAAATCGATGCGCTTGCGATGCGAGCCGGGGATCACCTTGAGACAGCCGTTTTCCGCTGTTGTATCGGTGAGATAGTAGTTGAGAAAGATGGTTTGCGGCCAGGGGGCGCAGCTGAGCGGGTCATTCCAGCGCATCCAGTCTTGGTGCCAGTAGAGTGCTGGTGCGCCCGGGTCTTTCGTCAAGATGATAATTCCGCCGGCTGTTGTGAAATCCCCGAATCCGATTTGTTCGAGTGCGTCGCGCGAGGGTTGCCATTCCAGCAATTTCTGGATGTGCGGGTTATCTTCGCCGCGGACGTTGACGTGCTGTCCTTGATAAATCACATCGTCGGGTTGCACGTGTCCATCGATGAGGCGTTCGGATTCGTCGCGGAGTTCCTGCAAGAATTCCCCGGTCAAAATATCGTCAATCACGCAGTAGCCGTCGTGAAGCATTTGCTCCCGTTTTGCTAAGGCGATTTCAGGTGTCATTCGGATTGCTCCTTTTGGTTCTGAAATTGATGTTATTTTAGCATGAATTTGGATGAGAAAGCAAGTATTTTTTAAATTGCTCGCGGGGGCCAGGTCCCAGCACTACGGGATGGCGGAAACGTCCCTGCCACCGTAGGGCGAGGGCCTGTCCCTCGCCGTGCCTCGGTTTGAGTGCTCGCGGGGGACAGTGGACATCTCTGCAGCGGGGCTGCAGAGATGACAGCGTTTCGGCGTGACGGCCCTCGCGCTACGGTAAATGGAAGGTTTCTTGCGGCGGCTGATTGCTCGCGAGGGGAACCCTCGGCGATTCGCGCTCGCTGGGCCCTCGCGCTACGGTAAATGGAGGATTTTCGTCGCGTTCGTTGTTGACATTTATTCCGTTTCTATGCTATACTTTTCAAAAGGAGGTATAGCCTAATGGAAACTACAGGAAAAACGGTAAACATTCCCACGCTTGACGTTTCATCGCAGGAACGCGCCGAAGAGAAACTGACACCCGAAAACGTCGCAGCAGCGGCGCGGCTTTTACGCGAAACAGGGCTCGTTGTCATTGAAAGCGTCCTCCCACGCGCCTGGATTGCTGAGCTGAACGTCGCGATGCAAACGGTGCTTGATAACGAAGGCAACGCACAAAATGGCGAGCATCCTATGCTAAAGCTGCCGTTCATGGACGCGCGCATTATTGATAACCCGTTCTCCATGCAGATTCTGCAAGCGGCGATGGGTGAGAAAATCTTCGCCTATCTGCCATACGGATGCAACACTACCGTCCCGGGCTGCGGCACGCAACACATCCATCGCGATTCAGGACAACTCTTTCCGGCATTGCCGTTCGCGCTGCCCGTTTCGACGATTGTCGTGAATATCCCGCTTGTCGATTTTACGGTGGCAAATGGCGCGACAGAAGTTTGGCCGGGCACGCATCTCATCGTTGATGACGCTGCAGTGCGGAATACGCCGTATCACGTCTGCACAGAGGAACGCGCGGCGACACTGCCCTCGTTTCAATTGGAGATGCCGGCTGGCTCAGTTGTGGTTCGGGATATGCGGTGTTGGCATCGCGCTATGCCGAATCGGACACAGACTATCCGACACATGCTCGCGCTCGTCTACTTTCGCCGGTTTCATCATCTCCCCGATGCGCCGAATATCTTTAAGCCGCAAGTTTCTGAAGAGATATGGGCGAACCTGTCTGAAGAAACGCAGGAGATGTATCGGTTTCAAGCACATATTAGCTGAGGAACACTATGAAACGTACACTGCTCATTCATCCCGAGCTGCCGGCACTTGAACGGGAGCACGGTTTCTCTAATATCAACGGCCCCTCGCTGGTTCGCGTGCCAGAGTGGGTGGAGAACCCGTTGGGCAAATACTATCTCTACTTCGCGCACCACCGTGGTGCCTACATCCGTTTGGCTTATGCCGATGCCATTGAGGGCCCCTATACCGTCTATCGCCCCGGCGCGTTGCATCGAGACGCTACTGTCTTCCAAGGGCGGGACCACGTTGCGTCGCCGGATGTTCACATCGACGCTGCAAATCGCCGATTCTTTATGTATTTCCACGGAACTTACGGCGGTGGGCAAGCGAGCAGCTGGGCAACGTCTACCGACGGTGTGCATTACACCGCCGCATCGAAGTTGGAGAAAGGAAACGGTGCCTATTTTCGTGTCTTTTGGTGGCATGGGCATCCGTATGCGACGCATCACGGTTGGTTAAGCCGCGCGAAAACGCCGGAATGGACAGCGGCGTTTGAGCAGCGAGATACGCCGCTCTTTCCGCGCATATCGGCGGGGGACAACACCGGCTTTCCGCGCCACACGGCGAATCACCTTGAGGGCGACACGCTCACCGTCTATTATTCGCGCTACGGCGATAGCCCGGAACGCATCCGAAAAAGCACGGTGCAACTGACCGGCGATTGGAACGATTGGCATCCATCGCCGCCGATTGAGGTGCTCGCGCCGAAACTTGATTTTGAGGGAGTCGATTTGCCAATTATGCCATCAACCGGTGGCCTGGACCGGGAGCGCGTGCATGAACTCCGCGACCCGGCCATTTATTGCGAAGGTGATGAGACGTGGCTGCTCTATTCGGTTGCCGGTGAACAGGGCCTCGCGATAACGCGTTTGTAGGTGCGCGGCTGTCTCTAGGAACGTTTCTCGAGCAGTCTACCGACGAAAAAGATTAAGACACCTAGCGTCAAGAAGCCTATTTCAACGCCCATCGCCAGATCATCGCTATATCCGAAGGGATTGGCACAGCCGAGATAGAGCCCCGCGCCCAAACACGCGATGCCCATTAGTTCTAACGTTTTTCCGATGTAGTAAGACATACGTCTCCAATCGTCTCGCGTCTGTAGGGAAACCAGTTCGCCTGATGTTTCAGTAATTAATCGGTTTCTTTCCGCAGCCGGTCTGTCTCCCCGTAGCGCGAGGGACAACCTGTCCCTCGCGGTAGGGGGATTTGTGGCCTTAGTAGAGGCTTTTGATGCGTCCCCACTGGATGAGTTTCTGTTGCGTATTCGGCTTGATTTCCGCCGTGAAAACCAGGTCTGGGAGCATGTTGTCATCCGCTGTGTAACCTGCGGGTGCCCATGTGATTCTGTTTTGCAAGCGGCCGTCATCAACGTCGTTATAGGTGATGCCGAATCCGAGCGTATTGCCTTTCTCGGCGAGAGCGTCAAGCCGGAAACTTAGCTCGCATGTCTGTCCATTGTTTCCCCACGCGATCCGCGTCAGTGGCGATTTCAGCGCGTGCGTCTCTCTGCCAATCGGGATTTCATAGCGGTAGAGCTCATCCCGGTATCCCGTGTGATGCGGGTCCAAGTAGAGCACAAGATGGTCTTCCCGGAGCAGCTTGGATTGATGCGTCTCAAGCGCGTCGTCTGCTATTTCAATGGCTATATAAAGGAACCCGCTCCGCCACACGGCTGCGAAGGTGCCTGTGAAATCATCGGATTCGGGCCACGGGTCGCCCGTTGTCAGCTCTTGTGTCAGTTTTCCGGTGTTTGCGTCTTCCCAGACCGGGTCATCGAGGTAGCCGTCCACGATGGGTGCGATGGGGACAAGTGCTGCGTTGTATTGGAAATTTTGAAGTTTTCCGCCGGTGAGATGTCCTAATGCGTATGGTATCGCCATCAGCAGAAAGAGTGCTGCCACAAACGTATGTTTTCTTGTGTGCATAAGTGTCTCCTTGATTGCAGTTTCGCATTCTTTTTAATTATACCCGAAAAGCGAATCATTTATCAAGATAAAAAAGGCAATCGCGGGCTTAAAATGGATACATAGCGGCGAAATTTCATTTTTTTTGAATTTGGGTTGAAATTTGTCAAAAAATGTGTTATACTTTTAAATAGGTTTTACGCATCGCATTGTTGCGATAGGACAGACGCGGAAAAAACCCCGTGGGCGCGCTTTGAAAGCGCGCTACCTCAGCCGGTGCGCGATTGCAAATCGCGCCGCCGGTAGTCACAATGCTTTTGCGATGCAACGCATTGTGTGTTTCCTGTAGGCGTGACGGGGGCGATTGATGGCATTTGCGGCTGTCTTGTGTGAGTTCAGATTTTAACAGAGAGGCATTTGGTTGTGAATAAAACGAGAAAAAATATGGTGTTTTGGTGGGTGGTTTTGGCAGGTGTTGCTATCATTGCCATCTTCCAGCTCATCAATCGCAAAGACCAGGTTTACACCCTGGAGACCTCCACCTTTCACGAATATATCCTGCAAAGCCCCGGGGCCTTCCAAGGGCAGCTGATTCTGGATGAGGAATGGATTGAAGGGACGTTTAACAAAGCCTCGAGAGCCGACATCCGGACTGACCTCGAGAGACGCGCGAGCGAACGTCTTGAAGCCGAAGAAGCCCCGACGGATGATAATCAGGAATCCGACGAAGACGCAAACCAGAAAGCTGACAAGGGTAAACAACGGGAACCCAACCTCACCGGCATCACCGATGAATGGGGCGGCGACTTTAAAGTGAGCCGCGACAAGAACGAGGATTACGGACTCCAAGCGAAACTTGATGAAAGTGAGATTCCCTACGACGTAAAGTCTGCCTCTAATTTCACTCAGTGGCTGTTCGTCTTCGGGACAACTGTGGTTCCGCTGCTCATTTTCTTAGGCTTGATGATTTTCCTGTCCCGGCAGATGCAAGGGAGTGGCAACCGCGCGCTCTCCTTTGGCAAAAGCCGCGCGCGACTCCATTCTGATACGCAGGAAAAGGTGACGTTTGAGGATGTCGCCGGCGTTGACGAGGCGAAGGATGCCCTAGAGGAAGTCATCCAGTTCCTTAAGGCGCCCAAGAAGTTTGAGCGGCTCGGCGGCAGAATTCCGAAAGGCGTGCTGCTGATGGGACCGCCCGGCACCGGGAAAACGGTGCTCGCGAAAGCCGTTGCAGGCGAGGCAGACGTGCCGTTCTATAGCATCAGCGGCTCTGATTTCGTCGAGATGTTCGTCGGCGTAGGCGCGTCTCGCGTGCGCGACTTGTTTGAAACCGGCAGGAAAAACGCACCGTGTATCATTTTCATCGATGAATTAGATGCTGTCGGGCGGCATAGAGGCGCGGGCATCGGCGGCGGGCACGACGAACGTGAACAGACGTTGAACCAGCTGCTCGTTGAGATGCAGGGATTTGATGCATCCGAGGGTGTGATTCTCATCGCTGCGACGAACCGTCCCGATGTCCTCGACCCGGCCCTGCTCCGCCCAGGCCGCTTCGACCGGCAAATTGTCGTCGATCTGCCGGATGTGCGCGGCAGAGAAGCAATCCTGAAGATAAAAACACGCGAACCCTACAAAGTCGCCGAGGATGTCAATCTTGAGATTTTGGCGAAGGCGACACCGGGCTTCTCCGGGGCAGACCTCGAGAACGTCACGAATGAAGCCGCGCTGCTCGCCGCTCGGCATGACAAAGAGCAGATTGACATGGGCTGCTTTGACGAAGCGAAAGACCGGGTGCTGATGGGTCCGGAACGTCGGAGCCTTGTGATTAGCGATGAAGAAAGACGCATCACCGCGTTTCATGAAGCGGGCCACGCGCTCATGTTGCACTTCGTCCCGGAGAGCGATCCGAACTACAAGTGCACCATTGTGCCACGTGGCCGCGCGCTCGGCGTTACGGCGAAGTTACCGCTTGAAGAACGGCATAACATGAGCAGGAAGGGGCTCCTCGCGCACATTATCTTCGCGCTCGGTGGCCGCGTCGCTGAGGAGATAATCTTCGGCGAGCAGACGACTGGGGCTCAAAACGATTTCGAGCAGGCAACGCGCCTTGCACGCCGGATGGTTACGCAGTGGGGCATGAGTCACCTCGGTCCGCTTACGTTCGGTAGAAGGGACGAGCAAGTCTTCCTCGGAAAAGAACTCGCAGTCCATCAGGATTACAGTGAGGAAACCGCTATCAAGATCGATGATGCGGTATCTGACATCGTGATGGAGTGCTATAAAAAGGCGCGGTCGATCTTGGAAACCAATCTTGAGGGGTTAAAGCTGCTCGCCGACGCGCTGTTAGAGCGGGAAACACTCGTCACCGAGGAAATCGACGAAATTCTGGGACCCCGGCCGCAGCTCCCTAACAAAGCCATAGATGTATGAACTGCCGTGGCCAGACGCTCACTTTTGGGGAGTCCACACATGTGATGGGCATCTTGAACGTCACGCCGGATTCTTTCTCCGATGGTGGGCATTACCTTGCCGCTGCTCGGGCTGTTGCGCGTGCGCAAGCGATGGTGGCTGAAGGCGCGACGCTCATCGATATCGGCGGCGAATCCTCGCGCCCGGGGGCGGTGCCGGTGCCGACAGTGGAAGAATTAGCGCGAGTTGTGCCTGTTATCCGCGCGCTTGCCGATGCGGTTGACGTTCCGCTCTCGGTTGATACCTACAAAGCGCGTGTGGCGCGGGACGCGCTTGAAGCAGGCGCGCACCTTGTCAATGACATCACCGCTTTGAACGGCGATTCGGAGATGGCCAACGTTGTCGCGGAGATGGGAGCCGGTGTTGTTTTGATGCACATACAAGGGACACCGCGCACGATGCAACAGGCCCCGCACTACGATGATGTCATCGGCGACATTCGGCTGTGGCTTCAGGAACGGGTTCAGTTCGCAGAGGCGAACGGTATTGCCCCGGAACGCATCATTATCGACCCGGGCATCGGGTTCGGCAAGACTACGGCGCATAACTTGGAGATTTTAAAAAGGCTTGAGGCGTTCCGTGAGCTCAACAAACCGGTGCTCATCGGCACTTCCCGGAAGTCCTTTATCGGTAATGTGTTGGCGCTTCCGGTAGAGGAGCGGGTTGAAGGCACTGTTGCGACGGTGTGCTGGGCCATCGCGCACGGTGCGGATATCGTTCGCGTGCATGATGTGAAAGCTGTCGTCCGCGCCGCGCGCATGACAGATGCGCTCTCTCAATAAATTGTCAGGCAGGGCTCGGTGCAGTGGCGAGAACTCTATGATAATCTAGCATAACCTACCCTAATCTAGCAATGTGCATTTTTATTTGCATTCTACTTGAAAATGTGGTATAATGTAGTTACCGTTGGGAGGTGAGACCTACTAAGCGCGGCATCCCGCCGTGTCTCTCACCTCCACCTTACCTTAGTAGGAAGGAAAAACAACGGCGAACGGTGACGCTCTATGACATTGAAAACGCATTTAATGGCGTTGGACCCGAATAATAAGCAGGCGACGCTGCTTGCACGACATTGTGGTTATGCCCGCGTGGCACGTAACCATGCGCTCTCCGATTTCAAGGCAGGACTCGCCGAAAACGAGTGGCGCAGTGGTTACACGTTGAACGTTCGCTTCAACGCCGTGAAACACGAGACATATCCGTGGTGTAAGGAACTCGACCAACGTGCAGCAAAGAACGCTGTGATGCACATTGATGACGCAGTCAAACGGTGGCGGCGCGGTCAAAATCGATTCCCACGTTATCACACCCGAGCGAGTAGGACTTCCTACCAACCGCATGAACGTGTGAGAATTGACAGGAATCGCGTCAAACTGCCGAAGATAGGCTGGGTTCGGATGCGTGAGAAGTTGCGATGGCGTGGCGAGATTCGGCGGTGTGTCGTCTCCAAACGTGCGGGCAGGTGGTTTCTATCGGTTCTCGTGAAGGTGGTTTCCGACAGTGCGCCACGTGTGCGTTCTCAGCGCGGTCCAATGCGTGTGGTTGGTGTTGATGTAGGTATCAAGACACTAGCCGTAACCTCCGATGGTGTTGAGTTTGAAAACCCGAAGGCATTGTATCGATACCTGCGGAAGTTGCGGCGTGCGCAGCGTCAGCTCTCTCGTTCGGTTTACCGAAGCAGAAACTGGTATCGGAAGCAGTTCCGCGTGCAGAAGATTCACTATCGTATCTGCTGTCTGCGTGAGGATACACATCATAAGGCAAGCACGGCGATTGTAAAGTCGGCTGACGTTCTCGGTATCGAGAGTCTTCGTGTGGCGGGCTTGTTGAAAAACCGCCGTCTTGCGAAGGCGTTGAGCGATGCGTCGTTAAGCGGTTTCCTGACGATGCTTCGGTATAAGGCGGAGGCGCGTGGCGTTGAGATTATCGAAGCACCGTCGAACTTCCCGTCATCGAAGACGTGCAGTGCTTGCGGGAATAAAAAGACGAAGTTGTCCCTCTCGGAGCGGACATATCACTGCGAGGCATGTGGCGTGGGTATCGACCGCGACTTGAATGCCGCGCATAACTTAAGAAACCTCGCCGCTAGCTTGACGGAGAGGCAAAACGGCTGCGGAGCGACTATAAGCCCTCATAGTAGGCACACCTCGTGTGTCTCGGAGGCACGCCGCATTGAAACAGCAACTACGACAGATAAGAGGACAGGTCAGATTAGGATAGATGTGTCCAGATTATCATAGGTTCTAGGGAGCGGTTTTAAGCCAACGCAGAAAGTTGTCTACCTTGAAACGACAATTCCAAGTTCCTAAGCGATTTGCGAAGATGGAAACCGATGGACTACCACAAAATTCATGGGACAGGGATTGACATCGTTGAGGTAGCGCGCGTCCGAGACGCAGCCCACCGCTGGGGAGATAGGTTTGAAACCCGGGTCTTCACACCGCAAGAGCTTTTGTATTGTGGGGAGTCGCCCTCGCGATATTGGCGGCTCGCTGCAAGATTCGCCGCCAAAGAGGCGACGTTGAAAGCACTCGGCACCGGCTTAACCGCTGGCATGCGCTGGCACGATGTAGAAATTCAGGCGAACGCTGTTGGAAAACCGGAACTCGTTCTGCATGGCGAAGTTCGGCGATATGCGGGCGAACTGGGCATCGGAACTCCAACGTTCGTCACGATGTCTCACACGCGGGCGTATGCAGTGGCACACGTGACGCTTTGCTATGCATAAGCACTACCTCTTTAACCCGTGCAGTAGGAGAGACACCCCGGTCTTGATGCAAAAACGAGAGGAAAACACAATTGAAATACCATCATCGGGTCACCTACCTAATCTGCTTTCTATGCTTTTGGTGCGGCGTTGCATTCGCCGCGAACACAACAGCAGAGGCAGACCGGTTTCTCAAGCAACTGCTCGGTGCGGAGCACGATGGAATGGGGGGCAGTTTTGTCGGTGCGACACGCGGGGCGAATGCCCTCGGCAGTAATCCGGCCGGCATCAGCGTTGCGGAAGGGAGCCGGTTTGCTCTCCTCGCACGCCGCTTCCCTCGGACTCTCGCGACGATTTCTCGGCGAGACGCGCGCGAAGATAACGCCTATCGGGATGACAGGCAGTATGAACAGCGCGCCGCTGGCATCCAAACGTTGAACTGGGCATTTCCGCTGGGGCGGGCTGGTACCCTCGGCCTTGGGTTCGCTTCCGGTCAGGCAGGTCCCTTTCGGCGCGTCAATCATGAGGGCAAGGCACTTAACAGTTTTCCAGAAAACAACCTTGCGCTTGGGCTCAGTTACGGTGTCCATCTCTTCGGCGGAACGGGGATAGGGTTTGATGCGAAGTGGTTGCGTTCTAAAGTCGCCGATGCTGTCGGCAAAGAACACTTTGGGCACGGCTACGCCTATAACGTTGGCGTTATCCAGCAGCTCGGCGATGCAATGCAGGTGGGTGTCGTGGTGCGGAATTTGAGTAACGGGTTGTCGTTTTCTGATGCAACTATCCCGCGCGCGATGCAACGCGATGTCGTCGCCGGTATCGCCTATCACCGCCAGATGTCAGACGTAACTTTCCGTATCGGTTTTGACGCACATCCCCCTTTCCGCGACGGTATCCGAGCCAATCTTGGGGCTGAAGTGTGGTATCGTGAACGCATCGGCTGCAGCATCGGGTACCTGCGCGACACTGAAAAGCGTTATGTCCCAGTGCTTCTTCTAGGCGATGACACCCTTGAAACGGAGGAACGCCTCTGGAAAGCGGAAGGCGTGTGCTTCGGGCTCGGGATAAGATTTGGCAGTCTGATAGTGAACGCCGCCTATACGCCACAATTCGCGCCGACCGCGGCAGCGGATGAGCGCGTCTACATCGTTCAAGGAGAGGCTATCTATACGTTTTCGGTTGGGCAAATCTTCTGATCTTTTGTTGTTCGCAAGGCGTTCGGGTACGTCTCCTTACGTCAATCCGTCATCGACGTTGTCGATGACTAGGTTGTGGATTCGACATTGAAATATCAAACGGTGGCTGGCATTGCCGATGCCAAACATGTTATTAAAAAATCGCGGTTCTTCGGTGAGGCGACAGCAGTGGATAGCATGGAGGCAGTGAAAGCGTTTCTCGGCGAAGTGCAGGCGAGATATCCGAAGGCCTCGCACTACTGTTACGCTTACAGCATCGGCAGTGGCTCGGCGCAGCGCGATTATGCCACCGATGCAGGTGAACCGACGCATTCCGCGGGGCCTCCCATTCTCGCTGCAATTCAGGCGAATGGGTTGTCCAACACGCTCTGTGTGGTTACGCGGTATTACGGCGGTATCAACCTCGGCATCGGCGGGTTAATTCGGGCTTACGGGCAGTGCGCGCGGGCATGCCTCCAAAATGCGACGATTGAAACCCGTATCGCTTATCAGGACTTACGTTTAAAAGTGTCTTATTCGCACATCGGCATTGTCGTCAATCGATGCAAACGGCTGGGCGGCACTGTTGTCAAGATTGACTGGGTGCCGGAGCCGCTCCTCACGGTTCGCCTTGGGCGCAGTGCAGTGGAAACGTTCCTGTCGCAACTTCAAGGCATTGCAAACCTCGCAAACCTGTAGGGCGAGGGCCTGGGGTGGCCGCCACATCGCAAACGCAAGGCCACCGTAGGGCGAGGGAAACCTGTCCCTCGTCAGTCGGAAGCCCGCGTTGCAATAAAAACGCGCCGGACGATGCTCAGCTTCGGGACAGGAATAATCGTCTCAATCCGATAACCCGCGTCCACCAGCGGTTGCCGCATGTCGCGAATATCAATCAACCCGATTTTGGGTGCGCAGTGCTGCAGGTTCTCGAGAATCTCTGCATCTCGAAAGGTATCTTTGACGAGGGCAATGCCGTAGGGCAAATCAGTTGCGATAGCACTGAATTCGCCGCGAATCTCTCTTGCATCGCCTAACTGCACTTCAGCGTTGAGTCCGAAATGCGCTAGATTTTTGGTTGTCGCGCCTACCATTCGCGGGTTGATGTCGTAACCGACGGTTTTGATGCCGATATGCGCCGCGGAGAGTACGATTGTGCCTGTTCCACAACAGGGCTCAAGCAGCGTGAATTCGGCACCTGTTTCCCTCAGCGCGCTGCCCGTTGTTGCTTCGTCGGTTGAGGGCCTGTCCATCAACGTGTCGCCTGCAACTAAATTGACTAACACCTGCGCGAGCCGCGCTGGGAGGGAACTAGAAGTCACGTGTGGCCGTTGGTTATGTGCGAGCCATGCGCCATCGGATTCGGCGAGGAGCCGTCCGAACCAGATATTTTCCTGGGTGACAACGGTTAGAAAGACAACCTTTGGGTGCGTCAGGTTCGGTTTTCCGCCGATGCCCCCGCCAATTTGTCTGCCGAGTTCCATGGTGCTCATTTTAAGGTTGCGCGGCTTTTTCACAATAGATACGCGAAACGCGTCGGCGTGTAAATTGGCGGCGCGGATGTTCGCGCAGAGTTCTGCCACGCTTGTGGCCTCAAAAAGCACTTCGGTGCAGCTTTTGAGGTATGCTCCCCGGCGCGCGTCAACATACATTTCTGAGACGGCGATACCGTGTGCGTCCGGTCTGGCTGCTGTCAAGGTAAAGCATTCAGCCGTGACTAACTCCGTGAGCCGGTCTGGCATCGCCATGAGATAAAGGTATTTTCGCATTTTTTGTTTTTCGCATTTTTTGTTTTTCGCATTTTTCGTCTTTCGCAATGCGTTCGGCGATGGTTTCTTGCGCCGACAACGTTCACTTACCAGGCCGTCTTGACGTTGTCAAGACTTGCCTAACTGTTAACACGACGATTCGGTTGTCACATTTCTGTCGGTTGCGTTCGCTCTGTCGCAAACAGGGCAGAAACTGTAAAACTTGATAAAGCACCGTATGCGGATTGAGAAAATAATCGGTTCATTTTGGCGGCGGATAGAGACATCCGCTCTTACAGGCAGGTGCAGCGGGCGCGCAGACTGCCCACAGGAAAATTGTCCGATTTCATATTTTTTGTTTTTCGCAATGCGTTCGGCGATGGTTTCTTGCGCCGACAACGTTCACTTACCAGGCCGTCTTGACGTTGTCAAGACTTGCCTAACTGTTAACACGACGATTCGGTTGTCACATTTCTGTCGGTTGCGTTCGCTCTGTCGCAAATAGGGCAGAAACTGTAAAACTTGATAAAGCACCGTGTGCGGATTGAGAAAATAATCGGTTCATTTTGGCGGCGGATAGAGACATCCGCTCTTACAGGCAGGTGCAGCGGGCGCGCAGACTGCCCACAGGAAAATTGTCCGATTTCATACTAGGTGCTTAATGGCTGCTATAGAAAGGAAGCCTTCATGTCACAACTTGAGAAAATTCGGATTGGACACAGTCCGGATTCCGACGACGCGTTTATGTTTTATGCCCTCGCCAAAGGGATGATTCCGACTGAGCCGTTTGAGATTGTCCATGTCATTGAAGACATTGAGACTTTGAACCGTCGCGCGCTTGCCGCGGAATTAGAAGTCACGGCGATTTCCGTTCACGCTTACGCCTACGTCGCAAACGATTATGTTTTCATGCCGTGCGGCGCGAGTATCGGCGATAGGTATGGGCCCCTCGTCGTTTCCAAAGCCCCGATGGCGAGCGTCGCGGGCAAGCGCGTCGCGATTCCGGGTGAAATGACAACGGCTTATTTGACGATGCGGCTCTACCAACCTGATTTTGAGGCGGTGCCGTGCCGTTTTGATGAGATTCTCGCGACAGTCCAGCGAGGGGACGTTGACGCGGGGCTCATTATCCACGAGGGACAACTCACCTATGAGCGCGAGGGGTTCCACAAAATCGCCGATTTAGGAGAATGGTGGGGCGACGAAACAGGGTTACCGCTCCCCCTCGGCGCGAACGTTATCCGCCGCAATCTCGGTACCGAGAAAATTCGGAAGATAACCGCGTTGCTCAAAGAGAGCATTCAGTATTCACTGACGCATCGCGAGCGCGGGCTTGAATACGCGATGCTTTATGCCCGCGATATGGAGACGTCCCTCGCCGATAGATTCGTCGGCATGTATGTGAATGACTACACTCTCGATTACGGTGAAAAGGGCAGAGCCGGCGTGCGAGAACTGCTTACCCGCGGGCATGCGGCGGGCATTATTCCGCATCGCGTGGATGCCGATTTTGTCATGTTATGAGGAACCCCCCATGGATGCGAAACGCCGCAGATACTTTCAGTTAGAAGATGCCCAAGGCAAAAAACTGGCGACAGGCGTTCTCTATAACGAAGGGAACGTGCAAGTGCTGTGGCGCGCAGACATCGGTTGGACAGCGGAGCAGTATTCGTCTCTCACGCCGCTTGTGGATTTGATGCCAGGGATTGCTGTGCTCCGCCTTCAAGATGCAGAAAGTTAGCTATCGCCGCCAGAGCGATTTAGTTTTCAGTTTTTGATGGAAACCTCCGTGAAAATCCAGACCGGTTATGCCTCTTGAAGACTGCGTGCGTTGCGCGCAAAAGCACGCCACCTTCGTGAGCCAGATTAACTTAATTTCGTATAATGCGCGGCTCCGGCATGGGCGGCTTTTCTTCCAGCTGTCCATGCCTGTTCCTAACGCAGCCGCCGGTCTGCCAATTTGATAATCTCGCCGCTTTCCTGCGCGATATACAGATAGCCGAGCCCGTCCAAGACAACCCCCTCCTGCTCATCGCCGGGCAAGAGATACTGACTCAGCATCGTGCCGTCTCGTTTGAGTTCCACCAAAAGGTTTGTCGTGTCGCTAATCAGCACGAGGCACTCGGCGCGTGCATCGTAAGCGAGCCCGGAAATGTCAATGAAGTTCATCCGATAGAAGCGGACGATAGTGCCCTCCGCCTTTCGCGCTTGAGAGGAACGGAGCGGCACAACTACTTCGCACACGACAGAGGGTTCTCCCCGCGGCTTGAGGCTAAACGACTGGTTGCCCACCCAAAATGTGCCGCCCTCCGGATGCGTCGCGTTTGGCACAAAAACGAGTGCCTCGATGCCCATGCCGCCCTTTTTTAGCAGCTGCGCGCCCTCAAAATCCCGGGCGATGTTGAATTCTCTCTGAATCGTGAGTGTGCCCGGTTCAATTTCCAGAATCGCTTCGTCATCTTCAACAGCGGCATAGAGCAGCCCGGTGGCTGGGTTCACGGTGATGCCCTCCAAATCCCGGCCGTTTACCTGTTTTGATTGCACCAGTGTGCCATCGGTTGGGTTTACCTCATAGATACTCCCCGAATCGTCGGCGACAAATAGGCTGCGTCGCATCGGATGATAGGTGATGCCGGAGGGCTCAGCGATGCGGGCTCGGCTGATATTGCCTATCCAATGATAGGGCAGGGCAATTGGGCGCGATGCCGCGGTCTGTTTTGTCGCAGTTTGCTCCATCTGCACCAGAAAATAGACGAGCGTGGCACTGATACCTATAATTAAAATAATCATGAGAGCTCGTTTATAGGACATCGGAAATCCTCCATGTTGCATCGGGCGGCTGACTAGAGGTATTTTACCACATTTTTCTGACGGTATCCAGCAAAAAATGTCAGTACGGACGCGCCTGCGATAGGCGTGCTTAAAAAACGTGCCTACGGGGTTTGGGCGGGATCAGTCCTAAATGGATAAAAATGATATTTTTCTTGAAAAATTTCCTATTCAATGGTATCCTAATTAATAGAACTGACGCAGGACGAGCTCCGGAGGCGTGCTTTTTAAACGCGCCTCTGGGCGGGTGCACCAAAGGAGAGGCTCTATGACAAACATGCCGAGGCTAGTCGTTGAAGTCTTTGAACATGTCAATTTTCAAGGGCGGAAAGTGACGCTGATTGAATCCATTCCCAATACGGCCGAGATTGGGGCGCAAGATATTATCTCTTCGATCAAGATTTACAAGGGCCCCGGCTTCAATGCGTCGCCGAACTATAAAGCGATTTTTCATGAGCATGAGAATTACCGGGGGCGCAGGCTTGTCCTGGCTCCGGGATTTTATCCGAACATTCACGAGATTCCTTACAACTTCGGCGATACGATTACGGCGATAAGTTTTAGTCCCTCGGCGCATCCCACACCGCCGGAGTATGGGGCAGTCCCGGTGGTGATTGAGGTATTCCGCGATGTCGATTTCAGTGGGCAGCGGAGTGTCATCATGCGCGATGTCAGTTCCATGTTTGACATCGGTATGAACGACACCATTTCGTCGATTCGGGTGCAGCGCGGGCCGAGTTTCCCGTTTAGTGGGTGCCATGCCATCTTCTATGAACACGTCAATTTTGAGGGGCGTCGGCTGAACCTCAACCTGAGCACGCAGGAATTCCAGCTTGCGATTCGGAACCTCCGTTCGCTGCCACACTCGCAATCGTTTTCGGATATTATTTCCTCGGTGAAGATTGTGCCGCTGGGTGCCTTCCGTGTGCTGATTGTTGTCGGCGATAACCAGACTGGCGAGCCCGCCGTGTTAGAATCGCTCACTACCGTGGAGGGCTTAGAATTCCAATTGACTACGGTGCATATCAACGACAATCCGGATAACCGTGGCGATGCCAACAACGCGGTGAGACTCTCCAGCGTCACGCTGTCTGAATACGATATTATCTGGTTTACCTGGTTTGCTACCGGCCACGATGGCGAATATTTTATCGAAGATGCCGACGCGGCAATTCAGGATTTTGTCCGGAAGGGCGGCATCGTCTGGGCCTCCGCCATGGATAATAATATCACGCCACCTGATGGCGTGCATACCACGGAACCCAGCTGGCGCGGCGATTGGCTCCCGGTGGCGCAGCACCCCATCGATGTTATCAATGCCGAGGATTGTAACGTGCGCATCACATCCGATGGCCAGAAGACCGGCTTGTTTACCTGGCCTCATAAAATTAATGTGGATACGCTGATTACCGATGATCATTGGGTGACGAACGACGCGAGTTACCACAAATTGGCTGTCCGCGAGGACAACGACGGTGCCATCGGGGTGCAGTTGCAGTGGGGTGAAGGCTACTACGTCGGCTTCGCTGTGGATACGCGGGATGCCTACCGCACGGCGATAGCCAAACCGCTCATCGAAAATGCGCTCTGCTACTTAGCGAGTCTTGCATGGCAGACTTCGCCGCGCCAACCGCTCAAGGGACGCTACCGGACGCACCAGAGTAACTATAGACATTTTCGTTAATCGTCAAGCCGGATGCCGTAGTACGGTGGGCTTGTTCCCCCACATTCGTTTCCAAAGACATGGAAGAAAAGACAACCACATTAGCCAAGTCACAGCTGACCAACCGCTAGGAAGAACAAAAAATGCGTTTCATTGCTGTTATCGTTTTCCTCATTGTCGTCGCGATTGCTGTCGGATGGTTTGCCTATCAAAATATTGATGGTTTCGGGCAGGGCCAAGTGATGCGCGTCTTTAGCGTCATCGCGGCTGTCCTCCTTGCCATTCTGATTGCTTTCGCGGCAACCGTCATCCGCTATCGGATACCGAGGGCGGACATCGCCCTGGTTAGAACCGGGGGTGCGCGCGAGAAAATTCGCATCACCGGTGGCCTCTGGGTAAACACCATTATTCATGAAATCAAGGAAATCTCGCTCAACACCATGCGCATTGAGGTTATCCGAGAAGGCCCCGAGGCGTTGATTACCTATGATTTCAACCGCGGCGATGTCGAAGTCGTCTTCTATCTCAAAGTTGAGCCGGCCGAGAACGAGATCTTACGCGCTGCGCAGGCACTCGGGGATAAATCGATGACGCCCGAGACCGTGCGTGAACTCATTGAACCTAAACTTGAAGGCGCGCTCCGAAGCGTCGCTGCCGAAAGTGACATCCAAGACTTGCTTCAAAAACGCCAAGAATTCGCCGAGAAAGTGCAATCCGCCTGCGGCGAAGACCTGGAAATACAAAACGGGCTGACGCTCGAGACCGTCTCAATTATCCGAGTAGACCAGACACCGGTTGAGACACTCGACCCGGAGAACCGCTTTGATGCCGTCGGTATCCGTGAGATTACCGAGATTACCGCGGATCAGGAACGCGAAAAAGCGCGCATCGTTAACGAAAAAGAGGTGGCCATCGTTCAAATCGAGGTGGATGCCCGTATCCAGAAATTGGAGGCAGAACAACAACAGGAATGGGCCCAGTCAGACCAGCAGAAGAATATCGCCATCTATGCGGCGGAACGCCAAGCGGAAACCCTCAAATTCCAATATGAGATGGACCAGGGTGTCCAAGAGCGCGAATACGAGATGAAGCAGGAGGTCGAACGCGCCCGCATCACACAAGAACAGGTTGTCCAAGAACGCGAAATTGAGATGAACCGCGACGTGGAAGTCGCTCGCGTGCAACAGGAGCAGATTGTTGCACAACGCGAGATTGAGAAAAACCTCATCGTTGAAACGCAGCAGATTGAGCAGGCCAAAGTCGTCCAACTCGCCGAGATTGAGCAGTATCTCACTGTGCAAATGCAGAAAATCGAGCAGGAGCAGGTACTTGCTGTTCGCGAGGTTGAGAAGCAGCTCGTTGTGGAGAAAGCGCGCATCGCCCAGGAAGAGGGAGTGTCGCTGCGGGATATTGAGCGCGACCTGCTTGTTCAAACCGAGCGGCTCGGACAGGAGCAGCAGGTGCAGCAGCGCGAGATTGAGAAGAATCTCGTCGTGGAGACGGCGCAGATCGATCAGCTCCGGCAAGTTGAACTTGCCGAGATAGCCAAAGTGCTGGCCGTGGAAGTCACCCGAATCGTTCAAGAACAGCAGGTAGAGACGCGCGACATCGAGAAGCAGCTTGTTGTGGAGAAAGCGCGCATCGCCCAGGAAGAGGGAGTCTCCTTACGCGATATTGAACGCGATCTTACCGTCCAGACAGAGCGGTTTAGTCAGGAGCAGCAGGTGCAGCAGCGCGAGATTGAGAAGAATCTCGTCGTGGAGACGGCGCAGATTGATCAGCTCCGGCAAGTTGAACTCGCCGAGATAGCCAAAGTGCTGGCCGTGGAAGTCACCCGCATTATCCAAGAACAGCAGGTAGAGACGCGCGACATCGAGAAGCAGCTCGTAGTGGAGAAAGCGCGCATCGCCCAGGAAGAGGGAGTCTCCTTACGCGATATTGAACGCGATCTCACCGTCCAGACAGAACGGTTTAGTCAGGAGCAGCAGGTGCAGCAGCGCGAGATTGAGAAAAATCTCGTCGTGGAAACGGCGCAGATCGATCAGCTCCGCCAGGTCGAACTCGCCGAGATAGCCAAAGTGCTGGCCGTGGAAGTCACCCGAATCGTCCAAGAACAGCAGGTAGAGACGCGCGACATCGAGAAGCAGCTCGTAGTGGAGAAAGCGCGCATCGCCCAGGAAGAGGGAGTCTCCTTACGCGATATTGAACGCGATCTTACCGTCCAGACAGAGCGGTTTAGTCAGGAGCAGCAGGTGCAGCAGCGCGAGATTGAGAAGAATCTCGTTGTCGAAACGGCGCAGATTGATCAGCTCCGGCAAGTTGAACTCGCCGAGATTGCCAAAATGCTCAATGTGGAGCAGTCCCGCATCAATCAGGAGTTGCGCGTGACGTTGAGCGATGAAGATAGGAATATCGATGTTGCGAATAAACAGCAGGTGACAGCCCTCGCCGAGAAGGAGTTGTTGCTTGCGGAAGCCGAACGCATGGGTGCCGAGGTGAACGTGATGGCAACCGAGCAGGTGAAAGAGGCGGAGTGGCAGCGTGAAGTCGCCATCATCGGTGCGGAGGCGCAGGCTCAGCCTATTGAACGTCTCGCCGATGCGGTGCTCGCCGAAGCGCGCGCCAAAGCGCAAGGTGAGATGGCGGAATACGAAGCACGCAACGTCGCTGAACAACGCGTCCTCGTGCAGGAGGCAATCTTGGAGCTGATTGAGGAAGCCCCTGAGATTGTTGAACAGATGATGAAACCCGTTGAGAAGATCGATAGTATCAAGATCTTGGATATGGGTAACAACGATGGGCAGGGCGGCATCAATCGGAGCAACATGGGCAAATTGGCGAATGCGCTGCTTGACACGGGCGCGATTTCGCCGATGCTGAAGGAGTTGTTCAACTTCGCGGATGTCGATGCGCAGCAGATTACGGACAAAATCGCTGAGTATCTGGCAGACCTGGTAAATCGGCCGAACGCCGGCTAGAATTTGCGTATTGGCGCAAAGCGTTCCATGGGTGCCCGTAGGGCGAGGGCGTTACGGGCACGCCTATAGAAAATGTGCGTGTGTCGCCCCGCGTAAACACGGTCACGCCTACAGCAAACGTGTTTACGGTAGTCAGTCGATCTGGCGATGCAGATCGCCTGTCTTGATAGACGTGACCTTTGCATCGCAAAAGCAAACTACCTTAAAGTCCGCTACTGGTTGGATCTTATACGAGGGCTCACCCACCTTGCATGCCAGCAAGATGGAGAGGTTTCCTGTGAACGATACCGCTCGCCAAAGAAACTGCTAGAGGCGTTCATCGTGGCAGGACGGATTGAAAACGAGAGCACTTTCATTGAGCATTGGCTCGACAGATATGAGCGGTTCTCTGACTAAAAAGGAGACTATAATGAAAGTATTACTTTGTGCATTACTTTGCGCATTTTTCACTGTCCTCGGCTGTGGTGGCGACACGCCACTCACGCCGAGCTCCAACGACGGCGACACGCTACTCACGCCGAGCTCCAACGACATCGCATACATCACGGCGGAGAGTCAGTTCTTCCCCGCCACGGAGGACGCTGGTATGGAGGTGAGACGCAACTGGCTAGGGCGACTCGGCGAGGTATCGGGTATCGTATCAGAGGTTCTAATTGGTACCGATGATGCGTGGATAACGCTCCAGGTGGGGAATAAAAGCGTGGAATGCGATATGTCTGCGTATCCAGACGAGTCGAGCTTGCGTCAAATGGCTAGGGAACGTAGCTCCCTGACGATACGTGGGACGCTAGAGGTATTCAGGGCCGGACGTGTGTGGATGAGCGGGTGTTGGATTATCGGTATCGAGGACTAACCACCGCAACCCCCGTCGGCACGGCTCGGCGGGGAGGGCAATCTTCCACCCTTCAAGGATAGCGTCGCCGTCTGTCTAACAAAGGGAGCGACGCGTAATATAAGAAGACAATATAAAAAGGAAATGAGGCATGGCAGCTCAAGTGGCTAACCGAATCGATCGCGAGGCTTTGATAGCAGCGATTGATTCGGCTCAATCTCAAACGGAAATTCAGGCAGCACTGGAAAAGGCGATCGCGTCCAGCGGATTGGAAGCGGTTGATCTGACTAGCGTAGAACACCGACGCCAACTCTATTTCGGCGATAACTTAGGCTGGTTACGCGAACTGCCTTCAGGGCATGTCACGTTATGTGCTACTGATCCGCCGTTCAATAGTGGGCGTGACTATAATATGTTCATACTTAACTCCGAAGCACAAGAAACCGCTTTCAAAGACACATGGAAGTGGGACGAAGCCGCTATGGAGATTCGGGACGAAATCAAGAACATGGCGTTTAATGATTCGTATTATCGTCAAACGCATGTCGATTCTTTCAATATGGAAGATACCCAGCAAGCGTATGTTAGGGTATCAAAGTATCTGGAAGGCTGGGATATAATGTTCGGTTCTACAACTGAAGGTAAAGTAAGTTCGATGCGAGCATACCTAACTTTCATGGCTCCGCGTCTTATCGAGATTCGGCGTGTTCTTGCGGACATCGGATCTCTCTATCTACATTGCGATCCAACCGCGTCAGCCCATTTGAGGTTATTGCTGGATACCATCTTTGGACAGCAGAACTTTCGCAATGAGATTGTCTGGCATTATACAGGCGGCGGCAGGTCCAAAACCTATTTCTCGCGCAAGCATGATGTCATCTTGTGGTATGCTAAGTCCACCGCTGATGACTACTGTTTCAATCTGGACGAGATCCGAGTGCCATATAAAGAAACGAGCGGTTATGCGAAAAGCGGGATTATTAGCAAAGCTGGCAAGCAATATAAGCCGAATCCAAAAGGAACGCCAGTTGACGATGTTTGGGATATTCCGATTATCAACCCGATGTCCAAAGAACGCCTTGGTTATCCAACGCAGAAACCCGTATCGCTCTATGAGCGTATAGTTAAGGCATCTTCCAATGAAGGCGATATCGTGTTAGATCCGTTTTGCGGGTGTGGCACAACGATCGATGCTGCGGAAGCATTGAATCGCCGTTGGATTGGAATTGATCTTACCGTTCTGGCATTAGAACCAATTCAGCGACGCATGCGTGAACGGCATGGGATTGAACCCCACACTGATTATCCAATCACAGGGTATCCCGTCAATATGCAAGAGTTGAGACTCATGCTTGCTGACAAGGGCAACAAGCAACGGTATAAAGATGCTGAAGCGTGGGCGGTTACTCGAATCGGTATGCGTCCGACGAAGTATATCGGTGATGGTGGGATTGATGGCAAAATCGATGTCGAAGTATGGGAATTAGTAGATGGCAATCTAATTAGAACGCCAGCGAAAGCAGTCTGTGAGTTCAAATCAACTCAACAGATCGTGCCAAGTATGATTCAGGCGTTCCGCACAGCAATGGAAGATGAAGGTGCGGTAGTTGGAATATTCATTGGATTGAACCCCATTAGTGCTGGTGTTAAAGAAACGATGCGTAAGGCTGGCACCTTTGAGCATAATGGTCAAACAATCCAGCGTGTTCAATACTGGCAGATAACCGATGACTCTTTCGATGCTAATGGAAGAGTTTCAGCGGATATCAAACTGCCGTATATGCCTAAACCGTTGTATCAGTCTGAAGCATTCGTTGATGAAAACGCACAGCAATCAGTGCTGTAAACTTTCACTCCGCAACCCCTGTCGTCTGGCGCGGATGCTGGCGAGGAGGGCAGACTTGAACCCTTCAAGGCTCGTCGCCGTCTGTCTAACAAAGGGAGCGACGCATTGACACGTTACCGATTGGGCATGGTTTTATTGCAACAAGTCCTTACGTCTCAATCACTGATGCACAAGCGTAACCGAGCGTTGAGGGGGGGGCAATTCCCCCTCCATGCTACCATTGGAGAACAAGTGGACAATATACGTTACACGTTAGATAGGAAAGAACAAGCGATTGACATCTATAATCGCCGCAGGGCTGGCGAAACATGGATGGAAATCCAAGCAGAGATGTCCACTGTCCCTCGCCATGCTTGAACTACCCGGAAGATAGATGATGAACACGCTCAAACAAAACATTGCCGATACACTACAGACATTCGCGGACGCGCCCCTTCGCGATGCTGCGACGCGCGTCCTGAATACCCTCGGTTACCACAGCGAGAGAACAGGATATCCAGCCCTAGATGTGGAGATACTCAACCGCTTCCGGGCGGCTGGCTCAGGAATAACCAGAAACGTAGTCCTTGACAACGTCAATGAGGGATGACGCAAAGAGGTCATCGTACAAAGCATGCGAATCGAACGCCTTGCGCCAAGACGAAAAACGCGAAGAAGACTGAAACGGCAACGGTGCCGCACCTGCCGTTCCGATAAAGGGAAACGCATCTGTCCGGCACTTAACGGGATGCTTATCTGCCCGGAATGCTGCCGCGCGAAACGCGCCAAGATTCCGGGATGCGATGAGAACTGCCAATACTACACGCCGCTCATCGTGACAAGCAAGGTGCATAACGCCCCCGAATTTCCGATGCACCGGTGCCTTGTCAGTCGCTCTCAGGACACCGGCATGCTCATCGTCATCGGCACGCGGAAACTGCCCGATGGTAATCTGAAGGCGATGTTTATCCTGCTCGACCTTTGGAAAAAGGGCATCCGCGACTGCTTTTTTGACGCGCATCTCTCTGAAAAGCAGTTTGAGCGCGTCGCACAAAAAATTGGCAAGCACCATAACCTGATGGCACCGCCAGAGCTGGACGACACAGATGAACTCGATGGGGAGACGGACGTTCGCCTCCCGAAACATACCCTCGTCATTGAGGCGGATGCCGCAATACATAGAGATAAAGGCGTGAGAATCGTTCAGCACAGCGCGGCATCCGGCGGACAGGCGATTGACAGCCTGAAGGGCGCGCGCGCTATCCACGAAATTTACATCCCCAAAACCGGGAAATGGTATGTCTGGCTACGTGTGCTCTTTGAATACAGCAAAGATTCCTATTGGCTTGGGATGGACGACGCGACACCGCACCCGTGGAATAGCGAAGGCGGCCCGGGGGCAATCAAAATTTATGCGGAACCCGATGACGCTTCCAAGTGGGGCCGCTGGCTCTGGGATTCCGGTGTCAACAACGCGCACGGCATCAGCCCTTGCTTTTTTGAGGTGAAACGGACCGGTTATTATCAACTCTGGTCGAAGGGGCGGGAGGCAGGGTCGCGATTAGATCAGATTTTGCTCACGCGCGCGCGGAATTTTAATCCGCAAACTGAGACAGAAGGGAACCCGCTGCCAACGCTGCTAGCACCGCACCCTTATGAGCCTATCGCACTGCACGAATGCCAAAAGTTAATTCGGCACGCCGTGGACATTGCAACCGCCGTGAAGACGGAATTGCCGTGGGAATTCAAATATTGGCTTCGAGATATGTGGGGCGACATTACGCAATTCCCGAAAACGGAAGGGTCGCTCTATAAATGCCCGAAGTGCGGCGCAGAGCTGCCGCAACAGGCGGTAGAGCTCATGATGCAGCACGCACAATCCGATGACATTCAATTCTACATTTTATGCCGAAAGTGCGGAGGCGAATTTGATTGATTTTTTTCTATTGTGGAAAGCGCGCGGAGGACAGCGGACATCTCTGCTGGAAGATGGACGATCAGGAAAACCTGAGCGTCTTGACAGGCGTGACCCCGCAGAAATGAAAACGTTTCGGCGTAACGGCCCCCGCGCTACGCACACGCTAAATATTTTGTGTCTAACGGTACTGTTAACAGTGACGTTGTTTGCAGCGGTTTGCAGTGCCGCGCCGCCGAATCCGTATCGCTTCTTTAACGTAGATACGGTGACAGGCGAATTAGTCCCCAAATCGCCTCAAAGCAGGGCGCGCTTTCTGCAGGCCCTAGACGGATGTTGCCTCGCGAGGCAGCAAAGCGTCTTGCAACCCGACGGCATTGAATATGTGCTTGCGCTAAAGGTCGATTTCGTTGACATGCCCGGGCGCCGGAGCGGTGCAGAACTCAATCAATACCTCTTTGCCACAGCAGGAGTCTCCTTGAAAACCTATTATCGGGAGAACTCTTATGGACAAATGGATATCCAGCCGGGCCCGGCGGGCGGCGTTCTGCCAGCGGGAGACAAGTGGGTGCGTGCCAAAAATCCGATGTCCTATTACGGCGCGGGGCCCAGCAACTTTAACCTGCATCGCTATCGGGAACTCATCCAAGAGGTGTGTCAGGCAGTGGATGCCAGCATCGATTTTTCGCAATATGACCGGGATGAGGATGGCACCGTAGATCACGTCTTCCTTATCCATTCTGGGAATGACCAGGCGACCTCGGGGGTAGCCGATGACCTCTGGTCCAACTTAACGCCGAACGTGAATCTCCTCCTTGATGGTGTGCTGATTGACACCGTCGTTGTCGTCGCGGAAGAACCCGATTTCGTGAAGCCGCATTTAGGCATCTATTTCCACGAATTTTTCCACGACTTCGGCGCGCCAGACGTTTACGGCTTCAACTGGCCCGATGCCCGCGACCACAAATGGGGGCTCATGGGTGCCTACGGGCCCTATCAGGGCCCCGAAGTTTTCGGGACTGGAAACGGACTCGCACCGAGTCATATCATGGGCTATCTCAAGTGGGATTTCGATGCGCGCCCGGAGAACGGCCGCGTCGGTTGGCTCGAACCCGTGACGATTACACACAACACGCATCTCACCGTGCCAAGTTTTGAAATTGGGCCGAAAACCGATAAGGTTTTCAAAATTGACATTCCTCCGAGGGTTGAAGGCGCGCGGGGGACAGGCCCCCGCGCCACGGAATTCTTCTTGATAGAGAACCGTTACAAGGCCTCTGGGGCGATGTATGATACCCATCTGCCGGAATCCGGGATTCTGATCTGGCATATCGATGAGACGTTCGTGCGTCCCCTCGGTAGTTACGATGCCTCGCAACAGATGTGGCTTGAAGATCCGGCAGACCCCGAGCACCTTGGGCTCGCCGGCGGCGAGTTGGATTTTATTGACATAGAGACGATTACCGACGGTGCAGCTTACTCCGCTGACGATGGCCAAATCGCCTTTACGCCCGGCACGTTGCCGAACAGCAACGCCAACGATGGCACGGTTACCGGCATCTCCATTACGCATATCGGTGCCGAGGGGTTCGCCGTGCCACTGCAAATCGCGTTCGGCGATATGTCCGAACCTAACGATACGCTCGCGACGGCCTTTCCGATTCAATACGAGCAGCTTTACGCATCTTTCCTTCTCGACGCGAACGATACGCGCGATGTCTATCAACTGGAGGCGTTCCGGGGTGTCACGATTCAGGTAACGTTGATGGGGATTTCGCCTGGGCGCGAGCCTCGCCTCTTTTTCGTCACAGAGCACGATGAAACGCCGCTCGGCACGGTGCAGCAGACATCTACTGGCTTGCAACTCCGCTATCAACCGGAGGCAACAGGCACGTTTTACCTAGTCGTGGCATCCGATGGCGGCTACAGCGGGGCGGCTGCCTATCGTTTGCAAGTGGTGCAGCTGGTGCCGGAGACGTTCGCGTTTGCAGAGACGCGCGTGTATCCAAATCCGCTGCGCGCGGGAGAAGCGCCGATGAAGTTTGACTATCAGTTGTCTGCTTCGCAAGCTGCGGATACCGTGCTGCTTGAAATTTGGACGCTCGCGGGCGACAAGGTTTACAGCGATGCGCATCGCAATGTGTTTGCGCCCGGAACGTTTCAATGGCACGGTGCGAACCGCGAGGGCGCGCCGATTGCATCGGGTATCTACATTTATCGCCTCTCCGCCACGCAAGCCGATGTGAACGTTCAGGAAATTGGGCGGCTGAGCGTCATCAAATAAAATGTTGTTGATTAAAAATTGTAATTATGATAATTTGTATTTGGCAATGCGTTTAATAGGACAGGCGTAGAATCAACCCCGTAGGCGCGCGTTGTCAGCGCGCAACATAACCCGTGCGCGGTTGAAAACTGTTACGCCGATAGGTTGCGCGATTGCGTTGTCCCGCATCACGCCATCGCACCGACTCACCTCCCCGTGGAGAATTTTGGCACTTGCGTCTGTCCTGCTTTCAAATCCCTTTAGGGGTGCAATGTTTATAGAGGTTTAATCTGTCGTCTTGACGTTGTCAAGACTTGCATAACTATTAAGACTAATACCAAATGAAGCTGATTCGTCTTGTATCTGTAGGGCAACCAGATCGCCGGATCTGGTCCTGCCTGTCATACAAGGAAGGGCTCGGTGCTATTCCCAGACCAGCACCGGGATTAGGCGAGCCCGAACTATTTTGATTTATTTGGTATAAGGAGGCAATAGTATCAATGAAGTTGTTCAATAAATTAACATGGCTGAATGTCGGCGCGCTGTTGGTGCTCGCGCTTGGCATAGTGGGGTGTGGTACATCCCTCGGCAGCCTGTCACCGATTCAACCCGTGAAGAATATAGCGGACGCGCAGATGTTGCAGAGCGAGAATCCGAACGAAGAGGTGGTTGTGCCGGCTGTTCCATCGGAGACGCTGGTTAAGCCGGTTCTCGATAAATATGGGTTGAAAACTGCGGGCTTCCGTATCGGGAAGGCACGCGCTGCGAACATGCAGGCGTTAACCTACATTTTCGCGTTTGGCGAATACGCGCACACCGAAACTGAGTGGGCGAATTTCCTCAACGAATGGGGTGAAACCAAAACCCAGATCGAAATGGGCAGCGGGGATGATGACAAGAAGGCCGTCGATGTCGTCCTCATGTCAGACTATCCGCAGCTCTTTGATATTCAGTCCAGGCAACCTATTCTCACCAAAACGGAGGATGGGATTACCGTTTCGATTGCCTATTGGCGGCGGCCAGATCTCGACCGGAAATACAACCGCGGCAACGCGTTTTCACCTTTTTATGAGACTGAGGCACTGCACCAAGGCGACAAAACGGATGTGTTTTATGTGAAGATTACCAACAATCGGAGCGAAAACGTCATCTTTGATGTCAAAAAGTGCCGCATCATCGACCAGGGTGAGAATATCTACTACGGGATGAGTTACAAGGACCTCCAGGAGCGGTTCACGTATATGGCGCGCGCGACGGGACTCTACGTCAAAAATGGCATGGAGACGGCGCGGCGGATTCTCATTGAGAAGCGGATGCCCATTGTTGAGAAACAGGTAGGCACGCGCCGCACTGGCATTCCCCCTGGCGAAAGCCGGGAAGGGTTCGTCCCCTTCGTGCAGACGAAGTTCAACGCGATTGAACTAAACGTGGTGCTGCCGATTGAAAAGGCCCCGCCCCCGGGCGGCGCGCAGCGTTACCAAACCGTTGAGTTTGAGTTCCCCTTTACGCACGATAGAGGGATCCGGGTGGCGCAGCCGTCGCCGAAGCGGTATTAAGTAAACTATCCAATCGTAAAGGCATGGGAAACTTTTGATAGCGGGTTCAGCAGACGAAACGGTTGACTACACTACGTCACGCCTTCGGGCGAGGACAAACGTAACAACTCGTGCGTGGCAGCCTGCTCCCCTGTCTAGAGCTGCGTTGTCGGTTTGTCGTCACAAACCGACAAGAGACTGCTGTTCGGTAACCCGAACAGCATGCGCAGCTCGGGGACGGCTTAAGTCCCCACCTAGTCCCGATATGTTGGGGTAGGAGGGACATCCTTGTCCCGATGTCTTCCGAAGGAGGGACATCCCTACCTATAGGAGAGAAGCTGGCTAAGGTTTCCGCCACGTCTGAAGACTTGGGATTCTCTTGCTTCTTCGTTGATTTTCGGTAGGACGCGGGCTAACCCCGTGAGCGCGCTTTCCAAGCGCGTACTCTTACCTGGGCGCGGTGACAACCCGCGCCTGCGTCTGTCTATCCGGTCATAATTTTGCAATCGGGGAGGGACGCTAAAAACTGCTTGCCGTAACTCCCCGTTTTAATCCTCGGGTCGAGGATGACGACAATCCCCTTGTCAGTTTGCGTGCGGATGAGCCGTCCAAACCCCTGTTTGAGCCGCAGTATCGCCTCGGGCAAACTGAATTCAAAAAACTCGTTCCCGCCGCGTTCTTTAATCTGTTTGACGCGCGCTTCCATCACCGGATGCGTCGGCACTTCAAACGGCAACCGCGCGATGATAACATTGCTCAACGCCTCCCCACGGACATCGACACCCTCCCAAAACGTGGAAGTCCCGAACAGCACGGAGTTCGTATTCTCGCGGAAGGCCTGTAGCATCGCAGTGCGTGAGAGTTCGCCGCCCTGTTTAAAAGCGTCAATCCCGAGCTGTTCTAGGTAAGGCGCGACCGCGTCGTAAACCTCGTCCATCATCTTGTAGCTGGTAAAGAGGACGAACGCTTTCCCATCTGTCATTTTGAGGTAGCGTTTAATCTCCCGAATCGCTGCTAGTGTAAATTCCGCTTTGTTGGGATGCGGCATAGAACGTGGCAGGTGAATCTCCACCTGTTGTTTAAAGTCAAACGGAGAATCCACGAGGAGTTCCCGAGAGCCGCTTATCCCTACCCGTTTTTTGAAGTAGTCAAAATTTCGGTTGGTAGCGAGCGTCGCGCTCGTCATTACAACGCTACTTTTCGCGGTGAACAGGTTATCGCGTAGCATCTTGTTCACATTCGCCGGTGTTGCATTGAGCAGGATGCGTGAGAATTTACCGCTGTACGAAATTTCTGCCCAGTAGACATAGTCTGGATCCGTTTGTCGGATGAGGGTGTCCAATTCGTCGCGGAGGCGTTCGCATTGGCGATAATGCGCCGTAATCTCCTGTTCGTCATCATCGTTTTGCGCGTCGTCGCTGAGCCGTTTCAGCGTTCGTTCGATGTCGGCAAGCGGGGCATCCAGCACGTTGTTGATAAAATTGCTTTTTTCAATTCGCTTGGTGAGGGTATCGCCGCTTGCTTCGCCGATTTCAGCGATGATGTCGCCGAAAAGGATGTTCGCCTGCCTGCGCGCCTCGACAACCTGCACTACCAATTCCGTTGCGTTAAACTGCTTCGCGAGGCCGCCTTCGCTGCGTTCATTATAGAGCGCGTCCAAGAGCCATTTGACTTGCGTGTTGCTGAATTCAAGGCTGGCATGTTTGGTGGCGGTTGCCTCCAGGTGGTGCGCTTCGTCGATGATGAGGTAATCGTAGTCGGGCAAAATCCCTGCCCCATCGTTATTCTTCCGGATGGCCAGATCGCTGAAAAGCAGGTGGTGGTTGACAACCAGCAGGTCTGCCTCACGCATTTCTCGGCGCGCATTGAAATAGAAGCATGTATCATAGGTGGGGCATTTGCGGCCGAGGCAATTATCCCGGTCGGACGCGACTTTGTCCCAGACTTGGGGGAAGGGTTGCGTCGGCAGCTCTGCCCGGCTGCCATCTTCGGTGTGTTTCACCCATGCCACGATGTCCTGCACCTGCTCTACCTCTTCCTGCGTGTCAAACAGTCCGCGTTCAGCCGCGAGCAGTGTCTGAAGTCGTCTTCGGGAGAGGTAGTTGCGCCGTCCTTTTGCAAGGACAGCTTTGAAATAGCGGGGGAGGACGCGCTGCAGGAACGGGATATCCTTCGTCATGAGTTGTTCCTGCAGGCTGATGGTGTTGGTGGAAATCACCACGGGCTGCTCCGTTTTGAGCGCGAGGGAGATGGCGGGGATGAGATACGCGAAGCTTTTGCCTACTCCGGTGCCGGCTTCGACGATGAGGTGTTCGGATGCCATGAAGGCACGGGCGACCTCGTGCGCCATGTGCAGCTGCTCGTGGCGAAATTCATAGGCATCAAGGTGCTGCGCGATAAGCCCACCGGGGCTAAAGATGTCTCTCAGGGTGATAGATTTTTTCATATTTCCTAGCGGTTGTCTAACTTTTCTGGTTACCGAGGGCTGGCTTATTCTACAGCCGCGAGACGCATCAAATTAATTTGGTACTAACGGGACAGTTAGTGTTTCGGTGCCATGGCTGCTTTTGACCTGGAGCACGAGCGACGATGCCTTGCGTCTCGCTTGGAGGAACGCGTCAAAAGCCTGCGCATCCGGAATCGGTTTACCGTTGACGGCCATGATGAGCGCGCCCCTGGGAATTCTGGCGTTGAATCCGGGACTGTTCAACTTCACGGCAACCACGATAACGCCGTTGTCCTGTTCGGAGAGGTAGGTGTATCTCTCAAAATCCCCTTTTTCCATCTTCCGCACTGCGAGTCCGAGCATTTTCCATGCGACAGAGTTATTTTCAACGGCTCTCCCTGTGAATTGGGGTGGCATTTCCGCGATAGTGACGGTGAGAATCCGCTCCACGCCGTTGCGCAGGAGCGTAATCTTCGATGCCTCTCCGACTTGTGAGTCGGCTATCAACATTTTAAATTCGTTGGAGTTTTGGACTTTTTTTCCGTTGTATTTTATGATAACGTCGCCGCGTCGCAACCCTCCGAGGGCAGCCGGGGTGTTCCGTGTAACGCGGCTCACGTAGATTCCCTCCGGCATGTCTGCCATGTTGATGCCGAGGAAGCCGCGGATGACTCTCCCGTTAGCAATCAACTGATTCCCAACTTTCTGGACAAGGTTGCTCGGAATGGCGAACCCTGCACCGGCGCGGACAGCTATGGGGACATCCGTGTTATCACTCTTGGGCTCAGTTCGCCGGATGAGCGCGTTGATGCCGATAACTTCGCCGTGGATGTTCAGTAGCGGGCCACCGCTGTTGCCGGTGTTAATCCACGCATCGGTTTGGATGAAATCCTCGTAGCGGATGATTCCGCCTCTGTCATAGAGAAGCGTGCGTCCTTTGCCGCTGACAATACCGGTAGTTACCGTGTATGCCAATTGGAACGGGTTGCCGATGGCGATGGCGAATTGTCCCACGCGCACCTTATCCGAATCTGCGAGGCGTAGCACTGGGAGTTCTTCTTTCGCTGCGATTTTTAGCACAGCGATATCGGTGTTGAGGTCCGTCCCGACGATTTTGGCATCGAGTTCGCTGCCATCTCGCCGCTGAACTGTGATGCGTTGTGAGCCCATCAACACATGTTCGTTGGTGAGAATGTAGCCCTCTTTTCGGAAGATGAAGCCGGAGCCTTGTGAACTTCGTCTGGGGCCCAAGTACGCGCTGACTCCGACAATTGCGGGGGTGCTCCGTGCGGCGACGCTGACGAAAGCGTTTTCAATAGCGGATAACAGTTCCAGCTCTGTGGGTTGGCTTATGGTTTGTCCACACGAAGCGAGCATCCCGTTCGTGCCGACGATGAGCATTAACAGAAAATAGTGGACGAAGGTATGTTTTTTCATCATCAGAATGTCCTTCCCGGGCGGTAGATAAGTTTTTCTCGCTGTAAGGCGAGGGACAGGGCATCGCCCTACGTTCCTTGGAGTGAGGCACGGCGAGGGCCAGTGGACATCTCTGCAGCGAGGCTGCAGAGATGCCAACGTTTCGACGTAACGCCCCTCGCCCTACGGGTAGTAGCAGATTAATCCACCGCTTCGTCCGGGTCATCGGCGGAGAGATCATCGCCGCGGTGTAGGCGCAGCGCGAGGTTCGCTGTCTGTCGACGCGCCCGCGCCGTCGGTGCATGCGCCGCTAAATAACGCGCCGCCGCAACCAAGGCAATCCGCGCTCGTGCTTCATCCAACTCACCCGCTTGCTGGAAGGCGGCCTCCAACATCTGGAACGAGTGGAATTCCGCATCCTCGCGCAACAGAATATGTCCGAGCCGCTCCAACAGTGCCTCGCGGGGATGCCCCAGGGACAGATAGCGATAGATATACATCCCGGCTCTATCCGCCTGCGCCTGCGTATCCAACAACTCAACGAACCTGTCAAGCAGTTCGTCTGCATCCGTTGGGAGCGTCTCGGTTTCTCGGCGGTTTTGTGGGAGTCTTGCGGCAGGCATGTTGAACCACCGGTCGAAGTAGATGGCCATTGCGCCGTGGAAAATCCCGCGGGCAATCTCTACCGAGGGGGCGCGTTTGGCGCACTGATGCAACGCGTTTGCATACGTGTAGGTATGCAACACCGCAATCCAGTCGCCGAATTCGTTCTTGGTATGGAACCGCGCGATGCGGAGTGCGGCGGCAGATGCGAGCGTCTGCGTCAACCCGGTCAGCGTTGCCCCTTCCTGAAACGCGGCTTTCAGTGCGTCAATCGTTTCAAGCGGATTATCGCCGAGTAACGTTTCGGTGAGTGCTTCGCTTCCGTTCCACTGCTTCCCCTTACCGCTCTCAATAATTGCTTCGAGTTCGTCAAAAATGCCGCGTAGCACGGGGACGAAGTCGATCGGACTGCGCCATCGGTTCTGTTCTTCGGCGCGGGAGGAGCTCGCTAGCATGCCGACGAGTGTCGGAATAACCTCATTTGCCTTCTCCCATCCGATGCGTTCGAGCAGTTCAAACGCTTTGTTGATAAAATCAAGCGTATGTCCGCCATCGCGATAGAAGTGGTCTGTGGCGGCGGTTACCATCATATCACAAATCTGGGCCGGTGTTGCGCCTTGGGAAATCGCAGTCAAAATCGTGCGTTCCGCGCCATCGGCGTTCCGCACCTCAATAAAATAGCGGAACCACGTTTTCAGCTGCGCCAGAGAGTGCGTCTCCGTTTCAAGCCGCGTCAACGGAATGCGGGGTGCGGATGCCGACGTTTCACTGGAAACGTGGAGCAGCCCTTGGTAGAGTGCCAGCACCTTATCTGCATCGGTGAGTTTTTCGGCGACGTTCGCCATGCAGGTGAGAATCGTCATGGCGGGGCCCCAGCCGGCGCGTCTGCCGCGTGCGCCGTAAAGCGCGCCGACTTCGACGACAGCATCGGGTGCTGTCTTCAACGAACGGAGCGCGATAACCGATTTGGCGAGGATGAGATTGATGCTCTGCTCTAACCCTTCGCGCAGCCGAATCTTCCATCGTGCCACGGCATCAGCACCGTTCGCACCGACGTTGACATAGACGCTCCCCTCCCGGACATCAATGGGGTAAGCTTGCACGTCATCGGCGAACGGGTGGAAGGTGCAGCCACTCGCCAGATCGAACATGGCGTGATGCCAATGGCATATCAGGATGCCGTCCTGCACGCTCCCGCGATTGAGCGGATAACCCATGTGCGGGCAGCGGTTGTCTACTGCGAAAATCTTGCCGTTGCTTTTTGCCAAGGCGATGGGCTGTCCTGCCACGTTCACGGCGATGACTCCCTCTTCGGGAATCTCCGCAACCTCGGCACACTTGATGAATTCAGAAATCCGTTCAGCCATTTTTTTCTCCCTTGTTTGCATATTTTATATAAAATATTTTAACGTAGGTTGTGTTAACATGTCAAGGTGTTTTTTTCTGCAGCGTGCTTCAGTTTTCGATTTTGATGTTATCCGTGAAAATCCACCCGAGGTGGAGTAGGGCAAGATTTCCTGAAAGTCTGGAAACCCACGGGTTTCCAAACAATCCTGACCCGGTTGAGAGCAGAGGAAGTCTCAGATTACCCCTTTATTTTCTTATCGTCATTCCATCGCAAACGACAGATAAGGGACAACAAACAAAAAAGATAAATGTCGGGCGGCGGTGGACTGGGAAGCGCGCCGAGGGCTCCCGAGTGATCTTCAAGCGGCGGCATTGCTAGAGATTCTTGAGGAGCTGGGTCCCAAGTATGTAGCCGTGGCTAAGTTGTGGGCGGAGTACACGTCGGCAGAGATAGGGGAGATGCTGGGCATTCCCGAGAACACGGTGAAGTCGCGGAAGAGGAAGATAAGACAGCGGCTTGCCGAGGCACTCCGTGACTTATCGCCGCCGGCGAAGCAATCCTAGTCCACCTTTCAGTCGGCTACAAGGTATCTGCCACTTTTGGAAACAGAAACGGAGAGATACCGCTGTTGTTGTTTAGTTGAGTTGTTGTTTAATCTACATCGACATGGAAGCAGTTTCCCACCGGAACTGCGCAAACGTGCGAAGGCCTGTGAAAAGAGTGTAGCGATTGCGTCCTACGCTTCAGATGCAGAGCGATGCTTGACTCACAGAGCTGATTTTTCTTAATAGATTGGATAATGTTCTTGACAGATTTTTAGAGTTGAGGTAAATTTTAAAGGAGATTCTATGTTTTTACAACAAGCGATGCCTCCTTGGTTCGCCGTTCATCGGGCGAGCCAAGTGACGATGCTTTTACTCGCAGTTGTTATGCTATTTATCCCGATACTCTTCGCCCAAGGGTTCAAAAGGAACTTGCAGAGATTATGGAAACAAATAGACTCGCAACTTTCACAATGGGACTTGTGGGGCTATGGCTCCAGCAGGCCGGTTTATTGGGCATCAGAATAAAAAAGTTATTCTACGCCTCAAAACCGGCATCGCGAAGAAAATTAAGGGAAATAGCACATCCTGCTCCCCTGATAGGAATAGGCATTATCGTCTGTGCTCTCTTATTAGCGGTTAGGGTTGATACTCCCTGTAAGGGTGGGTGCGGTATGAAGGTATCTAGTCCGTCTTCCTCACACAGTGTCATTTGTGGCAACTGTAGTGAGAGGATTTGGTACTGTGATTATCATCCACACCGGACCCACTGTGGGCATTGTGGGGAGCAGTACTGGGATTGCCCTTATGACTCCCAAGCATCAAATCACAGTCCGAAGCCTTGTCTTATCTGCAATGAAATCCATCTCATGTGTGAAGGACACCATTTTATTGATAGATAACACGCCACCGCGCATCACAAAGGTATCTAGTCCGTCCACAACTCACTTGAGCGACTAAGGTTCCTCCCTTGACATCTCCTCTGCAAAATGTTAAAATAATCCTCAAACAAAGGAGGAACGCAACAACATGAAATTATCATACGCCCTATTGATTTTTATTTTCGCAATTACGCCCTATGCATCCGCCGCCGAAAATGGCACGCCCCCCTGGAGGCCGGCGGGAAAATACACGCATCCTGCTATCCGAGAGAGCTCTGGCATCGTCAAGAGCCGGCAGTTTGAGGCGGTCTACTGGACGCTCAACGACTCTGGCAATCCCGCTGCACTTTACGCCACCAAACGCAATGGCGAACTCATCCAAGAAATCGCCGTGAAAGGGGCCCAGAACGTTGACTGGGAAGCCCTCGGCATTGATGATAAGGGCCAACTCTGGCTCGGCGAGATTGGGAATAACAGTTGGCTGCGCATCGATCTGAAGGTGGTTGTCGTGCAGGAACCGAATCCGTTTACCGAGAGCGAGGTGGAAGTCACGGCGAGTTATCCGTATCGGTATCCGGCAGAAAACGTGGACGCGGAGGGGCTGTTCATCGCCGATGGGGTGCCTTACATCGTCTCAAAGGAACTTGAGCGCGCGGTGCTTTACCGGTTTCCAGAGTTGCAAGCGGATAAGAAGCAGGTTTTGGAACGCGTCGGCGAATTTGCCGGTGCGAAGTGGGTCACGGGCGCGGGCTTATCCGCAGATGGCAAGCGGCTCGCTGTTTGCACCTACGATAGGCTTTGGGTATATCAGAGAAACCCGGCAACCAGTTTCGCGCAACTTATTCAGAACGTTCCGTGGGAGTTGCCTCACAATTTTAGCGGAGAAGCGGTCTGCTTTGAAGGTTATGATCTGGTTTTAACCAACGAAGCGCGCGACATCTACGCACTGCCGCAATCTTGGTATGAGGCAGGTTGGGAATTGCCGCCGAACGATACGGTGCCGGTAACAACAGGCGGCGACATCACACTTCACGTAGAGAGTTACAGAGAGGCAGGTATTGCCATCGACGGGCAGCATGTCGTTTTGAAGTCTG
Organism: uncultured Poribacteria bacterium; assembly: GCA_958296135.1. GTDB lineage: Bacteria > Poribacteria > WGA-4E > WGA-4E > WGA-3G > AGPOR5. The sequence continues at coordinate 595,519 of CATQHZ010000001.1, forward strand.
CATCGACAGATACCTTACCTTTTTCAATTGAGGCTCCGCACAAAAACGTGTATGAAATCAGCACGATTTTAACCCGAGGCCCGGAATACGGCATCGTCAAATTAGCAGTCAACGGCACGGTTGTCGGCGAACCTTACGATTGCTATCATCGCACGCCTCTTGCAGGCACGTTCGTGACATTCGGCACGGTGGTGTTGAACGCTGGCACAAATCACATCACGTTAAAAAGCGTTGGAAAGGCGACAGATAAAATCGCGGTTGATTCGTATTACATCCGTCATCATTCTCCTTTCGTAAAGCGTTATCTCGTCCTAGGTCCGTTTCCGAAGGCAGCTGTCAACAGCATCGCCGAACCGCTTCCGCCAGAGAGCGAGGTAGGCACCCCACTTTTTGTAACGTCAAAGCGCGCTTACCAAGGCATCGACGGCAAAACGATTCACTGGCAAGCGGCGGAAGCAGAGGCAAGCGGCGTGTTGGATCTACTCAAGTACCTCGGTAACGCACCGATTGCGGTAGGGTATGCGCTGTGCTACGTCTACGCGCCGAAGGATATGGAGACGGTGCTATTGCTCGGCAGCGATGACCAGGTTGCGGTGTGGTTAAATGGCGCAGAAATCCATCGACTTGATGCCAATCGCCCCGCGGTTCCCGATGAAGACGCTGTCCCTTGCCAATTGAAAGCGGGTTGGAACGAGGTTTTGTGCAAAATCGGGCAGAACGGTTGGGGATGGGGGTTGTATCTGCGGTGGACAGATGCGGCGGCAGTCCTCAAGTATGGGACATCTCGCCAGTAGGAGAGACCTCGGGGCTCGATGGGAGTTGTATCTGCTCGCCAGTAGGAGAGCCCTCCCGCGTCTCGATTTGAAGCTTGGGTTTCCAAGCGAGCCCGAACACGGTGAGAGCTCCTGACACCCCACGTTCAAACCGGCGCATACACATCCAACAGCCTTCTCAACACCTCTGCCTTTACCAAAATCTCATCGCTTTCAAAATTCCGTATCTCAAACAAGCGCGGCACCTGTTGATAGAGTTCTGGCAAACCTAAAATTTCGACAATCTGCTCTTGCACCCATTTGTCATAGGCGATAGGGTAGGCGCGCCGTGCAATGAAGAGTGCCTGCAAGAATTCACGGAAGGCATCGTAGAATCGGGTGAAGCACTGAAAATGGAGCCCCCGCGGCACGTAAAGCGGAATATGCTCGAGGTTGTTGAGGCAATAGTCGCGTGCCATGGAGAGGCGTTGTTGGCGCAGCTGTTCATCGTAATAGGGCAGCCACTTCTCTCGGAGCGCGTCAAAATAGTCGCCGTTTTGATGCAACACGACGCTGTAAACGAGGTAATTCCCGATGACGAGTTCAAATTCATCGGGCCCGCCTGTCCATCCGCGCGGCGTTGGCGCGAAGTGCCCATCGCTGAAATCTAAATCGACGTGCGTGTATTTTCCGACAGCGGCGAGTTCTTGAAAGACAGGCGCGGTCGCGTAGAATTCTTCCCACGCCTTCTCAAGGTTCGCCGTTTCGGTCCGCCCTAGCACCAGCATATCAAGGCAGCTGTCGCGGCTGGCCTTGCCGCGGGCACAGGAACAGGTGAGGCAGATGGTGTCAACTTCGGGGAGCGGCGCGAAGAAGTCAACGATGGCTTCAGCGGCGTTTTGATGTTCAATTGTTGGGTAGCTTGCTTGTGAATTCATATCCCTGGAACGTAGCGCGGGAGCCTGTCCCCCGCGAGCGATGCCCGGCGAGGGAGTAGGGCAGCGTGCTTTTGCCGCTGTCGCACTCCTTATGCGAGGCAACGGATTGCGATAGATTTAAGGCGTAACCAACGCACGCTGTTTTTCCTATCGGCGTACCGGCCCTCGCCCTACGGAGAGGCATCGGTTAAGGTTCATAACTATTCGTGTGTTCGTGAATCGGTTGCCGTTCGCGGTTGGCGTTGGCATCGGCGCGGCGCGGGGCACCGGTAATCGCATCGACAGATTCATCTGCCTTGAACCGCAGATACAATTTCTGTGACTTCGCCGCCATTGATGGATTCTTCAAGGCGCGATAACACCGCATCATGTTGTAATGCGCATCTAAATCTTCCGCATCTACTTCAAGCGTTTTCTGAAACGCCGCTAAGGCGGTTTCATAGTCGCGTTTGAGGAAATGCATCCGTCCCAATTGATTCCGAACACGGGTATCGCGTGGGAATTGTGCGACGGCGCGTTGCAGATGTTCAATCGCCGTGTCATAGTTCCCGTAAGTTTCTTGGATGAGCGCGTAAAAGTAGTGAACCTTCGCGCGATGCAGGTTTTCCGGCGGCAACGTCTGCTGAATCTCAAACGCCTTGTTGAGCATCGCTTCGGCACCTTGCATGTCGCCTTCCTCAATGCGGCAGCGCGCGACGTTTACCCACCCATCGAGATAGGTGGGTTCTATTTCGGTAACTTTTAGGAAGGTGGTTTCGGCTGCCTTCAGATCGCCTTGGAGGAGGAGTCCGATGCCGTAGTCGTTCCATCTTTCACGGGCATTTTCAGCGGTAGGCGAGCCCTCCCGGTCTCGATTTTTTCCTACATCGGGACCAGAGAGCCCGCCTACTGGAACATCGGGACTAGAGAGCCCGCCTACTGCAAGCGTTGCCGTAATGGATGCCATCACCGTAATCGGGAGATTCGGAATCGCCTTGATTTTGCCGGCGACATCCGAGGTATCGCCTGTCCATACCCACCTGCCATTGTCGTAACCTTTATCTACCTGAAAATCGGTATCCTCCGGGTCGCGTACGCCGGCATAAGCCCACTGTGTATGCCACCAGTTGAATTTGCGATAGTTCAACTTTGCCGTGAGGGTGAGCGTGTCGCCGCAGTCGGGTGGGATTTCTAGCCGATAACGGACAGTATCGGCGGCACCCGGCGGAATGGTGTGGCTGTAAAGCACTGTCCGCATTGCCCATGCATTCCGTTTGTTAATGCGGTTTCCGTGCGCGTCAAGCATATAACTGTGATAGAAATGCGCGCCGGCATCGACAGGGCCGTTTCCATCGGGCGCGGCGATATGTCCATTCCAGAAAATCACCTTGCCGTTCTCATCGGTGGCTTTCACCTCCAGCCAGATGTCAAAGGCATCAATGGTGCCAGCCGGGAAGGGATGCCCGACATTTCGGGTGCGAACGACGACATCGATGCGCGGATTTTCGCCGCGCGTGACTTGAAATCCCTCGAGCGGCATCGGCATTCCATCGGCGAATAGAGCCAACGTGACTACATCATCCTGCAAAAATTCTGTCACGGTTCTGAGTTGTTCTTCGTGCTGATTGACGAAGGGGAGTGCTGTGTTTGCCGCTGGGAAACGGTGACTATGCACTTTTCCATCAATATTCGCTGCATCTGTGGAAGCAACCAACGGCATGTGGCAATCCACGCACTTCTTCGCCGTTTCGGGATAGTAGAAGGACAGCGCGCCTTGGTGTGACACGCCGCTCTTCTGCCAACCGTCGTAGTCGTTGAAGCCGCGCACCCATCGGAAATTGTTCACGGGTTCATCGAGGTGTGCCTTGTGGCAAGTCGAACAAAATTCCGCCGTGTTCTCGCGATGAAACGGCTTGAGGAAACTTTTCTTGTGCGGCTCCGGGTCGAGGCGGATGAGGTAGTTGTGCAGATTGCGCACGATGGGATTCTCGCTGGCGGCGATGTCGTGGAGCGGCGGATACTTGATGATATAGCCGCTGTTGCCCATCGTATCTTTGACCTTCTCAATGGAGTGGCATGCCGTGCAGGCGAGCCCAGCTTGCGCTGCGGGTGTATGGAGGTTCTCCCGAATGGGTAAATCCATGACACCGTTGAGTAAGATGCCCGGGTCGTGGCATCCGCCGCACCACTTGGAAGGCTGAATGCCGTTCACTTCCTGCATATAGATAATCGATTTGCGATACCACTGGTTGTTGAAGGAGGAGAAGTGATGCGCTGATTCGTTCCACTGCTCGTAAATATCGGGGTGGCATCCTTTTGCAGCGCACGTCTCCGATGTGAGGAAGAAATCGGTAGGGATGAGATTGCCTGTCGCGGTTTCAACGGACGCGGGGAAAAAGTGTCCTGTCGTGCCGCCGCCCTCTTCATACATGCTTGTCGGCGGTAGCGCGGGGTTTTTGACGAGATAGTCCTCGTTGGGTAGATAGTGTTGCGCAACTTTCGCGCCTATGGGAAAGAGGAAAACGATGGCAAGCACTGCTAGGGTTGCGCGCTTAAAAAGCACGCCTACCGGCGCCTCTACCTCCGATTGTAAGGAGGGAGTTCCATATCTGTCTTTTAGCAGATGGATGGCAAACAGCAGCGCGCCGAACGTTACGGTGACGATATGGAAAATGAGCAGCCAGCGATAGGGGCGCGTCGCGCCGACTATCATAAGATACCCACCGCTCAGGATGCCGAGGCCTAAACCGACGCTGCCGATTTGCCCCAACCTCGGGATGCGCCTGAAATACCGATAGACATAGATGCCGAACGGAAGAATGAGGAGTATCCCGAGCCCGATGTGGAGCAGCACGTTAGCGATATAGAAGAGCGTCGGTTCGCCGAAGCTGAATAGGTACGCGCTGTTCAGCAGTAAAATGAGAAAGGCATAAAAAGAAAGTTTTCGCATGTTCAGGAATCATTTTGATAGGCGGAAACCATAGAAATCCGCCCTTACAGGCGGGAGCGATGCAGCATTGTATCCGTAGGCGCGCTTTGTTCGGGGAGCGCGGTTAAAAACCGCGACTACCGGGAACCCTTCAAAAGTACGTCTGCTCACCGGCGTAATGCCGTGCTGCTTTCGGACGCTCATCCACCTGCCACGGTAAATTGACCGGAAGGGCCCCCTCCTCAAAATAGGTATCCGTTATCTGCCAAAATTGCAGGCGTGGATACCGCTGTCCGTTATGCTCAATTGCCTTTTCCGCTTCGGCGAGATTGCGCATGCCGCGGGTGATAGGATGCAACGTGATGAAAATCCCGATGGCGGCGTTTGCATCCTGCATGGCCGTGCGGAAGGCGCGCACCTGATTCAGATTCAGACTCCGCCCCGATTTTACCTCTGCAATCACGGGCAGTCTGGTTTCCGCGCCGTGTTTTTCCCACAGCACGACTTTCCCGGTGCCGTCAAACCCACCGTCGTTGCTATTCGGCGTTGGCGCGAGCCCCAATCGGGTGACGGCCCAGTTGGCGAAATCGTGCGGATTTTGCTCAGCGAGGAGGAGCGCGTCCTGATACGTTGTCGGGTAGCCTTCAATGTCGTAATCCACGTTGGGGACAAGCCCGTGACGTTCGCGAAGCCGCCGTTCCATCGGTTCCAAGGCCAGCACCGTCAGATCGATGCCTACCCAGTTGCGTTTCAGCCCGTGCGCGGCATCTAACGCCGTGCCGCACCCACAAAACGGATCGAAGACGATGTCACCCGGATTGGAAGCGGCTTTGATGATGCGTTCCAAGAGCGCGAGCGGCTTTTGCGTCGGGTACCCGAGGCGTTCTTTGGACATGGAATTCAGAGAGGGCATGACAAGCACGTCGTCAGGCGTTTTCCCTCTTGGCATCTCTTTTCCTGATTGCCCACCCTTGGCGTATCGCCACTCAGTCATGCCGCTCTCAAAAGGCGCGAGAATTTCATTGCGGTTGAAAATGTAATCCTTCGGCGATTTGCTATACCAGAGAATGACATCGTGCGCTTTGGCTAATTTCTGTTTGCCACGAGAAGCGTTCTTGTAATACCAGATAATTTCGTTCTGGAAGTTCGCCGCACCAAAGATAACGTCCAGCATGCATTTCAGATAGTGACTGGCGTGCGCATCGCAGTGCAAATAGACGCTACCCTCCGGCCGCAGCAGCCGCCAAATCTCTGCCAAGCGCGGGGCCATGAAGGCGAGATAGGCGCGCATCGATTCTTCTGCTTTACCCCCCCCCCTTCTTAACCAATAGTTAAAACCTGATAAACAAGCTGATAGATTGTCCATCGTTTCAACGAGTTCGGGATGCCGCCCATCGTAGTAAAGGACAGCGTCTTGATTTTGGCGCGCCGCGTCGTCCCATCGCCAGATGTCGTCAAATGCTTTGCGTTGCGCTTTGGAGCCGGCGAGGAAGATGTTGTAGTTGCGGCCGCTGTTGAAAGGCGGATCGAGATAGCAGGTATGGTAGCGTGCGGTTTGCATCTCGCGCATCACCTGGAGGTTATCACCAAAATAGAGTGCGTTTTTCATGAATCTTTATCCTGCGGTGTATCCGCCATCGATGGGCAGGGCGATGCCTGTTACAAAAGCGGATTCGTCAGATGCGAGGTAGAGCGCGCCGTAGGCGATTTCCTCTGGTTTGCCGAGTCGCCGCATGGGATGCTTATCGGCGAGTTTCTGATATTCCGACGGCGTTTTGACAACACCGGCCACTAACGGCGTTTCAACGAAGCCGGGGCAGATGCAGTTGACTCGGATGTTGTCTTTCGCGTAATCGAGTGCCATGCCGCGGGTGAGGTTGGTGACACCGCCTTTGGAGGCGACATACGCTGCGCGGACATCCCCACCGACAATCCCGTAGATGGAGGACATGTTGATGATGGAGCCGCCGCCGTTCTTCTGCATTTCGGGAATTGCGGCCTTGGCGCAGAGATACACCCCGGTCAGGTTGACGGCCAAACAGCGGTGCCAGTCTGCCTCTGCCAATTCGGCGACGGGGAGGCGCATGGCAATCCCGGCGTTATTGAACAGAATGTCAAGTTTGCCGTAAGTCCGGACGGTTTCCTGAACTAGCCATTCGGTATCGCGTGCTATTGTGACATCGGTTGGGATGTCCATTGCTTCGCCGCCGAGGTTGCGGATTTCATCCACGGTCTGGTTGCCGCCGGTGCGATCGATGTCGGCGACGACGATGCTTGCGCCGTGTTGCGCGAAGAGGATAGCGGTGGCTTTTCCGATGCCGGATGCTGCGCCGGTGATGATGGCGATTTTGTTTTCGAGACGTGCGCTGTTGGAAACCGCGCCTACCGGAGTGTATTGCATCTTACGCTTTTTCCTTCCACGCTGCGGGGTTTACTTCCGGTTCGCCGATGCGGTTTCTCAGGGTGCCGATGTTCTCGATTTCCAATTCGATTACGTCGCCGGGTTGAATCCACCGGTCGAGCTCCCAGCCGCAGCCCTTACCGACGGTGCCGGAGCCGAGGAAATCACCCGGATAGAGCGTCTCAGACTGGGAGACGAAGGAGATCATCTCCTCAAACGTGTAATACATATCGGACGTATTTCCGTCCGCCCAGACTTCGCCGTTAACCCTGGCAATCATGCGGAGATTGTAAGGATTACCGATGTCATCAGGGGTGACGAGGCAAGGCCCCATGATGTTACTATTATCAAAATCTTTGCCTTTCGCGGGGCCGAGTGCGAGCGTCATGTGTCGGAATTGGATGTCGCGCGCGCTGATGTCGTTATAGATGGTATAGCCGGCGATGTAGTCGGGTGCCGCCTCCACGGAGATGTTTTTCCCGATTTTGCCGATGTAGACACCCCACTCTAGTTCAAAATCGAGTTTCTCGGTGTAATTCGGCCAGGTGACGACTGCCTCATGCCCGGCGATGGAGGCGGGACTGGTGCTGCCGCGGTAATAGTTGGGCAGCTTGAACCATTCGGGTGAGATCTCCTTGCCGGTGATGCGTGCGGCGGCATCCATGTGCGTTTTGAATACGCCGAAATCCCGCAGGCTTGCCGGTTGCGGAAACGGCGCGAGGAGTTGCACGTCGGCGACAGGAATCCGGTCTGCCGTGCCAAGGCGGGCGCGCCTACCGAGGGCTGCGATGCGATTTTGGGCGAAGCCTTCGAGCATGCTAGCCGGTTCAAGTGCCACAATGTTATCACCATCAATCCACGCGCCGAGGCGGGGGTTTGTATTGGGTGTTTTGAACGTAACAAGTTTCATTTTTGTTATTCCTGTGTGTCTGGGTATGGGCGCATTGTCGTGTCAGAAGGAAGCGGGACAGGCCCCACAAATATGCATTGGTAATTTTATACCATAGGTGCGTTTAGAAGTCAAATTGGAGCAGGACTTCCAGGACTAACAGGACTAACAGGATTAGGGACACTGGCTCGCTGAAAGTTGCCTGTTGCTGCTGCGAATTCTGTTTTTTATTTCGTTAACGAGAGGAACACCTCTTCTAATGTCATCTCGATGGTGCGCATTTCGAGCAGCTGCCACCCACGCGCGACGATAGTTTCGGCTACGACTGCCCGGATGTCTGTCTCACTAGCGGCGTGAATATGGAACGTCTCCGCGTCAACTTGCTCAGCGGTAGTTACGTCAGGAATATCCCTCAAAGTTGCCAAAACTTTATCGGCTGCGGCCCCGGCTATTTCAAGCCGAATGATTTTTTTAGAGGTGTCGTCTCCTTCCAGAGCAACTGCGCGGCCATCGGATAATGGCACATCGCCGGTGATCTGGCCACGACTGATGATGAGCAGCCGTTCGCACGTTAGGCTCGCCTCGGAGAGGATGTGCGTGCTGAAAAGGATTGTCCGTTCTCTGCCGAGTGACTTGATCAACTGGCGGATTTCGACGATTTGCCGCGGGTCCAAGCCAGATGTAGGTTCATCGAGAATTAAGACATCGGGATTGTGGATGAGTGCCTGTGCTAAACCGACGCGCTGCCGATAACCGCGCGAGAGTTGTCCGATAATTTGATGCCGCCGTTCGGTTAACCCACATGCCTCCACTGCGCTATTTAACCGCTCCTTCCGCTGCCGAGCCTGCACCCCGCGGATTTTCGCCATGTAGGTGAGATATTTAGACACCGTCATTTCCGGGTAAAGCGGCACGTTCTCCGGCAGATATCCGATGCGTTTGCGCACCTCTCGCGACTGCTTGAAAACGTCGTAACTTGCGATGGTGACGTGCCCGCTACTGGCAGGCATGAAGCAGGTGAGGATGCGCATTGTCGTCGTCTTCCCCGCGCCGTTCGGGCCGAGAAACCCGACGACTTGTCCCTTGTCTACCCGAAACGAGATGTTTTTGAGTGCTTGAAAGGGCCCGTAGTTCTTGCTGAGGTTTTGGACTTCTATCATATTTTTGGTTGTTTGCGAGGCGTTGGTTTGAAACATCGCGAGGGGCACCCTCGGCGATTCGTGCTCGCCGGGTTTTCCCTCGCGCTACGTTCAAACTTTTGTTTCTACTATCCGCGAAGGATGCTAAAATCCCGGTCTCGTGGGCGGCCGGAGAGATAGAGATTGTTGTCGGGATTTACCGCTTCGGAGCGGGCGAACGCGTCCGGTATGTCGATTTGCTCGGTGCGGCCCTCAAATTTATCGGCGGAAACGTAGATTTGCCGATAGGTCATCGGGTAACATACAGGCCCGGCAGTGACGATACACAGAATGCCTTGTTCTCGGAAGATGCGGTTGAGGTGCAGATGCCCACAGAAGCATGCCAAGATGTTGCGCTCAAACGGTGCGACGATTTCCATGACCTCGGCTGAATTCGCGACTCTCGAACCGATTCCTTGAAACTCCACTCCTGGAAAAAGGAGTTGATGCGAAAAGATGAAGACTTCTTCGCCGTTGTCCGAGGCGCATTTTAATTCGGATTCTAGCCACGCGAGTTGCACTGTGCCGATGTAACCGTGCGTCAGGTCTTCCGGTAGTTCCTGCGCGTCCAGCAGGATAAACCGAATCTGCTCATGGACGAAGCTGTGATACGTCCTGCCGTTGATGCCGAACAACGCGCGATAGGAGGCTTTAGCCCCGGTCTCCGGATCCAAGTCATGATTACCGGGGATGTAGTAACAGGGTGCCTTGAGCCGTTCGCTGTATCGCTTCGCGCGGTGTAGGGCGTATTCATATTCGTCCGCGGTCATGTCAAAGCTTTTGCCGCCGCAGACGATGTCGCCGCCATGAATGACGAACGCCGGGTCGAAGGCGTTCAGTTGTTCGATCAGCTGCTGATAGAGTTGGGGGCTCTCTTTCTGCCGTTGCAGCCCGCTGGCGAAGTTTTTCGGTGCATTCAGATAGAGATGCGTGTCTGTAATAAATGCAAATTTAAAAAGTGTCATTTCGTTTCTCGTTTCTGGGGTGCTGCGTCAAAATGCCCCGGTCTGTCGTTTGAGATTTCCCGTTCTCAACCCGAACGGAATCAGGCGATTCCGCTCTACGAGGGTGGGGTTCGCGCAGCCTTACCCCAATTTTTTTAGAATTACGATGTAGACAGGTGCGTCCCCGTCAAGATAGCGTTCAACTTTCCAGCCGGTGCCGTGGAGAATCTCTTCCATCTCTGGTTTTGAGACGAACAGATAGTCAAACCACGGTGTCGCATACTGCCGGTATCGGACGCGGATGCGGATTTGCCCGCCCATCCGGCCCCGTTCTCGGTTCCACTGATGATAGGCGAGATGGCTCGGATCGGCTGTCGGATACGGATTCCGTGTTTCTGCGATGATTGTCGCGGTATCCGTTGTCAATGTAGTGAATCGCTTCAACAGCCATCGGGCTCGTTTGAAGTTGCTGCAAAGCCCGAAATTGCTGCCCATCATGAGGAGCGTGTCAAACGTGCCGAGGTTGGCACTGATGCGTGTAATCGGCATTACCTGTGCGTGCTTGAGCCCGCGGTGCTGACAGAGCTGGATGGCCATCGGCGAATTGTCGATGCCGAGCACTTCGTGTCCGCGTTCTTGAAGATAGAGGGCATGCCGTCCTGCCCCACTGCCGATATCCAAAACGCGGCCATTGGCGTATGCCATCGCGCGTTGCTGATGTTGCGGCCAGTCGGGATATTCAGCGAAATAGATTTGCGGATGCACCGGACTCGCCGTGATGAACCCATCCTCTCGCTCAACGATTTCCAGCGCGTCGGCCTTCCCGTCGTAATAATCGGCGATGAGGTGTCCGTAAGCGTCTTGGTTATCGGTTAGCACAGTTTGCTCCTAGCCCGTGATTTGCTTTGCGACGATAAACTTCAACAGCTGCACGATCTGTTCCGCCTCCAAGATACCGTGGTAAACCGGTGCGAATTCAGCCGCGAAGGTTGGTTTTTCGCTCTCCATCTCGCTGACGGTGCCGCGGACGAATGCCCATGTCTCATTGATTGTGTAGCACCCGAAGATTTCTTGTTCGGCGGCGGAGTCTTGTGCCGAGTTAATCCTGGCGGCGGCGAGCATTTCGCCGTAGAGTTGATAGAGCGGATCCGGTGCGTTCAGGCCACGCTTCGCCTCATGCACAATGAGATAAGGCGGACGAATTCTCCCGCCGGTAGCAGGAGCAAGGGCCCCATCTACCTCTCCCTCCAACACAAACGCCGGGTAAGCGGCTTTCAGTGGCACGCCGCTCCACGCGCTGACACGCCCCTGTTCCGCCAGCATCAAGATGGGATAAATCGCGCGGGACCAGAGGGTAGCCTCGTTCATCACAACGATGTGACGGTGATGCAGGGTTGATTTGATATCCTCAAGCCGGCGGTGTTCATCGTCAGTGAGAGCTATCTGTCTACTCTGCCACTCCTCCAAAGCACCGTCTTCTTCGTCAAGTGTGACGAGTGCATGAATTACCTCTTCCGTAAGTTGTGAGAATGTATATGTGCACATTGTTCAGAACCTCCATTACGAGGATTTGACATACCCCGTCGTGCCGTTGGGATTCACCCATTTCGTCTCCCAATGCGTCTCAATGCCTTCGCGCCACGTTTGCGCTGCTTTCGTTAACTCTGCTGTGAGTTCCGGATGCACCGATTTCAGATTCTCTGTTTCACCCATGTCGGTTTCCAAGTCGGCGAGATGGACATCGTCTTCGGGCGGCGCGCTTTCTACTAACTGCCCATTTAGCACCAACTTCCATTTGCCTCTACGAACAGCTGTCTGTTTTCCCATTTCCCAGAAGAGTTCCTCGTGTGGCGTTGACACGTCGTTGGTGTCCATGGGGGCAACCATGGGGAGGACATCCACCCCATCAAGTTCGTACTCCGCCGCATTTCCGCCTGCGGCGTTCAGGAACGTCGGGAACACGTCCATCGCTGCGCCGACTTCGCTGCTAACTTGGCCGGCGGGAATTTTTTCGGGCCAGTGCATGATGCCAGGCGAACGGATGCCGCCTTCATAGAGGCTGAATTTATGTCCTTTCAGTTTACCGGCGGTGCCGCCGTAGTAAGGTTCTTGCGTGCCATCGAGCCAATTTCGGGTTTCCCGCGAGGGCCCGTTATCACTCTGGAAATAGGAGAAGGTGTTTTCTGCGAGCCCTTGCCGTTCCAATTCTGCAAAGATTTCGCCGATGCTATCGTCAACTGCGCTGAGCATCGCCGCCATTATCTGTCTATCCCACGGCAGGTTTGGAAACCGGTCGACATATTTCTGCGGCGCGTGCATCGGATAATGCGGCGCGTTGTAAGGCACATAGAGGAAAAACGGTTTGCCGAGTGCCACCGCCTTGCGGATGTATCGCACCGCATATTCGGTGATGAGTTCTGTGAAGTATTCGCCGTTCCGGTAAATCTCTTCACCGTTTTCCCAGAGATCGTGCGTCTGATCGATGCCTTTCTGTCCGAGTCCCCAGTAAAAGATGTGCGAGAAGAAATCGATGCATCCCGCCATGAACCCGAACCAGTCGTCAAATCCGTGGTCCTCCGGACGCGAGCCTTTTGCGAGGCCTAAGTGCCATTTGCCGGACATGGCGGTGTAGTAGCCGCGTTGTTTGAGCGCGGTTGCGAGCGTCGGCACGGAAGGCGGTAACCCTGTCGCCGTGCGATGGCCGGCGAGAATGGCGCGTACCCCGGCATGGCACGGATACCGTCCTGTCAGCAGTGCGGCGCGGGAAGGCGAGCAGACCGGGGAGTTGGAATACCAGTCCGTGAAGCGGGTTCCTTCGGCTGCCATTCTGTCCAAGTGTGGCGTTTTGAAATCGGGCGCGCCCATGCAGGAGAGATCGCCGTAACCCTGGTCGTCTGTCAAAAAGATGATGAAGTTCGGTTGCATTTTTTCCTCTTCTGTTACGAGCCATGCACGGCGAGGGAGAGCCCTTCGCCCTACGGTAGGGATAACGTCACTCTCGCACGGGCGGATTCGGGACTATTTCTTCCAAAAACGCCTGTCTAGGCTCCGATATTGGATTGCTTCGGAGACATGCACGGCTTCAATATCGGGGCTTTGCTCCAGGTCTGCAATGGTGCGCGAGACCTTCAAGATTCTGTCGTAAGCGCGTGCACTGAGCCCTAACTGATTAATAGCGACGCGGAGCAAATCCTGCGCCTGTTCGTCGACGTGGCAATACTCGCGAATCTGCTTGGATTCCATATCGGCGTTGGCGTGAATCTTCGGGTTGTTCTCAAACCGGCGGTGCTGCGTTTGACGCGCCGCTTCAACGCGTTCGCGAACGTTCTCCGACGGTTCTCCTGTTGTCTCAGCGGCGAGTTCGGCATACTTCACGGCTGGCACCTCAGCTTGTATGTCAATTCTATCTAACAGGGGTCCGGAGATGCGCGAGACGTAACTCTGGATTTGGTTTTGTGTGCATTTGCAGTTTCGGCTCGGGTCGCCGAAGAAGCCGCAGGGGCATGGGTTCATCGCGGCGACGAGCATGAAGTTGGCGGGATACGTGAGCGATGCGGCGGCGCGCGAGATAGTGACGTGTCCATCTTCCAAGGGTTGCCGCATGACTTCCAGCACGTTTCTGCGAAATTCGGGGAGTTCGTCTAAAAAAAGCACGCCGTTATGCGCGAGGCTCACTTCTCCGGGACGCGGCACCTGTCCACCGCCGATGAGCCCGGCATCCGAAATCGTGTGATGCGGTGAACGATAGGGACGCGTCACAACCAACGGGGTGTCACTAGGTAAAATGCCGACGATGCTCTGAATCTTCGTGGTTTCCAAGGATTCATCCATGGACAACTTCGGCAGCAGCGAGGGGATGCGCTTCGCAATCATCGTTTTGCCGGAGCCGGGCGGGCCGATCATTATCAGGTTATGTCCACCGGCGGCAGCGACTTCAATGGCGCGCTTGACATGCTCTTGTCCTTTCACATCGGCAAGATCGAGCGTGGTTTGGGGTATTCTCTCTTGTGCTTCTGCCGCAAGCGTGTAAGGTTCCGGTGCTATCTCTTTGGTTCCGTTGAGGAATGCTGCGGCTTCAGCCAAATGCGCGACAGGATAGACGTTCAGTTCCGCAACGATAGCGGCCTCCTTTGCGTTCTCAGCGGGGATGATGATGTCCTGTATCCCGTTCTCTTTTGCGGCGATTGCCATGGGGAGGCAGCCCTGTATGCTCCGAATGCTTCCATCAAGTGCGAGTTCACCGAGGATCATGGCGTTTTCAAGGCGTTCGCCAGCTATCTGATTCGTGGCGGCGAGCAGCCCGATGGCAATGGGCACGTCAAACGCGGACCCGGCTTTTCGGATGTCGGCAGGCGCGAGGTTGGCGGTGATGCGCCCCGGTGGAAAGTAGAAGCCGGCGTTTTTAATCGCCGCCGTAACCCGGTCTTTGCTCTCGCGGATGGCACTGTCGGGCAATCCGACGGTGCTGAAGGCGGGGAGGCCGTCTGCGACATCCACCTCGACTTTGACGATATAGGCATCAATTCCTAGCATTGCGCTGCTGAGGACTCTTGCAAGCATACCTGTTTTCCTTCGGAGCAAGCTGCGATGCTCCTGAAACGGGTTAATTTTCCTGGATAAAAACGTGTATCTATTATACCGTATGAGTAGAATAGAATGCAACTAGAAATTTTCTCCGGTAGGCGGGACATCCCTGTCCCGATATGAAACGCATCGAGACGCGGGAGGGCGCGCCTACCAAGAATCGAGACCAGGGGGCGCGCCTACCAAGAATCGAGACCAGAGGTCTCTCCTACCGGGGCATCGAGACGCAGGAGGGCTCTCCTACCGGGGCATCGAGACGCGGGAGGACGCGTCTATCGGGGCGGCATAATTGGCGTTGTCATTTGGCATTAGAGTTCAACTGCCAGCTGCGTGCCTTTAAAATGCCGCGCCGATTTTGGCCGTGACTCGATCTGCCACGGTAACTTCACCAACTGGTTCAACGCTGCTGGATTCTCAAAATAGGCATCGTCTATCTGCCAGAATTGCAGACGCGGATACCGCTGTCCGTTATGCTCTATCGTGCCCTCCTTGTCCTGCACATCGCGCATCCCCTTGGTAATCGGGTGCAGGGTGATGAACACGCCGAACGCCGCATCGTTGTGATGCATCGCCGCACAGAACGCACGCACATCCGCTTTCGCCGGTTTCCGTCCCGCTTTCACCTCCGCGATGACTTTCAACTGCGTCGCTCCCTCCTTGAAGTGCCGGTTCTCCCAGACACCCACGGTGCCAGTGCCGTCAAATCCGCCATCGCCGGAGTCCGGTGTCGGTTCTAGTCCGAGCCTTGTGACGGCCCAGTTGGCGAAGTCGTGATACCGCCGGTTGTGATTCGCGAGCGTCACGGCTTCTTGGACATTGGTGGGATACCCGAAGATTTCATAGTCCACCGAGGGAAGCAGCCCGTGCCGCTCCTTGAGTCTTCGCTGCACCGGATCCAACGCAAGGATAGTGAGATCGATGCCGATCCAACGTCGGTTGAGGGTTTCGGCGGCATCGAGGGTTGTGCCGCCGCCACAGAAGGGATCGAGAACAATGTCGCCTTCGTTAGAGGAGGCTTTAAGGAGTCGTTCCAAGAGCGCGAGCGGCTTCTGCGTGCCGTACCCCATTTTCTCTTTCGCGTTGCCTGCAATAGGATTGATGTCCAGAATCATATCCTGCACGCGAATCCCTTTTGATGTGGATAAATATCGCTTAAACCTCGGTTTTTCGCCAGTCGGTGGCCAATGAATTAATCCGTTTGCGTTCAACACCTCCAGTTTTTCGTGGACGGAGAGGGATTCATAATTATCGGGTGGCACAACGCTTTCTGGCCAGGCATTTCGGCGAGGCGCGCTCCAGTGTCTGCCAACGAGGCTTGGGTTGACACCGCGCCACGGTTGCCCAGATTCACCGGTTTGCGTCACTCCGGCCCCGGTGAGCTCAATGAGACGATAGGGGCCTTTTTCGTCTTCATGCCGATAAGCCTTTTTAACGTATTGGACATCGTGCTGTGTATAGACGGGATTCCAGACGTATTTGCTGCTCTTGGTATAAAACAGAATGGTGTCGTGAATCCTCCCGTATTTCCCGCTGCCACTATGCGCGCTGGTGCGTTTCCAGACAATTTCGTTCCGGAAATGCTGACTGATGAAAATCGCATCAAGGCACCCTTTGAGGTAGTGGGATGCCGTTGTATCGCAGTGGAGATAGAACGAGCCGTTCTCTTTCAACACGCGATGCACTTCGGCGAGGCGCGGCCCCATAAAAGCGAGATAGGCGCGCATTTCGCCATCAGCACCAGTAGTTGCATGCTGAAGAACGCTGTCATATCCTTGAAGGCACTTGTTGAGTCGTTGATAGGTTTCGGTGTTTTGTTCTTGGACAAAGGCGCGTGCTTCTCTAGCTGCATCGTCCCATCGCCAGATATCGGTGAACGCTTTTTTCTGGGCTTGGGAGTTTGGCAGAAAGATGTTATAGTCGCGTCCGCTGTTGAAGGGCGGGTCCGCGTAGCCGCAGTCTACGGAATTGTCAGGAAATTCGCGTAGAATTTGTAAGTTATCGCCAAAGTAGATGCTATTTTTCATTTTTTTGTTGTTTTTTGTTGTTCGCGTGGCGTTCGTTAACGGCTGTCGGTGCAATAACGTGCTTCTCCGTAGAGTCGTCATCGCCGTTGGCGATGCCTACGTTCTCGGGGCTAATTTTTGCGCGCTGGGTTCATCTGAACGGCATCGTCTCATTTGGCATTATACCAAATTGCGGGAGATTTTTTCAAGTCCTGAACGATCCAGTTTTCCGTTTTTGATGTCCACCCGAATCTGTTTCTACGCAATCCTTGTATCGCCAGTCAATTTATGCAACGCCTGCAGCTGCTCTCTATCGGCGATGACGAAGAGCGCGTCGCCGATTTCCAACTTCCGATTATACAGAGGATTATAGATAAAGGTGCCTTCTCGACTTCGGATGGCGATGACGACGAGGCCGCTCTGCTGCCGAACGCGGGCATCGGCGAGCGTCAGCCCGGCGAGCGCGGAATGTTCCTGAATTATGGATTCGGTAAATCGCGTTCGCTGGTGGTTTTGGGTGATATTTGTGAAGAAATCGACGAGCTGCGGGTGGAGGAGGCCGGAGGCGAGGCGGATGCCGCCGATCTGGTCTGGCAGGACGACTTCATCGGCACCGGCGGTGATGAGTTTCGCGGGCGAATTACTCTCAACCGCCTTGGAGGCAATGCGGAGCTGCGGGTTTATTTTTCTCGCGGAGATGACGACGAAAAGATTATCCTGGTCTCGGCTGAGACAGGTGACGAGCCCGCGGGCTCTTTGGATGCCTGCGCGCGTGAGCACCTCGTCATCGGTTGCATC
This sequence comes from uncultured Poribacteria bacterium, assembly GCA_958296135.1. Lineage (GTDB taxonomy): Bacteria > Poribacteria > WGA-4E > WGA-4E > WGA-3G > AGPOR5. The sequence goes on from CATQHZ010000001.1 coordinate 612,914, forward strand.
GCCGTGGATGTAGAGGAACTTGCGGGTATCGGCGAGATGGAGGAGGCGTTCTTCCTCCAGGTCGATGCCGACAAAGGGCTCTTCGGCCTTGAGCATTTCGTCAAGCACATGGACACCTGTATCACCGATGCCACAAAGGATATAGTGGTTTGACAATTTATCGACAGTGCGCACGAGTTTTCTCAAGCGGAAGAAGTTTTGGAGTTGGCCTTCAATGAAAAAGGCGGTGGCGATACTGACGCTATAGGTAAAGACACCAAACCCGCCGATGAGCAGACACAAGGTGAAGACGCGTCCCTCATCGCTCATATCCAAGTGGCTATACCCCACGGTTGTTAAGGTAATAACGGTCATCCAGACTGCGTCTAGGAGCGTCCATGAACGCTCCGGGTTATCTCTTTCGAGAACGGTATACCCGATTGTTCCAGTGAGGAGCAGGCTGACTAGCAGTGTGAAAGCGATGATGATTTTGCGGTGGTAGTTCATATTCTGGAACGACCGGGGCATAGCGGGGGCCAGGGCTGCTGCCGCTGGGCCTGTCCCTCGCGAGTTGGAAGTCCGTAGGGCGAGGGCCCGGCGATCACGAATCGCCGAGGGTTCCCCTCGCGAGGCTGTCCCGAAGACCGGGCATGGCGGGGGACAGGCCCCCGCCCTACGGTAAAGGAAAAAGACATGGCGGGGGCCAAGGCTGCTGCCGCTGGGCCTGTCCCTCGCGAGGCTGTCCCGAAGACCTGGGCATAGCGGGGGACAGGCCCCCGCCGCTGAGCCCGTAGCGCGAGGGCCTGTCCCTCGCGAGGCTGTCCCTCGCGAGGCTGTCCCGAAGACCTGGGCATGGCGGGGGACAGGCCCCCGCCCTACGGTAACTGAAAAATGCACCGCAGCGCGAGGGAAAACCTGTCCTTCGCGAGGCTCTCCCGAAGACCGGGCATGGCGGGGGACAGGCCCCCGCCCTACGGTAACTGAAAAATGCACCGCAGCGCGAGGGAAAACCTGTCCTTCGCGAGGCTCTCCCGAAGACCGGGGCATGGCGGGGGACAGGCCCCCGCCCTACGGTAAAGGAAAAATGCATGCCGGGGGACAGGCCCCCGCCCTACGGTAAAGGAAAAATGCATGCCGGGGGACAGGCCCCCGCCCTACGGGGGAGGTTATTCTTCCTCTTCCGAATCCGCTGTTTGTTCATCATCAGAAGCGGCTGCTTCTGTCGCAGCCTGCTGCGCACTAACAAGGCGGACGTAACCTATCCGCAGTTCATAGAGAGAATTTGCCAAGAAGTTCGCTTCGGGGGCGATGAGGTTGCCCTTCGTCTTCTCCTCAAGCAATTCTAGGCTATCGATAATCCGCTTGACGAGCGGTAGACTGACGACAACCTCGTCTGTCTCGGGGTTGTGGACACCCTCCATGTAGAGTTGCGCCGTGGTCACCAGGTCATTGACAAACGTGATAAAGTTCATCGGTGGGAGTGCGTTTATATTTTCATCGGTGGGTGTATCCATGCGATGCTCCTCCTTAGTCGTGATCAAAGATGATGATTTGCGCGAGTAAACTGCCGGCTTGGTTGTTGTGATGCGGGGTTTCGTTCATGGCGAGGAAGATAACGCCATCGGCGGGTGCAGGGTTGTCGTAACGCGAGCCGACAGCGAACACGGTATCTCCGATTCTCGCGATGAGGGCCCCGATATTAGTGCCGGGGAGCAGATAGGCGGCACTGCCGGGCGTATTCGCGATGCCGTCGCCGCCGCACCAGCCGATCCGATTTTGTAAGTCGGGCGACCAGGCGCCTTCTGCGTCAATAACGAGCCGTTGTCCTTTTTTCACCCGCACGTAACTCTCCTGCCAGATGGGGCTTGGGCGCGCGGTGCGGATAATTGTTAATGCCATGATGTTTCTCCTTTTCGTTTAGGTAGGCGCGCTTGTAAAGCGCGCCTTTCGGTTACTCTGTCTTCTCACGAATCGTGATATTCGTGATTGCGTCGCCTTTGACGATGCTGTCAACTACCTCCATCCCGCTGAGCACTGTTCCAAAGACGGTGTAATCGCTATCAACGAGCGTGGTATTGCGGCATAAGAAGAATTGGGAGGCATCGGCGACGCTAGCGCCTTCCTCCTTCGCCATTGCGACAACGCCGCGGGCCATCTTCTGCGCACCGTTCTCAATCGGGAGTGTTTCGTCCACCACAAACCGCGAACCGGCTTGGATGAGGAGCGGTTCCACGCGGTGGAATGTCTCATCCTTATAGTTATTAAGTTTCGCGTTTTTGATGAAGTTCTGGGCGGTTTCTGGGGCTTCTGCGAGAAACTCAAACGCAATGTTGCCCTTCGCCGTTTCAATGACAGCGATGACGCTGGCCGGGTCCGTCTGCGGCTTAGCGGCGGTTTGCGTGGTGCCGGTGCCGGCGCGGCGTGCACGCGGCGCGGGAGCCGGCTTCTCTTCCTGCGTGCAGCTCATCAAAAGCGGCAGCAATAGGCCCGCCAACATGAGCAGCACGGTGAGGAAGAGGCTATGGGGTTGGTGACGCTGTTGTCGCTTGAACATATTTTGACTTCGCCTCCAATCGGATTGTTGTCATGACATCGCCTACCTCTAGCAGCGTGACGACATCCATGCCGTGGATTACACGCCCGAAGGTGGTGTAATTTCCGTCAAGGTGAGGTTGCGGTTTCAGACATAAGTAGAACTGGCTCCCGGCGGAGTCGGGCATGTTCGCCCGAGCCATCGCTACCGTGCCTCTTAAGTGAGGACGTTGGTTCGGGTTTGTATACTCGTCAATAATGTTCCAACCGGGTCCACCCGTTCCATCGCCTTTCGGGCACCCACCCTGAATGATATTCAGCCCGGGTTCGTCAACTTTACGGTGGAATGTCAAACCATCGTAAAACTTCTGTCTGATGAGTTTTGTGAAGTTCTCAACAGCCACGGGTGCGGCAACGGGATAAAACTCAATGACGAATTGGCCTTTGTCGGTTGTGACGACTGCTACCTGCTCTTCCGGCGGTTGATTGCCGCTAGGAGGCAGCGCGCAGCCGGCTAGCGTTTGCAAAACGAGAAACAGTAGAAATAGATACGCGGTTGTTTTCATGAACGTTCCTTAAAACTGAATGCCTCCCACAAGCGCGCTTGCAAAGCGCGCCTACCGGGCTACGTGAATGCCTTCTGGCGGCGCGGTTTCCAACAGTACCTACCAGTGCGTGTGGATTATCGGGATTTCAGGCGTGCCCAAGTTATCGCCAACTTATGGCGTGCATCTACTGCCAATGTGACAGGCGCCTCCATATCCGCCTGTAACGCCGCCTTCGTCAAAGCGTAGTTATACATTTTGATTTCATCAAGCGCGCCGGTAAGAAAACGTTCACTCCCGCCGCGCGCGCCGATGAAAAGCGCGTCATCGTTCGGGTTGAGCTTGCCTTTACACGCCATCTCGGCTTCAACTTCACCGTCAATGTAGAGCAGAATAGTATCGCCGTCCCAGGTGCCGGCGAGGAAATGCCACTCGCCATCTTGAATACTGGGCCCGATGTTTTCGTCGTTGCAGACATCGGGCAGATCGAAAAATTGCAAGATGGTGCCGCCGTTATAGAGCGCGGCGAGGTTATACAAGCCCGATATCCAGGCGACTCCCTTTTCAACGCCGCTCTGGATTGCTTCGCCGCCTTCAATAAATACCCAGAATTCAATGGTGATGCCATCGACAATGTCAAGGCTGCCGTGGTCTGGGATTTGCGCCGAGGTTTTTCCATCGAACGCCACGGCTTTCCCGAAAACGCCATCGATGAGCTTGGGGTTGCCTTTGAAAGTTGCGTCGTTGCCGAATTCTGACCGGTCGGTGGCAACCTTGCCGTTGAGTTCATCAAAAGAGAGATGCAGCACGAGTTCTTGCGCGGCAGCTATCCTTGCGATGGCGATGAACATTAGCATGCATAACACAAAAATAGGCATCTGTTTCATACGATGTGCCTCCGTGCAATAAATGATAAACGAATTCTATTTGGATGTCAATAGAATTTAAAATAGCAAAAATGTTAAAAAAAGTCAAGGATAAAAAAAATTCGGAGAGGTTTGGTTGTGAGACACGTGCGTTAGGGCTGTCCGGTCTGGATGTTTACCGCATTAAGTTTATTACGCAACGTCTTTCGGCTAATGCCCAAAACCGCCGCGGTTTTCGTCTGATTTCTACCCATTCGTTCGTAGGTATCTAGAATATACCGCTGTTCTGCTTCCGCCAGCGTGAGTCCAATTGGGGACATTTGCTGCAAGTGCTCTTGAGAGGACTGAATGTCTGTGCGTTGGAGACTAGGTTTCCGAATTTTAATGGGGAGGTGCATCGGTAAGATAACGTCTCCTTGCGCGAAGACGATTGCACAGATGACAACTTTTCTCAACTCTCGGACGTTCCCGGGCCATGGGTAACTTTCAAGGAGTGCAAATGTCTCCGGTGCGATGCCGCCGGCTTCTCTCTGTAAACGTTGGCTCTCTTTTTCCAGAAAGTAGTCTACCAACAACGGGATGTCCCCGGTTCGTTCCCGTAGCGGCGGCAAATAGATACTAAACCCGTCCAACCGATAATAGAGATCTGGGCGAAAGGTGCCGGTCCTCACCGCTTCATCAAGGTTGCAGTTGGTGGCTGCCACAATTCGGATATCCACGTAAATCTTTTTTCTGCCGCCGATGTGTTCAATTTCGCCGCTCTCTAGGGCGCGGAGCAATTTGGGCTGAAGGAGGAGTGACAGTTCTCCGATTTCATCAAGGAATAATGTTCCCTTGTGTGCCTGTTCAAACTTACCGTGATGCTCTTTCTTGGCGTCCGTATATGCTCCGGCATCATGCCCGAACATTTCGTTCTCCATGAGTTCTGGGGGAATTGCTGCACAGTTCACCGTAATTTTCTGTGCTTGTGCGCGGCGGCTGTTTTCGTGCAAGGCATCTGCTACGAGCTCCTTGCCGGTGCCCGTTTCGCCGTGAATCATCACCGAGACAGGTAAGTCCGCGAACAGATCGATTTGTTTGAGGATTTCGAGAATCTGTGGGCTGTTGCCAATGATGTCGGCATAATTGCCCTTCAGGGCATCTCTGGCGTTTTTCTGGGTTCTGTTTTTCATCGCTTTTCCTTTCTTTGGGCGAGTAGGGCTCGGCCTGAACGCGCTGCTTTTTTGGCGTGTTCGTCATCATTTGGGACTATGATAACAGATTTTCAAAAAATGTCAAGGAAAAACCCAAAAAGATTTTCGCTCGTGTCAAGAGAAAAGCGGCAGCTCGGCAAATCTTTTTAAAAGACAAACGCAGCGTCAAACGGATGACGCTGCGCTTGTTCTGGCACCTGTATAGAAACGCGTCTACAGTGACGACATGCTTGCTGTGTCTGACGCGTCGGTTGTATTCTCCACCTCTGAGCGTGCAGCTATATTGTGGACAGAACGGGAGAACCCTTCTGTCAGTGCCTTCGGTTCAGAGCAGTAAAGGAAAGCCGCTAGCGGCCTCCGGCTAATTACACGGCCCTCCAAGGAAGTGGTGGTAAGTGTCCGCATGGACGTTCGTCGTCATGTTGTGGGACGTGTGCTCATACACGGTTTTATAGTGCACAAGATAGACCGGAGTCCCATCTTCACTTCTTATCCATGTTCCCACCGCCACTTCTCGCGGGGTGGCCGGCGGGTGATTGTACGCCTCTTCGGTAGTGGTGAATCGGTTCTCCGTATAGCAATAGTTTCCATTGCTATCGAAGAAATGATGAGTCCCGGACCACTCATGTCGAACGTTCGGCGTTGCATTCGCTGGTTTAACCACGACAGACGAAGGTAGCGTGAACAGCGTAGCAACAAAGACGAGGAGAGCTAAGCCTCCAAGAAATTTTTCAACATTGTTCAGTCCTCCTTGACATAGAAGACGTTGGCTAATAGGTTAAAGGCGAGTCTAGGTTCGATTGACGTACAGTGGCGCATCTACTCTTTAGTATCACGCGATCCCAAAACACGTGGACAGAACCAATTTTCGCCTTTTGGGTTTATGACAGTTAGGACAGCGCAAATCTATCATCTCTAGTAGGTGCTCCTTGAAAAGGCACACGCCAAAATACAAGGGGTAAACCGCGCCTACCGGATGCGTTCTGCGTCAGACCTGGACAAATTTCTGACAGGTTCCAGATATCCCTATAGTGCTACTTGTTTTGCAACACGCTTTGAGACTCGATTCTGGCGTAAAAAACCGGTTAAAACCGTTTTCTACCTCATTGGTTTGATTAAAGGTGGTGCAGCAGGATTTGGATTTTTACGCGTCTTCATCCCCTTCATCCTCTTCATCCACCTCGCCTTCTTGCCTCCTTTTCTGCTCGGCTCGTATTTTCTTTAGTTCCGCCTTGGCCTCACCTCTGGTTAGGCCCCGTTGTTCCATTAGTTGTTTAATGACAACTTCATCGCGAGCATTCACAGAGATGATATTGACTTGTCCGCCTTCTGCCCTCAGTTTTCGGTGGTGTTCGAGTGAGCGCAGCGTTGCTTCTCTCGGAAAGAGATGATAGAGTGCTTCAAGATAGCCGATGAATTCATCATGAGCTTGTGATAACCCTCGTCGCAGTTTGCGTTCGCCGTCCACGACGATGTGGACCTGGGGGATATCTCCAAATCTCTTGAGCAGCACCGCACGATAATAGGTAAGGTATAACGCCGTGTTTTCTGTCAGGTACCAGTCTCGAGGGACGACTATGGCTTCCTCTTCGGGGGAAGACACAGTGGCAATACGAAACGGCGATTCTGCAGCCTCCTCAGCGTCTCCGCAACCAAAAAATGCGGACAAACCGAAGAGACATACAAAATAAAAAAACGAGTGTAAGGTACGAAGGTTTTTCATTTTGGGTGCCTCTCGGAAATGATATTGACTTGTCCGCCTTCTGCCCTCAGTTTTCGGTGGTGTTCGAGTGAGCGCAGCGTTGCTTCTCTCGGAAAGAGATGATAGAGTGCTTCAAGATAGCCGATGAATTCATCAACCGACATATCGCATAGATACGGGTGCCTCGCGCATTTTCACACTGAGGCAAAATAACCCAATGGATACCTTTCTTACCAAGAACTGGATAAAAACTACCCATCGGCAGCTCAGCCCCGCGCGCCGTTTCGCAGCACCGCGCGGAAATATAGGGAACCCTCTTCTTTCCGAGGGAGGTGCCGCTGAAGGCATCTTCGTTGGCCAACAATGGACCGCGCGGCAGCAGCATTTTTCTCACCGCGTCGGGGGTGCCTAGCGAGCCTCCAGTCCTCACGGCGCGTTGAATCTTTTTTCACTGTTTACCCAGTAAAGCAAATCGCCAGGGTTGAGCGGCGTATCCCTCACCGCTCGCAAAATGAAATCGAGCCCCCCGAGGCTCTGGCATCGCGCGAAGAACCGCTTGCTATTTCTCCAGGGGGCACCACCGTGTCGGGCTCCGCCGTTTGAGGCAAAAACCCGTTCACGTTTTTACCGCCGTTTGATGGCTCCCCAGGTGGTGGTTAACTTCCCCCAGGGCCGCACCTCAAAAGAGTTGCCATGGTAGGTGAGATGGTGCCCATTCCCGCTCGCATCCATCAGACGCTCCGCCTCACCCCAACCATCAAAATGCCAAAGTGCAACCGTGTGCGCATCCGGTTCAAAAGGCGCACGCGGCACCTCAATCGTCTCTTGCCAAAAATGATGCTCCAAGTTCTCCCGGGGATACCGGACGATAGAGGAGATGCGCACCTCGTCAATCACGCCCTCGGAGAAAATCGTGGAAGGCGGACCGTCTCTGGGAGCCGGGTCAAAACCGAGCACGGGCTCGCGGGCCCCGCCAATACACAGCGGCCCCGGCGTGTTTATAAAGCCCCGAAATCCATCCAGTGCCCCCTTGAGAACGGTATTCGCGACTTCCTGACGATATTCGGCCTCAAACATCACCGCAATATAGTGCCATTGATTTATCGGCAGCCTCCCATCAGGACTCACAAGGAATCCCCATGAACGGCTATGCCCCGGGCCGTTCATCCTGAGGTTCACCTGGTCTTCGGCCAGTCCGATTTCATAACTGCCGGCTTTGTAAACGAGGGCCCATATCTCGCCCGGCTCCCCTGTCGTGTCGTTAACATCTTTCAGGGGCCGTTTGAGATAAAACCACAATTCCAAGGTGAACCCAGTCCGGCCCAGTCTGAAATCCAAGTCAAGCCGGTCAGGGATAAAGGCATACTCCCCGGGCGCGCCAATCGTGAAGTATCCGCCGCCGGCAGGCGAGGGAGGAATAGCTGGGGCCGAGGCAACGCCCCCCAGTCCTAACAGTATGAGAAAAACGAGAACGCGCATTGAAACGCTCCTTTTAGCAAGTGCCGGGTGTTCACAACGGAATATGGAATCATTAGCACAAGTCGTTTTACAATTTCGTTAGAGACTCTCATTCTAAATTCTAATCTATTTTTAGTTTTAGCAAGTTTCGTGCCAAAACCGACATATCGCATAGATACGGGTGCCTCGCGCATTTTCACACTGGGGCAAAATAACTCAATGGATACCTTTTTACCCGATAATAGGCTAAAAATTACCCACTGCCACATCATGCCCGCGCGCCGTTGCGGCACGGTCGCGGGGGACAGCCCCCGCGCTGCGGTGAGAGAAAGTGCTCGCGGGGGGAACCCTCGGCGATTAGTGCTCGCCGGGCCCCCGCGCTACGGGGAGGGAAAGTGCTCGCGGGGGGAACCCTCGGCGATTAGTGCTCGCCGGGCCCCCGCGCTACGGGGAGGGAAAGCGCGTTCTCAGCAGAGGAAGGATAGGCCTGTGACGTTCATGCATCTCTCTCCTGAAAAGTTCTCAATTTGTTGCGCAAGGTAGGGCGGCTCACGTCTAATACCGCCGCGGTCTTCGCCTGATTTCCGCCCATCCGTGCGAGGGTTTCCAAGATGTATATCTTCTCTACCTCCTTCAAGGTTAACCCGACAGGGATAGTGACGGTTGGCTGGTTTTGGGCTGCGAGAACCGCCTGGTTCGTGTCGGGTGCATAAAGTTTTTGCGGTAAGTGCTCCGGCAAGATAATTTTGCCTTCGGAGAGGATGAGTGCGTGAGTGACGACCTTTTTCAACTCTCGGATGTTTCCGGGCCAGGCGTAATCTTGGAGAAGTTGGAACGTCTGCGCGGCGAATCTGCCTATGGGTTCATCGGTGGCTGGCCGGTGTGCGTGCGCCTTTAACCGCTCGCGCAACGGTGGCAGCCGCATAGAAAATCGCGTGAGTTGCGGTGGTTCTTGTGAGAAGTGTTCCACTAACTCTCGGATATCCGCTTTCCGTTCGCGCAGCGGCGGCAGAGAAATGGAAAACCCCTCAAGTCGGTGATAAAGGTCTGCCCGAAATGCCCCTTCGTGAACGAGTTGCTCTAAGTTATGGTTAGTTGCGGCGATAATTCGGACATTGACAGGCATCATAGTTTTGCCGCCGACGCGTTCAATCTCGCCTTCTTCTAGCACGCGTAGCAACTTGGGTTGGAGCGACAGGGGCAGATCGCCGATTTCATCGAGGAACAGTGTCCCCTTGTCGGCGCGTTCAAACTTTCCGATATGCTGCCGCTTCGCATCGGTAAAGGCCCCCTGCTCATGCCCAAACAGTTCGCTCTCTAGGAGGTTCTCCTGAAGCGTTGTGCAGTTGACGACGACGAGAGGTGCTGTTGCGCGGGGGCTGTTATTGTGCATGGCGCGCGCGACTAATTCCTTGCCTGTCCCGGTCTCGCCGTAAATCATCACCGAGACATCATGTCTTGCGAGCAACTCAATTTTTGTCAGGACTTCGAGAGTCTGTGGGCTGCTGCCGATGATGTCGCTGTAATCCCCGTGCAATGACTCTCTTGTCCTCTCTGCTGTTTCATGTTGCATGACTTATCCTGTTTCGTTTATTTCCCCGTTAGGCGCGGTTTGTAAGCGCGCACCGGTTCGGTTGCGCGCTTACGGGCGGATAGAGACATCCGCCGTGACACGCCCTGTCGCATACTGAAACGTGAGCAAAGCGCGCCTACGGTTGGCCTCTAGGGCTGTCCGATTATTGCAAACCGGTTGCAACCAGAGTGATGCGCACCGGTTCTTCGGCTTTCGATTCATCTTTGTAGTTAAGCCCGAAGATAACTTGTGCATCGGATGCGGCTTTCTGGATGCCCTGCATTGCGCTATCCAATTCGGCCATCATGAAATCCTGTGGTGCTACCAATTCTACCAGGATTCCGGTGGCTTTGGCGAGATTCGCGCCTTCGAGGAGCGGCGAAGAGATAGCGTTTTCTGCTGCGATACGTCCGCGTTCCTCGCCTGTCGCCTGTCCGATGCCTATCGCTGTCTTGCCCGGGACCCGTAGGACAGCTTCAACATCGGCGAAGTCAACGGTAACTTCATGCTCGAAATTCACGATGTTCCCGGTGATGAGTTGCACGCCTCGGCTGAGCATCTCGTCGCTGATGCGGAAGGCATCCTGCATTTCGATGTTCGCGTCACCGTCGTCACCTTCGTCAATGAGGTGTTGATTGGCGACAACGATGAGGGAATCAGCAGCGGTTTGGAGTTCTTTCACGCCGTTTTCGGCTTGCGTTGCGCGCGGTTCTCCCTCAGCCTTGAAGGGCCGTGTGACTATTGCAACGGACAACACGCCGTATCTGCGTGCGAGCGATGCGATGCGCGGCGCGGCCCCGGTGCCGGTGCCGCCGCCCATGCCGGCCACGATGAGCACCATGTCTGCGTCTGAGACGAGGGTTTCTAGTGCTGCGCTATCTTCTTCTGCGGCCTTTCGCCCAATGTCGGGGTTGCCGTCTGCACCAAGTCCGTTGGTGGCATCCTGCCCGAGCTGGATGGGTGTGACATCGTCGTAGGTGTCCAAGGCCCCGCGGTCTGTGTCAACGGCATAAAATTCGAGCCCGGCTAACCCAGCTTCACGCATGCGGTTGACAGCGTTTCCGCCGGCGGTGCCGACACCGATAACTTTCACTGTTACTGGCGCAGCCTTCAATTTCATCGGCATGATGAGATAGGTTTGCCGTGATTCACCTACCGGCTTCGCGATGCCGGGATTTAATTCACCGGAGCAGTTCAGTTTGACGCTTTCGGCCTCCATACGTGAGAGTGCTCCCATCAGCAGCCGTGCATCAAACCCGATGCGCAGGTTCTTCGTGCAAGAGTCAACAGGGACGAGTTCGTGTGCTCTCCCTAGTCCCGGGGTCTTCGCCGAAATCCGAATGTGCTTATCCGCTTCGTTGATTTCCAAGCAGACGACACAGCCTTTTTTCGGTTCCGATAGCATGGAGATGCGGCGGACTGCCTGCAGCATCGCTTCGCGGTTGAAAACGGTGCGGACTTCCATCGCCCCGGGTTTCGGGATAATTTTCTCATAGTCCGGGTATTCGGCATCTATCAAGCGCGTTGTCAGCGTGGTGTGCTCATCGGCGACAATCAGACACCGCGTGGTGTTAAACGGGACTTGACTTTGGAAGAACGAAACGTTCACCGAGTCAGCCTGGGCGAAGGATTGGGCGATTGCCTGCACGGCTTTGAGCGGCACAATGAAGCCTGTCACTCCTGGCGGGGGTGTCAGCGCGTCACAATGCACAAGTGCGAGTTGGCGGCCGTCCGTTGCGACTACCTCCGTTCTATCTTCTCGGAAGTTAAAATAGAGCCCGCACAGCATTTTCCGTTCTTTTTCCTCGGTGGATGCTGCGAATTCGGTTTTGTGGATAACGTCGCACAGCGTCTGAGGGTGGATGTCCAAGGTTTCCCCTTCAAACGTCGGGAGTGTCGGGAATTCTGTTGCGGGTAGCCCGATAATTGTGTAAACGCTGTTCCCACACGCCAACTTCACCAAGTTGTTCGTCGGCGTGGTGAGGTGGATATCCAGTTCTGGTAGCCCCTTAACGATGTCCGCCAATTTCTTGGCAGGGACGGTAATCGCGCCATCTTCCTGAATAGTCCCATCGACTTTGGTGCGCACGCCTACTTCCGAGTCTGTGGCGGCGCATTCAATTTTCTCCGCGTCCGCCTTGATGAGGACGTTTGAAAGCATCGGCGAAGTATTGCGCCCATTTGCAATACCCTGCACTATCTGCAGCGAGTGCAAGAGGGGTTCCTTTTGAAACGTTAATTTCATTTTTCAAATCTCCTATTTCTCAGTAGTTATCAAAAGAGGATGCCGCAGAACGAGTCCGGTAGGCGCGGTTTGTAAGCGCGCCTACGGGGGTGAGTCGGCATCTGTCCTAACATATCTTAATAATAGCAATTTTCGTGCCACATTGAAACCTGCACGTTTACGGGAGAGTCACCTTCAAGTTGGGTAAAATTTTTATCGATAAGGGAAAGAATTTTACCGCTGCGGTTAAAGCGCATCCTGTCCGCGGCCTTCCTAGTGCCATGTCATGTTTGAATTCTCAATGTATCGTCATCATATCCGCCTGTTGCTCAGAATTACCCGTTTATTTCCAGAATTTTCAATGGGATAAAATTCACGGAGTGCCCGCGCTTGAAACTCCAACATTTTTCTGACAGGGAGAACTGAATCGTTCTGGACAAATTCTGTGTTTGTTGGTATCATAACATGAAGCAGCGAAAAGGAGGCAGGAAAACCGATGCAAACACTCGCGATTGAGGGAAAAACGTATACCAATTCAATAGGCATGCAGTTGGTGAGAATTGAACCCGGCAGTTTTCTCATGGGCTCGGAGAGGGCCCAACTCTCCGATGAATTAACCGATGGCAAGGCGCACCTGCGCGATGGCGATTGGGATGAACATCCTGTGCATCAGGTGACGCTCAGCACGCCGTTCTACATGGGCATTTTTCAGGTGACGAATGCGCAGTATGAGGCATTTGACCCGGGGCACCGGCACCTGCGCGGTTGTCTCAATATGGGCTTGGAAGTTGCGCCCTACATCGGTTTCTCACGGGAAGAGGAGGAGGCTGTCGTGTTTGTAAATTGGCACGATGCTGTCGGCTTCTGTGAATGGCTCTCCGAACGTGAAGGCCAGCCTTACCGGCTTCCGACGGAGGCGGAATGGGAATACACCTGTCGTGCTGGCACAACGACGCACTTTTCTACCGGGGACACGCTTCCCACTGCGTTCCATAAAAACGTCGGCGAGAGCTGGTATCCCGATGCAGAAAGGGGCCGTGGCGCGGCAGAGGTAGTGCCGCTGCATGTCGGGCAAACGCCGCCAAACGCTTGGGGCCTCTACGATATGCACGGCAACGTGGAGGAATGGTGCCACGATTGGTATGGTGCCTATGAACCGCAGCCGCAGGAAAATCCTGTCGGCAGGGAGGATGGGCTCTATCGTGTGACGCGCGGCGGCAGTCATTCCACATTGCTTTGCTATCTGCGTTCAGCAAATCGGATGGGCGCGGTGCCGGCGGATAAACATTGGTATATCGGCTTCCGGGTAGTCTGTGGCGCGGTGCCGGATACGCTGCCCCTCCGCGTGCCGCAAGTGGCCCTGTGGGGCCGTGATGTCAAGCAATCGGCGTGCGTGGCGAGCGCGCCGCCAGAAGAAACGGGCGCGGCCATAGAAAACGTGGTTACGTTGCCCGGCAAAAGCAAACTACCGTTTTTCGCCGAACCGCTTACTTATGTGAAAATCCCGGCAGGTTCAAACGGCCCGCTTTTCTCGGCGCATAACCATGTGCCATCAATTGTGGCGTGTCCAAACGGCGATATGTTCGCTGCATGGTATTCGTGCGTGACGGAACGGGGCCGTGAACTGACGGTGGCGGCGAGTCGGTTGCGTCACGGCGAAAACGAATGGGAACCAGCGGAACCGTTCTGGGGTGCTCCCGATAGGAATAATCACGCTACGGCACTCTGGTGCAATGAAGAGGGGCGCGTTTACCATTTCAACGGGTTATCCGCCGCGGCGACATGGGGGCCACTGGCGTTAGTTCTGCGCTATTCCGACGATAACGGCGCGACGTGGACACGGCCGCGGCTCATTTCTCCGGCACATCAATTGCGGCAGATGCCGATTACGTCCGTTTTCCGTAGACAAGACGGCTCTATCCTTCTCGCGTGCGATGCTGTCAGCGGTGGAAACGGCGGCACTGCCATCTGGCTCAGCGAGGACGATGGAGAAACGTGGCGCGACCCGGGCGCGGGGCAACCTATCCCTGAATTTGCCGATGGCCAGCGCGGCGCGTGGATTGCCGGCATTCACGCCGCTGTCGTTGAGCTCTCGGATGGGAGGTTAATGGCTTACGGCCGCGGCGATACGATTGACGGCCGGATGCCGAAGAGCGTCTCTTCAGATGGCGGAAAAACGTGGCACTACAGTGCGAGTCCTTTTCCGCCGCTTTCGGGTGGGCAACGGTGCGTGCTGCTCAGGCTCACCGTAGACGGGCAGGCTGGTGTTGAAAAACCGGGTCCGATTTTCCTCGCCGCTTTCACGGGTGAGCGGCGGGCTCCGGCGGCGATGCCGATAGTGGATGCATCGGGGCAAGAACGCTCGGTGAAAGGTTTGTTCGGCGCGCTCTCTTTCGACGATGGCGAAACCTGGGCGCGCATCCGCCTTATCAGCGATGACGGCCCAGACCGGGAGCTAGAAACGATGGATGGCAGGCCCTTTACGATGGGAATAAGCAGTGCTGAGCCGGGCGGCTACCTCGCCGTGTGTCAAGGCAAGGATGGCACTATTCATCTGATTAGCAGCAGGCAGCATTATCGGTTTAACCTTGCGTGGCTGCAGGAGTCGCCGCCAGCAGTGGCGCGATGAACAGAGACACTCCGAAGGAATGTTCGTCGGAACCCCCGCTTTGAAAGTGTGTTGATGAAAATCGCCTCTTACGATGAGGGTGAGGATTTCAACATGGACGACGATGTCATCAGTGAACTTGCAACATACGGTGTTATTACCGAGGATAGTGAAGGCCGGTGTGAAATTGCCAACCCGATTTATCTTTACCGCATTCTACGGACGTTTAAACCGCTTTTGGAGCGGTTCGAGAATGAATACCACCCTCAGGACACCGGTGGGTGTTTTCGGGACTACCTCACCTCTGATAGGCAGATTCGGATGGGACGGTTGCTGGATAACTTCCGCGATTTCATCGCCCGTGTCGGCTTCAAGATTTTGGATATGCCACAAACGCCACAGGAATATGTAGGCCAACGTCTGCTGTTCGCCTACCTCGAGCAGTTTGTCCTGCAGGTAGGCGGTGTGATGTATCTGGAGGTGCAAACCGGCCGCGGTCGGATAGATTTGGCGATTGCTCACCGGGGACGCAAATACGTCGTGGAGGCCAAGGTTTGGCAAGGCGAAGCCTCGTATCAGGCAGGGAAAGCGCAGCTCGTCGCCTATCTGAAATTGGAACATGCCGTGGCAGGCTATTACATTGTGTTCGATCTCCGCAAGAATCCAGTGCCCCGCGTGGAAACCGCCACGCTCAACGGGACGACGCTTCGGAGTTACGTTATCCCGGTGTTGCAAGGACGGCCCTCAGACGCGCTATAGACATTAAGCCGCTACGAGGCTTTAACGGATGGAGGAATTGAAATGAAACTCCCTTTTTTGCACCATGAAACAGACGTGAGTACCGACTTACGCGAGAGTCATGACATGCTCGATAATCCCAAAGCCCTGCGCGAACGGATGACAGCAGATGGATATCTGCTTCTCCGCGGGCTACACGAACGGGAAACGGTTCTCACCGCGCGGCGGCAGCTTCTGGAGAAACTCTCTGCGAAAGGGATGCTTGCGCCCAATACACCGCTGATGGCTGGCATCTTCAACCCGGATTATCCGGAACCCACTTCTACCGGCTCCATGGGAAATAAGGCGTTGACGCGGATGCCTGCCTTCAAGGCCGTCGTAGAAGGCGCGCCGGTGATGGACTTTTTTCGGCGGTTCCTCGGCGGCGACGCGCTGACGTTCGATTTCAAATGGCTCCGCACGGCGGGCCCCGGCTCGGCCTCTCCGATTCATTGCGACATCGTCTTTATGGGCAGAGGCACGCAAAACCTGTATTCCTGCTGGACACCGTTCGGGGATGTGTCGTTAGATATGGGGCCCATCGTCTTCTGCCTCGGGTCGCACCGGTTTGACAACGTCCGGAAAACGTATGGCAAAGCGGATGTTGATGCAGATCTGATTGAAGGACATTTCAGTGATAATCCGAGCGACATCGTCGAGAGATTCGGTGGCCGCTGGGCAACGACAACGTTTGAGGCTGGCGATGTGGTTATTTTCAGCATGTTCTTGATGCACGCGTCGTTGCGCAATACGTCCAACAACATTCGCATCACGGCGGATACCCGTTATCAACTCGCCGAAGAGCCGGCCGATGAACGCTGGATAGGTGAAAACCCGAAGGGCCATTACGCGTGGAAACAGCAGCACGCGGAGATTGAACCGTTGGCGGTTTCTCGGCAAAAATGGGGGGTATAGGGAGGAAAAACGATGAAACGCGCGAGAAATCAAAACGGATGTGCTAAGTTCATAGGGTTGCTGTTGCTCCTCGCCGTGGCGGTTGGGCTCGGCTTCCTCTTCCGGTATTATAGCGGGAGGCCCCCAGAGTCAACAGGCGTATCGTGGGAAGTCTACTTTAGCGACATCCGTCCCGGTGGCCCTGATAAAAACAATCCTTACACCCTCGACAAGCGGCTCGTCGCCAAATTGGAGACGGCCGCCGAACGGATTGACGCGGCACTCCAACAACTGAATTCCGCGCCGATAGCGGATGCCTTTATTGATGCGCACCGCCGTGGCGTGGAGGTGCGGGTTGTCACGGAGACAAAATATATTGAAGAACGGCAAATCGAGCGGTTGCAAGAAGTGGGCATCCCGGTAGCCGATGATGAAGAGCACGATGGACTGATGCACCACAAATTCATCATCATCGATGGCCGCTATGTCTGGACAGGTTCCTATAACACCACGAACAACGGCGCGTATAAGAACAACAATAACGTCATCTGGCTGGACTCGTCGCAGCTCGCCTATAACTTCACGGAGGAATTTCGGGAGATGTTCCTCTACCGGCAGTTCGGGCCGACTTCAGACGCGAGTGTGCAGTATCCGCAAGTAACGTTGGGTGATGGCACGCAGATTTTCACCTATTTTGCGCCCGAAAACAACACCGTTTCGCCGCTTTTAAGTGAAATTCAGGCGGCGGAGCAGTCCATCTATTTCATGGCGTTTTCGTTTACACACGATATCCTCGGCGATGCGATGCGCCGCCAGTTTGGAGCCGGGGTTTCGGTGCAGGGTGTCTTTGAAGCACGGCAGGTTACTGAGCACTCCGAATACGATGCAATGCTAGCGGCAGGCATCCCGGTGGTTCAAAATGCAAAAAGTGGCATGATGCACCACAAAGTCATTGTCATTGATGAGGAAACGGTGATAACCGGTTCCTATAACTTCTCGAAGAATGCTGAAACTAAGAACAGCGAGAACCTGCTGATTATCAAGGGAAATAGCGACATTGCGCGTGCATACCTAGACGAATTTAAACGGATGGCTCAATGAGGGCCACGCCTGTCAAGGTGGATGGATGTCTATACCAGCTTGTTTTCCACGGGGATGGACAGCTATAGACATCTGTGCTTACACTTGCTTCACCCGCGCACTGTAATCGTCGTAGGCTCGCTCAATCTGCTTCGCTGATTCTTCAGGGCCGAGGAAATAGGAGCCGGTTAGCACTACCGGCGGCTGTCCGCGTTCCGTCAATAGCTCGGCGACGCGGCACTTTATCGCATTCGCAATCGCTAATGTGCCGATGCTAGAGGTGGGGCCAACCGGGTGCGCCAGATTGGGGATATCCACGACAGCATCGCCCGGTGGGTTGCAGTTATCAATAGTCAAGTCGGCGACATCGCACAGCCGTTTGCCGGCGGGATGCTTTGAAGCCGAGGCGCGACTGTGCGCGAGGGAATTCACGGCGATGACGGGAAGGTTCCGCGATTTCGCACCCATCGCGATTTCAACGGGGAGGACATTCGTGCCGGAGTTGGAAAAGACAATCATGCAATCGGCGGGGCCGAAGGTGAAGTTGCGCAAAATCACCTCGGCGTAGCCCGGTATGTTTTCCAAGAAGAGGGCTTGGCGTTGCCCGTTGCATCCGACAACTTGGTTGTGGTAGGTAACGGCGAGCTCAACGATGGGATAGAAACCGGCGTAACTGCCGTAGCGAGGGAAGATTTCCTCGACTGCCATGCGGGAATGTCCGGAGCCGAAGAGGTAGACGAGGCCGCCGTTCGCGATGGTTTCGGCGCACATCTCTGAAGCTTGCGCGATTGCATCCAGCTGCGATGCCTCAATCTGTCTCAAAACGTCTTGTGCAATTTGTAAGTAGCGTAAATGGGACATTTTTGTTATTCCTAGCGGTTGTTCAACTGTCTTTGGGTGAATGACGCTGACGCGTCTGTCTTTGGGTAAATGACGCTGACGCGTCGGGCCGCATTGACGTTGTCAATGCTTGCATGCCTGGGGCAATTCATCTGCTATTCTATCATATTTCGCGTGCAAATTGCAATTTTTTTTCTGTTTTCTTTCGCGTTTTGTGGTATAATATATGTAAACAGATTTTTTGACAGGAGCCTCCATCTCCTTATCACACCAAAAACTGAGTCATTAACAACGGGCACGTCACCCAAGACATTAGTACCAAGAATGTAGTTATTGACAACGTCAATAACGAATATACGTAGGAGAACGCCATTGCACCAACAACCGTTATCGAACGTATTGCGAACGAGGAAAATTCCCGGCGTTAGCAAAGACATCTCCCAACTGATTCTGGGAACGATGATGCTATCGCCGGTGGCATACTCGCACAGCACCGAGCTGCTGGACGCATTTTTTGAGGCTGGCGGCAACGCGCTTGACACCGCACACGGCTACGGCGGCGGCACCAGCGAAATGTTAATCGGGCTCTGGATGCGGGAACGCGGCAACCGAGAGAACGTCTTTCTCATTGATAAGGGCGGGCACCCAAACGGCCGCGTGCCACGCCCGCGGCTGTCCCCTGAAGAGTTAAAGAGCGACTTGGACGAAAGCCTTATTCGGCTCCGCACCGATTACATCGAGCTCTACATGCTCCATCGCGATGACCCGAGCATCCCCGTTAGCACGGTTATTGATTACCTGAATTACGAGATTCGGGCTGGACGCATTCGCGCGATTTCGGCATCGAACTGGGAACCGGAACGCATCATCGCTGCGAACACCTATGCAACGGAAAACGGCTTGAGCGGCTTCGTCTCGTGTAGCAACAACATTAGCCTCGCCGTGCCGATGGAGCCGATGTGGGGTGGTTGCGTCTGTGTTGACGCTGCTGCGCGCGCGTGGCACGAGGAGAGCCAATTCCCGTTGATGCCGTGGTCTTCGCAAGCGCGGGGGTTTTTCAGCGGTGCGTTCACGCCAGAGAAGCGCGATAACGGCGACATGGTGCGCGTCTATTACAACGCTGACAACTTTGAGCGGCTCGCCCGCGCAACAAAATTGGGCGAGGCACGCGGCTATTCCGCCATCCAGGTTTCCCTCGCTTATGCCGTGCAGCTCCCGTTTCCGATTTTTCCGATTGTAGGCCCGGCAAACGTGGAGGAGATGGCCTCCTCGTTAGGGGCATTGTCGCTTGAACTCTCCGCGGCGGAGATGGCCTGGCTGAACCTAGAGAACGCCGGTGAGGTGAAGTCAGGTTGACTTCAGAAGAGACACAGAAATTTCAGGCTGCTTTCAGCATGATGCGATGGTTCGACTGCATCGGCATCATGTCACTTTGAACATTTTCCGCATCGATGTCGGGTTGAAATACTACATCAATTCCCGATGGATGCTGGAAGCGAACATTCCGTATGAATCCAAGGTGCAGGAGGCAACAGTAGAGGCCCTGGCTGATTATCCGAAATCCCATCGCTGATTGCTATTATCGCGTGCCGATTTACGGGAATCTGGCTGCAAATGTGAGCCTACGCGGGAAGCTGCCGTTCTATGAAAACAGCAAAACCTATCGCGGTTTGAGGGAGCTCACCTATACGGCGGGATTGCATTACCGATTCACCGATTGGCTGTCAGTTCATACGAGTTACCTCGGGTTTTATCAAGCCTACGCCTATTGGGCAGGCGAACGGGATATTAACACGGGGCTCCGTTTCAGCATGACATCGCTTGGTGCTTCCGTCGCAATGCCGTATGATGCCACGCTGTCGTTGACGATGATGTTGCCGTTGCGGCAGGAGACGCTTTACGATGACAGCGATGCATTTAAATTCGGTCCGTTGGTTTCGTTAACGGAGCTTTATGCGTTTTAAACGACGAGGCCTTAGCACGTTCCACGTAAGTCCTGACGAGGCATAGCCATGCATTTTTTTAAACAAATCGTTTTCCTGACTTGCTTTGCTTTTATTATCGGGTGCGGTGTGCCGAACAACCCGTATCCGAAATCCGAGCAGGAGCAGGAAATTTACTACAGCACTTTCAGCGAAGAGCCGAAGCACTTCGACCCGGGGGTATCCTACAGTTCGGACGAATATCGGTTTATTCAGCAGATTTACGAGCCGCCGCTGCAATACCACTACCTGAAACGGCCCTACGAGTTGATTCCGTTGACAGCAGAAAAGGTGCCGATACCGCGCTATTTTGATGCAGCGGGCCGCGCTTTGCCCGCGGATGCCGCCGCGGATTCGGTTGCACGCGCCGTTTATGAAATTCGCATCCGGCCAGGGACGATGTATCAGCCGCATCCCTGTTTCGCGAAGGATAAAACCGGCGAACTGCTCTTCCATAACCTGACAAAAGCTGATGTGAGGGGCTTCACCGAAGTCAAAGATTTCTCGATGACTGGCACACGCGAGCTCGTCGCGGCGGACTATGTCTACCAGCTCCAACGCATGGCAGACCCGAGCGTTTCTTGTCCGATTTTCAGTACGCTGGCGGACTATATTCTGGGTATGGGGGCGTATTCGGAGGCGTTGGGTGCTTCCGAATCGAGCGCGGGAGGGTTCTCCTATAGCGATGCGCCGTTCCCCGGTGTGAAAATAGTAGACCGGTATACCTATCAGATTATCCTCAAGACGAAGTATCCGCAGTTCGTCTATTGGCTGGCGATGCCGTTCTTCTCGCCGATGCCGCAAGAAGCAATCGATTTTTACAGTCAGCCTGTGCTGCAAGAGCGGAACATCACCATCGACCGGTTTCCTGTTGGCACCGGTCCGTATCGCATTGAGACGCTTGTGCCTTACAAAGAGATTGTTCTCGTGAAAAACGAGCATTTTCGGGTGGAACGGTATCCCTCCAACGGTGCGCCCGGCGACAGGGAAGCGGGGCTTTTGGATGATGCGTGGGACATCATCCCGTTTCTGCCGAGGGTTGTCTACAAGTTGGAGAAGGAGTATATCCCGCGCTGGAACAAGTTTTTGCAGGGGTATTACGACGGTTCCGGTATCTCATCGGATACGTTCGACCGGGCAATCGCCTTTGACGACACCGGTGACCCGAGAGCCAGCGAGTTGTTGCAAGCGAAGCACATCGTTTTGCGCACGAGTGTGCGCCCGACGACACTCTACCTCGGCTTCAATATGCAGGACGACATTGTCGGCGGCTACACGGCGGACAAACAGAAACTTCGTCAAGCCATCTCGATTGCGTTGGATTATGAAGAGTATATCGAAATCTTTTTGAATGGGCGCGGTGTGATTTCGCAGAGCCCTATTCCTCCCGGCATTTTCGGCTACGAGGCGGGAGAAGTCGGCATTAACCCGTATGTCTATCATTGGGATGTACAGGCGGGCCGCCCGGTGCGGAAATCGTTGGAGGAAGCGCGCCGACTTCTCGCGGAATCCGGCTATCCGGATGGGCTGGACAAAGACGGAAACCCGCTCATCGTCCATTTTGATAATGCGTGGACTTCTGCTGGCGCGACACCGCGCTTGGCGTGGATGCGTCGCCGGTTTGAGCAACTCGGCATTACGATGGAAAACCGAACGACAGATTACAACCGTTTTCGCGATAAGGTGCAGCATGCGAACTTCCAAATCATCTCGTGGGGTTGGAACGCGGACTATCCGGATGCAGAGAACTTCATGTTTCTCCTCTACGGGCCGAACGGCCGGGCGAAATTCGGCGGCGAGAACACCGCCAACTACGACAATCCGGCATACAACCGGTTGTTTGAAAAGATGAAAAATATGGAGAATTCGCCGGCGCGGCTGGAGATAATTCGCCAGATGAAACAGGTGCTGCAACAGGATGCCCCGTGGGTGTTTACCTATCATCCTGTCTCTTTTGGGCTCTCGCATCAGTGGGTGAAGAATAGCAAACCGAGCCCGTTGGGTGGGAATACGCTGAAATATCTCCGCGTGGATGCGCCATTGCGTGCGCAAAACCGAGCAGCCTGGAATAAGCCGATTACCTGGCCGCTGTGGGCATTTTTCGGCGTTCTCATTCTCGGCACTATTCCGGCGGTGATTACTATGTGGAAACGAGAGCGCGGGAGAGATTAACATAACGGGGATGAAAGACACCTTGGAAACGAGAAAATGTTGGCCTATATTATTCGGAGAATCCTTTACGCGATTCCCATTCTTATCGGCGTGAATATCATCGTCTTCGTGCTTTTCTTCGTCATCAATTCGCCCGATGGTATGGCGCGTTCTATCCTCGGCGAAAAGAATATCACGCAAGAAGATGTGGACAATTGGAAACGCCAGAACGGCTACCATCTGCCGTTGTTCTTCAATACAGCGGCAGCGGGCGTTGCGAAGAAATTCACGCAGACTATCTTTTTCCAAAAGTCCGCGAAACTCTTCGTCTTTGATTTTGGCGTGTCGGATACGAACAACCTTGACATTACCTCGCAGATTTGGGAGCGGATGTGGGCGAGTTTGACTATTGCCGTGCCGACGTTCCTGCTGGGGTTGCTCGTCAATATCACTATTTCGATGATAGTCGCTTACTACCGTGCTACCTACGTCGATTTCTGGGGGACCATCGTCGCCGTTATCATCATGTCGGTTTCGCAGCTCTTCTATATTATCGGGGGGCAGTGGTTGTTCGGCAAGCTATTCCGTCTCTTTCCGATTTCGGGTTACGATGCGGGTGTGGAGTTGCTCAAGTTCGTGATTTTGCCGGTGGTTATCGGTATCCTCAGCGGCATCGGTGGTGGCATCCGATTTTACCGGACGATTTTCCTGGAGGAGGTGAACCGCGACTATGTCCGCACGGCGCGGGCGAAAGGCATGAGCGAGTCGGTTGTCCTCTTCAAACATGCCCTCAAAAATGCGATGATTCCTATCTTGACGAACGTCGTCCTTGCGATTCCGTTCCTCTTTATGGGCAGTCTGGTGATGGAGGCGTTTTTCGCGATTCCGGGGTTGGGCAGTTTCACGATTGAGGCGATTCAGGCGCAAGATTTCGCCATCGTTCGGAGCATGGTGTATCTCGGGTCGGTGCTGTATATTGTCGGTTTATTGATGACAGACATTAGCTATACCTTAGTCGACCCGCGTATTCGATTTGACTGATTTTGGCCTGGCACCAAGCGGTACATGCCGGTAGGCGCGGTTTGAAATCGCGTATCGGGTAGGGAAAGCCCACCCCGCTTAGCGCGCTTACAAAGGAAGAATATGATAGCAGAAAAGAGAAGTTACCAAATTATCCAAGGGTTCATCAGTCTCGGTTTAGGCGGGCTCAGCATCGTCTTATCAATGACGCTTCAGCGTTCTGGACATCGTCCGGAGATGCTGTCGCTGTTTTTTGTTATCGGTGTGACGATGATTCTCACCGGCGATTATCTCATTAACTTGTTCAGAATGCCGGTAGCACCGGAGAAACAGGAGATTGCGAGCGATGTCGGTTTCATCGCTTACGGCGCGTTTTATATCGTTGTTGCTATGTCGCGTCTCCTGCAGTTCAACTTCATTCACCTGACTTTGCCGTCCTTTCTTCAGCCAATCTGGATTCGGCGCGGCGTTGCCGGTGTTGGGATTATCCTGATTGCCGGTGGCATTCAGGGGCTCTGGACGTTGTGGCAGCAAATGCAGCAAGCCGAGCTGTCCGAATAGGGTAACGGGCGGCGAGAGACATCCGCCCGTTACGGCGATAAGAAAGCCGGCGTGCATGGGTTACGCCTTAAATCTATCGCAATCGTCGCGCCTACACTACCGCGCGATAATCACGGCATACCGGAGCGGCGTTTCACCTACATTCCGAATCCCGTGCAAGACGCGGCAATCAACATGGATGGCTTGGTTGTCGGTGAGGCGGTGTGTCTGTTCGCCGAAAAGCACCTCACCTTCGCCGGAGAAGACGTAGAAAATCTCCTGTCCATCGTGTTGATGCGGCGGATGCGCTCGCGTGCCAGTTCCCACCTCGGAGATGTGGAGATGCAGTTGTTCCGCATCCGCACCTTCCTCAAAGATAAACCTATCGATGCCTTTGATATCGGTTCTTACTGTTTCAGTCATGGAAAGTTCCTCCCTAGTTTTTTTTCGGTTAATTTAGCATCTATCTCGGAATTTGTCAATTTATCGGCCTTGGGTAGAAGTGAGGCATCGCGGGGGACAGTGGACATCTCTGCAGCGAGGCGGCAGAGATGACAAAGTTAAAGTAAGTTGGCAAGCACTGGGTTCATCCACCAGACTGGCGAAGATAACAGCGCGGCATGCAGCGAGCGGGCGGCGCGCCCACCACTTGTGCAATGTGGAAGGATGTCCATGCGTGAGCGATGCATCCTTTGCGGCTTCTCGGTTGATTGCCTCTAACGGCAGGCTTACTTCTATGAGTTTGTTTCGGTATGTGGACATGTGTTTCTCGCTATCTTGAGCTGCGTCAACCTTTTATTTTAATGATACTACATTTGCGCGTGGATGTCAAAGCCAATTATTGGATATGGCAATCTGCCCTGATACGCCACGGAAAACACTATAGTTCGCCGGAACGCTAATAACCTTAAGGTGCCCTGAGCCGACGGGGCTGCCATGTCATCTAATCTGGTCTGTTTGGGTTCGCCCGAGCCCGAACTATAGACAGAGACAACTAAAAGCCTCTGGGGATTCAGACAATTGCGGTTGACTAAAAACCTATAATTTGCTATAAATAGCATACCATTTACTCGGTAATTCAATTTCAAAATTTAAGGGGGCTTTCATGAATACAAAGAATCTTGTGGCTGAGTTTATCGGCACGTTCGCGCTCATCTTTATTGGGGCAGGCGCGCTGGCGATAACAGAAGCAAACTTAGTGGGCGTTGCACTCGCCCACGGCCTCGTCATTGTCACGTTCGCGTATGCTTACGGGCACATTTCCGGCACGCACATTAACCCTGCCGTGACGCTTGCGCTCCTCATCGCGGGAGAAATCCAAATCGCCGCCGCTGTGGGGTATTGGATTGTGCAGTTTCTTGGCGGGATTTTGGGCGCGGTGGTGCTCAAAGCGGTGCTGCCCGAAGCGGGCGACCTCGGCGTGACGATTTTAGGGAGCGGCGTGACACAGACGCAAGGGCTCATCGTGGAGCTCGTACTCACTTTCTTCCTCGTCAATACGATTTTCAATACGGCGGTGAGCGGCAAGGCGGGGAACTTCGCGGGACTCGCGATTGGACTGACGTTAGTGCTGGCCATTCTCATGGGCGGACCGCTGACGCGCGCGTCACTCAATCCTGCACGGACGTTGGGACCAGCCATCGTCAGCGGGAATTTCGCTGATATTTGGCTCTATTTTGTCGGGCCGGCGGTTGGGGCGGTGCTTGCCGCGCTGCTCTATGTCGGTGTCTTGAAGGATAAAGATTCGGCGTGAGTTTAACCTCTTCCGGTAGGCGGGACATCCTTGTCCCGATACTTCCGGTAGGCGGGACATCCTTGTCCCGATACTTCCGGTAGGAGGGACATCCCGGTCCCGATACTTCTGGTAGGAGGAATAGCCTTCACCCGATACTGCACACATCGAGACCAGGAGGTCTCTCCTACTGCAAGAGAAGAAGGCGAGATCTGCACACATCGAGACGCAGGAGGGCTCTCCTACTGCAAGAGAAAAAGGCGAGATCTGCACACATCGAGACCAGGAGGTCTCTCCTACTGCAAGAGAAGAAGGCGAGATCTGCACACATCGAGACGCAGGAGGGCTCTCCTACTGCAAGAGAAGAAGGCGAGACCACGGGGGCACTCGCCTTCTTCTGTGCGCGAGGTTATGCATTCACCTCGATTGGGATTTCCTTGGGTTTCACCTCTTCCGCTTTCGGCACGGTGAGCGTCAAGACACCATCGCGGTAGGTTGCGGTGATGGCATCGGCATCGACGTTCGGCGGGAGCGTGAAAGCCCGCTGGAAGCTGCCGTAGTGGCGTTCGACCCGGCGGTAGTTTTTCCCGTCGTCCGTCTGTTCCTGCCGTTTTTCGCCTCGGAGGGTGAGGACGTTGTCTCGGACAGAGACGTTGACATCGTCCTGCGTGAGTCCGGGCAGTTCGGCGCGGACTTCAAAGGTGTCGTCCGTTTCGGAAATATCGACGGCGGGGTTCCAGGTGTCTGCTTTCGCTTCCGTTTGCGCGTTCGGCTCGGCGAACAGGTTGTGGAAGAATTGCCCCATCTCGTTCTGAAGATTGAACAGGCTTCCTGCCGGTCTGCGTAAGGTTACGTAATTCATTTTCATTCTCCTTTTTGTTTTAGTGTTGACATTATCGTTGCAAATGCCAAACTTTGTTTTGTCTATAACGTTTTTAGCAATTTCTATGCCAAAAGTTGGCACGCTGCAAAAGATATAGCAAATTGCGTGCCAAATGCAGCCGAGATAACTTGGGGCCCTGGATGGGGACGCGCTGATGGCTCGGGCGGTTTTCGCTCAACCGAAAGACCGCGAGGGACAGGTTTTCCCTCGCACTACGGTTAAAAGGGCCCTTCAGTGAAAAGCCCTTAGTCCGTAGGGCGCGGTCCTGTGCCGCGCCGTGCTTCGGTCTATCAAGGGGCTTCGCGAGGGACAGTGGACATCTCTGCAGCGAGGCTGCAGAGATGACAACGTTTCGGCGTGACGGCCCTCGCGCTACGGTTAAAAGGGCCCTTCAGTGAAAAGCCCTTAGTCCGTAGGGCGCGGTCCTGTGCCGCGCCGTGCTTCGGTCTATCAAGGGGCTTCGCGAGGGGCAGTGGACATCTCTGCAGCGAGGCTGCAGAGATGACAACGTTTCGGCGTGACGGCCCTCGCGCTATGGTTAAAAGGGCCCTTCAGTGAAAAGCCCTTAGTCCGTAGGGCGCGGTCCTGTGCCGCGCCGTGCTTCGGTCTATCAAGGGGCTTCGCGAGGGGAACCCTCGGCGATTCGCGCTCGCCGGATTTTCCCTCGCGCTACGGGGGCCAGGGGCAGACCGCGAGGGACAGGTTTTCCCTCGCGCTACAGGGGCCAGGGCAGTCACCGTTTTGCCAAATTGACATGAGCGTGCCACTTTGGAGCGGCGGCGGTGTCAAAAAGGCACGCCAGAAAATGGCGGTGCGCGTCACACGTGTGCCGCGCGACTTTCACTAACACGCGCGCGGATGCCCGCAGCGAGCATCTGCAATGCGACTGAATTTTCATCATGAAACGGGATAACCAGGTCAGCATATTGTTTACACGGTTCGGTATAAACCGGGAAGTTGGGGAGCACATCTCGTCGATACCAATTGATAGCCCATTCCAGATCGCCGCCGCGTTGCACCACGTCGCGGAGCATCCGACGCAGGACTCGTTCGTGCGCGTCTACGTCAAGGAATACCTTGATATCCATCAACTTGCGCAATGCCGCGCTCCAAAAGATGAGGTGTCCCTCCACAATGACGACATCGCTTGGTTGGACGTATGAAGGTGCATCGCTGCGCTGCGCCGCCCGCGTGCCGGGGATAGGCACTGCAATTGCTTCGCGCCTGCGGAGTTTCGCGATGTCTTCAGTGAGCGCGTCCCAAAGCACGGCATCGGGGTGATTGGCGGTAATGACCTTTTCCCGTTCTTCTGGGGAGTATTCTGCCCAATCCCGAAAATAGGCATCTTGATTGAGGACGATGGGTGCGCAATCCGCCAGTTGTTCGGCTAACAAGGTCGCGAAGGTTGTTTTCCCGGAGGCGGAGCCGCCCATGATGCCGAGGGTGATGGGGGTGAAATGCTGTTGTGTTTTCATGGGGGTATCCTAGCAGCATTGGAGATGTAAAGCAAGCAGCAGAATGTCTTTTTCACCATCGATCGCGAGGGAAGCGGCGTTTTGCTTTTTCTTGACATCGGTTTTGAAAATCCGTTATACTATATCCATATTTGACACAAGAAGGAGAAAAATATGATGAAAAAATCGTTTGTCTATCTTTTCATTGCGCAACTGATGATACTCACGCCGTTCGCCCTGGCCGATTTCACGGAGGGCCTCGTCCTGCATCATACGTATGATGAAGGCAGCGGCACACTCGCTGGCGACTCAAGCGGCAACGGGCACGATGGCGAAGTTTCCAATCCCGACTGGGTTGATGGAAAATTCGGGAAGGCGCTGCAATTTGGCGGTGAAGGAAGCGATGTGTTCGTTACTGTCGAGAGCACGTCGCTCCTCAACGTCAACGAATGCACGTTCATGGCGTGGATTAACGCCGAGCATTGGGATGGCACCCGCCAGCTCGTCGGCAAATCTGTCCACGGCGGATGCACTGGCAGAACGCAATACGGTTTATTTAGCGAAGGCGGTGTCTTCAAACTCCGCTTTGAAACCGAGGGCGGCAGAGCCGATATCACCACGGATCTGCCTGCAACCGGCGAATGGGTGCACGTTGCCTTCACCAACGATGGCGAAACTGCTACGATTTATATCAACGGCGAGGCGGTGGTTGATGGCGAAGTGCCGGGGCCGCTCAATGCCAACGATGACCCGTGGCGCGTTGGGCAGGATTGTGAACGCGAAAACTACGTCTTCGCTGGCATCATTGACGAAGTTCGCCTTTGGAACCGTGCGTTGTCTGCTGAAGACATCGCTGATTTACAAGGCCTGCTGACTGATGTTGAGGCGCGCGGAAAGTTAGCCACGACGTGGGGCAATCTCAAAGTGAGTCGTTAGCGTATTGGATAAAGGCGAAAACAGACCCGGGAGTCTCGGTTTGAAACCGCGGCCCCAACAACGGGCGCGCTTACAACGCGCGCCTACCTATAGGCTCGGATGTCCATATCCGCCCGCAACCCTTCCATCAACAACATGTTTTGGGAACAAATCGCCACACACTACCGCGCAGGTTCTGCGCACCAATTTTTACTTCACTTCAACGTGCAGGACCTGCTTTATGACGACGTTTACGGCTATTTGCCGGCGATGCCCTACCTCATGGAGCAGCTCAACGTTTTGGGGTGCGCTCTGGTTATCGGGTATAACACCGCGCAGGGCATTATTTTTCCAAACGTTCGGCAGTGGCACCAAACGCAGCAGATGCTTGAAGTTGTCCCGCCGTATGAAAAGACAGGCGTTTTCCATTTTCAAAGTCTGGCGACATGGCTGCAGGGTTTCCGCGGTTTGCAGGGGGCGGGTGATGACGAAGTTCCTCCTGATGTCGCGCGGCGAAGGATTAATGCCGGTTTAGCCATCGGGAAACTGCACGAAGACCCGGTTGCCAGTATAGAGCCCTCCCCTTCGGAGGAGCTGCAAATCAAATTGAGCGAGCTCCTGCGGCAAGACAGCGTGAAAGTTGGGCTGGTTATCAATTTTCTGGAGGAGTTCGCGCCGAATCATCCGTCGCTCAGTAGCGGTGCGAACGATGCTCGGCAGCGGTTCTTCAACCTCCTCCACCATTGGGCATCGGATTTGGACATCCGCCGCCGCAAGCACATTATCCTATTGGTTACACAGAACACGTTTGACATTCATCCAAGTCTCACCGTGAATCCCGAAATTCCTGTGGTGGAGATGCCGTTTCCGGATTATGCGCAGCGGTTGCAGTTTATTGAACATCTGCACGCCATCCACATTACCGAGCCGATTCGCAAGTACAGTCTCGGCAATGCGCGTGCGCGCGAAGAATTGGCACGCGAAACCGCTGGGTTGAATCTGTTTGGCATCCACGATATTGTGCGCCAAGCCGCCTTGGCGCGCCAGGAAGCAAGGGGCGAACTGCTCCAAAACTATCGGCAGCAGAGCGTCAAAACTTTCAGTCACGGCGTTTTAGAGGTGAGCGAACCTCGCGAAGTTGCGCGAATGCAAGGGCCGAGTCATGTTAACCGCGCTATCCAAGAGATTGCCGATGGCTTGAAAGCGGGCGATTGGCGGCGAATTCCGCGCGGCATGCTGCTCCTCGGCCCTGCTGGGACAGGCAAGGTGTTTATCGCGAAACTGCTTGCCGGCAAGGCAGAAACGGCGTTCGTCCAACTGCGCTATGCGAGTCAAGTCGGCGAAGTCGCTATAAGCGTCAACGGGCACGAGGGCAGTTATGAACGAAATCTGAACGCTGCGCTCAGTTTCATCCGTGGCATCGCGCCGGTCGTTGTCTTTATTGACGAGATTGAGCAGGCATCGCCGCGCGCCAGCATGCAACCGGAGCATTGGGAGCGCGGCTTGCCGGTGAGCCTTGTGAATGCGATTAGCGATACGTCGTTGCGCGGCAAGGTAATCTGGGTAGGTGCGACAGATCGTCCGGATTTGATGCCGGCCATTTTCCGGCGCGTGGGGATTTTCGATCACAAGCTCATCTTGCTGCCGCCGACACCTTTTGAGCGGGCGGCAACCATGGAGATTTTTTGTGCGCCGCGCACGCAGGAGAGCATCGATTATCAAGCAATCGTGGGCGATGCACGGACAGATGGTGTTACGGCTCGCGATCTGTGGTTAATTATGCAGCGTGCGCGGAACATCGCGTTGCGCGACCGTCGCGAACAGTTAACCGAAGCCGACCTGCGCGAGGCAGTCGACGATTTCGTACCAGATTATTCGCCGGAGATGCAGCAATTTATGGGATTATTAGCGATGCGCGAGGCAAATTCGCGTGCGATGCTGCCGGATGCCTTACTGCCGGTATACCAAGAGTTCGTAGAAGGCACCCGGATTGATAAGACGAAGATTAATAGGCGGTTGTTGGAGTTGAGTGGGGTGCTTGGGTTGCAGGTTTGATGGGTTTTGGAGACAAAATGTCCACTCTCAGAGATACCGGCAGAGCTGGGAGCTGGTGAGGGACAGAGCCCTCGCCATTACGCGGATTATCTGACGATAGCGAACCCGATATTATCGATGCCCGCTCGCATGGCAATATCCATCACCCGCACAACCTGCTCGTGGAACACGTCGCGTTCGGCCATGATAGTCAGCCTGATTTTGGAAGCCTCCGGCGCGTTGAGGAGGTGGTTAAACATCTCCCCTGTGCGGACGATTGCTTCGGGGCCGGTACCGCTCATAAGGATGGTGCCTTCGGTTTCGCCGGGCGCAGGGTTGGCAATCCGGACGACAATAACTTTCTGATCCGGCGGCGGAAAGCACTGCGGCGGCGGAAGTTGGACCGGCAACCCCGGCACCGGCGCGAAGGTGGTTGATACCATAAAGAAGATCAGGAGCAGGAACACACAATTTATCATCGGTGCCATGCTGAGCGTCGGCAGTTTGCGTTTCCTCAGGTGTTGCATTTCAGATGCCTCCTTTGTGTTCTCTGGCGGACGACTCTGGAGGGTTGGCAGCAAGTGCCAGCCCTAGGGCCATCCTGACGTTACCTTTTATGAACACCTGAGTCGTTAAGAAGTTACGCGAATTTCTATAGTGCAAAAAACAGCACTCAAACAGCTCAAAGCGGTAGGGGCGGTTTCCAACCGCGTGTTGCTATTGATAGGAGAAACCAATGTCAAAACCCCGTTTCCTAGCAAACTTCATCGCCATCGTGTGCTGTCTCATCAGCGAAGCGGTTGCACAACCGGTGACGGTGAATATCACAACGCCGCGGCGAGGCACAATCGTCACCGAAAAACATTCCATCGGCCATTTACAACCGCAATCAGAAATTAAGGTATTTGCCAATATCGCTGGCAAAATCGTGGAACACTATGTGGTGGCAGGAGAAAAAGTGTCGAAAGGCGCGGTGCTCGCACGGAGCACTGCACGCCAAGCTGGCATCGCCGTGATACAGGCGGAAGCGGCGTTAAGTGCGGCGCGATCAAGACTTACCACTACGGAGGCGAATGCCCAGGCCCGCGTTGAATCGCAACTCGCCATCGCCCAAGAATCACGCCTCGCAACGCAGGCGAAATTGGAGGAGACAAAGTTGCTTGCCGAGATGCGCGTCCGGAACCAACTCATCCAAGCGGAATCTGCCTATAAATCCGCTGCGGCGACGCTCGCACGTTCTGAAGTCAATGCGCGGCAGGCAGTAGAACGCGCGAAGGCGGAACTGGCTCGAGCGGCATTGGACTTTGAACGCACTAGGGCCCTGCATGAAAAACAGCACATCAGCGACAGCGATTTCGAGGCATCAGAGACGCGGTTCAAACTTGCGCAAAGTCGTCATCGAGAGGCCCTCGCGACGCTCAATCAGTTTGAGGATGGGACGGCGCAACTCGCCGTGGATAAGGCGAGGGCCGAGTTGGATGTGGCGCGGAAGGTGGTGGAAAGCCGCGGCTGGGAACGCGAAATCGCCGCCGCTGAATCCAAAGTAACGCAAGCGGAAGCCAACCTCAGCACGGCCCAGAAATTGGTGGAAGCAAAATCGTGGGAGCACGAGATTGCCATTGCGAGAACCGCTGTGCGTGAGGCGGAAGAACAACTGAAACTCGCGCAGGAGCAAGTTAACAACGCCGCCATCACTTCGCCCATTGATGGCGTGATTGCCATGCGCCACTTGAATGTCGGTGACTACGCCAGACCGGCGGCGGTGCCGGGTGCGGTGCCGGTGTTTACGGTGGTGTCCCTGGAGACTATCAAAGCGGTTTGGCATATGCCAGCGGCAGATGTCCGCAGCGTTGAAATCGGCGATATGGTGCTGATGTCCACCGTAGGCATCCAGAACATCGTCTGCACAGTTGATTTTATCAGCCCTACCGTTAACCGTGAGGACGACACGGTGCATGTGCATGCAGCCGTTCAGAATTCTGTAGGCGCGCCCTCCCGGTCGCGATTCTTGATACCCGGTGCCTCCATCACTGTCTCTGTCAAAATCGGCGAGCGGAAAAATGTCTTATTGTTGCCGCGCCGAGCGGTTTTGCGGATTCAGAACGGTGCGGGAGAGATTTTCGTCGTTGAGGGGAACGTTGCGCGTCGGCAGCAGGTTAGCGTTGGTGCTGTTTACGGCGGCGAGATTGAGATTACGTCGCGTCTTGCTCTGAAAACGCAGGTGATTGTGGATGTGCAGCATCGGTTGGCGGATGGCACGGCTGTCGCTATTGCATCCGATTAAGAGGTGCCTCCGCTGCCCGTAGGGCGAGGGCCGTCACGGACACGCCTACAGCAAACGTGCGTGTTTTGCCTCGCGAAAGCACGCTACCTTACTTTAACGTTGTCATCTCTGCAGCCTCGCTGCAGAGATGTCCACTGTCCCTCGCCATGCACCGATCTCCCTCTTTTACCGTAGGGCGAAGGACAGGCTGTCCGGTGGGTTTTTCGGGCTGCTCAAGACATGTGAACTTGACACCGATGCCGCCATACCCTCAGAGACTTTTTCTGGGGTAACCCCAGAAGAACTAGAACTGATGGTGAAAACAAGCGGCCTTCAGGGAGGCGGCGCGTTTTTCTCAGAGTCCAGCCGAGAGCTCTATCGATATAACATTACTATTGCAGATGGAGACTCGGAAGTATCCGTTGCTTATGATGATGTAACGCTCCCCGCCTCGGCTCACGTGTTAGTGGATTACCTACGGCAACATGCACGTCCGAAGGCGTTAGTCGGTGAGTAAGCGCAGAAACAGCGCGTTTCCTGTATAAACAGGTCGGGAGAGTGGCTCGCTAACTACGAGCTACTCTCGTTCCTATTTAGACAAAGATTCCCTCTCCAAAACATAAACCCGTATCTGCTCCCACTTCCGTCTAGACCGGTGCGTCGCAACCCGCCTTTTAAAGACATCGCGCACCCGAAACCCCGCTGCCGCAACTATTCTCTCTAAATTCTCAATCGCCTTCGGACCGGAGGCATCCGCATACCCTAATAAAATCGTGCCTTCCGGTTTCAGGAAATGCGGGGCCTGTTCAAAGAACCGTTGCAGTGTTCGCTGTTTCTCATCATGGATGGCGAGTTCAGATCTGTTTCGAGCGCGCGCCACTACCCACGGGGCATTGAATAGAATCAGATCGAATGACTGATGCGATGGAAAGGTTTCAAACAAATCACCGGGAGGCATGACGTGGATATTCGTATCTTCAGGATAAATCCGTCGGATATTCAGTTTCGTCGTTGCCACCGCTTCGGAGAGGAGATCGGACGCGTGGAGGGTAACCTTTTCTCCTAATTCTTGCAGCGCGAGCAGCGTCAGAACCCCGCAGCCGCAACCGATGTCGGCGGCGGAAATCGAGACCGGGAGGGCGCAACCATCGGAAGGAGTCGAGACCGGGAGGTCTCTCCTACCGGAAGGAGTCGAGACCGGGAGGTCTCTCCTACCGGAGAATGCCTGCAACGCTTCTTGAAAGCATTCTACCGTCTCTTGTGAACGCGGCGCGAGGACGTTCTCGGAGGCGACGAGGGAAGCATCTAGCGCGTTGACGGGATACGTCGTTTCAAGCGCGCGCTGGATACGTTGGACAGACACGACAGGGACGAGAAATGGATGCCCTTCGTTCGCGCCGGGCGGTTCGCCGATAAGTTCCAAAAGATAGGGCAAATCGGGAGGCGGCCCGGTCTGCAACGTGCCTTCTGCATTTGCCCAGCATAAAAGACGCGCGTAAGCCGCTTCCAAACGCGCGCGGGAGATAGAGCCTCCCGGGCGCGAGTGGCGATTGCCTTTTGCGCGCGAACCTGATTTATAGGCGTGCGCCGGTGTCACAGCACTTTTGTGGCGGCGAATGTAGCCCATCACCACCATAATTTGTTCCCAAGAACCTTCTACCACCGCAACGCCGCCTCGCTCAATGTGCGTGGAAATCCGACCGAGGTGTGCTAAGTCTTGGTGCGCGAACAATTTAACGCGCCCGCGCGCGAAGACTGCGTCGCGGCATTCGGTAGGGACATAGAGTTCGCCGATGTGGGTGACAGAATAGAACGGATTCATGAAGGATGCGGGCAGATAGAGACATCCGCCTTGACAATTGATGCGTCATTCGGTTAACGGATTGCGACGATTTCGCCGGTTTTGATGGATTCTGCCTCTTTATAGCAGAGGAGGAGCGCGTCTCTTGCACCTACGCCGGAGAGCGCAGTGGGTTCCTCTTCCGAATCGATTGCCTCAACGGCATAGCGGAGCTCAGCGGAGAATGCATCAATCGGGTCTGCATCTCCTAAATCCACCGGCTGCACTTCGCCTGATTCGTCCAAGAGCGTCAATGGTACTGCGGTAACCGGCTCGCCGCCAAGTGTTGCGAAGTCATACAGCAACGTCGCTTTTTCAAGGTAGATTTCAAAGCCGTGCGAGAAGGCTCGGCCACTTTGAGAAACGGCACCGGAGGAACAACTCACGGCGAGTTCCTTGTCGTTGTAGATGTATTGCGTCGTCACATAATCGACGAAATGGCCGCCCGCCAGTTTGCCTTGCGAGAAGACAGCATCCGGCACGCCACAGATCAGTTGGATGAAATGCGTGTCGTGGATGTGCAGATCGATGCCGGGGCCGCCGCTTTTCTCGACATCGGCGAGTTCCCGCGACCAGCTGGGTTTGGAGATGATGCGTTTGAAATGCGCGCCGAGGAGTTCGCCAGAGTCGCCACTCTCAATGATGCTTTTGGCGTGAGCATATTCGGCGAAAAAGGGGAGGACATGCGCCACCATAAAGGAGTTGTCCATCGTCTCCGCTAGCGCAACTATCTCGTTCGCATCGTCAATGGAGATAGAGATAGGTTTTTCGACGAGGGTATGTTTGCCCGCGTTGAGGGCTGCCATGCTGACAGACTTGTGCAGCTGTGTCGGCAGGCAGATATCCACCAGATCGATTTCTTCATCGGCGAGGAGCGCGTCAATCTCGCTATATTTTCGGATATGCGAGAGCTCTTCGATGCCGCCGCGGGGGCCGAAGTTGCCTTGAATCCCGGTCCAGTCTCCGTTTCGTTTTTTGGCATCGCGGGTGCAGATTGCGACGACTTCGGCACCCGGAACACGCTGGATGCCGTAGTAGTGGATCATGCCCATGAATCCGATGCCGATAATGCCAATTTTTACCATGTTTATATCCAACCCGTGAAGGCGCGCTTTGAAAGCGCGCCTACCGATGTTTTAACGCAACTCGCTTGCCCTGCGCTTAAGACTCCCCCACGTTGTAGCGGCTTTATCTTGCGGGGAGACCGCGAGGA
Organism: uncultured Poribacteria bacterium; assembly: GCA_958296135.1. Lineage (GTDB taxonomy): Bacteria > Poribacteria > WGA-4E > WGA-4E > WGA-3G > AGPOR5. The sequence goes on from CATQHZ010000001.1 coordinate 649,212, forward strand.
TATCACCGTTCATAATTTCGTTGATTTCGTCTTCGCTGAGGGCGCGTCGCCAGATGGCGGCTTCGTCAATAGAACCGTTTTCAAAGGTATACTGCGGCCGGTCTTTGGAGCATCCGATGCGCAAATCCTGGTCATTCGTGCCTTTGAAATCGAATTTCTCAGCCTTTTCCTGCGCCAATTCGCCATCAACGTAGATTTTCATGTCACTGCCGTCATAAGTGCCGACGACGTGATGCCATTTTTTCTCGTCAAGATCGTGCGGGGCGTTCAAGGTAGGGCGGCTGTTGCCGGTGCCCAAGAACATATTGAAATTCGCGCCGTCGCCAAAAACGCCTATGCCGTAAGACGAATGCTCACCGCCGTTATGGCAGTTTTTGTCAAACCACTGCGCGTTGTTATTCCATGCTTCCTGATAGATCCAAGCGGCCATCGTAATCTCACCGCTGATTTTCAGTTCTTCGGCAGCAGGGATGTTAACGCAGTCCGCGCCTTCGGCGGTAATGTTAATCGCCTTGCCGTATTTGCCATCGACAATTTTGGTGTTGGCGATGATGTCTGCGTCCAGGCCGTTGCCGGATTCGTCAGCAATCGTCTTGCCGCCGGCCTCGTCAAAGGTCATGTAAATAACGACACCATCGTCAAGTGCCGCGGTGGCATCGTTTCCCACCGTGAGCAACATCACGGCGGCTAGCATTACCCAGATAAATAACCGTTTCATATTTCTTCTCCAAAGTGAAAGTCTCGCGATACAAATTATGGTGCCATTTTAACACAAATCCGCAGAAAAGGTCAAACTGTTTTTGCTGTCTGTAGTTAGGCTTGCCCTTGGTGCAGCCTATCCGCAAATCTTCGTCATTGCTGCCAATAAAATCATTTGTCCTCCATGCTGTACCGAGTGGAACGCGGCACGGCGAGGCACAGGACCACGCCCTACGGGGACGCGACGCAGCACACCAAGGCCCAGGTCTGCGCCCTACGGGGACGCGGGACTCGTAGCGCGAGGGACGCGGCTAAGCAGAAGCTAGCAAAGCGTTCATCAGTTCTTCCCATCGCCCCTCAAACTTCGCGCCGAATTCGGCTTCGCCGCCGGTTGCAAGCGGGCCGCGGAGCATCGGTTTCGTCGTGTTGTGCTTCTCCCAGAGCGCCTTGCCTCCGAAATCGTTGTGCAGGAAATGGAGCGCGACCCCGGCACGTTCCTTATCGGAGAGATTTGATTTGGTACAGTGCGCCACGCCATAACAGAAAAATAGCACGCCGCCCGCCTTCAATTCAATTGGGACGGCGCGCTCTTCTGGCGGATTGCACCGAATGTGATGGTCGCTCAGCGGGTCGCGGTAGTGTTCATAAGTCTCTCGGTGACTGCCGGGGATGACGTGCATGCACCCGTTATGAACGTTGGCATCGTGGATAGCAATCCACATCGCCGTGCCGCGCAGCGGGTCCGCGATTTTGAAATAGGCGTTGTCTTGATGCCAACTGGTGCCGATGCCGATTTTCGGTGGCTTCCAAAACGCCTGATCGAGTTCCAGCATGAATTCATCGCCGATGAGTTGCTGCACAACGGAGACAACCTTCGGATGAAAGGGGAGTGCCTTGTGCAAGTCGCTGCGGTTGTTGAGCGGGATAACCTGGAGGTTTTGCCGTTCGCCTTCGTTGTCGCGCTTGGTGCCATCTTCCTGCAAGGCGCAATTAATACCGGTTCCTTGTTTGAGTTCGGTGTCGTAAATCCGCTCCAATTCGAGGCGGAGTGCCTTTGCCTCAATGGGTTTAAAGAATCCCTCAATCGCGAGGTATCCGTCTTCTCGGAATTGGGCAAGTTGTGTGCCAGTGAGTTGCATTGTGTCTCCATTCGTGGTTAGTAGCTTTGCGCGCACGGCACGATGATGGAATCTACCATGCCGTGTAAAATTTTCTTATCGGCGGGACAGACTGCAGCCTGCATGCCGCCAAGTTTCACGGTATTCCCGGCTACAAAATAGTAGGGCCGCAGCAGCGGGCGGCAGGCCATCTCTAGGACATCGCCTGCGTCAAAATCGTAATACTGCATCCGCACCCGTTTCGCCGTGTGAAACTTTTGTAGGACATGCGGTGTTTTCTCAAAATTCGCCAGTCCGTTTTCGACAGCGGCTTCCCATTCTTCAGTGGGCAAATCGTGTCCGATTGCCACGCCGCGGCTCCCCCAGGCGAGTTCAGAAAATCCCGATGGCTTGATAACCAATTCGCGTTGTTTCTGTGTTATGCTGCTGAGCTGCTGCCAGTCTGTCACAGGGAGTCCATCAATGTCCAGTCCTGGGATGACGGCGTGCGGTGGTAACGGACGTGCGTCCAAAATCCACGTCTGTGGCATCGCCTTTTGCAGGAACGGGTAGCTCCGCTTGCCGAGTTGCCGCTGCCAAAAAGGTTGCAGTGCAGGATGATGGAACAGCGCGAGGGACAACTTTTCCTCCAGATATGCCTTCGGGGGCGGTGTCATCACGACGGTGCGTTTCTTCGCGCTATAGAGCATCAGTTCCGCCTTTGGAATGTTCGGCAGATCGAACAACTCATAGAAACGGTATAGCACGTCAACCTTGTTGCCATCGACACAGAGTCCATCTTCGGTGAAAATGATTTCGTTGGGTTTGACAGTGTGCGTTTGCACGCCTGCCTGACAAAGCGCGGTTTCAAGCCACTTCATCTCAGCCCAATAATCTGCGGATTCGTCTGAAACGACGATGGCGAGGGTGGGTGCCTCTTTTTTGGAGAGGGCTCGAATCATGTCGGCGTATCCCTTCACCATGCCATCGCTTCCGCCGATAACGGGATAGCCGAGTTGCGCATACAGTTGTGACAGACAGCCGGTCGCGCCGATGAAACCCGGTATGGAATCCAGTTCTGTGATTGCCATTCCTTGGGCAGTGGGCAGGATATCGGGACGCAGCACACCGGGTAGTTGACTTTTAAACCGGTTCATCCGTCCATATTGGATGACTGGTTCAGGTTTTCCGATATCCAGATACTCGGCAACCCACGTAGGTTGGATGCCGCGCGCGCTTTGGGAATAGAGCAGGTTGGATGCCCGATAAAAATTCAGCAGATGTCCGCCGAGCTCCTCAAACCACTTTAGCTCTTCCGCCGAGACCCGGAATGGTTCCGGCGAGATGCGCCATGAGGCGTTGCAATCGGGATGGACATCCCGCTTCTCTCCGGAGAACAGCCGTGCCTTCGGAATTTCGTTATTGATAAATAGACATTTCGCTTTTGTATCCAAAATTTTTGTCCTATCATGCGCCGGGCGGCGCGGTGGCAAACCGCTTCAGGGCGATGGGCGCGCTTACAACGCGCGCCTATCGGGCAATGCCGCGGCAAGTCTAGCCTTCTTAATCTGACAGAGAAACCTGTTTCACCAGATCGATTTGGTTTGCCGCGGTTAGCGTTTGCAAGACATCCCTGGGCACTGGGCTATCGACGTTAATGAGCGTTACGGCGATTTCCCCGAGGCGCGAACGTCCCACGGTCATATCGGCGATGTTAATGCCCCGGTCTCCCAGAATTGTGCCGATTAAGCCAATCATGCCCGGCTGATCGCGGTTGTAAATGAGCAGGATATACCCCTCTGGCCTCGCGTTGATATGAAGTTGATTGATTTGCACGATGCGGATATCCTTGCGGCTGAAAGCGGTGCCTTCGATGACAGAATCCCCTCTGTCCGTGGTCATCGTAATCGCGATGGAATTGGCGAAGTTGGCACTTGAATCGCTTTTCGTTTCCGTTACAGGGATTCCGCGTTGCTTCATTAGAAACGGAGCGTTCACGTAGTTCACGTTCGTCAGCACCGGTGCGAGCATTCCTTTTTGCAAGGCGACGGTTATCGGCGTGACATCTTCATTCTGAAAGAGGGTGCCGCTGTAATGGATCTGAGCCGCCGAGATTTGCCCTTCAACAATCTGCGTGTGGAAACTGCCGATTTTTTCGGCCAGCTCCAAGTAAGGCCCCAAAATATCAAGCGTTCTCGGGTCGATTTTCGGTTGATTCACGGCGTTGGCGACAGGGCTGCCGCGGAGCGCGTTCATCACTTGCTGGGCGACTTCAACAGCGACATGTTCCTGTGCCTCCGCTGTTGATGCACCGAGGTGCGGGATAGCGAGGACGTTATCTAACCTCAACAGCGGTGTATCTGTTGCGGGTTCGTTTTCAAAGACATCCAGCGCGGCACCGGCGAGTTGTTTCGTTTTTAAGGCGCGGTAGAGGGCTGCCTCGTCGATGATGCCGCCGCGGGCGCAGTTAATCAGGCGGCAAGTCGGCTTCATCAGCGCGAATTCGGATTCACCGATGCTGTGATAGGTCTCGGCGTTGAGATGCGTATGCACGGAAATATAGTCCGCTTCCTGAAAGAGTGTTTCTCGTTCAACGAGCCGGATGCCGATTTCCTCTGCTGCGCTGGCTGAAATGTAAGGATCATGCGCGATTACCTGCATGCCGAACGCTTGTGCGCGGCGCGCGACTTCTCTGCCAATTCTGCCGAGTCCGACGGTGCCGAGAACCTTGCCGTATAATTCAACGCCGATAAAATCGTCGCGTTGCCACGTCTTGTTTTTGAGGGAGATGCCGGCTGGCACAAGGTTGCGCGCCAACGCCAGCAGGAGCGCGAGGGTATGTTCCGCCGCCGCGATGGTATTCCCTGTCGGCGTGTTGACGACAAGGATGCCGTTTCGCGTTGCGGCTTCTACGTCAATGTTATCCACGCCGACTCCGGCGCGTCCGATGACTTTGAGTCGTGTCGCTGCGGCAATAATCTCAGCTGTGACTTTCGTCGCGCTTCGGATGAGCAGCGCGTGGTAATCGCCGATCCGTGCAAGCAATTCTTCGTGGGAGAGATTCAGCGCGACATCTACCGTGAAATCGCCGTTCTCGCTTAAAACGTCTAAGCCTCGCTGTGACAGCAAATCGCTGACCAGCACCTTATTCATAGGGCTATTTCCTCCGAATTTGACCTGGGAATAACTTATACCAAATGATGTTCATTGGTATGACATTCCTTCCGGGTCCAACATTTTGAACGCCTTAGTTAAAATGATAACACGTTGATGCGTATCGTGTCAAGAAAATTTTCTGTTGACATTTTTGGTGTTTTTTGGTATCATAGTGATATATTTCTACACTCAGCAGGACTTACGCAAAAAGACATTTCCCCGTAGGTGCTGTTTTCAACCGCGCCTATTGGTGTGTTCTGCGTGCAAGACTGCATAGGAGAAAAACCAATGGATGAAAAAGTGTTCCATGTCGGTGGCGTTGAGCTCCGCGTCGATGAACGCTCCTTCGGATCGGACGGGGGGCCTTCCGTGCGCGTTTATGGGGAAGCGGCGGGAGAAAATGTCCAACTCCTTCGCTTTGACTGCTTCCGGAAGGACCCGCACTATCACTACGATCCCACCGGGAAAAATGACCAGGGGCATCTTGATAAAACTCTTGTGCCAGACCCGGTTGCTTGGACAATTGAACAACTCCGACAGAACCTCGTGGAGATGGTTTGCACTGCAGGATACGACAGCGTCGCCAACCAGATCGACCCGGCGGCCGTTGCGCAAGTCCTACCCGAGGTCGAATCTTTCATGCGAAAAGGAGGCAATTAACGTGTATCGAACTATAGCTATCAGCGTGTTCCTGCTTGCCCTCCTGGTGGGGTTCAGCACGTTCGCGGGGACGCCTCAGGAATGGGGCAAATGGAAGAAAGGCGAACTGCTCCTCGAAAACCATAGTTTTGAGGAAGACCAGGCCGCCTGGGAATTGGAAGATGGCGCGTGCTGCAACCGCGGCGGGCTCTATACGATAGAGATCGATAAGAAAAACCCGCAACACGGGAAACAGTCATTGAAGGTAGTCGGACATAAAGCGACAGGGACTGCCTGGCACGCTAAGATTAAGCAGCGGGACACCTCAATGGAGGCTGGCAAGGAATACACGATTATTTTCTGGGCGCGCGCCGAGAAACCGCGCCTCGTCACCATCAGTGTCCAAATGCAACACGATCCGTGGACGTTCTACCAAGGGGGTGACATCAGTCTAACCGGCCCCGATTGGGAAGAGTATCACATCACGTTCAATGCGAAAGCGGATGTGGAGCGCGACATGTGGGTAGGTTTGTCCATCGCGCAATCCGATGTCGATTTCTGGATTGATAACTTCCGCTTCTTTGAAGGTGGTCCGGAGGATGACCTGACGCGCGATGAACCCTTCGCCGTGGACGCGCGTCAGAAATTGGCGACGCAATGGGGCGAGATTAAATCGGAACGGTTTTAAGGTTTGCCCTCCTTACGCAGAATGCCCACGTAGGCGCGGTTTGAAACCGCGCCTACCGGCAGCTTTTAGCTCTAGCGTAAGTCCCGTTAAGGAGACAATACGATGCAAAAATTCAGACTTTCGCTGTTAGTGTTAGGCATATTGCTGGCGGCGACGTTCACCGGTTGTGATTCAGCGATTACTGTCGGCTTGCTTCCGGCCCCGGATAGCAGCACTCTTCACGTTTCTGGCAGTGGTTCTGTCACCGGTGAGCCGGATATCGCGATGCTCCATTTAGGGGTAAGCGTTGAGCGGAAGAGCGTCGGCGAGGCTCGCGAGGAAGCCGCCAGCGCGATGATAACGGTGTTGGATTCGTTGGCGGCCAACGGGATTGCTGAAACCGATATTCAGACGCAGGCTTTCAGCATTCGTCCCGAATACGACTACGATTACAACCGCGATCCGGTGCAGATTTTGCGCGGGTATCGGGTGAACAACGAGGTTACCGCGAAAGTGCGGGAATTGGAGACGCTCAGCCAGGTTATTGACGATGCTGCGGCAGCGGGCGGCAATGTGGTGCTTATCAATTCGATTCAATTCATGATTGAGGACACCACGGCGTTAGCCACGCAGGCGCGCGTTCTCGCCATCAAAAATGCTGAGGCGAAGGCGCAGACTTTGGCGACAGAGAGCGGTGTCACTATCGGGAAACCCCTTTCGATTTCCGAGCAAACCAGCACCGCCGCGCCGCCGATTGCTTTTGACAGGGCCTTAGCGGTGGTTGCGGAGGAAGCGAGTGTAACGGCAACACCGGTGCAGTCCGGTGAGCTCACGGTAACGGTGAACATCACGGTGGTCTATGAGATTGAATAGCACCGAATTTGTAAGGGTGGATGTCTCTATCCGCCCTTTTCAATTCTCCCGAAATATTCTTCCAACATTGTATCGCCATTGCAGATCTGTTGCGGCAAGGTTGCCCTACAGCTGAGGCGGGGAAGGACCGGGCAATTCGGCCGGGCATAAGGACTTGCTCCTAAAAGAGGCGAAGTTGCTGTTTCTTCGCTGTTTTCAATGGCGTTACGCGATTCTGCAAAATCTTTTGGAGAACCCACCGTGCGAACACGGGCGGAATTGCGTTGCCATACAAAGCATACTGGCTGGAAATGGAATTTGAAACTGCGCCTACGGGGTTCGTTTCTGCGTCAAGTCTTGTTCCCTTAATGCTCGTTTTGAAAAATAACAATCCGATTGCTGTTGGTGCCCTTCTTGTTATTGGAAACACCCCAGCAATTCGCTGTCTTCGTGAAGTGCTGCGAGTTGATCAGGAGCATCTCCGGCACCAAACCGGCATCCATCGCCGCCCTGAGCACCTCATGCTCTAACGGAAGAGAACCGTTTCGGATTTCGCCTACCTCAAAGGCAATTCGGCCCTCTCGCCGCAAGACGCGCCGCAACTCAACGAACACGTCCCGCATCCGAGTACCCCACGCATCCAACGACGTGAATTGCCACAGTTTGCTCGCGTCAACTTCTATGCTGCAAAACCACATCCGTAACCAGTTGTCTTGTGCATAGTCAACCGTATCCAAAAACGGTGGCGACGTGACAACCAGATCTACCGATGCATCGGCGATGTGCGGTGTGTTATCAGCAGATTCAGTGAGCAGCACCGGAACCTCATCGTGCCAAAAATGGGAGGGCAGGCTATGCCGCAATAACTGCTTGGATTTGCGGAGGATTAACGCCTTCGTATCCCGATACTCCGGGTGCTGATGCCGCTTTGCATTGATTTTTTGCTGCGCCGTAACCGAAGTTGCGAGATTCGGCGGCAACGTATAGACAGAGAAAAACCCTTTGGAATGTCCCGTCAGTCGACTACACGCCACCATCTGTAACCATGCATCGACAGCGTCAAGTTGCGGCTGTTGGAAATAGGTTCGCCACCCGTAAATCTCCTGCAGCGTTTTTTCGTGGAAAAAGACGAGGAGCTCCGGGTCGATCGCGGCATTGGTAGGCAGGTTAACTTTCTGCAACCGCTCTTCAATTTCAGTCAACGTCGGCGGATTCAAGCGCGGTTGTGTGAGGACTTTGGACAGTGGGTTCACATCGTTGCCGATGACGCGATGCCCGTGCAACTGCGCTTCTATCAGCGTTGTCCCGCGTCCCATAAACGCGTCATAGACGACAGCATTGGGTTTGCAGAACTTCTGAATAAAATATGCTGGTAGCTGCGGTTTGAAACAGGCACGATAGGAGATTTCATGGAGGGAATGCCCGGCGCGCTGTTTCGCTGTCCAAAACTCGCCTTCGTGGGTTGGAATGTAGATGGAGTAACTGTTGGGTTGATTAAAATCAAGTGCCAGCTGCATCGTCGCCATGAATGATGTCCTTTCGGCGGCAGAGTCCTGCGTTAAATCATTTTACTATTGATGAACAAGTTGGCGGTGCTCCTCCCCCTCCCAGTGCAGCAAATCTTTGTAATAATCCTTGAGGTTTGACATAAGATATGCCTCTATCTTCAGGAAACCGTCAGACTATCGTTGTGGCAAAAACAGCGGTATCTGTTGGACAGCAGACGAGGCGGGGAACAAACGCGTTGTCCCCCAAATTGCGTTCAGATTTGGGGTAGAGATATAGTCCTGAAAAAAGCGCGAAACATCATCGGCTTTTCGCGGTTCCATAACTCGATTGCGGATGAGTGCCACGTTGAACGCATCCAACTCAATGCCGATCGATTTTCGACCCAATTGTTCCGCGACAACCAACGTTGTCCCCGAGCCCGCGAACGGATCGAGGACGACATCGCCCGGGGCTGTCGAAGAGAGGAGCATCCGTAGCAGGAGTTGCATCGGTGTCTGCTGCTTATGCAGGCGGTTTCCGTCGGCATCGCGCAATGCTTCATCGCCAGCAAAATAGCCCGATGTCAACTCACGGATATCGTCCCACACATCGGTGACAAACACGCCGTTTTTTCGGGCATGCTTGTAGCCTGCGGGCAATGGCGGATCGATGCGCAGCCGATGGAAGACACGCGGCGTTTTCCCCTTCGTCGCAAACGCGATGACCTGGTAGTGTTTCCCAAACCGCTTCATCCCCGGCACCGCCGAGGTCTTCTTCTTCCAGACGATGAGGTTCTGGAACGCCCACCCGGCTTCCCTCAAACAGCGCAGCACAAATTCGGTATTCTTCTCGCGTTGCATGAAATAGAGGGCACCACCATCAGAAGTGAGCGCGTAAATCTTCGCACACACATCGCGCATCCAGTCCCAATATTCCGCCGCCGGCATGTTATCATCCCATGCCTTGTATACCTTGTCCTGATTGAACGGCGGATCGAGAAAGGTAGCGTCTATTTTTGACGCGATGCTGCTTCCAACTAAGGCAGAGGTGCAATTGGCCTGTAGCACAAAGCAGTGTGGGGTAAGAAGATGCTTCATAAGAAAAGCGCCGGTGCGCGGCAAACGGACGCTGGGCCTATACGGTAAACTGCTTGAGCGTGTCGTCATCAAGGTTCTGCAAGAGATCCTTCGGTTCGCGTTTCTGGGCGCGTTCGAGTTCACTTTCGGGGAACCCGTGGTTTTCGATAACCTTTTCTGCAACGTAAATCGGTGCGTCGCAGCGGAGCGCGAGGGCAATCGCATCGCTAGGCCGGGCATCGATATCAAACGCCTCGCCGTTCGCCTGCAGATTTACCTGCGCGTAAAAAGTCTGCTCTTCCACATTGTGGACACAGATACTGGTTACCTCTCCGTCAAGTGTCTCTATCACCGTTTTGAACAGATCGTGCGTCATTGGGCGGGGAAGCACCAAGTTCTCCAACGACATTTGGATGGCACCGGCTTCCGATTCGCCAATCCAGATGAGCAACATGCGCTTGGATGCTCCCTCTTTCTCTTTCATTACGACTATCGGTGCGCCCGAGCTCTGATCGATGGTGAGATAGGTTACGTTTACTTCAACCCTAGGCTGTTCATTTTTTTCCATTTGTGAGTTCCTTCTGATAAACCGTCGCTCCCTTAAAGAATAGCGCGCGACGACAAGCTATGCATGGCGAGGGACAGTGGACATCTCTGCAGCGAGGCTGCAGAGATGTCAGCGTTTCGGTGTAACGGCCCTCGCCCTATGAATCGGCGGTAGTATCGGAATCTGCTTTGGCGTTGAGTCCGGAAGCGTAATCCCGAACGACCTCGGCAATTTTCCCGGTATCCAGGCCGCTAAAGTCCACAATCTCCTTGAGCAATGGCAGGGCTGCTCCGGCATTCACAATAGAGCTGAGGATGCGGTTCGCGCCGCCGGCGGTCCCGTTCCCGTTGCTGCCGCCCAAGTCGAGTACCCGGATGCTTTCAATCCGTTCCGCGGGTTTCATCAATTCACTGGTGACTTCGGGTAGCGATTCGACGAGTGCCAAGACGGCGTCGCTGACAAGCACCTGCGGTTCTGCCTTGTTCTTCGCGGTAATTGATGCCTCTTCGCCATCGGCTTTTGCCTGCGCTTCAATCAGTAGGGCGGCGGCGAGAATCTTCTGTGCTTCCGCTTTGACTTCGGCTGCGGATAATTCCGCTTTTGCGGCTTCAACGACAGCGTATGCTTCAGCATCGGCGGCGCGTTCTTTGGCAATCCGTTCTTCGTCTGCTTCTTGCTCGGCTCGAATCAGGGCGATCTGGCTTTCACGCTCTGCTTCCTCAATTGCCTCAGCCGTTGTGACTTTCGCCTCTGCCTGCGCCTTCTCTGCAGAAACTTGCAAGAGCTCAATCAGGGCAGCTTCGCGCGCCTTTTCCTTCATTGAGATCTGGATGGCATTTTCTGCCTGCGCCTCTTTCTCCTCGCGTTCCTTCTCAATGAGCACAATTCGGCTGGCGATGCTCGCCTGTTCCACGTCGCGTTCCTGCTCAATCTTGGCCTGATCAATGGAGAGGTTCCGCGCAATTTCCGCCTCTTGGACGCGCTGTTCCTGCTGAACGCGGGCAACATCGATAGCCTGCTTTTGTGAAATCTCGCTTTCTTGCACCTGGCGTTCCTGCTCAATCCGCGCCGTCTCCAAATTTTGCTTCTGGGTGATCTCGGCGGATTTCACGGCTTCCTCTTGCCGCAGCCGCGCTTCCTCAATGGCTTGCTGCTGCTCAAGTTGATGCGATTCAATCTCGCGCGCCTGTTCCGCTTTGTTGGTAGCGATTGCCTTTCGCTGTTCCTCCTGCGCGAACTCAAGCCGCCGTTCTACTTCTAGAGCCTGCGTTTCGGTTTCCTCTTCCCGCTGCTTAATCTCCAACTCCGCTTTGAGCCGGTCTTCCTCGCGTTTGACTTGGTTTTCGTGCTCAATGCGCGCGGTTCGCGTCTGCCGGTCTTCCACCTCCTGCTTGATAGTCTGGATGGCGACAACGTCAAAGCGGTTATTCTCATCAAGTGCGTCGAGAGGAGTCTGGTCGAGATTCGTCACGGCGACGCTTTCGAGCTTGAACCCGTTTTGCTCGAGGTCATCGCGGCAGGCTTCCTGAACCTGGTCGGAAAATTCTTGGCGTTTCTCGTGCAGTTCTTGTAAATCCATAGTTGCGGCGACGCTTCGGAGTACGCCGACGAGTTTCCCCTCCAGCAGTGTGTTCACAGCGGCTGGTGTCAAGGTTTTATCGCCAAGGCTAGCAACTGCTTTGAGGACATCCTGTTCAAGGGGCTCAATTTTGACATAGAACTGCGCTTCTAAATCGACACGCAGACTGTCTCGGGTAATCAAGGCTGCTTGCCCGGTGCGTTCCACTGGGAGCTGCATCGTGTTTAACGAGATGAGTTGCGTGGTATTCGTAATTGGATTGATAAGGCTGCCGCCGAAGACAACGCGCTTCTTGCGGCCTCCGGAAACCACGAGCGCGGAATCGGGAGGTGCCTTTCTATAGAAGGATTTGTAGATAAGCACGAAAATCACGAACAACGCTGCGGTGCTACCTACAATTGTGAAAAATAGGCTGAGATTCGGCATGAAACTTCCTCCATTGGGCAATTAACTCGGCTTAAAAGAGGGACGCAGCAGACCTTATTGCAGTTCTGCTTCTGCCTTCTTCACATCGAAGATGCGCTTTTCATCGTCATAGTTGACGAGGATGACGGTATCTCCCTTGACAGGATTCACTTCGTCTGTTTTGACACGACAATTGACTGTTAAAGCTGGGCCATCAGGAACTTGCACGCGCGCCGTTCCGAAAGTCGTCGTGATTTGGCCGCTAATCACGCGTCCTCTCATGCCGAGGAGTTGGACATCGGTGATGGCGCGTTCGCTTTCTGGAAATAGTTTTGAAACGCCGAGTGTGAGGTAGCGGGTGCCGATGAAACTACAGAGAAACGCGATGCCGCAGGATGCCCAAAACCACTTGGGGTTGGCGGCGACGTTGAAGAGCGCGTTCGCGATGAGCCCCGAAATCCCCCACGTCGCGAAGAGCGACATCAGCACTACCATGAGGGGGACTCTGCCGACGTTCAGGAATCCTAGCACGTCAACGAAAGAACCGCTATGTTCTACTGCATCAGCGTCTGCGTCCACATCAGCGTCTATGTCTACATCAGCGTCTATGTCCACATCAGCGTCTACATCGACATCTACGTCCATATCAGCATCCACATCAGCGTCTCCAAAATCCATGCCGCCCATGATGAGGCGGAAGATGGCGAAGATGAAAACGAGCGCGAGCGGTGCGGTAAACCAAACATTGTAATCGACAAGGAGGTAATTGAGATATGCGAGCATAACATGAGTCGTGCGGCTGTGCCGCGCGCCTCCTCTAAGGTTTAATATGTGCGCCGATGTGTGCTTGCACGCGCTTCGCTTCACGGAGCGTGAGATTATCGAGCCAATGCACGTTTCGCGTTACCTGAATTTCAAGGCGGGCTTGGCCAAAAATCCGATGCCTGAGTCCGCGAACGAGGCGCGCGTCTTCTATCTCCGTGAAAAGCACATTACACCGAATGTTGGCGTAGGAAACGCTGAGGCTGCCTATCTGCCGTTCGTCCAGCACCAAAAGGCGGTGTGTGGTGACAACGACAAAATCGGGGCTTAAGAGGGTTGAGCGGCCCAGCGTGAAGAAACAGCCGCGTTCACCAGGCATCAATTCGGCCCGGACCAGGGCTTGGATGCGGCGTGGTAAGTTCTCAAGAGCATCCATGTTCCCCTCCGCTATTTTGGCGGTAGACGCGCTTTCAACGCGCGCCTCCGGCAATCTGCCGGTATCATTTTGAATGGAGGTGGCGGGAGTCGAACCCGCGTCCGAAGGCATTTTAATAGAGGCTACTACATGCTTGTCACAGGATTAAGGTTCGCCTATCAGATGCTCCTATGCTGGCACCTCGGTAGACTATCTCAAGTAGAGGTTCGCGGTTCGCTTCCTGAGACAATGCGAACGGCTAGCCTGTCTTGCGGCGCTTTAGCTTCCCTGACAGGCGGCAGGTCGGCCAAGCGTGGCTGCGTTAAGCAGCCAGTGCTAATTCTTCATCAGCAATTATAATTGTTCCGCCAATTTAACGAGGCCTGCGGAGTCCTCGGCATGCAACCCCATATCTCAACTACCTACGTCGAAACCATTTCACCCCCGACATCCCCGAACCTCCAACGAGGTTTGGGATAGCGTTATAGCCGTGTGTTATTGATATGCCCGCATTTCGCGTGCGACTTCCTCGCGTTCCAGCTGCGCGCGTTTATCGTAAAGTTGTTTGCCGACGGCGACTGCCAACTCCAGTTTCACCTTGCCGTTGCTAAAATAGGCGCGGGTAGGAACGAGAGTCATCCCCTTTGAACGGATGGCGCGTTCCAACTTGTTGATTTCCTGGCGGTGCAGCAGCAGTTTCCGCTTCCGCTTCGGCTCATGATTAGCCCTATTGCCTTGCTCATACAGGCCGATGTGCGCCTCGGTCAGAAATATCTCGCCATCGCTAATCTGCGCGTAACTATCTGTCAGATTCATCTGTCCGGCGCGGATTGCCTTGACTTCTGTCCCTTGCAAGACGATGCCGGCTTCATACCGGTCTCGCAGGTGATAATCGTGCCGTGCCTTCCGATTGACAGTAATTACCGGGTTCTGCGTAGAATTTTTGCGATTTTTCATAATTTTTGGCAATTTTGCGACGTTTGTATCAATTATACCACAAAATTAACCCCTAGGTCAAGAAAAAATTCAAATAATTCACAAAATAAGGTTCGCGCGTCGCGTTTACCGCAGCGTTTTCTCAAACTCTTTCAACAAATTCCGTTGTCGCCGCGAGAGTGATTTGGGGACTTCCACAACCAAGCGCACCCGCAAATCGCCTTTTCGGCCGGCGGCATCCGTAATCCCTTGTCCGCGTAGCCGTAGCTGCTGTTCCGGCTGCGCTCCCGCCGGTACTTTAAGTTCCACCTCGCCGGTCACTTTTTGGATGCGTATGCTCCCGCCTAACGCTGCGGTTGTCATCGGAATCGTTACATCTGTTACCAGATCGAGCCCGTCTCGTGTCAACGTCGGGTGCGGTTGGACAGCTATCTGAACGAGCAGATTGCCTGCTTCCCCTCGGCTGTGCGTTTGTCCGTGTCCGCGAATCCGCAAGGTTTGTCCATCCTTAATGCCTGCTGGGATTTTAAGGGTGATGTTTTTGCCTTGGACGCGGACATTCTTCTCCGCGCCGAGTACCGATTCTGCGAAGGTAATGGTGAGATTGATGCGGACATCTCGGCCGCGCGGTGGTGTGGGTTCGCGTCGCTGCGGGCCGAACACATCGCCGAATGCATCGCTGAAGCCACCGAAGCCGCCGCGCCCGAAAACATCGTTCAGGTTTAAGTTCGCGAAGATATCGTCCATATTGGCGTATCCCTCGAACCCCATTCCGTGGACACCGGCGTGGCCGCGCGTATCGTAGACGCGCCGCTTCTCGGCATCGGACAAGACAGAATACGCGTTGGATGCCTCCTTGAATTTCTCCTCGGCGGCTTTGTCACCGGGATTCTTGTCCGGATGGTACTGGACTGCGAGTTTGCGATACGCTTTTTTGATTTCGTCCGGCGTGGCGTTCCGGGCCACACCGAGTATCTCGTAGTAGTCTCTCATAGTGTGTTAAAGGCGGCGTATTGTCAATCTATGCTCCAGAAGAGCGCGGACAAAGCGCGCCTACAGCAGTGCACACAACTCAGTTACGGTTGCAGTGCTTTCATACTGTTTGACGAGGGTAACTCCGAATTCGAGGGCGGCGGTTTCTGCCTGCAATTTTCGTTGCGCATCCAAAATTCCCTCAATGTCCTTAACATGCGCCGCGCCGATGAGCCGCCGCAAAACCTCCATGCCAGCAAATCCGGCCGCGGTGTGAAAAATGTGCTGTAACGTATCCGTTTTTCCACCGGCTTTAAATTCCGCTGCATAACTCTCCCACGTCCGAACGAGTGCGGTTTTGAGTTGCGCTTGCACGGCGGCGGTGCCGGTATGCGAGAAATAGGATAAGCAGTAGTTCGCCCAGAACAGCCCGATATCAAAACCGACGGGCCCGTAAAACGCGAATTCTGCATCGATGATCTTCGCCGAATCGCCGTGCACCATGACGCTTCCGGTGTGCAAGTCTCCATGAGTCACGCCCAGTTGTTCAGTCAGGAAGATGGACTTGAGCGCGCGCGCCTTTTGCAAAAACGCTTCATCCGTTTTCAGTTGCGCAACCTTATCCGCCAATCCCGGCGTGTAGAAGTTGGTTTCGTGCTCCGTAAAAGGCAAGGTGAAGACATAGTCCGCCGTTATCGCCTGCATCTCTGTGTTATCAAAATGTTTTCGATAATGCGCTGCCTGCTCGGCGCGGGTTTCGCGATGCACACGCCCTAGAAATGTGCCTATCTGTGCCGGTATCGCCGGATTGACGTTCCCCGCGATGAGCGCGTCTCGCAATAAATGGTAACCGCCCAGGTCTTCCATGACGATGACAGCGTTTTCTGCGTCAAAATAGTGCGGCGCGGGGGCGGCCCCCGCTGCCAACTGATGGTAGACTTCGAGCGTCCGGCATTCGTATGTCAAGCGTTGTGTCGTCAACGGGTACGCCGGCCCTAAAATCTTAATGTAGGGTGGTGCTTGCTTGATAATGAGCGAGCACCTCGGGTCCGCTGCGTCGAACACCCGATAGACGAAATTCAGGTTGCCATCGCCTATTTCCTCGGCGATGAGTTCAGCATCTGCATCGAAGAGAGCGATATCGGCGTGGCGTTCTTGAAGGTAACGCGGTATGGTGTCCTTGTTAAGTTCCATCTTTTGTTCAGCACAGTGGGTGGATATGGGCATCCGCCCTTACGCTCTTCTCCACAGCCCGCGGCCCGTAGCGCGAGGGAAAACCTGTCCCTCGCGAATCCCTGGCCAAGAAGAACTACTTAGCACAACAGGTTCTCGGCAATCTGAATAGCGTTCAACGCCGCGCCCTTGCGCAGATTGTCGGCGACTACCCACAGGTTCAAGCCGTTCTTAATCGATGCGTCGTCGCGGATGCGGCCGACATACACGTCATCCTTCCCGGCGGCATCCACGGCGAGTGGGTATTTCAAATTGCCCGGGTCATCGATTAACGTCACGCCGGGTGCATGGGCGAGGCATTCGCGCGCTTGCGCCGGTGTGAGTTTTTCGTGTGTTTCCACGTTAATCGATTCGGAGTGTGCGTAGAAAACCGGCACGCGGACTGTTGTCACCGAGACACCGATAGTCTCATCGTCAAGAATTTTCCGGGTCTCGTTCACCATTTTCAGTTCTTCTTCGCTATCGCCGCTGTCGGTGAAGGGCCAATCAAAAGCGACATTGAAGGCCATTTGATGCGGGAACAGTTCTAAGTCAATGGGTTTTCCTTGCAACGCCGACGTAGTCTGCCGGACGAGTTCCATCACGGCGCGCCCACTTTTGCCGGAGACGCTCTGGTACGTAGAGACGACAATCCGTTTGATGCCGGCAGCGTCGTAAATCGGTTTGAGTGCCACCATCATCTGGATGGTGGAGCAGTTGGGATTGGCGATGAGCCCGTTATGTTTCCGGGCGGCATCCATGTTCACCTCTGGCACGACGAGCGGTGTGTCTGCGTCCATGCGGAACGCGCTCGTATTATCAACGACTAACGCGCCGTTTTCTACCGCGGTCGGGATGAATTTTCGGCTCACCGTCGCCCCCGCGGACGAGAAAACCACGTCAATGTCGCCGAACGAGTCGTGCGTTACTTCCTCAACGATGATATGTTCATCTTTGAAGGTTATAATTTCGCCGGCAGACCGGTGCGATGCCAGCAGTTTGAGTGAAGCGATGGGGAAATGCCGCGCCGCTAACAGTTCCAACAACGTATTGCCTACCGCGCCTGTTGCACCGACAATCGCAACACGATAACTCTCACGCATTTCTGATATTTTCCTCCTCATGGGAACAGATTTTTTTATCTTTGGCTGCTCTCGCTCGCAATTTGCAGCGCAAAAGTCTACCTAAAGTGCATTATACCAAATCGGCATAAGTTACGCGTCTAACCAGACGCATCAACGTCATTGAGTATTATACCATAAATAGGCGCGTTAAGCAAACATTTTGTTGGGGTGCGTGTTAAATGCCGGCATTTGAAAAAATCGCACGAAAAAATAAAAGATAACGAATTTTACCCTGCTGCTGGCGTTTCTTTGCAAAAATAGTTGACAAATTGCGAAAAATATGGTATTATTTTTAGGACGCTTATGATATGAGCGCACTTTAACTTGAAATACCTATATTTGTATAGTATAATATAGTTACTGTGAGTTTGAGTTAAATTTATTTTTAAAGAGGAATTTAACATGGCTAAATTAATGAAAGGCGACCTCGTGAGCAATGTTGCTGAGCAGACTGGGCTCGGCAAGAAAGCAGCGAATGCTGCCGTTGACGCAGTTGTCGCGACTATTCAGGGAGCCTTAAGTAACGGTGATTCCGTTGCGCTAATTGGTTTCGGAACTTTTGAAGTGAGGACGCGGTCTGCCCGCAGGGGCCGCAACCTGCACACCGGTGAGACGATGGACATTCCCGCGAAGAAGGTCCCCGCGTTTAAAGCCGGCAAGAAGCTCCGGGATGCCGTCGCCTAATTTAGGCGGCGCGGCTCGCGCAGTTTGCAGGCATTCTTCGCTTGCAACTTACGACGCTAATGCGTGAAAGCCGCGGGGGTGTTCTTCGTTTTCATGAGGGAACCCTTGCGGCTTTTTTGTTTTGGAAAATAGTGCTGCAATATGCTAATATATTTGATAATGCGCGTTGTGCCATTTGGGGTGCAACACATTTTTGTCCCTAGTCAGGAGCATCGTCATGTTAATCCGAACCAGAGCCCCGGTCCGCATCGACTTCGCGGGGGGATGGAGCGATGTGGCCCTCTTTACTGAAGCGTCTAAGGGGCTCGTCGTCAACGGGGCCATTAACCGGTACGCTTACGCCACGCTCGTCTGTGCCAGCCAAGCGCAGCATCCGGACTCGGTTGAGCTCCAGCGTATCCTCGATAAAAGCATTCGCATCTATTCCGCCGATTTTGATACCTTCATCGAGGCGGAAGATGTGCGCCAATTGGAATACGATGGCAACATCGATCTTGTGAAAGCGGCGGTGCGGCAGATGTCCATCCAAATCGGTGGCTTCGATTTAATTACGCAGTCCACGGTGCCGCCGGGTAGTGGGCTCGGCACCTCCGCGGCGATGGGTGTCGCGCTCATCGGTGTGCTTGGCGCGCTGAAGGACGTAACCTACCTCCCGTATCAGTATGCCGAACTCGCCAGCACCATCGAACGGCATCAGCTCGGCATCCTCGGCGGCAAGCAGGACCATTATGCCAGTGCCATCGGCGGTATCAACTTCATGGAGTTTCGGGGTGAAGAGGTGAAAACGTCATCTTTAAGAATCCCGCCGCACATCCGTTATGAATTGGAAAAGAATCTCGTGCTGTGCTACACCGGGCAATCGCGGCTCTCTGGGAATATCCATCAGAACGTAACACACGCCTATAAAAGCGGCGAACCGAGCATTCGGGAGGCGTTGGAGAACCTGAAATCCATCGCTGAAGCGACGAAAACCGCGCTGATTCGTGGCCGTTTAGCAGACTTCGGCGAGCTGCTGACAGAAAATTGGCACAATCAGAAAAAACTGCATGCCTCTGTCACGAGCGAACAAATAGATGCACTCTTTCAGATTGCGCGGGCGCACGGCGCGATTGGCGGAAAAGCGTGCGGGGCAGGCGGTGGCGGATGTATCCTTTTTTACTGCCAGCCGACGCGCGAGCATAGTGTGCGGCAGAAACTTGAAGAAGCCGGCACCCGAATTATTGACTTTAACTTTGATGCTGACGGCATCCAGATGTGGCACGCCGAGTGATGCGTCAACCTTATCCAAGGGACCGCCGCGCAGCCGATACTCAAAGGCGTTCTCCCTGCCAAGACAAACCGAGGAAAAAATAAGGAACGACATGTCAACGACACCAACCCAGACTGCTCTTGAAGCCGCCCAGTTTCTCAAAACGGCGCGAGAAAACATTTTAACCGAGCTCAAAAAGCGCATCATCGGGCAGAGCGATGTCATCGATCAGCTCCTCATCGCGCTCTTTTCCCAAGGGCATTGCCTGCTTGTCGGCGTGCCGGGGCTGGCGAAGACGCTGCTCATCAGCACCTTCGCGGACATCCTCGATTTGCCGTTCAACCGCATTCAGTTCACACCCGATTTGATGCCCTCCGACATCATCGGCACCGATATTATTGAGGAAGAGGTGGACACGGGCAAACGCGCCTTCCGCTTTATCAAGGGCCCTGTTTTTGCCAACATCGTCCTTGCCGATGAGATTAACCGTACGCCGCCGAAAACACAAGCCGCACTGCTACAAGCGATGCAAGAATACAAAGTCACGGCTGGCGGCAATACCTATGGATTGGAACTGCCGTTCTTCGTGTTAGCCACGCAAAACCCGATTGAGCAGGAAGGCACCTACCCACTCCCCGAAGCGCAACTTGACCGGTTTATGTTCAACATCTACATCGACTATCCCGACAAGGCGGAAGAAAAAGAGATTGTGATGACAACCACCTCCGCTTACGAGGCAAACGTCCAACCCGTGCTCTCAGGAGCGGACGTATTGCGGTTGCAACAGATAGTCCGGAAGGTGCCGATTGCCGAAGCAATGGTGGATTACGCCGTGGAATTGAGCCTGAATACGCGCCCGACGCAGCCCGATGCACCCGATTTTATTAAAGACTGGGTGAATTGGGGGGCGGGCCCTCGCGCATCGCAGTATCTCGTGCTCGGTGCAAAAGCGCGCGCGATTATGCATGGCCGCTATCATGTCGCGTATGAAGACATCAAAGCGGTAGCGAAGCCGGTCTTCCGTCATCGAATCCTGACGAACTTCAACGCCGAAGCAGATGGAATTACGAGTCTGGATATTATTGACAGGTTGTTGGAGCAGGTCCGGCCCCCGGAGGTGACATAGTGGGACAAACCCCGGAGGCGCAGTTTGCAACCGCGCACGGAATAGGAGACACAACATGAGAAATGCCCTCTACTTCGGCGATAACCTCCAGGTGATGCGCGAGATGCAAACCGCACGCTACCACACCTGCTATCTCGATCCGCCGTTCAACAGCGGCCGCAAGTACAACATCTTCCTCGCCGCGTCTAAAGCGCACCGCAAGGCGTTTGACGACATCTGGCGGTGGGATGACGCGGCGCGCGAGAATCAAGACGCTGTCCTTTACTACGATGGACGGCACCCCGAACTGGTTGAAACGATGGGCAATGTATCAGGTTGTTTATCAGGATTTAACTATTGGTTAAGAAGGGGGGGGGTAAAGCAGAAGAATCGATGCGCGCCTATTTGGCATTCATGGCCCCGCGGTTGGCAGAGATTTGGCGGTTGCTGACACCGACGGGGAGCGTCTTTCTACACTGTGACCCGCACGCGAGCCACTATCTGAAGTGCATGATGGATGCGATTTTTGGCGCGTCGAATTTCAGGAACGAGATTGTCTGGTGCTACACCGGCCCAGGTTCTCCGAAGATGCGTCAGTTCAACCGCAAGCACGATACCATCCTCTGGTATTCCAAGGGCAAAACGTGGACGTTCAATAGAGACGATGTGCGTCTTCCCTACAAAGATCCGAACCAAACTCTACGCCGGGCTATGGATAGCGGCCGAGGGCTCGGTCAGGAACAGGTTCAACAGTATAGAGAACGCGGCAAAGTCCCTGAAACGTGGTGGACAGATATCGCAGTAGCTGTTCGCTCTTCAAGGGAACGCCTCGGCTACCCGACACAGAAACCGCTGAAATTGTTGGAGCGTATCATCAAAGCCGCTTCCAATCCGGGCGACATCGTGTTCGATCCGTTTTGTGGGTGCGGCACGGCGTTAGATGCGGCGCATGGCCTCAACCGGCACTGGGTAGGCATCGATCTGACGGTGCTCGCTTTGGAACCGATGGAGCGGCGGCTTCGCGAACGTCACGGACTTGTTCCTAAAGTGGATTACGACATTGCAGGATATCCGACAACGTATCAGGATGCCATGCTGCTCGCTGAACAGAACCCACACGACTTTGCAAATTGGGCCGTCACCCGATTGGGACTTGCGCCGACGGCGAACAGCAACGATGGCGGGTTCGATGGCACGGGGAAGGTGCTGCTTTGGGAAAACAGCAGCGCGGCGACGCAGCTGCCAGTCATTGCGGAGGTAAAATCGGGGAGGAGTCTGTCCCCCAATCAGGTGCGCGCGTTCCGCACGGCGATGCAGGATACGAACGCCGCCATCGGCATTTTCATTACGTTGCACCCTGTCACGCGCGGGATGCGGCATCTCGCCGAGGCAGCAGGTGCAATTGAGCATAACGGGCGACGGTATCCTCGGTTGCAATTTTGGCAGTTAACGGATGCGTATTTTGAGGCGGGCCTCATCCCCGTGAATTTGCCGTGGCAAGTAGATGAGCGTCCAAAGGCGGTGCGGCATTATGGCGGGGAGCAGACCTATTTTTAACAGGCATCGCGCGGGCACGATGCCTGAAAATGAGCCGCTTACCAAAATGGCGAAATGGGCATCAGCGTCCAAGGTTCATTTCGTAGCGAAAAGTGATGCCGGGCAGACTCAGCATCTCATCCAAATTCGGCATCTGTTCGATTCCCAAGAGTTGCTCCAGCAACGAGGGCTTTTCCTCTTTGCGCACGATTCTGGGCTTTCCGTCAATGCCAGCAAATTCTGCGGCGAGTTCGATGGCATCAGGAAGGTTGCCGAGTTTGTCCAAGAGTTTCAAATCCAGTGCCTGCTTACCGGAGAAAATGCGTCCATCAGCGAGGGTGACGACTTCATCTCGCGTGAAATGCTCGCCTCGTGCGGTGAAGATGGTGTCAACAAACTGATTGTAGACATCGTCCACTGTGCCTTGCAGCACCGCCCGCTCCGCCGCCGTCATTTCGCGGAAGGGGGAACCGGTGTCCTTAAACGTGCTGCTCTTAATGACTTCGTGTTCCAACCCGATTTTGTCGTATAACCCCTTCAGTCGGGTGAACTGCATGATAACGCCGATACTGCCGGTGAGTGTGCCGGGGTTCGCGACGATGGTGTTCGCTGCGCATGCGAGGTAGTAGCCGCCCGATGCCGCCGTGCCGCCCAGTGAGGCGACAATCGGTTTGTCTAGTTTCTCCAATTCGGCGTAAATCTCTTGCACGGGAGCAACGCTGCCGCCGGGCGAATCGATTCGGATGACCATGGCCTTGATGCTCGGGTCATCGCGGTAAGTGTGAATGAGTTTAATGGTGGCATCCGAATGCGAGATAATGCCGTTGATGTCTAGCACGGCCACTTTCTCGCCCATCGGCGTGCTACCCATCATTGAACGGAGGAGTATCATTAAGAAAAACAGCCCGACGATAACGCCTAAGATGATAAAAGTTCGTTGTCTCTTTTTCATTTTCGTTTTTCCTTCGCGATTTGGAGAGTTCTCCTATCGGCCAAAGAGGACTACCCAAAAGGTTTTCAACAGCCACCCCAGGTCGGCGGCGAGGCTCTGTGTTGCAACATAGTGCAGATCCAAGGCGAGTTTCTTCGGCATCAATTCCGTGATGTAGTAGTGCTCCGGATTTGAACGCGCTTTGAGTTTCTCTTCCTCATGCCGATTGGCAAGCTGCGAGGGCCCCGTCATCCCCGGCTTCACCTGAAGCACCTGCTTTTGTGCCGGCGTGTAGGATTGAACGTAGATGGGTGCCTCCGGGCGCGGGCCAATCAGGCTCATCTCTCCTTTGATAACGTTGATTAAGTTCGGAAGTTCGTCCAATTTCGTCCATCTTAAAAACCGGCCGATGCGGGTGATACGTGCGTCCTGATAGGTAGTCAGACTGCTTCCCAGTCTATCAGCGTTGACTACCATCGTTCTGAACTTATACATCTCGAAAAGCACTTCGTCCTTGCCAACCCGTTTCGCCTTGTAAAATACGGGCCCGGCGGATTGCCCCTTCGCTAGCACACATCCGAGTAGGAAGAGCGGGGACAGCAGCAGGAGTCCGACTGTGCCGAAAACCAGGTCGAACGCGCGCTTGTGTCGGAGTTGGCCTTGAGCTGGGAGATAGAGTCGGTTCTGCGTTATCATTTGCCGGCTATTTTCCTCACCGATGGTTCCTCAGTGTTCGCGCGCTTTTCCTCCGATTTTGACGCAGTGTTATTCGGTTTACCGAATAACACATCTTCGGGCAGAGTGTAAACACTCTGCCCTACGTCAAAATCGGCAGTGGGGAACTGAAGAATCTCGGACGCGTTCGCCGCATCGCTCTCCGTGATGAATGCACGGTTCGGCTCATAAGTCGGAACGAGCTCTTGGAATTTGGTGACAATTCCCTCCGTATCAAGTTCATCGGCGAGTTGCGAGAGTGCCGCAATACCGGAGAGGAGTTGGCGTTCCTCAATTTTTTCCAGTTGCGCGACGAAGATGCGTTGATGCTTCGTCGCTGTCACGCCTTCCTGAGGTGTTAGCAACTCTTCATATAACTTTTCACCGGGTTCTAACCCGGTGAAAGCGATTTTGATGTCTCTGTCCACTTCGAGCCCGGAAAGCCGAATCAGGTCTTGAGCCAGATCGAGGATTTTAATCGGTTCCCCCATGTCTAACATCAGGATTTCGCCGCCGTTCCCCATGGCACCGGCTTGGATGAGCAGTTGCACCGCTTCCGGAATCGTCATGAAGTAGCGCGTTGCCTCTCGATGCGTGACGGTGACGGGGCCTCCCTTCGTAATCTGCCGTTTGAAATTCGGTAGTACACTGGCTCGGCTGCCGATGACGTTGCCGAACCGCACTGCAATGAACCGCGTGCCGTTTTGCTTCGCTTTGCACTGAATTAACTTCTCGGTGACGCGTTTTGAGGCCCCGTAGACGCTTGTCGGGTTCACGGCTTTATCGGAGGAGACGAGGATGAACGCTTCGACGTGGTGTTTTATCGCTGCGTCAATCAGGTTCTGTGTGCCGAGGATGTTATTCTTCACCGCTTCGTCTGGGTGATTCTCCATGAATTTGACGTGCTTGTGCGCGGCGGCATGGAAGATAATATGCGGGCGGTATTTTTGGATAATTTGCGACACTTTCGAGTTATCGCGAATGTCCCCAATAATGACGGCCCGGTTGAGTGCCGGCTCAGACTCCCGGAGCTCTATATCTGTATGATAGAGGCTATTTTCCCCGCGTCCGAAGAGCATAAGGAGTTCTGGGTTGAGTTTGGCGACTTGGCGGCAGAGTTCGGAGCCGATTGAGCCGCCTGCGCCCGTTACCATGACGCGTTTCCCGGAAAGGTATTTGGATACCTCGGCGATGTCCATCTGCGATGTGGAGCGGTTGAGTAAATCTTCAAATCGCACCTCTCGGATGTGGTTGATGCTGGCGCGTCCCTCAAGGATAGCGTGAATATTCGGGACGATGCGGAATTGGCATCCCCGGTATTCGCATTGGCGGATAATATCGCGAACTTTTCCACCGGGCGCGGAGGGAATGGCGATGACGACTTCCTGAATCTCGCGCTTTCGGGCAATATAGGTTAAATCACGCGTCGTTCCGAGCACTTCCAAGCCGGCGATGCTTTTGCCAATCTTCCGTGCGTCATCGTCAATGAATCCAATGGGGAGGTATCCTTTCTGCGGGTGTTCCCGAAGCGCGCGGAGCACGCCGATGCCTGTTTCGCCAGCCCCGATGATGAGGACTTTGATGTGTGGCACACTTCGCCCCCTATCGGGATGCGATTTTCCCTTGTGGGCGCGTTTGCTCCTCTCAATAATTTGAAAGGAGAATTTGGCAAACCCGAGCAGCACGAGGTTATAGAGCCCATCGATGAGAAAAGGCATCCAAGCCATTTTCATGAGCACGGCACCGGCGACGAGCACGGCAGTTGCAATGCCAATTGCCCCGGCTAAGGCGCGGAACTCCTGCACCGCGGCATACCGCCACATCGGCTTGTAGAGATTAAAGCCGAGCAACAGGCTGACGCGGACTATCGTCACAACGCCTGCGAGAATGACATACATCACGTCTGCTGGGAAGCGCGCGAGCAGGTGCAGCGGCGGCGTGGGTTGGGCTAACAGATTGAAGCCCAAGTGCCGGCACGTATAATAGGCCAATAGAAACGCTAGATTCACGATAAGCACATCAATGACAACTGATGAGCTCCATTTGATTTTCGACTTTTGTATTTTGGGCCTCCCATTTTTCTGTTTGCAGTCGTAGGGCGAGCTCGCCTGAGCGCGCCGTGTTCTACGCAATTCACCGCTATAGTTCGGGCTCGCAACCCGCCGATGTTAGTGACATCGGCGGGCCGGTGCTGAGCCGGGAATAGCTCAGTGCCATTCCCTGTATGACATGCAGGACAAAATCTGGTGCTCTTGCCCTACAGACGCGAGACGATTCAAACCAATTTGGTATGCTTCCATTTGGTTTCGCTAAGGACGCGTCGCGCCGGTAAGCGCGCCAGAGTAAACTTTTTCTAAATGTGCGCCGATAACTTGCCAACTATAGGTAGTTTCAACCCGTTTCCTGCCGGCCTGGGCGAGGGTTTCTCGCAAGTCCCGGTTCTCCACGAGCTGACTCACCTGTGCTGCGAAGGTTTCAGGCGTATCTGCAACGAGCAGCTCGGTGCCGAGGGCTGCTGACAGTCCCATCGCGCCGACAGAGCTCGTGACGACAGGCACCCCCATTGCCATTGCTTCTAAATTTTTCGTCTGTATCCCGGAGCCGGCCCGCAGCGGCGCGACAAAAACCGATGCCTTCTCAAAATAGGGACGGACATCTGGCACCGCGCCGGTAACCACTACTCCCTCCTGGGCGGCAAGCCGCTGTATTTGTTCTGTCGGTTCTCTCCCAACGATAGTGAAGGTTGCTTCCGGGTGTCGTTTCCGAACGCGCGGGAAAATCTCCCGGCAGAAATAGAGCACTGCATCCGCGTTCGGGAAATAGTTCATCGTTCCGGTGAACAGCAAGTTTGCGGGGGCGCGTTTGCAAGCGGCGGTTTGTGCAAAATACGCCAAGTCAACCCCCATCGGGACAACCGATAAATTCAAGTTATCGTCCTGTTTGAGCAGGTAGTCCCTATCAAAATCGGCGACGACGGTGCCGGAATCGAAGCCCTTCATGATGTCCACTTCGTATCGGCGCACCCGTTTTTCTTCTAATTTTACCAAAAAACGTTTTGGTATGCAATCAAAATTTGCACGTCGGCTGAGATTGAGTGCCAGTGAATCGCACAAATCCAGCACTTTCGCGGGGGCTCGCGCTTCCGTAACGTATTGTCCCATCCGAAACAACTGCGCGTGGATGAGCTCAAACCGTTCCGCTGCGAGGAGTTTATTAATCGTGCGCTGCATGTGCGGCGAATACCAATAATGCACCTGAAGCGGCAGCCGCGAGAGACAGTGAACCGCCGTGTTGAGCAGAGCGAAGGGCCGGCGGAAGGGCACATACGCGACACGCTCACAATAAGTTTGCAGATGCTTCGCCGCCGCGATGTCCGCCGCTGACGCTGCGAAATAGACGAGTGTCACCGAGTGTCGCTGCGAGAGATGCTTAATGAAGTGGTATGACCGGATGCAGTCCCCCCGGTGCGGCGGATACGGGCATCGCAGACTTAAAAATAAGATTTTCATTGCATCAGCACATTCATGTCCATTCTCTCAAAGTGCCGGTCGAAATCGAATCGACCTTTTCAATCGCGCACTGCAGCGCGGCGTTTTCGAGCGCGTCTCGCCGTGGGATTGATAATAACACCTCTCAATCCATTTGGCAAGGGAGCAACAAACGGCACTAGGACTGCAGTTCCGCCTCGTCGATGAGCATTACCGGAATGCCATCGCGGATGGGATAACGCCGCTGGCATTCGCCTTGGCACACCAGTTTCTCTTCGGCTTCATCGTGCGCTATCTCGCCTTTGCACGCTGGGCACGCCAGAATCTCAAGCAACGTTTCCGAGAGTCCATACGATTTTTCTGAATTCATAGTTATTCTCCTTCGCGTCTCCGGCCGCGATTAGCGGCCGTGGCACCGCTTGTATTTCTGGCCGCTGCCGCAGGGACACGGCGCATTTCTGCCGACTTTCGGCATGGTGCCCATCGCCTGCTGCGATGCGAATTCGGCGGGGCCCGGGTCAGCGGGAGCGTTTTGTTTCGGCATGGGCCGGCGCGGCCTGCCACCGGGCCTGCCAGAACGCCGCGCGGGCGTGCGGCGCGGGGCTTCTGTGTTGACCCGGGACTTGAAGATGAATTCGCTCACTTCCTCCTCAATGTGTCGATACATTTGCTCAAACACACCGAGTGCCTCGTTTTTGAAAACGACAATCGGGTCTTTCCCGCCGTAGCCTGCGCCAAAGCGGATACCCTCTTCAACGTAGTCTATGTTGTAGAGGTGGTCCTTCCAATGATTATCGATTCTATCCAAGAGGAGCAGGCGTTCCAGGAGGCGCATCGTTTCAGCACCCATTTCCATCTCGCGCTGTTCATAGACGGTTCGCAATGCGTCTAGTGTCTCTGCTTGGATGTCGTCAGGATTCGCCTGCGTCAAAGGGTGCTTCCACGCGGGCTGAACAGGGAAGGTATTCGTTAACCATTGTGCGAATCTGTCTGGGGTTTCTAGCGTTTTTCCGCCTCGTTCCGGCAGATTCTCGTCAATTCCATCGGCGACGACGCGTTCGATCATCGCCCAGATGGTAGTTTTCAAATCGTCCCCGCTGAGGACGGTATCGCGCAACGTATAGATAGTATCGCGCTGTGAGTCCATGACATCGTCAAACTTGAGCAGATTTTTGCGAATTTCAAAGTGCATCTGCTCCACGCGCGTCTGCGCCTTCTCAATAGATTTCGAGACCCAGGGGTGCTCCAAGGGGGTATCTTCGTCCATTCCGACGCGCGTCATCAGTCCCTGGAGCCGCTCGGAACCAAATTTCCGCATCAGTTCGTCTTCGAGCGAGAGATAGAAGCGCGATGAGCCCGGGTCGCCTTGCCTGCCGGAGCGGCCGCGGAGCTGGTTATCAATGCGGCGAGATTCGTGTCGTTCCGTGCCGATGATATGCAAGCCGCCTGCGGCGAGGACCTTTTCGCGGTTTTCGGTACAAATTGCCTCGGCCTCGGCGAGCGCGGTTTGAAATTCCTCGGATGCCGGCGGAAGTTTGTCGACGTTCACCTTCTTCTTCCGCAACATCTCCGTGGCAAGGCCCTCAGGGTTCCCGCCGAGGAGGATATCCACCCCGCGCCCGGCCATGTTGGTAGCGATAGTGACGGCCCCGGGTCCCCCGGCCTGCGCGATGATATCGGCCTCGCGTGCGTGCTCCTTCGCGTTCAACACCTGATGTTTGATGTTCCGCTGTTTCGTCCGGAGCATTTTGCTCAGTTTCTCGGAGTTTTCAATCGAAACCGTGCCGACGAGGATAGGGCGGCCCTTTTCATGCTGTTCAATAATATCGTTCAAGACTGCAGCGTATTTTGCCGCCTCGGTCTTGTAAATCTGGTCGGCGTGGTCTGCCCGGATCATCGGTTCATTCGTTGGGATGACAGCAACATCGAGTTTATAGATATGCGCGAATTCGTTCGCCTCTGTCGCCGCGGTGCCTGTCATCCCCGCCAGCTTTTCATACAGGCGGAAGTAATTCTGGTAGGTAATTTTTGCGCCGGTTTGGCTTTCCTGCACGACGCGCACGCGCTCCTTCGCCTCGATTGCCTGATGGAGCCCCTCGCTGAGCCGCCTGCCGATCTGCTTTCTGCCTGTGAATTCATCGACGAGGAGGACTTCGCCGTTCTCGACGAGGTAGTCCACATCTCGCTTGTAAAGGTTGTGTGCGGTGAGGGATTGATTGACGTGATGGACGAGCGCGATGTTAGTATGTTCATAGAGGTTGTCGACACCGAGTCGGCGTTGCACCTCTTCAACTCCCTCGTCTGTAAGCGTCACACTGCCGCGCGCCTTGCCCTGCTGGTCGATCTGGAAATGGAGATCCTTCACTAGCCGTGCAACAACGCTGTTAATCTGTTTGTAGAGTTCGGGGGGTTCTCCGGAGGGTTCCGAGATGATAAGCGGCGTGCGCGCTTCGTCAATGAGGATGCTATCCACTTCGTCAAGGATACAATAGACATGTTCGCGTTGCACCTTTGCGTCAAGGGACATCGCCTTGTTGTCCCAGAGGTAATCGAACCCGAATTCGCTGTGAACGCCGTAGGTAATATCGGCTTTGTATCCAAGCATTTTCTGTTCGTGCGGTATCTGGCTCAGCGTGAGCCCGACAGAGAGTCCGAGGAAGTTGTAAATTTTCCCCATCCATTCAGCGTCTCGGCGCGCGAGATAGTCGTTCACGGTGGCGAGATGCACGCCTCTGCCGGTGAGCGCGTTCAGATAGACAGGCAGCGTTGAGGTTAAGGTTTTGCCTTCTCCTGTTCGCATTTCGGCGATTTGGCCCTGGTGGAGCGCGATGCCGCCCATGAGTTGGACATCGTAGTGGCGCTGCTTCAACGTCCGCATCGCTGCTTCTCGAACGACAGCGAAGGCATCCGGTAAAAGTTCGTCAAGCGATGCGCCTGCCTCCAACTGCTGGCGAAATTCTGGGGTTTTTGTTTGGAGTTGCGCGTCTGTCAGTTTCTTGATTTCCGGCTCGCGCTGGTTTATCGCCTCAACAAGGGCACGGTAGCGTTTGACATCCCGTTCTTCCTTGCTGCCAAAAACCTTGCTTAGGTATTTTTGAACCATGGTGTCTCCACATTTTTCGTATTCTGTAGTGGTGCCAAGCATCCGGTCAAGTTTATCTTGGCAGGGTAACCTGCTCTGCGTATCGGCTCACGCGGGGTGTGCCTTCGCTATTTTTCGTATTCTGTAGTGGTGCCAAGCATCCGGTCAAGTTTATCTTGGCAGGGTAACCTGCTCTGCGTATCGGCTCACGCGGGGTGTGCCTTCGCTATTTTTCGTATTCTGTAGTGGTGCCAAGCATCCGGTCAAGTTTATCTTGGCAGGGTAACCTGCTCTGCGTATCGGCTCACGCGGGGTGTGCCTTCGCTATTTTTCGTATTCTGTAGTGGTGCCAAGCATCCGGTCAAGTTTATCTTGGCAGGGTAACCTGCTCTGCGTATCGGCTCACGCGGGGTGTGCCTTCGCTATTTTTCGTTATACCCAATGAGGTGGCAGGCGAGCCTGAACTACAGCGGTTAATTTGGTATTATTCACCGCTTAGGGGTTCTAACAGATTCTGTCCATCAATCCGCTTGCGCAAGAGGGTGTAAATCACCGCGTTTCCCGCGGAAGCGATTGAGAACAGGTAAGCGATAACCAGGCATACAACGCTTATCGTCCCGATTGTGAAGAGGCCGGCTGTCGCCGTAGTCCAGAAAGCATTCCCGTCATTCGGTAGCGTGGTGGGCAAAAATAGCAGTCCATCGAGCCACTCGTTCGCGATGCTAAGCACCTTCGTCATTTCATCCGAGTGCAGGTACCCAATCGGTAGCAAGACGATGGCAACGCCGCAGAGGCAGAAAAACCCCCAAATTGGCACGAAGATGAGTTTGAGAACGAATAGTAGCACTTCATACCCTATCATCCGCCACGGTTGATGCCAGACAATTGCAAACTGCTGGTAGATTGTCTCAAACGCGTCTGCGCCTGTGGCGGCGACAACCGCTGGTACAAAGAACAGACTCGCGATGAGAACGACGCAGATGAACGCTATGAGCAACCCGAGTAAAAAG
The DNA here is from genome assembly GCA_958296135.1 of uncultured Poribacteria bacterium. Taxonomy (GTDB): domain Bacteria; phylum Poribacteria; class WGA-4E; order WGA-4E; family WGA-3G; genus AGPOR5. Next base: position 680,637 of record CATQHZ010000001.1, read on the forward strand.
CCGATGGGCATCAACACCGCTGCAAGCATGAGCATCGGTGTGCCCACCCCTGGGATTTTTCCGAGTGCCGCGATGCTGAGCGGTATCAACGCCAGAAAACAGAAGATGAGGATTAACCCGATGAACGCGCCGAGGACGGTTTTCCAGCGCGTTTTGAGAAACTGTGCGGCATCTCCCACCGATAAGAAGTAGTCGCCTCGGAGTTGCTCCATCGTAATTTTAGCGGCAATCGTGCTTGCGAGAAAAAAGATGCCTGCGAAACACACCACCCCTATCCACATTGCAACACGCGTCACGTTCGTCAGTCCTTCATCGGCGAAGGGTGTGAAGGGGTTGAGTGCGTGCGCGTTCCAAAATGCTTGCGCGGCACCCGTCACTCCCCCGATAAAAAGGCTGAGATACACCAAAGTTTCGTATAGCCCATAGGCGAGGAGAATCCCGACAAAATGCACCGCCATTTTTCGCCCGCTGAATCCGTAGCGGATACTTCGGAAAATATCCCGATAGTTAAAGTGGAGTTGTTCCATGAGTCTCATATTTTTTGTAATCATGCAGGTATCTCACGCAGAATGCTATTTTAATTATACCACAATTGACAGGTATCTGTCAAATTTTTATTTTTTAATTTGACATTCACGTGGATTTGTGGTATAATTAAGCATAATCCATTTGTGAACGGGGCGTGGCGCAGCCCGGAAGCGCGCTTGAATGGGGTTCAAGAGGTCGCTGGTTCGAATCCAGTCGCCCCGATTTATCAGTATTCATAGCAGAACACTACGTCTATAGGAGCGGTTGTGGATAAACCTTGTATTAATGTGGGCATTTTAGGATGGGGCACCGTCGGCACGGGTGTCTCCAAAATCCTTGTGAACCAGCATGCTCTCATCGCGAAAAATAGTGGCACGCAGTTATGCCTGAAGAAAATCGTGAAACAGACGCTCCCCGCCTCGCGGCCCGGAGTGACGCTGCCCTCGGACTGTTTAACTACCAACCCGGCTGAGGTGGTAGACAATCCGTCCATCGACATCGTTGTTGAGCTCATCGGCGGTGTTTCGGGCGCGCGCGCGCTCATCAGCCGCGCGCTCCAAAACGGCAAGCATGTTGTCACCGCGAACAAGGCTCTCTTGGCGGAACATGGTGCCGAACTGTTTCAACTCGCTTCGCAACATCAGGTGAGCCTCAATTTTGAAGCGAGCACCGCCGGTGGTATCCCGATTATCAAAACGCTACAGGAGAGCTTCGCCGGCAATCAGATTCGTTCGCTCTACGGTATCGTCAACGGCACGTGCAACTACATCTTGAGCGAGATGCACGAGCGTGAGGTAGACTTCGCTGACGTGCTGAAAGCGGCGCAAGACAAGGGCTACGCCGAGGCAGACCCGACGCTTGACGTTGGTGGCATTGATGCCGCCCAGAAACTGATTTTGCTCATCGCGCTCGCCTATCGCAGCAACCTCTCGCTTGAAGAACTCTACGTTGAGGGTATCACTAACATCACTCAGAAAGAAATCCAGTATGCGAGCGAGCTCGGCTATGTCATTAAACTCATCGCTATTGCGAAGTTAACTGATAGGAATCGCGTGGAAGCGCGTGTGCATCCGACGCTTTTGCCGGAACGGAGTTTATTGGCGAACGTCGGCGGCGCGTTCAATGCTGTCTGTGTCATTGGTGATGCTGTCGGCCCGACGCTCTTCTACGGACAGGGTGCCGGCGAAATGCCGACTGCCAGCGCGGTTGTCGCCGATATTATTGACGCGGCGAAATCGGTGCAGCAGGGAGTCAGCCCACCGATTTCCCAAGCATGGATTGCCGATTCGGAGGCGGAAGTCTCAGTCTGTCCGATTGACGAGATTGAGACGCGGTATTACCTCCGCTTCGTCGTGGCAGACCGGCCGGGTGTCTTAGCCAAAATCGGCACTATTCTGGGTAATTGCGATATCAGCATCGCCTCTGTCATCCAGAAGGACCCGCACGGCATTGATACCGTGTCCCTCGTGATGTTGACACACACGGCGCGTGAGAAAAATATGAAGACCGCGCTGGCGCAGATCTACACGCTTGAAGAGGTTGAAGGCAACGCGCACCTCATCAGAATTGAAGAAGAAGTCGCGTTTTAAGGGGCTCGGAAACAAAAACCGAAACATCGCAAGCAGTTCTGGCAAAAAACGTTCGTTGCTAAACGCGCCTTATGTGAGAAAAAACATGAAAGACACGTTGGTATTTGACGTTAAGGCACTCCTGCACGAGGATTTCAAGGTTTACGAAGTACTCGTGCCCTGCGAGAATCTCAAACTTGTCTTTGACGAGGCACGATTTATTCGTCCCCTGGCATGCACAATCAGTCTACTCCGCCAGGATGCCGACAATTTCTATGTGACAGCGGACATCACCTCCGTGATTTCCGTGCAGTGCGGACGCTGCCTCAACTCGTTTGAGGTTGACGTTGCCACAGAAATCGGCGTGCTGTTTTGCCCCGGCGAGGCGCCGAAAGAAGCACTCAGCGATGAACGATACTATGATGGGGACACCTTGGATCTTTCCGAAGATGTGCGGCAAGCACTTGTGCTTGAGGTACCGAGTTGGCCCCTGTGTGCCGAAGACTGCCAAGGACTCTGCTCGCAGTGTGGAGCCGAACTTAATGAAGGCGCGTGTGACTGCGAGATAATAGAGGAACCGTCTGTCCCGGCGGCGCGAAATCCATTTGCTGTCCTCGCGCAGATGTTGCCGGGTACCGACGCGGCATCCAACAAAGATTAACCTGCAGGATAGGCGTAATTTTTGCATAGGCGTAATTTTTGCATAGGCGTAATTTCTGCATAGACGTAATTTCTGCATAGACGTAATTTTGCGCGGTTGCAAACCGCGCCTACCGGTTTGTTCTGCTAACTTTTAGGAGGGAACCTTCATGGCGCATCCGAAACGGAGAACGTCTAAATCCAAGAAAAAAATGCGGCGGAGCCATCACGCGCTCCTCGAGAAAGCTATCAGCGTTTGTTCCTATTGTGGGGAGATGCTGATCTCCCATCGTGTCTGTTCCGAGTGTGGGTATTACAACGGCAGACCTGTGCTAAAATCCGCTGAGGATGTCTAACCCCGGTTCGGCGGAGACGGGCGATGTGAAGGTCGCCCGGCTTGCCGGCGTGGAAACTACAAATTCATGTCCACACAAAAACCTCGATACGCAACGATTACAGGGACAGGTGCCTACCTTCCTGAGAAGGTTGTCACCAATTTTGACCTCGAGCAGATGGTGGATACCAGTGACGAGTGGATCCGTCAGCGCACGGGCATTTCGGAGCGGCGCATCGCTGAAGACGACACCGCCACGTCAGACCTCAGTGTCCAAGCCGCCCGCCGCGCCATCAAACGCGCGCAGATCGATCCGGTTGACATCGAGATGATCCTCGTCGCTACCGTGACACCAGACACCTTTTTTCCGTCAACCGCGTGCTATGTCCAGAAAGGCATCGGTGCGAAAAACGCATCGGCGATGGATATCTCCGCCGCCTGCGCCGGCTTCCTCTACGGCCTCGATTTGGCGGATGGCTTGATTAAGTCTGGACGTTATGATACCATTCTTGTCGTCGGCGGTGAAGTTTTCAACAATATCATTGACTGGAAAGATAGAAGTACGTGCGTCCTCTTCGGCGATGGCGCGGGTGCGGCTGTTGTCCAATCGACTGAAGAACCGAAGGGCATCCTCGCCTCTTACATCGGCTCCGATGGGGATTATGCGGACATTAACCTGCTCGGCATCCCTGCCGGTGGTTCACGCATGCCGCTGACGGCTGAGGGGCTCGACCGGAAGTTGGACAAAATCCAGATGAATGGCAGGGAAGTGTTCAAACTCGGTGTGCGGCTCATGCCAGAGGCGGCGCAGCGCGTTCTTCGGCAAGCAAACGTCACCGTAGAGGAGATAGATCTGCTGATTCCGCATCAAGCGAACCTGCGCATCATTGAGGCAGTCGGCGACAGACTCGGCGTGCCGCGCGAGAAGGTGTATGTCAACGTTGACAAATACGGGAACACCTCCGCGGCAACAGTAATTATCGCGCTTGACGAAGCGATTCGCGAAGGCTGCGCCAAACCCGGTGACCTGATTCTGCTCGTAACGTTTGGTGCGGGTGTGACATGGGGCAGCACCCTTCTGCGGTTGTAAGAAAATGACGCAAATCGCCTTTATTTTTCCAGGACAAGGTTCGCAGCAGGTGGGCATGGGCGCGGCACTCGCGCAAGAATATCCGATTGCACGCGCCGTTTTCGATGAGGCAGATGCCAGAGTCGGCTCGCGACAGCTCAGCACCCTCTGTTTCCAAGGACCGGCGGCGGCGTTAAAGCAGACAGAAAATACGCAACTCGCTATTTTGACGTGCAGCGTTGCCACCTTGCGCGTACTTAACCACCTCGGTGTTGTGCCGAAGGCAGTAGCGGGACATAGTTTAGGCGAGTATGCTGCCCTTGTCGCTGTCGGTGCGCTTGGCTTTTCCGATGCCCTGACGTTAGTGCGCGCGCGGGCGCAAGCGATGGCAGCAGCAGGAGAAAAGCGGAAAGGCACGATGGCCGCTATCCTCGGCATGGAAGCGGAACGCCTACAAAAATTGTGTGAGGAAGCCGGTGGTATCGTCAACATCGCGAATTACAACTGCCCTGGGCAATTGGTAATTTCAGGCGAGGTTGATGCTGTCACTCGCGTCGTGGCACTCGCCAGTGCCGAAATTGGCGCGCGCCGATGTCGTCCGTTGCCGGTAAGCGGTGCGTTTCATTCGCCGTTGATGGAGCCCGCGCAAAAAGAGTTCGGGCCTGTGCTTAACGGTGTGAAGTTGCATCCGCCGCAGTTAGAGGTGGCGATGAACGTGACAGGCGCGTTCGCCTCGGATGCCGCAGAAATCCAGGGGCTTCTGTTTCGGCAGATAACGGCACCGGTTCAGTGGGAAACATCGCTGCAGACGCTTGCCGCGTCGGGCATATCACACTTCGTGGAAGTGGGTCCGGGGAAGGTCTTGTCAGGGCTCGTGAATCGCACAGTACGTGGCAGCGTTGCAGTGAACGTTGAGGATGTTGAAAGCCTCAAAGGGGCATTGGAAAAGATTCAGGAATAGACAAAAGATGTTGACAGGAAAAACCGCAATTGTCACAGGTGCCTCGCGGGGCATCGGTGCTGCGATTGCACGCAAGTTGTGCGAAGCCGGCTCAAACGTAGTCATCTGCTCGCGTTCCGATGAGGCAGTCGCCGCTATCGCCGATGCTTTGAATAGCGAGGGATACACGGCGATATCCACTGCAGCGGACATCTCCCGAAAAGGGGACGTGGAGGCACTCGTCAAGACGACGCTGGGTAGGTTTTCACAAATCGATATTCTGGTAAACAACGCCGGGATTACCCGCGATACGCTGCTCATGCGCCTGAAAGATGAGGACTGGGATGCTGTCTTGCAGACGAACCTCACTGGCACGATGTATTGCACGCGCGCGGTGCTTCGTCCCATGATTCGTCAGAGAAGCGGCCGGATTATCAACATTTCGTCGGTTATCGGTGTCATGGGCAACCCGGGGCAGGCGAGTTACGCCGCCGCGAAGGCAGGCATCCTCGGCTTCACCAAGACTATCGCGAGAGAAGTGGGCGTGCGCGGGATTACCGTCAACGCTATCGCCCCCGGCTTCATTACTACCGACATGACGGCACAAATACCGGAACAGCATCAGAACCAACTGCTTGATCTGATTCCGTTGCGGCGTTTTGGTGGCCCCGAAGATGTGGCAGACGCTGTCTGCTTTTTGGCATCCGATGCCGCACGTTATATCACCGGCCAAACCCTCCACGTTGATGGCGGCATGGTGATGTAGCTGAAGAATTACCGGCGGCGCGGTTTGGAACCGCGCGTGTTACCCCGCGCTTCTAACGCGCACCTACCGGAAAAACAGAGCGGGGCTATATGAAGTTTCAGAATGAAATCGGGCACGTGCTGTGACGGTAAGGGCGGATGTCTATGGTTTCCGCCCGCCACGATGAACCGAAATGAACCGATGATTTACTGATTCTTCATCAGGCCTCGAGACGCTTGATAAATAAGAGAGGAGATTCACAACCGATTATGGCAGCAAATCAGGAACGCCTTATTGAAATTATCGCGCAACAACTCGGTGTTGAGAAGGCTAGCGTTACCCCAGACGCTTCCTTTATGGAAGACCTCGGGGCAGATTCGCTTGACACCGTGGAGCTAGTGATGGCCCTGGAAGAGGAATTCGATCTTGAAATCCCCGACAGCGAAGCCGAGAAAATCCAGAATGTTCAAGACGCACTCAAGTATCTTGACGAACATGGGTAGGGCCCCGCAGGGGCATCGCACCTACGCATGTCGGAACCCGCTGTGGTTCAGTTGTTTGACGCTAGGCCTGACGCAAGCCATCGCGGTAGGCGCGCGTTGTAAGCGCGCTTGAACGACCCGGGACGCGTCAGCCTAACGTTTCAACCCCATAGCCTGAAACCTCTGTCGTGTGGGAGCTTCGGTTCCCGCACTCGCCTGCCACTGCGCAGTCTTCCAAAGGATCGGTCTCGTGGAGCGTGTAGTTATTACAGGAATCGGCGTTGTCAACGCAATCGGCAACACGAAAAATGAATATTGGGATGCGCTTGCCACCGGTAAAAACGGAATCGGACCTTTAACCTATTTTGATGCCACCGATTTTCGCACCCAGATAGCCGGCGAGGTTAAGAATTTCCAGCCTGCTGTGTATATGGATAGAAAAGCGGCCGCTCGATTCCCGCTTTTCATTCAGTATGCGCTTGCCGCCGCGACCATGGCGCGCGAAGATGCCGGTTTGGTGCTCGATAAACTCGACCCTTACCGTGCCGGTGTCCAAATCGGTTCCGGTGTCGGCGGCATCGGCGTGCTTGAGGAAAACGCTAGAATCCTGGTCGAAAGGGGCCCTAAGCGCGTCAGCCCTTTCCTCGTGCCGTTCATGATTATCAACATGGCGGCGGGGCAAGTCTCTATCCATTTTAACCTCAAGGGCCCGAACTCCGCCTCGGTGACTGCCTGCGCGACAGCGAACCACTCCATCGGTGAATCGTTTCGCCTCATTCAGCAGGGACATGCCGATGTGATGTTTACCGGCGGTGCTGAGTCTGCGATTACGCCGCTGTCGTTCGCGGGGTTCTGTTCGATGCGCGCCATGTCCGCCCGTAACCATGAACCTGAGCGCGCCTCGCGCCCGTTCAACAAAGACCGGGATGGCTTTGTCATGGGCGATGGTGCGGGCATCCTTATTCTTGAATCCCTGACGCATGCTAAAAAGCGTGGTGCGCATATCTATGCCGAAGTCGCAGGATTCGGGATGACATCCGATGCTCACGACATGGTGAGTCCGCCTGAAAACGGCGAGGGCGCGGCGAAGGCGATGGAATTCGCACTGCAAGATGCGCAACTCCCGATAGATGCCGTTGACTATATCAACGCGCACGGCACCTCTACTCCCATCGGGGATATCGCGGAGACGAACGCCATCAAAACCCTTTTCGGTGCGCGCGCTTACGAGGTTCCCATCAGCTCAACGAAATCGATGGTTGGGCATTTGCTCGGCGCGGCGGGAGCGGTAGAGCTCATCGCCTGCTTAGGTGGCATGGCGAGAGGCTTCTTGCCGCCCACCATCAACTACGAAGTGCCGGATGAAGCGTGCGACCTGGACTATGTCCCGAATGAGAGTCGTGATGCAAAAGTAAACGTTGCGCTCTCCAATGCGTTCGGGTTCGGCGGACATAACACCTCCATCGCCATCCGCAAACTGTAAAAACGGCTGTCGCCCCTATCCGTTCCGATCGCGAGGGACAGCCCCTCGCGCTACGGTGAGTAAGGAACGGGAAAGCAGGATGCAACAACGGCGCATGCGGTTCAGCGGAGAGAGACGTGATTGCACAAGAATGCTTATCGGACGCTTCGCGCCAATACAAAAAACTCGCATACATCGGCTTCGGTAGCAACATCGGCGACAGACGTGCCTATATCCGCAATGCCCTCCATCGCCTCGCGGCAGTGGAGGGTGTTATCTTGCAAAAGGTCTCCTCCCTCTACGAAACCGCGCCGGTGGGCTATGAAGAGCAGGGACAGTTTCTCAACGGAGTCGCCGAAGTACAAACGTCTCTCTCTCCGCACTGCCTGCTGCACACCTTGAAAGAGATTGAGAGAGCGGTAGGTAGACAACATCGTATCCGCTGGGGTCCGCGCGAAATCGATTTAGATGTGTTAATCTATGGAGATGTGTGTTTGCGTGAGGAGGGGCTTATCCTTCCACATCCGGAGATGCATCGTCGTCGATTTGTGCTGGTGCCTTTTGCGGAGATTGCGGCGGCGGTTGTGCATCCGGTGTTGGGGGAGAGTATTGGTGAGTTGCTGGAGGGGGTTGGGGATTGTGCGGGTGTTCGGAAAAGCGCGGATTCTTTCCAAACACCCTGAATGCAAACCCTTTTAAATCCTGGCTTCCCTCGCGCGCTCTACCACGATGGTTTCTCAAAGAAACCTATCTTGACATAGAGTTTTTTGTACATTACGATGGCATCGGACCCCCAGCTCTTGCGGATCTCTTCCCGATAACCAGAAGCGTTTCCAGGAAGATGATACACATGAATTTGCTCGGCGTAGTCCTCCCCGAACAAATCCTTTATGTTGTAATAGATGTTCCTCGCAACTGCCCCAGCTTCGTCGGCGGAAATGCGTCGTTGGAATTCTTCCACGCTGTCGTAAGGTGGGTATTCCATTGAAATCTCAAACCAGGGCCAGTCACTTTCGACTAGAACAAGATTGAAATCGCTTGCTGCATCTATAGCCGAAACGAGAGTTTTCACGTATGAGGCCAGTTGGTTTTTGTAAATGGCCTCCTGCGTATCCTTCATTGTTCTTGACATTGTATTGTCCTCTATTATAATACCCATAGTATGCAAACGCCGCAATGCTTGGGTGTATCGGTTTGACGGTTTGTGCAGGCCGATTGCAAGCGACGTTAATGCCTGCTGAACGAATTCCTTTTTCTGAAGGAGTGCGCGCACTACGAGGGTAAGGATGAATTTCTATATCCGCCCGTATTGATACCCGTGTGGGCGGTTATTCGTCGTTTAGCAACTCATCCATCATTTCGGAAATCTGCCCCAGCCGTGCCTCTTGCATCTCTGATGTCCTTTCTGCTTGGGTGATCAAGCTTAGCATGCGACGGAGCAGGAAGGCTTTTTTCTCACCCGGTTCGTCGGAGAAACGAGACCCTAACTCGTCAATGCTTTTCCGATGCTCCGCAATGCTTTTCCGATGCTCCGCCGCCTTGCGTTCAAGTTCCTTAATAAGTTGATACGCTCTCGCGACCGCATTCTTACCCCATTTTTCCGCCACAGTCGTCTGAATCCAGTTATCAACTTTATCATTAGAGACAGAGGTGTTGAACCACTTTTTTGTTGACAGTTGGCCCAATTCCTTATTTAAGAATTTTTCGATTGCCCCATCTCCCAGCGACTGGTCATGGTTTCTACTGAGTCTGGCAACAAAAGTGTCGCATTCAAAATCCTTACGAGACAAAAATAGGCGAATCTTCACTGCAATGCTCCGATCTACGGAATTAAGGCAATCCACCCTGAGCGTTACAGGACGTTCATCTCCCGGATCAAACTTGTAATCGGGTACGAGAAAACTCATCCACATACGCGCGCCGTATTTGGAAAGGCGCAACTTCGCCTGAAGAGACTCTAAATCGGTAGTCTCTTTTTTGCGGGTTCCAAAAAGGCCTCCTAACAGCACGAGAGTGTTCTCCTCAGGAGCTACGTTTGTTCGCCTAGATTCGCTGACTACCCTTAACGCGTTCAACACGCTGTCAAGAACTTCGTGATGTTGAACAAGTTTATAGTTGTTGTTTGTAACCGCAGCAACGGGTATACGGATGCTATTCTCGGGATTAACCTCATCCCCGATACCGACTTCACCCAAGGGATCGCGCGCGATGAGATCTAGGTATTCGTTCACACCCGCACCGATGTGAAAAGGCGATCTCGTGAAAGTTGGAATTTTCAGTCGAAGTTCGCTGATGGGTCCGGAGTTATCTTTGAACTCGCGACGGAGCCATAAATTTTCGTCGGCCGTTTTAAATGCCATAACGTCACTCCTTTCCTTGCCGGTTATGGAACCGAATTTCTGAGATGTTATTCCAGTTTGCACACCTAGAAGAAAACGGCGGCGTATACCACGTCCGGCTAGATGTGCTTTGATTTGTCACCTGCGTACGTTTAATTATACCACAAAATGTATTTGAAGTCAAACTTTTTCCCCGGGAAAATTTCTGAAAATTCATTATGGAGTTTCCCCAGTCCTGATCGAGATTCGTTGTACAAGTGATTCGGAGATTGCGGTTCCCGGGCAACCGAATGGGATATAGTCGTTTATATAGAGCCAGAACAGGCTAACCTAGAGTTGCAGCGAAACGGTTCTAAGCTTCTCCGATGTTCACTATTCTATGGACTTCAAGGCATCTTTCACCATTTTTTTTGCGACTGCCTTCATCTGTTTTTCCATCTCTTTCCTATTGCGTTTGTAAAGCCAAGTAGGAATAAGCGGGCCTGTCCGACGATGATTGTAGATTGCATCTTGTAATTCACGGGAAGCATCAGTTGATTTTTCGGTTTTCGCGCCTCTTAAGGTATGGGTCCGAGTGCCGCCCCTCAGCAGCAACTTGTCACGAACCCAACCTTCAAATAATGTGAAATGATACCATCCGCGGTCGGAAATGTCAAGTTTTTTTGCAATTCGCGCCGCTACGCATCTGTCAGCATATCGGCGATGGAGGGTGGCAGACACACGCCAAACTCCCGTTCAAAGGCCGGCACGTCGCCGAACTCGCGCCGGAACTCGGCGACGATATCCAACTTCTTCTTTCCTGCGGTTGCGAAATCAGCGCGGGCGTTCTCCCACTGCTGCAAGCGCAGCCAGACGATGCCGCGGTGATAGTAGGCGTTGACAGAATTTCCGAGTATCGCCTGACTAAAGTCAGCAATCGCTTTGTCAAAGTCACCGGTGTCGCAGTAAATGAGCCCGCGATAGGTGTGTGCAGCGGCGTAATAGGGGGAGAGCTCTATCGCGCGGCTACAGTCCTTGAGCGCAAGGTCCACTTCGCCTTTATCGGAATAAGCCAGTCCGCGATGGTAATAGGCATCGGCAAGATCGGCACGGTTCGGTTCCAGAACCATCACTTTGGTAAAATCCTTGATGGCAAGGTCTAGTTCACCTTTTTTGAAGTAAGCCAGTCCGCGATAACCATAGGCCCAGCGAAAATCTGGGAAGAGTTCTAGTGCCTTATTAAAGTCCTCAATCGCTCGGACATGCTCGCCTTTCTGGTAATAAGCCAGCCCGCGATAGACATAGGCTCTAGTGAGCGTATCCTTATCACTCAGACTGAGCGATTTGACTTTATCAGTAGATTTCATTTTTGTTCACCTTTGCTCCCTCAAGCGAACTCCGTTAATATCATATTATACCCTCTCCGAACAGAATTGTCAAGTTTTTGGCAATAAGGCATCCTGATTCAGACAGCAAAGGCATCGCGTCCTCAATAAAAATTTGCAATCCACCCGCAAATGTGGTATAATATTTTATAAGGAGCATACGTTTCATGAACATCCACGAATATCAAGCAAAAGAAATCCTGAAATCCCACGGAGTCAGCATGCCACCCGGCGGTGTCGCCGAGGCACCGGACGAAGCAGAAACTGTCGCACGGGAGCTCGGCTGTGCCCAGTTCATCGTGAAGGCGCAGATTCATGCCGGTGGCCGCGGAAAGGGCGGCGGCATAAAATTGGCTAAAACACCCGCCGAAGTCCGACAACAAGCAGAAAATATCCTCGGCATGCAACTTATCACGCCGCAGACGGGACCGGAAGGGAAACTCGTCCGGCAGGTGCTTGTCACCGAAGCGGTGCACTTAGATAAAGAGTTCTACCTCGCCATCCTCGTTGACAGAGAGATTTCGCAGCTCGCTTTAATCGGGTGCGCCGAAGGGGGCATCAACATCGAAGAAGTCGCGGCGCAGACTCCCGAAAAGATTATTCGGACACAACTCGATCCGGCGTTCGGATTAACGCCATTTCAAGCGCGGCAGTTTGCGTATCGGCTCATCACTGACGAAGCCTATCGCGAACTCATCCCGAAGGCAACGCAACTCATCCTGTCGCTTTACGATGCCTTTACCGCATGCGATTGCTCGCTCGTGGAGATTAACCCGTTGGCGATTGTTAAAACGGGCGATGGACTGGACATCGCCGCTGTCGATGCCAAGGTGAACCTTGACGATAACGCGCTTTGGCGGCACCCAGAGCTCGCTGCGATGCGCGACCCGCACGAAGAAGACGCTCGCGAATTGGAGGCAAGCGAATCCGGTCTCAGTTATATTCGGCTTGATGGCAATATCGGGTGCATGGTGAACGGTGCCGGGCTCGCCATGGCGACGATGGACATTATCAAACAGCACGGCGGAGAGCCGGCGAATTTCTTGGATGTCGGCGGCGGTGCTTCGACAGAGGCAGTCGCGCACGCCTTCCGCCTCATCCTCGCCGATGAGAACGTCAAGGCGGTGCTCGTCAACATTTTCGGCGGTATCATGAAATGCGACACGATTGCGAACGGTATCGTTGAGGCAGCCAAGCAGGTTTCGCTCAATGTGCCATTGGTGGTGCGGTTGGAAGGCACGAACGTGGAACTCGGCAAACAGATTATCGCCGATTCAGAGATGAACGTTCAATCAGCGGAGGGGCTTGCGGATGCGGCGCAATTGGCTGTGGCGGCGGCGACTGCAGCCTAAAGGAGAAAGCCAGCGAGACGCGGGAGGGTGCTCCTACTGAGAAAGCCATCGAGACCAGGAGGGCTCTCCTACTGGGAAGAAGGAGCATCGAGACAGGGAGATCTCTCCTACTGAGAAAGCCAGCGAGACCAGGAGGTCTCTCCTACTGAGAAAGCTATCGAGACCAGGAGGGCTCTCCTACTGGGACATCGGGACAGATAGCATTACGGATAAACGCTGCGGCGACTGCAGCCTAAAGGAGAAAGCCATCGAGACGCGGGAGGGCTCTCCTACTGAGAAAGCCAGCGAGACGCGGGGGGGCTCTCCTACCGGGACATCGGGACAGATAGCATTATGGATAAACTGGGATTAAGCGATGTAGATGTTTCAGGGAAGCGGGTGCTGGTGCGCGTGGATTTCAATGTGCCAATGAAAGATGGACACATCACCGATGAAACCCGTATCACCGCGGCGCTGCCGACGCTCTTGGAACTCATCAATCGGAACGCGAAAATCGTCCTCGTGACGCACTTGGGGAGACCGGCGGGGAGAACGCCTGCACTCTCCACAGCCCCCCTCGCCGAGGCACTCAGTAAGCGGCTTGGCAGGCGCGTCGCGCACGTCGGCGATTGCATCGGCGAAGCAGTGCAAAATGCCACCGCGTCGTTGGAAGATGGCGATGTCCTGCTCCTTGAGAACATCCGTTTCTATGCAGAAGAGACAGCCAACGATGCCGAATTTGCGAAACAACTTGCTTCCTGCGCGGACGTTTACGTCAACGATGCGTTCGGCACGGCGCATCGCGCCCATGCCTCAACGGAAGGCGTGACGCACTACCTGAACCCATGCGCCGCCGGTTTCTTGATGGCGCGCGAAATTTATTATCTTAGCACAACTCTGGATAACCCCGAACGTCCTTATGTTGCCATCCTCGGTGGTGCGAAGATATCGGACAAAATTACGCTGATTGAGAATTTGCTAGGCAACGTGGATAGCCTTCTGATTGGCGGCGGCATGGCCTACACGTTCTTCGCGGCGATGGGGCTGCCTGTCGGCGATTCGCTCGTTGAAACGGAGAAACTTGACGTTGCGAAATCGCTTATTGAACAGGACCGGTTTGCTAACACCGTCCTCCTACCGCTGGACAACATTGTCGGTAGCGCGTTTCACGCGGAAACCGAATCCCAACTTGCTTACAGCGGGCATATCCCCGATGGTTGGCAAGGCATGGACATCGGTTCGCAGACGGTTGATGCCTTCGGTGAAGCGATAGCCGCCGCCAAAACCGTAGTCTGGAACGGCCCACTCGGTGTCTACGAATTTGAGCGGTTCGCGCAAGGCACTATTGCCGTCGCCAAGCGTATCGCCGAATCCGACGCAATGAGCATCATCGGCGGTGGCGACTGCGTCGCGGCAATCCAACAGGCGGGCGTTGCCAACAAGATGACGCATATCTCCACAGGCGGCGGAGCCTCTCTTGAGTTTTTGGAGGGCAGACCGCTCCCCGGCATCGCCGCGTTAACAGACAAACGATGAAGCCACTAATCAAAAACCGAGCTTACGCCAACGGCGTAAGCGGCCCTGGCAAGAAAACGCTTCTGCCTCAGAAACCCTAACCGAACGCTTTGCGACAATAAAAAAGAATGTTCAACAAAATTGTTCCTCGTAGTGAAGACTACGCCAAATGGTATACCCAGGTCATCCGGCAGGCGGAGATGGCGGATTACGCGCCCGTGCGCGGATGCATGGTGGTACGCCCCTACGGCTTCGCGCTTTGGGAGAACGTTAAAGAACAACTTGACTCCCGATTTAAAGCCACCGGACACCAAAACGCAGCGTTTCCCCTTTTCATCCCGATGAGTTTCATTGAGAAGGAAGCGGAGCATGTTGAAGGTTTCAAACCCGAACTCGCCGTTGTCACACACGGCGGTGGCAAAAAGTTGGATGAACCGCTTGTCGTCCGTCCGACCTCGGAGACTATCATCGGTTATATGTATAGCCAGTGGATCCAGTCCTACCGCGACCTGCCGGTGCTCATCAACCAGTGGGCAAACGTGGTGCGGTGGGAGTTGCGGCCCCGGCTTTTCCTCCGGACGATGGAGTTTTTCTGGCAGGAAGGGCACACGGCGCACGCCACACACGCGGAAGCGAAAGAAGAAACCCTGCGCATCCTTGATATCTACACCGACTTCGCTGTCAACGAAGCCGCGATTCCGGTCATCCCCGGTCGCAAGAGTGAGAGCGAGAAGTTTCCCGGTGCGCTGACTTCCTACACCATCGAGGCGATGATGGGCGACAAGCGCGGGCTCCAAGCCGGTACCTCGCACGACCTCGGGCAAAACTTCGCCAAAGCGTTTGACATTCAATATCTGGATGCAAACCAGAAGCAGCAGCACTGCTGGACAACCAGTTGGGGTGTTAGCACTCGCATGATAGGCGCGATTATCATGGCGCACGGCGATGACCAGGGGTTAGTGCTTCCCCCACGCCTCGCGCCGACACAACTCGTCATCGTCCCAATCACGCCGAAAAACCGAGAGGACGACAAGCAAGCTGTCATGGATGCGGTTGCCAAAATCTGCGAAACGTTAGACGGCGTTCGGTATCACGTTGACGATAGGCATGACTACTCTCCCGGCTGGCGATTCAACGAGTGGGAGCTCAAAGGTGTGCCACTGCGCATCGAGATTGGCCCCCGAGACTTGCAGAAAGACCAGGTTGTCCTCGCACGGCGCGATATCCTCGGCCGCGATGGCCCCCGCGGTGGAAAAACGTTTGTCGCCATCGACAACGTTGCCAACGAGGTGAAGCAGATGCTTGACACCATTCAAGCCGATATGCTGAAACGGGCGACAGCCTTCCGCGATGCGAACACTTTTGAACCTACCTCTTATGAAGCGTTTCAGGAGGTTGTGGAGGAAGGATTCGCGCGCGCGTGGTGGTGCGGGGACGAAGCGTGCGAAGCCAAGGTAAAAGAGGACACGCAGGCAACTATTCGATGCGTCCCGATTGCGCAACCTGATGGGGCGGGGCACTGCATCGTCTGCGGTGCAGCTGCCGAGGAAATCGCCATTTTCGCGCGTGCGTATTAGATTTTTCGTTGTTAGGGATGTTATATGAGCATACTTGTTAACAAATACACAAAAGTCATCGTTCAGGGTATCACTGGGAGTTCCGGACGTTTCCATACCGAGCAGTGCGCTGCTTACGGCACCCAGGTCGTTGCGGGTGCTGTGCCGGGCAGAGGCGGTTCCGATGTCAACGGCATCCCGGTTTTCGATACTGTCGCCGAAGGGGTTGCGGCAACCGGGGCGAACACCTCCATGATTCTCGTCCCCGCGCGATTCGCCGCCGATTCGGTGATGGAGGCCGCTGCTGCGGGTGTCAATCTGATCGTCTGTATCTCCGAACACATCCCGGTTCTGGATATGGTGAGAGCGAAAGCGTATTTAGCGCGTTTCCAAGGCGCGCCTACCGGTGCTGCCCCGCGCCTCATCGGGCCGAACTGCCCCGGGATTATTACCCCTGGCGAGTGCAAAATCGGTGTGATGCCGGCGTTTGCCTATAGTCGCGGCAACGTTGGCATCGTCTCTCGGAGCGGCACGCTGACGTACGAGGCGGCATTCCAACTCAAGCAGCTCGGTATCGGGCAGTCGACCTGTGTTGGTATCGGCGGCGATCCGGTTATCGGCACAAACTTCGTTGATGTTCTCCAACTTTTCGAGGCTGATGCCGAGACGCACGCCGTTGTGATGATTGGCGAAATCGGCGGTTCGGCAGAAGAGACAGCGGCGGCGTTCGTGAAGGCGAAAATGTCGAAGCCGGTCGTCGGCTTTATTGCGGGACAAACCGCGCCGTCCGGCAAACGGATGGGCCATGCAGGCGCGATTATCTCCGGCGGAAAAGGCACGGCAGCCGAGAAAATCGCGGCCCTTGAGAATGCCGACATCGTCGTCGCAGAAAGCCTCGCCACCATTGGGCACACCGTTGCAAGCGTTTTGGCTAATGTTGCTTGAATCGTTTCGTCTAACTTTGTCATCTCTGCAGCCTCGCTGCAGCGATGTCCACTGTCCTTCGCCGGGCCCCAGTCTTCGCAAAACAGCTAATGAAAAAAGACATCCGTTTTCTGCACACCAAGAAACAGCGGCGTGAACCCATCACCGTGCTAACCTGCTACGATTATCCCACCGCCTGCCTGCAAGACAAAGCCGGGATTGACATCATCTTTGTCGGTGATAGCGTCGGCACGAATGTGCTCGGCTACCAGCACGAGACAGAGGTGACGATGGGGGATATGCTCCATCACCTGAAAGCGGTGCGCCGTGGGGTGACGGATGCCTATCTCCTCGTTGACATGCCTTACGCCGCTTTTCAATCCGCTGCACAAACGGGTGGATATAGAAATCCGCCCTTACAAGCGTCTAATTTGAGCCCATCCGTTCCTGAGCCGGCAGACCCGGTTATTGCCAACGCGCGCCGTTTTCTATCGCACGGCGCGAATGGCGTTAAATTGGAGGGCGGCGTTGAAAAAGTGCCGATTATCGCCGCGTTAACCGAAGCCGGTATGGAGACATGCGCGCATATCGGGCATAATCCGCAAATCCACGGCACCAAAGCCGCCACGCACGGAAAAACGGTGGCGAAAGCGAAACACCTCATCGAAACCGCTATTGCCCTCGCAGACGCTGGCGCGAAACTCATCGTGCTCGAAAAAGTCACTGAAGAGGTAAGTCAACTCATCACGGAAGCCGTGCCTATCCCGACTATCGGCATCGGCGCGGGGCGGTTTTGCGATGGACAGGTGCTGGTAATCAACGATGTGTTAGGTATGGGCCCAGCCTTCAAGCATGCCAAGCGGTATCAGGAATATGACAGCCTGACGTTTGAGGCTATTTGCCAATACAAACAGGAGGTTGAAGGTGGTGATTTCCCAACGGATGCCAATGCGGCGCACCTTGCCCCTGATAAATTGGCGCGGGTGCAGAAGTGGTTGGCATTGCGGCATTAATCCCAAACAAGACTTTATGTAAGGCCTCTTGCGATGCGGTTTCCAACGCTTGAAGAGGCGCACCCGGAAAAATCAACATCCCAGAAAATTCCGCAACACATCCTTCCCTGCCACCGTCAGGATAGACTCCGGATGAAACTGCACACCCCAGACAGGCAGCGTCTTATGCCGGAGCCCCATGATTTCATCCTGCTCTGTCCACGCCGTGATTTTCAGGCATGCCGGCAACGTATCCCTTTTCACGATGAGCGAGTGGTAACGCGTCGCCTCAAACGGATTGTCTAAGCCTTCAAACAACTCCGCGCCATCATGCGCTACGGGGGAAGTTTTGCCGTGCATCAGCCGGGCTGCGCGGACTACCTCGCCGCCGAATACCTCGCCGATGCACTGATGCCCCAGGCAGACACCTAAAATCGGCACTTTGCCCGCAAAATGTCGGATGACATCGTTGGAGATGCCCGCTTCTGTCGGTGTGCAGGGCCCTGGGGAAATGACGATGCGTTCCGGTGCGAGCGCGTCCAATTCATCAAGTGTCACCTTGCGGCTCCGATGCACCTGCAATTCCGCGCCGAGTTCACCAAGGTACTGCACGAGGTTATAGGTAAATGAGTCATAGTTGTCAATCATCAAGACCACGGTTTTTCTCCTTTCATCGTAAGTTAACTTCTGTCGTTCGGGTTAGAATCAGTCGAGCCGGTTTGTGCTATACCTCATCAATGGCTTGCATGACGCGCAACGTCTCCGCTACCGATGCAAGCACCTGACGATACTGACGGATATCTGCATGCGTCAACGCCTCACCCCGCCGGTCGCGCAGCCACTTTTCGCAGACTTGATACGAACCTATCTCAAATGCCCACACCGCCGATGGCACCTCCGAGAAAGACTGCGTCCGATTTATCCAGACGCGCCCCTCGCGGTATTGCACGCGGGCGACAACGCTGTCGCCTTCTCCCTCAAATCGGGAAGTTGTACTCGGGTGCTCGCGCCTACCGAGGTGCGCGTCGATTAAGATGTGCCCGAGCCCCGCGAGTTTTTGGAACTGCGTCATATCTGTCGGCAAGGGGATGCGCGGGAAGTCGTATCTCAGGAATTCGGCATACCGTTCGCGATAAGCCGGACTGTGCAAAACGGCGTAGATATAGGCGAGGATGTCCTCCGGCGAGATGCCTTCGGGGAGTCCAAATTGCGCTGTCCGCGGCCCGCCGAGTTTCTCGGCGAGAGCCTTGAGAAAGGCAGGCGTTAAATTGAGTGCCCGTTCTCTCGCCAATTCCAACTCTTCTGGATGTGGATAAAGATAGAGCGGGAACACATAGCCGGATTCACTCGGCTTATTTGAAAGATAACACTTATCCGAAATCTTGTCAGTTACCAAAGCGTGTTGCCAGACAGGAATTGTGACAATACGACACGTGCAAAGCGCGAGGTTTTGCCCGGCGAGTAGATGGTGCATAATGTTGCGGGCAGGCGTGCTATAAAACCCGCGTGACTGCCCGGTGTAGTAAGTGAAACGGGAGTCAAAAGCGCGATAGCCGGCACTCACGACGTACTCGTCTTTGGGGGAATAATGGGTTACGGAATCTCCTGTTTTGGCATCGCAATGCGCGCGGAGGTCTGCTTGTGCCGAATGCACCTTCCAATCGCGTCCATCCCGGCCCAAGTTATATCTGGCGCGTGCTTCTGCCTCTGAAAGTGGTGCGAAATCGGCTACCGTCTGACGAACGGCTTCCTCCGTGCGATGCATGGTTAATTTATCCCGCGATGTCACGAACCCAACCGAGCGTTCTTGAAAGATGTCGGTGACGCGCCAGCCGTTCTCATATTCCGCCTTGTGTTCAGTGCGCTGCGGCACGAAGAGGTAAAGCGGCGAAGAAGGATGGAGTTCCTCCCAATCGGTGCTCAGGACATCCGAGGATGCCAGCACACGATACTTTTCCTCGCGGCTCCCCCACATATCCGCGTAATAGACTTTCGCAGGTGCCGGATTGCCCCGCTCTTTCACGCACAACAAGATAGATACCCCTTGTTGGATGTCAAAGACGTTTTCGTTACTTTGCCCATCAGGCACAGCCTCTGTCCTTCTGCTGTTTCCGTGCAAATTGAGAAGGTAAATCGCGTTGAAACTGTCGATCAAGCTATACCGCATCCCGCGAGGAATAGGACCATCAAGGAAACTATGGTTCACAATATAGCCCACAACCCCTTCGCCATTTTGTTCAATCCGCCACTGCGCCCAGCGGATAAACTTAACACAGTCACCTTGAAGGACTGTGGTACTCCTCTCGGACAGCGGCCGCCCTTCCACGCGTTTGTAATCCTCAATGAGTCTGCCGATAAAGGTGAATTCCCCATGCCTATTACGACTCAGGTTCGCGGAGTTCTCGGGATAAGGCGGATTGCCGACGATGACGAGCAGCGGCAAATCCCGTTTCACGGAGACCGCGGCGTTTGCCTCATCGGTGAGGAATTCGGCGAAGATATGCCCCTCGCGTTCGACCGGGGCCTCCAGCGTATTGGTGAGGTAAATGTGGAGGCGTTCGGCATCCGACGGTGTCCACCCGTGCGCTTGCAAGAAGCGGCTCAGGTTGAGATGCGCAATCGTGTAAGGCGCGACGAGCAGCTCAAACCCGAACAGCCGCGGAACGAGTGAGGTGTTCACATAGGGGGCCCACGCCGCAGCGCCGTCTGTTTCGATGACGTGTTGGCGGATGTGGTTCAGCACGGCCATGAGGAACCCGCCGGTGCCGGTGGCCGGATCGAGGATGAGCGTGTCATTATCGGCGAGGCCGTCTTGTTTTTTCAACGCCGTTTTGAGCAGTGCATCAACGGAGCGGACGATGTAGGAAATCACGGGTTGCGGCGTGTAGTAGACCCCTCTGTCGACGCGTCGCCTCGGGTCATAGGCGGCGAGGAATGTTTCGTAGAAGTGGATAACCGGGTCTTCGGCGTGCGTGCGTGCGTCAAAAGCGGTGCGGAGCATATCGGTAGAGACGCTGCGTAAGAGCGTGGCGATTTCATCTAAAATCCACGTGACGTTGCTGTTTTGCAGCCGTCGCGCCGTGATTTGTTGGAAGAGCTCAATCAGGAACGGGTTTGAGTTTGGCAGTGCGTCGGCGGCGGTGCTGCGCGAGAAGTTGGTTGCGTTCGGGAGCGTGTATCGCGCGGCGAACAGGCCGTAGGCGAGTGTTTGCGCGTACATATCGGCGAAATCGGGGGGTGTGAGCGTTGAGAGGAGTTGTTCCTGAAACGCCTTGAACATGCGGAAGAGCGTGCTTTCTTCGTCGGTGAGTGCGGTTGCGATTTGGGTGTGGAGTTCGCGCGTGCGTCGGGCGAGGTGCGTTGCGAGCACCTCCGGTGTCGTGATGTTCAGTGTGCCTGCGCCGAAAAAGTGATTGAGGAGGGTTTCTAGTGTATGCACCGGGGAGAGGTTCGCCGTTGCGCGCAACTGTCCCTCGGTATAAAGTCGAAATTCAAGGAAATTGGTGAGGATAAAATTATCCAAGTTTTCGATGAAGCGCGCGTTCTGTTCGCGAGCGTGTCCGGTGAGTGCGTCCAAGTTCGTGCCGAATTTCTCGGCTTCGATATAGCCGATAGGGAGCAGGCCGGCCATGGCGATGAAATCCGGTCTGCCGACTTCGAGTTGGCGCGGTTCATGCGTTAGCGTGATGGCATGTCCGAGGCAGGCCGCGCTCTGTTCCAAGAACGTTGTCAGGTGCCGATGGAGGGAGAGTTCCTCGGTTGCGAGCGGGCTGTCGTGCGTCTCTTGGAGTTCTCGCAGATAGGTGTGACATATTTGTTGAAAGTGCATATTGGTTCCAGTGCTCGTGGCGCGGGGCAAACCCTCGGCAGTTAGTGACTGCCGGGCCCCCGCGAACTTTCTGCGGGCCCGACTCGGGCGCGGGACAGGTTTTCCCTCGCCCGACAGGCCGGGCCGGCGGGGACAGGAGGAGAGAGTCCTCTGTCCTTACGATTCCTCAGCGGATTTTTGCCGGTCGCGTTCAATTTGCAATTGCCGGTAGGCTTCTTTGAGTTGTGCAAGTTCCTCAAAAGCCTCGTCGGCTCGTGCGTCGGCTTGTTCGGCATCGGCTCGTGCTTGTTCGGCATCGGCTTCTGCGCGCTGCTGCGCCAGCGTCGCCCGCGCTGCTGCTGCCTCGGCACGCTCTGCTAGCGTCTCAAAGGCTTCAACCCGCTCCGCAGCCGCATCCATCGGTGTCTCTAACCACCGCAACGCAACCGGATCATAGAACCCAAAGCTATCCCCGCGTAACCCCAGAGACAACCCTAGCGTCTCTGAAAACACTTTCCCATCCGCCTCAGGCCGAATCGCAACATAGCCGCTGCCAACAAGCCGAAACCCCATCAACGGAGCAGGTAAATACTTACGCTCCGCATCGTAAAGGAAGTATTCCCGGACACCCAGCACTTCAGCGTAGAGTGTCTTCTTCGCACCCAGGTCGTTTTCAAACGTGCTTTTGCTCGAAAACTCTAACACGAAATCCGGGGGTTTGCCTTCTTCCCAGATTTTGTAGATGCGCCGCTGCTTCCGGGCGACACCGAACGTCACAAACACATCCGGTGCCAGCGATTTCCGGCTCTCGCCAAGGGTGTAATACATGAGCATGTTGCCAGAGACGCAGACATCGGGGATGTGCTGAAAGCGTGCGTCGAGCGTCAAGAGGGAGTCAATGAGTAGGTCGCGATGCAGTTCGGTTTCAGCCATAGGTTGTCCATCCGATTCGGGATAGTCGGTGGTATCCTCCGTTGCGGGGTGATAAGGGCGCGGCGGCGGTGCGCCGCGGTAAGCGGGGTATATCGCTTCGGCGTGTCTATTGGTTTGCATTGTCGTTTCTCCTTGCGCGTCGGAATAACTCTTATGTTAAGTATACCATCAAACAGCGCGGGTGTCAAGTTTTTCTTGCGATTTTTCGCGAAGCGGTGTAGAATGTTTCTAGACATGCGAGATGGCGAGGGACAGGTTTGCCCTCGCTCGCGCTGCGGGAAGGCGGGACGGTTACAGCAACAGTCCCTCCTCCGCCATTTCAATTGCACTGAGCAGTGCGCGCGCCTTGTTCATGGTCTCATAATACTCATTTTCAGGCACGGAATCCGCGACGACTCCGCCGCCCGCCTGCACGGATGCCACGCCATCTTTAATGACAGCGGTTCGGATAGTAATCGCCGTGTCAGCACTGCCCGAGAAGCTGAAATATCCGACTGCGCCGCCATAGGGGCCTCGGCGCGTTGGTTCCAGTTCGTCAATGATTTCCATGGCGCGAATCTTCGGTGCGCCGGAGAGCGTCCCCGCCGGTAGGCACGACCGGATGACATCAAACGCCGACAAGTCCTTTCGCAACTGCCCGATAACATGCGAGACAATGTGCATCACGTGCGAGAAGCGTTCAACTATCATCAGATCGGTGACTTCCACGGTGTGGTAGTCGCATACACGCCCGAGGTCGTTTCTACTGAGGTCGACGAGCATGACATGTTCGGCGCGTTCCTTCGGGTCTGCGAGGAGTTGTTGTTCTAATTCCCTATCTTCCTCGGCGGTTTTGCCGCGGGGTAGCGTGCCTGCGATGGGGCGCGTCTGGACAAGCCCGTCCTCTACCCGCACCATCATTTCCGGCGATGCGCCGACAATCTCAAAATCGTTGAGTTTCAGGTAATACATGTAAGGCGATGGGTTGACGACACGCAACGCCCGATAGACATCAAACCCGTCCACGGCTATAGGCCGGCTGAACCGCTGTGAAGGCACGCTCTGGATGATGTCGCCTGCGGCGATGTATTCCTTGGCGCGCTGCACCGCTGCTTCATACTCCTGCTTCGTAAAATTCGATTCGATGCGTCGGTTGCACGGGCCAGGCTCTCGCGTTCCGGGGCTGGTGACGTTTGCGAGGTGCGCGGCTTTAAGTTTCTCAACGATTGCGTCAATCCGTTCGATCGCCTCGGCGTAGGTTGCATCGATGTCGCCATCAATCCGTGCGTTCGCGACAACCTTAATCTGATGATTCACGTGATCGAACACCAGCAAGGTTTCGGCGAGCATGAAAAAGCAGTCGGGTAACGCGAGTTCGTCTTCTGTCTCATCGGGGAGTTCTTCGACAAAGCGCACCATGTCGTAACTCAGGTATCCGACTGCGCCGCCGTGGAATGGCGGTAACCCGTCTACCTGCACAGGTCTGTAGCGATGCATCAGGTCTTCCAATGCTTGCAGCGGGTCATCGCATGTTTGCGTCACCGTTACGCCGCCACTTTGCCGGTCTGGTTTCCCGGGTCTTCCATGTTCCTCGCCTTTTGAGAGATAATCGATTGTTACCTGATGCCCTTTGCTCTGGAAAAGCACGGATGGCTGGCTTCCGAGGAAGGAGTAGCGTGCGATGGTTTCGCCGCCTTCGACGCTCTCCAAGAGGAATGCGAAGTCATCGGGCATTAATTTGTAGAATGCGGACACCGGTGTCTCCATATCAGCCAAAATGGGGCGATATACCGGGACCGTGTTTCCGAATTTCGCTTTCTCGCGAAATTCCGCCAATGTTGGATAATACATAGTTGTTCCTAGTTTCTGTAAGTCAAGTTCGCCCGCTCTTGACTTGTCGGGCCCGTAGGCGCGCATTGTAAGCGCGCCTACCCGTCAGAGACATCGAGTTGTGCCAATATCTGTAGTTTCGGCGTAACGGGCAGGCTCGGGCGCGCCTGCCCTAGATGCGTGACAACTGAATCGTTCTGACTAATACACTGATTCTGCCTCAAAAATCTTTTCGCCCACAACATGCGTGGTGTCGCCATCGGGGGAGACTTCCCGAAAGAAGCAGGAACGATAGCCGGTGTGGCATGCTGCTACCTTTTGTTCAACCTTGATGAGCAGGGCATCGCCATCGCAATCGATTGCGATAGACTTGACAGTCTGCGTATGCCCGGAAGTCTCCCCCTTTCGCCAGAGTTTCTGGCGGGAGCGGCTCCAGAAGCAGACGCGGCCGGTGTCGCAGGTTTCGGTTATGGCCTCAGTGTTCATATATCCGAGCATGAGGACTTGGTTATTTGTTTCGTCCTGAATGATGGCGGCGATGAGTCCATCGCGGTCGAATTTAAGTTCCGATAAGATTTGCATTTTGCGTTTCTCCAACCGGGCGGATAGAGGGCTCTGGCTTTACAGCTGTCCTTGTTAGAACGTAGCGCGAGTGCCTGTCCCTCGCGCTACGGTGATGCGAGATGGTTCGCGTTTTATCAACCACACGGCAGCATTTTCAGGCAGACAGGCATCGGGACTTCGGTGACGTGTCCCGTCGCGTTGAGCGCGCCGGTCTCGGTGTCAATCGCAAACGTGACAATCGTATCTGTCTGCTGATTGGCGGCGAAGAGGAAGGTGCCTTCCGGGTTGAGCCCGAAATTGCGCGGCGTTTTGCCTCGCGTCGATTCACAACCGATGGAGGACAGCAATCCGGTTTCCGCATCGATTGCACAGATGGCGATGCTATCGTGTCCCCGGTTTGAACCGTAGAGGAATTTGCCGTTAGGATGCACATGCACATCGGCGCAGTGACTGGTGCCGTCAAAATCATCGGGCAGGGTGGAAAGCGTTTGGAGCTCGGTAAGCGTGCCAGTGGTCCTGTCGTAGGCAAACGTCGTGAAGGTAGAGTCCAACTCGTTAATCACATACGCGTATTTGCCGTTTGGGTGGAAATCGAAGTGGCGCGGTCCTGCGCCCGGATGCACGCGGACCCAAGGTTGCGCGTTCGGCGTTAAGGTGCCGTTTTCAGTATCCAATTGGTAAATCAAGATTTTGTCCAGCCCGAGGTCTGGTGCGAAGGCGTAACGGTTGCCCGGGTCAATCATAATTGCGTGTGCGTGCGGTTCCATCTGCCGCTGCGGATTGATGCTGGAACCTTGGTGCTGAACGAAATCGGATGCCTCGCCGAGTCTGCCGTCTGATTCGATCGGAAAAGCGACGACGCTGCCTCCGCCGTAGTTCGCGATAAGTAGGAACTTCCCGGTTGCATCGACGCTGAGGTGACACGGCGCGCCGCCCCCGGTCGCGCGCTTGTTGAGGAAGCTCATCTCCCCGGTGTCCTGATGGATGTAAAACGCGGTGACGGAGCCGCTTGGCTTCCCCTCGTATTGGTCAAGTTCGTTGACAGCGTAGAGGTACCGCCCACTTGGGTGAATCTCCACAAATGAGGGTTGCTCAACACCGGTTGCTTTGCTTGCATAGTCCAACGCGCCGGTCGCGCCATCCAGGCGATAGACATAGATGCCTTCGCTGTCACTGTGCGTATAGGTACCGACATAAACGAAATAGTCTTGACTGTTTTGTTGCGCCATTGTTTCTGTCCTCTGCCAAAATTGGGTTTGTTTTAAGGATACCATAAAATGGATAAGATGTCAAGGGAATTGCAGTGAACGCGATGGAACGCCCGATGCCACCGTAGGGCGAGGGCCTGTGCATCGCGCGAACGATCCCTGGCGCGATGGGAAAAGGGGCATTTCTTGTCGGTAGGAGATCGCGGCGGACAGGCCGCCGCGCTACGGTAAAAGGGGCCGTCTGGCGAGGGATTCGCGAGGGACAGGGCTGGTGGCCGCCGTAGGGCGCGGTCCTGTGCCTCGCCATGCTTCGACCCGCAGAGAAGATGGCGGTGCCCTTCGGGGTTGCAGCTGTTTTTTGTGGGGCGGGAGATCGCGGCGGCCTGTCCGCCGCGCTACGGTGAAAGGGGGTGAAAAGGGGCCGTTTTGAGGGAGATAGGCTAACGAAGCTGGAGGTGCAGACTGCCCCTATTCCCCAGATGCAAACTGATATCAAGCAGACGCAGGCAGATGTGAAGCAGACGCAGGCAGATGTGAAGCAGACGCAGGTGGATGGAAAACAGACGCAGGCAGATGTGAAGCAGACGCAGGCGGATGTTGCGGATGTTAAAGTAGACGTTGCGTGGATACGCGGTACGCTTGAAGAGCGTGCGCGTAATGAGGTCAATGCCCATCATGCCAAGACTCGGTTAGGGATGTGGATTTTTGGCGGGGTTGCGACATTGAGTGCAATCTTGAGTTTGGCTCAGTGGCTATTCTCTATACGTCCGTCGCCGTAGTGCGGCGAGCGACTTGGCTCTGTTGGTAGATTTCGATGCCGGTGCTAGTCTGTTCCATCTTGTCAGACTTGGGGATTTCTTGGATGATAAGTTCGGGTGCAAGGTGGATGTGGTGTTGCGTCGTGCCCTTCGTAAAGAGGTTCGTGACGCTGTTTCCAAGGAGCTGGTGCGCCTATATCACGAGAATGTCGATGGCATGTATGGGTTTGATGTTCATGGTTTCTATTCTCCTATTAGAATGAACGGGCGTTCGCGCCGGCTGACACCCGTTCACTGAAAGCGCGTCCGTAACCTAAAACCCCAATCTACGTAGCATCTCGCACGCCAAGGGATGCAGCGGCTAAAAAGGGGGATGGCCGCTTGACGACTTGCCGGCCTTTATCTGGCTCCATTGCGTGGTGAGTTTCCCCGTAGTGGAAA
This sequence comes from uncultured Poribacteria bacterium, assembly GCA_958296135.1. Lineage (GTDB taxonomy): Bacteria > Poribacteria > WGA-4E > WGA-4E > WGA-3G > AGPOR5. Next base: position 707,946 of record CATQHZ010000001.1, read on the forward strand.
CAGGAAGACTGTGAGCTGTCCAGTCCGCCGCCCAATCCTCACTAGGATGGTTAGTGAGGTTGGTAATCTGTCGACTGGCAAGTTCATAGCGATAGATATCGTAAGGCGGCCTAACTGTGTCCATCAAGGAGTCAGTTTCGGATGCAGCAAAAAGAATCACCGCTCCCTCCTCAGCCCAGCACGCTGCGTTGAGTCGCCAAGTGTCTGGGGTGTCAAGGGCTCGGGGGTTGGCACCCTGTCTGTCGCGAATGATGAAACGTGCCGAAGCCAATCGAAAGGTGTTTCCTTCTAGTACGGACGTCACCGCGCGATAGAGAATACGTTCACCGTCCGGTGCCCAGCGTGGACTGAAGTTCATCAAGGTTGTCCCTAGGATAAGGGGTGCTTGCTTGACGAGGGGCCGATTCCGTTTTCCATCCGCATCCATGATGTAGATGTGCCGGCCTTGCCCGGGCAACGCGAGCTCGTAGGCAATCTCGCGGCCATTGGGCGCCCAGTCCGGTGCCATTGCGTATCCACCGACTTCCGCCTCGCTGTGCGTCAGTTGCTGGAGTGCCCCGCTATTGAGATGCATCACATAGATTTCCAATAGGCCGTTCCGCGTGCTTGAAAAGGCAATGCGCTGGCCATCGGGGGCCCAAGCCACCTGGCCATCTAGCGCCGGATGTTCGATGAGTGTCTGCACCCGGTGCCTGCCCAGAAGCATCAGGAAGATGTCATTCTGTTTCTCCTCGCCGGGAGTGACGGGGGCTAAATCCATGGAAAACAGGAGGTGTCTGCCATCGGGAGACCACCGTACGAGCCTTTTCCGGTGTCCATCGTATGTTATCCGGCGGACGTTGCTGCCCTCATCGTTCATGATGTAGATTTCGTTGTCAAGCGACGCTAGTTGTCCATCGCGGTTGGAGGTGAAGACGATGTCTGCAACCGTGGGACGGTGAACGCATAAGCAGAGGAGGCAGAGCGCGGCGGCGTATCGCCAAACGCTGCCGATTTTGTGTCTGTTCATGGGTATTTCTCCTGCTCTTAAGAGCGGTGCCGTTGCCTGTCACCCCCTCAGCGTGACAGGCAACGCGGCTGCGGCGGCTGAAGCCGCCTTAGCAGAGACTGTAAACATGCCGTTAGGCTCGATCCCAAGCCTGTTGAGATTGGTAAATCCGAGACTCGCTGTCTTCATGAAGACAGCGTCCTCATCGGGCTTAAGCGTTACCTCCACCGGTGGGTTAGGCATCTTTATCTCATGCCCCCGCCTTCGAGGATTGAATGCTTAAACTCGTAAAGGTAACTCGCGTTGAAGTCGCTCTCGTTAGAGACAGAGACGTGGTGCGAGGTGCTTGTACGGGGGTGATTCCAACTGAGCCCCCATATCTCAACCGAACCGTAGACGTTGCCTACCCAGCGAGATTCCTGCCTTGAGGGCGGGTGATCCGTGGGAGCAATATCGGTGATAACAAGGCTGCACAGCGCAAGTATCCCGATGAGCGTTAGGCATTTCACTGCCGTTTTCATTTTGATTTCCTCCGTTTGCCTCCCTCTAAAAGAGAGACTGTTGACATGCGGAAAAATCCATCGCCAATGTTGCTCAGCATCATTATATATCCTCATTGTAGGGCATTTTTTCACAAGTGGCCCAACTTTTTGAAGATATACCCGCTTTTAAATCCTATAGACGTTGATCTGAGGCAAAAGGTACCACAAATGATGCAAAAAAATGTTTTTTTGCATTTTATAGAAAATTCTTGATTTTTTAAGGCGCGGGCATTTGATAAAGGGAGAATTCTTCGTCGCTGATGGTAGAACCGGTAAAATGTGCCACGTTGATGAGACGATACCGTTCCTGCAGCTGCGCGCTCACGGCGCGGTTCAGGATAATCAGCACCGGTTGTGAAGTCTGCGTACTTAACACTTTTGCCGCTTCAATGACATCTGCGTCGGGAACATCCGCGGTGCGCGCGCTGTCCCAACGGATAAATGAACCGAACCGCCTTCCGCGCGGATAGTAAATAACCGCTTTCTCTAAATACCCGACGATGGTGCTAGCGGCGAAATCTGTGTCGCCTACCATCGGCATCTCCTGCATCCCTTGCGCCTTGATATATTCAGCTGTCTGTTTGCCGCAAGAGAAAATATGTCGGGTATCCATGCTAACGGCGATGACACCACCAATAAAATGGCAGCCGAGGATGAGGGTGAGGATGATGCTGAACGCGCGTTCCGGACGCGTTTCCTCGCTGTCGGTAGGCGCGGTTTTCAACTGCGCATCTGTCCCTATCTCCGGACACTCCCGATAAATCCACGCAACCGTCAGAAATGTCAGGAATAGGAATCCGTGGTGACGGATGCTGCCGTAATACTTGACATAGAAAAACGCGAGCAGTCCGAGCGTTGCGGTGAGATAGATGAGCAAGGCGGTAGGGCGTTTACATGTCACCCCTACGCCGAAGAGAATGAGGAGAAAACAGAGCGGCATCTGGAGGGTTTGGAAGAGCGGGTATGCCTCAAGTTGCTGCGAATTCCAAAAGTGGCGCGTTGGCTTCGGGATAGGCAGATATGCGCGCGAGATGAGCTTCAGCACTTTGAAGAAGTGCTCTGTTTCGTAGTCAAATTTCCAATCGATGGCGAATCCGGTATTCGGCGGCGGCTTGAGTTGCGCGATGGAAGTCAAAATCCCGATGCCGATGAGCGCGAAACTGAGCCAAACCCATTTTTTATCGGCAGGCGAGGTTTGTAACCCCGCGGGCTGCTTCGTGCGAAGATAGAGATACTCACAAAAGAGGGCGAAACCTATCGCGATGGTGACAATCAAGGCGTGAACGCTGGTATGCGCCAGGAGAAATAGCACCCCGCCTATCCACAGTGGCCGTTTGTAGCGTTCTCTGAAAAGCACGCAAAAGAGAGTGATGAACAGCAAACCGAGTGCGTAGTTTCGCGCGACGATGGCGTATTCATAAAGCGCGAAGTAACCGAAACAGCATAGAAACTTCTGGAGGCGATTGAAGGGCGCGTATCGGGCGAAGAGGTAGACGGTAGTGCCCGCGATGAACAGATGGAACGCCTGCATGATAATAGGCGATGTGGTAATGTGGCTGAGTGGCATCAGGCAGAGGTGCCACAGGCCCGGGTGTCCCTCATATTTGAGGTGCGCGAAGAGTTCAAAGAGGGACGCGCTGTCCCGCGCGAGCAGCCACGCTTGGATTTCGTCGCGCCACATTTCATGGTGGAATGCGGTGAAGCCTCCCAAAATAAGGAAGCCGGATGTCAAACCGAGGGCATAACGCGCATTGTCTCGCTGTGTGCAGTGACTATTCATTTTGCGGTTGCCAACCTTGCTGGATTAAGGTATACTGTTAAGATAACAGAAGAACGGTTGTTTTGCAACCTTCATTCACCGAACCAGATACCAAACCCGGTAGGCGCGGTTTCAAACCGCGCCTACCGAAACAGGGATTTTGGCATTTGCGTAAGTGCTAACAAAAAGGAGGATTGAACCATGAGACGTTTAGACTTCGGACAGATGAGAACTCTGTCCAGGATATGCCTCGCGCTTGCCATTGCAATTTGCGTTTTGCAAGGGTGCGGTGACATTCAGAAGCCATTTCTCGCTGTTACCGGCACGACAGGGGACGACACAGCGGCGTTCTCCGGCCGTGTTGTAGATGCCGAGGGAGCTCCGATTGCCGGGCTCGCGTTGACGATTGAACCGAGTCCTTGGGATGACTTTGACGATGACGCTGTGGGGCAGCGGCAGCCGCCGCCCAAAACCGTAACCAATCCGGCGGGGGCTTTCTCGCTTGCTGGCATCACTTCGGGGCGCGTCGCTGTGACATTGCTGCCGGATAACTATGAAGAGGATGTCTACGCTGAACCGGAATATGAGATTCTTTCCATCAAACTTGGGGAAATCCTTTACCACCAGAATGAGTCGTCGCCTTTTGGGGGAATCACGTTTACTATCACCCCCGGCATCCATGTCCAAGACGCGGTGGTCACCGTGAGCCGTCGGATGCGCATTGCGGGACGAATCGTTTTCAAAGATGGCACCCCTCTTGCGGACGCACGCCTTTCTCTGAACGTGGAACAACGTGATTTGGATGGGAACGGTAGTTCAAGTTCTGGTGGAAGCGCGCATACGGATGTGGATGGAAGCTTCATCGAATACGTCGATGAAGCCGGGCTGTTCTGGGTTTCAGTTGAATATGAGGGACTTTCCGCCACGTCGGAGGAGTTCGTGCTTAACGATGGCGAACGCCGAGAAGACCTGGTTTTGACGTTTGACAGCGAGCCGATTGAACCCATGGACGAGGGAACGGGCGTTACTGCGCAGATTCCGCGGACACCCAACGATGGCACTGTGTGGGTAGTGAACCCTTCAAACGGGCATGCCTACAAAGCCGTTTATGCTGAAAACCCCGATGAGGCACGGCAACTGGCGGCCGCTGAAAATGCCCACCTCGTCACAATCAACGACGAGGCAGAACAGGGGTGGATTGAGGGAATCTTCGGCCGAAACCCGTTTTGGCTCGGATTGAGCGATGCACAAACGGAAGGTGACTGGCAGTGGGATAGCGGCGAGCCGGTTACCTATACTAATTGGAGTGCCACGGAAATTTTTCCCGACCGCGGGGAGGGTGCCGACAAGGACTATGCTGTCTTCACTTTCGGGGCAGAATGGCAGGCAGTTGGCCCCGAAAGCCCGTTCTGGCGCATAACCCATAGGGCAATCCTTGAAGCCGAAGAGGTGCCTCCCGATATGCCGATGGAAGAATAGGCACGTTATAATAGGGCGGAAGCACCGGCTCCTGCCTTTGCACGGCAAGAACCCGATAGGCGCGGTTTCAAACCGCATTGACGAGACTGAAACCCGGTAGGCGCGGTTTCAAGCAGTGCCTATCGAATTGGATTTTGGCATTTGCGAAATCGAAAAAAAGAGAATTGAACCATGAACGCTTAAACCTCACGCGCACCCTCGCGCTTCTCACGGGAATCGCGGTGATGTGCCTTCATGGCATCACAGTGGAAGACGCAGCAGACATGGCTACGTTCGCCGGGCGCGTTGTTGATATGGAGGGAAATCCCGTTGCCAACGCGCAAATTATGGTAGAAACAATCTATCAAGAGTTAGGTGGGCTCACAAACGGGGGCTCAAGAGGAACAAGGCGGACAGACGTTGATGGTGATGTTGGGCGCGAGGGTTTCCAAGAACATCTTCAGATGCGGCAGCAGGAAGAGTTCTGGCGTAGCATGCGCGCTTTTGCGCGTGCTGTCAATATTTTGCAAATAGGCGTGGCATTGGCGTTGAACATCCATATTATGATGTATTATAGCCCCAACGGTTTTTAACTGTCAATGTGTTTCTTGCCAGGCACCGGAATTTATGGTATCATTGTTACACCTAATCTCTGTACCTCCTATGTGTCAACAAGGCATCCACAATAGGCGCAGACAGCGAACATGTCGCCGAGAGTCTCGCGTTCGGGTGCCAAATAGGTTTCGTGGTGTGTGACGCACCCGGGGTTGTTGCACGGCTCCTCTGCCGCGCCGATGTTGCGCTGCGGCGGCTGCGTCAAAATCAGTTGCTCCAATCCAAGCAGGCTGGAGATGAGTGCCATCCGAATCGGCACGGCGTTGGCGGATTGTTCAAAGTAGGCGGCGCGCGGGTCATCGTCCAATTCATAGGAGAGCTCATTGACACGCGGCAGCGGATGCATAATCATCGCATCTGGTTTTGCGTGTTTCATTACCGCGGTGTTCAGCAAATAGCTGCCGCGCACTTCCTCCGGATTCACTTCTGGTGGGAGCCGCTCCTCCTGAAGTCGATTAACGTAGATGACATCTAGCGACGCGATAACGTCTCGGATTTGCTCCACTTCAATCGGTGTCTGCGTGTGGAGTTTGTCCAACCGTGTCAGCACCCACGGCGGCATCTGAAGTCCGCTGGGCCCGATGTGGATGAGTTTTCCGCCGAATCTGGCCACGGCGAGTGAGAATGAATGCGCCGCCCGTCCATAGCGCAAATCGCCGCAAACACCGACAGTCAAACCTTCTACTTGTCCTTTTCGTCTGATGATAGTATAGAGGTCTGTGAGTGCTTGTGTGGGGTGCGCGTGGCTGCCATCGCCGCCGTTAATGACAGGGATGTTAGCGTAGCGAGCCATCACTTGTGCCGCCCCCGCCCAGTTGTGCCGCACGACAATCAAGTCTGTGTAGTTCGTCACCATTCGCGCGGTATCGGCGAGGGTTTCGCCTTTAGTGGCGGAGGTGCCGCTCGGGTCTGCGAAGCCGAGTGTTCCGCCGTTGAGGCGTTCCATGGCACTTTCAAAGGAGAGCCGGGTGCGAGTGCTCGGTTCGTAAAACAGTGTCGCCAGCAATTTACTACGGCAGATGCCGGCCCAGGTTTCAAGTTGGGCTTGCATGCCGGCGGCGAGCCGAAAAACGCCTTCAATTTCAACATTAGACAAATCGTCAAGGGTTACCAGATGTCTCATTTTCTCCTCTATTGCGCTGAGATGAAGATTGAAAAAATAAACGGGTTATTTTGGTCATGGCTACGGGCGGATATAGAAATCTGCCCTTACAAACGCTGGATGGGCACGCTTTCCGAAAATAGCCCCATTAAATTCTGTAACTTCATGAAAGCGCGCCTACAACCTTAGACTGCCTACTAACTGTTGGATTGATGCCATCTTCGCCTTTTTCAAATACGCGCGAATGCCGTTGACAACCTCCAGAGACGCGTTGGGGTTCACAAAATTCGCGGTGCCGACTGCGACAGCTGATGCGCCGGCGATGAGAAATTCGACTGCATCGGTAGCGTTCATAATGCCGCCCATGCCGACGATGGGAATGGAGACGTTTTTGTAAACCTCCCACACTAGGCGGAGGGCCACCGGCTTTATGGCGGGCCCTGAAAGTCCGCCTGTCACATTTGCGAGTTCTGGGGTGCGCGTTTCGGCGTTAATTGCCATGCCGAGGAGGGTGTTAATCGCCGAGAGCGCGTCCGCGCCGGCATCCGCAACGGCGCGCGCGATGACGGTAATATCCGTGACGTTCGGCGACAACTTCACTAACAGCGGCAGCTGTGTCTTCTCTCGAACCTGTTTGACGAGTTGATGCGCTAGATTTGCATCCACTCCGAAACTCATTCCGCCGCAATCTAGGTTGGGACAGGAGATGTTGAGTTCTACGCCGGCGATGCCATCGGCATGGTTGAGTTTTTCGATAATCGTGAGGTATTCTTCCACGGTCTTGCCACAGACATTGACGATGACTGGCACGTCAAAATCGCGGAGGTAGGGGAGTTTCTGTAAAATAAAGCCATCTACGCCGACGTTTTGGAGTCCGATGGCGTTCAACATACCGGCTGGCGTTTCCATAATGCGTTGCATCGGGTTGCCGGGCCACGGCGTGCTCGTTACGCCTTTGACGACAATGGCACCGAGCCGGTCCAAATCGACGAAATCGGCGTATTCACTGCCGTAGCCGAAGGTGCCGGATGCTGTCATGATGGGGTTACGCATCTGAATGCCGCCAATATTTACGTTGAGTGAGATGTGGGGTGTCTCCATAGGAATTATGATAACAGATTTGGTGGGAAATGTCAAGGTGCCGAATTCAGGTATAGGATATTCAGTTTGCGGTTTTTGCTGTCACCCGTGAAAATTAACGAGGGGCTCCCTCCCTATAGGTGCCCGATCCTGCCCTGTTTGAGTTTCCTGCGGAGCGTGGAGATTTCAAACGACAGAAACGGGATAACTAAATGCTTCTGGTGCAATATGAAAAAAAATTTGACAAAACGCAAAAAATGTGGTATTATATTGTATGTTTATGTGTAAGGGAAATTGAAGAGTGTCCGCTGACAAAGTTACGAGTAGTGTTTTGACAGTTTTACCGGTTGGAACCGAGTGCTTTCTTACGGACGTAAGCGGGTTCTCTTGTTCTGACAAGAGTTGGATAAGCGTTCATTTGCCAATCTACGCTTGCTGCCAAATTCCTGCCGATAGAGAGTGATTCTTGCCTGCGGTGAGTTTCGGGCTGCGCGCTTTCGTGCGCGCGGTGCCGAGCACGTGCAGGTGTCAGACTCCTGACAGTGCCCAGTTTCTCATTTTCCCGTTATTTTTAACCAGAAGGACAGGCCCGGTGCGAGACAGGTGGGCGTGCTTCAATCGCGCGTCACCGAGGTTTCTCTAGCGCCGGTTCTTAAGGAGAAACGCGATGAATATCTACGTTGGCAACGTGCCATACGCAGCGACGGAAAACGATTTGGAAGAGCTTTTTGGAGAGTATGGGCCGGTGGCTACCGCCACGATTATCCGTGACCGGTATGACGGCCGCTCCAAAGGGTTTGGCTTCGTTGAGATGGAAAATCAAGAGGATGGTACGCGGGCGATAGAAGCATTGGACGGCTATGACATGATGGGACGTCCGCTGAAAGTCAACCAGGCGCGTCCTCGCGAAGAGCGTCGGCCTCGTCACTACGATGCCTAGGCCTCTCGGCGGCATCTCGCTAGCGATGTGTCGCAGCTAACAACGTTTCGCCCCGGATGCGGGAGCCATCGTCGGCTTCCCTCCGGGGCTTTTCTGTTTTGCACGAAACGGGTAGGCGCGCTTTGAAAGCGCGCCTACGGATTGGGTGCTGCACAAACCTGGTAGGTGTGCGTTGCAAGCGCGTCTTGGGATTAATCCTTCCGCTTGAGTTGTCCCCAGATGACGGCGGCTTTTCCTGCCGGCTCCACGGCGACACCCAACGCGGTTAGCCCGTTATTCATAATATCGGCAATATCGTCATCTTCCAGCGGTGAGTGGAAGATGGCGACTTCGTCCATCGCGCCTGTGAACCAATTGCCTGTGCCATCCCAAATGCCGCAACCGCCGATATTCACGTTGAAATCGGAACGCCCGTGGTTGGGCCAATCCCCTTTTTTCTCCGTGGGTGTTCCATCGACATAAACCTTCGTGGCCTCGCGCGTTGCGACGGTGGCGACGTGATGCCATTCACCCGGCGGATGTTCGTAAGGATTCTCGTTCCCACCCGCTGTGGGAGTCCACAGCATGACGGTAGTGGGATTGATAAACCCGAATTCGGGAGAATCGTTCTGCCCTACCAACCCGATGCGGTTGGCGGTGATATTCCCCGGTTTTATCCAAGCGACGATTGTAAATTCGCGCAAGCCGTTCAGGAGCTTCTTTCCGGTTTGGACGCAATTGCCAGCACCATCAAAGGCTAAGGCACCGCCGAACCGTCCGTCTATCCAGGCCGGCGCGTTGACAATCGTGCCGTGATTATTGTTACCGGAGGAGTCCATGGCGGTACTCCCCGTGCCATCATCAAACAGCCAAACGCCGACAACTTTGCTCATGTCCACATCGGCACTGCTACTCGTGACTGCGACGAGACTGAGAACTATCAGACTCAGGCTGAACAGGATACCTGTTAAAACATTCAATTTCATTTTAATCCTCTCACTTTCTTAAAATTTACCTCGCCTCACGGCGGGTGTTTATGATAGAAACCACTTCACAACAGCAAAAACCCTTGCGGGAATACGCATGCGCCGCCGGTGGCAACTGTTCGGAGCGATCTCCAGATCGCGATACCTAGTGTCTCACACTCTGGCACTCTGGAAATGAGAAGGTTTTCGCTTGCCCTATGCCCTATGCCCTATGCACTATGCATTTGCAAGCGGCGTGACCTGGGCCAGAATTGAGCACATATTTATTTTGACATATTTTTCATAAAAATGCAAGTCTTTTTTTATTCTTGACATTTAAACGCGAGTGAGGTATCATAATTAAAGGACTAACGCAGCCTGAACTCCGTAGGCGTAACGGTGGATACGGTTCGCATTTGCGTCCGTCCTCTTAAAAAATTCCAGTAGGAGCGACTTCCATACGACAAAAAAAATGAAACAAACAGTCTTAATCACACTACTTCTCTTCATCTTCGGGCTGATGCCTGCTTTTTCGGTGGATTTTATTACCTTGGAGCGCGAATTCGGCGGCAAAGGTTCAACGGAAGGCGCGTTTGGCAAGCAGATCCGTCTTGCTTTTCGCGATAATATCTACGTCAGCGATAAGGAGCATCGGCTCATCCAAAAATTATCGCCGATGGGAACGTTCCTTCTGCAGATTCCCGCACAACCAACTTCGCCTGAAAATATCTTGCGGAAACCGGGGCATCTCGCCGTGGATGCGGCGGAAAATATCTACGTCGCTGATGTCACCGCGCATCACATCGCCGAGACGACGGAACCGAAAATCTACATGTTCGCGCCGTGCGTGCACAAATTCAGCGCAACCGGCGAACTATTAGACACCTATTTCGTAGAACCGGTGGATGAGCGGCCGCGCATTGTTTTAACCGGCGCGCTCATCGTTGACGAAGAGGGAAAAACCGCCTTCGGCATTCAACCGCAAGGATACGACAGGGCCCTCCGTGTCGCTGTTAATTCACAAAATCAACTCTACGTTTTAGACGCAAAACGGGGACGCATCCACAAATTTGATGTTGATGGAAAGGTGTTGCGCACCTTCGGCCGCTATGGCGCAGGCGATGGCGAGTTCGATCTGGATGCATCCGACATTGCGATTGACGCGCGCGGCAATGTGCTTATCGCCGATACCGGCAATCATCGCATCGTTCAATTTGATGGAGATGGCACGTTTATCCGCAGTTTCGGCAGGAAAGGCCGCGGCAACGGGCAATTCACAAAGCCGATGGCACTCGTCGCGCTGCCCACGGGCGAAATCCTGGTCAAAGATGCGAGTCAATTCCGGCGCAAAGTCGGCGGCTTGCCGGAGGTTGTCGCGCTATCCCCGACATTGACGCAACTCAATGAAAGCACCCCGGGTCAAACCGAACTCGCCGATGTGATTACTGACGCGACCCGGCCGGCATACGGCCCCTTCACACATGGGACCGGCGCGACAGCGAATCTCGCTGCGCTCAATCGCCGCGTGCGGCTGCTGGAAGAAGCGGCATACAGCCAATACTATGAGACTGAGGGCGACGACGAAGACAAGGCGGAATTGGTAGAGGAACTCAAGCGGAAGGACATCCGGCTGACACTCTTTCATAACGTCATCTCGCGCGTCCAGAAGTTTGACAGCAATGGCAGATACACCGGGCGAATCATTTACGAGACCGATCAGCTTAGCGAGGATAAGCACGACGTAAGCTTTCTCGCACTCGATCCTGCCGGACATCTCTATTTGCGTGACGCGAGCGATTTCACCGTCGCGCAATATTCCATCAGCGGGTTCACGATTAAACCTTCGCACATGAATGGGTTCTATAGCGTGCGTGCTGCTAACCTTGATAACGAATATCTGGAAGATTACGAGGATATTGATGTCTCAACCGATGTGCAGGATGAACTCAGTCAGTTGGAATTAAAAAATATGTTCGGGTGGACATATAGCCTCTCGGAACAGTGGCACTTGACATTCCTTGACGAGCTCACCTATGGCGAACAGGACGAACGTTATGTCACGCCTGCCAAGGTTGAGGATAGTTACAATTTTCAGACACAGGCATTGGAGAATGCGTTTGCCGCGAACCTGAAATTCATCACGAATCCGAATCCGTATCGGTATAAGGAGTTGAATTTGTCCATCGGGCGCGTTGACGGCACCTCCGATTTGACGCAGGACGCGCTGTTTCCGGAGCTCAACCGTCAGCACCGCGAAGATACCGGGGATGCGAATTCGACAGTGATTGAACTCAACTGGGATCTATGGGCGCGGACGAATTTGTGGTTCCGCTACGCCGATCTGAATCCTGCGGAGACGAGCCGTAACTTTGTGCGCCGCTTCTACGATGTCTCCGGTGATTTGTATGAGGTGTTCGGGAGCCGCAATCAGGCGCGGCAGTTCCTTGGTGAATTGACGATAAAATTCTAAACTGGGAGCCTGCCGAAAAACTTGACATTCTCCTGCAAGAAGTGCGAGACTGTCACGACATCGCCTGGTCTTCCCTAGGCCCGGGCGATGCCCGAAAGGAACCGTATCTGCATGCCAAATCAATACTTGAACGAGCCAGAACACGATAGGGTCCCGTTTCTCGGTGTGAAGCGTCGGTGGGTAGGCTATGCGTTATTCATCTTTGTCATCAGCCTTCTTGTCTATGCGGGCTTCTCTGCGGCGGACTCCCTGACTACCGATGGGTGGCGTGGGTTCAAAACAGTCCGCGCGATTCTTCACGATACGTCGCAAGCCCTGCCGATTTTGGGTGTTGTGCCTATCGTTATCCTGGTGATATGGGAGTTTCTGATGATTCTTTATGAAATCGTGAAAGAGCAAATCGAGGCGCGTCAGCGTGCGCGTATTGCGGCGCACGAGGCGCGCGGTGAGGAGCGGGGTATCAAACTCGGCGAGGAGCAGGGCAGGGCATTAGAACGCGATGCCTGGGTTGACTGGCTTGAACGCCGAGACGCAGCGGCAGCGGCGGGCGAACCCTTCACCGAACCGAATCCTGCCGAGGAACACAACGGCACCTCGCCCCCTGCACTCTAGCGGCACCTCGCTAGTGCTTGGGGAGAGAATGGTGAATGTAGTCTGATGGGAGAACTACCAAACAATGGAATTTCGTGCATTGCACTCTGAAGAATTAGAACCATGGTTCGACCACGTCGGACATGTTTTCTCAACGTCTCGGCAATACTTTGTTAAGCATTGGCAAAACGATCCGTGGAAAGCCGTTGAGGGCATCCGTGTCGCTGTTGACAATGGCAGAATTGTCAGCACGCTACGCGTCTTTATCCGCCGGATGTTCCTGCATGGCGAGCGGGTTTCCGTGGGCGGCATCGGTGAGGTAAGCACGCTGCCGGAATACCGCCGACGCGGGCTTGCGACGCAGCTGCTCAAGGATGCCATCCGATTCATGGAAGAACGCGAGATTGCCATCTCATCGCTCCATGGAAGTCAGCGCATCTATTCGGTTGAGGGGTGGGAGAGCGTGCCGCGCTATTATGCCAAAAAAACGTTCCTAGTAGGAGGTTCCTCTAGTCCTGATACCGAGTGGACGATTCGCCCGGTCGATTTCCAGTCTCAAAGTGAACTTGCCCAAATTGCCGCGCTTTACGCCGGTTATTCTCGCAAATTCAACGGCACTTTTGTCAGGGATGACACGGCGTATTGGAGAGATTGGGTGCAAACCGAATCTCCGGATGCGTGGGTTGCGGAAACATCGGGGACGCTGGAAGGCTATATCGCTGTCGCTGGCAAATTGAGAGTCAAAGAGTTCGCCGTTTCTGATGCGCAGTTTGCGCAGGATAGCGGCAAACGGCTGTTTGAGGCGATGCTTGCGCAGATTATTGCACAAAAGGGTGGGGAAGCGTTGGAGGTGGAATACGCGGCACCGCTCGCCGATGGGTTTAATGCGCCTAAAATTCATGAATACGGCGGCACGATGTATCGCGTCATTAACGCCGACAAAATTCCGAGTTGTGATGCACTTTCGGCGTTACTGCATGGGCAGCCAGAGCCCTTAGCGCAAGGCATCCGGTCGCATCATGTTTTTTGGCCTACGGATGGGTTTTAGAAGTTACCCGATAGGCACGCCTACGGACAAGTACTGCTTGAGGAGGACACGAACATGGCAAAACTACGCGTTGGAGTTATTGGATGTAGCGGCATCGGCACGACGCACGCCTCCGGCTTAGTCGGATTGCCGAACGTTGAACTCGCCGCCGGGTGCGACTTTGTGCAAAGCACCCTCGATGCCTTCAAAGAGAAGTGGCAGGATAAGTGGGGAGACATCTCCCTTTATACCAACCATCAGGAAATGCTCGCCGGTGCGGCGTTAGACATCGTCACCGTTGCAACGTCTGACCATCGGCATGCAAACCTGGTTGTTGACGCGGCGAACGCTGGCATAAAGGGCATCTTCTGCGAGAAACCGATGGCTACCAGCGTTGAAGATGCCGATAGGATGCTGGAGGCAACTGAACGGAACAATACGATTCTCTCGATCGATCACACGCGCCGGTGGCAGCCGTTGTGGCGGCATACCAAAGAGGCAGTCGTCGGAGGCGGCACCATCGGGAATGTCCAGTATGTCATCGGCACGTTGAGCGGCGGGCGCGCGATGCTCTTCCGCAACGGCACGCATCTCATCGATGCCATCTGCTACTTCGCCGATTCGTCACCGGAATGGGTTTCGGCAGAATTGGAAGATGGCTACGAGGCGTATAGCGAGTATCAAGGTGACGGCGGACATGTCCCCGCTACCGAACCGTCGGCACATGGGTATATCCACTTCGCGAACGGCGTGCGCGGCTATTATGCCGGCGGTCCGAAGACGACGGTTGCAGGCTTCCGTGTTGAAATCGTCGGCACGAACGGCTATATTCTCATCAGCGACAAAGGCGCGATGCTTCACCAAGGTGACGATGTCGGTGAGATTATTGCACCGACGTGGGATGTCGTTGGCATTCCGGCGGGAGTGCAAGAGCTCGTCAGTCTTGTTGCGGAGGGGGGCGAACCAGTCTCGCCCGGCAGTGAGGGCCACAAAGTGGTTGAGATTATCATCGGTTTCCTAACCTCGCAGCAGCGGGACAATGGAAAGGTGCGCCTGCCGTTGCCGCGGGGATAGTGGAGAAAGTTATGGAAGAGACTTTTCGTCCCGAGAAATTCCAAAAGGTACTGATGTCGTATTTAATCATGTGGGGCATCTTATGGACGGTGAGCGTGCTGATCGTCAGCTTTGCGCCGCCGCATCGTGTTTACGGGAAAGTTATCCTATACGGCACAACCTCAGTCGGTTACTTTGCAAACGGTTTATTTTCTCTCGGCATAGTGACGATCAGTCCAATTGTCTCGGTTGGGGTTATCGCTATCGGCCCGGGTGCCTGTGGGGTTATTGCGCTCGGCGGTGGCGGTGCCTGTGGGATTTACGCTGTCGGCGTGCACGCGGTAGGCGTTTTTGCCATCGGTATGAACGCCATCGGAGTCTACACGTTGTCGCATTCGGGAAGCGGCAGCGGCAGGTATGTGTTCTCACCGAAACGCCAAGATGCGAGGGCGGTAAAACTATATACGCGTTGGTTTCCACAGTTTAAGCGCGCGTATCTGCCGGATGCTGAGGATGAATGATGGCGCGCCTGTTGTCACCTCGCATTTCGTATTCTTGAAGTATCGCAATCTGGGGTTCGCTCTTACCCAATTAGAACAATCGCATTCCCTGCGCGCCAGGTGAGAGACACCTTATCGCCACGCTGAAACCGCCGCGTCTCACCCGCGCCAGTGTTCTGTTGATGCACGATGACAGGGGTAGGATAATCCGTTTGCACCGTGTATTGGAGCGTCGTGCCGAGGTAACTTTCGTCTTGAATAGTGCCGCTTAATTGATTGACTGAATCGGGACGAGGCGCACTGTCTAAATCAATGCGTTCTGGCCGAATCGCCACGGTGACAGATGCACCATCTTGGACATTGCTGTTGAGTCTGCCGACGATCTTAATGGGGGGTTCGGTTGCCAATTCAACTGTTGCGAGTTCACCTTCTCTGGGAGACAACGTCCCCTGAAAAAAATTAGAGGTGCCGATAAAATCGGCGACGAAACGATTTTGCGGTGCGTCGTATATTTCGGCGGGGGTGCCGACTTGTAGGAGTTTGCCATCGCGCATTACTGCAATCCGGTCGGAGAGTGCCAACGCTTCGCCCTGGTCGTGCGTGACGTAGACGAACGTGATGCCCACTTGGCGTTGCAACGTTTTGAGTTCCAGTTGCATCTGCTTTCGCAACTGTAGATCGAGCGCGGCGAGGGGTTCGTCTAGCAGCAGGATAGTGGGGTGATTAATCAACGCGCGGGCGAGTGCCACCCGTTGCTTTTCGCCCCCGGAGAGTTCGCTTGGTTTCCGGGTGCCGTAGCCGGGGAGGCGAATGAGTTCTAGGAAACGTTCCACTTCGGCTGCGGTTTTTGCCTTCGGCATCTTCTTCATTTGCAGTCCAAAGGCGATGTTTTGCGCGACGGTTTTATGCGGAAACAGCGCGTAATTTTGGAAAACGGTGTTAACAGGCCGGCGATAGGGCGGCGTTTGCTTCATCGGTTCTCCGTTAATGAAAACCTTTCCCGATGTCGGGTAGACAAATCCGCCGATGATGCGTAACGTGGTGGTTTTTCCGCAGCCGCTCGGTCCGAGCAGCGAAAAAAATTCGCCGCCTTCTATCTGCAGTGAGACATTGTCCACGGCGCGCGTGTCGCCAAATTGTTTCGTTACCGATGTGAGGGTAATCTGGCCTACGTTTTCCATATTCAGGGGGTTGTTCTCTGGCAAACGACGATGTTTTCTTCGTGCATTGTTGCGGCGGTTTTCCCTGCAACGTTGGAGGGACTATTCTTTGTCGGCATCCGTTTATTCGGGATGTTCCGAACGATAGTCTTTCGATGTGAAAATCCGTGCTGTCCAAACTCGGAAATCACAAACGCGTCTGTCGGAAGCATTACGCCTTTCACACTGCGATTACCGACAACATAGCACACCGTCGCGCGGGAAGAGAGCATCTTCGCGACGAAGTGGATACTGCTCCCGAGGTCGGTGTAGAAAGCGGCGACCTGGTTTGCCCGCTTTTCATCAACAGAACGGATTTCCTCAATAGCCTCAGTTACCGGCGAATCGGCTAATTTGCTTTCGGTACGATGGCCACCCATTGCAAGCCTGTCTACTTTGCGCGCGTTCGGAAAACCAATCCACTCGGATGCGAGCCGTGAGAATTGTCCATACGCAACCGTCGTGTGTGAATCGCCGTAGGGAGGAGATGTTACGACGATGTCATATCCACCTAACGGACGCGGCATTGGGAACTCTCCGTGAACTGTATTGGCACTGGAGACTGATGCCTCGACGTTTTGGCGTTTCTCCATGAATATCGCCAACCCGTGCTGATTTCGGCTCAGTTTCTTGCGAAAGATGCCGAAAACGTCGGGTTGAAAGTGCGCGAGTTTCTCGGCAGGCATCCGATGCAATTTGAATTCGCCGTTGCGGGTATAGGAACATTCGCGCACCGTTTCCGAAAAGGCTACCCACAGAAAGTTGCGAACTGTCTCCTCTTCCACCTCGTCTATCCATGCGCGCAGAAAAGCGAGAGTTCTGATGACTTCTTCAGAAAACCAATAGGCGAGATTCGGAATCTCCGGAACGGGTTTGTCCGGCACCTTGCAGGAGAACTCCACCTGAAAGAGACAATCGTTCAACTTGTCAAGATGCGCAGCGAGGAGTCTCGGTGGAATTGGAGTCAACTTGGCTGTGGTTATCAGGCGCACGAGGGGGTTGATGTCGCATCCAAGCTGTGCATGCCGAACAGCGATGCCTCCACCAACGAGGTGCCTGTGCCGCAATACGGGTCGAGCAGCCATCTGCCTTCCACGCCGTAACGCTTCAGAAGTTTCCGCGCGATTTGCGGAATCATCATGGCGGGATAAGTGTGGAAGCAGTGGGTATATTCCTTTGTGTTGGCTTCGGGCAAATCCCAAGTTTCGTCTCTGTATTTCACGGTTCTTGCGCGCATTTTCCCTTATTCTTCGGATAGCACCCGCGTCAAAATCTGATTGACGAGTTGCGGGTTCGCCTTGCCGCGCGTCGCGCGCATGACCTGGCCGACAAGGAACCCAATCGCCTTCTTCTTGCCATCGCGGTAATCCTGCGCGGGACCGGGATGCGCTTCCACTACCTGCAGCACAATCGCCTCGATTTCCGAGGTATCCGTAATCTGCGATAACCCCTTCTCTTTCACGATATCCTTCGGCATTTTGCCTGTTTCAAAGGCATCGTCAAGCACCGATTTGGCAATCTTGCCGCTGATGGTAGCATCGTTAATCAACTGGATGAGCTCACTCAGATGCGCGGGCGTAACCTTTGCGTCTTGGATGTCCATCTCTGCAGCGTTAAGTAACCGCGACACATCACCCATAATCCAGTTTGCACACGCTGTCGGTTCGCTGCCGCACTGCACTGCTTCGTCAAAGAAGTCAGCGAGGTGTCGGGTAGCGGTGAGGAATTCAGCGTTTTCGGCGGAGATGCTGTAGTCGGCGATGAACCGTTCGCGGCGCGCGGCGGGAAGCTCCGGCAGCGTCGGCTGAATCTCGGTGAGCCAGTCTGCATTGATTTGAACGTGAACCAGGTCTGGTTCAGGGAAATAGCGGTAGTCGTCCGCTTCTTCTTTGCCGCGCATGGCTGCAGTTTTGCCGGTGCTGGCATCAAACAGCAGTGTCTCTTGGATAACCTCGCCTCCCTCATCTAGAATTCGTGCCTGCCGTTGCACCTCGTATTGCATCGCGTCAAGCAGTTCCTGAAACGAGTTCTTGTTTTTAATTTCGGTGCGCGTGCCTAATTGTTGGCTGCCCATGGGACGGAGGGAGAGGTTCGGTTCGCAGCGGAGGCTTCCCTCTTCCATATTGCAATCGCTTACGCCGATGTATTCCAAAATCTCTTTGACAGCGCGGCAGTAGGCGATAGCCTCTTCGGGGGAATGGATTTCGGGTTCGCTCACAATTTCCAATAGCGGCACGCCGGCGCGATTGAAGTCCATGAAGCTCCGCGTTGCATCGCCGGTGACTTCGGCGTGGACTGATTTGCCGGTATCCTCTTCCAAATGGATTCGGCGGAGGGCGACGGTGCGGCGTTCGCCGTTAAAGTCAAACGTCACCTGTCCGTTCTGGCATAACGGCAGGTCATACTGCGAGATCTGGTAGTTTTTCGGCAGGTCTGGGTAAAAGTAGTTTTTCCTGTCAAACTTGCTGTATGATGTGATGTCGCAATCCATTGCCAAACCGGCGCGCACGGCAAACGCCACCGCATTCTTGTTGATAACCGGCAGCGTGCCTGGCATCCCCAGGCAGATGGGGCAGGTGCAGTCGTTCGCTGCTGCGCCGAAGGTATACGCGCAATGGCAGAAGAGTTTGCTTTCCGTGCACAATTCCGCGTGAATTTCTAAGCCGATAACCGTTTCGTATTTTTGCATGAGTTTTCCTATTTCTTAGAATGGACGCGGCCTCTACGCCGTAGGCGCGCTTTGTAAACGCACCCCGTGCCCTCGTGCGCGGTTGCAAACCGCGCCTACCGTTGGGGAATGATGGCCTTTGCGTTTTTCCTGTTTCTCCTATCGCTGTCGTATGGAGCCCACCCTCCTGATACCCATTTGATGGACACTGGCAAACCCAATGCGCAAACGGTAAACCATCGCATTGGGATTTTTTGCACGCACCCGGTCCAAGGCAATTGCAATCTTATCGTCGATTTCGTAGTGCCTGTCTTCACGATGCATGTCAACTCGTTGGGCGGTGCGCGCAGGACGATTCAGTTGTCCCGTTTTTGATGTCACCCGCAAGAATGAACACCGGGGTCTCTGTCCTGTTTGCGATGCGGCGAACTCATCTCAAACGACAGATAGGGGACAACTGAATGTTTCTGTAGGGAGCGCGTGGAACGCACGCCTACCGGTGTTATTGCGATAACTCGTTGACAATCGCCACGTTCGCTTCGACTTCGCTGCGGGAAGTCATCCCGATAGTCATCGCGTGAACGCAGTCCAGGCCCATCACGAATTCGATTGCGTCTCGGGCACCGCCTGCCTCTTTGGCGAGTTTGCTTTGTCCGAGCACTTTCATGCCGTAGATACCCTTGCCCGCGAACGCCATGAGTTCCATCGTTCGGATGACATCCGCTGGCGATGCGTCCATGTGGACACCGGCGTAGTTAATCCGTGCGAGTACCACGTCCACCCATGCTGTCATGGCGGCGGTTTGGAACGCGCCGTAATCGTGGCAAGACACGCCGTGCGCGTGGATGAGCCCCTGTTCCTTACAGCGCGCGAGTCCCTCCATCGCGTCCGGATACCGCTTTGGCCAATCCACTTGTGTGAGGCAGTGGAGCAACACGATATCCACATAGTCCGAACCGATTTCGGTGAGGAACCGCTTGACATCGGTTTCCACGTCCTCGCGCGTGCGCGATACTGTTTTCGTGGTGATGGTGACGCTGCGCCTGTCTACGTGTCTAAGAGCTTCTCGGACATGCGGATGACTCCCGTACTGGTCTGCCGAGTCCCAGAACGTCACGCCTTTGTCGTGCGAGAATAGCAGCAGGTCGCGAAGGCCTTCCAATCCCAAGTCTGTCTGGTTTGAGCGGCCGTTCCAGCCGTTCGACCCGGTGCCGATGGAGAGCCGTGAAACGTTTAACCCTGTTTTTCCAAGTGCGACAATTTCCATTGAAATTCTCCTGCCGGTCAAGTTACGTTTAATAGGACGGACGCAAATCCGAAAACGCCCGTTCGGTAGGCGCGCTTTGAAAGCGCGCCGCCGGGGTTTGTTCTGCGTAAGTCCGAGTTTAAGTATAGCAGAAGCTGTCTCAATATGTCAAGCAATTTTTCGCCCTCTTATCTTTTTTGTTGCTTTTTGCCGATAAGACACGTTATAATTAGGAAGGAATGAAGGACGTATTCCGAAGAAAACTTAGCCAAGGCGCGCCCAGCGTTTGGCCGATACGCAAAGCGCGGTGCGCTGCGCGAATCGCCTTTGCCGAACGCGTGGTGCCCATACAGAAAATAGGAAAGAAATATATGCACTTTTTTATTCACACCCGAGGCCTTCACCGCTATTGGAAAATCCTGAGTCTGTTGCTGCTAGGCTGTTGCTGCTTTCTCGCGGCCGTGCCGGGTTCCGCGGACGAGCTGCACATCCATCTTGCCGACAGCAGTGCTCTCGTCTTCGTGGATAAAGGTAACTACAAACGCGCCATTTCAAAGTTGGAGAGTTTGTTGCGGGCCGAATTATCCGAGCGCGAGAAGAAAGAGATTCATCATGTGCTAGGCTATTGCTATGAAAAGCTGCGGAATCGCCCGAAAGCGATTGGGAATTACGCCCGAGTTGCTTCGCCGACGTATCCGCTTGCCGATTGCGCTGTGTATCGCCTTGCCCGACTCTATGCCGAGATGAAAGACGATGCGAAAGCTGTCAAGTGGTATAGGCAGCTCGTGCAGGACTATCCGGCGAGTTTCTATCGCGCTGAAGCACAGTTCGTGTTGGCGCGTCTCCACCTCAAGCGGAAAGAGTGGGCTGCCGCGAAACCGTTGTTTGCTGCTCTGCACGAGGAGCCGCGCTATGCACGAAAGGCGGCGCAGGGAGTCGCGCGCTGTGATGAGGGACTCGGGGATGTGACAGCCGCCTTTGAAGCCTACCGGGTGCTGTTGCGGGCAAATCCGACTGATGCAGTCGCCGAGGAGGCACTCGGCCGGTTCAAGCTGCTGGCGAGGACGCATAAGACACTGACGCTGACATCGCAAGACCGGCTGATTTGCGGGCAAGTCTTCTTAAATCGTAAGAAGTGGACATCGGCTGTTTCGGAATTTCAGCGCATCGCTGCTGCGAAAAACCTGAAACTTCGGGGGCAAGCACGCTACTTGATGGGGCAGGCGTATCAGGGCCGGAAGTGGTATAACACCGCTATCAAGCAGTATAACGTCGTCATTGCCCTCGGTGGGAAGAGCGACTATTTGACGCGCGCACACTACCAGAAAGCGGTATGCTATCAGCGGAAGGGGCACCTGAAAACGGCTACGAGTCAACTGGAACCGTTCGCGCGCCTCTATCCGTGGAGCGAATTACGCGATGACGCGTTTTACACGCTGGCGCAAATCTATGAGAAGCGTGGAAAATCTACACTCGCCGGTGAGGCGTACGCTCAGCTTATTGAGGTATCGCCGGAGAGTCCGTATGCAGATGTCGCGGCGTGGCGCGTCGGCTGGCGGCGGTTTGACGAGAAACGTTACGAAGAGAGTTACCGGGCCTTTCAAGGTTTGAAAGAAAACTTCCCCGGCAATCGGTATGCGATGGGCGCGCATTTCTGGATGGCGAAAATCCATGAACGCCAGAACCGCCCCGAGCTGGCGAGAGAACTCTACACCGAAGTGGCAGAGGCAAATTATTGGTATTACAGCGCGAGAGCCAAAGCGATTCTCGGTATCACCGGCTCCGAATTGGAACCACGGGCGGTGCCGGATGCAGAACTGCCGCCGCAGGCAGCCTGCCCGAAGCAGGCGATGGCGTTAATGTCGCTCCGGCTGTATGAGGATGCAATTGCGCAGCTCACACATCACATTGCATCGCCTGTCCATCAGCCGGACAAAGAGTGTTTCTACGCGTTGATGACGTGTTATGAACGTCAGGCGCGATACGATGAGGCACGGGAGGTGGCAGAACAGGCGTTGAAGAACCCAGCCTTCGCGAATCCAGACGCAGTGGATGCGAAGCAGTTGCGACAGGTGCTTTACCCGCGTTATTATGAACGGCTGATTGAGAAATACGCGAAGACGTATGAGGTGGATGCCTACCTGATGTTCGCGATGATATTAGAGGAGAGCCGGTATCGTGCCGATGCGGTGAGTTGGGCGGGGGCGATAGGGTTGATGCAGATTATGCCTGCTACCGGGAAGGAACTCGCGCGGCAACTGAAAATCCGCCGATTCCGGGCATCGATGCTAAAAAGGCCCGAGGTGAACATCCGGATGGGTGCGAAGTATATCGCCTACCTCAATTCACTGTTTGACGGCGATGCGATGCTTGTCACCGGGGCATATAACGGCGGCCCCGGCAGAATGCGCCGGTGGGTAGCGTCGAAGAACATCAAGGACATCGACGAATTCGTGGAGAAAATCACGATTCGCGAGACGCGGTTGCATATCAAGAAGGTTATCCACAGTTACGATAACTACGTTGAACTCTACGGGCAAACTGAGATACCGGCTATGAATTCTGCCTGGGATACGCAGCGGTTTCGTTCCGGTAAACGGCTAGGGAGTCCGTTCATCGGCCGGCGGAGCGAGTAAACGTCGCAGGCACACTGTAGCGTGATGGCTTCGCACGATGACGTGGCGAGAAGCAGTGTTTCTCAGACTTGGAAAAATACATCCATTCGGATGCAAAAGAGCCCGCGTTGATTCAATGCGCGCTCGTTCATTACCAATTTGAGGCAATTCACCCGTTCGTTGATGGAAACGGAAGAATCGGCAGGCTGCTTATCATCTTGATGCTCATAGAAAAAAAGTTGTTATCGCAACCGGTGCTCTTCCTTTCGGATTTTTTTGAGGCGCATAGAGACGCGTATTATCAATCGCTGTTGAATGTTAGCGAAAAAGGAAATTGGAAAGCGTGGCTCACCTTATCCTCATGACAGAACAAACGCGCTCGGTGCGTCCTAAAGTGAGTTAATCAAAGCGCGTCGCATCCTTAGCGTTCCAACTCTATCCATTGCGGTGCTTTGTCTCGGGTGAGGATGATGCGGCGGTGCCATGCCGTATCGTCCCTCTCTGGGAAGTCAGAACGGTAATGCGCGCCGCGGCTTTCTGTCCGGAGCAGTGCTGCCTCCGTGATACACCGGGCGACATCCAGCATATTCGCTGCTTCACAGGTGCCTTGTGTGTATTGTTCTCCCTCGTCCCCCAGGCTGAGCGGTGTGCACGCGGCTTCTGCCACTTCCTGCAATTGCGCGAGCGTTTCTTGTAACCCTTCCCCGTTGCGTTCAATACCGACGTTTTTCCAGAGTGTCTCCCGAATCGTGTGTCTTATATCATCAACCTTGTCCGCGGAAACCATCGTTGCTGTGTCGGGGATATGGCTGTCGGCGGGTGTCACCCCCACGGTTTGGGTTTGCGCGAAGGCGGCGGCGTTCGTGCCAGCCCGCGCTCCGTAGACGAGGCATTCCAACAGCGAATTACTGGCCAAGCGGTTTGCGCCATGCACGCCGGTGCATGCCACTTCGCCACAGGCGTAGAGTCCCCGCACGTTCGTCTCTGCTTCTGTGTTGGTGCGGATGCCGCCCATCATAAAGTGCGCGCCGGGACGGACGGGGATGACATCGATGCGGATATCTAACCCGTAGCGTTGTGTTGTCTCGAAAATTGTGGGAAAGCGTTCGACGATAAAATCGGCGGGTTTGTGTGTAACATCAAGATAGACGCACGGGAAGCCGGTCTGGTTTATTTCGTTCTGGATGGCGCGGCTGACGACATCGCGCGGGGCGAGTTCACCGAGTTCATGGTATTTTTCCATGAAGCGTTCCCCGCGGATGGTGATGAGTTGTCCGCCTTCGCCGCGCACAGCTTCGGAGATGAGGAAATTCGGTGCGCCATCGAGGCAGAGCGTAGTCGGGTGGAACTGAACGAATTCCATGTCAATGAGTTCACACCCGGCGCGCCACGCGGCGGCGATGCCGTCACCGGTGGCTACCTCTGGATTGGAGGTGCAGGGATAGAGGCGGCCGAGCCCGCCTGTCGCCAAAATCGTCACTTTGGCATGGAGTAAGACAGGTTCGCCCTCCACGAGTGCTATCACGCCGTAGCACTGTCCTTCTGCTGTCAACACCTCCACGGCGAAGGCGTTGGTGAGGACGCGAATGCGTGCTGTATTTACGACTTGTTGCACCAAGACATCGGTAGTCTCCCTGCCGGTCGCGTCTCCTTTGTGGACGATGCGGCGGCGGCTGTGAGCGGCTTCTTGCGTGAACCGCGGCAGCGTGCCTTCCCAATCAAAATTCGCGCCCCAATCTAGGAGTTCGGATACGCGTGGCACCCCTTCGGCTACCATCGCTTCGACAGCGGCCCTGTCGCAAATTCCTGCGCCGGCGACGAGTGTGTCTTGGACGTGCAACGCGAGGGTATCGTCCACGTTCATGGCGACAGCGATGCCGCCTTGCGCATAGCGCGTGTTGCTCTCCTTGAGGGCGGATTTTGTCAGCAACGTCACGTCAACACCTGGCGCGGTTGCCGCGGCGGCGAGGGCGGCGCGCAAGCCGGCAGCCCCACTGCCGATGATGAGGACATCTGTTTTTTCGGATGTCGTAATGCGTTCGTTGTGCATTTTTGGTTGTTTGACGGTTGTCGTCGTAGTGCCGTCATCGACAACGTCGATGACTACGTTTTTTCTCCTAAACCAAAATTCTTCCCTGAGCAGTGATTATAGCAGAGACTGCCCCACCTACAAAGGCATAACCTTCCCGCTACCGGTGGCGATGAGGGTGCCATCTTCCAACGTGACAGTCGCGTCGGCTGCTACGAGACGACGGGAGGCTTTGACGCGTTGCGCGGCAACCGTCAGTTTCACCCCGGTCGGCGATGGGTTGCGGAATCGGACATCGAGCTGTGCCGTGACAGCGGGTTTCCCGAACGTGGCGATACCGACATAGGTTATCGCTTCATCAAGCAAGGTGCTGAGGATGCCACCGTGGAGGACATCGGCCCAGCCTTGCAGGTGCGAGGGCGGTGTGCATTCAATCGTGACCTGGGTACCATCTTCACTGATGTGCGGTGTCACTCGTAAGCCAAACGGATTTTTCGTGCCGCACACGAAGCAAAAATCGTTGTTTTCAAGCATCTTTTGTCTTTCCTAGGGCAGGCACCCCGTAGGCGCGCTTTGCAAGCGCGCCTACGGGGTTTGCCTATCCTTAATCCTCAGGCGAGCCCGAACGACAGAGATTCAGTGGGTATCAAACGCTTTGCGTCAATACAGACAAACTGCGTGCGAGTTTTTCTTCTTCTGCTAATAGGCGTTCCAGATGTTCCCGCTTCTGTGCTACCACCTTTTCGGGTGCGCGCTGGATGAAATTCGGGTTATCCAACGTCTTCTGTGCCGCTGCCACGTCCTTGGCTGCCTGTTGGTGCCGCTTGGTAAGCCGCGCGCGCTCCGAGTCCAGATCGATGACACCGGCGAGCGGGATGTAAATCACCATCTCACCGATGACGGCCTCGGCGGCGGCAGGCGGTTTCGGTAGTGCTTCGGCGACGGTGATGTCTGCAACCTTTGTAAACGCGGGGAGATGCTGGCTGAGATGCGTCGCGAGCCGTTCGCGCAGGGCGGCATCGGGCGATTGGATGAGGACTTCCACCGATGCCCCGAGTGGCACGTTCAGTTCGCCTCGGATGCTCCGCACGCTCTCAATTACCTCAGTCACTGTCGCCATCGTTGCCTCTATTTCTGGATTCTCGCCGGCGGCTTCTGGCCATGGCGCGATGCAGAGAGAGGGAGTTTCGCTGTGGTTGAGTTGCTGCCAAATCTCCTCACTCAAAAAGGGCATAAAGGGGTGCAGGAGCCGCATCGTCTGTTCTAGCACGTCGGCGGCTACCCAGAGTGCTTCGGGTTCGCCGTGGGCGAGCCGCTGTTTGACGAATTCGAGGTACCAGTCGCAGAATTCGTGCCAGAGGAACGCGTAGACAGTCTGCGCTGCTTCGTGGAAACGGAAGTTTTCAAGCGCGTCGGTTGTCGTTGTGATAGCGTGGCTCAGGCGGCTGCGTATCCACGCGATTTCCAGTTTTTCGTCGTTCGCATCGGTGGCGTGCTGACGCGGGGCGACGCGCGCAGTTTTGAAGAGGCGTTCCCGTTCGGCGTGCATCTCCAGTGGTTGGCCTGTTGTCTTCCCATGCCGAGTTGTCACGTCTTGCCTTTCTTTCTCCCGTTCTGGATAGCCTGCAGGTATGGGATGCTTTTCAAGATTCATCAGCGTGAATCGGGCGGCGTTCCAGATTTTATTGGCGAACCGTTTGCCTGCTTCAATCTGCGATTCGGGCAGTGGGACATACGGATTCGGCGTGCCAGCGTTTGCAAGCGCGAACCGGAACGCATCGGTGCCGTAGGTGGCAATCGTCTCCAGCGGATCGATGCTATTCCCCTTCGATTTGCTCATCTTCTGTCCTTTTTCATCGGCGACGAGGCCGTGCAGATAGACGGTGCGGAACGGCACTTCGTCCATGCATGCAAGCCCGAGCATTATCATGCGCGCCACCCAGAAAAAGAGGATGTCCCACCCCGTAACTAGGACAGAAGTCGGATAGAAGGTTTTAAGCACCGCTGTCTCTTCGGGCCAGCCCATCGTGGAGAAGGGCCAGAGCCCGGAACTGAACCACGTGTCTAGCACATCTTCGTCTTGCCGCAGTTCGGTGCAGCTGCACATTTCGCACGCTTGCGGCGTGTCCATGGCGGCGGTGACAGCGTTGCATGCATCGCAGTACCAAATAGGGAGGCGGTGTCCCCACCACCGTTGTCTTGAAATGGGCCACGGCTCAATGTTCTCCATCCAGTGCATGAACCGCGCTGTCTCTCGTTCCGGTATGAATTTCACATCGCCGTTTTTGGCGGCTTCCATGGCGCGTTGGGCGAGTGGCTGGACGTTCATAAACCACTGCAATGAGATTGCGGGTTCGACGATGGTGCCGCACCTGTCGTGATGGCCGACGGCATGTCGATGCGGAACGATTTTGACGAGGTATCCCTGCTCTCGCAAATCGGCGACGACGCGTTCACGGCATTCCCAGCGGGATAGGCCGACATAAGGTTCGCCGGCGTGTTCGTTCATTCGCCCATCTTTTGTGAAAATTGTCCGCTGTTCCAAATCGTGCCGCAGGCCTATCTCATAATCGTTCGCATCGTGTCCCGGTGTCACCTTCAGGGCACCGGTACCGAATTCGGTGTCAACATAAGCATCGCCGATGATGGGTACCACGCGTTCCTGTAAGGGTAGCATCGCCGTTTTACCGATGAGGTGTTGATAACGTTCGTCTTCGGGATGCACGGCGACAGCGGTATCGCCTAACATCGTTTCGGGGCGCGTCGTCGCAATTTCTAGAAACGCGGTCTTCTCTGTTGTTGAGGGTTCTCGGGGGACAGGCCCCTGCGCTACGGGATAACGGATGTGATAAAAGTTTCCCTCTATCTCCATCGGTTCGACTTCGAGGTTGCTGACGGCGGTGTTGCATTGCGGGCACCAATTCACCATGTAGGTATCGCGGTAGATGAGCCCCTGGTTGTAAAGTGCCACAAACGCGGTGCGGACAGCTTTGGAGAGCCCTTCGTCCAACGTGAACCGTTCGCGTTCCCAATCACAAGAGCATCCAAGTTGCTGGAGTTGCGCGACAATATAACCCGCGGATTCTTCCTTCCACTGCCACATCCGGTCGGTGAATTGTTCGCGGCCGAGTTCGGTGCGGGTTGTGCCTTCCTCGGCGAGTTTTCGCTCCATGATAAGTTCGGTGACGATGCCGGCGTGGTCTGTCCCAGGCATCCATAGGGTGTTGTATCCCTGCATGCGTCGCCAGCGGATGAGACAATCTTGGAGCGTATTATCCAGCGCGTGTCCGATGTGCAAACTGCCGGTGATATTCGGGGGTGGAATCACAATGGCGTAGGGCGGCTTATCCGATGTCGCCTCGGCATGAAAATAGCCGTTTTCTTGCCAAAATTGATACCACTTCGCCTTGATGTGCTGCGGTTCGTAAATTTTCGGGAGATGTGTCATGGTTACGTAAAGAGCGGGACTACCCACCCGTACGCGCCTCCTTCCGTTTGATAAAGTAGATTCACCTGCCGGGTCTCGGCGTTTAAGAAGAGGAGCAGCGAGTCGCCGCCGGTGTGGAGTTCGTTTGCGGCTTCCGCCACGGTCATCGGTTTCGCGGCAAACTTCTCCGGTGCTTCAATGATGCGCGGTGTCTCCGCGGTATCGGGGATGTCTGTCGAAGGTTCGGTTTCCTGAAGTGCCTCGGTTTCGGGAGGGTTCAGGTGTGCGACGACATCGCGATGCGGGAGCTGGTGCCGCCGGTCTTTCACGCGTTCCTTGTAACGGCGGATTTGGCTGAGGATTTTGTCTGTCACACCGTCTAGCGCGGCGAAAAGTTCATGGGTTTGGCTCTCGGCGTGAAACGATGCGCGGTTGGCTGTGACGCTCATCTCCGTTTCAAAGCGGTGCTTTTCGGCGGTGATGACGACGTGGATTTCAAGCATCGGGCCGAAACGTGCTTCAATTTTATCGGCACGTTTTTGCAGATAAGCCCGAATATCATCGGTGATTTTGAGATGGCGGCCGGTGATGCGGATTTTCATTTTTCGTATTTCCTTTCGGTTGTTCAACTGCCATTGGGCAGCGAAGGTTGTCTTCTCAGAAGCATTCATACCCAATTCATCACTGTAGTTCGGGCTCGCCCCCTCCGATGTTAGTGACATCGGGCGCCAAAATGAGGCAAGGTACGGCGAGCTGGTTTCCCTACAGAGGACGAGACTTACGTAGCACAAACCCCGTAGGCGCGCGTTGTAAGCGCGCCGCCCGAACGGGCGTTTTCAGCATTTGCTTCTGTCCTGTTAGTGACAAGCGTGGCACCGTGGTTGTCCGTACAACATCCCTGCGGAAGAGATGTTTATTGAACGCTTGGTGCCGATACAGCGGTACTTTTCACCCGCTCGCGTGAGGGCGGAATCCCCAGTTCATCACGATATTTTTGGACGGTGCGGCGTGCAAGGAGGATGCCGTTCGCTCTCAAAGCATTGCTTACACCCTGGTCGCTCAGCGGTTTCGTCGGTTCTTCGTCGCGAATGAGGGCCCGTATCTGGTGTTTCACCTGATTTGCGGAGACAGCACCGCCTTGCCGCGTGGCGACTTTGTTACTGAAGAAAGCCCTTAACGGAAACGTGCCGTAGGGGGTTTGGACATATTTATTACTAGTGGCGCGACTGACCGTGGATTCGTGGAAACCGATTTTTTCCGCAATATCTCGGAGCGTTAAGGGTTCAAGGTTATGAGTTCCGTGTGTGAGAAACGCCGATTGCACGTCAAAAATCGCCTCCGTGACTTGCACAATAGTGTGCGCGCGTTGGCCTAGACTGTGGAGGATAGCCGTTGCTTCTTCATAACGTTCTTCAAGCCATTCCTGTTCCTCTGGCGTTAACGTATCGCTGCGTTCCTGCAGGAGATGACGGTAGTCAGCGTTCATCTTAAGACGTGGCATGTCGCCATCGGCAAGGATGGTGTAAAACGGGCTGTGCTGCACCCCGTCTTTGGAAAACGTTCCGAATTCCATTGAGCGAATCTCGACATCAGGGATGACCGGGTATGCAGTGTCGGCAGTTACGGCGACAGCGTGCGCTGCGCGGGCATTCGCATCGGTGAAGGCGCGCCCCGGATAGGGTGTCAGCGTTCCTATCCATTCAACGGTGGCCTCAATCTCTCGGATGTCGACGTTTAAGGCATCGGCGATTTTGTTGAACTTGCGATGTAGCATCTCGGTAAAGTGATGCACGATGATGTCGCGGGCGAGCGGCGGAGGCCCGGTACCGTTGGTTGCGTCCCAGTTGCGTATCTGAATGAGCAGTGCCTCGCGCGTATCGCGATAGGCGATGCCAGTTGGCTCAAAGGTGTCCTGAATTTTGCGCAGGACGCGCGCCACTTTCCTCTGGGAGCATCCCACTGCTTTGGCGATGTCTTCCAACGTGAAGTCTGAGACATCGAGGTGTCCATTGTCGTCTACATTTTCGATGAGGTGTTCGCCGATAGCGAATTCAGTTTCGGTGAAGTCGGCGAGCCGCAGTTGTTCTTCTAGAGAGTCGTGCAGGGTGCAGACTTGCGCGATTTCCGGGAGTTCTGCATCGGGATGTTGGGTAGCGCGCCATTCGCTGCGAGAACTCCGGTCATCGAATGCAAGTTCCCAGTCGATGTCAACAGTGGTATCCTCCCGGTCGATGTTTTCTTCAGGGGCGTTCCACTCCGGGGCCGGGTCAAGTTCTTCAATAGGCAAGAAGTCAGTTTCGTCTGGTTCCTCATATTCAAGAAACGGGTTTTGCTCGGATTGCCGCAGCATGAATTTTTTGAGTTCCAGTTTCGGCATGAGCAGCACCTCCAGTGCTTGTTGCAGCTGGGGGTGCATGACAACCTTGGGCTTGATTTTCTGTTGGACAGCGGACTTGTCGTTTTTCTGTTTGAACATTTTTGCCCCCGATTGCGATGTCTGGCGAAGGAGACTGCGTCTCCTGGCTAGAACAAACAGGTCTCACGCGTTTTGTCGATTCCATTGGAAGTGATGTCCGAAATAGAGTTCTCTGGCAATTTTGCTGCTGAGCAATTCCTCCGGGGTGCCGGCGAGGGTAATCTTTCCATCGGCGATGAGGTAGGCTCTATCGACAATGTCAAGCGTTTCGGCGGCGTTGTGGTCTGTAATGAGGACCCCGAGGTTCCGGTCGCGTAAGTGCGAGATGAGCTGCTTGATATCGGCAATCGCGATCGGATCGATGCCGGAGAGGGGTTCGTCCAACAAGATGAACGCGGGCTCGGCGGCGAGGGCGCGCGCGATTTCGGCACGCCGACATTCACCCCCAGAGAGCGTGTAGGCTCGCCGCGCGAGGAGATGCGAGATGCCGAGTTCGGTTGTCAATGCGCGCACGCGCGGTTCGCGCTCAGCTTTCGGTACGCCGCGTGCCTCCAGAATCGCCTCGATGTTCTGCCGAATGGTGAGTTTGCGGAAAATCGAGGTCTCCTGCGCGAGGTAGCCGATCCCGAGCCGGGCGCGTTGATACATCGGGAGAAAGGTGATGTCCTTCCCGCCGTAGGTAATCCGCCCGGCGTTGGGTTGGATAAGCCCGACTACCATGTAGAACGTGGTGGATTTGCCTGCACCGTTCGGACCGAGCAAACCGACAATTTCGCCTTGGCGGACAGATAAACTCACCTCGTTGACGACGAGGGGACCGCGCCGGGTATAGCGTTTGACAAGGTTGTGTGCTTGAAGTTCACTGTTCATTCGTTTTCGTCCGTTTCGTTTTCTGCGTCTTCTTTTTCCTCGTTGGGCTCAGGCGAACCCGACCGGGCATCTTCCTCAGTGCTAGCGTCATCGGGATTTCCTTCAGCGTCTTCCTCAGCGGGGGCTGCCTCGCCCTCTTCTGGCGCGGGAGGCGCGTCTGCTTCCCCTGTTTCAGTTTCCTTTTCGTCCGTGTCGTCCGCTGTGTCTGCTGTCGCTTTTTCGTCTGTCTCCGCGTCCGCTTTTGATGATTCTTCTGCTGGCACCGGTTCTGCTTCGATGACGCGCACTTTGAACTTCACGTCGCCTTCGGCAGTCTGTTCACCTGTCGTGCGGTTATAGGTGAAGAGGACTGTCTCAAGCCGGTCTTTGTTTTGTATCACCACCACGTCTGTCTTGAGGATAATGGTATTCGTGAGATGGTTCATGGTGGCGTGCTCGCACGTGGCGAAAAGTTCTGCATCCCGGATTTCGACGTTACTCTCGGCAACCGTTCGCACAGTGTCACCGGTAATCGGGTCCGTGTAGAAGGTGACTTTATCGGCATTGAGGTAGCCGTCGGTGCGCAAGATCTTCACGTTACCGGTGAGAACGGTGATGCCATCTTTCTCGTACCGTTCTAAAGTATCTGCGCTGCCGTTGATTTCTTCGCCTTCTTCCACGTCTTCCGCCGCTGCTGCGTCGATTTTCTCGCTCTCTTTCATCTCAGGCGAGTTTGCGTTCCGTTCTTCGCTCTGAACGGTTGCGTCCGGGGTTTTCTCGGAAGTTTTTTCTGTTTCAGCGGCAGCACTCCATGCTATGAGGCTGCCGATGAAGAGCGTGAAGAGACTCAGCCAGAGTGTCTTATTTTGACTGTGGTTGCGTTTCATGGGTTTTTTCATCCCTCGGGTAAAGCTGAAATCGATTGTTTGTCATTTTAACGGTTTCTAGTGTCGGATCGGCGCGCATTTCGGTGCCGTGCCAAGTGGATGTGCCGCGGACGACGGTTGCCTCATTCGGTGCATATAGGATGCCCGCGCGGTTTCTCCAATGGAGTTCGTCGGTGTATAATTTGCCGTCTTTACTGACACCGACGACATCCCCGGAGAGGTGCAGGTTATCCTTGTCGGTGCCAGTGAGAAACTGCACGCCCTTTTTACTGGTTAACGTGATGGCTACCTCGCCGTTTTCAAAAATCTCCACGGTAGGATTCTCAATATGGACGGTGTCCTGATGGAGTGTGGATGCTTCGCCGACGAGCGTCCATTTGAGGATGCCGGCTTCGGTGTGCTGTGTAGAAAACCGGTCCAACTTTTGCGTCGGTTTCGGTGCCTCAGGTTCTGTCAGAGGTTCCTCGGTGTTCTGACATCCATTCGTGAAGGGCATCAGGCAGAAAAGGAACACTGCTGCTACGGTGTGCCGGAGGAGGCTTCTACCGCTTCTCTTCGGGCCGGGTTTTCCACCGTTCATGCATCCAGATCCACTGCTCTGGGTATCGCCGGATGTATCCCTCAATAATTTTGGTAAATTTCTGTGTGTTGATAACAAGTTCTTCCTCGTTGCCCGCTGTGCGTTCCAACGCCAAAGGCGGTTCAATGATGGCTCGATGCGTGCCATCGGGTTGCCGAATAATGAAAGAAGGTAGTATCGCGGCCCCGGTTTTGAGTGCGATGGCGATGGGACTGTAAGGCGTATAGGCGGGTTTGCCGAAGAAATCGACGAACACGCCGTTGACGGTAGTATCCACATCGGCGACGATGCCGAGCAGTTGATTGCGTTTGAGGCATCGGAGCGCGCTGCGCAGTCCGGTATCCCTGTCAATCGTGGCATAACCGGCTCGCGCGCGGTAGCTGCTGACGAGAGCGTTTAACCGAGCGGAACGCAATTCGCGCACGATGGGCATCAACGGTGCCACAGTCACAGAGATGCTTGCGGCGAGCAGTTCCCAGTTGCCGAAATGTCCTGTCAGGATAATCGCGCCTTTTCCGCGTGCGAGGGCTCTCTTGATATGCGATGCGCCTTCAAAAGTGACGGCCTGTTGCAGTTGCGCTGCGTCCATGCGCGGAAACCGCATAAATTCTACCACATTCTTGCCGAGGTTTTCAAAGCACCGCTTCGCCATTGCGGCAGCGCGCTGATTCTCTGAAATGTTCAGGCTCCGCTGGAGTTGTTCGCATGCGCGGGCTCTTTCCGTTGCGGCGAGCCAGAAGGCGAGTCTGCCTAGCCCGGCACCGATGGTTAATGCCATTCCTCTCGGCAGTCGGGAGACACAAGCCCCTATCCATTTGGCGGCACATTCATAACACCAATCTTTCATTACTATATAGTATAGCAAATTTCACGTGAAATTGCAAATTAATTTAATGTTTTGTTGCATTTTCGGCGAAATTTCTTTAGGTTACGTGCGACTTGATTTCTATTCGCATTTCGGGTAAACTTTAAATTGCTATGCACACATCCGAGAATCTCAACAACCAGATTATCCGGCTCGCCATCCCGAATATCGTCAGCAATTTTTCTATCCCGTTGTTAGGCGCGGTGGACACCGCGTTGATGGGCCGGTTGGATTCCGAGCACTACTTAGGTGCTGTCGGTATCGGCGGTGTGATTTTCAGTTTTGTCTACTGGG
This sequence comes from uncultured Poribacteria bacterium, assembly GCA_958296135.1. Classification (GTDB taxonomy): domain Bacteria; phylum Poribacteria; class WGA-4E; order WGA-4E; family WGA-3G; genus AGPOR5. The sequence continues at coordinate 742,090 of CATQHZ010000001.1, forward strand.
GATTCGGGTTTCTCCGGATGGCGATGACGGGGCTTGTCGCGCAGGCGTTCGGTAAAAACGACGAGCTGGAATGTGGCCGTTTACTCCTGCGCGGACTTTTCATCGGCGTTGCGGGCAGTATGCTGCTCATCGGCCTCCAATGGATTCTCGCCGAGGTGAGTTTTAGGTTCATTGATGCGAGCGCGGAAGTGGAACGACTGGCCCGCGTCTATTTTCACATCCGCATCGCTGCAGCACCGGCGACGCTCTGTCTGCACGCCTTCCACGGCACATTTTTGGGCTTACAGAACGCGCGCTACCCGATGTTCCTGACGATTCTGGTGAATCTCGCCAACATCGCGCTGAATCTGGTTTTCGTGAAAGGGCTTGGGATGACGGTGGAAGGCGTTGCGTTGGCAACCGTCATTGCGCAGTATATCGGGCTCTTCTTGGCAAGCGCGCTATGGTTGACGCGTTATCGGTGCCTGATGCGCGGGTGGCATATCCGGAGGGTGTTGTCCCCTGTGCAACTGAAGCGGTTTCTGAGCATTAGCGGCGATATTTTCATCAGGACCTGTTTGCTCGTATTTAGCCACGCCTTTTTCATAGCGAAATCTGCCGAATTAAGCGATGCTGTCTTGGCAATTAACACTATCTTGCTCCAGTTCATTAATCTGCTGTCTTACGCGATTGATGGCTTCGCGTTCGCGGCGGAGAGCCTGGTCGGCAAATACAAGGGCGCGCAGGATACGCATAATCTCAAACGGACAACGCGCTATATCTTCCGGTGGGCGTTTCTGTTTGGCGGCGTGTTGATGATAATTTTCGGGCTGTTTGGAGAACCGTTGCTACATCTCTTCACAAATCAGATAGAGTTGGTGACTCAAGCGAAGCAGTATCTTTTCTGGCTCTTCATCGCGCCTGTCGTTAACGTTGCCGCCTATATTTGGGATGGGATTTTCCTCGGCGCAACTGCGTCTAGGCCGTTGCGGGACACGGTGATTTTTTCAACCGTGCTGTTTTTGGGTGCGGCGTATTTGCTGCAGCCTTATGGGAATCAGGGGCTTTGGGGCGCGTTGACGTTGCTTTTAGTGGCGCGCGGTGTGTCGTTGACAGTGCTGGCGCGGAAACATATCATTTGATTTGAAACACATCGCGTTTTATGCTACATTAATTAAACGAAACGAAACACCTTGCGCAAATGAGGCATTACCTATAAAAACGTTCTCTGTCGGCGCGGTTTGAGACCGGGTCTACCGGGGCGGATGGATGAAAAAATATGAGATGGGCATTTTCCATTATCCTTTTGTTTATTATCGGGTGCGACCTGGGCCAGCCGCCGCGGCGCACAAACCCAGAATTCGCGGTGCAGTATCAGGCGGGCGTGGACGCACTTCTCAACGGCAACCTTGAGGAAGCCGAGGAGGCGTTCCTCGCGTGTTTGGAGATCGACCCGGATTCTGTCAATGCGCGCATGCAGCTCTCCCGCGTCTATATCAAACAGCAACACTTTGAAAAAGCAGAAGAAACGTTAGACAGGCTTGACGAAACCTTCGCAAACCCGGAGTTGTTGCTCAGTCCCGAAGAACTGGCTGAGGCTTATGTCGTCTTGGCGCAAATCCATAGTTACCAACGGGAGTTCAGCGAGGCTACCGATGCGCTATCCCGCGCCTTAGAGTTGAATCCAAAGGACATCAATGCGCGGATGCGATTGGGCTATTTCCTCGGCGCGCCGCAACAGATGCTGGTTCCAGATCTCGCCGCGTCAAAACGGCAATTTGAGGAGGTGCTGCAGCAAGATCCGACGCATCGCGAGGCGATGCTCCAACTCGGCCTGGCTGAGTTCCGATTGGGCGAGGCGGACAATGCAGCGCAAAGGTTCAGAGACATCATCGAAAACTACGGCCGCCACGCCGGTGCCTACTACTACCTTGGTGTCTATCATCTCCGGCAAGGCAATCTGGAAAAGGCAATTGAAAATTTCAACGAATCTCTCAAGGTTCGACCGGAGGATTTGGAGACAATCTGGAACCTCTCTACCGCGCAGCGGGTAGGCGGATACGCTGACAATGTGTTAAACGCATTTCTTGACTTGCCAACGGAGGTGCAGCCCGATGCGGAGAGCACGCCTACCGGAGAGAATCAAGATGAGGAAGTTGCTTCTACCGCGGAGAAAAGCAACCCTGCCAAGGCGAAGCGATTCATGGAGCTCGCACCGGCTTTAGGGCTGGACAAAGTGGATGGGGGCCGCGGCAGTGCCTGGGGCGATTACGATGCCGATGGCGATCTGGATATCGTTGCGGTTGGGACATATCAGCCGCACGCGCTCTATCGGAATAACGGCGATGGCACGTTCACGAACGTCGCCAAGGAAGCACGCCTCGCTGACCCGAGAGGCGGCTGGGGTTCACTCTTTGCTGACTACAATAACGATGGTTACCCAGATCTCTATATCACGCGCGGCGGCTGGTCTGGTGCAGCGGACAACACGCTCTATCATAACAATGGCGATGGCACGTTTACCGATGTGACGCGGCGCGCCGGCGTGCGCGCGCCTCAGAGCAGCTTCTGCGCCGCCTGGGCCGATTACGATAACGATGGCTACCTCGATCTCTACATCGCGAACGGGGTTATCAGCGATGGTGCAGCAAATGTGCTTTACCGCAACAACGGCGATGGAACGTTTACCGATACTGCCGAAGAGGCAGGCGTTGCTCATACCGGGAGCTCGCTTGGCACCGCTTGGGGCGATTACAATAAAGACGGCCACATCGATCTGCACGTCGTCAATTACGCCGAACAGAACATTCTCTATCAAAATAATGGCGATGGTACGTTCACCAACGTTACGTCGAAAACCGGCATGGACCTGAACATCACCGATCCGTTTGTGACTTTTTTCCTTGACTACGATAACGATGCGGATTTGGACATTTTCATCTCTAATTCCGGTGCCTATCTTTCGTTTATCTTGTCCCAATTGAAAGGGAAGGCATCGCACGAAAGGGACCGGCAGGTGCTTTATCGCAACAACGGCGATGGCACGTTCACGGACGTAACCGAGGCGTCCGGGCTTTACCAGGCGTTTGGCGCGATGGGCGCGAACTTTGGCGATGTCAACGGCGATGGTAATCTTGACATTTATCTAGCGACAGGCGCGCCGCAGATGGGACGATTGGAACGCGACGCGCTCTTCCAAAATAATGGCGATGGCACGTTTACGGATACGACGTTCGATTTAGGGTTAGGCAACCTCGGGAAAGGACATGGCGTTACCTTCGGCGATGCCGATGCTGACGGAGACCAGGATATTTACGTCTCTGTCGGCGGCGCATTCATCGGGGACCAGTGGCCCAACTTGTTCTATCAAAACCAGGGCCCGCCAAGCAATTGGCTCACCGTCACACCGGTCGGTGTCAAGAGCAACCGAGATGGCATCGGCGCGAGAGTGACGGTAACCGTCGGCGACAGGAAGCTTTACCGGGAGGTCAGCGGCGGGTGTGGGTTCGGTTCAACGAACAGCATCCCGCTGGAAATCGGGCTGGGAGATGTTACACAGGTGGATAGATTGGAAATCGTCTGGCCCTCCGGACAGGTGGATACGTATGAAAACCTGTCTGTGAATCAGGCATTCGTCGCGACGGAAGGGGGCGGTTTGGAATGACGCAGAACGTCCTCGGTAGGTGCGGTTTGAGATGCCTGTCCCTCCCATATCGTCCTCAACACCGTAGGGCGAGGGCCTGTCCCTCGCCAGGTGCCGGTGCGCGCGGGGGACAGGCCCCCGCGCTAAGTGCCAGGGGCATCCTATGAAGAGCTCACCAAATAAAGCGATACATCGGTTTGTGGAGGAATATGCCCAAGAGGCCCCAAACACTGCCGATGAAGAATTCGCCGACGATGAGCCCTAAAAAGAAGGGCGCGACGCGGCGGAACGTCCGAACGCCACCGAAACGGAGGATGGTTAACTTGATGAAATAACTGATAAATACCGAAAACCAGAAAAAGTTGACTGCCCAAGTCCCAGAGATGGCGTAGCCGATCGGATAGAGCGGCCACCAAAAAAAGCGGAGCCGCACTAAGGTGAACCCAAACGCGAAGAGCAGTCCGCAGAGCATGGCAATCACCGAGGGGATATCGATAGGCATCGGGTTCGTCAGCCACTTTTGCGTGCGGTTGAATACTGAGCCAGACCAGACTTCAATCGCGCCGTGTTCATAACCGATGTGAAGTGCCACCCAGAATGCGACGAACGGGCTGAACACCATCGCCAGTAGCATTGCGACAGCGATGCGCCTCGGCGAACTATTCGCCCGTTCTGCTAATTTCAATCCTTCCAATTGATGGGGCATCGCATTGCCGCGGTAGGCGCGGTTGAAGCAGAAGACTAAGGCGAAGAGGGTTAAATTCTGTGCGCCGATGCGGCGCATCCCGAACATTTTAGGCAGCAACACATCGGGGCCCATGGAGCGTAAATCGTGGATAGGCGGTCCCAACTCGGCGCGGATTCGCGTAATCACCGTAACCGTGGTCAGGTGGATGACGAAAACGAGGATGGCAACCCAGAGGGACATGCCTGCCATCCACCAGAAGCCGGTGAGCAGCAGGAATCCGCCGGTTAACCCTAGCACAGCGGTGCGATAGGACATTGCGTCGCCTTTCTCTTCTTCAGCAGGGTGCCATATCCGTGCTAGCACGTTTCGCAGATGGTGCCTTGCACTCCACAGTGTCATCGACAGCACGCCGACGCAGACTCCAAACGACTGATCGAAGATAAACGGGAAGCCCGGAATCCGCTGTAATCCTGCTGCACTGCCGAAGATTAGCTCCAACTTCCAGAAAATGTAGAAAAACCAGAAGGTAAACGAGAGTTCTAGTGGGATAAAGTATGCCATCCCGATAACAAAGGGGAAGATGACGACAGGTGTCCATCCGATAGCGTTCCACGGTTTCGTCGTGAACAGCGGCCGCAAATCGTAGAATTCGCCGCCGAGCCCCGGAAAGTTCGGGTAGAGGAAATGGAGGCCGTTGATAACGTCAATGCTGCCGGCGAGAAGGATGCCTACCCACAGTGGTTTTGACCGGAAAAAGCGCGCCGTTGTCATCTGATACGGCAGTTCAATAATCGGGTAACTGAGTCGTTCCACTTCGATCCACTGCTTCCGCAGGATGACGTTAATGCAGAACGTCGTGAAGAGCAGGACGATGATGAACCCACTCCACGCCAGCACCGGCTTCCACCATAATTCCAGATGCTGCCTGAGATAGAGGCTGGATTCGCCGGTGAAGTAGACGGTGAGTCGGTTTTTATCGGTTAAGGCGAGCCAGTCCGGGAGATACCGGTGGAAGAGTGTCCGCCATTCATTTTCCTCTGTTGCCAGCCATCCTACCGTGGCGATGTTGGTGATAATCACCTCAACCAGGTCATGCCCACAGATGGCCGATGCTATGGCGAGCATGGCGTAAAGCGTTAGCAATTCGCCTTGCGTCAAGGCAGCCTTCGGAAAGAACCTGTGCGCCACTGCGTTGAGAGCAATCAGTACACACAGCGCGAAGATGGTGTTAAAAAAAAGGGACATCGTCGTTGGGAACCCTTCGTCCCAACGCAGCGATGCGAACACCCAGTAGTTGTTGAAGGGGATGAGGGATAAACCGAGCCAGATGACCCGCCAGCGAATTTTTGAGGCGGATTTTTGAGATGGGCCTCTGCCTGGCGTGTTTCGCATTTTGGCGTATCCCTCATTTGATGATGGCCGGATTTTTATTCTAAGGGCGGATAGAGACATCCGCCCTGACACTTTCGGCGCGTGCAGCGGGCTGAATCTCTCTAAAGCCCCGGCTATTCTTTAATCACAAAGAATTTTTCCTCTTTAATCCGTTCTTCAGGGAACCGTGCGCGCGCCCAGATGGCTTTCGCGTTCTCGATCATCTGAGGGTGTCCACACGCATAAACGACTGCGTTGGTGTGCTCGAAGCCTTGCGCGTCCCCATATTTGCGGACGATATCTTCGGCGCGGCCGCTTTCTCCCTGCCAGGCCGGGTCTTCCCATGGACGACTGACTGTGGGGACAAAATTGAACCATTCTTCTTGTGCGGCGAGTTCGTTGAGTTCGTCCATGTAGTAGCCGAGTTCCCATGAGCGGCTTGCGCCGACGATGGCGAGGAGTTGGTGCGGGCTCGGTTCGCCGCGTTCCTGCTCGATTTTCTGGGTGCGCGCGATGCTGATATAGGGGGCCGCGCCCGTGACGGTGCCGGCCATGAGGTGCCGCGTCATGCCGCTCTCGGTGTCCATGACAAACTTCCCGACGAGGCGTTCCCGGAAAAACACGCTGTCGCCGAGTTTCAATTCCCAGAACAGCGGTGTCGTCGCACCTTCCGGCACCAATTCCACGAACACTTCCATGAACGGTTCATGCGGCGAGGAGACGATGGAATAGGGACGTTGGACAATCTTCTCACCGACCTGAAAGCCGATAGTGGCGTATTGCCCCGGAATAAACGGAAGTTGCTTCTCAGTCCGAAATTTGAACGCCGCCAAGTCTTCGGAAAAGTCCTCACGTTCAATGAGTTCGCCTTTACAATACTGCGTTCTGGCGCGTCTTCTTTGCATAATAAGTTCCTTCACAATTAAATCAAGTTACGTCAAAAACCTCCGCAGAACGACTCAGGTCTCCCCGTTTGTAGTTTGGGCTCAGGCGAGCCTGAACGGGGCAAGATCCGGCGGTCTGGTTTCCCAACAGGGCGGGGCCCATTGTTGATTTTCACGGTGGTTTCCGTTAAAAACGGAAAACTACATCGTACTGAAAACCTCTGAACAAGTTTTTGACAATCGGGTTTGGTTGCATCTTTGCAGTATTATATATGAAAAACCAACGTGGATCAAGTTAAAACTTTTTCCTTGAAATATAATGCGGGTTTGGTTAATATGTGTAACGTAACCTAGACGCATCAAACTGCGTTTTTAAACGAAAACTATAGGAGGATAGAATCATCATGTTGAAATTTATGAACGTCTTCGCTGTTGTCATCGTGCTGGTTGCGGGGTTCGTTTTCAGCGTCCAAGGCGCGAGGGATGACTGCGAAAATATTGATGGCAAAGGCGCGAAGCCCATCGATGAAGTCGGGAAAGAAAAGGATGCCGTTCAAAACGATTACGACGAAGTCGTTGAAGAGGACGAACGCAAAGGGGTTACTTACCTCTCCCTCATTGGCGGCAGTCAACCCAAACCGAACGCCTGTGGACTCAATCCGAAAAATAAGGAAGATGAGTGGACTGGCTGGGGTGGCCCGCTGGATACCGACAACGCGACTATCGGTGAAGGTGTCGGCACGCGGAACGAAATCGTTATCGGTGGCATTTATTTTCCGCGCGGCATCGGCACACATACCATTGGCACACTCGTCTATGATCTTTCCGGTGACGACTACCTCAAATTTGAGGGATACATCGGCATGGCAGACGAGAAGGACCCGGGCGAGTGCGGGCACGGCGGCAGCGGCGATTTCATCTTTAATATTGATGGCAAGGAAGCCTATGCGTCCAAGACACTCCAGGGCACCGAAGATGGCAAGAATGTTGACGCAGTGAAAGTTGAGATTGACATTCCGGCGAACGCGAAGGAATTGGAGATTATCATGGGCGATGGCGGCGATGGGCTCGGCTGTGACCATTCCGCAATTGGCGATGCGAAGCTGCTCAACGCGCAGGCACTTGTTGTTGAACCGGCAAATAAGCTTCCGACGATCTGGGGGCATCTGAAAACTCGGTACTAGGAAGCGTGTGTGGGAGCTTGCTCCTACCGGTATGAAATGTAAGGACAGATTTCTATATCTGTCCTTTTTTTGTGCAAACACAGATTCTGTAGAGAAACCAGCTCGCCGGATCTTGCCCTGCTTTGTTTAGGCGAGCTCAAACTACAGGTATGTAACAACTGAATCGCTCTTGGGGCAAACGCGTTTTTCCTTGCAATTTTATTTCGTTTATGGTATCATATTAAAAAGAGTTGCTACGCCTGAACCGTGGCGTGGTATTTTACGTTCAAAACGAACTTCATTTCGTAAGGAGAAAAATCGAATGAAAAAAGTTATTTTGACCCTCGGCGTGCTGGTTTTCAGCCTCATCGCTGTGCACATCAGCACCGCCGAGATTGACCTGGGGACAGCCGTCGGTATCTGGCTCTTTGACGAAGGTAAAGGCGAAGTTGCCGGTGACCTGTCTGACGCAGGAAATGATGGCGATCTGGTAAAATCGCCTGCCTGGGTGAAAGGCAAATACGGGATGGCTCTTGAATTTGATGGGAAAGCCAGCTGTGTCAAAACCGAACAGAAGCTCCTTGATGGTTTAGAGGAGTTCACGATTATTACGTGGGTGCAGACCGGGGACATCACGGCGAACCGTATCGGCCTCGTCGGGCAAAACGATTCGCCGGAATTCGGGTTTATCAATCCAAACGAGTTGAACCTCTGGACACCCACCGCTGGTGGAACCTCGAACCCGTGGAAATTCAAGCACGATGATGGCGAGTGGCACCACGTCGGTTGTGTCGCCACGACAGACTATGTCCACGTCTACATTGATGGCGAGTATGTTGAGAAGAAGGGCGGTTGGGCAGATCACGGCGCGTCCGGCTTTAACGTGAACATCGGCGGTTGCGGCGTGTGGGATCCCAACGGCAACTTTTTCACGGGTGCCATGGACGAAGTCGCCATCTTCCACTCTGCGCTAGAGCAAGAGGATATCCAGACGTTGATGGATGGCTTCCAGACCTATTTGGCGGTTGAACCGGCGAATAAGTTGAGCGTGACGTGGGGCCATCTGAAATCGATTAATCATTTCCGGTAGGCGCGGTTTGTAAGCACCCCGGTTGTCCGGGGTGCATAAGTCCTCATTTCATAAAGGAGAAGAATTGTATGAAAAAAGTTGTATTAACCCTCGGTGTGCTGGTTTTCAGCCTCATCGCTGCACACATCAGCACCGCCGAGATTGATCTGGAGACAGCCGTCGGCATCTGGCTTTTTGACGAAGGTAAAGGCGAAGTTGCCGGGGACTTTTCTGACGCAGGAAACGATGGCGAGCTGGTGGACTCGCCTGCTTGGGTGAAAGGCAAATTCGGGATGGCTCTTGAATTTGACGGGAAAGCCAGCTGCGTCAAAACCGAGCAGAAGCTCCTTGATAGTTTGGAAGAGTTCACGATTATTACGTGGGTGCAGACCGGGGACATCACGGCGAACCGTATCGGCCTCGTCGGGCAGAACGATGCGCCGGAATTCGGGTTTGGTAATCCGAAGGAGCTGGCTCTCTGGACACCGACCTCGGGTTGGAACCCGCACCCTTGGAAATTGAAGCACGGCGATGGCGAGTGGCACCACGTCGGTTGTGTCGCCACGACGGACTATGTCCACGTCTACATTGATGGCGAATATACCGAGAAGAAGGGCGGTTGGGCCAATCACGGCGCGTCCGGCTTTAACGTGAACATCGGCGGTTGCGGCGTGTGGGATCCCAATGGCAACTTTTTCACGGGTGCCATGGACGAAGTCGCCATCTTCCATGCCGCGCTGGAGCAAGAGGATATCCAGACGCTGATGGGTGGCTTCAACGCGTATTTGGCGGTTGAACCGGCGAATAAGCTGAGCGTGACGTGGGGCCATCTGAAATCGATTAATCATTTCCGGTAAGCCCTTCCAGATCTGGTTCTCTTTTGTTGGAGACGTAGGGCGGGGGCTTGTCCTTCGCCTCTCCATCGTATGCGAGAAACAGTGCCTCGCGCTACGGTAAAAGGCGCGAGGGTTGCGAGTTGAAAATCCGTACACGTGGTTGCAGGGAGTCATACAAAATGAACCTACAGAAAATGCTGACGCAGGAGATGCATGAACTGCGTCGCCGCAATCCAGCGTTTCACGCGCTTTTGAATCAACTCCTGCATTACAAAGGCGGCACGGGAAATTATTCGGTCGACCGGCACGAACGGTTGGACGATGACCCGGATATTGAGACGCTCGCAGCGCGAATCCAACGCAGACGCGGGGCCGCGCCGAAGAACGAAAGCGCGTAAACGAAAACCACCGGTAGGCGCGGTTACAAACCGCGCCTACCGAATTGTAAGGGCGGATGTCTCTATCCGCCCTACCGCTCTGAAAAAACGATGCCAACACTCAACCTCAAACCCCACCACACTGCTGTCAAAGAATACTACGCGGCGCAGGAACGATACGCGCAGCAGAATGTCACGCGCGAAACCGCCGTGCGCGGTGCATTCGTCCCACTTCTAGAAACCTGCGCACGCCAAATGCACTGGACGCTCCTCCTCGAAGAGCCGCTCCACACTCAGCAAAACCGGCGGATTGTCATCGATGGCGTGCTTGTTGACGATTTCCGATTGCCGCAAGGCTACTACGAAGCGAAGGATATTGACGATAATCTGGATGCTGAAATTGACAAGAAAACCGCTGCTGGCTACCCGCTTGATAATACCCTCTTCCAAAACCCGGAACGGGCAATTCTCTATCAAAACGGCGAGAAGGTGATGGAGGCAGACCTGGGGGATGAGGCACAACTTGTCGAAATCCTCAAGGCGTTCTGTGCTTACCGTGCGGATAACGTCGCCGAATGGCAGGCGGCGGTGGCAGAATTCAAGACGCAGGTGCAGGCACTCGGACAACAGGCGACGCGCCTCATCCAAGCCGAACTGCAGGAAAACCCGCACTTTCAAGAGGTGTTCACCAGTTTCCACCAACACTGCCGAGACTCGATTAACCCGAACCTCTCTGCAGCCGCTGTGGAAGAGATGTTGGTGCAGCATCTGTTGACGGAACGCACTTTCCGCACGGTATTCAATAACCCGGATTTCACGCAGCGGAACGTCATCGCCCGTGAAATCGCGAACGTTATCAGCGTGCTAACCGAGCAGGAGTTCAGCCAAGGCGAATTCCTCAAACCGCTAGACCGGTTTTACGACACCATTGAACGCACCGCCGCGGATTTGAAGGACTTCTCCCAAAAACAGCATTTTCTTAACACGGTCTACGAACAGTTCTTCCAAGGCTTTTCTGTCGATGTAGCGGATACGCACGGCATCGTCTATACGCCGCAACCCATCGTCAGTTTCATGGTGAAAAGCGTTGAACAGATTCTGCAAACCGAGTTTAACCGTTCGCTTTCGGATGCGGGGGTGCATCTCATCGATGCGTTCGTCGGCACCGGCAACTTCATCGTTCATCTGATGCGCGAAATCGGCGAGAAGAGCAAAATCGCGCTGATGGACAAATACGCCGGCGAACTCTGGTGCAACGAGGTGCTACTGCTCCCATACTACATTGCGACGCTCAACATTGAGCATGAATTTTACGTCACCACCGGGAGGTACCGTCCGTTTGAGGGTATCTGCCTCGTGGATACGTTTGATTTGGCGGAGGGGCGGCAGACGGAGATGTTCGCGCCTGATAATACGCAGCGCGTTGAAAAACAGAAGGCATCGCCGATGTTCATCGTTATCGGGAATCCGCCCTATAATATCGGGCAAGTGAATCAGAACGATAACAACAAGAACCGGAAGTATCCGATGATGGATGCGCGTGTGCGGGAGACGTATACGCGAGCCTCCAACGCGCAAAATAACAAACCGCTGGCAGACCCGTATGTTAAGTCAATTCGGTGGGCTTCCGACAGAATCGGCAAGGAAGGCATCGTCGCTCTCGTCACAAACAACAGTTTTCTCAACGATAGGGCATTTGATGGGATGCGGAAACAACTCGCAGCCGACTTTGATGCCCTCTACATTATGGATTTAGGCGGCAACGTTCGCCAGAATCCAAAAATCTCCGGCACCAAGCATAACGTTTTCGGCATTCAGGTTGGAGTGTGCATCAGCTTTTTCGTGAAAAAAAGTAGTGCATCCGATTCCCAGACCGGCATATTCTACGCGCGGCTTGATGAGTTCGCGACGAAGGAAGATAAGTATCGCTATCTCAACGCGACAGAACATTGCGGGAACGTTGAATGGAAACGGATAACACCTGACGAACGACAGACGTGGTTAACCGAAGGGCTCCAAGCCGAATTTGAGTCCTTTCTTCCGATGGGACGTAAGGAAGTTAAGAATGGAAAAGCGGAACCGGTTAATACGATTTTTAAAACGTATAGTCTCGGCGTGGTGACGAACCGGGATGCATGGGCGTGCAATTTCGACGCGCGCGCCTTGACAGAGAATCTGTCTCGGATGATGGAGTTCTACAACACTGAAGTTGGCAGATGGGAACGGCGGATGGACAGGGATATCAGCGTCACCGATTTTGTGGATACCGATAAGACCAAGGTTAAGTGGACTCGGAGTCTGCTGTCAAAACTGCGCAATGGCAGACAGGCTGCATTTTCGCCGGAAAAGGTGCGGACGGCTCACTATCGGCCGTTTACGAAACTGAATCTCTACTTCGATCGGATGATGAACGAGTGCGTTTATGTGATGCCATCTATCTTTCCGATACCTGAAACCGAGAAGGAAAATCGCGTGATTTGCGTCAGCGGTCCAGCGAGTAAAAAACCGTTTCAGGTCTTCATGGTAGATGTGATTCCGTGCATGGATCTGCTTGAAAAAACGCAGTGCTTCCCTTTCTATACTTACGATGAGGATGGCACGAACCGGCGTGAAAACATCACGGATTGGACGTTAGCAGCGTTCCGGTCGCGCTACGGCGATGCTTCCATCACGAAGTGGGATATTTTCAACTATACCTACGGGCTGTTGCATCATCCTTCGTATAGCGAGGCGTATCAGGCGAATCTGCGTCGCGATTTGCCGCATCTCCCGTTTGCGCCCGATTTCTGGGCATTTGCGAAGGCGGGGGCGCAGTTGGCTGAGTTACACGTCAACTATGAGTCGCAGCCGGAGTATCCGTTGCGGCTGGAGGAGAATCCTGATGCTTCTCCCGATTGGCGCGTGGAAAAGATGAAGTTGTCCAAGGACAAGACGGAGATTCGGTATAACGAATGGTTAACGCTGGCGGATATTCCAGCCGAGGCGTTTGCGTATCGGTTAGGCGCGATTTCGGCGTTGGAGTGGGTGGTGGAGCGGTATCGTGTTAAACGCGACAAACCGAGCGGCATCGTGAACGATGCGAATTGTGCGGCGGCGGAGCGTTCTATCGTGGAGCTCATTCGGAAGGTGACGTGGGTGAGTTTAGAGACGGTTCGGGTTGTTGCGGGTTTGCCTGCGTTGATTTGAGCGGGGGTGCCGTTTTGCCTGTGTTGGGCGGAGGTATTGAAATGAAAGGCATTGTTGTTTTGATATTGGCGTTGTTTTTGGCTGCGCCGGTGCACGGGCAGCTCACCGAAGAGAAAGTGGCGCAGATTATGAATGCCGCCCTTGTGCCGGTGATGAACGAGTTGCGCGTCATGAAGGAGGAATTCCGCGTCATGAAAGAAGATGTCCGTGTCGTGAAAGAAGATGTCCGCGAACTGAAAGAGGAGTTCAGCGAACTGAAAGAGGAGTTCAGCGTGGTGAAAAAGACGGTCCAAGCGGGGGAAGTTGCGCTCAGCGGACTGCAGAGCGAGGTCCGCGGGAACGGGACTCGGATTACCGATGTGCGAGTGCAACTGACTTGGCAGTCAAGTGCGCTGCTAACGGTGTCAGGCTTGCTGGTGACGCTGCTGCTGTGGCTGCTCAAGCGGGCGTGGGATGAGCGTCGTGCGGAGCGCGAAGAGTTGGCGGAGAAGCAGGTAGAGTTGGCGGAGAAGCAGGCAGAGATTGTCCAGTTGCGCGCCGAGAACGAACGGCTCAAACCGCAGATTTTCACGGAACGTGGGGAGCCTGCCAATGTTTCCAGGAACGTGCCTTAACCCGAAAGCGGGTGAGTCAACAGCCTGCGCCGATGCGAAAGCAATAATATCCGAGGAGGGGAAATATGGCAGCTACCAAATTTTTTGAGACGCGTGGACCTGTTGATCCGGCGTTGCACTATGTAGTGGCTCGCACGGTGGAGTTGGCGGAGTTGATGCGTCGTATAAAACTAGGGCGGTATCTCGTCATCTTTGCGCCGCGTCAGACGGGGAAGACGACGTTCTTTCGGTGGGCACTTGCGGCGCTTGCGGCTGAGGACGAAACCTATTTTCCGATTCAATTGGATTTTGAGGCGTATAAAAACTACTCTCCCGCTGATTTCTACGCGAACCTCCACGAAGATATTCTTGAGGAGATAGAGTCTGTTTTCCAGCATCGGGGCAGCGTGATGCCCTCGGCTTTAACGCAGTTTTTAGCGGGCGCGACGCTGACGGACCACGTTGCCATGATAAGGTTTTTTAGTCGGTTTGCGCGCGTGCTAGGGCATCCGCGGGTTGTGCTGCTGATAGACGAATTCGATGGCATCCCGTCGGCTGTGGTGAGTGATTTTCTGTATGCCCTTCGGCGTGTCTATGTCTCTAAGTTTCGCGATGCCCGGTGTCCGTATAGTATAGGCATTGTTGGTGTCAAGAATATCACGCAGTTGAACTACGATAGGACTATCTCTCCGTTTAAGATCCAAGATGAGTTCCAGTTGCCCGGCTTCACGCTGGCACAGGTGCAGGAGCTGCTCGGCCAGTATACCGCCGAAGTGGGACAGCCGTTTGCCTCCGAAGTCGTTGCGACGTTGCATCGGCAGACAGGGGGACAACCGTTTCTCGTCAACCGGCTTGCGCAGCTGCTCACCCAGGAGATGGATATCCCGCGAGACACTGTCATTTCCCTGGAACACTTTGCCGAGGCACATCGGGTGCTCCTGACAGAAGACAATGTCAACTTCAATCATTTGACGACGAATGTCCAGCGAGATCCGCGGTTTGAACGGCTGCTGATGCGCATTGCTTCGTCGGCGCAGCCCCTCAGTTTCAACCCGCGTAATGATGTCATGAAGGAACTGACAACCTACGGTGTCATCGCGAAAGGGACAGATGGAAATTGTGAGATTGTCAATCCGATTTACCAGTCTTGCGTGTTGCAGGCATTCCAGCCGGTGATAAACGGGTTGGAGGCCGACTACTTTCCCGCGGGTACCAAAAGCGGTTATCAGGATTACGTCACATCGTCAGGGGAGCTTGCGCTGGGGCCCTTGCTGGATAACTTCCGTGATTTCATTGTTCGTGCGGGGTTTCGTATTCTTGAAGTGCCGCGTCTTCCGAGTGAATCGGTTGGGCAGCACCTCTTGGCGGCTTATCTTGATGGTTTTGTGAAAGCGGTGGGGGGTTTCCTGTATCTGGAGGTTCCAACGGGGCGCGGTCGGACAGATTTGATTATTCTTCATCATCGTAGGAAGTATATCGTAGAGACGAAGGTGTGGGGTGGTGCGGAGCTATATGCGGCAGGGAAGCGTCAGCTTGCTGCGTATCTGAAGTTGGAGGGTGCGGTTGAGGGTTACTATGTGGTGTTCGATCATCGTCAGTCTCCGGTGCCGCGTGTTGAAACGGAGCGGGTGGATGGTGTTTCGATTCGGAGTTATGTGATTCCGGTGGTGCAGTCTCGCCCTTCGGATGTTTGAGGAAACGCGATGGTTCGGGTAAAAAATCGATTCCACAGCGCGCTTGGAAAGCGCGCCTACCGGGGGTATCTGCTCTGTTTTTTGATGTGCACCGTGCCCCTCGTCGGGCATCCGCAAGGCACATGGCTGCCGATGTCAGCCGGTCCGCCGAGTGCGCGATGGCTCCATACCGCTGTCTGGACCGGGGAAGCGTTCATCGTCTGGGGCGGCATTGATACAAACGGCCCGCTTCAGACTGGCGGCAGTTACACGCCAGCGACGAACGCTTGGATGCCTCTTCCCACCGATGGCGCGCCCGCTGCACGCGCAGACCACGGTGCTATCTGGACAGGCACGCAGATGGTTGTTTGGGGCGGGTTTGATAAAGAAAACACGCCGCTGCAGCGTGGCGGCATTTACTCGCCGATGCATCGGAAGTGGGATAGCCTCGCTATCCAGAGTGCCCCGGATGCGCGCGGCGGCCACACCGCTGTCTGGAACGGACAGGAACTGATTATCTGGGGTGGATGGGATGGCAGGCACACACATTTTAGCACCGGGGGCCGCTATTCGCCAGAAAGCGACGTGTGGAAGCCGATGTCTACCCTGCACGCGCCTCAGCCGCGGACAAGTCACACCGCTGTCTGGACAGGAGCTCGAATGCTGGTTTGGGGTGGTTTTGATAGGCACAAACAACCCTTGCAAATCGGCGGTGCTTATTCCCCGAAAACCGATTCATGGCAGCTTCTTTCCGCTGCAGATGCTCCCTCACCTCGCGCAGTGCATACTGCTGTCTGGACCGGGGATGCGATGATTATCTGGGGTGGGCTGGACACTGCGCAACACCCTCTCCACACCGGCGGCATTTACTCGCCGGGGACAGAGACGTGGAAACCCATCTCTACTGCTGGCGCGCCGAGTGCCCGCGCAGGCCACACCGCAATGTGGATAGGTGACAAGATGCTGATATGGGGAGGATTTGGCCGGAACGGGCAACTCCTGCAGACAGGCGCGCTTTATGAACCGAGAACGGATACATGGGTGCCGCTTCCGGTGCAAAACGCACCTATCGGCAGACTGGGGCACGCAGCCGCTTGGACAGGCACGCAGCTGTTCGTCTGGGGGGGCACCGATAAGCGGCGTTATCTGGATACCGGCAATCGGTATATTCCGGGAACCGCGCGGTGGGTAGCACTTCCAGACGAGCGCGGTGCCTCGGCGCGGGGCGGGCACACAGCTGTCTGGACAGGGGAGCAGCTGCTCATCTGGGGCGGCACATCGCGGACGGGCTATCTCAATACCGGCGGCAGTTACACGCTCCAGACTGAGGTGTGGCAGCCGCTGTCAACTGATGGTGCGCCTGCCGCGCGCGCCGGCCATACGGCAGTCTGGACAGGGGAGCAGATGTTCATCTGGGGTGGCACATCGCAGATGGGACACCTCAATACCGGCGGCAGTTACACGCCACAAACCGATATGTGGAAACCGCTCGCCACGCATCAGGCACCCGAAAGCGCGTTCCTTCACAGCGCGGTGTGGACAGGCACGCAGTTCATCGTGTGGGGCGGGTTGAATCCCGATGAAACGCCGGTGCAGACAGGGGGGATTTACACTCCGAATAGTGACGTTTGGATACCTACTTCCATGGAAGGCGCGCCGAGTCCTCGTAGCGGGCATACCGCCGTGTGGAGCGGCGACGCGATGCTCGTCTGGGGAGGTACGACGCAGGAGGGATATGTCAACACAGGAGGATGGTATCATCCCGCGACAGATACGTGGGGCCCGCTGAGCCTCTCTGGTGCGCCGGAGGGGAGGTTCGGCCACACCGCCGTTTGGACAGGCACGCGCATGCTGATTTGGGGCGGTACCGATGGCGTGCAGCCGCTCAACACCGGGAGAATCTACGATGCGAAAACGGACACATGGCACCCTCTCTCTACACAAAACGCGCCCGATGCCCGCTTTGGACATCGGGCAGTCTGGAACGGCTCAGTGATGGTTGTCTGGGGTGGTTACGGTAACAAAGGCAAACCGCTGAAGACAGGTGGTATGTATGAACCGAAAACCGACACGTGGCACGCGCTTTCCACAGAGGGAGTTCCAGATGGACAAGTGCTTCACACTGCGGTTTGGACAGGCGATAAGATGATTGTTTGGGGTGGCACTGATGGGAAGTTCCCTCAGCATACGGGCGCGGTGTGGATACCGTCCCCGTAGGCGCGCGTTGGATGCGCACCTCCCCGTGGGCGCGATATGGAGGCAGAGCCCGTAGGTGAACGTTTTAGGAATTTGTGTAAGGCCTGTGGGCATTATTTCACTTCGCGGAGTTGCGTGAGCATCTCCATCGCGTGCTTATTCTCCGGCTCCAACTGTAACACTTTTTCAAAAGCGGCGATTGCTTCCGAGACGTTCCCAAGTTTATGGAGCGCGAACCCTAAGGCACCGTAAGCACGAACGTGCGCCGCATCAAGTGCCAGCACCTTTTCAAACCGCGCCACCGCCTTCTCGTAGTGCTCCTGCGTCAAAAAGATTAAGCCGAGTCTGTAAACCGCTTGCACATCCGTTTCATCGTCGGCGATGGCGACTTTGTAGTGCGGTTCGGCTTTGGCATACGCCTGTTTTTTCCAATACACCTCGGCGAGCGCGCGGTGCAACACAGGGGTGTGTGGCGTGAGTGCCAGTGCCTTTTGATACTGCGCAATGGCCGACACATTCCTCCCAAGCTTATCATAGACGCGCCCCAAATAATAGTGAACTTCCGCGGTCAAATCGGTAATCTCCGGGGGTGTTTTGTCCGTTTCACTGCGGAGTAACACGTGTGCGCTCTCAAACGCGGCGATTGCCTCATTATACCGTTCCGTGTGAAGCAACGCGATGCCGTAATCCCGCCACACCTCTACATCTTTTTGTTTATGCGAGATGAGCGGTTCAAATTCCGCGGCGGCTCTGACAAAATCGCCTTCTGCCAGATGGTGTCTGCCGCGCTCTGCATAGAGCGGCGCGGTTACCCCCGCGCGTAACACCTCCCACCACAGCGGGTCGCGTAACTTGTTGTACTGGCTAGGTTGGCGGGCTGATGCTGCATGCCGTTTCGCCGCCGCTGTTTCGCCCGAGGCGAGTTGCACTTGCGCCATCAAGGCGTGTGCCTCACGCTGATTCGGGTTAATCCGAAGGGCGCGTGCCAAATGTGTCTTGGCAAGTCCAATTTGCTGTCTCGCGAGGGCAATCTCCCCGAGCCAGAGTGCCGAAAACGGATTGTCGGGTTGGAGGTTCTTCGCGCGTTCTAAATGGTGCTTCGCCTCATCGAGCCGCCCGAGCACCCGAAGCGCAGCGGCGAGATAGAGATGCGCCGGCACGTCCGTAGCATCCAACTGAAGCGCGCGGGTGAATGCCTTCACTGCCGCTTGCGGTGCTCGCTGCACCGTCATCCGTCCGAGAAAATAGTGCCACCGGAATTCATCTGGCGCAAGGCGACTTGCACGGCGGTAACACGGCACCGAGGGCTCCTCCCATCCGTGGACGAGGTAGACATGCCCTAGTTTCCCCCATGCTTCGGCATCGTCGGGGGCATTGCGGACTGCTTTTTGCGCCGTTGCAATTGCATCCAACAGCAATTTTTCCTCAACGAGGTTCAGATCGGCGGGTTCTGGCACCTCAATTTCTTCGGCTGCCAGTAGCATCGCGTTCATCAGAATAAGCAGCAGGGTAACACCGAAAAGGCTCCGTGGCCGCGCGTTGTAAGCGCGCCCACGGGGTGAAGCGCGGTTGGAAACCGCGCCTACCGGCAGACGTGGATTTTTGTGCATGAATTTCAAAACAGTTCCCCCTTTCCTTGATAAACTGTCACCCGCTGGTTAACAGCAGTGCCGGGAAATCTTTCACGACTGCCATCGGGCCACCGCACCTCAATTGCTTGGAGCTCGTCAATAGTGCCCAAGCCGAAATGCACACTCGGTTCGCTGCTGCTGAGATAACTGCTATGCGGCAGGACAAATCCCGTTCGCGATGCTTTTCCGCCAATCTTAAGCGTTACTTGCGCACCAAGCGCGTCCCTATTTTGGCTGATAGCCTGCACGAAAAGCCAGTTGTGTTCGGGTGGCGGCGCATCGTTTTGACAGACACGGATGCGATTGTCAAGGGTGCTGACAACCAGGTCCAAGTCGCCATCTCTATCAATATCGCCGAAAGCCATGCCGCGACTCACCTCAATCTGTCCCGTGAAATCTGAAGCACGCGAACTGACATCGGTGAAAACCGGCGGTTGTGAATGCGAGGACGAATTTCCATATCTCTCTGTCTTCTTGTTTTGTAAGGTTGGATTTCTATATCCGTCCGCTCCACCGTTCCTAGCATTCTGAAAAAGCAGATTCGGTTCTGCGTAAAAATTCCAGAATTCACCTGCGTTCGCGCCTTCAATTACGGGCCCGCGTTTCACTCTGCCGTTGACAACGGCGATATCCAGAGCTGCGTCGTTATCAAAATCGATGAACCCGCATCCAAATCCCGTAAACGGCACATCGCCCCCTGCGAACCCCGCCATCTCTGTCATATCCATAAACGTCGCGTCCAGCGAACTGCGATAGAAGGTGTTCGTTTCGTCGGTTAAGTGCGTTACAAACAGGTCTGGGTGCGTGTCGCCGTTGACATCTCCGACAGCGATGCCCATGCTTCCTTCGGGTTGTCCGTAGGTGTTGAAGGCGAGCCCGCGCAAGATAGCCTCCTCAGCAAAGGTGCCATCCTTCTGATTTACCCAGAGGTGGTTCGCTTCGCCATCGTTAGCGACATAGAAATCGGCCCAGCCGTCTCCCGTTAAATCAAGGCAGACAACGCCGAGCCCGCGGCCGGGAGTTGCGGCGATGCCGGCCTGTTCCGTTACGTCGGTGAAGGTGCCGTCGCCGTTGTTGAGGAATAGCCGGTCTGGGGCGGGGTTGAACCTTTGCGGATTGCAATAATCTTGCGCGCCGTGTTTGCCTCGGCAAATCGCATCCGCATCGAATTGAACGTAGTTTGTTACATAGAGATCGAGGTGTCCATCCCGATTCACATCGCCAAACGCCGCGGATGTCCCCCATGCGTCGTTGGAGAGTCCAGCGGCATCTAACACAAAAGTGCCGTCGCCATTGTTGCGGTAGAATGCATCGGGGCCGTAGTTCGTCACGTAGACATCGGCATCGCTGTCGTTGTCCACATCGCCGATAGCGATGCCTTGGCCGTAGCCCGTATGCCCGATACCCGCGGCTTCCGTAACGTCAAGGAACGTGCCATCGGGTTGTTGCTGATACAGCCGATTCGGCGCGGGCGCGTGTGGTTGCCCGGGCGGCGGAAATCGGACGTGCAGGATATCTAGCGCGTCATCTCCGTTGTAGTCGAACAGCGCAACCCCGCCTCCGATGACTTCATGCAGCGCGTAAGTGCCGGGGGGCCACAATGTATCGGTGTGCTGAAATCCGAGTTCAGCGGTTATCTCGACAAATAGCGGCGCGGCCGTTTCCGCTTGGCTGACGCATGTCACTATCGCGGCGATGATAAATGCAAGGGCGTATCGTTTAAACACGTTATTTTGCGAACCCTCATTTTTCTTGAATAAAAACGTTTCATTGTGTATCATATATATCATATATATCATATAGACGCTTTACAAGGAGAAGAGCATGAAAGCGAAATTCACGTTTCTGGCAATCGCTCTTGTTGTGCTGCTGTGTCTTCCTGCGGCAGTGCTCGCGCAACAGAGGATAGACATTCCATCAAACGCGGTAAACGGTGGCGAGAGACTTGTCTTGGACTCCGCCGAGCGTTTGGGGATAACCCCTGCCGAGTTGCAGGAGCTCTCCAAAGTTTTCTCCGAGGGCGCGACGATTGAGTTGCTGAAACCCGTAGATGCCACCGCGCAGCCGAAAGACCTGGTTTTCAGCAAGGTTAGTTGGATGCGCGATGCTAACGATTCAAACATCCAAACATTTCTGGACAGTGGCGAGACAGTTCGATTGCAAATTCATCGCGACCCGGGGGAACCCCGAGAGGTGCATGTCCTCACGGGAATCCGGTCAAGACCGGTGCAGATTGTGCTTTACAACACGACAAAGAGTCGTATCGATTTGCGGGGATGGCAACTTCGGATAACACCCGGTGCTATTCCCGATGAAACCGATGCAGCTATTGACAGGATGAGCAACGTCGACATAGATTTTTCGCAAAACCCCGGACAGGATACCAAGGAAATCATCCTACCGCCGAACGAGTTTTCAATGCTGCGCAAGATAGATTACGCCAGTGTCAATGACCCGGGCAAAACGCGGATGGAACAGTTGCGCGGTATCCCCGATGGCATCGATGCGAAAAGTTGGGGAACCAGCGCGGCATTTGAAGCCGAAATGGTTGAAATTGACAGCAGGTTCGGTGGGAGTGACTGGATGGAGTTGCGCAACACCACCGATAAGCCAATCGATTTCAAAAAGTGGATTCTGTTGGTGCATCCTGAGGAGGACGACAGGAGCGTTCGCCCGAAGGGAACGCTGCGCCTTCAGAAACCGGCCGAACCTTTCATCGAAGACCGGTAGTTCCTCCTGCGTTTTTCGCGGCGGTTGCAGGTTCGCGAGGGACAGTGGACATCTCTGCAGCGAGGCTGCAGAGATGACAAAGTTAAAGTAAGTAAGGTAGCGTGTTTACGCGGGGCGACACACGCACATTTTCTGTAGACGTGACCGTGCTTTCGCGAGGCGACACACGCACGTTTGCTGTAGACGTGACCGTGCTGACGCGGGGCGACACACGCACATTTTCTGTAGGCGTAACCGTGCTTACACGGGGCGACACACGCACGTTTGCTGTAGGCGTGACCGTGCTGACGCGGGGCGACACACGCACATTTTCTGTAGACGTGACCGTGACGGCCCTCGCGCTACGGGGCCGCGGCCCGAGATGATGCTCGGTGCATCTATCGCGCTCGCGCTATGGGGCCGGGGTGGTTTCCTTCGCTAAGTCAAATCAAGGACACTCCGCGCGACTTCCCCTTTTCCCAGAGCCTCAAACGCATCGTTAATCCCCTCCAGCGGATAGGTGCGCGTGACGAGTTCATCCAGTTTCAGGTGCCCTGCTTTATAGAGGGAAACCAACCGCGGGAAATCAATGTGCGGCCGCGCCGTGCCATACATGGAGCCGATGACTGTTTTTTCAGCCATCAACATCCGGGCATCGAAATCGACAGGCGTATTTTCAGGTGCGTGCCCGACGAAGACTGTCACGCCGCGGCTGCGCGTGCAGAGAATCGCTTGGCGGAACGTTTCGCCTATCAGGCCGATTGCCTCAAACGCGTAGTGGGCACCGCGCCCATCGGTAATCTCCCGAATCTTTTCGACCGGGTCTGTTTTGGCGGCGTTCACGGTATGCGTCGCGCCGAATTGCCTGCCGAGTTCCAGTTTGTTGTCCAGCACATCAACGGCGATGAGCGGGTCCGCGCCTGACATACTTGCGCCTTGGATGCAGTTGAGCCCAACGCCGCCGCATCCGAACACCGCCACCGAGTTGCCGGGGGCAACCTGCGCAGTATTGATGGCAGCACCGACACCTGTCATCACGCCGCATCCGATGAGCGCGGCTTGTGGGAGCGGCATGGCTTTATCAATCGGCACAACTGCGTCTTGCGGCACGAGTGTTTCGGTGCTAAAGGTGCCCAGCCCTGCCATCTTGTCGATCTCGCTGCCTCCTGCTTTCTTGGCGGGGCGACCGGAGTTATCGGAAGGTAAGGCGCACAGATTCGGGAATCCCTTCTGGCACATTTCGCAGAACCCGCAGTTCCGTTTCCATGAGAGGATAACGTGGTCTCCGACTTGGATCTGGGTGACTTCGCTTCCGATTTCTTCGACGATGCCAGCACCTTCGTGCCCAAGGATGATGGGGAGTCCGACGTGGGGCCATTCTCCTTTAACGATGTGCCAATCGGAGTGGCAGACCCCGCTTGCTACCAAGCGCACGCGCACCTGATTCGGCCCCGTATCGGGTAAGTCAAACTCTTCAATTTTCAAGTGTGTCTCAATGTCATACAACACAGCGGCTTTCATGAGGTTCCTCCATTTTGGAATGGCTTGGGGGTATTATAGCGGTTTTGAAAAAAACATGCAAGCAGAACCATTCAGTTCGCCGATAACATTTCATCGGTGCTTTTCTTATTGACATCATCCGCGAAAAAAAGTAAAATAAAAACAGGAGGTTCATCAAACATGTTTCACCGCAAAATGATGAAGCCGATACTCTTCGGCATTTCTGTCCTCGCGCTGTTTTCGTGCGGCAGTGGGGAAATCCAAAATTTTGAAGGCATCCAAATTCACTCCGACCCCCGGGTCGACCGGATCGACCTCAGAATTTATCTGGTGGATAGAAACGGAACGCCGCTGATCTGGAACCAGAGCATTCTCAGTCCGAGCGTCGGCCTCAGCACTATCTCGGAGGCGGATTTTACCACGAACGCCAAGGTTTACTCCATACGCAATGGGCAAAAACATCGGAAGGTTTACGATGGCCGCCTCATCGATCTGCGCTGGTCCCAGGAATTGAACAGGCTGGATAGACTCATGACGGCGGAGATCCCGCGCGCGCTCATTGAAGAAGACCCCGAGCGCGACACGCCCTTAGGTATCATCACCGTGGAAATTGAGACTGAGAAACAAGGGCCTTTTTTCGATACGTTGGAGCGGACGGCTATCTATAAGTATTAAGGGAACGGACTCGCGACCGGGAGGTTGCGCCTATCAGCAGAGGAGGACTCGCGACCGGGCGGTCGCGCCTACCGAAACATGCCTATTCACACACAAGACTATCGACATTGGGAAGGCACACTGAAACCGCACAACGCCATGCGCTGGTGGGTGATTACAAAGGCGGAACTGAAGCTGCTCGCGCAGCGGAAGTTCGTCCGGCTCATCGTCGCGATTCCGCCGACGATTTACGTTTTAGTGCACGCAGTGCTGATTTATCTCGGCAATCAGTTCCCGGAGGGACTGCCGTTTGAGATAGACAAGGCGTTTTTTCATCGCTTCTTTTTCAGTTTCCGCTTTGTGTTCCTATCGGGGTTCCTCGTGGCACTGGTGACGATTTTCGGGGGTTCAGGCCTCATCGCCACCGATTTGAAGAACAACGCGCTTTCGCTCTACCTCTCTAAACCGATTTCGTGGGTAGATTACCTCCTCGGGAAATTTGCGGTTGTCGGCATCCTGCTCGCCTGTATGCTGCTGATTCCCGGGCTGCTGCTATTTCTGGAACATGTGCTGTTAACCGACACCGACTTTTTCCAAAAAAACTATTGGCTGCCGTTCTCCATGGTCGCGTATTCAGCGATTATCATCACTTCGACGAGTCTGCTGATGCTGCTATTTTCATCGCTTACGTCGAACCCGCGCTACGCTACGATAGGCTTCTGTGCCGTTTGGTTTGGTTCAAGTGCTGTCTATGGCGTTCTCCAAGAGATTACGCGGAGCGGCAAAGTGGCACTGGTGTCGATGTGGGCAAACTACGATAGACTTGGCACCGCGCTGTTCGGGCTGCCTTATAACTATTCTGTGCATTGGTTTTGGGCGTTGCTGATATTGGGGGTGTTGGCGGCGTTGTGCCTCTTGGTGCTGCGTCACCGTATTCGTGCCGTTGAAATTGTGAAGTAACGTCTCTTTAGGGCTGTAGGACCTGAATAAGGTTTCGTCTCATGAGGAGGTAACACTCCGTGAAATACCACCTTTCATTTCCAAAACATCATGCGAGTTTGCCCTACAGACGCGAGATGCATCAAATGAATTTGGTATAAGGCGAGAGCACGCACTACAAGCGCGGTTTGAAACCGCGCCTACCGGGGGCCGTGCGGTTATCAGTCTGGCACCGGCGCATAGGTATTAAACCCCCCTGTCCTATCCTCGCCTTGCAATAGGTAGATTTGGTGCTTGGGCCGCCATTCGGCACCTGGATACCGCACATCTGCCGGCATGTAGCGCATCGTGTAGCCGCACCGTCGTTGCTGCGATACGTTCGGGCTAGAGTTGTGAATTGTCCATGCGTCGTGAAAATGGCATTCGCCGATTTCCAATTCCAGATCGGCAGCGCGCGAGATGTCCAAGTCTTCGTCCACAACTTCGCTGCCGAAGAGGTTGTTTTGTCTGTTCACCGCTTCATAGCGGCGGTCGCGGAGCCGATGGCTGCCGGGGATGACACGCATGCACCCGTTTTCCACTGTGGAGGCATCTACTGCCAGCCACATGGTGATGACGTGCATAGGTTCGAGGGATTTGCCCCAGTAGACACCGTCTTGATGCCACGGCACCGCCATGCCGTCGCTCTCGCGCTTGCTAATGAAGTGGCTGGACCAGAGCACGATATCCGGCCCGATGAACCGTTCTATTACTTTCAGCACGCGCGGGTGCGTGAGGTATTTGAACAAGAAGGGGTGCTCAAAATGCGGCACGTCCATCTGTTCTGGGCGTTTTCCTTCCGGCAAATTGGCGATCATCGCGTCTACGTAATTGCGAAGTTCGTCTAGTTCGGGTTCGGTAAAAATCCTACCAAATTTGAGGTAGCCGTTCTCTCGGTAAAATGCCACCTGCTCATCAGATACGGTGGTTTCTAGTTCCCAGTTCATTTATTTCTCCTCTCATCAGTATGTATAAAAATGCCAAGTTCTCGCCCTGTCTCGGTTGCGGGTTCGCGAGGGACACGCCCTTGCGCTAGGGGAAGGACGAACCTCGCGAGGGACAGGCCCTCGCGCTACGGGTTAAGGGGGGCTCAGTTCTCTGTCGCGGATTCGCGAGGGACAGGCCTTTGCGCAGCGGGTTAAGGGGTGCTGAGGAAAACTATTCCTCCACTTGATTAAGTTTAACACATCAGCAGCATTTTGACAAATTGCGGCACTCGTGCTAAAATGCCAGTTATGAAAATCGTAGTTGCACCTGATTCATTCAAAGGCAGCGTCACCGCACTGCAAGCCGCAAGTGCAATGGAGACAGGGCTCCGCCGCATCTTCCCTGATGCCGCCATTGAGAAAATTCCTATGGCAGATGGCGGCGAAGGCACTGTGCAATCCCTCGTCGATGCCACCGGTGGACACCTCCAGACGCGCCGGGTACTTGCGCCCCTCGGAAACGAGGTTGACGCGCAATTCGGCATCCTCGCCGATGGGGATACCGCTGTCATTGAAATGGCGGCGGCATCTGGATTGACGCTTGTCCCACCGGATAAACGGAATCCTCTCCAGACAACAACTTACGGGACGGGACAACTGATCTGCGCCGCGCTAGAAGCCGGATGCCGACGCTTGATTATCGGCATCGGCGGCAGTGCTACCAATGATTCGGGCGCGGGCATGGCGGCGGCACTCGGCGCGAAATTGCTGGATGCATCCGCAAACCCGATTCCGCGGGGCGGCGGTGGACTCGGCAAATTGGCGGCGATAGACATCACCGGTTTACATCCCGCCATCGCCGATACAGAAACCGTCGTCGCTTGTGATGTCAACAACCCTTTGACGGGTCCAGAAGGTGCATCGCACGTTTATGGGCCGCAAAAAGGTGCGACTCTGGAAATGATTGAAACGCTAGACGCGCACCTCGCGCATTTTGACGCAGTTTTAGCGAGAACACTTGGCAAGTCGTTTGGTGCTATTCCCGGCGCAGGTGCCGCCGGCGGGTTAGGTGCTGGCCTCATGGCGTTCCTCAACGCCGAATTGCGCCTCGGTGTTGACATCATGATCGATGCTGTGAAATTCAAGGAACGCGTGAAAGGTGCCTCCCTCGTCTTTACCGGTGAAGGACAACTTGATTTTCAGACAGCGTTCGGCAAAACGCCTGTCGGTGTAGCCAAGGTGGCGAAGGCACACAATATCCCTGTCATCGCTATTGCTGGGGGCATCGCCGAGGGTGCCGAGGCTGTGTATGACGCTGGCATCGATGCGATGTTGGGCATCGTCCAAGAACCGATGTCACTTGAGCTCGCTGTCGCGGATGCGTCGCGATTAATTGCGGATACCGCTGAGCGTGCGGCACGCTTGATGGCGATCGGCCAGAAGTTTTAATAGGAACGTAGTTTCGGCGTGATGTCCCTCGCTCTACGGTAAGAGGGGGCTTATACCAAAAGAGCACGCCTACCGCAGCAACACCGGTGTATCTTTCAAAAAATCGTTCGTCTCGATTTGCCACATTTGCATATCGGCGGCAAGTGATTGGACGCGGTCTGCGTGTTCTGGCGATGCTGATAGATCGGTTGTTTCGCTCGGGTCGTTCGCCAGATCGAAGAGTTGGATGCAGTTCGTCCCCGCTCCTGTCTCTTTGGAAACATAGTAACGGATGAGTTTCCAACGTCCATCGCTGACGGTGCGCTGAATGTCGCGATAGGCGGCGAAAACAGTCTCGCGAACGCGTTCTACGCTGCCATTCATCAACGGCACTAAACTTCTCCCCTCAACCGTATCCGGACACGCCACTTCAGTTAACTCACAAACGGTAGGAAATACGTCGTAGAGATAGGTTAATGCGTCGACCGTTTTGCCTTCGGGGATACCTGGGCCAGCGAAGATTGATGGCACGCGGATGCTGTGGCTATAGAGGTTCTGTTTGCCTAACAGTCCGTGTTGTCCGACGGCTAACCCGTGGTCAGCGGTGTAAATGATAAGCGTGTTTTCCAGTTGTCCGATGGCTTCCAGCGTTTTCAGCACGCGCCCGATTTCGGTATCCATGTGCGAGATCATGCCGTAATAGTCGGCGATGTGTTGCTGCACAATTTCTGGGGTGCGCGGGAACGGTGCCAACACTTCGTCTCGGATGCGCATTTCGCCGTTGTCAAACGGATGTTCTGGCATGAAGTTTTCAGGGACCGGCATCTCTTCGGGCGGGTACATCGCGTCGTATTCGGCGGGCGGCGTTCTCGGGTCATGCGGTGAAGTAAACGCAAGGTAGAGGAAGAACGGGTTAGCCGCGTCGTATTCCTGCAAGAATTGCACCGCCGCGTCGGTGAACATCTCGGTAGAAAACTTTTCGCCGATGTATTTCGCCGCGTTCGGGTAGGCACCGCTTGCGTCATAATCGTAGATGGGGACTTCAAAATGACTGCTCATCCCGCCGAAGAAAATCTTGGCACCGTCAGCGAAACTGTTAGTGAATGTCTGTTTGTCGTTATGCCATTTTCCCGTTGCGAAGGTGTGATACCCCGCTTCGCGCATCACCTGCGGCCACACGGCAAGTTCTCGATTAATTTCCTGCATTCCGCTGCGAAACAGATTTGCGCTGGTTAGCACAGCGGCTCGGCTCGGCACACAGACTGCACCGACAAGTGAGCCCATGATGTGCGTTTGTCGGAATGTCGTCCCGCGCGCCATGAGTGAATTGAGGATAGGCGTTTGCACCGTTGCATCGCCCATCGTGCCGATGGCATCGAACCGATGGTCATCGGCTATCATGAAAAGAATGTTGGGTTGTGTAGGCATGTTTTTATCCTATAGATATTAGTTTTATCGGAATTGGTTCCAGAGGCATTCAGTTTCGTTTTTTGATATCATCCGTGAAAATCCACAACAGCCCCGTTCTATAGGGCAGGATCGCCTGATTCTGACATGGTTGAGACCGGGCGATCGCAAACTACAGAAGAGGGAGAACTGAATAACTCTGAGTATAGCATAGTTTGCGGAAAAATGGAAATTTTTCTTGATTCTTAAACTATTTTGCGATATGATTCGTTACCGATGTTTACTAGGAGGAATGAAACGATGCTGACGCATATCAGTATGAAAAACTTCAAATCGTGGGCAGACAGCGGACAGGTGAAACTCGCGCCGCTGACCGGCTTTTTCGGCGCGAACAGTTCCGGCAAAAGTAGCCTTCTCCAAATGCTGCTGCTCCTCAAGCAGACAATCCGGAGCGAAGAGGTGTTATTCTTCGGCGACGAAAATTCACTCGTCAACCTCGGCAGCTTTGACGAAGTGATTCATTGCCATAACCGAGTAGCACAGCTTGAGTTGGAATTTGGCTGTGAGCTCCGAGAACCGCGTCCGATTGTCATCTCTTTGGAAGAGGGACTATTGGACGAAACAATGATAGATGGTTTCACTTTCAACACGGTGCTCAGCGCGAGATATGGCGAACCGCTTGTTCAACGTTTTCAATACGTTGCACCGGGTGATGTCCCGCACATGATATGGAACGCTTCTGGTTACAGAGAAGGAGATCTAATTCTCAATGGACATAACTTGGGATATGCCGCGGTCGAAACCTGCTACGGAATACCATCGTGGAGCGACAGGCCCGAGACAACATGGGATCGAACATTTTTAAGGGAATTTTCATCTCTCTTTGAGGCGTTCTTTTCCGATCTCTATTATCTCGCCTCAACTCGGGCTGAGCCGCGGCGGCAAGATCGGTGGGAAGGGGAGCATCCCATAGACGTGGGGCAACGGGGACATGATGTCATTAGCGCGCTCCTTTCCGCGCGCGTTAAACATCTGGGACAGAATGAGAAACACATATCTGCGTGGCTCCAGAAAATGAAATTAGCGCATTCCTTTTCGCTTGATAATCACGGCGACGATGGAAAGGACTACGAAATTCGCATCCGAAAAAATGCTGAAAGCCCCGCAGTGACGCTGGTTGACATGGGATATGGGTTGTCGCAGTTTTTACCGGTGCTAGTGCTTTGCTATTACGTGCCGAAGGGTTCGATGTTGATTTTGGAACAGCCCGGTATCCATCTGCATCCGATGGTGCAGTCTCAACTCGCCGACCTGCTGATAGAGGTTGTCACCGAACGCGGCCTGCAGGTTATCGTGGAGAGCCACAGCGAGCATCTGTTGGTGCGCCTGCAACGCCGCATCGCCGAAGGAAAGGTTTGCCGCGACAAAGTCGGGCTCTATTTTTGCCGCAACGATGAGGCAGAGGGAGTTTCTAGTTTGGAACCGTTAGAGGTAGACAGGGTGGGTAACATCCGCAACTGGCCGGAGAACTTTTTCGGAGATGTGATGGGCGACATGTTTGCCATAACTGACGCACAAGCGGCACAACTGAAACGTCAGGAAGAAGGGGGGAATTGATGGCGGCAGTTATCATTGATACGAACGTTATCGTCGTTGCAAACACGGAGATTCGGGAGGATGAAAACGGCAAACTTGTCGCAGTAGGCATGGCAGATCATGCTACGCCGGATTGCATCATTACTTGCAAAAATCGGCTGGATCAGATTCGCGGCGGCTCCACAAAGGTAGTCCTTGACGATAAGGAGCGGCTTACCCGAGAATACCGGCGGTACGTAAGAGACCTGCGGCGCAGCCGTTCGCAGCAAAATCGCGCCGGAGATCTGTTTTGGGCCTGGTTAATGCGGATTCAGTGGCTTCCGGAAAAGTGCAAGATGGTGCATATCACGCCACTGCAGGGAAACGGCACCGAATTTGAAGAGTTCCCTGACGATGCCGAGTTGAGCGAATTTGACCCGGCCGATAGGAAATTCATCGCGGTGGCAATTGCTTATACGCGCGACACTCAGCAGACAGCCCCTATCTTGCAAGCGGTGGATACAAAATGGGAAGGCTTCATTGAGGCACTGCAGCGACGCGGCGTGAAAGTTGAGCAGATCTGTAAACCTGATCTGGCATAGTTCTCATCTACCTCCGATCAACAGCCTCAAAGAAATCACCATTTGACGCGCTGAAGCCGAGTTGTTGTTCTACCTCCCGAATGGCAATTTCTGTGGTGAACAGCGTATCAAACGTGTCAGGAAATTCCACTCCCGTTGTGGCATCTCGGAGCAGGACAATGTTGTAGCCGTAGCGCGCCATTGAGCGGATACCGTAGTCTCTGCCTAAAACACACCAGTTCGTCGCGAAACCGGCGTAGAGCAGATGCAAAATTTGCCGTTCCTCCAACAATTCATGCAATTGTGTCCCGGTGGCGATGACAAAATCGTCGGCTTGAACGTCAATTGCCGGAGAGACAGCGAGTTCTGATTCAAGTTTGTCCCAATGCACACCGATACCCGGCGGTTGACTGCGCGGGCCGCGGTAAACGGCATAGTCGCCTTCGCGAGCGCGGAACGCCGTGGGCGGCCACGTCGATGGCACAGACGGTTCAGGCGGTTTATGTCGTTGGAGTTGCGGATACTGCGCCGCCACCGGTGGAGAGGGAGCATGAACGATTGTCACACCGGCTCTCCGGGCGGCATCTATCACTGGAACGACACAGTCAACCGTTATCTGTTTTGCCCGTTCGATCCAACTTTCAATGAAATGCACGTTCCACAGGTCAACAAGCACGAGTGCTGTTTGTGCAACAGGCATCGGCATCTCAAATTCGCGACGGATGAAGTGCGTCTCACGGCACGGGACATCAGCCGGGGTGCTATCTTGGAAGTAGCGGACGCGTAAATTGAGTTCTCTCATGTTTTGATTTCCGATTGGCTGAGTTTGGGCGGGTATCATAGGTATTCCGTTATCCGTTTTTGATTTCATCCGTGAAAATGAACAACGGAGCCGCTACAGTATCTTGTGTCCGGTAAGCGCGCTTTGAAAGCGCGCCTACGGGGTTCGGCCGTGGCCGTCCTATTCCTGAAACAGCGATTCGTCCAGGTCGGCGTTCAGCGTAACCTGCGATATCCAACTCTCTGTGAAGAGCTCCCCATCTACGTTTTGGACGACATGATGCGTGACTTTGATGCCATCGACATCACGGTAATCGTCAAAGAACGTTTCCCGATTGGCAGTAACGCCCTGCGAAGTTTCGCGGAAACCCATTTTTACAACGTAGTGCGTTTCTTTGCTAATGAAGAGACGGAGCATTTCACCCGAAGGCTGTGTGACGAGCAGCACGGCCGCTGGCGTTCCCTCCACTTCTTCTGTGCCGGCGTATTGCATTGGGATATCGTTCAGCGAGAGATTCGTCAGAAGCCAGATGGTTTCACGAAAAACGCTGTCTCTGTAGGTGTTCACCATCTCAGGCGGCAGCGGTTGCACGCCCATCTGGGTTTTCATGACTGCGGTTTCGCCATCAAAAATCTGGCTCATCTCGCCTACCTGCGGGATGGACATGTCTTGCCGGAACTTGTCAGGGTAGAGGTAATATGACGTGCCTTCTATCTGCATCGGCCCGTTCGGCGTGTTGGCTGCGGTTCTGCCTTTCACCACAACGTTCTTCACCGCTTGCAGTCTCTCAATTCCGCCGTGTGCTTCGATGGCGGCGGCGAGAATTTCGTTCGCTTTTGCGATGTCTGCCTCGTTCGTCTCAGGCATTGGTTCCGCGGTGGGCGGCTCAGGACGCGCTATCTTAATCTCGTTCACCTCGCCGAATTCACTCAGCTGCCGGTCGAAGCTGGCCTTATTGCCGACGGTGACGATAGTGAGTGCGTCGGGGTGGAGATATTTCTGCGCCACGTGCCGCACGTCTTCCGTTGTCACTTTTGCGATGTTATCGCTGAACGTTTCAAGGAAATCGGGTGCGTAACCGCGAAACGCCAGCATCATCTGCTGAAAGGCGATCTGGTTGCTGCTGTCAAACTGAAAGACGAACGAATTGATGAGCGAGTCCTTTGTGCGCTGCAGTTCGTTTTCCGGTACGGGTGTTTCCCGCAAATCGCTGACGATGTCAATGATGAGCGAGATGGCTTCGGCGGTTTTGTCGGCGCGTGTCTGTGAATACGCGAACCACTCACCTGGATTCGTGTAATAACTCGTCTGCATCAGACTGCCCACCATATAGGCGAGCCCGTGCTTTTCGCGCACCTCTTTCATTAACCGGGACGTAAACCCGCCTTCGCCGAGAATCTCGTTCATCACGCGGAGCGCGAAGTAGTCCGGAAAATCAGGCGTGCGTTTGATGCCGAAATGCCCGATTAACATCGTCGTCTGGTTCAGATCCTTGAAAATGTAGTTGACAGAAGGTTCCTGCGCGTTTTCTACCAGCGGCACTTCCGGAAACTCGATTTCCTTGTTTTCCCATCCTTCAAACACCTTCTCCAGTTGCGCGATGAGCATCTCCATGTCAAAATCGCCGGTAATCGCGAGACTGATGTTGTCAGGCTGGTAATATTTGGCATGGAACGCCTTCAGATCTTCAACGGTGATGCTCTCTACGCCTTCAATTTCAGAATACCGTCCGAACGGATGGTCTGCTCCGTAGAGCAGTGCTGAGAAGTTGCGCCATGCTAATTGAATAGGATTGTCGTTTCTGCGGCGGATTGCCTCGATCGCCTGCTGTTTGCGAAGTGCCAGTTTGTCCTCACGAAACGCCGGGTTCATGAGGACATCGGCGAAGAGCTCCAATCCCTTGTCGATATCCTCGGCGAGGGTTGAGAGGCTCATACCGCCATATTCCGCGGACATGCTGATTTCAACGGCGGCGGCCATCGATTCCAATTCCTCGTTGAGTCCATCGGGTTCGCGGGATAGGGTGCCGCCGGTGCGCATGACGCTGGCGAAGATGGATGCCAATCCGACTTTATCCGCAGGTTCATAGATACTGCCCGTTTTGATTAAGCCGCTGATGTTGAAGAGCGGTAATTCCCGGTCTTCCAGCAGATAGAGTTTCATCCCGTTTGAGAGTTCGCGCTGTTCCGGGACAGGCGGTTTGAATTGGATAGGTTCAAACGTGAGTTCTTCGTGCGGTTTTGCGGTTGTCGGCAGGGTTACGTACAGCATCGCCAAGGCGATGAGTATCGCGAGGCCCAACCACATGATTGCGTTTCGGTTCTTCATTCGGTGTTCTCCTTGTCGGGAGTCTTCTTAATCAGGGTGGCGACGGTCCTGTTGCTTTTCGTAAAATAGGTTTTCGCCGTTTTCATGATGTCTTCCGGCGTGATTTGATACATCTTTTCGCGCCAATCGAGGATATACCGCCAGTCCCCGGCGATGCCCTCATAGAAGGCTAGCTGCCGCGCCATGCCTGCGTTTGAGCTGAGCGCGCGGATGAAGCCGGCATCTACCTGCTTCAGAATCCGTTTAAATTCCTTTTCCTCCACTGGTTCCGTCTTTAGCCGTTCCAACTCCGCGTAAATTGCTTCTTCAACGTCAGCCGTTGTGTTGGGTGAGCGCGGGGCGGCATCAATCACAAAGAGATTGTCGTAGCGCGCGCCGGGGTAGCCGTTGCTGGCATCGACAGAAATGGCGATTCCCTTTTCGACGATGTTCTTGTAAAACCGCGAGGTGCGTCCATCTGACAGAATCGCGCTAATCATGTCCAGCACATAGTCGTCAAAGTGCGGGATAGTGGGTTTATGATACCCCATCATGAGTTGCGGTTCCGCGTCAAATGCCACTTCGATGCGGCGTTCACCTTCCTGCGGGGGTTCGTCTACCGTCACTTCCGATGGTAACTGTTGCGAAGGGATGTCGCCGAAGTACTTGTCGATGAGTTGAATGGTATCCTCAACGTTAATATCGCCGACGATTACCATCACGGAGTTATTGGGTGCGTAGTGGATGCGGAAGAACTCGGCTGCTTTCCGCCTGTTGAGCATTGCGATGTCCGAGGGCCATCCGATAATCGGCATGCCGTAGGGGTGCGCGGTGAAAGCGGCTGCGATGAATTGCTCATACAGTTTGCCGCCCGGGTCGGTGTCCACGCGCATCCGCCGTTCCTCTTTGACGGCCTCGCGTTCCACATAAAACTCGCGCAAAACGGCGTTTTTAAGCCGGTCGGATTCCAGCATCGCCCACAACTCTAACTTGTTTGATGGCAATGCGACGGTGTAAATCGTATAGTCCACGGAGGTGCCGGCGTTGAAGCCGGTGCTGCCGTGTTGCGTATAGATTTCGGTGTATTCGCCGGGGACAATCCATTCTTTGGCGGCTTCCTGCTGCGCTTTGAGTTCCGCCGCCAATTCGGCGATTTTTTCAGCATCGGCGCGAGAACCTTTCGCGCGTTCCATGTCTAGCGCGTCGCCTATCCGGTCGATCTCTGCCAGCACCGCTTTCTCCTGCTCGTAATCTTTCGTGCCGATAGTCTTCGTGCCTTTGAACAGCATGTGCTCTAACATGTGCGCGATGCCGCGCGCGTCGTCAGACTCGTCCACGGAACCGGCTTTAAATAGGAGATACGGCGCAACCGTCGGTGAAGTGTGCCGTTCTATCATGAGCAGTTTCAAGCCGTTCGGGTAGGTATGTTCTACCACCCGGTCTGCCAGATTTTGCGCTGAGACAGCCCCGTGCAAGATTACCAGCACGAGGAGCATCAGCCATCGAGTGATGTGTTTCATTTTTGTCTCCTTTCTGTAGTTGACTGGTAGGCGCGCTTTGAAAGCGCGCCTACCGATAACAAGCTATTTACCCTTTGGCCAGGTCACCGAGTAACCCGACGAGGGCAAAACGGACGTGCGACGAGAGCGCGGAGTTCTCCGCGCGAAGGTCTGCGCCTTCCTCGTCCGGATACATCACGTGTTGCGCCACGGCGCGTTTGACCCACCGTTCCGCCCGGTCATCGTAGGGGATGTACTTCTCTTTCGGTGCCGCGCAAGCCGGACACTCTTCAGGTGGGCTATCCGCTTCTGTCCACAGATAGCCGCATGCTACACAAACAAACATTGCGAACTCCTCTCTTTTGGAAAAAATTATGAATGTTCCTATTTTAGCAAATTTCCTATTGCAATGCAAGGTTTAATTTATTTGCAATAAACTGTGCGTAATCGTAGGGCGAGGGGCCCGGCGATCGCGAATCGCCGAGGGTTCCCCTCGCCATGCCGGGGTCTATGCAGAAAGCGTTGCGAGTATCTGGGGCTCGGCTGTGTTTCGCGCGGCTTGGAAGATCGCGAGGGACAGGTTTTCCCTCGCGCTACGGGCTAAGGTGGCTGTTGAACGATCGCGAGGGACAGTGGACATCTCTGCAGCGAGGCGGCAGAGATGACAAAGTTTCGGCGTGACGGCCCTCGCGCTACGGACTAGAGCGGCTGTTGAGGGACCGCGAGGGACAGTGGACATCTCTGCAGCGAGGCGGCAGAGATGACAAAGTTTCGGCGTGACGGCCCTCGCGCTACGGGCTAAGGTGGCTGTTGAACGATCGCGAGGGACAGTGGACATCTCTGCAGCGAGGCGGCAGAGAGGACAACGTTAAAGGTGGCATGTTTACGCGGGGCGACACACGCACATTTTCTGTAGGCGTGACCGTGACGGCCCTCGCGCTACGGGCTAAGGTGGCTGTTGAGGGACCGCGAGGGACAGGTTTTCCCTCGCGCTACGGGCCAGGGACTGTTTTCATCGGGCCTTCAAATCGGTGATCTGGTCGCGTAAGGTGGCGGCTAGTTCAAAATCGAGGTCCAAAGCGGCTTTGTGCATCCGCCGCGTTAAGTCGGTGATTATCGTCGGAATGTCTTCAAGTTCGGTGTCTTCTGGGACAGCAACGGGCTTCGCGGGCTTCTTTGTCTCGTATGCCGTTGAAGATTCGGCGATGAGTTCCTGAATCGCCTTTTCGATCGTCGCCGGCGTGATGTTGTGTTCGGTGTTATATTTCATCTGCGCGTCGCGCCGCCGCTGTGTCTCCTGCATCGCTTTATCCATCGCATCCGTGATGGTATCGCCGTATAAGATTACCTCGCCATCCACGTTCCGCGCTGCGCGTCCCGATGTCTGCACTAACGATGTCACCGAACGGAGGAACCCGGGCCGGTCTGCATCTAAAATCGCGACGAGGGAGACTTCCGGCAGGTCGAGTCCCTCGCGAAGCAGGTTGATACCGACAAGTACATCAAACACGCCTTCGCGAAGTTCCCGGAGAATGCGGGCCCGGTCGAACACGTCAATTTCAGCGTGCATGTAATTCGCGCGGATGCCTGCTTCAGTGAAATACTCTGTCAAATCTTCCGCCATCCGTTTCGTCAGAGTTGTGACGAGGACGCGCTGTTTCTGCTTCACGCGCTCTTGGATCTTGCCGATGAGATGGTCGATCTGGCCCTTCACTGGTTGGACAGTAATCTCCGGATCGATGAGGCCAGTTGGGCGAATCAGCTGCTCAGCGACCTGGGCACTGTTTTCCATTTCATAAGGCCCCGGCGTTGCGGAGACAAAAACGACTTGGTTGACATGTGCTTCGACTTCTTCAAACCGAAGCGGCCGGTTATCCAAAGCTGAGGGCAGTCGGAATCCGTAATTGACAAGTGTCTCCTTTCGCGACCTGTCGCCGCGATACATCCCCCGCAGTTGCGGGATAGTCACGTGCGACTCGTCGACAAAAAATAGGAAGTCGTCAGGAAAGTAGTGAAGGAGGCAGTAAGGCGGTTCGCCGGGTTGCAACCCGGAGAGGTGCCGCGAGTAGTTTTCGATGCCGGCGCAGTAGCCTACCTCCCGTAGCATTTCCAGGTCGAAGCGTGTGCGCTGTTCGATCCGTTGCGCTTCCAGCAGTTTGTTCACCTTCTTAAACTCGATGATGCGTTCTTGGAGTTCAAGTTCAATGTTAATGAGTGCCTCGTCAAAGATTTCGGCATCTGTCATGAAGTGCTTGGCGGGGTAGATTTCTAGGCTTTCGCGCTTTCCCAATACTTCGCCGGTTGTGGTGTCAATCTCGGCGATTCTGTCGATTTCGTCGCCGAACAATTCGATGCGATAGGCGTTTTCGGAATACGCCGGAAACACTTCGATGACATCGCCGCGCGCGCGGAAGGTACCTTGCCAGAATTCGACATCGTTACGGGTATATTGAATAGCTACTAGTTCGCGCAACAATTTATTGCGCCGGACAACCTGTCCGAGCTCTATGTCGACCTTCTGTCCTTCAAATTCGCTTGGTGAACCGAGTCCGTAGAGACATGAGACGCTGGCGACAACGATGACATCGCGGCGCGACATCAAAGAGGCAGTTGAGGCGAGGCGCATCCGCGTGATTTCCTCGTTAATCCGCACGTCCTTCTCGATATAGGTATCCGTGGATGGGATGTATGCCTCCGGTTGGTAATACTCGTAATCGCTGACGAAGTAGTGGACAGCGTTATAGGGGAAGAACGTGCGGAATTCGTTGTAAAGTTGCGCGGCGAGCGTCTTATTCGGCGAAATGACGAGAGTGGGCCGCTGGAGGTTCTGGATGAGATTCGCCATCGTATAGGTTTTGCCGGAGCCTGTCACGCCGAGGAGCGTC
The DNA here is from genome assembly GCA_958296135.1 of uncultured Poribacteria bacterium. Classification (GTDB taxonomy): domain Bacteria; phylum Poribacteria; class WGA-4E; order WGA-4E; family WGA-3G; genus AGPOR5. The sequence goes on from CATQHZ010000001.1 coordinate 780,609, forward strand.
TGCGCTTTATCGCCTCGGCGGAGTCCTTCGGTGAGTTGGGCGATCGCTTGCGGCTGGTCTCCTTGCGGCATAAAATCTGATATTAATTCAAATCGTTGCATTTCGCCGCTATGTTTGATGATGCGCTTGATTTTTTCTCGCATGCGGGTGCTCCTTTGTGCGGTTTGTTAAAAGTTGTTACGTTTAGTATAGCATATTCTAGGGGAAATGTGAATCAGGATTTGCAAGATGATAGGATTTGCAGGATGAGGAGGGCGTGGAGATGCGAACTTCTTCTCACCGTAGCGCGGGGGCCGTCACGGTCCCGTCTACTGTCCCTCGCGATCTCCCGACCTACGCGAGAAACGTCCTTGGCTGAGGGGCCTAAGGACGTTTTCTGATGCGACCGAGGCATGGCGAGGCACAAGACCTCGCCCTACGGTAAAAGGGGGGGCGGCTCGAGGCATAGCGAGGGAGACCCTCGGCGATTCGTGCTCGCCTGTCCCTCGCCCTACGGTAAAAGGGACGCGCGCGGCCCAGCGAGGCACAAGACCTTGCCCTACGGTTCGCGGGGCGTTTTCCTACTTCCGTATCAGCATCTTCTTCGTTGCAGAGAAATCACCGGCCTGCAGCGTATAGAAATACACGCCACTCGCAACAGGCTCTCCCTGCGCATTCCGGCCATCCCAATACGCCGCACGGGATTTGCTCTGATACACACCGGCTCGCACCTGTCCCAACTCCAAGGTGCGGACTCGTTTTCCATCTGACGCGTGGATCGTGACGGTAACCTCCGCTGCCTCTGCCAATTGATACGGTATCCACGTTTCCGGGTTGAACGGATTCGGATAGTTGGCAAGCAGGACTGTCTTTTTCGGGACCGGGATGTCCCTCCTACTGAGTGTTGCCAACAGCCGCTCCAGCGCAGCAATGCCCGCCGGATCTGCGTTCGCATCCTTCGCATCACGAATCCACTGCTTGACATCCGCCGCCCGTAGGAGAGACCTCCCGGTCTCGATGCCTTCTCCTTGTAGGAGAGCCCTCCCGGTCTCGATGCCCCCGGTCTCAATATCTCCCTGCACGAACGCAGGTGCAGCTGCCGCATCCACCGCCTTTACTACGATGAGGATATCGTCAACGTCAACCTTCCCATCGTTGTTGACATCTGCACGGCGGTTTGCGCCATCAGCGACGGTTTTGCCGTAGTTCCTTGCAACTCCAACGAGATCATTCACATTGACGCGCCCATTCCCCGTGACATCCACCGTGAGCAACCGCCACAAACTGATCTGCTCGAGACGAGGCCCCCGAACGGCAAAAATCTCCGCGTTCGGAGATAACGCGAATCCCCAACCAGCATCGCCTGCGCTGAGCGTGGCTTTGAGGGTGCCGGTATTCAAGTCCCACAGCAGAACTCCCTCTCCACCTTTACTCGCCAGCGTCTGTCCGTTTGGATGGAACACTAACGAAGAGACACCTAGGCCGTATACACCTCTGTTGTGTCCTCTTAGCACGCGCCGGGTATCGTGCGTGTCCGGATTCCATAGGCGGATGGTGGTGTCCCTACTCCCACTGGCGAGGAGGCTCCCGTCCGGACTCCACGCCACGCAGTAGACACTCTCCGTATGCCCCCGCAGCACGGCGAAGTTGATGCCGTTGTTCGGATTCCACAACCGCACCGTGCCATCAGCACTTGCGCTGGCGAGCGTGCTACCATCCGGCGACCACGCCACCGAGGAGATCCGGCTCGTGTGGCCGCGCAGCGTACGCACGTGCCGCAGGTTGTTTACGTCCTCCACGTCCCAGATGCGGATGGTGTTGTCATAACTCCCACTCGCCAGCAGATAACTGTTCGGCTTGAAGGCGAGGCTATAGACAGAATCTGTATGCCCCGCCACATCGCCGCGCCAGTCGCCATCGTCACTATAGCGCATCCGAATGTTAAAATTCGTATCCCCACCATAGGCGATGAAGTCTGGGTCATGCGAGGGGAGGGCAACGGCGCGGACAGCATTGCCGACATCTTGTTGCCAGCGTTGTGTGCCGGTGGTGACATCCCAGGCGCGGAGAGTGTCGTCGCCACTCCCACTGATAAGCGTCCCGTTATCCTTGAAGGCTAAGCCAATGACTGAGGTCGTGTGTCCTTCCAAGGTGTCGGTGTGTACGTATTCTTGGGCGGTGGCGGGTGGCAGTGCCATCGCCGCGGTTAACAATAGTGTTAAGGTGAAAAGCGTTAATATTTTCATGATGGATTTCTCCTTGTTATGAACGTTCGCGGGGGACAGGTTTCCCCCGCGCTACGTTGATTGTGGGCAGGCTCGTGTGCCTGCCCGGGTGTTCGGTTGTCTGAATCGCGGATTCAGACAATTACTCGCGTTTCGTCACCAGACAACGTGTCTGGGGTTACGGCGGGAGGTTGCGCGCCTTTCGGCGGTGCAGTGCCTCCCGTAATCGTGGAAACGTTCCACAATTTCCTATGCTCGTTGCTCAACAGCGGTTCTGAATGTGACAGAATTACTCGGAGGCTTCTTCCCTGGGCGTGAGTCTCTCACAGACAGCATTAAAGTCGTCGCTCGCGATTACCTGTTCTGCTAGACGCCTTAGGTTGTTGATGTTCCCTTGTCTAACATTATCCATGTCATCATTAGCGACCTCATTCTCGGTACCATTGGGACGGCCGAGACTGACCTGGAGGTGAATGTAATTGTCATCCCCGAGGAATCTGCGCATCTGATAGTGTGCGGCATCTGACATACCATCAAACATGAAATAGAGTAGAGGCCGAATCCACTTGGCTAACCCCCAGTCTTGTGCTTCCTCATATCTGAATTCGCGCGTCAGTTGCCCCGTTCCGATCGAGAGGATAAAAAATTCCTCTTCGCTGTAGACTTCTATCGCTTCTGCATAGGCAGATACCGAAGGGGTGTTGATAAAGACCCCACCGTCGACTAGCGTCCGCATTCTCGACCCAACGCAAAGTTCGATAGGCTCGAAAAATGTCGGAGCAGCAGATGTCGCGCGTGCGGCATCCCTCATTCTTACCCCGACGTGTTGCGGTTCCCAGCTTTTGAGGAAAAGTGGTTCGCGCGCCTGTATGTCGTAAGCGGTAACCATGGTCTTTGTGGAAGCCTCTCCAAGGAGGGTTTGCCGAAAATATTCACCAAGCACGTTTTCCAGGCCTTCGTGAGAGTACCTCTCCTCAAACAACTGCCCGAAGAGCCCGCGGGGGTTCTGGAAAATTTCACGTCCGCGCCGCGCGTAGATATCGGCAAGGTCTGCGGCGGAAGAATATCGAGGATTTCCCTCATCGTCCGGTACGCTCAATCCTAGGGCAAGGATGCCGCCGGTTGAGGTGCCAGCGATAAGGTCGAAATTCTCTGCGGTGGCTATGCCTGTCTTCTCCTCAATTGCGGCGAGAACCATCGCGGGAATAATCCCACGGATGCCGCCACCGTCAATACTTAGAATCTTTTTCATTTTTCGTTCCAAAACAAGGTTACTGCCCTTATCACCAAGGGTAAGGGCTGAGGTTCTGTAAAACACCTGCCCATCCGGTTGTTATCCCGTTGTCCCCATAGCCTTCAGTTTGCCCACGCCGCCCAAAAAGGCGGCGACAGAAATCCGCACCGCCAAAAGCAGCACGCAGAGACCTCTCGCTGAGGCAAAACTGGACAAACGGGGAAAATAATGGAAACGGTTGCAACCGGAAAGGTGGCAGGGAAAACTTGCATCGGGCCAGTCCCAATGCAACAGAAATAGCCCGCCACGCAAAGAATGCGTGCGGGATTGATGACAAAACGCCGAATATTGACGCTGTCAATCGGGAGGGGGGGGGAAGCCTCCCCTTGGGGCATCAAGGCGAACGGGAACGTGTGACGGCGCGACAACGGGCATAGACGCACGGCGCGCGTGCATCTCACGGTGCCCAAGCAGGTCTACGGTGACCTTTTTAGCAATGGAAGAATTAATTCGCTGGTTCACGTGTGTCGCTCCTCGTTCAGCTAGTTTGCGGATTTCAGTCTCGCGACGGCGCGTTTTTTCGCGCGCATCACCACGTTTGCAACCATTATACACGAAAAATGCAATAAATGTCAAACATTTTTTTGCGAAAAATCGCCAAAATGTTCACAATTAATTTTATTTTACGCGAAATTCGGTTTTTTGTCAACGTTTTGCAAAAAAACGAAAAACGCTGCTCTACCGTAGCGCGGGGGCCTATCCTCCGCGATCCCGAAGAAAACAGCCTTCTTTGCATCGTAGCGCGAGGGCCTGTCCCTCGCGATCTCTCGACCGCAACGAAAAATGCCCGCAGCCGAGAAGCCGCGGACGTTTTTGACAGGCTCGGGCATGGCGAGGCACAGGACCTCGCCCTACGGTGAGGGGGGCGGCTCGACCGACACGCAAAATGCCCGTAGCCGAGAAGCCGCGAACGTTTTTGACAGGGTCGGGCATGGCGAGGCACAGGACCTCGCCCTACGGTGAGGGGGGCGGCTCGACCGCAACGCAAAACGCCCGTAGCCGAGAAGCCGCGGACGTTTTTGACAGGGTCGGGCATGGCGAGGCACAGGACCTCGCCCTACGGTGAGGGGGGGGGCGGCTCGATGCATGGCGAGGGGAACCCTCGGCGATTCGCGCTCGCCGGGCCCTCGCCCTACGGTGAGGGGGGCGGCTCGATGCATGGCGAGGGGAACCCTCGGCGATTCGTGCTCGCCGGGTTTTCCCTCGCCCTACGGGAGAACGGACGAAAACTTTCCATCTACCGTAGCGCGAGGGCCTGTCCCTCGCGATCTCCCGACCTATGCGAGAACCGTCCTTGGTTGAGGTGCCTAAGGACGGTTTCTGTGACGACCGAGGCATGGCGAGGCACAGGACCTCGCCCTACGGTGAGGGGGGGGCGGGGCTTAGCCGTAGCGCGGGGACCTGTCCCCCGCGAGCTCTCCCTAAAACAGTAGATTCTCCCCGCTCACCGCCTGTGCTGCCTCACCGCCGAAGGTGAGATTAAATTGGAAGCCGGGTTGACTGATATATCCAAGTTGGAACGCCAAGGTGTTGCTCACCTCATAACGGAATCCTAACCCGATGAGATTGGCGACGTTCACCCCTGCATAGGGGAGTTCGCGCGAGAAGTCTGCCACGAGCCGCATGTTATCGGAGATGGCGACTTCAGCACCTACCTGCCAATTGAGTGTGAAGAAATCGGTGGTGCGGAGTGCCTTGGAAGTCAAGAAGGCTCCAACACCGGCATGGACTTTGAAGAAATTTCCGAACCGCTGTGTGCCGACGAGATAGGTGTTCATGCCGACAAAAGGGAAACTATCGGCGGGCCCGTGGTCGAGGAATTCATTGTCGGAGTTGAGCCGGTCATCGGCAGTGTATCCGAATTGCGCGTCGCCGCCGATGGAGATGCTTGGGAAGTTATCGTTCCGGTCAGGTTTGAGGTTATACTTCAAGCCGAGGATACCTTCAAAGAGCGATTGTTCATAGACACGCTGATTTGCGAGTTCATCGCTGTCGGTGTTATAGAAATCGTGGACGACTTTCCGCACGCCGCCTGTTGAGAGCGTGCCGCCTAGCACCAGATCGAGTTGTTCACTCATCCCGTAGGTGAATCTGACAGGGATGAGGAACGTCTCAATTTCCAGTGTCACCCGATGCGATTCCTCAAACCCGCCGATGTCGACCTTTTGTCCGTGGTCTGGGAGTAAATCGACTTTGGAGTATTGGAAGAGCCCGAATGTCGTGGTAGAGCCGCCTTTGCCCATCGGTTCGGCTGTCTGGATGGTGCTGAGTTGCGGCATAGGCGGGAGTTGTGCCAGTAGTGGTGTCGCGATGCTGCTGAGTATCAAACAGCAGATTTGTAAGTTGCGAAGATAGCGCATGGTTTTTTTATCCTATAAATATTGCACACTACCCCGTAGGCGCGGTTTGCAATCGCGCCTACGGGTTGGATGGATATCAAGGGCGCGCCTGGACGAGCGCGCTTTCGTCGCGTCGGCCATCGGGGCCGGGCGTATCGTCAAATGCGGTGATGTAGTATCGCCGGAATTCAAGCGATTGCCCGACGAGAATCGGGTCTTCGCCCGGAATGGTGAAGGAGCGTTCCTTCGTTCCGACTGCTGGGCGCGGCAGGAGATTCCCCTCGGCATCTTCCGTATAGAGTTGATATCCGGCGAGGTCTGCTTCAGTGTTGGGTGTCCATGAAATAGCGGCATCGTATTTTGTGTTAAACAGCGAGCGTGGCAGGTAACGCACCCGCACGTTCTGCGGCGGTGCCGGTGGCAGGTTCGGGACTGTCACGCTGAGAGTCGTGATGCCTTCTGCGCCAAATTCATCGACGGCGGCGATGCGGTAGATTTTGCTGGTTCTGTCCACCTCAAAATCGAAGTCAAAATAGTAGTCTTTGTCGCGCTTGATTTCCGCGAGGAGTCTAAAGTTCGGTTCGCCTTCAGTGTCTGCCGCGGCATAGACGCGGAAGAGCGAGAAATCGTAAGGCAGCGCATAGTCTCGCCAGAAGAGTTTCACGGTGAGGTCTGTCGGTTCACCGAGGGTTACAACTGGGGCTGGGGGCGGAACACTCGGTGTGGCAAAATCCGTTTTCCAGATGCGACGCGGTGCCTCATCTTCGCGCGGCGGGTTGTTCGGGTTTGGGGTTTCAACGCCGTTGCCATCAATATAGGAGATGCGATATTCGTAGGCGAGGACGCGTCCGAGCGAATCGCGCCGGTCGTTCTCCAGATTTTGGGTGTCAATAAACTCACTTGCGGGTGCTTCAACGTAACCGACTTCCGTGAAATCGGCATCGTCGGTAGCGCGGCGGTAGATACGATACGCTTGGATGCCTTCCTGTCCCGTGTCGTTCCATGTGACGCGCACCTGTTCGTCGCCGGCGTAAAGGACGAGCCCGTCGGGTGCTCCTGCGGTGCGGAGATTTTCTGCATCGAGCGGATTCGCGAAATCTTCGTCGCTGGTGCAGGAACCCGTAAAAACCGCGAGGATGAAAAGCATAGGTATACTCCAATTGTGATGTTTCATCGCATTTTCTCCATTATAGTCCGTCATTTCCCGGTAGGCGCAGTTTGAAGCCGTGCTTACCAGAGCCATTCAGTTTTTGGTGAGCACCCCCTTTTCGCCGGTAGGCGGGACATCCCTGTCCCGATGATTCAGGGGAATCGAGACGCGGGAGGTCTCTCCTACTGCGGGGAATTGTAACATGAAAGTCTCTTCTACCGGGGGTTGCGTTAAAAATAGTGCAGCAATCTGAGGCTCGCGCGGCCCGTTTCCCACTCATACTGCGGCTGTAACAGCGTGGTGAATCGGAACGGAGTCCGCTGCGCGATGCCTGTTCCGCCGAGAATCCTATTTGCTTGTGGCGATGCCGGTTCGTCTGGGGTGTCCAATTGCCCATAAATCGAGAGCAGCACGGCGAGCCCGATACATCCGTATCCGACGCGCGACATGATGACGCTGCCGTTTTGCCGAGCGAGATATGCGTCCCGATGCGCTTGGATGTCCGATTGGATTGCGGTGCTGAGATATTCATCGTATCGGTTTTGCGCAGACGTTTTAAGCAAGCTGCCGCCGAGTTGTAATCCGAGCCCGGAGGCGAATAGGACGATGGGGAGCGTTCGTGACCGGCGCGCCGCCTCTGCCTGTCCACTTGCTAGCACGACGATAAAGGCGCAGCAGCACGTTATTCGCAATGCGTTTGATAGGAGTTTCTTGTTCAAGTTTGTCTCCCTCCGTATATCCGATATCGACGTTGTCGATATCTCGGTTTTTGAATTGGGATTGTTCGGTTTAAATAAAGTTTAACGTATTTTTTTTGGAAAGTCAAGGGTTTTTTGACTTAACAACAAAGAATATGGTATAATTAACAAAACGGACGCGGAACTTCCGCGGTAGGCACTGTTTGAAACCGCGCCTACTGGGCGTGTTGGGTTTTTGCGTGAGCGAAAAACCAGCAGTGCCACGAACTTTTCACACGCTCGGTTGTCACACACTGCAGGAGGAAAGATATATGAAAGGATTCTTGAAAATTGCCACGCTTTTCGGGATTGGAGGTGTGGTATGTCTTTTAATCTTCGCGTTACGCGAACCGCAGGCGCAAGATAAACCCACTGGCGATGTCATCGCCACGAAGACTGAACTCAGCTCGGCGAAGCAAAAAGCGTTGAAGGAAGAAGCGGCGAAGCGAAAAGCCGTTGTGCAACAACGGGTTGCTCGCGCCCGACAACGGCAAGCCAGCCGCAAAGTGGATTTCGGTGAAAATGCCGCCTTCTACCAGCTGATCATTGACAACAATCTCTTTCGGCCGCTTGGATGGCAGAAGCAGAATGACGAACCGTCGTATAGTTTGCTCGGCACTGTTGTTGATACCGACACCGCGATAGCGCAGGCGATTCTGCTAGAGAAGCGATCGAACCGCCATTACTTCGTTACCGTTGGCGAAAAAGTCGGCGATGCAACGGTGAAGGAAATTCAAGCGAAACAGGTTATCTTGGACGAGGCCGGGAAGGCGATAACGCTGAAGGCGGGTTCGCTACAGTTTCTGACACACCCGCGGGACGGCGGCCGCGGTGCTGAAGCACGCGCCAGCGAAACTGCTAAAGGAAACGAAGGCGAGAAAGCCGCGGCGAACGCTAAGAAAGCGACTGCCAACGCTAATCAGCGAGCGAACCGATTTGGTATGGATCCGGAACTTGCCGAAAAGTGGCGGAACGCCTCACCTGAAAATAGGCGTAAAATCGAGGAATATATGCGAAACCAGCGAAACCAGCGGCGTGAACAGAGAGAAAGCACTCGTAGAGAAAACCGCGGCGACAGAGGTGGTAGAAGAGCACGAGGCAGCAGAGGCGACAGCAGGAGAGATAGGTAGTTACGAAGTTTGCCGGGACGGATACGAAATCCGCCCCGGCATGCTTTTAAGCCGCCTGCCCAACGTTCTCCGGCATGTTTTCCAGCCGCGAAAGCCAGTAACTGACATCAAACGAGTCATCGCCGATGAGGAACCGCCACTGCTTGATGCGATTGACAATCTCAAGCCGCACATCGTTCCCATACCATTTGTGATTCCGGCCCAGGACACCGTGGATAGGCGCGGTGTCGATATCGTCCGTATTCCAGAGGCGGAGTTGGCGCACCGTCGGGTTGAGGCGCAGTTTGAACATATACCGCGTCCGGTCGGTGAGATTCGGCTGCGCGCAGTGCCACATCCCATGATGCACGACGAGCAGCGTGCCAGCCTCGCAGACCACGGGGAGTTGCCCCAGGAAGTTCTGGTAACGCGCGATGTCTGTCTCGCAGACCCGGCGGTAGTGGCTTCCCGGTAGAATCATCGTGCCGCCCATCTCGCGCGGCGTGTCGTGCGAGAAGTAGAAGAATTGGATGTCGAAGTGCATCCGCAGGTCGATGATGGCATCGGCGTGCCAAATCTGCCCCGTATCGTTCTGCGGCCGCACAATGTGGACAGCATGATGATCGTAGAGGGGTGCCTCACCGACGAGACTGTGGATAATGCCTTGCACTTCGGGTGTCCGGAAGACCTTGCCGATGGCGGAGTCATCGTCCCAGACTTCGTCCAGCACCGTTCCGCCGCGTCCGCGCACAATCACGCCGTTTTCCATTTCGGCGTGTGCGGCTTCGTTCAATTCGCGGGGAATCAATTCGTCAAAGCGAAGGTAGCCATCTGCTACGAAATTCGCCATCTGTTCCGTTGTGAGCAAATGCTTTTTGTCACTCATCTGTTTCCTCCAAAGCGGCGGAATCGGGACCAGGGGCCCCGCCTACCGGTGCCAGTTTCTCCAGGATGTACTCAAACCGGAGATATGAGGTATGATACTCCATGCCGGGGTAGGCAGGGAATTGTTGCGGGAACTGAATCACGCGCCACCCGTCTTTCATCGCCTCCAAGACAGAGGTATAGGGTGGGGTTTCGCTGTCCCCGGTGGTATGTTTGACTGTGCCTGTGCCATCGTAAATTGCCCAGGCGACAACGCTGCTATTGAGGTCTGGTGTGTGTAGATACAGCACCAGAAGTTTCTGTCTTAATGCAGACATAATCGATGTGCACCTTTCTGGAGCAGGTTAGGATGCGCGGTTTGAAACCGTGCATCCCGGAGTTGCCCTGCTTCGCTAGCCTTGCGATAAGTAGCTGACGACAGCGGAAATCACCCCACTTGCTGCGGCGACGAGCGTGCCGACAATTGTCAAGCGACGGTTCTCGCGTTTTTCCCGGTCTTCCAATTTGGAGAGGGTGACGCGAAGATCCGCTTTCATCGCCTGGACCTCCGCTCTGTCATTGATTCTCCTTTATTGGATTGGGTTCCGAGTTTGCTTTACCTTTGTGGCATCACTTGTGCCCGGAGCCGGCTCCACGTTGTGACGAGTTTCCCACGCGGCTGCACATCTAACGCTACCGAGATGCCATCCTCCATTAATTCGTTGATTTCCTTTTCGCTGAGGGCTCTATCGTAAAGGACAACTTCATCAATGGTGCCGGTCATCCAATAGCCGCCGATATCGCATCCGCCGATAAAGAAGACGTTATCGTGGGTATCGGGTTTGGTTCCGGGTGATACTTCGGCATCAACTTCGCCATCAAGGTAGAGTTTGAAGTCAGAACCGTCGTAAGTTCCGGCGACGTGATGCCACTCTCCATCCGTGATAGCGGTTTTCGCGTCAAACGATTTCCACCCTGCATTCGTCGTGAAGGAGTAGTGGACGACACCGCTGTTGATATTGCCGAACAGTCCGTAGTTTCGGCCGGTGGGGTTGCGATTCTCTTTGGAGGCGATGATCTGCCATTTCCCGGAAATTTTGGGGACGTTGACATAGGCGGCGAGCGTAAAAGTCTCCAAGTCAAGCGCGTCGTCATCGGCGACTGTCACCATGTCGCTACCGCCAAACTCCATCGCGCCGCTGAACTTGCCTTTGACCCATTTCGGTTTCCCTTGCGCGATTTCGCCATCCAAGCCGTTATCAGATGCATCGGTGACTGCGTTTCCTTTTCCTTCGTCAAGCAGCCACGCGCCGACGAGCCCATCTGTGTCCAATGCCATGAGGGATGGCGTTATCGCAAACAGGCTCAGCATAAGAAGCGTTAGCATTTTGTTCATGAGAATTCTCCTTTTCAAACGGGCATGGCGAGGGGAACCCTCGGCGATTCGTGCACGCCGGGCCCTCGCCCTACGATAATAAAGAGCCTGGCGTGGGACAGACCCTCGCGCTACGGGCTCATCGCTAGAAATTAGACCTCGGTGCCGGACAGAATCGTCGCGTCTTTTGGGACGATGACAATGCCGTCGCGAATGTAGAAGTTATCGCCATCGTAATTATCGATGCCATCGCGGTTGACAATCACCGAATTATCGCCGATACGCGCATTTTTGTCAATGATCGCGTTCTGAATCAGGCAGTTTTTCCCGATACCGACGTTGGGAATGCCTGCTTGTGCGTTTTCCGATTTCTGTGCGTCCGATTCGTAGTAGTCCGCGCCCATCAGCACCGATTGATAAATGCGGCTGCCGTTGGAGATGATGCTCCGAATTCCGACAATCGTCCTATCCAATTCCGAATCGTCAATAATAGAGCCCTCGGCGAGGATGGAAGAACGGATGCTGCTGCTATTCACCTTTGTGCTTGGCAGATGGCGGCGATTGGTATAGATAGGTGCCAGTTCATCGTAAAAATTGAACGCCGGGACTGCATCCGTGAGCGCGATGTTCGCCAAATAGAAGGAGCGGATGGTGCCGATATCCTCCCAATAGCCGTCAAAGAAGTAGGCGGAGACCCGGCGCGTCGTGATGGCTTTCGGAATAATGTCCCTGCCGAAGTCCACGTTCGATTCATCTTGGAGGATTTCTTGCAACACCGCGCGGTTGAAAATATAGATGCCCATGGAGGCGATGTATTCTCTACCGTGCGGTTCAATGCCGCGTGAGGTAAAGACATCGGGTTCGACACGAAGTTGATGGAGTTCCGCCGCTGTCTGCGGTTTCTCAACAAAATCAACGATGCGTCCATTGGCATCGGCTTGAAGGATGCCGAGTCCACTCGTCACCTCCTCGCGAACCGGAATCACAGAGACGGTGATGTCGGCGTTCGTCTCGGTGTGCACCTGTAGCATTTTGCGATAATCCATCCGGTAGAGATGGTCGCCGGCGAGGATGAGGACGTGGGCATCTGGGAATCGCGGGTTTAAGATATACGGTTGATTGTGCTTGACAGCATCGGCTGTTCCCTGATACCACTCTTCGCCCATCAACGTCTGTTGCGCCGCCAGAATCTGCACGAACCCGCGACGATAAGTATCAAACCGATAAGTTCGCGCGATGTGCCGGTTCAACGAGACTGAGTTGAACTGCGTTAAGATATAGATGCGTTCGAGTCCGGAATGAAAGCAGTTGCTAATCGGGATGTCAACGAGCCGAAATTTTCCGGCGATGGGGACGCTTGGTTTGGCGCGGTCGCGTGTCAATGGAAACAGGCGTGTGCCGCGCCCACCGCCAAGGATAACTGCAATAACGTTTTCTGTCGTTCTCAATGTGTTTGATAAGGATTTCTGGTGCAATTGTGTTTCTCTCCGTAGTTCCGCAACGGCTGGCACGTGTGCCAGCCGTTGCATCGTTGTTGCATGCTTGTTTCTTGTCGTAAATGGGCTATAGACTCCCTTTCGTGGAAAGCACTCCCGTGATGCGTTCGTCAAGGCGCGTTGCGATATCCAACGCCTTCGCGACCGCCTTGAAAATCGCTTCAATGATGTGGTGCCGATTTGTGCCGTAGGGGACATTGATGTGCAAAGTTGTCCCGCTATGGTTGACAAATCCGTGAAAAAATTCCTCTGCGAGTTCGATGTCAAAATCGCCGACTTTTCCGTATTCAAGCGGCGTATCGTAGTGTAAGAAAGCGCGCCCACATACGTCCAGATCGACTTTGGCGAGTGCCTCATACATAGGCACCGTGAAACTGCCGAACCGCCGCATCCCCGATTTATCTCCGACTGCTTCGTGGAGTGCCATGCCCAAACAGATGCCGACATCCTCGGTTGTGTGGTGTGTATCGACGTGTAAATCGCCGGTTGCTTCAACCTCGAGGTCAAAAAATCCGTGTTTGGCGAAGAGTTCCAGCATGTGGTCCAGGAATCCCACGCCGGTGTTGATGTCAGATGTCCCTGTTCCGTCAAGCGTAAGGCGGAGTCGGATGCGCGTTTCCGCCGTTTCCCGCGCGATTTCTGCTTGTCGGAAAGTTTTCGTTATTTTATCCATAATACCAGATTAACCTTCGTAAGTCAAGTTTGAGCGATGAACGCCGCTAAGTGTCTGTCCTTCGCCAGGCTCTTCATTACCGTAGGGCGAGGGAAACCTGTCCCTCGCCGTGCATCGAGCTGCTCCGAAAAATCGGAACCTCGGCAATCGCCTAGGTATCACGCCCACGCCACCAACCCGAGTTCATACGGCGATTGCAAATCCTCATGATACGGGAGGACACGCAGCGTGTAGCCGTGCAACCCGGTCTGTTGCAAGGCGAGCGTTCCCTCAAAAAGATAGGCTCCGCCGCCGATTCTGTCACGGTATTCCATCGTGCTGACGTTGCCGTTGCGAATTTCACCGGCCTCGTCAAGCACGCCGTGGTAAATTTGGACGTTCAGTTCGTGTGGCGACAGGGTGTCTGTGTGTACAACTGCCTCCACTTGCACGGATTCGCCCACGCCGAATTCTCCGTTTTGCCTTCCGCGTCCTGCTGTTGCCTGCACTGCCGCTCTTTCTTCAATTCGCAGTGCACGCCAGTGGTTCCGGATGTGGGATTTCCAATGTGCGAGCGCGACGCTGCGTTGCGCTGCGTCCTGATTGAGGTGCTGCCATCGTCGGTGCGCGGGAAAATAGAGCTGCTCCGCATATTCCGAGACCATCCGTTTTGTGTTGAAAACGGGGGCAAGGTGCTGCATTGCCTCCTTCATCCGTTTTACCCATTGGTAGGGGATGTCGTCAATGGGGTGCCGTTCATAAAAGAGTGGGACAATCTCCTTCTCAAGCAGCTCATATATCGCGTTTGCGTGTGCCTTGTCAACGGAGCTCGGGTCTTCCGCGACGGGGCTCGGTTCGATTGTCCAGCCGCCGCCCAGATAATCGGCTTCCGCCCACCAACCATCGGCAATGCTGAGATTCAGGACACCGTTTGCGGCCGCTTTCATCCCACTCGTCCCGCTTGCTTCATTCGGCGGTAACGGGTTGTTGAGCCAGATGTCAACGCCTTCAACCAGATAACGGCCGACACAAATGTCGTAGTTCTCAATGAAGACGATTTTGTGGTGGAACCTTGGTTCGGCTGCGATGCGGGAGATGCGTTGGATGAGCAGTTTGCCTTCGTAGTCGTGCGGATGCGCCTTTCCTGCGAAGATAAGCTGCACGGGCCGCTCCGGATTGTTGAGGATTTTATCTAGCCTGTCGACATCTTGGAACAGCAGTGTTGCCCGTTTATACGTGGCGAATCGGCGGGCGAACCCGATAGTCAACGCCGCCGAGTTGAGGATTTTCTCGGCGGCGATAGAAAAGGAGGCTGCCGTTCTCGTCTGCCGCCGTCGTGCGAAGGCGATGAGGCGTTCGCGGCGGCGTTCGTGCGTCCGCCAGAGTTCCGTATCCGGAATCTGCGAGATTTGTGTCCAAACTGCTTGGTTCGTCAGGTCGACTATCCAGCGCGGGCCGAGGTATCTATCGAACAGACTCTGCATATCGCCGGAGACCCAGGAGCGGGTGTGGATGCCGTTTGTAATCGCGCCGATCGGCACTTCATGCACGGGGAGTCCGGGCCAGAGCCCTTTCCACATCTCGCGCGCGACGTGTCCATGCAGTTGGCTCACGCCGTTGCACATTGCGGAGAGCCGCAGTGCGAGCAGCGCGGGACTAAAATCGCTGCTGGTATCAGATGGATCCGCCCTGCCTAAGCCGAGGAACGTTTCCTCTGAAACGCCGAGCGCGCCGTAATATCCACCGAAATAGTAGTTCACCAGATTTGGCGGAAACCAATCGATGCCGGCTGGTACCGGCGTATGCGTAGTGAAGATATTGCCGGCCCGAGTTGCTTCGCACGCATCCTGAAAATTGACGCCGGTTTCCTGCATCAATTGCAGGATGCGTTCAATGGCGAGAAACGCCGCGTGTCCCTCATTCATGTGGCAGACGGTTGGACGAATGCCGAGCGCGGTGAGGGCCCGGTAGCCGCCGATGCCGAGCAGAATCTCCTGTTTGATGCGCATCCGTTCATCGCCGCCGTAGAGATAATCGGTGATGTTGCGCAGTTCATCGTTCTGGTTTTCGGCGATGTTGGTATCGAGCAGGTATAAGGGGACGCGCCCGACTTGGGCACGCCACACCTTCGCGTACGCCCTTCCCTCCGGATAGTCAACTTTGACTAACAGCGGGTTTCCATCTGCCCCGTGCGCGGGCTGGATAGGCATATTGTAGAAGTCATTCGTCGGGTAATCTGCCATTTGCCAGCCATCTGCGGTGAGCCGCTGTCGGAAATAGCCGTGCTGATAGAGCAACCCCACCGCGACGAAGGGTAGCCCTAAATAACTGGTTGATTTGAGATAGTCTCCTGCGAGAACCCCCAGGCCGCCGGAGTAGAGCCGCATGCACTCTGTCAGCCCATATTCCATTGAGAAGTAAGCGATTTTCAAATCGGTGAGCGACTCATCGGCGGCGGCGGTTTCAAACCACGACGGTGTGGTGAGATACGCTTTAAATTTTTTGTGGATTACGTCGAGGCGCGCGAGGAATGCCTCGTTTTTGGCGGCAGCGTCTAGCTGCGCTTGGGACATCTGTCCGAGCATCGCGACTGGATTGTGGTAGGTTTCCTCCCACAACGCCGCATCGAGGTGGCGAAAGAGCGTCAGTGCTTCCTGGTCCCATGTCCACCACAGGTTTTCGGCGAGTTCGCGCAGCGGTTTGAGTTTCTGTGGTAACGCCGGCACCACGGTTAATTGGTGAAGTGGCTTCATTGAATGCGTTTCTCCTTCCTGCGCGCTTTGAAAGCGCGCCTACCAGGGTTAAAGCGCGCCTACCGAGCATTGTCGTCGGTTGCTGGTGTTCTAAGCGTGAGGTAGGTCCCGCGGTTCCGTTTCTCAAACGCTAAATTCTCCTCTCGTGCGAGCCATCCGATGCCCATCAGCGTCATCCGTTCCTTTCCATCAATGTCACGGATGAGTTTGCTGACAGTGACTTCGCCATTTTCCTCTAAATAGTGCCAGATTTCGCCGGCGACTTTTCCAATATCGTCTTGCATTATTTCTCCTCCCTGGGCCCTGCGCCGAATAAACCCCGTGGGCGCGCAGGCTTGGGTGTGTTAGGATTTTTGTGTAAGTCCTGCTCGTAAACGGTTAGCGTTTCACAAAAAGGTTGTGCACCACGCGCGGGCGGAAACCATAGAAATCCGCCCATACAGTCATGTTAGGTGCGCGAAGAAGCATCGCGCAAGCCATTGTATATATTATAGTCTGATTTTGTGCGAATGTCAAGGATAAAGGACCGGGCTCCATGACGATTTATTTTTCGGTTTTTGATGTTGCCTGTGAAAAGCCTCAACGGCCCCCGGCGAGCCCGAGCTACAGATATTGGGACAACTAAATGTTTCTGGTGCCGTGCAGAAACGCGCTTGCTTTTTCAGTGAAAATCTGCTAAAATCAATGTGAATCCAAAACAGAGGTGCAAAAATGCATTTCAGAGATTTCGGCATGCTATTCACGCTGTTAGCATTCTGCATAGGGGCCGCGCTGTCCGCACCGGCGGAACTGTTGTTCCACGACGATTTTGAAAAAGATGCAATCGGGCAGGAGCCTGCAAAGTGGGAAGTCGGGCACGACGGCAGCACTACCGCGAAAGTCGTCGCAGACCCGAGAGATGCTAGTAACAAGGTGCTTTTGACTGCCGATAAGGCATCCAACCAATCGCGTCACGATGTCGGCGGCTCCATTTATGTCGTCGGCGAGGCGAATTGGGACGATTACGTCGCCGAGTGGGACATGATGTTCCCCGATGACTTTTACATGGGCGTTGTCTTCCGCTTTCAGGATGGCGAGAAGTTCTACCTGAGCGACCGGCGGCAAGGCGGCAGAGATTACCACTTCTATAAACGGCAAGGCGGTTGGGCGCAAGTCCAAGCGGGGATGGTGGAAAACGAGCCGGAGGTGTGGTATCGCGCGCAACTCACGCTGGCCGGCGATGAATTCACTTTCAAACTAAAAGCGCGGAAGGACAAAACGCCGTTTGACAAGCTCGATCCGGCCACGGAAGGTTCGGACGCAACCTTCAAAACGGGCAAATTCGGCAATTATGGCCTCGTCTATATTGATAACCTTTTCATCGGTGATGCGGTGGAAGACCTGGTTTTGCCGGTAGAAGCACGGGACAAGTTAAGCGTAACATGGGGCGCGATGAAAGGGCGGTATTAGGGCGGATTTCCGTGTCCGCCCTTGCAATCTGAAGGAAACAGAAGATCATGTCAACGGACATTGCACACGGTGGACAAAACACCGTAATCACAACCGAAGAAAAACGGAACCTGCTACACAAAGCTTTGCAGAAGCGGGGCGGCATCCCAAAAAGGATTTTAGTCGTTCCGCCGGATATGACGCGCCTTCACTCCAACGCTGGCGAGCTCACCCGAATTCTCTATGAGCTCTGGGATAGCGCAAACGGTGAGTGCTTTGACATTCTGCCTGCAATCGGCACGCACGCGCCGATGACCCCGGCGCAAATCGCCGAAATGTATGGAGAATTGCCCAAGGCAAGGTATCATGTCCATAATTGGCGGAGTGGACTGCATCACTTTGGAGAGGTGCCATCCGAATTTGTGCATCAGGTCTCGGGCGGGAAAGTGGACTATCCCATTCCGGTTTCTGTCAACCACCGGCTTGGAGAGGGATATTACGACCTGATTCTCTCTGTCGGACAGGTAATCCCGCACGAGGTTGTCGGCATTGCGAACGGGTTTAAGAACATCCTCATCGGCACAGGCGGGATGGAGACGATTAACAAGTCGCATTTCTTGGGTGCCGTGGACGGTATGGAGCGGTTGATGGGACGCACCGATACCTCCGTGCGGAAGGTGCTCAACTACGCGCACGAGCACTACCTGAAGCAACTGGGCATTGTCTATGTGATGAGCGTCATGGGTGTTGATGTTGATGGCGCACGCGTGATGCGCGGGCTTTACGTCGGTGACGATACTGAAACCTTTGAACGCGCCGCTGAATTAAGCCGAACCGTGAACCTCACCTTTTTAGACGCGCCGTTAACGAAAGCAGTCGTCTATTTAGACCCGAGGGAGTTTAAAAGCACGTGGTTAGGTAACAAAGCTATCTACCGTACACGGATGGCGATGGCGGATAACGGCACGCTGATTATCATCGCCCCGGGCCTCCGCGAATTCGGTGAAGATGCCGAGATCGACCGGCTCATCCGCAAGTACGGCTACCGCGGCACGAAGACAACCCTCAATGCCGTCGCAGAAAACGCTGAGTTGCAGGAGAATCTCTCCGCCGCCGCGCATCTCATCCACGGCAGCACCGAGGGGCGTTTCAAGGTTATCTATGCCACTGGATGTCTCACCCAAACCGAAATCGAATCGGTAGGCTATGAGTGGGCACCCGTTGACGAAGTCCTTGCGAAATATAACCCTGAAACGCTTGTTGATGGATTTCACGATGACGGTTTTTTCTATATTAGCGAGCCGGGGCAAGGGCTGTGGGCGTTGCGTTCGCGGTTCTCCCCGTAGGAGAGACTTTCCGGTCTTGACAAACGCCACCGGCCCTCGCGCTACGGTGCTTCCGAAAAGAAATGCAAGATTGCAATGCAGTAAGTTCGCGAGGGACAGTGGACATCTCTGCAGCGGGACTGCAGAGATGACAAAGTTTCGGCGTAACGGCCCTCGCGCTACGGTGCCGGGGCGTTTTTTTGGTTAAGTGGAGAGACTGCGAGGGACAGTGGACATATCTGCAGCGAGGCTGCAGATATGACAAAGTTTCGGCGTAACGGCCCTCGCGCTACGGTGCCGGGGGCAGTTTTCGCTGCGCGCGAGAGTTAGCTGCCGCCCTAGGCCCTCGCGCTACGGGGCTGGGATGATGCTGCCTTTAATTTTCCCTGAGCGCATTTGACACGATAACCAGATCTAACACATTCACCACGCCATCGCCGTTCACATCGGCGCGATTTTCCCCTGTCTGTCCGAAATTTGACGAGACTAACACCAAATCTAGAATGTTCACGGTTCCATCGCCGTTCGCATCCCCCGGCGGCGTATCCGTTGTTGTAGATTCTGTCGTAAATGCCAGATCAAACGTCTGCTCCTCAATAACCGGTACGTCCGTTTCTGCGAGTTCCTTCTCATAATTCCAGATCTCATTTCCCAGCGGTGTGAGGCGCGCATAGATATCGGCACCGAGGACAACGTCCAGTCCATAAAGGAGTTCCGCCTCGTAGGTGCTGTGGATCTGATAGGTATCTTGCGCGGCATCTACGCCCGGGGCCTCGATGGATTGCCCTTCACGTGTGATGGACACACCGTTCACGGTTACGGATTTTCCGACTAAACTCCTGTAACCGGAGAGATCCGCGTTGGCACGGATACCGGCATCTAAAGAGTTCTTGACAATTGTCTTGAGGAGCTCTTTGGCGATTGTTCCGATGGGTGTCGCCGTGGTCAAGATAGCGGACCCGATTTCGACGGTACTGAGCTCCACGTTCACGATATTGAGAAGGTTTGTTTCCAGGCTGACCGGGTTGGCCCCGCCGAGGAGAAATCCGTTGAAGGGTTGTGAGGCATCCCAGTCTTTCTCTGTGGTGAGGCGGGGTATTTCTAACCTGCGCTTGATGTTGATGTTACCGTCTTCTTCCCAGAACGCGAGAGGAAGAGCGAAGTCCAAATCGAGGGTGCTGAGGATTTTGACGTTGCCGTTGCTGCTGAACACTCCTTCGGTGCCGCGCACGGTAATCGTCTTGGATTCCCGGTCGAAATTCATGTCGCCCGTGACGGATGCCGTGATAGTTTCAGCACTGAGTTCCATGTTGAAATCTAGGGCGATGGCACTGCCTACCTTGTGCTCCCAAATCAGGCTGTCGCCAAAGGGTTTCAATTTGGCATCGTAGGTAACTTGTGCAGCAACGCCAAAGGTGGCGGTGAGCAGTAAGCCTGTGAATATCGAAGCGATAGCGGCGATAGTTTTCATCGGTTTTTCCTCTCAAAAAGTTCGGGTGGGAGGCCTCGATTGACCTCGTAGTTTGCGATGCGATTAATCAGGACGCGGTTTGATACAGGAAAGAGGCTTCGCGTTTCCACTGGCAAAAAACTGCCCTTGTTCCCGGGCACGTAGTGAAACTGCGTCCGGACAAATTCGATGGATTTGATAAAGTACGTGAGTTGCACGACAGTCCAATTGCGTGACGATATCCAGAGGCGCGCCTGCGTTTCGGGCTCCTCGGGGGTGGTGATTTCAAGCACGTAACAGTCCTGCCCGTGGAGCGGTTCTCGGTGGGATTGCAGCTGCAAATCCAGCGTCTTGAGGCGTTCCAAGGAACTGAGCAGTTCAACGCGGAAGATGCCGCGGGGTGCCTCGCCGATGTTCTGAACGGCGTGTTCCCCCGGTTTCCGATAAAAGAGGTTGAAGGCGGCTTGCGGTGACTGCCAGTCGAAAAGACTGCCTGATGCTTCCAATGAATCGGTGGCGTAGGTGTGAACGACAGCGGCGTAGTCGTCGATCTTTTCATAAACTTGCAGCGCGTTGTTCATCACCGCCTGTGCGGTAAGTGCGGCGGTTGCGGGGTGCGGTAGCAGCACTGCGCCGATGAGGAGAAGGCTGAGTCTCGCAAGAATGTTTCTGGCTGTGAATTGCAAATAACGGTTTGTCACGGTATTCCTCCGGTTGCAGGCATCTCATGCGCAGATGACGGGCATAGGTAGTCCCGTGCTAATAACGCGGGAGAGCAAATCCTTGACCGTTGGTGTGAAATTTAGCACGTTTTGCGTTTTTTGCCACTAATTTTCTGTTTCTTTTTTGGAGGGCGCGGGCCTGTCCCTCACCGTGCGTGGGCACGGGAGACCGCGAGGGACAGGTCCACGCACGCTACGGTGCCGGGGCGGTTTTTGGGTTAAGCAGAGCCAGCAATTCTGCCACTCCCCGAATCGTCTCGGGCCATTTGCCGGCTTGCGTTCCATCCCGATCAATGAGAATCGGGCGTATTCCTACGCCATTCGCGCCCTCGATGTCTGCCTCGAAGGTATCGCCGACGTGGACTACCTCTTCCGCCGAAACGCCGACTGCCGCGAGGGCGTAGTGGAAAATACCCGGGTTCGGCTTCGCTGACCTGACGCGCACATCATGGGACGCGACTATCGCATCAAAATAGTGCGCGATGCCGAGGCGTTCGGTGAGCGGGTTCAGCGGCGTATCCCAGTTTGAAACGATTGCCATTTTCAAGCCAGCGTGCTGCAGTTGCTGAAGCGTAGGGATAACATCGGCGTAGAGCGTCGCGTTGCTTGCTGCAAAGAACGAGTGTTGAGATTGCAGCAATTCCCACGCTATTTGTTCCACATGTTCTTGAACGCCGAGTTGCTCTAAAAATTCGCACCAGCTTTTAACAATTTTGTGCATCGTCTCCAGCAGATTGTGCGTGCTCGGGTCTGAGTCGGATACCTCGGTGACGAGGTTCGCGTGTGCCGCTGCGTAGTTGTCCCAATTGAGTTGGACCTGGTACCGGTCGGCAACTTTTTGGAGTCTTGCTTTTAGCGGATGCTCCCAGTAGCATAAGGTATAGTAGAAATCAAAGAAGACTGCTTTTATCATCATTTTTTGGGGAAGACAGTATCTCGTGCTTTGTCCCGTTGAAATTTCCGGGAAAATCAGGTTAAGATCCGGCGATCTGGTTTCCCTACGCGGGGACTCCCGGAGAATTCAAACATGACAAGACACTGTAGTAGTGTAGCGAGTTGGAAGTCTCTCCTCCGGTGTCGCGACCGGGAGGGCGCACCTACTGGTAGCGCGTCGGATCGGGGACTTCTGCCTCCTCAAACCCTTTCTTTCGGAGCAGACAGCTATCGCAGTTGCCGCAGGCTCTGCTGTCATCGTCCGGATCGTAGCAACTCAGCGTGAGGCTATAATCCACACCGAGCCTCGCGCCAATTTGGATAATCTCCGCTTTCGTTTTGTCAATGAGCGGCGTTTGAATGGTTAATTCGGTTTGCCCTTCCACGCCAGCGCGCGTTGCCAAATTCGCCATCGTCTGGTAGGCGTGGATGTATTCCGGACGGCAATCCGGATAGCCGCTGTAATCGAGGGCGTTGACTCCGATAAAGATGGTATCGGCGGCGAGCACCTCTGCCCACGCGATCGCGTAGGAGAGGAAGATCGTGTTTCGAGCCGGCACGTACGTTATCGGGATACCTTCCCGCATCTCCGCGTCTGACCTGTGTTTCGGCACGTCGATGTCGGCTGTCAACGCCGAGGCACCAAAATTGCGCAGGTCGATGTCAACAACGGTGTGCTGTTTCACGGCCATCGCCTTTGCGATATTTTTGGCGCATGTCAGTTCTACCTGATGCCGTTGGCCGTATCGAAAACTCATCGCATAGGTATCGTAGCCTTCGGCGAGCGCGATAGCAAGGGTGGTGGTGGAATCGATGCCGCCGCTGAGTAATAGGACTGCTTTTTGCGTCAATTTTTGTCCTTTCTTTTTTTGATTATTTTTATTTTCCGTAGGGCGAGGGCCGTTACGGTCACGTCTGCAGCAAACGTGCATGTGTCACCCCGCGTTAGCACGGTTACGTCTATAGCAAACGTGTTTGTTTTGCCTCGCAAAAGCGAACTACCTTACTTTAAGCTGGCATCTCTGCAGCGGGACTGCAGAGATGACAACGTTTCGGCGTAACGGCCCTCGCGCTACGGGGGCCGGGGCGTTTGTCGCTTCGCGCGATTACGCCCTTTCAAACTCCAATTTGGCGAAGCGGAGGAAAATGCCGCCGCCCGGTCTGCCGAACGGCCCATTGACAGCCAAGCATGCAATGACGTGCTTCGCGCCTGGTTCCGCGTTTTCGGAGACGACGACGCGCTGCGGTGCGTTGAAACCGGAAGCTGCGCCGCGCCCCGATTCGCCGAACGCCAGATCGATGTTGCCATCAACCCAGACTTCGCCGTAATCGTCGATGCACGTGTGGAACCACACCTGTGAACCGGCGATGGAGACACCGTCGACTTCTTCGGGAAGCGTGACGGTAATCCGATACCAGCCGAAGCAGAGGCCGGATAGGACAATTTCTTGGATATTCTCACAGATATCCCAGCCGGAATCGTCATAATCGGCGAGGCGCGCTGGCGTTTCTTCCAGCCTGTCGACGAGGCCGCCGTTCGGTTCACCGGGGACGAGCCCATCGGCATAACGCCACTCCGCATCGGTGAGTTGGAGGTGTTCCGCGTTTTCTAAATCGAGTTCTGCAATAATCATTTTGTCTCCTTTTTTTTCGATGGGCGGAGATAGACATCCGCCCATCACAATTAACCTGCGTAGTTCAGGTTCGCGACCCGCCGATGTTAGTGACATTGGTTTTACGTTCGTCTTGTTTAACGATGTTGCCAAAGTTGATAAGCAATGGCGGTTGAAGCTGTCAGAAAAATTCCTGCGACAATAAATGGAACCTGAACCGAGAAGTTCACCAGAACCCCACTGGCGACGTAGCCGGCGAGAAATCCGGTGCTCCATGCCAAATGTGTTAGTCCGACACCGTGCCCTTTTTCATCGGGTGCGGTGAATTCGTTGATAAAGCGCGGGATAGTGGTTGATAGGGCCCACGCCGCGCCTGCGCCAAGCACGCCGAAAATTTCCAGCGCGATGAGCGAGTTATGATAGAACGCCACGCCGAACGCGAGCAGCGTCACGATAGCGTTTGCTATGAAGGCAGGCGCGCGGTGCCCGACGGTATCACATATTTTTCCTGTAACTAGTTGGCATCCGAAAGCGAACAACAAACTGAGCGCGCCGTAATAGCCGGTAGTTTTGACACCTGCAATCCGTGAAATCAGCACCGGCATGAGCAAATTCACGGAGCCCCAATAATAGGTTGGTAAGATGCGTAAACCGATGAGCATCCGCATCTCACGCCGCCTGCCTAAATCCAGATAAGCTTGAAGCGTGCCCAGATTCCGGATGGGCAGTTGATGTTGCGGTGCTTTCGGGAGAAATAAGCACGCTCCTACAAATAGGATGCCTACGAGCAACACTGCGCTGCCGCCGAAACCCTCATAACTGATGCGCGTAATCACTTCCCCTGCTACCGCACTGCCGAGCGCGCTCCCGATAGTCGTACTGATGAAGTAGAGTGCTGTCGCCAGTCCCAATTTATCCGGCGGTACTGCGCTGATGAGGTAAGATTGCCCGCCGGCGGTTTTGAAGCCGGAGGCGATACCTTCATAACAGAGGATGCCCCAGATAAACAGCGGCGTTTGTGTCGTAAACAGCCCGCCGATGGCGACTGCCCCTGTCATACCGATGAGCAATGTGAACTTCCGTCCAAACCTGTCGCTGAGGCTGCCGCCGATGAGTGCTGATATCCCGCCTAATCCGATTGGCAGGGCGCGCAGCAACGCCGCAAATAACGCGTCTTCCGCTAAAATCTCATCAGCGTAGACGGGAAAAAGCATTAGCACCGGACCTGTTACCAAGCCGATAACAAACACGATGATGCAGAGTTGAATAAAGCCGGCAGACCACATCGAGGAAACAACCATTGCAAGGGCGGATTTCCATATCCGTCCGGTTTCTTAATCGGTAGGCGTGGTTTGAAACCGTTACGTCTTAACATTGCGCGATTGCGTGGCTCCACCAAAGCAATCGCACGAACTCGCCTACCGGCGGTTATGGCAGCATGTCAGGGAAATACCGCATCAGACTCTCCGTGATATTCGGTGCGGCGGTGCCGAGGCCGCATGCGCTCGTCGCCTTCATGACTTCCCCTATCTCTTGTATGAGAGCCCGGCGGGCGCGATGTCCCTTTGCATTCCTGTCAAGCATCTCCGTTAGCCGCTGCGTTCCGATGCGGCACGGGAAACATTTCCCACACGATTCTTCGGCGAAAAATTCCATTGCGTTGT
Source organism: uncultured Poribacteria bacterium (assembly GCA_958296135.1). Taxonomy (GTDB): domain Bacteria; phylum Poribacteria; class WGA-4E; order WGA-4E; family WGA-3G; genus AGPOR5. The sequence goes on from CATQHZ010000001.1 coordinate 805,717, forward strand.
GCGCCACGTTTAACATGTCTCGCGTGTCATCGAACACCATGATTCCGGCTGCGCCGAGCATCGCGCCGACTTTTTGGAAACTGGGTTCATCTATCGTGATGCCCAGGTCTTCGCCCGCGATGAACCCGCCTGAGAGCCCTGCTGACGTAATCGCCTGAATTGAACGTCCCGACGCGGGTCCGCCTGCCCAATCATAGAGAAGCGTCTGGAGTGGCAGCCCGAAGGGCACTTCGTAATTCCCGGCCCTCTGAATATCTCCAGAGAGGCTAATGATTTTTGTGCCAGTTAAGTTCTTATCGTAACTGAGGTTTTGATACCAGGCCGCGCCGTGCCGTAGAATTTCTGCGGCGGCAGCGAGCGTCTCCACGTTGTTTACAACGGTAGGCAGGTTTTCAAAGCCGTGCGTTACAGGATACGGCGGTCTGTTCCTCGGGAACGGGTGTTTTCCTTCGAGGCTGTTTAAGAGTGAACCTTCCTCACCACAAACGTAGGCACCGGCCCCCCTGCGGATGTAGATGTGGAAATCGAATCTTTCGCCGAGGATGTTCTCGCCGAGCAACCCTGCTGCCTTTGCTTCCGCAATGGCCCGTTCGAGCGTTTTCAAGGTTTGCGGATATTCGTAGCGGAGGTAGATAAAGCCGCGCGTTGCGCCGGTTGCGTAAGCGGCGAGCGTCATCCCTTCGAGCACGGCGTGCGGTGCATAGTCAAGAATAGTTCTGTCTTTAAAACAGCCCGGTTCGCCTTCATCTGCGTTGCACACGACTGTTTTCGGTTCGCCGGGTGCATTCAGCACCGCTTCCCACTTCGCGCCTGTCGGGAATCCGGCGCCGCCCCTGCCAGCGAGTTGACTCTCCTTCAGCGTGTTGATTACCTCGGTGGGAGATGTTGTCACGGCTTGCGTTAATCCTTGGTAGCCTCCGGTGCGTTGGTAACCGGCGAGGGTGTTGCGTTCGGGTTCGCGAATCTCTGCGAAGATGCATTCCTCGTGCGTTCCTGGGTTCGGCGGTGGCAGCGGCGTGGCATGGACAGCGAGTGTGTCCGCTTGCTGTCCTGTCAGCACCTCGTCCCCTTTCAGGACTGGCACACAATCGTCGCACCGGCCTGCACACGGCATCGGTGTCGCGTCTTCGCTGCTGAGCGCGTCAAGGATTTCTAAGCCCCCTTTCAGCCGGCAGACGGGCCCTGTGCAGACGCGCGGCGCGTTTTTCCCGGGTGCCTCGCGCGCGAAGTGGTGATAAAAGGTCAGCGTGCCGAAGAGTTCTGCCAACGGTATCCGTAGCCCGACTGCGATGTCGCGAAGGGCGGCTTCCGAAATGAACCCGTCTCTGTCGTGAAAAGCGTGTAGCACTGCGAGTAGAGGTGCCGGTGCCTCGCGAAATTGCGCAATCAACGCTTGATTTGTGGGGATAACCGTCATAGCAATTTTCTCCTTCCGATGAATCTCTTTACAGATTTTACCAATTTTTCTAATTCATGTCAAGTTTTTTTTCGGAAGCATTTATAGTTGTTCAATTATCTGTAGTTAGAGCTCGCCTGAGCTCAAACAGGGCAATTTCAGGCGAGCCTGCCCTATAGGGCGGGGGCCGTTGTTGATTTTCACGGGAGACCTCAAAAACCGGGAAGTAAATCGTTCTGCTTTTTTTTGCGATAAAGTTTGACAAAATGCAGATGATGTGTTACAATAACAAAACTGATGCCTCTTCTGGTAGGCGCGCTTTGAAAGCGCGCCTACGGGGGCCTGTTTCTGCGTCAGTCCTAAGTAAGTTTCAGATGATAAAAGGTGAAAAATCTAATGGAAGCAATTTTCTACAACGGAATTTCGCATGTGGTTCTCGCTATCTTAACCTTGCTGGGCACGCTACTTTGGCAAAAGTCTCGCGGGGAAAACAGGTGATGGCGCGTTACGAGACGCTTAGGAATTTGGAAAACGCTTTTCAAAAACGGGCTGAGTTGCTTGTAGAAATGGTTACGCTCCTTCGCGAATAGGCGAAAAAATAGGACAATGTGGAACGTCTCATCAACGCGCAGGCCGAGATGTTTGTGAACATGACAGCCGTTATCCATGCACAAACCGAGGAAATTAGGATTATGATGCGGCGATTCACTCCCCAGCCGAAATCATTGCCGGATTCCAGCCAACATCACTCTTGCGACGATAAGGAGCTCTGAAAGTTGCGCAATTACGTCGACATCGCTTCTCGCGTGAAAAACTTAAACGGGCCGGTGGAACTTATCGGAACCGTCCACGATTACCCAATCTACCAAATCCGCCTGGCATCGTCAGCAGCGGCACCTGTCCCTATCCTCCTCACCGGTGGAGTGCATGGTGATGAGCCCGCAGGAGTTGCGGCGACGCTGCAATTTTTGGAACGCGACAACACCGAGCTCTTAAAACGCTTTACGTTTGTCGTCATCCCATGCATTAATCCCTACGGTTACGTTCACGGGACGCGAGAGAACCGGGAGGGTGTGGATATTAACCGCGCTTTTGACACGATGGATGTCCCAGAAGTCGCCATCGTCAAAAAAGCCATCGCGCAAACGCAATTTTCGTTGGCGATAGATTTCCACGAAGATTACGACGCAACCGGGTTTTATCTCTACGAAGGCAAGCGCGACGAGGCGTATATCGGGGTTGAACTTGCCGATGCTGTCAAAACAATTGGGCCGATAGATGCAGACGACCCGGGCGAAGAGGCACCTGAAATTGCGGCGGGTGTCTACAAGGTTGCCACGGAGTGGGGTACGCAAGGGTTGGCACCTTATCTCTTGCATTTCCACAGCGAACATGTTATCATCACCGAGACACCGACAATCTGGCCCCTTGAACAACGCGTTGCTCTCCATTTAGGCATATTAGATGGCACGCTTGCGTTTTGCTAAATGCGCTGCGTCGCTGAATTGAGACAAGAGGTTTCTCCGGTGGCATCGATTGCGGGGGCTCTCCTACGCGAAAATGAACAGATTATCAGGAGACTATATCTATGTTAGAAAACGTAAATACCGCTTCACGTCCTTCGGAATTGAAAATCACTGACATGCGTATTGTTCGGACGAAGGTAGGCGGGCCTATCATGAAACTGGAGACGAATCAGGGCATCCATGGGCTCGGCGAAGTGCGCGATGGTGCGAGTCCAACGTATGCGCTGATGCTCAAAAGCCGCATTTTGGGCGAAAACCCGTGCAATGTTGATAAAATCTTCCGAAAGATCAAGCAGTTCGGGCACCATGCGCGGCAAGGCGGCGGCGTGTGCGGCATCGAGATGGCCCTCATGGATCTGGTGGGGAAGGCGTACGGCGTGCCGTGTTATCAACTCGCTGGCGGGAAATTCCGCGACAAAATCCGATGTTATAGCGATACGCCCTCCCTCAAAGACGCGGGGGATATGGGCGCGAAGTTACAGGAACGCATTGACAGCGGCTTCACCTTCCTGAAGATGGACCTCGGGATTGGATTACTGCGAGGTATCCGCGGCGCGCTTGCCGCCCCAAGCGGGAATTTAGACACGCATCACTTGATGCATCCGTTCACCGGCATCCGTCTTACCGACAAAGGCATCCGGCTCTTGTGCGAGTATGTGGAGCTCGTCAGAGCCATTATTGACTATGAGGTGCCGCTGGCAGTAGATCATTTCGGACATATCGGCATTGAGGACTGCATCCGGCTCGCGCGGGCGTTGGAGAAATATAACCTTGCGTGGCTGGAAGATATGGTGCCGTGGCAGTACACGGAACAGTATGTGCGCCTCTCCAACTCGTGCGCGACACCGATTTGCACCGGCGAGGACATCTACTGCAAAGAGGACTTCATGCCGCTGTTTGAGAAACGGGCGATTGCGGTTTGTCACCCGGATATTGCCACTTCGGGTGGGATTTTAGAGACGAAGAAAATCGGCGATCTGGCGGAGGAGCACGGTATCGCGATGGCCCTCCACATGGCAGGCACTCCTGTCTGTGCGATGGCGAGCGTCCACTGCGCGGCGGCGACTTCAAACTTCCTCGTCTTGGAAAACCACTCTGTTGACAACCCGTGGTGGGATGACATGGTGACAGGTTTACCGAACCCGATTATCCAAGATGGCTATATTACTGTCCCGGACACGCCGGGGTTAGGCATCGAGCTCAACGAGGAGGTGATTCGGGAGCATTTGCATCCCGACGCGCCCGAATACTTCCCTCCGACGACTGCGTGGGATTCGGAACGTTCGCACGATAGGCTGTGGAGTTAGTGGGGTTTGTCTGGGCGGATTTTCATAGAAACTTACGGTATCTCCGCGACGTAAACCTGCGAATGCCCCGAAACATCCGATGTATACACAACCGCCTTTTCATCAGGACTAAAGGAGGGATGTGGATGCGTCCACTGCGGGCCGTAAACGGTGTCCACCTTCATCTCCATCCAGCTGAGTGCCTTTTCCCTATCCTCCTGCTGTTGTGCCGCCGCCCAATCCTCGGCGAGAGCGTACCGGTCGGTTTTCCATTGGCTGCCGCTCGAGGAACTTTGCGGATAACAAATCTGCGTATGCTCACCTGTCTCCACATCCACCAGACGCAAACCGATATCGGGATGCACTGTATCGCACAAGACTTTGGTGCCGGCGCGATTGCTGGCAATGTGCCACGCATTAAAATCGGCAATCGTCTGCATTTGTAACGTTTCCAACGAGAACCTGCGTAGCGCGTAGGGCCAATGCGTCACAATCAGTTCGTCCTGCGCGCCGAGGAAGGTTTCATGGACGAGAAACTCATTGTTGTCGTGCTCATAGAGCTGCCGATTTTCCGTGCCATTACGGTTTATCGTCCACATCCGGGGTGCGGGATCCCCCGAATAGGCGATGAGTTCCGCGTGTTTCGGATGGAATTGTGGATGGATAATCGTCTGCGTTGGTGACGTATAGATAACCTCGCCGCCGCTGCTATCGGTTGCCGTAACAGTAATGTGCGATTTCTCATCGCGCTTCATCGCCGTGACGATAAACTGCTCATCGGCACTGACGCTGCATTCACCGAGGCTGCCGCCGGGAAATTTTTCCAGCGTCCGTTCTGCTAACGTCTCCAAATGAATCGCCTTGATTTCGTCTGCTTGGGTATAGAAGAGTTGCGTGCCATCTTTGGCAATCACACCGGAGTAGCCGTGAACGTTATCGGCATCGGTAAGTTGCACGATATCTCCGTCCGGAAATGCCACCTTAAAAAAGTTCGGTTTTCCGGAGCGATAGGAGGTGAAAACGAGGAACCCCTGGTCTGGCGTGAATGAAGGTGTCAGAAAGTAGAGGTTGTGGTTAATGGATGCATCGTTTGTGAGTTGATAGATATGCGCGCCCGTTTGAGCATCGTCAAATTCGCGAAGTTCTGATGAATGAACGGCGGCTTTTGCGTAGGTTGCCATAGTGTTGCTCCTACTGCAGATGAAGATGATATTTTTGCCATGATACCAAATTCGCGATGAAATGTCAAGGGAAAAATGTTGCAGAAAAATAATTTGGCTTGACAAGGAATCCGAAAATAGTGTAGACTATATTTTACTAGCATCTTTGGTGTGGCTTCGCGCCACAAATTAACTTTTCAGGAGGCAATAATGAACTTCAGAATCAAAATGTTAACCGTGATGGTGGTGATGCTGATGCTTTGCACCGCCCCCTTCGCGCTTGCACAGAAAATGTGGGAGAAGGTGAGCGAATCGCAATGGAGCGCGACCTTTTCCGATGTCTTTTTCGTTGATGAACAGCACGGGTGGATTGTCGGCAGCAATTCTACCATCCTGCATACCACCGATGGCGGCATGTCGTGGGAAAGACAACCGAGTCAACCGCTCCCTTTTGATATTGAGTTGAAGAAGGTTCGGTTTCTTAACCCGAAGTTGGGATGGGTTGTAGGTGACAAAGGCACGGTGCTCAAGACAACCGATGGCGGGCAGACGTGGATGAAAAAGAATACCGGTACCTCTACTGCACTGTTAGCTGTTACTTTTGTGGATGAGCAGCACGGCTGGGCGAGCGGTGATGGCGGGTTCATCATCAGCACTGCAAACGGCGGTACAACCTGGACAGAGCAGGAAATCGGAACTAATAACTCTATAGAAGGTATCTACTTTGTCACTCCCGAATTGGGCTGGGCGGCTGGCGGCGGCGGCACCCTTCTCCATACGACTGACGGTGGACAGAATTGGCAGTTCCAGACGAGTAACACGGTGCAGACGTTAGATTCCCTTTTCATGCTGAACGAAAGCACTGGCTGGGCGGTAGGTTCCGGCGGTGCTGTCGTGGCTACGGTGAACGGCACGGAGTGGGCAGTTCAGGAGAGTCATGTCCCGAATTCTAACGGGATGCCCGAACCGATTTGGGATGTCCATTTCGTTGATGAGAAGTTAGGCATCGCCGCGGCGGAGTTCGGCGTGATTTTGCGGACAACCGATGGGGGTACAACCTGGGCCCCTTTAAGCCCGCGCCCCGTCGCAGCCCGGCTCCAAGGCGTGCACGTGGTGAACCAGAACGAAGCATGGGTAGTTGGCGCTGACGCAACCATCTTACACAGTTCTGATGGGGGCCACACGTGGGAGATTGTTTCTAATTCCCCCAGTTTGCAGGCAGTTCACTTTTACACAGACCGGTTAGGATGGGCGGTAGGTTTGTCGGGGACTGTGCTGCATACCAGTGATGGCGGCGAAACATGGACACCTCAGAAAGGTGGCGTTTTTGAGTTTTTCGGTGTCGGGTTCGTCAGTGAGACCAAAGGCTATATTGTTGGAAGTAATGCCGCTCTGGCTGAAACGCTTGATGGCGGTAATACCTGGGCAGACCTCAGTGACCCGGGCGATGAAGGCCATGGCACCGCGCAGCGAATTAAGTTTGATGGCATCATGAGTTGGCGCAGCGCGATGGGCTCATACGCGATGAGTTTCGGGAGCCCGACGCATGCGTGGGCCGTGGGCGAAACTGGCCGGATTATGCACACCAGCGACGGTGGGCAAACCTGGCTCGGACAAGACTGCGATCCGATGATGACAGGTGCAGGATTTAACAATCTATACGGTGTTCACTTCATAGATGAAAAAGTCGGCTGGGTAGTCGGCGATGCAGGTACGATTATCAAAACAACCGATGGCGGGCAAACATGGATGTCAATGCTGCAAGGGCCGGCGTTGAAAGATGCGTTCGTGCTGAACCCGCAGACTGTGTGGGTAGTCGGCGAGCAAGGTGCTATCATGCTCTCCACCGATAGCGGTATGGTGTGGACAGAGCAGACAGTGCCGACAGATGCAAACCTCAACGCTATCCTCTTTCTGAACGAAAATGAGGGATGGGCTGTGGGTGATAACGGTACTATTCTCCGTACCGCCGATGGCGGCGTGACATGGTTGATGCAGGAATCGCCCACGATGAGCCACCTGCAAGATATTGTGAAAGCGCCGAGTGGACAGTTGTGGGCTGTGGGCGATGCAACGACGATTATCCGTTATTAATTTCAGTCCTGACGCAAATTCAAGCATCCCTCTATCCGGTAGGCGCGCTTTGCCAGCGCGCCTACGGAAGGCTGCGTTCGTAAAGTTGCCGGTTTGTCAGGGCGGATTTCTATATCCGCCCACAACATGGGAGGACTCATTCCAATGAATTCATGCCGGTTTCGCGACATCTCATGGCGCGGAGCCTTTCTGATATTTTTATGCGCCTTCTCCGTTTTCAGCGCGCTTCCGAAACGCGCCTCCGGTGATAGGGAGAGCTCGGTGCAGGAGTCACGCGTTTTGACGCTTGAAGAGAGCATCGAGGTGGCCAAGCGGAGCAATCTGAGTCTCCAGACAGCGGAACAGACTCTCAAAACGGCGGCGGCGCAGGTGCGCTCGGCGCGCGCTGGCCTCTTGCCGCGGATTACGGCGAACGGCGACTATACCTATTTTAAAGATATCCAAAAGTCTGTGATTCAGGCCGAGGGTGGGTTCGGTTTCCTGCCGCCTGGGGGCGCAGAGATGCAACCGATGCCAACGCCAAGTGGCGATAACGAAGCGGAGACAATTGAATTGGAGTTTGGCGCGCAGCATAATGTGCAAGGCACACTGAGCCTCACGCAACCGATTTTCGCGTGGGGACGCTACTATTACGGGTATCAGGTGGCGAAGCTGAACTATCAGGCAGTTGCGCGTGAAGTCGCGGCTGCCTATCAGCAACTCCGTTTGGATGTCTCTGAGGCGTTTTACGGCGTTTTAGTGACGCAGGAGTTCGTCCGTGTTGCACAGCAAAGCGTTGCGCTCGTTGAGAAGCAGCTCGGCATCGCTGAGACATCGGTTGAGGCGGGGGCTGCCACGAATTTCGATGTGCTGCGCGCGAAAGTTCAGTTGGCTAACGCGCAATCGCAGCTTATCCGCGCGGAGAACGGTGTCCGCATTGCCAAAAACGGCTATAAGACGCTCCTGAATATGCCGCTTTCCGAGGACATCGCGGTTCAAGGCACATTGGAAACCGTCGGCGAGTATCCTTTGGAGAACGGCAGTCTTGAAGCCTTGATACAACAGGCACTGGCAAATAGGCCTGAGATGAGCCGTTCGCAATTGAACGAGCTCGCGGCACGCAAACAGGTGGATGTCGCGAAAACGCGCCGTCTCCCAGACCTCAGTTTTTTCACCAACTACCAAATATCGCAAAATGAGAGGCTCACGCAGATGAACCGCATCTGGAGCCTTGGACTCCGGATTAACATTCCAATTTTTGATGGGTTTGCGACGCAGGCGGCGGTGCAACAAACCGAATCTGTCCTCAAACAAACCGAATTGGGGAGCGCGCAGCTGACATCCGCCGTTGAATTTGAGGTGCGTTCCACCTATCTGAACCTCCTTGAGGCGCGAACGCTGATAGAGGTGCAGCGCGAAACCGTGGCACAAGCGCGCGAGAGTGTGCGCATCGCAAATCTACAATTTGAAAACGGCATCATTACCACCGTGGCGTTAACCGATACGCAACTCGCGTTGGCGCAAGCGGAAGTGAACCGACTTCAGGCGCATCATGACTATGTCGTCGGTTTCGCGCGGTTGGAGAAAGCAATCGGACAACAACTACAATAGACACCAAAAGGGGAAAGGAGCCATTCCTTTAAAACCCGTTTAGGGGTGAAATGTTTATAGAGGAGAAAACCGAATTGAAAAAAATAGGGCTCGGGGTTATCATCGTCTTAGTGATAGCGGTTCTTACCGTGCCAAGACTCCTGAAAACCGAAAAACCGACAGAAGAACAAGCCGAAGCCGCCGTGCTGAGACCGGTGGAAATTAGCAAAGCGATGCGGGGCGAAATCCGTTCCGAACTCCAACTCTCTGGCACCATTAAAGCGCAGTCGCGAGTGAGTGTGTTCCCGAAAATCGCCGGCCGCCTCATCGCGCTTCCTGTCGAGGAAGGGGACACCGTCCAAAAGGGCGATGCTCTTGCCACTGTGGAGCATGAGGAATTAGAACTCGCTGTTCAACAAGCCGAAGCGACGCTGGCATCTGCTGATACGGCGTATTCGCAAGCGAAGCAGCTCGCCGAGGTGCGCGTCCGTTCGCAAATCGCGCAAGCCGAGTCGCAACTCAGTGCCGCGATGATTTCGTTAGAACAGGTGAAGGACCTTTCTGAAATCCGCGCGGTGACGCAGATTGAGCAGGCGGAAGCTGGGTTGCAGTCCCTCGTCGCCAATCGGGAAAAAATCAAGAACGGTGCCCGTGCTGAAGACCGGCGGCAAGCGGAAGCCGGCCTGAATCAGGCTGTCGCGACGCTCGCCAACGCCGAAAGCAACCATACGCGTATGGAGCAGCTCTTCCAAAATGGGGCAATCAGTCAGCAGTCCCTTGAGAGCGCGAAGACGCAGTTAGATGTTGCCTTAGCACAACATAAGATTGCTGTGGAGCAACTACAGCTCATTGACAACGGTGCGCGCGTGGAGGATATCCAAGCGATGGAGGCGCAGGTTGAACAAGCCTCGGCATCGCTGCGGTTGGCGCGGGTGCAAGCCGAAACACGTTCGTGGGAGAAGGACATCGCGCTGGCCCACTCCCAAGTTCAAACGGCACAAGCTGCGCTCACTGCCGCACAAGCCTTGCAAACCGCTAAGAGTTGGGAGGCAGAAATTACGACGGCGAAGACGGCGCGCACACAGGCGCAGGTCGCGCTGAAACTGGCGAAGAAGCGGCTCAAAGATGCCACGATTTACGCGCCTATTTCGGGGGTTATCTCGCAACGTAACCTCGATTTTGGCGGCATGGCTGTTCCGACGGCGCCACTGTTTGAGATTGTCAACATTGACACCGTCAAAGCCACCGTCGATGTAATCGAGTCGCAGTTGGGCCAATTGACACTGAATCAGCAGGCATCGATAGAGATTGATGGGATAGCCGAGCCGCTCACGGGCACGGTGGCGTTCATGAGTCCGACACTACAAGCGGCACGCCGCACCGCGACTGTTGAGTTTCATATTGATAATGCGGCGGGCATATTGAAGCCCGGCATGTTCGCCAACGTCACGGTGCCGATTGAGGTGCATACGGATGCGATTCTCATCCCTCGTGCCACGCTCCTTGAGGACGCAGCAACGAAGCAGCAAGAGGTGTTCGTCGTTGAGAACGGCGTGAGTCAACGCCGCACTGTGCAAATTGGGCTGTTACGTGAAGGCCAGGTCGAAGTGCTCAGTGGCCTCACTGAAGGCGAGGCGGTTGTCACCGCGGGACAACATTCCCTGAAATCAGGAGAAAGCGTCACAGTAGTCAATCGATAAATCGCTCGGATGGCGCGGGAAACCTGTCCCTCGTCACGCTGCGAGTAAACACATTGACATCCGATAATTTTTGTGCTACAATTAAAAGCAGATTGTAACACCTTGCGGACCCCGAGGAGAAACGATATGACTTATCAACCGTCGTTTCATACATGTCGGTAGTGTGTGTTTCTGGCAATATGATGATGGATTATGAACGGGGAAAGCATTGGAAATCAGTATCACAGATTTCCATAGCCGCCAAAACATCTTGAACTATTAATGGAATTCGGGTAACATAGGATAATATTAGTCTCACCTGAACCGAGGCAAAACCATGTTATCCGAGGAGACGAAAAGCCTGATTCATTTCAACCTGATGCAAGGGGTTGGTTCTAAAACTATCCAACTCTTGGTTGAGGCCTTCGGTTGCGCTGAATCGGCACTGCAGGCAGCACCTGATGTGCAACAGAGAAGGTTAGCGGAATTAGGGAGTTCTGCCCCTGCAGGTTTGATTCACAGGCTACTTTACTATCCTTTGCAACGTGAACTTGAACTTATCGAACACCATGGATGCGACGTTATAACGCTTTATGATGAAGCGTATCCACCGTTGCTGAAGGGGATTCATCATCCACCGATTTTGCTTTATGTCAAAGGGGAAATCCAAGCAGCTGATAACAAAAGCATTGCCCTCGTCGGTTCGCGTCGAGCAACAGAGGACGGCCGGCGACTCTGCCATAAACTCAGTTACGCGCTAGCTAAACACGGCGTGACGGTGGTGAGTGGTTTAGCAAGGGGCATTGATGAAAGCGCGCACCGCGGGGCTCTTGAAGCTGGCGGCAGAACCATCGCTGTAATCGGCAGGGGCTTGAGTGATGTTTATCCACAGGAAAACCGTAATCTTGCGGCGCAAATTGTGAAATTCGGCGCGTTAATCTCTGAATTTCCAATGGCCATGGAAGTGAGACGGAAAAACTTCCCGCAGCGCAACCGTATCATAAGCGGTTTAACGCGCGGCACCGTTGTCGGTGAAGCACCGAAGGGAAGCGGCGCGCTCATAACAGCAAAGCATGCTCGCGAGCAGGAGCGAGAAGTATTTGCGCTACCTGGACAGATTTTATCTGGCATGGGGCAAGGCACACAAGCCCTAATTAACAGCGGACAGGCCACATTTGTCAATGAAGCGGCAGACCTGCTGAAACTCTTTACGCCTTACCGTCTACGACGAAAACCTGCACAGACACCAGAATCACTGCAGCTATTTCTCGTTGAACAGCGTGATGAAGCACTCGTGGTGACAGCCGTTGTTGGCTATTTCAAGAATCCTGCGTTTCAGCGGTTTTCTATAAAACTTGAACACGACGTTCGGATCGGCTCTAGAGATGGCAGAGCTGACGTTGTGCTTCTTACTGCAGAAGGGACACTCGCTGCTATTGCAGAGTGCAAACCTGAATACGAGAAATTTGGAGATGAGCAGCTGAGGTCCTACCTCTCGGCAACCGATACACGCTTTGGCATATTTGCCAATAGCGAGAGGGCTGATAGGTGGGAGTTTTATGAGAACCTCGGGCGAAGCCAATTTAAAAAGATTAGCCGTTCTGAATTTGAGAATGGCATCCTCGGCGGCGTTAGCACGAAACTCTCCAGACATCCGCGAGAACCTAGTCATTGACACCGGCGATGACAGCACGGGTAAGACAACCGTTTCTGCATCAGTTATTCTCAACTGACGCATTGCGACAGACGAAAAAGATGAAAGTTGAACAACTGCACGGGCCCAACGTAAAACCGTTTCAGATCTCTGATTTGGAACGTCTCGTACAAGAAGACTCTGCCGACATCTTCGGGCCGTTCGGGTTTCAGAAAGGCGGGCAGGTTATCGTTACGCGCGCGCCTGCACGGCTTGACATCATGGGCGGCGTTGCCGATTACTGCGGCGCGAACGTCTTTGAAATGACGCTGGAACGCATCGCTGTCGCGGCCTGTCAAGCGCGCGAAGATAGACACCTCCGCGCAGTGACACTCGGTGTCGGAAACCAGTATCTCTATCAGCCTACCAAACCTGAAAACGATACCGGGAATACGGTGTCGCTCGGGGATAAGCGGGTGAAGCAGGGAGTTCAGATTTCGCTTGACGATTTCTATGCCGATGGCGCGCTCAAAACATACGCACAAATTCGCGAACTTTTCAATAAGGATGCGCAAACTGCATGGAGCGGCTATATCCTCGGTGGGTTCTATGCCCTGCTAAAAGAAGGAAAGGTTGAACGTTTTCCGCACGGTGCCGCGATTGTCATCAAAAGCGACATTCCGATGGGTGCGGGGATTGCCTCATCGGCTGCCATTGAGGTGGCGGCGTTGATGGCAATCAACAAACTTTATGAATTAAATTTGGGGGAGAGGGATATCGCTCAGGTGGCGCAAATCGTCGAAAACCGCATTATCGGCGCGCCGTGCGGCATCATGGACCAGGTGACTTCTGTCTCTGGAAAATGGGGAAAGATTCTCTCGATCCGGTGTCAACCCTCTCCGTCCTCAGTGTCCGATGTCCCTTATGAAATCCTTGAAGGTGTATCAAAGCCGTTTTACGTCAGTTTTGTCGGTGTGAACACGAAATCACCGCGCAGCACGACAAGCACCGCCTACATTGACGCGCGCACCGCTGCATTTATGGGCTTGACAATCTTGCAGAAAGCGTTAAAATTAGAAGAGAACTATCTGTGCAACTTCTCCGTTCAGGAATTTCATGAGCAGTGCGCACCGTTGCTGCCTGAACAGATGCGCGGCGCGGAGTTTCTTGAAAAATACGGCGCGACCGTGGATACTGTCACGCACGTAGAGCCGAGAAAAGTGTATCCTGTCAGGAGTCGGGTGCAACACCCGATTTACGAAAACGAACGCGTCAAGCGGTTTATCGCCGCCTTGAAAAATGCGGGCAAACATCCGGAACACATTCGCGCCTACCTCAGAAAGGCGGGCGCGCTTATGTATGAATCCAACGCGAGTTACCGCGATTTAGCAGGGCTCGGTTCGCCGGAAGTGGATGGCCTTGTTGACATCGCGCAAAAAATTGGCGAACCGGGTGGTATCTACGGTGCAAAAATTACCGGTGGTGGCGGTGGCGGCACCGTGGCCCTGCTCTGCTACGGCTTGGTTACCAAAACGTTGACACAACTGCTCGCCGCCTACAAACTCGCTTGGGGACTTGACGCGGATATCTTCAGAGGTTCTACGGCCGGTGCCGCTGAATTCGGGCACTACCTGTGGGAGCTAAAAGAGAGCGAGCCGATCGAACATTTTTAATCTTCGTTCCGTAGGCGTGCTTTGAAAGCGTGCCTACCGGGAATTTTCATATCTTCCGCTCCAGTGGATGAAGGTTTTGTCAAAAACCTAAGTCTTGACAAGGAGCATGTCTATCAAGCCAGTCGAGCTGCCTGTCAGACCGGCGGACTCCTGTGAAGTCAACCGTCTCTGCATCAGTAATGCTCAATGAACGCATTGTGAAAGACGCAAAATGCAAAACCGAGAAAAACGCCGCGATATCGGCGTAACATGGCGTGCAATCCTCATCGCCTTATTCCTCATACCCCCCAATGTATTTTGGGTCATCGAAGTTGAGTGTGTCTGGCATTCTGGGCATCCCACGACTATCTCCCTCTTCTGGAACGTTGTTCTCAACATCTTCTTCCTTATCTTGATAAACCTGTTTATCAAGCGTGTTGCACCGAAGTCGGCGTTGACGCAAGGCGAGATGATTACCATCTACGCGATGCTCTCTATCGCCTCCGGTTTGGCTGGGCACGACACGCTGGCCCTCACAATTCCGGCATTGCCGCACGCTTTCTGGTTTGCAACGTTGGAGAACGATTGGGCGGACATGTTCCACAGTTATATCCCGCCGCATCTTGTCGTGGCCGATAAGGAAATTATTCGTGGATTTTATGAAGGCGACACGCCGTTTTACAATGCCAAAATCGGTGGCGCGTGGATAAAACCGACGCTGTGGTGGACATCGCTTATCGTCGCCCTCGGCACCATCATGATCTGCCTGAATGTGCTTATTCGGAAGCAGTGGACAGAGCATGAAAAGCTCGCCTACCCCATTATCCAGTTGCCGATGGCAATCACGGAGGGCGGCGGTGCCGCCAAACTCTTCCAAAATCGGCTTCTATGGTATGGGTTTATCATCGCCGCTGCGCTGAATATTTGGCACGGCTTAGCGCATTTCTTTCCGGTGCTTCCCGATTTCAGTGTCAGACATAATGCGCGCAACTGGGGAAAGTTCTTCACCGAAAAACCGTTGAATGCTGTTGGCAATATCCCCGTGCCGTTCTATCCGTTCGTCATCGGCTTAGGGTTCCTGTTACCGCTCGATCTCTCCTTTTCGATGTGGTTCTTCTTCCTATTTGAGAAAGCACAGCGAGTTTTCGGCAGTGCGCTGGCAATTCCAGCCCCTTTTCCCTATAATAGCGAACAATCTATCGGCGGCTGGATGGCAATCTTCGTCATCGCGCTTTTTGTAACGCGCAAACATATCGTCAACGTCGCACGCACCGTTTTCGGGCTGCCCGGCGGCATCGACGACACGCAAGAGCCCATCCGCTATCGCACGGCACTCGTGCTGATAGTTCTCGCGAGCCTTTTTATTATCTGGTTCTGCCTGAAGGCGGGAATGACGCTTCCGATTATCTTGCCGTTCTTCGCGTTCTTCTTCGCGATTTCATTGGCTATCACGCGCGTCCGTGCCGAGCTCGGCCCGCCTGCACACGAGATGGCAGGGATGTGTAACGCGCAGCAGTTCCTCATCAATATCTTGGGCACGCGCGCTATCGGGCCGAATAACCTGACCGTTTTTCCCTATTTTTGGTTCTTCAGCGGGCGCGGGTATCGCGAACACATTATGCCGCATCAACTTGAGGCGTTTAAAATGGCGGAACGCGCCCGAATGAATACGAAACGGCTGGTGCTCGCCATGGTCATCGCCGTTGTTGTCGGCTCGCTCGCCTCGTTTTGGGCGACACTCAGCGAGCTCTATCGGTTAGGCGGCGCGATTACCGGTGCAGGCGGCGGCATTGGGCCTTCCGTTGGACATATCGGGCAGTTTGGCTGGCTTGCGGGCCTGCTCGCTTTTCCGCGGGAGCCGGACATCCCCGCGATGAGTTTCATGGCTGGCGGCATGGGCTTCACCTTCCTCCTGATGTTCATGCGGATGCGCTTTATCTGGTGGCCGCTCCATCCTGCGGGGTATCCTATCTCAATGACGTTCGGTGTCGGCTATTTTTGGAGTTGCCTTGTGATTAGTTCCTTTCTGAAGTGGCTGGCACTCCGGTTCGGCGGGCCCGGCACTTATCGGCGGATGGTATTCTTTTTCTTTGGCGTTATCCTCGGCGAATACTGCGTCGGTGCGTTTTGGAGTGTGCTGAGCGTTATTATCCGCGAACCGATTTACGACTTCGCGCCGGGCTAAAACCGCCATTTTACCGTAGGGCGAGGGAAACCTGTCCCTCGCCATGCTTGGAGCAACACAAAACTCACGCTACGATACAAAAACGATGCGCAACTTAACAAAAACCTACTTTTTCGCACAAACCGTCCTTCTCCTCAGTCTCTTCGCGACGTTTGCTACTGCCGATGAAGGCAGTCACGCCGCCGAATTCCTGAGTCATGGAGTCGGCGCACGCGCATTAGGCATGGGGAGCGCGTTCGTCGCTACCGCTGACGATGCCACCGCTACCTATTGGAACCCCGCCGGGCTGACGCAAGTCAAAAAACATAGTTTTTCGGCGATGTATGCCGATACTTTTAGGGCAGGAGAGGGGAGCTGGTTGAGCCGCGGTTTGGTTAACTACAATTTCGCGAACTATGTCTACCAGATTGAAGACATCGGCAGCGTCGGCGTGAGTTGGATGCGCCTCGGTGTTGACGATATTCCGCGCACGACTTTCATTGATACCAACAACAACGGTATCTTGGGCGATTTTCAGGACAAAAACGGGAACGGCATCAAAGAGGATGGCGAACTTTACATCGACCGGCCCGAAGTCGCCGAGTATTTCAGCAATACCGACACTGCTATCTTCATCTCCTATGCGCGCCAACTCCACTCCATCGTAGCTGTTGGCGGTAACCTGAAACTGCTCAATCAGGCGATTTTTGAGAATACCGGGCGCGGGTTCGGCGTAGATATCGGTGTCATCGTTGAGCCTTATCGAGGACTCCGGGTCGGCGCGCTGCTGCTTGATGCGACAGGCACGCAAGTCACGTGGGATACGCCGGACGAACCGACGTTCACCCGTGGGCGGCGAATCAGATTGGGCAGTGCGTATCACTTTAGCGTGCCGCGCCTCGGCAAAGGTAGCATCGGCGCAGATGTAGAAACCGGTCAGGCGGATTTGGAAGCAGGCGCAGCATCTGCAGGCGGGATGCTCTTCCGAGTAGGAGGAGAGTATTGGCTTTTTAACACGGTTGCCTTGCGCGGGGGTTGGAATGGGAAGGGGCTTTCTGTCGGTGCTGGCTTGCGCGTGAAGGTGAATACGATGGCGTTCTTCGTGGACTATGCCTTTAATACGCACACCCTCGGCGGTTCGCAAAGGATTTCTGTTTCTGGGGAGTTTTAAGCCGCCTGCGTTTCCGTAGCGCGTGGGAAAACCTGGGCCTCGCTGTCACCGTGCGGCGTATTGGGATGGCAAAAATGCAGTCGGCGAACCTGTCGCAAGCGGGGTTTATTTTTATACCCTCACGGCGGGTGATTTCACGGCAACGCGGAAGATGCTCATTCGGAAGTAGGCGTTTTCCTGATTAACAGATGGTGTTTGGGCTTGCAAGTTCCCGAACACCGCCTGATTCAGATAAGCGATGCCTGCTCAAAAATGGTTTCCGCGCCCACCTGTATCCTTACCGGTGCCACATACGTGCGGAGAGTTTCAGGGTTCACGCGCACACCGAGCCCCGGCGCATCTTTCACGCGCACCATCCCATCGGATGCAACGCGCAACGGTTCTGTCGTTAACTGCTGCGATAATGCTGAACCTGCCGCGGGATACTCTAGCAGCTCAAAATCCTCATTCGTTGCAAAGACGTGGCAAGAAGCGGCGAGACTCAAGTGGCTCTTGAACGTATGGTTGACGTACTGAATCCCGTGTTGTTCCGCAAGTAGCCGAACGCGAAAGGCAGTTGTAATGCCGCCGATACGTCCCACGTCAATCTGCACGAATTGAACGCCGCCGTGCACAACCAGGTCTTCCGCCATTCGGTAGGTGCTTGAGCCTTCGCCTGCCGCAATCGGGACAGGCGGTTTTCGCTGTGCGAGGGCACCGTACGCCGCAATCGCGTCGGGCGCGAGGGGCTCCTCTAACCACGTCGGTGCAAATTGCGCGAACGCCTCGGCACGCGCGGCAGCGGTTGCGTCATCGTGTCCCCAGGCGACACCTGCATCGAGCATGATTTGAGCTGCTTCGCCCATGCCTTCGCGGGCAGCCTGCACTAATGCAATATCGTTTGCCTCACCGAATTTGCCCATTGGCCCCCATCCGAACTTCGCAGCGCGATACCCCTGTTCGCGCAATCCCACGGCGATGTGATAGGTATCCTCCGGCGTATCGCCAAAAAGCACTGACGCATAAGGCAGTTTGGCGTGCGCAGTCTGGGAAGTGCCTGACATTTCGGCGAGCAGACGGTAGAGAGGCTTTCCTAGTTTCTGCCCGATAATATCCCACAAAGCGATGTCTGCGCCGCTATAGGCGTGTTGGATGTGTTGGATATCCAACCCGTTTTGCATCACTTTTTCGTGGAGCCGTAGCACATCGTCGGGACTATCCAGCGTTTCGCCTATCAGCGACTCGCGGATGTTGATGATATTCCCGTGCGACATCGGGCAGCAATAGACGGCGATGGAGACAAGCGGCGACGCATCACATTCGCCCCAGCCTTCCACGCCGGCATCGGTGCGGGCGCGGATAAGCAGTGTGTCTTGCGTTCCATCCGCGGCATCCGTGATGTGAGGCATCCGCAAATAGAACGCATCGATGGCGATAATTTTCATCTTTTTCGTTAATGTTCGTCGGTGTTTTCTGCTTCGGAAGCGATGGAAGGCACCGAAGAATCCTCTTCGTTTGTGGCAGCCATTGACACGGAGCGGAGGACTGAGATGAGGAACCAGCCGAATAATCCGACAGCTGCGCCTGCGCAGGCCGCAATTGCCGCGCCTTTCGGTGTGGCAATCTTGTCCAACGTACCCGGGTCAAGTTCACAAGAGACATCCTTCAGATTTCTGAAGGCGACGATGCGTTTCTCGCCGTGTTGGACGTATTCTACGGTTGGCGCGCGGGGGCCATCTAGTTCAATATCGGCGTGTCCTGCGGGACTGCTCACTGCGACGCGGTTTGTGCCGGGTTCGCCTACCCAGCGTGCTTTCACGCCGTTGATTCCATCGGTGTCGCGAATCGGTTCCACCCGCGTTCGGGAGAGCGCACTGCTCAGCAGCTCGAGCGCGATGTCCTTCGATTTTGCTAAGGCGTTTCCTAAGTTTATTGCATTCACGGTTGTTCTGTTCCCCGAAGTCTCAACATATCGAGATAAGTCGAGACTTCTAAGTTCCTGCTTCATCACTTACCGCCTCCGAAACGCACCTGCCGATTTTGACGTAGGCATGCTTGGTCGGCGATCGTGCAGTGCTGTTTGCGAAAGCCAAACAGCACATCTTCGGCGTTCGGTAGTCCCGAACGCCTACACGATCGCCGGCGCGAAAGCCAAGCATGCCGAAGATGTCTTATTCTGTAAACAGAATAAGACTGCGTCAAAATCGGAGAAATGCGAATACTACGAGGTCTTACGCGAGCGCCACAGGCGTTTTACGTCTCGGTCAAACCAGCCGCGACGTTGGTTTTGTAGTCTTAGATACTGCAGCGAGACAATCCTTTCTCCGATTTTTGCGCAGTGCTGTTTGCGAACAGGTCACAGACTGACCTATTCGGTAGTTTGTTATTACAAACTACCTACGCAAAAATCGGCAGGGAATCGCGTCGGACTTACAGCTCCCTCCACCGTCAGTGATGCCTGCGCACCGCCGACTATTAATCCGCTTCACACGGGGGGTTAGGACATTACACATGCCTCTTGGTATCGTGCAGCAGGAAACGTTCTTCACGCTCCGTTCGCCAGCCTCTCATCTGAGAGATAAAACTACTTAAATCAGATATGTTACGAATTAACGAGACTTACCGAGAATTCAATCGATTTACTCGGATTTTCGGGCTCTAGCACTCTCCTCCTTTGTGGATAGAGGCTTGAAAAATAGTATCGCATGTTTCGCAAAGAAAATCAAGCGAAAATTCAGCACGATTCAATTTGCTGGCGCGAGGGTGAAAGGGGACGGTTTTGAGGGATTCGCGAGGGACGGGGCCGTTTTTGCACTATTCCGTGCGTTCTGCTATAATCGTTTATAGCAATATCTGAATTCGGTCTGCACGCAACCCGACCAGAAAGGATGGGGCAAAAGATGGAAAACGAAATCGTTCTGCAAAGAGTTAAAAAACTTGACAAAATTAAGGTTTTATGTCAAAATAGTTAAAACCTAGTAAGAAAGCAAGGAAAAGTTAGTGAGCTATTAGCCACGATGAGGAAGTAGCGTTTCACATGCAGACCGATTCATTGACACCTTATGAACGAGAGATTCCACTGTTCCCGCTGCAGGTAGTCCTATTCCCCGGCGGCGTGTTACCGCTTCATATTTTTGAACCGCGGTATCGCGAGATGGTGAAGTACTGTCTGGACACCGATTCCGAATTCGGAGTTGTTTTGATAAACGAGGGTACAGAGGCGGGTGAGTCCGCAAATCCCTATCGCGTTGGCACCGCCACGCGGATACTGGATGTCCAGCATTTACCCGATGGCCGTATGAACATCGTGACGGCGGGGGAGTATCGCTTTGAAATCCTTGACATTCAGGATGAACTCCCCTACCTCGTCGCGCAGGTTCGGCTGTTAGACGATGACTTCGCGTTGGAAGTTGAACCGGAGATAGAATCCCTCGCGGAAGAAAGTGCGGCACTCTATCAAACGTACGAGCTCTTATCCAGCCGCCTGATTTTCGCATGGCAGCCGACAGAGGAAAACCCAGAACATCCACTGGAACTCGCCTATCAAATTGGTACGCGGCTCCGCATCTCGCTTGAGGAGAGACAATTGTTGTTGGAGACTGTCCGATTAGAGCAGCTTCTCACGCGCGAAATCGCTATTCTCAAAGACGAGAACCAGCGGATCTCCTTCCGGTTAATGGCGCGCAACAATTGACACACGTGACGTATGGAAACCCTCAAGGCTCCTGTTCATCAGTTTACTGAAACCCGGGCAATCCGCATTTCACGTCGGGAATTTTTCTACATCAGCAATCTGCTATCGACTTTCAGACTGTTGATGGCCCCTTTTCTCTTTTATTTTATTTACCGTGCGCAGTGGCAGTTTGCGTCTGCGTGTGGTGCTATTGCCATCATCTCCGACCTGTTGGATGGTTTTTTTGCCCGGCGTTTGAATCAACACACGCAACTCGGCTACATCTTGGATCCGGTTGCTGACAAATTCGTTATCGCCGCGGCGGTGTTCGCGCTGGTTTTGTCAAGCACGAGTTTCCCGATTTGGGCATTTGTCGTCATTGTCGTCCGCGATGTCTCTATTGTGCTGGGGAACGTTGTCTTGGCATACAAGGCGAAAATGATTACCCGTTCAAACCTCTGGGGAAAATGCACCAGTTTCGCGCTCTCCATTGCGCTGATGCTCTACCTTCTCCGGCCACTCCTGCCGCAATTGCCGGCGAAGGTTGAAATGTTCAGTCTCTGTGTCGCGCTGGTATTTGTGATTATTTCGACGGTGAGTTATGCGCGGCACATGTTCCGTGTGCTAGAAACGCACCGTCATGTCAGCCGGTAAGCGGCGGAATTAGGAAATTTGGAATGGAATTTTACATGCCGCTTTCCAACGTCTCTGAAACGATAGGCGTTGAGGAAGAAATCATCAAAAACACGTTAGAACGTCGGGACGCGGATATTGAACCGTATCTGCGCGTCGTCTCTGCGCGCGCCGAGGGGAACAGCGCAACGAAGCCGCAATTGCAACTCCGCGTCGATGGGCTCGCACCCTTGATTAAGAAACTCTCCTACAACATCCCGACAGATGACATCATCGAGAATCTCATTTGTCAGATCGTGCTTCTCACGCATATCACTGAAATGAACGTGCGCTTGGAAGATGAGAATCAGGCGTTGCGCGCCGAGAACCAGCACCTCCGCGAGACAGTCGCTGCTCTGGACGAAGAGAACGACGAACTCGTCGCGAAGGTTGAGGAGAATCAGCAGCTGCATGTGCAGGTTGAGGACTTGACAAGCCAACTCAAGGAGAAAGAGGCGAAAACGTGGGTGGCACGTATCTTCCCAGGGCGGGATTGATTCGCATTCCCAGTGGGCGCGGTTTGAAACCGCACCTATGTTTGAGACATCACGATGACAAAAACAAGACGAAATCAACTGCTTGCGATCGTGCTCTTCGGGCTCGGACTTCTCTTTCTCTATCAAGGCGGAACGTTGCTTAAAGGCATCGCGCTGGTGCTGCTGAGCGTCGCTGCCATTCTAGGCGGCACCGCGTTCTCGAACAAACGGCGGATTGAAATCCTCGCGGGACTCGGCTTGCTCGTCGGGGTAGTGTTCCTCTATTTTCCTGCATTGACATCCCTGCGCGGCTCGGCATTTCATCTCCTGTTTGCCAGCGCAATCGCGTTTGGCATGACGACTTCAGCAAGGCGATTCGCGACCGTCGGGGCGGCACTCTGTGCAGTTACCGGCCTTGTGTTTCTCTATCAACCGTTCGTGCCGGGCCTTGGTAAAACCACTCTCCACCTATTGCTACCGGGGATAACTGTCTTCTCAATCGTCTCCGCGCAAACGACGTTGTGTGAACGCATTTCGATTGGGTTAATTGCCCTCGGATTGGTTTCACTGTGTCAACCGTTTCTAATGCTGTTTTATCAGACCGGCTTCCAGTTGTTGCTTGCCGGCTTAACGGGGTTTATTGTCGTTGCGCACCGCTAATGCCTGTCGGAGTTACGCAAATGCGATAGTGCCTCGTCTGGTAGGGGCTGTTTGTCACCGCGCATGTCCCCAAGAACGCGCTTGCAAAGCGTGCCTACGGAGTTTTGCTTCTATGTCCTCAACTCCATCTCTCCGCGTTATCATCGTTGGCGCGGGTATCATCGGTGCCTCGCTTGCCTATTACCTATCACGTCGCTCGCGTATTACCGTGACGGTGCTGGAGCGCGACGTGCCGGGCACCGGCGCGTCCGGGCATTCTTTCGCCTGGGTGAACGCCTTCGGCAAAGACCCGGGGCACTACCACTCTCTCAATCGGCGTTCGCTGGATATGTGGTACCGGCTCGCGCATCAATTGGATACCGATATCGGCCTGCATGTCGGCGGCGAGATGCGGTGGGAGAATCAGCGTGAACCTGCCGAACGGTTGAAACAACGCATCCGACAACTCCAACATTGGGGATATCCGTGCCGGCTTATCTCGCGTGAGGAGATGATGGCACTGGAACCGCACCTATCCCCCGGTGCGGTGCTGGCCGCCTCCTTTTCCGAGGCAGACCTGCATGTAGAAACGGACGCATTCATCAATGCCTGCCTCCGCCACGCGGTTGTGCATCCGCACACGACAGTCACAGGTTTTGTCAAGCACAACGGACGCATCACTGCCGTGAAAACAGCAGACGCTGAATTTCCGTGCGATGTCGCCGTTTTAGCGAGTGGCGTTCAGACTACCGAATTGGCCGCGCTTGCAACTGTCTCGATGCCACAGCAGCGGAGTCCGGGGATTGTGATTAAGACAACGCCTTGCGCCGAGGTTCTCCACAACGTAGCCGTTCTTCACGCGCCGCCGGACGATGAAGGCTGTCAACATCTCCATCTACGGCAACTCGCCGATGGCAGCCTCAGGATTGGGCAAGGCACGCAGGAGGGGATAAACCGCGATGCTTCGCAACAGCATGCCGATGCGCTCCTCGCCCGCGCCAAAGTTTATTTGCCCGACATTGGGGACGCGGCAGCGATTCCTACGCCGGTAGGCTATCGTCCGATGCCGCTTGATGGATTCCCGGTGCTTGGGTTTACGTCAGCGGTGCCGAATCTGTATGTCGCCTTGATGCACAGCGGCGTAACGTTGGCACCTTTGGTAGGCGAAATGGCGGCGTTAGAGATTGCCGATGGCGCGCGGGTGGATTTGTTTGCGCCGTATCGGCCGGAAAGGTTTGTGTAAGCCCAGGTTTCTCTATCTGTCTGCTCGCTGTTGGTGGTGGAAAAGGTGGGCGGATATAGGAATCCGCCCTTACAGTGCCTTGAAAACGGAATCGCGCTGCGTTAAAAAAAGATTTGAATTTTCACGTGCAATTTGGTATAATTATCTGCACATAACAGAGGAGAAGACTCCCATGGAAATGACAATTACGCTAAACAAAGAGCAGACGCAACAATTAGAGCAGTTGGCAAAGCACTGCTCGGTTCATCCGCAAGAATTGGTGCGCGCTGCGATTAACGATTTTCTCACGCGCCCTAATGAAAATTTCCTTCGTTCCGCGCATTATGTTGTGGAGAAAAACGAAGAGTTGTACAAACGGCTCAGCTAAGGGTTTACCTTTTCGTGCAGAAAAATAATAGGTTTGCCCCTTTTCGTGCAGAAACCCTCCGATTTTTCGATTTTGAGAGTGGCACATAAATTGCTTGAGAGACTCTCAAAGGGACGGATATAGAAATCCGCCCTTACCAATAAAGGCTCCGTAGGCGCGCTTTCAAAGCGCGCCTACCGGTAGTGTTATGGAATCTAAGGATTCAGATTTTTCGGAGGTTTGAAACAATGCGTATCAAAAGATTTTCCGGGGCACTTGCGATTTCGTTGGTGCTTCACCTCGTTGTTGTGTTCGTAGCCGGGGTTTATTATTACGCGGACCGGAGCGTACAATTTCACGCTCAGGATTGGGTAGGTATTATTCATCTGCCTGAGCCGCCGAAGCCGATACTACGCGCTTGTCTACCCCGCGCGGCTCACAGCGTTTCTGTGTTCAATGTTACCCATGCACCGCAAACAGGAGCGGAGTCAGGTTACCACTCGCAGGGATTGAACCCACCTAACGGCGCGCCCTTCCACGATGTCTTCTTTGAGCATCACGGCACCCATCCGTTTATTGACACGGAAGACGATGCCTTCTCGACATTTGCGATGGACGTGGATACCGCGTCCTATTCGGTGACGCGCCGCTTCCTGAAGGATGGCCACCTTCCGCCGCCGGAAGCAGTACGCGTGGAGGAGTTTGTCAACGCCTTTGATTACGATTACACGCCGCCATCGGGAGAGGCATTTGCTGTCCATCTGGAGGGTGCGCCTTCCAAATTTGGCGAAGGCGAACGGCTAAAGTTGCTGCGCATCGGCATCCAGGGCCGCGTCATCGCAGACGAAGACCGGAAGGATGCAAACCTGACGTTCGTGATAGACGTTTCCGGCTCAATGTTTTATGAAAACCGGTTGGAGTTAGTGAAGCGCGCATTGACGCTCCTGCTTGAGCAACTCCGCCCTGGAGATGGGGTGGGCATCGTCGTTTACGGTTCTAACGCTCGAGTTGTGCTGCCGCATACCGGGATTCAGAACCGCGAACATATTCTCGCAGTCATCAACTCCCTCGTGCCAGATGGCGCGACGAACGCCGAAGAAGGGCTGCGGATGGGATACGAGCTCGCTCTCAAGAATGCTCGCGTGGGATGCATCAACCGCGTGATTCTGTGTTCCGATGGCGTTGCCAATGTCGGAGAAACAGGGGCTGAGGCGATTCTCAAAGAAAGTCGTACCTACGTTGACGAAGGAATCACCTTGACGACGGTAGGCGTTGGCATGGGCAATTACAACGATGTCCTGATGGAGCAACTCGCCAACAACGGCAACGGCAGTTACGCCTACGTGGATACGCTCGCCGAGGCGAAGCGCGTCTTTGTGGAGAATCTGACTGGCACGTTGCAAGTCATCGCCAAAGATGCGAAGATTCAAGTTGAATTCAACACGAAAGTGGTGAGTCGGTTTCGGCTGCTTGGTTATGAGAACCGCCGGCTGGCGCACGAGGACTTCCGCAATGACACGGTGGATGCTGGCGAAGTTGGCTCGGGACACAGCGTCACCGCGCTTTATGAGGTGAAGCTTCACCCCGCGGCTATCGGCCGCCTTGCGACTGTCTTCATCCGACACGAAGACCCGGGGACAAACGAGGTAACGGAGGTGCAGCAGTCTATCGCCACGGCGGACTTGAGAGAAACGTTTGGCGCGGCATCTTCAGCGTTCCAATTGGCAGTGTCCGTGGCCGAGTTCGCCGAACTGTTGCGCGGGAGTTATTGGGCAGAAAAGGGGAGTTTCGCGGCGGTGAGAGAAACGCTTGCGAGCATCGGCCCGGCATCGCGCACGCAGCAGGAAGAAGAACTCATCGGGCTCGTGCGGGAGGCGATTCGGTTGAAAGTGAGGAAGGATGGATAAGTCCCGCGAACCTATTCCTCGCTATATTGAAACGCCCTTGGCCTTCGGGCTTCGGGCGTTTTTTGTTTTCGTTGAAATCTCGCGAGGGGGGCGGTCAGCCTGCTTATGCGGTGCAACGCAGGCTGTCTTCCATGTAGGCGTAACGGCCCTCGCGCTACGGAAAAAGGACAGGGATTGAGAGTAAGTGGAAGTTTGCGAGGGACAGACCCTCGTGCTACGGGTGCCTGAGCTGCGTCTCAACGAGCCGCTCTAAAATTTGCAGGCGCAGCTCCGTTTCCACATCCGCGACTTCAGGGCGGCCGGCGAGGTTCTGTATCTCATCAGGCTCGTTTTGCACGTCAAACAAGAGATACGCCTCGCCGTTTGCATTGAGAGCGATTTTCCACTGCCGATTTAGCAGCATGATTTCGCCTTCGATTTCAGATATGGCGAAATCTCGGTGCGTTGTCTCTGGTTGCGCTAAAACGGCGCATAGCGATTTTCCGAATTGGCGATGCTTCAACTCGCCGCCTGCGAGTTCAACGAGCGTTGGGCCGATATCAAGCCATTCCACTGGGCTGTCGCAGACAACAGGAGTCGTTCGCCTAGCTGCGAGAGCCTTGGGAGTGCGGACTAACAGCGGGATGCGCACCGCGCCGTTGAGGAAGTTGCTCTTGTAAATCAGGCCGTAGTCGCCGTTCATCTCACCGTGGTCGGAACAGTGGACGATGATGGTGTTTTCTAGTTCGCCGCGCGCCTGAATTACGTCAAGGATTTCGCCGATCTGTGCATCGATGAGGGTGACGTTGCCGGCGTAATTGGCGCGCAGTCTTCCGATTTCGCCTTCCTCAAATGTCGGATTGACTTGCTCCATGAGCCGGTCCAGATGGCCGCGCGGGCGTTCACCTGCAGGCGGCCGCGGAATTGCCGGTGGCATCTCCTCTGGTGCGTACATGCTGGCATAGGGTTCCGGCGTATCCCACGGTTCGTGAGGGCCACCGAAGCTCACCCAGCAGCACCACGGTTCCGGTCTGTCATACCGTTTGAGATATTGCTTCGCCTTTTGTCCGACGTAGACATCGGCATAGTCTTCTAACGGTAGCACGGAGGAGCGAACGACGTGCGGTTTATTGCTGAAGCGTTCGCGATAATCGGCGCGGTAGGCATTCCATAAACCTTTGGTTTGCCACGCCGCTGTCATGTGTGAGAGGACATTCGCGCTTGCCCGCGGCCCACCGATTTCGTCTACATCGTCCAAGCCGTAGGCGTTCATTAAGTCTTCGCGTTCGCGCAGATCTCCGCTGTGCGGATGCAAATGCGTTTTGCCGAAAAGACTGGTGCGGTAGCCTGCCTCTCGCACCGCCTGCATCCACGTTGGGGTTTCTGCTGGCATCTGGTGGTGCATGTTATTCCAAACGCCGGTATTATGCGGGTATAACCCTGTCGCCAGGCTGAGCCGTGTCGGAATGCAAACAGGCGAGGTGGTGACGCAATTCGTGAACTGCACGCCTTCGCTTGCAATCCGGTCTAAGTTCGGGGTTTGCGCCCAGTCGCCGCTGCATCCCATCGCATCCCACCGCTGCTGGTCTGTCATGAGGAGGAGAATGTTCGGTTTCATCGCTAGGTTCTCTCAATTCCGGCTTCGGTGAAGGCGCGGGATAAGGTCCCATAAGCCAGCGTCGCCGCGGCGAGCGGTTCATAGTTTTCGCGAGCCTGCACCATGAAACTGACTTCGGCTGTGATAAACCCGTTGTAGCCGTGCGCCTGCATCGCTTTAAGGTAGCCGACGTAATCGAACGTGCCTTCGCCGGGGATGAGGAATTCAAAGTCGGGTGCGATGCCACGCTGGTCCTTCACGTGCGTGTGTGCGGATACTGCCGCTAATGCGGCGACAGTCTCTTCCGTTGGCATGCCGACGATGTCAAAGTGGCTGATATCAAAATTCACCTTGAGATAGGGCGAATTGACTATCTCCAAGAGTTCCAGCACTTTATCCGGCGTGTCAATGATTGCGCCGATGTGTGGTTCCATGGCGATGGTTACGCTGCGTTCCGCGGCATAGTCCACGAGTTCTCCTATCCGTTCGGCGAGGAAGTTTTTCTGGGTGTCCCACTGTTCTGGTTTTCCGCCGGGTGTCGTATTGACAGCGGGGAGTTCGTCGCCTTGCGCGAGTTCGACAGCTAAGTCAACGCCGCCCTTTAACCGCCACATATTCTGCGCGTGTGCGTCTGTGTCCGTTTCGAGCAGGCTGGAATGCGCGGCGATTGCTGGTAGTGCCAAGTTGTGCTGTTTTAGCATGGCGGCGATGCGCTTCCGTTCGGCGGTATCCAGGGTGCTGAGTTCTGTCGTGAACCGCGGGATGATGGTTAATTCAATGCCATCGTATCCGAGTT
This sequence comes from uncultured Poribacteria bacterium, assembly GCA_958296135.1. GTDB lineage: Bacteria > Poribacteria > WGA-4E > WGA-4E > WGA-3G > AGPOR5. The sequence continues at coordinate 834,354 of CATQHZ010000001.1, forward strand.
GTGCGATGTGGTGGATGGCGGTGTCTACTGGGACTGTGGGCATCCCCCACGTGCTATATCCGAGTTTCATGTGGTTTTCTCCTTGCTCTCAACAATAAACGGAATTTTATGGGTTCATCAGCGGATTTGATAACCGCCAGGCCAGCCAGTAGGTATCCAGTCCGCTTCTAGTTCCGTGTTCAGGGCACTGGCAAGCAATGCGAGGTTTTCCGCTAGCCATGGTGTGAAATCCCATGCTTCGTGTGGCCAGATTTTGCGGGGCTTAACTCTCTGTTTTCTTGAAGAGTGCAACATCAGTTGTGAGTCTCCTATGATTCGCCCAGGTCTTCCAGCCAAGATTCAACATAATCTTGGTGCGTCTTATCGCCTGCTGCGCGGGCGAGTTTGAGGGCGATTTCAAGGGCTGCTCTTGCTTCAGCATCGCGGTTTTTGCGAATTTTCTCAAGAGCCCTTTCGGTGTACGGATGCGCGGCTTCTGGATCGGCACGAATGGCTGCTTCAAAGTCTGCGAGAGCGGCTTCACGCTGTCCCAACGAGTCTTTGAGTTGTCCCCGATTGGTGTAACTCGCGGCGCACCCCGGGCTCAGCCGAATTGCCGCATCGTAGTCAGACAGTGCTGATTGACGTTGACCGAGGAAGGACTTGGCATAAGCCCGATTGTGATAGACCTCGGCTAAGCGGAGCCGCAAGTCTGCTAAAACCCCTTTAGCGGGGTAATGTTTATAGGCAGCTCTAGTGTCAGTTGGCACATCTGGCATGATACGTATTGCTTCGTCCAAGTCTGCGAGGGCGTGTTTATAGTTTCCGATGTTACTGTGCACGATGCCGCGACAGGCGTATGCCTCGGCGCACTGCGGTTCTAGCCGAAGGGCCGCCTCAAAATCGGCGAGAGCGGCTTCGTGCTGGCCGAGGCAGCACTGCGCCATGCCTCGCGCCGTATATGCTGCGGCGTTCTCAGGTTCGAGGCAGCGGGCTTTCTCTATATCCAGGAGAGCTGTCTCATAGTGGCCACAGGCGAGGTGTGCCTTGCCTCGGTTGAGATAAGCCTTCGCGTGCTTTGGTGCTGCCCGGATGACGTTGTCGTAAGCGGCGATAGCTTCCTTGTAATAGCGTGCTGCGGGTGCCGTGCTTCTATCCTGTGCTTGCTCTGCGAGCAATGTCCCGGCTTGGAGCCATGCGTGCGCGGCGAGGGAATCGTCGGTGTCTTCCACGATGTTTGCAATGGCGCGCCACTTTTCAATTGCGTTCGCCGGTTTGCCGGCGTGCTGGAGTGCTTCAGCATCGGCGATGGCTTTGTCAATCAAGTGAATCGCCGGGGGAATTTGATATGCTGGCACGGCTTCCTTGATGGTTTGCGTGCGCTGTTCGGGTTTTTTTGCCATGGTGTGCCTCTCAGAAAATTGTTCCTAGCCAATCGTTGATGAGGAAATTGACACGCTGAATTAACAGAGCCACACGTCCCATCACCGTGTTGCCAAACGCGGAACCGAATCCAATCATCAAAAAAGCGATGCCAATTTTGGAGAGCCAGCCGACGGTGCCTCGATGCTCCACCGAGAAGAAGAAGTAGGTGAGCGTGCAAATCACGCCGATAACCATGAGGGCTGCCTCGAAAATCCCCCAGGGCCCTAGCGTTCCTAGATTTGCGAAGGGCTCGACTGTTCCACGTGTTTGCTCAAAGATACTCGCCTGCAAGGCAGATGGAATGAAGAGCCCTGAATTAAATCCGATTAGGATAGCGATAGGATACCGGATTAGCCAGGTGTGTCGCGGTGACAAGCGGGCAAAGAACAACAGGCCGAGTGCAATCGGAATCAGTTTTACTAACCCGCTTTGTTTTCCCTCTTCTGTGATAGCTGTGTAGATAGGATCCCATGCGAGGGGTATAAATCCTGAATGGATATTAAGGACGATTCCATATCCAACCGACATGCCTAAGAAGAGATGCTCGGCAAACCGATAGAACGGGTTATCTCGGTAAAGGAAGCTATAAATGCAGAGTGTGAGGAACGCTGCGATCCAAATGCCAAAAATTCCCATGAATTTACTCCTCTCGTCGTTGCTGAATAAAGAAAGCGATATTGCCGAGAACCACCAGGCCGACAATCAACAGATGCACAAAAGATTCGGTGTTTATTCCGGCGGTTCCTTCTGCTGATGTCTCAATGAGTTTTTCATAGCCTGCCGCACCCAAGAACCCCGGCATTAATCCCACAAGTTGTCCGGTCTGTAGGTAAGGATACATCTGTGAAACGATAACGCCCGTGACACCTGCGCCGATTTGCAAACCGTATTTCGTGTTCGCGTAGGTAATCCATGCCTCTACCGTACTGCTAGCCGCGAGGTCCAGCAGCAGGGAGATCTGCTCATAGTTTGTGATATTCTCCATCATCGGTATTTCGGCGAGCGGGTTTCCGGCATAATCGCTGTCAAAGATGCTCGCGATTTCGGTTCCCATACCGATGATGACTTGTAACGCCCCCGGGCGATAGCCCAAAAAGACATAATCTTCGCCATCGACTGCCCCTTTTTCCTTAGCGACTTTCTGCATCAGTTTATCTGCCAAGGTTGTTGTCTCAGCAAAAAGGTTAATGCCGATGACGCGCACCTTTTTATCAAAACAGTGCTTCATCACAGCCTCTGCCATCGGCTGCGGCTCTGCGAAAGAGGAGGGCCCATAATCAAAGGCGATTATGATGGTTGCCCCGGTGGGAAGCGCGTCAATGTAATCGTAAAGTTGCCGTGTCGGTTCAGGGACGTTGATTGGCAAGTTTGACGGGAACAACGTTGGAACGATGACAGCGAGCCCGACGAAAATAAAGATAATCCGCCTGTCAATCCTCATCAGTTTTTCAAACATTGTCTAATCTCCTCCGCCTAGGTAAGAGCGTTCGATTCCGAGGATAATCCGAATGGATTGTGAAATTGCGCCGAGGCTGACACCGAGGATAACCCCACGTCTTGAAGACAGGTTTGGGTTATCCAAAATCCATTGGCTAGCGTTTGAGGTAGCGTTGTCCCAAGGTGTCCAAGCCATCACTGTGTTCCAGAGGAAGTCACCGATAGGGACATTGCCCATCATCACAATCAGCGCGCTAATGAGGAGCAGTGTCGCCTCAAACGTACGGGCTCGAAACGCGCGGTATGCCGCCGATGCGATAAAGAAGGCGAGGAGCGAAAAAACCGTCGCGTCCATTGGCACTTGGACGTTCTCGTATAACCACTCAAACACGCGATTTTTCGGTCCGCTGCGAATACCAAATGCTACCATGGTGATGAGCCCTGCGAAGACAACAATGCTGTATTGCCAATGGGTTGTCCGGCGGCGGATCCGGACCCAGTGCGTTTGGATGAGCGTTGCCACCGCTAGCACCAACGCAAAAGGCGTAATAATATGCGTCCAATTGGTAACTTCGTTGTGAATGCCCTGTGAAAAGGTGTGTGGGCTAAACTGCGTGAAGATCATCGCAATCCCAAAAACGAAACAGAGCACTAAGGGGACTTGTCGTTTCATAACACCTCCTAATTCACTCGCTGTAAGAGTGCGGTTATCCAGTTGATGCCGAAAGGTTCAAGCAGGATACCCATCACAAGTGCGACAAAAATGACCAGCTTGCCCCAATCTTGTCCTCTAAGACTTCCGAGGAGTCTTGGTTCCCTGGAGAGGTAAGCACTTGCAGCGTAGAGTTCTTCGCCAATGAGGGTGTAGTCACAGGCGGCAATCAAAAAGGGAAGTTGGTGTTCCGCGTCTGTTCCTGCAATCTGAATGGCACCAATGGAGTTTCCCGTTTCGGCGAGGATGAGCGATTCAGCGAAAAAAGTGCCTTGTAGAAATATCGCGGCAGGTTTCTCGCGTATCATCATGCCATCAACGCCTGCGGCGTAAGCGAACTGGTCTTGGGTGAGAAAGAAAATGTTGTCCTCGTTGTAGGCATCCGGACGGCCTTCATTGAGATAGGCGGTTTTCACCATCTCACGCACGACGTTCAGCACAATCGGATCCCGGCAAGGCACGCGGAGTGGCGTTTCATAGTCTGCTGTTCGCCTTGCAACCTGCCCTAGAATCGTCATACTTGCAATAGTGGCGACATCATCTACCGCGCCCATCCCTAACACGTATAAGATTGAACGTCCCATCTCCGTTGCTCTACCGATGGCCTCATCTACTGCCTCTAAGCCGGGGATGCGCCGGACAAATATCTCTTTGCCGCTTTGGGCGTAATAAATATTCCCGACAATTGCGGCGCAAAACAAAAGCATTGCGCAGAAGAGCGGGATTTTGCCGGTGTGAAACCACTGGCCTGTTGCTTGAACGGGCGCGGTTGGCACGGAATCTGCTGTCTCCCCCGTTTCGCCAACGGCGCGGACGAGGTAAACATAATCGGTTCCTGTTTCAACAGATGAATCAACATACGTTGTCGTTGTTGTCGTTTTGGTGTCCCCGATTTCCTCAAGCGTCTCCGGCGTTGTGCCGCGCAGAATTTTGTAATTGGTGATACCGCCGCTATCCTCTGCCGCTGCATCCCATGTCAGCGTGATGCTTTTGCCATCGTCGTTCGGCGTATCTTTGGCGGTAACGTTTGTCGGCGGCGCGAGCCCTTGCGCAAACGCGACACCTGCGCATAAGCAGAAAACGAAGCAGGCAAGTATCAATTGCATTCGGCTGTTAAGTGTCATATCATTTCCCTCGTATACCGTGGGGCGGGGGCCTGTCCCCCGCGTTTTAAAAACTTTGCGCAATCGCTGCGAGCATTTCTTGTTTACCGATATCATCGCGGATGACGACTTCGCCGATGCGCGTCGGTAGGATGAGGCGGAGTGTGCCGCCTATCGTCTTTTTGTCTAAATACATCGCGCTATGCAACGCTTCAGGCGAAACATCCGAGGGGAAACGCGTCGGCAGATTCGCCTCCTTCAAAAGCGCGCACTGCCGATGAAAATCGGTTTCCGAAAACATCCCCAAATTAACCGCCAACCGCGCTGCACACGTCATCCCGATGGCGACTGCCTCACCGTGCCGATACCGCTTGTAATCGGTGACGGCCTCGAGCGCGTGCCCGAAGGTATGTCCGTAGTTTAGCACCATCCGCAAGCGGCTCTCTTTTTCGTCTTGCGCGACGATGTCTGCTTTGTTGGCACACGCGCGCGCAATCATCTCAATAAGCGTTGATGCATCCGCGTTTAAAATAGCGGCGAGGTTTTCTTCCACCATCGCAAATAGCGGTTCATCGCGGATAACGCCCATTTTAATCACTTCAATCAGCCCGGCTCGGATGTCGCGTTGCGGCAACGATGTCAGCGTGTCTACGTCAATCATCACCAATTTTGGCTGATGGAACGCGCCGATGAGGTTCTTGCTTTTCGGATGGTTAATCGCCGTTTTGCCGCCGACGCTGGCATCGACTTGCGCTTGGAGCGTCGTTGGGATTTGCACATAGGCGATGCCGCGCATGTAAACCGCCGCCGAGAATCCCGCCAGATCGCCGATGACACCGCCGCCGAGCGCGATGAGCGTTGAGCCTCTGTCCAGCTGATGCGCCACTAAACTATCCTGCACGCGGACAAACTGCGCAATCGATTTGCTGTTTTCGCCGATGGGCACTTCCACCGAGCCTACGTCAAACCCGGCGTTGATAAGGCTCTCGCGAACGACAGGCAGATAGCGCGTTGTGACAAACGCATCCGAAACGATGAGGGCCCGCTTTGATTTGATGTGCGGTGCGAGCTTCTCGCCGATTTCGCCGAGAATGCCTTGCCCAACGTGGATAGGATACCTGTTTGCGCCGAGTTCAACATATAAGGTGGTTGTTTCCATAGTTCTCACGTTCAAGAGATGTCTGACATCCAAGCAATCTTCAGGGTGGTTATAGAAATCCACCCTTACAATTCAGCGGGACTTGGCATTATTCCGATTGTCGGTTAACGACACGATAAAAAACAGACCGGATGTGCGCGACGATGTCACCAAACGAGCACCCCGTAGTCTTCACTGTATAGTCGGCTTGCGCGTAATAGGGATGCCGTTCCACCAGCATTGTCTGAATCTTCGCCATCGCATCCGGTGTCTGTAACAGGGGCCGGTGCGTTTGGTGCCCGACGCGCCGATAGATTTCCTCTGTCGTTGCTGTTAAGCAGAATACGACACCGTTCCGCTTCAGGTTTTCCATATTCGCCGCTTTCAGGACAACGCCGCCGCCGGTGGCGATGACGTGGTTATGGCGTTTTGAGACTTTGCGCACTGCCTTGCTTTCGAGTTGCCGAAAAGTTGCTTCCCCATCTTCGGCGAAGATGTCGCTGATGCGTCGCCGGTTGTCCTGCTCAATGACATCGTCTGTATCAACGTAGCGCATGCGGAGTTGCGTGGCGAGCCGCCTCCCGATGGAAGTTTTCCCGGTGCCCATAAACCCGACGAGGACGATGTTTGGCTTTTTGCCCAAAGGTCTGTTCACAGCAATCCTACCTTAAAAACGGAATCTGATTTTATTATAGCATATTCCCGAACAAATTGTGAAGTTGCGCAGGATTTGCAGGATGACGTTTCTTCGTCCTCACAAAACAGACACATCCCATAGGCGCGGTTTGAAACTGCGACTCCGGCTTTACCAGTTAATCGCGGATTAATGCCGGAAATGCCGCACGCCTGTAAGCACCATCGCCATGCCGTAAGCGTCAGCTGTCTCGATTACCGGTTCATCATTGACGGAGCCGCCGGGTTGAATGATGGCAGAGATACCCGCTTCACCCGCGATTTCAACCCCATCGGGGAACGGGAAATAGGCATCTGATGCGAGGACTGCGCCCTCCGCCTTCTCACCCGCTTTGCGGACAGCGATGATGGCCGAATCCACCCGACTCATCTGCCCGGCACCGATGCCGACAGTTTGTGTGCCTCGCGCTAGCAGAATGCAGTTGGATTTGACGTGTTTGCATGCCTGCCACGCGAAAAGTAAAGATTCTACCTCGGCATCGGTAGGCGCGCGCTTCGTTACGACTTGTAGCGCATCAGCCTGCATCTCGTGGGCATCCGGTGTCTGAACCAGCACCCCACCCGTAACGTTCCGAATCTGCAAAACAGAGTCTGTCTGGTGTAACGCGCCTGTCTCCAGAATCGGGCGGCGTTTGACGCGCGAGAGCGCGCGCAGTGCCTTTTCGGTATAGCTTGGCGCGATAATCGCGTCGATTTTAACGCCTGCGTTTGCCGCTTCGCGGATAGTGTTCGCTGTCTGAATTGTCATCCTGCGATTTAGGCCGACAACGGAGCCGAACGCCGAAACCCTGTCGCATTCCAACGCGTTCGTGAACGCTGCCTGCAGGTTTTCAGCAGTGGCGAGCCCGCATGGGTTGTTATGTTTGATAATCGCGCACGCCGGTTGCGCGAAATCCTTGACTATCTCCAGCGCGGCCGCTAAATCGAGGATGTTATTGAAAGATAGCGGTTGTCCACTGAGCTGCTTTGCCCATGCGGCACACGGTTCCGGTGCGTTCTCGGTGCGATAGAAGGCGGCGCGTTGGTGCGGGTTTTCGCCATAGCGGAGCGTGCTTGCCTTTTTGAAACGGAGCGTGAGCGTCTCCCCGAATTCCTCTGAGGTAGGCGTGCTTTCCAAGCGCGCTATGTCAGTAAGATACGCAGCAATCGCGCCATCATAATGCGCGGTGTGGGCAAACGCGGCTTTCCCCAGGTCGAACCGTGTCGCCTCTGACAGGCATCCATCGTTCGCGGCGAGTTCAGAGATAACGCGCGGATATTGGCTGACATCAGTGAGGACAGCGACGTGCCGATAATTCTTCGCTGCGGCGCGAATTATCGTCGGGCCGCCGATGTCAATATTTTCAATCGCTTCGGCGAGTGTGACATCCTGTCTTGCCACGGTTGCCTCAAACGGATAGAGGTTGGATATCACCAAATCGATGGAAGTGATGCCGTGTGCTGCCGCTTGCGTGCTGTGTTCCGGATTATCCCATTCCGTGAGGAGCCCGCCGTGGATTTTCGGGTGGAGCGTCTTGACTCTGCCATCGAACAACTCCGGAAACCCTGTGTAGTCAGAGACATCAATGATGTCAATGCCTGCTTCGCGGAGGTGTCGCGCCGTGCCGCCGGTGGACAACATTTCCACCCCGCGCTCGGCGAGGACGTTTGCTATCTCTAAAAGGTTGGTTTTGTCATAAACGCTCATTAAAGCGCGTTCGATTTTCTTCATGTTTTTTGTAGGAGTGTAGGTATGGTTAAGTTCGTTAGGACTTACGTCAACCTAGCGATGGGAACGGGCGGAGATAGACATCCGCTCGGACAATCAGCTGACATATCGCGGGAAGCCAAACCCGTCATTCGCGACGTGACTGCGCGCGGGTATCTGCGAACGGTTCGGAATAATTAGATCCATTTCTGACGTATTTTCAATAATCGTGCCGTCACCGATGCGCACGCCATCGCCGATATAAATCTTACCGGGATGCTCGGAGGCACCGCGGATAGTGCCGATGACAACTGACGAGCCGATGCGGCACTGCTCCTCAATCTCAACAAACCCGTAAATCTCAGTGTTTGTGCCGACAGTGGAATGTGCTGCAATTTGCACCGGCCCGAGGAGGCTGGTGTCCGTGCCGATCTCAACGAAATTGCTGATGACAGGGTGCCGTTGCTTCACTTTGACGCTCAAGCCGCCGAGTGTGCATGGATAAATCACGCACCCTGAGCCGATGATGCCGGTTTGCCCTGTTGTCACCCCACGATGCGGATGCTCCAGGAGATTGGCATCGCCTATTTGGGTTTCCGGGTGAAGGTCTGCCTGATAGTAACGTCCGCCGAGTTCCGAAATAGCGCGCGGTAACAGTGGCACTGGCACTCGGTGAATATCCGAGTTGTCCGCAGCGGGCCCGCTGCGCGTCAAAGCGTGCGCTACATCGTGGTAAAATAACACGCGCCAGCCGGGGTAAGTGCTGATGACGAGTTGCAACTGGTAGTTCAAGATTTTTTTTGCCAAATCGTCGGCGAGATTCAGCGTGGCGAGGTAATCTTGGTACGGTTCAAAGGTGCGTTCCTGAATCGCTTCATCAATTTTCGCGCGAAAGTTGAGCGCGGCCAGTTTTTCACGAGAGATTCCGGTGTGGAGAAGATAGGCATCCCAGACGGCCGGGTCCTTCAGGGAAGCGAATCGGTTCCACAGTGCGCGGCTTTTTAACCGCGGCAGCTCCCAGAGCAGTGAGAACGCAGTCTCCAGCGCGACACTGAGGTGCGTTTCGTCGGCGACTGCTAAAAAAGATTGCGCTACCATGGCGTAAAGCTGGTCTGCTACTTCTTCGATAGCTGCCTCGAATTTCTGCTTTTGGTGATGCGGGTGCGGCGCGTTATGCGAGCCGGGTGCGATGCACTCGAGCAAATTTCCAAGCACTGTCTCAAGAATATCGCGATTCACAAACCCGCGCCCGGAACGTTGTGACAACACCTCGCGGCTCGTGCTGTCGATGCGCAAGACGTTCAACTCTGCCTGACTATAGATGGGGCGGAGCCGCTCCAACGTATCGGAGAGCAGCGGGTGCTTTCGGCGTTCGTAAGCTGCATCAAAAAGCGTTGTTTTTTCTGTATTCCCCAAAGGGAGTGACAGCATCGATTTATGCATTTTTTTTCGTATGGCCTGGCGGTGGTTGAAGGTTTTGACGCGTGGGCACTTTTCGGTTCAGGCCATCTTGACGTTGTCAAGACTTGCGTCCTCTTGCCTCTTTCGGCGTGGAGAAATCCTTTCTACCGACTCAAAACTTCTTGGGCGGCGGCGACACCGGCACCCAGCGGCAGCTTGCATCCCACTTCTACCAAGCCTCTCTCAAACGCAGCGATGGCGACAATGACATCGTTTTCATTTATCCACCCGAGGTGCGCGATGCGGGCGATTTTTCCGCGCAATTGGCTTTGCCCGCCGGCGTAGGTAATCCCATGTTTTTCTCGCATGAGTGCGATGAACGCCTTTCCATCAACTTCTGCTGGCAAACGGATTGAAGTTAACGTATTTGCGGGGCGCGTTGCGAACGGCTGTAGTCCGAGTGCAGCGATGGCACTTCGCGTTGCTTGCGCCAAGCGCGCGTGCCGAGCAATGGTGTTCCGGATACCTTCGGCACATAAAAGATTGAGGGATGCCTGTAACGCGTGGATGAGCGTTATCGCCGGCGTGTAGGGGGTAGAACCCTCGCTACCCGCGTCGCGTGCCTTGCGGAAGTCCAGATAGTATTTCGGCAAATCGGCACGTGCGACAGCCTCCCACGCGCGAGCATTGAGAGAAGCGAAGGCGATGCCGGGCGGTGTCATCAACCCTTTTTGTGAACAGGATACGACGGCATCTACGCCCCACGTGTCCATCTGCAAGTCATCCGCGCCGAGCGCGCTGACGGCATCGACAACTAGCAGCGTTGGACGAACCTGCGTCAATTGCGCCAATGCCTCAATGTCATGCAAGGCTCCGGTTGAGGTTTCGCAAAGCGTAGCGAAAACCGCCTTCACCTCTGGATACGCGGTGAGGTGAGATGCCACCACGGATGGCTCAACCGACTCACCCCATGTTACATGAATCGGGATAACTTCAACGCCGTATGCGGTGCAAATATCGCTCCACCGTTCGCCGAATTTGCCGCTGCGGATGACAAGCACCTTATCGCCACGGCATAGCAGGTTTGCAACTGCGCCTTCCATGGCACCCGTGCCGGACGTGGTGAGGCACAGCACATCGTTCTCGGTTTGGAAGACGTGCTTGAGTTTCTCTAGCACATCCTGAATTAACGCCGCGGCGGCAGGGCTTCGGTGATAGTCGATCGGTTGCGCCATCGCCAGCGACGTTTCGGGCGGAAGTGGCGTAGGACCGGGGGTAAAGAGCAGCGGCTTCTTCATATTTTTCGGGTTTAGCATTGTGAGGTTTCTGACGCAATTAAGCCACCGGACAGATCGCGTCAGAGGGCTCTGATGCCTCCCTCCTCTTCCTTAGGCGGTGCCTACCGCGATGACTTTTTTGCCCTCCACTTCAACGACGATCCACTCCTGGTCTAACAGTTCGCAGAGGTGCAGAATCGCGGCGCGCTGTCCGGTGCTATCCATCGGGACTTCAATGGTGAGCGTTGCGAATTCTTCCTTCTGCACTTCGCCGTCTTTGTCAAATTTCATCGGCGTGATCTGGATTTTCTTCAATTTTGCGTCCATGTTTTTATGTTTCTCCTCAGTCTGTAAGCGCGCTTTGAAAGCGCGCCTACCGAGCCAATTATCTTTCAGCCATGAAGGCTGCTACATCTACACATTCCCCAGTTCGGCGGGCAGAGTGCCATCCTGCCAAGACGGGGGCTAAAGAGAAGAGTCCGTCGTGGTAATCGCTACGGAGAAGGCTTGCATCTCCTGTCTGGACAGCGCGGATAAAAACGCTGTCTTGTTCTAACCACGGGTCAAACTCGTCTGCCTGATAGACAACTTCGTTGTTCACTTCGAGCCGCTCGTACCGGTAAATTGCGAGGTAGCCGCCTTCATAGAAGACGGTGAACCACGGTTCCGCCTTTGGGCTCTGTCCGGCGGAGACAAAGCTGAGCGTCATCGTTGCGCCGTTGTCAAAGCGGTAATTAAAACTTGATGACAAGGCGTTCGCGTATGCTGTCCGTTCACAGTAGAACGCCTGCGCTTGCGCGACGTTTAAACCTGTCATAAACCGGCTGTAATCCGTTGCATGCACGCCCCAGTCGAGGGCGCGGCCGCCGGATTTATCCATTTCTGCCCACCACGTCTGTGGCTCCTTGCTTTTAGCAGGTGGGAGTCCGCCGAAGCTCTGGAAGCGGATATGCACAATGTGCTTGTCTGCCAGAAACCGGTGTGCTTCTTGAAAAATCGGCCGATACCGTTCACGAAACCCGACAGTGCTGATGACCCCGGTTTTCTGAATAGCGTTGTCAATTCGCTGGGCAACCTCCATGGTGAGTGCCTGCGGCTTCTCGCTGAAGAGATGAATGCCCTTTTCGGCGGCGGTGACTTCAACATCGGTGCGCACATAAGCCGGCACAATAGAGTATAGCACATCGATGGCTTCGGTGTCAAGCATTTCGTGGGCCCCACCGTTCTCGCTGTGGTAAACGCGCGGGATGCCGAAGCGCGATGCAGTTTCCTGCGCCGTCTGGGGGTTGTTATCGCACACGGCGACGATGTCAACCGAACCGAGTTGCATGAGGTTTGGGATTCGGGTTCGGTTTGCGAAGTTTCCACAGCCGTAGAAAGCGACGCGGAGGCGTGGGGTTGTTCGCACTGTAAACGTCCTCCTTTTTCGATGTGTCTATAGGATACCACGATTTTCGATTAAATTGCAAATCCAATGCCGTTAACCCCAGAACGATTCAGTTCGCCTTTTCTGTTGTCTGCGCTCGCCAGATTGCAAACGGGTCAAGATCAGGTGAAGATTAAAGAAATAAACGGCTAATTTTTCTCCGGCGGGTGCGCTGGCGGCAGCGTTTTCGCTGCAGTCCGGTCCGCTAACCATTGCGCCAAGGTGGCACATCCCACGTGTTGAACCATTCCCACTTCCAGATAACTTGTTTCTCTGGCATCTGCACCTCGTATTCTATGCCGGCGGTGAAAGGCAGCAGGCGCGTTCTATCACCGACGATATCACGCATCGACTCAATAAACGCCATGGTATCGGTGACATTGGGGGGCCAGTGTCCGGCAGGAATCGGGTCGGCGTGCCGGTCGGTGCGGTAATGCGTCGGTATCATGAAACGGGGTTGGATGAGTGCCAGCAGCTCTATCAGCCGATGTGAAAGTCCCTCCCCGATGCCGGTTTTCATGTGAATTAGAAAATCGACTTTGCCGCGGAGATTTGCTAGCGCGGGGTAAGGTTCATGCAAATCGCCGGTGTGTAATATAGATATATTCTTTGGGACATGCGTTATCAGATAGCCGTTTGTTGGCAGTTGCGGACTCTGATTTTCGCCGCTTTCGATCGTCTCAACTTGAATTACGCCGAGGTCTGCCGTTGTTCTTCCGGGAAATTGGCGCGATGCGCCTTGCGTCGCGTTGAGATATTCGGGATAAAGCACTTCTACCTTATCGGCGGGGACGTGCTTGGTAATCGGCAGGTCGCGTTCAAAAGCGGCATCTCCGTATTTCTCATCAATCGGTTCCGCGGGCGTGATACAGCCGATATTGACAAATAGTTTTTTGAAACGCGCGCCGCGGCACAGCTGACGCAGAGTTTCGGGGTGACAGTGGTCGAAGTGTTCGTGGGAGATGAAGATGTAGTCGTATATGGGTTGGGCATCGGCGAGGTTCTGATTGAACAGGTACGGGTCGAACGCGATGTTGATATCCCCGAGGCGTGCGTCAAACGCGCCGCATCCCCACCATCTGAAAAAGAGATTGTCCATGATGAATCCTCCCACACCGTAGAGCGGGAGCTGATGCTCCCATCCTACGGTAGGTGAGTAGGAAAATGCGTTATTTCGCCTTGAGCGCGCCCCACGTTGTCGCCAGTTTGTTTTGCGGCTCAACTGCGGTTTGCGGGTCTGTCTCGTTCGGATTGAATTCGACATCTGTTGTGGCGAAAATTTTGTCGATGTAGGTGCCATCTTCGCGGTGGACGATATGGAACGTATGTTCGCCATCCGCTAATTCAACTGGGACCGGGTCATCGCCGTGTTGGACGAGCTCGGTGCCTTCAAAAGGGCCGTCGCGCGTATTCAACCGGAACCAGACCCACTCGGTAGTATAGTTCACCCGGAGTGCCTCTTGTTCAAAGAAATCCCAGATGTTCATGGTAGCGTTGTTGTTTGAGACAGCGTCGCCATCGGCGATGTCAAACGCCCAGTACATGGAATTATCGGCGACGGAGGGAGCGATGATGCGTCCCCAGAAGTGCCAATTGTCGGCTTCCACCGAGAATTCATATTTCACCCAGGCATCTCCATCGTTACCGATGCCGTTAGCGGAGCCGATGAAGGCACCGCCGGATGCTTCGGCGACGGTGTAGTCATCAATGCCTTCGGCGGCGTTCCCCGCCTGGTCTGACGGTGCCTTGAATACCTCGAATTTGTCGCCGTTTGAGGCATCAAAGTTCTCTGCTTCCCAGCTGATGTATTTCTGGGCGAACACCGGCGAGGCGATGAGGCAAAATAGTGCCAATAAAACAATAGTTCGCATAAACAAACCTCCTTATACTCAACTCACTTCTGTAGTTCGGGTTTGCAACCCTCCGATGCTAGTGACATCCGGAGCCCGAACAGGTTTAGAACGTGCAGATTATTCCGCATTAGCACAGATTCGTGCGTATTTCTGCTACCTGCAACGAGCCCTACAGAGGGAGACAATTGAACGTAATTTAGATTAAGAATTATTATAGCAAAATCCACAAAAAGATGCAAATTAAAAAACCCTTGCGAAATCTGCAGGTGCATGCTACAATTATCATATAAGACTTACGTAGAACAAACCCGGTAGGCGTGGTTTGAGACCGCGGCTACCAGTGGCGGATTTAAATCCTGTCATAGACAACATTCTGCCCACGAAAGGTAAACCATAGGTGGCTATCAACACACATTCGTTTCCTGCCTATATCGCCTTGTTTAAGGTGACACTCCGCCAGATGTTTTGGAGTCGGCGCACGATGCTGATTCTGCTTGGGTGCGTGCTGACGCTGGTTGTCGCGCTCGTGTTTCGGTTCATGGCGCGCGGTGCGGGGAGCGTGAACCGCTTTATTCCAGAGATGACGCTGGGGTTATACGGACTTTTGACGAACTTGTGCTCCATTTTCTACGGGACGGCGATTATCTCCGATGAGATTGAGGGAAAAGGGCTCACCTATCTCCAAATGCGGCCGCTCCGCAAGTCGGCCGTGCTGCTGAGCAAGTTTGCCGCCTATCTCGTTGGCACGGTTGCGCTTATCGCATCATCGCATTTGATACTGACGTGCATTGTAGTTACGCATTCAAAGCTGCAAAACGGTATTTTTTTCCATATCGGCATGAGTTTCCTCTATTCTGCCGCGCTGGGGTTAGGTTTGCTTACCTACGGTGCGCTCGCCGCGGTCTTGGCGGTGCGGTTTAAACACCCGGTGCTGTGGGGGTTGCTGTTCGTCTTGGGATGGGAAAATCTGACAATCCAACCGATGATGCCGATGGGTATCAAACGGCTCTCTATGGCGCATTATCTCTTGCGGCTCTACCCCGATTACAAGCTGTCGCCGGAGTTAATTGCCCTGCGCGGGAACGAACCGCCATCGGTGTGGGTGGCGTTTCTAGTTGTCTGCGTGCTGACGGTAGGCTTGCTATGGCTGGCGAGCCGCATTTTCCGGGAGCGCGAGTATTTGATGTGAAGAACGTTAGAAGCAAAAGTGGTGTGTTGGCTGCGCGCCTACAAACGGAGGGATAAAAATGAAAATCATTGTTGTTTTGCTGATAGGGTTGTTTTTGGTAACCTCGCCGGCGTTTGGCGCGCTCACGGCGGAAGATTTGCAAGCGGTGGAGCGGCTCCTGCAACCGATAATCAACGAGCTCAGCCAGGTGAAGAGGGAACTCAGGGAACTGAAGGCTGATGTTATGGCTTTGCAGCGTGAAGTCGGCGAGCTGAAGGGCGAGGTGCGCGGGCAGGGGGCCCGGATAACCGACCAGGGTGCTCAAATGCGGGCGCAGACGAATGCGCTGCTGGTTGTGGCAGGGCTGCTGGTAATGGTGCTGCTGTGGATGCTCAAGCAGCAGTGGGATGCCCGGCGTGAAGACCAGGAGAAAAACGCTGCACTGCAAGCGGAGGTTGCTCAGTTGCAGGCGGAGAACGAACGCCTCAGACCACGGATTGTGACGGAGCGGGGTAACCCTGCCACAGGGAACGCGCCCTAACGAGAGATGGAAAACAGATTCGACTCCTCCCTACGGGAAGGGGATACGGTACCGGCATGTCACGCCGAAAGAACGCGCGCTGTCTCCCGCGCGACGATAATCTCCTCATTCGTCGAGACGACGAGAATCTTGGCGCGGCTATCCCTCTCGGAAATATCCGCTTCGCCAGTCGCCTGCCGGTTTTTCTCTGCGTCCAACCGAATCCCGCACCATTCCAGTCCCTCGCAGATTTTTGCGCGCGTTGTCGCGCTCTTCTCCCCGATGCCGCCGGCAAAAGCGATGACATCCACGCCGCCGAGCGCGGCGATATACGCGCCGATATATTTTTTCACGCCGTAGACGTAAGTTTCTAGTGCGAGTCGCGCATTGTCATTGCCCGCCTGCATCGCCGTCTCCACATCGCGCATATCGCCGCTGGTGCCGGAGATGCCTTTCATCCCCGATTCTTCAATCAGCTGCCGACGAATTTCGTCGGTAGACACCCCCTCTTTGTCCATCAGATACAGCACGGCGAACGTGTCCAACTCGCCGCAGCGGGTGGACTGGATCATCCCGTATTGCGTAGAAGTGCCCATGGATGTATCTATAGATTTTCCGTTCTTGATGGCACAGAGTGACGAGCTCCCGCCAAGGTGACAGGAGATAATCCTGTGGGTGCGCCCTCCCGGTTGCGATTCATCTCCCGATTGCGCCATCATTTCTGGCACGCGTTCAGCAATATAACGATGCGAGGCACCGTGGTATCCGTATCGGCGGATATCGTGCTGTTCCACCCAAAAGCGCGGCACGCCGAATTCGGCGGCATAATCCGGGATAGTTTGATGGAACCATGTCTCGAAAACAGCGACAAGCGGCATCGTCGGGAGCAGTTCCTGAAAGGCCCGAATCGAGGCGATATAGGCGGGGTTGTGCATCGGTGCGAGCGGCGTGGAGGCCTCTAGTGCCGCGATGACATTTTCGGTTATCCGCGCTGAACGCCAATAGCCTTTCGCGAGAATCGTTTTGAATCCGACACCGTCCAATTCGCTCAGGGCTGCCATGCAGCCGACTTCCTTATCGGTGATGAGATTGATAGCGTGTGCGATGGCATGGGTATGCGTCGGCGCGTCGATTTCACCTTCGCGTGGCGGTTTGCCTGGCACGGCGTGCGTAAACGCCGATGGCGAATTCCCAATCCGTTCCACACCGCCCTTGACGAGTGAGGTTTCGGTTGTCATATCAATGATTTGGTATTTGAACGAGGTGCTACCTACGTTCGCACAAAGAATGCGCATGGTGTTTTTTCTCCGTTGTAAATGGGGATATAATAGCATATTTAGGGGAACGCGGTCAAGTCAGTAATATGGGGTGCCCGAGGCGTGGCGCGGGAGCGGGGGCTGCCGTGGGGTTCGACCGATCGCGAGGGTTCCCCTCGGCGAGTAGAAGGGGCGTTTTGGGAGGTCGAGAGATCGCGAGGGACAGTGGACATCTCTGCAGCGAGGCTGCAGAGATGACAACGTTTCGGCGTAACGGCCCTCGCGCTACGGTTAAAAGGTGCCTGTTTCGCGCGACGATTAAAAGGCGCTTAGTCCGTAGGGCGCGGTCCTGTGCTGCGCCGTGCATCGGTCTATCAAGAGGGATTGCGAGGAACAAGTTTTCCCGCGCGCGAGGGTGAAAAGGGGCCTTTCTTATCGGTCGAGAGATCGCGGCGGACAGTGGACATCTCTGCAGCGAGGCGGCAGAGATGACAAAGTTTCGGCGTGACGGCCCTCGCGCTACGGTGAAAAGGGGCCTGTTTCGCGCGACGATTAAAAGGCCCCTTAGTCCGTAGGGCGAGGGCCTGTCCCTCGCCATGCTGCGGTCTAGCGAGAGGGATTGCGAGGAACAAGTTTTCCCGCGCGCGAGGGTGAAAGGGGGCCTTTCTTATCGGTCGAGAGATCGCGGCGGACAGTGGACATCTCTGCAGCGAGGCGGCAGAGATGACAAAGTTTCGGCGTAACGGCCGCCGCGCTACGGTGAAAAGGGGCCTGTTTCGCGCGACGATTAAAAGGCCCTTAGTCCGTAGGGCGCGGTCCTGTGCCGCGCCATGCTTCGGTGAAAAGGCCCCTTAGTCCGTAGGGCGCGGTCCTGTGCTGCGCCGTGCATCGGTCTATCAAGAGGGATTGCGAGGAACAAGTTTTCCCGCGCGCGAGGGTGAAAGGGGGCCTTTCTTATCGGTCGAGAGATCGCGGCGGACAGTGGACATCTCTGCAGCGAGGCGGCAGAGATGACAAAGTTTCGGCGTAACGGCCCTCGCGCTACGGTGAAAAGGTGCCTGTTTTGCGCGACGATTAAAAGGCCCTTAGTCCGTAGGGCGCGGTCCTGTGCTGCGCCATGCGTCGATCTGCAGAGGAGATGGCGGTAGTCCGGGATTTCGCGCGTTTTTTGTGTAGGTCGGTAGATCGCGAGGGACAGGCCCTCGCGCTACGGTGAAAAGGGGCCTGTTTCGCGCGACGGTGAAGAGGCCCCTTAGTCCGTAGGGCGAGGGCCTGTCCCTCGCCATGCTGCGGTCTAGCGAGAGGAATCGCGAGGAACAGGTCCTTGCGCGAGGGTGAAAAGGTGCCTTTCTTGTCGGTCGAGAGATCGCGAGGGACAGTGGACATCTCTGCAGCGGGACTGCAGAGATGACAAAGTTTCGGCGTAACGGCCCTCGCGCTACGGTGAAAGGGGCCGTTTAGCGGCGAACAGGCCCTCGCGCTACGGTGAAAAGGCCCTTAGTCCGTAGGGC
Source organism: uncultured Poribacteria bacterium (assembly GCA_958296135.1). Taxonomy (GTDB): domain Bacteria; phylum Poribacteria; class WGA-4E; order WGA-4E; family WGA-3G; genus AGPOR5. The sequence goes on from CATQHZ010000001.1 coordinate 852,940, forward strand.
GCGGTCCTGTGCTGCGCCATGCTGCGGTGAAAAGGGGGCTTTCTTGTCGCGCGAACGATCGCGAGGGACAGGCCCTCGCGCTACGGTTAAAGGGCCGTTTTGAATCGCAAAAAAATGATAGCATCTAAAAGAATACACATTTTTAATTTGACAAGCGCGCAAAAATGTGGTATAATATCTATGTCATTAATTAGGGGCATGAAAGTTAACGCCACGAAAAAGGAGCACGAATGTGAACACTCAATTCCGCGCGGATCACCCGATTCGCCTGCAGATATCTGTGAAAGCGACGCTGAAGCCACCGCGGCTGCGCGCCGTATCCCCGTTTGCGTTTGCGCGTCCCGTTGACGATGCCCTAGACCGGATCACCCCCCCCCCATTACTTTACGCTCGTTAACCATCGATATACTCGGCAGGAAGGGGCTCCGGGGGGATATCCTTGCTCACAATTCCAATATGAAAAACCGCGCGCGGTGCACGCGCGCGACTCACATTGCTCCGTGGCAGCCGCTCACGTTCGCGTGGACGCGGCTGCCACGGGGCTCTTCGCGTTGCACCGTCGGCTGCAACGTCGAGGGCCACCAGCGTTGTTCCGGGGAAATTTCTGTCCCCACTAGGGATATAAAGGGGCAGGATAGCCGTGGGCATTCGCCCACGGTTACCCTGTTTTCTCCGAGACTGCGACATCTGCTGCGCTCCACTGCAATCGGTGCGGCGGCAACGGTATTATCGGGACCCGAGGTCCCTCCTACTCTTCATGTTTCCGCCGCAATCGGTGTGGTGGAAACTCTAAGGCAAGTCGAGACCGGGAGGTCTCTCCTACATGTTTCCGCCGCAATCGGTGTGGTGGAAACTCTAAGGCAAGTCGAGACCGGGAGGTCTCTCCTACATGTTTCCGCCGCAATCGGTGGGGCGGAAACTCCCTATTCATTTTATTTCATTTCATTTTTCTAAGAGGAGAATTTTCCTATGAAAAGGCATTCCATTTTTTTCTTATGTTTGCTGCTCGTCGTCGGGATAGTTTCGATGCTCGGCATACCGATAGACGCACAAGCCGTAGAATCAGTAGCTGGCATTAAAATCTACGTGAACCCAGAAACGGTGACCAGCTTCGCCGATGCGGGTTATCCAACCGGGGTGCAAACCGGGGTGTCACGTGTACGGGGTCACCCGTGGGACAGGGGGCAGGATGGCTACGTGAAACTCGGTACGAGCCACGGCACGGTGAGCGGCGGTACCGAGATTACTGACTCCAACGACCACGATAGCGCAAGCCCCGTCACGGCGGGTGTGGGGGATATCATCGCGATTGTGCTTCATCTACAGAATGTAAGCGTCTGGTACGCAACGTTAGACTTCCCTGGTTTTGATGCGGCCGGGTTGGCAGCACCAACGGATCTGACAAATAACGCAGACGGGATTAAACAGTCACCGGCTCCTAACGTCTTCTTGGAAGGCCCCGCTTGGTTCAATCCAGTACTTGCAAATGCTACCGCTGTCTACTATTATAAGGTGAAGGTTGGTGACGTTGATACCGACGGTGGGTGGCTTGATTCTTCAGCGACGGCTACCCCTTTTTCTAATAACCGATGGCCAGTGACAGGTCAAGCGGCGATCGCGTTCGACACTAGAAATGTCAAGTATCCCATAGTGGATGGCAGAGTCCCGCAAGTCACCGCTAACCCGTTCCGCGTGAGCAGTACGCCTCCCTCATCCCAAACTGGGGAGTCGCTCTATGCATGGAGCTACCAGAATTGTTACCTCCCCTGGAGGGACATGGGCGCAGGTTATGCAGCCTTGGTGAGTTGCTATACCGTCGGACATCCCGTTGAATTGTCGTATCTGCTCGGGGATATCGAGATCACGACGGGCCATCGGAGCGACCGGCAGACCTACGGTTTCTATAAAGCCGGCGATATCATCACAATCGAGATGGCCTTTACCGAACCGATACGAGTGCAGGATAGAAGCATCACATTGGAGTTCAAATGGGATGGAGATGTGCGTTACGCGCCGCTTGCTGACACTCAAGAAGGGACGGCTGCCGATCCCACGCCGACAGTGCTCACCTTTGCGTATGAAGTGCAGCCGGGCGACCGGACTTTTGGGGGCGGTCTGTTTATCAGGAAGCCCTTTGAGGGGAATGAGTCGGCGATCACAGATGTTGCTGGGGACGCCTTTACTTATGAGGGCTCGGGTTATCCCGGGTTTTACCTCGCTGGTTGGGAGCAATCAACGGATGCTGTTCAGCCGACAGTGTGGATAGACAGGTCTGCAGGTGAAACGGGCACGGCGACGGCGGATTTTGATGTGGTATTCAGTTTCATTAATATCACCCCTTGGACCTATAATCGCGGCAAGGCGAACGAATCGACGCAGACAGAATATTTCCCGGATGAAGTGCCGGGGTTTTCAAGCGGTGACATCACTATCACGGATGCGTCTGGTGCCTCGTTGCAAAGTTATCTGGGCGAGGTGGAATTTCTCGGGTTAGCACATTTCAAAAGCGGGGACTACATCCGCTTTGCCATTCCGGCTCTAGCGGCCTATCGTGTCACCGTTGCGCCGCCGCTCGGTTTCGTCGGCGATGTCACTATCCAATTGCCGGCGGGTGCCACGCAGGACATTGCGGGCAACGGGAATCTGGCATCGCATACGTTAGTGGTGCCGGTGGACAACCCGTTGCGCGTGGTTGAAACGCCGGAGATTGTCAAGCCCGCAGCCGGTGTCCATGCCGCCGGGGATAAGATTGAAGTGTCGGTGACGTATGCCCGGGAGAATCTGCGGTATGAAGGGACGAACCCGCCGTATCTGGTGGTGTATGTGGGTGAACAGGTGTTAGCGAATGCGCGGCATGCTGTTTGGACAGCGGCGGCAGACACGAATTCGACGAAAGTGACGTTTGCGTATACGGTGGCAGCCACAGACCCGGTGGCAGAGACAGTGCGTGTTCCCTCTGTCAATATACTGGTGCCGTCAGGGACGACGTTGCTGTCTGGGCAACAGCGGCAGATAGGCACAGCGGCGCCAGCGGCGGCTTCTGGCACTGCGCCGCCCTCGGTGCCGGCAGCAGACCCGGCTCCGTTGGAAGATACGTCTGGGCGGGAGGTTTCGCCTGTCGTTCAGGAGACCCTGGTGTTGCCGGTTGTGCCGTTTTTCCTTGAGGAGACTTCGCCGAAGGCTGCTGCGTCTGCTGTGCCACGTTCGCCCATTGTTTTCAACGAGTTGGGCAATGGCAGCGGCGATGCAAACGACTGGCTGGAGCTCCGCAATGTCACGGGTTCGGAGGTATCCCTGAAAGACTATGAGCTTTCGGTTGTGGCCGATGGGGAAAAGGAAGATACATCGCTCGTCGTTTTCGCGGATGTGAGCGTGCCTGCGAATGGGCTCTTACTCATCACGAACAGTGCGCCGGATAAAACGCCGCTGGCAGGTGGTGAGCAGAAAGGGTTGTCGCATGCGTTTTTAGTGGATGATAAGCTATCCTTGCCGGATGATGGGCAGTTCCTGTTGATTCTGCGGAACGCGAAGGAGAAACTCGGTATGAACGCGGCATTTGTCGATGTCGCCGGTGGCGGTGGCAGTGACACGGATGCGTTCGTTCGCGAGCAGACGGGTGACTATGATACCTACGTGTGGCCGTTGCAAGTGCGTCAGGCACCGGGTGGCGATACGGCATCGGCTCTCGGCTCTGGTAAGGTGTGGCAGCGCGCGAAGGCAGATATTGTGGGTTACCACAAAGATGCCTGGGCGGAAGCCGCCTTCACCGGTATCGGCTATGACAGGACTGTCTCGAAGTCTGCTGCGACGGGTGGCACGCCGGGGTATCCGAATGGTGCCGTGAAAACGGCAGCAGCTACGCCGAAGGGTAGTATCACCATCAGCGAAGTGATGTTCGATTCGGGTGGCGGCACACTGCCGCAATGGATAGAGCTCTACAACGCGTCGAAAACGGAGGCACTGAATCTGAATCGGTGGAAACTAGAGTTCCAGAATGTGGATTCGGAAGATTTGGTAGGGCGGCCGATTGTGGCGTTGACGTTGCAGGAGAAGGTGATTCAGCCGAATCAGACGCTGCTCATCGTCGCGGGGCCTGCGCGTGCGTCATCAAGCACGGTGTTTCCTGCGGAGCGGGTCTACAACCTGTTGGATTTGCATCAGAGGAACCTGCGCATTAAGACTGCGCGGGATACGTTCCTGAGCGCGGAAGGGTTCTACCTGAAGCTTACCGATAGCAACGGTAACCTCGTAGACGAGGTTGGCAACACTGATGGTAATCGTCGGACGAAAGATGCGCCAGCGTGGGCGTTACCGGTGAGTGTTGAGGAAGGCGTTCGGAGTTCGCTGATTCGGCGTTACGACAACGGCGTTGCACTGAAAGGGAAGGAGCGTGCGAGTTGGGCTCTGGCATCGAACCTCAAGCGACTCGCCGTGGAAGCCCTCCACTATGGGCATGCCGAGGACATCGGCACGCCGGGGTATCGCGCTGGCGGTGCGTTGCCGGTGGAGTTGTCAAGTTTCTCGGTGATGCAGAATGAAGCCGGCGCGGTTGTCTTAACATGGACGACGGAGTCCGAAGTTGACAATGCTGGCTTCAACTTGCGCCGTAGTGAGAAACGCGACAGCGGTTTCACGCTGCTGAATGCTACGTTAATTGCGGGTGCTGGCACGACAGGTGAGCGTCAGACGTATACGTTTACAGATACGTCTGCGAAGCCGGGTGTTGAGTACTATTATCAGATCGAGGAAGTCGCGTTTGATGGGCGGCCGGCGACGTTGGCGATGCGGATGTTGCGGGGGCCAGTCTCTGCGGCGAATCGGATGCTGACGACGTTCGGTGCTGTGAAGCAGCAGGCGAAATAGATGTAGGGCGGGGGTTGTCCCTCGCGATGTAGAAAACGGCCGTGGCTCTTCGGAGTTGCGGCTGTTTTCGTTTGGGTTGGGCGATCGCGAGGGATAGACATTCGCGCGACGGTGAAAAGGCCCCTTCTACCGTAGGGCGCGGGCCTGTGCCGCGCCGTGCGATGGTAAAAAGGGCCCTTAGTCCGTAGGGCGCGGTCCTGTGCCGCGCCATGCATCGGTCAATCGAGAGAGATCGCGAGGGACAGTGGACATCTCTGCAGCGAGGCTGCAGAGATGACAAAGTTTCGGCGTGACGGCCCTCGCGCTACGGTGAAAAGGGCCCGTCAGTGAAAAGGCCCTTAGTCCGTAGGGCGCGGTCCTGTGCTGCGCCATGCATCGATCTGCAGAGAAGAGGCCCGAAGTCCTGGGGCTTCGGTTGTTTTTTCTGTCGGTCGGTAGATCGCGAGGGTAAAAAGGGGGCTTTCTTGTCGCGCGAACGATCGCGAGGGACAGGCCCTCGCGCTCCGGTGACTAAAAACGCTTCTTAAACCGTAGGGCGCGGTCCTGTGCCTCGCCATGCTTCGGTCTATCGAGAGGAATCGCGAGGGGCACCCTCGGCGATTCGCGCTCGCCGGGTTTTCCCTCGTGCTACGGTGAAAGGGGCGGGTTCGTGTGGATCGAACGATCGCGGCGGACAGGCCGCCGCGCTACGGTGAAAAGGGCCCGTCGGTAAAAAGGCGCTTAGTCCGTAGGGCGCGGTCCTGTGCTGCGCCGTGCTTCGGTCTGGGGAGGAGATGGCAGTGTCCCCGGGGTTTCGGTCGTTTTTTGTGTCGTTCGGTAGATCGCGAGGGTAAAAAGGGGGCTTTCTTGTCACGTGAACGATCGCGAGGGACAGGCCCTCGCGCTACGGTAAAAGGGGCCGTTTAGCGAGGGACAGGTCTTCCCGCTCGTGCTCCGGTGAAAGGGGCGGGTTCGTGTGGATCGAACGATCGCGAGGGACAGGCCCTCGCGCTACGGTGACTAAAAACGCTTCTTAAACCGTAGGGCGCGGTCCTGTGCCGCGCCATGCTTCGGTCTATCGAGAGGAATCGCGAGGGGAACCCTCGGCGATTCGCGCTCGCCGGGCCCTCGCGCTACGGTTAAGAGGGGCCGCTTTCGCGCTACGGTGAAAGGGGCCTCTTTCGGGCTGCGGTTTTCATAACGCCAATCCCCGGCCCGTTTGGCAAAACTAACTTGCCTTTCTCAACAGTCACACCCACATACCGGTCGTTTGCAATTAGCAAATTGCCATCCAGATCGGCGTAATCTACTAACGGTGCCAAATGCGCAGCGGCGGTGATACCGAGCGAACTCTCTATCATACAGCCAATCATCACGAGCAATCCGTGCGCGCGGGCGACATGAATCATCCGCAAAGCCTCAAGCAGCCCGCCACACTTCACGAGTTTGATGTTGATACCGTCAACGCATTCGGCAAGTGCGGGAATATCTGCGGCGCGTTTGACGCTCTCGTCGGCGATAATGGGCAGCTCCGAATGGTCACGCACAAACTTGAGCCCCCGCAAATCGTAAGGGCTCGTAGGTTGCTCAATCAATTCAACGCCGTATGGGACGAGTTCTCGGATTTTGCGGACAGCCTCTTTCGGATGCCATGCGGTGTTCGCATCGACGTAGATGGGCTTATCCGTTACATCGCGTAGGGCTTGAATTATCTCCAGATCTCGAGGGGTGCCGAGTTTCACTTTGAGGATGGGATATGCTTCGGCGCGTTGCGCCTTCTCTGCCATCATTTTCGGTTCATCGAGCCCAATGGTAAACGAGGTGTGCGGTGTTTTCTCTGGGTTCAGCCCCCAGAGTCGGTAGAGCGGTACGCCGAGTTTTTTACCGAGTCTGTCGTGCAGTGCCATGTCAATCGCGGATTTCGCGGCGTAATTGCCGCCTAGCGTCGTTTCAATGTCAGCCATCACGTCCTGAATTGCGTCAAGTCTGTCGGTGGGCGTGTTTTGCAAGCGCGCTTCAATGACCGGGGCGAGGATTTTCAATGCCTCTTCGACTGTCTGCACCGTTTCACCGTAAAACCGCGCGGGCGCGGCTTCACCGCTGCCGCTGTCTATTTCGACGGAGATAACTTCCCGGTAGGCATCTGGCGCGCGGCGGGCGATTTTGAACGGATCGGTGAGTCGAAGTTGCGTCATTTTCAATGTGAGGTTCATGGCTATTTTCCTCCTTTGCCGGTGGGAGAGTCCTCTCGGGCTTGATACCAAGATGTCGGGACTTGATGCCAAGATGTCGGGACCGGGAGGTCCCTCCTACTGGGATTCAGGCGGTACCGGGAGGTCCCTCCTACTGAGATTCAGGCGGGACGATACCACACGCATCGAGACCGGGAGAACTCTCCTACAGGTCCCTCCTAGTGAACTGAACGACGTAAATATTCCATGAAACGCTGCTGTTCTTCATCCTCGATTTCTTCGCCGCCTTTGAGGAACTGCCACGCGCCGAAGAATATGGCACGCGCTTCTTGGACAACGGAACCTACAGTTCGGAGTTCAAGCGTCATCGCCATTTTGTTCGTCTGCTGGATTTCAGGCGTTGCCGTGTCTTGGATGGTCTGCAGCGGTACGTTGAATTGTTCCAATACCTGCTTGAGAAACATCTCAGTGTCGTAATTGCCACGGTAATGCGCGGCGATGACGGCAGGTTCGCCTTTCCGCCGCTGCGCGTGATGAATTCGGAGGTAATACCCCTCCTCTGGAATAGCGTTTACCGCCGCTATCCGTGCTTTAGCAGACGATTTTTGGATGCGGTAGACCTTGGCCCCGGCGAGTTCCAACATCTCTGTCAAGGCGGCAAGGAGTTCCTGTGTTTCACGCGTATTTCCGAGTGAATCGAGCGCAAAGACGGTATCGGCGAACGCGCCACCTGCAACGGCGTGGAGATTGTGATGGATGCCCGTGGTGCTGTTCGGTTGCACGTGAATCTGGCGTGCCTCGGGATAATAACCGGCTTTGGAAATGCACAGTCTCGTCTCGCCTTCAAAGTCCGTTGCGAGGAAGAAGTGCCCTTCGGGATTAGTGGCGCATGTTTTTTGCAAGTTTGGTGCCTGCAAGGAGACGTTTTGGAGCGGTGCGCCGGTGTATGCATCCGAAACTTGTCCTTGGACAATTCCGTAGTCAATCTCCGCGAAGCGAATTGTCACGGATGCATGTTTCTGCCGATAATTGGCCTTCACCGTCGCTGTGCCGGGCTGTGTAGGTGCTCGCAGATAAAAGCGCGCCGTGCCATTTTTGGAGAGCGTCTGTGTTGCGACGAGGAGGGAGTGCCGCCGGGTGCGCGCGTAAATCGGTTCGTCATCGGCAATCGGGCGGCCGTCTGCATCTAGCGCGGTGACAGAAATGCCGACATAACTTTTTCCATCAAACGGCAGCGTGTCTGTCCACGCGTTGATATGCATGTTCTCAGCGGGCGGTGCAACTTTGAACCACTGCGGCGAAGGCAGGCTGTGATTGCCGTAATAGTTGACTACCTCGGTCTGGACACTATGCGTGCCGTTTGATAGCGGTTTCTCAACGACGACATCGATCAAATCCGCATCGCGCTGATAGTGAAAAGGGACGCTCACGCCATCAAGTTTGACCTGGATGGAATCGCTGAAGACCTGGTTTCGTTTCAGCATCCATGCGCCGCGTTCGTGTAGCCCATCCGCAATCTGAATTTGGAGGTGCGGGGTTTTGGTGTGAGTGACTGCCGGGGAATCGTGATGAGAACTGGGTCCTACTGGCCGCGGTTTGATGAGTGTGCCTTTCGGAAAACCCGCTGCAACGTAACGTGCGAGCCCGAGAAAATAACCGGATGCCTCGCGTTTGAGGTAATCCGCCGATTTCAGTCTCGCTTCCTCCGCCGGATTGGAGTAAAAAGATGCCTCGCACACTACTGCTGGGCATTCTGTCAGCCGCAGAACACCGAAGCCAGCGGCCGCGACGAGTTTATCTGAATAGAGCCCGGTGGCAGGCGAAGTGGGCAAACGGAGCGCGTCGGCGACAGCTTGCTGAATGTATCGCGCCAGATCTAGACTTGGACGTGACTCATCAGCATCGCCGTGATACCACGTGGAGGTATAGTTCGTCATCGGCTTATTCTCAATGGCGTTGTGGTGCAGCGAAATGAAAAAATCGGCGCGGCTTTCGTTGGCAATCTGGCTGCGCCTCGGCAGGCTGACGTAGGTATCGTCAACCCGCGTCATGATGACGGTAACCCCAGAATTTTGCAACATCTCGCGCAGATAGAGGGCAACTTGGAGATTGATTTCTGCCTCGCGGAGGCCTGTCGGGCCGCGCTTATAGTCGGGGATGTGTCCTTGTCCGCCGTGTCCCGGGTCAAGGCAGATTGTGAACCCTTTGAGATGGCGGGCGTAGGGCGGCACCTCTATCTCAGCTATCTCAGCTGGTTCTTGTTGTTCAACGATTTCTTCTGGGTGTTGCGCGCAACTCGTGAACAGCAAAAGCGCGGCGAAGGGGTATAGGAGGGTTTTTTTAGGTAGCCGGTGCATTTTCTTCTCGACCGTTTTCATTTGCGATAACGCCTTCTTCGCGAGGGCCAGGCTTCGCGAGGGGAACCCTCGGCGATTCGCGATCGCCGGGCCCTCGCGCTACGGTAAGGCCGGCGGGGCCAGGTCCTCGCGCTACGGTAGGTACGGTAGTTTTTGACTTATGCTTAAATCCTATTCCTCGTTCGGCGTGCCTTGGGGCGGCCGAGGATTTCCGACAGAATAATGCCTTGCCGGAACGTCTGCGGCGACAGATCCGGGAGGACAGTCGTCGGCAGCGGCTTCGTGCCGGTCCGCGCCGGTGTTCGAGGTTCCGGTGGCATTGGCGGTGGTTCCTCATTTGGCGGCGGTGCAGGTTCCTCGACAGTGTGCGCTGGCTCCGTTTCCTCAGTCTCTAAAAAATCAGGGAGTGTTTCTGTCTCAAACGGAAAACTCTCCATGAAGGGCGGTAATGCCACCTCGTTATCGGGGGGCGCGTCATCGTGCCTTTCATTTTCCTGTGTCCGCTGTCGTTCGGCTTTTTTGCGGCGATTGCCCAAGACAAACGTCAGAATGACAACGATGAGCGGTAAGAGCAGTTGCAAAATGTTGTCCATCGGTTTTCTCCATTTCTGTAGGTTAAGAGTTTCGTCAGTCGCGAGTTCTTGTTCTGCTCGGTGCTTCGCGAGGGACAGGCCCTCGCGCTACGGTAAGTATAAGTTTTTCCTCGGCGATTTGCGCTTGACAGTGGACATATCTGCAGCGAGGCTGCAGATATGATAGCGTTAAAGTAAGGTAGTTTGCTTTTGCGAGGCAAAGCAAACACATTTTCTGTAGACGTGACCGTGACGGCCCTCGCGCTACGGTAGGGCCGATAGTACTTGACTTATGCTTTCAATCCTACGACAATCCTAGCGAATGCGCCGAGCGCGTCGTGTCTATCTCCTGCGTGCCGCCCGGGGAGGCGATGGATTGCCGCATCTCCGTATCGGCGAGGATATTGCGCAACTCGTAGTAAGCCATGACACTCATCCGTTCTGAATCAAACGAATCGGATATAGCGAGCGGCACCTCTGCCTCCGCTGAGATTAGTTTGATAGTCATTTCTTCGACGAGTGCCTTGTTTTCCTCTTCTTCCGCTTGTGCGCGTGCGCGTCGTTCTTCTGCCTTCGCGCGCGCGACTTTGAGTTCCGCTTCCGCCTGGTCTGTCTGCAGTTTCGCGCCGACGTTCTCGCCGACGTTGATATCGGCGATGTCAATGGATAGGATTTCAAAGGCGGTGCCGGCAGACAACCCTTTCGCCAGCACCGTTTCGGAGATGAGGACTGGGTTCTCCAAGACTTGCTTGTGGCTGCCCGCGGAGCCGATAGTCGTGATGATGCCCTCGCCGACTCTGGCACGGATGGTATCTTCCGTCGCGCCGCCGACGAGTCTGTCAATGTCCGCTCGGACGGTGACGCGCGCCTTGACAATCAGTTGGATTCCGTCACGTGCGACAGCGGTGATGCCGCCGTTCGTACTGCTTCTTTCGGGGATGTCGATAATCTCCGGTGTAACGCTGACCTGAACGGCTTGTAGCACATCGCGGCCTGCCAGATCGATGGCGGCGGCTTGCGCGAATCCCAGGTCGATGTTCGCTTTATCGGCGGCAATGAGTGCTGCGACGACGCTACCGACGCGCCCCCCGGCGAGGTAGTGTGCCTCGAGGTCATCGAGAGAGAGGCTGAGTCCTGCCTTGGTGGCGTTAATCTGCGGTTCAACGAGGGCTTTCGGCGGAACGCGCCGCAAGCGCATCGCGACCAGGTCAAAAATGCCCACTTTCACGCCCGCGGCGATGGCAGTAATCCACAGGCCGACGGGGACGAACCACGTAAGGATAACTAGAAATAGGATTAATCCTACGGCGATTATTGCAACAATTGGTTCCATGTTCGTACTCCTTTATTCAGTGTTCAAATTCCCTTCGCGGAATGCTCCGGCGAGTGCGCGCGGGACGCGTGCCTCTGCTTCGACGACTTTGGCACGCATTTCCTGCACACTGGCAGTCATCTCCTGCTTGCGTGCGACGGCCATTGCGCGGCGTTCCTCTGCTTTCGCTTGCGCGACAACCAGGTCTGCCTCGGCCTGCTCGGCTTGCAATTCGGCACCGATGTTCTTTCCAACGTTGACATCGGCGATATCAATGGATAGGATTTCAAAAGCGGTGCCTGCATCGAGTCCGCGGTCTAACACGGTTTTAGAAATGATGTCAGGGTTTTCCAGTACATCTTCGTAGGTTTCGGATGCCCCGATGGCACTGATAATGCCCTCACCGACGCGGGCGATAATCGTCTCTTCGCCTGCGCCGCCGACGAGGCGGTTGATATTCGTGCGCACCGTAATTCTGACGGTGGTGATGAGCTCTACGCCGTCTAATGCGAGTGCGCTGATACGCGGCGTGGTAATGACGCGCGGGTTGACGCTCACCTGCACTGCCTCAAAGACATCTCTTCCCGCCAGATCGATGGCGGAGGAACGTTGGAATGTGAGTTCAATTCGGGCTTTATCGGCGGCGATGAGCGCGCTGACGACGTTCAGCACGTTCCCCCCGGCGAGGTAATGTGCTTCCAATTCGGCGGTTGTTATTTTCAAACCGGCTTTATGGGCACTGACGAGTCCTTTGACGATGATGTTCGGATCGACGCGGCGGAGTCGCATGCCAACCAGGTCAAAAATGCGGAGCGGCACGCCTGCCGCAATCGCCGCGATCCACAATCCGACTGGGACGAACCAAAAGAACGCGATAACAACAATTAAGATAACGAGGGCAACTATCCCCGTAAATGCATCCATAATGTGTTTCTCCTTTAGGCCTTACGCAATTTCTTAGCAAATTCCACGTAGGCGCGCTTTGATGAAGAGTGATGAAGATTAAGGAAATCCCCGGTCATTTTTTATCGATGGAGACAGGCGGATGTGAACGACATCCGCTCTTACAGTCGCCATCGGGCGTGTGTGCTTTCCGAACCTTGTCCGATGCCATTTACAAACTTCGGACAACGACCCGATTTCCTTCAACCAGAATCACTTCAATTTCTGTTTCTTTGTCGACAAATTCGCCGCGTGTGACGATGTCCACGCGATGTCCATCAATTAGGGCGATGCCTGCTGGGCGCAGCGGCGTGATGGTTTTTCCGGATTTGCCTATCAACGTTGTTAATTCCTGTGGCATCGCCTGAAACCCATCGTTGCTATTTTGCGAGGTTTTCAGGATGAAGACGTTCCCTATCGGCGTTTCGCGAATCAGCGATAGGCTGATGATAGCTATTGGGATGGCGAAAACCAGTGCGATGCTGCCGTAGATGAGTGCGGAGTAGAGCCCGACATTCCACCAGATAATGCCGAGTCCGCTGCCGACAAGCACAACCCCCGGCACCCCTGCTGCGCCGAACCCCGGCAGGATGAGGAGCTCAATAAAAATGAGCAGGAAGCCTAACGCGATGAGCAGTGTTGGAAACCACATAATTATTCCTCAAGTGCTTCAACAAAAACCTTAGCTCCCTCGACTTCGAGTACTTTGACGGTGGTGTTTCGTGCGATGAAATCGCCTTCCGTGATGACATCCACCCGCTTGTTGTTAATCCGCGCACTCCCCGCGGGCCGCAACGGTGTCAACGCGATTCCTGTCTGCCCAAGGTAGCTCTGGAAATCTTCGGAGCCTGCTGAATGGTATCCGCTATCCGCTGTCATGACTGTCGGTAGCGCGAACTGCCGGAAGGCTTGTGTCTTGGGGAGTCGCCATGCTGCCAGGATTGCCATCGTGCATGTCAGAATCACGGAGAGGGAGAGCCACTGAATCGCTGTGCCGAGTTCGTAAGCGTTTTTAAAGACAAAAAAGACGCTGCCTAACATCAGCGTAATGCCGATGATTCCGGCGACACCGAACCCCGGGATGACGAATACCTCGAGCACGATTAAAGCGATGCCGATGACGAAAGCGAGAGCCGCCCATTCGGCCTCGATCTGGTTGAGCATGTGTCCACCGAAGAAAAGCCCGAGGCACAGCAGTCCAAGGAAACCGGGGATGCCGAAGCCGGGCGTGCGAATCTCGATAAAGATGCCCAACATCCCTAGCGAAAGTAGGACAGAGCTGATGAGCGGGCTTGTGAGGAAAAAGACGATGCTATCTGCCAGCGTTACTGCGTAGCGTTGGACTTGCGCGTCCTCCAACGGTTTCACGCGCGTCACTTGTCCTACGCCGAGTTCTTCTTGTTTCCGCGTGACATCTTCCGTATGCAGTGCCATTTTGACACCGTCAATCTCAACGATTTCGTATTGTGCGAGCAATGTTGACAGATTTTCCGCTTGCGCGTCGGCGAATTCGTATTCGAGTGCTTCCAGGGTTGTCATGGTGAGCAGTTTTCCCTGCGCGCAGAGAATTTCCATTTGCTGTCCGGTTTCTGCTTCTTCGAGATATTCTTCTGGGAGCAGTTTCACGATATGTCCATCGGGTAGTCTGACGAGGACGATTTCCTTATCCACCATTGCTTCGGCGATATCTGGGTTTCGGTTTTGCCGTTCGGCAGTGGCGCGTATAGTTCCTCTGATGTAGGAGATGGCTTTTTCGCCGGCTTCTTCACCTTGAATGTTCACGGGTGCGGAGTCGCCGATGGTGCCGCCGGATGCCATCACAATCTGTGAGCAGGCGGCTGATATCATTGCGCCTGCGGAGATGGCTTGCCTGTTGACAAAGGCGATAGTCGGGAGTTGCGTCGCCTGAATGGCACGGATAATATCGACGGCGGCATCGACGCGGCCGCCGGGTGTATCCACATCAAAAACGATGGCATCTGCCTCCGCCTCCTCGGCGAGGCGAATGCCTTGGCTGATGTAGGAGCTCACGCCGCTGCCGATTTCGTTGCGAATGTCAATGACATAGACGAGTGCCTCATCCGCCGCCATCGCACCGTGGTTGATGAAAAGGCAACCGATGGTTAAGATGAGGAGGTGATAGGGCACCCCGTTTTTTAGTTTTCGTGCGCGTTTCATGATAATGACTCCTTTTTGGAACTATAGCGTTTTCAATATAGTATACATTATCCGTGCGTCGCATGTCAAGGGAATTTTCAAGTTCGCCAGATGCTGTTGATTGTTACGCCTTCTGCGCCGCCATGTTTGCAAGGATGCCCAGAATCTTGTCACATCGTTCAATCGTGTAAACCGCCATATCCATCTGGAGTTTGTCGCCTTCCAACTTCAGAAAGAGCCAATCGATGCCCGATGTGATGGCTCCATAGATGCAGGGGATATCATTCCCTCGTTGGGCATTAAAGCGTTGGGCGGCCACCATCTCCGCCGCGCACTGTCCGAGCCCCAGTTTCACGTCGGCGTTTTTTGCCTCGACGAGGATGATGACAGGTGCCTCCAGAACGAATTGCGCCGGCGACAGGCTGAGCACGAAATCGCAAGTGCCGGTTAATTCGGCCTGAGCATCGACATTGAAGTCAATCCCTGAAAAGAGACTGATGCGGTAGTCCATGTGGATGCAGAGTTCGATGAGGATGTCAGCGATAATCATTTCGGAGCGCGCCTTCTCGGTGCCGATGGCGTAGGCGAACGGCACATTTCGTTCCAACGTTGCTTTGAGATGCGGGCTCGGCTCCACTGGTTCAATCCCCGCGAAGATGCCGGGCGCGTTCACCTGTTCTAGGTGAAACGTTTCCTGCACTGACTCTAGCGTAAAATGGCTATAGGCCATGCGAGCGCACCTCCTGCCTCTTGTCGGGTTGTAGGGCTGTCACTCGGGTCTCGGGCTGTTATGTTCATTTGCCTCTTTTCCATTCGGTAGGAATTGTAGCACAAATGGGCGGCGCGCGTCAAGAGAAAATGAGCCGCAATCCCTCAAGTTCTGCAAGTTTTTGCAGGGCCCATCCTACTAACTCGCTGTTGCCCTCCGCCTCAGCGAGTTCCAATGCCTTTTGCCAATCCTGCTTTGCACCTGCATAGTCCTCAAGCTGCGCTTTTGCTGTGGCACGTCCATGGTAGGTGATGGCATGGTTGGGGGTGTATCGGAGAACCTTCGTGTAGTCAGAAATAGCTCCCGCGTAGTCCTCAAGTTGAACTTTTGACACTGCCCGCAAACCGTATGCCCGAGCATCCTCTGGGTTTCGGCGGAGTGCCTCGTCACAGTCGGCAAGAGCCGCTGCGGGGTCCCCAAGTGCCCCTTTTGCCAAAGCACGCCAAGAATAAGCGGAGGCATCATCTGGGTTTCGGCGGAGGGTTTCATTGCAGTCTGCGATAACTCCTGCGTAGTCGTTAAGGGTCGCTTTCACCTTTGCACGCCAACGGTATGCTTCAATATCATCGGGTGTGCGGCGAAGGTATTCGTCAAAGTCGGCGAGAGCCCCCGCATGGTCCCCAATCAGTCCCTTCGCGTCGGCACGCTGGCGATAAGCAGAAACGTGCTCTGGATCTCGGCGGAGCGCGTTATCAAAGTCAATACGGGCCCCGACATAGTCATGAATCTGGATTTTTGCCCGTGCCCTGCAACAGTATGCAGTGACATTGTCGGGGTTTAGGCGGAGAGATTCGTCAAAATCAAGGATGCCTCCCTCAAAGTCACGAAGTTGGACCTTCGCATCGCCGCGCCCGAGGTACGCCTTGGCATCGTTGGGCGCACGGCAGATGAACTCCGTGTAATCAATGATGGCCCCCGCGTAGTCACCTAGCAGTGCTTTCGCGCCCGCCCGCCAGCGATAAGCATGGCCCGCGCCCAGGTTTAGGCGGAGTGTCTCATCATAGTCTGGGATGGCACCTGCATAGTCCTCAAGTTCAAATTTCATATTCCCGCGACAGTAGTAAGCCGTGGCATTGGCAGGGTTTCGGCGGATAACCTCTGTATAGTCCTCAAGCGCACCTGCGTGGTCTTGACTTATCGCCTTTTCTTGAGCACGACGCATATAGTTTGCCTCGTCAAAGGCGAATTCCTCAGTAATCCACGCGTGCAAAACATGGTTCAAGACCAGGTGTACATCCTCAACCGGTCCATACCGGTCGCTGTCGACGACGACGCTGATGTCACAGAGTGCTGCCAAGTCGCCGCCGCCGAAGCCGCACCACGCCACCGTTTTGCATCCGATATCCGCTGCGTACTGCATCGCGCGGAGGACGTTCTCCGAATTGCCGCTCGCACTGATGCCGATAACCAAGTCCCCGGGATTCACGAGGTTCTTGAGTTGCTCCACGAAGACATCTTCATAAGCAACATCGTTGGCCCACGCTGTCATCGTGGCGACGTTGTCGGTGAGGCTGATGACGCGGAAGCGCGGTTTCCCTTCGATGCTCGTACCTTTGCCTAAATCGCAAGCGAGGTGCGATGCGGTGGACGCGCTCCCGCCGTTGCCGATGACAAAGATTTGTTTATCGGCGTGATAGGCCTCCATAACTGCGTCTATGGATTTTTGCACGTCTGCTAAGTTTAATCGTGCCAGAACCCCTTGCAAATGTGAAATGTAGTTCTGAATTCTTTCCATGAAGTTCTTCGCTCCTGTCCTCTATCCCGTGGTACGAGGGAATTTTCCTTCGTTTTTTGGCCCTCGCCATGTCAGGGGTTCGCGGGGGACAGGCCCCCGCGCTACGGTATTGAGGGTTTGTTGCATAACCATGTAAATGAGCAGTTCGCGGGGGACAGTGGACATCTCTGCAGCGAGGCGGCAGAGATGACAAAGTTACACGCACGTTTTCTGTAGGCGTGACCGTGACGGCCCCCGCGCTACGGGCTAGGGAGGTGCCGGCCGGTTATACTACCAACGCGAGTGCGGCCATATCCCCCAGATTCTCCCCGAGTTGCGCGGGCATGATTTGCGCTGCGTCAACCGGGCGCGCCATTGCCATTTTCGCCACCGTTTCCCGAATCGGCTGCAGCAATAAGTCACCGGCAGCCATCGCGATTGTCCCAATTAAGACGATGTCCGGGTTCAAAATGTTGAGCAGGTTTGCAATTCCCCATCCCATGTAATAGGCGGTTTCTTCTATTAGTTGCAGTGCCAATGCGTCTCCATCACGCGCCGCTGCAAGCACGTGTTCCGATTTGATGGCCCGTGCATCGCCATCGGTTAATTTCAGTAGTGCGGTTTTGGGTGATTTCTGAACAGCTTCTTGCGCGCGGCGCGCGATAGCGGGACCGGCGCATAACGCCTCCAAGCACCCACGCTTGCCGCATCCACACCGCGGTCCATCCGGTAAAAGGATTTGATGGCCGACTTCCCCTGCGCTGTCGTTGGCCCCGTGATAAATTTGCCCGTTGACGACGAGTCCGCCGCCGATGCCGGTGCTCATCGTCATATAGAGGACAATATCGTAGCCGCGTCCGCCGCCGAACCGCCATTCGGCGAGCGCGCTGGCGTTCGCGTCATTTTCGATTGTCGTCGGGATCTGGAATTCGGCTTCAAGGCGCGCCTTGAGCGGTAGCGCGTCCCACCCCGGCAAATTCGGGGGCGAGTAGACAACCCCGGTCTTCGTGTCCAGAGGGCCGCCGCAACTTACGCCTATCGCCGAGATTGCTTCCTGTTTCAAACCCGCAGCGGCGACGGTTTCGTCAACCATATCAAAAAGGAGTTGGATGGCGTAATCCGGTCCCTTTTCTGCGAGCGTCGGTTTGCGCGTTTTATAGAGGATGTTGGCGTTTTCATCGGCGACGACGGTTGCGAGTTTCGTTCCGCCGATGTCGATGCCTACGATGTGTTTTTTCATGAGAATTGATGATTCAATGGACGCAGTGCCTGATAAATCTGCGCGTATGCCGCCAATTTCTCATCGTAATGCGCGGCGACATTTTCACGCGGATAATAGACTTCACGCGGCGTGACGAGCTGCGCAACCGCTGCTTCAACGGACTCATATTTGCCGATGGCGGTGCCGGCTAAAATTGCTGTGCCGAGGCAGACACCTTCGGAGATGTCTAGTGCTACCACCTTTTTGCCGAACATGTCGGCCTTGAGTTGGAGCCATTTTTCGGATTTCGCGCCGCCGCCGATGGCGCGCACCTCGTTAATTATAACGCCGGCCTCTTGTAGCATGGCGAGATTCTGCTTTATCTCATAACTGATGCCTTCCAGGATGGCCTTGACGAGTTCGCCTCTTGTCGTGGAGAGCGTCAATCCGACAATCGCGCCTTTTGACTCCAAATCTAAATAAGGTGTCCCGGAGCCAGTAAAGTGCGGTAGCAACATCGCCGTGGCAGGTTCATCCGGCATTTCGGCGAGGAGCATGTCGTAGATGTCGCGGCTTTCTGCTGCTGCTTGCGCGACTTCTGCCTGCGCGAAGGTATCGCGATACCAGCGGAGGACAACGCCGCCGCTGGAGACAAATCCAAGCGTGACGTAAAGCCCATCGACGACGTGTGGGTAGCACGCGAAATTTCCGTCTATCATAGATTGATTGATGACAGGTTCGGTGAACGCGGGTGCGATGCACTCCACGGTGCCGGTTGCATCCATCACTTCGCCGCTGCGGATGATGCCAGCACCCAGTGCGCCGCAGGGCTGGTCATGCCCTCCTGTGACTCCCACGACACCTCTCGGCAGGCCAAGTTCATCGGCGATTTTTGGGCTTACCTCCCCGATGATAGTGCCGGAGGGTGCGGTATTCGGCAAGAGGTTTGCATCCACATCCCCCAAACCGAGCATTTCGTCCGACCAGGTTTTGTTGATAATATCGAAAGCCATCGTGCGCGCGGCGAGCGAATAATCCACCACGGGCGGAATGCCGAGTTGGAAATAGACGAAATCTTCAAAGCCAAGGAACTTCCACACTTGCCGGTAAATATCGGGTTGATTTCGTTGCATCCAGATAAGTTTTGGCAGCGTGTGAATGTCGCTCGGCGGCATCCCAGTGATGCGCATGACTTCCAGCGGACTTAGCTGTCCCTTGAGTTCGTTGCAGATACCGGCGGTTCTATCATCGAACGTCGTGATGGCGTTCGCCAAGATAGCGCCGTTCGCCGAGATGGGTGTGACTGCTTCGCCTTGCGATGCGACGCTGATAGCCTCAATCGGTTCGGCGTGTGTTTGCGCTGCAACCTGCTGAATACAGGCGGCGATGTTCTCCCAGACGACATGCGCATCTAATTCCGACCGGCCGGGTTGGGGATGGACGAGGGGGTACTCGCCGTATGCTTGCGCGAGAATTTCGCCATCTTCACGAAACGCGATGACTTTGCATCCAGTTGTGCCGACATCAATACCCAAAAGACTCATTGACTTCTTCTCCTTGATACGGGATAAAAGTATGATATGATAAATGACGTTTTAATGCAAGGTTTTTTTTGGGTTGCAAAGTGTCGTTTTTTGTGGTATCCTATTCTGATGCGATGAAGTTAAAAGGGGCCCTTAGTCCGTAGGGCGGGGTGCTGTGCTGCGCCGTGCCTAGGTCTGTAGAGCAGATGTCCCGAACATCGAGACGCGGGAGGTCTCTCCTACCGGGGGACAGGTTGTCCCTCGCGCTGCGGTTAAAAGGGGTCTTTTTTCGCGATCTGGGCATCGCGAGGCACAAGACCTCGCGCTACGGTTGAAGGGGCCTTCGCGCTACGGTGAAAAGGGGCCGCTTTCGCGCGATGGTTGAAGGGGTCCTTAGTCCGTAGGGCGCGGTCCTGTGCTGCGCCATGCATCGATCTATCAAGAGGAATCGCGAGGGACAGGTTTTCCCTCGCGCTACGGTGAAAAGGGGCCTTTCGTGCTACGAAGGAGAAATACAATAGATGGAACCTAAAATCCTTGTTGAAAGCAAAGGCAAACCCGTAAGAGACGTGGATTTGCTGGTGTTGTTTCCAAATACAACATGGAAACAAGTTTTCAGTGACGAAACGGGACAAGCTTGTCCCAAGCTTTATACGAACAAGTTACCGATGACTGTCTTCGCCGCATGTCCCGGCTTCAAGGCGTATGTGGAAAAAGACTGGGTGCCGGCGGAGAGAGTGCTGACAATTGAGCTGCAAGAATTACCCGATGGCGGTTCACGTATCTTTCCACTATGCACCGGCTGCCTGCCACAATTTGAGGGGCGGTTAAACCCTATTCTTGATAGCGGAAAACGGACGTATCTCTACGCCGACAACATTGCTATCAATGATGCCGACACACAGCCTGTCTCTTTCAAGTTCGGCGAGGATTTGCACCTCGTCGATTCAAACGGCAAGGCGTTGATGGTGCGAATCGTGGACATGATTAACAGAGCAGCGTTGTTGCAATTCCGTAAGTCGACACCCTAAGCGGAGACACGGCGGTTATGGCAGACTGGATGCGTCCTCAACGGACCGACCCGCAGCTAGATAAACAACAGCGAGAGATATATGTCCTCATACCGAAAGAAATTAATTGAAGTCAGCCTGCCATTGGAGGCCATCAATCGCGAATCCGCAAAGGATGCATCGCTGACGCATGGGCATCCGTCAACACTGCACAGATACTGGGCGCGCCGCCCGCTCGCAACCTGTCGGGCTATCATTTTTGCCAGTCTGGTGGATGACCCGGGCTCTTGCGAGGATGAATTTCCTACCGAGAGCGACCAGGGCGCAGAACGCAACCGACTCCACGGCCTCCTCCGGCAGCTCGTTGTCTGGAAAAATAGCAACGATGAGAATATCTTGGCGGCGGCGCGATATGAAATTGCCCGTTCCATTGCACGTCACCGCGGCGAGACTGCCCCCGCGACATCCGATGCGGTGTTGCGATACCTCAGTGAGCACTGCCCCGCGGTTTACGATCCGTTTTGTGGTGGTGGCTCCATTCCGCTAGAGGCGCAGCGGCTCGGACTTCGCGCGCGAGGCTCTGATTTGAACCCGCTGCCGGTGCTGATCACAAAGGCTATGGTTGAACTCCCGCATCCCTTCCGCGACCTTCCTCCCGTGAACCTCAACGTTCAGCCGTCAAGCAGGATTGTGAAAGAGGGCAGGTGGCGCGGCACGGCGGGTTTGGCGAACGATGTCCGCTACTATGGTGCGTGGGTGCGCGAGGAGGCACACAAGCGTATCGGCCACCTTTACCCGGACGTGCAACTGCGCGATGGGAAAAAGGCGACTGTCGCAGCATGGTTATGGGCGCGCACTGTGCCGTGTATTAATCCGGCGTGCGGGCTCCAGATGCCGCTGCTGAAAACTTTTCAACTTTGCAGAAAAAAGGGGAATGAGCATTGGGTGAAGCCGGTTGTGGATCGGGAATCAAATCAAATCTCATGGCAGGTGCAGCGTCATACCGAGGGAGTGCCGAAGCGCGGCACTGTCAACCGCACTGGTGCGCACTGTGTTGCTTGCGGAAGTGCTGTCAAATTAGATTATGTCCGCGAGCAGGCAAGCGCGGGCAAAATGGGAGAAACGTTGACAGCGGTAGTCGCCGAGGGAAAAACGAAGTTGTTTATCTCTCCTACCGATTCGGACATTCAAGCTGCTTTCAAAGCCACGGCAAGTTGGAGACCGAGGGGAAAACTGCCACATCATGCAGCGAATTTAAGGGTGCAGGGTTATGGTATAACCGATTGGCATCAACTTTTCACTGAGCGGCAGCTTACCGCGCTTACCACTTTTAGCAATTTACTGTCAGAGGCTCGCAACCGTGTGATACAAGATGGTGCAGGAACCGACTATGCAGACGCTCTTTGCACCTATCTTGCTTTAGCTGTTGGAAGGGCTGCAGACGGCCACTCTAGTTTCACGTTCTGGTATAACACCAATGAACGTGTTGTTGGGGTTTTCGCGAGCCAATTCATTCCAATGCGGTGGAATTTTCCTGAGGCAAATCCTTTCTCCGATGCCAGACAAAATTGGATGTCTCAGGTTAAGTTAGTAGCTAAGGCAGTTGAGAATTTGCCTGCTTTAGCGAACATCAGCGAGGCCTATCAAGCAGATGCAACTACTACGAGGCATGCTGATGATGGGCCTGTTATTGTCACCGATCCGCCGTACTACGATAACATCGGATACGCCGATTTGTCTGACTTCTTTTATGTCTGGCTGAGACCGGTGCTCCGTGACACCTATCCGGCACTGTTTAGCGGCATAGTAACGCCGAAAGATGAAGAAATGATTGTGAACAAAAATCGGTTTGAAGATTCCCATACACGTTTTGAGGCATTAATGGCAAAGGCACTGCTGCGGATACGCCGGAACTGCACCGACGAGTTTCCGTCCTCCATTTTCTATGCCTACAAACAGCAGGAGGAGGCACGCGATGGCAAAACCTCCACCGGGTGGGAAACGATGCTGACAGCTGTTGTTGAGGCAGGCTTTCAAATCGTCGGTACATGGCCCATGCGCACCGAACAACTAAAGGCACTCAAGTCACGGAAAAACGCCCTCGCTTCATCCATCGTGCTCGTTTGCAGGCCGCGGCCCGAAGATGCGCCGTTCATCACCCTTCGGAACTTTCAGGCGGAACTCAAAAAGGCGATGCCGCCCGCACTCCGAAGACTCACCCGCACCGCAAAGATAAGTCCCGTAGATCTGGCGCAAGCCGCCATCGGCCCCGGTATGGAGGTGTATTCTCGCTACAGCAAAGTGATGCGCATCAGCGGCGAGATTGTCCCGATTCGCGAGGCACTGAAATATATCAACGACGAAATCACCGCTTACCATGAAGAAGAGAGCGGCACATTGGACAAGACGACGCAATTCTGTTTGACATGGTTCAAGCAGCACGGGTATCAGGAGGGCGATTTCGGCACGGCGCAGCTGCTCGCTACCGCGACGGGTGTTGATGTCGCCAGTCTGCATGGAAAAGTGCTGACGGCGGAACGGGGACGGGTGAAACTTTTCCGTCGCGAGGATTACTATGAGCGTGAATTGAGCGATGAGGTGTCGGCGTGGGAGGGATGCCAGCAGATGGCGTTCCATCTGTCGGATGTTGCGGTAGGCGGTGGTATCCAAGCGTGTGCGGCGGTGTTGCGCGCGATGGGGGCTCAGGAGGATTCGGCGGAGCGTCTGGCGCGCGTGTTGTATAGTTATTATGAGGCATTGGACGATTCGGCGAGTGCGTTAGTCTATAACAATTTGGTTCAGCAGTGGCCCGTGATTTGGGATGCGAGTCGTTCGCCGCGGCAACAGTCGGTCTTCAAGGCTGTCTGAATCGCGGATCCTGGGGATCCTTAAAGATGTTTTCTTGCAAAGTGTTGTTTTTTGTGGTATGCTATCTGATGCGGTGAAGTTTTCGTATTGAATTGAGAGGTAGTCCTCAAAAGCGAGGTAACCGTTATGAAAACAAAACCCGAAGTTGAGGTGCGATTCACGCTCCCAATTTCCGAGGGCTGCCTGTGCCACAAAGGTGCCGCGGAGCAGAAAGCAAAGACCGCGTACGTGTTGGGGTTGCTCCGACACGGTGACATTAGCGCGGGCCGCGCCGCGAAGCTTCTGAACGTTTCGCGATGGGAGCTCTCCGAACTGATGTATGAGGCGGGCATCTCCCCTTTTGACGACAGTCTCACTGCGGAAACGCTTGCGGCGGAAGTGGAGACGGCTCTGAAGGTTTTGACTGGCCGGACACGATGATTGTTTCAAATAGCACGCCGTTGATTGAGCTCTCGAAAATTCGGCGATTGGAGTTGCTTCGGGAGGTGTACGGACAGGGCTTCGTGCGACGGGCTCCAGGGGCTACGGGGCTTCGCGAGGGACAGTGGACATCTCTGCAGCGAGGCTGCAGAGATGACAAAGTTTCGGCGTAACGGCCCTCGCGCTACGGTTAAAAGGGCCTTGCGAGGGGAGCCCTCGGCGATTCGCGCTCGCCGGGTTTTCCCTCGCGCTACGGTTGAAGGGCCTTTCGTGCTACGGTTAAAAGGGGCCTTTCGCGAGGGACGGGCCCTCGTGCTACGGCAACATTGAGACCGGGGGTTTCTCCTACAACATTGAGACGCGGGAGGTTTCTCCTACAACATCGAGACCGGGGGTTTCTCCTACAACATCGAGACCGGGGGTTTCTCCTACAACATCGAGACCGGGAGGTCTCTCCTACAAGGGGACAGCATTATGCGTTTTGAAAATAAGGTGGCGTTTGTAACGGGGGGCGGCGGACCGCTCGGTATTGGGAGGGCAGCATGCCTCGCATTTGCGCGTGAAGGCGCAGCAGTGGTTGTCGCCGGGGGACGAAGCGCAGATGCTGTTGCGGCTGAGGTGAACGCAAATGGCGGTAAAGCGATTGCGGTGCCGTTGGATGTTACCGTGCCGGAACAGGTTCAAGCGGCCGTTGATACGACATTAAATCGTTTTAATCGGGTGGACATTCTGTTCAATAATGCGGGTATTCTCGGCCGCCAGCCGTTGCTTGAGCTCACGCCGGTGCAGTTTGATAAGGTGATGGCGGTGAACGTCAAAGGGTTTCTGCTGTGCGCGCAGGCGGTGGCGAAGGTGATGATAGCCCAAGGCATCCGTGGGCGAATCATTAACAATTCCTCTATCTTCGCGGAGGAATCACACGTTGGCGTGCTCAGTTATTGCGTGAGCAAAGCCGCCGTGAATCGGCTAACTCGCAGCCTCGCGCTGGAGCTTCGTCCGTATGGCATTACTGTCAATGCGGTGGCCCCGGGCGGCGGCGCGCCGACTGGTATGAACGCGGCGCAAAATCTTCCTGACGATGATGCTTTGCCTGCCTTGCCGTCGGCTTCGCCGGATGCCGCACCGCTTGAACGCGGCGCGACGGTTTGGGACTACATCGGCGCGGTGTTGTTCCTTGCTTCCGATGAGGCGGCTTATATCAGTGGGGATATTATGACGATTGATGGCGGCGCGGTGGCGCGGCGATAAGGAGAAAATCGATTGGCGTTCATTGAGGGATTAAAAAATTACGGCACGCTCTCCTGGGAGTGGCTCAGCGCGCAAAGCGAGCCCCTCTTTGTGTTTTTAAAGGCGCATTGGCTCATCGTCAGCATCCTTTCCGCTATCAGTTTGGTGGGGAGCCTCGTTGGCTGCGCTGTTGTCATCGTTTACCTGCCGTGTGACTATTTCGCTGCCACAAAACGGGTGAGCCGCATTAAGTCTCCCGTTTTGCGCTTCGGGCTGTCTCTTCTGAAAAATGTGTTTGCGGTATTGCTGATTGTGGTAGGGATTGCGCAGTTGGTGCTGCCGGGACAAGGCGTTTTGACGATACTTATGGGGCTCGTCATCAGCGATATCCCCGGCAAGCGGCGGCTGGAGCGTCGCCTGATTCGTTTGCCGGCGATACTTGCGTCTGCGAATGCTATCCGTGCGCGGTTTAAACGGCAACCGCTGGTGTTAGATGGAAAAGGTGGCGATACGCAGTGACGCGGCGTTGGATCGGCATACTGGTTAGTCCTCTTCAAACCGAATTTTCATCGCGGCGGCGTGTCCCTCCAATCCCTCTATCTCGGCGAGTTTCACTACATCCGGCGTGACCTTCGCTAAAGCGGGCTTGGTGTAGGAGATGAGGCTTGTCTTCTTAAGGAAATCGTCAACGCTTAGCGGCGAGGCATAGCGCGCTGCGGTGCCTGTCGGCAGGACATGATTCGGGCCGGCAATGTAATCTCCAACTGCTTCTGGCGAGTACGGCCCGAGGAGAATTGCCCCTGCGTTCCGAATCTTACTGAACCAGTCAAGGAGGTTCTCCACGTGCAATTCGACGTGTTCTGGTGCGATGGCGTTTGCGAATTCAACGGCTTCCGTTAAGTTTTCAACGATAAAGGCTGCGCCGTAGTTTTCCAAGGCGCGCACAATTTCTTGTTGGCGCGGCAGCGTTTGCGCTTGGATATCGATGGCGGCTTTCACTTGCTCCGCGAATCCGAGTGATGGGGTTACAAGGAGCGCCGAGCAGTCCGCGTGGTGTTCTGCCTGCGAGATCAGGTCGGCGGCGACATAATCCGGGTCTGCCGTGCTGTCGGCGATGACGAGGATTTCGCTGGGTCCGGCGAGTTTATCTATATCGACGTGTCCGTAGACCTCTTTTTTGGCGAGTTGGACGTAAAGATTGCCGGGTCCGACGATTTTGTCAACGGGCTTCACAGTCTCGGTGCCGTATGCCATTGCGGCGACGGCCTGCGCGCCGCCGCATTTGTAAACTTCGCGAATGCCACATTCTGCTGCTGTCACGAGCATGTACGGGTTAAGTTTGCGGTTTCGTTGCGGCCCCATGCAGAGTGCGATTTCTTCGACACCGGCGACGGTGGCTGGCACCACGCACATCAGCAACGAAGAGACCAGGAGTTGGCTCACCGATGGGACACAGACTCCCACCCGTTTTAAGGGCCGGATGAGGTGTCCCAGTAGCACGCCATCGGCTTCAGTGGACATCCATGAGGTGCGGAGTTGCTTTTGGTGAAACTTCTCAATGTTCGTGCGTGCGTGCGTGATAGCGTCAATAAAGTCAGAGGTAACCTCTAAATACGCTTGTCCGAATTCTTCACGCGAGACAGGGAGTTCCTTCGCGGCGAAGCGCGGCGCATCGAGTTTACGGGTGTACCGGACGACAGCTTTATCGCCTTCGCTTTGCACGTCGCTCAGCGTGCGTCGGACTGTCTTTAAGATACCTTCGTCTGTTAATTTGCCCCGCGCGTTCAGTTTTGCGAGGAAAGCGTCTGCTTCTGGGGTTTGCGTGTCAAGAATTCGCAACATTGCTGAGTTATTTCTCCTTGTAACGTGCCGGGTCCTCGTGCTGCGGTGCATTGCGAGGGGAACTCTCCTATCGGAAATCGAGACCGGGAGGTCTCTCCTACCTCGTGCTGCGGTGCGTTGCGAGGGGAACCCTCGGCGATTCGCGATCGCCGGGCCCTCGCGCTACGATAGAAGGGGCGCGGTACGGTGCGCGGTGCATCGCGAGGCACAGGACCTCGCGCTACGATAGAAGGGGCGCGGTACGGTGCGCGGTGCATCGCGAGGCACAGGACCTCGCGCTACGATAGAAGGGGCGCGGTACGGTGCGCGATACGGTGCGCGATACGGTTACATTTCTCCCCAAGAGTCGTCAACTCTAAGGATATTTGCGCCGATGCGGTTCAACTTTTTCTCGATTGATTCGTATCCCCGGTCGATGTGATAGACGCGCGATACGACGGTTTCGCCGACTGCTGCCATGCCTGCTGCGACTAGTACTGCGCCGGCTCGCAAATCGGAGGCCATCACAGGTGCGCCGCTGAGGTGCTTCACGCCGTTAATGATAGCCCGGCGGCCATCCAGCATGATGTCTGCGCCCATTCGGTTGAGTTCGGCGGCGTGTATAAACCGGTCGGTGTGTACCTTTTCGGTGATAACGCTGGTGCCTGATGCGATGCAGAGGAGTCCCATTATCTGCGCCTGCATATCTGTTGGGAATTCTGGGAACGGGCTTGTCGTTACGTCGATGCCGCTGATTTGCCGGGGTGTTGTGACGCGCACGCCGCCTTCGTCCCAATCCAATTCCACGCCTGCTTCGACGAGTTTATCCGAGACAGCGGGGAGTTGCGCGTACGTAATGCCTTTGACATAGACATCGCCTTTTGTGATGGCGGCGGCTGCCATGAAGGTGCCTGCCTCAATATCGTCGGTGATAACGGTGTGTTCGGTGCCGTGTAGATGTTTGACACCGTGGATTGTCAGCACGGATGTGCCGATGCCCTCGATGTTCGCGCCCATTGCATTGAGGAACTGGGCCAGATCGCTGATGTGCGGTTCGCGGGCGGCGCCCCGGATGACGGTTGTCCCTTCTGCCAACGTGGCGGCCATCATGACGTTTGCGGTTGCGCCGACGCTTGGGCCGTATTGCCCGGTTAGGTACATTTCTGTTCCGATTAGACGTGGTGCCTGCGCGTAAATGTAACCTTTCTGCACTTGCACCTGTGCGCCGAGGTGTTCTAACCCGCGGATGTGCAAATCGATCGGCCGCGGCCCGATGGCACATCCGCCTGGGAACGAGACTTTGGCGCGTCCGAGTTTGGCGAGAAGGGGCCCGAGGACATAGATGGATGCGCGCATTTTCCGCACGAGTTCGTAAGGTGCCTCATACTCCAGATGGTTCACCGGCTGGATGTAGAGCGTGGCATCTTTCAGTTTAGTTGAGGCACCGAGGCCCTCTAACACGGCGCGTAGTGTTGCGACGTCTGTCAAATTTGGCACATTGTGGAGCACGCTGACACCGTCGCCGAGGATCGCCGCGGCGACTGCGATGGGGAGCACGGCGTTTTTGCACCCACTGACTGGGATAGTTCCTTCGAGTCGAGTGGCCCCGTTGACAATCAATTTTTCCATTTTCAATCTCCTCACGTGCTTTTCAAAGTGGCACGCTTAAGGGAAATCCGTTTTTAAATTTCGCGAGTGTGTCTATCTTTACTTCCCTTTACTGCATAAACGATGCCAACTCCGTTTTTGTTACAAATATAGCAAGACAAGGGGTTTCTGCGTTTGGGTGGATGTGTCAAAAAAGACACATGTTATTTTTTGGGGTGTGTAGTATTGTTCTGGGTTTCGCGGAATGTGCTTGCATAAAAGGGCGATTTTTGCTAGCATCTGGATTGTTACGGGCCTGAACTTATTTTTTTTGACGAGGTGAACCAGATGGCAGACAAAATATATCGTATCGGGATTATTGGCTGCGGTGGCATGGGCCGTTCGCATGCCCGGAATTGGGCAAGCACTGGACGCGCCGAGGTTGTCACTGCATCGGACATCAGTGCTGCATCCGCTGCAAAGTTTGCTGAGGAATTCTCACTGCCGACGCACTACGCGGATTTCGGAGAGATGTGCGATAAGGAAGAGTTGGACATTGTGAGCATCACGACGTGGCAGAGCGTTCGTGCCGAGCCGACTATCGCTGCTGCGGCAAGCGGCGTGCTAGGGGTTATCACCGAGAAGCCGATGGCTGCTTCTGTTGGCGATGCGCAAGACATGATGGACGTTTGTGAGAAACACGGCGTGAAGCTTGTTGTCGGGCACCAACGGCGGTTTAGCCCGCAAAACTGCGAGGCGCGGCGGCTTATCCAAGAGGGCGCGATCGGCGAGCCACAGGCGATGCTTCGCCGCGATGGGCACGGCTTACTGAATCGTGGCACACACGAGCTTGATGAGATGCGCTATATCCTCGGTGACCCGGAACCGCTGTGGCTTATCGGGCAAGTGGCCCGGCGCACCGACCGGTGGGAACGCCGAGTCCGATGCGAAGACCTTTGCATGGCGGAAATCTGCTTTGAAGGTGGCATCCGCGGCGTTTACGAGAGCGATTTGCCGGAACCTGCACTCCGAGGCGATGTCGTCTACGGAGACGATGGCCAGCTCCGCCGCGGGGAAAACGGAACGATTGAGCTGCTCAATAGCAAAGCCGCGGGCTGGCAGGTGATTGCGCCGCGCCAGAGTGAACCGAATCAGTTTGACGAGATGTTGGCTTGGATCGAAGGCGATATTGACGAGCATCGCAACGCCGGCAAGCATGGGCTCTGCACGATAGAGATGCTGATGGCGATTTATGAATCGTTGCGGATTAAGAACGTCGTGACGTTCCCGCTGACGACGCGCCCGAATCCGTTGGATTTGCTGGTGGAGGGTGGCGCATTGCCGGTGTTCGTTGAGGGCCGGTATGACATCCGTGCGCCGTTCCCGGAACAGCAGTAGGAGAGCCCTCCTGGGGGACAGGTTTTCCGTCGCGCGACGGTGAAAGGGGCCTCTTTCGCGCGAGGGTGAAAATGCGTCTTAGTCCGTAGGGCGCGGTCCTGTGCTGCGCCATGCGTCGATCAATCGAGGTGAATGGCGAGGAGCAGGTCTTCGCGCGAGGGTGAAAAGGGCCCCTTAGTCCGTAGGGCGCGGTCCTGTGCCGCGCCATGCTGCGGTCTGCGGAGGAAATGCGGTAGTCCGTGGGGTTTTGGCGGTTTTTGTGTGGGTCGAGAGATCGCGAGGGACAGTGGACATCTCTGCAGCGAGGCGGCAGAGATGACAAAGTTTCGGCGTAACGGCCCTCGCGCTACGGTAGAAGGAGCGGTTTTGGGGGTCGGTGAAAAGGGCCCCTTAGCCCGTAGGGCGCGGTCCTGTGCCGCGCCGTGCGTCGATCTGCAGAGAAGAGTAGCGCAGTCCTGGGGCTTCTGTCGTTTTTTGTGTGGTTCGAGGGATCGCGAGGGACAGGCCCTCGCGCTACGGTACTAAGGGGCCGTTTTGTGTGGATCGAGAGATCGCGAGGGACAGGCCCTCGCGCTACGGTGAAAAGGGGCCGATGGTGGAAGGGGCTGTTTTGAGGGATCAGGGGATCGCGAGGGGAACCCTCGGCGATTCGTGATCGCCGGGCCCTCGCGCTACGGAAGAAGGGATGCTACGGTGAAAAGGGGCCGGTGTATCGAACATCGAGACCAGGAGGTCTCTCCTACCGGAAAATGGGAGAATTAAGAAGATTGCAATTTTAATGTTGACAATTGCACAAAAATGTGGTATACTATGCTATGCTGTAACTGATTTGGGCGAGATGTGAAATGTCGCCCCTTACGTCTAGGAGAACGAACGTGAAAACTCAACAGGCTTTCATTACGATGGATAACCCTATCCGTCCGAATAGCACCGGTGCATTGACGCTGCAGCTGCCGTGGCTGCGCGCGGTGTTCACGTTCGCGCGCGGTGTTGTGACACTGCGTTCTCCTGAAACACTCGTACCCCCCCCCCTTTACATATATTAACCATTGCGAGCTCGGTAGGAAGGCGATCCGGGGGACACCCCTGCCCACTTCCGCTGCAGAATTCCCTTTTAGAGCCCAGGCGCGCTTTCCAAGCGCGCTTTTCGTGTTGTTGCGTAGGTACTTCTTGCGCTCGGGGAAGGCATCGGGACGAGGGGATTTCTCTCAGGTGGGCAGGCATCGCAATCGGCTAGCACGCACGGCACTGCCGCAACCGGTGCGGTGCCGCGCCATAAATTGAATGAGGAATTTAAATGATGATGAAAACTTTTTTGAACGCTTACGTTTTTCTGTTCCTTGTTGGGGTCGTCTTCATGGCTGCCCCGATAGCCGCGCAAGCGCAAGAAGATACCACGCCTCCGAGACCAATCACTTATGTTCCGGGTGAACAATATCCGCTCTCGTTCGTGAATGCAGCCGGTGCGACGTTGCCCTATGCACCGCATACCGGGCGTTCTCGCACTGCACGTGTGGTCAGAGACTGCAATGGGTATCCGTTTGATACGACGTTCGGAGCTGCTTTCGCTGTGTTGTGTGATGCAGTGGATACGGAAACGTTCTACTCCACTCCTGAGCCGTGGGGGGTTGCCTATTACGGTGTCGGCGATACCATCTATCTTCGTTGGGAATTTGACGAAAATGTGACGGTGACCGGCACGCCGAAATTGGAATTCTGGTTTAAGTCACATTCTCTCGCCGTCGGCGGTGACGGCCACCCGGGCTCGCGCTGCGCAACTCTCAAAGCCGGTGAGGGAAATGGCTCGAGCAACACACTTACCTTTGAATACACGGTGGAGCCGGGTGACTATAACCCGGGTCTCACAATTGTGTCAGCGTTTTGTAGGCCCCATGACTTCAGCATAACAAATAATCATGACTTCAGCATAACAGATAATGTTGGCAACGAATTTGATCCAATCTCTCTAGGGGATTTTGGGTGGTTTGTAGCAAAACCGACGGCTAGAAGAGTTGATGGGATAAGCCCGTCGGTGAGAATCACCGGCGTGATATCGGCAGACTCTGAGACGCACGATGGGGATTACTTGAAACAGGAAGTCTTTGTTGAGACGCTTGAGCATAGTGTGTTACAGGCGGCCTCTCCCGTGCGCGTTTCTGGCGTGAAGACAGGCCCCTTTACGGTGGAAATCAGATTTTACGAAAACTTGGAAATACTCCCTTATCCAACACATGTTCTTGAGAGGACTGATGTCGCAGAGGAGCCCGTGGGCTTTGAGGGAGATGACATCCAGGTGACTGATGCGAGTGGCAACGTGTTGGCTTGGCATGTCTCACCACCGACGTTTATCGGGCTGGACCATCGTGCTACATTGCGCGGGGCCCATGGTCACGAGGGCCGTGCTGGGAATAAGGCCTATGTGGGCGAAGCAATCTGGAAGCCCTCGTTCGCGGTTTACAAAGTTACCATTACACCGACTGATTTTGATGGCGGTGAGGTGAGCATCCAAGTGCCTGCAGGTGCCACGCAGGACATCGCCGGTAACCCCAATCACGTATCCAATACGTTAACCGTGTCTGTAGGGGACTTGAGCCCCCCGGTCGTGCAAAGCCTCCGGTTCGTTGAAACCGCAAGCGAGATATACACTGTCGGCGATGAGATTGCGGTTGAGGTGACGTTCGACGAAGACGGTGTCCGTCACGATGGCGGTGCGGCCAATCCGCCGTATCTGACGCTCTATTTAGGGGAGAGGACGCTGGCGAATGAACGGCATGCGACGTGGCAGCCGAACTCGGAACGCACGGGTTCAACGGTAGTGACGTTCGTGTATCCTATCCAATTCGGAGATGCGGCTGAGTCGGTGAGTGTGAAAGCGACGGGGATTTCGGTTCCTGTGGGGGTGACGGTGAGCGATGCGGATGGGAACCAGATTGTTGGGGCATCGTCTCGGGCTGAGCCGCCTGGGACTGCGCCGGATGAGGAGACACCTGCGTCGGATATGCAGTTGCGCTTTGAGGATGCCACCTTGCGTGAGATTCGTGAAACGGAAGAGAAAAAACCTGTCCACACCATTTTCCCGGTGCTAGAGACGGCGGATCCGAAGTCTCCCGCCTCCGATGTGCCGCGCAGCCCGTTGGTGTTCAACGAGTTGGGCAATGGCAGTGGTGCTGCAAATGACTGGCTGGAATTGCGGAATGTCACGGGTTCGGCTGTCTCCTTGAAAGACTGGGAGCTCAGCGTCGTGCAAGATGACAAAAAGGAAGATACGTCGCTCATTGTGTTTCCGGATGCCAGCGTGCCGGCGAACGGCCTGCTGTTGGTAACAAACAGCGCGCCAGAGAAAACGCCGCTGGCGGGTGGTGAGAAGAGAGGGTTGTCGCATGCGTTTTTGGTGGATGCGGGGCTCTCGCTGCCGGATGATGGGAAGTTCCTGTTGATTCTCCGTAATGCGAAGGATAAGCTTGGCATGAACGCGGCGTTCGTGGATGTCGCCGGTGGCGGTGGCAGTGACACGGATGCGTTCGTCCGCGAGCAGACAGGCGACTACGATACGCACGTCTGGCCGTTGCAAGTGCTACAAGCTCCCGGTGGTGACACCGAAGACGCGCTAAGTTCGGGCAAAGTGTGGCAGCGCGCGAAAGCGGATATCATTGGGTATCATAAAGATGCCTGGGCGGAAGCCGCCTTCACCGGTATCGGCTATGATAGGAATGTTTCCAAGTCGGCGGCGACAGCAGGCACGCCGGGGTATCCGAATGGTGCCGTGAAAACGGCAGCAGCTACGCCGAAGGGTGCTATCACTATCAGCGAAGTCATGTTTGATTCGGGTGGTGGCACGCTGCCGCAGTGGATAGAACTCTATAATGCGTCCAAAACGGAGGCCCTGAATCTGAATCGGTGGCAGCTGGAGTTCCAGAACGTCGATTCGGAAGACTTGGTAGGGCGGCCGATTGTGGCGTTAACGTTGCAGGAGAAGGTGATTCAGCCGAATCAGACGCTGCTGCTCGTCGCGGGTGCTGCGCGTGCCTCGTCGGCGGATGTTTTCCCGGCCGATAGGGTTTACAATCTGTTGGCTTTGCATCAGCGGAACCTGCGCATCAAGACTGCGCGGGATACGTTCCTGAGTGCCGAGGGCTTCTATCTGAAGTTGACAGACGGCAATGGTAACCTCGTAGACGAGGTTGGCAACACCGATGGCAATCGTCGGACGAAGGATGCGCCGGCGTGGGCGTTACCGGTGAGTGGCGAGGCAGGCGTTCGGAGCTCGCTGATTCGGCGTTACAAGGATAACGTGGCGCGAGATGGGAAGGAGAAGGCCAGCTGGGTCTTGTCTGCGAACATCCGGCAGGTTGCCACGGGCGAACTCCATTATGGGCATGCGGAGGACATCGGCACGCCGGGGTATCGGAAAGGCGGTGCGTTGCCGGTGGAATTGTCAAGTTTCACCGTGGCGCGCACGGAGGCCGGTGCGGTTGTCGTGACCTGGACGACTGAGTCTGAGGTGGATAACGCCGGGTTTAACCTGCGTCGGAGTGAGCGGCGCGATAGTGGGTTCACGCTTTTGAATGCTGCGTTGATTGCGGGTGCTGGCACGACGGGTGAGCGTCAGACGTATACGTATATGGATACGTCCGCGAAGCCGGGTGTTGCGTATTACTATCAGATTGAGGAGGTCGCGTTTGATGGCCGGCCGGCGACGTTAGTGACGCGTCGGTTGCGGGGCCCTGTTTCACCTGCGCATCGGCAGTTGACGATGTTTGGTGCTGTGAAGCAGCAGGCGAAATAAAAGTAGGACGGGGGCTGTCCCTCGCGATGCAGAGAAAACGGCCGTGGCTCTTCGGGGTTGCGGCTGTTTTCGTTTGGGTTGGGCGATGGCGAGGGGCCCCTTCTACCGTAGGGCGCGGTCCTGTGCCGCGCCATGCATTGGTCTATCAAGGGGGCTTTCTTGTTGCGTGAACGATCGCGAGGGACAGTGGACATCTCTGCAGCGAGGCGGCAGAGATGACAAAGTTTCGGCGTGACGGCCCTCGCGCTACGGTTAAAAGGGCCCGTCGGTGAAAAGGGCCCCTTAGTCCGTAGGGCGCGGTCCTGTGCTGCGCCATGCCTCGGTCAATCAAGGGGCTTCGCGAGGGACAGGTTTTTGCGCGATGGTGAAAAGGGGCCTTTCTTGTCGGTCGAGGGATCGCGAGGGACAGGCCCTCGCGCTACGGTTAAAAGGGCCCGTCAGTTAAAATGCGCCTTAGTCCGTAGGGCGCGGTGCTGTGCCGCGCCATGCATTGGTCTATCAAGAGGAATCGCGAGGGACAGGTTTTCCTTCGCGCGACGGTGAAAGGGGCCTTTCTTGTCGCGTGGACGATCGCGAGGGACAGGCCCTCGCGCTACGGTAGAAGGAGCGGTTTTGAGGGTCGGTGAAAAGGGGCCCTTAGTCCGTAGGGCGCGGTCCTGTGCTGCGCCGTGCATCGGTCTGTAGACGAACATCGAGACGCGGGAGGTCTCTCCTACCGGGGGATGAGTTTTCTGTCGCGCGAGAGTGAAAAGGGGCCGTTAAGATTATTTGCAATAAACGTTGCTTTTATGGTAAACTATCTCCAGAATGTTAACGAATTTTCTTTTTATCCATTTTATCCATTTTCAGAGGAGAAACTATGGAAACAGTCAAACTCGGTTTTATCGGTACGGGGGGCATGGCTGGTGCCCACATGCGCAATCTCAAGGACAATTTTGCGGATGTTGAATTCACGGCGATGTGCGATGTCTCGGAAGACCGCGCCAAACAGCGCGCCCAAGAATTCGGCGGTAATGCTTACACCGACTTCCGGGTCATGTATGACAAGGAAGAGTTGGATGCGGTTTATATCTGCACGCCGCCGTTTGCACACGGTGAACAAGAACGCATCGCTTGTGAACGCGGCATCGCCATGTTCATCGAGAAACCCATCCACTCGGAACTGGAACCGGCCGTGATTATCAACGATTACATTGAGCAGACCGGCGTGATTACGAGTGTCGGCTACCATTGGCGTTACGGTGGCAATGCGCAAAACGCAAAGGCGCTGCTGGATGCAGAGCCCCAAGTCCTCGGTGCACTCGGTTATTGGGTGGGCGGGTTGCCCGGTACCCCGTGGTGGCGCGTCCGCGCGCAATCCGGCGGCCAACACGTTGAACAGACGACGCACATTTTCGACCTGGCCCGGTTCCTCATCGGGAGCGATGGGAAGACTGTGCACGGTGTCGCCGCCAGCGGCAGCATGACGGATATCCCGAATTATGATGTGGACGACATCAGCATGGTGAACATTGAGTTCCAAAACGGCACCGTCGCGAACATTGTCTCCTCTTGTGCGATGGAAGGCTACGGCCGCGTGCAGCTGGAAGTGTTCTGCCGGGGCCTCGTTGTCACCGTCGGCGGCCCGAACAACTTCAACCGCAAAGGTGAGACGGAACCGCTGGGCGGCGAAGGTGGTGCAGACCGGGATAGGGTGTTCATTGACGCGGTGAAGAGCGGCGACGGTTCACAAATCTTGTCGTCCTATAGCGATGCGTTGCAGACGCTCCGCATTATGCTCGCGGCAAGCACCTCTTTCCGCACGGGCAAAGCTGTTGATCTTTAGGTTGAACGATTTTGTTTATTGGGCGGGTAGAGATGTCCGCCCTTATGGTATCCGGATTGCAGGGATGTTGAGAGTATTGCATCGAGACGCGGGAGGTCTCTCCGACGGTATTGCATCGAGACGCGGGAGGTCTCTCCTACCGGGGGGATGTTGAGACGCGGGAGGTCTCTCCGACGGTATTGCATCGAGACGCGGGAGGTCTCTCCGACGGGAGGGGAGTCAAGACGCGGGAGGTCTCTCCTACTGAAGAGTGTTGTCCGGGTACGCGAAAAGAAGAAAGAAAAGGAGAACTCATGGCAATTAACCAATCAATCTGTTTTGGCGGTTTCAGCCGCGGTGCGGAAGATCCGAAAGATGTCATCCGTAAGGCTGCTGAGATTGGCTATAAATCCGTTGAAATGCTCCCCACGGAGCTCTGGCCGGTCGTGCGGGACTGCGGTATGCGTGTTGCGATTATCGTCGGACATGCCTCGCTTCCCGATGGCTTAAACAAGCGCGAGAACCATGATAGGATCGAGGACGAGATTCTTAAGAATATTGACATCGCTGCGGCGAACGATATCCCCGGTCTGATTTGCTTCTCTGGCAATCGTGAAGGGAAATCGGAGGCGGAGGGACGCGATAACACGATAGAAGGGTTGTCGCGCGTTACCAAAGCGGCGGAGGAGAAAGGGATCAACCTCTGCATCGAACTGCTCAACAGCAAAGTCAACCATCCGGATTACCAGTGTGATAAGACGGAGTGGGGTGTTGAGGTGTGTAAGGGTGTCGGTTCGCCGCGTGCGCTGTTGCTGTACGACATCTACCACATGCAGATTATGGAGGGCGATCTCATCCGCAATATCACCGATTATAGTGACTATATCGGGCATTACCACACGGCGGGGAACCCCGGTCGCCGCGATCTGGATGACGAGCAGGAGATTTACTATCCTGCCGTGATGCGCGCTATCGCGAAGACTGGGTATGACCTCTACGTGGGGCATGAATTCGGCCCTAAAGGGGATGCGATTGCCGCGATGCAGGCGGCGTTTGATGTGTGTAACGTCTAATCTGCATCTTGAGCGGTGCTCTGGTAGGCGCGGTTTTTAACCGCGCCTATTGATGATGCGGGGTTTCGCGAGGGGCACCCTCGGCGATTCGCGCTCGCCGGGTTTTCCCTCGCGCTACGGTGGAAGGGGCCTCTCTCGCGGGTCGAACGCTCGCGAGGGGAACCCTCGGCGATTCGTGCTCGCCGGGCCCTCGAGCTACGGTACTAAGGGGCTTCTTTCGCGCGAGGGTAGAAGGGCCCTTAGTCCGTAGGGCGCGGTGCTGTGCTGCGCCATGCCTCGGTCTATCAAGGGGTTTCGCGAGGGTTCCCCTCGGCGATTCGTGCTCGCCGGGTTTTCCCTCGCGCTACGGTGGAAGGGGCCTCTCTCGCGGGTCGAACGCTCGCGAGGGACAGGCCCTCGCGCTACGGTACTAAGGGGCCTTGCGAGGGACAGGCCCTCGCGCTACGGTGGAAGGGGTGGGTTTGCAACGATGAGCGGGCAAGTGTTCTGTTGGAACAGAGCCGTGCGGAAAATTTGTCTTGCATTTGATGCGAATTGATGTTACAATTGTGACATTGATATCAGGAGGCCTCTGAAACTTATGGCATTACCCTTTGAAGACTCTCCGTTTGACGATGTCTCGCTGCGGGGAGAGGCGCGGCAAAAGCTTGCAGACCTGCGCGAAACAGCGAAAGAGAATAAGGATGGGAAACCTGTCGCGGAGGCGGCGTATGAAGAGGCACTTTCCGTGCTGGGGCGGCTTTCTCGGCATCTTCCGTTTCCGGAACTGGAAGTGTTGGACGATGGCGCGATTTGCATGGAATGGTTTCCGAGGAAAGGGATGGTTACCATCAACGTCTATGGGGATGCGTACGTCTTTTTCGGTGCGACGTGGGGCAAGCCGAGCAAAATTACGGGGGTTTGCGAGCTCTCCGACCCGCTGATTTTGCCCACTTTCCTGAAAATGTTAAATGATTCATTTCGGAGGTAGCGTTGTAGCCGTAGCCGCTCTCTGCTACGTCAATTTTCCATTCGTAAACAAATGGCAGAACATAAAAATACAAGGCTTACGCAAGATTCATAATTCTTGTCCGGTAGGTTCGGTTTGTCTGCGCGCTTTGGCGGCGCGCCTACGGGGCTCTGCTGCGTAATGCCTAAGGAGATTCTAACATGACGAAGTTCGCGTTTTTATGGTGCGTTATCGTGATGGCTGTGGGGTTTTCCTCCTGCGATAGAATCCAGCAGGTGATGGCTCCGGATGCACCTCCGATGATGGAGGATACCGGTGAGCCAATTCGCATTGGGTTGGCTGTGCCTCTGACAGGTGCGTTTGAGTCAACCCTCGGTCTGGTGCTGAAAAGGGGGGCTGAGTTGGCGCTTGAGGAGCTTAACGCTCTCCATGGGGGAGTCGCGACATTCACCTTTGTGATTGAGGACAACCAAAGCACGCCGATGGGTGGCGTTGCGGCTTACACGAGACTGATTGAAGAGTACGGCGTGACAGCCATCCTCGGTCCGACGACTTCCACCGTGGTTAGCGCGGTGTTTCCGGTTGCGCAAGAGAATGGTGTCGTGGCCTTAAGTCCGACTTCCGCTGCGCGTGGTCTGAGCGCGCTAGGCGAGTTCCTCTTCCGCAACAGCCTTACCGTGGACAGACTTATCCCCGGTGGCGTTGCCGAAACGCGGGAGAAATTGGGTTATCAGCGCGTGGTGACTGTCTATGATAGTGCCGATGTTTTCTCGCGG
Source organism: uncultured Poribacteria bacterium (assembly GCA_958296135.1). Classification (GTDB taxonomy): domain Bacteria; phylum Poribacteria; class WGA-4E; order WGA-4E; family WGA-3G; genus AGPOR5. The sequence goes on from CATQHZ010000001.1 coordinate 892,240, forward strand.
AGTAGCGATGAAGTGTTGCAAGAGACACTGCAGGAGAACGGCGTTGAGATTCTCGCCACGGAAACCTTTGAACTTGGGGATAGGGATTTTTCGGCGCAGTTGGCGCGGATAAAAGCTCTTAATCCTGATGCGATTTTTATTTCTGCGCAAACGACGGAGGCGACAGATGTGATTATCCAAGCGCGCCAGATGGGGATTTCGGTTGAAGTGCCGTTTATTTCCACTCTCACGGTGACTATCAGTGAGATAGAACGCGCTGCTGGTGCTGCTGAGGGGACAATCGCGTTCACGAGTTGGAGTAGCACAGCGGATACGCCCGGCAATCAGGAATTCGTTGCGAGTTATCGCGCGAAATACGGTGACGAACCGAACGTCTTCGCGGCGCAGTCGTATGCTGCAGTCTACATTTTAGCAAAAGCGATTGCCGATGCAGGTTCGGCAGATGCTGCTGCCATCCAACAGGCGATGGCGAACATCAAAGATTTTGACACGGTGTTGGGCAAGTTCTCCTTTGACGAGAACGGGGATGGGGTTTACATGCCGGTCACGCTGATTGTGAAAGATGGCAAGTTGGAGGCTTTCAGCGAGGTGGAGGTGGCCGCAGCCGAGCAGGGAGAAGAACCCCGAGATCATCTCTGGGTAGTCAACCAGGACGGTGTTGAGGTGGCGGTGCCGGGCACGTGGGAGCTCATCTCGACGACGCATCCGAATTCCGTCTTTACCGTTGGGGACACCTTCACTTTGCCGCCGGCGTTGCCGCACAAGGTGATGCAAACGGATGGTGTCTATACAGATAGTGAGGGGCGGCTTTGGACGATGGGGCATGTCATGCTTGCGGATGATTCGCGGTTCAAGTTCCTGGAGTGGGTGGACATGAGTGTCTCTCCGATGCAGCTGCATATCATTTTCAGAACCGATGCCGAGGGTGTGCCGTTGCTAGAGTATGGGACAGAGCCGTTTGATGCGCCGGGACACGACGTGCAGGTTTGGGAGAGGCAGTAGACTTGTCTGGCGCAGGAGACCGAACCCGAAGTTCTATCGTTACCGTAGGGCGAGGGTCTGTCCCTTACCCTGCTTCGGTAAGAAAAATCATTTTGCATTTTATGCAAATTTGTGATAAAATTGAAGTCGAGACGCGGGAGATTTCTCCTACATCGTGATAAAATTGAAGTAGACTATTGAGACACGGGAGGTTTCTCCTACATCTTGATTAAGGATAGGTGAGAGTTAATGGCTACTCTGCAAAAGAGACTTGATTTCGCGAGGCCGCCTGTAGAGGAGGTGGTGCTGAGTGTGCTTTTCAATCCACTTGATAGACTGCTGGCACCGCACCTCGGTGAAATCTGGCAGGAATTTAAGAGGGACGGCTTTGTGCACATCGTAGAGCAGCCGCCGGTTGCTCCCGCGGTGGAAATCTTTCCGATTCCGGGGCAAGAGGCGCAGTTTCGTATAGGCAACGTCCCGGACCTCGCGCGGATTTTGTTTATACATAAAACCGACACCGAAATTATTCAGGTGCAGCGTGACCGGTTTACGTTCAACTGGCGTAAAGCAAGTCTGGATCCAGTATATCCTGGGTTCTCGGCCATTTACGAGAAATTTGAAGGGGTTTATACCCGCTTTACCCAAACTGTCAAAAACATGCAAATCGGCGAAGTCACTCCGTCGCAATATGAGTTAACCTACATCGATCAGCTCAGGCACGGGGAAGGGTGGGATACACTCGCTGACCTGGGGAAAATTTACAACATGTTTGTTGATGCCCCTTGGGTTGGGGCAGAATCTGTCGATTTTCATGCTTCATTTCCTGTTGCGGATTTGCACGGCCGGTTACACGTTTCCATGGGTAATCGGATAAAGATGCCCGAACAGACTCAGACATTACAAACCGATTTCACGGTGCGTGGTTTTCCAGAGGGTACGGAAGATGCTGTGATTGCGTGGTTTAAGTCAGCACGGGACCAGATTCGCGAAAAATTCGCCAGTATGTTCTCTGACGACATCCAAACACGAATATGGGGGCGAAAAGAATGAGTCAATCACAAGAGGAGATAAAATCGGAATTCATGGGAAGTCCTACTCGTCCTACGGTAACATCTTATTATCATAGGCTTCAAGTTCACGAGAACGTTCCTCAAATCGTTGGTAGCAAGTCGAAACGTGATGAGTCCTCCGCGGCCAGACTCAGTTTCACATGGTTGGGTGATGCCGCGCAACAACTGCAGGAAATCCGCTTGGAAGTTGAGGAAGCCTGCGAGTTGGATAGCGAAACCGAAGTCGTCCCAGAGTCGGCCTACGACGAAGCATATTTTCTGCTCAATGTGCTTCATCCTGTCATCCCGATGCCCGACATCATGTGGTTGGAAGATGGCGGCATCGGGTTTGAGTGGATAGCTCAGCGTGGGAAGGGCATTGGAACGATCAGTCTGTATGGTGACAATCGGGTCATCTATGGTATCTCTTTAGGAAACAGGCCTCGAGTCAAAGGGACCCGCGCCTTATCAGACCTTGCCGCTTTGGGTGACTGCTTTGCAGCGTTATTCTGTCTCTGTTCCTAGACATCACTGCTGCGTTCCCGATAACGGTAGCGCGGGACGAAATGCAACCGCTCTTCGACAGCGTCAATCTCGCAGCGTTATTGTGGATGCCTACACCCTTTTGACACTTCACCGAAATCTAAGAGGACTTGATATGAACGTTTCACGGAATGAGAGACTCACACATTTTATCTTTTCTAAAAGTAATTTTTCTGTTGTGAACCAGAGAGTCAAGTATGGGGCTTTTATTCCGCAGAAAAGCAGTCCAGAAGAAATTTCTGTCTATTGCACCTCGTCACTTACTGAAATTCAAGTGTGGGCAATCGGGGAGAAGTATGTCAGACGCGGCGACAGAACCATAAAAGCGCGAGCAGATCTTTCGGCAGGCGACGTTTATGAGATAGGACTTGAAGTCGTTCCAGTCCCACAACCTCATGAGTTACATGCCAACATCATCCCGATTCCTGTTGAAAAGGAAGACCGCAATGAAATATTAGAGAAACTTGCTGGTATCAGCAAATTGGTACTTGTCCCACCAGAAGTGTAGGAGGAAATAACCGTATGAATCATCGGGCTCACCTATCCAAAACGGAACACCACGAAACCGCAACGCGTCTCCTTGAAACCCTTATCGGTGGCAAACTAGAAGATACCGTTGAAGATGCATCCACCCTTGAGACGTTCCTCAAGACGCTTCCCGCTGATTCGCTTGAACGTTACCTCATCCCGCAGTGGGTAGTTCTCGCCGCGGGGAGAGGTACACGCATCGACCCGAGCGGGCGGTTAAGCAAGACATTAGACATTATGTTCGGCGCGCAGAATACGCTCCAACTCTCTCGCCGCTATCTCCCCGGCAATCGGCCCCACATCGTCGTCATTAACCCACAGATGTCAGAACGCGAGGATACGCATCTGTTTGAGCCTGATGCAATTTTATGCGTTCAATCCGAAATGAACGGCACCGGGGGCGCGTTGCAAGCCGCTCTCCCCGAGATTCAGAAATCCGATGCAGCCTGCATAGGCGTTTCCTTCGGTGATGAACCTTTTTTAGAGAGAGCGATTTTCGTTCAAACTTTGCTCTCCCACTTTTTGTCTGGCGCGGATGTCACACTTTGCGGCAAGGTGCCAGAGACGGTTGTGGATAAAGGCGGGCTCTTTTTTGATACCGATGGCAGGCTCGTCTGCACTAAAGAGTGGTATGATATGACGGCGGCTGAGCAGGCAGAGATGTGGCACCGTTGGGAGCGCGGCGAGGCGTATACGAACACAGGCATCACGCTTATTCGGAAATCGGCGTTGTTGGAACGCATCCATCGGTTGCAACCCCACAGAAACCGGCGGGATGAACTGCACCACGTAGATGTGGTGCGGCTCTGTTATGAAGATGGGCTCAAAACGAACGCCTTTATCTATCGCGGCGCGGTATTGTCGGGTATCAACCGTTGGACAAACGTGTTAACGGGTGAAGCGACATTGTTTGAGCAGCACCGGGAGATGCTGGCACAGAGAGGTGTCCGCGTTGACCCGGGCGCGCGGATTACGTTGGAGAGCGAAGACGTTAACATCGGCGCGGGGTGTTATCTGCTCGGCAGGATTCATATCGGTAAAAACGTTCGGATTGGCAGTTACTGTCGGCTTGAGAACGTCACACTCCTCGGCGCGACGAGTGTCGGCGATGCGGTGGGGTTAGAAGATGTCTTCGCGCAGGAGACGACATTTGCGGGGAATCCCTTACCTGAGCCGTTAAACGACAACTTTGTAGCGCGCCGTTTGCGAGTGCATCGTGCGAACCCCCATGTGACGCTATCGGCACCTCTTCGTGGGCTCGCCACGCAGAGCACCATTAAACATTGCACGTTCGATGCGGTAACGGTGGGGAGCGGCGTGAACCTATCTGCAATTCAAGCGTATGCAACGGTGATTCCGTCCGACATCAATTTGGCAGCTCGGACGTTAGGTGTTCCGCTTCGGCAATCGCCATCGGGTGTACCGGGGGCGGTTTTCAAGCGAATTATTCCATTGGATTACCGCCCCGGTGTCTTCACTTTGGGCGAGAAGCGACATCTACCGGATTGGGAAGCCCTGCGGCAGCACGTTCAATCACACTGCGATGCGGAACTCATTCCGCGCGCGACGCGCAATCAGCAGCTGCAGGCGGTAAGCAGTGAAGCTGTGAGAACCCTGCTGGAGATGCAACGAACCGATGGCAGTTATCTGATTGACGAGCTGACACCCGAAGAGTTGTGGGGCAGCATCTTTGAGATGGTGACGCTCCACACCGGCAATCCGAATCCGTATCATGCCGATAAACTGAAGGCGCGACAGACTGCGATAGCGTTGCTCAACGAAACGCCTCGGACGTACTACGGCATTTGGCCGCACGATTGGTTAGCGCGATTAAAATTAGTCGTCGCCGGAAATATCATTGATTACAGCAGCGCGCGGGTTGTTGCCAAGTTGAAAGAGAATAGCAACTACTTCTCCGAGGCACTACAGGCGGCGGTTGAAACGCCCTTTGCGATTGATTGCTTCGCGCAATTCAACGAGAAGGTTATTGAAGGCGAACCGATGCAAATCCTCTGGCTCGCGGATAACGATGGCGAGGCTGTCTTTGATATCGCCTTCATTCAGGACTTGGTGGAGCTGGGGCATCGTGTCTGTGTTGTCGGCAAGGCGGATAACGCTAGCAATGATGCGACGGTGGATGATTTGCGCGAGATAGTTAATTATACACAGTGGCGGGACCCCCGTGGGGAAGATAGTTATCCACAGTTCCGCAATCTTCAGTTGGCAATCAGAGATGGGGTTGTCACCTTCATCTCTTCCGGTTCCATAACTATCGGCACGAACCTTTACCAGGCCACGCCGACGTTTGCCAACGCTGTCCTGGCGGCAGACTTGGTTATTTCAAAGGGACAAGGCAATTTCTTTACGACTTTCGGCTGGGCGCAGGATACCTTTTACCTCTTGTTGTCCAAAGGCGTGACTGCCGAGCAAAGCACCGGCGTTGTCGCGGATAAAACGCTGCCGGTTGATGGGCTCATTTTGGCGTATGTGCCGGGTGGCACAAAATCGGACGCAACGCTACGTGACATCTGTGGATAGGCGCGAAATCGTAAATTCGCGTTTGCCGGAGGCGGGGAGGGGGATGTCCGCCACAAATTCGACGTTCACGGTAACTTCTGTCCCGAGTGCCTCCCGAATTCTCTGGACGATGTGCTGGCGCGTCGCCTCTTGCCACTGCGCGTTAATTACCAATTTCAGGGTGCATCTCTCCAACGTCTCCTGAATCAGTTGGAATTGACTCACGCCCGTGAGGTGGTAGAATTGCTGTGTGAAGTAGCCGCCGTGTATTAACGCGCCGCTTTTCGTGCGGAAGGTGGCGGTGCTGCGGCCGAGCAGTTCCGCCAAAATCGGCAGTTGATTGCCGCATGGACAGACTTCATCGGATAGGCGGCCGATATCGCCGATGCGATAACGGATAAACGGCATCGCGTAGTTGTTCAGTTGCGTAATCAGTATCTCTCCCGGTTCTGTCCACGGGTTGGGACTATCCACCTCAACGCAGAGCTCTCGGCAGTTGAGGTGCATCTGTCCTTCGGCGCATTCCATTGCGATTAGGCCGACTTCTCTGCTGCCATATCGGTTGTAAACTTTCGTGTGGAAGAGCGATTCGGCGAGGGCGCGGTAATGCGGATGCAGCATCTCCGCCGAGGCAATGATACCCTTTAACCTTGTAGGCGATTCCTGCCGGGCTTGATACTGTTCTGACTCTTCATGCGAGCGCGCTAGAACCTTGGCAAACTGATAAAGCGCCGAGGGATAGGCGAGAATCGTGTGTGGTTGCCACCGGTGCATTTTCTCATAAGTTTCGCGCATCGCCGATTCGGTGAGATGGAAGCCGTTGAGCCACTGCTGATTCCGCCAAAAGGCGTTTAAGCGGTGTTTCCAATTTGAATTTTCAAGGGTGCCCCAAAGAATCAATTGCGGTTCGCCGAAGTCCCAACCTGCCCACCGGTCGAAGTAGTAGACGCTGAGGTTTCGCTGATTCCAATAGTCTCTATCCTGATAGAACGTCAGCGGCGTTCCGGTTGAGCCGCCGGTGGCATTTTTGATGCGCTCGTTTGGAGAAAATGCCTCGGAACAGAGGCGTTCGCGCTGCTCTCGAATAGTCTTTTTTTCGAGCGGCGGGATATCGGCCAACGCGCCAGATGCTGCCTTGAGCAGTTCGCGATAGAACGGCGTTGTTTCGCGTGCGTGCCGAAGCAGTTTTGCCAAACGTTCCGCCTGATAAGCGAGAATGGTTTCGCGCGGCGCGTCCAGCAGTGCAGTCGTCTGCCGCAGCTGCTGTCGGAAATGAACCCCTTTTCGGTAGGTGTTGTAGGCGCGCCATGCGGCTTTTGAGAATAACGTTTTGGCGGAACGGCGAATTGGCATGATTCTGTGAGCACCTCGGCACTGCGTTTCGGATGACAAAGATTCGGGTTGACATGCAATTGCGGATATGTTATCATTTTTATTGTTGCATAGCAAATTCGCATGATGGAGGAGACTCAAATGGCGTTTACAGATTTCAAATCGATTGCGCAAGTGCAGGAGCCCTTCAACATTACATACGTCGAAGCGGACTACATTCAATACGACGACATTGAACCCTCCTCGGCGTTTTTGGAGGAGTTTGCGTTTAGTCGACGACATATTGACGTGTTTGCATCAGAAGAGGCGCGGTGTGAAAATCTTATCTATCCTATTCTCCGAGATGTCTACAAAAATTACGTTGAACATCTCTCGCTCTGGAGCCATCGGGCCATCTCTTGCGATTCGCTCCTGACTGGCACGCCTGACTACATCGTCTCAACGAAATCGCCGTTGGGAAAGACAGTGTTTGGCACCCCCATTATCATCGTCGTTGAAGCGAAACGGAACGACTTCATCGAAGGATGGGGGCAGTGCTTAGTGGAACTCATCGCCGTTCAGAAAATCAACGGAGACGGTGTTCAACCCGTTTATGGGATTGTCACTGATGGCGAGTTTTGGCAATTCGGGAAGTTAACGGGAGAGCTGTTTACGCGGAACGAGACAGTGCTCGCGATAAGCGAACTGAACCGCGTTTTCGGCGCGATTGGATACTTAATGCGGGCTAATGGGGCCCCTGCAAAACATGCAAAAATGGTATGAGAACCGAATCTTTCTAAATACCGCCATCGTCTTGATGGCTGCCGGGTTTATCGCCTATTTCTTCCTGCGGTGGCCCTGGGGATTGCCGCTCTTTTTGGCACTTGGCACAGCGATTATGATACGCGGCATCGTCAGAATTACGACGCGGATGCGCGCCAAGAGAGGGCGGCGAGATTCACCAAACAAGGACGAGTCATGAAACGAAGAACGTTTATCAAACTCAGCGCGATTGGCGCAGCGGGCATGGTGCTACCGCTGCAGTTGGAGGCACAAGCCGCGGAAACGTCGCTCCTCCGGCCCAGCACGCTGATAACGCCTAATGCCGATTTCTATATTCTCCAAATTGGGGAACCTGTCGAGATGCGCGCGGCGCACTGGCGGTTAGCCGTCACCGGGCTGGTGGACAGACCTGGGATGCCCTTGCGGCTTGAGGAAATCACGGCGATGGATGCCGTCACGACGATGCGAACGCTGAAGTGCATCGGCGACCCGATTGGCACGGAGCAGATGAGCAACGCGACGTGGAGAGGTGTCCGCTTGCGCGATGTCCTTCAGAAATTTGGCGTGACATCCGAGGCGAAGGTGGTTGTCTTCCGATGTGCCGATGGGTATCACACCGCTATTCCTCTTGCTGATGCAATGCGTGAGGAGACGCTCCTCGCCTATCAAATGAACGGCGAGCCGCTGCCTACAGCGCACGGTTTCCCGATTCGGTTGCTCAACCCCGGTCACTACGGCACGAAAAACCCGAAATGGATAGTCAATATCCAGTTGGCGGCGCACCATGAGAGTTATTGGGAGAAACGAGGGTGGGACCCGATTGCTTCTGTCACGTTGGCGACTGCCATCGGCACGCCGAGCGAGGGCGCGAAGATTAAAGCGGGAGCTCCGTATACGGTAAGCGGCGCGGCGTTTGATGCCGGCAACCACGGCGGTATCAAATCGGTAGAAGTCAGCGTGGATTATGGGCAAACGTGGCAAGAAGCCGAGATTTGGGCGAAAGATACGCCCCTTGCCTGGGTGCTCTGGAAATGGGACTGGCAGGTGCCGGAGAAAGCGGAGCCTGTCGAAATCTATGCGAGAGCCACCGCCAATAACGGCCTGACGCAAGACGAAATCGGGATTGAAGCGGAGCCGGTGGGCGCGACAGGTTATCATACGGTTGACGCAGAGATTGTCGCCTCATAAGCGTTTCTAACGGACAAAACGTCTCCGACGAGACTGACAGAAGAAAGAATGCGCCTAAAACCGAGCCAGCTGCTCACCGCCTATCTACCAGCCTTACTGATGGATTTTGCGCTTAGCAGCCTCCTGACAAACACCTCCTTTTACACCAGTTATCTGCGCCTCTCAAACGTATTCCTCGGTGGGCTGATGACGGTAACCACCGCTTTCTTTGCGACACTCGCCATCCCGTTTGGCAGACTCTCCGACCGGGGGGAGCGACGCTGGGTGCTTTACGCCGCGTGCCTCCTCATCGGTGCTGTCAGCATCGGGCTACCGTTTTGCCGTAACCGTCTGCATCTCCTGCTCATCTTTCCGGGTGTCGGGGTAGGGATGGCACTCTTTTGGCCGGCTTATGAAGCTTGGCTCGCTGAGCGGGAAGGCGAAGGCGAACTGATTCACCGGGTGATGCTTTTCAATCTCTTTTGGAGTATCGGGATAACCCTCGGCCCGGCAGCCGCCGGCTACCTCTATCGTGATGCGAACCCGTTTACGCCGTTTTATCTTGCCGGTATCTTCAGTGTGCTGACGTTCTGGACAATCTTTTCAAATAAACCCAATCCGGCGCGCCGCGCGGTTGAATCTGAGGCGGAGATGGCAGAGCCAGTATTTCCGCCACCCGCAGTGCGGACTACCTATCTCTACATTGCGCGGTGTGCGAATTTCGCGTCGTGGTTCGCGCTGGGAGTCCTGCGTCGGATTGCACCGAAACTTATCTTGGAGATGGGCATCGCCGCCACAGTTTTCGGCAATTTAATGCTCATCCTTGGCGGCGTGCAAACCTTAACATTCCTCGGGCTCGGGGGCGGGTATTCAACCCGGTGGCACTATCGGTTGGCACCGCTCCTCATTGTCCAAGCGTTGGCGATTATCAGTTTCATCGGAATCTGGCAGGTTCAGCATGCAACTTTATGGGCGTTTGCCTTTGCGATTATCGGCGTGTCTGTCGCCTTCACCTATTTCAGTAGCCTCTACTACGGGTTGGACCGGCAGGCGGACAAGGGCAACAAGAGCGGCTGGCACGAGGCGATTTTAGGCGGTGGCATTCTCCTCGGTCCTTTTTTAGGCGGCATCGCCGCTGATTCGCAATTTGGCGTTCAAAGTCCTTATCTGCTTTGCGCCATTGCAATTGCAATCGCTAGTGTCATAGAAATTTTCATTTACAGAAGATGCTCCCGGATGTAAGCCTCATCGGGCGTAACGCCGAGGCCCGGGCCATCCGGCACTGTCACGACATTGTCCCGAATGTCTACGCCGCTGACTGCCAGTGTGTCTAAAAACGCGGGCGCGTTCAACTCCGCGGGCAAAGCCAGATTCAAGGTAGCGAACAGATGCACAGACGCGATGAAGCCTACCCCGGCTTCTGTCAACCCACTGCCGAGTATCTCGAGCGCATTCGCCTCGGCGACAGGGACGCTTTTCAGACATTCGGCCAAACCTCCGGATTTACACACCTTCAAAACAACGGCATCGGCGCATTCAAGTTGCGCAATCTTTGCCAAATCGAACGAGGTAAAACAGCCTTCGTCAATTGCGATGGGAATGGCGGCGTTATCCCGCACGCGCTTCATGCCGAACCAGTCTTGACTTGCCACCGGTTGCTCCATGCAGTAGATTTCACGAAGACCGGCGACTCGCTTGAGGAGTTCAATAGCTCTGGAGGGGGCATACGACTGATTCGCGTCAATCCAGAGCGTTGCATTCGGCATTGCCTCGTGCACGGCGCGCAACCGTTCTTCATCCGCGCCCGGTTCTCCCGCGACTTTCACTTTGAAGCAGCTGCAGGGAGATAACGCTTTCGCCTTCGCTCCCATTATTTCCGGCGTGTCAATGCTCAGTGCATAAGAGAGCGGCAGCGTATCGTGGCGTTTCCCGCCGAAAAGGGTGTGCAGCGGCACGCCTAGGATGCGTGCACCCAGGTCATGCAATGCGATGTCAACGGCGGCTTTGGCGAACGGGTGTCCGTTGCTCACCGCCGGTTTCAATGCGTGATACATCGCATCGTGGATTTTGTTGAGGTGCAAGGGATTTTGTCCGAGGAGAAGCGGTGCGATGTGGAACTGAATCGTTGAGGTAATTGATTCCACCGTTTCATAGCTCCACGAGGGGAGCGCGCGCTGTTCACCCCAGCCGATGTAACCGTCGTCTGTCGTCAGTTTGACGAAGATATGGTGCCCTGCAGATGCCGCGTCCCCGACAAAGCCGGTGCCGATGGTGAAAACATCTCTCATGCCGATGGCGGTAGGAAAAACGTCTACGTGTGCGATTTTGCTCATAATGCTATTCCTGAGAAATTGTGAATCTGTGAGAAAGCATACTACAACTCACGGAAATGATCAAACGATTTTTACCCTATCCTTTCGCGCTTGTGCTATAATGCAACAAATCACTCTTCACGGAGGCACCTCATGCTGACTATCAAACACCTTGAAGCCATCTCATTGAATGTGCCGTTCTATTGCGAGCGCGTCAGTCGGCACATGCACCGCGCGTTGACGCACGGCGAGCGCGTCTACGTCTATCGCGTTGAATTCAGCAACGGCATCGTCGGGTATGGCGAAAACTTAGCGGATGAATCGGATAACATTGAACGCCTCATCGGGCAGAACCCGTTTGCCGTTATGAACGACGATAGCATCGGGTTCGGCATTCAGATGTCGCTTTTTGACGCAATCGGGAAAACGGTGGACGTGCCGGTATATCAACTCGTCGGGACGAAGGTTCGCGAGCAATGCCCCATCTCGTGGTGGGATATCGACATGCCGCCCGAAGATTGGGTAGCGGAGGTAGAAGAATCGGTGAGACGCGGTTACACGTCCGCGAAACTTAAAGCGCGCCCGTGGCGCGACATCTTCGCGCAGGTAGCGGCAGTCGGCGACGCTGTGCCGGCGGACTATCGGTTAGACATCGATTTTAACGGCTTCCTCCGCACGGCGGATAACGCCGTCCCCGTTTTACAGCGGCTTGATGAACACCCGAACGTCGCCATTTACGAGAGTCCGTTCTACCTCGGTACGGATGTCGCTGGTGCGGGGAGGTTACAGGAGAGCATCCAAAAACGGATCGTTGAGCATTTTAACGAAGCCTGCTTGCATGCGCGCTGTTGCGGCGGGTTTGTTGTCGGCGGCGGTGTCGCTGCGCTGCGCCGGACTAACGCGCTCTGTGCTTCGTTTGAGCAACCGTTCTGGCTTCAGATGGTAGGCACCGGCATTACGACAGCGTATGCGGTGCATCTCGGAGCTGTGTTATCGCAAGCAGAATTACCGGCGATTACCTGCCACGAGTTGTGGGAGTCCGATCTTCTCAAAACACGCCTCGCCGTAGTTGACGGAACAATTCAGGTTTCGGAAGCACCGGGGCTCGGCATTGAGGTAGATGAGGCGGCCTTGGCCGCATATCGCGTAGAGAAAACCGAACCTACCGCGCAACAGCTCTTCCGCGAAAGCGAGTCTACGTGCAGGGTGCATATCCCGAATGCCGATGGCGGCGAAACGGTTCACGATTTTACAAGCGAGGCTGTCTATTATCCGGCGTTTAGTGAGGGTGAGTATCCGGGGTTCGTGCCGGGTGTGTGGATGGAAGTGGTTTGAATATCTTTTGCGACAACCGCGCTTGCATACGCGAGGCAGGCGCGGATGTCCTCAGGCACCAGACTCGGATAATTCTCAAGGAGCTCTGCCTCACTCCAACCGTGCGCCAGCAAGTCGATGATGAATTCAACGCCTAACCGCGTGCCTCTGATAGAAGGTTTCCCCATCAGGATATTCGGATCGATAACGATTCTTTTTGACAATCGACGTGGGGTTTTCGCGATGTTTTCTGCCTTTGGTGCGGCAGGTTCATCTCGCACCCGTTGGTGTTCTTCACGAGTTAGTTCTCGGCTTGAACGACATTCGTGTAACTCTTGAAGGCCACGTTCTGTTATCCGCAAATATCCCCGTTTTGGAAACTCTACAAGCCCTGCCGCTTTCAAATCCAGTCTTGCCCAATTGCAGCGATGATAAAAACGCGACTGTCCACTGGGCAATCTTTCCGCTAAGTCCACCTCAGTCAGCGAATACTGAGCGGCGAGCGCATCAACTATATCAACAATTCCCCATGCTCTCTTATCGGCGAGAAGTTGAAGTAAAGGGAATTCCAGGTTTTTGCTTGTCGGCAATGAACTCACAGCCATTTTCAAGTTCTCCTATATTCCGCCGCTGCTTTTCGGTACAGCGACTGTTTCCAAAGTATGCCCTATATGATACCACACGATTCCGTTTTCGCTGGTAGGAGAGACCTCCTGGTCTCGATACCCCCTGAGCCGTCGAGACGCGGGAAGTCTCTCCTCCTGGGAAACACCCATCGAGACCGGGCGGTCTCTCCTCCTGACATCGCGCGATATGATGCGGGAATCAGGATTCCCGCACCACACCGGAATTCGGCGGGCGCGTAACGTCGCGCTGCCCGCATTTCTCGGTTTTGATGTCAAACCGAATTATCCGTGGAAAACGTTGTACTCAAGCAGAAGCCGGGCGAGTTCTTTGCCATCAACGAGGACGATTCTAGGGGAATCCTCCCTTTCCCCATACTTTATCGCGGGGCTCGTGAAAACGGAGGTTGTGACAAAAATGCCCATTGTTGCATCTTGCTCAAGCAAGGCACCTGCAAACTGATGAATGGCAGGCTTCCCAACCTTATTTTTCCACCGTTTGGCTTGAACATAAATTCGGTAAAGTTCAAGCCTATCATCATCGGTAATGATACCATCAATACCGTCGTCGCGACTGCCGCCTAGGACTTCTCCCGCTCCGTATCCCATTTTTTCGAGGAGGTTGATAACGAGGTTCTCAAAAAAAGTAGGGTGGATGCCTTTAACCTTCCGGAGCAAGCTTGCTTCCAATTCCTCTTGGATTCCCAGGGTTGTTTCTTCAAAGGAAACAGGAGGATCAGGCTCGGGAATTGGCGAATCCGGATCGGGAATTAGTAATCTGGAATTAGGGGCAGGCACGTACGGTTTTCTTGGCCCTCCTGGTTGCTTCAACTTCCCCTTTTCTAAAAGATACCGGAAGGCAGGCGCGACTATAGCATAGCGAAAAACGTTGAGGCCGTGCCTATCTTCCGCATTTCGCTGATCGTTTGACAGTTGGAACTTATCTGCCAATATAACGACTGCATCCTTAACTCTAATTCCTTCGGGTGGAAATTCAAGTTCAAGAATGGCGTTTCTGACTTCATCAGGCGGAGGAAAAACAAGGTTTGTTGGGGTTAGTGGAATCTCAAACCCACTCCTTGTTATTCTCCAATATCCCGCCTTCGTTGATTCTACTAAACCCTTCTTCTTCAAATGAGATAGGGCAGTACCGCTACGGTTCTTAAACTTATGCAGGCCACTTGGTAATCTTTCTGCTAATTTATCAGCAGTAAGATTAAGGGACCTAGAACCTGCAATCGCATTGAAGATATCCTGCCGGTGATGCTCTGGCATATGCGCATCGAAGATATCCTGCTGGTCAGGCACTCGCCCCTCAGCTAGAAATCGAAGAATCGCATCTTCGATTTCTCGAATTGTGGGCATAGACATTAACTGAGATCCTCCAAATTAGTTCAGAATATGATAATAGTATACCATGTTTCCGATTTTTTGTCAAGTGAAAACAAAGACTTGCTATCCTCACTCCAACCGTGCGCCAGCAAGTCGATGATGAATTCAACGGCTTCTCCTATATTCCGCCGCTGCTTTTCGGCGCAGCGACTGTTTCCAAAGTATGTCCTATATGATACCACATTTTGACGCGTTTGTCAAATGCATCCGGACGATTCCGTTTTCGCTGGTAGGAGAGACCTCCTGGTCTCGATACCCCCCTGAACCGTCGAGGCGCGGGATGTCTCTCCTACCGGGAAACACCCATCGAAACGCGGGAGGGCTCTCTTCTCTGAACCGTCGAGACGCGGGATGTCTCTCCTACTGAGGGATGTCGAGACGCGGGATGTCTCTCCTACTGAAGTCACGCGATATGATGCGGGAATCAGGATTCCCGCACCATACCGGAATTCGGCGGGCGTGTAACGTCGCGCTGCCCGCATTTCTTGGTTTTGATGTTAAACCGGATTAGCCGCGCTTAGGCGGTTTCCAATTGTGCCAATAGGGGGGCGGCGGCACAATGCCCGCCAATATGTCAAGTCCCCGCTTCGTTATTCTCCAATATCCGCGTTTTGGAGACTCTACAAGCCCTGCCTCTTTCATGTCTTGTTTTGCCCAATTACAGCGATGATAAAACCGCGGCTGTCCGCTGGGCAATTTTTCTTGTAATTGCTGATGTGTCAGTGAGTAACGATCGGCGAGCTCGTCCACAAAGTCCTTAGTCCGCCATTCTTTCTGCTTACCGAACAATCCAAGAAGATCGGGCTCAATTTCTTTACTCGTAGGTAATGAACTCACAGGCATTTTCTCAGTCCTCCAAATCAATTCAAATTATATTCATAGTATACCATGTTTCCGCTTTTTTTGTCAAGTGAAAACAAAAGACTTGATTTCCTCAAGACCTTATGGTATCCTTAAAAACGATGTCGAGACGCGGGAGATCTCTCCTACTAGGGGATGTCGAGACGCGGGAGATCTCTCCTACTGGGAAACACCCATCGAGACGCGGGAGGTCTCTCCTACTGAAGTTGTGATAACCCTTTCACGAAATTTTTGCACAGGAGGACATCTCGCATGAGATACGATGAACGGGTAGGCAGTCTCATCACCTGCGATGCGGAGATTATGAGCGGTACACCGGTGTTCAAGAATACGCGTGTCCCAATAAAAAACCTGATCGATTATTTAGAGGCAGGGGATAACCTTGACGAATTTTTGGAGGATTTTCCTGCTGTCACTCGCGAACAAGCGGTCCAAGCACTTGAACTTGCGAGGGACGCGCTGTTAACACACGCCTATGCGCATGCTCTAGGAGGTGCAAATTACATGAACGAAGAACTTTTTGTGAGCCAAGAATGGACACTTGCCAACGGATGGACATCCGGTATTGAAGGACCGGCGTGCGATGCAGAAGGGAATCTATACGCCGTGAATTACGCTCGACAACACACCATCGGCAAGGTGACACCGCAAGGCGTGGAGAGCGTTTTTATTGAACTGCCCAACGGGAGCATCGGCAACGGCATCCGCTTTAATAGCGAAGGCTTCATGTTCATCGCTGACTATACTAACCATAACGTGCTGAAGGTGGACATGCAGACGCGCGAAATTACTGTCCACGCGCACGAACCGAAGATGAATCAGCCGAATGACCTGGGCATCGGCGCGAACGACCTTCTCTACGCCAGCGATCCGAATTGGAGCGAGTCCACCGGACAACTCTGGCGCGTGGATACAGATGGCAGCGTGACATTGCTTGAAGCGGACATGGGCACGACAAACGGCATTGAAGTCAGCCCGGACGAACGGACGCTCTACGTCAACGAATCGGTGCAGCGCAATGTCTGGGCGTATGATTTGTCTGCGAACGGGGAGCTCAGCAATAAGCGGTTGCTTATCCGGTTCCCGGATTTCAACATGGATGGAATGCGGTGCGACATCGCGGGCAATCTCTACATTACGCGACACGGGAAAGGCACGGTGGCCAAACTCTCGCCTGATGGAGAAGTGCTGTTGGAAGTGGCGTTGACAGGCAAGCTCTGCTCGAATATCGCCTTCGGCGGCCCTGATGGATGCACGTGCTACGTCACGATGGCAGACCGGGGGAATATCGAGTCCTTCCGCGCCGATTTGCCGGGCAGAAGTTGGCAGTTGTTCCAATAATGCTGTAAGTTCGCGGGGGACAACTGACCTACCGTAAACACGTTTTCTGTAGACGTGACCGTGGCGGCCCCCGCGCTACGGTAAAAAGGGAGGACATCGCCATACCTCCGCGCTATAAAAATGACTTGACAAATGCACGCGATTTCTGCTATTATATTCCCATACAATTCTAATGGAGGAAAAACATGAAACATTTATCTCTGATTTTAATTCTCGCCGTGGCCTGCTGCACTTACGCGTCCGCAGATTTATTGGAAGGCCTCGTGCTTTACATGCCGCTTGACGAAGGCAACGGCAAGAGCACCGAAGACTTCTCAGAAAACGGGTTTACCGGCGAACTCAACGGCGGCGCGAAATGGGTAGACGGCAAATTCGGGAAGGCCCTTGAATTCAGCGCGTCTACCGATTTCGTCGCGGTTGAAGATGACGGGGCGTTTCACATTGAAGATGAAATCACGCAAGCCGCTTGGATTAACCTCGACCGGCTGCCGAGCGCGCACGCCATTGTCTTCGGCACCCGCATGGGTGGCGGCGGCAGACACATCGGCTTCGGCTACGGCATGAACCCCGCAAACGGGATTAAGGTCTGGACGAACGGTGCCGGTGGCGGGTTCTTGGACATCAACGATAACAAAACCGCGCTGGATACCGGCAAGTGGTATTATCTCGCCTATACGCACACCTCGGATAACAAGGGGTTAGTGGAGATTTACGTTGATGGCGAAGTGACGCACTCGCAGGATTCCAACAATCCGGTCGCGCCCGCGGGGGCGACGAGCCAAATCCAGATCGGCACCTGGTCTGGCGAAGCGTGGCCGGGTATCGTCGATGAAGTTCGGCTCTGGAACCGTGCGCTCTCCGCTGATGAAGTGAAAGAGAGCATGGAGTTGGGAATGGCAGAGTTCTTGGCGGTGGATCCGAAGGATAAGCTTGCCACTTCGTGGGGCAAAATTAAGCGGTTGCGTTAAGTCGATTTCCGCAGTAGGAGAGCCCTCCTTGTCTCGATGGGTGTTGCCCGGTAGGAGAGCCCTCCTTGTCTCGATGGGTGTCATGTCGGGACAGGGATGTCCCTCCTACGGGGAAAGTCGGGCCAGGGATGTCCCTCCTACCGGGGAAAATATCGGGCCAGGGATGTCCCTCCTACCGGGGAAAATATCGGGCCAAGGATGTCCCGCCTACCGGGGAAAGTCGGGCCAGGGATGTCCCTCCTACCGGGGAAAGTCGGGCCAAGGATGTCCCGCCTACCGGGGAAAATATCGAGACCAGGAGGTCTCTCCTACCGGAAGAGAAGAGTTATATCGGGACAGGGATGGCCCTCCTACCGGAAGAGAAGAGTCATATCGGGACAGGGATGGCCCTCTTCGGGACAGGGATGGCCCGCCTACCGGAAGAGAAGAAATGAATGAAACGCTATGAATCTGTCTTAAAACGGCTGGAAAAAACGGCAAAACAGTATACCAACATCGCACCGGAGAACGGGCAGTTTCTTGCCATTCTCCTCCGCACAATTCAGGCGCAGCGTGTGCTGGAAGTCGGGACGAGCAACGGCTATTCCACGATGTGGCTCGCCGCCGCGTTGAAAGAAATGGGCGGCACATTGGTGACGCTGGAGTTTGACCCGGGCCGCGCGGCGATGGCACGCGCACACCTCACTGAAACGGGACTTGACGATGTTGTGGAGGTTCGCGTCGGCAACGCGCTGGACGAAATCCCGAAATGCGCGGGGCCCTTCGACCTGGTGTTCCTCGATGCCGAGAAAGGTGAGTATCGGCAGTATCTGGAGTTGGCACTGCCGAACATTCGTCCCGGCGGCCTCATCGTCGCTGATGATACCGTCACGATGCGCGCCGAAATGCCGGATTACGTGGATTTCGTTTTCAATACGCCGCTGCTGCATTCCGTTGATATTCCCTTGGACGATGGTGTAATTCTAAGCTATAAAGTGTAAGCGCGGCTTTTTATGTCCGTCCTTCGCGCGCTTGGAAAGCGCGTCTACCGGAACAAATTCTCATGAGCTCCAAAATTTCAGACAAATCTGCCCGCTTTACAGAATCCGTTATCCGCGAGATGACGCGGCTCTGCCTGCAACACGACGCGATTAACCTGTCGCAAGGCACCCCGGTGTATCAACCACCGGACGCGGTGAAAGCGGCGGCGGTCGCGGCGATTTATGAAGGGTATAACCAGTATAGTATCACGTGGGGCGAACCTGAGTTTCGTGAGGCAATCGCTCGCAAAATGACGACGTTCAACCGTATCCCCACCGATGCCGCCGCCAATGTCACGGTCACGTGTGGTTCAACCGAGGGGATGCTCTCCGCGCTCCTCGCGATTATCAACCCCGGCGACGAAGTTATCATCTTTGAACCGTTTTATGAGAATTACGGGCCCGATACCATCATCTCTGGCGCGGCACCTGTCTATGTGCCGTTGCGCGAGACGCGCGCTTCCGACGGAAGTTACGATTTCACTTACGATGCTGCTGAACTCCGGGATGCCTTCTCTGCCAACACGAAGGCGATTATCCTGAACACGCCGCACAATCCCTTCGGCAAGGTGTTTACGCTGGACGAACTGCAACAGATTGCAGATTTGTGTTGTGAATACGATTGCCTCGCCATCACCGATGAAATTTACGAGCAGATGATTTACGATGGCAAATCGCACATCAGCATCGGTTCTTTGCCGATGATGCAGGAGCGCACGATTACCGTCTCCGGATTAAGCAAGATCTACTCGATGACAGGTTGGCGATTAGGCTACGTCATCGCGTCTGAACCGCTGTCAGCCGCCATCCGGAAGATGCACGATTTTTTGACAGTCGGCGCGCCGCATCCGCTGCAGCGTGCCGGCATCGCCGCTCTCAATTTGCCACAGAGCTATTATGAAGAGCTCGTCGCAAAGTATGATAAAAACCGTCGGCAATTGGCGAGTGTCCTGATAGAGGCGGGGTTTCGTTGTCAGCCGCCGTCGGGTGCGTATTACATCATGACAGACATCGCCGATTTCGGGTTCCCTGATGACACGGCGTTTGCACACTGGCTGGTGGAGGAGATAGGCGTAGGCGGCGTGCCGGGCTCGAGTTTCTATAGCCGCCCGGAACTCGGCAGGACGAAACTGCGTTTTATGTTCAGCATGGCGGAAGAACGGCTGGCCGAAGCCGGCGAGCGGCTGATACAGGTTAAGGCGAGGATTTAACGATGACACTTTTGTCAGGGCGGATAAACCGATAGAGAACCGATTATGATAACTATTCCTGAATTCAACAGCCTCCACTACGGCGATAACCTTCACATTATGCGCCAGTGGCCGGACAATCTCGTGGACATTGTCTACGCCGATCCGCCATTTAATTCCAAGCAGAAATATCATCAGCTTTACCGGTTGGATGAGGATAACAAAGGCACGCGGTCCGCATCCCTCAAAGCGTTTGATGATTCGTGGTTTTGGACACCCGCCGCCCACCAACGCGTTGAGGAGCTCATCTCTATGTCCGCGCTCCCTATCCATAAAACGATTGAGGGGCTCTATACGATGCTCGGCGATTGCGGACAGATGGCATACCTGAGTTACATGGCTCTCCGCATCCTTGAGATGCATCGGCTTCTCAAGGACACCGGCAGTCTCTATCTCCACTGCGATATAACGACGAGCCACTACATCAAACCCGTTTTGGACAGCATCTTCGGGCCAAAGATGTTTCGGAACGAGATTATCTGGAACTACCATCGGTTTTCGCGAAACTCCAGTAAGCAGTTTGCGCGGATGAACGACACCATCTTCTTCTATTCAAAATCGGAAGATGGGAACACCTTTAATTTTCAGTATGCCGAACCTCGTGATGCTACCCGGTATCAGAAAGGATATACTACCGTGGTAGACAAAGGGGTAAAAAAGTTGTTGGTGTATGACATGGAGAAGGTGAAGCGGGCACGCATTAATCTTGCGAAATACGATAAGGTTGTGCCGACGCAGGCGCAACGCCCGCTGATGGGGCAAGTCTGGAGTGATATTCCGATTCTGAATTCGCAATCGAAAGAGCGGCTCGGTTATGATACACAGAAGCCGCTCGCCTTGCTGGAGCGGATTATTCGTGCCTCCAGCAACGAAGGGGACATCGTGTTGGATCCGTTTTGTGGTTGCGGTACCACAATTGAGGCTGCGCGCAATCTCGGGCGGCAGTGGCTCGGCATCGATCTGAATCCGAGTGTGCTTGATGTCATCGTGAGTCAACGCCTCAAGGGGCATGAGGTGCCGATTATAGGTATCCCTGCGGATTTCGCTAGTGCGAGCCGCCTTGCAACCGATAACCGTCGCCATTTTGAGATATGGGCCCTCAATCTGATAGAAGGGCTCGCGCCGAATGAGACAGGGGGCGCAGATGGCGGTATTGATGGCAAGGGCAACCCGGTTGAAAGCCCGGGGGGTGATTACAAAAAACTCATCCTTGGGCAAGTGAAAAGCGGGAAGTATTCGCTGAGTCAGTTACGTGATTTCCTTGGCGTTGTGCAAAGTGAAACGGCGGTGATGGGCATCTATATCACGTTGGAGGCATTGACGCCGGTTGCGAAAAGAAACGCGGAGACGCTGCTGAGCAAGTTCGGCGAAGTCCAGATAGGCACGGATGTTTTTCCGCGCATCCAACTCTTTTCCGTAGAGGCGTATTTTCGGGAGGGGAAGCTTCCCCGGATGCCGCACATGAAGAATCCTTATACGGGGAGGCCTTATGAGCGAGTGCTTCCGTTGCTACTGTAAGGGCGGGGATGTCTCTATCCGCCTTTATGCAAAAAAATACCCGTTTGTTTCCTATTAACTTTTTAACCTTGTCCATCTTGATTCGGGCAGTTAGGGGCTTGACAAACGCGCGGGTAAATGTTATTTTAACAAAAAACGAGGGATAACGACATGGAAGAAATGGGACGCAATTCGCCGGCACCCATCTTGCCATCATCACTGCCAACGCTGCTGACAGCGGAGGCTTTGTGGAAGCAGCCGGATGATGGGTATCGGTATGAACTCGTGAAAGGGGTCCTACGGAAAATGCCACCTGCAGGTTTTGAGCACGGTATCCGCGCCGCGGAAATTGGCGGCTTACTTCACGCGCACGTTAAAAAACATCAACTCGGCTATGTGTGTGGTGCCGAGACAGGTTTTAGGATTGCCCGGCATCCGGATACAGTGCGTGCTCCCGATGCCGCTTTCGTGCGTCGGGAATCAATTGCGCGGCAAGGAGTCGTCAAAGGCTATTGGGAGGGCGCACCAGCTCTCGCCGTAGAAGTCATTTCCCCTGGCGATACGTATGCCGAAGTTGCTGATAAGGTAGAAGAGTGGCTCGCCGGTTGCGCCATGGTGTGGATTATCAATCCACGCCGTGAGACAGTCGAGGTTTATCGCGCCGATGCGGCGTTCACCCTTTTGCGTGAGGCTGACATCCTTGAAGGTGGCGATGTTGTTGAGGGGTTTCGGTGTAGCGTCGGCGAGTTGTTTGCATGAATATCGTTCGGGCTCAGATGAAGAGTGAGAATTTAATCGTGTTATTTCCGGCTCGGACAATCCCAAACGGCAGCGGGAACAATCCAAATATCAAAGGATACCATGGACACACCTCTTGAAAACGAAACGTTGCGTATCTACAAAACCGAAGTTGCGGCGTTGCTTCAGCAAAACGAGAGATATCAGACGCTGGGTTCTGCGGAGTTTGATGCCGTAGTCCGCGCGTTTGAATTGACATTGACGAACGGCCGCGAGAAGGTGCGGGCGCAAATGCTTTACGACATGCTCCACGAACATCGGGATAACTAACATGCAGCTAGAGAAAATCATCCTCCGCGACTTCGGATGTTTTCAGGGCAACCGTGATTTTGAACTCACCGAGGGCATTAATCTCATTTTCGGGCCCAACTTTAGCGGGAAAAGCACGCTTGTCAATACCATCTTTTTTACGCTGACCGGCAGGCCGATTGTCCCGCGCGTGGAGACATCGGCGATTAGCCATCCGAATGCGCGAACTGGCACCGGCACCGCCGGGTTGCAATTCTCGGAGCACGGGAGTCAGTATCAACTTTTCCGCGGAACAGGAAAACGCATTCTGCTCCGCTCTCCGAGCGATGGCGGTTGGCAGATTCACTTTGACGACAGCCGCGCCAGATTCGCCGCGTCCCAGTTGCAAGAACGGTTCGGCTTGTCACCTGAGCATCTCGCGCTCACGGCGTTTCTGCGCGAAGGCGAGATTTTTGAGTTCCTCGCGCGCCAGCCGGCAACCCGCCGCGATATTCTCTACGCGCTCCTCGGTATTGATAGGCTGATAGAGGTGCGCGAAAGGTTCATCGACGCGCGTCGCCTCGCTAAGCGGGAAGGGAACCGCATCCGTGGCCATCAAAATAGCCTCCGGCTCAAGGCGCAGAACCGCAACGAATCCGAAATCCAGAGGATTGAGGCGAAATTGAAGGAATGGGAGGCGGCATACGGCGCGGAGACAGGCAATGCGGAGTTAATCGCCGAGTGGATCCAGCACCGCGACCGGTTGCAAGCGCAATTGGAGGAACTCACGCGCGAACAGGCGGAGATGCTGAGCGGTTTTGATGACATTAAGCAGATGCGCGAGATGAGCGCAAAGATCGAGACGGCCATTGCGGAATCAACTGGGATAGAGGAAACGCGCGAAACTCTTATCCAGCAAATCGGCAGTCTGGAATCTCATATTGCGACGTTGACGACTGTCTGCAACACTCTCTGCGTACTCATTGACAGTGACGAAGGGCACTGCCCCACCTGTTATCAGAAGGTGGAGGCGGTAGTGGTGCAGCGCATCATTGCCGAGAAGGAGGCTGAAAAATCGGAGTTGGGTGCCGAGTTGGCGGCGCAACAACAGCAGTTGGCAAAACAGACGGCTGAGCTGAAGAGCCGCCAGGCGTTGGAGCAGCGGCTCCAAACGATGCAGGCGCGCGCGAATCGGTTTGAACAACTCGCGCGGGCACTCAGCGAAACGCAGGCGGAAATAGGCACACTGGCGGCTCGGTTAAAGGCGAGAGGTGTGGAGAATCGCGTGCAGGAGGACGCGCCTACCCGGCGGATAGATAAACGTCAATTGAAGACGCAAATTGACAACGAACGGCGGCGGCTTGACAGACTCAAGCAGGAAGAGGCGGTGCGCGTGGATAGGATGAACGAACTCCAGCGCGTCAACCGACAAGCCGACAACGCGGCACAGACGGTGCTCAGTCTCGAACTGGCTTGCGAGGGGATTGAGAAAACGATTGCAACCCTTCAGCGTCAAATTCTTCAGCCGGTTGAGGCAGAGCTGCAGGCGTGGCTGGAGCAGATGCAGCTGTTCGGCCGCACGCGTATTGACTTACAGAAACAACACCTGCTTCCCTCCCTCACGATAGACGGCGTGGATAGGAGTCTCATGTTGCTCAGCGGTAGCGAGAAGATGTTCCTCTATCTCTGCTTCAAGGTTGCGCTTTCCAAGGTGTTGGGCAACCCTGGATTCTTTGTGTTCGATGATCCGACGCTCCATTTAGACGGTGAGCGGAAGGCGTTGATGGTAGATTTCGTTCGGCAGCTTGCCGAAGAGCATCAGGTTATCGTGACGAGTTATGACGAAGCGGTGCGCGCCGGTTTGGAGGGCGCGAACCTCATTGAAATGCACGCTTTGTAGCACACAGGTGTAAGGGCGGGCCGGTAGGCGCGGTTTCAAACCGCGCCTACCGAGGAAGGCACCGAGCCTCCAATACGCCGCTTCTCTAATCACCGTGGAAGATGGAGAGCAGCATCCGTTCGACATGCCTTGGGAAGGACGTGTCATAATTTTGCCAGCTCGCGTACTGATCCAGTTTCAGCGTGTCTGGCAGTGTATCCACCAACCCGAATACCGCGAAGAAACCCTGCTGTGCTATTGCCTCGTTCATGGCGGCAAACGTCGCGTCATACAAATCGTTGTAATACTGCGCGTTGTCGTAAAGCACCTGCGGGTCTGTTGAGACAGAGTGCGCGTTCACGGCATGCACCAGATCCCACTCGCTGATAGTGTTCAGAATATAGCGAACGCCGGTGAAATTCTTATCGTCAACCCAATTCTCGTGCGTCAGTTGCTTATCCTCGTACATATCGGCAGTTACCGCGATTTTTTCGTTGGGTAGATAGATAATGGTAGTCGCTTCGCCGTCACCGGGGCCTAAGTGGTGCAGTTCCACGGTTTTATCGCCGACAGGAATGCTCATGAGGTCGGTGAAGGTTTCGTCCAGTTCCGGCACATCGATCAAATCCGACAGCGCGAAAATAGGCAGGCAGTTGACATGTCCGTAGACTGTCGCTTCTGGGAATATGCCTGTGCCGCCGACGTGGTCATAGTGCTCATGCGTCAGCACAATGTCGGTAACCGGATTCTCGGTGAGCGTTGCGATATAGGCGGCTAGTTTTTGCGCCCGGCCGTCATTTTGCGGATCGGTGATGAGCACATCCTGGCCGGAAATCACCACCAAGCTGCTGCCAAAATCACCGAACCACTGATACACACCGTCGGCGAGTTCTTTGGTAATTGCGTCAGAGCCTGCCGGTGCCTCTTCCGCGGTAGCCTGCGCCATCATTGTTTCCGGGGCCCGACTGCAACCGCTGAAAGCGATAACAGTTAGCAGGATACTAAAAAGGGCTAAACTCAGCCCTACGTTAAACTTTTTCATTTGTCAATTTCCTTTCTTTAGACAGTGGAGGGACGCAGCACGTTTGGCGTTTGCGTCCGTCCTAGACATATAGATAGGGCTCCAACCCTGAAGAGATTGCGAGGAGAAGCCGGGATAACCTATGAACGGCTAGTCTCGCCTCTTCTGGAATTTCAAGCCCTGTTTGTTACTCCATCTTATTATTATACACAAAATGTGAATTTAATGTCAAGTTTTTTAAATTGTGAAATTGATTTGGTTAGTTCAGCCCGCTGTTTCTTACGGTGCCATGTTCGCGGGGGACGGTAGACATCTCTGCAGCGAGGCGGCAGAGATGACAAAGTTTCGGCGTAACGGCCCCCGCGCTACGGTGATAAGCGAGTTCTTGAAATTTTAGATGAGGATTAGAAATTTGATGAACGTTACGCCGCAAGTCAACACCTTCTACTACGGCGACTGCTTGGAAGTCATGCGTGGCTGGGGTGACAGTGGGGTAGACGTGGTCTGTCTGGATCCGCCGTTTAACTCCAACGCTGACTATAACATCATCTACGGCACGCACGGCGCGGGCACTCGCACGGCGCAGGTGCAGGCGTTTACGGATACGTGGGCATGGGATGAAGCCGCCATCTCGCGTGTGAACGACATTGAACTTGATGTGGCCCATCCGGCGCACAGGGCCGTTATGGTTTTAAAAGCGGCACTGGGCGAATCGGGGATGCTCG
This sequence comes from uncultured Poribacteria bacterium, assembly GCA_958296135.1. Taxonomy (GTDB): domain Bacteria; phylum Poribacteria; class WGA-4E; order WGA-4E; family WGA-3G; genus AGPOR5. Next base: position 918,350 of record CATQHZ010000001.1, read on the forward strand.
CCTATACTAGTTATATGGCGGAACGCCTCGCCGAGATGCACCGGCTCCTGAAACCGACGGGTACTCTCTGGTTACACTGCGATGCGACAGCGAGCCACTATCTGAAAATCGCGCTCGATCTCCTGTTTGGCGCGCAGAATTTCTGCAACGAGATTATGTGGCAGAAGACGAACTCGCCGAAACCGCAGGCATCTGTCTTCGGCGTGCAAAAGGATACGATTTTTCTTTATGCCAAAGATGCGGCGCAGATGAAGTTTAACAACGTCTATCGCGCGCACGATGAGAAAGCGTTGAAATCCTATCGTTACGATGATAATGATGGCAGGGGACTTTACTGCACGGTTTCGATTGAGGCGTATGGCCTGCAAAGGGCTGCCGGGCGGAATCAGTTTGAGTTTAAGGGGCGCGTCGCGCCTTATCTCTACAGTCTGGAACGCTTGCAAGCATGGGATGCAGATGGGCGCATCCACACCTCGCGGAATGGGTTGCATCGTAGGAAGCAATACTTAAGTGAAAGTCCGGGCATCGTCGTGTCCGATATTTGGACTGACAGCGATGTCAACCCTATTCAGGGGAAAGAGAGGTTGTATCCGACGCAGAAACCGTTAGCGTTACTGGAGCGCATCATTAGGGCATCGACGGATGAGGGAGATATTGTGCTGGATCCGTTTTGTGGTTGCGGCACGACAATCGTCGCCGCGCACAAACTTAACCGGAAGTGGCTCGGGATAGATATTTCGCCGTTTGTGGTTGACATTATTGAGACGCATCGGTTCGGCGGCATGAAGTTGAACACCGCTGGCCTTCCTACTGACATGGAGAGCGCGAAGAAGTTCGCGCGCGAGCAACCGTTCCATTTTGAGGCATGGGCAGTGACACGCGTGCCGGGGCTCGCCGCCAACCAAACCCGGGGCGGCGACGGCGGCATTGATGGGCGTGGGATGCTTGTCACGAAACCGGACGGTGCTGCGTCCGATGTTGTCTTGGCTCAGGTGAAAGGGGGCCGATTCCACTTGAGTCATCTTCGAGAATTCTTGTGGTTGATGGAACGCGAGCAGGCCCTCCTCGGCGTTTTTATCACGTTAGAGCCGGTCACGTCATCTCAAGCGAAATCGGAGGTAGCGCGGCTTGGGGAGTTAACTATTGACGCGTCGGTGTATCCGCGCGTGCAATCCTGGTCTGTCTGCGATTATTTTGATGGCCGTTTCCCGCGGCTGCCGCCGATGAACGATGCGTATACGGGTAAGCCGCTGCAGACAGTGCTGCCGCTGGGGTTGTAAAGACTCTATTGGAAAGGAAGTGATTCGTATGAGTAAGAATGACATAAGTCGGGACAAGCAGAGCAAATCAAGTGCCGAGAAACGGGCGGCTTACTATCGCCGGCGCGAGGCCGAAGCCAAGGCAAATGAAGAGAAAATCGCTCGGATAATTGCTGAAATAGAAGCCCGCAGACGCGCATTGAAGGCTCAGCAAGAATAAACCGCCCGCTAAAACCGTTTCAGGTAAATATCCCCATTATCCCGCTGGGTGTTACTCCAGACGACAGCCCAATGGCTGTCCCCGACGGAGACGACAAACGGCGGGTAATGCTTGCCCTCGCGGGTGGAGATAGGCTGCCCGTTCTCTTCCCACAGCGTGTTGCCATCTATGTCGATTTGCTGTCCGTAGATGGCATCGCTGCTCTCTTCGCCGAAGTCCTCGCGGTAATCGAGCCACGCGATGAAGAACCGATTCTCTGCCGTGCGCACGATGAACGGCTTGTCCTGATGCCCACCGGCGGTGCAGAGAGGCGTGCCATTTTTCTCCCAAACAGCTGTTCCATCTGCACGGATGCGCTGCATATAAAGGTCTGCATAGACATCGCGTTCGTCGCGCCAAACGGCGAGGAAGCCGCCACTTCCATCACTGACGACAGAGGCATGCTTCTGAATTCCCGGTGCGGTGCATAAAGCGATGCCGTTTTCGCCCCATAACTTGCTACCGTCGGGTGCAATGCGCTGCGCGTAGAGTTCGTCGTTAATGAAATTTTCATACACTTGCCAGAGGACGATAATCCCGCCGTCGCCATCGGTAATCACGCGCGGTTCACCTTGTATCCCTTCTTGTGGAGAGACAAGGTGCGGTGTATCCCACAGCGGTTTTCCGTCAAAACTGAGTCGATACGCCATGATGTGCCAGGCATCGTATCCGATAACGTCCCACCACACGACATAAAAGCCGTCCATCCCATCAGCGATGAGAATCGGATCGCTTTGAAGTGATTCTGAGGGAAAGACAGGGATACCGTCAGTCTCCCACATCGGTTGCCCTGTTGGGCTAATCCGTTGAATGTAGAGCTCTTGGAATTCGGAGCTCTGTCGTTCATCTTCCCAAACGCAGATTGCTCCGCCTTGTCCATCGCTCAGTATTGCCTGCGTGGACTGGTCTGCAGCGTTCGTGCAGACAGGGATGCCATCGGTTTGCCACAGTCTTTCTCCTGCGAGGTTGACTGCTTGCGCGTAGATGTCCCAGCTCGTCCGGTTGCGTCTGTCATTCCAGACGACAATTGCGTGTGTGTCATGCCGAATGGTTCGCAAGCGTCGTTGGTTTCTATCTGCGCGACAGAGGGGTGTGCCATCGGCTTTCCAGATTGCGGTGCCGGTGTTATCGATGCGCTGTGCGTAAACGTCCCAGTCCTTGCCGGTGCGGTAGTCTTCCCATATCACGATAACGCCGCCGTCGCCATCGTCGACTACCCACGGCAAGAACTGCCCATCCACCGCGGTTGAAACGGCGATGTTGGCATCCTCGGCTGGTGCAGAAATGCATAGGCAAAGCATGGCTATGGATAAAATGGGCGCGGCGCGGCGCAGCCAGGGCCGCCAGGGCCGCCAGGGCCGCCAGAGGTGCGCGAGTTTTCCACTCATTCGGGGAACAGCGTTTTGGGTGTCCATAAGTTTACCAATGTTCCCACCCTATCGTGGAGTTGTTCCCACTTTTCGATAGGGAACTCAAGGTGGGCGATTGCCGCGGTAGACAGTTTTCTATATTTCTCTACCGCTAACAGCAGGAACACTTCCAGGTGCGGGGCATGCCCGATGACAAGGACGCGTTGATACTTGTTCGGCAGTGCCTCCAAGATTTTATCGTAAACCCTTGGATGTTCGTCATAAAACATATACACCAGTTCGGGTTCTCCGTCATAGTGACATGCTTTCGCGACTTCATAGGCGGTGTCTCTGGCGCGCTTCGCCGATGAACTGAGGATGAGATCGGGCGTTAACCCTTGTTGGTGCAGGTGTTCGCCCATCCGCGGCGCATCACGCCACCCACGTTTGTTGAGCGGCCGCTCATAGTCTGAAAGTTCTGGATTATCCCAGCTGGACTTAGCGTGCCGCATTATCAGAAGCGTTTTCATCATGCATTCCTTTCTAAATTTGTTAGGCCTGACGCAGAAACGGGCCCCGTCGGCGCGCTGTGATAGCGCGCGGGTACAAATCGCTACGTAAGTCCTACTGACTGTATGTCACAAATTATAGCAGAATTCGGCGTGGAAGTCAACTTAAAAATTTTCTTGCATTCCGCGCGTTTTTGTGGTATTATTTTAATGTGAAGGCTTGTCAACGTTTTCAGCGGCAGATTCGTTAACGCGTTCGTAAATACACTTCAGAGGAGATAAAATGATGTTTGCCAAAATCAACGAATTCATGAGAATCTTGAGAGCGGCGTGCTACCTGCTGCCAGCGATGCTCATCCTCGGGCTTTACGGGTGTTACATCGATGCCAACGACACGAACGATGACGAACCGCCCGCTGTGCCGCGCGGCGTTTTCACCACGACAGGCGACGAACAGGTCAGCGTGGAGTGGTATCCGAACAACGAAGCTGACCTGGTGGGTTACCGGGTCTGGCGCGGAAACGATGGCACGAATTTTGACAATTTGTTAGCAGAAACGGCCGTGGCCCGCTACATTGATACCGACGTGCGCAACGGCGAAACCTATTTCTACGCCGTTTCCGCCTATGATATTGATGGCAATGAGAGTGGGCTCAGCCCTGAAGACGCGCGGGATACGCCGCGGCCCGAGGGACGCAACATCGTCCTTAACGACTACCAGGTCTTTCCCGGCCGAAGCGGCTTTGATTTCTCGCGGCCCGACAAAGGGAGCATCCCGTGGGATACGTCCCAAACCGATTTCTACTTCGGCTTGGAGCCCGAAGTCAACGTCACGTATTTCTATTCCGATAACGAGACGCTGATGCAAGACCTGGGTTATCACGAGAGTTTTGACGATGTCGATGTCGTCCCCGAAGTTGGGTATACGACGTTATTCGTTGAGGCGATTGAAGGACATATCTACGCGCTTTACACCCCCGATGGGAACTTCGCGAAGATCCGAGTTCGCGAAATGTCGGGCGACGAAGTCGTTTTTGACTGGGCATACCAGCCAGATCTGGATAATGTGCAACTTGCGCCGCCTTTGAACCGATGACTGTCGTGCGAGGGCGAGTTGTCCTTCGCGAATCCGCTGTGGGCCCTTCACCGTAGCGCGATGGAAAACCTGTCCCTCGCAAGGCTGTCCTTATAAAAGGAATTTCAGATGAAAGCAAAACTAGTGCAATCTTTACCATTATGTTTCATACTCATTCTCATCGCGGTGATGACGCAAGGGGTGACACTCGCTGAGCCTACCGAAACCGCTATCGGCGACGAGGTTCTCCCCGGTGAGAAAGTTAAAACGCAACGTCAGAATTATCAGTTGTTCGCCTCAAGGCTGCCGGACGCGCCGCGGGCAGAACGCGTTTATCCGCTTTTCCGGGCGCACGCGCATCGGTATTACCCTGAACGCGATGCGCAAAAAGCGACTCGGTTATCGATGCTGATGCCCGGACTCGGCCAAGCTTACGCGGGGAATTACGGCAAAGCGAGTTTCTTCCTCGTTGCAGAGCTGGGGACATTCGCGCTTGCTGGCTATAACCTTGCGCGCGCCCTACACTACAACGACAGTGGCGGTTTTGAGACCGGATTCCACGACCCGAGGCTTGGCGAATTCTTAACCGCCGATCAGGCACGTGTCCGCATGCGCAACCATACCGTCTTCAGCGGGCTGTTTCTCGTTACCGGCATCGGCTTGCATCTCTGGAACGTCTTTGATGCCGCGAAAACAACCGAGGCGTATAATAATCGAAGATTTTCCGTGCAAATGCAACAAAGAGATAGTGGGATGCATTCCGTTGTTTTCACGCATCAATTTTAAAGGATGGGTTCCGGAGGTTACAAATATGCCTCATGCAACATTGGGTAGGCGCGATGTAGCGCGCTGCTTGCGAGCGCGTCGTACAACGCCAATAGCGAAGCGTTTACTGATTTTTCTCGTAGTCGTTGGCATCTTTGCGGTATCGCTAGGTGCAGTGGCACGTCGCGGACAAATCGTCTCTCCGTCGTCCTCGCGAGCATCGGAAGCCGTTCCTCTTCGTGAAAGTGTTGCGGAGAGTCTGGTTGCGGTTGAGAACACAGATTCATCCCCTTTTCAGGTGGGTGAGAAGTTAACTTATAAAGTCAAGTTGCGCAGGTTACCCGCTGGTAAGCGGGTAGATAACGTCGTCCAAAAGACGACGGTGAACGGGCAGCGTGTCTATCATATCCGCTCCGAGGCGCGAACGAAATCTATTTTTCGGCTCTATCACTTCCGGAACGAGCAAGAAACGTATATTTTGCGGCGTGGGCAAGTCTCCGAATCGTTATTGCGAGTTGGGGCATCAGACGTGGGTTTTTCGCCTGTGCGTTTTCGGAATCAGTTGGAGGATAGGAAGTACCGCGCCACCGTTATCGCGAATTTCCTTCAAACGCCGGGTGCGCAGCTGTCTGGCCCTGCGGGCGAGATAGCGTACGAGAAGATTTCTCGCAAGGACCCGGAATCGCCGCAGCGGCGCGAGAAAAAAACTTTAGCGATGCCCACCGGTACGCAGGACGAGTTATCGATGCTCTATTTCCTGCGCGGTAAATGCCTCACGCTTGGAAAAACCTATTTTTTTCCGCTGCTGGCCAAAGGGAAAGTGCAGAAGGTGACGCTCACTGTTGAACGCCGGGACATCGTGAAGAATAAGGCGTTAGGCCCGGTGAGAACCCTCGTGTTGCGTACTTCAAACGGTTCGCGGCTGTGGTTGACTGACGATTCGCGCCGTATCCCCGTCCAAATTGAGGCAACCAGCAAAATCGGCACAATGAAAGCCACCTTAGAGAAGGTAGAATTTTCCGTATCAAGACAGGATTGACGTGATAGCACATTTACGCGAAACCCAAAATTATCAAAAGCTGATTGCCGCCCTTGAGAACGGTGGGCTTAAAAATGATGGCCCTAAAAACAGTGGACGACTGCCGTGGCTGCGCGGGGTGCCGAATGCTGCCACCGCGTACCTCTTGGCGATGCTCATTAACGAATTGCCGGAAAAATCGTTCCTCATTGTGCTTCCCTCGCAAAAAGAAGCAGAATTGATGAGAGAGGATATCCGTGCCTTCCTTGCACATAGCGATAACGGCTCGGGCTGCCGAACGCGAGCGGTTGCTGAAGAAGGGCTGTCCTTGTTTCCGGCGTGGACATCCACGCTTTTGCGTGGCATCACTCCCTCTAAAAACACGATAGCGGCGCGGATGCAGTGTTTCCATCGTCTGCTACAGGTGCCGGAACGTAGCATCGTTATCACGACGAGCAGTGCGCTGCAGGACAGACTGCCACGGTGCGCCGATTTTGCTATGGCGTTTCGTGTCCTGCAGACGGGCGATGAAGTCGAGCCAGACGATGTGGAGGCCCTGCTACTCCGCGGCGGTTACCAGCGCGTTGCGCTCGTTGAAGTGAAGGGGGAATTCGCGCGCCGTGGCGACATTCTCGATGTCTATCCACTCACCGCCGATACACCTATGCGTCTGGAGTTTTTCGGCGACGAACTGGACTCTATCCGCGCGTTTGATGCTACGTCGCAACGTTCAACGGAACCGCTGGATTCCGTCGCGCTCTCACCGATGCAAGAGCTTCTCACAGACGACTGGGCGGCACAGACATCACATCTCATTGATTACCTCCGCGAGGAGACGTGTGTTGTCCGCATAGAGCCGCAGTGGCAGAAACGCGATGCGGCGCAGCTATTTGAAGAGATGCAGGAGTTGTCCAAACAGGAGTTAGAGTCTTCACAACTCATGCTGCCGCCGGATAAGGCGTTCGTGCCGTTTGAGGAGGTGGAGGCGCGGTTAGCGGCGTATCCGGTTATCTGTGCGTCGTTAGCATCGCCGCGCGGTATCGTGCCTGAGCCCGATTTTCTCCGGTTTGATATGAAACCGCTGGTGCTCCCGCGCGGCAACTATCAGACGGTGTTCAACCACATTCAAACGTGGATAAGGCAAGGGGTTCAGGTTCATGTTTTCTGTGAGAGTCCGCAGCAGGCGAAGCGCGTCTCTGAGATTTTGGCGGAACGCGCGCTCATTCCGAGGCGTATCAACGTCGGCGCAATCAGCGGCGGTTTTCTTGATGAGTCGCTGAACCTCGCTGTCATCTCCGAGCATGAACTTTTTGGGAACCGCTACCACCGTCCGCACCGCCCGAGGCCCTCTCAGGATGGAACCCCGATTCTCAGCCTGATGGACTTGAAGGTGGGGGACTATGTGGTGCATGTCTCGCACGGCATTGCCATTTATGATGGCATTCGCCGATTGACGCTTGACAGCGGTTCGCAAGAAGGCCCTGAAAGCCGCCCGCTGCAGCAAGACTTTCTTGTCCTTAAGTACAGTTCGGACGATATCCTCTATGTGCCGACAGACCAGGTAGCTCTGGTTCAGAAGTATATCGGCAGTCAAGAGGAATCCCACAAGCCGCGCGTGGATAAGCTCGGGGGCACTGCATGGCATCGGCGAAAAGCGCGCGCCCAAGCCGCCATTGAACAGATGGCGGATGAGCTCCTCAAGTTATACGCCGTTCGGCAGGCACGCAAGGGATTTAATTTTCCTGCTGAGGTGCCGTGGCAGGCGGAATTTGAGGCACTCTTTCCTTACCAAGAAACAGCAGACCAGGTTCGTGCCATTGAGGACGTGGAGGCTGACATGGAAGCGGGACGCCCCATGGATAGGCTTGTGTGTGGCGATGTCGGTTATGGGAAAACGGAAGTAGCTTTGCGCGCCGCCTTCAAAGCGGTGATGGCTGAGAAACAGGTGGCCGTGCTTGTGCCGACGACGATTCTCGCGCTTCAGCACTACGACACTTTTGAAAAACGCTTCAGCCCTTTTCCGGTTCAAGTTGAGATTTTAAGCCGTTTTCGGACGCGGGACGAAATAAAAAAGGTGAAGGCGGGGCTTGCCGATGGCACGGTTGATATTGTCATCGGGACGCACAGTCTTCTCGCCCAGAGCGTTGAATTTGGCAATCTTGGGCTTCTCATTGTTGACGAGGAGCACCGCTTCGGCGTGAGGCACAAGGAGAAAATCAAGCAGTTTAAGGATACGGTTGACGTTCTCACATTGACGGCTACCCCGATTCCGCGCACGCTGCACATGTCGCTTATGGGCATCCGCGATTTCAGCGTTATCAACACACCGCCTGCGAATCGGCTGCCCATCCAGACGTATGTCATGCCGTTCAACCCGGATGTTATCCGCGAGGCAGTTAACGCGGAGTTGGAGCGCGGCGGGCAGGTGTTTTTTGTTCACAACCGTGTCCAGAGTATCCAGACTGTGGCGGAGACGCTTCGGGGGCTGGTACCGGAAGCGCGGATTGCTGTCGCGCATGGGCAAATGCCGGAGCGCGAATTGGAGAACGTCATGCTGGAATTTGTCCGCCATAAGCACGATGTCCTGGTCTGCACGATGATTATTGAATCGGGGCTGGATATCCCGAACGTTAACACTATCCTGATTGATAGGGCTGATGCGCTCGGTTTGGCGCAGCTTTATCAGTTGCGGGGGCGAGTCGGGCGCGCCGATGCGCAGGCGTACGGTTACTTGTTCTATCCACAAACCCAGGTTATCACCGAGGGCGCGCAGAAAAGACTCCGCGTGATTGAGGAATTTACAGACCTCGGTTCCGGATTCAAAATCGCGCTTCGGGATTTAGAAATCCGCGGCACCGGCAATATTCTCGGTGCTGAACAGCACGGGCACATCGTCACTATCGGCTATGAACTTTACTGCAAAATGCTGGAAGAGGCGGTGCTGGCGTTGCAAGGGGAAGCGGTTGAAGAACACGTTGAGACGCGTATCAGCCTGCCGATTGAGGCATATTTGCCCGATGACTACGTGCCGGATAGCCGCCAGAAGGTGTCTATCTACAAGAAAATCGCCGCTGTTCAAAGCGACGGGGCCCTCAAGGAACTGCGCGAAGAATTGAACGATAGATACGGCGCGGTGCCGAAACCGGCTGAGATGCTGCTTGCCATTGCAAGCCTGAAGCGGCTCTGTCAACGGCTCAGCATCACCGCGATTGTCGGCGGCAACTCACGGGTGAAAGTCACCTTTGACGAACGAAATCCGAAAATCAATGTCCAACGGCTGATGGAGGTAGTCCAGGGGGATGCGAACCTCCGGTTAATTCCGCCATCACAATTAGCTATTCGCATTCGGGGAGTCGGGGGCGGTTCGCACGCCGGTCCCAAAACCCGCGGCGAGAAGATACTGAGTGTTTTGGCACAAAAATTGAAAATGCTGTTGCCAGAATAATAATGTAACACTGACGAGACTCACCACAGAAGCCTATTATTTGGCGATACCGTAGGGCGCGGGCCCGGCGAGGGTTAATCGCCGAGGGTTCCCCCTCGCTCTGACGGTAATATTTAGAGGAGATGCATCACATGAAAAAAACGATTATTGTGTTTGCAATTGTCGCTGCAATCTGTTTACTGACATGGCAGTTTGTTCAGTCTGAGCACCATGAGCAGCCTGCAGCCGACGTTGCGGAGATGGAAACCCAGGTCATCTTGGCAGAATTCCGGTGGAACGGCGAGCATCATCAGATTTCGCTGGCAGCACTGAACGCCGCCATCGCGGAATTGCCCGTTTATCGCCAGCAAAATTATGAGAGTCGGGCCGATAAAGCCGAGTATCTGGAGGAAATGATTGAGGAGCAGCTCAAAATCCTCCGCGCCGCCGACGAGGGATTTGACACCCTCCCGGAGCACCTCAAAAAACTGGAGGACTACACCCATCAACTCATGGTTGAGAAGTTGACTGAGGCGGAAGTTGATGCGAAAATCGCCTATACCGATGAGGAACTCATGGCGCATTATAAGGCGAATCTGAGCGACTACGTTGAACAGGCGAAGGTTCGCGCAACCTGCATCACGCTTGACGACGAAGACCTGGCGAATGAGACGCTTGACACAATCATCGCCGGCAAAGACATCGTTGAGAGCGCGAAGGCGCTCGCCGAAGCCGGCAAACTCGCCAATGGCCCCGGCACCAATCGCGATGAACCGGGCAATACATTCCTCTTCTCGAAGGCCGCCTCGGCGCAATGGGAGGAATTCATTAACGCCGCCTTCGCGCAAGAAATCGGCGAGATAACCGATACCGTCTTTGAGACAGAAGTCGGCGATGAGACTTTCTACCTCATTTTCCGCAAGGAGGAACATCATCCGGAGCGACAAAAGGATTTCGCCGAGGTGAAAGACGACATCCAGCGCGAAGTTGAACGGCAGAAGAAGCGCGTCCGCATCAACGAGTGGGTGGAAGAAATCTCGGCGCGCGGCAAACTGCAAACCTTCCCGGAAAACATTCCTGAACCTCCCGAACCGGAGGAAGCCGAATCTGAAGCATCCGAACAGTAAATCGCGATGTGCCTTTAAAACCTTCGCTCCGCGTACCGTAGTGCGAGGGAAAACCTGTCCCTCGCTATGCTTCTCGGGGTTAAACCTTCGCTCCGCGTACCGTAGTGCGAGGGGCTGTCCCTCGCTATGCTGCGCGGGGTATCATGTTGATAGGAGATACAATTGAAAATCGTAAACACAGTTATTCACATAGCCATCGTCCATGGCGGCGGCGCGCTGTTACTCGCCATGTTTGCGGTGCTGCCCCTCTTCACGGGCTGCGGTGACAAGGCCATCGGGGCCGATGGAACCGTCATCGCCACGTATGAGTGGGAGGGCAAGCCGCATCACATCACGCTGGAGGAGATGCAGCAGGAGATCAGCGAGCTCCCGGAGTACAAGCAGCGTCAGTATCAGGACAAAGAGGGGCTTGAAACCTACATGCTCCTCATGGCGGAGAGCCGTCTTATCCTCAGCCTCGCTCGCGACCAGAAATTGAACGAAGACCCGGAAATCCTCAAGAAGGTTCAGGACTATCTTCATGAGCTCATGGTAAAGCGAGTTACCGTCCAGGAGGTTGACGACAAATTGGCGTTAACAGAGGACGACTATCTGCGCTATTATGAAGCGCACAAGGAAGACTATGTCCGTCCTGCGCAGGTGCGGTTGTTGTGTATCACGCTTACCGACGGGGCGCGCGCCGATGAAGTCTTTGCCGAAATCAAGGCTGGCAGAGACATCGCCGAGGTTGCCCAGGAGCTCTCGGATAGAGGCGAGCTGGTCGGTCCCGGTGCGAATCCCGCCTCGCCCGGCGATACGGATTACATCGGCCGCGGTGCCTTCCCTGAAGGCACCGAGCTGTTTATTGATGCAGCCTTCGCCGCCGACATTGGCGAGCTGCATGACGGAGTTATTGGCGTGGCGGTGGGAAGCCAAAAATACTTCATGATGTTCCGTAAAGACGAGGCACGGGATGCTTACCAGAAGCCGTTTGAGGAAGAGGATGTCCGAAAGAATGTTGTGCGGAAGGTGGAGCGCGAAAAACGGAACGCGCTGCTGAAAGAGTGGGTTGCCCAACTCCGCGCCCGCGCGGAAGTCAAAACCTACACAGACCGCATTCCGGAAGCGGAACCTGAAGCCGAGGCGGAGCCCTCCGAACCCGAAGCGGAAGAGACTGAACCGGTGTCTCCTGAGGAGGCACCCGCGGAAAGTCAACCCGAGTAATTCCGCGTATCCTGTAGGGCGGGGGCCTGTCCCTCGCCCCAGCGGAAAATAGCCCAAGGAACGCAGCATGCAACAACGGCGCATGCGGCTCCAGCAAGGAGATTCTAAATGACCAGGGACTATAATCGAACGCTTTGCGCCAAGACGAAGGAATACAAAATCGCCGCGACGCTCGTGTTCGGTCTGTTCTGCATCACCATCGCAGTGCAGAACGGCACAGCACGCACCATTGATAGAATCATCGCCCACGTTAACGACGATGTTGTCACGCAGTGGGAATTGGACACTTTAGTGAAACAGCGTGCGATGGAGCTCCAGCATGTCTACCGCTTCAGCGCGCGTGAAGCACAGCAGGAGGCAGAACAGCAACGCGTAGAACTCTTGGACCGGCTTATCCGGCAAATGCTCTTACTTGAGGCCGCGCTTACCTTGAAAATCATTGCTACTGACGTAGAGGTAGAGCAGTATATCACAGAGTTTAAGAACCGGTATCAGATTGAGACTGATGAAGAATTTCAGAAGCAGCTGAACCGGGAGGGCCTCACCCTCGTCGCGTTTCGGGAGCAATCGGAACGGAACCTGAAGTCTGAGAAACTGGTGATGGGCAGAATTGTCCCGCGTCTCCAGATTCGGGACAGTGATGTTCAGCAATTTTTTGAAGAGAATCGGGACCAGCTTCCAACAAAATCGGATAAGGTGCGGCTGCGGCATCTGTTTATCGCCTTCAAACCGATGAAGGCAGACCGGCAGGCCGCGCTGGAGCAGGTGAACGCTGCACGGGCGGCGATTGCGGCAGCGCCAGCCCAGTTTGAAACTATTGCCCAACGTTATACGCCGCCGCAGAACGCCGACTCGCAGGTAGGGAAGTTGATAGAAGCTAGTCATGAGGAGCTCAGCAGTTTTCCGGAGACTTTCCAGGCGGTGCTCGCGAACCTCAAGGCCGGCGAGATGAGCGAACCGATTGAGGCAAACGAGGGACTCTATGTTTTCCGAGTGGAGACGAAGACCGGGGAGCTGACAGGATTTCGGTATTTCATCGTTCCGCTTTCGCTGAGCGAGGCGGCTATCGAGGCTGCGCGCGAACGCATCGCTGAGCTCTTCCAGAAATTGGAGGCGGGTGAAGATTTCAACGCCCTTACCGCTGAACATTCCGATGATGTAGACACGAAGGAGAACGGGGGAGACCTCGGGGTGCGGGCCCTCACGGAGCTGAATCCCAAGACACGGAACATCGTTGCGGCACTTGATACGGGAGCCTACAGTCAACCCGTTGAGACTTCTTCCGGCCTGCACATTTTCAAAGTTGACGAGCGGAATACGCCCGAACTGAGCGAGGCAGAGAGACTGCAGATTATCTCTATCCTGCGCCAACAGCGTTTTCAAGAAGAGTGGGATGCATATACCGACCGGCTCATGGAAAACGCTTACGTGAAAATTAAGTTGCATGAATAGGAAATCCGTGCCAAAGCTGTCAAAAGAACGCCATTTTTTTCTTTGCTGCGCGCTGTTATCCATTGCAGGGCTCCTCGTATTCCCCGCGGTGCTTCTCGCGCAAACCGCTGCTGAAGAAGCACCGCCTGCAGCCCCGGAGATCGAGGAAAAAGTGCTCCCGGACGACGGTGAAAAAACGCCGGAGGCGGAAACTCCGCCGGAGGAGACAGAGAGTCCTGATGCGGGTGCAGAGGGGACAGAAGCGCAGCAGGAGAAATCCCCTGACGGACTGGACCCGGAGCAGATGGACCCGGAGCCGGGTATTGTCATCGGCGATGGGGACGAGATGGTGATGCAGGATAATCTCGTCCAAATCCACGGCAATGCCCTCATCAAATACGGCGATATGATTTTGCGGGCAGACCACGTCTGGGCCGACTTCAACGAGAATCTGCTGCGCGCTTCTGGCAATGTCCACCTCATCACTGGGGCCGAGGAGACCTTCTCCGATGAGCTTATCTTTAACCTTGAGACGAAGAAGGGGATTGCGCGCAACGGGTTCACCTACAATGATCCGTGGTATTTCGGCGGTAGTGACATCTTTAAAATCGGCGACAAGAAGTCTTATATCCGCAGTGCGACGTTGACGACGTGCTCGCTGAAATATCCGCACTACTATTTCAGTGTTTCGCGTGTGATTGTCCGCGTCAATGAGGAGATGATTGCCAAAAACATCGTTTTGCGCATCGGTGGGTTTCCGCTGTTCTATTTTCCGGCTATCCGCCGCGATCTTCGCAAAGGCAAGGTTGCCAAGATCATTGTGAAAGTCGGCACGGATAGTTACCAGGGCCCCTATGTCAGTATCATTTTACCGATTGCCCGCAAGCGGCGTTACGATGGCGCGCTTCTCTACGACGAAAGTGCGCGGCGCGGGCGGGGGTTCGGATTTGAAGGAAAATATCGCTTCAACGATACGCAATTCCGTGAGATTTATATCCCTATTCCGCCGGATGCGACGCCCGCGCAACGCACGAAGTTAGAGGAGAAGGCGAAGGAAATCCATGAGCGACTTGAGGGAGAGCACGATAGGTATTGGCTCAAGCAGCTGTTTCTGCCTTATGAAATTACGGCGGATGATGTCAACCGTGCTGAAGAGACAGCGGCGGAGCTCCTCATGCAACTAACAGAAGAGGGTGCGGACTTTGCGACACTTGCGCAACGTAATTCGGACCACGAGACTCGGTATGAGGGCGGCGATTTAGGGTTTATTGTTCGCGGTGAGCGCATCGAGGAAAAAACACCTGCAACGTCCAAAACGCAAAACGCGCCAAAAGAGAAGACAGCTCCCGATGCCTCGCCGCCTCTTGATGAGGCGGCTACCCCTGAAGGCACGCCGATAGATGCGGCACCTGAGACAGGCGCGGCACCCGAAGCAGCCGAATCGCAAGACGCTGAAGCGGAAACAACCCAGGCACCGCCTGCAGAAAAACCCAAACTGGATCCGATTTTAGAGGAGGCCGCTTTTGAATTGGAAGAAGGCGAAATCAGTTCTGTCTTAAAGACGGAGTCTGCCTTTCATATCCTCAAAGTGGAGCGTGTGCTTGATGTCTACGGCGAACGCGAGATTCAACTCCGCCGGATTGATATCGCTATCGCGGCGAGCGATGAGACACAGCAGAAACTCCGCGAGACAACGGATATCATTCAGGCACGCGCCCTGGAAGGCGAAAGTTTTGAGCGGCTCGCCGCGGCATTCGCTGAGGTGACGTTATCCGAAGTGAACGATGGCGATGGCTTACCTCTCAGCGAGATGGATGCCAGTTGGCGGTATTCTGTCAGACGCTTAGAAGAACCGGGCGACATCACGCAACGCCGCCCCGTTTCCACACCGGAGGGGCTCTACCTTTTCCAACTGATTGAGAAAGAGGAGACACCGACTTTCGAGGTGCTCGCTGAGGAGCTCGATGCGGAGTGGGAGCTCTTCCTCGCGGAGGTAATGTCTTCAACGGAAGAGCCAAAGGCAGGTGAACAAACATCTGCAGCCGGCGCATCTGTCCCGGCCGAAGGCGCATCGCCGGAGAGCCCGGAAACAGCGGAAGTGAGCTCGGATACGCCTGAGCCTAAGTCTCCTGAAGCGGAGGTGCCGGCAGAATCGCGGCCAAAGGACGCACCGGCTAGTTCCGATGAGGCAGTAGGAGAGGACGCTAGTTCCGATGAAGCAGAAGACGTGGACGCGGAAGAACCGTTTACCGTCTACCGAAAACACGGGTACCGCGGCCGCTGGGAAGACCCGAGGGCTGTTGCATCAGAGGCGCAAAGTCTCTACGGCGGTGAATTTAGCAAAGTCATTCCGACTAAAAAAGCGTTTCGCCTCATTAAAGTTGATAAAAAGCGCGCCTATCGCGGGGATATCTATTTATATCGCGCGGACCACTATTCTTTCGACAGGCAGAGTCCCTCTCGTATCGGCAGACGTTGGAACATGCGGTGGGGGCATAGGCAATCCCTCTATACTCCCTGGGACAGCCGCCGAGAAGGACGCCGGCCTATCAGTTTTACTGGGCGGACAGAATTGCGTGCGCTCACTTACAAAGAGGAACTGAAACTGCCGGGCGAATCGACGCTCAATACGTTTGGCATTCTCACTTACGGGGCTGCCTTCTCCGCCTTGGACGAGGGTGACCGGGATGATAACGGTAACCTCCGGTTTTCCCGGCAACCGACAGGGGATTTCACGGGACGGCTTGAGGTGCGGCATATTCACGATTTCACGGGCGAAGGCACCACCTCGCTTCAAAAGCTGCCGCAACTCACGCTGAACTTTTCACGGATGCGGTTTAACGGATTGCCGGTTTTTAGAACCATCAATTCGCGGCTTGTGACGCTCTCGGAAAAATCTGCAACCGAAAAGCCGATTCTCTCGCTGTTTACCGTGCCAACCTTGGAAAACACCAGTTTTGATTTGGACATTGAGCTCGGCAACTTCTACCGGCAGGTTTACAAGAGCACACTCGTCGGTGATGAGAGGGACGTGTTCCTTCAAACGATGGATCTCGGGTTCGACTTGCGTAAGCAATCAACGCTGCTGATTACGCCGCTGCGCGAACTGCTCCTAAACATGAATTTCAATACGAATATGATATGGCACGACCAGGACCAGGAGAAAAACCGCAACATTGTGCGCGGTGTCTATAGTTTCCGAGGTTCTGCAACCAATACGCTCTTCCGCGTCTACAATATCAACTTTATCCCGCGCATGCGCAAACTGCGGCACGAGATGCAGTCGACGGTAACGTTTGATTATCAGCCGCCTGTGGATGAAAACAAGAACCTCTATCCGTTCGGTCCTAGCACTTATTTCTATGAACGAAAATCGCTCTCCTACAATTTCGACACGAATATTGAGATTAAGACGCAGCGGAGCCAATCGCCGCATCGCGTACTCCAGTTGCGGACGCAGTTGCGTGCGGATTTTACGGAGTTCGACCCGCTCTATAAGCGCAGGTATGAGCCGATTGAGAGCAATTTGACGTTCATTCCGTTGCCGAGTCGGAGTTTGAATGTGACGGTGCGCCTCACGCACGATCCGAACCCAGACCCGGATGATGATAAGACTTTCAAGATGGTAGGGCTTCGTTCCAACATCCGTTATACGCGTCAGAGTTGGAACGTGAGTATTGGGAGTTCGTTCAGCAAGCGGCTGACTTCTCGGCAAGCTTCGCGTTCAATTACGGCGAGTGGGCGGTACCGTTTTAGCGAGAATCTTGATTTCGATATCAATCTCATCTATTATCCGATCGATGGGCAATTCTATTCGCAGCGGCTTAGCATCAACCGGAATTTGCACGATTGGAACTTGCGGATTTCGTGGAGTCGTGTGGGTATCAAGCGCGGCGAGCCGCCTTACAACAACGTCCGTCAAGACTTTACGTTCCAGATTAGTCTCATTCCGGAGCCGGCTGTCTCGATGGGTGTGGGCTACGATGCGACGACAGATACGTGGGGGCTTCGCACGTTGTCAGCGGGTTCGCCTTACAATGCCTTTGGCGTTGGGAATTCGTTAGGCCGTTCTTATTTCTAATAGGGAGATATTCGTGAGCACGGACTTAACTGCCATTGAAAGCCGCCGGTTAGAAGAATGCATTGCGGCGAATGTTGCAAAGATTTTAGAAAACGTCGTATCATAGACGAACCGAGTCATTCCGCAATGCCGTAGGGTGAGGGTCTGTCCCTCGCTATCGGGACTGCGGGGGACAGGCCCCCGCGCTACGGTAGGGGGAAATTGTCCTTTCTCGTAGGGCGAGGGCCTGGGGGTGGGTAACCGCCATGCCCCAATTGCTCCGTGTACCGTAACGAAGATACCGATAGCAAGGAGTAACAGCATGCAGACAAATCCATGGGGCATGACGCGCTTTGAGGATAAAGTTGCCTTGATAACCGGCGGTGCCTCCGGCATCGGACGCGCTACTGCAGACCGCTTGGCGGCCGAAGGCGCGCATGTCATCATCGCCGATAATAACGCAGCGATGGCACATCGGGCAGTCGCCGACATTGAGAACGCTGGCGGCAAAGCCGTTTATATGGCAGTTGAACTCGCTGATGACACAGCCGTCACTGCTGTCGGGCAAGCCGTAGCCGAACAATTTCCTGCGCTCCATATCCTTGTGAACAACGCCGCGATTTTGCGAACCGGCAAAATCGAAGATGGCGCGTGGCTGCCAAATTGGGAACCCGAAACCGCCATCGGCCTCAGAGGATGGGTGCTGATGACGCAGGTGCTACTGCCCATGCTCAAGCGAGAGGGGGGTGCTATCGTCAATCTCTCATCGGAGGGCGGCTTCCTCGGTAGGCCCGGGCAGTGGGTATACGATACGATTAAAGCGGGGTTGGTCTCACTCACGAAGACGATGGCGTATGAATTCGTTGCATACGGTATCCGCGTTAACGCTGTCGCGCCGGGTTGGATAGTTACAGAGATGCACTTCGGCAACGCGCCAGACCCGGCCGCTCGGAAGAAGGAATTGGAGGAGTCCCCGATTAACTCCTGCATTATGAAACGCCGCGCCGGACCGGAGGAGGTGGCATCCGCCATTGCGTTCCTCCTCAGCGACGATGCCTCTTACATCACCGGGCAAACCATTCACGTTGATGGTGGGCGGATGGGGATGTCTGTGGGGTAAACCGGGGAATTCGCTGACTTTTCATAACGTCGTTGGCGTTTAAAAGCGGTGAGATTCTTTTTGGGATAAAAATCGGATGTATGCTAAAATAGTAGTGTCTTAAGACTTAACGCGGATAATCCGAGGTAAACCTCCATGTTTGATGGCAAAACATTTTTAGAGAAGGTTCACATCAGAAACTATCTAAGTTTGCGTGATGTTGAGCTTCCGCTAAAGCCGTTGACGGTGCTCGTCGGTCCCAATGCGAGTGGGAAGTCAAACGTTTTGAATGCTTTACGTCTTCTCAATTGGATGATGATTGCTGAACAACTGCTTCCAGCTGAATTCATCCAAGGTTCCCTTTGGGCTGGTGGGGGAAGCCGCATCACTTTCGGGGTACAGGCGGGAGTGGGAACGGCTACAACTGCCTACGAGTTGGAGCTTGAAGCGTCAGTTGACAATCCTTTTGTTACAGAGGAATTATGGGTTAATGATGTAAAGGTCATAGCACTCCGGCGCGGAAAAGGCGAAGTCCGGGATGAAAACGGCAAAAATTGGACAACCTATAGTTCTAATAAACTCGCTTTGAGGTCTGCGGGTGATTACGGAAACAAGCCTATCACGAATGCCTTGACGGAGTTTATGCGGGCTTGGCATTTCTATGATTTCCAGCCGGGGCGTATAAGAGAGCTGCTCGCAGGATTAGAGCAGCAAGTCGTATTCGGTAACCCGAAAGAGTTGCACGAATCACCACAGCTTGATGTTGAGGGTTCAACCTTATCGGCGTTACTCTCGTACTGGCATAAGAATGCGCCGGAGCGTTTTGCCTGCGTTAGTGACTCTCTCGCGGCCTCTACGAATATCAGCTTAGACTACCTCCCAATTGGCGGTTCCAAACACCTCTGCCTTTTAGAAGGTTACGAGATAGAAGGCAACAAGAAGCCGATTCCTTTGGTGCGAGCTTCTGATGGCACCTTGCGTCTCGTTGCGTATTACATTTTGCTCAACGAGCCGGAATTACCGCCGCTCATTGCTATTGAGGAACCGGAGCGGAATCTGCACCCCGGTGCGCTGTTAGACATAGCGCGGGTGCTTGAGCAAATTGCCGAACGCACCCAGGTGATTATCACAACGCATAGTTCTCAGCTGCTTGATGAATTTAAGGCGAAGCACTTATCGGATTCGCTAGGTGTTTTACTTCTGCGCAACCTTCCCGGACGCGGCACAGAAGTCATGAACGTTGAGGAGATCCGTCGCGACAGAGCCTCATTGGACGGTTGGATTGCGGATTTCGGCATTGGCAGTGCCATTTTCCACAGTTCGCTGCTACAAGATTTAATGGAGGACTCAGCATGACTGCTGTCCGAATCTGGGCTTTGGGCCCATTCTATGATACGAAGACGGTCAAATCTTTGCCGCATAAGTTGGCACAACATTTACAACTTAAGGAGCTCTCTATCCGTGCCTCTTGCAGACGGGCCCTCCCGAGTCGCAATGGAAAAGGGGTACCGTTGAGCGAAGCGGTTCAGCATTACCTTGAACAAGAATCTTGTGTCATTTTTCTTATTGACAACTGCAGTTCGATCGATACGGAACGGCGTTGGCACGCCCCGGACTCGCTTATCAACCAGGTCGAACGAGTTGTCAGCGATAGTCGTTTTGCGGGGAAAGTCTTTCGCGTCCACGATTTTCATGAGCTTGACGTGGCAGCGGTGCGTAACGCCCTTGGCCCGGGTTTAACGACGTGGGGAGAAGAGTGGGAGCGTGTCCTCGCGCGCTTTCATGAGGGGTTTGCTGATACCCCCGAGGAGGAAGTGCTACGAGATTTTGAGGCAGCCCTTGCGGAGGTGCGGCGTGAACAGACATGAGATTCGGTGGCGCGTTTACCGAGCAACATTTGACACCAATGTCTTTCTGCGGACATTGTTGCAACAAGATAACCTGGCGAATTGTCTCCTCTCGCTTTGGCGTGAGGGCCGGTTTGTCCTCGTCTTATCGCGGACGATAGTTGAGGAAGTGCAGGCTGTTGCCTCACGCCCACAGCTCATGCGAAAATATCGGTACACACTGCAGGAGGTTGCCACGTTAATTAACCTCCTGACACAGCAAGCAATCATCGCTGATGTGCCGTTCTCATTTGCGTTCTGTCGAGATGAAACAGATAATAAGTTCGTCGATTGCGCCATCTTAGAGCGGGCGCAATTCTTGGTGTCGTATGATAACGACTTCTTGGATGACTCTAGACTGAAACGAGCTCTTTTTGAATTCGGGGTTGAGGTTATTAAACCACCGCTTTTCCTAGAGAAAATCCGGGGCGCGAAAAGGAGTCTATTACAATGATTCACATTTCAGAGCCGGTGACACTTGACAAACTGTTGCCGCTGATTCAAAAACTGTCTGCAGGGGAACGTGAGCGGTTGCGTGAATCGCTGCTAGTCCCTGCAGCATCCGAGTGTGCCGTCGTGCGTTCCGATGACACCGTTCCGGAGCCGCTAACGGCTGAGGTTAGAAAGGCTTTTGAATCAGTGCTTGCGGCGGTGAAGGATGAACCGGAAATGGCGCACGCGTTGCTGCGTGAGTCTCTTGACAATGCGTCGCGGCTTGATGCGGCTATCCTATTCTATCAAGAAGGTGCGGTGACGTTCGGCAAGGCTGCTAATCTTGCGGGTATCCACCGTTTTGAGTTAGACGAGGTTTTCGCGGAAAGAGGCCTCTGGAAAATTGTTGAAGTAGGGCCACCGGAAGCATCGAAAGAGCGCATTTCGCACATCAAACGCCTTCACAAATTGAACCGTAGGGCAGAGGAGCGGTAGCGTTGGTTTTTGTGGATACCGATGCGTACGGCATTACAACGGCTCAACGCTCATGCCCCACACCTCGTCCTCAGTCCGTTAAAATGGGCAAAAGTAGTTGAGGAAAAATTGATGAAAATAACCGAAATCCAAACCGCACTCACCGAATTAAAACTTGGAGCCTGGCTCTTATACGATTTTCGAGGGATGAACCCGATTGCGCAAAATGTCGCCGGGCTCACCGATGCACATATTACTCGCCGATGGTTCTGTCTCATTCCTGCGCGAGGCGAACCGAAGTGGCTTATTCATGCTATTGAGACATCGAATTTCGTTGATGTCCCAGGGTGCATCGCGTGCTACACCGGATGGCAAGAGCTGAATGAGCAGATGGCGGCACTGCTCGCCGATGTCCGCAGCGTTGCGATGGAGTATTCGCCTCACGCGGCGATTCCTTACATTTCGCGCGTGGATGCCGGCACGTTGGAGTGGATTCGCTCGTTCGGCGTTGAGGTCCACACGTCTGCAGATTTGGCGCAGCGCGTTGAGGCACGTCTGACTGAAGCACAAGCCGAGGGACACCAAGCGGCGGCGCGGTTAGTATTGACCGCGAAGGACGAGGCGTTTGCGTGGATTGGCGAGCGGCTCCGCGCTGGTAAGCCAATAACGGAATATGACGTGCAGCAGTTCATTCTCCAGCGGTTTGAAGCGATGGAATTAACGACAGACCATCCGCCGATTGTCGCCGTGAATGCGAAAAGCAGCGATGCGCATTATGCACCCACCGCAACGCAAACGCAACCTATCAAAAAAGGCGATTTCATCTTGATCGATCTGTGGGCGAAGCAGAAGGTATCGGCCTCGGTCTTCGCGGACACAACGTGGGTAGCCTATGCAGGCACGACGGTTCCCGAGCGGTTCGTTAAAATCTTTGAGATTGTCAAGGGAGCAAGGGACAGAGCGGTGGCGTTCATCCGTGAAAAATGGGAGGCAGACGAACCGATTTACGGCTACGCCGTTGATGACTGCACGCGTGCGTATATCGCAGAAAAAGGCTACGGAGAGTTCTTTATCCACCGCACCGGGCATAACATCGGCACGGCTATCCACGGTAACGGCGTGAATTTGGATAATCTGGAGACGCGAGACGAACGCGTACTTATTTCGGGCATCTGTTTCTCCGTTGAGCCCGGTATCTACCTTACCGAGTTTGGCGTGCGGACAGAGATTGACGTTTTTTTAGCCGGTCCAGGGAGAGACGGCGTAAAAGTGACAACCGCTCCCGTTCAAAATCAGGTATTGCCGTTGCTGTGATCTGGTAGTTTCGCTTCTTCAAGTCATTGAGGATGTGGGCGAGGTAAATCCGGGCGTTAAGCAGCCACTGTTCTGCATAAGCGGCGGCGAGGATAGGGAGCGCGGTTGCCAAGCGCGGTGCGTCAAGCAGCCACTGTTCCGCGTAAGCGGCGAAGTCTGTCTCCACCAGTCCGACGCTGCCGAGGGTGTAGACGACGTAGCGTTTGTCGGCTCGCGCTTCCTGCCGGGGCGCGAGCGGTGTTTCAAGGGTGAGACGTTTCGTGCCATCAATTTCAAAGACCCAGAAGAAGTAGTCTTCGTTATGTGCGAGGTATCCGATTTCCACGTCAAGCCGATGTTCTGTTTCGGTGGTGAGCGGGATTACCTCCATATCGCGTTTCACCAAAATGGGGTAGATGGCGGCCAAAAATACCTGCTCGAATCCGAGGGGCCGGTGCGCGTTGTTGAGGATGTCCAGCAGAATCTGTTGTTCTTCAAGTTGGTGAAGTTCTAAGCAGCTTTTCGCAAAGACTTCATCTCGGAGTGCGCGTATTTCGGCGGGCGCGCTTGCATCCAGCGGCTGGAGTTGCTGCATCAATTTGTGGATGCGCCGGCGTTTCGGTGAGATGCGCCAGAGCGTCCAATGCCACAACGCCTGCCACGTCTCCTTTTGTAGCAATTGCCCCAGGAAGGCTCGCGTTGGAATAAAAATGCGTTCAAATAGGTTATCAGATGCAGGTTTGCGTTGTTGATTCATGATTTTCGCGGGTAGTGAAAAATTTTGACTTTTGCCCGAGAATGTGGTATAATATACGTGCTAGCCTGCGAAAACGCCGGAGTGGTGAAATCGGTAGACGCACTGGACTCAAAATCCAGCGGGCCCTAGGTCCATGTCGGTTCGAGTCCGACCTCCGGCATCCAACTGTGCGAGCGCGTAGGGCGATTTTCTGGGCACTCCCGGCATGGCGAGGGCCTGTTCCTCGTCCTACGGCGCGCGGTTTTTTTGCTACATCGCTACGATTTTGCGCATCCGTTTCGCCAAATCGATTTGTGCATCCCGGTCTCCACCGACTTCATGGATGACGTAGCCGTCGTATCCGATGGTGCGAAACGCCTGCATGACAGCGGGCCAATCCGTGTCCCCTTCTAACAAATTAACGAACTGATGTGCGCCGCGCGAGAAATCCTTGAAGTGCACCCGTTTGATGCGCGAGCCGAGTTCGCGAATCCAATGTTCTGGGTAACCGTATGCCATCATGTTGGCCGTGTCCAGATAAGTTCCCACCCAATCGCTGCCGATTTCGTCCACAATCTCCCGCATCTCCTTTGGGCTGAGCAGGAATTTGTTCCAGACGTTTTCAAGTCCGATGGCGACGCGATGGGCTTCGGCAGCAGGTGCGAGTTCGCGTAAAATCCCGATGAGGTTGTCCCAGACCTGTTGATAAATCCCTTCGGCGGTGAGTTGTCCGGGGTGCAATAAAATGCCGCCGGCTCCGAGCGCGGCTGCCACTTCGATGCCGCGGGCGAGGGAGCGTGTGCCTTTCTCACGCTCGGTTGCATCGAGGCTGAGCAGATTTCCTCTGTCGGCGTAGCCCGCCGTAATACTGCCGATATCCACACCGGCGGCTTTGCACGTCTCTGCGATATCGCGGAGTTCCGCATCGCTCATGTTAATGTCCGTGTCCTTCCCCTCGTTGAAAGTGAGTTCGACGGCATCGTAGCCGGCATCCTGACAAAGGGCTAAGGTATCGGGCAACGACATGTTTCCGAGGATGATCTGGGTAACGCCTATCTTCATGTTCTCTCCTTTTCGGTGTAGAATTGCGCGGTTGTCAACGACTGAATGCAGAGGTGCCGGGTCTCGAGGCATTGTGGGCATCGCAAGGCGACGTAGTATGCGTCGTTGAACACTGCATCGATGCATGTGGCATCTTGCGTGCCGCCTAAAAACTGGGCTTGCACCTCGTATTCGCGATGGCAATCGGGGCAGATTTGCAAGTCGTGCCCGATGTCAATTTTGTCTATCCAACTCATAAGTTCGACCCCCAAAGTTCATAAGTGCCGTAGTCGCGCGTTGGGAGTGTCCGTGTTTCGCGAGGTGCGGTTTCAAACCGCACCTACGGGGTTGATGCTGCGGGAGTCTCCGGTTCGTCTGCGGGGACTAGAAATGGCTTAACCGATTTCAGGTAGCGACTCGGCACGCGCGCGTTGACGCGGACAGCCTCCGCGGCGTAGACAGTATCAAGCACGGTGCCGTGCTTATAGAGCAGATCCAAGGTTTTACCCTCCGTATAAGGGATACTGAGCTCTAGTGTAGCCCCGCGATTAACAAAACGCTGTGCCAACGCCTCCCTTAATGCCTCAATGCCGTCACCGCGTTGTGCGGAGACAGCCAGTGCCTCTGGGTAGCGGCTCCGCAGGAGATGGAGTTCTTCTTCCGTTTCAAGCCGGTCGGTCTTGTTGAAAGCCATCAGCATTGGGATGTCGGTGGCATCCAATTCGGCGAGGACTTCATTGACAGCGTCGATCTGTGCCTCCGCCTCTGGATGGCTGACATCAACGACATGGAGCAGTAGTTCTGCTTCAACAACTTCCTCTAGCGTTGCCTTGAATGCGGCGACGAGTTGGTGTGGCAGCTTTTTGATGAATCCGACGGTATCACTCAGCAGTATCTGCTGATTTTGCGGCAAGTTCACCTTCCGCGTGGTGGAGTCCAACGTTGCGAACAATTGGTTTTCAACGAGGACGTTTTCGCCGGTGAGCGTATTAAATAGCGTTGATTTTCCGGCGTTCGTGTAGCCGACGAGCGAGACGTTAATCTTTTCTTCTCGGCTGCGCCGCCGGACGTGCCGCCGCTTTTCTACCGTGTCTAGAGCCTTTTTGACTTGGGCGATATGTCGGCGGATCCAACGTCTGTCCATCTCAAGTTGCGTTTCGCCGGGGCCGCGGAGGTAACCTCCTCCTCCACCGCCGCCCGTTGCGAGTCGCGAGAGGTGTGTCCACATCCGCGTTAAGCGTGGTAGGGCGTATTCCAGTTGCGCTAAGGCTACCTGGAGACGTGCCTCCTTGGTCAAAGCGCGTTGTGCGAAGACTTGTAGGATGAGCCCGGTCCTATCCACGGTGGCGATATCGAGGACTTTCTCGATATTTCGCGTTTGCGCCGGTGACAGTTCTTCGTCAAAGATAATTGCGTCTGCTTCAAGTTCTTCGGCGAGCGTTTTCAGTTCTTCAACCTTTCCTTCGCCAATAAAGTAGGTTGGGTTTGGCACATTGCGGGGCTGAATCGTCTCGCAGACAGGTTCAATGCCTGCTGTTTCAGTGAGTTGGCGCAGTTCCTGGAGCGATTCTTCTGTTTCGTGCATCAAGGCCTCTCGGAGTTTTACGCCGACGAGGATGGCCCGTGAGGGCGGGTTGGGTGCTTGGGTATCATAAAGTTGTTGCATGGATTCTCCTTGTAAATGTTACAGAGATAGTATATCATAAAAGTGTGATATTTTCAATTAAAATCCGGTTTGGGAGAAAAACTTCATCAATTTTGATTTTTCTTGACATGCGTTCCATTTTTTGCTATAATTAATTTAGCAATGGTGAGCAGAGAATGGGCTATTTTTGCGGAAGTCCTGCGAATGGAGGGAATGCTCTGGCGCGGCTCCGATGCTGGCGCGAAAAAGATAGACTATGGCAATCCAAAAACCGAAGAACCCTGAATTACCTGCTGGGCGATATGATATTGTATCAAAGGAGGAGAGTGCTAGAGCCCGAAAATCCGAGTAAATCGATTGAATTCTCGGTAAGTCTCGTTCATTCGTAACATATCTGATTTAAGTAGTTTTATCTCTCAGGTGAGAGGATGGCGAACGGAGCGTGAAGAACGTTTCCTGCTGCACGATACCAAGAGGCAGGCGTAATGTCCTAACCCCCCGTGTGAAGCGTATTAAGAGTCGGTGGTGCGACTGCATCGCTGACGGTGGAGGGGGCCGTAAGTCCGACGCGATTCCCTGCCGATTTTTGCGTAGGTTGTTTGTAATAACAAACAACCGAAGATGTGTCATTTGGCTTTCGCAAATGACACTGCGCGCGGTCGACGGCGCAGCGTATTCGCAAAGCCGAATGCGCATCTTCGGCGTTCGGTAGTCCCGAACGCCTACGCCGTCGACCGACAAAAATCGGAGAAAGGATTGTTTCGCTGCAGTATCTAGAACTACAAAGAAAACGTCGCGGCTGGTTTGACCGAGACGCAAAACGCCTGTGGAGCTCGCGTAAGACCTCGTAGTATTCGCATTTCTCCGATTTTGACGCAGTCTTATTCTGTTTACAGAATAAGACATCTTCGGAAACCTGCTTGGAAACCTTCGCAAGCATGCCTACGTCAAAATCGGCAGGTGCGTTTCGGAGGCGGTAAGTGATGAAGCAGGAACTTAGAAGTCTCGACTTATCTCGATATGTTGAGACTTCGGGGAACAGACTATTCACAAATTTATATCGGAGGCGACGATGTACGAATCTTCTGTTGTTCAACACTTCTTTCAACAAGGCATTGAGCAGGGGCTCGAGCAAGGACTTGAGCAGGGACTTGAGCGGGGTGCGCGAGAGAGCCTCATTGAAGGCATTCTTGAGGCCCTAGACGTTCGATTCAATTCCGGCGTGTCGCGGACCTTGCATCCGGTGCTTGAATCGATTTCAGACTTGGAGCATCTGAAAGTTTTGCGTCGTGAAGCGTTTCAGGTCCAAAGTCTTGAAGCGTTCGCGCAGACGTTGGCGGCAAATGGCAATGGCACCGAGCCTGCGAAGAAAGCGGATACCGCAGCATAATTCCGGAAGCATCTGTCGGCAAATCTTCTTGCGGGTAGAAAGTTTTTGTATGCGTTGGCGCGGAGGCATCTGCGCCGGTTTCCATCGGATGCCGACGGCCGCAAAGGCGAGCGTCGCTTTCGCGGAGACAGCAACGTTTGCCCTAGGAGTTTGAGAAGACGTTATGAATTTCACAGCAAATAACGTTCACGCAGGGATAACCATTTCCTCTACAGCTGCAGCTCGCGGTTGTGTGAGACAGATAAATGTCAACGGCAAGGACTTGCATTTGACGATTCCGGCTGGCATTAAATCTGGACAAACCTTGTGCCTGAAGGGCCGGGGTTACTCCATCGACGGCGGAGAGCCGGGGGATTTATACGTTAAAATATCCATTCAGCCCCCTTTGACATCTCCGGAACAGAAGCGTGTGGAGTCTCAAGGTGAAGTGGAAAATGCAGTCAAGAGTTATCTATCTGGTTTGTTTCCATCTCCGTTTTCTGTTAAGCGGCAATATCCGCTTCGCATCGGTGCTAACCCTTCCAACGCCGACGTTGTGCTTTGTGACGGTGAAGGAAACCTTGCTGCTGTCGCAGTATGCAAACGAAATGGGTTCATAGGTAACGGAATTACGCAGTTGCATGCCTACCTCGGCACAACTCATGCGCGATTCGGCATTTTTGCCAATAGCACGAGACCCGAGTTGTGGACTTTTCACGAAAATCTGGGGCGGAATCAGTTCAAAGAGGTTCCTCGTGCTCGCTTTGAAAGTGCTGTTTTTGCGGAGCAAGAACGCCAATCGGCTCTTGAACAGCTTCAACAAAGGATTAACCTGCTAAACAAGCAAAAATCCGAGTTGGAACACGAGTCTGAGTGGCAGCAACAGCCCTCCGTGCTAGAACGGCTTAAACAGCAGACTGAGCAGTTAGAAGCCGCGAAATCCGAACTTGAAAAAGTTTTTGGCGTGAAGGCGTCGGAAGCCCTGAAATGGCTCAAGAATCTTCTTGAGGACGACGTTATCCCCGCAAGGGAAACGAGCGATGGCGATATCTACAGAACGCTGACGATTAGTTCTGCCTGCGCGAAACGGGGAGGGCGCGCAGTGATGTACGTTGGCGGAAAACAGTTGACCGTTAAAGTTCCTGCCGGCACGAAAGATGGGCAAACCTTGCGAATCCGAGGACAAGGTTACCCGACAGTTGGCGGTGGACAGGGAGATTTGTATCTGAAAATCTCTGTCTCGTAAACCGGTGAGCATAGGGCAAAATTATGTGGAAACACTTTCTCGTAGCATCAATAACGGCCTTGATACTCACAGGCGTGGGTGTTATAAAGACGGATGTGTTCGTTGATGCTGCGGATGCCCTGAGCACGATGGTGTTGGTATTCATCGTAGTGTTTTTCGTAGAGAAAATTGTCAATTTCTTGTGGAAGTGAAGAGTTGCATCAGCCAACTCAAAAATCTATTTTCAAAGGAGAATTCATGCTCGCATTATCACAACGCAGCCAAGACGTGACACCCTCGTCCACGTTGGCGATTACCGCGAAAATTAACGCCATGATAGCTGATGGCATTGATGTCGTCAAATTCGGTGCAGGTGAGCCGGATTTTGACACACCGGACTATATCAAAGCCGCTGCTATCGCCGCGCTTGACGCGGGACTCACCAAATACACGCCGGTTCCCGGCACGCCCGAACTCCGAGAGGCTGTCGCCGCGAAATACAAACGGGACAACGGCTTGGATTATGCCCCCTCGCAGGTAATCGTCTCTTGTGGCGCGAAGCATACTATCTATAACATCCTGCAAGCTATCTGCGACCCGGGCGACGAAGTCATCCTCGCCGCGCCGTATTGGGTGAGTTATCCGGAGCAGATTAAACTTGCCGGGGCTATCCCGCGCGTGATTGATACCACGTCGGCGCAGAACTTCTGCATGCCGCCGGAACAGATTGAAGCGGCCATCAGTCCCAAGACAAAAGCGGTGCTGATTAACAGCCCGAGCAATCCTACTGGCACCACCTATGACGTGGAGACGCTCAAGCAGATTGCGGACATCGTCGTCAAACACCAAGTCTATCTCATCTCCGATGAGATTTACGAGGCGTTGCTTTACGATGGCGCGACGCATGTGAGCCCCGCATCGTTCAACGAGGAGACAAAGGCGATAACGTTCGTCGTCAATGGGGTGTCTAAGGCGTATTCGATGACGGGCTGGCGCATTGGGTATACCGCCGGGCCTGAGGATGCGATTCAGGCGATGTCGCGTATCCAATCGCACAGCACGTCAAATCCGACTTCTATCGCGCAGAGGGCCGCTGTCGCCGCGTTAACACAGCCGCAGGATGCCGTGGAAGAGATGCGGCAGGCGTTTGAGGAACGCCGCGATGTCATCTGTCAACGCTTTGATGAGATTGATGGCGTGAGTTACGTCAAACCACAGGGTGCGTTCTATATCTTCCCCGATTTTTCGGCGCACTACGGACGCACGCTTGATGGGAAAAAGAGCAAGGGTTCAATGGACATCACCGATTATCTGCTCAATTCGGCAGGCGTTGGGGTTGTACCGGGCGACGGATTCGGCGCGGATAATCACCTCCGTCTCTCTTTTGCTACGTCGTTGACAGAGATTCATCGCGGGTTGGACCGGATTAAAGCGGCGTTGCAGTAAGTAGCCTGGCGAGGGACAGGTTCTCCCTCGCCCTACGGGGACTCGCGGCACCTCAATAGGAGGCATTATCGTGGCACAACAAACGGCACCAAACCTTGTCTTCGTTATTACCGATGACCAGGGTTACGGCGACTTGGGATGCACTGGAAACCCTGTTATTCAGACACCGAATCTGGACGCGCTCGCTGAAAATAGCGTGCGGCTGCAGAATCTACACGTCGGCCCTACCTGTTCCCCAACGCGCGCCGGCATCATGACTGGGCATTACTGCAACTCCACTGGCGTGTGGCATACCATCGGGGGCCGCTCGCTTCTGCGCAGCGATGAAGTTACGATGGCGGATATTTTCCGGCGCAACGGCTATAAAACTGGGATGTTCGGCAAATGGCACCTCGGCGATAACTACCCGTTCCGGCCGCACGATAGAGGGTTTGAAGAGGCACTCTACCACGGCGGCGGGGGTATCAGTCAAACGCCGGATTACTGGGGCAACGACTATTTTGACGATACCTATTTCAGAAACGGTTCGGAACAGCCTTATGAAGGCTATTGCACGGATGTCTGGTTTCGGGAGGCGATGGCGTTTATTGAACGCAACCGGGAGCGGCCGTTTTTCTGTTATGTGCCGACGAACGCGCCTCATGGGCCGTTTCGCGTTCCCGATGCCTACAGCGAGGTGTATCGGAGGAGAGGGGTGCCTGCGGAGCGCGCCAATTTCTATGGGATGATATCCAACATTGACGATAACATGGCGCGGCTGCGGCACCATCTCCGAGTCTTGGGGCTTGAGGAGGACACGATTCTCATCTTCATGACAGATAACGGTTCCGCCGCAGGGTGCGATGTGGATAGGCAGCAGTTTGTGCAAGCAGGCTATAACGCGGGCATGCGCGGTAAGAAGGGTTCGCCTTATGAAGGCGGACATCGCGTGCCGCTTTTCTTGCAGTGGCCCGCGGGCGGGTTCACTGAAGGACGAGACGTGGACGAACTCACCGCCAACATTGACATTCTGCCGACGCTGATAGAGCTCTGTGGATTGGAAGTGTCCACACCGGCGCGATTCCATGGCACCAGCATCGCGCCGCTTTTGCGGAACGAGAAAGCCGACTGGCAGGAACGGGTGATTGTCACCGATTCACAGCGCGTTGAGAACCCGATTAAGTGGAAAGACAGCGCGACGATGTCACAGCGGTGGCGGCTCGTCAACGGCACTGAACTTTACGATATCCAAGCCGACCCGGGGCAACGGCACGACATCGCTGATGCGCATCCGCAGGTAGTCGCCGAGTTGCGCGAGCATTATGAAGCGTGGTGGGCGTTGGTGTCGGAGCGGTTTGATGAGGAGTGCGCAATTGTCGTCGGCACGCAGCACGAGCAGGTTGCGTGTTTAACAACGCACGATTGGCACGGCGATGCACAGGCGTGGAATCAGGGCATGATTCGCCGCGGCATGGAATGCAACGGCTATTTGGCAGTAGATATCCCGGCAGATGGCGAGTATCGGTTTGAGCTCTGCCGCTGGCCGCACGAGGAAGGGCGAGCGATTACGGAGGGCATCCCTGGGGAGCGTCTTGATTTGTATCACGGCGGCCGCGCCTTAGATTTGAAGACAGCGCAGATTCGCATCGGTAACCAGACCGCGACGCAGAAAATCGCGCCGGATGCGACGGGTGTCGCGTTTACGTTTGACTTGCAAGCCGGGCAGACGCGCCTCCACACGTTGTTTTCCGACGAGACCGGGGAGTTAGCAATGGGGGCGTATTATGTGTATGTAACGCGTGTGGTTTGAGAGTCGGGACGGTTAGAAGGGGCTCTCTCGGTGCGAGGGTTTCGTGAGGGACAGTGGACATCTCTGCAGCGAGGCTGCAGAGATGATAGCGTTAAAGGTAGCATGTTTACGCGGGGCGACACACGCACATTTTCTGTAGACGTGTCCGTATTGACGCGGGGCGACACACGCACGTTTGCTGTAGACGTGTCCGTGTTGACGCGGGGCGACACACGCACGTTTGCTGTAGACGTGTCCGTGACGGCCCTCGCGCTACGGCACTGAAAGGAAAGTGATGAACGCGTCCAGATCGGCGAAAAGCGCGTCGGCTAAATCGCCTACGCGCTTGGCGTTCTTCTCCGTTTCTTCATAATTGAGTTTCACGGAGTAGATATGCGCGAAGACGTGGCGAAAGCCTAAAAGGTTCTCTAATAGCCCAAGGGTTTCTTGAGAGACGAGCGGCGGACGTTCCTCGCGTGCTTCTGCCATTCGCTTCAGCAACGCCTTATGCCATTCTGCGCCTTCAGGCATATTCGCATCAAAATAGCGCGCGATTTCCCGGAAAATGTTCTCCATCCTCATATAGATTTCATAGAGGTATCTGGCAATCTCGATCTCTGCGCCGTGCCTGTATCGCGCAGGTGCTTCTTCGATGTGTTCTAACGCTTCTCCAATCTGTGCCGCGACGCGTTCTATTTCCGCGTGTTCCGCGGCGATGCGCCGTATCAGTTTTCGGCTATTCACTTCGTAAACGTCTCCTGCTTCACGTTGAGCGTCTGTCCTATAAATAGGCGCGCCGAACTCTGCGCCTTTTTCAATAGGAACGGCTTGACTTTGAACGCTCTCGCGAAACAGCCCTTCGCAGCTCTCAAAATCAACCAGATCTACTTTGAACCAACGGCTAATATGCTTGGCTTCTACGACTGCCTTGAGGTATTTGTCCTCCGGTATTCCCCAGACAGCGATGTCAATATCCGACCATTTTGAGAACCAGTCCTGTTCCGCTAGCGAACCGAAGATGGCGACGCGCGTGGCCCCGAATTCCTCATAAAGCATTGCCGCCACGCGGTGTGCTGTCTGCCATGCGCGCTGCAATAACGCCTCATCTACTTTCCTATTGCGGAAGTGTTGGTTGAGACGTTCGCGATATGCAGCGAGTTCTGCTGGTGGTAAGTCTTTTGCCATGTGATGTGGGGCTGTTGGTTGATGCATGTTAGAAACCTCCTTTGCCTCGTTTCGCGAGTGTCACTGGGAGATGTTCGCCATTTCTAATATTCGATCGATTAACGGGCGGTAAGTTGAGTTATGCAAATGTTCTTTATACCATTCCGCATAAGTTTCTTCTGCTAGGTGTTCTTGAATCAACCGGTTTTCCTCCAGCAACGTCCATAGGTTGTGGGTAGCGCGGTTGCAAAACCCATGCATACGGTTAGCTTTCAATCCGTCTGTTCCATACTTTTGACAAGCGGGACAGGGACATTTCCTTAATTTCTCCCATTCTTGTGGAGATGGTTCGCGCACCCTCCAATTACCGAACTGCGCCACAGTCCGATCTCCAATTCCCGGTAATTGCACGAGTCCCCGAGCCGCCCGAACGCGCCATCCGGCTGAATCGACTGAGTCTACTCCTAACAACGCGGCTAAGTGCAATGTCGCTGTTCCGCCGATGCCAAAGACGTGCAATTGCCGATTTTCCAATTTGACACGAACCTGACGCACTTTGTCAAGGACATCTCCGTATGACATAGCCTTCGGTGCACGCAGAAGGTTGGGGACAATCCCACCAATGGCACAGACAGTTTTTTTTCGGAGCTGTTCATTTGCTTCAAACTGGCGAAGATATTCGTCCAAGCAACGACTGATATGTAAAATCGGGACGTACCCATCGTGACAATAGGCCTGGTTGACACGCATCGTCCGTTGGAGACAATCAAGTTGTTCATCGTCACTCATACGCGGTGTCGGGATATAGTCTTGAGGAATTGCGTACCAGTCAGGACGGGCCTGCTCCACGAATTCTTCATAATCTTGACGTGGCACTTCCTCTCCAGACCGTGAAAATCTGAATGCCCCGTTATCCAAGTAAATTTTGACATCCGCCGGAACATTAAGACAGGTGTGCAGCCCTTCCTCCATGGCTTGATAGCGGCGAGCAGGACTTCGATGGAAATCCGCGTAGGAGACCATTACTGCTCGCAAATGAGGTAAATGATAATCGGAATCAGCCTCCCACACCTCCGGTTTGATATTGACGAGGTTCAGGCCCGCGACGATTTTCATCTTTAATTCCACCGTGCCTTTCGTCGAAAACGTGCTGTAATCTTCTGTCCAATCTCAGTGGCAATCTGTTTTCCTGCTTGTTTGGAGAGGTCGTGTGCCAGTTGCGTCACGGTAGGTATCAGGTACCTTACAGGTTCAACTGCCATGAAGGAGTGATCCCTATCAATCATCAGACCGCAGGTCTGCAAAGAGGATAGAATCTTCTGCACGATTTCTTGCGGCTTGCCAAGAGAATCAGTGTAGAAAAACTCATAGCGCGGAAGTTGCTGTTGAGGGTTTTTGGAATGCCCGATGAAGAACATGTAGACGTGAGCAATTTCACACAACTTTTGGTACCGGGCAATATCTACTTCTGGATACTGATCTTGATAGGTGCTGAAGTAAGTGTCAAGGTTATCAAGATCTGCTCTAACGTTCAAATTCGCTCTTGTCGTGAATGAACGACGGATAAGGCAGGTAGTCACAGTTTGTTCCAAGTTGCCGCCTACGAACGACGGTAACGCCAACAGCATACTCATGGCTTGCCCGTCGCTGAGGGCGTAATTACCAAAATGCCAATTCGGATCAACATGTTTCGCGATGTACCAATCAACGACTGCACTGTAGACGTTCAGTTCGACTTTCTTGGAAACACCGCAGTAAATCACATTAATGGCCCCTGAAAGAATCAGGCAATTGAGCAGTTCAAGGATTGCTTCACGGGTGAAATCGCCCCGCGGGTTATCAGTTTCAGCGAAGTTGTGTAGGTAGGCATCCTGGGGGAACAGACTTCCATCTCTGAAGATGATGTCGGGTTTCTGTCTGTTTGCCTTCAGCAAGTAGTTAAGGTCAAATTTATACTGCCCAACATCCATTGCTGAAGTTAAACACCTTTCATAATCTTCACGTTCAAGTTCATCTTGATAGGATGGATCAATCAACATCCACCGCAGTAATTCCTCATCGGGTCTTGGGTTAAATATCTTGTCAAATTTTACACGACCGTCCTGCTCCATGCGTAGTACCCCCGCCGCGTTGTTGAGGACGAACGGAGCATGACGCTTGAAGAAACGCCCCGGAAAAGGAACGGCACTATGATGCTGACTTACATCAGAAGCCCCGATGATAGGAACACGTCTGTCCCAAATAGTCTCGTCAACCGTGATTGGGTTGAGGAAGTACTCACCAACGATGTGAGCATCAAGGTGTTGTTTCACAGCTTCCTCATCAAGATTGACCCGCCATCGCGCTTCGCTTTCGGTTGGCGGCTTAATCGTGACGTGTTTCTTGCTCATCCCAAATCCGCGAATTGCAACCCTTCTTAGTAAGCTGGCTAGCACTTCTGACCTGGATGAGTTTTGCTCAATCTGATGTTTGAGGTCGATAATAAAGTCACGGTAAAGTTCACGTGGATTGATTTGTTGCAAGGCTTCATGGGCTTTCTGAAGCGTCGTATCCCAATCCTTCTCAATTTCCACGGATCGCTCCATGTAAAGGGCTGTTGTTGCGACTGGATCGTGGCTACGCATCATCGGTTGGTCCTCCTTGTTTCGATTTGTTGATTTCGTCAAGCCATTTCTCTTCCATTTCCTCGAAAATTTTCGGTGTTTGGCCACCCTCGGAATCTTTCGTTTCCCGTTCTCGGATTTTTACGGGAATGGCGTGTCTCACACTCTCATAAGTTCCAGAAAGCAGACACGTTCCTTGAGGCATCTTCGGCAAAGCATTCAACATCTCCGCTGATGCGTCCGATCGCACACCACGAATGGCATCCAACTGATCCGGTTCCAACGCAAAAACTAACCTTGTGTTACATTGGCGAATTGTTCGCTTGTCAATGTCAACCGGACTTTGTGTCATGAGAACCATAGCGATTCCATGATGCCGCCCGATACGAACCCCTTCTCGGATAATCTGTTTGCAGGCACTGCCTTCTCCCTCGGGAACAAATAAATGTGCTTCGTCTATCACGGCTACGTAAGGAGGAATATGGCTGTGAAGCCGCAGCGTCTGAAGTTCACGCAAAACTGCTATCGCAATGATTTGCAGTTGTGTCGTCGTCAAACGTTTACAGTTGATCGCCATGCAGGGATACATGTTCTGCCGCCAGGCTGCATTGTCGATGCCATCGCCGAAGATTTTGTTTTCCTTAAGAGCACCTGTTCGAGCAACAGCCATTTTGAGACTGCGCTTGTCTGTTTGCAATTGTTCTTTAGCATCTTCCATTTGATTTAACAAATCATCAATTGAAAATTTAGCAAAATCTTCGGATGCAGATTTGCTCTGCAATCCGCGAAATGCCAAACTTACAATATCTTTCTGCAAATCAGTCATTCCGGATGGAAGGAGATCTAATAATTCAGACTCCGCCAAAGTGGAGATTCGGATGCTGAAATCAACGCCCGGTTCGACAACTTTCCCGCCTAGTTTTTTAACTAACGCAGAATATTCATCCTGTGTGTCAATAAAGACAACGGGCAAGTGATGTTTCACAAGTTCTTCGGCAATGACACCCATTGCATAACTCTTCCCACTCCCCGTTGTCCCGCAGAGAAAGAGATGCCGCTGAATGGCCTCACGCTTGAGAATAATTTCGGTTGTGGCCCCTGCAACCGTTTCGCCAATTCTCAGGCCTTGTGTTGTGGTTTTAACCAGACCGAGTGTTTGCACAATTTCGTCATCGTTAGCAATAAACACCTCTGCCCCGGATTGGGGCAGCGTTTGCGGTGGTTGCATAGTCTGCCCGATGATCTCGTCAATCAATTCGGCTTCAGCGAGACGGTAGATAGTTGTGCTATCTTCTTCGGCCGGATAGGTTCTCTGCATCTCCATCTTATCCCGAACATTGATGTCTTCAGCACCTTCGTTGGGATTATGCTCATAGGCACTATGGATTCGACCTATGAGCGCACTTTTGGTGTTGTTCCGGAATGCAGGAACCCGGACAAGGGTTCCCGGTTTGACATCTTGCCCGGTCTTCAATTTAATCCGGACCTTTTCAAACGTTGGAGTTTCCTCATCCGAAATAACTGTGCCAATTGAATCTGTATTGGACATTATGACCTTCCTATCATGCAGCACATTGACCTAATGAACGAACTCTTAGGAATTGCTGTGCTGCATCGCTAATTTCCGCCCTGCAAGTTGACTGCCTCCGTATCTGAGTTGCAGGTATTGACGCGCGTCAAAACTACGCGTAATGCTTGACTAAACCCGATGCGATGTGCGCGGCTACGCGCCTAAGCGGGGCCGGGGGCCGAAACGTCGCCGACCGAAGTCCACGAACCCGCGTCTTTTGCATGCACAACGCACTTAACCTAATGACATCACAACGCTACCAAACAGACGCTGTTGGCAGTCGGCGTTGAATGCCGTTGCTGATACGAAAAGTTTAACACAAAATCGTTCTGATGTCAAACTTTTTTTGTGCGAAATAGGATGTGTGAACCCTCCTTCATTAATTCTAACACCTTTCGTTCGTTTTTGCAAATTAAAATTCGCAACTACGAAAAATTGGCGGCATACTCAGTGGCGAACGCATCCGCAAACGCATGGTTCAGCCGGATCGCCTCGCCTAAATCTACTAACGCCTTCTCATAGTCGCCTTTTTTGTAGTGGACGATGCCGCGTTCGTAGTAGACATGCGCATAGTCATACTCCAATTGAATCGCACGATCGAAGTCGGCAAGTGCCTTGTCATATTCCCCAAGGTGCCGATAGGCAATGCCTCTTTGGCAGTAGATAACCGAATCTTCGGGACCAAGGCGGACGGCTTCATTAAAGTCTGTAATCGCTTTGTCATACTCGCGTTTTTCGGTGTAGACATGCCCGCGGTTGAGGTAAGCGAGGAAATACCCGGGTTTAATCCGAATGGCTTCGTTGTAGTCTGCGATGGCCTTGTCATGCTCGCCCATGTGTCGGTGGGCGGAGCCGCGGTTGCGGTAGGCGAGCGCGTATTCCGGATTGAGTTCAATGGCTTTCGTGTAATCGGCGATGGCTTGCTCGAGTTCTTCTTTGCGTCTGTAAGCGTAGCCGCGGTTGCAGTAAGCCATAGCATATTGCGCATCGATGCGGATTGCTTCGTTGTAGTCTGCGATAGCCCGGTCATAGTCGCCTTTTTCGTCGTAGGCGAACCCCCTGTCGCAGTAGGCGGTGGCGTATTGCGCGTCGATGCGTATTGCTTCGTTGTAGTCTGCGATAGCCCGGTCATACTTTTCTTTGTTGCTGTAAGCGTAGCCGCGGTTGCGGTAGGTTTTGGCATCCCCCGGGTCAATTTTGATGGCTTTGCTGTAGTCTACGATAGCTTTGTCAAATTCTTGTAGGTATCGGTAGACATCCCCCCGGTCGCGATACGCCTCGGCGTTTCGTGGGTTTAGTCGGATTTTTCGGTTCAATTCATCGATATATCGATTGTTCATACGCTGCTCCGTTATTGGGGTAGGCGCGGTTTGTTGCCGCGCCTACCGCGAGTGTCTCTACGTCAATGCAGATTAATCGAACTGCTTCAATTTTCCCCACAGCACTGGCAATTTATCCGACGGTTCCACGGCGAATGCGGTATGCCAGATGCCGTTGTTCATAATCCCCTGGATTTCGTCTTCAGAGAGGGCATCGTTAAACAGCCCTACTTCGTCCATGATACAGGCGGAGATGAAGCCGGTGCCTTTGTCTGTGGCGAGCCATGCCGTCTGGTCTTGTTCTTGGAGTTGGAACTTGGGCACGTCTTGTGCGACTTTTTCCTCGCCGTTGACGTAGATACTCGCGGTTTTTCCATCGTATGTGTTCGCGACGTGGTACCATGTGCCAGCCTTGACGGTTACGCCGCTGCTGATATCCCAGCTGTTTGTCCAGCTGCGGAGCAGGTTTCCGCCGTTTTTGTAAGGCACGTAGCGGTTGTTGCTCTGGTCCCAGATGGAGAAGTAGTTTTGCTGTCCGGCGATGTCGGTAAACTGAATCCACAAGATGAAGCTCATCTTATCCGTTACTGCGCTGTCGCCGATGGGGATGGTGACGGTGCCGCCCTTCTTAATCTCGGCTGCGCCGTCCACTTCGCCGTCCACCCATTCGCCTTTGGTGATCTGGCCGTCGTGTCCGTTTTCAGATGCGTCTTCGGCGGTGTCGCCCTTGCCTTCGTCTAATAGCCATATCCCGATAATTTTATCGGGCTCGATTTCGGTATGGCTATAAGGGGTGCCGATACCGAGCGCAATCATCGCGCAGAGAATTAGTTTGAACGTCATATTTTCTCTCCCTCTGTTACGTAAATTCTGTCGTTTCCTGTAGGTGCGGTTTGCAACTGCGCTTACCGCGGGGTGTTGCTGCATGAGTCCTAGTGTTAAAATTATATGCGATCTGCGGCGAAATTGCAAGTTTAATTTCATTTTTTTTGCGATTTTAATTTGACAAATTGCGAAATGTTGGGTATACTATATACAACATAGCAGATGTCAGGTTTGCCGGGATGCTGGAATTTGGTAGACAGGCTAGATTCAGGTTCTAGTGTGCATTATGCGCGTAAGGGTTCGAGTCCCTTTCCCGGCATTTTGAAATCGTCACCTAGTCCGTATCGCGATGGTTTCGGGAGCGATCGCGAGGGACAGGCCCTCGCGCTACGGTTTGTGGGCGTTCTTCGGTTCGGTGAGGGGCATGTCCGTCGTGCTATGGTTTGCGGGCGTTCTTCGGTTCGGTGAAGACTAGGGCTTTGCGCAACTAATTATTCTGCAGGTTTCTCTAACGTTTCCGGTACGAGTTTCAAGAAGATACCTACGGCAAGATAGCCGACTCCTCCTAAGACATATCCGGCGTAATTCAACCCGAGCAAATCTGCGACGTTGCCGACAACGATGGGTCCCGCCGCGCCGCCAAAATCACCAGTGAGCCGCCACAGGCCGAGGAATTCTCCCTTCGTGCTTTGCGTGTTTCCGCTAGCAAGCCATCTGCCTTTCGGTTCCTGAGGTGCCAAATCTGCTCCCAGTGTCATCATTGTGCCGGATGCGATGCCGTTACCGATGCGCATGAAAATGGCTACCCCCAATAACGCCGTGAGCGTGTGCGTTAACGGCATGAGCAACATTCCTGTAGCAAAAATGCATATCCCCGGTACTGTGGCGTATCGTCGTCCAAACCTGTCCATCATAAACCCGGCGAGTGGGAACATAGACATATCTACTGCTGAGGAAATCATCACCGTCCAGCGTACCTTTTGCGTTGTTAGGCCGATGATTTCGTCGCCGTAGAGCGGAATGATGAGGTGCGCGCCGCGGCGAATTGTCTGGACGAAAACCTGTCCGAGTCCCGCCGTGGCCAGGATGCGCCGATGCTGATAGAAAACGTGTCGTAACCTGCGGAGATAAGGCACTTTTTCGCCGGTTGCCTGCGAGATTGCCGGTGGCATGTGCGGCAGGAAGAAAAAACAGAGGACGAGGTTCAAAAGCACGATGCCTGCGTAAACGAAGAACGGGATGCGGAGATTCGTGCCGAGGAAGATAGCACCGAACTGCCCGGCGAAGGTGCCCATCCGGTTCACGCCGCCGAACAGCGCGATGGCTCTGCCTCGCTGCGCGATGGGGATGACATCTGTCATATAGGCGTGTCGGGAGAGCATCCAAAACGCGTTTCCGATGCCGCCAATCAGTTGTGCGGCGATGAGTTGGACAAAATTCCCCGCTATGCCCATTCCAATTGTTGAGATGCCTATCATGCTGAGTCCGAGCAACATGGCTGCTTTTCGTCCGAGCCGTTCCACGAAAAAGCCGGCTGGGATATTTCCGAGAACTCCTACTG
This sequence comes from uncultured Poribacteria bacterium, assembly GCA_958296135.1. GTDB lineage: Bacteria > Poribacteria > WGA-4E > WGA-4E > WGA-3G > AGPOR5. The sequence continues at coordinate 959,285 of CATQHZ010000001.1, forward strand.
CGAGCACGAGCATTGTCAGCGTGTATGACAGCTCAAACGATTTGACGTAAATCGAGAGTGTCGGTGAAACGATGCCGCCGCCTGTTGCGAGGAGAAACGCGGGAATATAGATGGGCAAGATGAGTGAAACTCGGCTAAATTTGTTGCCTTGGATTTTGGGGGTTCCTCTGACATGGCGATGGCCAGTCTCGCCCTACGGGTTGGGTGGCGATTTCTCTTCCGTTTCCCGAGATGGTATTAAAGCGCCGTTAGCGCATCAGCGTAGCACTGATAGGTGGCTTCGTCAAAAAGAATAAATTGGATGCATGTGGGGACTGAGCCGCTGCTGGCGACAAATTCCTTCACGGTGCGGAGCGCGATGGCCGCCGCTTTCTCTGTCGGGTATCCGTAAATACCGGTGCTAATTGATGGGAAGGCGAGCGTGTGCGCGCCATTTTCTACGGCAAGTTGGAGGCTTTCTCGGTAGCAGCTGGCGAGCAATTCGGGTTCACCGGCGGTGCCGCCCTCCCAGATGGGCCCGGCGGTATGAATGACATGCTTCGCGAGAAGGTTGCCGCCGGTAGTGATAACGGCTTTGCCTGTCTCTATGCCGCCTTGGCGTTCGCGAATTTGGGCGCATTCTTGTTCGATTGCTTCGCCGCCGGCGCGCCGAATTGCCCCGTCTACGCCGCCACCGCCGATAAGTGCCGTGTTCGCGGCGTTGACGATGGCATCTACCTGCGCTGTAGTGATGTCGCCTTGGATGAGCTCAATGCGGGCATTTTGTGTAAGGTGCATGGTTTGTTTCTGTTCCCTGAAATCGAGACATATCTGGATAAATCCGTGCGAATCCGTCCGATTTCTGAAGTTCCTGCTTCATCACGAGGTGCCTCCGAATGAGGGCTTACCTTCGCTCCACAGGCGTTTAAGGTATTACCTCTCGGATACGAGAGGTAATACCCATGCCTCTCCGTCAAACCAGCGGCGAGGGTTCTAAATTTATAGCAGCGTTCCGGTCGCGGTCCATCCGCAACCCACAGTCACTGCAGTGATACTCACGTTCCGATAACGTGAGCGTATCCTTCTTATATCCGCAAGCACTGCACGTCTTCGAGGAAGCGAACCACTGAGATGCTTCCTCAATATGCACGCCAAGTGCCTGTGCCTTCGTCTTTAACTTGGAGAGGAATCCACCCAGTGCAGCGTCCGACAATGCTTTCGCAAGCCGACGGTTCTTGAGCATACCTTTGACGTTCAGAGACTCAATGCCTATCGCCGACACGCCCTGCACAATCGCCGTGCTGGCTTTGTGATGCGCGTCTTCGCGGATGCAAGCGATACGATAGTGGATACGGACAACACGTTCCTTCTTTTTCCACCAATTCTGACTACGATAGACTGAACGACTCAGGGCGCGCTGCGCACGGCAAAGTTGACGTTGATAACGGGCCAAGGCGCGTGGGTTTCCAAAGGTGCGTCCATCAGAGCAAGTGGCGAGGGTGTTGATACCCACATCGATGCCCACGGGAGGCAAACCACGTAAATCGGGCTTGGAAACCATTGACAGGGTTTCGACGAGCACCGATGCAAACCAACGATGCCCTCGCTTCTTAATCACTACGCGCATCACGTCGCCTTTGAACCGCAATGCTTCAAACGTCCGCACCCAGCCTATCTTCGGCAGGAAAAGCCGTTTACCTTCACATTTTATCGCATTGCGTTTATTGTCGACGCGAAACGATTGTTTACCCGACTTCCGCTTATACTTTGGAAACTTGGCAAGTTTGTTTTTCCACCGTTGACACGCCGTGTTAAAATCATCGAAGGCATGTGATGCTACGCGGGCGATGAGCGGTTTCTGCCAGTCAAACTGCGTATCTTTTACGGCATTAAACCGAGTGCGTAGCGTGCGCCCATTCCGCCATTCGCCTTCAGCTAACCCTGCTTTGAAATCGGACAAAGCAGCGTTATAGACAAATCGGCGGAATCCCGCGTGCTGATGAAATTGTTGAACCTGTGCCGTTGTCGGGCGCAGTGCAATATTGTGCGTTTTCATGAGGTGTTCCCGTATGCCGTGTTTGCCTTTATCACAAGGTGGGCAATGCGCTGGCGGTGATATCATTGCCCAACACGGTAACACTTATGTTGCCGTTTATCACGATAAATCCGCTTTTACCACGATGTGTCTCGATTTTCGGGGGCTAGGAACGTCCTCCTCGGCACGGCGAGGGACAGTTCCTCGCGCTACGGTTTTGGTGCTGCTTGCGTTACGAGGGACAGTGGACATCTCTGCAGCGAGGCTGCAGAGATGACAAAGTTAAAGTAAGGTAGCGTGTTTACGCGGGGCGACACACGCACGTTTGCTGTAGACGTGACCGTGTTTACGCGGGGCGACACACGCACGTTTGCTGTAGGCGTGACCGTGACGGCCCTCGCCCTACGGTTCTCTCACCGTCTTTTCTGAAGAAAGCCGGTCTGATGCAATTCCTGCAGCACAAATGGTTCTATCGGGTTCTCGCTGTTGAGTCGTGCGTAGCCGATACCCTGTTCTGCGCAGAAGCGTTGCAAGTTGGCACAAAAAGTTTTGTGTTGATGCTGATACTGCGCAAGGGTTTCCTCATTCATCGTAATGGCTTTCGTTTCGCCGGTTTCGGCATCTTCCAATTGCCACTGGTGTCCGTAGGGTGAAGCCTTGTCCTTCGCCATGCCCGTTTGAATTGGCTCTGTCTCCTCCGAGCTCATTAGATGAATTGCGGTTAGCGAGAACCCGCGGCCTGCCAATAGCTTGAAACCGGTTGCGTAACCGTCTGCATCTAAAAAATCTGACAAGATGACAGTGACACCTGGCCGGGGTTGATGTGTTGCAAGGTGGCTGAGGCAGGCGGTTATTCGGGTTCCGTCTGCATGGCGAGGGACAGAGGCGGACGGCTGCCCTACGGTTACGGAAGGCGGTTCCTGTGCCTCAATTGTCTCAAGAACCTTCGTGATGCGTGGGAACTGCGATTTTCCTGATGTCGGCGGCAGGGTTGCAACGAGGCGTTCTGCGAACGTGTAAACGGCGAGGCTGTCGGAATGGGCAACTGCAATGAAGGCTAGTGCCGCTGCAATCTGCTTTGCGCGCGTTAATTTTGTCGGATTCCCAAACTGCATCGAGCGGCTATTATCGATGAGGCATGTGACTGGCAGTTCTTCGTCGGCTTGGAAGAGTTTGATAAAGGGCTTCTCTAGGCGTGCGTAGACGTTCCAGTCGAGGTGCCGCAAATCATCGCCGAGTTCATAGACGCGATAATCGGCGAATTCGATGCCGGTTCCGCGGTTGAGGCTTCGGCGTTCGCCTCTCAATTTTCCGCGGAACGAGTGTTTCGTGCGGATAGAGTAAGGTTGAAGTTGTTTCAGAAATTCCGGTGTCAACATCGGTTTTAGCGTATTTGTCCCACAATGTGCCAGTTCGTGATGGACGCAAGTGCCAGATTCTCCACCGTTGCACGCTTTGGCAGCGCGCCTACGGGGTCGCGTACAAGTTCAGGCCTACAAGTTCAGGCCCACAAGTTTTGTGAGGAATTATAGCAGCTCTGAAGAAAAAAAGCAAGAAATTTCAAATTTAACTTGACAAACGCGGGAAAATGTGTTATAATTATTAACGGTCTTCACGTTTAGGGGTGGTAGCGGCTGTAAAAAGTTTTGCTGCCTTTAACTCACAACGAATTTCGGGGCGTAGCGCAGCCCGGCTAGCGCGTCTGCTTTGGGAGCAGAAGGTCGGAGGTTCAAATCCTCTCGCCCCGATCTGCCATACAAAATGCGCGCCTATAGCTCAATCGGATAGAGCAACGGATTTCTAATCCGTAGGTTGCAGGTTCGATTCCTGCTAGGCGTGTTAGGGAAGGCGTAGTTTGCGCGGGACAGGCGTTCGCGCTGCGATAAATCTTGCGGTGGATGTAGCTCAGGGGTAGAGCACTTGACTGTGGATCAAGTGGGCGTGGGTTCAAATCCCATCATCCACCTTTCATCGGCTTGTAGTGCGGGATACCCTCCTGTCCTGCACTACGGGGGGCATTCTAAGAGAGGATGGGCGTTAAGACGGGCCTGTCCGCCCGACGGTTTGCGGTTCTGCTTAGCGTGGTTACTGTTTCAATCGCGATGCTGTTCTGTCGGGTTCAAAGCGAGAAAAGGTGCGCCGTTAGCTCAATTGGCAGAGCATCTGACTCTTAATCAGGCGGTTGAAGGTTCGATTCCTTCACGGCGCAATTTTTCTGTATGGCCCGAAGGGGGCTGCGTGAGTTTTTGAGCGCGCGAGCCCTTTTGGGCGGGTGCTGGAATTGGTAGACAGGATAGACTTAGGATCTATTGGGGTTACGCCTCGTGAGGGTTCAAGTCCCTCCTCGCCCATACTGAAACCCGTGGGTTATGGCTTTCTAGTGTTCGGCATGCGTGATGCGGTATCAAGGATGCAATAGCATTTTCAGGATGGTTATCGCGCTTCGGTGCCGCCGAGAAAACTCTACCTACTACGCGATAAAATCGGAGCGCATTCCAAAGTTTTTGGAGAAGTAACTATTCCGATAAAGCACCGCGAGGTGCTTCATGTCTATAGGAGATGGCCGTGTTCCGCTTTGCGGCCGTACAGAAAATTTGAAAGTTGAAGTTGAAAGGCTAGACAGCACGCAAGTCCGTTTGGATATTGAGGTGCCTGTTGAAGATGTCAATCAGGCACTTGAGGAGACGTACCAGTCTCTCCGCGACCAGGTGGCGATTCCGGGTTTTCGGAAAGGGCGCGTTCCGGTCCGAATCCTAAAGACGCGTTACCCTGAGTACATCAACAGCGAGAGCGTCCGGCACCTCGTCGTCAACGCGTATGAAGAGGCTATCTATGCGGAACATTTGACACCTCTTGCGCAGCCTGTTTTCGCGCCGCCGCTCAAACAGCTCAACGTCAGCGAGAACCGGCCGCTCATCTTCTCCGCCACCGTTGACATCCGCCCGAGTCTCAGCCTGCCCCAGTATGATGAACTGACGACAGACAAGGCCCCTGTTGATGTGCCGCGCGAAGAAGTCGACGCGTATATTGAGCAGCTGCGTTCACAATCCGCAACTTATGAGCCGCTTGAGGACGAACGGCCCGTCCAAGAGAGCGATTGTGTCCGATTGGACTGGGAGTGCTTTATCAACGGTGAACACGTTGAGGCTGAATCCCGCCAAGATGTCGACGTAGAGCTCGGCGTAGGCGCATTTCACGAGCAACTTGAGGCAGTACTCATTGGCATGGAAATCGGGGATACGCGGGCGGTAGAGATTCCGTTTGATGCAAACCACCCTTCGCCTATCCTCGCCGGAAACACTGCGCGCTATGAGTTGACACTGCACGCGCTTACGCGGAAGCTGCTCCCCGAGTTGGACGACGAATTCGCGAAGGACCTGGGATATGAAAATTATTCCCAACTCTACGGCGTTATCTGGAACAATCTCGTTGAGGAAGAACGGAGCCGGCATGTGGAGCGTCAACGCGCTGAACTCTTAGAGCAACTCATTGAGAAAACCGATATCACTGTGCCGGAAACTTTAGTGCAGCAGGCACTCCGGAACCTGCAACAGCAATTTGCTGCAGAGCAGGCGCAGCAGGCAGGGGCAGGCGCGTCAGCGGGGCATCCGAGCGGCGCGCTCCCGGCAGAATTGCGGCCAGATGTGATTAAACAGATAAAGCAGTCTTGGCTCTTTGATGCAATCGCCGAGCGCGAAGGCATTCACGTTACTGACGATGAATTGGAATTAGAGATTCGGCGCGCCGCGGAGCATCAGAATAGGGATGCACAAGACTATGCCAACTTGCTCAAATCGAGCAACCGCTTGGAAGATTTCCGCAGCCAATTACAGAACGAGAAAATCTATCAATTCCTGATCCAACGTGCATCCACAAGTCGTTCACTTATCATCACGTGAGTTTTTCGTGCTGGCATCAAGCCTTTAGGCGTTGACGTGGCAGGGAACTCCGTTTACCTATCCGCAGGTCGCGTCAAGCGCGGAGACTTGGTATAACGCGTCGCGAAATACGAAAAATATGCTTATCCCCTTTGTTGTTGAACAAACCAGCCGAGGCGAACGTTCTTACGACATTTATTCTCGGCTTCTTGAAGACCGGATTATCATGATAGGTTCACCGATTGATGATAATACGGTAGCGAACGTTGTCACGGCGCAGATGCTATTCTTAGAGGGCAAAGACCCGGGTGCTGACATTACCCTCTATATCAACAGTCCCGGCGGTTCTGTCTCAGCGGGCTTGGCTATCTACGACACAATGCAGTATATCAAGTCTGATGTGCAGACGTGGTGCATCGGTAGGGCTTACAGCATGGGTGCTATTCTGCTTGCTGCGGGCGCGCCAGGGAAACGCTATGCGTTGCCCCACGCGAAGGCCCTCATTCATCAGCCGATGGCGAGCGGTATCGGTGGGCAAGCTTCCGATATTAGCATCCATGCGGCCGAGATTCTACAAGAACGGGAGCGGCTTTACCAAATCTTGGCGAAGCATACCGGTCAGCGGATAGAGAAAATCGCTGCGGATGCGGATAGGGATTTTTATATGACAGCGGCGGAGGCCCTTGAGTACGGCATCGTGGACGAGGTTGTTGCGCAGCGTGCGGAACAACAGCGGTAAGCGCGGGGGTGCTCCGTGTGCGGTTTGTAAGCGCGCCTCTGGTGTGCGTGCTGCGTAAGCCAAAAAGGATAGAACCTATTATGTCACAATCAATATACGGTGAAATGTCTTGTTCTTTTTGCAAGCGGGATAGTTCGCAAGTCCGCCGGCTCCTTCAGGGACCGCGGGCTAACATTTGCCTTCAATGCATCGTCCGTCTTTCAGAAGCAACGCATGAGCATGCGACGTGTGCGTTCTGTGGGCTCAATAACACGCAGGTTGCGTCTGGGCTGCTGAGTGGACTTGAAGCAAACATCTGTCACGACTGCCTGGGTCAGTGCATTTCTGTTTGCAACGATGTTCTGGCGCAAGGGCCGAGTAACCGTGCTGCCGGTTCAGTGGATGCGTTTTCTCCCTCAAAATCGGAGAATGTGAACACGCGGCAGCGGCAGCCCCGTGGCCAGCGTGAGAGAGCAGAAAGCAAGAAAGAGCCCGAGGTCCCGAGTATCCTTACTGAAGAACCGCCTACCCCCACCGAGATTAAGGCGCGGCTTGATGAATACGTCATCGGGCAGGAGCGCGCGAAAAAAGCGTTATCCGTCGCCGTTTATGCCCACTACAAACGCTTAAAACACGCTCTGACGCTAGGAAAGTCCACGGATGCTGACGATGTTGAGTTAGATAAGAGCAACATCTTGATGATGGGGCCGACCGGTACTGGGAAAACCCTGCTGGCGCAGACGCTTGCCCGCGTGTTGAACGTTCCGTTCGCGATTACGGATGCGACAACGTTGACGGAAGCGGGCTATGTTGGCGAGGATGTGGAAAACATTCTTCTTAAGCTTCTGCAAGCGGCGGATGGGGATGTTGCGCGCGCGGAAACCGGTATCATCTATATTGATGAGATCGATAAAATTACCCGCAAATCCGAGAATCCTTCGATTACCCGCGATGTTTCCGGCGAGGGTGTGCAGCAGGCGTTGCTCAAGATTCTGGAAGGCACCGTTGCGAGTGTGCCACCCCGTGGTGGCCGCAAACACCCGCAGCAAGAGGTGATTCAGGTGAACACCAAGCCGGTTTTGTTTATCTGCGCTGGTACCTTTATCGGGTTAGAGAACCTTATCAAGCATCGGCTTGGAAAACGGCGCATCGGTTTCGGTTCCGAGATTCAGCCTGCCGGCGGCGCAACTTCCGTAGCCGCAAGGGACACAATCCTCACCCAGGCGACACCGAAGGACCTGGTTCGATACGGCTTAATCCCTGAATTAATCGGCCGGCTGCCGATTGTGACAACCTTGCGTGAATTGGACGCATCGGCGTTAATCCGCATTTTGACGGAGCCGAAAAATGCGTTGGTGAAACAATACGCGCAACTTTTGGCCTACGAGGGTGTGCAATTAGTCGTCACCGATGCGGCCTTATCCGCGATTGCGCAAAAAGTGATTGAGCGTGAGACCGGCGCGCGCGGGTTAAGGGCTGTGTTTGAAGACATCATGATGGATACGCTCTATCACCTCCCTTCGCTTGATGGGGTGGAAACGTGTCATGTTACGGAAGTGTGTGTGCTTGATAACGAGCCGCCGGAGCTGATTTACAGTGAGTCGGAGGAACGAAAAACGGCTTAGTTGGCTTCTGTTCCGACAAAATTCACCGACTAGTGGAAAAATTCTTGATGCCACATTATTTCGTCAGGGGTGCTTTGCGCAAAACCTGGCATAAAAATTCTCTGACGAGAGGTGTCGGTTCCAATTAACCTCTATCGTTCGGCGTTGCCTGATTCCGCACGAGTCAAGTTCGGGTGTTTTGGTTTCCCTACAGCGGGGAGACGAATCAACCTCATCAAGAATTCGCCACTGCGCCATAAGGGAGGACAAAAAATGTCAAGAGAACCTGAAATTATCCGCTTACCCATTGTCTATCTGCCGCCAGATTTTGAGACGATTTTTCCGCGGTCCAAATCGCTTTTGAACGTTGCACGCAAGATGGGTGTCAGCGCGACGCACGCGGCACTCCGCGCCCAGCGGCGGATCATCCTTCTCCACCAAGTTTTCCCCATGGCAGCAGATGAAGAAGTCACCTCTTCTGAGCAGCTCCATGGTGTCGGTTCAGTTGCACATATCATTGAGTTCTATGAGCCGGGCGATGGCACTATCCGCCTTGCGGTTGAGGCGGAGCACCGCGCTATTGTCCTTCGGTGCGCGAATATGGAAGAATTTTTGAAAGCGGAGGTGCAAGTTGTGCCGGAGGAACTCGGCTTGGCGAGTGCTGCTGCGCCGTTGATGCAGGAAGTCCGCAAACTTTTCGGAACGTTCGCTGCCTCAATCAATGCTGGGGGCCGCCAGAAAGAGCTCGCCGAGATCAAAGGCACCTTAGATAAGCAGGAGGAGCCGGGCCACCTCGCCGATACGCTTGCAGGATTCATACCGCTGTCTATAACAGACCGGCGCGTCGTCATTGAGGAGTTGAACCCGATAAAGCGGTTGCAGTTCGTTGGGCGGCTCTTGAAGGAAGAGTTGGAGCGTGTTGAGCTGAAGGATGACATCCATAATCAGGTGCGCGAATCTGTTCAGAAGACGCACCGCGAATTCTATCTTCAGGAGCAAATGAAGGTTATCCAGAAGGAGCTCGGGCGCGATGAAATCGCTGAGGTTGAGGAGCTGCGGGAGCAGGTGAAAGCTGCTGGGATGCCCGAGGAGGCGGAGGAGAAAGCCCTCAAGGAACTCGCTCGGCTTGCGCAGATTCCTCCGATGTCGGCTGAATCCGGCGTTATCCGCACGTATGTGGATTGTATTCTCGCCTTACCGTGGAACGAACGCACCGAGCATCAGGTGCAGCTCCCCGAGGCAGAACGCATTCTTGATGCAGACCATTATGGGTTAGCGAAGCCGAAGGAGAGCGTGCTGGAGTATCTCGCCGTTTTGCAGCTCGTCAAGCATTTGAAGGGCCCTATTCTCTGTCTTGTTGGGCCGCCGGGTGTGGGGAAGACATCGCTGGGGAAATCGATAGCCCGTGCTACCGGCAGAAAGTTTGTCCGCATGTCACTCGGTGGGGTGCGAGATGAGGCGGAGATTCGGGGGCATAGACGTACCTATATCGGCTCGATTCCGGGGCGTATTCTCCAGGGGCTTCGCGATGTGAAATCGAAAAACCCGCTGTTCTTGCTGGACGAGATTGACAAGTTGAGCTCTGATTTCCGGGGAGACCCGGCCTCAGCACTCCTTGAAGTGTTGGACCCGGAACAGAACGCCACTTTCCGGGACCACTACCTCGATATCCCGTTCGATCTTTCAGATGTGATGTTCGTTACGACAGCGAACACGCGTATCACTATTCCGGCTGCGCTTCAAGATAGGATGGACATCATCGAGTTGCCGGGCTACACCGATTTCGAGAAGCACAACATCGCTACCTTCGCGCCGAATGGGCTAATTCCAAAGCAGCTCAAGTTGCACGGTTTGTCGGAAGAGCACATTAAGTTTACGGAGGAGGCGATTTTTGAAATCGTTCACAAGTATACCCGCGAGGCAGGTGTTCGCAATCTTGAGCGTTCTATCACTAGCGTCTGTCGCAAAATTGCGAGGCAGATTGTGACGGATGACACGCCGGAGATTGAAGTTGACATCACGCCGTTGAACCTGAGTGACTACCTCGGTCCTGCGAAGTGGACGCGCACGAAGGCAGAGGAGCACGACGAGATCGGTGTCGCGACCGGGCTGGTTTGGACGCAAATCGGCGGCGATATCGTTTCCGTTGAAGCGACAACGATGCAGGGTGAGGGGAAGTTGAACATGACGGGGCAATTGCAGGAAGTGATGCGCGAATCGGTGCAAACTGCTGTGGCCTATATCCGTTCTAACGCTGAATCTTTTGGGCTTAGCGGGCATCGTTTTGATGAACAGGAGCTCCATATCCATATTCCGGAAGGTGCTGTGCCGAAGGATGGCCCCTCTGCAGGCATCACTGTTGCGACGGCGATTCTGTCGGCGTTAACGGGCAGAGCGGTTCGCAAGGATGTCGCCATGACAGGTGAGATAACGCTCCGGGGGCGGGTTCTAACCATCGGCGGGCTCAAGGAGAAGGCACTCGCCGCCTATCGCAATGGCATTTGTGACATCATTATTCCGGAAGAGAACGAGAAGGATTTGGCGGACATCCCGACAGAGATTCGGGAGGGGCTTCACTTCCACAAAGTAACGGACATGACGCAGGTGCTGTCGATAGCCTTCGCCGATGGCGAGGGGCTGGTTTCGGATGCGGCGGACATGCCGGTGCCAACGGCGGATGTGCTTTTGGGTGAAGATTTCACCGGTTAATTTTTCGGTGGGATGCTGCAGGAACCCCGTAGGCGTATTAATGTGGGTGCGTATGATTGATAAGGCATCGAGACGCGGAATGTCTCTCCTACCCCGTAGGCGTATTAATGTGTGTGCGTATCCCTGGGACATAATATGCGATTGGACAAATTCCTACAAGTGAGCCGTCTTGTGAAGCGGCGAACTGTGGCAAACACGCTCTGCAACCGTGGCAAGGTTTACGTCAATGGCCACCCTGCAAAGGCTGGGAGGGCCCTGGCTGTCGGCGATATTCTCCGTTTACCGGCACCGGAACCGGCATTCACCGAGCTCGGTGCGCCAGAACGCGACGCTGTTGAGCCTGAATACGAGGTGCTAGAGATTCCCTCTGGGAATGTTTCACGCGCTCGTGCGCCGACGTTATACCGGCTCCGGCGATAGGAGGGGAGCCCCAAGAACAACGGAGTTATCGCCGACGGCGATGACAGCCCTGGGAATCAGGATATGAACGCACAGACACCCTCCAACGCACGCTTTGCGCCAGTACAAAAATCGCTGCCACGTATCGGCATTACGATGGGGGATGCTGCGGGTATCGGTCCGGAAATCATCGTCAAGGCGCTGGCAGCCCCGGGTCTCTATGAGGTGTGCCGTCCGATCGTCATCGGCAGTGCGGCAATCATAGAGGCCGCGCTGAGGTTCGCGCCGGCGGGGTGCGAGCGAGCGGTGCGGCTGACAGATATAGAGAGCTGTTCTTACCCTGATGGCACGATTGATGTGCTGAATATCACTTCCTTGTCACCTTCGGAGATTGCGTTGGGTAGCATCGATGCGCGTGCCGGTGCTGCCGCCGTGAAGGCAATTGAGGTTGCAACGCGCCTTGCGCTAGATGGGCAACTTGATGGCATCGCGACCGCGCCTATCTGCAAGGCATCCATCCATCTCGCCGGTTGCCCGTACCCCGGGCATACCGAGATACTCACCGCGCTGACGCACACCGCTAAAAGTGTCATGATGCTTCAGTCCGAGCGTTTGACTATTTCTTTCGTTACAAACCACATTCCGTTGGCAGAAGTTCCGAAACACCTCTCGGTGGAAAGAATTGTAGATGTCGTATGCATCACACGAGCGGCCCTTGTCCGCGGCGGTATTCCCTATCCGCGTCTTGTTGTCGCAGGATTAAACCCGCACGCCGGCGAAAAGGGGATGTTTGGAGAAGAGGAGAGACAGCTGATTGCCCCGGCGATTGCGGAAGCGAAAAGGCGGCTCGGCTTGCAAAAATGTGGTACCATTGCCGGTCCTTTGCCTGCGGATACCCTTTTCATTTCAGCGAGCCAAGGGCGTTGGGACGCGGTGATTGCTATGTATCACGACCAGGGTAACATCCCGATAAAACTTCTCGCCTTTGGTGAAATTGTCAACATCACGCTCGGTTTGCCGATTGTGCGCACGAGCGTAGACCACGGGACGGCGTTTGATATTGCTGGTAAGGGCGTTGCCAACGAAACGAGCCTCGTCGCGGCGATAAAATGCGCTGCACGGCTATGTAACTTGTAGTCCGAGGGGGGCTGTTCCTCGCCGTACGCTGCCCTGAGTAAAAAAACGATGCTCAAAAGATTACTCCTACTTTCCTTTGCAATATGCCTCTCCTTTCATATAGGATTGTCCGCGAACGCCGCAGAAATCGCGCCGCTAAAAATTGTCGCTATTTCTGCGGATACTTTGACAGTTCGCTTCACACTGCCGGCGTTACAGTTAGACGAAGCCGAGAGCGGTGCTACTGTCTATTTTGAAGGTTCGGATTGGACGCTTGATGCTGGGCTGCCCCGTCTGCCTATCTACACCCGGCTCATCGGCATTCCTGTTGTCGGCACGCCTATTGTCACCGTGATTCGGGCGCACCCAGAGATAAAGACGGTTCAGGCTGTCGTCTCCAACCCGCTTGTAGCAGACGGGCACATCTCTTCGTTGACACATTTCTATCCGCAACGGCTCGTGGAAGTCGTGCCGAGTGGGTTTGTCCGAGAACGGCGTATCGCGGGTTTGCAAATCAATCCTGTGCAGTTCAATCCGGCGACGCGGCAGTTAAAAATCTTCTCTTCCGTGGAATTCCGTATTTACTTTCCCGGTGCGCCTGTGGGGCTAGCTGCACCGGCGGCATCTGTCGCCAGTTCCCGGCAATATGAAGCGATGTTCCAAGACATGCTGTTTAACTACACTCAGGCGCGCCAATGGAGAAAACAGCGGGGCCCATCGCCATTAAGGCCGGGGATGCGAGACTTGACGACGTTGCGTCGGCCTGGTGAGCAAACCTTCGCTGCGCCAGAGCTGCCCGCTGAGCGCATTGCGACAGACAAAAAACAGCGGTTTAAGATACCTGTCACCCAGACGGCTCTGTATCGCATCACCTATAACAATTTGAAGGCGGCAGGGGTTGCGCCGGAAACGATTAACTTTGACAGCATTCGTCTGGATAGCGGTGGACAGAAGCAGGGAATCTATATCTTTGACGAGAACGAAAATGAGACGCTGGATAGCGGCGAGAAGTTGGTATTCTATGGGCGCGCGCTGATTGACAATAAATTTACTGATGAGAACATCTATTGGCTCAGTTTTTCCACTGTTGGGGATAGTGTTCCTGTTGAAACGTCGCGCGTGGGAGAACGCGATGCAACCCCGCGCACGCAAAACCTCGTTGCGCCGCGCGCGTTTTTGACTCGCACCCGTGTGGAAGAAGACGTACATCATGATGTGTTAGCCGGGTCTGATATTAAGTCCGAATTGGCAGACCACTATTTCTGGGTGGCGTTCCGCGGCGGCAACATTGATACGAGCCGCAAGGATTTCCCCATCACGCTTCCGGGTGCGGCACCGCGGCTGGAGATTAATCGGACTGCGACGTTGCGCGTTAAATTCCAAGGGGCGTCCCGTAGAGGTATAGCACTTCACCGCGCCCGGTTGGCTTTCAACGGTATACAACTAGGACGTGTCGAGGAGTGGAAACGCCAAGCCTCGCAGATTGCAACACGCAATCTGGAACATCGGCTTATCCATGCAGACCAGGTGAATTTCATGCGTATTGAGGCACTTGACACGAACAAGACCGCGGAGGGTGCCTACGATTTCTATTTGGACTGGTATGAATTGGATTACTGGCACGATTTCGCGGCGGAGAATAACCGCCTAGAATTCAATTCCAACACGGAACCCCGCAGTCGGGGCACCGTGCAATACCGCGTGACAAACCTCTTTGATGAGGAGATAGATGTGTATCAACTTGGCGATGGCGGCATCAGGAGTAGGCTTGTCGGCGGTGAAGTCACCCGGGGCGGTGCGACGCGTCGTCTGCTGTTTGAAGATAACATTACACAACATACGCGCTATTTTGTCATCGGTAGCACGGCGTATCGGAGCATCAACGCGCTCGTGCCGACACCGCCGCCGACGCTCAGGAATCCTGCCAACCAAGCCGATTACATTGTCATCACGCATCCGACGTTTCGCGAGCGTATCCAGCCACTCGTTGACTTTCGGCGTTCGCAAGACTTGACAACCTTGGTGGTTGACATCGGCGATGTTTACGATGAATTTAGCGATGGGCTGTTTAATCCGTTTGCGATTCAGAAGTTTTTGCGGTATGCGTATACGAGTTGGCAGCGGCCTGCGCCGACTTATGTTGTGCTTGTTGGCGATGCGCACTACGATTACAAGAATGCGACGGTGCAGCGCTACCGCCGCGACCCGAATTTTCGGGGTACCTACGATTTGTACCCGATTTTTGTGCCGACATACCATGGCTGGGCACCAGAGTGCGGTGAGACCGCCATGGATCATCGGTTTGTGAACATCAGCGGCGAGGATGCGCTGCCGGATATGCAGATCGGTAGGCTTTCTGTCCAAACGCCTGAAGAGCTCAGGGTGATGGTGCAGAAGATTATCAATTACGAACAAAACCTGAAGCCGGGACGCTGGCAAGCCACGTTAATCCAAGTTGCTGATGATAATTCGGACAATCCCACCGATGGCATTTTTGAGGCATCCCGCGATGAGCTCATTCGGGATACTATTCCCGTTGGCTATGACACGCGCCAGATCTACCTCCGGAAAGTGAAGAGTCCTGTTTTAACGAGTTCGCTGATTCGTCGTGCGCTGAATGAAGGCGCGCTTGCTATTGAATACGCTGGGCACGGTGGCATCCAGACTTGGGCAGACGAGTCAATTTTCCGCATTGAGGATGTGGTCAATTTGCGGAACCGGTACCTTCCGTTTGTCATCACGACGACATGTCTGAATGGGCAGTTTGATAAACCGCAGCAGGTTGGCAACTTCTGTCTCAGTGAGCAGTTTTTGTTAGGCGAGTATGGTGCGATTGCGACGCTTTCTGCGACGCGGCTCACTTACGCTTCCGCAAACGCCGAGTTTGACAAAGACCTTTTTAAGTCCTTGTTTTCTGTCTCGCCTGCGAGTGTTGGAAACATTGTTGCGGATGCGAAGATCAAGTTTATCACGCGTATCCGAAACCAGCTGTGGATTCCCGGTACTGAGCAGTATACGCTCTTCGGGGATCCGGCGACGCGGCTTGCGCGGCCCGATTTGGAAATCCGGGTTGAATTGGAACGCATTGCCGTTAACGATACGCAAGAGCTTGTTGTCCAGCAGAATGAAGTTGGTACGTGGATAAATAACATCGAGAACGTAGTCAATGACGGTTCTGGTAAGATTGCGGAGTTGCCCGAGGACAGTCAGCCGAATGCTTGGCGAAAAGCAGAAGATTTTGGCACAGAGGCACTTACAGCCACCGCCGCGTTCGCGAATAATTTTGACGATGATTTGGGCAATGAACTCGTTCGGCGCGCCACGGGCCGCGTATGGCAGGGTGAATACGGCACGATGCGCCTTCAAATTCCTAACAACGCGCTCCCCGGTAGCGGCGTTGTCCGCTTGTTTGCTTTTGATGATACCCGTGCTGCTGTCGGTGGTGCCCGCTTTTGGGTGGAAACGCCTGTCGTGCGAGACATCTATGAAGTCTTGGATATTCCGACGGATACGCTGAGTATCAGTGTTCTCATTGTTGATGACAAGGGGGCGGCGGGCATCCGCAGCATCAGCGTGTTGTGGGACGATACGGCGCGGTTTGAGGACGCGACGGTACCGATGGTGAGGGTTCCTGTCGGTAGTGCGGCGGCACAGGCTTTGGCACAACGAGGGGATGTTCCACAAGGTGGCCAGTGGTATCAGTTGCAAACGCTTATCCCCCTTCCTCAGAGCGGCAGGCAAGTGCGTTACCGTATTCGCGTCACAGATAGCACTGGGCACGAAGTGGCACATCCCTCGAAAACGGAGCGGAGCATCGTCAAGGTGCCGGAGGGCCCGAATATCGCGGTGGGCACTGATGAAACCGCCAAAGAGCCGATCCGCTACCAGTTCAGCGAGGCGAAAGATGGGTATGAATTGGTTGCTGAGTTGATTAACAACGGTGGCCGGTTTGTCCAAGCTGATATTGATGTGGTGTTCGCGGAGGGAAATCCGGATGCCGATGGCGATAGCCGAGTTGACGAAGAGGCTGATATTTTGGGTATCACGACTGTCAAAGCGGCTGATTGGGAGGAGGGTACGTATGCGTTGCAACGCGCTACTGCTGTTATTGATATCCACCCTCTTGGCACGGGTGTGCATAAGATTTACGCGCTGGCAGACCCGGAGGAAGATGATAGCGACAAGATTCTCGGTGCTGTTCAGGAGGTGCGCGTTTTTGATAACAAGAAGTATGTCTCTTTCATTGTCAACGATTTTAACTACAAACCTGCCGAGGAGATCACGGCGTTTAGCCTCGACCGGGTGTTTGACATCCACTTCCCGCCCGGTGTGATTGCGACGAAAAATGAAGGCATTCCGCTCTCTGTCTCTTCGTCGGCCCCGGAAAAGGTGGTGCAGCCGGACATCCAGTTTGCGCCGATTCCGCGCGTCGCCGCCTTGCGCCGTGGGCTGATTCGGCAGGGAGACGCGGTTGCCCAACACTATTCGGCAGCCTTTCGCACGGGGCATACCACGTTAGAGAAACCCGCCGAGGTCAAACTCCGTTTTGATGTGAGTGCGCTGGCAGACATCGTGCGCGAAAATAGCGAGCTCCGTCCAGGTACGCCAGCGTTTCAAGCTGCTGTTGCTGAAACAGCGTCGCAACTTGCTATTTATTCGTGGCAGGCGGATGCTGCTGCTTGGCGGCGTTTAGCATCACAAATTGCGCGTGTAACTGCGGAGAGCGGTGCCGATTTTCTATTGGAGAACTATGTTACCCCTATCCAGATAGAGAACGCCAGTGAACAGGAGCTCACTGCCGATGACATTACCATCAACCCGAACCTCACGCCGGCTGGAAGTTGGGTGATTCTGTTTTTAGATTCGTCGCAATATGAGGTATTTCTCAAGCGGAAAGGCGAGGCACTCATCCAGAAATTGGACAAGGCGGGGCAGCTGGACATCCCTTTGCGCGAGGAGGCGTTCGGGTTAGAACTGCTAATTCCGAGTCAAGAAAGCACACCGCTGGGGCAAAATCTCGCCTTTGAATTCGCCGATGTGCTAGCATTTGAGACTGACTATGACAGGCAGGGTGATGTTGTTCTTGTCGGTACGCGCAATGCGAACGCGGGGAACGGCAGTGCCAGCGTCAGTGCCCGCCTTGGCCCGAAGGCAGGATTTGAAGTAGGCGATTGGTTCATCTTCTTTACCGGTCCCGCGGGTTATGAGATTCGTGATGCTGCGACGGACCCGGTGCATTTGCCGAACGGTGTCCAAGTGCGCGGAAAAATCGGTGAGAGTCTTTTCCTCAGTCACCTCGGTCTTGAAATTCTGGTGAACAGTAGCACAGAAAACTTTGAGTTTGGCGATAAGATTAAATTCAGCAGTGCGCGCGTTGGCACGATTACGGCAGAAGTGACAGCACTTACTCCCTTCGCGCTGATGCGTAGCACCGATACCACGCCGCCCTCTTTTCAGATTTGGGTGGATGGCCTCCAACCGCAGACTGGCAGCGTTATCCCCCCGCGTCCGACTATTTCCCTTTTAATTGAAGACACGAACGGTATTGATATTGAGACCCTCACGCTTGCGAGACGGAAAGATAGCGGCGAATTTGAACCTATTCTTGAGGATTCAGGTGCGCGAGGGACGGGCCCTCGCGCACCGGTTACGGAGCACACCTATCAACGCCGCACCGAGAGCGGCATCTACTCCGTGCCAATTGACTACAAGCCGATCTTATTCCCCGGCGAATGGACTTTTGACATTCGCGCGCAGGACTTCAACGGTAACCCCCTTGGCGGTGAGGATGGCGGCATCACCTACCGCTTTTTCGTCATAGAGGAACCGGACCTCACGCCGCCTGAGATTGAAATCCAGATCGTGTCTACAGACACCGATTCGGATGCGCCGCCGCTGCTTTTCGCCGATGGTGCCGTGCTAACCGAGCAACCGCATTTTGACATCAGGCTCACCGATGATGGCGCGATTGACGGGCCCACCTTTAGTCTCGCCTTAAGTCAGGTCTACGAACAACCGGTGCCGTTGGATGCATCGGCTTATGCCTTCCGGTTCGATGCTGCCGCGCCGACGACTGCGAACGCCACTTTCGCGCCAGACCTGGTTAACGGCGACTATCAGCTCTACATCATGGCAGCCGACACGAGTCAAAACACGGCGGAGTTGTCGGTATCCTTCACCTTAAATGAGGCGGTCGCGCTTCGCGAAGTCTTCAACGTCCCGAATCCTACACCTGATGGCAGAACAGCGTTTACCTATCAGCTCGCGCAGCCGCCGGATACGGTAAGCATCAAGATTTACACTGTTGCTGGCAGGCTTATCCGCACGTTGTTAGATGCGAGTGCGCGCCGCGGCACGAATGAGACGCAGTGGGATGGCCGCGATGAGACAGGTGTCCGCTGTGCGAATGGAGTCTATCTCTATCGAGTTATTGCGCATACGGCAGAGGGGCGTGTGGAGCAGGTTGGGAAGTTGGCGATTTTGCGGTGATAAAAAAAGCCCCTTTTTTTTGCCTATAGGGAGGATGAAAAATCACTCTGCGGTGGGTAGGTTGAGGGAAACCTGTTCCTCTCTCCATGCTTCGTCGATCCATTCGTCGCCGTGGTCTGGGTTGTAGATTAACCCCTTCTTGATGTGAAGATTAAGGTCAAGTTTTTCGAGAATGATATGTCCGATGAGGACGGGTGCTTCCGGTGGCAGGTCTGTTACCCGAATGGAGTCTGTCCGTTCCAAGAGGGTGAATTCGACTTCGGAATAAACGGTTCGGATGACGCTGCCATTGGCGGTTAGTGAGTTGACTCTTCCGATGGGGCTGAGTCCGAGTTGTTCGATGATAGGTTTCGGTAGGGCTAATCGGCTTGCGCCTGTATCAACGAGGGCTTCTTCGACGGTGACGCGCCGGACCTCATTGGGGTTGATAGTGCCATCTTGGGCTCTAATCAGATCCGCCAGATTGGCGAGTTTGATTTGGGTTGTGTGCCGCATTTTTTGTTCTCCTCTTGTGTTAAAGTTGAATCATCAGTGGATGTCCCTCTATAGTCTATCACAAAACGATTCGGATGTCAATAGAATGACAACCTTTTCCGCCGTAGGGCGAGGGCCGTTACGCCGAAACTTTGTCATCTCTGCAGCCTCGCTGCAGAGATGTCCACTGTCCCTCGCCATGCCCCGGTCCTCCCTTTGCCCGTAGGGAGGTTGAAATCACTCTGCGGTGGGTAGATTGAGGGCAACCTGTTCCTCTCTCCATGCTTCGTCGATCCATTCGTCGCCGTGGTCTGGGTTGTAGATTAACCCCTTCTTGATGTGAAGATTAAGGTCGAGTTTTTCGAGAATGATATGTCCGATGAGGACGGGTGCTTCCGGTGGCAGGTCTGTTACCCGAATGGAGTCTGTCCGTTCCAAGAGGGTGAATTCGACTTCGGAATAGACGGTTCGGATGACGCTGCCATTGGCGGTTAGTGAGTTGACTCTTCCGATGGGGCTGAGTCCGAGTTGTTTGATGATAGGTTTCGGCAGGGCTAATCGGCTTGCGCCTGTATCGACGAGGGCTTCTTCGACGGTGACGCGCCGGACCTCATTGGGGGCAATAACGCCTCTCTTTGCTAAAACCAGGTCTTCAAGATTGGCGAGTTTGATTTGGGTTGTGTGCCGCATTTTTTGTTCTCCTTTTGTGTTAAAGTGAATCATCAGTGGATGTCCCTCTATAGTCTATCACAAAACGATTCGGATGTCAATAGAATGACAACCTTTTCCGCCGTAGGGCGAGGGCCTGTCCCTCGCCGTGCTGGCTCGTTTCAAGAAACGTTCATGGTTTCTGTGGCTCAGCCATTTTTCGTTTGGATTGCGGGTTCGCGGGGGACAGTGGACATCTCTGCAGCGAGGCTGCAGAGATGACAAAGTTAAAGTAAGGTAGTTTGCTTTTGCGATGCAAAGGTCACGTCTATCAAGACAGGCGATCTGCATCGCCAGATCGACTGACTACCGTAAACACGTTTTCTGTAGGCGTGACCGTGACGGCCCCCGCGCTACGGTGCGAGTGGCGTTTTTCGTAGTTGCAGCAATTGCAGCATCCTCTCTACTGCAGCGGCGAATACGCTGTCGGCTCCAAAATCTTAGCACTCGCCACGTTTACCAGCGGCCCGCCGACTTCTGTCAGCCGTTTCGCTGCCTGCCACTCCGCATCGGCGATGAAGGCATCCCACGCGCGCTGATAATGCCCCAAATCTTCAAACGCAAGCAGATAGACGAGCTCCGTTGTCGTCGCCTCGCCGATGGCTGTTTCCCAAAAGCCAATCACTTTCATGCCGTGCTTTTCAAATAGGGGCAGCGTGATGTTGGCGAACCGATCGTTCAGTTTTTGCATTTTGCCGGGCACCACTTGATAGGTGCGCAATTCGTAGATCATTGGTTTTCCTCCTATCGGCTGTTTTCGGTAGGGCGAGGGGTTGTCCTTCGCCGTGTATTGATTATCAGTGAAGACATCTGTGCCTTCTGGGTTGCGGGTGTTTTTCGTTTGGGTTGCGGGTTCGCGGGGGCCAGTGGACATCTCTGCAGCGAGGCGGCAGAGATGACAAAGTTAAAGGTAGCGTGTTTACGCGGGGCGACACACGCACGTTTTCTGTAGGCGTGACCGTGACGGCCCCGCGCTACGGTGAAAGTGGCGTTTTTCGTAGTTGCTGCATCGAGACGCGGGAGGTCTCTCCTACAGTTGGCGTGCTTTCGCCCTTACAAAATTCCGTATTTGTCGTACACTTCACGCAGGGTCGCGCCGTTGCGGAGGGCATCGCGGGTGCGGTTTTCACCGCTGACCTTCTGCAACGCAGCACGAATCACCTCATCCTCAATAGCCTGCGGGATCACAACTACGCCGTCAATATCGCCGAAGACGATGTCGCCAGGGTTCACCTGAACGCCGCCGCACTCGATCTGTGTGTTATAGGCAATTACCTCGCCGCGCCCGTTAGAATCCGCGGGCGAGAGCCCCGTCATAAACACCGGAAACTGCATCGCCTGAATTTGCCGCGCGTCTCGGATGAATCCGTCAATGATAGCACCGCGCGCGCCGCGTGCCCGTGCCGCCGTTGAGAGGAGTTCGCCCCAAATGCTGATGCATCGAGACCGGGAGGTCTCTCCTACCGGGGGAAATCGAGACCGGGAGGTCTCTCCTACCGGGGAGCATTGAGACTGGGAGGGCTCTCCTACCGGGGTGGAGCAGATGAATACATCGTTCGGCTTGAGGCTATCCACCGCCGCGATTTCCATCTGGTAGGGTTCGTCTGGGATTTCATAGATGTCGACGCACTGCACAGTGAGCGCGCGCCCGACGACGATTGCCTCTGGATACAGCGGGCGGAGCGTGTGCCGCAACACCTGCTGACGATACCCGGCTGCATCAAGCGCATCGGAAATCACGGCGGTGTGGAGTTGCGTTTCGATGAGGGCGAACAGTTCGGTATCGTTACGGGGTTGTTGGTTGGTTTTCATGATGCCTTAGTAGTTGTGGTATCCCACCTCTTCTAACCGCGCCGCTTTCTCTGCGACACCGTCGCGCAACTTCGCTTTATAGGCGATGAGTTTCTCTTCGAGTTCGGGGAATTTGCGTGCCAAGATTTGCACTGCGAACAGTCCCGCGTTCCGCGCGCCCCCGGATCCGATTGCCATCGTGCCGACGGGGATGCCGGGCGGCATTTGCACGGTGGCGTAGAGCGCGTCAATGCCGTTGAGCGGCCCGCCGTCAATCGGCACACCGATGACAGGGAGTGTCGTATGCGCGGCGATGACACCGGCGAGATGTGCGGCTCTCCCCGCGCCAGCGATGAGCACCTGTCCGCCGTTTGCTTTAATCTTTTCTGTCCATGCGAGCGTTCGTTCCGGCGACCGGTGCGCCGAGGAGATGGTTATCTCGAACGGGATCTCGAATTCTTCTAAGACCTTTGCGGCTTCTGCCATTCTGTCCAGGTCGGAATCGCTTCCCATGACGATGCCGACGAGAGGGGTTTGCGTTTTCATGTTTGTTGGTCCTCAAATTAATTAAGCGAAAATTCTTGATCCGTAGTTTGAGTTCGCCCGCGCTCAAACTACGGGGTTATTGTATCCTTCGATAGGCGTGTTTGTCGCAGCGCATCTGCGCGCGCTATGGGGCGACCGGCGTTTCTTGTCTCTGTCAGTGATCGCGAGGGACAGTGGACATCTCTGCAGCGAGGCGGCAGAGAGGACAAAGTTTCGGCGTGACGGCCCTCGCGCTACGGTGGAAACGGCGTTTCTTGTCTCGGGCAGCATCGCGAGGGGAACCCTCGGCGATTAGCGATCGCCGGGCCCTCGCGCTACGGTGTATGGCCTGTTTCCAGGTTCTCGCGCTACGGTGGAAACGGCGTTTCTTGTCTCGGGCAGCATCGCGAGGGACAGTGGACATCTCTGCAGCGAGGCGGCAGAGATGACAAAGTTAAAGGTAGTGTGCTTACGCGGGGCGACACACGCACATTTTCTGTAGGCGTGACCGTGACGGCCCTCGCGCTACGGTGTATGGCCGGTTTCCAGGTTCTCGCGCTACGGTAGAGTGACGGGGTTTATGAGTAAAGCACGTGTGAATCCCTCGGAATGATCAGCGGTTTCGGACCGGGCGTTGGAAATTGCGATGCCCATTCTTCCGCATCGTAATCGCGGGTGACGAAACAGGCGCGGTGCGCCGGGACAGCATGCTTCAGCCCGATCCGCGTGGCCATTTTGACGCACCCGTCGTAAAACGGAAATTCACCTTCTGTCGGATGGTTCGTCAGGAAACCGATATCGGGTTGATGCGCCGCCACTGCCGCAATCAGTTTGTCGTGCGCCGCGAAGGTGTTAATCGGATCGCCGCTGAAGTAGAGCGTTGGGCCATCGGTTGCGATGACGTATCCCAGGTGCGTCACATCGGGTGGCGCGATGTCGGCATCGATATCACCTGCGGGCGGCTTCGCGTAAATGGCATGAACCGTGAGGTTTTCAGTTAACGTCACAGATTGCCCTGCGCGGATTTCGGATACGTTGGCTTTGGCGACATCTGTCTCTGTTAGAATCTGGGCGACACTCTCTTCGGGGCCAATAAACCGTGTTGCGGAAGAGGTGTCCCAGATGCGTCGAATGGATTCGGGACAGGTGTGGTCTCCGTGCGCGTGCGTCAGCAGCACGAAGTCTGTCGGCAGTTGCGCTTCATTGAGCGGCGGTGTCGTATAAATAAACCGGTCCGCGGGGCGTTCCCGTGGAAAATAAGGATCGATTTGGATAATCGTGCGATCAGAATCTTTCAGCGCGAAGCTGCTCTGTTCAAACCAGTGCACAGCGACAGAGTCCTTTGTCACGTTTAAATCAACGAGTGGATGCATATTTTTCTCTGTTCTCCTTTTCGGTTTTCGATGTTTCGAGCGTCAGGGCAGATGTCGTTCATATCCGCCCATTCCGATTAATCCTGCTTCAGACGAAGATAGCAATAGACGCTGAGCACCCCTGCAATTGAACCCAAGAGATCTGCAACCCAGTCCGCTACGGTGGCGAGTCTGCCGGGGACGAAGGTTTGATGCCATTCGTCACTCACGCCGTAGAGGATGGCGATGAGTGCTGCTGCGCTCCATCCCCACTTCGCACGAAAGCCTGGCGGCGGTGCCTTTGCGAAGGCGAGTGCCAACAGCGCGCCGAGTCCCGCGTATTCGACGAAGTGGTAGAGTTTGTCAATCGTCAGCCACTCAAATTCGGGCATCGGGAGCGGCGGCTGCTCCATTGAGGAGATGGCGAAAATCAACCCCATGTAGAGGAGCGGCGGTGCCCAGTATTTAAGATAATGCTTTGATGATGGCATCGACATCGTAAACGCATCCGCCCCACGTTCCGCCGCCGATGGCTTGCAACGCCGCCCAGAGCCGCGTATCATCGGGCAAATCGGCATCTGGCGCGAGATCGAGGCGCAGTTGCCGTTCTGCTAGCACCCGTTCGCCTGCTGCTGCACCGAAGTGTTCACCGTTATGGCCCACCAGATCGATGCTTCCCTCAAGCCGCTTGGTGTCAATATGAATTTGGACGGTGTCGCCATCGATCACTTTTCCGATGGGACCGCGGGCGAGTGCCTCCGGTCCGACATGCCCGATACACGCGCCTGTGGACACCCCGGAGAACCGCGCGTCCGTAACCAGCGCGATGTGCTTGCCAAAAGAGAGGTGTTTGAGCGCGGCGGTGAGCTGATAGACTTCCTCCATCCCTGTTCCAAGCGGTCCGCGGCAACACAGCACGATAACGTCGCCGGGTTGCATGCTGTTTTCGTATCGGCTTTTAAGTGCTTGGATAGCGTCCGCTTCGCGCACAAAGACGCGCGCGGGGCCCGTCATCCGATAAACGCCGTCGGCATCGACAACACTCGGGTCGATAGCTGTGCTTTTGATGACAGCTCCTTCCGGTGCGAGGTTGCCGCGCGGGAACGTTACGGTGCTAGTCAGCCCTTTCGCGGCTGCGGTATCGGGGTTCATAATCACGGCATCTGGTTCAACGCTGTCTTGTTCAGTCAGAGTTGCGCGGACGCGAGCGCGGCGTTCGGAGGTTTCCCACCAATCCAGATTTTTACCGAGGGGTTCGCCGGTAGCGGTGAGGACATTTTCGTTGAGGCATCCTAGTTCGCGTAGATGGAGCATGACTTCTGGGACACCGCCTGCGAGGAAGACTCTCACCGTTGGGTGCCCTACCGGTCCGTTCGGTAGCACATCGACGAGGCGCGGCACGTTGCGGTTGACAGTGCTCCAGTCTTCAACGGTGGGCCGCTTAAGCCCGGCGGCGTGCGCGATGGCAGGGATATGCAGCAACAGGTTCGTGGAGCCGCCGAATGCGGCGTGTACTACCATGGCGTTCCGAATTGCTTCGGGTGTGACGATATCTTTCATCGTGATGCCTTTCGCTGCGAGATTGACGACAGCGCGCGCCGAGCGGAGTCCCATGTCTGTCCAGATGTTCTGTCCAGAGGGTGCTAAGGCGGTGTGCGGCAGGCTCATTCCCAGTGCTTCGCCGACGACTTGTGATGTTGCGGCGGTGCCGAGGAATTGACAGCCGCCGCCGGGTGTTGCGCAAGCGCGGCAGCCCATGTCCGCTGCGTCTTGCAAGCTAATTTCTCCGTGTGCAAAGCGTGCGCCGATAGTCTGGATTTTTCCTGCATCCTCGCCTGTGGTAGGCGGCAACGTTACGCCGCCAGGGACGAGGACGCACGGCAATTCTCGCATGGAGGCTAACGCCATCATCATCGCGGGTAACCCTTTATCACAGGTGGCGACACCGACGACACCTTGTCGAGTCGGTAGGGAGCGGATGAGCCTGCGGAAGATTTGCGCTGCATCGTTGCGGTAGGCGAGGCTGTCCATCATTCCGACGGTGCCTTGTGTTCTTCCGTCACAAGGATCGGAGCAGTAGCCGGCGAACGGAATGGCGCGAAGTTTCTTGAGTTCGTGTGCCACCGCCTGCATGAGGAGTCCGACTTCCCAGTGCCCGGTGTGGTATCCCAGCGCGATGGGAGTGCCATCGGGTGCGCGGATGCCGCCCTGCGTGCTGAGGATGAGGAACTCCTCTCGGCGGAGTTCAGTCGGTGCCCATCCCATGGCGGTGTTGTGGCTCAGGCCAAAGATGTCGCCACTCGGCCGAGTGAGGAGCATCTCTTCGGTGAGCGGGAGGCTTCCTACGGGTCCGGCCGCGTGGGTTTCAATAGCATAGATGTCAGCGGAGCCGGTATCGAGGATGTCGGTGTAGTGAATCGGTTTTGCCATCGGTGTTATCCCCAATTAGTTTGATTTGCCGCGCGTCTGTAGGGAGACAGAGCTCCTGAAACGCTGTTAAGGGTTGGCACTCGTGCCAATACGCGTGGCGAGGGACAGTGGACATCTCTGCAGCGAGGCTGCAGAGATGACAACGTTTCGGCGTAACGGCCCTCGCCCTACGGGCCGCGGGCTGTTTATTGAAGCAGCTGCGCGATTTTCTTTCGGCCTGCTTCGACTTCGCCTTTATCGGCCTTGATTTGCAACAAGTTTGCGATGAACAGCGTCGTGTTCCAGTCAAGCAGCAAGATGTCGTTCGGTGTTGCGCCTTCGTTATTTCTAATAGTGGCATCTGCGCCGTTGTTAATCAAGACTTTCGCTGCCTCGGCGTGTCCGAGGAAGGCTGCTGCATGCAATGCAGTGCCGCCATCTCCGCCGCGCGCGTTGACATCTGCGCCGTTCTGGATGAGCAAATCGGCGATGTCGGCGTGCCCCATGAGTGCGGCCAAGGTGAGCAGGGGTGTGTCGCTTTGGGGTTCCTTTGCATTGGCATCGGCCCCGTTAGCTAGCGCGTGTGTGATGGCACCCAGGTCGCCGGTAGAGGCGGCTTCCCACAGAGTGTTTGCGTTAAAGGTATCGTCAACGCCGAGCAGTTTCGCAATTTCTTGTCTGCCGGTTCTCAGGGCGGCGAATTTTCCTTCTTGCTTGAGATTGATGCCTAGCATGCCTGCGATAAACATCGTGGTTCCCAGGTCAGTCGTTAAGACATCCGCGGGTGTTTCGCCATCTTCGTTGCGTCCGGTGATGTCTGCGCCGTTGTCAATGAGCAGTTTGGCGGCTTGGGCTTGGCCCAGGAACGCTGCTCCGTGCATCGGGGTGTCGCCATCTTCACTTCTGGCATTGACGTTGGCCCCTTTTTCAATCAGCAGTTGCATCGCTGCGGTTTGTCCATACAAGGTTGCCCATGCCAAAGGCGGTAATCCGACTTCCTCGTCTTGCGCGTTTACATCGATGCCCTCAGCGAGCGCGGCTTCAATGGCGGCGAGTTTGCCTACCACGGCTGCGCCCCACAGCGTATCTTCAGGCAGTTGTGCCTTGACATCGAATTTGAATTCGCCTTCGTCGCTTAGGGAAAAAGGCGGTTCTGGACGTTTCCGCCAGACCGGCATTCCGTTACTGATTTCGTTCACGATATCGGCGCGGCGTTGCTGGACGAATTGCCGTGTCTCTTCTAGCGCGTCCTTGTAGGAGAAACTTTTGGGTTTTCGCCGTCGTTGCGCCTTTTCGTTTTCCCACTCTGGGTATTGCTGCGCAAGAATCAGATGCGGCGTGACGAGTGCGGCGCTCTTGTCTATTTCTGCTAACAACGCCTCTTCATTCCAGTGGGTGTTGAGCATGTCCATCATCGTCTGGGCGTATCGTTGGCGGCCGGATTCTAACTGATACAACTTGTGTGCAATGAGCCCTTGCGTTTTGACAGAGATGGGGGCGCGCATGTCGTTCCTGAATTCCAGTTTGCTGTGCTTCAGAAACAGCGAGTCCGCGCCCCACGGCACGAAGTGAAACTTATCGGTATCCGGGTGCAGATAGACGAAAAAGTTGTTATTGTTGCCGGCGTAACCGTCCCAGAAACCGAGCAGACTTTCGATTGTCCAGAACCGATAAAATGCGTCTAAGTCCACCAATGCGCCGATGGCTTCTTCGGTTGTCTCCTTGGCGGCGAGCACGTCAATCAGTTGCTGAATCTTCGTTCTGCCGTGTTCGTCATCGCCGCGTTTGTGCTCGAAGCTATTTTCCCAGCCTTCGTAAAAATCGACGACGGTGCCTTCGTATAGAGTGCCGTTGGCATTCCCGAAGGCGCGTTTGAGGAACGGCTTGCGGATGCTTTCCACATGCGAGTAGATGCCGAGGTTCATGCCGTTGACGGTAACCTTCGCGTAGGCGCACCGCGGTGCGGGTGAACCGATGGCGTTAAACAGCGCGTATCCGATGAATTGGCTGACGAGGGCGGCATCCTGCTGGTTGTTATTCAGCGTGAGGTGCGTGTGCCCTTCAAGTTTAGCATTTTTGTCGGTATGGTTCAACTTGATTTTGAGGGAGGGGCGTGTCTCGCTGAGTGAGCCGATGAATCCTTTTTTGCGGATGCCTGCGCGCGGAAATACCACGCCGTCAATCGTGACGCTTGCCTCAACGTAAGTATACGGGCGTTCGGGCGGCTTGAGGCGGCGGTTCTCGTGCAGTGCCGTGAAAAAATTGCGGGACTGATACCGAATCGTGTCCCAATCTTCCTCCGGGACGGTGATCTGGATATCGACAACCCGGTCTGTCGGAAAAATATCGGCGGCACTAGCGTTGTAGATGGCACCGCAAAGGCAGAGGATTGCGGCAACCGTGAGAATTGTCCATTTTGTCATTTTTTACCTTCTTTTTTTCAAGATATTTTAATCATTTTTGTTCGTCTCTATAATTTA
This sequence comes from uncultured Poribacteria bacterium, assembly GCA_958296135.1. Classification (GTDB taxonomy): domain Bacteria; phylum Poribacteria; class WGA-4E; order WGA-4E; family WGA-3G; genus AGPOR5. The sequence goes on from CATQHZ010000001.1 coordinate 987,951, forward strand.
CCATATTCGCTGCATATTTTGCAAGTCATTTTCTGGGTTGCTAAATTTTATAGGAGATGCTAGACTCATTTTCAAATCATCCGGAGAGGCATTGCAACAGGACGATTCAGTTCTCCACATCTGTAGTTTCGGGCTTAGGCGAGCCCGAACGCTATTGATTCATTTGGTGGAAGTCCTAACAAGGTGAAAATCATGTCAGAAGCACTCAAAAAACAGATTGAAGGGACGCTCCTCACCTTCGCGGCATTACCGCTTCGCGATGCTGCGACGCGCGTCCTGAATACCCTCGGTTACCACAGCGAGAGAACCGGATATCCAGCCCTTGACACGGAGGTAGCAAACAGCCTCCGGGCCGCTGCACCTGATACTCTCGGCTGGGATACCTGGGAGGCATTCCATCTGCTCTTCCAAATCACCGATGAGGAAATCAACCGGCAGGAGATGCTGTTTGAACCGGCACGCCTTGACAACGCCTTGATGCGCTCCTACATCTTCGTTGCCGTGAAACTCGCTGGCGAGAATTGGACGCGGACGGAGCTTGCTAACATCACGCGGTTTATCAACACGCGCATCGTGCAGCCCATCATGGTGATGTTTCACTACGGCGATGCGCTGACGCTGGCGATTATCAACCGCCGATGGGATAAACGAGAGAACCCCGACGGCCGTGGCGCGCACAGCAGGCAAGTTCTGGAGAAGGTGACGTTAATCAAGGACATTAACCTGTCTGCACCGCATCGCGCGCATCTTGACATCCTCGCCGAGCTCTCGCTGGATAGCCTCGTCCAAACTGAAAGCGTTCACAATTTCGATACGCTACACAAAGCGTGGGAAGGCATTCTGAATACCGAGGCACTCAATCGGCAATTCTACGGACAGTTGTATGCGTGGTATCAGTGGGCGGTTGACGAGTGCCGCTTTCCGGACAATGCGCCGCAGTTGCAGGTTATCCGTCTCATCACGCGCCTGCTCTTTATATGGTTCCTGAAAGAGAAGAAGTTGGTGCCTGAGACACTTTTTGAGGCAGCACCCGCGGCGGCGCATCTCACTCAGTTTTCGCTGGAGACATCGGACTATTATCAAGCGATGCTGCAGAATCTCTTCTTCGCGACGCTTAATACGCCGATAAGTGAGCGCGCGTTTAGCCCGCGCAATTACCAAGGGCATCGCGATGCCAGCAAGTATCGCTACGCCGATTTGCTCAGCAATCCGGCGGCGTTTCTAGCATACCTCAAGCAGGTGCCGTTCGTCAACGGTGGGCTGTTTGACTGCTTGGATACGTTTGAGGCGACGCGCGCTGGCGGTGCTCGCATCGACTGTTTTACCGATGACGCAAATGCGCGGCGGAAACTGCACGTTCCTGCGAAATTGTTCTTTGACGAAAATAGCGGCCTCTTCCCGCTCTTCTCGCACTATAAGTTCACCGTGGAGGAGAACACGCCGATAGAGCAGGAGGTTGCACTCGATCCTGAGTTGCTTGGGCAGGTATTCGAGAACTTGCTGGGTGTCTATAACCCGGAAACGCAATCGTCAGCGCGCAAAGCCACCGGCTCTTACTATACGCCGCGCCAGATTGTAGATTACATGGTAGATGAGGCCCTCATCGCCTATTTTCTGCAGAAAGTGGTGCCTTTTGATGGAGACCGGCAGTTTTTGGCAGCGCGGCTCCGCGACGATTTGCTGGCTTACGAGGCACAAGGCACCGCCGATGAACCGAACACACATCTCATTCATGCAGATGAGGTTGAACCGATGATTGCGGCGATAGATGCGCTTAAAATCATCGATCCGGCCGTTGGTTCCGGTGCGTTTCCGATGGGTATTCTGAATAAATTGGTGCTGATCTTGCAGAAGTTGGATCCGCAGAATGCGCATTGGAAGGCGCTGCAGTTGCGGCAGGCGGCAACTATCCCGGATCCGCACAGTCGGGAGGCGGCGTTCAAGGGCATCGAGAACGTCTTCTCCGCGGCGAACCGCTATAACGACTACGGTAGGAAGCTCTACCTGATTCAGAACTGCATTTACGGCGTGGACATCCAACCGGTGGCGTGCCAGATTGCGAAACTCCGCTTTTTCATCTCGCTTGCCATTGAGCAGGAACCTGATAACGAGGCGGAGAACTTAGGCATCCGTCCTTTGCCGAATTTAGAGACGCGCTTCCTCGCGGCGAATACGCTGCTCGGCTTGAAAGGCGAAGCGATGCTCACCAGCGCGAGAACCCAAGAACTTGAGCGCGAGCTAGTCCTCAACGGTGAACGGCATTTTCATGCCATCACGCGTGAAGAAAAGCGGGCGTGTCAGAAAAAAGACAGAGCGTTGCGCGAGGCATTAGCGGCGGAATTGCGGGAAGTCGGCATGCCTGCGGAGGATGCGGAGAAAATTGCATCGTGGGACCGCTATGATACGCGCGCTGTTGCTGATTGGTTTGCGCCCGAGCGGATGTTCGGAATTCGGGAAGGGTTTGATGTTGTCATTGGTAATCCGCCGTATGTCCGTCACGAGAAGATTCGCGCGCTCAAGCCGGCGTTAAAAACGCAGTTTGACAGTTTCTTCGCCAGCACGGCGGACATCAGCGTCTATTTCTACAAGCGCGGTGCGGAACTGCTGCGGGATGGCGGTATTTTAACCTATATCTGCACGAACAAGTTTATGCGGAGCGGGTATGGGAAAAACCTCCGGCAGTTCCTCACGTCTGAGATGTCGCTCCGGATGCTGTTAGATTTCGGGGGTGTCGCTGTTTTTGAGGCGGCAGTGGATACGTGTATTGCCCTTGCTGAAAAAGGTGCGCCCGCTTCCGAGCACTCTTTTCGCGCTGCATCGCTCAGACAAAGTTCTGAGGATTTCGATGTCCGGGAAGCGTTTGAAACGCAGTCGTTCCTGATGCAAGCATCCCAATTAACCGAGGAGGGATGGGCATTGACATCACCAGAAACCTTTGCCCTCATTGGGAAACTCCAAAGTGCTGGTACGCCGTTAGGGGAATATACCGATAACGGTCTATATCGCGGATTGATAACTGGATGCAACAATGCTTTCATTATAGATGAGTCTGCACGTGCTGCGTTGGTTGCTGAGGATGTCAAAAACACGGAGCTCATAAAACCGTTGCTTCGCGGACGTGATCTCCGTAGATGGAAATCAACGGAGACAAACCGGTACCTGATAGCCATAGCGAGTAGTGCGAACCGAGAGTGGCCCTGGTCAGATGCAAAAGACGATGCAGAGGCGGAACGGATTTTTGCCGAGACTTATCCTGCTATTCATCACCATCTGAACCATTATCGGGACCGGCTCCTTGCCCGCGACGACCAAGGCAAATTTTATTGGGAATTCCGTTCGTGTTCTTATTACGCCGAATTTGAAAAGCCGAAAGTTATCTATTCGGATATCAGCCCATTTATGCGCGCTTGTTATGATACCACAAACGCGCTTTGCTTGCAGACGACTTATGTTTTGCCAACGACAGACCTCTCGCTACTTGCGATTTTGAACAGCCGGGTCTTTGATTGGTATGCTCGGCACAAGTTTCAGAGTCTGAACGATCCGTGGGCAGGCGGCGGCTTGCGGTTCATTCGCCAATATATGGCTCATGCGCCGGTCGCGGCTCGGACAGCGGCGGAGAAGGCGGAGCTCTCTCGTCTCGTGACGCAGATTTTGGCAGACCCGGGCAGCGATAATGTTCGCGCGTTGGAGCGGGAAATTGATGCTGTCGTCTATCGGCTGTATGGGTTGTCGGCGGCGGAGGTTGCGTTGATTGAGGGGACGTATCGGGATGCGGGGATGGGGGTGTAGTGGGGTTGGAGCGAAAATCGAGACGCGGGAGGGCGCGCCGACGCATGCTATAATCTTGTCTATCCTGATTCAGACAAAGGCAGGTAACCTTGCAATGCTTTTTTGCAAAATTTTCTTGACATCTGTCTGTGGAATAGATTATCATAAAAATGAGGGGGAATCATCTGCTATCGCCGAATTTCTGATTTCCCTGATTTTGAGGCATCGCACTGCTGAATGCGACGCTGTTTTGAAAGGAGGTGAAAAGAATGAAGAAGGTTTTTATTTCCTATGTTCGTGAGAACATGGACATAGTTGATCGGTTCTGCGAGGAACTTAAATCACGCGGTATTGAAGTTTGGCTGGACCGGGATGCTATTGATCCGGGTGCCCGATGGAAGCCAGAAATTCGGCGGGCTATTCATCAGGGGACTTTCTTCATCGCGTGTTTCTCAAAGGAATATAGTAGTCGTGGACAGACGTACATGAACGAAGAACTCATAATTGCAATTGAAGTCTTGCGTCAATTCCACGCGAATCGAATCTGGTTCCTTCCTGTCAAGTTGAACGAATGCGAAATTCCTGATACTGACATTGGGCGTAACGAAACCCTACGGGATCTGCAGTCTGTTGCCCTTTACGAAGACTGGAACCGTGGTATTCAACGTATCCTTGATGTGATTCAACGCGAGTCTCCTTCTGTGTCAGAAGTTTCGCTCCCTTTTGTTGAGGAGCTTCAGGATCAGGCGGATCTGACATCCGATAACTCTGAAAATGAACGCCAAGCGGAATCAGTGTTCCAACAAGGTAATCATTGGATGATGTCAAGTCAACTAGATATGGCAATAGAAGCCTACTCGAATGCTATTGCTGTTAATCCGCGCCATGCTCGGGCTTATCACTATCTGGCATTTGCTTATGAACGCAAAGGCGAGTTTGACGAGGCCATCGCGAACTATAGCGTCGTCATAAACCTTGAACAGGAATTTTTAGCAGATGCCTATAACAATCGCGGCAATGTTCATTTTAAGAAAAATGAAGTTGACACTGCCATCTCGGGCTTCAGTGAGGCGATAAAACTGAAGGAAGATCATGCCGCAGCTTATTGCAATCGCGGCGGTGCTTACTTCAAAAGAGGCGAGTTCAGTAGGGCTAAGGCGGACTGTAACAAAGCGATAGATCTGGACTTGGATTTCGCGGGTGCCTATTATCTTCGGGGTATTATTTACGTACGAGAAAATCGTCATAATCACGCCTTCAATGATTTTGATAAGGCGGTTTCCCTGAAACCCGATTTCGCCGAGGCCTATTACAATCGAGGAGTTTCCTACATTAGGAGACATGAGTTTGACCGCGCCTTTAACGATTTTGATAGGGCAATAGAACTGAAACCCGATTTTGCTGAGGCAATCAAGGCTCGGGATCTTGTTCATCAACGACTACAGGAACAGACATAGCCCTAGTCTCATGCCCAAAGTGGTTACTTCCAACCGCGCCTCCCTCATCAAACCCGCGGGGTGGTTAGGTTTTGACAGAATTTTCTTGACATGCATTTGCCGAATAGGTTATCATTAGAATGAAGGGGTATCTGCTGTCGCTGGACGCTGATTTCCCTGATTTTGAGGCATCGCACCGCTGAATGCGACTTTGTTTTTAAAGGAGGTGAGAGTCATGATGAACGTTCCGGCACAAGTAGAATGCGCGAACCGTGTCTATTCAGAAGCAATAGATTTAGTGAGTGCTAACAACTTTCTTGGTTGGCGACAACTTTCCAAGCGAGTTTGGTTAAATGCCCGCGAATCTTTAGTTCAATTGGGGCAAAACGAATTATTACCTGGGCCGCGATTGGGAAATACGGAAGATTTCGTAGACAAGGCGGTTGAGAGTATTTCGCCGCTCATTTCGCTAGCACTCGCGGGGGTTGAATCCGGCATTGAACAACTTAGAGATCAGAAATCTGTCTTTCTGGATCTGCTAAGCGTTTCCGACCCGGATCTTAACCCGTTCCTTACTTGGGAACGGCTCCGCCATACTCTTGGGTACGTAGACCACAGTTTGCATGGTGCTCTCTGCCTTGATATGGGACAAATCGATCTTGCGCTGGATCTGGCGCGAGTTAAAGTTGACTTGTATCGCGCGGAGGATTTCCGAGAGGTGTGGGAAGAAATTCCGCTTGTTGGTTGGTCTCAACTCATTGGGGAGAATGATTGTACGGAAGGATGGAAGTACATTGCCTCTGCCTATGAGAGATGGGACTGGTTGTCTCCCATATTCGCGGACGACTTGAAGTACCGGACTTCATTGGTTGCGTATTATATGGCGTTGCACATCCATGAATTAGCGAAAGCCATCGTTTTACGCAGGCAAGGAGAGTCAAGGACAAATTTTGCTAGTAATCTTTTTGTGCCGTTGACTTTTGTTTCCGAAGGGCGCGACATAAATGAGCGGGCTATGTCGTTACTGCACTGTCATCCTGAAGCGGTTACGACGTTGTGGTCTAGTTTAAACGTCACACGCGCAGATATGGAGGACTCCTGGGACAATTGGCTTGGCGAATGTCAGGTCTGGTTAAACAGTGTCTATAAATCTTCTTGTCAGGAAGTGCATCATAAGCATTTCTTTGAGAATTTTTGACATTACCACCGCTACCGCTTCTTGCCATCCTATGAACGACATTGAGATGCGGGAGGGCGCACCTAGCGAAAATCGAGACCAGGAGGTCTCTCCTACCGGGGAGGCATCGGGGCCACAGAAAACGTCCGCGACCGTTAGGTTGCGGACGTTTTTTCGTGCAGGAGCGATCGCGGGGGACAGGCCCCCGCGCTACGGAAAAAGTGGCGGTTTTGGTAAGGTGCCCGGCATTGATGTTTTTTCGTTGCGGTTGAGCACTCGCGGGGGACAGGATCTCGCGATGTGGAGGAAGTGGCGGTTTTCGTGGGGGAAAACTGAATCGCGCTGTAAAAAATCCTCCTTGATATTTCCCTGCAATTAAGTTAAAATAAAAATAATAAAAACCCTGAAGCAATGCAGCGACATGATGAATGACATTTTAACACACTCCATAGCCGAACTCACGCGCGGCGACATCTCGCCGACGGAACTGATTCAGGCGACGTTCGCACAGATAGAACGCTGTGAACCGCAACTTAACGCTTTTATCTCGCTGTTTCACGAGGAAAGCCTGCAACGCGCGAAGGAAATAGAGGCTGAGATACGCCGCGGTGAAAGCCCCGGGCCGCTCAGCGGGATTCCTATTGCGATTAAGGATATCATCTACCTCGTCGGGACTGAAACGACATGCGGCGCGAAAAATTCGGTACGCACGGTTTCTAACCGCGTAATAGACGCAACCGCCATCACACGCCTGAAAGCCGCCGGCGCGATTATCATCGGGAAGACGAACTTGCATGAGCATGCGTTCGGCGTGACGACAGAGAATCCGCACTTCGGTGCGACGCGCAATCCGTGGGACACAGCGCATGTTCCAGGGGGTTCAAGCGGCGGCTCGGGAGCTGCTGTGGCCGCGCGGCTCTGTACAGGTGCGCTCGGCACGGATACCGGCGGCTCGGTGCGCATCCCCGCGTCGCTCTGTGGCATCGTCGGTTTGAAACCGACGTATGGTAGGATTGGTGTCCAAGGCGTGGTAGAGCTCGCGCAGTCGCTGGATTGCGTCGGGCCGATGTGCCGCACGGCGCACGATGTTGCAATTCTGATGAACGTCCTCGCGGGCGACTTGCCGCCTGTCTCGGATTACACCGCCGACCTGGGGAAGCCCATCGATGGGATAAAGGTAGGGTTGCACAAAGCACACTTTTTTGAGAATCTGGACGCGGAAGTGGCGGCGGCGGTTGAGACTGCGATACAGGTGTTGGAAGAGTTAGGCGTTGAAATAGTTGAGTTGTCCCTGCCCTCGGTGCCTGATGCGCATCATGCCGCGCTCACGATTTTGATGGCGGAGGCAGCCCATTTCCATCGTGAACGGCTCCTCGCGCACCGAGAAGATTACGGCACGGATGTCCGTGAACTCCTTGAGGCTGGACTTGAACTTTCGGCATTGGACTATGTCACCGCGGTCCGCGCGCGGGATGCGGCACGCCGTGATTTTGTGGAAGTGTTTTGGAAAGTTGACGTGCTTTTAACTCCGGCTACGCCTATCCCCGCGCCGCTGATTTCGGTAGATACGGATTCTTCTGTCGGGCCATCAAATGCGCTTCGTCCGCGGCTAACGCAGGAGACTCGGATTTTCAATCTGCTGGGTTTGCCGGCGATTTCGGTGCCGTGTGGGTTTACTGAAGCGGGGCTCCCGGTAGGGATGCAGCTGGCTGGAAAGTTGTGGGATGAGAAACGGCTTATTCACATTGCGGATGCTTATCAAGCTGCAACTGGGTGGCATACGCGGTATCCGGATGGTTTATAGGGGGCCGGGGGTTGTCGCCGCGCGCGAGAGATCGCGAGGGACAGGTCTTCGCGCTACGGTGAAAGGGGCCGTTCTGGGGGATCGGGGCTTCGCGAGGGACAGGCCCTCGCGCTACGGTATGCAGGGGCGTTTTTGTTTGGGTCTAAGGATTGCGAGGGGCCGGTCTTCGCGCTGCGGTTAAAGGGGGTTCTCTTGTTGTGAACGATCGCGAGGGACAGGTCTTCGCGCTGCGGTGAAAGGGGCCGTTCTGGGGGATCGGGGCTTCGCGAGGGACAGTGGACATCTCTGCAGCGAGGCGGCAAAGATGACAAAGTTTCGGCGTAACGGCCCTCGCGCTGCGGTGAAAGGGGCCGTTCTGGGGGATCGGGGCTTCGCGAGGGACAGTGGACATCTCTGCAGCGAGGCGGCAGAGATGACAAAGTTTCGGCGTAACGGCCCTCGCGCTACGGTGAGACGAACGATGTCGGGGCTTCGTGAGGGGCAGGTCCGCGCGCGATGGGACGCATAACGGTTATGATGAAGGGAGGAGATAATGATGAGACTTGAAGGAAAAGTTGCAGTTGTCGCCGGGGCGGCATGGGGCGGCATTGGCGCGGCCACCGCCTACCGGTTCGCACGCGAAGGCGCAAAGGTGGTTGTTAATACCCGCCGCCGAGAAGGAAAATTGGCTGAAACGGTTGAACGGATTCAGGATGCAGGCGGTGAAGCTGTCGCTGTGATGGGCGATGTCGCGGACGAAACGACGTGGCAGAATCTCGTCAAAACGGCATTGACGAACTACGGCGCGCTCACGACGCTTGTCCATAACGCTGCGCATTCCTACACGAAAAAAGCGATTGAGTTTACGCTAGCGGAGTGGAATGAAAGCCTCGGTGTGACGCTCGGCGGTCCCTGGCTCGGCGCAAAGTATTGTATCCCGGAGATGATTCGCAACGGGGGCGGGAGTCTCGTGTTTATCTCTACCGTCAATGCCACGATTACGAACCCCGGCTTTGGGCTTTATGGCGCGGGGAAAGGTGGCCTGAACGCCTTGACGCGCAGCATCGCGCTCGATTACGGCAGGGCGGGGATTCGCGCGAACGCCATCGCACCTGGGCAGATTGTCGGTGAACGCGGGGAACTCTCCCTCGCTGAGGACGCGCTGGAGGAACAAGCCTCGCGCGACTGTTACCCGATCGGACGTTATGGCAAGCCGGAGGATATTGCCAATGCCGCGCTCTTCTTGGCATCCGATGAAGCAGATTTCGTGACAGGCATTGTCTTGACAGCGGATGGCGGCTTGACGCTGCAATCGCCGGAGGCACTGGTGCGTCCCTCTTTTCGGCGCCGCTGGCGCGATGATATTCTGGTGCCGCAACCGAAAGCGGATACCTAATTCCCGAAGGAGGCGACACTATGTGTGGAAGATTTACCTTGGCAAGCGAAACCGAGGCAGTAGCACAAACTTTCTTTGACGTTGAGATACCGATGCGGCTCGCGCCGCGCTATAACATCTCGCCGACGCAGGATGTGGCTGTCATCGCCAACACGTCAAGCGATGAACTGCCTGCAAAAATCGAATTCTTTCACTGGGGGCTTATCCCTTCTTGGGCGAAGGACCCGAAAATCGGGAACCGGATGATTAACGCGCGCTCAGAGACATTAGCAGAGAAACCCTCCTTCCGTGCTGCCTATAAACGGCGACGGTGCCTGATTGTGGCGGATGGCTACTACGAGTGGCAAAAGGTGCCCGGTGAACGGTTGAAGCAGCCTATCTACATTCGACTTCAATCCGAAAAGCCGTTCGCGTTGGCGGGGTTATGGGAGGTGTGGCAGACAGATGAGATGGAGGAGCCGGTTCGTTCCTGCACCATCATCACGTGCGCGCCGAACGCGTTGTTGAAGCAGGTTCACCATCGAATGCCGGTGATTTTACCGGCGGATGCCTATGCGCAGTGGCTCTCATCGGAGGAGCAGCCGGCGGAGGCGTTGCAGCCGCTGCTCGCTCCCTATCCGAGTGAGGAGATGGAGGCGTATCCGGTGTCGCGGTTTGTCAATCGTCCGATGAACGATTCGCCTGAGTGCATCGTGCCTTATGTGTAGCGGTAGGCGCGCTTTGAAAGCGCGCCTCCGGCAGGTTCCTCCCTTCGGGAGATACAAGAATGTCAGTCAACTTCGCCATCTCACAGATACTCATCAGTGGCCTCCTCGGCGTGCTTACGTTCGTCTGGGGCATTCTCCGGTATCGCCGGAAAGCCCGGCACCGCCGCGGTGCCGCAAAACTGCAGGCCTACCTACTGTGGTGCCTCAGCGGCCTCATCGCTGTCAGCAGCTTCGTGCCGCTCGCCTATTTGTATACAGAGCATCTCTGGTTTGAGAGCGTTGGGTATACCGATGTTTTCTGGCGACTCTACAAGACGCGCTGGGGCATCTTCGGCATTTTCTTCCTCGTGGCACTCGTTTTTATGAACGTGAACGCCGCTATCGCGAATCGGCTCTGTCCGGAATCGCGCGAATTTCGGCGATGGACGCACACCCGCACTGTATCCTTCCACTGGACGGTTTTCAGCCTCATCTTTTTCGCCGCGGTGCTGCTCGCCGTGCCGATGTTGCTGTTAGACGATGCGGCTATCCGCTACCTGCATCGGCCTCTGTCTGCTGTGGGTGACGATGCAGCGCGCCTCCAAAGCACGCCGCCCGGGGCAGACGATGTGTTCGGGAAACCGCTCAATTTCTATCTCTTCAACTTCCCGGTTCACCGCTGGGTAAGCCTCTGGGTAAAAATTCTGCTGTGGGTAACGTGTGCCATCGTAGGGTTGCTATACAATTTCTACTATCGGCGCGATGCACGCACGATGACGCGCGTCAAGAAATATATCGTCGTCCACGGCTCCGTTTTATGGCTCATGTTACTAGCAACCGGGGTGTGGCGCAGTTTTGTGAATCTGTGGAGCAAGGTTTACTCGACTCCCCTCTCGGAGGGCCTTACGCGAGTTCACGGGCTTTTCTACGTGGATGTCCAGTTTGAAGGCGCGACTCAGCTCTATTGCGGTGTCCTCTTCGGTGTCGGCATCGCGGTGCTGCTGAACCTATTTTGGCGGAACCGGCTCTTGTGGTATGCCGCCATTGGGATGTGGTTTTTCGGTTATGTTACGCTGATTCACGTTTATCCACTCGCCGTGTATTGGTGGGATGTCAGGCCGAATCCTCCCGCGAAGGAGGCACCTCACATTGCGCTGCATATTGAAAACACGCGCGACGCGTTCGATCTGGATAGCATTGTGGAAAAGGATTATGAGAAAGGCGAGGCGACCCTGGAGATAATCAATCGCAACGAGGAGGTCAAAGCGAATATCCAACTCTGGGACCGCCGTGTCCTCTATAACGTTTTGCGCGATGACCAGATTGAAGTGCATCACGATTTTCATCCGTATACCGATGTTGATAGGTATCGGGTGGGCGGTAGGCGCGCGATGCCCGATACCCCCGAGTCCGTAGCGCGAGGGAAACCTGTCCCTCACGAGTTGCCGGCACAGTACCGACAGGTGCTCATCGCCGCGCGAGAACCCAGCCCGGATACAAAAGAATGGTCGAAGTTGAAACTGACGTTTACGCACGGCTATGGTGTGTGCGTTGCGCCTGTGAACGAATTTCTGGGAGGTAGCGGTTTGCCGGATTTGTGGGTGAAGGATGTGCCGCTGAAGATAAGGCGTGCGTATAAAGCGGAGTTGAACGTGTCGCAACCGCGCATTTATTATGGGGAGATGACGCACGATTATGTCATCGTTAACACTAAGGAGAGTGAGCATAACATTACCCGGAAGGTTGACTTGGGTACCGGCGATTCGCCACAAAACCAGCTGCTAGATACCGAAGAATGGCACACGCCGCCTTATCTGGAGGCCGCGTATCACTATGATGGCAGTGGGGGTGTTGCGTTAAGTGGGTGGTTTCGGCGGCTCTGTTTTGCGATTCGGTTTGACTTTTTTCGTATCCTGCGCCAGCCGGCGATTACCCCGGAGAGTCGTCTGATGTTCTGGCGCAAGATTGGCACACGGCGGGGCAACCGGGTTGTCACCGATCGGATTTCGCATATCGCGCCGTTCCTTAACTACGATGCAGACCCGTATGTTGTCATTAACGAGGGCAATTTATATTGGATTGTCGATTTCTATGTTACCAGTCGGCATTACCCGAACGCGCAATTCTATGAAGACGATACTTCGCTGCTCCCGGATAGCGAGTTGTATGCGGAGCCGCGGTTCAAGAAATTCAATTACATCAGAAATGCGGGGGTGGCGGTTGTTAACGCCTACACTGGCGCGGTGAGTTTTTATGCGATTAAGGACGATGAGTTGATTACGGATGCCTATCGGCGCGCGTTTCCGAATCTGTTTAGAGGGGTAGACGAGATGCCGGTCGGATTGCGAGCGCATCTCCGCTTTCCCGATTACCTCACCCGCATCCAAGCGAAGATGTATGGTGACTACCATGTCCGGGATGCGAAAACCTTTTACGACAAGGATAAGCAGTGGAAGATTCCGAAAGAGGCGTATTATTCTGAAACGCCGGACCAGGAGATGATGCCCTACTACGCGATGCTCAAGTTACCGGGTGAGGCGCGCGCGGAGTTTGTCAACGTTATTCCGTTTACGCCGCCGAGGAAAGTGAACTATATGAAGGCGTGGATGGTTGCGCGCTGCGATGCGCCGCACTATGGACAACGTATCGTCTATATCCTATCTGACCAGGTGAGTGTTGAGGGCCCGAAGCAGGTGGAGGACGATATTAATAAGCATTTATCTGGCAGTTTTCGGGATTGGAAGGAGGCGAACGACGTTATCCGGGGCAATCTGCATGTTATCCCGATTGAGGATGGCGTTTTTTACGTTGAGCCGATTTACCTTGTCCCGAAAAAAGATGCGACATCTCAGGAGGATAACGGCGCGGACCCGGTCCAGAAGCGGCCGAAGTTAGCGGCGGTAGTCGTCAAAGCGGGGGACAACGAGTTGGCTTGGGATACGTCGTTTGATGGCGCGATCCAGAAGATATTTTTAGGGCGCGAGGTGTCGCCTCCTATTGCGCCTTCTGCGGCTGAGGCGGAGCGGCCTTCAAAAGATGAGCGCATTCGGATGTTGGTGCAGCAGTTGCTGGAAGAGTTAGATGCGCCGTAAGCGTTCCAAGGCCGTGGGGCGGGGTTGTGCTTCGCGGAGGGCTTGATAGACCGCGGCATGGCGAGGGACAGGCCCTCGCGCTCGTTTGCGGCGAAAGGGGCCCTTTTCACCGTAGGGCGAGGGCCCGGCGATCGCGAATCGCCGAGGGTTCCCCTCGCGCTCGTTTGCGGCGAAAGGGGCCTTTTCATCGTAGCGCGAGGGCCTGTCCCTCGCGATCGTTCTGCGGAACAAAAAATACGAATAGCTAGCCGAACGTTCCTCATCAGATCGCAGCATGGCGAGGGACAGGCCCTCGCCCTACGGTAAAGGGGCCGATCGTGCCCTACGGTAAAGGGGCCGATCGCAGCCTGGCGAGGGGGACCCCCTCGGCGATTCGCGCTCGCCGGGTTTTCCCGCGCGCTACGGACGAAGGGCCTTTTAGCCGTGGCGCGGGGGTTGGATTTGACATATCCATCGGTTTATGGTATAATAATTGGCATAACAAAAGCCTTGATATAAGGAGAATCAATTCTAAATGAAACGACACATCTTAATGCTCTTACTGATACTCGCATTGCCAACGGGCTTCGTGCAGGCGGAATCCGAGTGGACGATTACGAATAAACATCGCGTTATCCAAGAAGCATCCACGCAAACGAATAACGTGCCTGTCGGCACGAAGGTGGCAGCTCTTGCTGTCAAGACGCTGATGGGGGATACGCTCCAAACGCAGGGGCCCGTTGCGTTCGTGTTCCTCGCCACGGAATGTCCCGTCGCGCAGCGGTATGCCGTGCGGTTAAATCGCTTGCACGCCGAATTTGGCGAGAATCAGGTTCATTTTGTTGCGGTGTATCCGAACTCCAACGAATCGGATGAGGCTATAAAAACATACATCGCGAAAGCGGGCTACGCGTTCCCGATTGTGAAGGACGCAACAGGACAGTTGGCGCGCCACCTCGGTGCGACGATGACACCGCAAGTTATCGTCGTCGATGCGGATGGGACGCTGCGCTACCGAGGCCCCATTGATGATAACCGCTACGAGCCGCGGGTGAAACACCACTATCTGAAGGACGCGCTGGCGGCAGTCGTGAGTGGCGGCACGGTGCCTGTCCGTGAGGCTGCATCGTTCGGTTGCACGCTGCATATCGCTGAGCCGAGTGTTCCGGAGGCGGTTACTTACAGCGCGCACATCGCGCCGATACTGCAGCGGGAGTGCCAGTCGTGCCATCGGCAGGGGGAAGTCGCACCGTTTTCGCTGGTGGATTACAGCGATGCAAAGGCATGGGCGACAGAAATCGCTGAATACACGAAAGCACGGTTGATGCCGCCGTGGAAACCTGCGGCGGGTTATGGTGACTTCAAAAACGAACGCCGCTTAACTGATACCGAGATTGCAACCATTTCCCGATGGGTTGAAACGGGCGCGCCTGCTGGCAATCTGGATGCGGTGCCACCTGCGCCGAAGTTTCCGGAAGGCTGGGCCCTCGGCGAACCGGATTGGATTGTCGAGATGCCGGTGGAGTATGAAATTGAACCGGAAGGCGAGGACGAATATCGCCACTTCATCATCCCCACGAACTTTCAGCAGGATATGTATGTGCAAGCCGTTGACGTGCAACCGGGAAATCGGAAGACGGTGCATCACGTCATCGCCTATCTTGATGTGAACGGTGAGGCGCGCCAATTGGATGCGCAAGACGAGAAACCGGGCTATGTGACAGAAGGCACGGGCCCCGGCTTTGACGATGCAGGCACGCTTGGCGGCTGGGCACCGGGCGTAACTCCCTCTGTTTTGCCGGAAGGTGTCGGATATCTTTTGCCGAGCGGCGCGGACATCGTCATGCAGGTGCATTACTACCGCACGGGACACACCGAACGCGACCGGTCGCGCTTGGGCATCTACTTCTCTAA
This sequence comes from uncultured Poribacteria bacterium, assembly GCA_958296135.1. GTDB lineage: Bacteria > Poribacteria > WGA-4E > WGA-4E > WGA-3G > AGPOR5. The sequence continues at coordinate 1,003,185 of CATQHZ010000001.1, forward strand.
AACACCGGAGACAGCGAAGCTGCACATCGCCTCGGCGATTAATTCGGAATTTGAGATACCGGCTGGCGCGGGTTGGCACGAAGTGTTGGCCTCGCGGCGCATCAAGACGGATTCCTACCTCCTTGCTACAATGCCGCACATGCATCTGCTCGGCCGTGACATGCGCCTCGTCGCTACAACGCCTGAGGGAAACCAGATCGACCTGGTTTGGGTGCAGGACTGGGATTTCAATTGGCAGGATATTTATCATTACCGCGAACCGCTCTTCTTGCCTGAGGGGACGCAGGTGGAATTAGTCGCGCATTTTGACAATTCTGCGGGGAACCCCGCGAATCCGCATAGTCCGCCTGTCCCTGTCGGTTGGGGCGAAAAGACGACTGATGAGATGTGCATCGGGTTTATTTACTACGTCAAGGCGAGTGAGTGGGCCCCGTAGGGGGCCGCCTATCGGTATCGGGACAGGGATGTCCCTCCTACATCGGGACAGGGATGTCCCTCCTACATCGGGACAGGGATGTCCCTCCTACTGAGGAGACATCGGGATAGGGAGGGGCCGCCTGTATCGGGACAGGGATGTCTCTCCTACTGAGGAGACATCGGGACCGGGAGGTCCCTCCTACTCAGGTTCAAGCGATGGTTTCTTTCCGAGATAATACACCGCTGATGCGAGAATGTGCGCGTTCGGGTTCCAGAGGAGCATCCAGTCGAGCAACAATAATGGGAAGGTAATCCACCCGACAATGAGCGAGATGAATTTGCCGAACACGAGGCTGCCGAAAGAGTAGAGTATCCCGACGTATTCACGGAAGATCCAGTGCAGGGAGGCAGTCGGGCCGGCGCACGCGCCGCTCTCAACTTCGGCGAAGGCCGCGAAGAGTTCGACGATTCCGGGTAGCGTCCACCGCTGATAATCGTGCGGTGAGGCGTGATACCCCTGCAGGAAAGGCACTGCGACGCAGACAATTCCTCCCGGTTTCAGCACGCGATACATTTCCGCGACGATGAGGCTTGGGGAGCGGACATGTTCAAGCACTGCTTCGGAGATGATGGCATCGAAGGAGTCATCTTTGAAAGGTAAGAGGTGTCCATCGGCGACGACATCGACTTGTGCGCCGGGCTCGATTTCAAGGTTGATGATGTTCGGTGAACGGCGGCGGATGCCGGAGCCGAGGTCGAGGATAGTTGCGTCGTCTTCGCAGTATTCAAGGACTCGGCGCACACATTTGTTCCAGCGGGGTGCAGGGTAGGGACATCCGATGAAGGGGGCAAGCAGCCGGTTTTGGCGCAATCGGCGTTTGAGCCGCGCGATAAAATCAGGACGTTGGTAAAGCATATCGTTTTTTCATTTTTCTGAATGAGGATGCTAGCGTTTTTACTTTATCATCAAACCTGTCGGCGTTTGCCTTGGAGCGGGCTGTTCAAGCGGCGGCAAAGCTAGAGAAATATGAACAACTATCGCGGGCAATTCCGCGCGTTTTACACCTATACGTTGCGCCTCGGTGCAAATGTATGGCATCAATTCATTGAGCACAAATGCCTTCAGCAGGCTTCATCGCTGGCTTTCAACACGCTTCTCTGCCTTGTGCCGTTGTCCGCTGTTGCGCTATTTTTGCTAAAAACCTTCGGTGTTGTTGAGAACGAGGAGTCCCCGCTGATAGCGTCGCTCGGCAATTTTCTTCCGCATTACGGTGCTGAAGAGATTGTATCACGTCTCTCCGAATTTACCAACAAAAATCTCGGTAGCCTCAGCGTCGGCGGGTTTCTATTCTTCCTGCTGGTTTCAACGATGCTGTTTATGTCGGTTGAGCAGCACTTCAACGATATATGGGGTGCGCGCCGGCGGCTGCCGTTGCTCCAAGCGTTTCAGAAATATGCCGTTTTTTACACGATACTGTCACTTGGCCCGCTTTTAATCTGGTTTTTCTTTTCCACTGCGAACAGCTGGCTATTCTCGCACGTATTCCCATGGCTGCTGTTCTACTGCCTCTTTTTGCTGATGTATATCGCGCTGCCGAACACATCCGTAGAATGGGGTGCGGCACTCACCGGGGCGTTCATCGCTGGCACGCTGTTCCAAATCGCGCGACTCCCGTTTGGACGCTACTTTGAGTTGGTGTGGAAGAACTATGACGCAATTTACGGCGCGCTTGCACTCCTGGTTATTCTTGCCATTTGGACATACGCCACCTGGGTTATCATCCTGCTTGGTGCTGAGGTGACAAACGCGGTTCAGCACTTCGGGAGGCGCGCGCTCCCTAGCGCGATGCCTTCTGATGAGAAGGTTAGTTATATCAACGCAGCCGGTGCTATTGCGCTGTTCCTCGTGGTAGCTGACCGGTTCCACCGCGGCAAGGGCGCGTGCTCCGCCGATGACATTGTCTCCCTCGCTCGCATCCCGGCAGAAGTGGTAGATGAATGTTTCAAACGCTTCAAAGCGGCCGGGCTCATCTATGAAGTTGAGGGTGACACAACCGGCTATCTTCCCGCGCAAGTGCTCAGCGACATTACGCTCGACCAGGTTGTTGACGTTGTCGAGGGGGGCCTCTCCGAACATTTCACATCAGCAATGCTTGTTGCGCCGGAGGGAACGCGGATATTGCGGGAACTCCAGCGGATTCAGGCGGAAACCCTGAAAAACGTCACGGTTGAATCGCTTTTGTGATAGAGGCGGTAGCAGTTATGTCTTAATAGACATTGCTACGGTGTCGAATTCGGGAGACTTCAATCGACTGAGTTTGCGTGTCAAAGGTATAGAGAATTCGGTAATCGCCTACCGCCACCCTGAACTTCCCTTTGTGTTTCCCTTTCAGTGCCACATGCTTCATCTTATCACATTGTTTGCGTAACCGCTCAAATTTCTGGCGGATTCGTTTGCGAACCGTGGCATCCAAACGCCACAGATCGGCTTGCGCGGGTGAGGTTAACTTCAACGTATACACGCCGACTCTCTCTCAAGCGCTTTGAAAGCCTCGTCAAGCGTCCACATCTTGCCGCCGGATTTGATGTATGCGTCACCCTGGTCCAGTTCCTCGACGAACTCTGGGCGCAGCTCTAGTCCTTCATCCGGGTCATAGTGGTAATTCTCTAGTGCGAGTTCAAACAACTCGTAGGCGACAAAAAATTCGCGAAAAGCGGCATCTAACGTTTTGCAAGGAGCGTCTTGTTTCAGCAGTGCGGCGAGCCGTGCGCGCGAAATGAAGAGTTCCTGCGTGACGAGACTACGGAGCAGTGCGCAGAATTCGCCTGGTGCCAACGCCGAGATCTTCTGTTGCGGCATGGTATCGCTGTTGAGGTAAGTGCCCATGCGTCTGAAGATGCGTTGCTTGCGCGTTGTCTTCCGGTTCGCGTGGATATAGTCGCGGTGCCGCCTCAGCTTTTTGGCGAGTGGTGTGTGCGGTTCTAGTCCTTCCCCCGGGTCTTCCTCGTATTCCTCAAGCGACAAGGCAAGTTCTTGATATCCACAGAAAAATTCACGGAAGGCTTTCTCCAACTTCGCTGTGTTCTTCGGTGAGGGAGGCTCGCTCATCAAAGTGATGAGTTTCTCTCGCCTTATGAAGATTGGCGCGTTCACGAGTGTCGGTAAAAATTGGCGAAATTCCTCAGGCGACATGTTTGCAATATCCGTTGCTTTTTCCATGCGGGGCTCCTCATTAAGAAAAAGGGCAGGCAGCGAGGGGGGCCTGCCCTTCCTACAGAAAACGTTAGATAAACGTCATCTCGTCTTGTTCTGCCTTCTCAACGAGCTCTCGGACAATGTGGAGCGTCAATCGGGCCAATTTCTGCGAGAATTCTGCATCGGTGAGGGTGCGGTATCGCGTTGGTTGCGATGCTGTCAACCGTTCGTTCGCGATGATCAGCGCGCTTGAGACGATGTCAATCGGCACTTCAATCGCCCGCAATTCAGCGGCGACCGGCGGTGTTGGCGTGGTTGCTGCGGGTGCTTGCTCGGCCACTTCGCCGGCCAAAAAGCGTTCGCGCCGCGAGTCGATCTCGGACAATATCTGCTTGGATGCGAGTTGGTGCGCGAACTTTTTGGAGCCAGGGACGGGTTCCGGTGTCTCATGCGTGCAGTCTCCGTAACGGACGGTGACGTGCCAGCTGGGTGCGTCCGGTGGCCCGTGCTGCGTTTCGGTATAGATAGGCTGGCTTAACCCGCGTTCTTGGCAGTACTGGATGAGTCGCCCTTTGTAGTTTTCTACCGCTTCATCCGTATGCAGTGCTGTCATGATGTGCCTCCTCGTGCCGGGTTAACGGCCGCCGTTGTTGTAGCGTGGCCGGTATTCCACCGTGCGCGGTTTGACTTTCCGCTGCCGTTTCATCTCAATTCTGCGCCGTTTCTCGCTGGGCTTTTCATAAAAGCTGCGTTTTTTAATTTCTGTGACGATGCCGGCTTTCCCGCACATCTTCTTAAAACGTGCGAGGGCGCGGTCGAACGCTTCACCGGAATCCACGTTAACTTCTACTTGAACCATTTGAAAGTTCCTCCGTAATAGAAAATAGTTATGCATATTATACCACATTTCAATCCGAATGTCAAATCTTTTTTCTTTCGGCGCGAGCGTTTGACAATTCCTCCGAGGGCTGCTATATTCATTGCAAGAGGAGGCACCCCTATTTTTGAAGTGATTATCTTATGTTTCGGCGCGTGGCTCACCGGCGTGAGCAAGGCGGGCTTCGGCGGTGGCATCGGGATGATTGTCGTTCCGATGTTCACGCACTTTCGGTCAGCGCGCAATGTCGTTGGCTTGATGCTCCTGCTGCTATTTTCAACGGATGTTTTCTCGCTGCGGCACTATTGGAAGCGGTGGCATCGGCAGAGCATCTGGCGGTTGATACCGGGCTCTATCGTTGGCATCGCCCTGGCAAGCCTGATTTTAAAGGATATTTCTGACGTTCAGTTGAAGAAGGCGATCGGCGGCATCGCCTGTCTGTTCGCGCTGTTAGAATTGTTGCGTCCCTATTGGCAGCCCCGAATCGCGAGAGGGAAGTCGCGCTCGGTATACGGCTATTACTCATTCAACGCGTGGCAGGGATTTTTCGCAGGCGTGCTCACCGGTATCTTCACGACGCTCGCGCACATGGGTGGGCTTGTCGTCGTCATGTATCTGCTGCCGCAACGCTTAGGCAATACTACCTTTGTGGCGACGACAACGGCTATCTACTTCTTGCTGAACTTCGTCAAAATCCCGTTTTACGCGCGGCTGGAGCTCTTCTCTTTTGAAATTCTGGTTGAGGCGGTTGCTTTGCTGCCGTTCATCGGGCTCGGCGTGCTGACAGGGATCTCGCTTAACAATCGCGTGCCGGAGCGGCTTTTCTCTAGAATCGTCCTCGGATTCCTGCTGGCAACTGGGGTGCATTTGGTGTTGGCATGATACGCAATGCACCGCTTGCCTTTGGCCCGTCGGGACGCGGGAGGAGAGTTGAGACCAGGAGGTGGGAACGGATGAAGGGCCCTTTCAATCGTAGCGCGAGGGAAAACCCGGCGATTCGTGCTCGCCGGGCCCTCGCCCTACGGACTAAGGCGCATTTTCACCATCGCGCGAAAGAGGCCCTTATTAACCGTAGCGCGAGGGCCTGTCCCTCGCGATCCTTCGATCCCTCAAAACGGCCCCTTTCACCGTCGGCCCCTTTTCACCGTAGCGCGAGGGCCTGTCCCTCGCGATCCTTCGATCCCTCAAAACGGCCCCTTTCACCGTCGGCCCCTTTTCACCGTAGCGCGAGGGAAAACTTGTTCCTCGCGAACCCTCTCGCTAGACCGATGCCTGGCGCGGCACAGTGGACATCTCTGCAGCGAGGCTGCAGAGATGACAAAGTTTCGGCGTGACGGCCCTCGCCCTACGGACGAAGGGGCTTTTTTACTGATGCCTGGCGCGGCACAGGCCCGCGCCCTACGGACTAAGGCCCCTTTTCACCGTAGCGCGAGGGCCTGTCCCTCGCGATCGTTCGCCGACACGAAAACCGCCCGAAGCCCCGGCTTTTCTGTGCAGGTCGCGGCATTGCGAGGGGAACCCTCGGCGATTCGTGATCGCCGGGCCCTCGCCCTACGGTAGAAGGGGCCTTTTTACCGATGCATGGCGAGGGACAGGCCTGCGCCCTATCGAGACGCGGGAGGGCGCACCTACAAGCGCGCATAACAAAATTCTCGCTTGCGAAATACTCGCAAATCGTGTAGACTTGCACAAAATTAGGACTGAATAAATACCAGAAGAAAAGAGGATTTGAAACGAATGAACTTAAAATGGGGTGTGCTCGGTGCGGGGAGCGTTGCACAACGCCGGGCAATGCCTGCTATCCAAAAAGCCGAAGGCGCAGAATTACACGCGCTCCTCTCTCGCGATGCTAACCGCGCAAAACAACTCGCTGCTGACTACGGCGCAGCCGCCGCCTATACCACCGTTGACGCGCTCTTGGCAGATGATGCGCTGGACGCGATTTACGTCTCAACGCCTGTCTATCTGCATTGCGAGCAGGTTATCGCCGCGGCGGAGCGTGGTTTACACGTGTTGTGCGATAAACCGATGGCACTCACGCCGCAGGAATGCACGCGGATGATTGCCGCCTGCGAAGCTAACGGCGTGCAGTTACAGGTGTGCTTCCTCTTTCGGTTCCACTCCTGCTTCCAGCAAATCCATGCGTGGGTAAACGAGGGACGTTTAGGCCAGATAGTTCATGGCAGAGTGCCGTTTTTGAAGCAGTATCGGCTGACTGCAGATGAATGGCGCGCGCAGCCGGAAAAAGGCGGCGGGGGTTGCTTCATGGATTTGGGCGCACACAGCGTCGATTTGCTCCGTTACCTCATCGGTGAGGTGGCGGCAGTCAGCGCGTTCTGCAACAGCGCGATGCATCACTACGCTGTTGAGGATACGGGCGGCATCCTGATGCGCTTCGCGAACGGCGCGCAGGCGTTCACCGACCTCAGTTTCTCTGTCGCGCACTGCGACATCGTGCTGGAGCTCTACGGCACGGAAGGCACCGTCTGGGTGGACAACGATGATGGTTGGAAGATCCGCACCTATCTTGATGGCGAGCCTGGGCGCATCGCCTCGCAGTACGAAGACCTTTATCAGCATCAGTTTGAGCATTTTGCGGCGTGCGTGCATCGCGGTGTCTCACCGATTGTTAGCGGGCTTGATGGGTTAAGGACAAACGAGATTTTAGCGGCGGCGTATCGCTCGGCGGAGACAGGAGAGGTTGTGCAATGCGCGCCGGCTCATTAGCGCGAAGAATGTGGGGCGGGGGACAGGGCCGATGGCCGCCGTAGGGCGCGGTCTTGTGCCGCGCCGTGCTTCGGTCTAGCGAGGAGGGTTCGCGAGGGCCTGTCTCGCGCTACGGTGAAAGGGGCCTCTTTCGCGCTACGGTAAATGCTCCTTAGTCCGTAGGGCGAGGGCCTGTCCCTCGCCATGCTTCGGTCTAGCGAGAGGGTTCGCGAGGGACAAGTTTTCCCGCGCGCGAGGGTGAAAGGGGGCCTTTCTTGTCGGTCGAGAGATCGCGGCGGACAGGCCGCCGCGCTACGGTGAAAAGGGGCCGACGGTGAAAAGGGCACCTTAGTCCGTAGGGCGCGGTCCTGTGCCGCGCCATGCTTCGGTCTAGCGAGAGGGTTCGCGAGGAACAGGTTTTCCCGCGCGCGAGGGTGAAAGGGGGCCTTTCTTGTCGGTCGAGAGATCGCGAGGGGAACCCTCGGCGATTAGTGATCGCCGGGCCCTCGCGCTACGATGAAAGGGGCCGTTTTGAGGGATCGAGAGATCGCGAGGGACAGGCCCTCGCGCTACGGTGAAAAGGGGCCGACGGTGAAGAGGCCCCCTTAGTCCGTAGGGCGCGGTCCTGTGCCGCGCCATGCATCGGTCTATCAAGGAGGATCGCGAGGGACAGGTCCCGAACATCGAGACCGGGAGGTCTCTCCTACCGGGGACAGGTTTTCCCTCGCGCGACGGTGATAAGGGGCCGTCGGTGAAAAGGGCTTCTTAGTCCGTAGGGCGCGGTCCTGTGCTGCGCCATGCATCGGTCAATCGAGAGGGTTCGCGAGGGACAGGTTTTCCCGCGCGCGAGGGTGAAAGGGGGCCTTTCTTATCGGTCGAGAGATCGCGAGGGGAACCCTCGGCGATTAGTGATCGCCGGGCCCTCGCGCTACGGTGAAAAGGGGCCGTAGGTGAAAATGCCCTTAGTCCGTAGGGCGCGGTCCTGTGCCGCGCCAGGCATCGGTGAAAAGGGGCCTCTTTCGCGCGAGGGTTAAAAGGGCCGCTCTGGACCTGGATGCTGTAACCTAAACCTTGACAAAAACGTTAAAAAATGATAGCATCTAAAAGAATTCGCAATTTTAATTTGACAAAAACGCGAAAATATGGTATATTATATAGATATGCTCATTATTGCGCGTTAAAATCACATTTTTAAGTTGACAAGCGCGCAAAAATGTGGTATACTATTTATGTCATTGATTTAGGGCACGAAATTTAACGCAACTAATAAAGGAGCACGAACGTGAACACTCAATTCCGCGCGGATTATCCGATTCGTCTGCAGACATCTGTGAAAGCGACGCAGCAGCCCGCGCGGCTGCGCGCCGTATCCACGTTTGCGTTTGCGCGTCCCGTTGACGATGCCCTAGACCGGATCACCCCCCCCCATCATTTACACCCGTTAACCTTTGCCGCTCTCGGCAGGAAGGGGCTCCGGGGGGATATCCTTGCTCGCAATTCCAACATGAAAACCGCGCGCGTTGCAAGCGCACGACTCACATTGCCTCGTGGCAACCGTTCACGTTCGCGTGAAAGCGGCTGCCACGGGGCTCTTCGCGTTGCACCGATGGCTGCAACGTCGAAGTCCACCAGCGTTGTTCTGGGGAAATTTCTGTCCCCACTAGGGATATAAAGGGGCAGGATAGCCGTGGGCCTCCGCCCACGGTTACCCTGTTTTCTCCGAGACTACGCCGCCTGCTGTGCTCGAATCTGCAGGTGAATTCGATAAGAGCGGAGAGCCACCGCAAACGGCGCGGTGATTCTCCAGTTCAATAAAATAAGGAAAAAATTGAAATGATTAGAAAATCTTTCCTCAATCTTTGCGTTTTTCTGCTCATCGCCGGTGTTGTCGTCATGACCACCCCGATGGACGTGCACGCTATCGCATTGAAGGATATCAAGTGGTATTACAAGCAGGCTGGCGGAAGCGTCACAGCCTCGCCCACCACCGGCGGGCAGACCCTCGCCGCCGGCGATCAGGTTATCGTTGATGTGCGGTTTCAGGTATCTACTTCGGATACGAATGTTCGGACCGTTGATGTCTATGCTTCAGCTATCTTATATCTAAATATAGGCACCACTCCTGAATTAGAAGAAGTTGAAGCAAGACCGGTCGATAACGACGGTAACTTCTACTCGGGTTCCGTTAATGAGCAGCGTGCCGTACGAATGCGGGATGATACGGAGATTGTTCGGTTTGTCTATATAGTCCAGACGGGCATGGGCGCGGTCTCCCTGGATGATGATAAGGATAGCTCTGGCAAGTACTTCTACACTGGCCATTGGCAAGCTATCGTCAGAGGCGATTCATATCGCCAAACCGTTCATCCCCATCGGCACGGTCATTCGACGTTTACGGGTGATCCTGTTGCCTATCCATATTGGCTAAACTGGGGGGATGCGATCCCCACTTCTCCCATGGTCCTCGGTCTCACAGGACCTCCCATGGTGGATGCCACTCGCCCGGAGCTGGCAACGACATCGACATCCGTTTTCCCGGTGAAGTTCGTTGGTGCCCCGACGCATACCGGCCCGTCCCGCTATCACAAGGTGCGCCAGACGTGTTACCACTATCACGGTCAATTCGGTAGCTCTTACACGGGCTACTGCCCTTTGGTGGAAGATCATGGCTGGGCCCTTCCCACCGGGCCGAACGCGGTGACTTTGGCCAATAGCCCGGAAGCCGGCTATTACGGCTTAGGCGACACTATTCAAATTCAGGTGACGTTTAGTAAACCTGTCACCGCCGACCCTGGTGTGACGCTGAGGATGGACTACACGTTCAACCCATTGGACCCGAACACGGAGTTTGGACTTGATGCTGCGGATAGGGCTGACGGAGATACAACGCTCACCTTCAAACACACCGTGGTAACTGGAGATCGGAAGTTTGATGGTGTCGATCTCACCTGGAATAATCTGTGGCATAATACCCGTACCGAGCTGGGGGATGCAGCAACTATTATTTCAGCACCGAGGCACATAAAGGACCTGGCTGGCAACACTTTTGATCCTGGTGCTTATGTTGAATTTGGTCACGATTTTGAAACGCCGCTTCGGGCGTTTCTGCTCAACATGCCTACGCTCAGCAGTTCTAATGATGCGGCATATCCGCTTTGGAACCCGAGTGCTACGCCCGGTCAATATGCCGCTGCCTACGCCGTGGAGGTCATCAAGCACCTTGTGGATACTGTCCCGCCGACGGTGTGGATTCCCGGCGTGATAAAGAATGGTGAGACGCACACCGAGGATAGGCGCAATGCGATAGTCAACCTGGATTCCAGTGCATCTGGGTTGCCTGTGACAGATTTTGCGGCAGGGACTACGGAATCGGTGTCGCAGGACGGCGCGTTTGACGTTGAATTCCGCTTTACGAATTACTCTGCCGCTGAGCCGAAGAGTGCCATCGCCGAGGAAATCGGGACGACGTTTGGCGCGGAGGACATCGCCATCACCGATGCAGCTGGGAATTCGCTGGACTGGACGGTTGATGCCCCGGAATACATTGGGCTCGACCATCGTGCCCTACAAAATTTCGGTTCGCCTCCCAGTGGGCATGCGCCTGGTGATGCGAAGAATTCAGCGTCGTTCTTGGTTTACAAAGCGCGGATTACGCCCGCCGCTGGTTTTAGGGGCGATGTGACGATTCAGGTTCCCGCGGGTGCCACGCAGGACATTGCGGGCAACGGGAATCTGGTATCGAATACGTTAACAGTGCCGGTGGACAGCGTGGTGGGTACGCCGGAGATTGTTGCGCCCCCCGCGGGTGTCTATACCGCCGGAGATAAGATTGAAGTGTCGGTGACATATACCCAGGAGAATCTGCGGTATGAAGGGGCCAACCTGCCGTATCTGGTGGTGTATCTGGGTGAACAGGTGTTAGCGAATGCGCGGCATGCTGTTTGGACAGCGGCGGAAGACACGAATTCGACGAAAGTGACGTTTGCGTATACGGTGGCAGCCACGGACACGGTGGCAGAGACAGTGCGTGCTCCCTCTGTCGAGATACAGGTGCCGGTAGGGACGACGTTGCTGTCTGGGCAACAGCGGCAGTCTGGGACAGCAGCGCCTGCGATGGATTCTGGTGCTGCGCCGGCCTCGGTGCCGGCGGCGGCCCCGGGGGGTTCGCCTGTCGTCCGGGAGACACCGGTTATACCGTTTGTGCCGTTTTTCCCCGAGGAGACTTCGCCGAAGGCTGATGCCTCCGAGGTGCCTCGCAGTCCGATTGTTTTCAACGAGTTTGGCAATGGCAGCGGTGCTGCAAACGACTGGCTGGAATTGCGGAATGTCACGGGCGCGGCTGTCTCCTTGAAAGACTGGGAGCTGAGCGTCGTGCAAGATGACAAAAAGGAAGATACATCGCTCGTCGTTTTCGCGGATGTGAGCGTGCCTGCGAATGGACTGTTGCTGCTGGTGAGTACCTCGCCGGCCAAAACGCCTCTCGCCGGTGGCGATGATATTGCCACTTCCGCCGTAGAGCAGAAAGGTTCACCGCATCAGTATCTCGTTGCCTCGGGCCTCGCGTTGCCGGACGATGGGAAGTTCCTGTTGATTTTGCGCAACGCCAAGGAGAAGTTGGGCAAGAATGAGGCGTTCGTGGATGTCGCCGGTGGCGGTGGCAGTGACACGGATGCGTTCGTTCGCGAGCAGACAGGTGACTATGATACATACGTGTGGCCGTTGCAAGTGCGTGAAGCTCCCGGTGGTGATACCGAAGGGGCCCTCGGCTCTGGTAAGGTGTGGCAGCGTGCCAAGGCAGATATTGTGGGTTACCACAAAGATGCCTGGGCAGAGGCGGCGTTCACCGGTATCGGCTATGACAGGACTGTCTCGAAGTCTGCGGCGACGGGTGGCACCCCGGGGTATCCGAATGGTGCGGTGAAAACGGCAGCAGCTACGCCGAAAGGCAGTATCACTATCAGCGAAGTCATGTTTGACTCGGGTGGCGGCACACTGCCACAGTGGATAGAGTTGTATAATAAATCCAAAACCGAGGCACTCAATCTGAACCGGTGGGAACTGGAGTTCCAGAATGTGGATTCCGAAGATCTCGTCGGTAGGCCGATTGTGGCGTTGACGTTGCAAGAGAAGGTGATTCAACCGAATCAGACGCTGCTGATTGTTGCGGGGCCTGCGCGTGCGTCATCAAGCACGGTATTTCCTGCGGAGCGCGTTTACAACCTGTTGGCTTTGCATCAGCGGAACCTGCGCATTAAGACTGCGCGGGATACGTTCCTGAGCGCGGAGGGGTTCTACCTGAAACTTACCGATAGCAACGGTAACCTCGTAGACGAGGTTGGCAACACTGATGGCAATCGTCGGACGAAAGATGCACCGGCGTGGGCGTTACCGGTGAGTGCCGAGGAAGGTGTTCGGAGTTCGCTGATTCGGCGTTACGACAACGGCGTTGCACTGAAAGGGAAGGAGCGTGCGAGTTGGGCTCTGGCATCGAACCTCAAGCGACTCGCCGTGGCAGAACTCCATTATGGGCATGCCGAGGACATCGGCACGCCGGGGTATCGGAAAGGCGGTGCCTTGCCGGTGGAGTTGTCAAGTTTCTCGGTGATGCACAATGAAGCCGGCGCGGTTGTCTTAACTTGGACGACGGAGTCTGAAGTTGACAACGCTGGGTTTAACCTGCGCCGCAGCGAAAAACGCGATAGTGGTTTCACGCTGCTGAATGCTGCGCTGATTGCGGGTGCTGGCACAACGGGTGAGCGTCAGACGTATACGTTTACGGATACGTCTGCGAAGCCGGGTGTTGAGTACTATTATCAGATCGAGGAGGTCGCGTTTGATGGCCGGCCGGAGACGTTGGCGATGCGGATGTTGCGGGGGCCTGTCTCTGCGGCGAATCGGATGCTGACGACGTTTGGTGCTCTGAAACAGCAGGCGAAATAAACGTAGAGCGGGGGGTTGTCCCTCGCGATGTAGAAAACGGCCGTGGCCCCTTGGGGGTTGCGGCTGTTTTTTTCGTGTGCGATGGTAAAAAGGCCCCTTAGTCCGTAGGGCGCGGTCCTGTGCCGCGCCATGCATCGATGAAAAGGCCCTTAGTCCGTAGGGCGCGGTCCTGTGCCGCGCCGTGCAATGGTAAAAAGGTGCCTTAGTCCGTAGGGCGCGGTCCTGTGCCGCGCCATGCATCGATCTGTAGAGAAGATGGCCGAAGTCCCGGGGCTTCTGCCGTTTTTCGTGTGGTCGAACGATCGCGAGGGACAGTGGACATCTCTGCAGCGAGGCTGCAGAGATGACAAAGTTTCGGCGTGACGGCCCTCGCGCTACGGTAAAAGGGGCTGTTTGGGCGGTCAGGCGATCGCGAGGGACAGGCCCTCGCGCTACGGTGAGAGGGGCTTTCTTGTCGGTCGGGGGATCGCGAGGGGAACCCTCGGCGATTAGTGATCGCCGGGCCCTCGCGCGACGGTGAAAGGGCCCCTTAGTCCGTAGGGCGCGGTCCTGTGCTGCGCCATGCATCGACCTACAGAGAAGTCCCGGGGCTTCGGGTGTTTTTGGTGTGGTCGAACGATCGCGAGGGACAGTGGACATCTCTGCAGCGATGCTGCAGAGATGACAAAGTTTCGGCGTGACGGCCCTCGCGCTACGGTTAAAAGGGGCTGTTTGGGCGGTCAGGCGATCGCGAGGGACAGGCCCTCGCGCTACGGTGAGAGGGGCTTTCTTGTCGGTCGGGGGATCGCGAGGGGCACCCTCGGCGATTCGTGATCGCCGGGCCATCGCGTGACGGTGAAAGGGCCCCTTAGTCCGTAGGGCGCGGTCCTGTGCTGCGCCATGCATCGGTCTGTAGAGAAGATGGCCGAAGTCCCGGGGCTTCGGGTGTTTTTGGTGTGGTCGAACGATCGCGAGGGACAGGCCCTCGCGCTACGGTGAAAGGGGCCTCTTTCGCGCGACGGTGAAAGGGCCCCTTAGTCCGTAGGGCGCGGTCCTGTGCCGCGCCATGCATCGATCTGCAGAGAAGATGGCCGAAGTCCCGGGGCTTCTGCCGTTTTTCGTGTAGGTCGGTAGATCGCGAGGGACAGTGGACATCTCTGCAGCGGGACTGCAGAGATGACAAAGTTTCGGCGTAACGGCCCTCGCGCTACGGTAAAAGGGGCTGTTTGGGCGGTCAGGCGATCGCGAGGGACAGGCCCTCGCGCTACGGTGAGAGGGGCTTTCTTGTCGGTCGGGGGATCGCGAGGGGAACCCTCGGCGATTCGCGAGGGACAGTGGACATCTCTGCAGCGAGGCTGCAGAGATGACAAAGTTTCGGCGTAACGGCCCTCGCGCTACGGTAAAAGGGGCCTTTAACGAAAAAAGGGGACTGCGCAAACGCAATCCCCCCCTTGCCTCTCCGCATTTAGAGAATTGTCAACTCCTCTTCCTCACCGCTTTCCTTCAACACCGCTTCCAATTCTGTTGCGACAGTGCCAAACGCGGCAGATTGCGGCGAATCTGGGTGCGCCGCAACGATAGGCACCCCTAAGTCGCCCGCGGTGCAGACTTCTGCATCCAGCGGAATTTGTCCTAACAGCGCAACGCTGAACCGTTCGCTCATGTTTTTCCCGCCGTCTGCCCGGAAAATCTCTGTCTTTTCGTCGCAGTGCGGACAGAGGAAATAACTCATATTTTCGATGATACCGAGGATCGGCACGCCGAGCCGTTCAAACATTGCTACGCCGCGCCGCACATCTGCTAAAGCGACATCCTGTGGTGTCGTGACGATGACTGCCCCGGTGAGGGGCATCGCTTGCGTTAGCGAAAGCGCGACATCACCTGTCCCCGGCGGCAGATCGATGATGAGGTAATCCAATTCGCCCCAGGCCACGTCGCTCAGGAATTGGCGGATGGCACTGTGCAACATCGGGCCGCGCCAGATCATCGCCTGTTCTTCTGGCACCATAAACCCGATTGACATCAGTTTAATGTCGTGGCGGACAAGCGGGACGAGTTGCCGCTCTGGACTTGTCTGCGGCCGCTCTTGGACACCCATCATCGTCGGTATGCTAGGACCATAGGCATCTGCGTCCATCAAGCCGACGGTGGCCCCCGCGTTCGCCAGCGAGATTGCCAGATTTGTCGCCACGGTAGATTTCCCCACGCCGCCCTTTCCGCTCGCCACGGCGATCTTATACCGCACGTTTGGCAATGCGATGTTCTGTTGCGGCGGCTGTTGTTGGGGCGGCGGCTGTTGTTGGGGCGGCGGCTGTGGTTTCCTACCGGAGACCTGGGCGCCGCTGATAACCTTCAGTTCAGGATGTGCCTTCGCCGCCGACTCCGGTTTCGGCTGCGGCTTTTTCTCTTCGCCTTTCTTAAAAAATCTCATTTGTGTCGTCTCTGCTCCTTTTGTCTGTTTGTTCAGCTGTAGTTATGCTGCACCAGAGCCATTTAGGTATCCCCATAGAGGAGCGGACCGGCTCCAAATGGCACACTAAATCGGCCTGGCACTAAATATGTTACCATTTTTTTATCTAAATCGTGTATAATAACGCGAAAAATCGCTATCTAGCAAGGATATTTCGATGAACATTCTCATGTTACGCCACTCTGCTGGCTTTGAACACAGCTACCTACCGAACGCCGAAGTCGCGCTGAAGCAAATCGGCGCGGCAAACGGGTGGAACGTGGTAACGACGCACCGCTGCGACAGGATTACCGCCGACACCCTTGAAAAACAGGACATCGTCGCCTTCGCAACGACCGGCAATCTGCCGTTTGACGATTCCCAGAAAGAGGCACTGCTCAGCTTCGTCCGCAACGGCAAGGCATTCTTCGGTATCCATAACGCCACCGATACCTGCTACGATTGGCCCGAGTACGGCGAAATGCTCGGCGGCTACTTCGCAGGGCACCCGTGGCACGAAGAAGTGAACGTCATCGTTGAAGATGCGAATCATCCCGCGACACGGATGCTCGGCAGCGACTTCAAAGTTGTCGACGAAATCTACACGTTCAAAAATTGGGACCGCGGCAAAACGCGCGTGCTAATGCGCTTGGACAACGACTCCATTGATGTCTCTCGCGGTAACCGGGCAGACCACGATTATGCCCTCGGCTGGTGCCATACCTACGGCAAGGGGCGCGTGATGTATACCGCCCTCGGCCATCCGGACGCACTCTGGGAGCAGCCGTGGTTCCATGAACACATCACCGGCTGCATCAAGTGGGCTGGCGGGTTGGAAGATTAACGCCGGTGGGGTAGATATTTAACGGCACCCGCCTAGCCCGCGAAGCATCGAGACCAGGAGGTCTCTCCTACAAGGAGCAATCGCGACACGGGAGGTCTCTCCTACTGCATCGAGACCAGGAGGTCTCTCCTACAAGGAGCAATCGCGACACGGGAGGTCTCTCCTACACGCGCGCTGCAGGGCGCGGGAGCTCAGTCGGCGATGACCCCGGTTGCACGCAAAAGCGTCTCCTGCACGAGCAACTCGTGCGATACCGGACGGTCGCGTAACTGCGCGCCGGCGATAGTCATTAAGAATGCGTCTAATTCTAACTCATAGAGGCGTTGGCGGCCCTCACCGGCTGTTTCGACAAGTTGTTCGCCTTTAGCATAGCCGCCCTTCGCCTCTTCCAGACACAGCCGAATCTTGATGCCCGGTTCAAACGGCTCCACGATGATGGCACTTCCTTCTGTGCCGTAGACCTCGAATCGGCGTGCCATCGGGCGCGGCTCTAAAGCGGAGATGGAAATAAACGCCATCGCCTTTTGAAATTCATAGACGGTGAGCGTGTTGTCTTTGAAAGGTTCGACGGAACCGCCGTCGTTTCGGAGGAACGCCGTGACTTTCTCGGGTCTGCCGAGGATCCACAGCACCTGGTCCAGTACGTGGCCGCCCAGGTCGAAAAAGATGCCGCCGATGTGTTGACTGATGCGCGCGCGTGCTTCGTGCGATACGTTCGTGGACATGTGTGCGCGCACCGAGAATACATCGCCGAGGAAGCCAGAGTGCGCCCACGCCGCAACCTGCTTGAAAGCGGAGTGGTACCGCAGCATATACCCCAGCTGCACTAACAGCGATTTGTCATCGGCGGTGCTGATGACGCGCTGCCACTGCCCCCAGTTCTCGCCCGCGGGTTTATCATACCAGACATGCTTGCCGGCGTTGACAATTTCTTCCGTCTGGTCCAGGCTTTCAGCGTTGCTTCCTTCCGAGGCGATTGCCACGATGGTTTCGTCGTTCAGCATTTCGGTTGCGTCGGTGAACCAGTGGACATCCGCAAATGTGCCTGAGCCAGCCTGCAGTTTTGCGCGCTGTTCTGCGTCCGGTTCAAAAACGCCGGCGACTTCCACATCGGGATTTGTCAGCATCGCCTTCAATTTTCCGCCGGCGTGTCCATGTTTTGTGCCGTATTGTGCCATCCGTATTTTCGCCATATTTCGTAACTCCCATGAAAACAGAATTGGTGTTATGTGACGATTATATGCATATCCGATTGTATGTCAAGAGATATTTATTTGTCTTATTTCTATTCGCCGCCTGGGCGACGGAATAAAGAATTTGATTTTATTTCTGAAATTTGTTATCATTGAAGGCCGTGGGATAAGAGAGTTCGCGTTGCATGGCGAGGGTTTCCGCCGCGAGGGTCCGCACGATACGAACCCGCCCTTTTTACCGTAGCGCGGTGGCCTGTCCGCCGCGATCGGTGCATGGCGAGGGACAGGCCCTCGCCCTACGGTTAACTAGGGTGCTCTGGCATGGCGAGGGACAGGCCCTCGCCCTACGGACGAAAGGCCCTTTTTACCGTAGCGCGGCGGCCTGTCCGCCGCGATCGTTCGCGCAAGGCATGGCGAGGGGCACCCTCGGCGATTCGCGCACGGCGAGGGGAACCCTCGCCCTACGGGATATGGGATGGGAGAGAGAGAGGTAAGCACCATGGCACAAACAACTTACTTAGCACATCAAACCGTCAGCGACGCGCAAGTTCAGGAATGGGTGGAGACTTTCCATCGGCAAGGCTTCCTCTTCCTGCAGGACGTTTTGCCGCCCGATTGGTGTGCGCAACTTCGGCAAGATCTGGAATGGGCGCTTGAGAATAATCCGAACGGCTTAAATAGCGGTAGTCCAGCCGGACGGATGCATCTGAGCCATCGGATGTTTGAACACAGCGAGGCAAATCGTCGGCTGTTCGACCTGGAGCCCATCGTCACGTTTGCGGAGGCACTTGTCGCCGAGAATTGCCACGTTATCCATAACAATTCGTTCCAGACCTTTCCCGGCGGCGGGATTACGACGTGGCACCAAGACGATGCCCCGCATTACCTCGTGACAGACGGTAAACCGCCGACGAACGTGCGCCTGCCGGTTTTGCTGTTCACGGCGAATTATTACCTCACCGATGTCACCGAGGTAGAGTACGGCGGGACAGAGGTGATTCCGAGTTCGCATCTGTTCGGCGCGTCGCCGCCGAAGGCGTTGGAAGAGTCGGAATGGGCAGACCAGGTTCAGTATAACCTCGGCAAAGCGGGGAGCGTAGTGATGTTCAACAACCAGGTCTGGCATCGCGGCGGTCCGAATCAGAGTCAGCGGACGCGGTATATCACGCAGGTGACGTATGCGCGTCGGCTCGTTGGGCACAAGTATTATCCTTTCATGAACTATGCGATGCCGACGGCTGTCTACAAGGATGCGAATCCGCGTTTGCAGCGGTTGCTAGGGTTCCTTAATCACGGGGCTTACGGGTAAATGAGGCCCGGCCACGTAGGCGTTGACAACGTCAATTCAGAACGTGCGTGCAAACTGGCGCGATGCTTATGCGAAATACAGAAAAGATGAAAGCAGTTGTCTTCTCAGAACAGGGTGGCACCGATGTGTTGCGTTGGACAGACATCCCTAAGCCGACGCTAGATGCTCCCGATATTCTCGTGAAGGTAGCATCATGCGCGGTGAACTATCTGGATATCCATGCTCGGCGTAACCGGCCCGAAATCGCGGAGAAACTGCGCCGCGGGGATACGCCGCACATTCTCGGTTCGGATATCGCAGGTGTTGTCGTTGAAATCGGCGGCGACTCGGCATCGCCGGGAGTTTCTGTCGGCGACCGGGTTGTCCTCGCGCCTTGCATGCCGTGCGAAGCGTGCAGCGATTGCCATCGGGGTGCCGAGAATTTATGCGCGATGCAGCAACTCATCGGTTTCCAGACGAACGGCGGGTACGCGGCATATGTCAAAGCGCCGGCGCAAAACGCGATTCGGATGCCGGATTCGTTGTCGTTTATCAACGCCGCTGCGATGCCGATTGCCTATTTAACAGCGTGGCACATGCTGATGACGCGGGCGCAGCTTCGCCCCGGCGAGGACATTTTAATCCTTGGTGTTGGCGGAAGTGTGGGGAGTGCCGGGTTGCAGATTGCCAACCTTGCCGGGGCTCGCGTTTTCGCCACGGCAAGCACCTCGCGGAAATGCGAACGCGCACGGGAGCTCGGCGCGGCTGTCGCGATTAATTATACGGAGAAGGATTTCTCGGAAGCTGTGTTAGAAGAGACAGGCGGCCGCGGTGTTGACGTTGTGTTGGAGCATATCGGTGCGGCGACATGGGGACAGAGCCTCGCGAGTCTCGCCAAAAACGGGCGGCTCGTTTCGTGTGGTGTAACAACGGGTAATATGGGGGAGATTGACATCCGAAAGATGTATCAAAAAGAGTTGACGCTGATGGGTTCCGCGCTCGGTACTGTTGCGGAACTTCGGACGCTTATCCATCTCGCTGGGCAGGGGAAGTTGGAGCCGATTATCGACAGCGTTCTGCCGTTGCAGCGTGCTGGCGAGGCGCACACATTGTTGGAAAACCGCCAAAACTTCGGCAAAGTGTGCCTAGTCCCCGAACTGTAGCAATTGGGTTTACTCTTCATCCGTGGCAGTTTCCGAGCGGTTTTTGAGGAAATGATAGAACGCGGACAGTGCCCGTTTGTCTGCTTTCGGAAGTGCCAGTATCCCTGGGAACATCGTGCTGATTTCCGGGTCTGCAAGAATATCATCGTAGCTGCGTAGTGCGCGCCCGAGCAGCCAATCCGTTGTGACTTTCAGTGCATCGGAGAGGCTACACAGCGTTCTGCATGAAGGCGTGCGAACCCCGGATTCAAACTGCGAGATTGCTGCGGTGGTTAGGTTCGCCGCTGTCGCTAGTTCCTTCTGCGTCATTCCCAATTCCCGGCGGCGCAGTTTTATGCGCGCCCCGGTCTGCTTGTCCTGTGGTGGCATTGTGTCTGCTTTTTGGTTCATGGATGTTCCTTAAGGAGATTCCCCCGTTTTCTCCTGACGGGGATTGCGTGTTGAAAGTGCATTTTAACAAAAGAATGGTTTAAAATCCAATTTAATTTTGACAAAAAGTTGCAATTTTGCTATAATATGTTTAAATCCACCCCATATTCCGAGATGAAAACATTTTGCCATAAAAAACATGGGAAATAGCGGCGGTTTTTCGTTGCATCCGTCGCCTTAAAAAATGTCCACATTGCCCGCAATCTGGCAAAGGAGAACTTATGAAACGCAAGATACCGCTTCTGCTATTCTGCCTCAGTCTTTGCTTCGTCGCTGCGCCTTTCCGGCATGTATTCGCCGAGGCACATCGCGTGCAGACAGCCGTGGGAATGAAGGCCGCGGCTATCCACATCCGAGACGATTTGTCCATCGGTAACCTTCGGAAGGACATCGCACGGCTGTCAAGTCTGGATAGCCGAGTCACGGGCTACCCGCAGGCGGCGAGCGGCAGTAAATACATCTTCGACCGGTTTGTAGAAATCGGTTTACAAAACGTAGAGAGCCGCGAATTCCCTGTGACTGTCCCGGTCGATGGCCGTGATAGTGTTATTGAAGTGCTTTCCGCCGAAGGTGCCAAGTTACATACCTTTAAACTGACACCGTTTTGGCCCAACCTCGTGCGCACCTCACTACTGGCGGATGGGATTAAGCATACCGTGCTTCCTGGCGAAACGCTTCAGGAAATCGCGGAGAGTTACCAGGTCGCGGCAGACGTTATCCGCGCGCATGAGAAGAACAAATTCCTTGCAACGCCTGTCGTTGAGGGCAGCACCGTCTTTATCCCGACGGGTGGGTTGTCCGGCCCGCTCCTTTACGGTGACGATGCCGAGCTCGCCGATTTCAACGGTACGAACATCGGCGGATATTGGTATGGGTTGCAGGCTGGCGATACCCTCACCTCCCTAGCCCGCCGCAACCGCATCACCGAGGCGAGCATTACTGACGATGTCCTCAACGGCCACCTCCAGAAAGCCTCCGATGGCATTGATAACGATGAAGATGGAACCGTAGACGAATACGGCGAGATCCCGCTTCTATCCGAGATTCGCGGATGGGCCTCCGATGGCATTGACAACGATGCCGATGGCGCTACCGATGAAATCCCCGGCGATGCAACCGACGGTATTGATAACAATAGAAACGGCGAAATCGACGAGTCCGGCGAATTCGTCGCCGCGAGTGAAGCGCATATCTTCATCCCGAAGGGGGCAATCGTTCTCCTTGAATTTAACTCCAGCACCCGCTATATCAACGCCGCAATGCTCGGCGGCACGGCTGTCATTTTTATTGAGCCGGAGACGACGATTCGCGGCGAAGCCGAGAACAAATTCGGCACCGTGCCAGCAAACATCCCCCGCTTTTGGATATCTAAGGCAGACGGCGCAACGTTAAGGGACATGTTAGAGACGCAGACCGGTGGTGACGTGAACGTCCGCGTCAGAGGGAAGATGAAGTGGGAGCGCTGCATCGGGCAGAACATCCGCGGCTTCTTAGAAGGCGGCGACCCGGGGCTCCGCGACGAACTCGTCGTGCTGACAGCTTATTATGATTCGATGTCTGTCGTGCCGGCACTGGCACCCGGGGCAGACCCGACGTGCGGCATCGCCGTGTTGATGGAGCTCGCGCGGCTCTTCAGTCAACCCGCCTATCGTCCCGGCCGCTCTGTCCTCTTTGTCGCCGTGGATGCGCATTTCCAAGGGCTCGCTGGCATGCGTGCCTTTATGGAAGGCATCGGACAGGACATCGTCGGCTCAGCCACAGATTCCCCCGGCACCCCAACGATGCACGGGCTCCGCCGTGGACTCTCTACCGATATTATTGAATTTGAGGAACTCGGCAGGCGATTGCTGCTCTCTATTGACAGAAGCGTGCTCGTCGATTTGCCGGGCGATTTCTTTTACGGCATCCACTCTATCAAGGATGACCTGGATTCCCTCGCGACGACGCTTGATGGACTCGCCGAAACCCGCGGCCAAATCGACTCCCTCAACACCAAACAGCGCGATTTCTCTGAACGCCAGAAAAAGCAGGCAGACCGGAATAGAAAACGCGAGAAGCAAGGGTTCACCGGTGAGGAGAAAAGTCTGCTGTTGGCCAATCTCGCGCGTTCAAAGAAGGAGGCTTTGCAAACAACACACTTCCTCCGGGACATTGTTGGCCGCTTGGCACAAGTCCGCACGGTCGCGTTAAATACCAGCCGTGAGGCGCAACAGGAGCTCATTGAGATGCTTGCACTGCCTATTGCACGGCTGGATACCTGGGCGGTGGATAAACTCATCAGCAGCATCGAAAATGCCACGCAATCCCGATACGGCGTGCATCCGAATGACGCTTACCTTATCCCCGAACAACGTGGGGACGAATGGTATGTGCCGCTGCCGGCAGACTTGCCACCGGAGTTGGCATCCGAAGTTGAGATGCTGAATGAGACGCTCGCGAACTGGGAGATGAGCGACAAGCGGAAATTCGCGTTAATGTGGACGCCGGAGAAAATTCTGGACCGGCACCTCGATCTGCACGCGCTCAGTCGCGCGAAGGCGGCGCGGAAAGTCCTCGGCAATGCATCCGAATCGCGCGAGACAGCGATTCAGCGTGAAAGGCAGTTCCTTGAGGAGGTGCTATCCCAAATCAAGGACAGCCTCCCGGTTGAAAACCAGATCAAAGTGAGCATCCGAAAACTCAAAGATGTCGCCATGGCGCAAGCCGCTAGCGGTGTGATTTACAGCGGGAAGTATCTGTCCGAGGCCGGGCTTGAACGCCTGAGTACTATCGACGTGCAACTCAGACAGCGGTTAACTGAATCCGACGATGCCAGCGATTCGGCTATCCTCATCGCCGATTTGCTCAAGGATAAACAGAGCATCTTTGAAATCGCGCTGCGGAACGCGCGCTTGGAACGAACCCGCATCCAAAACTTGCTGGCAACACACGCAACTTTGGACCGGGTGTATCTTGACGAGGAGCGCCTCATTTTGAAAAACTACCTCTCCGCCGATGAGTTGGAGCAGGTGGTTCAAATGCGTTCTATCGTTGCCGCGCACATGACCGAGGCGGAACTTTTGGCTGTTGTCAAACGGCGCGCCGCGTCAGATATCATCGCGCTCAATAACCTGATGGAGCGGCTGCCGACTTTGGCCCGCGACCTGGATGCGGAGGCGAAGGTGCTGCTGCGGGATAATCTGTTGACGCTCCGCAACGCGCGATTCCGCAACATTCAGAGCCGCATTGAAAAGATGTCGCGGATTGACGCGGACGAATATAACCGGAAACTCTCACAGATTGATTCAGCTATTGCGCTGCAAGACCTCTTCAACCGCTACTATACCTCCCTCTACGTCAGCATCGATCTGTCGTCGCAGTCCAATCAGTTTGGGGTATTCAATAAAGGCTGGTTCTATGATCAGCAGCCGGAGTTTGTGCTGCGCCGCGAATTTGCCAGTATTGGCAATAAACTTGCCTCTTATGCGGAAGATGCCGATTTCGGCGTGCGTGTTCGCAAGCTGTGGCAGTGGACGGATGACCAGATCCGGCAGGCAGTCATGGCGCGTCAGTGGGGTGTTGCAAGCGGTATCTCCGATAAATCCGCGCTGGAGGGCAAGACGCTGGAAACCTTGCTCAGTTCCCACTACGGCAAATTGACAGGGCTCAGCGGCGTAAGCCGCCTGATGAAAATGCAGTTTGAGCAGTGGCGGAATC
The DNA here is from genome assembly GCA_958296135.1 of uncultured Poribacteria bacterium. Lineage (GTDB taxonomy): Bacteria > Poribacteria > WGA-4E > WGA-4E > WGA-3G > AGPOR5. The sequence continues at coordinate 1,027,362 of CATQHZ010000001.1, forward strand.
GGGGTGAACCCTCCGAGGATATGCTGAAGGATATGGAGTACGTCCGGAAGGAAGTCGAACGGTTTATCCGAAACGATGTCCGCTCGGCGAAGAAGGACCGGAAGAACAACATTCGCACTCGTGAGCAGCTGGATGCGATGCTGCGGCTCCGTCACGAAGACCCGGATACTTTCAGCGAGGAGGAGATTGAGGATATTAAGACGCTCATCGGTATCACGGGGCTCGGCGGCGAGTCGAACTTCGTCAACGCCATTTCCGCGAGCGGTGGGAAGACGTGGAAAACCTACATTCCCGGCAAAATCGCGTTTGACAGTGAAGTTGCCACTCTTGTTGGCAAAACTGGGATTGCGTTTGCTACTATTGAGGATGCGCGTGTCTTAACTGATACGCCGCTTGACACCATCGACAGGGTTGATTTACGCGAGGATGGCAATCTGCATCAGCAGGCAAAGACGCTTGCTTCCTTGCTTATCCAGGCCTTGCGCGATGAGGAGATGCCCACGGCGGCGCGCGTCGGCAATTTTTATTGCAACCTCTTCGGCGATGTGGTTGAGTTTGACGCACGTGAGTCGGCACTGCCGAATAAACCGGTTCCCTACCCGATTTTGACGTTGCGCCGCAAGAACAAGACGATGATGGGTGTGCGCGGCGATCTGTTCGTCATGGGTGATAACAAGGGCAACTTTGAGATGGCGGGGCTCGCCATGGAAGGCAGGGCCACGCGTAGACTCGGCGGCGTGCAGGAAGTGGAGGCATACATCCTCGATCCGGATTCTGGCGACATCGTCTACGCGCCCGATTTGGGGAATTATGGCGCGAAGTTGCTCCCTAATAAGATACCTATCAATACGCGCAGACGCGGCTGTCGCGTTGTCACCTTCCCGTGTGTGTCGACGACTATCTATGATCTGGTAGATCAGCGGTATCTGCGCACGCTGCGGGAATTGGAAGTCTACGATGCGCTCACTGACAGCCCACCCGAAAAATTCGGGATGTCTAAACCGTGGCAACAGGAAGGCGTTTCTGCAGCTGAACCCATCGCGCTTGTTTACAGCGAACCGGAAACCCGCATCAAGGTGGGAATGGCATACGGACAGATTGGCAAACGGTTGCTTCTCATCAAAGCCACAAAGAGCGGCATGAAAAACCCGACGCTTTACACCGGGGAGGGGTTCGTCGTGCGAGAGAACGGGCAAATCCGTCTTACGCCTTACGTTGTTGTGCGTGATATGTGGTGGCTTGATGAGAACCGTTCCCGTCTCTATAAGCGATTCGGTATCTCCAGTGACAGACTGGATAAACTGCACCAGTTTGCCAACGAATACCTTGCGAGGGCGGAGACTGAGTTGCTTCAAAACGATTATCAGCAGGCCCTCAAACTTGCGCGCGCCGCTTGGGGCTATGAATCGCGTGCCTACCCTGATGTCAAGCAGACAGGGAACGATGTCGTCAACGGCGTAATGTTTTATCTTGCCTTGCTGATGCCGTTCGCCTATTTTATGGAACGGCTCATCTTCGGTTTTCCGAGTATTCATAAGCAGATTCTGGGTGCGTTCGGCATCTTCCTGCTCGTCTTCTTCTTCCTGAGTCAGGTGCATCCCGCCTTCCAAATCACGACGACACCCGTGATTATCTTAATTGCGTTTGTCGTGCTTGCGCTCACGGTAATTGTCATCAGCATTATCGTGCGGAAGTTTGAGGAGCAACTGGAGAAGATTCGGCAGGAGGGCAGCAATGTCTACAAGGCTGATGTCGGCCGGTTGAGTGCTAGCGCGGCGGCGTTTAGCCTCGGCATTTCCAACATGCGGAAACGGAAGGGACGCACTATCCTCACCTGCTGCACGCTGGTGATCTTGACGTTCACCGTCATCTCGTTTACGTCGGTGCGGACGTTTATGCATCCGAACCGCACGAGTCTCCCGCAAGTCACGCCGCGTTACACGGGCTTACTTATCCGGGACCAGTACTGGCGACCTCTTGAGGAGCCGGTGCTTACCTCGGTGCTAAACGACATGCAGAAGACGCAAATCACTGTGAACGCGTTGCGGCGGCTGTTGGAACGCAAAAACGAAATCCTGGTCAAACAGGGGCGGCAGCCGATAGATATCGCCGCTTCACTTACCGCTTTGGAACGGGACGGTTTCATTGAGGGGAGCCGAGACTTCCTTTCCGATACAGAAGCGAACCAGCGGAGTTCCATGTCGATAGCAGCAGAGGAACCTGTCCTCACCGTGCATAATGTTGTTGCACCGCGGGCGTGGTATCAGTCGTCTGGCACCGGGGATCAGTCGTTTGTGCAGTTGACGCGCACCCCTAATTCGGCGGATATGTCGCCGCCGATGCATCCCCTCACCGGTGAGGCGTTAAAGTTTGCCGCCAACATGCTCGTCGGCATGAATGAAAATGAGCCTGCTGTCAGCGGTATTGACAGATACCTCCAATACGGGAAGTGGTTTGACCCGGGTGATTCCGCGTCCTGGCCGACAGAGTGGCCTTATGCGATTGTGCTGCCCAAAGGCATGGCGGAGCTGCTCAAAATCACTGAGAGCGATATGGGCAAAGCCACCGTCTCAGTTTACGGCGCTGACTTCACCGTTGTCGGTGTGCTTGGCATCGGGTTCAAGGACCTCACCGATAACGATGGCGAGGAGCTCACCCCGGTCGATTATCAGCTCATGCAACAGCAGCGGAGCCGCGGTGCAACTGGCGACGAGACGCTGGAAGGCGAGCTGCAGAAATATCTGCATCTCACACCGGACAGTGTCGCCGTTTTGCCCTATGAGGTAGTCATGAACCAAGGGGGCACTCTCCGAAGTGTCGCTGTGAATATGGAGCCGCAAGACGATGATCCGAAATTACTCGGTGCGATTGATAAGTTGGACCTGATTATGGCACCGCTGATGAACCGTATCGCTTTGGACTTTTTTGTCGGGCGCGATAAGGACACCTATCTCTATAGCAGTATCGGGATGACCAGTTTCAGCGGGATGGGCAATTTGTTCGTGCCGATTCTCATCGCTGCGCTGATTGTGTTGAACACGATGCTTGGTGCTGTTTACGAGCGCGTGCGCGAAATCGGGATTTACAGTTCTGTCGGGCTTGCGCCGGTGCACATCGCGTTCTTGTTCCTTGCGGAGGCGTGCGTCTACGCGATTGTCGGCGCGGTGCTCGGCTATCTAATGGGACAGGCGATTGCGACTACCTTAGTTAACTTCGGTTGGCTCGCGGGCTTGACGTTGAACTACTCGTCAATGTCGACTGTGGTAGCTACGATTATCGTGATGGTAGTCGTGTTGCTCAGCACGATGTATCCCGCGGTGAAAGCCTCACGAATGGCGGTGCCGGATATCGAGCGGAAATGGAAGCTGCCTGAGCCGGAAGGCGACGTGTGGCATTTCAACCTGCCGTTCACCGTGCTGGCTGAAGAGGCACTCGGCTTGAATGTCTTCATGCGGGACTATTTTGAGGCACACGCAGACGAATCGGCGAGTGATTTTTACACCGACCAGGTGGCATTTAGCGAAGGCGACGAGGCGTCCTACCAGATCGGCATGATGGTATGGCTAGCGCCTTATGACTTAGGCGTGAGCCAGTCCATCAAGTTCGTCACCTCCCCTGTGGGCGGTGAGGAGGAGGACCTCTACAAAATCACGTTGGAGGTTCATCGTGAAAGCGGCGAGATTGCGTCGTGGAAGCGTGTGAACCGGCGGTTCCTCAACTTGTTGCGGAAGCAGCTCCTGATTTGGCGGACGTTCAGCGTGGATATCCGTGCCGAGTTCCACGAACGCGGCAGGGTAGAAAGTGCTGTCCCGGCTGAAGAAGAAGCAGGCGCAGCACCGCGGTTAGAACCGGCGGTAACGTCGGCGGGTTAGTCAGCGGCACGCCGCGTCAAAGTCGCCTGAAGATTAAGAAAAGAAACGGAATAATTTCTGTAGGGGGGTTCTCCTGGTTCCGATGCGGCGTTGTAGGAGGGTTCTCCTTGTCCCGATATGGTTTTCGTCGAGACGCGGGAGGGCTCTCCTACCGGGGGATTCGGTAGTTTACGCGAGGAAATAGCATGGAAAAAATAGCGAGTCTTATCATTATTGGCGGCACAGTTTTATGGCTGTTCAGCATTTTCGCGCTCGAGGGCCGGTGGCAGTGGCAGATGCTCTCGGCACTCGTGCTGACAGTTGGCATTTTCTGTGCCCACTTTTGGGAAGAGTTTCAAGATGCCGGTGACGGTGGACAAGATGCCGGTGACGGTGGACAAGATGCCGGAGATGGGGGTACGCCGGGGGAGTAGGTGCGATTCCTCGGTTCGCAAAGCGGTAGATAATTGGGTCCAACGCCTTGCGGCATAAAACATAGGAGAAACATCAATTTGGCGAGAGAAAGAGTATCACAAGCAGATGAGTGGCAAGCTTGGGCGAAACGGTACGACATCGAAGGCGGTATCCGCACTTTTGAGTCCGGTCTCACCGTCAAAGTATTCATCGGTGCGCTCTTTATAGGGTTGCTGATGATGCCCGGCTCCATCTATCTCAGTTATGTATCCGGCCAATCTGGTGCGGAAGCGGCCCCGTGGGTAGCAGTGATTCTGTTCACTGAACTCGCGCGGCGTTCGTTTACGACAGCCCGGCGCCAGGAGCTCTATATGCTCCTCGGACTCACCGGTGCGGCTGTCGGGAGTGGGATGCAATACCGCAATTTTATCTGGTATGCCTACTTCGTGAACACGCCGCAGGCGGCTTCTTATGAAATCGCCGATAAAATTCCGGATTGGATTGTGCCTGCCGGCGATTCTGTCGGCGTGCTGACGCGGAGCCTCTTACATCCCGACTGGTTTCTGCCGATTGCAGTGTACCTCGCCGGTAAGCTGCTTGGCACGCTGCGGTTTGTGAGTGGGCAGTATATCTTGTTCCGGCTCACTGCAGACTTGGAGCGGCTTCCGTATCCGATGGCCCCGATTAGCGCGCAGGGCGCGACGGCACTTGCAGAGACTACGGGTAAGGAGGAGACCTGGCGGTGGCGCGTCTTTTCCATCGGCTCTATGGCGGGGCTTATCTGGGGGTTCCTCTATATCGGTGTCCCCGCGCTCTCCGGTGTGATGATGAGCCAACCCATCGAGATTCTGAAGATTCCGTGGATAGATTTCACGCAGAGTATTGAAGGGTTCGCGCCGACAGGCGTGTTCGCGCTCCGCACGGACTTCGGCCAGATGCTGATCGGGTTCGTCATGCCGTTTCCGATTATGATGGCGGAGTTTGTCGCGGCGATGGCATCGCAATTTATCATAAAACCGCAAATCCTTTACCCGGCTGAAATCTTACATCAATGGCAGGAGGGCCTTGATGTGCGGGCAGCCAATCTGTTCAACAGCCTTGACTTCGAGATGAGTTTCGGGATGGGCAAATCGTTCAGTTTTGCGGTAGTCGGCATGGCAGCCTCTATTCCGATGCTGTTTAAGATGCGGCAGCGGCAGAAACGCGCCGGGGAACGCGGTTCATTCGCGACACCGCCGAATCGCGGCGATTTCCCGATATGGTTGATGGGCGCGATGTGGCTCATCGGCATGGCCGGGTTTGTCTGGCTCATCCACTGGATGGTGCCGAACTTCCCACTCAGTTTCTTGCTCGGGTATGCGTTTTTGTATACGCCGATCAACTCGTATATCACGGCACGGACGTTCGGGGTGCTGGGCCGCGACCTTTTTGAAATCCCGTATCTGCACGAGATTACCTTTATTTTGAGCCGGTATGAAGAGGTGGATATCTGGTTTGCGCCGCTCCCAGACGAAGACTACGGCAGGGGCACGCAGGGATGGCGGGTGCTGGAACTGACTGGCACGACGTTCACGTCAAACCTCGCCGGCACGTTGCTGATTATGCCGATTCTGCTGGTCAGCGGGATTGTCGTGCTGCACTTTATCTGGCAAATCGCGCCGATTCCGAGCGCGCAATACCCGTTCGTCCAGATGATGTGGCCCATCAACGCCACGAACGAGTGTCTGTGGAAGACATCGCTCAGGGATGGGAATAGCGAGATGCTTCAGGCCATCCGCGGCGATTATGTCTCCGCCGGCTTTACCTCGATGCTTGCACTTTACGGGTTGCTCTGGGTGTTCAAACTCCCATCGATGTGGTTTTACGGCATCGCCGGCGGCATCTTTGGTGACCCGGGTAGCATGGTGGCACGCTTACTCGGCGCAGTCATCGGCCGGTTCTACATGATCAAACGGTTCGGCATGCGCCGGTGGTATATGTTCAATCCGGTGCTGGCGGCAGGGTTCGCCTGCGGTGTCGGTTTAATCGGCATGGGCACGGTGGCGATTGCGCTTGTCTCCAAAGCCGTGATTGTGAAACCGTTTTAATAGGGCGGATATTGAAATCCGCCCTTACAGGCCGTCGGGGCATCAGACTTGCCCCGGCTCTTAACCCGTAGCGCGAGGGAAAACCTGTCCCTCGCGTCTCTTGGAAATCACGCCCTCTTAACCCGTAGCGCGAGGGAAAACCTGTCCCTCGCGTCTCTCGGAAATCACGCCCCGGAATGGGTTGCAGGAATAACGCAACATGGACGACTGGACTGTTTTTGGCTGGGCAGGCACACAGTTGGAAATCCCGAAGGAGTGGGAGCTGAGCGGGCTCAGTGGCGATGAGAAGACCGGCTATCTTCGGCTTGACGATGCTGATATGCCGCGTCTAGAACTTAAATGGGCGCATACGCGGAAGAAAAAACCGGACCTGCATGCAACGCTTGACGAATACTTTAAGTTAATCCGCAAGAGTTACAAAAAAGGTCCGGACCTTTCCTTCCGCCGGAATGTCACTCTTATCAAGGAACCCGCATTCTTTAAGGGGCGCAACGTCATCGGGTTTAGTTGGAAAGGGGGTGTCCGCGCGAATGGGCTCATTTTGCACGCAGGCAAACGGATTACCATCGTCCAAGTCATGGGCCGGTTGAAAGAGAATTGGCGGCCCACGGTGCTCCGCGTTTTCCGCTCGATTTCGACACCGGGCGATGCGCCGAATACGTTGTGGAGTGCATACGGCCTCGCGCTTGCTGTGCCAAGCGAATACAAATTGGAGCGGCAGAAACTGCTGAGCGGCTATCTGCTGTTTGCCTTTGTTGCGAAACGGTCGCGCCTGCGGCACTTGATTCCTGCGGCAAAAGGCGTGCCTATCCTCGCTGAGCGACAGCGGCTCAGCGTTGAACGTTATGGCCCTGCGGAAGTCATGCTCGGTGATTTCAAAGCGGCGTTGAACCCGTTAGAGGCGTGGTTTCGTGCAAAATACGCCAAGGCAATCCGCGGCTACGGATTTGAGGTAACCTCTTACACCGATGCCCACGATGAACATCTCACGCTCATCGGGCAGCAGACGCGGCTCTACGATGGTGTGCCGTTCTCGCCGGTGCTAGCCCTTGACAAATTGTCGAAACGGGCAACGCTCGCGTTTCACTTGTGGCGATGCCATTATTCTAATCGCATCTACGTCATCCAATCTGTCGGCGGTGTGGATGCTGAAGGCACGGTGCGGCAGGTGGCAGCGAGTATTCAGTGCCATTAACCTTATTAACCTTATTTTCCGGCCGGTAGGCGCGGTTTCACGTTCCACCAAGTGGGGCTCGGTGCGGCACCTATGGATACGAAAGAATGCTAAACAAACTCCTATACACCCTCAAACTGAAGAAACGGCCTGACATGGATCGTGGGCGCATTATGAAGTCGTTCCCCGTTCGGAACCAGCTCATCACGTGGGAAGTTGATGACAAGGGTGAGGCATCCCTCGTTGTTCCACAGAAGGGCAAGTTGTGGGTGCGGCTTGCCAGCAAGTTTTTCATGCTCCCGACTAAGCGCGTCATCGTGCTGGATGCGATGGGCACCTTTGTCTGGCAGATGTGCGATGGCAAACATACGATTGCGCAGATTATCAAGGGTATCCAAAAACAGCACCAGTTAACCCGAAAAGAAGCGGAGACCTCGCTCTTTACGTTCATGCAGCAGCTCGGCAAGCGGAACTTCATCGGCTTCGCGATTCCGACAGACAACAGGCCGAACGCACCGGCAAAGCATGAACCGGAGCCTCAGCGGCGTTTTGGATTTCTACCCAAGCGCCGGTAAGTTATTGCCGTTTTCGGGTTTTCCCTCGTGCTACGGTTCATGGGTAGTTTTCGTAGGGTGGGGCCTGTGCCCCGCCATGTTTCAATCAAGGAAGGATAGAAATAATGAACGTGCAAGAAATCGGCGATGTGCAACCAATCCCGGTCGAAATGCCGGAACGGCTTCAGCGCATCCTCCCAAAAGAGAATACCGTGCGCGTCCGGAACCTCATCAAACGGTATGAAATGGGCTCGACTACCGTGGACGCGCTGCGCGGTGTCAATTTCCAAATCCAACGCGGCGAATACATCTCGATTATGGGCCCTTCGGGCTCTGGGAAGTCGACGCTTTTCAACATGATTGGCGGCTTGGATAAACCCACCGAGGGCAGAGTCTACATTGACGAAGTGGACATCGCGCAGCTCGATGCGTATGAGCTCGCGTGGCTCCGCTGCCGAAAAATCGGCTATATCTTTCAATCGTTCAACCTTATCCCTGTCATGACGGCCCTGGAGAACGTCTCACTTCCGATGATTTTCGCTGGCACGAGTGCCGATGAGAGTCGGGAGCAAGGCGTGTCCCTGCTCTCCCTCGTTGGATTGGGAGACCGGGTGCAGCACAAGCCGTTAGAACTTTCCGGCGGACAGCAGCAGCGTGTCGCTATTGCGCGTTCGCTCGCGAATGACCCGGCCATTGTCCTCGCTGACGAACCGACGGGGAACTTGGATACCAAAACCGGGTTGGAGATTATCGCGTTGCTGCGTCGTCTCAACGCGGAGAACGGTGTGACGATTATCACTGCAACGCATGACCACAAGATGTTAGATGTCTCCGACCGGATTTTCCACATGGCAGATGGCAAGGTGGATAAGATAGAGTCTCGCGACGAGATCGACCTGCACGTCGGCAGATTAGATGGTGAAGAAGTCGGATAATTCTATGGAATTGTAAGGGCGTATTTCGTAGCCATCGTCAGAAAAACCCGTTTAGTGCCTATTCGCCCAACAAATCATGAACATTTACGAAAAACTCGGCATTCGCACGATTATCAACGGCAATGCGACGTTGACGCGCCTCGGCGGCTCCATCATGCCCCCGGAGGTTGTCGCGGCGATGGTAGCGGCATCGAAGCACTTCGTTGACATCGTCGCGCTCCAAAGACGGGTGGGAGAAGAGCTCGCGCGATTGACGCACAACGAGGCGGCGTATGTCTCGTGCGGTGCTGCGGCGGCGTTGACGCTCAGCACGGCGGCGTGCATCACCGGACTTGATGCCGCCAAGCGCGAAAAATGTCCCAACCTAGCTGATTCGATGAAAAGCGAAGTCATTGTCCATAGATACGGGCGCGTCGGCTACGATTTCGCTGTGCGGCAGGTAGGGGTGACGTTCGTGGAAATCGGCGATGAGAACGGCACCTCTCCGGACGAGTTAGAGGCGGCGATTACCGACAAAACCGCCGCGTTCTTCTATTTTGCGAATCCGAGCCGCGAGCATCTCTGGGTGCCTTATGAAGCTGGCATTGCCATTGCCAAGCGGCACGGCGTGCCTGTCATCGTTGATGCCGCCGCGCAGCTGCCTCCGAGAGAGAACCTGTGGCGGTTTACACAGATGGGTGCTGATGTGGTGATGTTTAGCGGCGGGAAAGGGTTGTGCGGCCCGCAGAGTAGCGGTTTAATTGTGGGCACCCAACAGATGATTGACGCAATTGCCTTCAACGGCCCGCCGCATCCCTTCATCGGCAGAGGGATGAAGGTGGGCAAGGAAGAGATAGTCGGCTTGCTCGCCGCTGTGAAGTGGTATCTGAAGCACGCCGAGACGTTCCAGCAAACCTACGAGGAGCAGGTTGTCTACTTCGCGCAAGAGTTCGCGAACGTCTGTGGGGTTGAGGTGCATCGCAGTTTTCCCTCTGAAGCGGGACAGCCGATGCCGCGCACAGAAATCTGTTTTGATGAAAATCGGTTGGGCATCACACGCGATGAGATTCTTCGACAACTCGCGGCGGGTGAGCCTTCTATTGACATCGCGGGTGCAGGCACAAACGGCGTGCTGATTAACGGACAGACGCTGATGCCGGGTGAAGTGGCAATTATCGCGCGCAGATTAAAGGACATTTTGAAAACATGAGACTAAATAACGGCATTCAACTCACATGGCTGGGGCATTCTACCTTTAAAATTGAAGCTGATGGACAAACTCTCCTCATCGATCCGTGGGTAATGAGCAACCCGGTATGTCCCGATGGGCTCAAAACCTTTGACAAAATCGATTTAATGCTGATAACGCACGGCCACGCGGACCACGTTAGCGACGCGGTTGTTCTGGCGAAAGAGCATGCTCCGACGGTTGTCTCTATCGTTGAGATTGCCGGATGGCTTGGCAGGAAAGGGGTTGAAAACACCATCGGCATGAATAAGGGCGGCACCGTCACCGTTGGCGGTGTGAGAGCGACGATGGTAACAGCAAATCATAGCAGTAGTTTCACGGAAGAAGATGGCACGACAGTCTATCTCGGTGAACCCGCGGGTTACGTGCTGGAGTTCGCGAACGGCTATAAAATTTACCACGCCGGGGATACGAACGTCTTTGGCGATATGCGTATCATCGGTGAAATTTACCAACCAGAGCTTGCGCTGTTGCCCATCGGAGAGCACTTTACGATGGGGCCGCGGGAAGCGGCTTACGCGACGCGATTGCTCAACGTCCCTGCAGTCGTGCCGATTCACTACGGAACGTTCCCGCTGTTGACTGGCACGCCGGCAGAACTGCGCAAATTGACAGCATCTCAAGATGTAGAAATCGTTGCGTTGGAGGTTGGGGAGACATTGGATTAACGGGTTATTGGAGCAGCCGCCGGACCTGCGCGCCAATATCGGGACTACGCATCAACGCCTCGCCTACCAACATTGCATGGACACCTGCTGCGCGTAGACTGGCAACGTTCTCGCGTGTATGGATGCCGCTTTCACTGACGATGCTCTTGTCTTCAGGGATTTCCTTGCGTAAACGGAACGTTGTCTCAATGTCGGTGTGGAATGTGCGCAAATCTCGGTTGTTAATGCCGATGATGTGTGCGTCTGCGTCTAAAGCCATTGCTAATTCTTCCTGCGTATGCACCTCGACGAGGCATGCCAGGGACAACGCTTCCGCGATGTCTATGAATTCGCGCAACTGCCTCGGTGTCAACGCCGCCACGATGAGTAGGATGGCATCCGCGCCTGCTGCGCGCGCCTGATAGATGTGATACGCATCCAGCGTGAAATCTTTCCGGAGTAGGGGCACGTCAACGGCTTGACGAATGGCGGCCAGATATCCGAGTTCTCCGGCGAAAAAGTGGCTGTCGGTTAGCACGGAGATGGCGGATGCGCCGTTTTCAGCGTAGGTTTGGGCAATCTCCACCGGGTGGAAATCCTTGCGGATGATACCCTTGCTCGGCGATTTTTTCTTCACCTCTGCGATGAGATTCACCGCGCTGGGCACCGAAATGGCGGTGCGGAAGTCGCGCGGTGGCGGTATGTCTGCGATGGCTGCCTTTAATGCCGTCAGTGGCACTTGTGCCTGTTCCGCCTTCAGTTCTTCGCGTTTATGTTGGATAATCGTGTCTAATATCAAAGCGTTTCCCTATCTCATGCGCACCGGGGTGCATTCTGATTTTACCGGTAGGCGCGGTTTGCCACCGTGCCTATGGTGATTGATTGGAGACTGCCTTCAATCCTTCCAATTTGGCGAGTGCCTTTCCTGAGTCAATAGATTCCGTTGCGAGTGCTATTCCGGCTTCGAGGCTTTCGGCTTTCCCGCCGGCGACAATCGCCGCGGCGGCATTCAAGACGACAATATTGCGCCGCGCGCCCTTTTCTCCGTTCAAGATATTTTGGGTTATCTCGGCGTTTTCCTCTGGCGCGCCGCCGACGAGAGAGGCCGCGTTTGCGCGCGGAATGCCGAACTTGGTGGGCTCAAGGGTGTAAGTTTTCACGGTGCCATTGACGAGTTCTGATACCTGTGTCGTTGTTGTCGTTGTGATTTCGTCGAGGCCGTCGTTACCGTGTACGACGAAGGCGTGTTGGCTTCCGAGGTTGTTAAGCACGTTTCCGTGTGTCTCGGTGAGTTCTGGAGAATAAACGCCGAGGACTTGCGCTTGTGCGCCCGCCGGGTTGGTAAGCGGTCCGATTGCATTGAAAATCGTGCGGATGCCGATTTCTCGGCGCGGTCCGATTGCATATTTCATTGCGCCGTGCAGCAGTGGTGCGAAAAGGAATCCGATGCTGACTTCGTCGATGCACCGTCCGGCGTGTTCTGCACTAATCTCAATATTCACGCCGAGTGCAGTGAGAACGTTTGCGCTGCCGCTTTGGCGGGTTACGCCTCGGTTGCCGTGCTTGGCGACAGGCACGCCTGCGCCTGCGACGACAAAGGCGGAAGTGGTTGAGATGTTGAACGAGTGCAGTCCGGTGCCGCCTGTGCTACAGGTATCCACGACGAGTGGGTGTTTTGTTGGGACGGGTGTGGCTTTGGCCCGCATGACGCGCGCGGCGCCAGTAATCTCGGCGATGGTTTCGCCTTTCAACCTAAGCGCTGTCAGCAGACAGGCGATTTGTGCATCTGTCGCCTGGCCTTCCATGATAGTGTTCATGGCATGGCTCATCTCTGCTTCGGTGAGTGAATGTCCAGCGATGACTTTTTGAATTGCTTCGCGTATCACGTAACGTTTCCTCCTTGGGAGAATGCATCGCGCCTGTCCAGTTGGTTTCACTTATGAAGATGTGACAGACGTGAGAGTGGTGCTGCCGCTTTAGGCAGTCTCGTTTTCGTTTTGTCCTAAAGTCTGGATAACCGCCTCTAAGTTGGGTGCATGGAGAGCGGTGCGACGCAGCCGCTTGAGGTGTTGCAAATCCGCGACTGCCTCAAACATGGCTTTTAACGCCTGCGGTGCTCGCAATTGGAACCGCGCTTCAAGGACATCCATAAGTGCCTCAAGCGCATCTTCACGGGCTCTCCGCGCGATACCGATTTCAAGTCCTTCTTGGAATCCTTGTTGGAATCCCTTTTGGCGTGCGGCTTCCTCAGTTTCCCCGCTAAGCAATTGATAAACGGGTGATTTTTTCATGAGTTCCTCCGAAATAATTGAGATAACAGTCTCCGGGGGGCCGAACGGCTCTGTGCCGCTTTAGCTAGTTTCGGTTCGATTCTGTGTTAGCGTCTGGATGACTGCATCCAGGTCTGGTGCCTGTATCGCGGTGTCAAGCACCTGCTTGAGATGTTGCACATCGGTGACTGCCTCAAACACGGGCTTTAGTGCCTGTGCTTCTTGCAGTTGGAACCGCACTTCCAAGACACGCATGAGCGTATCAATGGTAGTTTCACGGGCACCCTGGATTATACCGATTTCAATCCCCTCTTGGCGTCCTTGTTGGAGTCCTTGTTGGAGTCCGTTTTGGCGTGCGGCTTCCTCGGTTTCCCCGCTGAGCAATTGATAAACGGGTGATTTTTTCATGAGTTCCTCCGAAATAATTGAGATAACAGTCTCCGGGGGAAGGATGAGACTTCCGAGGGCCCCCGTTGACATCAGTAAATTGTCGATGAGGGATGCGTCAAGTTCTAGCTGCTGTGTGACATCCACGCATTGCTGTAACCACGCCGCTGCATCCATCCCTATCGGTGGTTTCATCAACGGCACAAACGGCATCAACCCGGGCAGCTGCGCTTCAAGAATCGGTTCGCCCGCTAGTTCGTAAAGCCGCACCACGTTGTATTGGACGATGAACAGCGAGCCTGGTGCCTTTTGGAGATATACGCCCGGGTCCCGGCGGCCGGCAGGCTCCCGTAAATAAATGACATACGAGATAATCGGAAGTCCAAAGCGTTCATGAACTCTTCCAAGGTATCCCGCGTTCCTACGTTCCACAGGGATCGGATGGCTGTCTCCTGTCTGATACTCGCGATGTATCAGCGTGGGCTCTCCTCTGAGCAGAATCTTTGTCAAACTATCCATGAGGCGCACATCGACGGTAGGCAGTTCGCTCTCAAGTTGTTGCACGAATTCAAAATCGGCGGTGCCGAGGAGCATCTGCAACATATCATTCGGGAATGCTTGCGCTGCATGCTTCGCGGCGATATCCGCCCGGTTTTTAGGCGTGTTTGTCACGTCAAATATGTGTTCAGTTTGATTTTCCATGTTACCTATTATACACCGGGGGCGCGACAGATTTCAAGTGCCATGCCGGATTGCGATACGATATGCGATAGACTGTGGCATGGCGAGGGGGAACCCTCGGCGATTAGTCATCGCCGGGGCCCTCGCCCTACGGTTGGTTTGTGGGGTTCGCCCCAAATCGGCGCGCTATTTGAGAAGCGAATAAATGAAAGACGCGATAGCGATGCAGCACGAGCCGATGATCCCGCCAATCTTTAGCCGTTCTTTTGTCTCAGAACGCCGGTCCTGCATATTCTCAAGGAAGGCATCAAACTTAGTCTCCTGCTTATCGAGTTTGCCGGAGAGTTTGAGATCTACTGCGTGCAAGTCGCCTTCCAACTTGGTGACTCCCACCCGTATTTTGTGCCTGTCGTCTTTGGCTTTCTCCAGCGTCATCCGGATGTCCTTCGCGTCGTATTCAATGTTACTGATGCGAGCGTCCGTCGCGGTATCGCGCTCCTTCTGCCGAGCCTCGGTGTTTTTCAACCAAGCCATGAATTCGGTATCGCGCTGTTTCTGCCGTGCCTCTTGTGCGGCATCGCGTTTGTCTTGGCGTGCCTCGACGCTTTGCATCCAAGCGGTTTGCGCGGCATCGCGTTCGTTCTGCCGAGTTTCAAAGCCTTGCATCCAGGCTTGCATTTCGGCAGCGTGCGCCGCCTGCCATTCGTTCTGCTGAACCTCGACGCTTTGCATCCAAGCGGTTTGCGCGGTATCGCGTTCGTCTTGTCGCGCTTCTATGCCCTGCATCCAAGCGGTTTGTGCGGCATCGCGTTCGTCTTGGCGTGCCTCGACGCTTTGCATCCAAGCGGTTTGCGCGGTATCGCGTTCGTCTTGTCGCGCTTCAAAGCCTTGCATCCAGGCTTGCATTTCGGTCTGGCGTTCCTGCTGCCAAGCGTCGCGTGCGGCGTTATGCTCTTTCACCCACGCTTGGAATTCGGCTTCACGTGCCTGTTGCCAAGCGGCTTGTGCAGCCTCGCGCTCTCGCTGTTGCGCCTCGATGTTTTGCATCCAGCCCCTGAGTTCAGTATCGCGCGCCTGCTGCTCCGCTGCGCGTGCGGCATCGCGCGCCTGCTGCTCCGCTGCGCGTGCAGCCTCACGCTCCTGCCGCTGAATCTCCATCTCTTCAAGCTTTTGCAAGATGAGTTCGTTTCCACTATTCATGTTCATAACCTCCTATTAATTTGTATGAAAATAATTATACACTAAATTTTAACAGATGTCAAGGTATTTTTTGTTTTCATGGAATCCGGTAAGTCCACGGTTCTGCCAAAGTGAAACGGGTTCACGAGGGACAGGTTTTCCCTCGCTCGCGCTACGGTTCGGTGGCGGGTTGCGTTAGAACAAGAACCGATACATCGGCCGGTCCAACGTAATCCCAATGAGGCTCCACACGCTACCGACGATGAACTCACCCAAGATTAAGCCGAGAAACAGCGGGATGAGTTTCCGATGCGTGCTCACACCGCCGTGACGCAGGATAATCCACTTCAGTGCTGAACTGACGAAGATTGAAAACCAGAACACATTCATCGACCAGCTGCTTGAAATCGCGAAGCCTGCCGGGTGGAACGGCCACCAAAACAGTTGCATCCGCATCACCATCAGGAGGCATGTGATGGCAAACCCGATGCACATCGCGATAATCGCTGGGACATCGGGTGACTTCGGCGAGACGAGCCAGCTCTGCAGCCGATTAAACGGCCGCCCTGCAAACCAATCCCGTGCGCCTTCAATATAGGAGATGTGATAGAACGCCCAGAACGAGGCGAACGTGCCGATGACAATCGCGATGCACATCGCTATCAGCAAGCGTCTGTTGGAAATCCCGGTCCGCTCTGCTAATTTAAACCCCTCCAAGATGTGCGGCATCGGATGCCCGCGGTAGGCGCGGTTGAAAAAGAAGAGGTAGGCGAACGTCGTCAGATTCTGCGGGCCGAGGAGGCGCGTGCCGAAAATGCGCGGCATCATTTCATCGGGCCCGATGAAATGCAAATCGTGGACAGGGGAACCGAGCTCGGCGCGCATCCGCGTCACCGCTGTTGAAATCGCATAGTAAATCCCGAAGAACACCAGAATCACCCACATCGACATCCCCGCTATTTTACAGAAAGTGACGATAAAGAGGAGGCTCGCGAGCAGCCCTAGCACGGTGACGCGATAGGACATCGGCTCATCTGAGTCGTCAGCGCGCTTGTCATTGCTAAAGATTTTCCTGCCTACCTGCGCGAGGTGTTTGCGCGTTGCGATGATGGCGATGACGAACAGGCCGAGATACGCGCCGAAGGACTGCTCATCGGTGAATGGGAAGTTCGGCATGCCGCGCACGCCTAACGCGTCCCCGAAGACGCGTTCTACCTTCCAAAACAGATAGAAAAACCAGCACGAAAACGACAGATCCAACGGAATAAAAAACGCGATACCGACAGCGAACGGAAACACGGCGATGGGTGTCCACCCTATCGCGCTCCACGGTTTCT
Source organism: uncultured Poribacteria bacterium (assembly GCA_958296135.1). Lineage (GTDB taxonomy): Bacteria > Poribacteria > WGA-4E > WGA-4E > WGA-3G > AGPOR5. The sequence continues at coordinate 1,044,106 of CATQHZ010000001.1, forward strand.
GTGTGAAAAAGGGACGTAAATCGTAAAGTCTGCCGCCCAAACTCGGCACGGTGGGATAGAGGTGATGGAGTCCATTCAGGATATCGATTGCTCCGGCTATCCCGAACCCTAACCACATCATCTTGTTTGTCAACAGGTTGGTGCGGCTTTGGCCGGTTAGTTCCAACGGCAGTTGGATGATGGGGTAACTCAGTTTCTCATGTTCTGTCCACTGCTTTCGGACGAGGCTATTGATGCACACCATGAGGAACACCATCGCGCACAGAAATCCGCCCCACGCCACCGTTGTTGTCAGCCACCCTTCCACGACTTCCCATCGGTAAAAGGTTGTCTCGCCGCGGTAGTATTCTGTCAGGAAGGCGCGTTCCTTCACCGCCATCCAATCTGGGATGTACCGATGGAACAAGTCTGCCCAGTCGTTTTCGGGTGTTGCGTACCAGAAGGCATACGGAATCATCGGGATTAAGACGCGCAGCACGTCATGTCCCGCCAACGAAGAGGCAATCGCCAACATGACATAGATAGTCAGCAATTCCCCTTGCCTGAGCCCGTAGGAGAACTCTCCCGTTCTCGATGCCTTTCCATTGTAGGCGCGTCCTCCTAGTCGCGATACCCCCCTCAACACCAAATTCGCGCCTGTCAACACAAAGACGCAGAAAATAACGTTAAAATAGAGTGAAACGGTTGTCGGGAATCCTTGTCCTGCCGAATCCAGAATCCAATAGACGTTTGGGATAATGAGGACGGTGCCGATGAGGATGGCGCGCCACGTCGCACCAAAAGTTTGTTGTGAAGAAGTTTTTCTCAAATTTTCAGGTTCCTGTTCGATGATATTAAAGGGCCCGCTAGTCCTGCGCGGGCATTGGGGCATTGCGAGGGAAACCGTTATACGGGCTCAATGGCTTGCATGACGCGCAACGTCTCCGCTACCGACGCTAGCACCTGACGATACTGACGGATATCCGCATGCGTCAACGCCTCACCCCGCCGGTCGCGCAGCCACTTTTCGCAGACTTGATACGAACCTATCTCAAATGCCCACACCGCCGATGGCACCTCCGAGAAAGACTGCGTCTGATTTATCCAGACGCGCCCCTCGCGGTATTGCACGCGGGCGACAACGCTGTCGCCTTCTCCCTCAAATCGGGAAGTTGTACTTGGGTGCTCGCGCCTACCGAGGTGCGCGTCGATTAAGATGTGCCCGAGCCCCGCGAGTTTTTGGAACTGCGTCATATCTGTCGGCAAGGGGATGCGCGGGAAGTCGTATCTCAGGAATTCTGCATACCGTTCGCGATAAGCCGGACTGTGCAAAACGGCGTAGATATAGGCGAGGATGTCCTCCGGGGAAATTCCTTCGGGGAGTCCAAATTGTGCTGTCCGCGGCACGCCGAGTTTCTCGGCGAGAGTCTTGAGAAAGGCAGGCGTTAAATTGAGTGCCCGTTCTCTCGCCAATTCCAACTCTTCTGGATGTGGATAAAGATAGAGCGGGAACACGTGACTTGCTGTTTCGCTTTTATTGGAGACACAACTCTTTTCGGCGATACAGTCGGTTATCAACACGTGTTGCCACACGGGGCTCTTGACACCATGACAGACACAAAGTGCAAGGTTTTGCCCGGCGCGCAGATGATGCATCATCTTGCTGGCCGGTGTGCTGTGAAACCCGCGCGACTGTCCAGTATAGTAGGTAGAACGGGTATCAAACGGCCGGTAATATGCACGCGCAATGTACGCGTCCTTGGGAAAATAGCGGATTTCGGAGTGCTTATCCTCCGTATCGCAATGCGCGCGGAGGTCCGCTTGTGCCGAACGAACCTTCCAATCCCGACTATCTTTTTTTAATTGATATTTTAGTCGTGCCTCTGTTTCGGACAGTGACGCAAAGTCGGCTACCGTCTGCCGGACAGCTTCCTCTGTGCGATGGATGGTTAATTTATCCCGCGATGTCACGAACCCGACGGAATGTTCCAGAAAGATGTCGGACATTTCCCATCCAGCCTCATATTCTGCTTTGTGCTCAGTGCATTGCGGCACAAAGAGATAATGCGGCGAGGTAGAATGGAGTTCCTCCCACTGGGTGTTAAGGACATCTGTTGCCGAAAGCACGCGATGTTTTTCGTCACGTGTCCCCCAGACATCAGCGTAATAGATGTTGGCAGGAGCCGGATTGTGGCGTTCTTTCACACACAACAGGATAGTTACCCCTTGTTGGATGTCAAAAACGTTTTCGTTGCTTTGCCCATCAGGAACAGTCTCAGTTTTTCTGCTATTCCCGTGTAAATTGAGAAGGTAAATAGCATTGAAACTGTTGATTAAATTATGCCGCATCCCGCGAAAACTGGGCCCGTCAAGGAAACTGTGGCTCACAATGTAACCGATGAGCCCCTCACCGTTCTGTGCAATGCGCCACTGGGCCCATCGGATAAACTTGACATAGTCACCCTGAAGGACCTTGTAATTTTTCTCCCCGATCGGGCTTCCATCTATTTCCTTGTAATCCTCAATGAGTCTTCCGATAAAGGTGAATTCCCCATGCCTACTACGACTCGGGTTCGCGGAGTTCTCGGGATAAGGCGGATTGCCGACGATGACGAGCAGCGGCAAATCCCGTTTCACGGAGACCGCGGCGTTTGCCTCATCGGTGAGGAATTCGGCGAAGATATGCCCCTCGCGTTCGACCGGGGCCTCCAGCGTATTCGTGAGGTAAATGTGGAGGCGTTCGGCCTCCGACGGTGTCCACCCGTGTGCTTGCAGAAAGCGGCTCAGGTTGAGATGCGCAATCGTGTAAGGCGCGACGAGCAGCTCAAACCCGAACAGCCGCGGGACGAGTGAGGTGTTCACATAGGGGGCCCACGCCGCAGCGCCGTCTGTTTCGATGACGTGTTGGCGGATGTGGTTCAGCACGGCCATGAGGAACCCGCCGGTGCCGGTGGCCGGATCGAGGATGAGCGTGTCGTTATCGGCGAGGCCGTCTTGTTTTTTCAACGCCGTTTTGAGCAGTGCATCGACGGAGCGGACGATGTAGGAAATCACGGGTTGCGGCGTGTAGTAGACCCCTCTGTCGACGCGTCGCCTCGGGTCATAGGCGGCGAGGAATGTTTCGTAGAAGTGGATAACCGGGTCTTCTGCGTGCGTGCGTGCGTCAAAAGCGGTGCGGAGCATATCGGTAGAGACGCTGCGTAAGAGCGTGGCGATTTCATCTAAAATCCACGTGACGTTGCTGTTTTGCAGCCGTCGCGCCGTGATTTGTTGGAAGAGCTCAATCAGGAACGGGTTTGAGTTTGGCAGTGCGTCGGCGGCGGTGCTGCGCGAGAAGTTAGTTGCAGTCGGGAGCGTGTATCGCGCGGCGAACAGGCCGTAGGCGAGTGTTTGCGCGTACATATCGGCGAAATCGGGGGGTGTGAGCGTTGAGAGGAGTTGTTCCTGAAACGCCTTGAACATGCGGAAGAGCGTGCTTTCTTCGTCGGTGAGTGCGGTTGCGATTTGGGTGTGAAGTTCGCGCGTGCGTCGGGCGAGATGCGTTGCGAGCACCTCCGGTGTCGTGATGTTCAGTGTGCCTGCGCCGAAAAAGTGATTGAGGAGGGTTTCTAGCGTATGCACCGGGGAATTTCGGGACAGGGAGGTCGCGCCTGCCGGGGAGCGTCGAGACCGGGAGGTCTCTCCTACTGGGGAGAGGTGCGCCGTTGCGCGCAAGTGTCCCTCGGTATAAAGGCGAAATTCAAGGAAATTGGTGAGGATAAAATTATCCAAGTTTTCGATGAAGCGCGCGTTCTGTTCACGAGCGTGTCCGGTGAGTGCGTCCAAGTCCGTGCCGAATTTCTCGGCTTCGATATAGCCGATAGGGAGCAGGCCGGCCATGGCGATGAAATCCGGTCTGCCGACTTCAAGTTGGCGCGGTTCATGCGTTAGCGTGATGGCATGTCCGAGGCAAGTTGCGCTTTGTTCCAAGAACGCCTTCAGGCAGGCATGGAGGGAGAGTTCCTCGGTTGCGAGCGGGCTGTCGTGCGTCTCTTGGAGTTCTCGCAGATAGGTGTGACATATTTGTTGAAAGTGCATATTGGTTCCAGTGCTCGTGGCGCGGGGCAAACCCTCGGCAGTTAGTGACTGCCGGGCCCCCGCGAACTTTCTGCGGGCCCGACTCGGGCGCGGGACAGGTTTTCCCTCGCCCGACAGGCCGGGCCGGCGAGGACAGGAGGAGAGAGTCCTCCGTCCTTACGATTCCTCAGCGGATTTTTGCCGGTCGCGTTCAATTTGCAATTGCCGGTAGGCTTCTTTGAGTTGTGCGAGTGCCTCGAAAGCCTCGTCGGCTCGTGCGTCGGCTTGTTCGGCATCGGCTCGTGCTTGTTCGGCATCCGCTTCTGCCTGCAGTCGTGCGGCGGCTTCATCTCGCGCATCCGCTTCTGCGCGCTGCTGCGCCAGCGTCGCCCGTGCAGCTGCTGCCTCGGCACGCTCTGCTAGCGTCTCAAAGGCTTCAACCCGCTCGGCAGCCGCATCCATCGGTGTCTCTAACCACCGAGATGCAACCGGATCATAGAACCCAAAGCTATCTCCGCGTAACCCCAGAGATAACCCTAGCGTCTCTGAAAACACTTTCCCATCCGCCTCAGGCCGAATCGCAACATAGCCGCTGCCAACAAGCCGAAACCCCATCAACGGAGCAGGTAAATACTTACGCTCCGGATCGTATAGGAAGTATTCCCGGACACCCAGCACTTCAGCGTAGAGTGTCTTCTTCGCACCCAGGTCGTTTTCAAACGTGCTTTTGCTCGAAAACTCTAACACGAAATCCGGGGGTTTGCCTTCTTCCCAGATTTTGTAGATGCGCCGCTGCTTCCGGGCGACACCGAACGTCACAAACACATCCGGTGCCAGCGATTTCCGGATTTCGCCAAGGGAGTAATACATGAGCATGTTGCCAGAGACGCAGACATCGGGGATGTGCTGAAATCGTGCGTCAAGCGTCAAGAGGGAGTCAATGAGTAGGTCGCGATGCAGTTCGGTTTCAGCCATAGGTTGTCCATCCGATTCGGGATAGTCGGTATCGTCCTCACATGCCGGCTCATAAGGGCGCGGCGGCGGTGCGCCGCGGTAAGCGGGGTATATCGCTTCGGCGTGTCTATTGGTTTGCATTGTCGTTTCTCCTTGCGCGTCGGAATAACTCTTATGTTAAGTATACCATCAAACAGCGCGGGTGTCAAGTTTTTCTTGCGCTTTTTTGCGAAGCGGTGTAGAATGTTTCTAGACATGCGAGATGGCGAGGGACAGGTTTGCCCTCGCTCGCGCTACGTTTATTGATAGAGAGGACAAAACTATGGATACAACATCGGCAGTTTTTACACCGGAACACAAACAGTTCGTTGAGAATAACGGCTATCTCCTGATTAAGAACGCTTTGCCCCCGGGGGTGGTGGCGGAAATCGATGCCGCCGTTGACGAGGTCTACGAGAAGGAGAAGGCCGCCGGCCGGCTTGAAACAGGCGGCAAGCTAAACCTCCGCAACTGCATCACGCACCACGAGGCGTTTCTGCAACTTCTGGACTGGGAGAAAACGGTGCCGCTTGCTTACGGCGTGCTGAATTGGAACGTCCAGATGATTACGTCGCATCTGATTGTGCTTCCTTCCGGCGAGGAGCCGCCTGCGGCAGTGAAGAACCGCATCGGTTTGCATCGCGATGGTGGCACGTCGTATCGTGAGATGCAGGAGCCGCACCCGCGGATTATGCTGAAAATCGCTTATGCTATCAGCGACCAGGCGGACCCGGCTTCTGGGGCGACGGTTATCGTGCCGGGCAGTAACCGCCTCTCCGGCCGGCCGGCGACCGATCCGGATACGGGCTGGGCGCGCGGCGCGATTTCGATGAACATTGACGCTGGCGATGCGTTCCTCTTTGAGCAGCGCACGTGGCACGGCATCGGACATAACTGGTCTGGTATCCCGCGGAAGACTATCTTTATGGGATACGCTTACCGCTGGGTGAAGCCGATGGATTACATCACGATGCCGGATGCGCTCGTTGAGCAGTGCAATCCGATTCAGAAGCAGCTCATCGGTGTCGTCAGCGATCCGCTCAGTTATTACCTGCCGCAAGACCCGGATGTGCCGTTGAAGGCGGTGCTTGGCGCAGAAGGTTAAACGCGTTCGGTAGGCGCGGTTTTGAACCGTGCCTACCGGGTTCGTCTACTTACTTCAATTCTGCTTTGAGCGAGAGGCTATAATCGAGCAACGCGTTTGCATACGGCATATTATGGAGTCCATATCCGCTATCGCCTTTTACCATGTCGTAGTTGAGTTTGGCGTCTTGATATGCCTGCGAAGTTGTGTCGTTGGCGTTATCTAGCATGGCTTTGACTGCCTGCATTTTTGCTTCGATTTCGGCTCGATATCTCGGCAGTTTTACGTTCATGTTGTTATCGGCGGAGTCGTGGCATCCGGCGGTGCTACACACCGCTATGTCGGCGATGAACGTGTGTCCTCCGTGTTGCGCGATTGTCATCGGATCTTCTTTTGCCATGTGGCATTGGACGCACCGTTTTTTCATCGCGCGCACGTGCGGCGATGGCATCCGTTTCACGCCTGCTCCCTCGCGTCCGAGGAACATCTCCGATTGCGATTGATGCACTGTGCCTGCCCCGGCGCAGCCGCAGTCCATTTTATGGCAGCTGACGCACAACTTTTTCGCGGGCATCACTAAGAGGTGTTCCTCTTTGCTGGCATGCGAATGACAAGAAGAGCAGGCAACCGCATTCACTGCAGTCTCTAGGTTATACGTATGCCCCGGATACACCCTGTCAACGAAGTTCTCGTATCCTGACGAATGGCAGCTCAGACAGGAACGGACGACCGGATAAGGCCCCGCGTGCAGATTGACGAGGGCTTTGGCGTGTCCTGCGTGTGTCCATTCCTGATATGCCGGTTCACTTCCGTGGCATTTGTTGCATCCTTCCGCGAACGGCGTGCTCGGCGCGGCGGTATCTATTGCTTCGTCTGCCCGAAGGTTTGCGAGCAACAAGAGCGTCAGCATGCCCATCAACAGCGATAGGCAGAAAAATAAGAGTCCCTGTTTTGGGTATTTCATTATCTCATTATCACCTCGTGAAATGTGTTGTGGATTTTATGGGTAGGGTATACGATTTTGCAAATTCTGTCAAGGGTAAACTGAATTGTTTCCAATCGTTCTAACGTTCCCATTTTCTCTTGACAAATGAACGTGAATAAGATATTTTAATTTGAGAATTGAAGGAGGAATTGCATTATGGCTCAAAGTGTCTTTAACGGGAAGAACATGGATGGTTGGCTCGCCAGGGGCGGGGCACCGGAACACGAATGGGCAGTTGCTGGTGATATCGCGCTCGATCTGGACAACGCGAAGTTGTTGGCACCTAGCCCCGGCGCGGGGCTCTTTTACAACGGCCCCACCGGGCGCACCGTCGATATCTACACTGAAGCCGAATACGGCGATTGCGAACTGCACGTGGAATTTATGGTGTCGCAAGGCTCCAATTCCGGCGTTTATCTCATGGGCAGATACGAGCTCCAGATTTTGGATAGTTGGGGTGAGACGGGGCTCGGCTATGGCACCTGCGGCGGAGTCTATTGCCGCTGGATTGACGAGAAGCCGGTAGATGGCGTGCCGCCCCGCGTCAATGCGAGCAAACCGCCCGGCGAGTGGCAGCGTTATGACATCACCTTCCGTGCGCCGCGGTTCGATGCAGATGGAAATAAGACTGCCAATGCGACGTTTGTCAAGGTGGTATGGAACGGTGAGGTGATTCATGAGAACGTTGAGGTAGCGGGTTGCACGCGCGGCGCGATGCTCCCCGATGAAGCTACCACTGGCCCCTTGATGTTGCAGGGAGACCACGGGCCCGTAGCATATCGCAATGTTGTCCTGAAATCGATTTCATAAATGCCTGGGGCGCGCTTGCTTCTGAGTGTCAGGGCGGATTTCTATATCTGCCCGTTTCGGGGATGATGCAAAATGTGATATGTTGCGACGGCGAGTGCGACATGCACATTCAATGAACGCACCTTGCCGTACATCGGCAGGTAAATTGCCGCGTCACACGCTTCGAGCGTCCGCCGGGAAACGCCGCGGTATTCGTTGCCTACGACTAAGCACACCTTTTCAGGATACTCGGCTGTGTAATATGGCGTGGCACTTGATGTCACCTCTAGCGCGTAGTTGGCGTAGCCTTGCGCCTTGTAAGCTTCAATTGCGTCGGCGGCATGTGTGGTAGTGTGCCATTTGACTCGGCGATGCGCGCCGCGTGCGACCCCGGCGATTGTCGGGTGCGGTGGTGTCGCGCTGATGCCGGCTAAGACAATTTCGTTAACGCTGCACGCGTCCGCGATCCGGAAGCATGCGCCGACGTTAACCGGGTCCTCCACGTCTTGCAGGATAAAAACGAGCGCGACCGGCGGGTATTTTGCTTGTTTCAGGAATTGTTTGAGTTGCTTATCACGTAGTTGTTTCATCTGTTAATCTAAAATTGCTCTTGCGGTAGGAGCCCCCCGGTCTCGATTTTTATTGGATTTCGGGACTGAGAAGAAACGAGAGAAAAATGGAAAAACTAAAGCTTGGTATTATCGGTGCAGGCGGCATCGTCTGCAGAATGCACTTGCCAGACTTGGCGCAAGGCACCGATTTTGAGGTATCAGTCATCGGCGGCAGGCGCGAACATCGCCTCAAACATCAGTGTGAACAGTTCAACATTCCACATTGGACGCAAGATTACGATGCTATTATCGCGGATGACTCGCTGGATGCGATTCTCGTTGGCACGCCGCACCCGTTGCATGTCTCGTGGGGTGTCAAAGCGTTGGGTGCTGGCAAGCATGTCTTGATGCAGAAGCCGCTCTGTGGCGAGATGGCGGAGGCGAATCAGTTTGTCGCCGCGGCGGAGGCGAGTGGTGCGACGGTGATGTGTCTGCCGCATTTCAATGCCGCTATCTACAAAATCCGGCGGCTTATCTCTGAAGACGCGATCGGTAGAGTTTCGGGCGCTCGGATGCGGAGCAGCCACGGCGGTCCGGAGATTTACTACGCCGAAATTCGCGATATTTTCGGGGAGACCGGGGACGATTTGTGGTTTTTTGATGCGAAACAGGCTAGCGTTGGTGCACTCTTTGACATGGGCGTTTATGCTGTCTCCGGGCTGGTCGCGATGCTTGGCACGTTTAAACGGGTTACCGGCTTCGTTTCAACGTTTGACAAACCTACGGCATTAGAGGATGTCGCTACCCTCGTGCTAGAGATGGAATCCGGTGGTATTGTTACGGCTGAGACGAGTTGGTGCGACCCGGCCCGCACCGGCGAGGCAAGCGTCCACGGCACGGCTGGCAAGTTGACGATGCCCGGTAAAGATGGCGCGATGCTCAGTCAGTGGACACCTACCTCTTACACGCGCGAACATGCCCCTGTTGATGTCAAGGTGCTTGACTGTTCGGATGCTGCGCCGAGTGGGATGCATGCACATTTCGCCGAGTGCATTCGTGAGGGCATGCAACCGCCGCTCTCGAACGTTTATACGGCGCGGCATGTCACCGAAATCCTTCTGGCGGGCCTTGCATCGTCCGAGAAGGGGATGGCGGTGACGCTCACGACGCGAGCGGATAAATAGGGAGCCCGCGATAGGCGCGCTTTGAAAGCGCGCCTCCCAGGCCGCTTGTTTCCGTGGGCTCGGTTTACCACCGCGCCTTGACGCGCCTAACCTAAGCTGGCGTGAAATTCATACCAGTCATCGAGGTTATTGAGATTGACAGCGTCTAGGATAGAGCCGTCGTCCTCAAGTCCGTTCGCGGCGAGGATACCCTTGCGGGTGTCATCGTCGTGGATGTAGCCTTCGATTGTGGCGTTGAGTTTCGCGACGGCCTCGGCATCCAGGCTGCCGCCGCTTTGCTCCAATACCCAGGTCTCGAACTGCGGGTAAGTCGGCGAGTTGTCCGCGATATAGGCGAGCGTTGCGTCCTTGTCAAGCCCGAGGGCATCTAGCACCAGCTGATCGTAGCCCATCCCGCACGCCGGGTAATCCTCATGGAGGACACCCTTCGCGTGCATTCGGAATTATTCCTGCCATTTTGTTTGCTCCTTTTGTTGTGACGATGGGCCCCGTTGCCCATCATTATGAAATGTGCCCACATGATAGCATAACGCCCCAGAAAATGAAAGAAAAATTTAAAAGAGTTGACATCCATGACGTATTTCATATATAATATGTCTATGGAAGCTCGAAACATTATTTTACCGAATCTGACGAAGGAAATCCATCAGGAAAGCCTTGAACTGGGCTTCCAACTGGGCTTCCAACTGGGCTTCCAATTGGGCTTCCAACAGGGACGCGAGGAAGGTGAAAGAATAGGGGCTCTCAACGTGCTTCTCAGGCTCCTCGAGGTCCGCTTTGAACCCGAGGCCGCGCAGACTTTAAAGCCGTTCCTTGAAACTATCGCGGATCCTGCCCGGCTGGAGCGATTAGTCCCCACCGCCGCGCAGGCACCAAACCTGCAAACGTTCTTGAAACATTTGGCAGAATAGGCACACACCGCCGCGACAATAATCCTATGGGGTTTAGTAGTAAGTAGTTAAGAAGAAAAGTAGTTGGGCGAGGGCTGTTCCTTCTGCACTGAACCCTTTCTATGGAGAGTGACGCGATGAATGCAACTTATCAACTTAACCATGAATGGGAGCAACTCGCGCGGCGGGTTGTGGCCGCGCAGCAGCTCGTGCTTGTCATCGGTTCATCTGATGCAGGTAAATCGACTTTCTGCCGATTTTTGGCAGATGTTGCTGTTGCTGAGGGGTTAAAGGTGGGTTTCGTTGACGCGGATATCGGGCAGTCCGAAATTGGGCCGCCGACGACAATCGGGCTGAAATGCTTCGCGCCGCCGATGGAGACACCGATTGAGCGTGATGGGCGCGCGGACGCGCTCTACTTTGTCGGTGCTGTTTCTCCTCGGCGCAATCTGCTGGAGGTAGTCACCGGCACGCGGCGGATGGTAGACGCGGCGCGCGATGCCGAGTGTGATTTTATCGTCGTTGACACGACCGGGTATGTTCATGATAACGCCGCCATCGTGCTGAAACAGCACAAAATCGAACTTCTCCAACCGAACCATCTTGTCTGTATCGGGCGTTCGACGGAATTGGAACAGATAACCGCGGGCTACAGTCAGCAGAGGTGGCTTGCTGTTCATCACCTCTTGCCGCATCCGCGCGTCCGGTCGAAGAGCAATAAGGCGCGCGCTCGGCACAGGAAATCGCGGTTGAGTGCCTATTTTGCTGATAGCACCGTGCAACAAGTGCCGTTTGATCAGATTCGCGGGGTACGCACCCCCTTTTTCATTGGGCGCATCGCGAACGAGAAAGAGTTGGAGATTTTGACGCGCTTGACGGAGACCGGGGTTCATCATGCCGAGTGGGGAAACCGGACTTTGTGCCTCATCGCATCCGTGCATCTCTCCAAGGCAGCGATAGCCTCCCTCAAAAACTATCTGAGTTTGGAGCGTGTGACAACGGAGGTTCGCGCCGCCTTTACAAATCGGTTGGTTGGACTTATCGGGACATCGGGGGACATCCTCTCTGTCGGTATCATTGAGGTGTTTGACTTCCAAAAACGCGAACTCAGCATCCGTTGCAAACCGGGAGTAGCGAAGGATGCCTGCACTCTCCAATTTGGCGATTACCGAATTGAAGCATCATGAGGGTATCGAACGCATCCTTGAACAAGCAATTCTTAGGTCTCTACAAACGATTTGCCCGGTATCACGCGCCTTATCTCGTCTCCATTATTCTTGCGGCGGCATGTGCTGTCATCATCGCGTTCTGCGATTTGGGTGCCCTCACGCTCTTTACCAATACCGTTGATGCGTTTGCGGCTGTCAGCGGTAGTACTTACGAAGAGCCTGTCGCTATCCGCTATTTTGAAATTAAAGGCATTTTTAGTTTTGAAGGGTTTGAAATTGTGCTGCCCGATGCTGGCGCGGCACTGCGCGCTATCTTGTGGCTATTAGGCGGCTTCCTTGTCCTCTTCGCGCTCAAAGGCATTTTTGTTTATGGTAATGACTATCTGATGGCGCGCGTTGGGCACAAAGTCGCCTTTCGCTTGCGGAACGCGCTCTATCAGCGGCTTGTCTCTGCGCCCTTAGAGACACTCCGAGATGAACGCAGCGGCGATCTGATGACGCGCGTTACCGACGATGTGCGGGTGTGGCAGAACGCCATCGCCTCCATGGCGAACATTCTCCGTGCCGTTACCCTGGTCATCGTTTTTATGTGCGTGATGCTCATCCAGAGTTTTCGGATGACGGTTTTTGCGCTGCTTCTCCTTCCGCTGCTCGCTTATCTCATCACCTCCATCGGCGTGCGCATCCGCAAAACCAGCACCGACATTCAGCAGCGCAGCGCGGACATTTACTCACAACTGAAAGAGGCGCTTTTCGGTATCAAGATTATCAAAAGTTTCACGGCTGAGCCTGCGGAGTTGGAACGCTTCCGCGCGGTGAACTGGAGTCAATACTGCTCGGCGATGCGGCGTGCGCGCTTGGCAGCGTTTTTACCGCCAGCGATTGAGTGGCTCAGTGCTGTCGGCATGGCCGCCGTCTTCGGAATTGGATGCTGGGAGGTTATTGCTGGTTCGCTTTCAACAGGCGATTTCATCGGCTATATCGCGATGGTAGCACTGATGCTGAAACCGGTGAAGACTATCGGTGGCGTGAACACGGTGTTGCAACAGAGTCTCGCATCTGCGGAACGGATTTTTTATGTGTTGGAGCTACGCACGGAAGCGCGTGGGGAAGCCGCGCCCGAATTGCGGAACGTGCGCGGGGATGTTGCCTTTCACAACGTCTCTTTTGCCTATCATCAAGAACCTACCTTGAAGAACATCACTTTTGCGGCGAAGCAAGGTGAGGTAATCGCGCTTGTCGGGCCGAGCGGCAGTGGGAAGACGACGCTGCTCAACCTCCTGTTACGTTTCTATGAGGTGAACACCGGCACGATTGCGATTGACGGTATGCGCATTTGCGAAGTGACGCTAGAATCCCTGCGCCGAAACATCGCGCTTGTCCCCCAAGATACGTTCCTTTTTGACGGTACTGTCTTAGAGAATATCGGCTACGGTTGTCCCGGTGCGTCTCGCGAGGCGATTGTCTCGGCGGCGCGGCAGGCGAACGCGCACGAGTTTATTAGCAACATGCCGCAGGGATATGATACGCCGATTGGGGAGGCAGGCGCGCGTCTTTCCGGTGGCGAACAGCAGCGGCTTTCTATTGCCCGCGCGCTGCTCAAAGATGCACCCATTCTCGTGTTAGACGAGGCCACATCTTCGTTGGATACGCATTCGGAGGCGCTCATCCAAAAGTCATTGACGCATCTGATGGCGGGGAGAACTTGTTTTATCATCGCGCATCGGCTATCCACTGTGGTACGCGCTGACAAAATCCTCGTCCTCCACGGCGGCGAGATTTTGGAAACGGGGACGCATGAGACGCTCTTGGCTGCGGGTGGGTTGTATCAGAAACTGTGCGAGATGCAATTTGGCGTTTGATATGAAGTTTCGTTAAGGGCGGTATTTCTTATGTTTTGATACCTCTGTGTTTTGCGCGATGTCTCGGAGGTTTCATACGCGATTGAAAACCGCGCCAGCCGAAAAATTCGATTTTTGCGTCCCTTCCGAAAAAAACGCATCTTAAGTAAACCTCTTTCCCCTCGTTAACGTCATAATAGGTAACAAGAAGGTAGAATTCTGCGGAGAGAAGAAAAGCCCTAACCTGAGACAGATTAGGGCATTCTGTAGACTTAATTCCGTCCCTTTTTGGTAATGGCACCTTCCAGGTCTGCCTCACGGTAGACGGCTTCGGAGAGATCGACTTCGTAGAGGTAGGCACCTCTGAAATTTGCACCGAGGAGGATAACGCCTTTCAGTTTAATTTCCCCGAAAATTGCCTCTTCGAGATTTGCATTTTCAAAGGTGGTTAAGGTGCCGAAGGGGCCTGGGATTATGCAGTTCGGACAGCCGACGGTTGCCTTGCGTAGATTCGCGCGCCGGAAGTTGGTGCCGCTGAGCAAGCTCCCGCTGAGGAATGCGCCGTGTAAATCTGCTTCCTCGAAAATTGCGTCCGTGAGGTTAGCCCCGACGAGGTAGGTGCGGTGTAAAATGGCCCCGGTGAGGTTCGCGCCGGTGAGATTGGCGTCGTTTAGATTTGCGTCCGTTAAATCGGTTTTGCGCAGGTCTGCCCCGCTCAGGTTCGCGGCGGACAGTTCGAGCCCGGGGAGCGATTGTTGTGCCAGATCGAGGTTCGCTAGATGTTCACCGGAGAAGGATGCCCCGGCGAGGGCCCCTTTGATAATATCACTTTGCGTGAGTTGCTGCATGAATTGCCTCCAATTTTTCAGAATCAGCCCGACGCGGGCGCGCGTTGTGAGCGCGTCTACGAGCTGCTGGGTATGATGGAATTTGCGTAAGTCCTGCGAGATTATAAAATAGAGTATACCATATAAACAGAGAAAAGTTAAATTGTTTTTCGGTGGTGCGCCTGCCGGAAAATGCAAACGCTATGAGGTGATGAGATGAGAGAGTTTTACGCCTTCTATCCAACCGAGGATGAGTTTCTCCCTGCTGAGGAGAAGCGCGAGGAGTATCCGAGTACGCCGAAGGATGAGAACTTCGCGTATCTGCAAAAAATCGCGAGGACTCCCTTGCTGGAGCCGGGTGAGGAGCGGGCCCTCTTCAAAAAATATCGGGAGGGTTTGCAGACATTCATGGGGCGGTTAAATCGGTTTCCCACGTGGATGCTTGCCTCGCTAGAATTCCCTCGGAACCGCGCCGCTAGCGGTGATTACACATTTGAGCCCGCGCAATCAGAACACGGAACTATTCTGGACCAGGTGCGCGCCCATGTCCACAACATCGGCGATTTATTGGAACGCCTGGAAGAAAAGGCGGAGAGCCTCGCGCGGGCAGAGGCTACGATTTTTGAGGGGAACGCGCATCTCCTGAAAAAGTATGTCGAGGCGACTTCGCCGGCGGCAGCGCGGGCGCGACTTACGCCTACCGAATTGTGGCGTGCTGCGCGCTTCGGGCTTCAGCGAGCTATTGAAGAGTGTGATACGCGCCGCGGTGAGGAATTTCGGGCGTACGCGTGCCGCTCTATCCGCCGCAGCATCAACGCCCTGGCGAAACGGCAGGCGGGCTTGAAAAAGCGGGCGGATGGTGCTCCCGATGTCGCGTCCCGCATGCAAACGCTTCTCCGCGCAGTGCCGTTGAGCCCGGTGGAAGAGGCGCTCGCTTTCGAGGAGTTTGGCCTCCTCCAATATGAGGTGACGCAGCTGCTGCGGAAGCTGCCGGCTGGCATTTTGCCGGAACAAGCGGCGGCTTGGAAGCCTCGCACGCTTCGTTTTATCCTCAACGAGATTCGCGATGAATTCGCGTATATTGAGTGGCTGTGGAACAAGCTGGAGGCGGCGGATGAGGTGACGCACACCACGAAGCTGGAAATTGTGGAAGCGAACCTGCGTCTTGTCGCTAGTATTGCTAAGCAGCACCACTTCAGCAAAACCTCGCTCACCTTCCTCGATTTGATGCAGGAAGGGAGCCTTGGGTTGATGAAGGCTGTCGATAAATTTGACTACACGCTTAGTTATCGCTTCAGCACTTACGCGACCTGGTGGATCATGCAGGCTATCAAACGCGCGTTGGACCAGCAGGGCCAGTTGATTCGTGTGCCGTGCTATATTGGTGAGGCACACCGCGCGATAAAGCTCGCGCAGTCCACCCTCACGGGGGAGCTCGGCCGTGAGCCGACGACGAAGGAGATAGCGGCCGAGGTGGGGCTTTCCGAGCAGAAGGTGATGGAGATTTTCCAAGCGACAAAAGAACCGGTGAGTCTAGATGCCCCGATCGATGAGAGTTCGCCGGACAGCGCGTTCTCTGAGTTAATTCCGGATTCGTCCCAGATTACGCCGGAGAGTTACCTCGTCAGTTACTCGAAAATGGAGGCTATCATCGAGGTGCTCAACAGGGCGCTGAATCCGCGGGAGACGCACGTTATCGCGTTGCGGTACGGGATAATTGATGGCACCGAGTACACCCTCGCCGACATCAGTGGCAAGCTTCGCATCAGCCGCGAGCGTGTCCGTCAGATAGAGGGTGAGGCACTCGTAAAGCTGCAGTCGCACGATTCCAAGGCATTGCTGAAGGAGTTGCTGCTGAATGGGTAGGTTTATGAGGCGCGGTTTGTAACCGCGCCTACCGGGAATTTGCCTCTCTGTAGGTAGGGCTCGCCAGGGCCCTACCTATTTTTAGATTTTGCGAATAGACACATGAAAATTGCGTATTTTGACTGCTTTTCGGGCATCAGCGGCGATATGACGCTCGGTGCCCTCGTCGATGCCGGTGTCGCGCCGGAGGTGCTGAAAACGGAGTTGGCGAAGCTCAGCGTTGATGCCGAATTCAGCCTTCACTTTGAAAAAGCGATGAAACACGGTATCACCGGCACCCGCGCCGTTGTCACTGTGAAAGACGCGCTTCACGGGCACGCACCCGGCCACGCGCATGGGCGGCACCTCGCCGATATCTTCAGACTGCTTGACGACAGCGGCTTGGAAGCGGAGATTTGCGACACCGCTAAGCGCATCTTTGATAGGCTCGCCGAGGCGGAAGCGAAAGTCCACGATACGGACAAGGCGCAGGTTCACCTCCACGAGGTGAGTGGTATTGATTCTATTGTAGACATCGTCGGTTCTGTGATTGGTTTGGCGCGACTCGGCGTTGAGGCAGTCTATGCCTCGCCGCTCTCTCTCGGCCGCGGCTTTGTCCGATGCGCGCATGGCCTGATGCCGGTTCCTGTCCCTGGGACGCTGGCACTCCTGCACGGTATTCCTGTTCACCAGACAGACATTCCGAGGGAGCTCGTCACGCCGACGGGCGCGGCCCTGATTACGACGCTTGCGGCGGAATTCGGCGTGATGCCACAAATGACGCTGGACAGGGTAGGCTACGGTGCCGGCACCCGCGATTTGGCGGAGCGTCCCAACCTCCTCCGCATTTGCCTCGGAGAAAAAAAAAAGGCTTAACCCATCTGCCCGTAGGCGCGCTTTGCCAGCGTGCTGATACTGACACCGTTGACATTATCGAGACGAACGTGGACGATATGTCGCCGGAGATTACGGGTTATGTCATGGAAAAACTCTTCGCGCACGGTGCGCTGGATGTCTTTCTCACGCCTATTTTCATGAAGAAGGCGCGAGCGGCGACGAAAATCACCGTGCTGTGCCGTGACGATTGCCGAGAGGGACTCATTGAACTGCTTCTCACGGAGACTACCACGTTTGGGGTGAGGGTATCTTCGGCATCTCGGTTCAAACTACGTCGGGATTTTATCCAGATTGAGACGCGGTGGGGGCCTGTTCAAGCGAAGCGTGGGTATCTCAACGGTGTGCTGCTTAAAACGGTGCCGGAATATGAGGCGTGCAAGCGTGTTGCGGAAGAAAACGACGTTCCGCTGCGGGATGTCTATGTTGAGACGCTTCGCGCAATAACTTTGTTGACAACACAGCATCATTCAGTTCAACGATGAGCCATGTTCAAATTCAGAAAATTGAGACTGAATCGTTCTGTCCTACCGACGAGGCTGACGATGCGCTGCAGGATGAAAGGAGACTTGGAATGCTCATCATTCCTGAACTGAATAGCCTCCATTATGGAGACAACCTGAACGTTATGCGCCAATGGAAAGGCGGCTTTGTGCAGGCTGTATACGCCGATCCGCCGTTCAATTCCAAGCGGCAATACAATCAACTCTACGAGATTGATGCTGCAAACAAAGGCACCCGTTCCGCGTCGCTGAAAGCGTTTGACGATACCTGGTCCTGGGGTCCTGATGCGCAGGAGCGCGTTGCAAGATTGATTGCCGATAAAGATTCGCCTTACCACTCGGTGTTCAATGGGCTTTATCTGCTCCTCGGTGGCTGCGATATGATGGCGTATCTCAGTTACATGGGGGAACGGTTGATTGAGGTGAAACGGCTTCTTACGCCGACCGGCAGTGTCTATTTGCACTGCGATCAGTCTGCCAGTCACGGGCTGAGGTTCCTCATGGATGGTATTTTTGGCGCGGCGAATTTCCGCGCGGAGATTATCTGGCGGCGGCACAACGCGCATAACGATAAACTCTACGGGACTGTCCACGACACGATTCTCTATTACAGTTATGGAGATAAAACTATCCGTGACGAGGTTCGTCTTCCGTTAGCGCCGGAACGCGCTGAAGCCGCATACCGTTATTCGGATGAGCACGGACAATATGCGAGAGACCGGTTAACTGCCCCAGGCACCACCGAAGGTGAATCGGGGCAGGCTTGGCGTGGCATTTACCCTGGGTATCGGCACTGGTCACCGCCGCGGACAGGGCGATACGCGGCATACATTGAGCAGGTGTTTATTCCGAACTACCGTAGCATTAAGGGCGTTCATGCGCGGCTTGACGCGTTGGATACGGCGGGGCTCATTTACTGGCCGCCGAACGATGGCAGGCCGAAGCTGAAGCGGTATCTTCAGGCCAATGCGGGGCAGCCGCCGCAAAGCGTCTGGGACGATATAAAACCGGCGCGAGGGAAGGAGTCACTCGGCTATAACACGCAGAAACCGCTGGCACTCTTGGACCGGATTATTAAGGCATCTACCGAACCGGGTGACGTGGTGTTAGATCCCTTCTGTGGGTGTGGTACGACTGTTGCTGCGGCGGATGTCCTTGGCCGCAAGTGGCTTGGGATTGACATAAATCCGAGTGCGTTGGATGTTATCATGACGAACCGCTTCCCCGGTCGGGAGGTTCCGACTTACGGTATCCCGGCAGATTTGGCGAGTGCGAAACGGCTTGCGCGTTCAAACCGTCGGCATTTCGAGATATGGGCGATTCAGCGGGTTCCGGGTATTGCGCCGAACGAGAAAGGCGGGGCGGACAGAGGTATTGATGGGAGAGGCAGACTGGTTGAAACGCCAGACGGTGAGTACACGAGAGTTGTGCTTGCCCAAGTGAAAAGTGGGACATTCTCGCTGAGTCAGCTGCGTGATTTCCTCTATGTCATGCACCGTGAAAACGCGGCGATGGGTGTCTACCTGACGCTGGAAGATGTCACGTCCAAAGAGGCACAAAACGAGGTAATGGCATTCGGGAGAGTGGCTGTCGGGACGGATGTCTATCCGCGTGTGCAATTCTATTCGATGGAGGCGTATTTCCGGGGCAGGCCTCTTGCGATGCCTTCGATGATTAATCCGTATACCGGCAAACCGCTCATGCGCGTGTTACCGTTCGGTTTTTAAATTGTAGGCCTCCCGCGGCCGGGCCCGGTAGGTGCGGTTTTCAACCGCGCCTGCTCGTCCCAACTTATGCACGTAGCTTTCCATTGTGTGTAGCACACAAATCACACGTCTTGCAACGGTAATCTTTCTCGATGTCTTCGTCGAAGTATTCGCGGATAACGCGAGTGCGGCAGGTTGCCTCTAACGCATAAAAAACCACCTTATCGATTTGTTGGCGTTTTCGGCGGACATAATCCCCCACCTCAATTTGTTCTTCTGTTAGCGGGTTGAAGAGTTCACTGTCGAGGATCAACTCAATTAGCATCAGGTCTTCTTGTCCGCGATATTGGATATATCCGTCGCTTAGCAACTCGGCGAGGTGCTCCATCACCGCGTTTGGGTTCAATCCTGTGGCCTTGGATAAATCCAAAATTTTCTGCTGCCTTCCCTGCTGTAGATGGCTCAGCAGACGTTGCTGCGCGGTGTCTGCCAGTATCGGTGAGTTTTGCATGGAATGTCCGAAACGCACTGAGACTTGCGATGGCACATGATACCATCTTTTTAGAAAGCCGAGTTTCTCCAGATAGCTGAGGCAGCCCAGGATTTTTCCGCTTTTAAACCCGCTCATCCACTCCAATTCATCGTTGGCGATGGTTCGGTAGGGTCCTGCGCCCTCAAAATTCTCAATTACCTTGAGGAGTTTCAGTAATGAGGGTTTATCCGGTGCGTTTTCCTTGATGAACCATTCGTGCAGTTTCCTGTCTTCGGGACAGTAGAGCAAGACGCACTGCGAGTCTTCGCCGTCTCTGCCGGCCCTGCCGATTTCTTGACAATATTCTTCAAGCGTGCCGGTCATCGTCCAATGCACGATGTATCGGATGTCTGGTTTGTCGATGCCCATGCCGAAGGCGTTTGTTGCGACGACGATGTTTAGCCCGTTTTCGCTGTTGTCAAAAAAGGCTTCTTGGACGCGCGTGCGTTGGTGGGGTTCAAGTCCTGCGTGGTAGTGCTCGGCACGAAACCCGCGTGCTTTTAGGCGATTGGCGATGTCCTCCGTGTTTTTTCGGGTACCGGCGTAGATAATCCCGTTGTCGTCTGCCGCATTTTCATACAAAAATGCGGCAAGTTGCTGATACTTTTCATCTTTATTACCGCTTTCTTGGACACTCAGTTTGAGATTCGGACGCTCGATTCCTTGCGTCATCACCTTGGGTGTGGGGATATGGAGCAGATTCAGCACATCTTCGCGGATCTCTGGCGGTGCGGTTGCGGTGAAGAGGGCGATGCCGTGCGGTTGGAGCGCGTCTAGCGTATCGCGGAGGGCTAGATACGCTGGCCGGAAATCGCGTCCCCATTGCGAAATACAGTGTGCCTCGTCGATGACGAATAGGGAGATGGTGCAGGTGTTCAGCAGGGCTAGAAAACGTCGGCTCCGCAGGCGTTCTGGTGAGATATAGAGGAGTTTGACTTCGCCTTGCTGGATGCGTGCTAATTCAGAGCGGTATTCGTCAAACGTCTGGGTGCTGTTGATGAGGGCGATGTCGGCGATTCCCTGCGCTTTCAACGCGTCAACCTGGTTCTTCATCAGTGAGATGAGGGGTGTGATGACGACTGTGATGCCGGGTAGCATCAGCGCGGGCAGTTGATAACATAACGATTTGCCGTGTCCTGTTGGGAAGATGGCGAATACATTTTCGCCGCCCAAGATGGCATCAATGATTTCGCGTTGCCCGGCGCGGAATTTGGTATAGCCGAAGTGCGTGTTGAGCGCGGTGAGGAGTGCATCCGGCTGTTGAGATTGGGGGGTCTCTCCTACCTGTCGAGACCGGGAGGTCTCTCCTACTGGGGAGTCGAGACCAGGGGTTTCTCCTACTGGGAGTCGAGACCGGGAGGTTTCTCCTACCGGGGAGGGGGCTACCTTATCTTCTAGTACTAGAATGGAGTCGACTTCTTCTAGAAGTGCTTGCAAATTGCTCATGGTATGTCTCAGTTACGGGGGACAGGCCCCCGCGCTATGTTCGTAAGGGGGTTATCGCAGCGCCGTTAATCTTGAAAAAACCGGAAACGGAGGATGTGAAAAATCGCGGCGATGCCATCCTTCCAGTTGACGGTTTTCCCTTCGTGGTAATCCCTGCCGCGATAGGTAATGGGGACATCGACGATTCTGCATTTGCGCTTGGCGAGTTTCGCCGTGATTTCGGGCTCGAATCCGAACCGATCGGACTGGAGGGTAGCCGCGATTTCCTTCAACATCGGCGTTTTCATCACCTTGTAGCAGGTCTCCATGTCGGTAAGGTTTGTGCCGTTGACGACATTGGAGAGGAACGTGAGGAACCGATTCGCGAGATAACTCCGCAGCAAGCCTTCTTGTCTTCCCTCCATGAAACGTGAGCCGTAGACGACATCTGCTTCGTCTGCCAGGATGGGCTGCAGCAATTTGGGGTAATCACTCGGGTCATATTCCAGGTCTGCATCTTGGATGAGGGTAATGTCGCCAGTGATATGTTGGAACCCGGTGCGGAGCGTTGCGCCTTTGCCCTTGTTCACGTCGTGATAAAAGATTTTCGTAGATGTCTCGGCAGCTGTCTTGATGCGTTTTAAGATTTCGCGCGTACCGTCTGTGGAACAGTCGTCAACGAGAATCAGTTCTTTTTGCATGCCGACATCAACGGCGACGATTTGGCGTAGAATCTCTTCTAGGTTCTCTGCCTCGTTGTAAATGGGAATGACAATAGTCAGCCTCGGCTCCATCTGGGTGCCCCCAATGTTTTCGGAGTCTTCCGCAACGTTTTCTACATGATACCCGATTTCGTTTTTTTGTGCAAGTCTTTTTCTCGTGCCTCAGGAAGATTTGGTTGTCGGTTTTGGACGTTCCGTGGTTGTCTGAATCAGGATTTTCGGGATTTTAGGAAACTCAACCTACAGATGTGGGAGAACTGAATCGTCCTGGGAAACAGAGAAAAATCGTGGATACTGCCGCTGTTTTTTAGGGTGCTGCATAATCGGGCAGTTAAGAGACTGCGCACCGAACTCCTCAAAGCCCCGGATTTTGAGGAATACGCGAACGCAGCGACTTAAACCTGCGCGGCGTGTACGCAGTCTGCCTCCGTAGGCGCGGTTGCAAACCGCGCCTACGGTAGTCACAATGGTTTTGCGATGCAACGCAGTGTCTCTTTCTTGTAGGCGTAACGGTGGAAAATAATGGCCTGTGCATCAGTTCTGGACTGCTAAAATAGCCCTTTGTGAAAAAACTTCATTTTTTCTGAAACGTTTTGACGGATGTGTTCAAGCATCGCCGCTTGGGTAGGTTCCGCTACGGTTTCTGGGACAAGCAGTGCTTTCTGGCATACCAATATAGCAATCAGAAGCATCGCAACCGTTTTGCTAAACATGGGTGGTTCCTCCTTGAAGGCACGGTAAGGACAGATTGCTATATCTGTCCGTGTGTTTGGCGTGGCGGGCGGATAGAGACCTCCGCCCTTACAAACAATTGGCGAAATTTGTCATGCTATAGAGTCCTCCCAGGCGAAAAAGGATAGTAAAAAATATTCTTGACATTTTCACGTTTTTCTGTTAACATCATCTGTAAACTTGAATAGGATGCAACACATGCCGACCCGAGAGGAACTTTACGATGCCGCGCTTGCGCATTTTGCTGAGAACGCATTGGCGGCGGCCGTCAACGCTTTCAAAAAACTGACCGAAACGTATCCGGACTATACCGAGGGGTATATCGGATTAGGGCACGCTTATGAACGGCTTGGGAACTACGATGAGGCGCTCGAAGCCGTTCAGCAGGCGATTGAGCTTGACCCGAGGGACCCGCTCGCGTATACGAGTCTATCTATCTGTTACCAACGAAAGGGGATGATTCCAGAAGCAGAGGATGCGATGGCGAAATCGCAACAGCTGCAGATGGAAGCGTCCCGGTAGTATTACCAATCTGTAGGGCGAGCTCGCCGTGTTTGAGCACCGGTAGGCGCGGTTTGAAACCGCGCCTACCGGTTCGTTACATTATCGGGCGGATAGAAACATCCGCCCTTACGATTAGGAGGCCTGTTATGACAAACGTTACCTTACTCGATCCGACTTCTCAGGGGGATGTCTCGGCGAAATTTCTTGCGCCGCGGCTGGACAGCCTTGATGGAAAGGTGATGGGTTTGCTGAACATCACGAAGAACGGCAGCGATATTTTCCTTGAACGCGTTGAGGAATTAATGCGCGAACGGTTTGACTTGGCGGATGTTATCCATGTCAAAAAGCCGACGTTCTCGCGGCCTGCGCCGATGGATTTGCTTTCCGAGCTCGCCGAGCGCGCCGATTTCGTGGTTGAAGGGCTCGCCGACTGAGGCTCCTGTATCTCGTGCAGTATGCACGATGGGAGTGCTTTAGAAGAGCGCGGCGTGCCGAGTGTCGCTGTTTGCACGGAGGTATTTTTTGCTGCTGGGAAGGTGCAGGCGCGCGTTCTCGGGCACGGCGATTTGGAACCGTTGACTGTGGCGCACCCGATTCAGAGTCTCACGCCGGCTCAGATTCGTCAGCGCGCCGATGATGCGGTTGAAAATATCGCGGCCCGGTTGATGAAGTAGGGTCTTAGCGGGGCGGTTTTCGGTGCGCGCGGGGATTCGCGAGGGGCGGTTTTCGGTGCGATCGGGCATCGCGAGGGACAGGCCCTCGCGCTACGGTGAAAGGGGCGGTTTTCGGTGCGCGCGGGGATTCGCGAGGGGCAGTTTTCGGTGCGATCGGGCATCGCGAGGGGAACCCTCGGCGATTCGCGCTCGCCGGGCCCTCGCGCTACGGTGCCGGGGGGCGGTTTTCGGTGCGCGCGGGATTCGCGAGGGGCAGTTTTCGGTGCGATCGGGCATCGCGAGGGACAGTGGACATCTCTGCAGCGGGACTGCAGAGATGACAAAGTTTCGGCGTAACGGCCCTCGCGCTACGGTGCCGGGATGGGTTTTTTTCAACCGAACATTCGCGAGGGACAGGCCCTCGCGCTACGGCCCCGGGATGGGCTTTTGTCAATGCACGCTCGCGAGGGGAACCCTCGGCGGTTCGCGAGGGCCAGGTTTTGCCGCGCGCTATGGGGCCGGGATGGTTTTCTCCTTCCGGAAAATGAACTCTCCCTCTACAAAATCGGCGGCGATGGCATCACCGTCGGTGAAGGTGCCTTCCAGCATCTGAATCGCTAACGGATTGAGGATATCTCGCTGGAGCACTCTCCGAAGCGGGCGCGCCCCGTAGGCTTCGTCGAATCCGCGTTCTACGAGTTGGGCTTGTGCCTCTTCGGATAGGGTGAGCGTCATATCCTTCTCCGCGAATCGGGTGCTGAGCTGCGCGAGCTCTAGCGTTACGATGCGTTTCAGTTCGTCCATGCCGAGCCGCTCGAAGATTACCAGGTCATCGATGCGGTTCAGGAATTCTGGCGGGAAATGTGCCCGCAAGGCATCCATCACCTTCTGGCGGAGTTCTTCAGCGATCAACCTTGCGTCGGTAATCCATTGACTGCCGATATTTGATGTCATGATGACAACCGTATTCTTGAAATCGACGGTGCGGCCCTGGCCGTCTGTCATTCTGCCATCATCTAGCATTTGGAGGAGGACATTGAACACCTCCGGGTGCGCTTTCTCTACCTCGTCGAGCAAGATAACGCGGTAGGGTTGCCGCCTGACAGTTTCTGTCAGTTGTCCGCCTTCGTCGTAGCCGACGTATCCGGGTGGTGCGCCGATGAGCCGGGAGACAGCGTGCTTCTCCATGTATTCGCTCATGTCGATGCGCGCCATAGCGTTGGCATCGTCAAACAAGAATTCGGCGAGGGATTTGGCGAGGTGCGTCTTCCCGACGCCGGTCGGTCCCATGAAAAGGAATGAGCCGAGCGGTTTGCCCGGGTCGCTGAGTCCGACGCGCGCGCGCCGGATTGCATTGGATACCGCGGCGACGGCCTCGTCTTGTCCGATGACCTGTTCGCGCAGCCGTTCCTCCATGTGGAGCAGTTTCTGTGTTTCGCCTTCCATGAGCCGAAAGATGGGAATGCCGGTCCACTTCGCTACGATTTCGGCGATGTCTTCCGCGCTGACGTGTTCTTTGAGGAGGCGGGCCCGGGGTGGTTCGCCGGCTGTTTTTCGAGACCGGGAGGTCTCTCCTACTGGGGAGTGTCGAGACTGGGATGTCTCTCCTACCGGGGAGTGTCGAGACCGGGAGGTCTCTCCTACTGGTTGTTGCGGCTGGGAGGTCTCTCCTACCGATTTTCGAGACCGGGAGGGCTCTCCTACGGCATCCTCGCGCAAGGTTTGCAGCTGCTTTTCAAGAGCCGGGATTTTGCCGTATTCAAGTTCGGAGGCTTTGCCCAGGTCTCCGCGCCGTTTCGCTTGTTCGGATTCGATGCGGAGTGCCTCGACCTGCTCCATCAGTTCGCGAATTTGCACTAAGTTCGCCTTTTCGTTTTGCCAGCCAGCCTTGAGTGCGTTCGCGCGCTCTTTCAATTCAGCGAGTTCCGCGTTGAGTTTTTCAAGGCGTTGCTTCGCTGCAGCGTCCTCTTCTTTCATCAACGCCTGCTGTTCAATCTGAAGTTGGATGATACGGCGTTCTACCTCGTCAATCTCCTCTGGCACGCTATCGATTTCGATGCGGAGCCGAGAGGCGGCTTCGTCCACCAGATCTACGGCTTTGTCGGGCAGGAAGCGTTCGGAGAGATAACGTTTTGAAAGCGTGGTGGCGGCGACAATTGCGTTGTCCTGAATTTGCACGCCGTGGTGTGTTTCATAACGTTCCTTCAAACCGCGCAGGATTGCGATGGTGTCTTCGACGGAAGGTTCCTGCACTTGCACAGGTTGGAATCGGCGTTCAAGCGCGGCATCCTTCTCAATATGCTTGCGATATTCATCGAGTGTCGTTGCGCCGATGCATCGTAGTTCTCCGCGCGCTAACGCAGGCTTCAGCATGTTAGATGCGTCCACGGCTCCTTCCGCTGCGCCAGCGCCGACGATGGTGTGGAGTTCATCAATGAAGAGGATGACCTGGCCTTCTGCCTGTTCTACATCGGTGAGTACTGCCTTGAGCCGGTCTTCAAATTCGCCGCGGTATTTACTCCCGGCGATGAGCGCGCCTAAATCAAGGGCGATGAGGCGTTTCTCACGTAGCGTCTCCGGCACATCGCCGTTTGCGATGCGTTGCGCTAGTCCTTCTACAATCGCCGTTTTGCCGACACCCGGTTCACCGATAAGGACCGGGTTATTTTTGCGTCTGCGGGACAGTGCCTGCATTACGCGGCGGATTTCCTCGTCGCGTCCGATAACCGGGTCTAGTTTGCCGGCGAGTGCCTCCTGCGTGAGTTCCCGGCCAAATCGGGTGAGTGCTTGGTATTTGTCTTCCGGGTGCGGATCGGTGACGCGCTGGTTGCCGCGGATGTCGACGAGTGCCTTGAGGATTTTGTCCTTTGTGACACCTGCATCGCGGAGGATTTGTCCGGTTTCCGCCTGTTTCGTTTCGGCGCAAGCGATGAGGAGATGCTCGGTGCTGACGTATTCGTCTTTGAGCGTTGTCGCCTCCTTCATGGCGTTGTCCAAAACGGATTGGAGCGCGGCGGCGATGTACAATTCGGAGCCGGTGCGTTGCACTTTGGGTGTCTTCTGAACGATTGCCTCGGTTGCTGCCGTAATTCCGGCGGTATCCGCCCCCAGTTTCTGAAAAATGGGGGTGACAATTCCATCGGTTTGCGCAATCAGTGCTAGCATGAGGTGCTCAACGCCGAGTTCTGGGCTTTGTGCTTCGCTGGCGAGACTTTGCGCGGTCTGCAGTGCTTCTTGTGCCTTGATAGTCCATCTGTCAAATCTCATGGTGTGCCTCCGGTTGTGATTCGCAGTAGTATTTGCGTAAGTCCTGATTTGGTGATTCATTAAAGTAATAGCAAGATTCATGCCAGTTTTTGTCGTGCCATTTTGGCAGTGAGGCCTGAATGCATCGGGACGACAAGGATGAGTCGAGACGCGGGATGTCTCTCCTACAAGGGGACATCGGGGCCGGGGGGTTTCTCCTACATCGGGACAGGGATGTCCCTCCTACCGGGGAGAGTCGAGACGCGGGATGTCTCTCTTACAAGGAGACATCGGGGCCGGGGGGTTTCTCCTACATCGGGACAGGGATGTCCCTCCTACCGGGGAGAGTCGAGACGCGGGATGTCCCTCCTACCGGGGAGAGTTGAGACGCGGGATGTCCCTCCTACCGGGGAGAGTTGAGACGCGGGAGGTCTCTCCTACCTGTTGAGGCCGGGGGGTTGGGCAGGAGGCATGGGCTCTGTCACGACGATTTCTCTATTTACCGGGAGGTGTTCTAGTTCCTGCACGATACCGCTTGGCCAGCGAATTTCAAGCTTATCTACGACAGTGCTCTCTCCAAGCCCAAAGAGCGGCCTCGGGTCATTGCTGCAGAGGTAGCTGGCATTTCGGCGTACTTCGCGCACCTGTGATGTGGTGCCGAGCGTCAACGTGACGCGCGCTCCGATGCCGTCTCGGTTGCTGACGTTGCCAACGAGTTTGAGCCGAAGCCAATTGTGCTGGCTTTCATTTCGCAACAGTTTCACGTCTCCGTTTAGCTGCGTGACGACGATGTCTGTATCGCCATCGTTGTCGTAATCGCCGAAGAGTGTGCCGCGGCTGACTCCAGGGTGTTGCGTTGTGGGAGCCGCTTCTACTGGGATGAATGTGCCATCGCCGCGGTTCCAGAACACCTGGTCTGGTTGCGCGTAGGAGAGTACATCTGTCATCTGCGCGATGTTAGGAAAGATATGTCCGTTCCCGACGAAAATATCCAGCCAACCGTCGTTATCGGCATCAAAAAAGCCGGTGCCGAACCCCAGGTAGAGATAACTCTCTTCGCCAAGTTTGGCTTGATAACTGACATCGGAGAAGGTGCTGTCGCCGTTATTCCGGTAGAGCGTGTTAGTCTCGTAAGAGAAATTGGTAACGAAGATGTCAAGAGTTCCGTCGCCGTTGTAATCGCCAGCGTCTACGCCCATGCCTGCTTGCGCGATGCCGTCTGCGCTGTAGGCACACCCTGTGAGGATGGCAATCTCAGCGAACGTGCCATCGCCTTTGTTATAGAAAAGGTAGTTCGGCGTGTCGTCGTTGGCGACATAAATGTCGGGATGGCCGTCTATATTGAAATCCGCGGCGACGATGCCTAGCCCTTTTCCGTGGAACATGCCGCCCGGGTCGCGGATGTTCGCTGCTTCGGTGATATCGGTAAACGTTCTGTCGCCGTTGTTTCGATAAAGCCGGTCTGGTGCGCCTTCAAAGTTTTTGGGGTGGCAGTAACCGCGCACCTTTTCAGCTCCTATTGAAGCGGGGTTCTCCAAGCAGGGAGGGTAGGGCGTGTCTAACGCGTAGTTGAGGTAGTTAACCACGTAGAGCTCGAGGTGTCCATCGCTATCGTGATCAAAGAAGGTTGCGCTGGTGCTCCAACGTGCATCGGTAGGCGCGGTTTGCAAGCGCGCTTGTTCAGTGACATCGGTAAACGTTCCATCGCCGTTATTCCGATAGAGCCGATTTGCCCCGAAGTTTGTCACGTAAATATCGATGTTGCCATCGTTATCGTAATCGCCGCAGGCGACTCCGTGGGCATAACTATCTTCATTACCGACACCGGCTATCGTGGTGATGTCGGTGAAACTTCCATCGCCGTTATTTCGGTAGAGGACGTTGGGTGCTGCGCTATTTATCAGATAGAGCTCGAGGTGTCCATCGTTATCATAATCAAGGAATGCGCCGCCTGCGCCGAGGGTTTCGGGTAGGTGAAAGTTTCCTGTCGCGCCGTTGTCGTGCGTGAAACGGATGCCCGCGGCTTCGGTGACATCGGTGAAGTGGATGCGCGGTTCCGCTGCAAATACGCATAACGGAGTCAGGATGAGGAGGAGTGTCTGGATGCGGATAATGTGCATAGTTCGGCGAGCGGAATTCAGGGGCCTTGCGTGGGATGGCCCCGGGGAACGGGGAATTTATTTGTCGGCGGCCTGATACATTTCGCGCGTTATTCTAAGGATGTCCTGCGGTGCCCCGAGGGCATCGGTAAGATAGTGAGTTTCTGCTTCTTCTCTCAGTTCGTCAGGAATTCCGTGGAGTGCTTCGGCAATGGGGCCGGCGATGGCAGCGAGGGTATCCGAATCACCGCCCAGAGAGATGGCGTTCCGCACGGCATCTTCATAGCTGGTTGATTCTAGTGCGCACGTAATCGCTGGTGGCACTGTGCCTTGGCATGTCATATCAAATTCATAGTGGGGGCGCATCTCGTCTACCGTTTGGCCCAGGTCATATCCATATTCAGCGGCGATGGTTTTTCGGATGTTATCTGGGCTTTCGCCGTGGCATGCGAGCCAGATGGCGTGTGTTGTGGCCCGCGCGCCTTTCATCCCTTCGGGGTGGTTATGCGTAATTGCTGTTACTTTATCCGAGGCGGCGAGGGCGGCATCGAGTTCTCGCCGGTTGAGGCATGCCGCTGGGGATACGCGCATCGCCGCGCCGTTATAGAAGAGGTTGTAGGGTTCGGGCACGTCTGAATAAACCCACTGTGTAAAAATACCGCTGTAACCTCGCCGCGGGTGGGCGCGGCACCATTTCTGCATCGTTTCTGCCGGTGGGAGATTGTGGAGTAGCATATCGGCTACCGCTGCGGTGCAGACTGAATCGTCTGTGTAACGGCATGCTTTGCCGAAGAAAGGGAAATCTTTGGTTTTGATTCGTGCTTGTTGTGCTTCGTAAATTGAACCGATTGTGTCTCCAATAATTGCGCCTAGCATGTTGCCTCCTGAAGGTTCCGTATCGGGACAAGGATGTCCCTCCTACCGTGGCTTGCGCCTAGCGCGGTAGGCGCGGTTTGCAAGCGCGCCTACCGGCAATGATGGTATGTGCGTTAATTTTTCTGACGCTACCGTACTGTGCGCTGCGCCTTCAGATGCGCCCAGGTGGTGGTGAATTTGGCTTGCGCTTCCACACTCGTGACGACTGCGGCGTATTCGGCGAAGTCTGCTGCGTCAAAAGCGGAGCCGTAGACTTCGACTTCGTCAATCATGCCGCTGAAGTAGTGGATATCGGTGCCTTCGCCATCTTCATCGTGGAAGACAGCGTTGGCATTGACGTATCCAATGCCGGTGTCGTCGCCGTGCTGAAAGAGCTGCCCGCCCTCTTCGCTGGCAACCTTTTCTCCGTCAACCCACATCTCGAATTTGTCAGCTTCGACGGCTTCACCCGCTTCACGGATGACTAAGCCGACGTGATACCAGCGGTTTGACTCAACAGGGACAGAGGGCCAGGCTCCGTCCCAGTTATATTCGGCGCGGTTCCAGCCGCCGACGTAGAGCTGCCCTTCAAACACGTTGATGACGAGCCCGCGGGTGCGTCCGCCTTCCTCAAAAATCGTCTGTTTCTGCTCGGTGATACTGACATCTGCGCAGTTGAAATACGCGATGATTGTCCGGTCGGTGTAGGGACCGCCTGTGTTGATATCGGTGGAATCCGGGAGTTTCACCCCGTCTCCATCGCCGTCAAAAAGCAGTGCCTTTCCGACGATGCCGTCAACAACCCCCGGGTCTCCGACGAGTTCGCCGTTCACGCCTTTTCCGGAGGAGTCTTCGCCATCACCGTTGTCAAAATCCAAATTGCTGCGACGGTTGCGTCATCTTTCGCTGCGAAGGTTGTCACGGCGGCGAACATGAGCAACACACTTAAAACTGAAAAGAAACTCAATTTTGCCATTTTGCATATCTCCTAGGGTGCTATACCAAATTCACCGCTATAGTTGGGAAGTGCCCAATTCTAAACAGAACCCGATTTGGTATTGGTTAATTGAAAAAAGGGACCTCATCGTTTTGCGAGTCGAGACCCCGGAGGATGTCAAGACGCGGGAGGGCTCTCCTACAAGGGGTCGAGACGCGGGAGAGCTCTCCTACGGGAGGATGTCGAGACGCGGGAGGGCTCTCCTACTGCAAGAGAGGGCTCTCCTACTGCAAGATAAGATACCTCTAATTTTCTGTGCGTTGGGCTTTTAAATGGGCCCACGTTGTTGTGAATTTCGCCTGTGGTTCGACGCTGAGCGGTTGCGCGAGTTTTGCGAAGTCCGCTGCGTCAAACGCGGAACCGTAGACGAGCACTTCGTCAATCAACCCGCCGAACCAGTCGATGTCACTGCCGCCGCCGGCATCATCATGGTAGACAGCATTCTGGTTGGTATGCCCGATGCCGATATCATCGGCGTGAGCGTGGAGTTGCCCGCCTTTTTCCTGAGCGATGCGTTTTCCATCCAGCCACATTTCAAACTTTTTGCTTTCTACCTTTCCGGCTGCGTCGCGTATGACCAGGCCGACGTGGTACCACTGCTTGGATTTGACATCGGCTGAGGGCCAGGCGCCGTTCCAGTTATATTCGGCGCGATTCCAGCCGCCGACGTAAACTTTTCCGCCATGCACATAGATGACGAGGCCGCGCGTCCGCCCGCCTTCTTCGTAGATGACTTGCTTCCGGTCTTTCACGCCGACATCATCGCAGTAGAACAACGCTGCAACTGTCCGGTCGGTGTAAGGGCCGCCGGAATTAATATCCGCCGAATCCGGTAATTTGATTCCGTCACTTTTGCCGTTAAACTTCAACGCTTTCCCGGCGATACCGTCGACAGCCTGCGGTTTCCCTGCAAAGTTGCCATCGACTCCCTTTTTGGAACTATCTTTGGCACTGCCATCGTTGAAGTCCCAGTGGGCGGCGACGGTGGCATCATCGCGCTGTGCAGTCACTGTCACAATGGGCAACAGCGCGAGACAGAGTATCACAATAAAAAAGCGAATCACTGTTATGCCTCCTTTTCTATCAGTTGGGGCGGTTAAAATTTTTGAGAGAAACGTCACAGGTTTCCTCAAGTTAGAATATGTGTTTCAATTATGGCACATTTGCCAAATTTTGTCAAATTAAAAAATGGAAAAAAATTGGTGCATGGACATTTTTCTTGCCAAAAACCTACTTTTAGGGTATCATAACGGCATGTAGAAACCTATGCCGGTGTTGTTCTGAAACAGAGCTGCACTGTTGTTTCAACGCGAAAACGAATGAGGTGCAATATGAGACACAAATCGAGACTGATACTGGCCTTAGCCCTCGCCGTTAGCCTTTGGACTACTGGCGCGTTTGCGGCGGAGCTTACCGAAGGACTTGTCGGATACTGGCCGCTTGATGGGAACGGAAACGACGAATCCGGCAGTGGACACGATGCCGAGCTTGAGAAAGGCGCGAAATGGGTAGACGATGGATGGGTGAACGGGGCAGTTGAAGTCGATGGCGGGGGCGGACACATCGTTGTTGACAATAAGTTTGAGCTCACTACGGATACGCTTACCGTCATCGCTAGAATCAACGGATGGAAGACGATCGACTGGTCTGGGATTGTCGTCGGGCGCAGCGGGACCCCCTTCTGGATGGGTGTCGCGGCCAATAACACTTTGACTTACGTCTGGAATAACAACGCCGCGGAGACATGGGGTTGGAAAGAGGCATCCGAAATCCCTGAGGATAAATGGGCACTCGTTGCCATCGCAATCGCGCCCGATAAAGCGACGAGTTACGTTTATCATAGGGCTACCGGCAAACTTGATGCTGCGGATAACGACATCACTCATATTGAGCAAACGGTAATCAACCTGAAATTCGGATGGGACGAATGCTGCGGAGCCAGATATTTCAAAGGGATTATTGACGAAGTGATGGTATACGACCGGGCGTTAAACGCCGCCGACATTGAGAGACTCGCCACTGTCGGGTTGGCTGTGGATAGCAACGGCAAACTGACGACGACTTGGGCGGCGATTAAGGGGAAAACAAGGTGAAGTTAAACGCAGAGCACACTGAACTCTTCATTGATGACGCGCGTCTCGCCGACAAGCACGGCGTGACGCGCACACTGCATCCGGGAGTCAAACATGATGTCCCTGTCCTAGAGCCTACCCCCGGCAACCTCTGGGAACACGGCGGGCCAGACCAGTCTAAGCGCGTTCATGTCTACGGAACCGTCATGTTTGATGAGGCATTCGGGAAGTATCGGATGTGGTATATGTGCCGCATGGGGCCGCATTGGCGGTTTCAGGCAAACCAGATTCCGGGGCTCTATGTGCCACGCCCAGCCCGGCATCCGTCGACGTTCAATGGACAGACGCACGATGCCTACGGCCGGAAGTTCGTTGAGAATGACCGCGGTGATCTCACTTGCTACGCGGAGAGTGACGATGGACTGACGTGGACGAAGCCGAACCTCGGCATTTTTGAATTCAACGGCGATTCAAATAACAACATTGTCTGGGACCTGCACGGTGCGTCCGTTTTCCGTGATGATGATGAACCGAACCCAGAGAAACGGTATAAGGCAATTGGGTTTTGCAGGCGGTATCGCAACGTCTTCCTCATCACGTCTCCGGATGGCATTCGATGGGACGATGCAGACTCCCTTGAACCGGTTGCGCAGCGGGATAACGAAGGGTGCTTCAACGTCGTCTATGACGAGAAAGCCTCTCTCTTTCGTGCTTATGCGCTGACGCGGGGCACAGACAAGGATGCGCGGCGGATGATTGCCTACACCGAGAGCCCGCGGCTAGAGGGAGCATGGGCACCCCTCACGCCGATGTTCGGTGCGGCAGAGAAAGACGATGAAATCGGTGTGGAGAGATACGGCGCGAATCGCGCCGAAATCCATAACTTGTCAGGATTTCGTTACCACGACAACTACATCGGCATCGCGGGGGTGTTATATGTGACGGGACCGGGGGCACCGGAGCATGAGATTCCGGTGGATGGCCCCATTGATGCGCAACTGGTTTGCAGCCGAGATGGCGTGACGTGGGATTATCCCGATGGCGACAGAACTCCGATTCTTCCGCGCGGCGGAGAGGGAGAATTTGACATGGGGATGCTCATGGGGACTTCGACCGAACCGATTATTACCGATGATGCCATCCATTGGTATTACACCGGTGCGAAGCATACTCACGGAGCACCGATGAAAGAACGGTGCAAATCCATCGGGCGCGCCACGTGGCGATTAGATGGCTTCGTCTCTCTCGATGCCGATGAAAGCGGGGGTGTGGTGGAGACTCTCCCGTTGCGTTTGCGGGGCAATGCGTTGCAGATTAATGCGGATGCGAGCGCGGGACAAGTCGCCGTTGAAGTGCTGACGCATGATGGCAAGGTGCAGCAAGGCTTTTCAAGGGATGCGTGTGTGCCGTTGACAGGCGATGAGATACGGCATCGCGTCCAATGGAAATCGCGAACGTTAGCGGATGCCCAGCAACCGCTGCGGCTTCGGTTTGTGCTGAACCGTGCGCGGTTGTATGCATTCCGTTCAGGAATACTCTAGTGACTCTGGGTAGGCGCGGTTTTCCACCGCGCCTTCGTAGTTTCTGTGTGGAATCTGATGGCGGGTTAACCTGCGATTAAAGGTTCGCAAATCTATGCCCAAAGCCGCCGCTGCATGGGTGCGATTGTCATGATACCGTGCTAACGTATTGAGAATGCACGCCTTCTCAAACGCAGCCAATGCTACCTCCAACTTTGTCTTGAGCGGGAATTTCACAACGAACGTCTTGTCTGTTTTCGGGGCTTCTTCGGGCACTTCTTCCTGCGGCTCTCGTTGTCCCTGAAGTTCTGCCGGGAGATGCCTCGGTAAAATGGGGCCGCGTTCCGCGTTGACAATGGCGGTGATCATAGCGTTTTTCAATTGCCGTATATTCCGTGGCCACGCGTAGGTTTTGAGTAACGCAAGTGCAGCTGCACTGAGTTCGCCGAGCGGAAGTTGGTGGCTCCGGCTTTCTTTTTCCAAAAAGTGTTGCGCCAACGCCGGGATATCTCCTGGCCGCTCTCGCAAAGGCGGTACAGAGATAGTCAGCGTTTTGAGGCGTTCATAAAGGTCTGCACGAAACTGCTTCTCTTGAACTTCTCTCGGCAGTTCTCGGTTGGTAGCGGCGATGACTCGGACGTTCACCGAGATATCTTCTGTCCCGCCGATTCGGTGGAAACAGCCTGTCTCAATGACGCGTAGGAAATTCGGCTGGGCCTGAAGAGGAATTTCCCCGATTTCATCAAGGAAAAGGGTGCCGCCATCTGCCTGTTCAAAGTAGCCGATGTGCTGCTGATGCGCGTCGGTAAACGCGCCTTTCTCATGCCCGAAAAGGGCACTCCCTATCAAGTTTGGCTCGATGGCACCACAATCCATGACAACCAACTTTTCCTTCCGCCTATCGCTCTGGTTGTGCAACGCTTGTGCTGCCAGTTCCTTCCCCACCCCGGTCTCACCCAAGATCAGGACTGAGTAAGGGAGCGGAGCGAAATTCTCAATGTCCTTGAACATCGCTAAAACTTGCCGATTCTCGCCGACAATACCGGGGTAAGTCCCCTTCAAATCGGCGCGGGTCCGAGGTGTGTCGGGCCGCGGGGTTGACAAAGTGCGGTTGTCCGGCTGCTCTACTGCTTGAACTGCTACAACCGTCGTCTCTGGGACTGCCGCCGAGATTTGCTGAAACGCATCGCTGTCTTCGGGTTCCGATGCTGCCGGTGATAATTCGTAACCGTGCAGTTCAAGGATGTTGCGGACTTCGTTTGCGGTAGCCTCATCCGCCACGATAAAGACGTGGGAGGGAGTCTTGCCGATCGCTTTTCGTTGCTGTGTCATCGATTTATCCCTCTGGTTGCATTGTAGGTATCCGCTGGTGTTTCGGCCAACGGGCGGATTGTTTGGGACATATTCGCTACGATACGCATAGCCTATCACATTTTTGAAAAGCTGTCAAGAAACATATACGCGCTAATGTGGCGACTTTGGCCTCCTCTCTATGAAAAAAGCCGCTATTGTCAAAATGCAACAGCGGCTAAATCGGTAGTCGGGTTGAGTCGGACGGTAGTTTGATCCAGAAAGGGGACGCAGTGCCACGTGTTTGACGCTACGATTTTTCTTCTATTCCCTATTGCGTTTCAGTGGGGACATCTTGTTTGTCCCGCTGCCGGCGTTCACGCGCCTCTTGGATGCGCTTTCGGATCCGTTCCTTCCGCTCTGCACAACACCCACAGGATTTCTCTTTTACAGCGGAGGGAGGTGTCTTAGTAGGCACAACTGTCTCCGCGGATGGGTGTTGCTTAGGCACACGCGGCGGGAGTCTATCTGTGGCGTAAGCGATAAACGCCGCGAGAATCGCTAGAAGAACGAGGACGGCAATGCCGTATGCAAAACCGGTATTTTTCATTTACTTTTTCTCCTGTTGTTTCCGAAGGAACCGTGTGACATGTTCAGCGACCTCCGGATCTAACGCTTTCAGACGACGGAGCCCTTCTTCAGGGCCATAGCGATTCAAGGTTTGCATAGCACGGTTGAACCGCTCTGGTGAAAAACTTCCACGCAGGAACGTTTCAAGACTTTCTTCGGTAGATGACTCAGACGTGAGTGCTCCTTCAATGTCAACCTCACTTTCTGTGAAGGTGTCGTCTTCGCCTTCTATGGTGGAAGCAAAATCGTCAAAAGCGGGAGACGCTACACTTTGAACTGGTTCCCCATCAATTCGGGGTTCCGTGGGGTACTGATCGGTTTCCGTGTTAACGAATTCGTCTTCCGCGGGAATAGGAGGCTCTGGGGTATCCGAAAAATCTGGCTCTTCCGCGGCGGGAGGTATCGGATTTTGAAGCACATCCATAGCCCACCGCCCAATTGCGAAATAGTCGCCTTCAAAATGTTCCATTGCCCATACGATATTTGGCTCTTCCACCAAAAACTCAACTATCACATCTCTAACACTTTCAGAGGCAGCATCTGTGCCAAACTGAATGTTCCTTTCCCAAAAAAGCGTGGATAATTTCTCACGCATTTTTGGCTCAAGTGCATCGGCAGAATCTTGTGGGAAATGTTCCTGAAACATCTCATGAAATTCTGCGAGAAATTCATTGTAACGAAGTTTAACACCTTGTGAGGCGAAGAAATCCAAAATATCCTTTACACTGTTCGGATCCGTTGTTAAAAAATCCTGATACGCCTGGCTTTTGAACACCTTCTCCAGTCTTTGGTTTTCTGCCTCGGTGAACGCGCGCTTGCTCAGAAAACCTCGTACCCACTGCCCTGAGCCCTGCTGTGCTTGTGTTTGCACTGTAGAACTACGAGATGTGACCGATTTTCGGCGTTGGAGTCCCCAAAAAACACCAACGCCAACAACCGCGAGTATCAGCGCGACACTCAGAATACGGTTTAACTTTTCAGTCATAATACCTCCTGAGCTTTCCATTCTTGTCAAGGTTTCCTTTTCTCGTCTACCCATCTCAAGAATAAGTCGGGATTGGACAAATTCTGCAGGAGTTCTCCGATAAGCGCGGGATTGCCGATGGCACTCCATAACAGCCCTTCATCTACACCATGTTCTTCAAACTGTTCATGGAGCCACTGCGCGTCCATCTTTTCCGTTTGAACAACGAAGGGTTCAAAAACACCGGCAAATTGTCCTGCTTTCAGTTGATGACGCTCGAGAAATCCTTTTACTAGCGGCCCAATGAAAATCTTGAATTTTTTGTCGAAAATCTCCCAGACATCTTCTGCGGCGATATCCTCACGGTAAAGGATAAAATTCGCCTCCCGGGATGCAACCGTCATCTGATGAACGGTTGTTATATCTTCGTCCGTAGGGATACCGATCCAGTTTTTCAAAAAAGGGAGATATCTCTCCGCATCCGGTGGTGCCACCTCAAGATACTCGTCAAATGTCTGGAAGGGCTCTTCTAGTGGAGATTCCTGTGTCAGAAAATCCAAATAGGGCTGAGAACGCGTCACTTCTCGGAGAGTTTTAAGATCATCGTCTAAAATGGCGTTCGGAAACATACGCTGCAACTTCACGAAGATGTCTTCCACCCCTGTGGGCTCGGTGGCTATCGGCTGCGGGCCGACTGCCTCAACCTGTGCCGTTGTCTCTTTACCAATCGCTTCAGTGATGTCGGGTGGCGTGTCTACACACCCAAGCAATTGGAAACCGAGTGCGAAAAGTATAAATACAATGAAACGTAGGAAGTTTTGCAATGTTTAATCCTCAATAGTCGTGGCGAGTGGTGGTGAAATTTAAAATCGATAAAATCACCACCACACCCGGTATACCCAAAAAAAGAGGTTGCTCAGTTACAGACACCATCCGCCCAATTGCAAATCGCTTCTGCAATATCCTCTGCGAAATCACACCAAGCAGGTCTGGATAGACAGACATAACTTGCGACAATGTTTGCCACATCACATGCAAGTTGTGCATCATTACATTCATCGGCATCCGCCAGTTGCGGAACAAGCATGACTGCAAATGCGATGATAGTTACCAGTGCAAGGCTTTTTACCACTATTGCTTTCATCGGTTTTTCCTCCTTCTGTCGCCCACTCCGTTAAGAGAAAGTCGGAATTATAAAACGAGAATCACCACCAGCGACATTGAGCAAAATTCCCGGCAGCGTTCAAGCTGCTCAGCGGAACGGGAGTCGCTGGTGCGTTCCAATTGTTGCGCGCCACATCATGCATGTCTCACGTGCCATCGGCGCAGGAGTAGCAAATTTTGCGAATGTCTCTCAATATTCGCAAAGGCGAAACCGGTAAAGGAAAAATCAATGACATGCCGGCAGCTGACGTTCCCGTTAGCACACCCGGAAACGGTGCCCGGTTTCCTCCGAACGGTGTGTCTTGCTCGTCTTCGTTGTGGTGCTGACGTGATTCATCGGTGAATCGACTCCGCCCGTTGGCGAATCCTCGGTGTCAGCCGCAAGAACACTTCGGCAGGAGCGGCACAGCTCCCAACATCGCTTCTTGACTGTTCCCTACCCGATACGCCGGAAAACGTTCCGACTCGGTTGAGAACGCCTCAACCTATAAACATAGTTGCAAGAACCGTGCCAACTCGAACATCGGCACTTTAAACGTCCCTTTCGGGTATTTTTCACGGGATTTTCTAAAAACGCCGCGTTTTTCGGCGATGTTGCTGGCATTGTGCATTTTTCGGCGATGTTATCCCGCCATTCAACAATGTCAAATATGTCATACACTGCCAAAGTTGTCATACCTCTCTGTGCCAAAGTTGTCACACTTGCGGAGATGTCTTAAAGTTGCGTGGCGAATTCGTCAAGCATTTGGCGGATGTGCTCTTCGTTTCCATCAATGAAGGGGGAGCTAAGAACGTTGTCTCGCTTTCCGCCGCTTCTTGACTTCTCGCAGTGTCTGCACTGGAAGTCTCTGCGGTAGTATCTTCGCTTATGAGCGTTCCTGCCGAGGTTTCCGATACATCGTCCCGCTCAGCCTGAGAGGAATTGGTATCCTTTTGCGGCTGTGGAGCCACGGTCTGAGGAACCTGAGGGAGGCTTCTCTCGAAGCGTTCTTTCTCATGCTCTAAGAATAGCACCCAAATCGTGCCTAGAACAACGAGAAGGGCTCCGATAAAAACGAGTTGTTTCATGATGAAATTCTCCTTTGTGTCGAGACCGGGAGGTCTCTCTTACCGGTGTCGAGATGCGCGTTTCAATAGAGGTGCAATGCAGATGCTTCGCGATGCTTTGCACTTCATGCATGCCGCGTGAGGGCAGATATAGACGGCATCTGCCCTTACTGGGAAATTACGAATCTATAGGGCAAGAGCTCCCGATTTTAACCTGTTTGGCCGCCCACCTCGGCGGGCCCGAACCACAGAGGTAATTTGGTATAACAGCGTTCTACTCTTCTTCGTCAGCGAACTCTGATACACTAAACCCAACCTCGTAGTCCAAGTGAGTGATACCAGAGGCCTTCATCGTCCTGAGCATTTCCAACATTTGCCGCCTTCGCTGAGGATAGAGGTAAAAGAGTGCCTCTTCGCCAGCAATATGTTCGTCAATCGTCATTCGCTCGTTTTTGAAAAGTTTTCGCTGGTACTCGGATGCAACATAAACTTGCGGCATATCACCAAACATTTCGAGATACGCATTTTGCATCGCATCGGCTCGCTCGTCTGGAGATAATTCTAAATTTGGCGTTCTGTCCACCGCACTCTCCCGTTGTTGCCACGGATCTGCCGGCCTGGCGCGCGGGAGTGAATCATCACCCCTCGTGATGTCCTCGTTCTCTTGGAGAGGGTTGTCACTGTTCGCTTGAACCGAATCCTGCTCCACGGCAGATGAGACTTCGCCAGTGT
Organism: uncultured Poribacteria bacterium; assembly: GCA_958296135.1. Classification (GTDB taxonomy): domain Bacteria; phylum Poribacteria; class WGA-4E; order WGA-4E; family WGA-3G; genus AGPOR5. The sequence goes on from CATQHZ010000001.1 coordinate 1,084,586, forward strand.
CGGTTCCAGTTTCGCCGGCGTTGGTTCCGGTCTGAAGCGGCGGCGAATCCGCTGTGGTGGCATTGTTCACACGCGGATTCACCGGCTCGGGTGGTTGCGGCAGACTTTGAATAAAAGCCTTTTTATCATGCTCTAGGTAAAGTATCCAGCCCGCTATGCCAACTATTATTAATATGAAAATCGCGATTTTTCGCATTGGACGATGCCTCCTTTTGCAAAAAAGACTCTGCAGAACAAATTCTGATTGCGGGAAGCGACTGGGTATAGGGATTCCGTTTGCAGGGACCCTATATCCAATCTGTTTAATGGTAAATGTAGTAGCCTCATCCTTCGCTAAAGATGTGATACGGAGCCTTGCTAATTCCCTCTTACACCTGGTCTCATGTTTGCGTGGCGAATTCGTCAAGCATTTGGCGGATGCTTGCCTCATTTCCGTCAAGGAAGAGGGGAGCTAACGCGCCGCGGCCGTGCAATGCTTGCAGGAGAGAGTCGATCTGCATCATGCGTTCCTGCGGCGTGCGGCATTTGGGCCATTTGTCAGCGAATTCGCGCGCCGGTTGGGGGTTGCCGGTTCTCAAGGAGCGTGCGCTTTTGCGCCACGCCTGCCAGGTGAAAGTATGTCTGCACGCCGTGCACTGCAGTTTTTCGTCGCGTTTTTTGAGGCTTTTGCGGTAGGCTCGCCAGCGGCGTTTGTAGCCGCACGCGGTGCAGTGGATATGTCCCTTCGTGTGCAGTGCGACTTCGTTGCATTTTGGGCAGTATAGTTCATCTATTTCTCCGGTACGCGCGCTTTTCAAGAGTGCTTCTTTTGCCCTATGAGTCACGGCGGCCTCCGGTCTGCGGATGACGTGAAGGCAGTGTGGGCACGGTAATCGCACGCGGGCCCGAATGGAACGGCGGTATGTGTCCCACGTCCATCTCTTTCCGCAAGTGCAGTGGAGTTCAGCGTGTACGCGAGATGCGCGATGAGAAAGCGCGCCTCCCTCAGCGAGGTTCGTACCGCAATCAAAGCACCGTGGCGTTTTGCGCAGCGCGTCCCGGCAGTCCTGCCAGAGCAGCCGCTTGGCACAATGCGGGCAGTGAAACCAATTGACGTGCAGGCTGCCGGTGCTTTTCCGAAAGCGCGCGTTGATGCGTCGTTGGACTTTGGTACGGCACTGCGGGCACGGCACGCGTCCTTCTGGGAACACATCGGCTACCGTCGCAATGTCGGCACAGCGCGCGTGGAGTTCCCATCCCACAACCTGCAGCGCGTCGTCATCGTAGATGCCTAACCGTGCGGCGCGGTAGAGCCGGCGGATTTTGATAGGTTTTACACGAGGTGCCCATGTCATAATTGCACGACTTGTCCTGTCTCCACGCTATCGCTAATCGCCTTCAGAACGCGCATGTTCTGATACGCGTCTTCGAGGCTGGCGTGCGGTTGTGTCCCCTCTTGCAACGATTTCGCCCAATGCTGCATCTCTTCCAGGTACCCGGGCCTACCGATGCTGTGGAGAGCGGTGTTGAGTTCCCATTCTTCGGTAGGCGTATCGGCGTATCCTCCGCCGGTGCCGAGCCATGTGGGCATGCGATAGCGGCGCAGCTTCCGCGTCTCTAACACCTGAATCGCCTGTTCTCCCGTGCCTTTCACGAAGACCATGGTTTCTAAAGCGGGCCCGGTGCCGAGTGTCATCGTGCCGATGCCGCTGTTTTGGTAGCGCAGATTGACAGAGAGTGATACGGTGCCGGTGGCTTCGTTAATCTCTCCCATCGCGAACACTTCGCTGACTTGTCCCATAAAGAACCGCATGCAGTCGGTGGGGTGAATACCCTGGTCGAGCATGAAGGGCCATGCGAAAGGCGATGTCGTTTCGCGTAAGCGCGGGCTGGGCGCGAGGTATCGGGTATGATATTGGCACGGCGTTCCGAATTCCGCTTCTGTCATCAGCTGCTTGGCAATCTGATGTGCGGGTGCGTGTCGCCACATTGTGCCCACCATCCCCGTTTTGCCGGTTTCAGCGGCGGCATCTACCAGCATTTTCGCGCCTTCAGGGGTAGTAGCTGGTGGCTTCTCCGTATAAATATGATAGCCGCGTTGCAAGCATTCAATGCCGATGTCGCGATGTAGTTTATCCTCTGGGCGGCCGACCACGGCGATGGCGTACAGTTCTTCGTTTTTGAGCATTTCATCGTAGTCGGTGTAATGGCGGAGTGCGCCGAATTTTCGGGCGTTCGCTTGTGCTTTTTCTGCGACGATATCGCAGGTGGCGACAAATTCAAATTCGGGCACCATCGGGATGCACTGTTGTAGTTGCGATGACATTCCGCCGCAGCCGATGAATGCGATTCGGATGTTGTCCATGATGTCTTCTCCAGGTCAGATTGAGGATAGCGAGAGCCGTTTCGTTTTCAGTTTTCGTGCGCTGTCTGGACAGCCGCGTCTTCCTGTAGGGCGAAGTTCTGTCCTCTGCCATGTTTCTAACAACTGCTGCAGCGCGATGCAAATAGGGATCACTACTGGGATGCCTAAATCTTCCTACATCCTATCAGGTTTGCAGGAAATAGTCAATAAAAAAAGGCACCTCGGCGCGTTTCGCCGAGGTGCCAGTTTGTTCAGCGGTGTTCGTCACGCAGACTAGACTTCGTTTGCGCGATAAGGCGCTAACATCTTACGGAGCTGCCGGATTGCGGCGTTTTTGCGGGATGCCACCGTGCCAATCGGGCATTGGACGATGTCCGCGACTTCTTGGTACGACAACCCTTCCAGTTCTGTTAGTTGAAACACCACTTTTTGTTCTTGCGACAGTTTGTTGATTGCAGCGTGGATTTTCTCGCGCGTTTCCCGGGCAATGATGATTGTTTCCGGGGAGTAGTGCGTATCTGCAATTGCTGTCGCGATTGGGCGGGAGTCGCCCTCATCGTCTTCATCGAAGGATGCGTCCAACGATTCAAAATGCGGGGTCCGCTGTTCTTTCGCCAGTTGCTTCAAGCAGACGTTCTTGGCGATGTGATAGAGAAACGTGCGGAATTTGGCGAGTGGCCGGTAGTTTGGCACGCTGCGCCAGAGTCGGAGAAACGTTTCTTGACAGAGGTCTTCCGCGAGCTGCCGGTTTTTGACAAACCGATAGATAAAGTTTAGGGTGTTTGAATAGTGCCGTTCCGTTAGAATTTCAAATGCGTCTCTGTCGCCTTCTTTGACAGATAGCATCAACTGTTCGTCAGTTTGCTGCATGCTTGTCTCCTCGGTGAGGAGCGTTCAAGCGAAGGCGGGCCAACCTCCCTTCTTTCTGTAGTTGTGGTGGGTGCCTGCTCGTTCGCTCCCGGTTCGGTACCGTCTCCGTTGTTTCAGAGCGGGCTGCGCTTTGAAGCGTTGCCCTAAGCAAGTTCCGGTCCCAATAAGGCGCGCCTGTTCGTCTTCTGACGCGGCGCGGTATTCCTGCACGCCTGCCTTCGGCGGTAGTGCCTCCGTGAAAAACTCAATGTACTGACGCATTTTTGACCTCCTTCGTCTTTAGGTTTAGCTTACGTGAAGTTAAAAAAAATAATCGGTTTATTCCGAACAGATGGGCGGATATGAACGACATCCGCGCTTACCGTCAGGCGCAATGGCTGCAGTGACGCTGCAGGCAGCCCGGGAACATTGTCCGAGTGATTACTAAAACTTCATCCGGGCCCAATTCATTCAAAGTCGCGATGTTTTCGTGTATCGCGCCTATAGGTTTTCGATCTGACTAAAAAACACTAGAACCTTTAACCCACTTGTTTTGAAAAAATTCATTTAAAATGAAAAAAGTTGTTTTTTTAAGCTGCGCCGTTTGCATCGTGCTGCATTTGCGGCTGAAATGGTGTCAGCGGCAGCGATGTCTCCTCTGTCGTCAACAATTCCGCGATGAGCTGCCCTGTAATCGGCGCGAGGAGGATGCCGTTTTTGAAGTGGCCGGATGCCAATACGACGTTCTCATGTCCCGGCAAATAGCCAAGGAGGGGCCCCTTTTTCGCGTAGGGCCGTAGTCCTACCCACGTTTGCACAAAGGTGCTTTGCGCGAGAGCCGGTGCGATGCCAATCCCCGCATCGATAAGCTGCTTAACCGCGTCCACCGTTGTGCTTTTATCGTAGCCGGCGAATTCAACCGTTGCGCCGATGAGGAGTTTTCCGTCTGCGCGCGGCACGAGGTAAACGCCGAGCCCGTCGATTGGCCGGTGGAAGAGCGGTGGCATCGCCTCGACGAGGACGATTTGCCCTTTCGCCGGCACGATGGGTATCGGACAGCCGAGCATCCCGATGACGGCCCCTGCCCAACACCCGGCGGCAATGACAAAGGTGTCTGCATAAATGCGTTCGCCGTTGACGACGGTGGCGACGACGCGCCCGTGTTCTCGGATGAACTCGGCGGCAGGATTGCCTAATTTGAACCGCGTTCCGAGTTGCGCAGCCCCCTTCGCGAACGCCGTAACTAGTTTTGGGTTGCGCACTTGTGCATCTTCTGGGAATAGCACTGCGCTCTGAATAGAGGTTGAGAGTGCTGGTTCTAAGCGCAGTGCCTCTTCGGCTGTCAAGACCTGGGCTGAAAAGCCGCGGTTCACCCGCCGTTCGGCTAACCCGATTAATCCTGCTGCCTCATCAGGATGAAAGATGGCAGACAGCGTGCCGGCTTGAATGAACTCAATATCTATCTGCGTTTCCGCTTTGAGTTCTGCTGCGAGTGCGGGGTAGAGCGCGAGGCTTGCGCGGCACAGCGTGGGGTACGGTTCATGCGTTGAGGCGTGCGAGGTGAGAATTCCTGCGCCTGCCCAGGATGCTTCCGTGCCAACGCGCGGTGCTTTATCAATGACGAGCGTGTTTACGTCCCGCTTGGCGAGATTGTAGGCGATGGCACATCCGATAATGCCACCCCCGATGATGACTACGTCTGCTTGATTCCGGGCCAAAGCGTCCTCCGAATGATAAAAGCATTGATTTTCGCGGTAAGAATAGTTTAACATAAAAGAAGGGATTTGTCAAACTTTTGAAAAACTTTGCTTGAAATTTAAGAGGGTTTCGGGTATAATTTTGACGCGCGGGAAGGATATCGGGACAAGGATGTCCCGCCTACCGGCATCGGTTCGGGTATAATAGGGTATCGGGACAAGGATGCCCCGCCTACCGGATAGGGAGTTTGGAATTTGCGAAGTCCTGAACGAAAAAAAGGAATTTTTTTTATGATACTTGGAAAAGTTACGGGGACAGTTGTCGCGACGCAAAAAGACGAAAAACTCGTCGGCAGCAAGTTGATGATTGTCCAAGATGTGGATTTAGATGGCGAATTAGACCGGAAGTATACCGTTGCAGTGGACGCGGTGGGCGCGGGTATCGGGGAGATAGTCCTCGTGGCAACGGGCAGTTCGGCACGGCAGACACGGGTGACAGCCAATAAGCCGGTAGACGCGGTTATCATGGCAATTGTGGATACCGTGGAAGTCTGCGGGAAAGTTCGGTACCAGAAGTAGCGAGAAGCATCGAGACGCGGGAGCATCGAGACGCGGGAGGGCTCGCCTACAAGGGGGCATCGAGATGCGGGAGGGCTCGCCTACGGTATTGCATCGAGACGCGGGAGGGCTCGCCTACAAGAAGGAGGCATTAGGGAGGTACCAAATGATGTCAAAGATGACGACAACAGAGAAATACTTCACAACCGTAAAACAGGTGCCTGTCTCTCGCCATGCGTCAACACCAAGACGGGAGATGCTTCGTGCTGAGACGCTTCGCCGCCGCGAGCAACTTCCTTCCGGGCTGCGCGCAACACTGAGCCAGCGGATTGCCTTTCACGTTGACGAGTGGATGCAAACTGGTTCGGCGGCATCGTGCGCCTACACGCGAGTGATGGTGTATCTGAGCATGGGAAGCGAAGTTGAGACTATCGGTTTGCTTGAGCAACTGCTTCGTGGCGGAGCCCAGGTCTGCGCGCCGGTAGTCAATATGCAGCGTCGGCAACTTATCCCCCGGCAGATTTGTGATGTGAGAACCGACTTGGTTCGTCACTCTTACGGCATGTTGGAGCCGAAAGAAGCCTGTCCGATCGTTTCACCGGCGCAACTGCAGCTTGTCTTCGTCCCTGGCATCGCCTTTGATAGCCGAGGCTATCGGCTCGGTTATGCCAAAGGGTTCTACGACAGGTTTCTCCCGCGGTGCCCGAATGCCGTTGCGGTGGGGCTCGCTTATCAGGTGCAGTTGGTTGCGGATATTTTCCCGCAATCGTGGGATGTGCCGGTGCGTCGCATTTTCACAGAGAACGGGCAGCTTATTCCACGCCGATAAAAGGCCGCAATTTCTCCAACGTCTTCTTGCTGATTCCCCTGACATTTTGGAGGGAGTTTACGGTGGCGAAGTTCCCGTGCTGTTCGCGGTATTGGACAATCCTCTGTGCTATCCGTGGTCCGATTTTTGGGAGTGTCTCAAGTTCTGCGGCAGTGGCGGTGTTAATATTGAGGTGCTGTGACTGAGAGCGTTTTTCTGTAGCCTTCGGTGCGGGCTCCCGAGCGCGATGCTCCTGGGTAGGAGCCGTTTTCTGAGTGCGATGCCTCTCTGCCTCTGGCGGCGTGGCGATGAGCTCTGGTTTGCCAAGGAACAGCCCCGGATTGAACCGCCGCAAACCCCAGAACCCGCTCCCGGCTAAAATGAGGAGCACCAGAAACGTCACCGCTCTCCAGTAATGACGTTCAACAAGGTTATCCACGTTCGTTTTCCTCCCTTAGCATCAATAGCGTCGATGAGGGCTCTGGTAGGTTGGTGTTGAAGTTTCGGAGCCCTTCAACGAACGCCTTGCGAAATACGAAAAACTTGATTTGATGGGACATTTTGGAAGTTCTGTTTTGCGCCGTTTTGCCACGAGACTTCAACGTTGTCCACACGCTCGTGCGCGCCAATGCCGAAATGAAGTTTGAGTTCCCGCTGTGAGAGGTAGCCGTCCCCACTCCGCACTTCTTGCGTTTGGGTGATATTTCCGGATGTGACTTTGACGCGCGTCCCGATTGCCTTCGCTGGTAATCGGATTTGCAGCCAATTGTTTCGATTTCCGCCCTCGTTTCGCAGCAGGCGAGGCGGCGTATTAGCATTGGTGACGAAGATATCAATGTCGCCATCCAAGTCGTAGTCGGCGAATGTGGCACCGCGGCTGACATCCTCGAATTGCAGTCCCTCGCCTAGCAATTCAGAGACTTCCGTAAACGTGCCATCGTGCTGGTTTTGGAAAATCAGGTTGCGCTGCCCGTAGGTGCCTTCCTGCCCGAGTGCCGCTAGATTCTCGTGTAGGTGCCCGTTAGCGACAAAAATGTCGTGATACCCATCGTTATCGTAATCAATAAACGCCGTTGCCCAGCCGAGATACGGATAGGTAATCTGCGCTGTTTTTGTGGTGGCAGTCGCATCCGTGAAGAAGCCGTCGCCGTCGTTGTGGTAGAGCGTATTCGTCTGCTCGGCATAGTTGGTGACGGTGAGATCCAACCATCCATCGTTATCCCAATCGCCGAACGTGGTGCCCATTCCGTTTTCGGCGGCACCATTTTCGCTGAGTGCGACACCGAGCATAAACCCCACTTCCTCAAAAGTGCCATCGCCGTTATTGCGGTAAAAGAGATTTTCGGTTGAATCGTTGGCGACGTAGATATCCGGCGCGCCATCGTTGTTATAGTCACCCCACACAACGCCGAGCCCTTTGCCGGTAGTGTTGTAAATGCCAGCGGATTTCGTCACGTCTGTGAACGTGCCGTCGCCGTTGTTGCGGAAGAGCGTATCCGATTGCGCCGGGAAGTTATCGGGTTCACAATAAGCCCGGATGCCTTTCTCCTTAAGTCCGCACCATGGGTTCTCCTCAATGCTGAAGACAATATAGTTGACGACGTAAAGATCGAGGTGGCCATCGCTGTCGTAGTCGGCGAAGGCGCAGCTGGTGCTCCAGCGCGGTTCGGCGACACCCGCCTTTTCGGTGACATCGGTGAACGTTCCATCGCCATTGTTCCGATAAAGCCGATTTTTCCCGTAGTTTGTGACGTAGAGGTCTGGGTATCCATCGTTATCGTAATCCCCCACTGCGCAGCCATGTCCATAACCGGTATCGGCGACACCCGCGCTTTCGGTGACATCGGTGAACGTGCCATCGCCGTTGTTTTGGAAGAGGGAATTCGTTGGGCGGAAACTATAGAAATCCGCCCTTACAGTGGGTGGCAGCATCTGTCCGGATAGTTGACTGGCATGCTGCCTGACAGATGCCTCGTAACCGGGGAGCGGCGCGCCGTTGACGAGATACAAATCCGGGTCTGCATCTAAATCGTAGTCAAAAAACGCGGCACCTGAGCCGAGTGTCTCCATGAAGTATTTTTGTCCGCTGCGGCCGTCTATGTGCGTCCAGTGGATGCCAGCTTCGTGCGTTACATCGGTAAATTGGAGTGCTGTGTTTGCAAGGACGAGGGATGTCAACAGTAGGTGCAAGAGCAGGAGGGTTGTAAGGAAACGGAGCATAATATCTATCGTTTGAAAAAACTTATCAACAAACTTCCGATGAGAACGACGGGGCTAATGGCGATTGCAATGTTCGCGACAATTCAGAGCGTCCCTCTAATTTGCCTTGGATCCAACTCACGTCTTGCTCAAGCGCGCCGAGCTGCCTGTTGACACGTTCTTCCATGCGTTCCATCCATTTTGGGGCGTGTTGCTGGAATTCTTGGTTTTCCATTATGATTTCTCCGTCGCGATGCGCGCTGGGTATGTCCCACAAAAAGAGTATACGATATTCCGAGCAAAAAATCAACTCTTTTTTACTTTTTTGGCCGATTCGCTTTCTGATCTTCCACAATTTCTGCTAAAGTTTGGCGGAAAGCCTCATGTTGCGGCGACATTTTAATCGCCGCATGAATTGCCTTGAATGCTTGTTGATGTTCACCGGCTTGAGCATATGCCAACGCGAGCGTCTGTAAATATTGCGGTGCTGGTGCCAAACGGAACGCTTTTTGGGCAAAGGCGATGGCCTCTTGTATCTGGACTTTCTCCTGAATATAGAGCCTTGCCAGTCCGTTGAGCGCGTAGTGCGCTGCTGCATCTAGCGTTAACGCCGCCTGATACGCCGAGATTGCTGCGTCACTCTCGCCGCGGCGGTGGTGGATAGCGGCAATGCCGGCCTGCGCTGTCGCTAACGAAGCGTCAAGCGCGAGAGCCGTCTGGTATTCAGCGAACGCCTTATCCAACTGTGCTTGTAGATAGTAGACTGCGGCTAAACCGGCGTGCGGCGCGGCGTGAGTTGGCGCGAGCGCGATTGCCTCAAGATAGGCGGTTTCGGCTTCTTGAAATCTGCGTTCGCGAAAGAACAGTTTTCCGAGTTTGTAGAACGCGGCGGCGCGGTAATCTTTAGCGGGGGCCGATGTCCCGCCTCCTGCGGCATGGAGCCTTATCGTTTCCCGATACGCCGCAATCGCCTTATCGAATTTCCCATATTTTTCGTAGGTTATCGCTAGTTGATACTGCTTTTGCGGATTGCTGGGTTCATTGAGGGTTGCGCGCTCACGCGTGTCGATTTCTTGCGCGATGGCGTTTAATCGGCGGTAGGTTTCCATTGCGCGTTTTCCCTGTTCCACCTGCTTCAGTCGGAATAGGGCTTGCGCGAGGTTGTAGTAGGCACCGACATGTTCTGCTTGTTGCGCGATGACGATGCGGTATGCCTCGGCGGCGCGCTGAAATTCGCGCTTCTTTGTGAGGATTAAGCCGAGTCTGTAACGGGCGGCAGTGAAATCGGGATTGAGCCGGATTGCGTTCTCCAACAGCGGTTGTGCCTTGTCCAATTCCCCTTGTTGCTGATAGATGGCACCCAAGTTGCCGTTCGCCATCGGGAGTTCGGGCTGCAAAGTTAACGCCGCTTTGTAATAGCGAATTGCTTCCTCTTGCCTGTCTACCGCTTCATAACATGAGGCGAGGTTCGTCAGCGCCGCCGCTAACTTCGGGGAACGGCGGAGGCACTCGTGATACGCCTCGAGCGCATCTGAAAACCGGTCTGCCTGCTGATAGGCAGCTGCCAGGCCAAGCCGTACCTGCAGTGCATCCGGGTGCTGTCGGATGAGTTTCTGGTAGAGCCGGATAGCGTTATCCACACGTTCGGTTTTTGTATAGAGGCGCGCGAGATTCGCCGCCGCTTGTAGGTGCTGGCTCTCTATCTTCAGTGCCTGTTTCAGTGCCGCTTCTGCCTTAACAAACTCGCCGATTTGTAAGTGAACTGTGCCGAGGGCGGCGTGCGCCTTGGCGGAGCCTGCGTCTAGTGCTATTGCCTGCTGAAAATGGTGAAGTGCCTGCGCGTATTGGCCTCGGCGGGCTGCTTGCGTGCCGCGCGTGTAAAAATCTTCTGGAGATTGCGCGGTTGCGTTCCCCAAAATGAGCCAGAGAAAAATGGCGATTTTTGTCTTTCGCAAAGCGTTTGATAACATTTTCTGTGCAATCATGTCTCTCTCCGTATATCTGTGACTAGGTTTTCGGTACGAACCTAGGTATGATGATAACCGTTTCGCGTCTGTTTGTCAAGTGGGCAAGACCATTTCGTTTTCCCAGTAGGCGAGCCCTCCCGGTCTTGACTCATTCTGACCGGCGGGCGGGTATAGAAAACCGCTTTTGCAGAAAATCCAAAACTAGATGACGCTGTCAAGTGGGGAAAATGATTTGATTTTTCCCCGATTCCGTGTATAATAATGAGAGCAACATCCTCAAAAAATGGAAGAAAACATGGAACAAACAGACACAAAAGAGGTTAGCGGGCTTGAAGCCCAACGCGCTGAAATGAAAGGCATCGCAAAATGGATTTTTGAAATAGGCGCGGTCTGCCTCGTCCTTTTTTATATCTATAGCGCAGGCTTCGGGACAGCGGCGGAGCAATATCATCTCGGTTTCTATCTGATTGTCACTTACGCGCTGATCGGACTGTTCTATAAGTTTGGTCCGAAGTCGCCTGATGCGCGGCCATCCGTGGTGGATATATTGCTAGTCGCGCTGAGTGTCTTGTCGGTGGGTTATTGGATAGTAGAATACCCCGATTTAGCAAACCGAGCGGGTGCGTATACGCGTTTGGATATTGCGATGGGCGCGGTGGCTATCATTGTCAGCATTGAAGTGAGCCGCCGCACGGTAGGATGGGGGCTGCCTATCATCGCTGCTGTGGGCATTTTATATGCGCTGTTCGGCCGCGCCATGCCAGAAGCAATTGCGCACAAAGGTTTTACGCTGCGGCGGGTTATTGAGTATTGCTTTTTCAGCCAGGCCGGTATCTTCGGTATCATGGCGAACGTGATGGCAACCTACGTTATCCTCTTCATTTTCTTCGGTGCGTTTTTAGAGAGATCTGGTGTTGGGCAATTTTTCATCAATCTTCCGATGTCACTTGCTGGCCGCTCCATCGGGGGCGCGGCGAAAGTTTCTGTCGTTACCTCCGGATTCTTCGGTTCTGTCGCGGGGAGTGCTATCGCGAACACCGTGACAACCGGTACGTTTACGATTCCGTTGATGAAGCGGACCGGCTTCCGCCCGCATGTTGCAGGCGCGGTAGAGGCATCTGCATCCGTCGGTGGGCAGTTCTTACCGCCTGTCATGGGCGCGGGCGCGTTTCTGATGGCGGAACGGACAGGTTTGCCGTACAGCCACATCGCGCTCATCTCTATTGTGCCCGCAATCCTCTATTTCTTATCTGTCTGGGTGATGGTGCATTTTGAGGCGAAAAAAGAGGGATTGGCGCGTATTCCTGCTTCAGAGATACCCAAACTCTCCGTGCTGCTCAAAACGAACTGGTATTACCTTTTGCCGCTGCTCACCCTTATCGGTATGCTGCTTGCCAAGCATACCGCCTACAACTCGGCGTTCTACGCGATTCTCGTCACGATAGGCGTGAGTTACTTCCGTCCCGAAACGCGCTTAACACCGAGGCGTATCTGGGGTGCTATGGTTACCGGTGCGAAGAATTCACTGGCTATCGGCGGGGCTGTCGGCACTATCGGCATTATTGTCGCAGTCATCGATTTGACAGGTTTGGGACGGATTTTTCCAGATCTGGTGCTATCTGTCGCCGGGGATAGCCGCTTTATCGCTGTATTGCTCCTCGCCGCGGCATCGCTAGTTTTGGGGATGGGCATTCCTGTCACCGCCGCCTATCTGATTACGTCTGAGCTTGCTGTGCCGATTCTGACGAACCCCGAGCTCGGCGTGTCCGTTATTGCGGCGCACCTGATCATCTTCTGGCTGAGCCAAGATTCTAATATCACGCCGCCGGTTGCCCTAGGTGCGTATGCAGGAGCCGCCATCGCCCGGGCAGACCCGTGGCAAACCGGCTGGTCCTGTTTCAAGTTCGCTAAGCTCTTATACGTGATGCCGCTGCTATTTGCGTATACGCACATTTTGCTTGGCGGGACGCTTGCCCAAAATGTATTATCTATCGTCACGGCTGTCGTGGGGACACTCATTTTTTCCATGGTGACGATGGGCTATTTTGTGCGGAAGACGCATTGGTATGAGTGGATATTGCTCGCGCTGGCGGCGTTCCTCGCGTATGTCTACAACATTTGGGCGTTCATGATTTCGCTGGCGATAGTTGGCATTATCTATTTTCTGCAAAAACGTGTGTAAGGTAAGAAAGAATTTCTTCAGCGGCTCGGCGCGAGGCCTGCGCGTTGAACGCCGCCGCCGCCTTTTCTGCGCGGTAGTAATTTCCCTGATAATACCGCAGGAAAAGCGCGGTTGCCCACAAAGCTGCGTCCACGTAATGTGCATCTAACGCAGCGTCAACAGTGGCAAAGCCGAGCGCGCCGTTTAGCACAAAGGCATTGAGGCCGTCTGCCCAATTGCCAGTATAGACTTGTCCTGCGCCGGGTAAGATTACCGACAAGAGTTTCGCAAGTTTCATAGATTTCCGCGGCGCATTTATGGCTGCATCAAAGCGCGCGTCAAGTTCCGCAGCGTCTGAATCGGTAGCCGTGGCTTGTAACCTCGCGTAATGTTTCAGGGCGGCGCGCGCTTTTTCCCATCGGAGTTGGTAGAGATAGGCGATGCCTTGCAAAAATAGGGCGCGCCGATAGTGCGATTCCGTTGGGTTTCGCATCGTGATTTTTATCAACTCCAATAAACCGATGTCATAATTTTTGCTGGCAATGAGCGTTACGGCGAGTTCAAGTTGTCGCTCGGTTTTCGCCGTTTTATTGGTGGCGCGTTGGACAGCGAGGCGCATCGCCGCGGCTGCCTCTTCCCACAGCTGTTGTTCGCGATAGGCGAGTCCGATGTTGCGGTAGGCTTCTCCCGCGCGCGCGTCATCTGGGTGAAAGAAGAGGAAGCGTTTATACTCGGTGATGGCGGCATCGTAATTGCCGAGGGCGAAGAAATGAGCACCCAGGGAGAGGGGTGTCTCATCCGCTGACACCGTGAAACCGATGAGCATTAGCAGAAGGGAGAAGGTGATTTGCTTGATAAGCATTGTATTTTTGCGTTTTCTGTTGTTGATGAAATAGGAATTTGTTTGCATTTCACGCGAAGTTAATGATACCCTAATTCTATTGAGATGTCAAACGAAAAGAAATGGAGAACGACTGATGAAAACAGAGCCTGTTTTGGATACGGAGGCTATAGTCAGCAAGCGCCTTGAAAGCCTTTTTACGTGCCAAGAGGCCAGACCTGAGGCGTTAACCGACATTGAACTCGCCCGATTAACGCCTTTTCAGCGCGCGCTGCTTGCTACTGATGGCACCGTCACGCGCTTTATTGAGACTTACACGCTCTCACCGGTGGAGATTACCCTTCTGCATCAAGAAGAACAGACGTTACCGGATGGGCATATTTGGCTGGAACTTTCGTGTAGCGGGGAGGTTGTCTTCCGAGAAGTGCTGCTCCAAACGCCGGCCGCGGCGGGCCAATCGCAGCGCATCCATGCCTATGCGGTATCCGAAATTGTTCCCCACCGTTTGCCAAAATACCTTTGGGATGGGGTGACCTCGGGTAAACAAGGGCTCGGCAGGCTTTTGTTAACCAGTCGGTTGGAGACCCGCCGCGAACTGTTATGGTGGGGTGTTGAACAGGGAGTCAATTTGCCGGATGTTATCAAGCCTCTTGAGTCCGAATCGTTCCTCAGCCGCACCTATCGGATAGTCGCCGATGGCATTCCGCTCATGTTGATTACCGAGAAGTTTCCACTGAAGGTAGACTTGAATTGGCGGCGACATTGTTCCGAATGACGATGTGCTGTGGCTCGGCTGCATGGCCGAGGTGCGGATTTCCAACATCGCGCGCACGCAAATGGACAAAGGCATTGAAGGCGTGCTGGCTGTGAATCCGATGGATACATTGGCGACGACGTGGGGCACCCTGCAGTCAAAACGGAAATTCGATTGACAGCGTTGATAGGAACTCGTTCGCTACTGTGCGATTGTAAACGCGCGCTGCAATGACGGAACCGTAGATATTGCCGAGATAGAAAGCACCGCTGATGGTGCCGAAAGTCCAGCCTTTCACTGATGTGATGCCATCTCTGCTGAAGCCGTCGTAAGCCTGCCAGCCAGTTAACCCGACAACGATAAGGCTGGCGATGGCATCGCTGGTGCGTCCGGTGTAAAGCCGCCCGGCTCCCGGCAGTGCTGTGGAGAGGAGCCCGGCTAGGAACGGGCTTCGGCTGGGGAGGCGCGCGCCTTGCTCGGCATAATGGTGATATTCCGCCGCTTTGTGCCTGACAGATTCTACCGCTGCTCCTTGCAACGCCTTGAAAACTTCGCCTGCCGCGCGCCACTGCTTTTGCATCAGATAAGCGAGCCCGATGAGTTGTTGGGATTCGGCGTGTTGCCGCGCGGCCGTGATGCGCGGCAACGTCTCTTGCAGAAACCGAGCGGTGTCCGCAAACTGCTCCATGATGAAATAGGAGACACCAATCTGGTAGTAGGCACGGCTCGCGAAAGTGCTTTGCGGATGCCGCTGTAAAAGCGTTTCAAAAGTATCAATTGCCTGCTTCGGTTTCCCGCCAAAACGATAACAGAGGGCGATTTGATAGTGGATGCCAACGTTATCGCCCGTGGCGCGGCGGTTTGTCCCCTGCGCTTGCTCAGGCGCGCTTCGCAAACGCGCGTAATAGAGGTACCGTTGATACTCCCCGGCGGCGCGCAGATAATCGCCTTCCTCAAATAAGAAATCGGCGAATTGCAGGACATTTTCGGGGCTGTAATAGTCCACCTGCGCCTCGGCTACACTCGCGAGGCTGATGAGAATCATGAACGCAAGCTTAAAACGTCGCATAAGCTGAAACCGGGTCTGCATATTTTCCTGTCACGGTATCTTTATGATAATGCGCCGCTTGCGAACCGTTGCATCGGAGGAGCCGGTCTGCCGTGAGCAAAATGCCGCGCAACACACCGTATTTTTGGATACATGCCATCCCAAAGCGCGAACAGGACGGCTGGAAATTGCATGTCGGCCTGTCTTGGCTGGAGATGAATTTCTGATAGAGCCGAATGAGCCCTGTGGCGGCCCACTTGAGCTCCGACGTTTCTTGCGGGTTAAAGCGGCTTGGCGCGGCCCAGGCCCTCGCCCTCGCCCTCGCCCTATGGGTGGCATGGGAGAGGCTGCCTGCCTTCTGCGGTTTAGGCGTTTGGTTGAGAGCGATGATAGGGTTCACTTTGCGGATAAAACCCAGGTCATCGGCTTCTCCTGCGAGTGCAGGCGAAACGAGAATGACAGCCATCAGCAGAGAAAGATAGTTTACCATTTGACCTCGGTTACCTTCACGGATGCCGGTAGGGTGAAGGTTAATATCGGATGTGGCGGCGCCGCGTTCACCTGCGGATGGCTATAGAGGATACGTTCACGCTGGACCGGCTCAGACTTCCCTGCATAAAGCGTAGCACTTACTTCCATTGGGATATAGGTGTCGCCGAGTTTGCTGTGGTGCTGATAATGCGATGTTGCGGCAAGACGGCCATCAGGATTTTTGACTTCCGCGGAGATGAGCCTATCCTCGCGCATTCCCAGGAGAACCTCGCCGAGTTTATCCTTCGCCTTCTCTGGCGGCTTCCAATAGGTATAGAGCACCGCATCCTTCACATCGTGTCTGTCCAGAGAATATCCCATCGCGGTTAACCCATATTCCGCCTGCGTTGACTGGATGATGGCTTCCACAAACGGGAGCGGTATTCGCCCCTCGGAGATGAACCGAAACGCCTGCTTCTCCACGGGATAGTAAATTTCCAGCACCTTGCCTTTTACGAGCATAATTTGCGAGAGTGGCTCTGTCACCTCCACGACAACCCGCTTCGCCTTCGCGTCATAGTGGAGGGTGCCAGATGTTGTTTCGGTTGTGCCTTTCTCGGTTAATTCGCGCGTGAAATCGAGGGAAAGCGTTTTTATCGGCGCGGCGGAAAGCGCGGGCGCGAGAAGCAACGTGATGAAGAATTGAAGGGTTGTAGACATCTGTTTTAATGATATTTTCTTCATCATAAAACCTCTTGTAGGGGAGTTAGTTGCGCTTCGCTGATTTTACTTCATTATTTTATCACATGCCACACATTCTCGCAATACTTTTTTTTGCAAAATATGCTATAATGATTTCACATCACCTAAAAAAGGAGTTTGGTATGAGCCAAGAAGAGAAAAAAGACACGGAAGAGAAGGCATCTGACGAGAAGTCGCTGCCGCCTGCCGAAGATAACCTCTCTGTCACGCACCATAGCGTTACAATAAACGGGGAGGAGATTCGCTATACCGCTACCACCGGCACCCTCGTTCTCAGCGAGGAGAGCGAGAAAGAGGGCGAAAAGGCGAAGGCATCTGTTTTCTTCGTCGCCTATACCCGCGATGATGTGGAGGACGTTGCGCACCGGCCGATAACGTTCTCTTTCAATGGCGGCCCCGGTTCCTCCTCTGTCTGGTTGCATTTGGGCGTCCTCGGTCCGCGCCGTATCAAGCCTGATGTGACAGAGGCCCCGCCGAAACCGCCCTATCAACTTATCGATAACGATTTCTCCATTTTGGATAAGACTGACTTGGTTTTCATCGATCCGGTTAGCACCGGTTTCAGCCGGGCGGTGCCAGGCGAAGAGGCAAAACAGTTCCACGGGTTCAAGAAGGATATTGAGTCTGTCGGCGATTTTATTTTGCTGTACCTGGGGCGTTACAAACGTTGGAGTTCGCCGAAGTTTCTCATCGGAGAAAGTTACGGGACAACTCGCGCCGGCGGACTTTCCGGCTATTTGCAGGAGCAGCACGGCACCTACCTCAACGGCATCATGCTTGTCTCGGTGGTGTTGAATTTCCAGACGATTCTGTTTGGCCCCGGCAACGATTTGCCCTATATCCTCTTTCTGCCGACTTACGCGGCAGCCGGGCTTTATCATAAGAAGTCGAAAGCCAGCGAGGAAATGCCCCTTGCCCCGGGTCAGGTTGAGAACCATTTTTACGCTACCTTGGACGAAGTGAAGGAATTCGCGATGGGCGAGTACACGCTCGCGTTGATGCAGGGTTCCGAGATTCCGCCCGGCAAGCGTGCCGATATTATTAAACGGCTGGCGGAGTATACCGGCCTGTCACCAGAATACATCGACAGGACAGACCTGCGGATTGGGATTTCCCGATTTTGCAAGGAGCTGCTCCGCGACGAGGAACGCACCGTCGGAAGGTTTGATAGCCGCTACACGGGCATCGACCGGGATTCAGCGGGTGAGTCCGTTGAATACGACCCGAGTTTTGCGATAATTCAGGGTGCCTACACCGCCACACTCAACGACTACGTCCGGCGGGAATTGGCATTTGAGTCCAACCTGCCGTATGAAATCCTTAGCCGCCGCGTCCATCCGTGGAACTTTGATGAACATCAGAACCAGTATGTCAACGTTGCCGATACGCTCCGCAAGGCGATGACGATGAATCCGGCGTTGAAAGTCTTTGTCGCCAGCGGCTATTACGATTTAGCGACGCCGTATTTGGCGACGGAATACACCTTCACGCATCTTGGGCTGGACAAGTCCTTGCAGGCCAACATCACGATGGCGTACTACAAGGCGGGGCACATGATGTATATTGACATGGCCGAGTTGGCGCGGATGAAGGTAGATTTGGATGCGTTCCTTGACAGCGCGCTGCCCGGTTAAATGGTGAGGGTGGATTTTTATGTCCATTGTAGAAACCAATGAGTTACCAAAGAGAATTTGAGAACCGATTGAACGTTGCTGTCGTCGGGGTTGGTTTGCACGGCTATCGGAACGTTTTGCCGACGCTGACTTTCCTGCCGATTCGGCTGCAGGCGTTTTGTGATGTCGATATCGCCCGTGCCCGAATCACTGCGGAACAATACGGCGTGAAGGCGTGTTATGAGAACATGGCAGACATGTTCCGGAACGAGGAATTGGATGCCATCTTCCTCTGTGTGCCACCGCGGTTGCACCCGGTGCTGGCCTGCGAGGCGTTGGATGCCGGTGTGCATGTGTGGCTAGAAAAACCACCGGGGATGTTCGCCGCCGAGGTAGAGGAAATCATTCGCCACCGGAACGATAAGGTGGTGGTTGTCGGCTTCAAAAAGGCGTTCATGCCTGCGACGGAGAAAATCATTGAAATTTTCGGCACGGCGGGATATGGGCCTTTACGCACTATCTTGGGCGTTTATCCGATGACAATCCCCAAAGATGGCAAGCGTGTTCTCCGCGAGGGTGAACATACCAATTGGCTCCAAAACGGGTGCCATCCGTTGTCACTGCTCGTGGCAGTCGGCGGGAAAGTCTCGGCTGTCACCGTGCATGTAGGCCGGCGCGGCGGTGGCGCGTGCATCTTAGAATACGCCAGCGGCGCACTCGGAAATTTCCACTTGGCAGATGGTGCCCGCCACGGACAACCCTCGGAGCGTTACCAGTTTTTCGGTGATGGATGCCATGCGGAGATTACCAACGGCGACAGGGTTTTGCTACAACGCGGGATGCGTTTTGATTACCGCGGCAGCACCAGTTTCGTGCCGGAAGGTTTTGACAGCGGTGCTATCGTCTGGGAACCGCAAAACAGCCTTGGCACGTTGGAAAACAAGGGGCTTTTCATCCAAGGGTTTTACCAAGAGATGCGCTATTTCTGCGACTGCATTCTGGAAGGCAAGCCTGCAGAACGGGGCTCGCTAGAATTCGCCTTGGAAGTGATGAAGGTTTACGAGGCAGGGCTCCGCTCAGAAGGGGCGAGAGTTCTGGTTCAGTAGAAGTCTTGATGGACTCGGCGGGCGCGTCCTCTGAGTCCCGCGAGAATTGGTAGGCGCGGTTTGCAATCGCGCGCTTCAGGAACAAAAGTATGGAATATAGACGACTCGGCAAAAGCGGCCTCAAGGTTTCTGAAATCTGCCTTGGCACGATGACGTTCGGGCACGGCGCAGACGAGGCGGAAACCAACCGGATGATGCACTTCGCCTGGGATGCTGGCGTAAACTTTTTTGATACGGCGAATTCGTATGCCGATGGAGAGTCTGAGATGCTGCTCGGCAAGGCGCTGAAAGGCCGGCGGCGCGATGCTGTCGTCGCGACGAAGTTTTTCAATCCGATGGGCCCCGGGCCGAACGATTCAGGGATGTCGCGCGTCCACATTATGCAGGCACTTGACGACAGTCTCAAACGGCTGCAGATGGATTACGTGGATATCTACTACATTCACCATGTTGATACGCAAACGCCGTTAGAGGAGATGCTGCGCGCGTTGGATGATTTGGTGCGTCAGGGCAAGGTTCGTTATACGGCGTGTAGCAACTATCAGGCGTGGCGGTTGTCCGAGGCGTTATGGCTTAGCGAGTCGCTGAACTTGGAACGGTTCGCCTGCTATCAGCCGCAATATAGCCTTGTCGTGCGGGATATTGAGCAAGAGTTGGTGCCGCTCTGCGAATACAAGGGGCTGGGCATCGTTGTCTGGAGTCCGTTGGCTGGCGGGTTTTTATCTGGCAAATACCGGCTGGGAGAGCGCACGCAGGGCGGCACGCGTTCCGCCGAGGGATGGGCGTATCCGCAACGCTATTTCGCCGCGAACGCTGACGAGACGCTGCAGACGCTCTACGACGTTTCCGATGAGTTGGGCTATAGTCCCGCGCAAGTCGCGCTTCGATGGGTGCTGGAGCGGCGCGCTATAACTTCGGTGATTGTCGGCGCAAGACACGCCGAGCATCTCCGCGATAACTTGGGTGCTGCAGGGTGGCGGCTAGCGGGAGAAGCACTTCAGCAACTGAACGCTGTCTCGCATCTGCCAGCCCGGTACCCGGAAGCGATGGAGAAGGACATGCACGAACGCCGCGATAGTGCCGTGAAGATGCCCCTGCGATAAAAAGGTGAACCTTTCTGCATCTTATTTGTCTAAAAATAGCAAAGATGCATCTAGAAAGGAGGGATTTGCGATGGGAAAATGGAAAGTTATCACAATTCTCGGCGTGATTGTGGTTGTCGTGGGAGCCGCAGTCGCTGTCGGACGCATCGTCTTTGCAACAAAAGCAGGCAACAACGGTGCCGATACGCCGGCAATTCAGACTGCAACAGTGGCACGGGGCGACATCGCTGTAACTATTGACGCGACCGGCACCATCAAACCGCTGAATATCGTTGAAGTTAGTTCCAAAGCGAGTGGGAAGATTTTGGAATTGAAAGTGGATGCCGGCGATTACGTTGAAAAGGACGACATTGTTGCTGTGATTGAGACTACCTACGTTCAGATTAGTTTAGAGCAGGCGAAGGCAGACTTACGCGCTTCCGAGGCACGCTTGCAACAGGCGGAGATTGACATCCAGCTCCAGCGCGAGCAGTCGAAAATCCAAATTCGGCAAGCCCGCGAGGCACTCGCCGAGGCGGAGAAACGGCTGGAACAACTCACCGAGCAGATTCGGCTGGAGAAGGTAGCCAACAAACGTGGTATCATGGATGCTGAGAATAGCTTGAATATGGCGGGAATCCGTTACAAACTGCTCACGTCTGGAGAGGTGCGGGAGGAGAGCAAGCGGCGCGCGGAAGCTACCGTGGAGCAAGATTTGGCGAGTTTCGATCTGGCGAAGGCGGAGGATGCGCGGAATCAGCAGCTCTTTGAGAAAAAACTGATTTCACAAGCCGCCTTGGATGCCTCGCGTGCTCAGTTACGCGCCGCAGAGGCACGCTATAAATCCTCGGCCGAACAACTCAAGTTAGTGGAGCAGCCGGCGAGTGAGGCGGAGTTGGAATTGGCGAGCGCGGATATTAAAAAGGCGGAGTTCGCCCTTGAGCTCGCCAATGAACGCGTGGCCGCTGAAGAATCGCGAGATATGGATATTCCGCTTCAGAAAAACCGCATCGCGCAAGCACAAGACGCGCTGAACCTCGCACTCACTAACCAGAAACAGATCGCCCGGAAGGAACGCGACCTGGAGACAGCGGGTGCATCGCTTAAACGCAGCCAAGGCCAACTCGATCTTCGTCAAATTGAGTATGAGGATACCGTCATCAAAGCCCCCATCTCCGGCACCATTTTGGAGAAGAAGGTTGAGGAGGGACAGGTTATCACCTCACGTCTCTCATCCCTCGCCTCTTCAGAGGGACAGACGATTGTGACAATGGCAGACTTGGACACCGTTTACGTCGTCACCGAAGTTGACGAGACGGATATCGGCAAGGTGCAGATAGGGCAACCGGTAACGATTACGGTGGAGGCATATCCGGACATGCCTTTTGCAGGCGAAGTCCTGAAAATCGCGCCACAAGGACAGGTAATCCAGAATGTCACAACCTTTGAAGTCACTTCCGAATTGAAAAACGTTGGCGCGCGCGAAACGGCGCGTGGCCCAGGGCGACGCCAAGGTGGATGGCCCGGCGGTGATAGTGCCAATCTGACAGCGGAGCAACGCGAACGTTTCCGCGCGATGCGGCAGCAGGCTCAAGCCCAAGGGGGAGCTGGTGGTGAAGGCATGCGTCGGCCGCCCGCGACTGAAGAGACTCCGGCGCAGCCAGAGGCACCCACCCTTGCGAAATCGGACGAAGACGAAACAGAGGGAGCCGATGATTGGGGCAGTCTCTTTGGCGGATTTTTTGAGGAACAACCCCCGGATGCAGCACCAAGTCTAGCGCAAGAAACAAAGCCTGAGGCAGAAAAAATGCCGTTCCTCAAACCCGGCATGAACGCTTCTGTCCAAATATCTGCTGTCAACAAGGTAGGCATTCTGACGCTGCCTAATGAGGCAATCCTTGATATGCGCGGGAGAAAAATGGTGAGAGTCGTTGGAGTTGATGGGCAACCTGGCCGCCCGCAGCCCATCGCCGCTGGCGTGAGCAGTTTTGACAAAACTGAGATTATCTCTGGGCTCGCCGAGGGAGATGTCGTTGCCATCGGCGGCGGTTTCGCGCGCGGCGGTGGCGGGAATCGTGAAGAGTGGCGACGTAGGATGCAGAATCCTGCCTCCACAATGCGCCGGATGGGCGGGGGTGGCGGCCCGAGGGGCAGATAGGCGTTCCTCTGGTAGGAGCGATGTCCACATCGCGACTCCCCGGCAGGAGCGACAAGGAGGAAAACTGTGAGTATCTTTGAAAGTTTTTCCAATGCATTAAGCGGCTTATTGGCCAATAAACTCCGGTCTATTTTGACGATGCTAGGCGTTATCATCGGTGTCGGCGCGATTATCACCACTACCTCAATTGGTGAAGGCGCGAAGGCCTCTGTCACCGAACGCATTCAGACGTTGGGCGCGAACATTCTTGCTGTCCGGCCTGGGCAAGACCGGTTTCGCGGGCGCGGTTCGGCTGATTCCCGGAAAAGCCTCACTGTCAAAGACATCGCCATGTTACAGGAGCGTGGCGAGAGTTTCGGGTATGTCACGCCTGAGGTGAGCAAACGCGCGCAGGTGAAATACCTGAATAAGAATACGAACACCACCATCGTCGGCACGTCCCCTGAATACTTGGTAACGGCAAATTTTACGGTTGCGGACGGTGGTTTTTTCTCGGAGCGGGATATTCGCTATCGTCAGCGTGTCTGTGTGCTTGGCAAAACCGTTGCCGACAATCTGTTCGGGCAGACGAACCCGGTCGGCAAGACTGTCAAGATCCGGAACATAGGGTTTCACGTTTTAGGCGTGATGAAGGAGAAAGGCGCGAGCGGGTGGCGGAATCCCGATGACCAGGTTTTCATCCCGTATTCGACAGCGATGAAGCGGGTCTTCGGCGAAGAGTATCTCTCCAGCATTAGCATACAGGCGAATGACGAAAAACTTATTCAGACTGCTGAGACGGAGGTAACCGAGTTACTCCGCAAGCAGCACAAAATCGCCGCGAACAAGACACTTGACTTTCATATCCGAAACCAGGCGGAGTTCATGGAGACGCTGGAGGAATCGAGTCAGACGTTTACTAACATGATTTTGGGTATCGCGGTTGTCTCGCTAGTCGTTGGCGGCATTGGGATTATGAACATCATGCTGGTTTCTGTCACGGAGCGGACGAAGGAGATCGGTTTGCGGAAAGCGGTGGGTGCGCAGCGTTCTGATATTCTTTTCCAATTCCTTGTTGAGTCAACGACGTTGGCATTGGTGGGCGGCATTGTAGGTATCGGCGTTGGGATAATCGGTGCGGAGGCGGTGACTTCGCTGTGGGGCTGGCGCACCCTCATTTCGCCAGTGTATGGCATCCTTTCGTTTGTCGTCAGCGCGCTTGTGGGAGTTTTCTTTGGCGCGTATCCGGCATGGAAGGCGGCAAAGCTCCATCCCATCGATGCCCTCAGGCATGAATAAAATGCTGAGATTCTGTTTCCGGTAGGCGCGGTTTCCGCCTGGGCCTCGAGTAGGTTGCGCGCTTTCAAAGCGCGCCTGCCGGCACTTATACCAAATGAATAAGGACAGGCCGGACGCAAATGCCATTACTTTTCCATGCACGGGTGTTGAGTCTGCGTAAGTCCTCTAAGGAATTAATATGTCAAAAATAGCAGTCATTTCAGGCGTGGGTCCTGGCTTAGGCGCGGCACTCGCCCGTAAATTTGCACACGAAGGATGCAGCGTTGCGTTGCTCGCGCGCTCAGCGGCCTACATTCATCACTTGGAAAGAAAATTGGCGGAGACAGGTGCGACAGCCTTACCTATTCCGACAGATATTGCGGATGCGGCGCAGGTAGCGCGGAGTTTTGCGCGCATTCGTGAGGAATTAGGTGCGCCCGATATTTTGATTAATCACGCGGGCAACGCGGCCTGGGGGACTTTCGCGAACCTCACACCGGAGGCGTTTGAAGGTTCATGGCGGGTTTGCACACTCGGTGGGTTTCTGTGTTCCAAACAGGTGGTGCCGGGGATGCTTGAGAAAGGCGGGGGTTGCATTCTGTTCACGGGGGCAACTTCTTCCGTGCGCGGCAGAGCGGGCGCGTTAGCGTTCAGCAGTGCGAAGTTTGCGACGCGCGGCTTGGCATCGGCACTTGCACGTGAGGTGGGGCCGCACGGCATCCATGTCGCACATGTAATTATTGATGGGGTTATTGATACGCCGGGTGTCCGGGAGCGGTATCAGCTGAAACCGAATGAACCGCTGCTTGCGCCGGATGCGATAGCGGAGACGTATTGGGCTTTGGTGCAGCAGGAGCGGAGCGCGTGGAGTTTTGAGGTGGATGTCCGTCCGCATAATGAGGAATTTTTCACCTAGTGGGGCAGGAGCTCGTGCTGCGGTGGCAGTGACGTTTTTCGTGTCGGGCGCGGGTTCGCGAGGGGCACCCTCGGCGATTCGCGCTCGCCGGGTTTTCCCTCGCGCTACGGTGGGGAGAAGCAAATCGGCGCTGCGGTGGGATGCGGCCTCCTTCTCACGGATTCACCTATTGCTGTTTTGAAAGCAAGTCGACTATCTTGTTCAACATCGGGAAGAGTCTCTCGGTGAACGCTTTTATTTCGACGTAACGTCCGAATACGTCCGCTACCTCCTCCCTCAATTTTGCTATCGCCTCGCCTTTTTTAAGCAAGTCTTGGCGGAGCATCTCGTTTTCCCGGCGGAGTTCGTCGTTTTCCGCTTGCATGGCGTTAAGTCGCCGGTCGGTGGCACTCTGAAACTCCCGGTATTGCAGGCGGAGTCCCTCGTTTTCCTCTCGGAGTTTTTCGTTTTCCGCTTGCATGGCCTTGAGTTGCCGGTCGGCAGCACTCTGGAATTCACGTTGTTGCAGGCGAAGTTCTTCGTTTTCCTTTCGGAGTTCTTCGTTTTCCTTCTGAAGGGTATTGCACCGCCGATACAACAGAAACAATCCCAGGAAACTAAAACTAAACACGCCTATGTCAACAATAGTCACATTGAACCAAACCAGATCCATTTCCAATCCTCCTTGTTTTGGAACTCCCAGAGATTGCGAGAAGGCGTTCCATGTAGATAGGATACCACAGTTTAATTTGGCGTGTCAAGTTTTTTTTTGCGAGAAATCAGGACGATTTCAATTAAGGGCGGATATGGACATCCGTCCTTACCGTTTATATGAGAATTGAATCGTCTTGGCGAGAAACCTGCGCGAGAAAAATTTGACTTTTTAATGCCGCTGTGGTATAATTAACGTAATCAATAGGGAGGAGTGACGCGCGCCGCAACAAAATGAAAGCCAAAAACCTGACGCAGCTCATCGGGAATACCCCCACGATTCGCCTCAATGCCTTGACAGGAACGGAAGATGCTAGCATCTTCGCAAAGTTGGAGGCTTACAACCCCGGTGGCAGTATCAAAGATCGGATTAGTTATGCGATGATAATTGATGCTGAGGCGCGCGGTGTCCTGCGAAAAGGCGATACTATCGTTGAACCGACGGCTGGCAACACCGGTTTAGGGCTCTCACTTGTCGGTATTGCGCGCGGCTATCCGGTGATTTTGACGATGCCGGAGAACGTCAGTAGCGAGAAGTACGCGCTTCTCTCCGCATTCGGTGCGAGCATTAGGCTAACGCCGGAGCACGGGGGCATGGCTAGTGCTATCTGGAAGGCAGAGGAGATTGTCCGAGAGCATCCGCGGCACTATATGCCGAACCAGTTTACGAACCCTGCGAATCCGGAGGTTCACCGTCGCACTACCGCCGTGGAGATTCTCAGGGATATCGGGACAGACATTGATTTTTTCGTTGCGGGCGTAGGCACAGGTGGTACACTGACGGGTGTCGGCGAGGTGCTAAAGGCACATTGCCCCGATGTCAAAATTATCGCGGTGGAGCCCCGCGTTTCAGCGGTGCTCTCCGGGGGTAGCCCGGGTCCCACGCGAATTGATGGGCTTGGCGCGGGCATGATTCCAGAAGTCTTAAACGTGGACATCATCGACGATGTCATCGCAGTCCCCGAAGAGGTGGCTTATGAGATGATGAAGACGCTGTCACGCTGCGAAGGATTGCTGGTGGGGATGTCCTCCGGTGCGAACGCTCACGCCGCCTTGCAGATTGCGCAAGGACGGGGAGCCGATAAAACTGTCGTCACTATTCTGCCAGACACGGGTGAACGCTACTTCAGCCTGAGTCGCTATTTTGAGGTTGAATCGGACGTTATGGGGGCACTGCCCTAGAGTGGCATAGCCTTTTTTGGAGCAGGTTAACATGTCCACGCAAGAAATCAGAACTGCTTCGACTATAGCGAACTCTGCTGTAGATGAAGCACTTCGCCAGGAAGTTCTCTTGACAGCTGAGCCGCAAGCTGTCCTTTTCTCGCTGTTTAAGCGTTTCAAGGAGCGGGCGGCGATTGTCACGAGTGGGCAGCTTTCTGGCATGGTGTTGATTCACTTGGCCGCGGAAAACCACTTGCCGTTTCGGGTTTGCACATTGGATACGCTGCGCCTCTTTCCGGAAACGTACGCCTTCCTTGAGCAGGTTGAAGCGCGCTACGGTATCCAAATTGAGCGGATTCAACCCGATGCACAGGAAGTCCAGCGGATGATTTCGCAACACGGGGAATACCTATTTTTTGACAGCCATGCGAAGCAGGAGCACTGCTGTAACGTTCGGAAAGTCCGGCCGATGCAACGGCTGCTGAAAACGCTGGATGTCTGGATTACGGGGCTACGGCGAGATCAGTCGGCGGAAAGAGGGAAGCTCCCGAAGGCGGAGCTCCTCTCAGCTATGACGCACCCTATCCTGAAGGTGAGTCCGCTCATCCAATGGACGACTGAAGAGGTGTGGCAGTTTATTCGTGACAATGACATCCCGGTGAATCCGTTGCTTGAGGCAGATGCGCATGGGCATGTTTATGAATCGCTTGGGTGCATGACATGCACCACGCCTATTCGGCCGGGCGAGCCGAAACGGGCCGGACGCTGGCGTTGGCAGAACGCCGCTCCTTCCGAAGAGAACGCCAAAGAGTGTGGTTTACACTATTCTATTTAACCTTTTTTATTGTTTCTAGCGGTGGTGCAGCTGTGGCTGTGAAGCCAGCATCCGCTAGGAAATACGAACATGTCTATAGGAGAAATCTATTGCTATGGCTGTAACAGTCCGTATTCCAACGCCGTTGCGTCGGTTGACGCAAAATTTGGGAGAGGTTGCCGCCGAAGGTGCTGATATTGAAGGCATCATTGAAAACCTTGAGGCAAACTATCCGGGGATGAAGGAACGTCTCTGCGATGAAGGCGGAAATATCCGCAGGTTTGTGAACGTCTATCTCAACGATGAGGACATCCGTTTCCTTGATGGGAAAGCCACGCCGGTCGCCGATGGCGCGGAAATTTCGATTATTCCGGCTATTGCCGGTGGCTAGGGCTTACGGTTGGGGAGGGCGGATGTAGCCGTAGCATGCTGAATGCAGATTGCCGCCTCCGTCCGCCGCACCACCGCGTCCTTCTTTTTTAAAAGATACTTAATTATCAGCAACTGGTTCAGCTGCATTGAAGCAGGGCGCGAACGCCGGCGACCGGATTGCAGAATATGCTAGTTTTACAACCCGAAACCCTAGAACAGATATATGCCCATGCGCGCTCGGAGTTTCCTGAAGAATGCTGTGGGGTTATTTTGCGCGCCGAAGATGGACAAGAATTCGTCAGGCAGTGCCGAAATATCCAAAACGCGCGGCACCAGCAAGACCCGGGTAATTACCCGCGCGACGCGCGCACGGCATATTTAATGCACCCCGATGACCTCATTGCTGTGCATAAAGAGGCGGAGACGCAGCACCGGCCGATTCAGGCGTTCTACCATTCACATCCAAACCACGACGCCTATTTCTCTGAAAAGGATAAGGCAGATGCGTTTCTGAAGGAATGGGACATGCCTGCTTATCCGGGTGCAGCATACATCGTTATATCTGTCTACGGCGGCGAGATTCGCGC
Source organism: uncultured Poribacteria bacterium (assembly GCA_958296135.1). GTDB lineage: Bacteria > Poribacteria > WGA-4E > WGA-4E > WGA-3G > AGPOR5. Next base: position 1,112,801 of record CATQHZ010000001.1, read on the forward strand.
CATGAAAGCCTTCGCATGGAATGAAACAGCCGCGGATTTCATCGAAGTGCCAGTTCAAAACCGGTAGGTGCTGTTTCCAACCGCGTCCCCTTGTAGGCGCGCCCTCCCGGTCGCGAGAAGGAGCAACACCGATGTCCTCTTTAAGGGTTCGCTTAACATTTCCACCCGAAAAAGTGACTGAGCCTATCATCTATACTATCGGGCAACAGTATCAGGTAGTCACCAACATCCGCCGCGCCAACGTCACAGAGGAAGCGGGTTGGGTGATGCTAGAATTGCTGGGGCCGACGGACGAAATCGAGCGCGCCGTGAATTACCTGAAAAACATCAACGTGCAGGTTGAACTCGTCGCGGGCGATGTCGTGCAATAAAATGTAGAACGGAAGGCGAAAAAAACGCCGTAGGAGAATAAAATGAACCGGAAGACCTTGGGCATCGCGATAGCTATCCTCATCGCCTTCTGCGCCGGCATCTATTTCTGGGCCGAATGGCAGAAGCAGAAGTTCGATGCATCGCTACCGAAACCACCCGCTGTTGAACAACAGCAGGACACCGCTACCGACGATGTCACCGAGGATACCGCCGCCGGCCACTGGAAACCCGACGGAGATGGAAAACCCGCCGGTCCGCATGAGGACCAAGCCGTCATACCAGACGAAAACACCTCAAACGGTGACGAATGGCTCACCATTGGCGATCCCTCCACAGGGGTAACAATTACCACCGATGTGGATATCTCCGAGCTCCTCACCGCCAGCGAAATTCAGACACTTAACGAGAAGATTCGCCGGGGAGACGTTCACCGTCACCCCGAGAAACTCTCGCAACGCGAAATAGAGTACCTGAGCCACGTCGGGATCGACCTCGCCATGGTACCACCCGACATACGGCGGCAAAGACTGCAGGAAATAGAGAGAGAATTCTACGGGCAATACGGGCTCAAGCCACCGCCCGAAGGATACGGCTACAATTTCCATGACATGGACAAAGGCATCCTGTACTTGGACGAAAACGGGATGCCCATCCTATCTGACGATAGAACCGGACGCGATGTCCCTTGGGCAGAAGTATCCGCGCACTTTGAAGGAGATCCCTATGTTCAGAAATAAACGAACTTGAAACATTCTCCTTGCCTCCCTCCTTCGCATGGAACCAGAGCTCCGAAAACTACCAGACAGGAAACATCTCGCTTGAAGAATCCATTCGCCGTGCCAGAAACTGAAAAGGGAACCCCATGCAACGCTTACAAACCCGTTTATCGCAGTTTCTACCCGATTTAGGCGTTGTCCGCTCTTCTCCCCTTCAACCTTACGTCGGACTCATCACCTTCTCAGCACTTTCCCTCGCAATAGGCTGCGGGATAGTCCTCCGAAACTATCTCACTTTTGCATGGCACGATACTTCAGGCGTAATCGGCTGGGTCCGCATTCACCAGTATCCGAAACAACAAGAATTCTTCTATTACCTACTGGCACTTATTGGCATCCCCGCGGTGATATGTCTCTACTGGCTCGGCTGGCAGCTCTATTCTCATTGGGCAGCCAAACTGACAGCGCAACCGGTCTGCCATGTGCTTAAGGCGAACGCCTTGGCATCACTGCCGTTGTGGTTCTGTTGGCTACAACTTGTCAACGTGGACGCGGCTGGGGTGGCAGGTTTATTTCTCCCCATCGGTTTATCTGTCTTGACCAAGGTTGGGTTGCTCTATAACCGCTTTCTACCCGCCTTACAACATTCGGCAGATTTGCAAATTGAGGCACCATCTGCGGGAGTAAGCGCGCCCTCCCGGTCCCGGCTTCTAGACTTCAGTCAACGTTGCGCTGAATACGTCCTCCTCCCGATTTTCGTGTACCTCCTGATGTATTCGGGGAATATTGATGGGGCGCTCGATCTGTTTCACGAAGGCGAACGCCTCGCGCCGCTGAATGAGATGTTACGCGGCGGCATTCCGTTCCGCGATATTTACGTCCAGCACGGGCTCTTCCAGAATACCTATTTGGCAGGCGTTGGGAGTCTGCTCTTTGAACCCACCCTGATGGGTGTGCGTTTGATGGAGCACGTCTTAGCCCCACTCGGCTACGTCGCGCTCTATCTACTCGGTTTGCAAGTCTTCCGCGCGCGATGGTTAATCGCCTTTATTTGCGTCCTCATCGCCTCTGGCACCGAATTCTCCGTTTCCGCGCGGCACAGTTTGGGTTTGCTCAGTTTCGCGATGGTGGCGAATTTTCTAACGCACTTCCGTAAGAGAACCCTCCCTGTCTCCGGGATTCGTCAGCATCTCACTTTCGGATGGAAGCTCATCGTCGCCGGTATTTTGACAAGTTTGGCATTCTGGTATAGCACCGAGATTGGGCTCTATTCCCTCGGCGGTATCGGTTTATTCCTACTGCTATTTAGTCTGCAAAACGGGATGTCACTCTCAACGCGTCCGTTACCGTTGAGCCATTACATTTGCGGGATTCTGCTCGGTTTCCTCCCGGTGAGCCTTTACTTTCTGTGGCACGGTGCATTGGATGACCTGGGCTGGAATACCTATATCCAATGCCGCTACCAAATCGCGACGTGGGGATTAGCGTTTCCTTCACTCTCAGAGACACTGGGGATTCTCACTAAGGAAGGCTGGCGGGCTTTTGTCTTAAGCGAGGGGTTTCGGTGGTATCTGCCGATTGGCGTTTTTCTCACCGTGGCAGCCCATCTCACCTATCGGTGTCTCCGCGGCGAATTGTGGACTTCAGAAGGCGCGACGAAACTGCTCCTCTTGTTGCTCGGCGGGATAGCCTTTTTCCGGACGGCCCTCGGCAGAGCTGATGGCGGACATTTGCATTACGGTTCGACTTTCCTGTGGCTTCTCTGTTTACTGCCGCTTGAACGCGGATTTTTCGGCATGGCGCATCATCTATTTGCGAGTGCCCTGCGTTTTGTAAGGCGGCCGCCCACTCCTATCCCGCGCCGAGGCTTAACCTCTCTGAACGCCGCATGGATACTGATACCGATAGCGATATTCGGCTGGTATGTCGGCGAAGTGCATCAACCGCTGGCCGGTTTTGGGGAAAAATGGCAGCGATTGCGTCAAAATCCTTTCAGTCGGCGCGTTGCATCGGCAGAATTGGCGCGCGCCGGGCGCGTTGACATCCCCGATAAGCAGGTAGAACAGCTCCAGAAAGTGGTGGCCTACATCCACGAACACACCGCGCCCGACGAAAAGATTTTTGATTTTACGAGTCAAGGTGCCTATTACTTTTTCGCGAACCGGCCGAGCGTCACCCGATTTCATCAGGTTTCGTATGCCTCAACGCCTGCGATGCAGCGAGAGGTTGTCGCAGCATTGGCACGCGATGGGACGCGGTTGGTGCTCTTCAAAACCGGCGGTTGGTTTGATGCCGTTGATGGAATTCCTGTTGAGGCGCGGCATCCTATCATCGCGGCATATCTGCGAGCCAACTACACACGGGCCGTTGACATTAACGGCACACAAATTTTATGGCGGAACCCTTAGCCAAGGCTTCTTTGGCACATCTGAATTTTCTTGCAATGCAATGCCAAAATATGCTATACTACAAACTATGCCACTGCTCAACCTCAAACCAACGCATAAGGCAATAACTGCCTACTACGCCGCCCTTGAAAGGTATCAACAACTCGGTGTCTCCCACGAGACCGCGGTGCGCGCCGCCTTTCAAGCCCTGCTTGAAGCATGCGCACGACGACGGAATTGGACGCTGGTTTGTGAATACTCGCTGCGACTTCCTGAGGGTTCGCGGGGGAAACCCTCGGCAGTTAGTGACTGCCGGGCCCCCGCGCTACGGGAGCCGCGACACGCGGTGATTCGCCTTGATGGCGCGCTGCTTGATGAACATAACTTGCCGCGCGGCACTTGGGAGGCAAAAGGGGTTCACGGAGACCTCCGCGCTGACATGAGAAAGAAATTCGAGGCAGGGTATCCACAGGACAACATCCTCTTCCAAACCCCCGAGCGTGCCATTCTCTATCAGAACGGCCGCGAGGTGCTAGACGCAGACATCACTGAGCGGGAGACGCTCGTCTCGGTGCTGGAGACGTTCTTCGCCTACGAGCGTGAGAACGCCGCCGAGTGGCACGCTGCTGTCGCCGAGTTCAAAACCAAAGTGCCCGAACTGAAACGCGAGGTGGAGGCACTCATCACGGAGCAGCACGAAACGAACGCGCGCTTCCGAACGGCCTTCGCCGATTTCTATCAACTCTGTCAAGCCGCCATCCATCCGGCGCTCTCCCGGGCTGCCGTGGAGGAAATGCTTATCCAGCACTTATTGACAGAACGCACCTTCCGCACGGTGTTCGCCAATCCGGATTTCACGCGCCGCAATATCATCGCACGCGACATTGAGAACGTCATTGACGCGCTCACCTCTAAGGCGTTTAGTCGAGACGCATTCCTCCAAAACTTGGACAGGTTCTATCGCGCCATCGAACGCGAGGCAGCCACCCTCGTCGATTTCTCACAAAAACAGCATTTTCTGAATACCGTCTATGAACAGTTTTTTCAGGGCGATTCTGCCGATGTTGCCGATACGCACGGCATCGTCTATACGCCGCAACCGATTGTGGATTTCATGGTGAAGAGCGTTGACGCGCTCCTCCGAACCGAGTTCGAGCGTTCCCTCTCCGACGCGGGCGTTCACCTCATCGATGCGTTTGTCGGCACCGGCAACTTTATCGTCCGGCTGATGCGCGAGCTCGACCCGCTCAAACTGACTGCAAAATACCGTTCCGAACTCTGGTGCAACGAGGTGCTCCTCTTGCCCTACTATATCGCCAGTCTCAATATTGAACGCGAGTTTTACGACATCACGCAGCAATATCTGCCGTTTGAAGGCATTTCCCTTGTCGATACGTTCGATCTGGCGGAAGACCGGCAGTTGTCACTCTTAACACAAGAGAACACGGCGCGCGTGGAGAAGCAGAAGGCATCGCCGATGTTTGTCGTCATCGGCAATCCGCCCTATAACGTCGGGCAGGCGGATGAACATGACCGGAACACGAACCGCAAGTACGCGGCGCTAGACAGGTTCATCCAAGAGACGTATGCGAAGGACTCAGTAGAGACGAACAAAAAATCGCTCTATGACCTTTACGTCAAAGCGATAAAATGGGCATCGGAACGCATCGGCGAGGAGGGCATCGTCGCTCTCGTGACAAATAACAGTTTTCTGGACGCGAAGGCGTTTGACGGCATGCGCAAACATCTCGCCCAAGATTTTGACGCGCTCTATCTCCTCGACCTGGGTGGCAATGCCCGCAAAGACACCTTAGTCTCCAATGCGAGTGTGTTCGGCATCCGCGTCGGCGTAAGCATCAACTTCTTCGTCAAAAATCCCCGTAGGCGAGCCCTCCCGGTCTCAACAGGACGCATTTTTTACTATCGCACCGACGACGCGTGGGACAAAAACCAGAAATTCGACTTCCTCGCGCAAGCCGAGCACGTCGGCAACATCCCATGGCAAACGCTTTATCCCGACGCGCGGCACACGTGGCTCACCGAAGGACTCAACAGCGAGTTCACGACGTTTATCCCGCTAGGCAGCAAAACCGCTAAACGCGCCAAAGGCGAGGTTGAAGGTGTCATTTTCCACCTCTATAGCAACGGCGTGAAAACCAATCGCGACCCGTGGGTTTGCAACTTTAACCGAAACACACTCGCCGAAAAGGTGCAGCTGATGAGCGATTTCTACAATTCGCAACTGCGCGAGTGGAACGGCACCGAGGACACATCCGGGCTCACGGTTGATGATTTTGTCACCTATGCGCATACAAAAATCAAGTGGACCGGAGATTTGAGGGCGAAGTTGAAGCGCGGCCGCGCCGCCGAATACGATGAAAGCAACATTCGGCACTCGCTTTACCGCCCCTTCACAAAAACGCATCTCTACTTTGAGCGGCACTTCAATGATAGAGTGTATCGGTTTCCCGCTATCTTTCCGACGCGAGAGACAGAAGCGGAAAATCGGGTGATTTGCGTCAATGTGACGCAGGAAAGACCTTTTACTTGTCTGATGGTTAATTGTCTCCCGAACATATCCGTGGCAGGAGGTTTTGGTTCGCCGGCGCAGTGCTTCCCCTTCTACGTTTACGATGAAGACGGCACAAACCGCCGAGAAAACATTACCGATTGGGCGTTGCAAAACTTCCGCGTGCATTACGGCGACGAGAGTATCACCAAGGAGCACATCTTCAACTATATCTATGGGCTCCTGCATCATCCCGAGTATAGCGAACGGTATGCCGCCGATCTCAAGCGTGATCTGCCGCATATCCCTTTCGTTGAAGACTTCTGGGCATTTGCGGATGCAGGCGCGCGACTTGCTGAACTCCACGTCAACTATGAGGCGCAGCCGCAATATGAACTGACATCTATCAGAACGGGCCGCGCGTTCAATTTGCGCGTGGAACGGATGAAGTTGTCCAAAGACCGGACGCAGCTCATCTATAACGCGTCGCTCACGTTAGATGGGATCCCGGCGCGGGCGTTGGCGTATCGGTTGGGTGGGCGTTCGGCGTTAGAGTGGGTGGTGGATCAGTATCGCGTCAAAACCTATGAGCCGAGTGAGATTGTGAACGATCCGAACGATGCGGAGGTGCCGGAGGCTATCGTGGCACTTATCGGTTCGGTAATTACGGTGAGTTTGAAGACGGTGGAGGTTGTGGAGGGGTTGCCGGCGTTGCAGTTGGATTTGGATTTGATATGAAGCATCGAGCCCCGAGGTCTCTCCTACAAGGAGAAAGCGAGACGCGGGAGGGGGTGCCTAGCGAACATTGAGACGCGGGAGGGGGCACCTACAAGTCATTTCAGTTTCCCTACAGCCGCGGGCGCGGGACAAATCAACGTGATTTGGTATAACTCACAAAATTAAAAGGAGTTTTCTCATGAATAGGCACTTTTTTTACAGGGGGCTGCTGGGCTGTGTGCTGAGCGTTTTCGTGCTTATGCCCATCGCCAGTGCGCAAGAATCTCCCACTACAAAGATATACTGGGCGAGACCCGGGCGCATCGGGTGTGCGAATCTTGATGGCTCAAACCCTCAGGACCTGCTTCGTGCAGGACAGGGATGGGTGATGTCTCTCGCGCTAGACGCTGCTCGCGGCAAAATGTATTGGCGTGAATATGGAGCGGGGACAAATATGATTCGTTGTGCGAATCTTGATGGCTCAAACCCTCAGGACCTGCTTCGTGCAGGACAGGGATGGATAATTTCCCTTACGCTAGATACGAGTGCTGGCAAAATGTATTGGCGCGAAAAAGGTAAGATTCGTTGTGCGAACCTCGATGGAACAAACCCGCAAGATTTGCTCACGGGACTGGTATCTGACTTAGTGCTAGATACTACCGGCGGCAAAATCTACTGGACCGAATTTGACGTGAGCACCGACGCAGATAAAATTCGTTGTGCGAACCTCGATGGTTCAAACCCCCAGGACTTGCTCACAGGATTGGCATCCGTATCTAGTCTGATGTTGGACACTATCGGCGGCAAAATGTATTGGCGCGAAAACGGCTGGAACTTGCGCGCAGATAAATTTCGGTGCGCAAATCTGGATGGAACGGCCCCGCAAGAGCTCGTCACGGGATTTGATGTCGGTTCCTTCAGACTAGATACTATCGGCGGCAAAATCTATTGGATCAAACATGACTCAAGCACCGGAGAAAACAATTTTCGGCGTGCGAACTTGGATGGCACAAATGTCCAAGCCCTCGTCACGGGCTTGGATGAAATTTGGTCTGTCACACTTGATGCTGCCGGCGGCAAAATCTACTGGCGCGAGTATGACTCGGACACGCAAGAAGATAAAATTCGGCATGCGAATCTCGATGGCTCAAACCCGGAGACTCTCTTTACGAAGAAGGGATCTCCGGGCATTGTACCTATCGTCGTGTTTCGCACAGAAGGTGCCGAGAGCGTGGTTGCTGCGGATGTCAATGGCGATGGGGTTGTGAACATTCAGGATTTAACCTGGGTCGCCTCGCGTTTTGGGAGAACGGGGCCGGATAGCGCGGATGTTAACGGCGATAATGTTGTTAATATTATGGATCTTGTCTTGGTGGCTGGGGCCCTAGATGCTGAAGCCGGCGGGCCTAGCGAAGATTGAGACCAGGAGGGCGCGGGGCATCGAGCCCCGAGGTCTCTCCTACAAGGGGACATTGAGACGTGGGAGGTTGCGCCGCCGGTAGGAGGGACATCCCTGTCCCGATAAGGAATCAGCGAGACGCGGGAGGTTGCGCCTACAGCATCGAGACCAGGAGGTCTCTCCTACAAGGGGACATCGAGAGGCGGGAGGTTGCGCCGCCGGTAGGAGGGACATCCCTGTCCCGATACGGAACCAGCGAGACTACCGGGGAGGAGTCGAGCCCCGAGGTCTCTCCTACAAGGGGATATCGAGACGTGGGAGGTTGCGCCGCCGGTAGGAGGCGGAACCAGCGAGACTACTGGGGGGCATCGAGACGCAGGCGGTCTCTCCTACCGAACAAGGAAGTAGACGTTTTTTTTTCGATAGATGGGGGTGTTATTCATGCTAAACTTGAGCGATGTGCTCAATCCTTCAGCGAATGTGCAGGTGCATGCACACTGGGATGCGATGGCAGACGGGACGTTCAAACTATACGAAGATTCCCCACAACACGTGGAGTTGTTCAGCCTGTCTCCTGTCTCCCCGGTCCAGGCGTATGAGGCATCGGCGTTCACAGCCTTTCTCCCACCCTCGGACGTGACGGTGGGAGACGTATGGGAGTTGGAATTGGACAAGGTTGTCCCGTTCCTTTACCAATTTCACACTGGGGCGACTGGGAAGTTAGTGCACGGGCAGGAAGGCGCGTTCGCCTGCTTACGGGCCCTTTCATCGGGTTATGCAGATATCGCGTTCCGCATCCATGCAGAATTTACGTTGGAGAGTCCGGCACATAGGGAGTGGGCAAAGGCCAACGCGAGCGATGGTTGGGAGCCCCAGGCGCGTTTTATTCCATCGCAGTTCGCGGGACGCGTGCGGATCAATCTCAAGACGGAGCGGGTTCGCGATTTTTCGCTCTACCTGCCACCCCGCAATAGCAATGTTGATATCAACGCCTTTCGGTGCGCTGATATGGTATTTGTGCCGCGCATGGAACTTGGTGCCTCTGATAGGGCAGACCGCGGTGAGATTGCGTGGGATAGTGCTATCTCCGAGGAAGCCGCGCGCAAGGCGTTGGAACTGAAGTTCTACCGATTTGCTCAAATTGCGTGGAAACCGATTGAGGAGGCTGTTGCGTTTGCAAAAGCGGCGAACCGGCCCCTTCACGCGGTTCTGGTTTGGGGGCCGCTTGACGACGAATCGTGCTGAGCGAATGGCAAGAATTTGAGGGCGGGTCCGCTCTCTTCGCCGGAAGTTATTGAGACGCTCAACGCGCAGTTTGTCAATACGTGGGTGCTACTTCGTGAGTTGCCGGCCCTGATAGATGGCGCGAGAGGGGAAGGTGCCGGTCGCGTCGCCGCGAAACTCCAAGAGCATTACACCGATTCTGTTGATATTTTGGCACTGACTCCGGAGGCAGAGGTGATTATGCATCAGCCGGAGATGGCACTTATTGGGCGCAATAAGGCCCCCTCTTATCTGACACTGCTTCGGCGTTCTGTGGAAGCGTTTGAGGGGAAACCCTTGCACCGCCCGATTAGTTTGGGGGAAAGGCAGGAGGTATCAGGCACTTTTCGCGCCCCTGGCGATGGCTATCAGGATTACACGCCGGTTGAGATTGATGCCACCGCGTTTGAAAACGGCGGTGTCCTCCACATTGAGGTGCAGGTAGGCGACGACGGGGCGGAAGGCACGTGTGCCCTGTTTGATGCCGACACCGAGCTGCCGACAGAAGGAACGCCGGATGACGCGTTGGCTGGCCGTCGGGCTATTCCGCCCGGTGAAAAGGGACATGTTTTTCACCGTTTCAAACAGGGGCAGTGCTTTCGGCTGGGCGTGACAGGCAGCTGGGAAAACGAGAAGGGTAGCACCAACACCTTTCGCGCGCGTATTGCTATCGTGCCAAACCCGGTAGATTGATTTGTGGGGCGAGGGGGAAACCTGTCGCGCGCGTTTCAAATCTCCGCGCGCACAAAGGCGAGATACGCTCCTGACATTAACACATCGAGAGGCGGGAGGTTGCGCCGCCGGTAGGAGGGACATCCCTGTCCCGATACGAAATCAGCGAGACGCGGGAGGTTGCGCCTACCGGGAGAAATCGAGCCCCGAGGTCTCTCCTACAAGGGGACATTGAGAGGCGGGAGGTTGCGCCGCCGGTAGGTGGGACATCCCTGTCCCGATACGGATACAGCGAGAACAGAGGTTGCGCCTACCGGGGGAAATCGAGACCAGAGGTCTCTCCTACCGGGGAAATCGAGCCCCGAGGTCTCTCCTACCGGGTGGAACCTGTCGCGCGCGTTTCAAATCTCCGCGCGCACAAAGGCGAGATACGCTCCTGACATTAACGCGATGAAAAGCAGCACGAGCAGTAGCAAATCCACTGCGGCGGTGTTGAAATCTCGGTTGAGGCTGCGTGTGTCTTTAAAGCGCGGCATTGCGGCGGGTTCAACCTTTCTCTGTGACATGCCGGTGGGCACGCCGATGAGATGGAGACTCTCCGCATCGTGTCCATCGTTCTCGATGATGAATTCCCGGAATTGGCGGGCGTAAGGCTGAACGTTCTCCAAGAATTGGAGGTGTCTCTCGAACCCTGTGCCGGCGAACGTCTCCATGAGATGCTGGACGAGTGCTACAGGAGAGATTCGGATGATGGCACGTGCCTCCTTAACTTGTTGGATTTCCTGTGCTAAGCGTTCTCTGTTTAAGCGTTCATGTTGCTGTGCGTCTTTGGTGACGTACGCTCCCTGTTCTTGCAGGACAGCGTATCGTTTCGTGTTTCGGATCCGGATGTATTCGCGATACTGCTCCTTAAGTGCCGTATCAAGTTGTCCCCGGCGTTCCTGAAATTCGGCGCGGGACATTGGTGATGAGAACCCCCGGACAATGGTGGCGAGGGTGCTCGGCATGAAAACGACGAAGGTTACCCAAGCCAAGAGGAGAATCACGAGACTCACGGCGCTGCGTTGCATCCGTGCAGAAACGAGCAGGCCTAACGCGAGGAAAAGGCAGACGTAGAGGATTGCGATGATGAAGATGATGCCTAGCCGGCCCCACTCTCCTGCAGTGAGTTGGACGCTGCGGGACGTGGAAATCACGAGCAGGTTCATCAAGGTGGCGAGTGTGAAAGGGATGAGGAGACTGATGAGCGCGCCGAGGAACTTGCCGAGTAGCACGGCGTGCCGTGGAATGGCATTTGCTAGCATTAAGCGCAGTGTGCCGCTTTCTCGCTCACCGGCGATGGCATCAAATGTGAACAGCAGCGCGGTAAGACTCAACACATAGCCGACGATGAACCCCCAATCCACTTTGGTAACCTCTGGGCGGATATTAGCCAAATTGGGTCTGACGGAGGGATAGTGCAGCCGCCAGAAAGATTTCAGCGCACCCCGCCGCCACGAGTGGGATTCTCCCCGAACAACGTCGGGTATAAATGCCTCGCCGCCTTCGGCACAGAAGTGGAGCGGTGACGGCGTTTTGTAAAAGTTGCCGGGGCCCTTTTGTGCAAGGGTATACAGGTTGTCTGCCCGCGCCGTTAAAGCATTTCGGGTGTTGGTGATAGCATCGTGATACTTCTGCATCCGTTTTGGATGTTCGCGGAGATGCGTCACGGCATTGGTGAGCATCAATGCGAGGAGCAGGAGGAGTGTCAAGCCAAAGCGGAGGCTATTGAGATTCTCGTAAATTTCGCGTGTTGCGATGTGCCAAATCATTTGTGTGTCCTCTGTATTCCCGGTAGGAGCCGCTCCGAGCCGCTCCGTTTGTGATTACACCTCACTCCTCACGAACACCAGAAATATCGCCATAAATAAGACAAAGTTGGTTAGCACTAGGAGGAAAAGATGCGGCACTGCGCGCTGTGCGTTTACCGCAATCCCGCTTCGCTGGTAAGAGAACGGCGGCAGCGTGCTCCAATCTGCCTCCGCTTTATCTGACAGAAACCACTCTCGCGCCGCGTAAACCTCTGTATCGTAGAGATAATTGACGAGTGCCCGCCGCCACTGCCGGGCTGCGACAAAAAAGTCTTGGATGCTCCCCCAATCGGTGCCTGCCCATGCTTGTGTTGCTGCATCATACATGCCGATAGGTGAAAGGTTCAACCACATTCTGTCCACTGCCGCCTGCTGGCCGTAGATATCCTTGAGTGCGGCATCTCGGACGTGCCATGTCTGCTCTGCAGTCTTTATCATCAGCGGCACCAGGAATCGGAAATAATTCTGTGCGTGCGGTACCAGCGTTTCGCCCCTCGGTCCAACTTCACTATACTGGATGCTTATCCAGTAGTAATACCTTAAGGTTCTCCGCGAAGAGTTAAAGTCTGCTCCCACACTTCCGTATCCGTGTATGCCTAAATCCGGTTCCTCTCCAGGAACCAGATCATTGTGGAGGAACTTGAGGCGTTCTCTATCAAATTCTGTCCACAGTTGCTCTATCTGCTCAAAAGCGGTATCTCTGCGCGCCCTCGGGTCTTCCGGCGGATCCGTGGCGACTAAGATGACGTTTGGATACACCAGCACTAAGAAGCCCCATGCGAACATAGAGACTATCAAGGCGGTGCTTGTGCGGCGTGTCGCCGCCGAGATGAGCATTCCGATGAGGTAGAACACCGAGAGATACGCGAGCGATGCTAGCACGATGCCGCCGATGCGGAGAAAATCGTCGGTGCTCAGCGCGACGGCGGTGGCGGTAGTTAGCAAAATCAGCGCGAGGAGCAGACTCATCACCAACGGCACCAGGAGGCAGAGCATTGCACTGATGTATTTGGCGAGCAGGATGTATCCGCGGCGGATAGAATTCGTCAGGACTAAGCGTAACGTGCCGCGTTCGTGTTCTCCCGCAATCGCATCGTAGGCGAAAATGAGTGCCATCAGGCTGAGCACTACCTCGAAGATGAAGACGATGTCAATGGCGGTGAAGATATTGAAGAGCGGATTATCCGCCCCGTGTGTGAAAGCATCCCACAGTGTCGGCACCAAATCGTGCGCAGCCGATACCGAGTTGCCCAACCGTTTATCCAATCCGACGTTGAAAATACTTAACGGATTCGGCGGTCTGGCGAGTTTTATCTCTTCGGCCAACCCCGCCATATAATTCTTTTTCTCCCGCAATTTCTGTTGATGCGTTTTGACAGCGGTGTTGTAGTCGGCTAATCGCCGCTCGTAGTCTTCAATGAGCACGGCCGTATTGGCGACGATTAACAGCAACATGATAAAGAGTGCCGCTGCGAAGCGGAATGTCATCAGATTATCAAGCAGTTCTCGGCGGATAAGTGTTGTTAGCATGAGGGTTGTCCGATGTTTTCAGTTTGTAGGCTAGGAGGGCTCAAATCTCCACGCGCACGAAGGCAAGATACGCCCCCAATAGCAGCACGATGAGAAACAGCACGAGCAGTAGCAAATCCATTGCGGCGGTGTTGAAATCTCTGCCCAGGTCGAGTGTATCCTTGAACTTTGGAATTGCTTCCATCGCGACTTTTTTCTGTGACATCCCTTCCCGCACGCCAACAACGTGGAGACTCTCCGCATCGTGCCGGTCTGTCTCAATGACAAATTTCTGGAATTGGCGGGCATAAGGCCGAACGTTCTGCAAGAATTGCCGGTGCCGCTCGAACCCTGTGCCAGCAAACGCTTCAAACAGGTGCTGCACCATCGCGACGGGTGAAATTCGGGTGATGCTGCGCGCTTCGCGAACTTGTTCGAGCTGCTGGGCTAAGTGTTCTTGGTTCAAGCGTTCCTGTAGTTGTGCTTCTTCGGTGACGTATTCTGCGAGTTCTCGTCTTCTTCTTTCGGGCTGCTCTGCGTCATAAGTGTCATATTTCTTCCGAAGTTCGGAGCCAATTTCCTTTCGTCGTTTCCGGTACTCATCGGAGGACATGGGCGATGAGAATCCGCTTGCGATGGAGGCGAGCGTGTTCGGCATGAATACCACCAGGCCTACCCACGTTAGCAAGAGAATCACGAGACTTACCGCGCTGCGTTGCACGCGGGCGGAGACGAGCAAGCCTAACGCGAGGAAAAGGCAGACGTAGAGGATTGCGATGATGAAGATGATGCCTAGCCGGCCCCACTCTCCTGCAGTGAGTTGGACACTGCGGGACATAGAAATCACCAGCAGGTTCATCAAGGTGGCGAGTGTGAAAGGGATGAGGAGACTGATGAGCGCGCCGAGGAACTTGCCGAGTAGCACGGTGTGCCGTGGAATGGCATTTGCTAGCATTAAGCGCAGTGTGCCGCTTTCCCGCTCACCGGCGATGGCATCAAACGTGAACAGCAACGCAATCAGACTCAACACATAGCCGACGATGAATCCCCAATCCACTTTGGTAATGTCCGGCTCGATGTTGTCTACGTTCGGTGTGACAGTGGGATATTTCAGCCGCCAAATGCTGCGTAGCCCACTAGCCCAGCCCCAATCGCCGCTCCCGCCGTGGACAACGTTCGGCAAAAAGGCTTCTCCGCCCTCTGCACAGAAGTGGAGCGATGACGGCGTTTTGTAAAGCCTGCCGGGCCCTCTGCGGACAAGTTCATACAAGTTGTCAGCCCGGTCTCTCAAACTGTTCAGAGATTCGGCGACTGCGTCGTGATATTTCTGCATCCGTTTTGGATGTTCGCGCAGATGCACCACGGCGTTGGTGAGCATCAGTGCGAGGAGCAGGAGGGTTGTCAAACCGAAGCGGAGGCTATTGAGATTCTCGTAAATTTCGCGTGTTGCGATGTGCCAAATCATTTTTGTGTCACCCGATGTCGGGGTAGGCGCGGTTTGAAACCGCGCCTACCGGACGGCCCTTTAGACTTCGCTTCTCACAAAAATCAGAAATATCGCCATAAACAAGACGAGGCTAATCATGAGCAAGAGCATCATATCCGGCAATGCGCGCTTTGCATTTATCTCCACGCTTCTTCTCTCAAAAGAGAACTGCGGTAGTGTGCTCCAATCCGCCGCGCTTTTGTCTGCCAAAAACCATTCCCGTGCACCGAACGCGTCTTTATCCTCGTAGTAGGTTATCACCGTTTGCCGGTACTGCCGCGCGGCATCAAAAAAATCGCGGATACCGAGGAGATTTGTGCCGGCCCAGGCTTGTGTTGCGGCATCATATACCCCGAGGGGCGAGAGTTTCAACAGGGTTCTCTTAAGGTTCGCCTGCCGCACGAGGGTGTCCACCAGTGCCTCTTTCCGAATGAGCCAGGTCCGGTCTGCTGTTTGAATCGTCAGCGGGATGAGGAATCTGTGATAATTTTGGACGTGTGGCACGGCTGGTTGGTATTCTTCATCAATTTCATCAAAGGCCAGCGTCCTGTCATATATATTAAAAAGTGTTAACCGATTTTGGTAATAGGATTCCACAGCATACCCCCAATACCCTTTAATGTTAAACTTCGAGTCTTCCCCCGGAAAAGCGTCCGCTGCGAGAAAGCGTTGCCGTTCCCTGTCAAACTCCTCCCAAATCTGTTTGATGTGATTCAAGGCGGAGGCGGCACGCTCTTGGGGGATGTCCGATGTCTCGAGCGTCGCGAGCATCATGTTCGGATAGACGAGCACCAGAAAACCCCACACGAACATTGCGAGCATGAGTGCAGTGCTGGTGCGGTGCGTTATGGCGGAGATCAGGAGTCCGATGAGATAGAACACCGACAAGTATGCAATGGATGCGAGGAATATCCCCCCGATGCGGAGAAAGTCGTCGGCGCGCAAGGAAATGGCGGCGGAGGTTGTCAACAAAATGAGCGCGAAGAGCAGACTCATTACCACTGGCACGAGGAGGCACGTCATCGCGCTGATATATTTGGCAAGCAGCAGGTGGCCACGGCTGACAGAGTTCGTCAGCACGAGGCGTAAGGTGCCGCGTTCACGTTCTCCGGCGAGCGCGTCGTAGGCGAACATCAGTGCTATTAAGCTGAGAACTACCTCAAAAATAAAACCCAGGTCTATCGCAGAGAAGAGGTTGAGGAGCGGATTGTCGGAACCGTTCATGCCTGCTTCCCACAGCGTTGGCACCGTGTTATACATCAGCCAGAGCTCGTTGCCCAACCGTTTGTCCAATCCGACGTTGAAGATACTCAACGGATTCGGTGGCCGGTTGAGCACTATTTCTCCGTCTGCATACATTTTTTTCTTTTGCAGTTCCTGCCGATTCGTTTTAACAGCGGTGTTGTAGTCCCCCAATCGCCGCTCGTAATCGTTGATGAGGACCGCCGTATTGGCGACGACTAAGAGCAACATGACAAGCAGTGCGGCGGCGAAGCGGAACGTCATGAGGTTGTCGAGCAGTTCTCGGCGGATGAGTGTGGTTAACATGCTACTTTCTCGGCACTTGATTTGCTCCACTTGTCCCGACTTCTCGGCGGATGAGTGTGGTTAACATGCTACCGCTCCCTAGAACTTATGATAATCTGGACAAATCTATCCTAATCTGACCTGTCCTCTTATCTGTCGTAGTTGCTGTTTCAACGCGTCGTGCCTCCGAGACACACGAGGTGTGCCTACTATGAGGGCTTATAGTCGCTCCGCAGCCGTTTTACCTCTCCGTCAAGCTCGCGGCGAGGGTTCTTAAATTATGCGCGGCATTCAAGTCGCGGTCGATACCCACGCCACATGCCTCGCAGTGATATGTCCGCTCCGAGAGGGACAACTTCGTCTTCTTCTTCCCGCAAGCACTGCACGTCTTCGATGACGGGAAGTTCACCGGTGCTTCGATAATCTCAACGCCGTGTGCCGCTGCTTTATACCGAAGCATCGTCAGGAAACCACTTAATGACGCATCGCTCAACGCCTTTGCAAGACGGCGGTTTTTCAACAAGCCTGCCACGCGTAGACGCTCGATGCCGAGAACGTCAGCCGACTTTACAATCGCCGTGCTTGCCTTGTGATGGGCATCCTCACGGAGACAGCAGATACGATAGTGAATCTTCTGAACGCGCACCTGCTTCCGATACCAATTCCTGCTTCGGTAAACCGAACGAGAGAGCTGACGCTGCGCACGCCGCAACTTCCGTAGATAGCGGTAGAGTGCCTTTGGGTTTTCAAACTCAACACCATCGGATGTCACGGCTAGGGTTTTGATACCTACATCAACACCAACTACCCGCATAGGACCCGCCTCAGAACGCACACGTGGCGCGCTGTCGGAAACCACCTTCACGAGAACCGATAGAAACCACCTGCCTGCACGTTTTGAGACGACACACCGCCGAATCTCGCCACGCCACCGTAACTTCTCGCGCAGGCGAACCCAGCCAATCTTCGGTAGTTTGACACGTTTCTTATCAATTCTCACACGTTCATTCGGTTGGTAGGAAGTCCTACTCGCTCGGGTGTGATAACGTGGGAATCGATTTTGACCGCGCCGCCACCGTTTGACTGCGTCATCAATGTGCATCACAGCGTTCTTTGCTGCACGTTGGTCGAGTTCCTTACACCACGGATATGTCTCGTGTTTCACGGCGTTGAATCGAACGTTCAACGTGTAACCACTGCGCCACTCGTTTTCGGCGAGTCCCGCCTTGAAATCTGAGAGTGCATGGTTACGCGCCACGCGTGCATAACCACAATGTCGTGCAAGCAGCGTCGCCTGCTTATTATTCGGGTCCAACGCCATTAAATGCGTTTTCAATGTCATAGAGCGTCACCGTTCGCCGTTGTTTTTCCTTCCTACTAAGGTAAGGTGGAGGTGAGAGACACGGCGGGCAGCCGCGCTTAGTAGGTCTCACCTCCCAACGGTAACTATATTCTACCACAAAATCAAGCAGAACGCAAGTCAAAATGCACATCGATAGATTCGGGTAGGTTCTGCTAGATTCTCATAGAGTTCTCGCCACTGCACCGATGCCCTGTTGCGCTACAAAAATGCGGTAGATTTCCTCAAACAAGCGCACATCTGTCAGCGTATCTTCGGCGGAGGAGCGGAACGGTTCATCGCTGCGGACATTCGCCACAAAGTATTCCGCCTCCCGGCGGTATGCCCACGTCCACGCGGGGCGCGGAATAGGACGCGTGAGCTCCTGCTCTTCACCGGCGCGGTAAATTTCCACTTCGGCAGGTGTATTCTTCAACAACAGCGGCGGTGCCCAGGTGTGAACCCACCCGTTTTCAAAGTAGATTTGGCTATGCTCGTCCCACCGATAATGTGAGACATGCCCGGTCTCCAGCGTTACCCGAATGCCGCCCATATTAAAGAGGACAACGCCGGCATACCCGTTTGCATCCAGATCGACGGCGGTAATGCTGACATCGTCGCCTGCATCGAGCAACCAGCGCATGAGGTTGATGTTGTGCGTGTACTGCTGGAGGTATCCCAAATAGGGGCGGCGATATTGCTCAGGCAGCCACTCCGGGGTGATGATAGGCGCGCTCGGCTTCGGTTCTTCCGTGCTGTCCATCTGTGTATCCAGATTGCACACCCAATCGCCGCCAAATCCGTGATTTCGGGCATAAGTCAACCTGCCGAGTTCACCGGATTCTCGGAATTGGGTGACTTTCTCCTTGACAATCTCGTTGCCGGCATCGTACCGTTTCATGTAGCCTACCATCAGTTTTTTGCCGGCTGTGCGCGAGGCATCGACGATGGCTTCCGCTTGCGCGAGGGAGACAGCCATCGGTTTCTCCATGAAGACGTGCTTGCCGGCGAGCAGCAGGTCCTTCGCGATTTCGCCTTGGAGCGCGAAGTCTGCGGATACGGCGACGGCTTCAATGTCCGCGTCTTGAGCGAGTTCGTGATGGTGTGCGTAAAGCCGTGGGATGCCGAACCTTTTTTGAACTTTCGCGCCGAGTTCGGTGCGCACCTCGGCGAGCGCGAGGAGTTCGCAGTCTGGGGTGCCGGTAAAGTTTGGGATGTGAACCTTTTGCGCCATGAATCCACATCCAATGTAACCGAGTCGGATTTTTTCCATTCCAATTTCCTCAAAATCGAGTTTCCATTCCCTTGCGACGGGAAAGCGCAGTTCAAATCGAGACCGGGAGGTCTCTCCTACAGGCGGATCCCATCGCGGGGTTTCCATTGCCTTGCGACGGGAAAGCGCAGTTCAAATTGAGACCGGGAGGTCTCTCCTACAGGCGGATCCCATCGCGAGGTTTCCATTGCCTTGCAACGGGCAAGCGCAGCTCGAATCGAGACCGGGAGGTCTCTCCTACAGGCGGATCCCTCGGGTCTTTAGTTTAATTATAGCACAACTCAACTGAAATGTCAAAGTTTTTGAACTTTGCATGAAAATTGCCCCAACGGCGGATACTCCGAGATTTTTAGGGAAAATTGGCAGATGTTGGCGTGTCTCCCCCAAAATGGCCGCTTTACTGGGCTATGCGCGAGTGAGGAACGGTTGGTATGCTGGTTCCTTAAAATTGTTTGTGCCGCGATTCAATTTGCTCCACCGCGCTTTTCGCGCCTTCGCGGACTAGCGCGGACAGGTCGCGTTGCGCGATGTGTCTCAGTTTGTCAAGTCCTGCGGCAGCTTGTCGGGCAATCTGTCCATCGGCCCCGTTTACTTCAATTTTGCCGAGGGCTACCGCGACGAAGTAACGGACGTCCGCGTCCTCATCGTCTAGTGCTTCGAGCAGTGCCTCAATATCCGTGGGGGTGGCCAGGTCGCGTTCTTCGTTGCCGATGTTAATCAAGGATTGCGCTGCGATGCGCCGCGAGTGGATGTCGCCGTAGCGCAGCGAGGCGAGTAGCCCGTCATTGGCCGCTGCGGGGATAACGGTGAGATTGTCCCAATCGCAATCAAGGCAGAACCATGAATCTTCGGCTAGATGCTGGACGTTTAGACTGCCGCAATAGGGACATTCGTCAAACGCCGTTTCCCCGGTGAGCGGGATTTGTAACCCCGCGTCCATTTTCTGACTCATGAGGTTTCGTCTTCCTCCAGTTCCGGTAAATCGCGCCATATTTCAGGGCCTTCCGGTTTGAAATTGATGGTGGCGATAAACTGCATGCCGTGATAGAAGTTAATCTTGAACTTCCCGCCGCCGAAATGTTGCTTGAGGTAGTCCAAGGGGGTTTCAATCAACGGCCCCATTTCATCTGCGTAGTAAAAAGCGAGTCGTTTGAATCGCACCGTGTTACCGATGGGTTCCTGCACGAGGAGTCGCGCGGATGTTGCTGGAAACAGCACTTTAAACGCGTTCCACAGGTCATCCATCGTTGGGTTCGGATTGCCAACCCGCTTTTTGAAGTCGTTTACTAGGTATTCCGAGAACGTGTTAAATACCCATTCCATAAAAAATCTCCTTCGTGGCCGCCCGGCATCGCGGGGGACAGGCCCCCGCGCTACGGTAGGAGAGACGGCTCTACATCGGTGGTCAGGCTTCCGCGCTGCGGTAGTCGTGGCCGCCCGGCATCGCGGGGGCCAGGCCCCCGCGCTACGGTAGGAGAGACGGCTCTACATCGGTGGTCAGGCTTCCGCGCTGCGGTAGTCGTGGCCGCTCGGCATCGCGGGGGCCAGGCCCCCGCGCTACGGTAGGAGAGACGGCTCTACATCGGTGGTCAGGCTTCCGCGCTGCGGGAGTCGTGGCCGCTCGGCATCGCGGGGGCCAGGCCCCCGCGCTACGGTAGGAGAGACGGCTCTACATCGGTGGTCAGGCTTCCGCGCTGTGGGAGTCGTGGCCGCTCGGCATCGCGGGGGCCAGGCCCCCGCGCTACGGTAGGAGAGACGGCTCTACATCGGTGGTCAGGCTTCTGCGCTGCGGGAGTCGTGGCTGCTCGGCATCGCGGGGGACAGGCCCCCGCGCTACGGTAGGAGAGGGAGCCTCACGTCGGAAGACAGGCTTCCGCGATGCGGGAGGAGAGCGGTGCCGACCGGTTACAGTGGTGCCTTCAAGAAGTCCTTCCAGTCAAAATGAGGCAGAGGGAACTCCTCCGTGGCTTTGCATTGTCAGAACGTGGCGGCTTTCTCGAAGAATTCGATATCGACGCGTTCGATTTGCGCGGCGCGCGCGTTTTCGGCGACACGCTGGACAACCATCTCGCGCACGAACGGGATCGGGATGCGCTTCACGCGATGCACCACTTCCTCCGTGCAAGGCACCGTGGTGTTTCCGAGGAAGGGGCCATCCTGCGCGGCGGCTTCTGCGAGATGCTCGCACGTTTCCGGCACCAATTGTTGCAAACGCATTGAGACGTAATTGGTTACCCACTGCTTTAACGCTTCCGCTTGTGCGGCATCCGTGCCATTATCGGTAGGAGATGCGTGCAGGGCTTGAGGCCCTGGGGCAGTAGGAGCAACCTCCTGTTCCCGATTCTCCTGTGCGTCACCTGATAAGCGCGCGTTTCTATCTAACTTCTGGTTGATACTGACGAGGAGGCTTTCCACGTTGGTCAGCCGTTCTTCCACATCTGTCAGCCGTTCTTGCAGGTGAATTTGTTCGCTCATATTTCCTCCTATGGCCATTGCACTCCGCTGTAGTGCTTCATCCTGTTAAATCGCCCAGTATTTCCAGAGTTCTTCTGGAATCTCGTATTTAATCGCCTCTCGGCGTTTGTGGGAGTAGCGCGCGAACACGCCGAAACGTGGGATATCCCTCATATTCGCTGAGCCTGTGTGACACAGAAACGCGTGCCACAGCACAACATCTCCCGCGGCGGCGGTGAATTCCCGCGGGCTTTCCGGCGATAAATCCGAGAGCCTGTTCCAATCCCATCCTTCAACCTTCCTGAAGCTGCCATCGATTTGCTCAGGATACTGAAGGAAGTATTGATGCGTTGTGTGGTGACTTCCGGGCCAATAGACGAAGGCTCCGCCGCTGGGTTGCACATCGTAGAGGTACGTCGTCGCGCCGAGCATGAAAGGGCTCCAGCCGCTGGCGCCGTAGGCATCAATGTGTCCAATCGCTGGCATTGCCCATTTTTCGTTTGGGTTGGGCCATTTCACGAGAGGTGAGCCGCCGCCGCCCGTGAACGCGCCCCCGCCGAGTTGTTCGGTTATCGCCTGCATCGCAGGCAGCTGCCCGAAGAGCGGTGAGAAACTGAAGTTCTGCACCACGTAGCCGTTGGGCCATGTCTCTGGCGTATCTAAACTGGAATTGAGATGCTCCCAGACCTGGGCGCGCCATCCGTCAATTACATCCGAATTGATGAGATTTTCAAGGATAATGTATCCATTTTCCTGAAAAAATGTGACTTGTGCTGGTGTTAGCATGCGATTTTCCTTGTCAGCATAAGTGCCGTCGAACGACGCGTTGCGAGATACAAAAAACGCGTTAACGCCGCGGCGTGAAAGATGGAATTCCTGTCTTGTCAAACCGCTTTTTGACCGCTTTCATTAACTCCGGTGTGATTTCCCGATGTCCGTGTTCGTGCGCGTATTTTTCAACGCTCTTGATAACCATCCCCCGTGCGAAAGAGGGGACGCGCTTTAACCGCTTCTGTGCTGCATCATTCCACTGCAAATCGTAGGCTGGTTCTGTCGCGAACGCGGTTGTTTTTGCGAATTGAACGGCCTGACGTTGTTGCCCCGGTTGATATTCGCACGATGCGTCAGCGGCGAGGTAATTGCCGGTGTCGGCGTAGGCGCGCGCGCGGCATCCGCCGCAGACTTCTCGGAATTCACATGCGCCGCACTTCCCTTCGAGCCGGTCGCGGTTTCGCAAATTCTGGAAGGGTTCGGATTCATTCCAGAGTTTGACGAAACTTTCGTCCTTCAGGTTACCGACGCTCACGGGCAGATAAGGGCACGGAGTCAACTCTCCTTCCGGTGAGATGCGGCAGTAGTAAATACCACACGGACAGGTGCCGCTTGGGTAGCCCTGCAAGAAGGCGGAATCGGATTGCTGTTCGTAGATGACGCGCTTATAGTGCGGTGCGCACTTCGCCGCGATGAGCATCTTCCCACTGTAGTCGGCTTGCAGCTGGAACATCGTCTCCAGCATCTTCTCATATTGCGCCGCGGTCAGATCCATCACCGTCTTCCCTCTTCCTGTCCGCACGAGAAAGTAGAGGTTCAGCACCTTCGCGCCGAGTTGGTAGGCGAATGCCACAATCTGTGGGATTTCATCGTAATTCCACTGCGTTACCGAGGTCTGGACGAGGAAGTCAAGTTTAGCGCGTTTGAGTGCCTCAACGCCGTTCATCGTCGCTTTCCATGCGCCTTCCATGCCACGAAACCTGTCGTGGTTGGCGGGTTGGATAGAATCGATGCTGAGCCCTGCGCCGGTTACGCCGTGCCGTTGCATCTGCTCAACGACTTCGTGGTTCAGTAGCACGCCGTTTGTGCCCATCACGACGAGGAATCCCGTGTCGGCGGCGTATTTGGAAATCTGCAAAATATCGGGACGTAACAACGGTTCGCCGCCGGTGAGGATGAGCAGAATGTTTGGATTTATCTCGGCAATCTCGTCAATGATACGGAAGCATTCCGATTGGCTGAGTTCTGCGTCGCGGTAATAGCCGTGCGGGAATTCGTCTGTATCAACGAATCCTGCTGGCAGGTAGCAGTGCGTGCATTTCAGATTGCATAACCGCGTGATATTCCACGAGACTGCCTGAACTTTTGTTTTTTGGTTTTCCATTTCGTTTTTTAGTCGTCCGTGCGTGTCTGACAGATTGTAAGGACAGATTTCTATATCTGTCCGCTGCAAGCAAGGGGTTAGATTTTTAGTCGCATCGCGATGCCGAAAACAGCTAAGCCTGCGATGAGCGTCAAAACGCCGAAGAGATTGACAGTTGGGCTCGGGTTGCGCTGTGCGTTTTCTTGTTCAAGGTGCCGCCGATACAGCGAGCTGTGTAGCCCCCAAAACAGTGCCATGAATCCGAACGCTGCGAGTTTCACAACAAAGTTTACCATATATCCGACATTGAATGCCATATCATTATTCCATGCGACGATAAAAAACACCATCGCGCCTGTTGTGAGGAGAATGTGAATCATGAGACGGATCCAACGTCGGAGGCGGTTATGGATTTCCAGCGGCGCGTTGCTTGGCAAATGTCGCTGCACAATCGGCATGGCGATGAAGGTAGAGAAGACGACTCCGCCGAACCAGACTATCGCTGCGATGAGGTGTATGCATCGGATGCAAAGTTCTACGATTGTTCGCATTTTTGTGTTGAAGTTTCGTTAACCTGGAGCTCATCCTATTTGGCGTGAGAGTGTCAACCGTGCGTTCCGCGCCCATTTGGATTTCCTGTAACGAGTGGGCAGATCCCTTCAAATTCAAGGCGCGTTGCGGGGCGAATGGAAAAATATTGGTGCCGCTGTCCCTTGAAGCGGGCTTTTAACGCCGGTCCTTTCTGGAAGGTTTGGTAGCGGGGGTGTGGATAGCCGCCGTTTAAGTTGAGGGGTATATCCTCTGATTCCCGCAGCTCTAAATCCAATTGAAGGATTTCTTCGACGGTGTAGGACAGTTTCAGGTAAAGCACGGCTACCAAGCGGGCAAACTTTTGAAACTGCACAGGCGTTTCGCGAAACGCTTGATAGAGTTGCGGTAGCGGCGATTCGTGGATTTCTAGGCCATTTTCGTGTTCTAATGAGGGGCCGTTACGCACCCGATATTCAAATAGCCACGGACTCGCAACACCGAGTTTTTCATCGAGAAGGATTCGCTTTGCTCGCAGTTCGGCTATCTGATCTCCTGTAAAATCACCGAACCTCTTCTCATGATGCAGGCCCTGCTCCTGACTCTTTTCCAGAACCACCTCCCAACCAGACGAAGTTTCAGTAACCGTTTGCGGCGCAACCCACGCGGCGTAGTCGCGGTGCGCAAAAGCGAAGTCTCCACCGCCTCCCGTTTTTAGCGAATGCAAAAATTCGGTTTCTTCGGGTGATTCTGGCAGCAGTTTGAGAGAAATTTCGGATGAATTCACGCGCGCCTCTTGCACCCGAACAAAATACTGGATCCGGTTTGTCGGGCGTAGAAGCACAAATTCGCAGGGCTCGCTCTCCGGGGGGACTGCCTCAGTGAAATCACTGCTACTCGGCTGAGGGATGACCTTTCGGTACCTTTCCATGAGAGTGAGTTCATAAACGTGTTGTGGCATTTTTAGCGTTCAAGCAGATGTGCATTAATTAACGGCATCCGCGCCGCTTGACCTGGTTCTCCACGTTTTTAATGCTAACAGATTCCGCGGAAAATGTCAAATTAATTTCACGCGAAAAGAGACAAGTTTTCCATTTTGTCTTCCTACGGTGCCAGCATCGTCTTGATGTCTGCAGGCAGCTTAGCGTCGATAATCCGCTCAAAGTCTGCAACGCTCTTGTAGAGGGAGTGGAACAGGGCTGAAACATCCAACCCTATTCTTCCTGCAGCAGCCAAATCCGCTTTGGCTTTATCCCCATTTTGTAGGCACAGCCAAACGAGAGCCCGATTGAAATAAACCAGCGCATCATGCGGATTTACCCCTATTGCCGTGGTGTAGTCTTCAATGGCTAGATCGAACTCGCCTGTGCAGAAGTAAGCAGCGCCGCGATTGCAATAGGCTTTGGCATTATTGGGACTCCACTCTATCGCTTTGGTATAGTCTGCTATTGCCGGCTCAAACTGACGTTTTTTGCCGTAAGCAACACCCCGGTCGTAATAGGCATCCGCGAAATCGGGGTTGAGTTTTATCGCTTCGCTCAAGTCTTCGATGGCTTTGCCAGCGTCGCCTGCTTTACCATAAAGGTTGCCGCGATTGTAGTAGGCATTGGCATAATTGGGATTGAGTTCTATTGCCGTGTTAAAGTCTGCAATCGCCCTTTCCAATTCGCCGGTTTTGTGATAAACACTCCCGCGGCTGTTATAGGCCTCGGCAAAACACGGGTCAAGTTTTATCGCCGTGTTCAAGTCTTTGAGAGCCTTATCAACGTTGCCTTCGTTGCTGTAGACGTTGCCGCGATTATTATAGGCATCGGCGTAATCTGGTTTAAGCGTAATCGCGGTGTTAAAGTCATTGATAGCGTTGTTAACTTCGCCTTTGACGTTATAAACGATGCCCCGATTGTTATAAGCCCCGGCATAACTAGGGTTGAGTTCGATCGCTGTGTTGAAATCGTCAAGGGCCTTTTCAACCTCACCGACGTTGCCGCGATTATTATAGGCATCGGCGTAATCTGGTTTAAGCGTAATCGCGGTGTTAAAGTCATTGATAGCGTTGTTAACTTCGCCTTTGACGTTATAAACGATGCCCCGATTGTTATAAGCCCCGGCATAACTAGGGTTGAGTTCGATCGCTGTGTTGAAATCGTCAAGGGCCTTTTCAACCTCACCTATGTTGCAGTAAACGATGCCCCGATTGTTATAAGCCCCGGCATGCTCTGGCTTCAGATTAATTGCATGCGAATAAGCTTCTATCGCTCTCTCCGTTTCCCCGAGCATCATCAGAAAGTTTCCCTGCTGGAACACCCACTCAGGTAGCGTTTCTTTTTTTGCAGCGTTAGATACCCGAGCCCGCGTTTCGGCAACAGCTTCTCGGATTCCATCTACCACGTTTTGCCAACCCCTACTCTCAGGATGCCATTCGTTAATCGGCACGCCTTTGTCAGGAAGTACCTCAAAATCCTGGAGTTGATGATTGAGCCAATCACAACTCTCAAGGATGATGGGGATGACTCTCATGTCTAACCTGAGTGCTTCGGCTAATTCCTTGTTGCAGTTTTTAGAGGCAAGACTCTCAGCAGAAACGAGATAGAGAAGCAAGTCCGAATCGGCAAGGTGTTTGAGAATGTCTTCTTGGCTCGCTTTGTCTCCCGCGGTGAGGTCTCCATCGTGCCAAGTGGTGAGTTCGTTTTGCTGTTCCATCACAGCAAGACGCGTTCCCAATTTGTTCTTTGCTTCGGTGTCTGCATGCGAATAGGCAATGAATCCCTTGAGTGGTTTGCTCATGGCTTTCTCTCTTTCACGGTGCAAATTTTCTTCATGATGATAACATATCTCACGAAACAAATTGCAACTGAATTTCGCTAATGTTCCAAACAGGCTGTCACTCGCAATCAGGACGCTCGGCGGGGGCTAAATACGTCGCCCTTCCATGGATAAAGAAGCCTTTAGTTCCGCATGGGAAAAGTCCCTCTGCCATGCGGCAGCCATATCCTTCGGTGGTGCCCCTCGGTAGTTATGAATTAACCCTGTCGTATGCGCCTCTCGTATTCGTCGTGTTTTCCAATCCAAAACCAGACGAGAGTTCCCTTTCGTTCAACAGCCAACATCCGATAGGCATCGCTGATTCGTGCAGCCCACAGCGTCTTCTTAACCTTTTTCAAGTGCAGTGACGGATGTTTTGGATTGTCAAACAACAATTTGATTTTCCTGAGTGCGCGTTCTTGAACGTTTTGTGGGAGTCTGTTATAATATCTCCAAAAACCTGCGTCCAGGCTATGTTTATTCATAACTCTTCGTACGTGTAAGCGCGAAAATCAGAAAGATTTTGAGGCCTTCCGACTTTTGCGTCTCTGCATCCGAGCAAGGCAGTCTTCAAAGATTGAAGCACAGCCCCGGGGGCATCTGACGAGTGCTGCGCGAGAAACACGCCCAGGTCTTTGCATTTACCCGCGTCAAAATCGGCAATGACGCGCTCGGCGATAGCATCGAATTTCCCGGCATCCACGTCTGCCTCGATTTGCCGATCCCAAGCGTCTGCGTGAGCTGCTAATGCCTCGCGAAGTCTGACTTCTAGCGTTCGCATCAACGCCTCTTTCGTTTTCGCGTGACACTTCACCTCAGGGAATTCCTGAATCGACCCATTCCATCCCTCGCTATTCTCCCAGATGTTGGCGGTATAGATTTCGCCATCATCAGGGTCTTGGATTTCGTGAGTATAAACGCTTGTCATGCGTGGCTCCTTTCATTGATATGGGGCAGCGCGCTTGGAAAAGCGCGCCTACTTGCTAGAACTGCGAGGGGAAATTCCCACGGGCCGCATCCATTACCTCCGCGGTAATCTCTGCGTGGCCGTTGTCTTTCGCGAAACCTTCAATGCCCATCTTTGCCATAGGCCGGACAAAACTCGGGATCCGCTCCAAGCGTGCTAATGCCTCCGCTGACCAGGTGGGACCGGCAGGTTCTACCTTCGGCTCTTCTTCCTCAAACGCGCCCGCGATAACGGAGGTAAAGGGACACTTGCCGCCCTCAGCAGTTCCCGCCGCGTTTGCGTCTTGTGCGTCGGGTGTGTCGGGCATCGGCTCGCGTTTGGCTGTGCCTAATTGTGAACGCACCATCTGCATCGGTTGCGCTGCCTCGGCAGTGCCGCCTAGCTGCAAGTCCAAGGATTTTAGCATCTGGGTTTCCCAGGGGTTGAGGAACATCGCGAATTCCACGAAGCAGTCGGGGCATTCAAACACGGCGGTGACAGAGCCTTGCTCCGGGCGCGTCACGTCTTTGAATTTCATCGCTGTATCGCAGTCTCGGCATAAGAATTTCATTGTTAAGTCTCCTTAAAGAAATGTTGAATTTTTCCGGCAACTGCTGTGAGTGCTAGGCTTGCGGGAGTGTCCGGGTATTCTCGCACATAAGGCATGCCTTTGTCGCTACAGTAGGCGAGTTTCGCATCGAAGGGTATGCTACCGAGTGTCTCCTCCCATAAAGGTTCATCGGTAGAGAAGAGGGGTTCCTTTTCGCCACAATGCTGGCAGATATGAAACGCCATATTTTCGATAACGCCGATGATAGGCACGTTGAGGATATGTTGCGCCATCGCTAATGATTTTTTGACGATGAATTGCGACACCTCGGAGGGTATCGTCACGACGAGAACGCCGCCAAGGTTCGGCAGAAGTTCGACGACGTTGGGGAGTTTGTCTGTGCCCGGCGGCAGATCGAGCAGGAGGTAGTCAAGTGCGCCCCATTCGGTATCGCCGATGAATTCTCGGAGTGCGCCGACTTCCATCGTGGCGCGCCAGGTGAAGGCATCTTTCTGGGTATGCGCATTCCACAGCACGGGTGCCTCATCCTCGGCAAGCAGTAAATCCATGGAGATAACCTTGATGCCGAGGGCGTTGACAATGGGGGTGACTCCTGCCGGCGAATAGTGGAGTGCGGCGTTCCGCACGCCCATCATTTTGGCTATCGATGGCCCGTTGATATCCGCGTCGACTACGCCAACAGCGCAGCCTTCCAGCGCGAGCGCGGCGGCGAGGTTCGCGGTTATCGCGCTCTTGCCGACACCGCCTTTCCCGCTCATAATTGCGACGGTGTGTTTCACATCGGCAAGCCGTTTTTGGAGTCGGTTTAGCTGCGCTGTGACTTGCCCGATGATGTCGGATCCGGCATCAGCCGGTAGTTCGTTGTAGGTTTTCATAATGGACAGGACGGACGTGAACGTCTAAAACTCCGGTTCGGTAGGCGCGCTTTATTCGGAATTATCCGTTTATTTTTTTACTTCATCAAAACGCGCCCCAAGGTTGCTGGAAAAGGCTAATCCGCCAGCAGTTTAAAAGTATGCCGATGGATTTCCGACGCGCCGAACTCCGCAATCGCTGTCCGATGCTGTGGTGTCGGATACCCTTTGTGCTGCGGAAATCCGTAGTTTGGATAGGTTTCGCCGAATTCAATCATCAGCGCATCACGTGTCGTTTTGGCGATAACGGAGGCCGCTGCGATGGAGAGACTCAAACTATCCCCCTTTGGAATTGCTTGTCCCATAACCCTTGTTTCGGGCAGATCCAACCCATCTACCAGTAGGTAATCTGGAGATGGAGAGAGATTAGCAACAGCGTCCTGCATGGCTAAGAGCGTTGCGCCTAAGATATTGAGACGCGCTATCATCGGCGGATCGGCGCGGCCGACACCTACTGAGATGGCCACCCGGTGGATTTCATCCCGCAGGCGCGAACGTTGATGCGGTGATAACTGCTTTGAATCCCTCAAACCGGGAATCTGGCAATTAGGTGGTAGAATGACAGCGGCGGCGATGACGGGGCCGGCCAAGGCGCCTCGGCCCACTTCGTCAACGCCAGCAATTTGTCGGTAGCCGTTCTGTCGGCAGGCGCGCTCGAAAGCGTTCAGGCAAACGTGTTTCTCCATCAGCCTATCTTCTTCTCTCTTTGACACGCGCGGCCCTTCCGGTGCGTTCCCGTAGGTAATACAACTTTGCCCGCCGGACGGCACCGTACCGGACGACTTGGATACTGTCAATATTCGGCGAATGGAGCGGGAACGTTCTTTCACTCCCGGTTCCGAACGCGACGCGCCGCACCGTAAATGTCGCCCGCGCGCCGCTGTGCGCGCGCCGAATGACGGTGCCTTCGTACACCTGAATTCGCTCTTTCTGCCCCTCCCGGATACGGGTGTTCACCTTGACAATGTCGCCGGGGCCAAATTGAGGGAGATCACTCTTCAGATATTGGCTTTCAACGGACTCAATTAAGTTCATCGTGGGTTCCTCCTATGGATGTTTCGTTATTTGATATGAATAGGACTCGCGACACACGCTGGGTGGGTGCGGTTTGTAACCGCACGCGTAGTCAAACATGCGTGCGTCCAATGCGCGTCATCCTATTTCAATTCTGTCAACCCTGCCGCTTTGAGAATTGCGATATCCTCTGCGGTGAGTTCAAGTTTTTGAAGCAGTGCCGGGCGGCGTTGCGCCGTGCGCCTGAGTGCCTCCGTGTACCGCCACTTCTCAATGTTATCGTGATGTCCACTTAGTAGCACTTCTGGCACCTGCATCCCTTCAAATTCGGCGGGACGCGTGTAGTGCGGATGATCGAGCAGTTCGTGGCTGAACGAGTCGACTTGGGCGGATTCATAATCGCCGAGGGCCCCCGGTAGGACACGGCCGATGGCATCAATGAGGACGAGCGCGGCAATTTCGCCGCCGCTCAAAACGTAATCGCCGATGGAGATTTCAGTTGTTACCAATCTGTCGCGCACGCGTTCATCAACGCCTTTGTAACGTCCGCATAAGAGGATGAGGTGCGTCTCCAGAGAGAGCGATTCCGCGAGTGCCTGCGTGAGCGGCGTGCCTTGCGGTGTCAGGTAGATAACGTGCGCGGTCTGCCCCGGGTTTAAATCAGCGAGTGCAGAAAAAATGGGGCCTGGTTTCAGAATCATTCCTGCGCCGCCACCGTACGGATAATCGTCCACCGATTTATGTTTGTCGGTTGCCCAATCACGCAGATTATGGACGTTGACAGCGAGTTTATCGGCCTCTTGCGCGCGTCTGAGGATGCCGGTTTGCAGTGCTGGCGCGAGTATCTCTGGGAACAAGGCGAGAACATCGATTTTCATTTTTTCATGGGTTCAACATTTGCAATCGTGCCGGGGCCAGAGTGCGTCGGAGACGGCTTATGCAAACTCATAAAGGTGGCGCGTCTAGGGCTCGCTCTTATACCAAATTGCCCGAACCCGGCGAGCTCAGGTGCTCTCGCCCTAGAGAGAAAAGACGAGACGTTCTCCCTACGGCGAGGGCAGTCAACGCGGCCCTATGCCTCGGATGCCTCATCAGGGGATTCGATCAATTCAAGGATGACCTTTCGATTCGCGTGTATCCCGGCGGTATAGAGCACACTGCGGATGGCTTTCAGGGTTCTGCCATATCTACCGATAATTTTCCCTAAATCTTCTTCTGCTACCGTCAATTTGACAATGACGACAGTCTCGCCAGTTACTTCGTGAACCACCACCCGGTCTGGATAATCAACGAGTGACTTTGCGATGTATTCAATCAAATCTTTGAACATTTTGGTATCCTACTATGAAACGGGTGTTATCCACGTTCACTGGTGCCCCGGTCTTCGGATTGGCGTAGTGAGGGACAATAGTGAGGGACAGTGGACATCTCTGCAGCGAGGCTGCAGCTCAGTCGATCGTGCAGTGTATTCCGTTTACGGAAGACACATCTTCGGCGTTCGGTATTCCCGAACGCCTACACGATCGACAGCAGATGACAAAGTTATCGGTTCGCGGTGTCTGAAGACGGGCCCTCGCCCGACGTGAATCCGAGCGTGCCGAGTGCCTGCTGCTACTGCCCCGGGTCGGGTGTTGTTTCGGTGAGCAGCGTTCCCACTTCGGAGGGGGGTTTAGGCGATTCAACGTCTTCGTCTGGTTCTTCGGCAATCTCTGCGTCAGGCAGAGGTTTTCCGAGTTTCTCATAAGTGAATTTCTTCCAAATGCCGCGTTTGGCGAGTAAGTTTTTCGCCGTATCGGAGGGTTGCGCGCCGCGCCGTAGCCACTTCAAAGCCTTCTCTTCATCAATAACAATTTCCGGGGGCTCGGTGAGTGGGTTGTAATGGCCGAGGCGTTCCAAAAACGCGCCATCCCGCTGCGCGCGTACATCCGCCGCGACTAGCCGGTAAAAGGGACGTTTCTTTCTACCGTGCCGTTGTAATCTGATTCTAACTGCCAAAAAATTATCTCCTCTTGTTTGATAAGCGCGCTTTGAGCGCGCGTCTCTCTGATGTAGGGCCTGACATAGGGCGAGGGAAACCTCTCCCTCGCTGAGAACGGGTTTCTGGTGCGGTAGGCGCGGTTTGCAACCGCGCTGCCAATTAACGTGATTTGCGGCGTTTGCGCCGCCGCGGCTTCTTCGCTTTCCGCTTCGGACGAGGGAGCGCGCCGAGCTTCGGGCCCATTTGCGGCATCGCCATCGCCGTTTGCTGATTGAGCATGCGGTTCATCATCCGCAGCTGATTCACCAACGTGTTTATCTGATTTACCGTGGTGCCACTGCCTTTGGCAATGCGGAGTTTCCGGCTCCTATCCAACAACGTGGGGTCCCGCCGTTCCTCGGGTGTCATCGATTGGATGGCGGCTTTCGCGTAGTTCAAATGGCTCTCATCCGGCTTGAGATTCTTGACAGGCAGTTGATTCTTAAACGGAATCAGATCTACCAGTTGATCCAAGGGCCCCATGTTTCTGATTTGCTCAAGTTGCGTGAGAAAATCGTTGAAATCTAACCCCTTATTCTCGGAGAGTTTGCGTTCGAGTTCCCTCGCCTGGTCTTCTGAGAAAACATCCTCTGCCTTCTCAATCAAGGTTTGGAAGTCGCCCTGTCCAAGGATGCGCGAGGACATCCGTTCTGGGTAGAATTCCTCCAACGCCGCTGCTTCAATCTTCTCGCCGATACTGATGAACTTAATCGGCTTATCCGTGATGTGCCGAATGGAGAGTGCTGCACCTCCACGGGCATCGCCGTCCATCTTCGTGAGGATAACGCCGTCAATGTCCAAATCGTTATTGAAGTTTTCGGCGACATTGACGGCATCTTGTCCTGTCATCGCATCGACGACGAGCAGGATTTCTGTCGGGTTTACCGCGTCCTTGATGCCCCGCAGTTCGCCCATTAGTTCCTCATTAATATGCAGACGGCCGGCGGTATCCACAATAACACAGTTCTGTCCGTGTGCCAAGGCTTCCGTGACAGAGGCTTTCGCAATTTTCACCGGTGAGACATCCGTGCCCATCGAGAAAACGGGGGTTTCTGTCTGTTCGCCGAGGATTTGCAGCTGCCGAATCGCTGCGGGACGGTAAACATCGGCGGCGACGAGGAGCGGGGTGCGTCCCTCTTTGCGGAATTTGAGAGCGAGTTTCGCTGCGACTGTCGTTTTGCCGGCACCTTGCAGCCCGACGAGCATGACGACTGTCGGCCCGCTTGGTGCGATGCGAATTTTCTCCGCCTCGGCCCCCATCAGTTGGGTAAGTTCTTCCCCAATAATCCGGGCGATTTGGAGCTCAGGCGTGAGGCTGCCCATTACCTCTTGGCCGAGGGCGCGCGTCTTAATCCGCTCTATAAAGTCGCGCGTGACTTTATAGTTGACATCTGCTTCCAGAAACGCGCGCCGCACCTCGCGCAGGGAGTCGGAGATATTACTCTCTGTCAATTTCCCTTGTCCGCGTAGTTTTTTGAAGGTGCTTTGCAGTCTTTCGTTTAAGCTCTCAAACATCGTTTCCGCTTCCTTCCCGATTTTTCGTTTCGGATGGGCTTTATTATTATTATAATTATAGCAAATTTTACTGCAAATGTCAAATTTTTTTCGCGATTTGTCAGAATGGTAGGTTTTTCCGTGTATCTTGTGCTTCATTCAGCGTTAATTTCTGTTGCTGAATTGCGGATTTGCAGGATGAGGGTGGGACTCTCTGGCGTGCCACCGGCATGCTGGGTTGTCTTGTTTGGAGACGAGGCATCGCGTGAAACGTTTCTTTGGGGCGGTTAGGTCCTGCATATCTATAGCGCGTCGGAACGCCAACAACCCTAAGGTTAGTTAGGTCCTTAAAGTCCTGTTGTTCCTCCTATAGGTTTGATTCAGACAATTAACATGATACCAAATTCTGCGGCGGATGTCAAAATTTTTACGCGCTTGACAAAAATCGGTATCTCTGCTAAAAATTAGGGTATGAAAATCGCAATGTTAAAAACCCTCTTTATCCTCGCCTTGACATGCTGCTATTTGGGATGCCAAGGCGGCGCATTGAATCTCAATTCTGTCGGCGGCTCGGGGATTATTGAGAAATCTGGCGAACTCACCGAAAACGAAGTGTGGGACGGACGTATCTATGTCACCGGCACCGTTATTGTCCCCGAGGGCATCACGCTGACTATCCGTTCCGGTTCCATCGTCGGGTTTGAGCCGATGGACACTCCCGGTGAAATTCTTGTGCGGGGGGAGCTCTACGCGGAGGGCTCTCCAGAGCTGATGATAGTTTTCGGTTCTCTCGGCGCGCAGCCGACGGAGCAACAGGAAACTGCACCTTCAGCGGCTTCGCCTATTACGAGTGGGTACGGCTTTCCGCAGACACAGACACCTATACAGGCAACACCGATGACGGCTGCCCCGCCAAAAGCCGGTGATTGGCGCGGCATTCGCATTGAGGCACAAAGCCCGAATAGTCGGCTTACCTATTGCCGCATTCAACACGCGACGGCTGGCATTACGATAGTTGCGGATTCGGTGCAAATCGAGAGGTGCCTCTTCAGTATGAATAATATCGGAGTGCTGTGCGAGAATGCTAATCCGACTCTCACGAATAACGAATTCAACCGGAACGGCACGGGGCTCCAATTTCGCGGTGCTGCTGCATCGGACGTTGAGCACAACGCCTTCGCCGCAAATGAGTACGGGATTATCTGCGAGGATGATTCTCGTCCGCGCATCGTTTACAACGAGATTCGCGCGAATTATCAGCATGCCATCGTCTGCTATTCCACAGCCTCGCCGGAGATTGTCTCTAACAACATCACGATGAACGTCGGATGGGCAGTTTACGATGGCGGCAGACTCCGCGATAATTACATCAGCGGGAACAAACAGATGGGTCCGGGCGTTACAGACCTTTCCATCGGAACGCAAAGCGACCAGGTTTACAGCGTTGATGAGACGTTAGATGCGAGGAGTACGCCTGTCCCGGAGGCAGGGGTTCAACGGGAGAATTTTTAGGGCGCGGTTAGAAACTGCGTTTCCCGGAGCCGGTCCTTCATCACTAAAAGCGCGTCTACGGTTACCCAATTTCGCCCGTTTGTAAGTG
This sequence comes from uncultured Poribacteria bacterium, assembly GCA_958296135.1. Taxonomy (GTDB): domain Bacteria; phylum Poribacteria; class WGA-4E; order WGA-4E; family WGA-3G; genus AGPOR5. The sequence goes on from CATQHZ010000001.1 coordinate 1,148,294, forward strand.
CTGATTTCTGTAGTTTCCGCCTGTCACCTGAAAGTAGCCATCATGAGCCGACTGAGAGCCTATCTTGAACTCATCCGCTATCCGCTTTTTGCGATTCCGATAGTCGCGACGCTCCCCGGTGCGCTCATCGCGAGTCAGGGGCGATTGACGTGGCGCGTCGCGGCGGCCCTACTCATCGCGCTGTGCGGCTACTTCGCGGGGATGATAAAAAATGACTACTTCCACTGCGAGACAGACAGCCTTACGAATCCTGAACGTCCGCTTCCGTCAAACCGCCTAACGCCGCGGCAGGCACTTATCCCGGCGAGTGTTATCTACGGGCTCTGCGTTGTTGCAGGCTTCTGGCTGAACGTCAAAGCGGGATTTCTGGTGATAGGCTTAGTGGCGATTTCGCATCTCTATAACGCGATTTTCAAGGCGCGCGGCATCTTGGGCAGCCTCACATTGCCGGTGGGCATTGGGTTGCTGAGCGTTTTCGGTGCGTTGGTGGTGAGCGGTGCGGTGCCGCGGTTGGTGTGGTATGCCTTCGCTGCGACGACGCTTTACGATTTCGGCACGCACATCACCACCACGTTCAAAGATCTTTCGCGTGACGAGGCACTCGGCATCACGACGACACCGCTCCAGATAGGTATCCGTCCGGCATTACTGCTCTCTGCGCTAGCAACAGTGCTCGCGTTTGCTATCGCGCTCCTCCCGTATTGGCTGGAGCCGTTGAGCCAGAAATCTTATGCGGTTTGGGTTGTTTTGGGTATCGTTGCGACAGTTGCGACACGGATCCCGCTCTACCTGCGGCCGAATGAGCAGAACGGCTATTTTGCGCTGAGGGGTTCGATGGTGGGCTCTATTCTGTTTTTTCCGTGCCTCATTGGCGCGCAAGTGCCTATTGTTGTTGCATCGGCGGTTATCGTGCCGTTGCTATTGATAACGACGTTTTTGTTGAAGACGACGCGTCAAGAAGTCTAATTGTCAGGGGTGGCTGTCTCTATCCGCCCATCATAAGCCAAAGGAGACTGAACTACATGAAAAACATCGTCTTACTCATTACGGACACGTTCCGTTATGACAATCTCGGAGAGCGGGCGGCACGTCCTATTCGCACGCCGCAGCTCGATCGGTTTGAGGCGACACGCGCTACTGCCATCGATAAATTCTATATGAGCAGTTTCCCCACGGTGCCGCATCGCACGGATGTGGCGACAGGCACAGTCGGGTGGCCCCATTACCCGTGGCAGCCGATCGATCAGAGCGGTCCGAACCATATTGCGCAGCTCTTGGGGGCGCGAGGTTATGCGACGCAGTTGATCTGTGATTGCCCGCATTTGTTCAACACGCGCTTCCAGCACGGGTTTGATGCCGCCTTCCAGCACCGCGGGCAAGAAGGCGATAAACCGCTCTTGCACCTCAATGATCCGGTTCAAATCGTCATGCCGGATGAGAAGACACGTCCACATCCGTCGTTCAGAGGGCACACCTTGCCCAACACGCATCGATGGACAAACCGCTATTATCAATATGAGGCGGAGACGTTTTCTGGTAGGACATCGGAGACGACGATTCGGTGGTTAGAGGAGAACTACAAATCAGGTCCGTTTTTTCTGTGGGTGGATTTCTTCGATCCGCATGAACCGTGGGATCCGCCGGAGTACATCGTCAGACGGTATGACCCGGGTTACACCGGTGCGCCGATGCTCCATCCGAATTATGGCAGAGCGGCATTGTATACGGAAGCGGAGTTGCACAACTTGTGGGCGCACTATGCGGGCGAAGCAGAGCTGGTAGACCGGCACATCGGCCGCATCCTTGAGAAGGTGACAGACCTGGGTTTGTGGGACGATACCCTCGTTGTCGTCATGTCGGACCACGGTATGTCCATCGGGGAGCATGGCCGGACGGGTAAATCCAACATCGATGCGGATGACTCGCGTTACTGGCCGACGTATCCGGAGATTAACCACGAGATGTTCCTCATCGCGGGTGGCGATGTGCCGCGCGGGCAACGCCGGGACTTCATCGCGCAGCCGATGGATATTCTGCCGACACTCTGCGAATTGGCTGGCGTTACGGTAGAACCGCGCAAACCGTTTGAGGGACGTTCCTTCGCCGAGGGGCTCCTCAGTGGTGAGGGACAGCATCGGGAGTATGCGGTAACGGGCTGTCATATCGGTGCGCGGGATGGCACGGTACCGAGCCGTGCGACAACGCCGTTTCTCGTTACGGAACGGTGGGGTTACGCGCCGGTTGGTGCCGATGGCACGCCGGAGTTGTTCGATCTGCCTGTCGATGCATTAGCCGAGAATAACATTGCGGCGGATAACGTATCGCTTGTTGCGGAATTGCACGAGATGTTCATGGCGCATTTGGTAGAGCATAACGCGCCGGAACATTTCTTGGCACTCTGGCGGGAGCTGCCTTCCGGGGAGGGGCGTGGCACCTGGTCTGTCGATTATCCGAATAAATCTGAGGAGTAGAGAAAGAAGCCGGGTTTCGTGGGGCCGACGGTAAAAAGGGCCCCTTAGTCCGTAGGGCGCGGTCCTGTGCTGCGCCATGCATCGGTAAAAAGGGCGCCTTAGTCCGTAGGGCGAGGGCCTGTGCTGCGCCGTGCTTCGGTAAAAAGGGCGCCTTAGTCCGTAGGGCGAGGGCCTGTCCCTCGCCATGCTGCGGTCTATCAATGAGGATTGCGAGGGATGGGTTCTTGCGCGATGGTGAAAGGGCCCCTTCGTCCGTAGGGCGCGGTCCTGTGCCGCGCCATGCTTCGGTTAAAAGGTGCCTTTCTTGTCGCGTGAACGATCGCGAGGGACAGGCCCTCGCGCTACGGTGAAAGGGGCCGTTTTGAGGGATCGAGCGATCGCGAGGGACAGGCCCTCGCGCTACGGTGAAAGGGGCCTCTTTCGCGCTACGATGAAAGGGGCCCTTAGTCCGTAGGGCGCGGTCCTGTGCCGCGCCATGCTGCGGTCAATTGAGGAAGATCGCGAGGGACAGGCCCTCGCGCTACGATGAAAGGGGCCGTTTTGAGGGATCGAGAGATCGCGAGGGACAGTGGACATCTCTGCAGCGAGGCGGCAGAGATGACAAAGTTTCGGCGTGACGGCCCTCGCGCGACGGTAGAAGGGGCCCTTCTTGTGGTCCGAGGGATCGCGAGGGACAGTGGACATCTCTGCAGCGAGGCGGCAGAGATGACAAAGTTTCGGCGTGACGGCCCTCGCGCGACGGTAGAAGGGGGGCCCTTCTTGTGGTTCGAGAGATCGCGAGGGACAGTGGACATCTCTGCAGCGAGGCGGCAGAGATGACAAAGTTTCGGCGTGACGGCCCTCGCGCTACGGTAGAAGGGGGCCCTTCTTGTGGTTCGAGAGATCGCGAGGGGCACCCTCGGCGATTCGCGCTACGGTTATAAAGGGACCGTCAGTTAAAATGTGCCTTAGTCCGTATCTGATTCCGAAACAACTTCTGCAACGCCTTCGCGATGACATGCTCTTCCCCTTCGTTGAGGGTGTAGGCATTCATCACCAGCGTCTCTTTGCCGTGTGTGTTGAGTTTGATGCGCGGCGTGCTGGCATCTAATTCATTCGCTATTTGCGCTGCATCCTTGCCGATGCGCGCCGCATCAAATGTGACATGCAGGTTGGACAGCGTATGACTCATCTTTTGGTGATGCACTTCACACGACACACCAGGGATGTTCTCAATGCCCCGTGTGAGCGCGGCGTATCTTGCATCCTGTTCCGCGGAACGTTTTCCGTGGTCGGTGGAGAGCCAGATGTCAATTGCTGTCACTAACCCGATGATCTCCTGCCGGTCTACTTTCATCCCGCGGCCGACAGGGCGCGGGCCAATGAAGCCGTGTGTTCTCACCGTTTGAATGAGTTCCTTTCTGCCACAGACGAATCCTGTTGAATGCGGCGCGTTGAAGTACTTGCCGCCGAAGCAAACCAGGTCTGCGGATTGCGCGTTCTGTCGGAAGTAGTCTAGCGGATAGATTTGAGACGCGGCATCGGCGATGAGCGGCAGGTTGTGCGAGTGCGCAATCTTCACTGCCTCCGCTAACGGCAGTGCCTTCCCCTGGTCGGGTTGGATGAGATAAGCAACCGCCGCTGTCTTTTCGCCGATGGCATCGTTCAATGCTTCTGCAGTGCAGCCCTCTTCGTCGCCGACAAAAACCAGTTTGCTTCCCGGAATGGTAAACGCCCTGTCGTAGGTGTAGTGTTGCGTCTTCTGAAAGACGATTTCGTTTCTGAGCCCGGTGGTATCCGGGAGTTGTGCGCGCTTATCGGCATCGTTGCCGGTCATGACGGTGGCGGCGGTTAAGACGAGTGCGGCGTAGCATCCCGCCGTGACGTAGGCATCCTCAACGCCTAACCGTTCGGCGATGAATTGCCCGGATTTCTCCAGCAATTCTTCCATCTCGACGTAGCTTGCATCGGCTTGATGCATCGCTTCGCGCACGGCTGCGGCGGGTGTTGAGCCGCCGCGCACGGTCTGGTTGCCCGTGGCGTTAATCACGGGCCGCGCGCCGAGTTGCTTGTAAACGTTTCCCCAATCTGTATTCGCCATAAGATGGCCTCCTTGCAGCGTTCACAGGTTTGGACAAGAAGTTAAACGCATTTTAGCAGGCGTGGGACAATTTGTCAAGAAAAAAACTGGGGGGACTAGGACGATTCGGTTTTCCGTTATGGTAAAAAGGGCCCTTCGTCCGTAAGGCGCGGTCTTGTGCTGCGCCGTGCATCGGTAAAAAGGGCCCCTTAGTCCGTAGGGCGAGGGCCTGTCCCTCGCCATGCTTCGGTCTATCAAGAGAGATTGCGAGGGATGGGTTCTTGCGCGATGGTGAAAGGGCGCCTTCGTCCGTAGGGCGCGGTCTTGTGCTGCGCCATGCTGCGGTCTGCAGAGGAGATGGCGGTAGTCCGGGATTTCGCGCGTTTTTTGTGTGGGTCGAGAGATCGCGAGGGACAGGCCCTCGCGCTACGGTTAATAAGAGCTTAGCGAGGGGACCCCTCGGCGATTCGTTATCGCCGGGCCCTCGCGCTACGGTGAAAGGGGCCGTTTTGAGGGATCGAGAGATCGCGAGGGACAGGCCCTCGCGCTACGGTTAAAAGGGCGCCTTAGTCCGTAGGGCGAGGGCCTGTCCCTCGCCATGCTTCGGTCTATCAAGAGAGATTGCGAGGGATGGGTTCTTGCGCGACGGTGAAAGGGCCCCTTAGTCCGTAGGGCGCGGTCCTGTGCTGCGCCATGCTGCGGTCAATTGAGGAAGCTCGCGAGGGGACCCCTCGGCGATTCGTGATCGCCGGGCCCTCGCGCTACGGTGAAAAGGGGCCGTTTTGAGGGATCGAGAGATCGCGAGGGACAGTGGACATCTCTGCAGCGAGGCTGCAGAGATGACAAAGTTTCGGCGTGACGGCCCTCGCGCTACGGTGAAAGGGGCCTCTTTCGCGCTACGATGAAAGGGGCCCTTCGTCCGTAGGGATCGAGAGATCGCGAGGGACAGGCCCTCGCGCTACGGTTAATAAGAGCTTCGCGAGGGGACCCCTCGGCGATTCGTGCTCGCCGGGCCCTCGCGCTACGGTGAAAAGGGGCCGTCGGTGAAAGGGGCTTTCTTGTCGCGTGAACGATCGCGAGGGACAGGCCCTCGCGCTACGGTGAAAGGGGCCGTTTTGAGGGATCGAGAGATCGCGAGGGGCACCCTCGGCGATTCGTGCTCGCCGGGCCCTCGCGCTACGGTGAAAAGGGGCCGTTTTGAGTCGCAACAAAAATTCTTGACAAAAATGTGAAAAAATGATAGCATCTAAAAGAATTCACATTTTTAAGTTGACAAACGCGCAAAAATGTGGTATCCTATTTATAGTATCAATTTTGGCATGAAATTCAACACAACGAAAAAGGAGCACGAACGTGAACACTCAATTCCACGCGGATCCTCCGATTCGTCTGCAGACATCCGTGAAAGCGACGCTGCAGCCGCCCTGGCTGCGCACCGTATCCCCGTTTGCGTTTGCGCCTCCCGTTGATGATGCCCTAGACCGGATTACCCCCCCCCATTGCTTTACGCCTGTTAACCATTGCCAATCTCGGCACGAAGGGGCTCTGGGGGGATATCCCTGCTCACAATTCCAATATGAAAAACCGCGCGCGGTGCATGCGCGCGACTCACATTGCTCCGTGGCAGCCGCTCACGTTCGCGTGGACGCGGCTGCCACGGGGCTCTTCGCGTTGCACCGATGGCTGCAACGCCGAAGGCCACCAGCGTTGTTCCGGGGAAATTTCTGTCCCCACTAGGGGTATAAAGGGACAGGATAACCGTGGGCCTCCGCCCACGGTTACCCTGTGTTCTCCGCGGACGCTACTGCCTTCCAATCTAACATCGGACAGCGCGGCCGTGCCGCCGCTGTTATCTCACTTCACTCTATTTTCAATGGAGGAACTATTATCATGACAACGAAATCGTTATTTTTCTACGCGAGATTCTTTGTTTGCCTGATGCTCGCCGGGGGTGTCTCCGTAATCGCTACCCCGAACGAAGCACAGGCTGCCGCCCCGACGCTGGTGAGCGTATCGCTAGACCCGCCACCAGCCGGGCAGTCCGGAAAATCCCGTTATCATAAGGTGCGCCAAGAGTGCCCGGGGGCCGGTAGACGAAACCACCCTACTAACTGGCAATGTGACCTCACGGACCCCAAGGGCCTCGTGCACGACCACGGGTGGTCCCTTCCCACCGGCCCCAGGCCGGTGAGGTTGGACAATAGCCCAACAGCTGCCTACTATAAAGTTGGCGACACCGTGAGATTCAATGTGGAGTTTAGCGAGCCGGTCACCGTGAGTGCTCGTCCGCCGCTTGTGTATCTGCAAGGTGACGCTTTCAAGGTGCCGTATTTCACATACAGCTCTGGCTCGGGCTCAAAGGTGCTCACTTTTGAAAAGACCGTGGAAGAAGGACAGCATAGCTTCGGCGGATTGCAGCTTTTTAGCGGCTTTTGGCCGAATACCCATCAGGTTGCAAATGATCAGGCGGACCTCTGGAGGAAAGGCACTGCACTTTCCGCCGGTCAGGTCCGGTGGATAAGAAATGCGGCCAACGAGAATTTTGATATGGACACCAATGGTCAAACGGCATTGACTGCGTTCTTTGCTACGCAGGCCGACTCTGCCGCAACCGGTATCATCCAATACCTTGTAGATCCCATCCCGGCGACGGTGTGGATTCCCGGCTTGATAGATAATGATGATACAGCGGTTGATGGAGATCCTGCTACGCACATGGAAGATCGGCGCCTCGAATTCATATCCGCGGTGACGAGGGGGGATTACGTGAAGGAGGATTTTACGGAGACTATTACAGAAGGGACCCTGCAGACAGGTCCGTTTGATGTGGAATTCCGCTTTTTCAACCTTGATACGCCGAATCCGCTTAAGTATCCGGGAACTGAGGTCCTCGCGGACGAAGTGGGCACGAGTTTTGAACCGAGTGATGTTGAAATCATGTATCCGGGTGTCTCCCGAAGTGACTGGGGTGTCGAGCTGGCGTATGTCGGGCTGGACCATCGCGCGGGGAACGAGTGGCCGTGGAGTAGCGGTGCCACGCACGGCCCAGGTGAAGTCAAAAAGTCTGCATCGTTCCTCGTCTACAAAGCGACTATCACCCCGCCGGACGGTATTGGCGGCGATGTGGCAATCAGTCTGCCCCAAGGTGCCACGATGGACATCGCCGGAAATCCCAGCAAGGCATCAAATACGTTGATAGTGCCGGTGAGGACTCGACCGGGGGTGCAGCTAGCCCGGCCGGCAGGGGAAACGAGCGTAGCGATAGACGACTTTACCGTTGAATTGTCCTTCACTCACAACGTGGATTTTCCGCTGGATATCGAGAAACTCAGCATCACGCAGGCGGATGGCACCGCCTTAGATTGGCCGGTTGCGCTCGCCGATCGGACAGCTCTGGGCACGACAGACAGCATTGTTGTGACGCCGGCTGCCAATTTTGAGGGAGAGGTGCACATCACGCTTGCTGCAGGCGCGGTTCAGGACGAATCCGAGCAGTGGAACGTTGCCGCCGCGGCGGCATTAGTTGTGACGGTGGACACTCCGTTGCGCGTGGTGGAACCGCCGGAGATTGTCGAGCCCCCCGCGGGTGTCTATACCGCCGGGGATAAGATTGAAGTGTCGGTGACGTATGCCCAGGAGAATCTACGGTATGAAGGGGCGAACCCGCCGTATCTGGTGGTGTATCTGGGTGAACAGGTGTTAGCGAATGCGCGGCATGCTGTTTGGACAGCGGCGGCAGGCACGAATCCGACGAAAGTGACGTTTGCGTATACGGTGGCAGCCACGGACACGGTGACGGATGCAGTGCGTGCTCCCTCTGTTGAGATACTCGTGCCGGAAGAGACGACGTTGTTGTCTGGGCCCCTAGGTGCGCCGGATGGGCAGCAGGTTGGGACAGCGGCGCCAGCTGTTGCGTCTGGTGCTGCGCCGGCCTCGGTGCCGGAGTTAGATCCGGTGGAAGATACGTCTGGACGTGAGCTTCCGCCGATCGTCAGGGAGACACCGGTTATACCGGTTGTGCCGTTTTTCCCCGAGGCGGCTTCGCCGAAGGCTGCTGCCTCCGAGGTGCCTCGCAGTCCGATTGTTTTCAACGAGTTTGGCAATGGCAGCGGTGATGCAAACGACTGGCTGGAGCTCCGCAATGTCACGGGTTCGGCTGTCTCCTTGAAAGACTGGGAGCTCAGTGTCGTGCAAGATGACAAAAAGGAAGATACGTCGCTCTTCGTTTTCGCGGATGTGAGCGTGCCGGCGAATGGGCTGCTGTTGCTGACGAACAGCGATCCGACAGCCGACGGCAACGTCCTCGCCGGTGGCGATGATGTCGCCACTGCCGATGTGGAGCACAAAGGTTCGCCGCATCAGTATCTCATCAACGCAGGGCTGTCCCTGCCGGATGATGGGCAGTTCCTGTTGATTCTGCGAAACGCCAAGGAGAAACTCGGTATGAACGAGGCATTTGTCGATGTCGCCGGTGGCGGTGGCAGTGACACGGATGCGTTCGTTCGCGAGCAGACAGGTGACTATGATACCTACGTGTGGCCGTTGCAAGTGCGTCAGGCACCGGGTGGTGATACCGAAGGGGCTCTCAGCTCTGGTAAGGTGTGGCAGCGCGCCAAGGCAGATATTGTGGGTTACCATAAAGATGCCTGGGCAGAGGCGGCGTTCACCGGTATCGGCTATGACAGGACTGTCTCGAAGTCTGCGGCGACGGGTGGCACGCCGGGGTATCCGAATGGTGCCGTGAAAACCGGTGCAGCCACGCCGAAAGGGAGTATCACTATCAGCGAGGTGATGTTCGATTCAGGTGGTGGGACATTGCCGCAGTGGATAGAACTCTACAATGCTTCCAAGACAGAGGCCCTCAACCTGAACCGGTGGCAATTGGAGTTCCAGAATGTGGATTCGGAGGAATTGGTAGGGCGGCCGATTGTGGCGTTGGCGTTGCAGGAGAAGGTGATTCAGCCGAATCAGACGCTGCTGATTGTCGCGGGGCCTGCGCGTGCGTCATCAAGCACGGTGTTTCCTGCTGAGCGCGTTTACAACCTGTTGGCATTGCATCAGCGGAACCTGCGTATCAAGCGTGCGCAGGATACGTTCCTGAGCGCGGAAGGCTTCTACCTGAAGTTGACAGATAGCAACGGTAACCTCGTAGACGAGGTTGGCAACACTGATGGGAATCGTCGGACGAAAGATGCGCCAGCGTGGGCGTTACCGGTGAGTGGCGAGGCAGGTGTTCGGAGCTCGCTGATTCGGCGTTACGACAACGGCGTTGCACTGAAAGGGAAGGAGCGTGCGAGTTGGGCGTTGTCAGCGAATCTCAAGAAACTCGCCGTGTCAGAACTCCACTGGGGTGATGCTGAGGACATCGGCACACCGGGGTATCGCGCTGGCGGTGCGTTGCCGGTGGAGTTGTCAAGTTTCTCGGTGATGCAGAATGAAGCTGGTGCGGTTGTCTTAACATGGACGACGGAGTCTGAAGTCGACAATGCTGGCTTCAACCTGCGCCGCAGCGAGAAACGCGACAGCGGTTTCACGCTGCTGAATGCTGCGTTGATTGCGGGTGCTGGCACGACGGGCGAGCGTCAGACGTATACGTATACGGATACGTCGGCGAAGCCGGGTGTTGAGTACTACTATCAGATTGAGGAAGTCGCGTTTGATGGGCGGCCGGCGACGTTGGCGACGCGGATGTTGCGGGGGCCTGTCTCTGCGGCGAATCGGATGCTGACGACCTTTGGTGCTCTGAAGCAGCAGGTGAAATAGATGTAGGGCGAGGGTTGTCCCTCGCGATGTAGAAAACGGCCGTGGTCCCTTGGGGCTGCGGCTGTTTTTTTCGTGGGTTGCGGCGATTGCGAGGGGGTCCTTAGTCCGTAGGGCGCGGGCCTGTGCTGCGCCGTGCGATGGTAAAAAGGGCCCCTTCTACCGTAGGGCGCGGGCCTGTGCCGCGCCGTGCGATGGTAAAAAGGGCCCCTTCTACCGTAGGGCGCGGTCCTGTGCCGCGCCATGCATCGATCTGCAGAGAAGAGGCCCGAAGTCCTGGGGCTTCGGGCGTTTTTTGTGTAGGTCGGTAGATCGCGAGGGACAGGCCCTCGCGCTACGGACTAAGGGGCCTTCGGTTAAAAGCCTTAGTCCGTAGGGCGCGGTCCTGTGCCGCGCCGTGGTTCGGTCTATCGCGAGGGGCACCCTCGGCGATTCGCGATCGCCGGGCCCTCGCGCTCCGGTTAAAAGGGCCTTTTCTTGTCGCGTGAGAGATCGCGAGGGACAGGCCCTCGCGCTACGGTGAAAAGGGCCGTTTTGCGAGGGACAGTGGACATCTCTGCAGCGAGGCTGCAGAGATGACAAAGTTTCGGCGTAACGGCCCTCGCGCGATGGTGAAAGGGGGTCCTTAGTCCGTAGCGCGCGGTCCTGTGCCGCGCCATGCATCGGTCTATCAAGAGAGATCGCGAGGGGCACCCTCGGCGATTCGCGATCGCCGGGCCCTCGCGCGATGGTGAAAAGGGCCGTTTTAAGGGGCGATCGCCGGGCTTTCGCGCGAGGGTGGAAAGGGGCCGTTGTGATAATTCTTGCTTTTTTTTGCGAATTCTGGTATAATAAATGTCAAACGGCTTTTGTAAGGAGGCACTATGAAGGATTTTGCGTTTACAGGCGGCCGGCCAGATCCCTATACCTTCCCAACGGAAGGGCTCATCGCCGCGAGTGAGAAGGCACTCCGGAAACTTGGCGGCGACTTGGTGAATTATCCGGGTGAATCTGGCTACCGCGGCCTGCGTGAGCTCGCCTCAATGCGGTTTGAACGGCGCGAAGGCATCCCTCTCCCGATAGATAATATCTCGATTACCTCCGGTTCCATGCAGGCCCTGGAATTGGTGCTCGGGACGCTTATCAACCCGGGCGACACGGTGCTGACGGAGGAATACACCTACAGCGGTACCTTGGGCATCATGCGGCATTTCAAGGCGAATATCGTCGGTGTGCCGATGGACTATATCGATGGCATGGACATGGACGCGCTGGAGGTGCAACTGAAGGCGCTCCAGGCACAAAATATCCGGCCGTCGCTTATCTATACCACCTCGAACCACCAGAACCCGACGGGTGCGATTTTGTCGCTGGAACGCCGGCACCGGATGTTGGAACTCGCCGAGGCATACGACACGCTCATCGTTGAGGACGACTGCTACGGCGACATTGACTTTACGTCTACGCCGACGCCGGATTCGCTTTTTAAGTTGGATACCGCAAATCGGGTGATTTTCATCGCCACGTTCTCTAAAATTTTAGGTGCAGGCGTGCGGCAAGGCTATTTCGTTGCACGAGAACCCTATTACGGGCAAATTCACCAGAGTCGGTGGGATGGGGGTACGAGCGCGCTAGCGAGTGCTATCGTCGCCGAATTTTTCATGGAGCACCTTGAGGCACACCTCGTGAAGACGAACGCCGCTGTCGGCGCGAAATGCCGCGCTGTCGTTGAAACGCTTGACAAACACGGCAGCGAGTGCTGCACGTGGACGCGGCCCCGCGGCGGACTTTTTCTCTGGCTCGATCTGCCATCGGAAACTGATTTGGACCGGTTGCAGCAACTTGCTTCGGCGAAAGGGGTGGGATACAGCAACGGCAGCGCGTTCCACTATGCGAGCGAGCCGGTCAAAGCGATTCGCCTCGCGTATGCTTACTGCCACGTTGACGACATTCCGGAAGGGATTACCTATCTGTGCGAAGCTATCCGTGGCGCGCAGCGCACAAAAACGGATTAGCGAGGGAAAGTTAAAATGAAGAAATTGACACATCGGCTCCTGAACCTGAGAACCGTTTGGGTTCTCTTGACGTTCGCCGCGAGTTTGGGATTCGCAACGCACGGTTATGGCCAGGCTGTTGTTTCGCTAGCGGCGACAGAAGGTGATACGCTGACTGTCGGCGAACAAATAGAGGTAAGCGTTACCGTCGCGAATGGCGCGGGGGTTGCGGGATATGCATTGCTCCTCGCCTTTGACGCGGCGGTGTTGCGCTATGTCAACGCGACACCGGGAGACTACCTCCCGCCGGGTGGTGTATGGATGGCACCTCAATTGCGCGCGGACGGAAGTTATGAGGTCGCGCTCAGCGTTGGCGATGAAACATCGTCGGGCAAGACTGTGCAATTTGCGGAAGAGGAGCTCTCTGTACAGGATATGCTCTTCAATCTGCCGGGACAGCCGGCAGCGGTTGAGGATCCGTACGCTGTGTCCGTTCTGGCTTCGTCTGTCCCCGAGGCCGCCGAGGCAACGGATGGCACGCTTGTCACCTTCACGTTTGAAGTCATTGCGGCAAAATCGACTACCCTCAGCCTTGTTGAAAACCTCTCCGATGTTGAAGATGTCCCTTTGGCAGTTATTGCCCAGAGTCAAACGCTGTCCCTTAACGCTTCGGCGGCACCGGTTGATGTAAACGGCGATGGCACTGTCAACATCTTGGACTTGGTTTTCGTGGCTGGGCATTTCGGTGCGTCCGTGACGGCGGCGAATAAGGCGGCGGATGTCAATGGTGATGACGCGATTAACATTTTGGATTTAACGCTCATCGCGCAAAACTTCGGAAAATGAGTGGAATTTCACGGGTGAATCAAAAACCGAGAGCTACATCGCTCTGCCTGCCAACGGTTAAGAGAGGTTCAAACTTTGCGCAATATCATTTTGATTTCATTAGACACGCTGCGTGCTTCTAGCATGAGTTGTTATGGACATAGCAATTTGACGACACCGCATCTGGATGCCCTGGCAGAAAAATCGACGCTGTTTGAGGGTTGCATCAGTCCGCATATCCCGACGCATCCGGCGCATACGACGATGTTCACGGGTAAAGATGTGTTAACGCACCAGATCATCACACAGGGCGGTAGTCTCGATTTGGCGATGAACGTCAAAACGGTGGCGGAATTGCTGAGTGAGGCGGGCTATTTCACCGTGGCGGCGGATAACCTTGGGCGTTGGTTTCAGCGCGGCTTTTCATCGGCACACTACCGTGGGTATCAGTGGGAGACCCGTTATCGTGCTGCGCGCAAGGCGGAAGCTGTGAATCAGACGGCGATGGAATTGTTAGACATCGCGCGGGCCCAAGACAGCCCGTGGTTCGCGTTCTTGCATTATTGGGATCCGCACACGCCTTATTTGCCGCCGCTGCCGTTTGAGCGGATGTTTTATAGCGGTGACGAGTGCGCCCCGAGCAATCGGAGCATGGATGCGGTGTATGCGTGTGAACCGTTTACTGACTATTTCCGGCAGTGGATGTGGACACCGGATGCCGCGGATCCACATTTGCACAAAGGGCGGTTGTGGACAGACAGGCGGTATGTCAATGCGCAATACGATGCTTCTATCGCGTATATGGATGCCTGCCTCGCGCAACTCTTCCGCTACCTGCAGGATTCTGGGCAGCTGGAGGAGACACTCCTCGTCATCACAGCAGACCATGGTGAGGAATTGGACGAACACGAACTTTGGTATGACCATCACGGGCTTTACCAGACGAATTGCCACGTGCCGCTCATCGTCCACTGTCCTGCGTTGGTTTCTGGTGGACAGCGGTTGGGGGGCTTAGTCAGTTTGAAGGATATTGCGCCGACGCTCTTGGATTACGCCGGGCACTCCGAGCTTGCAGCACGCGAGCAGATGGAAGGCACGAGTCTCCGGGCAGTGATGGAGAGTGGCACGCACGGTGGGACAGCGGATGCAGTCTATCTCACCGAGTGCGGCTGGATGAAGAAGCGCGGGTGGCAGACGAAGCAGTGGAAGTTGATTGTTGAGACCGGCGGTACGCCGGCTGTCTACAATACGCCGGAGATAGAGCTCTACGATTTGGAGGATGACCCGGACGAAGTCTACAATCTTGCGGAGGAGGCGGATGATGTCGTGGCGCGGCTGCGCGGCGAGATGGAGGCTTTCGTGGAAGGCCGCCTTGCCGAAACCGGTCTTCCAGATCCGACGGAGGTGCAGGACATCACGATGCGGCGCATTGGCGATAAGAGGAAGGCGGTGCCGCTTCCGTAAAAGAGAAAAACTATGAAATACAGAATTGCGATTCTATTGCACTTTATCGGCGTAGCGTGCGTTCTCAGTGGCTGCACGGCGTTGCAGGAGGCGCAAGAGAAAAGAGCGGCGCGTTTGCTTGAGGAGCGGGATGCGAATTCGCTCATGCTTGCGCCGTCGGATGCAAACATTCAGATTGCACCGGACGCTCTCTACGCTGAGAGCGACCACTATACCCTCAAGTTCGCCGCAGATTTGCTCGAGCTGGAGGGGTTTGATGAGGTGACAGAACGACACACCTTCGCACTCAGCGCGCTCGGCTACATGGAGAGCCTCTACGACTCGATGAACGACTACTTCGGGTTTCAACCGAAGCATAAAATTCACGTGACGTTGTATGATGTCTATCGGGGAACCAGACACGCTGCAACAACCGGAACCAGTTATAGCCACGGCTATCGGGACGGTGCCTATGTGAAATTCGTTACCGGCATCACGATGAATTTTCCCCTCGCCATGTATGAACAATCCGATGTGAGGGCCCACGAATTGACGCACGCGTTCACCAATATCTATTTCCTGCCGACGTGGTTTTCGGAGGGGCTCGCCGGGCTAATTCAGGCGGAGTATGCGAAAGGTGACTCCCATAGGAAACTCGATCTGCGCGGCAATTTGAAAATGAATCTTAACGGTGTCAATGCGCTTGAGGATTGGCAAGGGCACACCGGCAATAGCCCACTGACAGGCGGGCCGCTCACCCGCTGGCGGTATAACTATTCCTATTCCATCGTGTCAAAACTACGTGCAGATTACGGGGACGATTTTTACATCCGCGTTTTCCAATTGATGGAAGCAGACCGGCTGCACCAAAAATTGCCGGGTAAAATGAAGACCAGTTTTCTCGTCTACTACTTCAGCAAAGCCGCTGGCGTTGATTTAGTGCCGTTCTTTGAAGAATTGCAGTTTAACGTGAAAAAATTAGACGAAAGTGACATTCTTCAGTGGATTGCAGACCTCGGGAGCCACTAGCGGAGGAGAAATTCATCATGAAATGGAAACGAAGCGCGGGCATCATCCTGCTGTTCGGGCTGATGCTTTACTGCTACGGTTGCACACTTGGGCAGCAGTGGAGTGAAAACTACGCGCGCCTCCCCGGTGCCAAAGCGAATGACCCGGCCATCATTGATGGCAACTTGGAAACCGTTGGGCAGTCACAACGCAAAAAGGGTTCTGGCAGTCTTCTGACAGATCTCAACCTGCCGTCAGAGGCGATTATCTTCTTACCGGAGAAAAGGGCGCTCTATCGCATCGTCATCCATTCGCCGAATCTGGAGGAATTCGCGTTGATGGCATTGGATTCGTTCGGCGAGTGGGATAAAATCCACGATGAACGGAGCAATAAGCTGCCTGTTGTGGATATCCGTCTCAAGCGGGTTATCCGGACGACAGGCGTTAAATTGGTGGTTCGGCGCACGACAGAAGATGCTGCTCGGAAACGCGAGAACGTCCAAGTGAGACGCGAAAATGTGGAGATTGGGGATGGGCAAAAACGGCGTGGGCGTTACTTACGCTATATCACGGGTCCGACAACGGCACCCGCGAAAATCGCCGAGATCGAGTTGTATGGCTATGCTTCCGGCGAATAGGGCCGAATTGTGGGGATGTGTACGGGTGGATTTCTAGCTCTGTCCCTATAGTTGGGTTCGGTGCAGGTGGCATTATTAACGGCTTTACGACGATGGACATCATTGGAGCCAACCCCGCTATGCGAACGCCTCGCGAACAACAAAAACATGCAATCCAATCACCTTCAAAAACAGTTAGACCGGTACCTCGGTATCCCGTTGTGTTTTTTGCTAGGCGGGTTCCGCGCGAGGCGCAATCTCCCGAGCGCGATGCCGAACAAGATTCTCTTTATCCAACTTTCTGCCTTGGGGGATACTGTTTTGGCGGTGCCGACGCTTCGCGCGATTCGGCACTGCTTCCCGAATGCCCATCTCACGATACTCGCCTCACCGATAAATCTAGCCTATTTGGCGTATTGCCCTTATATTGACAAGCGCGTCGCGTTTCAAGGCGGCATTTCCTACGAACTGCTCTCTACGCTCCGCCGGGAGCGTTACGATTGGGCGATAGATTTGGAGCATTGGCCGCGCCTGAGTGCGTTGCTGGCCTATGCCAGCGGCGCGCCGATGCGCATTGGATTCAGCGCGGAGAGACAGCACCGGCACTTCCTCTTTACAGAAGTTGTGCCGCACACGCCGGGGCGGCATGAAGTGCTGAATTTTTTGGACTTGGCGCATCGGCTGGGGTGTCCGCTGCAAGGGACACATCTGGAAGTTTGGGTGCGCGATGCGGAGCGGGTGTGGCTAGAGAATACCTTAGCACAGGAGGGAGGCGCGCTTTGTGAGCGCGCACTTATCGTGCTGCATCCGGAGGCAGGCAGGCGCGGCGAGCCACGCCGCCGCTGGCCCCATGAACGTTATGTCCAATTGGCGGATGCTCTCGTCGCGCGCTATGACGCACAGATTGTCCTAACCGGCGCGCCAGACGAGGTGGAAGTCTCACAACAGATTGCGGCAGAGACAAAGCAGCGTCCCGTGGTGTTGGCAGGCAAAACGCGTATCAATCAGCTCGCTGCGCTCTTCTCGCGCGCCGCTCTGGTAATCAGCGGCAATTGTGGCCCGATGCATCTCGCGGCGGCGGCGGGTACGCCTATCATCGCGTTGCATGGCCCGACAAATTCGGCGCAGTGGGGCCCGTGGACATCTCGAGCGACGGTGCTTCATGCGCGTGGGTTTTCGTGTAGTCCGTGTCTCAATTTAGGGTTTGAGTATGGGTGCCAGGCGTTGCCGGATGGCACGTCGCCGTGTATGCATACGATTGAGGTTTCGGCGGTGCTGCGGGCCTGTGCGACTTATCTTGAGAGTTGATTCATTTGGGGTCAGAACGCTTCAGTGCTCGGGTGAATTGTAAGGACAGCTTTCTATAGTTGTCTGAATCAGGGAGAATAGGGTTAATGAAAATATTTGGAAGTTTGCCTTAAAAAACGGCAGAATTGTGAAATTAATTTGCATTACTTAACAAATTATGGTATAATTAATGGTATGATGGCAAATTTTCATGAAATGCGCGACCCGATTCATGGGTTCATCAAACTTTCTGATAAGGAAATGAAGTTGATTAACACACGAGTGTTTCAGCATCTTGAGGCAATTATGATATTTGACGAAAAGCGCGAGGTGCTAGAGTTTCTGCCTGAGTACACTGGTGAACTGTTTTTCGTGAGGCCCGCCACCGCCGCCGCTTCTTTAGAGACCGTGCAGGTCTACGCGCCACTTGATCTGGCCAAAAAACAGAACCTATTGGAGCTTGAAACGGAAATTCAAGACATTTTGCGTTCTGATTAAAAGGAAACAATATGTACACGATGGATGTTATCCTCCTTGTTATCAACGAGGCAGGAAAAGAGGGTTTACGTGGGAGAACGCTCCTGCAAAAGAAACTCTATTTTTTATCTGTCTTGATGGATATTAATTTAGACTTCACCGCGCATCGCTACGGTCCCTACAGTAGTGCAGTTGCGGTGCATCTCGCTAGTTTAGTGGGGCATGGCTTCGTTAAGGAAGTGACAGAGTCCTTCGCAACGGCTTCAACCGAGCGGAGTGTCTTCGGTGAAATTCGCCGACACACCTATTTCTTAACCGAGGAAGCCGGCGAGGTGTGGAGCGACATTGAGAAGGAACCAGATTTTCCAAAATGGAAAGATACCCTCGGCCGGATAAATGCCCAGCCTATCGCCGACAATTTCAACAAACTCTCCATCGCCGCGAAGGTGCATTACATTGTCAATTGGAGAGGGAAAAGCACCGTTGAAGAGGTACGCCAAGTCGCTAAAGAGTATGGATGGGACGTGAGCAAGGAGGACATTGACAGCGTGCTATCCTTTCTGATGGCACTTGACCTGGTATCCGCCGCGGAGGTGTAGCACCTTGCCGCGCAAAAGGGGGAGGGAACAACACTGCGGTTGTGCCCTCTCTCTTGATATGTTCTCCCTCAAGACGAAGGCGGCGGCGCGTTCCACTCGAAAATCAGAGCTGCACCGTAGGCTGTCAGATGCTCGCTAGAGAAGCCTTTCCTTCAACCGCTGCGTCGCCATCTTCACGTAGTGCGGATTGCGCTCTATTCCCAGCCAACCTCTTCCTAACGCCTGTGCAACAACCGCTGTCGTCCCGGAACCTAAAAACGGGTCTAGCACCAGTTCTCCTGCCTCCGTTGAACAGAGAATTAGTTTCTCAATGAGCCCGTAGGGTTTTTGACACGGATGCCCGCACTTTTCTTTGGAGTTTCCTTTCAAACTTGGAACACGCAGCAGATTCGTGGCGTATTTGCCCGCCATCAGATGCTGATGGCGCGCGGCTTTGTCCTTATAGCGGGTGTCCTTGAGATACGCCGCGATCGTCTGTTCATCGTAAGGAATTCGGACAGCATCCTTGATGAACTTCACCTTCTCGCTTTTGCGAAGCACGAGGATTATCTCGTATGCAGGCGTGAAGCTGTCTCGGCGTTCGTTGTATCCGACGGCGCGATCCCAGATAACCAGGTCATGAAACTGAAATTCGGTGCAGAAGTGGGACATGAGATGGATGAAAACATGCTCGCGCTTGCCGAGTTGTCCGAAGCAGAAGAAGAGTCCGTCTGATTTCAACAGCCGGATGCACTGCCGCGCCCAGTGCATGGACCAGGCGAGATAATCCTCTTCGGAGTGCCATTGCGTATCCCAGGTCTCGTCGGTGAGGACGTTGTAGTAAGGCGGATCTGCGATGATGGTTTGGAATGCGGCATCGGGGAGTTTGGGTAATTCGTGGCATGCATCGCCGGTGATGATGTGGTTGGTTTTCATGGGAGCTCCACTAGTGCATGTTTGAATTTTCCGGATGTCCTTGTCTGCCCAGGTCAAGATCGCCTGAAGTTCTGGCATGCTTGCCAAACGTTCTTAACCTCGTTTTCCGCGAAATGATTCTCCTTCATCCCGGTAATTTCAAGTTGGACACCAGTACTAGCCATCCTGCTGAAAGATCTTGTCAAGAATCGACGGCAGAAGTTCGTCAAGTTCCTCGGCTGTCCGAACTTGGAGTGCCTTGATTTGCTGGACCTTTTCTTGGAACTTGTGAAACTGATTCAGATAAGCGACAATGCGTTCTTGTTCTTCAGGGGGCGCGATTGGCACCTGAAGAGCTGCCAATTTTCTTCCGTTAAAATTTGGCTGAGCACTCCCAATTGTGTTTGCTGAAATCTGTTCCCAATAGTTTGGAGACTGGAAGAAGGCGTAGAGATATTGTGGCGTAACCCATTTGCGAACGCGAAGGCGAATCAGATAGGACGCGAATACTGCTGTCGGGCACTCGTCTACAAGGAAACTTCTCCCTGTCGGTCCAGTCCGAGCAAATAAGATGTCGTCCTTTTGGATAAGGAACTTCTCCGGATTTGGACAGTCACAATAGGGCACCGTTTCCCAGTTGACGGATCCATCTTGAATATCCGTAATGCGGAGTAAGTGTGGGCCAATTTGCTCAGAAGTAGCCGAGGCAGTATAACCATACTGCGGTTTTTCGCACAACTCGCTGACAGGTTTAACAATCCATCCTTTAGAGGGTTTTAAAGCATCTCGGTAAACTGAGAGACATTCCGCTCGGATTTCTTCCATGAGTTCCAGAATTATCTGTTCCTTATGGATGATGCTGTTGGCGATTTCCGTAGGCGGCAGATGTTTTAAAGCCGCCGCGCTGTTGGGGTTCTTGATATCCAAATTCACGGTGGCAATTTTGCCATCGTCGTTGTATTCCAAGACATCCTGCGGGTTAACCTTCCACGCTTGTTCGGTTTCCTGTCGTTCTGCGATGGGATGGAACCACTGGATGCACGCTGAGAATTCCTCAAACTGCATCGGCTTTGTTTTCGTGTAGTTCTTCCGTCCTTCAGGTAGCGGGAGTTCGTAAAACCAGATCTCTTCTGTCGGACCGGAGCGGTCGAAAAAGAGCAGATTGGTAGGAATGCTAGTGTACGGTGCGAAAACACCTTTGGGCAAACGGACAATCGTGTGAAGATTGAAGTGGGTGAGGAGTTCTTTCTTAATCCGGGCACAAACG
Organism: uncultured Poribacteria bacterium; assembly: GCA_958296135.1. Classification (GTDB taxonomy): domain Bacteria; phylum Poribacteria; class WGA-4E; order WGA-4E; family WGA-3G; genus AGPOR5. The sequence continues at coordinate 1,168,974 of CATQHZ010000001.1, forward strand.
CCATCCCCGAAAAGCGTTCCGTTCGGTACGACAACAGCGGCGCGCCCCGGCTTCCCCTTGTTGTTTTCTGGGCGTTTGAGCCTACGCATGATAATCTGGAGGAATAGCAACGCCGTTTCCGAGGTCTGCATGTCCGCGGGGAAATAATTTTTGATGCTCGCCTCTTCTTCTCCACCGAAAGGGGGGTTGGTGAGGATAACATCGTATCGATCGCTGTTGCCGATTTCGCTATACCTTTTGACGGTGAGGGAGTTTCCAAAGTCGATACTTGGATTTTCCAAACCGTGCAGGAGCAAGTTCATCTGGCAAAGGAGGTAAGGAAGCGATTTCGCCTCTGTGCCGTGGATGGTTGATTCTTGAAGAGTGCGGTGATTCGCGATGGTTTGGCACTGCTTCTGGAGATGCGCAAGTGCTTCGACAAGGAACCCCCCGGTGCCGCTGGCAGGATCCAGAACGGTTTCACCGAGTTGCGGTTGCGTTACTGCCACGATGAATTGCACCACGGGACGTGGTGTGTAGAATTCGCCGGAGTCGCCGGCGGCATCCCGCATTTCTTGGAGCATCGTCTCATAAAACCGGCTCAGGGTATGCATTTCCTGGGAGGAGTCAAAATGAATGCCGTTGACTTTGTTAACGACATCCCTGAGCAGGTAACCTGATTGCATCCGATTGACAGTTTCTCTGAAAACAGTAGAGATAACCTCTTCGCGGCCTTTTCCATCTGTAGAGCGCAAGGCTCGCAGATAGGCGAAAAGGCCGGGACCTTTAGTGCCGTCTGGCAGTTCAGTTTCGTCGTGGTTGACAAAGTTTATCAGCGCGTCGCCGGTGGTGCCCCCTTCATCGGATGCCCAATCCCGCCAGCGATACGGCGGTTTAATAATAGGGTAAAATTCTTCGTCTGCGAGTTCTGCTTCGGATTCGCGAATCCGTTCCATGTCATCAAGGAACTTAAGGAACATAATCCACGTCAGCATCGGAATCCGGTCTGCTTCACCGCTGAGCCCTTTATCCTTGCGCATGATGTCACGCGCCGATTTGATAAGGACGCTCAGTTCTTGGGCCGTTGTCTGTGAGTCCTCGTGGAATTTCAACTGTTTTGCGTTTGGTGTCATCGGTACTTCTCTTTTCAGGAGGATTCATAAAGAAGCCGCTGAAGTTTTTCAACCGCTTCGCGGAGTTGATCTGTCCCTTTGAAAGCTTTGGCGATTTCAGAGACATTGCCGTACTCAGAAATAGGCGGAACATTTAAGGCATCAGGAATCTTCAGTTCCTTGTAGCCATGCTGACTGTATTTATCAAGCAGGGCCTGAAGGACGTACTGAGCCAAAGGGCCATAGTTGTTAAAAAAATCGGAAGCGTTTTGCACGGACTCGGCACGTTGTTTCCTCGTTTGAGTCGGTGCTCCGAAAGCAACGTTGCAGAACAAATCAAAGGCATCCACGTCAGGTGCCTGTAATTCTTGGGCTAGTTGCTCCGTTTCAATACCGATCTCTTTCAACTCTTCAACGATTTGGCTTCGTGATTTCGGATCGAGCCATCTTTCGCGAAGTTCTGATTCGGATTGGTAGCGCGTATAGATTTGTTCGCCTGCGTATTCTGTGTAGGCTTTATGTTGCAGGTTTCCATCGTGGGTAAGGATGGAAACCCCTTCTTCGGCGATTGTTACGGTCCCTTCGTCGACGTAGAACTTTCGTTCACCGGTCCGGGCGGCGGTAGTGTTAACGTGACTACGTTGTTTTCCGGTGGGTTCTTCGATGACTTCTTCCTCGGCGGAGAGTGGTTCGCCATCGAAATCAACGTCGTTAAAATGTTGGATGGAGGCACCTGTGTAGTCAAGGATATTGAAGGTGAACTTACCGTATTCCTCACAAACGCGGGTGCCTCTGCCGATCATCTGTTTGAATTCAACAATCGAACCAACCCCTCGGACAATAACAATGTTTTTGACCGTGGGTGCATCGACACCGGTGGTAAGGAGCCTAGAGGTAGTCACAATGCTAACAGAGTTGTCCTCAATATCCTGGAATCGGCTGAGACGTTCACGTCCAAAATCACCTTCGTCGGCAGTGATGCGGCTGACATAGTCAGGAAACTTTTGGACATGCTCTGTGTTGAAGTTGGAGAGAATCTCCCGCATGGTGTCCGCGTGCTCCTGGTTCACACAGAAGACAATGGTTTTGGCATAAGGATCTGCTTTCAGTAAATCTGTCAGATGCTGCGCTATCGCGACTGTCCGCGGCCGCAGTGCCAGCGTTTTATCAAAGTCTTCCGTGTTATACAGTTTGTCAGGTATTTCTGCGCCATAGCGATCTGTCTGTCCCTTTTCGGGTTGCCAACCGTGCGTGTCCGCTGTCGTTTGGATATTTCGGACGCGATAAGGCGCGAGAAACCCGTCTTGAATGCCTTGTTTGAGCGAATAGGTGTAGACTGGTTCGCCGAAATATTGGTAGGTGTTCCGTGTTTCTTCGTGGAGCGGTGTCGCGGTCATACCGAGTTGCACCGCTGGCTCAAAGTGTTCAAGAATTGCGCGCCACAGGCTCTCATCTTGAGAAGAGCCGCGGTGGCACTCATCCACGATAATAAGGTCGAAGAAATCCCTTTCGTATCCACGGTAGAGCCCAAGGCGATTTTCGCTTGGGCCTATGGATTGGTAAAGCGCGAAATAGATTTCTCGACTTTTTACTGCTTCGCCTTCGATCCGATGCCGTGCCTCGCCAAAAGCGGAAAATTCTTTATTCATCGGGTCATCGACAAGAATTTTCCGATCTGATAAGTAGAGAATTTTCGGGCGATTTGGAGTGCCTTTGAGATTCCAGCGTTGATTCCAAAGTTTCCAACAAATTTGGAAAGCGGTGGTGGTTTTGCCGGTTCCCGTTGCCATTGTAAGGAGGATCCGCCTTTGTCCTTTTACAATAGCTGAGATGACTTCGTTGATCGCGATTTGCTGATAGTACCGGGGCGTTTTGCCGCCGGTGAGTTGGAACGGCGAAAGAATGAGGTCTGTCTCTTGTAAAGTGATGCCTTTGCTCGGGTGCAGACGATGCCACAGATTCACGGGAGTCGGCATTTCGTGGTATTGAGATTCTCTACCTGTGATGAAATCAAATTCCACAATCGCTTCGCCGTTTGTAGCGTAGGCAAATTTGAGCCCGAGCATCTCGGCATAGGTTTTCGCCTGCTGGATGCCATCGGATGGCAATTTATAGTTTGCCTTCGCCTCAACGACAGCAATTGGAAACTGGGGTTGCCGATAGTAGAGAATATAATCGGCGCGTCTCGCTTTTCCGCGCGTACCCTCCGCCTCTATTTTTCCATCAGTGAAGCGGACCTCCCGTTTAAAGGCTGGCTCGTCAGGGGTGTTTGTATCGCGCCACCCGGCGGCTTTGAGTCGCGGATCGATGTTTCTGATGCGAGTCTTCGCTTCGTTCATAATCAAAAACCCTTGATGTTCCAATCTGAGCGGGCGGATATAGAAATCCGCCCTGACACCCCAGGATATTCTGGAAGTCCCTCTTGAGATTCTTAGATGTTACATTATACACTGCATCACCGTTTTTGTCAAACCTTTTTTAATTCGTTGACAATTCGCCTGAAGCATTGTTGAGTTTCCGGTTACCTTATACAGATTGGGTTAATGCTGGCAGGCGCGAGAGTCCGCGTTAGGAATTAAAAAAACCTAGGTATTCGGGAGGGGTTGTGACGAGCATTTCCCCACCCTCCTGATTGGAGTGCAACAACCAATTTTCACACCGGCTCTTCCAATTTTCCCATCTCGCCTTCATTTGCTCTCGTGTGACATCCAAGCACTCCCAGAGTTCCGAGAGTCCTGGATCGTTATGGAGAAGATCCGCGGCACGCTGTTTTATTTCGTCGGCACGCTGTTTTATTTCGTCGGCACGCTGTTTTATTTCGTATGTCTCGGAAAGGAAATCCCAAGGCACCCGTAACGGAGTGCTATTCGGAAAAGCGATTTCTGCCGCTAATTCATGGATGCTCAGTGCCATGTAATACGCGACGAGGGAAGCACGATAGGTGAAGTCATCCTCAAATATGAGCCGCAGCCATTCCCACTTGTTATAAGCATTTGCCAGATCTTTCCAACACTCTTTACGATCTAGCAGCAATTCGCAGTCGCCCATAAGGTGGGGATTTTCCCAGACACGCGTCGTCCCGGAAGACTCAATTGCAAAGGGGACTTTTTCTCGGGCTAAACCCAAGGCGCGAGTTAACTGCTTCGTGTTGAGGCACAGTGCTCCGTGCAGGCTATGATACACATAACCGAGCGCGTAGGGAATCTGCACCCAAGTTTGGCTCCAGGGTTGGGTGTTATTGCCCTGCCAGCCACGGATAGTTAACAGGGCACTGAGCAACGATTTTTGATCATTGAACCGCTCGTTTCCTGATTCAACTCCCGCAAGGGCGACAGAGATTAAGGGCGCAACAATGTCAACGGCCTTATTTACGGCTTGGAACCGGTTTGCAATATCAACAGCCTTATTTACGGCTTGGAACCGGTTTGCTACGTTTCCCGGTGGTTGTGAATCTAGTTCCTTTTGTCTCCACTGCACTAACGATTGGAATGCATCGGAGCGAATGCTCTTAAGGAGTTGTTGCAAACCAATGGTGTCTCCCGCTCTAGCAAGTTTGATTGCCGAACGGTAGGCGTGAGATGCGGATTCAACTTTTTCGGGAATGTTGAGAAGGTGGTTGCTTGATACTTCAGGCGCGGAAGGTTGGCCAGCGTACGGATTTTTCCCTATTGGCGGTTTTTGGATACGCTGTGCTTGGTGGATTTCCCGCAGCAATTCATCGAATTTCTCGTCAAATTGGTTGTCATCCGTGAAGTCAATATAGACCCGCGTTCGGAGAAAATCTGGAGTTTTCTTATTACCGGAAGATTGCCGGATGATAGGGATAAATTTCGTTGTTTCCGAATTCTGATAGAGCTCGGCTGTGATCATTGTGCCCTCATATCCTACGCCCCTTTTCCGGGCATTCGCTTTTTCCACGTAATAAGGGGTGCATATCACAATGACCCTATCAGCGTCCCTAACGCCACTTTCTACGAAAAGCGTTAGGTCTCCACCAGGGCTTAAATCCCACTGGTCAAGGATTGCGTCAACCCCGTTTTCGCAAAGTTTGGTGCAAAGATATCGCACCCATTTCTTATGCTCAAGAGAGTCGTGGGAATATGAAGCGAATACTTTAGGATTTTTCATCGTTTTCCTTACCTTCAGGATTTCCGCAAGTTCCGTAATTTCAATCGGGGGACGCGACAAAGAGCGCGGGGGCCGCATATTAAGGTTCTATAGACTTCCGAACTACAGAGATTAATTATGAAGCATCACTGCGAGGACCCATCGACTCCCGCAAACTCCGCTTCAACTCTTTGGAAATCGGATATCCCTCAATCTTCTCAAGGATTTCCGCGTCGGTCATCCCCTTTTCCTTGAGGTTATCAAGCACCCGTTTGAAGAGTTCCTCAAAACCAAACTTCGCTAAGGCACTGCCGATAAAGGTTGACGCAAGCAGAATAACGATGCCACCGAGGATACCGCCCGGGCCGAGAATAGTCAAGCCGGCAGTAATCGCTGCCGCACCTGCTACACCTGAAACTGACACCGCGACAAGCAAGACGAGTCCGGGGATGCCCAATCCTGCGATGATCTCGGCGGCTTTGTCGATGGAAAGCACGTCTTTTTTGAGCTGCCGGGTCCATTCGGGCCATTGGAATGTGGGAGTCTCCGGTTCTGTCTCCTTGGTGAGGGATGGCGCGAGGAATGCGGCGAGTTGCCTGCACGCGAAACTGATATCGCCGAGGGAGGCATCGGCGGGGAGTTCGTCAAATAGGCCATCAGGCACTGCGTCAATCGTTTGCAACCGGGCCAGCGTGTTGTTAAATTGTGTAATGCATCGGGATTCGCCGCCTTGGATAGCGGGTTCTTCTGTCAGTTCGGCTGTCTGCCCGAGCATGTGATAGAGGGACCAGAGTTCCTGTTGATGTTTTTCCATGGTTATTGTCCTATTTCTTACGCAGTATGAGCCGCGTAAGCGCGGTTTGAAACCGCGCCTACGGGACGCGAATGATGGCATTCGCTTTAATACATGTCACCACCCGGCGGCATCGGCGGGGGTGCTGCTTCCTTCTCGGGAATCTCCGCGATGAGCGTTTCGGTGGTAATCATCAACGCGGCGATGCTGGCGGCGTTTTGCAACGCAACCCGGACGACTTTCGTCGGATCGGGGATGCCTGCCTCGAACATGTCGATGAACCGCTCCTGACGCGCGTCGTAGCCGATGTTTCCGCCTTCATCCTTGACTTTGGCGATGATGACGGAATCTTCCTGTCCGGCGTTCTTGGCGATCTGGCGGAGCGGGTCTTCTAGCGCGCGATCGACAATCGACACGCCGACTGCCTCCGTCGGATCTTCAAGTTCGAGATTGGCGAGTGCGGCTTGCGCTCGGACGAGCGCGACCCCACCGCCTACCACAACGCCTTCCTCGACGGCGGCGCGGGTGGCGTGCATTGCGTCTTCGACGCGAGCCTTCTTCTCTTTCATCTCCACTTCGGTTGCTGCGCCGACGTTAATGACGGCGACTCCGCCGGCGAGTTTTGCGAGGCGTTCCTGCAATTTCTCCCGGTCGTAGTCAGAAGTGGTGTCTTCAATCTGGCGGCGGATCTGTTCGATCCTGCCCTGAATTGCGTCAGTTGTGCCAGCGCCTTCGACAACCGTGGTGTTGTCCTTGTCAATGACGACGCGTTTTGCACTGCCGAGGTCGCTCAGGGTGATGTTCTCGAGTTTAATCCCGAGGTCTTCGGAGATAACGCGGCCGTTTGTCAAGACGGCGATGTCGTCAAGCATTGCCTTCCGTCTGTCGCCGTATCCGGGTGCTTTCACGGCGGCGCATCGGAGGGTTCCGCGGATTCTGTTGACGACTACGGTGGCGAGTGCTTCGCCTTCTACATCCTCTGCGATGATCAGCAGCGGTCTGCCTTGCTGCGCCGTGCGTTCGAGCACAGGCACCAGGTCTTTGAGGCTGCTAATTTTCTTTTCGTGGATGAGAATGGCGGCATCCTCGAGGACAGCTTCCATCCGGTCAGCGTCTGTCACAAAGTAGGGTGAGAGGTATCCGCGGTCGAATTGCATGCCTTCCACGACGTCGAGCGTTGTTTCGAGGCTTTTCGCTTCTTCGACGGTGATGACACCATCTTTTCCGACTTTCTCCATTGCGTCGGCGATGAGTTCTCCGATGTCGTTGTCGTTATTCGCGGAGATTGCGGCGACTTGGGCGATCTCGGTTTTCTCGGAGACCTCTTTGCTGAGGCCTTGGATAGCATCGACGACGGTGGCGACGGCTTTCTCGATGCCGCGCTTGAGTGCCATGGGGTTATGGCCGGCGGCGACGTTTTTCAGGCCTTCGCGGAAGATGGACTGCGCGAGGATGGTTGCCGTGGTGGTTCCGTCGCCAGCGACATCGCTGGTTTTGGATGCGACTTCTTTCACCATTTGCGCGCCCATGTTTTCATAGGGGTCTTCGAGTTCGACCTCTTTTGCGACGGTTACGCCGTCTTTGGTGATAGTCGGCGCGCCGAATTTCTTATCGAGGACGACGTTCCGTCCTTTCGGTCCCAGCGTGACTTTCACGGCTTCCGCGAGCTGGTCTACGCCTTGTTTAATGGAACTTCGCGCTTCTTCGTTAAACGCTAGCTGTTTTGCTGCCATGAGTCTAACTGCTCCTTTCGTCTGTTCTCGGATCTGATTAACTCGCCCGCGCTCCAGGATAGAGCCAGGTGGACGATGTTAATTCAGTATCAAAGAACTGATTGGGCGGTCTGCCTGCGCGGCTGCGCGATGGCGACCGCGGTGTTTAGCTCACCTTGGCTAGGATGTCATCCTCGCGCAAGATGAGATACTCTGTGCCGTTGTAGGTTACCTCGGTGCCGCCATATTTGGCGAAAAGCACCAGGTCGCCGATGGCGACATCAACGGATTGACGTTCACCGCTGTCCAGCAGTCGGCCGTTTCCGACGGCTACGACTTCGCCTTCCTGCGGTTTTTCCTTTGCGGTATCGGGGATGATAATCCCACCGCTGGTGGTCTGCTCATCTTCGTCGGACCGTTTGACGAGTATGCGATCGCCAAGAGGTACAAGTGCCATTGTTTTCAATTCCTCCTTATGTCGTGCGTGCTGGCAATGCACGCTTACAAAAACAGAAGTCCCGGTTGCGATTTCCGGGGTTTTCGGACGTTGCGAGTGCATCGTCTTCATTACGCTTAATATATAGCAAAATTCGTGCCAATTCGCGCGAGCTGTGTAGACTAGCGGTCCGCGCGAAAGTTGTGACATTCTGGCAGGTTTTTAAGTGTGACAAATTGTCATATATTCATGTGATTGGCGTTAGGGTATGCCATTTTGGCACACCTATTTCGGTGGAAATTGGGGAGTGGCGGCCGTATTCCGCGTCCCGCGTAGGGCTGGCGCGTTCAAATTACAATAGCGGGCCCGAACGCGCGCGTGCGCGGGCGGCCGCCAAGCGACGTTCGCGGGGCCCAGGCCCCCGCGCTACGTTCCAAGGGTGGGGTTTTCTGCGACGATAGCCTCGGTGGACAGCGGCTGCCTTCTGTCGCTCACGGGTGCGTCTAACACAGGGGAGGTTTCCTCTTCCGCTGTTTCAAACTGCACGAGCGGCTCAATGGAAATCCGACAGCCGAAGGTGTTCAGCAGCGTCTGAAGCGTGCTGAGGCAGTGGTGCGCCTCGTCGCTGCCTAACATGTCCAAGAAGGTTTGCGGTGCCACGTCAGTCTGCTTTGCAAGTGCGGCAATGCCGCCTTGTGCCTCAATGACGCTCTCAATGGCGGACATCACGGCAAGAGGATTGCCGAAGAGTTGGAAGTCTTCCATGACAGCGTGGAGAAAGCCGATTGCTTCCTCCCGGTCGGCAAGGCGTTCGACGAGGTATTCGCGCCAATCTCCGGTGTCGCTCAAGTCCAGCGTGTCGTTTAAATCTAGTGTGTCACTCAGCAGTTTTCGCAGTTGTGCGTTACGCATTGATAATTTCTCGATAGTGCGCGGACGGGTGTGGACGACATCCGCCTTTACAGTCATTTGGTTCGGGCGGATAGAGACATCCGCCCTTACAGTCCGGGCGTGGGTGGCTCTGAACGCTGTCTGCCCAGTCGTTCTACGCTTTTGGCAGTGTTGGCAGCGTCAAACGCGGGCGTTCGCCGAAATCGGGGAGTTGCGGCGGGTTTTCCGCCATCTGCTGAAGAATCTCCGCGATTGCCCTGTCCAGCTGCGGATCGCGTTCATCAAAATAATCTTGTGGCCGGTAATCAACTTCAATATCCGGGTCTGTGCCGTAATTCTCGATGCTCCAGCCGACATCCTTGAACCAGTGGGAGTACTCCGGTTGCGTTGTTCCGCCGCCGTCGACGAACCCCTGATGCGGTGCGATGCCGATGACACCGCCCCACGTCCGTTTTCCGATGAGCAGCCCTAGTTCCATCAGTTTGAAGCAGTGCGAGAAAATGTCGCCATCGGAGCCGGCGTTCTCGTTTGTGACTGCTACCATCGGACCGAGGATGGAGGCATCTGGGTAAGGGTTCGGCGTGCCCCAGCGCGGCACATCATATCCGATGCGGCGGCGTGACAACTTCTCCAAGATGAGCTGCGAGACATGTCCGCCGCCGTTATAGCGCACGTCCACGATTAAGGAGGGATGACTGACTTCGGCGAGGAAGCCGCGGTGGAATTCGGCATACCCGCGCCCCATCATGTCGGGGATGTGGACGTATCCGACTTTTCCATCGGTTTTCTGGTGAACGTACTGCCGATTTTGGGATACCCAGTCGCGATACCGAAGTTCGCGTTCACTGCGGAGTGCCTTGAGGGTGAGTGTGCGTTTCTCGCCGTTTTCGGCGTTTTGGAAGGTGGCTTGCACCTCTTGCCCTGCGAGGTTGACGAGCAGTTCGCCGGGGGTGACTTGTTGACTGACGCGCTGTCCACCGATTGCCAGCAAGATGTCATTTGCGCTGAGATTCATGCCGGGTGCGTTGAGCGGTGAATCTTTCGTTGCTTCCCATGCATCGCCGTGCGGGATGCGCGCAATGCGGTAGCCGTTGTGCTCGGTATCGTAGGTGAAATCTGCGCCGAGGAACCCTTGCGCGTAGTTTGGCGAGCTGCGGTAATCGCCGCCGGATTCATAAGCGTGCGAGGTGCCGAGTTCCCCCTGCATTTCCCACATCAGGTCGGAAAATTCGGCGCGCGTTGCAACGCGTGCGAGCAGCGGCAGGTAGCGTTGATACACCTGCTCCCAATCGACACCGGACATATCGGCTGTCCAGAAGTAATCGCGTTGGAGCCGCCACGCTTCGCGATACATCTGATGCCACTCAGTTGCAGGAACGACGGATGCCTTGACGCGGTTGAGTTCGATCCAACCGTTCTGTCGGTTCGGTCTGCCGCGATTTTCAGGTTTCTGTTCATCTTCCGCCTTTTTGCCTGCCTTGAGGACGCGGAGCCGATTCCCGGCGCGATAGGCGAGCGTTTTGCCATCGCGGGAGAGTTGGAATGTATCTACGCCTGAGGCGAGTTTCTCCTTTTTCTGCTCCTTGAAATCGTAAGCGTGGAGTATGCCTTTCGGTTTCTCGGCGCTAGCGGTACTTCCCGGTGCGGGAAGGGTATGTTGCATCGGGTAGGCGGTGAAAATCGCTTTGTTGTCAATACCAGCAATTAGCCCGTAACGTCCCTGTGGATAGGGGAAAGCGACGATGCGCTGCGAGATGCCGTCCATCTCAATGCAAATCGGTTTATCTTCGTCGCTCTTTTCTTCTGTCGTAGCGGCAGCATCGCGAGGGCCGGGCCCTTGCGCCCCGTTATCGGAGGTGTCGGTATTCTCCTCGTCCTTCGGTTCTTCAAGCGGCCGGGGCTGCGGGATGAACGGATTCGGGAGTTCTTTCTGCAACGTAACGAGCATGGGCCGCGTTGCTAGTGGGAACCCGAGGTCGAAGTATAGCGCGTCGTAGACAGGGTTGAATTCGCGGATGGAGAGGAAGTAAAGGTATTTTCCCGCTGGGTCCCAGGCGGGCGCGCCATCCATAAATTCTGGATGCGTGACGAACCACGTTTCGGTTGTGTCAACCTTGCAGAGTTTGATGGAAGCCGTGGTCTCCGTTGCGGGGAAGCTATAGGCGAGCCAGTTGCCGTCGGGTGCCCATGCTGCGCTTCGGATGCGGTTATGGTGGCTTTTGTCAAGCACGCGCACCTCCTGCGTCTCTAAATCCACGAGGAGCAATTCAAACCGCTGGTTGGTGATAAGCACCTGGTCCTTCTTGGGCGAGACTGCGAGTTGTCTGACGTGTCCGATGTCAAGCGTGTCGAGGCGCACTGGTTCCGCGCTGCCATCGCAGGTATGGATTTCAAGTGCTTCTTCGCCATCGGCATCGGAGAGCGTCACGATGCGTTTTCCGTCGTTGAGCCATTGCGTGAATCGGTATCGCGCGCCGTCTCGTTGTCCGTGCTGGAGGACAGCGCCTTCCCAATTCGCCATGGTAAAAGGTTTGCCGCGGACTGTCAACGCTAAGGCGTGGCCGTCAGGCGTTAGCGCGCAATCCTGCAGGTACTTCGTCGTGCTGACGAACTTCCGTTGCCGTTGGATGCGCGGGCTGTGGAATTCGACGTTGACTTGGGAATTCTGCTTGGTATCGGGTTCGTACACCCACAAATCTGCGCCTGCGTGGTAGACAATATTCTTGCCATCGGTGTGCGCGGCGCGGCAGTAGTAGTCTTCGTGGTGCGTGTGGCGTTGCAAATCGTCGCCGGTCGGGAGGCAGGAATAGATATTTCCGATTCCCTCGTGGTCCGAAATAAAATAGATGCGTTCGCCTATCCACATGGGCGTGGTGAAATTTCCCTCGGCGGGCATGAGGAGTTGAAAGAAGCTGTTGCAATCCCGGTCGATCCAGATTTGACCGGCGGTGCCGCCGCGGTAGCGTTTCCATCGTGCCGGGTCGCGTGTTAATCGGCCGATGACAACGCCGCCTTCGTCGCCAAAAGTGATATGGTTGGCGGGGCCATAGGGGAGCCGTTTCGGTTCGCCGCCCTCGGCCGGGACGCTCCAAATCCACGGGTCGAACGCTGAATTGGCACTGCTGGCGTAGTAAACCCCGGTTTGCGCCGGGTTCCAATCAGCGATGCTGACGTTGCTTCCCTGATAGGTGAGCCGTTTCGCTTCACCGCCGATGGCTGGCATGACGTAGACTTCCGTAGGACCCTCTTCACTTCCTGCGAATGCGATGCGTTTGCTGTCGCAGGATAAGCGGGGTGAGCCTACCGCGCTGAGGTTTGACGTGAGCCGCCGTGCGATACCGCCGCTGATGGGGACAGTCCACAAATCGTCTTCACAGACAAAAACAATGGTATCTTGCGCAATTGTCGGGGCTCTGTAGTATCCTGACATTTTTATTTCTCGCTATGCGTTGTTCAACTGCTGTTGTGCAGAGAAGGTTGGTTTACCAGGCTGCATTGACGTTGTTGATGTTTATGTTCCTGGTATTTCTTAATCAAATATATGTTCAATTTGGCTCGGATGCCGTGTTCAAAATCAGCATCGAGACGCGGGAGGCATCGAGCCCGAGGTCTCTCCTACCGGGAGGGGAGTCGAGACCAGGAGGTCTCTCCTACCGGGAGGGGAGTCGAGACCGGGAGGTCTCTCCTACCGGGAGGCCTCGAGCCCCGAGGTCTCTCCTACCGGGGCTTCCGATTAAGGCACCGTTGGTTCGTTGCCGAGCCAGAGGTTTATCGCTGGGCTGCTTGCGATGCGCCGCTGCCCAATGGCGGCGTTGATGACAACCGTGTGCGGCAAAGTTTGTGGATTGCCGATGAACGGGTTCCGCCGCAATTCGTTGCTGCCGGTGGCGATGATGTTCGGCACGAGCGTCAGCGTTGCCTCGGTTTCATGTTTTCGTAGGACGGTTGTGCGTCGCTGGAGCCGCACGCCGTTCGGCAAACCGACGGCGGTGAGGTTCAGATTCTGGCGATTGCCGGGCTGCCGCTCAACGGTGACGACGATGTCCACTGGCCCCCCGGGAGTTATCGTGATTTCTTCCTGCATCGCCGAGAGCCGTACCGGTGAAGTCTCAGTTACACTGACAACAACGTTTTTCCGCTGCACCGTCAACGGGTTATTCTGAATGCGGTAAACTTCGACAGGAGTTGCGTTGCGCTGGATGGTTTGTCCGGCGGCAGTCGTCACGGTGCCGACAACCTGAACGATGCTATGCCGTAACTCAGCATCGGGTGCGGCGGTTAAGGTGAGGTATCCGACATTATTCCCGCCGCTGGAGAGAATCGCGCTCTCACTGGCGGTGATGCCTGCAGGTAGATTGTCGATGGAGAGCCGAATCGGTTCCGTGAACCCGACGCGGCGTTGCAGCGACACCTCCAAAAGGACAGTGCCGCCTCTGCCGATGTTCGGGTTGTCGGGTGTGACAGCCATGGCGAAATCGGGAGTCGTTGGCCGAACGTCGAGATGGTAGAGGTATCCTGCGCCGCCTTTTCCTGCGATGTCCTCAATTCGGACAGCATAGACACCCGGTTCAGTGAAGCTGTAATCGATGATGGCGTTTCGTCTGCCGCCCGCGCCGGCATTATTGGCTAGCACTTCACCTTCGGCGTTGAGCAGTGTGAGGGAAGGGCTGAGCGGCGAGTTCAATCGTTCTGCGGATAGTGCGATGGAGTACCCGCCGATGTCGGCGAAAAATCCCCACGGGCCGTAGCCGTTGGTGATTTTGAAGAGGATCTTGTTCTGGCCTTTTTTGACTGGGAGTTGGATGACATCGTCTGCCCGCCGGAGGGGCCGATGCACATATTTGCTGAAGATGAGCCGGTCGTTCACCCAGATTTTAATCGTATCGTCAGACCCGAGGGATAAGAGATAGTTCTGGTCCCGTTCAGATTCTAGGAATGTGATGGCGTAGCCGGTGACATCGTCTTCTGGTACGTTTGAGAACAGGTTTTCGCCTCGGCGATCCGTGCGGTACCATCCGATTTTCCGGTTATTTTTTCCGATGTATTCCTTGTGAAAATCTATTTCTACTTCGGGAGGATAGACAGTGTCAAACCCCGTTTCGTTGGTGTTATCAAACGGATGGATTACCCACCACGGTCCGAGGCGCGCGCCTTCTGATATGGTAAACCGGTAATAATCGACTTCGCCCGGTTCTGAGATGCGTCCGCTGAGTCCGCCGGGTGTGCCAAAATGTTGTGCTTGTTCGAGTTGCCGTGCGATGAGTTCTCCGAGTCGGCTTGCTTCCTGCTCGATGAAAGCGAGGATCCGGTTGCGTTCGGTGGGTGTAATGTCGGCGTTATCTTTCGCCGCCATGCGTGTGATGGTTTGCGTCCATTCTTCTGCGGATAGAGCGCGGTTGGCGGGTGAGCGGAGTTCGTGGCAGGCGGTGCATTTTGTCTCGAAAAGGATTTCGGATTCGCTGCCTTCGTTTTCGGGTGTCGTGCTCGTACCGGCCATCGCGCCTGGGAGGTTGCGCGTACGATTTTTTTCCACAGTTTCGGGCATGTCGTTGGCGATGAACGGGAAGATGCCGTAAGGGGTGCGGATGTGCTTGAGTCCGAGTTGTCTGTCAAGTTCAACCTGCCACTTCGTTTCAGGCAGATTTTCGCCGCCGATTGTCGCTTGGATAACCTCATCTGTTTTTCCGGCGGGTGGGAAGAGATAGGTATTGTAAGGGAGCGCGCCGCATGTCAGGCGATAGACAGCATCGGGGTTGCCGCGATGCAGTAAATCCCGGATGCGGAGGCGATAGGTTCCGTGCGCTGGCAAGGTGTAGTCAATGAGCGGATCGAGGCTATAGAACCCGTTGCTTCGCGCGAGTTCCTCGCCGGTTGCATCAAATAGGGACAAAGTCGGGTTGAAAAACTGCTGGCTAACGTTGTTGAGGCGATAAGCGTTCACGCTGAAAACGCATCGTTCGCCTTCAACGCCTTCAAAAACGTAGTAATCCTCGTCGCCGCCGGGGTTGATTGCCCCGTTAATGATGCCCGGCAGTTGGATGGCGGTGGCGGTTTCGGGGAGGTTATTCGATTCTGTCTCAAGCGTGTCGTGGGTGTGACTGACTTCAAAGGGCCAGGCGGTGGAGGTGCCGTTTTTGCCGACGATGCGCATCTCTCGCGTGCCGATAGGGGCATCGGGAGAGATGGCTATCTGTGCAGTCAACCCGCCGCTTGCCCGCGCGGCTGATTTGAGATAGGCGGCGATTTTGCCTGCGTCATTGGCACTAATCTCTGCGCCCTTTTCTGTAATCATCCGTTGCACGGTGGCTTCCCACTGTGCGGGTGTCATAGAGCGGTTATTGGGGGAACGGAGTTCGTGGCACTGCCCACAATTCGCCTTGAAGACAGGTTGATGCGTGTTATCAATTTCGCCGCCGCCTGCGTGAAGTTCGCCCGTGATGCCGGGTTCGCCTTCAATGATGAGCGTATGCGCGCCCTTTAAATCTGCACCTTGCACCTTCATCTCAACTGTGGTGCCGACTTGTCCGCCTGCAGGAAATAGGGAATTGAGGCGCGGCTGGTTTCCTTGCGCAAAAAGGAGGCCCGGGAAGATAACAGCTATTAAAAAGACGGTGACTTTTCTCATCTTACTGCTCCTTGAACTCGTGGATTAATTGCGCCCTGCGGAGATGCCAGATGCGCGCTACGCCGTCACGTCCGCCCGCGGCGACGAGTTGCCCGTTTGGGCTGAGCTGCACGGCGTAAACGGCATCGGTTGGCTCGTCAAAGGTGCGGCGGCGGTTGCCGGAACGCAGATTCCAAATCATCACGGAAGTATCCGCGCTGCCAGAGGCGATGATTTCTTGGTTGTTCCATACGCCGCAGTCAACGCTGTAGACAGGGGCTTGGTGCCCGTTGTATTCACGAACTAGCGCGCCGGTGTAGGCTTCAGGCCTTGCTGTTACGCGCCACGAGCGAATGGTATTATCGGCGGAACCGGAGACGATGAGTCCATCGCCTGCTGCGTAAGCGAGACTATAGACAGCGTCGTCGTTGCCATCAAAATTGACGAGGACGGTGTGGTTTTCAGGGTGCCACACCTTAATCGTTTTATCCTCGCTGCCTGTTACAAAGTAGGTGCCGTCAGGATGATACAAGGCGCAAAGCACGCGTCCGACGTGTTGGCTGAGCCATGTCGCCGTTTCCTGGCTCTCTTCCGCTTCTTGCGTGATGTTGAGGACAGCACTGTATTCGTCCATGCTCGCCGTTAACAATTTCGTTTCGTCTGGGCTGATGGCGATAGACTCGATCGTATCGGCGTGAATATCAAGCGTGTTGAGCAGTTCTTCAGATGCGACATTCCAGATGCGAATTTCGCCGCTTCGGGCGGCTAGTCCGCCGCCTGCGAACAACTTTTTTCCGTCGCGTGAAAACGTCAGGCACCGCACTGCGCTGGCGTGCGGTTCATAGGTATGGATGATGCGCTGCGTTTCTAAGTCCCACACCTCAATCCACTGATATTTGCCGACAGCGATGGTTTTCCCGTCGGGGCTAAATTGGAGTGCCCAGATGGGAGATTGCGCGGCATACACGGGTGTGAGGAGCAACAGCAGCGTTAAGACGAAGAAATAAGGTTTCATCTTGGATAGCGTGGGCGCGGTTTGATGAAGTTTCAGCAATTAATCAGACCATTTTTCTGACATAAACATCCTTTAGGATGTGGGCATCGAGACGCGGGCGGGTTTGTCCCGTTTCCGAATCGAGACGCGGGAGTGTTCATCGAGCCCGGGAGGTTTCTCCTACCGGGGGAATCGAGACCAGGAGGTTTCTCCTACCGGGGGAATCGAGACCAGGAGGTCTCTCCTACCGGGCGGTTTGTCCCGTTTCCGAATCGAGACGCGGGCGGTCTCTCCTACCGGGGTGTTCTGCATGAAACCGCGCCTACCGGTTGCAATTACGCCAGAACGCCGCGGATAGGTCTGCCGCCGCGCGAGAGCACAATGCGGACCCCGTCAGGCGATTCTAGGCTTTGGTTGTAATCGATGCCGAGGCTCTGATAGATAGTCGCCGAGAGATCTTCTGGGCGCACCGGTGTTTCGGCGGGTTCCATTCCGTTCGGATCGGATGCGCCGATGACTTGTCCGCCCTGGACACCGCCGCCTGCTAACATCATGGAGAAGACGCGCGAGTGATGGTCCCGGCCGCCATTCTGATTGATAACCGGTGTTCTGCCGAATTCGCCCATTGCGATGACAAGCGTGCTGTCTAGTAACCCGCGGTTCTCCAAGTCATCGACAAGGGTGGCCACCGTCCGGTCGAACTGCGAGAGTTTGCCGGGGAGCGTGGAGAAGATGCTGTTGTGGTTGTCCCAGCCGCCGTTGCTCACGGTGACGAAGTTGACACCGGCTTCTACCAGTCGCCTTGCAAGCAGGCAGCTCTGTCCGAAAGCGTTGCGCTGATATGCGTTGCGCATACTCCCCGGTTCGTTGTTGAGCTCGAACGCGGCGCGCGCGTCGGCGGAGCTCATCAGGTTGTAAGCGGAGGTATAGAAACTATCCACTGCCTTTGCCGTGGGGTTTCCTGCCTCATACTTCTTGAAGGCGGCATCGACGGCTTGCCGCAAGGAGCGTCGGCGTTCAACGCGTTCAAAGGAGACCCCTTTCGGCGGCTGTAAATCGCGCACCTTGAAATTTTTGTTCGCTGGGTTTCCGCCGGGTGAGAAGGGGGCGAGGGATGCGCCTAGGAACCCGCCGCCGCCATACGCGATTGGCGCGGGGACAGCGATGTAGGGCGGCAAGGCACTCCGCTGTTCCTTGAGTTTAGAGACGACGGCCCCGTACCCTGGTACGGCGAAACCCGGTAGCGGTTGATAGCCTGTCATCATGTAGTGTGTGCCGCGTTCGTGGGCTGCCTCCGGCGATGTCATCGAACGGATGATGCAGAGTTTATCCATCTGTTGCGCGAGTTTCGGCATGTGTTCGCTAATCTGGATGCCGGTGACGTTCGTGGCAATCGGCTTGAAGAGTCCGCGGATTTCCTCGGGTGCGTCCGGCTTCAGATCCCACATATCAAGATGACTCGGTCCGCCGCCGAGCCATAGGAGGATAACCGATTTGGCGGTGCCTTCAGACACGAGCGATTGGGCAACTGCTTCTCCATGCGCTTCCGTGGTCGGGTTTGCAGCGGCTTTCAGGCGGAACAAGTCGGTGAGGCTGAGCCCGAACAAGCCGAGCACGCCTGCCTTGATAAAATCTCTGCGATGAAATCCTTCGCAATCGGTCTTTTGTATTGGCGCAAAGCGTTCGTGAGCGTTTGCTGGTGCAATGCCAGTTGTTTGCCGGCTCTGCTTGCGCCGTTGTTGCAAGCTGCGTTTCTTGGATGACATGGTAAGGCCCCCTGTCTTAATTCGGGTTCCGGTAGCAATTCTACCGAAATATTTCGGCAGGTTGCGGAAGTCTTATGAGGATAAGGCGTTTCGGTTGCGCCTATTTGCTGAGGTTCTGCATGAACGCTTCGAGGCTCTCCGGGCGCGCCGCTGCGGCGAGGAGCAGCTGTTGGAGGCGTTGCACATCGTCAATTTTCTCCAGCGTTGGTTTCAGAGCCTGCACTGCGTCAGGGTGGAATTGCAAGCTGAGCAACGCCAAAATGTCGTCAATCCTCGCTTCAATTCTACCCTCGTCCCTTGCCTCTTCCATGTAAAGTTGGACAAAAGCAGATTCTAACATGATCCCCTCCGGTAAGAAATAGCGGATGAGGCGCGGATTATGAGCCAACCCGCCCAACACCCCTGCTGCTTCAAATAAGAGATGCCGCGTCGACTCGTCTGTCCGAGAAGTCGCTATCGCATTTAGACATTGCTCCACCCAAGGATGGGTGTCTCGGTTTCGGCTATTTGCTGAGGTTCTGCATGAACGCTTCGAGGCTCTCCGGGCGCGCTGCGGCGAGATGCAACTGCTGGAGGCGTTGCACATCGTCAATTTTCTCCAGCGTTGGTTTCAGGGCTTGCACGGCATCCGGGTGGAATTGCAAGCTGAGCAACGCTAGGATAGAGTCAATAGTGGCATCTATCCTGCCCTTTTCTTTCGCCTCTTCCATGTAAAGTTGGACAAAAGCAGATTCTAACATGATCCCCTCCGGTAAGAAATAGCGGATGAGGCGCGGATTATGAGCCAACCCGCCCAACACCCCTGCTGCTTCAAATAAGAGATGCCGCGTTGACTCGTCTGTCCGAGAAGTCGCTATCGCATTTAGACATTGCTCCACCCAAGGATGGGTGTCTCGGTTTCGGTTGCGTCTAGTTGCTGAGGTTCTGCATGAACGCTTCGAGGCTCTCCGGGCGCGCTGCGGCGAGATGCAACTGCTGGAGGCGTTGCACATCGTCAATTTTCTCCAGCGTTGGTTTCAGGGCTTGCACGGCATCCGGGTGGAATTGCAAGCTGAGCAACGCCAAAATGTCGTCGATCCTCGCATTTATCTCGCCCTCTTTTCTCGCTTCTTCCATGTAAAGTTGGACAAAAGCAGATTCTAACATGATCCCCTCCGGTAAGAAATAGCGGATGAGGCGCGGATTATGAGCCAACCCGCCCAACACCCCTGCTGCTTCAAATAAGAGATGCCGCGTCGACTCGTCTGTCCGAGAAGTCGCTATCGCATCAAAACATTTCTCCAACCACCGGTCCGGTTGCATCCGCTCCGGCGGCTTCATCAACGGTGTAAAAGGCAACAGCCCCGGTGTCTGCATCTCCAAGATGGCTTCGCCTTCAAAATCGGCCAACCGAATCACCTTGTAGCGGAGTTGAAAGTGGTAGTCCGTGCCACGCCCGTATTCGTGGATGCCCGTGTCGTTTCGTCCTGCCCTCGGGTGCAGGTAGAGGACGTTGCAGTAGACGTTCAGTTCGTGGGCGTGGTTGAGAAAGCCGTTGTATCCGGCGAGTCTCATTCCAATCGGTTTGCCACTGGTGTGGGTTTGCACCTCGGTGTGAAAGATGGCAATTTCATCGGGGAACTGCACGCGCATGGTGCAGTCTGTGCGATGCGCCTTGAGCGTTGCCTGTTCCGACTCAAGATTGGCCAGTACCTTGACGTTCGCGTCGCCGAGGACGAACTGTGCGAACGCGTCGGCGTGTTCAAGTATGATATATTTGACAGTGTTGTCGTATTGTTGAGCCATCGAAAATAATACCCTTTTTTGTAGGATGATGTCAAGCGTTTTTTTGCATTGACACCACTATTTTATCATATTGAATGCGCAAGAAACCAGCATTAAGCAAAAAATCTGCTAAAGTGCGAGTGTTTTTCTATTTGCGCGATTTCCGGAGTCTTTTAATCCATCGGCGCGCCGCTGCCAGCTCGGTGTCAAACGGCTCTTTTATTTCAAAACATTCGGTATGCCCTGCGTAGACGTGATGCCAATCGACAATGCACGGCATCCGATTTTCATAGAGGTTGTGCATCAGAAACGAGCGGACCTTGGCGCGCGTATCCTGAGGTGCATTCTCAATTGCGTGCTCAATCTGCGTGTCCGTTACAACCCGTTGCATGAAGCCCTGTTCTTCCAAGGCGTAGTAAAGTCCGCTATCCGGATGGATGTTATGATACGCCAAGTCTTGGCTCTTAATCCACGGGTCATCCCAGTCCAGCCCTTCTTCGGCAATGAACGTGTCGAGGAGCATTTTCTTTGCGGCCCAATCGACGCGGTCGGTGACGAGCTGCCAGTCTTTCTCCAGGTCATCGAGTATCCGTTCCCATTCAGTCAGCACCCACACGGTTTCCGCGTCCTGGTCTGCAGGGACATATTTCTGGACGAATTGGAGGTATTCCCTTTGCAGTTCTATGGCACGGGCGGTTTCTCCTGTCACCAATTCGAGGTTCCAGTCGAAGGTGCTGTCTCGCGAGACTTGCCGAATGGCATAAACCGGATCGGCGAGGACGAGATTGGGTAGCGGCAGTTTCTCACCGTTTTCCCGATGGAATTCTTCGAGGGCGGCGAGGAGCAGGGCTGTGGTGCCTACCTTCAGCGCGGTTGCAAACTCCGACATATTGGAATCCCCGACGAGGAGGTGGAGTCTGCGGTATTTCGTGAAATCGCTGAGCGGTTCATCGCGTGTGTTGATGATGGCGCGGCTAAACTGGATCCACTCGTAAATTTCGGCGACGATGTGGTCTGCGCGTTGCGAGATCTGGTAGTCTGGAAAGTCCTCGAAATCGCCGTAAATTCCGGCGTATTCTCCCATTTCATCGTGTGCACCGACTCTGCCTGCGCCCGCGTAAATCTGCCGGGTGACGAAGAAGGCCATGAGCGTCGGAATGACGATTTTATAGAAGGGTACTCTTCGGCTGACTTGGAAATTTTCGTGACAGCCAAACGTCGCCCCCGTGAAGTGGTCGATGTTGTTTTTGAAAAAGGCGGTACGTAACCCGGTGCCCTCTAGTATTCTGACGATGACGCGCTCAATTGCTTTATCGTAAGCGATGAGGTCGAACAGCGAGCCGCACTCGGGCGTGGCGTATTCAAGGTGCCCCATATCAATGTAGAGGCGGCCGCCGTTGAAGAGGAACCCGCCGTTGCCGGGCGGTTCTCCCCAGTCGCGGTAGTGGATATCGCGGATGCCGAGTTCGAGCGCGTTGAAGACGTAGTCGCGCACGCGCGCCGCAACGCCTTCCGAGGTGCCGCGTGTTCCTTCCTGCTGCATCATGCAGCCAAATTCTGTTTCAATGCCAAAAATTCGGTTTTTCATAGGAGGCCGGGGCAATCACGTTTCTTTACGTAATTTGTCATTGATGTTGTTGATGCCTACGTTTCGGTTTGAACGTTCGCGGGGGACGGCCCCCCGCGCTACGGGCTGTGTTTGTTAATTCCATGCTTCTAGGGCTGCCTGAATTTCTACGGGGCTGAGCAGTCGGAACTTGCTTGCGCCGCGCTGCGTCGTTTCCAAAACGCCTGCCTCAATTTCGCCATCTTTCAGAGCTTCGTCGACGATTGCGCGCATCTGTTCTGCGTCAATGTCGGGTTCATCTTCCGGATCTTCGCTGTCCCGCAGGCTTAATTCCTTGCCGACTGCCCACGTTTCAAGTCCGAATTGCAATGCGGCGTTTAAACCCAGGTCTGCCTGCGCGGGCGCGTTGGCGAGGTAGCTTTTCATCCGTTCTTCAATTATTTCTGTTCCCCCGAGGACTGATGCCACGGTGTCTGTTCGGACGTTGCCATCGTAGTTAATCAATGTCCACCGGTTTTGTTCAGGTGCGTTGCCGAGTTCGGCGAGCAACATTTTGATGATGAACGCCTCTCCGACAATTGACTCAAACGCCTGTTTGAAGGTATGCGCCAACACAAAGTTTGTCAAGCGATGTAGGTTCACGTCCTCTGTGGCGTTTTGAAAGCCTTGGACGCTGGCGGTGTCGGTGACGAGCATCCGAAGACGTTCAATATCCGCGGGGTGGCCGATTGCGGAGAGTGCAATCCGGTCGTGTACCTCAAAGATTTTCCGCTGTCCTCTGCCGATAGTCAGCATCACCATGCCTTCGTTATATCCGAGTCCGACGACGGGACTGCCGAGTCGGAGCTGGTCTTCGATGTAATCTCGCCGGTCTTGAATTGCTTCTATCCAGCGATAGGGTTCGTCTCGCATATTTTTCCTTTGCGATTGCTTGTTAATTCGGTTAGGCGGCGGTTCGTGCTTTGCGTTCCGCCTTTGCCTTTTCAAGTTCTGCGGCTGCGTTGGGTAATTTGATGCCGCGCATTTGTAATGCTAGTTGCTGCGTTGCTAATGCTGCAGCGTCGTCGGCGTAGCCGTGCTTCTCGCCCTCTTCTGCCAAGTCCACCATGCTGTTTTTCGTTCCAGCGATGCTCGGTTCATCGGACAGCATTGTTCGCAGCGTTTGCATTGCATCGTGGACTGTGGTATCGGTAATCCCCAGCACCTCTGTCAGCAGCCGTGCGTCTAGCACATGTCGCCACGCATCCCAACGGCATTCGCTGTATGGTAGCATCCGCGCGTTTTTCACATCGGCGAATACGCGTTCTGCTGCGTCAATCTGTTCGTCGGAGAGTTTCCGCACATCCAGTGTTGGTACGTTCAGCAACGGTGTCAGCGTTAACTTCCCACGTCCTGGTTGTTGCTTGCCCGCCATCGCCCAGTGAGACAGCAACCCGAGTGTGGAGTTTGTCCACAGCGTCCATACAGTATCGCCCCGTGTATCATGGAGTGCAATATTTGTGATAGACGCAACACCGATGGATGGTTTGTCTGTCCATGGTGCCAATATAGAATTGGCTGGATAGCCCGGTAAAAGATGGTAATGCGTGCGTCTGCTCCTTTTCAAAATTCGCTGCGCCTTTTCTTCATTACCTGTCCGAATTTTGAATTTGGCATCAGGCTGCGTAACTATTGCTCGCTGAGTCTCGCACTGCACTTGCCAAAGGCCATCATATCCCTCAACGTCTATATTCTTGTAGGGATCGAATGCGCCGCGCATGCCATCCTTCTCCTTCTTGTCCTTGATATCTGCGGTGTGAAAACCAGTTAGACCGATGTCGCCAATTTTGCAAATCGGGATTTCAACGTTTTCTTGCGTCATCGGCAAATGTAACTCGCCAGAAATCAGCCGATGTGTCGTTTGGAGTAACGACATCGATTGCAGACGTGTCGCGCTCCAAGCTTCATCGTTGATGGGACAATCCATGAATTGCCCGATGATTTCCTCGCCAACGTAAATCGGTTCCCCGCCAGTGGGGGTATCTTCCTGTTTCCGTACCGCTCTGCACCTCAGGATTCGGTTCGCGACCTCGCTAGCGTCCAACAGGCTCTGTGGCCGCTCCTTCAGGCAGACAAACGTTGCCCGTCCGGTGTTTTCTCCAACGCCTTTATCAGCGATTACCATGCATTCTGCCATGCTAGTGTCAGCCGAGAATGCGCTGTTGTAACCGCTATACTGCGCTATAGTTACCACTTTCACGTTGTGGTAAGCCTCCGCCCACATTTTACGAACCTTACGAAATGTTGCGCCTGTAAAAATTGTTGCAGGCAGAATCATTGCCATGCGCCCGCCATCCCTCAGTTTCCGATGCGCTAACTCCACAAAATAGGAAAATGCGGCTGTCCCATTAGAGACGGTAGTTTCCTTTTTCGCAAGTTCCTTAAGCATGGCCTTCCGGTCGGCAGCTTGGCGGAATGCGGATGCAAAAACCAGTTTCTGCTTCTTGGAATTATTGTCTGCGCCATTCGTTAGGTACGGAGGATTCATAATGACGATGTCCATCTCGCCGTGAGGGAACGCCCGTTTCAGTTCAGCCGTTGCGATTTCGTCACCGCCCGCTTGCTTGCCTTCCGCCTCCATTTCGTCAAACAGCAGTTGGTTGTCCAGCAGCTCCAGAGAACCCGTTTTGAAGCCCCCCGAGGTCTTGCCACAAGGTGCGGTGATAACCCGCGTTGCGCCGAGTGTCACCGCGGGTTGCGCGCTCGCCATCGCCGAGAACGTCAGGTGTGTGCAGTGAGAGAAGATGTCGCAGCCCGCCAGATTGTTCTCTAGCATGTAGCGGTGGATACCGATGCTGCTCTCGCCTTTCTGTTCTTCCCACAGTTGCTGGATGCGTTTGTAAACGCCGTTCAGCAAAGCCCCGGTTCCACAGGCGTAGTCGGCAACTTTCGGCAGTGTCTCAAGTGTTGCGTTTTCAGGTAGGCTTGGACATGCGAGTGCCGATATTAACGTTGCGCTTTCTGGCAAGGTGTAGTTCGCCTTCACCTCTTTCCTGTCGACGAGTAGCGTCTGAAATACCTCTCCCGCCAACTCGTGGATTTGTGGTAGATGGGACTTAATCAGTTCGCAGGCGGCATTGCACAGTTGCTGCAACACTGTCTCGGCTTTTTCTTCATCGTAGCAGAGTGCGGCATCCAGCATTCGGCGTGCATCGTTGAAGATGGGATGGTAGTTCACTTTAAGGATGGCATTCCAGTCGCGCGCCACCTCCGCCAAATCGATGCCGTTCGTCTTGTAGTAGGCAGGCGGCCGCACCGTTTCCATCTGCGGTTTTCCTGCGAGAGAATTTTGAAAGACGAATGCGTCCGTGATGATTAAGCATCCGACTCGTGCCATCTGCTCGCCATACTCGCCGCATTCCCCGCCCAAAATCTCATTCAATCCAGCGGCGACAGCCGGCCGCTCGGTAGCAACTTTGTGTAGTTCACTTGCTGCGTCCTTCACCGCGTTGCCCATCTGTCCAGCGGCGTTTTGGATGCGCGCGCTCGGCACTGCGCCGAACCGAATGGCGTTAGCGATGTCACTCAGCGTCCCACAAGCAAAGCCCTCTTGAGGAAATCGGTAATCCGCCCCTTTTGACAATCCGACGAGCACATACTCGATGTCATCAGCGGCCTTTACAGCTTCAAGGAGTTTCCAGCGTCTTAACGGTTTGAAGGTTTCGGGGTAGCGAACCATCATCACCGTTGTTAACGCCGCGCTCTTTCCGCGGAAATCGGTAGTCAGCGTTTGCCCCCTGTATTTGGCGCAGACCTCCTTGAGATTTGCCTCACCCTGATTTGTGGCCCCTTGCCACTTGGCATCGATGGCCACGGTCTCGTGTCCTAAGCGTGTCACCACGATGTCGGGATGCTTCGCGCTTCCGTCCAGGACGTTTTCTTGTTCTTCGATTTCCCAGCCAGCGGTACGTGGTAAAACAGCACCTAGCACATCCACAGTCAGACTCGTGACCACGTTCTCTTTCTTTTTCACGTTGCTAATCTCCAGTTCTTTTGCTGTTTTCGGGTTCGCGGGTGCGAACTAGGACAGTGGTGTTTTCGTCTTCGGTGCTTTATTGCGTGCTGTCTTCTGCGTAACATTCCTCAAGATATTCATCGGAAACGGTTCCGACGCCATCCTGTGTGACGGTTTTCACAGTTGGGAAGATCTGTGCTTTTGCGTTATAGCCGCTCGTTGCTGCGTCGTATTCGCTTGCGGTATCGAGGAGCCGCAAAATGGTGATAGTTGCCTGCCGTTCGTCCATTGCTTCTAGGCGCGTTTCGCCCCATCGGTTGAGGTACCGTAACACGCCACGGATCCAGATGGAGCCGGAGCCAGTCGTGGCGAAATCGACGTTCTCAAAGTGTGCGCCGAGGGCATCGTAGAAGAAGATTTTTCCGCCGTTTTCTGTTGAACGTTCGTGAGTGACAGGCTCTGGTGCTGCGGCGGTTGTGGCGTTATTCTTCGTATCGTAAATGGCGAAGATTGGGATGACACCGCCGATGCCTTGGAGTGCCATCGCGAGGTTATCCCGGATGAGGCGCGAGAGCATCCGCAGTTTTCCCTCTAGGCTCAGCTCTTGTAGTTGGCTGCGGCGGAAGTATTGGAACGAATGCTCCAATATCCGCGCTATCTCGTACGCAATAGCGGGCGAACCCGAGATAGCGAGGACAGAGTGCCGGTCGATCTGGAGGACTTTCTCCGCCTTGTCATAGATGACAGAGGTGCCTGCGGTTGCGCGCCGGTCGCCTGCAATCATCACGCCGTTGCGGTAGCGCACGGCGATGACTGTGGTGCTGTGCGCTATCTCAATATCGTGAGGGACAGGTCCTCGTGCGCCGGTATCGCGCGGTGTAAGCGCGCTCCCGGTCTCGATGCCGGCGTGTTTCAAGAGGCTGAGAAAGTCGCCTTTGTGGTTAGTCTCCCCGGGTAGGAGCGCGCTTCGTGCACTTAGTGTTGAGGGTTCGCGGGGGACGGGCCCCCGCGCTACAGCAAGGTGCTCGAATTCCTCGTGGTTCATGGGTTGCACCTCTATTCTCCGGTTCGCTGACGGTATCGGCGCGACTGGTCCTTGTCGACACGGCGCATCCGCTTGAGCAGTTCCTGCGTATCGGGCCGGTTGACGTTCTGGCGTTTGGGGCCACCGTTATCGCCGTCGCCATCGCCGGGGCCGATCGGTTTGGTGTCTCGCTGCTTGCGTTCTAGTTGCGTAATCGTAGGGTTCCGTTCCATTTTTTTGTAGTTCCTTTCGGTTAACAAGCTCCCTCTTAGCAGGGAACCGTTGTGTTGGTGAATCTGTCATCGACGTTGTCGATTTCTGCGTTTCTGGGCTAATTCTTCTCATTCATGGGGTTCAGACACCGCAGTCTATAGAGCCTAGCGTGGCGAGGGACAGGTTCCCCTCGCCCTACGGCGGGCAGACTGCATTTGTTACAGTTCCAATTTTTTAATCAACGTTTCCACGTTCGGCGATTCGTCAAGTGCCTTGTTATATTGCTTGGCGATTTCGGCATCAGCGAGTGCGTCCATGTCAACCGAGACGGGGCGGCCGTTCACCCGAAAGGTGATGCTGTCCCACTGGATTGCTTTGATGTCTTGACTGAACCGATTGACAGCGTTGCCTCGGAAATAGGCCCGCGTTCCTGCTGGTGGTGCGTGGATGGCTGCGTCGATCTGTTCGTCAGTTACGACGCGCCGCATCGGGAGTCCATAGAAGAGTCCTTCGTCTTGATGGATGTTGTGGTATTCCAGATCGAGGCTCTGCAGCCACGGGTCATCCCATTCAAGTCGTTCTTCTTGGGCAAAGGTTTCAAGGAGCCATTTCTTTGCTACCCAATCGAGCCGGTCGGTGAGCGACATCGGGTCCTTCTCCAATGTGTTCAACGTATCTTCCCATTCTGTCAGCACCCAGTCAATCTCGAAAGGGGTTGCTATTTTGCTATGGCCGGCCCCGCGCGTTGCGGTATCCTGTGCAAAATGTTTCTGCGCGAGGGCGAGATATTCACGCTGATGGTCTGGCGCGGACATCGTTTTTCCTTCCGCCGTTGTGACGAGCCACCGATATCCCTGGTCGTGCGAGATAGTTTTGATGGTGTCAATCGGGTTTGCGAGTGCCAATCTCCTTGGTATTTTGCGTGCTTCAATCAGCGCGATGACGAGTGCGGTTGTGCCGACCTTCAACGCGGTCGCGTATTCAGACATGTTTGCGTCGCCGACAATTCCGTGCAGTCTTCGATATTTCTTAGCATCGGCGTGCGGTTCATCTCGCGTATTGAAGATGGGGCGTTGATGCATCGTGTCGACACTTGCTTCGACGTGAAAGAAATCGGAACGCTGTGCGAGCTGAAAATGCCCGGGTGTTGCGAGTCCGGCTTCGGTTTCGATGCCGAGTTTGCCTGCGCCGGCGAAAATCTGCCGTGTGACGAAGAAGGGCAGGATGCTCTCCTTGAGGTATTCAAACGGGACTTCCCGTGCCATGAGGTAGTTATCGTGGCATCCGTAGCTATGCCCTTGGAAATCGGTATTATTTTTAAATAGGAGCACGCGCTTGCCGAGGTGTTCGCTGCGTGTTTCGGCGCACCGCTGTACGATGCGTTCTCCCGCTTTATCGTGCGCGACCAGGTCGAACAGGCTGCAGCACTCCGGTGTGGCATACTCCGGGTGCGCGTGGTCATTGTAGAGTCGTGCGCCGTTGCCGAGTATCCGGTCGCTCTTGATTTCGGCGAAGGAGAAGTTGTGGCGCCGGTCGCGTTTCTCTTCTTCCTTTTCATCGGGATGATTGGAGAGGGTTTTCGCGCGGAAGCCGCGTTCATCACGAAAGGGGTCTTCGCCGCGGTAGTCCCACATCGGCTGAAAGTCCTCCTTGCGATAGCTCTTAATCAACTCAATGGATTCCTTGACGGCATCGATGTGCGCTTCGTTTTCAAGGGTGATGCCGTATTCCGTTTCGATGCCAAAAAGTCTTTGCATGGGTTTTGAGTTCCTCTGTGCGCCTCCTCATGTTGAACGCCCGCGGGGGACAGGTTCTCGCGCTCTGGTATGAGCAATAATCTTGGGAAGAGTGCCGCTAAATGACGCGGTTTGATACCTTCCGCCGTTCCCGTTTCTCGGTTTTGATAGGCGTAACCTTCACCACATTCGCCGGATCATAGTCAAGTAGTTTGAGCCAGTCTTCCGTTGCTTCTGTGGGCGGGAAGATTTCGCTTTCGCTGTATTCGGCGTTGAGTGCGTCGAGCAAGTCTGCGCGCGTGATGCCGGCTTCTCGCTCCGGTTCCCGAATTGCCCGCTTTAGCGCGTACTCTTTTGCGCGTTGCACAATGGACTCGATGATGGCCCCGCTGCAGAGGTGTCCGCGATAGAGAATATCGCGTCTCCCGCTGCGGAGCGAGACTTCTAGGAATCGGTTATCATCGTCCTCCCGGAACATTTCATCAACCACCTGTCCAATCAGGTCAGTGATGAGTTTCTCTGTGCCGTAGTCTTCTTCATTTTCTGCCAGTTCGCCTTTCGTCGCGGGTTCTGAGACGAGCGGCAGTTCTGGGGTGAGGTAGATACGGAAAATATCCTTCGCTGCTTCTGCGTTTGGGCGCGTCACCTTGATTTTTCTATCAATGCGGCCGGGACGCAGAATCGCGGGGTCGACCAGGTCTGGCCGGTTTGTTGCGAGGATAATAACGACATCGTGGAGCGATTCAATGCCGTCCATCTCTGCGCAGAACATCGGCACCAGCGTATTCGATATGCTGTGTGAGCGTAGGGCGCGGCGGGTGCCTAGAATCGATTCTGCCTCGTCAATGAAGACAAAGGCGAGTTTTCCTTCTTCGCGTTTCTCGCGGGCGATTTGGAAGATTTCCCTGACTTTCCGTTCGGATTCGCCGAGCCACATGTTGAGGATTTCCGGTCCCTTAATGTGTAGGAAACATCCCTCCACGTCCTCCCCGGTTTCGCTGCGAAGTTGTTCGGTGAGGTTATGCGCGGTTGCCTTTCCGATGAGCGTCTTCCCGCATCCTGGCGGTCCGTGTAGGAGGAATCCCTTCGGTGCGCTGTATTGGAATTGCTCGAAGAGTTTCGGGTGAAGGATTGGCAGTTCGATGGTATCCTTGATGAGTTGGATAGTCTGGTCTAGTCCCCCCACCTTCGACCAGGGGATGTCGGGCACCTTTTCAAGAGCGTAATGGTCTGCCTCTTTCGTGACTATCTGCTCAATTGCGATGCGAAAGTTAGAGTCAATGCGAATTTCGTCGCCCGGCTTCAAGTTGGCCTTGGCGAGTGTTGCGCTGCGTTCAAGGATGATGGATTGCGCGTTCGGTTCGCCGCCGACCCGGAGTCTGCTGTCGGGCAGTATGTCGGCGATTTTGACGATGGGTCCAGCGTCGCTATATCCGAGTTCTCCGACGACGACAAAAGCATCGTTCAGCAGCACGCTGTATCCCTTTTCGAGGGCTGCTGGGTTGAGTTCGGGTGCGAGGTTAGCGTAGTATTCGGATCCGCCGACGATGACGCGGGCGATGTCGTCCTTGTGCAGTCCGAGCAGTGTCCCGATTCGATTTGCTGGGGAAGTGAGTTGCTCGATCTGTTCTTCCATCTCGGCATGGATGCGTAGTGCTTCGCGCTGGATGGCTTGCATCCGTTCTTGGAATTCACCCTCATCGCTGAGGATAGAGCGGCGGAGTTCTAGTAGCCATCTTCGTCGCCGGTCTTCCACGGGTGTTTCGGAGATGATATGGTGAATGAGCTGCAAGGAATAGCCGGAGCTGCGTTCTTCGTCTTCGGCTTCAAATTCCTCATCCATCTCGTCTTCAATAAACAGGTCTGGCTCGTTTGTGCGTGCGCCAGGATGTCCACGTTTTTTATCGTACATCTGTTTGAACGTCTCCTCAGGCGGAAGGGGATGACTTTACGAAATACATTTTACCCTATTTCGGAATAATTTGCAAATTTTTTTTGCGATGTGCATAAAAAGTTGCTAAAAACCGAGTTGGCAGTGGCGATTTGCATTAGTATAGCATAAATTAGAAAATAGCTGCAAGAAAAAAGTGATTGGCCCCTTTTTTGAGCGGACTGAAATAACCGTTTTCTGCGAGAAGGGCTCGGTTAATCTGTGCAGAGCTTCGGCACAGCGGTAAGTTCCCGGTCTAATTCGCGCACTGTGTTCGTTACAAACTTCACGGCTTAAGTGCCATATTCTGCCGATTCCTCCGATAAATCTGACGGCCGCTCCTGCAAGACCGGCACGACATAACTCCGGATCTGCAATCCGTCTATCGTCTCTGTCTCTACGCGGGGTTCTGGATTTTTGCGCCTGTCAAACACGACATAGTAGCCTTCCGAAACGCCCTCCGATTTGAGATAGGCAGCAAGCTGCTGTTTGCCGCCCTCATACCGCCGCTCGCTGTTCCATACCTTGATTTCGACGACATACTTGCGTCCATTGTGGAACACCACCAGATCCATCCGGCCCCGTCCCGTTGGCAGCTCCAAGTACATGTCCCCGCGCACTGCCTGCACAAATGCATCCAGGTACGTGGCAAGGAGATGCTGCCCAACGGATTCCTTTGGAATGCCCGGTACTTGCAGAATCCGAAACCCAATGCGTGCGATGAAAGCGCGGAAGTTATCCAGCAGCGATGTCATGTCAATCTGTCCATCGGCGGTGAGGTAATCCGCGAATTCTGCACCGGTTCTTTCGGGGAAGTAGTCGTTCTCTAACCCGTTGGTAGCCGGTTGGAACGCTTGCATGACGCGGTACTGATAAATCGGGTTGACAATCTCACACCACCTGTCGGGTCCTTTCGTGATGACACCGGCTGTGGCAAGTTCGCGCATGAGTTCATTGTCGGGGTTGAAAAGGATGCCTTTCTCCGAGGTGGCGATTTCCATGAGGAGGCTTTCAAACCGTGCGTCTCGGCGAATATTGGTAGTCAGATGTTCTATGTTGACGTTAACTTCCTCAAGGATGCCGGTGTGTGCCTTCGCGAAGTGCGCGAGGGTGATGGGCACGTCTTTCGGGATGTCCATCTCCGCGGTGAGTATCTGCGCGAGGCGGTTGACGAGGAACGGCTGTCCGCCGGTCTGCCGGTGCAGTGCCTCAATCACCTCAGCGGCGAACGCCTGTCCCACTTCGTCGGTATACTGTCCAAGGAGTTCTGCCACCTGCGTCAATGTGAAGTTCTGCAACGTAAACTCATCTTGGATATTAAACGGGGAGATAGTCCTGTCATAGTTGAGCTGCTTGATGCTCTTAACGCCGATGATGCCGACGCTGTGGATACATCGCTCTCCTCTCGTGAGGTAAATGCGGCGGAGGGTATGAAGGAACCCCTTCGCGGCGGCGTGAGGGATACCATCAAACTCGTCGATGATGAGCACGACCCGGGGAGCGCGCGGTGGGGCTGCAGCTTTACCCTGTATCGCCCCGAATTCCGTAGGGCGCGGGCCTGTCCCTCGCGGTGGGGCATCTGTTCCCTGCTGGCTGAGCAGAGGTGTCAGCTGTCCAAAGAATCTTCCCATTGAGAGATGGTTGGTTATTTTCGCCTGGGTTAAGAATTCGCTTAACTCTGCAGTGGGTTCTAAGCCGCGCTTTTGGAAGACGTTTGCAATTTCCACGCGAATATCTGGGTAAAGGTCTTCGTAAAAATCGGCAGGTTCCACGTCTTCATATACCTCAAAATTGAGTTGAATTGGGAAGTAGTCGGGCTCTTCGGCCATGAGCGCGTCGAGCGCGTTTTGGAAGAACGTGGTCTTTCCAGTTTGGCGCGGCGCGAAGAGGACGATATAACGTCCCTCTTTTACGCGGTTGATAAAATCGGTGAGTTCCTCCGTGCGCGAGACAACATAATGGTCGGTCGGATTCACGGGCCCGCGGGTGCCAAACGTTTTTCGATGTCGGTTTTCCATGGTGCGTTTTTCCTTAATCGTTGGATTTCATATCTTTATTGTATCACAGCGTCTATGTGAAAGTCAAATTGAACTTGACATCTTTCCGACGCTATGCTAAAATGGGGCATTGCGAGGGGAACCCTCGGCGATTCGCGCTCGCCGGGTTTTCCCTCGCGCTACGGTATTCGAGTGTGAAATGACAGCAGGAGACAAACCTTATGACACTTACCTCTATGTTGGCACACGCCATTCAGCACTACGGCGACAGGCCGGCGTTGGCGCACAAGCCCAAAGGCGGCACCTATCAGGACATCTCTTACAATGCCCTCGGCGAGTCGGTTGCGGCATTCAGTAGCGGGCTCAGTTCACTCGGTGTTGAGAAGGGCGAGCGGGTTGCGATTTTATCGGAGAATCGACCGGAGTGGGCAATTGCGGATTTCGGCACTCTCGCCGCTGGTGCCATCACCGTCCCGATGTTTTCAACGCTGACGGCACCGCAAGTCGGCTACATTCTGAAAGATTCTGGGGCAAAAATTATCTGCGTCTCTACCGAAAAGCAGTTGGAAAAGGTGGCGGACATCCAGACGCTAGAGCAGATTATTCTGTTTGATGCAACGGAAGGTGAACTCCGTCCCGGCGTTATTTCTTTTGAGTCTGTCTGCAGTGCGGTTGATGGGGAAAGGCATCGAGCTAGGGAGGGCGCGCCGACGGCAGAAGAGGACATCGCCACGATTATCTATACGTCTGGCACGACAGGTGAACCGAAGGGTGTGATGTTGACGCACGCGAATTTCATTTCAAATGTGCAGGCGTGCAAATCGCTTGTTGATGTCGGCGAAGAAGATGTGCTGTTGTCGTTCCTGCCGCTGTCGCACGTGTTTGAGCGGCTCGGTGGGCATTACGTGCCGCTCTTCTCCGGTGCGAAGATAGCCTACGCCGAGAGCGTGTTGACAGTAGCGGCGAATATGCAGGAGGTTTCGCCGACGTTGATGCTCAGCGTGCCGCGTCTCTATGAGACGATGCACGAGAGAATCTTGCGTGCGGTGCGCGCCGGTTCGTCCCTCAAACAGAAGATTTTCCACTGGGGAGTCGGTGTTGGTTCGGCTTGCAGTGCGGCGATTCAGCAAGGCAAGGAGCCTTCGGCACTTTTGCGCCTGAAATCGCGTATCGCCGACAAACTCGTCTTTGCGAAGTTGAAGGCGGCGACCGGGGGTAGACTTCGGTTTTTCATCTCCGGCGGTGCTGCGTTACCGCAAGCCATCGCCGAATTCTTTCACGCCGCGGGAATTCTGATTTTGGAAGGATATGGGCTCACCGAGACGTCGCCTGTGATTAGCATGAACCATCCCGGCAAGTGGCAGTTTGGGACTGTCGGCGCGCCTGTGCCCGGGGTGGAGGTGCGCATCGCCGAAGATGGCGAGATTCTGACGCGCGGCCCGCACGTGATGAAGGGCTATTTCAACAACCCTGATGCTACCGCCGAGGTTATTGACGCGGAGAGCTGGTTTCACACGGGTGACATCGGCCTTGTTGGCGAGGATGGGTTCGTTAAAATTACCGATAGGAAGAAGAACATCATCGTGTTGTCAAACGGCAAGAATGTGGCGCCGCAGCCGATAGAGAGTGAGTTGATGCGGAGTCCGTTCATCAGCCAGATTTTGGTGCTCGGCAACGAGCGGAAAAACCTCGCTGCGCTGATTGTCCCGAATGGTGATGCGTTGAAAGAGTGGGGTGCGGAAAATGGCGTTGCAACCGATGCGCTTCAGGCGCGTGAGGTGCAGCGGCTCTTCCAAGGCGAGCTCCGCGAGCGGTTAACGGACTTTGCCGATTTTGAGCAGGTGCGCCGGTTCGTGCTGATGGCGAAGGAGTTCACGCTGGAAAACGATGAGATGACTCCGACGCTGAAACTGAAGCGGAACGTGATTATCGAACGCTACGCCGATGTGATTGAAAGTCTGTATTCGGGGGAATAGCAACGGACAGATATAGACATCTGTCCTGACAAGGGGGCATCTGAGAGTTACGGTGCGAGGACGGTGAGTCCATGTTTCACTATCTCAATTGTCGCCGGGGTTTCGCACATCGGTTCGCCATCGGCGTAGAGCAGCAGTGAGGGTTCCGTTTCAATCCGCAGCGTGCGCGTTTGATGTATTTCCACGGCGGGGTGCGAGAGGTGCCCGCCCCAGAAGAGCGTCACGAGGATTCGGAGTATCGTGATTTTTGGGACCGGGCGGATGCTACAGACATCAAAAAGTCCGTCATCGTAATGCGCGTTCGGCACAATACGGAACCCGCCACCATATCGAGGCATAATGCCTGTCGCGGCGAGGAGGTGTTCTCCCTCAAGTGTGCCAAAGTCGCCCTCAAGTTTGATGTATGGGCATTCGTAGTTAGCAAGCGTGGCGATGGCGGCATATACGTAGGCGGCGGTGCCTTTAAACGGCGTGCTTCGTTCTGCACCGCGTCGGCTGACTTCGGCATCGTAACCGCAGGTGGCAATGGTAATGAAATATTTTGGATTTCCTAGCGGTTGTTCAGCTGCGTCTGGTTCGAGTGGGGTTGACTTTCCGATAACAGTGCCATTCGGCGCGGCCTGTTTATGGCTTTGCTGTTCTGGGATGATTTTCCCGATGTCTACGTGAATGGGTTTGCCGGTTAATAAGTTCTGGATGGCGGCATTGGGTTTTCGCGGTACGCCGAGGGCGGCGGCGAAATCGTTGCCGCGTCCGCATGGGAGCACGCCTAAGATGACAGCGGAATCTTCGCGAGGGCCAGGTTCTCGCGCGCCGGTATCCTGCGGGGTTTTGGGCACCGGCGATTCCAACCGAACGATGCCGTTGACTACCTCGTGGAGGGTGCCGTCGCCGCCACAGGCGATTATCTTCCGAATGCCGGCGTTCACTGCATCTTGCGAGAAACGTTTGGCATCGCCGGTGCCGGCAGTCAATGCCAATGTGCCGCTATGTCCGGCTGACGTTAAGGCGGCGTATGCCTGCTCTGCG
Organism: uncultured Poribacteria bacterium; assembly: GCA_958296135.1. Lineage (GTDB taxonomy): Bacteria > Poribacteria > WGA-4E > WGA-4E > WGA-3G > AGPOR5. The sequence goes on from CATQHZ010000001.1 coordinate 1,204,598, forward strand.
ATGGATTTTGCGCTGCCTTTGCCGGAGATGGGGTTTGCGATGATGATGAAATTGTCCATTTTATCTGATGACAGCGATTTTCCCGATTTTTTTTAGGTTCTCAAACTCAAGGACATAAATATAGATGCCGGTTGACACATCCGCGCCGCCCTTGCTGGTGAGCCACCATTGGCTGCGGTTATTATTGTGTACGTGCAAGTCTTCGATAAGATGTCCGGTCGGTGCGAAGAGCTGGATGCGTGTGCCGATAGGGACTTTATCGAACGTAATCGCGCCTTTGTCGGCGACGTTGGGATAGACGGGATTCGGGTAAACGCGTACCTGCGTGAAATCTGTCACCTCTGTGAGTCCGATGCTTTGCGGTATGTGCAGCGGTTGCGTAGCGGTTCGCAGTGGGTTTTCGTCACTATCGGCGACGTTGGCTACCGTAATTTCATAGTTCGTCTGTTGAACATGCTGTGGTTCAAAGGCGAGGATGGCCCGCGTTCCCATTCTGTCTCGGATGGCAGACAGGGGCCGCACGCCGCCGATGCGCTGTGGTTCGCGCAGGAGGTAACGGCTCGCGTCGCCAATGGCAAATCCCATCTGCCGGTTAAAGGTGACGATAACCCGTGTCCGTTCTGTTTGTGGGAGCGGCCCACGATGTCCAGCGGTAGAAGTGTCCGGAACGTGTAGGCTCGCGCTGATGAGTTTCGGCGGCTGACGCGGCGTGGCGGCAACTGCCTCGGTTCGTTCTGTCTCTTTGCCGTTTTCGCCTTTTGCGGTGATGGCATACCAATGGGTTTTATCTGTAGTGACGGCCCTGTCTAGAAATCGGGATGTCGTGAGGTTCTCGGCGATAGGCTTAAATTCGGTATCGTCAGGGGCTTTGTCCTTTTCTCCCATCGCGCGATAGACGGTGAAGTTCGCATCCGGGAGGGCATTCCTATTGGAAGAGGGTTCGCGGGGGACAGGCCCCTGCGCTACGTTCAACGAGGGGGCTATCCACGTAACCTGAACGGCTTTTGCAGTCAGCGGCGTTGCGGAGACTTCCCACGGTGTGAGGGTTTCAACGGACTGCCTATTTTTCGCGAACGTGGATTCAAAACGGAGGAGTTCGTCATCAGCATTGACGTAGATTTCGTCAAACCCATTGTTGTCCAGATCGGCGGTGAACAAGGCGGGTGTCTCGGATATCTTCTGGTGCCATATCGGGACGAAGGTGTCGCGCGGGCCTGTGCCTCGCGCTGCGGTATCTGTCGGGCTGGAGATGGTGCCGTTCCACTTCATCACGTAGAGATTCGGATGCGTGAGGATGACGAGTTCCTTGTCGCCATCCCCTGTTACATCGGCGATGCTGATACCGTTTCCCGTTCGGCGATACGGTACTATTGCTTGTTCCCAGAGCGGCACGTAGCCCTGGCTCGTATGCGTCCAAACAAGAAACTTCCATAGGGGTGGGGCTGAAGGTACTCCCGGCAATGCTAATGTGCCGCCCACCACAAACTCTGGTATGCTGTCTCCGGTCAAGTCACCGGCAGTAAGCAACGTCACTTCTGTGAGTTCAAGTTGCGTCTGCCATTCTCGGCGGAATCTATCGTTTGCGAAGGCAGAATAGACGAAGAGTTGTCCTTCGCTGTCGCCCGCGATGAGTTCTCGATGTCCATCGGCATCAAAATCGGCGATTGCGAAGTGATGCCCGAACACGTTCGCGCCTTCTGTTTCGTTGACGAGTTGCGCTGTTTCTTCATAAAGGTTGTTTCCCCGGTTCTCGAAAATCAAAATCCGGTCGTTTCGGTTATCGGCTCCGATAATTTCTTTCCTGCCATCTGCATCTAAGTCGGCGATGCTCCCACTGGAGAGAAAAGGTGATTCCCAGGTAATGTTTTCGGGGTATCCGTTAGGCGCGGTGCTCTCAAGCAGAAAAGTCCTATTGCTGTCGCTGGCGAGGATTTCTAGTAAGCCGTCGTTGTCGGTATCGTCAACCGTCCAAGGCGTGAACGTTTCCGCATCAATTGGGAGCGTATGCACTTCTTGATACTTGCTGTTCAAGACCGGGGGGGCTTTCCTACCGGTTTGCGTCCCTTCATAAATCGTAATGCCCATCTCCGAGAGCGGTTTTCCGACGATTTCCAACGCGCCATCGCCATCAAAATCGGCGGTGAGGCTGGCGATGTGGAGAGGTGGCACACCGAGGGAGAAGTCGTCAAACCCGTTTGGCGAGATGGCGCTGCCGACAACGTCAAGCGGCCAGTATTGCCCTTGATTATTTTCCGTTACCGTCAATCCTATGGCGTTTTGCGATTTGACGAAAAATTGGTAAGTGCCACTGGTTAGCCCGAGGGAGAGGAAATGTTCTTTACCGAGTTCGTTTTCCTCAATAGCAGCGAAGGGCGCGAGTTGGTTTTTGCGCCGATAATAGAGGGTGTTGCGTGTGACATCATCGGTTGCCCACGTGAAAATGGTAATGGAGCGGTTCTCATAAAGCACTTCTGTTGCGGTGAGAGCGGTGACCTGGGGTGGTGTCCTGTCAACTGCGACAACAACCTGGGCGTGCGTTTCTCTGCCCTCTTTGCCGGTGACTTGTAATCGGACGGTGTAAACGCCTTCCGGCATTGCTGTGGTATCCCACACCGCCAATGTCTCCCCGATTTTTTGTTGAAAGGACGGTTCTGTGAACGGAGTAAATAAACTTGGTACTGTCGATTCGCCATAAAGGAGTTGCCATGACGCGAATCGATATCCGCCTGCGGTGCCGACAATCGTAATCGTGCTGGAGCCGCCGCTATTCGTTTCGGGTGCGAGGATGCGCGCTTGCAAGGCACTGCTCGCCAACAGTGCGCGTTCGGCGTTGAGTGTGCCTGCCCCGACAAATTTTTTGTCGGGCATATCGGGCATAGGGGCATCGCGAGGGACAGGCTCTTGCGCTGCGGTATCCGGCGTGTTGTTTTGTGGTTGAAGCACAACATCGGCGGTGTTAATCAAAATCTGCCGCACTTCTTCATGCGTGAGTGCGGGCCGCTTGGAGAGCATCAACGCGGCCACCCCGGCGACGTGCGGGGCAGCCATGGAGGTGCCAGTGAGCAGGCGATATTGATTGTCAATCTGCGTGCTGAGGATGACGTTTCCGGGTGCGGCGATATCCACGGAGGCACCGAAGTTCGATTGGTAAAACCGCTGTTGATGCTGTTCTGTTGAGGCAACGGCGATGACTTGGCGATAGGCGGCGGGAAAGATGGCGGCCGCTTTCTGTGAGTTTCCTGCGGCACCGACTAAGACGACACCGCGGGCGTGTGCGTAATCGATTGCATCTTGGATGACGAAGGAGACTTGTTCGCTGCCCCAGCTCATATTAATCACGCTGGCCCCGTTATCGGCGGCATAGACGATGGCGGCGGCGGAGTCATCGTCTTGCATGCGGGAGCTCCCGCCGAGGGAGAGCCCGGCGCGAATCGGCATCAGTGGGCAATTCCATGCCACGCCTGCGATGCCGATGCCGTTATCTGCCATCGCGCCAGCGATACCGGCGACGTGCGTGCCGTGTCCGGATTCATCGATGGGTTCGTTATCGCCTTCGATGAAATCGCCTTCTCCCTGTACATTCGGTGCATCGGTGAAATCCCATCCATGCACATCGTCGACATAGCCGTTGCCATCGTCGTCAAGCCCGTTATCCGGTACCTCGCCGGGATTCACCCACGTCTTCTCCCCCAGGTCATCGTGTCTATAATCGATGCCGGAGTCGATGATAGCGATGACGATGCTTGCGTCGCCTTTCTCAATTGTCCATGCCTGTGGAAGCCTTGTCAACGGGAGGTTCCACTGCTCTGCGTACCTCGGGTCGTTCGGATTAACCACTTCTCCTTCCCGCCGCCGCGTTTCTTGCAACGTTGGACGGAGATAATTAAACGCGACTGCCTCAACGAGTGGGCTTTCGGCGTAAACCGCTTTGATTGTCTCTACGTCTGCGTCCGGGTTGAAGCGTAGCAGATAGATGCGCCTGAGGTTCGGAGTGAGTGCCGGGCGTGCGAGATAGGGAAACAGCGGATGCAGCGATTCCACCCGATGCTCAGCATGCAGCAGGAATATCGGCGCGTTTGCTTGCAACCGCTGGATGTCTGCTGCAGCGGCCGGTGTCAAGCGAATCAGCAATTCGCCGGGAGTGATTTCGGCGGACACCTCTACACAGAGCGCGATTAAAAGGAGGGCGACACTTGATGGAATTTTTAACTTCATTGTAACTTCGCTCAAAATGTAGTCATTGACAACGTCAATGACGGATTCGGCAAGCAGACGTGAATGCCCCAAAGACATCTACGAACGCTTTGCGTCAGTACGAAAAATCAACACGTCAAGCACTTCTCCCGTTTTGTCGTCGATAATGACGATGGCGAGATTTCCCCGGCTGTGGTTATAGAAACTGACTGTCCACGCGAACCCTTGAAACCGGGCGTATGCGTGGATTCCGTTTTTATCTCGCAATGCCTTTTTCACGCGTGCAGCGGATTTGGCAGTCTGAAGAATTGCTTCTGATTTTGCGCGCTTTGAAAGCGCGCCTACCGGAGAAGGTTCATCATCGTTAAAGGTAGCTTGCTTTCGCGGGGCGACACACGCACGTTTCTGTAGGCGCGACCGTGACGGCCCTCGCGCGCCGGTGTCCGGCGGGATGAAGGCATGGACGAGTTGTTTTCCTCTGTCTGCCTCCGGGGGCAGTGTCTTGGGATGTTGTTTTGCCAGCGCGCGGAGCAGCATCGCGTGGTGATGATAGGCATCTCGGACTTTCTCATAACGTTTCAGCCCCAGGGCGATAGGCATTTTTTCATACTGCGCTGCGCACATCTCCGCTGCGTCTGCTTCGAGTTGTAGCACCTTGACGATGTCCTTTTTCTCTTCTGCGCGCTCACGCAGTGCCCTGAAAAAGGTTGGATATATGCCGAAATCGTAGAACCGATTTGGATACTGCGGTGCCCACGTCGCCATAAATTTCGCAATTTTTTGACGTTCTGCACAAACGTAAGCATCGCGAACGGCGATGCGGCCTGATAAGTCAACGTTATCTGCCCGGTGGTTGCTAAACAACGCCTTGCGAACGACGAAGAATTTTCTCCATGCAGTTTCGGCGCGTTTAAGATGGGCCTGACGTTGTGCCAGAATCTCCGCGCGTTCTTTCTTCGCCCGCGCTGCCCATTTCTCATGGCCATGGCGCGTATAGTAGCCGTGCGCAATCTCGTTCATCGGGAGGGAGATGCGGGTGAGGCATTCGGCGGCAGCTTCCTGCCAGAGTGCCACTTTGTCCCACTCGCCACGCTGTTCATACTGTTTGATGAAAATGGTGGCGTTCGCCGTTCCTTCACGAATAGCGAGGCACGACTGCGCATAGAAGAGTGAAAGTAGAAAAAGTCCAACGAATTTTTGCAGCGTCGGTTTGTGCATGGTAAATTTTTCTGCTTGGGGCGCGTGGCCTTGCGAGGGGAACCCTCGGCGATTCGTGCTCGCCGGGTTTTCCCTCGCGCTACGGTAATTAGGGCCGTAGTTGGGGCCTTGCAGATGTTTAGAGCGGCATAATACGCACGGTTGCAGAAAAAGTCTCCTCCGGGGATAACACGATGATACCGGCAGGAATGCCTTTCGCCTCTAAATTGATCGCATCTGTCGGGCAGGTATACGGTTCAAAGCAGATAGCGTCTCTTCCCGGCGGCGTATAGACGACGAGCTCTCTGAAGATGGCATCCGATTCCATGACGAGTTCCTGTCCGATGATACACCGGGTAACCCTGTCTGTCAATTGCACGTCTGTGAAGACATGATCTAGTTTCAGACCGGCGAACGGTTTTCCATCGCGCAAATCCAAGGCACCGGCGACAGGAAGTTGTTTTCCTGTTGGCACAAGCACGTCGTCAAGTTCCCAGTACTTCGCGGCCGGCACGGTAATTGTCGCTTGCGATGGATTCGCGACGCGAAAATAGGGATGGATGCCGAACCCTATCGGCATGTTCCGCGCGCCGGTGTTTTTGATAGAAACGTTCATCGTCAGCGCGGTGTCTTTGAGTATATACGTTATCTCAATGTGAAAGGGGAACGGGTACTGACGGCCAATATCTGGCACCTCGCGCGAATTAAGAGAGCAGACCAGGGTTGCACCGTTTTCGTCCGCTGCGTGACGTTGGACCTGATATGGCTGGTTGAGTAACAACCCATGAATCGTCGTCGGTGCATCAGGCGGTTTATCGAACTGATACGTTTCACCTTCAAACGTCCAACTGCCGCCTCGGATGCGGTTTGGAAACGGGAACAAGACCGGATTTCCGTATGCGGTGGGGCGTTCTTGCAATATCGCCAGATCTGGCGGTTCATCTATTAAGCCCCGTCCGGCGACTCGGAAGGCGTAGCAGTTATTTCCGAGCGCGGGGACGATTTCGGCGATGGCGGTTTGACTACCGTAGGCGCGGTGTTCAACCCCGTTCTCCTGTTTGCTACTGTGTAGTGCGGGGGCCTGTTCCGCGTTATCTTGTTGTAGAGAGTAAACGTGAAACCCATCAACTATTTTGTCGCTGACTGAATACGTTGTATGCTCCATAGGTTCCTCTGTATTAACGGTTTGCGAGGGACAGGCTCTCGCGCTACGGCTTATGATAGGAACGGCTGCAATGAGCGTCGCGAAGGATAGGCATAAACCGAAGAGGCATCGCGAGGGCCAGGCCCTCGCGCTACGGTATTCGGCAGGGCAGAGCATCAAAATCAGGTGCTTCATCGTTTATCCCTTCCAGTCCACTGAATGCCGCGCTTGAGCACTTCCCTGAAGTTCGGATTGGAGAAGGTGACATCGTCATGGCCGCTCTGCAGGCAGAAAATACGGGAGTTCCTGTATTCTCGCGTCCAGCCGAGCACTTCCATGCTGTTCGGATGCTTGACTGTCAGCAGGATGTCGCTGTCCTCGCCTGTCGAATCCATCGTGTAGGTTTCATCGCCCATCTCCCAGTCTGTCATTCCTGCGGTGATGGGGTGCGTCGTGTTGGCGATATGCACGTCAAACGTCTGTCGCGGGTAGTAGCCGAAACGTCTGTCTGCAATCCCGCACATATCCGAGTAGGCACCCCACTTCGGAAACGCGAGGATTGCATGATGCAAAATGACGATGCCTTGCCCGCGTTCTGTCAAGCTGAAGATGGCTGCCGCTTGTGCTGCTGTCGGGTAAGGCCGGTGAAAATTGTAGAAGACGACGGTGTCGTAATCCTTCTGGCTCGGGTCATCGACAAAGACATCCAAGTCTTGGCGGACGAATTGGATGCTGTCCATACTCTCAAAAACTGCGTCGAACTGTTTTTCTTGGAAACCGTGTTCGCCGGTAACGACTGCAATTTGCATGATTTTGTTTCTCCGTTATGGCATGGGCGGTGATAGATGTCCGCCCTTGCAGTACAAATTCCGTAGTGTGTCGGGCTGTCCCTCGCGAAATCGCCGGTCCCACACCGTAGCGCGAGGGAAAATCTGTCCCTCGCGAAATCGCTGGCTCCACACCGTAGCGCGAGGGTCTGTCCCTCGCGAGCCCCCGCTCAACCGTAGCGCGAGGGCCGTCACGGTCACGTCTACAGAAAAAGTGCGTGTGTCGCCTCGCGTAAACACGGTCACGTCTACAGAAAAAGTGCGTGTGTCGCCCCGCGTAAACACGGTCACGTCTACAGAAAAAGTGCGTGTGTCGCCCCGCGTAAACACGGTCACGTCTACAGAAAAAGTGCGTGTGTCGCCCCGCGTAAACACGCTACCTTACTTTAACGTTGTCATCTCTGCAGCGAGGCTGCAGAGATGTCCACTGTCCCTCGCGTTCTCTCGGAGCAGATGGCGTTGACGGGGGCCCCTCGCCCTACGGGCAAAGTGGGTTTTTAATCAATAATCGCCTGATAGGTGAGCACGCGGAACTGTGCGTGGAAGGGTGAGTCGCCGATGAGCTGCGTCATGAAGACTGCTACCAGTTCCTCCACCGGATCGATCCAGAACGTTGTGCTTGCCAAGCCGCCCCAACTGAAGGTGCCTTCCGAGCCGAGGCATTGTGTGCCGGCCAGATCTGTGACGACAGCGAATCCGAGCCCGAAACCGCATCCTTCTCTCTCCAGTGGCTGCCAAGCATCGTCAATGTGATTTATGCGGATGAGTTCCACCGTCTTTGAACCGAGGAGGCGTTCGCCCTCAAGTTCGCCGTTGTTGAGCAGCATTTGGCAGAAGCGCAGATAATCTGTGGCGGTGGATTGGAGTCCTGCGCCGCCGGATGGCGGAAAGCTGCGCGGCCCGAGGGATACCGGTGCGTTCTCGATTACCTGAATGCCGCCGTTTTCTGCGGGTTCATAGAGCGTGGCGTACCGGTCTGCCTTTTCATCTGGGACGGAGAAGGCGGTATCTATCATGCCGAGCGGCTCGAAGATGCGCGTCTGCAAGAATGTTTCAAACGGCATTCCGGCCACGATTTCCACGAGGTAGCCGAGTACATCAGTGGACATGCCGTAACTCCACGCTGCACCGGGGTGATACGCCAGTGGGATGTTTCCCAGTTTTTGCGCCATTGCCTCGAGGGTTGCATCGTAGAAATTCGCCGCCCGATAGGCTGTGTCGATTGGGCTATCGCTATCGCCGCCATAGATGAGCCCGGACGTATGCGTCAGCAGGTGCTTTATCGTCATCTCGCATTCGGCATCGACGATTTCAGTCTGGGCTTCGCAGTAGCTCTGCATGTCTTTGAAGGCTGGAATAAATTCGGAGACAGGCGTGTGAAGTTGGAAATGTCCTTCTTCGTAGAGCATCATCACGGCGATGCTGGTTATCGGCTTCGTCATGGAGTAGATGCGGAAGAGGGTATCAAATTCCATTGGTTTTGCATCGGCGACATCGCGCGTGCCGAATTTTTCAAAGTGGACGAGCCGCCCTTCGCGGGCAATCATCGTCAATGCCCCTGGAATGGTTCCTTCATCGATGTGGCGTTGCATCACCGGGGCGATGCGTTTTAGCCGCGCGGCTGACATTCCTACTTCTTCGGGGATGGCGCGCGGGATTCCGTGGCAGTGTGTCATGGTTTCCTCCTATGCAGTGCGTTGCGCGAGGCAGGTTTTCCCTCGCGCTACGGGAAAGTGTCGTCAATCTGTTAAGGCCTGATACGTCAGCACCTTAAATTGTTGCTGGAAAGGGTGCGGGTTATTCATCAGCTGCGTCATCAGCACGCCGATTAATTCCTCCTGCGGATCGATCCAGAAGGTAGTTGCGGCGGCTCCGCCCCAACTGAAATTCCCCACCGATTCGAGAATGTCGGCTTGGCTTACATCGGTGACGACAGCAAACCCGAGCCCGAATCCGCCGCTGCCTTTTCCGCCTTTTCCCCATCGGTGATGCGGCTGCCGCATCAGTTCCACCGTTTTCCGTCCCAAGATACGCGCTCCGTCCAATTCGCCGCCGTTGAGGAGCATTTGGGAGAAGCGCAGGTAATCCGCTGCGGTGGAGACGAGTCCGCTGCCGCCAGCGGGGAAGAAACCGAGGTCTTCGTTTGCGAGAGGGGGGGCTTTCTCTAGTTTCATTCCCTCATTTTTCGTGTACCGATACAGTGCCGCGAACCTGTGCGCCTTTTCTGCCGGTACAGAGAACCCGGTGTCTACCATGCCGAGGGGCTGGAAGAGCCGCGTCTGCAAGAATTCCTCGAACGGCATCTCGGCGATGACTTCCACGAGGTAACCGAGTACATCGGTGGAGACACCGTAAGTCCATCTTTCACCGGGTTCGTGAACGAGCGGGATTTCTGCCAAATTTTGCACCATCTCGGCTAACGTTTTGCTGGACTTAAGAAGTGATGCCTCCCCGTAAAGTTTGTCAACCGGTTTGTTGCCCCAGCCGTAAGTGAACCCTGCGGTGTGTGTGAGCAGATGCTTGATGGTTATCGGTTTCTCTGCATCCCTGGTCTCCGTCTGGTCTTCGTTGTAGACCTGCATGTTTTTAAATTCAGGGATGAATTTGGCGGCCGGGGTATCGAGATGAAAGCGTCCTTCTTCGTAGAGCATCATGATGGCGACGCTAGTTATCGGTTTTGACATGGAGTAGATACGGAAGAGGGTATCCGGCTCCACCGGCTTGCTATTTTCGATGTCGCGCATGCCGACGGTTTCAAAATGCACGACTTTCCCGCGCCGCGCGATGGCTGTTAAGAATCCCGACACTTGTCCTTCATCGACGTATCCTTGCATGACAGGGTGGATGCGTTGGAGGCGTTCGGCTGAAACGCCGACTTCCTCCGGCACCGCCGTCGGCAATCCTTGTCCGAAGGCCATCGGGGTGATGCAGAAAAGCAGTAGGCATGTGTAAATTATTTTTTTCAATGAATTTCTCCCTATGGGATTTGGCGCGGTGCAGTTCCTCGCGCTCCGATTTATTGAGCGATTGTTATACGGTATTCAACGGGATAACCGGCTATCGCGAGCGTTTCAGGTATGCCCATCGCGTGGCGAGTTTGCCGCCCGGTTCAACGCTGAGTATTTGGGCTAGGCCGACATCCATCGCTTCCTGAATCTCCTTTTCGGTGCGTGCGATGTTGGAGATGCGCGCCTCGTCGATGATGCCCATCAGTCCGTTGGCGTTATCCAGATTCGGCACGCCGATAGTAATCGGATCGCCGCTTTGAAAGGTTGCGGCGTTGGGTGCTTCGTTCTCCAATTCGCCGTCAACGTAAACGCGTCCCATATCCCCATCGTAAGTAAAGGCGAGGTGGTGCCATTTGTCATCGGTGATGACAGTTGTGGCATCGATGCTAAACGCGCACCCGGCGTTCGCGCCGATTTGCGCGTGCAGCACGCTGGAGTTGACGTTCACCCAGATGCCGTAATTTCGGTTCGTGCAACCGGCTTGCTGTTTGCAGATGATGCCTTGCCATTTGCCGGTAGCCTTCTTGACTTTCACCCAGGCTTCCACCGTGAGCGTCTCCAATTCCAGTTTTTTGGTAGATTCCACGATGAGGTAGCCGCCGGCATCGCCGGGGAATTCTAATCCGGTGCCGAATTTCGCCTTTACCCACTTCAGGCTGCCGGCGAATTTGGCATCGTGTCCATTGCCGGAAGCGTCTTTCACGACTTTGCCGGCTCCTTCCTCGAACAGCCAGACAGCGACGGTGTTTTCATCGACTGCCGCTGATGCAGGCGCGCTCGCGAAAAATAGGCAGAGCCAAATGGCTATCGCGATGGCGTTGATGCGTTGCATGTTCAGTTCCTCCTTTTTGCGCTAAAATGGCGGAAACTTTGCCTCGTGCTATGGAATTCGGCGAGTTTTATAGTATTGTATAAAAAAACGAATTTTAAGTCAAGCGTATTATTCTGTGAGGGCAGAACCATTCAGTCTGCACCCCGTAGGGCGAGGGCCCGGCGACCGCGCTGCGGTAAAAGGTGGGGTTTTTTTGTTTGGCGCGGTGCCTTGCGGGGGACGGAGAAAAATCTTGACAACTAAACACAAATTGCATACAATACACAATGAATACATTTCAGATAAAGGGAGCCTGACATGGCAGAACGAATTAAAATGGGATTAGTCGGTTGCGGTGGGATGTCTGGTGCGCACATGGGCGGCTATCGCGAGTTGTGGGCGAAAGGCATCCGGGATTACGACATCGTCGCGGCGTGCGATATCGCGCAGGAACGTGCCGAGGAACGCGCGAATCAGGCGCACGAATTCCAAGGCGGCACGAAGCCCGCGGTGTATACTGAACTTGATGAGATGCTTGCGAAGCATCCCGATTTGGAATGCGTGGACATCTGCGCGTTGCATAGCGCGCACCACACTCTCGCTGTGCCGGCATTGGATGCAGGGAAGCATGTCATCATCGAGAAGCCGTTCGGCATTACGATGCGCGCCTGCAAACTGATGATGGAAGCGGCGGAGAGAAATGACAAAATCATCTCTGTCGCCGAGAACTATCGGTTGGCGCGCGGCCAACGCACTCGTCGATGGGCAGTTGCCGAAGGACGCATCGGGGAACCGCGCATGTTCTTCTGGATTGAGGTGAACGAAGGCTTGGGGAAGTGGGGTTGGCGCAACTTCAAGATGGATGCAGGCGGCGGCTGGGCATTGGACGGCGGCGTGCATTTCACCGATCTGATGCGCTTTATTCTGGGCATGGAGGCCGAGGAAGTCTACGCCATAAATAAGGCTTATGAGCCCTTCCGTTATGACAATCCCGCCGAGAGAGAAGGGGGTTACGCCGTTGACGTTGAAGACGCGATGATAGCCACCATTAAGTTTGAGCAAGGCGTTACGGCACAGTGGACCTGGGTTGGCTCCGCACCCGGACACCATTTCAATCAACACACCGTTTACGGCAGTGAAGGCGCGCTTGATTTTCGGCAGGGGTTGATACCGCGCGGCGGCGAACCTATCCCTAATAACGAACTGGAGCGGGAGTTCATGGACAGCCTCAGCGACGCTGAACGTGAATACTATTTCCCCGGTGGCATTGAAGATACCGTCGCGATTGAGCTCAAATATTTCGCCGATGCAATTCGGAACGATGGCAAACCCGAAGTTGATGGCTTGGAGGGTTTACGTTCTGAGGCTATCTGCATGGCGGTGTATGAATCGGGGTGGTTCGGCCGCCCAGTGACAATCGCGGAAATTGAGAGCTGCGAATTGGAAGGGTATCAGCAGGAGATTAACGAGCACCTCGGCATTCAGTAGGCGTGTTTGATTCTGTAATCGGCCCGCCTGTCCGTAGGGAGTGTCCTTCCGTTCTTGACGCGTGCGGTCCGGTAGAGTAGGCTGTCTGCGACGAAAAGCACGCAGCAGAAGCGGTGAATTGGATGTAATTTGGGAGTCAACTATGAATCGATTGAGCGGAAAAGTTGCCATTGTTACGGGGGCTGGGCGAAAAGGCGCGGTCGATGGCACCGGCTATGCGACATCTATGCTGTTCGCACGGGAGGGCGCGAAGGTGCTCCTGGCGGATATCTCTCCCGAAAATGCCAATGCGACGCTCGCGGAGATTGAGGCGTGCGGCGGCGAAGCATCGGTGTTCATCGGCGATCTTTCCAAAGAGGCGGACTGCGCCGCGATGGTAGATGCCGCTGTTGCGCAGTTCGGAAAAGTGAACGTCTTGTTCAACAACGTTGGTTTGGGTGGCTCCGGCATGGTGACGCAGGTGGTAGAGGAAAAGTGGGACCGCGTTATGGATGTGAACCTGAAAAGCATGATTATGGCGTGCAAGCATGCGGTGCCGCGGATGGCAGAGGCGGGCGGCGGTTCCATCATCAACGTTTCGTCTATTGATGCGTTGCGCGCTGGTTCTTCGCGAAACGTGCCTTACGCTGCGGCGAAAGGCGGCATGATTTCGGCGACGAAGGTGATGGCTGTGCATCACGGTAGGGATAACATCCGCGTCAATTGCATTGCGCCGGGGCATCTCTATGCCTCATTTCCTGCGCCGTATCTGAGCGAGGCGGAGCGGGAACGCCGTCGGCTCATCGGCCCACTCGGCACCGAGGGCACTGCGTGGGATGTTGCGTGGGCCACCGTTTTTCTCGCTAGCGATGAATCCAAATGGATTTCGGGGGTAGTTATTCCGATTGATGCGGGATTGCTCGCTGCAACGCCGCTCGCCGTTGTGCATCAGCTTGACGAAAGGGGAGATAACGCATGAGGAATGCACTCTACTTCGGCGATAACCTGAAGGTGATGCGCGAGATGCAGCGGGGCAGTTACCACGTTTGCTATCTCGATCCGCCCTACAACAGCGGCCGCAACTACAACCTCTTTCTCGCCGGGTCCAAGGTGCAACAGAAGGCGTTTGACGATATCTGGCGGTGGGACGACGCGGCGCGCGAGAATCAAGAGGCTGTCCTCCGCTACGATGGCCGGCACCCCGAGCTGGTTGAGACGATGGCCGATTTATCGTGTTGTCTCAGTGGTTTTAACACAATGTTGAGGGCATCTAAGGGCCGAAGTGAAGCCGAGTCGATGCGCGCTTATTTGGCGTTCATGGCACCGCGGTTGGCAGAGATTTGGCGGTTGCTGTCCCCGAACGGTAGCGTTTACCTGCACTGCGATGCGCACGCCAGTCACTATCTGAAATGCATGATGGACGTGATTTTTGGCGCGCGGCAGTTCCGGAACGAGCTCGTGTGGTGTTATTCGGGTGGCGGCATCCCACGCAAGGATTTCCCGCGGAAGCACGACGTGATTTTACGATATGCCCGCGGCGAAGAGGTGCTCTTCAACGTTGAGCGGAAACCCTACAAAGCGAATACACAGCAAGTCGGTAAGCATAGCACCTTAAGCGGTGGGCATGAGATTGACTTAGCCAGGGGGACACCTGTCACGGATTGGTGGACGGATATAAAAACGGTTACGGGATGGAATCCTGAGAAGCTCGGGTATCCGACGCAGAAACCGCGCGCCCTCTTGGAACGTATCATCAAGGCATCTTCCAATCCCGGTGACATCGTCTTCGATCCCTTCTGTGGCTGCGGCGCGACAGTGGACGCAGCGCACGGCTTGGGGCGGCACTGGGTTGGCATCGAGCTCACCGTTCTTGCTTTGGAGCCGATGGAGCGGCGGCTCCGAGAACGTTATAAACTTCGCCCGAATGTAGATTACCGTATTGAAGGATATCCCAGGACGCTGCAAGATGCCCTCCTTCTCGCGGAACAGAATCCTACTGAGCGGTTACGCGTGTAGGTTTGAGCCCAAGCCGCACAGCAACGATGGCGGGTTTGATGGCAGTAAGGTGTGCGGTTTGAAACCGCGCCTACTGGCACTGCAGGATTATGAGGGCAGCGCGAAATAGCCTATCCCGGTGAAAAAGCCGACTATCATCCACACGCCAACCATCACGTATTCGCCGAAAATTAAGCCGAACGCGACCGGACGCAGCTTCCGATATGTCGTGGCACCGCCGAACTTGAGCGCGCTGTATTTAATGAACCACCCGATTAAAATCGAAGACCAGAGGTGGAACGGTGGATACGTTGCGCCGAGCAAGTAGCCGATAGGATGGAGGGACCACCACACAAAATTTTGGCGCATCCAGAGCATGAAGCCGGTAAAACCGGCCCCTGCAATCATGCTGTAAACTTCGTCCCACTTTGTCTCACTGGGGAATTGGATGAGGCTGCTCATCCGTTGGAAATAGTTGCGTGGCGCGACGACGAAACTCCAGCTCTGCAGAAACAACGCGCCTTTGTCATAGATGAGCGTCAGCGAGAAGTAAACGGAGACGATAACTGCGACGACAATCGCTGCCCCCATTATCGGCACGACTTTTCTGCGGCCAAGTCGGACTTCGTCGGCGGCTTTGAAGCTGTGCAGGAAGTTCGGCATCATGAATTCGCCCCAGTCGCGCAGGAACGTGCGCTGGAAACTGAGAATGGCGAGGCTTTTCTGCCCTAACGCGCCCGAGCCAAGCGTTATGTCGATGTATTCTGAAGGGAAAAAAGGTGCCTGCACCAGCAACAGTCCGCCGTTCACCACCATCCATGTTAAGACAATAGACGTGATAAAAATGGAGAGTAGTGTCAGCACGGCTACCCACGTTGTCATGCCGGCGACGACTAAGAAGCCGGTGAGGATGGCGAAGCCGAGGAGGAATCCGAGCAGTGCTACGCGATACGGGAGCGGTTCATTGGAATCGTCTATGAGTTCACTCGTCTTATCGTAAGGGTGGATGTTGATATCCGCCCGTTTTCGCTCGATACCGAACGTTTTCCTAAAAATCGTTGCGATGTGTTCGCGTCCCATCCAGAAAACAGCCGGCACAAAGATGAGATAGCCGCCCATCACCTGACGGCTGCAACTAATCCACGGGCTAATGCTCAACCCGCTAGCGTTCATGATAATGTATTGGAGTTTGAAAAAGAGGTAGAAGAACCAGAGGCTGAACGACACTTCAAGCGTTAGCAGTGAGGCGATGCCGATGACGGAAAAATAGATGACAAGGCGCATCGCGGGCCACCAGCCGAGGGTATGCCACGGTTTCTCGGTAAAGGCGCGGTGGATGTTGTAAATTAGCGGGATTTCTGGCACCGTCGGGAAGTGCGCATGCAACCCATTGATGAGATGCAAGATTACCGGCAGCACCATCCCTGCCCACAGCAGTCTGTTTTTGAAAAAGGCGTTGAGCAGCGTGCCGCGTGCCGGTTCCGCCGCCAGTTGAATAGGAATCTGAATTAGTGGGAACGAGAACCGTTCGCGTTCTACCCACTGCTTCCGGAGAATCGTTGAGAGGCAGAGCGTTGTGAGATAGAAAATGAGGACGAAGAGCCCCCAGATGAGCAGCGGCTTCATCCACAGCAGCCACGGCACGCTTTCGCCGGGTGAGATGCCTTCATAGAAATCGGTAACCGCGCGCGTATCCGTGATTATCATCCACTCTGGGATGTGCGGGTGGAGGGTTTCCGCCCAATCGTTCTCGGTGGTGGCGAAGTAACGCAGCGCGACGAGTGAGGGGAGCAGAAATTGCAGCAGCCCCATTGAAGGGATGCCCACGGCGACGATGAGCATCATCCAGACGACGGTCAATTCCGTCGCGGAGAAGACGAAGAGGCCGCGCTTTATTAACTTCCGCAACGGGACATTGACGAGGAACACCAACAAGAGGAGCCCGAAGATCGAACCGACGGGGAGATGGTTGCCTGCAATCTTGGAATTTTGTAGGAAATAGTTGTTATAGGGCGTGATAGCACACATCGCGCCTACTAAAAGCAATCCTACGATGATGGCAGGAAATCGGATTTTTGTATTTGGTGTGTTGCTTGGTTTCATGTGTGTTGATGCAGGGAACGGCCTCGTCCCGTAGCGCGGTGGCCTGTCTCTCGCGAGCGTGCGCCCTAGGCGAGAACCGTGTATGCTCGTGGTCCTGCCGGTTCTTGGTAGTTCGCAGCATGGCGCGGGGAACGCTAGACCCTCGCCCTACGGTAAAGGGGCAGTGTAGGGCGAGGGACAGAACCGCCCTATTAAGCACCTTCCCTAACCGATGGCCGATAAAGACAAGTCTCCGCATCCACGACGCGGCCGTCGGGTAAGGTATACTGATTCGGGGTGCCGCGTCCCCAGGGCTCAGCGAACTCTCGGCTCCGCTGTTTATCTGCCGCCTGCTGTTGCGCGACTGCCTCCCAGTTAAATCCTGCCATCAGTTTTTCGCGCAATTCTGCCTCGACCTGTTGATATTCTGTCTTCCCTGAGAGGTTCTCAAATTCGCCCGGGTCGGCGGCTAAATCGAACAGGATAGGTTCGTCTGTTGGAAAAGCGGCGTATTTATAGTGCGCGGTGCGCAGCATGCGCATGGGGCCCGTCGTCTGGTTTGCCCAGTATTCGGTAATCGCCGTGTTGCGCCAATCGTCCGTGTTGCCTGCCATGAGTTTTGTCATATCCGAACCGTCCAAGCCATTGGGAATAGGAATGCCCGCGCTTGCGCATAAGGTAGGAAACAGATCGTTCAGTTCTACCGGTGCGTTGATGCGCCCGCGTTGCCCCGGGTCTTTCTGTCTATCGGCAATGATGAGCGGTACGCGCGCGGCTGCCTCATAGTAACTCGATTTCCACCACTGTCCGTGTTCCCCCGCCATTTCGCCGTGGTCTG
The DNA here is from genome assembly GCA_958296135.1 of uncultured Poribacteria bacterium. GTDB lineage: Bacteria > Poribacteria > WGA-4E > WGA-4E > WGA-3G > AGPOR5. The sequence goes on from CATQHZ010000001.1 coordinate 1,222,161, forward strand.
TGGTATAGACGATGATGGTGTTCTCTAACAGCCCGTCGCGTGCTAAAAGAGCGAGGAGATCGCCGATGCATTCGTCAAGGAATTCGCAGCAGGCGTAGTAAGCGGCCCGGGCTTTTCGCGCCTCTTCCGCCGGGATGTCCGCGGTGTTGAAGTTCTCTCGGAGTCCTTTCGCGAACGGGTGCGTCTGTTCCAAATGTCCATCGGGGATGTGCGGCATATCGACGTTATCGGGCCAATACTTATCAAAAAGTCGTTTCGGCACCGTGAGCGGGAAGTGGGGGCGGCTATAACTGGCGAGCAGGAACCACGGCTTTTCGCGTGGGTGAGCTCGGAGGTATTCCAGTGTTTCGGTGTTGATGACGCGTTCTTGGAGCATACTCGCCGGGATTTCAGTGATACCTGCGAGCCTTGTGCGTTGGCGGTTGCCGCGCGGCGTGATGAGCGGGTCTGTCTGGTGTCCGGCGTATCCCCGCAAATCGCCGTAGGGGCGCGATTGGAAGCCGTTGAGTTGCTCCTTGCCGCCGAAGTGCATTTTTCCGATGAGCGCGGTGCTATAGCCGTGTTGCGCGAAGTGTGCTGGCATCGTGAGATGTTCTGGGAAAAGAATAGAACCGTTATCCCATGCGGAGCATCGGTGCGCGTGCTTCCCTGTCAACATGCACATTCGTGAAGGTGTGCAGAGCGGTACCTGACAATAGGCGTTCTCAAAGTAGGTGCCCGATTCAGCGAGCCGGTCGAGATTCGGCGTTTGCACGATAGGATTGCCTTCACATCCGATGGCGTGTGGGCTGTGTTCGTCACTCATCAGAAAGAGGATGTTCGGTTGTTGAGACATTTGGGGCTCCATTTGTTGGGAAACTGCCCTTGAACCCTGTATCAATAGGGTAAGGTTTCATGTATGTGGAAATCAACGCCGAAGGGCAACACAATGTCTGCATCTTTTTTGGCAAAGTGCTGTGAGAAATCGATGAGCGTGAATCCCACTAAATTAATTTGACAATCACAACGATGCGAGTGTAATTGTGAGGCAGCCCGTCAAAATCTTTGTAATACGTGAATTTGTGCGGGTCTGTCGGCGACTGTTTTCTTCTGCCCGTTCGGACGGTTGAGAGAATTTCATTGAGGTAATTTCTTGCCCTATTTGTTGATGACATGCCGCACCAATCCGCCTCTGCACTTCTTCTGTTTATAGTTTACACGATTTTTCATGAAAAGTCAAGTCCATTTTTTCTTTTTTCTTAGCGATTCAGTTTTCGGATAAAAGGAATCTCTTTAGGGCTGTAGGATTGAATGTCTATAGCACGTTGGGACCGGCAATGCACAAGGGCTGTAAGCCCTTAATGTGTCTTTAATTTCACAGTATGCTCCATCAATACGACGAACTCCCTAATCCTGCAAATCCCGCTTTATGTGAAATACTGAAGAATGGGAAGGTTGCGCAGGACGTACCCCGATGCCCATGCCAATAGCCGGTAGCACGGTGTCGGAAATATCGCGGGAATAGTCAAAAATTGTCCAGCCAGAGGCACCTAAAAACCGGGAGAGGTAAATTTGTCCGACGACAGCATCCGCCGTGAGGATGGAATTGGTGGCAGTCGCGCCGATGCCGGGGTAAATCGTAAACCCTTTGGGGAGTAGCGACAATTGGTTTTCTAACAAATCGGTGAAATAGCTAAGGTCATCGGTGTAATTCATCGGGCAGACGAAATCGAGGTAACCTGCCTTCGCCCATGCAACCCAGTCTTGTCCGATGGAGGTGACACACGCGGGATAGCCGCCGAACACGGCGGCGGAGATTTTGATGTCCGGTTTGAGTTCGCGGGCGCGTTTATGGAGCATCCGCACAAGGCGGGTTATCTGTTGCGCGCGCCATTCGGTATACGCGTTCCCCAAAAATTGAGACTGGGTGGGTTCTCCGGCGGGTGAGAGTCGAGACCGGGAGGTCTCTCCTACAGGTGAGAGTCGAGACCGGGAGGTCTCTCCTACAGGGAGGACGGATGCGGGCCACTCGTCAATCTTCGTTTTCGTGGTGCTGGCGAATCGCTGATGGCATTCTTCGCAATAACAGGCGTGCGCGCCCGGATAACGGATGTAATCTAACTGGATGCCATCAATGTCGTAGTTTTCCACAATTTCTAAGAGGACATTGAGTTCTAGTTTCACGTTTTCGGGGTGCGAGGGACAGAGCCAGTTGAGCGGTTCGCCGGTTGCGGAGACTTGCGTTCGTCCGGCGGCCCGCATTTTTTCGATGAATTCTTTGGGCGCGCCTTCTAAATTCCACGTAATTTTCCAGATATGCACCTCTAACCCGTGCAGGCGCGCCGCTTGAATGCACTGTTCAACCTGGTCTCCGTAGCGTGTGAACGTTTCACTGGGCGGGAGAAATGCGCTTGGATAATGCGCTGCCCCCGCCCGTGCCATATTCGGGATGAGCATGTTTATTCCGGCTTCGGCTAATTCTTTCGCGGAATGTTCCCAGTCTCCTGGGTACGCGCCGAGCCCGGAGTGATTCCACACGGCGCGTCCCTCCCTTGCCAAGGACTGTCCTGCATCGCGTAGGGCAGATGCCTGTCCCTCGTTTTCTGCATCCCGTAGCGCGAGGGCCTGTCCCTCGCGAATGTTGTCGTGAGAGAGATGGTATGCTTTTGAAAGCGCGTCGCGGCCGGCACGCGCCGTGGCTATCGCTTCGTCATACGCTGCGCGGGTATACGCGGCACGGGCCTGTTCTACCAAATCCTGTCCGGTTTGCAACGCTGCAATCGCGTCAGTGTTCCGGTTCCGTTCGACAAACTTAGCCAACGCTTCATGCTGTTGCGTATGCCCAATCTGCGAGGTGTCATCCACCGCATTTTTTGCGATGGTGCGCCGAAATTCGGGGACTAAATGGCCCAACAGCGCGGCGAGCATCCGTTTCTTCTTCTGGATGTCGTCTGGAAGAAAGACGTGACTGAAGAATGCGCCCGATTGTGCTAAAAAGAGTGCTGGCAAGCCGGTGTTTTCACCTGCTGCATTATGCCAGTGGCCGATGATTTTCGTTTGCGGTGAAGTCGGTTCCGCCACCGTGATGTTCCACGATGCTTGTCGGACGACTTCCGGCATTCCCTGCACCTCGGGGGCACTCAGGTGAATGGAGGCGAACTGCCCTGGTTGTTCCTCGCGCAGCCAATCTGTCTGCTGAAGGTGAAGCAGTTGTGCCACCTCATCTGCTAAACTATACGTCACCAACAACTTCCCACTGCCTGCGACAAACTCTTTCAGGTATTCTGCCATTTTTGGCGAGATCTCCGCGTTCATGGGGAGGATGAGCAACCGTCTTTGAACCGTAGCGCGGGGGCCTGTTCCTCGCTGTCTTTCCGCAATAAGCGCCGCTTCCTCAATCGTATCAGCTGCAAATCCGATGCCCTCCAGCATCCGAGTCAGCCGTTTGCTCGTTGAACGCGCGTATCCGACATCGGCCTGTTTCACGCCTTCCCCGGCAGTCGGTAAAACAATTCCGATTTCCGCTGGTGCTGCTGCGAGCGTAAACGCGCCGACTCCATAGAGTAAGGCACAGATGAGGAGAAGCAGATAAAGCTGCAGGAACCGCCGCCGAGATTTTCGACAACTCCACAGCGTGCAAGGCACCGTATTCTCAGGTAACCATACAGATAACATAATGAATTCCTCCTTTGCAGACGATTTATCATCGCGCCGCAAGTTTCGGACAGATATAGCAGGCTGTCCTTACAGCCGGTCTTGCGCTGCAAGGGGCTCTCCGGGAGTTTTCCCTAAAAACTTGTCAATGCCTAGGGCGATACCGCGCGCGATTTTCTGCTGATAGACATCGGCCGTGAGGTTTTTGCCTTCGGTTGGGTTAGATATAAATCCTGTCTCGATAAGGATAGCTGGCACATTCGTGCCGATAAGCACGACAAAGCGTGCGTGTTTCACGCCCCGGTCTGCCGCGTCTGTCGCCTTAATTAATTCCTTTTGGACGTGGGTGGCCAGCCGCTGGCTGTCCGCGCTTTTACTTTCCTGCACCAATCCCTCTAGCAGCGGGTTCAATTCTTGGATGCTGTAGCCGGAGTCGGCGTTCTCGCGTGCCGCGATGCCTTCCGAGGCTTTGTCCGTGCTGGCGACATCCAGGTAGTAGGTTTCGATGCCCTTCGCTTTGCTATTTTGATTGGCATTTGCGTGGATGCTGATGAACAGATCTGCCCTGTTTTGCGTTGCGAACTGCGTCCGTCCCTTCAACGGAATGAACGTGTTGTCCTCCCGCGTGAGTAGCACCTTGTAGCCTTTCGCCACGAGTTTCGCGCGGAGTTTCTTAGCGATGCTCAGCACGACGACTTTCTCTTTGCGTTCGCCTTCGCCGAGCGCGCCCGGGTCTTTGCCGCCGTGGCCTGCGTCAATCACAATCGTCTTGGCAGTTAGGCCGAGGTCGCGCGTGAGCGTCTCCGGTACGACTTTTCGCAACTTCGGAACGTTCTTTTTCACGATGGATTCAGTTGTTGCTTTCGCCTTTTGTGCAGTAGGCGCGTTCTTCTTAAGTGCCTGAATCTCTTCAGAAGCCGCCGCTACAATCTCCGGCTTTTTGGCAGATGCAACGAGGTTTTCGTATAAACTTTCGGCACGGGTGGCATAACCCTGTTTTGCATACACGCGTGCCAATCCTAACTGCGCCTCTTCGGCGACATCCGCATCGGCGTAGCGGTTCATCACCAATTGATACTGCGTCATCGCCTGATATTCGTCATCAAAGTGCGCGTAACAACGGCCTTGCCAGTAGTGTGCGTTTGGCACGTATGGCGAATCGGGATAGTCGTTCGCCAGTTTTTGGAGTGCTGCAATCGCTTGCTGCGGTGCTTCCACGTCGCCTGCGTTGATGCACCACACATAGGCAGATGCGATGGCGTAGTGTGCGTCATCTGCGAATTCGCCTTGTGCATCCGTCTCAATGATGCGTTCAAAGTCTGTTATCAGCGCGTGCCACTCTGCTGGTGTTGCTGGCTTTTTGCCGCTGGCGTAAGCGTAATGCTGCGCCGAAGCTTGTTGATAACCAGACATGCTTGCGCATCCTGAGCAAAATATCGCCAAGGCGAGGGTGACTATATAGAGGTAACCCGGTCTCATCGTTTTTTTCCTCTCTTTCATAAGGTTTGACATACAATAAAACGTAAGTTTTCGGTTTTTCGTTACTAAAAATCGGAGATTCTTGTCCAAAAAAGCAAGAAGACTCCGTTAGGTGAGCGGGGTGGCGGTTTTTCACTATGGGAAGCCCCAAAAATGGAAAACGAAATTGGCGTGGATTATTTGTTGACTGTGAGGCGGAAAACGTGTTATCATATTAAAGCAAAACAATCTCGCTAAATTTGGGCAACTTAAGGAGAACCTATTGAAATTTTATACAGTTTGTTTTAAGGAGAACCATGAAACTGACACCACAAGAAATCCAACTTTTTCGCCACAACGGGTTTATCAAATTCCCGACGCGGTTGCCGATGGCGCAGGTTGAAGCACTCAAAGCGGCGGCATTGAAGGATATTGCGGAAGCGGTTGAGCCTGTTGCGCGGCAAGATGGCAGAATCATCCGTATCTCAGCGATTTGGGAGCGCGGCGGCATTTTCCGTGAGACGATAACCTGCGATGCCATCCTCGGTCCGCTAGAATCACTATTGGGCGCGAATATAGAATACGTGCTGAATCGGCATAACCACATCTACCTGCGCGATGCAGGTTCGAGCCATTCGCTTGAGTTGCATCGCGATGTGCGCCACTGGAGCCGGACAATTGCTACCGTCCTAGTCTACTTGGAAGACACGCATTTAGAGAACGGTTGCACGCGCGTCGTTCCCGGTTCTCATCATCTCCCCGCCTTCGCCGATTTGAAAGATGATGCGATTCAGCAGATTGTGGCGAACCAAGCGATTCCGTTACCGATGCCAGCAGGCGGACTGCTAGCCATCGACAGCATGATAATCCACGCCGCCGGGGTTAACCACACCGAAGGCACACGGATGAGCATGACGTTGGGGTATCACAGTGCGGATGAACTCGCGTCATCGGATAACCCGAAGAAGGTGCTCGTCCGAGGTGAACGGCCGTATCGGGGGAATGACGCGCTGCGAATGTAGGAGAGCCCTCCCGGTCTTGATACGGGTTGTTCGTATCGGGCCAGGGATGTTCCTCCTACCGGTATCGTGACAAGGATGTCCCTCCTACCGCAGAAAAATCATTTTTGAAAAATAGACCGTTTTTTTTGAAAAAAAGTGATTTTCGCTTGACAAATGCCAAATTCTGTGGTATACTATATAATGTCTTTGAGATAAAGGTGTTGTTGGCATTATTTTGGGCGGGTAGCTCAGGTGGCTAGAGCGACAGCCTTACAAGCTGTAGGCCACAGGTTCAAGTCCTGTCCCGCCTATTTATTAGGGGCTCGTGGCGCAGTTGGTTTAGCGCGCCTGCCTGTCACGCAGGAGGTCGCGGGTTCAAGTCCCGTCGGGCCCGTTTTGCTAGCGAAAGGAAAATTTCAGAGACGCAGCTTGCGGCAACGGTGCGAGCTGACCTGGCACGCGAACGTGATGGCTGAGGTAACCCTGAGCGGACGCTTCGCGTCAGGATAGATAAAAGAGGGCTCGTGGCGCAGTTGGTTTAGCGCGCCTGCCTGTCACGCAGGAGGTCGCGGGTTCAAGTCCCGTCGGGCCCGTCTTTCATGAGACGAAATGAGCCACAGGTTGTTTCTACACAATGCTGTGGCTTTTTCGTTACAAAGCGCGATGCAAACAGCGCGACCGCCCGGTCGCGAAAAAAAGGGAGGGGAGAAACACCGTGCTCGATCTCAAATTTATTCGCGAACATAGCGATGCCGTCCGACAGATGCTCCAACATCGCCGCAGCGACGCGCTGGCCGACTTAGACCGGCTGCTTGAATTGGATGCGCGGTGGCGCGAGAATTTGACGCACACACAATCCTTGAAAGCTCACCAAAATAAGGTATCGCAACAAATCGCCGAACGGAAAAGGGCGAAGCAGGATGCTACGGCGACTATCGCCGAGATGCGGCAGCTCTCACAGCAGACCAAGGAGCTCACCGCGGCGGCAAACGAAACGAAAGCCGCGATAGATGCCATCCTGCTGACAATTCCGAATATGCCGGAGGCAAGCACGCCTCTCGGCACTACCGAAGAGGATAACCTCGAAATCAAGACGTGGGGTGAACTCCCCAGTTTTGATTTTCAGCCGAAACTGCACTGGGAACTCGCCGAACAACTCGGACTCGTTGATTTCCAGCGCGGTGCCAAGGTCGCGGGAAGCAACTTTGTTCTCTTCAAAGGGCTTGGCGCACGGTTGGAACGGGCACTTATCCAATTCATGTTGGACCTGCACACGACGCAGCACGGCTACACCGAAATCTCGCCGCCGTTCCTCGCGAATCGCCCGACGATGACAGGGACAGGACAACTCCCGAAGTTTGAGTCGGATATGTATCGTTGCGACAGGGACGAGGAGAACCCTGACAGCGATCTGTTCCTCATCCCGACAGCGGAAGTGCCTGTGACGAATCTCTTCGCGGGCGAAATCCTCACGGCGAAAGAGTTGCCCATCTACTACACAGCCTATACGCCATGTTTCCGGCGCGAGGCGGGTGCCTACGGTAGAGACACGCGAGGCTTGCAGCGCATCCATCAGTTTGACAAGGTGGAGATGGTGAAGTTCACCACGCCGGCATCTTCCTACGCCGAACATGAATTGTTATTAGCGAATGCGGAGAGCGTGTTGCAGGCACTCGGTTTGCCTTATCGTGTCGTTCAGCATTGCATGGGCGAGCTCTCCTTTGCCGCGGCGAAATGCTACGACATTGAGGTGTGGGCACCGGCGGCGCGGCGGTTTTTAGAGGTATCGTCTTGCAGTAATTTTGAGGCGTTTCAGGCGCGCCGTGCGAATATCCGCTTTCGTCCGGAGGCGGGCGCGAAGCCGGAATTTGTGCATACGCTGAATGCATCGGGGACAGCGTTGCCTCGCGTCGTCATCGCGATTCTGGAGACGTATCAGAATGCAGATGGGACGTTGCGTGTGCCGGCGGTGCTGCGGCCGTATATGGGTGGTTTGTCGCAGATTGGGTGATGTGCTTGTAAACTCACGCCTACCACTTCTTGTAGGCGAGCTTACATTGTCCGATTCACCGTAAAGTTGAATTTTCGTTTGAGGAGCGAATTGATGAATCAGAACTATAGATATGCTGGAAGGTCTCTTACACCTAGGATAGCTCAGGCGCTCATCACAGAGATATTTTCGGGGCAGACTGTTGCGCGTAACGACATATTGAGAGAGGTGGATAGAGTGCATCGTGAACGTGGTGGACTGCCATCAAGGGCAAATTACCATCCTGGCGGAATGGCACTGTCGAACATGAAGAGAGGCGGACTTGCAGAAAATCCATCCCTTGGCCGTTGGCGGATCCTCGGTTCAAATCACAGTACCTCCGAGCCCAGTCACCTTGAAGAAGAAACCATTGAACTTAATGGCCTTTCTGTAAGGAGCATCGGGTCCGGCGAGGGAACGGTCTACGTTTACTACTTCCCGACGTATCAACTTTGGGCAGAATCCCAAAGCGAGTCTTCTTGGCCGTGCAAAATTGGCATGACTGAAGGCGATCCGAATTTGCGGATTCACATTCAAGTAGGGACCGGCATGCCAGAAAGCCCCGAAATCGCGCTTATTATCCGAACGGATGCTCCTGCTGAGATGGAGAGGATACTACACGATGCCCTGACTTTGCGCCGTAGGCGCATGGAAGATGCTCCAGGCACAGAGTGGTTTCTTACGAGTCCAAGCGAAGTGGAAGAAATTCATGCCTTACTACTCGGAGGCATGTAGTTATCCCGGTAGGAGGGACCTCCTGGTCCCGATACCGAATATTTGTGACTCGTACCAAAACGATTTCATTGACCGTGGCCCATGGAAAAATTTCTTAACCAAATCATCCACGGCGATTGCTTAGAGTTGATGCGGCAGGTCCCTTCGGATAGCGTTGATGTTACCTTCGCCGATCCGCCGTTCAACCTGAAAAAGAAATACAATACCTACGAAGACCATCGGGACGAGGCCGCTTATCTCGATTGGTGCCAGGAGTGGTTATTTGAGATGGTGCGCATCACGAAACCGAGCGGCTCCATCTTCGTTCATAATATCCCGAAATGGCTTACCTATTACGCGGGGTTCCTCAATGAATTCGCGACGTTTCGCCATTGGATTGCATGGGACGCGCCGACAGCACCTATGGGCAAAACTTTGCAACCGTCACATTACGGTATCCTATTTTACGTGAAAGATCCGAAGGCGAACAAGTTTTATGAAATCCGCTACCCGCACAAGCGGTGCAGGAAATGTGGCTATTTGTTGAAGGATTACGGCGGGAAGAAAAAGATTTTGCATCCGTTCGGTCCGCTTGTTTCCGATACCTGGTCGGATATTCATCGCATCCGCCACAATAAGCATCGCGATGCACATCCGTGTCAACTCCCTGTTCATCTCCTAGAACGGCTCATTTTGATGAGCACCGATGACGGAGACGTAATTCTAGATCCGTTTATGGGCACTGGCACGACAGCTGTCGCGGCTGCGCGATTAGGACGCAGCGTCATCGGCATCGATGTGGATAGCGACTATGTGGACATCACGCGTAGAAAGTTCGCGCAGGAAGCCCCGCACCCGAAAATTGGCGATGTTTGGGTAAGTTTCTATCGCGGCGAGATAGTCACCATTGCGGACAAAGACTGGGAACTGCTGAAGCCGTATTTCGTCATTCCGGAGGACGTTAAGCATATCGATTTTGAGAAAATTCGGGGCGGCCGCGCCATAGCAACGCCGAAAGGGCAAACGTCGCAACTGCACTTGGAAATTCAGGAGGAGTACTGTGAGTGCTATGAGGCAACGTAGTTTCATGGACTCGGCGCACCGTGGTAGTGGTAACAGAATTGAAAAAAATAAAAATTTGACTTTTTAGCAAATCTGTGGTATAATTAAACCATAGATTCCCAAAATCGCGCGGATTTCCGCGGATTTTTTGCCGGTGTAGCTCAGTGGTAGAGCATACGACTCATAATCGTACTGTCCGGAGTTCAACTCTCCGCACCGGCATCGTCCCTCACCGAGACGCATCTCATGACATCCCGTTTTTTGCAGCAACTGCACCGCTTCATCTCCCAACACGCAATGATAGAGACAGGTGAGACGGTGCTAGTTGCAGTTTCAGGCGGTGCCGATTCACTCGCCCTGCTTTACGGGTTGCATGCCCTCCGGGCAAAGTTAGAGTGCCACCTCCATGTCGCGCACCTCAACCACAACCTCCGTCCCGATGCTGATGCCGATGCTGAATTTGTTCGACAACACGCGGCGCGTCTCGATGTGCCGTTTTCTCTAGCCCAGGTCGAATTGCCGGTTCTATCGGAGGCAGCAGGACGCGCTGCGCGGTATCAATTTTATGAAGAAGTCGCCGCGCGCAGCGGGGCTACCAAAGTTGCCCTCGGGCACCATCGGGACGACATCGCCGAGACCGTTTTAATGCACCTCCTCCGCGGCAGCGGCACCACCGGACTAAAAGGCATCCTTCCTGTCAGAGAAGAGCGCTTCATCAGACCGTTGGCAGGGTTCACTCGTCAAGAAATCGAGGCGTTTCTTGCCTCCATGAACATTGAACCTCGGCACGATGCTACGAATACCGATACGCGCTACCTCCGCAACCGCATTCGCCACGAGTTGCTGCCGCTGTTGGAACGCGACTATAATCCGAACGTCAAAATCGGATTAAATCGAACGGCTGAGGTGCTCGGTGCCGAATCGGAATATCTTGACGCGATGGCGCGGGAAGCGTTTGAAAAGTGCCGCGTGCGGCAGCATGAGGATGAAGACTCGATGAGACTAGACAGGGCCCTGTTTCGCCGATATCCCTTGGCTTTGCAACGACGGATGTTAAGATATTGTGTATTTGAAATGCAGGGGCACATAACCGATTTCTATTTTCAGCATTGCCAGGCTATTCTTGACGTGATTCAAGGGGACGCGCCTAACGCCGTGTTGGCACTTCCCAACGGCTTGCAATTCCGGCGCGCTTATCAGTGCCTGATATTTGAGAGAGAACGGGTTGAGACAGGCAATTTCGCCTATCCGCTTGCTGTGCCCGGTAACACGAGTGTCCGTGCTTTAAACGCGGAAATTGCATCGCGTGTCGTTGGCGTGGATGCAGACGATGTCCCTCCGTTGCCCGATGGAAAGTTGGCTGCAGCGTTTGACTGGGACACCATTCGGTTGCCGTTGACGGTGCGCAATCGGCGGCCGGGGGATAGATTTCAACCCTACGGGATGCAGGGAACGAAAAAACTGAAGGATTTTTTTATTGATGCGAAAGTGCCGCGATTTGAACGCGACAGGGTTCCGCTGCTCGTCAGCGGCGATGAACTGGTGTGGGTTATCGGCTACACCACAAGTGAGCAGACGCAACTGCATGCTCACACGCGGCGTTACCTCCTGGTCAGATTCGTTCAGAAATGCAAGACTTGACACTGTCAAGTCGGCCTGGTGAGTGAAGCGTTGCCCCAATAACGTTGCACACCGCTTGGCGAACCACAAAAAACGTAAAAATATGCTTGAACCGCAATCTATCTTGATTTCTGAGTCTGATATTCAGCAGCGCGTTCGCGAGCTCGGCGCGCAGATATCCGACGATTACGCAGACCGGGAGCTCGTCCTACTCGGGGTGCTGAGAGGCGCGGTGCTGTTTTACGCCGATCTGGCGCGCGCCATCTCCTTGCCGCTCCGCTTTGAATTCCTCCAACTCGCAAGTTACTACGATGATACCAAGCCGTCGCAGGTGCAGCTCATCCGCGGCGGCAGCGATTACCTTGCAGGCAGGCATGTCCTGATTGTTGAGGATATCGTTGACACCGGGCATACGTTGAAATTTCTCATCGGACACCTGCATCTCCTCAACCCGAAGACGGTAAAGGTTTGCACGCTTCTGGATAAACCTTCGCGGCGCGAGACCGCGGTTAGCGTTGATTATTGCGGTTTTGAGGTGCCAGACGCTTTCGTTGTCGGATACGGGTTAGATTACGCGCAAAAGTATCGGAATTTGCCGTATATTGCTGTCGTGGAACCGGAACATTAAAATTTGTCCTTGATAATTTCTCATCTCTGTGGTAAAATCCTCGAAAAATACATTTCAAGTTTAAAGGAGTTTCTTGATGCGTCAATTTGTTTGTTTTTCACTGAGCGTTGTGTTGATGATGGGTTTCGTGCTTGTCACGCATGCGCAATTGTCTGAGAAAGCGCAGCTCGGCCGCGAGTTGTTCAATGATCCAACTTTTAAGGGCACCCTCGATGTGAAGAAGGCGACGGGGCTTTCTTGTGCCAGTTGCCATGCCGATTTTGACGATGCGGCGGAGCCTGATGGAGTCATCCGTGCCGCCCACAGCGTCGTCGGCGTGCCGCACCGCGGTGAAGCGAAAGGCGGTATGATTAAAGGTGCCGATTTCGCGCGCGCTGCAGGCGGCGGTGGGTTCTGCTATGAGCACTTCTTACAACGCGTGCCTGGCGACAAAGTCAATCCTACCGCGATTCCGGCGGAGCACGCCGAGGCACTGATGGCCTATTTTGAAGCCATTTCTGGCGACAACAAGGGCCCTCAGTTCACGATGGCGATGCTGGACAACGATGCCAAAAAGGCGGCAGGCGAGAAAATCGTCGCGATGGAGGGGAATCCCACGAAAGGGTGGGAACTCTTCGGGCGTGCGTGCGTTACCTGCCATCCGGCGGCTAGCAAGGCTGGGATTGGCCCGCAGCTTGTCCGTTCCAGGGCCCCTCGCGATATCGATAAAACGATGACCCGGTGGGCATCGAAGATTCGCGGCGGCGGCTCGCTGATGCCGTTCTACGCCACCGATATTCTGTCCGACCAGGAAATCGCCGACATTATCGCGTTCCTGCGTGAGCAGATAGAAAGCAATAAGAAATAACTATCCGCGGGGGCTGAGATAACCTATCCTGGCCCCCATTATTCCTAAGATGCTCTCATCCGCTTTTTGTAACTATCTTTCTGCCTATTCGTTTCTATAATCAGGTTTTCCTTTTAAAAGGGGGGAGCTTGTTCTGCATGTAGAAAGTTGTAGCAAAATCACTCATTCCGATAAAGCACCGTTAGGTGCTTAATGTCTAGAGGAGAAATCATGAGAGCATCTCAATTCCTGACATTATTTTTAAACGTTCTCCTAGTCGGTTTCGTCTTAAGTCTTACGAGCTGCGGCGGTAGCAACCTAAACAACCCCGTTGCTGAATCCGATACGCCGGCTGTGACTACCGAAGCCACCGAAGTTGATGACGTTGTTGAATTAGCAGTCGCCGAGGATGCGGAGAGCGCGGCGCAAGGGGCCGGACTCAACGTCAAGGTCACCGTGACGAAAAAGACGGTGGAACCGGGCGAAGATGTCGAGTTGACGGCTTCAGTCAAAGGGGTTAAAGGTACCAGTGTCACGCTGAACTGGCTAAACGTGACCGGATACGGCACGCTATCCGCCACAGGTGAAAATCCAGTCACTTGGACTGCTCCGGCTACGTTAGACGGGGCGAACGTTCAGGTTGAAGTTATTCAACTGGTTGTGACTGTGATTACTGAGGTGGTTTCAGTCGGTGCCTCTGGAATTGATACCGATACCCAGATTTTGTCAGAGACGAAAACCATATTGTTGAGCGTTAAAGACGACTAGCCGGTCGGGTGCTTTCATCGATGCACTGCGATGTGGCAATAGGCAAAGCCCCGTATGTTTATAGGGCTTGCCGCACGATGTTCTTAACGGTTCAGCACTGCACTCAAAATTAGGGTATCATCAGATGAAAAAAAAGGTTCCTATCTTTATCGTTGTTTTGCTGTTAGTTTCGGCATCTCGCGCGGCGTTAGGTGTCGGCTTCCAGCATGAAGTGAGTAAAGGAGAGACGTTGTCCGAGATTGCGGATAAGTATGGTGTGCCGCTGAAGTCTATTGTCCAAGCCAATGGGATTCTGGATGCTAACCGCTTACGCATTGGGACGATGTTGCGCATTCCGGGGAAGGCCCTCGGCGGCGTTTGGTATGAGGTTCAGCCGGGGGATACGTTGTCTGGCATTGCCCACAGGCATGGCCTGGGGTGGAAGGTGCTTCAGTTAACGAACGACATTGCCTCGCCTCGGCACCTCCGGGTGGGCGCGAAGATTTTTATTCCGAACGGGAGCGAGTCTGCTTTCAGGTGCCCGTTGCGGGTACCGATAGATGTCACGTCGAAGTATGGGCATCGCTACCATCCGATTACGGGCCGTTACCGTTTACACGAAGGCATAGACTTCCGTGCGTCCGTGGGGACGCGGGTTTACGCCGCCCAATCCGGGAAGGTTATCTATGCCGGGCGGAGAGGCGGCTACGGGAAAGTCGTCGGCATCCAGCACGCCGGCGATTGGACTACATGGTATGGACACTTGTCAAGAATCAGAGTCTCAGTCGGGGGAAAAGTGGACCAGGGGCAGGTTATCGGCCTCTCTGGGAATACGGGGATGTCAACGGGCCCTCACCTGCATTTTGAAATTCGCTACAAAGGTAAAAGCGAGAACCCCGTTCGCTACCTCACCCTCCGATAACATAGAGAATCCAAAACGTAGCGCGAGGGCCTGTCCCTCGCAAGCGTCATGGCTGCTTGTCGTTATCTTCCTTCTCTTCGTCATCTTGGTAGGCGCGCTGTCTGAAAAGAGTCGCTCATCGGAGGTACTCAACCTGAGGCCCGAAGTTGGCACACGGGGCCTCGGGTTGAGCGGCGCGTTTATCAGCAGTTCCGATGATGCAACCGGCGCGCTCTGGAATCCCGCCGGACTTGCCACCCTGCAAACCGGAGATTTCATCTATGATATCTCCCAAGGCGCGTTCTCCCTCGCTTATCCCATTAAACCGCTTGGCACGTTCGGCGTGAATCTGTTGGATTTCCATGTCGGTGGTGCCGACCGGTTTTTGGTAAGGCATCCGAACAATCCCATTGGTACGTTTGAATATGGGAGCAATCAGGCGATGCTCTCTTACGCGCGCGCGTTCGGCGTGCTGCAGTTGGGCGCGAATTTCGGCTATAACCGCGCGCCCTATATCGGCAGCCAATGGGCCCCCAGTTACGACGTAGGCGCGCTCGTTAATCTCAATCGCCATATCACTTTAGGGATGCGGGTTCGCGATATTTCCGGTGTCGTCATTTATGGGCAAAACGGGCAGGTATTGCAAACGTTCGACCCGCAGTTCGCCTTCGGCGCAACGGTGCGCCTGCATCCCTCTATCCAGTGGCATAACCGTATCGATGCTACCTCTCGCAGTTTCGGGACGGGCCTGGAATTCTCTGCCAGGGACATCTCGGCGCGGATGGGAGTTGCCTCTGCCTTTGACGATTTAAACGGACTGCGCTACTCGTCAGACCTGCCCCTAGTTTGGAGTTTAGGGCTCTCTTACTATCCTTTCGGAAAGCAGCTCCACTATACTTACCTCAACCGCGGCGATGTGGAACATAAACACCTGCTCTCAGTTGGGTTTACCTTCGGAGAAAGCGCGGCGAAGGACAGCCCATCGTCGCGCCCTCAGCACTCCGCGAAGCGCCTTTCGTCGGGCACGCAAAGCACTGCACAAGCCCCCCGGTCGCCTGGAAAAGGGAACAGCCGCGCCACGTCTTCAAGGGACGTGGGGGAGCTTGCGAAACAGCACGGGATTGAGTTGGAGCTGCTGCTCGCGCTGATTCATGTGGAATCGACTTTTAATCCGCTGGCAGTTTCACCGAGTGGTGCCGGCGGTTTGATGCAGATGATGCCGGATACCGCACGCGGACTTGGGCTCAAAGTGCCGCAGTATCAAAATAAGCGCAATCCGACGCGGGATGGAAAAGTCGATGAACGCTTCGATGCGCGGAAAAATATCCATGCAGGGTTAAGTTACTTTAGGACGCTGTTAGACAAATACGGTGGGAATCGTCAGTTGGCACTCGGTGCCTACAACGTCGGCCCGGGCAGAGTGAAGAAAGGCGGGCCGCTTCCAGCCGGAGGCAAGAAATACGCGGAGAAGGTACTGAATCAATACAAACTCTACCGCGGCGATAAATCTCTTAAGGAGACTGCCCTCAGGAAGTTGGAAGCAACACTGTAAAACCGAAAACGTAGTCATTGACAACGTCAATGACGGATATACGGAGAGAGGGTCTCTCATGAGAAACAACCGTTATCGAACGCATCGCGAAATACAAAAAATTCGTTTGGCAATTGTGGGATGTGGCGGGATGGGACACCGGCACATGTATGGGCTGGCAGAACTCCATCGCGCTGGGTGGGAAAAGTTCGCACTCGTTGGTGCGTGCGATCCGGTCCAAGCGAATGCCGAGTCACTCGCCGCACAAGCAGAAGAACGCTTTGGCACAAAGCCTGCTGTCGTCGGCAGCCTTGAAGAGCTCGCCGCGGTAGGCGTTGACGCTGTGGACGTTACCACTACGCCGCCGTATCATCACACCGTCGCCGTTGAGACACTGGAGCGCGGCTGGCATACGATGGTTGAGAAACCGATGGGGCTTACGGTGCGTGCGTGTAACCTCATCTGTCGGGCAGCGGATGCCTCCGATGCGGTGTTAAGCGTCGCCGAGAATTACCGCCGCGACCCGGTGAATCGGCTAGCAAAGGCACTGCTTGACGCAGAAGTTATCGGTAAACCGCGCTTTCTCATCCACCACGCGATTGGCGGTTCAAACCGCATGCTCATCTCTGTCTGGCGGCATCAGAAGGACCAGAGTGGCGTGTTGTTGGATGTCGGCGTTCACTATTCCGATATGATCGAGTATTTGCTCGGCGAGGTAGACACCGTCTACGCGCAGACCCGGTTGCACGAACCGATTCGGCATAATCCTGCCGCGGGGAGTGGAGAATCCGGTTCCAATCCGGCGGGTGTCTACACGAAATGGCAGCAGAAAATGCCCGCTGAATTTGAAGCCACCGCTGAAGATGCGGCTTACGCCACGCTGACATTCAAAAACGGTGTTGTGGGGCAATATATTGAAGACCACGGTGCGTGGGGACAGGGCAGCTGGCTCCGTCAAATTCACGGTTCAAAAGGCTCGATGACTTTGCCCGGTGACAGAAGTGGCAGACTTATCTCCCTGAATATTGCTGGGCAAGAGACAATTAACGATGAGCGGCTTCTGTCACTCGTCCCGGATTTTTGTCTCGATGCCGTGACGACAGATCTCTTCGGCGGCGACCGGCTCTGGCGGTATGAATTTCCGTTTGCGCAAACCGATGCGAAAATCATCGCGATTGAATACGGCGACTTCGCCGAAGCCATCGCCGGTAACCGCACTGTTGAGGTGGATGCGTATCAAGGCGCGCGCTCGGTTGCTGTCTCCTATGCGATGCTTGAATCCTGCGCGACCGGAAGCATCGTCAGTTTGGATGCGATGTTGGATGAATCTGTCGACACCTACCAACGCGAGATTGATGAGGGGTTGGGGATTTGAGATTCCGTGACAGCATCGCGGTGCGTTGGGGAGTCGCGGCGAAAACGGCCCCGTTGAACTACGAGGAGCAACCATTTTGACAAATCGACACGAACTCGGCATCGGTTTAATCGGGCTCGGCATTGGGCAACAGCACCTGCTCGGCTATCAACGGCAAGGGTTAAACGTCGCCGCTATCTGCGATAAAGAGGCGGCTCGCCTCAATGAAGTCGGGGATAACTTCCAGATTGAGAAGCGGTATACCCGCATCGCCGAGTTGATTGCGGATGCGAACGTGCATGTCGTTGATATCGCGGTGCAGCCGTGGCTCCGCCTCCCTATCGTCAAAGCCGCAGCGGAAGCTGGCAAGCACATTCTCTGCCAGAAACCGTTCGCCATGTCCATGCGCCAAGCCGTTGAGATGGTGGAGCTCTGTGAGCAACACAACGTGCGGCTCATGGTGAACCAAAATTCCTGCTTTGTTCCCGGCTTCCTCGCCATTGAACCGTATATCAATGCCGAGCATCTCGGCGAGATTTACCACGTTTCTATCACCTGCAACGGGTTCTACACCACTTTCCCGGAACAGCATCTTATCCCGGCGATGCAGGTGCATCACATCGGGCTCGTCTATAAGTGGTTCGGTGCATACGAGAGTGTTTACTGCCAAGCGCACGGACACGACAGCACGATTGACGAAGGCGAGGCACTCTCTGTCGCGCTCTTTACGAGCCGGAACGGCACACAGGGACTGCTCTCTTGCAATTGGGCATTTCTGGCGAATCCGGGCCGGAATCTCCAACATCCGCACGAGGAAATCCGCATTCAAGGCACGAAAGGTGCAATTTACGGTAACAGCGAGGATATGTGCGTTCACCTAACCGAACCTGAAACACAAGAGATTCGTCCGACAATAGAAGGCACATGGTTTCCCGATGCGTTTGGCAATGCGATGGGACATTTCTTGGATTGCTTACTCGCGGGACAGAAACCGATGACGGACGGCCGCGGCAATCTGCATGTCGTCCAAACGGTGTTTGCGATGCATCAGTCTGCTAAATCGGGTGAGGTTGTCAAGATTGACGATATTTCGCTTGATGGGGATTACGATTTGAGTCCGCATCCGGTGCATGATGCGGATGATGTGAGTGTTTTGCATTAACTGATAAATAGATCTATCAAGACCGGGAGGTTTCTCCTATCGGGGGGGGCCGCCCCCTATCGGGACCGGGAGGTCCCTCCTACCAGACCGCGAGGGCTCTCCTACCGGGACTATCGGGACCGGGAGGTCCCTCCTACCAGAATGGGAGGTCTCTCCTACCGGGCGGGAGGTTTCTCCTACCGTTTCCGTGCAGAGATGTCCACTGTCCCTCGCCGTGCCGTTAGCAAGGAGTGTTGCCTTGAAGAAGCCAAACGAATGCATCTATGCGGAGGCAACGGCGCGGCCGTCGCACAGTAATTCTTCACGCCGGCCTCGGGTGGGGCAGCACCGTTTTTCTATAGTTATGGACCTAAATAAGTTTTCTTGCCTTCACAGTCTGCGATGCGGGGAACAGTGCTCATCCTGATGCCAAGTCTGTAGGTGGAAAGGACAGACACACGGTTCTGAAATCGCCATTGTTGTAACGAAGTTCGGATTAACAGGAAAATTAATTATCATCACCGTTTATGTGGAATAAAGCAACAAGGAGTCACCCCATGGTCTGCGATATGTGTGGGAAAGACGGCATCCGCCAACGTTATGTTTCACGCAGTTACGGCAAAGGCGAGGCACTTTTTGTCATTGAAGATGTGCCTATGCTGAGCTGCACCCAGTGTGGTGAGAGTTATCTCACCGCGCAGACGCTGCATGAAATTGAACGGCTGAAACGCCTTCACCAAAGTGCAGCGACGAAACGCCCGGTAACCGTCGCTGTTTTTGCGGTAGAAGGGCCCCTTAGTCCGTAGGGCGGGGGCCCGGCGATCGCTAATCGCCGAGGGTTTCCTCCGCCATGCTGGGTCTATCGAGGGGCCGCGGGCGACAGGCCTTCGCGCGACGGTGAAAGGATTTTTTTTCTTGACAAAAACGCGGAAAGCTGAATGGTGCGGATGATGTGAGTGTTTTGCATTAACTAAATAAATAGATGTAGGAGGGACCTCCTGGTCCCGATAGTGTTCGCATTGAGACGCGGGAGGGCTCTCCTACCGGGCGGGAGTTTCTCCTATTGAGACGCGGGAGGTTTCTCCTACCGGGACTATCGGGACCGGGAGGTCCCTCCTACCGGGTGGGGTTTCTCCGCCCGTTTCCGTTGAGGTTAGCGTATGACGAGTAGACCTGAGGCATTTTTGATCGACCTGGATGGAACGCTCTATTTTAAAAATGAGCCTTACCCTGGCGCGATTGAAGTTGTTAACTATCTGCGTAGGGCAAATTATCAACTTCGCTTTTTGACAAACACAACCGCTAAGACTCCAAAGATGCTCCACGAACAGATGCAGGAGATGGGTTTTGACGTAGCGAGAAATGAAATTTTTAACGCAACCTACGCGTGCCTGCTCTACTTACGTTCACAGCCTCAGATATCTTGCCATTTTATGGTGGATGCTGCAGTAAAGGCATTTTTCAGTGAAATACCGATGGATGCCGCTTCTCCTGATTTCGTTGTCGTAGGAGACTACGGCACGCAATTTGACTATGCTTCTCTCAATCATGCGTTTCGCCTGTTGATGGATGGTGCTGAGCTCATCGCGCTCCAAAGAGCCCCCTATTGGTTTTCTCCGGATGGCATGCGTTTGGATTGCGGCGCGTTTGTCGCGCTATTGGAGTATGCCACTGGAAAAACCGCCAAAATCATGGGCAAGCCGAGTGAACTGTTTTTCAGAACCGCGCTGGCTGATTTGCGGCTTTCTGCCAGTGAAGTCGTTGTGGTTGGAGATGACATCACCACTGACATCTTCGGCGCGCAGAATATGGAGATGCGGAGTGTGTTAGTGAAGACAGGCAAGTTCAGACCTGAGCAGTTGGAAATCCCGGTTGCGAAACCGACGTGGGTCGCGGCGAGTGTTCCCGAGTTAGCGGCATTGTTTTAGGACCCGTCAATTAACCGTAGGGCGAGGGCCTGTCCCTCGCCATCCCTAGCTCTGAAGTATACATTTGTTGGTAAGCGCGGTTTGAAACCGCGCGCCAGACAGCAAGCACGCTTCCAAAGTGCCCTTATCTGCAGAAAATGGAATTTGCTAAGTCCTGACTGATTTTGAGACCGGCTCTCGCGAAAAAACGGTTGCACAAAATGCGGTACGTGAACCTACCGAGGCGCATGACTTTGCACCCTGTCGTAACTTGGTTTCGTCACGACTGACGCGTTGTTATCAAGCGCGTCAAAACGCTGTTTCCCGATGCGTTCGGCAATGCGATGGGACATTTCTTGGATTGCCTACTCACGGGACAGAAACCGATGACGGACGGCCGCGGCAATCTGCATGTCGTCCAAACGGTGTTTGCGATGCATCAGTCTGCTAAATCGGGTGAGGTTGTCAAGATTGACGAGATTTCGCTTGATGGGGATTACGATTTGAGTCCGCATCCGGTGCATGATGCGGATGATGTGAGTGTTTTGCATTAACTGATAAACAGATCTATCGAGACCGGGAGGTCCCTCCTATCGGGGGGCCGCCCCCTATCGGGACCGGGAGGTCCCTCCTACCAGAATGGGATGTCTCTCCTACCGGGTGGGGTTTCTCCGCTCGTTTCCGTTGAGGTTAGCGTATGACGAGTAGACCTTTTGTCGGGTTATGCTGGCGGCAGTTCCGCACCGCCGCCAGCCGAGTTAGATATGCCCGACGACTCTTCCGGTGATGTTTGACGACAGGCTAACTAGGTTGTGGGGTTACTCAGCAGAAGTGTCAGTAATTTGAGCCTCTGTCTCATCAAGGCACAGCATCTTGCGGATTTTCGCATGGTGCTTTTTAGGTATCGGGTAGCGTCCTGTCGCCCAGTGCGATAAATAGTAAACGGTTAATCCCAACTCGTCTGCCATATTTTGACGGCTGATACCGCGCTCCTTCATTTTCGCAAACACCACTTGAGCATCCAAAGAGGATTCCTCAACCACTTCCTCACTAAACTCAACGGTAGAGTCGTCATCAACCTTCTTCATTACTAGTGATAACGCTTGTAGTGTGTTCGCAATTGTTTTCACGTCGCACCGGACAAAACCTTCACCAGGGATTTGATACCGAGTCCCATCAATCAGGCGTATCACGACGTATTCAAGATCTTTCGCGCTACGCAGCTCGTCTTCGAGTTCGCGAAACCGCACGTAACGCAATCGTGTCGGATAACGCCATGCCATCACAACGCGCAGTTGGGCTGTCTCTTCGGTTTCCGAATCGTAGATGTAGTCGCGCCCAAGATGGTGGATCGCTTGTCTTTCCACATCTCCTACATTGGCGAACTTGGCTTCAATCGCGACAGGCTCGTGCCCATCGATTTCAACGAACACATCGGGTTTTTTCGATGAGCCGCTATTCACAAACGGAGTTTGTTCTAACTCCATTTCCCACTCTATCCCCCGTGAGGCATAGTCGTGATTGAGGATACCGACCAACGCCTGGGTGATGGTTTCCTCTTTTTGTCTTACGTTCATTTCTATCCTTCCTTTCGGTAAGGGTTAGGTTGCTTTCTATCCTTTAGCAATGAATTCTAGTTGCTCGCGGAGGGTTTTCGGTTGCTGTTCATCAAACCTCAGCGTGCCTTGCTTTTCGTTTACGCCGGGGAGATAGATGTCGTCTCGGATGAGCCGTTGTTGCTGCGCCTTCAAGGCGGCGGCATCGTCGGCTTCACTACCGGGCAGCTGGATACCTCTCGCACGAAGCTTCTCTCGTTCATTCGCTAGGTTGCATTGACGCTTGACAGTTCCTTTGATGCTTGGCTCTTGGCTCAACATTTCCCGCAGCGTATGCAGTGCTTTGTGAGTTTCGTCGTCGGTGATACCGAGGACCTCTGCAAGGAGGCGTGCATCAAGGATGTGTCGCCACGTGTCCTCGTCGCATTCACGGAGCGGTTTCATTCGCCGGTTGGCGATATCGGCGAAAATTTTCTCGGCAGCGGTGAGTTCACTTACATCTAGCCGCCGGAGATCAAGTGTTGGCAATGCTTTTAGAGCAGTTACCCAAATTTTCCCCCTAGCTGTCTGGTCTTTTGCGCTGTGCATCCAGTGACACAGGAATCCAAACGTGGAATTACACCATAGCGCGAACGCTGCTTCCTGTTGAAAGTTCGCGAACTTAATGTTCGTTATTGCGCTTGCTCCGATTGATGAATGCTCGGTGAGCATTGCCAATTGGGAGGTGGCACTGAAAGTCGGGAGCATATAGTAATGCATACGACTGTTGGTGTCCAACACTTTTGGGAGATGCTCGCGATTCTCGTGACGAACAACTCCTTCGGCATTGGGTTGGATTACCATGCTGCGTTGTTCTTCGCAGCTGGCCTTTCCTACACACGGATACAATGCTTTTGAAGCCTCTTGACTTTCAATAATCTCAAAGGGGCCCGCATCACCTTGGATGGTTTTCGGATCGAATCCGGTTTGGGCAATCTCACCGACGCGGGCCATAGGAATCTCTAGCGGTGCCAGTTGTAAGGGCAGCCAGATTTGTCCATTTCGGAGACGATGGGCGGTTTGGAGAGTTGCCATTGACTTTGTTCGGGCGGCACTCCATACCTCGTCGTTTGGAGTAGGACATTCGATAACCTGTGCAATTTGCTGTTCGCCGATGGTGAGGCGCGTTCCGCCGTGTGGGATATCTTCAACTTGGCTTGGGTGTTGGAGAGTGTGAAGGTATTCGCCAATAATGCTCGCTTCTAGGTTGCTTTTCGGGCGGTGTTCAAGGCAGACGAACCGTCCGCGTCCGGTATTCTCGCCGATGCCTTTTGTCGCGACAACGATGCATTCCGCCATGCCGGTATCGGCAGAGAATGCGCTGTCGGATTTGTCGTCTTCCGCAATGGTAACGACGGTGACGTTATGATACTCGGTTGCCCATAGGTTGCGCAGCTTTTGCCAGCTGACACCGGTGAGACAGGATATGGGCAGGATGATGCCCATGATACCGCCACGCTTGAGCTTTCTGTCAGCTAACTCTGCGAAGTAGTTACCGAGTCCGGCTTGCCCGTGAGTCACTCGGGTATCTTTTCGTGCCAGAGCTTTCTTCATTTTCTTCTCGTCATGTTTGGAGTGCTGATGGCTTACAAACACGCCCTTTCGTGCCTTCTTACTATTGTTGTCTGCACCGTGACGGGAGAATGGCGGGTTTTGGATAACGATATCCATTTCGCCATCAGGATACCGCCGGTTCATGATAACGGGTGACTCTTCACTATCACCATGAAGTTGTTCGGCAGCGAGCTCGGTTATCTCGAATTCCTCAGCGTTCAGCAGTTCTAAGGAACCAGTTGCGTAGAGGGTGTTTCCCTCAGCGGTTTTCATCTCACCGTAGGGGGCAGTAATCACACGGGTTGCTCCCAACGTCACCTTTGGATGTGCACTCGCCATCGTCGCGAAGGTGATGTGCGTGTTGTGTGAGTAGATGTCCGCTCCTGCCAAGTTGTTCTCCATCATCGCCCGATGGATTTTCACGCTGCTGCGTCCCGTTTTCTGCTCATGGAGCCGCTGGACGCGCTTGTAAACGCCGTTCAACAGCGCACCTGTCCCACAAGCGAAGTCGGCTACCTTCGGTAGGGTGTTGACGTTGATATCGGGACACACTAACGCCGCTAAGAGGGCGGCACTTGTCGGCAAGGTGTAGTTTGTCTTGACATACTTCCGGTCGATGATGAGCCGCTGGACAATCTCGCCTGCCAACTCGTGGATTTGCGGGAGATGCGACTGCACCAGCGTATCCGCTGCATGACATAGTTTCTCCAGCACCTTGTTCATCATCGCCACGTCGTAGATGAATGCCTTCCGCAACATCCGCAATGCGTCCTTGAAAATTGGCTGGTAGTTAACGCCCAAGATAGTCTCCCAGTCCTCAACTACCTCCCGATAATCCATTGCGCGTCCTGCGTAATAACTCAGCGGGTTTACGAATCTTAAATCCTTTTTGTGCGGTTCCTGTGCCTTGTTGTCCTCTGTTTTCTTACCGGCTATAGCGTTCTGGAACACGAAGGCATTCGTGATGACTAGACACGCCATCCGACATGTCTGCTCACTTACCTTCAACTCTGGAGTCTCCTCTAACAGTTCGGCCATCGTCTCACTCTCGGGGACCTTCACCTTCTGATCTAGAATTTCCTCCAACACGTCGCACATGGCATCATTCTCGGCCACGGCATGCTCCAGCCACGTCGCCGCGACCTTGATATCCCTATCCATTTGAGCGACTGCGTTATCAATCTGCTCCTGCGGAACAGCCCCGACTTGCAAGGCATTGGCGATGTCTGCCAATGTACCACGGGCATAGCCCTCACGCGGGAATTGATAGGGTTTTCCACGCGTCTCGCCGATGAGCAGATACTCAATGTTGTCAGCATCCTTCAACGCACGCACCAAGTTTTCACCAGATGACTCCATCACGTCTTTGGGATAGCGGATAACCATCGCCGCATGCAAGGTGTCACTGACACCAACCCACTTCGGGGTGAGTTCACGCCCCATATAGCGATTGCGAACCTGCGATACGCCTTCGCGTTTCTTATGATATGGTTTCGCCTCGATGGCAATCGTCTGGTGTCCAGCGCGTTTTGCCATGATATCCGGCGTTGCCTGACTTCCCACGAAGGGAGAAGCCTGCTCAATTGTCCAGCCAGGGCACATTTTCCGCAGCATTTCGGCGATGTGTGGCGTGATTGTCGTTTCGTGTTGTTCGTGTTGTTTTGGCATTTCTCATTCTTCTTTGCGGCACCTATTCCCCGTAGGGCGAGGGAAACCTGTCCCTCGCCATGTATCGGGGCCCGCGCGGGGTTCGCGGGGGAAACCCGCGGCAGTTAGTGACTGTCGGGCCCCCGCGCTCCGGTAATCCCTACCCGTAAATTCTACCTGACCGATTTCAGATACCCCCACGTCGTTGCCAATTTGCTTTGCGCATCTACCGGCAACGAGGGACCGTCCGGCCCGTAAACCACAACATCGTCATACTTCGCAACGGTGCTCCATGTCGCCAAACCGATGCGCCCCACGCCGCCTTCCGTATCGTCGTCTACTTTCGCGACTTCCTCATCGTTGAGGATTACCGTGTAGTCGTCCGGCGTGTTGACTATCTTGATGTTGTACCACTCTTTGTCGTCAATCGTGTGGTTGCTATTCGCGCCTGCCTTGCCGCCCCACGATTCTACCTGCGAGCGAGAGTTTCCCCAACCGCCGAGGTTCCACCAGTATTCTAACGACGGTTTGAGTTTCTCCATGCGCGGCGGATGGTCTTCAAGGGCCTGCCCGCGGGCTTGCATCAGGCCTTGGCACCGAAACATGATCAGGAATCCTTCTGCGCCGCTAGTCTTATTGCCGCGCACCTCGAAGGTGTATTCGCTCCATGCGTCATCCCAGAACTCATCTGCGACGACGCTCATGCAGTTCGGGGTATTCTGGAGTTGATGGTATTCATCGCTTTTGAATTCCCATTCTCCAAAAAGCGGGACCCATTTCTTCTCGGATTCTTTCGCGTCGTCGAAGTTATCCTCGAAATAGGTTTGCGCGATAGCCACCGCCGCGATGCCGATAGTCATGGCACATAAGGCGATGAATAGATTACGTATTTTCATGATAAAAATCTCCTGCATATTTATGGATGGCTGTGAACCACCCCGTGCGGCATGGCGGGGGAAACCCTCGCCCTACGGTATGGGATGGCATCGTCCATCCGTGCAATTGTGATATGGACAGTTATAGAAATCTGTCCTGACAGTCTAATGATTCAGCGAAAACTCTGCTGAATTGAGCAAAACCCAGTAGATGTCTTCGTAAGCCAAATCTTTGTTACGATACAAACTCCGTTCTAAGTAGCGTTGGAAATAGGTTTTCTCTTTCGTTGTCGGCGGTCGCGAGAGGACGGTGAGGTAGATATACTCCAGCCGCTCCATCGGTTCGCGCCATTTTTCTAGTACGTAGTGGATGAAGCTGCCGCGCGTGTCGTGGTTTGCGCTGTCGTTGACGAGCGTGCCGTTAATCATCATGAGAGCCTGCGGGACGGTGCCGTTGAACGCCTCAATTTCTTCCATCTCGCCGTTGTTCAGCAGGAAGAGGAACCGATTCAAGTGCTGTCGTTTCATCGCCGCCAGTTGTCCACGGTTGCGCCGTTTTTGGAGTCTCTCAAACCCTGTTGCTTGCAGCATGGAGTGGAAAAACTGTTCTGCGCTGAGCGGCTTCACATACGCGTGCGAGTAATAGAGTTCATCGTCCTTGTTGCTCTTATTCGTCTCGGAGGTGCGTTGATACGCCTCCGAATTGAGGATAGTCCGCATGAGACTCTGGAGATTATAGCCGTGGATGACGAAATCTTCTGCGAGCCATTCTAGCAGTTGTGGGTTCGTCGGCTGGTTTTCCTCGCCGAACCCGTCCAGTGGTTCGACAAAGGCGCGGCCCATGAAGTGTTTCCAGATACGATTGACGATTGCCTTACTGAAGTAGGGATTCGTCTTATCGGTTATCCACTGCGCGAGTGCTGCCCGCTTTTTGCGGCGCGGTCCTTTGTATTCGGTGCCGTCTAGGAACCGCGGCGGAATGGCTTCGTTTGTGCCTTCCACCCAAATCGCGCCTTCCTCCTTGTTTATCAGGCGGTAGTCCATCATCCTCTCTTGGGCAGCGTCATCCATTTTCATTTTTTTGCGTTCGATGTCTATGCCGTTGAAGAAGGCGGCGATGCCGTAGAAGTCGGTCTGCCGCCACGCTTCTGTCTTGTGGTCGTGGCATTCGGCGCACTGCATCGGGAGTCCCAAAAAGAGGCGCGTGGACTGTGCGGTGAGGAAGACGGGCGATCTTTCGTATCGCTGGATGTAGTTTGTCGCCTTGTTCTCCGCCAAAACGCCTTCGGCTGCGATAAGTTCGGCGACGAACTGGTTGTAGGGCATATTGGCTGCGAGTGCCTCTCTCACCCATTCGGTTAATCCTTTGCGCCGTTCGTCGCCATCTGCGCGCCGTCCGATGAGCCAGTTTACCCAGAGGCCGCTCCAATAGTCAAGGTATGCCTCGCTCTCAAGCAGCCGTTCGATTTTCTTGGCGCGCTTGTTGGGTGAGCCGTCTCGGATAAAATCTGTCACTTCTTCGGGCAGCGGGATTTTTCCGGTCAGATCCAAGTGTACGCGGCGCAGGAATTCTGCATCTTTGGATTGCTTGGAAGGTTGTATCCGCTCGCGTTTTAGCACGGCATCAATGTGCCGGTTGAGGTGCTTGGTGCTTGATGGCACGTGCCGCGTCGCCGTAGACGGGACTTTGGTGCAATTCAGTGCCAAAAAGGCGAAAGCGAGCAGAATGGCACTGTGGCCCACTCTCTTGCTGTGGCCCACTCTCTTGCTGTGGAAAGTCACGATGGATGAACCTCTTCGCTAGGACTTACGCAGAATTGAATTGCGTCATTCCTGGTTTTTTTTAAGTTTAACCTATTCTTTGCGCGATGTCAAGGAAAAGCCTAATTCCATCGAACGCCGGTTGGAATGATGCCGACATCTTCGCCGCGCTGCATCGCTTCGGCTGCATCGATAATGCTCGCCAGATCGTGCTGCGGTTCAAAACCGAGCAATCTTCTGATTTTGCTCAGGTCAAACTCAAAGTAGTTTGCAGTCGGCATCTGCACCTCCACTGCTTCCAGATAATACCGTCTGCACAGATAGGGGATGATTTCCTCGTAATCGAAGAGCCCCTTCCCGCCGAGGGTGAATTCCTCCCCGATGGCGGCATCCTTCTCCAGCCCGAGTATTAGCCCTTGGACGATGTCACGGATATCGGTGTAATGCTCTTTATAGGCGCGGCCGTCTGGGCTGAGTTTTTTGACAAATTTCTCTTCGCCGTTCCACCCGGCTCTCACCATGTGCGCCGCGACGATGTCAAGCGGCCGGTCTCCCCTGTAATTCTTGTAGCGTTGATAGAGGGGGCTCAAGATGAACTGCTTCGGCATGCCTTCTTCGTTGAGGAATTCGCTGGGTTCAATCACCGTTGTGAAGCGGAAGACGGTAGTGGGGATGCCGTATTGGTGGTGATACGACATGCATAGTTCCTCGCCAATCCATTTCGTAAGGAAGTAGGGCATCGCGTGGTATTTTGCCACCATTTCCTCGGTTATCGGCTCCTCGAAAATCCGCCATTTTTCGGTAACCTCCCAGTAAATCGCTTCGGTGCAGGCATAGACGAGGCGATGGATGTTGGGGTTGAACTCGCGGATACACTCAAGCAGGTTGAGCGTGCCCATGCCGTTAATAGCGAGATAGTCGCGGTTGTTGAAAGGCCCGCCGAATGCGGCGGCGATGTGGTAGATAGCATCAACGCCTTCCACAGCGTTTTTGACATCCTCGTATTCGCGCAGATCGCCGAGCACCGTCTCGACGCGTTCGTATCCATCTAGGCGGTTGACGCGGTGGATATCGCCGGGATAGACGAAGCTGCGGATGTCGTGTCCTTTTTCTAATAATTTTCTGACAAGATTCGATCCGATGCGGCCTGTGCCGCCGGTGACTAAGATTTTCATTTGTTTGCTCCTTTTCTGTCAGGCGTTAACTGATTAACTAGTGTTGGTTTGCCTGCCCAAACGTCAGCGTTCGCCTCCATAAAAAGGAGCTGATTAAAGTCAGTTTCACTCACGGTGAACCGCTGATATTTCGTCCTTTCTATTTTGCGGCAGTTGGCTTCATGCTCAGATGGGCACGCATACAACCTATTTGCGTCATCCAACAGCAATTTCTTCACTTTAGTTTCCTTGCGGGCTAGCGTTAGTCCTGATACGCACCTATCGGGACAAGGATGTCCCTCCTACCGAAAAGGCCTATCGGGACCAGGAGGTCCCTCCTACCGCATGTGCACCTAGCGGGACCGGGAGGTTTCTCCTACATCGAGACCAGGAGGTTTCTCCTATGGAATGCTCACCTATCGAGACCAGGAGGTCCCTCCTACGGAATGTGCACCTATCGAGACCGGGAGGTCTCTCCTACTGAAGGCACTGCGCTCAGAAATAGGTTTGCTCGCCGCCGTAATGACGTTCTGCCTTCGGGCGTTCGTCAAATTGCCACGGCCAGTTGACAGGAATAATGCCCTCGTCAAAATAGGTGTCGGTTATCTGCCAGAATTGCAGGCGCGGGTAATGCCTACCGTTATGTGCCAGTGTGCCTTCTTCTTCAGCAAGGTTTCGCATGCCGCGCGTGACAGGATGCAAGGTGATGAAAATGCCGATGGCGGCGTTTGCGTCTCGCATCGCTGTGCGGAAGGCTCGCACCTGATTCAGGTTCAAACTCTTCCCGGATTTTACCTCTGCAATGATAGGCAATTTCGTTTGCGCGCCCTCAGCGAGGAAGATGTTATAGTTGCGTCCGCTGTTGTAAGGCGGATCGAGATAACATATATGGTAGCTGCCACTTTCCATCTCTCGCATGACATTGAGGTTGTCGCCGAAGTAAAGTGCGTTTTTCATGAGTTATCCCAGATGCGGGTGATGCGTCTCACCACTGTAGGCGGCCTCTCTCTACCGCGGAAACCGAAATCGCTTTGTTGGGAACACTAATCCTGCTGCGTTGCCTCGTTGCGTTTTTCGGCGGGGGTGGGTTCGGTGAAATCGTCGCCGGCGGCTTCGGCTGTCCGTCGGCGTGCTTCCCATTCAGCCCACTCACGGTTCGCAAGTTCTCTGCCGCGTGCTTCACCGATTGCCTCGCCGATTGCCTCGCGTATCTTCTGCCGCCGCTCAATCTGCTCCTTGATTAAACCGTATAAAATCATCGGAACCTCCACAAATAAAAATAAAATCAGAACGGGAATAGCCAGTGCCGTTGGAATACATCCCGTGGTATCAACGACAATCGCCCGCAATTGTAGGCGGCATCTTTCTACCGCGGAAACCGAAATCGCTTTGTTGGGAGCACTAATCCTGCTGCGTTGCCTCGTTGCGTTTTTCGGCGGGGGTGGGTTCGGTGAAATCGTCGCCAGCGGCTTCGGCTGTCCGTCGGCGTGTTTCCCATTCAGCCCACTCACGGTTCGCAAGTTCTCTGCCGCGTGCTTCGCCGCGTGCTTCACCGATTGCTTCG
Source organism: uncultured Poribacteria bacterium (assembly GCA_958296135.1). GTDB lineage: Bacteria > Poribacteria > WGA-4E > WGA-4E > WGA-3G > AGPOR5. The sequence continues at coordinate 1,252,863 of CATQHZ010000001.1, forward strand.
CCGATTGCCTCGCGTATCTTCTGCCGCCGCTCAATCTGCTCCTTGATTAAACCGTATAAAATCATCGGAACCTCCACAAATAAAAATAAAATCAGAACGGGAATAGCCAGTGCCGTTGGAATACATCCCGTGGTATCAACGACAATCGCCCGCAATGTCTCATAGCCGGTCCAGCCTTTTGACAAATGATAGTTAATTGCCATCCCGCCATAAACTGAGATAAGGGCACAAAAGATGAGTAGCGCGGTACCTACCCATCCGCGCCGAACACTGAAAAACTGCACCCGGTCTTTGTCTTTGGGCTGTTCATTCTGCTTCATGCACTGTTTCCTCCTCCTCTCAATGGAGGTATATTGCATTGTAACACAAAATGACGTGGATGTCAAGTTTTTTAGACGAATGCAGCATTTTTTAGTTTTTAGTTGGTAGAGAGGAGGCGTTCTCGGTGGTTTTTAGCCGTGGGGCGCGGGAAAACCTGTCCCTCGCCCTGCTGTTCTCTCGCTCAGAAACTGATGGCGTATCCATCTGTTCTCGGGTCGGAGCCGCCGATGAGCGCGCCAGAGTCCGGGTGAACCGTGATAACTTGTGCACTGCCGGGCCCGCCCCAATCGTTGAGGATTTGGAGTTCGTGTCCCTTCTTCGCCAAACTTTCCTGTACCTCTGCCGGAAATCTGCCTTCTAATTGGAGGTGGTTGGAGCAGACGTGCGGAATTGTGGATTCCATCGGGTTCTGCAAACTGCGCCAACGCGGTGCTGCGACTGCCTCTTGTGGTGTCATTCCGAAATCGAGGATGTGTGTCACGAGTTGCAGGTTCGTTTGCACTTGTGTATCTGCGCCGGGGGTACCGCACGCTAGCAATGGTTTCCCATCTTTCGTGACGATAACAGGATTCATCGTGTGGCGGACGCGCTTGCCCGGCATCAGGCAGTTGGGATGCCCTTCTTCTAAATGCCAATAAGTCATTCGGTTGTTCAGCAGGATGCCGGTATCGCCTGCGATGAGACTGGAGCCGAATCCGGATTGGATGCTCTGTAGCACACAGACAAGATTTCCCGCCCGGTCTGCTGTGCAGAAGCATGTTGTATCCTCGTGTGCCTCTGGGCCGCCTGCGGGGACATCGATGGCTGCGGTGTCCCGCTTGATACGTTCTAACTGCTCTGCGGCATAAGTTTTGGACAACATGCCTTCCAACGGAATGTCCACCCAGCCCGGGTCTGCCATATATTTCTCCCGGTCGGCGAAGGCGAGTTTTTTCGCTTCCACCATCAGATGCACACTTTCAGCGGTGTTGCATCCAAGCTCTTGCATATTGAACAATTCGACGATGTTCAGTTCCTGCAACAGAATATGCCCGCTGGAATTGGGTGGCATCTCGTAGACTTCGTAGCCGCGGTAGTTGACGTGAATCGGTTCTGCCCAGTGCGCGTGGTAATTCCCCAGGTCATCGGCGGTTAGCAGGCCGTCGTGATGACGGCTAAATTCTCCGATGACTTTAGCGATTTCGCCTTCATAGAAAACCTTGCGTCCTGCTTGGGCGATTTTCCGAAGCGTCGCGCCGAGGTTCTTATTATTGAGCAGTTCGCCGGGGGCAATCGGTTCGCCGTCCTTTGTGAAGATGGCGCGGCTATCCGGTTCAGAAGAGAAACGTGTGAGCTCCCCTCGGAGGCCGTTGGCCAGCCGATAACTGATCGGAAACCCTTCCTCGCAGAGGGAAACTGCGGGTTCAAAGACTTTCTCTAAGGCGAGCGTCCCGTAGCGTTCGTGCGCGAGGAGCCATCCATCAACGAGGCCGGGCACGGAGACGCTCCGCATCCCTTTCATCGGGATGCCGCCGGTGTTGAGATAGGTTTCGCGGGTGGCGGCGCGCGGGGCCGGACCTGTTGCATTCACCGCGGCGACTTGCCCGGTTTCGGCCCAGTAGATGAGGATAAACCCGTCGCCGCCGACCCCGGAGCCAGCGGGTTCAACTACGCCGAGTGCGGCGGCGGTTGCGATGGCGGCATCGACGGCGTTGCCGCCTGCCATCATCGTCTGGATTCCGGCTTGCGAGGCGAGCGCGTGGCCAGAAGTGACTATCCCGTTTCTGCCCATCACGGATGGGCGAAACGCTGATGCGGTGATTCCATGTGGAGATTGCATGAGTTTTCTCCGTTGCATGTGGACAACTATAGAAATCTGTCCTTACGTTCTGGACTAGGCGGTTTTTCCTACCGGCGAGAACTAAATGGTTTTGTTTCCTTGCAAAAGTGCCATTTAGTTCTCAATTTTTGGAACAGGTCGATATTCCACGAGAGTCGAGCTACCCACTATTAGGACGATGCGCACCATCAACTCTTTCCCCCAAGCATCGGTGAGGTGCAAATCTTCTCCAAAACTGAAACGGACTGGTTGCTGTTTCCCTCCGTTGATAGCGATGTTGGTTGCATAAAGATAGGTGCGATCGATTGGATCAAGGATGGGATTTAAACGTCCTGTCAGCCCCGGCAAGTAACCCGTATCACTAGGAAAGATAGCCGATCCGCCATTGGGCAAGGTTTGCAGCTTAATTGCAAGCGCGCCTTGCGCCGGCACCCATTCTTTTTTAAGATGGGCGGCGAAACCAGGGGCTGCCGCATATACCGTCATCGGCAAGGCCATGGTATACAGATCTACATGCGCTTCACCAGCATCGTTAGTGGTAGCCAGGTGCCATGTTTTGTTTGGGAAAAGCACTAAGAGTTCTATTCCCGACTGCGGGGTGCCGTCGTGACAAACTCGGATAACCGCGGCATGCGATGTCGGATCTGTGACAGCTTCCAAGGTTTCTGCGGGGATTGAAGTGTCAATACTTTCTGTCTTGCCAAAACTGTTGCTCACGCGCACCAGGTCAAGCACATTGATAAGGCCATCGCGATTGACATCCAGATTCGGATCAGCGGACTGTCCAAAGGCAGTAGCGACTAACACCAAGTCTTGGATGTTAACAACCCCGTCTTTGTTGACATCCTCAGGCAGTGTTGAAGTGTCACAGTGCCCGAATGCAGTAAGAGGATTGAAGAATCCCCCTATGGCAAGGGAAGTGTATAGGATGAAATAAACCAGTTGTTTGAACATGCTAATTGATTAACCTCCTTAGAAGTTTGGTATAAGCGTTCAATTGCCGAACATCTTCGCGGCGAATGCTTCGACATCAACGCGCGCGTGCGTTCGCGCCGATTCGTTGCATGCCTCCATCAGCACCCAGGTGCCGAGCGTTGTCTCCTGCATCCACTCCCGGTCGGTGCCGGTTGCTATTGCATCGGCGAATGCGTCAAATTGCAGCCTGTCGTCCTCAATGAGCCCGGCGTGCAGGTCCTGCAGGTTTACGTTTTCAACGCACGTCCCCGTTCGGAAGAGTTGTAGGTGTCCGGCATCTCGGCGCAGGTCTGCATTTTCGCCGTGGAATGTCCAATGTCCGCTCCAGCCGAAGGGAGATGCATGTCCTGCGCGCGTGCCGGCATAAGAGAACGGTGCGCCGTTGGCATACTCCATGAGCGCGTTGCCGCCGGCTGTTCCCCATGCTTCAATCTGGCCGAGTTCCGGGTCGCGCCGGTTGTGTATGTGCGCCGTAACATACTTCGGCAATCCCTTCGCGGCGACGAGCTGGTCCAATTGGTGACTCGTGCCTGCGTGGAAGAAGAGTCCGTCGAGGTATGCATCGGGCTGTCGGGAGTCGGGGCCGGTGAACAGATTCTGGCGGATCCAGAATCGGCATTCGCCAGCTAACATTTCGCCGATGCCGTCTTCTTCGCGGAGCCATTCGCGCATTTTCGCCGCGGCGGGGTTCCACCGCTTGTTTTGTCCTTGCACGAGCATGAGTTCCGGGTTCGCCTTGTGTGCCTGAATAATCTCTCGGAATTCTGTCTGTGTCGTCGCAATCGGTTTGACACAGAGGGTGTGCATGCCGAGGTTCAGGCTTTCAATGATGAGTTTGGCGTGCGCCGTTGTTGAGGCGTAAATAAGGCATGCTTGCGCGTCATGTTTCTCTTTCGCTTCGGTAATCGTGGTATAGATGCGCTCGGCGAGGTTCTCGGGGACATCGCCTTGAAGGTTTGCTACGCCTGCGCGCGCCGCCTCAAGGTTGATGTCTACGCATGCGACAGGTGTTAATCCGTTTGCGTTTATCTGTGCCTGCAGGCGGCCGTGCGCGAAATGGGTGCATCCGACGTGGATAGTGCGGATAGGCATGTTTGAGTCTCCTTATCGGGCGGATCTGATGGCTGCTCTTACTATTGGTTGAGGCGTTGCGAAGGACAGTGGACATCTCTGCAGCGCGACTGCAGAGATGCCAACGTTAAAGGTAGCACGTTTGCTGTAGGCGTGCCCGTGGCGGCTCTCGCGCTACGCTCTGGGCCCGGTGACTTCAACCGTCGGTGGGTTGATGAAATCGTGATATTTCTGCGCCACTTTCCCGACGGTTGCGTCGCCTGCATGAATCAGCACGCGGAAACGGAAGTGCATCTCCTCGCCTTGCTTCAAGGTGTAGGAACCGTCTTTGGATTTATCCCCCTCAAAGGTGCCGCCGCCAAAGATGTTGCTACCCATCAGCCCGTAGTTGCGGACGTGCCAGTACGTCGGATACCGCGGGTTGACGAGATGGTCGAACACGGCGATGCCGACAGGGGTGCCATCAACTACGCCGGAATAATCGCACCAGTGGGCGCGCTTGCCCCAGGTTTCACCTTCGTTGATGCCGCCGAACGCGTTCTCTATCTTCCCGCTATCAGAGGCGTTCATTGACGGATGCACGCGGATGGACATGATGCCCCCCTCTTTGGTATCGCCAAAATGGACATCTCCGATGGAGGCGATGAAGGTTAAATCCAGATCGAGCAGCGCGGCATCTTCCGGCAAATTGTAGATGCGGAAGTTCTGCTTATCCGCCATCAGGATGTCACCTTCGCGCGTCTCCCAGGTGTTGTCAGTATAAAGCCTGCCGACGACAGAACCGCCGTGCTTTTCGGTAAATCCTTGGTGGACGACCCGGCCGGAGTTGCTGCCTTCCCCCCAGAGATCTACGTCATTGACTTCGCCGTAGGCGACATAGAGGGAGCGGTGATGCACGTGGTCCTTCGAGATGTCGCTCGTTTCACCGCGTGTCACTTCGCGTCCTTCGGGCCCCAAAACTGGGAAGAAATAGGGGCGAAACTGCGCCTTGCCGTATCGGAAGGTTGTGAAAGGTCTGCTGTTGAGCGCGACCTCGATTGTCTCCGCCTCGTCCTTTAATTGAACGCCAGCATCTTCTGCAACGGTTCCCTCCGAGAGGGTATAAGTGCGCGAGGTGCCGGCGGCGAGGCCATTGAGTATCCATGTTAAGGTGGTATCGGTGCCATTGTCGCTGGCGTAGCACTGTGCTGCGATGACATCGCCGCTCTCTGCATCGGTTAGGACAACCTCGCGGTTTGCGAATTGGCTGATGCCGGGATGGCTGACAGTGACGTTAACGGGGCATCCATCCCTGTCGTGGAAGCCCGCGTTCACGGTGAGTGTCGGGCTATTCTGATGTGCCATAAATCTCCTTTTCCACATTACCGTAGGGCGAGGGGACGTTTCTTCGTCTGGCCCTCGCCGTGCGACGATTTGGAAACGCGGGAGGCGCGAATGCGTGTTCGCGTCTACCCGAATCAGTCGGGAGTTTTTAACTATCCGCAGTCATCGCGACGATCGCTTCATCCTCGGTCTCGTATGTCTCGAAGACAGTCATCAGCCGTCCGAGGACGAGGAGGTTTCTGATGTGCGCGCCGGCGTTGACGAGTGCTGTGCGCCCACCTTTGCGGGAGGTAGTGACGTGCGCGGAGACCAGGGTGCCGAGCCCGCTACTATCCATCCGGGTGACAGCCTCCAGGTTAAAGAGGACCTTGGGTGATTCAAAGTGTTCCTCGAGTTCCTCGCTAATTTGCTGTCGGAGTTCAGCGTTTGCTGCCCCGATCATGCGTCCGGTGGGTCGAATGACAATGATGCCTTCTCTTTGACGTATTTCAGCTAACATTTTTCTTCCTTTCGTGTTAACGCAATGTGAGTTTGCGTAAGTCCTGAAAATTAAAAGGTTACGATAAGGTTTGTGAAAAAACCTATTTTTATTTTATATGATTTCTATATTTTTGTCAACATGAGAGTTGTTTCATTTTAGTACGATTCAGTTTTCACAATTTATCGCCTCTTTGTAGGTGAAGTTCTCCCGATTTTGACCTGGTTGATTCGGGTTGTTTCCCAAACCGCGTGTCTTTCTGGTAGGGTGAGGGCTTGTCCCTCGCCGTGCGATGGGCGGTTGCGGGGGACAGGCCCCCGCGCTACGTTCCAAGGAGATTATGGCATCAGTATTGCGCGAACTGTCTGTCGGATTTCGGTGCAGATTCGCATTGCGTGCTCAGCGTCAGTGGCAGTCGCGAAATAGCCGGGGTACCGAGAGTCCACGGCGTGTTTGGTAAACTGTGAAAAGTCGTCGCGCCATCTGTTCCACGCGGGAAGCACCGGCACAATCAAATCCAGCAATTCCTCCAAATTGTGCGTCCTCGGCACTGGGCGGTTTGTCTCTTGCAACCACGCCTTGAGGTACTTTTCTATTGTCTGTTGTGCGTGGAAGCAAATGTTGTCGTAGTTCGGTTTCGGTGCTTGCTGAAGCCATTTTGCGTCGGCATAATCGCCTTCGGCTTTCTCTATATACTCAAGTGTCAACGGGTTCACGAATGCCGTCTCCTTATCGTGCAATTGGCTTATTTCCCGCGTTGTTTCCAAGAAATCCTTGAGGTGGCCCCCGGATTCATAAAGCACGTTTCCTTTTTCAAGGATTTCGCGCAGAAACCAATCGTTATATGAGATGCGATAGGCGATTTCCTCGGGTGAACGAACGTGCAAGTCCATGCGGAATCGGCGTGGGACCCGTCGTTGAATCTCCAATTTCTGCTGGTGCGTCTCCGATTTCGGAATCGGCATGACTACCAGCAGATCGACATCGGAGTGTTCTGTCGGCGTTCCGTAGGCATAGGAGCCGAAGAGGATAATTTGGAGCGGTGCGAATTCGCGCACGATGTCATCACAAGTGGCTTGAATGTCAGTTAGGGGTATCATGTTCTGTTCCTCCTTTTTTGTAGTCTAGCATGGAGGCGCGACAAATGTCAACCGCTTAGTTATTGGCTCTGGCGATATTCGACTAATGCTGACCTGCCGGTAATTGCGACGATGCGCGCCATCAATTTCAGTGCTTAACAGCGGTTTCCAGAGTGCTTCATTTAAAGTTCCGAATCCGGTTTCTGGGACCGGTTGTTTGTCAAACCAGAGGAAGCGTGCCTGTCCGCGTCGCTGTGCCAAACGGAGTTGCTCGTCGCGTGGCATCTTGCGCTTTGTGCTTCCGACGCGGAGATAACTGCCGCCCGGGCTTTCGTGCACGTCGGATCCTTGCGGGACTGCAACGAGGAGGAACGGTTTGCCTGCCTCTACTTCTCTGCGAAGGATAGTGGGACGAATCGGCGGTTTAATCGCGTCGGTGCAGAGCTCCACCAATATTCGCTCAAGTGCGTCCATCTGCTCGCGCGACATGCCTTGGACTTCGCCGCTGTCGGTTACGCCGCAAAGTACGGTGCCGCCCTCTGTATTCGCAAAAGCGGCGCATTCGTCTGCGAGTTGATCGCGACGAGGGCTCTTGGGAACGTTGCCTGCGAATTCGATTTGCTTGAATTCCCAGTAGTTGTCCTCGCCGAGGCGCAATTGGCGGCGGAGCTCTTCGTTACTGAATTTTTGTGCGGTTGCAGTGTTCATCATTCAAGGCAGAAGCATTTAGTTTTTGGGGCGAACGCCATTTTTTTCGGTAGGAAGGACCTCCTGGTCCCGAATCTGAAGCATCGAGACGCGGGAGGGCTCTCCTACCGATGAGGCAAAGCTGCTCAACGGCCTGCAGATGGCGGTGGCGGCCAATGAAGCCCGCGCTGTCCCGATAACGCGCGGTTGGGAGAGGGACGATAGGCTCTGTCGGGTAAACCAACGAGGGCACCGTCTTGCACCCAGTTTTCATCGCCGCCGTAGAGCTCACCGATGAGATGGTTCGTCAAGCGTTCAACGGTGTCGGCGTGCGCAGGTGAACTAGCGAGGTTATGCAATTCCCTCGGGTCTTCTTGCAAATCGAAAAGTTGCAGGTAGTTGCCGGTGGCGTAGTAGATGAGTTTGAAGCGGCCGTCGTGAATCATGCGCGTCGCGTTCGCGCCTTCGCTACATTCGCCGTATAGCCATTCCCGTTTTTCGTCGCCTACCATGGGGATGCCTACGACCGTTTCTGGGATGTCAATCCCGGCGAGGTGGAGGAGCGTGGGCATCACGTCTTGCCACCCGACGAGTCTGTCATCAACGCGGTGATGCCCGACGCGTTCATCGCCAGCGGTGCCGACGAGGAGCATCGGGACGTTGGCGGAGTCTTCGTAAAAGAGCCGTTTCGCCCACAACTGATGGTTGCCGAGCATGTCACCGTGGTCGGATGTGAAGAGGATAAGCGTGTTGTTGAGCATGCCTTCTTCGCGCAGTGTGCCGATGACGACGCGCAACTGATGATCGATGTGTGTGCAAAGTGCATAAAAGGCTTGGCGCGCAGACCTCACCAGGTCTTCGGTGAAATGTGCGTCTTGCAGCTGACGCGTTTTTAACGGCCACGGCAAATTTTGGGTATCGGCTGCCCATTCGCCGCAATACGGTATGTCCACGCCGGTATCGCGATACATGTCCATGTAGCAATGCAGCGGTGCCAAGGGGGGATGCGGGTGGCAGTAGGAGAGATACCAGAACCCTGGCCGAGTTGGGTCGCGGCGTTTGAGCATGCGCACCATTTGTTGCGTGCTCCAGTTGGTGACGTGGCAGTCTTCGGGGAGGTGCCAGGGGCGGTTGAGGTAATCGTTGTTGCACATGCCGCTGGCGAATTGCTGGCCTGCGTAGCCCCGGTCGCCGAGGAACAATTCGTAGTCGTCAACTACGCCGTGTTGCAGTCTGCCTTCTTCGCCGAGGATGACATCGTCAAATCCGATGCGGTTGCGCTGCGGATGGACGTGCAGTTTGCCGACAGCGTAGGCTTGATACCCGGTTTCCCGAAAAGTCTGTGCGATTGTCGGGAGGCCGTTTAGTCCTTGTCTGTCGTTGAAAACCCGGTCTTTGTGGGTGCGCGGCGGCGTGCCGGTCATGAGGGTTTTGCGCGCGGGGACGCAGACCGGGCATTCGCTGTAGCCGCGCGTGAAACGTGTGCCGGCACGCGCGAGCGCGTCTAACGTCGGCGTTTGGATCTTCGGGTGCCCGCTGACTCCCAAGAGGGAGTTGGGCCAGTGGTCTGTGGTGATGAGCAGGACGTGCGGTTTTTGGTTCATGGGTATTCCTCTTTTGGGCGGCAGCGATGATGTGTCTCTGTCAAACCTGCCATCGTTGCTATTCGGCTATTACTGGTGCATAACCTTTTAAGAAGTCGCCGGAGCCGTGTGACGCTCGGGTCTTCGCAAAGGTGAAGGTTTATGCATATTTTTTTGCGATACCTTACGCGTTGGATTGCGGGATTGTGTCGCGCGCAGCTATTTGTTTTAAGGATACCACAAACGGGGGATTTTGTCAAATTTTTGGGGGTTATCTCTTTCGTAGGGCGGGCATCGAGACGCGGGAGGGCTCTCCTACCGGTGGACAGGTTTTCCCTCGCGCTACGGGGAAAATGCTCCTTCGTCCGTAGGGCGAGGTCCTGTGCCTCGCCATGCACCGATCGCGGTGGACAGGTTTTCTCTCGCGCTACGGGGCCGCGGAGGGTTTTTGCCGCGCGGGAGGGATCGCGAGGGACAGGCCCTCGCGCTACGGGGCCGCGGACGTTTTCGCCGCATGAGAGAGATCGCGAGGGAGGAGGTCAGCCTGCTTATGCGGGGCAACGCAGGCTGTCTTCCATGTAGGCGTGACGGCCCTCGCGCTACGGTGAAAAGGGGCCGTTTGGGAACGCGAGGGACAGGTTGTCGCTTTAAGGAAAATGAGCTTTATATGGACATGACCGGGGTATTTGTCAAATAGGGGGATTGAAACCGGGTCATTTCGCCGGCTTTGAGGCCCGGCACGGGGAAGAGGCGAACGGATAGGGGTTTTGAAAGGCGCAGGGAGAGCACGGCTACGTCTGTCAGGATGGCGGTGATTTGGGCTGTGGATGCATCGCCGGGGATTGGGATTGTGTCTAATCCGGTGCCGCAGACAGCGGAGTAGAGGAGGAGGCTATCTAAGTTGAAACAACCGGCTTGGCTTCGCTGTCCTAAGCCGATGTCTTCAAGCACAGGGAGCATGAGTCCGGAATAGCCGCATAACGGCAGATGGAGTTCGCGGAGGGTGCGCGTCAAGTTTGCACAGGCGGTTAAGGTGCCGCGTTCGCCGAAGTGTCCGGGGAGTTGTGGTTCTATGGCGTAGGCGATGCTTTCGTCGCCCATGGGCGCGGGCGATACGTCTATGCCGACGAAGGGGATGTGGTGTTCTTGTGCGAGGGTTTGTGCGAGGGCGACAATCTGCTGTCCTTCTGCTTCCATGCGGGTTTTGAGGTGCTGTAGCGCGGTGTTTAAGTCAGGTGCGTCTTTGAAGGTTTGATGCACCAGGTCAGCGGCTTGCCATCCGATGCCGAAGTTGATGCGGGTGTCTTGCCAATAGGCGGCGGGGAAGAAGGGGGTGTTCGGCGGGCAGTTCATTAGGGCGGCGAAGCGGAGGTTGCCGTAGCCTTCTTCGGTTTGGTGCGCTATCTGCTGTATGATTTGGGCGGTAGTCTCGGCGGTATGCCACGCCACATCACCGGTATGTGTTGTGAGTGTGACGGAGGCGAAGAGGGTTTGGCTTGCGGCAATGATATGGGCAAGAGAGTCAAGCGGTTTTTGTTGGTTTGCGTGCGTTCCCGGCGCGCCTACGGGATGGGATGCATCTGGGAAGATTGTGCCGAGGCTGAGGAATTCGATGCCTAACGCTTTTGTTTTTTGTTCTAAGGCGAGGAGTGCGTCTACGTCTGGGGCATCGTCCCAAACTTGACAGCTCAATCGGGTTGATTGCACTTGATAGCCGTTTGCCTCAAAACGGGTGCGGCAGGCCTGGTTGAATTCGGCGGCGCGCTGGAGGGAGTCATGTGAGAAGGGCGATGGGATGCCGGTAGTGATGGTTCGGATTTTCATGTTTGATGTCGAGAGGTCGCGGGGGACAGTGGACATCTCTGCAGCGAGGCTGCAGAGATGACAACGTTAAAGGTAGTTTGCTTTTGCGAGGCAAAACAAACACGTTTTCTGTAGGCGTGACCGTGACTGCCCGCGCGCTACGTTTTGTCCCGGTCTTCGCCGTAAAGTCCGATGTGTCGGTAGCGTTCGTATCGTTGCTGGACGAGTTGTTGTGGTGTCAACTGCATGAGTTCGGCGAGGTGTTTTCGCATTGCGCGTTTGACGTTCTGTGCGGCGGCGTTGGTGTCGCGGTGTGCGCCGCCGAGGGGTTCACGGATGACCTGGTCGATAATGCCGAGTTTGAGCAGGTCTGGGGCAGTGGGTTTATAGCCTTCAGTGGCTTCTGGGGCGTGTTCGCCTTTGTCCTTCCAGACGATGCCGCTGCATGCTTCGGGTGGTGCGACACAGTAGACAGCGTATTCCATCATGAGTACGCGATTGCCGAGGGCTATGGCGAGTGCGCCGCCGCTGCCGCCTTCGCCGATGATAACGACGAGTATGGGGGCGCGCAGCTGCATCATTTCTGCGAGGTTTTCGGCAATGGCCATGGCTTGTCCGTATTCTTCGGACCGGAGGTCGAAGTGCGCGCCGGGTGTATCGACAAAGCAGAGTAGGGGCCGGTTAAACTTATGGGCTATCTGCATAAGCCGCCGCGCTTTGCGGTAGCCTTCCGGGTGGGTGTAGCCGAAGTTCATTTCCTGCCGTTCTTGGAGGTTTGTGCCTTTCTGCTGCGCGAGGTAGACGATGGGTTGTCCCTCGAACCACGCGAGTCCGCCGATGAGGGCTCTATCATCGCCGTATAATTTATCGCTGTGGAGTTCGATCGGTTCTTCCAAGAGCGCGTCGATGTAGACGGAGGCTTGGGGCCGCTGTGCGTGCCGTGCCAGCCGCACCTTATCCCATCGGGTGAGTGTTTGGAACGTCTGCTTTGTGAGCGTGTCAACGTTCTGTTTGAGGGCACCAATTCCTTCGGTGAGATCCAACGTCGGATGGTTCTGCGCGAAGAGCTCTAGCTGCGTGAGGTGGTGTTCCAGCTCGATGAGTGGTTTTTCAAATTCTAATTCTGTTGCGTTCATGGTGTTTATCCTTAGTGAAGGGCGTTTTTATGCGTTTTCGGCTTCGTGAGAAAATGTGATGCGCCGGTAGATGTCGTGCAGTGGCAATTTGCATCCGATTGAGGGGAGCAGTAGCACTGCGTCCAAGGAGCGATAGTTGCTGAGCCTCCACTGTGCGCCGTGTCGTCGATAGTGTTCGATGTGCACGCTGTCTTGCGCGATGAGGAGGTATTCTTGCAAGGATGCAAGTTGCTTGTAGCGGTTGAACTTCTCGCCCCTGTCATACGCCTCGGTTGAAGGCGAGAGCACCTCCACGATAAGAATCGGGTTGAGGAGGGTATCTAGGACATCGTCCTCAAATTCGGGTTCGCCGCAGACAATGACGACATCGGGGTAGAAGTAGGAATCGTCGGGGCTCGGGCGCACCCGCATATCGCTGCTAAAAATGTCGCAATCCCGCCCTATTAATTGAGGGTAAAGCCCATAAAATATATCCCCGGTGATGCGATTATGTGAGCGGCTTGCACCGGACATAGCGATGATTTGTCCGGTGCGGTATTCGCTTTTGTATTCGGCTTTTCGTTCCAAAGCGAGGTATGCCTCGGGGGTGAAGTATGTTTGTGCTGCGACGGTTGCCATGTCTGCCTCCGTTAATCTGTCATTGTGATACGCCGGTAGATGTCGTGCAGTGGCAATTTGCATCCGATTGAGGGGAGCAGTAACAACACTGCGTCCAAGGAGCGATAGTTGCTGAGCCTCCACTGTGTGCCGTGTCGTCGATAGTGTTCGACGCGAACGCTGTCTTGCGCGATGAGGAGGTATTCTTGCAAGGATGCAAGTTGCTTGTACCTGTTGAATTTTTCGCCTCTGTCATACGCCTCGGTTGAAGGCGAGAGCACCTCCACGACAAGGATCGGGTTGAGGAGGGTATCTAGGACATCGTCCTCAAATTCTTGTTTCCCGCAGACAATGACGACATCCGGATAGAAATAGGAATCGTCGGGGCTCGGGCGCACACGCATATCGCTGCTAAAGACTTCGCAATCCTTGCCTCTTAACTGGAGGTTCAGTTCCGTTGAGATATCCAGCGTGATACGATTATGTGAGCGGCTTGCGCCGGACATAGCGATGATTTGTCCGGTGCGGTATTCGCTTTTGTATTCGGCTTTTCGTTCCAAAGCGAGGTATGCCTCGGGGGTGAAGTATGTTTGTGCTGCGACGGTTGCCATGTCTGCCTCCGTTAATCTGTCATTGTGATGCGCCGGTAGATGTCGTGCAGTGGCAATTTGCATCCGATTGAGGAGAGCACCAACACTTCCTCAAGAGTGTGATAGTTGCTGAGCCTCCACTGTGCGCCGTGTCGTCGATAGTGTTCGATGTGCACGCTGTCTTGCGCGATGAGGAGATATTCTTGCAAGGATGCAAGTTGCTTGTACCTGTTGAATTTTTCGCCTCTGTCACGTCCCGCAGTAGAAGGCGAGAGCACTTCGACGATAAGAATCGGGTTGAGGAGGGTGTCAAAGGCATCATCCTCAAATTCGGGTTCGCCGCAGACAACGACGACATCCGGATAGAAATAGGACTCTCGCGGATTCGGTCTCACCCGCATATCGTTGGTATGGACTTCACATCCTCGTCCCTTGAATTGGAGGTAAAGTTCGCCTGATATATTTGTAACGATGAGACTATGTTTACGACTAGCGCCGGACATAGCGATGATTTGTCCTGCGTGGTATTCGCTTTTGTATTCGGCCTTTCGCTCGATTTTGATATATTCCTCGGGGGTGAAGTATGTTTGTGCTGCGACGGTTGCCATGTTTGTCTCCCTTAATCCTTTACTGTGATGCGCTGGTAGATGTCGTGCAGTGGCAATTTGCATCCGATTGAGGAGAGCACCAACACTTCCTCAAGAGTGTGATAGTTGCTGAGCCTCCACTGTGTGCCGTGTCGTCGATAGTGTTCGACGCGAACGCTGTCTTGCGCGATGAGGAGGTATTCTTGCAAGGATGCAAGTTGTTTGTAGCGGTTGAACTTCTCGCCTCTGTCATACGCCTCGGTTGAAGGCGAGAGCACCTCCACGACAAGAATCGGGTTGAGGAGGGTGTCAAGGGCATCATCCTCAAATTCGGGTTCGCCGCAGACAACGACGACATCTGGATAGACGTAGGACTCTCTTGGACTCGGGCGCACCCGCATATCGCTGGAGATAGCCACGCAATTTCGCCTTTTCAATTGGTTGTTCAGTTCAGTCACGATATCCGCTTTGATGATATTGTGCGTGAAGCTTGCGCCGGACATAGCGATGATTTGTCCTGCGTGGTATTCGCTTTTGTATTCGGCCTTTCGCTCGATTTTGATATATTCCTCGGGGGTGAAGTATGTTTGTGCTGCGACGGTTGCCACTGTTTTGCCTCCTTGTACTAGAACTCGCTTCTAGCGGCTAAACTGTTTGCCGGGCAATTGCTGCACGATGCCTTTGAGTTCTAACATCAACAGCACGCTGGATACCTTGCCAATCGGCAGTTGCGTCGTTCGGACGATGACGTCAATATGTGTTGAAGGTGCCTCGATTGCTTCAAATACCGTTTTTTCATCCTCGGTGAGCTCTGGTAGCGGTGCCGAGGGTTCCGGTGTCGGGACAGAGTTGGACGCGCGCCGATGGGTTTGCCGCTCAGGCTCTGGAGAATCGGCGTGTTCTGGCGGCGCGGTGCCAATAGGGAGCGTTGGTGATGCTGGCACGGCTACCAAATTTCGCGCGTGTTGGGGTAGTGATGCCAGTAGTTCATCGACAGTGTGAATAAGCGTTGCGCCTTTACTAATCAGTTGATGGGTGCCCGTTGAGAGTTCCGAGTAAATGGGCCCCGGCACAGCGAACACTTCTCTCCCTTGTTCGACAGCGTGCCCCGCGGTAATCAGGGCACCACTCCGATTTGATGCCTCGACGACAACGGTGCCGAGTGTTAAGCCGCTAATAATCCGGTTGCGCCGCGGGAAATTATTCCCGAGCGGTTTCATACCCATCGGGAATTCGGAGATTAACGCGCCGGCTTGCGCAATCTCTTCCGCCAATTTCTCGTTTGAGGCGGGATAGATAAGGCTCAATCCGTTGCCCATGACAGCAATTGTCCTGCCGCCTGCGTCAAGCGCGCCGCGATGTGCATTAGTATCTATCCCACGTGCTAGTCCGCTTACCACCGTTACGCCGCGTTGCGCGAGTTGATAACTGAATTGACGGCTGACCTGCCGGCCATAATCCTTCGCGCCACGCGAGCCGACGAACGAAATGCTGAGTGCATCTTCCGGCTTGAGTTCGCCTTTGACGTAAAGCACGAGCGGCGGATTGGCTATTTCTTTCAACAGCGGCGGATACGTTTCATCGGCCAGCGTCACAATCTGGCACCCATATTTCTCGATGAGTTCCAGTTCCTTCTCCAGCGGGCATCCTACCGGTTTTCGGATGAGTAGGTTGCGTATTGCAGGCGAGAGGTGCTCTAGCTGCTCGAGTTCCGCGGGTGTCGCGCGCAGTGCCTCTCCTGCACTACCAAACGATTCAAGCAGGATTTGGACGGTTTTGGGTCCCACGCCTTGAATCAGATTGAGATGAATGAGGCTTTTCGTTTCGTTAGATAGCATCTAATCCGCCTTAAATTTCCCAATAAGTTGCTGGAGCTCGCTTCGCGTGGCGAGGGACAGCAGAGATGAGCGCGAATCGGCGTAACGGCCCTCGCCCTCCGGTGTCGTGAGCGTGGCGAGGGGCACCCTCGGCGATTTGCGTTCGCCGGGCCCTCGCCCTCCGGGATACCGATGATTTACTCGGTTGCTGGTGTTTCCGCCGAGTCGGGTGGGAGCGCGTAGTAGAGCTCGATTTCCTGAATCTTCTTATACTCTGACGCGCTCGGGGCACCGCTTTCGCTGCGCCTTGAACGTTTCTGCCCGCCGACGCGCCGTGACTCCCACTGCCGTGGCACCCTCAACCGGAATTTTGTTGTCATAATCGGCTCTTTCAAGGTGAATCTGTAGTTCTCGCGAAGATTGTCTTTCACCTCTTTCACCGTTACCCACTTGCCTTCTTCATCCATGTACTGAATAGCGAAGAATTCCAGTTGTCCTTCTTGCGCCTTGACGACAACCTGTTGGATAGTCTGCGGTTTTCGCCATTCAAGCAAAGCCTCAGTGAATTTATCGGATTCAGCCTGGGCTGCTTCATCTTTTTCGGCTGAGAGAATCGGCCCGGTTTCACCTTGTGTATGGATGTTGTCATCGTGGAACTTCGTATCCTGGCTTGTCGCCATAATGGCGATGTTCTTACTCCAGTTGAGGGAGGGACTGGACGAAAGAATGCATCCCGACAGCCCTATTACCCCACAGAGGAGTATCGCGAATAAACCAAAACGCATCTATTACCTCCTGGCCGAACGGCTGAGAAGCCGTTCGTGATAATGAGGCGGCGTTGCGCAAACGGCCGCCTTCAGCTTAGAAAACTGCATCGAAAACGTGACGATGCTGAACGGTGCAAAACATGTTACTCTAATTGCAGTAAATCGTCAAGTTCTTTCTCGCGCTGATCGGTGGCTGCCTTTTCCGCTACCTGCTCGGCGGATTTGTAGCCGTAGAGTTCGATCTCGCGGATTTTCCCGACTGCGCGTCGATTGCCGGTAAACCAGCCGCGGCCGCCGGAGCGCGCGCGTTGCTGCCGGTTCAGGAGCGCGTCGTCTTTCGTTCCTAAAACGCGGAGCCGAATCTTGTCGGTAGGGAATGGAATCAACAACGAGATCTGAATGGGACTGCTTTTGACGCTCTTTACCTCTTTAATCATCTGCCAGTCCGTTTCAACGGCGATGCTCCCTTTATCGGCGTGGATGTCAAACTCCGTTAGATTATCGGAATGGACGACGATTCGCCGGATAGTCTTTTTTTCGGGTAGCATAATCACTACTTCGGATGCCGGGTTTGCGCCGGCGAACCCCGATGAACCTTCGGGGAACGTTGTTTCCCCGATAGTGTTCAACTTGCCATCAATCATCTGTGGGCTGGATGCCCGCACGCCTTCTGTGAGTGCGTAGTTTTCGCTCCACTCTTGTTCCGAGAACAGTGCGCTACATCCTGTCAGCGTCACCGTAAAACAGATAAACAGGAGGCAGAATCCCATGAGTCGATAAGTCATCATTTTTCTCCTATAAAAAGTTGCGCGCGTCCGAACCGCGCTTACGTAAGACTTGCATGAGAGACCTCTGACGAGATTTGGCCCACGACCCGGTTGCGTCAGAAATCCTATAATGCTGTGTCATGCAGAAAATTTCCATGTCGCGCCTTGGCGCGTATCTTGTATTTCAATGTTCAGTTCTTTCAGCCGGTCGCGAATTCTGTCCGATGTCTCCCAATCCTTGCGCTGTCGTGCCTCTTGACGAATATCGAGCAGTAGTGTCACAAGTTGATTGAGCGTTTCACGGCTGTCGCTTTGCACGTTGCTTGTCTGCGGCGTGTAGATGCCGAGCACGCCGCATGTTTCTGTGAGTGCCTTGCGCGCGTGTGCGAGAACGCCGGCTGCTGCGGCTGTCTCCGTTTTCAGGATAAATCGGTTTACCGCGCCGATGAGCGTGAAAATCGCGCCGATGGCGCGCGCCGTGTTGAAATCCGCGTCCATGGCAGTCTCAAAGTCTGCTTTCATTTGCTGGACAGCGGCGCGGAGGGAGGTTTCAGCTTCGCCCTCTACAACCGCGGTGTCTGCTAGCTGAGTTGGTTCGGGCTTGCCTGAGCCCGACAACGCCTCTAGGCAATTGTTCAACCTGCGCAGCGCGCCTTCCGATTTTGCGAGACTTTCCGGGTTGTAGTCAAGCGGGTGGCGGTATTGCGCCGAAATCAGAAAGTGGCGGATTACCTCGGTTGGATAATTGTCCAGTGCATCTCGGAGGAGGATAAAGTTACGCTCAGATTTACCCATCCGTCTGCCATCGATTTTCAAGAAGGCGACATGCACCCAGTAGCGAGCGAAAGGTTTTCCTGTCGCGAGTTCACTCTGCGCGATTTCGTTCTCGTTGTGTGGAAAAAGCAGGTCTTCGCCTGCAATGTGCAGATCCAAGGTGTTACCGAGGTGTTTCATCGCCATGGCGGAGCATTCGATGTGCCACCCCGGTCTGCCCTTGCCCCAGGGGCTGTCCCAAGTGGGTTCGCCCGGCTTGGCGGCTTTCCAAAGGTCAAAGTCCCTCGGGTCTTCTTTGCGTTTGTCGATTTCGACGCGTGCGCCGGCGAGCAAATCTTCCGGCTTCCGATGCGACAACTTGCCGTATTCGGCGAAGGCGTTGACTCGGTAATAGACACTCCCGTCAATGACATAGGCTGCCCGTTTGTCAATAAGCGTCTGGATGAGGGTTATCATCTCGGGGATGTGTTCGGTAGCTTTCGGGTGCACCTCCGCGGGCTGTATGCCGAGTCGCCGTGAATCTTCGAGGAACGCGTCGCCGCGCTGCTGTGCGAGTTGCTTCTCGCTGATGCCGAGTTCCGCTGCCCGCGCGATAATCTTGTCGTCAATATCGGTTAAATTCTGCGCGAGTTTGACGTTGTAGCCTTTATACGTCAGGTACCGTCGGATGATATCTGTCACCAACGCGGTGCGTGCATTGCCGATATGGATGTAGTCGTAGACCGTGGGGCCGCAGTTGTAAATCGTCACCCGTTCGTTGTTGAGGGGAACGAAGTCTTCGAGTTGTCGGCTCAGCGAATTGTAAATCTGAAGTCCCATTTTTCCTAGGTTTGTCCTCCTTTTTTGTTAAGGCACGCGACGGCTTGCGCGACGATTGCCTTCTCTTCTCCCACGATGCCCAATCCTTCGGAAGTCGTTGCTTTAATGCCAATCTGTTCCACGGAGATGCCGAGTGCTTCAGCAAGCGTTGCGCGCATCTGTGGCATGTAAGGTGCTAGTTTTGGGCGTTGCGCGATAACGGTGCTGTCCACATTGCCAATCTGGTATCCTGTCTGCCTTACCTTCGCGGCGATGTCTCGGAGGAAAACGAGGCTGTCCATGCCTTCATAACGGGCATCCGTATCCGGGAAGTGCGTGCCGATGTCGCCTAAGGCTGCTGCACCGAGTATAGCATCAATGATAGCGTGTGTCAAGACATCTGCATCCGAATGTCCCAGTAGCCCTAAATGATATGAGATTTCGACACCGCCCAGAATCAATTTCCGGTCGGCGACTAACCGATGAATGTCGTAACCAATCCCGACTCGCATTTCATTTGTTGTCCCTAGCGGTTGTTCAGTTGTGTCTGATAACGTCAGCATCCCTTAGCCTTCCGAAAAGACGTTGTCTTTTCTTGCTGTCTTTGGCGAGGTTCGTTATAGAAAATCAGCGAGGAGTGCCTTAGCAATGCGCAAATCCTCCGGCGTAGTGATTTTCACGTTCGTATAACTGCCACTCACTAACTTAACGGGATATCCGAGTTGTTCAACGAGGGCGGCATCGTCGGTTGCGGTGAGTTGCTGCACCGCTGCGATTTGATGCGCTTCTTCCAGCAGAGATTTCCGAAAGACTTGGGGTGTTTGCACCGTCCAGAGCCGGTCGCGCATCGGTGTCTCATCAATGAAGCCTTCCTCGTTCGCGATTTTTATCGTCTCCTTCACTGGCACGGCTGCTACCGCTGCCCCCCATTCCGCCGCCGCATCGAGGCACGCGAAAATCGTCTCGTCTGTTACAAACGGCCGTACGCCATCGTGGACAATCACGAAATCGGCGTTTGCGGGGAGCGCGCGCATGCCGTTATAGACAGACATCTGCCGCGTTGCGCCGCCCGCTACCAGTCCCTGCACTTTCTGAAACGCATAAGGTGCCAGCACAGTGGCTTGACACATTTCAAAGTCTGCTTCGTTGACAATCACAAAAATTCCATCAATGGCGGTATGCTGCTCAAACCGTTGAATTGTATGCGCTAAAATCGGCTTCTGTGCCAACGCTAAATACGGCTTTTTGACGGAACTTTTGAGTCGGCTGCCCTCACCTGCGGCCGGAATGAGGGTGCATATTTTGCTGTTCATCTGTGTCCATCGCATCCGTTTTTCTCCGTGGCACACCGTTGAGCCCGAGCGGGTCCAGCCCCGGGGAGCAGGTTTCCCTACAGAGACAATCTCACGTGATTGGGGATTATAACAAGGCACTCAGGCTATCATAGACATCACTCACGCCGACGAGTTCAATGCCTTCCTCTATTTCTAATCCTTTGCGGTTGTATTCGGGAAAGATGGCGCGTTGGAATCCGAGTTTTGCGGCTTCCCTGAGCCGTCTTTCGACGTGCGTCACCGGGCGGATTTCGCCGCCGAGTCCTACCTCTCCGATGACGACGGTGCGCTTGTCGACAGGAATATCTCGATGGTTCGAGGTGATTGCCATCATCACACCGAGGTCGATGCCGGGTTCATCGACGCGGAGTCCTCCCGTAATGTTAACGAAGACATCGGAGTCGCCCACGTCAATTCCTACCCGTTTGTTCAACACGGCGATGAGCAGCGCGATGCGGTGTCTGTCGACTCCTGTTGCCGTGTTGCGCGGGTTACTATAGTTTGTCGGGACGACGAGGGCTTGGACTTCCATCAACAACGGCCGGGTGCCCTCCATGCTTGAGACGACGACAGAGCCCGATACCTCTTCCTCCCGGTTGCTGAGAAAGAGTTCGGAGGGGTTCATC
Source organism: uncultured Poribacteria bacterium (assembly GCA_958296135.1). Lineage (GTDB taxonomy): Bacteria > Poribacteria > WGA-4E > WGA-4E > WGA-3G > AGPOR5. Next base: position 1,273,795 of record CATQHZ010000001.1, read on the forward strand.
ACGTCCACGAGTCCTTTGCTCTGCATTTCAAAGATGCCGATTTCGTTCGTTGAGCCGAATCGGTTTTTGATGGCCCGCAGTACGCGGTAGATGTGATGCCGTTCTCCCTCAAAATAGAGCACCGTATCCACCATGTGTTCTAAAATGCGGGGCCCTGCGAGTGAGCCCTCCTTTGTCACGTGCCCTACGAGAAAAATAGGGATATTCCGCCCCTTTGCACTGGTGAGGAGGCGCCCGGTGCATTCACGAATCTGGGTGACGCTCCCCGGTGCGGATTGGATGCTCGACAAATACACCGTTTGGATAGAATCGATGATAACCACTTTCGGTTTGAACGTCTCAATGTGCTTTTCAACTTGTTCCAAGTTGTTTTCGGCAAGCACGTAGAGGGTGTCTGAAGAGACACCGAGCCGCGTCGCGCGAAGTTTTGTCTGGCTAACTGATTCTTCGCCGGAGACGTAAAGCACGTCGCCGTAGTTCCGGCTGAGGGCATCGCTTGCTTGCAGCAACAGCGTCGATTTGCCGATGCCCGGGTCGCCGCCGATAAGGATGACGGAGCCGGGGACAATGCCGCCGCCGAGCACCCGGTCGAACTCTGCCATACCTGTTAGGTGCCGCTCCACGTCACTCGCTGTTACCTGTGAAATTGGCTCCGGCTGGCTTGTGGCTTGCCCGATGCCGCGGTGCATTGTCGAAGAGGCCGCGGGGACTTCTACCTCTTCGGCGAAGCTCTGCCAACTTTTGCATCCCGGGCAGCGTCCTAGCGTTCTCGGCGTTGCATAGCCGCACTCTTGACAGACAAATCGCCGTTTTTCTCGTGCCATATTTTGCGTCCATTTTGCATGCGCGCGTGGCATGCGCGCCTAGTTAACTTTTCAGCATGAGCTCCGTCTGCTCATCCTTAAAATGACGCGCCGATTTGTGCCGAGATTCGATGCGCCACGGCAGCTGTATCGTTTCGTTCAGCGAGGCCGGATTCGCAAAGTAACCGTCGTCAATCTGCCAGAATTGGAGGCGCGGATAAGATACGCCGTTATGTTGGAACGTGCCCATCTCCTCTTGCATCGCCTTCATACCACTGCTGACAGGTGTTAAGGTGATGAATATGCCAATCTGCGCTTTCGTTTCACGAAGAGTATGGCAGAATGCGCGCAGCGTTGATACATTAGTTCTGCCGGATTTCACCTCGGCGATAACGCGCGTATTTCGCGATTTCTGGTTACGTGGATTCCACACCTTCACGCTGCCGATGCCATCGAAACCGCCATCGCCGACATCTGCAGTGGGTTCAAGCCCGATGCGCGTCACTGCCCAGTTGGCGAAATCGTGATACTTTTTCTGATCGCGCACCAGCAACGTCACTTCCTGCATATTCGTCGGGTAGCCTGCAATCTCATAATCAACGGAGGGTTCAAGGCCATGCCGCTCGCGCAGCCGTTTCTGCATCGGATCCAACGCGAGAAGCGTGATGTCAATCCCTATCCATTGACGGTTTAACGTTTCTGCGGCATCAATCGTCGTGCCGCAGCCGCAAAACGGATCGAGCACGATGTCGCCCGGTTTTGACGATGCCTCGATCATCCGTTCATATAGCACACGAGGCTTCTGCGTAGGATATCCAAGACGCTCTTTCGCCCTTGATTGGAGACGAGGAATTTCCCATACGTCCCTCATATTCGTCTCATTGACGATGACAGCCTTGTCGGTATACGTGCGCATTTTACCAGTTTCCGGATCGCGGGCATTCCATCGTTTGTATTTCGGAGTGCTACCCGCCTTGGGTTCCATTGGCGTGTTCCATACAATATCTTTCCCTTTGGAATAAAAGAGAATAGTATCATGCATGGACTGGTATTTTTGCGACTTGCCGGCCCATCGCCTATAGGACCAGACTATCTCATTTCTGAAGTTTGCCACACCGAACACGACATCCATCAGACTTTTTAGATAATGACTCGCTGTCGGATCGCAGTGCAGATACATGCATCCTGTCGGATGCAGGACACGATGACACTCCACTAGACGTGGCCCCATGAAGGCGAGATACGCACGCATGGCACTCAGCGGACCGCTTGTCGCTTTCTGCAAGACGTAATCGTATCCGTATAAGGCATCGTTCAGGGCGGCGTAGGTTTCGGATTCCCGCGCGAGTTGGGCTATCTCACGCCGCGCGGCTTGCGCTGCATCGTCCCATGTCCATGTATCCACAAATGCTGTTCGCTGCGATTGTGACTCGGAAAGGAACGTGTTATAGTTGCGGCCGCTGTTAAAGGGCGGGTCTGTGCAGACGATATCGACCCCCCCCTTCAATTTCTCGTAAAATTTGTAGGTTGTCTCCGAAGTAAATTTTTCGCATGGGCACATTTCTCCTATTTACCACTCGCTATTGAGGAATCGGAAGCCGGTTGTCCAGCGCCGTTCGTCAGTCACATTTTCCACACCGAGGAGCAGTTCGCCGTGTCGGAAGAGCCGAATCGCTAGTTCGGTGTTCAGTTCCGGGGAATTGCCAGTCAATCCAACGCCTTCGATGCTGATGCCGAGTCGTCGCGATAACAGCGAGAGTTCGAGTCCTGCGCCGACTTTGGAGCGCATGAATCCGGCGTGCGCCCGAAGGAAGTTTGTGACATCGTACGCGTACTGAAATTCATAAGCAATCTTTTCGTTCCGGACACCTAACCCGATTCGGTAGTGTGAGTTTGGCTGCGGTGATAAGGAGAAGGCGAACTCGTTGTGCAGGTGTCGCTGCAGCCCCGGTGCGATGTCTGCTTGCAAACTTTGCCCTAAATAACGGAGTTCATAATCCCATTCCAGTTTTGGCAATTCAAAACTTTTCAATTGCTGTCGGGTTTGTTGTGAGAGGGCTTGCACCGCTGTCATTGTTTTGTCGATGTTGTTCAGGGTGCGGCGGGCATCCTCAAGGGGTTCTGTCGTGTTGATGAGTTGCGCGACGGTGCCTTCGCCTTCTTGTACTGTCGTCAAAAGCCGATTGATGTTCTCTTCCAATGCGGTGAAGGCGGCGGTTGTCGCCTGCAGGTTCTCTAATATCGGTGCGATGTTTGCCTCTCCTGTATCAATTGCGTTGCTTCCCTGCGCGACAAGTGCGGAGATATCGTTGGACAAAGCGTCAAAGTTGCTCCGAGATTCCCTTGTTATCTGCCGAAATTCCGCCGAGCTCGTCTTGATGTCCGTTAAAATACCGTTCAGTTTTGGCGAATTCTGGTTGATGAGCCTGAGCAGTTCTCGCGAGATGTCGCTAATTTGACTGCTCACCATCAAGGAGTCGCCTTCCAATTGGCTGAGCAGGCGGTTCGCTTTCAGGAATGTCTGCTGGAGACGTTTGTCATTATCAAAGGCGAGTTGCATCAACGCATTAACAGTCTCTTCCGAATCGACGGTGAGTTTTTCAATAGTTCGGGCAGAGAGTGCGACCAGGGCTCGTATCTCTTTAATGCCGAGTTCGATGGATTCCTGATTGGCTTGCAGGAGTTCGTTCGCCGCTGTTGTGAGTTCGATAGCTTGCGTCATGCCCGCGCTTGTCTGTTCCAGCAGTTCGAGCGCGTTCACCGGGTCCTTCCCGACAATGGGCAGGTCTTCGGGAGTTAAGGTGTGGTTTCCGATGGGGCCGTTGTCAAGCGCGATGTAAACCTCGCCGACGAACCCGTTCATGGAGATTCTGGCACCACATCCTTTTCGCAGCCATTGAAACCCGTTTTTGACTTTCGCCAGAATTTCAACGTTGTCGGCCTCCGGCTGCAGTTTGATACTCGTCACTTTCCCGATTGGTACGCCGGATAAGTAGACACCTGCGCCGATGTAGAGTCCGCTAACGGAGCTGAATTCAAAGCTCATTTCGTCGCCTGAGGTTGCCCAGGGCCAATTTTCTGCATTTGTGAGGAGGAGTACGAGTAATATTGCGGCGATGACGAGCATTGCGCCGACTTTAACAGATGGGCTCCAAAATTTCATAAAGCGAGTTCTCCGCGCGTTCACCGGTCGCGTTTCCCGATAAATTCTTGCAAGACCGGGTTCGCCATGTTGAGAATTTGATCAGGTGCGCCAAACAAGATGAACTGCTGCAAAATGGGGTCATCGTTGTTGATAATCTCATCGGGGTTTCCGTAGGCAATCTGCTTGCCTTCGTGTATCATTGCCATCCGTGTTGCGACGCTGAACGCGCTGTGCATATCATGCGTCACGACAACAGAGGTGACTTTCAGTTTTTCGTGCAAGTCACGTATGAGTTGATTAATTTCGTTGCACGTGACCGGGTCTAGTCCGGTTGTCGGTTCATCGTAGAAGATGACTTCGGGGTTAAATGCGAGTGCGCGCGCCAGTCCGACGCGTTTGCGCATTCCCCCGCTCAGTTCTGCTGGGCGCAATTCCTGCACGCCTTCTAAATCGACAAGACTGAGTTTCTCATCGACAATCTTCCGCATTTCGGCGTGGGTTAATTTCGTGTGCTGGTCCAACATAAAGGCGATGTTTTCTGCGACAGTCATTGAATCAAACAGTGCTGCCGACTGGAACAGCATGCCGATTTTTCGGCGAATGGCGTTGAGTTGTTTTGCGTTGAGTTGTGAGATTTCGGTGCCGTCAAACCAAATCTCGCCGGCATCAGCGGCGAGGAGCCCGGTGATAATTTTCAGCAGGACGCTCTTTCCGCATCCGCTTCGGCCCATGATGACGAGCGTTTCGCCGCGCGGTATCTCAAGGCTCAGCCCGTTTAGGACGCTTTTTCCCCCGAAATTCTTCCAGATGTTCTTAACAAGAATCATACCCACCCCAAGATGTTAAACAGAATGTGGTTTAAAATAAAATCGAGAACCAAGATGGCTATCAGGGAGATGACAGCGGAGCCTGTTGTCGCTGTGCCGACTCCCTCTGCGCCGCCTGCAGTGGAGATGCTGAACCCTTTGTAGCACCCGACTGCGGCGATTGCCATTCCGAAGGAAGTCGCCTTGATGAGGCTGACGAGGACGCTTGCCACGAACAGATTCCTTTGGACTTCCAACAGGAAGAAGTGGCCGTTGACATCAAAGAGTGACACCACGGCGATAAACCCGCCTGCGATGCCAGCGAACGTTGAAAATATCGTGAGCGTTGGCAGCATAATGGCACAAGCGAGGAACCGAGGCACAACCAGATATTTGACTGGGTTTGTGCCCATCACTTCTAGTGCATCGATCTGCTCTGTCACCTTCATCGTTGAGAGTTCGGCGGTGATTGACGCGCCGATGCGCCCCGCGAGCACAAACGCCGTAATCATTGGGCCGAGTTCTTTCACTACGGACACACAGACGAACCGCGCGACCGAACCCTCTACGGCAAAAGGTTTCAACTGAATGTAGCCTTGGATGCCCAATACCATCCCGGTGAAAAATCCGGAGACGAGCACGACGGCAAGTGAGTTGAATCCGACTAGCAGTAGTTGCTTCGTCAGCAGATCGAACTGAAGGGGCGGCCGGAAGATTTGAACGAGCGTCTGGAAGAACAGTGTCCATGCCTGTCCTATCTCGGAGAGCGTGTTGTGCAACCGGTTTTTGAGCAACATCCGAAAACCGCCTGATGATTCGTCTGTAGAGGCGTGATGATTCATAGGTTTTGGGGTGGCTAATAATTGATATTATCGAACCGCATCTGCTTTTTTGTGAAGTAGAGGACGACGGTGCCGGTGGCGCCATTACGCTGTTTCTTAATGAGCAGGTGCGCCTCAACCCGCTCGTCCGCCTGTTCCTCCTCTTGGTAATAGTCTTCTCGGTACAAAAAAGCGACCAGGTCTGCGTCTTGTTCGATCGCGCCGGATTCCCGCAAATCAGAAAGTTGTGGCTGTTTATCAGGTCTGCGTTCTACTTCGCGGCTGAGTTGCGAGCAGGCGACAATCGGGACGTTTAATTCCCATGCGAGTACTTTCAGCGAGCGTGAAATCTCCGAAATTTCCTGTTCGCGGGAGTTGTATCTGCCTGTCCCCCTGAGCAGCTGCAGGTAGTCGACGATAATGAGTGCGAGGTCTTCGTGTTCGCCTTTCAACCGTCTGCCTTCGGCACGCAATGCCTGTATTGTGAGCCCCCGGTTGTCGTTAATCAAGATAGGTGCTTCGGCGAGGCGGCTTGCGCCTTCGGTGAGGGGCCGCCAATAATCTTCGCTGAAGTTTCCCGTTCGGAGCCGTCCGAAATCTATCTGTGATTCGGCGGAGAGCATCCGCATCACAATGTCTTGCGCGGGCATTTCAAGGCTAAAAATAGCAACGGGCCGGGCTTGTTCCAAGGCGATGTTCTGTGCCATATTCAGCACTAACGTCGTTTTTCCCATACTGGGCCGTGCGGCGATGATGATGAAATTGCCGGGCTGTAATCCGGATGTCATCACGTCGAAATCCATGAAACCGGTTGGAACGCCGAGGAACCGTTCCTCTTTGTGGAACAACTTTTCAATTTCGTCGATGCTCTGTGTGAGTAAGGGCCGGATGCGGGTAAAACCGCGTTGCGCGTCCGTTTGCCCTAACTCAAAGACTGCCTCCTGCGCTTGGTTCATGACATCGGCCAGTTCGACATCTTCGTCCATCGCGAGGTCCCGAATCTGCGAGCTGGCTTGCATGAGGCGGCGGCGCGTCGCCTTTTCGTGCAGAATTTCCGCGTAGAACTCGGTGCTCTCTGTCTCCACGATCGGTGCCTGCAGTTCGTAGAGATAGTCCGTGCCCCCGGTGCGGTTTAGTTGGTTTGTCCGATTCAGTTCGTTCGCAACGAGAAGCGGATCTGCCTGACTCACACGTTCGTAAACTTCAAGGATTGCGGTGTAGATAAGTTGATGGTCTGTGGTGAAAAAGGCTTCGGACGTATGTCCTATCAGTGCGATGACGCGCGGGATAACGGATTTCTCTGTCATCATCGCGCCGAGCACGGCGCGTTCGGCTTCCATGTCGGAAAGATGTTCAACCGGTTCTGCCTGCATACTTCCCCTTAGCGTTCATTAGACCTCATCAACCCTTGTAACGCGGGATTGTCTGAAGTTTCAGAATACCCCGTAGGAGAGACATCTTTGTCCCGATGCGTGTGGTATCAAGACCGGGAGGTCTCTCCTACCGAGGATTTTGCCCTACAGGAGCGCAGCGTTATTCTTCGCTTTCGCGTTCAACGACGACTCGCAATTCGACGACGACATCTGCGTGTAGTTTTACTGGCACCATGAATACGCCGAGTTCGCGAATCGGTTCGCCCAGGTCAAAGACGCGCCGTTCCAATTCAAAGCCCTCGGTGCGCAGTGTCTCTGCGATATCGGTAGTGGTAACGGAGCCGAAGAGCCGGTCATTCTCGCCAGCGCGTCTGCGGAGGTTACACGTAACGCCGGCGATTTGTCCGGCGATTTCGCGGGCGCGTTCCCGGTCTTTCGAGACTTGGTGATCGATGAGCCGTTTCTCGTGCACCAGTTGCTTACGATTCCGTTCGGTTGCATGCACCGCCAGCTGCATGGGCAGGAGGTAGTTACGGGCGTAGCCGTCTGCAACCTTCAGGACATCGCCCGGCACGCCGAGCCCTTCAACGTTTCTTTTCAGAATTATTTCCATAATTAAATCAATTCCTATTTCGGCGGCGAGGTGCGGGCTTGATTGAAGATGTCCCTCCTACCGGCATGCGGTATCGGGCCAGGGATGTTCTGCCTACCGGCATGCAATATCGGGACAAGAATGTCCCTCCTACGGCAATATCTTCATCAAAGCGCGCCTATCGGCACCGCCGCCTTGCCTATCGTGTGAACGGTAAGAGTGCCATGTTCCGTGCACGTTTGATGGCGCGCTTCACCATGCGCTGTTGTTTCGCGGAGAGCCCCGTGATGCGGCGGCCCACGATTTTTCCGCGCTCGTTAATAAATTTTCTCAGCGTATCCACGTCCTTGTAATCGACAGATTCAAGTTTGCTGAAACGCTGTCTTCTGCGGAATGCCATAGAAATGTTCTCCTGTGAGTGGAGCGTCGGGCGCGCTGTGTGTGCACGTCCGACGCTGAATACGCGGGCGGCTATTCGCCGTCCGAACGATTAGAACGGGATGTCGTCCTCTGTTGCTGAGGGCGCGCCCTGTGGTGGAGCGGGTGCTTGGGCAGTCGGTGCGGCTGCGGGCGCGGCATCGGCATATCCACTGCTGCCCATTTCGTCGCCATCGCGCCGGCCACCGATAAGTTGCAGCCGAAAAACTCTGACTCGAAGGCGGCTGCGCTTCGTCCCATCGTCTGCCTCCCAAGAATCGAATTTGAGAGACCCATCGATGAAAACAGGGCTGCCTTTCTGCAGATATTCGTTCGCGATTTCCGCTTGTCGCCCCCAAGCCTCTATGTCAACAAAGCAGGTGTTATCCTTCTGCTCGCCTGTCTCCCGGTCGGTGTATCGTTCATTCATCGCGAGGCCAAAGTTCGCGACGGAGGTGCCGCTAGGGAGATATTTCAATTCGGGATCACGGGTGAGGTTCCCCATGAGAATGACCCGGTTGTAGCTTGCCATGATTTCTCCTCTCTTCAATTTCGTGCGTAACAAGACAGGGTTTGTCCTGTTCGCAAAGTTTAGGATGGTGCGTGTTTGGTTAACGTGCTGTTGTATTTTCAGCCATCACCACCCCCGACGTTCCTATTCGGCGGCACTCTTCAGTTTCTCAACGTCGCCCTCGTGGTGGACGATCATGTGCCGCATAATCGCTTCGATGACTCGCAGCGATTGGTTGAGTTCCGCGATGAAGCTGGGCGCGCTCTCAAAAATGTAAAGCACGTAGTAGCCTTCGGTGCGTTTCTGAATCGGATAGGCGAGCCGTTTCTTGCCCCAAGGGTCTAGCTTGAGGAGTGTCCCGCCCTTTTCGATGATACCCTGCACAGTCGCTGTCAGAGCCTCTGCTTCACTTTCATCCTGGTCGGGCGTGATGATAAGCAGGAGTTCATAAGGTTTCAAAATGAGATGCCTCTCTTCGGACTGATGGCTCCACTGTTGCAGCACAGAAAACAGGCTGTCACAGAGAGCAGAGATTAATTGATGATGTCCGCCGCGTTTTGCGCGGGGAACATTCACTTAACTTTGGTAACACAATTATATCACATTTCGATCTGAGATGTCAACCTAAAATCGCTTTTTTGGCAGAAAACAGACCAGAACATGATAATTACATATATTTTAACACATTTTGAGGTACGTGTCAAATTTTTTTAGTTTGTCCGCCGCGTGTAAGCAGAAGTATGCGGTGGCAAGAAGAACGGGCGTTTTGCGATAAGCACCTCTCTCCGAATTCTTTCTGCCAGCGTTTCCACTCCGACTTGCGGGGCGGTTGCGAGCCCGTATTTCTCCAGCAGGGGGAGTAGACTCTCAAAAATCGTCGCCATGTAGCGATAGCCGGCCCACGTTTCAGCTGCGCCGACCGGGGATTCCAAGTGCATAGTTGGTTCCGGCAATCCTGCTTCAACGAATGCGCGGTAGAGTCCGATTCCGGTGTCCAAATGCGCTCTGGAAGCCTTAAACACCTCCACAATCCACGCGATGAGTTGGTTCATCAGCGGCGTGTCTGGATGTGCTAGCGCGGGGTAGATTGTGTATTCAGGTTCCTGAAACGCGACGATGCCGTCGGGCCGGAGGTGCGTGACGAGGTGTTTTAACGCATCGCCCGGATTGGCCATATACATCAACACGAACCTGCCGGTGAGTACGTCAAAATCGTTGGAGAGGTTGAGTGTGCGGGCGTCGCCTGCGATGAATTCGACGTTTGTTATCCCGGCCGCCTTGGCGCGCTTGCGTGCGGTTCCCAGGATAGTGGGGTTGACATCCACGCCGACGACGCGGCCCTTTTCTCCGACGAGTTTGGCGACAGTGAGTGCTACGTCGCCTGCACCGCTGCCGATTTCCAACACCTTCATGCCGTTTGCGATGCCAGCTGCTTCTAGGAGCCGCTTCGTTGAACCGCCATAGATTTTCGACTGCTCGATGAGCCGTGTGGTTTCGTGCTGCGTTCTGCCTAAAGTATAGATAGCATCGCGGGTTGAGTTGTTCATGAGACGTTCAAATCCTTATCTTGGGAGCACTGCGTATGCGGTGACGTGCGGCGGCAGCAGGAGCGGCCGTTTTGCCGAGACAACTTCCGCGCGCAACCGTTCGGCTAACGTGTCCACATTTACCTCCTCGGCGGTTGCAATGCCGTATGCCTCCATGAGCGGCAGGATGCTCCGGATACTATTCGTGAGGAATTCGTAACCCGGCCAGGCAGCGGGCCCGCCCATAGGTGTCTCAAAATGGAGGGTAGGTTCAGGCAGCTCCGCGTCAACGAAGGCACGGTAAAGGGCGAGGCCCATGCCGATGTGTGCCCCGGACTGCTCAAACACGGCGATGGCGCACTCAGTCAGTTTATTGACGAGCGGTGTCTCTGGATGCGCGATGGCGCGGTAGAACGTCAGTTCGATTTCCTGAAAGGCGGCGATGCCGCCGGGACGTAGATGCGCGGCTAACTGCTTCAACGCATCGCCCGGGTCTGCCATGTACATCAGGACCAGCCTGCCGACGATGGCATCAAAATCGTTGGGCAGCTCGAGTGTGCGGGCGTCGCCTGCGATGAATTCGACGTTAGTGGCCCCTGCTGCATTTGCTCGGGCGCGTGCCGTTTGAAGGAGCTCGGCGTTCACATCTACGCCGATGACGCTTCCGCCGGTTCCAACAAATTCGGCAAGCGTCAGTGCCACGTCGCCTGCGCCGCTGCCGATGTCAAGGACTTTCATCCCCTTCTCAATGCCGGCTGCGGTGAGAAACCGCCGAGTCACGCCGTCGTAGAGTTGCGACTGTTCGATTAAACGTTTGGTTTCCGCGTCGCTGTGGCCCATGGTGTAGTCTGCGTCTTGGGTTTGGTTTTCCATTGGTTTACCTCCTGATTCAAGCGAGTCTATTTATTACGACTTACGCGGAACCAATCCGGTTGGCGCGCTTTGAAATCGCGCCAACTGAACAGATGTTTTAGGAGTTTGCGTAAGTTTTATTTATTTTACCATATCTCTTGGCGAATGTCAAATTTTTCCCTGGCGATTCAGTTGTCCCGTTTCTGTCGTTTGCGCTCGCCCCAGCGCAAACAGGTCTGGCTCAGATAAAGTTTCAGTATGAAATCGGGCAGCCCGCCAGCGGAAACGCTGCCGCGCTCTGCCCGCCAGTAGATTTTCCGCAGGAAAAAAATAACCGATTCATTCGTTCCTGCCCTATAGGGAGGTGCCCTTGTCGATTTTCACGGGTGACATCAAAGTGGGGAACTAAATCGTCCTGATTTTTCCCTTGACAAAACATTTTTCTTGCTATATACTATAAAGATAGGGTAAAATAAACGTGACACCTTGATTTGATTTGAAGTCCCACAAAGATAACTGAAGGGCGGCTCCGTGATTCAGCGTCGCCTGCATTTTCTCGCCGCTGGCGAGTCGAAAAGATAGGACAATGGCAAAGAAAAAAGGGCGCCGGTCTGCGAATGTGGCGCGCAAGCGTGAAAAGCGCAATCGCGATCGGAAATCCCGTCAAAAACAGATAGCAATAGAGAAGCAACGCAGGCTCCCCTACGAGAAATCGGAGAAGGAGCGGCTGCACGCCTGCATTTCGCAAAGCCGCGAACTGCTCAACGAACCCGAATTGGAGAATGTGCATTTCGATTTTGAACTGATGTACACTTGGGTGACAGAACTGCTTGAGGACTATGAGCTGGATGGCAAGGCGGAAACACCGGCGGATTCAGACGAAGAAGCGGCTGCCCCTCTGGCACTACGGGAGAGCGATGAGAGCAGTCCGCTCCATTCGTCGTTGGGGCAGGCGATGCAGGAGCGCGCGAAGCAGATCGAACAGATGGAGAAGGCGGAGCGCGCCTGCGAACATTTTCGCACGGAAGTGCTTCCCCATCTGGTGACACCGGAATTCATGCAGCGTTTGATACAGGGGTTGACAGCCTGCGAGACCCGGTTGAAACTCATCGGGAATCGCGAAATGGCGGAGGTGGCACTCGTCGCGCGTTCGCTCTTTGAGGTAGCTCCCACGGAAATGCTGGTGTTCCACCCGCTCATCCAAACTATCGGCATCCAGACGCTCCGGATGCTCGTTGAAGAACCGCATGTCGTTCTGGAGGGACGCGAAGACGTGAAAGAGATGCTTTCAGATGTTTTGGAGTATGAAAGTGAGGTCGACCCTTATCCTCCGTCTGAGCGGCTCGCTGCCTTGTCAGACTTGGCAGAGGAGGAAACGCGGTATGAGGACGACGAGGAAACGCCAGCTGCCCTTGATGAGGACGACGAAGTTTCTGCCGATGCGGCGGAAGAGCCTGAATCGCCGCCGCCTGAATCACTCCCAGAGATTGTCAGCGATGAGGCTGAGGAACCTGAACCTGAGCCGGTTTCGGAAGAACCGCCGCGCCCGACATTTACGCCAGACGAACTCGCTGCGCGCGCCCTCTACAAAAATTTCAACGGCATGGCGACACGTGAAATTTTTGAAGCAGGGACAGCGTTCGTGTTAGCGGAGGAGACAGAGGAGCGGATTGCCTTTGTTGATGTGGCGCGCGAGCTCTACCTCACGCTTACCGCGGAGCGGCTCCAGTTGCAGGCCCGTTCGGAAGCGGAGCTCACCGATGCGATGGAAGAAATTCAAGAATTGTGCGAAGAAGCACTCATGTATCTGGCCAAAACCATTCAAGCTTAAAAAGAATGGATGCGAGAATCCACGTGTGTTGTCATCGTTACAAAACAAATCCGGTGCGCGGTTTGCAACCGCGCCTACTGATAAAGGAGGTGAACTTATGCCACGGAGTAAAAGCGGCCAGGTCCGTCGACGGACCCAGATCCGCCAACGCCAGCAACGGCGGCTCAAAACGAAAAAAGCGTTATTGAAAGAGTTGTTGGAAAATCGCTAGGTGTCGTGTTGCGCTACGGGCTGTGAAAATGTAGACGTTCGCGTGGGACGAGCCCTGGCTCTACGGGCCGGGAGATTTTTACGTTCCGCGCGGGCGTTCTTCGTATTTTTCATACTGCACGAACTCCGATGCCTGCAATCTGACAGCGTCTCCGCCCGTTTCATCAACGTAACCTAGCCTGAGCAGCGTCATTATCTCATGATGCTTCGGCAGGCTGAATAGGGCTCGGATTTTATCGCGATGTTCCTCGCTTTCCAGCGGCGCGCTCACAAATTGCACACCGATGCCGAGCGCGGTGGCGGCGAGCAGGAGGTTCTGAATCAGCATCCCCATGCTGAGCCACATCCATCGGTGCGCGCCTTCTCCGGGCGGCCGTTTTTGGCAATTCATTGTCACCAAGAGCAGCACTGGTGCGTCGTGTACCTGTTGCGCAATTTCTTTTGCGGGCATTTTTCCTGCGCCTAAATGTCCCAAAAATGTCAAAGATTTCGCGTTTTTTAAAAGCGGTTTCAACTTTTCCGGTGAACCTTGAAGGAACTTTGGGAGCGTGACGTGTTCTGTCAGTAGCACGCCGTCGCCGTGTTCTTTCCACTCGGCCTCGGTGAGGCGCATCCACCTGCTGTTATCGTCCAGAAACTTTGCGTCTTTGAATTGTGCGACGATAGCGGTTTCCGTTAACTCAGCGAGGCGCGCTTTTCCTTCAGATTCTCGGATGATGAGCAGTTCCCACGGTTGGACGTTGAATGGCGAGGGGGCCCATCGCGCTGCTTCGATGAGTTTCCCGAGGTCTGCTTCATCAATAGCGCGCGGCTGGAAATCGCCGCGATGGCTTCGGCGTTGCGTCATGGCATCAAAAATATTCATGGGGTAGTCCGGTTCGGGCGGATATAGAAATTCTCCCTTACAGTAGCGTCCGGTGGCGATGGCGGATTTCCGCCGGTGAGGCAGTTCCAGTCTCTCCGAGTTTGGTTACGGTAATTGACGCGACGAGATTCCCGATGTACGCCGCGAGCTCCTGAGCGCGATGGCGACACAGCGTCGCCACGAGCCCGGCCGAGACACTATCGCCGGCCCCCACCGGGTCTGTGTCACAATTGACAGGGATGCCGGGGATATGCGTAACTTCGCCCTGGTGGCAAACAAGGATGCCATCTTCTCCGAGCGTGACATACACTGTCTTTTGCGTTCGTTCTGCGAGGGTTTGCGCACACTGTTCCGCCGTTTCTCTGTTAACGGAATCTCCCTGCCACTCTGGCTCAACGGCGCGCCTTGCCTCAAATCGATTCGGTTTCACAATGACGTTTCGGTATGCGCCGATTCGTGTGCGGGAGTCCGCAAAAAAGATCTTTTCTGGGAACGCGATCGCGAGTTCACAGAGTGCCTCTCTCACGTTCGTGGTAACAACCCCCAAATTCTCGTGCGGCATCTGATCTCCGATGATAACAGCCTCGACGAGCGGCAGGCATTCGTGGAGCGCGTTAATGACGGCTGTTTCAATGCTCTCTGTCATCGGCACTTGGTTTTCAATATCAAACCGCGGTCCCTCCGTTTCCACGCCTTCATAACCCCGATGAATCGGCTTGAGATAGGTAGGCGTGTGCCACTCCGGTGCCTGAATCATAAAATCGGTAACGCATCCTTTCTCTTGGAGGCAATTCAGGAGTGTTCTCCCAAACCCGTCTTCCCCGATAACGCCGAGTGTGTAGATTGTGCCTACTCCCAAGGCGTTTAGGTTATTCGTGACGGTGCCTGCTGCGCCGGGACTATAGCGTTGCGCGACGACAGGGTTGGTATGCCACGGCGTTTCTAGCGATAGCGTGGAACGCGTTTTATCAATGTGCCAGTAGGCATCGAGATAAAAGTCCCCGATGACGAGGATGCGTACGTCGCGAAATGTATTGAGAATGGTTTTGAGGCGCGCTTCGGTGATCAAATTTTTCCCTCCAGTGCGTGTATTATAGCATCTTCTGGATTTTTGACAAAATGGTGTTTGCGGAGGACGATTCAGTTCTTCCTGTCTGTAGTTTTGAAGCGGCGTGCCCGTTGTTGATTTTCACGAGGGTTTCCATCAAAAAGGGAAAACTAAATCGTACTGGTATTTGCGAGGGCCGGGCCCTCGCGCTAGGGTTAAAGTAGCGTTTCTTGCAATCTGGGCAGATACGTGGTAAAATATAAGACGTTTGACTTTTAATTCCGTTTTGGAGGAAATTTATGTATAAAATCGGCCTTATTCCTGGCGATGGCATTGGCCCCGAGGTGACGCGCGAAGCGATGAAAGTCTTCGGGGCCGCAGCTGCTCAGGCAGGCTTCCACTATGAAACCGTGGCATACGATGTCGGCGGCGACCGGTATCTCGCGACCGGGGAAGTGCTCCCGGAGTCGGTATTAGAAGAGCTTCGCGGGCTCGATGCCATTTACCTCGGTGCAATCGGCCATCCCGATGTCAAGCCCGGTATTTTGGAGAAAGGTATCCTTCTCAAGGTTCGTTTTGAACTCGATCTCTATATCAATTTACGTCCCGTGAAACTTTATCCGGGTGTGCCAACGCCGCTGAAGGACAAGGGTCCGGAAGATATCGATTTCGTCATCGTCCGTGAAAATACCGAGGGCTTATACGCCGGCATTGGCGGCTTCCTCAAGCGCGGCACCCGCGATGAAGTCGCTATTCAGGAGATGATTAACACCTACAAAGGTGTGGAACGCTGCATCCGCTACGCGTTTGAGTTTACCCGGAAGCGGAACCAGGAGAACACGTTGACGCTCTGTGATAAGACGAACGTGCTCACCTTCGCGCATGATTTGTGGCAGCGCGTCTTCCACGAAGTCGGCGAGGACTTTCCCGATATTAAGAAGGAACACACCCTCGTCGATGCTACGACGATGTGGATGGTGAAAAATCCGGAGTGGTTTGATGTCATCGTGACGTGTAATATGTTCGGCGATATTATCACCGATTTGGGTGCGATGATTCAGGGCGGCATGGGTATCGCGGCCTCCGGCAATCTGAATCCGGAGAGCGTCGCGATGTTTGAACCGATTCACGGCTCTGCGCCGCGCTATACGGGCAAGAACCAGATTAACCCCATTGCTGCAATCAGCGCAGCTGGAATGATGCTGGAGCACCTCGGACAGTCAGAATCGGCGGCGGCGGTTGAAAAATCCATCAGTGCCCTGCTTGCAAGCGGTAAGATTAAAGACCTGGGTGCCGGCCGCATGGGCTACACTACCGAACAGGTTGGCGATATGATTGCTGAAGGCCTGTAACCGCACTGTTCCTCATCCACCGTATGGCGGGGGCTGGTGCCTCGTTGGCCAGGGACGCTCGCGACGGAACTGCCCTCGCGCTACGGGTCCGGTGGGTTTTGCGAGGCTTTACGCGAGACGTGCGGCGAAATTAATCCGGTCCGAGTAGCGGTTCCACCGGTTGAACGTATACATATCGTAAGCACCGAGCGTTTTATAGCCGGCGGTTTTGAGTAGTGCCTTGACGGTATCCACTTCAAACATTTTCTGTTGGTGAATCTCTTCAAACCGGTGGAAGATCTCACCGTCGCGAATAAAAAAGGTCAGGTGTGTTCGGCACATTTTGGTCTGATAGAGATAACTGTTTCGCCAAATGTAGGAGTAGTCCTCGTGGTTTTCGGCGAAGGTTTTGTTGTGGAAATGCTCAACGATGTTCCGTTCTGTCGTTATGTCGAAGATGAACAGGCCGTCGGGTTCCAGATGTTCTGATACGCGTTGGAAGACGCTGCTGAGTTCATCTTCGTCAAGCGCGTAGTTGATGCTGTCGTAGGTGCAGAGGATTGCGTCGAACTGCTGGTTGATTTGGAAATTGAGCATATCGCCTTGATGGAAGTCGATGTGTACGTCAAGGGTTTCCGCCTTTTCCTGCGCGATGTGCAACATGCCGGTGGCTCTGTCAACGCCTGTCATCTGATAGCCTTTTGCGGCGAGGAGCACGGTGAGCGCGCCGGTCCCGCATGCCACATCGAGGATGCGGCGTGGCTTGCAGTCGTGTTTGTCAAAAAGTGCTTCAGTATAGCGCGCCCACCGCGGGTAGTTGACGTTTCGCATCATCCTATCGTAGGCGTAGGCGAATTTTTCATAAGGTGGCGTGAGTTGCATCGTGTTATTCAACCTTTCCTTTGAACCCGACAGAGGCGTTCATCATCCGCAGGAGTGTGTTAATTTCCTCGGCATCCCAAAATTCATCGGCGTTCGCTTCTAGCGCGTAGTTGCCAACGTCTTTGATTTTCTGGAGACTGATTCTGCCGGTAAGGAAGCTCAACGGCAGTTGCTGCCCGGCGGTTTTGACGCGTTCAAACGTTTCCTCAATATCCGCCCGGTTTACGCCTTCGGGTGCTTGTTTCATCAGCGCATCTTTCACCATGTCCGCGCCGAAACCGAAGAGCTCTTTGATGATAAACCATTGCAAAACGGCAAGGCATACCATCAGGATTAAAAGGAGAGTCAAGCCTTTCGTGAGGTGGCGGCTCCACTTCCGATTCTGGTTCTGGATTGTCATGTTGCGGTTACCTCATTTGCGCAAAAGTTACCCGTGCCCGTAGGCGCGGTTTCAAACCGCGTCTACGGGGTTTGTTCTGCGTAAGTCTTTATCAATTAGATTAGCATTTTTAGGAAATGTTGTCAATCAAAATCAGAAAACGCCATTTTCACCGTAGTGCGAAGGCCTATCCCTTGTGCTCGCCCTACGCGATATGAACGTTTCCGGTAAAACAAAAAACGAAAAATATGAAAATAGGAATTGTCGGCAGACCACATGTTGGAAAAACGACTGTTTTTAATGCCTTAGCACGCTCTGCCGCGGAAACTGGGAATTACGGGGGCCGCCAACAGACAAACCTCAGCACTATTGCTGTTCCTGACAAACGTTTGGAACGCTTATTTGAGGTGCTCAAACCAAAAAAGATGACACCGGCGACGATCAATTACGTAGACATCGCTGGTGGCCCCAAAGTTGATCTAGAAAAACTGTTGGCGGGTGAGAGGCGCGAGAGCTCTTTTCCGCCTGCCCTGCTCGCGGAACTGCGCACTGTCGATGCCCTTGCGCATGTGGTTCGCATATTTGCGGATGAGACGGTGCCGCACGTTGATGGAAGCGTTAACCCTGAACGCGACATTGACACGGTCGCGCTGGAGTTTACCTTCGCTGACCTGCAGGTGATTGAGGACAGACTTGTTCGGCTCCGCAAGCAATTTCAGAACGAAAAGTCGCCGGCGCTCCAGAGTGAACTTCGGGTTTTGGCGGAGTGCCAGCAGACGTTGGAAGAGGGGGTACCGCTGCGTTCCTTGGAGTTGTCTGCCGCCGATGAAAAACGGATTCGAGGCTACGGATTTTTGACGTTGAAGCCGTTGCTGCATATCTTGAATATCGGTGAGTCGCAATTGGATGCGGTAGCTGCAATTCAGGGGCGGTTTTCTGACTATGCGGAACAGCGGCGCACGGCAGTCATTGTGCTTGCGGCGCAGTTAGAGATGGAAATCGCGCAACTAGACGAGGCAGATGCCGAAGTCTTCATGGCAGAGATGGGGTTAGGCGCATCAGCCTTAGCGCGGTTTATCAACACCTCCTATCGTTTACTCGGATTAATTACATTTTTTACAGGGGGCCCCAAGGAGGTTCGGGCGTGGACGCTGCGTGAGGGACAAACCGCCGTTGAGGCGGCAAGCGTCATCCATACCGATTTTGGCCGCGGCTTCATTCGTTCGGAGACAATCTACTGGGAGGAATTGGCGGCGTGCGGCGGCTTTACGCAGGCGCGCAGCATGGGCAAACTGCGGGCTGAAGGGAAAACGCATCAGGTCCAAGATGGCGAGGTGCTGGTAATTCTGGCGAATCCGACATCGTGAGGGATGCCCTCGCGCTACGGGCCAGGAGGTTTTTCTTGTGTTATGTGCTGCTATCCCTGAGAGCCGCAATCGCTGCCATGATCTGTTTACCCATGTGCTGATACATTTCGCGTCGCACGTCAAACCGGTCGAGTCCGGTGAAATCGATCGGTTTTCCGAACGTTACGGTGAGTTTTGCGCGATGGAGGCGTTTGCTGCCACGTGGCAGCATCTGTTTTGAGCCGCTATGATAAACCGGCAGCGTCGGCACGCCTGCGCGGTGCGCGATGAAACACGCGCCATCGCGCGCCTTTCCTAAATTCCCATCAACGCTACGGGTGCCTTCCGGAAAAATCAGCACCGCGTTGCCCTCTTTCAGGAGCGAGATAGTCTTGCGGAGCGCGCCTAAATCCGGTGCACCTCTGTTGACCGGATACGCGTTATACGCCGAGATGAGTTGTCCTAATCCCGGAATGCGGAAGACGTTGCTGCGCGCCATGTAGTGAACTTCACGGCTGGCGGCGGATCCGACGATAACCGGGTCGAGGAGGCTGACATGGTTTGAAACGAGCAGCACGCCGCCTTCACGTGGGATGTGTTGAACGCCGGATGCTTCGAGGTGTCCCATGCATTGACAGAAGAGATTGGTGAGTCGATGTCCCCACCGGTAGAGCGCGCGGGGTGTCCAGAATTGGTTGTTGGTATACCACATTTTTTGTCATTCCTTCGCGTGTGCCGTAGCGCGGGGGCCTGTCCTCCGAGGAGAAAACGTCCGCAGTCCAGGGTCCGCGAATGTTTGCTGTGCGCCCGGTGCATGGCGAGGGAAACCCTCGCCCTACGGTAGCGCGGGGGATTGTCGGGAACTTACACTAAGCCGCCACGTTTGCGGAGGAACCATTCCAGGCCCAACATCGCCAAAAGCAGTCCGAAAATAAGCGGCATATCCCAGATATCCACATCCGTTATTGTTGAGGTGGCACTCTCGACTAGCGGAATCTGATGTACGAGTTGCGATGCTTCCTCAAGCGGATAGTATTTTCCGCCGCTTCCCTCAGCGAGTGCCTTGAGGAGCGCGATGTTGAGTTCTGCATTGCTGAATTCTGCATAGGAAGTCTTCACGTCAAAAAGACTCTGCTGTTCACCGAGGGATTCGCCATCCAGGGTGCCGGTTGCCGTGAGGGTGTACTCTCCGTAGCGATTTGGGATGAAGCGTGCCGAGTAGAGTCCGTCTCTACCGAGGACTTGCTCAAGTCGGATTTCTTTGCGCTTCCCCGTTTCATCGACAATCACGGCTCGGAGTTTCGCTTGATTTGTCAATTCAAACTGCTTGTCCGTCGCTGTTACTTCAATAACGACAGGTTCTTTCAACGTGTAAGCGGTTTTGGCGATATCAAGTTTTAGATGTTCCTTCGGTGCGGTTGTGAGCCATTTCGCGGTCTGCCGCCAGAAGCGTTGGTGACTTTCATCTTGATGCGATTGGAGCATCTGCCACCGCCATGAGCTGTTCGGTGTAAACACCATCACGCGTCCGGCGTTGTAATTGTGCGTGGCGAGGAGGATGCGCTTGCCAAACTGATTTCGTTCAGTCGGATGTTCTGCCAAAACGAGTGCCCCCGGCTTAGCGCGTTTCACTTTGCTATACCCGAGCATCGGCTTTTGGTTTTCCCAACGTGCCAGATTTTCCATCGGCGTATCTGCCAACGCCATCAATGGTTCAACTTTCCCATCCGGGGTCAGTTGCAATTTGTAGCCTTCTTGCGCGGCACGTCGCCGCGGTGCGGGCGGCGGTGGCGGCGAACCGAGCTCTAATTCTACCGGTAGCATCTGTGCGATAGGGGTGTTAAGGTAAGACTCAGCGAGTTCATGGTTGCCTAAGGAGTCTGCGCCGCCAAGCATCAGCAAGCCGCCGCCGCGCGTCCGAACAAACTCTACCGTGTTCTCCAATTGCTGCTTTGTAAAATAGGAAGCGGCGACGTTGCCAATAATGATAGCGTCAAAATCAAACAGTACCTCTTTGGCATCGGGATAGAAGCCGAAGGTCTGCCCGATATCGGTTTGTGTCCCGCCGTAAAGGCTGCCACTTTTTAAAAACCGGTCGGTGAGTTGGATATTCGGATCCTCCTTGAGGGCGCGCTTGATGTGTTTAAACTCTGGGCGCGGTTTGCCATCGACATATAGAATTTTCACGCGTTTGGAAGGCGCAACCTTCATCAGGAACGTCTTTGTGTTATTTTGCGGCACCGCCTCGTCTGGCTCAGGCAACACGTGCACCTCGTATCGCTGCGTCCCTGGTTGCCGTGGCGTGAATTTGATAGGCACGCGCGCCATCTTTGTCTCTTTTGACTTCGGGCTCGGGCGCGCCTGAACTATCGGCTTTGCCTCGTTCATGTCAACGGGAATGGCTTTCAGTATGCGTCCGTTGCTCGTTAATTGGACGTTCACCTTTTTGCCTTTGTAGCCGCGCCGTTTCACGGTTGCCCACATTTCAACAGGGAAGTCCTCTTCTGCGGTGCGCGGCACATCGACTTTGACGATTTCCAGATCATCCCTGCCTTCCTCGGAACCGATGCCGACGGTATGGATAGGCAGTTTCCGTTCTCGGGTTTGCAGTGCCAGTTTTGTGATATCCGTGCCGCTCCGGTCTGCGCCGTCTGTCAGTAGCACCACGCCTGAGAGCGGTACTCCTTGAAGTTCATCGAGTGCCTCGTTGAGTGCCTTCGGGATGTCAGTGCTTTCTCCCTCTGCGTTCGTAAGTACCTTGCTTGGGATGCGTTTCGCCCCTGTATCAAACGCGAAGAGACGCACCTTAAATTTTGCGTTCAGTTGCTGTAGAAGTGAATCGTTGTTTTGGTTCTCTTCGCCAAACAGCAACTTGTTTGCGCGGTGCAGGCGCGTTTCTGTATTGACAGCATCAGTAATCTGCATACTCTTGGACCTGTCTACCATCACTAGGAGATACGAGTCATCGGGGTTCGTGTCGTAAATCGTGAGGAACGGTTTGAGCAAACAGAAGGCAAGGAAACAAAGCACTAGGGCGCGGAAAAAGATGAGCGTGCCTCGGAAGCCGCGGCGTGTGCGGCCTCGGGTGCTCCGATATGCCCAGATTGTCGTCGCGACAAGCGCGCCGAGCAGGACGACAATCAGTAGCCCCGGCAGGGGGACTCCAAATGAGAAATCCCCTTCCCGAAAAACGTCAATGGGGTATTTCATGAGGTTTTCAAACATTTTTCGCCTTTCGCAATGCGTTGTTCAACTGCTATTGTGCAGAGATGTCCACGGTTTGGGCTCAGCGAGCCCGAACTACAGCAGTTCATTTGGTATGATACTAGGGCGGACGCGCTGGAGCGAGCCTGGTATGCGCGGTCTGTCCCCGTGCGTTTGTCGTCGTTGCGCGCTTTCAAAGCGCGCCTATCAGGGCAAAAATAGCGTTACTCTGGCAATCGAACGCGCTGGCCGGTATGGGCGGATTCGTGCAAGGCATCGATGACACGCATGTTCCCGAGGGTGTCTGAAATCGGTAGACGCTGCGGCGCGCCGGTTTCTATCGCTTCACACAGGTTCAGGAGCTCAGCGGCATACGGGTTTACGCCATCAACGCTGAAGTGCTCGCCGTTCACCATGAAATGTGATTCTCCTTCGCCGTTACCCCATGCCGTTTGGACAGAGAGGGTTCCGTCTGTTCCCGCGACTTCGTAAGACTCGCGCCATGTCCATCCGAAGCTGCAATCCAATTGCCCCGTGATGCCATCGCCGAAATCCAAAGTGCCGATGAGCGTTTCCCAGACATTGTTAATGGGTTCAAACTTGCCGGTAGCCCATGCGAACTGCGGTTCTCTTCCGATGAGGTACCGGATGATGTTGATGCAGTAGCACCCCAGATCCATGACGGCCCCACCGCCGAGTTCTCCACGGAGCCGCCAGTTTCGCCTATCTGTTAGTCCCGTTGAGAACGTGGCACGCGCGTATCGCGCTTCTCCGATGGAGCCTTCTTCAATCTTCTGCTTCACCGCCAACGTTAACGGATGATGCCGATACATGAACGCTTCCATTAGGTAGATATTGGCACGCTCTGTCACCTGAATCATCTGCTCCAGTTGTGTAGTGGTGACAGCCATCGGTTTTTCAACGAGGATGCCTTTGACACCACACCGCACCGCCTCTAACACATTTTTAAGATGACTGGACGGCCATGTCGCCACGACGAGCACATCGGGTTGCTGTTTCTTCAGCATCTGCCGGAGTTCGTTATAGGTATTTTGGACGTTATATTCTGTAGCAAATCGGGCAAGCGGTTCAAATTTTTCATCGCATGCGCCGACAATATCGATCTCTGGCACTTCTCTCCATGCGCGTCCGTGCGCGTGCGAGATGCCGCCACACCCGACGATTGCCACGCGGTATTTTGCGGACATGATACACCTCAGTAGTGAGCCCTGCTGAGAAAGGACAAGCGGATATTGATACGTAGGTTGGATAACCCACTTTCCTGCTTTGTTAACGTAACCGTATTTTCCGCATACGGATACGCAGGCAAGTCCCTCGGAGAATGCTTCGGCACTATCGAATTTCTTCTTGTAGTTGTGAAACGATGATACCGGGCAACCCGTTATCCCATTTCCGCGATGGACACCGGCCGGTTTTCTTGTGCCGAGCGGTTCGCCGCCAGCGAAATCGCAAGGCTCTTGACTGCATCGCTGTAGGGACTGCGGATGTGCGCGCCGTTGTTGCTACGCACTGCCTCTACGAAGACTTCGTCTATTGTGGGACTCGGAGCTGTTTTCTCTGTCCATTTCCCATCTTCGCGCACCGCAACTCGCGAGGGATTCCAGTTGAGCATCTGTGAGGCGTAGAAGACATCGAGAATATTCGCGTTGGACCAGTCGCCCGGGTCGTATGCCCACGTCGCGGTCAAAGAGCCGATAGCACCACTCGCGAACTGCATCGAGAGGCTGTTGACATCGGGGCAATCCGTGGATTTCAACACCCGGTTCGCCTGCATCGCGTAAACGGTGTCCACCTCGCCGCCCATGTAACGCATCATGTCGATGGTGTGCGTTGCTTGTTCGACGAGTTGGCCTCCCGATTTGTTCATTTGCCGCAGCCAAGTGTCTGGGTTTCCGTGTCCTGTCCCGCACCAATATTTGCCAACTAGCATGTTTAGCGGCGTGTTCTGCAGCATCGCGCGTGCTATCTGCGTTGAGCCGAGGTAGCGGAGTTGATAGCCGACGCAGGTAATCAACTCCTCCTTCGCGACTTGCTCTTCGATTTCGCGGGCGATGTCCATGTTGATGGCCACGGGCTTCTCAACGAAAAAGGGTAACCCGCGCGCGATTACGTCAAGTTCCGGTTGCCCGTGTGCGAAGACCGGGAGGCTGAGATAGACTGCGTCTAAGTCGTCGCGTTCTAACATTGCGCGATGCTCAGTATAGGGATGCGCGTTGTGCTTTTCGGCCGCGCTTTGCGCGCGCTCAAGTTGAACGTCACACACGGCGACGATGCGCGCCCCGTCTAATTGAGAGAGTTGATTCATGTGGCCGTTTGCATTGCCGCCACATCCGATAAATGCAATTTTAACGTCACTCATTGATGTCCGTCCTGTCGGCGCGATTTTCGTCTAGCGCGCCTTGAAATTAACCGCTAAGGCTTTTTCAATATCTTCGCGGGGATGCGCTCCGAACCGCTGCTCAAAATCTCTATCAAACGCGTCTTCTTCCGCCGGGTCAGCTGCGAGTGGGAGCGGCACCGGTTGCCTATTGACCCGGGCCGAACGGTGTGCGGCGATTACCATGCCCTGGTCTGCCCTCCCCATCTCGCCTGTCCAGAGCGGTTGTGTTCCTTCGCGCACAGCGTTCGCGATACCATCCAGCATCGTCGCGAGTGAGATGCCGTTTTCGGGGATATCGGTGTGGCGGTAAGGGTTGCACCACTCAACAGTGCCGCCCAACGATGCAGGTAATTCTACAAAAATGCGCTGCATCGCGCCGGATGCGCTATATTCGCGCTGAAATGCGTAGGTTTGTGCCTTTCCTGCGCGTTGGGCGATGTCCTCATCGGTGCAAACGTTCACCGTTTCGCCGCCGGATGCCCCCTGGTTTCCGTTGGTGATAATGGTGCCGCGCTCGCCGCACGTCTCAAAACCGACGAGGTGGTTCCGTCCGAGGCAGCCGTTCTTATTGCCTACCATGGCGATGCCGATGCCGCCGTTGTCAAAATCCACGGCGTAAAACTCAAGGTTTTCGGAACGAAAATCGCGTTTGGCTCTGTCAACGTAAGGCACCACTGGCATCGAGTGGCCGATGCTACTGACAGCTATCGGTGTTGCATTCATCCGGCACCGAATCGCTGCAAGCCCGTGATACCCGGTAGTCGAAAAGAGACGATAGGACTTGTGAACGCGCCCAATTATGTCTTCGTTGATAAGTTTGCAGACGAACTGCTCAACTGGGACGAATGGAAAGTTCTCGGATGTCTGAAGTTTCACGCCGTTTTCGGCGGCATCCGCTATCATCATATCCATCAGGCCGAGCGTCGGCGCGAGCCCCGTCTCTACGTTATGCGAGATGCCGCGGCGGGAGAGGTAACAGGAGACGATATGGTGAAGTTGTGCCGGCACGACAACATCGCATACCTCGGGTGCCATTTCGTCAATGAGTCTGCGGACATCGGTGTAGGCAGGGACACCCAGTTTCGCCGCGCCTGCTTCTGCGGATTCGCGATGCGCGTCGCACACCGCGACGATTTCAAAGGTGTCCTTCAACGCCGCCGCTGTTGCGAGATGCGCGGCTCCGCGTCTTCCATGGCCGATTAATGCATATTTTAGCATATTTCCCGCCCTTGTCAGAACGACTTAGTTTTCTACGCCGCGGTTTCGGCAGCGGCTAGATTCGGGCCAAAGGGCCCGAGGCAAAAGCAGCCGAGCAAGGCTGGCAGGTGAAAACGTTTAAGTTGCACCTATATGCTCCTTGGTATAGCCAATCTCTTCGAGGCTTTTCTGGATGCGCTCAATTTCTGTCGGCGGCAATGGCCGGAGCGGCCGCCGCATCGTCATGGAGGGGAACCTGCCCATCAGCCAGCGCGCACACTTCATCCGTTGATGCGCGTCGCTACTCGGTTCGCCGAAGTTGTAAACGATACGTGCGAGCGCGTCGACTTGCTGGCGCGCTTTGCGGGCTCTGAGCAAATCGTTGTTGAGCGCGGCGTGAACTACGGCTACCATCAGTTCTGGGACGAACCCTGCGAAACCAATGAGTGCGCCGTCACTGCCCTCTAAAAGTGAGGCGAGCAGATATTCATCGTGGCAGGTGAGAATTGGGATGTGTGGTGCGGCTTCCTTCAGCTGCTCATAGTCCCACCGCCAGCGTGCCATATCGCGCGTGCCCATTTTAATGCACACCACCTGCGGTATTTTTACCATCTCCAGCATTTCGTTGAGGCTGTAACTCGCCTTTGTCCATGCGGGGTATTGATGCACGATGGTGGGGATGTCCGCGCCTTCTGCCACGTCTTGAAAAAATCCGACAGCGGTTTCGGAGGTGCGGCCAAAGCGGATCCAGTGGTGTGCGGGCATGAGCAGGATGGCATCTGCGCCAGCCTCCTTTGCTGCGAGCGCGTCGTCAATTGCGGGTAGACTTCCCTCCGCGCTGACGCCGGAAACGACTTTCACCCGTTCGCCGACAGCCGCGGCAGTTATCTGTGTGACGCGCTGCCGTTCGTGTGGCCGAAGGGACATAATCTCGCCGGTGTGTCCGTTACAGACAACGCCTTTTATCCCCGCAACGTCTGCGAGTTCCTGCATATAGAGACGTAATCCAGTTTCGTCAATGGATTCGTCTTCATGAAATGGACAGAGCGTCGCTGGAAATACGCCTGTCCATGGATGATGCTGCCAATTGAGATTCATGGCGTATCAACCCTCCTAACAGAATTGCCTAATCTGTTCCAATTTTAACGTAAAATCCGATTTTAAGTCAAGAATAAAAAAATACTTGCATCTGTTTTGGATAAGTGGTATAATTGCATATAACATTTCCGTATGGACTTCATGAAAGAGGTTCTTGGCCATAAAGCTGTTCGGTGAAAATCGGGTACTGTGGCCGTCTCTAATGAAGTTTCAGTAGTGAATCGGATGTTTTTCGGAACGCGTGCAGGCATTGTAAGTGTAGAGTGGCGGATTTCTCTATCCGCCCGTTTCTATCGCAGAAAATTACCCGTTTATTTCCTGAATCTTCATGACAAACATTTTGGGTACCGAGCGAAATACAGGGGGCTTACGTGAAACGGAAAAGAGTTAAAATCATTGCGGCGAGCGCGCTTCTGCTTATCGCAATGGCGTTTTTAGTGATAGCGGGCATTCAAAGCACAAGTGTGCGCCATTTTACGCCCGCGGGGCTCGTCGCGGCAGCGGACTCGCTGAACAATCAGCGGGTGCAAGTCGATGGGCTTATTTTGGAGGGGAGTTCTACCTGGGATGCCGCCAACTTTGAGCTCACCTTTGCGGTGCGCGCCCGGGAGGGCAACGAAACCGTCAACGTGCTTTACGTCAAACGGCTTAAACCGGATAACTTCGTTGATGGCGGCAGCGTGTTTGTGGAAGGCAGGTACGATGCTGCGCAGAACCTCATCGTCGCGACGAAACTGATGACGAAGTGTGCTTCCAAATACGAGGCGGCAGATAGCGCGACACCGGGGCTCGTTACAGAAAGAGGTAAAAAATGACAGCGGAAATCGGACAAGCTGCGATAGCTCTCTCAGTCCTCTCTGCCCTGTGGGCAATTGGGTTTCTCTGCGTCGGGTTACGCTTGAGGAACGCTAGAGCCGTGCAGAGCGGTAGGAACGCTGTCGCCGCGACGTTTTTCCTCACCTGTATCTCGACAGGTGCACTCATCTACGGGTTTGTGACGGACGATTTCTCCATGCGCTATGTCGTTGAGGTATCAAGTGCGGCCCAGCCGTTGCTCTATAAAATTACGGCTCTTTGGGGGAGAATGTCCGGCTCTTTGCTTTTTTGGCTCTGGCTGCTCACCCTTTCTGGTGTGCTCGTGGTGTGGCAGAGTCGGAAGCACACCAGGGATAACCTCGCCGATTACGCGCTGGTGCCAATCGCCATCGTGCAGCTCTTTTTTATCCTATTGGTGACAGGCATCACTGACGGTGTCTATAATCCACTTGTCCGGTTTCCCGGTGGACAGGTGGCCCCCGATGGGCAAGGGATGAACCCGCTCCTTCAAACGCCGAGCATGGCGTTCCATCCGCCGACATTGTATATCGGTTGGATTAGCATGACGGTGCCGTTCGGTTTCGCGGTGGGCGCGCTCGCCTCCGGACACGTCGGAAGCAATTGGATACTCCGCTCCCGAAGATGGATGCTGTTCTCATGGATTATTTTGACTATTGGGATAACACTCGGCGGCAATTGGGCATATCGCGAACTGGGATGGGGGGGCTATTGGGCCTGGGATCCGGTTGAAAATGCCTCCTTCATGCCGTGGCTCCTCGGCACCGCCTATCTGCACTCCGTGATGATTCAAGAGAAGCGGCACATGTTCAAGTTGTGGAATGTCCTCCTCATTACGTTGGCGTTCCAATTCACGCTATTGGGCACTTTTATCACGCGAAGCGGCATTATTACTTCTGTTCACTCTTTTGCGCAATCGAACGTTGGCTGGTATTTCCTCGGCTTCATTCTCGCTTCAACTGCCGGGGTTATCGCGCTCATTGTCTACCGGCGGGAACGGCTCAAAAGTGAAAACCGGCTGGAATCTCTCCTCTCGCGCGAGAGTGCTTTTGTGCTGAACAATTGGCTGTTCGTCGGCTTGACGCTGATTATTCTCTGGGGCACGTTGTGGCCGATTCTCTCCGAAGCGATTAACGGCGAGAAGGCATCCGTGCCTGAGGCGTTTTTCAACCAAGTGGTTATCATCCCCGGTCTGCTGCTCCTCTTCTTGACAGGAGCCGGTCCGATTATCTCGTGGAAGAAATTGACACCGAACAATTTCCGCCGGATGTTTGTCTCTCCTCTCGGTATCGGTGTGATTGCGGGTGCGTTGACGTGGGGATTTCTCGCGTGGCGCGGCAATCCGATGCCGATTTACTCGGTGCTTTGTAGTTTCGCCGCGGTTTTCGTGCTGGCGGCAATTTTTAGCGAATTTTATCGCGGTGCGAAGCTGCGTGCCAAACGACAGGAAGGTTCCTTCTTCGATGGCTTGACGCGCCTCGTGATGCGAAACAAACGCCGATACGGTGGTTATATCGTCCACATCGGCATTGTCATCCTCTATATCGGCATCATGGGCTCCAAAGGTTATTTCCTGCTGGAATCCGACGGATTGAAACTCGGCGAATCGATGCAGGTAGGCACCTTCAATCTCACGATGAAAGACTGGTTTCAGGAGCGGCATGCGAACTACGCGCGCGCTGGCGTGGTATTTGACGTTGAAAAGAACGGCAGACCGCTCGGCGAGATGAAGCCGGCGCGCCACTACTACGAGAAAACCGGGCAAGGCGAAACGGATACCATTGAGTCTGCTATCCGCCATTTCGGTGCAAATGACCTTTACATTGCTCTCGGTGATCTACCGCCGAATATTGATAACGGCGGCATCGTGAACGTTCAGGTTTATCACAACCCGCTCATCAATGTTGTCTGGCTCGGCGTTGCGGTGATGGTGCTAGGCGGCCTTGTCGCTATCGCGGAGAAACATCAACCCAAACCAGAGGAATAAAGCATGTTTTTCGTATGCGCGCGAAACGTTCGGCGAACGGTATTTGGTTCGCCAATCTCTCTTTCCCAGGGCAGCTCGCGACGTTGGCACAAGCCGGGTATTTGGTTATTCTATCTCGTCCTCGCTTTCGCCACCGCTGTCCCCGGCGCGCGAGGCGACTCCTCATTTGATTCACAATTGGATGAACTGATGAGTAGTGTCTACTGCTACTGCGGGTGTGTCAAGGAGACAATCCAGGTCTGTGTGTGTGGCACTGCGGTGGCGGTTGAAGCCGATTTCCGCGGGCGTTTGAACGCGGGCGAAACTGTCGGGCAGATTCGCGCGGATTACCTTGAAACTTACGGGCCCCAGTTT
Source organism: uncultured Poribacteria bacterium (assembly GCA_958296135.1). Taxonomy (GTDB): domain Bacteria; phylum Poribacteria; class WGA-4E; order WGA-4E; family WGA-3G; genus AGPOR5. The sequence continues at coordinate 1,303,608 of CATQHZ010000001.1, forward strand.
TATGCGCTCATGCCTGCGGAGGGCATCAATCTGATTGCCTACATTGCGCCGGCCGTCATTCTTATCCTGATTGGCGGCGTTGCCCTCGCCATTCTCTTGAAGCTGAGAAAGCCGAAGGTTGCGACGGAGCAGCCGCGTTCTACCCAGGTTTCCGATGCCGCTGTTGAACAGATTGAGGCGGAATTGGAAAAATATAAGCAGGAAAAGTGATAGGAGTTCCATAATGTCCCTACTCGTCCTCTTATGGATGATAATCCTCGGCATCGTGCTTTTGGTATATTTGGCGTATCCGCTATTCTCGAAAACGCCAGCGCAACCTATGGAGCTTGAACCGGGCGAAGCACGCGTGCAAACCCTCTTGCTGGAACGCGAACGCAGCTACGCCGCTTTGGCAGAACTTGATGAGGACTACGAGACCGGCAAACTCTCTGAAGCGGATTATCGGGAGTTACGCGCCGCCCTCTTACAAGAGACTGCGCACGTCATCCAGCAACTTGAAACCAATGCTAAAGCAGATGTTGAAGCAGAAATTGAACGATTCAAACGGCAGAAACGCGGATAAGGAACATGTCTCATTTAGTCTTGACAGAGCCCCTAACAACGTATTCGGTAGGCGCGTTTTGGAAACGCGCTAGCATCGCGATAGCCGCACTTCTCATTTGCGTGACATACGCCCACGCCGAAGTCGGCTACATCCACGGCAAACTTACGGACAAAAAGTTGGATAAACCGCTTGCCGCTCACCCTGTAACCCTCAGTGTGCATCGAGCGGATACCGTTGAAACGCAGGATACGGTAACCGATGAGAGCGGAAACTATCGCTTCGATGGGTTACCCGTTGACCCGAGTGTCCACTATACTGTAGCTACCAGTGACGAAGGCTCTGAATACGTGGAGAAGGACCTGGTTTTGTCCACATGGGCACCGAATCTCACGGTTAACATTGACATTGGTGCGCTGAGCGATGACCGGTCGAAAATTCGGATTAAAGCACACACGCTTGTCATCGGACCGCCGCCCGAAGGCCACGCGCCAGATGGCGCGGTGAGTATCATGGAGGGGCTGCAGGTTGAAAATCAGAACGATTTACCGTTCCAAACGGTGCACGATACGCAACCGGTCGGCCTGCATTTAGGACTGCCGCGCGGCTATGAAGGGTTTCAGAGCCGCACGTCACACGAGCTCTCTGTCAGCTCGAAAACCAATCAGATTATGATGACAACGCCTTTGCCCCCGGGGCAGTTGAAATTCGGTTACTCCTACATTTTGCATGTTGAGGATTCTGGGCTAGATTTGTCCCGACTCCTCCATTTTGGCACGGAGCAGCTCTACATTTTTGTGCCGGAGGCGTTCAACTTCCGTCCGCAATCCAAGCGGTTTAGCGAGGAGCGGCGCGAAGCGATTCACAACGTGATTTACATGATTTACAACAATCCGAAGGATGAACCGTTTCCGGTGGGTGCGCGGCCTGACTTGAAGTTGACACTCGGCGCGGGTAGTCAAGAGACATCGGCAGACCTCGGGCAGATGGCACTTATCGCGGTTGCTGCGGCATTAGCGGGTGGATTTTTCGTCGCCGCGCTCTTCAAACTCCGCGATGCCAACCGCAGTGATACAACGAGCGAAGACGATACGCAGGAGAGGGCGGAACCGGATTCAGGCTGGCTTGGGAAGCTCAACGATGAAGACTTGGAGCATGTCCGAGTCGCGAGACTTGAGTTTATCACCTATCTTGATGACGCGCGTGAAAATCAGCGCGTCTCGGAACGGGTTTACAACCGATTGCGCCGCGAGCAGACTGAACGTCTCAGTGCAACCCTCTCGCAGCGCAAAGAGCGGGGATTAGAGTCATTGGAAGGGGTAGGAGAGACTGCCCGGTCCCCACACTCATACAAAAGAAAGGAATGAGATGGCTGGAAACCACCAGATCGCAGAATTGATTGTCATGTTGGGGCACATGGATGCAGACGTGCGGCATGCCGCGGCGGCAGCATTGGTTGCCATCGGCAAGCCGGCGGTTCCGCAGCTCATCGATGTGCTTACCCAAGAGTGCTGGCACATGGCTGGCTATGGTGCCGAATTCTTCTCGCACGTTGAAGATTCCGCTATTCCTATCTACATGGAGCAGATGGCGAATCAGGCATCCGAGGTCTTGGCGCGAATGGGCGAATTGACGGTGCCTGCGCTGACGGCAGAGCTCACGCGCGCCGAACGCCAATTCTCGGCGTGGTATTACAAACACGCGTTCCCGGAGCAGACCGGAAACCTCATCGCCATTTTGGCGTACGTCAAAAAGGGGGAATGAATGCACAGCCCGGTTACCGACTTGATTGACGATTTATCAGACCTGGACGACGACGTGCGCGATGCCGCGAAGGCTGAATTGATTGCCATCGGCGAAGTTGCTATCCCCGTGCTCATTGAGACTCTCGCCGAGAACCTCTGGGATATTTCCGACCAGGCGGCCGATGCATTGGCACAGATAGGCAGCCCTGCCGTGGAACCACTCATGGAGCGGTTGCAAACTGTCGGGCGGCACCATGCGCTCTGTATCAGCGCGACCCTCGCTCGGATTGGCGCGCCTGCCGTTCCTGCGCTGACAGCGGCGTTGTCGGATATTGACGAAGAAGTTCGCGAATATGTCGTTCGCGCGTTCAGTTCCATGGGAGCGGATGCTGTTGGCGCGTTGCCTGCACTTATCCACGCCTTAAGCGATCCTTCCGAAGAAGTTTGCACTTATGCTGCCTACGCGCTCGCCAACATCGGGGAACCGGCTGCGGCAGCAGTCCCGGCCCTCACCGAGAAACTCGCGGACGACTCAGAACGTGTGCAGCACCATGCTGTTTTCGCGTTAGAAAGAATCGGCACGCCAGCGGCATTAGAGGCACTCAAGACGTTAGTTTAAGAGGACACCGCTATAAACCGTGGGGCGCGGGCCCGGCGCGCGCGAATCGGCGAGGGTTTCCCTCGCCAAGTTTCAATTTTGGGCGAAAATTGACGCTTTCGGGATGCATTGAAAAAAAATTTGAAATCGCGATGAAAATGTGGTATAATTAATGAAAGTAACATGTTTTTAAGGTTATGCATAATGAAAAAGGTGAAAAGTTAACAAACGATTTCAGTTGATATGTTTCACCCACTCTGGCGGGCGGTTCCTGTTTTCAACCGCTTGTTCGGAGTAGCATACAAAGGCCCTATCGGCGTGCCAGCGTTATCTTGTGATGACGGCCGCGCGCGTCGAAAATTCTTATGAAGGGAGCCAAGATGGCAAATTACGACTTTGTAATCGCTGTAGGTGGCGCGCCCGGCCAGGGGATAGATACGGTTGGTAAAAGCATGAGCCAAATCTGTGCTCGGCACGGCCTGCACGTCTACACCTATAGTGCTTATCAATCTATCATCCGCGGCGGACACACCTTCCTCACCGTCAGAATCAGTTCCGAACCGGTGGCTAACCACGGCGACAAGATCGATTTGATTATCGCACTGGACCGGAACAGTCTGGAGAAACATCTCCCCCACGTCGCACCCGGCGGCGCGATTATCTATAACAGCGACGATGTCAAGCAGGCACCGGAACGCGACGACATTCAGCTGTGCCCCATCTCCTACAAAGAGCTGTCGGATAACACCGACCGGAAGAAGTTGATGCTGAATATCTGCATGTTCGGTGTGGCTTTGAAAATGGTAGGTGGTGATTTGAAGGTGCTTGAGGACATCATTGTTCTCACGTTCCTGAAGCGCAAGGGACAAGCGATGACGGACGCGAACCTGTCTGTGGCGCGGGCTGGTTACAATTATGCTGCGGCGCATTTTACGTCGTTTGCGGCACAATTTACGAAGCATGAGCCGCTCGCCTTCGTTGATGGCAATTCGGCGATGGCGATGGGCGGGGCAGCCGCGGGTGTCAAATTTTACTGTGCCTACCCGATGAGCCCCTCCACCGGTGTCCTGAAATGGATGGCGGACAATGCCCGCGACTTGAACATCATGGTGCGGCAGTGCGAGGACGAGATCAGCGTTATCAACATGGTTATCGGTGCTGCGCACGCCGGGTGCCGCGCGATGTGTGCAACCTCCGGCGGTGGATTCGCCCTGATGACGGAGGCAATCGGCAGCGCGGGGATGATGGAGATTCCCCTCGTCGTCATTAATGTCCAGCGCGGCGGCCCCTCCACCGGTTTGCCGACGAAAACTGAACAGGGCGATCTGTGGCAGATTCTCGGTGCCAGCCAAGGCGATTTCCCGAAAATCATCGTTGCACCGACGAGTATCATGGATGGGTTTGACACGATTCCCGAACTCTTCAATCTTGTCGATAAGTTTCAATGCCCCGGTATGGTGCTTTCCGACTTGACTCTCTCGATGGGCTTCTCGACGTTCAGTCCGGATTCTATCAATTGGCAGCCGGAAATCGACCGGGGTGAATTGATAACCGGTGCTGCCCAAACCAACGGTGATTATCGGCGGTATCTGATTACCGACAGCGGGATTTCGCCGCGCGCCCTCCCCGGCACCCCAGACCACGTCCATGTCGTTGCTACCGATGACCACGATGAAGATGGTGGGCTGATCAGTGACGAATTTACCGATCCGCACAAGCGTCGCGACATCATGGAGAAACGGCAGCGGAAGATGGATGGCATCGCGGCGCTCCTACCGCCGCCGACGTTGGAAGGGCCCGAAGATGCGGAGATTACACTTGTCGGATGGGGCTCCACGCATAGCGTCATCAGCGAAGCAGCGCAGGCACTCACTGAATCGGGGCTTCCGACGAATCACATCCATTTCAAGTGGCTCTACCCGATGAATGAAGACATGGTGGACGCGTTGCTTGACAAGGCTGCGCATGCTATTGTCGTTGAGTGCAATTACACGGGACAATTCGCGCGGTTTCTGCGCGGTGAAACCGGCTTTCAGGCGGATGGCCACATCCGGAAGTATGATGGTGAGCCGTTCATGCCGCATCACATCGTTGATGGTGCGCGTGAGCTCTTCGGTGGCAAGCCGGGTGTCTATGTTCCGTATCAGGAGATTGTCGTTTAATAAAGGAGGATGAATCAGATGGCGAAACGTGAAAGAAGAACGCGGGTGAAAGAGAGACCTGTTGTCGGTGCGCCTACGGCGAAAGACTTCGCAAGTGATACGCGTCCGGACTGGTGTCCTCAGTGCGGCGATTTCGGTGTGCTGCGCGCGCTCCAAACGGCTTATGCGAAGAGCGGGCGCGGCAACCATGAGCATCTCACCGTGAGCGGTATTGGATGCTCATCAAACCTCCCGGGCTATGTCCGGACGTATGGGATGCATACGTTGCACGGCCGTTCCCTTGCCGTGGCGACTGGCGCGAAACTAGCGAATCACGAGATGAACGTCGTCGTCACCGGCGGAGATGGAGACGGGTACGGTATCGGCGGCAACCATTTCGTTCACACGATGCGGAAGAACGTCGATCTGCTCTATGTCGTGATGAACAATCAGATTTATGGGTTGACTGTCGGGCAGGCTTCGCCGACGAGTCTTGTCGGTATGAAGACTTACAGTACGCCGTTCGGCAACGTTGAGGAGCCGATTAACCCGATTGCGATGGCCATCGTGGCCGGTGCGACGTATGTTGCGAGAGGGTTCAGCGGTAACCCAAGGCAACTGACAGACCTGATGTATAACGGCATGCAGCACAAGGGATTTGCCCTCATTGACGTGTTTAGTCCCTGCGTCACGTTCAATAAGGACAATACCTTTGCCTTCTTTAAACCGCGCGTTCAGGAGCTTCCGGCATCCCACGATGTGTCTGATAAGGCGGCTGCGCTGGAGGAGGCTGTCAAGTGGGGGGATGAGATTCCGATTGGCTTGTTCTATCAGGATACGGAACGGCCCTCGCTGGAGCAGATGGAGCCCGTTTTGGAAAATGGCCCGATGGCTCACCAGCCTCTCGGCATTACTAAGGAGCAAGGCGAGGCGGTTATCCGCCGTCTGATGTAGCGGCATGCCTTGCGAGCGCGGGCGGATGTCGTTTTTATTCGTTCGCGCATTTGAACTATCGGACAGGCGGATGGCTATTCCTATCCGCCTGTTTCTGTGTACTTACCCATTTCGGGGTTTCCCTATGCGTCTGCGTGCAACCGGCATCACAAAGCACTTCGGACATCGCCCGATTGTTAAAGACGTTGACATTGCGGTTGACGCTGGAGAAGTCGTCACAATTTTCGGTCCGAACGGTGCGGGCAAGACGACGCTGCTGAAAATTCTCGCGACGCTCCTCCGGCCAACGTCCGGGCAGCTTGAGATTGAGGGCACGGCCGCGCTTACGGATTCCCTCAACGTCCGCAGCGCGCTGGGTGTCGTCATCCATGAATCCTTGGCTTATCCCGATTTCAGTCCTTATGAAAATCTTAAATTCTTCGGGCGGATGTATGGCATTGCGCAATTAGAAGAACGCTGCACGACGCTCCTCGCTGAAGTTGGGTTGAACCGTTTTATCCATGAACCTCTTCGGCACTTCTCACGTGGCATGACGCAGCGGTTTATGATAGCGAGGGCCCTGCTTCATCACCCTTCGGTATTGCTCTTCGATGAGCCCTTCTCTGGGCTTGATGCTGCTGCCAAGCAGTTTGTCCTCCAGCGCATTGCGCGGGAACGGGCGGAAGGCAAGGGCATTATCATCACCACACACAACACAGAATTAGGCTATCTTGCTGGCACAAGGTTTCTTTTCATGATAAACGGCGAGTTGGAGGCAGTCGCGAGGAAAGATGACATTGCGATGGGCGCGTTGGTGCTGTTATATGAGGAGCGGGTGGTAAATCTGGTTTGAAAATTTCGGATGCGTTTTGCATGCATTCTGCGGGATATGCTATAATGCATAGTAGCGGCGCGCAAGGAGAATTCTAGTGAAAGAGCAGCGGATATCGCTCTTAAGTCTCAGACAAGTCTGGGAGAAGCCGGGCATTTTTATCTTTTTGGCTCAAGTCATCGTGTTTTATATTATCGTCGGGCATCACGAAATCGGAAAGGGGATTGGGTTCGCCGAGACGCTCATCGCTATCTTTGGGCATGTCACACTCTTCATTCCCGTTGCGATTTTCCACACGATGCTCATCACTGAATTAGGAGGTTGGCTGATGATTAAGTATAGAATGTTCATGGATGAGCGCGCGCAGCGCATTGCTAAGGCGGAAGCTAAGGGGAAAGCGGAGGGCATCGCCGAGGGCATCGCCGAGCGCGACCGGGAGTGGGCGGCGTGGAATGAGCGGCGGCTGGCTGCGGCGGCGCAAGGACAACCGTTTGATGAGCCACCGCCGTTGAATACGCCACCTGCACCCCCGCAATAACGCGTGGGAAACGCTCCTTTGTTTCCGTAGGGCGAGGGCCTGTCCCTCGCCTTACAAGCAGTCAAAGTGAGGTTGGCTGATGATTAAGTATAGAATGTTCATGGATGAGCGCGCGCAGCGCATTGCTAAGGCGGAAGCTAAGGGGAAAGCGGAGGGCATCGCCGAGCGCGACCGGGAGTGGGCGGCGTGGAATGAGCGGCGGCTGGCTGCGGCGGCGCAAGGACAACCCTTTGATGAGCCACCGCCGTCAAACACTCCATCTGCGCTATCGCAATAGCAGGCACCGGCTTTAGGCGTGGTTGCAAACCGCGCCTACGGCATTCGCTTTACGTTTAACCTACTCACGCAGAAAAGGGAACGTTGATGAAGGAAACCCTCCGTCACATCGGCACGCTCATTCGGAAAGACCTCGGGCTCCACTTCCGTTCAAAAGAGACGCTGGCTTTAATCTTTGTCTTTAGCCTGCTGGTTGTCCTCATCTTCGCGTTCGCCTTCGGGCCGGTTTTCCCTGAGAAAGCGGAGCGCGGCAAACTCACCGCCAGCGTCCTCTGGGCCGCTTTCATCTTCGCAGGAATTATCACCTTAAACCGTTCATTGACGCTTGAAAGGACGAGTGGTGCCTTGCACGGTATCCGACTGACAGGCGTTGATGCCAGCAACTTCTACCTCGCTAAGGTTATCAGCAATCTCATTTTTCTGTCGTTGTTAGAAGTTGTCATCACGCCGATTGCGCTGCAATTCTTGGATCTCCTTAATTTGGTGACGGTAGGCGTGCTGCTGAAATTGATGGGCGTATTGAGCATCGGCACGCTCGGATTTTGTGCTGTCGGCGTGCTACTGGCAGGCATGTCAACGAGTGCCAGCGGCGGCGAAAGCCTCCTCTCTGTCATCTTGTTGCCGCTCGTCCTCCCGATTATCATGGGCGGTGCGAAATGCACCGTATCCCTGCTCGTCAATGGGACGGTGGCAAGCGGGATGTGGCTGAATTTGTTAGTTGGGTATAGTCTGATTTTTTTAGCCGCCGCCTATCTCCTCGCCGATGCTGTAATTGAGGAATAGCAAAGGAAACACGTTATGTCCAAAAAACCGATCGATCATTATCAACACCGCGACAAGCGCGCGAACAACCCAACGCAGGAACTCAGCGGCTTCGCTGAAGATGCCGAGACGCAACCCGACACCGTCCGCTACCCGCGCGATACCGCGTTGGACCCGCAGCTCGTCTGGCGCGGCAAAGACGCACAGAATAGCGAGGCACTCAGTGTGCACGCCGTGCCAATTTACGCGCAGGAGCACATCCAGCCTCAGGCGATTATCGAGGCACTCCGCACGCAAAAATCACAGACCAAACCCGCGCAAACCGAGCTGTTCTTTGAGGGATTCAACGCGCTAGAATTTGGGCAGCGTATTGAATTCTATCAGCACGAGCAGCATTGGAACAACCGCTTTATCTTGGGCGATTCGCTCCTCGTTATGAACTCCCTCGCCGAGAAAGAGGGGCTTAAAAGCCGAGTGCAGACGATATACTTCGATCCGCCTTACGGCATCAAATTCGGCAGTAACTGGCAGGTTAGCACGCGCAAACCGAACGTCGGCGATACGAAAACGGAGGACGTGACGCTCCAACCGGAACAGATCCGCGCGTTCCGAGATACGTGGGAGCTCGGCATCCACTCCTATTTGGCGTATCTGCGCGACCGGCTCACCGTTGCGCGCGAACTGCTCACCGACAGCGGGAGCATCTTTGTCCAGATCGGCGATGAAAACGTCCACCGCGTCCGATGCGTATTAGATGAGGTGTTCGGTGATGAGAACTTTGTCTCCACCATCACGTGGACACGTGGCGGAATGACTTCCTCATCCGGGCTCGCCGCAATCTCCGATTATCTTTTGTGGTATGCAAAGGATAAGGAGCAGATGAAATATCGGCAGCTCTATATGCAATGGGATGAGCGTGCGCCCGATCCGCTCCTTAATTCCTACACCCAAGTTGAATTGCCGGATGGAACACGCCGCGGAATGACAAGTGCTGAGAAGAAAAACCCCGCGCTCTTACCTGAAAACAGTCGGAGGTTTCAGATTGTCTTGGCATCATCGCAGACTGCTGGAGGGGCTACTGCTAAATACGAATTTGAAGGAAGGACTTTTATCCCTTCACGAGGTAGAGGCTGGGCGACAAGTCCTGAAGGTTTTGATCGGCTTGCTAAACAGAGTAGGCTTGTTGCAAGAAAAATTACGCTGAACTATGTCCGTTATGCAGGCGATTTTCCAGGGCGAGAGATTACGAATCTTTGGACAGACACCGGACGGGGCGGGGCTGGAAAAACCTACGTCGTGGAAACGAACCCCAAAGTCATCCAGCGGTGTATCCTGATGACGAGCGACCCGGGAGATCTTGTCCTCGATCCGACGTGCGGCAGCGGCACCACCGCTTACGTCGCTGAACAATGGGGCAGACGATGGATAACGATAGACACGTCCCGTGTTGCGCTCGCTTTGGCGCGCACGAGACTTATGTCTGCTGTGTATCCCTATTATCAGTTGGCAGATGCGGTTGACATCAAACAGGGGTTCGCCTACAAAACCGCGCCGCACATCAGCCTCTCGGATATGGCGAACAACCTTGAGATTGACGACATCCATGCGGCGTATGCACCGAAATTAGCGGAGATTCGGAATTTACTTAACTCAAGTATAGGTAAGGGGGGGGGGTAAAGTGGGAAGAATGGGACATCCCTCAAGAACCCGATTCTTCGTGGAGCGTGGAGACGCAGCGGTTGCACCAGCAGTGGCACTCTCTCAAGCGCGAGCGGCAGGCGGAGATGGATGCCTCCACTGCGGCGCGCGCTACCCATGAAATTCTCTACGATCGGCCGCGTGAAGACCGGAAGCGGACGCGTATAGCCGGTCCGTTTACGGTGGAGAGTTTATCGCCGCACCGCATGCGAGAGGGAGCCGATACCGCACCGCCGGTGGCATCGCCGGATTTTCACACGCATATCGTGGAGCATTTGAAGAGTGCGGGCGTGCAGAGTCGCATCAAGGCACAACGGCTGACGTTTGACTGGCTGTCGCTGTTCCCCGGCGAGTATCTCCATGCGGAGGGGGCGTACTCAGACGAGAGCGGTGAATCGCAAAGCGTCGCGATTAGCATTGGGCCGCAGTATGAAACTGTGGGTAGGCAGTGGATGGAAGGTGCGGCGCGCGAGGCGATGCGGCGCATCCCGAAGTTCAAGCAGCTCATCGTTTTAGGGTTCGCTTTTGAGGGATACACGGCAGATGAGCGGACGCGCGTCGGAATCCTCCCGATTCTTCCTGTTAAGATGAGTCCGGAGCTGATGATAGGCGAGCTCAAGAACACCGGCGCGGGCAATCTCTTCATGAACTTTGGCGAACCGGATATAGAAATCCAGCGTCAGCCTGACGACACGTTTGTCGTAAAGTTGTTGGGAGTTGATGTGTTCGATGCGCGGCAAGGCTTGGTGCGTTCGGATAACCCTGATGAGATTGCGTGTTGGTTTATTGACACGGACTACAACGATGAGGCGTTCTTCGTGCGGCACGCCTATTTCACGGGCGCGGACGAACCCTACAAGAAACTCAAGCAGACGTTGGGTGACAACATTGATGAGGCTGCGTGGGAGCGTTTGTATCGGACAGAGAGTCTTCCGTTTGTGCGGCCTGCCGCCGGCAAAATCGCCGTGAAAGTGATTAATCATTATGGCGATGAGGTGCTGAAGGTTTATGAGGTGTGATTTTTTAGGAAGGAAATCGAGACCAGGAGGTCTCTCCTGCCGGGGAAATCAAGGCCAGGAGGTCTCTCCTACCGGCGGAGGAAATCGAGACCGGGAGGAGGTCTCTCCTACCGGGGCAGGAAATCGAGACCGGGAGGTCTCTCCTACTGGGGCGGGCTGTGATTTTTGTCAAAAGTTGCATTTCGGCGCGTGATGTGGTATAATTAAAGTTAAAGGAGACTGAAAGCGATGATTACGCATATCCGCGTGAAAAACTTCAAGTCGTGGGTTGACAGCGGGGAGGTACGTCTTGCACCGCTGACGGGGTTTTTCGGGACGAATAGTTCTGGGAAGAGCAGTCTGTTGCAGATGTTGCTGCTGCTGAAGCAGACGATCGGCCGCGAGGACGTGCTGTTTTTCGGTGATGAGTCTTCGTTGGTGAATTTGGGGAGTTTCCGCGATGTGATTCATGGACATGACACCGATGCTTCGCTAGAGTTAGAATGTGGGTGCCAACCTCAAGAACCACTGTCCATTGAAGTGTATGGAGAGGAGCCAGACGGTAGTGAGAGGTCTCTCCCGGTGCCTTTTCATCACTTCACTCTTAGCACGTCTATTCATAGAAACAAGGATAGTCTCCTTGTTGAGTACCTTCGTTATGGTTTGGACTCGCGTGATGTTCCAGGTATTGAATGGGCGGCGAAGACTGTGTCCTATAAAAATTCGCTTGATAAGACAGTGCTAGCAGTTGGGGGTGTCCAGAATTGCTATGGGGTGGCCGCTTCCGGGTCACTCGTTTTACTGCCGCTCACCTCTGCGTTTGAGCATCAATTTTCCTGCGTCTATTACCTCGGGCCGGCTCGGGTTACGCCGCAGCGATGTTATCATTGGGAAGGCAGCCATCCGCAGGACACCGGGTTGTGGGGCGATAAAACGATTGACGCTCTGCTCTCCGCGCGGGTGCTACAACTGAAAACTTCCGATAAAGAAGATGCTGTCCCGATTGAGGAACAGATATCAAAATGGCTCCACGAGATGGAGCTTGCCCACTCCTTTTCGCTGAGGCTGAGCCCTAACGGCGATGGTAGGGATTATGAAGTTCGCATCAAAAAAGACAGCGTCAGTCCTGAGGTAACGCTCGTTGACATGGGCTATGGCTTATCGCAATTTCTCCCGGTGCTCGTTCTCTGTTATTATGCGCCGGAGGGCTCAACACTCATTCTGGAGCAGCCGGGCATCCACCTGCATCCAAAGGTGCAATCGCAACTGGCGGATTTGCTGATAGAGGTTGTCACGGAACGGAATCTCCAGGTCTTGGTGGAGAGCCACAGCGAACATCTGCTGACTCGGCTGCAGCTTCGCATCGCGGAAGAAAAGATTGGCGCGGACAAGACTGCCCTCTATTTTTGCGAAAATAAGGAGGGTGTTTCCGAAATGAAATCGTTGGAACTTGACGAACTCGGAAACATCAAAAACTGGCCGCCAGACTTCTTTGGCACTGTCAGAGGAGACCTTGTTAAAATGACGAAGGCCCAAATGAAACGTCAGAAGCGAACGGAGGGATAATGGACGCTGTTGTCGTAGATACTAACGTTATCTTGGTTGCGAAAGGGATGGCAGATCAGGCATGGCCGGCATGCGTCCATACATGCATAGAACGGCTAGACCGGATTGTTGAGGGCTCAGAGAGAGTCGTCATTGATGACAACTGGGAAATCCTCGGCGAGTATTCGGACTATGAAGAGGACGGTTCAACGACAGCGGCGCGAACCGGCTGGGGATTTTTGGAGTGGTTGATGCGAAACCACGAGAATCCGGAACAGTGCGTGAAGGTGCATATCACGCCTTTGACAGATGGAACTGGATTTGAAGAATTCCCCACCGATCCGGCATTAAGCGGGTTTGACCCGGCCGACAAAAAATTTATCGCTGTCGCTGTCGTTTATGAAGACGTGCATCGCCAAAAAGTGCCGGTCTTACAAGCGGTAGATAGCAATTGGTACGGATTCCGCGAGGCATTCTCTCGGAATGGATTGACAATTGACTTCGTTTGTGAGGATAACCTCCGTCTTTTGTATGAAAGGCGCGGTGAAAGGCGTGCAAAAAACTAACCGTTTGTATTGGTTTTGAACTAAATGATGCTGTCTATGGAGAAACCACTCACATGCCAAAAGTGAACATAGAAAACCCTGTCATCAACAGTCCGTTTGACGAACCGCAACGCCACTTCAAATTCGATGAACGCGGCATCACCGAAGACATCGTCAACGGAAGACGTAGAAGTGAATACTTCATCCCGGTGCCGAAACCGAGGCAGCAGCCAAAAGAGGTTCAGACGCAGCTGGAACTGCACGTGCCAGAACTCCGAGAGGCGAACGCCTTCATCAACCGGGTGCGCGAAGAAGTCAGTGCTTGGCGGACAAGCGGCTACCCCGGCGTAACGGACACAACGAAACGCTTACTGAAACATTGGAACGACACAACCCGAGAGCTCCGGTTGTTTTTCTGCCAACGCGAGGCTGTGGAAACCGCTATCTATATCCACGAAGTGGCAGATCCGCGGCGAAGTGGTTCAATTCATAGCATCCTCACGAAGACAAATGAGGATACGAATCCTGGGCTTTTTCGCATCGCTTTCAAGATGGCGACGGGGAGTGGCAAAACTGTCGTGTTGGCGATGCTCATCGTCTATCATACGTTGAACAAAATCGCTGCGCCGCGCAATCCCCGCTTTTCCGATGCGTTTCTTGTTGTCACGCCGGGGCTGACCATCCGTGACCGGCTCCAAGTGCTACGCCCGGAACACTCGGACAACTACTACGAGGCGATGAACCTACTGCCGCCCGAAGACAGGAATGCACTTGCCCACGCGAAGATTGTCGTCACGAACTACCACGCGTTCCAACATCGGAAGAATGCCGACGTGAGTCGGCTCGGTAGGAAACTCATCGGTGAGGGCGGAGCCCAGCTTGATGAAACCGGCGACGAGATGGTTAGCCGGGTTTGCCGCGCGTTCAGCCGGAAGCGGAACATTATTGTCCTCAACGATGAGGCGCACCACTGCTATCGCCCGAAACAGGCGACGAAGATTCGGGCATCTGAGGCAGACAGCGCGCGGCTGTGGATAAGCGGCCTGGGGGCAGTGCAAGCGAAACTCGGCATCAAAACCGTTTACGATTTATCGGCGACACCTTTCTTCCTCAGCGGTTCCGGCTATAGCCAAAAGTTACCGAACGGGCAGCGACTCACGGAAGGCGTGCTGTTTCCGTGGGTTGTCTCTGATTTCGCGCTTATTGATGCGATTGAATGCGGCATCGCCAAGATACCGCGTGTCCCTGTTGCAGACGATGCGATGACTGGCGAGGCACCTATCTATCGCAATCTCTGGAACGTGATCGGGAAAAAGTTGCGTAAAAGAGCGGTAGGCGAGGGCCCGCAGTTGCCCGCTGAGTTAGAAACTGCGCTCAGAAGCCTCTACGAAAACTATGAAGGCGCGTATCAGCAGTGGGAGAAAAAACCGGGAGACTTGACACCTCCCGTAATGATTCTCGTTTGTAACGACACGCGCACCTCCAAACGTGTCTACGATTGGATTGCCGGTTGGGAGAAGAAGGACAACGCCGGTGGCACCGTGGTTGTTCCCGGGAACCTCCCTATTTTCAACAACGAAGTCAACGGCGCGTGGAGCGAGAAGCTGAATACGCTTATCATTGATAGCAAGCAGTTAGAGTCCGGCGAGGCACTCAAAAGCGCGTTTAAGAAAGCCGCGCAGACCGAAATTTCGCAGTTCAAGCGTAGTCGCAACGACGAGAATGTTACCGACGAAGCCCTTCTGCGTGAGGTGATGAACACTGTCGGGCAAAAGGGAAAACTCGGTGAGCAGATTAAGTGCGTTGTCTCTGTGTCTATGCTGAGTGAGGGCTGGGATGCGAAACGGGTGACGCATATCCTCGGTGTTCGCGCGTTCAGCACGCAGTTGCTCTGCGAACAAGTCGTTGGCAGAGGGTTGCGCCGTTCCAGTTACGACACCGAACTGTCGACGCTTAACGTCAACGGCGAGGAAATTCCGTTAGAAACGTTTCCACCGGAATACGCCGCTGTCTACGGTGTACCGTTCTCGTTTATTCCCGCGACCGGCATTGGCCGCACGCCACGACAGCGGCCGATTACCTTTGTAGAGGCACTGCAGGAGCGCGCTGCGTGTGAAATCACGTTTCCGAACGTGGTGGGGTATCGCCGTCACGTGCCGCCTGAAAAGCTGCGGGCTGTTTTCACCGAAGAGTCGCGGTATCAAGTCTCAACTGCGGAGATTCCTAGCCGTATAGAAGTCAGCGATATCACCGGCAAAATTATTGAAGGCGAAGCCCTCTATTCAACAAGATTTCGCGTTCAGGAAACCGAATTCCACATTGCAAGGGTGCTTCTGGAACATTACTTTCGGGACGATGATGGCGATGTCCGACATTGGCTTTTCCCGCAGTTGCTCGGTATGACGCGGCGGTGGCTGAAAGAGTGTGTTAACTACAAAGACAACACTTATCCGCAGTGCTTTCGTATTGACGAGATTGCGCGAAAAGCGGCGCACCGTATCAATAGTGCCATCCTCCGTGCCGAACGTCTCCACAGCAACGAGGTGTCAGCGCGGCCACTGCCCTTGCTTCCGATACTGGGCGCGCCTCTCGGTTCCACGCGAAACGTCGCGTTTGAGACGGCCAAACCGGTATGGAGCACACATCCGGAGAAGTGTCACGTTTCGCATGTCGTTGCGGACACGGAGTCGTGGGAGCAGAAAGCGGCGGCGGCATTGGAGCAGATGGATGAAGTGCGTGCTTACGTGAAAAATCATCACTTAGGTTTCACGATTCCGTATCTCACTCACAACTTGGAGAAGCGGCACTACGTTCCGGATTTCATCGTCCGTATCCAAGACGGTGAAGACGTTGTCAACCTGATGCTTGAGGTATCCGGGGTTGAACGCGAGGATAAACGTCAGAAGGTGGATACCGCCAAAAACTTGTGGGTGCCGGCGGTGAACAACCACGGCGGATTTGGGAAGTGGGCGTTTTTGGAAATTACAGATCCGTGGAATATCCAGAGCGACATCCGCGCCTTTAGGCTATCCTCTCAAGTTCGGTGTTGAGGGACAGGCCCTCAACCTACGGTTTCGTTGGAGTCTTGCCTGCTAGCCGTATCGCGAGGGCCTGTCCCTCGCGATATTCAGGTTAAGTTCGGTGTTGAGGGACAGGCCCTCAACCTACGGTTTTGTTGGTGTCTTTGCGGTGTTGAGGGACAGGCCCTCAACCTACGGTTTTGTCGGTGTCTTCGGTGTTGAGGGACAGGCCCTCAACCTACGGTTTCGTTGGTGTTTTCACCGTAAGAAAAATTAACCCGTGGATTTCTTCGGAAATCTACGCAAAGAAAGGAACTGAATCCATTGTCAGAAATTATCCATATCCATGCGAGAGAAATTTTGGACTCACGTGGTAACCCTACCGTGGAGGTAGACGTTAATTTAGCATCAGGGGCGTTCGGCAGAGCTGCTGTTCCCTCCGGTGCGTCCACCGGCGAGCACGAGGCTGTGGAATTGCGCGATAAGGACGCGCACCGGTACTTGGGGAAAGGCGTGCAGCGAGCTGTCAACAACGTCAATACCGCTATCGCCAATGCCCTGCAAGGTTACGATGCCTTCGCGCAAAGCCAGATTGATGCAGCGATGCGCGACCTTGATGGCACTGAGAATAAGAGTCGTCTCGGCGCGAACGCGATTTTGGGCGTTTCTCTCGCTGTCGCTAAGGCTGCCGCCGATGAACTCGGCCAGCCGCTCTACCGCTATATCGGCGGGACGAACGCGAGAGAGTTACCGCTGCCGATGATGAATATCCTCAACGGCGGTTCGCATGCCGATAACAACGTTGACATCCAAGAGTTCATGGTGATGCCAGCAGGGGCGGCGAGTTTCGCCGAAGCACTGCGGATGGGTGCCGAGATTTTTCACAACCTGAAGGCTGTCTTGCAAGCGCGCGACTGTAACACGGCTGTCGGCGACGAAGGGGGGTTTGCGCCCAACTTGCAGTCAAATGAGGAAGCCATCCAGGTTATTCTTGAAGCGGTAGCGCGCGCGAATTACACGCCCGGTGACGATGTCCTCTTGGCGTTGGATGCCGCTTCCAGTGAGTTTTACAACGCAGAGACTGGCATCTACGAATTGAACGCCGAGGCAAAACCGGCGAAATCCGCCGAAGAGATGGTGGCATTTTACAGCGAACTCTGCGCGAAATACCCTATCATCTCGATTGAGGACGGCCTCGATGAAAACGATTGGGACGGTTGGAAACTCCTCACCGAAGCAATCGGCGGCACCGTCCAACTCGTCGGCGATGACCTTTTTGTTACCAACACCCTCCGCTTGGAACAGGGCATTGAGCGCGGCATCGGTAATTCTATCCTGATCAAAGTGAACCAGATCGGCACGCTGACAGAGACGCTGGAGGCGATTGAACTCGCGCGCCGGTTTAACTACACTGCTGTCGTCTCGCACCGCTCTGGCGAAACGGAGGATACGACTATCGCTGACCTGGTTGTCGGCACGAATACCGGACAAATCAAGACAGGTTCGCTTTCCCGCACCGACCGGGTCTGCAAATATAACCAACTTCTCCGCATTGAGGAAGAACTCAAGGGGAGTGCTGTCTTTGGCGGCAAAGGGGTTTTCTATAACCTGAGAGGCACGCGTTTTTAGTATTTCGCAATGCGTTCGGCTGGCCGCCCTTGTTCAAGTGAGGTTGTCTTACCAGGCCACATCGACGTTGTCGATGTTTACGTTCCTTGTACTCTTATCGCTGACATACAAGTTTTGACAACGTCAAGACGAACTGGGAAGTAGACGCTGTCTACCCGGACCCAGTTGAACAACCGCTAGGAACAACAAAAAATGCGCATTTTTCGTTATATTTTATTCGTGGTTGCGCTCGCCTTGCTGGGTGCCAGTATCAAGCAGTTCATCAACGGCTACGGTGACTGGCAGGCCGCCCAAATTGCTGAGCAGGCATATCAGGCGGAGCTCAGGGAGCTTGAGGCGCAGCGCGACGCGATGAAGCATCGCATTGAGATGCTAAAAACCGACGATTTAACCAAGCAGCGTATCGCAAGGAAACGGCTTGGTTACATCAAACCTGGCGAGATTAAATACAAGTTCGTCAGCCCGAATCAGAACAATGGCTTGTAATCCGATTCGCTAAACGTTACTTTAACCGTTTCGCGAGGGAAAACCTGTCCCTCGCGAAAGTTTGATTCTTTACAAAGAAGGAGTTTTCATGCTACATCAATTTTTTGTCAACGCGCCTGTCCGGAAATGCCCGCTAACCTGCGGACTTTTGGCGGCGTTCATGCTTATGACAGTCACCTTGTTTTCAGGGTGCGAGCGGGTGCAACAAGTTGTTGCCCCTCCGGAGAGTGTTTCCACAGACGCGGTGCGTTCCTGCACCGATGGCACGCGCGTCCTCAACGTCGGCTTCTATGCGTTTTTTGCGCCGGTAAGTTATAGTGCCGACGAAGACCCGGGCTCCCCCGAATTCAACACGCATCGCGGTTACGAGGCAGACTTGCTGACGGCACTGGAGGCGATGGAAGGTGCTGGGCTATCGTTTAAACGGACGGCTATCCCGGCTTGGGACGGCATCTGGCTCAAATCAACTGAACCGGCGTTTGATATGATCGGCGGTGGGATTACGATTCTTGATTCTCGGACGCGCGATGCGGATGGCACGCCGCGCGTCACCTTTACGTCTGGACATATCAACTTCCAGCAGTCACTTCTGGTGCGCGCCGAGGATGCGGAGCGTCTTGCGACGCATGCAGACTTAACGAGCGATGTCCGAGTGGGTGCTCTTCCGGGGACGACTGGCGAGAACCGCCTGCTCCAGTTGACGGCTCTCACCGATGCCGGTGGGATTCTCGCTGCGGGTACGCGGGTTGAGACACCGCAAGGCGCAGTGGTTGCCGATGGCACGGATGCTTACGTTATCCAAGCTTCCGGTGCGACGCCGAATCTGGAGGGACGCACGCATCTCTATCCGCCTTCTGAGAACATGCCGCAAGTCGTCTATCTTGGAAGCGAATTGGGTGAATCCGAGTTGCTGGCGGCACTTGATGCGGGTGAGATAGAGGCAGTTGCCCGGGGCGGCATTGGAAACGGCGAGGTTGCGGCGGATTCCGGGGGCGCGCTTGTCGTTACGGCGCTTGATGAACAGGTAGAATACGGCGGTTTCACCTTCGCGTTAGAAGACGCTGAGCTCGCCGCCTGTATTGATGAGAAGATAAACTACCTCACCAATAACCGTGCGCTCGGGTATGAGGCGTGGCTGGCGGACCCGGGCATCTTCATGAAGCGCGCTGAAATGTGGAGCGCAGAGATGCAATAGACGCGCGCTGTTTTTCTGGCAGGCGAGGGAAACCTATCCCTCGCCTGATTTCAACGCAATGCCGGCTCTCTCAAACATCACTTCCAAATACGACTTCCGCTTAGAAAACGGGCTGGTAGAGCCGTCTTCCATTTTCTCGTGCCAATTCAAGCGGAGAATGTGAGAATCTATCATATTCTCGGCAATCCATGCATCCGATTTTCCCTTCCCGAGCTCAGAACTGTCTCGGAGAAGGATGAACGAATGGAGACAGAACGTTCGACCTTGCGTTGCTGCTAGCCGCTTCTCAAGCGTCGTCAGCGTCTTGTCCTCCGATTTACGCGCCAGTCTCACTTTTGGATGATAACGAAGCGTTGTATCGTCAATGATGGCGCGCTGTCCCTTCGGATCGATGAAGAGGATGTGCGTTACCTCGTGCGTGGTATCAATTGCCCACAGCACAAAATCCGGAAAATAGCTGCCCTCATCGCTCTCTAAATAGATACCGATTTTCCCAACGTTCCGCATCAGATAGAATTCGTATCGTTCGCTGTTACGAGAAAATCGCCGGAGATACTCCATCAAGTCTTCGACGAATTTCTTTTCGCCTGCATTTAGTCTGTCCGGTGAGATTTTGACATTGTTGAGTCGGGACAGGGATGTCCCTCCTCTTGTTCGGGACAGGGATGCCCCTTCTACCCAGACCGCCGGGTCTAACAGCAGCGGCTCGTAAATATGCCGATGATGCTTTCCCAACGACAACACCAGCGATTTCTGAATCTCTGACTCTGGATTCTCACGTGTGTTGCGTGCGGTATCCACCGCCGCAAGGAACGCCTCGTATGCCTCGCGCGTTTGGAATTCCTTTGTCACCGAGTATTCATAGATAAAATCTTTGCGCGCTAACGGTTCGTAGACATAGTTCGCGCGGTTGATGTGCGCGTTGATGCGGTTCCGCAGTTTACGGATGACATCAATTGCCACGCGGCGATTGAGCCGGTCTGTCCATGCAATCAGGTCATCGGCGGGCTTCTGATAGCGGATTTCCTCGATTAACGCGAGCAAATCGTCTATCGTCGGCATCTGCTTGTCGGCATAGATTTGCAACTGATTTTTCTGTGCTTCGCGATGAATCACGGCGGCGAGCCCTGCACGATTCAGATAGCGGCGATACCGTTCATTGGATTGCCGGAGCTCTTCGTAAACATTCGGTGCGTGCTGTGTCTTATCGGTTCGGTAATCCAACGTCTGCACGCGCCAATTGTTGAGCGTGCCGCTTTTTTCGATGCAGTTAGCCGCGGTAGGCGCGCTTTCCAAGCGCGCACGGGTATCAAGATAGGTATACCGAATGTTGCCATTCCTGATAAAAACACGCTTGATACCCCTATTCGCGCTGCCTGACTGTTTGAAGATAGGCAATTTGTGCCGGTAGTCCTCAAAGTCAATAGACGTGTTTGCATCCACTCGAAAGAAGGTTGATGTTACCGGTACCTTAAAGGTATGAAACCGCGGTACACCGCCTTCATGAACCTCCTTAATAAATCTTTCAAGGTAACTGCGCTGCAAGCTGAAAACAGTCAACGTTTCCAATTTCCTAATGGCGGCTTCCTTGTCTTGGGCGAGGAGGTAATAATTGTCATTGTGGGCAAGATAACGCCGTTTGCCGTTGCTGCCTTTTCCGCGGAGCCGTACGCCGCGTCCGAAAATCTGAATAATCAGGTTGCCCTTGGAGTGCCCCAAATTAATCAGATCGATGACAGAGAGGCGATAGGAGTTCCATCCCTCTGCAAACTTCCGACTGCCGATCAGGACGTTGATGGGACTGCCTTCGTCGTCAAGGTTTTCAAAGCGAAGGCGTGAAGTTGTGATTACCTCCTCGCGCTTTTCAATGCGTGAGTTTTCAATGCTGTTGTAAAACCGCAGTCCATCGCCGACGTTAATCATCCCCCACTTTTCGCCTTCGCCGTAGGAGAGGAGCAGTTCGTTGTTGTTTTCAGGAGTGCGCGCGACAACGAGCGGCCCGATGATGTCTCCGCCGAAAACGGAACGGAGTCGCTGGCGTTCTGCCTCTGTCAGGGCCGCGAGAAAATCCAACACCTTTTGGATGTCCGACACCTCATCGTTTTCGCCTTCCTTGTCGGGATTCTCCACCGTGTGTCCCATAAACGCCATCAAGGGCCTGTGATACGTCAGATCGATGTCGATTTCTTCACTTTGGCGTAGCCTTTTGAAGGTTTGCAACTTGTCTTCCATCACGTGGAAACATTCGTTCAGGTTATCCCGAATTTCTGTGTCGGCATCGGCGACTTGATCTGCGGCGATGGGTTTGAAAAAATGGTCCTTCCCGTATCCGTCGCCGTAGAATCGTGCGTAGTCGTAGCGGTAGATGATGGCGTTGTCGTATGCCTCTTTCAGTTCCTTCGCGACGTTGTGGAAGGTGGCGGAGTACTCGAAGAGGAAGGAGGAACCAACGTTGAGCCGGCTGCGCAGTTTTCGGAATTCACCCGATTGCTTACTGCTCAGGCCGATGTGTGCTTCGTCCACCAAGATCAGCCTGCGAACGCGTTCGTCTTCCGATAGGCGGAAATAGTCGTCTGGTTTCTGCAGGAGAGCCTGTGTGGTGTTGATTGTCAGTTCCAACCGATTGTTGTAAACCTCGTTGAGTTTGCGCACGTAAGGTTCTAACTCGCGCCGATGCTGTTGAATGAGTTCGGCGAGCGGC
Organism: uncultured Poribacteria bacterium; assembly: GCA_958296135.1. GTDB lineage: Bacteria > Poribacteria > WGA-4E > WGA-4E > WGA-3G > AGPOR5. The sequence continues at coordinate 1,325,791 of CATQHZ010000001.1, forward strand.
GTTGTCAAAAAGAGTTGGACGCGGTAGTCCTCTTTTTCACAGAAATGGTGAAGGTATTGGAGGATGTTGAGGTGCATGACGAGGGTTTTCCCGCTGCCAGTCGCCATCCAATACGCGAGCATATTTTTGCCGTTCGGTGCCCCGGGTGCTGCCGCCGCGTCCGACAAGAAACACTCGGTGAAAAGCAACGCCAGTATCTGGTAATACCGGAGTTTGAAATTCTGCTCTGTCACGTTGTTGTATTGTTCAAGGAAATCCTGAATTTTCTCTAACGGTTCGGCGGGGAGGCCTAACCCCCGGTCGTATCCCTCGATTGCGTATTTGATACCGTTGTCCGAGGTGTCGATTCCGTTAAGGATTTCTTGTTCATAAGTTTGATAGCGTGTCATCGGTTTATCCTCGGATGCGCCGCGAGCGGGCTGGTTGCCGGGAGCCAAATCCACGCATAAGGCGACCTGCTTATGCGAAGCAACACAGGCATTTTTTGTAGGCGTAACGGTTTTCGACCTGGACACGCAGCTGCGCGCTGTATCGCGTCGCATTGCTGAGCATCTGGTCATCGGTTGTTAAAAAGATGTCAGCATTGCCGAATTCAGCACAAGCAATATGCAAGGCATCATAGGGCTTAAATCCCAACGATTCCAGTTTCGGTGAGTCGGCTGAGTGCCAACCCGACATCAATAATTCTATCACATTTCTGGCCAAATTGCCAGAGGAAAAATCTGCGCTTACAGAGATGTCTCCTCCCACACCGTGCCCGTGTCAAAATCGGCTGTGGTGATGAGATGCACCTCGCGCAGATCGGCGTGTTGGAGCAAGGCATCCTGGTCTGCATCGGAGTTCACGTCTAATCGCCGCACGCCTGCTAACCGCGGGTCTGCCAGGATCTTCAACAACTGCGCTGTGTCGTTTGTATCATCGGTGACGTTGCGGAAGACTACCAAGCGTTGTGAGCTTTTGACGACGCGGTAGGTTCGCGCGCCATTGAGACTAGGGGGCTCTCCTACGGGGGATAATCGAGACCGGGAGGTCTCTCCTACGGGAGGGGAGTCGAGACCAGGGGTTTCGCCTACGGGGGAGTCGAGACGAGAGGGCTCTCCTACGGGGGATAATCGAGACCGGGAGGTCTCTCCTACCGGGGAGCGAGACCGGGAGGGCTCTCCTACTGCAAGATCGAAGCGCAGGCGGCGTTCAATTGGGAGCCCTTTGAGATAACAGTAGGACTCCACGATGTCCACAATGCCTTCGGTGCTAGCCTTGCCGTAGGTGATGCTGTTGGAAAACGGCGCACGTAAGTCTAGCATCAGCCGAATCTGCTGTTCCTCCGGCCGATAGAGGTATGTGATAGGAATTCGGGATTGGAAATCGCTATGGATAGTTGAATTGTTAAATTTTGACGGGGGGGGTCAACGTTAAGTTGTTAAGCGCGTCTTCATACTGCTCTAACCGTTGATACTTAACGATGCCGACGGTGCCATCGATTTCCTGCAGGGGATTCGGTTTTCCGTCGCGCCAATTTTCGGAGAACATGGCGCGGCGGATGCGTTCCTTCAGAGTGTTTTCAAAGTAGTCGCCCACCTCAACGAGGATGAATTTGCGGTTGCCATTGTCCGCCTTGTTGAGTTTCAGTACGGCGTGGCCGGTGGTGCCGCTGCCGGCGAAGAAGTCAAGCGTTGTCCCTTTTCCATCGGGTGTGACTGCCCAGACGAGTTTTTCGTATAGCCCGACAGGATGGGAATAGGGGAAGCTGAGCCCGAGAGCATCCATTCTATGTTTGCCTTTTTCTCCGGAAGGAATTACGGATGCTAATTCGCTGACTAAACGCTCCTTCAAATACCATTTCTGCTGAGGTTGACTGGATTCATCAGGTCCAAAAACAATCAGGTTTTTCGCTAATAACCCTTGCATAAATTCTGGACTGTTAGACCATCCGTTCGCCGGAACAGGACACGGTTTCTTGGTGGTTGGATGAATTAGCGGTTTAAAATATTTCGGGTCGGTGCGGCGTTCCGGTGCTCCCATGTGGACGTTTCTATACACGTGCCCATCATCGTCGATCTCCGAAAAAGTTCGTTCGCCGCCGCTCAAATCGCGTTTGCTCCTCAGCAAATCTTTAAACGCTTTGCGGCATTCCTCAGTGGGACCACCGTGCTGTTTTATCAATTCGGCTGCTTTATCAAGGATCCAGCGGCGATTAGGAGGATTCACTTGAAGTTTTATATTCCCCTTGGACTGACAAATGACATATTCGTGTTGTGTAGCTATTGTTTTTGTACCGCCCCCTGGATTTCGCTTGTCCCAGATAATAGTTCCCTGATTCTGCAGCGGAAGTTGATTGAACACCTGAAACAGGTTCTCATATTCGTTCTCGTCAATATGGCAAAGGATGCAACTACTTTCCGGTGCCATCAATTGTTCGGCGAGAGAGAGGCGATTTTCCATCATCGTCAACCAGCTCGCGTGCTGATAATCGTTTTTGTATAGAAAACCGCTCGTGTTGGTGTTGTAAGGCGGATCGATGTGGACGCACTTTATCCTGCCTCGGTATTTCTCCATCAGCAGCTCCAACGCTTGGAAGTTCTCGCTGTTGAGGAGCAGCCCATCTGTTTCTGCCTCTAAATTGTCAAACAGCGCGAGCAACGTATCCACGAAGTCTGCGTCAAAATGCCGTGTGTCCAGCGGTAGCGTCGGAGGTAGTCCGTCAAGCATGGGGAATTGCCCCGTAATATCAACGCCGAAAATGTTCCGCCATTCTGCGAGTTGGGCATCGTTGCGGAGAATCTGCGAGATGAGCGTTTCCCGCTGTGCGGTGTCATTTTTCGTCGCCTCGGCGATTTTCCCCACCGAGATGAGATAGTCTGTTGTGATAACCTTTTTCTTCATGAGAAACAGGCTCTTTTGGAACGTTTCAACGGCGACGAGCAGCTTGATGATTTCGTCAGTGACGCTTCGGAACGCTTTCGCCACGGCAAACGTCGGGTTTTCGGGACTGAGGTTGAGGAGCGTACCCAGGTCTCCCAAGATGCCGTTCTGGATATAACGGCGTTGCTCGGTGAACAGGAATTTCCCCAGGGCTTTGTGAATGAAGTAGTCCGAGTCCATGCCGACAAAGAACCGATTCAAGTTTTTGTCAAACGCATGGAAACGGCGAACGGTTGGGCGCGTCTGGAGTGCTTCCTGCCTGAGGGTTTTGTTTCGGCCGAGTTCGCGAAAGTCCGAATGTTCGGCGAGTTTCTCGGTGTATTTCTTCAGGCTGATTCGTAAGTTGCGGACACCCCGGATTTGGCCGCCCTGCACCTCGTGAGACTTATCTCCCAAGTCCTTAAAGAGTGGTTTTCCTTGTTCGCCACTTTTCCGCGGGCGTTCATAGAGGTAGATGTCAACGTCTTCTGGTTCGCCAAAAATCTGCGTGTTCATCTCCCGATAGAGTTCTGTCTTCGGCGTTGAGGTCTCCGCTAAGTGCAGAATGACGCGCCAGGTGGGCTCCACAGCGTCGGGTTCTGGCGGCTCAATTCTACCGAGGCGATAGTGTTTGAAGTCGTCGCGGTTGTTATTCTGTGCGGTGCCGTTCGCCGGCTTTCCCTCCAGTCGGTATTCGATGCGTTTGCCTTCGATTTTAAAGGCGACGCTATTGAAGCCGGTGGCGGTTTTGACGTAGTAACTGTCGCGGCATTTCCAGTGGAATAGGGTATCGGTGCCGGCGTAGTCTGCTTCATTGGGGTAATCGATTTGATAGAGCGCGGTGCTCCTGTTGTTGTAGCCGAAGTCGCCATCTCGGTAATAGCGTTCAAAGAAGTTGTGGATGTGGTTATAGACACCTGCGGCGAGTTTCGCTTTAAGCGCGCCCGGGCCGGTTTCCAGCGGTGCGCCGAGGTCGCCGCGTTCTTCCTCTTGCAGAAAATTGATAAGGTTTTGACGGTTTTCGGGGATAGCCTCAAGCCATTCTCGCTGCCGGCGGCCGCCTTCTTCCCGGACGTATTCCTTGAGTTCGCCGAGTTGACTGTCCCAAAGGGTGCCCGTGACCTGGGCGAGCGCGTTCTCGACGATGTCTGTCAATGCGTCGTCAATAAAACGGTTGACTTCGGCGCGCTTGATTTTGAGGATGCGGAAGATGCCGAAATCCAGTTCATTTTGCGCGAGGTGGAACATCTCGCGGAGTTTGTTGCGCAGGATGTTTAGTGCTTCGGTTGTGGGGTTCGGTTGTTGCGTTGGCATGTTTAACAGATTAGCAGAAATTGCGAAAAAATGTCAAGAGAACGTTTTTCATCGCGCGGAGAGAAATAGTTGCATCTGTCACAGCATTCTGTTATTATATCCTACAAAAGTGCTTTTCTCGGAGATTTAACTTACACCCCACATGAATTTGCTACCTTACGATTGGTGTGCCATCGGCTATTTAGCGATAACCGGCGTGCTCATCCTGATTTTTCATAAAAACGTTGCCCGATGGTATTTCTACTTGCTGGTGCGCGCGTGTGTTATCGCGGGGATTTTATCGTTAACCTTTGTCCAAGGTAACTTACCGTACCCGTGGCAATTTATTCGGGATTGGTATCCATTGTCAACTATCGCGCTCTTCTATTTTGAGATGGGCAAACTGACGCAGATGGTGTTTAACGGCTATTTTGACGACACCGTCATTCGGTGGGAGAAACAGGTTTTCAAGGGTATGCCGAGCGTTGAATTGAGCGAGAAGTTTGCCTCGTTGCTGCTCTCGGAGTATTTGCACTTCTGCTATTTTAGTTATTACGTCATTGCCATTTTTTTAGCGGCGTGGTTCTATTTTCAGGGTAAATCGGTGCTGTTTCAGCAGAGCGTCTTCGCCGAGACGTTGACGTTTAACGTGAGTCTGTTGTGTTATCCGTTTATACCGGCTGCGGGGCCTCGCTACCATTTTGATAAAATTGAAGGGAAGTTGTCTGCAGGTTTTTTCTTCAGGCTGACTCACGCGATTCTCTCGGCAGGTTCCTCCAAAGGCACGGCGTTTCCGAGTTCGCATGTTTCGTTATCCGTAATTGTGCTGCTGTGCGCGCTCCGTTACGATACGACAGCCTTTCTGATTCTCCTTCCGCTGTGCATAGGGTTGACACTCGGCACCGTCTACGGCAGGTTTCACTACGCTATTGATGCGCTTGCGGGTGCCGGATTGGCACTCCTGATATTTGGCATCACGCTGGTTATTTGAACTGAATTGATTTTCACGTAAAAATGTGATACAATTTAAGGATAGGCATACCTGAATGTGAAAAGGACAAGGAGAAAGAAACAGATGAGAGGTTTTGGCATCCACGGCCGCGTTTATCCGGATGAGCACTACGTCGTCGCCCGCACGGAGGAGCTCGCCGATTTCATCCGCCGGGTTAAATATGGCAAATACATCGTCCTCTTCGCGCCCCGGCAAACCGGAAAAACGACGTTCTTCCGGTGGGCTCTGGAGGAGTTGGCTGCAAAAGACGAGACTTACTTTCCCATACATCTCAATTTTGAGCGGTATGAAGACTGGCCTATAGAAGAATTCTACCGCAGCTTCTACGGAAGAGTTAGTAAGCAAGTCGGGGACGTTTTCCAGAAACGTGATGTCGCCCCCTCTGCGGCGTTAAGCCGATTTTTGAAAAATGTGCCTCAAGTTACTCAGTGGATGATGCTGCCTTTTTTTGAAGAGTTGGGCAGTTTGCTGACTGGACAGCGGGTGGTGCTCATCATTGATGAGTTTGATGCCATCCCGCGCGACGCGGTGCGCGGTTTTTTGCATACACTGCGTGACATCTACCTTTCTGATAGAGAGTTTCGATGTCCTTTCAGCGTCGGCATCGTCGGGGTGAAGAATATCACGCAGCTCAACTACGACAGGGCTGTCTCGCCGTTTAATGTCCAAGATGAGTTCCACTTGCCGAATTTCACGCTGGCACGGGTGAAGGAACTTCTCGGGCAGTATACGGCGGAAGTCGGACAAGCGTTCGCGCCGGAAGTCATTGAGAATATCCACAGGCAAACGGCTGGACAGCCGGTGCTTGTTAACCGCCTCGCGCAGATACTCACAGAGGAGATGGACGTTCCCAAAAACGAGATAATTGGCATGGAGCACTTCGCCGTTGCGCATCGGCAGCTGCTGCGCGGGCGCAACACGAACATTCAGCATCTCACAACCAATATCCGCCGAGACCCGAGATTTGAAAGGCGGCTGATGCAAATCGCGTCTTATGATGAAGCGGTAGACTTCAATCTGGACGATGACATCATCAGTGAGCTCGCCACCTATGGAGTCCTCGTGGAGGGTACCAATGGCATGTGTGAAATCGCGAACCCGATTTATCTCTACCGCATCTTGCGAACGTTCCAGCCGGCGATTAACGGGTTAGAGAGAGACTACTACCCGCAAAACACCGGCAATGGCTATCGCGATTACCTCACGGATGCAGGACAGATAGACATGGTGGCTCTGTTGGATAACTTCCGGGACTTCATTGCGCGCGCCGGATTCCGCATTCTCCAAGTACCGGACAAGCCGCGCGAATATGTTGGGCAACATCTGCTGTTTGCTTATCTGGCTCAGTTTGTGCGGCAGGTGCAGGGAGTCATGCATCTGGAGGTGCAAACCGGGCGCAGGCGGCTCGATCTGGTGGTGAATCATCGCGCCCGTAAATACATTGTTGAGACTAAGGTTTGGCAAGGCGAACAAAGTTATCGGGCCGGCAAAGAACAACTCGTCGCGTATCTCAAATTAGAGGGAGCGGCGGAGGGATACTACGTCGTGTTCGATCATCGGCGTGAACCAGAGCCTCGCGTGGAGACGGAGACGCTGGACGGTTTGAAGATTCGCAGTTATGTCATCCCTGTTGTCCACGAACGTCCATCGGAAAGTGGAACATAAAACGGGGCCGCTTTCGGCAGATTGCGAGGGCCAGGGCTTCGCGCTACGTTATCCGGAGAGATATGGAGGAAACACTCATGTCCAACACATTGGCCGTATCGGGCGGCACGCCTGTGCGGAATACAGAAACGCATCCCTGGGCTTCGTGGCCCCTCAACACAGCCGAGGAGTGGGAGTCTAAAATTGAGCCGCGGCTCCGGGAAGTCTATCTCAGTGGGAATGAAGGTTCTGGCGGCACGATGATTGACACATTCGGCGAGCAATATGCCCGCTATTCTGGTACCACCTACGCCATTTTTATGCCGCACGGCACCGATGCCATCAGTGCCGCCTTGGCCGGCGCGCTGGATTTAGACGGTTTTAGCGATGGCGGGGAGGTTATTGTGCCGAACTATACCTTCGTCGCTACGGCGAGTGCTGTCTTGGAACGCCGCTGCACCGTCGCTTTTGTCGACATTGACGCGGACACGTTCACCATCGCTCCGAGTGCCGTTGAGGCTGCAATTCAGCCGAGTACCCGTGCGATTCTGCCTGTCCACCTCGGCGGCCATCCGGCGGATATGGGAGCGTTGCGGGAGATTGCCCAACGCCATGGGCTCGCAATCATTGAGGATTGCGCGCAGGCGCACGGCGCGGCGTATCGGGGCAAAAAAGTCGGTTCACTCGGCAATGTCGGCGCGTTTAGTTTCCAATCGTCTAAAAACCTTACGTCTGGCGAAGGTGGCATGGTGACTACCGATGAGAGAGATATACGCGACCGCGTCTACGCTTTCATGAACGTTGGCCGCGCACCCGGCGGCGCGAGATGGGCATACCCGCGACTCGGGTGGAATTACCGTCCCTCCGAGTACCTTGCCGCGATACTACAGGTGCGGTTGGAACTGCTGGAAACCCAGACTGACTTGCGTAACCGTAACGCTGCCTATTTGTCAAACGCGTTGAAGGCAATTTCTGGCATAACGCCGCCGAGACTTGCCCCGTGGGTTACCAAGCACGGGTACCATCTCTACTGCCTCAAGTATGACCCGGGGGCGTTTGGCGGCAAGGCTCGCGATGAATTTGTCAGTGCGCTATCGGCGGAAGGCGTGCCTTGTTCCATCGGGTACCGCTCGCCGCTCTCGCAAGAACCAGGCATGGCGCACGTTGCCGAGAAATATCCGCATCTCATCCGCACATGGCCCTCGCCGAATACGGAACGCGTTTGTGAACAGAGCGTGTGGCTTTTCCAAAACCTCTTCCTCGGTTCCGAGCGAGATATGGATGATATCGTCTCTGCTGTTGCCAAAATTCAACATGCATGGAATTCCTAAACCGCTCCTTATTTACGATGGAGCGTGCGATTTTTGCCGATACTGCATCGCGCGCTGGCGGCATGTCACCGGTGGGAGAATTCACTACGCGCCTTATCAAGAAGTTGCATCGCAGTTTCCGCAGATACGACTATCGGAATTCCAGGCTTCTGTCCAATTCGTTCTGCCAGACGGAACCGTGTTGAGCGGTGCGGCGGCGGTGTGCCACGCCTTCGGCAACCGAGGTATCCTCTGGTGCTACGAAAATGTCCCCGGTTTCGCGCCTATGACGGAGGCAGTCTATCGCTTCGTTGCGCGGCATCGCTCCTTTTTCTCCGCGGTGACGCGTAAGTTTTGGAAAGATAGAAAGGACACAGAACGAACTTGAAAGGACTATAGGAGAATTTATGCCGAGTCCATTTTTAACCGTCGCGCTAGAAGCGGCGAGAAACGCCGAAGAGGTGATTAGGGCTTACTACGATGGCGATGCGATGAACGTGCAATTGAAGGCGGACGAAACGCCTGTCACCCGCGCCGATACCGAAGCCGAAAGGGTTATCCGCGAGACTCTCAAGGCGGCATTCCCAGAGCATGGGTTTTTAGGCGAAGAATACGGCATTGAAAGAGGCACTTCGCCCTATCTGTGGATTATCGATCCGATTGACGGCACCAAGAATTACATCCGAAAAATCCCGGTCTTCGCGACGCAGATTGCGTTAATGCAAGACGAACGCCTTATCCTCGGCGTTTCCAATGCGCCGTTGCTGAATGAGCTGCTCCATGCAGAGGCAGGCGGTGGTGCATTTTTGAACGGCGAACCGATAACTGTCTCTGGCGTAACTCATCCTTCAGACGTGATGCTCTGCCACGGCGGGCTGAATTGGTTTACGCCGAAAGGGGTTCTCCCTGGGATGTGCGGCCTCATCAACGCCGCTGCGCGCTCCAGGGGCTTCGGCGATTTTTACATGTATCACCTCCTCGCCTCTGCCAGGGCGGATGTCGTCGTTGAAGCCGCGATTAGCATCTGGGACATCGCCGCGCTCAGCGTCATCGTGCAGGAGGCAGGCGGCAAGGTTACCGACATGCAGGGCCGCGCGATTACGAAGGATACCGCGTCTATGGTTGCAACGAATGGGCATCTGCATGGTGCGGTATTAGGCTATTTTTCATGAGTGCCGCGCGTTATTCCTTGCATCAACGCGCAAACTTGTGCTATACTAATTGACGTATCCTAAAAAAAGCGAGCATTTTAAAATGCACCTCAATTTCCAAGAAGTCATCGATCTCTCTTATGTCGTTGACGAAAACAGCCCACGCGAACTGCCGATCGATCCGGTTAAAATTTATGACCAGGCGACGCTCGAAAAAGATGGCTATTTTGAAAGCCGTGTTGACATGTCTGGGCACTGTTCCACGCATATCGACGCGCCGTGCCTGATGTATCCCGATGGGTTCACTGTCGCGGAAATCCCGAAAGAGAAACTCACAGGCGCCGCGGTGCTGATGGACTTCTCCGCGATTAAGCAACCAAACGATGCTGTCACCGCCGAAGATGTAGACGCATGGATAACCGAAAATGGCGATATTCCGGAAGGTAGCATCGTTTTTATGCGTACCGGCATGGATCGATTTGTCTATCAGGATAACTTCAACCGGGAGTGGATCGGTTTTAGCGCAGCTGCCGCCGAACTGCTTGTTGCAAAAGGCATCAAGGTTATCGGCACCGATGCGTGTAGCATCGATTCGGTTGCGGGACATCCACCGTTGCACGATGGGTTACCGCCGGCGCATCTCGTCTTCCTCGGAGCCGGGGTCCCGCACGTTGAAGATTTGTGCAATTTAAGTCAACTGCCAACGCACTTCTACGTCGTGATTGCGCCGTTGAAATTAGCGCGGAGTTCTGGTGCGCCGGCGCGCGTGTTGGCGTTTGTGTAGGTTGTCAAGGCGGACAGCTATAGACATCTGTTCTTACAGGCTCTGACTGATGATACTCAAGATTCCTGAACCGCTGTTATCGTGCTTGCGAGAGATCGGCGAGGTGGGTGGCAAATCGACATACCTCGTCGGCGGGCTGGTTCGTGATTTGCTTCTTAAACGGGATAGCCTTGACATTGATATTGTCGTTGAGGGTGATGCGCCCCGGGTGGCAGAAGCGATGAGGGAACGGTGGGATGGTACGTTAAACGTTCATCCGCAGTTCGGCACGGCAACCGTCACGCCTGCAAACCCGAGCTTGCCGAAAGTTGACTTCGTCACGGCGCGTCGTGAAACTTATCAGCACCCCGGAACGTTACCTATAGTGAAACAAGGGACTATCGTAGACGATTTGCGCAGACGCGACTTTACCATCAACGCGCTGGCGATGCGGTTAGATGCCGATGCATTCGGCACTATCGTAGACGAAACGGGCGGCCTGGCAGACCTCGAGGCCGGCACGATTCGGGTGCTGCATAAGCAAAGTTTCATGGAGGATCCTACCCGTATTTTCCGGGCTTGCCGCTATGCAGGCAGATACGGCTTTCACATCGCTGATGACGATGCGGTTCTCATCCGCGATGCACTGCCGGTGTTATCGGGGCTCAGCGGCGAACGCATCCGAAACGAGCTCGGCCGGGTGCTCCTAGAAGAGAACGCGCCGCAAATTGTGCAACAACTAACGGCATTCGATGTATGGGCGGCTGTTTCTGCCGGATGGGAAATTTCCGAGAATTTTGCGCGCATATTTACGAGCGCGCGTCAGGCGATAAGATGGGCATCAGAACATCTCATTGATGAAAAATTTGACACCGAGCTTGTCCGATGGATGGCCTTCTTAGGCGCAACTCTGCGGACATATCGGCTTGAGGCACTGAGTTTTAGACTCGTATTGCCGCATCAACTGCATCGGCTCGTCAGTTGTTCGCCGCAAGACTCGGGAGTAGATGCGCTTTTTCAACGCGCGGGACTGCCGCTGTCGCCGGACGCAGTTATTGAACATCACAACGGCAAATTGCTTGTCGTTGATGCTGAAAACGGGCAAGCCTATGTCTGTGGGGATGGAAGTCTCTATCGGGTGCAGACACCGCTGACTACCTATAGTGATGCGATGTGGACGATGTTCATTTTTTTACATGATGCCCCCAGCCCAGGAGCGGTTTACTATCTGCTGAAACCTTATCCATTGGAGGCATTGGCCCTGACATATTTTGTAGCCGACGATGAGTCAAAAGCGGAGCGCGAACAGATTGGCACTTACTTGCATACACTGCGGAAGGTGCAACCGCTCGTCACCGGGCGCGACCTGGTTCAGTGGGGTGAAAAACCGGGGAAATCCTTTGAAACGTTCTTGTCGCGACTCTTTTCGGCGCAGCTTGATGGGGAAATCAACACGAAATCAGAGGCACATCGCTGGTTGCAGGAGTTTAAAAAAGCCTCGGCGGAAGCAGTATCCGAGAAATAATTATTACCGTCGGACGAGGGAAACCTGTCCCTTGGCATGCCGCGCGCTTCCGTTTTTTTTGGTTAGGTGTTTTTGGTTAGGTAAAATATGTTTAATCCTTTTGAAGCCATTCTTATCGTTACGCAATTTATCGTCTTACTAACCTTTCACGAGTGGGGGCACGCGAAGTCGGCGGATATGTTAGGCGATTCGACAGCGCGCAACCAAGGGCGCATGTCGCTTAACCCCGCTGTGCATATCGATCCGATCGGCACGGTGTTACTGCCGTTGCTCGGCACCTTTTTCGGCAGCACCTTTTTCGGCTGGGCGAAGCCGGTGCCTGTCAATCCGTTCAATCTCAAAAACCCGGTAAAGGATATGATGCTCATCGCGGCCGCCGGTCCTTTCATGAATATCGTTCTGACTTTTGTGATTTTAGGGATTGCCCGTCTGTTGGAATTGGTTTTTAACTTCCCGCAACCTGGCTCCGATTTTCATGTGGAGATTGCTAGGCAATTAGTTCGCATGGGGCTCATCAGCGTGTTTTTGGCGGCGTTTAACATGCTCCCTATCTACCCGTTAGATGGATTCAGCGTTGTGCGTGGCTTGCTGCCGGCGCGTGCCGCACGTTCATGGGAGAACCTCAGTCCTTACGGAATGCCGATTCTGATGTGCCTGATTTTTCTTCCCAGTCTCCTAGGGATACCGAACTATGTCTTCGGTTTTTTGTCCGAAATCAGTTACGCTACCTTCAATCTTATCGCACAAATCGTCGGACTGCGCTGAACTCCCTGTCCCGTAGGGCGAGGGGAGCGTTACGCCGAGACGTTGTCATCTCTGCAGCGTTGTCTGCAGGGATGTCCACTGTCCCTCGTCCTGCCGAATGAGCGCGAGAACAAGACAAATATGTTAACTGAAACAATACCCACTGTCGCACCTGTGAGTGAATCCCCCCAACGAGGTAAGGGTGACACTTCTCCTCCTATTTATTCCATCAAATTGGAGGGATTCGAGGGGCCGCTCGACCTGCTCCTCCATCTCATTCAGAAGGAGGAGATGGCCATTCACGACATCCAGATTGCGCATATTACCGACCGGTATCTGGAATACGTGAATTTAATGGAGCAGCTGGATCTGGATGTTGCGTCCGAGTTCCTTGTAATGGCGGCTACGCTTCTCCATCTCAAATCGCAGAGTATCCTCCCGCAAATCGTTGCCGATTCTGAGTACCCCATCGGCGACAGGGAGCAGCTCGTCCAGCAGCTGCTGGAGTATAAGCATTTTAAAGAGGCGGCGCAGGCGTTAGATGTTTACGCCGAGCGGCGTTCCTGGCTCTACGGCAGGCCCCCGGAACTCCACGCGGAACTGGATGGCAGCAAGCAGTATGAGGTTAAAGCGACGCTGTTCGACCTGCTCACCGCGTTCAGGAACGTCAACGAACGGCTCGCCCTTGCCGAACCGGAAGAGGTTTACGAGACGTTTGAAGAGGAGACACTCACCGTTGAGGACAAAATCGCCTTTATTGAGAGGCAGTTGATACACACAGATCAGCTCCTCTTCGACGATCTGTTTCCATCTCTGTCGGGCGCGCCTTTAAGCCGTGCTGAACGTGTTGTTACGTTTCTTGCCATTTTAGAATTGGTGCGGATAGGGAAAATCGCCACGGTCCAAACGGGGCCGTTTGAGAGTATCTATATCATCAAAAAACCAGAAGGCAAGTCTTGAGGTACAGGATTATGCGAATGCCATCATTAGGGTTGAATCTGCGTAAGTCCTAAATATCCAAGACATTCTGGTGCAACAAGCGTTTTGGCACAGTCACAGTTGTCCAAATGCCTTGTGAAAGAGGAAAGACATGAACGCTCAAAATTTAGCGGCAGCCCTGCCTCCGAAGGCTATCTTGGAGGCGATTCTGTTCGCCGCGAGTGAACCAATCTCGGTGAAGCAGTTTCGGAGGGCGCTGCCCGCGTTATCCACGCGCGCTATTCGGGATGGGCTCGCCGAACTTCGCGACGACTACCAAGCGTTGCATCGGAGTTTCCGCCTCGTTGAAATTGCGAACGGGTATCAGATCTGCACCTGTCCGGAATATGCGGAGTGGGTCCAAAAGTTTTATACGCGGCAAGTGCGCGTCACACTGTCGCCTTCTGCGCTTGAGACGCTGGCGATTGTTGCTTACAAACAACCTGTCACGCGTGCCGATGTCGCCGTTATCCGCGGTGTCAATAGCGATAGTGTCCTCAATTCGCTTGTCGTGAAAGGGCTCGTTTGCATTGCGGGCAGAAAAGCGGGTGCGGGACGTTCCTTGCTCTTCGCCACTACTGACGTGTTCCTCCAACAGTTTGGATTGAAAGATTCCGCCGAATTGCCCTCAATTGAGGAGATAGAGGCGTTGTTAGCGTCGGATGGGACAGCGGCACGGTTACAAAGCGCGCCTACCGATGAAGAGACAGGTGTACACCGAGTTGGGAATCGCTCTCAGGAGTTCGCTGCTGTTGGAGAAGATGGAGCGGAAAGGACAAGCACCCATTCGGATGAAGCACCGTTAGGTGCTTAATGGCTATAGGGGGATGGAATGATGAACTACGATGCACACTTCCAGTGCAGTGAAGGCTGCGCCGAGAGTTACCCACTCACTGAAATTGTCTACCGCTGTAAGAAGTGCGATGGGTTGCTGGAAGTGCGCCACGACATGGGCGTGCTCAAACAACGCAGCCCTGACGATTGGAAATGCTTATTTGAAAAACGCTACAGGCGGACTGGATACCCGTACGGGAGCGGTGTTTGGGGAAAAAAGGAACTCGTCTGCCCGAACATTGATAACGAAAACATTGTCTCTATGTATGAAGGCGGCACAAACCTTTTTTGGGCAGAACGCTTCGGCGCGCAACTCGGCCTCGCCGATCTCTGGATTAAGCAGTGCGGCAACAGCCACACTGGTTCTTTCAAAGACCTCGGGATGACAGTCCTTATCTCGATGGTAAAGCAGATTATCGCCGATGGGGGAGATATCCGCGCCGTAATGTGTGCATCTACCGGCGATACGTCTGCCGCCTTGGCGGCGTATGCGTCTGCGGCTGGCATCCCCGCGATTATCCTCTTGCCGAAGGCGAAGGTCACGCGCGAGCAGCTGATTCAACCTATCGCTAACGGCGCGTTGACGCTCTCGCTGGAGACCGATTTTGATGGCTGTATGGAGATTGTCCAAAGACTCGCCGCCCGAAAGGATTTCTATCTTGCCAATTCCATTAATTCCATCCGAATTGAGGGGCAAAAAACTATCAGCATCGAGATAGTCCAGCAGTTTGATTGGGATGTGCCGGATTGGATTATCATTCCGGGCGGCAACCTCGGCAACGTCTCCGCGCTCGGGCTCGGTTTTCTCATGATGCTAGAGCTTGGCATTATTAACAAACTGCCGCGGATTGCGTGCGCGCAGGCGGCACGCGCCAATCCACTCTACCGCAGTTACAAAACTGGGTTTACGGAGTTTCGCGCCATCACTGCGCAGCCCACACAAGCGACTGCAATCCAGATTGGCAATCCGGTCTCGATTCATCGCGCTATCCGCACGTTGAAGCGATTTGATGGCATCGTCGACCAGGCAAGCGAAGAGGAGTTAGCGGATGCTGCCGCAAGAGCCGATAGGACCGGGTTGTTCAATTGTCCGCATACCGGTGTTGCCTTGGCTGTGCTCCTCAAGATGGTAGAACGCAAACAGATTCGCCCAGGCGATAGGGTGATTGTCATCTCCACCGCGAATGGCCTCAAGTTCCCGGATTTCAAGGGGGCGTATCACCATTTGGATCCGGACAAGCCTGTCCCGCTCTATTACAACGCGCCGATGGAGTTAGCAGCAGACTATGAGGTTGTTACTGGAGAGATCGCTAGGCACCTTGGGAACTTTGCTAGATAGTTCTCCGTCTACGTTGATGCCTAGATTATTTTTCGGTCCCTATGTGTAAGGGCGGATGTCTCTATCTGCCCTTACACTCTGGTGATGGGAAAATCTGATAAAAATTTGCAAAAAACATGCAAAACATGCTATAATTTCACGAAACAACAAAACAGAGGAGTCACGGAATGCCAGAATTGTATCAGCCGAAGCCGGAACATAAATTTACCTTTGGGCTGTGGACGGTGGGGAACCCCGGCCGCGACCCGTTTGGGGATGTCGTCAGGCCCCCTTTGAAGCCCACCTATACCGTTGAGAAATTAAGCGAATTGGGTGCTTATGGCGTCAATTTACACGATAATGACCTGGTTCCCTTTGATGCCTCCGCCGCGGCGCGCGATAAAATCGTTACCGAATTCAAGAAGGCTCTCGAAGACTATGGGCTGAAAGTGCCTATGGCGACGACGAACCTCTTTTATCATCCAATCTTTAAAGATGGCGCGTTTACCTCAAATGACCCGAGGGTGCGGGCGTTCGCAATCCAAAAAACCCTCAGTGCAATCGACCTCGGGGCGGAACTCGGCGCAACCGTGTATGTCTTCTGGGGCGGCCGCGAAGGCTCGGAAGTTGATGCCTCCAAAAACGGACCGGATACTATCAAGTGGAACCGCGAGGCGATGAACTTTTTCACGCACTACGTCAAAGACCAGGGGTATGCTCTCCGTTTTGCATTAGAGGCGAAGCCGAATGAACCGCGCGGCGACATCTACATGCCAACGACCGGGCACATGCTCCACTTCATTGAGACGTTGGACCACCCGGAGATGGTAGGGGTTAACCCTGAATTCGCGCACGAAACGATGGCCGGGTTGAATTTCATCCACGGGGTCGCGCAGGCGTATGAGGCAGGAAAACTGTTTCACATCGACCTGAATGACCAGAAGATGAGCCGGTTTGACCAGGATTTGCGTTTCGGTTCTGAGAACATCAAAGGCGCGTTCTTCCTCGTCAAATTCCTTGAAGATACCGGGTGGGATGGGTGCCGCCATTTTGATGCGCACGCCTACCGCACCGAGGATGAGCAGGGAGTCTGGGACTTCGCAGCCGGGTGCATGCGCAGTTACCTGATTCTAAAAGAAAAGGCGCGCCGCTTCAACGAAGACGCGGAGATTCAGGGTATCTTATCGGAACTGCAGTCGCGCGATGCGGAACTTGAAACGTTGATGGGCACCTATAGTGCCGAGAACGCTGGCAAACTGCGAGAAATCGATTTCAAACCGGATACGCTCGCGCAGAGGGGCCTCGGCTACGAAAAACTCGATCAGCTCACGTTTGAGATTCTAACCGGTGTCAGATAGGTGATGTCTGACTATCCCCGCTGTTGCAACAAATGGGTATTTTCTCTCCGTAGGGTGGGAGCTGTCCCCCGCAATTCTTACACTCAATAGCGTTCTCTCGCCGTAGCGCGGGGGCCTGTCCCCCGCGAACCTTATAATCATTGGATGCTGCTATGAATACGCTTATTATTGCCATCTTGAGTTTTGTCGGGTTCATTGTCGCCTACCATACCTATGGCAAGTGGCTTGCCCGCAAGATTTTCGGCTTAGATACGCACGCGACGGTGCCGAGTGAGGAGCTGCGCGATGATGTCGATTATGTTCCTACCAAAAAGGAGATTATCTTCGGGCACCATTTCACGAGCATCGCTGGCACGGGCCCGATCGTCGGGCCTGCTATCGCCGTGTTTTGGGGGTGGCTGCCGGCGTTGCTATGGGTGATGCTCGGCTCAATTTTCATTGGGGCCGTGCATGACTTCGGCTCGCTCGTCGTATCGCTGCGCAATCGCGGACAGAGCATCGGTGAAGTCGCCGGCAGGATGATAGCCCCGCGTGCCAAGTTCCTCTTCCTTTTCGTCCTCTTCGCGGGATTAACCATCGTCCTCGCCATTTTCGGACTGGTTATCGCCCTCATTTTTTCCTATTATCCGGAATCGGTGCTATCGGTTTGGGTGGAAATTCCGCTTGCTGTCGTCATCGGCATCTGGATTTATCGGAGAGGTGGGAACATCCTGTGGCCCTCCATCATCGCCCTCGGCGTGATGTATCTCGCGATGGGGCTCGGTGCTTATGTGCTGCCGATTGATTTAGGGCAGTGGCTCGGCATTCCGCTGCTCGGGCAGACTTACATGAGCGTTGTCGTCATTTGGACGCTCGTGCTATTCGTTTACTGCTTCATCGCGTCCGTGTTGCCGGTGTGGACGCTCCTCCAACCGCGCGATTTTATCAACAGCCACGAATTGGTATTGGCACTGCTGTTGTTGGGGCTTGGGCTCGGTGTCGCTGGTTTAACAGGACAGGCAGACCTTACCGCTTCGGCTCCCGCTATCGCATCGGATATTCCGCCGGATGCGCCGCCGATCTGGCCGTTCCTCTTTATTACGATTGCGTGCGGCGCAGTGAGCGGTTTCCACTGCATGGTGAGTTCCGGCACTTCCAGCAAACAGGTTGCCTCCGAAGGCGACGCGCAATACGTCGGATACGGCGCGATGTTGCTTGAAGGCGGCCTCGCGGTTGTGGTGATTCTCGCCTGTTGTGCCGGCATCGGCATGGGCATTTTCAATCGGACCGGCACCGGGGCGAACTATACGTTTGAGCCTATTCGGGAGGAAGCGCGCTTCCAAAGCGCGTCTACCGCGGGGGAGGAGGGCTTGCCTCCGGTTACCGGGCATGACGCGTGGCGCACCCGTTACGCGACGCAAACGACGGTGACAAACGCCGATGGCACGACTACCGTCAAAGGCGGTTGGGCAAGCCACGCGCTCAAACAGAAAGTGAGTGCTTTCGTTGATGGCGGTGGGAATTTCCTCGCTACGCTTGGTATTCCGCTGAAGATGGGGGTTGCGATTATGGCAGTGCTTGTCGCGAGTTTCGCCGCTACGACGCTAGATACCGCGACGCGACTCCAACGCTATGTCATCCAAGAACTCGCTCAGACTGCCAACATCAAACCCCTGCAGAATCGGTATATTGCGACTGCTTTTGCGTTAGTGCTCGCCGCGGCGGTGGCTTTGTTACAGGGACCGAGTGGTCCCGGCAGCGGCGGCTTGACACTTTGGCCCCTCTTCGGCGCGACAAATCAGCTCTTGGCGGGACTTGCCTTCATGGTAATTGTCTTTTACCTTTTGCGTCGAAACAAGCCGATTTGGTTCGCGCTTTTACCGATGCTCGTCATGCTCGTCATGCCAGCGTGGGCGATGCTCGATCAAATGTTCGATCCGCAAACAGGGTGGCTGTTTACGGGCAAGTATTTGCTGTTCGGATTTGGTGTTGTCGTGGAGACGTTGCAAGGGTGGATGATAGTTGAGGGTATCATTGCGTGGCGCGATGCGCGCGGGAATTATCCGGAACTGCCACCGTTGGAGACGTTTGCTGCAAGGGGTAAGGCGTAATACCAAATGACGTTGCTTCGTCTCACCGCGGACTCAGACGCGGCAAAGTCTCCAAGCTCTTGGGCATCCGTGCGGATGTCTCTATCCGCCCGTTTTCTCATTGCATTCCTAGTCCCGATCTTGGAGATTGTAAGGATCGCGAGGGACAGGCCCTCGCGCTACGGTGCAAGTGGCGTTTTTCGTTTCGATCGGACGACACGGCTCTATTTGGAAAGAGTCAAGCGGGAGGAGACATGTTAACGACATGCCGGTTCTATTTGACGCATGCCGCGTTGCTTTGGCGCGTGATGCTGCCGCTCATCATTTTAGGTGTTTCGTTTCATGTCGCGATGCTTTTCATCTTCAACCACCGTGTTCCGGATGCCTCATGGAGTTTTGACACCGTCGTCGGTATTTCGGTAGAGAGTCCGCCTCGCAACCCTGGTGTCAAGGCATGGGCGACTTCTTCCGAATATGTAACGGACTGGACGCTGTGGGGAGTGGGCACCAAATTCTCATTCCTCAACCTCTATCTGATTTGGCTAGCGATGTGCCCCCTTGCGTTCGCTATTGTCCAACTTCGTCGCGGCACGAACGTCACTGCCCGCGGCGTGTGGTATCATACTATTCGCAGGATGAGACCGGTTTTGGGTGCCTACCTCTTCCTAGCGATTTTCGGATGCCTAGCGATTTTCGGAATGGGCGGTTTTTTTCTCCACATATCCAGCGCAGTTACTTTATCCTTCGGGCTCTCCCTGATGCCCATAATTGCGTTGACGGTTAGCGTTCCGCTCGTCTATTTTATGGTGCGCTGGAGCCTCTACAACCACACTATTCTCAATGAAAACCTACCCATGATTGCCGCGTTTCGCCGGAGTCATAAACTCACGCGGGGCATCATAGGACTGGGATGTTGTATCGTGTACCTGGTCCTTATTTTTGCGAGCCGGTTGGTTGCCACGACGATTTTCGGCTTAGCGTTGCTGGTATTTTCGGGGCTCTTTCCGGAATTTGCACCGATTCAAGAGGTGTTGCAGTTACCAAAATTTTTCTTATTTTTTCTGGGCGGCTGGGCACAGATAACCTTCGCACAAGTTCCGGATTGGTGGACAATCGGCGCGATAGTGGCGATAAAAGCACTCATCGCCGCTATTTTATCACTGATATGGGCGATTGTGGTAACGCATCTCTATCTGGGCAGAGTTTATCAAACCCCTCCTTCAGGTGGGGGGATGTAGATAGGCACATACGCCACATCAAAAAATAAATGTGACAAACGCCATGAAATGTGTTATACTATGTGTTGCCTGTTGGATAGGATTCTCAACCCGTGTGTCTTACACGGGCCCTATCCGCATCATACAGCTGCTGAAGTTGCGGCGGTTTTCAAGCATTTCCAGCGTAGCGAGCCGTATCGCTCGGGCGCAACCCAAAGGCACCGATGAAGGCGATTAGCACCATAGGCTTTCGTTGTGTGATGGGCTTGGTTCTGTAAGTGGAGATGCGCCTGCACCTGACCTGTCGGGATGGGGCGAGCCCGAACGACAGATTGGGAGAACTCCTTCCTGTAGCGCGAGGGCCTGTCCTTCGCCAAACGCCGGCGAGCGCGGGAGACAGGCCCCTGCGCTACGGGCCAAGAGGAGGTTCTTATTTTGTAAATCCTAAATCTTCATGCAATCTCAACCGAAAAAAACAGGAGAACTGAACGGTTCTGCTGTTTTTTAATTTAACTTGACATCAAAATTTCAATATGGTATCCTATTTTATGATACGCTTTTTTGTGGGAAAAGACGACGCGAAATCGCTGTCCAACCGAAATACGATAACAGAAAAGGAGTAAACATTGTGAAAAAGGCAACCTGGCTCTGCGCCATCGTGCTAGTCTGCTTCACGGCACTTCACGGCTACGCAGAGATTAAATGGGACGCGGAGAAGTTTATGCCGCTCACCGAAGTCGAAATTGGCATGGAAGGCAAAGCCTATACCGTATTCTCCGGAATAACCGTCGAGGAATTTGACTTCAAAGTTGTGAGCGTCGAATACAACTATTTTCCCGGGTGGCATGTCGTCTGGTGCAAAGGCCTGAGCGACAACTTTAAAGAGACAGGGGTTGCAGGCGGCATGAGCGGTAGCCCTTGTTATATTGATGGACGGCTCATGGGTGCCCTCTCGCTTGGGTTTTTTAACCAGCGTGAACATGCCAATCTTTTTGGCGTAACGCCGTTTGAATTGATGGTGAAAGTCGCTGAACGCGGCATGCAGCCTAATCTGAGTTACGAAGGCAGGCAGCTCTTTAATCTCAGTTCGGCAAATGTGGAGGAGGGATTGAATATGGGGCCGTCCCTCTTCGGCGATGGCAAGATGTCCCAGACGCAGCGGCCGTTTGATCTGCGGCTGCTGGAGCGCATTTCCAACGCGCCTTCTTCCGTAAATTCCGCGCGATTGGGGATTCCGGTCGCGATGCCGCCACTGAATTCGGACATGATGCGGTTTATCAAACCGCTGTTTGATAAGTTCAATTTTGAGCCGGTCCAAGCGGTAGGCGGTGGTAGTCCTGTTAAAGAATCGCCTATTGAAGAAGGCCAGATAGTCGGCATGGAGCTCGTCCGCGGCGAGTTTCCCATTTTTGGATACGGCACCATCACCTATGTAGATGGCGACGAATTACTCGCTTATGGGCATTCCTCTTCCGGTGAGGGCCATGTCAACTTGCCGATGTCTGGTGGGTATGTGCATTTTATTTTACCGAGCCGCACCCGTTCTAGCAAATGGGCATCCCCAACGCAGTTGATTGGCACCCGTGTGCAAGACCGGGATCCGGCCATCGCGGGCGTAATCGGGAAGCATCCGCCTTACATTCCGGTAAATATGAACGTTGAAACAAGCGATGGACAACAGCACGCTAAATACTATGAAGTCGTCCGGCACCGCAGTTTCTCTCCCGCTTATACGGGATTGACTGCCTGGTTTATCATGGACTCGCTTGATTTCTATGTGGGAGACTACACGCTTAATCTCGGCGCGACGATTACCTTGAAGGAACAGCCGGGGCTCACCTCGCGGGAGCTCGTTTTCAAGAACACTTTTTCTTCTCGCGGTTCGCCGGGGTCCGGTGTCATGCAGACGCTGATGCTGCCGATGTTCCAGTTGATTAGCAATTCATACGCGAAGGTGGCGGTGGAGAACGTCACCCTCGATCTGAAGGTAGAGGACAAACGGCGGACAGCGGTGATTGAGAGCCTCAGCGTTGATAAACTCCGCTACCGTCCGGGGGAAACGGTCGAGGTGGACATGATGCTGCGTCCTTACCTTGAAGCACCGGTCGCGCAGACCGGGAAGATAACGATTCCGAAGGATATGCCGGATGGGCAAGTCACGCTGCTTGCCACGAATGCTAGTTTCCATGAGTTCTGGCAGCGTTCCCGCGCGCCGCTGAATTTCCGCCCGAAAAACATCAACCATCTTGTCGAACTCCTGCAGCGTGGGGAGAGCAACTCTGATGTTATCCTTGAGCTCTTTGTGCCGCAGCCGGGGCTCACCGTCCAAGGTCAGGAATTTTCCGACCTGCCGACTTCCGTGATGTCTGTTATGAACACGGCGCAGCAGGTGGGCGAAAGCGGCTACACGATGGGCACGACGCTAGAAATTGACAAAGTCGCGACGGACTACGTTATCTTCGGGAGCGGCATTATCCGCTTTGTGGTAGATAGAAACGCGCGATAGATTCAAAATCGTTCGGGCTCGCCTGAACCCGAACTCCAACATCTATGATGCAAGTCTTGACAACGTCAAGACGTTCTGGTAAAGGAGATCACTTTGAAAAACCTAACTTACCGCACGCTTTGCGCGGTGACAATAGGGCTCATCTTAATTGTCCTAATCCACGCCGGCCCCGCCGCTGCTGTGAAAACATCGCTGTGGGAACAGCAACAGCGGGCGGATTTTGATGCTGGCACACCGAAAAACCTCTCGCTCACCAGCCAGGGGGAAGTCATGTTAGCCCCCAAGATAGAGGGGTTCACCAAATTGAAGGAGACCCAGGTTTGGGCACTCGTTGAAGATTCGGCGGGGAACCTCTATGCGGCGACCGGGAACGAGGGTAAAATCTATAAAATTAGCGCGGGGGGCGATACCGCCGAGCTCTTTTACGATTCACCCGAGGTTACCATCTATAGCCTCGCTGTCGCCGCAGACGATACGCTCTACGCCGGTACCGGGCCCGATGGGCTTATTTACAAGCTCACCGATGCAACCACTCCGCCACAGACGATTTTGAGCAAGGGTGATAAATATGTGTGGGCCCTGCGTTTTGACGATGCTGGGAATCTCTACGCTGCCACTGGCACCGATGGCAAGATTTACAAAATCACGCCGGAAGGTGAGTCCAGCGTGCTGTTTGATGCCGAGGAAAAAAATATCATGGCGTTGCTGCGGGTAGAAGATGGATTCTATGCTGGCAGTAGCGACAACGGCATCATCTATCGCGTCATGGCGGATGGCAAGGCAACCGTTATCTACCAAGCGAAAGAGAAAGAGGTGCGCGATTTGGCGATGGATAGTCAAGGCAACCTCTATGCGGCTGTGGTGACTTCCGCGCCCGCGGAACCGAGCCGGGGACGGCGTTCAAACGGCCCGCCTACGCCGGCTGGCCCGCCGCCCCCCGGTGGAGGCCCGCCTGAAGAGAACGCCTCTAACATCTACAAGATTCGTCCTGATGGCACCGCGATGCCGGTGTGGCATTCGCCTGAGCCGCTTATTCTCGCTATCGTGTTGGAGAGCGACACGCAAATCCTAGTCGGCACAGGTGACGAGGGTAAACTCTACCGTGTCAACCCGATGAGCGGCGATTCGGTGGAGCTCGGCAAGGCATCGGCGAACCAGGTGCTGGCAATTCATCAAGTAGGTGGGACTTCTGGTTCCGATTCTGCTCGCACGCTTCTCGCTACCGGCAATCCGGGCAAGCTCTTCACGTTGACAGCGACTTACGTTGAGGAAGGCACGCTGGAATCCAAAGTTCATGACACGCAAAGTCTGTCGCGCTGGGGGAAACTTTCGTGGGAAGGCGCGATGATGGAAGGCACCGCGGTTGCGTTTTCTACCCGTTCTGGGAAAACTCGCAAGCCTGATGATACGTGGAGCCCCTGGTCTGACGAACTGATGGCAGCGGCGGGTTCGCAGATTCCGAGCCCGGCTGGGCAGTATATCCAGTGGCGCGCGAAGTTCACAACTAGCGACACGATGAAGACCCCGGTTCTCAAAAAGGTGACGCTTGCCTCCGTGCAGACGAACATTGAGCCGAAGTTTACTAGTATTGAGATAAACGATGGCAGCGGCTCCGGCAGCGACAAAGGGCGGCGCAGCCCCGGCGGTGGATTGCCGCCTCCCGGCATGCGTTCCGGCGGCGATGGCGGCTCGTCAAACAGCTCCGCTGATACTCCCTCGAAAAAATGGAAGATTAACTGGAAGGTCGAAGATGCCAATGAGGACACGTTGCAGTATACTCTCTACTACAAAGCGGTGGAGGAGACGAACTGGAAGCGCGTCAAGAAGGAATTGTCAAAAGCGAATTACGAGTGGGACATCACCTCTGTCGCGGATGGGAGGTATACCCTGAAAGTAGTCGCGACGGACAAGCTGAGCAACCCGGTCGGCTGGGCGAAATCGGCGGAGAAGATTAGCCAACCGTTTGATATCGATAACACGCAGCCCGCTGTCGGCGCGATTCAGGTTACGGCGAACGGCGACGGCTCCTACAAAATTGCTTGTGACGTGATGGATGCGATGAGCTCTATCAAGAAAGCTGTCTACAAAATCGATGACGACGAGCAGTGGAAGGTTATCTTCCCTGACGACGGTATCTTCGATTCCAAGCAGGAGCAGCTCCTCTTGGAGACAGGTGAGCTTGAGTCCGGCGCGCACACCATCACGATTCAGGTGACAGATCGGGCGCAGAACATGTCTGTCGGCCGCGCGAGTTTCTAGCAATCACCGATAGGAGCTATCTCCTGATTGCGACACTTCCTGTTAGGCGCGCTTTGGAAGCGCGCCTATATCCAAGGGAACGAAAAGCACCTATTCCGATAAAGTGCGGTTAGATGCTTAATGTCTACAGAACGCGAGCATTGACAGCGTCAAGGCGACCTGGGAAGTCAACCGCCTCTGCACAATTGATGTTCAGCGAACGCATTGCGAACGACGAAAAATGACGAAAGAACAAATTGTCTCCCAGAACTCACACGTGATGAACGGCACCTTAGTTTTTGCCGGGACCCGTGTTCCTGTTGAAGTTCTGATTCAGCATCTTGTCGCTGGCGATTCGCTTGATACGTTCCTCTGCAATTTCCCCACGGTCTCGCGCGAGCAAGCCGTCGCCTATTTGCGGCTGACACTGGAGTTCGTGAATGCGCGTGTTGCTTGATGAGAATCTCCCGCATCCCCTGAGGCATCTTTTTGCTGAAGGATTTGAAGTTGTCACGGTTGGATACAGGGGTGGAAAGGCAAGGCGAGTTGATAACCCTCCACAAGGGGCAAGTTGTGCGCGTGCGCAACTTGACTACCCCGTTGCTTCCGCAATAGCCCCGTAAGCGATGTCCAAAAGGGTGTCCAACTCGGACAGCGAGATTTGCAACGGTGGCATTAAAACGATGGTATTGACGAGCGGCCGAAGCATTGCACCGCGGGCGAGAGCCGCCTTGCAAACCCGGATCCCCACCTTCTCCTCTAACGGATAAGGTTCGTGGGTATCTGGGTTTTTTATTAATTCCACGCCGGCTGCCAAGCCGCAGCCCCGCACCTCTCCAACGTGCGGCAGTTGATAGAATTCGTGAAGCCGATTTTGAAAATGCCCGATGGTTGTTTGGAGGCGAGTGAGAAGCTCTTCGCGTTCAAAGATAGCGATGTTTTCCAGCGCGACGGCGCATGCCAACGGATTTCCGGTGAAGGTATGTCCATGAAAAAAGGTTTTGAGTTCCCGGTATTCGCCGAGGAAGGCGTTATAGATTTCGTCGGTGGTTAATGTTGCCGCGAGGGGGAGGTAGCCGGCTGCTAATCCTTTCGCTGTGCAGAGCAGGTCTGGACTAACGTCTTCGTGTTCGCATGCCCACATTTTTCCGGTGCGTCCGAACCCTGTCATTACTTCATCGACGATGAGCAGCGTCTCATATTGCCGTGCTAGTGCGGCAATGCCTTTCAGCAATCCTTTCGGTGCGACAAGCATTCCGCCTGCGCCTTGGATGAGCGGCTCCACGATAATCCCTGCAATTTCTGTTGAGTGTTGCGCGAGGGTGTGTTCCATCGCGGTGAGACAACGCGGTAAGCGCGCACTCTCCGGTGCAGGCACACGGATGCTCTTGAAAAGCAGCGAGTTGAAAGTCCTATGAAAACTCTCAATACCGCCGACGCTCATCGC
Source organism: uncultured Poribacteria bacterium (assembly GCA_958296135.1). GTDB lineage: Bacteria > Poribacteria > WGA-4E > WGA-4E > WGA-3G > AGPOR5. The sequence goes on from CATQHZ010000001.1 coordinate 1,352,099, forward strand.
GCCTATCGTATCGCCGTGGTATGCCTTATCTAGGTGGACAAACTTTTTACGTTGGGGGTATCCTTTGTGCTGCCAGTACTGATACGCCATCTTCAGCGCGACCTCGACGGCGGTGGAGCCGTTGTCGGAGTAGAAGACTTTGGTGAGTCCTGGCGGTGTGAGTTCCACCAACTTTTTGGCGAGGCAGATCGCGGGAATGTTGCTATATCCGAGCAGTGTGGTGTGCGCGATGTTATCCACTTGTGCTTTGAGCGCGGCGTTGAGCGCAGGGTGATTGTGTCCATGGACGTTTGTCCACATTGAGGCAGTGCCGTCTAGATACCGATTGCTGTCAATGTCAATCAAGTAGCACCCTTCCCCGCGCGCAATGATAACGGGTGTTTCCTCGTGCCAATCGCTCATCTGCGTGAAAGGGTGCCAGAGGTAGCGTTTATCCCAGGCGATAAGGGTTTCTTTATCGGGCATATCCCTATTAATTTGAATCGTCTTGTTTCTGTAGGTTAAGTTCGCCAGATCTTGAGCGTCACGCCGACAGGAGAGTCATCTCTGCCGGTTTTCCTACCGATTGAGGGACAGGCCCTCAACCTACGGGTTTCCACGTAGGGTAAGGGCCTGTCCTTCGTGCTCGCTCAGCTAACCTTTCAACTTCGCGTAGTGAATCGTCGGTGCAAGTGCCAGGGATTCACACGTCCCCGTTTTGGATAGGATAATCGTCAGCACCTTATTCCGATACGTCGCGTGGAAATCTTCGGGTTGGCCCGGAATAGGCAGGGTATTCGTGAATCCGTTCGGGAACGAGCTCGTGCGTCCGACAACGGGTGCGAACCTCGGGTCATCGAGTTGCGTCTGGACGGTGAGGACGCTTTCTGCTGCAGGCTCATCATCCGGGAAATAGGGTGCACTGAGATGAATTTCATAGGTATAGTCCGGCATTCTATCGGGCAATTCGTTCTCTTTTTTGGCTACAGAATTCGGCACCCACCTAGGGAACTCAATTTCGACTTGGTAGTAATCCGCTGCTTCAGTGATGCGGTTCACCATGCCGTAGCGTCTGTAGCGTTCGCGGACATCGTCGGCGTAGATTTTGCCATCGGTGAGCACTGCACCGGGCAGTGTCGTGCGGGGCGTGCTTGGCTCAGCGACTAACGCGGGCCGTAAAAGCGACAGCATCGGTGTTGCGAAGAGCGAGGCTATCCAACCGTAGAACGCCGCTCCGTAGCGCGGTTGTTCATCATCATCGGCGGAAATGAGTTCATCTTTAAACCGATAGAGGCCCTCGCCGATTGCCGCAACTATCCCCAAGAAAATCATCAGATTGCCTTCGCTGGTGAACAGGCTGATGCCGTTTGACTTCACACCGATGAGGAACAGCAAAAGTGGATAGAGCATCAGGTTGACGAGGCTATTAATGCCGGTTGATATGGCGGCACTGAAGATGTGCGTGTGGCCTGCCATCTCTTCAAGCCGACTTTTAAACGTTGCTGAGAAAGCCCCGAGGATAGGCTGCCCGAGCATTGCTAACAAACCGAACGGCGCGCGAAGCGAAGATGCGGGTGCCTCCGGCAGTTGCACAAATTCTTCGGGAATTCCTTGTTCTTTCTTTTTCTTAGTTGTCCCGGTTTCGCCGGCTGCGGCAGCCGCCGCTTCGGGTTTAACGAACGTCTCAAAAAAGGTAGCGTTTAAAGCGATATAGGATTCCCATTCGCTTGGCACTTCATCTTGCATTTTAATCGCATCGACGGGGCACGCCGGTTCGCACGCCGCGCAGTCGATGCATTCATCTGGGTTGATATAGAGTTGTTTTTCGCCTTCGGTGGTGTGGATGCAATCCACCGGGCATACGTCAACGCAGGCGGTATCCATCACGTCGACGCACGGTTCACAAATTATGTAAGCCATCTTTTTCGCCTCCTTCTCTTTTAAGTATACCACAAATTGTGGCATTTTGCAACTTTTTTTATTTCGTATCCGCGATACCGCCCTATCGAGATAGGGAGAAGGTGTCGAGACCGGGAGCATCGAGACCGGGAGGTCTCTCCTACAAGGCAGGGGAACTAGCACTAAACGCAAAACTAAATCGTCTTGAAAAATGAAAAATGTTTGACATTTCGCGCGATTGCTGTTAAAATTTATAGGTATCTCGCAGATTGAGTGCTCGCGGCGGCCAGGCCCCGCGCCCCCTTACCGTAGGGCGCGGTCTTGTGCTCGCAAATCGCCCTCCCTTTACCGTAGGGCGAGGACCTGTCCCCCTTACCGTAGGGCGCGGTCTTGTGCTCGCAAATCGCCCTCCCTTTACCGTAGGGCGAGGACCTGTCCCTCGCCATGCATCGATCTGAACAGAAACCGGCTGGGGCCTCGGGGTTACCACAGGGCTTCGTCTCGATCGAAGGACCGCGAGGGACAGGCCCTCGCGCTACGGTAAGGGGGCGTTTTTCGTTTCGGTCGAGCGTTCGCGGCGGTCTGGTAAAATAACCTCCTTAGCACTAAAGGAGTTCGCCGAACGCATTGCGAATGAGAGAAATGCTTAAAACAGAACCTGAAGATTTCATCGTCGAAGAACTACCGCTTTATGAACCGTCCGGAGTAGGCATTCATACCTTTTTTGCGATTCGGAAACGGGACCTGAGTACGCTTGAGGCGATTAACCGCATCGCGCGAGACTTGCGGATAAATCCGAGAAACATCGGTTACGCGGGCTTAAAGGATAAGAGAGCTGTGACAACCCAAGTCTTGTCCGTGGAAGGCATCACGCCTGAGCAGATTTTGGCGTTAGCCCTGCCTGTTATTGAGATTTTGTGGGCAAAGCCGCATCCTCACAAATTACGGGTGGGACATCTCCGCGGGAATCGGTTTGAAATCACGGCGCGCGATATAGCACCGGCGGTGCTGCAAGCCGCTCAAAGCGCGATGGCATGTCTGGCAAAAGAAGGTGTGCCGAATCGGTTTGGTCCGCAGCGGTTCGGACATCACAACGATTCGCACCTCATCGGTAAGGCACTTGTGCAAGGCGCATGGGAGACAGCCGTGCGTTACTTCATCACAGTCGAAAACGATGTTGCACGGCGGGTGCAGCGCGAGATGGAACGCAGTACTGCGGAGAAAGCGGTGGCCTCTATTCCGCATCGGCTGCGCAAACTCTTTTTATCGGCGTATCAAGCGTATCTGTTTAATCTTGTTCTGGCGCAGCGATTGCCGAGATTGGGCCACCTCATCGATGGCGATGTTGCCATAAAGCATAGCAATGGCGCGCCTTTTCTCATTGAAAATGCTGAAGTTGAACAACCGCGCGCGGATGCGTTTGAGATTAGTCCTTCGGGCCCAATCTTCGGACATAAGATGCGGCGACCGGCGGGCGTAGTGCAGGCGTTGGAAGCAGCGGTGCTTTCAACGGAAGGTGTCGCGCCGGAGGCGTTCCGGAAAGTCGCCGGAATTCGGCTGCCGGGGACGCGCCGCCCGCTACGGATGCGGATGGAGTTGCACCAGGTCGCGGCGGTTGATGTGGGGTTACGTTTGGGATTTACGTTGCCGCCGGGCGGTTACGCGACTGTGGTGTTAGAGGAGCTCAAATTAGCGTAATCCCAAATTTCGCTAGCGAGTAGGCGGGCGGATTTCTATATCCGTATCTGTCCTTACATTTTACACGAGTAGTAGATACGGGGCTTGAATATAACTTGCCACGGTCTGCAGGAACTGCGCTGCAGGTGCGCCGTCTACGACACGGTGATCGAACGTCAGACTCAGCGTCAGCATGCTACGGACGACAATTTCATCATTGTGGACGGCCGGCTTCTTGACAATTCTGCCTATGCCGAGGATAGCGCATTCCGGCGGATTGATAATCGGCGTGAAGGCATCAACCCCGAAATTGCCGAGGTTCGTGAGGGTGAAGGTGCCTCCCTGAAGTTCACCCGGGGTCAGCTGATTATTGCGCGCTTTCTCCGCGAACGCCTTCACCTGCGCGGAGATTTCGGATAACCCGTGCGTATCGGCGTTGCGGATGACTGGCACGACGAGTCCATCTTCCAATGCCACCGCCACCCCGATGTTGATTTCTTCTAACAAGTGGATACCGTCGTCGGTAAGCGTTGCGTTGAGCCGTGGGTGCGTGCGCAAAGCATTCGTGGCCATTTTGACGAGCAGGTCTGTGTAGGTAAGCGTGATGTCGCGCGCCGCTAATTTTTCGTTGAGGTGTCCGCGCAATTGCACCAGTTCTGTCGCGTCAACTTCGGTGTGAAGCGTAACGTTCGCGTTCGTCTGGACGCTCATCGTCATTCGTTCGGCGATGATGCCGCGGATGCCGCTCATGGGGATAACTTGAGCTGCGTCTGGCGCGGTCTGGATTTCTTCGCTCCGATGTTGCAGCACATCATCTCGGACGATGCGGCCATCAGGTCCTGAGCCTGCGATGGATGTCAGGGCAATGCCGTGTTCCTTCGCCAATCGCCGTGCGAGCGGCGATGCCTTGAGGCGCGGGGGTTCGTCCCTGTCGGAGCGAACTTCCGCTGGCTCCCGCAATTCAATATACCGCTGCACATCGCTTTCCAAAATACGGCCGCCGGGTCCGGAGGCCGTAACCTCTCCCAGGTCGATGGCAAGTTTTTCGGCGAGTTCCCGTGCTGCTGGCGATGCTTTGATGTCCTTTGCCGCGCGGGTAGGCGAGTTTTCCACGCGCTTTTCCTCTTGCGATTTGGGAACCGGTGCTCCCGGTTCTATGCGGGCAACCTCTTCACCGGGCGCGGCGATGATGGCTAGCAGTTCGTTGACAGGGACATCGCTTCCCTCTGTCGCGAGCAACTGCGCGATAACGCCATCGGCAGGTGATTCCTGTTCATGAACTACCTTGTCTGTCTCAATTTCTAGCAAAGGTTGTCCCTGCGCGACGGTGTCGCCTTCGTTCACGAGCCATTTCCCGATTTTTCCTTTCGTCATCGTCTGATCCATTTGAAGCATTTTGAGTTCTACTGCCATAAATTTCTCCGTCCATTAGCAGGTGGGCGGGTATGGAAATCCGCCCTTACCATTTCTAGGCGTTTTCGTGGATATGGAAATCCGCTTTAAAAATCGAGATTGCCGAATCTTGCCGTGTTCGGGCTCCCGATGTCACTAACATCGGCGGGTTGCGAACCCGAACTACGATGGTTAAGTGGGTATAAGTCCCAATCATTATTATAGGATATTCTGAGATAAAAGTCAACTGATTCGTTTCGCTTCTGTAACTACAGAAGTTCATTTGGTTTTATCCCTTTTCTATGAGTTGTATCAGCAGTTCAACGTTTTCATCTTTTTCGAGGATGAGTGCCAATTTGTGGTATTGCTCGCCTTTGAAAAAGGCTTGGACAAAGGGGCTGAGGGCGAGTAGCAGTTGGCTGCCCAAAAAGTTGAGCGGCTTGCCTATCTCCAAGAAAAGGATGGCGGGTGCGGTGAGTTGCCGCCGCACAATCCAGTTTGCCAACTTTTGCAGCAAGGCCCGCTGCTCGGTTTCGGGGATGTCTTCAAGGACGCGCGGCATTTCTGAAGGTGTAGTGTGCATTGTCATATTGTTCTTTCGTGGCATCACGCCGGTAGGCGCGCGTTGTGAGCGCGCCTACCGAGCCTGCATTAGAGAGACAAATCGCTCAGGTATTCCGCGATGTGCTTAGGTTGTCCGTCAAGCGTCGTCTCCATCGCGGCGATGACGAGGACGAAGCTCTTGATATTGTCCTCAATTCGCGTATCGGAGGGTTCACCGCCGTCCAGCCAATTGAGGAATTCGTGGAATAGATGCTGATGCGCCTGATAGGGAATCGCGGGTGCCTCATAAACTTCGGTTTCACCGCCGACGCGGTGGAGAGTCATCTGGTTGCCGCCTGCAATTTCAACGGCCCCTTCCTCAAATTCGGCGCGGTAATGCTCATGATTCCAGCAGTTAACGGTGCCGGCGGCGGAACTATTCCCCTCGTAAGATGTGTGGACACCGTTGTCCATCCGCATGACGTAGAAACCGCTGGAGTAGTGCTGAAAACTGGACCATTCTGGGTTCCACCCGAACCCGAGGAGCGTTTCACAATCGCCGCCGGAGAGGAACCGTAGCATGTCGAGGTGATGCACAGAGCCCTCAAAGAGCAGTCCGAAATCCATGTCGTGTCGCCATGCTTTGCCCCAGGAGAGATATCGGCGGTAATCACAAGCGTAGCGTCCGACGATGTGCTGGAGCCGTCCCAATCTGCCTTCGTCTCGGATGCGAACGAGTTCCTGCTTGTTATCGGCGTAGCGGTAATTTTGGATAATCGCGCACGGTAACCCGGTGTTCTGTGCGGTGCGCACCATCGCTTTGGCGGCATCCAGCGTATCGGCGATGGGTTTCTCGCAAATCACTGGCATGCCGTTTTCCATCGCGGCAATCGCGGCGGGGCTGTGGAATTGCGGTGGCGTAGCAACCCCACAGAAGTCTGCTTTCACCGTGGCGCATGCCTCATTAAAATCGGTGAAGAGTTGCGATTTGCTCAATCCTAGTGCTTCGGCTTGCGCTGCCAGCACGTCTGTGTTGACATCTGCCACGCCGACAATTTGCACTTCGTCGCTGAAATTACGAGTCCAATTGTGGATCCAACCGCCGGCCATGCCGCTGCCGCCGATCATTAAACATGTTCTTTTAGCCATAGTTTCTCCTTTTCTGTCATTCGCAAGGCGTTCGGCGAACGTTTCGGGTGCGAATGATGTGATTTTACTCTGACTCCTTGAAGTTGTCAATGCTTACGTTTTCTGTCAGATGTGCCTGTCGCAGTTGCTTCCCCCGCGAGACATAATCGTCCTTGCCGCGTCTAACGCGTTCAAGTTCTGCCTCCGTTACGTCGCGTACTATCTTCGCTGGCACTCCCATCGCGAGGGTTCCGGGCGGGATTTCCTGGCCTTCGCGGACTAGCGCGCCGGCTGCGACGACTGCCCGTTCGCCAATCACGGAGCCGGTCAGCAGAATCGCGCCCATTCCGATGAGTGCTTCGTTGCCGATGGTGCAGCTGTGGAGGATGGCGCCGTGCCCGATGGTAACGTCGTCGCCGATGAGGCACGGAATTTCTCTATCCATGTGGATGATGGCACCGTCCTGAACGTTGGTGCGGCATCCGATGCGGATGGGTTCTAAATCGCCTCGGAGGACGCAGTTAAACCAGACGCTTGATTCATCGCCAATAGTCACATCGCCGATGAGCATCGCACCCGGTGCGACGAAGACTGTGTCATGCACGTTCGGCGTTATCCCTTCATATTCTATCAACATAATTTGAGTTGTCCTGTCAGGCGGATTTCATGAAGATTCAGTAAATAGGCGGCTCATTTTTTCATGGATACGGGCGGATATAGACATCTGCCTTACATGCCTAGGTAGTTCTCTATATGCGCTTGTTTGATTAATGTGGGGCCGCCAACAACTTTCGGAGGTTACTAACGCCGAGTCTGTAAGCGAGTCCGAGTCCGCCTAGGCAAAGCACCATTATTCCGACAAACCACGCGACACCTGCCACATGCCACGCTATCATCGGGGCGATGACGAGCACCGTGTCTGTCAAAATGACGAACATGAAGGTGAAGAATCGCAACACGGGTTTCCGTTCATCTGTCAATTCCGCCATCCACGGCAATGTTCCGACAGCGGTGTTCACCGCGATGACCGGGGTGAGAGTCAGTATGGGTATCAACAAGAGCGGTATCCACGCGTCCCCCGGAATGTGGAGCAGCATTAAAGCGATAAGCAGCCACACTTCAGTGTAAAGTATTGCGCAGAGCAGGGCTGTCAAGAACTTGCTCTTCCAAGCCAGTTCTGGTGTGACAGGTGCGGTTTTCAGCATCCACCACGTCTTCGCTTCCTCGCGAAACCCGTTGCAACTCAATCCAAAGGACATCAGCGTGCTATAAAGCAAAATCTGCACGCCGAGGACGACAGCATCCTTCGTATCAGCGGTGCTGCCTTGTGCCAACAAGATGCCGAGGTGCATCACCAAAAACAGCGTGAGCATGGCAATACCGATAAAACGTCCGCGGTGTCTGATGAAGACGACGAAGTCTTTTCGCATCATGGCCCTCATTTTTCCGCGTCCAATAGGCGCGCGCGATGTGGACATCGCTCCTGCCTGTGCACTTGTTCTTTTCGATTTGCTTTGCCTGATGTTTTCCCAGCCGCGCGCGTAAATCTGTGTTGCGATGAGCGTCGCGATGCAGGCGGAACCGAAACTACCCGCGACAAGCAGCGTCCCCCATCGGAATCCCGTGCGCATCGGGGACGCTGCCACCCAGCTGAACATCAGTTGTCCCATCCATTGATACGGATACCATGCGGCAGTCGCCGCCTCCGCCTTTCCAGTGGATGCCCAGTCGAGCAGAAACTGCTTCACTGTCGTCGCCTCAAATTGAAAAAAGAGGGCGAACGATACCAGAAATCCGACTGCTACGCCTATCACCGTGCCGAGTGCCTTGAGTGCCGTGATGAGCCCGCCTGTTGAAAAGAAGCGCGCGATTATCATCATGCAGATGGTGACGTGACTCGCGATGAGAACAAGAAAGCACGCGCACGCCGGCGTAAATGCAACGTAAAAGTGCCACGGCAGCTGAAACATCAGCCCGAATGCCACCCACGGCGGCCCCAAAAAGCACAGCATGCTCAGAAATCGGGTTGCTGTGAGGTGGGCAAACTTGAACCCGAAGATGGCTACCGGTTGTATCGGCATGGCGCGTAAGAGCGCGCTATCGGGTGCCTCATACAGAAATTTTAGCGAACTCTCCATCAAGTCTCGCGCGACGATGATGACACCGAAAATCATGAACCCGTTGATCACGCGGAACACAGCAACAGGCGGTGCCCCAGTCAACCGTAGGTGCCCGAAAAGAGAGGTGCCTAATAGCGAGAGTGCGCCGATGAAAATGAGATACCATACCCATTTTAAGCGGAGTCTCCGTCGGGCCTCGCGGTCGCGTTTCAGGCTGTTGAGCCATCCTTGCCAACTTGCGCGGAGCAGAATTTTTGCCGTGAGAAATGGCGATGTCATTATTTTATAAGCGTTGCAGTCCTAACGAAAATCAAACGAGCGTCCGATCTAGGGCAAATGCCCCGGTTAGATTCTGAGACTTTATCTGGGCAGCTATCGGATTGTGTCGTTTAGATTTCTGTCAGCGCGAGGAAGATATCCTCAAGCGTTTCGCGTCTGACTTCCGCTTCATCGGTAGGCGCGCTTTTCAAACGCGCGCGCTCCTGCTGCAATTCGCTTAACGTTCCGATGGCGATAAGTTGTCCTTTGTTAATAATTCCCACTCTGTCACAGAGTCGTTCAGCGATTTCAAGGATATGCGTTGTCAAAAAGACGGTACATCCCTGTTCACACCGTTCCTGCAAAATGTGTCGGACGGTGCGCGCGCTCCTCGGGTCGAGCCCACTCGTCGGTTCGTCTAAAAAAAGGATGCGCGGGTGATGCACCAGCACCGCGGTCAGCAGGATTTTCTTCTGCATGCCGTAGGAGTAACTCTTAATCAGTTCATCGGCGGTGTCGGCGAGTGCCAGCTGTGCCAGCAAGTCTTCCATCTCATCTTCGGATTGCTGCGGCGGGACTTCATACAGATCGGCGACGAGGCGCACGAACTGTCTACCCGTTAATGTTTCATAGATTTGCGGCGTATCGGGCATCAGTCCGAGGATCGCTTTCGCTTGTAGACTTTGCGATTGGATGTCGTAGCCGCCGAGGGTTGCTGTGCCGGATGTGGGTTTGAGCAGGCCTGTCAGCATGTTAATCGTCGTCGTTTTTCCTGCGCCGTTCGGCCCGAGGAACCCGAAGATTTCGCCAGCCTCTACCTGCAGTGTTAGGCTATCTACCGCGCACAACTTTCCGAAGTATTTTGTGAGATGCGTCGTCTGAATCATTTTCCCAAAATATCGTTTTTGAGCTGCGCAAGTGCGTCGTCTACATTTTTCTTCGCCTGTTCCGGATTTGTAGGGTGAGGGCCTGTCCCTTTCCGTGCAGCGAGTTCACCAGAATCTTCGGCATTCTGAACGGAGTCTGCTTCCGTTTCCATCTCCTTCACCTGGTGTTCCGCTTGTTTAAAAGCGGCATCTTCCGGCGTTTTGTTGAATATGTTGTAGCACTCGACGCGCGTTGCCGCCTGTTTTTGGCGAGTTTGCAGGGATTCGGCGCGTTCCACGGCACGCTGGAATCGCTGATAAAATTCCTGCAGCGTGGCTTTGGCGTTCGCGACTATTGCCTTCTGCGTTTCGAGTTGCTCTTGGATGCGCGAGAGGCGCGCGCGACTTTTCTGCTGTTGCCGTAACGCCTCACGTGCGAGCGCGGTCTCCCCGTTTTTCAGGGCGGCATCAGCCTTTTCGCCCCATGCCTTCGCGGCATTGACTGTCTCCTGACACGCACGCTTCAGCCGTTGCTCTTCTGCGATTGCTGCTGCAACCAGGTCTTTCCCTGCCGCGAGCCGCTTTTTCATATCGTCAATGGCTTTCTCAACCCCGGATTTCGCCAGTTTGACCTCAGTCTCCAAGAGCGTATCAAGTTCCTCTCGGAATTGTGCTGCCATTTTCTTTAGACTTTTCATTTTGATACCTCTGTCTGTTTATCAGAGCGATTCAGTTTTCAAATTTTTGCGTCTCTTTGTAGGGAACCCAGTTCGCCTGAGCTTGACCCGAGTGAGCGTGCCCAATCCCAATGCGCTCCGCTAGTTCGGGCGAGCCTGAACTATAGGGGAAGCGCAATCACCAAATGGAAAACTAAATGAGCCTGGCTTATGATACCATATTGACAAAATTTATGCAAAACCGGCATCCGTTTTTGTCAGGCATAGAGTTTCCACAGCCCAGGCCCCGGAGGCGCGGTTTCAAACCGCGCCTACCGGATAAATAAATCTGCTGCTATATCCTCCCTGTTTCTCCGCTAAATCGGAAGGTCTGCCCTGCACCACAGGGATGACGTAACTCCGGATACGCAAGCCGTCTATTGTTTCTGTCTCTACCCGCGGCTCTGGCGTTGAACGGTGGTCGAACACGACGTAGTATCCCTCCACGGCCCCTTCCAATTTCAGATAGGCGGCGAGTTGCTGCTTGCCTGCTTCATACAACCCCGCGCCACCCCACACTTTCAGTTCGACGATATACTTCCGTTCCTTGTGCAGGATGACCAGGTCTGTCCGCCCGCGGCCGGTTGGCACTTCGAGGTACATGTGTGCGCCCGCGATATGCACAAAGCCGTCCAGATACGTCGCAAGCAGGTGCTGCCCGACAGATTCTCTCGGAATTTTTGGTACTTGCAAGATGCGAAACCCGACGCGGGCGATAAAATCGCGGAAGTTATCCAGCAGCGATTCCATATCCAGGTGCCCCTCCGGCGTGAGGTAATCCAGAAAACCGGCGTGCGTGTCTTCGGGGAGGTAGTCCTGCTCCAAGCCATTAAATAGTGGCTGGAACGTTTGCATGATGCGGTACCGATAAATCGGATTGACAATCTCACACATACCGTCGGTTCCGGCTGCGATAACCCCATAAGCCGCGAGGTCCAGCATGACTTCGTTGTCTAGTGTGAATCGCACGCCCTTCTCATCAGATGCGATGTCTGTGAGGAGGCTTTCAAAGCGCGGATTTTCGCGGATGTTGGCGCGCAGATGCTGGATATTGACGTTATCTTCCCGCAGGATTTTCTGGTGTGCGTCCGCAAAATGCGAGAGAGTAATCGTTTCCGTTTTCGGGATGCGCATTTCCTCGGTGAGAATCTGCGCGAGGCGGTTGACGAGGAACGGCTGCCCTGCAGTCTGCCGATGCAGCGTCTCACTCACCTCCGGCGCGAAGGGTTGCCCGACTTCATCGGTATACTGTCCAAAGAGTTCCTGCACCTGTGCTGGCGTGAAATTCCGCAAATGGAACTCGTCTTGGATGTTGAACGGCGAGATGGTTCTGTCATAGTTGAGCTGCGTGATGCCCTTGATTCCGACGATGCCGACGCTGTAAGGGCACGGTGTCGCGAAATCCTTGGTGAGGTAAATGTCACGAAGGGTATGCAGGAACCCTGGTAGTGCTTCGCGTGGGATGCCATCAAACTCGTCAATGATAAGCACCACCCGCTGTTCGTCCAGCAAACTCCCCAGTTCTTGGAAGAAATCGAGCAGCGTAAACTGATTGCCGTTGAGATGTCCGTTCTCTAAAAAACGGCTTAACGCTTTGGGGAGCGCGATACCGCGGATGCGGAAAACATACTTGATCTGCTCGTAAATTCTTTTGTAAAGGTCTGGGTAAAACTCGGAGAGTGGCCAGTTTTCGTACCGCTCAAAATTGAGTTGGATCGGGAAGTAAACCGGCTCTTCTGCCGAGAGGGTCCGCATCGCTGTGCGGAAGAACGTCGTCTTGCCGGTCTGGCGTGGCGCGAAGAGGACGATGTAACGTCCCATTCTGACGCGGTTGATAAAATCGGCGAGTTCCTCGCCGCGCTGAACGACGTAGTTCCGTTCAGGCATCACCGGCCCGCGCGTTTCAAACGTTCTTGTTTGTCGTTTTTCCATAGTGTGTTGCTCCATGTAGTTGATATTACCAATTTTATTATATCATATTGCGCTGTGTAAAGTCAAATTTCATTTGAATCAGGATGGACAAGATTAGCGGGATTTGCAGGATGAGAGGGTTTCTTCTGACGAGATGGAAACCCTCTTGCTAGAGATACCGTCCTTAAATTCTTAACCGAAAACACGGGTAGGGAATTAACGTTCCCTGTCCGCGTTTTTTTCATTCTTTTTTTCTTGACTCTATTTCCCTTTTCGTGCTAAAATTTAAAAGTGGTATTGAAAACCCTGAAACAACGTGCGCCCGCGGGAGTCCGTTATGCGAATTCTGAACCTGAACCGAAAACTCAGAAGTGCAAGACGTTTACCTGAAATTATCAGCGTCTTCGCACGGCACGGCTTTGGGCACATCATTTCGCAGATATTCGACCGGGGAAGGACAACTCGCTTCAGACTAAGGAGAGTGCTTGCGCGGAAAGTGAGGAAGGATAGCCCGAAGCGGAAATGGTGGCAACGCCGCAGCGCGCAAAGCAGAACGAACGAGGGCCTCCCGGGCACGCTTATCTCTGTGCCGGAACGTCTGCGGCTCGCGTTTGAAGAGTTAGGACCGACTTTCATTAAATTGGGGCAGGTGCTCAGCACGAGGGTGGACATCCTCTCCGAACTCGTTGGGCAGGAAGAGGCGTTGGAGTGGATTACCGAGTTCCAGAAATTGCAGCGGCACGCGCAGCCCTTCGATTTTGACGAGGTCCGCGCCACAATAGAGCAGGAATTCAAGCGGCCGCTTGAGGAGGTGTTCCCAACCTTTGCGTCGCAGCCGTTTGCGGCGGCCTCTATCGCGCAGGTGCATGCTGCAACGCTTGAGGATAACGAACCGGTCGTTGTCAAAGTGCAGCGTCCGCGCGTCGCTGCGATAATTCAGACAGACCTGAATCTTTTGATGGAGTTAGCGGAACGGTTTGAAAACCACAGTCCGGAGAGTCATCTCTTCAGACCGGTGGAGCTCGTGCGCGAATTTTCACGTTCTATCCAGAAAGAGATCGATTTTACGATGGAAGCGGCGAATACGGATGCCTTCTACCACAGATTCGCGGGTTCAGCGCAGGTGAAGATTCCCAAGGTCTATTGGGAATTCACGAACCGCCGTGTCTTGGCGGTGGAACGGATTGACGGTATTCCGATTGACGCGGTCGCGCAGTTAGATGAAAAGGGATTTGACCGGGGACAACTTGCCGAGACACTTGTTGAGCTGTTCTATTCGCAAGTCCTCAGCGATGGCTATTTTCACGCGGACCCGCACCCGGGGAACGTTTTCGTTTTGGATGATGGCCGGATCGGGCTCGTCGATTTTGGCATGGTAGGCCGGATAAGCGACGACATGCTGTGGCACATCTGCACATGGCTCGGTGCAGTCCTCTCGCGGGATGTGGATGCTGTCGTCCGCAGTTACATTCGGATGGGCATCCTCGGTGACGCGACTGACATCGCTGCCCTGAAATTGGAGATGCACGATTTTCTGGAACGCTACTTCACCATGCCGCCGGACAGACACCGCATCGGCGAGGTAATTCACGAGGTTTTCAATGCATCGCTGCGGCATCAAATTCATGTGCCGCCTGCGTTCCTGATGCTCAGCAAAACGGTGGCAACTGTGGAATCAGTGGTGATGAAACTGGATCCGGATTTCAATATTTTGGAATTCAGTCAGCCGTTCGTCGCGAAGTTCTTGGCGCAAAATTTGCGCGCAGACCGGTGGGCTCGGCAGCTCGCTGATTCAGTGGAGGATTTCACTGAATTGGCGCGCGATATGCCGCTTCAGCTGCGTCGCATCTTGCAAAAATTACAGCGCGGTTCGCTCAAATTTGAATTGGAGCATCTCAGTCTTGAAGCAGCACTCAAGGCGTTTGACCGGGGCATCAATCGGATCGCCTTCAGTCTTATCATCGCTTCGCTGATTATCGGTTGCTCGTTTATTTTACAAAATGCGACGCTCTGGGAATGGAAGTTTTTTTTGGGGATTATGGGTTACGCTACCGCCACGTTCTTCGGATTCGGGTTAGTCATTTCTATCTTACGTTCTGGGCGGTTTTAGGGTGTTATGCGGGGCGCATCCGGTAGGCGCGCTTTCACTTTCCACAACGTCAGGTGCCTACCAGAGGCATTTAGTTGTCCGATATCTGTCGTTTGAGCTCGGCTGAGCTCAAACTGAGGGGGTGGGTCTTTGGGTGCCTACCGCCAAATTGGATTTTTCGTAAATTCTGTTCATGAGGCACAATTATGGGAGTTTTACTTGGATTGGATGTCGGCGATGCACGGATTGGCGTAGCGCGCAGCGACGAACTGGGCATCACGGCGCATCCGTTATGCACCCTGACGCGCAAAAATCGGCGGGTAGATCTGGTTGCTATTTCTGACCTGGTTTCTATCCACAAAGCCGAGCGCGTCATCATTGGGTTACCTATCTCGCTTGATGGGACAATCGGTACGCAGGCGCGGAGTGTTCAGAAATTCGCCGAACGCTTGGGCAACGTTATCAAGGTCCCGATTGAATTTTGGGACGAGCGGTTCACCACGGTTGAGGCGGAAGATGTCCTGCGTGAGTTAAACAAAAATTCCAAGAAGCAGAAGGATATCATCGACCAGGTTGCGGCGACGATTATTCTGGGCGAGTATCTGGAGCGTCAGCGCAAAGACGCGCCTGCTGATGCGAAATCTTGCAAGTCTTGACAATGTCAAGCCGGTCTGGGAAGGGGAGTGACTTTCCCTGACAATGTCCAATCACCGCTAGGAAATACGAAATATGCGACATACCGTTCTCCGGTTCTGCGTTTATACACTTGGTTGCCTCGGTATCCTCTGCCTCATCGCGATGTTCATCGGTGGACTTTACTTCTCGCCTGTTGGCGGGGCATCCGGTGCTGTTGTCTTCGACGTGCAGGCGGGTAGCAGTTCACGGGCAATCGCGAAGCAGCTCGTGGCGGCGCGGTTAATTCGGAGTGAGCTCGCCTTTCGGCTTGCTCTCCGGTACCGAGGTGCTAGCAGAGAATTAAAGGCGGGCAGTTATCAGCTTCGGCGGGATATGTCCTTAATGCAGATTCTCGATGAACTGCAAAAGGGACACGTCGCCTTGGAGAGTTGGACAGTGCCAGAGGGGCTCACCGTGGCGGCCGTCGCCGAGCTCTGGGAATCCGCGGGCTTCGGCACGGCGGAGGCATTTCTGGCTGCGCTGACGTTGCCCAGTTTCTTGGAAGACTATGGTTCCGTGGAAGGCTATCTTTTTCCGAACACCTACAAGTTCGCCAAAGGCACGCCTGCCGAGACAGTTTTTGAAATGATGCTTGAAGAATTCAACCGGCGATGGGATGAAGCGGCAGAGGATTCAGATGAGATTGAAATTGGAGAGATCAAATTTACCCGGCATGAAATCGTGATTCTCGCTTCTATCATTGAAAAAGAGGCTGCTACTGCTTCGGAGCGGCCGCGGATTGCGAGTGTTTTCCACAACCGGCTCAAGCGTAACGGGCTGTTACAGGCGGATCCGACGGTAGTTTACGCGCTCGGTAACCCGGAACGCCTGCTCACCACGGCAGATCTCAAAGTAGATTCGCCTTACAACACCTATCGGCATAAAGGGTTGCCGCCGGGCCCGATATGTAATCCGGGCATCGCTTCAATTCGGGCGGCGTTGCATCCGGAAAAGACAGACTACCTCTATTTTATGGCGATAGGGGAGGGAAAGCATCACTTCTCAAAGACGTTCGCTGAACATAAGCGGGTGAGGCGGAAGATGAGACGCAAGCGGTAGGGGAGTTCTCCCTGTCTTGCCGGTGTATTCGGTGTTGAGACTGGGCGGTTTCGCCGATGGTTTGTTTTCAAGAGCGGGGGTTCTCTCCTACTGGGGAGAATGAAATCGTCCTATTGACATTTGTGATGTTGCATGCTATACTGCAAGGGGGCTGACTTCATGATTCCTTTAAAAGAGATTCGAGCCACGTGTGATGACATCGTTCGCGAATTTTCGCCGCTCCAAGTTATCCTCTTCGGTTCGTATGCGTATGGCACTCCGACGGAAGACTCGGATGTTGATTTGCTGGTAGTGATGTCGGTTCTG
Source organism: uncultured Poribacteria bacterium (assembly GCA_958296135.1). Lineage (GTDB taxonomy): Bacteria > Poribacteria > WGA-4E > WGA-4E > WGA-3G > AGPOR5. Next base: position 1,368,717 of record CATQHZ010000001.1, read on the forward strand.
AAATCGGAGACGCGCCAGCAGGAACGGGAGATTCAAAAGCGGATACCCATGCGGTTTCGTCTCGATTTGCATGTTCGTTCGCCGGACGATATTGCGTATCGCATCTCGCACAACGACTGGTTTCTGCGCGACATCTTTGAAAAGGGCGATGTGCTTTATGGTGCAGAGGCTCCCCACGAAAGCCGGTTAAGTTTCGCCCAAAAAACCTTAGTACCGATATGGAAGGAGACAGGTTTTGTGAATCCGTTGACATTGGAATTGGTGCAGAAAGCGGAGGAAGATTGGACTTCGGTAAAATGGCTCCAGCAGTCTCCTACGCCTGTCCGTGATTCGATTTGTTTCCACGCGCAGCAGTGCATTGAAAAATACCTCAAGGCGTGGCTGCAGGAGGCGAACCTCCGTCCGCCGCGGACGCACGATTTGAACGAATTGCTGGTTCTGATTGTGCCCTCGCTCCCTGCGTGGCGGGCGTGGGAAGAGGACTTCGCTGCGTTTGAGAAACATGCGGTGGATGGACGCTATCCGGGCTATTTCGCGAAAGATAAGGATGTTGTGCGTGCGGTGCGCATCTGCACGGAGGTTCGTGAAACCATTCGTGCGACGTTGGGATTGCCAATCAAGGATGCGTAATGCATCGCGAGGGATGCGGACGCTTTAGTCCGGTAGTCGCGCTTTGAAAGCGCGCCTACCTGAAATTATGGAAATTCAAAAAAGGTATTTAATATTGGCGCAAAGCGTTCGATAACGTTTCCCTGGGCAGGGAGCCCCGTTAACGTTTCTGCTGACGCGGGCGGTGACTTCGCCAAGACGTGCAAGAAAAGAGAACGTCTTTTCTGCCTGATAAGGGGCGTGCTTTGCCCAGACAACGTCAAACAACCGCTAGGAAATACGAAATATGGCAAAGGCTGATTCACAGCAGACACTTCAGAATGAAATCACATTTTCGGGTAGGGGGTTAATGCTCGGCGAGTCTGTCACATTAACCGTGAAACCCGCGCCGGCTGACTCCGGCATCGTCTTTCGGCGAGTGGATATCGCGGGTGCCCCCGACATTAAAGTGTGTCCAGAGAACTGGGCAGATATTCTCCCGCGCTGCACTAGTTTACGCGGCGATTCTTCTGTTGTTGCAGGAACCAACAGCAATTCGGCGCAAAACGTCACTGCGAGAGGAGACGTGACTTCTGGCAATCATACAAAAATAACGGTGAGTAGCGTTGAGCACGTTCTTTCTGCCTTAGGTGGACTTGGTATTGACAACGCGGTGGTAGAGCTCGATGCTACGGAACCGCCGGCTCTTGATGGGAGTGCCTTACCATACGCCGAGGGAATCCAGAGTGTCGGTGTTGTCGCGCAAGAGAATACTGAACGCCGCGTTATGGAGTTCTCCGAACCGTTTGCCTTTTCAGCGGGAAATCGGCAGCTTGTTTTGCTACCGGCGGATGCGTTTCAAGTGACGTTCGTTTACGCGCATCCGCAAACCGCGCCGCAAATCGTCACATTGCAAATTACCCCGGAGAGTTATATCCGTGAAATCGCGCCTGCACGGAGTTTCTGTTTTGAAAATGAGATAGAGGCGTTGCAGTCTCTGGGCATCGGGAAGGGTGCGAGTTATGAGAATGTTGTGGTTATCAATGAGGAGGGCGCGCCGAGCACACGGCTTCATTTTCCAGACGAGTTTGTGCGCCATAAAATCCTCGATCTCATCGGCGATCTCTCCCTTGCGGGTTCTCTGCCTCCATTGCTGTGGAAGACGCATGTCATCGCGATGCGCACTGGGCACACGTTCCACGCTAAATTTGTGCAGGCTCTCGCGGAGAAAGGGCCCCTCGCAACGGTGCAGCAGCCGGTCGATGTGAAGGAGATTTACCGCATCCTGCCGCACCGACACCCGATGTGTCTGCTGGACAGAGTGCTTGAATATGAGAACGGCAAATACGCTATCGGCATCAAGAACGTGACGTATAACGAACGGGTATTTGAAGGGCATTTCCCTGTTCAACCTGTGATGCCGGGGGTGTTACAGGTGGAGGCATTGGCCCAGTTGGCTGCGTGGCTGGTGCTTCAAGAAATCGGCAAGGAGGGGCAGCTCGGCTACTTCCGTACTATCAACAAGGCGACGTTTCGGCGGGCTGTTGTTCCCGGGGACCAGCTCCGCTTGGAAATCGAGGTTATTCAGCGTCGGAGCACGCTGGCGCGCATCAAAGGCCAGGCGTATGTCGGCGACGCGCTCGCGACAGAGGCGGAGTTGTCAATTGCCCTCGCGCCCAATTAGGCAGAAAGAGGTATATCTGTGCTAGAGACACACATTCACCCAACTGCGATAATCTCTCCGAAGGCGATTTTGGAAGAGGGGGTTCGCGTTGGCCCCTATAGCCTTGTCGGTGACTATGCGCATATCGGCCGTGGTACCGAGATTGGCCCCCATGTTCAGATTGACAAGTGGACTACCATCGGTGAGGACTGCCGCGTCTTTTTTGGTGCTACCATCGGGAATCCGTCAAAAGATTTGAAGTATAACGGGGCACGGAGTTATGTCAAAATCGGCGACCGGAATACCCTTCGCGAGTATGTCTCGATTTCCAGATCAACCTTTGAGGAGGGGGCGACTATCGTCGGTGATAACAATCTGTTCATGAATTGGGTGAATCTCGCGCATGACACCGTTGTTGGCAACTGCACTATCATGGCGAACTTTGTATCGCTGGCTGGGCATGTAGAAATCGAGGATGACGTTCGGCTCGGCGCGCACGCGGCGCTGCATCAGTATGTCCGCGTCGGCAAAATGGCGATGGCGGGCGGCTTCTCGAAGATTGTGCAAGATATTCCGCCGTTCGCCCTTTCGGCGGGACAACCTGCACGGGTGCGGAGTTTAAACCGCATCGGCATTCATACCTCGCAAATCAATCCGTTGTCTCGGCTTTCCCCTGAAACTCTCGCTTTGCTGAAAAAATCTTTCCGCATTCTGTTTCGTTCCGGCATCCCGCTGCGGCACGCTGTTACCCAAGTGCGAGAGGTGGTGGCGGCGAACCCTGAGGTAGAATATCTCCTGCAGTTTATTGAGAGCTCCAAGCGTGGCATTGGATTCAGCCATCCGAATCGTCCGCTTGTGGGTTAAAATGTCTCTAGGGCCCGTGGGGCGAGGGCCTGTCCCTCGCCGTTTCCCCACTCAAATAAGGGAACAGAAAACGTGGAAAAACTTGGCATCATCGCTGGCGCGGGCGGGCTTCCTGTTCAATTAGCACACGCCGCCATCGTCCAAAACAGACAACCGGTTATCGTTCAAATTACTGAGGCGGATGCAGGACGGTTTGCTGGACTTGCCGTGGAAATCTACTCCTTCGGTGTTGGGCAGCTCCAAAAAATCATCAAAACGCTGCGTGATGCTGATGTCCACGAAATCGTCATCATCGGCAAGGTTGAAAAGAATATCCTGCTTCGTCCCTTTCAGGTTGATGCCACGACGTTGAAGATTTTAGCGAAAAACCGCTTTTTGGGTAGCGCAAGGCGTGATAAGCGAGACTCAGGACTTGAAACACAAGAAGATACCGAACGCCGCCTTGCGTATGACAGAAAAATCGTTGTTGCAATTCTCGACCATTTTGAAGCGTCCGGTATTGCTGTCCTGCCGCAAGATAGGTTCCTCACGCATCTCCTGCCGCAGCCTGGCGTTTTAACGGCGCGCGGACCGGCAGCGCGCCAATCCGCAGACTCCCACTTCGGCATCACGGTCGCGAGGCAAATGGCCAACATGGATATCGGGCAGACAGTCGTCGTTAAAAATCAGATTGTGCTTGCGATTGAGGCGATTGAGGGGACAGATGAGACGATTCGGAGAGGGGGAGCTTTGGGGGGGAAGGGCGTTGTCGTTGCCAAAGCCGCCGCCGAACATCACGATTTCCGAGTCGATGTGCCGACGGTAGGTATGCAGACGTTGCAGACGTTGCGTGACGTGAAAGCGCGGGTGTTGGCAGTGGAAGCACGGCGCACCTTCGTCATGGATGCAGACGCGCTCATTGCACAAGCAGACCGGTGGAAAATCGCAATCGTCGCCGTGGCGTAATTTTCGTCGTTCGCGATGCGTTCGGCGTGCATCTCTTGGGGATATGAATGTTGACTGGCCATGCCGTCTTGATGTTTTCAAGACTTGCCTGCTCTTTTTCTGTAAAAAGGGTATGGATTCCGTTTCCACGGTATCCACACCCTCTTCGCTGGTGCGCCAATTACGCTCCATCAATGGCAGTGGTTATCTGCCCGGTCGTTGGGAACTGCCCGGTTTTCAGTTTGGAGTAGAGCAACGTCCCGTTCAACGAGACCTCGAAGGCTCCACCACTGCTGGGTACCAGGTCCACCGTCTTCATCTCCGCGCCATAGTTCTTCTTCAAGGCATCTGCCAAACTGGCTGCCCGTGGCTCGTAGTTTCAGGCGGTGCAGTATTCGATTCTTACTTCCATGATTTTAATCCTCCTTATAGCAATCACGCGGAACAAAGCGCGCCTCCCGAACATTTTAGGAGTTTGCGTAAGTCCCGCTCAGTTGCGTGTTAACATCTTTAATTTTACCACAAACGTTTGAAAATTGCAAGTTTTTTTAGAGTTGTCTGAATCGTGGATTTGTCGGATCCCAAACCCGGTAGGTGCGCCAGCGCGTGCGCGGTTTCAAACCGCGCCTATCGGCTGAAAAATAAGGGCTAGCGTATCAAACATTAAGGAGAAGACTGGTGGATATCCAACTGAAAAACAAGGTTGCCGTGATTACTGGCGGATCGACCGGCATTGGCGCGGCGACAGCGATGGCTTATTCTAAGGCTGGCGCGAGCGTCGTCTTCGGCGATATTAACGAAGAAGATGCCGAGAAGACCCGCAAGCTCCTTGTCAATAATGGCGGCAGTGCAAAGTTCCAACATACCGATGTCACCGTGGAATCGGAGGTAGCGGCATTAATCGGCACGGCTGAACGTGAGTTTGGCGGCGTTGACGTGTTGGTAACCTCGGCAGGTATCTTGCGCGGTCCGAGCGTCCGTGTTGATGACTTTGGAGCCGCAACCTTTGACTCCGTGATAGATGTCAATCTCAAAGGCACGTTTTATGCCGTGAAGCATGCTGTGCCCGTGATGGAGAGGCGTGGCGGCGGCGTTATCTTGTGTATCGCTTCGGGGGCAGGTGTTCGGGGAGGGAGTTCCTCGGTTGCGTATGCGTCAAGCAAAGGCGGGGTCAACGGGCTTGTGATGACGGTAGAAAACCAAGTCGCTTCCCTGAATATCCGTATGCATACGATTTGTCCGGGTGGCCTTGCAACGCCGCTGAAGTTGGGGCAGATCGCGGAGTCTGCGAGGCGCGGTGGGCAAGATGCAGATGTGGCAGTAGCGAATGCGCGGCATTCGCTTGGAGATCCGGCGGGTGTGGCGCGCATTTTGACGTTTCTCGCTTCGGATGAGGCATCCTATGTGCGCGGTCAGATTTTTACGCGGTAAACGCCGTTTTTAAGTAGCGCGGGGGCCTGTTCCCCGCGATGTCTCGATCTTCGCGAAAACCGTCCGAGGCCGAAGGGTGCCAGGACGGTTTTCGTTATGACCGGTGCTTGGCGCGGGCCAGGCCCTCGCCCTACGGTGGGGGAGAGGAATTTGGACAAGGCGCGGGACAGGAAACCCTCGCCCTACGTGCACAACAAGTTTTACTTCGGGTTGAACACGTAATCAAAACTCAGCCAGAGACTTCTGGAATAGCGATAGAAGAAGACTGGGAAGATGGCGGAAAATAGGCCCCATCCGACTAAATTAAGCGCGAATGGAATGCCCGTGAATACCTCAAGCAGGAAGTAACCCGGAAAGGCGATGCCTACCGTCGCGCCGTAGTTGAGATACATCGCGCCGACAAAATAGCCGGGCTCGCGTTCAAATTTCAAACCGCATTCCGGACAGTGGGTGGCCATCGAAAAACGTCTTTGAAACAACGAACCTTGTTCACATTTGGGGCATTTGAGGCGAAAGCCGTAACGGAGGGCTCGCGCGAAGTTTTTGAGTTTCATGGTGCGGTAACGGGACGCTAAGGTTCGCGAGGGCCAGGCGCTCGCGCTACGTTTGACATACCGGGGGCCGACTCAATACGTATTGTTATCCCAAAAAACCTTGAAGGTCCGGAGCAAGATTTTGAAGTCGTTCCACAGTGACAAGTTTTCGAGATACTCCAAGTCTACAGGAATGCCTTCGCGTATTGAACCGCGCCGCCGTGGGCTCAGCTGCCAGAGTCCTGTCATCCCGGGTCGGACGAGGTGCCGCTGGTTTTCCCACGGTTCATAATGTTCTGCTAAGAACGGCATCTCCGGCCGCGGTCCGACGAGGCTCATCTCGCCCTTCAGCACGTTGAGTAGTTGCGGCAATTCGTCTAAGCTTGTTTTGCGTAGCCATTTTCCGACTTGCGTGATGCGGACATCTTCTGTTGAGTCCGGCTTCTCGGAGTAGGACGGTGTGTCAATGTGGAGGCTCCGGAATTTGTGAATTAGGAAGAGTTCGTTGTTTAACCCTACCCGTTTGTGCGAGAAGAAGACTGGCCCGCGGGACGTTAATTTGATGAGTATCGCGATGAGTGCCATCAGCGGCGAGAACAACAGCACGAGGAAGCACGCTGCGACTGCGTCAAAAAGATGTTTGCCGTGTTTTGCGTAAAAGGATGAGAGTCGTTCCACTGGAATTCCTGTTGCTATGTACATAATTGTGGGCGCGATGTAGCACGCCTCTTGCAAGCGCGGTCGCGATTCCTAAGTTTTCTTAACTGCTTCAAAAACGTTGAGATATTGTTGCGCGATGCGGTTCCAGTTAAAATGGGTGCGTATCCGCTCGGGTGCCTGGTTTCGGAGTGCCTCAACTTCGTCAGGGTGGCTCTCTAAATGCTCGATTTTCGTTTGCAAGTCACGGGCGTTTTTCTCAAACAGCACGCCATACCGGCCGCTGTCTAAGACTTCATAGTTGAACGGCGTATTCAGTGCGAGGATGCAATTAGAGAACCCCAGTGCCTTCAAAATGGATGGGTTGATGCCGCCAAACTGATGGCCGTGGATGTAAGCGAAGCAGTGATGGTGCAGTTCCTTGATATGCTCCGAATTGTCAATGTGTCCGAGGAACTTGACGTTGTCGTTGGCGATGCGTTTCAGTTTATCCAAAAACTCGTTTTCGAGTTTATTGCCGCGGTAATCCGCGCTGCCAGCGATGGCGAACTGCTTCTGACTGTTGGACGCGACGAACGCCTCTAAAATCAGATCGGCGTTGTTATCCGGCACAAGCCGACTCGCGATGAGGTAGTAGTCCCGCGATTTAAGCCCATATTCTTCAAGAACTTCCGGATGTTCCGACGGTTCGATGTTCGCGCCGTAGGCGATGTAAGTGGTTTCTGCACCGAGTTCCTCAAGGTAGAGCCGCTTCATTTCATCGGCATCGGTGATAACGACCGGAAACGCGGCTGTCGCCATTTTTGCCGCCCACTTAAAGTAAATCGCGCCTAATCCCTTCCATTTCGGACGGAGCCATTCCATGCCATCGACGTTGATAACGGCGGGTTTCCCCGCGAGCCGAAAGAACCATCCGAAAGGACCGTTGCCGGCATTCCATGTCAAGATAACGTCTGAGGGTGCCACCGAAGCGTGCAGCGTCGCTAAAAAACTGTGGCTGAGGGTGCTGAACATTTTATGTTCAATACTCGGCAGATAGACGAGTTTGATGCCCTGCCATTCCCGTGGCCGCTCTTTAAAGAGTGCTTTTCGGCAGTAGACGATGACTTCGTGGCCTGACTCTACCCAGCGCGGCGCGAGTTCACTCATGATGGTTTCTAGTCCACTATAGGTAGCGGGGAGCCCGCGAATGCCTAAGACGCGAATTCTCATATTTTTGTATGTCCTACCGGGTGCGTTTTCCTCTTTGTAGGTGAAGCTCGCCTGAGCTTTACCTGTTTGCGATGCGGCGCACTCATCGCAAACCACAGAGATGGGACTGAATCGCTCTGCAGGTTCGTGTTGTCTCTCAAAGCAGGTGCTGCTATATATTATACCCACTTTTGGGGCCAAAGTCAAATTTCCTTTGTCCGATAATGGGCCCTTGGTGCGTAGCGTGGTTTTGCTCAGTCAGGCTTCGCGAGGGACAGTGGACATCTCTGCAGCGAGGCGGCAGAGATGACAACGTTAAAGTAAGTAAGGTAGCGTGTTTACGCGGGGCGACACACGCACATTTTCTGTAGACGTGACCGTGTTTACGCGGGGCGACACACGCACTTTTTCTGTAGGCGTGACCGTGACGGCCCTCGCGCTACGTGCCAGAGGCGATGTTTGTTTCGCTCATTAGACGAACAATTCCCGTTAAATCTTCATTTAAATTGCTCGCGCCTACCAGAGGGGCTCAAACCGATACAGCACACTCGCTTGGATTTCGTTGCCGCTTTCATGCGCGTCTCTGCGATTGCCGACGTTGCGCCGCCAAATCCGAGCCCACTCTGCATAGAGAGAATAGTGTCCGATCGAAACCCAGTTAACCCCCACTTTCAACCGATGCTCACTCTCCGTGATGCCCGATAATGGTGTCCACATGTCGTCGGCGGGTGCGTCCGCGGGGTGCCGTTTATTGATGTCGCCTGAACCGTGGCGTTCCCAATCGTATGTGAAAACGGATTCAAGTTTATCTGTCCACCGATGGCGCAGTTGCACCCATAGGTTATCTGCATCGGTGCCGATGTGATGCCCAATAACAGACGTGAAATGTTTGTAAACGTTTACAGGATTTTCGTGTGTATACGCATATTGGTTGATAAAGGCGTATTCGGCGTGGAGATCTGTGTCGGCGATGCCGAGGGGCTCGGTGAGGTAGATGCCGCCGAGGATGCCGAACTTTGTGTCCCAATGCTTGAAACTCGCGAACGGGTCTCCATCGTCAAACATGAGTTCGCCGTATATCTCGAAATTGTCGACAAGTCTGAGTCGCATGTCGACACTAGCGAGGACATTATCGCCGCTGCCGGGTGCGCGGCTATCGGCGCGCGAGATTGTCTGCTCGTTAATCAGATAGATGTTGATAGGGTTTAGATATCCCGGTTCAAAGCGGTTTCCGTAGACGACGACTTCGGAGAGTCCGAATCCAAACCGATTCCAGAAATACCCCTCCGCTCTGTGTCCTGAAATATATTTCTGGTTGATGTCCTCCGCCATATCCTCCAACACGCCGGTGAATCCGGTGAACGTGACGTTTTTGTAAGTGGCTTGCAATTTGAGCATGTCCCAGGCGATTGGGTTTTCGGAGATGAGCAGGTTGCCGTGATAGCCAGGTCCCCATCGGAGATTATCTTGTCCGAGTTGCAATTCAAACCATGGCAAGTTGAACTTGAGGTAGCTATTCGTAGCTGCCCGATTTTTTAGTTGCCCTTCCAGTTGCCCTTCCAGTTGCCGATATTTTGATTCATCGGGGTAGATGTCGTTAAAAAAGTCGCCGTATAGCCACCGGTATGCCATATCCGTGGTGAAGGCGAATTCCTCGCCGACTTGTCCGTAGAGTTGCGGTAACGGTGTGGTGACGAACATCGTTCCTTCAACCGGCGGTTCTCCTGATACATTATCCACTAGTCGGGTGATTGTGCGTTGCTTCGCCCGTAAGTCAAAAGAGAACCGGTAGGAGTGCCTCCCTGGTCGCGAGTCCTCTTTTTTTTCTGGTTGCGGTTTCTCCTTTCCCGGTCGCGGTTTCTCCGAACTGAATGTCAGTAGGTGCATTTTTCGGTGGAAAGGCGTACCTGTGCCTGCTTCTGTGTAAAACGCTAAGAGTGCCTGCAGCCGCTTTGCGTCGTTGGTGCTCAGCGTTACTTCGCCGTTTTCCTGCTTCCGCGCTGCTTCTGTCAGGAGCGATGCCACCTGTTTCCGCGTGAGTGGCAGCGAACCGCGCGGCATGCCGGGCAACACCCTCTTATTAAGTAAACGATGAATAAAGCGATAGGTTTCACGATTAAAATCGGAGATATTGGGATTCAGCGGAACGTTGAGCATCGAGGCGGCTTCCGCAGCGGGTGAAGCCGCGAGACACACCGCGATGCAAACAATAAATAGGGAACGTAACATCGTCTGTAGGAGCACTCTCCTGAGCGCGATTCCTCCTTATTTTAAAATTACCATCTGGCGCGTTGCTTTAACGTTGCCGGCGTGTAACGTGTAAAAGTAGATGCCGCTTGCGACAAGTTCTCCCGCGGCGTTACGGCCGTCCCAATGCGCGGCCTGGGCGCGAGAGCGATAGGTGCCAGCCGTTTGAAAACCGGCTGATAGCCGCCGGACAGATTCGCCCTTTAGTGTCCAGATGTGGATAGAAACTTCGGCATTTTCCGCCAAATCGTAAGGTATCCACGTCTCCGGGTTGAAAGGATTGGGATAATTCGGCAAGAGTGTTGTCTTGGGAGGTGTCACCGTTGCTAACAGTTGTTCCAAGGCAGCAATGCCCTCGCGAAAGAGTGCAGAGCCATCATTGGCAGCATGTGCGTCCGACAGCCATGTTGCAACACAGGCTGCATGTTCTGGTTGAAGGGACATGGTGCTTGGAGGAGCCCCTGGATTGCTAGATTCTCCGAAATGTGAGGCTACGATGAGTAGATCGATGACATCAACGGTGCCGTCTTGATTCACGTCCGCTTTGGGATGTTCAAGTTTCTCCATGCCGGTGGACTCTTGAGTGATAAGGAGCTCCTTAAGGTTTGATACCCGTCGCGGGTATGCTTTCCATAAACCGGTCTTCACGCCAAAATTGTTTGAGACGATGAGTAGATCTCGGATGTCAACCACTCCATCGTTGTTGATGTCCCACGGTAGGGTTTGCCTTAACCTCAGCGTATTCCCTGTCCCCGATGTTTGTCTCAGCAGGTACCCTACCGGCAAAGCTTCCTGCCATCCGGCGCGGCGTCTTTCGCTGAGGTGCGCGGCGAGTGCTGCATTTTCGGGGAGATGGACAAGGTTCTCGGTTCCATCTGAATCTGTCTCATAATTGTAAAGTTCTGTTTGCCCGTTCCCCCATTCAGTATATCGGTAGCGTTCAGTGCGGATGGAGAAACTTTTCTGCCCGTATTGGCTAAACGCAGCGGTTTTCCACGGGCGCGTCGGATTTTCAATGACAGGCACCATGCTGATGCCTTCGATTTCGGGCCGGAGCGGCAGTTCGCAGGCATCGGACAACGTTGGAAAGATGTCAACGAGTTCCACGATGGCCTCCGTTTTTGTATCCTGCGAGTGGCCGGGGATGCTTACAATCAACGGTGAACGAAGCGCGCTCTCGAAAAGGGTGTGCTTGCCCCACGCTCCATGTTCGCCCAGATGATAGCCGTGGTCGCCGCAGAAAACGGTAATTGTGTTATCTGTCAATCCGAGCGCGTCGAGTTGATGTAAAACGCGTCCGACCTGGGTATCTACGTAACTCGTCGCGGCTGCATAGCCGCGCATTAAGGCTAAGGTTTGCTCTTCAGTGAACGGTTCTCCCGCCGCTGGCGTATCTGAGTAGATATGCATTTCATGCGCAGCGGGCAATCTGATGTCCGGCCGCGCTTCAAACGTTTGTGTCTCATACAAATCAAAGTATTTCCGCGGGACGTGATAGGGCAAGTGGGGTTTGTAGAAACCCACCGCTAGAAAAAATGGCCCCTCCCGAATTTCTGCCAAAACTTCAGATGCGTGTTTTGCAACTTGTCCATCGCGAAGTTCATCGTCGCCAACGTCAAGTGCTTGCCAAAGCGGTTTTCCGTTGGGTGCCCGATATCTGGGTGCCCAGTCTGGAATGCTCCAAGAGTAGCGATAGGCAGAAGGACCATGGGTGACTTTACCGATGGCGCGTGTGTGATAGCCGTGCGCCTTGAAATGTTGCGGGAGCGTGACAACGTCTGACAGTGCTTCACGAAAAATCTGGCGGTTATGCACAAAACCTGTCGTTTCTGGACGTAATCCGGTGAGCAGAGAGACACGCGATGGATTACAGACCGGAAACTGACAATATGCTCGGTTAAAGAGCGTCCCTCGTCGCGCGAGGGCATCGATGTGCGGCGTGTGCATTTCCGAGTGGCCATAGCATCCCAACAACGGCCGCAGATCATCCACCATGATGAACAACACGTTATATCGCCGTGCTGCGTGCGCGTTCAAGTTCGGCAGCAGTCCTGTCGTGAGAGCGGCGGCACCGGCTTTCAGGCTTGTTGAAAGGAAGTCGCGCCGAGTGAACAGGCGTTGCGATGAATTTGGGTTTGTCGACATAGATGTTCGCCTCGCGCCATTAAGAGATTCGTTGAGTCCAACTACCGTTCACCGAAATGCTTCGCGACCTTCACCAAGTCGCGGATATCGACAGTGCCGTCTTGATTCACGTCTTCGGGGATGGAGGCGCCGCCGGCTTCTCCAAATTTGTTGGAAACCTTCACCAAGTCGCGAATATCGACAACGCCATCGTTGTTCACATCTTCGGGTAGCGTTTGTGGGACAGGGACATGTTCCTGCGTTCCCGGTGTAGCCCTTTGCCAACCTGCCTTGAGTCTTTCGCTGAGATGCGCGACGAGTTCAGCGTTTTCTGGAAGCGGCGCGATGTTCCGAGTTTCGTGCGGATCGGTTTGATAATCGTAGAGTTCTTTACCTCTGCGTCCGTTGTTGCCCCATTCGGTGTAGCGGTATTGGGCTGTGCGGATGGAATGTCCGCTCCCGAATTGGCTAAAGGCGGCGGTTTTCCATGGCTGCATCGGATTTTCAAGCACAGGTTGCAAACTGATTCCCTCGCTTCCAAGCGGGGCTGGCAATTCACATACATCAGATAACGTAGGGAAGATGTCGACGAGTTCTACAAGCGCGTCTGTTTCTGCACGGGCGGAGCCCGGGACACTCACAATCAAAGGGCACCGGAGGGAACTTTCAAAAAGCGTTTGCTTTCCCCACATCCCTTGTTCTCCTAAATGATGCCCGTGGTCGCTGCAGAAGACGATGACGGTATTTTCCGTCAGTCCGAGTGCGTCTAGCTGCGTGAGGACGCGCCCAATCTGTGCATCCATGTAACTCGTCGCGGCTGCGTATGCGCGAATTAACGCCAGTGTCTGTTCATCTGAGAGAGGTGCCTTTCCCGAAGGCAGATCTGCGTAGTCTCGGATTGAGCTCCGAATTGCCAGTGCGCTGCTAGGGGCATCCTTAGGTGGAAGCGGAGAAGCAGGCAAACTGAAATTCGCTGTGTCGTATAACTCAAAGTATTTCCTAGGTGCCTTGAGAGGGAAATGCGGTTTATAGAATCCGACTGCGAGAAAGAAGGGCTGGTTTTTCAGCGATGCCAGAACTTTGACTGCGCCTTTTGCGGTTTTCCCATCTCTGAGTGCGTCGTCAGGAACGTCTAGTGCCTGCCAAGAGGGTGTCGTTTGGATGTCAAACGGTATCCAGAGTGGCCGCCAGGATGGCAGGCTCCACGAGTTGGCATCATCTTGTAGTTTAGGGAGATGCGCAATTCTACCGACAGATTGCGTGTGATATCCATTCGCTTTGAAATGCTGCGGGAGCGTGACCGAATCTGGCACTTTTGCGCGAAAATCGGCTGTGTTGTTCTTCACCCGCGTCGTCTCCGGGCGCAATCCTGTCAAAAAAGAGGTTCGCGAGGGACTGCAGAGCGGATACTGGCAATAGGCGCGATTGAATAGCGTCCCGCGCGCGGCGAGCCTATCAATGTTCGGCGTGTGCATCTCGGGGTGCCCATAGCAGCCGAGCATTGGCCGCAAATCATCAGCGATGATGAACAGGACGTTATATCGCCCGGCTGCCCTCGCATGCAGGCGCGGTAACAGCCCTGTCGTGAAGACAGCGGCACCGGCTCTCAGTCCGGTTGAGAGGAATTCGCGCCGAGTCAACGGGTTTTTTGTTTTGGTGAGTCGGATTCGGTTTTTATCCATTGAGTAAATAGTTTTTTCGTGCCGCGGCCGTCGCCTTCATCTCTGCTCCGTGATGACTTTCGGTCTGAGACTTTCAATCTCAGCACGCAACTCAACATTCTCTTCGCGCTGCGTCTGCAACTCTTGGCGAGTGACGCGCTGCTCATCCCACGCTTTTTTGAGCACCATCCCCAAGACTGTCACGACTACCCCGAGCACCGTCACACACACACACGACACCGAGATAACCACGACGACGAGTGTCTTCATCCACCCTGTCAACTCGGTGAACTGTCCGTTCATCGCGCGGATTTCCGCCGCCGTTGCTGTTTCCACCGCTGCCACTTTGACATCCACGTAGTCCTTGAGTGCCCCGGTCTGTTGTTCGTTTGCCGTGGTGACAATCCTGGTAATCTGTTCATACTCGGCCACGGTGAGTTCGCCGAGTGCCGCCGGCGATACTACCAGCAGGATACCTATCAGAAACATTAGACTTCTCATGGGGAGACTCCTTTCCCATGATGGGCAGCGGTTTCCATATCCACCGGTTCCACAGCGGGTGCCGTGAACAGGATACCGCGCCCATTCACTTGTTCACTTTCACGTTCCGGTCAGGCATGCTCTTTTTCAGAAGAATGTGTTAAAATAGAAATTCCCTCATCAAGCCAACACAGCGTCGAATAGTGAGGGTTCCAGGGTGGTGTTGCTGCACCACCATCTTGTCTTTTTTCTGAGTCGGCGAAGACATCCTAGCGATGGTATCCCAATTTCGCCAGAGTGTCATGGAAAATCGGCGCGAGTTTGGGATGCGCATCAAACGGTTCGCGCGGCGGCACTGGATGTAACGTCTCGCGCGCATAATCGAGAAACCGCGCATCCGCCGGCAGTTCACAGAAGTCACACAGTCGCGCAAGCGTTTCGCTGGGGCGCGATGTCAACTCCTCAAAATGCACGATGTGGACAGCATCGGGCGAGGACTCCATTACCCTGAGCCCCTCTCGCATTGTGACTATCCATTCTACCATAGCTCTGTCCAAATGTCGATCAAAATGTTTCATCTCGGCTGCGCATTCGGTGAAAAGCGGTTCTGGCTCAACGAGTTGTTCGACTAAGAGGTGCCACTTCCGGTCTTCCACACCCCACCAGTCATGCGCTTCGCCGTTGACGCGAACGCCCAACCGTTCCGACCAGGTTGCGATGGAGTGGCACGTATCCCAGCCGTTTCGCACGAGAAAGATAAACCGCGCGTCCGGAAAAAGGGCGCGCACGAAATCTACCCGAAAGATGAGTTCGGGATACTTGTCAACGACGCGCTGTGAGAACGTGCTTGCCAAGTATGCACCGAACAGCCGATGCGCGCGCTGTTTCATCTCATCTGTCGCATCCTTTGCCGTGAGACGATACTTCGCCTCGGCACAGCTGTAGTTGCCGATGACATCTTCCTGCGGATGGATGAGGTGCCACATCGCCTTCGGTTCGTTCAGATACCCGACGTGCCGGTGCATCGAGAGCACGATGCCTAAAATCGTTGAGCCGCTCCGCCCGGTGCCTAAAATGAAAATCGGTTTTTCAACGGCGCGCTTCCAAAGCGCGCCTACCGGGGTGGTTACCGTTTTCAACAGCGAGAAGACGAGCGGGTTTATCCAACGTCCCTTTGTGGTGACAGGTCTGCCTTCAAAGAGCGCGTAACTCATCAGACGTGTCAGCACCTTTGTCGGGCGCGTTTTGATGTAAAGTGCATCCAGTTGTGCAATCATATTTTTTGTAGTGTCGCCAAGCGTTCGTTTTTTGTAGTGTCGCCAAGCGTTCGTTTTTTGTAGTGTCGCCAAGCGTTCGTTTTTTGTAGTGTCGCCAAGCGTTCGTTCAGTTTTCTCTTGGCAGGGTAATTGTCTCTCCGTATCTGCTTACGCGGGGTGTGCTTTCGCTAAGTTTTGCCCGATTGCGCCACGACGAAAATTTCAGAGTCGCCTTTTGAGGGTTTCACGGATGTTCTTCATCCTGTCTAGGTTACAGAGAAGTGCCATCGTTAATTTCATTGGAAACGAGAGGATATCAATCGCCAGTCTCACCGGATTTGGCCGGCGTGAGACGAGGGGATAGTTGTGTTTTTTCATTAACGGCGCGTTGAGTGCTTCGCACAGATAAATTTCTGCAGAACTTAGCTCGGGCTCGCCTGAGCCCGAACCCTTCTCCCAACTGTTTGCGCGCGCGGCATTGATGCCGAGCTGCGCCGGTTTATCCGCACCCGAAGAAGAACCGACTTGCGGCACCTGGAGCAAGGCTTCAGAATAAGCGATGCGGACGAAATCACATATCTGCCGAACCGTCGCTTCGGGCTGCGCGAGGAGTTCCTCGAAATAAACGGACATCACCCTATCACTATCGGCAAACTTATCGGCGGCATTGATGGCGGTGTGCCAGATGCGGCTTATCGTGATCGGATGATAGTTAATCCAATCGCGGAGTGTCTCTTTGAGCGGCATATCGGTGCCTCCCAAAAATCTGCGCTTCCACTTCCGTTTTTGCGATAAGAGGACATCGCGCGGGTCGCGAATCATGTTGATAACCTTCGCTTGTGGATAGTGCCGCAGGATATCCTCAAGGTAAAACACGTTGCGGGGTGTCTGATCGCACGGAATCGATTTTCCCTTCTGCGCTGTTTCACGGCAGAGAAAGGCTGAGAAAAGTGCAACCGGGGTCGCTGGATATTCAGACAACGCGCCTAGGAATGTTCGCGCCTCTTCTCGGAAACGCCGCGGGTTTCCGTGCGTGCGATATCCCTCGCGCTGGATGCAGAGCAGCTTCGCGGCGAGTTCGACTGCTTCCGGTTCATTCAATGATTCAGAGATACCCTTTTTTCGGGACCGGGAGGTTCCTCCTACTGCTTGCGATGCCCGCGAGGGAGAATATAACTGTCCGAAGAAGTGCAGCTCTCCGAACGTATGAACGTCTGGGTGGTTGCCAAGGATGCGTCCCATCATCGTTGTGCCGCTTCGGCTATTGCCGACGACAAATAGTATCTTATCCAAATTCTTCCCTTGTTTTGGGGCGTTGACTGTTTTTCGGTTCGGTTCGGTTGCGAGCGTGCGAGTGCCTGTCCCTCGCGCTACGTTTCTCGTGGCGTTTTTTATCTCTCCACCTTAAGGATGCCGAAACTGTTTTTTGGAATGAGGAGTTTGTCAGCGTTCCCGTGCCATTCCTGAATGCGCACTTCAATTGCGCCGGAGCCTTCCATCTCCGCGTTTCCGCCGTTTGAGGCTGCCAAGTTCTCGTTGGCCACATAACGATACGTTACTTCTCCCTTGAGGCGTTTTCCATCGATGACAAACTGAGGCGTGTGTGCTTCACCCGTTCGATTGCTGATGAGAACGAACAGGCGTTCGGCATCGCCGATGGCATGCGCCTGCATCCCATCTATCTGTTTACCGCTGTATTCCAGTTGTCCCTCAAGGGTTGGCGGATTGTGCAGCGTCAACGTGAAGTGCGTGTTTGCTTGCGCGAACGCCTCGCCGATGAGTTGAAAGATCGGATAGACAGCGCGCTGTATCGCCTTCCCGTTAAAATTCGCAGGCGCGGCGGAAGGTTCGCCGCCGTATTTCCAAAAGGTGCCGGGTGTCGGCGGCGTAATCGGCGAGAACGCGGGGAAACCTTTGCCGGGCCCCGCGATGACATGGAAGTTCGCCTGCGTTACTGTTGGCATGCTCAACATTTTTAAAAAGAAATCGCCGATATACATTGCGTGAAGTTGCGTATTCGCGACGCGGTTGCCAGGGTTCGCGATGTTCCATTCCGTTATCCACATTTCCTTTCGCGATGGGGAGGTCGCGCCTACAGTTGCTGCATGAGATGTTGCGTCTACGGGATTGAATAACTTCTCGTAGTAATCGAGTGCCTCGTCAACAGCGAAGTGGAGCCACCCGAAAAGGTAGCCGCGCATCGTTTCGATGGGTTCATCCCGTACTGCCTTGTAGGCGTAGACGTGAACGGTAAAGGCATCGTAAAAGGAGGTATCCGCTGCCAGGCCTTCATCCCACTTGCGTTGATAGGTTTTTAGGAGCCATCCCTCTTTGTGGAAAGCGACCGGGGTGGCACACACCGAGAGTTTTATGTTGGGATTTACCGCTTTCATCGCGGCGGCGTGTTCCTTCGCGCGGGCGATGTAGGTTTCCACCGTCGGATATTTGTTGACGTAGTGCGGCAGATAATACTCATTACCGAGCTCCCAGTGCACAATCTCGTAGCCCTTCGTTTTCGCGTACTGCACCCATTCGGCACTCTCCTCCGGGCTCCCTGTCCAAAGATTGACGACGACGATAGGAGTTATGTTTAGTTTGCTGCACAGCTGCATAAACTCGTCAAAGTCGATTTTGCCGTTCCTTCGCCTTTGAAGTTTAACGTAATTTCCCCTATTTCGTTTATTAAGTTTTGCATTGAGTGTCGTCATCATTTCGCTTTTGACGAACCCGGCGGTTTTCCAATGATAGAAATTGCCGACGGTGCCGCCAGGGAAGCGCAGTGTTTTCGGGCGCAGTGCCTTGGTGAGCGCGACGAAATCCAGATCGAGGTACCCGTAATCTCCGCTCATCATGTTGGTGTTGAAACCGTAGAGTTCGTGACAGAGTTGTTGTGTTTGGCGCGTGTCAATTTCTAAACGCGGCGCATGGGGGCTGGTTGCTTGCTTGTGGCATCCGAAATGGATGCACAGGAGCAGTAGCCCTGCGACAAAGCAGACTCCGGCATCCGTAGGGCGGGGGCCTGTCCCGCGCCGTGCCAGGAGATAATTCTTAGTAACCTTCGCAATTTTGTGAGTTAAAGTGTGCATAAAGTTAGCCTCTGTCTATTTCCGGATTAGCATTTTCCGCGTGAAGGCTTGTAAGGATGGATTTCCTTTTTTAGGCAACGGGCAGAGATGCAGCCGCCCTTGTGGTTTGCATTGCAGGGATAAGGGGTTCGCATTGATTTTAATTATACCACAAAAGTGCATCCGTTGTCAATTTTTTTCAATTCATAACCGAATCCGCAGCCCTCGATAAGTTTCGCACGCCGAATCACTCGCGAACATGAGCCCCGCGCACAGCCAAAAATAGAACCCATACCCCCGAAATTCAAGCGTCCGGTTAAAGAAAAGCAGGAACACAGTGACGACGACAAGGCATAACATCACCATTGCAATTTCCTTCGTGTAACGTCCCACGGGCCGTAGGGCGAGGGCCTGTCCCTCGCCGGGCAGCGACGTGCCCGACGCGCGTTTGTAGAGCCGCAACGCCGCCATGAAGAGTTTGTAAAATATCAGCGCGAATAGAACGAGGCCCAAAGCACCGTAGAAACAGAAGATTGCCACCCAGTAGACATCTTTGAAGCCGTTTTTGCTTAGCACTTTCAGCAGGAACGAACGTTGGCTCATGTTGAGTCGTTCAATCGTCGTATTCTGGTCTGCGCCGTATCCCAAAACCGGTCGGTTTGCCAGAACGGTGGGGACATTCCCGATGAGCGCGCCGAGCCGCTGTTTCTGTGCAACGCGCACATAGTCGCCGGAGAAAACACCGGTGATATTGCCTGCGAGCCCCACCCTGGCCTTGCGCGGATTGACGTATTCCAAGTTAAATGGATTTACTATTGCTAGCAGAATGCTGAAACTTATCACTACAGTGAGAGAGAGACGGAGCGTTTTTTTCCAGCCGTACTGGAAGTAATACCATGCGACGCACGCCAGAATTGCGGAAAAGGTGGCGGCGCGCGAATAAGAACGCGCGATAAAGAGAAACAGCACTCCCACGCCGAGCAGGTTCAGATACTCCAACCGCCTAACACGCGAGAGGTAGACGATGAGCACGATAATCATGAACACGCCGTAAATCACCGTGTCGCCGAGGGTGCCGTAGATGCTGCCGATTTCCCTGCCGAGCTCTAGCAACCGATATTCTTTTGTAAACCCGCCGACTTCAAGCGTTGATTCGCGCGGCAGGAAGAAGTCAAACGCCGCGGGACCGCCTAGCCACTGGATCAAACCTGCTGTGAGTTGGAAGGTGCCGACACCCAGAATTATCCGCAAGAGCGTTGCAATCCGTCTCACAGACAGCGGTGAATTCGCGATGAGGTAGAAGAGCACGATGTAGCGCGCAAACGGCCGAATGTTATAGAGGCTTCCGATGAGCGGCGAACGGTTTATCAGCATTGAGAGCAGCACAACGCTATAGAAACCGACGATTGGCAAGTCTAGCGGCGTTTTGACGAACGGGATGCCGCGGTAGAGTTTATGGATGACCATTCGCCCGAATGCCGCGTAGATAAGCATCTCGCCGAAAAACCTTAGATAGGAGTAGACAGCATCGCTGACCGGCAGGAGTTTCAGCACGAACTCTTCAAAAGCGACGTATCCGGTGAGAAAATATATGGTGCCCATTTGATAAATACCTGTAGGAGAGCCCTCCCGGGCTGGATACCAATGAAGAATCGGGACCAGGAGGTCCTCCTATCTGCCAGCCCAGAGTTCGCGGTTTAACAATACCGCGAGTCAATGAAGAATCGGGACCAGGAGGTCCCTCCTACCTGCTAGCCCAGAGTTCGCGGTTTAACAATGCCGCGAGTTGTTGATTAAAGGGCTCAAAATACGCCGCCAATTCTTCCTGCGTCTGTGGCGCGATAGGCGGCGGTGTGAAGGATTTTTCGTTCCAATTCATCACTGCTTTTCGCAATTTGTAGGCGGTGGTATCCGGCACCAATTTGCGAATAGCGCGCCGTAACGGATTGTGCGATGCCATAAATTGCGTGAACAAGGAGCCGAACTTTTCGGAACGCGGCATCGTGGTGCCCGTATTATGCCGTTGTCCGATAACCGGCGCGAAATCGGCGTTGACTCCGATGTTGCGAAAAATCCCTTGGCATACCGTTTGCGCATTGTCCTTCAACGCCTCAGTCAAGACGATGTGAACCCGTTCGTTTCCAAACTGCTTTAGCACATTCTTGACGTGCGGGTAGTAGATGCTGTTGTGGCGATAGGCGCACTGTCGCCATTTGAACCAGCCTTCTTTGAGCCGTGGTTCTTCGGCGGCGAGTGCTTCCTCAAAGGTTTTGAGGGTTTCCCAGCCTCTGCGCCGTGCCCACCAATATGCCGAATATGCGCGCGCCACCGGCTCCCGCAGCAGGATGACGAGGTGTATCTCTGGGTTATGTTCATAAATCCGTTGCATGATTTCCGGCGAGTGCATCACCATCACATTTTTGGCCATTAACCGGTACTGCGAGTGCCTGTCCCTCGCGCTGCGTTCGTGAGGGAGCTGCTCTGGTAGCGCGCTGGCGAAATATTTATCAAACGCCCACTCATAACCGCGCGTGTATTCCCTGTCTTGGAGGAAGAACGTCATTTCCGGCTGTGCGTGCGTTGCGATGTCGGGATGCTGCGCCAAATAGCGGAGTAGCGAAGACGTGCCGGCTTTCTGCACACCGACAATCATGAGTTGAATTTTTGTAGTTCCTAGCCGTTGTTTGAGGTTGTCTTTCAAAGTAATTCTCCTTATCAGAAGGCACGCGAGGGACAGGCCCTCGCGCTACGGTGCTGCAGAACGCAGGCCGTCTTGACGTTGTCAAGCCTTACATTTTCGATGAAAACATCGAAGAAGGCCGTTCTTGCACCACAGGAATGACGTAACTCCGGACCGTTACGCCATCCACCGTCTCCGTATCTATCCGTGGCTGTGGCTTCGGCCGGTGATCGAACACGATGTAGTATCCTTCCGCAGCCTTCTCCAATTTGAGGTAGGCGGCTAACTGCCGCATGCCGTTCTGATAAGACTTCTCCCCTTGCCAAATTTTCGTTTCCACGATATATTTCCGCTGCTTGTGGCTGATCAGGAGATCTATTCGTCCTCGGCCCGTTTGCACTTCGAGGTGCATTACCGCCTGCACCTGCCGCACAACTTGCTCAAGATAGGCGAAGAGCAGGTGCTGCCCAACGTATTCTTTCGGTGTTTCCGGTACCTGAAGTATCCTAAATCCAGCGCGGCTGATGAAATCGCGGAAATTATCAAGCAGCGGTGCCATAGCCAGTTCCCCCGCGGCGGTGAGATAATCACGACTCCCTGTACCGGTTTCTTCAGAGAAATATTCCCGCTCAAGTCCGTTCACTGTCGGCTTGAACGTCCGGAGGATGCGGTAAAGATAAATCGGATTGGCAATCTCACACATGCCCTCCTTGCCTTCTGTGATGATACCGTAGGTTGCGAGTTCACTGATGACATCATCGTCCAGATTGAAGTTCCATCCCTCATCGTAGGACGCGATTTGCATCAGGACGGTTTGAAAGCGCGGGTTCCTGCGGATGTTGGCTCTCAGATGATGAATGTTGACATTCTGTTCACGAAGGATTTGCGTGTGTGCCTTTGCCCAATGCGCCAGAGTAATTGTTTCGGTTTCCGGGATGTTCATCTCTTCGGCGAGAATACGCGCGAGCCGGTTGACTAGAAAAGGCTGCCCCGCTGTCTGCCGATGCAGTGCCGCAACAACCTCAGGTTCAAATGTCTGTCCGACTTCGGCCGTATACTGTCCAAGCAGCTCCTGCACCTGGTTGAAAGTGAAGTTGGGCAAGTGGAACTCGTCTTGGATATTGAACGGGGAGACAGACCTGTCGTAATTCAGTTGCGTGATGTTCTTCACGCCGACAATTCCGACGCTATGGAGGCATCGGAATTTTTCATCGTCCTCATGATAGATGCGCCGGAGCGTGTGAAGGAACCCCCGGACTGCCGCTTGCGGAAGGTTATCAAATTCATCAATGATAAGGACAACCCGCGGATGGTTAAGCAACCGCGCGAATTCCTCAAAGAACTTTCGCAGTGAGATATTGTTGGTTATCTTTCCTCCCTGCCGGGCTAAAAGTCGGCTTAAAGCCTCAGGGGGTACTTCACCCCGTTTGCGGAAAACTCTCTCAATTTGCTTGAGAACATCTTCGTGGACAGATTCGTAAAATTCGTTGGGCGGAATGTCCACATATTCCTCAAAATTCAGTTCGATAGGGAAATAGTCGGGGGCATCGGCGGCGAGCACCTGCAAGGCGCGGCGAAAGAAAGTCGTCTTTCCTGTCTGCCGCGGCGCGAAAATCACGAGGTAGCGGCCCTCTGTGACGCGGCTGAGGAAGTCGGCGAGTTCAGCCGTGCGCGGCACAACGTAGTGCTTCTCCGGTGTTACAGGGCCTCGGGTGCCAAACGTTTTCCTTTTTTTGGTCGTTCGCAATGCGTTTGATAAGGGCTCTTGTGCAAACATGTCTTTCTCCGAATATCTATCATTGTTGCTGTCAATGCCTACATTTTCGATGGACTTACGGTTGTAGGCTCTGTTTTCCGCTCGCGACAAAACTGATGCCACGGTATTGGCTTTCCGATGAGTGCGGCGAGTTCATGGACATTGTCTCGGTAATAGTCAACTAAACGCCGCCGTGTGGCCTCTGATATGGTGACTTTCTCAGCGTGACGCGTGTTCAGGCGGAGATAGAGCGGCTCAATGGCTCTTCTGACGGCGCGTAACGGATTATGAATTATCGGTTTGTTATGCGTCCACTGTCGGAGTTGAAACCGAAAGTTCCGATATGTCCGATGCAACTCCGAATTTTTCATCGTTTCCGTGCGGTTTGTCACCTGAAAGGTGTAATCGTTGTAAAAATCGGCATCGATGCCTGCGAATTCGCAGAGGTGTGCCAGAACGGTTCCCGGGTCTTCAGCGATGTCTTCGTAGAAGAGAACGTGGATGCGCGCCGCACCGAATCTCTCAAAATAGGGCCTCAAATAGAGAGTATAACATCCCTGCTGAAGTGTTTGCAAATGTTGTTCCGCCACGGCGGAAACTCCATCAGGAACATAGGCCGAGGCCGTGTGCTTGGTGTTGAGAGCGCGCGGGGGACAGGCACCCGCGCTCCCGTGGGGCGAGGGCCTGTCCCCCGCTATGCCTCGGTTGTGAATTTCCTTGAAAAGCATATTGACGTACCCATCAAAACTGAGGGATTGCGGCAGCGTGCCGTTTTGCTTGGCGAACCGATACCACGAGATGAGACGTGAAATGGGTTCGCGGAGGCTGAAGACGAGTTTAGCCTGCGGCAGAAATTCTGCGATTCTCTCACGCGCGCTTGGGCAGTAAAGATAGTCCGGTGTTGATTCAAGCCGTGTACGCGGATCCAATTCGTTAGGCCCGGCCTGTTTATAGAGCAGATTGTATTCCTCCGCGTCCCCGCTGTATCGGTATTTTGAGGGGAGCGGATAGGTATCGTCAAGAAAAAACCGGGTCTCCTTGTAAGTCGCGGCGCAAATTGCCGGATGAGCGGCGAGGTAGGCGAACAGCGATGTCGTTGCCGCCTTGGTTGTCCCGCCGACAATTAGATAGGAGTAATCGCGAACTGTTTTGTGGTTACTAGCGGTTGTGCTGCTTTTTCTGTGCATAAGAGGCTTCCTTAGCAGACGGTATTGACGTTGTCAATGCTTGCATGGCGGGGGAAACCCTCGGCGATTCGCGTTCGCCGGGTTTTCCCTCGCCCTACGGATAGAGGCGCGTTACTACATCCAAGAAATTCCTGTTTTTCGGAGCAGATACGTGAGGTTTACGACAGCGAGAATCGCGCTGATTGAAACCGCTAACGCGATACCGAGTACCCACCAGGATGTCGCCACGCAGGCGTATGCTACGCTAATGTTTAGCACTGCCATAGTTACCATGTTTCTAAACACTAGCCCGTATGCTTTCTGTGCGTAGAGTCCCGCGTTCAACATCGGAATCAGGCAGGAAAATATCATGCCTGCGCTGAGCCAAAAGAGCAAATCGGCTATCAGTTGCATCGCGGCGTGGCTGAGGGAACTCTGTCCATATAACCCCTTGATGATTTGTTCATGCGCGATGAGCATGCCGAGGGTGACAGGGAACGCGATGAGGACAGCGGCGCGCGCGTTTTTTTGTAGTGGCGCGCGCGTTCGGTTCTGTTTGTCTTGGCGGCTTGACTTCTCCTGCGTCTCCGCTGATGCGGGGTGTTCCTTTTCGGCGTGGTGTGTTGCCATATTGGGCAAGGCTGTGGTTGCGAGGCTGATGCCGATAAGCGTCTGTATCGCCGAGAAAATTCGGAACGCGCTGTTGTAAAGCGTGATTAAACCTGCTCCGAATTGCCCTATCAGATACACTTCAACGAAGAGGCGTGTTGACAGTTGCCGGATGGCAAAACCGAGCGTTGGCAGCGTCAATGCGCTTTTTAATGCGTGCAGTGTCTCGCGTCCGGGGCGAGTCAACTCATAGCGGTGCCCCGTCCGGAGCGTTTCAATGCATAGCCACACAAAGTATCCTCCAGCTCCGATAGTATACGCTACCGCTATCCACCGTGCAAGGAGTGGTGTTTCCCATAATAGGAAGAAAGCCCCGGCGGCGAGAGCGGGCGGCAGCGCGTTTCGGAGTGCTACCGTCTTGAACCGCCGCTGGCTGTTCAGAAACGCGCCTGTCGCGGTGCTCCCACATCCGAAGAGAACGAGGGGCGCGCCCAAGCGCAGCAACGTCGCCATTTCAGCACGTGCGGCGAGGGAGTGTTGTGGGAGCAACCCGTTCGCAATCCAAGGCGCACTCCCCGCAATCAGCATCGCGAGTATCGCGCCGAGACAGAGGGAAACGATTAAGATACCGTTCGTGAAACGTCGATACGCCGCCGAGCTCATCACCGTTTCTTGTGTAACGAAAAGTGGGACGAGGCTAAATTTGGCACCTTCTCGGAAGACGGTATCGACGAGCAGCACGCTTTTTAAGGTGGCGACCAGGGTGTCCGCGTTCTCACTCACGCCGAACCGCGTCGGAATCAGTTTGAAATGGACGAGGAGGCTGAATCCCATGCCCCCCAACGTAATCGCCATTACCCAGGGAGTCGGGGAGTGCAGCAGTTTCTGCACCAGAGTTTTCATAAAAAACGGTTCTGTCCCTCGCGCGCTTTCGACTGAGATGAAGAACTGCGCGGCGGAGTCACGGCGAGGGTTTGATTACTTCCACCCTTCCGGCAGATTTTTACGAATCTCAATATCCGCGTATCCCGTTGCCGGGCGCGCGCCGATGGATTTCGCCCATGCCGCCATCCGCTTTAAGCCCTCCTCCAGAGATACGGTGGAAGGTATCCCGAAGACTTTCTGGAATTTCTCGTGGGAGCAGTAGGCGTGTTTTACCTCTTCCCGCGCCTGAACGCGGATGACTGGCACCTCTTTTCCCATTGCCTGCATGACGAGTTCCGCTAATTCGTTAACGGTGGCAGGCGTATCGGAACCGACGTTGAATGTCTCGCACGCGGCTTCCTGTATCTCCGCAGCGCGAGCGATATGCGGCGCGACATCGGCGATGTGTGTATAGGCGCGCGTCTGCTCGCCATCCCCGAAAATACGCAACGGTTCACCCTTCATGATGTTATTCATGAAGATGCCGATGACATTCCGATACTTGTCGCTGATGTTCTGTCCTTCGCCGTAGACGTTGTGCGGACGAAAGATGGTATAATCCAAGCCAAAGACATGTTTAGAGACAGCGAGTTCCTGCTCCACAGCGTATTTGGCGATGCCGTAGGAATCTTCGGGCATCGGTATCAGGTTTTCGTGCATCGGCAGCTGGTTCGTGCCATACACGGCGATGGACGAACTGAACACGAAGTGCTTAACGTTGTAATTCACGGCGGCGTTTATCAGATTCACGCTCCCGATGAGGTTGTTCTGATAATTAAACCGCTTGATGAAGTGGCTCAGCCCCTCGGCGGCGTAGGCTGCGAGGTGGTAGATGTAGTCAAATTGATGCTGCTCGCACAGTCGGTTCACCAACGATGCATCGAGGATGCTGCCATCAACGAACGTCGCTGCACTGTTGGTGTTTTCGCGAAAGCCGCCGCTCAGGTCATCGAGAATGACGACGCGTTGGTTTTCGTCGCGAAGGAGTTCATTGACGACGTGGGCTCCGAGGAAGCCCGCGCCGCCGGTTACTAGTGAGGTTTTTGTAGTTCCTAGCGGTTGTTTGACATTGTCTGGCAAAATAGCTCTCCTATAAACATTTCTGTGCGTGGTAAGGGGAACCCTCGGCGATTCGCGTTCGCCGGGTTTTCCCTCGCCCTACGGATTGAGGTTGGTGGTATGGATAATCCAAACGAGATCCAAGATATTCACCGTGCCATCGCCGTTCACATCGGCGCGTGCCTCGGTAGGCGGCGTTTCGCCGAAGTGCTTGACGACACTCGCGAAGTCTAAGATATTCACCTGCCCATCGTCATTCACATCGCCGGGGATCGCGTCTGGCTCCGCTTCCACTACGCGCAAGACTTGATTTACCTGCACATCGTGTAGTTTTTGCACAATCCCACTTGGCCAGTGGATGACAAGTTCGCTGACTTTTTCATTCTGTGCAAGTCCGAAGTGGATCCGCTTCTGGTCTTGCTGGGCCCAGTGGATACCGCCGCCGTTTTCGCGCAACTGCGTTTTGCCATCGGGTGTCGTCGCGAAAATCCGTGCGCCGATGCCATCGCGATTTGATACGGTGCCTTCCAAATCGATTTGCAACCAGTTGTTCCCTGTGCCGATGTTGCGGAAGAGCTGATCTGGGCCTTCATTAAACGGCCAGGCTCCCCTGCCGTTGGTGACGAACAGATCGAGGTAGCCATCTCTATCGTAGTCTGCCATCGTCACGCTTTGTCCTTTGCCGTTCGGACTTCCTTCTGCGCCGCCTGCGCCAAATACCTGAGCGAAAGTGCCGTTGCCCTGATTTTCGTACAGGTGATTGGGGAGATTGCCTGCACTGCTTGAACGGACGACGTAGATGTCTACGTCCATATCATTATCAAAATCGCCTGCGGTGACGGAGCGGCCGTCAAGAAAAGTAGACGCGGATTGAAAACGGTTCTTTGCGTTGACTAAAAGGGTGGATTGTGGGCTCGGGAGCAGATCCGCGGGAGAGAAGTTAATAGGTTCCACTTCTTCTATTTGCGTCGCAGAAGCAATAAATGCCTCCAATCCTGTCCAATTTGTCTGGATTGAGGGCATCGTGTGGTAGAGCACCGTCCATGTCCGTGCTTCCGGTCCGTATCCGACATACATCCCGTAAAGTTCGCCTTCAGTGAGCGGTGCGACCCCTGCAACACTCGGGTCATTGGGCGATAGCGTCAATGTGAAAGAGGAGACATTTCGGAGCGGATCGGTTTTTTCGTATGTCGCAATGCGTTCGTTTGAGTTTTCTGGTGAAAACACGGATAACTTGCTGGGGCCGTTATCGGTGTTGTCGATGACTACGTTGCCGAGGGCTGTCAAATGGTTTCCGGCTGCACCGATTTTCAAGTGCTGTAACCGTGTAGCCCACACGGAATATATTTCAAAACGGACATTCCCAGTTGTCTTAAACCGAACTCCTTTTTCTCCCATGTTAGTCTGGATGTTCAGCCTTATCTGTTGCGGGTTTTGCGTGTCAATATATGAGCGGTAAACGCCGCGGGCGAGGAAGGCATCCGGGGCCAAGTCCCCGTTGAAATCGGCG
Source organism: uncultured Poribacteria bacterium (assembly GCA_958296135.1). Classification (GTDB taxonomy): domain Bacteria; phylum Poribacteria; class WGA-4E; order WGA-4E; family WGA-3G; genus AGPOR5. The sequence goes on from CATQHZ010000001.1 coordinate 1,397,105, forward strand.
AGGGCTACATCTTGCACATTGTAGCGTTTGGGAATGTTTAAAGCCGGCAGGAAGTTCCTAAACGGCGCAGTCGCAATGTCATACACGACTGCCGGATAAGGATTACCGTTAACGATGAGGTTCATCACGCCATCGCCGGTGATGTCCGAAAGTTGTGCTAATGAGGCATCCTTTTCAATGTTGAAACCGGCAGCACTATTGGCAATTTCAAAGCCGTGCGCCGTTTGTGTAAAAAGTGATGGCGTTACCTTGCCACCGCTTCTATCTGGGCGGACCCTTCCCGTGAGAACCAAGTCCAAGCGGCCATCTCGATTCCAATCCAGCCAGAGTGGGGCTCTACCGCGCAGCAGCGGGAAATCGATGCCGAATTCAGCAGCCCTTTCACTGAGCACGGTGCCGTTTTCATTAACGTAGAAGTGGTTGTCGTGCTTCGGATTTGATGGGTTGGTTCCGCCGCCACCTCCGGATAAGACAATCAAATCCTGGTCTCCATCGTTATCGAAGTCTGCCCAGGCCACGCCGTGTGTATCGGCATGTGGGTTTGCATCCCACACCTCGTCGATGATGTCGGTAAAGGTGCCGTCACCGTTGTTGCGATAGAGACTCGGTTTATGCTTGTGGTTGGTGGCCCACAGGTCGAGATACCCGTCGCCATTGAAGTCTCCCCACGCGTTGCCCCAACTTTCACCGATACGCGTAATGCCTGCGTGCTGGGACACTTCCTCAAATTGGATGTCACTCCACGCGGAAGGCAGTAAGAGGGAGTTTCCGGCTGCGGTGCCGAATAGGCTAAAAATTAAAAGAAATGTTAATCGGTGCATTTTTCCTAAGTGCCGTGCTACAAAAACTTCTGATAGACACTCATAATGTTTTCGTAATGAATGTCTGCGTTAAACTGAGTTTCCATTTTGTGGCGGCCGATGCGCCCCATCTCTGCTGCCTCGGTTTTGTGTTCATACATCCAGAGCAGTTTCTCGCGCAAGGCTTCTGTCCCACCGGAGGGAACGAGGAAGCCGTCTACGCCATCGGCGATGAGCTCCGGAATGCCGCCGATGTCTGCACCGATGACCGGTTTTCCATACGCATAAGACTCTAAAACGGACATCGGGCAGTTTTCGTACCATTCCGATGGCAACAGCGTGCAGATACTCCCCGCAATCAGTTCGCGGAGTTCGTCACCCTGTTTGAAGCCGACGAGGCGGATGTGTTCGCAGTTATCCTGTTCCACTCTCCGCCGGACCTCGGGCATCGCCTCACCGTCGCCGACGATGATGAGCGGTACCTGTTTCAGTGGTGCGGCTGCCTCAATCAAGGTGAAGATGCCCTTGCTCTGATGCACTCGCCCGAAATAGAGCAGATAGGCTCCTTCGGCGAAATTTGGCGTGAAGTCCGACACGTCCACGAAGTTGTGAACCGTTGAGATTTTCGCTTCAGGGATGCCGTGTTCGATCATCTTTTTCCGTAGGAAATGTGAGACGGAGATAAAATGATCGAATTTATCAACAGCTCCCAGCATCCGCGAGACATAAGATTCGGTGACACTCAGCGCGGTGCGGGCAAGTGAGCCCCGGTTGCACCGCTTCGGGAGCGCGCGCCAAAAATGTTTGCCTTCACACGCCTCGCAAATCTCATCGTTCGACAGATGGCTATAGACGGGGCACGTCAGTTTATACTCGTGCAACGTCTGGATCAGCGGGATGCCTGCTTGTTTCAGCACTCCCAAAATAGAGGCAGTCAGTTTGCCATAGTAAATGTGGAAGTGCGCGATGTCTACAGATTTTGGCTCCGAGGTATCTATGTCACGCAATAACCGTCGCATTGACTTTACCGCGTCGCGTGAGTATAGAAACCGCCATAAGTCGATTGCGCTTGGGTGCTCAAAATCGGCACCACGTGGAAAATAGCGTTCCCATTCTGGCAGCGGATTCTGCCGCGATGGCAGAATCGGTTCGTTCTTCGGGCTCGCCGCCGTGAACGGTATCACACGGTGCCCCTGTTTTTGCAACACCTCACCCATTGTGAAAAAATACCGGTCGGAACCGCCGCGGATGTAATGGTTTTGTGAGATGTTCAGAATAGTGAGCTGTTTCATAATCTTTCACCTCATTTTCACCCGGTTTTGCATAGCGAGGGACAGTGGACATCACTGCAGCGAGGCTGCAGTGATGCCAGTGTTATGCGATGCCATGGTCACGTCTATCAAGCCAGTCGCTCTGCCTCGTCAGGATGTTAACGGCGCGGGCCTGCGTCCGCGATGGGTGCATCCGCAATCGGCTGGTAGGTAACCGTGCCTACCTGTTTATGCAGCAGTTCCGGATCGGCGGCATCGATTATCGCAGTGTCGATTGACTCTGCATCGAGTGTGCCCCACCAGTTTTCGGGTGCATACAGATCGAATTTTACCCACAACTTGAGGGCGCGGATGTTGCTGCTCAGGTTATTGTATTGGATAATCGATTGGACATTTTCGCAGTGAATGCCTATCTCGTTTCGGATGATGTTGTTTCGCTCAATTTTCGGGCGCGTTTGCCGCCCGATAGTGCGGATTCCGGTGTTGTTATCCACGAGTTCGTTGTGCTGGACAATCGCGTTGCTTCCATCTAAAGCGATTGCGATGTCGTTCAGGCGGAACGTGCAATCTGCGATAGTCGGCGATGTCGTCTTGATATCCAAGGCGACGGTTGCGTATTCAATGTGCGCGCCTCTGATGTAACTGTCGAGCCCGTGCGTGTGATCGAAGAGGATGCCGTTCCAATCGCCGCGTTGCGGGCCAGGGATGTCCGAGGTGAGTTTCACCGGTTTGACTGCCCCGGCTTGTTCTGCTTCAACTCCGATTTTCAGCATGCCTCTCACCTTCACGAGTGCGTCGCGTCCGAATCTCACGGTAGTCTCCGGCGGGATGCGTAAGGTGATGTCCGGCGGAATCTCTAATTCGCCGTGCACGGTGTAGGTTTTCTCCGCATCCCAAGTTTCATCTGCTGTGAGGATGTGGTCGCGGAGGACGATGCTCGCTGTTTCTTCCGGCGTGATAGTGATGGGAGTTGGTTCGTCACAGCCGTTCACCGCAAGGATTAGGATGATGATGCCTAACATGGAGCTGAAGGCACGCGAGGGACAGGCCCTCGCACTACGCGCATAAATGTGAGTTTTCATAACATAGCGTTTGTTGCATTCCCTTTCCATTTTCATCAAAATTTTTCGTATTGGCGTTGTCAAGATTTATACCACATGGGTTTGAATAGAGTCTATCGTGTTTTCGCAATTTTGTCAAGTTTTTTTGGAAATCACACGTTGCGTTAACCGCTGCAATGTGGTATCATAGTGTCAAACGATAAAATTATGAAGGGAATGTTAAGATGAGCACATACGATGCCTTGCGAGGGACAGGCCCTCGCGCTACGGATAGCGGCAGTGATTACCCGGGTCCTAATCTAGAGCTCCTTGAAGCGCAGGCGAGGGTTTGCACGGGCCCGCACCAGACGCGCCCGTTAGGAAATCCAGATGGGCCTCAGCCAGCATCCATATTGGAGATTATCCTCAAATCGCTTGTAGGCGGCCTGCCGAGAGAGGAGACTGCCTCATCGGCACAGATGGGCGCGTTTTTCACAGCGATGACGCTCCGGAACTATTTCCCCGAGGCGACGCGGTGGAGTCCAGCGGAACGAGAAGCGTTCTGTCACTACCAGTCTATGCTTGAGGAAAAGTTGCCCCCGGAGATTCGCTACCTGATGGCTCCGATGCGCGGTTATGTCCCGACAAATCCGACAGAGGCGGTTGTCGTCACCGCGTTAGAGAAGATTTTACGGGCGAAACATCTAGATTACGGCGAAACTCGGCAAATGTGTACTGCTGTCCTCAGCGATGCTGTCAAGCCGGCTCTCAAAGCTGCCGCGCTAATCGGGCAACGGATGAACCGCGAAACGTACGAGGAGGTGCGCGGCTATCTGGATGCCTTTTTTGCACCGGAAGAGGTGCGTCCCATTGCTGTCAATTCACTCACCCATTTTGGGCAGCCTTACGATGGCGTGACACGCTATTTTCGCCCGACACTTTTTGTGGCAGCTGTTCGTGCTGCGCTTGGTGAAGCTTCCGTGCTCCACAGTGTTGATGTGATGCCGCCGAAAAACGGCGTTACCGAAGAGGCGATTTTAAAGGCACTCGGTGCAAATACGACGCTATCGCTTGAACAGACAGCAGCACGCATCGCCGACAAGACGGTTGGGTTTGGGTATGTCAGTCAGCGCGAATATTCGCCCGGTGCCTACGCTTTGCGGGAACTGCGGGTGCATATTAAGAAACGGCCGCCATGGGCGGCTACGGAGAAGGCACAGCAGTTCTTTTCGGCTGTGGGAGCGCGGGGGACAGGCCCGCGCGCTGCGGCAAACTACATGGTGCTAGGCTACTATCATATCGGTTATGAGAAGCCGCTCCTGCAATTGGCGTGGGAGCGCGGTTTCGACGGTGCCGTTGCAGTCAAAGGTGAGGAAGGCAGCAGTCATTACGCGCTCCGCCTCGGAAAACCTTCTACGTCGGACAGGATGGCGATTAATTATTCGCAAGGCTTCCTGCGCGTTGATGGACATCGCGAAGACTTCGCCGTGGATATTAATCCTTCGGACTACGGATTTGGCTATGCCCGGAGCCCGCGTCCGGAAAGCATTAGCCCGCATGCGTTCGCTGAAGCCGGCATCGCCGCGCTCTCCGGACAAAAAGGCCATATCTATGACAGAATTGTCCTCAACACGGCGATGGTGGATTATCTGTTAGGGATTTGCCCAGAACCGCGCCGTGCTATCACGCGCGCGCGGGCTGCAATTGATGATGGCAGCGCGCTGAAACACCTCAGGGCGTATGTCGCTGCCAGCTGCTAGATATACCCGGTTGAACCATCGGGGCGGATGGGACACGTCCGCTGCCAATGGATATACTCGTTGTCCGTAATCGCCGATTCGTCTATCTCTACGCCGAGTCCCGGCCGGTCGCGCAGTTCCAAATACCCGTCTTTCGGCAGGTAGGGTTCGTCTATCCACGCGTTCCATTCTGTTTCTGTCGGCAGGAGATATTCGAGGATTTTGAAGTTCGGTGTCGCGGCGGCGAAATGGACGTTGACGGCTGTCGCTAGCGGTCCCATTGGGTTGTGCGGTGCGATGCTGACGTAGTGTGCCTCGGCAATTGCTGCGATTTTGCGCATCTCTAACAACCCGCCGCACACGCAAATATCAGGTTGGATGATGTCGGCCCCTTGTGCTGCGATTAAATCCAGAAATTCAAAGCGAGTGTAGAGTGATTCGCCTGTGGCGAGGGGCACCTGCATCTGGGCTCTCAGCCGTGTCCATGCCGGGATATGTTCCGGACGGAGCGGTTCCTCGTAGAAATAGGGCTCGTAAGGTGCGAGCGCGTTGGCAAGCTGCAGTGCCCGGATCGGCTCGAAAATTTTCGCGTGCGGGTCGAAGGCAAACTCCCAATCATCAGGCGTGTTGTCTCGGATTTGCTCAAAGTAGTTCGCCGCGGCGGTGCAAACGCGCCCCCATCTGTGTGCCTCGGGTTCGAGTTGATAGGGGCTCGTCTTAAAGGCGGTGAATCCCCACTCTTCGTTCAGTTTGCGCGCCTGGTCTGCTGCTTCGATACCGTCTCTACCGCCGATGCTCCGGTAGACGCGCACCCGGTCGCGGGCGTGCCCACCGAGGAGCATGTAGATAGGGAGTCCCGCCGCCTTCCCGCTGATGTCCCACAGCGCGTGATCTACGGCGGAAATCACTGCTAGCCCTGCACCACCCGGCGGGAAACGGAATTGCTGGTGCAGTTTCATCATGATATATTCGATGCGCCTCGGGTCATCGCCTTGAATCATCTCACAGATGTAGTCGGCGATGGGCTGAACGGAGAGGTCTGGGCCGGTGGAATATGCTTCCCCCCAGCCAGAGAGTCCCTCATCAGTTTCAATCTTGATAAGCCCGCGCGGGCGGTTGCCGAAGCGTGCCATAAAGGTTTTGATAGCGGTAATTTTCATTTTTGTATTTCGCAATGCGTTTCGGCGGAGGGAGGCAATCGAGACTGGTTCGATGACTCCGCCTGATGCGTCTGATACCTATTTTGCATCGAGGCTGGGCGGTTTCTCCTATCCGAGGAAATCGAGACGCGGGAGGTCTCTCCTACCGGGGCGGTTGACTACCATGGATGCGTCCGAAACGGCGATGCCGGCAACCCTTCCTTGTTTATCAGATTTGGTTCCGCTGTTTGATGCCAACCGAATCGAACGGCCACAGGCTGAGACACGGTGTCGCTTGATACGACGATTGTGTCTTCCTCAATTGTTGCTGTCGCTGTGACGAAGTTTTTATCTTCGCCGGCAATCTCAAACCATGTGAGGGGTTCGCCATCGCCCGAGGTTAAGCCGCTGCCGACAAAATCAAAGTTGAGGCGGATGGCGTTTCCATCAACCTCCATCGATTTGTAAAGCGGGCCGGAGTAGGTAACGTCTTCTCTGCCATACGTTTTCGCAAGTGCCCACAGGGCGAGCCGTCTACCGACTTCCTGTTTGTTGCGCGGATGGATGTCTTTCGGGTTGCCGATATCGGTTGTCACTGCCATGCCGGTATTCGGTACGGATAATGTTGCTGTTTGCGCCTCCCAGATTTCTGCGAGGAGATGTGGACTGCCCCCCCAGCCGCTGTAATCGTAGGGTGCGAGTTGCACGAAGTAGAATGGAAAGTCGCCTTGTTTCCAGACTTCGCGCCATCCGTTGATGAGTGCTTTCATCTTTTCGTGGTAGAGTCTGCCATCCCTAAGGTTCGATTCCCCCTGATACCAAATCGTGCCGCGCATCGCAAAGGGGACGAGCGGATGCACCATGCCGTTGTAGAGGCCTGTTGGCTGGGCGTGATGCGTTAGCGGGTGCCGATTGTCCGGCATCGGGCTGATAACTTCACCTGTTTCCAACGCCTTGCGCGTCTCCGCTATCCATGCTTCAATCGCGGCCATTTTCTCTGGAAGTTCCGCCCGATATTTTGCGTGGATGTCTTGGAGCTCCTTGGAGGTAGATTCAAGCGCGTGCACCGAATCGAAACCGACCGGGGGTGTCCACGGTTCAATCCGGGTGCCGCCCCACGACGTGTTGATTAGCCCGATAGGCACATCGAGATTTTTGTAAAGTTTCCGTCCGAAAGCGTAGGCGACGGCAGAGAAGTTTTCGATAGTCTCTGGCGTGGTAGGATGCCATTCTGCTTCAACATCAGGCACTAGCAACCCGGAGGCTTTGTGCGGGATATCAAACAACCGAATCATTGGGTAATCCGCCTCGGCGATTTCTGCCTCGCTATCCTTTGAAGCCCGAACTGGCCATTCCATGTTGGATTGCCCGGAGCATACCCACACTTCTCCGAACATCACGTTCGTGAGTTTAAGCGTGTTGCTAGCGGCTACATGCAGCGTATAGGGGCCGCCGGCTGACATGGCTGGCAGTTTTGCGTGCCAATTGCCCTTCGCGTCTGCCGTTGTCTTCACTGCATGGCCAGTGTCCTGTAGGGTTACTGCAACCTCTTCGCCTGTGGCTGCCCATCCCCAGATTAGCACGGGCATGTCGCGTTGCATCACCATGTTGTTGCCGAAGATGTGCGGCAATGTTACTTCTGCGTGCGCGGGGGATTGTGTGCAAAACAGCATGTAACCGATGAGCAGTATCATAAATCGTTTCATATCATAACACCTGAAGGTATAAGTTTTTTGATAGGGTAAAGCATAGCAGAAATTCTGTGAAAATGCAACTGTTTTTTTATCGGAGAGTGTGGTAGCAGACGGCCAAGCAATGCTATCCCTCACACGCCAAAAATGTTACCACAGCGTATTCTGCAACGGTTTTCCCGTATACGGGTCTGTCAGTTGGGGCAGCCGTAACCTCCCACGCTGCCCATCAAAATGTTCTGACATCGAATAGCATTGCACGCGCGGAAACATCTCCGTGCCGATAACGACTGTGCCTTTGTTGGCTATCTCCACTATCGCATGCGGAGACGTAACCCGGTTGAGTGTCAGGTAAATCCCCAGGGCGGCGTTTTCCCGTTCAATAACGTGCAGAAAATCACGGAGCTGGCTCAACGAAAACTTGCCGCTTTTCACTTGGGCGAGCACCAGCGGTTTGTAGCCGCCCCCAGGTTGCTCCACGGTGTTGCCGATGCCGTCAATGCCGCCATCGGCACCGCCCCGCTCATTCGGCGCGAGCCCCGGCACGCAGCCGATAGCCCAAATTTCAAAGTGCCGCCGGTTGTCACTGGCCAACCGCACCGCACTCGCAAAGTCTGCAGGAATACCCGTGATGGGAATCTCGCGTCCCGGAAACCGGTGCGTCCTGATAATATCCAGCGCAATCGGGTTGATGTCCACGCCCACCCACTGCCGCTTGAGGTTATCCGCGGCGACTACCGTCGTGCCGCAGCCACAGCCCGGGTCTAGCACAATGTCTCTCTCTCTTGACGATGCTTCAATGATACGTTCCAGCAGCGCGACCGGCTTCTGTGTCGGGTACCCCAGCCGCTCCTTCGCTATAGAATTCAGGGAGGGAATATCAGTCCACCAATCGTTACATGTCATTCCTTCTTCCGGATAGTAGACGCGCGTTTGCCCTGCGTCTACGCGAATGCGGCATTTGCGGCCCTGTTTGTCAACATGCCGATAATGACTCGCCAGATATTCGTCACTAATCGGTATTCGATAATCTCCCCAGAACGCCGCATCGGTTTTGGTGTAGAGGAAGATAGTATCGTGCTTCTTGACGAAGAACCGTTTTGAACGGCCGCTGTTAGAATAACACCATCGAATGGCGTTGCGGAACTGCTTAGGGCCGAAGATGTCGTCTAGGAGAATCTTGAGATGAGGGCCCGCGGTGTTATCGCAGTGGAGGTAGAGACTCCCCGTGGGTTTGAGGAGCCGGTGGATTTCCACGAGGCGTTCCGCCATGTAACTGAGATAGGCCATCATGCCGCTGTCTCCAAGGAGGAGGTGGAGTGCGGTAATGGCTTTATAGGCGGGGTGCGCCGGTGCATTTTTGATGCGTTGGACCCGTTCAACAGCGGCTGCGCCCCATGTCCAGGTATCCTCAAACGCTTTGAGGGATGCATTGCGGGTGCCTCGGTTTGTATCGGTTTCGACACGATAGAGTTGGTTATAGTTCGCCTTGCTGTTAAACGGCGGGTCGGCGTAAGCGGTGTCCACCCATCCGTTGCGCCAGGTGCGCATGATGTGGAGGTTATCGCCGTAGTGAAGGCTATTCAGTTCGGGCATGATAAGCATTGTTAATTCTCCTTGCGGCAATCTGGCGGATACAGATTCGCCGAGGCTGAACCGCGAAAGGGTGGTTCGTGCTGAAGCGGAGGAATGATGGGCATCGCATGCGGTGTCATATCGCTTAGGACATCGATTGCATCCGTTCCGCAAGATGACTATTCCGTTCCATCACCTGATTGTTGCGGATACATAAGCCGAGTGCTTGTCGCGTGCCGACAAGCACCACCCGCTCCTTTGCCCGCGTGATGCCGGTGTAAAGTAGATTCCGTTGCAACATGAGATAGTGTTGCGTGTGCAACGGAATTACCACGGCGGGGTATTCGCTACCTTGTGCTTTGTGGATAGTCGTTGCATACGCCAAGACGAGTTCTCCCAGGTCTGCCATATCGTAATCAACGCGTTTGTCTGGAAATTGGAGTAGCACCTTCTTATCAACTGAGTTGATACTGGCAATCCTACCGATGTCGCCGTTGAACACCTCATAATTGTAGTTGTTGCGGACTTGCATTACCTTATCGCCGACGCGGAACGCTTGCCATCCACGGAGTGCCTCGGGATTAGTTTTTCTTGCGGATTCGGGACCCGAGGTCCCTCCTACTGGGTTCAGCACCTCCTGGAGCCGTTTGTTGAGGTTTTCGGAACCGAGGGTGCCGCGCCGCATCGGGCACAGCAGCTGGATATCGTCCATCGGATGGTAGTTGTAGTGCCGCGGCAAGCGTTCCGAAATCAGGGAGCAGATGAGTTCTGCTGCCTCCTCCGGGTTGGCCTCCTCAATAAAAAAGAAGTTTCTATCTGTAGGCCCCGTGAGCTGCGGAAATTCTCCCGTGTTAATCCGATGTGCGTTTGTGACAATCAGGCTCTGCTGTGCTTGGCGGAAGATTTCTGTCAGTTTAATCACCGGTATCTTTTGAGAATCGATAAGCGCGCGCAGCACGTTGCCCGCGCCGACAGAGGGCAGCTGATCTGTGTCGCCTATCAGAATGAGGGTGGTACTCGGGCGCATCGCCTGCATGAAACGGTTCATCAGCACCAAATCTACCATGGACATCTCGTCTACAATCACCACGTCGGCTTCCAGCGGGTTGCGCCGGTTGCGTTTGAATCCGTTTTCTTGCGGCGAAAATTCCAATAGGCGATGTATCGTCTTTGCCTCGCGCCCGGTTGTTTCGCTGAGCCGTTTGGCGGCGCGCCCGGTCGGTGCTGTCAAGGCGATGCGTCTGCCTTCTGCTTCAAACAGCCGAATCATGCCGACGGTGGTAGTGGTTTTGCCGGTGCCGGGGCCGCCTGTGAGAATCATCGCCTGTTCGGAGAGCGCGGTGTGAATTGCTGCGCGTTGCTGCGGCGCGAAGTGGATGCGCATTTCTGCCTCTAACTGCCGTAACGATGCATCAATGTGGAGTGGCGAGTCGTGTTCGCGATGCCGATGGGATAGCATGCGCGCAAACTGGTTCGCGACCCCTAATTCGGCGTAGTAGAAAGGCGCGAGGTAGACAGCATCGGCAGCCCCTGCGGTAGGCGCGGTTTGTAACGCCTCGTCCTTGACAATGGGGGTAACCAATTCCTCTGTTCCCGGTGAACGCGGAGGTTCACGCCTCTTATCTGGTAGGATAATTTCCTCTTTTTCAGCAAGTGCAATGATGCCTGTCTCAATTGCGTCCGGTTCCTGTTCAAGAATTTTTTGGCATGCTTCAATCAACTCGGTGCGATGTTGGAAGACATGTCCCTCATCCGCTTTTTGACTCAGCACGTATTTGATGCCTGCCTGCACGCGGTGCGGCGCGTTCTTCTCCATGCCAAGTTTCTGTGCAATCGTATCTGCGGTGACAAACCCAATGCCGTAAATGTCATCGGCGAGACGATAGGGGTTTTCGGTGACAATCGGAATCGCTTCATTTTCGTAGGTTTTGTAAATCTTGGCGGCGTGCGCTGTGCTGACATCGTGCGATTGCAAGAAGAGCATGACATTTTTAATCTCGCGCTGTGCCTCCCACGCCTGCTGAATCCTCTTGACGCGTTTCTTACCGATGCCGGGGATACGTGCCAGTTTTTCCGGAGTCTGCTCGATTACATCCATCGTATCCATACCGAACTTGTTGACAATCCGCGCCGCCATTTTTGGGCCGATACCCTTGATGAGCCCAGAACCGAGGTATTTCCTCAACCCGACAATATTGGCTGGCAAGATAGTCTCGGAACGCTCGATTTTGAACTGTCTGCCGTATCGGGTAGTATTTACCCACGTGCCTTGCAAAATCAGGCTTTCACCGGGGTTCACAGCGGCTAAGTTCCCGACGACGGTGAGTTGTTCTGGATGCCCGCGCGCGAAAAATCTGCCGACGGTGTAGCCGGTGTCTGGGTTTTCAAAAACAATGCGTTCAAGAATGCCGTGAAGCGTGTCCATCTCTGTTTTCCACCGATTTAGGTTGGGCTCTCAAAAATTTGCGCGACCGGACAAGAGAATCCCTCAACGATATCCTCACCGGTGAGTCTATCTCCAAGTGTGAGGAGTTTGAAGTCCCTATCGGGACGATAAACTGCGACGGTTTGCAGCACCGGATCGATTACCCAGACCATCTGCGTGCCGGCATCTAGGTAGGCTTGCACCTTCTCTGACACGCGCATCAGTGAATCTGAGGGTGAAGATATCTCCACCGCCAAGTCCGGCGGAACCGGGGAGTTTTGCCGTCTGTTCTCTGGCAGTCGCGCTTTTGAAACAAACGCGACATCCGGTTTCACCGCGCGTTCGCCTAGTTTGAAGGTTGTCTCCGCGGTATACAACGCTCCGAGTTGCTTGTCGCGGACATGCGAACCTAACGGCAAAATGATGTTGACGCTTATCTCGCCGTGTTCCATTGTCGGTGGTGACATCGGCACTAATTCTCCATTGATGTATTCATACCCCTCTAAATCGTTCGCGAGAAATTCGTCCAGCGTCATAGGGGGCGGCACTTCTTGCGCGAAGTGGTTGCGTTCGGTTGCGTTCATTGTCGCGTTCCTCCGCATTATTGGGTGTTCAAGTTATTACCATAATACCGCATTTCCGAATGAAAATCAACCCATTTGACAAAAAAACCGACTATCGTTAAAATGGCAGCAAATTTTTAGCATTCCGAGAGGAAAAACGATGATTCACACACCCCCCGAATCTGCAGTGGTTCTCTTTAACGGCAGTGACTTGGGCAATTGGACTAGCCGGGATGGCGGCGCGCCCGGCTGGGCAGTGGAAGATGGCGTAATGGCTGTCGTCCCGCGCACCGGCGATATTATGACGATGGAACGGTTTACCGACCATTTCCTGCATCTTGAATTTATGACACCCGATATGCCCGAAGCGAGTGGACAAGCGAAGGGCAACAGCGGCGTGTTTCTGCAGGGCCGGTATGAAATCCAGGTCTTGGATTCATACGGGATTGAAGTGCCGGGCATGGGCGATTGCGGTGCGATTTACAACCAATTCGCGCCGCTTGTCAACGCCTGCAAGCCCCCGTTGGAGTGGCAGACCTACGATGTCATTTTCCGCGCGCCGCGCTTCAACGATGATGGTGAAGTGGTTGAAAACACGCGCGTGACGGTGCTGCAAAACGGCCTCGTCATCCTCAACAACGTCATCTTGTCCGGTACAACGGGCGCGAACATTGGCGGCGGCGTTGGAGAACCGGGACCGCTGTTGCTCCAAGACCACGGTAACCTCGTGAAGTTCCGGAACATCTGGGCGGTTCCGTTGCCCCTGGAAGGTTCGGATAAATACTAATCCCGTTTGTCGGTTTTGTAAGGGCGGCTGTCTCTATCCGCCTGTCATCGTCTTTTGTGAAGGCGAATGTATTATACCAAATTAACTTGACTCTGTAAGGGCGGATTTCTATATCCGCCCGCTTTTTGGAATGTGGAGGAATCTCATGGCACATCAGGCTTTACCGACACTCCCTCGGCGGCGTTTAGGAAGGACCGGATTAAGCATCCCGGTTATTCCGTTCGGCACGCAAGGCTTTGGCAACAACTTCGGGTTTGTTTCGGATGAGGATGCGGTGGCACTCGTCAAACACGCCGTGTCTATCGGTGTCAACCATTTCGATTGCGCGCGCTGTTATGGCGATTCGATGCGGAAACTGGGCTTGGCACTCCAAGAAATCCCGCGCGAAGATGTCATTATTACCGCGCGACTCTGCTGCCATTCTGCGGCGGAGTGGGGCGGCTACGGCCAAGGCAGACCGGATTATTCCGCCGAGCGCGCGATTGCCGATCTGGAAAGTCAGTTAGAGTTGCTCGGCACGGATTACTTAGATGGGATGCTCATTCACGACCCGGGCGAGATCGATCCGACGCTAGAAAAAGGCGGAACATTGGCTGGGCTGCTGCAGTGCAAAGCGCGCGGCTTAGTCCGCTTCCTCGGTTACGGGATGCGTCCGCACGATTTTCATTTGAAGGCGATGGCCACCGGCGATGTCGATCTTATCTTGTGCTTCAACGACTACAATCTTGTCCGCCAGACGGCTGTTGATGCTATCCTTCCTGCCGCCGCTGAAGCGGATATCGGTGTGATGAACGGCTGGTCGATCTTGCGCGGCATTCTGACAGGCGTTGACATTGATGCGCAAATCGCGAAGGGACGTTGGCGGAACGATGGCGATGTGCCGCGCGCGCGCGAAATCTGGCAGTGGTGCCTCCAAGAAGATGTGAATTTGCTCCAGCTGGCGCTTCAATTCTGTCTACGCGAAGAGCGCATCCACGGCAATAATATCGGCAATCTCAACGTTGAGCAGCTTGAGGCGAACGTTCGTGCTGCGAGCGTACCCCTCCCGGAGGAGGTGTGGGAGAAGTACGAAGCACGGTTCGGTTGTCGTCCCTAGCGGTGGTTTGACGTTGTCTTGGCGGGGTTTCTGCTTTTATCGGGCTGAAAAGACGTTACGAAGCCGTTTCTTTCCTTCAACATCGGCATAAATTTATGATGCGCGCGCGGGAACGGGTATTGCTCAAGTTCCTCAAGCCGAATCCACTTTGCGTCTATCGGCCCGTTCAACGCTACCTCGCCTGCCTGATAATCGCACTGAAAGACATCTACGACAATCTTGAAGTGGGTGAAAGCGTGTCGGACGCGGGTGAGGTATGTGAGATTTTCAACGGCGAGGTTGACAGTCTCGGCTATGTGGCGGTGGCACGCCTCTTCAGCTGTTTCGCCTTCGGTGAGTCTGCCGCCTGGAAATTCCCAGAGCCCGCCGAGCAAACCATCTAGGGGCCGCTGCGTTATCAAGATTTCTCCTTGCGGTTCCTCCGATGATTCGGCCAAGCCCCCTTCGGAAACAGCGATTTTGTGAATAACGCCGACAGCGAGGTGATATTCTGGAATCGGTTTCGCTTTCCGTCGGACAGGCACCTCGTCTTGGCGGGCTGTTTGGAACGCCTGACAGCAGGAATGCACCGGGCACACAATGCAGGTGGGTGATTGTGGGCGGCAGACTGTTGCTCCTAATTCCATCATCGCCTGATTGAAAGTCCCCGGTGCTTCTTGCGCGAGCAGTGCATCCGCCTTTTCCTGAAATCGCTTCGTGGCGGAGGCCTCGTTAATGGGTGTTTTCATGTAAAAGAGGCGCGCTAGCACGCGTTTGACGTTTCCATCGACAGCGGCGTAAGGCGCGTTAAAGGCGATACTCTGCACGGCGGCGGCACTATAGTCCCCAACCCCCGGCAACTTTCGGAAAGCGGTGTAGTCGTTCGGTATTTTCCCATCCAATTCTGCGACGATAATTTTCGCCGCCTTGTGCAGGTTCCTGGCCCTGGTATAGTAGCCCAATCCTTCCCAAAGTTTCAGCACGGTTTGCAGCTCTGCTTCTGCGAGCTGCTGAACGGTGGGCAATCTATCAATGAATTTCTGATAGTATGCCATCACCTTTTTAACCTGCGTCTGCTGGAGCATTACCTCAGATACCCAGATATAGTAAGGGTTGCGGGTGTTCCGCCACGGCATCTCGCGCTGGTAGGTTTGGAACCAGTCCAACAGCGCGTTTTGAAAGTGAGGGTAGTCTTTTTTCGTCATGTAGAATATCCGATCGGCGTGCTTTGGAAGCGCGATGGGCGGAAACCGTAGAAATCCGCCCTTACAAAGAGATTGCGATTCGGAAGCTAACGTTATGCACGGCGCGGATGGGTTCATAAGCGGCGCGATTTGCGCAACGGGCAGCAAATTCGCCTCGCGCCGCCCATGAGCCGCCTCTGATGACTTTCCTCCGCCCTTCAATTGGCCCCTGCGGATTTTCTGAAGGGGAGTATTGATAGGTTTGCGCGTGAAACCAGTCGCTGCACCAGGAATATGCATTTCCCGCCATATCGTGGCAACCGTAGGGACTGACTCCCTCTGGGTAGCTGCCGCCTGGCGTTAAACGTTTTAGACGCGCCTCTGAGGTATTTGCTTTGCCCTGTGTCCAGTCGTTTCCCCACGGGTATTCGCGTCCATCGGTGCCGCGCGCGGCCTTCTCCCATTCCGCTTCTGTCGGTAAACGATATGCCTCTCCGATGGTTGCGCGGAGCCATTCCAAAAAGTTCTCCGCATCATGCCAACTGATTCCGACGACAGGGCACGCTGCGCCATTGAAGCGTTCATCTCCCCAAAACAGCGGCTTGGGATAGCCGGTGGCATCAACGAATTGCGCGTATTGTGCGTTCGTGACGTGATAGGTGCCGATGGCGTAAGCATCGAGTGTGACGCTGCGCTGGGGTTCCTCCGGGTCTGTCTTGCGCAATCCGGTGGGGTAGGTGCCCATTGTGAAGGGTCCGGCGGTGATTTGGGTGAGAGGGTAGTTGAGGGCTTCAATCATAGCATTAGTATATCATATTTGTCTCTTTTTTTCGCGAAAAAAGCGAATTTTCTCATTTTTTTTATTATTTTTGGAAAAGAAGTGCATTTTATGCAACCTTAAAAAAGGAATCCTCTTTTTAGGTCCGCTGGGACCTAAAGAGTCGGAGCGCGCGGGGGCCTGTGCCTCGCGATCCTTCGATCGTCACGGAAACCGTCACTTTCACCGTAGGGCGAGGGCCGTTACGGTCACGTCTACAGTAAACGTGCGTGTGTCGCCCTGCGTAAACACGCTACCTTTAACGTTGTCCTCTCTGCCGCCTCGCTGCCGAGATGTCCACTGTCCCTCGCGATCCTTCGATCGTCACGGAAACCGTCACTTTCACCGTAGGGCGAGGGCCCGGCGATCGCGAATCGCCGAGGGTTTCCCTCGCGATCTCCCGACCTGAGCGGCAAACGGCTGCAGTCCAGCGGCCGCGTGTGCTTTCTGATGCGCGCCAGCATGGCGAGGGACAGGCCCTCGCCCTACGGTAAAAGGGGCCGCTTGTTGCCTGGCGAGGCACAAGACCTCGCCCTACGGTTTGAGAGGCGTATTTAGTCACCGTAGCGCGAGGGCCGTTACGCCGAAACGTTGTCCTCTCTGCCGCCTCGCTGCCGAGATGTCCACTGTCCCTCGCGATCCTTCATCGAAACGGGAAATGCCACTTTCACCGTAGGGCGAGGGCCCGGCGATCTCGAATCGCCGAGGGTTTCCCTCGCGATCTCCCGACCTGAGCGGAAAACGGCTGCAGTCCAGCGGCCGCGTGTGCTTTCTGATGCGCGCCAGCATGGCGAGGCACAGGGCCTCGCCCTACGGTAAAAGGGGCCGCTTGTTGCATGGCGAGGCACAGGACCTCGCCCTACGGGAAAAGGGACGCTTAAGCACAGCGATGCATCAAGACCGGGGGCATCGAGACCAGGAGGTCTCTCCTACCGGGAAGGAGGCGAGACCTATGAAGCATCGAGACCAGGATGTCTCTCCTACCGGGAAGGAGGCGAGCCCTCCGGGGGTTAGGGTCTTAAGGAGTAACAGCCCTCGCACAACGAAAACCGATGTCGTAGAACGTGCGCGTTGGCGTATCTTGGTTGCGATTGGCGACGCGCAGGGACAGCGCGGCATTGTCCCAACTGCCACCCCGCAACACGCGGAAGCTGTCGGTCGGGAGACTTGTGAAGTTATCACGTAGCCCTTGGATTGTTGTCTCCCCACCAGCGATGGGATTCCGACTGTTATCAGAAACGAAGTAGAAATCCCCCTCATACGCATCCAGACACCACTCCTCCACATTGCCGGCCATGTCGTAGAGGCCGTAGCCGTTTGGTGGATCACTCCCAACGGGTGCGGTATCGCTGACCACGAAATTCCCCTCGTCGTCCCAGACCCCGTAGTTTGCATCGGCGAGGGTGATTGTGTCGCCCCAGGGATACTTCTTGCCTTCAAGTCCGCCGCGTGCGGCGTATTCCCACTCCGCCTCGGTTGGGAGGCGTTTGCCGGCCCAGTCTGCATACGCCATGGCAGCATACCAAGACACGTAGACCACGGGGTGGTTTGCCTTCCCCTCAGGATAGTCGTTCCCGTTCCAGTCATCAAGGTACTCGCCCTCGTGGAATTTGGCATCAATGTTGTCTTTTTGCCATTGTGGATTTGCGTCGACAAAGGCCTTGAACTGCGCGTTCGTGACTTCGTAGACATCCATGTAGAATGCGTCCAAGTGGACGGTATGCACGGGCTGTTCGTCACGAAACCAGTCAGCCTCCCAGCCTTCAGCTTCAAGAAGGTCAGCTTCGTCGGCGAGGTTGCTGCCCATCTGGAATGTGCCGGCGGGGATGAGGGCCATGCCTTCGGGCGTTGTTGTTTCTACCGGTGGCGTTTCCACGATAGGCGTAACGGTTCCCCTCGCACAACGAAAACCGCGGCCGCTGGACGTGCCCGTTGGCGTATCGAAGATGCGAATGGCGACACGCGGGATCTCCGCGGAATCGTTCCAACCGCCACCCCGCAACATGCGGTCTGACTCAACACTTGTGAAGTTATCAAGAATCCACTGGAGCGTCTTACCACCGGCGATGGGATTCCGACTGTTATCAGAAGTAACGTAGAAACCGGCATCCCATGCGTCAAGGCACCACTCCCACACGTTACCCGCCATGTCGTATAAGCCGTAGCTGTTTGGTGGATAACTCCCTACGGGTGCGGTATCGCCGACACCCTCCACGAAATCCCCCTCGTCCCAGACCCCGTAGTTTGCATCGGCGAGGGTGATTGTGTCGCCCCAGGGATAGTTCTGTCCCGCAAGTCCGCCGCGTGCGGCGTATTCCCACTCCGCCTCGGTTGGGAGGCGTTTGCCGGCCCAGTCTGCATACGCCACGGCGGCATACCAAGACACGTAGACCACGGGGTGGTTTGCCTTCCCCTCAGGATAGTCGTTCCCGTTCCAGAGATGAAGGTAATTGCCATCGTGGAACGTGGCATCGATACTCTCCTTTTGCCAGTGTGGATTTGCGTCGACAAAGGCCTTGAACTGCGCGTTCGTGACTTCGTATTTGTCCATGTAGAATGCGTCTAAGTGGACGGTATGCACGGGCTCTTCGCGCTCCCACGCGCCCACGTTATTGTTACCCATTTGGAATGTGCCGGCGGGTATGAGCACCATGCCTTCGGGTGGTGTCGGTTGTGTGACTACGACAGGTGGCGTGCCGGTGCCGGTGCCGGGTGCCTCGCCGAGATGGCGTGCGACGAGCACCAAGTCGCTGACATTGACTTGGCCATCGCTATTGACATCTACCCGCGGATTTGCAGGCGCGCGCGAGCCGAGGCTTCGCGCCACGAGGACTAAGTCGCTGACGTTGACGGTTCCATCCTGATTGACATCCCAGGCGGCACCACTGCTTTTGGTAACCTGGCCGTTCACGGTAGTCACCGGCAGGTTCTGCCCGTTTACGTCCGGCAGTATGACGTTGCGTAGGCTCAGCGTTGAGGCTTTGGCGGCCCCGACGCGAAACGTCACCGTGGCGAGGGTGCCGCTGCTGTTCGTTGCGGCACTGCCCGCGGCGGCTGTCAGCTTCACGCGGTTACCAGACACCTGCGGTGCCGGGGCAAAGGCGCCTGCCGGTAAGTATGTCGCATTGGCTGCGGCGACATACGTCAATGCCGATGTATCAAATTCGACGGTGAGTTCATAGCCGGCAATCCCGCGGCCGTAGCGGATTTGAATGTTGACTTCCAGCGTGCCCCCGGCAGCGGGCGATGCAACGGGAGAGGGACTTACGGAGACAACGGCTACGGCTTGTCCGTAACTCATTGCTGTTGCGCCGAGGCACAGGATGATGGTTAAAAGCCAAACGAGGCTTGTTCGGTTTTTCATTGTAGTTTCTCCTTTTTTTATCGTGTGGGACGTATTTAGTCCCGTGGTGCGGTGGTCTGTCCACCGCGAGTTTTCAGCGACACGAAAGATGCCATTTGCACCGTAGCGCGAGGGCCGTTACGGTCACGTCTACAGTAAACGTGCGTGTGTCGCCCCGCGTAAACACGCTACCTTTAACGTTGTCCTCTCTGCCGCCTCGCTGCAGAGATGTCCACTGTCCCTCGCGATCCTTCATCGACACGAAAAATGCCACTTTCACCGTAGCGCGAGGGCCTGTCCCTCGCGATCCTTCATCGACACGAAAAACGGCTGCAGCCTAGCGGCCGCGTGGCGAGGCACAGGACCTCGCCCGACGGGAAAAGGGACGCTTAAGCACAGCGATGCATCAAGACCGGGGGCATCGAGACCAGGAGGTCTCTCCTACCGGGGAGACGAGACCTATATGAAGCATCGAGACCAGGAGGGCGCGCCTACCGGGAAGGAGGCGAGCCCTCCGGGGGTTAGGGTCTTAAGGAGTAACGGTTCCCCTCGCACAACGAAAACCGAGGTCGCTGCGCGTGTCCGCCGGCGAATCGAAGCGGCGATAGGCGACGCGCAGGTACCGCGCGGGAGTGGCCCAACTGCCACCCCGCAACACGCGGAAGGAATCAACACTTGTGAAGTTATTTAGTATCCACTGGATCGTCGTCGCCCCAGAGAGTGGATTCCGACTGTTACGAGAAACGAAGTAGAAATCCCCATCATACGCATCCAGACACCACTCCGACACATTGCCTGCCATGTCGTAGAGGCCGTAGCCGTTTGGTGGATAACTCCCTACGGGTGTGGGATCGCCGACATGCCAATCGTAGTTTGCATCGTCGGCGGTGATTGTGTCGCCCCAGGGATACTTCTTGCCTTCAAGTCCGCCGCGTGCGGCGTATTCCCACTCCGCCTCGGTTGGGAGGCGTTTGCCGGCCCAGTCTGCATACGCCATGGCAGCATACCAAGACACGAGGACCACGGGGTGATTCGCTTTCCCAGAGGGGTAGTTATTCCCACTCCAGTCATCAAGGTACTCGCCATCGTGGAATTTGGCATCAATGTTGTCTTTTTGCCATTGTGGATTTGCGTCGACAAAGGCCTTGAACTGCGCGTTCGTGACTTCGTAGACATCCATGTAGAATGCGTCCAAGTGGACGGTATGCACGGGCTTTTCGTTATCGGACGCGTCCTCGTCGTCTCTGCCCATTTGGAATTCCCCGGCGGGGATGAGTACCATGCCTTTGGGTGGCGTAGGTTGTGTGACTACGACAGGTGGCGTGCCGGTGTCGGTGCCGGGTGCCTCGCCGAGATGGCGTGCGACGAGCACCAAGTCGCTGACATTGACTTGGCCATCGCTATTGACATCTACCCGCGGATTTGCAGGCGCGCGCGAGCCGAGGCTTCGCGCCACGAGGACTAAGTCGCTGACGTTGACGGTTCCATCCTGATTGACATCCCAGGCGGCCCCGCTGCTTTTGGTAACCTGACCGTTCTCGGTAGTCACCGGCAGGTTCTGCCCGTTTATGCTTGTCAGCAGGACGTTTTGCAGGCTCAGCGTTGAGGCTTTGGCGGCCCCGACGCGAAACGTCACCGTGGCGAGGGTGCCGCTGCTGTTCGTTGTGGCACTGCCCGCGGCGGCTGTCAGCGTCACGCGGTTACCAGACACCCGCGGTGCCGGGGCAAAGGCGCCTGCCGGTAAGTATGTCGCGTTGGCTGCGGCGACATACGTCAATGCCGATGTATCAAATTCAACGGTGAGTTCATAGCCGGCAATCCCGCTGCCGTTGCGGATTTGAATGTTGACTTCCAGCGTGCCCCCGGCAGGGGGCGATGCAACGGGAGAGGGACTTATGGAGACGACGGCGACGGCTTCTTGTCCGTAACTCAGTGCTGTTGCGCCGAGGCACAGGATGATGGTTAAAAGCCAAACGAGGCTTGTTCGGTTTTTCATGCTAGCTTCTCCTTTTTTTCTAGTGTGGGACGTATTTAGTCCCGTAGTGCGGTGGGCTGTCCACCGCGAGTTTTCCGCGACACGAAAGATGCCATTTGCACCGTAGCGCGGGGGTCTGTCCGCCGCGATCGTTTGATTGAAACGAAAACCGTCACTTCCACCGTAGGGCGGGGGCCCGGCGATCGCGAATCGCCGAGGGTTTCCCTCGCGATCTCCCGACCTGAGCGGAAAACGCCTGTGGCCCCGAGGCCGCGGCCGCTTTCTGATGCGATCGATGCCTGGCGAGGCACAGGACCTCGCCCTACGGTAAAAGGGGCCGCTTGTTGCATGGCGAGGCACAGGACCTCGCCCTACGGTAAAAGGAACGCTTAAGCACAGCGAGGCATCAAGACCGGGAGCATCGAGACCAGGAGGTCTCTCCTACCAGGGAGGAGGCGAGCCCTCCGGGGGTTAGGGTCTTAAGGAGTAACAGCCCTCGCACAACGAAAACCGAGGTCGTAGGACGTGCTCGCTGGCGACCTGCCGCCGCGATTGGCGACGCGCAGGTACTGCGCGGTTTCGTAGAAATCGCCATCCCGCAACACGCGGAAGGAGCCGGTCGGGATACTTGGGAAGTTATCACGTAGCCCTTGGATTGTCTCCCCACCAGCGATGGGATTCCGACTGTTATCAGAAACAGCGTAGAAATGGGCATCATACGCGTCAAGACACCATTCCTCTACGTTCCCCGCCATGTCGTAGAGGCCGTAGCCGTTTGCAGGATAACTCCCTACGGGTGTGGTATCGCCGACACCCTCCACGAAATTCTCCTCGTCGTCCCAGACCCCGTAGTTTGCATCGGCGAGGGTGATTGTGTCGCCCCAGGGATAGTTCTGTCCCGCAAGTCCGCCGCGTGCGGCGTATTCCCATTCCGCCTCGGTTGGGAGGCGTTTGCCGGCCCATTGCGCGTAGGCCATGGCGGCATACCAAGGCACCGAAGTCACCGGATGGTTGGCTTCCCCGGAGGGGTAGTTATTGCCACTCCAGAGTTTGAGGTAAGTGTTGTCGTGGAATTTGGCATCAATGTTGTCTTTTTGCCATTGTGGATTTGCGTCGACAAAGGCCTTGAACTGCGCGTTCGTGACTTCGTAGACATCCATGTAGAATGCGTCCAAGTGGACGGTATGCACCGGCTGTTCGTCACGAAACCAGTCAGCGTTCCAGTCTTCAGCTTCTTCGTCGGCGAAGTTGCTGCCCATTTGGAATGTGCCGGCGGGGATGAGTACCATGCCTTTGGGTGGCGTAGGTTGTGTCACTATGGCAGGTGGCGTGACGGTGCCGGTGCCGGGCGTCTCGCCGAGATGGCGTGCGACGAGCACCAAGTCGCTGACATTGACTTGGCCATCGCTATTGACATCTACCCGCGGATTTGCAGGCGCGCGCGAGCCGAGGCTTCGCGCCACGAGGACTAAGTCGCTGACGTTGACGGTTCCATCCTGATTGACATCCCAGGCGGCCCCGCTGCTTTTGGTAACCTGACCGTTCTCGGTAGTCACCGGCAGGTTCTGCCCGTTTATGCTTGTCAGCAGGACGTTTTGCAGGCTCAGCGTTGAGGCTTTGGCGGCCCCGACGCGAAACGTCACCGTGGCGAGGGTGCCGCTGCTGTTCGTTGTGGCACTGCCCGCGGCGGCTGTCAGCGTCACGCGGTTACCAGACACCCGCGGTGCCGGGGCAAAGGCGCCTGCCGGTAAGTATGTCGCGTTGGCTGCGGCGACATACGTCAATGCCGATGTATCAAATTCGACGGTGAGTTCATAGCCGGCAATCCCGCGGCCGTTGCGGATTTGAATGTTGATTTTCAGCGTGCCCCCGGCGGCGGGCGATGCAACGGGAGAGGGACTTATGGAGACAATGGCATCGGCTGGCCCCTCCTCTGGCTCCGCGTCCGAGACTACTGGCTCCACGACTACTGGCGCATCGCGATCGCCTTCCCCATCGTCTCGCGTATCGTCTACCAACGCAGCGGCGAGTTCGTCAATTGCGGCAGGGTCCTGCAGCAACGCCTGCACTTGTGCATCCTGGAGCATCGTCTGGAGTTCCGCATCCGTTTTCAGCAGCGTTATGAAATCCGGGTCTATCCCAGGTACGAACTGTGTGAGCAGATCCGGTTGAGTCACGACGAGCGTGATAGTCTGCGGCGTCAGGAGTGCTTGAATATTCGGTGCTTTAAGCCCCTCCAAGACAGCCGGCAGGATTTCTTGAATGTCCTCCCGTTGCAGTGTTGCCCTGTATTTTTCCAGCACCTGTTGGGCGAGCGGCGCATTGTCCTGCACGACTTCTTGTCCGTAACTTATTGCTGTTGCGCCGAGGCATAGGATGATGGTTAAAAGCCAAAAAAGGCTTGTTCGGTTTTTCATTGTAGTTTCTCCTTTTTTTCTCGTGTGGGACGTATTTAGTCCCGTAGTGCGGTGGTCTGTCCACCGCGAGTTTTCAGCGACACGAAAGATGCCATTTGCACCGTAGGGCGAGGGTCTGTCCGCCGCGATCGTTCGATTGAAACGAAAAACGGCATTTGCACCGTAGGGCGAGGGCCCGGCGATCTCGAATCGCCGAGGGTTTCCCTCGCGATCTCCCGACCTGAGCGGCAAACGGCTGCAGTCCAGCGGCCGCGTGTGCTTTCTGATGCGGTCGATGCCTGGCGAGGCACAGGACCTCGCCCTACGGTAAAAGGAACGCGCGCGGCCTGGCGAGGCACAGGACCTCGCCCTACGGTAAAAGGAACGCGCGCGGCCTGGCGAGGGGAACCCTCGGCGATTCGTGATCGCCGGGCCCTCGCCCTACGGTGAAAAGAACGCTTAAGGCACAGCGATGCATCAAGACCGGGGGCATCGAGACCAGGAGGTCTCTCCTACCGGGGAAGCATCGCGACCGGGATAAAGCCTCGAGACCGGGATGTCTCTCCTACCGGGAAGGAGGCGAGACATCCGGGGGTTAGGGTCTTAAGGAGTAACAGCCCTCGCACAACGAAAACCGATGCTGCCGAAGAGCGTGTTCGAAGGCGCATCGCTGCCGCGATTGGCGACGCGCAGGGTCGGCGCGGTAAGGTTCCAATCGCTACCCCGCAACACGCGGTGTGACTCAACACTTGTGAAGTTCTCAAGTAGCCATTGGATTGTCTGTCCACCGGCGATGGGATTCCGACTGTTATCAGAAACAGCGTAGAAATTGGCATCATACGCGTCAAGGCACCGCTCCCACACGTTCCCCGCCATGTCGTAGAGGCCGTAGCCGTTTGGTGGATAACTCCCTACGGGTGTGGTATCGCCGACATGCAAATCGTAGTTTGCATCGTCGGGGGTGATTGTGTCGCCCCAGGGATACTTCTTGCCTTCAAGTCCGCCGCGTGCGGCGTATTCCCACTCCGCCTCGGTTGGGAGGCGTTTGCCGGCCCACTGCGCATACGCCATGGCAGCATACCAAGGCACGTAGACCACGGGGTGGTTTGCCTTCCCCTCAGGATAGTCGTTCCCGTTCCAGCCCACGAGGTACTCGCCATCGTGGAACGTGTCATCAATGTTGTCTTTTTGCCATTGTGGATTTGCGTCGACAAAGGTCTTGAACTGCGCGTTCGTCACCTCGTAGACATCCATGTAGAATGCGTCCAAGTGGACGGTATGCACGGGCTTTTCGTCATTGTCCGCGTCCTCGTCATCGCTGCCCATTTGGAATTCCCCGGCGGGGATGAGTACCATGCCTTCGGGCGTTGTTTCTACCGGCCTCGCACAACGAAAACCGCCGCTGTGGTCCGCGTTCGTTGGCGAACGGTAGTCGCGATAGGCGACACGCAGGAACAACGGCGCGTCACCGCGCCAAGCGCCACCCCGCAACACGCGGTAGCTGTCGGTCGGGAGACTTGTGAAATTGTCGAGTATCCCCTGAATCGTCTGCGCGCCCGAAATCGGATTGCGACTGTTGCGAGACTTAGCGTAGAACTTGTCATCGTATGCGTCAAGGCACCATTCCGCCACATTCCCCGTCATGTCGTATAAGCCGTAGCCGTTTGGTGGATAACTCCCAACGGCTACGGGTTCAAATCCGCCATCTGCGTTATGCCAATTGTAGTTTGCATCGCCGGTGGTGACTGTGTCGCCCCAGGGATACTTCTGTCCGGCGAGTCCGCCGCGTGCGGCGTATTCCCACTCCGCCTCGGTTGGGAGGCGTTTGCCGGCCCATTGCGCATAGGCCATGGCGGCATACCAAGACACCCAATTCACCGGATCGTTGGCTTCCTCAGGGGGATAGTTATTGCCATCCCAGTCCACGAGGTAATCGTCTTCGTGGAATTTGGCATCAATGTTGTCTTTTTGCCAGTGTGGATTTGCGTCGACAAAGGCCTTGAACTGCGCGTTCGTCACCTCGTAGACATCCATGTAGAATGCGTCCAAGTGGACGGTATGCACGGGCTGTTCGTCACGAAAATCGTCAGCCTCCCAGCCTGCAGTTTCAGTAAGGTCAGGTTCTTCGTCGGCGAAGTTGCTGCCCATTTGGAATGTGCCGGCGGGTATGAGCACCATGCCTTCGGGGCCTTCGGATGGTGTCGGTTGTGTGACTACGACAGGTGGCGTGCCGGTGCCGGTGCCGGGTGACTCGCCGAGATGGCGTGCGACGAGCACCAAGTCGCTGACATTGACTTGGCCATCGCTATTGACATCTACCCGCGGATTTGCCGGCGCGCGCGAGCCGAGGCTTCGCGCCACGAGGACTAAGTCGCTGACGTTGACGGTTCCATCCTGATTAACATCCCAGGCGGCCCCGCTGCTTTTGGTAACCTGACCGTTCTCGGTAGTCACCGGCAGGTTCTGCCCGTTTACGTCCACCAGTTTGACGTTGCGTAGGCTCAGCGTTGAGGCTTTGGCGGCCCCGACGCGAAACGTCACCGTGGCGAGGGTGCCGCTGCTGTTCGTTGCGGCACTGCCCGCGGCGGCTGTCAGCGTCACGCGGTTACCAGATACCTGCGGTGCCGGAGCAAACGCGCCTGCAGGTAAGTATGTCGCATTGGCTGCGGCGACATACGTCAATGCCGATGTATCAAATTCGACGGTGAGTTCATAGCCGGCAATCCCGCTGCCGTTGCGGATTTGAATGTTGACTTCCAGCGTGCCCCCGGCGGCGGGCGATGCAACGGGAGAGGGACTTACGGAGACAACGGCTACGGCTTGTCCGTAACTCATTGCTGTTGCACCGAGGCATAGGATGATGGTTAAAAGCCAAACGAGGCTTGTTCGGTTTTTCATGCTAGATTCTCCTTTTTTCGTAGTGTGGGACGTATTTAGTCCCCGTGGTGCGGCAAACGGCTGCAGCCCAGCGGCCGCGACCGTTTTCTGATGCGGTCGATGCCTGGCGAGGGACAGGCCCTCGCCCTACGGGCTGCGGGGCCGATCTGCTTCTCCCTACCGTAGCGCGGGGGCCCGGCGATCGCGAATCGCCGAGGGTTTCCCTCGCGATCCTTCGTCGAAACGGGAAACGCCACTTTCACCGTAGCGCGAGGGCCCGGCGATCGCGAATCGCCGGGTTTTCCCTCGCCCTATGGGCTGTGGGGCCGCTTTGCTTCTCGCCCTACGGTTTCAGGGCGTTTTTAGTCACCCCTGTCCCTATTGACTTATCTGCGCATTGACGGCCTGCGGCTCGGAAGTGGTACCGCCGTGGTCCAGTTTCACATCGGCGAGCGTCAGCGTGGATGCTTTGCGCGCGATGACTTCAAACGTTACCGTGGCGAGCGTGCCGCTTTCTGCCGCACTGGCTGCGCCCGCGCCAGCGGTGATGGTGATCTGGTTGTCATTTTTCAGCATCGGTGGTGCGAAAAACGCGCCTGACAGATAGTCCCCGTTCGCACTCTCCACATAGCGGAGTGCGGTGGCATCGAACATGAGCGTGAACTCATAGCCGAAGACGTTTTCTGCGCCTGCAATCTGAAATTCCACTACCAGCTGCTCGCCGACAGCTGGGGATGTCACCGCTGCGGGCATGATGCTGACAACGGGGCCCGCGGCAACCACTGGCGGTGGCACCACAGGTGTGGGCGGTTCTACTGGCGGTGGCACCACAAGTGTGGGCGGTTCTACGGGTGGCACGGTTGTGTCCTCGCCGCCATCCGCCGGTGGTTCAACAGGAGTTGGTGGTTCGACGGTTGGCATCGTTGTGTCGCCACCGCCGCCATTAGCGGGGGGCATAACCATGTCATCCATCGGGCCACAGCTGCCCAAAGCGATTCCGATGAGGACGACTGATACGAGAATGAAAAGCGTTTTTACTGTTTTCAAAATAGACTCCTTATGAAAAAATAGAATTGCCAGCGATGGGTGCACGGAGCGATTCCGTTCTCCCCGGTAGGAGAGACCTCCTGGTCTCGATTTTTCAGGTAGGAGAGACCTCTGGTCTCGATGTGTTGTGCATCGGGACAGGGATGTCCCTCCTACCGGTGTATTGAGACGCGGGATGTCCCTCCTACCGTATCGGGCAGGGATGTCTCTCCTGCCGGAGAAAATATCGTCTGCACCTAAAACTGGATGTCACTGCGCGAGGCCTCCTTGCGCCCATCGCGGCGTGAAGTTGTGAGTTCTGCCAAATGATTGATGAAGTTGAAAATCGAGACGCGGGATGTCCCTCCTACAGGGAAAATACCCGATTCAATTCTGAAACTTCGCGGTTCCTTTGGCACTAGTGGAGCATTAACTATTGCGGTATCGATGAAGACACCGGCTATTTCATGATGACCATTTTGCCGGTTGCAGAAAAATCACCGGCGGTGAAGGTGTAGAAATAGACACCGCTTGCCACCGGTTCACCGAGCGCGTTTTTTCCATCCCAATACGCGGCGCGAGCGCGGTGTTGATAGGCACCTGCTGCCTGATACCCTAATGCCAATTCCCGCACGAGTGCCCCCTGCATCGAATAGATGGACAGTGTCACCTCGGCCGGCGCGGCGAGTTGGTAAGGGATCCATGTCTCGGGATTGAACGGGTTCGGATAGTTCGGCAACACGGCTGTTTCTTGCACCGGCTGCCGTGTTTCTGACAGCGTTGCGTCCGTGGAACTATTAATCACCTGCGGTTCGGCAAGCCCGCCTGTTGTCACCGGCAGCAACACCTCGGATAACGTCAGCGGCGTTGTTTGCTGTGACAGCACTTCAAACGTGAGAGAAGCTAGTGAGCCTTCCCCTGTGTTGCCGCCCGATAGCGATGCTGCTACTAGCGTTACTTGACTCGCATTGACTTGCGTCGGTGCCACAAATGCATCCGACAGATAGTCGCCGTTGGTGCTTGAGACGTAGCGCAGTGCTGTCGGATCGAACGCCAGCGTGAACTGATACGCGTCAATGGGCTGCTGGCTGGTGATGTCCACGTTGAAAACCACGTGTTCGCCGACGGCCGCGGGTGTCGTCTGCGCGGGCGTGATGCGCACGGTATCGCGCGTTGCTGCCAGGCTGGTTGCCAAAACGCAGCAAACGCCGAGTAGTAATGTGAGGGTGAAAATCTTTTTGTTCATTGTAGTGAATCTCCTTATGTTTTAGTAGGCGCGACCTCCCGGTCGCGATGCTTTCTCAACCAATCATTGCATTGTGTCACCAGACACCGTGTCTGGTAGTTACGGCGGGAGGTTGCTGTTGCCTTTCGGCGGTGCAGTGCCTCTCGCAAATGTGGAAACGTTCCAAAATTTACGCGCCTGCCATGAATCGCGGCGCAGCGGTTAGTCCTCAACTTCAATGAGATCAAACCCCACGAATCTGTTGACAATACAACCAATCGCGTTGAAAGCAATGGTAATCATCCGCTGTGCCTTCAAACTCCCGAGAACCTCAAGTCGCCTTAGCGCGGTCTGCGCTGGAAGCACTTGGAAGTCTAGAAGGAGTTTGGCTTCCGCTTCAGTGAGTTTACCGGACTTTCGGTCAATGCCGATTTGCTCAATTCGCTGCGGAAAATCGCGAAAAATTGCCAAAAAAGTTGAAACTGATTTTAATTTAGCAAATTTTGCATTTTTTGTCAACGTATATTTTGTCTGACTCGCGGATTTTCAGGATGAGGGGTTCTCGCCTTTGATATGTTCTATGCAGCAGGAAACCGCCGTTTTAGGTCGGTTTAAGAGGCGTTTTTAGTCGCCGTAGCGCGAGGGAAAACCCGGCGAGCGCGAATCACCGAGGGTTTCCCTCGCGATCTTAACCTGAACGAAGAACGTCCGCAGCCCCCGGGTTTCGGCCGTTTTCTGATGCGATCGCTGCATGGCGAGGCACAGGACCTCGCCCTACGGGCTGCGGGGCCGATTTGCTTCTCACTGCCGTAGCGCGAGGGCCCGGCGATCGCGAATCGCCGAGGGTTTCCCTCGCGATCTCCCGACCTGAGCGAAGAACGTCCGCAGCCCCCGGGTTTCGGCCGTTTTCTGCTGCGATCGATGCATGGCGAGGGACAGGCCCTCGCCCTACGGTAAAAGGGACGCGCGCCAGCCTGGCGAGGGACAGGCCCTCGCCCTACGGTGCGCGGGGCCGCTTGTAACATGGCGAGGGACAGGCCCTCGCCCTACGGTGCGCGGGGCCGCTTGTTGCATGGTGCTCGCCGGACCCTCGCCCTACGGTGCGGGACGCGATTGGTAGTTGAGAAATGGGATGCGAAATAAAAATTAACTTGCAAAAAAATGCCAAAAATGCGATACTAGTCTCTAGCAAGCTGCTAATTTAAACGTTAGGACGTTTGCATCGTCTTAAAATAATAGATAAACTACGATTTGATAGGGAGGAGAAAAATAAAAATTTGAACCAGCACAAACAGATTTGCTATATCTTATGTTTCATCATCGCATTTGGAATAAATGCCGCGCATGCCGATGAATGGCCTACATGGCGCGGCCCGAATCAAGACGGTACCTCCGCGGAAACGGGGCTCATTTCAACCTGGTCTGCCGAGGGAGAGAATCTGCTCTGGAAGGCGGATTTTATCGGACGTTCCACGCCGGTTGTGATGAATGGCCGCGTCTACGTCGTCGGGCGCGTCGGGCAAGACATCACGCAACAGGAGCGTTTCGCCTGCTTTGACGCGAAAACGGGCGAGTTGCTCTGGAACCATCAATTCAACGTCTTCCATACCACTATCTCCTTTAATCGCGTCGGTTGGGCGAGCCCCGCTGGCGATGTGGAGACAGGAAACGTCTATGTCCATGGCGTTCAAGGGCTGTTTTTCTGTTTTGATAAAGATGGCGAAATCGTCTGGGCGCGTTCACTGACAGAGGAGTATGGCCGGATCTCTGGCTACGGCGGCCGCATCCATACCCCGATTATCGCGGGAGATTTGGTGGTTATCAGTTATCTGAACTCGAGTTGGGGAGAACAAGCCGCGACGCGGCACCGCTATTTCGCTTTTGATAAACGCACTGGCGAGCTCGTCTGGGTATCCACGCCCGGCGGCAGACCGCTGGATACTACCTACTCGACACCGGTTGTCGCTGAAATTAATGGACAATCCTATATCATTGGCGGCAACGCTGATGGCAGTATCTATGCCATGAAACAGGCGACTGGGGAGAGGGTATGGGGCTTTAATCTGAGCCTGCGCGGTATTAACACTTCCGTTGTCGTGGATGCGTTTGGCAAAAAGGTTTACGCCTCGCACGGGGAGGAGAATATAGATAACACTGCGATGGGGCGCGTTGTCTGCATCGATGCCACCGGCACGGGCGATGTCACCCAAACACACGAAGTGTGGCGGTATGACGGGGTGAACTTCGGATATGTGTCGCCTGCGCTGCACGATGGGCGGCTCTATATTGCGGATAACTCGGCGAACTTGTATTGCCTTGATGCCGAGACAGGCGAGTTGAACTGGGAACATAGCATCGGCACCGTCGGCAAAGGTTCGCCTGTGTTGGCTGATGGAAAGTTGTATGTGACGGAGGTCAACGGCAAATTCCATATCCTTCGTCCCGGCGCAGATGCGTGCGAGACGCTGAGCGTCCAACAGTTAAACCGCGATGAGGATGAGAAACACTACGTTGAGATTTACGGTTCACCCGCGATCGCCGATGGACGTATCTATTTTACCACGGAAGAATACCTCTATTGTATCGGGAGGATGGAATAATGATGAAAGTTGTTTACAGGCTTGCTGTTCTCCTGATAGCCGTTCTCTTCTTCGTCGGCTGCGCTAGCAAAGAGGTGCCGCCAAGCCAACCGATGCGAGCGGCGGAGCCTGCGGTTGCTATCCTGCTCGCGCCAGCGGAATCGGTGACAGCAGGTGAGGCGGTTCAGCTGCGCGTCATCGGTTTCGATGCGAACGGGAAACGCACCGAGAACGTTGGAGATGTTGCGTGGATGCTTGCCGGCCTCACCGGTTCTCTCCAGAACGGGCTATTCATTCCCGATGAAAGTGCTGGCGCGCAAGCCGGCACAGTCTCGGCGCAGGCCGAAGAAATGAAGGCGACTGCCCGTCTGCGCGTTATTCCCGCGCTGCCGTGGGAGGAGGATTTTGAGGCGATTGAACTCGAAAAAATTCCATCTCATTGGATTGGCGCGACGGGGAAGTTTTTTGTCAGAGAGAGCCCAACTTCCAGTGCGGGCAACAAGGTGCTTGTCAAAACGCCTGTGCAGCGCGGGTTAAACCGTTCCAACGTCTACATCGGCCTGCCGACGATGAAGGCCTATACTATCCAGATCGAGCTGATGGGTACGAAAACCAAGCGCAGACTGCCGGACATGGGCTTAATCGCCAATCGCTACACGTTAGATATGCAGGGGCGACACCAGCGGTTGCAAATCCGTTCGTGGGCATCCGATCTGCGCATGGCGAAGACGATTGACTTTCCGTGGGAGACCGGTGTCTGGTATACGATGAAAATGCAGGTAGAGGTAGGTGACGACACGGCAATCATCCGGGGGAAGGTTTGGCGGACTGGGGAGCCTGAGCCTGAAGACTGGACGTTGACTGCCGAAGACCCGAGGCCGAATCGCGAGGGCAGCCCCGGCATCTACGGCTACTCCCCAACTGAAATCTATTACGATAATTTAAAGGTATGGTGATTATGCAAAAGCAGAGGTTCGCGCGTGGAACGCGCGCCTACGGAGATAATTGTGTCTCACGCCGCAGGGCGAGGGAATTCTCCTTCGTTTTTTGGCCCTCGCTGGGCCACCTTGGGATTTTGGCCGTTTTCGTGAGTTTGGCACTTTTCACGGTGGCTTTTAACGCAACCGCCGAGAAGGAAATAGCCTTGTGGGGCGGCACACTCAGCAGGAACATGGTATCGGATGAAACGAATTTGCCCGACACGTGGAACCTGGAGACTGGGGAGAATATCAAGTGGACCGCGGAGCTTGGTTCACAGACTTACGCCGGGCCGCTCATCATCGGCGGCAAAGTCTTCGTCGGCACGAACAACCAAGCGCTGCGCAACCCGAAGTTGACGCGCGACCGTGGTGTTATCATGGCGTTTCGGGAATCAGATGGCGAATTCTTGTGGCAATCTACACATACGAAACTGCCTTCGGGGCGCGTGAACGATTGGCCCCAACAGGGTGTCTGCTCAACACCGTTTATTGAGGGAGACCGGCTCTACTACATTTCCAATCGCTGTGAGGTGGTGTGTATTGATACCGAGGCGTTCCTTGATGGCGAAAACGACGGGCCTTTCACGGATGAAACCGAAACGAGTGAGATTGACGCGGACATCATCTGGAGTTACGATATGATGGAGGAGTTGGATGTCTTTCCGCACAATCTCGCCACGTGTTCGCCGCTCGTCGTGGGAGATTTGCTCTTTTTGGAGACGAGCAACGGCGTTGATGAGGGACATATCCACATTCCGTCACCCGATGCCCCGAGTTTTATCGCGCTCAATAAACACACCGGTGAGCTCGTCTGGGAAGATGCCTCTCCCGGTGAAAACATCTTGCACGGACAATGGTCGAATCCTGCTTACGGTGTGCCAAATCGTGGTACTGTCGGCGTGCCCCAGGTTATCATTCCCGGCGGCGACGGCTGGCTCTATGCCTTTGAGCCGGAGACCGGCAAAATCATCTGGAAGTTTGACTGCAATCCGAAAGATGC
Source organism: uncultured Poribacteria bacterium (assembly GCA_958296135.1). Lineage (GTDB taxonomy): Bacteria > Poribacteria > WGA-4E > WGA-4E > WGA-3G > AGPOR5. Next base: position 1,430,612 of record CATQHZ010000001.1, read on the forward strand.
TGTCTGGGAACTTGGCGGCCGCGGCACGCGCAATAATATCATCTCCACCCCGGTTATCCAGGGGAATTACGTCTACATCGGTGTTGGGCAAGACCCCGAGCACGGCGAGGGCATAGGCCATCTCTGGTGCATTGACGCGACGCAGACAGGAGACACGACCGGGAGTGCTGTTGTTTGGCACTTCGGTGATGAGCAGTTTAACCGCACCATGTCCACCGCAGCGATTGCCGATGGCTTGCTCTATATCTCGGATCTGAGCGGGTTCCTCTACTGCCTTGACGCAAACACCGGTGACCTCTATTGGAAGCACGATACCTTCGCGGCGATTTGGGGTTCACCTTTCGTTGCAGATGGCAAGGTCTACTTGGGCGATGAGGACGGCGATGTCGTCATTTTGAAGACAGGTAAAACCAAGCAGGTGCTTTCTGAGCTCAACATGGGCAGCGCGGTTTACACGACACCTGTCGCCAAAGATGGCGTGCTTTACATAGCGACTCGGAATATGCTGGTTGCTATATCGGAATAGCAGAGATCTTTCAAGTGACTTAACGTACGGAGGGATTATCAGATGGCGTACCGCAGCTTTACCTTAGCGTCAGCGCGGGAAGCGTTTCAACTTGAAAGGGTTAACACCGAAGGCCTCTTTTCTGGTATCTCCCCGGTGAGTCCGAGTGCACATCTTATAACAGCGTTGGAGAGAAATGTGTCGTTGGCCGCCGCCATCGGCACGGAGAAAGCGAAGTCAGAACTGATTGTCACCGACGTTCTCGTTGAGCTCCGCGAGCATTTTGAGCGCCGCATCAGTCTCTTTTCGGGGATTGACTTTAACGTTGATGCCGCAAACGACTTGACCGGGGTGTGTGATTTTGTAGTAAGTCTGTCCTCGTGGCAATTTGAATTGGAGGCCCCTGTCATTATCCTTGTGGAGGCGAAAAGGGACAATCTGACGGAAGGGTTCGGGCAGTGCGCTGCGGAGATGGTAGCCGCCCAACGCTTTAACGCGGCAGAAGGAAATGACATTCCCTGCGTCTATGGGGTTGTCACGTCAGGAACAGAGTGGCTTTTCCTCAAATTGGAGGCGCAGAAACTCCGCATTGACATGGCTGTCTATCCAATTGCGCAGTGCGACAAAATCCTCGGCATCCTCGCGAGCATGGTGGCACAGACAGCATGAGGCTTCGCTAAATCCATAGCACCAAGAACCTAGTCATCGACACCGTCGGTGCCGGGTGACGCAGGCAGACCTCCTTGCGCCAGAAACCATTATTGAATGCCTTGCGAATGAGAGAAAAATGGCGTATAGTAGTTTCACCTTAGACCCAGTGCAAGAAGCGTTTCACTTAGAGGTTATTGATACCGCCAGCATCTTTGCGGGTATCAAACCGATAGTTCCGAGTGATTTTTTCACGACACTGCTTGAGCGGCATGTTCCATTGGCCATCGCTATCGGCACGGAGAAGGCAAAATCGGAGTTGATTGTTGCCGGTGTCCTCGCGGAGCTCCGCGAGCAGTTGGACCGGCGCATCAGTTTCTTTTCAGGGATTGATTTCAACGTTGATGCCGATGCGAGTTTGGTTGGTGTGTGTGATTTTTTGGTAAGCCTATCGCCGAGGCAATCTTCGCTGAAGGCCCCCGTTATCGTCCTTGTCGAGGCGAAGAGGGACAATCTGACAGGCGGGGTTGGGCAGTGTGTTGCGGAGATGGTGGCGGCGCAACGCTTTAACGCGAACGCTGGGAATGACATTCCTTGTATTTATGGGGCTCGGTGCAGTGCGTAATAACCTAGACATATCGGGTTAAATCCGTCATCCTCTACATCAACTGCATTTTTTATTTGCAGTGTCTCTAAAAATGGGGTATAACGTAGAGATATGGAAAACATAAGAGTTAAGATGGGTGAGGCTGCCGAGTGCCTCGGCACCACGAGAGAGACGCTGCGTAGGTGGTCCGATTTTGACGCAGTGTTTTTTGCGAAGGTTTCCAAAAAACACATCTTCGGTTGTTTTTAGTACCAAACAACCTACGTCAAAATCGGCAGAGGAGACAGGCGAATTGCTACCTGCACGGAAAACGAAAGGTGGCACTCGCTGCGACGCCACAGGTGCCCTGATGGTCTGAAATCCCTCGATGCGCCTCCGATGTGTTATGTCCGCGTCAGTGGTTTCCGCCAGCATAAGCCGATCGAGGCACTCACGGCGGCACACAACGCCTCCTTTCGGATTCGGCGTAGTGCTGTTTGTAATAACAAACAGCACGTCTTCGCGCAAGACGTAAACGGCTGGCGCTACGCCGAATCCGCAAAAGCAAATCGAACTGGAACTCACAGATGGCACTTCTAGCCCACAAGACAGCACTTCAACCGACTCAGGCGCAGCGGCAGCTGCTCAATCAGCATTGCGACTTCGCACGGAATGCCTATAATGCAGCACATTCCGATTTCAAAGCAGGTCTCGAAGCAGGCGAATTCCGTTCGGTTTACGATTTGAAGAAGCTGTTTAATCAACGTAAGCGTGAGGTATTCCCCGACATTTGTGACCTGTCACAAAATGCAGGGAAGAACGCCATTCACAACTTCCATGACGCTATCCAACGTTGGAAATCGGGACAGAACCATTTCCCGAAACGGAAGAAGCATAACAGCCGTTCATCGTTTCAGATTGACAACGGCGTGGATAGCGTCAAGGTATCGTCGGAGGATAGCACACACGTCATCCTCCCGAAAATCGGCAAGATACGTCTCTCTGAGAAACCTCGCTGGACAGGTTCTGTCAGGCGTGCTGTCATTTCACGGACAGCTCACAGGTGGTTTATTAGCATGTTATTTGACGTAGACGTACCCGATCCGCCCGATACGTCAGCCCTGCCTGTCGCAGGCTGCGATGTCGGTATATCTGCCCTCGCCACGATGGACGATGGCACGGTTTATGAAAATCCTCGTGCCTTACGCACGCAGGAACGCAAATTGAAACGTCTGAGTCGAAGCCTTTCACGCAAGCAATACCGCTCAGGTGGATGGTGGAAGGCGAAGGCATTGCTAGCACGTTTGCTTATGCGAATAACGCATATCCGTAGCGATGCGCATCACCAAGCAACACATCGCATTCTGCAAGGTATCTCTGCTCTCGGTATAGAAAGCCTCTCCGTCAAAGGTTTGATGAAAAACCGCAAGCTTAGCAAGGCTCTTGCCGATGCAAGCCTCGGTGGTTTTCTCGTCAAACTGAAATATAAGGCGGTGCGTCGAGGCATTAGAATTGTTGAGGCTGACAGCTTCTTTCCGTCAACAAAACGGTGCAGTTCTTGCGGTTATGTTAAGCAGAAGGTGTCGCTATCGGAACGCCATTATCATTGCGGTGTCTGTGGGTTTGAAGCCGACAGAGACGTGAACGCCGCGATAAATCTGAAGCAGGTCGCTTCCAGCACGGATGAGACCCGAAACGCCGTTGGAGCGTCTGTAACACCTACGGGAGTAGGCTGGATGCGTGGAAGGCGGAAGATCAAACCGAACCAAGCCCTCATTCATTTTGCAACTGCCTAACCCACGTTGGACAGATACTTGCACATTTAATGAGATGTGGCTAGGTTTATCAGTGCGGCTACCACGTCAGGAGTTGATTGGCTCTTCCTGAAATTGGAAGGGCAGAAACTCCATATCGATACGGGAGCCTATACAATTGAACGGTGCGATAGAATCCTCGGCATCCTCGCGAGCATGGTGGCACAGACAGCGTGAGGCTTCGCCAAATCCATAGTGCCAAGAACCTAGTCATCGACATCGTCGGTGCCGGGTAACGCAGGTAGACATTCTCGCACCGTTAAGCCTATAGAAAACGTGCGTGCGTTGCCTCTCAAAAGGACGCTACCTTCATGCCAATTGAAAGCATTGCGACATACGAAAAATGGACATTTTGAACAGGGAACTCTCTCAAAATATTGCGCAGGCTCAAGCGACACTTGACGCGCATGTCAGGGATATCGTCGACTGGCACTTTAGCCCGGAGACCGGATGCCCCTTCTGGCTAGAATTCGCCGAGAACCTTGATTTTGACCCGAGGAAAGAAATCGGCGGCTACGCGGACTTGAAACGTCTCGGGCATTTCCAAGACGAATGGCTGCGCGGCGGCCCCGTGCGGCGTTGGGTGCCGAAGGCTTACGCGAATGAGCCTATTTACGTTTTTGAAACGGGCGGCTCCACAGGCATCCCGAAGTGTCGGATTAACGTCCGCGATTTTCAAAGGGACTATGAACTCTTTAGTCAAACGTTGTCCGATGAAAGTTTTCCGCCGGGGAGCGATTTCCTGATGCTCGGGCCAACGGGTCCGAGGCGGTTGCGGCTTGCTGTTGAATATCTCGCCCAACACCGAGGCGGGATATGCTTCTGTGTGGACATGGATCCTCGCTGGGTAAACCGTCTTGTTCGGTATGGCAAACATCAGGATTTAGATGACTACAAGAACCACGTTGTTGCGCAGGGGCTCAATGTCCTCAGGGCGCATGAAAACGTCCAGTGTCTCTTTACCACGCCGAAACTGCTGGAGGCGTTGTGTGAGAAAATTTCCTTGAAAAGGGTGGGCATTAAGGGCATTTTCTGTGGTGGTACGGAGATGGATGCGCAGTTTCACCGTTTTGCGCGTGAAGAACTTGTGCCGGGCATCGATTTTGTCCCAACCTATGGGAATACGCTGATGGGGCTCGCCGCGTGCAAACCGTTCGATCTGGCGGACAACTATGCGGTTATCTATTATCCGCCGCAGCCGCGCGCCGTAGCGGAATTGGTGAACCCGGAGAATCCCGATGAACCTGTCGATTACGGCGAAACCGGGCGCGTGATGCTGACGACGTTGACGAAGGAATTCTTCATGCCGCGCTTTCTTGAACGCGATGAAGCGGAACGCGCAAAACCGATTTCGCGTTATCCGTGGGATGGCGTTGAAAACGTGCGTTTGCTCACGGAACTCCAAGAGAGCGTCGTCGTGGGGATTTATTAAAAACGATACGATGTCCTTTTCCTTAAAGAGGCAGTAAGGGGCCTTGCGCAAAAGGAGTTGAGTTATGACGACAACAATCGAAAAAGTCTTCCGGTCACCTTATTCGGTGCCGAATGGGCTGCAGGTTACAGACGAAGGGCTGTGGATTGCCGACCAGATTACCGACAGAGTCGCGCTCGTGGAGATTATTGCGGATGCGGACTATACCGTGCCGAAACTCATCCGCGACATTCCGAGTGAATCTTCCAACACCAGTGGGATGGCGTATGGCGAAGGCGCGCTGTGGTTAGCCGCAAATGGGCCCGGGGAACGCTGGCGCCCTGTCCGAGAGACTGACGCGAAACCCGGCGCAAGCGAGATTTTCAAGGTGCATCCTGCTACCGGCGAAACCCTCGCGCGGTATCCGATTCCCGATGGCGGCGGCACGCACGGCGTAGAATACGACAACTACGACGAGGGCCATCTCTGGGTGCAAACCCTCAAGAATCGGGAGATCCACAAGGTGCGGACTTCAGACTGGTCCGTCCAACACACGCTACCGTTGCCTTACGACAGAGGGCACGGCACCGTTCGCGTGGCAGATGGGCTTTGGGTAACCCACACTTCCGACCGGGTTATCGTTAAACTCGATCTGGCGGATGGCACCATTTTGGATGAGATTCAGGTGCCTGAGACGTATCCTGAACCGCACGGGTTGTCCATCTACGGCGACGATTTCCTCTATTGCGATGCCGCCTCCGGGTGGGTAGCAAGGATAAAGGCTTCCACTCTTTGAAACCGCGTTAGGGGTGCAATGTTTTAGAACCAAGAAACGTGTCATTGACAGCATCGATGACAGAGCACCGTGAAATCGCCAGGAACCGTACGCTTTGGGCCAATACGAAAATCATGATACACATCCCACTTTTGCGAGCGGGACGTTCCTACAAGAGTTTGAAGAACGTCCGTCTCTCACATATTAAAACCGGTGAACCGTTCGCCGAAGTGAGCCAGGCCAACCGCGGCTTGATAGCGAAAGACCTCGGGGAAATGGCGCGCTATCAGAAGGCGCTTGGAAACCATTCCTTTGAGGAATTGATTTCAATGTGCAAGGAAGCGGCGCGTCTGTTCACGACGGCAGAACTTCCGCTTGGTGAACCAATTGATGGAGAGACGCAGTCACCGGGAGCGTATATTCGTCACGTCTCCGGCACGACGGGCCTCCCTGAATCCCTCTGTTCCCAGAACATGCGGAAGATTCAGACTGTCCTGGAGGAGATGGATATGGTGCTAGACGGGCTGACGCGCGGCCTTGATATGCGCATCTTTGATGCTGGCTGGGGATGGGGGACCCAAGAGGGGCGGACGTTAGTTTACGTTTGTGAAACCGATGCGCTGGGTGCAGTATTGCCAAGCAATTCTCCGGGTGTGCATACGCTATGGCTTCCCGCTATTCCGTTGAAAGTGCCGCTCGTGCTAAAACCGGGGCGCGAGGAACCGTGGACTCCCTATCGGATAGCGCAGGCGTTCATTGCCGCGGGATGCGCGCCAGAGGCGTTCAGTTTCTATCCCACCGATTATGTCGGCGCGAACGACATTTTGTACCGTTGCGGCCGTTCCCTGCTTTTCGGCAGCGGCTCCACGATTGCTTCGTGGGTGAACACCCCGAGTGTTGAAATTCACGGCCCGGGGCGCAGCAAAATCGCTATGGATGGGGCGCAGTGTGCACGCTGGGAAGAATATCTGGAACTCATCGTCGAGTCGGTTGCTAAAAATGGCGGCCGGTCATGTATTAATGCTTCCGGGGTGTGGGTAACCTCACACGGAGCAGAGATTGCGGCGGCGGTAGCGGCACGCTTATCGAGCATTGAACCGAAACCTCTTGAGCATCCGGATGCGCAACTCGCCGCTTGGGCGAATCCTAAGGCAGCCCAAGCCATATCCGCCGCTATTGACAGAGCCCTGAAAACGCCTGGCGCGATGGAGATGACAACCGGAGACCGGATTGTGGTGTTAGATGGCTGCACCTTTCTCCGTCCGACGGTAATCTGGTGTGAGGATGCCGAGCATCCGTTGGCAAATACGGAATTTCCCTTTCCGTTCGTCAGCGTTGTTGAGGTGCCAAAAGCCTCCCTGGTTAAATCCATGGGGCAGACTTTGGTTGCAACCGCGATTACCGATGATGTAACGCTCATCTCAGAGGTGCTCGCAACCCCTTTAATCGACCGGTTGAATATCGGTGCTATCCCGACGAATCAGATTTCTTGGGACAGCCCACACGAGGGGAATCTGTTTGAGCATCTCTATAAGCAACGCGCGTTCCAGTATGGCAACCTTTGATGGGGTGGGAAACGATGAAACGTTCTAAGAAAACTTCAGCCAAAACCTATTTCAAATCCGGCAATGTGAAGGATAGGTTAGGTGATTACAGGGGTGCTATCGCAGCCTATACCAAGGCTATTCGCCTCAAACCGGATTTCGCCGCGGCTTACGGCAGTCGCGGCCTCGCGAAGGCCCTTCTCAGTCAGCATGCTGCTGCCATCGCGGATTTTGATAAGGCACTCAAACTCAACCCTGATGATATCGGGGCTTATGTCAATCGCGGCACTGCGCAGACAGCGTTAGGGCGTTACCTTGCCGCCATTGCCGATTACGACGAGGCGCTCCGCCGGGACCCGGGGCTTGTCCCCGCCTATGTCAATCGCGGCGTTTTGAAGGATGCCCTGGGCGAGCAGCTTGCCGCCATCGAGGATTTTGACGCGGCGATTCAAATCAGCTCGGATTTTCCCCATGCTTATCTTAACCGCGGCGTTGCTAAGCGGAAGCTGGGCCGATACACTGCTGCCATCGCCGATTACGACAGAGCCATCCTGCTCAACCCTGATGAGGCCAAAGCCTATGACAACCGGGGAGTCGCGAAGGCCATTTTGGGCAGACACGCTGCCGCCCTTTCTGATTTCGATAGGGCCATTGAGCTCAACCCGCATGATGCCGAGGCGCACTACAATCGTGGCGAATTAAAGTATGATATGGGTGAACATCTTGCCGCCCTTTCTGATTTTGACAGCGCCATTGAACTCAAACCCCATTTCATATTGGCGTATTTCAGTCGTAGTTTGGTGAAAGTCTGGCTGGGGCGCATTTCGGAGGCGAAGCAAGAGCTCCAAATGGCGTTGAAATTCGCGGAGCGGGATGGCGATGAAGACGACGTGGCCAGAATTGCGGCGGTACTTCAGCAGCTTGATTCCGAGGATGCCTTCTAGCACCGGAGGATGCTCCAAGATTTGCAGCGGTGAAAACATGGGACCACAATTGTTGTTCAATATCGCCTCTTTACAATCGCTTTCTGCCGAGGAAACCGCGGTGCTTGACAGATACTATTTTGTTGTCAATGCCCCGGTTCAATTCATTGACATTTTGCGACTGCCTGAGGCAGACGAGATTGCAAAAGTTGCAGGCAAGATCCGGCCGTTTGAAGAGGCTTGCTGGACAGTCCACTATCGAATCTTGCTTTCCCGCGCGCTGCTATCGCCAAAATTCCGTGCCGATGAAGCCCATCCCGAAAAAGAGGCACTCCGGTGTTGGAAAAGCGGCCAAGGCGATGGGGCAGGGACACTCTCCTGGTTCACAAAAAATTCGCATCAGGTGCTAATTTTCTGTACCGCAGAGAAATCTCCTGCGGTTTTTCGTTTTTGCTTGACAAAAGCCGCGAAATAAGGTTTAATATCATTAATACGTCTTTCATTAGAAAACGTCCAAACTTTCGGTTCCCGATTTCGTAGCGCGAGGGCCTGTCCCTCGCGTTCTCCTGAGCTCATGCAAACTTTTGAATCTGAACTGAGGCAGCGCGTCATCTTTGGAGAGAATGCTATAGAGCGACTCGGCGAGGTGGCCAAGGTACTCGGTGCGCAGCGGGTATGCATCGTGACAGACCCGGGTATCCAACAGGCAGGTATTGCCGATAGGGCACTCTCGGCGTTAGCGCGCGAAGGAATGGCCTGTCACATTTTTGCCGATGTTGCGCCGAATCCGACGACGCGGCACGTTGGAGCCGCCCTCGCTTTTGCCGAGGCTCACGCGCCGATCGACATCATCGTCGGGCTCGGCGGCGGTAGCGCGATGGATTGCGCCAAGGGTGTCAACTTCCTGCTAACAAACGGCGGGAAGATGGAGGACTATTGGGGCTCAAACCGAGCCAAACTTCCGATGCTCCCCTCCATCGGCATTCCGACAACCGCTGGCACCGGCAGCGAAGCGCAGTCCTTTGCCTTAATTTCACAGGCAGAAACACACATCAAAATGGCGTGTGGTGATAGAAAAGCGAAGTTCAGCACCGTGATTTTGGACCCGAGGCTTCCCGATACCGTGCCGAAATCGGTAGCGGTGGCGGCAGGCATAGACGCAATCGCGCACGCTGTTGAAAGTTTTGTCTCCACGCGCCGAAACCTGATGTCACAGATGTTCGCGCAACACGCATGGAAATTGTTGGAGACGCATTTTGAGGCGGCTATTGGAGGGGACAGCGTGCAACCCGATGCCGAGTATTCCGTTTATGGTAATATGCTCTTCGGTGCTTATCTCGCCGGGGCGGCAATCGAACATTCGATGCTCGGTGCTGCGCACGCCTGCGCCAATCCGTTGACTGCCCGATACGACATCACGCACGGGGTTGCTGTGGCGTTCATGTTACCACATGTCATCAGGTTCAATAACACTCTCGCTGCCGCCTTGTATCGGCAGTTATATAGGGATGGAGAATTGGCAGACCGGATTGTGGCACTCAAACAGGCCGCCGAATTACCACACTGCTTCCGAGATTTCGGCATTCCGCGAAGCGACATCCCCACATTGGCGGAAGAAGCGGCGACGCAGTGGACGGCACAGTTTAATCCACGTCCTTTAGCATTACAAGATTTTGTGAGACTTTATGAAGAGGCTTATTAACGGACAGGATGGACGCAAATGTCATATTTTTCGTCTCTTTCGTTCCGTGGACGTGCTTTGTAAGCGCGTATCTCGTGCGAGATTTCAAACCGTGCCTACTGGGTTCGTTTTGTGTTATTCTGTTAATCCTATAATCCTGTTAATTCTGATTCAGACACTGTTCTTTGTTGCACTGCCCGGCTTTGGCGACTGGACCGGCTTCCGTGGCAACCCGCAACTCACCGGCGTTGCAACCTCCGAGCTCCCAGATGAACTCGCGCTCCTCTGGACATTTCAGGCCGGGGATATGATTGAGTCCACCGCGGCGGTTGTTGATGGCACCGTGTATGTCGGTGCATTAGACAGCTATCTCTATGCGGTTGACGCGCAAACCGGCGCATTGCAATGGACATTTCAGGCAGAAGGACAGATTAAAGCCTCGCCCTCTATCCGAGATGGAGTCATCTATTTCGGCGATGGAGCGGGTGTCTTCCATGCTGTAAACATCGGTGCCCGGCAAGCCGCCTGGCAGTTCCATACCGAGGGCGAGATTATTTCCTCCGCGAATTTTTCAGGAGAATGGGTAATGTTCGGTTCCTATAATGGCTTTCTTTACTGCCTTAATAGGAAGAATGGTGAACTTGTTTGGAAGTTTGAAACGGATGGTTACGTACATGGCACTCCTGCCATTGTCGGCGATTCGGTGATTGTGACCGGATGCGATAGTTATCTACGCGTCCTCTCAGTTGCTGACGGCACGCAGACGCATCAGGTGCCGCTCGGCGCGTATGTCGGCGCGAGTGCCGCGGTTTTGGACAATCGCGTTTATGTCGGAACCTACGGTACTGAAGTCTTAGGCATCAATATCCAAAGCGGCGAGATTCAGTGGCGGTATCAACATCCGAAGCGCAGGTTTCCCTTTATGGCATCTGCCGCTGTAACCGCCGAGTCTGTTATCATTGGCGGACGCAATAAGCTGGTGCACGCGCTCGCGCCGGATACTGGTGAATCGCAATGGACTTACACCGCCAAATCCCGCATTGACTCTTCCGCGGTTATTGTCGGGACGCGCGCCTTTTTAGGCACAACCCGCGGACATTTCATCGGCTTAGATGTCACCACTGGGGAACTTGTGTGGGAATTCGCAACGGGTTCCGCCATTGTTGCCTCACCAAGTGTCGCCGATGGAAAAGTGTATATCGGAACAGAGGATGGCATCCTCTACTGCTTCGGAGGGAATAAGTAATGGCCCTTCATACGATAAAGAAATCAAAACCGGAACCTGCAACAGCAGGTATAGAGTCCAAGCACACGACGGTGGGGAGCGTTTTCGTTTCCAACTATCCGCCGTATTCTGTTTGGGGTGACAAGGATGTTCCTGCAGTGCGGCAGGCGTTGGCTGCGCCGCCGCGTCCTGATGCGCCGCTCGGGCTGTATATGCACATCCCGTTTTGCCGCAAGCGGTGCAAATTCTGTTATTTTCGGGTTTACACCGATAAAAATAGTTCAGAGATTGACGTGTATCTGAACGCGCTGGCGAAAGAGGTGGCACTCTACAGCACTCAGCCTGCAATCGCAAATCGCCCTTTGAAATTTATCTATTTCGGCGGCGGTACGCCTTCTTATATCAGCGTCAAACACCTGAAAACGTTGGTAGAACGGGTGAAATCCGTGATGCCGTGGGATGCTGCAGAGGAAGTTGCGTTCGAGTGTGAGCCTGGCACCCTCACCCAGAAGAAGTTGGAGGCTATCAAGTCGATCGGCGTAACTCGCCTCAGCCTCGGCGTGGAGAACTTGAACGACGAAATCCTCGCCGAGAACGGCAGGGCGCACCTCACCAAAGAGGTCTATCGGATTGCCCCCTGGATAAAGGCGTTGGACTTCGCGCAAGTCAACATCGACCTCATCTCCGGGATGATAGGCGAAACGTGGGAGAGTTGGCGCGAAACGGTCGAAAAGACGGTGGCTCTCGACCCGGATAGCATCACCGTCTATCAATTGGAATTGCCCTTCAATACCGTCTATTCCAAAGACATCCTCGGGGGCGATTCGCTGCCGGTGGCGGATTGGAAGCTGAAACGCGAGTGGCACCAGTATGCGAATGAGCAATTCGCTGCGGCTGGGTATCGCCGCGCGAGTGCCTATACCGTAGTTAAGGAGCAGGAACCTCCCCAACAATTTGTCTATCGGGATGCAGTGTGGCAGGGGAGCGATATGCTCGGCACCGGTGTCGCCTCTTTCTCGCACTTAAGCGGGGTTCACTTCCAAAACGCGCCATCGTGGGGCGACTACCTTGCGCATCTTGAAGAAGAGGAGCTGCCTGTTTCCCGCGCGTTGATGCCTACGGAAGAAGAACGGTTGACACGCGAGATGCTCTTGCAGCTCAAACTAGGGGAAATTCGTCCATCCTATTTTAAAGCGAAATTTGGCGCGGATATCCTCACGCAATTTGCCAATGCCTACGAAAAGCTGCGGGATGATGGCATGGTGACGTTTAGTTCCCAGTCCGACGAAATCCGTTTGACGCAGCGCGGTTTGCTTCAGGTAGATGCCTTGCTCCCGACATTCTACGCGCCTGAGTATCAGAACACGCGGTATACCTAGTCTGTCGTCGGCTCGCCGTAGGGCGAGGGCCTGTTCCTCGCCGTGCCAATACGTTCGGCTGGCTGTAGGGCGGCGAAGCGGTTGGAGGTAAAGATATGGATACAGCAAAACAGTTACGCCGGTTCCGCCAGATGCTTGCTCCTGTGTTAGAGACGAATGCCTTCTATAGCCAAAAACTCACCGAGGCAGGGATAACGCATCCGAACGATGTGCAGACGTTTGCGGATTACCAGCAGTTGCCTTTTACCACAAAAGCTGAGCTCAGCGCAGACCAGGGTGCGCGTCCGCCTTACGGTACTAATCTCACCTTTCCGCTGGAAAAGTATATTTGTCTCCACCAAACTTCTGGCACAACGGGCGAGCCGATTCGGTGGTTGGATACCGCCGAATCATGGGATTGGTGGGGCAAATGTTGGGGTGACATTTATCGCGAAGCAGGCGTAACAGCCGCTGACCGGCTTATGATTGCGTTCACCTTCGGTCCGTTTATCGGTTTCTGGAGTGCGCATCACGGCGCGCGGCAGCTCGGTGCGTTGACAATTCCGAACGGTGGGCTTTCCTCCGAGCAGCGCCTTCGAGCCCTTCTCTATAACGACGTTACGGTTCTGGTTTGCACGCCTACCTATGCGCTGCGGCTCGCCGAGGTCGCGGCGGGAGATGGGCTTGATCTTTCGCGTTCTTCAAGCGTCCGAGTCACAATTCATGCGGGTGAGCCTGGGGCGAGCCTGCCTTCAACAAAACGGCGCATTGAGGAGTGCTGGGGTGCACACACGTATGACCACGCTGGTGCGACAGAGGTTGGTGCTTGGGGCGTGATGTGCCGCCTGCAAGCCGGTGTCCACCTCAACGAAGAGGAATTTATCTGCGAAGTTATTGATATAGATACGGGCAAACCTGCGGATGCCGGTGAGTTAGTGATTACCAATCTGGGGCGCGTTGGGATGCCTGTTATCCGTTATCGCACCGGCGATTACGTCAAACTCACATCGTTGCTGTGCGAGTGTGGCGATGAGAACCGCGTGCTGGAAGGCGGTGTCATGGGGCGGATAGATAGCCTGCTCATCATCCGCGGCATGAACATCTATCCTGCCACGATTGAGAACATCGTTTTCCAGTTTCCTGACGTTGCTGAATTCTCAGCGCGGGCTTACCGCGAAGGAATACGGGATGAGCTTGAAATTCAGGTTGAGTCCACACATCCGGATCCGGAACAGACTGCCACGGCTGTGGCGGCGAAAATTCAAGAGGTTTTAGGATTCCGCGCCATCGTGAAATCGGTGCCGGTCGGCATTTTCCCGCGAACGCCTGGGAAGGCGCACCGATTTTCCGACCATCGTTGAAAGTTGGGAGAATACTAGTGTGCCAGATATGGAAATCTTGATTCTGTCAAGACGACGGTGGTAAACAAACTTTCTGTGTCGAGAGATGCTAGCTGAACACATTGCGACATACAAAAAACATGAATACACAACAGCACCCGAAGGTTGAAATTGCTGTCCGAAATTTCGGCCCTATTACAGAAGGCACGCTCGATTTACGGCCCCTCACGGTGTGTGTCGGTCCGAGCAATACCGGCAAAACCTATTTCGCGACGCTCGTGTATGCCTTGCATGGTGCATTCTCAGGACTCAGCGCGCAAGTGCCGCGAGAAGTTCTCTCGCTTGAACTAGAGAATGAGCTCAAAAATTGCTTCGATTTACCTGCCATTTCGGCATTGAGGCGATTGGATGGAGAAACGTTTCCGCATGAGATGGCGGTGTCGCTCAAGGGGCGCGATGGAGAGGCGGATAGTTGGTGCATCAAATTGACTGCGTCCGAAGCGGAGGTGACGTTCCTTGGTGCTCCAGGCGAGACTTGGGGAGTGGGGAATCGGTATTATCTGCCTGCTACGCGCGGTGGGCTCATGCAGCGGCATGGGCTCATTGCGAGTTCACTCGTGGGACGTGCGACTCGCGGTGGAGCCGAGCACTTTCCCGCGGTCCCGACGTTTTCAGCGGGCCTTGCGGAATTCCTGCAGCGTATCATCCTCTACCGGCCGGATAAACAAGTGAGCAACGGCGACATGAACGCAATCGCCGATGCGTTAGAGGCAGATGTCCTCGGCGGACAGATTCTGGCGCGGCTTTCACCGACTGGGTATCCGGATTTCCGCTACCGTCCACAAGGCCTGAAGGAAGAGATGCGGCTGAGCCATGCCTCGGCGATGGTATCCGAGCTCGCGCCGTTAGTCTTGTTTCTCCGCCGTGGTATTGCCCCTGGGGATTTATTGGTTATTGAGGAACCGGAGGCGCATCTGCATCCGCATTCCCAGGCGGACATGGCCGTGACGCTCGCGCGCCTCGTCCGTGCCGGTGTGAGAGTCATCGCGACGACGCACAGCGATTGGCTTCTTGAGGAATTAAGTTGTCTGATGCTTGAGGGGCTACTTGCAGAGACAGATGATGCGCCTGCGAGTTGGCTGATGCCCTCGGAAGTGGGCGCGTGGCAGTTCCAAAAAGATGCCCCCGTTACGGAAATTCCGTTTGAGGTATGGGGGGGTATCTACCCAGTAGACTATGGGGACGTTGCAGAGACCCAGTATAATCGTATGGTGAATCTCCAGGCCCGGGTGGAGAACGGGGAAGGTGGTAGCAAACGTGAATCCTCGTGACGCGCTTAACCAGATTCGCCGGTGGATAGGCGAAAGGGTAGCTACCTCTTACACGCGAAACGGGTGCCGTGTTTCGCTGGCGAACCTCCCGCGCGAGCGGGTGGTGTTAGATATCGATCTTGCCTTTCCCACGGACAGAGCCGTGAAAGCGCAATGTGATTTCATTCTCTTTTACACTGTCCAAGACACTCTCGTAGTTGTGCCAATGGAACTCAAGCAAGGCGACGTTGACGCGTCGGAAGTCGTCAAGCAATTGCAAGAAGGAGCACACATCGCCAGTCGGTTGGTGCCAAGGAATGTCAAAACGAATTGCCTCCCGCTCCTTGTCCATGGCAGCAAGAGGGTTCAAAGGCGACAAAACGAAAAACTGAAACATTCCTCAGTGACTTTCCGCGGCAAGAAATTGCCAATTCAGACGACGCGATGCAGTTATGAAGGGAATCTAGCAAAGGCTCTCAATATCAAATAGGCAGACAACCCCTACCGCCGCCTCCTCAATAAGCCCACGGTATCAACACTTGCGATAGTCCGGCCCATCGATTCATCATCAGTTGATTTTCGTTGACATTTAAAGCGTTGGAGAGTATAATTTTGATGATGAAACGAGTTCTGACAAGGAGACAGTTTATGCTTACAAGAGTCGAAATGCCCGTGGCAGGCTACGATGAAGCAATTGAACGCGGCACGCTGAGGTCTGACCAGGGCAAACATGAGGAGGCACTTGCCGAGTTTGAAAAGGCGGTTAAGTTGAACCCCCTCGGTGCCGCGGGCTACTTCTATTGCGGTGTCGCGAAGTTTGACATGGGAAAAGCGAAGGAGGCACTCGCCGACTTCGACAAATCCGTCCGCTTGAATCCGCGTGTCGCCGCGGCCTATTACAATCGTGGTAGCGCAAAATTGGCATTAAATCGGTTTAAAGCCGCGATTGCGGACTTTGATAAAGTCATCCGCCTCAATCCGCAGTACGCCGAGGCATATAACAACCGCGGCAACGCGAAATTCGCGTCGGGAAAGTATAATGCTGCCCTCGTGGACTTCAACAAAGCCATCCAGCTCAACCCCGAGCTCCCTGAAGCATACAACAATCGCGGTAACGTGAGAGGCAGACAGGGACGGGACGAGGAGGCGATCGTGGACTTTAGCAAGGCAATCAGCCTCAAACCTGACTACGCGAAGGCGTATAACAACCGCGGCTTGGCGATGGCGCGGCTGAATCGCTTTGAGGAGGCGATGCCACAGCTCCACATCGCCGTGGAACTCGCCGAACAAGCGGGCGATGCTGTACTCATTGCGGCGATTAAGGACGAAATCCGAAAAGTGAAAATGCTTGAATCACGGTACAACGCCGTAAATTGATGGGGTTCGCATGCAAAAACCGAAAACCTATGACATCACTGTTATTGGCGGCGGGCCCGCTGGCAGCACTGTCGCCGCTCTCACCGCACAGCACGGCTACCGGGTGCTGCTGCTTGAGCGGGAAACCGAACCTAGTTTTAAGGTGGGCGAATCCTTGATTCCGGCCACCTATTGGACGTTCAAGCGGCTCGGCGTGCTTGAAAAACTGCGGCAGAGTCATTTTCCACAGAAGTTCAGCGTGCAGTTCTATTCACGTTCCGGGAAAGCCGCCAAACCGTTTTATTTTTTCGAGACGAACCCGCACGAAAGTGCTGTCACGTGGCAGGTGCTACGGAGTGAATTTGACCAGGTGCTTCTGGAGAATGCGGCGGAGAAAGGCGTAGAAGTCCGCCGCGGTGCCCGTGTGCGCGAGGTGATTTTTGATAATGATACAGCAGTGGGAGTTGTCGTTCAAAGTGCGCCGGAGAATAGAGGCACGCGACGGACAGGCCCTGGCACTACGGAAAAAGAGACGATTCGTTCCACTGTCGTCGTTGATTCCACCGGACAGAGTTCCCTCATCGGTAGACAGTTGGACATGAACGCGACGGAACCGAATCTGAAGATGGCATCGCTTTTCACGCATTTTGAAGGCGCATACCGAGACGAAGGCATCGACGAGGGAGCGACGCTTATCATGCATACCGCGACGAAGGAGTCTTGGTTCTGGTCGATCCCGTTGCCCTACAATCGCACTAGCGTCGGTGTTGTCGGCGAATTGGACTATCTGCTCCAAACCCGAAGGGATGCTAATGGCAAACTGGACGCGCAGAAAATCTTCGAGGAAGAGTTAGCGAAGTGTCCCGCCTTAAAATCGCGACTCGTCGGCGCAAAACAACTTTTCCCGGTCAAAACGACGAAGGACTTCTCATATCGCGCAAACCGTATCGCCGGTAACGGCTGGGTTTTGGTAGGCGACGCATTCGGCTTCCTCGACCCGGTTTATTCAACGGGGCTCTTTTTGGCACTCAAATCTGGGGAGATGGCTGCCGACACTATCGTGGAAGCGTTCCAAAAGGACGACTTTTCCGAGGCGCAGCTGGGAAACTTCGGCCCGACGTTTGTCAAGGGGATGGAGGCGTTTCGGAAACTCATCTACGCGTTTTATACGAAGGACTTCAGTTTCGCGCGGTTCTTGTCCAAATACCCGGAGCATCAGGGCGGCATCATTGACATTCTGAGCGGCGATGTCTTTAGAAAAGATGTGACTCACATTTTCCCCGATATGGCGCGGATGTGTGCTTTGCCGGCAGAGGTGCCGCTGAGTTTCAATTCATCTCAATAATTGTGGTGTATCGGGATGGGGAGGTGCGTCCTATGTGGATTCAGTTGTATCGGGACCGGGAGGTCCCTCCTACGTGGGTTCGATGGTGCGTATCGTCAATCCGCAATTGTGGTGTATCGGGATGGGGAGGTGCGTCCTATGTGGATTCAGCTGTATCGGGACCGGGAGGTCCCTCCTACTGCAATTCCCCGTTTTTTTCGTTAGGAGAAATTCATGAAAACGTTATCAATTATCGCATGTCGTTGGCAAGCCTATCTCGTGATTTGCCTTATCTGTGCTTTGAGCATCGGATTGGGGTGTGACGATGCCTCAAAACAAGGTGAGACTGTGCGTGAGACAGAGAAGGCGGTGCCGAAACGCCGCTTTATCAGCATCGGCACTGCCCCGGTCGGCGGCGCGTTCTTCCCGGTCGGCACTGCGATTGCGGAGGTTGTCGGCAGCAATACTACAGAGAAAAATTGGGAAGTCACCGCTGAAGCCACGAAAGGCACGCAAGAGAATATCCGCCGTCTTGCGACCGGCGATTTGGAATTCGCGCTTGCGAATGCTGCGATTTCCTATTTCGCTATACGCGGCGAAGGCGCGTGGGAAAAACAACACAACATCCGCGCTGTCATGACGCTCGCGCCGAATGTCGGGCTGTTCATTACGCCACAGTCCTCTGGCATCCGGACACTTGGTGCTCTGAAGGGGAAACGCGTCGTCGTCGGCCCCGCCGGTGCTGGCTTTGAGTATTTTTTGAAGCCGGTTTTGGCGGCGCACGGTATCACTTATGAAGACTTTACGCCGATTAACAGCACTTACATGGGTGCGGTAGATTTGCTCGCCGATGGTTCCGCCGCCGCGGCGTTCATGGGCGGCGCGATTCCGACACCTGCAGTGATTCGCGCGGCCGCGGCGCAAGAGCTCTTTTTCATCCCGTTTGACGAGACAGCGAAAGTGACTCTCTTCAACGACTATCCCTTCTTTCACGCGATAAACGTTCCAGCGGGGACCTATTCGGGACAGACGGACCCGTTTCCGACGATGAACGTTGGCTCGATGCACCTCATCACGTCCGAGACTACCGATGAGGCCCTGGTCTACCAATTTACGAAGACGTTGTATACGAACGGCGCGGCGGTAGTCAAACGGCACGGCGCGGGCAAGGCGATTAATGCGAAGAACGTCGTCAAGGATACGGGCACGCCTTTCCATCCGGGTGCGATGCGTTTTTATCAGGAGAGTGGCATCTGGCCTAAATAATACCAACATCTACCGATTTGTCAGGGCGGATTTCTATATCCGCCCGCTGCGCGCGACCGGGGGAGCATCGCATGCGTTTCGTTGAAGGTATCGCCATTGGCATCAAGGCACTTTCGCTAAACAAACTGCGTTCGTTGCTGACGACGCTCGGCATTGTCATCGGCATCGCGGCGGTACTGGCGATGATAGCCATCGGCGATGGCGCGAAACAGATTATCATTCAAGATCTGGAGAAGATCGGCGGCATGAACACGTTCACCCTGTTACGCATCAATCGTAAGCGAGCGCGCGGTCGCTGGGTGACGTTCCATAGCCGGGAACACTTTAACTATGGCGATGTCTTGGCTATTGCGGCAGAATGTCCATCGGTGAGCGTGGTCTCCCCGCGAATCCCGCAGTGGACGCGGGTGCTGATGCAGGCACCGGATGGCACGCACACCCGTGCCGGCTATAACGGTGTGGATGCCACCTACACGGCAGCGATGGACTGGGACTTGCAAGCCGGCCGTTTTATCTCCGAGGAGGACGTTGAGAACGCCACGAAAGTCGCGGTGCTCGGCGCAAATGTCGCCGCTGAGTTGTTCGGCGCAGCGTCGCCGCTTGGAAAAGAGATTAAGATTTCGCGTGCCAGTGGGCAATACAGGCATCAGCGCGAGCGGTTCACGGTTATCGGCACGCTCGTGCCGCGCGGGCGGAGTTTAAAGTTCGGTTTTAGTTTCGATGACTTGGCGTTTCTACCGGTGACCACGGTGCAGCAGCGGTTCACCGGCAACGACCGGATTCCGCAGATTGCGGTGCAGGCGCACACCGTAGCGGATATGCCCAAGGCGATCGAGGAGGTAAAAACTGTTGTCCAAAAGCGGCACAGAAACGAAGAATTCTTCGGCACTTTTGACGTGCGCGGCGGTGTGCGACAGTTGTCAAAAATCAGCACTATTATTAAACTTGCGTTAGGGAGCATCGCGGGGTTTTCGCTCCTCGTTGGTGGTATCGGCATTATGAACATGATGCTGGTAGCTGTTGGGGAGCGGACGCGCGAAATCGGGTTGCGCAAGGCACTCGGCGCGAAACGTTCAGATATTCTGTTGCAATTTTTGAGTGAAGCTGTTATGATGTGTGGTGTTGGCGGCGTGCTTGGGGTTGGGTGCGGCTTTGTTTTCAGTAAGGCGATGGCGCATCTCGCGGTGCGAATTGTGGAGATAGTGCCCGAGTGGCCAGCGGTTCTCTCACTGCAGTGGGTGCTGATTTCGGTCTCCTTTTCAGCGTTGCTCGGCATTTGCTTTGGGGTGTATCCGGCGATAAAAGCGATGCGGCTTTCACCTATTGAGGCGTTGCGCGCCGAATGAAGAGAAAAATCGCGAAAAAATCATTTTTTGAATAAAAACTTGACAAATGGGTTAAAATGTGGTATCATATATAATGCCACGCCGAGATAGCTCAGTCGGTAGAGCAGTGGACTGAAAATCCACGTGTCGGCAGTTCGATTCTGCCTCTCGGCATTTTTCGCCGGTGTAGCTCAGTGGAAGAGCAACTGATTCGTAATCAGTAGGTCGGAGGTTCAAATCCTCTCATCGGCTTTTTCTTTTTTATTCGCCTCAAACAACGAATAGTGCTTTGTCCAAATCGAAATCTCCGGGACAGGATTTTCCCTTTCGCGGAAAACCGGGTCAAGTTCAGGCGAGCTGGTTTCCTTACACGGCCGGGGGATAACCTGAAAAATCAAACCGAATACTGCAGGAGCAGCCGGTGGAGAAAAAGAGGTAAAAAAATGGATTTATTCAAACGTGGTAAGGTTCACAACGGCACTCTTGTCTTCTCAAAACCTTTGTCCCTCCCGGAAGGTGCCGAAGTGATTGTGCGCGTAATCCCTGTTGGAAATGGCGACGAGTGCACAACGGCCGATGCGTCCGAGGAATTGACTGCTGTCTCTATCGGGCAAGACGAAACGTCCGAGGATGAACAGGAAGACCTGCTGTCTCTGCCTTTCTTTGGTATGTGGGCAGACCGGGAGGATATGCAGGACAGTGTTGCCTGGGTGCGGAGGCAGAGAAGCGGATGGAATCATCGCCACAAGCGCGAAGCATAGTTGATACCGATATTCTTATCGATGCTACAAAGCGGCGCGTAGATGCCACCACCTTTTTGGCAGGACAACAGGGAGCGGAGATCCAGATTAGCATTGTTTCTGCAATGGAAGTCGTCACCGGTTGTCGCGATAAAGCTGAGTTGGTTCAGACACAGAAGTTCCTTCAACGTTGCACCATTTTGCCGGTAAGTGAGACTGCTTCGCAAATTGGCTATCAACTCGTTGAATTGTTCGCGCTCAGCCATGGGATGGAGATTGCAGACGCGCTTATTGCGGCAACGGCTTTGGAGCGGGAATTGACGCTCTACTCCAAGAATATTCGTCACTTTCGGATGATTCCGGAATTAACGGTAATTCGGCCTTACTGAATTAACCAGAAAAGATGAGTTTAGGGCGGATATAGCAATCCGCCCTTACGATTAAATGGCCGGGATTGCCTCAAAAATAGGTCTGCTCCCCGCTGTAGTGCCGCGCTGCTTTCGGCCGTTCGTCGATTTGCCACGGTAAATTGACTGGCACCGTGCCTTCCTCGAAGTAGTTGTCCGTTACTTGCCAGAACTGCAAGCGCGGATAGCGTTTCCCGTTATGCTCAATAAAGCCTTCCTCTTCCGCGAGGTTGCGCATGCCTCGCGTGACTTCGTGCAAGGTGATGAAAATGCCTATCGCCGCGTCGTTGTCTCGCATCGCTGTGCGGAAGGCGCGCACCTGATTCGGAGTCAGACTCCTCCCCGATTTTACTTCGGCGATGACGGGCAGTTTCGTCTGTGCTGTCTCGGCGAGGTGCCTGTTTTCCCATAGCGTAATCTTCCCCGTGCCATCAAACCCGCCATCCTTGCTGTTCGGGGTGGGCGCGAGCCCTAATCGGGTGACAGCCCAGTTTGCAAAGTCGTTCGGGTTTCGCTCGGCGAGGAGAAGCGCGTCCTGATGCGTTGTCGGATACCCCTCAATACGATAGTCCATTTTAGGGACAAGCCCGTGTCGTTCGCGCAGCCGCCGCTCCATCGGTTCTAACGCGAGCACCGTCAGATCGATGCCTACCCAACGCCGTTTGAGTCCATGCGCGGCATCTAACGCTGTGCCGCAGCCACAAAACGGATCGAAGACGATGTCGCCGGGGTTGGAGGCGGCTTTGATGATACGCTCCAACAATTTCAGCGGTTTCTGCGTCGGGTAACCGAGAGATTCTTTGGAATTCCGCTTGATAATTGGAAGTTTCCAAACATCCTCTGGGATTTTTCCGACCTTTGCCGATTTGCCACCGACATAACTTTTTCCGCCGATGACTCTCGCGCTTTTGTAGCGTTCTTTAGAGGCTGCCAGAATAGGAACGCGAACCTCCTCGGAATTAAACGTCCACTCTTTTGGGGATTTTGTATACCATAGAATGACATCGTGCTTCCGGGGAAACCATCTCGTTGCGCGCCCCGGGGCATCATCATAAAACCAGACAATTTCGTTCCGGAAATTCGCCGTGCCGAAAATCGCGTCCATCATGCACTTCAGGTAATGACTCGCGTGCGGGTCGCAGTGTAGAAAAACGCTCCCCATCGGTGTCAGCAACCGCCAGATCTCTGCCAACCGCGGTGCCATGAATGCCAAATAGGCGCGCATCGATTCTTCTACCTTACTGCCCCCCCCCTTAACCAATAGTTAAATCCTGACAAGCAATCTGATAAATTGTCCATGGTTTCAACGAGTTCGGGGTGCCGTCCATCGTAGTGAAGGACGGCGGCTTGGTTTTCGCGCGCGGCATCGTCCCATCGCCAGATGTCGTCAAACGCTTTGCGTTGCGCTTTGGATCCGATGAGGAAGATGTTATAGTTGCGGCCGCTGTTGTAAGGCGGATCGAGGTAACATATATGGTAACTACCCGTTTGCATCTCTCGCATGACGTTGAGGTTGTCGCCAAAATAGAGTGCGCCGGGGTAGGGTTGTAGTGTCATGAGGGCTCCTATTCTAATTCGTTCCCCAGGTCTTCTTCAAGCGATTTGATATTCGCCAAGACTGTGGGGTGCGGTTCAAGTTCATAGACTTTTCGGTACATTTTGAGTGCGTTTGCCGTATCGTCAAGGAAACCGGCATAGATTTCGCCCATCCGTTCCCAGGCGCGGACTTCGCCCGGGTCGAGTTGCACAATTCGTTCGTAGACTTCAAGTGCGTCGGCGTAGGGGCGTGTTTCCGCCTCGCGTTCGAGTCCGGCGGCGCGGGCGAAGAGCAGCCGAATCAGGTCATCGCTGATTTCGTTGAGTTCCGGATGCTTTGCATAAGCCTCTTCCAAGAGGAGGATAGCTTGCGATTCAAGCCGTGTAATCTCCGCCATATCTTCACTAGTGAACTCCCGGTCAAGGAATTGGTAGTTTTGAAGCATTCGGCTATAGGTTCGGGACAGTTGCAGTCGGGCGAGAATTCCGATGGGTGCTTTTTCGGATGGGATTTCCTGCATCCTCGGGTCGCTTTCAATTGCCTTTGCGTAGTGCGCGGTCGCCTCCTGAAACTGCTTGCTTGCCTGATAAAGGACTCCAAGCAGGTAGTGTGCTTCTGCGTTATCGGGATTTTTCTTCAGTACTGCCAAGAATTGCTGGGCGGCTTCGGCGGGCAGGCCTTCGTCTCGATAGAGTTTGCCGCGTAAGAGCCGCACGCCTTCATGCTCGGAGTCGAGGCGTTCGGCGTATTCCAAGCGTGCCTTCGCGTCCTTCAGCCAGTTGCTTTGTGAGTAGATTCCGGCGATGCGGAGATTTGCGTGTACGCGGGTAGCGATGTTCTCTGGATGTGCGTCGTCTTCGAGTACCTGAAGTGCCTGCCAATAGAGGAGGGCTGCGCCAACCATGTCGTGCTGCTCAAAGCGTGCGTCTGCGTTCTCAATGAGGGTTTCAACTTGAGAAATCGGTGACGATTCCGGTTCGGCACCGCCTCTGCGGATGAGCAGTGCGGCTAACACGACAAAGGCGATGATTGCGAGCCCTTCTGCATAGAAAAGCCAGCGGTGCAGCCGGCGCGGTGAAAGTGATTGGATCATGTGAGTCTGTTTACCTCCAGAGTGATTCTGTTTTCCCTTTCTGTTGTTTGAGAGCGTCTGAAGTTCTGGAAACCTCTAGGTTTCCAAGCGTTCTCAACCAGATTAAAAGATCTGATGAGGTTTCAAGAAAGAAACGGAGAATTCCGGGGCAGCGGAACCCCAGTAGGAGAGACCTCCCGGTCTCGATGCGCACCCTATCGGGACGCGGTTGCCCATTTTTATTTTGGCAGCGAGAACCGAAAACGAAATGGCTCTGCTTTACCTCCGCTGTTCGATTTCCTCAAGGATAGTGAGCATTTCCTCCGGTCCGACGAACCCGGTGAGTCGCTTGAGGATAGTGCCTTCTGCATCCATGAAAATGACAACGGGCAATCCGGGAATCTGATACTTTTCGGTCAGTGCCTTTGTCGTTGGGGAGCTGCGGGTGAAATCGAGTTTAACGTTGACGTAGTTGTCAAGTTTGGCCGCGACCTTCGGTTCTGCGTAGGTTTTGTGGTCCAACTCGTTGCAGGCGGCGCACCAAGAGGCGTAAAAGTCAAGCATCAGCAATTTGTCCTCGCGCTTGGCAATTTCCAGTCCTGCGGTTTCGTTGTTTACCCAATCAAGTTGCGGTCCCGCGGGTTGCTGCAGTCCGCCGACAACCATATACGCGCCTAGGACAGTGAGCAACACGCCGCAGGCTTTTCGGAATTGCATAGGGCGCGGGATGCTATTGAAACGTTCATTCAACTTGCTCAGCCAGAGTCCGCCGATGATGAGTCCGCCGGCAATTGCAAAGAATTGTGGTGAATTTTGCAGGAACGCTTGGAACGGTTCTACGACATCTTTGAGGAAGTAGAGTGCCAGTGTGATAATTGCGATGCCGAAAATGTTTTCCAGCACATACATCCATCCGCCGGAACGTGGTAGTGCGGAGAGTAGCCCGGAAAAAGTGCCGATACCGATAAATAGCAACCCCATGCCGAGTGCATAGGTGAACATCAGCCAAAATCCGAGGAAGAGGCTCCCCGTTGTCGCGATGTAGGTTAGAACGACAGCGAGGGCAGGGCCCGTGCAAGGCGCGGCGATGACACCGGCGACGGTGCCCATGGCGAACGCGCCGGCGAATCCGGCACCGCCGACGGTGTTGAGGCGATTCTGGAGCGCATACGGCACGCGGATTTCAAAAACGCCGAGCATAGACAGCCCAAGCGAAACGAGAATTAGGCTGATAAACCCGACAACCCACGGGTTCGCCATAATCTGACCGAAGACTGCACCCGTTGATGCTACAGCAACGCCTAATATTGAATAGGTAACGACGATTCCGAGCACATAGACGACAGAAAGCAGCAGAGATTTGAGGAAACCGGCGGACTCATTCGCGCCGAAAATGGAGACGGTTATCGGGATGAGTGGATAAACGCACGGTGTCAAACTGGTAAGGATGCCGCCGACGAACACAATCAAGAACGCGAGCCAGAGTTGTCCACCGGAGATGGCACGCGCGAGTGCCCCTTCATCTTCGCCTGATTTGGATGGAGCATCGAATACGATGTTCGCGAAAATCGCATCGTTTATCGGTTGAACGGTTTCCTCCATGCCGACAACCGTGAGCGGTATCGCGATGGAGAGTTCTTTAGGTAACAGGCATACGGCATCGTTACACGCCTGATAGCGCAGTTTGAGCCCCAACGTCATCGGTTGAATGGGTGCGGTTTGGAGCAAATCTGCGTGAATTCCGATGGTGATAGTGTCGTGATAAAGCGGCACAATCCCCAGCGAGGCGAGGTTCATCACCTCACCGTCGGGATAGACAACTTCACCGAAGGTGACGTTCGGCGTGTTCTCTGGCAGGAGCACCTCTGTCGCGATAAGATTCTCGCCGGCAGGGTTGGCGTTGATGTGCCACTCTTCGTCAATTTCCACGACGATGGCGATTTGGAATTGACTGCCGGGGTGCACTTTGTCTACCGAGAGGTATCCGTCCGCTCGGATTTTAGACTCAGGTGCGGTTCCGGTGAGACTAAAATCTCCGAGTTGTCCCCAGGCGTTGAACGAAATAGCCGTGGCGAGCATCATGAACAGCATCAAACTCCGATGTGTCGGCATTCTCATTAGGTTCTCCTCATTTTCTGCGGACTATCTGCGGTAGGCGAGTTTTGAAAGCGCGCCTACCGGGGTTGTTTCTCCGTAAGGCATGGAACGCATTGGCTCGGGCCTAACGGTGTTTTGTCTTCGGTTCAAGCACAACGCACGGCAAGATCATCTCTTCGAGTGAGATGCCGCCGTGTTGGAAGCTGCCGAGGAAGCGTTCCTGATAGTCCTTAAACTGCGGTTCGTAAACGAAATAGTGTTCTTCTTTGGCGGCGATGTAGTGCTTCCCTTCTGCTTCGCCGGGTAACTGATACGCCGCCGGGTTTTTTATCAGCATGCTGGCTTCGGGTGCGCATTGGATATTTTTCCCCTCTTTGAACCTGAGCCCGGCGGTGAGTTTGTGTCGGCTTGATATTTTCGCGGCGTTTTGACACAGCACTGAACCGTGGTCGGAAGTTAAGACGACAGTGATGCCGCGTTCCGCCACCATTCGTAGCATTCTGTAAAGCGATGAATGCTGAAACCACGCTTGTATGAGTGTCCGGAACGCTGCTTCATCAGGGATAAGCTGCTGCAGCACCGCTACTTCACTGCGGGTGTGTGTCAACATATCCAAGAAATCGACGACTAACGCCGCGAGGCTAATCTGTTGGACCTCGGTTAGCCAGTCAAGGTAGTGCTTCTCCCCGCGCGCGTCAAAAATTTTGAAGTAGTGCGGCGGAGGTTTGAGCAGTATGCCGTGCCGTTCTAGTTGCAAGCGCATGAGCTCCTTCTCATAGCGGTTTGTGCTGATTTGCGGTTCAGGCGAAGCGGGTGCTTCGCGCGATTCGTCCCGGCACAACTCTGGGTGCCTCTCCACCAATTCAAGCGGAAACAGTCCACTGAAAATGGCGTTCCGCGCGTAACGGGTGGCAGTCGGCACGATGGAGTAGTAGTAATCTTTCGTGATGTGAAACATCGGATAGAGCATCGGTTCAATTTTCAGCCACTGATCCAAGCGCATGCAGTCGATAATAACGAACAGCACCTGTTTGCCGGCTTGGATTTGGGGGAGGACCGACTTGTAAAAGACATCCACGGATAAGGTGGGTGAATCTTCGCCGGCGAGCCAGTGAGTGTAAGTGTTTTGAATATAGTCGGCGAACGCGATGTTTGCCTCGCGCTGCTCTATGGCATGGATGGCCTTGAGTTCGTCCGCGTTTTGAAGCGCGTCCAATTTGAGTTCCCACTCCACGAGATGGACGTAAGTATCCACCCATTCGTGCCAGGTGCTGCGCTGCGGTTGTTTTGAAGTCGGCGCGTTTTGTTCGTGCAATAGGATTGGGGGCCGCACGCCTGCATGCTGTCTCTGAAAATCGTTGGCGTATGCTTGCGGTGTGTGTGCCTCGCGCATCGTCTCCTTTTCAAGCAGGAACGTGAGGGCGGCCGCGAGTTGCTTAGGGCTCCCCGGCCTAAATAGCACTTCGTCAGCCTCGTGTAGGCTGGCGTGCAACCTTGCACCGTTTTCGCCTTCGTCCGTTATGAGGACGATAGGAATGTGCGCGTCTTCCCGCCGGATGTGTGAGAGCAGCTGGTTCCCGTTTTGCGTCGGTATCTCGGGATTCAGCAGCACCGCGTCATACATCCAATCCTTGAGCAAATCGATGCCTTCTTCGGCGTTGTCTGTCAAGGAGACATCATACCCTTCGTATGCTAAAAATCGGACGTAGGGTTTCAGTTCAGAAATCACGTTATCAATCCACAGAATCCTTCCTCTTTTTTCTTTCATGATAGTTCTCCTTTCTTTTTACTGCCTCGCGTTTGACAGCGTCAAGGCTGGCACGGGAGCGTTCTCTGCGCAATGATTATGAATTGTAAGGGCGGATTTTTATCTCTGTCCGTTTAGATACCCGACACGAAACGCCCTGGGTTAAACAAGCTGCCTGCGTCAAATCGCGCTTTAACCTGCTTCATCAAGCCGAGTGTGCGGCCTTCAACGGGCCCCCAAACGTCAATCTGCTGTTTCAGTTCAGGCGAAGCAGATTCTATGATGAGACTTCCGTGTGATTTCACTGCACGTTCACGCAGGTTTGCCAGCGTATCAAGTATCCCCTTAACCTCTTCCATTTTGAGGTAGAACACGCCGCTGCCTAGCAACGCCATCATCTCCCTGGTTTCTGCCAGCGCGCCCTCGGCAAATTCGGCGATGTCTGTCCGTTTTAGGTTCATCTTCACGATGATAGAGGAATCGCCTTCGGCTTCCGGAAATGCCTGAATGGCATCATTGAGTTGTTGGCGCGATTCACCTTCTATTTCTTTCACACCTATCCCGCCATTTTGTTCCATAATTCTGCGAGTCTGGGCTAGTTGCCACGTTACGGTTTCTGCCTCGCCGCCGAACCCTACCACTAGCGTCGGACAGCGCGCCTCTACGCAAGCAAGTCGTGAATGGACAACGAGGTTGACAAAATCCGGCAGTGTTTGTGAACCGACAACACTGAAACCCGCTTTGGCTGCTGCCTGCATGTCCTGAAATTGCGCGGTGAGTATCGCCTGCCGCGGCGGAATCGGGGACAATTTGAGCGTCACTTCGGTGAGGATACCGAGCGTGCCGAGAGAACCGATATAGAGTTTATTCAAATCATAGCCGGCAACATTTTTCACCACCTTGCCGCCGCTTTTGACAACGGTGCCGCTTGCATGCACCACGCGCAATCCCAAGACGAGGTTTCTGGCAGTCCCATAATGGAGACGTAAGGCGCCGCTCGTATTTGTCGCGACAATCCCGCCGAGGGTGCATCGCGATGCATAGGGGGGATTTAGCGGAAGAAACTGGCCATTTTCGGCTAGCCTTTCTTGCAGGGCAGCTAACCGAATGCCTGCCTCCACGGTAACGGTGAGATCAGCTGGTTCGTATTCTACCACCTCGTTGATGCGCGTCATCGCCAACACGATGTCTACTTTCTCAGGAGGGTTTCCACTCCGAAGTTTTGAGCCGCTCCCGGCGGGGATTACAGATAGATGCTGGGCGGCAGCGAGGCGGAGGATATCTTGTATTTCTCCAACCGATGCGGGCAAAACGACGGATTTTGGCGTTAATCCATCGATAGTGTAGTCTGCGATTTGCGCGTCTGGCAGCATGCCGGATTCTCCGACGATGCGTCTCAGTTCATCGTGCAATGCGTCTGAGTTTGACATATTTTACTATTCCCTCCTCGGGTAAATTGATTGCTGTCGGACGTGTTGTGTAGGTTTATTCGCTGGATTTCTCCTCAATAAACCTGATTTCCAGTCCTCTTACTGTTGTTCCCCCCGGGCTAGCGTCACTTTCCGTTGCAGCGAATGCGTGGCCCGGTAGTTTCTCGAGAGCTTCCACGCGCTGTTCGAGGGAAGAAAGGCGATTGTTCACATTTTCCTTCAGAACAGAGAGCGCGCGATTCATTTCACCGAACTTGCGAACTATCCAGTTTATGCCGCCTACGGCGGCAATAAGTAGGGTGGTTGCAGCACCTATGACTCCACCTACCCCCGCGCCTATCACTGTCTCCATCATGTGGTTTTTCCGCCGAGATTGAGGTTCTCAAAGAGGATACCTAGGCGGCGCGTCCAATAATTTCCGGATTTACTTCCAAGGTAGTCAAACCGATTATCGGTGCTCCAGCCGCTAACATCTGTCCCCAATTTCTGGCTTAACGCGCCAGCAAGCGAGTCGAGAAACTCTTGATAGTTCTGGGCAGAAATGATAGGAATCCGGCCTGCCTCACTGAGGACAATGGTGAGCAAAAACTCATTGTCCTTCACGTGTTCAATAGAGCCGATTTCAACCTTGCCACGAAGCATTTCGCGGATTGCATCCGTGGCCTCGGCTTTGGAATAGGTTTTCATTTGAAACTTCCTGGTTGCGCGCCTGCACGGGCGCGCCTACGATAATTCGGGTTGCAAACCCAGTTTCGCGTAAGATTCCGCTGTCGGGAAAATCTTGCCGGGATTGCAGAGTCCTGTCGGATTAAAAATGTCCTTCACCGTCTCCATTACCTGCAAGTCGGCCTGGCTGAAGATGAGTGGCATATAGTCCATCTTTTCAACGCCGATGCCGTGCTCGCCGGTGATGGTTCCACCCACTTCGGCGCAAACGGAGAGTATCTCCATATTGACATGTTCGACTCGCTCACACTGGTCTGCGTCGCGTTCATTGAAGAGCACGATAGGGTGGATATTCCCATCGCCTGCGTGGAAAACGTTCGCGATAGGAATCTGATACTTCTCGGAGATTTCGGAGATTCTGCGGAGCACCTTCGGCAGCCTTGTGCGCGGCACGACACCGTCTTGTGTGATATAATTCGGGGCGAGCCTACCGAATGAACCGAACGCGCTTTTCCGCGCCTTCCAGAGTTGCTGGCGTTCCGCGTCGTCTTTGGCGTAGTTCACATCCCGCGCGTTGTGTTGCTTAAAGATTTCCAGCATCCGATCGGTTTGGTTCTGCATTCCTGCCTCGATGCCGTCAAGTTCCACAATAAGAATCGCCTCTGCATCCAGCGGGAAACCGAACTGAAACGCCTCTTCTAGCGCGCGAATGACGAGCCTATCCATCATCTCTAGTGCGGCGGGAATGATGCCCGCGCCGATAATGGTTGAGACAGCGTTGGAAGCATCGTCCATCGTTTCAAAGACAGCGAGTGCGGTTTGATATGCCTGCGGATTGCGGGTGAGGCGCACTACTGCTTTCGTCACTATACCGAAGGTGCCTTCAGAGCCGATCATCACGCCGCGTAAATCGTAGCCCGGTGTCTCCTCAACGACGCCGCCGAGTTCAATAATCTCGCCATCGGGTAGCACCACTTCCAGTCCTAACACGTGGTCTGAAGTAACGCCGTATTTGAGCGTGTGCGGGCCGCCGGAGTTCTCCGCGATGTTGCCGCCGATGGTGCACGCTTTTTGACTGGACGGGTCCGGCGCGTAGTGGTAACCTTGGTTTTGCACTGCATGCGTGAGCAACAGGTTTACCACGCCGGGCTCCACGACAGTGCGTTCGTTTTCGTAGTCGATTTCCAAGATGCGGTTCATCCGATTGAGCGCGATGATGATGCCGCCTTGCACTGAGAGCATCCCACCGCTCAATCCGGTGCCGCCGCCGCGCGCGATGAACGGCGTGTCGTGCTTGTTCGCTAGTTTCACGATGTCCGATACCTGCTGCGCGGTGTCTGCGAAGACGACGACATCAGGCATTGCCTTAAACGAGGGCGCGGCATCGCATTCGTAGACTGACAGCGCGGTCGCGTCCGTTAAAACGTTTTTGGAACCGAGTAAATCGGAGAG
Organism: uncultured Poribacteria bacterium; assembly: GCA_958296135.1. GTDB lineage: Bacteria > Poribacteria > WGA-4E > WGA-4E > WGA-3G > AGPOR5. The sequence continues at coordinate 1,462,151 of CATQHZ010000001.1, forward strand.
TTCCGCAATGAGTTGTTCTTTATAGGGCATAATTGTTTTTTCCTTATCGTAGACGTTACATTTAGTTTACCATAATTTTCGTTTTCTGTCAAAGACAAGAGCAGCGTCAAACGGCTGACGCTGCTCTTGTTCTGGCACTTGTATAGAAACGCGTCTACAGTGACAACATATTTGCCGTGTTCTGACGCGTGGATTGCATCTCCCACCTATGAACGTTCATCCCCGTTGTGGAAGAGAGGGGATCCGCCGGTTCCGGTGCCGCCGGTTTAGGGCTGTCAAAGAACTGCCCCATTTGATGTCAAAATTGCCCCTTTGCATTTTGTTTTCCTCCTCATTTTAGTTACGGTAAGTCCAGAAACGTATAAGGATGAATCCTGTCAGAAAAAGCCAGAATGCGAATCCCTGGCGGGGTTTCACCATTGAGAATTTGTTCCTCTTCCGCTGCAGAAACGCCGGCACCGACAAGAATCTCGCTACCAACAGCGTGAATGTCACCATTTTCCACGGAACGCCCTCGGTTTCACCGATGTCCCTCTTTACCCATAACAGGATAAAAATTACCCACTCCCCCATCAGCACCGCGCGCCGTTTCGGCGTAATGTGATTTCATCCCGAACATTTTTCCTTTGCATCACGTTTAACAATATGCTATAATAGATTTAAAGGAGGTTTCGTTATGAAAAAGTCTATGATATGCATCATCGGTATCCTGATGGTGGGATTCGCCGGTGCGGTGTCCGCCGCTGTCTGGACGGATCCGTTTGATGGGAACGAACTTGTTGAGGACTGGGAATTCCGGGACCACAATAACAAGCAGACGCAGTATGAAGTCAAGGATGGCTTCTTACGGATGACGAATCCCGGCAACTGGGGGCATACTACGCCAGATAAACCGATGCTGGAACGTGAAATCCCGAAGAGTGCCGCGAAAAATATCACGGTAAGCGGGATTTTCTCCTCAGAACCGGATAAACCGGCGGACGCGTGGATTGGGATTTTCCTCTACAGTGACGAAGATTTGAACTATGCCTGTCTGCTGTTTGGCGGTGAGGCGAATCAACTACAGAAAACGCTCATCGGCAGCATGGTGCAAGCCAATTGGCAGGACAAGGGACATTTCCAGACAGGGTTTGATGTCCCGCTGCATTTGAAAATCGTCAAAGAGGATGACCTTTTTTCCGGTTACTATCGCGAGAACGAGAAGGATGAGTGGGTGCTCTCCGGCGAGAAAACGTGGAACCATAAGTTTAATGTTGAACGCGTCGGCATCGGCTTCATGAACAACTGGGGAGGCCAGACCGTTACCTTCCTTGTGGATACGCTTTCTGTTGAAGGCGAAGGCATTGAGCCGCTGGCAGTTGCACCCGAAGGGAAACTCACCACAACGTGGGGGCGCGTCAAAGCGGCGCAATAGCAATCAACTCACGGGCGGACATGGGTTTCTTGTAGCCGTGGCCGCCCTTCTATCCGAAAAAATAGACACATTGCCTCTGTCCAAAACACCATGCCGATAAAACCTCGTTAGAGATACAATGTTTGTAGAGGAGGAAAATATACCCAAAATGTCGATTCCAAAAATGTCAGTCAACAATCCGGTGCTGGCGAACATGCTGATGCTGCTCATCATCGTTTTCGGCGTGTATGCTTGGATAAGCCTGCCGCGCGAGCTCACCCCGGAAATCGCTTTGCAGACAGCGACTGTCGCGACGCTCTATCCAGGTGCTTCGCCGGAAGAAGTGGAAAAACTCGTGACAGCTCCTATTGAAGAGGTAATCGAAGAAAACGTCAGCAAAATCAACCTCATGCTTTCCACCTCATCGGAAGGCCGCTCCTTCATCTCTGTCGATTTTGAAGAAATGAGCGACCGGGATTTTGATAAGCAGCTCCAAAACCTCCGTGCAGCGGTTGAACAGGTGAACGAACTGCCGGATGAGATTTTAGACGAACCGAAGGTTGTTGAGTTAGATATCTCCGCTGGTTTTCCGATGTTGACGGTAGTTATCGGCGGCAGTATTTCCGAGTCGCGGATGCGGACTATTGCTGAGAATCTAAAGGATGAAATCCTAGACATCAAGAACATCGCATCCGTGCAGATAGCCGGTCTTCGCGAAAGGGAGATCTGGATAGAGGTGGATGCTGATAAACTCAAGGCATATCAACTACCCATTGCGGCTGTTGGGGTTGCACTTAGTACGAGCAATTTGAACATGCCTGCGGGGACTATCGAAATCGGGACAGCGGCGCGGACGATGGAATATATGGTTCGCACGATGGGCGAATTTCCTAGCCCGGATACCATCGGCGACACCATTATCAGTGTGCAGCCTACTGGCACGCCGTTGCGCTTGCGCGATGTCGCCACGGTTTCGGATACTTACGAGAAGGCACGCACGCTCTCCCGCATCAATGGCCAACCGTCTATCAGCCTGAGCGTGCAAAAAAAGAGTGAGGGGAACACGATCAAGTTGGTGGCGCAGTTGCGCGAGTTGGTAAAGCAACGAGAAGCAGAGCTCCCTGAGGGCGCGGAGTTAAAGGCGGTTAACGATTATTCGGTTATCCTGAAGGAGCGGTTAGGCATTCTGGAGACGAACGCGCTTTTTGGCTTGGGACTTGTCGTGCTGATGCTGTTCGTTTTTATCGGTTGGCGGAATGCGCTGTTCGCCGCTTTGGGTATTCCGGTAGCGTTCATGGCGACGTTTTGGTTTATGCTGATGACAGGTTATACGCTGAGTGGTGTGGCGCTGTTTGGGCTTATCTTAGTCGTCGGTATCGTTGTGGATGATGCCATCGTCGTGATAGAGAATATTTATCGGCATATTCAGGCGGGTGTTTCCCCGAAAGCCGCGGCGATTCGCGGTGCGGAGGAAGTCGGTTGGCCGGTAGTCGCCGCCAGTCTGACAACCATCGGTGCGTTCGGGCCGCTTATGTTCATGTCCGGTGTTCCTGGCCAATTTATGCGGATTGTGCCAATCATGGCGATTCTCGTGCTGCTTGCTTCGCTTTTTGAGGTGTTCGTTATCTTGCCGGCGCACGTTGCTGAGTGGGGTAAAGCGGAGCACCGAGAAACACGTTCCAACCGATGGTTTGATGTTATCCGGTACCGCTATATCAAAATCCTGAAAGCCACTATTCGGTGGCGGTATGTGTTCGTCGGGATTGTGCTTCTGGTTGGGTTAATTACGTGCGTCAGTGCGTTTTTCGTTCTTGACAAGGAGCTCTTCCCCGGTGAGGATTTCCCGCAATTTTATCTCAAAGCGGAGATGCCGCCTAGTTACGGTGTCCAGGAGACAACTGATGTCATTGCACAGTTAGAAGATGTTGTCAAAGGGCTTCCGTCAACGGAGCTCGCGGCTATCGTCAGCAACATCGGTTTGCATACGCCGACATCGGGCGGCATGGAGAGCGTTACCTACGGTGCTAATTTGGGGGAAATCATTATTGAACTTACCCCGAAAACGGAGCGTGCCCGGAGCGTTGATGAAGTCATCGCCGCGTTGCGAAGGGACACGGCGCGAATTAGCGGTATCGAGAAGCTGAATTACGTCACATTGGAAGGCGGGCCGCCGCAGGGCCAAGACGTTGAAGTAAAAGTCAAGGGCCCGCGTTTTGATAAACTGATGGAGCTCGCCGATGTGCTGAAAGCCGAGTTGGATGACATGGACGGCGTTTACGATGTCCGGGACGATTTTCGTGTTGGGAAGTCCGAGTTGCGGATTTACCTGAAGTCGGAAAAAGCGTATCAATACGGGTTAACGACGCTCCAGATTGCGCAAACCGTGCGGACGGCTATTGAAGGTGCCAAAGCGACGACGTATCGGGAGGCGGACGAGGCGATAGATGTCATTGTCAAATACGATGAGGAGAGCCTCAAAACTTTCGACGCGCTCAATAACTTGCTGATTGCGACACCGACCGGGGTGATTGTCCCACTCAAGGATGTTGCCGAGATTGTGGAGGAGAGAGGCTATTCCGATATCCGCCGCTTTGATGGTGAACGCGCCATCACTGTGTATGCCTCCGTAGATACCTCCAAAACGAATGCCGTGAAAGTGAATGAGACACTCATCAGCGCGTTCACGGATAGGGAATCCCTGTATCCGGGCTATCGGCTCGATTTCCGCGGTGTTTTTGACGAGATTCGGGATTCGTTCTCGGAGTTGTGGAAGTTGTTTATCGTTGGGCTTCTCCTCATCTATGTGGTGCTCGGGGCGCAATTCAAGTCATTTACGCAGCCGATTATCATCCTGTTTGCCGTTCCGTTTGGGATGATAGGGGCGATGGTAGGGTTGCTTCTTGCGAATGCGACGCTCAGCATGGTTGCGATGTTCGGCATTGTTGCGCTTGCCGGCATCGTCGTGAACGATTCGATCGTCCTCATTGATTTCATCAACAAGTATCGGGGGCTCGGCTACAACAAGTGGTATGCGATTCTGAAAGGCGGCAGCGTCCGGCTGCGTCCGATTATCTTGACTTCGATGACGACGATTTTCGGTCTGGTGCCGATGGCCCTCGGCCTCGGCGGCAAATCTCCTATCTGGATGCCGATGGCGAACACCATCATTTTCGGCCTGGCTCTCGCGACGACGATGACGTTGTTTGTGATGCCGGCGTTGTATGCGATTAACATCGATCTGCGTGGGCTCTTTTTTAAGGGAGAGGAGCGGGTTTCGGCGGCGGCTGTTGATGTGCCGGGGGTAGGTGAGGCGGTTCTTGCAGGAGATTAGCGTCGGGTTTATGCGAATGCATCGATGTTGTTCTGCGTTAGGCTTGTAGAGGGCTAGAAAATGGCTAGACTAGAAGGTTTCCGAGTGCACAACTTCAAGGTTCTGAAGGATGTAACCCTGGGGCGCCTGTGGAACGGAGCGAAGAAAGAAGCACTCACTCCGATGACAGCGTTAATCGGCAAAAACGGTGTTGGGAAAAGTGCCCTATTTGATGCGCTCGCGTTTCTCGCTGACGTGCTGAAATCTGGGGTTGAGGCCGCCTGTGCCGCGCGTGGCCGCGGCGGCTTTGAGAAAATCCGGTCGCAAGGTGCGACGGGTTCCATTGCGTTTGAGGTGTGCTATAAGGAACACCGTGATGCCCGTTCTATCACGTATCAGATTGCTATTGCGGCTGACAAGGCGGGGCGGCCCTATGTCCTGCAAGAATGTCTCATGCAGAGGCAGAAGAGACAGAAGTGCGGACGGCCATTTTCTTTCTTCAGGCTTTACAACGGCACCGGTGTGGCATGGCGAGGCGAACAGTGCGGTGTCCAGTTTGACGAAGAGACAGCGGATTTCGGGCTCCTCTTGGAACGCGCGAAATCGGCGGAATCCTGCGCGCCCGAGTTAATCGAATTGGAAAATCCTCGCAAACTGGGGATTGCTACACTCGGTGCCTTCAAACAGCATCCGCGAATTTCGTCCCTCTGCCGGTTTATTGAGGGGTGGTATTTCAGTTACTTCACGCCGGACGCGGCGCGCAACCTGCCGCCAGCGGGTCCTCAGGAGCATCTCAATAGTCACGGGGATAACCTCGGCAACGTTGTGCAATTCATGGCGCGCGAACATCCAGAACGTTTCCAAGCGATTCTCAAAAAGATTGCAGATAAAATTCCGGGCATCGACAGGATTGAGACAGAACGAACTAGCGATAACCGGTTGCTCCTCAAGTTCAACGACAAAGGCTTTCAGGATGCTTTTTACGTGCAGCAGGTATCCGATGGAACGCTCAAGTTATTCGCCTACCTTTTGTTGCTGGAAGATCCTTCCCCACCCCCGTTCCTCTGTATTGAAGAACCGGAAAACGGTCTGTACCATAAACTGTTGGAGATACTCGCCTATGAATTCCGCAAACATGCCGCTGGGCATAAAGGCGGCTCGCAGGTTTTCATTACGACGCACCAGCCTTACTTTGTCGATGCATTGGATCCGAAAGAGGTCTGGATTCTGGATAAGGGTGAAGATGGGTTTGCCACAATCCGACGAGCAAGCGAAGACCAGGGTGTGAATTATCTTGTTGAGGAAGGGTTGCCCCTGGGATCGCTCTGGTACAGCGGCTATCTTGACCCGAGGTGTTAGAATGCACTTTGAGATTTATGTTGAAGATTTGTCTGGCAAGAAAGCACTTGAGATTCTGATGCCAAAAATCATCGGCGATGGACATACATTTGAAGTTTTTGGTTACAAAGGAATCGGCCGCAAGATTCCTGAAAATATCATGGGCCAGACGGATCCAAGCAAACGCGTTCTGCTTGATCGACTTCCCCAACTGCTCAGAGGGCGCGGGAGAAGCCATGCTGCGTACTCAACCCTTTATCCCGCAGCGGTGATTGTGGTTTGCGACTTGGATGACAGGTGCTTGAAAGAATTTCGCCAAGAATTGCTCGCTGTCCTGGACGCGTGCAATCCCAAACCAGAAGCTCGGTTTTGTATTGCTGTAGAAGAATGTGAAGCGTGGCTTCTTGGCGACATGTCCGCAATTAAGACAGCTTATCCAAAAGTTAAAGTCGGAGTGCTGAGACATTACACACAAGATTCGGTTTGCGGAACGTGGGAAATTCTTGCCGACGCGGTATTTGAGGGTGGCTCAAAGGCACTTGAAAGTCAGGGATATCCGGCCATAGGTATAGAAAAATCATTATGGGCGGAGAACATTGCGCCGCACATGGACGTAGATAACAACGCCTCTCCGAGTTTTCAATACTTTCTGAAGAAAATCCGTGAGTTGGTACAAGATTAAGAGGCAATTGACATGAAAATCGCTTTTATCGGCGTTGGCGGTATTGCTGGCAATTATCGCCGAAGCTTGAAACAACTTGAACGTTCCATTGCGGCAGTCTGCGATATTAACGCGGAACGCGCCGCGGCTGTCGCACACGAAGAAAAGGCAATCGCATACACCAACCACGGTGAAATGCTGCGGCATGAACATCCCGATGTCGTCTTCACTTGCATTCCGCCCGGGGCGCACACAACGCAAGTCGCTGATGCGGCACAATCGGGCGCGGCACTTTTTGTCGCGAAACCGGTGGCACAGGATTTAGAAACGGCGCGCCGCACTCGCGACGCAATTGATACCGCCGGGGTTATTAATCAAGTCGGCTACATGGCGCGGTATAGCGACATTACTGACAAAGCGAAGAAGCTCGTGGGTAACACGAAACTCGCCATGGGGTTCGGACGGTTCCTTGCTCGGATGGGGAGCAACCATCCGTGGTGGGGAAAATACGAAGTATCGCGTGGACAGATGGTAGAGCAAACCACGCATGTGTTCGATCTCATCCGTTATTTCCTCGGAGATGTCGCTAGCGTTCATGCCTATGGTATCAAAAATGTCTCCGAAGGCATCGCTGATTTTGAGGAATGCACAGTCTGTAATCTGCAGTTTGAGAGCGGGGCGATAGGTAGTATCACCAGTACCTGTGTCGCCCGCGCGCCCGATAATTTCGCTACCGAATTGGTGGGCGACGCGCTCTACCTCAAACTAACGCACGACCTGGGGTTGCGCGGTCAGATCGGCGATGAGGCTATTGACTATACTGGCACTGAAGCGGGTTACTTCCGTCAGGTTGCGGAGTTCATCGGGGCCGTGGAAACAAACGAGCAAGGATTAGTTCTTTCCTCTTACGCCGATGCAGTGAAGACACTTTCTGTGACGCTTGCCGCAAATCGTTCATTAGAAACAGGTATGGTTGAACAGGTTAGGATTTAAGCGGAAAAAAGTCTCAGAGGATAACTTTCTACGGTTTACGCGTAAATTCTCGCGTGACGGTAGGCGCGGTTTCAAACTACGCCAACGATGGTATGCTGCGTAAGTTCTATTTTCTTACCAGCATTTTGCCTGTCGCCGTGAAATTGCCGGCGGTGAAGGTGTAAAAGTAGACACCACTCGCCACGCGCTCCCCTTGCGCATTGCGGCCATCCCAATGCGCTGCGCGACTTCGGCTCCGATAAATACCCGCTGGCTGATGGCCTAACGCTAAGGTTCGCACCCATTTCCCATCCGCTGCGTAGATGGATACCGTGACATCAGCAGGTTTTGCCAGTTGATACGGTATCCACGTCTCCGGGTTGAACGGATTCGGATAGTTGGGCAACAACGCCGTTTCTGTCGGGAGGGGCGGTGCGGGAGCCGCAGGCGCGGCGGTGTCGCTGTTAAAGTAGAAGGTTCGGACGATTACCCACATTCTGCCGCGCAGGACTAACCCGTCTGCAACCTCTCCCCAAAGGCGGATCGAAGTATCGCCAACGCGCTCCCATCCATCTAGCCTCGCGGTGGCGGCGGAACTTACCAATTCAATGTCGGATACCTGCGCGAGGACGAACGGGTTGTCAAAGGTTACCGTCTCTTTCCATGCATGCGTTTTGCCCCAGAAATCGCTGGCCCCGTAAATCTCTACTGCCTGCACCTCGGTCCAGTAAGGGTGGTAGCTGCGCTCAAACGAGGGAGGTTCTAACGGTACGACTACCGTATTCGGGGTGAGTGTGAGTTTGGCAAGCGGTCCGACATCGATTTGGAATTCGTACCATTCCGGGTCTTTGTTCTCAAAGGCTGTCTGCCAGCGCAGGTCCCAGCTGGCTTGGAGTTCTTCCGAGTCCCACCACTGAAATCGGCCCTGCGGGTCTGCAATGAGGAATTTATCAGATTGCGTATCGTATCCGACAGCGACTACCCAATGGTAACCTGTGTTTGAGCGTCTGAGGAGAAGGATAGGTGGCCGGTTATTTCGGATGTATCGGCGCACATCGTCAAGCGTTTTTTCGGTGTACCAATGCGAGGGCACGTCCGATTCGTTCAGGGCGCGGCGCAGTTCATCGGGCCATGTGCCGAACACAACGGTATGGATATCCCCTGCTGCCCAGATGTCCTTGAGCCGCCGATGGTTTCTATAGTAATAGAGCACCATCTGGACGCTGTTGGGCCCGCAGTTTCGATTGAACTGCTCCATGATGATAAAATCGTTGCCGCCTTCATTGGGAATGTAGCCGTTGGCTTTGGCGTTGAATTGCGTTAGATTGAGGGGGAGTCCTCGGAGAGTGACTATCTGCCCGCCGCTGGGATAGGTATAACGTTCTGCCGCGGCGTTGTTTGAGATAAGCGCGAAGGTTATCACAATGAGCGCGGTATAGAGACATGGCAGTTCGTGATGTTTGCTGAAAGAGAAAGTCGGGTGTTTCATGACGTTATGGTTTGCGCGAAAATTTGGGAGATGGCGAGGGACAGTGGACATCTCTGCAGCGAGGCGGCAGAGATGACAAAGTTTCGGCGTGACGGCCCTCGCCCTACAGATGTGAAACGGAGACTATTCGCTGTCTACTCAATTTCAACGACGAGATACTGTTGCTCAACAGTCACGGGGAACGTATCGGCGACGTAGGGCCCCTTTTCCGGTGCGGCAATGTCCTCGCCGCGTTCTACGTGGACATCGTATTTTCGGACGCGCCGCTTCGCGGGATTCCACCACGATTGGCCAGTCTTGATGTCAAATTCCCAACTGTGCCATGGACACCGCAGAAACTCGCCTTTGCGGGTATAGGTATACGTTCCTGGCGCGGGCGATTTTAAGAAGCCGGTAACATGTCCCTTACACAGCGGTCCGCCTTGGTGTGGGCAGCTGTTCCGGATTGCGAAAAATTCGCCGTTGATGTTGAAAATACCGATGGAACGTCCATCGATATCAACGATTTTGCGTTCGCCGGGGGCGATTTCGTCTGGGGTTGCAACTACGTATTTTGCCATTTGGTTTGCAGCCTGGCGCGGGGAACCCTCGGCGATTCGCGCTCGCCGGGTTTTCCCTCGCCCTACGTTCAGGTGAAAAGCGCGATGCCTTTTGTAAGGGCGGATTTCTATATCCGCCCTTCAAACTGGTAGAGTTTGCGCGCGTTGTCCGCTAGGATTTTTCGGCGCAATTCGGGTTTGAGGAAACTCGGCAGAGCCCGGTCGGGCGCGTCGAAGTCCCAATGCGGGTAATCTGTGGCGAACATGAGTTTGTCGTTCATGTCCATCTGCTCAAGCAGTTGTTCAAAATACTCCCGCTTCGGTGGTTCTTCCATTGGTTGCGTGCTGAGCCAGAAGTGGTTTCGGATGTATTCGGATGGTTTGCGTTTGAGTGCTGGCACTTCACGTCGCAGTTTCTTCCATGTCGCATCTAACCGCCAGATGAGCGGTGGCATCCACGCGAAACCGCCTTCGATCAGGACGATTTTGAGCGAGGGGAATCGTTCAAAGATGCCTTCGCAGACGTAACTGATGACCTGCGTATGGAACGCCTGCGGCATGCCGCCGTGGTCTTCAATATAATAGGAGGGCCACCCTGCGCCGGTAATCGGTCCGGCGACACCGCCAAAGTGGATGCCGATGGGGAGGTTGTATTCCTCCGCGGCTTCGTAGATTTTCCAGTATTTGCGGTTGCCGAGCGGGTCCTTCGTGCGCGCGATGAGCAGGATTTGGACAAAGCCGGGGTTCGGCCCGCAGCGGTGAATCTCTTCGGCGGACAAGTCGCCATCCTCATAAGCGATTACGATGGATGCGCGCAGGCGCGGCTCGGGTTCAACCCAATCGGCGATTTGCCAGTCGTTTACGGCGCGTGCGAGCGCGGCACCGTATTCCACATTCAGCTGCTCGCCGACAGGAATCAAGGGGTTAAGCACACCGTATTCAATATTCCACGCGTCCAAGAGTTGCTTCTGCATGAACTCCAAGTCTGCACCGGGGGCGAGGCCGGACGGGGGCCACGCGTCGTGTCGGGCGGCGTTGAGTAGGGCACGCGGATAGTATCCTCCGGCGCGGCCGCGCAAACCGAAGGTTTTGTAGTGCTCTTGCCACCGTTTAGATAGGTATGGCGACAATGCGCCCGGCGGCACGGAGTTGTGGATGTCACAATCGATGACCGGAAATTTTGAGCGTTTGGTAGTCGTGTTTGCCATTGCGTTTCGCCTCCAATGTGTGATGAAAGCATGATTCGGTAAGCGGTGCAGTCGACAGACAGATATAGAAATCCACCCTTACGAGAGTTGATAGAACGCGCGCGCATTTTCATGCAAAATCTTACGGGTAAGGCGCGCTGGCAATTCCGATGGTAGCGCGTCATTCGGCGTGTCAAATTGCCAATGCGGATAATCCGTTGAGAACATCAACATCTCCTCGGATTCAAGTTGTCCGATTATCTGAAGCAGTTGTTTCGGATCTGGTGGGGCATCGACAGGTTGCAAGGTGAACCGCATGTGTTCCCGCATGTATTCAGATGGCGGCCGTTTCACCCACGGTGTATTGTTTCGGAGCCCGCGCCACTCTTTGTCAATGCGCCACATCACAGCGGGTAGCCACGTGAAACCGCTTTCGATTAGGACGACGCGAAGGTCTGGAAACTGATCGAAGACTCCCTCCGCGACGAGACTAATCACTTGTGCTTGGAACACCTGCGTCATCCCGCTGTATTCCTCTAAATAGGTAGAGGGCCACCCTGTCGGTGAGGGTTGATTGCCGGGCGCGCCGCCGTAATGGATGCCGATGGCGAGGTTCTCCCGTATTGCTGCTTCATAAATCGGATGATACAACCGACTGCCGTAAGGCGTGCGCGAACGCACCGGCAGGATTACTTGCACAAACCCCGGGTGCTCCCCGACGCGTTCAATTTCTCTGGCGGCGAGTTCCGGAATTTGACTGGGGATGACCAGGGAAGCCCGGAGCCGCGGCTCCGGTTCAAGCCAATGTTCTATCTGCCAATCGTTTATCGCCTGCGCGATGGCGGCAGCCAGGTCTGGGTTATGGACGCTTTGCACGCGGTAGGCGCAATTGAGGATGCCGTATTCAAGGTTCCAGCTGTCAAGCAGTTGCTCGCGCACATGCGCCAGATCGACTTCCCATGGCGGTTTCGCATCTGGGTGTGTCGTTATCGGCGCGCCGCGCGGGTAATCGTTTGCATCGGGCCCTCTGAAGCCAGAGTTGCTGCAGTAATCGCACCAGAAATCCGAAAGATACGGGAAGAGTGTCTGTAATGATGGCACTTCATTGTGAATATCGCAGTCGATGGCTTGCAACCCCGTTTCAAGCGGGAAAACAGATGCAGGGCCAGTCCTGCGTTTCTGTTTCTCTTCGTGAGGAGTTGTCTTGCGTTCCTTCTGTTTCTCCATGGTATCAACCTATCAACTTCGAGGAGTTTAAGGACGAGCCGGTCTTTCCCATCATTGGCGGCGTAATGCAGGGCAGTACTCCCTTTGCCAATCTGTCCCGACAATCGCTTGAAGAGTGGGGCGTACTGGATTTGAACCAGTGACTTCTACCGTGTGAAGGTAGCGCTCGTACCCCTGAGCTAACGCCCCATAGAAAGAGATAGATGGGCCCACTAGGACTCGAACCTAGGACCAGCCGGTTATGAGCCGGCGGCTCTGACCACTGAGCTATGGGCCCTTTATGATGTTAACATAAAAATTATACCATATTTCCAAGTAAAAAGCAAATTTTTTTAATATATCGCGATTTTCACAGAAATCGTAGGATGGCGAGGGCTCGGCGATTCGTGCTCGCCGGGCCCTCGCCCTACGAAGATGGTGGCGCGTGCTAGTGCAGGAAATCGCGTAATTTCCGGCTGCGTGTGGGATGGCGCAGTTTTCGGAGCGCGTTCGCCTCGATTTGCCGGATGCGTTCCCGGGTTAAACCAAATATGCGCCCTACTTCCTCAAGGGTTTTCGGGTAACCGCCCTTGATACCGAATCGGAGGACGATAACTTCCCTCTCTTTGTCGCTTAAGTCGGCGAGAACCTCTTGGATCTGCTCCTTGAGGATGTTCAATTCCGCCTCTTTCACTGGCGAATTGATAGTGGTGTCCTCAATGAAGTCGCCGAGGGAGTTGTCGTCTTCGTCGCCGATAGGGGTTTCTAACGAAACCGCTTCCGGTGCTACCTCCAACGCCTCGTTGACCTTGTTCACCGGCATTTTCATATCCTCGGCGATTTGCGCTACAGTCGGCTCACTGCCTAATTCTTGGAGGAGCGAGCGTTGGACGCGCCGGATCTTGTTAATCCGTTCGTGCATGTGGACGGGGATGCGGATGGGGCGCGCCTGGTCAGCGATGGCGCGGGTAATGCCTTGTCGGATCCACCATGTGGCATAAGTGCTGAACTTATAGCCGCGCTGGTAATCAAATTTGTCAACGGCGCGCATCAAACCGATGTTGCCTTCCTGAATCAGGTCTAGGAATTCTAGGCCGGCAGTCCGGTGTCGATACTTCTTCGCGATGCTGACAACGAGACGGAGATTCGCTTCGACGATGGCCATTTTGGCGTCCTGCGCGTCTGCTTCGCCTCGGTCAATCTGATTCGTGAGCTGCTTGAGCTGCTCCCGTGGAACGCCGATTTCGTTCATGTGCTGCCGAATGTTACGCTGGAGTCGGATGATCTGGACGCGCGCCGCTTTCATCGTGGGTGACATCTCGTCGCGGGGGAGTCCATTGAGCCACGCGTTGGGAATACCGTGTTTCTGCTGCAGCGCGCGCGCTTCCTCTTCCCACTTGCTGATTTTCGCTTCGGCCTGCTTAACCTGGTCAGAAATTTTGCTAATTTCCTCCCGGTCTATCTTGAGTTTATCCAGCGTTGTGATGAGTTTAGCGCGGCCGCGCCACGTTACCGTGCAAGGTTTTCCGTTGGCACTGGGTGCCGGGGTAGCGGCGGTGAGCCGGTCTTCCTCTAATGCCTCTATCACCTTCAACGCTTTCTTCACCTGGTCTTGAAGTTTGCGTTCTTTGTTCTGAGTGGAGGTGCTAGAGACAGGCATATCGATAATATCGGAGGCGCGCTTTTTCGCCGTCACGATTTTATAGAGGAGTTTCCGAATCTCAATAATAGCGAGGGGTATGTCAAAAGTCGCTTCTTGGGCGGCGCGGTGGCCTGCCTCAATCTGTTGCGCGAGTTCCACTTCCTGCTTCTTATTGAGCAGCGGAAATTTCCCCATTTCGCGCATGTAGACTTTGACCGGGTCGTCCCTATAGCTGGTTGTTTCCGAAGACGCGTAGGCTTCCGGGTCGTAATCGGGTTCATCCATGCTGTCGGTTTCCCAGGAATCGACAGTCAGAGTATCTCTGAAATTCATCGTTGACAGACTCCTTTTTTTGGGTGCGGTTATTCGGGCCGGTTCATTCGTATGCGCCTGGTTCATGAATCGGCTGTGCGCCTAGGGCGCGCCGCTGGTCTGAGAGTTTCACCAATTCCTTGAGCGTTTCTAACTCGTCAGCGCCTTCGGCGAGTGCATGCGAACGGACGCGTTGCTCCATGTCTTTGAAGATAAAATGCTGCAGTTTGCGGAGGCATCCATCCACTCGTGCTTTTAAATTCGGCGGCGTTTTGCGGAGGAGCGCGTTGGAAATAAGGGCTCTTAACTTTTCATCGGTGCATTCGTTGAGGAGGCTTTGGATATCGGGCCCGTCGTTTTCTGGGTTCGCTTCCCACAGCAACTGCGCCATCTTCGCGAAGTGCGGTTCGGTTAAATCCGCGTAGTGAAACTGCGATTTGATGTAGGGAATCAACGTTGGGTTTTGGATTAACGCTTCAATCAGTTGCGCTTCAATTTGCGCGCGTGGTGACAATTTTTTCGGGGATGCCTTATTCGCCCGGGTCCGATAGGGCGCGGGTGCCTCTTTGAGCCCCAAGTCTCGCAATTCGTGCCACAGCATGTCTGTATTGACATGGAGTTCTTTTGCGGCGTATTTAACGTATTCGCTCCGTTCCATCCTGTCTTGGATATGCGTTAGCGTCGCGCTAATCTCTTTCACAATCTGCGTTTTGACATCGACGCGGTGGATATTTTGCTGTTGAATCGCGGTCTGAATCTGAAATTCGACCAGGTTTATGGCCTTGTCTGTGAGTTTCGTGAACGCCTCGGCTCCGTGTTGCCGTGCGAACGAATCCGGGTCTTCGCCATTTGGCAGTAAGGCGATGCGCACCCGTAATCCTGCTGCGAGTAGGCGGTGCAGCCCGCGTTGCGCTGCTTGGAAGCCTGCAGTATCGCCATCGTAAACGATGATGACTTCTGGGGTAAACCGCTTCAGCAAAGTGGCGTGGTTTTCGCTCAGGGATGTGCCGGAGGAGGCAACCACGTTTTCAACGCCACATTGGTAAAGCATCAGCGCGTCCATATAACCTTCGACGAGGAGAGCCGTCCGCTTTTTGTAGATGGCTTGACGCGCCTTGTCAAGGTTGTAGAGGATGTTACTTTTATTATACAAAATTGTCTCGGGTGAATTCAAGTATTTCGGCTGTTGTTCTTCTGAGAGCGCGCGTCCGCCAAATCCGACTGGCACGCCGCGTTCATTCTGAATCGGAAAGAGCAGCCGGTTCCAGAACCTGTCTTGCGGGCCGCGTTCTTCGTTTTTAATCAACCCTGCATCGACGAGTTGCTGGATAGTCCAACCTTCGTCTGTCGCGGCTTTTACCAGGTTGCGCCGTGTGGACTTTGCGTAGCCGAGTTGAAACAGTTTAAGCGTTTTCGGTTGCACGCCGCGGTGCTGGAGATACCGCCTTGCCTGGCCGCCGCTATCTTCGGTGAGCAGGTGGCGGTGGTAATATTGGGCTGCGAACCGGTTGAGTTCCTCAAGCGATGTGAACCGTTTTCGGTTGGCACTTTCGCGTGCGTTCTGATTCGGTAGCGAGATGTTGAGTCTATCGGCGAGCCATGTGAGGGTTTCAATGAAAGATTTTGCTTCATGCTTTTGCACGAAGCTGATGACGTTGCCGCCTGTCTGGCAGCCGAAGCAATAGAAAATCTGCTTCGCCACGGAGACGGTAAAAGAGGGCGTTTTTTCGTCGTGAAACGGGCAGAGTGCCTTGTAATCGCGGCCGGCGGGGCGTAACGGGATGCCGCACTCGGAGATAACTTCGACAATATCGCTCCGGTGCCGAATTTCATCAATCGTCTCGCGCGGAATCTGGATGTTTGTCCGAGTTCGGTTCATGATGTCGTGCCTCTCGGTTGGGACATTAGTCCTTGAATGTGACGACGGTAACGCCTTCGCCGCCCTGGCTCTGCGGCGCGAGTTGAAATTGGGTGACGTGCGGGTTGTCTCGCAATTCCTCGTGAACCGCTTTGCGCAAGGCTCCTGTCCCTTTGCCGTGGAGAATGCGCACCGTTGGCACACCGGCAAGGTAGGCATCGTCAAGGTATTTATCCGTAATCTCTACCGCCTCGCTCACCAGCATGCCCCGAATGTTGAGTTCACTTTGGATAGTGTTTGCCTTGCTATACTGAATATCCAGCACGGACGTTGAGATGTTTGCAACCTCACGTTTCGGTTGAATTGTGTCAATGTCACCGTAGGCGACTTGCATGTGCATGTTGCCCACCGCAATTTTAAGCGGGCTACTGCTCTTCGGTACAATGGAGGTGACTTCCCCGAATCGGTTCAATTTTTTGAGGCGCACCTTGTCCCCGATAGCAACTTTCGGCGTGGAGGGTTTCGGCTGTTTTTTGACAGGAGCCTTCGGTTTCAGCTGTTTTTTCGCCGTTTCGATTTTTGCGAACGCGGCTTGGATGCTTGCTTTAGCGGCATTTTCGCGGCGGATATCGGCGATAAGTTTCTCTACCGTGCGTCGCGCGTTGGAGACGATGTCTATTGCCTCGTTTTCGGCCTTCTCTTTTAAGACGCGCTGTTCTGTTTCAAAACTTTGAACGAGCCGCTCGTGTTTTTGGGTTGTCGCTTCAGCGTCGCGAATTTTCGCTTGGAGGCGTGCCCGCTCTGTTTCCAAGGCATTTTTCGTCTCTTGCAGTTCGACGAGTAACTCTTCGACAGCGACGTTATTGTTGCCTAAGTGGGTTTGCGCTTCGGCGAGTACCTCGGCGGGGATGCCCAATTGCGCCGCAATTTTAATGGCGTTGCTACTGCCCGGCACCCCCACCTGCACGCGATATGTCGGGCGTAGCGTCGCCCAGTCGAATTCCATTGAGGCGTTTTCCATCTGTGCTTGGGTATGCGCATACGCCTTGAGCGCGCCGTAGTGTGTTGTGACGATGGTGTTAACCTGGTGTTGCGCGAGCCAATCAAGTAGTGCCATGCTGAGCGCGGTGCCTTCACTCGGGTCTGTGCCGGCACCGATTTCATCTAACAGCACGAGCGTGTGTGTGTTATGAGCATCGGCGATATGTTCAAGCATCTCGGCGATTTTCGTCATGTGCGAGGAAAAGGTGCTCAGATTCTGTTCGATGCCTTGTTCATCGCCGATGTCGGCGAAGATTTGATGGAAGATAGCGGTTTGACTTCCCTTCGCGGCGGGGATGTGCAGACCGGATTGCGCCATCAGTGCCAGCAATCCTACTGTTTTGAGGACGACGGTTTTTCCGCCGGTATTCGGTCCGGTGATAACGAGCGTTTTAAACGATTTGCCGATATGGATGTTTGTTGGCACGACGCGCGGCGGGAGGGTGTTCCTGTCTTGTTCAGTCAGCGGCGGTGATGCCTTTTTCAGATGGAATTCAAGCAGTGGGTGTCGTGCGTCAACGAGTTTGACAATGCCGCGGGTATTCAACACAGGTTCAACGGCGTTCAGTGTGATGCTGAAACGTGCCTTAGCGTTCAGAAAATCGAGTTCCGCCAGCAGTTCCAAGGCGAGTTCAAGTTCGTGTAGGTTCTCCCGCACTTCGTCTGTCAGTGTGAGGAGGATGCGTCGGATTTCGCGAAGTTCCGCTTCGGCTGCTTCATGGAGCGCGTTGTTCATTTCAACGATGGCTAGAGGTTCCATAAAGAAGGTAGCACCACTCGTCGATTGCCCTTGGACGACACCGCGGAAAAATGCCCGCGCCTCCTGTTTGATTGGCAAGACGTAGCGATTGTTCCGGGAGGTGATTACCGGTTCCTGAATGGATTTCAGGTAATCCGGTGAGCGAAGCATCGCCTCTAATTTTTCATGGACATTTTGACGGAGACGCGACAATTTTCGGCGAATGGCACGCAGTTCCGGGCTGGCTCTATCTAGGATTTCGCCATCGAGGCTGATGCAGTCGGCAACGGCTTTGACTAACGCCGGAAATGATGGGAGCGCGTCCACGATTGAGAAGAGGTGTGGCAGCTCTTCCGGATTGCGTTTCGCAAACGCGTTGTGGATATCCGATGGAATCCGCGCGACTTTGCTGATATCGAGGAGTTCTTCTGCGTCTAAGATTGAACCGGCTTTGGCGGCGTGACGTAGGGAGTTTCCGATGTGTTTTAGGCCACCCAACGGAATCCCGCCGTAGAGTTGCTGGAAAGTTTTTGCTTCGCTGCACAACTTCTGAAGTTGCCGCACCGTGTCGACATCATCGTAAGGCGTGAGTGCCTCGACGCGCGCTGCACCGAGTTGCGAGGCGGTATACTTTTTCAGCAGCACCTTCATTTTATCGTATTCTAAGACTGTTTCAACGCCGGTTAACATCGTTTTTTCCTCAGAATCGTTCTGGGGCAGGCGTTTTCCTGCGTTAGGAGCTGGTGAGCCATCGCTGTTTGAGGGTGTTTCAGTTCCTCTTGCGATGCGTCAATTTTTCCTTTTGTTCGCGCTGCTTTTTGGGCTGCGTTGCAACGATGCTCTGGGGGATACCGATGACAACGGCGATGCGCGCGGTTAACGTCAACAGCGGCATGAAGAGCATATCCAACGTGTCAAAAAGATTTAGCGTGCCTTCCGGGAGAAATGCTTAATGCTGCGCTTGGGGACGCTTGAGTTGTCCCCACGTTGTCGCCAATTTTTGCCGAGGTGCGACAGGCAAGTTGGTAATATCCCGCAGCCACGCAACGACGAATATACTGCCATCTACCTCCAGCAGTTCTTCTGTCTCCATCGTCTCAAAATTATACACGTAAAGCGTACCCCACCGGGAATAGACGATGAGAGTGCCGTCGGGTGCCCAGTCACCCCAATAACCTGTGGCTTTGTCAACATCAAACAGCGGTTCTATCGTTTTTGTTTCAACGTCGATGGTGCAGAACGTGTCGAATTCCCTATTCCAACGCAGGAAGAGGATGCGTTCGCCGTCGGGTGCCCACACCGGATAGAAGTCTTTGTTCAGTTCGGTTAAGATTTCTATCTCCTTGGTTTCAACGTCTAGCAGGTAGAGTTGCTCCAACCACCCGGGTCTGGCGAGTGAGAAGACGAGGCGTTTTCCGTTCGGTGCCCAAGAGATTCCCCAGAAGGAATAAGGCCATCCAAAATGCGGTACTTCTGTCACTGTTTCCATTTCCCCGGTTGCGATGTCAAGCACCCAGACCTGGTTTTCTTGCGGTACTTGCTCCATCGTCCACCCGCTGAAGGCGAGTGTCTGCCCGTTTGGCGATACGGATAGAAACCGATAGGTTCCGGAGATTTGGGTGATACGTTTCTTATTTTTCGGGTTGTCGGGGTTAATGGAGTAGATGTCGGCTTGCCCGGCATCCCATTGCACGAAATAGAGCAGTTCCCCGCGCGGCCCCCACGAAGGATACATGCCTTTATGATTCAGGGGGAGTGCTTTGAAGTCTTTGGTACCCCGCAGGGCGGTGGTGTAGAGGTTCCAGTCAAAGCGGCCTAGATTTTCGTCAAAGGCGTTCACGGCATAAGCGAGTCTGCCGTTTGGCGCGGCGGTAGCGAACGGCACTGCACAGAACAGAAACAGGCATACAACGGCGGTACTGAACGCTATCCACCCGCTCCCTGTTTTTCCGAAATGGGAAGTGCTAACGATGATACGACTTTTCCTACATTTCATTGGGATGCCCCTTTTCGCCGGTTGGCGAAGTTGTGAGACGTTTGTAGTGAAGGAGCGCGTTTTCGTAGAGGCGGCGACTTAACCCTAGGTGCTCGAATTCGACAACTTGGTTATAGTTGTAGAGTGCTGTGCTCGCCTGTCCCTCGGCATCGGCGCGGCGGGCGGCTTGAACGTTGTTTATCAGCGCGGTGGCACTTTTTTCAAAACGCCCAATCTGCTGCCGCAGTTCTGAAGACAAACCGCTCTCAATGTCCTTGTTCACTTTATAGGTGTGGATTGCATCCGTATACGCGACGAATGCTTCAAAATAACGCTTTTCTGCTGCCAGTTGCTCGGCGTTTGCGACGGTTAAAGGTTCCTCTTCGCTAATGAGAGCGATAACCGCTTTTGCGTCCGCGACTTTTTCCATGCTTTTCTGGGCAAGCCCCTCTTCAAGCGTGCTTCGGAATTCGTCCAGAATCTCTTTATAGGTAGCGCGCGCCGTGTCCGGGTCCCCTTGTTTTTCGTAGCAGAGGGCCTGGCTAAATTTGGCGTTGGCGAGCACAAACCGCCGAATCTCTGGAGAGACATACGGCGTAGCGGGGAATTGCCGAGTCTGATATGCGGCGATGGCTTTTTCGTAGTCGCCTTCCTGCTCGTAGCAGTTGCCTATCGCTTTCTGTGCATAGAGGCTGTAAATCTGATTTTCGGGTTGATGCGAGTCAATAATCGCTTGGAACTGTGTGCGTGCGCCGGCGTAATCACCCTGATAATAGAGGGTTTTCGCGTATTGATAGCGCGCCTTGTCGGCGAAGTCGGTATTCGGGTGTTGCTGAAACACCGCCTGAAGCTGCGGTTGCACCGTTTTCAGTGCTTCTTCGCCTTCGGCGAGTTTCGCTGAGTCGAGAAGGTTTTCCTCCGCGGTCTGGTATGCCTCAGTCGCCTTGTTCAGGGCGATGGCGGCTTCAGCTCGGCGGCTCTCCTGATTTTGATGATACGCCGCGTAGCCGCCGACTGCGGCGATGACGACGACGATGCCGATGATGATGGTGCGCAGGTTGTCCTTTAGGAACGCGTAGGACTGCAGCACCGCCTCAATGAACTTATCTTGCTTGATTTCTTCTTTGGTTAGCCGATCCCTTTGTGCCATGGTTTTCCTCTGTCTCCGGTCTGCGCGCGGTGGTAGCGCGAATTGATTGTTTTCGGAAGTTAAGCGGGTGACGGGAATTGAACCCGCGACCCTCAGCTTGGGAAGCTGACGCTCTACCGCTGAGCTACACCCGCATTTTTAATAGTCTACCACATGCGTACGCGAATTGTCAAGATAAAATTGCAAGGCGACATGTCGTTTTCCCGTGCCCGGTTTGTAAGGGCGGATAGAGACATCCGCCCTTACGCACTGAGGGAATGTCCCTGCAAATCGGTAGCCCCTATTGCAATTTGTCCAACTCGCTTAGCACTGCTTCGGCGCTCAGCGTATTGTTCGGCGGGGCATCTTCCACGTGTTTGAAAGCGATGTTGCTGTCCTTGTCAATGATAAAGACTCCGCGTGTCGTGATGCCGACTTCCTCTAGTGCCATGCCGAACTGCTTGGAGATGGCGAGGTTCATGTCGGCGAGGAGCGGGAAATTGACACCACCGAGTGCCTCGCTCCATGCCTTATGCGCGAACGTGGAATCGCGGTTGATTGCGATAACTTCGGCCCCTTTCGCTTTGATGGCGGCGAGATTTTCGTTGAAATCCGGCACTTGTTCGGCGCACACCGGCGAGAAAGCGAGCGGATAGAAAAGCACCACTAAGTTTTGGCCTTCATAGTCGCTTAACGAAACTTCAACGTCTTCATTGTTGAGCGCGCCTGTTAACGTAAACGCTGGCGCAGCACTTCCTACTTTTGCCATAAATAACCTCCTCATGCTACATTTGGGCTCACCGGAAAGAGCCCATAAAATTCTTAATCTTCATCTGATTCTAACCTGTTTGAGCTCAGCCGAGCTCAAACGATTACTGCCTTTTTAGAGATGCCCACGAAGTCGCAAGTTTCCCCTGGGGTTCAACCGGTGTGACGGGAGTCATCTCCTGGGTGACGCTGATATCATCGAAACTGGCTTGCGTATCCCATGTCCAAACCCCCACCGTCCCCGTGGGATAAGTGCTATCTGTGAAGACACCTTGTTGGATGCCGTTAATGGCCACGGCTATCCGGTCGCCTTCAACTTGCACGCTCAGGATAAACCATTCCTGTTTGGTGATTGTAAGGCCGATCGGTTCGATGTTGTGCTCGATTTCGTCGCGCCCCTCGAACCCGTCTTTAAACGCGGTGCTGCGGCGATGCCGCCACAGTTCCGATTTGTTCTCTTTCGGGCACAGGAGATACACGTAGTATTCAAACTCATTCTGTGCGCGAAAGACGATGCCTGCCCAATGCCCTGCTTCGATGCGCACTTTCGCTGAGAGCCCATGGTCGGTCCACGGTTCGCTGTCTACCACCAATGCGTGCATGGCTTCGCCCCAGCGCGTCGTCTGCTTATAGACACCGTCCTGCACCTTCCAGGTGCCGTTGGAGGCTACCCAGTCGGCGGTGGCATCGTCAAATGTCCAGCGTGTTTCTTCTGCCGCGCCAAGCGATGCGAATACGAGAAGTAGTGAAAGTGGGATGAAAGCCTGCATGCGGCAGGTGAACAGTAGTGCCATGAGACATTTCGTTATGTCCAGGGCTCCGGTAGGCTCGGTTTGAAAGCGTCTACGGTGTCGCCCTGGTTGGGGTAGGCGCGGTTTTTAGCCGCGCCTACGGTACTGTGCACGTTACTTCGCTTTTAGTGATGCCCACTGGGTGGCGAGTTTCCCCTGCGGGTCCACCGAGAGCGTCCCGATTTCTAGGCTCTGGATCTCTTTCTCTGTCAGCGCGACCCCGTAAATTCGGGATTCCTCGATGTGCGCGTTCAGATCGCCGGGGCCGCCGAGGCCGTCGGTGTGCCGCTTGCCCCAAATCGCTTCAGCATCGCCGGTGGGCCAGGTCTTGAGTTCACCTTTGGTATAGCTGCCGAGGCTTTCGCCGTTGCGGTATCCCGTAACCTCGTAATTCCCGCCGTCATTTTTGTACGTGACGGCTAAGAAAATCATCTCGCCTTCCTTCTTTTCGTTAACGGCTTTCGGGAAATCTTCGGTGCGGTGAAACCAGCTGCTGCCGGACATCCACTGATTCGGTTGGCGTTCGGCATAGACGAGTCCGTTAAACTGGTCTTCGGTTTCCTTGTCAAGCGTCAGCGCGGAGCCCGCGGTTGCGGCGAGGTCGTCCAACGCTACCCACGACATCAAGGTTTTCTCTTCAATATCGGGACCGCCATACTCGAGGGCGTGTGCCCATTTCCCGGTCTCGACAATCAGTTGTCCGTCCTTGAGTTCGGCACCGTGAAGGGCTACGTCATCCCAGTTGCCCATCTCGTCTTTCTCGCTATCAAAGAGCCACCATCCGAGCAGGTGTTCTTCTTGCGCGTTTTGCGCGAACGCCGCTAGGGAGAAGCTCAGCATCAGCAGTGCCGCGCATACAGCATAGGCTGTTCTCATTGTCCTTTTCCTCCTCAACTTTCGTTGTTTCGGTTTGGCAATTTCATATCGCAAGTTACGATATACAGGTTACATATATTATATCATATTTTACGTTAAATGTCAAATATTTTTCACAAACGCGTTTAATATCCAATTACGTTGATGTGTCAGGTGTATTTACGGCGGAGATGCGCCGGCCTCGTAGTCATGGCGAGGGAAACCCTCGGCGATTCGCGCTCGCTGGGTTTTCCCTCGCGCTACGGGCCCCGGAATTTGTCAGGTAACGCCTCAATAATCTTCAACGTCTCCAAACTGACGGTGATGACTGAACCGATGAGGTTCACGATATACCGCGGCTTCTCCGCATCGCTCGGGTCGTTCACAATCCCACTCCTCGGGTCTGACTTGACTCGATACTGGTTCACTACCCACTCTAACGCCGAATACTGTCCCAACCGATACGCTAAAGCCTCCTGTGGAATCCCCTCCAACGTCAAAAATTGGTTATAGATGAGTTGTGTCTTGTCTTTGGATAACTTCATCCGTTTGACGCGGAAATCAAGTTGCTTCGTCGCGTTTTCCACGAAGGTAAGCGGGTACTGCGGTTGTGTCTCATAATGAACGTGGAGTTCGGCGAGCTGCGCGCCGGCATCGGCAAATGCCCGGAAATCCTCGGCATAGGGAAGGTGCGGTAAATCGCGCTTGAGATCGGCGGTGTAACGTTCGCGATAGTCCGGATGGTGCAGGATGCCGTAGGTATAGTTGAAAATATCCCACTTCGTGAGGGTGTCGTCGCCGTAGTGCGCGCGGAAGTTTTCTAGTGCCCAATCGGTGATGTTTTCTCGGCGGTTGGTGCCGTCTTCGTC
Source organism: uncultured Poribacteria bacterium (assembly GCA_958296135.1). Taxonomy (GTDB): domain Bacteria; phylum Poribacteria; class WGA-4E; order WGA-4E; family WGA-3G; genus AGPOR5. Next base: position 1,486,225 of record CATQHZ010000001.1, read on the forward strand.
GTAAATGTAGAAGGGAAAGCACTGGTTGGCATCAAGCGTAATGAGTGCTGTATTCGGGATGACATTTGTCACACAACACCAAAACGGCGCGCGGCCACCAGGACCAGGTACACAAATTACGCGATTCTCTCCTTCGGTTTCTGGATTCGGAAAGGTAATCGGGAAGATGGATTTTCGGTGCGTGAGGACGTTGTCAAAAAATAGGTTCGTTTTCGTAAAGGGACGAAAGAGGGCCCGGCGAATTTTTGATGGCGAAAATTCGGCGCGTTGTCCGCTCACCAATTTCTGTTTTAGCCCTGAGCTCCACTTGATTTTGGCGTTATCGTCTACGACAAAGTCATCGACGTGTGCGCGGGAGACTTCGGGTGTGCCCTGCCACCTGAGCATCTCCATATTGTAAGTGTCAATGGTGCATTTGACCTTTTCGGTGAGCGTAGTTCGGTTAAAATTGTAGAGCCAGGCATCTCTCGCGGTCTGGCATCCTATGCCGTATTGATGGAAAATGGCACCGGAGACTTCGCCTTTGCTTTTTTTCGCTGTCTGACTTCCGATTGGGATGAAGGTGTCAAAGTCTGCCTGAAGCCCTTCGGTGAGCCAGGTGTGCCGTTTATCGGGTTGAAGCGTTTGCCACTCGATGTTGCCAACGTGTTCGGTTTGCGCGAGGAACTCGAATTTCTTGCTTTTGTTCCACGTGTCGTCAGTGCGGTAGTAGAAGATGCGCGCTGTCGGGGCTGGGAGGGTTTTCCTATCGGAGGTTGTCGAGACCGGGAGGCCTCTCCTACTGGAAGTTGTCGGGGCTGAGAGGTCCCTCCTACTGGAAATCGAGACCGGGAGGTCTCTCCTACTGGAAGTCGGGGCTGGGAGGTCTCTCCTACAGGGGTTTTTGACGAACAGATTGATGCTCACGCCGACTTGGATGCTGAACACGTTCGCGTTGGAGGCGAGTTTGTCTTTCCGTGCGTTTCCACCCAGGTCGAGGAGCCAGAGCGCGTCAAACTCTTCGGCGAGATGTTTGCGCATGCCATCAAACGACGTGCTGTCCAGGAAGCTGCGATTCGTCACGAGTGCGATGATGCCTTCTTCCCCAATCCGGTCTGCTGCCCATCGGATTGCTTTGACGTAAGCGTCGCCCAATGCTTTCTTGGTTGATGCAGCCGAGGCCTGCGAGTAGGTTTCTTGGACCCGCTTGTTTAGTGCTGGGTATTTCTGATTTTTGTTGTTATCGTTCTCATTCTTCTGCCCGACGTTATAGGGCGGATTTCCGATGACGATAAACATCGGTGCTGCCTTCTGCTTCTCGACGCGCTCGGTATTTTCGATGGTTAATAGCGATATCTGCCGGTCTTCCGCCAAATCGAACGTGTCCACGAGGGAGATGCCTTTGAAGGGGAGGTATTCTGTCGTGGTATCGTAAAACTCGTGTTCAATGTTAAGGCTGGCGATGTAGTAGGGCAATAACAAGACTTCGTTGCACCAGATTTCTGAGCGGTATTTCGCCTCAAGTTTCGTTTTGGGGATTTCGCGCATGAGCCGCACGATGAAGTTTCCTGTGCCGACAAACGCATCGATGATGTGAACGCCTTCATCGGCGAGGGAGCGTCCGAATTCGGTTTTGAGGAGCTGTTCAACGCTCTTCACCATGAAATCGACAATCGGCTGCGGGGTGTAGACGATGCCGTGCGTGTCTGCCTTTTTGATGGAGAAGCCTTGGAAAAATTGTTCGTAGACGGTATTGAGGAAGTGCTGTTTCTGCGCGAAGTCAACGAGCGTTGCTGCCTCGCGTTCGATGGCGCGGTAGAACCGGTCGAGTTTTTGAAGGAACACGCCGCGGCTGAACGCCTTGGATGCGAGTGCATCGATGACCTTCTCGATTTCGCGTGCGATGACGTTGCGCCGCGTAAAATCGGGCGTGTTAAAAACGGTGCGGAAGGTGCGTTCTGTCAAGAGGTGCTGGATGAGCATTTCCTCCACGGCTGCCTTGGAGAGGTTTGGGTTAATAGCGGCTTGGCAGAGTTGATGGAAATCGGCGAACGCTGTCTGGAATTGTGTGTTGGTTCGGTGTTGCTTCTTGATGAGTTCCTGCGCTTCGCGTCCGAGTTCTGGCACACGCACTTTAAATTCAGCGACAGCGGCTTCCCATTCGGCGGCGTTTTCGCGTTCGTAGGAAAAGAATGCTTCTAGCACGGAGACAAGCGTGCTCGGTTCAGTGATGTTTTCGTCAAGGACGAGGTGTCCGTTCTGATATAAAATGGCGCGTTCGGGGGTTTGGAAGAGGATGTTGTCCTGGGGGTAGCCGGCGTTGAATTTCTTTTCGATTTCGGCGCGGAGATTGCCCTTGACACCTTTCGCTTCCCAGGTGCCGCGGGGTAGGCTGTGTTCGTCAAGCATCGCGCCATCGAGACGGAGAGGGTTTCTGCCGGGGATGCGGAGCGTGTATTCGCAGATAAGCGTCCAGTCGCGTTGTCGCGCGCATGTGTCCAAAAGTGCTTGAAAGGCGGCGCGGACGGCAGTTTCGTGGGTTACGCCGTGTTGTTGATACCTGTCGAGGGCGGCGTAATAGGCGGTTATGGATTTGTGGTTTGGTTTTATGTTAAGTGTTGGCATGCTGTTAGTATACCTTAAGTTTACAATACGTTGCAAGTTAAAATTTTTGTGCTGAAAAGGTTTTGACATTTGCCGCGAGTTATGCTATAATTTCTATGAGGAACAACGGACTGGAAGTTTGCAATACATTCCATCAGGCATTTCGGAATTTAGCCCGATTTGAAAAAAAAGGAATTTTATGTTAACCTATACTGTGGCAAACCTGCTTATCTATCTTGATACGACGGTTGTTAGTTATTTCGCGGCGGACCTCAGCGATAACCCGCAAGTAGCCTTGTGGCAACGGGAGAGCCGCCGTTTTTGGAACGACTATCAAGACAGATTTGATTTTGTGGTTTCTGACACGGTGATTACTGAAGCGGGCCGCGGCAACGTAGCGAAAGCGCAACGTCGACTTGATGCGCTGGCCCATCTCCGCATCTTACCTATGACTTCGTCGGCTCGTGTGCTCGCTCAGAACCTGATCGCCGCACGCGCAATGCCAGAAAACTTGCATGCGGACGCGGAACATATCGCTATTGCCACCGTCCATGGTGTTGCATACCTCGTGTCGTGGAACCACAAACATCTCGTGAATGAAAACCAGTTGCGGCAGATTAACCGCGTCGTTGCGGCAGCAGGCTTTCGTCCTGTTACCATCTGCACGCCGACAACCTTCATGGAGGAATTTATTATGAAAGAACCAGTTGGAAAGTGTTATCTCCCCGGCTTCGATCCGGAGACTTACACGGACCCGATTCTTGAAGAATGCTATGAGATAAAACGCGAGCTCAACGCTGAGTTCAAAAGCCTTGACGAGTTCCACGACTATTTGGTAGCGCATGAGATAGAACAGCGGAAGAAGGGCCGGAAATATCTCCCGGTTCCGCCGAACTTGGCTCGGTATCCGCACCAAGAGGATGACTAATCCTGCAAACGGAGGGAAGCGTGAAACGATTGCTGCTATTTCTGCTGATGCTGTGCATCGGTGTCTATTCGTCTGCATCTTTCTCACAGACACGTTCGGTTCAAACCGCGCAGGCCCGCGAGCCGGCTCGGCTTACCGGCAAGGTAATCTGGCCGGGCCACGATGTGTCCCATGCAAGCGTGTCTGTCTATCGGGATGAAGGGCTCACGCAACCTTACCTCAGTGGTATCCCGCAGCGTAGCGATGGGTATTTCTCTCTCAGTGTAGAAGCTGGGCGGTATTACCTCGTCGCGTATGTGGATGTGGACAAGTCCGGTCGTTTCGGTGCTGGCGATGGGTTCGGCATCTTCGGTGTCACGCAGTGGACAGACACCTCACAAAACTACCAGGTAGTTGAGGTGCGTGAAGGACAAAGGGTTCAGGGACTTAACATCCCGATAACTGCCCGTGCCCAACTGGAAGATGGCGCGGTTAAAATTGTGCCTGTGTCGCAATATCGGCCCAGCGAAGACCAGGAGTTTCAAACGGCATTAAGCAAAGCGACAAGTGGCTGCCGTGGTAGGCTCATATTGGGAGATGCCTCCGATTCGGCGATTGATTTGTCGGGGCGTCGCGCCTTAATTCTCGCCTATACCGATTTATCGTGGAAATATCGCGCGGGCATCGCGCCGGTAGCCTCTTCCGGTGATTGGGCACTCAACTTGGCCCCTGGGAAGTATTACCTCATGGCGATTCTGGATAACAACGGTACGAATAGCCTGGATGCCGGTGACAATTTCGGGTTCTACGGGGTTGAAAATATGCGGGGACGCGGCGCGATTCCGCAGCCTGTGCTGGTTTCGGCCAACAAGTTCACCGAGAATCTGGCGATAGCCATTACCGCTACGTATGATGCTGTCCGCAAGAACGAGCGGTATCAGGCGATGCTTGCAGCGGGTGTGCCCATAACCGTCACCGGCACGGTATCGCCGTCGCAATCGGCACCGGTGCGTATTCACGCCTATGCCGACACGGCCTTCGTTACACCGCTTGCTAGTGCCGAGACTGATGAGAGTGGGACGTTTCGCTTCAAACTGCCGCCCGGTGACTACTACCTCATCGCTACGCTGGATGCCGATGAAAATGGCAGATACAGCGAGGGCGACGGATTGGGTGGCTACGGGACGATGGACATCACGGCGCAACGGCCTACGGCGTTAGTGCTGTCGGAAGGCGAATCCGAGCGCGCCGTGGACATCCTCATCAGCGCGCGCTACGATGCGAAGGGGCAGCTCCACGCCGAGCTGCCGGGCATTGAGACAGATATTGAACAGGGCGGCATTGCCGGCCGAATCACGTTTGATGGAAAGCCGCCTGTCTCCGGGCGCGCTTCCAGAGCGCGCCTACTTAAAAATGCAGAAGTGCAAGATGTGACAACGTCACTTCGGACAGAGGTTCAAGGTGTCCTAAGCCTTGCCTATACCCCGGATTTCCAGTCGCCGGTTCCGATGCCTATCATGCTGACGGACGCTGGAACGTATCATGTCAACGTGCTACCTGGGCGTTACTACGTGATGGCTGTTATCGACAGGAACGGCGATGGGAACATCGGCATCGCGGATGGCGTTGGGCTTTACGGCACCCGCTTCCCTGTGCGCGGTGAGCCTACGCCGGTCATCGTCTATCCTGGCCGCACGACATCACACATTGATATTGAGATGTTCGCAACCTACATTGACGAAAAGGGCACGATGGCAGAAATTGAGGATGGCGGCCGTTGGGAGATGCGGAGACGTTACGGACAACCGGAGGATGTTTTCAGATTCACTCGCAATGGGCAGCAATACGAGGAGTGGAAATATTGGGCGCGGGGCATCGGATTCCTATGGCAGGCGGATGGCACAGGCTGGGATTTCGTTGGGGGTGAAGAGTTTAAGCCGAAAAAAGCGGCACTTGCTGACGAGGGCGAGGGGCTGCATGGCGATGTGGCAAGCAATCCGACAGAACCGATGCGCAGCGGCGAGGGGATAGCAGTTTCAGGCTTTCCATTGGCAGAACGGCACCTCATCTATTTTGCGTATGACAACGTCGTCTGGCACCTTTCCGCCGTTGCTGGGTTGGTGGCGTTAGGTGCCGGCACTCACCCCACGGTTGCCAGCGATGGTGCCCTGCTCTATCAGGCTCCAGAGGGCTCTATTGTCTTCCACGATAACGCCGCGCCGAAAGGGCGCGTGGTGCTGCACGCGCGGGCGATGGCACGCGATGCCGCCCTCTCGCCGGATGCGAACTATATCGCCTACATCCGCACCGAGTTTGGGAATCGCAGCCGCGTCGTCATTCGGCACATTCGGAGTCAGGAGGAGTTTATTGTCCCTTCCACGGCGCAGCACAGTTTCACGCCCGCGTGGAATGCGGATGGAACACTGCTCGCCTACGTCACAGAAGAAACGGTTGAAAGTTCACCAGAAATGCGAGACTTGACAACGCCAAGTCTGCCTGCTAAGACAGAGCGACATCCCCCGGTAGCAGCCAGACAACCGCTAGGAAATACAGCCAATATTTACGCCTTCGACCGGGTGAGAAACAGCGTTGAGCCGATTGTCGTCTCCCCACATGCCGATACGGAACCCACCTGGTCTTCATCAAATCCGAATCAGCTCGCCTTCACCCGAACTGCAGGGGCAGATGGGATGCCACAGATTTGGCTCGTCACCTATTCTGGTACCGGTGTGCCGACAGAACAACAGTTGACGCAGCGCGGCGGTGGCCATCCGGTGTGGATGTCCCCCGAGGGCCGCTGGATTTTGTATGAAAACAACGGACAGCTCTGGACAATTGATACGCTGAGCCCCGAAACTAGCGAGATGCCGCTGCTGCATAACGGACAGGTGGTATTCGGGCATCAGCCGGCTGTTGTTAGCCGTTAATGTTCCGTAGGCGCGGTTTCAAATCGCGCCTATAAGGCAGCTTTGGCTAACGGGCGGATATGAACGACATCAGCCCTTACAGTCGGGGGCGATGGCCGCAGCGTTGCCGATGCAGGCCGCCCGGAAAAAATTGTCCGATTTCATACTGAAACTTCAGGCGAGCTGGTTTCCCGACAGAACGATAATGACGAATCTACGGAGAGAAACATGATTGCACCAAAGACGTTATTGAACGTATTGCGAACAGCAAAAATCTGCTTTTTGTTCGTCGTTGCGAACACTGCCGCGGCGCAGTGGCTCTTAGTGCCGATGGAGCAAGGCGCGCAAACCAACCATCTCAAGGCGTACGGCCTCACTTATTGGGCATTAGAAGCACCGCGTGAATACCGATGCTATTGGTGGCTGAACTACCGTGGCGGCGCGTTTATTCTCCCGGATGTGCCAGACGTGCGCGTGCGCGCAGCATTCATGGGCGTGCGTTTTGAACCGATGAGCCTTGCCGAATACAACACTATTAAGGATACGGTTCTCCAGAGCAACAACATGGACGAGATTCTGTTGGAGAAAGCACCGAAGATTGCTGTCTACGCGCCATCGGAGAAATCGCCGTATCGCGACCCGTGGGACGATGCCGTTAAGATCGCGCTGGATTACGCGCAAATCCCCTACGACGAAATCTGGGACAAAGAGGTGCAGAGCGGTGTCCTCCAAACGCAAGGCTATGACTGGCTGCATCTCCATCACGAGGACTTCACCGGCCAGCACGGCAAATTCCACGCCGCCTTCTCCACGCAAGTCTGGTATCAGCAGCGCATGTTAATGTTTGAAAAGGCCGCCGCCGAGGCGGGTTTTCGGCGCGTTGCACGCCACAAGGGACAGACAGCGCAGATGATTGCAGACTACATCGCCAACGGCGGATTTATCTTCGCTATGTGCTCTGCGCCAGAGACGTTGGACATCGCGCTCGCAACTGGCGGTGGTGCAGTGGACATCGTTGCGCCTGAATTGGATGGCACGCCAGTAGATGCGAACGGGCAGGCGAGATTGGACTTTCAGCGCACACTCGCGTTTGAGAATTTCACACTCTACACCAATCCGTTCCGCTATGAATTTTCGGATATAGACAACCCGCGCCCGGACATGGATGCACAGAGCGGCGTTGAGGATTTTACGCTGTTTGAATTTGCTGCTAAGCACGATCCGATTCCGACGATGCTCACGCAAAACCATGTCAGCATCGTCCCTGGTTACCTTGGGCAGACGACATCGTTTAACATGGGGACTATCCGCGGTTCTATTACGATTTTAGGGCAGGTGGAAGGCACCAACTATGCGAAGTATATCCACGGCAAACTTGGCAAAGGCACTTTCACGTTCCTTGGTGGGCACGATCCGGAGGATTACCGTCACCTCGTTGGCGAGGGGAAAATTCCGACGAATTTGGATTTGCATAAACATTCGCCGGGGTATCGGTTGATATTGAATAATATCCTGTTTCCGGCCGCGCGTAAGAAGCCGCAGAAGACATGACGTTTGCGAAGGTTTGTCCTACGGGCTGTGGGGTTGTCCCATTTCTGTATTTGAGCTCGCCTGAGTTCAAACAGGGCTGGCTCGTTATTGATTTTCACGGTGGTTTCCATCAAAACGGAATGCCTCTGGGGGATAAAACGGATGAGGACGATAGTGGCAACGTGCAATCTCAATCAGTGGAGTCTTGACTTTGAAGGCAACACGGCGCGCATTATTGAGTCAATAGAAATAGCGAAAGCGCGCGGTGCTCGGTATCGGTTGGGGCCGGAATTGGAAATCACCGGCTATTCCTGCGAAGACCATTTTTTGGAGCAGGATACGCTGCGCCATAGTTGGGAAGCCCTTGCTTGCATTCTTGCGGGCGGTTATACGGATGGCATCTTGTGCGATATCGGTATGCCGGTGATGCACAAAAATGTCCGGTATAACTGCCGTGTCTTCGTTTTAGATGGCGAGGTGTTGCTTATTCGTCCGAAACTGATCCTTGCAGGCGATGGCAATTATCGCGAGCCGCGCTGGTTTGCCGCGTGGCAGCACGGTTGGACAACCGAGCCCTATCCGCTTCCCGGCGAGATTGCGGAGATTACCGTGCAAAGCACTGTGCCTATCGGCATCGCCGCTATCGCGTTAGGCGATACCCTCTTGGCATCGGAGACGTGCGAGGAGTTGTTTGCCCCGCTGAGCCCGCACATCGCCTTTGGCAACGCCGGCGTAGAAATCATCGGCAATGGCTCAGGTTCACACCATGAGTTACGCAAATTGGATACCCGTATCGCGCTTATCCGGAACGCAACGGCGAAGAATGGCGGCGTTTACCTCTATGCGAATCAGCAGGGTTGCGATGGGGGCCGTCTCTATTTTGATGGTTGCGCGCTCATTGCGCAAAACGGCGAAATCCTCGCGCAAGGTTCACAATTCTCGCTTGCGGATGTAGAAGTCGTCACGGCGGCGGTGAACTTACACGATGTCCGTTCTTATCGTGGGGCCAAGGCGAGTCGCGCCGTGCAGGCGAGCCAAACGGGGCAGCTGCCGCAGATTGATGTCGATTTTAAGTTCGCTGAGGTTCGTGGCACGGCGAGGGCCAGGCCCTCGCCCTACGGGAATGAGGAAGTTTGGGGCACGGCGAGGGCCAGGTCTTTGCCTTACGGGAATAAGGAGGTGCCGCGCTATCACACGCCGGAAGAAGAAATTGCCCTCGGTCCAGCCTGTTGGCTGTGGGATTACCTGCGCCGTTCGGGTGCAGAAGGTTACTTCATTCCGCTTTCCGGCGGTGCGGATAGCGGTGCAGTTGCGACGCTCGTCGGTTCAATGTGTCAACTCGTCGCGAAAGCCGTTCGCGAGCGAGAGGCGACGGTTATCGCTGACGTAGAACGGTGGCTGCGAGATAATGAAACGCCTGACGTTTTCGCGGACCCGAGTGTGCTAGCCAATCGGCTGCTCTATACTTGCTACCTCGGCACAGAGAACAGTTCCCGCGACACACAGAAGCGCGCCAAACAACTTGCTGAGCAGATAGGTGCGTATCATTTGGATATCAACATGGACGCGCTCGTTGGTGCCTTGAAAACGCTCTTTACGCGCATCACCCGAAAGACACCGCGTTTCAAAGTGGAGGGTGGGACGCACACGGAGAATCAGGCACTCCAAAATATCCAGGCGCGTTTGCGGATGGTGCTCAGTTATTTGTTCGCGCAAATGCTGCCATGGGTGCGCAATCGGCGGGGGACGTTGCTTGTCTTAGGCACCGGTAACGTTGACGAGGCCCTGCGCGGCTACCTCACCAAATACGATTGCAGCAGCGGCGACATCAACCCTATCGGTGGGATTAGCAAGCGCGACCTGCGCCGATTTTTGGGATGGGCGCAGTGCCACCTCGGTTATACCGCGCTTGGCGAGATTGTGGCGGCACCGCCAACCGCCGAGTTGGAACCTATCACCGAGAACTATACGCAGACAGACGAGGAAGATATGGGGATGTCCTATGCCGAATTGAGCCGATTCGGGCAGCTCCGAAAAATGGAGCGGTGTGGGCCTGTCAGTATGTTTGAAAAATTAGTCGAGGAGTGGGATACCTTGCAGCCGCGCGCGGTCGCGGAGAAGGTGAAGCACTTTTTTACCTATTATGCCATCAATCGGCACAAAATGACGACGTTAACGCCATCTTACCATGCCGAGTCCTATTCGCCGGACGATAATCGGTTCGATCTTCGGCAGTTCCTCTATCAGACGCGCTGGACGTGGCAGTTCCGCCGTATTGACGCGCTCGTGAAGAAATTGGAGGGGCCGTAGTGTCGCGTAGTTCCCATTACCGTAGGGCGAGGCGTAGGGCGAAGGGCTGTCCCTCGCCGTGCTTGTCACTTATGGTTTCCATCGTTTCAGTTGCGTGCTTCTTCTGGCTGGCTTCAGCACACGCCGCGCCCAATCCGCCGCTGACTCTGGATGGCTGGGTAACCGAGGCCCTCGCCAAATTGGAGACAGATGGCATCACCGGCGGCTTCCATCGTCACACCGCGCCGCTCTCCCGCGCGGAGGTGGTAGAGATACTGCATCGAGCCGAAGCGCGCATTCAAGCAGGGGTGGTTGTGCCCTCGGAGATAGATAGAAAACTCTTAGTTAAGTTAAAACGCGAGTTTGATAAAGAACAGCAAGGCTGCCGCCCTGCACAGCACCAGTTATTCCCAACGAACGCATTGCGAACGACAAAAATTTTTCCGCAGTTGCGCGCCACAAGTGAGAAAATCGCGCCTGCGCTTGAAGGCGCGTTTTATTATCATCAGGGAAACTTGACGCTCTATACCGAATGTGAGGCGCACAATTTTGATGAACCTTATCGCGCAGACAATTTTCTATATCCCCCTGTTGCGCAAGGCACATCTGCAGAACAACGTCTTGAACGGTGGCGCGGCGGATATACCGGGAACGTCAAAAGAGGATATGTGCAGCTGAACATCCCTCTGAACGTAGCGCGGGGGGCTGTCCCTCGCGGTCCCACACTTCATCTTGTTGCAGGCAGGGACTGGATTTTCTGGGGCGCGAGCCCGCATACGTCTGTGGGCATTTCAGATAACTCGCCACCGTTTGACCAGGTGCGGCTCACCGGCACGTTTGGGAAGTTCAAAGCCACCGCCTTCACGGCGCAGTTAGATGCAACGTGGAACGATGAGAATATCCGTTACTTGGCGAAACGCTATCTCAGTGGGCATCGGTTGGACTATCAACACAACGATAGACTGGAAATCGGCATCGCGGAGTGGGTGCTTTACGGCGGCGATGCACAGACGCTGGATTTCAAATACGCGAATCCGGTCACTTTTTACTACGCCTTGCAATACAATGCCAAGACAGACGATAACATCATGTTCGCTTTTGACGTATCCTTCCGTCCCGTTGATGGGTTGCGCCTCTACGGTGAATGGTTAGCTGACGATTTTCAGTATGTGCCCGGTGCGCAGGACCCGCACGCTGTCGCTTGGCTCTGTGGTGTAGAGTGGTATCCGCAAAAACTCGCGCGCCAACTCGGCATCCATACCGAGTACGCCCGCGTCAACCGATGGGCCTATACGCACCTCGTCCCGGATAACCAGTTCACACACTTCGGCGACATGATCGGACATCCCATCGGCACCGATGCAGATACACTCACGCTGCGCGGTTCCTATCAGTTCACTGTCTCTACGAAGGCAGAGTTTGCCGCGCGCGTTTCACGCAATGGAGAGGGCACCGTCGCCGGCCGGTTTTATGGCGAAGATTTCAACGCGTTGCCGTTTCCTACGGGTGTCGTTGAACGCATCACGGCGTTCGGCGGTACGGTGACATATCGGCCGCGCCGCGCATGGAATGCGCGACTCACTTACGCGTGGCAACACATTCACAATTATCAGCATACCGAGGGGAAAACGCAGCAAGCACACCGGGTATTTCTGCAACTCGGATATCTGTGGTAGTTGCCCCTGGTAGGCGCGGTTTGAAACCGTACCTACGGGCCCAGTACCGTTAGCACCAGAAACGTAGTCATCAACAACGAACGTCATTGCACCAACAAACTTAATCGAACGCATTGCGAAATACAAAAATACGCACCCTTTTCTTCATCATCGCAACGCTAGCCCTCATCGTCTTGTTCAATTCTGTTATTGACAGCACGTTGGATTTTCGGTTGTTTGCGCTGTCCCCGAAGATTCTCAAATACCGGCGGCCGCTCCAGCAGCATGCCCGGGAACAGAGCCTGGATTGGCTATTGGTAGGCGCGCTCATCGTGCAGGAATCTGGGTTTGATGAGCATGCCATTAGTGCTGTCGGCGCGCAAGGATTGGCACAACTGATGCCGGCGACGGCGAGAGAGCTCGGTGTCCGCGACCCGTTTGATGCAGGGCAGAACATTGAAGGCGCGACAAAATACCTGCGTCAGTTATATGATGCGTTTTCTGGTGTTGAGCCCGAGGCGCGTATTCGGCTTGCGCTTGCGAGTTACAACGGCGGCAAGGGACGCGTCCGAGATGCACAGGCGATTGTTCGGTATCAGCAGGGGAATCCGTTGGAATGGGGAGAGGTTAGCGGCGCGCTCTTTCTGTTGACAGAGGAGGCGGCGCAGTTACACCGCCGCGTGTGGCCAGAGAATGGGAAGCCGCCGCACCGCTATTTCCAGGGCGCGAACGAGACGCGGGACTACGTTGAGAAGGTGATGCTTTACTATGAGCGGCTCCGATTTTATCGGGGCGTGCTGTTTTTTCTGTAGGGGCTCGGTGCAGTGGCGATAACTCTATGAGATACTAGGAGAACCTACCCTAATCTAGCAGTGTGCATTTTTATTTGCATTCCGCTTGAATTTGTGGTAGAATGTAGTTACCGTTGGGGGCGAGACTGCTAGGCGCGGCTGCCCGCCGTGTCTCTCGCCCCACCTATCTAGCAGAAGGTGACACCCAACGGGAACGGTGATTCTATGGCACTACGAGCCCAGAAGATAGCACTCAAACCTAGCGAGAAACAAGTTGCGATGTTCTGTCGTCACGTGGATTTCGCCCGTGTCGCCTATAATGCGGCGCACTCGGAATCCCGTGACGCCGCGCGTTGGATGTCTGTCTACGACATTAAGAAGGCATTCAACTCTCGCAAACGTGACGTGTTCCCCGAATTCGCGGACTGCTCGCAGAACGCTGGTAAGAATGCTATCCACGCCTTTGAGGATGCTCGCCAACGTTGGAAGTCCGGACAGAACAATCGTCCCAAGCGGAAGACGCATAAATCAAAGCCATCGTTCCAAATTGACAACGGCGTTGGCACTGTCCGTATCACGGCGGATGGTAACGCTGCTGTCCTCCCGAAAATAGGTCATGTGAGGTTGCGAGAGAAACCACGCTATGTCGGCGAGATTCGCCGCGCCTTCATATCCCGAAAGGCAAGCACCTGGTTTATCAGCATCCTCGTCGAAGTTGATGTCCCGGAACCGCCCGACACGTCAGCACTGCCCCCTGCAGGTTGTGATGTCGGCATCTCTGCCCTCGCCACAATGGACGATGGCACTGTCTATGAAAATCCGCGTGCCTTGCGCGTCAATGAACGCAAACTACGCCGTGCAAATAAGGCACTCTCCCGCAAGACGTTCCTGAGCCGCAACTGGTGGAAGGCGAAGGAACGCCTCGCTCGCCTGCATGCCCGTATCGCAAATATCCGGAGCGATGCCCATCATCAGGCGACACATCGCATCCTGCAAGGCATCTCGGCACTTGGCATCGAGAGCCTCACCGTGAAAGGTTTGATGAAAAATCGCAAGCTTAGCAAGGCACTCGCTGACGCAAGCCTCGGTGGTTTTCTCGTCAAACTTAAATACAAAGCGGTGCGCCGTGGTATCCGCATTGTGTCGGCAGATCAGTTCTGGCCGTCAACACAGCGATGCAGTTCCTGTGGCTACGTCAAACGTGGCGAATTCAAACTGACGCTCAAGGACAGAGAATACCACTGCGGTGTTTGTGGATTCGTTGAAGATCGGGATGTCAACGCCGCTATAAACCTTCGACAACTCGCGTCTAGCACGGACGAGAGTCTAAACGCCTGTGGAGATGCTGTCACACCTACTTTGGTAGGCTGGCATCAGAACCCGCGTGTGCGCGGAAGAAGCAGGAAACCGCTGACCGAACAGAGACTCGTAGACTTTGCACATGGCAGATAAGTCTACATTTGACGAGATTCTCATAGGTTATGTAGTGCGGCTTAAACGGACTTTGCATGGCGAGGGCCTATAGGGACTGTAGCGCGGGGGCCTGTCCCCCGCGGTCGTTCAACGATGATGAATTTCATGATGCTTTCTCTTTTTTGCCATCGCTAGGAAGAAAAACGTCTTGCAACGGTGTGGCGATGTCCGGTTCCAATTATTTTAACCGATTTGCCTTGGTTTTGTCAAGTGCCCAGTTGCGCCAATTTTTCGGCGCGATATGCGAAAATCTTTTCGATATCCCGTCTCACGAACAACGCATTTACGATTGAATTTCCCCACACGGCGTATGCCACCTCATCCCCAACGACGGTGCCGCCCGGTGTCTCAGCGAACGTATGCGTATGCCGCCAGCGACGATAGGGGCCTCGGCGTTGCTCATCAACGAAGTAGGCGTGCCCTCCCGGTTTTGATACGTTAGCGCGCGGGGGCTCCCATGCGGTTATCTCACTCTGCCAACGGAGGGGGATGCCGCGGAGTTTCAACTGATAGTCAATCAACGTGCCGACTTGCATCGTAATCGGTGCTGGTGTCAGCACTTCAAACCGAAGCCATGGCGGTGTAATCGCCGCGAGGTTGTGCGCATCCGAAAAGAACGCGAAGACTTCGGCGATAGGCTTCTCAATCGTCTGCTGCGTTGTGAAACGGAAGGTTTTCATGGTTTGCACAGGGCGAAGAGAGACATCCACCTTTACGATTCTTCTGTCTCCAATTGTGAGAGCCGTTTGTCCAACGCTTTCTGCTGCTGCTCTACCCGCAGCACGTAAAGCATGAATACCAACCAGATAACGAAGTATGCACCGGCGAGGTATTTGAGACGGTTCCGTTGCGCCGTTTCTAATTTCGCGACAGCGAGTTGGGTGGCGGCGGTGACTTCCTCTTCATCAACGTTAATTTGTGCTTCGGCGATTGCATCCGACACCGCGGTGGATACCTCGTCCGCTGTTAAGGTTACGGGAATCTGGGTTGTTAAAAAGAGCGCGAGAGGAATTAAAAAAGTGGCTAAGATGAGTATTCTCATAAAGGTTTCTCCTAGTGCGATGGCTCGCGAGGGACAGGCCCTCGCGCTACGGTTGAGTGGCTATTCTTTCCCGTAGGGCGAGGGCCTGTCCCTCGCCATGTCTCGGTTCTGGGGAGTTTGCGAGGGCCTGTCCCTCGTGCTCCGGTTGCCGAAAGGCCCTGCAATCGGGACAAGGATGTTCCTCTGCAATCTGTCCCTCACAAGCATCGAGACCGGGAGGGCTCTCCTACAAGGGAGGATGTCCCTCCTACTGCAATCTGTCCCTCTTGCTACGGGCCTGGGACGTTGTGAATCATTTCATAGCGGGCCTCTGTCTTCTTCAACTGATACCGCAGCCCTGTGAGGAGGACAAAAAGCAGAATGAACGCGACAAGCGATACCATCCATGTCCACTGCATGGGCGGTGCGAGGTTCCACTTCGTGCCCCGGTCGGGATGTAATCCGCCTTGCCAGATATCCACGGCGTAGTAGACAATCGGCACGTCGAGGTAGGCGATGATGCCGAGTACGGCTGAATAGATTCTGCGTTTGTCCTCTGCGAACGCCGAACGCAAGATAAAGTAGCCGACATACATCAACCACAAGATCAGCGTGCTAGTGAGTCTCGGTTCCCAATTCCACCACGTATTCCATGCGTACCGTGCCCAAATCGGTCCGGAGAGGAGTGCTATGGTGCAGAAGACGAGGCCGAGTTCAGCGGCGGCGGCGGCGAGCAAATCGTCTGTCGGTTTGCGTTTGATGAGGTATTTGATGCTCATTACAAAGTTCACGCCGAATGCAACGAAGACGGTGAGTGCGGCGGAGACGTGGAAGTAGAAAATCTTCTGGACTTCCAGCATGGTGCTTTCAATCGGTGCGTACCCGAAGACGAGATAAAGTGAGATGAAAAGTAGGGTTGCGGTAAAAATCGTGATAATTTTCATGATATCCAAATGGGGCTCTCCGTGAGAATTTCTGGGCCGTCCGACAGCACCGCTACAGTATGTTCAAAGAAAGCGGAGAGACTGCTGTCTGTTGTTGCGATAGTCCATCCGTCTTCTAGGCATTCCACTTCTGCTCCGCCTGCATTCACCATGGCTTCGATGGCGAGCACCATCCCGGTTCTCAGCCGTGTGCCTCTCTCTGGGGTGCCGAAACAGGGGAGTTCTGGTTTCTCATGGAGGTGGCGTCCGATGCCGTGTCCTGCGTAATTCTGAATGACAGAGAACCCGGCGGATTCTGCGACGGTTTGCAATTGCGATGCGATGTCGCCGACGCGGTTGCCCGGCTTCGCCTGTGCAATGGCGGCGTATAGCGATGCTTTTGTGATATCAAGGAGCCGTTGCGCTTGGGGTGAGACATCGCCGACGGGGAAAGTGAAGGCGTTATCGCCGTGATACCCGCCGAGTTTGACTGCCGTGTCGACTCCGATGATGTCCCCGGTGTGCAATTTCTCATGCTTGTTTGGGATGCCGTGTATGACGACATCGTTGCGTGAGACGCAGATGCGTGCGGGATAGGGTGGATGTTCGGGGATTCGATAGTTCAGAAACGAGGGGATAGCGTTAACAGCGGCTGTCGCCTCCTTTGCCACCTGTTCCAGTTCTGCGGTAGAGATGCCGGGCTGAATTGCTTCTGCGATTCGGTGTAGCACGTGTGCGGCGGCTTTTCCGCTTTGGCGCATCCGTTCAATTTCGCGTTGGTTTTTAATCGTAAGTTTGTGCATGGTATTCTGTGGATGAGGGCAACGAGGTGTAATACCAAATTAAGTTGATTTGTCGCGCGCCTCTAGATGAAGTTCGCCGGATTTGGACCCGCATGTCATACAGGGCATGGCTCGGATTCTCTTCCCAGCTCAGTGCCGGGCTCAGGCTGCTTCGCAGGAAACCCGAACGACTCAGGTTAATTTGGTATAAGCCCGCGTCAGTTCTACTTCAGTATCTGCGATGTTGCATAAACCGGCGTATTCTTGCTGAATTTTTTCATGCGCAACCTTGCCGCCGATCTGGTAGAGACAAATTTTCTCTGCCACTTTTCGGTTGGGCTGCGCGGTAATCATGCGTTGCCGCGTTTCGTCCCAGAGGAGGCCTGCCCACGGGGTATTAGCGAGTTCCATTGGGATTTCCGAGATGCGTCTAGTGGTTTCTTTTTCGCACCCCCCTGAATCCTTCGCGTGTCTGACGACGTGCGCTATCATCAGAAGTCCCAGGGGCCGGAAAAGGAGGTGTCCGCCGTTGCTGTGGCGATAGCGTTTTGTAATATGCGCGTCCGGCTGGTTTGCGAGTACCTCATTGATAGGTGGAAATGCCGCTGCCAGCGTGTTCCAGAAGCGTTCACTTTTGGCGTAAAATTCGGCGAGGGTGCTATCCGCCGGCCGATGCCGCTTGAATTCATCCCATCCCTTTTCCGTTCTAAACAAGATGTCCAAAACATCGTAAAGCGTCGTAATTGTCGTCCAGTTCCTATTATCTTCTGCGAGGGTTTTCGTTGTCGCGAGCGAAATTTTCTCTTGAAAGAGCGGGTGGTTTTCAACGAGTTGCCGCGTTGTGATTGCGATGATGTCGTCCTCATCCTGCGCGACAATCTCGCTTTTACTGCTAGGTTTCGCGGCGCGGTTCAGCGTTGCGAAAAGCCTGCGCGTCCGCGCTATTCCCACCGCATCTTTCCGATGCGAGACGAAGATGACGCTTACTTCTTCGCGGTTGAGTTCTTCGCTTTCTGCAAGTGCCTTTTTAATGCCTTCAACGCGGTGCTGTCCATCAATCGCGAACAGCGTCTCCGCGCCATCAAGCCGGAGGATGCCGAGGGCTCCCTCCAAATAGAGTGGGAGTGCCTCTGCGTCAAAGTGGCGGTTCGTGCCAATTGCCAATTCATACCAATCCGGCGAGCCTCCGTAAACGCCAACGATGAGGGCATTAAAGAACCGCTGCGGTTGATTTAGCAGGTAGTCCGAGATTTCACCGGCGCGCTTGGCAATCTGCTGTTGCACCATCGCCTTGAGTGTTGGGCTTGAGTGGATTTCCTCGGCGATGTGGACGCGCTTGGCAATCTCTTCCATTTGAAGAAAGGTGACATAGTAAACCCAATCGCCCATGTGGGCTCTCAGCGCAGGGAGAAGAAGTTCGTTGGTTTTTGTCATTAGAAAACACCTCTGACGCGACGAACCCCTGAAGGGAGCTGCTCATTACAAGGCGGCACGAACGAAGTGCTGAGTGCATCTTCTATTTCGTGAATCCGTTCAACTTGCGGAATTACCGCATAACAGAAATGGAGATAGCCTTGATACTTGTTCAACAACCGCAAGATGTTTGAGCGTCCTGCTGGATTGTTCTGCTCACGAAGATACTCGTTGATCGGGAGCCCAAACAAGTCAAGATCCGACGAGTTTTACCTATAGAACAATCTGCCCTATCAACGTATGCGCCGTGGTGCTCTCAATGCAAACATCAACCATGTCCCCTACCGCGCTGTTCGCCATCGGAAACACCGTCGTTTTGAAGCCGTCTGTTTTTCCGTAATACCGGTTTGCGTCGCGGCGGGATTCGCCTTCTACCAGCACAGTAAACGTCTCGCCGATAGCGGCATCGTTAATCTCTGCAGAGATTTTCTCTTGGAGCGCGATAATTTCCCTGAGTCGTCTCCCCTTCTCCGTTTCCTGCACATCGTCTGGGAACGCCTTATGCGCGAGGGTGCCCTCCCGGTCGGAATACTTGAACATGAACGCCGAATCGTAACGGATGTCTGCCATCATCTCATACGTCTGCATGAATTCCGCTTCGGTTTCACCACAGAACCCGACGATGATATCTGTGGTGAGGACGATGTTGGGGATGCGTTCGCGGAGTTTCGCGACTAAGTCGCGGTATTCCTCCGCCGTATAGGTGCGGCGCATCCGCTCCAACACCGATGTAGAACCGGATTGCAGCGGCAGGTGCAGGTGGTTACAGACGTTTGGCGAGTTCGCCATTGCGTCTATCATGCTGTCGGTGGCATCTGCTGGGTGCGGAGACGTAAAGCGCACGCGTTCTAGTCCGTTCACGTTGCTAACGGCATGGAGCAATTCGCCGAAGTCAGAACCACTTGTTCCGGTGGGCGTGTTCTCCCTATTTTGACTTTCATAGCGATAGGAGTTGACAGTCTGGCCGAGGAGGACTACCTCCTTGAACCCCTGTTCTACTAGTTTTTCGACATCTTCGACGAGCAGTTTGAGCGGCAGGCTTCGTTCTCTGCCTCGCACGAACGGGACGATACAGAAGGTGCACATCTTATCGCATCCCCGCTGGATTGTGAGCCAGGCGCGAATTCCCTCCTTTCGGATAGGGGCGATATCGGCGTAATCCTCGCTTTTGTCCAACCGCACGCCTAAAAACGGGTCGCGATTTGTCACAGCATTCAGTGCCATCGGCAGGTTCCGATAGGCATCGGGGCCCATCACCAGATCGACGTACGGTGCGGCCTCCACCAGCCGGTCGCGGAGGTGCTGCGCCATGCAGCCACACACGCCGATGATGAGCTCCGGGTCGCGGCGTTTACGGTGGTTCAACTGCTTTAACCGATTGAGCACCTTCGTCTCGGCATTCTCCCGAATGGCGCAGGTGTTGAGTAGCACGACATCTGCATCGTCCAAGTGTGACACCGTCCGATGTCCACTTTGAGTGAGAATGCCGGCCATCAGTTCGCTGTCGCTGACGTTCATCTGACAGCCGTAAGTCTCGATGTATATCTTACGCGCTTGCGAGAGGGCCGCGGTGTGTTGTAACCCTGCTTTCTGATAGATGGGTAAACGAGTGATTGTGCTTTTTTCCACGTTTTGTGCCTCTATAGCCATTAAGCTCTTAAGGGTTTTTTATTCGGAATGGGGCTTTTTTGTGATTGCCTCATCGGTTCTGCTTTTGCGAGAACTGCGTTCATCTGAATGCTATGCGTTAATTATACCATAATATCTGTGTTAATGCAAATTGATTTGCATTTTGCCGAGGGAATAGGTTACACTATATTGAGATAAGTCGCGACCTTGCGAAAAAATAAGACATTTGAAAGGAGGGCGCATCATGCCCGTCATCGGAATCACGTCCAAAGATAGGACAGGGATGACTAATTATATCAATGCAATTCAGGAATTCGGTGGAGAACCGCTTGTCTTTGCTTCACTAGACAGATCTGTTCGCGCGCACCACGCGGCTATTCCCGAATACCTCGATCAAATTGATGGACTGCTGCTGCCGGGCGGCGGCGACATCAATCCATGCCTTTATTTTCAGGAACGGCACCGTAACGTTAGAGGTGTTAGTAGATCGCGCGATGCACTAGAGATATGGCTGTTCCAAAATGCTTTGGAAGCCAACCTTCCGGTCCTCGGCATCTGCCGCGGCATCCAGATTATGAGTGTTGCGATGCGAGGAAGTCTGTATCAGGATATTGCGGATACGGTGCCGCGGGATACCTTATGTCATACACGAGTGGATGGCACCGATTCTCGGCATGACATTGAGATAGATGATGGCAGTTTACTGCGTCACATCGTGGGTAGTCGCGGTGCTGAGGTGAATTCGGCGCATCATCAGGCAGTGGACGCAGGTGGTGAAGGGCTCGTCGTCACAGCGCGTAGCACCGAGGATGGCATCATTGAGGCTATTGAGCGTCCCGACAAGCGGTTTATGCTCGGCGTGCAATATCACCCGGAACGGATGCTCAAGGCGCGCGAGTTGCGCGAACACGGTGCGAAACTCTTTACGGCGTTCATTGAAGCGGCGGCTTCCTAATTATTACCGTAGGGCGAGGGTCTGTCCCTCGCCGTGCGCCGATAGCTACGGCTTGTTTCCGTAGGGCGAGGGTCTGTCCCTCGCTGTGCGCCGATAGCTACGGCTTGTTTCCGTAGGGCGAGGGCCTGTCCCTCGCCGTGCGCCGATAGCTAGATAAAAAAAGGAGCACACAACATGTCCCCTATTATCGGAATCACGTTAACAGACAATATTGCGGACACCGGGATGAATAACTATACGTGCGCTGTGGAGCAGCACGGTGGAGTCGTTCGCTGCATCACCCCGGGTGAAGAACCTAGCATCTCTGGGCTTGATGGGCTGCTGCTCACCGGCGGCGGCGATATCCATCCCGACTACTTTCACCAACCGTGGCACCCCTCGCTGAAATACGTTAACGAAGCGCGCGACGAACTGGAGATACCGCTGTTTCAACAAGCGTTGGAGGCAGACATCCCTGTCTTCGGGATTTGCCGCGGCATCCAAATTATGAGCATCGCGATGGCCGGAAGTCTGTATCAGGATATTGAGGATACGGTGCCGCGGGATACCTTATGTCATACACGAGTGGGCATCACCGATTCTCGGCATGACATTGAGATAGATGATGGCAGTCTACTGCGTCACATCGTAGGCGGGCGCGTCGCCGAGGTGAATTCGGCGCATCATCAAGCAGTGAATGAACTCGGCGAGGGATTCGTCGTCACGGCGCGCACCGAAGATGGCATAATTGAGGCGATGGAGAATCCGTCCAAACGGTTTATGCTCGGCGTGCAATATCACCCGGAACGGATGCTCAAGGAGCACGAGTTGCGCGAACATGGAGCGAAACTTTTTGAGGCGTTTATCAGGGCAGCGGCCTCCTGAGAATTGGCGGCGGGCGGATAGAGACATCCGCCCATACAATCCGAGGCAGAGGCATTTCAGCAGACATGAAGGAATGTCCTAACGGCACTAAAGAAACGTGTGGCGGTGTGACATCCTGCGTTAAAAATTTGCCACTAACGAGAACCGATGCGTTAACCCTAACACTCCGAACGGCACCAGCGCGTAATCGATCTGGAACCGCCGAAGCGTGAGCCCAAAACCGCCTGTTAACCCAGAAGTGCCGCCTAAATCGTTGCCGCCCAACTTGTATTTGTAGCCGGTGCGCAGTTGCAAGATGCTGGCTATTGTATAGGCGGCACCCACGCCGGTGGTAATGTCATTATCAGAAGGACGCACGACATCGGCTGTTAGCATGAAGGCATCGCCCCACGGACGGTAAGCCGCGCCGAACCGAAACGTAAACGGCAACCCGAACGCCTCCTCTACGAACCTCACGCGTGGTCCGACGTGCTGCGCGTTGAAGCCGAGAGATAGGGGAAGTTTTGGGAACGTGTAAAGCCCCCCGAAATCGAAGGCGATGCCGGTGCCGCTCTCATCGGCAATCTGCTCGCGCAGGAACTTTGCATTTGCGCCGAACGCGAGATTCGGGGTAACGGCGTTCGCATACGAGACGATAAGTGCCAGATCATAGGGCCGGAAGATAGTTGTCTCGTTGCCATCCCGGTCGCGGCCTTGCAATTCGCCGAAGGATAAGTAATTCGCGCTCGCGCCGATTGTCCCGATATCGCCGATTGGGAGCGCGAAGCCGATGAATTCGTGGTTGATGCCCGCGAACCATTCGTTATGCATCAGCGCGAGTTGCGGCTGCTGGAGCCGTGCGAGGCCGGCGGGGTTCCAGTAGGATGCGTAAAGATCATCGGTTGCGGCGACGTGTGATTCGCCCATGCCCATCGCCTTCGCGCCGATTCCGATTTTGAGGAATGTCATTGCGCGGGTGCCGGCGTTTTGGTGGATGTCGGTATTTTGTGCCGCTGCTGGTATGGCTGCGATGATGAGGGTTATGATGAGGAGAAATCGGTTCATGCAGTGTCTCCGGTTAGTCGGTTGAGTCTTCGTCGGTATCGTCGGTGCTTTCGTAATAGGCCAGAACTGCTTTCATGTCCCGCCAGTGTCGCTCCACAAACCGAAGCGTTATCTGACGGTTGCCGAGTTTCAAGGGAACTGAAAAATTGCCTGAATTTGAAACCATCAGCAAATTTTTCAATTCCTCCATTGCTTCGGGCACTTGCTTGATAAACTCCTTGTATTGTGGTGAGCACTTTGGACAGAGAGCCAAGAATTGCGCCTCGTACTCTTTCGTGAAACAGTCTTTCAGAACTTCAACGGCAGCAAAGTGGTACTCACCGCTGCGGTTCTTAAAAGGCATTTCCTCGTGACATATCTGGCACACCATCTGGTCTGCCTCGTTCGTGTACGACTGCTTCAGATAAGTCTTTGGGAAAATCCAGTCTCTTGAAGCTCGAACGCTTTTCATCTGATGCTCGTACTTCTGATCCGGGGCTTCGTCAAGGTCTGCTAAGGTTCTCCTTGTTCTCTGTGCAGGATCTGGCACGGGCCTTTCTGGAAAATGGGGAGATGTGGAAGGAATTAGGATAGGTTTAGGCTCGGGCGGGAAGAGAATAGCCGATAGTTCCTCTGGAGTTCTCTCCATTATGTTTGCCAGTCTACGGATGAGGCTTGACAGATCGTCGCGCTCACTTTGCATACCTAGTTGGTTCGCTAGCCGCTCATCACGTTTGAATGAGTCCGGAAGTTGGTCTAGGGTAAGTTCGCTGGGTTTGCACAGGGTTCCATTGGCCCCTGGGAGCCACGCCGTATCAATCAGTAAACGCCCAAAATGTTGGGATACTGTTTCCACGACATCATAAGTTGATGCGAAAGACGAAAAATCCTGTCGGCTTGACCAGATGACCTTCCCACTAATGCAGTGACAATAAGGGATCGCTAAGCGGTTCCAGATTATCTCGCTTTTTGCAGGTGATGGGTTCATCAAGGCATTTTCGAGACCGTCAATTTTGATGTCTGGATCAAACCCTTCTAATCCGCGTCTGTAGCAGTCGCTTCTAGAATCAGGATATATGGAATTGTTAAGATGAATATCATATGTCGTTCCAGGGGTTGACTCGCAAGTGACACGAATACTCCGTGAAACCCCTAATTCCTTGAGCATGTCATGATGTCCTTCAGCATATTCAGGACTGACAAACTGATAGGAAGCGTATCCCTCAAAATACACGCGCAACTCATTGGTTGGAAGATAGAGTTCCTC
This sequence comes from uncultured Poribacteria bacterium, assembly GCA_958296135.1. Classification (GTDB taxonomy): domain Bacteria; phylum Poribacteria; class WGA-4E; order WGA-4E; family WGA-3G; genus AGPOR5. The sequence continues at coordinate 1,510,296 of CATQHZ010000001.1, forward strand.
GGGTTTCCGATAAACCGGGCCGTTTTCGTCCAGACTTTCGACAAGAATAAACGGTGTCTCCTGCAGCGCGTTTCGGAGTCGCCTTCTCGCCTTGTCGGAATCTGTGTTATTGGCGCGTTCGATTCTGTCAAAATCTCTTCTGTGAGTTTCAACAGGGACTATAGAGGAAGCGTCCTTATATTTCGGTAGGATATTTCTGATGACATCCTCAACGATATCCCACTCGCGAAGCCCCAGATTTTCCAGAAATCGGCGAGCTTCTTCATCTTGAGAGATTTCCAACATCACAATCGGCAATGAAGTATCAGTATCCGTTCCGATGGGCAAATACGCGTTAGGTGGGCCGTCTGCCGCGAATGGACTAACGTGCGTCCTGTCCTGGAGGCGGAGGATAGGCTCTGTCCGGAGGATATGTGCCACTGCCGTTTGGTCTAATAAGAACCTATAGAATTCAATAAACCAATCGTTAGGTTGCACGGAGAGGAACGGTATGGATAGTCGGCGCGCGAACATAACCGGAGTGACTTCTTCAATACCCAAGTCCATGAGGTACCGACGAAGAGTAAGCGTGCGATCTAACGTAATGTCGGCGGATAACCACTTGATTTCGCTCTCATCCCTGGGAAACAACTCTCCTAATTGGGCGTGGCTGAGAAGATTTCTAATAGCATCCCCACGCGCAAGTTTGGCGTTTTGTGCAGAAACAAACGTGCCATCGTTAGCGGGAAGAAACTCCTGCGTTCTGAAGGCTTCGCACGCTTCGCTGTGTATAGGGTAAAATAGGTTCCCTCCCTCCAGATTTTTCAGACTACTCGCGAGTGTGTCAAGGAAACAAACGGTTAAGAGTTTCTGCTCCTTTAAGAGAGGGAATAGTCCGGAAGTGACTACATCGGCAACGCAGTCGATCAACCAGTGATTCCAGAGATTGTCTTGCTGAATGCGTTCGCGCGAACTTGTTAGAATGAAATCGGCGTTGATTAAAAATGGAAAATCCGTGTCGGATACAGGCAGATAGGCGAAAATCTTTTTGATACCCGTGGAATTTTCATCTAGCGGAAATGCGATTGAGACACCTCGATCTGCTATTCCTTCCCGCTTTTCGTGATGAATTTCCGTTGGTTTGTGAAAGGTTTTGGTACACACTAAAAACTCATCAACGGTGGAGAAAGAATCCTCTTGTTTACTACCTTCAACGAGGACCTCAATTTTGGGGAACTCATCAGCGTTTTTCAAAATTGCTAAATCGGTTCCGGTATCTGTCTCTATTCGGATTTCCTGTAATTTTGACAGAAAAAGGATAGTTTCCGGCTCGATCTCTAGGAGCATTTCTTCGATTTTATCATAGCCAAATTCCGCCTTCGTTAGCGGCAGGATGATATTGGTTTGGGAGAGATCTAAACCTTCCGGCGATGTATCAACCCATTGCGGTACGATGTATCCAAGTCCTGTTTGCTCATCGCGTTCCGGCAGACAGAAATGGTAGCCGTTGGAAAAAATGTGAGGGTTTTCCGTTACGCGAAAAACAGACTTAAAACCGATCCCTTTTTCCCCGATATAACCTTGTGCCTTCTCCTTTGTTGTTTCACCAACAGCACAGATAGCATCCACATTACGATCTGTAAAGCCGGTTTCGTTGTTGTGGATAATCAGCGCGCCATCGGCCCCTTCGCTACCGGTTGGGTCTATTTTCGTTAACCGGAAGGAGAGAGAAGGCGAAGACTCATGATAAGAGTTGTCTTCAGCGTTCTGAATCAACTCAAAGATAAAATGGGTATGTTTGTTGTATAGGTCGTCCGCAAGAGTCCGAACTGAATTGTTCAGGCTATCTTTAAGACGCTTAAGTTGTTCGCTGGCCGGCTGAAAGTCATTCCGAATTTGCTGAATGTGGAGAAATTGTTTGCTTGGCATGCGATAGCCTCCTTTGCCTTTAATTTTACCGAAGTCTGGACAATTTGCATCAAGTTCCCGTTGCTTTATCAAACTACGAAATAAACTCTATGGAGTTGCAGTGCCGAATCTCAATTGCCGACGCTGCAAGTTGACTGCCTCCGTCTTTGAGTCGTCGGGGGTTACGAAGCGCGAGACGCGCGCTTATGCCGATGCGGGAATGGATCCGATGCAACCGTTCGCATCCCCGCGCGTTCTGACAAATTGTCCAAACTTTAAGATAATGTTAATTATACCACAATTCGGCGGCATTTGTCAAGAGAAAAAATGCGCGCCTGTTCAGAACAATTCAGGTACGTAGCGGGCAAAGTCTGCCGTGTTGAACTGCTGTTGCTATCGCCGATTTCGTTGTGGCGACATGCAGTGCGTCTATGCCGGAGGGATTAAGTCATCCGCACTGCTTGTTCCGCTACCGCTAAAATCCTATTAAGTACTTCGGAGACTTCGGTGTCAATCGCATCCGTGGGAACATATTGGACGAGCCGGTGATAGTTCGTTTTGCGCATAAGATTGTCAACTCCCAGTTTTTTGAAAAATGCTTCAAAAAGGGGGTCGAGAAAATCATCGCTGGCTTTGGTATCTGGAGACCAGGGTGAGCCGTCACCAATTTCTGAAATCGCTTCTTCCATTATGTTAGCCCAATGCGCGGAAAAGAGAGACCCGCCAATCTGTTTTTCTGCTTCGTCTCGTGCCCATGCGATGAGAACCTCTTTGTGGCAAAGGTAATTCTCGATTTCTCGCCGCTGCCACGTATGCCCCTGCAACTCAGGCGTGTTTTGAAATGCTGTTTCTAGCCGGTCGAAGAGACAGAATCCAACCAAGTCCGGTTTCGCTTCTCGCAATCCATAAAAATGTTTGCGGGCATCCACGGGTTTGTTGTTTCTTATGTATACCACATAAGGGCTCTCCAAGACATCCTTCGCGGGATGCTCAAGTTTCTCAGCAAACGCTTTTAAGATCGCTAAGTCCGTTGCACCCTCAAGATAGAGAACCCAACCTTGCAGGGCCGCCTGATAATAGTTCTCAAAGCCAATCTCCTTAAGCGATTTCAGGAGGTGGCTGCCCCGGTTATCAATGCGATGCGGCTTACCCAGAAAAGCGATGACGACATCCCGATCGGCGGCCTCGTTTAAGATAACCTCGGAGTGGCTGGCGGCGACGATTTGGCTGTTATGTTCCGTTGCCAACTCGGTGAGCGTCTGGTAAATCTGTCGTTGCCGGAGGATTTCCAGATGTGCGTCTGGTTCGTCGAGAAGCAGCACTGAGCCCGGGTGCACGGCGATATAGGCGAGCAAGAGGAGCGTCTGTTGAAGCCCACGTCCCGATGAAGAAAGGTCTAGCGATATGCCCTCCCGGTCTTTATAGCTCATTGCAATCTCACCACGTTCCAAAATGTAATCGGGTTTATCTAGTTGAACACCGAACAACTTTTGGATTTGCTCGCGGATTGTTTGCCATGTTTCGCCGTTTTGCCGCTCAACTGAAACTTGATAGCACAGATTGCGCAGCACTTCTGCGGTGCGTCCTTCGCCAATCCGGACGTTGATTGCACCCGGATCGAGTCGTGTCTCGTTTGATGCGAGCCCAGACATCGGTGGTAGAAAGGCGACATCAAGAGTTGCCGCCTCGTCAGGAACCGGCATTCGTTCGGTATCTGAGAGTCGAAGGGGACGGCAGTAAAAGGATTCGGGATTGCCGTAATAGAATTCCAAGCCACATTCCCACTTCTTTTCCGCAGTCATACCCTCAACGATGATGTCGATACAGATGTTTCTACCGCCGGGTCTCTGAGCATCCCGAACGCGCAAATTTTGCCAGAGCAATCTTGCGTTCGGAACAGGGACAGAGATGAGGTCGCGGCGGTTAATTGTAACACCGGGACGCTTTGCAGGGTTAGCTTGCCCCTTCCGGTTCTCGTTCCACCGTTTGAGCCCGATTTCCCATAATGCAAGGGCCTGCAGCGCGGTTGTTTTTCCGGAGTTATTCGGGCCGATGAATACGACAGGATTTCCTAATTCGACCTCGATCTCCTCGAAGCATTTGAAGTTGCGGCAGATAAGTTTCGTAAGCATGTTTCTGCGCCAAATTTGATTAAGATTTACGGAAATTTTAAACGAATTCCATTTTTTTTGTCAAGCGAAACCGTGGGTAGCTCTGTGCATGGCGAGGGGAGCCCTCGGCGATTCGCGTTCGCCGGGCCCTCGCCCTACGGAGATTCGGCGGGAGATTGGAAGACGGCTCGCATCTCATTCCACTTCAAGGATGCCATACGCCACGGCTTCTGTCGTAATCTCGGCTGTCCTTATTGCTTCATCCAGTTCCTGAATGCGGCGGTTGTAGTCTGCTTGCGCGTTGGCGATTTCGCTTTCGCGCATCCGGCGGATGTTCGCCTCCTGCACCCGGTCGCGTTGGCTTTCAAGGAGTGCGATGCGTTTCTGATGACTCGTTGACAAATTCTTTTTGCGGTGATTTGCCAAGTCTCGCGTGCGCCGCTGGTGTTCTTCACGTGCCTCAGCCCACAGCTGCTGATGCGCCGTTTCTAACGCCTCACGTTCCGGCGGTGAATCACTCTCTCGGATGTGACTATCCGCCGCTTTCTCCAGAAGCTTGTTCAGATGCGGCGTTAATGCCGCCGAGGAAGAGACCGGTTTCAGCACCAGATTCCCCTTAATGCCGTGAAACTGCCATTGGTAAATGGCGAAATCATAACGGCCGGCGGGGACATCGCGCGTGCGCGTCTTCAATTTGGCGAAGACGTTGGGTTCAATTTTTAACCGCGCCGCCGCCTGTTTCACCAACGGGTGCGTCGGCACGATGAAGGTAGCCTCCGGATGCTGTCGTTTGCACTCCGAATCAAAGGTGATGGACAAATGCGGGACTGCACTCTTCAACCAGTCTTCCCACTCACGATAGACGGGGCTTCTTTCTCTGGAGAGTTCCCGGAAATCTTGCAGCAGTGTGTTACGCGCCTCTTCGGAAAGCCGAAGCGTTTTCAGCGTTCTTTCGCCGAGGATGAATTCCCTGTCCTGCCCGAAGTGCTGCTGCAGATAGTGCGTGACGAGCCGCTGGATGGAGTACGCGGATAACCAGAAATTGGTGGCGTTTTCGACATCTTTCTCCATCTGTTTATCCGGGAGATGAATGCTGAAGAGCTCTAACTGCTGCGCTTCGAGGCTTTCATGTTCCTGCATCAGCCGGATTTGGTTATCCGCCAATTGTTGGAGTTTCTCCTTCCGTTCTTCTCTGCTGAGTGCATGGTTTTCGGCGATATTCTGGATTTCGGTGGTGATTTCGCCGAGGATTTCTTCGGTGCCGCCGAGGGCACTCTCGAACACACCGATGCGGAGGAAGCACCGTTCGTAGATGTCGGCATCGACAGTGCCGGGGGTAATTAGGTTGATGATGGTAACCCGTTCGCTTGTTTGCCCCTTCCTGTCGATGCGGCCGATGCGTTGTTCAATTTTCATCGGATTCCACGGCAAATCATAGTTGACGATGCAGTCGCAGAACTGATAATCCAACCCTTCGCATCCGACTTCGGAAAACAGCATGACATCAATGCAGTCGTCCGCGGTTTTTGGTTTCTCAAACCGATTTCGCAGCGCGAGGCGTTCTTCGTCCGGCACACCGCCGTGAATCATCCCGACGCGCACGCCGTCCGATTTGAGGTACTTGTAAAGGTAGGCGAGCGTGTGCCGGAAGCTGCTGAACAGCATGATTTTGTTGTTGCGCAACCGTTGCCGCTCTCGGACAATTTTGCGGAGAGATGCCAGTTTCAAATCGTCGGAATCGACAGATTGCGCTTGGTTCAGAACCTCTTCGACTTGAGCGCGAATCCGAGGGATGGCTTCCTCATTCGGCATCGCGTCGACAGCATCAGCTTCCGCCCAGGCGAATTCGTCAAGGTGGCGATGCAAGATATCCTCAAGGAGCGGTTCAAGTCCGTAGAGGCAGCTTGCAAGTTGGCGGCGCAGCGTCGTCATCATGAAATTGACGTTCCTGTCTCCGTGAAGCGTGCGGAATATCTCCTCTTGCATTTCCAAGAGTGCGTTGTGAAGTTCCTCCTGGTCTGCCGATAATTCAACCTCTACGGTTCGTGGCTGTCGCAGGGTAAACTCGCCGATGTCGCGCCGACGCGTGCGGTTGATTATCCCTGAGAAGGTGTGCTGCGCTTCCATCTCTGTGATGAGTTGCACCCGTTCTTCCGGCGTAACGCGCCCGGAGGCAATGTGCCGTTGGATGCGCTGGAATTCCGGGTTGTCCTTGAGGAACGATTGTCCCCAGGCGGTGGCTACTGCCTTGTCCAATTCTCTAGCGGCTTGCTGCGTCCATCCCCGTGTTTGCGCCCGTGCCACGTCAACAGCGCGGTTAATAAACGGGTTCGGTTCCGCCATGTCATTGAAACTCTCCTCGTCTAAAACCAGGTCTGGACGTAGCACGTTGAGCAGCACGAACAAATCATGGCTGCCGAGTTGGATAGGGGTGGCGGTGAGGAAGACTGCTGCCTCCGCATGCACGCAGAAGAAGCGAACTGCCTCGTGATTCGCAGTGTTCTGGTTTCGGATGTGATGTGCCTCATCGACAATAACCAAGTCAAAGCGTGGCGGCGGATCCAGATCCAACAGTCCCTTGCGGCTTTTTTGCCTGCGCCTTCCCTCGGGTCCAAAAAGGAGCGTCTTATCTAACAGCGAATAGGGAATAATTACCTTCTGATGCTGCACGGGCCACTCGCCATCAAGATGTGTCTCGCTGATGCAGTATCGCAACGTTTTTCCATCTAGCGGCGTGAAACTTTCGTCAAACCGCTTCATCTCCTGCTCCCATTTTTTCTCAGCGACGAGGGGCCGCGGGCAGATAATAAGCGCGGATTTAATTTCGCGGCGTGCTTGGAGTTCCCGCAAAATCAGGCCTGCCTCGATGGTTTTGCCCACACCGACACTATCGGCGATGAGTATCCTCGGCAGTTCTGCCTTGATGAATTTCATCACTGGCCGATACTGATAGGGGATGAAGTCAATGCTTGCCGTGTTAAGCGAATAGAGCGAGGATAACACCGGGTAGCGGATATGAAGAGCGGTGAGATAGGCGTGAAACGCGTCGCCAGATAACCCTTGAAAGGCTTCAACAGGACGTGTTTCAACCTGTAACTGCGAAGCGTAAAAGGTTTGAACGTTTCCGTTCAGGAAGACGTTGAATCGGTTTTCAGGTGTGCCCGGTAACACGGCGACTACCGCGCCGCGGATAGACGGGTTTGATTGCAGGCACACAATTTGGCCTGGAGAGAACTCCAAAGCCGGAGGCGTGTTTGCATCCATGTTCATATTTTCTTCCTTGATTAGCGCATTAGCGTAACAATCAGCGTTGTGATGGCAGAGGCAGTGGAGACGATGGTGCTTACCAAACCCCAATTCCATTGAAACCGCTTATCTACCTCCAAAATGTCGCCCGGGTAGAGTAAAATCGCGTCCGTGCCTATGTTGAATGTAAACGGATGCTCAAGACTGGTGCCATCGCGACGATGAATCGTGACATTTTTCCGGTCTGCCGCTTCTTCAAACCCACCCGTTAAGGCAATAGCCTGTGCAATCGTCAGTGGGCCGCGGATGCGCTGCGCGCCGGGAATGCGCACGTAGCCGATGACGTAAATCGGCTCTACCTTGAACGCATTCGGCACGAACAGCACATCCCCATCGGACAGTAGGATAGCCCTTCCTGTCTCGGCATTTGCCGCTCGGTTCGGCGTGGATTTCCAAAACTGCTCTGTCACGCTGAATTCGGAGAGGGCTCCGTCGCGGCTCACCTTGACGAGTGCCCCGAGGTCTGCCTCTTCCGTAGAGCCGCCGGCCCTTGCCAACGCTTCGGCGATGCCGATTGTGCCGCGGATAAAAAGTTTGCCCGGCACCTGTACCTGTCCCTGAACCTCCACCACGCTGAGCGGCATGACGAACACTAAATCGCTGACATTCACTTGGACATCGCGGTAAGGTTGATTTATGGAGATATCATAGGTTTCAACCTTTCCCGCGGTAGGCACGGTTTTCAAGCGCGCCCGCTCACGAATGAGTTGCACCTGTTGGACATCAGCATTCTCTGCCATTCCGCCTGCAAGGGTTATCGCGCGGTATAGCCCGATGTCTGTTTTTGGTGAGATAACGTAACGCCCCGGGGTTTTCACTGCGCCGCCGACGAAAATGCCGTTCTCTTGCGGCACAGGGGATACCATGATGACGGGATTGCTGACGAGGTTCTCCGAGACGAGAAAGTCACGAATGCGTTGGCTCACCGCGTCCGCTGTCTTGCCGGCGACGTGAAGATCGCCGATGAAGTAGCTCATCATGCCGTCTTCTCGGACTTGCACGGTTTGCGTATATTCGGGTTGCCCGATGATGGCAATGAGGAGCGTATCGCCTTCGCGGATGCGATACACATCGCCGAGAACCGAATTGTTCGCTGTCCAAATAAGGAAAATTAGGGTGAAGAGAATTTTTTGCATGCGCGCTTCCCTTGTTACAAAAATCCCAATGCGGATGTCTCTATCCGCCCGTGTCCATCGGAGAAAGATGCCCTGTTTATTTCCTTAATCTTCATTAGGGCTGCCACGTCTCTAGGGAATCAAAATAGGTTTTGAGGCATTCCCGTGCTTGCGGGAGAGAATCTGCTGGCACGAGGACATCGCCCCATTCGGATTTTCCTGCGTTACCCTTAAGGGCACCGCCATAGGCAGGTGTGTCGTGTGGCCGTAGGTAGACAGCGATACCTGCCTCTTCCAAAACGCTTTTAATGATATTTCCCGCGACTTCATTCGGCACGGATTCGATGGCATGCCAGTTATCAGACTCTGGTTTCGCAAAAAAAGACATGGGTTTTTCCTCTGTGTCTAGCGTCGTGTTTCTATGATAGCATACACGCGGGAATTTGTCAAATTCTGATGCGTCTGATGAAATGTAAAAAATGTGACATTCCGAGACATTTTGTGGTATACTTAAAAATCACTCGCGAGCGAAGAGGAGATTCTTGATGCCTATTCCCATTTAACCAAAGCGGACATTCAGGCGTGCCTGAGTTATGCCGCGCGTTGCCACCCGACTGCATGTCGCGGTAGGGCGGGTAGAGACATCCGCCCTTACCCTCCCGGCACGTGCACGCTTTCCGAAGAGACCGGACGACTGAATGCTTCTGGCTTCTTTAGGGAAACTATTTGTTGAATTCCCAGAGCCGCAACGCTGTTTTCCCCAAAACCCATTCCCTATCTTCAGGCGTGAAGAAGTCCATTTCGTCGCGCACAACCGCCAGCGTTTGCGCATAACTTGCACGCTTCAAGCAGACGGGCCAATCCGTGCCCCACATTATCCGATTGCCGCCGAAGGCGTGATATACCCGCTTCACCTGGGCGAACGTATCTGTCCACGGATACCCTGTGTTGGAGAGGGACCAGGTATGGCTAATCTTGACATAGACGCGCGGGAATCGCGCGAGGTTCAGGAGCCATTCAAGTTTTTCGGGTGCCGCAGGCGAACAATCCGCCATGTGGTCTACCACGACATCCAGGGCCTCATGCTGTTCCAAGAGTGGCACCAGGTCAGCGAGTCGTTCGGGCCCCGTCAAGATAAGCATGGGCACGCGGAGTGTTTCGGCGCGTTTGAAGATGGGTGGCATTAAGGGCCCGGTGAACCAATCGCCGGCGGGGCCGACAGCAGGACTCAGTCGAACGCCATGGAAACCGTGTTCCTCTGTCCAGCGGCTGAGGTGCTCTGGTGCGCCCGGGTCTTCCGGGTTAATTCGGCATACGCCCATGAGTTTATCGGGATACCTCTTCATCGCGTCTGCGGCGTAACTGTTGTCCCACCGATAGTGGATGACTTGGACGAGTACAGTCTTTTCAACGCCGTTGGCTGCCATCAATTCCAGCAACATCTCCGCTGTGGCATCTTCGGTAGGTGGGTTCGTTGTCTCTGGTGCCCACGGGAACCTCGGGTCATTTTTCCATACGTGAACGTGCGGGTCGATAATTCTCATGCTATTTCTCCTTTACAGGTTCGTGCTGCGTCTGTCCGAATAAGAATCCGAACGCGCCTAAAGGCAGGCAATACAACAAAATCATCAGGTGGAGGCTAAACCCGACGACGGTGCCAGTCTCTTTTGAGGTGCCGAAGAGGTGGAGCAGCCATACAAACGGAAACTCGGTTGTTCCGAAGTTGCCGACGGTTTGGATAGGTAGCAGGTTAAATCCATTTGTAAAGACGAGCGCGAACAGCACCTCAATCAACGGAATCTCAACGCCCATTTCGGCGACGAGGTAGCACTGAAACCCAAAACGAATTGCGAGGCAGAGGCATGAATATGCCCAAACCTTCAGAAACGGATGGATGTGGCTTTTCATGGCCGTGGCCATCCGGACAATCTGCGTTACTTCGCGAATGACAGCCATTCCCTTGTTGACTATCCATGTGAGCGGCGTTTTATTAAGCCGCAGCAGCGGCATTGCGCATCTCTCGGCGAGAGCCGTGCAAGAATTGGGTGCAGCGCAAGCGAAAACCAGCACTGTCAGCAGCCCGCCTCCGATAAGCAGCGGCATCAGATAGAGCAATGTCCAACTGATGCTTTGCAAGCGCGCTTGCAGGAGTGAGGCTGTGCCTACCATCAAACCGATTAACAGGAGTAGATCGATGAGACTTGCGACGAGAAGCGATGCGATGCCTTGCGTTGCATTGACTTTCTGCCGCCGTTGCATCAGATAGACATAGGAGACATCCCCGGTCCGCATCGGCAGGAAATTCCCCCAGAAGGTGTGCAAGGCGAGAATGGGGAAGAGTTGATGCACCGGGCGGCTCTCCAATCCCAGTAATTCGCGGAAGCGGAGCGTTTTGCACCACACCAGCAGGCAGTAACAGCCGAATCCGATGAGCAGTGCCTTGATGGACAGTCGGCTCAGCGTTTTCGGTATCTCTCGGATGTCGATTTCCTTTAATAGAAAGGAGGTGATGATTATCGCCAGTGCCGTGGGTAAGACGATTTTGGCAATTTGCCGGCATCGCGTTGTGTTTAAAAGCAGCATTATGTGCTATTTGCGTTTAAGTGCTTCCTGCGCGCGCCGCAGCGCGAAACGGGCATCAACATCATTTGGGTTTTGTTGAATCGCCGCCTTGAAGTCCTCAATAGCGGTATCAAGTTGCCCCAACCGATCCTTCGCCATTCCACGATTGTAGTAGGCATCAACGCGAGGGTTGAGTTGGATTGCCTTGTTATAGTTGACAATAGCGGCATGATATTGCCCAAGCATGTTCTTTGGCTCTCCCTGATTACGGAATGCTTCGGCACCCGCCTGTTTGGTTTGCATAATAGTATCCTCCACATTTCTAAATCTTATTGAAGTTTACCTGATAAAGTATACCACGAAAATTTGTTTTTGTCAATTTTTACGAAAAAGTTTGACATAAGAATGCGAACTATGGTATGCTATATTAGGAAGATTTTTATGTCGCTTGCGAAGTTTGGGTTAAATAAATCACTGAAAGGAGGACGTTCCTAGCCCCCGAAAATCGAGCCACATCGTGGTAAAAGCGGATTTATCGTGATAAACGCCAACATAAGTGTTACCGTGTTGGGCAATGATATCACCGCCAGCGCATTGCCCACCTTGTGATAAAGGCAAACACGGCATACGGGAACACCTCATGAAAACGCACAATATTGCACTGCGCCCGACAGCGGCACAGGTTACCCAATTCCATCAGCACGCGGGCTATCGCCGATTTGTCTATAACGCTGCTTTGTCCGATTTCAAAGCAGGCTTAGCTGAAGGCGAATGGCGAAACGGCCGCACGTTGCGCACTCGGTTTAATGCCGTGAAGGACGCGCAGTTTGCGTGGCAGCAGCCGCTCATTGCGCGTGTTGCATCACATGCCTTCGATGATTTTAACACGGCGTGTCAACGGTGGAAAAACAAACTTGCCAAGTTTCCAAAGTATAAGCGGAAGTCGGGAAAGCAGTCCTTCCGCGTTGACAATAAACGTAACGCCATAACTTGTGATGGCAAGCGGCTTTTCCTGCCGAAGATAGGCTGGGTGCGGACGTTTGAAGCGTTGCGGTTCAAAGGCGACGTGATGCGCGTAGTGATTAAGAAGCGAGGGCATCGTTGGTTTGCATCGGTGCTCGTCGAAACCATGCCACTAGCCAAACCCGATTTACGCGGTTTGCCTACCGTGGGCATCGATGTGGGTATCAACACCCTCGCCACTTGCTCTGATGGACGCACCTTTGGAAACCCACGCGCCTTGGCCCGTTATCAACGTCAACTTTGCCGTGCGCAACGCGCCCTGAGTCGTTCAGTCTATCGCAGTCAGAATTGGTGGAAGAAGAAGGAACGTGTTGTCCGTATCCACTATCGCATCGCTTGCATCCGTGAGGATGCACATCACAAGGCAAGCACGGCGATTGTGCAGGGCGTGTCGGCGATAGGCATTGAGTCTCTGAACGTCAAAGGTATGCTCAAGAACCGTCGGCTTGCGAAAGCATTGTCGGACGCTGCACTGGGTGGATTCCTCACCAAGTTAAAGACGAAGGCACAGGCACTCGGCGTGCGGATTGAGGAAGCCTCTCAGTGGTTCGCTTCATCGAAGACGTGCAGTGCATGCGGACATAAAAAGGATACCCTCACGTTATCGGAACGTGAGTATCACTGCAGTGACTGTGGGTTGCGGGCGGACCGCGACTGGAACGCTGCTATAAATTTAACCCCCTCGCCGCTGGTTTGACGGAGAGGTATGGGTGTTACCTCTCGTATCCGAGAGTTAATACCTTAAACGCTTGTGGAGCTCGTGTCAGACTTCGTTTGGAAGCAGTGAGTGTTGAAGCAGGAACTTTAGAAATCGGACATAAGTATCCAGATATGTCTCGATTTCAGGGAACAGAACGATATGCCACGTGTAAGACTGTCCGAACCTTCGTTGATAGAAATCTATAAACAGGTTAAAAAACAGCATGAGGATGCCATCCTGCTTTGCCGGGTGGGTGATTTCTACGAGGCTTTCTATGAAGACGCGGAGTTAATCGCGCGCCTGTTGGAAATTACCCTGACGGCCCGGAGCCACAAGAACCAGAAAAAACCGTCGCCGCCGATGGCAGGTATCCCGCACCACGCGCTTGATTCCTACCTCTATAAATTGGTGAAAGCCGGGCACAAAGTCGCCATTTTGGAACAGACGGAAGACCCGAGGCAGGCGCGCGATGAGAACCGTCTTGTCAAGCGCGATGTCGTCCGCATCGTGACACCCGGCACCGTCACCGATCCGAAGGTGCTTGAGCGTAAGGTGAACAACTACCTCATCTCGCTCTATCTGCGCAAGGGTACCTACGGGTTCGCCGCCGCCGATCTCTCCACCGGCGAATTTCTCGTCACAGAAGTGGCGGAGCTCTCCAAACTCTGGGCTGAAATCCATCGGTTTGCGCCGAAGGAATTCCTCTTCTCGGAAACCTTCAACGATGAGGAGATGTTGGAGCGGCTCAAAACCGAAGTGAAAGCGACGCTCAACTTTCTACCGGAGTGGCGGTTTGAATTCGACACCGCGCGCACCGAACTCCTGCAACACTTCCGCACGGTTTCACTGGATGGGTTTGGATGCGAACATCTGCCGATGGCTATCTGTGCCGCCGGCGCGCTCATCTATTACCTCCACGAAACCCAGAAGCAGGAGGTAGAACATATTCTGTCCCTCCAGCCCTATACGCTCTCGGATTTTATGGTGCTGGATGCCGATACACAGCGCAACCTGGAGTTGACGGCCTCTATTCGCGATGGCACTTCAAAGGGCACACTGCTTGAAGTGTTGGACCAGACGGCTACCTCGATGGGCGGCAGAAAGATTCGGCAGTGTCTCTTGCAACCGTTGCTTTCAACGGTAGAGATTGCGGCGCGCCTAGATGCAGTTGACGAGCTCAAGACGCAGATTAACCTTCAGGAAGAATTGCGGGAAGCCCTCGGACAGATGTATGATATGGAGCGGCTCATCTCCCGTATCAGCCTCGGGTCTGTGAACGGCCGCGACCTGCATTCACTCAAGGACTCGCTGTGCCTGATACCCGCGGTCAAGGCGCAGCTGGAGCACTGTGAGTCCCCGTTGTTAGTCGCGCAAAACGAGGCACTCGATCCGAGGACAGATTTGGTGGCATTGATTGAGCGTGGTATTCATCCGAAGCCTCCGGTAACGATTCGCGAAGGTGGCATCATTCGCGATGGGTATAGCGAGGAGCTTGATGAGCTCCGACAGATTGTCGGGCAGGGGAAGGAGTGGATGGACGCGCTACAAGAGGCGGAACGCAAGAGCAGCGGCATTACCTCCCTGAAAATCGGATACAACCAGGTCTTCGGCTATTACATTGATGTGACGAAACCGAACCTGCACATGGTGCCGGACTACTACATCCGGAAGCAGACTTTGCGTAATTCCGAACGGTTCATTACGCCGGAGCTTAAGGAGAAAGAAGCAATGGTGCTGAACGCGGAGGACCGGATTCAGACGCTGGAATACGAGCTCTTCTGTCAGATTCGGGAGGAGGTGGCGAAATGGACGAAGGCGATTCAAACTGTTTCTGCTGTTATCGCGATGGTTGACGTTATCGCAAACTTCGCTTATGTCGCCTCCAGATACAACTACGCCAAACCTACTGTGGAGGATAGTGACGAGGTGATTATCCGCGATGGACGGCACCCGGTAGTGGAGCAATTGTTCACGCAAGAGGGATTCGTTCCGAACGACACGCGGCTTAACTGCGCCGATGAGCAGCTGCATATCATTACAGGCCCGAATATGAGCGGGAAAAGCACCTATTTGCGCCAGACAGCCCTCATCGTGTTGATGGCACAAGTGGGGAGTTTTGTGCCGGCCTCCGCTGCGAAAATCGGGTTAGTCGACCGGATTTTCACGCGCGTTGGCGCGTCTGACAACCTTGTGATGGGACAAAGCACGTTCCTCGTCGAGATGAACGAAACGGCGAACATTCTCAACAACGCCAGCAGTAAAAGCCTCGTCATTTTGGACGAAGTCGGGCGCGGCACTAGCACATTTGATGGGCTCAGCATCGCGTGGGCAGTCTCGGAGTATTTGCTAGACGAAAAGCGGATGGGCGCGAAGACGCTCTTCGCCACGCACTACCACGAGCTGGTGGAGCTCGCTAGCAAGTACAAGCGCGCGAAGAATTACAACGTCGCCGTTCATGAAGATGGCGAAAAGGTGACGTTTCTCCGGAAAGTCGTGCCCGGTGGCGCAGACCAGAGTTACGGCATCCACGTCGCGCGATTGGCAGGATTGCCGCACGCGGTGATTGCGCGTGCGCAGCAGATTCTGGAGGTGTTGGAACAGCACAATATCAGCGTTGAGGCGGACAGCGCGACGGGACGGCCGCCGAAGGCGCATCCGAAGATGCCGCGGCCGCGGCGGCGTACCTCTCGTCAAACGCTGCAGAGCGACGCGTTGCAGATGGCACTCTTTACGCCGAAGACGCATCCCCTCGTTGAGGAAATCCGGCGGCTAGAGCTCTCGCAGGTGACACCTTTGGATGCGGTGAACATTCTCTACGATCTGAAGGCGCGGGCGGAAGAGGCGTGAGCCTCTCACGAGGCGAAAAAATGGGCGGATAGAGACATCCGCCCTTACGCATTGTCGAGAACTACAACGTAATTGAGTTGCCGGTTCTAGCACATTCATAGATGGCCATGTTCAGCGCGACAGAACGCTTGCCTTCGTGGCCGTCTACCGCTGGGGATGCGCCATCGTTGATAACGCGGAGCGCGTCCTCAATGACATTGTTCGGATAAGGCGGCAGTTCGATGTTCGGTTCGTCGCCATCCGTGAATTCCCACATATCTGGCCCGAGCCCGACGATGCCTTTTTCGCCGTGGACGTGAATCATGGAGACGCTGCTGCCGGGGAACGTCGTCGTTGTGAGGACGTGTCCGAGTGCGCCGCTTTCAAATTCCAGAATGGCGGATGTCATATCCTCGGTTTCGCAATTCCCGTGGTCATAGACATCAAAATGCGCGCCGATGACACGCTTGACGGGCCCCATAAACCAGAGCATCAAATCGATGTAATGCACGCCTTGGTTCATAATGGAGCCGCCGCCGTCCAATTTCCACGTGCCGTGCCAGCCGACGTAGTAACTATCGGGGCGTTTCCATTTCATGCGGAGTTCGCATAGCAATGGTCTGCCGATTTCCCCTTGTTGCAGCGCGGCTTGGATGCGCCGGTTGTGGGTGCCGTAGCGTTCCCCGAAGTCAACAAGCAGTTTGACCTCGTTGTTCTCGCAAGTTTGGATGAGTGCGTCGCAATTTTCGACGCTGACATCCATCGGTTTGGTGGTGATGACGTGCTTGCCGCGCATCGCTGCCGCCCTGCCAAACTTGCCGTGGAGGCCGCTCGGTGTCATAATCATCGCAACGTCAATATCGTCCCGGTCAAACATTTCAAGCGCGTCGCCGTGGCTTTCGCAGCCGAAGCGTTCTTCTGCGGTTTTCCGGCGTTCCTCAACCAGGTCTGCAACAGCGACGAGCTCGGCACCGTCTGTCTGGTGAATCATGCCGGACCGGTTCATACCCATGCCGAGTCCGACAACGCCAAAACGTAGTGTATTAGCCATGAGAAAATCTCCTATAGGACTTACGAACTGAGTGCCGTAGGCGCGGGCGCGGGGTTTCCAACCGCGCCTATTTGTGGAAAATACGGCATTTGCGTAAGTCCTCTCCTATAAACGAATTTTCACCATTATAGCACACTGCTGAGTTATGCGATACAAAAAAATAGTCTTCGTCGCGATATTCTCTCTCGTGCTTCTCGCCATGCCCTGCGCAGATGCCCAGATTTTTACGGATGTGACAGCAGCATTCAGAACCCTTCGGTTCCGCCACATCAATGGCGCGAGCGGACAGAAGTATTTTATTGAACCCCTCGGAAGTGGTGTCGCGCTCTTCGATTTTGATAATGATGCCGGTCTGGAGCTCTATTTTGTTAACGGCAGCGTGCTGCCCGGGTCTGCCGATTCAATTCCGCCTACAAACGTCCTGTATCGCAATGATGATGGCAGGTTTACGGACATCACGCGCGAAGCATCTGTCGGCGATACCGGCTATGGGTTCGGTTGTTGCGTCGGCGATTACAATAACGATGGATTCCGCGACCTTTATGTGACAAACTACGGCACAAATGTGCTTTATGAAAATAACGGTGATGGCACGTTCACAAATGTGACAGAAAGAGCGGGCGTTGGCGGTGCGATGCTCAGCACCGGATGTGCCTTCGTTGACTATGATACAGATGGATGGCTAGATCTCTACGTTGTCAATTATGTCCAATTTAGCACTGAGGCGAATCCGGAATGCTCGCGGCAGGGTATTCGCACTTACTGTACCCCGGAGGCACTCCGCGCCGAGGCGGATATCCTCTACCGTAACAATGGCGATGGCACGTTCACAGATGTGACGCAGGCGGCAGGCATTGCTGAATCTCTTGGAAAAGGGTTAGGTGTTGTCTGCGGCGATATAGATAACGATGGGGATGTGGACATCTTCGTCGCGAACGATACCACGCCGAATTTTCTCTACCTGAATAACGGCGATGGCACGTTTACAGAAGACGCGCTCTTCGCTGGGGTTGCGCTCAGCGAAGAGGGCCGCGCCTATAGCGGCATGGGCGCAAACCTCGGCGACTTTGATAACGATGGGTATCTTGACATCGTCATCACCAATTTTCAGGAGCAAACTAACAGTCTCTACCACAATGCGCAAGATGGGTTTTTCACCGAGGTCAGCTTTGCCAAAGGTGTCGGTGAGAAGAGCCTGCCTTATCTGGCGTGGGGTGTTGATTTTGTCGACTTTGATAACGACGGTTGGCTGGAGTTGTTTATTGCCAACGGCCACCTTGACGATAATGTCGCGAAGATCGATCCGGTTGGCACGTATGCACAACCGAATCAACTTTTTTGGAACGACCGGGGCGACAGTTTTGCCGCGTCTGTTTTAACGGAACGGCGCGTCTATAGCAGTCGCGGTGCCGCCTTCGGCGATATAGATAACGATGGGGATGTGGACATTGTCGTCTCTAATATGAACGACGTGCCAACGCTGCTGCGAAACGATAGTGGAAACGCTAGGCGATGGCTGCGCCTCAAGTTGGTGGGCACGCACTGCAATCGGGATGCGATTGGTGCACGGGCGACGGTTGTCTCTGGGGAATTAACGCAGATTCGTGAGGTGAAGAGCGGTTCTGGATACCTTAGCCAGAATGAGCTGCAATTACACTTCGGATTGGGTGATGCAGAAAAGGTTGATTCAGTGACAGTCAGATGGCCGTGTGGACAGATTGACACCGTGCGAGAGGTAAAGACGAGTCAGATGCTGGTTGTGGAAGAATCCCGATAATACGCAATGAGTTGGACTGACACAAATGCCATAATTCCTCTGCCGTAGGCGCGCTTTCAAAGTGCGCCTACGGGGTTCTTCTGCGTAAGTCCTCTGTATAATACACACACGCGTGCCGCAAACTGCATTCCTCACATTTGGGCGTTTTTTGGCAGATTCTCGCGCCGTGCCGAACGATGAGCGCGTGATATTCATTGAACAGTTGGACATCGTGTGGGAGGTTCTCCATGAAGAGGTGGCGCAGTTTCGCGTAGTGATAGTTCCCTTCAATCCATCCCAACCGCGAGAAGAGGCGATGCGTATAGGCATCGACGACAAAGCTTGGTTTCTCGGCGGCGTAGAGGAGGATAGTATCCGCTGTCTCCGGTCCGATGCCGTAGATGGAGAGCAGTTCCTCGCGTAATTCCGAGATGGTTTGTTCAAACATCACGTGCATTGGGCGTTTTGCGAGGTGTTCCACAAATGCGCGCACCTTTTTCGCCTTGGCGCGATAATAGCGAGAGGGCCGCAGGAGTTTTTCAAGTTCGCTTTGGCTAGTGGCGCGAATCTGTGCGGGTGTCCAAGCACCGGCGGTTTTGAGGTTCTCAAAAGCCTTTTCCACGTTTCTCCACGACGTGGCTTGCGTTAAGATGCCGCCGAGTGCCACTTCAAAGGGTGTTTCTGCGGGCCACCACATCAGCGCGCCGTGTTGCAAACGGAGTTGCTCGTAGAGGGCGAACAACTTTTCATTGAGGTTTTCTTGACAAACAATTCGCATGAATTGAATTCTATCATCATTTCGTTTTTGTGTCAATATCAGGATGATTTCGTTTTCAATTGCCGGTCTCTCCATTGTCATGGTAGATGTCTATATCTGTCCTGACTGTTTATCCGAGAGCTGAATTGTTCTGGTGTCGGCCTGACATTCGGTTGCGATTTAACCGGCTTTGTGTTAAACTATTGGGAAATGAACAACCAATTACAGCCTAAATCACACAGAATAGCGATTCTCGCAGAAGGTTCGTTTGGCATCCTAGCATCGAAGACAGCGACGGTGCTGGTGCGTTATCTTCCGGACAACGTTGTCGCCGTGATTGATAGCGCGAAGGCGGGACGAGACGTTAGCGAGGTTATTGAGATTGGGGCGGGTATCCCGGTAGTCCGCGACCTGGCGGAGGCGATGCAGTTTCAACCGACGATGCTGGCCATCGGCATCGCGCCGCCCGGTGGCGAGTTACCGAGTGCGTGGCGCGCTGTTCTTCGCGAAGCCATCGCTGGCGGGTTGCATGTCATGAGCGGGCTTCATCGATTTCTGAGCGAAGATGCCGAACTCGCCGAGCTCGCCGCGAAGCACGATGTTGTCTTGTGGGACGCGCGGAAACCGCCGGCTCATTTGCCGGTGGCGACGTGCAAAGCTGCGGAAGTGAAATCCACCGTTATCCTCACCGTCGGTTCGGATTGCCGCGTTGGGAAGATGTTGTCGGGCATAGAGGTGACGAACGCTGCGAAGGCACGCGGGGTCCGCGCCGAATTTTGTCCAACGGGACAGAACGGCATTATGGTATGGGGATGGGGTATTGCGATTGATGCTGTCGTCTCCGATTTCACTGCTGGTGCTGCTGAGCAGATTGTGCTGGCAGGCACGCGGGCCCATGATGTGTTACTCGTTGAGGGCCAGGGTTCCCTTGTCCATCCGGGGTATTCCGGCGTGACGTTAAGTCTGCTCCACGGAAGCCTACCGGATGCGATGATATTTTGTCATCAACCGTCGCGGGACACGGTGGCGCGTTATACGGTGCCGTTGCCTTCGCTGCTGCAGATGATTGCGCAATATGAGATGATGGCTGCGCCGATTAAACCGGCGAAGGTTATCGGTTTGGCGTTGAATTGCTTCGATTTATCTGAATCGGAGGCACTTGCAGCTATCGCTGCGGCGGAGGCGGAAACGGGCCTGCCGGCGACAGATGTGGTGCGGTTTGGTGCGGATAAGTTGGTGGATGCAATTCTGAAGGTGCATCCGGCAAAGTCGGCTGAGGAGAATGAGCATGCGCGAAATAAAACAATGTCACACTCCCCCGAACGTTGAAATTTCGGTTAGAAATTTTGGCCCGATAGTTGAAGGCACGGTGGATTTGCGTCCGCTGATGGTATTTGTCGGTCCGAGCAATACTGGGAAAACCTATTTTGCGACGCTTCTCTATGCGTTGCACGGCGTTTCTAGCGGTTTCTCGCGCTTCTTGTTGCCGAGAGCACTCGGGGGTCTGATTGAGAAATTCGGCGGACGTTCTCGTACCGCGCTTTCGGCTGCTTTCGCAGCGTCGTCACTGGAAGAAACTCGCCGTATCGTCAACAAATTGATGGAGAGCGGCCGGCCTTTCACCTTCAGGGATCTGCCACAAGCTACGCGTGAGTTAGTGCAGGAGAGTTTCAAGCAATCGGAACTTTTTGGGCAGGAGTTGGCGGCAGAGCTCATCCGTTGTTTTGACATCAAAGCCGTTTCGGAGATGATTCCGTTAACCGAAGAAAATGAGATGGCGGTAGGGTTGAGAGTCAGTGAGGAAATGCAAGAACTCTGGCAGTTCAAGATGCGGGCGACGGATTCGGATATCAACACGGAGAGCGCGTTCAACGAGGATATGGTTATCCTCTCCAAGGAGAATTGGCGCGGGAAGAAGAGTCTCAGCCATGACGAGCTCTCAGTCCTTTTTCCAGAATTTTTCCATGGGCTGAAGGGTGCAGCACGCCAGCGTTACTATTTGCCGGCTGCTCGGAGCGGCATTATTCAGAGTCACCGTATCATTGCAAGTTCGCTTGTTGAGCGGGCGGCGCGTGTGGGTTTGGCCCCCTTGGAGGTTCCAACGTTTTCAGGCGTGATAGCAGATTTCATGAAAAACCTCATCCTCTACGATGAATCTGATGAGCCTGATGAGCGGATAACTTCCCTTGCTGATGCCTTGGAGTCAGAAGTTCTTGCCGGACAGATATTCATGAAGCCCGGGCGCGGAGGATATCCGGAGTTTTTCTATCGGACAAAAAAACTGAAAGAGGCGGTTCGTTTGACTCGGGTTTCGTCAATGGTATCTGAACTTGCGCCATTAGTGTTACTGCTCCGCGGCGGCATCGGTCCAGGGGATACGCTCATCATTGAGGAACCGGAGGCTCACTTGCATCCGGGGGCTCAGTCAGAAATGGCGGTAACTTTAGCGCGCTTAGTCCGCGCGGGGGTGCGTGTGGTGCTCACGACGCACAGCGACTGGTTGCTCAAAGAGATTGCGAACCTGATTCGGCTGGGTGAACTCAAGCAGAAAGGCGGATGCTGGGAGGATGGGGACATCCGGACGAATTGGCTGTTACCGGAGGAAGTTGGAGCGTGGTGGTTTCATGAGGGAGACGCGGTAAAGCCTATTCCGTTCAACCGCGGTGTCGGCGTGGAACCGTCGGATTATGAAGACGTAGCTGATAAACTCTATAACAGGTCCGTTCATCTCCAAGACCGGCTTGAGGAAATTGATAGGAGGTAGGAACAGGTGATATTGAGTGAAGTTCTTGGCGAAATTCGGAGGCAGGTAAGTGGGCAATGCCTTTGTCATTCGTGTAGTGGCGACGGATGCCGTGTCTACCTGACTGATGTCCCGCCCGAGCGGGTTATCGTCGATCTGGAATGTGAGTTTAGACAGCGCAAAACACACACGCGCCGATGTGATTATGTCTTGTTCTACGCCGACGTTGCACAAAGTAGTCTGGTTATCGTCCTGATTGAACTCAAGAGCGGCACTTTCAAAGCATCGATGGTGGCCAGCCAATTGCAAGGTGGGGCTGACTATGTTTCAGACATATTTGGACGTTTGAACGAAGAAGTCCGTTCGGCTCTCAGCGCGTTCAAAACTACCTGCGTTCCGATTCTGTTTCACGGCGGTGGAATGGATAGGGCGCAGCGCTACAAACTTGAACGTGCCAAAGTCCGCTTTCGGAACCAGAATGCAGCGATTAAGAAGAGTAAATGCGGACAAAGCAGGAATTTGGCAGCGGTTTTGTCCGATGCCGGTAATCTCTAATCTGCTGAAGGTTTGGCTCAGTTCCGATTCCGCGCTGCAACCTCCCACGTTTCCCGGCAATACCCATCTGTATCCACCACATAGTAAAATTGATGCAATGCCACCGAAGGGCAGATATGCGTCGGACAGACGTAGACTTCCTGTCCGATGCAAACGGAGTTCCCCGCTGGGACGTTAGCTGCCCAGTGTTCCTCATGCTGTTTGTCTACCTCAGCACTGGGCACGTTTAAGATGACACCGCGCACGCCGTCCGGGTCTGCAGCGATGGCTTTGTGCCCTAAATCTAGGGTAAAGCGGTTTTCGGTAGGAATGCTAATGACGCGGCTTAGCAACAACGCCGCGGGCGTAAACCCGAGGTCTGGGTAACGCGTAGCATAACCGGCATCGTGGAAGACGAACGTGCCGGGCGATGCCTCAACCCCCGGTGTCTTTGCATAAATGGGGAATGTGGGTGTGCCGCCCATAACGACTAAGGGCACGTTGAGGCCCTTGGCAGTGAGTCTATCCTGCATTTCTTCGACCTGGGCGAGACTGTGGTTGCAAGAGACGCGGCGTTCGGCGATGTCTTCATCGTGGATATGCCCATCGTAGACGTGCAATCCCCACGGTTCCAATCCAGCAGCACGTTCGATCTGCGCGTATATCTCCACGGCGGCATCGCCAATGGAAATGCCGGTGCGATTCATTCCGACGTTCAGGTCGAGCATGACTTTGAGGGTTAACCCGTGCTTCGTCATCGCGGCAGAGAGGGCAGCGACGATGTCGGGATGGTCTGCCAGAATCTTGAAATCGGTATTCGGGAACGCTTGCTGTAGCGAAACGAGCCGAGCGATATTTGGGCCGACTAGTTGATACGCGATCAGAATATCCTCGACTCCCGCCTGCGCCAGCATTTCCGCTTCGCGCAAAGTGGAGCATTTGTGCTTGAGGATGCCTGCCTCGCGCGCCAGCGCGACAACCTCCACTGTCTTATGCGTCTTGACGTGCGGCCGGAGTTTGGAGGTATCTCCTTCGACGAGCGCGATGGCGCGTGCAATATTCTGCTTGACAATTGCTAAATAAACGACGAGCGAAGGGCTCGGTATCTCGTTAAGGTTGTGGATGCGATATTTTATGTCCATTTTTTACCTACCATTAAACCGATTCATTGCGGTGAGAATTCCGTCACTGACGAAGGTTTCAATCGCTTCAACGGCGCGTTGGATGGCTTCTTCTATCGCCGGTTCCTCTGCTTCTGAAAATTCGCTGAGGACATAATCTACCTGCGCGCCGGTGGGTTCTCCAACCCCGATGCGTAAGCGCGGAAACTCATTTGTGTGCAGGCTGCCGATGATAGACTTCATGCCGTTATGGCCGCCGTCGCTTCCCTTCCGGCGCATCCGAATTGTGCCGACATCCAAGTGAATATCGTCATAGACGACACAGAGTTCCGTGGGCGGCACTGCCAGTTGATTCACTAGTGCTGCGATGGCTCTGCCGCTGTTGTTCATATAGGTAAGCGGCTTTGCAAGGACAATGGGTGTTTCGTGAAGCGTTGTCTCCATGACGAGAGAGTTGTAGCGCGGTACGATTTTGTTACGTCCCCGCTCCATCAGGGTGTCAAGCACGCGAAAACCGACGTTATGTCTCGTGTTTGCGTAGCGCGGCCCGGGGTTTCCCAACCCGATGATGAGTTTCACAGGTTTGTTTCTCCATCAGGACTCATACCAAATTAACTACTGTAGTTTGGGCTCGCAACCCTCCGATGTTAGTGACATAAGAAGTTGCGTCAGGTTATCCGTGTTAAAACCGCAAGGGTTGCGAAAGATTCAGGTGCCCGGCAAGTGTCTCAACTTCGTTACCATCAATGAGAAACTGCACCTGTTTGATTTTATCTGGGAATGCGTCAAAGACAGTTTTCAGGATAGCCGCCACGGTCAGAAATTCTGCTTGGGTTCCGCCGATGTGTCCGTCGGTGAGGTGTCGTGAAAAATCCAAATAAGCGGTGCCTTGGCTATCGACATAGACTTCGTGAAGTTGGGTTCCGCCTGGGATGGGGTTTCTGAAGTTGGGTGGTTTCGCCTGAATGAGTGCTGTGACTATCTGTTTGAGGCGTTTGGTTCTTTCTGCGTAGAGTCGCCGGTCGGTTTTCACGGGGACGAGTTTGAGCGTTGTGGGTTGTAAAAGAAAGAGGTTGACATTTTGAGGCGGCGGCGTATCAGTTGGGTTTGCCGCTGCTGGCAATGGGGGTGGCGGCAGCGGAATTGCTGTCAGCTTTGACTGGGAAATCAGGTATAGCGTTGCGGCGAGTCCAATTGCGATGCCGGCTAAGGTGATGCCCCATACTAGCAAGAGTCTTTTCATTGGTTTTACCTCTATCCTTTTTCTTGTGCAGGCGAGGGACAGTGGACATCTCTGCAGCGGGATTGCAGAGATGACAACGTTGAAGGTAGCGTGCTAACGCGGGGCGACACACGCACATTTTCTGTAGGCGTGACCGTAACGGCCCTCGCCCTACGGTAAAGGCTGCTGAGAGATGCACGGCGAGGGCCAAAAACGAAGGAAAGTCCCTCGCCCTACGGTAAAGGGCAAATTTGAAATCAACGATTACTGGCTAACGGAAGCGCGGTATGTCTGGATAGCACGGGCGATTGCCTGCGCTATGCTTGTAATATGCTCTCGGTTGGCGAGTCTGCCTGAATCTTCCGCATGAGAGAGGTATCCGAGTTCCACCAGCACGGCCGGCATATAGGCCTTTGACAATGCCACAAGCGGTAATTCGGTGATGACTACCGGGGTTTCTGTCAAGAAATTGAGTTCCTTCTGCAGCACTGCGGCAAATTCTTGGCTCTGTTTCAGAAAATTGGCTTGGGATAAAATCTTTAATCGGTTTCCAGTCAGCGTTGAATTCGCAGCGGTTGGGAAACGGAGTTGCCCTTTGGGGTTATTGAGGTAAATCCGAATGCCTTTTTCCTGCGGTGAAAAGGAGGCGTTGCAGTGTAAACTGAGCAAGAGTTTGCCCTGATTTCGGTTTGCAATCCGAAGACGCTCAAGCTGCGTTTTTTTCACATCCGTTTCACGGGTAAGGTGCACCTGATATCCGTGCTGTCTGCTGATGATTTGGACTTGTCTCGCCAGCGCGAGGACGACATCTTTCTCAAGAAGCCCGGTGCTGCTTTCACATCCCCGGTCGGTTGGGCCGCCGTGCCCCGGGTCGATGATGACTGTCCATTCTGGCGCGGTTCCTGCCTCGGAAGGTTCCCAGACAGTTTTCGGCATGAGCCGGATGCGCTGTAAACTGGGATTGTAAAGCACCTCGATGTCGTCTAGAACAGGTAGCACCTCGGTGAAAAAAGCGATGGGCAGCATCGGTTTCCCTTGGATAACCCGTGGCGGCGTTGAGAGTTCAATCGTCCGTTTGCCGGCATCGATGCTGACGGTAGCTGTGCCCATTTCCAATCGGAGGGTTTTCCCCTTTGTTTTCAGGGTGAGCCGTTTTCTGGGCAGATTGTATTGCTGCGTCATCGCCGCATCAAATACCGTTTTCACCGCGTCGACAGGTAAGTAAATCCGTTCGGATTGAAGGACGGTTGGCACGTCAGCGAGCGTCTTTCCCGCCGCGTCAATGAAGCGCACGGAGGGGGTTTGCGCGACACTGCTGAGTGCCATCAGCGTCCACAGGAGGATTCCTGCGAGAACGCTTGAACTATTCACCGGCATCGCGCTTCTTGGAAATAACCTCAGGTTCAGCGGGCGCATCGGTGGTTTCTTCCCCTTCACTTTCGCCTTCCCCTTCTCCCTCTTCGCTCTCTGTCGTCTCAGTTTGGATGCGCGGCTGGCTCACTGTGACAACTATTCGCTGCAGGTCATCCAATATCTCAACTTCCTCGGCGAAGGAGAAGTCGCTTACATGGAAAGTGTCGCCGATTTCCATCGCGCTGACATCTACGAACACCTCGTTGGGCATCTGTGCTGGAAGGCAGTGAAGGGCTATGTTACGGAGCGGGAGTTCAAGCACGCCGCCCTGCTGCACGCCAGGTGCGGAACCTGTCAAAACAACCGGCACAGCTGAAGTGACTGGTTCATCTAACGAGATTCTGATGAAATCCGCATGCACCAGAACCTGTTTTTCCACCGAATCGCGTTGAATCTCTTTGATAATTACCGTTTCGGCATCACCCCCGGTGCCTTCCATATTAATGATGACGTTCTCGCCATAGGTACGGAGGAACTGTTTAAAGTCGCGCGCGTTGATTTGAATCGGCACGGTGCCCTGCCCGCGGCCATATAAGACTGCTGGGAAATCGCCTGCCCGACGCATCGCACGCGCGCGCTGCTTCCCGAAAGTGTTGCGTGGTTGAACCTCTAATTTCGCTTGTTGCATTTTTATACCAAATTCGTTTGAATCGTCTCGTTTCTGTCGGGTTTCCTGCGAAGCAGGGCGAGCCCGAACTACAGAGGTGAATTGCGTATTATTCCCTCATAAGAAAAGAAAACAGGGCGGGTAGGATTCGAACCTACGCATGCAGGTTCCAAAGACCTGTGCCTTACCGCTTGGCCACCGCCCTTTAAGAATCAATCAATAGACACTCCAACGGAACTTGTCGCTGTCGTTGTGCAGAAAGGGAGGTTGTTTTTAAAGAGCGATGCACTCCGCTGCGCCGCCGCAATGTCCTTCATCAGTCCGAACACCGTGGCCCCACTCCCCGACATCAACGCGCCGTGACACGCAGTCTGCGTAGCTAACTCGGTTTTGAGCGCGGCAATTTCGGGATACATGGAAAACGCTGGTGCCTCGAGAAGATTGTATAAATTCTTCCCGAGCCCGACAATATCACCCTTTTTCACAACTGTCTCTATAATTATACTACATTTTTCCGCGTTTGTCAAGAAAAAATTCAAATTTTTGAAAATATTTGCAGTAGAAACTGCAATGCCGGGGTTTAAAAGCAGGAGGGGGATGTCCGGGAGCGCGGGAAGCGGCGTTAGCACATCCCCGATGCCGCGCCCGAACGCCGCGCCGCCGTGCAAACAGAACGGCACATCTGCCCCTAACCGTGTCCCCATCCGCATTAATTCGTTTTGTGTGAAACCGAGGGCGAAAAGTTGATTGATTCCGTGGAGGACCGCGGCTGCATTCGCGCTCCCGCCAGCAAGCCCTGCCGCGACGGGGATACGTTTGTGGATGTCAATCACAACGCCGCCTATCCCGCCGATGGCATCGCTGAGGCACTGCGCCGCGCGATAGGCGAGATTGCGAGTATCATGCGGAACACCTGGGTGTTCGCAGCGGACTACTATCTCATTCGCATTGTGTTCTCTGATGATAACGTCGTCATGCAGTGCAACCGAATGGAAAATCGTCTCTAGTTCGTGGTAGCCATCGTCGCGCTTGCCAAGTACGTTGAGATAGAGGTTAATTTTGGCGTGGGCGTGAACCCGCAAGGTGCGTTTTTTCATCAGAGAATTTTCCACGCTAGGGCGTAGTTAAAGGAATTATCTCAATATCCTCCGTCAAAAACGGTTCAAGGTTAAACTTGCTATTTGGAATCTCAACGTTCATTTCAACTTTGGCGATTTTCACCGTGACGCGAGTTTGTTCGAGGGGCCGTTCAATTTCAACGTTATGAGGCCGGAGGATTCCGTCTACCTCTCGGTAGTCAGCGAATGCGGCGCGTTGCTGGAGCGCGCCGTTTTTGTCATGGACGCGCCATTCTGTCACGCGCGGCTCCTCGTCTCGCACGAAGCCGGTGATAGTATCCACGTCTCCTTCTTGAACCCCCGGGCGCGTGATGACGAACTTTGCGCCGGAACTTTCAAGCGTGAGCGTATCGGTGCGTTTGTCAAGGAACGGGTTGGCGAAGATGGCACTCAGTACATCGGAGACGCGCAGATCTACGCCGAAAATTTCGCGCAAAGCACCGTCGGATAACTCGCCGACATAAGCCTTCTGTTCGTTGATGAGCGCGAGGAGGAATTGGTTCGCGTCTTGGTTTGCAATGGCGACACCTCGGGTCTCATTGAACGCGCCCAATGCTTGGATATGGAGGAGTTCTCCGCCTGCAGCCGATTTCTTATACCATAACAATTCGCGGAGTTCCTCGCTGCGTTCGCCCTCTTCAATCGTCACCATCATCTTGGTAATTTTGAGGGAGCCGGTCAGCGCGTATCGCGCCTGAAGCGTGTTCAGGATAAAGTCTAACTGTTCCGCGTCTGCCGGCGGCATCTGCACGTTGGAAGTTGTCCCGGCACATCCCGCGCTCACGGCGAGGAGGCAAAACAGCGCGAGAACGTGGTGCAGTCGGAAAGAAAATCGGTTCATAAATTAACTCTTCGCCTTTTTCAGGCGGGTTTCAACGAGGTTCCTAACCGCCTCGTAAACGCCATCGCGTTCGCCTTGCGTCAATTCTAAGATGTCAAAGATGACGTTGTCGATTGCGATGCGCGCTGGTGAAGGCCGTAAAACGTCCCATTCTTCGGATGCGAGGAGGGATGCGTCTACCCCCCCCCACCTTCACATACATGAAGTTAGGATTAACACATAGTAGATTCTTTAATTCGTAATTCGTGATCTCCAACACGCCGCCGCCTAGATTCGCTCTCCCTCCCAGATTCGCCATTAACTGAAAGAGCGTGGAATTGAGCGAGAAACAGAGGGGAATTCTCAAGCTGTCCGGCACAGAGATTTCTATGAAGCCGTTTAACACATAGCATCCGTCGCGAGCGTACAGCGTTCTTGATGTTGATGAACTGCGCCTCTGGAAGCTGAGATGTGAGAGCGAAGGGTGACGCAAATCGTACCAAATCCGTCTGGCTTGGATAGCCGTTCTTCGGTTAAAACGTTCTGACTCACCCCATTCAATGTATGCCAAGGCAGAAGTGCCTATCAATTGCTCTTTCGTTTTTGCGCATAGAAAGAGTTGATTCCGAAGTTCGTCCAGAGCTACCTCAATGCTTTTCACGTTTCTCGGACTGGCGATAATTGGGCGTAAAAACTCTGCCTCAATACCCCAGTGTGAAATTGTTTCCGGAGCCAGTATGAAAAAATCGTTTGCCCCGGTCGTAATTCCCATCCGAAGTTTGTCAACGACATCCTCCACGCGGACAAATTTATCTTGTGCTTTTTCCAAAAGATGCCAATAGATGTCGGGTGAACGGAGATATTTTCCACCCCACCTGTCGCCTTTGTATCTCGCCTGTTTGTCCATTCCACTGGCTAGAAGTGCCTTCTGTGAAATGGGATGAACTCGGTGCTCCGGTGTACGAGTGCGCTCTGTTGCCGTTTCGATTTCGTAGAAGATGACAGCATCTAAGACTGCCTCAAACGGTTCGGTGAAGGTGCCGAATCGCGCGGTATGTTGTAAACCTGAGTCTTGGCTGTTATCTGTAACTGCGACCAGACAAATAACGGTGTTGACATCTGCCGAGGCGAAGGAACGACGCACCGAATTGTCTAAAACCATTTTGAGGTGGCACTGTCTGAGGCAGAACTCCTGCAAATCTGTGCCGTAGAGTGTATCTAACCACGCATTAGAGGTAATGGGGCAGAAGGGGCCCTTCGGATTTAGCAACGAGAGCCCATGAAAATAGAAGTAAACGTAGAGGTCGCTGTTGCCATCTAATTTGTGTGTGACAGCAGCGGCCGGGTTTTCCTTCGTATCCTTCTCCGGTTGATACCCGAAGAATTCGGGGAACGCCTGATAGACAGAACGCGCCAACTTCGCTTTATACGCCTTCGTGTTAGCGGGTGTTACCTCGTATCGGGATAACGTCGGATCGGCGATCTTTTTCGTGGAAACATAAGGCGGGTTCTCAATTATGATGTCAAACCCACCGTATTGATTGAAAATTTCCACGAAGGCGATATCCCACACAAACGGCGGCGCAGTGTTCGTTTTCAACGCACCGAGGGCCTGCTGGACCTGGGCGAGGTTCGCCTCGTGCCGTGCTAATTCCGCCTGCTTCTGCTGCGTCAGCGCGTCAAGCTGCGTTTCTTCCGGTCCGCCTATTTCTGAAATCATCAGTTGTTCGGCAGAGAGAGCCTTCAGCAAGTCCCGCGTTGTTTCGATTTGCCGCGGCAGTTGGGTTTCGTAAGCTGCCAAGATGTCTCGGAAGAGCGCGTTCTCGGCGCGTTGGACATCCGCTTTCTCCGCATAT
Source organism: uncultured Poribacteria bacterium (assembly GCA_958296135.1). Taxonomy (GTDB): domain Bacteria; phylum Poribacteria; class WGA-4E; order WGA-4E; family WGA-3G; genus AGPOR5. The sequence continues at coordinate 1,540,824 of CATQHZ010000001.1, forward strand.
TTCCGCTCGCGCTCGTTGTGGTAAAACTTGAGTTTCTCGGCTTGCAGATTTGAGATGTTGCGCGAGATGGCACTCGGCACGCCACTGCCCAACGCGCGCGTCTGCGCGAGGTTCATCCCGCCGATGTCCTGCACCAGACTATCCCCGTGCCGAAGGTTAAACGAAAAATCAGGGAGCAGCGGTGCCTCGCGAATCTGCAGTTCTGCCTCGCGAATCTCCGCCTCAATGATGAGCGCGAGCCATAGCCGCAGCTCGGCGACTTTGCAGGCCCACGGCATCACGTCCACGCCGTAGAGATTCTTCCCGATGATGGCCTTGCGGCGTTCAAAACGGGAGGGGACAGATGCGCCGAGGTGCCGCGCGGCGCGTTCACCCAGGTCATCGAGAATGTGGAGCATGCCGACGAGGAACGAACCGCTTCCACACGCCGGATCCAACACGGTGATGCGGGTGAGATGCGCGGCGATGGCTGCCCACTGCTCGGCGAGTTGTGCATCGGCGGCTGCCTTCTCTGTCTCGTCAAACGTGAAGAGTGCCGCGTAAAGTTTATGCTTGTGTGCTTCACCGATGTGATTTGTGAGGTTATCCACGAGCGCGAGGCGGCACATCAAGTCGATTTCAATGCGCGGCGTGTAGAAGATGCCGGCATCGCCGCGTTCATCGGTTTCGGTAGAGACACTGACGAGACTCTCGTAGACTTTGCCGATCATCTCGGGGTCTACGGCGACTTCCTGTTCCAAGGGTGTATCCTCGGCGATGGTAAAATTATATCCCTCAAAGAAGGTGAATATCTCTAGCCAGAGGGTATCAGGAATGGTTGTCGCATACTCGGTATCCCATTCGTTTTCTCGGAACAACCCGCCGTTGAGATAGGGAGCGTGTTGCAGTGTGTCACGGATGTCGTGTGGGAAATAGCGATACCCGCCATGAAATCGCTTGTTAAACGCGGCAAAGAAGAGGACGTTGAGCCACTTGTCGACAAATTCTCCCGGTGTCGTGCCCGTCGGGTTTCGCTGTTCTTCGGTAGGAGAGCCCTCCCGGTGTCGATGGCGTTGATACGCTTCCCAGAACGTCCGGAGGAAGTCCGGATTGTCTCCCAACCACCGCTTTCGCTGGAGGAAGTAGAGGAAGAGACAGCGGCTGAGGAATTGTTGCGCGGCATCGTGCGCCCACTTTTTATCAGCGGTTTGCGTTTCCAATTCGGTGTGGAGGCGTTTGAAGACGCGCTGGTAGTCGGCGAAAAACTGCGCTGTCACTGCATCGACATCAAAGGCGGCCTCGTGTTGGTTGGAAATGTCCAGCGGTGTCAGGTGGTCGAGGTTTTCAAAGAGCCCATCGGTGCCGAGTGTTTCCAGATTGAGCATTGCGATGCGTTCGGCGGCGGTGCGGAGTCGTGCGTCGGGTGCGATAGTGATGCGCCGGTAGCGGTGGCGGGCCTTGCGTTTTTCGCGTGCCTCTCGAACGAGTGTGACGTTGACGAAGTGCCAGTGGTCTTGCGCAGCATTGCTGAAAATGTAGAGCGCGTGCGAGAATCGCGTCTGCAGGTGCGCGATGAGTTGGCGTTCATCGGTTTTCCGAAGTTTTTCGGTGTTGAGGTGCGCGTAGAGGATGTGGAAATCGTTGTTGCTGCCGGCGGCGGCAAATCGGCGCGGTGGTTCAGCGAGGCAGTCGGCGAGAGAATCGGGCAGTTCGGCGATAGGCTCATCGATGCGGGTATAGTTGAGTTCTCGCCAGAAGAGTTCGCGCAGGGGTTCGAGGCCGCGGAGATTCTGTAATAGGTTTAAGATGCGTTCGATGTTTTCGGGTGTCGGCATTTTTGTTTTTCTCGAAGCGTTTGGTTAGGGCTTCTGGGTTTCAGTGGGTGTGACTGACCAGGCCGTCTTGACGCTTCTTTAAGGTTTTTCACATTATACAGAATAAGCGGATTTTAAGTCAACGCAAAAACAGAATAACCCGCCACCGAAAAAAGATTCACTCCCACCAAAACCCACAGGCTTGCCCGCGTTTGCAACCGCCGAAACAGATAGAATGAAACTGCGAGTGTCGCCAAGACTTCAATGCGGGCGACGATGTGCCCGTAATGCGCCGCGTCCCAGTAGGAGATAGGGCTTTGGAAGGCGAAGTCGGAGAGTGGGAAAAAGTGATGGTGCGCGTCGTCGTTGTGCAGAAAAAAGTCAAAACTGCAGTGGATGAGCATGCTCCAAGCCAACACCGTTATTTTCTCTGAATTGAGATGATAATAGGCTACCCCCAACAAGATGAAGATCAGCGGGATAGAATTGGAAAAATCAAAGAAGTTCTGCCATTCTTGGATGAAATACCGCGTGTTCCAGAGTTCGTGCTGCGGTGTTCGGCGGATAAACGCCTCAACGGCAAAGAAGATGAACATCGGCAGGTCTGGGAGCACCGCGCCTATCAAGGCGTAGCGGTGGCGATACGGCTTTCCTTGCCGAGAGAGTAGCGCAATATTGAAGATGGCATGGGCTTGCGTCGTCATTTCAATCTAATGAAGCTTCAGTAAGGGAACCGGGACTTTTTGCAGCGGGTTATGGGCGGATAGAGAGATCAGCCCTTACATCAACTCACTCGCCACACCTCGCTGGCAAATGGCGGAAACAGGCAATCAAGCAACACAGCTGCTGTGTCATTTGCCCAGCAATCGACGAAATTGGCGATTAATTCATTTGTGCGGCACCGGCCACAGAGCAGTTGCAAAAAGGTAAGTTCTGGAAAAGCGGCATCGCCATCTTCTACTGAGTCCGCGCGCCAATCGGAAATATCCGTTATCCGGCCGCTATTGAATTTCAGGTGCAAGCCGCTCCGATAGAGATTGAGTTTCAGTTCGCCGGTGTAGCCTTCCGCCACCGTGCCGATGAGGTGTTTCTCTAGTGCAGGCTGGATGTGCCGCAGGAACGCGATTAAATCCGGCACTCGTATAAACCACGCATACGGCTCTCCCTTTCGGGTGACATCTTTCGGTAACGCCGGATAGGCGGGATGCTCGCGCCCCAGCATGAATTGGATACCCGTCGCTTTTTCGCGCTCAGTCTGATTCGCGGGAGGTGTTCGTTTCGCCTGTTTCCACAGTTCACGTAGCAGCGATGGCATCAGATGTAGATAGCCTATCCCCGGTTTGCGCTCGAGTTGCGTGACGATGAAGTTATCGAAATGCCACGGTAAATATTGCACATACCCAAGCCGGGTGTCTTCCATATCTTCAATAATCATCCACTCCACCCGGTCTCCACTGCCTTCGGAGCGGCCGTTGAATTCATACTCCCACATTGCCGGCGAACGCGGGCACGCGAAGAGGTTCTTCTCAATTGCGTTTTCGTAAACTTCCTGAATGAAGGCGTTGTCCGCAGCCATCCGCGGGCGGAGGCGACACGTTTCGGTTTGCCCTTTTTTTAACTGGGGGATGTGGAGCGCGTCAATAACCCGCTCCGCTTCCATATCCAGTGCCATTTCATAACCGAACAGGCGATAATACCACGGGATGCCGGTGATACCGAGCATCAGTTCGCCGCGTGTCTCACTGAGCGCGTGAATGACGTCAAACTGCTTTCTCACTAACCCGCGCCGCCGATATGCCTCCTCGGTGGCGACAAGCTCGGGCCGTCCCAGTTGAAACGGAATCCCGCTGTATGTCCATGTCTGCGAGATAAGGCACATTGATGAGACGCTCTTCCCGGTCTGCGTATCTTCAACGACGGTGAAATCGCTCGCCTTGCAGGTAGGATGCCCCCCGGACATCAGGTCGCGAGTAGACACCCCATTATCTTCTCCTTCGTGGAGACGCGTGTTGAAATCGGCAAGTGCGTCAACGTCCTCCAGCGTGGCAAATCGGAGGAGCAGATTATCGCCCAAATCGATGGGCATTTGCGATAAAATGGTGTTCATTTAGCCTTCCTCAATCGCCTCAACATTGGCGCGAGGCAACGTCACCGTTTGTCCCTCTTCCAATTCAACCTGCAACACCCGCACATCTGCCTCTGTCTCCAATTGTTGGAGTGCCACGGGCAGCGCGGTGACACGTCCCAATTTGCCAAAATAGGGCTCACGAATGACGCGGACGGGGCTTCCAATTGCTAAAATACCCTCGGTGCTTTCTGCCTCTTCACGCTGATAGACAGGCCCTTGCGCTCCAGCGTCCGCCTGCGCTGCTAACGGAATAAGGATTTCGGGCCTCACCACCCCCGCACGGATTTGTGTGGCACCGTTGATGGAGGTCTGCATTCCCTCGCGCGATTTGAGGAGTGAGAACGTCTGTTCCGCCATCGCGATACTCCCGAATCCTTCGGTAATTACAAGCGTGATGCCGATTTCTTCAGAACCGGTAATTGCTACGCCGAGTTCGTAGCCGAGGAGTTCGCGCAGGTCTGCGTCATCGATGCCCCCCGCGATGATGCCTTTCACACCGCGGCGGATTGCCTGCTGAATTGCATCGGTTGTCACCAGCGAACCGCCAACCAGAATGTTATCCCGATGCGTTTCCTGTATGTGGGCTTCTGTCAAGGTATCGCCGGCGGCATCTGCTACAACGACAAGCGCGCCTACCGTTTCGCCGCCAACGCCGAAGATGCCCTGGATGTAAGTGCCGTAGGTTTCCACGGTAACACCTTCCTGCGGCACCGTTTCCGTTATTGCGCCATCCGCGTAAGCCTTCACTTCAACCGGAATCGGCGGCTCGCGGAGGATAACCTGCCCGGTCACATCGGATACGGATTCGATCTTGCCATCAATCGGTGAACGTGCCTGCGATTTGAAAAGCCCAAAAATCCCTTTCGTCATGGCGATGACTTCGTCCTTCGCGACCGGCGCGCCTACCGGTTTTATCATGTATTCCGAAACTTCACCAGCGGGGACACTGAGCAGATTTGCAACATTGAGTAGTTGAACGTTGCCCGGCAAATCCGCCTTCGCGACGACATCTTCCGCTTTGACGGTATCTCCCACTTGCACAAGAACCTCGCCTTGAAGGGGAAGTCGGCGTTCTTTCTGAGTTGTCATCCCCGCTGTTACTTTAAGTCCGGGGGTATATGCGTGTGCCAGTTGTTTTTCCTCCACGTGTATCCGGTAGGCGCGGTTTATAACCGCGCTCCTAGCAACAGACGCGCTTCCATAAAGAGTAAAAAAATAAATCAGGTTGTTTCGCGCTGGATACGGGCGGATATGAACGACATCCGCCCTTACACTCCCCGGGCGCGCACATTTTGAAAAAATAACCCGCTCATTTTCTGAAACTTCATCAAAGCGCGTCTACCGCGCCTTGGAAATGTCTGTTCACTGCCACCGTTTTAACTTCTCATGCAGTTTTGGGCTATCCACCACGGCGGAATTCACAATCCAAGATGGCAGCTGTCCGGCGGCGACGCGCGCGATGCTATCACACGCGCTCTGACTGATGCGTTGGAAACACTCATCTGTCCAGCAGATACTATGCGGCGTGACAATAACGTTGTCCAATTCCAAGAGCGGGTCGGCGGCATCAATGGGCTCTTTCTCAAAGACATCGAGCCCTGCGCCTTGGATGCGCCGATGGCGCAGTGCGTCGGTGAGTGCCGCTTGGTTAACAATGGGCCCTCGTGCCGTGTTAATCAGGTACGCGGTAGGTTTCATCAGCCCGATGCGGCGTTCATCAATGAGTCCGCGCGTCCGGTCATTCAACGGACAACAAACACACACGAAATCGGCGGTTTGCATTAACGTATCTAGTCCGACGAGTTCAACGTTAAGTGCAGCTGCATCAGCGGGTGAAACGTAAGGGTCGAAGGCGGTGTGCCGCATGCCGAAGGGTTGCGCGAGCCGGAACACCTCCGCGCCGATATTGCCCATGCCTACAAGTCCAAGCGTGCGTCCGACGAGGCCCATGCCCATGTAATCCTGCTTATGTGCCCATCCGTCGCCGCGAGTGAGCCGGTCTTTTATGAGAAGTTGATGGCTGAGCGCGAGAACAAACGTGATGATGGAGGTAGCAACCGGGCGGCGCACGCCATCGGGAGCAATTGTCAGCAACACGCCGTTTTCGGTGCAGGCATCAAGATCGACTTTATCGTAGCCTACGCCGAATCTCGCAATGATTGCCAGTCTATCTGCCCCGGCAAGCGTTTCGGTAGTGACACCCGCGCCGAGTACTAAGAGGGCATCGTAGTTCCGCGCCTGCGCAGCGGTGAGAGTGGATGTCAGAGTTGGCAGATATTCCCAGTGTAATCCGGCGTTGTCAAAGGACGGGGCACCGATAGTGTCGAAATCGGAGGTGCCGTCGGGTTTCAGGAAGTCACGCGTGACTCCGATAGAAAATTTTTTGTCCATTATGTTCCAATAATTTGCAATACCAACGTAACTTCTGTAGTTCGGGCTCGCCCTACTTCGCAGGAAATCCGGAGTGCGCCTCCGGGCTTTATTCAGTTATGGAGACAGGCCGTAGATACTTCCACTGCAAAGGCGGCAGCAGGAGATTTTTAACGCTTCTGTTAATGACGAGCAGCCGTTGGGCGTGCGCTATCGGCACCCAGGGCGCGTCCTGATGGAATATCGCCTGTGCCTGCTGATACAGTGCGATACGTTCCGCCTGTATGGTGCTGGTTCTTGCTTGCTCCAACACCTCCTGCATCTCATCGCTGCGGTAGAACGAGATGTTCCACGCCGGTTTATCGGCTGCAGTTTTGCTCAGGAGCGGGAAGAAAAACGTATCCGGGTCGCCTGTATCAGCGATCCATCCCAAAAGAGCCATGTCGTGTTCGCCGTTTTGGGTTTTGTCCAGATAGGTTGCCCAGTCAAACGTAACAATCTCCGCTTCAATGCCGACGTTTCGCAAGTCGGATTGAAGGGCGACAGCTAGCATGCGGCCATCGGGAATATAGGGGCGCGGGACAGGGAGTGCCCAGAGCGTTGTCTCAAACCCATCGGGATACCCTGCCTCAGCGAGGAGTTGCTTTGCGAGTTCTGGGTTATAGGCGTAATCTTCAATTGTGTCGTCATAACTCCAGAGTGCTGGCGGAATTGGCACTTTCGCGGGAATTGCTGTGCCTTGGTAGAGCTGCGCGACGATTGCCGCCTTGTTAATGGCATGGTTTACCGCTTGCCGCACCTTGAGGTTGTCAAACGGCGGTTTATCCATGTTCAACCCCAAATAACCGACGTTCAAGCCGGATTGCATGACGAGTTCAAGCCGTGCATTGTTCTGAATCTGCGGCAAGTCGTCAGGGTTTGGAAATTCCATCACATGCAGGTTTCCGTTTTGGAGTTCCATGAACCTCACGGAATTATCGGGAATCGAGCGAAAAATCACTCTATCTAAAACGGGCCGGCCGTTCCAGTAGTTATCGTTCGCTTCTATCACGATTTTATCTTTCCTGTCCCACCGCACAAACTTAAAGGGCCCAGTGCCGATTGGGTTCTGCGAGAACGCCTCTCCCCATTTCTGTGCGGCCGTGGGACTGACAATCGAAAACGGCGTTGATGCAATGTCGTAGATAAATGGCGCGTGCAGCCGATGGAGACGGAACTCAACGGTGAACTCATCCGGCGCGGTAATCCTGTCCACGATGTCACTTAAGCCGGTGCTTTCCCATTGGTAATAGATGCCGCCGACGTTGTGGTACGGGTGCGTCGGTTCGTGCTGGCGGTTAAACGAAAAGAGGACAGCCTCGGCGTTGAAAGGCGTTCCATCGTGAAACGTGACACCCCGCCGGAGGTGGAATGTCCACGTGAGTCCGTCTGCGGAATTTTCCCACGATTCGGCGAGGGCTGGTTCAAGTTCAGTTGTCCCGGCACTGTATTGCACGAGGGTATCGTAGATGTTGTCGCAGACTTTGATGGATTCGCCTTCGATTAGGTGGCCCGGGTCCAGTCCAATGGAATCGCTGCCGCGCCCGAAAATCAGGGTGCCGCCGGTGCTGATGCTCACTGTCTCGCCAAAGTGTAGGGAGACGAGCTGCATGTCCCGGATATCCACGGTGCCGTCGCCGTTGGCATCGGGATTCGGTTGCTGCGTCGGCGGGACATTCTGGCCGAGGTGTGAGGCAACAAGTGTCAAATCGAGAATATTGACAACGCCATCGGCGTTCACGTCGGGACCAGCTGCGTGCCCCAGCGTCAAAAACAGAAGGCACAATCCGAGTGTTAAGATAGAAAAGATTGTGTTTTTCATAAAGTTTCTCCAATTCAAATAGGGAGCGCGGTTACAAACCGCGTCTATCGGGTGCGTCTCGCCAAAAGTCATTTTTCCAGCGAGACGTGTCGGAGGTATTTCCACGTTAACGGATGCAGTTTGAGATTCTTAACCTTGTTGTTAACCACCAAGATCTGCTGCGCGTGCGCGATTGGCACCCAAGGTACATCCCGATGGAATATCTGCTGCGCCTGTTGATACAGCGCGACACGCTCTTCACGATTCGTGGTGGCTCGCGCTTTGTCAAGCACCTCCTGCATTTCATCGCTGCGGTAAAACGCGATATTCCCCGCCGGTTTTTTGGTGGCAGTTTTGCTCAGGAGATAGTAAAGAAAATTATCCGGGTCACCGAAGTCAGCGAACCATCCTAAAAGAGCCATGTCGTGCTCGCCATGCTTGGTTTTTTCGAGATACGTCCCCCAGTCAAACGTGACAATCTTTGCCGTAATGCCAATCTGCCGCAGGTCGGACTGTAACACTTCGGCGAGGGCGCGGCCGTCGGGGATATAGGGACGCGGGACAGGCAGTGCCCACAGCGTTGTCTCAAAGCCATCCGGATACCCTGCCTCGGCGAGAAGCCGTTTCGCTTTTTCCGGATTGTAGTCATAATCTTCAATCGTGTCGTCATAACTCCAGAGCGTCGGCGGAATCGGGTTTTTCGCAGGGATGCCGGTGCCTTGATACAGATGCTCGACAATCGCCGCCTTGTTAATGGCATGGTTCATCGCGAGCCGCACCTTGAGGTTGTCAAGAGGCGGTTTATCCATGTTCATCGCCAGATAGCCGACACTCATGCCGGGTTGCGCGATGAGCTCAAGCGTATCATCATCTTGAATCTGCACCAGATCATCGGGGTTCGGGAACTGCATCGCGTGGAGACTACCGTTCTGAAGTTTGATAAACCGCACGGCGTTATCGGGGATCGCGCGGAAAATGAGTCTATCCAACTGCGGCCGCCCATTCCAATATGCCTCGTTGGCGGTAAGCACGATTTTATCGTTCCTATCCCACTGCACAAATTTGAACGGCCCGGTGCCGACAGGATGGTTGGTAAAATCATCTCCCCATTTCTCCGCAGCTGTTGGACTGACGATGGCAAAGGCTGTCATCGCCATCGTATAGATGAACGGTGCGTAGGGCCTTTTGATGCGAATTGCCACCGTGAATTCATCAGGCGCGGTGATTTTATCCACCAGAGATGCCAAACCGGTATCTATCCAATAGCCGTATGCACCGCCGACATTATGATACGGATGCGTTGCCTCGTGCTGGCGGTTGAGTGAAAAGAGGACGGCCGCCGCGTTGAAAGGCGTTCCATCATGGAACATCACGCCTCGGCGAAGGTGAAACGTCCAAGTTAGCCCGTCCTCGGAACTTTCCCACGATTCAGCAAGACCCGGCTCAAGTTCGGTATTTTCTGCTTTGTATTGCACGAGCGTATCGTAAATATTGTCACAGACTTTGAAGGATTCACCGTCCATTTCGTGTCCCGGGTCCAGCCCGACGGAATCGCCGCCGCGCCCGAAAATCAGGGTGCCGCCGCTCGCACTAGCATGCATCGGAAGCCATGCCAACGCCACGAGAATGGCGATGAAGAGTGTCTTGTTTCTCATAAAATTTCTCCTATCTACCATGTTTATTACATAATACACGCATTTCAAGGTAAATGTCAAGGAAAATATAGCGTGTATCTTTTTGAGGGATAATTCGTTTTATCTATTAGTTTCTTATTCGCGCAGAAGCACAGACTGTTAGGCCCGCTTTGGCATTGAAAACGGCTCAGGTATGCAAGTTTTGACAGCGTCAAACCGACCTGGGCAGAGATGACTCATACCAAATTAGTTCGCAGGAAACCCGGACTACATAAGTTAATTTGGTATCATCACCTAGAGACGCACGCCGAACGCATTGCGAAATACAAAAATGTCGTCCTTTGAGCAACACATCCAGAATTTAACAGATTCAACGCAACCGAGTGGTGCGCGCCGGACAGCCGTTGCGACTCTCGCCGCGCAAGGCGACGCGAGGGCGGTGCCGTATCTCCTTGATGCACTTGCAGACACAGATTCAATGGTGCGGCGTGAGGCAACCAAGGCACTCCAGCACCTGAATGCAACTGCCGCCACCGAGCCGATCCTTCGCGCGTTAGAAACGGAGCCGAACGACTTAACGGTTTGGGCGATGCTGGAGGCAATCGGCGAACTTGGCACCCCCAGGGTGCTACCCACGTTGCAGGCGTTCCAAAACGTTACCTCACTGCTCACGCGGATGGAAGCGACGAAGAGCGTCGCCCGAATTGAAGCGCGTTTTCCGGATGGAGAACCCGCGCCTCAAGAGCAAAACACGGCGGAGATAGAGCCCCCCGAAGAAGAGGATACCTCCGAGTCCGAGTATATTGAGACGGTATTCTCTCCCAATGGCGACACCGAAGTGCCTCAATCTGAAGAGCACGCCTATCGTTCAGAACCGCCTGAGCCGTCGAAACCTTTGCCCCCTGAAGACCGGTTCGACAACTCAGCGACAACAGTTCTGCCGATTTTAGAAGCCGCCGCCCCAGGTCCCAAGCAAACGGCGGAGGCACCGCCCGCGCAAGAAACCGAATCCATCGAAGAGTTCTCTGTAGGATTGGACGAAGAAGCGGTGCCGCGGGACGTTGAAATTGTCCCCGAAGATAACAACGAGGAACTGGACGAAATCGCGGTGGAAGAGCCGGTGCCGCGGGATGCTGAGATTATCGAAGAGGACGCTTCCGCTTACGAAGGACTGGATGAGGTTGCGCTGGAAGAGCCAGGTGAAATCACTCCGAGTGAACTAGAAGAATCGGCAGCATTAGAAGAACTCTCCCTATCCATCTCACAGTCGTCACGTTTAGTCGGACAGCCCGTTATCCTACCCGTGTTAGCACCGAGCGCGCCCGCGGTATGGCATAGTCCGATGGGGTATGGTGCGCCGCCGGAACCGCCGCGTCCAAATGTCTTCGCGCTCTTGCTGCGTCCGAGCACTTATCTTTCTAAACGTTGGGTGTCCCGCACGCGCGTCTATCTGATGTTGTGGTTCACCCTTATTGCGGCGACACTCGGTTTTATCCGATTTCAAGGCAGGAGTGGCTCGGAGCTCAGTCCGCTCTCTCGGATGGGAATTTCTGTTGTTGAGGCACCGGAGCAGGTGAGGCGTTGCCTCGCCGAGGGCGATTTTTATATCCAGGAAGGCTATTATCGGCAAGCGATTAGTTCGTATGAACTCGGCCGTCGCCTCGGTCCGATTCCGATTCAGTTTTATAAGAAACTCGGTTTTGCCTACCTCAAGGAGAACCAATATGCTCTGGCAGTTGATGCGTATGAGTTCTTCGTCGCTGCGCAGCCGCCTGAACCCCGCAACCCGTTCATTGCAGAGGCATCGGTGCAAGAACCGTGGCAGCCGGATTACAAAACTTACAACGCGCTCGGCACAGCCTATCTGAAGTTGGGCCGCATGGCGGATGCACAGCGCGCTTTCGCGCAAGCGGTTCTGCTGACACCCAACGATGGACAGGCGTACAACAACCTCGCTTGGCTGTATGCGGATTTTTCGCAGGTTTCCGTGCGCGCCGTTTCTGCTGCCGCGACACGTTCCCTGCATGCCTCACACGAGGTTTCTGATACCGCGCGCCGGTACTGCCAGAAACTGCGGTTCGCCGAGGCGTTGGCGCGTCAAGCGGTTACCCACAACCCCGATGTCGCGGCGTATCATGCAACACTCGGTTGGATCTTGGCAAAACGCGGGCATACGCAGCGGGCGATAAACACACTATCGCGCGCCATTCGTCTGCAGAGTGACCAGGTTGACGCGCACTATCACCTCGCCCTGGTCGCCTTGAAGGCAAACGAACGTGAGAAGGCTCTCAAAGCGATTCGGAATGTGCTGAAGTTAGACCCGGGTTTCGTGCATCTCAATTTCCGTGCGTAGGCGCGGAAAATTAGCGGACGATAGACACCTTGCCCATGCGTTGCTCCGTATCTGTCTCAAGCCGGTAGATATAAACGCCGCTGCTAATTCCCGCCGCGTGCCAAACTTTTTTGCCCGCGTCGAACGCTGTCGTAGCGAGGAAGGCGACGCGGTTGCCGTTGACATCATAGATGCCGATGCGGGTTGCTTCAGGTAGGTTAACAAACGTGACCTGGTTACACCGGGTAGGATTGGGGTAGACAATCGCGTCGGCGAGTGTCGGAGCGGCGATGACTACGGTTAACGTCCTCGCATCATCGGCGATGTAAGTGCCATGGATGTCAGAAATCTGGAAGGTTTCAATCTGATAACGGCCGCCTGCCTGAAAAGTGCCGGGAGGGAATGTTAGCACAACTCGCTGTTGCGTCCGGTCGAGAATGGCAGATTGCGGCGCGTAAGCAACGGTAGCATCCAGATTCTGCAGTTGATATCGTCCTGGATGCGTCGCGGATGTCCCCATCTGTTTGTCAAACTGCAACAGCAGTTGATTCGGTGGGGAATAGACAGCGGAAGTCAATTTCAGCGGCACAGTCTGCACAGCAGATACCGATTCTGTTTGCGCTGCCGACTTTCCATTCCGCTCAAAAACGGACAACACGCCATTACTGTTGAACAGCAATTCATTCATGCCATCGCTGTCAACGTCAGCGACAATCGGATTAGCAGTGCTACTCGCCGGATAGTGCCAGACCGGGACGTAATCAGTTCCATCATATTGGACGAGGTAGAAATTCGGCCACACGGCGATGCACAATTCATTTTTTCCATCGTTGTCTGCATCTGCAATGTTTAGTCCGTTGCCGCCGTTCCGTGCGTTTTGAATACGTTGGCTCCACACTGCGCGGTAGGTGTTACCGCCTGTTGTCTGTAAGGGCGGATTTCTATCTCCGTCCGTATGCGAGAAAATCGTGATGAGCCAGTGGTAACGCTCGGGGTCAGAATCGTCTGTCCATACCTTCGCGCCGACAGCGAATTCCGAACGTCCATCGCCATCCAAATCGCCAGCGGCAAAGAGTTGCGGGCGGCCCTCCGGGAGAGTGCCTCGCCATACTTGTTCATACCGGTTATTCCCGATTGCTTCGTAAGCAAAGAGTTCTCCATCCGTGTCGCCTGCGAGAATCTCCATGCGTCCGTCCCCATCAAAATCGCCGGTTGCGAAGCTGGTGCCCATGTTATTTTCGCCTTCTGTCGGGTTTACAAGTGCTGCGATGTTGCGATAACTGTTATCTCCGATGGCTTCATAGACAGCAATGGAAGCTGTCGTAGAATCGCGAGAGTAGATTTCGGGGATGCCATCGCTGTCCAGATCTGCAATTGTTCCACCCCACAGTTGCGGTGCGTCCCAGGTGCGCACCGCTGGAAATTCACCTTCGGCGGGTTGCTCTAGCAAAAACGTTCCAGTTAAGGCGTGTCCTAAAATCTCAACGAGCCCGTCTCCATCAGTGTCTGCAGAGTCCCAAGGGCGCATGGGTTCTGATAAGGTGAAGACTTTCCGGTAGGTTCCGTCGGCATCAGCCTCAAAGATGTGCGGGGAGCTCCAACCTCTCGCTTCTGTCTCCACAGCGATAAGTTCTCTCTTGCCGTTGGCGTTCATATCCGCGGCGGCGACAATCGCGTGCAAACCGTGCTCCGCCGATGCCGCTTGTGCGAGATGCGAAGTCGGAATACGCGCATCAAGTACCTCAATGGGATATAGATTTCCCGCGTTGTCATCAATTGTTTGGAGTCCAGAACGATTTTTCGCTACCAGACGATAGGCGTATGACACGGGTGGCAAGCCTAATTCAGAGAGGTAGAGGAGATGACGGTGGTTTATGGAAGCGGTGCGCGCGCGTCGCGAGCGAGGGACAAGCCCGCGCACTACGGTATTTTTATTATCCGGGAAAATCTCCACTTCTCCGATAGTCAGCGCATCCGTTTGCCACGTGATGACAGACTCAATCCTATCGCCTGCAAACCATGCCCCTGCATCATGTTTGGAAATAGTGGGTGCTGTGTGGCTCACCTCCACGACGATTTTTTCAGTGACAGTTCTTCGGGTTTCAGAAGGCGCGCGTTGGCGGTTATAGCGTTTCAATTTCGGGTTTTCACTGCCCGGTCTTCTCTCTGCAGGGATAACGCGCAAACGCAACGTGTAGGTGCCTTCTGCTAAGCCGGAGACATCCCATTCGTGCAGGAGCGCGTTAAACTTCGGTTCGGTTTGCGGGGGGAGAATGGGGCCCCATACCTCCGGCGTTTCGCCGCGTCCGAAGTCTAGCCGATATTCGGCGAAGCCGTTTCCGCCGGCACTACCGTAGATTTCTACGATAGGCATTCGATAGGTGACAGTGAGCTGCGCGATGAGGCCCGTGGCGGCGGTAAGCGCGAGGTGTGCATCCGGCAAACCTGCACCGACGAGGCCCCCCTGCGGATAAAGTGAGCTCGCAGTGAGCATCTGCCGAATCTCGGTGTTGCTGCACGTTGGATTGGCAGCGAGCATCAACGCCGCCACGCCGGAGATGTGCGCCGCCGCCATGGAAGTTCCCGATTTTGTGCTATAGTTTTCCGCTAATTCAGTGCTGAGGATGCTGTCCCCAGGCGCGGCAATGTCGACGGTGGCACCGAAGTTAGAATCTCCTGCCAACCGGCCGTTTTCCTGCAACCAAGCGACAGAGATGACATTTTCAAGCGCGGCGGGATACCACGGTTCGGCGGTTCCAGAGTTGCCTGCGGCTGCAATGAGCACACACCCGCGCTGATAGGCGTATGCCACGGCATCCTGCACAATGAAAACCTTGGCCGGGTCGCCCAAGCTCAGGTTAATGATGTGCGCGCCGTTATCTGCGGCGTAGACGATGGCGGCGGCGACATCGTCACTCTGCAGAAACGCACCCGCATCCGAAATAAACCCGGCTCTGAGCGGCATCAGGCGACAGTTCCATGCGATACCGGCAATGCCGATACCGTTATTCGGCTCAGCGGCGATGATGCCGGCTACATGCGTGCCGTGTCCGCTTTCGTCGTCGGGTGCGTTATCGCGTTCTGTCCAATCGCCGCGTCCCGGCATTGTCGGGGCATCGCTGAAGTCCCAGCCGTTGATGTCGTCAACGTAGCCGTTCCGGTCATCGTCAATCCCATTACCGGCAATTTCATTGGAATTCTGCCAAAGTTGCGAACGGAGCTCTGGGTGCAGTCTGTCTATCCCGCTATCCACAACAGCGACGATGACTTCAGGCGTTCCTCGTTCAACTGTCCACGCCTTGGGGAGATTGAGAGCTCGGAGATTCCACTGCTCTTCATAACGCGGATCGGTAGGCACAACCTGTTCACCCACATCCGCGCAGAATCTGTTGAGTGTGTTAAACTGAACTGCTTCAACCCACGGATAGTTTTCGTATTGCCCGCGCAGTTGTTCCAACCGATTGTTTTGTAAGGGCGGATGTCTATCTCCGCCCGTCCCTGCACGCTGAAATCGAATCAGATAACTGCGTCGGAGGAGCGGATGTCTTCCGGCAGGCGTGTTTGGGGAAAAAATAGGGGAGACCGAGGTTGCGCCGGCCTCGCGGAGTTTGTCCACGTCAGTAGTCTCGCGGAGCCGCACAAGCAATTCTGTCGGTGCATAATGCGCCGCTACG
The DNA here is from genome assembly GCA_958296135.1 of uncultured Poribacteria bacterium. GTDB lineage: Bacteria > Poribacteria > WGA-4E > WGA-4E > WGA-3G > AGPOR5. Next base: position 1,556,595 of record CATQHZ010000001.1, read on the forward strand.
TCAGAAGAACTAGAACTATCAACTGTTAACTCTGTCCATCCGTTTTGTGAAAAAAGAAAAATGAAGATTATTAAGAGCGTTACGCGAGTTTTTTTCATGAATGCCATGGAAATCCTAAAAAAAAGTTGCAATGTTAGCAGCGATCTGTTATACTATTGTATCAGATACAAACCGAGAAGGCAAACTTCATTTTTTCTGGCGTGATAAACTTTAGTTAATCAAGACGAACGGAGATATTTTACGGAGCACACATGAAAGCATCTGAACTCACTATCAAATGTCTCGAAAACGAGAACGTTGATTACATCTTCGGGATACCGGGCGAGGAAAATCTGGATTTAATGGACGCGCTCTTGGAATCCCCAATCCAGTTTATTCAGACGCGCGATGAACGCGGCGCGGCCTTCATGGCAGATGTCTACGGCCGCCTCACCGGTAGAGCCGGGGTCTGCCTCGCTACACTCGGTCCGGGCGCGATGAATCTTGTCACGGGTGTGGCGGATGCCAATATGGATAGGGCCCCCGTGGTGGCTATCACTGGGCAAGCCGGGCTGGACAGGATGCACAAGGAATCGCACCAATACATGGATGTCGTCTCCGTTTTCAAGCCGATGACAAAGTGGAATACGCTGCTGCATCTGCCGGAGATTATTCCGGAAGCGATTCGCAAGGCGTTCAAGGTAGCAACAGCGGAGAAGCCGGGCGCGACGCACATTGATTTTCCTGAAGACCTGGCGAAAATGCAGATTATCGGCGAACCGGTTCCTCACGATTTTCCGAGTGACGCTGAACCGGTCGATGCATGTTTGGCACGCGCCGCGCAGCTCATTCAGGACGCGAGGCAACCGATTATCCTCGCAGGAAACGGGGTTGTCCGGCAGGGTGCCTCCCGAATTCTGACAGAGTTTGCGGAAGCCACTAACATCCCGGTTGCGCACACGTTCATGGGCAAAGGGTGCATCCCGTGGACGCATCCGTTGTCCCTCCTGACCGTGGGGTTGCAAGCGCGCGATTTTGTCTCCTGCGGATTTGACCGGGCAGATTTGGTGATTTCCATCGGATATGACATTGTGGAATACCATCCGCGTCTCTGGAATCCTGGGCACGATAAGAAAATTGTCCATATTGACACGGAACCGAGCGAGAGTGATGCAGCTTATGTCACCGATGTTGAGATGGTGGGCAATATTAAGCATAGCCTCACGTGTCTGCTCGCGCAGGGGATTCAGCCGAAGGACCCGGCCTATGCCTCCGATACGCTGCGGAAAATTATTCTAGCTCAGATAACAGAACACCGCGACGACAAGGCGTTTCCGATGAAACCGCAAAAGATTTTGAGCGACATCCGTTCCGTGCTCGCCGAAGACGACATCCTCATCTCCGATGTCGGCGCGCATAAAATGTGGATTGCGCGGATGTATCCGTGCTATCAACCGAATACGTGCATCATTTCCAACGGCTTCGCCTCCATGGGCATCGCGGTGCCGGGGGCTTACGTCGCGAAACTTATCTATCCCGAACGCAACTGCTTAGCAGTCTGCGGCGATGGCGGTTTCCTGATGAACTCACAGGAATTGGAAACAGCAGTGCGTACCGGTGTCCCGTTCGTCACGCTCATTTTCAATGATGAGGCCTACGGCTTAATCGAATGGAAGCAGATGAACGCTTTCGGCAGACCGGCACACATTGACTTTACGAACCCTGATTTTGTGAAGTATGCCGAGGCATTCGGTGCAAAAGGATACCGTGTGCAAGGGAGTGACGAATTGGTGCCGATTCTCAAGGATGCTTTCAGGCAGGCAGTGCCCTCTGTCATCGATTGCCCTGTCAATTACGCCGAAAACCTGCGTTTGACAGATGAACTTGGAAATTTGACGTGTCCTATCTAAACGTGGCTTGCAAAATTGCAGGCTATCATGTTACAATACAAGAAAGGAGGAGAGTGCTAGCGCCCGAAAATCCGAGTAAATCGATTGAATTCTCGGTAAGTCTCGTTAATTCGTAACATATCTGATTTAAGTAGTTTTATCTCTCAGGTGAGAGGATGGCGAACGGAGCGTGAAGAGCGTTTCCTGCTGCACGATACCAAGAGGCAGGCGTAATGTCCTAACCCCCCGTGTGAAGCGGATTAATAGTCGGTGGTGCGAATGCATCGCTGACGGTGGAGGGGGCCGTAAGTCCGACGCGATTCCCTGCCGATTTTTGCGTAGGTAGTTTGTAATAACAAACTACCGAAGATGTGCTGTTTGGCTTTCGCAAACAGCACTGCGCAAAAATCGGAGAAAGGATTGTTTCGCTGCAGTATCTAGAACTACAAAGAAAACGTCGCGGCTGGTTTGACCGAGACGCAAAACGCCTGTGGAGCTCGCGTAAGACCTCGTAGTATTCGCATTTCTCCGATTTTGACGCAGTGTTATTCGCAAAGCCGAATAACACATCTTCGGCATGCTTGGCTTTCGCAAGCATGCCTACGTCAAAATCGGCAGGTGCGTTTCGGAGGCGGTAAGTGATGAAGCAGGAACTTAGAAGTCTCGACTTATCTCGATCTGTTGAGACTTCGGGGAACAGACAGAAGCCACTATGGCAGTCTCAACAATTGAATGGGCAGCTGGCAGAATTCGGATGATCGATCAGACACTGCTGCCCACTGAATTTAAGCAAATTTATTGCGATGACATCGCATCGGTGTGGGAAGCGATTAAATCTCTGCGCGTGCGCGGTGCCCCCGCTATCGGCATCGCCGGTGCACTCGGAGCTGTCCTCGGAATTTGGGATTCCACTGCGGCAACTTATGACGTATTCGCAGCGGAACTGAAATCCGCAACGAATTATCTGGCGACCTCGCGCCCGACAGCCGTTAACCTGTTCTGGGCACTAGACCGGATAAACCGCACGGCGGCGGAAAACAGCCACCTTGAAATTCCCGCGCTCAAAGAACGGCTACTGGCAGAAGCACAGGAAATCATTGAGGAAGATAAGGCGATGTGTCGCGCCATCGGGCAGCACGGGCTGGCGTTGTTGAATGAAAACGATACGATTCTGACGCATTGCAACGCCGGCGGCTTGGCGACATCCGATTACGGCACGGCGTTGGCTGTCATGTTCAGCGCGCACGAAGCCGGGAAGAATATCCAGGTCTACGCCGATGAGACGCGTCCCCTCTTACAGGGCGCGCGCCTGACAACGTGGGAATTGATGCAGGCCGGCATAGACGTGACACTCATCTGCGACAACATGGCGGCACAGGTGATGAAAGAAGGCAAAATCCAGTGCGTTATCGTCGGTGCCGACAGAATCGCTGCGAACGGTGACACGGCGAACAAAATCGGCACTTACAATGTCGCTATCCTCGCCGAAGCGCACGGGATTCCGTTCTATGTTGCCGCGCCTACTTCTACCTTGGACTTCGCTTTGAAAACCGGCGATGAGATTCCGATCGAGCAGCGCGCCGCTGCAGAGGTAACAGAAGGGTTCGGCAAGATGACAGCCCCTGAAGGGGTGAAGGTCTACAGTCCCGCGTTTGATGTCACGCCGGCGGCGTTGGTTACGGCGATTATCACGGAGAACGGAGTCGCACGGCCGCCCTATACGGAGAGTCTGAGTGCGTTTCGGGAATAGCAAAAATGATAACCGAAACTGGTTCTCCTGCCCGTAGGGCGCGGGGCTGTCCTTCGCCACTAAACGCACGCGGGGGACAGTGGACATCTCTGCAGCGAGGCTGCAGAGATGATAGCGTTAAAGTAAGGTAGCGTGCTTTCGCGAGGCGACACACGCACGTTTTCTGTAGGCGTGACCGTGACGGCCCCCGCGCTACGTTCCAAGAGTTCATCGGATGCTACGCTGCTTTCTGGATGTTGGCGCGCGTGCCTTCGACATCAAAGCAGGCATACTGGTTCGTATGCATTATGCGGGTGGCGAGCTCCATCGCCTGTTTTTCCGTGAGGTAGCCGTCAGCGATTTCTCCCTCAAGTGCGCGCCGGATTTCGTTTCTTGCCTGGATTGCGTAAGCCATGGCACTAGTGGGCCAACCGGTGTCGCCGCCGAAGGCGAACAACTTGTTTGATGGCACAGCATGGATGCACCGGCGCAAGAAATCACGCGAACTATAGGGATCGATGCTCCACGCCCAGCAGAAGTCAACCCAGATGTTGCGGTAATGCTTCGCCAGCGCGACGAGTTCGTCGTTGTAAGGATAGGCGATGTGCATCAGGACAAACTTTGCGTCAAGATATCGGGCGAACAAGGCGCACATATTCCCCGCGGGGATGCGCCGGACCGGCATCCGGTCGTTGCCAGCATAATACCCAGTGTGAATCTTGAACGGGAGATTGTGCTCGGTGGCGAGTTCAACCCCGCGCGCCCAACACCAATCGCCGAGGCAGAGGCGCGTTGGTTCGTCAACCTGCTCTGACGATTGCGTCAGCACGGCGTTGAGTGCTTGTGCCGCTTCGTTATCGCTGCGTTCAATCCAGTTGAGCGTGCGGTTATAGGCATGCTGCGATTTCACAGCGATGGCGAGCGGCGCATGTTTCGCGAAAATCGCCTCCATACTGCGTCTGAGAGAACCGAGGTCAGTCACGTCAATGTCTGTCTCGGCCTGAATTGCACTGGGGTTGACTTGTCCGTTGCAAAACGTCGCCCAGGACAAATCGTAGAGGAAAAAATCGAGGCCAGATGTATCGGGAGGACACGGCCAACTGAAATCGTCGGTCTGAACGTGGTCCAGATTGGCGACATCGTGGAGAATGCGGTAACGTTCGCCAGGTTCTTGGAGTGCCTTCACCTTGTCTTGTGCGGTGGTGAGTCCTCCGCCGGTGAGTTCATCCAGGCCGTAAATATGCTTGGCGATGAGGCGCACAGCTTCGCCGTAGCCGGTGAATTGTGTCGCTTCCCATGCCTCGCGGATGCCTTCAAACCGGTCGGCGACATCCTGCGACGCGTCCATCAGGTTCCGCATTGCTTCTGGCGATGCACCCGCTGTCTGGAGATCGGCGGGGACGTAGTTACCGAACAGGTCCTGCAGAATATCAGGTCCTTTTTCTACCCAGTCGTTCTCGCGGCGCATGTGTTCATGCGTGTCAACGAGACGGATAGTCTGAATGTGATGTGTGAGGTCGGTCACGATGAAATTTCTCCTTTGCAGATTTTGGTTGACAAATAGCATCAAAATACGATAAAATGTTTTGCAGGGTGACAGGATAATTCCTTTCGCCTTATTTTACCAGAGAGACGATTTGTGTCAAGAGAAAAAACAGAGGGATTCAGTTGTCCGTTTTTGATGTCACCGGCGAAAATCAACAACGGGCCCTCACCCTATAAGGCAGTTCTCCCGGTCTGGGCCCGTTTGCGCTCAGGCGAGCTCAAACGACAGATGCGGGAGAACTCAGTGTTTCATAGAGAAAAAACGGCTTCATTGCAGGCGCGGGTGCGCGGTTTGCAACGGGCCGCACGACGATAGGCACCTTCCTGAAGTGGAGGAGAACGACAGGAGCAGACTATGCCTACAGGACGGATTAAGTATTACAATTTCGATAAAGGGTTCGGTTTCATTGCGCAAGATAGCAGCGATGCTGATGTCTTCTTGCACAGTTCGGCGATGAAACAACCCGAATACGAAGAGCTTCGCGTTGGGCAGCGGGTGAAGTATAACGTCGTCGAAGGCGAGAAAGGGCTCGTCGCTCAGCACGTTGAGGTGTTGCTGACTCCGACGGAACGCCGCTGGCTGCGGCAAGGGAAGGCGATTATCCCGCGCGGTTACTCCGGGTTCCCCGGTCAGAACCAGGGGCAATTTGTCGCCGAAGAGGCGGTGCATGCCGACGCATCCGCTCCGTCAAGACCTGGCCCTGGCCCCCGCAGGCAGCCGCACTCCGAAGATGCGGCACATCCCGTGCTCAAAGGGAGACCCGGCCTTAGTGCTGCACCGCCTGCTGTTCGGCCGCTTGAACAAGCCTCTAAGCAGCTCAGCTTCGGCGATCTTTACATCCTGAAGCAGATTAACCTTGAGACATCCATGTTTTTCGCGTTGTATAACCGTGTGCAGCTCCCGGCTATCGTCTTAGAAATGACGCTTTCTAGTTTGACGCTCAACAGCAACGGGCAGGAACAGGTTCTCGCCAAAACGGATGTGAAATACTGCTACAAAGACATGGATGCGGCGAAAGTGCAGGCATCTCTGGAGGTGGACGATGCTGTCAAGGGACTGCGGTTGGAGCCGGTCTTGCGTGACGAAGAAGCGTATGCGCTAGATACGGAAGTGGTGCGGGCGGCCCGGAAAAACGGCGATTCAATTGAGGTGACTCTCCGTGAGGGTGAAATCTTTCGCGGGATTGTTGACTGGGTGAGCCCTTACGAGATCAAGTTGATTTTGGAGAACGGTGCCAAAGTCGTCGTCTTCCTGCACGCGCTCTACGATTTCAAGGTATTTCCTTCCAAGAAGGCGTTCTAATTTGCAAGGGGTGGCTATAGAAATCCACCCTGACAATCTATGCTCGGTAGGTAGGTAACCCTTATGCAACCCTATCACGAACTCGTCGCCGATGTGATGAGAGACGTGCGACGGCTCCGCGAAGAATATGGGACATCGCCATGTCCGGCGAACTGCTTTGACTGTTGCAAGAACACCGCGACAATGGCGATCAGCGAGGTGGAAGCTCAAGATTTGAAACTCGGATTAGACGCGCTGCCGCCAGAAATTCGCGCGCACATTTGCCAGAAAGCGGAACGTTCTATCGGACGCATCGAGGCACTCGGTTACGACGCGGCAAATATCACGCAGGAATCAGGCATGGACGTGCTTGCGGTGCTCAAAGGCACCCCTGAAGCCGAATGTCCGATGCTAATCGGCGGGGTATGCACCGTCTATGAACACCGTCCGGTTATCTGCCGCGTGTGGGGCTATCCGCTTGATAACGGGAGAGAATTGGCGTGCTGCCACAAAACGTTCATCGGGCAGCGACGCGACTACAAACCGCTCAATTACGCGCACTATTGGCGGCAGTGTCGAGCCCTGAGTGAGGAACTCGGTGCCACGCGAAAAACGCCGAATTGCTATCTCGTCGGCGCGCTTTTAGGTTCGGATGCGTCGGCGAGTTCTCGCAAAAACTGAAAGGTATAGATGCCTGTGCGATGCCCATCGTTCCAGATGAATCGCACGGCGTAGTGTCCCACCCGCTGAATGTCGACAAGGCGTAGATTGTCATAAAAATCGTCCGGAGGCAAGATGTGCAGCGGATTTTTTTCGGTGCGCATCGCTTGGCACCGGGCACAGGGGCATTTCTGCCGGAGGAGTCGGTAGGAGAGTTCACTGTGTGGCGAATCTTTCCAGCGCACCGCCAAGCTATTGCTTGTTCTTTTGAGTTCGGTAGGTTGGAATGTTTGCATGATAGAGAATAACGGATTATCGTCAACATGCTGCTGCAGCGCGCTGACGATAACCAATTACCGGAGGCGCGCTGCGGCAGCGCGCCTTGCAACGTTATAGGAAGTATTCCGCGTTGATGTCGATGAAATGCTCCCATTCTTCGGGCACATCTTCTTCCATAAAGATTGCCTCCACGGGGCATTCGGGCTCGCAGACGCCGCAGTCGATGCATTCTTCCGGATCGATGTAGAGTTGATTGACTTCCTCAAACTCATCGGCAGCTGGCAGCGGGTGAATGCAGTCCACTGGGCACACATCAACGCATGCGCTATCCTTTACTTCAACACAAGGTTCGCAAATTACATACGTCATAAGAGAAAAACTCCTTGTCGCTTGGTTTAGAATCAGAACCTTCATCAAACCGGCGGCTTGATGAAGGGTATAGAAAACGTTGTCAATTTTGCGGAAAACCGCGCTGTCAGCTGAGTTGCGATTCAGGGACATTATTAATAATACCACATAGAAACTTATTTGTCAAATTTTTTATTCGGTGGTATCTCTTTTTCCCCAAGCACGCGCCGCGGCTTGTAGCGCGAGGGCCTGTCCCTCGCGCTCGCTCGACCGAGGCGAAAACCGCCGCGTTTGCTGTCCCGAGCACGGCACGGCGGGAGACCGGCACCCGCCCTACGGGGAGAGAGTCGGTAGGAGAGTTCACTGTGTGGCGAATCTTTCCAGCGCACCGCCAGGCCACTGCTCGTTCTTTTGAGTTCAGTAGGTTGGAGTGTTTGCATGATAGGGCATAACCGATTATCGTCAACACGCTGTCGCAGCGCGCTGACGATAACCAATTACCGGAGGCGCGCTGCGGCAGCGCGCCTTGCAACGTTATAGGAAGTATTCCGCGTTGATGTCGATGAAATGCTCCCATTCTTCGGGCACATCTTCTTCCATAAAGATTGCCTCCACGGGGCATTCGGGCTCGCAGACACTGCAGTCGATGCACTCTTCCGGATCGATGTAGAGTTGATTGACTTCCTCAAACTCATCGGCAGCTGGCAGCGGGTGAATGCAGTCCACTGGGCACACATCAACGCATGCGCTATCCTTTACTTCAACACAAGGTTCGCAAATTACATACGTCATAAGAGAAAAACTCCTTGTCGCTTGGTTTAGAATCAGAACCTTCATCGAACCGGAGGCTTGATGAAGGGTATAGAAAACGTTGTCAATTTTGCGGAAAACCGCGCTGTCAGCTGAGTTGCGATTCAGGGACATTATTAATAATACCACATAGAAACTTATTTGTCAAATTTTTTTATTCGGTGGTATCTCTTTTTCCCCAAGCACGCGCCGCGGCCTGTAGCGTGAGGGACAACCTGTCCCTCGCGCTCGCTCACGTTTTCTGTCCCGATTGCGGCACGGCGAACAAGTACACCCCGCGGCTTGTAACGCGAGGGCCTGTCCCTCGCGCTCGCTCAACTGAGGTGAAAAGCGTCTGCAACCCACGGCTATTCACGTTTTTTGTTCAATTCCAGCACGGCGGGGGAAACCCTCGGCGATTCGCGATCGCCGGGCCCCCGCCCTACGGGGAAAGGAACCGATCTCGGCACGGCGGCGAACAGGCCCCCGCCCTACGGCTAAGGGAACGGTTAGATGGCAGACTACCCCGCCATCAGAATTTCTACCGCTTTTTCCAATGCCCCCGGCTCCACCTTCAACTTTGCGTTGTCTACCTCGCGCTTGACGTAGGTGAGCGTGTGTGTGAGACTCATCGGGGTAGCGATGTCGTTTAAGATTTTCTGCACGCGCTTGACATCGGCTTTCTTAATGCCGGTCTCCGCTTCGACCCGGGTCTGCAGTTCCGCGGGGGATGTGGGTGATTCTGCAGGCTGCGCGTCGCTTTCCACTTTCGGTTTCGGTGCCATTTTGGAGGTTTTCGCGCGGCGGGACTGCCGCCGGGGTGTTGTCTTCTGGATTTTGCCCGCTTCCAACGCCTTCACGCCGCACTCCTGGCACAGCTTTGCAGTCACCTCCGCCAGCGTCATGGTGACAATTATCTCGCTAATCGTCCCACAGAGTTCACATTCGGCCAGTTTTTCGATGCCGTTAAAGATGTCGGCGTGCAGTGCAAGCATCCTCGCCTTGTCAGTCTTCGTCGGTTTCTCTTTTTGACAGAGCGCGATAATCTTCTCCGCCGCCTTCTCAATCTGCGCTAAATTCCCCATTTTTCTATCCTCCACATCCGGGACTATTTCTCCGTTTTGAGGGTTCCCCTGTGAAAATTCGCCGTCCAGACTATGTCGTTCAAAATCGTCCGATCTTGACTAGTTTAGTTTCAACAGTCGCGACAGTTCGGGCTCAGGGGAGCCCGAACTACGAACAGCAGTGACAATTTGAAAACAGAATAGTCTAGTAGGCGCGCTGCCAAAGCGCGCCTCTCAGAATCTAAAATTCCTCACCGGTGCGCCTTGCAGCCGCCGCGGCAACCTGGTCTTTGTAGAGTTTATACTCAAAACTGTCGATCAACGCTTCGCAGCTGGCGGAGATGCTGTTCTCCGAAACGCCGACGGTGCGCCAGGTCGCCTCGCCGTCGCTGACTTCAATAAGCACGCGCACTTTTGAACTGGTTCCCGCTTTGGTATCCAGCGCGCGTACTTTGTAATCGATGAGCCGCACCACCTGTAACGACGGATAGAAAGACTCTAGTGCCTTCCGAAGCGCGTTGTCTAGTGCGTTGACCGGTCCGTCGCCATCGGCGGCGATATGTACTTCTTGTCCTTGCGGCATCGCGACTTTTATCGTCGCTTCGGCACGCATAGTATGATCGCTGAATTTCTCGATGATGACGCGATAGCCGAGGAATTCAAAGAACGGGGCATGCCCATTAAATACTTTGCGCGCGAGGAGCTCAAACGATGCTTCCGCTGCTTCATACTGATACCCCTCGCGTTCCGCCGCCTTGAGCCGCTCAAAGAGTTTCAAGACCTGGGGTGAATTTTTGTCGTAGTTCGGGTATTCCTTCTCAATCTTTTTGATGATGGTGCCGCGGCCTGCCTGGTCGGAGACGAGGATGCGTTGTGTATTCCCGACGCGCTCCGGCTCAATGTGTTCATAAGTCAAACGGTTTTTGCGGATGGCATCCGTGTGTAACCCGCCTTTGTGCGCGAAAGCGGAACGTCCGACGTAAGGCTGTCGTTCGTCGTGCGGCAGGTTCGCCAATTCACTTATCAACCGCGAGACACCTGTCAACCCTTTCAACTGGTTCTCCGTGAGGCATGCTATCCCCAGTTTGAGTTGAATTGTTGGGATAATGGAGGCGAGATTCGCGTTGCCGCACCGTTCGCCGTAGCCGTTGAACGTGCCTTGCACGTGGTTCGCGCCGGCTTGCACGGCTAGGACAGAATTCGCTGCGCCCATGCCTGCGTCGTTGTGCGCGTGAATACCGATCGGCAGCGGTGATACTGCATCCTTCGCTGCGTGCACCCCTTCCTGAATTTCAAAAGGCAGTCTGCCGCCGTTGGTATCACAGAGGACGATGCATTGCGCGCCGCCTGCTGCCGCGGCGTGCAACGTCTCTAATGCGTATGCCGAGTCGTCGGCGTATCCATCGAAGAAGTGCTCCGCGTCGTAAATCACCTCGCGGCCGTTTTCGCGAAGGTACCGCACGGAACTCTCAATCAGTTCCAGATTCGCTTTCGCTGTCACGCGGAGGACTTCCGTAGCGTGGAGTCGCCATGTCTTCCCAACAATCGTGAGGGTGCGCGCGCCGGTGTCAAGCAGCGCGGACAGGTTCGGATCTTCGTCAGGCGTGAATGTCGGATACCGCGTGCTTCCGAACGGCACAACTGTGGCGTTTTCCAACGCCAGCCCCTTCGCGCGCTTAAAGAATTCTATATCTCTCGGGTTGGAGCCGGGATATCCGCCTTCAATATAGCGGATGCCGAGCCGGTCCAGTGCCTCAATGATGATGAGTTTATCTTCAACAGAGAACGCGACACCTTCCGCTTGGCTGCCGTCCCTGAGCGTTGTATCATAAAAGTCGACCATTTTCGGTGTCTCCTTTTGGTTGCTGTTGCTTATATTTTACCACATTTTGGGGTAAATGTCAAATTTTGAATCGCGGATTTTCAGGATGAGGGAATTTTGAGGAGGCGAGCTGCCATTCACCGTAGCGCGAGGGAAAACCCGGCGATCGCGAATCGCCGAGGGTTCCCCTCGCGATCTCTCGATCGACACGAAAACGTCGCCCCCCGGGCTCGGCTGTTTTCTGATGCGTTCAAGCACGGCGAGGCACAGGACCTCGCCCTACGGGAAAAGGGACGCGTGCGGCACGGCGAGGCACAGGACCTCGCCCTACGGGAAAAGGGGCGCGTGCGGCATGGCGGGGAAAGTCCCTCGCCCTATGGGCTGCGGGGCCGCTTTGCTTCCCCCCCCTCGCCCTACGGGAAAAGGGATAATCCTGAGAATCCTGATTCAGATTTCCCTTTCCTAATTCTGCAAATTCTGTTATCATTAACCTCCATGAAAACCTTCACGATGATTTTTCTCTGCTGTGTCGCGCTGCTACTCACAGGGTGTGGGATATCCACCACAAAACCAAGTGTAAGAACGGACTTCCATGTCCGCCCGCATGCAAACCTACGGGCTGAAATCGATGGCGTTTTGCAAGATGCACTCTTCACGTCGGCGCACATCGCGATAAAGGTTGTCACTGTCAAAACGGGAGAGGTGCTTTATGCGAAAAACGTCCGTAAATTACACCACCCCGCCTCAACGATGAAACTCATCACGGCGGCGGCGGCTTTGGCGAAACTGGGGGCTGCCTATCGGTTTGAAACGACGCTTTATGCCGATGCAATCGCCGATGGGCGCGTGGCAGGGAACGTCTACCTCAAAGGCAAGGCAGACCCGGTTCTCCAAGAAGGCGAGTTGGCGGAAATGGTTAATGCTTTACGCGATGCTGGTGTTCAATCGGTCTCCGGCGGCATCGTCGTTGATGAGACGTATCTTGACGCTGTCCGGGAAGGCCCAGGATGGATGTGGGACGATAAGCCGTTAGGGTTGAGCACGCTAGCTATCCGAGGCAGCGCAGTTAAGGATAGAGCCCTCGCCTGCGGCACTATGCTGAAGGAGATGCTGCAGCAAGAAGGCATCGTTGTCAATGGCGAGGTATCACACGGGACTGTGCCATCAGGTGCCATCACTATTGTCGCGCATCTATCGCCGCCGCTGGCGGAGATCCTCAAGTTGATGAACAAGCCGAGTGATAACACTATCGCCGAGTTGATTTTCAAAACCCTCGGCGCGGAGGTGAAGAGTGAACCGGGGACGTGGCAAAAGGGGAGTCAGGTGGTTGGCGAATTTTTGGAGGAAATAGTTCTCCTGAGTCGCGACCGGGGGTTTATCCTAAATCGAGACCGGGAGGTCTCTCCTACCGAAGAACATCAAGACCGGGGGGTTCTCCTGAGTCAAGACCGGGAGGTCTCTCCTACCGAAGAACATCAAGACCGGGGGGCACGCCTACAGTTTCGGATTGTTGATGGCTCGGGGCTCTCTCGCTACAACCTTATCACGGCGGAGTTGCTGACAGACTTGCTCGTCGCTGTCTACAACGATTTTGAACTGATGCCGGAGTATGTGGCCTCACTGCCGATTGCCGGCGTTGACGGGACGTTGGAGAATCGGATGAAGGGGATGCGCGCCGAAAAGGTGCTCCGCGCGAAGACAGGCACCTTAAGCGGTGTCTCCACGCTGGCGGGCTATACCGTCACGGCGGACGGCGAGGTGTTGGCGTTCTGCATCCTCATCAGTCACTATGTTGGCCCGGCGGCACCCGCGCGGCGCGTCCAAGATGAAATCGGGAATTGTTTGACGCGGTGGAGCCGGGACTGATAGGCGCGCTTTCCAAGCGCGCCTACGAGGGGCTGGCATACGTCGTAGATTTAGAGGGAAATATGAAAAACGTCGTTATCGTATCCGCAGTGCGCACCGCTGTTGGCAAAGCGGGGAGAGGAACATTGAAAGACACGCGCCCGGATGAGCTCGCCGCGGTCGCCCTTCGCGGTGCCGTTAAAAAACTTCCAGCCCTTGAGTTGGCAGCGATTGACGATGTCATCCTCGGCTGTGCCTCGCCGGAGGGACAGCAGGGCTACAACATCGCGCGAGTTGCCAGTTTACGCGCCGGATTACCCGTTTCTGTGCCGGCGATGACGCTCAATCGGTTCTGTGCATCCGGCTTGGAATCCATCGCCATGGGTGCGGAGAGAATTCTGGCTGGGCGCGCGGAGGTAGTCCTCGCGGGCGGCGTGGAGAGCATGAGTCGCGTGCCGTTCGCCGCAAACCTCTCACCGAATCCGTATTTGATGGAACACGCCCCGGCGGCATATATCAACATGGGATTGACAGCGGAAAACCTCGCGCAGAAATACTGCATTTCGCGCGAGGCACAAGACGCGTTCGCCTTGGAGAGTCATCGCAAGGCGATTCGGGCGATTAACAAGGGCAAATTCAACGCCGAGATCGTGCCTGTCCCGGTAGGCAAGCTCTCAGAGAAACCCACACCTTATCCGTTTTTCACGACAGACGAAGGCGTGCGGCGAGATACGTCCTTGGAAGCGTTGGCATTGCTCAAACCTGTTTTCCGTGAAGACGGGACGGTGACCGCGGGCAACGCCTCACAGATGAGCGACGGTGCGGCGGCTGTCGTCCTGATGTCCGCCGAACGCGCGGAAGCCGAGGGCTATTCCCCTTTGGCGCGGTTTGTCAGTTACGCAACAGCGGGCGTGCCGCCGGAAATTATGGGAATCGGTCCCGTGCCTGCAATTCCGAAAGCACTCCACTCGGCAGGGTTAACGCTGGCTGATTTAGGCGTGATTGAACTGAACGAAGCGTTCGCCGTGCAGGCACTCGCTGTAATCCAGCAGGCACAATTGCCGGCAGAAAAGGTGAATCCGAATGGCGGCGCGATCGCGTTGGGGCATCCGCTCGGTTGTACCGGGACGAAACTGACAGCGACGCTCATCAACGAAATGCATCGGCGAAACTACCGATACGGCATGGTGACGATGTGTGTCGGTGGAGGGATGGGGGCCGCTGGGATTTTTGAACGTTTGTAGCTCGGGATTGGCTGAACCGTTCCTCCATTACGTAGCGCGGGGGCCTGTCCTCCGCGAGCCGCCTTGGTGGAAGCAACACGGCGAGGGCCAGACCCTCGCCCTACGGTGTTAAAATTTCTAAAGGAGAAAACATGCAAACTCACGTTTATTTTTCCATTGCTGGAGAAAATAGAATTGCCATCTACACGCTGGATGCCGCTAGCGGCGCGATTGAATTTCAGGAAGATATTGCAGTGAGCGGTTCTCCGGGGCCGCTGGCACTCTCGCCGTGCGGCGATTATCTTTACGCGGGGCTCCGCGCCAGCCGGGAAATCGCCAGTTTCCGCATCGATGCAAACACCAAGCACCTCACTCACTTGCGCACTATTCAATTGGACGCAGATACGTGCTACATCGCGCCCGACAAAACGGGCAACTTTTTGCTCTCTGCCTATTACGGCGCGGGCAAGTTCACCGTGCACACAATCGGCAACGACAAAACCGTTCAAGGCGAACCTATCCAGACGGTGGAAACCGCGCCGCATGCACACTGCATCGAGACGGATGCATCAAACCGATACGTCTTCGTGCCGCACACCGTGCCACGGAATGCCATCTATCAGTTTCACTTCAACGAAGAGACTGGCCTGCTGACTGAAAATAGCACCGGGCACCTGCATCCGGATGAACCGATTGGCCCGCGCCACTACTGCTTGAATCCACACAAACCGATTCTTTATTGTTCCGATGAACAAGGGTCGAGTGCCAGTGTTTATGAAGTTGATGAAATGAAGGGAAGTTTGTCGCATCTGCAGACGCTCTCCACGCTGCCTGCAGATTTTGATGGGGATAACACCTGCGCGCAGATTCACATCACGCCGAACGCGAAGTTTCTCTACGTTTCTAACCGCGGGCACGACAGCATCGCCGGGTTCGCCATTGACGAAAAGAACGGACAATTAACCGCGATTGGACACCAACAGACCGAACCGACACCGCGTGTTTTCAACATCGACGAGACGGGGAGTTTCCTATTCGCCGGTGGACTAGGTTCGGGGAAGTTGGCTACTTATCGCATTGATAGGCAAAGTGGGGAACTCTCGCCGCTTGCCACCTACGCCATCGGTGAAAATCCGATGTGGGTGCTTTTTTTGTGATGGCGGGCTCGCAGCCGCGGTTGCAAACCGCGCCTACCGGATCCTACGTCTAACGTCCCGTTGAAATATCTTTGACCCACTCGCGATTTTCCTGATACCATTGGACAAGTTCCATTATGCCTTGGCGAAACCTGACTTGCGGCCGCCATCCTAAAAGCCGTTCTGCTTTTCGGATGTCTGCCCAAGTCGCGCGGACATCCGCCGGGTGAAACGGACGATGCTCAAGATTCGCCTTTTTACCGACGAGCTCCTCTATGAGACGAATTGTGTCAATCAGCACAATCGGACTATCCGAGCCGAGGTTGATAATCTCGTGACCGATCGGTTTTAACCCGGCGATGACCCCGCGCGCAATATCTTCGACGTACGTGTAATCGCGCGACGATTGCTTCCCGTCGCCATAAACGGTAACCGGCTCTCCCTCGCTGATCCACTTCACAAATCGGAACGCGCTCATATCTGGCCGCCCTGCAGGCCCGTAGACGGTAAAGAAGCGAAAAATCGTCGTGTCAATGTCGTAGAGATGATGGTAACTGTGGCAAAGTGCCTCCGCGCCTTTTTTGGAGGCAGCATAAGGCGAAAGCGGTCCGTCCGTGTTCGCATCCTCGCTGAACGGAAGAGCGTTGTTCGCACCGTAGAGGCTGGAAGTGGAAGCCAACACAAATTTTTTGATACCAAACTCACGGCACAATTCCAGCAGATTCAGTGTGCCGGTTACGTTCGTATCGACGTAGACCCACGGGTTCTCCACGGATTGCCGCACGCCGGCGCGTGCCGCGAGGTTAATCACCGCGTCAAAATCCACCCGTTTGAATATGTCGTTCAGCGCGTCTCTGGCGCAGATGTCCAGCCGATGAAATTGGAAGATGCCCCGTTCCTGTAGCGCGTGATCTCCCGATCTCGCAGTCTGCAGTTCATTGAGCCGCCACGTTTTGACCGTGGTATCGTAAGCGTCGTTGAGATTATCCACGCCGATGACGGTATGCCCATCGGCGAGCAAAAACTCGGTCACTTTCCAACCGATGAAGCCCGCACAGCCAGTGACAAGATATTTCATGAATTAACGTTCTCCTTCAAAGGTTGCCAAAAGCGCGTCGGTCTCCGTTTTGAGTTCGGCGTAAACTTTCGGTTTAAAATCCGCTTTTCGGTGGAAGACAAGAATGCCTTTCGGCGAGATGAGATAGAGGTTCGGCTTCTCCTTCTCTGTCTGATACCGTTCATGCACACTTCCCTTCCAATCCATCAGGAACGTGACAGGCGGCGGATTTTTCCTCAACTGGTTCCGGATGAACCACTTCGGGATAAAGCCGGGCACGCTCCGCAAATCGGCGACAATATAGGCGACAACCCGTTTATCTTCCGCGTAATCTTCCTGAAATGCCGCCGCCCATTTATCGTCTTCCTTACGGATTTTTCGGTTGCCCATGATGAGAAAGACCACTTTGCCGCGGCGTTTCTCAAGGCTATGCGATTTCTCTTCGGCATCTTCCAGCGTAAATAAGGGTGCCTCGTCGCCGATTTTTGGCGGTTTCGTCTCCGTTTTTTCCTCAGCGAAACTGAACAGCGCGATGCTAATGAAAGCGAAGAGCCAGAGTTGTTTCATGTGGAGTTCCTCCTGCGTGCTATTTTTCTATGCGGCATTTTAACATAATTGGCAGGACTATGTCAAGTTTAGTCGTTTCCGTATTGAGACGCAGGAGGTCTCGCCTACCGGGAGGGGAGTCGAGACGCGGGAGCATCGAGACGCAGGAGGGGCATCGAGACGCAGGAGGTCTCTCCTACAAGGGGAAGGCATCGAGACCAGGAGGTCTCTCCTACGGGGAGAAGACACTGAGACGCGGGAGGTCTCTCCTACAAGAAGACCTGGATGTCTATAGACTTTTGGAATCAATAGGGCTCAAGGGCTGTAGGACCTTAATGTTCTTTCATTGCACGTCTCTCCAAACGGCGTACCGAATTTTCTTGAAAAAAAGCAAGTTTTCTGCTAGAATTAATCAGAATCGCGAAAATAGCACTCTGAACGCGCGAAATGTGCCGAAAAATCGTAAAAATAACGCCAAAAGTTAGATTCATTGAAAAAAAGATTTGCAATGAAAATAAATTTGTGGTATAATTTACGTTGATTGTCATCACAACGGCCTTTCAAAACTCTATCTAAAGAGGGACGAACATGCAGAACGCACGCACCGATCGTAACACCAAAAGACGATATGCTCCGCGCGACACCGACTTCTTCGGCTGCACCGCGCGGCGAGTCTTCGCGCCTGCATTAACCCTATCGCCCCCCCCCTACAGCCGCAGGGCTTCCTAAGCTTACCAGTTTACAACGTAGTGCCGATAGTGACAATCGGCAGGTTTTTCGTGCCCCGTTCGTCTTCTGTCTCATACGGAGGATGCACGGGTTTTTGCGTTGGGCGTTCTGTTTTTTCTCGGTGCGGCTGTCGGTGCGTTGCGCGTGCCTAACGGAATGCCGGTGAGGTGGGGCAAAACGAGTTGTGAGAAAATGAACGTGGGCAAAGCCGTTTTTGAAAGGCGGCTGCCCATAATGGATCTGGAGGTAAACGAACGATGAAATGGTTAAATTTCCTTCTTGCTATATACTTTTGTGCCGGTATCGGGCCGGCTCATGCGCAAACTTCTCTGGGGGACGCGAATGCCACGTCCTCGCTGATTTTCCCTCGGGCTTTTCTAAAAGAGCAGGAGGATCGGCAGAAAGAAGGCGATTCCGCCAAAGGGGGTGCCCCGGGCGATAATCGCCAAGTCATGCCCCCCGGGGATTCAGAAACCCCTGTGCCCTCTGACAATGGGGGAACTCCTGTGCCCTCTGACAATGGGGGAACTCCTGTGCCCTCTGACAATGGGGGAACTCCTGTGCCCTCTGACAATGGGGGAACTCCTGTGCCCTCTGACAATGGGGGAACTATCGAATTCAACACGGTTGATGGCAGCGTGAAAGGCAGCTATTTTTTTCACGCGAAAGATAGTCCGTGGAGAGGCGGTCTTGAACTTCAAGGGAAGGCGATAAATGGCTACGCAAGCCTCTTCGCGAGTCAGGATATTTCATCCGACGCGGGGGTTCATGCCTTCGTTATCTATTCGCCATCTGTTAACCACTGGTTGCTGGCGAGAGGCGGCTACCGTCATGGCGAGTATAAATTCGTTAAACTTGAATCTGGTGGCACAGTTCCTGTTGGAATTCGGGAAGAGAAACTGCACGGTCCGTCTGCCTTTTTGCACTACAACGCGTTATGGCGTAAACAAGTCTTAACTGGATTCGCTGTGGGATACGCCCGCCAGAGTAACTATAGAGCACTCCCCCAGGTTGAAGTGACTACCGCGACACCTGCGCCATCGGGCTCAACGATGCCGACTGTGGAAAAGACCTCCATAGCCCGCGATGGGGACTATGAAACGTTTGGAACGGTGAGCGGTCACGCCGATCTGATCTGGGTTCCTCAACGCAGCAAGCACACGGCTGGTTTAGGTGTGTTTTTGCGTTATACTCGGCAGTTCAGTGAAACCCGTAGGCATCGGGTGGAACCCGGGGCAGGTCTCTTCTATTTAGGGGATCTGACTGAGAAGAATGGTGATCCGGAGAAGAATAGTTCTACGAAAGCAGAACCCGAGGAAAACTTTTTTTCAAAAATCACGGGTGGCATCACGGTGCAATGGAGGCAAGATCCGGAAACTGGAAGATACGATCTCAGATTCGGGCTCGTCACGGGTTACAACTTTTGATCCCGCTCGCACCGCGCAGTAATTCACAACAGGCACGAATTTTGGAACGTTTCCAATTTACGGGAGGTCCTGCACCGCTGAAAGGCAACCGCAACCTCCCGCCGTAACCCCAGACACGTTGTCTGGTAACGCAACGCGATTAATTGTCTGAATCCGCGATTCAGACAACCGAACACCCGGGCAAGCACACGAGCCTGCCCACAACTACAACAACGTAAGGGCGGATGTCTCTATCCGCCCTCTTCAGTAGGAGGGACCTCCTGGTCCCGATACACAACAAGGAGAAATCCATCATGAAAACATTAACGCTTTTTACCTTAACGCTGCTGTTAACCGCGGCGATGGCACTGCCACCCGCCACCGCCCAAGAATACGTCCATACCGACACCTTGGAAGGGCATACGCAATTTGTCTATGGGCTAGCCTTCAAGGGTAACGGGACGCTTATCAGTGGGAGTAATGACGAAACCCTCCGCGCCTGGAATGTTACCACCGGACAGCAACGCTGGAGCAAGGATGTCGGCAATCAGGTCCTCGCCGTTGCCCTCCCCTCGCATGACCCAGACTTCATCGCCTATGGTGGACTTACGAATTATAACATTCGGATGCGCTATAGTGACGATGGCGACTGGCGCGGCGATGTGGCGGGGCATACAGGCGCTGTCTTTAGCCTCGCCTTCAAGCCGAACAGTTATCTGCTGGCGAGTGGGAGTAAGGACGACACCATCCGCATCTGGGACGTGGGTGACGTAAACAACCTGCGGCATGTGCGCACGCTGCGCGGCCACACGGGTAATGTCATCTCGGTGGCGTGGAGCCCTGATGGGAGCACGCTGGCGAGTGCAAGTGATGATGGCACGGTACGGTTGTGGAATCCGAACAACGGCATCAACTTCGCCGTGCTGCGGGGGCATACGGAGACTGTCAACAGCGTGGCGTGGAGTCCGGACGGTAGCATCCTTGCGAGTGGGAGTCATGACACCACCATCCGCCTCTGGAATCCGGACACGCACGGCACCCGGCGCGTGCTGCGGGGACACACCGCGGTTGTCTATTCCTTAGCGTTTCATCCAAACGGACAGACGCTGGCGAGTGGGAGTGATGACCGCACCATCCGTTTGTGGAACCCAAACACCGGCACCCACAAAGCCACCCTCACGGGATACGCTGATGCAATCAATGGGTTAGCCTTCTCGCCGAACGGACAGACTCTCGCCGGTCGGGGGGCTAAGCAAACAGACATCAATTTGTGGCGGTTGCTGTCGGTGGATGTCACGGGGAATGGCAGTGTCACCCGGGCGGATATCCGCGCCGTCGCAGATAACTACGGCAAAACCGTCGCCGGTGGTGCAAACCGCCGTGCAGATGTCAACAACGATGGGAAGGTTGACATTGACGATCTCATCTTGGTGGCAAAGGCAGTGGATGCGGCAGCGGCTGCGCCGGCAATTGCAAAGGGAGACATCGAGACCGGGAGGGCTCTCCTACGGGCGGCGGATGTCAAGCAGTGGATTCGTGATGCGAAGGATGCAAACGCAGACCCGGCGGGCATTGCTGCCTTGGAGCGGCTGTTGGCAACGCTCAGTAGGAGGGACCTACCGGTCCCGAAAAAGACAGTCCTGCTTGCCAACTATCCGAATCCGTTTAACCCGGAAACGTGGATACCGTATCAATTGGCAGAGGCAGCGGAGGTTACCGTCACGATCCACGCGTCAGATGGGAAACTGGTGCGCACGCTGGCGTTAGGGCAGTTGCCAGCGGGTGTGTATCAGACGCAGGCCCGCGCCGCGTATTGGGATGGCCGTAATGCGCAAGGAGAACCTGTTGCGAGCGGCGTGTATTTCTACACGCTGCAGGCCGGTGATTTCATCGCAACGAAGAAGATGGTGATAAGGAAATAGGAAAACGCGCCGCGGCCCGTAGGGCGCTGTCTTGTGCCTCGCCAGGCCGCGCGCGTCCCTTTTCCCGTAGGGCGCTGTCCTGTGCCTCGCCATGCAGCGATCGCATCAGAAAACGGCAGAAGCCCGGGGCCCCGCGACGGTTTTCGTAGCGGTCGGGAGATCGCGAGGGGAACCCTCGGCGATTCGCGATCGCCGGGCCCTCGCGCTACGGTAACAGCGGCTGTCCGCACCGTAGGGCGAGGTCCTGTGCCTCGCCATGCTTGAGCGCATCAGAAAGCGTTCGCGGCCGTTGGGCTGCGGGCGTTTTTCCTATGGGTCGAGAGATCGCGGCGGACAGGCCGCCGCGCTACGGTGCAAGTGGCGTTTTTCGTGTCGTTGAAAACTCGCGGCGTGACGGCCCCCGCGCTACGGTGGTGAGACGCAAATCGGCCCCGCAGCCCGTAGGGCGAGGGCCTGTCCCTCGCCATGCTTGAGCGCATCAGAAAGCGTTCGCGGCCGTTGGGCTGCGGGCGTTTTTCCTATGGGTCGAGAGATCGCGGCGGACAGGCCGCCGCGCTACGGTGCAAGTGGCGTTTTTCGTAGCGGTCGGGGGATCGCGAGGGACAGGCCCTCGCGCTACGGTGAAAGGGCCGTTTTTCGTGTCGTTGAAAACTCGCGGCGTGACGGCCCCCGCGCTACGGTGCAAGTGACCGTAGAAAGAAATTTCTTCGCCGCTACCTCCAAAAAAGCGGCAAAATGTGCGGCACTATCACCTTCTGGATAACCGTCAACGTCCCGAAAATGGAATAGAATCCCGCACACAAAACTAAGCCGATTTGTTTCCAGACCGGCGGTTGGATCTCCTTCGGTAAGAACTTCCGATTGACGTAGAGGGTGTGAAGCGAGGTAATCACGAGTAGGTAACCGCCGACTGTCGCTGATACCAAGATCATGAAAAACGGTTTGGCGAGATACATCGCGATGACTCCCCACACGATGTAGACGACGAGGATCGGATAGTAAATCCACTTCGCGCCGTGTTCGCCCAGTTTGCGGCTGCTTTTAAACCCGGTCCAGATAATATCGGTATACCGTCGCGGGACTCCGTCTACGCCGCCGAGTTGCGTTGAAAACAGCACCCAAAATCCGCATAGCAAGGTGAGATACCAGAGGGCTCTGCCGCCTTTTTCCGCGAGTCCTTCCGCTTGGAATGCTGCGGCAGACCACTGGTCGATCGCCTGTCCGGCAGGGACGAACGCTAGTGTCAGCATTGCCGGTAGCGCGAGCCCGACAAAGCAGCCGATCAGCCAGATGTAGTATTGCTCAAAGCGCGCGTATTTCCACCACTCGCGGAACCGTGCAAGGTTTTCGGGGGTAATACGAAACACTTTTCCCCAGTGCGAGAGCGTCACATTTTGCCCGCCGATGATGGAAGGAATCGCGCCGACGAGACTGCTCATGCCCCATCCTTTGTCACGGACATAGTTGGTAATGGTGACGTTGCCTAAGCCGCCACTCCCGGCATAAGCGGCGAACGCGCCGAGCAAAACCCAATCTACCTGTCCACCGTCGGTTGCCTGCGGCAACGCGCCGAAACTGAAGAAGCCTTTGACGACACTCCACCACACACTGGGCGGCACCAGAAACAGGTCGATGATGACGAGGTAGCCGAGGATCCAGACTACCATGAACAATTGCACCTTTTCCAGCGAGTTGTAAATCTTGCCGCCGAACAGCACAATGCCGAGACAGACGAAAAAGATGGCGAACGCGAAGAGGCGGACCGTGCCGCCATCGGCATCCTGCGGCATATAGCCTAACCATGCAGCGGCGAGTGCCGTTGCAGCTGTCATTGCCCAACCGGGCCAGATGCCGAAGAAGTCAACAGCGGAATAAAAAATTGCCCAGAACCGCGCGCCCGGCTTGCATCGCATGTAGCCGCTCAGCATCGGTTCGCCGGTATAGAGGGTATAGCGGATCGCTTCGGTGTTGAGGACTGCCTGCAGCAAAATCGCGAAGGTGGCAATCCAGAGCAGACGGCCGCCATATTGTGCGGTAATCGCCGGCCCCAGCAGCCATTCGCCGCTGCCGATGGAACCGCCTAAGGCGATGATGCCGGGTCCCAAAATGCTCCGAAATGCTTTTCCGAATTGATAACGAGGCGGCGCGGGGAGTTCCGCAACCTCCCAATCGGGAAGCGCGCCGCCGTGAACCCGTTCGTGTGTTTCTGCCATAGTGTTACCACTCCCAGAAAATTGCAACGTCTAACTTCTCAGCGATGCCCGCGAGGCTTTGGAGATGGTCGCGGTGGATAGGGATGCCGCTCTCGCGCCACTTGTCGTAGTTATTCCACTCAATTTCGCCGGGGAGGAACGCCTGCTCTACGCCTTCCGCCGTTTTCGAGGCGTGAATCTTGTCTATCCCGTGCTGAAGTTCGGCGACGTAGGCATCGTAATCCGTGAAACTAGAGACGTTTATCGCCATAAAGAAGTGCTCCGAGGGATCGTCGGCTTTGTTGCATGCCATCAATCCGCCACACAAGGGCCCCGCCAAAATGCCCATGATGAGTGCCAAACCGTAGCCCCTTGGTCCTGCTGCGGGTGCGAGTAAACGGCTATTGCCCGGGTCATCGGTGGGTTGCCCTTTGTCGTCCAAAAGCCAACCTTTCGGAATCGGTTTGCCATACATCCGCAGTGTGCCGATTTTCCCCCAGGCGGATGCACCGCACGCCATGTCCAGCACAATCGGATGTCCATCGCCGATAGGCAGTGCGTAACTCATCGCGTTGTTTGCCACGACTGCCTCTGCGCCGCCGGGTGCGGCTACGGAGGGATGCCCTGTGTTTGTCGTTGAAAACCCGATGAGTTGTTCGGATGCCGCCATGATGGAATAGCATCCCGCCGCCCCGAAATGCCCGGCGTTACGGACGCCCGCGGCGGCCACCCCGGTCACCTTTGCTTTCTCGATTGCTGTCTGCATCGCGAGAGTGCTGGCGAGGTGTCCTATGCCGTTGTCGCCATCAACTACGGCGAAACCCGGTCCTTCCGTGATGATGCGCAGCTCTGGTTGAGGGTTCATCTTTCCTTCAAGCACTTGGCTGAGGTATCCAGGTAAGGCGCGTGTGCCATGTGAATGCACGCCGCGCAGATCAGTTTGCACTTGCAGTTTCGCCATTTGTTCTGCGTCTTCGGGGCGGAGTCCTGCCTTGTCACAAAGCGTCCGGGCGAAATCGTGCAATTTCGTTGCGTCTACCACAATCTCCTGCATAAGAAGCTCCTGAATAGAGTGTTGCTTTAGTTTAGCAAAAATCGTTTTATGCGTCAAGCGGAAAATGGGAGGCGCAACAGAAAACCATCAGCGGCCCTCGCGCTACGGAGAAAAGGAAGGAAAGGGTTAGGATCAGGCAGGTGCAAACAAGGCGAGGGATAGGTTTCCCTCGCCCTGCGGATGAAAGGAGGGAAGGTGTGAAGTTAACGCGTGCCTTTCAACGCGCCCCACGTCGTCGTCACTTTACCTGCCGGTTCAACGGGAGTTGTTGACAATTCGCCGACGGTTTTGCGGAAATACACGTCATCTTCAACATCATTTGGGCCCACCCAGACCCAGAATGCTGTGGAGCCCGGGTCTTTCAGGGTTTGGCGCATCGTGTCTGCGCCGAAGCCCCAGATGCCCTCGCCAAACGGATCCAGTTGCGTGGCATTGTCCCAGCCGCTATCGTCAAAATCGGGTTGTTCCCATCCGTCGGTTCGCTCTTCGAGAGGAACACCGGCGTTCGCCTTCCAGGTATCGTCGGAGGGGATATACGTGCCATCGTCAAGGATGACATCGAACAAGGCACCGCCGCGTCCGGCGGCACCGGGTTCGGCATCGTGCACGTAGACAGCGATGACAGCGTACCCGTCGGGCATGTCAAACTCGGTGATGCTGGCTTGCTGCCAGTTGTCGCCTTCCGCGACTTGCTCGCCGTTGACGAAGCCTACCCAGGAATTATCGCCGTTGATACGTAGCGTCGCCGCCCACGGGCTCGTGGTGGCAATCGCTAAAATCAGCAGTGTTGCAACAAAAAGTTTTTTCATTGATGAATCTCCTTTTCAGTTTTATGCTAAATTGCGTTAGCGGCGAGTTCAGGCGAACTCGCCCTACAGAGAAGACCAGGAGGCTACCTTGCCTCCCGCTTAATTCGTGCCCACGTCGTCGCGAGCTTGTCTTGCGGTTCAACTGGGAGTGTGCCGACGGTGTAACGAAAATAAATGTCGTCTTCCGCGTCGTTTGGCCCGCACCACACCCAGAATGCCTCACAATCCGGGTCTTTCAGGATTTGGCGCATCTGTGCGGCACCGAAGCCCCAGATGCCGGCCCCGAATTGTTCGTAAATTTCAAGTTCGTCTTCCCATTTGCTATCGTCGAAGTCAACTTCTTCCCAGCCGTCCTTCCGGTCGGCGATAGGTTTGCCGGTATCACACCGCCAGCCTTCTTCGCCGGTGCCGATGTATTCCGGATCATCGTCAAGAATGATGTCGGCGAGAAACCCGCCTCTGCCAGCGGCACCGGGTTCTGCGTCGTGGACATAGATAGCAATCAGGGCGAAGCCCTTGTCAAGTTTAAACTCGCTGACGGTGGGCTGCTGCCAATTGTTGTGGGCGGCGACTTCTTCGCCGTTGACAAACGCAACCCAGCTGTTATCGCCGCTGATGCGCAGAACGCCGTTTTTGGGTTCGGCGTTTGCAGCGGGGCTGAGAAGCATTCCAATGAGCAAGAGTGCGAGTGTTAAACGTCCCGTGAATTGGGTATTCATAAAAACCTCCGTTTTTTGTTTTTTACTAGATTGTCCTGTCTATAGTTCGGGCTCGGGCGAGCTCAAACTACAGCGGAGCGACAATTTAGCGTCATTTTGGATCAGGTATCATTTCAAATTCGCGATAGAGCGAGAGCAACCCATCGGCGGTATTGTCATTGAAGAGGCTCCGCGCGTAGGGTTCATAAGGCGCGTACTGCTCCTTAAAATAGTAGACGATGGATTCCTGTTTTGGTTCAACCTGATGTTTATCAATTGCTTCATATAAAGCGCGATAGGGTGGCCAGTGGCGTAATTGTTCGTGGAAGATGAGCTCTGCATCTGCGCCTGCATCGGCGTAAATCTTGCCTAAAGGCGTGAGCGCGTAGGTAACTCGCCTCCCTACCGGCTGTTTTTCAACCAGGCCGAGGATAGAGAGGTTATCTAACGCCTTGCGCACTCCGGTATCTCCTGTTTTCCAATCGCGTTCCTCCAACCACCTGCGAAGGATGCGGCGCGTCCGGTTTGGACAGGCGTTGACCGCGGCCGCCGTAATCTTCATCGCACTATAGACGCGGGCGGAATAGCCTAACAAAGTATCTTCCACCTGCCATGCCTCCCACAGGCTGAGTTCTGATTGCCGGTCGGCGATGTAGCGCGCTTCCTGCGTCTCTTGCAGGAACCGGAAATGCCCTGCGCCGAATTGCGTCTGCGCAAGTCGGAGCCGCGGCAAACGGCGGAGCCACTTCTCCAATTCATTAGGAAAACAGATAAATTCGGGAAACCCCTCAAGCGTTTCAAATTGGGGCTGTGAATCAAGTTGGAGGCGTGACTGATACTTCCCGGTGCCGCCGATGATGCAATTCCCTTCTATTCCAAAGGCATCTAACAGCACGGAGGCATATTTCTCACCGGGTGCGATTCGCGATAAAACGTGTGGACGTAGCGCGCGCCAATTGATGAGGAGAATCTCCAGTGACGGTTCCTGCCGTTGCCATTCGTGAACGCTTGCGTCAAACCCATTGAGAGAGACGCAGACGATGCCCCTGCACGCCAGGTCGTGGGCGGCTTGCAAGCGGCGTTCAATATGTAAATCCGAGAGAGTTGCAGCGCGTTTCTCGAAGAATTTCGCCTCCAATAGATAGCGGTTCTCGCCATCCCACAAAATCCCATCGCATTGATAGAGGGTGCCGGAATCGCCATACAGACAACTCGACCATTCCTTAACCTCCAAACTCCGCACGGAGTTGTAGTAGCTGAGGATGAGGTGTTCAAAGGCGATGCCGCGCTTTGATGGCGAAGATGGCAACGCAATTTTCGGCACGTCTTCGCCTCTTAAGACGAAGGGGGCCGCATCCTCTTTCAGAGCGGTAAAGGCTGTGGGGTGTGCGTAGATATATGCCATCGTTGATTTCCAAGGTTCCGCGCTGTAGGAGGGACCTCCTGGTCCCGATACCGCATGCATCGAGACAGGGAGGGCTCTCCTACTTCATCTGAGCCCGAACAAGTCAAGACCGGGCGAACTCCACCTACAAGTTACGGACGGTTTTGCGTCGTCCTAGAGAGCCAACCGGCCGGCGAGGTCTGCCACGAACTGATAGGCGGCGCGCCCTGAGCGTCCACTTGAGGATGCCTCCCACTCTAACGCGGCGCGCCGTAACTCTGCCGGCGGAACGGAAAGCCCCCGTTTTTGTGCGTAATGCGAAACGATTTGTAAATAGGTATCCTGCGTAATCCGATAGAAAGCGAGGCGCAGACCGAACCGGTCGCTCAAGGAGACCTTCTCTTCGGTTGCCTCGCGTGGATAGAGCTCGTCTTCGTCGTTTTGCGGATATTGGTTCTCACGCACCTGTCGCGGCATTAAGTGCCGGCGATTGGAGGTGGCGTAAATCAGCACGTTATCGGGACAGGCGGCGATGCCGCCTTCCAGCATCGCCTTCAGTTCGCGATATTCGGGTTCGTCTTGGTTAAACGCCAGATCATCGCAGAAGAGGATGTATCGTTCCGGACGTTCCCACAGCAGTTCTGCGATATCCTGCAGGTGCGCGAGCCCCTCTTTCCCGATGCCGATGAGACGGAGTCCATCGTCGGCATAGCGCGCCAACATCGCTTTCACGAGAGAGGATTTGCCGGTGCCTCTGTCTCCCCAGAGGAGGGCGTGGTTTGCGGGGAGTCCTCGTAGAAATTGCCGCGTATTCCGATCTAACGCCGTGCATTGTGCGTCTATCCCGATGAGGTCTGCGCTATCAACGAGGTGCGGGTGTTTCACCGGTACGAGCGTTTGTGTTCGCCACCGAAAGGCGATGTAATCGTCAAGGCAACCGTCGGTGCTGGCGGTTTGCGCGTCCAAACGGGTTAGCAGACTATCCGCTTTTTCCAGCAGTTGCGTGAAAAGGGGGAAGATGTCCTCCGGATTCGCATTTTTCGTTTCAGATTCAATAGACATACGTAAATTGATTTCACCTTTCAGTGGGATTGAAGATCCGCTTCAGCCATCGCTCAATCTCAGACTCTTTGGCCTCAGCCTCTTTGGCAATTGCCTTCAACAGCCACATGCCGCCCCATCTGAGCCCTAATGCTATCGTTAGTGCGCCTAGGACTATCCAAACAGGTGCAGTTATCAATAGAGTTACCAATGATGCGATTGTTTCCATTGATTATGCCCTCCCTTATGCAATTTATCACAAAGCGTTGACTATATTTTACCACATTTTGTGGTGTGATGTCAACACATTTTTGCAATTGCCCAATATTGTGCAGCGTCACATAGAGTGTGTCCGTTTCCGTGCAAATGTCGCTGTATTTCGCCGTGGCAGGGTTGGCATATAAATTGCAATGCAATTCTTATCAAAACATGTTTCCGAGAAGAGAGAAACTCACTCATGAAAACGCCGCAACTTTCTATCTTCATGCTGCTAATGATTTTTGCCGCGCTGCTGCCAACTGCCGCCGCGGATTACACGCAATGGCATTTGCCGGAAGGTGCCACCGCGCGCATCGGTAAAAGCGCAATAACGGATATTACCTATTCTCCAGATAACATGCGCATAGCAGTGGCGACGACAATCGGTGTCTGGCTCTACAATGCACAGACATACCAAGAAGTGGCTCTGATTACGGGGCATTCGCGGTTCCTCACGGCGATGGCGTTCTCACCGGATGGGAGGACGTTCGCGACTGCGTGTTACGATGATCCGGTCCAGACCTGGGATGCACGCACCGGCCAGCACCTCGCGACGTTCACAAGATATGTCAGCGATGTGAACGCACTCGCCTATTCTCCTGATGGAGAGACGCTCGCTGTCGCGGATTCTGCGGAAATCCTGCTGTGGAACGCCAAAACCGGCAAACAGCGCGCTGTGCTGCGGGGACATGAGGGCATCGTAAAAATCATCGCCTTCTCGCCCGATGGGAAAACCTTATTCAGCGTAGGTTGGGACAAAACGATTCGACACTGGGATGCAGGCACAAGCGAAGCCTTGGATGTTACTGAGATAAAACTAGGCAATATCTCTGATATCGCGCTATCGCCAGACCGGAACCTGCTTGCCAGTACCGAGTATAACGACACAATCGAATGGTGGGCTATGCGAACAGGCCAACATCAAGCGGTTCTCATCGGCCATGAGCGGCGTGTCACTTCCATTCAATTCTCACCTGATGGCAGCCTCTTCGTCAGTGCAGGAAACAGGTGGGACGATGTTGCGTTTGAGTCTGTCAGTGAGATTCGGGTGTGGAATGCCCATACGGGTGAACACCACGTAACGCTTGATGGGCATCAGCGCGAGGTAAACTCCCTCGCGTTTTCACCGGATAGCAAAACGCTCGTCAGTGCAAGTTCAACCGAGGTGTTGTTATGGGATACACACACGTGGCAATTGCAAGACACACAGCACCGGTTTCAAGGACATACGCAGTCGGTTGAGTCCCTTGTTTTCTCACCAGATGGCACCACGCTCGCAAGCGGCATTGGGAACGAAGTCTGGCTGTGGAACGCACAAACTGGAAGACTGCGGGATATTCTCGCTGACCATTGGCTGATTGTTGAGTCGTTAACATTCTCACCAGATGGGCAGTTACTTGCCAGTGGGAGTGTAGAGGAAGCTGTGTTACAGGAAATAGCCACCGGACGATATGTCCCATGGATTAGACTGCCCGGTAACTGGAGTTCCCCTGTCGTATTCTCACCGAATGGACAAACGCTCGCGATTCGGAGATTTGACGGGCCAATCTGGTTGCGGGATGTAGATACAGGAGCGTTGCAGGTTATTCTTGAAGAGGATAACTATTTGGTTGATGCCTTAGTCTTTTCGTCTGATGGCAAAACCCTTGCTGGCACAGGCAGAGAGGGGGAGATTTGGCTGTGGGACGCTCAGACTGGCAAACGACACGATACTCTCTATGGGCACAGAAATCCTGTCTATTCCCTCAGCTTCTCGCCCGATAGCAAAACCCTCGCCAGCAGCAGTGGAGATCAGACAATTCGGCTGTGGAATGTAGAGAACGTAGAAAATGGCCGTTTCAGAAGTTTCCTCAGGGGACATAGCGATGCTGTGCTCTCTGTCGCCTTTTCGCCGGATGGGCACACGCTTGCTAGCGGCAGTGCCGACGGAACAGTTCGGTTATGGGACACAGGTTCTCCTCGGCACCGCGCCACGCTGAGTGGACAGCCGTATGGTGTGACTTCCGTTGCCTTTTCACCCGATGGACGCACGCTTGCGAGTGGCAGTTGGGATGGCACAATACTTTTGTGGAAATTGCAGCAGTCTACTGCGGCTTTTGTTCACATCACTCCTTCTCATGTAGAGGCACCCCCGATTGGCGAGCAGATTCGCGTTGACGTTGACATCGCCGATGGGCAAGACGTGCGCGGCTATCAATTCACCGTGCAGTTTGAGCCCTCTTCTCTACGCTATATTTCTAGCACCAATAGCGGCTATTTGCCCGGCGACGCATTCTTTGTGCCGCCCATCGTTAACGGGGAGGAGGTAACACTCATATCCACTTCTCCTGCCGGTGTCGGCAGCGGCGATGGAACGCTCGCCACACTTACGTTTGAGGTAATTGGAAGAGAAACCTCAACGCTGACACTCACTGAAGTTCTCCTCTCCGATAGTGAGGGGGAGCCCTCAGCGTCCTTCGTCCAAAACGGGTGGCTCATTGAACCGCCGTGGGATGTTAACTTTGATGGGAGTGTGAACGTCCAAGATTTAGCAATTGTCGCTGCACATTTCGGAGAAGCGAACGCAGGTGCTGCAGATGTCAACCAGGATGGCGTTGTCGATATCCGGGACCTCGTCGTGGTTGCCAGTGGGTTGAATGTCGCTAGAGGTGCGGCACCGGAGCAGTTCGTCCTGCCGACAGAAACGGTGCTGTTACCCAATTATCCCAATCCGTTCAATCCAGAAACGTGGATGCCCTATCGGTTGGCGGTGGGAGCGGATGTCACGCTGACGCTTTATGATGTTCGCGGAAAAGTCGTGCGGCATTTGGCATTGGGCTATCAACCTGCTGGCATTTATCAACACCGGAGCCGGGCAGCGTATTGGGATGGGAAAAATGCCATCGGCGAGCCTGTCGCAAGCGGCATCTATTTTTATACCCTAACGGCAGGGGATTTCAGTGCAACTCAAAAGATGTTGATAAGGAAATGAACCTATGAAGATTCAGAAAAGAAATAGGGTTTTTGGCAGGAGGCTTGCGCCGTAATTCCCTTGGAACAGAGGGCGGGGCCTGTCCCCGGCGTGCACCGTAGTCCGGCGAGGGGAACCCTCGGCGATTCGTGATCGCCGGGCCCTCGCCCTACGTTTCTGTGGGATGGTTACTGAAGGCCCCGGCTATAATTGTAGGAGAGCCCTCCCGGTCGCGATTCCTCCCGGTAGGAGAGCCCTCCCGGTCTTGATATGGAACCGAGGTCTCCTATGAAATGCTATTGGGATGCCCCGAGGTTGACGTAATCGCCTCGCAACTCAAAGAGGAGCGTGCTCACGCTGCTCGCCCGGTTCGGCAACTCCGCATTAATAGCCTTCACTACCTCTAACTCTTGGTAAGTGTTTGCGTCTTCAATGCTGTCGAATTCAGATTCAACGAACCGGTGTGGCGATTCACCGTAGTAGTTATCGTAAGAGGCGACGCGCTTGAGTTGTTCCGGTTCAGACGATTTCGGTGCCAAGGTCGCGATCCAGTCCAGATATGCGGCTTTGCCACCGAGCGGATAGTTGATGAGGTAGACTGTCTTAATCGTGCGGCTTGTCTCCAGTGCCTTCGTGTAATCCGAACGCTGGATGAAAAAGTAGACGTTCGATTCACTGGTGTGGTCCGGTAGTGCAGCAAGGATTTCGGCAATCTCCGGACGATTCATGTAGTGCATCGCGTCGGCGAGATTTGCGAATTCAAACTCAACGAGTCGATGCGGGGCCTCACCGTAGTAGTTGTCGTAAGAGGCGACGCGTTGGAGCTCTTCCGGGGCGGAGATGACTGGCACGACCGTCGCGACCCAGGCGAGATACGCCTCTTTCCCACCGAGCGGATAGTTGACGAACAATACCACTTTGGCAGGGGGCCCTTCCATCTCCGGTACAGCCGCTTCAACGCCCGGGTCTGCCGGCTGCATGGCTGTGCCTGTGATAACTTGCTGTGCTGAATCACAGCCGATGAAAGCCACCAAGACGGTGAGTATCAGCAGTGTTCCTAACTTCAATGTTGTTTGCATATTAGATTCCTTATTAAGATTAAAATGAGGATAGGGAGCACTCGGCGGGCTGCGCGCGAGCGCGCCTACCGATAATAATAGATTTGCTCCGTTATAGACGTTTAAAGTTTATCATATCATCTGATAAAATGCAATCGTATTTTACGATTTCCAGATTTTCTCCGGGGCCTCCAAGCGATGATTCACCACGCGCGCCAGCACGAACAACAGATCCGAGAGCCGATTGAGGTAACGGATGGCTTCAGGATTAACCAATTCTTCATTCACCAGGCGCACAACACAACGTTCGCTTCGGCGGCACACAGTGCGCGCGATATGCAAAACCGCGCCACTCGGACAACCGCCCGGCAGGATAAAATTTGTCAGCGGCGGCAGTTCCGCCGAAATCTTGTCAATCGCTTCCTCCATCTCTATTGTGAAATCCGCGGAGATACGCAGCTCGGCTGACTTGGTATGAGTCACCGGTGTCGCCAAATCCGCGCCTAACGAAAAAAGATGGTTCTGAATTTTCGCGAGGAGCTCGGAAACGTCGGCGTTTGCAAGCAACGTTTGTGCATAGCCGATGTAGGCGTTGAGTTCATCAACCGCGCCGATTGCTTCGATGCGTAGCGCATCCTTCCGGGTCCGCGTGCCGCCGTAGAGCGCGGTATCGCCTGCATCCCCAAATTTTGTATAGATTTTCATGTCGGTTTAGTTTATACTCTTTTAAAAAAGTCAAGAAATCGGGACCGGGAGGTCCCTCCTACAGCTTGGGAGTCAAACGCATGATGCAGACTGTGATTGAAAACGTCAACGTCGTCGATTTGCGCGTGCCGACATCGGATACGCTGCTGGGTTCCGATCCGTTTCACAAAAAACCGAACTATTCCGCTGTGCTTACAACGCTAGAAACGAACACGGGACACACCGGTATCTCTGTCGCCTTTACTGCTGGCGCAGGCAACGACTGGATTGCCTACGGTGTTCGAGACCTCGGGCAACTGCTGAGCGGCATGTCTCTTGATACCTTCGTCAATGACCCGGGTGAGTTCCATCGGCTTCTCATCGATCATCATCAGTTACGCTGGCTTGCCGACGGTGTCAACCGCATGGCGGCGGGAAGCGTCGTTAATGCAATGTGGGATTTGTGGGCAAAACACGCCGAAAAGCCGATGTGGAAACTTCTCGTGGATTTGCCACCGGAAAAGATTGTCCAGTGCATCGATTGGCGGTATCTCCGAGATGCCCTCACTCCCGATGAGGCACTCCAAATTCTCAATGGTAACCGGGGTGGCACGCGCCAGCGCGAACAAGCACTCCAGCAATCCGGCCCGAAGGCATATTCCACGGCCGGCTGGCTCGGCTTAACCGATGCACAGATTATTGAGACGGTGAACCAGGTCAAAGCACTCGGTTTTGACTGCTTCAAAATGAAGGTTGGCCAAGAACTCGGGTTTGATAAGCGGCGGCTCGCCTTTATTCGGGAGGCAATCGGCGAGGAGGCGCGCTTAATGCTGGATGCCAACCAGATCTGGGGTGTTGACGAAGCCATCGCCTACATGGAAGAATTAACGGCGTTCAACCCGACATGGATCGAAGAGCCTACCGCGCGCGACGATGTGCTCGGCTTTGTGAAGATTTCGCGTGCGTTAGAAAAACACGGCATCGGTGTCGCGGCGGGAGAGCAGGTGCCGTCGCCTGTCGTCTTCAAGCAGTTGCTCACCAGCGGTGGCATCCAGTATTGCCAGATCGATGCGACGCGTCTTGCCGGCGTGAACGACGTGTTGGCAATCATTTTAATTGCCGCGAAGTTTGGCGTGCCGGTCTGTCCGCACGGCGGCGGCATCGGGCTCTGCAACATGATCCAACACTATGCAATGTGGGATCAGATTTGCGTTTCGGCGCGCTCTGATACACAGGTTGTAGAATACTTAAACTTCCTGCAAGAGGACGTTTTTCTTGAACCGATTCAGGTTCAGCAAGGTGCGTACGTCGCGCCGACTGCCCCTGGCTGGGGACTTGAGATGCACGCGGAATTCGTCGCCGCGCATACGTATCCAAGCGGTTCGGTCTGGCGGGGCCGCGAGGCATCGGGAGGTGTGACGTTTTTGGCATAGTCAAGCTGTCACAGTTTGGCACTTTCTGCGGCGCATTTATATGCCGCCGCGCCGGACGCTATCCAGTTACCAACGCCTGTCATCAGAAACCGAACGCCGGCCTGCACATATTTTTCGACGGTGGCATTCGTCGTCAGTGTCCCTGCGACGCGTCCCGCTGCTTGGATACGCGCGAGCGTCTCATCAAGCGTGCTTTGCACATCAGGATGTTCATAGTTGCCGATGTGCCCCATGGAAGTTGCCAAATCAGACGGCGCGACGAAGAAAACGTCAATATGCTCTACGGTGAGAATCTCGTCTAAATTGTTAACGGCGGCAATATCCTCAACGAGGACGACGATAAGTGTCTGCGAATTCGCTTCCGCGAAATAGTTGTCCACGCCGTAGCCTTGCCGACTCGTATACATCCCGCGATGCCCGAGCGGCGCGAACTTCGCGCCATCAACGACGTTTTGTGCCTCCGCCTTCGTGTTGACATGCGGCATCGCGATGCCCATCGCGCCGCAATCCAGCGTGCGGTAGATAAGCCCCTGGTCATTCCGATTGACGCGCACGAGGGATGTCATTCCCCACAAATCGCAGGCGCGCGTCAAATCGCCGAGTTGCGCGGGGCCTACGTGGGCGTGTTCGCCTTCTAACCACACGCCGTCAAATCCGACCGGTCCGAAAGCGTCGATGTCGTCGGCGTTCGTCAGGCCGGAGACGACGTATGCGAGTTCGCCGGTTGCTAGTTTCTGCTTAATTCGATTCGGTCTGAGTGTTGCCATAAATTCCCCCTGTCAATTATGGGAGCGTGATGAGGAAACTGTTATTCTTCATTTTCCTCTTCGGGTTGCCAATCGTTGGCATTGAGGTTCTGGATACGCGGCCTGAACACCCTATCAAAAAGTTCAAGTTTCTCGGCGAGCCAAGCGTGCTGATTTGGCCAGTCAGCTTCGTCGGTTGGGTCTATGTTATGTCTGTTTAAGACTACAGCATTAGACTCCTCTATCCACTCAAGTTGTACGTCTTCACACAACTCGCTGATTTCGTCCTCAATTTCCGCTTGATTTACCATCAAAAGGTTGAAATGTGCTGAGGTGTTTGGCCCGAACATGTCAAGGCGGACGACTAACCGATTCCCTAACGTGCTCATTAAGGCCTTCAACCTAAACCCAGCTCTGCCGATAGGAAAAAACACGAAGCCTACCGAAACAGGATTGGGAGCATTGATCTGGCGATTTGTCTGATTCACGTGTTCGCCGAATGCAGTCCAGAATCTTTGCCGGAGTAGTGGAGGTCCAGATAACTCTTCGCTCCCGGCTCGTTGCACGCTCTGACTCACAGCACGGCTCCAATTATTGGGTATGGAAACGATATTGAATTTCGGGGCGGCGCGCGAATCTCCGATTCTCCACAGTTCAATTTCCACGCCGAAGTACCGATAGCGTTCATCCGTAATCGCGTTCTGTCTGTCAAGAACTGCGCGGTGCTCATCCCTGAAATTCTTTGCAATCCAGACGACGGTAGCTGCATCTAACCCTGTCATATACTCCAAGAGTCGCCCAAGGTGATTAGAGTCCGTTTCTTCTAACTGATTCTCTATTATCACCTGTGAGTCGTCCTCCGTACTACGGCACAGAAGATCGACAATGCCGCCAAATCCGAGTCTTACCTCACGTCCTTCAAGCTCAAGTTCCATGTCCAGCGTTTTCGCAAGGATAGATAGGTTTTCTTCCTCAGCCAACCACGGTGTAAAGTCTGTCGCTTCGTTAGGCCAGACCTCTCGTAATTCAACTCGCTCAAGGCGACCAAGTTCGTTATACATTAGGTGTTAGGTTCTCCTTTGGAATATCGTAAAAGCGATCTGATAACCGCTACATCTATTATAGCATAAATCGCGAATTTTTTGCTAATTATTTTTCTAGAAAACTGTCCCTTTAACCGTAGGGCGAGGGCCTGAGACGGTTTCTTCACAAATGCGCGGGACGAAGACTGCTGTGAACCGTTCAAGCATCTCGGCGAGCCAAGCGTGCTGATTTTGCCACTCCGTTTCGTCCGTTGGATCGGTGTCGTCCTTGCGCAAGGTGACGCGGCACGGATTTTGTCCAAACGATTCTGTCCATTCCAGTGCCGCGCCGATTTCGCGTTCGATCTCCTCTCGCTGCGCTATCAGTTGATGGAAGTGCGCAGCGGCAGTCGGCCCGGAAATATAGAGCCGAACGCCGATGTGTCGCTTTTTCACCTCCCGCATCGCCGATAATTTGAAACCGGGGATGCCGAGGAGGAAGATGAGATAGGAACGTGGCGGCATCTTCATTGGCTTGAGAGGACTTTTTGTTTCGGTGAGATATGCGCGGAAATCGTGCCAGAATTTTTCACGTTGTTGCTGCGGCGTGGATGGGACGATGAAATGTGCATCGGTTGGCATCGCGGGGCCGCTCCAGTCTTCTGGTGCAGAGACGACGGTAAATTCTGGCATCGGGAGTGACTCTCCACGCTGCCACACGGCGATAACGACACCGAAGAATTGGAAGCGTTCCGGTGTCATCTCATTGAGCCAGTTAAGAGCAGCGAGGTGTTCATCCGTGAATTCTGTCGAGATCCAGACGATGGTGGCCGCTTCCAATCCGGCGGTGTATGTTAGGATTTGGCCGAGGTGCGTGTGGTCTGTCGCTTCCAACTGGTTTTCGATGAGCACACGTGTGTTGTCAGCGCGGTTGCGGCACAGGATGTCGGCCCGAAATTGTCCGACGTTTTTCTCCTGTGCCTCAAATTGGAGTTCTATGTCCAATGCCTCGGCGAGGATGGCGAGGTTTTCCGGCTTGGCGAGCCAGGGGGTGAAGTCTTTTGCTTCGTCGGGCCAGATATCGCGTGGATTTAGGCGGATAGGTTCTAGCATTAGACTTTAAATCCTTTATTTCACTTTGCCAAGGTCTTGAGAATCCGTTTTCCATCAAGCGTTATCGCCTTGGTCAATGCTCCTAAGTAACAACATGCCCAAGGCAGTAATTTGAGAAGACCCGGCCTTCATCATACCCGTCCGCTTGAGCAACCCTAAGCGGACGAGATTCACTTTGTGAGTCTCATAAATCGCGCCTTTATCAATCACTTCTTGTGGTGATCCCAGATGCACGATCGGCGGAGTTAAGGCATCTTGATGTTTTCTCCGAAACTCCTGCTGCTGAGCGATGCCCATCGAGTAAGATTTCAAGATCAACACCTCAATGTCGCTTAGTTCGCCAAGCAGAAACAGCAACCGTTTACACGCGATATGTTCTAAATCTTCGGCGGTTAAACTTTTCTTTAGCAGGGAGGCAATGTGGTCGATCCGTTCGTCTGATAGCGCGCGTGCTGCCAGAAGAAACCCGTCTTCCATTAAATCGACAGACTTCTCCTCAAGGATCCTTTCCTCGACCTTAGCCCTCTCTTCTGCGTCAATTTTTAGTTCAAGGGCTTTGAGAAGAGATGCGATTCTGTCAATTCTCTGATTGGGAATCAGGTTTCCAACGATTTCCCCGGCCAAGGGGCCCACAAAGGGGATTGCGCCGAAGAATCCCTTTCCAAGAATTGCAGCTATATCGTTCTTGTTATGGTCCATTATTTTCTCCGTTTAACAATCTGCGGATTTGCCCGACAACAAAGTTCCTTATGAACCGTTTCAGCGTGCATAGATAACTTTCTCATCCAGAGCAGTTAATGCTTCCTGCTCCAAATGATAGGCTTCGGTCCGCTTCCGATTCGCTTCCAAAACCTTTTCGTTTATCGCACGCTGTGTGTTTTCATTGCGCAGTAACGGAACGACGATTTCCGCAACCTGCGCGTCGTTAATTTCATCAATTACCGCGCCGTGGGTATACCGAGTTATCAGCGGATACGCGTAGTCGCTTGAAAGCCATGCATAGAGATACCCGGCAATTTCATCGCTTGTGGGCACCACTCGGATAATATGTTCATTTGGAATCCATCCATCCCAATGTTTTGGGACAATTGCAACTTTACCGATTGTCCCACTTCGCGTAATCAAAATTGAATTCGCGTGGATTTCCAGATCATCCGTTATTTTGTCCTGGTGCTGGCCTACCGAAAGATATTTTTTGCTGCTGGGATCCAATTCATAGAGTTGCTTCCCGCCAAAAAAAACAAACCCATTACCTGTTTCAACATAGATTCTTTTGAACCGAGTTGGTAAGGTGACCGCCTGGCTGATTCGACTGTCCTTCACCTTGACAACAGCACTTGCCGTTCTTGCAATATGCTGCTCAATTGTTTTCACAATCGGAACATAATAGGAGGCATCTAGCCGATCGATGACTTCGGTTGAGGAGACAGAATAGTTAAGGACTTCAGCCGTTTTATCAAACTGTTCGGCACGTCCTTGTAATTCTTCAATGGATGGCAGTTGCAACGCCGTTGTTAGCAAGGCTTGTGCCTCATCCATCAATTCATTGGAATCGTCCCGCAATTTGAAGGATTCTTCGACTAGATTGTGGATTTCTTGTTTGAGTACGGGCGGCGGATTCGGGACAGGCAGCTCGTAGAGATGCTCCGGATTAATATGTTGGATAACGGCCCCGTAGTTGCACGTGGCAATCAGAGCTTGACCTGTTTTGGACTTCAGGAACGCGTAGATAAATCCGTTGTCCTCCTCGGGCTCAATCCTGATGAGATCGCTGCTAAAGATGAAATTATCCAAAGTGTTTCGCACATACGTGCAATTTCCGATAGTGCCGGAGCAGGTTAACAGCACCTGTCCCTTCTTGACTCTCAGTGCCTCAACTTTTGCCTTGAGTGAGGGCGAGAGAAAAGCGGCCGGTTTCGGGGCCAGTTCATTAATCTGCGCGGGTTGATAATACGGCAAATCGGAGTTGTCCACGTAGATGTTTTTGAATTGCGGATGGCGATAGAGTTTAACAAGGCCCTCATCGCCAGAGAGATTACGAAGCGGCCACCGGCAGTTCGCCAACTCCCGCCGGGCTCGTCTGCCTTCGCTTGCGTAGACGCTGGCTTCCAGACGATAGTCTGTATCAATCACTTCTTGCACATCTACAGATGCCCACTTAATCGGTTTCTCTTTCGGTAGTTTCGGAGTTCGGGTTACCACGCTATTCCCTCCTCCTTTTTCCATTGTTCAAAGAACCGCGGCACCTCCAGACTTTGGTCATCAATGACACGCGTTTTTCTTTCGGTTGGAACTTCCTCCGTCTCGCCCTCTTCCCCGTAGTTGACGCGCGCATCGCGTCCTTCAGGCACCCAGATTTCGTTACCTTCCGCATCGCGTTTGAAAAGGGTATTTCCCCGTCGGTCATGCCCAACCTTCTCCACCATCGCCATAAAAATGTTGTACGGGATGATTTGCCGTGCATACCGCTCTTCGTTCATCTGCTCCTGCGTCTTCTTCTGAAGAATCAGAACAGAGGTTTGCGTGCCGTTTCGGGGTTGGAAGGTATCAACATCCAGATCGACGCTGGCAACGATTCGCGTTTTTTCAAGCAGCCAATTTCGGATGTGGCTAAGTCCCGGATTGCCCAAAATGGAGTCAGGCAAAACAATTGCGAGCCTCCCATCGGGTTTGAGAAATTGGAGGCACCGCTCAATAAAAAGCTGCTCAGGTGGCACTGACGTTTTGAGCCTATCAGAAAGTTCCCATCCTGCTTCGCCGTGTTTCTGCCAGACATGGCCGACATCAAATTGCTCAAGGATGTGGCTATCATTGATAGGGATTTTGCTGCCGAACGGTGGATTCGTCACGATGACATCAAAAAACCCGATGGAATTGGCGTTCGTGATGTCATCGGCTTGCAGATTCAACGCTGCGGCTAATTCCGCTTTGAGCTCTTCCGACCACTCGTGGGGCGGCAAGAGCGAATCGTTCCGATAGATGTTACCGCTCCCATCGTTGTTCATCACCATGTTCATTTTCGTGGCTTTGACTAAGTCGGGGTTGATGTCAAACCCAAAGAAATCCGATGCGGCAATCTCTTTTATCCGGTCCCGAACGGCCGTTTTCTGCATGTCGGACCAGTTCACCTCGCCTATCCCAAAGTCTTCGGTTATATCGCGCTTTAGCTGTTCAATGATGTGGTTCATGGCGGTGACTAAGAAACCGCCTGTGCCACAGGAAGTATCGCAAACTTTTTCGCCGGCTTTGGGATTGACCATCTCGACGGCCATGCGCATGATGTTCCGCGGCGTGAAGAATTCACCCCGGTCGCCTCTCAAATTCGCCCCGACAAGTTCCTCATACGCCTTCCCTTTGACATCAACGTGCGTTTCCAGGAGGCTGTAAGCCTGAAGTTCCGAGACAATCCATGCGAGTGAACGAGGCTGCAATTTGATTTCGTCGTTGGCCTCAAAAATCTGTGGAAACTGCGCTTTGACTCGCCCAAAAATTTTCGAGATGCGCTTTTCCACCGTGAGCTGCCCATCCCGATTCGCGCGTTCCCCGGCGCGCGCGTAAAATTCAAGCGGTCTCCCCACATTCTGCTCATCAAGCGTTTTGCAGAAAATCAGTTTGAGCAACTCAAAGAAGGCGGGCTGTTTTTGCAAACCGTCGGTAGCATAGATGTGATTATGGCACGTCTTGAAAACCATGAGCAGGTTATCTTCATAGGCTTTTTTTAATGTGGCGCGCTTGGGCCGGTCCACATCCTCTAACGAGCCATCGGCAGCGGGAATATCGTTGTGTTCCTGAAATTCCACCCGCCCTTCCACTTGGACCTTTCGGAGGACTTCCTTGTATTTGCCGTTCGTCCAGAGGCCCCACTCGCAATTCGGGCACGCAGTCATGTAGGACTTAAGTTGTTCCACACCGTCTTTTCTATTTTTAGGCTCAATGTTTTCTCGCTTGCACTCAACAATGAGCCAGACATAGTCCTGTGTCAACTCAGGGCAGTCTTTCGGGAAGACGACGATGTCTGCGCGTGGGCGACGCGAACCGATTTTCACACCAAATTCGATGCTGATTTGTTCCCTCGCGTATTTGTGCTCGTTGATTAACCTTTTCTCAATCGTCTGGCGCACGTACTCTTCTGGGGTATCCTTGCGGAATGCCCCATCAACGTAATCACGGATTTGGCCCTCGGGCACACTGATAACTTGTTTTTCAGCTTTTGTGCTCATGACAAATTTCCTTTTCAGACAGCGTTATTTTGCGCATTGGCGATAAAATCAGCAGCGATGACAAATGCTTCTGGACCGTCGCGCAACAATAATTATATCATTTCCGTGACTTAATGTCAAATTAAAATATAGTTTGGAACTGGCTGAACTCAATAATCCGTCGTGCGACGTAGGTTTTGAGGGAAGTATTCCCCGCTTCTTCTGCCAGTTTCAGCGCGATTTCAAAGTCCGACTTCGCTTTCGCGACGTGCCCGAGGTTGCAACGCGCTACGCCGCGCTGCGTATAAGCATTCGCCATCTCTGGTGCTAAACGAACGGCTTGGTTGTAGTCTGCAATGGCGGATGCAGACTCGCCAAGTGCGTTCTTCGCGATGCCCCGATTGATGTAGGAACTTACCTTACTAGGGTTCAGTTGAAGTGCCAAATCATAGTCGGCAATTGAGCAA
Organism: uncultured Poribacteria bacterium; assembly: GCA_958296135.1. GTDB lineage: Bacteria > Poribacteria > WGA-4E > WGA-4E > WGA-3G > AGPOR5. Next base: position 1,598,953 of record CATQHZ010000001.1, read on the forward strand.
TCGAGTTTATTGAGCATGAACGCTGCACAACCCCGATTGTGGTAGAAATCAGCCGAATCCAACTTGAGGCAGATCGCCCGGTCATAATCTGCAATAGCAGACTCATAGTCGCCAAGCATGAACTTCGCATTACCCCGGCTGTTGTAGGCTTCAGCGTAATCTAGTTTTCGCTGGATTGCCTTACCATACGCAGAAAGGGCATCCTTTTCCATCCCTTGTTCCTGCATCAGGTTCCCAACGGTGAACCACGCGCGAGCGGCTATCTTGTCATCAATGCCTTCCGCGATACTGGCGATGGAACGCCACTTTTCAAGTGCGGCTTCAGTCTTTCCCTCCCTTTCCAATTTATGAGCATCAGCGACTGCCCTGTCCAAGGGATACGAATCCGTATTCCGCCGAACCGCTCGCACAGTTTCCTCAATAGGTTGCGTATGCATTGTTTGCCTCCCTGTCGGACAAGTTTTTATGCCTCTAATAGTATACCCGATTTGGCCACGAAGTGCAAGCGAATTTCAATTACTGCTGCTTCTACTGGCGGAGACGAATAAACGTCTCTATCTCCGCGGCATGCCGCTCAAAATCCCGATCGGCGAGAGATTTGAGATGTGCTAATTGCTCAACACCATCCAACTCCCAAAAATCGATCTCAGGATTAAGGCGCAAGTAATTCTCTTTCAACAACAATTTCGCCATCTTCGCAGAGGTTTGCGATTGCACCGTCAGCAAATATGAAATAATTTTCTGTCCGCCCCATCCGGTCAGGAAACCCCACTTTCGCCTTTTCGCATACATGTTTTGCGGATGGCCCGTCCCGATAGACAGCATCCGAATTTCATCGAGGCTCTTCCCAAAGGCGGAGACTGCCTCTGTTAAAGCGACGAAGGCGGGATTGCTTGCCCATAAACTGCCATCCGCGAGTAACGCAGTGCCGATGGCACTCGGGTCAAAGAAAGTGGGCGCGGCACAAGAAGCGAGGATTGCTTCTCGTAAAGGCACATTGAAAATCGGTTCATCATCATTGGCAGAGTGTAAGGACAGATGTCTATTTCCGCCCGTTTTGAAAACATACCCGCCGCCACTGATTAAGTCTGAACAGGTTATCATGAGCGGCGTTGCGATGTCGCTGAGGTGGAGTTCGGGGAGATGCGTCGCGAGCACTTTTGCAAGCAACGCTTTTGAATACCGACTGAAGAACAACGGATGCCGATACCACTTTTTCCGGAAGAGCTGCGGTGCTTCTTTCTCAAAAAGGTAGACTATCTGTTCCATCGGGATGCCGGTGGCGGCGGCCCCTGCGATGATGGAGCCGGCGCTCGTTCCAGCGCGGAGATCGAAGCAATCCTTGAGTTGCACCTGAAAGGCGCGTTCAAGGTTGGCAAGGAGTTGCGCGGCATATATCCCGCGGGTGCCGCCGCCATCAAGCGCGAGGATATGAAAGGGGGTTTCCGCGTTGCGCATTGGAATTCCTCTCCGGAGGCAAAGCAATCGTCAGTTCGGCAGACCTTTAGCGGCCGGAATTGGTGACAACAGTGAAATCTGGCACGTAACGCTCTTCATCAATTTGAAAAACCTTAAGTGTCACGCCAAAAGACCGGATTTCTCTATCCGTTTTTCTGTTCAGCCACTCCAAAGCATCGCGGTGCTCTGCCCGAATTTTCTTTGCGATCCAGATGATGGTGCTAGCATCTAGTCCCGCCGCGTAAGTGAGGACTTTGCCAAGGTGCAGATGGTTTGAGTCCTCAAGTTGATTTTCGATAACCACGCGTGAGTCGTCTGCTTTGTTACGACACACGATATCGGCTCGGAATGCTCCAACCGCACTACATAACCTATGAGCATCTCGTCAAATGTAGACTTATCTGCCATGTGCAAAGTCTACGAGTCTCTGAGAGGTCAGCGGTTTCCTGCTTCTTCCGCGCACATGCGGGTTCTGATGCCAGCCTACCAACGTAGGTGTTACAGCATCTCCACAGGCGTTTTGACTCTCGTCCGTGCTAGACGCGAGTTGTCGAAGGTTTATAGCGGCGTTAACATCCCGATCTTCAACGAATCCACAAACACCGCAGTGATATTCTCTGTCCTTGAGCGTCAGTTTGAATTCGCCACGTTTGACGTCTCCACAGGAACTGCATCGCTGGGTTGACGGCCAGAACTTATCTGCTGACACAATACGGATACCACGGCGCACCGCTTTGTATTTAAGTTTGACGAGAAAACCACCGAGGCTTGCATCGGCGAGTGCCTTGCTCAACTTGCGATTTTTCATCAAACCTTTCACGGTGAGGCTCTCGATGCCAAGTGCCGAGATGCCTTGCAGGATGCGATGTGTCACCTGATGATGGGCATCGGTTCGCACATTTGCTATACGGGCATGCAGGCGGGCGAGGAGTTCCTTTGCCTTCCACCAGTTGTTGCTCAGGAACGTCTTGCGGGAGAGTGCCTTATTTGCACGGCGTAGTTTGCGTTCATTGACGCGCAAGGCACGCGGATTTTCGTAGACAGTGCCATCGTCCATCGTAGCGAGGGCTGAGATGCCGACATCACAACCTGCAGGGGGCAGTGCTGACGTGTCGGGCGGTTCAGGGACATCAACTTCGACAAGGATGCTGAGATACCAGCGATGTGCGATTCGCTTAACGAAAGCACGGCGAACTTCACCTGTCCATCGAGGTTTTTCATGCAACCTAACATGTCCAATTATCGGAAGGACGACGTGTTTGCCGTCCGCCGTTATTTTGACGCTATCCACACCATTATCAATCTGGAACGCGGGGCGAGACTTATGCGTCTTCCGTTTGGGCGCACCATTCTGTCCCGATTTGTATCTGGCGATAGCATCGCCGAAAGAGTGGATAGCATTCTTACCTGCGTTTTGAGAACACGCGGCGAATTCGGGGAACACCTCGCGCTTCCGTGAGTTGAAGATTTTCTTCAACTCGTAGAGGGAGTTACGGCGGTCGGCGTTCCAATCAGAATGTGCGGCATTATAGGCGGCGCGTGCGAATGCCACATGCAGGTTAAATGCCTCGACCTGTTCCTCAGTTGGTTTGAGTGCTATCTTCTGGGCTCGTAGTGCCATAGCGTCACCGTTCCCGTTGTGTTTACCTCCATCCAAGGTAGGTTGGGCGAGAGACACGGCGGGAAGCCGCGCTTGGATGTCTCGCCCCCAACGGTAACTACATTCTACCACAAATCCACGCCGACTGCAAATAAAAATGCACACTGCTAGATTAGGGCAGATACTCCTAGTATCTCATAGAGTTCTCTCCACTGCACCGAGCCCTTTTTTCCGTCGCTTCAAGTTCCAACTCTATGCCGAGGGGTTCAGCAAGGTAGCATAGATTCTCCGCTAACCACGGCGTAAAATCGTGTGCCTCGTGAGGCCAGACAGTGCGCAACTCAACTTTTGGCTGGTGAACGAATTGGTGCATCAATCTTCTGCCGCCTCCTTGTCAAGCATGCGAATCTCGGATTCAACATAGGATTTGTGTTGTTCATCGCCTGCCGCGCGTGCGAGTCTCAAGGCAGTCTCATAATCCTCCCTCGCTTCCGCATCGCGCCCCTGGCTCCATCTTATCTCCCCTCGATAGGTGTAAGGCGGCGCAAGCGTTGAATCTAGCCGCATGGCCTCCTCATAGTCTGCCACTGCTGCATCATATTGTAACAGCCTTTCTTTCGCCAATCCACGGCTGATGTAGGCAATAGCACTCTCAGGTGCGAGCCGAATCGCCTCATCATAGTCCTCAACGATGCCATCACGTTTGTTAGGTGTCATAAATTTGGCGAGGGCTCTGTTGTAGTAAGCTTCCGCGAGAGTCGCGTCCAGCCGCAGGGCAGCATCCTGGTCTTCGATGGCGGCCTCATTTTGGCCGAGCAAGGTTTTCGCCAAACCGCGACAGGTATATGCATAGGCATCCTCTGGATTGAGCCGAATTGCCTCATCACAATCGGCGACTGCCTCGGCATACTGCCCGAGAAGCCGCTTCACAAGGCCCCGCTGCGTCCATGCTTCCGCGTAAGTGCGATGGCGACAGATAGCGTTGTCACAAGCGGAGAGTGCCTGCTTCAGTGCGGCGGTAGCAGACTCCGAACGCAAGGGCGCGTCTGCCCACACCTCTTCGTTCTCCAACAGCAGTTTGCAGACAGATACCAGCGCGCGGGCGGCCATCTTGTCATCAATCCCGCTAATAGTATTCGCGAGTGAACGCCACTTTTCTATCGCCTCCCCGATTTTTCCCTCCTCTTGCAACCGGTCGGCATCGGCTATCACCCTGTCTACAAGAAATACCACCGGCAAAGCTTCCTCAACTTTCGGCGTATTCTGTTCGGTATGTGTCATTATGGTTTATCTTCCTAGGTTAATCCGCTTTCCCCAATTCATCCTCCGCTGCGTCAAGACGTTCAAGACACGCTTCCATTTGCTGTTCAAGCTGCGCGTTACGTGCGACTTTCGCGAGTTCCAACGCGGTCTTGAAATTTTCCCGCGCTTTCTCAATGAGCCCCATGTTGTAAGCTGTCCCACCCCGCTTGACGTAAATATCTACATTCTCTGGTTGTAGCCGGGCGGCCTCGTCCAAGTCGTCGAGCGCGGCTTCGCCATCGCCGCGGAGCAAATTGGCCATGCCGCGGTTGATGTAAAGTGCCGCCATATCGGGACTCAATCGGATTCCCTCGCCGTAGTCCTCAACTGCAGAATCATACTGTCCCAGTTTCACTTTGGCATTGGCGCGATTGTTGTATAATTCGGCAAAATCCGGTCCAAACCGAATCGCTTTGTCAAAGTCCCCGAGGGCACTCTCATGTTTGTTAAGGGCAGTTTTCGCGAGCCCTCGATTGGAGTAGGCTTCGGCATCCTCCGGGTCCAGCCGCAGTGCCTTGTCGTAATCGGAAATGGCGGCGCGATGCCTGCCTGAATCGTATTTCGCGCGTCCCCGCCGCGTGAAGAATTTGGCTTTGAGCATTATCGTTTCCCTCTTCAGATGAACGTTGAGAATAAGATACCACATCCTGCGGCCAAAATCAACCGATTTTTCAGTCTTGACACAAAAACGGAATCTTGATAAAATGGGTATCACCATCAAATGATAAGGAGCATCTCATGAATCGGAGAAATTTCTTAATGAAAGGCGGCACCGCGTTGGCGGGGCTGTTCCTCGCGAATATGCCGTTGAGCCTTTACGCGGCGCACCACGAGCCCGCCGAAGGCGCCCATAAGTTGCCGGAGTTGTCCTACGCTTACGATGCGTTAGAACCGCATATTGATACCCTCACGATGACAATTCATCACGGCAAGCACCACCAGGGTTACGTCAATAAGCTCAACGCTGCCCTTAAAGGGCACGATGAGCTCATGAAGATGCCGGTGGAGGACTTGCTGCGCCATATCGACAAAGTGCCGATGGATATCCGCCAAGCCGTTATCAACAGTGGCGGTGGGCATGCGAACCATACCCTCTTCTGGCGCACGATGGCTCCCAACGGTAGCAAACCACCCGGGGAAGTTCTGGCGGCGATTCAATCCGAATTCGGCTCTTATCAGGCTGGTAGTGACCTGTTTGACAAAGCCGCGCTGGCGCATTTCGGTTCAGGGTGGGCATGGCTCGTCGTTGACGAGAAGAAAAAGTTGCAAACCTACGTCACAGCGAACCAGGATAGCCCACTGATGAAGGGACATACGCCGATTTTGGGGCTTGATGTCTGGGAGCACGCCTATTATCTGAAATATCAGAACCGGCGTGCCGATTACCTGAAAGCCTGGGAAAACGTCATCCATTGGGAACAGGTGAACGCGCTTTATCTCGCGGCAATGGCCCGGTAGGCGCGATGTCCCAATCGCGCACCGATCTCGCCCGATCTCGCACGAGGAACAACTATGGAACGCAGAGATTTCCTGAAACAGTGCGGCCTCACGCTTACCGCGCTGTTGCTGAGCCCTTGGAGCAGCTACGCCTTTCCGAGCCGGGAAGGCGAGGTGCTCATCCCCTTCGCAGCTCAGTCGCCGGCATCCGATAACAAACGGGTGCTGCTTGACTGGAATCCCCTTGATACTTTCATCACACCGAACCAGAAGTTCTTCAACGTCTCGCATTATGGGAAACCCGAGGTGGACTTAGACGCGTGGCAATTAGAGATGAGCGGTTTGGTTGACAATCCGCTGATACTCACGATGGAGACATCAAAGCACGCCCACGCCGAGAGGTAACCTTTACGTCGGAAATGGCGGCGCGATGCCTGCCTGAATCGTATTTCGCGCGTCCCCGCCGCGTGAAGAATTTGGCTTTGAGCATTATCGTTTCCCTCTTCAGATGAACGTTGAGAATAAGATACCATATCCTGCGGCCAAAATCAACCGATTTTTCAGTCTTGACACAAAAACGGAATCTTGATAAAATGGGTATCACCATCAAATGACAAGGAGCATCTCATGAATCGGAGACATTTTTTAATGAAAGGCGGCACCGCGTTGGCGGGGCTGTTCCTCGCGAATATGCCGTTGAGCCTTTACGCGGCGCACCACGAGCCCGCCGAAGGCGCCCATAAGTTGCCGGAGCTGCCCTACGCTTACGATGCGTTAGAACCGCACATTGATACCCTCACGATGACAATTCATCACGGCAAGCACCACCAAGGTTACGTCAATAAGCTCAACGCTGCCCTTAAAGGGCACGATGAGCTCATGAAGATGTCGGTGGAGGACTTGCTGCGCCATATTGACAAAGTGCCGATGGATATCCGCCAAGCCGTTATCAACAGTGGCGGCGGGCACGCGAATCACTCCTTTTTCTGGAAGATTATGAGGCCCACCGGGGGGATGCCTCACGGCGAAGTTGCCGACGCACTCAAAGCACGGTTCGGATCCCTCCAAGCCGCCGATGATCTGTTCGATCACACGATGCTAACTCTGTTCGGCTCAGGTTGGACCTGGCTCGTCGTTGATGAAAACAAGGCGCTGCAAATCTATGCCACCCCGAATCAGGATAGCCCGCTGATGAAGGGACACGCGCCGGTACTCGGACTCGATGTCTGGGAGCACGCCTATTACCTGAAGCACCAGAACCGCCGTTTGGACTACTCCGTAGCCTGGGGCAAGGTTATCAACTGGGAGCAGGTGAATACCAACTACGTTGAGGCAATGGCCCGGTAGGCGCGATGTCCCAATCGCGCACCGATCTCGCCCGATCTCGCACGAGGAACAACTATGGAACGCAGAGATTTCCTGAAACAGTGCGGCATCACGCTTACCGCGCTGTTGCTGAGCCCTTGGAGCAGCTACGCCTTTCCGAGCCGGGAAGGCGAGGTGCTTATTCCCTTCGCAGCTCAGCCGCCGGCATCTGACAACAAACGGGTGCTACTTGATTGGAATCACCTCGATACGTTTATCACGCCGAACGAGAAGTTTTTCAACGTCTCGCATTATGGGAAACCCGAGGTAGACCTGGGTGTGTGGAGCCTTGAAGTGAGCGGTCTGGTTGACAATCCGCTGATGCTCACAATTGAGGATATCAAAGCGCGCCCGCGCCAAGAGGTAACCTTTACGTTGGAATGCTCTGGGAATCACGGGTTTCCCACGTTCACCGGGGCGATCGGCAATGCGAAGTGGGGCGGCACGCCGCTCGCACCGATTTTGAAGGAAGCGCGCGTCCAAGAAAACGGTATCGAGGTTATTTTCTTCGGGCACGATGTCGGCGAAGAGGAACGACGCGATGTCAAGATGCGCCAGAATTTCGCGCGGAGCATGTCCATCGCGGACGCGCTAGGAGATACCGTCCTCCTCTGTTACGAGATGAACGGCGAACCGTTGCCGCATGCAAACGGCGCGCCGCTGCGCCTAATCGCGCCTGGTTGGTATGGCATCGCGTGCGTCAAATGGCTCAAACGGATTGAGGTGCGCGATACCCGTTTCATGGGGAGGTTCATGGCGCGTGACTACGTCACGATGCGTGAGGAGAAACGTCCCGATGGCGAATCTGTCTGGATGGAAACCTCTGTCGGCCGAACGCAACTGAAATCGTTGGCGGCGAAGGTGACGTGCACCGACGATAAATACCGTATTTACGGGGCCGCGTGGGGCGCGCCAATTGATACCGTTGAGGTGAGCATTGATGGCGGCGTGTGGCAAAAAGCGACGATTGACACGACTGAATCCGCCGAATTCGCGTGGAAAATCTGGCACCTCAATTGGGATAACCCGATGAAAGGGGAACATACCGTCGTTTCCAGAGCCATCGATACGATGGGCAACATCCAACCCGCGGGCGACTCTGCCTACATCACAGGCAAACACACCTATTGGGAGAGCAACGGCCAAATCGTCCGCCGCATCCACATCCCGTAGGCGCGCTTGTAAGGGCGGATGCCCTTAACTATCCGCCCGTTCCTCCTGTCTGAATTTGATATTAGGAGGCACTAACTTTATGCACATTACTGATGGACAAAAACAGCAATTTCAAGAGGAAGGCTATTTCATCCTAGAGAACGTCATCCCGGAGCCGATGTTGGAACTCCTGCGCGGCGAATGCGGAACGTTTATCAGTCAGATGGATGCCGAGATGGACAGGATGCAAACGGATGTCCTTGGCATTAACCATCGCGACAAGCGGTATTTTGTCTCAAACTGCTTCCGGAAGCAGCCGAAACTGCGCGAATTTCTCTTCAGCAATCTGATGGCAGAGGTCTGCCGTGCTACCCTCGGCGACACCGCGTATCTCTTCTGGGAGCAGTATGTCGTCAAAGGCGCGGAAGCCGGAATGAAGTTCAGTTGGCATCAGGACTCGGGATACGTCGGCTACCCAGACCACGAGCCGTATCTCACCTGCTGGTGTGCCCTTGACGATATGTCCGAAGAGAACGGCACCGTCTATGTGATGCCGTTTTCGCAGATCGGCATCCGTTCGTGGGTGAAGCACATCCGCGAGGAGGGCAGCAACGACATGGTGGGCTATTTCGGGCCGGAGAAAGGCGTGCCGGCTATCGTGCCTGCGGGGAGCATTGCGGTATTTACCAGCATCAACTTCCACTGCAGCAGCACGAACCATACGAATAAACTGCGCCGCGCGTATCTCGCGCAGTATTCGGCGGAGCCGCTCCTCTCTCACGATGGTACGCGCCTATGGGGTAATGCGGAGCCGCTGTTGCGGGATGGAAAATCTGCTGTGGGAGAACCGCCGCCGGAGATTTCGTCGCGGTTTGATTAGGGGAGTTCATGACAATACAAGAATTCCAAAACCAGATCGAGGCAATCTACTATGAACGCGATGCTGAACGCGGTGTCCCGCTCACCTTCACGTGGTTCGTTGAAGAAGTCGGCGAACTCGCAAAGGAAATCCGCAAACATCCGCATGACATGGAACGGCTTCGCGAAGAGTTTGCAGACGTGTTTGCATGGCTCGCCACGTTGGCGAGCCTGCTTGGCGTGGAGTTGGAGGATGCCGCGCAAATCTACGCAGACAGCTGTCCGAAGTGCAAACATACGCCGTGCTGTTGTTAATTCCCATATATCGCGTCATTTCCCGTGTAGACGCACTTTGATGAAGTTTCAGGATGAAAATGGACGATTTTCCAACCCCGAGGTCCGCATAGGAGAGTTCTCCCAGTCTCGATGCTTCGGATTTGGGACCAGGAGAACCCGCCTACCGCAAATGTCCGATTTATTTAACCTCGCTAAGCGCGCCATCTATGACGCAGCCTCTTATATCGTCTTGAGACAGCACTGCAAAGCAAGGTTCGCCGCAAGCGTATCAGTCAATGCAATATCCCGGCAGATGAACACGGAATCTTTTGATAACCGCAGGCGTTCTAAATCCGCTTCCGCCAACTTCTCGTCTAAACAGACGTGGCATCTCTGCGAACTATCTGGCGTGGCGATGCGGAAAATGGTGTTTGCGGGCGGATATGAACGACATCCGCCCTTACCTTCTTTCTTTCTCAATTCACCGTTACCTTTTCCTACGGGTTCAATCGTGCTATTAAGCGGGTATCCCTCCTTAAGCGCGATTTCATAAAGGACATCCTCAACGCGCCAACCTTCGCGGAGCGGATCGATGGTGTTCTCCAACTGTGCGATATACGTCTGTGCATCATCTGAGAGAATTTCGGCTGCAGTGCGATAATTAGATGCGGCAAGTTCAAAGACGCGGAAGCCTAAATCCGCGTTGAGGTTCTGACAAACGCGCCGAATTCGTTCTTTGCCAATCTCGGCGATAGTCTGAAATCCCGCCTTGCGTGCCGCCGATTTTTCCGGCGTGCGTTCCGGCAGTTGCACCATGATAAACTGCCGCCTGCCCGAATCCTCCCGATTGAGTGCCAGCACTGCCTGCGCTGTCGTGCAGGAACCGGCGAAGAAATCCAAAACAATCGAATCTCGCTCTGTGCTAAATTGGAGGAGGTGTCTAATCAACCCGACCGGTTTGGGATTCGTAAAGATACCATCTGCCTTGAGCAGTTCACGCAGTTGCGCCCTGCCGTGGCTGTTTTTCTCAACATCGGTTAGCAAACCGCGCGGGACTCTCCCGCTTGATTCATTCAGGTAGCGTTTATACTCCACGAGCCACTTCCCTTTCTGTGTCTTTCTAAAGACGATCCGATTTTCCTTTTTCATCTGAAGGAAGCGCGATTCCTGTCGGTTCCACTCGTTGAAGACGAAAGAACCGTCCGGACATTCAATCCGATACTGCAACCCTGGAGAGGGATGATCTGGCCTTCCTCGCGTGAAGGCATCGGTTTTATAGGGCCCGCGAGATGCGTAGTGCTCGTCTTTTTGTGTGTAAGCGGCCCTCTCCTTTTCAGCGAGCGGATACCGAAACCGCCCGGTCACCGTTCGATCTTTCGCATAAGCGAGGATATATTCGTGGTTCAGCGCGAAGTGTTTGGCATCGTTACTTCCACTAGCATACCGTTGCCAGACCAGTTGTTGCAGGCAGTTTTCCTCGCCAAAAATTTCATTCATCATGAAGCGGAGGTTGTAGCCCTCGCGGTCATCGATACTGACGAAGATGATGCCATCATCGGTGAGCAACTGCCGCGCGAGGAAGAGGCGCGGATACATCATCGACAGCCACGCCGAGTGGTAGCGGCCGCTTGTCTCTGGGTTGCTGGTTTGCAAATTGCCCTCGGTATCCAGCTGCCCGGAGAGTTGGAGATAAGTATCCAAAGGTTTCGCGTAGTTATCGGGGTAGACGAAATCGGTGCCGGTGTTGTAAGGCGGATCGATGTAGATGGCTTTGATGCGCCCGAAGTAGGGCTTGTAGAGGAGTTTCAGCACCTCCAGATTATCGCCTTCAATGAAGAGATTTGGGGTGCTGTCAAAATGCAGAGAAGCATCTCGGCGCGGCTTAAGAGTAGCCTCGGAGGGAACGCTGAGCAGGCGGAGAGCATCGCGTTTGCCTGCCCAGTTGAAGCCATACCTATTGGGTGGAGCAGCCTCGTTAGCGTTTACCCCCCCCCTCACAATAGTATAGTATATTCTGAAGTTTCTCCGCGTCAATTCTGCCTTCGGTGAGGCATTCGGGGAAGAGTTGCTTGAGTTGGCGGAGGCGTTCCGCGTTTGGGTTGCGGGTTGTTTTGGGAGTCTTCATTGGCGTTCCTCGTATTCGGGATTTATTTCTATCAGCATGTCCGTGGTGTATTCGGGCTCGTCATCGCCGTAGGCGTATGAAAGCATTTGGAGGGAGAAGCGCGCCCAGGCTGCACGTTCTTCCCATTCTTGCGCCACCTTGAGTGCATTCGGGACGACACGAGCATCATGCCTACCATTCCAATTGGATTCGTCTGTCAGGACCATTTAATTTTTAGTTTTTGATGTCATCGATAAAAATCAACAACGGCCCCCATCCCTGTAGTTCAAGTTCGTCCGATCTTAACCTGTTCGGGCTCGGGCGAGCCCGAAGACAGATATGGGAGAACTGAATCGTCCTGAGCAGTTTCGCTGTTTTCTTGAGGTGTATGCCATCAGATTGGACATAAAAATTCACGACTAATCTGATTCCTCTTAACATAAGGTAGGATTTTTTTTGGAACTAAATGCCCCTGAGTTCAAAGGCTTTCTGGAAGTCCACGTCCGCTTCTAGAGTTCGTCCCAAGTGCCTCTTGGCTTCTCCTCGACAGCGGTGAGCATAGGCATTGTCTGGATTGAGCCGGATCCCCACATCAAAATCGGCAATTGCAGCCGCATATTGCTCTAGTGCGCTCTTAGCGAATCCACGATTGAAGTAGGCATAGGCATCGTCTGGATTGAGCCGGATCCCCACATCAAAATCGGCAATTGCAGCCGCATATTGGCCAAGTTGCCCTTTGGCAAATCCCCTGATGAAATAGGTTTCGGCATCATTTGGATTGAGCCGGATTGCTGTGTTGAAATCGGCAATTGCAGCCGCATATTGCTCTAGTGCGCTCTTAGCGGATCCACGATTGAAGTAGGCATAGGCATCGTCTGGATTGAGCCGGATTGCTGTGTCGAAATCGGCAATTGCAGCCGCATATTGCTCTAGTGCGCTCTTAGCGAATCCACGATTGAAGTAGGCATAGGCATCATTTGGATTGAGCCGGATCCCCACATCAAAATCGGCAATTGCAGCCGCATATTGGCCAAGTTGCCCTTTGGCAAATCCCCTGATGAAATAGGTTTCGGTATCCTTCGGGTTTAAGCGAAGGGCTTGATCAAAATCGGCAATTGCAGCATCATAATGTCCAAGGCTGCCCTTTGCACGTCCGCGCATAGCGTAGACATAGGCATCGTCTGGTTTCAACCCGATAGCAGCATCAAGATCGGCGATAGCAGCGTCATATTGTCCGAGGTCTCCCTTAACAATCCCACGTTTGCTGTAGGCTCCTGCATCATCTGGTTTCAGACGAATTGCCTCATCAAAGTCTGCAAGAGCAGACTCAAGTTGGCCGAGTAGGGACTTTGTAATCCCGCGATTGTTGTAAGAAAGCGGGTTATCAGGTTTGATTCGGATGGCCTCATCGTAGTCGGAAATAGCAGATTCGTGTTGCCCCAGCGCGTTCTTCAGGTTTCCGCGGTTGTGGTAGGCATCTGCATAATCCGGCTTAAGACGAATGGCCTCGTTGTATGCGGAAAGTTCTTCTTCCTCGCGATTGCTTTCCGAAAGGAGACTGCCGACAGATAACCAAGCATGCGCAGCAAGTTCATCGTTGATGCCCCCCGCGATAATCGCGATAGCGCGCCATTTCTCAAGAGCATCAACGATTTTCCCATCCTGTTGTAACAAGTAGGCATCAATGATAGCCCTATCGACAAGAGGCAATTCGGACTTCTGCCGAATCGTTCGCATAATTTCCTCGGAAACTCCAAATGTATTGGTATTACCAAGGTTTTTGATGATTTTTGTTACCGGTTTTGTGCTCACAATTTCCCTCATTGTAGGGGATGGGCGCGAGAAATAAGGCATTTTTCACGCGCCTTCATTGGTGGGTCGACACGGACATCATCGCTGCCATCACTTGACTAGCTGGACGAATCCATCTCTTACGACACAGCAAACCCGGCCCCCCAATATCTGTGTTATCCAACCATTATCCAACGCCTATATCTCCGATGGTTCGGGAACGTGCTCATCCTCGTAATGCTCAATAAGCGTACCGATGAAGTCCATCAACGAGGCTAATATATGGTCTTCATCTTCGCCCACGACATCAATTAAATCATTTAGAATTGTCACGAGCCATTCATAGTGATTTTCCGTCAATGAGGCGAAGAGGCGCGTTTCGCTTGTTCCAACGACATCAATCAGATTTTCTAAGGCCGTTACAAGCGGTAGATAATTCGGACTAAGACTTCGGTTGAAGATCTCAAGGCCCGTTATTGATTCACTTGCTTCCGAATCGTTGGATAGGGCCGAGACATCCAAGGGTTGGAACCTAAACACGCTAGGGTTTGGCTCGTCAACCGAAAGGTCGGCTCTAAAAGTCTCCGCTATCCGAGGAAAAGTCCGTGTAGTTGATTGGAACATCATGCTACTCCTTCCAATTTCCTTTCTCATACTCGGCGTGGGTTAGCACAGCACGAATGTAGACTTTTTTCCTATCATAGTGTATGGCCGCGATAAGGCGAGGAGCTGTCTTGCCGCCAATGTCAAAAACTGTCAACTTGCCCACTTGATCTACCTTCTGTGGTGAGAACATCTGCAACAGTTCAGCAGGTACCAGGAAATCGTTCCGCTTCATCCTCCTATACCAACGATCAAGTCCAGGTTTGGCTGTTCTATCTTTCTGTTTGATGAACTCATTTAATGACTTCCGCGAGATAACATGCATCGTAATTTCCACAAACCCTGGGAGGCGTGTCCCGTTTGTAGTTCTGCCTCTTCACCGTTAACCAATGCTTGAAGGCAATTACGGCATAGTTTCGCAGAAATCCCCAACCAAGTACCAATTATTATACGATGAACGAGTCTATTTCGCAAGAAAAAAATTCACCGCGTTGAAAACTTCCGGTTGCAACAATTCTGCAGCGACTGATGCGCCTTAATTTGCATCCAAAAACCGCTCAAAATTCCCACCGAACAGATTCCCAACATCCCGCGCGATTTCCGAACGCGTCACACACCAACCTGCATCCAGCAACGTCTGATACTTCTCTGCCAAAACATCGGCGATGATCTGGCGCGAATGCTGCCATTTGTATACCAGCTGATCCAAGATGCGCGCATCCGAATGCTGCGGGATAACGCTCAACCCAAGCAACTCGAGCCGCTCACGCGTGATTTCCTCAATAATGCTCGGGTTGTTCATAAACCACCAACACCCGAAAATCATCAGGTTTTTGAACTTCCGTCCGATGACGCATAACTCATGTTGGTTCTCGCGCGACAGAAGCGTTACCAAAAACTTATTGTCGGGATGTTCGCGGAGTAACGCTTCTAAACTGCCCAGGTCCGCCTTCGCGCTCCCATCGCCGGCCATCTGGAGCTGTGGGTTTACGGCGCGCTTGACACCAATCATCAGCGCAAACGGAACGTTGGATTCACGCGAGACCGGCAGGATGCAGTTGTCGAACACTCTACCGAGGATGCCATCATCCGGGTACCGGAAATCCGGCGGCAGCGAGACTGCCATGTATTTCGGCTGCATCCGTTGAATCCACGTCTCCAAGAATCGGCGCACCCCTTTCTGTGCCTTTTTAGACGAGAGTGTTGCATCCACCTCATAACCGAGTCCGCGGAGGTGCTCATAGGCGGTTTCTGGGTAAGTATTGATTAGCACGTCCAGCCGAAGCGCGGCGTGAAAGCGCGCATCGCCTGTGTTCCCAGATTCCCATACCGGGGCCTCCGCCGCATCAAACGGATCATTCGTCATGACGACTTGTGAGACGTTCGCGCGTTCAAACACCGTGTCAATGAACGCCTCAGCGGAGGTATCCGCAAAGTAGTCGCGATAGTCCTGCAGGTTGCGCGCGCCGACATTCAACCCCAATTCGTTCAATGTCGTGACGACACCGCGGCACGCCTCGCTCAGCGGCGAGTTTTCAATGAAAAGCGTCTGCCAGATGAGCGCCGCTTGTTCCGCCTTCGTCATCGCCCAAAATTGCTGATACGAGACATCAGATTGACGAAATACCTCTGCGATGAGGTAGTGATACGTCAACAGTTCGTCAATGCCCCACAGCAGCAATTCGCCGAAGGGTGGACTGAACAGATGCGTGTGGATATCGGTGACGCTTTGCGCATGAACTGCCGCCGTAACGGCGGTTTTCAGTTCAGCTGCATTCGCAATGGGCTGCGTGCCATTGTTCATTCTTCACTCTCCCCTAGGCGCGCTTTAGAAACGCGCGTGCAACTTCACTCTTCGGTAGTCGCGCTTTCCAAGCGCGCACGAATAAAAGTAACTACCGATTCCGATGGCTGCGCGCCAAATCGGACGTAAACGCCCCGGAAATTCTCAAGCCGCGTCGGTTTCGCGAAAGGACTGAGCAGTATCCCATTCGCATCGACATAAGAACTCCGAAACGCGGCCCAGGGCCGCGCCATCCGATAACAGCAAGCCGTGACGATGAGCCTATCTGCCTCGCACTGGTAGCGGAACGGCAGAAAGTATTTGTAAAGTGAACCGAGCAGGAACAGTGCGGACAGAAAGACGATAGGAACAGACTTGAACCCCCAATAGATGCAGAGGAAAAGGAAACACAGGAAAATCCCCAGCAGCGCGCTCCGTTTCCAATTCTCGACGAGCGGATGCACTGTCCATGAGAGTTGTTCGTCCGTTTGGTGCTGCGTTTCCATTTTCTCGACTACTCGGTTTTCTCTGTCAAGCCCCCATCCACTTCGGTTTTTGAGGATTGTCCGTCTTCTGCCGGGCTCTCACTCTCGGTGCTGTCCGCGCCATCTTCACCGACGGTGTCAACCGGTTCCGGTGCTTCTCCTGCTTGCGTTTGTTCCTGCTCAATCGGTGTCAGGGCACCGCCGCCCTCCTCACCGTAGAACCGCATTAAGAAGAGTGAGATAACCATGAACCCGATGGCGAACCACGTAGTCAGTTTGCCAAGGAAGGTTGCGGCACCGCGCCCGCCAAGCATCGACTGCATCTCCGCGCCGCCAAACGCGCTTGATGACAGCCCCTCGCCTTTGCTGTCTTGTAAGAGGATGATCAGCGTCAAAATTACGCAGACCGGAACGAAAAGCACTACTGCAAATCCAATGATAATGTCCATGAGATATTCCTTGTAATTACGTGTCCGGTAGGCGCGCGTTCCAAGCGCACCTACGGTTGGTGTTGTTCGCGCCTAACTTGCGGCCTTCACGATTGCCGCGAAGGATGCCGCGTCAAGACTCGCGCCGCCGACTAATGCACCGTCTACATCCTGCTTCGCCAGCAGCTCCGCTGCATTGTCGGGTTTAACACTGCCGCCATACTGAATGCGAATCTGATCGGCGATATCATCCGAGGCGGCTAACGCCACTAAACTGCGGATGATGGAGTGGACCTCCTGTGCTTGCGCCGGCGTGGCGGTTCTCCCCGTGCCGATCGCCCAGACTGGCTCATAAGCGATGACGCAGGAGAGCAAATCCGTTGTTGATAAATCGGCGATGCCGCCCGCGACCTGGGCCGCGATAACTCCCTCCGTGCGGTCTGCCTCACGTTCTTCAAGGAGTTCACCGACGCAGATAATCGGCTTTAATCCGAGTGTTAACGCCGCCTTCGCTTTGCGATTGACGCTCTCGTTCGTCTCCCCGAAATACTGCCGCCGCTCGGAGTGCCCGACAATGACGTATTCACAACCGAGATCTTTCAACATTGTTGACGAGACTTCGCCGGTGAATGCGCCGCTTTCTTCCCAATAAACATTTTGCGCGGCGAGACAGACGTTGCTGCCCGCTATCGTCGCGCTGACCGCGGCGAGTGCCGTAAATGGCGGCGCGACGACAATCTCAACGCCGCGTTCTTGAGCAACTAACGCCTTCAACGCTGTCGTTAGCGTAACCGCTTCCCCAACCGTGGTATTCAGTTTCCAATTTCCTGCAATGATAGGTGTTCGCATAATCCTCCCGCACCCGTTAAAGCACCCGTGCCACGAGCTCAACCAGACGGTTTGAGTAACCCCACTCGTTATCATACCATGAGAGCACCTTGAGCAGGCCACCCTCAATCGCTTTCGTGAAAGGTGCGTCGAAGACCGAGGAGAGCTTGTTCCCGTTGAAATCGGATGAAACCAGATCGAGTTCGGAATAGCCAAGGATGCCGCTGAGGCTGTTTGCCGCGGCGGCTTTCACAGCCGAATTCACTGCTTCGGCACTCGGTTTCTCCCGCAAATCTACCGTTAAATCGACGACAGAGACGTTCGGTGTCGGCACCCGGATGGCAAACCCATCCAGTTTACCGTTCAGTTCCGGCAACACTTTGCCGACGGCGACAGCTGCGCCGGTTGTCGTCGGAATCATGGAGAGTGTCGCTGCGCGGGCGCGCCGCATATCGGAGTGCGGGAAGTCGTGAACCCGCTGGTCCCCCGTGTAGGCATGCACCGTCGTCATCAACCCGCTTTCAATCCCGAACTCCTCGTGCAGCACCTTCGCAACCGGTGCCAAGCAGTTCGTCGTGCAAGATGCATTGGAGATAACGTGATGACTCGCCTTATCGTATTTATCGTCGTTCACGCCGAGGACAATCGTGATGTCCTCACCCTTCGCGGGTGCAGAAATCACCACCTTTTTCGCCCCGCCCTCGGTGATATGCTTCTCGGCATCGGCACGTTCAGTGAAGAACCCGGTCGATTCAATCACGACATCCACCCCGAGTTCACCCCACGGCAGATTGCCCGGGTCGCGTTCGGCCAGCACTTTAATCGCTTTGCCGTTGACAACTAACCCATCTTCTGTCGCCGAGATGTCATCGGACAAAATGCCGTGTACAGAATCATACTGCAGGAGATGCGCCAGCGTCTCCGGACTCGTCAAATCGTTGACTGCGACAAACTCTATATCTAACGCCGGATTTTTCAGGGCAGCCCGAAACGCATTCCGCCCAATCCGACCAAATCCGTTGATACCTATTTGAATTGGCATAATCTCAATATGTTCTCCCTATAGACACAGGACAGACGCAAACCGCGCCTACCCATGGCAATGAGGCAATCCGCGTCCGTTCTGTCAGAATTGTTTTTTTTTACTTTTCTTTTTAATTATACCACAGAACGCGATTAATTGCAAGTTTAACTTGACAATTTACGCGATTTCGGGTATCCTATTTTCATGTCAACACATGCTCACAGCAAATTGATTCAACCGCCGGGGAGTTTCCGCGCGATTCCGGTAGACGTGCCTGAAAACCTCGCCAATATCCGCATCATTCTCTTTGAACCGCGCGAGCCGGGAAACATCGGCTCCGTCGCCAGAGTCGTCAAGGGGATGGGACTTTCGCAGCTCTATCTGGTGAACCCTGTGCCGTTCCGCGATGTCGACGCTGCGTGGTATATGGCGCACGGCGCGAAGGACATCCTTGAAAACTGCCAGGTTGTTGATACGCTGTCAGACGCGCTCATCGGCATCCAGTATCTGGTGGGGACAACGCACCGGCGGCGCGATATGCGGCTGCAGCAACCCGTGCCGGCCCGCGAAGCCGCGCACACTATCGCGTCTATCTCGCAGGATAAACCGGTTGCGCTGCTGTTCGGACGCGAAGACTTCGGTTTATCCACCGACCAGGTGAGTCTGTGCCAGTTAACTGCAAGCGTGCCGATGGCGACGAAAAATCCGTCGTTGAACCTTGCACAGGCGGTGCAGATCTTCGCGTATGAAGTCTTCGTCGCGAGCCTCGGCGAGGTGTCGCCAGACCCGGTTGATTACGCCGCTGTGAACGCGCTAGAGGCATTCTACGGGCGCGTTACCCGGTTGCTGGACAGAGTTGGCATGTCTCCCTATAATCATGAGTGGGAGACGTATCTGAAATCGCTGCGGCGCGTCTTCTCCCGTGCGCCGTTAGAAGAGCGGGATATCGCCACGCTGGACATGATTTTCTCGACGACGCATCGCTATATTGAGCGGTTGGAGAAGAAAATCGCGGATTCTGCTTGACATTTTTGGCGGTTCTAGGGTACTATATCTATTGCTAGACGAACTAGCATTAAGATCTAAGGAGGTTTTAGACCATGTGGACAATTGACAAAGTTCGGGATTTAATTCAGCAAGAATCCCATGAGGACTACGAAGAACGCTACGCGAACGTTGATGAACTTTACTCGCGAGTTGCAGAGCTACTGAATTTAATTCAGGAGGAAAATTGGAGTTTAACTCCCAAATTCCGCCAATCCTATTGTTGCTTTTATTTTCGGGGCAGACGGGTATTTGCTGTTACCTTGTTCAGTTTGCCTACGTTTGGGATTTGGATAACGGAAAACGAGGCAGAACAGTGGGAAAGCCATTGTAAACCTCAGCGTTATGACCATTCCTACGCCTGTGCTGTTTACCCTAGGGATGCGACTGTAGACGAGCTTCTCCCCATCTTCGAGTTTGCCTACCGGAAACATCGGGGCAATTGACACAGACCGTTCATAACGGGTGGATATGAACAACATCCGCCCAGACAATTAAGCATGCGACACATCAAACCCATCGTTTGGCTCATCTTTATCCTCTCCGGCGCGAGCGGCCTCATCTACGAAGTGATCTGGATGCGGCAACTCACGCTCATCTTCGGAAGCACGGTCTTCGCCACTACCACGGTGCTAACCGCTTTCATGGCAGGTTTGGCACTCGGCAGCTTCTATTTTGGCCGGAAAATCGACGAAAGCGAGCAATCGCCCCTGCGGCTCTACGCGCTTTTAGAAGTCGGCATCGGTGTCTTCTGTCTCGTGTGGCCGCTCATTTTAGCGGCCCTAGGCGCGCTCTATGTCCTAATTCACCGCAACGTCACCTCCGAATTCTACACACTTTCGCTCATCCGATTCGTGTTGACGTTCGGGGTGCTCCTGATTCCGTCGACGTTGATGGGCGGTACGTTGCCGGTGCTGACGCGCTTTTTTGTGCAACGCTTGGAACAACTCGGTGCCAACGTTGGGATTCTGTATGCGTTGAACACGTTCGGCGCGGTCATCGGCTGTGTCGCGACTGGGTTCCTCCTGATCGAACGTCTAGGCATCCAACAGACACTCTTCGTTGGGATAGCGATTAATTTTGTCGTGGCAGGCGTAGCGGTGTTGCTGACGCGGGCGAGCGGACAAGCCGCGCCTACCGGTAATCTTAAACGCGTCCACAAAAACGGAGATATCGGCGATACGGAGAGAGACATTGTTCACTCAGAAACCCTCATCGAACGCCTTGCGAATGACAAAAAATTGGTTTTATGGGCGATTGGCATTTCAGGGTTCTGCGCGCTGGCCTATGAAGTCCTCTGGACGCGCATCCTCGTCTTCTTTTTGGGGAGCACGACGTATGCGTTTGCGACGATGCTGGCGGCGTTTCTGTTCGGCATCGCCCTCGGCAGCCTCCTGTTTGCGAGGTGGGTAGATAAACTCTCATCGCGCGCGATGAGCATCTTCGGCATTATCCAACTCGGTATTGGGTTCTTCGCGCTTTTGCTCATGCCTGCGTTCGAGGAGCTCTACGGAATGAGCCGCGCGTTCCAATCCACCTTTGGCGGCGGTAGATTTTGGGCATTCTTCTCCTGCTTCCTCGTGATGAGCGTGCCGACGTTTTTGATGGGTGCCAGTTTCCCGCTGGTAACGAAGATTTATACGGGCAGTGCTGCCCAACTCGGCAGGAGCATCGGGAACGTTTACGCCGTGAACACGGTGGGAAGCATCCTCGGTTCGTTTTGCGCGGGGTTTGTCTTCATTCCGCTTTTGGGAATTCGGCCGAGCATTTTGTTGATGGTGGCATTGAACACGGGCATCGGATGTTTGCTCCTCTTCTTGCCGGTAGGCGCGGTTTCCAACCGCGCGCCTGGGCGGGCGTTCCTACAAGGGGCAGGCATCGCAATGCCGATTCTGAACGTAGGCCTGGCGGTAATTCTGCTGCTCACGGTAAATCAGCCGCTCTTCCTGAAGAGCGCGATTTTCAAAACGCAACGCCCCGGCGACACTCTTGTCGATTACAACGAAGAGGTGGACGCAACCGTCACCACGCTGAAGGATGACGAGGGTGTGTATCGGCTCTATGTGGACACGAATCAGGCGGCGGATGCCTCGCGATGGGATTCTCCCTCGCATCGGGTGATTGCGCACTTGCCGTTGCTTTTGCATCCGCGTCCGAAACGCGCGCTCGTCGTCGGGTTCGGGATGGGGCTCACCTCGCATTCCATCACGCAGCACGGGGTGCGCGTCGATGCGGTAGAGCTCTCCAGCGGCGTAATTGCCGCGGCGCAAAAGCATTTCACGCACGTCAATGGGAATGTGTTTGACAACCCGCTTTTCAACTATCGGCTCAACGATGGCAGAAACCACATCCTGATGACACAGGCGAAATATGATATGATTTCTACGGGCATCATCCATCCGCTTGTCAGCGCGGGGAGTTCCAATATTTACACCGCCGATTTTTATCGCTTGTGCAAACGGGTTTTGACAGCGGACGGGATTATGTGCCAGTGGGTGCCGTTGCATCGCCTGCCGGAGGCACACTACAAGATGATTGTGCGCACGTTCATCGAGGTGTTTCCGCACACGACACTGTGGTATAAATACACCCCCGATTTTGTCATCCTCATCGGCACGCAGGAGCCGTTGACAATTGACTACAAAAACTTCATCGAACGCGCGCGAATAGCCAGCATCAGCGAAGGGCTCGCCGCCGATGATTTAGATGGCATGTCCTTGCTTGATTCGTTTATGATGGGACCGGGAGCAGTTCGCGAGTATGCTAGCACCGGACCCGTCCATACCGACAACCGCCCGCGCTTAGAATTTTTCAAAGGAGAGGCACTCGTCAATACGACAGCGCGAAACATCACCGGGATGGCGAAGTATCGGGAGCGTGTTACGCCGTATCTTACTAGTACCGGTGCGACGTTGGATGAGAAAAAGGCGACGCGCCAGAGAATTGACACCTACTTTAACGCCACACAGAAGTTAATCCGAGGGCAAATTGCCTACGCTAACGCGCAGTATGACACCGCCGCAGCCCTCATGAGCGAGGCTGTGGACATCAACCCCGTTGATGAAACGATTCGCTACAATTTCGGTGTTGTCGCAGGTTTAATTCGTGAGGACGAGCAGGAGGAACTCCGCCGACTTGAAGAGCAGGTGCAGCGTACTCTCGCGCAGAATCCTGACGACGTTCGCGGACATCTCCATTTAGCAACGCTCTATGAAATGCGCGGCGAACTTGCGAAGGCAACGAACGAATTGGAAGTGGTGCTTCAGCGCGAACCGAATCGAGTTGCTGTCTATTTCCTCCTCGGCCCGCTCTACGAACGGCAGCAACGCTACTCGGAGGCACTCCGCACGTATGAACGCTTGGAACAGCAGGAGAGGCAGCTGCCCGCGCCTATTTTCGCGGCGATGGCGCAACTCCATCTGCTCCTCAAAAATCTGGCAGAGGCAGAACGTTACGGACAGCAGGGTATCGCTGCCGATGCCAACTCGTGGCGTTCGCACTACATCCTCGCGAACGTGTACGGTGAGATGAATCAACCGCAAAAACAGCGGCAGCACTACGAAAAGGCTTTGGCGGCAATTGACGCGGCACTCCGTTTGGAGCCCGATGATCTGGAGTTACCGCTCGCCAGAGAGCACATTCAAAAGGAATTTGATCCGCGCGAAAAATAGATAAAGGCGTTCGCGAGGTGCTGGTCAACTTCCACTTGGCAAAGAACGTTGACGTATCAGCCTGCATTTGCCGTTGGCGATGCTTATCGCCCTCGGCAGTAGCTGAATAACCACTAGGAACAACAAAACCATGTCTCAAGAAACTAGCGCGGGAGCATCTGCTTCCGCCACCTCATTTTTAAAACGCACCCACTACTGTGGTGCCCTTCGCCTCACCGATGCGGGTTCCCGCGCGCAATTCAACGGCTGGGTGCAACGCCGCCGCGACCATGGTGGTGTCATCTTCGTTGATTTGCGCGACAGAACCGGCATCACCCAAGTTGTCTTCGATCCGCAGATTGACGAGGCGGCACACGAACGTGCTAGTGCGGTGCGCAGCGAATTTGTGCTGAACGTCAGCGGCACCGTTCGCGAACGCGAACCGGGCGAACGCCTCTTTCAGGCAGCTGTCGCGCATCAAACTGAACTTGGCGAAGGCACCGTGTCTCCTGAATTCCGAGCCATGTTCGCCGGTGTAGACACAAAATACACGTTGTCTGACGACATTACAGTCGCTGTCCGAGAGCCCGGTGTCCGGTGGCTGCTCACTGATGTGAAAAATAACCGCACTTATGAAATCCACCTAGCGGCGGTGCGGTTGGAAACCGCGCCGCCCGAGGAGAAGAGGCCTGTCTTAAACGTCTATCAGGGCACCGTGAATCCGGAACTCGCCACGGGTGAGGTTGAGCTCGCCGTGGATTCTCTGAACATTCTGAATACGGCGAAAACGCCGCCGTTCCTTGTGGAAGACGACGTGGAAGTCGCCGAAGACATTCGGATGCAGTATCGGTTCATCGATTTGCGCCGGCCGGAGATGCAGCAGACGCTCGCGATGCGCCACAAAGCGGCACTCGCCGCACGCAACTACATGAACGAGCACGGCTTCCTCGAAATCGAGACACCTATCTTGATGAACAGCACCCCGGAAGGCGCGCGCGATGTCCTCGTGCCGAGCCGGCACTATCCCGGTAAATTCTATGCGCTCCCGCAGTCACCACAGCAGTTCAAGCAGATTCTGATGATGAGCGGCGTAGACAGGTATTTTCAGATTGCGCGATGCTTCCGCGACGAAGATACTCGGGCAGACCGGCAGCTGGAATTCACGCAGCTTGACATCGAGATGTCCTTCGCGGATGTAGACAATGTGCTGGAAGTCACTGAAGGGCTCATGAAGCGGATATTTGAAGAGGCAGGCGGCATTCCCGTTCAAACACCGTTCCTGCGGCTGCCTTATCACGAATCGATGGCACGCTTCGGTAACGACAAGCCGGATACACGATTCGGCATGGAACTGACAGCCCTTGGTGATGTCATGGCGGCCTCCGATTTTCAGGTGTTCAAGCGTGCGCTAGCAAGCGGCGGGCAGGTGAAAGCCATCGCTGTTCCAGGCGGCGCAGATTTCTCGCGCAAGGACATTGATGAGCTGACGAAGTTCGTCGGTATCTATCGCGCAAAGGGGTTGGCATGGGTAAAGGTTACCGCTGACGGTTTTTCATCCGGCATCGTCAAGTTTTTCAAGCCGGGACAGTTGGAGATAGCGCAGGAGCGGACCGGCGCGCAACCGGGTGACATCATGTTCTTCGTCGCTGACCGGGCGAATGTCGTCGCCGATGCACTCGGGAACCTCCGGACGCATCTCGCGCGCAAACTGGACATGATTGACGAAACCCGCTACAATTTCCTCTGGATTGTCGACTATCCGCTCTTTGAGTGGAACGCCGAAGTACATCGGTATGAGCCGTTTCACCACCTCTTCACCGGCGCGACGGATGAGACAGTCGGCTTACTTGACACCGACCCGGGGAAAGTGCAGAGCCAACACTATGATCTGGTTTGCAACGGCTACGAAATCTGTAGTGGTAGCGTCCGGATCCACCGGTGGGATATCCAACAGAAGGTTTTTGACGTTTTGAAAATCAGTCCGGCGGATGTCAAAAGTCGGTTTGGGTATTTCATCGATGCGTTAGAATACGGCACGCCGCCGCACGCCGGCATCGCCCCTGGCTTGGACAGAATTGTTATGCTGATGCGCAACGAGGAGAACATCCGGGAGGTAATTGCCTTTCCGAAATCGCAGCAGGGACTTTGCCCATTGACGCATGCTCCCTCTGTTGTCACGGATGAACAATTGGCAGAATTGTCCATCCGCGTGGATGCCCCGGTAGGCGCGGATGCCTAAGCGGCGCGTAGGGCGGGGGATTTCCCCGCCTTCTTTTAACCCCCGTTAGGGGTAACATATTTATAGGAGCAAACTTATGAATGAAAACAAAAACAGCAGTCTCAATCTGCTATTCGGAATTGTCATCGCTATTGTTGCCGGCGCGCTCATCGGCGGCATTTTTCCCGATTTCGCGGAACATACTTCTATCCTCGGCGAAATCTTCTTGAATCTGCTCAAGATGATCGTGATTCCGCTTGTCATGCTCTCGATGATAGTCGGCATCACGAACCTCGGCGATATTCGCCACCTCGGTTCCATCGGCGGAAGAACCGTGCTTTACTACACGGCGACGACGGGACTCGCTGTCCTCGTCGGCATCATCCTCGTCAACGTGATTCTGCCGGGGCAAGGGCTCTCCAAAGGCGAAGAACTCCCCAACTTGCGCTATACCCTCAGCGGTGAGGAAATGCAGAATGTCGCACTAGAGGGGAGATTCGAGAAAACCTATAATGACAAATATGTCATTACCCTGAAGGACCAGAATGTGAAAGGTGAGGTGGCGACTATCTCCGATACCGCCGTGACGGTAAAGTCGTGGACGCTCTTGGATGAGGGCGTTACCTACGTGCCAACTACCACCGAAGAACGCCTGCTATTCGTTGATGGAAAACTTGATAAACTGGCTCTCAACGCTATGGGGCAGGGCATCGAAATCTCCCTTCCGATTGCAGGAAATGTGCAAGCAAAGAAGGACAAAAGCGTCGGCCAAACGCTCAAAGAGGTTGTTCTCGGCAACCATGAAACCGGCAAAGAGGGTATGATTCCGGAGAACGTCTTCAAAGCGATGGCGAATATGGATATCCTGCCGCTCATCTTTTTCTCCCTGCTCATCGGCGCAGCGATATCCGTGCTTGGTGAACGCGGCAAACCGGTTGTCTCCGTGATTTCCGGGCTCAACGAGGCCGTGATGCAACTCGTTCATTGGATTATGTATATCGCCCCGTTCGGCATTTTCGGATTAATTGCCGGCCGCATCGGGCAAGCAAAAGGGTTCGCTGGCTTCTGGCCGGAACTCGTCGCGGTGGGCAAATACAGTTTCACGGTGATCTTAGGGCTTGGCGTTCACGGCGCGGTAGTTTTACCGCTGCTGCTCCTGCTCTTCGGCCGCCGAAACCCGCTAAGCTATGTGAAAGGCATGGCAACCGCCTTGCTCAACGCGTTTTCCACAGCAAGCTCTAGTGCCACCCTGCCGATTACGATGGACCAGGTTGAAACGAATAATGGGGTTTCAAGACGCACATCCAGTTTTGTCATTCCACTTGGTGCGACGATTAACATGGATGGCACGGCGCTTTACGAGGCAGTGGCTGTCATGTTCATCGCGCAAGTGTATGGGATTACGATGGATCCCGCGCAACAACTCGTTGTTGTTCTCACCGCCACACTCGCCGCCATCGGTGCCGCTGGCATTCCGGAGGCGGGGCTTGTCACCATGGTCATCGTGCTCAGAGCGGTAGATTTGCCGATTGAGGGGATCACGTTGATTCTCTCTGTTGACTGGCTGCTGGACCGGTTCCGCACCACTATCAACGTCTGGGGTGACAGCATCGGTGCAGGCGTGATTGAAACGTATGAAAACAGAGGTGCAGCCGAAGCACCTTCTCCAACGTAGAGAAGGTGTCCGTTTTACCGTAGCGCGAGGGCCGTCTTGGCGAACGCGAGGGACAGGCCCTCGCGCTACGGGCTAGAGCGGTTTCTGGTTCGTCGTAGGTTAGCAAACGCGAGGGACAGGTCCTCGTGCTACGGGCTAGAGCGGTTTCGGGTGCTAGGAATAACAAAAAAACGAAAATGGATACACAAAACAGTTCACCCTCACAAAATTCGTCAATCACCGGCGCGACGATTCTCGCGATTATCAGCGTGGTGCTCGCCGCCGGATGGATTGCGTATGCCTATTACAAAGGCGGTAGCACGGATGCAAACGGCAACCGCATCCTGCTCTTGCATCCGGTTGTAGCGATGCTACTCATCTTCCTACTGACTCGCGTTTACCGATGGGTAGAAATAAAAATCATCGCGACGCTAGAAATTGTGATGATAGTCTTATGGCTCTTCGTCACGATGCTTGGCGTGCTAATGCCGTTCATTCTCGGTTTCGGGTTCGCCTATTTGCTACGGTTCATTTCCAGCGCGATTCCATTTGACAAGACGTACCAACGTCGGCTCGCGATGGCGGCGATCTTGATTATCTGCGGCGGTATCTTCTTCTGGACAAGTCGACAGATTGGCAAACAGGCGAGCCAGATGAGCAGGGGGCTGCAGCAGTTTTATCATGAATCGGTTCTTCCGTCCATCGTCGGTGAAACGCTGGAGGTCCTGGCTATTGAGGAATCCGGCGCGGCGACGAAGTTTTACCTTGGCACCAACCACGGTGTCTACGTTATTGAAGGGGATGTCCGTTCAGGATTGACAAATGGCAACATCATCGGGAAACGGGTACAAGCCATCTCCCTCGCGGATGAGGGGCTTTATGTAGGAACACCAGATGGGCTCTATAGGCTTGACGTGGAGACAGAGAAGGCAACTTGGGCAAAAGTAGAAAACATCCCTTTTGCTAATCCATCCGTGCGGGCTATCAGTACCGGACGTGACGCATCCAGCCTTTATGTCGGGACAGCCGCCGGACTTTATGCCAGTCACGATTCTGGTGCAATGTGGACACCTGTTTCTCCTGAAACTTTTGCGAAACTCTCCATCGTCAGCATCGCACGTGAGGGAGACAGCGTTTACGTCGCGGCGAGAGGAGAGGGGGCCCAGGCATCTCAGACAGCCCTCTGGCTGCAAGCAGGTTCAAACATGGAGTGGCAGGTTCTTCCGTTGAAAGGGTTAGAGGGGGCAACACTTCAGGCACTCGCCGTTGGCAACGACATGCTCTATGCTGGGACAACGAGCGGGGTATATGCTTATGAGGGTGCTGCGGGGCAATGGCAAGAGGTTCAAGGCCAGGAACACCTCCCAACCTCAATTTCGTTGTTAGCCGCTACGCCCACGCGTGTGTATGCCGGCGATAAAACGGTCATCCGTTACCATGGAGGTGCGGGCAACTGGCCGCTCGCGATTGCCCATAATGAAGGACGTTTTAATACCCTCAAACATACGCCGATTGGTAAAACGGTGCAGCAATACCTAACCGAAAGAATACCGAGTTTGGCGCAAGCGGGTGGCACTGCTGTCAAGTGGCTATCTGCGTCCGCGGGTTCATTCGCTTTCCAGTTTGGCGGGTTTCTTGCGACGCTCTCCTTCGCGTTCATCGTTTTTGTCTATGCCGGCCAAAAGTTTGAAGACTATATCCGCGGCCTTACGTCGCTCATCCCGGCAGGGCATCGAGAGCAGGTGAAAACGCATTTGCGCGAGATTGATAGGCAGATGCAGGCGTATCTGAGGGGACAAGTCACCGTCATCGCGATTGTTTCTGTCATCTCATCTATTGCTTATGGCGTTATTGGCGTGCCGTTCGCGCTCCTGGTCGGCTTGCTAGCCGGGTTCTGCAATGCGGTTCCGACATTCGGTCCTTTTATTGGCGGTGCGTTCGCGTTCGTTGCGATGCTGATGGGGCTCGCCGCTGGCGATTTCAGCATGGGATTTGATTTCCTCATCCGCTGCCTCGCCGTATTGGGTGCCATCTTGGGTATCCAAACTATTGATAACTCGCTCATTTCGCCGAAAGTGATGAGCAAGGCTGTTGAGGTAGATCCGTTGCTGATTATGTTCGGTGTCATTGTGGGTGGTTCGCTGCTCGGTTTTTGGGGTGTCCTGCTCGCCATTCCGATTCTTGTCGTCATCAAATCGGTTATTGCCGTTTCGCAAGGAAAAATCAGCACAGAGGAGGAACAGTAGGTGCTGTTTTCAACAGTGCCTAGCGAACTGGGATCACTAAAGAGATGCAAGTCTTGACGTTGTCAAGACTGCCTGCTAAGCCATGTTCCAACAACAAAATCAGTTAAACAACGCATTGCGAAATACAAAAAATCTTCCCATTGTTGCAATTGTGGGCCGGCCGAATGTCGGCAAATCGTCCCTTTTCAATCGGATGGCAGCCGCCGCTTCTGGGCGTGGGGCATCGAAAAAATTCGCTGTCGTTCACGACACCCCCGGTGTCACGCGCGACCGGAACTATATTGATATTGAATGGGTTGACAGCGGTTTCACCATCGTTGATACCGGCGGGTTAGACACAGACCCGGACGATAGGCTTATTGATAGTGTGCAGTTGCAAGTCGATGCCGCTGTAGCGGAAGCGAGTCTCGTGCTGTTCGTCGTCGATGCGCGCACCGGCATCATGCCGCACGACATGATGGTCGCCGATAAACTGCGCGCCGCGGATAAACCCATCTTCCTTGTCGTCAACAAAGTTGATAGCGAACGGCTTCGGAACGAGGCGGCGGAATTTTACGCGCTCGGCCTGGATGAGCCCACATTTACCTCGTGTGTGCAAAACGAAGGCATCCTAGGGCTCCTTGACCAGGTTGTCGAAGTGCTTCCTGAACCGGTGGCAGTAGACGCTAGTCAAACCGGGATAAAAATCGCCATCGTCGGTAGGCCGAACGTCGGCAAATCGTCGCTCATTAACAACCTGCTCGGCGAAGAGCGGATGATTGTCGATGACCGGCCCGGCACCACCCGCGATGCTGTCAACATCCATTTCGTCCACGACAACGTTGCCTTTGAAGTCGTGGATACCGCGGGGATGCGGCGCAAAACTGCAATTGACGATGAGTTAGAATCCGCGACCGTGCAGCGTGCTATCCACAGTATCCGCCAGAGCGACATTGCTGTCCTCGTGTTAGACGTATCGCGGGAGGTGTCACAGCAGGATAAGACGATTGCGAATTTCATCGCGCGCCAAGGAAAAGCCTCTGTGATAGCAGTAAACAAGTGGGATCTGATCGAGAAGGACCACACCACGCACGGCGCGTTTCTGAATATAATCGATGTACAACTGCCGCAACTCGGCTATGTGCCGCGCGTGTTCGTCTCTGCTGTCACAGGACAGCGGGTTACGAAAATCTTAGACACTGCACTAGAGGTTTACCGCGAGTATTGCACGCGGATTCCGACACCCCAACTCAATGCGTTGCTCGGTGAGCTGTGGAATGCGTATCCGCCACCGCGTGTGAAAGGGGTCCGTCCTGCGCTCAAATATATCACCCAAATTGAGACGAAGCCGCCGACATTCCTGATTTTTGGACGGAACACGCACCGCGTGCGGCCGCCCTATGAAGCGTATCTAACAAACGCGCTTCGCAAAGAGTTCGGTTTCCACGGCACACCGATACGGATTTATTACCGCCGCTCGTAGTTGCACAAGGCATCGTCTATAAGGTTGCGTGCTTTTGCAGATTGGAAAACTTTTTTTGGAACTTTTTCGTGACTTCAGGGTATAATCTAATCAGAATTCGCGCGGGTAGGAGGGACCTCCTGGTCCCGATACCGCATTCGCGCGGGTAGGAGGGACCTCCTGGTCCCGATACCGCATTCGCTTTTTGCAGAGAGACGACATTCGCGCCGGGGTGCACTGAATCGCTCTGGTTTTTAGCGGATGCAACTACGAAAAGTATCCATTCCGCGAAAAGTCCGTTAGGGCTTTAATCGCTATAGGAAAAATAAAAATGAAAACCGTATTGAACCAGCACTTGATGCTGCCCAGACTCAATAGGAGTTTGCTCAGCACTCTCAGCCTCGCGGTGTTATGCGCGATGGCATTTACCTTTACCTGCGCACTCGCCCCGATGATGAACACGGCGAATGCACAGAGTGGGGCTTTGACTACTGCCAGCTCTCGCCCATGCTATAATCAGGCGATGTCAGGCATACGCACGGCTCGCGAGAACCATGCGAGCGCACAAGTGACACTCATGACGGCACTCGATCTGTATGACGAGATGGTGAGTGCCGCGCAGGAAGACCCGTTCTTTAACTTCTTCGTCTACCTCGCTTCGCTAGCTGTGGAAACGGCGAGGAGCAATTTGCAAGCCGCGGCGATTGCCTTGGTGAAGTCATATTGGGTCCTCGCCCGATGCGTGGAGTAAATGACGCAATTGCAAACCGCCATGCCGTGGTGCGTGTGCAAGCCGCTGAAAACGGGTGCTGAACCGAATGGCATGCACCCACCGAGGATAACCTCAAAAACGGCTGGGGGCGCGTTACCGAAGCGCGCCACCCAGCACCTCTCGGATTTTCTAGCCATGTCCTTCCCAAAACGTCCCGATTTATTCTCAGGACTTACCCAAATACCATAATTTCTGTCCGGGAGGCGCGCGTTGGAAGCGCGCAGGGTCCCGCAGGTGCGCAGTTGAAAACCGCGCAGACGGAGCTCTTCTGCGTAAATCTATTCTGAAACTTCATCAGGGCCCTAAAACGAAGTCATCCTATTACAAAGGAGAATCCCTTGTCTAAATTCAAAGTTTTTATCACCCGGCCCATTCCGCAACAGATTGTCGCCCAAATGGAAGCGGAATGCGAGATAGACATGTGGCACACGAGTGCCATCCTGCCGCCCATCGCGGAGAACATCGCGCCGCTTGATGGACTCATGACATACGGGCACGAACCTGTCTCCGCCGAGATGATAGCCACCGCGCCCAATCTCAAAGCTGTCTCTGTCGTCGGTGTCGGCTATGACCACGTTGATGAGGCGGCGTGCAGGGAACGCGGTATCGCGCTCGGCCACACCCCCGGCGTGCTGAGCGATACTACCGCTGATATGACGATGGCACTCTTGCTGGCGGCCGCGCGGAACATTGTCCCGGCGCACCAACACGTCCAAGTCGCCAGAGAATGGACATACTATGATCCGAATATCTTGTGGGGTACTGACGTGCATCACACCACGTTAGGCATCGTCGGCATGGGCCGTATCGGCTACGCTGTGGCCAAACGCGCCTTAGGTTTTGACATGCGCGTCCTCTACCACAAACGCAACCGCCGCCACGACTGGGAGGAAGAACTCGGCATTGAATACGTTGAGTTGGAGCATCTCCTGCAAGCCTCCGATTTCGTCACGCTTCATGTCCCGCTCACTGAGGATACGACGCACCTTATCGGCAAGGCGGAGTTGGCGTTAATGAAATCGACAGCGATTCTGGTTAACATCGCGCGGGGTCCTGTCGTCAACCATGGTGCGTTATACGATGCGCTCGCGTCGGGACAAATTGCCGGAGCCGCGCTGGACGTGACGGAGCCGGAGCCGATTAACACAGACCATCCGCTTTTGGGTTTAGAGAACGTTCTGGTTGCGCCGCATCTCGGCAGTGCGACTGTCCAGACGCGCACGAAAATGGCGACGATGGCGATGGAGAATTTGTTGGCGGGGTTAAAAGGGGAGCGGTTGCCGTATGCGGTGCTGCAGCCGGGGCATGCTTCCACTGTCTAAATCGCGGATTTGCAGGATGAAACGCGCGGCTTGGCAGAATACGAATCTTTCTGCAAAAGTGCCTTTTCTGGAGTTTTCATCTTGCATTGAAGGCAAAATTATGTTAAAATCTGGTTAAAACTTTGGAGGAAACCGAAAATGAAACCGAAACGGATACTGGAAGAACTCCCGGATGTTCCTGTGCCGATAACGGAGCACCTTGCGGAACCCTCGGTTAGCACGAGTTTTCCTGCTGTTGAGCATTTGCCGCCGCAAAGCGGTGCGACAGCTGCAACCGGTAACCTCGCTGCAGCCGAGAAGAAAGCAGACGATGAGTGTGTGGAGGAAGTGCAGGATACCGATTCCCTTCTCGCACTCGCTGGCACGGTGAAATGCGATTTTTCGGCTATTGAACTGGCACCAGTACCACAGATGCGGGAAGTTCCCCAAGACCCGGGACTGGCAAAACACGCTACAACTCCGCTCCTCGCGCTGGCTGGCACATTAGAATGTGATGTTACGGACATCAGCGAACGCCACGACGAGTATATCGTGGACACGTTGGTGACAGAATTACGAGGAAATGATGATGAATGAAGCCGCCGGAGGAACAGCCTAAAATGCCTCGCATCTTCGATAACATCGGGCAGGCACTGCTGCCTGCACTCCGAGAAACGCTGAAAACCGCCACGCATGCAGACTTCTGTGTCGGCTACTTTAATCTGCGCGGATGGAAGGCACTCGCCGATTCTATTGAAACATGGGATGGCGGCGAAGGACGCTGCTGCCGACTCCTCGTCGGGATGCAACGTTTGCCGCAAGAAGAACTCCGCCACGCCAAACGCCTCCGTAAACAAGACGACAGAATTGATAACCAGACTGCACTCCGTCTCAAACGGAAGTTGGCAGAAGAATTCCGGGAACAACTCACTGTCGGTGTCCCGACGCGTGAGGATGAGGCAGGGCTCCGACAATTAGCACAGCAGATTCGGGACAAAAAGGTTCAGGTGAAGTTGTTCCTTCGGCATCCGCTCCACGCAAAACTCTACCTGCTTCACCGTCCCGATCCGATTACGCC
The DNA here is from genome assembly GCA_958296135.1 of uncultured Poribacteria bacterium. Classification (GTDB taxonomy): domain Bacteria; phylum Poribacteria; class WGA-4E; order WGA-4E; family WGA-3G; genus AGPOR5. The sequence continues at coordinate 1,632,851 of CATQHZ010000001.1, forward strand.
GATTGTCGGCTACCTCGGCAGTAGCAACCTCACCTTTGCAGGACTCTCCAAACAAGGGGAGCTCAACGTTGATGTCCTTGATGCCGACGCGTGCCAAAAGTTAAAAGATTGGTTTGACGCGCGCTGGACAGACCGGTGGTGCATCGATATTTCTGCCGAACTGGTTGAAATTATTGAGGAGAGTTGGGCGCGCGTGGAACGCATCCCGCCGTATCACATCTACGTCAAGATGGCGTATCACCTCTCACAAGAAGCACGACTCGGATTGACAGAATTCCAGATCCCGAGCGAATTTCGGGACAAACTGTTTGAATTCCAGGCTGCGGCGGTGCAAATTGCGGCGCATCACCTCAACAGACGCGGCGGCGTGTTAATCGGCGACGTTGTCGGACTCGGCAAAACAGTGATGGGCACCGCGCTCGCGCGCATTTTTGAAGACGATTACGGGCTTGAAACGCTTATCATCTGCCCAAAGAACCTCGTCAAAATGTGGGAGGCGTATCGCGAGGAATATCACCTGCGCGGCAGCGTGCTTTCGCTGAGCCGCGTCATCCAAGAGTTACCGAACCTGCGACGGTATCGGATTATCCTCATTGATGAAAGCCATAACCTGCGAAACCGCGAGGGAAAACGCTATCGCGCGATTCAGGAATACATCCACGAAAACGATAGCCGCGTCATCCTGCTCTCCGCAACGCCTTACAACAAAACCTACCTCGATCTCTCCAGTCAACTCCGCTTGTTTGTTGAGGAGGACCGAGACTTGGGCATCCGACCGGAACACTACCTCCGTGAGTTAGGCGGCGAGACTGAGTTCCTCCGCAAGCACCAAAGCGGCGTGCGCACGCTACCCGCTTTTGAACAGAGCGAGCACCTTGACGATTGGCGCGAATTGATGCGTCTCTATCTCGTCCGTCGGACACGCAGTTTCATCATGGAAAACTACGCCGAGACAGATGCCGATACGGGCCGGAAGTTCCTCGCTTTTCCCGGTGGCACGCGCTCCTACTTTCCCATGCGCGTGCCAAAAACGGTGAAGTTCACCATTGACGACGAAAATCCCGACGATACCTACGCGCAGCTATATTCGTCGCGCGTCGTCCAAATCGTTAGCAACTTGCAACTCCCGCGGTATGGACTGGCAAATTACATCGTTGACGCGCCAGAGGGAGCGCGGTTGAAAACCGCGCCTACCGAAGAGAAGGACTTGGAACCGCTGACACCGGCGGAGAAAACGCAATTGGACAACCTCTCCCGCGCAGGACAGCGGCTCATCGGTTTCAGCCGAACCAATCTTTTCAAGCGGCTTGAGAGTAGCGGACAGGCGTTCCTCCAATCGGTGGAACGCCACATTCTGCGCAACTACGTCTATCTCCACGCGATTGATAACGGCGAACCGCTTCCCATCGGTGGACAAAGTAGTGAGATGCTCGATGCGCGTTTCTACGATGAGGATGTGGATGCCGTGGAGGGAGTAGCCGACCCGGTTGATAACGAGAGTGACGTGGATATGGATAGTGCGTGCTTGGAAAGCGCGCCTACGGGACATCAGTCCGGTGAATTCAAACAGCGCGCCGCCGAAATCTATCACCTTTACACCACGAGATATAAAAGTCGGTTTAAGTGGGTGCGTTCCGAGCTCTTTCGTCCCTCTCTCCGGAAAGCACTCGCCGACGATGCAAGCGCGCTGCTCACTATCTTGCAAGACTCCGGTGTTTGGCATGCCGAAAACGACGAGAAACTCAACGCGTTGGCGGCACTCTTAACCGAGACTCATCCGAATAATAAGGTGCTGATTTTCACGCAGTTTGCGGACACGGTGCGCTATCTGAAAACGGCACTCGTGTCGCGTGGCATTTCGCGGATTGAAGGAGTAACCGGTGATTCCCCAGATCCGACTGGGGTGGCGTGGCGGTTCAGTCCTGTGAGCAATGAGAAGCGCGCCGCTGTTTCGCCACAAGAGGAGCTGCGGGTGCTCATCAGCACGGATATTTTGAGTGAAGGCCAGAATTTGCAGGACTGCGCGATTGTCGTCAACTACGATCTGCCGTGGGCAATTATCCGCCTCGTCCAACGCGCTGGGCGTGTGGACAGAATCGGGCAGACAGCTGAGCAGATTTCGTGCTATTCGTTTCTGCCGGCTGATGGCGTGGAACGCATTATCAATTTGCGCGGACGCGTCCGGGAACGCCTCCGCCAAAATTCGGAGATTGTCGGCACGGACGAGGCATTTTTTGAAGATGACGCGGACGAGAACGCACTCTTGGCGTTGTATCACGAGCGGGCAGGTTTGCTGGACGATGAACCCGACAACGATGTCGATCTTGCCTCTTACGCGTATCAGATCTGGAAAAATGCGATGACGCGTGAGCCGCGCCTAGAACGCGTCATCCCTGAACTGCCGGCCGTCGTCTATTCAACGAAGGCGCACGATGCTGTCGAAGGCGCGCTTGTCTATCTGCGAACAGGCGATGGCAGCGATGCGCTCGCGTGGATAAATCGGGAAGGCAAAAGCGTCACAGAATCACAATTTGCGATTCTGCAAGCCGCTGCCTGCATGCCGAATACCGAGGCACTGCCGCCACTTGAGGAACACCACACTCTCGTGCGAGAGGGAACTGAATTGATTCTCTCTGAGGAACGTTCTGTCGGTGGCCAGTTAGGGAGGCCATCGGGCGCGAGGTTTCGGACATACCAACGGCTGCAACAGTATGCCGATGAAGTCAAAGGCACGCTATTTGATACGCCTGAATTGAAACGCGCCATTGACGACATCTATCGTTATCCGCTGCGGCAGGCTGCGACAGGCACGCTCAATCGCCAACTGCGCAGCGGTATCTCTGACGAAGCACTCGCAAATCTTGTCCTGCTGCTGCGAGATGAGGATAGATTGTGCATTGTGCAGGGCGAACGGCAAACCGGAGAGCCGCAGATTATTTGTTCTTTGGGGCTTGCAGCGGAACCTCCCCGTGGAACGTAGGGCGGGGGCCTGGCCCCCGCAGGTGCCGCGGCCGGGCGAAGGATAGGGCCTCGCGACGCGGTTTTCCTTAGAGATGTCCACCTTTTGAGTTTCCTGCGAAGCAGGGCGAGCTCAAACTACAGATGCAGGATGGCTGAATAACTATGCGCTCCGGACGAATGAATTTGACAATTAACCGCATTGCAAGGTATAATCACCTATATCTCAACCGATTTTGCCATCAAGGATAACGCCAGATGGACTTCAACGTCAACGAAACACGTCACTTCCTCCGCGAAGCCGATTTTCATTCGCTCTTCATCGAAGGACTCGGATGGGACAGGCACGCGCACGCCCTCACCGTCACCGTCGATGACACCGACTACGCCCTCGCCGCCCTCGCCGAAAAACGCGGCATGGTAGTCTTTCTGTGCACCACCACCGATGAAAAACAGTTGCCCGACTACGCCACGCGGCGTGCTATTCAACGGCAGGTGGCAAAAGTTGTCCACGAACACGTTATCATTTACACCGACGCTGCGAAAACTACCCAGATCTGGCAGTGGGTGAAACGCGCCCCCGGCAAACCCAACGCTTGCCGTGAACATCGCTACCATCACGAACAAGCCGGCGACGCACTCCTCCAAAAACTGCAAACCCTTGCATTCAGTTTAGAGGAGGAAGACGGGCTGTCCCTCGTTGATGTGACGGGACGCGTCCGCGCCGCGTTTGACGTTGCCCCCGTGACAAAACGCTTTTATGAACGCTTCAAAAAGGCACACGATGTCTTCCTTCAGTTCCTCAACGGTATCCCCGATGTGGAGACGCAGAAGTGGTTTGTCTCTGTCATGCTCACTCGGCTGATGTTCATCTACTTCATCCAGAAGAAGGGGTTCCTTAACGGCGATACCGACTATCTCCGCACGAACCTCACCCGAAGCAAAGCGGCAGGCACCGACAGGTTCTACCGCGCGTTTCTCTGTCCGCTCTTCTTTGAAGGCTTCGCAAAACCGAAGGCAGACCGGACCGAGGAGACAAACCGATGCCTCGGTGATGTGCCCTATCTCAACGGTGGCATCTTCCTACTGCATCCTATTGAGCAGCAACACGGTGACACCCTTCAGATTCCCGATGAGGCGTTCGCGCAACTCTTCACCTTCTTTGAGTCGTATCAGTGGCATCTCGATGAGCGGCCGCTGCGCAACGATAACGAGATAAACCCCGATGTTCTCGGCTATATCTTCGAGAAATACATCAACCAGAAACAGATGGGTGCCTACTACACGCAGGAGGACATCACCGACTATATCAGCAAGAATACGATAATCCCGTTCCTTTTTGACGCGGCGCGCAACTCCTGCAAAATCGCTTTTGAAGGCGATGCGAGTGTCTGGCAGCTGCTCCAAACTCACCCAGCCCGGTATATTTACGATGCCGTCAAAACGGGTGTCAAACACCCCTTACCGCCGGACATTGCCCTCGGCATTGACGATGTCTCCCAACGCGCCGCATGGAATACGCTCGCATCGGACGCGTATGCGTTGCCGACAGAAATCTGGCGCGAAGTCGTCGCGCGGCGGCAGCGGTATGAACGGGTGCGCGCGAAACTCGCCAACGGCGAGATAACCGACATCAACGCGCTCATCACCGAGAACCTAGACATCCGCCAATTCGCGCAAGACGTGCTCGAGCATTGCGAGGGCCCCGAACTACTCCGAGCGTTTTGGAACGCTATCACACAGGTGACAATCCTCGATCCGACGTGCGGGTCCGGCGCGTTCCTCTTCGCCGCGCTGAACATCTTGGAGCCGCTCTACGAAGCATGCCTTGAGCGGATGCAAGCCTTCGTTGATGAAGCAGATTCAGTCTCGCGTCCCGGTAGGAGAGACCTCCCGGTCTCGCCGCCCCATGCTCGCCGCTCCCAAAGATACAGCAACTTCCGCAAAGTCCTCGGACGCATCGCGCAGCACCCGAACCGCCGCTATTTCATCCTCAAGTCAATCATTATCAATAACCTCTACGGCGTGGATATTATGGACGAGGCAGTCGAGATTTGCAAACTCCGCCTCTTCCTCAAAATGGTGGCGCAGATCGATGACGTGAACCAGATCGAACCGCTGCCAGACATTGACTTCAACGTGCGGGCCGGCAACACGCTTGTCGGCTATGCCACCTACGACGAGGTGGAAAAGGCCGTCACGGGAAAGTTTGATTTTGACGACACGATGACGCGCATCCGTGAACGCGCCGAGGACGTTGAGGCACTCTTCTCTCTCTTTCGTCAGCAACAGACAAAACTGGGCGGCGATGTAACGCTGGCGAACAAACAGGCGTTGCAGGAGAAACTGGCAGAGTTATCCGACGAATTGAACGGTTACCTTGCAGGGGAATATGGGATTGATACGAACAACGCAGGTGCGTATCAGCGGTGGCTTTCGTCGCATCAACCGTTCCACTGGTTCATCGCGTTTTACGGCATTCTCAAAGAGGGTGGGTTTGACGTGGTTATCGGCAATCCGCCGTATGTGGAATATAGCAAGGTGAAGAAGAATTACACGATTCGGGGTTACGAAACCGAGCGTTGCGGGAATCTCTACGCGTTTGTTATGGAGCGAGGAGCGTGCCTTAATTCGGGAAGAACCGGTTGGATAGTCCCTATCTCTTGGGTTTCTACCAACAGAATGGCTGCCGCCCGTCATATTATTGCCCAGTCGCATCCTGCGCTCTGGATAAATAATCACGCGGACCGCCCAGGATCATTGTTTGTTGGTGTGCACCAAAAACTTACTATTGCTCTTTGTGCCAAAGGGATCCCTGCCATTCACACAACTGGATTTTGCCGGTGCTACTCGAAAGAGGGAGGAAGGAATCATTTGTTTACCACCCTTGCTTATTCCTCTTTGGACTGGGAGGGCGAAATCATACGAAAATTCTCGGATGAGGTTGAAGCGGCTATATGCCGCAAAGTTGTCCAAAAATCCAACCCGATAACTTCAACATTCACATCCTCGCAAAAGGCAAAGGATGCTGATGCATTTCATTTGAATCAGCGGCTGATGATGTGGGTAAAGTGCTTCCTTGCCCCCAAGAAGTCAAAAGAGTTTCGGACATTCTATCCGATTAAGGGATTTTCGGCAAAGGAGTTGTCTGCTGTCTTGAATTCCACTCTGTTCTTCTGGTTCTGGGAGACAAAGGGCGATTGTTGGCACTTGACGAAAGGAGACCTGGATGCTTTCCACATCGACCTAGGTCAATGCGCTGATGCGAACAGGAAATCTCTGATTCGCTTAGCTGACACCTTGGAACGCCACTTAGAAGAAAACAAGGAATATGTTGGCACGAAGCAAACCGATTACGAGTATTATCACAAGAAGTCAAAGCACATTATTGATGAAATCGACCGCGTTCTCGCTGAACACTACGGGTTCACAGACGAGGAGGTAGACTTCATCATCAATTACGCTATTAAATATCGGATGGGGCTCGGCAATGCCTGATTTACTGGAACGGATTTCACGCGATGCCGTGAACTATCCGGAAGCGTTGCATCGCTATTTGCAGGCGGATGCCCCTGAAAATATCTGGGCGCGAGGGAACCTCGGCTTGCTGGAGAGCGAGGGTTTATGGGCATTGTTCTGTTCTAGCAAATGTCCCGGTGCGGTGATCTTGGAAACGCATGAGTTGGCGCAGCGGTTCAAGGATGCGGGTATGCCGACTATCGGCGGGTATCATTCGCCGGTTGAGCAGGAGTGTCTTCGGGTATTGCTGCGCGGTTCGCAACCGATTATTTTATGTCCTGCGCGAGGTATTGAAAGGATGCGTCTGAAATCGGAGTGGCGGCAGGCGTTTGTGGATGAGAGGCTGTTAATCGTCTCCATGTTTGGCAGCAACCATCGGCGAACGACGTTGGGATTGGCGCGTCGTCGGAATCTTTTCGTCGCGGCGTTAGCGGACAAAATATGCATTGCGCATGCTTCGGCGGGGAGTCAGACGTTGGCGTTTGCGCGTCAGGTATTGGCGTGGGACAAGCCGGTCTTCACGTTTGATGTGGCGGCGAATGGGTTGCTTTTGGAGTTTGGGGCAGAACCGTTTCGCGCTCTTTATCCCGCGTAGGTTGGGCTTGCTGGTTTCCCTACAGAGGGAGAGCAAAGATCCAACTTTAGGTCCCCTAGGTCCTGAATGGCTAGAGGCGGAAAAATGACACTCAACATTATGGTATTAACCCCGGGGGCATTCCGCGACTGGGCCCTCCCTTTTGTGGCGGATTCGCTGTTTGCCTCCCGTGAGCGGATGGTTGCCCTGCTCGCGCAAGGTGCCAATAGGGAAAAGTTGGAAGCAGAATTTCGCGAGTTTTTTGAGGAATATTGTGGGCTCGCCTTTCTATTTGAGGAGCCCGAAAAATCGCTGCTCGTTACTCTTGATGAGTGCGCGGCGTTTTCGCATCTCAACTATCGCGTGAAAAACGTTGAAGCGCAGCGGCAGACTTCGCCTGCAGGACGCATCGCACGGCGAACCGGCGGCGGGATTATCAACGATCCGTCCCCCGAAATAAAGGTGGCAGCGTTATCGGATGCCGACTTCCGCGCCTTAATGGAAACGCTCGTGAGTTGGCCACTCTTTGCCGCGCGTAAACGGGTGGTTAAGTTGCTCGACGCGGAATCAGACCTGGGTGGGAACCCCGGGTCGCTAGCGAGCACTCAGTTTCCATCGGCTTCTGTGGAGACGCGCGGACAATCGGCGTTCCTTGAATTTTTCGTGTGCTATTTGGAACTAGAGCAGTTTCTGGAAGATTACGATTACGACCCGGACGAAGGCTTGGAGTTGCGGCAAGAAGTCGCCGAAAGACTAGAACGTAGTGCAGCCGCGGTCGAGGCGGGAACGGCAGACCTGATTCCGCTTGCAGAGGTCGCGAAAGAGCTCGGGATCGAACTGCAATGTACACGTTAAGGTTAGAACGCCAGGCCCGTAAGGATTTACAGCGTTTGGATGCCACCATCCAAAGGCAAATCTTTGACAAACTGGAGTGGTTGTGCGAAAATTGCCGCAGCTACAAGCACAAGCCGTTGAAAGGGCCACTTCGCGGAAAGTATTCTTACCGAGCAGCAGGGGATTATCGTGCACTCTATAACGTCAACAAGGACACCCGAGAAATAGTTGTCTACGAGATCGGACATCGGAGTAGCATCTATTAAAACGAGATACGAATTAGGGTGATTCAGTTTTCCCGATCTGTAGGTTGAAATCAGGACATCGGATTTTCACCGTCGACTGGTGATAAAATAGTTCTGGTGCAGAAGTGCCCCGTAGGCGCGGTTTGCAACCGCGCACATCCACCCGTAGGCGCGCTTGCAAAGCACGCCTACAGGATAGGTTCGGCATAATTCAGGCAAAGAGGAGGAACAATCATGACACAAACCGTTTTTCTTGGAGAACACGAACTCACTTTCCCGAGCCCGCGCCTTGGTGTGCTTCGGGATTGCAACGCCGTGCTGGATTCCGCAGAGGGATTGCATGCACAAATCGCTGATGATGGATATCTACTTGTCCGCGGCTTAATCGACAGAGAAAAGGTTATCGCCGCGCGGCGCGCGATTCTGGCATACGCCGAAGGCAGCGGAAAAGATAACGTCTTCAAACCCGGCACCGAGATGATGGACGCTGTCGCGGGTGGGGGGAGCCCCGGCCGGACGATGGGCGCGCCCGCCGTGACGCATCATCCCGATGTGCAGGCTGTCTTGGAAGGCGATGAGCTTTTCGGATTTTTCCGGAAGTTCTTTGTCGGCGAGACGCGCACGTTTGATTACAAGTGGTTGCGGTTTATCCGTCCTACCGTCTGGTCTGGCCCGCATGTCGATTTCGTCTATATGGGGCGAGGTTCAAAGCAGTTGCATACCTGTTGGGTGCCGTTCGGCGATGTGCCAGCGGCGATGGGGACGCTAGCTGTCTTGGTAGGTTCGCATAACCTACCGAGTTTCGCACGGATACGCGATACGTATGGGAAAACGGATGTCGATAAGGATGGAACCCCCGGCCATTTCGGCCGCGACCCGCTGGAAATTAGCGATACCTACGGTGGCGAGTGGAAGACAGCGGATTTTGAGATGGGCGATGTCATCATCTTCACGATGCATACGATGCACACCTCAACGAAGAATCTGTCGGAGCGGTGGCGGATCAGTTGCGACATCCGCTTCCAACCGGCGGCAGACCCGATTGACGAGCGGTGGGTAGGCAAGAACCCGATTTCACATACAGGCAGTCAGAAGATTTCATTTGAGGAGGCGAAGGCGCAGTGGGGACTAGCGTAGGCGTTGTAGCACCGTAGCGCGGGGGCCTGTCCCCCGCGGTCTCCGTAGTTTGGCGCGGTGCGGCCCCACGCGCTACCCGGAATTTAGCACCGCCGCAATCGCCGCGAACATTTCCTCCACCTCAGATACCTCTAGGCATGAATAGGCTATCCGCAGCTCAGACTCGCCGAGTGCGATTGTGCCGATGCCGTGCTCGGCGAGGAGTTTTTGGCGTACCGCCTCGGCGTTCCCTGATTTCAGGCGCAGGCATGTGAAATAACCGGCGTGACTTGGATAGACTTCCCACAATGTTGCGTACCGTGCATCGGACGCAATCTGCTTGACTTTCAGCGCGCGTGCCTTGAGGGTTTCAGAGTTGTGCCGTTTTTGTTCAGCGTAGCCTGGGGCGTTCATCGCGGCTAGGATGAGCGTTTGCGCGATTTGCGCCGCGCCGGAGGTATTCGCCCGGATGAGCCCGCTGATTTTTTGTTCAAGCGGTTGCATCACGGCTGAGTCAAGCGCGAATGTGAGAAACCCGACACGCATGCCCCAGGCGTATTCCTCTTTCGTCGCGCCATCTATCTTCACAGGGACGACATTGGGGTGGCATCCTGCCAGCATTCCGAAAAGCGATTCGTGCATCACGGATGCGTCATACCAAAAGCCGACGTAAGCATCGTCAAGCATAACGAGGAGGTGATTGCCGGCACCGGCACTTTCCACAATTGTGTTGACAATTTCTTGCGCTTCGGCGCGTGTGATGGCATAACCGGTGGGGTTATGCGGGAAATTGAGAAGGACTCGGGTACTTCCAGCCGAACGTGCGCGTTTACAGCGCGCGCCTCCCTTAATAAGTGTCTCGCGGAATCCGTGGACGTTAAAACGGCGTTGGGCATCGTAAAACGGATAAGTCTCAATCTTCGCCTGCGCTTTAGTTTCAAAGATGAGCCGATAGTTGCCCCAGATTTTGTCGGGGAGGATGAGCGTATCGCCGCTCTCCACGAAGAGCTCGGCGAGCAAACTGAGCCCGTGCGTCATGCCGCTCGTCACAATCGGAAGACTGAACGTCGCCTTTGCAAGCGATGGGTTTGTTTCGCGGAGGTGTGCCGCCCATTTCTGGCGTAACACTGGCTGTCCTAGCACGGGCGCGTAGCCATAGATGTCTTCAAGCGACGGTGCCGGCACCAGCGCGCGTGAAACGTCAAGGTGCATCATTTCGCCATCTTCCAATGCGATGGCACGCGTCGCGTTAAACCGAACCGCCTGCGCATTCGCCGCTGCTGTCTGGCTTAAGATACCTTTCGGCAGGTAGATGCGTTTGCCTAACTCGGAGAGGAGCGCGAAAACCGCCGGTGAGGCTGTGTGGATGTGTTTGTTTAATTCGGTTGCTGGCATAGTTTTTTTCCTTCTACTCTTCTTACCGTAGGGCGGGGGCCCGGCGAGCGCGAATCGCCGAGGGTTTCCTTCGCCATGCACCTTCGCAAAAGCACGCTGTATTCCGTTTGGGCGTAACGGCCCCCGCGCTACGTGCCAAGGGGTTATCTCTTCAACCAACGTAAATTATGCGCCACCGCCAATTTAATGTCAACCAATTTCGTCAAAATTCGTCTTAAAATATAAACGGACTAACCCGTAACAAACAGAAAGGTTTCACATAACGATGAAAGCACTCTTTAAAAGCCTCACGGTGGTGATACTCGCTGTCCTTGCGGCCGGTTTTGGCATTTGCATCTATATCCTCCAGGCACCGTCGGTTGCGCAACCGGGGCCGCCAAAACTGCAGATCCACACGCGGACAGCGTTGCGCGGCAGACCGGCGGTGAACTCCAAGCCGCTCGCCTATACGAAAGATGTCTATCGGTTTAGTTTAGCGCGGCAGCATATCAGCAACTTGAACAGCGGTGAGTTCTCGCCGAAATTACTGTTCAGCGCGGCCTTGGCGCGGCGCGCGACGTTGGAAGCCAAACGGTTGGACGCGGAATTGCGAAAGGGCATCGATTGGGAGAAAATGTTCGCCGATTTGACAGAGAACGTTCGGTTCGATGCCCGTTCGTCTGACTTAAAAGTGTTGCTCAGCGGGAAAGAGTGGCATCTCATCGACGGTTCAGGCGCGATGTATACGGTAGTCCGAGTCCAAAATCGGCTGAATGTCTATCTGCCGAATCTCAAAGAGGCATTTGAGACAAACAAAGGCCGCCTCTCGAAGAATATTGAAGTTTCTGTTGAAAAAGCCGGAAGGCAATGGCTGATCAGAGACGTAGGCTTTCAGCAGGCGTATACCGTAAAACTTGGCGGGCAAAAAGGTGATGAGAAACTGAACGTCTTCCAGCAATCGAAGGTTGAGATTCGTCACTTGCTGTTTGATGCGGATTTGCTATCGCAGCCTGCGTTGACAGATGGCCTTCTGAAGGCATCTTCGCGGCACTATATTTCGGCAGCACTACGCTCCGAGTTTGCAGAACAAAAGATCGCGCTGACCCGAAAGGCGAAGTTGTCGGTAATCAAGGAAGATAGGGAATGGCTGATAACCGATGCCGGCCAGAAATATCGTATCCGTTTGGAAGACGCACCGCAAGACGGAGGAAAAACCTCAAGGTTGAAGGTATTCCTCGGCTTGGATAGCGAATGGCTTCGCGTGCGGGTTGATGATGAGCTGCAAGGTTGGGTGCAGCGGGAGCGCGGGACGGTTTTCCAGCCGCCGCCGCTGCCATTGAGCTCACGTCAACAGGCAAAAGCACGACTGCTAGTGCTGATTGACAGAGTGAAAGAGAAAATAGGGCAATGAAAATCCTTTTCCTCTCGCCCACTGTGCCTTTTCCGCTGACCGATGGTGGACGGATTCGGGTGTTTCATCTGCTCAAACAGATTGCTCAGAAAAGCGAGGTAACGCTGCTGGCATTGGAGACGCAGCCTACCGATGCAGACAACGTCCCCCAACTGGAACGTTTCGGGATTCAGGTGCATCTCGTCCGACAGGGAGGGACGTTTCCGTCTCTATCGCTCGGCACAATCCTGACAGCGTTTATCAAAAGGGTGCCTATCACGGTGGCGCGCTATAATGTGCCGGCCTATCGGCAGAAATTCAGAGAATTGGTGGCAGCCGAACCCTTCGACCTGGTTCACTATGAAATGTGCCACGTCGCCCAATTTCACATCGAGACAGAGTTGCCAAGCCTTCTTTCGCAGCAGAACGTCGATTCTGCCATCTGGCGGCGGCTCTGTCAAGAAACGGCGAATCCTCTCCGGAAATCCCTCTATTGGACGCAGCAACGCGCTTTTGAACGTTATGAGCGGCTGATGAGCCCGAAGTTTGACATTGTCACCTGCGCTTCCGAGATAGACAGGCAGACTTTTCAACGGACAAGCACTGAGAGCCGCTTTGAGATTATTCCAAATGGCGTGGATATTGAGGACTACCAACCTGACTTCGGCAGCGAAGAAGAGGCACACCTCATCTACATCGGCAGCATGGATTGGTATCCAAACGAAGACGCGGTAGCCTTCTTTGCCGATGAAGTCTTACCAGAAATCCACGAGAGACTCCCAGACGTTCAATTTTCTGCTGTTGGCGGCAACCCCTCACAGCGCGTGCAGAAATTAGCGGAAAACCCGCAGCTCTTCGTCACCGGGCGCGTGCCGGAGATTAAACCGTATTTTGCGCGCGCGACTGTTTTTGTTGTGCCGTTGCGTATCGGGAGCGGCACGCGCCTGAAAATCCTTGAAGCCTTGGCGATGGGCAAGGCTGTCGTCTCAACCACCGTCGGCGCAGAAGGGTTAGATTTGGTTGACGGTGAAGAAATCCTCATCGCCGATGAACCGGGAGCGTTCGCTGAATCAGTCCTTCGGTTGCTCACCGATGCATCCCTCCGTCGCGAGCTCGGCGAGAGGGGCCGCGCGCGCGTGGAGCGAGATTACGATTGGCGGCGCATCGGAGAAAAGCTCCAGAGTCTTTATGAATCGGCTTACGCGGCCCGCTCCCGGTAGGGACGGTTTAAGACAGCAAACCTCGCCCTACGGACTAAGGGCCCCTTCTACCGTAGCGCGAGGGAAAACCTGTCCCCCGGTAGGAGAGACCTCCCGGTCTCGATGTTCGGGACCTGTCACCCGCTATCCCTCTCGATAGACCGATGCCCGGCGCAGCACAGTGGACATCTCTGCAGCGAGGCGGCAGAGATGACAAAGTTTCGGCGTAACGGCCCGCGCCCTACGGACTAAGGGGCCCTTTTTACCGACGGGCCCTTTTCACCGTAGCGCGAGGGCCCGGCGATCGCGAATCGCCGAGGGTTCCCCTCGCGATCCTCCTCGCTAGACCGATGCATAGCGCGGCACAGGACCGCGCCCTACGGACTAAGGGGCCCTTTTTACCGACGGGCCCTTTTCACTGACGGGCCCTTTTCACCGTAGCGCGAGGGCCCGGCGATCGCGAATCGCCGAGGGTTCCCCTCGCGATCCGCCTCGCTAGACCGATGCATGGCGCGGCACAGGCCCGCGCCCTACGGACTAAGGGGCCTTTTCACCGATGCATGGCGCGGCACAGGCCCGCGCCCTACGGACTAAGGGGCCTTTTCACCGATGCATGGCGCGGCACAGGACCGCGCCCTACGGACTAAGGGGCCCTTTTTACCGATGCATGGCGCGGCACAGGCCCGCGCCCTACGGACTAAGGGGGCCTCTTCACCGTCGCGCGAGGGAAAACCTGTCCCTCGCGGGTGTCCCGATGTCACTAACAGATGATTTTTCTTGCATATCTATCCCATTTTTGGTAAAATTACCTATAATCTTTAAAAATAAGGAGAGAAACGAATGGCACTTCCAAAAATGACGCGGATTCAGCAGCAGTTTGAGGCACCTGTTCTCACGGACTTACCTGCAACAATCCACGCGGAATTAGCACGAATTAACGCCGCTGCTATCGTGCGCCCCGGCGATACCGTCGCGATTACCGCTGGCAGCCGCGGCATCGCGAACGTCGCCACCGCTGTGAAGGCGACCGCGGACTCTCTCAAAACTATCGGCGCGAAACCTTTCGTTATCCCCGCAATGGGCAGCCACGGCGGCGCAACCCCCGAAGGCCAACGGAGTGTTTTGGAACACTACGGCATCACCGAAGAGACCGTGGGGGCACCGGTGAAAGCGACAATGGATGTCGTCGAACTCGGTAAAACAGAGCTCGGCCTGCCTGTGTTTCTTGACCGGTTCGCCGCTGAGGCAGACCACGTCGTGCCGCTCAACCGCATTAAGGCGCACACCGATTTCAACGGCTCAATCGAAAGCGGTCTGATGAAAATGATGGTGATTGGGCTCGGCAAACAGCGGGGAGCGAATCTCTATCACCGCGCCTTTTTCCAATACGGGTTTGAGAACGTTATCGCGGCTGTGGGCGGTTTCATGCTTGATACCGGGCGGATCGCTTTCGGCATTGGGCTCATCGAAAACGCGCACGAGCAAACCGCGAAGGCAGTAGCGATGCCCGCCGAACAACTCCTCCAAACCGAACGTCGGCTTCTCGTTGAGGCGAAATCGCTGATGGGCAGACTGCCGTTCGATGAACTCGACCTGCTGATTATTGACTGGGTTGGCAAAAACATCAGCGGCACTGGCATGGACACGAACGTCATCGGTAGAATGATGCAGAATTTTGAACCGGAACCCGCGAAACCCGCGATTCTTCGGATATTTGTCCGCGACCTGACGGAAGAAAGCGATGGCAACGCGACCGGCATCGGCTTGGCAGATTTCACGACGACGCGGCTGGTTGACAAGATCGACCGGCACGCAACCTATATGAACGGCATCACTGCCCTTGGCCCGCAGAAGTCCAAGGTTCCGTTCTACTACGATACTGACAAGGAAGCGATTTCGGTGGCACTTGATACTATCGGGCTCACCGCGCCGGAAGACGCGCGCGTTATTCGGATTGAGAGCACGCTGAGATTAACCGAGCTTGACATCTCCGAGGCGCTCCTTGAGGATGCACACTTGCACTCAAGCCTCCAGGTTATCGGTGAAACGAAGCCGTTCCTGTTTGATGCCACGGGCAACCTGCTGCCGTTTTTTTTGGAGACACCGCATTGAAACGATTGATTGTAGGTATCACCGGTGCGAGCGCGGTTGTCTACGGCGTGCGCCTCCTTGAAATCCTCGCCAAACAAACGGATGTTGAAGTGCATCTAACGATTTCCACGTCCGGAGCGCGCGCTTTGTGGGAGGAACTCCAGATTGAGGTAGATATTGACAACTTTCGGTTGGAATCGCTGCTCGGGATTTCGGCCGATACTGTCATTTATCATCATCAATCCGACATCGGTGCTGCCATCGCCAGCGGCTCTTTCCGCACGGAGGGGATGATTGTGGTGCCGTGTAGTATGGGCACTGTCGCTTCTATTGCGGCGGGTATTTCGCGTAACCTTATCCATCGCGCTGCAGATGTGTGTATTAAGGAACGCCGCAAACTAGTCATTGTGCCGCGCGAAACACCGCTGAGTGCTATCCATCTGGAGAATATGTTGAAGTTGTCGCGCCTGGGTGTGTGTGTGCTGCCAGCGATGCCGGGGTTCTACCATTTCCCCAAAACCGTCGATGATCAGATTAATTTCGTGGTAACGAAAATCTTGGATCAGTTTGGGATGGATACCGGGTTGATTCAGCGGTGGAAAGAGTAAAGGCCTTACGCCAATTTCATTATTTTCCGTAGGCGCGGTTTGCAACCGCGCCTACCAAGGCGTTTCTGCGTAAATCCTAATTTCTTTAGTGCCGTTAGGAACTACATGAAACGCGATGCCGCTGCGCTGTGTCTGATTTCCGTTGACATTTTGCGCGAAAGAGGGTATACTCCTTTTATCAATGCGCAACTTCGGCACTCGCACAACCACAAGGAGAATGGAAATCTCACGAAAATGCGCAAACTCAAAATTATCTTAGAGATGATTAAGTTTGAACATACCGTCTTCGCGTTGCCCTTCGCGTTGATGAGTGCGTTCATCGCCGCCGATGGCTTGCCATCGCTGGATAAACTGGGATGGATACTCGTCGCGATGGTAGGCGCGCGCAGCTGCGCCATGGCGTTTAACCGCCTCGCCGATTCGGAGATAGACCGGGTTAACCCGCGCACCTCCATGCGCGCGATTCCGGCTGGACTCATCACGAAAGGCGCAGTGTGGTGCTTCACCCTCGTCTCTGCAGGACTCTTAGTCCTTGCAGCATGGTGCCTGAATCCGCTCGCCTTCGCGCTGTCCCCGGTAGCACTCGCCGTGATTATGGGGTATTCCTATACCAAACGGTTCACCGCGCTGTCGCATTTCTGGCTCGGGCTTGCGCTCTCTATTTCGCCTGTTGGCGCGTGGATTGCAATAAAAGGTGGGTTTGATTGGCCCCCGATGGCTCTCTGTCTTGTGGTGCTACTCTGGACAGCGGGGTTTGACATTATCTACGCCTGCCAAGATCTCAATTTTGACCGGAAGCATGCTCTCCACTCTATTCCGGCACGACTCGGAATTCGTTCGGCGTTATGGGTTTCGGCGGCGTTGCATGTGGTTGCGGTGTTGCTCCTCCTCGGTATTCCCATGCTTACGGACTTGGGCATCTTCTATTTCATCGGGGTGGGAATTGTGATGATAATCTTTATCTATGAACACGCCATCGTTAAACCGAATGACTTGTCCCGTGTGAACCTCGCCTTTTTTACGCTGAACGGCATGATTAGCCTGGTTTTGATGGTGCTTTCAATTGCCGATATTTTGTTGTAGGGAGTTATCGCGCCGAGCGCGCTTCCTCTGAAACCGCCTTCAATCAGATTGTGCCTACCGGTTGCGAACGCTGGAGATAAAAAATGAAACTTTCACTTTCTGTCCGTGTGGCAGAAACGGCATCCAAACGGGATGCCACCCATACTTTCGCGCAACTCACCGCCTTGGCGGCGGAGCTCGGTTACGAAGCAGTCTGCATGCGTGCATCGCAAGTCGGTATCCAAACGCCTTTGGAGCAGATTACTGCCGCGCGCAAACAGGCGAAGTCACACAACCTTCATATCTCCATGGTCACGGGTGATTTTGCCGTGCCGCTCAACAACGATGAAGGCCCCAACGGCCTCCGAAACATAACACCTTATCTCGATTTAACGGCGTTGCTCGGCGCAGATCTCATCCGTATTGCTATGAAGGTAGAGGCGGATATTCCTTGGGCGCAGCGTGCTGCCGACGAAGCGGCTGAGCGCGGCATCCGCCTCGCGCATCAATCGCATACGCAAAGTCTGTTTGAAACGGTGGCGGGTTCGGTTGATGTGCTGAAACGCGTCGGCAGACAAAATTTCGGGATTATCTATGAACCGGCGAACCTCGATCTGTGTGCGCAGGATTACGGTGCCGAGACGCTCAAGCGGTTTTCGCCGTATCTCTTCAACGTCTATCTCCAGAACCACATCCGCCGCCCGATGGGGAAAACGCGCCTCCTGACGTGGATTCAGGGAGTCATTCCACACGACATGATTCCCTTGCAGGAGAAAGGCGGCATCGATTTTCCGCTCGTCTTTCGAGGGTTGGAAGCAATCGGTTACGATGGCTATGTGACAGTGCATCAGGCATTCCGTGAGATAATGGAGCCTGAAGACGCAGCGGCGCAGAGTTACGCGTATCTCAAGCCGTTCTGTAAAGGTTAATTTTATGAGCCTGCAACGTCCCAACATCCTCATTATCACGACGGACCAGCAGCGCACCGACAGCCTCAGCTGCTACGGTTCAACGTTTACGGATACGCCGCATATTGACAGACTTGCAGCGGAGGGAGTCTGTTTTGAGCGTGCGTATTGTGCAAATCCGGTGTGCACGCCTGCTCGCGCATCTCTTTTTTCGGGGAGGTTTGTTAGCCGCCACGGCGCGTGGAACGTCGGCATGAACGTTCCTGACGATGAACCGCTCATTTCGCATCGGCTTGCAGCAGAAGGGTATCGCACGCACTACATCGGCAAAGCGCATTTTCAACCTTTCGGCGCGTCCGCCGCGCAATCTGTTGAAGTGCTAGGCGATACGACGCGCTACCCCGAATTCCGCGGGCCCTACTATGGATTTGAGACGGTGGAGCTCGCCCTCGGCCACGCCACTTATGGTATCGCTGGCCATTACGGCGAGTGGGTAAAAGCGCAGGTTTCCGAAGAGGAGTTTGCCACTTATCCCAAAGCAACACGCCTTGCGAAAACCGGCTTCGGCGGAGAGGCGTATGATTGGGAGATGCCGCTGGCATACCATAATAGCGTCTGGACAGCGGACCGGACGATAGACTTCTTGACTAACCGAGATGCAACGCAGCCGTTCCTCTTGGCGGTGGGATTTCAGGATCCGCATCATCCGCATTGTGTTCCCACCGATTTTGCCGAGCGCGTTGACCCGGGGCAGGTGCCCCTCCCGGACTTCGTGGAAGACGAATTAGACGACAAGCCGCCCCATTTTCTGGAAGCGCGCCGCGGGCAGCTTGAAAAATCGGATATCCGTGGCACATTCCCTATCGCAGGACAGGGCGGCGGTGCCGATTTTCGCAAAGTCTCCGAAGACGATGCCCGCTTTGGGCGGGCATATTACTACAACATGGTGAAAATCATCGATTCACAGATGGGGCGCGTTTTGGAATGTCTAGATGCGTGCGGATTGACAGAAAACACGCTGGTGATTTTCACGACAGACCACGGCGAATTGCTCGGAGACCACGGGTTGTGGATGAAAGGTCCCTTTCACTACGAACAACTTATCCGCGTGCCGATGCTAATGCGGATGCCTTCAGTGGTGCCAGCCGGACAACAGACGCAGGCGTTATTCAGCCACGTCGATATTGTGCCGACACTCCTCGCCGCTGTCGGGCTGTCTGTCCCTTCAGAGATTGATGGCGTGAACGCCTTGCCGCTACTCACCGGTAAAACGGATGCCGTTCGGGATTCCGTGTTGGTGGAATGCGTGGACGATCCAAGCGGCTTGCGCCTCAAAACTATCGTGACTGACACGCGGAAATTGACGTGGTATTGTGGGAAAACCTATGGCGAACTCTACAATCTGGAGCGTGACCCGGGTGAGCGCATCAATCAGTGGGACAACGCCGCCTGCGCGGCCGACAAGGCACATCTTCTCGGCCGCATTCTTGAGGAAATGGAGCCGTTGGAAAAGCGGGTGGAGCGGCTCTCCTACGCGTAAAAGAGAAACGAGCCAAAATCGCGGATGTCTAGGGGGCAGAAGTTCCAATTCTCTCAGAGTTTCCTGAAGAGAAATCTGTTTAATTCGCGGCGGCAAATCAAGCCGATACAATTCACTCTACGAAATAGTTAACCATTTTGTCAACGAAAAAGGATTTTCCGATGCCACAAACTGCAATTTTTCATCCCTACATTTTCGGAGAGGAAGAGCGGAAAACGATGGACCGGGATGGGCATTTCGTTTTTCCCGGCTTGCTAGTGCCTGAGGCCCAAGAACAATTACAAAAATCGTTGTCGCACATTCAGACGCTAGCACGCAACGCCAAGGCAGGCCATGAACCGAACCGATTTTCAGCGGAGTATGACAGTTATCTTGAGCGCCTGATTGCGCATCCGCAGCTGCTTGAACTCGCGAGGAAAGTGCTTGGCGACGAAATTCGCTTCGATCACTGCGTCAGTCTGAATCGTCCTGGCGGCAATCGCGGTATCGGCTGGCACAGCCACGGGTACGCCGAGGATGAACCGCGCTTAGGTTTCGTCCGAATCTTCTTCTACGTCAACGGATTTGAGGCAGATGATGGCGGGTTGAAGGCGGTTCCCGGGAGCCATCTGTATCGGGATGCCAAGATTCATGCTGAGTCGGATGAAGTGCTGCGTGCCGGGTGGATGGCAGGCAAGATGCACCCAGAGACAAGTGAACCTCTGGAAATTGAAGCGTTATCCGCACCGCCGGGGACGATGGTATTGATGTGGACGCACGCGGCGCACGCTGTCACCCCAAGAAAATCGGGGAGTGAGACGCGGTGGTGCGTCGTCTACGCCTATCGGAACCCCGGCAGACCCTCGGGTGCCCGATGGATTACCCCCGAATTTGAGCGAAAACCTATCCTCGGTGCAGAAGGGTTGATGTCGCTATACTAACCGTCGAATGCGCCCGGTAGGCGCGGTTTCAAACCACGCCTACCCACGCGAGCCTTCCGGAAATGCACGCAATTCCGCACGCGCTATCGCATCCGTTTGATGCGCCCCCATGTGCTCGCCAATTTGCCAACAGCAGAGACATCGGAAGCTTCCTCAAGTCCGTTGTCCATGATGTTCTTGAGCTCGTCGTCAGTGAGTGGCGTGTTAAAAACGCCGACATCGTCCAGCACTCCCCTGAAGTCCCAACCCGGATTTTTCCATGTCGCGAGCCAGATTGAACCTTGGTGTGGTGCGGGCGTTGCCGCATGCGGCTTGTCATCAGCTTTCCCGACTGCTTTATCGGCGACAAATTCGCCATCAACGTAGAGTTGAATCACATCGCCATCGTAAGTGATTGCGACAAAACTCCATGCATCCTGTTTCCATGCGCCGCCTCGCACATGCGTTGCCGCCTGATCGGCGTTGACTGCGATACTGCCATAAAAATCAGCGGGACCGATTTGTATGGTAGGGTTATGCCAATCCCGTTCAATCACGCGCGTGTTGACGTTGGGTGGAGCCTCGGTCGGTTTCACCCAGAGGAGGTAAGTGAAGCCGTTAAGATAGTCATCGGTTGTTTTGCTCGCCGGTATCTCAACGTGCCCTGTGCCATCGAACTCAAGTCCCTTGCCGAGTTTTCCATCCACCCATTTCGCCTTCACGATCTTTCCATCGTTTCCGTTTCCGGAAGAGTCTTTGACTTTGTCGCCCTGTCCTTCGTCAAGGAGCCAGATGCCGACGATCGACCCCGGGTCGAGCCTTGCTGCATCGGGTTCTTCATAAGAGATGGCTATCAGAGTTATGAGACAAAGCATCATCAATATTACACTTTTCATTTCGTATTGTTCTCCTTTCAGTGGCTATGTACCAAAACGAGTCAGTTCTCCCCTCTGTAGTTCGGGCTCGCAGCCCTCCGATGTTATACCAAATGAAGTTGATTTGCCTCGCACCTGTAGGTCAAGATCGGTAGCTCTTGACCCGTTCGGGCTCAGGCGAGCCCGAACGACTCAGGTTAATTTAGTATTAGTGACATCGGGAGCCCGAACAGTGGGAATTGCTGCAGGACAGTTGTCACCGATTAATGTTAATATCAAAAACGGAAAAACTGAAGCGTTCTGGGCCATTCACGGCTTGACTTGGACTGCATTCCGCTAAACCCGATTTTAGCAAAATTCCGGGCACTTGTCAAGGAAGATGTGAAAATTCCACAAATGCATTTCAGATTTATGGACGAGGCGGATGCTGTTTACAACACATCATCAGTTCTCAACACAGAACCAGCCACCCGGATGCCGTTCCGATCTAACAACCTGCGATAACTGCCCCTTTTCAGCATGGGTTCAGTGCCACCACTGGAGACCCAGTGATAAGTGCTCCGATGTTCCAAATCTTCAAGGTTTTGGGCAGAACGTTTACGCCACTGCTTTAACCAAACGCATTTCGCGATGACGTTTTTCACTTCGCCGGTGCTACCGGCCGGGTGAACTTCAACGTAGTAAATCCGACCTTTATAGCCGAGCACGTAGTCCCATCGCGAATCGTTTGGATAGAGTTTTTCGAGACACTTATCTATATTCACGCTGCCTTCCAAAGCGCGCGTTGTGTCCACTTTAATCCTATTCCTGTCTGGCCCCAACGCTTGTAATCCGGGTTTCAGACACGCTGCAATTTCCGGAGTATCCTGCACCGCGTCAACAAAACTCATAGGTTATCCTCCCATATTGCTGCGGTGAGAATCTCAGACACCTTCGTACTGAATAGGGTAAGTCCTCCCCAGTCTGACACATCTTCGTCCGGATGTCCGGGATGGAGGGTTGAAATGTCTTTGACATTCACGACACTTTTCCGCCGAGAGAAATAGTAGGTGCTGAACGTCTTTTCAAGCCCGGTTTTTGCAAGATCTTTGGCAAAGGCAGTGGGTTTCAAATCCAACACCTTCAATAACCGTTTCATTGGCGCGGATCTTTCTTCAGCGATAATCCGTATCGCCCAGATCAGCTCCAGTATTTGCGGCGAATGCGTGGAGACGATGACACGGTAGCCGCGCTCCAAGAGCTCCAAGAAAATAAGCAGCAAGGCTGAGATGGCTTTCGGATGCAACCCCAGTTCCGGTTCTTCAATGACAACCCAATCAAGACCGGCTTTCTTCTTCGCGCTGCCTGAGGGCATTAACCAATAAAGTCCCAGCAGTAGCGGCGTGAATTCCCGCTGGCCGGCAGACCAGGCCATAAACGGCAATCGGTTGCCCGCGACATCCAAGACAATGCGCCGACGCGGCCCGGATTTATCCAAATTGACTTGAGCCGATCCAAAGATGCTTTCTCCAATTGCATCCCGGATCGCTTTGTTCATGCGGCCCTCCTGCGGAAAGAGGGCACCTTCTCCTGAGCCCAATCCGGCTCCCATCAATCGCCGCAATTGCTCACTGAATTGCCTCACGACATACGGATCACCGATAGCATAATCCATAAACGCGCGTGGCCATCCATCTCTGAGTGTGACAACCCGTTGCGCGGGAATTAGGAAGAGCGATTCCGCTTTTTTCCTGCCTTTTCTGGATAACGCCTTATCCAGCGCGAAATCTCTGCAGTCAACGGTTATTTTTGTCGCATCAGACCAGATGCCTTCCATCCCCTCACCGAAATAGAGGTATAAAAACGCCTCGGGGTTTTCGTGCCAATCAAACCCGTGTGTTTTGAGGGTGCAGGTAATGTTGTCTGCGTCTAAAATTAACTTGATAAGTTGGAGCAGTATGCTTTTCCCACTGGCTTGTTCGCCGACAAACACCGTCATGTCCCCGAAGGTGATATCGGCTTCGGAAATTTGCCCCAGTGAAGTTAGGACAATGCGATTCATAAGTTGCCTCACCTCCATCGGATTCTTTTGATACCCTATTTTACCAAAATCTCGGTGTGATGACAAGGGAAATGTTAAAATTCCCCGATGCCATGCAGATTCATAGGTGTCGAGGACTGTGCTTAGACACATCGTCAGTGTTTAGCACAGCATCAGGCCCTACGATGCGATTTTTCAACAACAAGTTGCGATACTTCCGGTCTTTCGCGAAGGCTGTCGCAATTTTACCCGTGGAAACCCAATGATAACTACTCCGACGCTCCAAATCTTCAAGCGGCTTTGAGGAGCGTTTACGCCACTGCTTTAACCACGCTAATTTCGCGAGAATGCTCCCTATCTCACTCGTACGTCCTTGGTGAACTTCAACATAGAAGACCCGGGTTTTGTAGCCGAACACGTAATCCCAGCGCGGCGCGTCTGGGTACTCCTTCGCGAGGCAGGTGTCAATGTCAACACTTCCAGACAACTCGCGCGTTGAGTCCACTTTGACTTTATTACGATTTGAACCCAACCCCTGTAATCCCGATTTGAGACACTCGGCAATTTCAGGGGTGTTCCGAACCGCTTCAGCAAAATTCACAAATCTCCCTCCCATATCGCCGCAGTGAGGATATCCGCCACCTGCGTGCTGAAGAGTGTCAACCCACCCCAATCGGATACAGCATCATCCGCATCCTCCGGATCGAGGGTTGAAATATCCTTGACAGGCACAATCTCGTCTGCAGGAGAGAAGTAGTAGGTTTTGAAACTCTTCTCAAACACTGTCTCCGCCAACTTCTTGGAGCCGGGCTCGGGTTTTAACCCCAACAATTCCAACAGCCATTTTGGGCCGGCATTTCCTTCGGCAAGGAATTGGATTGCCCATATCAGTTCCACGATTTGTGAGGCATGCGTAGAGACTACAACTCGGTAGCCGTGCTTCAAGAGTTCCAAAAGAACCAGGAGCAGTGCCGAAACGGCTTTCGGATGCAACCCCGCTTCCGGCTCTTCAATCACAACCCAATTGCCCTGATTTTTGTTCGCCGCGCCTCTCACAGGCATTAAGGAGTAAAGCCCCATCAACAACGGCGTAAACTCGCGCTGCCCCGAAGACCAGGCCATAAACGGCAACTGGTTGCCTGCAACATCTAAAACAATGCGTTTCCGTAATCCAGACCGGTCCAACTTGACTTCGGCAGTACCGAAGACACTCTTTCCAACTGCTTCCCGGATGATTTTATTCAGCCGATGCGTATATGGAAAGATAACTCCTTCAGTTGTGCCTAAACCGCTATCCAGTAAGCATCGCAATTGCTCACTAAATCGCTTCACGGCGTAAGGCGCACCACTTGCATAATCTGTGAAGCAACGCGGCCACCCATCTTTGAGCGTCATAACTCGTTGTGCGGGAATCAGGCAGACTGACTCCGCTTTCTTCCTGCCTTTTCTCGCTAAAACCTTCTCCAGCACAAACGCCTCACCATCAACAATTAGTTGAGTCTCGCCAGACCAGATGCCTTCCATCCCCTCACCGAAATAGAGGTATAAAAACGCCTCGGGGTTTTCGTGCCAATCAAACCCGTGTGTTTTGAGGGTGCAGGTAATGTTGTCTGCGTCTAAAATTAACTTGATAAGTTGGAGCAGTATGCTTTTCCCACTGGCTTGTTCGCCGACAAACACCGTCATGTCCCCGAAGGTGATATCGGCTTCCGGAATTTGTCCTAGTGAAGTTAGGCGAATTCGTTCCATCAGCTGTCCCTCCTGTCTTGATACCTATTCTATCACAAATTCGGGCGTGTGTCAAGGGTCAGACAGTCTCTACTCCCCTTCCCGATACTTCAATTCCGGCCAAATTGAACGCATTTGCCACACATCCAGTGACAAGACTTTCGCTTCCCCGCCGATGGCGAAGAGCGAAATACCCCGACTTTCTTCCCGTAGCGGATAGACGCGCGCAACGGCGCATTGCTGTGAGAACAGCGGAAAAATCTTGTCAACGCCTTTCCGCGGAAACGCCCATGCCGGCAAACACTCTCCGTTATCTGCGAAGACTTCAATGAGACTCCTATCAATGAAAACGCGCAGCCGCACCCTACCGTCACTGCTTAGTCGAAACGGCGCGTTTTCGGGTGGCTTACCCGCAAGATCGGTGCGCAAGGAAGAATAGGAGGTATCGATCTGCAGACTATCGTTGGTTTTTCCATGCCCGTGGTTGTAAACGGAGATCTTCGTCCGCTCAGAGCCGCAAGGTGAGCGCAGCACCTGCAAGCCAATCTCTCGCGCCGTGCCTATGTCCAGCGTCACTTCTATCTCAATCGCTTTGCCGCCGATGCCATTATCCAAAAGATGTTCTTCGTTAGCGGCCAACGCGATATCTTCCAGGCGACGGTGGTGATAGCGTAACGCCTTTACTTCCTCGACCGGCTCCATCGCTAACATATTGTCGCCTCGCAAGGAGAGGTGCCATGGCAACGTCATGCACAATCCCGATGTAGCCTCTGCACCGCGTCTTCCATCGGAGCAGTTTAAAATGGCGAGGAGGCGGCCGCTCGCGTCTATCGTCGCAGAGGGACACGAGACAATCCCGCCGCCAAAGTGCCCATGGTTAATTCGCCCGTGGTATTCCGGCGTGAACGTGTGCGTCTCCGTGTCATATTCGCCGATGTAATAGCGCGCGGCGCGTTTATGACTGAAGAGGAGCAAGATGTGCTTGCCGTGCCCAATAGGCAGGAAATTTGGCACCGCGCCATCTTCGCCGAGCTCGCAGAATACATCGTCAATCAGCAACGGATGTAGATACTCCCAGTGCGTCAAATCTTTGGAATAGAACAGATGCGAGGCAGAACGCCGACGCTCGCGGATATAGCCGCCGATAGAAGTGCCCGAAATCGAATAATACCCATCCGCCTCTTTCCAAATACACGGGTCGAAGACGTTGTAGGGACGCTCATATTCATCGGTTTCAACATTCGGGATGACCGGATTATTCGGATGCTTTTTCCAATTTAAGAGGAGCGGGTCTGTGGCAGTAGCAATGCTATTCCCCGACATCTTGCCGTGATACATTACGACGACTCGCTCATCTTCCACGAGTGCCTGCCCACTGAAGCAGTGCAGTTCGGTATCCGGATAGAGCGCGGGCGGCAGATCTCGCCAATGCACCAGGTCATCGCTATAGCAGTGGCCCCAGTGGACCCGGTTGCCATCCGGCGGCCCGAATTGGTAAAACAGATGATACCTGCCTTGCCACTGGCACAGCCCATTCGCATCGCCCATGCCGTAGAGGGAGGATATATGGTAGATGGGCCGATACGGTTCTTCTGCCCATTGTTCCCGCAGTTGCGTATAATAGCGCGCTGTCTCATCCGTTTCCAGCGCGGCGAGTTGTTCGGGCTCTGTATCCGGATAGGTTTTGCCTGCTAATTTTTCCCAGTTATCGGCCATATCAAGTCCTCCAGAGCCGGTAGGCGCGCTTTCAAAGCGCGCCGAAGCGAAGCAAATCATTCATAGATGTTCTTCATCTGCCATGCATCCAGCGATTTGAGTTCGCACGCTTGCCCTTGCGAACGTAACGAGACACCGATACTCTCTTCCTTGTCCGGATAGACGCGCATCGCCACGCATTGCCGTCCATTGGCGAAAACCTCGAGGACACTCCTGTCAACGAATACGCGCAACTTGAGCGTCTCGTCTGGCGCGATGGAAACCGCGCCTGTCTCCGGCGCGCGCGAAAGCACATCAGGGGCAATCGAGGAATACGATGAGTCGATTGTGAGTAGGCTATCGCGAACGCGGCCCGCCGCATCTGGATTTCGCAAACCGCGCTCTCTGAAGAAGGCGATACGGGTAAACTCCTCTTTCTGCGGCGAACGCAGGACATTCAACTCAACCATTGGCGCGGACTTCACATCGATTTCGACTTCAAGTTCCATCGCGTTGCCGTTGATGTTCTCAAGCACGACTTCCTCGTTCGCGGGGAGCGTCATCGTATTCACGTGCTGATGTGCATAGCGCAACGATTCAATGTCGCCGGTAGGTTCAACGCCGATTTCGTCCTTGGAGAGGAGCGTCAAGCGGCGCGGCAACGTCATAATCTGATTCCAGCCTTTCGTCGGCTTCGCGGGATTCATGTTATAGAGGACGATGAGCCCGCCTTTGCCATCCGGGGTCGCGGAGGGAGCATGCACGCCAGCCGGAGATGCGGCACCGAAGTTGTTTTTCGCGCCTGCTGTCACGACAAACTTGTCGCGCTCGGTGTCATAATCGCCGAGCAAATACTGCCCGCCGCTCATGTGACTGAAAAAGAGAAGCATGTGCCGGTCGCCGATGGGCCAGAAGTAGGGACACGCGCCATCATCGCCTACTAGTGTATACATGTCGTCCTCAACGAAGGGATGCAGATAGACCCAGTTTGCCAAGTCTGCGGAACGGAGGAGGAAATTGGCGCGGACTCGCTTGCCGCCTGGCCCGTGCGGGAGTGTCCCACCCGATAGCGAGTAATACATTCCGTCCTTCTTCCAAATACAGGGGTCAAAGACGCGGTAAACAGGTGTTGTGCCATCGGCGTGCTTCGCGGGAATTACCGCCTTGCCAGAAACCTTCTCCCAATTTAGCAGAAGCGCATCGCTGGAGACTGCCACCATGTTGCCGACCACGGTGCCGTGATACATCGCGATGACTCTGTCTTCTTCGACAAGCGTCGCGCCGGAGAAACAGCACCGTTCAGGATTGGGATAGATGGCATACGGCAGGTCGCGCCAGTGGATGAGATCATCGCTGATGGCATGTCCCCAGTGCTGCCTCGGGTCTTCCGGCGGATACGCCTGATAGAAGAGATGCCACCGGTCCTGCCAGAAACAGAGCCCGTTCGGATCGTTGAGCGTATGTTCGGGGTTGACATAGTGGTAAATCGGACGATGCGCATCGCCCTCAAACGCCTTGCGCGCCGCGTTCATCCGCTGTAGCAACGGATTCGTCGCGAGTTGTGCCTCCTGCGCCTCCTGCGTCTCCGCGAAGGTATAGTGCGGCACTTTTGAGGTATAGTCTTCGTTCGCCATGACAATTCTCCTGTTGAGTAATCTAATATCCTTGAGCATAGCATAGAATGGATTGTATATCCAGACAATTTTTATTTTTACCTATGCCTCATTTGACACCTATTCGGCATAGCGAAGGGCCAGGACTATTTAGTTTCCATATTTTCGCCCTCCTCAGTAGGGACCTTGGCCTGTCCGAAGGATCCAGAGCCCATTCAGTTCTGACAGTTCGGGCTCCCGATGTCACTAACATCGGCGGGTTGCGAGCCCGAACTACGCGGGTGGGGACAAGCACCGCATGAAAAACTAAGTAGTCTTGGCGAGGAACAGGCCCCTCGCCCTACGTAATCACACGCTTCAGACAATTAGAAAATCGCCGCTTGACTCAAATCCGAAATTCTGATACAATCCCTCCAAAACCGATTCCAACCGGAGAAACATCATGCCTACATCCCCCAACATCCTCTTGATTCTCGCCGATGACCACGGTTACGGCGACTTGTCCGTGCATAACGGGCCTTCTATCCAGACACCGAACCTCGACAGAATCGCCTCAGGCGGCACGCGTTTCACGCGGTTTTATGCCAACTCCTCGGTCTGCTCTCCGAGCCGCGCGTCACTCATGACCGGTAGATTTCCCGACAGGGTCGGCGTGCCGGGCGTGATTCGCACGCATGCGGATAACAGTTGGGGCTACTTCCGCCAAGATGCAGTCACGCTTCCTTCAATGCTCAAGCGAAAAGATTATCACACTGCGCTCATCGGCAAATGGCACCTTGGGCTTGAACCAGAGAATCACCCGTGTCAGCGAGGGTTCGATCATTTCCACGGCTTCCTCGGCGATATGATGAACGACTATTACACGCACCTCCGACACGGTATTAACTATATGCGGCGCGGCTTTGACACCATCGACCCGAGGGGACACGCCACGGATCTCTTCACGGAATGGAGTGTGGAGTTTCTTCGGGCGCAAGCGCAGTCATCGCAGCCGTTTTTCCTCTATCTCGCCTATAATGCGCCGCACACGCCGATCCAACCTCCCGATGAGTGGGTAGCGCGCGTCCGTGAACGCGAGCCGGATATTTCTCCACAGCGCGCGAAATATATCGCGCTCGTTGAGCACATGGATGCCGGTATCGGTAGGGTGCTGGATACACTTGAAGCGACCGGACAGCTGTCCAATACGCTCGTCATCTATACCTCCGACAACGGTGGTGACATGAACGTCGGCGCGCATAACGGACCGTTGCGTGGACAAAAAGGGGATATGTATGAAGGCGGCATCCGAGTCCCCGCGTGCGCGATGTGGCCTGGGCATATCCCTGAAGGACATGTCACGGATCAGGTTGCGATGCTCATGGATCTTTTCCCGAC
Source organism: uncultured Poribacteria bacterium (assembly GCA_958296135.1). Classification (GTDB taxonomy): domain Bacteria; phylum Poribacteria; class WGA-4E; order WGA-4E; family WGA-3G; genus AGPOR5. The sequence goes on from CATQHZ010000001.1 coordinate 1,662,476, forward strand.
AGCGTGTGAGGTGGCCGATGTGCCGCTCACGCACGAGATTGAGGGACGTTCTATCTGGCAGACACTCCAAGGCGAACGACAGGATTTTTCCGAGCGCGTCCTCTATTGGCTGCGCAGAGAGGGGAATCAACGGTTTCTGGGGCAGTGCCAGCATGCCATCCGCCTCGGCGATATTAAGTTGTTGCACAACAGTCCGTTTGAGCCGTTGGAACTCTACGATCTCGCCATGGATCCGCAGGAGACCACGGATGGCGCGCGGGCAGAGGCGGAGCTCTTTAGAGAGATGAGCGTTCTGTTTCAGGCAGAAACGCAGAAGGCGGGGAGTGTGCCGTGGCAACGCGGCGCGCCCTAAAGATTCATTTGCATTTTTCGCGGGAATAGGGTATCATAATTGCTATGCTCAATTTTCCGCGGGAAGGAGATTGCAATTTTGTGCAAAGAGATTGTAACCGACGCGACAACGCTAGAACCGGAAACGGCAGCGGAAAACGCAGCTGCCGTTATCTTGAGAGACAAACGGATTGAAAGGCATAAACAATGATAACTCCCAACAACCTCACTCTCTGGTATCAAAAACCGGCCGAAGAATGGACAGACGCACTCCCCATCGGAAACGGGCGGCTCGGAGCCATGGTCTTCGGGGGTGTGGCACGCGAACGCATCCAACTCAACGAAGAAACGCTTTGGGACGGCGGCCCTCGCGATACCACGAACCCGAAAGCAGTCGCGGCTCTGCCAAAAGTGCAACAACTCCTTTTTGACGATAAAAACGACGAGGCGACAAAACTCGCCGGCGAAACGATGCTCGGCATCCCGGAACGCATCAAATCTTACCAATCCCTAGGCGAGCTGGTTCTGGATTTCTCCCACGATGGCGAGATAACCGATTACCGGCGTGAACTGGCACTAGATACCGGCATCGCGCGGACAACCTATCGCTGCAGCAATGCAACCTTTACACGCGAAGTGTTCGCAACAGCCGTGGACAACCTGATCATCGTCCGAGTGGCATGTGACAAGGCAGACGCTATCAACGTTGATGCAACCATGACGCGGCAACAAGGGGCTATCGCCAACGCTATCTATCACGATACCCTTAGGCTTGATGGCGAATGTAGCGATGAGGGGATGCGGTTTTCTGCCTACCTGCAGATGTGGGAAGAAGGCGACAACGTGGAAGTGCCTGAGTCAGTTGAAGACCGGATTCGTGTCCGCGGCGCGGATGCTGTTACGTTGGTGCTCTCAGCGGCGACAAGTTACGTAGATCAGAATGGTGCCTCTGCCGAACCACACAACCGGTGCGAAAACATCTTCAAAACGCTAGGCGGTAAACCTTACAAAGAAATCAAGGCGGACCACGTCGCCGAGCATCAATCTCTTTTCCGGCGGGTTGAATTGGATTTAGGCGAGACGGAGGCAGTCAACCTTCCCACCGATGCACGCTTGGAATCGGTGAAGGCTGGTGGGTTCGATCCGCATCTCATCGTGCTCTATTTCCAATTCGGACGGTACCTACTGATGGGCAGTTCTCGGCCCGGTGGCTTGCCAGCAAATCTACAAGGCATCTGGAACGAGCACATGAACGCGCCGTGGAACAGCGATTTCCACACCAACATCAACCTCCAGATGAACTATTGGGTGCCCGAGGTCTGCAATCTCGCCGAGTGCCATACGCCGTTGTTTGATTACATGGATACACTCGTTGAATCGGGGCATCGCACGGCGCAACGCCATTACGGTGCCGATGGTTGGGTTGTGCATCATCTCTCGGATGTGTGGGGCTTCACAACACCAGCGGATGGCATCTGGGGCATCTGGCCGGTGGGTGCGGCGTGGTTATGTCAGCATGTGTGGGAGCATTATCTTTTCGGCGGTGACAAGGAATTCCTTGCAAAACAGGGCTATCCGTTGATGAAAGGTGCCGCCCGTTTTATCCTTGATTTCCTCGTTGAGGCACCGGCAGGCACGCCTGTCGCCGGGAAACTCGTGACGAATCCGTCGCATTCGCCGGAAAACAGTTTTTTGAAACCTGACAGAACGCGCTCGTTGTTCACCTATGCCGCCACCATGGATCTGGAGATTATCCATGAGTTGTTTACGAATTGCATCGCGTGTCTTGATGTCCTCAGGGATGACGCAGAAGATGGGCGGATATGGAAATCTGCCGTTACAGGCCGCCTGGCAGACGATGCAGATTTCCGCGAGGAGTTGGTATCTGCACTGGAGCGGCTCGCGCCCTTGCAGATTAGCGGGAAGACCGGGCGGCTTCAGGAATGGGTGTTTGACTACGACGAGCCGGAGCCGGGACATCGGCACATGTCGCACATGTATGCGCTGCATCCGGGTTGCCAGATTACGTTGCGTGGCACCCCAGCGCTGGCAGCAGCGGCGAGGAAATCGTTGGAATATCGGTTAGCGCACGGCGGTGGGCATACGGGATGGAGTCGCGCGTGGCTCGTCAATTTCTGGGCGCGTCTTGAGGAGGCAGAAGAAGCACATACGCACCTTCAAGCACTGCTGGCGAAATGCACTTTGACGAATCTGTTTGATACGCATCCGCCGTTCCAAATCGATGGCAATTTTGGGGGAACCGCTGGCATCGCGGAGATGTTGCTACAGAGTCACGCCGGAGAGATTCATCTGTTGCCAGCACTGCCGAAAGCGTGGCATACTGGACATGTCAAGGGATTGCGTGCCCGCGGCGGGTTCACGGTAGACATTGCGTGGGAGAATGGCAATCTCACTGAAGCGAACATTTATTCCACGCTAGGGAGAGACTGCACGGTACGGAGTGCCTCGGCAGTTAACGTCACCTGCACTGATGAAGCGGTTGAGACAGCGCGGTCGGACTCGGTTGTGAAGTTTCAAACGGAGGTTGGGAAGCCCTATTTGCTTGGCGTGCTCGTGTGAAGGAACCTCCACGGAACCGTAGGGCGAGGGAAAACCTGTCCCTCGCCATTTTGTTTGGCCTGAGCATTCTCGCGCGCTCAGTTGAAAAAGGATAATCGGGAACACACCAGCCAGACTCATGCTCAATACCGGTCCGGTGCCCAGAAGAGGACATCGCGTTTCGGGAACAGCGCGGTTAAAAACGCCGCCGTTTTTGGCGACACTGAAGTTCTGGGGTTTGCCTGTTCCCAACCGAATTCTCCAAACAAGAGTTTCCAGAGTTCGTCTTCGGTTACGTCTAATTCAACAGCATCGGCATCGTCGTTCACGATTTGCAGCGTTTCATCTCCATCAAACCGAATTACTGCCTGCTGGTTATTGAGCGCAAATTTGACAGCAAGTGTGGGAAACGTCTCTTCAGATGCGGCAAGGCGCGATTGCCATTCCAACACCAACCGCCGCAGGAGAACCTGAAAGTTCACGGCGTAGAGCATCATAGCGGAGTCCTCGGTTGTTTCGGAAGTAGAAGTCCCTCCTTTCGAGAGTTGCGCTACAAACGGATGGCTAGGCAAGAACGTGCCGGTTATGTTCCAAATGCCGTGCTCCTTGCACACGCGTAGCAGATGCGAGGCAAGCGCGTCTAAAACCCCCGGGTCTTCGTGACGATACGCTACCTCACGCACCTCCGCGGTCTCGCCATTCATCAGATAGTTGAGATACCCATCGGTAGGCGCGCGCTCCCGGTCGCGATACGCAACGACGGTAGGTAGCACCTCGCGGATGCGGGAAGGTTGCATATCCCAATAGGCGCGCGTCCGCACGATACTGCCGCTCTGCTCAGCATTGCAGCTGTCATAAAGGGTTGCTACCGAATCTAAATGGGGTGCCACATCGAAAGGGACGACTTGCCAGAGGGCTCTGTTGGGAATAGGGGTTGCTGCGCCGTGCGATACTTGGAAGCCTTGCAACGGGAACGTTGTCCACCCGAGTCGATGGTAAAACGCGTTCGGAATAATGGTAAAAAGCACGCCGATGTCGCATCCGATCTTCCGAAGATAACCGATGGTATTCCGCATGAGCGCGGAGGCATAGCCGACCCCGCGATATTTCGGATGCGTGCAGACACCGCCGATGCCCCCCATAGTTACGATGGAGGTGCCCATCCGGATGCGCCGCTCCCAGACCCGGAGTGTTGATACCACCCGTTCGTTAACAACGACAACGCGCGTTTGCGAGGGACGATAACTGCTGTCCCCATGCACGTATTGCCAATAGCGTTCATGCCCATCGGGATTGAATGCTAGGCATGAGAGTTCAACTACCTGTTCTAATTCTGATTCGTGAGCTGCTCTAATTTCCATATTTTTCAAGATTTACCGTAGGAGAACCCCCGCCTGCGCGCTTCGTAAACGCGCCTACCGAGTTGCCCGGTTTGCGTTCGGAAGAGCGTGCCTACATGGTAAAGATAACCCCTAACGCTTCGTTTGGGTGTTGGATTAACTTCTCGCACCCTTCCGCCGCCCGGTCGATCGGCAGGATATCCGTGATTAGCGGTTTCACCTGAATTTTTCCTTCAGCCATCAGCCGTAGGGAGAGTTCCAAGTTGCGCTGCGTCGGCCATGGAACGAAGACCGGGGGATAATCTGCGCCGTGTTCATAAGCCTCATCGTGGTAGCCGGGGCCGGTGCGCGCCGCGCTAATCACGTCCACATTGCCGAGCCCTGCCGCAAAGCCGTGCGTAATGTTCGCGCCACCGACGATGACGATGCGTCCTACCTTATGCGTATCGGGTGCTGTCTTGAGCATCGCGCGGATTTGTTGGAACGCGCTCGTCGCATCGCCACCGAAAGCGATGATACCGCAATCCATGCCATATCCGTTCGTAAATTCTGCCGCGATGGGAACCGGGTCTGCTTCCGAAACGTTTATGGCGCGATGAATACCAGCGGATTCGGCGATTTTTATCCGTAACGACAGCCGGTCTATGCCAATAACGTAGGCACCCGCCGCCTTGGCTATCTGGGATGCGAATTGCCCGACGATACCTAACCCTGCGACAACGACGTTTTCACCGATGCGGATGCGCCCCCGTTGCACGGCGTGCAGTGCTGTCGCGGCGAGATGGTTTGAAGCGGCTTCCGCGTCACTAACGTTCTCCGGAATCTTCGCGCAAAGATTATGCGGCACACACGCGTGAGTGGCATGTAGTGCGTAGCCGCCGCCCATGCCGGAAACCCGGTCGCCTATTTCAAACTCATCGCAGTCGCCTTCTTTGCCAATGACGACACCGGCGTTGGTATACCCGAACGGACGTTGTCGCGCTTCAGAGCCCGGATTCTCCCTGCGCCGTTTGACTCCGCCGAGTTCCGTGCCGGGGCTTACCATAGAGGCGCGCACTTCGATGCGCAGCTGCCCCGGTTTCGGTGCGGGTGTTTCCTGCTCCTCTGTCCAAATGTGGCCGGCTTCGTTCATCATTACAACTTTTCGGTTCATAAATGTTTTCCTTTCTGCAAGCAATTTTCTCTGTGCCTTTATGTATGCTAATCTATTTTCCAGTTATTGTCATTCAAAACGAGATGCTCTGAGGGCCATCTAGTTCTCCCATCTCTGTCGTTTGAGTTCGCCCGAGCGCGAATAGGACAAGTTCAGGCGAGTTTGCCCTACGCGGGCTTTAGAATTTCACACCACTTTTATCGTGGCGCGAATGTAAGTGCCATTCACCTCAAACTCCAAGGCCGGATGTCCGGCTTCCATGAGTAGCCTTCTGGCTATCGGTATCCCCACGCCAAATCGCTGCACATAGGCGAGGGTTTTCATCGCTTCTGCCAGATTGGGGTTGCGATACCCGGTAATTCCGGGCTTGCCGAAATTTTCAGTGGTTGCGTCTCCAAACGGGCCGCCCGAATTTAAAACTTCAATCCGGTCGTTGAACCAATACACACGGATAGGCGCGTTCGTTGCTTCGTAAGTTCTGTGCATAATGGCGTTCCGCGCGATTTGCTGCACTGCCTCCATTGGGTAAAGTGCCGTCCGTTTCTCAATAGGCCCCGAGGTAATGTCAACAGCGACGCGATTATGCGCGAAGAGTTTATCATCCAATCGATGGATGAGGTTTGGAATAGAGCCTCTGATTTCCGCGCTATCAATAATCTCGTCTGCATACTCAACACCGTTAATTCTGAGGAACTGCACGTAGGCACCATATAGGAAATTCTGCGGATTTTTCCCCAGTATGAGGATGCCGAGCACGGTGGGTATGGGCCGGTCGGCGGCATCAATCATCTTCGTCGCCGCTAACTGCTCATGGAGACGCCGGTCGTTAGCATCAAGAACCTCGGCGGAAAACGCCTTTGGCAGATATTCATGTTCAAAGTATGCCAGACTCAAATCGGATATATCGGCAGCAGGAACCGGCAGCAGGTCAAAAGGGCGTTCTCCGTGCCGACGTTTTTCGTTGAGGCTCCGCTCATCCTGCACCGTGGCAATGCCGCGGCGGGGGCCGATGCGGATATGAATTGTACCCTTGAACCGAACCGGTGGCGAGTCAGACGGTTGCACCGTGACTACGGCAATTTCCTTGCCTCGCAGCACCCACTTTTGAACAGTCAGCGATGGCGGCGGCACGATATTGCCATCGGTTTTCATATCCGCTAACTGTATGAGCAATTCATCCGTAACCGAGAGACCGAGGATAGTTCTGTCGTTGTTCACACCAACGAAAATGAGCCCCGGTTCCTCTTTTCCGTAGTTTGGCAAATCATTGGCGAAAGCACAGATTGCCTCTCTAATTCTATCCGGGGCACTGCCGGACAAATTCGCCTTGAACTCAACGCGGTCTGCCTCGCCAGTTTCAATCTCGTGCAGCAGTTCCTCGTCAGTAAGATGTGGCATCGTGATTCCTCTGAATTGTGACGCATGTTTTTTGTATAGATAGCCCGGACAGTCTTTGCTTCCATAACCTCACTCGTAAATCTCGCCGGAGTTTTGACGCAACTCCAATCCCCTACCATAGTTAATAATACCTTAAAAAATAGTTTTGTGCAAACTATTTTTCACTATCGCAAACCCAATTCGTTTTCAGCAACATGAGACCGGAACCAACACCGCTTTCCATCTGTCTTCAGTGTGATGGCCCCCAGTTCATCAGTGCGCAACAGCACACACCCGCGTTCTCTATACCGCGCAACGACACCCGCATCTGGAAATCCATATCGATTCCGAATGCCTAGCGAAAAGAGGGCATACTTCGGTTGGACTGCATCTAAAAACGAAGTTGTGCTTGAGGTTCGGCTTCCGTGATGTGGTACCTTCAAGACCTCGGCATGCAAATCTTGTCCGGTGGCGATGAGGCGCGTTTCTGCCTTCGCGCCAATATCACCCGTAAACAAGATGTCCACCTCGCCATAACTGAGTCTCATAACCAGGGAGTCATCGTTTGTATCGCTGTCCATCAGGTCTGTGGATGCGGCATCGATGGGATGCAAGAGATTTAGGGTGGCTGTCGGAGTCATTTCGATTTCTCCCGCGTATTCAAACGCGTAGTCAATCTCATCATCTTGGGCAATTTTACGCAATCGCTCAAGTGTTGCGGAAGAGCGCGCCTTATCCGCCTCCGCTATTCCGAGGACGCGTTTCACCTTAAAGTTCTCCAAGATATACGCGAGCCCACCACCGTGGTCGCTGTCTTGATGCGACAGCACTACCAGAGCTAGTTCCCGAATCCCGTTAGCGTCAAGGTAAGGCGCGACAACCCGTTCGCCTACGTCATAGTCTACCCCTTGTTTCTTCTTTTCATTGTAATAGGAACGCCGGTCGCCGCCATCAACAAGCATCGTGCGTCCATCAGGAAACTTCACCACGGCCGCATCGCCTTGCCCGACATCCAACGTGACTACCTCTAGCAGCCGTCCTTCTTCATGAAACGCCCTGTCCCATACCCAGATTGCCACGACAGTTAGTCCGATGAGTGTCGCGAGTCTCCACTGTTCACGGCAAAACCGCCAATGCGTTATGCCTAAACAGACAGCAATGTAAACGACAAAGATGCCAAACGTAGGCGGTGTCATCTTCAGGACAACCGATGCGTTTCCAAACAGCCCGATGATTGCTAAAAAGAGGGAGATAATCGCTGCGTTGAAAGAGGCGAGAAGTTTCGCTAGCGGCAACAGCGAGAAAAGTCCCGCGCCTACCGAACCCAGGCCTATCGCGAGAATAAGTGAAACAAGCCCGACAGCAAACGGCCCGACAATTATGCCAATCGGATACGCTCGAAAAAAGTGGAATGCGATGATAAGCGTAGTGCCGAGCAGTGCAGCTAACGTCACAAGATAGGAGAGAATGAGCCATTTTAAGACACCACGTCCTAAAGTGACACTGAGGTTCGGAGATTCAGGAGGTTCCCATAGTTGGTGAAACAGTTTTTCCATTTTGGGCACAAAATAGAGAATCGCTGTCACGGCGACAAACGACAATTGGAAACCGATGTCCCACAGTTGCGTCGGATTCAACAGGAGTAAAATTAAGGCGGCGAAAGCGAGTAGGTTGAAGATGTCTGCATCCCTGTCAATGATGGTTGCAAGGAGGAAGAGGATTGCCATCAGCGAGGCGCGGCAGACGGAAGGACGAAACCCGACTAAGCAGGCGTAAATGCACACAGCCCCGATTGTCAGGAGAGCTATCCCCTTTTTTGTCAGGTGTGGGTGCTTAGCTAGCATGCCGAGGACAGTCGCCAACGTTGACAGCCCGAAGTAACAGAACGCCGCGATGAACCCAACGTGCAACCCCGATACCGCCAATACATGAAAATTGCCGCTGTTTCGGAAGGTTTCCAAGGTATCTGTCGGTAAATCGCTCCGTTTTCCCAAAAGGATGCCTTTGATGAGTTGTGTGTGCAGTTCATCAGTGTAGGCTTCATCAATAACCTCCTCGGTCCGAAGGCGGAGCCTTTCTATCCACCGGAGTGGTGGAAATCCGGCTTGCTCGCCGAGTTTGAAAAGCCCTTGATGATAGATTATCCCGGAAACATCTTTCCGGGCGAGGTATGCGCGATAATCAAAGCCGCCGGGGTTGCGTTGCGGTTGTGGCCGATGTAGCGTTCCCGTTAACGTCAAGCGTTTGCCGTATCGGAGGGGCATGAGCCCCTGAAATCGGATGAGAACCTTTGTCTGCACTGTCTCGCCTGTCTCAAGCAGTTGCAGTTCTCCCTTCGCGTAGCAAGCTTCCCACTTTTTGCCGCGCTCGGGTTGATACTCAGTCCGGCCTGAAAAACTAACAGGCTGATCGTAAAAATACGTTGGAATTGATGACAGGGTGCCGATGTCTAGCCGTAGGATGCCGCTCACAAAAACGGCGAGATGGATCAGAACGTAGAGAATTACTTTGCTCTGCAAGCGTGCACGCCACGTGTCTCCTGTTGCCACTTTTAAGCGTACAAACCACTGAAACAGCGCGGCGCAACTCAGACATATCAGCGTGAAGAGCCACGTCCAAAACAGCGGCACGGTGGTGTATTCTCCCACAATAATGCCGAGCAGATACGGGATAAGGAAATAGATAGCTGGGCGTGGTTTAAGTCTCATCTTTTTTGTTGTTCGCCGAGCGTTGTTTGGCAATTTTTGTTGTGGGAACCTGGCGAGGGACAGTGGACATCTCTGCAGCGAGGCTGCAGAGATGACAAAGTTAAAGTAAGTAAGGTAGCGTGTTTACGCGGGGCGACACACGCACTTTTTCTGTAGACGTGACCGTGCTTTCGCGAGGCGACACACGCACGTTTGCTGTAGGCGTGACCGTGTTTACGCGTGGCGACACACGCACATTTTCAGTAGGCGTGACCGTGACGGCCCGCGCCCTACGCTGAGCCGGCCGTTTTCACGTTGTAATACCAAATGAACTTCTGTAGCTCGGGCTCGTCCTGCTGCGCAGGAAAACCAAAACGGTCAGGTTCAGGCGATTCTGCCCTACAGGCTCGAGAACATTCAGACGAATTTGGTATAAGTTCTGCACAGTCGTAGCTGAACAACGCATTGCGAACGACGAAAAGAGCATCAATTAGAGAGGCGGGTTTGCAATTCTTCTAGTTGGACGGGGCGCGTGAAATCCATCAGATAAATCCGCATGTGATCACTCCGGTCTGAACTGAACACCAGTTTCTGGCCATCTCGCGACAGACTCGGTTCAAAATGCGCGCCGATGTGGTTCGTCAACTGCCTTTTGTTGCTTCCATCGGCATCCATTACCCAAAGTGTGTAGTGCCCACGTGCATTTGAGACATAAATAATCCGTTCACTATCCGGCGTGAAAATGGGTTGGTAATGGCTATCGGCGGACGCGGTGAGCCGTTCTATGTCTCCCCCTTTTGCACTGATAACGCAGACCTGATAGGTATCCTGAACGCTGGAGATGAATGCAATCTGTTCGCCGGTCGGTGCCCATGCGGGGTGTCCATCGTCACCCTCGTTGTCTGTCAACTGCACTTTGCCGGTGCCGTCTGTGTTGACAACGTAGATTTCCAATTCATCGCTATTTTCATTGGATTCAAAGGCGATTTTTTCGCCATCGGGTGAAAAGGCGGGAGCACTTTGCATCCCCTGCATCTCTACGAGAGGCCGTTGATGCCGGCCGTCGATGTCCATCAGATAGATTTTGGCGGTGCTTGGCACGGAGCCGCTCGCCTGAATCGGCGGCAGCATCATCATCCCTTTGGTGCGTTCCGCCACGAAGGCAAGCGTCTTGCCATCTGGGGAGAAAATAGGCATGTATTCGTCAAACTCTTCCGTATGCGTGAGCTGCCGAAGTTCGCGCGTCTCAAGGTTCATCATATAAATTTCGCCATTTTGAAGCCGATAGGAGGCGAACGCGAGCCATTCCCCATCAGGCGAAATAGCCGGACTGTAATCGTCTGCATATTTTGCCGTGAACGTCATGAGGTTGCCCTTTTCGGTGAAGGCTTGCTCGTAGTCGTCGCTCCCTTCGGTGCGGAGGCGTTGGACATGATACGCATCGCCAGTGAGGCCTGCCACCTTTAAAATAACATCGCGTGACGGAGTGCCTGCGAGCAGTTGGCGGAATTGCGCGAGGGCGAGCGAGTGCCTATCCGCAAACCAGTAAGCGCGTCCGCGCGCGAAACCCTGTGTCTCTTCTTCTAACTGCGCGCGAATCAATTTGAGTTGATACGCCGCTTCAGCGTTATCCGGGTCGCGCTGAAGGGCAGCCTCAAATTCTTGGGCTGCTGCTATCATCTCTCCATTTGCGGCGAGTTGCTTGCCGCGCTCAATGCTCGGGCCCTCGCCACATCCGAAGAGACAGAGGAGGCATACAACGATGAATGTTTTGTAAAGAGCGTTTCGCATTTTCATGGCTCCTGGTGAATCTCTATCCGTTGATTTATCGCTATGCTATCAAGCACCCGTTGCGTTTCGCCGTTCGGCCATGTGACTTCAATCCACTCAATCTCGGCGGCTGCGCCTAAGCCAAATTCGGCGATGTAACTATTAGACGACAGGTAACTCTCACCGGCACAGATTTCTCGCATCTGGATAGCGTCCGCCGTTTTAACCCGAATCTTCGCGCCGATGGCATTTGGGTTGGCCCCCAGACTGCGCAATTTCACGTGCAGCCAATTCCTGCCGTTGGTATTATTTCGCAACAGCGTCGGCTGCGCATGGTTATTGACGATAAAGATGTCTACGTCGCCATCGTTGTCATAGTCACCGAAGGTGGTGCCGCGCCCGACGCGGAGAGGCAACTGCGCAATGCCGGCCTCCGCGCAGACATCGGTGAAGGTGTCATCGCCGTTGTTGCGGAACAACGCATCCTGCTGTGGAATAAGGACTTCGGGCTGATGTAATTCTTGGAAGGTGCTCCCGTTCGCGACGAAGATATCCAAATCGCCATCGTTGTCGTAGTCAAAGAGAGAAGTGCCCCAGCCGATCTGCTTAATACTCACCTCCGCCAGCATCGCAGAGTAGGATTCATCGACAAATCGGATGCGCGTCGGGACCCCATTCTCCTCTTTTAAAAGATTCCGATAAAGCGCGTTCTCCTCATCCACCCAGTGGCTCATAAAGAGATCGGTGTCACCGTCGTTATCATAATCCCCAGTGGTAACACCCATAGAGCCGCGGAAGTCCGCCGCCCACGAATCGTCACTCACATCGGTGAAGGTGCCATCGCCATCGTTGCGATAGGCATGGTTGACAGTGGTATCGTTTGCGACATACAGCTCCAGATCGGTGTCTCCATCAAAATCGCTAAAGATTGCCTGCATGCTTCTGCCGCCGGAGGCGGCGATACCTGCCTTTGCAGTGATATCGGTGAAGGTGCCATCGCCGTTGTTGCGGTAGAAAACGTTATCCTGTGGTTCAAAGACATGCGGATTCAGCGCGCTCGGCACCGGTTTCCCAGATTGCAAGGACTCCGCTTGCATCGCCTCTAGTTTCTCCAAATCATAAGTGACGTAGTTACAAACGTAGAGCTCTAAGTCGCCATCTCCATCGGTATCGGCGAAGGCGGCACCGGTACTCCACTGTGAGGCGTGCTTGGAAAGCGCGCCTGCCGCATTCGGGAAAGCAACATCGGTTACGTCCGTGAACGTGCCATTCTTGTTATTGCGGTAGAGAACGTTTGGGCCGTAATTGGTGACATAGAGATCGAGGTATCCATCGCCATCGTAATCGGCGAAAACGCAGCCCATGCCGTACCCGGTGTCACCCACGCCGGCGGTTTTGGTTATGTCGGTGAAGGTGCCATCGCCGTTGTTGCGATAGAGCGCGTTGCGCGCCGGGCTCTGGTAGTCCCCGCCGAACGGGCCAGGGATATTGACAATGTAAAGATCTGTGTCTCCATCGTTATCAATGTCGGCGAAAGCTGCGCCGGAGCCCATATCTTCCGGCAGCAGCGAAGTGCGTTTTGCATGCGCGCCCGCGTGCCGGAAATCGATACCCGCTGCGCGCGTCACATCGGTAAAGGTTGCGGCGTGCGCAATAAGCGGTGTTATCGCAAGAGAAAAGATGAAGAACAGCGGTATCATTCTTAGCATGAGTCTAAAAAATTGGTGAAGACGGGCCCGTTCAGAAAGCGTTCGTCGTTCAGAATATTTTGGTGGAGCGGAATTGTCGTCTTTATTCCCCCGATTTTGAACTCCGAAAGCGCGCGTTTCAAGCGCGTAATCGCCTCCTCCCGGTCCCTCCCGACTGCGATGAGTTTCGCGACGAGAGAGTCATAATGCGGCGGTACCCGATAGCCCGCGTAAATATAGCCATCGACGCGGATGCCAATTCCCCCCGGGGGTTGATAGTCTGTCACTAACCCCGGCGACGGCATGAACCCGTTGCTCGGGTCTTCGGCGTTAATGCGGCACTCAATAGCGTGTCCCTCGTGGCGAATATCAGATTGTCCATAGCCGAGTTCTTCGCCCATGGCTATCCGAATCTGCTCCTTAATCAGATCGATGCCGGTGATGCATTCCGTAATCGTATGCTCCACTTGGATACGGGTGTTCATTTCAAGGAAGTAGAAGTTATCGTCTGTATCCACGACGAATTCTATCGTGCCAGCGTTGGTGTAGCCGATTGATTTGACTGTTTTTGCAGCGGCTTTGCAGATCTCCGTGCGGAGTTTGGGGGGGATAGATGCCGCTGGTGCCTCTTCTAGAAGTTTCTGTTGATTCCGCTGGATAGAGCATTCGCGTTCGCCTAAATGGACAGAATTTCCGTGCGTATCGGCTAAGACTTGCACTTCAATGTGCCGCGCTTCTTCAATCCACTTCTCAATGTAAACTTCACCGTTGCCGAACGCCGCTTCCGCCTCGGCCTTCGCCGTGTGAAATAGGTTGAAAAGGCTGGGCCGGTTGTAGGCAATACGGATGCCGCGGCCGCCACCCCCCGCGACAGCTTTGATGCCGACTGGGTAACCGATTTTCTCGGCGAGCTGCACCGCTTCTTCAGCTATATCAACCGTGCCTTTTTTGCTATTTTTCCGTTTGCCGCTCCGGCTGCCAGGCACGAGTTTCAGACCGGCCTTCGCGACTTTCTCCCGCGCTTGGACTTTGTTGCCCATCGTGGCCAGGTCTGTGATAGAAGGACCGATGAAGCGGATCTGGTGCGCTTCGCAAATCTTAGCGAACTGCGCATCCTCCGCCAGAAATCCTGCACCGGGATGGATAGCATCGACGTTGGCAAGATCAGCGACGGCGATAATGTTGGCATACTTCAGATAACTGTCCGCGGACAGGGGCGGCCCGATGCAGTAAGCATCGTCCGCATACTGAACATGCAGCGCATCTGCATCCGCCGTGGAAAAGATAGCGACGGTTTTAATGCCCATGTCTTTGCACGCGCGGATAATGCGAACGGCTATCTCACCCCGATTCGCTATAAGAATTTTTTGGAACATTTTTGTATTTCGCAATGTGTTGTTTCGCTTTTGCTTGGCTGATGAGGCTGCCTGAGCAGGCCATCTTCACTTTGTGAAGACTTACGTTTCTAACGGATAACAACGAATGACAAGACATGGCGAGGGCCGTTACGGGCACGCCTACAGAAAAAGTGCGTGTGTCGCCCCGCGTAAGCAAGCTACCTTACTTTAACTTTGTCATCTGCTGTCGATCGTGTTGGCGTTCTGTTTACAGAACGCCGAAGATGTGTCTTCCATAAACGGAAGACACTGCACGATCGACTGAGCTGCCGCCTCGCTGCAGAGATGTCCACTGTCCCTCGCCGGACGATGACTGCGTGCTCCGTTCAGGTGATACGAGCAACGCGGAAGAGCGGTTCTCCGTATTCAACCGCCGCGCCATCTTCAGCAAGGATTTCGAGAATCTCACAGCTGAAGGGTACCTCCACGGGGTTGTAAGTTTTCATCACTTCGAGGACAGCTAGTGCGTCTCCGGTGCTGACGGTATCGCCTACCTGAACGAAGGGCGGTTCACCGGGGGCCGGCGAACGATAGAACCGGGAAGGCATCGGGGCGTTAATAAATTCCGCATCGTCTGGTCCAGCGGTTTCAGTGGAGGTTCCAACCGGCACCATCGGCTGCGAGACTATCGGCTGCGGTTGCAGGGGTGCCGCCGCAACCTTCCGTGAGAGCTGCACCTCCAACTCGCCATCGCGAACGCGCAGCTCAGCGAGTTCGGCCCGCTCGGCGATGGTAATCAGGTTTTCAACGAGCCTCAGGAGATGGTTCTCATCCTGCTCGTGTTTTTTTCGGTTCATAAGTTAGACCCTTTCCACATATTTTCCTGTCCGCGTGTCAACTTTGATGGTAATTTCGTTTTGAACGAAGAGGGGGACGTTAACGACTGCGCCGGTCTCCAGTGTGGCACGCTTAGAGCCCCCGCTTACTGTGTCGCCGCGCAACCCGGGATCGGTCTCGACGATTTGGAGTTCAACGAAGTTCGGCAATTCAAGCGCGAGCGGCACAGCCCCCTCCATTTTGACGGTGACAGTTCCGCCTTCCTTCAGAAACTTCAACCCATCGCCGACGAGGGAGATTGGGAGCAAGTGTTGTTCAAAGGTTTCGTTGTCCATAAAGCACAGCATCTCGCCATCGCGGTATAAATACTGCATCTCGTGGTCCATCAGGCGTGCGGTTTCTATGGTTTCGTTGGCACGGAACGTCCGGTCCAAAACCGCGCCATCGGTAATGCGCTTGATTTTCGTCCGGGCGAAGGCACCGCCTTTGCCCGGCTTGACATGCTGACAATCTACAATCGTGTAGAGCGTATCGTTGAGTCGGATAACCAACCCATTTCTTAAATCGTTCAGTGCTGCCATAAATGTTCCTTTTCTCCTTCTCTTTTTTTGTAGGTGCGGTTTTTAACCGCGATTCTTATACCAAATGCATCAAAATAGTTCGGGCTTGCCCAATCGCAAACGACAGAAATGAGACAACTAAATGCCGCTGATAATGAGGGATGAATCCTGTTAAGAAAACAACAAAGGCAGTGCTAACTGCAACGCCTTGGCTCTGTGGCTGATGCGGTTCTTGCGCTCCTCTCCTAATTCTGCAAACGTTTTGTCATAGCCGTTGGGAATAAAAACCGGGTCATAGCCGAAGCCGCCTGTTCCCATCGGAGACAGGGTAATGTGCCCTTCGCAAACCCCGATAACTACCTGGGGGTTATCTGCATGGCTGTCGTCTGCCCTAGTCCCTCGCTCTACGGTTGCAAGAGTGCGAGGGACAGGTTTGGCGATAGCAACGGCCGCGACGAAACGCGCGGCTCTATTCGGATTTCCCTCAAGTGCTTCCAGCAACTTTGCAATCCGCATCGCGTCGGAAGCATCCTCGCCGGCCCAGCGTTTTGACTGAACCCCCGGGGCACCGCTGAGTGCCGCGACTTCTAATCCTGCATCGTCGGCGAGGGTGAGATGGCCGGTGTAATCCGCGATGACCTCGGCTTTTTTACAAGCATTCTCCGCGTAAGTCTCGCCATCTTCGATGATTTCTGGCGCGCTCGGAAAATCCTGCAATGTGCAAATCTGCAGCAACGGCGATTTGGCATCGTGGCGAGGGACAATGGACATCCCTGTTGGGAAACCTGCAGAGATGCCAACGTTTCGGCGTGGCGGCCCTCGCCCTACGGTAACCGAATCTTCCAGCTTTACAGCGTCGTGCAGCATATCTGTCAATTCACGCACTTTGCCGGCGTTACGGGTTGCCAAGACGAGCTTCATCTAAATTCTCCAACATCATACGGTTTTGCAAGCGGATGAGCTGCTGGATGCCACTGACAGCCAGATCTAACAGTTTGTCGGTATCCTCGCGCGAGAAGGGCTGCTCCTCGGCGGTGCCTTGCACCTCTATGAACTTCCCTGTCCCAGTCATGACGATGTTCATATCGACATCGGCGGTTGAATCTTCGGCATAACAGAGGTCCAGCATCGGTTCGCCGTTGATAATCCCGACGCTCGTGGCGGCGATGTTATCCTGTATCGGAAACGCCTTGATTCGCTTCTGCTCCACCAAATATTGGCATGCGTCCCAAAGTGCGATGAAACCCCCGGTAATCGCGGCGGTTCGAGTGCCGCCATCTGCTTGGATGACATCACAATCTATCCAGATTGTCTGTTCCTCCAAAGCGTTGAGTTCTACCGCGGCGCGTAGGGAACGTCCAATCAGGCGTTGGATTTCCTGTGTTCTGCCACCGAGGCCGCCGCGCGTCGCTTCACGCTGCATCCGTTCGGACGTAGAGCGCGGGAGCATGGAATATTCCGCTGTCACCCAGCCTTTATGCCGAATCCGCTGTTCCCGCATAAACCGCGGCTGCGCATCTTGAACAGAGGCGGTGCAAACGATTCGGGTATCCCCCGCTGTGATGAGGACAGAACCTTCCGCATGTTTGATGTAGTGCCGCTGGACGGTAATCGGGCGCATTTCATCTGGACGGCGGCCGTCAGTTCTTTTCATGTGTCGGTTCCTCAGTGTCTGTCGCGCTACATCTCTTGCAAAAACGCCAACGCCTTCGTGTAACTCCGGCGTTCGAGGTAGTGCTTGAGCATTGCAGGCGCAGTGGGAGCAATCTCCTGAGCCAGCGTGTCAATGTGCAGCAGCTGGTCGGTGATGTCTTCCCCGGCTTCAATTCGCGCAAACATCGTGGATAACGTCTGTTTGAGCTCCAAGGTTGTATCAGTTACCATTTTTTGTTGTTCCTAGCGGTGGTTCCGCTGCCACTTGGCAGCGGATGTTGTCCTATCAGGCCGTCTTCACGTTGTGAAGACTTACGGTTCTGTGGGTGTGACAGATGTCACCCCATTTCCTGCACCGCTTTGCAGGTGCGCAGGTGGACATTTTTCGGCGGCGCATCGTAGCCTTTCCACGCGTAAGGGTCGACACCAGAAACCGGGATGACGCAGCGCCTGTCCGCGCTCGCCGGCCGCTCACCTTCTCGGAGCGTCCACGGTAACAGCGACCAGGAATTACAGTAATGGTTCACTAAAACGCGCCGGAAGGTATCGCCGCGATTCTTGCGGGAACGATGGAGTAAATATCCGTTGAAGAAAACGAGCGAACCCGTTTCCACTTCCACAGGCACTTCATCGTTGTCATTGAAGCCGAAACTCTCCTCGGCGAAGTCAAATTCATCGGGGTTCTCGTGCGCTTTCTGTGGATAGAGATACCCTTGCCGATGCGAGCCGGGCAGAATCCAGAGACATCCGTTCTCAACCGTCGCGTTGTCCATCGCAATCCACGCGCCTATCAGCGACCGGTCGCGAGTCGGAATGTAAATCTCGTCCTGATGCCACGCCTGCCCCTGAAAATTGGGCGGCTTAACGAAGAGCATGGACTGCATGCACTTCACGCTGCCATCCCAATGGGGGAGATGCGCGGCGGTTATCTGACTCAGGATACCGCAGATTTTCGGGTGCTTGACATATTTCTCCATCACCGGGCTGACAAAATGCGGTTGATGGACGCAGAGAATGCGGCTGATTGCCTCTTCATCGCTAACGGTATCCGGAAGCGGTTTGATGCTATCGCACGGATATCCGCCACGTGCGAGGGCGGCAGTGTCTTGCCGCAACTCCTCGATTTCGTCAAGCGACAGCAGTTCTGGGACGACAAGGTAGCCGTTTTCGACAAAAAACTGCGTCTGCTCGTCTGATATGATTTTCGGCACCTCAATGGCGTTGCCATTGACAATTGCGCCTTCTATAAACTTTTCTGTCATGATGTTGTCTCTCAACGTTGGTTGACCTTTTAAGGTGTCGCTGGAGCCCTGTTACACTCGGGTTTTCGCAAAACCAAAAGTTAACATATTTTTTTTTGCGATTTTCCGAGCGGTTTTGTGATGGCGGTTGCATCCTTGTGTCACAGGGGTTTCTCGCGCTTTGGGACAATTTGCGCCAGGTCAACTACGGGCGAATAGTTGACCTTTGCGCGGATTGCGGCTTTGGTTCGTTCACGGCCGATATCGCGGTAGTGTTGGAAGTATTCCCAACAGGGTTTTCTCTCTCCCTCGCGCTACGATAATATGACGTTCTTGTGACGTTTTGGTTCTGATATTTATTGTATAAAAATATGCAAAAATTGTCAAGAATTCTTTTTCGGGGGATTCTTCAGGGAGGCGTTAGAAGAAGATTTCGGAGAAGCCGCAGGAGAGGCACTCGTAGAAATCGGGGAGGTCTGCTGCCTGTTCTGGCACAGGCACTTCGGGGAGCGATGCATCAAACCGCTTCATGTCCCACTGGGCGTAAAAGTGCAAGTCGAGACAGACCGCGAGGATGAGGCTTATTCCTACAATGAGGGTTCGTTTGTTCATGTTCCTGATGTCTCCGAAAAAATCGCGATTCTGTCTGCTATAAACGGTTCGCGAAAAACATCTCAATTATTACGAGTGCTAGCACCGCGAACATCAGATATGTCCAAACGTTTTGGTTCTTCTCAACGTCTTTTCGGTATTGCGCGACCAGTTCTCCCTGAGTTCCACCATTTTCTGCATCGGCATCCGTCGGCGTTCCGATGAGCATGCTGGTGAGCTCTTCAACGTCACGGGATGCCAAGTCGGATTCAGTTGCATCGACGTTAACGACGAAATACTGAGGTTCTGTCGCGGATGCATGCACGGAATAGATGCCGGGGAGGTGCGTGGTTTTATAGATTAACATATCTTCTTCGGCAAGCGTGCGCGTCTCGGCTTTGCTCGGGTCGAAAATGGCCACCTCCTGGCCGATATGCTCGTCAAATCCGTGCAGGGTGATGCTGTCGCCGACCTGGTGCGCAGGCGTATCTTCCGCTCGCACCAAGGCGAGATATTTGATGCACTCGTGCAGGAACGGCAAATAGACTGCACGGATGGGCAAATCGTTCCACTCTCTGTCAATCGTTGATGTCCAGCAGAGGACGCGCCCGGTTCCGTGGACTTTCTCAAGGAGTGCTGGGTTGTCATCGTCGTAAGCGGCGAGGACGGTTGCTTCTGCTGTCAGCACGGCCTGAAAATATCGGTAGATGCGCGCCTTGCCGAAATCACCGTGGTTAGGTTCTTTGAACGGTGCGAAAATCGGGTGCTCGTAGTTAACAGTGGCGATGACACGAAATTGTTCCCGCACGATGGCATCGCCGACAGCTTGAACAAAAGTGCAAGGCATTAGTTCGTCAAGCGTCTGCTGATACGCTGTGCTATCCACCCGGTCTCCTGCTGTAACAATCAGTCCTCCGCCTGCACTGACGTAAGTCTTCAAGCGTTGTGCTTCCGCTGCCGTGAGACTCGGCACATTCGCGAGGATGACGACATCGTAGTTCGCCAGATGCCCTTCCGGCAACTTCGCCGATTCTGTCACGTCGATGGGAACGGCAGTGTTACCCACTTCAATCGCCCGTTTTAGAAAGAAGAGTTCATCGTCATGCTGCGCGTCGGATTCGCCGTTGACACAATGCACTTTAATCGCCTTTAAACTTTGTAACATAAAATAGCGTTTGTTGTCAACAGCGAGTGCATCGTCCGGAATTTCCACCCAGCCGGTATGTGTTGTTCCTAGCGGTGATGTGGCCTGGCGAGGGCCTGGCCCTCGCCCTACGGTTCTCGCTAGAGGCAGTTTGAAGACTGCATCTGCGATGTCGTCGGGTTCAATGTCCACCTCTGTCGTGCTAACGGTTTGTCCATCAATGATAAGTTTCACCGTCACATCTTCTGCCGACTCATTCCCAAAATTATGGACGCGCGCGATGAGCTGCGCCGTTTTCTGTTCAGTCAGAACCACAGGCGGCACACTCATGCCGGTGATGGCAACATTGCGTGGTGCTTCAGCACGCACATCGACAAAGACGATGGTGACATCAGGACTCAGTTTATCAGTCTCAACCACGTTCTCCCATCCCTTTTTTTGCATGTCCGCGACTAGGTAAATCTCCTTTCTTCCGATGAGGAGCGGCTGAAGGAGTTCATCCGCTGTCTGGAGCGCGTCAAGATAGTCTGTTGTCTCGTTCGTGGCCTCGGCACTGTTGATAGCGGTGCTGATATGCGAAAACTCGGAACCGAGGGGCGCGACGACGCGTGCTTTATCCGATGAGAGGATAAGGCACGCGGCATCGGCGGTATCAAGTCCACCTAGAATTTTTAACGCCTCTTTTTTCGCAGTCACGAACGTATCGGCTCCGCCACCAAAATACTGCATGCTGTAGGAAGTGTCAAGGACAATGATGACGTTCCGTTTTCCACCTGTCTGCTGTGTGTTTGACACCGGGTCTGCTGCGAAATAGGGCCGCGCGAAGGCAGACCCGAGCAGCAGAACGATGAGGATGCGCATCAGCAGGAGCAGCATCTGCTTCAGTTTGTGCCGCTGCACGTTAGTCTGATGCGACATCTGAATGAAGCGCACTGTGCTGAAAATCAGCCGCCGTGCGCGTTCCCGATTTAGCAGATGGATGATGAGCGGCAGGGCGGCACCTAGCGCGCCTGCCGCTACGAATAAGGGTGTCAAAAATCCCATTTTTACGAGATTCCCTGGCGTTTTGCCAAATAGGAAGTGAGCGCGAAATCGATTGGCGTTGACGTGTTTATCAGGTTGTAATCGATATCCGCCTGACGTAACGCCACGCTGTAGTCGTTGATAAACTGGTTGAAATGGCTCAAATAACTCTCCTGAATCGCCGCCGGGGTGGTGAGTATCTCCGCGCCGCTCTCCGAATCGACGAACCGAATGGGACGCTCATACGGAAAGGCGAGTTCTTGCTGCGCGAGCACGTGAAAGACAATAACCTCGTGCCCTTCGTGCCGGAGATGTTCTAAGCCTTTGACAACTTCGTCCTGGTGTTCGTCGTAGAGATCGGAGATGAGAATGACGAGCCCCCGTTTCGTGAGGCGTTCGGCAATCTGGTGCAGCGGTGCACCGAGTTGGGTGCCCTTCGCGGTTTGGAGTGTCTCCAAAGTTAACAAAATCGCGTGCAGATGCGATGCACTGCTGCGCGCCGGAAGATACTCGTGAAGCGTCTCATCAAAATAGGCGAACCCGATGGCATCGCGCTGGCGCGCCATGAAATAGGCGAGGGACGCGATGAGGAAACTTCCATATTGCAGCTTTGTTATCGGCGTGCGCTGCTCAGGTTCCATCGTTTCACGTTCATCATGCACCGGATGCATCATCGACTCACTTGTATCCAGCAACAGGTAGCAGTTGAGGTTAGTCTCTTCCTCAAACTGTTTGATGTAATACCGGTCGGTGCGCGCGTAAGCCTTCCAGTCGATATGCTTGGTATCATCACCGGGCATATACTGGCGATATTGCGAGAACTCCACGCTGAAACCGTGATAGGGGCTCTTGTGAAGTCCGGAGATAAATCCTTCCACCACAAATTTGGCAATCAATTCCAGATTGCCAATTCTGGCGAGGATTTCGGGATTTAAGTATCTGCGGCTATCTTTCACGGTGGATATTCTCCATTTTAATACGAATATGCGGCCTGATACGTCAACCTTTTCTGCACAGTAGCAGCCAAACAACGCATTGCGCGGTATAAAAAACTATTTTTTCTTGAGAACGAGGAGCGTCAGATCATCGAACTGGTCTGCCTCTCCTTGGAACGCTATTACTGCGTCGTAAACGTGCTTCATGATGTCCGCGGCTTGCGCGTTAGGTGCTTGACTCGCTTCTACCGCGTCTGGTTCAAGCCGTTCTTCATAATCCTCATCCGCAATGTTGATAGTTTCGGTGACACCGTCGGTATAGTAAATAACGACATCACCGCTGTTGAGCTGCACCTGCTCGGCGGCATAGTCGGCGATGAGCGGCACCATATCATTCGGGAACATGCCGAGGGGCAATCCGCCGATCTCTTCCCCTATCCACTGCGTTGTCCCATCCTTCCGCACAATCAAGGGTGGGTTATGCCCTGCATTGAGGACGGTGAGCATATCAGTTTCGGGGTTCAGATAGGTGTAGAAGAATGTGGCGAATTTTTCCTCTGTTCCGCTTGCATAAAGCAGAGAATTGAGGGTGAGTGCCATATCACAGAGCCGTTTCGCTATGTCTCTGTCAGGATTCGCGCCTTCGTCGGTTTTTGCTACTTCGGAGAGGAGCCCCGCTCGGAGTGTTGCCATGAGGAGCGCGGCTTGCATCCCCTTTCCGGAGACATCGGCGATGGCGAGCCCCCAGCGATTCGCGGCGGGAAGTTCAAGGCAATCGAAATAGTCACCGCCGACGGGCCCGCGGGGTTCGTAATGCCCGGCGACATCATAGCCAGGAATGTCGGGTAGCGTCTCTGGGATGAGGTTTTCTTGAATTTTTCGGGCTTCTTCCATCTCTGCTTGCAAATGGCGCGCTTCCAATGCCTCTTGATGCAGTTGCGCGTTTTCAATAGCAACGCCGGCCTGCTTGGCAAAGGAATCCAGTAGGATTGCATCTTCATCGGTGAACGCCGTGATTCTGCCGCCGCGTTCTTCCTTATCGCCGACGACGAGCACCCCTAACACGTCTGCGTCGCGGCCGAGAATCGGCACTGCCATGATGTTGTTCGCGCCAAGTCGCGCATCCTCGTGAGTGTCGGTGTGCGCGGTCTTCCCCTCTTTTGCGACATCTGCCAACGTCTTTTCTGTATGGCACTCTTCTCCCACACCCTCACCGTCTAGTTGGATTTTCGTTGGGAACTCGGAGGCAAGGGTTTCTGGAAAGGTGTATTTCCATTCAATCTCGGGCTGCTGCGAGTGCTTGAGTAGCAGCCCGCCGGCGTTTGCATCTAAGAGGGATACGGCTTGATGCACCACCTGCTGTGCTGCGTCTTCCGGCTGGAGCAGCTGGCAGATTTGCGGCGCGCTTTCAGCGAGCATAAACAGCCGGAACTTTTCGCCTTGGATGCCTTCCATCATCTGTGAATAGGCGATGGCTATTGAGAGTTGGTGCGCCAGAATCGTTAGCAGTTCTTGCTCCCATGCCTCCAGTTCGGTTCGCCCTAAAAATCTGCCGAGGCTCAGGATGCCGAGCAGTTCATCGTGGATTTTCAGGGGTACCCAGAGGCGTGCATCTATGCCGGCGCAGAGCTCCGCATGCCGGGCGAAAAAACCTTCGAGCCCGGTCGGCGGTGAACCTATTTGAATAAACGGATGTTGCAGTAACTGCGCCACATCTTCCGGTTCCACGGCGATGATAAGGGATTTTTCATCGGCACGCCGTTCCGGTGCGGATGCGGCCACGGTGAGATAATTGTCTGCAGGATGGAAGCGCAAAATGGCACCGCGCGTGCTCTGAAGCGTGCCGAGTGCAATCCGCAAGTAGGTTTTGCTGGACACGTTAAAATTGCTATGTCCAGAGATAAGCGTCTGCCCGAGTTGCTCCAACTCGGATAGACTGAAGATGAGCCGTTGTATTGTTTCTTCGGCTGTGCTGAGCTGCATGTTTCTTGTGCTCCTTGCTCATTTCCCACGGCGTTTTGGCCTGACGGCCCCGCCCGACGTAACATTTTATTGGAAAGCGCGCCTCCCGGTTTAATGCCGGTGGAGAATGGAAGGTTTCGGCAGGGGAACCCCGCGGCGGGATTCCCCTTACGCGCCCGCTCTATAGATTCTCAATAGCGGCTTGTTCGTCAGGGAAGATGCCGGCATACTTCGCGATGGCCATCATACGAAATGTGCGTTCCTGTGTCGCGGACAGCCCACAGAAGTTCAGCGTTCCCTCGCGTTCGTCAAGTGCCTCAATGATTTCTATGAGAATTGATATGCCAATGCTGTTAATCAGTGCCGTTTTCTCAAGATTGATGACGAGTTTCGTGCGTCCTTCCTGGATGAGCCCGTGTGCCTTCGCTGACAGTGCTTCTCCAAGTGCATCGTTCAGGTAACCTTCCGTATCAATCACGGCGTAATCCTGTTCATCACGAATCTGTATATCAAATTTGTTCAACAAAACAGAAGCCTCCTTCTCCTCCGTGTCGTCGGCGAGGAAATCGGAATCGCGCTCGTCTTCTCCAGCGCGTTTACAAATGGCGCGCTACAGCGCGCTTCCTGAAAATCGGAATCGCGACTGGGAGCCCGCTCCTACCGGAAAAGGCATAAGCACTGCGGCGCGTGCGCAGCACTCACGCCTTAAGCCGTTTGTTTCCTTTTAATGACACTGACAGTCGTCCCATTTGAGCCGCTCTCAATGTCCACTTCGTCCATGAGGGTTCTGACAATTTCTAACCCCCACCCGCGCTTATGCATGACAGGATCCAATAGTCCCGGCCGCTTCGCTGTGCTGGCACCAGGTTCATCGGATTCAAACCCGACTCCCTGGTCGGTGACTTTCAACTCCAGCTCATCATCCTTCATGATGAACTCAATGAACACCTGCTGGTCTTCGCTTTGGCTATGCTCAAAAGCGTTAATGCAGGTCTCGATGAGCGCGAGCTGAATCTCTTCAATCTGCCCCTCGTTAAAGTCCATCAATTCGGCGAGGACGGAGGCAATCTTGGCGGCGGCAAGCTCCATATCCGGGTACATCGGTATCGTCAGGAGCACTTCGTGTTTGGCTTTAAGTGACACGCTGCGTTGCCCTCCTTTTCCAAAACTTATACGGAAGCTGGTTCCGATTATTGACGAAAATTTTTAGGAGAAATAACCGAATAATTGTCATTTCTCATATTACGTAACAATAATATCACTTTTTTCAAAATATGTCAAGGTTAAAATATTTTCAACCTAACCCAACCGACGATGGAAGCGCGAGGGCCTGGCCCCTCATAACCCCCTCATAACCCCCTCATAACCCCCTCATAACCCTCCGCAACCCCCTCAACTTGACATGGCGCGGGACAGGCCCTCGCGAAACGCCTGCACCAAGACGGAGGTTATTTAATGCTACTCCTGATGCAGCGTCACCGAGCGGCGCGGCGGACTGAATTCCTGCGGCGTTAACGGCACCGCCTGATTCTGGTAAACCTGCACCCGATAGGAGCCGTTGTCCGGCACGAACATCAAGCCATCGTTACTGACAGCGACAGACTTCGGTTTCCGCAGGTATTTCTGCGGCTCCAAATCTGCCATATCGCGCATGCGGTTGGGACTGGCATTCGTCATCATATAGTCTAACGCGACTTTTGACAACGTCGCATCGCCAAGGAACTTTTGCACGTACCGTCCCTCCGCGTTGAAGAGTTGTATCCGGTCGTTGCCGGTGTCAGCGACGTAAATATCGCCGTGTGCGTCTACGTCAATGCCCGCCGGCCGGTTAAATTCGCCGTTGCCGCTGCCAGAGCTGCCGAATGCGAAGAGAAAACCTCCCTCAGCGGTGAACTTCTGCACCCGGTCGTTCCGCCAATCCACGACGTAGACATCGCCGAGTTCGTCAACAGCGACACCCCAAGGCATGTTGAATTCACCTTCGCCGGTGCCGTAACTGCCCCACTGCAAGAGGAACTTACCGTCTTTGGTAAACTTCTGCACCCTGTGACTCAGGCTATCAACGACGTAGAGATTTTCATCAGCATCGAAGGCGATGCCAGCGGGGCCGTTGAGTTTCCCTGCGTTGGTGCCGTGTTCACCCCATGTGCCAATATGTTCGCCCTCGCTGTTAAATGCGACGATGCGATGCAGAAATTCATCGGAGACGTAGAGGTTTTCCGCGCTATCGGCGATGATGGTGACAGGCCATGTGAATTGTCCATCGCCTTTTCCGTAGCCGCCCATCGTGCCGCGGTCTTCGTCATCAACGGTATATTTCCGGATCATCGCGGTGCCATCGCTGCGGCACATGATATATAAACGTCCCTCTTTTCCGAGGGCGATATCGATGGGAAAGTTCGTTGTTCGCCGCATGCTGAGACACTTGAGGTAAGGAAAGCCCGCACGTAAGAGCCCATAAGGTCTGGCCATGGTTCATCTCCAGTTCTGTCATAGGATAGGCGGATAAGGCGCCGGTAGGCGCGGCTGGCAACCGCGCCTATCTGAAACCTACTCAGAAAACGGATAAATCTGCTCAAAATTCCCGTTGACTATCGGTGTCGGATCGATGCCCATCCACTGTTCGATGAGCGTTCCGTAGATGCCGCGGAAATCAATGGTATGCTCCAGGTCTTCGCCGTGCACCCATCGCGAGGGTTCTAGCGAGGGGTACTCGGCGTAGAGGCCACCCTTCACCTTATCGCCGATGATGAACGCGCCGCCGCCGGTGCCGTGGTCTGTCCCGCTGGCGTTGTCACGGATGCGCCGTCCAAATTCAGTGAAGACAAGCATTACCACTTCTTCGGAGGTATGATGCGCGCGCAGATCGGTGAAGAACGCCTGAATCGCCTCGGTGAGGTCTTTCAATAAGCGCGGGTGCGCCGGGACTTCATTGGCATGGTTATCGTAACCGCCGTGCTGCGCGTAAAAGACACGCGTACCGAGGTCAGCGAGGTGGACGCGCGCCACGTCTCGGAGACTTTTCGCGATACTGCTTTTTGGATACTCCACGTCGGAAGTGTACGTCGCCGGTGCCTTCTGGAGTTCGTCCGCGCCTTTGAGGACATCCATCCCGGTTTGGCTGAGGTAGTCCATCACGATGCCGTTGCCGACGGTGCTGCTATACATTTGCTTGAACGTCTCAAGTGCCTGTTCGCGTTGCGATGTATCGCCGATGCTGGTGAGCAGGCCGTAGTTATCCAAGTCGCCGACAGAAGTGACAGGTGTGCCTGCGAGGGCACATGCACGCGGGAGTCCCTGTCCGAAACTCACGCCAGTTAAGACGTTCTGCCCCCTCGGGTCCAATTCCCTCACGATTCGGCCCACCCAGCCTTCCGTGCCGATTTTTTCAGGCTCGCACGTGTGCCAAATATCCATTGCCCGGAAATGAGAGCGATTTGAATCCGGGTAGCCGATGCCTTGCACGACAGCGACCTCGCCCGCGTCAAACATCTCCATCAGGGGTGTGGCGTGCGGATTCCACCCGAGCGTATCGTTCGTCGGTAAGACATCTTCTGCCTTAATCCGTACGACGGGCCGGGAATCGTGGTAAATTCCGCTCGTGTAAGGGATGAGCGTGTTCATGAAGTCGTTGCCGCCTGTGAGTTGCACGACGACGAGGACTGGTGCTTTCGGGGTTGCAGTCATTTCAGTCGTCTCCTTCCTAGTTATCCGAGTTGGTACTCGCGCGATGCGACGATGAGCTGGAGCATGCTGACGACTCGGCTTTCCGTTTCCTCAGAAGCGTCTTCATCTTCAAAATTGAGCGGGCCGTTCGCCGCCGCGAACTGCGTGAGATACCCGTGCGTGGTGTCATTCACCTGCATCGGGCCGGCAAGTTCAAGACATTTGTCAACGAATTTCTCCGGCGCAGCATCGTTCCCTAACGCCTTCAGCTGCGCAATCACATCCTGAATGCCCGGTTTGGCCGCGTCGCTGACTTCCTTAACGGCGAAGTTGACGCGCGTTGTGAGCAAGCCGCCATCAATCCACTCTTTTCCAGTATGCCATCCCTCCACCGTTGGCGGATTGAGGAGCTGTTGCCCCATCAAACTTGTGGCCCCCGCATACTGTCCCATGCCGGGTTCCGGACGGTGATGCGTCCCTACCAATTTCAAAATCCCTGTGACGAGCTCTGTCGGGCTCTTGATTTTGGCGAATCGCGCCGCCTTGAAAAAGTCAGCGTTGAAAAGCACACGCAGAATGTGCGACATATCGCCATCGGATTCTGTGAACGCGTTCGCGAGCGTCTCTACCGCGGCCGCATCCCGCGGTGGCGTGACGTTCCACGATGGCACCTGCGGTTCGTCTGCGACGAAGAAGTTGTAAAGATGCCGGGCAATGAACTGCGCGCAAGCCGGTTGCGCCGCGATGATGTCAATAATGTCATCACCGTTGAAGTTGCCCGTGTGCCCTAAAAAGGTCTTCTCGCCAGCGTCGTGTTCTTCTTCAACGAAGATGAAATCAGGCGAGTAGTAACCGTGTGGGTATAACGGAATCGGCTGCGCGAACGTCCAGCCGGTGAAGGCGCGGGCGCAGTTCTTAATGTCGTCCTCCGTGTAGTTGCCTACCCCCAATGAGAAGAGCTCCAGCAATTCCCTGCCGTAGTTCTCATTGGGTTCACCCTTACGGTTCTCGTTGTTGTCGAGCCAAAAGAGCATGGCCGGGTCCTTCGATAGCGCGAGCAGGATATCCCGCATCTTCCCCATACCGACACGGCGAAACGTATCAATCTGGTCCGACGATGCGAGGATGTGCTGGTTCTTTCCGAGCCCAGTAGCGAAGACATGGTGCCAGAAAAGTGCCATCTTCTCCTGCAGCGGACACTTGCTGTTGAGCATGCGGTATATCCAGAGCCCGACGTAGGCTCCCTCCCCGCCGAAGTAACGTTGTAAGATGTCCTCTGCAATCGGGGTCCCGCGTTCGGGGTGGACGAGTTCATCGACAACGTTTTCGTAGCCTTTTTGGACATAAGCCTCAAGTTCGGTTCGCGTGGTTCCAAATCCGGCGCGTCGCATCAGGTGCGCCATCTGTGCGACATCGTTTCCTGCCATGATGAGCCTCCCATCTAGCAAATTCATCGCGACTTTGCGGTTTTCCAAGCGGCATCTTATTTAGATTAACATCATTTGCAAAAAATGTCAAGTTTTTTTATTTTTCTTTTCACAGAATTGTCCAACAAACAAAAAAAGCGCGGACAGGGAACACTCCTCTGCCCGCGCTTTTGATTCCTTCAATCTTTCGTCAACCCCGGACTACCGCCATCTCCTCTGCAGATCGACGCGTGGCGCGGCACAGGACCGCGCCCTACGGACTAAGGGCATTTTCACTGAAGGGCCCTTTTCACCGTAGCGCGAGGGCCTGTCCCTCGCGATCGTTCGACCACACCAAAAACACCCGAAGCCCCGGGACTTCTCTGTAGGTCGATGCATGGCGCGGCACAGGACCGCGCCCTACGGACTAAGGGGCTTTTAACCGCTGCATGGCGCGGCACAAGACCGCGCCCTACGGACTAAGGGGCCCTTTTTACCATCGCGCGAGGGCCTGTCCCTCGCGATCGTCCACGCGACAAGAAAGGCCCTTTTCACCGTAGCGCGAGGGCCCGGCGATCGCGAATCGCCGAGGGTTCCCCTCGCGATCGTCCGAACCACACGAACCCCCTTTCACCGTAGCGCGAGGGCCTGTCCCTCGCGATCCCTCTTGAGAGACCGATGCATGGCGCGGCACAGGACCGCGCCCTACGGTAGAAGGGGCCCTTTTTACCATCGCCTGGCGAGGCACAAGACCTCGCCCTACGGACTAAGGGCCCCTCGCGATAGACCTAACCACACAAAAAAACAGCCGCAACCCCCAAGGGGCCACGGCCGTTTTCTACATGGCGAGGGACAACCCTCACCCTACATCTATTTCGCCTGCTTTTTCACCTCACCGAACGTCGTCAACTGCCGATTGGCCGCAGAGACAGGCCCCCGCAACATCCGCGTCGCCAACGTCACCGGCCGCCCATCAAACGCGACCTCCTCGATCTGATAATAGTACTCAACACCCGGCTTCGCAGACGTATCCGTAAACGTATACGTCTGACGCTCACCCGTCGTGCCAGCACCCGCAATCAGCGCAGCATTCAGCAGCGTGAAACCGCTCGCGCGTTTCTCACTACGGCGCAGGTTAAAGCCAGCGTTGTCAACTTCGGACTCCGTCGTCCACGTCACGACAACCGCACCTGCCTCCGTGCGCGCCACGGTGAAACTTGACAATTCCACCGGCAAGGCACCGCCTTTCCGATACCCCGGCGTGCCGATATCCTCAGCATGCCCATAGTGGAGGTCTGACACAGCGAGTCGCTTGACGTTCGATGCCAGAGCCCAACTCGCACGCTGCTTCCCTTTCAGTGCAACGCCGTTGTCGTAACGCCGAATCAGCGAGCTCCGAACACCTTCCTCGGCACTCACCGGTAACGCCCACGCCGGCGCATCTTTCGTCCGACGATTGCCATCGGTGTTGCCGACTTCGTCTACGAGGTTACCGTTGCTATCGGTAAGCTTCAGGTAGAACCCTTCCGCGCTCAGGAACGTATCCCGCGCAATCTTGATACGCAGATTCCTCGCATGCAATGCCAACAGGTTGTAAACCCGCGCCGCAGGAAACACCGTGCTTGATGACGCACGCGCCGGCCCCGCAACAATCAGCAGTGTCTGATTCGGTTGAATCACCTTCTCTTGCAACGTCAACGCCACAATCGGCCGCCCTACCAAATCTTCCGAATCCACATTCTGGAACTCCAGTTCCCACCGGTTCAGATTGAGTGCCTCGGTTTTGGATTTATTATACAGCTCTATCCACTGCGGCAGTGTCCCACCACCCGAATCGAACATCACCTCGCTGATGGTGATACTGCCTTTCGGCGTAGCTGCTGCCGTTTTCACAGCACCATTCGGATACCCCGGGGTGCCAGCGGTGGCAGCAGACTTGGAAACATTCCTATCATAGCCGATACCGGTGAACGCCGCTTCTGCCCAGGCATCTTTGTGGTAACCCACAATATCCGCTTTCGCGCGCTGCCACACCTTACCGGAGCCGAGGGCCCCTTCGGTATCACCACCCGGTGCCTGACGCACTTGCAACGGCCAGACGTATGTATCATAGTCACCTGTCTGCTCGCGAACGAACGCATCCGTGTCACTGCCACCGCCACCGGCGACATCCACGAACGCCTCGTTCAACCCCAACTTCTCTTTAGCGTTGCGCAGAATCAACAGGAACTTCCCATCATCCGGCAACGCGAGGCCCGAGGCAACGAGATACTGATGCGGCGAACCTTTCTGCTCTACGGCGGAAGTGGCAATATCATCGCCACCGGCGAGAGACGTTTTGTCCGGCGAGGTACTCACCAGCAACAGCAGCCCATTCGCCGGCACGCTCACATCCGCGAAAACGACAAGCGATGTATCTTCCTTTTTGTCATCTTGCACGACGCTCAGCTCCCAGTCTTTCAAGGAGACAGCCGCGCCCGTGACATTGCGGAGTTCCAGCCAGTCATTTGCAGCACCGCTGCCATTGCCCAACTCGTTGAAAACAATGGGCGAACGTGGCACAGCCGACGCAGCAGCCTTCGGCGAAGTCTCCTCGGGGAAAAACGGCACAAACGGCACAACCGGTGTCTCCTGGACGACAGGCGAACCCCCCGGGCCCGCCGCCGGCACCGAGGCCGGCGCAGCACCAGACGCAACCGCTGGTGCCGCTGTCCCAACCTGCTGCCCATCCGGCGCACCTAGGGGCCCAGACAACAACGTCGTCTCTTCCGGCACGAGTATCTCAACAGAGGGAGCACGCACTGTCTCTGCCACCGTGTCCGTGGCTGCCACCGTATACGCAAACGTCACTTTCGTCGAATTCGTGTCTTCCGCAGCCGTCCAAACAGCATGCCGCGCATTGGCTAACACTTGTTCACCCAGATACACCACCAGATACGGCGGGTTCGCCCCTTCATACCGTAGATTCTCCTGGGCATACGTCACCGACACTTCAATCTTATCCCCGGCGGTATAGACACCCGCGGCGGGCGCAACAATCTCCGGCGTACCCACCACGCTGTCCACCGGCACTGTTAACGTATTTGATACCAGATTCCCGTTGCCCGCAATGTCCTGCGTGGCACCCGCGGGAACCTGAATCGTCACATCGCCCCTAAAACCAGCGGCGGGCGTAATCCGCGCTTTGTAAACCAAGAACGATGCCGAATTCTTCGCATCACCGGGAGCATGCCCATCGGGAGGCGTCGTGTCACCATAATTCTGTGGTGCACGATGGTCAAGCCCAATGTAAACCGGGGCAGCAACCGTCCAGTCCAGCGAATTCCCGTTTGCATCGGTGAGGACGATGTCCTCCGCGCCAAACGTCGTCCCGATTTCCTCGGCGATGGCACTCGTCGATTTGTAATGGTTCGTAAAGCGGAATTCAACGTCAAACGCACCGTCCTGCGCCACCGATTCCGTAGTCCCTGCCGCAAAATCTGTCACAGAGCCGGCATCGGGATCCAGGTTGACTATCGCATTGCGCCTATCCTCGGTGTGCGTCTCCCCATTCTTGATCACGCCGGCAATCCACACCGTCGGCGGAAAGGTATCCACCATGTACTTGATGAGCCCCAGGTTGTATGCCTCAGTGAATTCCGGGTTATACAACGCATCACCATATCTCGTCTCTTTATAACTCGTGAGAGTGGGTTCCATAGCAACAAATGCCACGAACCGATCAAGAAGCCCATAACCAACTGTCGTCCTGATATTAAGCTCGTTGCCAGCCAAATCGGTTATCAACTTTGGATTAGAGATACGGGTATTACTCCATACGCGATCATAGACGTTATGCCATAGTTGTGAATGGAGATGCTCGACCACAAAGTGGCTGAACTCTCGATCTCCCTTTTTCACCGTGTATCGGAAGATGAGCGTGTCGTCCCCATCCGTCGCATCTGCCTCGGTGAGCGTCATCTCCGCTCTGCTACCCTTGAGCCAGCTTCCTACTGGATGCATCGTCACACCGGGGTGTGCCTTTACCGGTTCATTAAACGTCAACTGAATTGCAATCTCGTCGCCGACGTTGAAGAAGCCCGCTTCTGGGCTAGTGTCCAAATTCACCTCGTCGGGAAGGGCCCAGCCGTGAGTATGCACGAGGGCACAGGCGGCCGTGTAGGCCTCGCCGAAGATGCCGTGAAACTGCAAGCACTCCTGCCGCACT
The DNA here is from genome assembly GCA_958296135.1 of uncultured Poribacteria bacterium. GTDB lineage: Bacteria > Poribacteria > WGA-4E > WGA-4E > WGA-3G > AGPOR5. The sequence goes on from CATQHZ010000001.1 coordinate 1,695,942, forward strand.
TGATAGTAGCGAGAGGGACCGGTTTGCCCACTAGGAGGAGAATTCACATGCCTAACCGAGAATTCACTGATAGGTTTCAGCACCGGGCTCACTCCGTCCACAGTGGGAGGTGCTGTGCTACCGATGACAGGGGGGGTAGCAGGAATATGGTTAGTCGAGTCAGTGCCTTCCCACTTTATCCAAAACGCATATTCGACATTGTTACTTCTCTCTGTCATATGACCGTGCCGCGCATTAGCGGTGGCATCGTGATAGGAGGTGCCTCTGACGATAGATTGCCAATGGTGACTCTTGAGGTATCTGCCATAGTTGCCATTACTGGTGGACACCGAACGCAGGGCGATCGCGCCACTGTTGCCCCCCGCGAGCGTATAGGCAAACCGAACAGTAGTCGCATCATCCGCGACTCTTTCTATATTCGGGTTGGCACCCGAGTAGATGGTACCGTCGGACTGGAGCGGTTTTGCTTCAACCCCAGCGGTGCCTACCGTTAGAAATAAGCCAGCTGAAGCATAGACATCAATAACCACCGGATTAGGATCCGAAGCAGGCTCCCTAAAACGCATCTCAATGATAACCTGATCGCCGGTGCCGAGCCTCGGCACGTTGCCGGAGGGCGAGTCCATGATGCTTCCGCCAACACGCTTGTACTGCCACTTCACATCCTTCACCGTGATGGTGGCTTGCGCGTGCACGTCTAGCGGGGTGGCCATGGAGACAACGCCGGCGATGAACAGAAAAACGCAAAGGTTGAGGAAAGATTTTCTAATCATTTCATTTTTTCTTTATTTTATCGAACTGGAGAGTCACTGCGCCGTTTGCGGTGGCTCTCTGCAAAGTTCACAAAGACCGGAGAGGACACGCCGTGCCTTTCTTAACAAGATCACCTGCAGATTCAAGCGCAGCAGATGTCGTAGTCTCGGAGAAAACAGGGTAACCGTGGGCGAATGCCCACGGTTATCCTGCCCCTTTATATCCCTAGTGGGGACAGAAATTTCCCCGGAACAACGCTGGTGGACCTCGACGGTGCAATGCGAAAAGCCCCGTGGCAGCCGCGTCCACGCGAACGTGAGCGGCTGCCACGGAGCAATGTGAGTCGCGCGTATGCAACGCGCGCGGTTTTTCATGTTGGAATTGTGAGCAGGGATATCCCCCCGGAGCCCCTGCCTGCCGAGTTTATCAAGGGTTAACTGGCGTAAAGTGAGGGGGGGGTAATCCGGTCTAGGGCATCGTCAACGGGAGGCGCAAACGCAAACGTAGACACGGAGTGCAGCCAGGGCGGCTGCTGCGTCGCTTTCACAGATATCTGCAGGCGAATCGGGTGATCCGCGCGGAATAGAGTGTTCACGTTCGTGCTCCTTTATTAGTTGCGTTGAATGTCATGCCCCAAATGATAACATAAATAGTATACCACATTTTTGCGTGTTTGTCAAATTAAAAATGTGATTTTTTTAGATGCTATCATTTTTTAACGTTTTTGTCAAGGTTTAGGTTACAGCATCCAGGTCCAGAGCGGCCCTTTTCACCCTTGCGCGAAAGAGGCCCCTTTTCACCGATGCATGGCGCGGCACAGGCCCGCGCCCTACGGACTAAGGCGCATTTTTACTGACGGCCCCTTTTCACCGTAGCGCGGCGGCCTGTCCGCCGCGATCTCTCGACCCACACAAAAAACGCGCGAAATCCCGGACTACCGCCATCTCCTCTGCAGATCGACGCATGGCGCGGCACAGGACCGCGCCCTACGGACTAAGGGCCTTTTACCCAAGCACGGCGCGGCACAGGACCGCGCCCTACGGACTCAGGGCCTTTTCACCTTAGGCCCCTTTCACCGTAGCGCGAGGGCCTGTCCCTCGCGATCTCTCGACCCACACAAAAAACGCGCGAAATCCCGGACTACCGCCATCTCCTCTGCAGATCGACGCATGGCGCGGCACAGGACCGCGCCCTACGGACTAAGGGGCTTTTAACCGATGCATGGCGCGGCACAGGACCGCGCCCTACGGACTCAGGGGCTTTTAACCGATGCATGGCGCGGCACAGGACCGCGCCCTACGGACTCAGGCGCATTTTGACTGATTGAGCGAAAAATATCCTCTTGATTTCCACGTTGCAATCTGCTATAATAAAATTGTTTAACTTCCAGAGTGCGAGAGGCATACGTAAAATGAAAATGAATTCGTGGTTTATCGCAGGTTTGTTCGTTCTATCGGCGGCAGGTACTGGGTTCCTCTACTGGTTCCGCGTTGAGACAGATGCGCGTGTTGGGCAGCAAGTGCCGCTCAGCACCGAGGTTCCAAATCACACGCTGTTTGACGAAGTGTTGCAAGCGCGCGTCAACGCTGAAGGTGAGGTAGATTACGCCGAGTTGAAGGCACACCCGGAAAAATTGGAGGTATACCTAAATCAGTTGGCAGTGGCAGATCCGGCGGCGTTATCGTATCACGAGCAACTCGCGTTCTGGCTCAATGCCTACAACGCGCTTGTCATCAAAGGGGTTGTGGATAGATACCCGACGACGAGTGTGCGCAGAATCAAACCGTTCGGTGGGTTTTTCTCTCGCCTGAAATTTCAGGTGGCCGGCAAACCTTACACGCTCAACGAAATTGAACACGACGTTATCCGCGCCGAGTTTGTAGATGCACGCGTCCACTTCGCGCTTGTGTGTGCATCAGGAGGATGCCCGGTGCTGGAAAACCGCGCCTTTTTCGCCAATACACTTGAGGAACGGCTTGAAACTGCCACCTTTAACTTCGTTACCAATCCCGAGAAGGTGCGGCTTGCGCGCAGCGAACGCCGAATCTATCTCTCCAAAATTTTCAAATGGTATGCCGCCGATTTCACGGAGGGATACGCGGATGTAACCGATTTTCTCGCGGACTACCTGCCGCCTGACGATGCAGCATTTCTTGAAACCGAAGAGGTCGAATTTCACTATCTGGATTACGATTGGACATTGAACGATCAACGTTAGAAGGAGAATTTTGATGATAAACACTGCAGTCATCGGCTACGGCTATGCCGGCCGCGCTTTCCATTCCTATCTTGTCGGTTTGGCAGATGGCTTGAACCTTTACGCTGTCGCCACGAGAGATGCTGAACGGCGCGCCGCTGCACGCGAAGCATATCCAAACGCACAGATTTACCAAACTATTGACGAAGTCCTCATAGACGATGCGGTGGAGCTCGTCGTGCTCGCCACACCGCACGATACACACGCCGCGCTCGCTATCAAAGCGATGGATGCCGGCAAGCACCTCGTCACTGATAAAATCATGGCGATGAACACCGCCGAGGCAGATGCGATGATTGCCGCCAGCAAGCGGAATAACGTCTTGCTTAGCGTCTTCCACAACCGCCGATGGGACTGGGACTACCTCACCGTCAAAAAGGTTATCGCTGATGGGCTGCTCGGCACGCCTTACCTCTTCCAGGTGGCGATTATGCGCTACGGGAAGCCTAGCGGCTGGCGCAGTATCAAAAAGCACAGCGGCGGTATCCTCTATGATTGGCCCGCGCACTTCGTCGATCAGGCACTGCAATTCGTGCAGGCCCCCGTCGCATCTGTCTTCTGCGATATCCATTACAATTCAAAATGGGACATCGACATCGGCAACTACGCGAACCTTATTATTAAGTTCGAGAACGATGTGCGGTATCAGATTGAGATAGGCAACCTCTCCAAGGCGGAGAAGCCGCGGTGGTATGTCGTCGGCGACGAGGGCGGCCTGATCAAATACGGGCTGGACCCGCAGGAGGGACCGATGCGCGATGGCGATATTGATGCCGCGGCAGAAGACCCGGGCAACTACGCCAAAGTCTGGACCGAGGCGGGCGGCGAACCTCGTGAACTCGTGCTTGAGAGTGTGCGCGGCACATGGAAGTCCTACTATCAGAATATCGCAGATGTCCTGAACAACGGCGCGGAATTGGTTGTTAAACCGGAAGAGGTGCGCAAAGTCATGCAGGTATACGATGCGGCGATGCAATCCGCGGAAACTGGGGAAACAGTATCTCTCCGGTAGGCGCGGTTTATCACCGCGCTATGGAGAATTCTGTCCGTTCAAATTCTGGCTGTTCAAATTTTGGACAGTCGTGTTCATTTTCTAACGGGGAGATATCGTTCATATCTGCCTATCGCGCCCAAGAAACGGGAGGACACGGCAATCCATCTTGACGAAATGGCGCTGCAAAGTTGGCATCATCTTTGCTATAACGTTTAGTAAACAACGATGCGCACTGCGAAATCGCGCAAAATCAGGAGAGTAAAAAAATGAAAAGGAACGTTTGGGGCACGAGCCTTGCATTGATGCTGATAATGTTCTTCGCGGGTGGGGTAGCGGCTGATAACCATGCTTCCCAGTCACCTTACCACGAACTCAACCAGCAAGTCATCGCAAGCATTGACAACGGCTTGGAATGGCTGAAAGCACAGCAGGGAGAAGACGGCCTCTTCCGCAACCATCCGGGGATAACGGCCATCGTGGTTACTGCCTTTCTGCGGCACCCGCAGGGAAAATACACGGAGGCGAACAGTCCGTTCATCGCGAAGGCACTCCGGCGGCTCGTCGCGATGCAACAGCCGGACGGTGCTATCTACGACGCGGATAAGCAACCCGCGCTGCCGAATTACAACACCTCTATTTCCGTGATGGCACTCGCTTCAACGGGAAATCCGGCATACGCCGAGGTCATCGCGAAAGCGCAAGGTTTCCTGAAAGGCCTGCAAATCACGGACGAGGAGAGCGTCTATTACGGCGGCATCGGCTACGGCAGCCGGCAAACCGTGCATGACCTTTCTAATTTGAACATTGCTATCCAAGCGCTTAAAGAGAGCGGTTCCGATGACGATGAAGTCTGGAACAAGGCGGTTAAGTTTCTGGAACGGACACAGAATCGCAGTGAGAGCAATGACCAGGGCTGGGCAGGCAACGATGGCGGCTTCATCTATTCGCCAGATGGGGAGAGTAAGGCAGGCACGGATGAGGCAGGCAGCCCACGCAGTTATGCCAGCATGACATACGCCGGGTTGTTGAGTTTCATCTACGCGAACGTTGATAAAGACGATGCACGCGTGCAGGCGGCCGTTGATTGGATCCAGCAGCACTTCACGTTGGACGAAAACTACGGCGTGGGTGCGCAGGGGCTCTATTACCACTACCACACAATGGCGAAAGCGTTGCAGCTTTACGGACAGCCCATTCTTGTTGATGCAAAGGGCATCTCACACGATTGGTACCAAGAATTCGCGGAAAATTTGATGGAGCTGCAGAATCCAGAAGGCTTCTGGGTAAACGAGGAAAGCCGCTGGATGGAGGCAGACCCGGTGTTAGTTACGGGTTATTCGGTTCTCGCTCTTGATACAGCTTACCCGCGTTAACCTCGTGTCTCCTAGGGCGGATATCCCTATCCGCCCTTTCCCTTCCTCGTAGTAACTCTCTTCGGGAGATAACACCTTTAGCGAAACCTAATAACTGTCACGGTTCTATACGGTGCTAAGGTTTGAAAAACTGGTGTTGCTCCAAGGGGCCTTTTAACTGACGGGCCCTTTTCACCGTAGCGCGCGGGAAAACCTGTCCGCCGTGTAGGAGAGACCTCCCGGTCTCGATGTTCGGGACTGACGGGCCCTTTTCACCGTCGCGCGAGGTCTTGTGCCTCGCGAAGCCCTTGACAGCCCGATGCATGGCGCAGCACAGGACCGCGCCCTACGGACTAAGGGGCCTTTTCACCGTAGCGCGCGGGAAAACCTGTCACCCGGTAGGAGAGACCTCCCGGTCTCGATGTTCGGGACTGACGGGCCCTTTTCACCGTCGCGCGAGGTCTTGTGCCTCGCGAAGCCCTTGACAGCCCGATGCATGGCGCAGCACAGGACCGCGCCCTACGGACTAAGGGGCCTTTTAACTGACGGGCCCTTTTCACCGTCGCGCGAGGTCTTGTGCCTCGCGAAGCCCTTGACAGCCCGATGCATGGCGCAGCACAGGACCGCGCCCTACGGACTAAGGGGCCTTTTAACTGACGGGCCCTTTTCACCGTCGCGCGAGGTCTTGTGCGTCGCGATTCCCCTTGACAGCCCGATGCATGGCGCGGCACAGGACCGCGCCCTACGGACTAAGGGGCCTTTTAACTGACGGGCCCTTTTCACCGTCGCGCGAGGGCTTGTGCGTCGCGATCCCCCTTGACAGCCCGATGCATGGCGCAGCACAGGACCGCGCCCTACGGACTAAGGGGCCTTTTCACTGACGGGCCCTTTTCACCGTCGCGCGAGGGCTTGTGCGTCGCGATCCCCCTTGACAGCCCGATGCATGGCGCAGCACAGGACCGCGCCCTACGGACTAAGGGACCCTTTTCACTGACGGGCCCTTTTCACCGTCGCGCGAGGGCTTGTGCCTCGCGAAGCCCTAATTTCATTGGTTGCACTTCCTTTACAAAGATTAGTGACATTGTACCCGAATCGCACGCAAATGTCAATAAAAAAATAAACCTATTCCCCCGACTAACGTTAAACAAGCAACGAATTCTGCAAGAAAGCCTTACGGAGGAAATAGGCGTATCGGTGAAGGCATCTCTGTTGGCATTGCGGCGATTTCGGTGTCGCCGTTGGGCTGGCGACGATAGCTATCGGTGCGGTTCAACTGGAGTTTTGACAATTTAGGCATTGCGGGCGGATTAATGGAGTGTTCACAGCATATAAACCTATTTCCTCCAATTACGTCTAAAATTACAAAATCTGAACTTTATCTGTCCTTCTTTGTCTAAAGGTTAACCGTAAAAATCTAATTTGAGGCTCAGGAGGAAAATAATGCGCATATTGGAGGGGCTATCTGTTGGCATTGCGGCAATCCGCAGCAATAAACTGCGTTCGCTGCTGACGATGCTTGGGATTATCATCGGTGTTGCCTCAGTGTTGGCGATGATAGCTATCGGCGACGGTGCTAAAGTCATCGTGCTACAAGACGCACAAAAACTCGGCGGCGTGAACCAATTTACCATGTATCGCAGCAGCCATAAACGCGTGGGCAACCGGTGGGTGCGAAACCGGAGCAACGAATATTTTGAGTATGAAGACGTTCTCGCTATCGAAGCGGAATGTCCTTCAGTCAAGGTGGTTGTGCCGCGGATACCGGAATGGCGCAACGTGCTGGTGCAGACTGCTGACGGTTCCGAAACCCGCACCGGCTACAACGGCGTAAACGCCTCATTCTCGGAAGCGATGGAGTGGGAGACTGCGCAGGGCCGTTTTGTTTCCGAGGAAGACATGGATAATGAAGCCAAGGTCTGCGTCCTCGGCTCTGAAGTGGCGGCCACGCTGTTCGGCACCGAGTCACCTATCGGCAAAGAGATAAAAATCGGCAGAGGCGCGGGGGGACGCTTTGACAGATACGGCAGAAAGGATCAGAAGCGGACAACCGAACGGTTTACTGTCGTCGGAACAATGGCATACCGAGGCAGAAGCCTCCGGTTTGGCTGGAACTTGGATGACATGGTATTCCTCCCGCTCACGACGACACAAGAACGCTTTACAGGCAATGACCGGATTGTGATGCTCTCTGTCCAAGCGCACACCGTTGACGATGTGCCGAAGGCGATCGAAGAGGTGAAAGCGGTTGTACGGAAACGGCACCGCAACCAGGACGACTTTTTCAGTCTCTGGGATATGCGGGAAGGCATGGCGCAGTTGGAAAAAATCAGTAAGGTAATCAAAATCGCATTAGGGAGCATTGCCGGGTTTTCGCTCCTCGTCGGCGGCATCGGCATTATGAATATGATGCTCGTCGCTGTTACCGAACGCACTCGCGAGATTGGCTTGCGGAAGGCACTAGGCGCGAAGCGGATGGATATTATGATGCAATTCTTGATAGAGGCGGTAGTGCTGTGTAGCATCGGCGGCGCGCTCGGTGTCGCGCTCGGCATCGCGGCCGGCGAAGGCATGGCAATGCTCGCGGTGAACATCGTTCAGATCGTACCGGAATGGCCCTCAGTAGTTTCAAAGGAGTGGATTGCGATTGCAGTCTCCTTTTCTGCGGGAATCGGTATCTCCTTCGGGCTCTATCCCGCGATAAAAGCATCTTCGTTATCACCGATCGAAGCCTTAAGAACGGAGTGATAACACCCCAGATACCGTAATGGGCACCTTTACACGGTAAGACCGCGAGGGACAGTGGACAGCTCTGCAGCGAGGCTGCAGAGATGACAAAATTTCGGCTAACGGCCCTCGCGCTACGGACGCGGCGGAGCCTAAGGCACGGTTACACCGTAGGACGAGGGCCTGTCCCTCGTCATGTATTGAAAACTGAGGGAAGTCGTAAGACACAGCAGGAGGAACCTTAACAAATGAACCTGATTGAATGTGTAATTCTCGGCATTGCGAGTCTCCGGCGGAACCCGCTCCGTTCCTGCCTCACTATCTTAGGGATTATTGTTGGTGTCGGCTCTGTCGTGAGCATGGTATCTGTCGGCGACGGTTCAAGCGCAATGGTGCTACGCGAGATTGAGCGGACCGGTGGCACCAAAGTCATTGAAATCGTTCGCGACGAGTGGGACAAGCAGGCCGGTACCCTGAGCCGTGCCGCGGGGAGAGCCGTGCGGGGGAAAAGTCGATGGAAAAGGAACCGGGCTGAACATTTGGAAACCGACGATGCCCACGCGCTGCTGGATAACGTGCGCGGCATTGTCAATGTCGTTGCTGAAGACGATATGCCGGGGTGGAGCGTGAACTATGCGGGCCGGAGCAAGGAATCGCGCATCGTCGCCTCAACTGCTGGCTATGACCGGTCGCACAATTGGTATCCTCAGATGGGACGGTTCTTCACCGAGGAAGAAGTTGAATCCGCCAGTACCGTAGCGGTTATCGGCTCCAAAATTATGGAAGAAGTCTTTTTGGGCGAAGACCCGGTAGGACAAGAGATTAAAGCCTCGCGCCCCTCTTATTGGCGCGGCCGCGGCCGCTACGATGTCCGCCTGAAGGTTATCGGTGTCATGGAGGCGAAAGGCGATGCGATGGATACCGACGGCTGGGATGACCGGTTTATCATTCCGATAACCACCCTGCAGCAGCGGTTTAAAGGGCGGGAAGATGTTGAACGCCTCCGCGTGGAGGCAGTGGATGTTGACACGATTCCACTCGCCATCGCGGATTCCAAGCGAGTTCTTGGAAGGCAACACAACAACACAGGTGAAGAATATAACTATTGGACAGCCACAGAGGAGCTCGCAACCGCCAGGAAGGTGGGGACTGTCATGAAACTGCTGATGGGCGGTATCGCGGGCATCGCGTTACTCGTCGCGGGTATCGGCGTGATGAACATCATGCTTGTCTCTGTCACCGATCGGACGAAGGAGATAGGCTTGCGTAAAGCACTCGGTGCCACGCGTAACGACATCTTAGCGCAATTCCTGATCGAGGCATCTGTGCTCACGCTCACCGGCGGTATCCTCGGCGCAATCGCCGGTATCTTTATGGGGCAAGGGACAGCCGCCCTCATCTCCAAATTCGTGTGGGAAGGGAGCGATTGGCCCTCTGTCTTTTCTTATGGAACGATGCTCATCGCGCTGCTCGTTTCAGTCGCCATCGGTGTTTTCTTCGGGCTTTACCCGGCCAACAAGGCGGCGAAACTCACGCCGGTCGAGGCACTTCGTTCCGAGTAATCGCAAACTAAGGGGAGGTGCCGCCTATCACAGGCACCTCCCAAAACACACATAGGAGAAATGAACCGTGAAAAAAGTTATTCTTAGCGTCGCTGTCCTCTTAGTGCTCGTCGTTGCAATCGGTTGGGCGGTACTTGGACGGGGGAAAAACGGCGCAGACCCGGCCCTTGAGAAAAGGATTGAGGTTGTTGAACGCGGCGACTTCCAAATGCGCATCAGCGCAACAGGAAACTTGGAACCTCTCCTCGACGTGGAAGTGAAAGCCCAAGTTGAAGGCGAGGTAGTCAACCTCTATGTTAACGATGGCGACTACGTGGAGCAAGACCAGGTGCTAGTTGAACTCAACCCGGAACTCTATGAAGAGGACAAGAAACAGGCACAAGCCGATGTCGCCGCCGCCGAAGCACAACTCACGCAAGCAAAATTGAACATCGAACTCAGAAAGGAGCAGCTTGAAAGCGAATTGACGCAGGCGGAAGCCTCTGTCAAAATGGCGCAAGCGAACCTAGAGACAACACAGGCTACCACGATAACGCAAATTAGCCAAGCGCAGACAAATATTCAGACGACTAAAAACGCGCTCTCGCAGGATAATATCGCGCTGGAGCAGGCACGTATTGCCGCCGAACAAGCGAAACTCACCCTCGCGGAGCAAGAATCCTTGCTGCAATCCGCCGAGATATCGTTGAACGGGAAAAAATCCGAACTGGAACGCAACAGGGCACTCTTTGAAAAGAACCTCGTCTCCAAAAAGGCGTTGGAAGATGCAGAATCGCAGCACGCCAACGCGGTAACGCAATTTGACAACGCCAAAAAACGGGTTGAATCCCAAAAGAAGAGTGTCGATTCGCAGAATCGAACCATCACGGCTCGCCAAGCCGCCATTAAGACGCGGCAGGCAACGCTGGAACAGGAGAAGTTAAACCTCGATAATCTGCAAAAAATGCGCGAAAAATCGGAGGAAGAGGTGCAACTTCAACTGGAAAATGCACAAACCCGCTTGCAAGAACAGACGATGACTATCAACAACGAGAAATTGCTCACCCAGCAATCTAAAGTCAGCGCGGATGCTAACCTGCTTCGCCGCCAAAGCAGTCTGAAAAATCAGAATGAACGGCTCGGGTGGACGACTATTAAGGCACCTATGGCAGGCACCGTCACGCTTCTCGCCATCGAAGAAGGCGAAATTGTGACTTCCGGCCGTTCCGCTTTCTCGCAAAGCCCACCGCTTATGACGATTGCCGATCTCTCCAAAATGGTAGTCAAAACCTATATCAACGAGGTGGATATGGAACGCCTGAGCGAGAATCAGCGGGCAGAGATTAAGGTGGATGCCTACCAAGAAAAGAAGTATGAGGGACGTGTCTATGAAATCTCGCCGAGTGGACAGGAGCAGGACAATATCATCTCTTTTGAGGTAATGATAGAGGTAGTAGGTTCGCCCTCGGAACTGCGTCCAGGGATGAGTGCCGATGTTGACATCATTACCTACGAGGAGAAGAATGTGTTGTTGCTCCCGCTTGATGCGCTGATGAAACAGCCCTCGGCGACGCTCACTGCACAAGTTGACGATACGTCACCCTACAAGGCAGGACAGCCGATCGAGGTGCAGACTATCAGCGAGAAAATCTTCCGGGGCACCGTCGCGAACGTCGGTGCAGGCGCGGTTACGATTAGTCTGGATAGTTCTCAGCGCGGCCTCCGCCCCGGCCCGACGACGCTCTCATTGCTCGTCAAAGGGCAAAAGAAAGCGGACGGGGTGCGCGCGGATATCAAGATTTCAAAAGGGAAATCGGTTATGTTAGACAGCGGCGGTGGCCCTGGCACAAGCACACCTGTGGACGTTGGCATGCAAAACGAAACACACGTGATTGTCAAAAGCGGAGTCTCCGCCGGCGACCGGGTTGTCTTACAACAGCGAAAGCCGCAGCCGGGTGGTTGGGGAAGATAGGCTGAGTCTCCAAAAAACGTAAGGACAGATTTCCGTATCCGACTATCGCCCGATTGCAAGGGCGGAGAGAGACATCCGCCCTTACAATTTACAGCCAAAGCACTTGTCCATCATACGCGAGGGCGGCATTATCGGGCAACTCGATTTGCTGCTCCGCGCACTGCTCTGGGAAATACCGCTGATCGAGCCGATGCATGATATGCGTAAAATAGGTGGCCTTCGGCTGCAGTGCCTCGCTAATTTCCAGAGCCTGTCCTACCGACAGATGCGTGGGATGCCTCGGATTGAAACTCAGCGCGTCGATAACCAGCAACTCAATTCCCGCCAGCAGTGCCTGCGAAGCCTCTGGCAACCGCTTGACATCCGGCAGGTATCCAAAGTCATCTATGCGGTAGCCATACGTCTCCATGTTGCCGTGTTCAACCGGAATCGGCGTGATGTCAAAACCGAGCAGCTCAAACCGCTTGTCAATGACATTCGGCAGGAGATGCCCCACCCCACCGCCTTGGAACGTCTCTTTGGTGAACATATAGTCAAAGTTCCGTTGCAAGGTGCGGATAGTCTGCGCCGGTCCGTAGATAGGCATGTCCATCTGCTGTTTGCGGCACGGCATCACGATGTCGTTGGTGCCGCTGACGTGGTCCGCGTGGCAATGCGTGAAGATAACCGCGTCTATCCACGCAATCCGGTTCCGGTCAATCTGATCCATGAAGTTCGGCCCGAGGTCAAACTGCAGATTTTTTCCATCCTTTTCAATATGGATGGACGAACGGGTGCGATAGTTTTTAGAGCCGAACTGCCTTGCATCTTGGCAGGTTTCGCAGTCACATTTATACTCCGGTACACCGGTTGAGGTGCCTGAACCCAAAATCGTAATTTTCATTTGATCCTTTCATTTTGCCGAATTGTAAGGGTGGATTTCTCTATCCACCTGTCCGCACAAAAAGACTATGCCAAAATTAACACACCCAGAATGCCTTGCACTCGCGAAGCACCTCGGTGATACTCCGATGACAGTCATTGCTGCGGCACGCTTGCAACAAGGAATGTGTCGCGCGTTCGTTTCAAAAGCAGGCGAAGCCGCGCCGCCCGCCGCCCTTGTCTTTGACGCGTTCTGTCCGGAGGAGCCCAGCGGTTTCGGGACAGATGCGGACATGCTGTGGGCGTTGCTCAAACCGCATCACGGATGGAGTTGTGTCAACGTTAACGCCGAGTGTGCCGAACCCCTCGGTCGCCTTATGGCGGCGGAAACAGGACAATCTGTCCGCTACTACGGCGATATCTATCATGCGCTCTTGGCACCTGTCCGCGCGCATTCCAACGAAGCGGTTCGCCTTTTAACAGCGGCGGATGGGGCACTACTCGCCAATGCCCCAGAAGAAGTGCAAGGCAGCGGTTACAAAACGCCCCATGAGATGGTTACAGCAGGCATCGCTGCCGCCGCCATCGTTGCGGGGAAAATCGTCGCGATTGCGCATGTCTATGCGGATACGCATTTGCATGCCGACATCGGCGTTTCCACGTTGGAGGCGTGGCGCGGAAAGGGATTTGCTACCGCCGCTGCATCCCTCGTCGCGGAACAGATCCAAGCGCGTGGCAAAGTCCCTGCTTGGAGTTGCGGTGAGGATAACGCTGCCTCACTGCGGGTGGCACAAAAACTGGGCTTCACAGAAGTCGCTCGGCGGACTTACGTTATCCCAACTGCCGCTGTCTCGTAAGGCCGGATGTCCATAGCTGTCCGTGCCTACCCTGACGATGAAGATCTGGCTAACCGAACGCATCGTCAACCTTATTAATCGCCGCCGCCATCAGCCGCGCGTGTTCCTCCTGCATATTAACGTTGAACCCAAACCGTAGGGCGCGGCCGAGGATGGACAGCGTTTCCGGGCACATATCCCGCGCATACGTCACATCGCCTTTATAGTTTGGATTGTTCCACGGGTAGCCCGATGGGTGCGGCGAATGTTTGAACAAGATGGAATCCCAGTAGGCATAAATATGCCGGTCGGGAAAACCAGCGTTGTAGGCGGTTCCGGCGTTCAGTCCTTCTGCCTTGAGTGCCTCGGTATACTTTCGTGCGAGTTCCTTATCGCGCACAATAATTGCGGCACTGATGCCGCATTCGCCGCTCGGGTCATCGACGTGTTGCCGGCTGTAACCCTTCGGTGCCTCGGCGAGTTCGGCGAGAAACGCCTTCTTGAGCCGCCGCGTATGCCCCAGGATGTCTCCCAGTTTTGACAACTGCACGCGCGCGAGTGCCCCCGAGATCTCGCTTGGACGGTAGCACTGGCACGAGAACGGTTTGTTCTGCCATTCGGCATCGCTCATCCACATCGGCAGGCCGGGCTCCGCGGCGAACGCTGCGCGTTCATAGACATCGTAATCGTCGCTGAAAACGAGGCCGCCTTCCCCACACGAGATAACCTTGTAGTAGTTGAGGCTCCACGCGCCGGCATCGCCCCAGGTGCCGGTGAGCTTCCCTTTATATTCTCCGCCGACGCACTGGCAGCAATCCTCTACAACCTTAAGGTTATGTCGCCGTGCGAGTGCTACGATTGCCTCAAGCCGGCACGGCACCCCTTGCATGTGCACCGGGAGAATCGCCTTCGTCTGCGGCGTGATTTTCCGTTCGACATCCCCCGGGTCTAAGCCAAGCGAATCGTCAATCTCGGCGATTACCGGAATCGCGCCTACCCCGACGATGGCGGCCGCTGTCGCGATGAAAGTATAGCCCGGTAAAATGACTTCATCGCCGGGGCCCACGCCAATGCCGGTGAGGGCACAAATAATCGCGGATGTGCCTGAATTTACCATCAAGGCGTGCTTAACGCCGAGCCGTGCGGCTGCTTCTGTCTCAAACCCTGCTACCTGCGAATTCTCGACGAACCGGAAAAGTTGCCCGCTCCGTAAGACTTCAGTAACTGCATTGATTTCTCGTTCGTCAATAACACTAGGACCGTGCATTCCGCCCGGAATCGGGTCGGTGATAACGGGTATTCCTCCATCTATGGCTAAACGCGCTGGCATTTTTAGTCCCTCCACAAGTTTTTTGTCGCTATATCTTATCAGAGCTGTGGGGTTTTGTCAATAGATATTTTCAAAACTCTCGCTCGTAGCGCGGGGGCCGTTACGCCGAAACTTTGTCATCTCTGCAGCCTCGCTGCAGAGATGTCCACTGTCCCCCCGCGAGCTCCCGACGCAACGAAAAACGGCCGCAGCCGTTTTCTGATATGAGCGACGCATGGCGAGGCACAAGACCGCGCCCTACGGTTCGCTGGCGATACCTTCTGATTCTTTTTAGAAAAATTTGACAATTATGTTGCATCATGATATAATAGAGATAAAATTTGATAAAACCGGGCGGAGAACTTTGCCCGGACGAAGAAACGAGGAAACATGTCAAGACAAGATCTGGTCAAACTCACCTTGGGGCAAATTGTTCTCGGAGGTGTCGTTGGCCTAGTCGGCGGCGGGGTGTGCCTGCTGCTTTTTGAAGGCGTGATTTGGGGGCTGCTTATCGGCGCACGAGTGACGCACGGGTTTTGGGTAGGCTTGCTGCTGTTCATCTCGTTAGGTATTACTTACAGCGTAATGATAGGGGGAGCGAGCGAAGGGGTGCGCTTTGTCAGCAGGAAATTCGGCACCGAGCTTCCGTTTAAACCGGTGTTTTCCGGCGCGCTTTTAGGGCCGCCTGCGATAGTCGGTTTGCTGGCACTGCTGGATGTCCCGTGGGAAATTTTCGGTGCGCCCAACGTGCTTCTCGCGTTGATTCTTCCCGTGCTGAAGGCCGCGGCGTATATCGTCTCCTTACCGATGCGTGGCTGGGTAACTCTTGGATTACCAGTGGAAGTCTGCTATGTGCTCGCCGTGCCGATCAGCGCGATACTCGGCTACAGATTACCAACGGCAAAACGTGAGACGCGCGCCGAGTCGACGTAAACGGGCACCTATCATGCAAGTGCGCCGGATCCTGCCCGTTTGTAGTCCGGCGAACTCATCACAAACTACAGAAATCGGATAACTCAATGGTTCTGCGTAAATAGGCTTATCAACACAAATTATGCAATACGATGATAAACCAAAGGACGAATGCGGCGTGTTCGGCATCTTTGGGCACCCGAGGGCGGTAGAATTAACCTATTTAGGGTTACGTGCCCTGCAGCACCGAGGGCAAGAGAGCAGCGGCATTGTTGCATCAGATGGTAAACAGCTTACGTCCCACCACGGCATGGGGCTCGTCGCCGCTGTCTTCAACAGCGATGCGCTCGCGACACTCAAAGGGCACATTGCGGTGGGGCACAATCGATATTCAACCGCCGGGGAGAGCAGCCTTGATAACGCGCAACCGCTTGTGCGGAATTATCGGCATGGCCCACTCGCGCTCGGCCACAACGGAAACCTCGTCAACGCGATACAACTCCGGGACCAGCTGGAGAATGCGGGCTCCATCTTCAGCACAACGCTAGATACCGAGGTTGTCTTCCATCTCATCGCGCGCTCACGGCACCCTGTCCTGCAAGACCGGATAGTGGACGCGCTGCGCGCGGTGCAAGGTGCGTATTCGTTTGTGATGATGAACCAAACGATGCTGATGGGTGCCCGCGACCCGCACGGATTTCGTCCCCTGTGGCTCGGACAACTCGGCGATGCTTATGTACTAGCATCCGAGACATGCGCGCTTGATGTCATTGAGGCGACACCGATTCGGGAGGTGGAACCCGGCGAATTGGTAGTCATGCGCTCAAGCCATCGCGGCATAGAGTCCGTTCAGTTCCAACCGAAACAGACAGAATTATCGCAATGCATTTTTGAATATATCTATCTCGCGCGCCCGGACAGCATGATGTTCGGGCAAAGCGTGAACAGCAGGCGTCGCGAATTCGGCAGGCAGCTCGCTCGCGAACATCCTGTGAAGGCAGACATCGTCATCCCAGTACCAGATTCGGCGACGATTGCCGCCCTCGGCTACGCGGAAGAATCCGGCATCCCGTTCGATCTGGGGCTCTCGCGGAACGCGTTCGTCGGACGCTCTTTCATGAACCCGGCGCAGACTATCCGCGAGCTCATGGTAAAGGTGAAACTCAATCCCATCCGCGATGTGCTAGATGGCAAACGGGTTATTGTCGTTGACGATTCCATCATGCGCGGGACAAACGGCAGGAAATTGGTAAAAATCGTCCGACAGGGGGGAGCGAAAGCGGTGCATCTTCGCATCGCATCACCGCCGAATAAATACTCATGTTTCTACGGGGTGGATACGCCTACCCGAAGCGAATTGATTGCGAGCTCGCACACCATCGAGGAAATTCGCAAATATATCCGCGCTGACAGCCTCGGCTATTTGGGGATTGAAGGGATGCTCAAGGCGATGAGCGCGCCGCATAATTTTTGCACGGCGTGTTTTGATGGGGAATATCCTATCCCTTTTGAGGCGCAACGTTCGCAGGAGCTGCAGTTGCTTGGTGATGAAAAAAATCGCTGTCATCCGTAGGGCGGGGCCTGTCCTTCGCCATGCCCACGGTGAAAAAAACCGTTGTCATCCGTAGGGCGGGGGCCTGTCCCCCGCCATGCCCACGGTGAAAAAACCGTTGTCATCCGTAGGGCGGGGGCCTGTCCCCCGCCATGCCGCGCGCCTCGGCGAACGGTTTCAGCCCCGCGGTTTTGGCCGTTTTTCGCGCCGGACCGGCGATTGCGAGGGACAGGTTTTCCCTCGCGCTCCGTTACTTAAGCAGTGTTTTTTACTAGGAGAATTTTGATGCTTATTATCAATAATAGTGGAAACAAACGAAGACCGAGTCCGATCGGCACACCACAGGGACAGCACACACTGATTACCCTCCTCATTTGCGCTATCCTCGGCATGGTGCTCAGCCGAGTGCTTCCACCGCTTCTGCTGAAATTGCGTCCGGCGATGACAGCGGCAGCGGCGCAAGACTTGGGCGTTATGATTGCCTTAGGCATTAGCGGCATTGTGTTGGTGGTGCGACTCCTCAAACCGCCTAAAAAGAAAAAGGCCACCTCTCTTCGGGAACAATTTTTAAAGGGGCAGGGAAAATCGGATGGCAGCTAAAAAACCGTTGACTTATGCCGATGCCGGCGTTTCATTTGAGGCAGAAGCGGAGGCGATAGCGCGCCTCAAAGGGTTAGTCCAAACGACATACCGGCCCGAAGTCCTCAGCGATGTCGGCAGTTTCGGCGGGCTCTTTGCCCTCGGCTCGTATCAACAGCCGGTCCTCGTCTCCAGCACGGATAGCGTCGGCACAAAACTGAAAGTCGCGTTTAAAGCGGACCGGCACGACACCGTAGGGTTTGACATCGTCGCGCATTGCGGGAATGACATCGTCGTGCAGGGTGCAGAACCGCTCTTTTTTCTGGACTACATCGGCATTAGCAAGGTGGAGCCTGCCGTTATTGAACAGATTATCAGCGGCCTTGCAGCGGGATGCCGCGAGACCGGGTGCGCGCTCATCGGCGGGGAAATTGCCGAACTGCCAGAACTATATACCCCCGGAGAATATGACCTGGTTGGCACCATCGTCGGTGTAGTCGAGAAAACAGCTGTCATCACCGGCGGTGCGATTGAACCGGGCGACATCCTCATCGGCTTGGGCTCCGCAGGCTTGCATACTAACGGCTTCTCGCTAGCGCGACGCATCGTGTTCGACCGGTGCAACTACGGCGTTGACACCTATCTGCCCGAACTCTCTGCTACGCTTGGAGAGGAACTGCTGAAGCCGCACAAGAGTTACGTCGCGTCCATTCTGGCACTCCGCAAGGTATGCGATGTGAAGGGGCTCGCGCATATTACCGGCGGCGGACTGCCGGGGAACGTGCAGCGCATTCTGCCAGAGGGATGCATAGCTCAGATTCGGAAAGGCACATGGAATATGCCGCCGGTTTTTCCGTTTTTACAACAGAAAGGCGGCGTTGCAGAGGAAGAGATGTATCGCGTTTTCAACATGGGCATCGGCATGGTAATCGCGCTCGCGCCCGATGCTGTTGATGCTGCCCTTGCATCCCTCAACGCGTCCGGGGAGTCCGTTTACCAACTCGGTGAGGTACTTGCCGGCGGAAAGGGGGTGCGGTGTGTCTGATACCCAAGAATTGGAGACGCTGCTTGACGAAATACATCCGCAGGTGATTTTGGCGGCGTTTCAGACAGTAGATGATGCCGATGCCGCGCTCTTTTTGCTGATGCTCAAAACTGCCTCCGATGCGCTCGCCGCGCACGCCGGGAAGATTTTCGCGCAGCTGCCTTTCGAGAAACAGGTGAGCATCGCCGAAAAGGTGATTGCGATGGAGATTGTCGAATCCGAACGCGCGCAGCAACTCTGGCACACCCTGGTCGCGAAGATTAAGGAATCCCGCGAACAGACGTTATTTTTAGGCGAAGGCACAGAAAATCTAGCGAAACTGCTCTCGCACGCTGACATCGCTACGCAAAACCGGCTGTTGGAGGTGCTAGGAGAAAGACAGCCGGAAGTGGTGAACAGCGTCACGGAACAACTGTTCACCTTTGATGAATTGGCGCGCTTGGGAGATGAGGCGATAGTCACTATCCTGCAGGTGCTGGACACCTCCACGTTAGCTCTGGCCTTGCACGGTGCTCCCCCGGCGATTCGGGATAGGTTCGTTGAGAACATGTCGGCATCGCAAGCGGAGGCGATTGAGGCAGAAACGGCGCAGTTGACGTTTGAACAAACGCAGATAGTTGACACGGCACGACAGTCAATTGTGACTTTGGTGCGCAACTTCGCGGCGAAAGGAATGCTGAAACTCCAATGAAAGACGGCCCGGGGCCTGTAAAGGCATGGGCAGTCTCTGGGTTCACTAATCTTCCAACCTGAATTTAAAAGGAATCTGAACCGTGACGCTCACCGGTTTTCCTACTTTCATGGCAGGAATAAAAGCGGATTTGCGCAATGCAGCGATTGCCGCCGCCTCAAATCCGATCCGAAGCCGAGGTTTGTCATCCCTACGATGTCCTGGGGAATACCATTCTCATCAATAGTGGCTTGCAGCATGACAGTGCCTTCCTTTCCCGCGCGCCTCGCGGGTGGCGGATAAGCAGGTTTCACTACGTTCTTAAACTTCGGGGTAGGTATCTTCTCTCCCCAAGTCTGACACAAGCCACCCCGGTAAATTAGGATGTTTCTTCGGCAAGCCAGGGCAGATCTTCTTAAACTGCGAGCCTTGCGAACGCTTCGGCCCGAAGTGAGTCGGCTTTCTTTTCATTTTCGGGGGAGCCTCTGGCCGTTGCAACTTCCTGTTGGGCTCTATCCGCCTCTGCCTGTCTGTTGTTGATGGGCCCGGGACATTCCAGTGTTGCGGGCTAACGCGCCCTTCATTTAATCTTGGTTCGTATCAAGCGACATCTTCTTTAACGGCTTGACACACCTCGGCCTTTTACGTTCTGTCCGACGCTGTTGGAGATGGGCGACGATACTAGAACTTCTCCTCATCTCTTTTTTCGCCTGTCGTGTGCGATGCCGGACAGCCTGCGACATGGCGAGGACCAGGTCTTCCTCGCCCTACGACTGCCGGTCCGCCTAATCCTCTAAGGTGAACTCAAAAGGAATCTGGACCGTTTTGCTCACGGGCTTTCCACGCTGCATGGCTGGGATGAAAGTGGATTTCCGCAATGCCGCAATCGCTGCATCTTCAAATCCGAAGCCTAGATTGGTGACTGGCACGATATCCTGGGCGATGCCGTTCTCATCAATAGTGGCTTGCAAAATCACGGTGCCTTCCTTGCCGGCGCGCTTGGCGGTTTTCGGATAAACCGGCTTCAGTTTGTATTTGAACTTCGGGTTGGTTCCCTTAGGTCCGAGCTCGATATCCCCAACGTTCAAATCCTGCGCGTCATCTGCCGCGATAGGTTCAACCTTGTCAAGCAGCGATTCTGTCGAACGATCTGGTGCGAATTCAAGAGGCTTTATCGCTACTTCTTGTGCCCCCGTGGGCCGCTCAAGTCCTTTCCCAAAATCGATACCCTTCAGGCCACCCGTTGTTGATGGACCCGGGACATCCACCGTGGCATCCGGAGCCTGATCGATGGTGAACCCCGTATTCGCTAACGGCAGCGTGGTAGTCGTCTGCACCGGCTTCCGCTGAATGACCTGGGTTTCCTGCTGTTTCGTCTTGAACGTCTGCTTCGGTTTCGCTCGGAACCGGCGTTTAGTGGCCGCATTTTCTTTCACGACGAAAACACCACTGAACGTTTCTGTCTCGGAGACTACCCGGTCGGCGATGTAGTAGACGCTGATAATGAACGCAACAATGACATGAAACGCCACGGACACCGTGAGTGCAGTGGAGTTGCGGCCTGCTGTTTTTTGCAGCGTGATCGGCGCGCTCATGGGGTGCGCCTGCACCTCGGACACAGCACTTCTCTGGTTCGCATTAAGCGCCATCTTCTTCAACGGCTTGACACGTCTCGGCTTTTTACGTTCCGCCCGACGCTGCTGGAGATGGGCGACAATGCCGGAACTTCTACTCATCTCTTTTTCCTCCTATAGTTCTAATGCGCGATATCGGAACCTGCGATTTATAAGTATTCAACGTCACAATTCGCAAAAGGTTTACGCATACGCGCGAATTTCTCCACGCTTGCACAATTGTATCACTTTTCCGTTATTTTGTCAAATCTTTTTTATTTTTATTTGGAGTTTGCGCTCGCCCATCGCAAACAGTGAAAATCGATGCAGGAAGAGGGACGAGCGGGAATGGGAGAGAAGACCAGGGAAACCCGGTCTCCTTGACACGGGCAGGCTCAGGCAATCCTGCTCTATAGGGCGGGGGCCTGCTGTTCATTTTCTTGAGGATATCAAAGACAGAAAACTGAATGCCTCTGATTCTGCAACGGAGCGATTTAGTTTTTCATTTGGCGCGTTCCCCGCCCGCGTTGTTCGGGCTCACCTGAAGAGAAAAAAGAAATCGGTTCATTTTGACTGCTGGGCGGATAGAGACATCCGCCCTTACAGACGAGGACAGCCGGCACGCGTCTGGCCCTGTCAGACAGGTTCAGCTCAGGCGAGCACCACCTACAAAGGCCGGGGGCTCGCCGTCCAATTATGCTAAAGATTCCACCAATACGTGAATTTCCCCACTACCGTTGAATCTAGCAGGGCCGCCTTCGTGGTTCTGTCCGTATCGTAAGTCTGATTGAAAACTAAATAGAAATCGCTTCCCGGACGGTAAATGTAGTTAATCAGGAAGTTTGTCGACACCACCTGCGCGTCGGTGTTCCACTGTGCGAAGAGTTTGGCGAAGAGACTCGTGGAGAACGAATAGTTGAACCGGCTCGTGAAGAGGTTCGCGTCAAAATCGCCTGCGGGGAGGGTGACGCGGTTAAATTGGTAGAACGCCTCTAGACTCATCTGACCGGTCGGTTTTAGCGTCATGTGCACATAGAACTTCCGTATGTCGCCGTTATAGAAATTCCCCAACTCAAACCCGGTTGTGGTATTGAACGGCCGGCTGTCGCTCGTGGAAATTCGTCCGCCGAACCCGCTGTATTGATAGTCGCCGATGGGGATAATCACGTCATCGCGAATCTCAAAATCTGCGTCAAGCCGCTCAAACTCCCGTTTCGCAAATAACATAAGGGAGTCGCCTGATGAGAAACTGAACCACTGCGTGTTGTTCACCTCCCACTGCTCCAATTCGTTATCCTGATTGAAGACCAGGTCGATTTCGGGTCCCGAGTAAATTTCACGGATGCCGTATTTCTGTGGTCTGGGGGCCCAACGGAATTGTCCTTGCACGCGTCGGATGCCGCTTTGCCGGACATAACCCACTGCCGGGTTGAAATCCTCGTCAATATCGGTGTAAGAACCTGACGCGCGGAAAATGTCGTTCCGCCAGCGGGTGCCGAGATACCACGCATTATTTTTCCCAGACATTCCAGGTTCAAACGTCCGGGACCACATGCCGCGCACATCCAGCCTGTTGCTTGGCCGGTATTCAAAATCCACACCGCCGGCGCGATTGTAATCGCCGATTTCATCTTTGTTAACAGCAATCATGCCGATGCGCGAGCCGGAGGCGACATCCTTGGTAATCCGCATCACCGAATAGTTGGTGCGCGGAATTTCAACCAGTTCGTCAGTCCCATCATCGAAGAATTCATCGGTAAGCACGTTGAGAAACCCCACGCCGTAGGAGCCAACTTTGCCGGTGGATTTTCCGCCGAAGATAATCGGGATTGCGTTGCCTTGTGCGAGTCCGATGCGCCGGCTATAGAAGAGTAACATCGGCGGCGGCCGTCGGAAACTGCTCCGCGGCACCCCGAAATCAAACAACCCCGCGCCTTCTAAAAAGAAGGGACGCTTTTCTGGAAAAAAGAGGCTAAATCGGGTGAGGTTTACCTGCTCCTGGTCTGCCTCAACTTGTGCAAAGTCGGTGTTATAGGTGATATCGGCGATGAGGTTTGAGGTGATGCCGTATTTCGCGTCAAATCCCACCTTGAATTCGCGCGTCGTCTGCAGCAAGTCTCCGTCGCCATTTGCCTGCGTGATGCCGGGTAGCACATACGGTAGGACTTCCAGGTGACGCGAGGGCGCGATACCCTCCAAACCGACAAGCGAACCGACATTCGCTGTCCGATACTTCGCCAGGCCGCCATAAGAGGCGGGAACCGGGGCCCAGATGGACTCCTCCTGGTTCCGCGGGAGCTCGCGTCCCACATTGATGCCCCATACCATCGGCTCGCGTTTATTAAAGCGGAGTTGACTGAACGGAATGCTGAACTCCAACGTCCAATACCCATCGTTGATTTTCGCTTTGCATTTGACGATGGCATCCCAGTCGGTATTGAACGTGTCGCCGCTGTTCGTCACGGCTCTGTCCTGTATCGCGCCGAGGGCGTTCATGCGGAAGAAAAACCCGCTCCGTTTGTCGTTATAGGTATCCAACAGTAGAAAGACGTTGTCGTTCTCGTGTATGTCGCGGGCATCGCGGCGCATCTCGTTCGCAATGAGTTTTGACATATCGGAGTCGTAGCAGGTAAATCCAAAATAGATATTCTCGTTATCGTAGAGGATGCGCACCTCCATCGGTTCGGTGAGGGCTTCGCCTTCATACGGTTCAATCTGCGCGAATCGCGTCATCGGTTCGGCGTTCTGCCAATCCGATTCGCCCAGGTCTCCGTCAATCTCAATGCTCTGGTATGTGCGATATGCTTCTGTCTGGTAGCCGTTTGCTTCAGCCTGCGCGCCGAGAGCAACGATGCACAGCAGCACGCCCATGCATAAGGCGATTCTAGCTGGTAAAGAAGATAGATAGTCGTCCAAAAAAGTGCCTCCTGCGGATAAAAATGGTAAGGGCAAATTTCTATATCCGCCCGTAGTTGGCGGAAAAATTACCCGTTTGTTTACTGAATCTTCATCTGATTTCGCCGTGCTTGGGAACTGGCGAGCTCCATCTACAGACGGTGATTTCGTCGCAATTAATTTTTAGACGCAAAAGAGGCAAATTGGGTTAATAATTTTTTTACCACAACTTGTAAGGGCGGCAATTTTTCCAATAGGCGCGATTTGATGAAGTTTAAAAAAGAAATCGGTTCATTCCAACAGACAGGCGGATATAGACATCCGCCTTTACACTCGGGTGCAATGCGCGCGGAGACGCTGCACACTGCCCGAAAAAATTGTCCTATTGAATACAGAATTTTCATGCAAGTGCTTGTGCCAGAACGAGAGCGGTTGAAAACCGCGCATACCGGGTTTGTTTTGTGTTAAAATTCCAATGACACCGCCAAAAACGGCAGGATGGGCAATTGATAATTCGGCACCTCTTCAGTAAAGCCGCTGTCGTAACGGACTTGGAAGAAATTGGCGCGGTTATAGACGTTCCAGATTTCAAGGCTAACCTTCAATTTTAGCAAGTCGCCGAGCGGCCTGGCGTATGCCATCGACAGGTCCAAGCGGTGATACGGTGCAGTCCGTTTCTGCGCCGCGTAAATCGGCACCCACTTTTTCTCTTGCGTAAAGGGATTGGTATACCGTTCGCGCCCGGCAAGTGGTGCGTAGAGAGCCCCACTCATATATTGCCACTTTGCGCCGATGTGCCACGATGCATTGCTGTAGCGCGCCGCCGCTGTCACCGAATGTGGTTTGTTGTAAGAATAGAGCCGCTCCGCTTCCGCCGGAAAATCGCGCCGCTTGGATACGGTGTTGGCATACGCCACCCACATCTCAAACGCCGCCGAAATTTTGTGCTGGAGTGACACTTCAACCCCTCGCGCGAAGCCGCCTTGGGCGTTCTGATATTGTCTGGCAATTTTGTTGTAAACAATCAGATCGCGGAGGTTTTTGTAGTAGCCGGCGAGATATATCTTCGTTTGGGAAGCGAGCTCCTGTTCCAATTCCACGACATAATGCGTCGCGTGGCTCGGAGTCAAAAACAGATTGCTATTGCCAAGTACCGCCTGATCTAGCCGTGGACTCTGTGCATAGCGGCCGTAACTGACGTGCAGGGAGGCATCTGAACTGAGC
Source organism: uncultured Poribacteria bacterium (assembly GCA_958296135.1). Lineage (GTDB taxonomy): Bacteria > Poribacteria > WGA-4E > WGA-4E > WGA-3G > AGPOR5. The sequence continues at coordinate 1,721,031 of CATQHZ010000001.1, forward strand.
GCGAAGCTGAGCGACCCGCGCGGCTGAAGGGATAGGCTGTCTATCAGATTAAAGTAACTCAGGCGCGCGCCTGCCGTGCCAGATAAAAACGATAGCGGCTGATGGCGCGCCTGCACATATCCCTCAAAACGGTGAAGGGCTGCGGTTTCAATAACGGAGACTTTTTTGCCGCCGCGCCGAATCCTGTACTCGTAGTCCACGTCACCCTCTTCCACCCGGCGCGCGCCATCGCTGATAAGCGTCGTTGGGCTGCTGGAAAGCAGAAATCCGAACTCTACATCGGTATGGCCAGAAGCGGCGTAGGTTAAATCGTTGCGGAGAGCATAGTCAGACGCAGCATCGCGATAGAAATATCCCTCGCCAAACGCCAACTCCTGTTCCGAAAACGAACGGGTGAGCGACACAATTGAACGCAACTCCGGGGAAAACTGCGAGTAGAGGTGAACTCCTTGAACGTCGAAGGGGTTATCGGAATCGACTTCCCCTCTGAGGTCACTCTCGTGTGTCTCTCTCGCGCTCAGTTCTAATTTGGAGGAATCATACGCCGAGACCGCGTTGATAACAACGCCATGCGTGCTGTTCAGTTTGTAAACGCCTTTGAACTGATAGCTCCAGAAACTCGGCACCTCTCGCACCGGGTCATCCAACTCTACTAGCTGCGAGGCCAACTCGTAAAATGGCCCTAGATAACTACGTCTGCCGAAGGCATACCAATACCCGTGGCCGGGCACCTCATTTTCGAGGAATTCGGCATCTGTGGAAACTTGGACTGGATGGCGAGGGACAGGCCCTCGCGCCACGTTTGTAGCGACGTTACGTGCTATTTTTCCACCTAAGAATGCTTCGGAATAGATAGGATTAACCTTCACTGTCCCGTGGGGCATCCATCTCCCGGGCGCGATTTTCGGACGGGAATGGATGTCAATCACCGCCTGTGAATCCGCGCCGAACTTCGCGTCAAACCCACCCGGATAAACGTCAATCCGTTCAATAACATCGGCACTGACGACAGAGACAATGCCGAGTAGATGATACGGAAATCGCAAGGGCAGCCGGTCGAAATAATAACGGTTATCGCCGGGCGCGCCGCCTCGGACAGAGAGTATTCCCATGAAATCGTTCAGTGGGCCGATGCTCGGATGGAGCGTAATGGCCCGAAACGGATCATCTGCACTGCCCGGGATATCCTGTAGCATTTCTGCGCCCATCGTCCGCGGATTTTTGCCGAGTCGCTGCGCCACAATTTCAATGGGGGCAAGTTGATGCATGTCAGCATCCGTTTCGGTGTCGTTTTGCGCGAAGGCCACCATCGGAATGATGAGCATGAGTAAGGTTAAATGAGACTTCATCTAATCTAGACCTGGTTGGGCTCCCGTTATCACTGACATCGGCGGGTTGCGAGCCCGAACTACAGAATTTGCCAATTTCATTAAGTATCGCGTATCTGAAAAGGTTTGTCAAGTCAAAGTTCGTAGGGCAAACTCGCCTGAGCTTGGACCCCGTTGAGCGTGCGAGTTCCTGAAGAAGTCAGGCTCGGATGAAGTTTAAAAAAGGAACGGCTCATTTTTTTCGCGGGATCCGGGCGGATATGAACGACATCCGCCCTTACAAGCAAGAGCGAGGATTGCACGGTTTCCGCTGCGGGCCGCTTGGGAAAATTGTCCGAGTTAAGACTGAATCTTCAGGCGAGCCCGAACTACAGACGGGGAAAACTCAATCGTTCTGATAGTTCAGTAAATTGCTTGACCTTCACTGGAAAGTATGATAAAATAGAGACACGTAGATTTCCACACGCAGCAAAACAGTAGAGGCTAGAAAATGCGATATTTCCAAACAGCGGGCATCGTATACCCGGAAGAGAACTACATCGTCGCGCGCACAGCGGAGGTTACCGATTTCATCCAACGGGTGAAGAGAGGAAAATACATTGTTCTTTTTGCCCCACGCCAAACCGGGAAGACGACGTTCTTCCAAACCGCTCTGAATGAACTCGCATCCACAGCGCCGGACTATTTCTCCGTTTCACTGAATTTTGAGGCGTATGAGAAAGCCACACCGCTGGATTTTTACCGTTACCTTTCCAACGATATTCGCGCGGAGATAGAGAAAGTTTTCCAGAGTCGCGGGCAGGTGCTACCCGACCTCTTTGCGCACTTTTTGGCGAACACGACATTAACCGATGCCTTTTCAATGAAAGAGTTCTTTGGAGAATTGTCAAGGTTTCTGCCGAATCAGCGGGTTGTCGTTGTCATTGACGAATTTGATGGCATTCCACGAGAGGTAGTCAGTGATTTTCTGCATACCCTCCGCCGCATCTATCTCTCTGATAGAAATCGGTGTCCCTACAGCGTCTCCATCGTCGGCGTGAAGAACATCACGCAACTCAACTACAATGCGTCCATCTCGCCCTTTAATATCCAAGATGAGCTCAAGTTGTTGAACTTCACTCTTGAACAGGTGCAGGAACTCCTTGGGCAGTATACCGAGGAAGTCGGACAGGCCTTCGCGCCAGAAGTCGTTGAACGCCTTCACCGGCAGACAGGTGGGCATCCGGTGCTCGTCAACTATCTCGCGCGGATTCTCACGGAGAAGATGGACATTCCAAAAACCGAGATAATCGGCATGGCGCACTTTTTCACTGCGCACCAGCAACTTCTTGAAGAAGGGAATGTCAACCTGACACACCTCGCCACGAATGTTCGTCGAGAGCCACGTTTCCAACGCGTCCTCATGCAAATTACATCATCCGATAGAGGGAGAGCGTTCAATTTGTATGATGAAGTCGTCAGCGAACTCGCCACCTACGGTGTCATCAAGAGAGGAGCCGACCGGATGTGCGAGATTGCAAACCCTATTTACCTCTACTGCATCCTGCAAACCTTCAAACCAGCGGTTAACGGATTGGAGGACGAATACTACCCGCAAGACACTGACAACGGTGTTGACGATTACCTCTCGGACGCGGGCGAAATTGACATGACACGGCTCCTGGATAATTTCCGCGATTTCATCGCACGCGCAGGCTTCCGCATCCTACAGGTGCCACAGACACCGAAAGAATACGTCGGACAGCACCTCCTGCTGGCCTATCTAGACCTGTTTGTCCGCCAGGTCCACGGCGTGATGCATCTTGAAGTGCAAACCGGGCGCGGACGGATAGATCTGATGGTGAATCACCGCGGGCGGAAGCACATCGTTGAAACAAAAACGTGGCAAGGCGAGAAATCCTACCGAGCCGGCAAGACGCAACTCGCCGCCTATCTCAAGTTAGAGGGTGTCGCTGTGGGATATTACGTAGTGTTTGACTACCGCAAAAACCCCGAATCGCGTGCTGAGACAGAGACGGTGGCCGGGAATCTGACGATTCGGAGTTACGTCATCCCCGTAGTGCAAGAAATGCCTTCAGAATGATGTTTAAAAAAAGAAACGGCTCATTTTTTCGCGGGCTACGGGCGGATATGAACGACATCCGCCCTTACAGACAGGCGCGAGGACCGCTCTGAATCAAAATTCCGCCGAAACGCCTAAATACGGAATGAGCGGGAACTGATTGAGCGGCTCCTTTGTCTTGTAATCCGCACTGTAGTTGTATTGCAACAAATTCGCGCGGTTGTAGGCATTGAGGAGCTCCAAGAAGACACCCAGCTGCCACCCGCTAAATTTAAAGGTTTTACTGACGCGCAGATCCAACCGATGATAAGGCGGCAGCCGGTCTGAATTCGTCTCAGCATAAGTCGGAATCCAGATGGCTTTTCCGTTTCTCGGGTCAATCCCAGAGGTGGCCCCAGTAATAGGCGTGTAAGGGTTTCCGGTCCGGTATTGCCATTTCGCGCCAATCTCCCACGTCGGCGAAAGGTTATAACTCGCGACGAAAGTGGCGACGTGCGCCTGGTCAAACGAATAAAGACGATAGGGTTCTTCGGGCCGGTCGCGGCGCATCGAGAGCGCGTAGGCATAAGATACCCAGCCGAAAAACCGTTCGCCGATACGGTGCCGCAGGAAAATCTCAGCACCTTGCGCATAGCCGAGCCCTTGATTCAGATGACTACCCTCTCCATCGGAAGTTACGAGGCCGTTGAGGTCTTTATAGTAGCCAGCCATCTTAATCTCCGTATCGGACGACAGTTCCTGCGTTAATTCCACGATGTAGTGACTCGCCTCACTCGCGTTCAACTCCGGGTTTCCAATCGAAGAAGAGAGCAGCCAGGGCTGCGGGCTCTGGTTGTAAACGCCATAGGAGAATTGGAGCTCTGAACGATTTGGCAGTTCTACCAGAATGCTGCCGCGCGGCTGGATGGAGAGTTCATCAATGCGATTGAAATAATCAAACCGCATCCCGAAAACAACGGATAACATCGGCATCAATGCGAACCGATCTTGCAGGTATCCTTCAACCCGCTGTCCTCGGACGTACTCATCCACCTTCTGCCGTTCCTCAAAGCGGATGTCGTAATCATCTTCGCCTTCATCGGGTATGCGGCTGAAAGTGCCGGTGACTTTGCCGGGCTGCAAGGCGAGGACCAGGCCGGATTCCAGTTGATGCTCGGGTGTCACGTTGAATGTGAGATCTTCGCGGAGAACGTAACTCGGCGCGTCGAGGTTGAGTGAAAACGCATCCCCGACATCAAAGTTGAACAACAAATCCGAACGGGTTAAGGATAAAAAAGAGGTTAACCGGTCTGACAGAAGGGAGCGGAGGTGGATGCCCGCGCCGTTGAAACCGCTTTGAAACTGTGCGTCGCCCCGGAATTCTTCGTCCACGTCTTCGCCCTCCTGTCTGAACGCAAACCGGTCGCCGGATGCGAAGAGGTTCACCGACAATTGATGTTTGTCCCCCAAGTCATAGCCGCCTTTGAGTTGGTAATCCCAGAAGCGCGGAAATGCCGTAATCGCGCCGGTATCAAACGACAACGAATCAACAAACAGGTCAATGTAGCTGCGTCGTCCGGCGGCGTACCAGTATCCGTTGTCTCCGATATCGCCTTGAAGCACGCCTTCCGAGTAAAGCAGATTCAGGTTGAATTTTCCGTGCAGGCCGCCGCGGCTACTATCCTGCGAATAGATGTCAATGACTGCCTGCGAGTCTATCCCAAATTCTGCGCCGTAGCCGCCGGCGTAGACATCAATCCGGTCGATAATCTCGGAGCTCACGGAGGAAACAAGCCCGCCGAAATGGTAGGGGTATCCAAACGGCACCCGGTCAAAATAGTAGAGATTGTCCTCGTCGGAGCCGCCCCGGATATAGAGCGCGCCGCTAAAATCGTTTGCTACGCCGATGCCGGGGAGCGCGGGCAAGGCACGCAGCACATCACCGCCTGTGCCGGGCAAACGAGTCAGCTCCTTGGAACCGAGGCTCTTTTTGCTCACGGTTTTCGCATCCCGTTTATCCGTTACCTCTACTCCCTCCAATTGATACGTCTCCATATCGACGTTAATCTCAGGTTTCACCGTCTCCCCTGCGATGACAGTGACAGTGGTTCGCATCGTCATTTGGGACTCCGGCACCGAGACAGCTAAGGTATAGGTGCCCTCGGGGATATCTGTGAAGACAAACCGCCCATTTTCATCAGTGGTTTGACGTTGGGCTGTCTGGATGAGGCGGACCTCCGCGTCAGCCAAAGGCGCACCGGTGTCTTGGCGAGAGACGGTGCCTTCAATTTGTCCGGTTTGTGCAAGGGAGGCTAATGGAAACCACAACACCACCAACACACCGTAAAAAAACTGCTTCGTCATTCAGGTAAATTTCTCCTCATTGCGCGAAAAATTAGATACGTGAGGACTGACGTAAAAATCGACAGAGTCCGGTAGGCACGGTTTCACCCCGCGCGCTTCATACTTACGGATACATCCAGCGTCAGTCCTCTACATTTCAATTGTACCATTTCCTTCATCCGAATTGCCAAGAATTGGCAAAAACTAAAATTTATAGATGATGCCGGTAGAAACAAGAAAAGGGAACTGCGGTATTTCTGTTAAGACATCCAACTCTTCAGCGTCAAAGTCTTCGTCAACTGAAATCGATTCCAGAATCTCATCGGAGAAAGTGAGTTTCATCACATTTCTGCGGTTGTAGACATTCAACACTTCCACAGATCCGGTGAGCGGGAGGCCCCACAATTCCCTTTTGGCAGTCATCCGCAGATCTAGTCGATGATAAATGGGTAGATTTGTCAGGAAGGAAGAGCCAATCTCCCCAGAGAAAAGCGGGTGCATGCCTCGTGTCCCCGGGTCTTGAATGAGAATCAATTCGCTCAGTGGGACGGAGGCGGTGCCGCTTGAAAATTGCCACTTCGCGCCAACCTCAACCCTCGGCGTGAGGCTGTAATTGCCGACAATGCTGACGATATGGGTGTTATCAAAGAGATAGGGTTGATAGTCGGCATTCGGATGCGCGCGTCGCTCGGCATGCGTCCACGCATAAGAGAACCAGCCGAAGAACTTCTCGCTGACCCGGTGCCGCACGAAGACCTCGGCACCGCTAATAAACCCATCTCCCCGATTGAGATAGCCTTCGGTTTCATCACGGGTTACCATATCCGCCAATGTTTTGTAATACCCCGCCAACTTGAACTCTGTCTGCGGCGACAGCGCGTGCTCTAATTCGGCGATATAGTGGTGCGCGATACTAGACTTCAGAGAAGGATTTCCCGTTTCAGCAAACAACTGAAACGGTTTTGGACTCTGCTCATAGCGGCCGTAAGCCAACCGAAGATCGGAACCGTTCGGCAGCGTGAACACCACACCTGCCCGCGGCTGAACGGAAAGTTCCTCTGTCAGATTGAGATAATCCAGCCGCACGCCCGCGGCTGCTGACAGAAAGGATACAGGTTCATAGCGGGCTTGTAGGTAACCTTCAGTTCGGCGGACCTGGAGGTTGAAGTCGTCGCGTGTTTCTCGCCATTCTATCTCGATATCCTCCCCGGCCTCAGAAGGTATGGCGGGAACGCTTGACACTTCAAAACTTTTCGGCGAACCGAAAGCCATGAGGAAGCCGGGTTCAAACCGAAGCGTCGGCGTTAAGTGATACGTCACATCCTCGCGGAGCGTATAGATAGGCGCGTTCACCACGACGTTGTACCTGAAGTCTTCAGCAGTATCACTCGCCTCTTCACCTGTGGCGGCACCGAAATTGATATTGAGGAAATTGAGCGAACGCGTCAGCGACAGATGCGACGTAAGCTGCGGCGTAAACTCCGAACGGAGATGGATGCCACCCCCTTCAAACCCGTTTTTGAAATAGGCATTAAATGGAGCGACTTCCTCTTCTTGTCCTAAATCGGCGTTGGAGAAATCGAAATGATCGCTCGCGCTCAAGGCGTTCAGTGTCAGATGATGCTTGTCCGTGAGTTCATAAGCGAATTTGAACTGATAATCCGAAACATAGGGAATCGTAAAATTGAAGAAGAGTCCGAAGATGAGATCGGGAATGGAGCGGCGCGCCGCGACATAAGCATATCCCTTCTCTCCGATTTTCCGCTCAACGAACGCTTTGGGGTAGAAGATATTCATGTCAACCACGCCGCCCCATTTTTTAGCTGCACGTTCGCGCGAACGGATGTCCAACACCGCCTGCGAATCTACGCCAAATTCCGCACCGTAACCACCGGCGTAAATCTGAATCTCATCAATGACATCCACATTCACAGTTGAGATGAGGCCGCCGTAATGGAACGGGTATCCGAACGGCACCCGATCGAAGTAATAAAGGGTGTCGCCCGGTGCGGCACCACGAATATAGAGGATACCGAAGACATCATTCGGAATGCCGATACTCGGCAGCGTCGTAAGGCCCTTAAAAGCATCGCGTCCCGTGCCGGGGAGACGGATTAACTCGCTTTTGCGAATATCCTTCCGGCTCACGGTAGGCGGCAGTCGTTCCCCTTCCACGACAATTTTCTCCAACGCGACGATTTCGCCGATGCGGATTTCCACCTGCGTCGTCTCATCCGCTTTTACCTCAAGCGTGCTTTGTTTCGGCGCGTTGAACGTCGGATGCGATACGGACACTATGTAGGTGCCCGGGGCAATGCCAGTGAACGCGAATCGTCCCTCTGCATCGGTGGTTTGGTGCTCGTCTGTCTCAAGCAGATGCACATCGGCACCGGCTAGGCGTGTTCCAGTGCTCTGATTGAAGACGGTGCCTTCTACCGTGCCGGTTTGGGAAAAGGCTGCTATTGGCCTCGCGAGAAGAAACAGCAGCCAGAAAAGACTGCTCACGTTTTTCATTTTTTGTTCCTAGCGATTGTTCGGCTGCACCCGTGCAGTAGACGTTAACTTATTAGGCAGTCGAGACGATGTCTTGATTTACATTGATATTGCGAGGGACAGGTTTTCCCTCACCCTACGGGCCACAGCGAGTCTTCTGGCAATGAAGTCAACATCGCGTTTAACGTCATGTTAGGATTTTCAGTTGACCTGAATGTGCAACGAACAACTAGAGAAGTCTGTCCTGATGGGCTGGGATTGGTAAGGTAGGCAATCATCGCGCCAGCAAATTTGCCAACGCCGCAAATTCAGCAATGTCCAATGTCTCCGCGCGCCGCTGGGGGGATATATCGAGTGCTTCAAACGCTGAAGTTAACGCGTCGGATGCCGCAAACTTACCGCTCGCCAAGGCATTTTTCAACATCTTCCGCCGCATCCGAAACGCTGTTCGGACTATATGAAAGAAAAATTCTTCATCGTCCACCGCGACCGGGGGTGCATCGCGCATCGTTAATTTGAGGAGTGCCGATTCCACTTTGGGGGGAGGGTAAAAGTTATCCGGGGACAGCATCGCAATCAACGCTGCCTCGGCATAGTAAGAGATACCGATTGTCAAGGCACCGTAATCTTTTCCGCCGGGTGAGGCGACCATTCGTTCCGCTACTTCCTTCTGCATCATCAGCACGCAGCTGTCGATTTGCTCGTGGTGCGCTAAGAATTTCCACAAGATAGGGGTTGTGATGTGATAGGGCAAGTTAGCGATAACCTTGGGGCGCGTGGCTGGTTTCAACAACGCATCAAAGTCCAATTTGAGGATATCGGCGTGGATAAGCCGGATATGTGAGTTTGCTGAAAACTGTGCTTCCAACGCCGCGTACAACAGCGCGTCCACTTCAACGGCGATTACCTGTTTTGCGCGCGCTGCCAAGGCGGCGGTGAGGCAGCCCAACCCTGCACCGATTTCTATCACGGTGTCCGTATCGGCCACCTCTCCTGCCTCAAGAATGAGCGCGAGAACGTCTGGATTCGTGAGGAAGTGTTGCCCCAACCGCTTTTTGGGCCGGGTACCATTAATCGCGAAGAAGTCGCGCACTTGTTGGTGGAGCGTCATGATTTTTTTGACCTGCGCGAAGTGTGTAATTGGGGTAGGCGCGCTTTCAAAGCGCGCCTATAGGACTTTCCCGATTAATAGATTGCCAAGTAGTTGTCGGTCTCCCACTGGCTGACACTCCGATTGTAACTATTCCACTCTGCGCGCTTGACTTCGATGTAGTAATCGGCATAATCAACGCCGAGCGCGTTTTTGATGACTTCATCCTTTTCAAGATGATCGATTGCGTCGCTGAGCGTCGTCGGCAGAAAACCGATGTTCCGCCGCTTCAGTTCATCTTCCGGGACCTCGTAAAGGTTGTCCACATTTCGTTTCCCGGGGTCGATCTGGTTTTCGATGCCATCCAATCCGGCGGCGAGAAGAACCGTCATCGTCAGATAAGGGTTCGCTGCACCGTCGCCTAAGCGGTTCTCGATGCGTCCCGGCGCGGGAATGCGAATCATCTGCGTCCGGTTGTTCGCGCCGTAGGTGACGTAGACGGGTGCCCACGATGCGCCAGACCGCGGCGCGCCACGGACGAGGCGTTTGTAACTGTTAACCAGCGGATTCGCGACCGCCGTAATTGCCTTGGCATGTTTCAGAATCCCGCCGGTGAACCAATAGGCGAGTTGCGTCAAACCGCACGCATCGTTCTCATCAAGGAACAAGTTCGTCTGATCGTTTTCATCCCAGAGGCTCATGTGGAAGTGCGCGCCGTTGCCGGTCAGATTGGTGAACGGCTTCGGCATAAACGTTGCCAACCAGCCGCGTTCTTCCGCAACCGTTTTGACCATCCATTTGAAAAAGGTGTGCCGGTCCGCCGTCGTGAGCGCGTCGGCGTATGTCCAATTCGTCTCGTATTGGCACGTTGCATCCTCGTGGTCATTCGCGTAAGGCTCCCACCCTAATTCTTGCATGTATTTGATCAAGGTGGTCATCATGTCAAGATTGCGGTGCAATGCGCGCAGGTCATAGCACGGTTTATCCAGCGTATCCAGCGTGTCCCATGGGGCGTATTGCCCGTCTTCGTTCTGCTTCAACAGAATGAATTCCGCCTCAACGCCGACGTTAAAGACGTAACCTTGCGCCTTCGCTTTCTCTAATTGCCTGCGCAGAATGGTGCGCGGACAGCAATACCACGATTCACCCTCGACATACATGTCGCCTGCTACCCAGGCGAGGTTTTTGCGCCACGGCACGACGGTGAGGGAATTCAGGTCGGGGATGCACGCCATCTCCGGGTCGTGCGGCCATTGCCCGATTTCGCCGGCGGCAAACCCGCCGAACCCTGCGCCCTCTTCAGCCATATCGTTGAGGTGCGTTGAGGGGATGACTTTCGCCTTCGGCGCGCCGCTCATCTCTACGAAAGAGCAGAGGAAAAATTCGATGCCCTTCTCTTCAACCAAAGATTGGACATGGTTTCGTATCATAAAATGAGTCTCCGTGTTTTTATGGGTGCGCAGTCGCAAACCGCGCCTACCGAGTTTTCTGGTGAGGCCATGGGATGGCGAGTGCCAGTGGACATCTCTACAGCGAGGCTGCAGAGATGCCAGCGTTTCAGTGTAACGCCCCTCGGCTTACAGGCCGCGAGAGATTATTTAGTGTTTCTCATGGAAACAATTCGCGTCAAAATCGCATCTGCTACGTCGCGTTTGGAGAGGCGCGGGAGCTCCTCGCATTTCCCACCCCGGTCTAATAAGGTGACAATGTTGGTATCCGATTCAAACCCGGCACCCTCGGCGAGAACATCGTTTGCAACGATAAGATCGCAGTTTTTGCGGACTAATTTCTTTTTGGCATTGTCAAGCAGATTCTCCGTTTCAGCGGCGAAGCAGACGAGAAATTGCTCGGTTTTACGTTCACCGAGGGTCTGCGCGATATCCGGATTCCTTTCAAATGCGAGCGTCAACGGCCCGTCCATCTTCTTTAACTTCTGCGGTGTCCGTTGAGTTGGACGATAATCGGCAGGGGCTGCCGCCATGACGACGACATCTGTCTCATCAAAAGCGCGCAAGACTGCCTCATGCATCTCAAGCGTTGTCTCTACACACCGGGTCGCGATACCTCTCGGTGCCGACAGGGTGGTGTGCCCACAGATGAGTAGCACGTCTGCCCCGCGGTCTCTCGCCGCTGCCGCGATGGCGCATCCCATCTTTCCGCTAGCGCGGTTGGTAATAAAGCGGACCGGGTCGATGTATTCGCGTGTCGCTCCCGCTGTCACGAGAATTCGTGTGCCTTGCAAGTCATCGTGGCGAGGGACAGGTGCTCGCCCTACGGGCAGCGGGAAGTCTTCGGCCGTTTCGGTAGGCGCGCTTTGTACGCGCGCCGCAAGCACCTCGGCGGCGTGTTGGAGAATTACATCTACCGTATTTAGCCGGCCAACGCCTTCATAGCCGCACGCTAAATCGCCGCTGGCAGGTTCAATGAAGTGGACTCCGTGCGCTTTCAGCGTCTCCATATTCCGTTGCACTATCGGATTGTGATACATGTGTCCGTTCATCGCCGGTGCGAGGAGGATTGGACAATGCACGGAAACAGCAACGGTAGAGAGCGCGTCATCGGCGATACCGTTGGCCATCTTCCCGATGATGTTGGCAGTCGCTGGCACAATCATGAGCAACGCAGCGCGGTCGGCGAGCTCGATGTGGGGCGGCTTCCAGTCGGTACCTGCGGCAAACAGGTCCAACAACACCGGATTTCGTGAGATAACTTGGAATTGCAGCGGCTGCACGAGGCGCGTGGCGTTGGCTGTCATCACGGTATGCACATCGGCACCACGCTTGACGAGTTGACTCGCCAGATCTAGCGATTTGTGGATGGCGATGCCGCCGGTAACGCCTAAGATGATAGTCGGATCTCTGAGTTCCATTTTATGAGTAGGACTTACAATCTCACGTTTTGACAAAGTTTCCGAATAGGAATAGGATTTGCATTGCGCCAGCCGAAGTAAAACATTGAATTGCATGGCGCGGGACAGTGGACATATCTGCAGCGAGGCTGCAGATATGACAAAGTTTCGGCGTGACGCCCCTCGCCCTACGGGACGCGGGATGACGTTGTGAAGATTTACCTCTCTTGTTGATTCTGGTTACGTTTGATGCTGAACCGTTGGTTAATCATTTCCGTTAAACCTGCATCAATTCGGCACCGTTCTGCTGCAATAATCGCCTGAGTTTGGGCCACAGCCTGTTGTAGCCCGCCATCGTGGTTGATGACGCAGTAGTCGTAGTGCGAGAGTTGGGAGATTTCGGATGTCGCTATAGTCAGACGCTGCGTCAGTTCTGCCTCCGATTCTGTTTTCCTGCCGCGGAGCCGTTCGTCCAAATTAGCAAATGCCGAAGGGACAATGAAGATGAGTAGGATTCGGGCAGTATCGGGCCCTATCTGCTTGCGGACTTGTAGAGCTCCTTGAACTTCAATCTCCAAAACAGCGTCTTTCCCCTCAGTTTGTGCCGCCACGATTTCAGAGTTAAGCGTGCCGTAAAAATTGCCGCCATATGCTGCCCATTCGAGGAACCCATCCTGTTGAATCTGGTTCTTAAATTCTGCCTTTGACAGAAAGTGATAATCCACGCCATCTACTTCGCGTGGGCGCGGCGCGCGCGTCGTTGCGGAAACAGCGAGTCTTAACGTCTCGTCGGCCTGGCAAAGCGCTTTGACGACGGTGCTTTTTCCCGAGCCAGACGGGCCTGAGATGACGACGACTAAATTGGGGTTATAGAAATCCGTACGTGCCACGACATTTTTCCTGAACGGGTCCCGCCGCCGTTAGCGATTTTCCGGGTGGAAACTGAGGCGATACGAGGGCAGTCCCTTGTCCTACGGTAAATAGGAGAGAACTCCTGATTACACCGCGCGTCCTTAGCCTGCAGCATCCTCAAGTTCCAGCAGCACCGGGGATTCAATGCGGATAGCGTCTTTGATGCAGACTTCCTCGCAGAGTTTGCATCCGACGCAATCCTTCGGTTTGACGAGTTCGCAAATTCCGAAGAAACTTTCGGCATGCTCGCCAGTCTCGGGGTCTTTCAGTTCAAGACATTCCCACGGGCAGATATGGACGCAGAAATCGCACCCGGAGCAGAGTTCTTCGTAGATAACAGCGATCGGACGGTGCGTCGGGCGGCGGATGAATTTGCACACTTCGCCGAACTGGTCGCGGATTGCCTCGACCGGACAAACCATCCCGCACGCGCTGCAATCAATACAAATGTTCGGATCGATGATGTGCAACATATTCCGGTCGCCGGTAATCGCGTCAACCGGACAATTGGTAAGGCACGCCATGCACCCGATACATTCATCAGTGATATAGTAGGCCATCAGTTGTTTACCTCCGATTTTATTTTACCACAAGGTCTGTGGATTTTCAAGGTATTTTTTACTCCGCCGAACGTATTGGTAAAATTATACCATCCCAAAGATTTAATGTCAAGGAAAAATTAAAATTGGCATTTTCCTAGCGAATCTGCTATAATAAAAGATACCCAAATCCGGCAGCGGGGGACATCAAATCCCGCCGCGGAAAATCGTAGAAAAAGAGGCTCATAATGAATTTAGGACTCAAGGATAAAGTTGTGATCGTAACGGGTGCAAGCCGCGGCATTGGACGCGCCATCGCGCACGGCTTCGCTGACGAGGGGGCACGGCTCAGCATCTGCGGCAGAACCCCCGAAACACTACAGAATGTAACGAATGAACTCATCGCGAAAGGCGCGGAAGTCTTCGCGAAACCGACAGATGTGACAGACACCGAACAAGTCAACGCCTTTATGGCGGTAACAGTCGAAAAATACGGCAGGATTGATGTCGTCGTTAACAACGTCGGCGGTAGCAGGAAGACCTCTTTGGCAGAGATTTCGGCTACCGAGTGGCATGAAGTGCTCGATCTGAATCTCGTCTCGGCTGCGCGGATTAACCAACAGGCTATCCCGACGATGCAGAAACAGGGGGGCGGTGTCATCTTGATGATAGCCTCTATTTACGGCAGAGAAGGCGGCGGCCATATCACCTATAACGCCGCGAAAGCCGCCGAGATTAGCATGGCGAAATCTCTCGCGAAGGAACTCGCCCCGGATAATATCCGCGTGAACAGTATTGCGCCCGGGTCGATTCTATTCCCCGGCGGCGGTTGGGCACGCCGTATGGAGGCAGACCCGGGTGCGATGGCCGCTTTCGTTAAAAGTGATATGCCGCTCGGCCGTTTTGGGAAACCGGAGGAGATTGCGGACGTAGTCGTCTTCCTTGCTTCGGCACGCGCGAGTCTTGTTACAGGTGCTTGTATTAACGTGGACGGGTGTCAGTCGCATTCAAATATCTGACATTTGGGTCAATCATCCGAAACCTCTTTTTGTAGGAGCGAGCTCCAAACGACACCGCAACCAGGAGGTTGCTCCTATAAGGGAGAACGGATAGCACCGGCGTAAGAAAAAAAGTTGCATTTTCCGGTTCACATAGTGTATAATAGTCTTAACTTAAACTGGGAGGTATTAACTGATGGATATGAACGAACAGATCCTCCAAAAACTCCTAGAGATGGAGGAAGCACAGAAGGCGCGAGACGCTGCGGAGAAGGCGCGAGACGCTGATTTGGATGCTAGGTTAACAGCCCTAGAATCCGAGGTGAAGGAAATCCGCAAAGAGCAGGTCATCCAGGGCGTGAACCAAGCGAAACTGGAAGGCAAGTTGGAGACAGCGGAGACGAAACTAGGCGGCAACTTGGAGCGGTTGGAGATGAAAGTCGATAACTTCCTTTCCAACATGCGCGAGAGGAAGGCTGACAGCGGCGAACGGTGGAAAGTCGGTGGCATCATCGCCTCTGGCAGCATTGCGATAGCTTCGTTGATTTTGGCACTCTTGTCGTATTTCAACGGAAATTAGGGGCTCTTAAAAAACGCCACGCGCGAAACAAGCATGGCGAGGGGAACCCTCGGCGATTAGCGATCGCCGGGCCCTCGCCATGTGCTCACATTGGAAGCGGGTACCTCCTCGCCACCGAAGATTCGTTTCCACCACGGATGCTTCTCGGGTTTCACGTTAACTTTGGAAGACATACCTTATAAGGTGCTGCTTCCGATATCATTTCCGCGAGTTCACTGAGATTCGCATATTCTGCGAATATCCTGTCTCTGAATCCATGAAATTGGCCCGGACAATTCATCTCGCCTTCATGCGCTTGACTGCATCTAACTTCGTCTGTTGCCAATCTGTCCAATCTTTTTCCCCTTCATACCGCACTATGTCGTGAATCGTTGCGCGCGGTTGGTAGGTAATGTAATTGCCGGTGTGCCAGCCGAGGTTCCGATAAATCATGAAATCGCCGGGTCCCAGGTGCACCTGCACCGCGCCCGGAAACTGCCGGCAATGTTCCAAGCATAGCCGTTCCATCTCAACGTTGGACACCCCTTCGGTTGGTTTGCGCAACCTCGGTTCGTTCGTTGTCTGCTGTTCGCCGGGCAAATCCCATTGGCGCAGATGGCTTCCGGGGACGAACCATGTGCACGAATCGGCATAAATTGCGCAGTTCACCTGGTTGAAATGACGCAAGTCATACCAGACTTCCGCCAATTTCGCGTTGACAATCTCGTCGCGCGCTTCGGACGGCACCTCCACAACGCCATCCCGGTGCCAGCCGATGTGCCACGGATACTCAAGCGGTTCAACGAGCAACCCCATGATGTCAACGTGCCCATGTGTGTAATTATCACCGAGCAGTCGTTGAATAGCATCGCGCAGCTCGGGCAATTCGGTGTAGTCATAAAAAGGCCGGAGCTCAAGTTCGTCGCCATAGTTTGATAGCGGCTGAATGCGCTGCGTCTGCGCTCCGTTGCGAGTGTGCGCCAGGTGTCGTGCTTTCTCTGCCTCTCGGCGCAAGTCGGTTAACAACGCCGGTGGGACAATCCCCCGGAAAATCAGATAGCCTTGCGAGAGATACTCGTCTACCATTGAATCGTGAAATTGGAATGCCATGTGGACTTCCTTATGTCTCCGAATTATGTCTCATTTAGTTTACACAATTTTGGGGAAATATGCAAGGGCGGAAACCATAGAAATCCGCCCTTACAATTGGTGGAATAAGGCGTTGTACCATTTTTGCAAATTGAACGTTAATATAAATAAGAACTTTACGCCGAATCGTCTCAACAAGGAGCATTGCATGCAGTTAAGAATTCGGGACTTACGCAAAAATCTACATGGCCTACGGGGTGCGTTCCGCGTCAGTCCTAAAATTATCAGTTTCATCGCCGCCCTATTATCATGTTTGTGGGGGATAGACGTGGATGCATCGGGCATCGGGCATCGCGACATTTTCGTCGGAGCCAGCGCGCGCGCTGTTGGTATGGGGAGTGCTTTCACCGCCGGGCCCTCGACAAACAACGCCTTCTTATGGAACCCCTCCTCACTCGGATTTATGGATGGGTTAGAATTGGCGTTCGGTGGCGTGCCGGTTTCAGGAAGCACATCGGGTAGAGATGGCGCGTTTTCAGTGGCGGCGAGCCCGAACGCGCTCGGAATAACTCAGAAAAATGTCGGCAGTCTCTCTATTGCCTCGTGGCTCGATGGCTGGAACACGCCCGACACCGGCACCGATGTTACGCAGATTGTGCTTTTAGGTTACGGCCTCGCCATCAGCGAACAGGTGTCAGCCGGCGCGAATGTCCGCTATTGTCAGAATATCGATGCCATCCGAACCAACTACCTCTGGAGCGCAGACCTCGGGATGCAGCTGACTTACCCTATTGAAAAATGGAATGATACCTTCACGATGGGGATGAGCCTAACCGAATTGAGCAGCGGCATCAGGGTGGATGGACAGCTCATTGAACCGTCGCCTATCGCCGCGCGGTTCGGAATGACTTACGCGTGGGGCAGTGAAACGTTGTTCTCCGCAGATTTTGCCCACTATGTGCAAAACCAACTTGACCGGTTAGAACGTTTCCGATTGCACCTCGGCGCGGAACGGTGGCTTTTCAACGGACACTTCGGTTTACGAACTGGCTATACCGCGCTCACCTCCTCCGAGAGGTTCCGGCACGGCGAATGGACAGGGGGAGTCAGCCTCCGCAATGCTTATGGGCAATTGGATTACGCTTACGTCACCGGCAGTGAACTTGAGCAAAACTTGCACTGGATTTCGGCGACGGTGCGCTGGGACGATAAGAGCAACTTCCACACAGCGACACCCCACGCAGCAGCCAACTCAAAACCTATAGCAAACCCGAGACCTGAAAAAGTCAGTAAACCGCCGGAGACAAAATCTCGCGATGTAGGAATGCCGATTTTAATGCCGAAGACGCTTGAGGCACCAGAAACCGCCTCGGGACCCGTAGTAGCAGAGAAACCTGTCTCTCATCGTGTAGAAACAGCGTTGCAAGTCTCCGAAACCACAATTTCACCGAATAACGACGGTGTCGCGGATAGCACCACATTCCGCTTTGAAGTCGACGCGAACGACACATGGACATTGTCCATCCGTGACGAATACACAGAGGACGTGTGGGAACAATCAGGGGCAGGTTCGCCACCCCCAGAAGGGATTGTCTGGAACGGAACTGCAAACACCGGCAAACCCGTAGTCGATGGTATCTATGAGGTGCAGCTGAGCGTCGGAGATACACAAAACGCAGCGGTAAATAGCCAAAAAATCACCGTAGACATTGGGCCGCCACCGAAACCGACAGAAGAAACCCCCGCGTCGCCGATGTGGTGCTTGATGGTAGGCTCCTTTGCGTCGCAGCGCAACGCCGAATCGCTGGCAGCAGAGTTACGCCGTTTGCACCCGGATGAGAAGGTAGCAATCTATACGGTGTCTGTCAACTCGCAAACGATGCATCGGGTAACAATCGGCGAATTCTCGGAACGTGCAGCATCGGCGGCACTCACGCAACACATTAAAGAGACGCAAGGCGTTGAGCCGGTGCTGATTGCGTTGCAATGATGCCGAGTAATGCCAAACGCGTTTTAAATTGCATAAAATTCCAAAGCGTTCTGATAGAAGAGGCGATTTTTCTCTGCATCGGAGGCATCGGCAACGGCATAAAGGAGCGCGACCACCCACTCACGATAGGTGGCGGCTAGGGTGCAGACGGGCCAGTCACTCCCGAACATAAGCCGCTGATATCCAAACGCCGCCACGAGGTGCCGGATGTATGGCTTCAGTTCTTCGGGTGTCCAATTTTCGCTAGCAGTTGTCACAATGCCGGAGACTTTGCAATGGACATTCTCAAAGGCGGCGAGTTCGCGTATGTGGGTTGCCCACGGCTCCAATTCGCCGCCTTTTATATTGGGGCCGCCGCAGTGATTCACGGCATGCCTGACATCAGGAGTCGCCTTCACCAATGCAATGGCGGCAGGAAGCTGCTCATGTTTCGCGCAAAGTTCAAAGGAGAGGTTAAACTTCGGCAGTAACTTCACGCCTGCAATCAGTTCAGGACTTGCATAGAATTGATTACCCGGGAGATGCCATGCCATCCGCCGAACCGCGACGACCCGCTCAAACGCAGCGAGTTGTTCAAGAACAACTTCGGCATTCGGTTTTTCGAGCGGTGCAGCCGCGGCTATCGCGCCTATCATCCCATCTTTCTCGGCGATGTCGGTTAACCACTCTACTTCTTGGACGACTTGGGTTTCGCTCGGGTCGCCTTCAACGTGAACCGATTTAACCACGTTCAAATCGCCGATGGCCTCGCGATAATCCTGTGGTGTATACCGCTTCCGCAGCAAGTCAAAACCGTCTAGCCACGGGTATTCCAAATTGGCGGTATCCCAAAGGTGTTGGTGTGTATCAATAATCTTGAGCATAATTTGTCTCCGCTTTGCGAGTTATGCCAAATTAATTTAAAAGGAAATAAACAGGGCATTGCTGTCCCGATACAACCAAAGGTGCAGTGAATACACACGATGTCTTTATCCAGAGTAGGAGGGACATCCCTGTCCCGATACAACACGCATCGAGAACGGTTGGCAGCAAGTGCCAGTCCTCCAAGAAGTCTCTCCTACGGGGATACTTCATCTGAGCCCGTGCAAGGGCGGATATGAACGGCATCCGCCCTGACAGTTTCTATCAACGTGCCTTGAGGCCGCCCCAGGTTGTGGTGAGTTTACCTTGCGGTTGCACCGCGAGGAATTCTCCATCCATTACCTCCTGGATCTCGTCTTCAGACAACGCACGGTTGAATATATAGAATTCATCCATGAGGCCATCGAACCATCTACCATTTTTATGATGCCCGATTTCGGCTTGGACACCCCAGTTATCGGAGAGTTCCCCGCCGCCTTTCGCCTCGTGCGTCTCCTTCCCATCAATGTAGGTTTTCGCCGTACCGCTTTTGCTATCATAGGTGCCGGTAAAGTGAACCCACTTGCCGCCTTTGATAACCGGCCCCGGATTGATGTTGAAGACCTCTTTTTCGGCACCATCCCGATGGAACCATCGGAAGCCGCCGGGACGGATTTCGACGTGGTAGAGCCCACTGCCGTGGTCTGTCCCGATAGCGTCAAAGATACTCTGCGGCTCTGCCGAGTCATTGTGATTCACCCAAACGGCGATAGTGATACCTTCAAGCGGGACGTTCTCAAACTCGGGGCCATTCAAGTCCACCCATGTATTGGGCTCCAAGACAATGGCTTTTTCGATGACACCGTCTTCGCGGACGGCTTTGCCTTCAATTTTCCCATCGTTCCCGTAGATGGAGCCATCTTTGACGGTATCGCCGTTGCCATCAAAGTTGTAGTAGACAGACAAAGTCGCATCGCTGAGGTCTGCCTCCACTGAAAGCGCGCACGCGCCCAGCAGGCATACGACAGCGAGGTAAACATGAAGGAATTTTATGGAATTGTAAGACATCTGATCCTCCTTAAAGTTGTGTCGGTTTGTATTTTTAGCGTTTCGCGTTGCTTAATCGAACGCTCGCGAGGAATAAGTTTTCCCTCGCGCTACGGAAAAAGTTGAAATTCCATTGCAAACATTATAGCATAAAACCGTCGAAAATGGAAATGGAATTTTTCCTGTGCAGAACTGGCTCCGAATGCATTTTGGGAATGAAATTGCATTATTTCCGCGAGCGTCCCTTATACGCGTAGCGCGGGGCCTGTCTTCTGCGTGCGCCGTGGTGCTGCGAGGGACAGGCCCTCGCGCTACGGAACCGCGCGACGATTCAGAAAACTCCTGCAAAGAGAAATAAAGAACCCCTTGACATTTACGTCTATCTTTGGTATCATATTCATATATGAAAAACGTAATGATAACCGAGGCAACAACATTGATGCTTCCGCCGACGGTGATTACTGGCCCTGGTGCAGCCGATAACGTCGGCGAACAGGCGAAGCGGCTCGGCGCGACAAGCGCGCTGATTGTCACCGACCCGGGCATCGCAAAAATTGGATACGCGGACAAGGTCGCGCAGCATTTGCACGCCGCAGGAATAGGCACAACGTGCTTCGCTCGTGTTACCCCAGATCCGACGCTGCAGAACGTCACGGATGGACTCAAGCAGTACCGAGACGAATCCTGCGATGTGATTGTCAGCATCGGCGGTGGCAGCGCGATTGACTGCGGCAAAGGCATCGCCATGAAGTTAACCAACGATGGGGACTTTGCTGATTACATGGGTGTGGACAAAATCCCGAACCCGGGCGCGCCGCTGATTGCCATCCCGACTACCGGCGGCACAGGAAGCGAAGTCTCCAAAGTTACCGTGATTACGGACACCGAACGGAACGTTAAGATGATGCTCAGTAGTCCGTGTCTCCTCGCACGCGTAGCGATAATCGATCCGCTGCTCTCGCTGACAACGCCCCCGCGCCTGACAGCGGCAGTCGGCGTTGATGCGTTGACGCACGCGATAGAAGCATACATCTCAAAACGCGCGCAGCCAATAACCGATGCACTGTCCTTGAAAGCGATTGCGATGATTGCCGGTTCGCTGCGGCAGGCATGGGCAGATGGCACTAATGTTCCCGCGCGAACCGATATGATGCTCGGTGCGTCTATCGCAGGCATGGCATTCAGCAATGCGTCTGTCGCTTTGGTGCACGGCATGTCCCGTCCGATCGGTGCTTATTTTCATATCCATCACGGGTTGTCAAACGCGGTTTTGCTTCTTGACGTGATGGAGTTCAGTGTCGTTGGCGCGCCGCCACGCTTTGCAGACATTGCGCGCGCGATGGGCGAATCCATTGATGGCTTATCCCCGATGAGACAGGCAGACGCTGCTATCTCAGCGGTGGAACGGCTCGTTACCGATATCCGTATGCCGCGCCTCGGTGACATCGGTATTCCAAAAGATAAGTTTGATGCTGTCGTTGAACAGATGGCGCAAGATGCGATAGCAAGCGGTAGCCCGGCGAACAATCCGCGTCAGGCTACAGCGGAAGAGATAGTCGCGCTGTATCAGAAGTGTTTCGCCCCGCGCTAATACGGAATCTGCCTGGATTTCCATCTACAGCCGCGAGACGAATTAAACTGGGAGTCTCTTGTGAACCGACTCAAAATTGTTGTGCCGGGCGACGCGCCGCCGCAAATTCAAGGCTCGCCGCATCTGGAACGTCTAAAACCTTATGGCGATGTGGTGGTATACACCGACCGGCCGGAGACTGCCGTGGAGAAACTCCGCCGCGCAGCAGCTGCGGATATTCTCATCAATTCGCGAGGGTTGGTGAAGTGGCCTGCAGAAATCTTGCGGCAGCTGCCTAAACTGAAACTCATCTCGCTCTGCTCCATCGGCACCGATATGATTGCGCTGGCCGAGGCGAAAAAGAGAGGCATCGTTGTTTGCAATCAACCGGGCCGTACCGCGCCGGTTGTTGCCGAGCACAGCTTCGGGCTCATGTTCGCGCTTGCCAAACGCGCCGCCTTCTTGACAGCGGCAGTGAAAGCCGGCGAATGGCCGCGCAGGGATAACGTTTATTTGCAAGGGAAGACGCTCGGCGTTATCGGGACAGGGCATATCGGTGCTGAGATGGCGCGCCTCGGGCGCGCCATCGGCATGAACGTCATCGCGTGGACGTATCATTCCTCCACGGAACGCGCGAAGCAGTTGGGGGTGCAATTCGTTTCGCTTGACGAACTGCTCAGCACCGCTGATGTCGTCAGCCTGCATGTCAAGTTGACAGAGGAGAGTCGTCACCTCATAGGCGAACGCGAGTTGGCGTTGATGAAACCGAACGCGCTCTTAATCAACGTCGCGCGTGGTGGCGTGCTGGATACAGATGCCCTTGTCCGCGCCTTAAACAGCGGGCATCTCGGTGGTGCCGCTATTGATGTCTATGATGAGGAGCCGCCTCCCGCGAATCATCCTCTCTTGGCATGTGAACAAGTGATTTTCACACCGCACTGCGCGGACATGACTCCCGAGGGCGTTGAGCTGCTGAACGAAGGCGCGGTGGATAACATCATCGCTTTTTTGGAAGGCGCGCCACGGAATGTCGTCCAGTTGTAAGGGGCGGAAACTATAGAAATCCGCCCTTACAATCAAAAGTGCTGCCGCTCTCATAGCAACAGCCGCGTCTACCGGGTTTGGGCCGCTACCACTTATGAAAAGGAACAATGGAAAAACAGAACGTCATCAAAAAAATCGGAGTTGACACGGGCGGCACCTTCACGGATATCGTTATGTCTGTTGATGGAACGCTCATGACGCATAAAGTCCTCTCCACGCCGAGAAACCCGGCGCATGCCGTGGTCCGAGGTGTCCACAACATCTTGGAAAGATTTGAAACGCGCCAAGCCGTGGATGTCGTGCATGGTTCAACAGTTGCCACCAACGCGCTCCTCGAACGCAGCGGTGCGCGCATTGCGCTGATTACCACAAAAGGGTTTGAAGACGTTTTAGAAATTGGGAGGCAGGCGCGGCCAAGCCTCTATGATTTCTGGGTTGAGCGTCCGGCCCCCCTCGTACCAGCTGAAAGCAGATTCGGGGTAGCCGAAAGGACTCTCCACACTGGTGCCATTGAAACACCGATTGACACTGCGCAGCTAGACACGCTCGCAGCACATCTCGCCACGCTGGTGCTCGATGCCATCGCAATCTGCTTCCTCTTCTCTTACGTCAATCCGCAAAACGAACAGATTGCCGCCAAACACCTCGCCCCGCTCAACATTCCGATTTCGTGTTCCCACGACATTTTGCCGGAATACCGCGAATATGAGCGTTTCAGCACCACCGTTGCAAACGCCTACATCCGTCCCACTTTGGAACGGCACCTCTCAACCCTCACGAAATCCAAACGGTTTCCGAAGTCTTTCCGTTTGATGCTCTCCAACGGCGGCAGCATCTCGGCGCGACATTTCCATGCAGCGGGCATTCGGACTGTGCTTTCTGGGCCCGCCGGTGGCGTTATCGGTGCGTATCACGTCGCAAAAACTGCAGGTTATGAGAAAATCATCACGTTTGATATGGGCGGCACCTCCACCGATGTCAGTCTTTGTAACAACGGTATCTCTATGACAACCGAAAGCACTATCAGTGGACTCCCTATCAAAGTGCCGCTCCTCGATATCCACACCGTCGGCGCGGGCGGCGGCTCCATCGCAAG
Source organism: uncultured Poribacteria bacterium (assembly GCA_958296135.1). Lineage (GTDB taxonomy): Bacteria > Poribacteria > WGA-4E > WGA-4E > WGA-3G > AGPOR5. The sequence goes on from CATQHZ010000001.1 coordinate 1,744,858, forward strand.
TGTCGATGCTGGTGGTGCCCTGCGCGTCGGACCGGAGAGTGCCGGTGCAGACCCGGGCCCCATCTGTTACGGAAAGGGAAAAGACATCACCGTCACCGATGCGAACCTCTTTTTGGGACGGATTGAACCGACGCGATTTCTAGGTGGGAAGATGCAACTCGCATCTGATGCAACCCGCACGCCCCTTGAAAAGTTCAGTAGTGACATCGGGCTCTCGGTTTTGGAAGCCGCAGACGGCATTCTCAAAGTGGCGAACGCGACGATGGAGCGCGCCATCAAAGTCATCTCCGTTGAACGCGGCTTTGATACGCGCGATTTCACATTGGTTTCCTTTGGCGGCGCGGGCGGGTTGCACGCCGCATTTTTGGCAGAAAACCTCGGCATTCAGACAGTGCTTATTCCGCCAAACGGCGGGCTACTCTCTGCCTACGGCATGCTTTTCGCCGATGTCGTCAAGGATTACTCGCAAACCGTGCTGTGGACGTTCCAAAACACGGGTGAAACTATAGGTTCCGAGCTCTCGAGCCGAACCGAAAGACTCAACGCCGGACTCGCGACACTTCTTTCCAGGGCGGAAACCGAGATGCAAACGGAGGGGTTCGCGCCGCATCAACTCAAAATAGAATGCGCCCTTGATATGCGGTATGAAGGGCAATCTTATGAACTAAACGTTCCGTATGATAGCACAGACTTTGTCGAGAAATTCCATGCCGCCCACGAACAGCGGTTCAGTTATGCGAAGCGTGAAGCAGCAGTGGAAGTGGTAAATCTCCGCCTTACCGCCATCGGTGCCACCGAAAAGCCAGCGATTCTTCCTGAACCGCTTACGGATGCCGAAGTCTTGCCTGACGCGCGCGTCGCGACAAAGCCGGTTGTTTTTGAAGGGACAGCGCGCCCAACCGATTTCTATCGTAGGGAGGCACTGCGTCCGGGGAACGAAATTGAAGGCCCCGCGATTATCACGGAATTCAGCGCGACTACCGTCGTGCCGCCACATTTCCGTGCCACCGTTGATACCTATCGAAATCTTATTTTGCAGCACTAATAGGAGAGCCCTCCCGGTCTTGATTCGGTGTCACCGCGCATGTTGTCTCAAGCGCGCTTACAAAGCGTGCCTACCGGATATGATAGCGTTGCGTCCTGCCTCACCAATTCGGGTCATAGTCCCAATTGACGCGCTGTCTGCCGTAGCGTTTGCCCGCAATTTCGGTTTGATGGCAGACGAGGCATCGGTGGAAATCCGCAACGCCGTGCAATTCGTGCGCTTCTTGAATTTCAGGCGTGTTATGCTCGTGGCAGGCGATGCACGTATAACTCCAATAGACAGTATCGGCGTAGATGCCGAGTCGTTCGGCGTTTTCTCCCGCGCTGATGTGGTAGACGCGGCCGCTTTTTTCATCGGTAACCTTCCACGCGCGTCCCTTCGTTTTAACAGCAACCGGCGAAGTCTGCGAGATGCCAACGCCGTGCTGCGAAAGCCACCAATGAATATCGTCAGGGACAACTTCCGCCGTATCCAACTCTTGCTGCGGGGCTGCATCGACATGGAACAGCAGCGGTTCGGAGGTATGACACCTTGCGCAAGGCACCGCGTGGACATCGGTAAGCGGGAAAAATGCGTCGTGCTCCAACTTTTTCTGTCCATGGAACACAATGCCGATTAACAGGACCGGCGCGAGGATGAGGTGGCACCGCAGCAGAATCTGCCGCGTGCGGCGCGCGGTGAGGCTGACAGCAACGCCCGTCCCTAAATTCGCCATCGCCAGCAAAAAGGTGAGCCACGAATGCCACTCAAGCGGTTGGAAGGCGGAGTGGATGAGCACTAAGCACAATCCCCATGAGGCGAAGCGTTGATGGTATCTCAGCCATACTTGTCTGCTACCCCAGCGAATCCACCGCACTCTGAGGAAATAGAGCGCGGCAATAACAATAGCGATGGCACCGATGATGCTAAGCGTGTGTCTCGCCTCACCGAAACTGCCATACCGCCAGATGCAGAGAATTGAGATGAGAACGGCACCGATAACGCCGTGCGCGATGTTGATAAAGACTTTCATGCCAAAAATGTTATCACAAATCGCGCGCGAACGCAAGAAAAAAGTTCCTGCAGGTTTCTGCCGATGCGATAAACACTAGTCGTCGTCATCGTCGTCATCGTCGTCATCGTCGTCATCGTCATCATCGTCATCATTGTCATCGTCATCATCGTCATCATCGTCATCGTCATCATCGTCATCGTCATCATCGTCATCATCATCGTCATCATCGTCATCATCGTCATCGTCATCATCGTCATCGTCATCATCGTCATCATCGTCGCCGCGCGCGGGTTGAGTGCCTTCGTTTGGCATCGCCGCATTAATCCAATCAACAATGCGTTGGATCTGATTTTCATCCAAAGGGGGACCGCCCGGCGGCATTTTGCCGGTAACAATCTGTTCAACAATTTCACTCTCCTGCGCGTTTCCGGGAATATAGATAGCTTCTCCGCCGTTTTGGAAGGATTGATATGAACTGAGATCTATATTGTCCGGACCGCCTGCGACATGACACCCCGCAAAAGCACACCTTGCAGTGAGGATAGGCAGAACCTCCGCGTTAAAGGCGACTTCCTCTGCCTGTTGCGCTGGAACTTGGGGAACAGTCGGATCTGTCACCGGCTGTTTCATCGTTCCGAGCCCCTGGTCGTCCATAGGCGGTTCTTCAGTGACAGCATCTTTCCCCGCGTCTTTGACTGGGAGTCCCACCGGTTCGTCGCAACCGATTACCCCCAATATCATTGCTGCAAACAGCATGATGCCTAAAATTTTCATTGTTTGACCTCCTGTTGTCAATTTGGTTGGCATTATGAATAAGACTTACGCAAAGGTTTCCGTAAGTCTCCAGCGGTAGGCGCGGTGTGTCACCGCGCCTACGCGGTTTGTTCTGCGTCCGTCCTATTGGCATTATCACAAACAATACATAGCAAATATCGTGCCAAAGCGAATCTGTCGGATTAACAGCATTTCATTCGGGTTTTCTCCGGTCTGCTTGTTCAAAACAGATAATTTTGTTCAAAAAGTGAACAGCATGGCCGTTCACCAACAGAACGATTCAGTTTCCCCGATGAATCTTGTAAGGACAGATGTCCATATCTGTCCGCTGCGGGAGACACAGGCTGATATAGAAAGCCGCCCTTACACTGCCTGCATCTTAAGGGTGCTCAGTTCACCAAATTATTTTCTTGACATATCTCCGAGAAATTTGCTAAAATGGAGAAATGCCTCACGAAACTGAGAAAAATTGCATCACGCCCGATGGATTGATACCCAATTCATCTCTGTAGTTCGGGCTCAAGCCCCGCGGTCTTGAGTTACAGACGCGAGTTAAATCAACCTCATGGGGGATAAGTAGAAATATATGGCAGATACACAAAAACCTAACGTCCTTGTCTTTTTCACGGATCAGCAGCGATGGGATACCTCCGGATTACACGGCAATCCGTTGGATCTGATGCCGAATTTTGACCGGATGGCGCAGCGAGGGACACACGTTCACCGTTCCTTCACGTGCCAGCCGGTGTGCGGTCCGGCGCGCTCATGCCTGCAGACAGGGCTTTATGCCACGCGCACCGGGTGCTTCCGCAACGGCATTCCGTTATCGCCGAACCTCAAGACGCTCGCGCACCACTTCGGTGAAGCAGGATATGCCACCGGTTACATCGGCAAGTGGCACCTCTATAGTGGGCGCGGTTCGGGCCCGGGGCCTGTCCCTGCTGCGCATCGCGGCGGTTACGATTCCTGGTTGGCATCCAACACGCTGGAATTCACATCTGATGCTTATCAGACGACGCTTTACGATAACGACAATCAGCCGGTGGAGCTGCCCGGCTACCGTGTGGACGCGCTCACCGATGCCGTGATTCGTTACGTTGACAACCATAAGCAGGATCCGTTTTACCTGTTTACCTCTTACATTGAACCGCATCACCAGAACCATTTGGACGATTATCCGCCGCCAGATGGATATCGCGAACGGTATACAGGAAAGTGGATCCCGCCAGACCTCGCCGCACTGGGCGGCTCAACGCATCAGCACCTCGGCGGCTACTACGGCATGGTGAAACGGCTGGACGAGGCGTTGGGACGCATTTTGGACGCGCTCAAGAGTCTCAACCTGCTTGACAACACGATTATCCTCTTCACGTCCGACCACGGGTGTCATTTCAAAACCCGCAACGGTGAGTACAAACGTTCGTGCCATGAGAGTTCAATTCGCGTGCCGACTGCGTTTCATGGGCCCGGGTTTATCAACGGTGGGCAAATCCAAGAGCTCGTCAGTCTTGTCGATTTACCGCCGACGCTGTTGGATGCCGCAGGCTTGGAAGTGCCAGGTGAGATGCAGGGACGTTCCATCCTGCCGCTCCTGCGTGGCGACAACGCCGAGTGGCCGGAAGAGGTCTTCGTTCAGATTAGCGAGGCGCAGGTAGGACGCGCGGTGCGAACGCAGCGTTGGAAATACGGCGTGGATGCACCCGATAAAAACGGCGGCAGGGACGCAGGTTCGTCGCGTTATGGAGAGCAATACCTCTACGATTTGCAGGCAGATCCTTATGAATTGCGGAACCTCATCGGCTTGCAATCACATGAAATTGTGACAGAGGTGATGCGGGAACGGCTGATTCGACGGATGCTTGAGGCAGGTGAAGAGGCACCAGCGATAGAAAAGGCACCGACGCAGCCGAGTGGGCAACGCCGCGTTACTGAAGCGGAGGCAAGGAGTTAATATGAAAATCACAGATGTCAAAACCCTCGTGATGGGCACCAGTTGGCGAAACCTCACTTTCGTTAAAGTGGAAACCGATGAAGGGTTAACCGGCGTTAGCGAAGTGCGGATGAACAACCGCACCGATGCACTTGTCGCTTATCTGGACGGCGCGAAGAAACGACACGTCATCGGCCGCGACCCGTTCAACACGGAAGACCTTTATCAACGGATGTTCCGTAATGACTACGGGCGCGCTGGCGAAATCGTCGCTACCGGTATCAGCATCGTGGAAGTCGCATGCTGGGATATCATCGGTAAGGCACTCAACCAGCCTGTCTATCGCTTGCTCGGTGGCGCGTGCCGCAACGAAATCAAGGCGTATGCAAACGGCTGGTATCGCGTCGAACGCACACCCGAAGAATTTCACGCCGCCGCCAAAAAGGTGCTGGAGAAAGGCTATAAGGCACTCAAATTCGACCCGTTTGGTGCCGGTTACTACGAACTCTCTTATGAAGAGAAGTTAAGGTCTGTCTCGCTAGTGGAAGCGGTGCGCGATGCCGTCGGACCTGACGTTGAAATTCTCGTTGAGATGCACGGCCGGTTTAGTCCCTATACCGCCATTGAAATCTCCGCGGAACTGGAGCAGTTCAAACCGAGTTGGGTAGAGGAACCGGTACCGCCGGATAACATCGCCGCACTCGCGAAAGCGGCTGACAAGATTAACCTCCCTGTCGCTACCGGCGAACGGCTCCACAACAAGTTTGAATACCGCGAACTGATTACCCTACAGGCGGCGGACATCCTTCAACCGGACATCACGCAGACAGGTGGCTTTTCTGAAACGAAGAAAATTGCGGCGATGGGCGATATGTGCTACATGACCGTGGCTCCGCACAACGTCGGCGGGCCCGTCTCCACCGCGACTGCGCTGCACTTTGCTGCGTCTACGCCGAATTTCAAGATTCAGGAGCATTTCAACGATTTCTCCGAGGCGTGGGTGAAAGAGGCTGCAACCGGCTGCCCCGAAGTTATTGACGGCTATTTCAGCCTCCCCGGCGGACCCGGCCTCGGCATGGAATTAAACGAGGAGCTCATCGCCGAGCATCCCTATCGCGAGGGTTCATTCAATCTCTGGGAAGATGATTGGCATAAACGGGAGTATTAATACGGTTGCATAGATACCGTAGGGCGAGGGCCGTCACAGTCACGCCTACAGCAAACAGGCGTGTGTTGTCCCGCGTCAGCAGGCTACCTTTAACGCTGGCAATCGCTGCACGACGAGGGACAGGCCCTCGTCCTACGGTTAAATGGAGCATATAGGAGCAAATTCAACACGCATGAGTTTTCACTACAAAGACAGATACCTCTACTGCGAAGACTTGAGAATCAAAGATATCCAGCAACAGGTGCCTTCCAGTCCTTTTTACCTCTATAGCCTCGCCCGGCTGGAGGCGAACTACGCCGCCTACGCGCACGCGCTGGAAGGCATGGACGCATTCGTCGGCTATGCCATCAAAGCGAATAACAACCTCACGCTTCTCAAACGGTTAAGAGAGATGGGTAGCGGTGCTGTGCTGGTGAGCGGAAATGAATTGCAAATCGCCCTCGCCGCAGGGTTCGATCCGAGGCAGACCATCTTCAACGGCAACGGGAAAACACTCGACGAACTCTGTCTCGCCATTGAACACAACGTGCTGATTAACGTTGACAGCGAGTTCGATCTGGTGCATATCCAGCAAGCCGCCGCGCAGGTGGATAAACCCGCCGATGTCCTCATCCGCATCAATCCGGATGTCGACCCGGAGGTGCATCCTTATGTTTCAACGGGCATCAAAAATTCCAAGTTCGGCATCCGCAATGAACGGCTAGACTGGTTTTTAGCCGAGGTCCGCGACGATGAACGCCTCAATCTGGTGGGGGTTCACTGCCATTTGGGTTCAACGATTAAGAAGGTGCGCGTCTTCCGCGATGCCACCGAACGGATGGTGGCGTTCATCCGTGCCATCCAAGCCGAAGGGTTTTCTGTGCGTTACCTCAACCTCGGCGGCGGACTAGGGATTGATTATGAGCGCACCGGCGAAGACATTCCTACACCCCGCGACCTGGTTGATTCCATCAGGGATTTGCTCCCAGAGGGAATCACACTGATTATTGAGCCGGGGCGTTCTATCATCGGCGATACCGCTGTCTTCGTGAACAGCGTCACCGGCGTGAAAACCAACGGTAGCAAGCATTTCATCGTCACCGATGGTAGCATGGCGGAACTGATTCGCCCGAGTCTCTACGATGCATATCAACATATCCAGTTTATTGAGCCTGTCAATGGAAAGGTAGAAACTTACGACATCGTCGGACCGGTGTGCGAATCCGCCGATTTCCTCGGCAAGGCGCGCGAGTTGCCTACCCCCGATGAAGGCACAGGGCTCATCGTGTGCGACGCGGGTGCGTATTGCCACGCGATGAGCTCCAACTATAACCTGAAGATGCGGCCGCCGGAATATCTCGTCGATGGAGACAAACTCACCTGCATCCGCCGCGCCGAGACGCTAGAGGACTACCTGCGCGTTTTTGATATTTCATAAGAAACGGGCAGATTTCTATAGCCGTCCCATTACACCGTAGCGCGAGGGTCTGTCCCTCGCAATGCAACGGGGCTCGCGGGGGACAGTGGACATCTCTGCAGCGAGGCTGCAGAGATGATAGCGTTAAGGCGTGACGGTCCCCGCGCTGCGTTCCAAGGGAGGCTCGCTCACCACACAACCGCTCCTCCAAAAACGCGATCCCCGGTTCCACATCAATTTCATGTTCGCCTTGGAAATGATCGAGGACAAGATTATCCCGTTTGCCGGCGGCGGCATAGATACCCTCTAAATGCGTGAACGCCGCCAACGCATCTTCCTCAATAAAACACATATCCTCCGAACCGATTTGCACCATGCAGGCGCGCGGCGCGATGAGCCCTGCTACATCGGCGATGTCTCCGTGCTGCCGTAGCCCGAACATAAACTGCGAGCCGCACGTATTGCCGCGTCCTCTGTCGTTCAGCGCATCCGTTAAGGTGCTCAGATAGCAAACGATTACCGCCGCCTTGACACGCCGGTCGAGCGCGGAAATGTAGGTTGTCATCGTACCGCCGAAGGAGCACCCCATGCAGCCCAAACGCTTGCCATCCACCTCTGGCATCGATTGCAGGTAGTCAAGGCATCGCTGTCCATCGGAAATGTGGAGTTGGAGCAACTGGTACCCAAAATAGCCGAGCGCGAGATAGGCGATGTTGCATCCGTCGCGCCCGGGGCGGCGTGCCCATTCGTCCCTATCCTTCCGCTCACCGAAACATCGCCAGTCCGGTGCTAGCGTGACGAACCCGCGCTTGGTGAGTGCCACGGCGTATTGCTTCTGATAGTCCTGCACGATGCCAACTGCTCCATCTTTGCCAATCCCGTGTCCATGCGCGCAAAGCACTGCGGGTGCCGGGTTCGCCGCGCTCGCGCCATTGGGAATTAAGACATAGGCGGGGATGGAAGAGAACGCATCTGGGTTAAAGATAATCTTCTCCCGCGTGTAGCCGTCGAGTTGCGTCCGTTCCAGCGTTTCAACTTCAAGCGGCACCGCTTCCGGCTTCGGTCCGAGGTGTTTCACGAGGTTGCGTCGGAACTTCCTGCGCCAGTCCTGCCATTCGGGTTGCGTTGTGCCGTCGAAGTGGAGAGGTGGCGTAGTTTTGAGGAGATGTTGGACGCTCTGTTCTGCGGTTAGGAATCTCACGGTGGTTTGCCTCCCTGTCGTTAAGAAATTTATATCAAATGGAAAACGAGACATATCAGGTTAGTAGGGTATCTGTTGCTGCGGAGCCGCATTCTCTTCTTCCTCCGCCGCCCACTCTTTCAGAAGGATACCCCGTTCTGCCAGTGCCACCATTTCAGTTTCAAGAGCTCTCTCGTCTTCCGCTTCCGAGCCGGTCAGAATGATGCCTCTCTGTTCCAACTTTTCGCGTTCGGTAGAAAGATTGCAGATGGATTGCTTCTCCGCGTGAACGCTTGGTTCTGCCGAGAGCATTTTACGCAGTTTCTGCATCGCTTTATGGACAGTGATTTCGCTTATGCCGAACACCTCCAACAAGAGTCTGGCATCAAGAACATGCCGCCATTCGTCGTTTTTGCACTCGTTAAACGGCTTCATCCGACGTTCACGAATATTTGTAAACAACTCCCCTCCTGCCATCAACTGCCCATCGGTGAGTTCACGCACATCCAATGTCGGTAATGTTCGGAGCGAGTTTAACTTAATTTTTCCGCGCCCTGCCTGCTGTTTTCCACTATGCATCCAGTGGCAGAACCATCCCAACGTGGAATTGCACCATAGCGTGAACACTACTTCGTGCCGCGAGTCTACAAACTTAACATTCGTTATTGCACTGACACCGATGGAGGGGGCCTCGGTAAACATCGCCAGTTGGGATGTCGCACTGAATGTCGGGAGCATATAATAGTGTGCGCGGCTGTTAACGCTCAGCACTTTTTCGAGTTGATGACGGTTTTCGCGCCGCACGAACCCCCGCGAATCGGGTTGGATAACCATCCCTCTCTGCTGTTGACAGTTGGCGCGCGAGATGCAGGGATACCCATCGCTTTCTGTGTCGTCAGTCTTCACGACATCCAGCGGTCCTTTTTTGCCACGGATTACGTCAGAATGGAATCCAATTTCGGCGATGTCTTCAACATGACAAATTGGGATATTGAGATGCTTCGTTTGGAGAGGCAGACATATTCGCGCGTGGCGCAAGTGGTGGGCAACTTGGAGCAACGCCATCGATTTCGTTCGGTTCGCACTCCACGTATCGTTAAGCGGCAGCGGACAGTCCAATAGGTTGCCAATAGGTTGTGAACCAACCTGAAGGGTATCACCTCCGCTTGGTAGGTTCTCGGCCTGCTGGACGTTTTTTAACCGATGGATGCTGTTCGCGATGAATTCAGCTTCCAAGTTGCTTTCGGGCCGCTGTTTCAGGCAGACGAATGTGCCTCTCCCGGTGTTTTTTCCAACCCCTTTCTTCGCGACTACCATGCACTCGGCCATGTTAGTATCAGCGGAGAACGCGCAGTCGGAAGCTCTCGCCGCTGCAATCGTCACAACGACAACGTCACGGTATTCGGTTGCTAACATGTTTCGCAATTTCGTGGCACTAGATCCGGCGAGAACCGCGGCAGTGAGGATAAACCCCATCGTCCCCCCGGGGCGCAACTTCCGATCGGCGAGGTCGATGAAATACGAACCTAGCCCGTATTGCCCATTAGCAACCCGGGAATCTTTTCTTTGGAGGGCATTCTGCATTTCTTTCTTGTCCTCCTCAGAGTGGAAGTTACTTTGGAATACAGACCGAGGCACTTCACTTGAATTTTCTGCGCCCGGACGTATAAACGGCGGGTTTTGGATGACAATGTCCATTTCGCCATCGGGAAATTCCCGTTTTATCTCAATAGATGTGCGCTCCGTACCACCAACCTGCTCGCCTTCGTTTTCCATCTCGTCAAAAAGCAGTTGGGTGTCAAGCAGTTCCAATGCTCCCACAGCGTAGGTGTCTGTATGCCGCTTCCCGTAAGGCGCGGTGATAACACGGGTTGCCCCGAGGGGTATGCTCGGCTGCGCGCTCGCCATCGTAGCAAACGTAATGTGCGTCGCATTCGGCATAATGTCAGTTCCCGCCAGATTGTTCTCCAGCATCTCCCTGTGGATTTCGGAGGCATCCCCACCGTTTTGTTCCCAGAGAGCCTGCACGCGCTTGTAAACGCCGTTCAGCAAAGAGCCCGTCCCACAAGCAAAATCCGCCACCTTCGGTAACCGTCCATTTGGCAGCTCAGGACACACTAATGCGGATAGCAGTGCGGCACTTGTCGGCAGGGTGTAGTTCGCCTTAATGTATTTCCTATCAACGATGAGCCGCTGGAATACCTCGCCCGCGAGTTCATGAATCTGCGAGAGTCTTGACTGCACGAGGTTGTTCGCCGCCGCGCACAGTTTTTGAAGCAGCTTGTTCACAAGAGCACCGTCGGTAGCGAATGCCTCTACCATCCGCTTGGCATCCCAAAAAATCGGCTGGTAGTTTACCGCGAGGATAGTTTCCCAATCGTCTACGACAGCAGCCCAATTCATTACTCGTAACCGCTGTTCCAGAGATTTCACGGACTCCACCCGCTCTTTTCCCGCCAGCGAATCTTGGAACACGAATGCATCCGTGATGATAAGGCATGCCATCCGCGCAGTCTGTTTTCCGCGCTCCTGATGCAGGATAGCTTCCAAACTGTCACCGATAGCCGGACGTTCCTGAACGGCGCGGTGTAACCATTTCGCAGCGACGTTAATCTCACGTTCTAGTTCCTCGGCAGCTTCGTCAATGCGTTCACTCGGCACTGCACCGACGTGTAGGGCATTTGCGACATCTCCCACCGTTCCTTTCGCAAACCCTTTGCAAGGGAACCGATACGGCTCGCCGTGACTTTGTCCCATTAACAGATACTCCAACTCGTCTGTCTTGCGCAACCGCTCCTCAATGTCACGCTGTTCCACCCTTTGCAACCACTTCGGGTATCGAATTGCCATGACGGTGTGCATCGTATCGGTTACGTCAATGTAGTCCATTTCTAGCAAGCATCCGATGTGTTCCTGTGCCTGTGCAACAACATCATCAGACGAACCGATATATTTCGCCTCAATAGCGACAGGCTCATGCCCCTCTTTCGTCATAATAATGTCCGGTTGCCGTTGGCTGTATCGCAGCGGCTTTTGCTGCTGCCGCAGCGTCCAACTTTTGCTCATGCTGTCCAAAATGCGGACTAGTTCATTTGTTATGGTGTTCTCGTTTTGTCTTAACATGACTTACTCCGTTAAAATTTTTAGGAAACCAGTCTCCAAACGGTATCGCTAGCGTCGGCGATTTTTAATTAGGATACGATGAGGTGACAAAAAAAGTCAACTATTTTTACACAACGTCATCAATCGCTTCGCAAACGTCTACGATGAAATTGACGGCCCGCTCCGAATCAGCAGGAGAAATCGGCCAACGAATCGCAGGCTGACCTGGGGAACTCGGGGCCCAGTCTGCCTCGTGGACAATCTGATTTCGGCGGTTGACGATGACCAAAAGCTGCGTCTTCACCTCTAGACCGGTGAGGTTGAGTTTCGCAGCAACAGCCGGCCACAACTCACATGAGGAAAAGAGCCGCACTGCATCGGCTATCTTGTCGGGGTGTTGCAACGCCTGATAGCCATGCTTTTTGCGGATCTCCGACTCAAGCCACTCGTTACGTCCGGGCCGAGCAATTGCTTCTATCACTGCATCCATGGCGACTTGGAAGCGCGAGAAAGCTTTCGTCTGTGGGCGTTTGCCATCGTATCCCTCCAGCATGCCAATCCGCGTGATTTCGTGGATGTAGAGGTCCATCGCGCTCACGGCCAGCACGATTTGCGAGCGGAGGAGATCCGTCAAATCCACGGCGGGGGTTGTCAATTGGCCGAATGCGTGATATAAACCTCCGAGGGCGCGGACCCGTTCCATATTTTCTCGAAATTGTCCAATAGGGCTATTCATCTTTCGTCAGTGCGATGATCCGGTCCGCGCCTGCGGCGAAGAGTTCCCGAAACTTCGACATCGCCTCCTTGGTATTTTCAAGAGGGTTTCCTGTTTGTCCGATTTGCGCATCAGTCAGCTCAAAAACCGGGGCTTTATATTCTTGTGAAAGCGCGATGAGACTGTTGAAGTCTGATACCTGGAGAAGTGGCCGTGCTATCATGAGTTCTCTCATGAATTCTGGAAATAGGAGTTGGTCCGGTTCTGCGGAATCCGAGGCAATCCGGCTTGCCTCCTCATATCGCGCGTCAGGAAGGAGCATATCGTTTTCCCTAAGAGCGGGAATAAGCCTTGTCTCAATTCCGAATTTGATTTTGTCAATCCACCTTTGAAAGGCGCGAGCAGGAGTATCATCCCTGACGCGATAATTCTGAATTATCGTTCCCAGAAACTTGGGTGACTTATCTGGGAACGGATAAATCGCGTCTTGTAAGAGAGAGGAAGTTTTTGCGTGCTTTGCCCACGCGGACCACTTCGGCAAAATTGAGGCAAGGCTCTCTGTCGCCATTGCGGAGAAGTAGTCCGGAAACATCGGCACGATGAAATAGTTGCTCGTCATGAGCAGATTCTGGTTCATCGGTCCAACGCTTGGGCTCATGTCCACCAAGATAAAATCGGCATCGTATTTCTCCGCGGTTTTCTCGAAAAGATGGTGGAGAGAGCCCGGCAGATTCTTGAGGGTGACTAGGGAACCGGATAACTCTTGTGCGATCCCCAAAGTAACTTCGTATCCGGCAATGCCGATGTGCCCCGGCAACAGGACCATATTCGGCTGGTCTTGGATTGGCTCACAAACTACCGGTTCAATGACTACGGGCCGTGATTCAAAAGCAGGGGAAAGTCCATTACGGATATTCCTCACCTCTTCGGATTCATAAATTGAGTCAAAATCCCTGGCACCCTCAAACCCGAGCACCATGCCGGTGAGGTTACACTGCGGATCGCAGTCAACGATGATAACCTTCTTTCCTTTGTTGGCCAGCATCCAGCCGAGATTGAAGGTAGTCGTCGTCTTGCCGACACCGCCTTTGTGGTTGAAAAGCGCGATCTGTTTTGCCATCGTAATTCTCCGATTGGGTTCTGTTTGGTGTTAATTTTATCATAAACCGATGTTGATTTCAAGGAAAAATTGTCAATTAATACCAATTCAGGAGAAGCAGCCTCTTTGAGTAGGGGCCGATACGTTTTTCTATAGACATATAGAGGTCCTAGCAGACCTAAAGAAGCGTTCCAAGAGACAGAACCCCTCCTAATCCTGGAAATCCTGCTTCAGACAGTAAGAAAACGAAATGCTCCAGCTCTCTCCGGCACGACTTCCCCTACCGTCAATCCTGCCTCAAGAAGTGCGCGCACCGATTCAATATCGGAGGCGGGTCTGACAGTTGTGCCCTCTCGCACAGGCTCAAGCACCAGCACCTCCCGGCCATCAATACCAGCATCAGTCAGGAGCGCGTCGCTGTGGGTGCTGATGGGACTATCCTGTTCAAAGTCGAGGTTAATTGATGATATTATACACGCTGTGTGTCTACTTGTCAACTTAAACAGGCAGCTCTGTATGAAAACGTCAATAGCACCAACAACATCATCCTGAAAATCCTGCTTCAGACAGAATAAAAATTTTCTTGACATATTCCCCGAATTTCCATAAGATACATCCACAGAGTCAAAAACGAGGAGAAGACAATGGACAACCTAGAGATGCTCCAATATCTGTTTGACTTGCAGGGATACATCGTCATTGAAGATGTGCTGACACCCGCCGAGGTCGCGGAGCTGAACAACCTTATTGACGCGCAGCAACTGCCGCCGCCCGGAAAAATCCGACGCTTCGGCGGTGCAGCAGGCGGCGCGCCCGAAGGCTCCGGATTTCTGGAATGGGGACACCCCTTCTGCGAGCTACTCGATCATCCCCGCATCTTGCCGATGCTCCAGTTCATGCTCGGAGATAGCATCCGGCTGGACAGGATTTACGGTATGTATATGGAGGAAGGCATGTCCGCCGGGGCACTGCACGGCTCGAATACGCCGTATTCGCCCGGCGAATTCTATCACGTCCGAGACGGCAGGATTCATAACGGGTTCACGGTGGTGACGTGGAATTTGGCGGATACAGGACCGGACGCTGGCGGATTCTGCTGTATCCCCGGCAGCCATAAGAGCAACTTTAAACTTCCACAGGAAGTCTTCAAGGCACCGGAGAAGGCGAGCTGCGTGACGGTTCCGGTGGCGAAAGCCGGCTCGGCAATCCTCTTCTCGGAGGCCCTGACGCACGGCACGGCGATGTGGACAGCGAAGCATCAGCGGCGTTCGCTCCTGTATAAATACTGCCAATCGCAGATTGCGTGGGGTGCTGGGCGCGTCAGACCGCCGTCCAACGTTGAATTGACCTCTCGCCAGAAATTGCTCTTTTTGGAACCGGCGAATCCGGGGAATTTTTATCCATCCCTTTTCGCCGCAGCCTCGTAGAGTCAATAACGCCCTAGTAACGTAGCGCAGGGGTATATCCTCCGCAAGCGATGAATGTTCTGGAACTGTAGCGCGGGGGCCTATCCCCCGCGATTGTGACACGGCGAGGGGGAACCCTCGGCGATTCGCGCTCGCCGGGTTTTCCCTCGCCCTACGGGAAGGGGTGCCGGTTTGGGACATAACCCGATTGAATCTTATCGGAACGAGAAACATAGGAGAATCGCGATGCCGAAACGAGTTAATAAGGCAATCGAATTGCTTGAAGCAGACCAGCCTGTCTTTTACACGGGCAGTCACACAGGCGCGGATTTGAATTACGATGCCGGCCGCGCCATGGCAACAACGTGGGCAGATTATATCAACGTCGGCATGGAGCACGGCAGTTTCGACCTGGGCGGGTTGGACAGTTTCATGCGCGGGCTCGCTGATGGCGGGCCGACGAATAGTGGACACCAAACCCCCGCTGTCATCGTTGAATTGCCGGTAGATGGCATCAGCGCAGACGTAATCCGTGCAAACGGGTGGCAGATGCGGCAACTGCTCGCACGCGGCGTGCATGGACTGCTCCTCTGCCACGCAGAATCGCCAGAGGCGGTGAAGGCGTTTGTCGAAGCGTGCCGTTATCCGTTCCAAACCATCGGTGTCGGCACGCAATTAGATGTCGGCAGGCGCGGCTCTGCTGGACAAGGCTCCGCCGCACCCATCTGGGGCATATCCGTTGATAAATACTTGGACAAGGCAGACCCGTGGCCGTTGAATCCCAACGGTGAACTGCTGCTTGGGTTGAAGTTTGAGAACAAGCGTGCCTTGGCGAACGTGGAGATAACGGCGCAGGTGCCAGGCATCGCCTTCGCCGAGTGGGGACCGGGCGATATGAGCATGTCGTTCGGCTATAAAAACCCGCCGAACCCTCGGCCGCAGGAGCTGCAGGATGCTCACGACCGCGTCTTTGCGGCGTGCAAAGCGGCAGGCATCAAGTTCCTTGAAAGCGCGTCGCCGGACACGATCGAGGCGAGCATTGATGAAGGCGTACGAATTTGCGGCTCCGGCGAAGAATGTGCCCGCATCGGCCGCGCGTACGCAGGCAGAACGATGCTTGTTTAGTAGAGGTATTTCACAAACCCCGGTAGGCGCGCTTTCAAAGCGCGCCTACGGTATGAGAGGTGAACTATGGCATTAACCGAACAAGAAATGTTGGCAGAATTGCGCCAATTCGACACCCCGTCAATCACGAATGTGGTTGCCACCTATCCCAAAAGCCCCCTCTGCCTCGGACTTTACAACCCGTGGACAGAGAATTGGTATACCGATACCTCAATCAGCTGCATGTATCCGGAACTCGGGGCGATCGCGGGGTATGCAGTGACATGCGTTTACGGCTTGCCCGATCCGAACTTTTCGCGGCTATCCTTTATGGATGTCATCGATGCATTGGGTGCCTCGCCGCAACCGACGATTCTGGCGTTTCAGCAGAAGTTCCCGCCAGAAATCGCCGACAAAGTCGGATTAGCCGGTGGTAACATGACGGCGGCGATGAAAGCGGTAGGCTGTTTGGGGGCAATCTCTAACGGACCTTCGCGCGATATTGACGAAATCCGTCCGATGGAGTTTCAGTATCTGTTGAGCGGCATCACGCCGGGCCACGGCGATATGGCGGTTCACGCTGTCAACGTCCCTGTCACCATAGCGGGGATGGATGTGGCACCGGGCGAAATCATCCACATGGATGAGAATGGCGCGTGCAAGTTTCCGGGCGATAAACTGGAGGCAGTGCTGACGAATGTCAAGGCACTGCTGAAGGAAGAAGGCGACCGGATTGGGCAGTTGTTGTCAGGACCGAGGACAGCGAAGCAGGTGCGTGCAATCTTCAGTGGGCATTCTTATGCCGAAGATGAGGAGGAATAGTCCGAAACCGGCCCGCCTTTTCGTAGCGCGAGGGCCTGTCCGTCGCGCGCTTTATACCAGATTCATACTGTAGTTCAAGTTCTCCCGATTTTGACCCGTTTGAGATCCGACGAACTCATCTTAAACTACAGAGGTTGATTGGATTTGACACGGCGGGGGACAGGCCCCCGCCCTCCGTTCCAAAGAGGCCACAGATAGGCATTTATTCCGATTTACCCGTGCTGCGCCGCGCTTGCCATAACCCCCACAGCAGTGCCGGTATCAGCGGCAATCCCGCCATCCCCCACAGGACGAAACGGATATCCTGAAACACATCCAGCAGCGCACCGACGATAGCTGTGCCGATACCACCCATCAACGTGAAGAGCGCGAACTCCGTGCCAAAAACGCGTCCCCGAATCTCATTCGGCACGCTTTGAAGGAGCAACTGCGTTGAAAATACCCACACGATCCCGCCGCCGATGCTCCGGACAAACCCACCGAGAAGCACCATCGGTAAACTTAAAAGTGGGGCGGCGATAGCCAGGCCAACCGCTCCAATCAGATAGCCGAGGATGATACTGCTGCGGAGTGATTTGTCCCGGTCGCCCGTCCAGTGCCGCGCGAAAATGGGGCCGAGCCCGCTGCCAACGCCGTTCACGGCGTACATCCATCCTAAGCTAATCGCGCCGCCGACGCCGATAACAAAGTGCTCTTTGGAAATCGCGACTTGGGCTACTTGGAACCCTGCGGATAGCATGAGAGCTATCGCGGCCTTGTGCATCGCGATAAACAGCATATCGGGATGCCGCAGTAGATACCGCAGTGCTTTGGGCCCGGAACGTGCGCGAGCCCTGTCAGCGTTTGCTCGGCGGCTCGGGAGGTGAATCCCAAGCAGAAATCCCGCTGAAACGAAAAAAGTGAACCCATCAATGATAAACGCGGTCTGGATTCCCAAAAGTCCTGTTGTTATGCCGCCGATGGCGGCACCGAGGGCAAGCACCACTGACCAGGTTGAAGCACCGAGGGCGTTTGCCGTGCCGAGTTCTTGCGGGGACGTTATATCCGGAAGAATAGCACTCCGGGCGGGGCTGAAAAAACCGCTGATTGCAAAGAGAAGCGTTGTGAGCGTATAGAGCAGCCAGATATCGCTCTCACTGCGCACGAAAAGGAACGTAAAAACGACGAGGGCCCGCGCGATATCTGTAGCGATTAAGAGATACTTTCGGTTGAACCGGTCGGCACATATTCCGGCAAGGGGTGCCACTGCAAACGGCGCGAGCATCCGAACCGTAAACAGAATACCTACTGCAAGCCCAGAGCCAGTTAACTCAGCAATCAGTGCCGCGGAGGCGATGAGATTAAACCAATCTCCTAATAGGCTGACAACCTGCGCAGCCCAGAGCCAGCGAAAGTTTCTATTCCGGCGGATGAGCGCGCCGTAGCCGACCGGTTTCTTGTTCATCGGAGCAATTCTCCTTCCATTTTGTCCGCGCTGCGCCGTGCCTGCCACAACCACCATAGCAACGCAGGTATCAGCGGCAATCCTGCCATCCCCCACAGGACAAGACGCGCATCCGGAAACACATCCAGCAGCACACCGACGATGGCTGTGCCGATACCCCCCATCAACATATAGCATGCGAGTTCTGTCCCGAAGACGCGTCCCCGAATCTCATCCGGCGCGTTTTGGAGGAGCAACTGCGTCGAAAATACCCAGACGGTCGCGCCGCCCATGCTGCGGACCAGCTCGCCAAGCAGTACCATCGGAAAATTGAAAAGCGGTGCGATGATAGCGACACCCATCGCACCGAGCAGATAGCCGAAGATGATGCTGATGCGAAGCGGTTTGTCCCGGTCGCCTGTCCAAAGCCGCGCGAGGATGGGACCGAGGGCACAGCCGATACCGTTCACACAATACATCACGCCTAAACTGAGAGCACCGCCATCCCCAATGATAAAATAATCCTTGGAAATCTTAACCTGTGCTACCTGAAACCCCGCCGACAGCATGAAGGCGATGGCCGCCTTGTGCAGCGCAATAAACAGAATGTCAGGGTGCCGGAACAGGTAACGTAACGCTTTCGGTTTGGACGCTGAGAGGCTCCTTTCGGGTTGTGCTGGACGCTTCGGAAGCCGAAGGCCTAGCAGAAACCCCGCGGAGACGAGAAAGGTGAACCCATCAACGAGAAAGGCGGTGTGGATGCCAAAGAGCCCGGCTGTCACACCGCCGATAGCGGCACCGAGGGCGAGCATCACCGACCAGGTTATTGCACCGATGGTGTTCGCCGTGCCGAGTTCCTGCGGCGTGGTGATGTCCGGCAGAATCGCGTTTCGGGCCGGATCGAAGAAGCCGCTCACCGCAAGCAGCAGCGCGGTGAGCGTATAGAGCAGCCAGATATCGCCTGCGTCGCGCACGAAAAGGAGTCCGAAAACGGTGAGGGCACGCACAATGTCCGTGACGATTAAAATGTGCTTTCGGTTGAACCGGTCGGCGCATATCCCGGCGATAGGTGCCACCGCGAAGGGCGCGAGCATCCGAAGCATCAGCAGAACACCCACGGCAAAGTTCGAGCCGGTCAACTTACCCATCAGTGCGGCGGCACCTATCATATTAAACCAATCGCCTAGCATGCTGACGACTTGTCCAAGCCAAAGCCAGCGGAAGTTTCTATTCCGGCGGATGAGCGCGCCATAACCGATAGGTTTCTCGTCCGTTTCCGGCATCTACAGTCCCCACCGTGCGTTAATCGGTTTCTGGTAGACTTCAATATCACCCGCCACGACAGCTTCATAATCAACCGCTTGGCCGCAGGCGTTGGATTCGTAGATTGCCTCGCAGATTGATTTCGCACGGAGCCCGACGGTGGCATCCAGTTCCGGCGGCCGGTTATTCTCCATCGCGTCCACAAAATCGTAGCACTCAAGCACCACGCCATCGGTGAAGTTGTGCGGGAAGAGCCGCTGTTGTTCCGCCTCGGATAGGCTTGCCATATAGTCGGCGATGAGGCTCTCCATGGAGTGCCGGCTTCCATCTTTGAGAATAACTTCCGCGCCATCGAACGGCCCGTGGAAAATGTCGCCATTATCCAGCAAACAGCCTTCACTGCCGTAGTAGACGACGTGATTGAAACTATGTCCCACCGCCGCCCACGTGCATGTCCACAGCCCGATAACCCCACTTTTGAAGTTGATAGTCGCCACCCACGTATCCTCTTGCTCATTCTTGACAAGTTCGCCGTTTTTGGTGACTTGCAGCTCTTCAAATTGACAGACGCGTCCATACACCGTGCTCGGTTCGCCGAAGAGGAAGCGGAGTGTATCGCAATAGTGCGCCCCGGAGTCCATCACCATCCCACCGCCGCCGAGGGACAAATCGAGCCGCCAGTGCCATGCGCTCTGTGGTTCTGGTGCGCGATAACTGGCGTGCTGCGCGCAGAACGTCCGCATCTCGCCGAGTAGCTGCTTATCGTTCATCAGCCACTCCGCTGTGCGGCGGCTCGGCATCCTACGGATGTTCTCCGCTGTCGCCGCTATCTTGTTATTCGCCCCCGCCGCGGCAATGATTGCATGGCTGGCCTTCACGGTAACGCCCATCGGTTTCTCTACCATGACATTAACACCGGCGTTAAGGCATTTTACCGCGTTGATATGATGGTGCGCGTGCGACGTGCAGATGTCCACACCATCCAAATCCGCTTTTGCGAGCATCGCATCGGTATCGCTGAACACCGCAGGTTTCTTGCCGGTAACCTCTTTGACCCGGGTTGCGAAAGCCTCTGCCCGCTCCTCAACTTCATCGCACATCGCGACGAGCTCTACTTTCCCAGGTACCTTTTCATGAATTGTGAGATACGCGTTGAGATGGCCGTTCGCCATCCCACCGCATCCGATAATTGCCACTTGGATTGCCATGGAAGTTTCTCCTCTTTATCTGAGCTAAGGTAGGACTGTGTCACGTTTGAATGTTCTGGTGCTCCGCGTCCACGTAGGTAAAACTCGCCAGCTCTTGACCCGGTTTTCTGCGAAATTGCCCCATCTTCCCCAGAATAACCTAAAAATAGAATACCATAGTTCCGTTTTTTTCGCAATTGTGTTTGCGGAAAACACCGGGTGATTGTGTTAAGAGCGGATGTCTATATCCGCCCTTACAGTTCATTGCTCTAGCGGAAAACAACTTGACACAAAACCGCAATTGATGATATATTCGTCACATGATGACTTCACCAACGGAGAAAATCGAGATTTCCCAAACGGATGCAATCGTCACCATCACGCTCAACCGGCCGGCGGTGTTGAACGCGATCGACCGGGAGATGTTAGACGGTTTGGAGACAATCGTCACGCAACTTCACCGCGATGCCTCCGCGCGCGTCGTGGTACTCACCGGGAGCGGCGAACGTTCGTTCTGCGTCGGCGCGGATTTGAAACACATCGCCACTTTTGAAGCAGACGATATTCGGCAGTGGGTTATTGATGGAAACCGAATTTTCAGCAGACTCGCGAGTCTTCCAATGCCGGTCATTGCCGCGATTAACGGCTACGCCATCGGCGGCGGCTTAGAATTGGCGATGACAGCAGACCTGAGGTTTGCATCCGGCGATGCCAGCTTCAGTTTGCCGGAAGTGACGCACGGCTGGGTGCCGGGATGGGGCGGCATGCACCGATTGCTCCACCTCATCGGCGAAGCGAAGGCGAAAGCGCTGGTCCTTCTCGGGGAACGGATTGATGCAGAGACAGCGTGTCAACTACACCTGGTCAGTAGGGTTATCAACAAAGTGGATTTGATGGACGCGACGCTTTCGGTTGCAGCATCACTCGCGAGCCAAAGCCGAATTGCTCTGCAAGCGGCGAAAGCGGCACTAACGCGCACTCCTCTACCGGAGAACGGGTTTGAGGTGAGTTATGAGGCATTCGCATCGTCAACCTGTTTCACCGCTAGGACTTATACCAAATGACGTTGATTTGTAAGGGCGAATTTCTATGGTTTCCGCCCTCCTAAAACGCCCGTTCAATACGCGCGCCTAACGAAAGGAGCATTCTGCGTAAGTCTTGTGGTTTAAAATCGTAGGTTCTAAAATGGCAGAGAAACCGATTATCACCGCCGATGCGGCGGCACAACTTGTGGAGAGCAGCGATACCCTCGTCATCGGTGGAAGTGGCGCAGGACACGCAATCCCCGAAACGCTCATCGAGGCACTCGGCAGACGTTTTCGGGCATCCCTCCAACCGCGCGATTTGACAGTCGTCCACGTCAGCGGCATGGGCGACCAGGGTGAACGCGGGCTCGGGCACCTTGCCGATGCACGCCTTATCAAGCGCGACATCGGTGGGCATTGGGGAATGTCGCGCGTGATGACAGCCCTTGCTGTCACAAATCAGATTGAGGCGTATAACCTCCCGCAAGGTGTGTTATCGTGCTTGATGCGGAGTATCGCTTCTGGCGCGCCGGGTTACATCACGCATGTCGGCTTGCATACCTTCGTCGATCCGCGCCTTGAAGGCGGCAAACTCAACCCCCGCACGACAGAGGAACTGGTGGAGGTAGTCACCTTGCGAGAGAAGGAATACCTCTTTTATCCCAGTTTTCCGGTGGACATCGCCTTTGTGCGAGGAACAACAGCGGATGCTGAAGGGAACATCTCCATGGAAGAAGAGGTAGCATATTTCGAGATGCTCTCGGTTGCGCAGGCAGCGAAAAATTCGGGTGGCAAGGTTATCGCGCAAGTCAAACGGACAGTGCCGAGGCGCGCGCTCGATCCGCGCACGGTAAAAATTCCCGGTATTTTTGTCGACGCGCTAGTCCTCGCGCCTGAACAACAGCAGACTTACCAGATCGACTATAACCCGGCGTTGTGCGGTGATGCGCGCGATGGCGAACTCAGCATGGGCACTCTCCGTTTTGATGAACGGAAGGTGATTACCAAGCGCGCCGCGATGGAATTGCGGCCGGATGCCGTTGTCAATCTCGGCTTCGGGATGCCCTTCGGTGTCGGCATGATAGCCGAGGAGAGCGGCATCCGAGACAAGATTACGTTGAGCATTGAGCAAGGCAGCTTAGGCGGTGTCCCCGCGGGCGGCTTGGATTCCGGGGCGATGTTTTACCCGGTGGCAATCCTCGATCAGCCGTATCAGTTTGATGCCTATCAGGGCGGCGGAATTGACATTGCTTTTTTGTCGCACGCACAGGTAGATAGACACGGCAATGTCAACGTGAGCAAGTTTGGGAATCGCATTCCCGGCTGCGGCGGTTTCATCGATATTTCACAAAATGCGAAGAAGGTGGTTTTCTGTGGCACACTTGCTGTAAAGGCGGAATTAGCAATTCGTGATGGAAAACTCAACGTGCTTAAGGAAGGCATTGCAAAGTTTGTCAACGACGTGGAGCAGATTACCTTCAGTAGTCGGTATGCGCGAGAGACGGGACAGGCGGTTTTCTATGTAACGGAGCGCGCCGTGTTTCAACTGACCGGGGCTGGCGTTATCTTGCGAGAAGTCGCGCCGGGGGTGGATATCCAGCGCGATGTTCTGGATGCGATTGAATTCGCGCCTATCGTTGCGGCTGATGTGGGGAGGATGGATGAAAGGATCTTTGGGGATGTGGCGTTGGCGTTTGAGGATTTTGAATGATTGGGTGGAAAACGGGCGGAAACCATAGAAATCCGCCCTTACAAATGAAAAGGATAGGAGAAGCGCGAGCGGAAACCCTGAAGGTTAACGCTCGCGTCAATAGATAGATTCCGGTCCGAGAACTACGGAAACTCAATCCCCTGTTTCCGGCAGATCTTGCGAATCTTGTTAATGGCCCCGCCAATCTGCTTACCATTGCGTGTCACACCAAATAGATGCTGACTCACGACACGGCGTGAAATGCCGAGGATAGTCCCAATCTCTTCCTGCGTTTTACCAGCGTAGAAATAGAGTTGGATGCACTCCGCTTGGCGCCCGGTCAGCTCTTCGGCGATAATTCGGCGGATCTGTTTGAGGACTTTCCGCCCCTTCGCACGCCGCGCCTTCGCCGATTTGCTGCTACCGGGCGGCTGATACCAAAGAGCGTCTTCGTTCGTCAGCCGATCGAAGTATTCCGGCGGAACCGAAACCTCCCAGAAATCCGGGTTAAATTTAGGCATAGAGAATTCTCCCTCAGCGCGAGGCTGAAGGTGCCTATGCCGTTATGATATGCGTTTATCAATAAGAGGCAGAGGCACCTCGCCTAACACTGAATCTCGCCTGCCGCGTGCAGGCTTTCCTAGATACGTTCGGGTGAAGTGTCGCTAAGATGGATTGCATAATAGGTACCTCCTTTTCGTTTTGAACCCGTTCGGGTTAAAGGTTTATTTCTCGCCAACTTGTAATAGATAAATTCTACCAAAAGCCTGAGAAAAAATCAAGTCGTTAACATCCATAGACATTTTGTCTACGCTGAACTCGTATCTCTTCAGTTATAGGGCTATAGCGCAGCAGCTTCGGCAAGCCAAGCGGCGCACCGGAAAGATGAGGGCAGAGGGGTTTCAGCCCCCTGCCCCGTCCGGAAGGGCGCGACACGTAAGCCGCACCACAAGGGCGCGACACTTACGTGTCACACCACCTCTGGTTTGCTAACATAACAAGCACCTCCTTTTCCGCATAGCGGTACAGGATACCACGCTCATAAAAATGAGCATGATTCACTTATACACCGTCTTGGATGCACTTTTTGCACCTTTCGCAGAAAAAAACGCAAAAAAAACATTTTTTTTACTTATCCGGGCAGTAAGGCGCGTGGTTGAGAACCGTGCTTACCGGGTTCGTTCTGCGTCCCTCTTGTTAAATAGGCGAGGTTTTGGCAAGCCGGCTTCAAAAAGATAGGCAAGCTTGGTAAATACAGCACGCTCGCCTGATGAACTATTAACGAACACGAGGAAAAAGTGACTTTCCGGCGTAAATTCGTAGTCAAAGATCGAGTTGAGATTGGCATCCAGATAAGTGTGCATAACCATCTCTCCAATTGAGAAGTTGTCATTTCTTCCTCGGTATGAACTTCTGTCTTTCGGGCTCGTCTAATACCAAATTCAGTCGATTTTTCTGGGGCTGTCATCCCCAGTTTTCCGCTGTCGTTTGGGCTCGCCCTGCTTCGCAGGAAACCCGAACGGTGGACATCTCGGCAGCGAGGCTGCAGAGATGACAAAGTTGAGCATGCCGGTCAAGAGCCGGCGCATCTCCCCCTACAGAGACGATACGAATCAAGTTAATTTCATATTACAGCCCCAATTCTATCAATTCATGGAGAGGCGCGGTGAGACGCGGCGGAGGCGCACCCAGGTCGGGCGCAACACCGCTCTCCCATTCACCCCGGTCGAGCCCCATCGTATAGTGTGGCTCAGTCTCATCTGTGTAACTGAGGTACCGGAGCCCCGTATTCTCAAAACAAGTGAGCGCGGCATCGTTATCTGACGGCACCTGTAGCGTGATGCGCGTCGCATCCAAGTCCTCAAACGCAAGACGGACTGCCTCGCGCATCACATCAGTGCCGTAGCCGCGGCCGCGGTAATCCGGCCGAATCACAACGAGCACCACAACAGCAGCATCTCCCTCACAGCGGAGCAGAAGAAACCCGATAAGGACTTTTGTCCGTCGGATCTGAATTGAGAAGGCGTGGGTATGTGGCACAGTTAGCCAATGGTGCCAGTCTGCTGCAAGGGTTTCAAACGGCACGCGCGCTGGATATAGGATTTCCCGGAGTCCCGGACGATTAATCCAGTTCCAAATTCGGCGGAGTTCGTTTTTCTCAGTGGGAGAGAGACGGATGCCGCCGCCTCGGCGGCGTTCTAATTCTCGCAATTCGCTGTGCAGGCTTTCCAATTGCGCGGCATGCATGCCGATTTGCGCGCCAGCGGCGCGGACTTTCCGTTGATTCGGCCGCTCCATGTATCGCGCTTTCTTCACCTGATTTTGAAAGTAGACCAGCTTCTGCTCGCTTTTCTCAATGATCTGGTGCATGTTCTGAATTGCTTCATCCCACTTCTTCACCTCAGCGTCTTCGTCGCCGCTCTTTTCGGGGCCCGCGTTTTCTCTCTGAGGTTCGTTCATATCTTCCCTCCTTAAATCCGGAGATGCGGAGATAACTCTCATATCGCATCGGTGCGATGTCGCCAACTTCAACGGCACGTTTGACTGCACACGCGGGTTCATGCCGGTGCGTGCACGCTGCGAACTTGCACTCTGGGATATACGGCCGCATCTCCGGGAAATGGATATCCACTCCCTGTTCCTCGTCAATCTCCAGCAAGCCGAGGGTGCGGATGCCCGGCGTATCCGCGACGAACCCGCCGAATTCCAGCGGCAGCAGCATGACTTCTGTCGTCGTATGCCGCCCTTTGTGGATGCGTTCGTCCACCTCGCCGATGCGCAGGTGGAGGCCCGGTTGCAGCGCATTGAGCAGCGAGGATTTGCCCACTCCCGATGAACCGACAATCGCCGAGATTTTATGCTGCATCACGGCGCGCAACTTTTCAATGCCGAAACCTGTCACGGTACTGGTATAAACCACCGTATAGCCTAATTCTTCATATAATTTGAGTTCTCGCTGCACATTCTCCAACTTCGCCAAATCAAGTTTGTTAATACAGATGACCGGCTCTACTCCCGATGCCTCCGCGGTGACGAGAAACCGGTCGAGCATCCGCAGTTTCAGCGTCGGATGCCGCGCCGCGAAGATAATGAGCAGCATTTCAAGGTTGGCGACAATCACTTGCCGCCGCCCATCCATGCGCGTCCTGCCAAATTGCGTCTCGCGCGGGAGACACGCCTCAATGTAACCACCATCCGAGGTAGATGCAGCAACGGAAATACGCACCCGGTCGCCTACCGCGACGAGTTCAACGAACGGCATCTCTTTCGTTTCAGCGAGCCGCCGCTTTTCCGCTTCAATGAGGTGGTAGCGCAAGGTGCAAGTATAACACCGCTTGCCAACCTGCACTTCGTACGCGCTACCCCGCGCTTTGATGACAACGCCTTCCATAGCCTTTCGTCCTAGAATTGCCGCTCAGGGCTCATAGGCGCGCTTTCAAAGCGCGCCTACCTCATGTTATCAGGCCCTCGCGATGCCAGGCAGCACGCGGGGGACAGCCCCCCGCCCTACGTGACAAGGGCCCGTAACCTCAGGTTATCGGAGAGCCGCTACGCGCCCGGGTTCCGCCAGATGATACGCCCACGCGTCAGGTCATACGGCGATAACTCCACCGTCACCTGGTCTCCGGGGAGAACCCAGATTTTGTGCTGCACCAGCTTGCCAGCCAGATACGCCACAGCCTTATATTCGTTTTCCAACTTCACACGAAACAGGTTCCCCGGCAGCGATTCAAGAACCTCTCCAGGGACCCGGATGGCCGTATTTTTCACGGCCTGCTTGCGGGTTACATTTCTATTCTTCATTGTTTCGGTTCCTTTCGTAATCACACGGGTTTTTAATCTCTTCACTTTAACACCTACTTGGATGCATTTTTTAACGTAACTTTCAATAAAAACGTTGACCTCTGTTTGCAAAACTGTTAAAATAAATTAGATTTTACGCGGACTAACTCCGGTAGGCGCGGTTTGAAACAGCACCTACCGGGAGAGAATTAAGGCGTTCGCGTAAGGCCCGATAAATAAGCATTCAGAAAAATATAAGGGCGGCACCTCAGGCTGTCCGCAACGATGGAGGAAAATGTCAATGTCTCAAGCCTTACCGCTTACCGCCTACACCGAATTGGCACAGCAGGTTACGGCGATGGAAGAGGACGGCTACGCTTACCTGCCAAAGGTTATTGATGACGAGCAACTAGCGGAACTCCGCGATGCTATGGATCGGCTCACCGCTATCCCCGAAAGTTTCGACCGGCACAGCGTTTCACAGAACGGCGAAGGGTTTCTTAACAAACATATCAACAACGCCTTTAATCGCGACCCGGTTTTCCTGCAATACCTTGATATGTCACCTGTCATTGAGTTAGCAGAGGCAGTCCACGGCGACGATTGCCACGTCATCGGGATGACCGCGTGGATGACGGGCCCCGGCCGCCCAGACCAGGGTTTGCACACAGATTGGCTGCCCATCCCGCTTCCGGTAGACGTTTTGGCGGATAAACGCGTGAAGGTGCCAATTTTCATCACCACCGCGCACTACTATCTCGATGAGCTCTATGAAGAACTGGGTCCGACGAAGTTCGTCCCGGGCAGCCACCTTTCAGGCAGAAGACCGGATGGCGAGACAGAGTGGAAGGGTGCACAGGAGAAAAGCATCCTCTGCAATGCCGGCGACGTAGTGATTTTCCGCAGCGAAGTCTGGCACAGAGGCACCGCCAATCACAGCAACCAGACCCGGTATTTGTTGCAGGTGCATTACGCGAATCGGATGATAACCCAGAAATTCCCGCCGTATCTGAACCGGTTTCAGTTCGATGAAGCCATTCTGGACCAGGCAAACGAACGCCAACAGCGGTTGATGGGCAACCATCGTCCGGGGGCTTACGATTAAGCATCGCTCAGTACCGTAGCGCGAGGGAAAACCTATCCCTCGCGATGCTCCGGTGATGGCGGGGGACAGGCCCCGCCCTACGGGCTAAGGGCCGTTATCGCCTATCTACACGAACATCTATGAAAAAAACGGCACAACTTTACATCAGAAGCGAGGAGCCAACCGGCAAAATCATCGTCCTCTCGCTGGTTCTCGCTGTCCTTTGGGGTGGGAATTCGCTCTCAATCAAAATCAGTCTACAAGATTTGCCGCCCCTAGGACTTGCATTCCTGCGCTTTGGATTAGGGTTAATCGCCGTTGGCGGCTGGGCATTTTACCGTGGCATCTCCCTGAGGCCGCGCCGCGGTGAATTGCCCAAACTGCTCGTGCTCGCGGCCATTTTTTTGATGCAGGTTGTCGCGCTGAACGTCGGCACGCACTTCACGACTGCCTCGCGCTCAACGATTTTCATCAACGCGTATCCGTTTTTCACTGCACTGTTTGCGCACCTCTGGATACCGAGTGAACGGCTCACTGTGCCAAAAACGCTCGGCATTTTGGTGGCGTTCATCGGTGTTGTCGCCACGGTTGCACCGAGCTTGCAAGAAGGGTTCACGGCAACGGAAGGCGCGCTCGCAAGAACCGCTTTAATCGGCGACTTGGTGGTGCTTATCAGCGGCGGGTTTTTGGGGCTCCGCGTTGTCGTTACCAAACGGATGATTCAGTCCATTCATCCGTATCGACTGCTCGTTTGGATGTTGATGCTGGGGTTACCGTGCTTTTTAACGCTGAGTTTGCTGTTAGAGCGCGGCGAAACTTTCCAATGGACTACGCCGGGGGTTGCCGCGCTCTTCTATCAAGGATGGGTTATCGCCGGTGCCTGCTACCTCGCGTGGACGACGATTTTGGAACGCTACAGCGCGAGCAAACTCGTCGTGCTCTTTTTCGCCACGCCATTGGCAGGTGTGTTATTGAGCCATCTGCTGATGGGTGATGAATTGACGTTGAGTCTGTTAGTCGGCTCGGTGTTGGTAGCGGGAGGGATTTATCTCGTGAATATCCGACGGCGTTGACGCGCCGAGAACAGCCCGGCGCGGGACAGGCCCTCGCGAGCACTCGCGTACCCCCAGCAGCACAACGAAATGAAAACGCCTAAGCCGCAATTATTGTTCCAGATAATTCTCATTAATATAGCGCGCGATCTGCTCAATTTCCGGCTCTTCTAAATAAAGCCCGTGCTCTATCATTCGCGTAATCACCTCGGTTGTTTCCTCTTCAGAGCGCGGTGGGTAATCCTCAACATCGGTAATCGGATGGCACTGCGAGCACTTGTCCTCAAACAACACCTTCGCCGCTGCCGCATCGTAGGTATCGGGAGTCTCCTCGGTTGCCATCACGAGTGCAGCGGTTTGCACGGCAGCCTTCGCTTCATCTGCCTGCATCTGTTGCTGCCGCTGCTGCTTCACCGAGGTCTGGATATCCGGCGTAATAGCGATGAGATAGGCTGATACGCTCCACTCCTCTTCACGGTGAATTGGTTCCCCGATAACCGGTTTCATCGCCATGCGGTTGACAAGGCGCACCCAGTCCGGCGGCGTGCGCGGCTTCGCCAGAATCGTGCGCAAATCGTGACAGACGACGCATTTGCGCTGCAAGACTTTCTGCCCATCCTGTAACTTCCGCTTTGAAGCGAGCTCATCAAGCGGTGTATCAGGCGGTAACCCGGCGGTTTCAAGCAATTGGCGCGTGCGCGCGATGCCCTCCTCACTAAACGCGCCTGTCTGTGTCCGCAACGCGGCCTCCCGGAAGGTAAACGGCACTGATAACCCGATCAGGAGATAAGTGCAGAGTAACAGTGCCGTGCCGAGGTAAGGCATCGACTCCTCAAAGTGCCGGAAGAACCGCAGGATAGCGATTTTGACGAGGATCAGCACGCCAATCGTAATGCCGAGCATCAGATGTGCGACGGTGCGCGGCGGCAACTCCACTTGGTAATTCCACAGCCGCGGCACCATGTGCCACATCATAAAAACATAGAGTAGCGCATACGCATAACCAATGAGCCGATGCAGGAGCATCAGCGATGGCGGTGCCTCACTGGTGCGCGTCGCTTTGTCAAACGGGTAGCCCCACAACTTGAACATCAAAAAAACGGACGCATTGGCAAGCCCCAGAAAAACGAGCCCCAACAGCGCGCTGAGTGAAGTAGACATATTGAATTCTCCTTCCTTAACTTATACCTAATTCATTTGATTCGGCTCACATCTGTAGGAAAACCAGATCGCCCGAGTTTGACCAGGGTGATTCAGTTTTCCCCTGCTGTAGTTCGGGCTCGTTTGGCACGGGTGCCTGAGCTTCAGACGAGCCCGAACTCCTCAGGTTCATTGGGTGTTATTCTAAAAACGGCCGGTTTAAGCGGGAATGATACGGCGGTTCCATGACAGCCCGCTGACGTTCGTTCGCCCACTCCGGCACTGGAGATGCGGGCACATACGCCATATTGCCCGCGGTGTAGCGCGTCAAAATGGAGCGGCGCGGATGCGCTGCTGTCCACGGCAGCGTCCCGTGCGTCACCGCCTCCGTGAAAATCACGACATCCCCCGCGTTGCACACAACCTGCCGGATATGCTCCTGGTGCTTCTGATACAGGCGCATCTCTTGCGGACAACGGTAGTTGCTCTTATGGCTGCCGGGGATAACGATGAGCCCCCCGGCCCCGGGCGGCACCTCGGTCAACTGAAACGTCACCACTGTCAAGCCGTTGTGCATCCGTCCGTCCCGAAAGATGTAATACTGATTCGGATCGAAGCCGGGCCCGGAGGAACCGTGGAAAATGAAGCCCTCCGCGCCTTTGGCCATTGAAATCAGGAACATCTGATGATCCATGCGGAAACCCTTGCCCAATATCACGTTGAGATAGGGGACAAGCGTCGGATGCGCCAGCATGTGCCGGAACGGATCGCACCACGGTGCCTCCCAGCCGAGCATTCCGCCCAATTCGCCGCGCCCTTCTGTGCCACTCAACTCCGGTGAACCGCCATCAAGCGTTTGCTCAGGAGGACGAATTCGGCCTTGGTGGCTGTGCCTATCGATAGCTTCGTTAGCGAGTGCCACCTCTTCCGGCGTTAGCACATCTTTAATCACAAGGTAGCCGTTCAAGTCAAAGAGATATTTTTCATCGGCGTTCATCTTTGGTTCTCCTTATGGCTTTCATTGCCACGTCGGGCGCGGGCTTGTGCCTCGCCTTGAGCTCGCGGGGGACAGTGGACATCTCTGCAGCCTCGCCGCAGAGATGACAAAGTTTCGGCGTAACGGCCCCCGCGCTACGGGCACCGTCGCGTCTTTTCAAATTCATTAGGTATTACACCGCATAGGCAACCGAACCGTCTTCTCGCAACGGCGTTGTGCCGGTGTTCATCGGTTGATAGGGGGTCTCCGCAATCAGACTATCGTCCAATTCAATGCCCAAACCCGGTGCCTCTGGAATGGGGATATAGCCGCCTTCGCGCTGATAGGCCACTTTGAAGACAGCGAAGTCCGAAGATTCGTCTGCCTTAGTGTATTCCTGCGTGATGAAATTCGGGATGCTGGTATCCAAGTGTAGCGAAGCCGCCGTGATGAGCGGACCGAGGAAGTTATGCGTAACCACCGCGCTGTGATACGCTTCCGCAATCGCCGCAATCTTCTTGCAGTGTGTTAAACCGCCGGCTAATCCGACATCGGGCCGGACATACTGCGGTCCGCCAGCCTCTAGCAATTCACGGAATTCCCAGATAGTTGTAAACCGCTCACCGTTGCCGACGGGGCTCGTCATCCGTTTCGCGAGCTCCGCCTGCGTCTTGATAGTATCGATTTGAATCGGGTCTTCAACGAAATAGAGGTTAAACGGAGCGAGTGCCGATTCCAATACGATGCTGTTCATCGGTGTGAGTTTCCGATGCACCTCAATGATGAGATCCAGATCTGGGCCGCCGCCTTCGCGCGCCGCGGCAACCAGGTCGCGAGCAGTTTTGACGAGTCTATCCACCGCCATATCCTGAAAACCGCCGACGAGCGGGTCGAACTTCAGTGCCGTGAAACCTTCTTCAACAGCCGCCTTCGCGGCTTCAAACATCGTCTCCGGCGTATTCCCGCCGCCAAGCAGATGCAAGCGGATTTTATCACGGCAGTTGCCGCCCAATAATTCCCAAATCGGCACGCCGAAGTGCTTGCCCTTGATGTCCCACAACGCGATATCCACCGCACTGATAGCGCCGCTGAGCACAGTGCCGCGGAACGGCCCCATCCGATAGAGATACTGCCAGTGGTGTTCAATCCGCAACGGATTCTGCCCGATGAGATATTTCTCAAAGGTGTTGACGATTTTTTCAACCGCCTCCGGGTAGCCCCAGCACGCGGTCTGCCCCACGCCGCTGATGCCGGTATCCGTATGGATGCGTAGCACATAACCGTTTCCCATCAGAAACGAATCAATTTTGTCAATTTTCATGTCGTCCTCCTTTCGAGAATCCTATCACAAGCGCGCAAAATTTGCAAGAAAAATGTGTGAAACGAGGAACGCCGCCCCCACCCGTAGCGCGAGGGCCCGGCGATCGCGAATCGCCGAGGGTTTCCCTCGCGATCTCTCGACGACACGAAAAACGCCACTGTTACCGTAGCGCGAGGGCCCGGCGATCACGAATCGCCGAGGGTTTCCCCCGCGATCTCTCGACCTACGCGAAAACCGTCCGGCCCCTGGGCTTCGGCTGTTTTTTGATGCGATCGAGCACGGCGAGGCACAGGACCTCGCCCTACGGGCCACGGGGCCGCTTTGCTTCCGCTCAACGACACGAAAAACGCCACTGTTACCGTAGCGCGAGGGCCCGGCGATCGCGAATCGCCGAGGGTTCCCCTCGCGATCTCTCGACCTACGCGAAAACCGTCCGCAGCTCAGAGGCCCCGGACGGTTTTTCTTTAGACCGATGCCTGGCGAGGCACAGGCCCTCGCCCTACGGGCCGCGGGGCCGATTCGCTTCCGCTCATCGACACGAAAAACGCCCGCAACCCTGAGGCCGCGAACGCTTTCTGATGCGCTCGGTGCACGGCGAGGGACAGGCCCTCGCCCTACGGTTTGAGCGGCATTTTTAGTCCCCGTAGCGCGAGGGCCTGTCCCTCGCGAGCACTCAACGACACGAAAAACGCCACTGTTACCGTAGCGCGAGGGCCCGGCGATCGCGAATCGCCGAGGGTTTCCCTCGCGATCTCTCGACCTACGCGAAAACCGTCCGCAGCTCAGAGGCCCCGGACGGTTTTTCTTTAGACCGATGCCTGGCGAGGCACAGGACCTCGCCCTACGGGCTGCGGGGCCGCTTTGCTTCCGCTCAACGAAACGGAAAACGCCCGCAGCCCCGAGCCCGCGAACGCTTTCTGATGCGATCGAGCACGGCGAGGGACAGGCCCTCGCCCTACGGTAACAGTGGCGTTTTCCTACTTCCGAATCAGCATCTTTTTCGTTGCGATGAAATCTCCGGCCTGCAGCGTGTAGAAATACACGCCGCTTGCAACCGGTTCTCCTTGCGCATTGCGGCCATCCCAATACGCGGCGCGGGACTTGCCCGAATATACGCCCGCCGGAACTTGGCCCAACTCCAAGGTGCGTACCAGTTTCCCATCCGATGCGTGAATCCTGACGGTGACTTCTGCAGCCTGTGCCAATGCATACGGTATCCACGTTTCCGGGTTAAACGGATTCGGATAGTTGGCAAGCAGCGCGGTTTGTTTCGGGGTCAAGCGTGCAAGGAGCTGCTGCAGCACGGCGATGCCGCGTTGATACGCAGGGTTTGCGCTGTCCAGCCGTTGCGCCTGCGCGAGCCACTGTTGCACTTCAGCAGCAGTGAACCCCTCAAGGCCTTCTGGATGTCGGGAAGGCGCACCGGCCGCGTCTACTATCGCCGCTGCAATCAACAATAAATCTGCAGCATCAACCACGCCATCGCCGTTTACATCCGCACTATTTTGGCCTGTCTCCCCGAGTCGCAATGCGGCCTGACTCAGATCTCCAAAGTCGACCACGCCATCGCCGTTGATATCTGCGGCGATGTGTTCCTGTGTGGGTGCAGACGGTGCAATGTCCCAGAGGAGCACGGTGCCATCCAGACTCGCACTTGCGAGTGTGGTGCCATCTGGGCTGAACGCAACGCTCAAGACATCGTACGTATGTCCGGTGAGTGTTTGGCGTGTGTCGCCGGTGGCGACATCCCACAGCCGGATGGTTCTGTCCCGACTCGCACTTGCGAGTGTGGTGCCATCGGGGCTGAACGCAACGCTAGTGACACCGTCCGTATGTCCGGTGAGTGTGTTTAGTGTGTTGCCGGTGGCCACATCCCACAGCCGGACGGTGGTGTCCCCACTCCCACTTGCGAGTGTGTTTCCATCCGGGCTGAACGCAACGCTAGTGACACCGTCCGTATGGCCGCCGAGTGTGTTTAGTGTGTCGCCGGTGACCACATCCCACAGCCGGACGGTGGTGTCCCCACTCCCACTTGCGAGTGTGTTTCCATCCGGGCTGAACGCAACGCTAATGACATGGGACGTATGTCCGGTGAGTGTGTTTAGTGTGTCGCCGGTGACCACATCCCACAGCCGGAGGGTTCTGTCCGAACTCGCACTTGCGAGTGTGTTTCCATCCGGGCTGAACGCAACGCTAGTGACATAGTCCGTATGGCCGGTGAGTGTTTGGCGTGTGTCGCCGGTGGCCACATCCCACAGACGAATGGTGTCCCAACTGTCACTTGCGAGTGTGGTGCCATCGGGGCTGAACGCAACGCTAGAGCCCCCGACGGTGAGAGTTTGGCGTATGTCGCCGGTGGCCACATCCCACAGCCGGACGGTGGAGTCCCCACTACTACGTGCGAGCGTGGTGCCATCAGGGCTGAACGCAACGCTAGTGACACCGCCCGTATGTCCGGTGAGTGTGTTTAGTGTGTCGCCGGTGACCACATCCCACAGACGGATGGTGCTGTCCCAACGCCCACCACTTGCGAGTGTGTTTCCATCGGGGCTGAACGCAACGCTCCAGATAGTGTCCGTATGTCCGGTGAGTGTGTTTAGTGTGTCGCCGGTGGCCACATCCCACAGCCGGACGGTGGTGTCCCCACTCCCACTTGCGAGTGTGTTTCCATCCGGGCTGAACGCAACGCTCAAGACAGCGTCCGTAAGGACGGTGAGTGTGTTTAGTGTATCGCCGGTGGCGACATCCCACAGACGGATGGTTTTGTCATTCCAACCCCCACCACTTGCGAGTGTGTTTCCATCCGGGCTGAACGCAACGCTATTGACACCGCCCGTATGGCCGGTGAGAGTATGGCGTGTGTCGCCGGTGGCGACATCCCACAGACGGATGGTTTTGTCATTCCAACCCCCACCACTTGCGAGTGTGTTTCCATCCGGGCTGAACGCAACGCTCTCGACAACGTGCGTATGTCCGGTGAGTGTGTTTAGTGTGTCGCCGGTGACCACATCCCACAGCCGGACGGTGGTGTCATGACTGCCACTTGCGAGTGTGTTTCCATCCGGGCTGAACGCAACGCTATAGACAGCACTGGTATGTCCGGTGAGTGTGTTTAGTGTGTCGCCGGTGGCCACATCCCACACACGGACGGTTCTGTCCCCACTCCCACTTGCGAGTGTGTTTCCATCGGGGCTGAACGCAACGCTAGAGACACCGCCCGTATGCCCGGTGAGCAGTGCCACTTCTTGGTAGGTTGCGGTATCGTAGAGCCAAATCCCGATGGAACTTGCAACCGCAAGCAGGGTGCCATCGGGAGAATACGCAATCTCGGTGATGTTGCCTTTGCCGAGGCGTAAGGTGGCCCCTTCGGGTAATCCCAACCGCTGGTAATCTTGGGCGGTGGCGGGTGTCAGTGCCATCGTGGCGGTTAATAGCAGGGTTAAGGTTAAAAGCGTTAATGTTTTCATTGGATTTCTCCTTTTGGGTATCGGGACAAGATGTCCCGCCTACTGTCGAGACCAGAGGTCTCTCCTACTGAAGTATCGGGACCAGAGGGCCCTCCTACTGAGTTGTGGACAGGCACGGTGCCGGTCCATCTCTTTGTCTGTCTCGGTTTGCGGCAAATCGCGATTGGGAGATCGCGCCTACCATCATGTTTATATGTACTATGCATGAAAATGCAAATGTTGTCAAGATTTTTACGGATGGATAGAGACATCTGTCCTTACAAGGTGCATCAGAGAAAAATTAACCCCTTGACACAAAATCGTAAACGTGCTATAATTCTGCATATCCTGAATAAGGAGAGGAGGCGCGTTATGGAAACCCCCACATATCGCACGGCAATTGTTGGCGGCAGGCGCGGTGTCCACCATGCACGATGCTACGCCGGTATTGAAAACATGCAGGTGACTGCCATCTGCGAGATTGATGAAGAACGGCTGAAAACCGCTGTCGCCGAACTGAACGTCAACGGGTATACCGACTACGCCGAGATGTTGAAGATAGAACAGCCCGACATTGTCCACGCCGTGACAGAACCGACGGTGCCGCGGCACATCTGGGTGGAGCCCGCTGCTGCGGCAGGCGTTAAAGCGTTGGTGATTGAAAAACCGCTCGCGCTGCGTCCGAAGGAAGCGGATGCGCTCGCCGCCGCGCACGAAAGGACAGGATTGAAGATTATCGTCAACCATCAACGCCGGTATCTCCCTTTCGCCGAGAAGTTGCTGGAATTTTTCGCCGAAGACAGCCTCGGCGACATGCACTTCATTCGCGCATGCACGGAAGGCGACATCACCGATATGGATACGCATTTGATGGATGTCGTGCTTTTCGCCCTTCAGGACATTCCTATCACGCATGTATGGGGGAGCGTTGAGGGAGCAGAAACTTATCACATTCCGAATCGGAATTGCCCGGTGAATCTGAACGCTATCTATACCTTTGAAAACGGCACGCGCGTCTTTTTTGAATCGGCGCGCAAAGCGTTCGGCACCGTCGATTTTCCCGGCAGCAATCCGAGATGTAACCTCGATTTTTGGGGAACGAAGGGACGCATGTGGTGGCGCGAAAACGGTTCCTGGGGGTATCATCTCGATGGCATGGCGCATCCGTTCGTTGAGAAGACGCACTTCGGCGAAGACGACAAATTTGGACAGAAGGCATTTACGCAAGCCATCGCTATATGGCTCGATGACGAGAATCAGCCGCACCGCAACAGGCTAGAATTCGCATTGCTCGGATTCGAGCTTATCATGGCGGCGTATCGTTCCGCCCTCATTGGAGAACGCATCGCCTGGCCCCCGAAACTCTCCGATGCGGAATGGGTGGCACTCAGAAATCGGATAATCGGATAATTTGATTTTTGCGAGGGACAGGTTTTCCCTCGCGCTACGATTGGGTGCTGGTAGGCGCGGTTTCAAACCGCGCCTACCGAACAAAATAGGAGACAAATATGCTCAACCAAGCAAAAGTGGAAGCATTCCGCGAGAAAGGCTTTCTACTCGGAAGTCGCGTGTTAAGTGACGAGCAAGTCGATGAATTGCGAGCAGAATTATCGCGCGTGATTGACGACTACGAGAAAACGGATATCCCGCAGCCGGTGCGCATCGCGAACCTCGGCGGGAAGGCAGAGAGCCCCGTCTGGCAAATCGTCAATATCTGGGAGGCGAGCCCAGCCTACCATCAACTCATCTACAACCCGCGCATCGTCGAAGAAATTGGGCAATTGACTGCGGCAACCGAACTGCGCGTTTGGCACGACCAGGTGCAATATAAACCGCCGGAAGTCGGCGGCGTTAACATGTGGCATCAGGATTCGCCGTACTGGCCGATTCTCACGCCGAAAACGAGTCAGGTGACTGCCTGGGTCGCGCTGGACGATGTCGATGAAAGCAACGGGTGCATGCGCATGGTGCCTGGCTCCTATCACTGGGGGAACCAGATTCCCTTTCTGCATAGCGTCAAAGACATTGACACTATGCCGGAACGCTTTGAGGCGCACGCGTTGGACGTGGAACTTTGCCCGGTGCCGAAAGGACATGTCCATTATCACCACTCGTTGACGTGGCACGGTTCTCACGACAACACGAGCGGCAGTCCGCGGCGTGCTATCGCGGTGCATTACATGACGAACGAAACCCTCTACGATGAGAGCGGCAATCACGTCATGAAGCCCTTTGTCACCGTCAAAAACGGCGATAAATTGGCAGGAGACCATTTTCCGCTCGTTATGGATACAGGGGTGCCGATTGGCGCGTAAAGGAATTCTGTCTTTAGCAGTGTGTTTGATAACGGAACGAGATGCAAGGAGATTTACCGCCATACATCTGTCATTGACGTTGTCAACGACACCGTTTTTGAAGAATCAAGAAGGCAGCAACTAGGAACGACGTGGCAGTTCTACGTAGTGTGACGTTGCTGCGTCAAGAACCTTGAACGAACGCTTTGCGCCACTACAAAAATAGGAGGAAAAACATGAAAGTTGTTGACGCAGTTGCGAAAGTCCTGAAAGCGGAAGGCGTAGAATACCTCTTCGCTTATCCCGTGAACCCGATAATTGAAGCGGCGGCGAAATTAGACATCCGGCCCATCATCGTCCGGCAGGAACGCATCGGACTGCACATGGCAGACGCGATGAGCCGAATGACTTCTGGACAGCAGATCGGCGTGTTCTGCATGCAGAGCGGCCCCGGCTCCGAAAATGCGTTCGGCGGCGTTGCGCAGGCATACGGCGACTCCGCACCGATTGTCGTGCTACCGATGGGCTACTCGCGTGGGTTGACTCAGATTCAACCGAACTTCAATGCCGCTTTGAACTATCGGCATGTCACGAAATCTTGTGAGCAAGTGATGTTGCCTGAGGCGGTGCCAGAAGCACTGCGGCGCGCTTTCACACAAGCACGGAACGGGAGGCCGCGGCCCGCGCTCGTTGAATTTCCATCGGATTTGTTCGGCGAGGAAATCCCTGACTCGTTTGATCCGACTCCGGTGCCAACAGCGCGCTACGGCCCTGATAGTGCATCACTTGCGGCGGCGGCAGACGCACTGCTGGCAGCCGAATGCCCTGTCATTTACGCAGGGCAAGGTGTCCATTACGCGCAGGCGTGGGATTCGCTGAAGGAATTGGCGGAACTTCTCGCTGCGCCAGTAACGACAAGCCTCGGCGGGAAAAGTGCTTTTCCGGAAAATCATCCGTTAGCACTCGGCTCCGGCGGGCGGGCTATTCCAAAGCCCGTGCATGACTACCTCCAAAAATCAGACTTGATTCTGGGCATCGGCTGCAGCTTCACCCGCACCGGTTTCGGAGTCAGGATACCGGCAGGGAAACGCGTTATCCACGCGACGTTGGACCCGGCGGATATCAACAAAGATGTCCCCGTTGAAATTGCCCTCGTCGGCGATGCGGGTTTAATTTTAGCGGGGTTAGTCGCAGCGGTTCGCGAACGTTCTGGCGGCGCATCGGAAGCCCGCACCGCGGCGGTAACGGAAGATATTAAGGCGATTAAGACGGAATGGCTGGAAAAGTGGATGCCTAAACTCTCCTCCGATGTTGTGCCGATGACACCGTATCGTGTTATTTGGGACATGATGCGCACCGTGGATGTCGCCAACACGATTATCACGCACGATGCGGGGAGCCCCCGCGATCAGTTGTCGCCGTTCTGGCAGTCCATCACGCCGCTCTCCTACATTGGTTGGGGGAAGACGACGCAGCTCGGTTACGGGCTCGGCCTCGCGATGGGCGCGAAACTGGCTAAGCCGGATAAACTCTGTATCAACGTCTGGGGCGATGCCGCCATCGGGTTTACCGGCATGGACTTCGAGACGGCCGTGCGCGAACGCATCCCGATTTTGTCCGTGCTTTTCAACAATTTCTCAATGGCTATTGAGATTCCGATTATGCCGGTGTCTACCGAAAAGTATCGCTGCACCGACATCTCTGGCAATTATGCGGACATGGCGAAGGCGTTCGGTGGCTACGGCGAGCGCGTGGAAACGCCGGACCAGATTGTGCCGGCTCTCCAGCGCGGCATCCAGAAGACGCAAGAAGGCGTTCCCGCGCTGTTAGAATTTATCACGGCGAAGGAAATCCAAATTTCTACGTTCTGATGAGGTGTTGGGCTTAAAAACATAAGCGGTTAATTCGGACCGGCGGGCGGATCTGAACGACAGGTGCAACGCGCGCGGAGACGCTGCACGCCGCCCGTGAAATCGTCCGATTTAATGCGAGCCCAACCTATTGTATTGGCGGGCTCTCCCGAGCCCGCATTCACATATAGGAGGATACACGATGAAATCCGCTATTACGATTTTCCTCATAGCCGCCTTGAGTATTGCCAACGTATGGGCACTCAACGATGACAAGGCACTGATGCTCTATTTCACGTTTGACGAAGGGGCCGGTGCCACGGCAGCCGATGTCAGCGGCAATAATCTTGAAGGCACTCTTGAAGGCGCGACCTGGTCAAAAGATGGAAAGATCGGCGGCTGCGTCTACCTTGAAGACTCTGAAACGTTTGTCGAAGTGGCGGCGGTTCCCGAGTTAGACATCACCGATGAACTGACGATTCAGGCGTGGTTTTTCCCGGAAGAATCGCAGGGAGATTCCAATCTGATGGGCCGTAGAAGCGCGGCGAACGTCGGCGGTTATTGTCTCCAATGGAGCGCGCAGTTTACCGGTGCCCCGCAGATCGAGACGTGGATTAACATCGGTGGATGGCAAGGTTCGCGAAACAAGCAGACTATCAAGCCGGCATTAGAGGAATGGCATCACGTCGCCTCTACCTACGATGGCGACATGATTCGCCAGTATATTGATGGCAAGTTGGATGTCGAATTCAAGCCGCCGAACGGTAAGATTAACAGCATCGAGGTAGTCTTTCGTATTGGCAAGGCGCAGACAGGGCTTCCCGGCATGGTAGGTTCTGTCGATGAAGTCGCTATCTACAACCGCGCCCTCACCGCTGAGGAGATTAATCAAGATCTGAACAACGGCGTTTACTTTGCCGTATCCCCCGGCGGCAAGTTGGCGACGACGTGGGGCGATTTGAAACGGTAGAGAGAGCGGCGGATGTTGATTCCGCCGGTTCTCCAAACTCATTGACAGTATCCCTGTCCCAAAAGGAGAACACGCATGAAAACCTATCTTATGCGAATGCTCATCGTTTCCGTGATGAGTTTATCGATCTGCCAGATCGGTTTCGCAGCAGGTGGAAAAGGCAACGTCAAGCAACTTAAGGAGCAGCTGTACATCTGGCACTTTGACGAAGGGAAAGGGAAAGAGACGCGGGACGCGACCGCGGGGTTAGTCGGCGAATTCAACGGCGATGTGGAGTGGGCTGAAGGCATATCGGGGAACGCTGTGCAGATCGCGGGTTCCGTCGGCAAAGCCGCTTTCGTAGAAGTGCCTCACTCTGATGAGGTGGACATTGACGAAGCCATCACAATGATGGCGTGGATTTACCCGGACGAACTCCCCGCGGGCGGCCAGGAAAACAAGTTCACTATCTTTTACAAGAACACCTATTACCTCCAGATCGAACCGGGAGAAGGGCAGCTCGCCTACTACTTTTACGACACCACTGCCCCCGGTTACCACATTTCTGACGGTAAAGTGAAAGCCGAAGCGTGGACGCACGTCGCATTGGTATGGGATGGGACTGAGGCGCAGTTCTATATCAACGGTGAGTCCGCTGGGAAGCCTATTGCACAGAAGGGGCCCGGCCGGAGCATGCCGGACAAAACTTTGCGATTTGGCGGTGAGAATAATGGATGTTGTCCCCGTTTTTTTCAGGGCCGCCTTGATGAGATAAGGCTCGCCAACTATCCGCTTGCTGCGGCGGATATCCGGAAGAGCATCGATGAGACGCTCGCCGTTTCCGCGCGCGGCAAACTTGCGACGACGTGGGGTGATTTGAAACGGTAGGCAGGGCGCGTACGTGTGGTTTCAGCCTTTGAAACGCGCGCTCGCCTTGCACCTGTAAGGGCGGATTTCTATATCCGCCCTCCCCGCGCCTGCAATACCAAATGAGGTTGATTCGTCTTGCTAATGTAGGTGGAGACTCGCCAGCGCTTGACCTGGGCGGAAAAGGTAGACTTCATGAAACAGATGATGCCTACCCCTGTGCCCTCCTTTAGGGGTATAATGTTTATAGGAGAAAACAGTGCGAGAAATGACAAACACCAGACCCCCGAATATGCAAATCGTGGCGCAGAATTTCGGTCCGATTGAAAAGGCGGAGATACCCCTTCGGCCGTTAACCATCTTTGTCGGTGAGAGTAACACCGGCAAGACGTATCTCTCTACGCTCATCTTTGCGCTACACCGCGCTTGTGAGTTACAGCAGAAGGCAGCAGAAAAGTACCGTGACGTTTTTAGGGAGGAACTCAAACGGTGCTTTGGGGTTGCATCCTTGTCAGAACTGATACGCTTCACTGGCAACTCTTGTGATGAGATGAAAATCGCGCTGCGGTGCTGTGCAGACACTCGAACAGATTGGGGGTTTCACCTCCATGCCTCCGAAGGCGGTATCACAATTGATGGCGATGCTTTCGCCGCTGCACACCGGCTTTGTGCAGCGGCGGAACATGGACAGAACCGGGCGTATTACTTGCCAGCGGGCCGGCGCGGTATCATGCAGACGCACGCAGCGATTGTCGGATCCCACAACGGGGCATCCCAGAAACAAATCCTGCCATCGGGAACTACGGGACTCTTAACGGACTTCCTCCAGCCGCTCGTCGGGTATCAGGAACGGAATGGGGCGGCGGACGAGATGCCTCGTATCGCCGAAGCATTAGAAACTGAGGTGCTGCGAGGTGCAATAGAAAGGAAACGTCCAATTCCAGAGGGGTATCCGGAATTTCATTATCGGCCTCAGCAGGAGGCGCGGGCGATTCGGCTCAGTGAAGCCTCTTCGATGGTGTCGGAACTTGCGCCGCTCGTGCTGTTCCTGCGGCATGCTGTGCGTCCGGGAGATCTGCTCATCATTGAAGAGCCGGAGGCACACCTGCATCCCGCCGCTCAGGATAAATTAGCCTACACGTTTGCGCGATTAATCCGCGCAGGCGTGCGCGTGATGGTGACAACACACAGCGACTGGTTCCTCCAGCGGCTCGGAATCCTAATTCGCGAAGGCGAAGTGATGAAACTTGGAAAGAGCATCACGGAACCGGTGAATTGGCTGGTGAAGGAAGAGGTTGGCACCTGGTGGTTCCGCCGCAATGAGCCAGTGGTGGAAATCCCGTTCAATCGTGCTAACGGGATAGAGCCGCAGGATTACTACGATGTTGCTGATGAACTCTATAACGGGGCCGCTGGACTTCAATACCTGCTTCAGGAAGAGGAAACAACTCGGTGAAGATGAGTGAGGTTCTTAACGAAATCCAGAAGCGGGTTGGCGAAGAAAGTCTTATTAGTTCGTGTAGCGGCGGCGGATGTCGGGTGGACATGACAGATATCCCGCGCGAACGAGTGGTGGTAGATGTTGACATGGCATTCCAAGTACATCAAAAAACAGGAAAACGATGCGACAGGATGCTTTTTCACGGCAACCCTGCAGAAGATAGACTCGTTGCAGTTTTGATAGAACTCAAGAGCGGCACCTTCAAAGCAACTAATGTGTCTGAACAACTGCAAGGAAGTGCACATTTCGCGGCTACTTTAATCCCACGAAATATTAAAACTGTCTGCATCCCGCTAGTGTTCTACGGAGATAGAGTTCACAGAGCACAAAGCGGAAAACTACAAGAGGCTGCCGTCCGGTTCCGTAACCGAAGAATTCCTATTACACGGAGCAAATGTGGGGTATCCAAGAACTTAGCAAATGTGCTGTCCGGATTAGGGCATCTTTGAGGGAGACCGGCACGGCGCGGAACAGACCTTCGCCCAACAATTCAGCGAAGTGCCGACACAACCTCCCTCAGCGCAGCTTCCTCCTGCGCAAGGGTTTTGAGCTCCGGATTCAACTCCACAGCGCGTGTGAGCGAAGCCACCGCTTTCGGCACATTATCCTCTAGTGCATACGCGCACGCGAGATTGTAGTGGAGCAACGCAACTCCCGGGAACATCTCAAGCGCGCGCTGGCACGTCTGACGCGCATCAGCAGGGAGATTCTGCTGGAGATACGCTGTCGTCAAATTGACGTAGCCTTCCGCAATATCCGGGGCCATTTCAATTACCGTTTTGAAACTCGCCACGGCGTGCGCATGTTGCCCCGCCTGCAGATACGCCTGCCCAAGGTTGTTGTGTGCAGACGGCTCTTTCGTGAAGAACAGCGTGCGCTTTTTATTCGCAATCGCTTTCTGATACACTTCGATCGCCTGCGCCGCATCGCCGTCGCGCATTAAGAAAACTGCCTTCCGATAGTCGTCGTTGAACTGCGTCTGGTGATGCCACACCCACAGAAATAACAGTGTTGCGGCAAGGCAAAAGGACATCACAACGATTCTGAAGGTTTTATTCGTCGGAGTGAGCTCCTGTTCGTGATTTTCTGAGGCACCCTCTGCTGGCGGAGCATGCTCCTGAGACTGATTTTTTTTTGAGGACATAATAGATGAAAACTTACGGTTTTGG
Source organism: uncultured Poribacteria bacterium (assembly GCA_958296135.1). GTDB lineage: Bacteria > Poribacteria > WGA-4E > WGA-4E > WGA-3G > AGPOR5. The sequence continues at coordinate 1,789,613 of CATQHZ010000001.1, forward strand.
TATTATCGGCTGCGGCATGATTGCCGATTTTCATTCCGCCGCTATCTCTGAACTAGAATACGGAAAACTCGTCGCTGTCAGTTCCCGAAACACCGACAACGCAAAACGGCTTACTGACAGATACAACGTCGACAGTTACGCCGATTACACCGAGATGCTCAAACGCGATGACCTGGACATTGTCTGCGTTTGCACGCCGAGTGGTGCGCATCTTGAACCCGCTGTCGCCGCCGCGGCAGCAGGCAAACACGTTATCGTTGAAAAACCGCTGGAAATTACCTTGCAACGGTGCGATGAAATCATCAACGCCTGTGATGCAGCCGGCGTTCGGCTCTGCGCCATCTTCAATTCCCGTTTCACCGAAAGCACGCAGCTCGTCAAATCGACGATTGAGAGCGGCCGGTTCGGCAAACTCACCTTGGGCGATGCCTACATCAAGTGGTATCGTTCGCAAGACTACTACGACAGCGGCGGCTGGCGCGGCACTTGGAATCTTGATGGCGGTGGCGCGCTCATGAACCAATCCATCCACGCCATCGATCTGCTCCAATATTTCATGGGCCCCGTCAAAGCGGTGCAGGCGTTTACCGATACACTGGCACACGAACGCATAGAAGTTGAAGATGCCGCTGTCGCCGCGCTGCGGTTTGAAAACGGCGCACTCGGTGTCATTGAAGGCACAACCGCCGCCTATCCCGGCCTGCTCAAGAAGACCGAAATATCGGGCACACACGGCACTGTCATCTTAGAGGAAGAGGACATCGTCAAATGGGAATTTGACCCGGAGCTTCCTGAAGACGCGGAGATTCGGCAGAACTTCGCACAGAAAACCGATACCGGCGGCGGTGCATCCGACCCGCGTGCTATCAACCATGCCAACCACCGCCGACAGATGGAAAACCTGATCCGCGGCCTTGAAACCGACGCGTCGCATCTCGTTGATGGCCGCGAAGGACGCAAGGCAGTCGAGATTATCCTCGCTATCTATCAGTCTAGCCGGGAGGGACGAATCGTTGAATTGCCGCTTTGTTGTTCCTAGCGGTTGTTCAATTGCCTCCTCGCCGAGGACTGTGACTTATCAGGCCCACTTGAAAACGGAGTGCGGGGGCCTGTCCCCCGCCATGCTGGGTATGACAATAGGCTTTCTTTTTTTCTTGTTTCACCAGACATGCAGAAAAAACAACATCTTTTCGGCCTGATAAGTCAACGTCACCGCCCCAGAAAATGTCAACCGCGCTTTACGCCAAGGCGAAAAAATCGAACACTATTTTAATCGCCTCGTCCTTTTTGTTCAGGGACATCTCAAAGCCGCGCTGCGCCTCAGTAAACGGCAGATGGTGCGTAATAATCGGCGAGACATCAAAGCGGCCCTGCGCAATCATATCCATCGCCAAAGGGAAATCGTTCGGCGCATCGGGGCCGACGGAACCGATGAAGCGGATATTTTTCCTGAAGAAATCGGCGAAATGGAAATCGTAAACCTCGTCATCCGGCACACCGAATGCGAGGAGCGTGCCATCCCTTTTGAGTAGTTGCAGGCACTGGTTGATAGTCTCTGTCTGATGCCCGACTACCTCAATAACCAGGTCTGCCATTTTCCCATCGGTAATCTCCGCCACCGCCGCGCCCGGGTCTTCGGTGGCGGCGTTGATCGTGTGCGTAGCACGCATTTGCTTCGATACCTCAAGCCGGAAATCAACCAGATCCGTGGTAATCACCGTCCGCGCGCCGAGGTTGCTCAGCATGTGCGTGAAGAGGAGTCCCATCGGCCCCTGCCCGATAACCACCGTATCCAGATTGAGCAGATTGCCCAACTTCCGGCATGCCCACACGACGGTTCCAAGCGGTTGCGCCATTAAGATGCAGTCTTTCCGGTCAAAGTCCACCAACGGTAGCATGACGCTTTCGTTGGACAGAAAGTATTCGGAGAGCCCACCGATGTAGCGCGGGAGCGCGAGCACCTCATCGCCGGGCTTGAACTTTTCCGATTTGCTGTCGGTGACAACGCCGATTGCCTCGTGAATGGAAAGCCCCGGCTGAAACGGGTAATTCTCCTGCGGAGACTCCTGCACGAACGATGGCATATCACTGCCACAGATGGCACTATGCCGGGTCTGAATCATCACCGTGCCATCCGGATAATCCGCCAAATCGGGTTTTTCGATGTCAATAATCTCAATGTGACGTGGTGCAACAATTTGCCCAGCTTTCATAAAATCTCCTATTTTTGTAGGATTGACGCAGCCCTAACCCCGTAGGTATGGACGCGGGCGGAAACCATAGCATAGAAATCTGCCCTTACTACAGTCACAGCACTTGCGTGATTTCCAAAAAGTGCCCGATTTCAGACTGAAACTTCATTGAATCTTTTCTCTTACAATCGCGGGATGGCATCCAAAACTGGTTGATGTAGTTTCCCGTTTGTTGCGACGATGCCGCGATTGTCAACCATCCGTCTGCCGGTAAGGAAATTCAGCGGTGCGCCGTTTGCATCTGTCACCGTGCCGCCTGCCTCCTCAACGATGATGAGCCCGGCGGCGTGGTCCCAGATGCATTCGCGGTAATCCGGCGATGCTGGATTCGGGAGGCGTAGGTAGACAGACGCTTCGCCACGCGCAACGATACCGTATTTCGCTTGACTGTCCATTTGCACCGGCGGCGCGGTGAGGCCGAGCCGAGTCGCGATCTTCGCATGTGCATCGCTGTCGCCGTGTGAGGATTCAAAACTCTCTGCCAAACGGGGTGCCTCTGTTGAAACGCGCGCCTCTCCTAAAAAGGTGCCGGTAAGCGAATACATTTCCGTTCCTTCACCACGGACAGCGACAAAAAGACATCCTTTTGTTGTTCGCGAGGCGGTGTTTGGCTGCGTTTTTGGATGGCCGGTTGACTTATTTTGGAAGGCCGGTGCAACACGAGGGACAGGCTCTTGCGCTACAGTTATTGGCTCGTCCAATCGATGCGGCAGATTTGGGCACGCGAGCACACCAAGCGTTACTTCGCCGTCGACAATCCGCGCCAACGCAATCGCATACTGATCTCGGCGGAGGAAGCCTTTGGTGCCATCAATCGGGTCGAGCGTCCAAAAGGTGTTCCCAACCGAACCGGTGCCTCTGTCAATCCATTCACAGACGTTTTCAGCCGAAGCGGCTGCGTCAAAATGGTTAACGTAAGCGGCGACACGTTTCAAAAGCGGCGGGTTTGACTTGAGCGATGCCGCATCCTCTTCCGCCACGATAACGGATGCCGGGAACGCATCGCCGATAGCCTTGCATATTAGTGCTTGCGAACCGAAGTCTGCCACGGTGACAGGACTTCGATCGGTTTTTTGGATGGCATCTGTCGGCACCAAATCGGCTTGAACGTTTTGACACAACCTTGCCGCTTTTAGGACTGCGGCCATCGCAATTTTTTTGTTGTTCCTAGCAGTGGTTTGACATTGTCTTGGCATTGTGTCTCCTCTTAGTAGGCCGTTTTGACGTTATCAAGTTTTGCAGCTCCGAGCCAAATGTCTATAACGGTTGCAGTCCTACCGCGAAGCACGGCGAGGGACAGGTTTCCCGCGCCCTACGGAACTGGTGGCCGAGTGTTATTTACGATACCTGATTTCGCGAAGTTTGTCAAGTATTTTTTTGTCATTCGCGAGGCGTTGTTCAGCTTCGTCGGGGTTGACAATGATGACTTTGCAGGGCTTGCGCGGCGCGGGAAACCCTTGGCGATTCGCGCTCGCCGGCCCCTTGCCCTACGGACCAAGGGGCGATACGACAGACAACGCCTCGATTTCGGCGACAATCCGAAGCGTTTCTGCCACCGAGACCAGGATGTGTTGATATTCCCGAATCTCCGTATGACTTAAGGCCGTGCCGCGCCGCTCCTTCAGCCACTTTTCACAGACCTGATACGCACCGATTTCAAATTCCCAGACATCCACCGACACCTTGGCGAAGTGTTGCGTCTGATTCACCCAAATCTTGCCATCGCGGTAGCCATACTTCGCGACAACCGCATCGCCTTCTCCCTCAAAACGGTATTGGGGTGTCATCGCGATTAGGAGGGTGCTCCTACCGAGATGCAGTTCAATCAAGGCACACCCGAGCTCTGCCAATTTTCGGAATAAAGGGACATCGTCTATCAACGGAATGCGCGGGAAGTCGTATTTCAGAAAAGCGTAATAACGTTCGCGATAGGCGGGGCTATGCAAAATGGCATAGAGATAACCGAGGATGTCCTCTGCGGAAATTCCCGCCGGAAGTTCAAACGGCTCCGTCTGCAAAAGTCCCAGTTTCTCGGAAAGTGCCTTGAGAAAAGTTGGTTTGAGATTTACGGAACGTTCCGTTGATAACTCCAACTCCGCTGGATTTGGATAGAGATACAGCGGGAAGACGTGTCCCGATTCGCTCGCCCTATTTGAGATATGGCAATTTTCAGTCAGACAGTCGGTTACCAAGACATGCTGCCAAGCCGGGCTCGTGACAATGCGCGTGGTAGAAAGCGCGATATTGTCACCGGCGCGTAGGTGGCGCATCACCGCTCGGCGCGGACTCGAATGGAAGCCGCGGGACTTTCCTGTGTAGTAGGTCCAACGGACATCAAACGGACGGTAGCGCATACGGGTGACATGCTGTTCTACATCGGGATGGGCGCGGACATCAGCTTGGGCAGCAGCAACTGCCCAGTCACTTGTATCACGCGACAATCGGTACCTCTCCCTTACTTCGGTGTCAGAAAGGTTCACAAAATCGTTTACCGTGGCTCGGAGTTCCGCCTCAGTGCGATGGAGCGTCACTTTATCACGGCCCGTGCAAATCCCCGTTGACTTCACTTGGAAGATATCGGGGAGTGCCCATCCTTGTTCATATTCCTCGCGGCGTTCTGTCTCTTGCGGTACGAAAAGGTAGAGCGGTGCCGTCGGCTGGAGTTCGCGCCATGCAGTCGTTTGGACATCCCTCTCCGCGAGCATTTGATATTTCTCTTCACGGGTACCCCATAGGTCTGCGTAATGGAGAGTAGCCGGGGCGGCGTTATCGGTTTCCTTGACACACAACAGAATAGTAATACCCTGCTGGATGTTAAACACACTTTCGTCTTTTTTCCCGACAGGAACCGCCTCTGCTTTTCGGGTGCTTCCGTGCAAGTTAAGCAAGTAAATTTCACTAAAACTGTTGAGCAAACTCTGCCGCATGCCACGGAAAATGGTGCCTTCCAGGAAACTGTTGTTGACGATATAGCCGATAACACCCTGGCCGCTCTTGTCAATCCGCCATTGTGCCCACCGAATGAACTTGACATAATCCGCCTGAAGGGGTTGGAAATTTTCGCGTCCCATCGGCTTTCCATCTACCCGTTTGTAGTCCTCGATGAGTCTCCCGATGAAGGTGAGTTTGCCTCGCTCATCGCGGCTCGGCGTGGCAGAATTGCGAGGATAGGGAGGGTTCCCGATGACAGCCAGAATCGGGGCATCCCGTTTCACGGAAACTGCGGCGTTCGCCTCATCGGAGATGAAGCCAGCAAATGCGAACCGCTCCTTTTCTTCGGGCTCCGCCAGCGTGTTGGTGAGGTAGATGCTGAGGCGTTCGCCATCTCGCTGTGTCCAGCCATTCGCCTGCAGAAAGAGACTCAGTTTGAAATGCGCAATAGTGTAGGGGGCCACCAAGATTTCAAACCCAGCAAGCCGTTGGACGAGGCTATCTTGAACATACTGCTGCCAGACACCGCCGCCATACGTCTCGGTGACGTGTTGCCGGATGTGGTTGATAACCGCTAAGAGGAAGCCGCCGGTGCCAGTTGCTGCATCTAAAATGAGCGCGTCGTCATCGGCGAGGCCGTCAGGTTTACGCAGTTTCGTTTTGAGCAGTACATCAACAGAACGGACAATATAGGCAATAGCTTGCGGCGGTGTGTAATAGACACCCCTATCCATGCGGCGTTGCGCATCATACTCCGCGAGAAAGAGCTCGTAGAAATGGACAACCGGGTCTTCGATGTGGGTGCGGACATCAAAGGCAGTATGGAGCATCTCTGTAGAGACATTTCGCATAAGGTTGGCGATGTCGTCCAAGAGCCACGTGAGGTTGTTATCCACATTCGGGGACGCTACCTGATAAAAGAGATTCCTAAGAAAAGGGTTGGAACGTGGTAGCGCGTCATAAGCGGTGATGCGTGAGAAGTTTGTCGCATTCGGGAGCGTGCATCGCGCGGCAAAAAGCCCATAGGCCAGCGTCTGTGCATACATATCGGCAAAGTCTTCGGCTGTCAACGTAGAGAGAAGCAGTTTCTGGAATGCAGTAAACATCTGCAAGATATCGTTCTGCTCATCGTGTAGCGTCGTCGCGATTTGGGTTTGGAGTTCTCGTGTGCGGCGCGCGAGGTATCTAGCAAGCACCTCCGGCGTTGCAAGCGGCATCGGACGCGCACTCAGGAAGCGTTCCAGCAGGTTTTCTAACGCCGCCGCGTCAGAAGAAAAAGCCGTTGCGCGCAAAGTGCTATCGGTATACAACCGAAATTCAACAAAATTGGTGAGGACGAAGTTGTCAAGGTTGTCAATAAACCGCTGATTCTGGGTTTTGGCGTGCCCTGTGAGCGCGGCCAAGTCGGTGCCGTATGCTTCAGCCTCAACATAGCCGATAGGAAACAGCCCCTCCTTTGCGGCGAAATCTGGCCGCCCGATAGCAAGCGCAGCGCGCGGCTCATGCGTGAAGGTAATGTGCGGATGTGATGCTGCCGTCGCTGCGTCAAGGAACGCCTTCAGTGGTGCATGCAGCGAGAGTTCCGCTGTTGCCATCGGGCTAGTTCTGGCCGCATCAATGTCCTGCACATAGTCGTTAAGCAGCGTTTGGAATGTCATTGTCCGAGTCCTGAAGAGATGCCCACTGCGTAGCGCGAGGGACAGGCCCGCGCGAACCCTCGACAACAAAAAACCGCCGCGAGGAGGGGGCCGAAACCCAAAAATCAAAAAAGCGTTAACTGCGGCGGTTCATCTGTCTCGCGAACCTCGCGCGTCGATTGCAAACACGCACTGCAACGTCGCTGTGCCTCGGCGATGTCATCGATGAGGATGTGTCGCGTGGCAGTGAAAGTTTCTCCCTCTTGGCGGAGGACGTAGGCCGGGTTAAACGTCGCCATCGCGAACGGCGCGTATCGCGTATCCTTAAACCAGATACCGCGTTCCTCCGTAATGCGGAATTGCCGATGAATCAGCGTTTTTGCCGCGGGGCTGCCCATGCACAAAATCACGGAAGGTTGGATGAGGCTCAGTTCCACATCCAGCCATTTAGCACACGCCTTGATTTCTAATGCTTTCGGCGGCCGGTTTTTTAGCACGCCATCTCTGATGCCAGCCGCCCGACATTTGATGATGTTCGTCAGCCAGATATTCCCGCGCGTCAAACCGTTCGCAGCGAGCACTTCATCCAACAGTTCCCCGGCAGGCCCTGAAAACGGAAACGTCGTCTGATTATCGGCAGCGGAGGGGCCTTCAGCGACGATAGCTAATTTCGCTTCGACATCTCCGCTGCCGAAGACGACGTTGGCGCGGGTTTCTGACAAACCGCAATCGGTGCAAACGCTTGCACGCGCTTTGATGCCCTGCATTTGTGTGTGAATTGTGCTCATCATCTCACCGCTACAAAGAGGACACTCTGCTTATACCCGAGGTCTTCGCAAACTGGATGTGGGCATGGATGAGCGTCTTCGTCGGACCGAAGGTTACCTGACAGATAGGTTTGTCCCAGCGATAGTGATACTCACTCCCGTAAGCGGATACTCCTGTCGGCAAGTAATTCTCCGGAACGTGAATGAAGCAGGTGCCTTCCGTTTGTCTGAGAGGCTTGCACACGAGCAGGTAACTTTGGTTTTGCCTGTCCCATCCGGCGGATAGAATCTCAACGCTTCCCTGCGTCCAGTGCATATCTGTGGCAAGTAGTTGCGGCACGTTCTGTTCTTCCCGCAAACAGAGCAGTTTCACCGAGCGCGGCGGGATGTTCAGCAATGTGACGTTTTCAGACACGGTGCCAAGGTATTGGCGCATCCAAAAATCGTGGACGAGGTAGTCCTTAGATTTCGGAAGCCCAAGCGCGTCTAATTCAAAGTCAACATCGTCCTCGTGGTCTGCCCAATTAAACACTGCGGCCAGGTGCCACGTTTCAGCCACATCTCGCGGCGAACTGCAAGGTTTGACAACGTCAAGAAGGCCTGGCAGCGAGATGTCCCAGCTTCGGTTATCCACCCCGAACGCATCGCGACATACAGAGAGACTCCAAATTCGGGGGAACGGTTCGTCGTAGAGCCCTATGGGTTTCGCCGCCGCGCCGGTAAGAGGGAAGAGTTTCGCCAAGAGTTCTGCCCGGTACGGTTTCAGCGTCGCGAGGGAATCGGAACAAAAGACTGCCCCGCCGCTGATGGCAGCGGCTGTCATCTCAACGATTGCCTCGTTGACAGGACGCGGCTCGTCAACCGCGAGTTCGCCGAAAACGTGATTCCACAACGTATTATGCTCACTCTGGTGGATGGCGTATCGGCTCATTCGGTGCTTCGTGCCGTTTGGGTGATGCCAGGGGCGGCTTTCATTTGCAGCGTCAGCCCCAGCAACCTGTCCGGCAAGCGGTGAATTGAGCGCGAAACTACCGATGCAGGGAGCAGCAATCACATTGTATCCAGCGAGAAGCACCTCTGTGGTAGGACTCGCGTCGGCTACGGCTTCTTTGAGCACCTGAACGGCTAACCGATAAAGTTGCACTGAGGTAAGCGTGTTATCATACCATGTCACATTGTGCGGCGAAGACAGCACCGTGGTATACGCGGAAAAGTCTGCCTGAATGAGTTCACATCCCCATTCGGCAACTATCCGTTGGACCTGCAGGCGAACATGAGCTTGCGCATCGGGATGTGAAACGTCCAACAAGGCGACTTTGGCGTTTCCACTCCCCGGCAGCAGCACCGCCGTAGGCGCGTTTCGGGAGCGCGCATCCGAACCCCGATTAGGGCGATTGTGCTGCCTGCCAGCACCTCCCCTCTTGTTCCCTCCGGTCGGGCGAAAAAACCTTTTTCCATCAGGTTCCAGCACTTGTAAGCAGCAGTCAGGATATCTCTGTAGCAACTCCGAGTCCAGCGCGGCGCAAAACGGATTTATTCGGATAGCCGCTTTGAACCCTTTCGCGTGAATGTGATTCACAATTTTTTGCATGTACGCGGGGCGTTCGGCGTGCATCTCTGGTGCAGAGACGGTTGCCTTACTGTTACGCCGAAACGCTGTCATCTCTGCCGGTTTTCCTGCAGAGATGTCCACTGTGCCATCCTTGACGTTGTCAATGACTACGCTTGCGCTGTCAGCATCGGAATCAGCATTCGTTTCCGTAGCATCAATCTGGATGTATTCGATGCCGCCGGGGCAGTGTGGATGAAAGAGCGGGCTTTCCGCTAGCCGGTCTGCCTGCTCCAAGATGACATTCGCATTCGGCGAAGTGTTTTCAGCACTCGCGTCCACCAAATCAAGAAGATGCCACGCTCCGACAACCTGCCGAGTCGTTTGCGCGCCGTTCTGCGCCGCCACCAACTCGGTATAGTCGCGATACGCTGCTGCAGCCCTGTCAGTGAAATTGAGATAGACAGCATCTGAAGTCACCTCTTCACCTGCCTGACACGGATGCTGTTCGCACCGGTGATAGAGGGACCAGCGGTTAATCCCCGGCGACTCTTTTCCTACCACTTGATGGCCGACTTGAACCTGCGGCCACCATTTTTCAGTTGTTAGAAAGCCGAATACGAGTGCTCTTTGACTGTCTGTATCGTGAAGGATACCACTCTGACACGGATGACTCGCCTCGGTTTCGCTGAGCCGAAACCCGTCGTAGAGTTTGCGACACCCGCCGGGAAATGTGGGCGGCGTGTTCGTGAAAAGATGATACGCCGAAGGTTTCCCACCGAGTTGCACTGCGCCGCGATTAGTTGAGATGCCGAGCAGCGTGACGCTGTCTAGTTCAATAGGGACAGGTTCTAGGTTTTCAACACCTACCCTCAACACGATATAAGGCGCATCGGGAAAGCAGTTGAGATACGTGTTGAGCCGGATGCCCTTTTCGGTGGCTTCGTAAGAAAACCGGATCTGGCGCGCGTCTTGAACGGCAGACCGACCGCGGGGGACAAGTCCTCGCGCTACGGTAGGGAGCGGTTCCGTGAAAAATTCGCGAGTGCCAGCGTCCTCCGTTGACACCGTGCTTCCATCGTGGAGTGTTATTTGTGTGCAGCCGTTCTTGATAATTGTCTGGCCGGTTCCATCAATGTAATCCCATGTCCCTTTTGCGAGATTGAACTTAATCTGAAATTTTTCGTGGTTTATCACGGCGAGGTTCCCCTGCCGTGAGACAGCTATTTCCATATTTTTGTTGTTCCTAGTGTAGCGCGGGGGATGTTACGCCGAAACGCTGTCCTCGCTGCAGCCGCGCTGCAGCGGTGCCCACTGTCCCCCACAAGCCCTATGGCGGCTCTACCCGACGCAGGCCGTCTTGACGTTGTCAAGCCTTACGTGCTTTTGCCGCTTTCGCGTTTTGCACTGTGCGCGATTTTAAACCGCCCAGCAATGAATGAGTGTCGTCGGTTCGTCCCCTGTGTGGTGCAGGGTGAAGGTATCCTTCGGACTGAGGAAAATCACGTCGTGTGAGCAGAGTATCCGATTTTCCGTTTCCGTTTGGACTTCCGCGCTTCCGTTCGTTAGCACATAAACCGCCTCGGTTTCTAGCGGTTCGTGCGTAAACTCCTCGCCTGTGCAAAGTTGGATCCAGTCAAGTGAAAGATGCACAGAACCTTTTTGCGGCGAGACGACACTTCGCCATTCCGCGGATTTGCCGAATACGGGGCCGCTTCGGGCCATGTTAATTACCTGCACGTCACTCCGATGTCCTTGCTGCGGCGTGGGAATTTCATTCGGCGTATCCCGTTCACCGCGGTAGAGGGCCATGTCCGGCGGAGCCTGGAAACTGATCAGGCGCGCCATATTCTCGGTGGTGTTCACAGTGCCATGGATTTCCCCGGCAGGCACAAAAATGACATCGCCCGCGGTAATTGGCGTGTAGACATTGCCCTGGCGGATTGCACCGCTACCCTCTAAGACGACAATAGCGTCCTCGGAGGCATCGTGATAGTGCTGCGTAAACTCTTGGCCGGGCGCGTGAAATCCATGGTTAAGCGTTAACTGTGTAGAGCCCATGTCGGGATGCACAACTCGCCAGTTTTTGCCCTTGCCCATCTGAAAGGGTGTTCCGGATTGGAGATTCAGAATTTGCATCATCTATTCCTATTCTGAGTGGCACGTCTGATAAAATGATAAAACGGTATCGCCGTAGGATTCTTGTCGCCTCTGTGTCAACTCTCCGATTGTCACCGGCAGATATGTCTGCTTTGAATGTTCAACGAGCAGCGTGCCGGTGTCACAGAGCAGGCGCGCCTCCGCAAGCAACGTTAGGCAGTCAATATAAAGCCCAGCACGATACGGCGGATCGAAGTAGATTACGTCAAACTGGGTGCGTCGTTGAAGATGTGAAATGCCCTTTGCAATCGGACAACGAAGCAGGCGCACTTGTCGATGCCTGCGCGTCACGTCGCACCCCGCAAGGTTACGTTCAATGATGTGGATGCACCGCGGCTCGCGTTCCACAAACGTGACGTGTTTCGCGCCGCGGCTCAATGCCTCGATGCCGATGCTGCCTGTGCCTGCGCACAAGTCGAGAAAATTCGCGTCAACAACCTGTTCCCGGAGAATGCTAAACACCGATTCTTTGACTCTGTCTGTCGTTGGCCGCACGGTATTTCCCTTAGGCGCAGTCAAGCGTCTGCCTCTGAATTTACCGGCGATAACCCGCATCTTTTTGTTGTTCCTCGCGGTGGTTTGACGTTATCCTGTAGCAGGCCGTCTTGTTGTCAAGGCTGCCATGGCGGGGGACAGGCCCCCGCCCTACGGTGTGGGGCCGGCACGGCAGAGGACAAATCCCCTGTACGGTGACTACGACGTAAACAGTTCTTCAATAACGTTGCCATCGTTGACAACGCGAATTGGGCGGCCAGAGCGTGAGTAGTTCTCTTCATGCGCGTCAATTCTAAGGGCGAAGCAAAGCGATGCAAACAAATCCGGCACGCCTATCGGATCTGTCAGCACCTTAACGCCATCAGCATCAGTGCTGCCGATAACCTGTCCGCCACGGACTCCACCGCCTGCGATAACGGCAGACCAGCCGTTTGTATGATGGTCCCGGCCCTCATTCCTATTAATGCTCGGTGTCCTGCCGAATTCCCCAAGCCATAACACGATAGTCTGGTCCAGCAGTTCACGTTCTTCCAAGTCTTTCAGGAGCATCGCAAACGCAGGATCGACGACGTTGAGGAGTTCTTCTGTGCGCTCAAAGTTGTTTTCGTGCGTATCCCATCCATCAAGGCTGACTTCAACGAAGCTCACCCCGGCTTCGACGAGCCTGCGCGCCATCAAGCAGCCTTGTCCAAACTTGTTCATACCGTAAGCCTCGCGGATAGCGAGCGGCTCCTCGGAAAGGTGGAACGCTTGTATATCCGGAGAGTTGATGAGCCGGTCTGCCTTTTTGTAAACCGCTTCATGTGCCTCCGTGCTGCGTCCGGTGCGTTTGGCGATGAAATCCTTCTCAATGGCGTTCAGCATCTTGAGCCGTTCGCGGAAGCGGTGCGTGTCCATCTGTGCCGGATACAAAAGGTCTTCCACTGGCCTCATCGGGTCATTCACGACAAACGGGTCATGCGTCGCGCCCAAGAAACCGCCAGAATAAGTCGGCGAATTGATATTAACACAATTCGGGAGGCTAGCAGCGTTATTCTCCAAGTAATAGGATGTCAGCGAACCGAGCGGCGGATGCTTCACCGCGCCGCCGGGGGCGTAACCGGTATGCAGCAAATAGCGTGCCCGTTCATGGTTTCCCTCACGGGACACCATGGAGCGAATGATAGCGAGATGGTGCGCCTGTTCTGCAACAAGCGGAAGATGCTCGGAGACCTGGGTGCCTTTCACACTCGTCGGAATCGCGGCGAACGGGCCGCCGTTTTTGCTACTCGGCTTCGGGTCGAACGTATCCAGTTGACTGGCCCCACCGCTCATAAAGAGGACAATGCAGTGTTTTGCATGCGGCACAATCTCTTCAAGTTGTGCCAAACCTGGGGTGCCGAAGTGTTGCATCGCCACGAGGCCAAGAATACCGCTCACGCCGCTCTTGAAAAACCCGCGCCGTGAAATCTCGGTATGCCACAATTCCGGTGTGTCGTATTCGGGAACCCACAGATATGATTTCATGTTCTTCCTCCTTTGGTTCGCCCGATAGCCATTAAGAATCTAACGGACCTTTATCGGAATGGGTTCTTTTCATACTGATAATTATGTTATCATATTTACGGTTTAAAATCAAGAAAATTTTGAGGAGAGACAATGCAGAGAGACAAGGTGCTCTACCATTTCAGCGAAGAATCAGACATCCGCTCTTTTGAACCGAGGTTTGCAACCCCCGAATTAGGCAAGGTGGTATGGGCAGTCTCCGATGCAGGTATGTATACATACCTCTTGCCGCGCGACTGCCCACGCGTCACCTTTCGCGCCGACAATAACACTACGCAAGAAGATATTCATCGCTTTTTCGGGCACAGCAGCGCGCAATACGTCGTGGTGATAGAAAGCGGCTGGCTCGCAAAAGTGCAAGCAACTACTCTCTATCGTTACCATATCCCTTGCGATATGTTCCGCCGCTATCGTGAGGATTCAATTTCGCAATACTACGTCTCACATCAGCCCGTTACGCCGTTATGCGTTGAACCCATCGAAGACTTGGTTAAAGCCTTAATAGACTTTGGGGTTGAATTGCGTATCATGCCCTCTCTGTGGCCGCTTTATGACGCGGTGGTGAATTCAACACTGGCGTTTTCCATCATCCGCATGCGGCACGCACTCGCTCGCGATATTACAATGCTGTAGGCATGCCCGTGCTTTCGCGGGGCGACACACGCACGTTTGCTGTAGGCGTGCCCGTGACGGCCCTCGCCCTACGGTAAAGTGGCAGCTAAGCGGCGATGTTCTCATCGATGAAACCGCCGTTCTAATTCATCGCGCCCCATCTCGACGATGATGGGCCGTGAATGCGGACAATTGAAGGGAAGTTTCGCCTCCGATAACTCACGGACGAGATTCAGCATCTCCTTCGTGTCCAACGCATCTCCCGCTTTCACCGCGGATTTGCAAGCGAGAGTTATCAGTGCCTTGTCTAGTGCTTCCGGTAACTGCACTTCGCTAGGCGGTTCTTCAGGGAGTCCATCAAGCAAATCGGTGACGGCCTGCGCGGCGGCTCGAGTCGGTAATGGCGATGGAATCGCGCGGATTAGAATCGTGTTCCCGCCGAAGTCCTCCAGATCGAAGCCGAGTTTCTTGAAGATGTCGCCGTGCATCTTGAAGGTTGCAATTTGCTGCGGCGTGCTCTCTAATGTCACCGGGAGCAGCAGCCCCTGCACCGGAATGCCATCTTCTTTCAGTTGATGGACGAACCGTTCATAAAGTACCCGCTCCGCTGCGACATGCTGGTCGATGAAGAAAACCTTATCCTTCGCTTCAGCGACGATATAGGTTTTGAAGAGGTTCGTCTTCAATTCAACGCCATCAAAATCGAGCAGTGTGAGCCGTGCTCCCCCGGGAATCGGCTGTTGCGGCGGCTGCACATTTTTTGTTGTGCCTAGCGGTTGTTCAGTTGCATCTGGGGGGTTGACATTGTCTTCACGAGCTGCAGTGACATCGTCAATGCTTGCGGTGCTGTCGTTCTGCACTCCAGCACCACTAGGTTTATTTGGATGGCCGCCCGTCCATGTAGGCGAAGGGCGTTGGCGCGGCGGCATTCGTCTTCCGGGGCGCGCTCCTGCAATATTGCGGACACCCCTGCCGTCTTCATCAGCGTTCTCAATGGGCGTTTCGATTTTCGGAATATACTTCGCTTTCTGGATAGCACTGCGAATGATTCGGACGATGCCGCTGTAAACCATCCGTTCGTTCCGGAACCGCACCTCAATTTTGGCGGGGTGAACGTTAACATCGACGGTATTCGGTTCCATCGTGAGAAAAAGTAGCGCGACAGGTTGTCTATCTTTCGCCACCATCGCGCCGAGTGCTTCGGTGATAGCCGCGTTGATAATGCGGCTGCGGATCGGCCGCTGGTTCAGAAAGGAGAGTTGATAATCCCGATTCGGCTTCGTAAACTCCGGCTTTCCGAGGAGGCAGTACAGCTGCAAATCGGGCAGTTCCTCCTCAAATTCAATGAGATTCTCCGCGAATTCTTTGCCGTAGATGAGCCGCGCGCGCGCCAGATACGTATCGCACGCACGGACATCCAAGATAGAACGGCCGTTGTGCGTCAGCGAAAATTGGATATTCGGGTGTGCAAGCGCAGCCCATGTCACCTGATTTGTGATATGGTTTACCTCTGTCGTGTCGCTTTTGAGAAACTTGAGGCGCGCGGGGACATTGTAAAAAAGATTGTTGATTGACATGTGCGTGCCAGGAGAACAGCCACTCTCTTGGACAGAGCGGAAGACACCGCCGTCAACGTTAACCTTTGTCCCCTCCATTGCATCGGCTGCGCGGGTGAGTAGTTCAAACTGCGAGACAGAGGCGATACTTGCCAATGCTTCACCGCGAAACCCGAAAGTCTGGATATTCTCGAGGTCTTCAATACGGTTCACTTTACTGGTAGCGTGGCGTTCCAAGGCGAGGAGCGCGTCCTCCCGTGCCATGCCGATGCCGTTATCGGAAACACGGATAAGCCGTTTCCCGCCGGCCCGAATTTCGACGCGGATGTTGGTGCTTCCGGCATCGACAGCGTTCTCAACGAGTTCTTTGACTACCGATGCAGGCCGTTCTACAACTTCACCTGCAGCGATTTTATTTGCTACATCAGCGGAGAGTATTTTGATTTTTGGCATTTTTTGTTGTTCCTAGCGGTTATTTCGGCTGCCCTTGGCAGATGCTGTAGTGCGGGGGCCTGTCCCCGCGAGCACTATAGGACTTTGGATGATGGCGCGGGACAGGTTTTCCCTCGCCTTATGAACATGAAAGATTATCGTGCTCCTACCCGTTTTCATACAGATAACAGTGGCACGAATGCGCTTGGGTAAAATGCGTTACGCCGGGATATTTGTCCTTACAATGAGGCATCACCTCCGGACAACGCGGATGGAAATGGCACCCCGCTGGCCGATTAATCGGCGATGGCACATCACCTTCCAATCGAATCTTTTCTACACCGCTCGCTGCATCCATTTTGGGGACAGCCGAGAGGAGGGCGCGCGTATAGGGATGCTTAGGCGAATCAAAAATCTCCTCAGTAGTCCCGCGTTCTACAACGCGTCCGAGATACATCACCGCCACCTCATCCGCAAGGTATTCTACGACGGAGAGGTTATGCGTAATGAGCAGGTAAGTAAGTCCTAGTTCACTTTGCAAGCCTTTGAGCAGATTCAGGATTTGCGCTTGCACCGATACGTCCAACGCGCTCGTTGCCTCGTCACAGACGATGAACTCCGGAGCGACAGCGAGGCATCGCGCGATGCAGATGCGCTGCCGCTGGCCGCCGGAGAATTCATGCGGATAGCGTGTTACCATATCCGGCGATAGCCCCACCCGTTGCATCAACTCGGCGATGTGCTGGCGGCGTTCCGTCGCAGATTCCCCGATGTTGTGCGCCTGCATCCCCTCCTGAATAATATCCCCCACGGTCATCCTCGGATTTAACGAAGAATAAGGGTCTTGGAAGATAATCTGCATCCGTTTCCGATATGGATGCAATTGCTGCCGCGTCGCCGTGGTGATGTCAACGCCATCGTAGAGGATGTCGCCTGTGACAGGGACACCTAACCGGAGAATCGCCTTGCCGAAGGAAGTCTTCCCAGAGCCGGACTCCCCGACGAGTGCCAACGTCTTGCCGCGCGGAATAGCCAGATCGACATTGTCAACGGCATAAACATACCCGGCGGTGCGTTTGAAAATCCCTTTCAAAATTGGGTAATGAACGCAAATGTTCTTTAATTGTAGAGCCAGGTCTGGTTTCTCATCCGCGCGATTTGGGGCGACGTTCGCGTTTTCCACAGTTAACGCTTGGGGCGATTGCTCAATCGTATCCGCTCCCAGGTCTGCGGGAGCATAAAATGGCGGCGCAGCATTGTAGAGGTGACAAGCGATGCTATGCTGTGCCTCTTCGGGAGACGCGCGTTCGCTTGCGAAAATCGGCGCGATGCTCGCGCAGCCCTCCATAACCTTCGGACACCGCTCGGCGAACCGACAGCCTTCCCCATATGCCGTTGCTTTCGGGACGCGCCCGGTAATTGTCTGCAATTCGGAACCCCGTTTATGGCGCGCCGGCGTGGATGCTAGGAGTTTAACGGTATAGGGATGCTTCGGTGTTTTATAGAGCTGCTCCCACGTGCCCATTTCAACGATTTTCCCGGCATACATAACAGCAACCCGGTCCGCTATATTTGCGACGACTGCCAAGTCGTGCGTAATCAACAGCACCGCCATCTGGAATTCTTGTTGGAGCCGCTGGATGAGCGCCAGAATTTGTGCTTGGATAGTCACATCCAGCGCGGTCGTTGGTTCATCAGCGATAAGAAGAGTCGGCTGACAGGAGAGTGCCATCGCAATCATGACACGCTGTTTCATCCCGCCGGACATCTGGTGTGGATATTCATCGTAGCGCGCCGCAGGCTCCGGAATCCCCACCCGGTCTAACATTTCAATCGCCGCGTGTCGAGCGGCGGTGCCGCGGAGGTTCTGATGCAGGCGAATCGCTTCCGAAATCTGATTGCCCACCGTGAAAACGGGGTTGAGACTCGTCATCGGTTCTTGGAAGACCATGGCGATATCGTTGCCTTGAATCTTCCGTTTCTCGATGGCGGAAAGCCGCGTGATGTCCACGCCTCTGTAATAGATAGCCCCACCGGCGATAAACCCAGTCGGCTGCGGCACAAGTTGGATAAGCGATAGCGCGGTGACGCTTTTCCCGCAGCCTGACTCGCCGACTAGCGCGAAGATTTCGTTCTGCTGGAGCTCAAAAGAGATGCCATCTACAGCACGTGCCACCCCTTCGGGCGTGCGAAAATAAGTTCTGAGGTCTTGGACACTGAGCAATGTTTCGTTCATAAAACTAGTATAGCATGTACGTTATAGAAAAATCAAGGCAAAGTTTTGTCTGTCCGAGCAGTTACCCCATTGTCGCCTGATTTGTCGGATGTCCGCTGCGATAGCAAGTTGTAAAAAATAACGGTTGACAAAAACGCGTTTTTCTGCTAATTTAACAGTAAACTCGATTCCTTATTAGCAGGACGGACGCAAATTCCGAAAACGCCCGTTCGGTAGGCGCGATTAAAAAGCGCGCCTCCGGAGTTTGTTCTGCGTAAGTCCTATTAGGAGAGATTCTCATGTATAAAAGCGCGATGTTAGGGTGCGGTGGGCGTGCCCGAGCGCATGCAGCTGCATATCGCTTCGTCAACGGCGGGAAACTCGCCGCTATTTGTGATATGAACACCGAGTTACTCAACAAATTCGGGGACGATTTCGGCATATCGGCGCGCTACACCGACTTAGACGAGATGTTGGAGAAGGAGAAACCGGATGTCCTTCATATCGTCACCGCACCGGTGCTACGCGGTAGCAATGAGCGCATCCGTTACCCGCTGATGAAACAGGCATCCGACCACGGGGTGCCAGCCGCCATCGTGGAAAAGCCGATTGCCGTGGAAAGCGAGGACTGGAAACAGATCGCCGCCCTCGCTGACAACACCGCCACGAAGTTCGTTGTTAACACGCAACTTAACTTCCACCCGCAAAACTTGGAGTTGAAACGCGATGTGGCAGAAGGCAGAATTGGTGACATCAAATTCATCGAGGCAGGCGCGCGTAGCACTCCTGTTGATCAGGCACCGCATGTGTTACAACTCGTATCATCTTATATTGACAACTCGCGGCCGGTGCGGGTGCTCGGGCAGATTTCTGGGGCGGGGCCTTTAGATTCAACACAGCCCTCGCCGCAACACGCCGCCGCGCGCGTGCAGTATGAGAACGGACTGCACGTATCTGTTGCCTTTGGCGCGGATATCGCGCCACGGGCATCCGACAGTGACAGTACTGTCGCACATAAACGGGTTTTCGTCGTTGGGACGAAAGGCTTCGTGCATTGGCGGTTCAGTAGCTGGGAGCGCGCCACGCAGGAAGGCGGCTATGAAGGCGGCCCACTCAACTATGGTGAACAAGATGTTGTCGCCCAAGGCAACCTCACTGAGGCTGTCTTCAACTGGCTCGATGATGAGAACAACGTGCATCCGACGCATCTCAAGCAGTCTCTCGCAGAATTCAACCTGCTGCTAGGGATTTATTACAGCGGCATCACCCACGAAATCATTGAGCTGCCGTTCGACCCGCCCGATGGGTTAATCGATTTACTCAGACAAGCGTTGTAATTCCATTCTACTACAGAGGAGAAATTTTTCATGTATAAAAGCGCGATGTTAGGGTGCGGTGGGCGTGCCCGAGCACATGCAGCTGCATATCGCTTCGTCAATGGCGGGAAACTCGCCGCTATTTGTGATATGAACACCGAGTTACTCAACAAATTCGGGGACGATTTCGGCATATCGGCGCGCTACACCGACTTAGACGAGATGTTGGAGAAGGAGAAACCGGATGTCCTTCATATCGTCACCGCACCGGTGCTACGCGGTAGCAATGAGCGCATCCGTTACCCGCTGATGAAACAGGCATCCGACCACGGGGTGCCAGCCGCCATCGTGGAAAAGCCGATTGCCGTGGAAAGCGAGGACTGGAAACAGATCGCCGCCCTCGCTGACAACACCTCTACGAAGTTCGTTGTTAACACGCAACTTAACTTCCACCCGCAAAACTTGGAGTTGAAACGCGATGTGGCAGAAGGCAGAATTGGTGACATTAAGTTCATTGATGCCAGCGCGCGTAGCACTCCTGTCGACCAGGGCCCGCATGTGTTGCAACTCGTCTCGTCCTACATTGACAACTCGCGGCCGGTGCGGGTGCTCGGGCAGATTTCTGGGCGCGAGCAGTTAGACTCAGCGCAGCCCTCGCCGCAATACGCCGCCGCGCGCGTGCAGTATGAGAACGGCCTGCATGTCTCCGTTGCATTCGGCACAGCTATCGCCCCGACTGCATCCGAAGATCCGGTGGTTTACTTCCACAAACGGGTTTTCGTCGTCGGGACGAAGGGCTTCGTGCATTGGCGGTTCAGTAGCTGGGAGCGCGCCACGCAGGAAGGCGGCTATGAAGGCGGCCCACTCAACTATGGCGAACAAGATGTCGTCGCCCAAGGCAACCTCACCGAGGCTGTCTTCAACTGGCTCGATGATGAGAACAACGTGCACCCGACGCATCTCAAGCAGTCTCTCGCAGAATTCAACCTGCTGTTAGGGATTTACTACAGTGGCATCACGAACGAGGTAATTGATTTGCCATTCGATCCGCCCGATGGGCTGATGGATTCACTTCGGGCACAGTTGTAAGTGAAGTTTCACAAATGAATGGGGTGATTTTTAAGAGGCAAGGGTAAGGGCGGATGTCTCTCCGCCCTTACCCTCGTCCAAAACCACCTATTGATTTGTTTGAGCTTCATAAACAATCCGCCTTATGTTGTTTAGAATTGCGAGTTCCGGCAACCGGAGCGAGGAGAATCCGAATAATGAACGCATATCAGTCATTTTCAAAATTTACGTTATTCGTCTTCGTTTTCCTCTTTTTCGGCATTCTCCCGCGCAATATCAACGGGGAACTCGTTGGCTATATCGGCAGCCGGAACGGACAAAACCATTTTGCCGGGGTTGTTGACGAGGTAGCGTTTTGGAATGAGGCAATTCCTGTGGAAGCATCGATGAACCCGCAGCCGGTCAAAGGACGCGACAAACTCGCGACAACCTGGGCTACCCTTAAGCGCAATGGATATTCAGACTGAAAAATTCGAGAAACAAGGCTATCTTGTCGTGAAATCAGCACTGCACGAGGCAGCACTCGCGCCGTTAATCGCCGTTATCTCCAACGTGGTTGATACGCGTGCGCAAGAACTCCGCAACGCTGGCACCCTCTCAAACCTTCATGAGGCCCTGCCTTTTGAACACCGATGGCATGCTGTTCTTCACGACTGCGGTAGGGAAAATGAGGTATTTGGATGGCATACGCTCGTTTTTAGCGAGGCACTCTTTAACCTGATAACGCACCCGAACGTGCTGGATGTCGTGGAAATGCTGATTGGAAGCGACATCCAATTCAACGGCGATTTTTGGGTGCGCCCTAAACTGCCGAACGAAAAATTGACAACGCTGCCTTGGCATCAGGACAGCGCGTATATGCCTAAAACTGAAAAGGATACGCATCTCACCGTGTGGCTGCCCTTGGGAGATGTGACAGCGGAAAATGGCGCGATGCAATTCTTGACGGGAAGTCATAAGCGTGGGTTGCAAGCCTATCATCGCGTTGAAGGCGAAACGTTCGCCGTGCCGGTCCGCCCGCCTACTTCACACGCGGACGACATTGAGACCTTGGAGATGCAAAAGGGAGATCTGCTCATTTTTGACAATCTGGTGTTCCATCGTTCCTTACTAAACCGCAGCGATATTATCCGCTGGTCTGCAGATTTTCGGTTCAGTCGGGCAGGCACATCCCTAGATGGGCTCTGGCACGAAGCAATTGCCTGTCTTGTTCGTGCCTATGACAGCCAGCAGTGTCCAACTTCGTGGGCGGCATGGCAAGCACAATGGGAAGCAAGTCCGCATAAAGGCAGATTCGTTTAGACACACCGATTGAAGGAGAATAAAAATGCGAGTGCTAATTATGTCGGATATGGAAGGGGTTAGCGGCATTGTCGTGTGGGAACAGGTGAACGGCGGTGCCGCGATGTTTGAAGAAGGCCGGCACCTCTACACAGAAGAAATCAACGCCGCTGTGCGCGGTGCAAAAGCCGCCGGGGCGACAGAAATTGTCGTCGTCGATTGCCACGGTGCTGGGCAGGGCTGGACTTTTAATTCGCTCATCCCGGACAGGATTCATCCCGATTGCGAGTGGGTAGCGCACCACGGGTGGGGACGTTACGACGAGATGTGGGAAAAAGGATGCGATGCATGTTTGCTCATCGGCATGCACGCCCGCAACGGAACACCCGACGGTGTCCTGTGCCACACTATCTCCACTGTCAAATACAGAAACCTCTGGTTTAACGATGCACTTGTCGGTGAAACGGGTGTGAACGCCGCGCTCAACGGGCACTATGGTGTCCCTGTCGTTCTCGTCACAGGCGATGAGGCAGTCTGCCGAGAAGCGAAGACGCTCCTCGGCGATTCCCTGCCAACTGTCGCTGTCAAAAGAGGACTCAGCCGGTATAGCGCGCGGCAACTCCCTCCCATCCGCGCTCGCGAACGGATTGAGGCAGCAGCCAAAAGCGCGCTCACCGGACGCATCGCAACGCAACCCTACGTGCCCGAAAAGCCAACGACAATCCGAATTGAACTCGACAGCGTTGATAAACTCGCCGATTTCAAAGGGCGGCAGGGGATTGAAATCACCGGGCCGCTCGCCGTTGAAAGCCGCGCGAAAGATTGGTTAACCGCGTGGAACCAATTCTGGCCCTACGCTTAGATGCATCGCGATTTCCGCGCGAAGGCGCACAGAATTTTAGGCATCCTCAAGAACGCTGAGCGGATCTCCCGAAGCGTCTTTTCGCTCCAAGATTTCAACCTCGTAACCGTCCGGGTCGGTGATGAACGCCATCTTCATGCCGCCGGACGTGAATTGCGCGCGCCATTCATCCGGCCAGATTTCAAGTCCGGCCCCCTCTAAACCGTCGCAAAACGCAACGATGTCCGGAACGCCGATTGCGAAATGCATCAGGTCTTCCTGAACGTTAAGTTCAAAATCCGGCGAGTAAGTGAGCTCCAACGTGTGCGCGTTCCCCGGCAGTTCCAGGTGCACGATCTGGTTGCCTGCCGGGGATTTATCGCTACGGCTGAGAACTTTGAATCCCAAATGGTTGCAATACCAATCGATTGAACCATCTAGATCGCTGACGCGAACCCGTGTGTGTAAAAAAATAGCCATGTTCTTCTCCTTATTTTTCGGCTGACGCGCTTTGGAGGCGCGCCTACCGGCACTTGATTAATAATGAAGACATGTTGACATACTCCGTGAATTTTGGCAAGACTATTATCTTGACACATTCTGCAGAACATCGTATAATTCTGAAACGAGCCATTCTCCTCAGGAAGGAAACCGTCATGAAACAAGCCGAGAATACTATCACGAGCCGTCTCGTGAGTCAACTCAATCGCATGGCAAATTGGACATTGCGCCAACAGCAAAAACCGCTCGCCGGCAACCAAAAACAGCCCGACGTGATGCTGACCCGGGCCGGACATGAACCCGTCGCCATTGAGGCAAAATGGGAAGACAATCCCAAAGACGGCACCGAGCAAGTCCGCGGGTATCTCGGACAGCCCCTGAAACCCGAATACGCCACCATCGGCGAAACTCTCCGCGCGGCCATGGTTGTCCGTTATCCTACCTTCCTGCAGACTGTCGAGGATAGCGACATTGAGCGCGCCTTGTGCGAGACAGACGCACTGGAATATCTACTCATCGGGCAGCGCCACGGCGAACCTTATCAATTCCCACGCGCCGGGTTTGCCAGCGGCACCCTCGCCGATATCGCGAATGCCCTCCACGTCGGCGCAGTGCCAAGCGAACGCATCGATGCCGCCGCCCAGCAGATGGAACGCGACATCCATATCGCCGCCGAATGGCTCCTCGCGGCCCTGCCCGCAAAGCCTGCCATCGGCACCAACCTCCACCACATCTTGGAGCAGGAACCCGGCGAGCAAACCGCACGGATGGCCTGCCTCATTCTCACCGACGCGTTCGTCTTCCAAAATGCTGTCGCCGGGCAGACAGGGCTGGAAGCAGTCCGTCCCCTCGCCTACTATAGAACCGAACCCCTGACGTGGACGGCCGTGGTAAAAGATTGGGAGACTATCCTGGCCCTCAACTACCAGCCGATTTTCAGAGATGCCCAACGGATGGTGAAAGCGGCGTTCATTTACGACGAGGCGATGTCGAACCGCGTGCTGAAAAAGTTGTGGGAGGCCGCCTGCACCCTCGTCGCGTCGCACCTGCCGCAACTCCATGAATTAACCGGCGAAGTCTTCCAGAAACTCATCATTGACAGGCGATACGTCAAGGCAAACTATACGCTGCCGACAAGTGCAGCCCTGTTGTCGGCGTTAGTTTGTCCGAGCCTCCCCGAAGATGGCAGTCTGCCGAAGGTGGCAGACTATGCGTGTGGCACCGGTGCGCTGCTGAACGGCGTTTACAAACGCGTGCAACGCCTCTACGAACAGCAGACTGGGCTCGGTAGTGTGGAGATTCATCAGCAGATGCTGGAAAATCACCTCGCTGGCACAGACATCTACTCGCACTGCACGCATCTGACGTTCGCGGCGATGGCGAGTGCCCACCCCGAAATCACCCTGGGTGCGACGCGCGTCATCACTGCACCTTACGGACAACAGCCCGATGGCACCTACAAAACCGGCTCGTTAGACTTGTTAGACAGCCAACTGCTGTTCGCGCCGATGGAAGCGGCAGGAGAACAAGTTACTGGTGATGACACTGCCACGGCGGAGTTGAAGCGCGAATTTCCCGATGGCGAGATGGATATCGTCATTATGAATCCGCCGTTTGCACGCCCTGGTGCAGATAGTTCCACCCGGGCGAGTAAAACCACTTTCAAGAGCTATGAGCATTCCGATGCTGTTAAAGATGAGATGCAAGAGGCGTTAGCACAAAAGGAGATTCGCGTAGCAAATGGGATTAACGGGCTCGGTTCATATTTCGTCGATATGGCAGACCGGAAATTGAAAGAGGGGGGTGTGATGGGTTTCATCCTCCTGTCAACGATTTTAACGGGCGCGAGCATGAACAAGGTTAGGCGTATGCTGGCGGAGGAATATCACGACGTGCTAGTGTCAACCATCGCGGGTGCGAGTGGCCATGACAGCGCGTTTTCTGCGGATACGAGCATGGCAGAATGCATCATCGTAGCGACGAAAGGGGTAGGCGCGAACACGGGGCGCGCGAAATTTGTCTGTCTCTCCGAGCGTCCCAATAGTCTGCTGTCGGCACAGACGTTAGCAGAAAGCATTCGTCGTCAACCTGTCACACGGAGGTTGGAAGACGCGCCGCACGGCAGCGATGACTTGATGGTTGGGGATGTCTGTATGGGACAAATTTTAGATTGTCCCATTGACGAAAACGAGTGGGGAGTTTCGCGTGTAGCCTCAATGTCGCTAGTGCAGACAGCCTATCACATCCGGCGAGGGCAGCTGCACCTACCACAGATGCTAGATGGAAACGACATTCCCGTGTGCCAACTAGGCGAGGTTGCAGAAGTGGGATATAGCCATCGCGATATCAAAGACAAAGGCAAGCGTGGGGCGTTTGAGTTGCGCGAGCGCGCATCGGGCACACAAGACGGCTACGATGCGTTGTGGGAGGTAAATGCCCCCCTGCAGCGGGCGATGGTGACTGAGCCGGATTACAAAGCCAAAATCAAACCCGATAATCTTGACAAAGCGCGGCGAATTCTGGAACGCAGCACTCGCACGCATTATCACGTCAATTTGCGTTATAACGCGAATTCGGCGATTGCTTCATGGACAGAGCATCCAAGTATCGGTATCACTTCGCTGAAGAACGTGAACTTGGGAGATGTCCGATACGAAGCCGCGTGGACACTCTGGTGCAATTCTACATTAGGCTTGCTGTGTCACTGGATGCATTGCGGAAAGCAGCAACCGGGGCGCAGTAGAATGGATCTTACAAGCCTCGCGGGACTTCATACTGTGGACGTACGGGAACTCACCGACGAGCAGTTGCAAGCGGCGGATGCGGTGTTCGCTGACTTGAAATCCTATCGGATGCTGCCCTACAACGAGTGCCACCGCGATGCATGGCGGCATGTGTTGGATGCACGGTTGTTGGCTGAGGTGTTAGGCATCACCGACCCGGGTGTCCACGAGGCGATGCAGACGCTGCGCGAGTTGCTCTCCGCTGAGCCGAGCATCCGCGGCACCAAGAAATCCACGTGTGATTTAGCCAAGGAACGTAAAAAGCACCGCCTCCCCGGCACCGATGCGTCAGACAACAGCGCGCTAGCCTCGGCACAGCAGCAGTTGGCAGCACGCGGTATTCCCTTACCTGTCATCAAGGCCGCACCGGTGCAGGCGAAGAAGGCGAACCCTACCGAGCCGTTGCTTCCGCCGAATGTTGTGCCGTTCACACCGAGCCGGGCGCGTCTCTAGGCGGGCCGCGCGAGGGCGCACAACCGGGCTGTCCTGCGCGAGGCTGCGTATAATTTTGTCAGATTCAAAACTACGTTCACTTAAGGATTTCCCCGACGAAGAACTCGTCGGCTACACCCGCGCAAAACATTAACGGAAACGAAAAATGAGAAAAACCGATAAACCCAACGTCCTCTTTATCATGGCGGACCAGCACCGATACGACTATCTTGAATCGGCTGAGGACGCACCCGCAGCACTCCATACCCCCAATCTACGGCGACTCGCGGAACGGGGAACCCATTTCCCAAACTGCACTACGAACGCCCCGGTTTGCGCACCCGCACGCATCGCTTTGGCTACCGGACTACAACCTTCGCGCGTCGGCGCACTGGATAACGGATGCTTCCTCCCGGCCACCGTGCCTACCTATTACCAAAGACTTCGCGATAACGGATACCGCGTCGGATGTGTCGGTAAACTTGACTTGGCAAAACCGGACGGTTACAACGGCCGCTACGGCGACAGACCGCGGGCTTACAGCTGGGGTTTCACACACCCCGAAGAATGTGAAGGCAAAATGCATGCCGGCAGCTCGCCAACGCCCATCGGCCCCTATACCCATTATCTGGAGGAAAAAGGCCTGCTGCAGGCGTTTCACGAAGATTATCGGAAACGGAGTTCTCGCGGATGGATCAAAGGCGGTTCCTACGACTCTGTTCTTCCAACGGAGGATTTTGCGGATACCTACATCGGCAGACGCGCGACAGAGTTCATTCAGCATATCCCGGAGGACTTCCCGTGGCACTTGTTCGTCAGTTTCGTCGGCCCGCACGATCCGTTCGATCCGCCTACGGAATACGCCGATAAGTATCGCGACGCAGCCATGCCGCCGCCCATTGCGGGTGCCCTGAACGGAAAACCAGAGTGGGTGAGGAAGCGCGTCGTTGATATGACACCGGAGGAAATTGCAGTCACGCGACAGCAATACTGCGCCGCGACCGAGTTGATTGACGCGCAAATCGGTGCGATGCTGACTGCGCTGGAACAACGCGGCATGCTTGAAAACACCTATATCCTCTACACCAGCGACCACGGTGAAATGCTCGGCGACCACGGGCTTTACACGAAAAGCGTGGCGTATGAGGCATCGCTGCGGGTGCCACTGCTCGCCGCGGGACCTGGCATAGAAGCCGGCCGCACTTCGCATGCATTGGTTGAACTCATCGATCTGAACCCGACGATTTGCGAAGTGGCAGGCGTGCCGGTGCTAGAGAACATTGATGCGCGTTCTATTGCATCGGTGTTGCGCGGTGAGACCGGCATGCATCGCACAGAAACCGTCAGCGCGCTCCGAAACTTCCGGTGTATCCGTACTGCCACCCATAAACTGATTGAAACCTACAACGATGTCACGGAACTCTATGATTTATCAGCCGATCCGATGGAGTTGCATAACATCGCTCAGACAGAACGCAAATTGGTAGGGCAGCTGCGAGCGCGGTTGGGGCAGCGTTTCCGAACAGAGTTATGAACGCGCCTATAGACATTCAGGTGCTAACTAACAGCCCTTGAATCGGAGTTATTTCTTTTGAGATTTGACGCAAATCGGGCGTATCAGCATGTCAGGCAAATCGCATTTCCGCGCCTCGTTGGAAGCGTGGGTGAGACGAAGGCGCGAGAATATATCGTCCAGCACTTCAGGGACTTGGGCCTGCATGTCGTGCGAGAGCCCTTCCATTTCACAACATTCCCTGCGGAAGTGCTACCCCGTATCCTCTGTGCTATTTTCACCCTGGTAGTGTTCATCGTGCCGTGGCTCGGCGAACGGTTTCCGGTGCTGGCGTGCCTCCTCTGTTTGGGGAGCCTCGCCGTGGCGATGGTATTCACGCAGTGGCAACAATGGCTAGAAACGCTATATGATGTTGGCAAAAAGCATCGTTCAGAAAATGTTATCGCCAGGGATGACGTGCCTCAGACAGAGGGGACAACTACCCTACTTTTCGTGGCACATTACGACTCCAAATCGCAGGTACTACCGATTGCAGTGCGAGCGGTAGCCTACGGTATCGCAATTGCCGGGCTCATCTGCCTCTCTAGTCTAACGCTTGCGAAGGTACTCTTCCACCTTTGGTTACCCGCTAGGTTTTTGTGGGGCATCGCGGGAACTACCGTTTTCGGGTTGTTGCTGTTACAGTTCAATGTCACGCAAAACCGTTCGCCGGGTGGTTTTGATAACGCTTCGGGCATCGGCGTTCTCTTGGAGTTAGCCCGGTCCTGTAAGGAAGGATTTCCAGATGCCTCCATCCCTAAAATGCCTCAAAAACCTCGCTGCATCTTTCTCGCCACCGGTGCAGAAGAATACGGGTTATGCGGTGCCCTGCGTTATATCCAACGGCATGCTGATGCCTACGAACGCAGCTTAACCTACGTCATTAACCTTGATGGACTTGGGGTGGGTAATTCGGTGAACGCTATCATACGCTATGGAATTCCGCCGGTTCGCACAGCACAGAAACTCGCTGAGGCCCTTCGCGCATCAGGCAAGGGGCTCGGTATCAAGGTTACGGAACGCTACTCTCCTATCGGTATAGGATTTGACAGTATACCCATCGCGAGTCGTGGATTTGAAGCAGTCACGCTCACGTCGGGAGATGTTAGCAAGGTTGCGTTAAAAGTTCATTCCAAACACGACCGGGGCGAACTACTCGACGTGGAAAGTTTACAATGCGTAGGTGAATTAATTGTCAATTTCATTGAACACACCCGCAAAACCAACGAATCCGCAAGTAGTCAAACCACGATTGCAGCGTGATTCATCGGTGCTTGTTACTGGGATTATTCTTGCAGGCGGGAGAAGCCGGCGGATGGGGCAGAATAAGGCGTTGCTGCAGCTCGGGTCTGAAACGCTCATCGAGCATGTTATCCATCGTCTGATAGGCGTTACGGATGAACGGCTGCTTATCACCAATAGTCCCGAAGAATATGTGCACCTGAATCTCCCGATGCACGGCGATATTCTTCCGAATGCAGGCGCGTTAGGGGGCATTCACGCAGGTTTAACGTATGCCTCGCATGAGACAGTATTATGCGTTGCATGCGATAGTCCTTTCTTACAACCTGCGCTCCTCACTTATCTGATTTCCGCGATGGAAACGGAGGATGCTGTCGTTCCTTACACCGAAACCCAAGAACCGAACGTAGGGAGGGTGCCTGTCCTACACCCTGCCACCCTAGCCGCAAACACCACCTCGCGAACAACCAAAAAATTCCAGACGTTGTGCGCAGTCTACTCCAAACGCTGTCTGCCAGTCATAGAGCAAATGCTGGCAGACTCGGAGTTGCGCGTGCATGAACTCTATCGGCGTATCCGATGCCGGGAAGTTCCTCCGGCGATATGGCAAACGTTTGATGCAGAAGGCGTGTCATTTTTCAATGTGAACACACCGGCAGATTTTGAACGCGCCAAGAGGGAACAGGATTTTAGGATTTAGCAGGGTCGCGTTTGATGTATCTGTTCAGGATGCACCTGGGGGGTGGTTTTTCTGCAAGATGCCTCATGTCGCCATTCCGTTCTCTTCTCTGATGCAGCCGCCCGAAAAAAGTTTTGACATTTGCCGCGAATTATGCTATAATTTTTACCGGTTGCAACGTTTTTGAGATTCACGGAGTTAGGAGGAACATGCAAGGATTCGTTAACCGCCTTCGACATTGGGATACACTCCTGTTCCATCGGATTTTTGGATGGAACGGACGCAGATACCTTGACACGGTTATGTTCAGCGTATCGCGCAGTGCTGATGGGCATCTCTATATTCTTATCGCGGGATACCTGCTGCTGTTTGAAAGCACGCTTTTCGTCACAGCCGCTGTGGCGTTCGCGTTGGAGCGTTCACTTTATTGGACGCTGAAGCGCGCCTTCAAACGGCAACGCCCCTGCAACCAACTTGAAGATGTCCAATTCTTGGTGGCACCGCCGGACCTATTCAGTTTTCCATCGGGACATACGGCGGCGGCGTTTGCGATGATGACGTTGCTAATGCAGCTTTTCCCGGCATACCGGCTGCCGATGCAGCTGTGGGCGACGACGGTGGGGTTCTCGCGCGTCTACCTCGGGAACCACTATCCTACGGATGTTATCGCAGGCGCGATGCTGGGCAGTCTGTGTGCGAAAATCGGTATCGCTTTTGTGTGGCTTTAACGTTTCTGGGACTCTATCCATTTCACGGAAAAGTGGAGCAGGTTTTCGATGAACCTGGCGTTGGCTGCTACGTCGTCTTCGGTTTGATTTTTGAGGCTGGTGACGATGTATAACCCGTGCTGAAAGGGGAGTAGCAGCAAGGGGGAGGCTCCGTCGACATGGCTTTTTGCGAGGGATGTCCATTTACCGAGCGGATCCAACCACATATCATCAAGGCGAAGGGCTGCGCTGTCCCCATCGGCGGGGGTAACAGTCACCGCGTTCGGCACCGCGTTCGGCGCGTGGAAAATGCCTGCGCGTTTGCCGCGGGCCGTCGGTATGAGCTCGGACGTTTCGTCGCATTCAATCCCTGTCAGGGGCTCGGGAATCCAGCCGGTGCCGCGTCGCTGTTTGTAGTTGGCTTTCACGTCCTGCCCAGAGACGATGACAACGCCGCCTTGGCCGACAAAGTGCTTAATCCGATGTTCGGTGTCAATGTTGAGACGGTAGCCGGCTTTGTAGATTTCGCCGTAACCTATCCACAAAATATGGGTTTTGGCGAGCCTGTCTGTGCGTAAATCTTGCACGGCGGTGTAAAGGAGATGATGCTGGCGTATGTATTCAAAGCGTTCCAGGACAGGGAACTCGGCCGTGGTGACGTTGCCGGTGAGTGCCATGACTTTGAGGGGCAAGGGTGTCGTGTATCTGTGCGACTGAGGGATGAAGCGAAGAGTAGGGAATGCATGGCGGATGAAGCGCAGCACGGCGGGGAAGCGGCCGTTCCCGTTCGGGGTGGGCCTGGGGTAAACAATGGGTGCCAGGAGGGTTTGCTGCCACGGGCCTCTGCGATGTAACTGTTGAAGGAAGGTAGCGTATGTGGCTACTCGTGCGCGGGCAAAGGGAGACAGCCGCGGTTGGATGGAGAGTCCGGGACGCAGGGAGGACTCACTGCGAGAAAACGCTGTCTCAACATCCCACCGTCTGCCGTAACTGGCATCGATAGTCTTCAGATCGATGCGTTCTTCGTTGACGTTGGTGACATATCCGTGAACGACGTTCATCCCATGAATGGGTTTTCCGGCTTTGTCGGTAATGGCGATGTCTTCGGTATCGCGCTGAGCCAAGATGGCATCGGTGAGTCCGGTTAAACTGAACAATTCCGGTTGATATTTCTCGGCACTTTCGACAATGGTGCAGGTGCTGCGCGGGAACACGATATCGGCATGACGAAAGGAACGAAAGCGGAACCCGATTTTTTTGTAGTCTTTGGGAGTCAGCGGGACGCGCGTGGCGACTTTTTCAAATGGCTCCAGCCGACGATTCGCCGATGGAGGCAGACGAAGCCGCTGCACACTGAAGGCGTGGATGTGATATTTAAATTCATAATTCTTCTCCCATTTCGGTGCATCCTCCTGAAGGGTGATGCGTCCGAGTTGGATGGAATAGGGGGTGTTGTTCTCAAATATCACCTCGTAACCTTCCGCATCGTTTCCTTCCATGCGGCAGCGGAGCCCTCTGTCATCGCGGTAATTCACCTGTTCCACCTTGTGCGCATGCTTGTGCAGATAGCCCCATTCGTCCTTGTAACCGTTGTTATCTTTATCTTTGACATCCATGAGGGCGATGTGTTTCTCGTTGTAATCTTTGAGGATGGCGGTGTATTCGCCAGCGTGGGTTCGGACTTTGACGCGGGTGCCGATGAGGCGTTCAATGAGGCGTTCATAACTCTCCTGCTCCAAGTACGCGGCTGATTCGTCGCCGAGGCTGTCAAGTCGCTTATCGATGCCTTCCACCTCTTGTTGTTGGAGCACTTGATTATAGCGTCCCATGCGCGGGGTAACGCTCTGACGGATGCTCGTCCAAGCCATGCTGATTGCGTCTTCCACAGCCCCTCTGAGCGCGATGAAGGTATTTCGGATTTTCCGTCCTATCCGATAAATGAGGGGTGGATGATAGACGCGTTCGAGCTCCCAAACCCGTTCGCGCAGTTCGCGTTCATTCATCGCGTCGTGGTAGCGGATGTATGCAACGATACCCTGGTCGCGTTCTGCATTGGAAAAGATATAGCTGGGGGCGTGCCCGCGCTGGCGGGATTCTTCGGAGACGATTTCAAGCCCGGTGAATTCAAGTCGCATGGTGCCGCGGTACCGTCGTCCATCTTTCATCTCAAAAACGACGTATTTGTCCAGCAGCTTCTTGAGCAGCGTATCCTTCTTAAAGAGTTTGATGAGATACCCGATGCTGGCGACAAGAAACACAATGAGGATGGACACAAGGTAGAGTTGCGAGTTTGCCCAGAGACTTTTCCCTTGTTTCACCGCTTCTTCAACGACGTTTGAATCCTGGCCCATCGCGTTGGGAAGGAGGATAAAGAGTAGCGTCCATAGAGAAATGAGATATTTTCGTCGCATGGGAAACCTCTCCTACTGAATTTGCACGCCGTTTTCGGCGGCAATCTGCCGCACGTTCGCCGCGGCGAGCGGAATTTTTTCCACAGGTAGATGTTCTATCAACCCGTAGCCGTCCGGATACATCGCGTCAAACCGTTTTAGGGCGACACCGAGTTCAAGTTCGCCTTCACCGGGGACTTCTTCGTCCAGATGGAGGACAAGTCCGTTTTGAACGCGGATGTCCTTGATGTGTGCCATCGGCGCGACCGGTCCCATGACATCGAAAATGTGGTTGAGTCGCGCTGCGCTGTCATAAACCTGCCGCAATGTCTGGAAATGGTTGACAAAATCCATGACGATACGGAGCCGCGCCGAACCGACGCGTTCCACCACATCCCGGCAGGTCTCGGGCGAATCCATGATGGAGACGGCGTGTGTCTCCATAACGAGCGTTAATTCGTGGCGTTCGGCTTGTTCGGCTATCGGTTTCAGCGTCTCAATGAGCCGCGTCATCGATTCAGACAAATAGTTGTCGCGATGCGATGTCCATGCGCCATCAGGGTTGAGACTGCCGGGCCGGAACAGATAGTGCTGCGCGCCGAGGGCTGCCGCGGTTGGCATGCCGCGCACGACGCTGGTAACAGCGGCTTCGCGAATGGCCGCGTCCGGATGAAAGAGGCACTCATCGTAAGTGATACCGAATTGAACTAGAGCGAGCTGAGCCGCTGCAAACAATTCAACACATCGCGACACAGCATCCGGCGAAACGTTCGGGATGTCCGTGCTGCGGAAGTGGAAACTCGCGCCTGTAAAATCCAGCGCGTTGATTTGTGATAGTTCTTCAGCGGTAACGGTGCGAAAATCACTGCACATACCAACAACACCGAGTCTCATAGGGTTTTCCTCCGTAATCGGGCCAATTCACTATGCCTCTAACAACTGCTTGGCTACCTTCAAGTCCGGTGTATCCAACCCTTCGGTGAACCAGTCAACTATGGGCTTGAGGCGCAAGTGGATTTCGGTGGCGGGTTTCCCTTGTGCCTGATACAATTGGCTTAAACTGATGGCCGCTCGCAATTCCCAGTATTTCGCGCCTTGTGCGCGGGCAACAGTCAAGGCTTTCTCAAAGGATGCCGCTGCCTCAGCGGATTTTTCGTCGTTTGCACTGCGGTGTTCATGCTCTTCTGGGGTTTCAAGTCCAGCGTTTGGGTTATGACGCTTTGCGCGATACAAAGTGCCTTTGCGCCTGTAGAGTTCGGCCAAGTAGGCACGTTCGCCTGTCTTCTTGACAACGTCTATCGCGGAATCAAGCGTCTGCAGTGCCACGTCAGGATGTCTGTCGCGATGATAGGCATCAGCAAGTAGCGCAAGGAAGAAGGGCATGAGCACTTCAGCACGCATCGTCTTCCATTTCTCAATGCCTTTCTGTATCATGGCTATTCCTTCTTTAGGGGTGTACTTGTCGCCCATGGCGAGGGCCCACCCTTTCATGACGGTGCCGGCGGCTTCCCAGACAGTGAAGCCGTGTTCCTGACAGACGCTCAGCAGGCGAGTAGCGTATGCATCAACTTTTTCGACTTCGCCGCGGTACTGGTAAATCACGGTAGCGAAGTAGAGGAGCACGGCTTCGCTGAACGGATGCTTTCTGTCTTGTCCAATCTTCTCTGCTTCCCGAATCCGCTGCACGGCTTGTTCGGGGTACCCGATGCACCACAACACTGGTGCGGAATAAGCGAGCAGCGTCATTCCTGGTTCTGCAACGTAGTGCAAGAAAGCGTGTTGTGGATGATAGTGCACAAGTCCTGCTTCAAGGTGAGTTAGTGCGTTTTTGAACTCGCTCAGGTAGTAAAGTGTTGCGCCGAGGGCGCGGTGCGCCTCTACCTCAAACGCCTGGCTCCCCTGTTGCTTCGCAATCACGAGGCACTGTTCGCCCAATTCACGTGCGGAAAGTAACCGTCCGCGCACGAGATAGGAGAGCCACAACCCGAACAGCACTGGGAAACGGAGTTTTTCGTATTTTTCGGACTGGAGCAAAGCGTGTGCAGTCACGTTTCTTTGGGTAACGCTGTCATTACGGGCAGTCCGCCGGTCGGGCTCAGGGGCTCTTAACCTATCCGCGGCAGACCGGTTGTCTTGATAGGCGGGCCCGGTGTCAATGACTACGTTCCTGGTGCTAAGAGTTGTGGCGGTATCCAGTTTATCCAAGAGTTCTCGGGCGCGGGTATAGGTTGTCTCTACCTCAACCGAGGCGTACCCCTTTGTGGCGATGAGTGCGGGGCCGAGCGTGGTTTGGAGGACAAGTTCCCGTTGCGCGCGTTCCGGTGTCGCGGGCAGGGTTTTGAGTGCAGCGAGCCCCTGCGTCAGAAAGCGAACACCTTCCACATTGGCGGAACGTTCTAATGCGCGCTGCCCTGCCTGCTGCCAATACTCGACGGCTCTTTCGGGGAGTCCGGCTTCTGTCCAATGGTGCGCGACAAGCTCTGGTTGCGCGTGCGCGATTGCGCCAAACTCCCGCGTCAACACGGTGGCAATCTGTCCGTGATAGTGCTGCCGCGTGCTTTTGAGCAGCGATTGATAGGCTGTCTCCCGAACAAGCGGATGCCTGAAGGTATAGAGTGTCTGTCTGTCGCCCGCGCCTGCCCTCTCCCGCCGGTCCAGAATATGTCCCGCCACGAGGGTGTCCAATCGGCTCTCCAGCGTCTCTGCGCCTTCCGGCGGAGTGTCCTCAAGTTCTCCTGCGGGCGGATATAGAAATCCGCCCTTACCACTATGCAGGGCGACTTGATGGAGCAATTCGCCTGTCCATTCGCGTCCAAGCGTCGCACCGAGTTGGACAATCTCTTTGGCGGGGCCGAGCCTGTCCAACCGGGCTGTGAGGAGTGCTTGTAAGGTGGCAGGGATGTCTGTCGATATCGCTGCAGTTACGGACTCTTCTCCCTCCAGCACCATCCGGGTGAGCTCTTCCACAAACAACGGCACGCCTTCTGTCATCTCGACAATCTGTCGCAGCGCGTTTGCTGGCACAGGCGTATCCCCAGCGAGGGTGCGAATCATCTCTTTCACTTGGCGGGGTGTCAAAGGTTTCAGGAAGAGCGTCGTCCATTTTCCGCTCCCACCCTGTAGCAGGGTGTCAAGTGCCTCCCGCTCTAAGGCAGCGTTTATCCTGTCTTCCGCCTGACCCGAGCTGTCTTGCTGTAGCACGCCATAATGCCCGGCAGACCGGCTGGTGAGCACCGTCAAAATCCGAGCGTTTTCGAGGTGCGCGATGAACAGAGTGAGCCACTCTGTGCTAGACGGATCGATCCAGTGCAAATCTTCGACGACAAAGAGCATGGGTTTGCGTTCAGCCACCTTGAGGAACACTTGCACGAGGATTTCCAACAGTTGCTGTCGCCGCTGTTCCGGACTGTTGGAAGTTACGCCCCCCAACGCATCGTTATGTCTGTCCAGGGGCTCAGTAGGCACCTCGAGCCACTCAGCGAGGAGGGCAAAGTTTCCATCTGTCCGCAGTTCTTCGGTGTCATTCAGGAAATCTTCCAACTTGGCTCGTCGGGTTTCCGGCGTATCGGTGCTGATAAATTGCAAAAGATGCTGCTGTAACAACGCCTTGATCGGATAGAGCGGACTATTCTGGTAATAAGGCGAACCTCTGCATTCCATGATGCCGGCTTCCGCCTCAACGTATTCCTTCAACAGTTGAACGCACCGCGATTTTCCGATGCCGGCTTCGCCTTCAATGAGGAGTGCCTGGCCTTTGCCGTTGCAACTCTGCCGCCAGAGTTTCTTGAGAAGCTCAACTTCCTGCACTCGGCCGATAAAAGGGGTTAGCCCACTCTCGCGTGCAACATCCAAGCGACTCTGGCGCGGAATTTCGCCGGATACATCGTAGAGTGCCACGGGCTGTGAAATGCCGCGGAGCGTGGAAGTGCCGAGTGCCTCGCAGGTAAAAAACCCTTGAACGAGTTGATGCGTGGTAGCCCCAATCACGATGCTGTTCGGGGCCGCCAAGTTTTGCACTTTCGCTGCGAGGTTCGGTGCTTGCCCGACAATATCTATCGGCTCCGGCGCATTTTCTGCCGCCATGTGCCATACAACGACGAGGCCCGTTTCAATGCTGAGCCGCGCTCGGATGTCTACACCGAAGGTGGCGTGAAGAGAGGGATTGAGCGTGTCTATAGCAGCCACAATGCCTAATGCCGCTCTGACAGCGCGATGGGCAGCATCTTCATGCGCAATCGGGTAACCGAAGTAAACAAGGATGCCATCGCCGAAGTAGCGCGCGATATGGCCGTTTTGTGCCAGCACCACCTCCATAACGCAAGCACGATACGCCTCTAAGACGTTGCGGAGTTCTTCCGGATCCAACTTCTCTGTCAACGGCGTTGAGTCGACAATATCACAGAAGAGGACAGTGAGCTGACGGCGTTCCGCTTCTCCAGTCCGCGGATGAGGCCGCGCCCGCCCCCAAGAGGGATTTCGTATGGACTCCGTCCGGGCATGTTCGTAACTAGGAGAATGTGCCTCCCCAAAACTGTCACCTTGGCTGTTCATACAAAAAGCCGGCGTTTGTTCGACAGCGGAGAGGGACTTCCCACACTCGCCACAAAATTTAAACGGTGGATTGTCAAAACCGCAGTTGGGGCATTGCTTGCTCATAGTGCTATTTTCTGAATTGAATCAGATATTCCTCAAGCTCCGCATCGCGCGGATCGAGTTTATACGCCTCTTGATAATAGTCAATCGCCTTGTCTGTCCTGCCTACCTTCATGTAAAAGGAGCCGAGGTTGCGATAGGCGACGCTATGCGTGGGTTTCAGATCCAAGGTACGCAAAAAGTGGTCGCGGGCTTTCAAAAGAAAAACCTTAGTCTGTCCGATGAGAATGTTGAGAGAAGTCTCGTTCTCCCATCGTTCTCGATAGACTTCGCCGCCGAGTGCCTTCGCCGCTGCTTCCAGCGCGTTGGCGATAGCATCATCGCGCGTTTTCAGGTTAATGATGCCCGATGCCGTCTGTTCAAGTGCTACGCGGAGTTCGGCGAGCGCGTCGTCGGTAGAACCGCCGATGATGTCTTTTTGCCAAGAAGGCCACTCCGGGCCGGCGTATTTGATGCCCTGCTGATAATAGACTGCCCCGAGGTCATTGTAGATTTCGGCGTTTTCGGGACGCATCTTGAGTGCCACCGCGTAAAGTTGAATGGCCTGTTCATACTTTCCGGCTTTGAAAGCGTCTTTGGCATCGGAGCGGAGCTGCTTGAACTCCTCGCTTTCCAAGTTGACAGCGATACCCAAGTCCGGCTTATCTCTGCCGAAGAAATAGATTCCGCCGATGAGCAAGATGGCGATGCAGACAGCGATGAGTGTCGGTAATTGCAATTTCATTTTTCGTATTTCCTAGCGGTTGTCCAGCGGTATCTGTAAAGACAGCCTCTGATTCCCAGGTCTTCTTGATGTCGTCAAGACTTACGTTAGTATTGGCATTGAGCGTATCGGCAACTTCGCCGTGCGCGCTTTGGGCAACGCATCTCCCGCGTAAGCGGCATACGCCGAGACAACTCCCTTGCCAAGCCAAACGTGAACGCTTGGCACCTATATAAAACACCTATCTCCGCCGAGAGTTTCTATTAAAAGTGACGATGATAGTTTGCGGTTCCCCATTTCGCTCAAAATAGAGCCGAATTCTGCGTTGTACGCGGATTTGTTTGTCTATCATTTTAAAGAGCTCAAGCGAGTGAATTTTCCGGTTGCCAATCTGATAAATAAAATCGCCGCGCTTGAGCCCATTCGCCAATCCACTCTCCTTCTCAACGCGTGTGATAATCACGCCGGGCTGTCTGTATTGCCGCGCCATTTTTAGGTCAGGCTGTTCCAGCGTGAGTCCCCACCCGTTCGGCGTGTACTGGAATTGCCGGGTTCTGAGGCGCAGTGTCGTTCGCCGCTTCTTTCGCTTTCGGAGGAACTCACACGAAATATCTTGGTTGAGCGGGA
Organism: uncultured Poribacteria bacterium; assembly: GCA_958296135.1. GTDB lineage: Bacteria > Poribacteria > WGA-4E > WGA-4E > WGA-3G > AGPOR5. The sequence continues at coordinate 1,828,539 of CATQHZ010000001.1, forward strand.
GCAGCCGCGCTACCGCCTGAAAGCTGTCTTCATTCCGGATGCGTTGCGCCGCCATCGTGAGAATAACATCGCCGCGCTGAATACCAGCCTTCGCAGCCGGACTCCGCTTTTCTATGTCGGATACTAGAACGCCGATGTGGGTTTCAGCTGCATTTCCCAGAAGTTTTTCTGCCAATTCCTCCGTTACAGGTTGAATTTCCATACCAATGTCAGGCGGAATTACCGTGCCATACGCGGTAAGCTGTTGGATAACCTTCTTTGCTTTGTTCACAGGAATCGCGAACCCTACGCCTTGCGAACCGCCGCTCGTTGACTTGATAACGGTGTTGATGCCAATGAGCTGCCCGTGCATGTTGACAAGGGCACCGCCGCTGTTTCCGGGATTAATGGACGCGTCTGTCTGAATCAAGTCTTCACGGAACCTATTTTTGACAGGAAGCGTGCGTTGCGTTGCACTGATAATCCCAATTGTCACCGTCGGTTGTGCATCGCCTATGGCTAAGCCAAAAGGATTTCCGATGGCGACTGCCCACTCGCCAATCAGGAGGTTATCTGAATCGCCCCACTCAATCTGCTGAAGCGGGCTTTCGTCGTGGCCCAAAGCGTTCGGCGAGCGCTGCCGGTCTTTTGACGTTTCTTCACTAGTGCCGCTGGCTACGTTGTAGCGAGCTCGGTTCCCGATGCTATTTTTGCCGGAGTCCGTGTCAATCTCTAACAGCGCAAGATCGGAAAGGTAGTCGTAGCCGAGCAGATAAGCGTCAAATTCGCGTCCATCGGAGACCGCGACCCGGATGTTATCGGCATCTTCGATGACATGATGGTTGGTAAGGATTTTTGTGTGGGTGCAGGAAATAACCTCCCTCTTCTTCGTGACGTTGATCTGACAAACCGTGGCGGTTCCCTGCAACGACGGAAGAGCACCAATTACAATCCCTGAACCAACCTCGCGCAATGAACGCCACCGCGGGTATGGCAGCATCTCGCCCCCGAAAAACCATTCCTCAAATGAAGTTCGCTGTTCAACAATCCGAGTTGCACTGATATTGACGACAGCGGGGCTCGCGCGCGCAACCGCATTGACGATAGCCGTTCGCCGAGATGCCTCTGCCGCTAACGTTCCTTGCGTGAATCCCGGTGGAACGATGAAAAGAGACAAGAGTAACGATAAAATTATGCTTTTCTGTTTTTCGCGACGCGTTCGGCAATGGTTTCTTGTCATCATGCTGTTTCCTTCCCAGGTTGTCTCCACAGTCGTCCGCCGGTCGGATCGCTTGGCTTGAGAGACGTGCCCGTTGTCAAGTCCTCCGTTTTCGATTACCCGGCCGGATCCTGCGTCAATTTCAGCGAGATGCGATAGCCTTCTAGGCCCGGGTCGGTGTCAACAATTTTCTGGACTTCTGCCTGGCTCCGCCGTTTTGCCGGGAAGTCATCGGCATTCGCGCACCGGAGTGCTATCCGCGCGCCGATTGCGCTGGCGGCGCGTAGGTTTTCCAACCTCACTTTTTCCAACGTATCATAGGCGGTATGCCCGAATCCTCTGCCGGAGGGTGGTGCACCCGGGTCGCCGATGTGACTTGAAGGCACGCCTTTCAGGAAAAACGGAAAATGATCCGAGTAGGAATGCACCTTTTGTCCAACTGGCACCTCCGCGTTCAATTGCGCGGCCGCTTCCTGAAAAAAGGGTTCAAGCGTCTGCCATTGATGCAGGACAATTCCCTTACGGCTTGCGCCGCCAGCGGCATCCATATTCAGCATGAACCGCACGCTATCCAATTCGGATGTGTGCGCATCGACATACCGAAACGCTCCTGTTAGTCCAATCTCTTCGGTGCCGAAGGCGATAAACCTGACGGTGCGCTTGAGCGAACCGGCGGTGTAGGCAGACAGCACGCGCGCCGCCTCTATCACCGATACCATGCCGGAGGCAGGATCGTGCGCACCTTGCGAGATGTCGTGTCCATCGTAGTGGCATCCGAGAATCACCATTTCGTTGCGATGGCGGCCGCTCCCCGGCAAATCGGCAATGACATTCCACGATGTGCGGGGTTCGTTGACATCCGTGGTTCGGAGTTTCAAATTTACCTTTCGGTGACGTGCGAGTAATCGCAGTAAAAATTCGCCATCCTCTTTGCAAACGGAGATGCCGGGGATGGGTGCTGCCCGGTCGTTCTGCAGGCTACCTGTTTCGGGGCCGACCCCGGGGTGTTCGCTGACGAAAATAAAGGCACTCGCGCCGCCGAGCACCGCTCGCTCAAATTTCTCCTTCCGATGCACCCATCTGCCCAAGTCGGGTGGCGAAGAGCTCTGCGCCATGACGAGTTTCCCGGCACTGGCATCGCCGAGAGCACTGTACTCCGCGGGGCTGCCACATCCAGCGGAAATGAGCTCACCGGTGATGTCTCCCGCCGGGCAGTAAGGGAGCGAAATGCAGTGCAGCGCACGTTGCATCGGCTCAAGAATCTCTAACCTCGCCGTGCCGCGCGTCCAGCCAGCATACGGATACTCTTCAAGTTTGACGCTCTGGAGTCCGTAGTATTTAAAGCGTTCGGCGATGAAGTTCGCGGCTGCGTATTCCTCCGGCGTTCCTGCGAATCGTGAACCGTAGTCGTCGCATAAAACCGTCAAGTTCTCCATCACTTCTTGAGACGTGTAAATGTCGCCGACCAGCTGCCGGTCGAGTTGTAAATAAGGATTCGTTTTGCTCATGTTTATCCTATAACCATTTGTCCCTCAAGGGGTTCTTTCGTATGATTGCAGAAAATAACGTCACCTTTCGCAGTAGCGTTTTACCACAAGAGCCGTTCGTTCCTGCGACAACAGAAAAATGGCATAAAAAGGAGAGGCACCTATGTCTGCATCGTCGCGCCTGGGCTTCGCGTACCCTCTTGCAGCGTTTCTGCTTGCGCGGCGGAAGTGTCTTGCGGTGTCCGCGGAAAGGTTCTCATTCGTGAACCCGCGATCTTTTTCAGCTGCCACGTATCCAGGATTTGGATGCGCCGAAACCGCTTTTTAATGATATGATGCCGCTGGAATTGCTCCAAGAGCTCTTCCATTTCCTCCTCCGAGCTCCCGATTAACCGTGAAAACGCCTTTGTAGAGAACTTGCAAGTCCACACCGTGCCAGCGGGTAGCGGCGGCCTTGCGTAGTGCTGAAGAAGTAAGGCCAGCCGAGATGCAGGCGACCGGAAGGCGACATTGCTCAATGTGTTGGTAACTTCCGACCGGCGAGTTTTTTGGACGGCGCAAGCGTGATAAATGAAACGCTGGGCTTGAAACGGAGCAGTCTTTTCACGAAGCCTTGCGGACGACATAAATCCTCGCCCTCCGTGCTGCTGACGGACTTCGGCACAGCGGGGGACAGGCCCTCGCGCGACAAAGGGTTTGAACACTTGCTGGATAAGCGTGCTGAAGTTTTTTGTTCGCATCGGCATAGCCAAATGCGGTTTCCGTTTTAAGAAAAACATGAAATTCCGCACGCTGATAACTCCGATGACACTCTCCGTAATCGCCTCGGCGGTGACGTTTGAAAGTTCGTCGTCTTCTTCCCACGCGACTGCGCCGAAAACTTCGCCAGATGTGAGCACTTCCAAGGTGATTGGCTCGGCCTCCTCAAGCGGGGTTTCATAGATTTTGACGCGTCCCTCCTTGAGCAGATAAACGCCTTCTGCACAGAGAGGCTCTCCGATTTTGAAACGTTTGAAGGCGGTTATCTGGGCCAGCGCGTCCGCGTCTGCATCGGCGAGCGCGCGGAAGATATCAATCTGTTTGATGCACCAGAATCGCTCTGGGACGAAATTTTTCATCAGTTTTCAGATTTATCAGGAAACGCAACGTGGCGATAGATGTGCTTCAAGGGCAGCTTGCATTCAACCGACACGATGGGTAGCACATCCTCAATGTCCCGGAATTCGGTCAAGAGCCACTGCGGGCCTTGGCGGAGATAGTGCTCAACGTGAACGCTATCCTGTGAAATGAGGATGTATTCTTGGAGCGATGCCAGCTGCCGATACTGCGCGAATTTCTCGCCTCTGTCACGGGCTTCAGTTGAAGGCGAAAGCACTTCAATCACAACCGCCGGGTTAAGAAGAGTGTCAAAGACATCATCCTCAAAGCGAGCTGGACCGCAGACAACAAGGATATCTGGGTACAAATAGGAATCCGCTCCCCCGGCTCTGACACGCAGATCCCCGGCGTAGAGACTATACTCCAGGTCATCCAACAAGTTACCGAGCCTCAGAATTATATTTACTGTGATGCGATTATGCGCTCTGCTTGCTCCGGACATTGCAATTATCGCTCTGTTAAGGTATTCGTTTTTAAAATCCGCCTTGCGCTCCCAAGCGAGGTATTCGGCCGGGGTTAAGTGCGTTGGGGCTGCAACAGGTAATGACATGACTGCCTCCTTAAACGCGTTTTCGTTTGAGTTAACCGATTAACATTTTAACGTAAAACGCATTAAAATTCAAGTTTTTTGTATTTCCTAGCGGTAGTTTGGCTGCGTGGAGTCTGATGAGGTTGCCTCAGCAGGCCGACTTGACGGTAGTCAGTCGCTCTGCCGGTCACGCCTATGGAAAACTGCGTACAGTAGGGAAACCGTCGATCTGACGAGGCAGCTCAACTGTCTTGATAGACGTGACCGTTGCATCGCATAAGCAAACTACCTTATTCTTATCAGACCGATTGTCTTGATAGACGTGACCGTGGCACCACCTAAGTACTATCCAGGGATTCCGAAAAAAAGAGAGAAAAAACGATGAAAAAAAAGCGTTGTGAGAATCTTATAGCCTGCCTTCAGCGTACCGAGAACCGTGCCGCTGATTTTGGAAGTGCCGATGCGCTTTCGGTAACGGACTGGCACCTCACAGACTTTTAGTCCCATTTTTGCCGCCTTGATTTGCATCTCTACCGTCCAGCCGAACGTTTTGTCCTGCATATCTAGTGCCAGCAGTTGCGGGTAACGGATGGCTCGAAACGGCCCGAGGTCTGTCCAATGAACACCGAAAAACCGCTGCATTAAAAGGCAAGCGAGCCAATTGCCGAACCGTGCTTGCGGTAACAACGCCCCCTTTGAAGCCACCCGCGTGCCGACGACAAAGTCTGCCTTTCCATCAAGAATCGGTTGGACAAGTCGCGGCATCTCTGTTGGATAGTCACTGTAGTCACCGTCAAGAAAGACGACGACATGGGGTTCAGCCACCGCTGCGATGCCCGCGAGACAGGCATAGCCGTAGCCTTTTTGCGGCTCCGTTACAACCTTCGCGCCATTCCGTTTTGCCACTTCTGCCGTGTTGTCGGTGCATCCGTTGTCAACGACGATAATCTCCTGCACGAGGGTTTTGGGAATATCGCCGATGACGTTGGCAATGGATGCCTCTTCATTCAGCACGGGAATGATGACAGATATTTTTTTCATTTGTCGTCTGGCGGGGGACAGGCCTTCGCCCTACCGAAAAAAAGACAGTTGTTGGGAGAACAACGCGCGTCTTACAACTTTGTGGCCGGTTCCTCAACTGTCTCAAGCAGGCGTTGGATAACTGCGTCCGAATCGACTCCCTCTGCCTCGGCGTGGAAATTGGTTAAGATACGATGCCGTAGCACCGCTGGCGCAACTGATTTGACATCCGTAATGGAGGCGTTGTAGCGTCCCTTCAAGATGGCTCTCGCTTTCGCGCCTAAGATGAGATATTGTCCCGCGCGGGGCCCCGCGCCCCATCGCACCCACTGCTGAATGAAATCGGGGGCTTTCTCGGCTTTCGGCCGGGTTGCACGGGCCAGTCTCACGGCATATTGCACGACATTATCTGCTGCAGGGACGCGCCGGACAATTTTATGCAGCGCCAAAATCGCCTCACCGGAGAGCGCGGTTTCAAGTTCAGGCTCTTCAGCACCTGTTGTTGAGGAGACTATCTCTGTCTCCTCCGCCTCGGTCGGGTAGCTGATGACGACTTTGAACATGAACCGGTCCAACTGCGCTTCTGGCAAGGGGTACGTTCCTTCCTGCTCGATCGGGTTCTGTGTGGCGAGCACGAAGAAAGGCTGTTCCAGTTGGAATTCGGTGCCGCCGGCGGTGACGTGATGCTCCTGCATCGCCTCCAAGAGTGCCGCTTGTGTCTTGGGCGGCGTGCGGTTAATTTCATCGGCGAGGAGGATATTCGCGAAGATGGGGCCCTGAATGAACCGAATGGTTCGATGCCCCGTCGTCCGGTCTTCCTCTAGCACATCGGTGCCGGTGATGTCGGCAGGCATCAGATCTGGGGTGAACTGAATGCGCTTGAATTTCAGGTTCAAGATCTGCGCTAATGTCTTAATCATCAGCGTTTTCGCGAGCCCGGGCACGCCTTCTAGTAGGCAGTGTCCGCCGGCAAAAAGTGCCATCAACATTTCGTTGATAACCGCCTCTTGCCCGACAATCACTTTTTTGAGTTGCGCCAAGATGAGTTCCTGGCTCTCCATGAGTTCTTCAATCGCTTGAACTTCTTCTGTTGCTGGCATTTTTTGTTGTTCCTAGCGGTTGTTCAGCTGCATTTGGGCAGAGAACGTTGACTTATACCAAATTAGATTGATTGTCTTGTGTCTGTAGGGCAAGCCTGTCTCGTCTTGTCCTGTTCGGGCTCCCGATGTCACTAACAGCGGCGGGTCGCGAGCCCAAACGACTCAGGTTCATTTGGTATTAGCAGGCCGTCTTCACGTTGTGAAGACTTGCATGTCTGGGATTCGGTTAAATAAAGATGGGTCCGGTCCATTTCCAGACCGGAGCCCGGTTGCAAACCACGCAGAATTGTATTCCGCCTCTTTGAAGTGGGACATACATCAACGCGGGTTCTATCGGAATTTCCGTTCTAGCCCTCTGCGTGGGATAAGAACTAATTGAGTCTCCTAAGGATGAACCGTTTTGGCCCGCGGTTGGAAGCAATCCGTACCACATCCTTGAGATGCATAATTTGGCTCGGTTCAACCCGTGGGGTATAGAAACTGACGGTTTGTCGCATCTCCGCCTTCCGCTTGGAATGCGCGTAGGCGAGTTCAATTTCGGCGACATCGGTTTTCAACGTCTGTGCAGCCGGGACGGTATCGATGACGAACGGTGCATCCGCATGCACGCTGATTTTATCCTCAAATACCAACGCTTTTCCGATGACAGCGGGATGAGTGCGCTGCTCCTCACTCAGCAGTTCGGCATAAGGGTGCTTAATAAGCGGGAGTTCAAGCACAAATTGGCTGCCGATTGCATACAGATATTCCTCGCATGTCCACGTGAGCGTCACCTTCAACTCGCGCTTTAATTCATGCAGTCCCGAGATTTTGAATTCCTCAACTTTGGCGCGTTCGTCTAATTCCAACGTTTTATGAAGGAACTCGGCTTGCTCTTCCTTTGTGCTGAAGCGCGATAACTTACTCCGAAGTTTCGTATTGAAACTCCCCGTAACCTTGAGTTCTTGGCGGACTGTTACGCCCCGGTCTTTTTTCACCTGCACCCGTGTGTCGACGCGTTTGATGTTAGACGCTGCGTCCAGGACGGGGCTCTTTTGAAAGAGATAGAGCTGGTTGGCTAGCGAGTGCGCTGACGATTCGTTGCGTCTCCCGGATTCATCGTCACGTTCGAGGAAATCCGGGTTGATAATGAGCGTCCATCTATCCTGGTCGTTCGCTGGAAAATCGCCGAAGGCGCAGGTTTCGGCGGTTGCGTCCAGCCAGAGGAATTCGTCATCTTTTTCACCCTCAACGGCGAGGATCATGTGATTGAAATAGGCCAACGAGGGGATTTCTTTGACAATTTCACGTGAATCGCCGGCAGAGATGAGGACGGGATATGAGGCGATACCGGCGTGCTTCAGCATCGTAGAGAGCAGCGTCGTTTTATCCTTGCAATCCCCCCTGCCCTCCTTCAAAACGGCTGCGGCGGGATAGGGTTTAATGGCCCAAATTCCGAGTTCAAATCCGAGGTACCGGATTTGCGTGGCGACGTATTCGTAAAGTCGTCGGATCTTTTCCCGTCTGCTCCATGCGCCCCGGAGGAGTTCCTCAGTCTTCGCCTCAATGTCAGGGGTAATCGTATCCTGTTCGCGAATGAGGGTTGCATACCACGTCACTAGTTTATCCCAAGACGCTAGTGAAGAGATGCTGATGTTGTACGCCAGATCTTGCGGCGCGGGCATGAGGTATTCCTCTGTCAAGGGTGGCACATCGTGTGCTTTAAATGTATAGGTGCGCGTGTAATTGTTCTCCGTAAGCGTTGGCTCTATCGCAGTACCCTCCACCTGTCCCTTCACAACATAGTGGAGCTCTTTTTTCTTTGGAATGTGCGCGCGGAACCGATAGGACAGCACTGGTACCGAGGTCTGGAAATAGACCTGCCGCCAAAATTCGCCCTGCATGACATGCCCCAGATTATTCGTTGAGTAAGCGTAATCGATGATGCATCCTGGGGTGAGTTCGGGCATTGTGAAATACATCAAGCGTGCATCCACGTATAACCCAGCTTCAACAGCACTTGGCGGCGGGATGTCCCGGAGAATCTCGGCGGGATTCAGTTTGATGATTTCCCCATCAGGCGTAAGCGTTCTGGCGTGATGAATGGTGACATCATCTCGGCCGCGCATATACGGAATGCTGATTTCGCCGAGGCCGTATCCGTTCTCATTGAAAATTCTGACAATTCGGCGGGTGGAATAGATATGCTTACTGGCCTCATCAATGTCCACTTCGACGGCTTCCCACAGCACGACTGCGCCAGCATCAGGATAATCTTCCGCCTCTGGCATGTTTTGAATAGCGGTTTGGATTGCGTCTTCGTCTGCTTCGCTGATAAAATCATAGGGGATAGATGAAGCGTCTTTTGCTCCGCTGCTATTCCCTGGCCTGCGGTTGTGCGCGTGGTTCTGACTGTCCAAGAGTAAGGAGCCGCGTCCTTCTTCCATCGCGTCTGCGAGCTCTGTCGGTTCGTCTTGCACCGGTAAAGGCGAACGCCGTTTGCCTAGGAACGTCTCCGCTGCAAGTGCGCCTTCACCCTTATCTTCCAAATCTTTTCGTGACGCGTTTCTGTCGCCGTTATCGTCCAGATGCGGATGTTCGGATTGAACAGAACCGTCATTTTCATACCACGCCTTGGTTTGTTCCTGCAGCCATAAAAACGCCTCTAACAGCGAGACGGCACCGTCGCTGTTTGTATCGGCAGTGGCAGTAGAGAATGCATCGACCAGGGCATCGCCAAATCCGGCTTGTAGCGAGTATCCCTCATTCCGTGAGCTTGAGGTGAGAATTATCGTTTCCGGTGCGCTGACGCGCGGCACAAACCTCGCGCTGTAAGGGAACCCGAAGATTAAAATCTTTTGCGCCGCAGGAATGCGGTTGATGCTATCGGCGTATTCGGTTTCGCTAATATCGCGGCCCGGCAGGTTAAATTTTAACCCCTGGCTGGAACGGGAAGCGTGTCCCATCATGAAAAGCAAAAACCGGTCTGGCGGTTGCATCTTCTCTGCGAGTTGCGCGAACGCCGCTAAAATCGGTTCCCGTTTTGCTGCTGCATCGACGAGCCCCGGGATATCCCCCTCATCTTCAAAAAGGAAGGTGATTTGCTCGGGGGAATAGCCGTATTCGTCGGCGAGCAGTTGGTGAAATCGGGAGGTGGCACTCCAGAATGCATCGTAGAACGATTTTTCACCGCCGACACCACCGATGATGAGAGCGTAGTCCGCTCCAAAACCCATCGTGGGCATTAAGAGAACAACAAGTAGCGCGAGCATTTTCATGGTTCTCAGTGCGGCGTTCAACTGCCACTTGACTAAGCCTACTGATTTATCAGGCTGCATTCGCGGTTGGCGAATGCTTATCTCCCTTGGCACATACAATTTTACCATTTTTCGTCTCCCACTTTTCGCTGGTAAAAGAAAGAACCCATTCCGATGAAACACCGAATGAAGATTAAGAAAATAACCAGGTCTTCCCGGCGAGCGAATATAGAAATCCGCCCTTACACTCATCGCACTCCTTGGCCAGAAGCTGCAAGGCAACGTTCCCGGCACAATAGCAGTTAAACCACCGCATAGGGACTAATTCTCCCTTAACGTATTCATAACCGTCAACGTCGCTTGCCAGAAATTCCTCCAGCGTCATCCTGACGTTTTCGGGGAGGATTCCCTCTGGCGTGAGTTGCTGATGTGCTAGAGCCATCTCTTATTCCTCCGCAAAATCGCTTTTTCCACCCGTTTTTTTGACTAACCGAATGTCGGAGATACGCATCCCCCGGTCTGCCGATTTGCACATATCGTAGACGGTGAGGCCTGCTACTGACACCGCGGTGAGTGCCTCCATTTCTACGCCGGTTCGTCCGACGGTTTGGACTTCCGCCTCAATCTCAATTTTCTCATCCACAATTGCTAGTGCGACACGGACAGAAGTGAGTGCGAGGGGATGGCACAACGGGATGAGCTCACCGGTGCGTTTGGCCGCCATGATGCCGGCCAAACGCGCTACCTCCAAGACATCGCCCTTTTTGATGCGCTGCGCCGCGATGAGTTGGAGCGTCTCGGGTTTGGCAGTCACATGTCCTTGTGCGATGGCGATGCGCAACGTCTCGGGTTTCTCACCGACGTTTACCATTCGCGCGGCACCTTTCTCGTCAAAATGCGTGAATTTTTCTGTCATTTGTATGCGTTCGGCGGACATCTCCTGAATAAAGAACGTCCACTTCCCAAGTCGTCTTGGCGATATCAAGATTTACGTTTGATGATTCTCTCATAGGCCTGGCGAAACCGTTGGAGGTATTCGCCTTCGCCGTGATATGCGGCGACATCCGCAGGCTTTGGATGAATCGGTTCGCCGCGCTTCAAGACAGCCGCGCTGAACGTCTCCATGTCAAAGGCCTCATCGTTATCGTCACAATACGCTTTCGCACCGGCGACAGCGGCTCCGAGTGCCGCGCCGCCTTTTTCTACAGGAACAGCGGTTCTGTTCCAAATACCTGCAACACGCCGCATAATTTCGGGGCTCTCTGTGGCACCACCTGTCACAAACAACGGTGCCTGCGTTTCCTTCGCAAACACTTGTGAATACACATAAACGGCGGCGAGGCTCGTCTCTACAACGCCTGCGTAGTCACCGGCCAGCGTGGCAGATTCGGGCTCAGACGAACTTGAACGATAGCGAATGATGTCAAAGGCTGGCGAGACAGGAAACGACTCGGTTTTCGGTTGCCAGAACGTCATAAAGTGTCCGGGTGAAGTCTCACGCAGCGCAGCTTCTGCGGGTGCATAGCCCTCTTTTGCCAATCCGTAGCGGCTTCGGACAGCATCCCATACCATCGCGCCGTTGGTACGGCAGCCAAACATAAACGGCCGGCAGACCCCGTCATACATCGCATTGGCAAATCCTTCTGGATCCAACGTATCCCCATCCGTGGATACCATGTTCACGAAGCTGGTGCCGAGGCTGAGCAAATCTCCCGAGACAGGTACTTTCGCTTGCGGATTATCGCCTGAGCCAACTACCACGCTGCACCTCGGATCGAAGTCGTATTTATCAATAAAATACTGTGCAATCCGCCCGATAACAGTGTCAGATGGCATCAGCATCGGCAACTTCTGGCGGAATGCTGCCACGCCGCCGGGTAACCCATCTGCTGTTGCAGCAAGCAACTCTGCATCCCATTCTTTGCTGCGATAGTTCATCAGGGACATCCCACACGCGTTGCCGTAGTCAATCGGCACAAGGCTGTTTCCGGTGAGAACCGCGGGGATAAAACTGCTAATCAGTTGGATGTTCAGTGTCTCTTCGTAGTGGCCGGGGAATTGCTCGGCGACGCGCCGCATCACAGCCCCCGTGAATCGGAGTGGCGTATCGGAACCGGAGAGCTCAATCATCCGCGCTTTGCCGCCGACTTTCTCCCGGACGTGGTTGGTTTGCTCCACCGTGTTAGCCGTCATCCAGATGGGCGCGGTAGGGTAAGCAAAACATCTATCCAACCGAGTCTTTAGCCCTGCTTTAGAACAATCAGATTCGTGCAACTCAAGGAAGAGCCCTGCAGCGTTTTTATCAAGATAGACGTGCCCATGCTGTTGTCCAGACGTGTTGATGACAACGACATCCTCTAATGGCACTCCTTCGATGCGCATATCCGTGAACAGCGCATCAAGCGACGCGAGATACATCAGCGGCGGCTGCTCTGCTTCGCCTTCCTCCTGCGGCGGCAGGATATAGTCCTCACCGATGCCGAATTCGTTAAGCCGGTTATCGGCGCGATAGTCCAGCGAATATTCAAAACACTTCTCTGCTGTGTCTATATCAATGATGATGGCAGAGAGGCTCTGCGTGCTAGAATCCAAGCCGAGGGCAAGTCTTGGTTCTTTGGTGTCACTCATGAATCAATTCCCCGGATATGCGCGGTTATCCAATTCCGCGACAAATTTTTCAGAGGCGATGGCTGCCGCTGCGCCTGCGCCTGCCGCCGTGATGGCTTGCCGAAACACCTGGTCATGCACATCACCAGCCGCAAAAACGCCCTCTATATTGGTGCGCTGCAGGCTGTCTACGATGATATAGCCCTGTTCATCCATCTCAATGATGTCAGTAAAGAGTTCCGTGTTCGGGATGTGCCCGATGAAGATAAACACACCGTCGATCGGAAAAAGTCCCATTTCGCCAGTCTTGACGTTTTTGAGTTTCGCGCCGGTTACCTTTTCGGCATCGCCGCAAATTTCTTCGACGACGGTATCCCAGATAAACCGGATCTTGTCGTTTTTGAAGGCGCGTTCCTGCATAATCTGGCTCGCGCGGAGCTGGTCCCGGCGGTGGACGATGTACACCTCGGTGGCGTATTTGGTTAAGAAGATGCCTTCCTCAATTGCTGCGTCTCCGCCGCCGACGACAATGAGCCGCTGGTTCTGGAAGAAGAACCCATCGCAGGTGGCGCAGTAAGATACGCCGCGGCCGCCGTATGCCGCTTCACCCGGAACGTTGAGCGTGCGCGGTGAAGCACCAGTGCAGACAATCACCGATTTGGCGTGATAGGTTTTCTCGTAAGTATCAACGACAAGCGGCTGTCGTGTGAAGTCTACTGCGGTGACGGTATCAAACAGGACTTCGGTTCCGAACTGTTCGGCTTGCGCCTGCATGCCTTGGATGAAGACAGCGGCTTCGCTGCCGAAGAAGCCCGGGTAATTCTCAAGGTCGAGCGTCAGCGAGAGCTGCCCACCAAGGGCATCGCCGGTAATCAAGACCGGCTCCAACATGGCGCGGGAAGTATAGACACCCGCGGCAAACCCGGCAGTGCCGCCGCCAATGATGACAATGTTTCGTTTTTCTGTTGTTCGCAAGGCGTTGTTCAGCTCCTCTTTTCGTTTGTGGGTTGTCTTGTCAAGTCTTGCATTTCTGTTCCGGCGGAGGACAGCCCCCGGACTACGGCATCAAGCGAGGGATTCCGTTGATAATCGGATAATTCCGCGCACAAGTTTTGCAGTGGAGGTTCTCCTCTGTCCAAATAATTTCGCCCTTGCACTGCGGACATACGAGAATCTCCCGGAGCGTTTTCGCGGGCGAGCCTCGCGCTCGGAAGAGCACCCCTACCACAGTTTTCACACGGGCAAGGATACCGCTTGGGACCGCGTTTTTGAGGAGCGGCAGATGTCTCCTCAGCCAGTGGCTCAGCATCGAAACATTGTTATGCTGCATCGTTAACGCCGCGAGCGTTTCCGGACATTCTAGGTTAAGCGGCGACTTTCCCTGCGGGAGTATCTCGTAGTCAATCTCGTCTTCCCACTCGTATTGGACGAGGAAAAGGTGATGATGCGTGAGATGAAACCGCTGCCACAACTTATCCCCTGCGGCCAAGGCGTGAAACAATTGCCCGAATTTCGATGCGTCTTCTTTTTTTTGCAAAAGGAGCCGGCCATTAACTTTGTTGACTACCCATTGGTGGTAAGGCCATCCATAAATGCGTTCGGCGATTTCAGACGGCGTTTCAATGTAACCGCGCTTGGCAACCCGCATCAATTCGGAGATGAGCAGCGTGGGCTCTTCCACATGTTCAAGCACATGCGAACAGATAACATAGTCAAACGCGCCATCTGCGAAGGGGAGATACTGGCCATCCGCCGCAACGAGGGGCCGGTCTGCGACGATGCCGCCGCCACGCTGTTCGTCGTCTTCTATGAATTTGTCGCACAAGACATCTGCGTGGGGCTTCGGATTATGACCGCTCCCTATCTCTAGGACAAAATCACCAGGCTGAATGTTCATTTTTTGTCTTTCGCAATGCGTTCGGTGTGCATCACTTGCGCAGAGGGCATTGACTTACCAGGCCATTTTAGCGTTGTCAAGCCTGGCATCCCTGGTTATTTCTGAACAATCATGCTGATATAGGGGCTCAGATAAGGAAACGCCGTAGCGACGATGCCGCCCTTGAGTCCAAATCCGACACACCTTTTGACGATTTGAAGCCCGTTCGCTCGGAAAAATTGTGCAAGATCTATCGGGCACGCGTAGTAGGCACTGTCTGAATCGCCGCCGATGGCATCCGCCTGCAAATCCGGATGGCGATATAGGAATTGCGGTGCCTGTCTTGCGAACCGCTTCTCCACAGAGAGTCGGCAATTCTTCACGAACTGTCCCCATGCCTGCCGTTTGGTTTCGCCCCAAACCGGTCTGCCCTGTTTCCCAACGATGAGCCCGAGCCAGTCAAGCAGCGGCGTTAAGGGTGAGCAGAGATTCGGGCCTGACAGCACAATCCGGCCGCCTTTTCGCGTCACCCGCATCATTTCAGAGAGCGCGGTTTCAACGTCAGGCAGATGCTCAATCAGTTCGTTTGAGCAAACAACGTCAAACGCCTCCGTTTCAAACGGCATTTCCAGCACATCGCAGACTTGGTATCGCAACTGCTGATTTTCCCATCCCCGTGCCTCTTGTAAGAAGAGCGGGGAAATGTCGGTGCCGACAACGTCGTGTCCTGCCTGACTGAGGAGCTGCGCGGAGATGCCGTTCCCGCAACCCAGGTCGAGGATTTTGGAATTCGGTGGCGTGTGACAGATTACCAATTCCACGTAGTGTCGGAGGTAGCCCTCGTCGTGTGCAGCGAGGAGAGCTTTATACGCCACTGACGTTTCGTAGAACTTGCGCATCTGCTCCCGGACTTGCCCGGTGGGCGCGCGTGCCAGCAGCGATGAAGTCTCTGATGCGGAGGTTCCCATCATTTTTTCTCTTTCACAAGTCGTTATGCTGTATCCGCTGGTGTTTCAGCACCAGTGGTGCTGTTATCACGCTTTGCGTCATACAGAAAATTTACGCGCGTAGCGTATGCCACGGTGCCTCGTCAAAGACATCTATCAACTGATACCCCTCCTCGCCTTTGCAGGGGCTCAGGGTGACGAACAACTTCGCGGGCTGAGACGAGACGTTAAAGGACGCGTGGACAACGTCGGCAGGGATGAAGACAGAGTCGCCTGCGTTTAGCGTCTGCTTCTTGTCCTCTAGCCACTGTTCAACACTGCCTTCAATAACGTAGATAACCTCTTCTTGTTCTGGGTGCTTATGGAAATCGTGCCCATTGCCGGGCAAGAGGCTGACTTCCATCGCGACGATGTCTTTCGCCCCGGTCGTTTGTGGGCGGCTGAGCCAGCCTGTTGTGCCCCACTCCAGCTGATCGCGTTCCACATCTGCGGAAGCGATGAATTTTCCGTTCATTGTTAGTTCCTCAGGTATCGCAATCTGGGAATGTTGAGAGTTCGCGGGGGCCAGGCCCCCGCGCTACGTCAACTCCCATACAAAATCGTTACTTTCGGGATTTTATCTGTCCCCAAGTGGTAGTCAGTTTCTGTCTCGGGTCGACAGCGAACATCTCAAAAAAGCCTATGTCCATCTGTTCAATCACCTCGTCTTCGTCAAGGGCCCGGTTCCAGACGCGGACTTCGTCAATGAGTCCGAGGAATTCACGCGACCCTTCATGCGTTTTGCCGACGAGGAGACTGGCAGAGTCGGCTTTCCCAGGGGGAGGTGGTTTTCCGCCGAATTCGCCGACGTTCTTACCATTTATCCAGTAGCGGTGTGTGCCATCATCGACTTGGGCGACGACATGCTGCCATTTTTCAAGTTCCACTTTTCCGTCGCAGACGCTGCCGCCTCCGCCGACACTGAGGTGCAAGCATTCGCTCGGAAACTCGGTGTAGAAACTATAGGAACGCGGATTGTTGCTCTTGGCAAGGATACCCTGCCACCGCTGGCCGCCGGGCCCCTGATGGCGTTCGGTATTAATCCATGCCATCACGGTGACGCTTTCATCTACGGTGAGGATGTTATCGTGTGGGACTTCAACCCAGTCGCTCTCACCGTTCAGTTGCAAGGCCTTGCCGAATTTTCCATCAGCAAGTTTCGCATCCCCGGCGATTTCCCCGTTATTCTCGTATTGCGAATGATCGATGGTGTTCTTCCCATCAAGTTCATCAAACGAAAAATAGAGGATAAGCGACTCATCCGGTTCGTTTTGCGCGTAGGCGAACGGTGCCGCACTCGCAAACAGGATTAGCACTATTAGCAATACGAATTTCATTTTTTCTCCTTTTCGGATTCATGAAAACAAGTCTTCTTTTGGTTGGACGAAACAACATTATATAGTATAAACAAAAATTGCAAAAAAAGCAAATTTATTTTGCGATGTGTCAAATGAATTTAGAAGTTGATAACTTTAAGAACCTATGCTAAAATTATCCTCAAATCAACCAGAAACTATCGCGCAGTTAAAACCGCGCCACGCACGAACAGAATTCAGCCATAAAAAATATGAAATCTCCAAACACATCGCGAATCCCGGCGCACGGGGTTACCTTCAAATCTGTCAGCATCGCCGCGCTTTTAATACCGATTAACTGCTATTGGGTGATTGAAATGGAGGTAATCCGCTATTCAGGGCACCCCGTCACCATTTCCCTCTTTTTCAATGTTATTTTTAGCTTGTTTGTCGTTATCGGCGCGAACGAACTGTTCAAGCGGTTTTTGCCGACGCTGGCCTTGGCACAAAGCGAGCTCGTCATCGTTTATCTGATGCTGTCGATTGCGTCAGGGATTACCGGGCACGACATGCTGGAAATTCTGGTGCCGATGCTCGGGCACGCCTTCCGCTTTGCTACCGCGGAAAATGAGTGGCAACAACTGTTCGTGCCGTTTCTTCCGAAATGGCTCACCGTAAGCGATAGCCAACTCTTACAAGGCTACTACGAGGGCGAGCTGCCGCTCTACACCGGCGAGACACTGCTCGGATGGGCAACGCCTGTGCTTTGGTGGACAGCATTCATTACCGTCCTCATCTTCGGCATGCTGTGCATCAATATCATCGTCCGGAAGCAATGGATTGAACATGAGAAATTGAGTTACCCTATCATTCAACTCCCGTTGCAGATGTCGCAATCGGGGCTCACAAGCGGTTCACTGGTAGCGCCGCAGCAGCACCGCTTTTTCCGGAACAAGTTGATGTGGCTCGGTTTTGGCATCGCGGGCGCGCTCGCGCTGTGGAACGGCGTGAATTTCCTGTATCCGATTTTACCAGAATTGCGGACGCGCGTGCGGAGTTTTCAGGTTTTCACGGAGAGCCCCTGGAATGCGATGGGAGGGATTCCGTTTTCGCTTTATCCGTTTGCGATAGGGCTCGGGTTCTTTATCCCGTTGGATCTTTCGTTTTCGTGTTGGTTTTTCTTTTGGTACTGGCGATTCATGCGCGTCGTGGGTGCCGCCATCGGCATGCGGAGTTTGCCGCGTTTTCCGTATATGAACGAACAAGCGTCCGGCGGCTACCTCGCCTTGTGCGTTTTGGCAATCTGGGCAAGTCGTCGGCATCTTTTGCAGATTGGGAGAACGGTTATCGGCCTGCATACCGATTCCGTTCGCGATGATTCAGACGGCCCGATGTCCTATCGCGCCGCGGTGCTTTGCCTCATCGGGGTGATGGCATTCCTCGTGCTTTTCTGCTACTACGGCGGTGCGGAAATTTGGGTGATGTTTATCTTTTTCGTCATTTACTATATGATTTCCATCGCTGTCACGCGTATGCGCGCCGAGTTAGGCACCCCCGTGCATGACTTGCACTATTCCGGCCCCGACGAAATTCTGACACGGACAGTTGGAACACGCAGATTGGGCAGAGATAACCTCGTCATGTTCTCCATGTTCTGGTTCATCAATCGCGCCTACCGGAGCCATCCAATGCCGCATCAACTAGAAGGGTTCAAGATTATGGAGCGCGCAAACATGACGATGTATCGGATTATCTTTGCTTTGACGCTCGCCGCGGTGTTAGGTTCACTGGCAGGATTCTGGGCACTAATCGACAGAGGATATCGGTTAGGCATGGAGGTACGCGCCTATTGGCCCTCCCTTAGTGCGTTCGGGATAGAACCCTATCGCCGGCTCAGCGGCTGGTTGCAAGCCCCAGAAGAGACTTTGATTGCCGAAAGCGGGTTTATGGGACTCGGTTTCTTGCTCACAACGGTTCTCATGTTATTTCGGATGCGGTTCGTGTGGTGGCCCTTTCACCCTGCCGGATTCGCCATTTCCACGAGTTGGGGCATGAACGTCACGTGGAGCTGCCTCTTCATGAGTTGGCTGATTAAGATGCTCATCCTCCAATACGGTGGTGTGGTGCGGCATCGGAAAATAGCCCCCTTCTTTTTAGGACTGATTTTGGGCGAGTTTACCGTCGGTAGCCTCTGGACAATTATCGGTATCATCGCGGGCATCCCTACCTACGGCTTCTGGGTTTAATTGTATTGGCGCGAAGCAGTCGGTGCCTGTCAAAAGGAGCACGCTTGCAAAGCGCGCCTCCTGCTAGAAAAATATAACTATTCCCGGTGCGGGCGCGGATTAATCGCCAAATTGAGCGGCAAGAGGAACAAGGTGAAACTAAACAGAAGCGTCCATTGCCACTCCCATTTCAACGGTGTCAGCCCTATAAGTTCGCTGATAGGTGTGACATAGAGCGCGGCGAGGTGAAGCCCGATAATGACAAGGAAGATTATGAGCAGTCTTGTGTTAGCGAACATCCGCTGAAAAAGCGACTCCCATGGATACCGTAGGGCCTGCCAGCATGTTGCTAATTGGGTGAAAATCAGCATAGTAGCAACCATCGTGCGAGCAATTGCCACTTCCGAATCCTCTAAATCTGAACGCCACAGCATAAAGAAAAACGGAATCAGTGACATCAAACTGATAGTTACGCCGCGGCAAACGATGTCTAATCCGGCGATTTTCGGCAGAAATCGCGAGACAGAGAACATGGCGGGCCGGTGGTACTTTTCATCGGCGAATATCTGTTCGCATCCGGCACCGAAGGTGGGAAACAGACTGACGAGCAGTTGCACCCACGCAACCTGGGGGAACGTCAGCGGCATCGGCAGGTGATAGACATAGTGCAGAATTGTGCCAAAAACGAGGGTGAGCGGCAGTGCCAGCGTGCACGAAAGCCCCCACCGTATTGAGCCAGCCAAGTTTTGGTAAGCCTCGCGCGCGTGAAGCAGGCCGTCCCGCACCGCACGGAAGCCTCTTTTCAGAATGAGCCCATCGCTCTGGGCTTGTGCTATGTCTGAGGCATCTTGTCTGTTTGCAAAAGCGATATCCGCAGCCATCATAGCGCGAAGATCTGTGCCGGATTCCCCTAAAAAACCGACGGTATGCCCGTGGCGTTTCAGCCCGAAAACAATGCCGCGCCGCTGTTCCCGGTTCGGCTGTGAATAGGCTAGACACTTGCGCACCTTCTCGTCCAATGCCTCACGAGAAAGCGAGTCAAGCACTTCTCTGGACGCAACCGCCTTTCCGGTGTGAATCAGACCGAGGGCTTTCGCCAGCACGCCTGTTTGTTGTTCATCGCGCTCGGTGATGAGGATGATTTTGAGCCCGGTGTCAAGGCTGGATTTGACAACCGCTTTCGTTTCCTCGTCATCGCTGACAGAAAAAGCGATGAAGCCTAGGAACGTTGAACCTGCCGCCATATCCTGCGGCGTGAGCATCACTTCCGAAGATTGCGACGCGACCCCGTAAACATCGCCTAGAGCCCTTTGCGAGGACAGGCTCTGGAGGTAGGCAAGTGCATCCCGATACTGATGATACCGTTCGTCTTGCAAGTGTATCACCTCACCTTGCGTGAGCGTGAAGTCACACACATCCAACACTTTTTGTGCCTCCCCAAAGATGATATTCAAGTAGTTTTCATCGCCGGACTCAAGCACGCCCATCTGATACCCGTAGCGAGATGTCCACGGGTACTCATTGACAAGCGGGAGATTCGCTTTTAAATCCTTCAGTTCATAGCCGAGCCGCTGTAGCTGCTTTTGGAGAACTCGCCGGGGCGATGTGTCTTCATCGCTCCTTTTGCCGAGTTGATGCCGTTTCCCTGACACGCCGAGTGCTGCTGTCAATACCAATCCTGCAGCACTCGGCGGAATTTGGCTATGATGGCCCGCAGCCTGAATTGCGTTGACAGCTTGTTTCTTTTCTTCAACCGATAGGTTCTGAAGGGAGCGCAGCCACGCATTCCAAGTTGTTTCCTCAACGAGTTGTTCATCAACGAACATATAAGAGAGCGCGAGGGCACGGGTGGTAGAAAGGCCCTTCTCATTTGCACAAAAAGTTGTGATACGGCTCAATTTTTCAAGGGAACGCGGATTGCGAAGGGCCACCCCTTTTTTCAGCAATTCTCTGGCGTGTTGCGAGAAATTCAATCGAATCAGGGAAACGGCATCTTGCGGCGCAGCGGCGAGAATGAAGAGGACACCGAGGTGCAGCAGCGCAAACCAGTCTTTCCCCTGGTCTTCGGCATCAACCCACCACGCTATCGCGACAACTAATCCCGCGACACATACGCCGGCTATTTTGATGAGGTTGTGCAGGAATTTCAGTTCGCCTTCTGCGTAAGTCGTCGCGTCCGGGGTTGGCCGTGCGTTTGGACGTTGCTTCCAAAATTCAGTCTGTTTTCCTATCTGCACGACAATCGCTTGCCCACTGCCCACCTCCACGTAGGTTCCGGCAAATACCATGTTTTTCTGTTTTTCGGGAGGGATAGATGTTGCAGCACCTTCGCCGCCTGCAGGTTCGTCCGAAAGGGTATCACTTGTCTTTTGCACGGGGTCCTCTGTGCCGAATAGCCCAGCTTCGTCAATCAGGAGTCCATCAGCTTCAACGATTCTGGCATCAGCCGGAATGTAGTCACCGGTGCTAACCGAGATTAAGTCACCCGGGACAATGTCCTGCGGCGGACACTTTTCGAGCTTGCCTTGCCGGATAACTTGGACGCTGAGCCCTAAATGCTCATGAATCTGCTCTTCTCGGCGCCGGATGCAGTATTCGGAGAAGCACGCCCATCCGATATGCAAAATGAGCATCGCGCCGAGGACACCCGCGGCGGTTTTTGCCTGCGGGGCAGCGACAAGTGAAAGTTCTGGCCTAATGAAGGGGACAATTAAGACAGCAGTTGCCACGGCAAACACCAACACTCGCCAGCTCAGCATCGATTTCAAAAAGGCGGCGAACTGTCCCGTTTTTTGCGTCGCCCCCAGTTCGTTTTTGCCGTGTCGCGCGCGCGCCTTTTGCAAGGCATCAAGACTCAACCCTTGTTCCAAGTCGCTGTTAAATTGATTCAATATTGATGAAATGCCATTCGCGTAAAACTTTGACATCGGTTTTTCGTGTTCTTCTGTTTTTCGCAATGCGTTGTTCAGCCGCTTTTGTGCTGCCAACCTTGTCTCACTAAGCCGCATCGTCGTTGGCGATGTTTGCATATGCCTCTATCATTCAGAAGATATGATTGCGGCCCCTCGGGTATCCGGATCCAGAATTTTCATCTCGCATTGAATGTGATGGTTTTTGAAAGCGGCCTGCATCTCTTGCGCAATTTGTGGTGCGAGTTGTCTGTAACAATATGCTGCCAAGGTCGGTCCTGCGCCACTCAGTGCGACGCTGAAAGCACCGGCATCCACAGCCGCTGCCGCTACCTCATCAAACCCGGGAATCAACGTGGCACGGTAGGGCTGATGCAACCGGTCTTTCATCGCAACCTCTAACAAGCTTAACTTTCCGGTGGCGATGGCGGCGACTAACATCGAACTGCGACTGGTATTGTAAATCGCGTCAGCAAGTGCCACTGTGGTAGGCAGCACGCTGCGCGCCTGTTGCGTAGAAAGTGTGAAGTTTGGAATCGCTAGCACCACAGCAAGTTCCTCCGGGCACTGCAACTGAATTGTGTAGACATGCCCGGCTTCCTGTGTACAGACAACCAGGCCGCCGTGCAAAGAAGCCGCAACGTTATCTGGGTGCCCCTCCAGTTCTGTTGCGAAGTTGAGCAGTGTCTGCAAAGGAAACGCTGTGGCGCACAATTCATTCGCTGTTAGCAAGCCGCCGAGGATGGCTGTGCCGCTGCCGCCCAACCCGCGAATCGCGGGGATGCCGTTGTCTATTGACAATCTCAAGCCTGGCGGGATTTCCGTGCCGCTCCGTTTGAAAACCAGTGCCGCCGCTTGAAACGCGAGGTGCTCGGTGGTGCTCGGGATTTTATCAGCGTCAACTCCCGTGACAACTACCTCAACACCGGGCGTTTCTGTCACTTCCAGCGTTACTGTGCTATAGAGTTTCAACGCGAGCCCGAGCACATCAAAGCCAGGGCCAAGGTTGGTTGTGCTGGCTGGCATACGTGCTACCGCTTTACGTGACATAGAAAGTTCCTTGAGCACTGGTAGGCGCGCAATTGGAAAACCGCTCGGTGCAAATCGCGCCTACCGGGTTCATCTTGCGTCAATTTTGTGCTACAACTTCGCAATAGCCGTTTCCATTCGGCCGAGTGCCTCTTGTATGTTCTCCAACGAATTTGCATACGAGAGTCGAAGGTAGCCATCGCCATATTTACCGAAGGATGTGCCAGGCAACAGCGCGACACCGGCTTCATCCATCAGATAATCGGCGAGGGGCTCACACCCCATGGGCAGCTGCGTCACGTTCGGGAACACATAGAACGCGCCAAGCGGCTGGATACAACTGACACCTTCAAGCGCGTTCAATCCGCCCACGATGCCGTCCCGCCGTCGCTGAAATTCGGCTACCATCTCCGTGACAGAGTCTTGCGGGCCCGTCAGTGCCTCTATACCAGCGATTTGCGTAAACGTGGCGGTGCAAGAATTCGAGTTAATCGTCAACCGCGTAATTTTGTCTGCAATCGCCTGTGGGGCGATGCCGTAGCCCAACCGCCATCCCGTCATCGCGTACGTCTTTGAGTGCCCTTCGATGAGGATAGTCCGCTCCTTCATACCGGGGAGGCTGAGAATACTCAGATGCGTACCTTCGTAAAGGATGCGCGAGTAGACCTCATCAGTAAGCACATAAAAATTGTGTTTCTGCGCGAGTTCGGCGATGGCCCCGAGGTCTTCCGCCGTGAGCGTGCCGCCGGTCGGATTCTGTGGTGAGTTGAGAATCAGGAGTTTTGTGCGCGTAGAGATGGCCGCCTCGAGGTCTTCGATGCGGAAGCGGAAACCGACTTCCTCGCGCAGCAGCAGCGGCACCGCTTTTCCACCAATGAAATCAATGACAGATTCGTAGACAGGGAAGCCGGGTTCGGGATAGATAACCTCATCGCCTTCGTCAATCAGGGCCAAAATGGTGAAGAAGATGATAGGCTTCGCACCGGGGGTGACGGTGACTTCATCGGGGTGGATAGTCACGCCGCGTGTGTCCGTGATGTGCTGCGCGACAACCTCGCGAAATTCGGGCAAACCTGCGGAAGGACCGTAGCCGGTCTGGCCGTCCTTCATTGCCTTAAATGCCGCCTCACAGATATTCATGGGTGTCGGGAAATCCGGTTGCCCGATTTCAAGGTGAATGATGTCTCTACCTTGCGCCTCTAACCCTTTGGCTTTCGCGAGTACCTCGAATGCAGACTCGGTTCCCAGGCGACTCATCCGCTCAGCGAATGTGTGTGTTTCCAAAATGGTGTCTCCTAACGAATTTTTGTTATTCCTAGCGGTGGTTCAGCTGCGACTGTGCAGAGAACGTTGGTTTACCGGCCCGTCTTGACTTTGTCAAGACTTGCCAGCTTGCCAAGAAGATGCCAATCCGGTAGGCGCGCGTTCAAAGCGTGCCCACCGAAAATGAAGTCCTGTTAATCTGCCTGTAAGATGGCTCCGGTGGAGCCGGCTAGCCACACGTTTCGTCCATCCAGCACAAAAACTTTGACGAGTTTCTCCTTGGAGTCTTCAACTTCCCACGTTTCGCCACCGTCAGTGGTGCGTAGAATGGCCCCGACACCGAAGTCGCCGCCGACGGCCCAGCCATTCATTTCATCGGCGAATCCAACGCTTCTAAGCGTTTCTTCGGTGCCGCTGGTTTGCGGTTTCCACGTTTCGCCGCCGTTGTTGGTGTGGAGGATAGTGCCGTTCTCGCCGACGGCCCAGCCGAGTGAGGCATTGAGGAAGAAAATATCCTCAAGGATGTCTTCTCTTCCGGTCTCTTGCGTCACCCAGGTTTCTGCGCCATCGGTTGTTTTCTGGATGAGAGCACTCTGTCCCTGTGTGCTCGGGCTGACGCGCACCCCGGCAGCCCAGCCAGTGTCTTCGTCAAGGAACTGCAGCGCGTTATACATGTTGGCATCATCGTCGCCAACCGCGCCCACCTGTCCGCCTTGTAGCACCTTCCATGAGCGGCCGCCGTTTTTGGTGGAGAGAATGGTGTCGCTTTCGCCGACAGCGTATCCGACATCTTTGTTGACAAAGTAGATGCCTTTCAATCCGTTGCCAACCTTACTTGTCTGCATTTCCCAATCTGCGCCGTTTTGGGTGGCCGCTATTGCGCCCTTCGCGCCGACGGCCCAGCCGTGTTTCTCATCTAAGAAGTAGACTTCGGCGAGGTCCGCGCTGATTTTAATCTCGGATTTTTGCCACGTTTTGCCGCCATCCGTGGAATACCCGATGAAGCCGGGGTTTTCAAAATCTTCAAACGAGGCGGCACCGACTACCCAGCCAGTATTCTTGTTCGTAAAGGTGATAGACATATAGTCCCGAACTTCCGGATCTCGTACTTGTAAGACGGTCCAACCGGCTGCGGCAGGTAAGGAAATTACCACGGTGCAGGCGATGGCCAAGCCCATAAAGATTACAGCGAGTGGGCATGCTATAAACATTTCGTGCATAACGGCACTGTGAATGGATTTGAATTTGTTCACTGTTATCGTGTCTCCTTTGTTGTTCAAGTGGTTTCCCACGTTATGAGCCCGGTTAAGGGCGAGAGGTTTCTAGCCATTTTGGCAAGTATCGCATTAATGCAAAATTAAGTCAACAATTTTTACTTTGCAACAATTACGGTGCCTGTTTTGAAACTTTCGCCTATCTGGAGTTGATAGACATACACGCCGCTTTCCACGATTTCGCCTGCTTCGTCCGTGCCATCCCAGCTGAGTTCCGTTTCGCCGAGTGGCGCGGTTAGCGTTTTCACAAGCATGCCATCAATGTTAAAAATCAGCACCATGAATTCGCCTTGTAGCGTGCTGCTTGCCAGTGCGTCTGCAAGCGCGCGAGCCGGAAATATCACGCGGTTGAAGTCTTCGTTCGGCGAGAGCGGCGTGAACGGGTTCGGATAGGGTTCATCCAATATCCGCAGGATTTCTTGTAGGGGTGCAGAGCGGTTCTTAGCCTCGTCAATCGCTTCAATTGTGTAAACGAAACTGCCTACCTCTAACGGACGCACATCCACAAATTTATATGTGCCTATGGATGCCTCCACATCTCTATTAACCAGCGGACTGAGCGAAGCCGGTGACGAACCGAAGAAAAGCTGATACTGCATAACGTCGCGGCTGACGCTCGGTGTCCACGTGAGTTCAATGCCCTCGTTCAGCGCAACGATGTGAAATGTCGCAGGTGGCTGCGGGGCCGCGGTATCTTCCGAGACGTTCACCGTCTGAACAGCGGAACGTTCCGAACGGAGCTGCAGCGTTTTGTAAGACGCAATCTGATAGGTATGGCTTCCCGGGACAACGTTCACATCGCGATACGTGGTTGAGGACGCGTTTTCAACGTTGATAGGCGGTTCCCTATTTCCATCCCGATAGATGAGATAGCCGTTGACATCCGGGTCTGTCGACTTTTGCCAGCGTAGCGTTACGTCGTTCTCGCCGTCTGCATCGGCCGCGGCGGTAAACCCGTTCACTGGTGCTGGCGGCACATTTGGAATCACTTGTAAGGTGAAATCGTCGTTGTTGAGTTTTCCATCTGCTTGCCCGGAGCGGATAAATTCGCCGATGGGGCCGTCTTGCAGATTTCGGAGGCGCGCGCGGAACGTTGCCTCCAACCTCACAGTATTCGGGGTTCGACAGTCAAACCGGATGTCATAGACAGAATTCTGAAGATCGATGATGACATCCGCGAGTTCAACGCGCAGCTGGTTACTCGATACCACGGCCCGCGCCACAATGCTGCTGCCATCGCGCGTGATGCCTTTAAAATCGGCCGAGCGTGTTAAGAAGCCGGGCGGCAACGCAATTTCAATCGTCTTAATTTCTTCACCCGGCTCCGCTAACGAACGATCGATGCTGAGCGTGACAAGGAGCGGCACGGTTGAACTCGCCGGCACAACGCCTTGAGTCTCCCCCTCAACGTTAATCTCACCGACAGATGTAACCGCGCCGTAACTGTTCACGGCAATGAGCAAATTACTGATGAGTATCAACACGAAGTGTATCTTATCCATAATACCTCTTTTTGTCTTCCCTACCCAAAAACTTTCCATGCCCGTAGCGCGAGGCGTTTTCCTTTCGTTTAGAAGCGCAAATTGACTGAGAACCGCTGCGTTGTGTTGTCCCGGAAAACGCCGGTGAGCAGTTGGAATCCGTAGTCCAATTGCAAATGGGTAGCACTTATCGGAATTTTCACACTGGTGCCGAGGGAGACAGTTGAGGCGGAATCCACGCCGGTTTTCACGCCATAGCCGCCACGTGCGGCGACATTTTTTCCCAACCAGACCTCGGCACCGACGCGGACCTGGGTTTCGCCATCGCGCAGCGCGATTTCAAACGTGGCTAGACTCGATTTCAATATGTTGCTCACGGTCGCGCCTTGCGCGCTCATCGCGGCAATGGACTCAAGCCGATACGCTGCCCCCGCCCGAATATTGCGAGGCACCGAATCGGTGAAGGCTTCGGAGATGCTCATGTCCGCCGGAACGAGATTTTCTGCGGCAACCCCGATGCTCAGCCCGGTGACAGGTTTGGTAATTATTCCCACGTCTACCGAAATCGCCGAGGCAGAAGTTTGCGTGAAATAGGCGTTCCCCGCGACAAATTCGTTCGTTTCATCAAAGGTAGTGCTGAAACGTTTCAAGTTAACTCCGATGGAAAATTGCTTGAGGAACGCCTTGCCGTAAGAAAACAGCAGCGTCTGTTCTCGATAAATCTCTGAATCCTCAGCCAATATGCCGATATTCGCGCCGATAGAACCGAGCATCCCGATGGGAATAACACCGCTAAACGCGTTATAGGTGATGAGGCCGTTAAATCGCTGCTCGCGCGTTACGCCAACGTGGATTGCATCGATGTAACCCAACCCTGCGGCATTGTAGTTCGCGGCGTTGCTATCGTCGGCGAGTGCGACGAATGCCCCACCGAGCCCCAGCGGCCGCGCGCCCACGCCGATGTCGTTAAACGCCGCGAAACTGTTGCTGCACAGCATCAGCGTGAAAAAAACGAGCGCGATTTTTTTGTATGTCGCAATGCGTTCGGACAGCTGTGACTGTGCCAAAATGTTCATTTTCCCAGGTCGCCTTGACGTTGTCAAGCCTTGCGTGTCAGAGAGAGTGTGTTTCAGCGTCATATTATTATTTTAGGAGAGGCGAGTGATGCTCGCGACACCCTTGGTGCTCCTTACTTTCGCAGAAGAAGTTCGGCCGGCGCTGTTTGCAACCGCGCTCCGATGTTGTTTCGCGCGCCTACGAAGCGCGCTTACCCCCAAACCCCGTCATTGGCACGAAATTGACAGCGGTAACCCTCGTCGTATCTGTCTCTCCCGCTATTTTCTGAATCAAAAGCAGGTGTTGCGCCGTATCGCCGACAGGAATAACCATGCTTCCACCTTCGTCCAATTGATGAACGAGGCGTTGCGGGACTTTTTTCGGTGCCGCTGCAACAAGGACAGCATCGTAGGGCGCGTTTTCGTGCCAACCGAAATGCCCATCCCCGCGTTTGAAATGGATATTCTGATAGTTGAGTGCCAGTAGCCGCTCTCTCGCGCTTTCGGCAAGTTCAGGCAGAATCTCAACGGAGTAGACTTCGCCCGCCAATTCCGCCAAAACGGCGGTTTGGTAGCCGCACCCCGTTCCAATTTCAAGCACTTTTGACTCTGGCGTTAGCGCAAGCAACTCCGTCATCAATGCCACGATGTAAGG
Organism: uncultured Poribacteria bacterium; assembly: GCA_958296135.1. Classification (GTDB taxonomy): domain Bacteria; phylum Poribacteria; class WGA-4E; order WGA-4E; family WGA-3G; genus AGPOR5. The sequence goes on from CATQHZ010000001.1 coordinate 1,856,922, forward strand.
CTGCGAGATTGTCTGCCGACACGCAATCGGCAGGGGACTGTCCTGATACGCCAAGTTGACGTATTCCGGCTTGACGAAGAGGTGACGTTTCACCTTGCGCATGACAGCAAGCACCTGCGGGTTGCGGATATCGCGCTTCTCAAGTTGGTTTTGAACCATTTCGCGCTGGAGGGTTGAATAGTCCATCGTGCTTACTCCCTAATCGCTCAGTGCTATCTGATAGGGCATCAACAAAAAAAGTCTGTGCCTCAGGATTTCGCGATACGCGCTCAGCACACCGCTGTCCACAAAAGGGCGCGGTGCTAAAAGCAGCCGATAGTTGCTAACAAGTTGCGACATCCATGTCTGTTTTGGAAACCGGACAATTTCCACACCCTTTTTCTCTAACCCCGCCTTTTCCTTGGCGATAGCGAGGGCGCGGCTTAACCCGCCGAGTTCATCAACAAGTCCTTTCTCCTGCGCCTGCTTTCCTGTCCAAATGCGCCCGCGGCCGAGGTTGTCTACCTCTGCCTTTGTCAACCCGGGCCGCCCGATGGCGACTTTCGTGATAAAATCGTCGTAAATCTCTGCAATCTGTTTGTGGACGATTGCCTGTTCCGCGGGTGGATAGTCGCCGTAATCGGAATAAAAATCAGCATGCTTGCCGCGTTTCAGGATGTCCTTCCGGATGCCGAATTTCTCGTAAAGTCCCTTGAAACTATACTTGCCGCCGATAACGCCAATAGAACCGGTAATGGTGCCGGGTTCAGCGACGATGACATCCGCGGGCGCAGCAATGTAATAGCCGCCCGATGCCGCCACTCCTGCCATTGAAACGACTAGCGGTTTGTCTGCAGCAAGCAGCACGAGTTCACGCCATAAAATGTTTGCAGCGACGACAAGTCCACCGCCGCTGTCAATCCGCAACACGACTGCCTTTATTGATTCGTCTCCACGAACATCGCGAATTGCGCGGGCGATTGTGTCGGAGCCCATCACCTGCGTGCCCATAAGCGGATCGGTGAAGCTACTCCCCGTCATCATCAATCCCTCTGCCTCAATAATCGCAATCTTCGGCAGTGGTACCTGCCAATTGTGCACGTAAAGCCCACTCTTCGCGTATTCGCCAAGGGTTATCAAATCCACTCGGGCAGGCGCGCTTTGGAAGCGCGCGTCCATCACTTGGGTTACAACATCCGGCAGTTCGTCTTCATAGACGAGCCTGTCTACCAATTCGGCGTTGAGCGCGCCTTGCGCGGTGTAAGGCCCTCCATCAATCAGGTTTTTGACGGTTTCCGATGTCCACCCGCGGTTTGTGCCACGGTTTGTAACTATCGCCGTTACCAGCTGTTCATAGAGCTCATCAAGGATGATATTCTGGACTTCGCGGTGCGCTTCCGACATCTTGTGCCGCGTGAACGTTTCCGCCGCCGATTTATATTTTCCGATATGTTCAATGTCGGCTCGGATGCCGAGTTTATCCAACGCGCCTTTGTAAAACGAACGCTCCGCGCGCAGTCCGATGAGCCGCACCTCCGCAGAAGGGTGCATCAGCATCGCATCACATGCGGAGGCGACGATGTAATCCCCAGTGGAACAGTTGGAGAGATAACTGATGACGACACGGCCGGATGCCTTGAAATCGGTGATAGCATCGCGCATCTCTTGGAGTTTCCCAAGGCCGTAGCCGCTGCCATTGATACGGATGAGCACCCCTGCAACATCCTTATCCCACTTCGCGATGCGCAGCGTCTGCTCCAACGAACCCATGGACAAGTCTATAAACTTACGCCGACGGCGAAGCGGCTTCGTCTTCGGCGCGCTAGAAAATTGGAAATAACCAACACCGGTTTGCGCACTGTCCCCATCAAAACGGTTGTCAGTCCCCAAACCCCAATTCCCGATATTGATGCCGAAACGGATATCAAAACTGCTATCGCTGTTCAGCGTGCCGCGGAGCATCAGTTCACGAATAGGACGCAACTCAAGCGCGTATTGAAAATCAATACCACTGATGCCCTGTGTTTTCTGCATATCAACGGAGAGTGTCGCCCGCCATGTGCCGGGGCGCAGCGCGACACCTACGTCATAAGTGCGCCCCAACTTTTCTCCTAACAACTCCGGACGGTTCAGATCTCGGGCCATTGCACCGATTGAAAAATAGCGGCGACGATACATCAATCCCAACGAAACCGACCGGAATTTGTCGTAGCCGCTCTCATCGGAATTCATCCAACTGTAACTACTGCCCCAGTAAAGCGAGCTCCCTAAATGCCGCCCAGTGGAGAGGCTATACCTTGTGAAGTCAATCTCATCGGCAGCCGTTGCGAATTCCATGCTGAATCCCGCGCCCGGCGCGGCGACGAAAAAAGCGTCATCACCAATTTGAGACTCGCTCTGGTATGTCCGCAGGTAATAGAGATTCAGCGCGCGCCCGGCACCTAATCCTGCCGGATTGAAAAACGTCGCCAAGGCATCGTCACTCACGGCGACAGAACTAGCCGGCAAGTGGGTGCGTGCCTTTGGCGGCGCGGCCGCCGCGATTCCTGCAAACAGCACAGCCCAAACGCAGGCAACCCAAAGACAGCGTTTGCGAGCAGAACGTAAAACCATAAACAGCACCAAGACAAAGCGTCAAAAGAGATACATATCTATTATACCACAAAACGGCGGAAATTGCAACAAAAATGCGACATTTTACCAGAGTGATTCAGTTCTTCCCCTCTGTGTTGAGAGTGTTGTCGGCGCGCCCTCCCGGTCTCGATGTGTTTCTCCTCTGTGTTGAAGCACCGTAGGAGAGCCCTCCCGGTCTTGATGTGTTCCATAGGAAGACGAATCAACTTACAGGGCGCGGCGGAGAACTCAAAATTCCACTGTCAGCCCGAGATACGGGATGATGGGAAATTGCCTTGTCTCTTCCACGCTGCCATCGGCAGGATTTGTAAATCGCATGACATTTCGCCGATTATAGGCGTTCAAAATTTCCAGGAACCCGCCTATCTTCCAACCGTCAAAATCCCATTTTTTGCTTATCCGCACGTCCAACCGGTGGTAGGGTGGCAGCTCAATTAACGCGTCATCTTCAGTTTCAAAGGGTAGTTGGCGCATCCCGCGCGTAACCTGATCTTGAATTAAGAAAATCTCGCTCACGGGGACACCGGACGTGCCGCTGGAATACTGCCACTTCGCCCCCACCTCAAATGTCGGCGAGAAATTGTAACTCGCGACGACACTGACAACGTTCGTGTTATCAAAGAGGTAGGGGGCATACTCAGCATCAGGATGGGTGCGGCGTTCCGCATGCGTCCAAGCATACGAAATCCAACCGAAAAATTTATCGGTAATACGGTGCCGCAGGAACATCTCCGCGCCACCGACATACCCCACACCCTGATTGAGATACCCTTCTGCTTCATCCGGCGTTACCAAATTTGCCTGCGTTTTGTAATAGCCCGCCAACTTAAGTTCAGTTTGAGACGTGAGCTCCTGCTCCAATTCCACGATGTAGTGGCTGGTGACGCTTGAGGTTAACGCCGGATTTCCGTCTTCGGCAAGCATTTGATACGGTTTTGGGCTTTGTTCATACCGTCCGTAAGCGAGACGCAGGTCAGCACCGCTCGGCATTTTGAGTGCAAGACTGGCCCGCGGCTGCACCGAGATTTCGTCTGTCATGTTGAGGTAATCTAGCCGAACGCCTAGTGCCGCCGATAGAAACGGAAACGGCTCATATCGCGTTTGGAGGTAACCTTCGGCACGGCGGAACTGTTTGTTGAATTCTTCGCGAGTTTCCTCGGTCCGCGTCTCCTGCAAAAAAGTCCCCTCGCTGCCATCGGAATCGTTTCTATAGACAATTGCCTCGTCTCCATCCGCCTGAGCCTCTTCAAGCACTTCAGTCAGATCTTCACCTTCTGTCACTTCCGTTGCCTCGGAGACTGGCAGATTGGTGTAAGAAAAGCTGGTCGCGGGGCTGATGGAAAAAAGAAACCCTGGTTCAAACTGAAGCGTCGGTGTGATTTTGTATGACACGTCTTCGCGCAGCATGTAAACGGGAACGTTCACTTGAATGTCATAGTGCGAATACTCAGTGGATGCCACTTCCCACTCACCATCTGGGCCCTGTTCAAAACGTTCGCTTGTCAGCAAATCAAAGTCAACGTTGAGAAAATTGTGGGAACGCGTGAGAGAGAGGTGTGAGGTGAGTTTTTCCGTGAAATGTGAACGGAGATGTATCCCTTGTGCCTCAAACCCGTTTTTGAAATAGGCAGAAGAAGGTGAACTTTCAACGCCTTCAGGGCGCGTGTCTTCAATGTCTGGGCCATCGGCAATTTCAAATTCAAAATGATCGGTTGCACCAAAGGCGTTGAGCGTCAGATGATGCTTCTCCGCCAAATCGTGGGCATACTTGAATTGATAATCTGAAAAGTAGGGCAACACGTTATTTCCCTCTATGAACGGACCGATGACGAGGTCGAGGTAACTCCGCCGTCCTGCCACGTGCACATATCCGTTCTCGCCGATTTTCCCCTCCAGCAATCCCTCCGAATAGAGGATATTCAGGTTAAAGGTGCCGCTCAACGTCTCATCTTCCAGTCTATCTCGCGAACGGATGTCAATCACCGTTTGCGCATCCAACCCGAATTCCGCGCCGTAGCCGCCAGCGTAGATGTGGATGTCGTCAATAATTTCCGAGCTGATAGTTGAGACAATCCCGCCGTAGTGGAACGGATAGCCCATCGGTGTCCGGTCGAAATAGATGAGATTGTCTCCGGGCGCGCTCCCACGGATATAGAGCGTGCCGAAGAAATCGTTCGGAATACCGATGCTCGGCAGCGTCATGAGGCCTTTGAGCGCATCGCCGCCGGTGCCGGGGAGGCGGAGCAATTCACTGCCACGAATCTCCTGACGACTGACAGTAGGAGGCACGCGCTCGCCTTCGACGATAACCTTCTCAAGTTCAAAGATTTCGCCGAGGTAGATTTTCACCTGCGTCGTATCACCTGCACGCACCTCAAGTTTGCTTTCCAGTGCAGTGCTATAGGCGGGATGCGAGACAGATAGCGTGTAGGTGCCCGGTGCAACCCCGATAAACCAAAACGTCCCATCTGCCGCGGTGGTTTGGTGTTCGTCGGTTTCAAGCAGATGCACATCGGCATCGGCTAACGGTGCCCCGGTAATCTGTTCGACAATGGTGCCCTGAATCGTCCCAGTTGCAGCCGGTTCCGATTGGGCGAAGGCGGCTACTGGCAAGGTGAACACCAGCAGCAGCGAGAGAAAACGTTTTTTCATAAGGAGCACTCCTTTGGTGCGTAGAAAGCCGCATCTGCTCCAGTTACGGCGGTTGCGCGCTATCCGGATATCTCATACACGACAATCTGAGATGTTTCATAAGTTCCATCGGATACCGTGACAGTGATTGTAGACTTCGCAGGAAACTGCGCGGGCGCAGTAAACACGACTCGCAGTCCGGTTGTGGTGTCGATGCTGCCATCACCACTCAGCATCCATTCGTAAGTGAGCGGATCGTTGTCTGCATCAATGGCGGTTACCTCAAGCGTATAAGTCTCGCCGGGTGAAATCCGATCAGGTGCCGTGAAATTGGTGATTTCCGGCGGCTCGCCAACTAACGTACGACAACCTAAAATCACCGCCAAGACAGCAACCCACCCGAGACAGTATAATACCAAATTAACCTGAGTCGTTCGGGTCAACTTAATTTGGTATAACTTGTGCCCTGTCAGCATTTTCTTAAAATTCATACGTTCCTCCTGAGAAAAACGGGTTAAAGGATGGTGTTCGCGAACCTCCGCAGTACCTGCCATACCCGAACTGCGGGTAGGGGCGTGGAAAGGCATATGCCCACACGTAGTTAAGAACGCCGTGCATACTGCGGAAACAGCTCATCATGAATATCGCTACATTGCCGGAGGTGAATCCACCGCGCCTTGTCGGCAGTGTCAACCATAGTTGGGAAGAACATGCCTGCGCCGGTTTCGATTTGATACCCGCCAGCCGAATGGACGCTCAAATACTGATGCAGTGTCTCTAAATCCGGCTCCGTAGTGCAATGCTGCGTGCAATTCATCGTGAACATCCGCCGGCGCGTGCCGCCGCCAAACGCGGCATGGTACGTATCATGATTGAATATCATGACATCACCAGGGGTGCTCTCCAACGCGATGCTAGTGGGGAAATCACGAGGCGGAATGCCAAAGAGTGCTGCCGACTGATTCGGATCGAGTTTCTGGGCGCGCACGAAGTGCGCGGGGTTCTGGCTGCCCGGAATGATGCGCAAACACCCCGTGGCGCGCGTCAGCGGCTCGAGGTAAAACGCGACTTTACACGCGAAGAGGCGGCCCCAGTTTCCATCAGGATGCCAACCTGTATCGCCGGTGTAGTAGTTTCCATCGCCGCCTGCGTAGTTAAAATCCGCGCCGAGCACCCCGCCGATGAGCCCTTTGAGGCGTTCATCATCCAGCAGCGTGCAGAGCCGGGGGCGATGCTCAATCGGACCGCCGAACATCGTGCGGTGTGTGCCATCATGCGCTTTACCACCCCCGAATTCCTGAATGGAGCACTCAAACTCTTCCGTGATCCATTCTATCTCGCTCGGAGAAAACATCCCCGGTATCGCGAGATAGCCGAAAGTGTTAAAGAAATTGATTTGGTGTTCGGTCAGTTTCATGGTGCAACCTCCTGTGTTCCTATGAATCGTCTCGCGTCTGTAGGGAAACCTGCTCGCTCAAGCTTGACTTGTTCGGGGCGGGCAAGCCTGCACTCCAGAGGAAAATTGCGTATTATTCAAAAAGTCGCAAGACCTCACAAGAAAAGCCCTTGACGACATCTTCTCCGGTGAGCCTATCTACGTCTGTGAGAAGTGTGAAGTCTTTGCCGGGGCGATACACCTCCACGGTTTTCAGCACCGGGTTAACCACCCAAACCAGCCGGGTGCCGGCCTCAAGATAAGCGAGGACTTTCTCCGAAACCCGCGCCTGTTTATCTGAAGGTGAGACTACCTCAACGGCCAGATCTGGCGGCACAGGAGAACCCTTGCTCCTGTCCTCCGGCAAACGCTCCATTGAGACAAAGGCGACATCTGGCACCAGCACTTGGGTTCCCACCCGGAAACCTGTATCCGATGTGTAGACGCGTCCCAATTGATTTTCACGAACGTGCATGCCTAACGGCACGACAAGATTCGTGCTAATATCTCCATGTTCCATTGAGGTAGGCGACATTTGCACGACTTCTCCTTTCAGGTATTCATACCCTTCCAAGCCGCTTTCAAGAAATTCCTCCAGCGTCATCGTGATGTGTGCGGGAGGCGGCATTTCTTGCGCGAACGGGTGAAGTTCGGGTGAATTCATCCTTTCGTTCCTCCTGAAGATAGCGACAGCGTTGCTGAGTTGTTTTTTTGCGCGCCCTTCCCAAAGTCAGCGCGAACCGCTATAAATATATTATACACGCAATTTATCAGGTGTGTCAACTCTTTTTTGAACGCGTAGATGAAAACACAAAACGGAAAAGTAAGTTGTTCTGAAAAAAGGTTGACATAAATTAGAATTTTCGGTAAAATATGAGTGTTGTAGTAACGAAATTTCAGCGAACGTTTCGCACAGCGCGTGAACCGCCGCAACCGAAAAGCGGCATCCGGAACGCGCACGTCAGGAAATCACTATGCCAACAAGAACATTCAACGAGAAACTCATTGAACGCCTCAAAACTGACGCGCGCTTCGTTGACAACGCTGGCGAACTCATCCCTGCCGCTGTCAAAGACCGCGCCTGGCACCTCGACCCGGGCCTCCTCACGCTGTTAATGACAGATAAGGAGATTGAGGCACAGTTCTTTGACGAAATTAACGGAAGATGGGTGTTCAATTACAACACCTTCATTACCTACCTCTCCGATAAAAACTTCCTCGCCAACGCATACACCCGATTCCGAAACAAAATTGGCTTGAACATTGACGACAAGTTTCTGCCTGAACGCAGCGAAGTCGCACTCGTCTGGCCCTACAAAGACTGCGTCTTGGAAGGTGGACAGACGCGCCAAGAGGAAAAACGCACCGAGATATTTTTCAACGAACTCCTCGCGCCTGATGAGATTAACCGGCTCCTCGCGCCAAAGGTGTTCACACAGTGGAAACGGCACACGCATGCAGGTGCACACCCGATATCTGCCATCAAACGTGGTGAAGATGGCACGATTCGCGAGAACTTGCTCATCAAGGGGAACAATCTGTTGGCACTGCACTCCCTGAAGTTGCAGTTCCGCGGCAAGGTGAAATGTGTCTACATCGATCCGCCCTATAACACCGGCGGCGCAGCGGACAGTTTTACCTATAACAACACCTTTAATCACTCCACGTGGCTCACCTTCATGAGAAATAGATTAGAGGTGGCGAAGGACTTGCTCCGGCCCGATGGGTTCATCGCTATCGCGATCGACCACCACGAGCTCTTTTATCTCGGTGTGTTGGCCGACGAAGTCTTCGGACGCGCGAATAGGTTAGCGACAGTTTCGGTGGTTCACCAGGCTCGGGGCCGGAATATGGATAAAGGGTTTTCGACAAGCAACGAATTCATGCTGGTTTACGCCAAGACCCGCGGAAACAACATCAAAAACGTTGTTATCGACGAAGAAAAGAAAAAGCAGTTCAACCTGAGCGATGAGAAAGGTAACTATTATCTGAAAAATTACATCATGGTCCAAGGGGGGAGCCGGGGATGCACGAGGCAAGATAAGCCTGCATACTGGTATCCTATCTACGTTAGCGAAGACTTAACCGCTGTCTCGTTGGAAAAAGTGGATGGCTATGAAGAGGTTTTGCCCATAACGAATACGGGGCGGGAAATGACCTGGGTAACGAAACCTGAAACCTTTCTAAAACGGTTTAGCAACAATGAAGTTGTCATCAAGAGGGAGAACGGTAAAATCGTCATTTGTAGGAAATTTCGGGAGCAGCAAATAATTCCAACGCATTGGATAGCCCGGAAATATAACGCGACCTCTCACGGCACAATGTTGCTAGAAAAAATTATCGGCAAAAGAGGCGTTAGTTATCCCAAATCCCTCTATACCGTCATGGACATCCTGAAACTCACGACAGATACCGGCGACATCATCGTGGACTTCTTCGCCGGCTCCGGCACGACAGGACACGCAGTCGTTGAACTTAACAAACGTGAATGGGGGGGGGCGAAAGGCAGTTTATCCTCGTCGAGCAGTTGGAAGAGCATGTCGCCATCTGCCAAGAGCGGCTTGAAAAGGTTCTTGCGCAAGAGGGGCTTGTCAGCACCGACTTCCTCGCCTGTGAACTGATGCCCTACAATGCCGTTTTTGTGGCGCGCATCCAAGCGGCGCGCACGAGCAACGAATTGGTGCAAATCTGGCGTGAGATGGCAACGGAGTCGTTCCTCAATTGGTATGTCAATCCTGAGGTTCCTGAAGATGCGGTGGCGGATTTCATCGCTATCGGGGACGTAGCAAAGCAGCAGTCGCTGCTGATGGAGCTACTGGACAAGAATCAACTCTACGTCAACCTTTCAGAGATGGAGGATGAGGATTTTCAAGTCAGCAATGCGGATAAGGGGCTGAACCGCGAATTTTATGGAGACGAAGTCATCCCCAGTTTATCCTTGTAGTTCGGGCTCGCCTGAAGATTCAAAAAAAGAAACAACTCATTTTTTTCGCGGGAGATGGGCGGATAGTTAACGACATCCGCCCTGACACACCGCGCGTCCACGCTTGGGACATCATACAGAAAACTGCACGAAAAAGGAGCATTAATGCCACAACACTCTAACTACGACAACCTACAAACAGATATCCGTCAACTGAAAACGCCGCCGATTGAGACATGGGAGAACCAATATCCTCATCGCGATTACACAATTGAGATGACTCACCTAGAGTTCACTGCTGTCTGCCCCAAAACGGGATTACCTGATTTTGCGACGCTACGCATTACCTACGTGCCAGACAGGCACTGCGTTGAGCTCAAATCGTTGAAGGAATATCTGCTTTTCTATCGGGATGTCGGCATCTTTCATGAGCATGTCGTCAATAAGGTGCTTGAGGATGTCGTCGCGGCATGTCAGCCGAGGCGGGTGGAAGTGGTCGGCGATTTTAATGTCCGTGGCGGGATCCAAACGATTGTCAGCGCGCGTTATGAAAAAAATCCGCAAGGGACGTAGCGCGAGGGGCCTGGTCTTCGCCAGGCTTGAATTGAGGGCTCGCGAGGGGAACCCTCGGCGATTAGCGATCGCCGGGTTTTCCCTCGCGCTACGGAACACGGGAGGTGCCGGTCGGGCGATCGCGAGGGACAGGCCCTCGCGCTACGGAACACGGGGCATCCTACGGGCCACGGGACGTTTCTTACGCAATCGGCACGGAGCGGCCTATCCTCGCCGATTCGTAGAGCGCGTCGAAGATTTTCGCTACGTTCAGCACCTCTTCCGCTGGCACTGGTGACGATAACCCCTCGCGAATTGCGGTGTGGAACGATTTAAATTCACCCGGCAATCCTTTGAGGAGTTCAGGTGTGTAATTCACCATATCGTCTTTCTCGTCAAGGTAGATTTGGAGCGGTTCGTAAGTCGCGCCCGCCAGCTCTCCCATGAAGAAAGTGCCGCCGATGTTCTCAATATGCGATGCCCACGCTGTCTCTAACGTCACGGTGAGCCCGCCTTCAAAGCGGATAGTTCCCATCGCGAAATCTTCCACTTCAAATTGCGCAGGATCCCATTTGCCCCACGGGTTGATAACATCGGCGCGATGTCCGAACTTCTTGGCTGTCATGCCAAACGCTTCAACGGGTTTCGGGCAGCCTATCATCCAGAGCAGCACATCAAGGATATGCACGCCGATGTCAATGAGCGGTCCGCCGCCAGCAATCGCTTTGCTCAGGAACGATGGCGATGCCGGGACACCGCGTCGCCGCATCGCCATCGCGCGGGCGTAGTAGATGTCGCCGAAGAAGCCTTCATCGTAGAGTTTGCGCAATGTGCGGGATTCAGCGCGGAAGCGGGATTGCAATCCGATCTGGAGCACTTTACCGCTTGCTTTCTGTGCGTCTACCATCGATTGGCCATCAATAGCGTTACCCGCAATAGGCTTTTCGCAAAGCACGTGTTTGCCAGCGTTGAGTGCGGCGATAGTCGGACCGGCGTGGAAATTGTTCGGCGTGCAGACGCTCACCGCATCAAGTTCGTCCATCTCAACCAGTTTCTCGTAATCGGTGAAGACATGCGGGATCTCATGCCTTTTGGCGAATGCCTTCGCGCGCGTCTCGTCAATGTCGCAGGCGGCGATGATCGAAACGCCTTTGACGCTTTGATGACCGGGGAGGTGTTTGCCGCCCGCGATGCCCCCGCAACCGATAATACCGACTTTAATTTCTTTCATATTTTCTCCTTTGTGAATGCATCGGATGCCGGTAGGCGTGCCCTCCAAGCGCGCAGGTGCTATGATGTGCGCGGTTGAAAACCGCTCCTACCGGGGTTGTTTTGCTCTCATTGGAAGACAACTTGCGGAGCCTGTTCCAACCTCAACTGATGCGCCGCCGCCCACTCTGTGCCAGCCCAATGCACACCGTTCGGGTCGCGGCGGCCCTGCGTATCTTCTGCAGCACCGAGAAACTGCCTACCCAGGTCATTGAGTCGAGAGACGATGGACGCGTCAGGCTGCGGCGTATTATTGTAATATCGCAGATAATAGTCGGGCTTTACCCAGCGATAATGGTAGCCGTAGATGACAACCTTGGACACGTTCGCGGTGAAATTCAATCCGGCGGCGTGATAGATACGGCTTTCAAAGAGGAACGCATCTCCTGCGCGAAGGAGCGGTTCGTCATACTTCGGCGGATCGACTTCGCCTGCAGCGATGCGCAACGGTTCACCGAGGGTATGACTTTTCCGCACAAACCACGTTGCGCCGGAATTCGGCACGCTGAAATCGGTGAGGCAGTATCCTACCTTCAACCCGACGCGCGGACAGCCTTCGTGCCCGACATCTAAATGCACGCCAACATCCCGGTGCCAATTGCGGTTTTCAGGCTTCTCCGGGGGCTGTGGGTGTTTATAGATGAGCGCGGTGTTCGTGATATGGATATTTGTGCCGAGCAGTTGCAGAATGAGCGGCACCGCCTTTGACTGTGTAGTAAGAGCGACGAAGGCGGGTTCTTGCACCAATCCATCGCGCCGATGCGCGTAGTAGCCGTGGTATTCAAACGCCTCCATGAGCCGGTCACCGGTTTCGGTTAGGCAGCGAATCATCTCGTCATCAATCGCCTCGCGCACGATGAGGTAGCCGTTCTCATCAAATTCTTGGCGTTGCGCTGCCGCTAGTTGAACAAATTCCATGAGTCCTCTCCTCAATTTGATAAACGCGTGGAAATATGTTATCATAAATGCAAATTGATGTCCACCGTTAATTGCGGATAAAAAAATGCGAACGACGTTTATTGGTTTCTTTTTCACCTATCTCTTATTCGTGTCGGAACCGGGGAGTCCCTCCTACTGCGACGATGTGAGCGAGGCACAACGCGCTTATCAGGCAGGAATGCAGGCACGCTCCTCAGCGGAGGCTTTTGCCGAATTTCAGCGCGCGATAGCACTTGAACCATCGTCCGCGGCGGCACACTACCAACTCGGTCTGCTCTATGGACAACAATCGCAGTGGAGCCCGGCGGTTCAAGCGTTCCAAACTGCTATCCAGTTCGATGCGGATTTCGCCGATGCGCACTGCCGCCTCGGTGAAGCATACCTAATCGGACTGGCGCAGGCAAAAGCTGCAATACCACCGCTGAAACGCGCCTTGCAGGTGCAGCCAGATCTGGAACGAGCGCGAAGACTGCTCGGCACCGCCTACCTCCGTCAAAACCGAATTGATGACGCTATCCAGCACTTGAAGCAGGCATCGGATACAGAAGCGCGGTATCTGCTCGGGCTCGCCTATTTCCAAAAAGGCGCATTTGCACAAGCAATTCCGCACTTTGAAGCGGTGATTCAACGCGAGAAACGGCACGCGAAAGGACACTTTAATCTTGGGAACTGTTATCTGCGCACCGGCGAAGTCACAAAAGGTCGGAACGCCTTGCGCACTTTTGAGAAACTGACACAAGAAGAGGAGCAACTCGCCAGCCTTCGTCGGGCAATTCTGGATAGTCCACAACGGTTGGATTTCCGCTATCAACTCGCCGAGCTCCTCATCAAAAGAGAGGCATGGGATGCCGCTATCGTGGAACTCAAGGCGTGCGTCGCTATCGCGCCGCGCGATGAGAAGGGATATGAACGGCTCGGCTATATCTATCTGCAAACCGAAACTTACGCTGAAGCGCGTGAAGTATACGGACATCTCGTTGAAACGCGCCCAGACAGCGCGGTGTATCGGAACAGCCTCGGCGTTGTCTATATGATGCTAGAGAAACCGCGGCAGGCGGTTGTGCAGTTTGAAACAGCTGCGCGCCTTGCTCAGAATAATCCACAAGTTTACCGAAATCTGGCGAACGCTTATCGCCACATCGGCGAGCAGGAGAAAGCAGCGCAGGCTTATCAACGCTATCGCGCCGCGGTCTCCCGGTCGCGAAATGAGACACATCGTGAGCAAAAGTAGACGCGTCCTCCCGATTGCGAGAGACTCCGCCGACGTATGCGTTATCGGTTCAGGAGCGGGCGGCGCGGTTGTCGCCAAAGAGCTCGCCGAAGCTGGGCTCTCTGTCGTCATTTTAGAGGCAGGCGAACCTCATGAACCGAGCACCTTCACCGAATATGAACCCGACATGTTGCGTCGCCTTTTCTGGGATAGCGGCTTACGGCGGACGCGCGACGGTGCTATTATTATCTCGCAAGGTAGAAGTGTCGGCGGTTCGACGGTGCATAATCTTTGTTACGCAGTGAGGCCGCCGCAGCCGTTATTGGACAGATGGGGACTGCCAGATATCTCTTCTGCATTAGTACGCGTTGAGCAGACGCTTAACGTTAGGCAGGCCGAGGAATCTGAAGTGAACCCCCTCAACGCTGTCATCCGCCGCGGTTGCGAGGCGATGGGGTGGCGCGGTACTGTGCAACGGCATAATCGCGGCGTGTGCGCGGCGTGCGGCGCGAGGTGTCTCTTTGGATGCCCAAATTCCACAGCAGGCATCGGCAAACAGAGCATGGCTGTCACCTATATCCCGTTGGCACTTGCAGCTGGCGCGCGACTTTATAGTAACTGCCTCGCGGAAGCGGTGCTGGTTGAAAAGGGCAAAACGGTCGGCGTTTCAGCGAACTTACCCTCGGGCCAACTGACTATCCGAAGCAAGGTGGTTGTTTTAGCCGCCGGAGCGATTAATTCTCCGCAGCTCTGGTTAAAAAGTCGTTTGCCGAATCCAAACGGACAGGTTGGACAAAACCTGCATCTGCATCCCGCTGTGTTTGTCGGCGGCATTTTTGATGAGATTATTGATGGACACTTCGGCATCCCGCAAAGTTATTATATTGATGAGTTTCTGGATTTGGGAGACACCCCGGCCGTTGGGAAAACGGGTGAATATAGAAATCCCCCCGGACACTCCGCGCAAGAGTTGGACAGCGGATACCTCCTTATGCCGGCATTTGGCTCACAGATGATAGTCGCGGCGAGTCTACCGGGGTTTGGCAAAAACCATCGCGAATTGATGGAACGCTACCGCCACATCGCCGCGCTCCTCGTCCTTTTGCACGATAGGACAGCGGGGCGCGTGTCCCTCAATCGGGATGGCACGCCGCGCATTACGTATCGTTTGAGCCGCGAGGATAAAGCGGTATTGGTTGAAGGCGCAATCAACGCCGCGCGCCTGCTGTTCGCCGCAGGTGCAAGGGACATCCTGATGCCCTACACACAACGCGTGCGTATCCAAACGGAGGCAGACTTGGAAATCATTCGCCGGCGCGGTGTTGTGCCAAACGATGTGATGCTGGCATCGAGTCATCCGCAAGGCACCCTCCGCATGGGTGCGGACGCGGCGACTTCTGTCGTCACTCTTTCCGGAGAAGCGCGGCCTGTCCGGAACCTCTTTGTCGCCGATGCGAGTCTGTTTCCGGCTTCGATTGGCGTGCCGCCCACGCTGACTATCGCCGCCCTAGCAGACTATGTCGCGCGACAGATTATCGCGAAGGTGTCGTCATGATTCACTCGCTTCCACACCTCTCTCTCGGAAACTTTCCAACCCCGGTGCATCGCCTATCGAACCTAGGGCGCGCCATCGGCATTGACTCACTCTGGATAAAACGCGATGACCTGGGCGGACTGCTAGGCGGCGGCAACAAGGTGCGAAAATTGGAATACCTGTTCGCGGACGCGCAGAAATCGCGCCCGGGAGATAGTTCCTACCCAACTCTCTTCACAATCGGTCCCACCGGTTCCAATCACGTTCGCGCGACAGCAGTTTACGGAAAAGCGGCAGGTTTCCGCGTCGAGTGCCTGCTTTTCCGACAGCCGCCCACCGAATATTCTGAATTGAACTATGAGACAATCTGTGAATACGCGGCGGAGATTCAGGAAGTCACGCGCGTAAGCACCCTTTTTGCCCGTTATGCATACCAAAAGACGAAGCACGCCTTTGGCATCGGACCGGAACGTTATTTCATCACCGCGGGCGGTTCGTCACCGCTCGGTTCTGTCGGATACGTGACAGCTGTCACGGAACTCAAAACGCAGATCGATGAGGGCCTTCTGCCAGAACCGCGGTTTATCTTCGTTCCTGTTGGCACTTGTGGCACGATGGCGGGCTTGATGGCAGGCGTGCGGCTCGCGGGGTTGCGAAGTCAAGTCGTCGGTATCCGCGTATCCGACTGGATAATAGCAAACGCGTGGGCGGTATCCCGAATGGAGCGGCGTATCCTGCGTCTTCTAAGTGCGACAGATGGTGGATTGATGAACCCGCGTCCGGTTGAGCTCTGGCATCACGATTTCGGCAAAGGCTACGCCATTCCTACGGAGGCAGGCACGCGCGCCGTAGAAATGATGATGGAACACGAAGGCATCCTCCTCGAAAATACCTATACCGGCAAGACGTTGGCGGGGCTGGTTCACTATGTGCAGACGCACGGTTGCGAAGATGAACCGGTGCTGTTTTGGCATACATACGGCGGAGGTGCTACTTTCCTCCAGCATACCCCTCCCCAATCGCTTCATTCACCGCCACCTGCCAACTATTTTCAAACAGCATCCGAAACGACATCGCCGCATCATTCGGACCGGCGGCGTTCATCATGCCATACGAACTAGCGTTCCCATACGCCGCCTCTAACGTCTCAATCAACTGCTGCTTGTAAGTCGTGTCGCTGTTGCCTTCAAGCTGCTGTCCTTTGGTTTCAAAAATTAGTAACCGCTGCGGCTGATTTTTTCGTCCCTGCAGACAGGCGATAAAATCGGGATACACCCGGTCGCGCCGCCAACCCTGCAGGAAATATCCTCGCTTCGCGGCGATACGATGCCACCACTGAATCGCCTCTCTTTCATCAAGATAAAGCGCGAAATCTTTCTCTAAATTGTTGAATTCCGCTTCATATACCTGCTCAAATAGGTTCAGCTGCAACGCATCGCCATGCTGACGCACAAGCGTCCTTGACTCACCAGATAGGCTAACCTCCAGCGTCCTCTCCAATTCGTAGTTCAGCGCGACATCCGTCTCAAGTCGAAACTGAATTTTGTTAGCCGCCAATTTCTCACGGAAGATGGATTCAGACAGCTTCTCAATACGTTCGCGCAGGCGGAGTTTCAACACCTCCGAGAGATAAAGCCGATTCTGAAACAGCACTTCTTCGGTTGTGCCTTGCTCGCGATAGCAGTTGAGTGTCGCTTTGACGATGCGCGCCGATTGCCACGGGTTCGGCACGACATCGGCTAAACGCCGGACGAAAAAGGCGAGCTCCAAGCCTTCGGCCGCGCCTGCTTGCCGCGCTTTTTCAATCACTGCCTCGTCTTGCAGATGGATAGTAGCGCGAATCTCCTGAAAGAGTTCCTGAGATTCCAAATCCACCGGCTCCACGGCACCGAGTTGGTGCCATGCAATCGCGCTTAAAATGTCGCGTTCATAATCAAGGGCTCTCCAATTGCGTCCCTCCTTATGCAACACGCGCGGCAGGAAGATGTCCACCTCACGGTATTCTTGTCTGCGCTGAATCGTTTTTTGGACGCGCACCGTCGCCGGACTCTCAACGTAATCGGCAAGTCCGGTTAAGCCTTCTGCCTCTAAACCCTTCTTGACGTTGCTGACTGCATCGCCGACTTTCTGATTGAAGCAGTAGATATAGCAACTATCCAGTTTCGCGACGTTCGTGGCGCGGGCGTGCGGTTGCCGCATCACCCTCCCCATGAGCTGCGTCATCGCCGTTTTTGCTGTCGTGTTATCCAAAAGTGCCAACAGGTAAGCAAATGGACAATCCCATCCCTCCTTCAGCGCATCCTTCGTGATAATGTAGCGCACAGGACAAAACGGACTGAGCAGCTCGAGCCCGGCGAGTTCGTCTTGCGCCGACGATTTCACCTTAATCTGCTCTGCCGGAACACCAAGCGCATTGATGAGTTCCTCACGTGCATCTTCCGCATGCACCCGAATACCGTCGCGCTGGGTTTTGCCCGTCCTATCTACCCGAATCACCGCGATGGGACGGATATAACGGGCATCGGTTGTCTGAAACTGCTTTGCCGCTTCCTCAAGTGCATCGCGCTCCGCCTTCGCCTGCGTGAGTGTATACTTCCAATCCGAATCTGGGAAATTCCGCAGGTGGATGGGGAGTTTAATCATCTCCTCTTCCTTAAGCGCAACCCCAGAAACGTTGACGAGGATGTTGCTAATACCGAGCTGCGGCGTGGCAGAAAGTTCCAGCACAAAGCGCGGGTTGAGGCGATTCACGGCCTTCACAAATTCTTGGTTTTCCTCCGCCTTTTTTCTTCCATAAGCCTTATGCGCCTCGTCTAAGATTACCGTCGGACGCAGCAATTTTAACACATTGAAGAGGCTCTGCTTAATCTGCCGGTCAGCAGGATTGGCGGCGAGTATCCCACGAAGCTGAACCGAGCTCCCAGAAGAATCGGGACCGGAAGCCCCGTCTACTGTCTCCAGGTCTGGGTGTTCTTCTGATAATGCCAGATGCTCCCGAACATCGTCTTCGATCGGAAAGAACGACGCGTAGCCGTTGCTATCGCGGAACATTTTGAGGAATTCCTTATTCCGATTTCGGTTTGTGGCAGGGAGCATGAGAAGCATGACACAGAGGAAGTCCTCAACATGCTGCTTCGTAAACTTGTCGTCTTTTTGGAGCAACTTGACGCGCCCACCCGATGCCCTATCTAGGCTCTGCCGATACGGATGCTCGCGGTTCCGGAAGGCATCCCATGTCTGTGCATAGATGGCTTTCGTCGGCACAAGCCATAGTAGAAATCCGCTGCCGAGTTTGAGGCGACGCACGGCTTCCACGCCGAGCAGCGTCTTTCCGCCACCTGTCGGCACTTTAAGGCAGACATGCGGAATCGGTGCACCGACGGCGGTTTCGCGCGGAACGTATTCGGGCACCTGGTCGGCGATACCCGGCAACATCCCTCTTTCCCGGAGGCTTTCCCACGCTTTGCGCGGATAATCTTCGGCATCCGCCGCTAAGGCCGCTGCCTGCTCTTGCAAAACAGTCGGAAGCCCAGGGGCTGCTAAGGCTGCCGCGAGTTCCTCAGCCTTTTGACGCGCCTCCTTCAGTGCAGCTAAATAACGTTCCAGTGTGTCTAACGCTTGTTGTTGGTAGTCTTTGAGTTCCATTCTCTCTTATTCCTGCGCAATTGCGGGCGGATACAGAAATCCGCCTACAAAGGTGGCTCGGGCATTATCCATCTGTAACGGGATGCATGTTGTAGGGCAGTTGACAAAACGTAATGCCCATCGGAGTCAGGTCCTTCTGACTCATGAACTTATGCGCGCCCCAGACATACGCCTTCTTTCCCGCCGCTTTGCACTGCGCAGCGATTTGTGCCGCACGCGCACCATCTAACGCAGCGGCGTTGCTCTCTAAAAAGGCGAGAGTCGGTTCATAGATGAGGTAGAAACGGAGGGTTTCGGTTTCCCCGAAAAAGAAGTCTTCTCGGCGCGCGACAGCGTCAAGCGAACTCCCTGTTGCGACATAGGCGATGTAGTTCGCCAAGGTCACGTAAGAAGGTAAGGTTTCGCCGGAGAGCATGCCTGCCTCATCGATAGGTTCGCCGAGCTCGCAGTAGGTAAAAGAACCGCCGAATCCCTGCCGAAGCGTCGCGTCTCTAGCAGAAGCCACGCCGTTGATGACGCGTCGGACGCGTTCTGCAGTGATGTCATCGGCGTAGTCTTCACACTCAATGAGGATGAACTTACGATTGCCGCCGTCTTCTTTGTTGAGCGCGAGGACAGCATGCGCCGTGGTGCCACTGCCGGCGAAGGAATCAAGGATGATGTCGCCCGGGCCGGTTACCGCCTCAAAGAGCGGCTTTAACACCTCTTCATCTTTGGGGAACGGGAAAGGTTTGCCGAGTAGCGAACGTAATCGCTTTGTAGCGGCGCGGCCATCTTTATAGAAAACGCTGTAAGGTGTCTCGTATTCAGATTCTTTCAGGTAAACTTTAACGGTGAGAACAAACGTTTCATCTGCTCCAAACCGAATCCGATTATCCGCGATGAGGGCGTTCATTCGCTGTTCTGTATAAACCCAACCGCGCGAAGGAACAACGCAGTCCTCGCCTGTTATCGGATGGAGGACAGGATACCGTGCTCCGTTGCCGCCCGGTGCAGAGGCATCAGAGGCATGATAGAGTCCACGACTATCCACATAACAGTAATGTCTGTGCCGCTTAGCTGAATGGCCATCGGGGAGCCCTTTAAACCATGCAGCCAATTCTCCTTCGATTTTCGGAAAGTCTTGCCCGTGTTTCCGCGCAAGTTCCGTGTGTTTTTTATAGATGTCTTCAAGGCCTTGCTTCCGAACGCGCCACGTAGTTCCCGATTGATTCAGGAATTCGTGGTTGTTGAGGTAGCACAAGATGTAATTGTGCGAATTGGAGAAAAGCCTTGCGTTGTTTTTCCGCCCGGCCGCCCAGACAAATTGCCCGACGAAGTTTCCATCGGGGAAAATCCGTCGCGCATCGAAAATCTCATCCATGATAGCACGGAGGAGATGCACCTCGTTATCGTCAATAGAGATGAAAATCACACCATCTTCGGAGAGCAACTCACGTAAGAGGTGCAAGCGCGGCCACATCATGCACAACCACTTATCGTGACGCTCTAAGTCTTCAACGTCAATCGGGCTGTTTGTCGTCAACCACCGCTGCATTATCGGGCTAGTGACGTTATCGTTGTAAACCCAGCCTTCGTTGCCGGTGTTATAGGGCGGATCGATGTAGATGCACTTAATTTTCCCCGCATATTTCGGGAGGAGTGCCTTGAGCGCGTGCAGATTATCGCCGTGAATGATGAGGTTCTCATCCAACGAGGGCTGGTTTACCCCCCCCCTTCAAATTTTAAGGATTTGGCTGCATCTACTTCCAGCGTGCGAAACGGCACGGTAAGGTGATGGGAATAGATAAATTGTTTGCCTCTGAAATCGAGTGTAGGCATCCGGTTTTCCTAGTTTCGTCCTCGCTGTTATCCGCAACAGCGAGGACAAGTTGGATCTCATACGGCGATGTCAACTACCTCAAACGCGTCTTCACCGCTGTGTTTTGCTTGCTGCGCGTCATACTCCAAAATGTCGAGAAGCGCGGATTGCAGGCTTTCCAGCAGTTCTTCCCGTGTCCGTTCTTGGCAATTCACGCCAGAAATTTCACGGATCCATCCAATCCACCATTCGCCGGTGTATTGGATTTGCGCGGTATAGATTTGTGACATTTTCAGTCTCCCTCTCTGGTTTATGAATTCATTATCGCGTACATGTGCGGTTTTGTCAAATTAAAATGATACGGACAGACTCGCATTGCAACGAGTGTGGATATATTTCATTCGTCTGCCCCTTAAGACTGATTAATGCCAAACCAAACGTCTTGGCATACCTAGTTATCAGAAACGGCGAAGTCCGAACAGATTATGGACGAGGAACCTCTAAATCTTTACAGATTTTTTTGGCAAGTCCATTATCAATCTCAGTATGCCTCGGGACCACGGTGCGAGTATTCAGGTCTGCATTAGCCCACACTGAGTGCCTACGTCCTTCCCGGACCTGATGGCATCCCTGCTGTCTAAGGTGTTTGATCAATCGTTTCAATTTCATTGAAACTTAACCTCCTTGTCCTCGTTAGGAGTGCCTTGAGCGCATGCAGGTTATCGCCGTGAATGATGAGGTTCTCATCCAACGAGGGCTGGTTTACCCCCCCCCTTCAAAATTTACATTTTTTAAGGATTTGGCTGCATCTACTTCCAGCGTGCGAAACGGCACGGTAAGGTGATGGGAATAGATAAATTGTTTGCCTCTGAAATCGAGTGTAGGCATCCGGTTTTCCTAGTTTCGTCCTCGCTGTTATCCGCAACAGCGAGGACGGTAGGGTTATGGACGTGGAATCTTCAAATCTTTACAGATTCTCTTGACAAGCCCCTCAGGAATCTCATTATGCCGAGGGACCGAGGTCTTGGTATTGAGACTTGAATTACCCCATCGCGAGTGCCGGCCGCCTTCCCGAATAAAATGGCAGCCGTGTTTTCTGAGGTGCTGAATCAATGCCCTTCGTCTCATAGTTGGATAGTGATTTCCTGATACCCAGCTTCCGCGTCCCGGATAGCTTCTTCCCGATTGAATTCTATCGTTTCGCGAAGCGTGATTTCCAGGGTATTCAGCAATTCGTCACGGGTGCGTTCCTGGCAATTGACCCCGGGAATCTCTTGTATCCAACCGAGCCACCATCCGTCACTCTGTTGGATAACGGCTGTGTAAGTTTGGGACATCTCTTGCTCCTTTTCGACATGCATGCGAGTTTGCAGATTCGCCCAATATCCTATTTACCGGTGTATTGGGTTTAAGGCGCGAGTAATGATATTATCGCATTAATTGCGCAATTTTGTCAAATTAAAACGCGCTAAGCGCAAACCCTTCAATCGCCTGTTGGATATCCTCATCTTCATGCGATGCCATCACCGTAACGCGCAAGCGGCTCGTCCCCGATGGAACAGCCGGCGGCCGAATCGCCGGGGCAAATACACCCGCCGAAAGCAATATCTCTGCAACCTGCACCGCGCGCTGTGGAGCGCCAAGCACCACAGGCAAGATTTGCGTTTCACTCGGTAGGAGCTCAAACCCTAATTCCACTAATGCGGTTTTGAGGCGTTTCGCGTGGAAAAGCAGACGGTACCGCAACTCTGGCGAGGAACGCATCACATCTAACGCAGCCGTTGCCGCGGCTAACGTCGCCGGTGGGAGCCCTGTCGAGAAGATGAAGCCGCGCGCACGGTTGATGAGCAACTCAATTAAGGCGCGGCTACCCGCGATATACCCACCGAGCCCGCCGATTGCCTTACTGAGCGTGCCCATCTGGATAAGGTTTCCTTCGCCTTGCAACCCGAAATGTTCGACGGTGCCGCCGCCCTGTTCGCCTAAAACGCCAAATCCGTGAGCGTCATCTACCAATACCATTGCATCATGTTGCGCGGCGACTTCGCAAATATCGGGTAGCGGCGCGATATCGCCGTCCATGCTGAAAACCCCATCTGTGATAATGAGCCGTCGCTGAAAGCCCGCGGATTCCGCCAACAACGTCTTGAGATGCGCGACATCGCGATGCCGATAGACTCGCTTCGTGGCACGGCTGAGCCGGCATCCATCTATGATACTGGCGTGGTTGAGTGCGTCGCTTAAGATGAGAGCGCGTTCGTCGGCAAGCACTGGGATGGCACCGGTATTGGCGGCGTAACCTGAACTAAAGACAAGTGCCGCCTCCGTGCCTTTCGCCGCTGCGAGGGCGGCTTCCAGCGTCGCGTAAAGTTCGCTGTTCCCAGAAATGAGGCGAGAGCCGCTCGCGCCCGTGCCGAACGCGCGTATCGCCTCCACCGCAGCCTCAATCACTTTCGGGTGCGTGCTCAAACCGAGGTAGTTGTTGGAAGCGAGGTTGATGACTTCGCGCCCATCAAGGATAATTCTGCCAGTCGGCGCGCTCATCACGGTGCGAAGATGGCGCAGCAAACCTGCTTGTTTGAGTTCGGCGTATTCTGTTTCTAACCATTCGTCAGATAGATATGACACGGTAGCTTTTCTCCAAGATTCATTAATTCTCCACCGGTAGGCGCGGTTTCAAACCGCGCCTACCGGGGTTGTGCTGCGTCCATCCTATTTATTTTTCTTTCAAAACTGATAAAAATATGATATAATTTTTTTCTAGCAATAAACAAGGAAAATTGGGAGAACGAAACGATGACACCTGAACAACGCTATCTGTTTGACGTTACAGGCTACTTGCACATCGAAAACGCTGTTACTGGCACAGCGTTGAAGGAGACGCAGACGGCTGTTGACAGATATATCCATACACCGATTGACAAGAGACCGGAGGGGTTCACCACGCGTCCGCGCGATTTGGAACCTGGCAAAGGCGGTAGATACGAACACGGCTTCGCCTTCGACCGGGCGTTGGAGGCAATGACGGTGCATCCCGCCATCTGGCCGCTCGTCAAAGAGTTCACTTTTGACAAACCGAGATTTGTCACCGGCACGCTCACGCTGGAACAGCACAACCCTGATAGACAGCCGATGGGGACGAATCCGGCAGGGCTGCACTGCGCACGCGAAGGACGACACTGGACGACTCGGTATGAGATTAAAGATGGGCGCGTTTACTGCAACGATTTCGTCGCCTTCTTTTACCTTACCGATGTCCACCCGGGCGATGGCGGCCTCATCGTAATTCCCGGTTCGCATAAAAGCCAGTTTGAACGGCCGGAGGAACTTCTCACGCCTGGGCCCGATGGCATCGATCCGGAAGCCGATGATGTTTTCACCAACATCACGCCGAAGGCGGGGGATTTTGTCGTCATCTCCGAGCTCTTGACACACGGTGTCTTGCAGTGGAGACCGGAAGACAGGGACAGACGCTTCCTCATCTTGCGGTATCGGCCGCAATATGATGGCAAACCGAGTCTGCCCGAGGCGATCATTGAGCGGTTATCACCGGAGGTTCAGGAATTGGTGCAGACCGCGTCCTATCAACACACGAAGGAGATTGTGAAACAAGATGTCGTGAAGTTGACAGGCTAATACCGTTCTGACAGTTTCCGTAGCGCGAGGGAAAACCTGTCCCTCGCGAACGCTACGCATTTGAGCGAAATGGAGGCAATCCGATGGCTACCAGTGAATACCGCGTCTGTATCGTCGGCTGCGGCCGGATGGGCGGCACGATTGACGAAGAAGTCCGCGCCACGCCGCACGGTGCTCTGCCTTACTCGCACGCCGCAGGCTACACCGCGTGCGAACGGACAACTATCGTCGCCGCTGCAGATGTCGTCCCAGAAAAAGCGAAATATGTCTGTGACAAGTGGGACATACCGAAGTTATACCTTGACTATCGCGAGATGATAACGCGAGAGAAACCGGATATCGTCAGCATCGCCACGCGCCCGGGGAACCACGCCGAGATTACGCACTTCGCCGCCAAACACGGCGTGAAAGGCATCTATTGCGACAAACCGCTCTGTGCTTCGATGGAGGAAGCAGATGTGATGGTAGAGATGTGCGAGAGATACAACATCAAGTTTAACCTCGGTACACAACGTCGTTTCACACCGGGCTACCTCAAAATGCGCGAGCTCCTTGAGAGTGGGCAGCTCGGTGAACGGCGCGCGATTATTGCCTACACCGGCGGTGCCGCGCTCTGGGGTTATACGCACGCCGCCGATATGCTCCTCTTCCTAGCAAGCGATTCGCCAATTGACTATGTGCAGGGCAACGTCGCTGTTGACGATGCAGATTTTGACGACAACCGCACCGAGGCAGACCCGGGCATTGTGATGGGATTTATCCAATTTCAGAACGGTATCCGCGGCATCAGCATTCCCGGAACTGCTTATGAATTTGAGGTGAATTGCAGCGAAGGCACAGTGCGTTCACTCAACAACGGACTCGGATTCCAACTCCGTAAACGGCAGGGACGATTCAGTGAAATTTTGGAGGCGCAATTCCCGCCTTTTGAACGGAAAAGCGGCACCGTCGGGTGCATCGAGGACATCGTTGAAGCAATCGAAACGGATACCGAGACACAGGGCAACATCCATCTCGCGCGGCGCAGCACCGAGATGGTGTTCGCCATCGTTGACTCGCAGCGCCAAAACGGCGCGCGGGTGCAAATGCCCGTGGAAAATAGGGAACTCTACTTGGGAAGGTGGTGAAACTGATGCTCAGGAAACATCTTTTCACAGGCATCGCTAGCGTAGTTATCCTATGGAGTTACGCCGCAAGCGCGCCTTCTGAACGTCCCGCGAGCACACAGTATGAACATCGTGCCCCAAGCCGAGATGGCATTGGGAAATTCTATATGGGACGCGAAATCTCGCAGGTGATGGGGCACCTCGGCGCAGAATGGCTGGAACGCTCGGAGCGTGAACGCGAAGAGATGCCGAGCCGCCTCATTGAATTGCTCGCGCTCAAACCGGGCGATGTCGTCGCCGATATCGGTGTCGGCACCGGTTACATCGCCCGGCGCATCGCACCGAAAATTGGAGATGAAGGCATCGTCTATGGCGTTGACATTCAGCAGGAGATGTTGGACTTGCTCGCCGAACAGATGGCGGCAGCCGGCATTACGAACGTCAAAGGCGTGCTAGGCACTATCACGGATGCGAAGTTGCCGGAGAATTCAGTAGATCTGGCGATTATGGTAGATGTCTATCATGAGTTTTCGCATCCGTATGAGATGATGCAGAACATCTGTCGTGCCCTTAAAACGGGCGGCCGCGTCGTTTTCGTGGAATACCGCGCCGAGGACGAAACCGTGCCAATCAAACGTCTGCACAAGATGAGCGAGTTGCAGGTAATCAAGGAGGCAACGCCGCATCCACTGGTGTGGGTGGAGACACACGATGAGTTGCCGTGGCAGCACGTCATCGTTTTTGAGAAAATTGAGGGGCAGTAGTATGCAAACGAACATCTACGCTTTACGTCCCGCAACCGAGGACGACTGCAATTTTCTCTATCAATTACATCGTGTCGCCATCAGAGAAACCGTCGAAGCAACATGGGGATGGGATGAGGCATTTCAGCGGGAACATTTTCAGAACCGTTGGACTCCTGCCAATCGCCAAATTGTGGTTGTTGACAACACGGATGTTGGCGTGCTCGTCCTGAAAGAATCCGACTCGGAGGTTTTCCTATCGCTTATCGAAATTCTCCCGGATTACCAAGGGTGGGGAATCGGGACAACTCTGCTTACCAATGTTATCGCATCGGCGCGACAACGCGAACTACCGGTTACGCTGCACGTCCTCAAAGCCAATTTAAAGGCACAGCGTCTGTATGAACGCCTCGGGTTTGAAATTGCCCAAGAACGGGACGAACGTTATGTCATGACAAAAACGTTTGACAAAAAATCGACATTTGCGTAAAATGCAGCATTACGCGTAAACGTTTTTGCCTCCCGATAGGCACAAAGAAAAAATAGGAGATAGTTACCGTGAACATTGCTAAAAACACCGTTCCACTATTGCTCGCGCTCGTATACTGCCTCACTATCTTGCCGATAGTCTCCGCGGAGCCAGGTAGACAGCCCGTGCAAACAGAACTGAATTACAACCTTGACATTCGTCCGATCCTCGCTGATAACTGCTACGCTTGTCACGGGCCAGACGAAAAGGCCCGACAAGCCGAACTGCGGCTGGATACGAAAGCGGGCGCGTTCTCGGAACCGAGTGGGTACCCGATAATCGTTCCCGGGGAACCGGATGAGAGCGAGCTCTACCGTCGTATCCTCTCCGAGGATGACAATTATCGCATGCCGCCAGCAGATTTCAACAAAATGCTCACGCCCGAGCAGGTAGCGGCACTCACACAATGGATACGTGAAGGCGCGACGTGGGAGGAACACTGGGCATTCACTACACCGACGCGTCCAACCCCACCGACTGTCAAAAACGCAGACTGGGTGCGTAATCCGATTGATGCGTTTATCCTCTCGCGGCTGGAAGCAAAGGGGTTAACGCCTGCGCAAGAAGCAGATAAACGGACGCTCATCCGGCGGCTCAGCTTCGATCTCACCGGCTTACCACCGACGCGCGAAGAGGTGCATCAATTTCTCGCAGACGATTCCCCCGATGCTTATGAAAAACTCATCGCGGCCTTCATGGCGAAGCCTGAATACGGCGAACATATCGCCCGTTTCTGGCTAGATGCCGCTCGCTACGGCGATACGCACGGACTGCATTTGGACAACTATCGGGAAATGTGGCCCTACCGAGACTGGGTAATCAATGCCTTCAACGCTAATATGCCGTTCGACCAGTTTACCACTGAACAGCTGGCAGGGGATCTGCTGCCTGAACCGACGCTTGAACAGCGCATCGCGACCGGCTTTAACCGATGTCACGTCACGACTAGCGAAGGTGGCTCCATTGACGATGAATACTACGTCCGATACGCCGTTGACCGGGCGAATACTACCGCCACCGTGTGGATGGGATTAACCGTCGGATGCGCGCAATGCCATGACCACAAATACGACCCGATTACACAAAAGGAGTTTTATCAGTTCTACGCCTATTTCAACAACATCACCGAGAAAGCGATGGATGGCAACCGCAAGGATTCGCCGCCTGTCGTGAAATTGCCAACACCGGAGCAAGCAGAACAACTCGCTGCGTTTGATGCGCAAATCGATGAACTGGATGCACAGACGAAGGCACCTATCTCGGAAGTCGATGCAACGCAAATCGCCTGGGAAAACAGAATGCCGCACTGGACGCTCCTGAAACCCATCGAAATGCACTCAAAAGGCGGCGCGACTTTGGAGATGCTGGAGGATAATTCCATCCTCGCCAGCGGCACCAATCCGGAGCAGGAAGTCTACGAAATCGTCGCGGAGCTGCCACCCGGCAAATGGAGTGCCGTTCGGTTGGAAGGCATCACGCACGAATCCTTGCCGAAAGGCGGCGTTGGCAGAAGCGACAATAGCAATGTCGTTCTCACCGATTTCTCCCTGGAACTCACCACGGCTGACGAAGAATCGTGGGCACCCATTCCAATAGTGCAGGCCTGGGCAGACCTCGAGCAAGCCGGCGGGGACTTCGTCGTCGCTAACGCGATTGACGACAAGCCAGAGACCGGATGGGCACTTGACAGACGACGCGAAAATCGGCAGGCAATCTTCCTCGTCGCGGCACCCTTTGAAAGGAAGGGCGGCAAGTTAAAGATTCGCCTCAAACATGAATATGACCTGAGGCATAAGCAGCTCGGTAGGTTCCGGCTTGCTATCACCGACGCGCCGACGATTTACCCGGTCGGCTCCAAAATCACGTTGGGGAATTGGCACTCCGTCGGGCCCTTCACCGCTGAGCACGGCAACCTCGCCTTCTACCAAGTTTACGAACCGGAGACGAAACCTGTCAAAACAGGCGATAAATTCACCTTCGGCGACAAAACCTTGAAGTGGGAACAGCAGATGCACTGGGTTGACGCGCAGGTGCATAACGACATCGGCGGTGAAAATAGTGCCACCTACCTCCACCGAAACATCGCCTCTGTTACGCAGCAGAAAGCGATCCTGCACATTGGTAGCAACGACGCACTGAAGATTTGGATGAACGACACGGAGATCTTCGCCAAAAACGTTATGCGTGATGCAGCGGCAGACCAGGAGCAGCTTCAAGTGCAACTCAAACCGGGTAACAACGCCTTGCTCCTCAAGGTTGTCAACTATTCCGGTCCCTCTGGTTTCTACTTCCGCATTGAAACCGATGCACCGATGGTCCCAGCGAACTTTGTGGACATCGCGGGAATTGCCCGCGGCGAACGTGAGGCGGAACAGCAGGCACAGATTCGGGACTATTACCGGAAGAACGTCACGCAGAATTCGGGGTTGAAGGCTCTGTTTGCTGAATTAGCGGATGTGCAAAAGGAGCGGAATACGCTGGATGCTTCGCTGACGACGACGCTTGTGATGCAGGAACGGACTGAACCGCGCGGTGCTTACGTTTTGGAGCGCGGTGAGTATGAACGCCGAGGCGAACAGGTATATCCGCAAACGCCAGCAGCGCTTCCCGCGATAGCGGCTGACGCAGCCCCAAATCGTCTCGCGCTTGCACAGTGGCTGCTTTCACCCGAACACCCGCTCACGGCGCGGGTGACTATCAACAGGTTCTGGCAGAACGTCTTCGGCACAGGCATCGTGAAAACTGCTGAGGACTTTGGCACGCAAGGCATTCCCCCCGTGCATCCGGAGCTCCTAGACTGGCTCGCCACCGAATTTGTCGCATCCGGATGGGATCTCCAAACGATGCTCAAGTTGATGCTCACCTCGTCCACTTATCGGCAGAGCGCGCAAGTAACGGCGAAGAAGCTGGAATTGGACGCGGACAACCGCCTCCTTTCGCGGGGACCGAGGTATCGGTTTGATGCAGAAACCTTGCGCGATAACGCTCTTGCTGTCAGTGGTTTGTTGTACGCCTATATCGGAGGCCCGAGTGTCAAACCGCCGCAACCGGATGGACTCTGGGCGGCTGTCGGGTTTACCGGCTCTAATACTGACAAGTTTGTCCAAGATACGGGCCGTGATAAAGTGCATCGCCGGAGTCTCTATACGTTCTGGAAGCGCACTGCACCACCGCCACAGATGAACATCTTGGACGCGCCTTCACGCGAATCCTGCACAGTCAGACGCGAACGCACTAATACACCGATGCAGGCGTTGATGCTCATGAATGACCCGCAGTATTTTGAGGCGGCGCGTACCTTTGCAGAACGCATCCTCAAGGAAGGCGGAACGACAACCCAGGAACGCCTCGCCTACGCCTTTGAGATGGCCACGGCGCGGCTGCCAAAGTCAGATGAAGAGGCACTGCTTCTCACGACGTTAGAAGCGCAAATGGAAGAACTTGAGGCAGACCCGGCGGCCGCCGAGGCACTCATACATGTCGGCGCATCGGAACCTGATGAAACCTTAGACGCAATTGAAGTCGCTGCATGGACGATGATTGCGAACCTGATTCTCAACCTTGACGAAGTGGTGAACAAGGGGTAATGCCCATAAACGCCTCGTAGTTCGTAGCGCGAGGGCCTGTCCCTCGCATGCTACCAATTGGAGAAACCCATGGATCCAATTAAAGAATATCTAACACTTGAGACGCGCCGCCAATTTTTTGGCAAATGCGCTACAGGGCTCGGGGGCGCGGCACTCGCCTCCCTGCTGCCGAATGCTGTCGTTAACGCCCTTGAAAGCCAAACGGCCGCGCCGCGATTTGGTGGATTGCCCGAGCTGCCGCACTTTGCACCGAAGGCGAAGCGAGCGATTTACCTCTTCATGTCCGGCGCGCCGTCACAACTCGATCTGTTTGACTATAAACCCCAGATGGGCGAGTGGTTTGACACCGATCTCCCGGAGTCTGTCCGCATGGGGCAACGCCTCACGACGATGACATCGGGACAGGATAAGTTCCCCATCGCGCCTTCCATCTTTGAATTCAAGAAGTATGATAACGGCGGCGATGGGGTCTGGCTCAGCGAGTTGCTGCCGCATACAGCCTCCATGGTCAAAGATTTGGCCATTATCAAGACGGTGCATACCGAGGCGATTAATCACGACCCGGCTATCACCTACATTTGTACCGGTGATGAGAGCCCCGGCAAGCCGAGCCTCGGTGCATGGCTTAGCTACGGGTTGGGCAGTGAAAACCGGAACCTGCCCGCTTTCATTGTGATGAACGCGACGTGGTCAGGGCCAAAGGGCGCGCAGGCACTCTACAACCGCCTCTGGGGCGCAGGATTCCTACCCTCTGAACATCAAGGGGTGCTACTCCGCAGCCAGGGAGACCCGGTCCTCTTCCTCTCAAACCCCAACGGAGTGAGTGCCAAAGCGCGTAAGCAGATGCTTGACACACTCGTCGCTTTGAATCAGAAACTGTATGAAGAGGTTGGCGATCCGGAAACCCATGCCCGTATCTCGCAATATGAGATGGCGTTCCGGATGCAGTCCTCCGTGCCCGAGCTCATTGACCTGAAGCAGGAGCCTTCCAACATCTTAGAGATGTACGGCCCCGAGGTCAACACACCCGGTACGTTTGCGCACTGTTGTATCCTCGCGCGCCGGATGATGGAGCGCGATGTACGCTTAGTCCAAATCTTCCATCGCGGTTGGGACCAGCACGGGGACCTGCCCAAGAATATCCGGAATCAAGCCCGCGACATCGACCAGCCCGCCGCCGCGCTTGTCCAAGACTTGAAGCAACGCGGCATGCTTGATGAAACCTTAGTCGCCTGGGGTGGAGAATTCGGACGCACGGTTTACTGCCAAGGCAAGCTGAGTCGGGATAACTATGGGCGCGACCACCACCCCAAATGCTTCACGCACTGGATGGCAGGCGGCGGCATCAAAGGGGGTGTCGTCCACGGCGAGACTGACGATTTTAGTTACAACATCGTCAAGGACCCCGTTCATATTCGGGATTTGAACGCGACCCTTCTCCATCAACTCGGGATCGACCACGAGCGGTTAACGTTCAAGTTCCAAGGGCTCGATCATCGGTTGACAGGCGTAGAGGATAAGGCGCGGATTGTCACCGAAGTGTTATCATAACCCGCGGCAGGGCTCGCAACGGCGCGGGCCCTCTTCCGTTCAGGCGGCGCGCTTTCCGGTAGGAGAGACCGCCGTTACGCCTCTTGAAGACTGCCTGTGGTGCTTCGCATAAGCAGGCCACCTTTTCTTGACGCGCTCGGTATCGGGACAGAGATGTCCCTCCTACCAAAATAAGCGGGATAAGGAGGTCCCAGCCCTTGTAGGGAGACTCAGATGCTGATTTACCAGAATCTCGAAGATAAGATTGATGCAGCCACATTACTGGAGGCACTAGCGGGTGACTATGAGAGCGTCTTTCTGACGAGCTGCACCGTTGAGGGCGTTGTTGACATCGCTTCCCTCTCGCTTGAAAAGGACGAGACCGGCGCGTTCATTCTGGATAAAGACATCGTGTGTATTCATTGCACCTTTGAAAACCTCGTCAAACTCCACAAGACCGCTTTCAAAAAAGAACTTGTCTTTAGCGAGACGGTCTTCCGAGAACCTGTCGATTTCCGGGGCTCTATGTTCCAAGGGCATTGCGATTTCGGACAGGCGAACTTCCACGGCCGCGTCAGTTTTCGGGGGGCCGCTTTCCACGACGAAGTGAACTTTTGGCAGGCAGAATTCCACGACCTGGCCGATTTCAACGAGGTTGAATTCCAGAACAACGCCGTTTTTGGGAAAACCCGCTTCCACGGCGTGGGGCATTTTATAGAGACTGCCTTCCAACAGCAGCTTGACTTCACCTATGCGCGCTTCAACGATACTGTCACCTTCGAGCGCGCAACATTCGGAATCGAAGCCGACTTTACTTCCGCACGCTTTGCCTTTGTCGCCTCCTACCGCGACATCAATTTCATGCCCAACACGGTGCGACAATGGTTTCAAAATAAGCGAACCCGCGACGCAAGCCCTCCAACCGAGTTCTATTTGGATAGCCAAAATGTAGACGAGGTCTCCAACCCGTTCTTCAAGCGGTATGTGGCAGACCAGCAGTTCATCCGCGTCTTCAAACAAGAAAGTCCATTTTGGGCGCAAGTCTGGCGATGGAGCTCGGATTTTGGGCGCAGCTTAGGGCTTTGGGCGTTCTGGTCCCTCTTCCTCGCCGTTTTGTTCTCATTCGCCTATGCAAGCGCCTGGGCACCACCGTGGCTGGCAGGAATCCGACCTGATGTGCTACACAACATCGAAGGAACAAACGCGATAACCTTCTGGAACGCCTTTTACTTTAGCGTTGTCACCTTTACCACACTCGGATTTGGGGATGTGGTTGCGCAAAACGGCTCGGCGCGCTTCCTCGTGACGCTGGAGGTTATCTTAGGCTATATCATGCTCGGCGGGCTCATCAGCATCTTCGCCAATAAGTTAGCCAGCCGGAGTTGACGCTTGTCTTAAACAGTAAGGGCGGATGTCTATATCCGCCTGGGTGCTGCAGCGGATAGTCAACGACATCCGCACTTACAAAAGGATTTTCAACGGAATGCGCTCAAACCAATTAACGGCAGTCATTGTCGGCGCAGGCTGGTCTGCCGAAGGACACACCAAGGCTTTTCAACACTACGGCGTTGAAGTCCTCGCCTTATGTGCTCGCAAATTTGATATCGTGCAAAAGCACGCAGACCGGTTAGGTATCCCCGAAGCCTCAATTGATTGGCGCGAAAGCCTGCTCAAACACCGACCGGATATCGTCGCCATCACGACTCCTGCAATTTTGCGTACAGAACCGATTGAATTGGCAGCACAACTCGGCTGCCATATTATCTGCGAAAAGCCGTTGGCTCTCACGGCAACCGAGGCAGGAAGACTCTACGCACTCGTCAAAAATGCCGGCGTGAAGCACGCCTTCGCCGCAACGCATCTGTATGACCCGAGTGTGGCGTATGTCCGGCACCTGATTACGCAGCAACAGAGCATTGGCGAACTCAAAGAGGTTGACATCGGCTACACCCGCCGACTCCCTGGCACCCCTTCTAACAGGGTGAAGCCGTGGAATTGGATGAGCTCCCTCGCGCACGGCGGCGGCGCGCTCAATAATGGGCTCACGCATCAACTCGGCATGCTTGAAAAGATGACTGGGCTGACAGTCGTCTCTGCCATCGGCGAGGCGCGCTTCGCACCCAGAAAAGCACCCATCGTGCCAGAAATCCGCGACTTTCGGGTGTGGCGAAGCAGAGAGATTACGGCAGAAGAGGCCGCCAAACTAGAATGGCGCGAATGCGACGCAGAGATAGGATATTCGGCACTCTTTAAATTAGGAAAAACAGAGAATCCTGTCCTTGTGACGATGCGGGCGAAGCCCGGTGTGCCGACACAATCCCCTACCGGCGGCTGGTATTTCTACGGGACAGAAGGAACACTTGTCGGACGTGGCAGACATATCTTATCCCCGATTACAAAACACAGCGGCGATGAAGTGGAGGAATTGCCTATTCCGCAATCATTTTCAGACACCCTCCCGCGCATCGGCGACGACATCCAAAATAAGTGGACCGCGCTCGTCCGCGACTTCCTCGCTGACATTGAGGCTCGCCCACACGAACCGTATTTAACGCTTCACGATGGGTGGCGTTATCAAGTCGCAATTGAGGCAATCCGGGGAAGTGTGGGGTGGACAGAGGTCCCTGTCTAAAGCAGGATGGGCAAGATTCACAGGATTTTCAGGTAATGAAAATCTCCCCATTCACGTAGGGCGGGGGCCTGTCCCCCGCGAATCTTAACCGCCACTCTCACCGTAGCGCGGGGGGCCTGTCCCCCGCGAATCTTAACCGCCACTCTCACCGTAGCGCGGGGGCCTGTCCCCCGCGAATCTTAACCGCCACTCTCACCGTAGCGCGGGGGCCTGTCCCCCGCGAATCTTAACCGCCACTCTCACCGTAGCGCGGGGGCCTGTCCCCCGCGAATCTTAACCGCCACTCTCACCGTAGCGCGGGGGCCTGTCCCCCGCGAATCTTAACCGCCACTCTCACCGTAGCGCGGGGGCCTGTCCCCCGCGATGTTTCTGCTGCCTGAATCAGGATTTCCAGGATTAGGGGGCCCCTTGAAGAGGCAAACTGATTTTTATCGTATCGCGTGGGCCTGTCCCCCGCGATAACTCGGTCAAACCGAAAAACGTCCGCAGCCCAAAGACCGCGAACGTTTTTTGAAACGATCCAACATGGCGAGGGACAGGCCCACGCCCTACGGGGAAAGGGAGAATCGATGCACGGCGAGGGACAGGCCCACGCCCTACGATTCTTGTGTTTCACTTTCGCCTTCTTCTTCATGCATAATTTCCTGCAAGCCCGTTGCTATGCGGAAAGCGATGATGCAGATGCCGATCGAGATGGCAAACAACCACCGATACCCGATGTAGGGTGCAAGGATACCGCCGATAAGCGGCGCGAAACTGGCTGGCAGCAGCAACGTGTTCATAAACCCGATGTAACTCGGACGGTGGCGCGGCGGCGCGATGTTGAGCATATACGACATGAACCCTACCATCATGCCGTTGCCTAAAATGCCGCCTACCGTGAAAATCAGGAAAAAGGCGGGCAGTTGCAAGGCGGGAGGCACGATTCCTGACGAAAAGGCTAACGCCGGCGGAATTACCATCAGTCCTGCCGTGATAATGAGGAGCCACCGTACACCATATTTCTCGCCGATATGCCCCCACAGTGTATTTGAAACGACACCGCTCAGTGCCGAGCAGACGATGAAAAATCCGATAGTTGCCTCCGAGACGTTCAGTTCATTCAGCGCGTAAGGGATATAGAACGGCGATGCCATCCCCGAAAAATGCGCACCGATGCGGAAAAAGATGAACTGCCGGTAATTTGCATCGGTGCGTAGGAAGTGTGGCCCCTGCTTCAAGTGCCTAGACAAAGGTTGCCGTGTGGATTGAACGGGATGAATCGGTTCGCGCACTCCGAGGAAACTGACAAACGAGAGGAAGGCGGCACTTACCGAACAAATAAACAGAAAGGCGTAGTTGTAAGGAAACCCGAGGTCGGTGTCCACGTGGCATATCGTGCAGATGAAATACATGGTGAGCGTTTTGAAGCCGCGCGTGACTGCCCCGAGGATGCCGGTAAATTCCGCCTCGTTTCCGAGCACGGCGCGCACCAGAAACCCTACCCAGATGGCGAAAAAACCACCGTAGAGTTGGCGCAGGCTAAAAAACCGGGCGCGCCGCTGCGGTTCGATAGCTTTAGAGACGATGTCCATGTAAGGCAGCGTCGAAACGCCCATTGCGGAGGAGGAGAGGAAATAGAATCCTAAGAAGCATCCGGCGAGGAGCATCGGATTCTGCTCACCGATGGTGATGGTGCAGAAAAACACCGCGAGCCATGCCAGAACGCGCACGCTCATTCCAAGCGCGTAGAACGGCATCTTGCGCGGACGATGTTCCAACAAGTTGGAGATGAGCAGTTGCGGCCACATCCAACCGGCTGTCATCATCGAGCCTGTCAACCCGACGAGCAGCGGGGAACCACTTAATTTATCGATGAACGCAGGCAGCACCGTTGATGCGTCCGCGAAGGCGAGGTTGATTCGCATGAAGGTGCCTTGCAGCAACGCAAATCGGAAATTCCGCCGGAGGTTCTTCTGTTGTGGTGGAAAGCGATGGCGATTCATCCAAAAACCTCGCTCAGAAAAGAAACCGAATTTGCTGCAACCATACGAAAAACTTGTTTGGACATGCTTTTTTCTTTTTTCCTAGAAGTGTTATTTTTCATTTGACACGATTTCGGCAATTAGGTTTAATTGATTTTTTCTGGACAAACGACAGGAATTGTGCTACATTAAGAATGAAGCCATTTAATTTTGAGTTCTCGCCTCCCAAATTGAGAATGGGAGGGCTCCTCCCGCCATCGTAGTTCGGGCTCTCCCGAACTAGAAGGGTTTGAGCTCAGATGAAGATTAAAGAAATAAACGGCTAATTTTCCCGACAGAAACAGGCGGATATAGAAACCCGCCCTTACAGTCACAAGGCATGCACGCTTCCCGAAAATTATCCGATTTCATACTGAAACTTCAGGCGAGCTCAAACTACAAATTTGGAATAAAAGGAAAAGACTATGGAACCTCTTCGGATTGGATTTCTTGGTGCCGGCGGTTTCGCTCGGCACACCATTTATCCGGCGTTGCATCTCGCACCTGTCGCATTGCAAGCTGTCTGTGATGCGGACGAAGAACGCGCGAAAGATGCCGCTGGCAAATTCGGCACAGGACGATACTACACCGACCGGCACGAAATGTTTGAAAAGGAAGCCCTGGAAGCAGTTATCATCTGCATGGGGCCAGACCCGAGGCAGCCCCTCGTGCTTGATACGCTCGCCGCGGGGTATCACGTTTTCGTGCCGAAGCCGCCCGCGCCATCGCTTGCGGGAACGCTTGAATTAGCGGAAGCATCGGAAAAGCACGGCAAAACGTTGATGGTAAACTTCCAAAGACGGTTTAGCCGCGGCGTGCGCGGCGCGAAGGAGATTATGCAGACAGAATCCTTCGGACAACTCACGCAACTTTTCTGCTCGTTCTGCAGTGGTGCATACCCGACGGTGAAAAGTTATCTGCTGGATTTCGCCATCCATCACTTCGATCTGGCGCGTCACATCGCCGGTGCGGATGCAAAAGAAATCGCTGTCTTCCACAACGAAGTTGATGGACAAGGCGCGTTCGCCGTTGCACTGGAATATACCAACGGCGCAGTGGGCAACTTGCAATTAACGAGTCAACGCCTCTGGCAGCGCAACTATGATCACATTGAAATCACCGGCCAGCACGAGTATATCGTGTTAGACGGCTTGTGGGGCGTTCAGCATTTCACGCAATCCGGCAACACGTTCACCTCGAATTTCTCCGATGAACGGAACGGTGAGTTGACCGGGGACGGCATGAGTCTTACCGAGTTTGTCAACGCGATTCGGGAAGACCGGGAGCCGGTCTCCAGCATTCACGACTGCGTCGGTTCCATGCGGTTGTATGATGCTGTGCTGCAACGGAAGAAAGGCGTTATTTCGCTCGTTGATTGATTGCTTCTAGCACCTCAAGACACGTCTGCCCGTTCACCAATTGGTGATAGAACTGCGCGGCGCGTCTGCCAAAATCTCGGTTCTGACTGAGACGAACCTCCGCTGATGCACCCGGCGGTGTCCACAGCGTCGCGTCCGAGAAAATGGCAGCGAGCCGCCTCTCTACGTCTGCGAGTCCCGCGCCGAACGCGCCGTTCAAAACGTTTTGTATCGTCAGATCCGGGTCCCGGATTTCATAAGTCTCTCCCGTATCCGTTATGCCAAAATATGCGCGTTCACCGGGTTGTGATACATGCGGTGTCAAAAAACGGAGAACCGTCGCAAACGAATAGGCAAAATCGGTTTTGAACTCCTCTGTCGCCGAGGCGTAATTTGGGGACATCACGATATCTGCAGCGCGTTCGCGAAGTTTCACCGTCTCAATGATGTTAATCCGCGCGTTGTCGTCTTTGACGCGGCGGATGCGTTCAATGAACTCGCGCGTATACGCGCCCGCACTCTGTCCCGCAATCGGGATGTCAGCCTCCACAATCTCGGCGTAACCAGCCATCAGCCGTTCTAAATGCGGCGCGAATGTCGGATGCACTGCCGCCTCGTTGACGTATTCAATGCCGGAAAGCATCCCTTTGTGCGTAATCCCCGGTACATGCACCGAATTCACCAACAGCAGTTTCCAATCGTGATGCGGCTCAATGCTTTCTTGCGTGACGATAACGCCAAAATCCTTAAGTGCGCTGAAGGGAACTTGTAGGCGCGCTCTTCCGGCCGCGCTGCCTTTGTCTTCAATAATCAGCGGCTTTGCCGGCATTTTCTCCGCATACGTGATGAGTTCGTCTGGGATGCCGATGCGCGCGCGCGCTTCCGCCTGAATCTCCTCCGGCACCGCGTAAACCTGCGGCACCAGCCGGTCCCCCATTTCGTTGAGGAAGCCGACGTTCGTTTTCAGCCAATCCGCGTACGCGTCACTTCGCCTCGGATACTCGTTGCACAGAATGTCACGGATGACATCGCCATTGTTCCGGAGGTTATCTGTGTTGATGACACAAAGTGTTGCATCCGCACCGTGGTGTGAAAAATAGCGGTAGAGCGTCTCGTCCAGGACATCCATCGCCAATTCACCTTGAGCAATCCCGGCTTCGGTTACGCCGATGAGGACGAGGTCCAACAGATTTTGGGTTTGCGCGTAAAACTGTTCGCGACCGGACTCTGTGGCAAGTGTCGTCGCGCCGCCGACGCTTGAAACCTGTCGGATGTCATGAATCCCCTCTACATCAAACGTGACGACGTGATACACGCCATTCTGTCGGTTAAACGCGTCTGCTTTTTCGGTCCCGCGCGGCTGTCCGACCAAAATGCCGCCGTTGTAGAGATGCCGTTCGTTGAGGATGTGAACGAATTCGTGAGTTAGGGCGCGTTGCAGTCCGCCCGCGCCGATAGCGAGAATTCTGTTTTTTGTTGTTCGCGAGGCGTTCGATAAGCATTTCTGGTCCAATTGTGTTTCTCTCCGTATATCCATCATTGACGTTGTCAATGACTACGTTTCTGATGCTGAAATTGGAGATGCATCGGCTAAAATTTCAGCATAAAGTTCCAAATAGGCATCTGCGATGTGTTTCCAATCGTAGGGCTTTACGCGCTCGATGCTGGCTTTACCCATCGCAATGCGCTGTTCACCAGCATTGATAAGTCTGACGAGGCATCGCGCGAGCCCATCTACATCGCCCGGGTCAAACACCTCGCCGTTAACGCCTGCGGCGACGAGTTCATCAATGCCTTGCACACGGCTGGCGACAATCGGCAACCCTGTCCCCATCGCCTCCAGCACGACGAGCGGCATCCCTTCCGCCAGTGATGGCAAGATGAAGATATCCGCACGCCGATACTTTTGTGGCAATTCGGCATACAGAACCGAACCTGAAAAGTGAATATGAGATGCAACACCGAGGCTTTCTGCCAATTTCACCAATTCGCCACGGTAGGGCCCATCGCCAACGATTTCGATTTCAAAAGTGGCCTCTGCCTTTTCCAGAAGGTGCGGCATCGCGCGGATAAGAAACTGGAATCCTTTGCGCGGGATAAGTCTGCCAATCGTGAGAATCCGAACGGTTTCTGGGTATGCTTCTCGCTGCACCGGTTCAAAACGCGCGAGATCCAACCCATCAGGGATGACTTTGATGTTCACATCCGCATCGGTTTCCTGAGCGAGTTCGCGCAAGCCTTCGCTACACGCTACCAACATCGAGGCACCGCCCCAAATCGCCCGGATAACGGGCTTGAGGAACATATAGAGCCACCGATAATAGGGCGGGTCTGGGTTCGGACGCGGCACATCGCGCCCGCCTAAAAACACAACATACGGCACCTTGCGAATCTGCTTTAAAAGATAGGCACCACCGCCCGCGGGAATGCCGAAAAAGACTTGGACGACATCGGGTTGAAACCTCCTCGCAAACTTCAACCCGTAAACGCTTGAACTGACAGCATACGTCAACATTTCATGCACGGCGCAGACATCAGGGTTTTTCCGAAGCGCAGGCACCCGATGCACGTGGAAGTTACCTACCTTTTCCTCTTCCGCAGGCTGTAAGGGCGGATTCCTATATCCGCCCGCGTCTT
Source organism: uncultured Poribacteria bacterium (assembly GCA_958296135.1). Taxonomy (GTDB): domain Bacteria; phylum Poribacteria; class WGA-4E; order WGA-4E; family WGA-3G; genus AGPOR5. The sequence goes on from CATQHZ010000001.1 coordinate 1,897,235, forward strand.
CCGTTACAGGTAAATCTGCGAATTGCGACGTAATGAGATGCACCTCGTGCCCTGCCGCGGCGAAGTGTTTCCCTAAAAAGTAGCTTACCCAACCGCCGCCGCCGCCAATCGGTGGGAATTCATGATTGAACATCAGAATTTTCATGATGATTGCCGCCGCAATGTTGAGGAATCGCGAGGGGAACCCTCGGCGATTCGCGCTCGCCGGGTTTTCCCTCGCGCTACAGGACATCAACGGCAAATCCGATAATTGCCGCCGCAATGTTGATACCGGTGACAGATTCAAGTTCCTCAAACCCCGGCGATGGGTTCACCTCTAGGATAACCGGTCCACCCGCCGTTTGGAGCAGGTCTACACCGGCGATGTCCAATTCCAACGCGGCGGTTGCGCGGACAGCGAGTGATCTTTCATTTTCGGAGAGGGTTACCGCTTCGCCTGATGCGCCTCGGTGGATATTTGCGCGGAATTCGCCGGGCGGCGCGCTCCGCTTCATTGCAGCGATAACTTCGCCTCCCACCACGAGGATGCGGATATCAACGCTTCCCGTATTCAACTGTAAGGGCGGATGTCTATATCCGCCCGCGTCCGAAATAAAAGGTTGAATTATATAATCTTGATGCAGTTCACACAGGGCATCCACCGCCGAAGTGAGGGAAGTCTGCGTATCTAGCAACATAACGCCGCTGCCGTGCGTGCCGTAGAACGGCTTTAAAATAAACGGGTAGTCGCCGAGCTCGGCGACAGCCTCATCCAAAAACTCGGCGGCACCGACGGTGAGACTCGGCGGCACCGGCAATCCGTGTTGCGCGAGGATGCGCAAGGAACGGAACTTATGGCGCGCGGTAGCTATCGCTTGTGCGCGATTCATCACCGGGGTGCCGAGCCATTCAAAATGCGCGATGACTTCTTGTCCGTATGCCGCCGTTGAGCTGCTGATGCGCGGAATGACGACATCAATATCTTCTACCGACGCGCCTTCATAAGTCAGGCTATTGCCGCTGCCGCATTTTGCAGTAGGCGCGCTTTGCGAGCGCGCCCCACCGATGCGGAGATAGAATCCAAACGGATCAAGAATGTGGGCAGTATGTCCGGCATTTTCGGCGGCTTCATAGAGACTTCGCGTGGAATAATTTTGGGAGCCCCGTGAGAGAATAGCGATTTTCATTTTTTGTCTGACTTTCGGCAAGGATTTCTCTTACATCACGTTCTTCTGCGTTTCGGTTGCAACTTTGGGGTTCAAGGGTTGATTGATTTTTCGCAGTTCGGCAGCAGCAACACTACCCGAACGCAGTTTTAAGCTGTCCCAGCTGTCCCACTGCTTCTATCGCATCCTCAATCTCTTTTCTAGGGACGTTCGCGATAGTTGCATGGCTGAGCGGATTCAGAATACGACTCCGATACAATTCAATCTCGCTAATGAGCGATTGGGTTAAAAAGGCAGACTTCTGATTTTCAACTTTTATCGCATCCCAGAAATCCTGACTGTCCAATTTATTCGGTTCGCTGCGGTACCTGACCGGGATACGCTTTTTATCGCAGCATCTCTTGATTGCCTCCTCAAAAGCGGTACGCAGGTAAATTGCACACGCTTTGTAGTCGTTCAAGGTGAGAAATTCCCTCGCTTTGTCAAGATACGCTTTATCTGCCACGTAGATAGGGATTTCGTATTCATCGGTTTTCGAGAAATAGAATTCGGCGTATTTCCAATCTTTTTCTGATGTCCGTTGCTTGACAACCTCATACCATACCTTATCGTAGGTGGTTAGAAAGATTTGGTGATTCGGGAAATACGCCGCCAGAATGTCAAGCACCGGCAGCCGATTTGACATATCCAAGCCGATAAGCACATCGTCCAACGCGAGCACCTTCAAGTCGCTCTCTGGCTGAAGGAGAATTGCCGCAAAATAGATAGCGAGAGAAATCGCCGACAACTTCGCCTCATTGAGGAAAAGGTGATGTGCCGGTATTTCCCTGTCCAAGAATTCTACCGTTAAGAGGAGCTGCTGGTTATCTAGCGTCTTGGCTTCCCGGTTGTAGGTGATGCCTTCAAACGTGAGGTTGAGGGTAACGTCGTATCCGAACTTGCGGAGGATTTCGGATGCGAGCGTTTGTAGTTCTTCTACTTTATTCGTGAGTCCCCTATTGAAACGCTCTATTTGTTCATCTAATTCCGCAATCCGTGCTGCCGCGTTTCGGCGTGGACGAGGCGCGCTTTGGAGGGCCATCCATTCACCTCCAAGGGCTTGCGCGGTTACCTGATTAATAGTGTTAGCAAGAAGACTCTCCACTAGCAATTTGAAGAGATTCACATTGTCTGATTTGCTATGGAGAAAGTGGGTTTCCAGCAGCACCTTATAGTCAAGGCAGCCTTTGGATTTTGAAGCCGCAAGAATTAGCGGATTATCTGTCTCGTTCCTAACAGTCTGCGACCACTCATAGATGGCCTCATTTGCTTTCGGATCCTCGCGCAGATGAAGTTTGATGTAGCCATCATCGGCGTTGAAGATGTTCCGGTGCCTTTCAAATGGCGACCTTTCCTCACTAGACTCCAAGAACAATTTCAACGCGAGATACAGCGACGATTTGCCGCTTCCGTTCTCACCGTAGACGAGGAGATTCTTACCAGCCTTATGCAAGTCAATCTGGTAGGTGCCGTAGAAAGCTCTGAAGTTTTTGAGCTCGATTCCGGTAATTCTCATCGTTGCTTACTCTCAATGATGCGGATCGGTTTCAAAGTATCTAAAAAGAAATGGTTTTTCCGAACCGGATGATGTTTGTCAAACAGATGCTCAAAGATTTCGCGGATAGCAGGCACTTTATCATCGCCCGGAATCTCCTCAAGTTGCGGAAGACACTCATCAAACAGCGGCTGGAAGAAGTATTTATCCCCCTGATGGAGTTCATCGGGCAGATAGAGCTCATAAACCAGCCCATCAAGGATATGCCCAAAATACGCTACCATCACGTAGTCGCGAGCGTTGGTTAACTCAGACCCGTCTGTCGTCGGCAACTTCTTAAGATAGAGGATGTATTCAACCAACTTGTGGAGGAGCGATCTCTGCGCCGAATCCATATCCGGAATCGGAATTTGCGCGACGGACCGGGGCGAAAACGTTAAAAATGAATCCTTCCGCTTCTGTGGTGTCGTTCGCGCGTGAAACCATGAAACCGCTCGCGTATTAAGCACACCGAGGATCCACAAATCTTGTGTAGGTAGAACAAACGAAGGGCTTCCGACATAGTAGCCTTCGTCATCAAAAGCAAACGCCGTTTCGCTCGCCATGTACGGATAAACACATTTCGGCCGCTCAAAGCGAACGGGATCCCTAGCGGACTCTAGGAGTTCGTACCATTCCCGCCGACCGATTCTCTCTTGCAGCACATCCTTGTATTCTTCCAAGTGCTTCTTAATCGCCGGGTAAGCATTGAGCTCTATTCCCCGATGGGTGAAAATGAGCCACCTATTGCTTGGCTTCACGCGCCAACGTTTAATATCACGCATACCTAGAAACGGCTTCAAAATATCGGCAGATGATGGATGCGCTGCAATCAACGCATCCCGTGTGGCCGGGTCTATGATAAATGCTTTGTTCAACCCGGTTATAATACCGCTAGACCGTCCCTGAACGTATTCACCCAATGGTTTGCCAGCACAACGAAACTTCTCCAACAGTTGCAAGACCGCGTGGGTGTTCCGCAATTCGCCATCAGGAGTTAAAATCTTCTGCGTCGTAGTAAGACTGTTTACCGGATATTGCCTCAACATTGCAACAATGTCTTCCGGCACCTTGAGCCCGTTCCGATTCTCAAACATTGAAACGCTTCTATAGGTGTTATGAAAAGCCGCGGTAATATCCATGCCCAAGTTCTTGGCGGCTGTCAAGTCTGCTCTAGCTTTATCCCATTCCCGCAGACTTAACCAGCCTTCACCGCGATTGTAAAAGGCATGGGCAAACTCCGGTTTTAGTTTTATCGCCATCGTCCAGTCTTCAATAGCGCGCGGCGAAATTGCTGTTTTCGCGTGGGCCATACCACGATTGTAATAAGCCTCGGCATACCACGGCTTGAGGTGAATTGCATCAGAGTAGGCTTCAACCGCCTTGTCCAATTGTCCGAATGTCATCAAAACGTTGCCGCGTTGGAACGCTAATTCGGCGTGTAATTCTTTTTCAGACATCTCGGACGGCGGATTCGCCTGAGATTGCATTGCGGTAACCGTGCTTTGGATGCGTTCCACTACATTTTTCCACCCACGACTTTCAGGTTTCCACGCGCGAATCGGTTTGCCTTTGTCAGGGAGAACCGGGAAGTCACTGAGTGGATGACGGAGCCAGTCACATTCCTCAATGATAATGGGAATGACGCGCATATTTGCGTTTAATGCCGCTGCCAACTCCTCGTTGCAATTTTCCGAAGCCAAGCTAGCAGCGGAGGTCAAGTAGAGCAGCAGGTTCAGCTTCGCGAGGCTGCTGAAAATAGCGTCGCGCCATTTGTCGCCGGCAGCGATTTCGGTATCGTGCCAGAGGCTTATCAAACCCTCGCGCTCTAGGGCAGCAAGGTGCGCTATCAATTTATCCTTTGCCGCGGTATCTTTATGCGAGTAGGTGATGAAGATCTTTACCGGCTTGCTCACGACTTTTCCTCCGCTGGGGTGCTAATTTGCGTTGGAGGCATGATAACCTATTCGCGCAGAAATGTCAACAAGAATTCACGGCGGCGATAAACATAACGCTACGGTTCAAGATAGGCAAGCACTTGCAGGATAAAACTCGCTGCTTATTCTCCGTTTCATGATAGCATCCATATTAAGCTGAAGCGGCCTGATACATCTCCCGCATTACTATCAGGATATCCCGCGGCGCACCGAAAGTATCAGTGAGATAGCGTTTTTCTGCCTGCGTTCTGATGTCTTCGGGGATGCCATGCAGTGCCTCGGCGATAGGACCGGCGATGGCGGCGAGGGTATCCGAATCGCCACCGAGAGAGATGGCGTTACGCACCGCATCCTCAAAACTCACGGATGCCAGCGCGCACGTGATTGCCGGTGGTACCGAGCCCTGGCAAGTCACGTCAAACTTGTACCAGGGTCGGATTTCGTCCACTGTCTGGGACAAGTCGTAGTCATATTTGGAGGTGATAGCCTCGCGGATGCTATCTACATTTTCGCCCTGATACGCGAGCCAAATCGCATGAGTTGTCGCTCGTGCGCCCTTTATGCCTTCCGGATGATTGTGCGTAATCGCAGTCACCTTGTCGGAGGCGGCAAGGGCTGCATCCAGATTATCGCGGTTGAGGAACGCCGCAGGCGAGACGCGCATGGCAGCACCGTTTCCGAAACTGTCATAAGGCTCAGGCACATCGCGATAAATCCACTTCCCAAACATGCCGCCGTAGCCGCCCCGCGGATGACAGCGGCACCACTTCTGCATCGTCGCCGCGGGCGGGAGTTCGTGTAGCAGTATATCCGCTACCGCTGCTGTGCAAATCGAATCGTCCGTGAACCGGCAGTCTGTGCCAAAGAAAGGAAAATCCTTGGTTTTGATCTGATGCCTGCGTCTCTCATATATTGAGCCGACAATGTCGCCGATAATCGCGCCTATCACGTTTCCTCCGCCGCCGTGGATGCCTCCGTTACGAGGCTCTAGCGGATTTTGTCCCAAAGACAAGAACGTTTGGGAATTTCGTAGGCGCGGTGTGCACCCGCGCCTACGGGGTTCCTCCTGCACAAGTCAGGATTAGACCTCGGAATAAACCCAGATTTGGAGTGCCTTCTCGGCGAGTTCCTCTGCCCTTTCTCGGATAGTCTCTTCGTCCCACTTCTCCGCTCGGGCAAGGCTACGATTCAAGCGCAACGGGCTATCGCGAAATCCGTCTTTCATATACTGCTTCTCGCGGAAGGAGCGATTGCCCAACTTTGAATTGGAACCCGTAAAGGTGAGGTTCCCGATCGTGTGGAGGTACTTCTCCTGCGTTTCTCGGAAGTTTCCGCCAAGTTCAGCTTCCCATGCCTCAGACAGTGTTTGCGGCATCACGTGCTCGGTTGAGTACTCCGAAACGTTAACGGGTTCTCTACGTTCATAGTTTTCCAATTTGCGCAGCAGATACTCGCGCCTGTCAAAATTATAGACATCTTTAACCATCAATTCCCGCCGGAACTCGGAGTTGGCTGGATAACGTCTGTAGGCGGACATTCTCAAGAAAGCGGCCTTCACACTTTGAAGGTAATTGCTTTTGTCAATTTCCTTCGTCAGTCCCGCGAAGGTCTTATTCAAACTGTTCGTTGGAATACCACAGATAGCGCGCCGGAAGACGTAACTCTCCACCAACCGAAGAATCTCAATCAGTTCGGATTTTTCGATACGGCATTGCGTCCAATCCTCATAGACTCCAAGTAAGAACGGAAACGCTACTTCAACGCCAAGGTCCAGAATATCCGCAAAACAATCTCGGATTTCCTGATCTTCTTCTTGAAGCAAAGCAATACGAACATAGTGCCTTGAATAGCGCGCAATTGCCGCAACCGCTTCTAACGCGTCCTGAGATTCTATGCTAGGAACATGCACTTTGAAACTCTCGTAAACGCTGCGAATGTTTGGGATCTTCCCTGTCATTAACGTGAGATAGTCTCTTATGAACCGGTCAAACCGCTTGGAGTATGCGTCCCCAAAACGTTGCTCCATAGGAAACCAATACTCTTCGTAAAGCATCTTCTGGAGATCGGTATCCTGGCCCATAAGCACGTAGTTGCGTATGAGATCCGCTTGCGATAGGCTGAGTCCAGTGGAATTGAGGCTCTCAAAGATCAGTTGCGGATTATCATGTCCACGCTCTAGCGCGATGTCCACAATCATTAACTTTTTAATGCCCTCGTATACTACGCCAAGTTCAGCTCTTTCAAGCTTGACTTTAAAAAAGGCGTAGTTCTCCACCAAGCGATGTGAAGCATCTGCGGGTTCTCTACGCTCCAACAACTGGATCAGCGTATCCTTGTCATGGCGCGTTAACAGTTGTTTGTAGCGCAGTTCGTCCTCTTCATCGGCGTTAAAAAGATAATAATTTGAGAGTTGTCTGGGACTTATGCCAATGTCACTACGCTTTTCTTCAATTGCTTTACCGAGTCCCAAAAGCAAAAGAGATAGGGTAGTTAACCGTTGTTGCCCATCAATAACCAGAAATTCTGGCACCGTTGAAATGTTCCCAACCCCCGGTTGCATGTAGACGATTGAACCGAGAAAATGAGACGTAATCCCCGGATTTGCTCCGATGCGCATGATGTCATCCCACAGCCGTTGGCAGTGCTTCTTTTCCCAACTATATCTGCGTTGAAAGATGGGAACAAGAAACTGCTTCGGTCCTTGAAGGAATCGCAAAAAACTTGTTTCGTTTGCTTTCATAATCCTCCCTCTATCGTTAGGATTTAGAGTTGAAATGCCTTCAACCCATAATATATTATACGATATGTCCAATCGAAAGTCAAATTTATTTTCCCGCGGAGCAGGTTTGGGCTCGGTTGGAGCATAGCGAGGAAACCCTCGGCGATTAGTGCTCGCCGGGCCCTCGTCCTACGGTAGGAGACGTAGTCGATTGGGAAATAAAAAAGCGTTGCATTTTTATGCAAATTCGGTTAACCTATATAAAATAGCACAGAACGATGGAGGACACCATGGAATACTTAGCATACGGAAAAACGGGTTTGGAAATATCGCGGCTCTGCCTCGGCGCGGGGCATCTCAACCATACCTGCGACAGTTACGCATCCGGTGGTGCACTGATGCTGAAAGCACTTGACGAAGGCATCACCTTTTGGGATACCGCCGAAGGATATGGCACGCAGCCGCATCTCGGTGAGGCAGTGCAGCAGATTCGCCGGGAAGAAGTTGTCATCCAAACGAAGACAGGCGCGAAAGATTACGACGGTGCCGCGCAAAGCATCGCGCGTTCCCTTCGCGAACTGAAAACCGAGTATCTGGATGTCCTGCTGTTGCATGGTATCGCCACGCCGGAAGACTTAGCATCGCGAGAAGGCGCGCTTGAGGCGTTCCGCGATGCCAAAACGGCTGGCAAAATCCGGATTATCGGGTGTTCCACGCACATTTACACCGGCCCTGTCATGGATGCAGTTATCGCGCATCCGGAACTTGATGTCATCCTCACTACTGCGAATAAGGAGGGGCGGATGTTAGAAGGTGGGCCGTTTGCACAGCATCTAGACTACATCCAGCGTGCCTACGACGCGGGGAAAGGCATAAGCATCATGAAGGTTATCGTCGCGGGCGATATTCCGGAGGCGGATATGCCGGAATGGATCGAGTGGGGTTTCAACCTTGAGACAGCACACGCGATCAACCTCGGCATTACCGATTACCGGCATATCACGCTGGATGTCGGGCTCGCCCGCGCCAGCGCAAGGCGGCGTTTGACGCAGCGCAAGGCGGCATAGAGGAGGTTCCGAAAACCATGCGCGCAATTATGTGTCGCGAACCTTGGGATTACCGCCTTGAGGAAGTCCCTATGCCGCACGCAGGGCCCGGCGAAGTCGTCGTCAAAGTGAACGCCTGCGGCGTTTGCGCCAGCGACATTAAGTGTTGGACCGGCGCGCCGCTTTTCTGGGGCGATGAACACCGGGCACCTTATGTGGAGGCTCCTGTCATCGCCGGGCACGAATTTATCGGTGAAGTCGTTGAACTCGGCGAAGGCGCGGGCGAAAAATATGGCATCCAGATTGGTGATACCACCATAGCGGAGCAGATTGTCCCGTGTTGGGCGTGCCGCTACTGCCAGACTGGGAAGTATTGGCTGTGCCAAGTCCACAACATCTACGGTTTTCAACCGGTTGTCAACGGCGGCATGGCGGACTATATGAAGTTCCCCGCGCGTTCGCTTGTCCACAAAGTGCCATCAAATATGCCGGCAGCGCACGCGGCGATGATTGAACCGCTCGCCTGTTCTATTCACGCCGTGCAGCGCGGGGAGATTGAGTTTGGCGATGTCGTCGTCATCGCCGGCGCAGGCACACTCGGCCTCGGGATGATAGGCGCAGCTAAGTTGAAAAACCCCGGCATGCTCATCGCTATCGATTTGATACCGAAGCGGTTAGAAATTGCGAGAAAGTTAGGCGCAGACCTGGCTATCAACCCCGCAAAAACGGACGCTGTCCAGCAAGTCTTGGATTTGACGGAAGGCTACGGATGCGATGTCTACATTGAGGCAACAGGGCATCCGCACGCGGTAGAGCAGGGGCTCCGCATGATTCGGAAGGCTGGCACCTTCGTGGAATTCAGCGTCATGCGCGAGCCGGTGACGGTAGACTGGACTATCATCGGCGATACGAAGGAACTGAACATCCACGGGGCACATCTGGGGCCTTATGCCTATCCGCTTGCGATTGACTATATCCACCGTGGAGCAATCGATGTAAGTCTTATCGTGACGCATCAATTGCCGCTAGAGGAATACCTCACAGCATTTGAGATGGTTCGGAAAGGCGCGGATTCGATTAAGGTGCAGTTGGTGCCGTAAAAACGGGTAGTTACGTACCCAGCATTTCCACGAACGCGTCCACTTCTGTTGTCGGAACTTGACAAGCATAATTCTCACAGACATAAGCCATCGTGCCGTTATCTACCTGCGTTTTGCCAGCAAGGAGCGGTAATTCCGACGAAGAGTCAGTCGCGGCGACAATTTTGTTCGGTAAATACTGTCCATGCAACGCCGTTAACATCGCGTCTGGTGCCTGTCCTACAATCGCAATCTCTTTCGGGGTTGACAGTAGGAACGCTAGTTCACAAAGCAGCTGTCCGGAACCTGAGGGCATCGCCTCCATCTGATGGAAGTAGAGTTTCAGCGTTTCCACCGCTTTTTCGTGGAATTCGGGTTTATCTAAGTGTTTGGCAAGCCGCAATAGGCTGTGAATCGCCATGGAGGCACCAGATGGCGTGGCACCGTCGTAAGCCGATTTGGATTGCACGATAAGCGTCTCGTGTGCTTTCCCAGTGAAGTAGAAGCCACCGCCGCTCTCATCGCCGAACTGCTCAATCATGAGATGTGCAAGGCGTTCGGCTTCGGCAAGCCAGCGCGGTTCAAAACTTGCCTCGTAAAGCGCAACGAGGCCGGCGATAAAATAGGAATAATCCTCAAGGTAAGCGTTGAGGTGGCTTTTGCCAGCACGATACGTGCGCAACAAGAGGCCGTTCTCTTGTGAGAGCGTCGTCAAGACGAACTCGGCGGATTTTTCGCACGCCGTAAGGTATTCAGATTTACCCGTGAGTTGGTAACCCATCGCCATGCCGCGGAGCATGAGCCCATTCCAACTGGTCAGGATTTTGTCGTCCAGCCCGGGTTTAATCCGTCTCTCTCTGGCAGCAAAGAGTTTCTGCTTGCCATCGGCGAGAATCGTCTCCAACTCACTCAATTCCATCCGCAGTTTTCCGGCGAAAATGTCCTCTGGCGTTTGGACGTGGAGGATATTTTCCCCTTCAAAGTTACCCTGCGGCGTAATGTCGTAAAACTCACAGAAGATAGCCGAGTTCTCTTCGCCGATGATGTCTTCCACTTCGGAGGGCTCCCAGACAAAGAACTTGCCTTCCACGCCTTCGCTATCAGCGTCTTGCGTGGAATAAAAGCCGCCGTTTTCCGCGTCATACATCTCCCGCAGCACGTAATCAAGCGTATCCGTTGCGATGTCGCGATAGAACGGTTTCTGCGTCGCTTGATACGCCTCAAAATAGGCGACGACAAGTTGCGAGTTATCGTAAAGCATCTTCTCAAAGTGCGGGACGAGCCAGCGTGCATCGGTGGCATAGCGGTGGAAGCCGCCGCCAACCTGGTCATACATACCGCCGCGTGCCATCTTCTCCAACGTCAATTCAACCATTTCCAAAGCCTGCAGGGCACCGCTGTGGTGCCAATAGCGGAGGAGGAACGGCAATCCCATGCTCGGTGGGAACTTGGGCGCAGTGCCGAAACCGCCATCCTGCGAATCAAACTGCGAACGGTAGTGTTGAAAGGCGTTCTCCATCAAATGCTCAGTGAGCTCATGCTCGTGCGGGTCGACCGCCCTACTTACCTGCGCGAGGTAGTCTGTAATCTGGTCTGCCTGCTGTAGCACCTGTGCATTTTGCTCGCGAAACGCTTCCGCGACAGCGTGCATCACCTTCGGGAATCCGGGCCTGCCGTACCGGTCTGTGGGTGGGTAATAGGTGCCGCCGTAGAAGGGTTTGAGTTCTGGCGTGAGGAAAACGGTCATCGGCCAGCCACCGGTGCGCGTCATGAACTGAACAGCGTTCATGTAAATTTCGTCTAAATCGGGACGTTCCTCCCGGTCCACCTTGATATTGACGAAAAGTTCGTTCATGACTGCGGCGATGTCCTCATTTTCAAAGGATTCGCGTTCCATGACGTGGCACCAGTGGCAGGCAGAGTAGCCGATGCTCAACAGGATGGGTTTATTCTCGCGCTTGGCGTGTTCCAACGCCTCTTCGCCCCACGGATACCAGTCGACAGGATTGTGTGCGTGCTGGAGGAGGTAGGGGCTAGTCTCATGGATGAGGCGGTTGGTGTGTTTGTGAGTATCGTTCATTCCGGTTTTTCTCCAACATGTAGGTGCTTTTTGTCGTCATGAGAATCTCTCCGCAAACGCCCAGGCCCCTTTCGTTTTCCATTTTCGAGCGTTGAAGGGTAAGGGGTTTTTGCTAGGGCGTTTCTTCAACTGTCTTTCTCCGCCCGACACGCAGCGCAAACGGACAGTTCTAGCAATCTGTCCTTACCCTTCCTGCGAGAACTGAATTTTCCTGGCAAATGCTGTCTTCTTTGCCAAAATCAAAAACGTAGATATCAACAACGTCGATATCGGGTTACGCAGAGAAACATACCTGCACAACACCCCTAATCGAACGCTTTGCGCCAGTACGAAAAATAGCGCTACGGGGATTCGAACCCCGGTTTGATGGCTGAGAACCATCCGTCCTGACCCCTAGACGATAGCGCCACAAAAACTGCCCGGGAAGGACTCGAACCTTCACTACGTGGTCCAGAGCCACGCGTCCTACCATTAGACGACCGGGCAATTGTCGTTAATTTGGTTAAATAAAACTAAACCGAAAACCTCCGACGCGATTGACGACACCGCGTTATCTCGCCGGAAATCGGCCACTGCTGCATCATACAGTTATAATTATACCCTAATAATTCCCGTTTGTCAAATTTTTTTGCCGTTTCTATAAACATTGCATGCTCACAGCGTTTTAAAGGAATGGTGCCTTTTAGATTACGGTTGCAATGCAATGTTGGAAAACGTATAGAAAATGTTCAGAAATCCGATGAGCACCGTCGGCACAACGAAGACGCTCAGCAACGCGAACGTGCCGGTAGAGAAGGAGACGCGCTCCGTTTCCGTATCTTCCGTGCTCTCCAGATACATCGCCTTGACAATGCGGGCGTAGTAGTAAAGCGACACCACGCTGTTGAGTAATCCGACAAACGCTAGCCAATACAGCCCTTTGTCAATGACAGCGGTAAACAACACCCATTTGCCAAAGAAACCGGCGAACGGCGGAATGCCGGTCAGCGAGAAGAGGAAAATCGCCATCGCACCAGCAACGAGTGGTGCGCGCGACGAAAGCCCGCGATATCCCTCGATCATCTCACTCCCCACCTCGTTAGCAATCAGCACGACGACGTAGAACGCTCCCAGGTTCATAAAGAGATAGACGACGAGGTAGAAGAGAATTGCCCCGATGCCTTCAGCAGTAAGGAGCACACCGCCCATGAGCAGATACCCGCCGTGCGCGATGCTAGAATACGCCAGTAAGCGTTTGACATTCCGCTGCGGGAGCGCGGCGAGGTTCCCCACGGTCATCGTTAGCGCAGACACAACAGCGAGCATCAGTGTCCAGTCGACAGATTGCATCAGCTCTGAACTCCCGAACCCGGAATAGAAAAACCTGATGAACAGCGCGAACCCGGCCGATTTTGAGGCAACGGATAAGAACGCCGTTATCGGGATAGGCGCGCCCTCATAAACGTCGGGGGACCACATGTGGAACGGCACCGAGGCGATTTTATAGCCGACACCCGCTAAAATAAAGGTTATTGAAACAAGCACAGCGAGCGGATATACGTCGCCGGCGTTGAACATCTCGGTAAGTTTCGCGCTAATTTGCCCGAGGTCGCCCGTGCCAGTCATGCCGAACAGCAGGGAGAGCCCGAATAGCATCGTTCCCGATGCCACTGCGCCATACGTGATGTATTTGAACGCCGCTTCGCTTGAACGCGGGCTGTGCGTCAAGAACCCAGCGAGAATGTAGGAGGTGAGGCTCACCGTCTCCAACGAGATGAATATCATCAACAGGTTCGTGGAGGAGGCCATCAGGAACATGCCGAGGGTGACAGCGAGCAACAGCGCGTAGTATTCGCCCTTGAGCTGCGCATCAAGTTCTTCGGAACGCAGCGAGAAGAGAATCGTCGCCGCCGTTGCTAACAAGAGGATGATTTTGAAGAAAATGGCGAATCTATCCAGCCGAATCATCCCGAGAAATAGGGATATGGACTCGTTGGAACCGAGCGAAGCGTGCGTGAAAAGGACTGCCCCGAAGACGCACCCTAAGCCTAGCAGTGAGAGATACGCAACGGCGACACTCTCCCTATTTTTCACCACCAGATCGAGGATGATGACAGCGACGGCGAACACCACCAACAGTATCTCCGGGCTAAAATAGAGAAGGCTTTCGATATTTTTTAAGGCTTCCACACCGTCCTCCTATAGATTCGCCAGCGCGTTCACTGTGTCTACGAGTTTCGTCACGGATTCGCTGAACATCTCAATCGCGAAACCGGGCCAGATGCCGAGGACAATAGTCAAGATGCCGAGGGGCACCAGCGTCAAGATTTCGCGCCCGTTAATTTCCGGCATCGACTCATATTTGGGGTTGAGTTTGCCCAAGAAGACGCGCTGAAGCGTCCAGAGGAAATACGCCGCCCCGACAACGATGCCTATCGTTGACAAAATCGTCAGCATCTTAAATTTGTCGTAAGCCCCGAGCAGGGAAAGTGCCTCTCCGACAAACCCGCTGAGGCCTGGCAATCCCAAAGATGCCATGAACGCCAATGTCGTGATGCCGGTATAGATAGGCATTCTGCTGCCCAAACCGCCAAAACCGTTAATCTCGCGGTGGTGTGCCCTATCGTAGAGAACACCAACGAGCAGGAAGAGCATCGCGCTGATAACACCGTGGTTAAACATCTGGAGAATCGCGCCGGTTACCCCTGCTTCGTTCCGGGCAGAAAGCCCTAGAATGACGAAACCCATGTGCCCGATACTGGAATACGCTACCAGTTTCTTAAAATCGGTTTGTGCGAGCGCGCAGAATGAGCCGTAGACAATATTAATGAAGCCGAGCAGTGCGAGGCTGTTGCCCCATGTGCCAAGTCCATTGCAGAAAAAGTCCATGCCTTGCGGGAGCATCGCCATGTTCACCCGCACCAACCCGTAAGTTCCCATCTTCAACAAGATGCCTGCGAGGATAACGCTGATTGCAGTCGGTGCCTCAACGTGCGCATCGGGGAGCCAGGTATGGAACGGAAAGATTGGCACTTTCACAGCGAATCCGATAAAGAAGCCGAGGAATACCCAAATCTGGAAATTCTGATCGGCGAGGGCGTGCCCTGCTGTGGAGGCGAGCGTAATGAGCGTCGGGATATCAAACGTTCGCGCGCCCGCGGGTCCGCTCTTGAGGTAAACCGCTATCATGGCAACCAGCATCAACACACTGCCGAAGAGTGTATAGAGGAAAAACTTAATCGCGGCGTATTCGCGGCGCGGTCCGCCCCACACGCCGATGAGGAAATACATCGGTAACAGCGTCAGTTCAAAGAAGACATAGAAGAGGAACAAATCCAAGGCGGCGAAAAAGCCGAGCATCCCTGTTTCCAGCAGCAGGAACAACGCCATGTACGCCTTGAGCCCCTTCTCTATGTTCCGCCACGAGGCGAGCACACAGATGGGCCCTAAGAGCGCGGTGAGGAGCAGGAGCGTGACGCTGAGGCCATCAATGCCGATATGATAACGGATGTTGAACGCCGAGATCCAAGCGACATCCAATTCATACTGCGTTCCAGAACTGCCTCTGTCATACGATACGAACAAGTAGACAGCGAGCAGGAGCGGCACGAACGTAAAAAAGAGCGTGACGCGTTTTATTAACTCCTCGGACTCGCGCGGTAAAAGTAAAACAACAATCATCCCGAGCAACGGGACAAAAATCATGAGGGACAATAACATCGAGAGTGAATCCTCCTTATCCCATCATCGGGAAATCAGATAGAGAATGAAGAGCCCGGCTCCGGCAAGGAATGGATAAAGCGTTAACCCGATTGTGGCACTCTTGGCCGGATCCGTGGCTGAACGGGGCAAGAGCCACCCGCTCAGGAAGCCAGCGAACGGTGCTAAAAACTTCAGTATTAACGACATTAGAACCATCCTTATCCAAGCCTACAAAGCCCGGAAAACCAAGATTAACACGACAATACCGGCGAGAACGATGAGCAGATAGGTCTGGATTGCACCGGTTTGGATTCGGCGAATTCTGCCGCCCATTGCCCACGTAACCTGTGCGACGCGATTGACAAGGCCGTCAACGACACGGTTATCAAAAAAGCCTGTAAAAGCGGCGAGAATATCGCGCGTCACACGGCCGATGCCATTAACGATGCCATCAACGACAGTACCATCAAATTGCGCGAAGAGCCGCGCCTTCCATACCGTGAGTGCCACCAGCACGCCGTTATAGAACTCGTCAAAGTAGTATTTACGCCAGAACAGGTGATAGAGTGGCCGGAACGTCGTTGCAACCGATTCGGCAGAGAGTGTGCGTCTGTGGTAAAACAGCCACGAAAGCAGTATCCCTAATCCCGCAACAATGATTGAAAGAACCATCGCGATAGTGTGCGCGGGACTGTGGCCGTGATGTCCTTCGTCGGCGTGTGTGTCGTGCGCGCCTTCCTCCTCAGCCGCCACCGCCTCGGATACACCGAAGAGAGAAAACGTTCCCTTGGTGTCGTTAAAGACACCGGCATGCGCGGGTGCGTGAATATGCGGTTGTTTCGGCGGCGTAACGTAAGCATCGTTAAACCATAGGACATTCACAACGGGAAAACTGAGCACTGCCAAGACGATGAGCGGCACCGTCATCACTTTTGGGGATTCGTGCGCCATGTCGTGCATCTCTTGATTGCGCGGTTCCCCGAAAAACGTCATGAAGATGAGGCGGAACATGTAAAACGCCGTAATGCCGGCGGCGAAGAGTGCCATCCCGAAAAGGACGTAGTGATGCACGGAGCTCCACTCCATCGCGCGTTCCAGCACGCCGCCTAAAATCGCATCCTTGCTCCAGAACCCGGAGAAGAGAAACGGTACGCCGGAAATGGACAACGTGGCGATGAGCATCGTAGCGAACGTTATCGGCATTTTGTGGCGAAGTCCACCCATATTCCGCATATCCTGGTCTGGGGGAATATCGGAGCCGTGAGCGTGGACAAGTTCGCTGTCTCCGTCCTCGTGTGTGTGTTCGTTCGCATCAGAATCTGCATGCGCGTGTCCGTGCGCGTCATGTTCGTCGTGGCTGTGCGCGTGCATCGCGTGGAAAGCGTGAATGACGCTCCCGGAACCGAGGAACAGCAAGGCCTTAAAAAAAGCGTGCGTGGTGAGATGAAACAGCCCCGCCACATAACTGCCGACACCAATCCCAAGCATCATATAGCCAAGTTGACTGACGGTAGAATACGCGAGGACTCGCTTGATGTCAACCCGGACAATCGCAATCGTCGCTGCTACCAACGCGGTGATGCCGCCGATGTAAGCGATAATCAACGATGAGGTTTCAGTCAAAATCGGGAACATTCGCGCGGTGAGGTAAACGCCAGCGGCTACCATCGTGGCGGCGTGAATGAGCGCGCTCACGGGAGTCGGGCCTTCCATCGCATCGGGGAGCCAGGTGTGCAGCGGCACCTGTGCAGATTTTCCGACAGCCCCACAAAAAATCAGGACACCCGCGATGGAGAGCCATACCATATCTCCCGTGCTCAAGTTGGCTGCGAGTGCGAAGATGCCATCTTCTCCGTAAAGTGCCAGCGTGCTGAATTTAGTGAAGAGCATCATCATGCCGATGAACATGCCGATATCGCCGACGCGCGTCGTCAGGAACGCCTTTTTACACGCATTCGCCGCCGAGTCCTTTTCAAACCAGAAACCGATGAGGAGATAGGAACAGAGCCCCACTAACTCCCAACCGATATAGATGCCGAGCAGGTTATCCGAGACGACTAGGAACAGCATGGAAAACGAGAATAACGAGAGGAAGGCGAAAAATCGCGGGTACCTCGGGTCGCCGTGCATGTAGCCCATCGAGAAAATATGGACGAGGCTGCTCACGAGGGTGACAACAATCAACATGATTGCTGTCACGCTGTCAAGGTAAAATCCCATAGAGAAGCTGATTTTTCCGATGGAAATCCACTCAACAGTGTGCGGCTCCGGGTGAGGGACTACCTGTTGCAAAAGCAGGAGCGAACAGACAAGCGCGAAGAGCATCGCCGCGGTGGACAGATAGTCCTGCCGGGGGACGCTTCGTCTCGCTAGTGACATGAGCCCGAAGAACGCGAATGCGGCAAGCGGGCAAAGTAAAATGAGACTGATTAAAGGGACGATCATAAACCCTTTCCTTTTTTAACCTTTTAAGGTATCCACCTCGTTGGGGCGAATGCTACCGAATTCGCGGTAGATAGCGAGGATAATCGCCAGAAAGACGGCCGCCTCCGCGGCGGCGAGCACGATGCCAAAAATTGCGATTATCTGGCCATCAATGTTTTCAGGCGGCGTGACGAAGCGCGAAAACGCCGCAAAATTCAGATTACACGAATTAAGGATGAGCTCGATGCCCATCAAAATGCTGATGGCGTTCCGGCGGGTGAGCACGGCGAAGATGCCGAGCGTGAACAGCATCGCACTGATGACTAAGTAGTGTTGTAAGGACATATTTTCTATAGACTCCGTGAATCGTGCTCAGAAGATTCTCTTATTCTCGGACTTCCTTCCGGGAAATCAGGGCCGCCCCAATGAGCGCGACTAACAACAATACAGAGACTACCTCAAATGGCAGCAGAAACTGCCCATTCAAAATCAGCGTCCCGATGCTCTCCGTTGTGGGTTGAAGTTGCGTGCCATCGTCGGCAACGTTCTTCCACTGTGGCGTATTGGCGATAACAGCTAAGAGCAGCATCAGCAGGGCTATCGCGACGACTGCGCCAAGTAGGAGCTGCCCGCGTTCAATATGGATGCGCATTTCCAACCGGCCGCTCGTCATCATCACGCCGAAGAGGATGAGCACGAGAATCCCGCCGACGTAGACAATTACCTGCGTGGCGGCGAGGAAATCTGCCTGCAGAAAAACGTAAAGCCCGGCGACACCGAACAGCGTCACCATCAGCGAAAACGCCGCGTGGACGATGTTCCGCACCGTGACGACGACGATGCCAGATGCGACTGTCAACAGCGCGAACCCGTAAAAAATTAAGGTTTTAAGCGTGAATTCCATTTGTTACCCTGCCGCTGCAGCGTCCTCCGCTTCATCTTTACCGTACATCTCCTGCTTGTCAAAGCGGAAGATGAGCTCCGTACGGTCGAACGTGGAATACTCCACGCCTTCCAGCGAATCCTTCATCGTGAGGCACTCTGTCGGGCACACCTCGGTACAAAGCCCGCAATACATGCAGAGGGACATGTCGATGTCAAACTGACCGAGGTAGAAAACGACTTTGTTTCGGGTGACGATACGCGAAACTTCATCGCTTGAAAAGGTTTGGGTGCGGCTCGTGGCCCCCGATGCTTCAAACCGGTCGGCGACGACTTGCGGCCCTTGGCGCGAGGTGATGTTCGTGACTGTGAACGATTCGCCCGGTTTCACCTTCTCGCTGCCCTCAATGATGCCGATGACTTCGCGCCCATCTTTGAAATGCACGACGTTCATGCTATCCCAGAGTTGTTCGCCCTTCGGCAGTTTCGTGCCGGTTATCATGATGCAATCGACTGGACAAATCATCTCGCATTTTTTGCACCCGATGCAATCCTCGATGCGGTTATAGAGCTGCCCGCGATATCCTTTTGGAATCTCCCGGACGTTCCGCTTCTTCTCATAATCGTGCTCATACGGGTATTGATGTGTCACTTCCGGTTCAAAGAATTGCCGAATCGTCACCCGCATCCCGACGAGCACCGTCCAAACGCCCCTGTAAATGTTTCGTATGTATTTCTGCATGATGAAATTCTCCCGGTAAAAATTCTAAGCCGAACTCGGCTGTGCCTGCGATTTCTGCCCGAGGCTTCGGCCAACGAACACATACGCTTGGACAAGCCCTATTGAGATAATCGCGATGCTGATGCCGGTGCTGAGCGGTGTATCCTCTGGAAAAATGAGTCCCCATATCCCCGTGCCTAAAATGTTAAAGAAGGCGATGGGGATGAAGTATTTCCAACACAGATTCATCAGCTGATCGACGCGGAGGCGCGGGAGCGTCCAGCGCAGCCACATCATGAGGAAGACTAAGCCCATCGTTTTCATGACAAAACCGGGGAGTCCACCGAGGATGTCAAACCCGCCGCCAAAAACGGCTAACTCTGGCAAAATCCCTTCCCAGCCGCCGAGGAAGAGCGTCACGGCAATCGCGCTCACGGCGAACATATTGGCGTACTCGGCAATAAAGAAGAGCGCGAACCGCATGCCACTATATTCCGTGTGGAACCCCGCAACGATTTCCGACTCCGCCTCCGGCAAATCAAACGGCGTGCGATTTACCTCGGCGATAGACGAAATAAAGAAGATAAAAAACGCGAAAAACGTAAACGGTGTGCGGAAGATGAGCCAATCCGAGATGCCGCCAGACTGGTTTGCCACAATCGCTTCCATGCTTAGGCTCTCAACGAGCATCACGACGGTGAGGATAGAAAGCCCGAGCGGAATTTCATAACTCACAATCTGTGCCGCCGAACGCAGCGAACCTAACAAGGACCACTTGCTATTCGAGGACCAGCCCGCCATAATAACACCCATGACTATCACAGACGATATCGCCATGATATAGAAGATGCCGATGTTAAAATTGCTGACGAGGATGTTCTGTCCGAACGGAATCGCGGCGAACACTGCAAACGAGCACGCGAAAATGACGTAGGGCGCAAGCAGAAAGAGGAGTTTATCGCCTTGTGGGGGGATGTAATCCTCTTTAAAGAGGAGCTTCACGCCATCTGCAAGCGTTTGCAACAGTCCCCACGGGCCGACACGCATCGGACCTGTGCGGTTCTGAAACCGGGCGGCGACTTTCCGCTCGGCGAGCACCAGCACCAACGGTAGCAACGGCACCACCGCAGCGAAAAGGCCTGCACATCCAAGCATGACGAGCACCATACCGAATTCCACAGGGAAATGCGCTGCTGCCTCTTCTGGTAAGCGCGGAATGATGACGTTCCGAACAAACTCTTCCGCCCAATTTCCACCGGCGGAGTCCTGAGCAAAGAAACCTTGAGATAAAATGTCTGGCATCTGACCTCCTATAAACAAACAGTTTCGGAAGCATTCGCTTCTACCGATCGACCTCGCCCATCACAATGTCGATACTACCGATGATAGCGATGATATCCGCAACCATGAGCCCGCGGCTCAACTCCTGCAGCGCGCTCAAGGCACTGAAGCAAGGCGAGCGTCCCTTGACACGAACCGGTTTCGGTGTGCCATCGCTGATGATATAGAAGCCAAGCTCGCCGCGCGGTGCCTCGCTGCGAAAGTAGATCTCGCCCTTTGGCGGCCGGACAGCTTTTAAATCCGCCATCACGGGGCCAGCGGGGAGCCCTTCCGCCAGAATCTGCCGCACAATCCGCACCGATTCTTTCATCTCGTCCATCCGAATTTTGTAGCGGCTCCAGCAATCCCCGACGACTGCCCCCAACTCCGGGACATCTCTCGCGACAGGCACGTCGAAATCAAATCTATCGTAGATGGAATAAGGCTCGTCTCTCCGAAGATCCCAGTCTACCCCGGAGCCGCGAAGATTCGGGCCTGTGGCACCATAACTGAGTGCCATCTCAGCGGACATGATGGCTACCCCGGTCGTGCGTTCACTGAAGATGCTGTTTTTCGTGAGGAGTTCGTTGTATTCGTCGATGAGCGGCTCGAAATAGTCCAGAAAACTTTCGATTTCGTCCAAAAAATGCTGTTCCGCCACCGAGCCGGGCTCTATCGGGATGATTTCCGATACGCCGCCGATGCGGATGTAGTTATAGGTGAGTCGCGCGCCGCACACCTTCTCAAACAGCAGGAGCAGCCGTTCCCTGTCGCGAAAGGCGTAGAGAAACGGTGTGAACGCGCCGAGGTCCATCCCGTAGGTGCCAAACGAGAGCAAGTGGCTTGCAATGCGATTCAGTTCGCAGATGAGCACCCGCAAGTATTCGGCACGAGCCGGCACGGCAAACTTCCGTTTTTCGTCCGCTTCCAACAACTTTTCAACGGCGAGGCAGAACCCCCAATTCTGGTTCATCGCCGCAACATAATCCATTCTGTCGGTGAACGGGATAATCTGCGGATAGGAGAGGTTCTCCGAGTGTTTCTCAAAACAGCGGTGGAGGTACCCGATGTGCGGAATAGCCTCGCGCACCACTTCGCCTTCAAGTTTGAGCTCCAGCCGTAAAACGCCGTGTGTGCTTGGGTGTTGGGGGCCCATGTTCACCACCATCTCGTCGGCGAACGGTTTGAGCTCAATGATTTTGCTTTCTGTGTCGGGACTAGCAGTCCCATCTACTGGTTGTGCGGTTTCCATAGTGTCGCGCTCGCGCCGCGAGATGCCTATAGACATTGCAGTCCTAACGGACTGCTTCTGGCGGTGATGCTCATCGCTCCTCTGTGCCTTAAGTCTGTGATCGGTGCCTATCAATTTTTACTACGGTAAAATTATACCATTTTTACGGTTAAATGTCAAATTTTAATAACCGATTTTTCCGATTTGCCATATTCAACAAAAAGTGCATCCGCGATTTCTGTAAGCGTTTCATCCGATGTTCGGGCTCGCCCAAGCCCGAACTACAGACAGGGAGAACTGAATTGTTATAAGAAAAACCATCGCGAGATGCAGTGCGTGGGCGGAACGTTTGTATCCGCCCATAGAACCATCGCGCCCGACGCGCTACATTAACGCTTCTTCAACAACCTCGGGGAGCACGACTGTACTCGGATCAACATCGATGGGGTATTCAGTGCCGTAAGCCGCCACGAGTTCATCAAAGGTGACGTTGTCAACGCGCACCAACTCATCGCCGGGGTGGACAAGCCACACGCCATAACACCCATCGCAACTGACAAGAGCTACGTCCACTTGTTCGATCGGGAACTGCGTCAGCGGGTTGTTGCAATCAGGACAAGGTAGCATGTCACTCCTCCTTTGCGGGGAAATACCCCGCGGTTAGCCAGCGGCTGGCGCGAAGGTTTCAGGGTTCTCCGCCGCCGCATCGTAATCGTCAATAAGTTGCGTAATGCTCGGATTTTCGCCACAAATCGGGCAGTCTGCGTCGCGGTAAATTTTCACCTCACGATACGTCATACCGAGTGCTTCATAGAGAATCAACCGGCCGATGAGTGGTTCACCGATACCGATAATGTATTTAATCGCCTCGGTCGCCATCATGACACCAATTATGCCCGGGAGCACGCCCAGGACACCCGCCTCGCTTCAGCTTGGCACCATGCCGGGGGGCGGCGGTATCGGATACATGCACCGATAGCAGGGGCCCTCGTTCGGTTTAAAGAGAGAAACCTGCCCCTCAAATTGGAAGATGCTGCCATGGACGATGGGCTTATTCATCAATACGGCTGCATCGTTGACGAGGTAGCGCGTCGCGAAGTTATCGCAGCCATCAACAATCACGTCGTATTCTGCGAAGATGTCCTCAACGTTCTCCGCGGTCAAACGGAGATTATACGGCGTGACATCAACGTCCGGGTTGAGCGACTTAATCGTAGTCGCGGCGGATTGGACTTTCGGTGTGCCGACAGCCTCCGTGCGGTGGAGGATCTGGCGTTGCAGATTGCTCAACTCAACGACATCCGAATCGATGATGCCGAGGTGCCCGATACCGGCAGCACCGAGGTAAACTCCCGCCGGTGAACCTAAACCGCCCGCGCCGACGAGCAACACTTTGGCATCAAGCAATTTGGATTGCCCCTTCTCGCCGACTTCCGTGAGCATAAAGTGCCGGCTATACCGGTCGAGTTGTTCGTTGCTCATCGACTTGTCTTGTGCGGTTGCGTAGCCGGCGGCAGCCCAGTCTCGGTAGCCGCCGGCCATGGAGACGGTATCCGTATATCCCATTTCGCGCAGCGATTTCGCGGCGAGGAGAGAACGGAGCCCCGCGGCGCAGTAGACAATAACCTTCTGCTCCCGGTCTGGGATGTAATTCTCAACAGAAAATTCAAGCATCCCGCGGGTGACATGAACAGCATCGGGGATATATCCGGCGCGATATTCGTCTTCATCGCGGACATCCAGAAGCACGAAGTCACCGCCGTTCTCCTGATTCGCCTGCACCTCGTCCACGGTCACCTCGGGGATTTCTGTTTTTGCCGCCTCAACGATTTGTCTGTAGGATTTCATAAAATTTCTCCAAGCGGGCAGATATGGAAATCTACCCGGACGATTTTCACTCTTGTAGGCACTTCTTCACAATTTTGGACTGCTATCAAAACTCCTGAAGACATTATAACACAAATCCATGATATTGTCAAAAATTTTTAAGGTGCCGCATTAGGATGTCAAATTCAGAAATTTATTGACAATATCGTTGCGAATGTGTTAAACTTTTTAAGATGAGGAACCGTGCAAGTTATGCGAAAAAAACGCGGGTAGCCTCTAATAGAAAGAAATAAGGAGTACCCAATGTTTAATATAAATCCTTTTCAGCAGCCGGGGCAGTGGTATCGCGGAAATACGCATACCCACAGCACCGAGTCCGATGGGAAGTTGCCAATCGCCGAGCGGTTCGCCGCGTATCGCGAGAGGGGCTACGACTTCCTCGTGTTGACAGACCATCGGAAAGTGAACGATGTGCGACGCTACAGCACTTCGGACTTTTTGGCGATATCAGGGAGCGAGGTGCATCCACAGAATCCGTATGGCGGCGCGACGTATCACATCGTCGCCATTAATATCCACGAGCCGGTGAATTGCGCAAAGATGCACCCGAATGCTGTGCTTGACGACATTAAGGCACAAGGCGGCGAGGCAGTCCTCTGCCATCCCTATTGGTGTGGGCACACGATTTCAGATTTCCTGCCGTTGCGCGGCTATTTCGCCGTTGAAGTCTACAACGATACCTGCATGGGCATCGGCAAGGGGTTTGCGGAGCAGGCCTGGGATGACCTGCTGGACAGAGGCGGTCCGGTGTTCGGCATCGCCGCGGACGATGCACACGGGATAACCCACGACTGCTTCCACGGGTGGGTGATGGTGAAATCGCCGGATCTTACGCTTGAAAATATCATGGCAGCACTGCGCACCGGGGCTTTCTATTCAACGCTCGGACCCGAAATCTCGGACATCAACATAAATCATGTCGATAAAGAGATAACCGTGAAATGCTCATCCGCGCAATCAATTGTCTTCAAGGCGGAATGTCATAGCGGGCGGCGCGTCCTCGCACCGGAAGGGGAGGGCTTGACTGAAGCCGCGTATCAAGTCCCCGAGGCCGCGAAATACGTTCGCGTCGAAATAACGGATGAAACAGGGAAGAAGGCCTGGTCGAATCCGTTCTTTTTTAGTCTCTAACTTGCAGGTTATCGCTGTTGAAACGGACGATACGGAAAATCCTCGTGTGTCAAACGGGCGGTTGGATAGGTGACATGGTGCTGCTCACCCCGGCGTTGCGCGCACTGAAACAGGCATATCCCGCGTCACATCTCACCCTTTGGTTGCGTCCTCGCGTCGCCGATTTGATGGAAACGCATCCTTATGTTGACGCGTGCCTTGTGGATACGAAAGCAGCGGGGAGGCTCCGGTCGCTGGCGCGTTTAGTTCAGCAGCTCTGCGAAGGTAATTTTGACGTTGCGGTTGTGCTGCATCCTACCTCGTATCGGAACGCGCTCATCCCTTTTCTCGCTCGCGTGCCGATACGTATCGGGACTAACGTCAGCGGGCGCGGCATCTTGCTCACCGCAGCTTGTCGCGATAACAAGGATGTGCATGAGGTGCACCGTTACCTGCGCGTTCTACAACTACTTGGAAGTGACATCACCTCGTCGGACGATAGTTTAACGTTCTGGCACACTGACACGGATAGGCAGGCAGTCCAACAACTCCTGCACGACACGCACAAGCGGCTCATCGGCATCAATTTAGGCACAACATGGGAAACGAAGCGGTGGCGTGTGGAGAATTTCGCGGCGGTTATCCGGCAGATTGCGCAGATGCATCCGGATGTAAAAATCGTTTTAACAGGTTCTGCGGCTGAACGTAAAATCGCAGCGGTGTTGCACTGTCCAGGGACAACCTTGAATCTCGTTGGAAGAACGCCACTCTTGCAACTCGGCGCGCTCATCGAACGGTTCGCTGTCTATCTGACTTGCGATAGCGGCCCAATGCACATCGCCGCTGCTGTTGGCACGCCGACTGTATCTCTCTTTGGGCCCACTGCACCGGCACGCCATGGGCCATACGGAAGTGGACATATCGTGCTTGAGAAACCGGTGTCGTGCCGGCCGTGTTACAAACGCGCCTGTCACCGAGAAGATGCGCCGCGCCTCTGCATGACAGACATTCGCGCCGCCGATGTAGGCACCGTGTTAACAAAATTTTTAGACAAGGCTCACGAGGAACGCTCTCGGTAGGCGCGGTTTCAAGCCGCGCCTACCGGACCTGATGGATTCAAGCCTGTCCTATAGCATAGGAGCATCAATGAAAAACATCCGCGCACTGATTTTTGATTTCGGTGGAACTTTAGATGGAAACGGCATCCATTGGCTCGAACGAACGTATCAATTCATACACAAACATCACCCCGAAATCACGCGGGAAACGTTCAACACGGCGGATAAAGCCGCCGTTGCAGCATTTGCCCTCGGCGACACCTCCGTTGTAGCCCCGCAGTATCAAAGCGGTTCCATGATCCCAGTCAATGGCATGGCTGCCGATGGTGCAGCAGCGCGTTGCACGCTGCGAGAAACCAGCGAAACGATTGCGGCTGGTATTTACCAACGCCTCGGACTGCGTGAGGACTTGAAAGATGCATACGTCGAAGGGTTCTGTCAAGATGTCGCGGAGAATCTTGAGGAAAATCGGCGGTGGCTGGAAACCCTGCACGGCACGTATCAATTGGGTGTCATCAGCAACAACTTCGGCAATACGCGCGGCTGGTGCGACGAATATGACCTCTCGCCGCTGCTAGACGTGATTGTCGATTCAACTGCCCTCGGCGTGGCGAAGCCAGACGCACGCATCTTTCAGCATGCACTATCGGAACTCGGCGTTTCGCCAAACGAGGCAGTGTATGTGGGCGATAGTTTCGTCCCCGATATGATGGGAGCTAAAGCCGTCGGTATGTGGACGGCATGGCTCATCGGGGACGAACCGAAGGCCTGTCCAGACCCGGCCATGGTGGACGTGCGGTTGCACCATCTCCACGAATTGGAAACGTTTCTGGACGCGTAAATCGCGTAGGCGCGCTTTCAAAGTGCGCCTACTGAAGAAACTACATCTCTCGGTGCAGGCCGATAACCTTACCGAGGATCCGCACGTCATTCACCGGAACGACGCGCGGTTCGTGGTTAGGGTTCTCCGGGTGCAGGTGCACCCGCTCACCGTCGATGAAGAAGCGTTTGACGGTAGCCTCGTCTTCGATCAGCGCGACGACAATATCACCCGGGTCCGCGTCCGCCTGTCGTTTGACGATAACGAAATCGCCTTCAAGGATGCCGGCATCGATCATGCTAGAGCCGATGATGCGCAGCGCGAAGCACTCATGGTTATCCACCATCCGCAGCGGCACCGGCAACGAGCCCTCGATATTCTCGGAGGCGAGGAGCGGTGAGCCAGCGGCGACGCGCCCAACAATCGGCACCTCTTTAATCTGCCGGCCGGGGATCGAAATCGCGCGCGGTTTGCCGGGAACCCGCTGGATATACTTCTTCTTCTCTAGCGCGCTGAGATGGTCATGCGCTGCTTTCTCGGAGAAGTTGAACTCCGAACCGATTTCCCGCACGGTCGGCGGGTAACCATCTCTATTGATGCAGGTCCGAATGTAGGCGAGAACCTGCCCTTGCCTGGTCGTCAAGCGTTTAGACATTGTGTGAATCTCCTTTTATACGTAAACTAGACTCTATCTCATAAATACCGGAAGACGCGCTCTCGCGACCGCGATTCCTTTTTATTTCACTGCATTTATTATTATACTATACGAAACGAAAGTTAACAAAGCAAGAAAAATCGACCTAAGGGGCATTTGCAACCAAATCGCGTTTCTAACGTCTTATATTTTAGCGAACAAGACTTCCACAGAACAAGTCCTGTAGACGCGGTTTCAAACCGCGCTTATCCGAAGATGCGTCAGTCCTATATTACTAAGGAAACAGATTATGAAGACATTCGTTCTGAGAATCAGCCTGATATGCGCGTTCATTGCTGTCACCGTGCTCTCTGTCTCTAGCAAAGACGAGCCGGAGCCCGTGCAACTTGATGCCATCGTCAAAGATTTTCGTCTTGAGGATGCAGCGGGTAAAATCCATTCTTTGCAACAGTTGAGCGAGGAGAAAACAGCCACCGTAGTGCTGTTCCTTGCGACGCAGTGCCCGATAGCCACCGATTACGCTGAACGCATCGTCGCTTTGTTTGACGCGTACGCCGAAAAGGATGTGCAATTTGTCGGCATCAATTCAAACAAGCAGGAACCTGTTGAAGAAATCGCCGAATACAGCGAAAAACACGGTTTTGACTTTCCGGTGCTGAAAGACTCGGGCAACAAAATCGCTGACTATTTCGCCGCGCGCAGGACCCCGGAGGTGTTTCTGCTGGATAAGGAACGCATCCTCCGCTATAGGGGCGCGATTGACGATAAGCGGGACGAACCGACGAAGCACTATCTGCAAACCGCGCTAGATTTGGTAATCGCGGGACAGGAGATTCCGGAAAAATCGAAAAAGACTCGGGCTGTTGGATGCACGATCAAACGGGTCCGGAAAACGGGTGTGGATAGAACGCCTTAACACTGAAACCGTCCACGCCACCGTAGGAGCATAAAATGCGTCGATTCTTCAATGCCATTTTTCAAGGCTTGCTTGCGCTGTTTTTCAGTGCCTGCATCCTTGTGTTTATCGTCATTTTCGTCGGCATCGGATTTGGATGCGGCGTGATGCTGGCCTGCTGGCAAGATATGTCCAACCTCGATCTGGTGCGGCTAGAATACAAGTCAGATAAGAAGACATGGCGGCAACACTTGGAAGTCTACTCCTCTGTCTGCGAAGTCCAGGAAGCGGATAACGTCGATTTCCTCATAGATAAATTGGAACGCTTGGAATACGAGCAGGTCGGCGAGATAATCCCCAGATTGAGCTCGCCGGGGGAATACTCGACCAAGTTGAACGCGGAAAAGAGCGGCACGGTCCGCATCCATCTGCGCGAGTTTGAATACCCGCGCCTTACCCCGGAAGTGGGGCAGGTTCAAGTCTCGGTGAAAACGGGCAAAATTGTCGGCATCCGCAATTCAGAGGGCTCCCCACGCCAGCATTTTTATCTTGAACCGGAACTGATAGACGAATTTTCCGATGAAGAAGGCGCGACCCGCCGCCTTATCCCTCTGATAGAAATGCCGGAGAGACTCTATGGTGCCTTCATCGCTATTGAAGACCGGCGGTTTTACAACCACTGGGGGATTGACATCATACGCCTCAGCGGTGCTGCCAGCAGATGGCTCTTGATGGGAAGACGCTTGAGTGGCACAAGCACCCTGACGCAGCAACTTGCACGAAATATCTACTTGGGACGTGAGCGCGAACTTATCCGTAAAACGCGAGAAATGTTACTCGCCGTGCGCATTGAGAAAATGTTCTCCAAAGATGAGATTTTAGAGCGGTATCTCAACTACGTTGACTTGGGTAGGTATCGTGGGAAAACGTTCCACGGCGTTCAACGGGCCGCCATGGGCTATTTTGGAAAAGAGGTTTCGGAACTGGCCTTCCACGAATGCGCCGTGCTGGCGGCACTGCCGAAGGGCCCCAGCGATTATTCCCCAATTTACAGCCCGCAAAAATCCAAACAGCGGCGCGATACGGTGTTGCAAGCAATGCTAAACGAGGCGTTTATCACCGATTCCGAATACCTCGCGAGCATCAACGCGCCACTCATACAACAGAATCCGCACAACAGCAGTTCCAAAAAGACATGGAAGGAAGCAGGACACTTCCTCGCTTACGTGCATCAAGAACTCATCAAACTCGCCGACAGCATTCATCTCCCGGATACGGGAGATAGATACCTTTATCTGAAAGATGAATTGTATAGCGGCGGGTTGAAAGTCTACACCACTATAGATATGTCCATGCAAGCTGTCGCCGAAAAAGCCGTGGCAGACCATCTCCGGTATATGGATGGAAAGTGGAGCCGCCTTCCGAATTACGATGTAAATAAGAGGAACCCGAACGGCCTCAACCCGATCAAGGATTACCTGCAATCGGCACTCATTGCGTTTGAACCGAAAACAGGGCACGTGAAAGCGATGGTGGGAGGCCGCGATTATAACATCTTTGGGAAGAAGATTAACTTCTACAATCGTGCCATCGGCACTGCTAAACGGCAACCCGGTTCCGCCTTTAAACCGATCGTCTTTGCCTCTCAGCTGGCGGGACCTAACCCTATCTTAACACCCGGAACGCCGATAATTGATGAACGGTGGGGAATTGTCCCCGCACCTGGGCAGTCTACGTGGTATCCTCGTAACTACAGCAAGACGTTTAAAGGCGCGGTCAACTTGCGAGAGATTCTCACTGCTTCAATTAACATTCCAACGGCGCGAACTGTGCTGGAAACACCGATTGGCAAAAACGGCATCTGGGAGGGGATTAACCGCATCGTCTCACTGGCCAAAAAGATGGGGATTCAGAGTTATCTGGACCCGAAACCCGCGCTCACCTTAGGTTCATCGGGGATGACGGTGCTTGAGCTGACCTCGGCGTACGGCATCTTCGCGAACAGCGGCATTAAGACGGAGCCTGTTCACATCCAATATATAGTCAACTCGGACGGGAATCTTATCTATCCGCCGAAGGGGCATCAAGTGGAACGCCCCCGCGCCTTAGATGAAGGCGTTGCGTATCAGATCACTTCCTGCTTGCAGAGTGTGATGACGAATGGGACAGGTAGGCGCGCAGGAAACATGGGACTTACTCGGCCATCAGCCGGCAAGACAGGCACGACGAATGATTACGTAGACGCGTGGTTCGTCGGTTATACGACAGATATGGTTGTCGGAGTCTGGGTGGGATTCGATGAACCGATAAAACTGAATCGGCATAACTACAACCAGCAAGGTGCTTGGGCGGCACTGCCTATCTGGGCCCGCTTCATGATTGACGCGTCCCGGGGCCCCGAAAAGGAATTCTCTGTGCCGGATAACATCGTCTTCCGAGAGGTGGACAAAGTTACCGGAGGCTTGCGGCGCGTCGGCAAGTGCCCAGAGAAAAATATCAGTAACGAACCGTTTATCAGGGGACAGGAGCCGCAGCATCTTTGTCCAAAGCACCGGTAGGTGCGAACTCCTGCTCGCAATATATCTTACCCAAATGCCGGCGGGTAAGCTCGCCGTGCTCAGGTTTAAACAAGGAAATCGCATGAGAGCCGTTATTCAACGCGTCACATCTGCCAGTGTCACGGTAGCGGGTGAGCTTGTCTCTGAAATCGGAGAGGGGTTGCTCATCTTCCTCGGCATTGCCCATGACGATACTGAAGCCGAGTTGGACTATATCGCGAACAAGGTTATCAACCTGCGCATCTTTGAAGACAGCGAAGGCCGGATGAACCGTTCGCTTTTAGAGACAGGTGGTGCCGCGCTAGTGGTGTCACAATTTACGCTATACGGCGATTGCCGGAAGGGGCGGCGGCCGAGTTTTATCAATGCCGCGCGCCCGGAACAGGCGAAGGCATTGTATGAGCAGTTCATTGATGTTCTTGCATCGCGGCACATCCCGACACAAGGCGGCACCTTCCAAGCGATGATGGATGTGCAATTGGTGAATGATGGGCCTGTCACGATTTTGCTGGATAGTCGTAAGCAATTTTGAAAAGGCTTGACATTTGTCAGAAAATAGGGCTCGGTGCAGTGGCGAGAACTCTATGAGAATCTAGCAGAACCTACCCTAATCTATCGATGTGCATTTTGACTTGCATTCCGCTTGATTTTGTGGTATAATATAGTTACCGTTGTGGGCGAGACATCCAAGCACGGCTTCCCGCCGTGTCTCTCGCCCAACCTACCTTGGATGGAGGTTAACCAACGGCGAACGGTGATGCCTATGAGATTGAAAACGCATTTAATGGTGTTGGACCCGAATAATAAGCAGGCGACGCTGCTTGCAAAGCACTGCGGCTATGCCCGCGTAGCCCGTAACCATGCGCTCTCGGAATTCAAGGCAGGACTCGACCGCGATGAATTCCTATCCGATAGGGACTTGCGCAAAAGATTCAACGCCGTGAAAGACGAACGCTACCCGTGGTGCCGCGAGCTCAGTCAAAATGCATCGAAGAATGGGATTTGCACTCTCGGTGATGCAGTGAAACGCTGGGTCTCTAAACAGAACCGCTTCCCGCGCTATAAGCACCGATCTGGTAGGATTTCCTACCAAGCTGACAACGGCGCAGGCACGGTGAAGGTGGAGAAAAAGCGTGTGAACCTTCCGAAGATTGGCTGGGTTCGCCTGCGTGAGAAGTTGCGTTGGCATGGCGAGATTCGGCGGTGTGTCGTCTCAAAACGTGCGGGCAGGTGGTTTCTATCGGTTCTCGTGAAGGTGGTTTCCGACAGTGCGCCACGTGTGCGTTCTCCGCGCGGTCCTGTGCGTGTGGTTGGTGTTGATGTTGGCATCAAGACACTTGCCGTGACATCCGATGGTGTTGAGTTTGAAAACCCGAAGGCACTTTACCGCTATCTGCGGAAGTTGCGGCGTGCGCAGCGTCAATTATCTCGTTCGGTTTACCGAAGCAGGAATTGGTATCGGAAGCAGTTCCGCGTGCAGAAGAGTCACTATCGTATCTGCTGTCTCCGTGAGGATGCACATCATAAGGAAAACCAGCACGGCGATTGTAAAGTCGGCTGACGTTCTCGGCATCGAGCGTCTACGCGTGGCAGGCTTGTTAAAAAACCGCCGTCTTGCAAAGGCGTTGAGCGATGCGTCATTAAGTAGTTTCCTGACGATGCTTCGGTATAAAGCAGCGGCACACGGCGTTGAGATTATCGAGGCACCGTCGAACTTCCCATCGTCGAAGACGTGCAGTGCTTGCGGGAATAAGAAGACGAAGTTGTCCCTCTCGGAGCGGACATATCACTGCGAGGCATGTGGCGTGGGTATCGACCGCGACTGGAATGCCGCGCATAATTTAAGAACCCTCGCCGCGAGCTTGACGGAGAGGTAAAACGGCTGCGGAGCGACTATAAGCCCTCATAGTAGGCACACCTCGTGTGTCTCGGAGGCACGCCGCATTGAAACAGCAACTACGACAGATAAGAGGACAGGTTAGATTAGAATAGATTTGTCCAGATTATCATAAGTTCTAGGGAGCGGTAGACTAATGAAACGTTGGATCGACACCATAAAACAAGGCGACTGCATTCAGTTGATGGCGGAAATGCCGGAGGAATGCATCGACCTGCTCATCACGGATCCGCCGTTCGCCATTGATTTCAAAGCGATTCGACATAACTACAACCGAAAAGGAGAACGTGTTCTTCAAGGTTACAACGAAATTGAAGGTAACGATTACCTCGCGTTCACGCTTGAGTGGCTCTCACAAGCGACGAGGGTGCTTAAGGATTCTGGTAGCATGTATATCTTCTCCGGATGGAATCATCTGAAAGAACTGCTGATCGCCATCGATTTTTGCGAGCTGACAACCGTTAACCATCTGATTTGGAAATATCAGTTCGGTGTGGTAACACGGCGAAAATACGTCACGTCGCATTACCACTGTCTTTTTGTTTGCAAAGAGGACAGGAAGCGGCAGTTCCATCCCTTTTCCCGTTTTGATCAGGATGCCAAAACCGAAACCGGCGGTTCGGCACACTACAGAGACAAAGAGGATGTTTGGGAAATCAAGAGAGAATATTGGCAGGGCGCGGTGAAAACGCCGACAAAACTGCCCGCCGAGCTCATTGAGAAAATCCTCGATTATTCCAGCGAGAAAGGCGATGTGGTTTTGGATCCGTTTTTAGGTTCGGGCCAGGTTGCTGTCGTCAGCAAAATGAAAGGACGACATTACGTCGGATTTGAGATTGTGCCGGCGTATTATGAATTCGCACGAGATAGACTCAAATCCGGAAAATATCTAATTCAGCACGCAGAAAAAGAGGCAGAGGGGCTAGCACTGTTCAACAAGGAGGACGTTCCTAGCTTCCGAAAATCGAGACACATCGTGATAAAAGCGGATTTATCGTGATAAACGCCAACATAAGTGCTATACGAAGTGTTACCGTGTTGGGCTCGGTCGAGCGTGCAGTGTTATTCGGGAGACCGAATAACACCTCTTCGGCTCAGCAGATCGTGCAGTGTTTTTT
The DNA here is from genome assembly GCA_958296135.1 of uncultured Poribacteria bacterium. Taxonomy (GTDB): domain Bacteria; phylum Poribacteria; class WGA-4E; order WGA-4E; family WGA-3G; genus AGPOR5. The sequence continues at coordinate 1,931,071 of CATQHZ010000001.1, forward strand.
GTAATAACAAAAAACACATCTTCGGAAACCGGTTTGGAAACCTTTGCAAACCTGCCTACACGAGCTGCAGCAGCGTGTATTCACGCTCGCCTACACGCCCGCCCGCCAATGATATCACCGCCAGCGCATTGCCCACCCTAGTGATATAGGCGAAACACGGCACACGGGAACACCTCATGAAAACGCACAATATTGCACTGCGCCCGACAGCGGCACAGGTTACCCAATTCCATCAGCACGCGGGCTATCGCCGATTTGTCTATAACTATGCTCTGTCCGATTTCAAAGCGGGCTTAGCCGAAGGCGAATGGCGAAACGGCCGCACGTTGCGAACTCGGTTTAATGCCGTGAAGGACACGCAGTTTGAATGGCAGCAACCGCTCATCGCCCGCGTAGCATCACATGCCTTCGATGATTTTAACACGGCGTGTCAACGGTGGAAAAACAAAATCGCCAAGTTCCCGAAGTATAAGCGGAAGTCGGGTAAACAATCGTTTCGCGTCGACAATAAACGCAATGCGATAAAATGTGAAGGTAAACGGCTTTACCTGCCAAAGATAGGTTGGGTGCGGACGTTTGAAGCGTTGCGGTTCAAAGGCGACGTGATGCGCGTAGTGATTAAGAAGCGAGGACATCGTTGGTTTGCATCGGTGCTCGTCGAAACCACGCCCCGAGCCAAACCCGATTTACGCGGGTTGCCTCCCGTGGGTATCGATGTCGGTATCAACACCCTCGCCACTTGCTCTGATGGACGCACCTTTGGAAACCCACGCGCCTTGGCCCATTATCAACGTCAACTCCGCCGTGCGCAACGCGCCCTAAGTCGTTCAGTCTATCGCAGTCAGAATTGGTGGAAGAAGAAGGAACGTGTTGTCCGTATCCACTATCGTATCGCTTGCATCCGCGAAGACGCGCATCACAAGGCCAGCACGGCGATTGTGAAAGGTGTCTCAGCAATCGGGATAGAATCTCTGAACGTGAAAGGCATGATGAAAAACCGTCGTCTTGCGAAGGCATTGTCGGACGCGGCACTCGGGGGATTTCTCTCCAAGTTGAAGACGAAAGCACAGGCACTTGGCGTGCATATTGAGGAAGCCTCTCAGTGGTTCGCTTCCTCGAAGACGTGCAGTGCATGCGGACATAAAAAGGATACCCTCACGTTATCGGAACGTGACTATCACTGCAGCGACTGTGGATTGCGGATAGACCGCGATTTGAACGCTGCAAGGAATTTGGAACCCTCGCCGCTGGTTTGACGGAGAGGAGTGGGTATTACCTCTCGTATCCGAGAGGTAATACCTTAAACGCCTGTGGAGCTCGTGTCAGACTTCGGTTGCGAAGCAGTGAGTGTTGAAGCAGGAACTTTAGAAATCGGACAGACTCATACGGACTTGTCCAGATATGTCTCGATTTCAGGGAACAGACACCCCATGCATAACAGACCTCCGACTATCGGCGAATATCTCTTACGAAAACTGCATCACTACGACATTGAACACATCTTCGGGATCCCCGGCGATTATGTGCTGCGGTTCTATCACCTCATTGAGCAGGGCCCCATCCAGCACATCGGCATGACACGCGAAGACGCAGCCGGATACGCAGCCGATGCTTACGCACGCCTCAAAGGCATGGGTGCCGCTTGTGTCACCTACTGTGTCGGCGGACTGTCAATGGTGAACGCTATCGCGGGTGCCTACGCCGAAAAATCGCCTGTCGTCGTGATTAGCGGTGCACCCGGCATCAAAGAACGCGGTAAGGACGCACTGCTGCACCACAAAGTGCGCGACTTTCACACGCAACAGCGCATCTACGAGCAGATTACCGTCGCAACCGCACTGCTGGATGAACCATTCTCCGCCTTCAACGAGATCGACCGGGTGCTTGATGCAGTTTACCGATATAAACGGCCCGGCTACATTGAACTCCCCCGCGATATGGTGGACATCCACGGCTCTCTCCATCAACGTCCCTCAACAGGCGGACACCTCAGCGACCCGGCCGTTTTGGATGCCGCCGTTGAAGACGCGCTCGATTTCATCAACCATAGCAAAAATCCGGTGATTCTCGCCGGCGTGGAACTCCACCGATTCGGGTATCAAAACAAACTGCTCAGGTTGGTGGAAGAAAAGCGTATCCCCGTGGTGGCGACACTCCTCGGCAAATCGGTGATGCAGGAGGGACATCCGCTCTACCTTGGCGTTTATGAGGGCGCGATGGGAAGGGAAAATGTCCGCCAATTCGTCGAGAACTCCGATTGCGTCATCATCCTCGGGGCCTTCATGACAGATGTGAACCTCGGCATTTACACAGCCAACCTTGAACGCGGGAAATCCATATACGCGACATCGGAAAAGATTGCCGTGCGCTATCACGCTTATGAAGAAGTCATGTTGGACGATTTTATTCACGGCCTCACCTCACCGAATCTTCGGAAACGGAAGAAACCGAACGTGGAATGGGCAAAGCAGCCCTCCGAATCTTTTGAGGTATCTGCAGACGCGCCGTTAAGCGTGGCACGTCTGTTCCAGCATCTCAACGAATTCATGAGCGAAGGGCTGACGGTTATCGCCGATGCAGGCGATAGTCTTTTCGGCGCGTTGGATTTGCGGATGCGCCAACGCAACGATTTTATCAGTCCTGCTTATTACACTTCCATGGGGTTTGCTGTGCCAGCATCCGTCGGCGCGCAGCTGGGCAGGCCGGACACGCGGCCTATCGTTATCGTCGGCGATGGCGCGTTCCAAATGACCGGGACAGAACTCTCCACAACGGCGCGCTACGGGCTCAATCCGATTATCCTCGTCTTAAACAACCACGGTTACGGCACGGAACGGCACCTCCACGAAGGCAGGTTTAACGACATTCGGGACTGGAACTATAGCCGACTGCCGGAGGTATTCGGTGCTGGGAGAGGCTACCATGTCCGCACCGAGGGCGAATTTGACGCTGCCTTCAAAGCCGCACTCGCGGAGACTGAGCACTTTGTCCTAATCGAAGTGGAACTTGAAAAGTTAGACAAGTCACCGGCATTGGCACGGTTGGCAGAACGAATGTCTGATAAAATCTAAGTTTTTTTAAGGCAAACGCGCTAGGCGCGCTTGCAAAGCGCGCCTAGCGTCGTTCCAACTCATTTTCGGATGAGCATTTTGCGCGTCGCCGAAAAGTCACCGGCGTGAAGCGTGTAGAGATAAACCCCACTACTCACAGGCTCCCCTACCTCATTGCGGCCATCCCAGTAGACTTCCTGCGCTGGAGAGGCATAGTCGCCAGATGGCAGTATGCCCGGCGATAGGACGCGAATGAGTTGTCCTGTTGCGGCGTAGATGCGTACCGTGACAGGGCTCTCGTTCGCAAGCCGGAAGGGAATCCATGTTTCTGGATTGAACGGATTGGGAAAGTTTTGTAGCAGCTGATTTTGCTTCATCTGCCCCAAGGTAACGATGCGTTTCCCACGCGGTTCAACGGCAACAGCCCCTGATGGTAACAGTTGCCTCCCATCCCAAATCAGAATTTGCCCTGTCTCATGATAGGAGAGGACAACGGAGCCGTCTTGACTCACGGCGAAATACCGTGGAATAGGTGGATGGACAAGAGGTGTGTTGGTTTGCCACTCCCAGATTTGGAGGGAGTCGTTTTGATCGGCGAAAAGATAGCGTCCATCGGGACTAAAATGCGCGGGAGAGTCTGCATCCAACAACGTTGCTATAAGTTCCGGATGCTGTTGGCCTAACCTCCAGATTTGGAGGTGCTCTCGGCCCGGCACGGCAAGCACCGTTGAGCCATCAACCTTACCAAACGCATACCTTTCCCACCCATTCGTCCAAAGTTCAGGCACGTCCCATGCATAGTGGAAGACGAAGGTATCTCCTTCGCGTTTCCATAATAGCACTTGGCGTTCTTCGTCGCCGGTGGCTGCCAAATATGCGTCATTTTCACTGAACGCAAGCCCATCGAACCATGTGGAAATCCCTCTGTCAGCTGGCACGGCTCTCCTACTCTTCTCAGGATTTTCGACATCAAAGAGGAAGATTTCTCCATAACCACGTGCGGCTACCCACCCTCCGGTTGAACTGAAGGCAATGTCAGAGTGGCCGCGGGTGTAAGGAAACTGCATCTCAATGGCACCTGTCTGAAGATTGTAGACTTGAATCCACGGATCTCTGCCGACAGCCAATTTTTGTCCATCGGGAGAAATGGCGAACATTCGGAACGTCCCACCTTCCGCGGAAATAAGCTGACGCAATTGCTGTGAAGCGAGATGCCAAACTTTAATGAAATAGGGGGATACGGAGACGAGGGTTTGCCCATCAGGGCTCAGCACAGGTGGGTAAAAACTGCCCTCAAAATCGGCCCACACCCTCAGCTGTTGCCTTGCCTCAATGTCCCACAGGACAATAGCATCTCGATAATGTAGGAGTGCGGTTTTTCCGTTCGGCGATAAGGCGAAGGCTCCCAACTTACGAAATTCTGTCCCGAACGTATCAAGTTGTTGTCCAGATGCAACATCCCAGACGCGCACCTGGTCATCCCAACCTTTCCAAGTTTCGCCGCCCGAAGAATAGAGCGCATCTGTTTCAGTTGCAACGTATAAACGTTGGCTGCCGGGACTAAAGACGGCACCTGAAACGTTTCCAATGCCGCTCTCTCTGTCCCATAAAAGTTCTTGCGTCTCCAGACTCCAGAGGTAAATGGAACCCGATTCCGCTCCAGTTGTTGCGAGAAACTCGCCGTTTGGACTGACAGTCGCCCCCTCTACCCAACTGCCCACATGGCTTTCAAAATGCGCTTCCAAGCGGCGAGTTTCAACGTTCCACAACTCCACATCCAGCCGTGCCGAGGTGACGATGAGATAATCCGCGTTCGGGGTAAAAACCAAGGTGTGCTCCGCGCAAGTTGCGCCGCCGCTTGCGTGGGAGTGGCACTGTTTCGATGGCCGACGTTCACCCGTCATTGTGCCGAGCCACTCACCGGTTTGCCAATTCCAGAGATGAATCTTATCGTCAAAACCGATGGCGAACAGCGTGCCTTTTGGACTGAATGCCCCGGCACCAAGGTAGGCAGGAACTTCCCACTCCGATATTTGTTGGCGCAGTTTGACATCCCAAACAGTAACGCGAGTCGTTTTTGGCTCAACACCAGGACTCAGAATGGCAAGATGTTCCGCGGATGGACTCAATACCACCTCGCTGATATCGGACTGCTCGGCAAATTCGTCAATAACCGCGCCTGTCACTGGATGGACAATCTGAAGATGCGTCCATCCAACGCGCAGGATGGTTCCATCTGAGAGAAAGGCGTGCTTTTCTGGAAACGGCTGCCCAATTGTGCCGACAGGTTCAATAGCAAGGGCAACACACGGTATCCAGATAATGCTGCAAAGCAGGAAAAACAGCGTCTTCATGAGAAACCTCCAAATGCCGATCCGTTTGTCTTTTAACCATAATAGCAATAGCAATTTTCATGCCAACAGAATCGCATTCAAAGGGAGGTTTCAACCGATTTTTCTGACAAAATGCGTCAGGGCTGTTCAGTTTCTGAACAGAAAATCAGACACTATGCAACTCATCTATTGCGATGCGGAAATCTTCTCGCGCAAGAAACCTGTGCAAAAAGGCACTTGCGCCTCCGAAAGTCCGTGCAGCACAACCGCGCCTTCATAACCCGATTGCTTGAGCAAACTGAGATACTGCTCGTAGTCCAACAAGCCGGTGCCAGCGGCGAGATGTCCCGCTTGGCCGTCTCTGTCCAAGTCTTTCGCGTGTGCGAGCGCGATGTCTTCGCCAAGGAGGTCGAATGCCTCATCGATAATTTCGCGCATCCGCGGCAGTTCGCCTTTGTGGAAGATGTTCGCGCCATCCATCACCACCTTCAGATGCGGCGACTGCATTTCGTCAATCAAGCGACGGGCCTTCTTGGCAGAATCGACGACGTTCGCCACTTCCGGCTCAATGGCAAGCGTGACGTTGTATTCCTGTGCCACCTCTAACGCCTGCGCCATTGACTCCACCAGATCTTGCCACGCCGATGCCGTATTATTATCGGGATGGGCGCGCCACATGCTGTCCGCATCGCGGCTGCCGGTGCAGAGTGTCATCACCGAAGTGCCAAGTGGTTCGCACGCCGCCGCGACAGAACGCAACATGTGTAATCCATCGTGGCGTTTCTGCACATTCGGATGAACCATGTTGTAAGTGCCAGACAACGCAGATACGGTTATCTGCCGAGCATCCAACGCCTTGCGAATCTCCGCCAGCGGCGGTGCTGCTGCGGAGACGTGATATTGTAAATGGTAGATACCGTGTTTGACGATGGCATCCAGCGTTTCGCCGAGCGTTTGCCGGCGGATGGTGCCTTCCATCAGTCCGATTTGCATGGGTTTTCTCTCCTACTGCGCGGGGGGCGGATATGAGCATCCGCCCCCAAACATACTTAGTTCTATTCTTCCGAACGCTCAGAAGATTTACCACCGAGGAGCTGTTCGATCAATTCTGCTGTCTCTGCATCATCGGTTTTGAGCCGGCGAAGACCCTCCCTCGGTCCATAACGGTTCAAGGTTTCCATTGCGCGCTGGAGACGTTCCGGTTCCAACTGCGCCAGCCTCGCCCGATAGTTGGCTTCTGGCTCCAACTGCTTGCGGAGCTCCGCCTCAATACTTTCGTCTGTAGGAAGTTCCGGCACCTGCGGCGTGAGCAGCTCCTCAAGTTCCGCATCGCTTAGCGTTGTCCACTCGCGGGCCCGTTCTTGCGCGCGTTCAAATGCCTCTTGCGCAGCGCGGGCGGCTCCCTGAACCCGGTCTGGCGCGTCATCAGCAGGTTCGGATGTGGATTGCGTTGAGAGATCCAAGGGCTCTGGCATCTCTATCGCAGCACCGTCGGATGGAACAGGTTCTGCAGTTGAAGTTGGCGCGGGTTCAATGCCCATCTTCTCGCGCACCGCCTCACGCGAGGGAAGGGGAGCGTCGTTGAGAACATTGCCTTTCTCATCAACGTAGACAACTTCCCAGCCCTCCGGTTCTATGCCTCTGTAAAGCAGTTCAAACCGCTGTTTTTCAGAGAGTCGCGGTCCCACAATTTCCGTTATCTTCCCACTCTCATTCCTTGTTACCGAACTTGACATTGACGCAATAGAGGCATCTGTTCCCGATCTCTGAACATACATTCTCCCTGGAGTAGATGGAAGAACATTTTCACCTATCGTCGTCCAATTGTCCACGGAGGCATTGGATTGCTTTACCTCTCGGACGCGTTGATACTTCTGAAGTTGGCTATCAATGAACGCCATTTTCGCGGCATCCCAGTCATTTGCATCGGAACTATGTTCCTCGCGAAACAGTCTCGTGCGAATGTTCAGATAGGCCTCATAATCGTCAAAATTGTGAATGGTGGTGCCTTTTTCAAGGAGCATCTGAATCCACTCGGCGCGTGGGTGTTTCGCGTCCACTTCATCCTGCGTCCAACTGACTTTTTGGCGAAACTCCCCATTTTCGTCCTCAAGCGAGAAAGTCCCGCTCGCGCCTTCGTTCCTCATATCGTATTCGACATCAAACGCTTCTATGAGAGCTGCAACGGTTTGCGCCCTAGGATGTATCGCTCTGATACCGGAGAAAAGGGATGAATTTCGGCGTTGCACTTCGGCGCGCTTCTCAAATTTCGCGCGCAGTTGGTGCCGGATGTCAGCAACCTGTGCGTCGTTCAGCGGTTCGGCATCCGGGTTCTCCTTCGCAAAATTTTCAATTGCGTGGTTGACAGCGGTTTCTGTCTGTTCATCCACCCAGTTATCCCACCCCGCCTTGGAACTTTGCTCGGCGCGCCACACGAGGAAGGCAGCTCCCAAAACGAGCGAAAGTAACACGGCGAGGACAATGTGTCTGGCTTTCATGGTAGTTTCTCCATATAGTGGGCAAATTGCCTTGAGAAAAAAGAGCGTCCCTTATCAGCCTTTCACTTGGATAGAGTCTATTGAACCGAAAAAAGATAGTAAAATCGGAAGATTGCGAGGGACAGGCCCTCGCGTTACGTTTCACAGATAGTTTTTCCTCTCCTTAACGCGCCCAGCAAAGAAACCATCTCCTCTTGAATCACTCCCTCCACAAACGGTTCCAATGCCAACCGATACGGCCCACTCAGCGCATGGTTTCGCGGGCCTGCTTCGTAGCCGCCACGCAAGCCCAACTCGTAGGCACGCTGCGTCGCAACATAGACTTCGCTGCCGTTGGTATAGCCGAAAACGAACGTGTGTCTGAACGGCGAATTTTCATCGGCAAACAACTGATACTCCGAGAAGAGTTCGTGCGAGACGGAGAGGAAACAGAGCGCATCGCCGACAGCAAAGCCACTCATCGGAAACGGCAAAGTCCGTTTTTCACCGCTTTTGGCAACCTCTAACAGCGCGACGTAACGTTCGTCATCGGGAAATTCGGCGATAAGTTGCTCACACTCGGCAACCGAAGGTGGGGAACGAAACGGTAAATTCAGGAGAACGGAACGCGCTTTGAGCGGTGCAGATCGAACCTCTTCCGCCGTGCTTAACGCTTGCGCTGCCGCAAAGGCGAGCGCGAGCCCGGCGACATCGCACGCGCTGAAACCGCCGCGCAACGGATACCCGTTGATATCCGCCGCGCACCCCTGCGCGAACATTAAAACGGTCTCGGGTTTCAAATCCGCACCGATGAAATTGCGCAGATGATTGACAGCGTAACCGGGGTAATCCGCACCCATCTCATCGCTAGCCCAGTGAACAATCACGGGATGCGCGGCATGCGAGAACAACACGGCGATGAGCTGCCCGTTCGCATCGTCTACACCTAACACGTCAACCCACGGCACCACCGGCCCTTCGGGATTTGGTGCCATCGTGATATAACCGTCGTCGTTCATCAGTCGGCGGTTGTAGCCAATCTGCCCCGAGGCGCGTCCGGCGCGTAGTGTCGCCGGTTCAAGTGCCACCACTGCATCCGCTACCAATTCTGCCAGACAGTTTGCCAGCCACGCTTCGGATTCTTCGGTTATCCAGCGTCCATCAACGCCGGGCGCGTTGTGCGTGTGGCTACAGTTGATGACGATGTGCTCGGGTGGGATATCGGTGGCACGGTAGATTGCGTCTAGCAGCACCTTGTTATAGTCAAGCGGAAACTGCCCGAAGTCTGCCGTGACAATGGCGAGCCGTTTCTCGTCATCGGCAACCACCAACGCGCGGGCATAGAGTTCGGCGTAGACTTCGGGCCTGTCCTTTATTTTGGTAATGGGGGTTTCGGCGGCACCTGCCCTTAACGTGGTGTTCATCGTGGGCCTCCTATTTCCATTCTGCGGAGATGGCGGTTACGTCAAATCCGCCAACTGCGGCATCACCTCATTCCGCAGCAAATCCATGGAATGCACCCACTGCTCCTTGGGCTCCCACTCATGTCCCATCGTGAGGAGCATGCCGAAGCCGCCGACTTCCTCATAGAGTTCGCGCAGACGGTTCGCGACATGCTCAGGGCTGCCGACAATCCACAGCGTATCTAAAAGATGCTCCAGACATGCCTCGACATCAGCAATGTCCGGATCTTGCTTGAATTTCTCCCATCCGAACAGACGGAACCAGTAATCTCGGAAATCGCGGGCGAGTGTGCCTTCGAGTGCCTCTTTGCGCGCCCGTTCGGTTGTATCGGCGACGTAGACCTCGCGGGCGATGCGCCAGGTAGAACGAGAGGGCGAGCGCCCGGTTTTTGCCGCCCCTTCCTCAACGGCATCCCAGTGCGTTTTGATAACAGAAACCGGTGCGAGATTGATGCTCATCGGCATCCAGCCACGCTCGCCCGCTAAGATGAGCGTGTCGGATTTGGTAGAAGAGCCAGCTAGCGCAATTGGCGGGTGCGGTTTCTGATACGGCTTCATGTGGATGCTGACGATGTCCGGGCGCGTTTCAGGGATTTTGAACTCCCAGAAATCGCTTTTGTAGTGGCCGGGCTCCGGGTCCTCCCAGATTTTGAGGACAGCCTCAATGCCCTCGCGCGTCGCGCGCCGTCTGTCGCCATCAGCCATGAACATCTCCGCGTCGCTTGGGGTGGAACTCGAGCCGACACCCCAGTGGAAACGTCCATGTGCAAGATGGTCCAGTTGCGCGATGCGATGCGCGACAACCGCGGGGTTGTGTATCGGCATGCAGGTAATCCCGGTGCCGAAGATGATGTTTTCTGTCATCGCGACCGCTTTCGCGATGAAGAGATCCGGGGATGGGATATTCTCCCACGTGAAGGTGAAATGCTCACCGATGTAGGCTTCTTTGTAGCCCATCCGGTCCAGCGTCACCATCTGCGCCATGTCATCGTCCAGCGTTTTCGTGGTGTCGCTACCGGGGGGATGCAACGGCATCGTGAAAAAACCGAGTTCCATGAAAGTGCTCCTCTTGTAAGCGGGCGTATTCTGTCCGATGCGTGGTTGGAAACCGCGCCTACGGGGCCCGTTTCCGCGTAACTTATTTAAAAAACGTGACAATCTAGGCAAAATGTGTTATTATATGCATGCATTTCTTGTTATGAAGGTTCCGTAATTAAGGCGGGCATTTTCGGATGGCGTGCCGCGAGAGACTGTAAAGGCGGATTTCTATAGTTTCCGCCCGTATCGCTCGCCAGAAATAACCCGTTTATTTTTTGAATCTTCATTACAAGAAATTAGCATAAACTCAAACATTTTGCAAGGAGAATTTTATGAAACTCAAATTTTTCACGTTAACGGCATTCGTTTTGCTTTCCGTTCTCATCGTCTGCCTGTCAGGGTGTGAACGGGTAAGAACGGTGGTTGTGCCCGATGATACAGCCGCACCGATGGCGGATGCGACACTAAAAATCGGGGTGATTCAGCCATCGAATACCTTCTCCACCTTTAGCCAAGGTGCGGAAACTGCACGCGCTCAAATTAACGAAAAAGGCGGCGTGCTCGGCATGCAGGTGGAGTTTATCTCGCGGGATAACCAACCCGTGGCGACTGCACCCCCAACACCGGAAGCCAGCGCGATCGCGGCGACTGAACTCATTGAAATGGCGAACGTCTTCGCGCTCCTCGGCCCGGTCTACTCTACCAATACTGTCGCCGTGGGCCCAATTGCGCAAGAGGCACAGCGGCTCTTGCTGCCCGGTTCAAGCGGTTCGCACGTACCAGAGAGCGGGAATCACGTTTTCCTCATCACCGTGCCAAACGCCTTCCAAGGCAGTGTCATGGCGAAATTCGCGATGGATGCTGATGAACTCGGTGCCAAAACGGCGGCGACAATTCATCAGCGCGACGACGTTTACTCCGATGATCTGGTGCAGGCATTTCAAACCGCTTTTCAGGAAATGGGCGGTGAAATCGTCAGCAGCAGCACCTATACCGTCGGTGATGCGACGTTTAGCGAATTGCTGGCAGAAATTAGCGCGGTAAATCCTGACGTTGTTTTCTGTCCGAGTTTCCTCCCAGAAGTCCCACTGCTCATCAATGAGGCACGGAAGATAGGCATCAACGCGCCCTTCCTCGGCGGCAGTGCTTGGGATGACAGAGAGCGGTTCCTCAGTATTTTGGAGGATAACACCGTTTTAAATGGAAGTTACTATCCCACGAACTTCTCAGTGGCTACCCAGGATGCCGATGTGCAAGAATTCGTGCAGGGCTATATGGCACTCTTTGAGAGTCCGCCTGATGGCATCGCCGCATCAGGCTACGATGCAATGCGGCTCTTGGCATTGGCGATAGAGACAGCCGGTTCGCTGGACGCGGTTGCTGTTCGCGATGCCTTCGCCGCAGTCAGCGGTTACAAAGGGGCCACAACAATTTCGCACTACACCGAAAACCGGCACCCTGTCAAGAGTCTCGCCATCCAGACATATCGCGAGGGACAGGTAGAGCTCTACAAAATCGTGGAGCCGTAGTCTCGCTGTTGGACTGTTATGGGCGGCTTTTTATATCCACCCGAGCCGCCCATTTTCGGAGGGAGATTCGTATGACACAAACCATTCACCTGGGAGTCGTTGGCTGTGGCTGGGCAGGTTGCCAAGCCATCCGCGCCGCGAACGCGACATCTCGGTTAAACGTTATCGCCATCGCCGAACGTGACTCAAGTCGCCGGGAGCAGGCAGGCACTGACTATGCAGTTCCACATCACCACAGCGACTATCAAGAGCTCTTGGAGAATGCCGATGTTGATGCTGTCTACCTCGCCACATCTCCTGCGGGCCGCTTGCAGCAGGTGTTGGATACATTGAGTGCTGGCAAGCACGTCTTGGTTCAGAAACCGCATGCGATTCGCGCGCCGGAAATCCTAGAGATGGAAGCGGCGGCGGCGCAATCCGGGAAAACGCTCCAATTCTGCTATTTTATGCGTCACTTTCCGCAGAATCGGCAAATTCGACGGGCAATTCAGAACGGGAAAATCGGCACGCCATACCACGCCCGCGTCTTCGGGAAATATAACTTCATTCCCGATTTTGATGAAAATAGCCGCTGGCTGCACGTCTACGGACAAAAAGGCGGTTCATTGGGACAACACTATTCACACGAGCTCAACCTCACGTGGTGGTGGATGGGCTGTCCGAAACCAGAGTGGGCGTTTGCATCCAGGCATGTGCTTTATCCGCAGTATGACGGACCGGAGGGGCCTGCCGAGGATTATTTCAGCGGCCTCGTCGGCTGCGAAGGTGGGAAAACCCTCCAGATTGACTGCTCCCGGATGAGCCATTCGGATTCGGCGAGTGTTGTTGAATTTTACGGGACTACCGGTGCAATCACGAACGGCGGCATCTCGCGATTCAAAGATGGCGAATTCATCAGAGAACCAATCGATGAACCGGTAGAAATCGAGCACGGTGAGTTACCAGAAGAGGTCCCGGTTTTCTTCTATGAGCTCAACCACTTTGCGATGGCCATCGCGGGGGAAATCGCGCCGGATGTTTCCGCTGACGATGCCTATACGTTCATGAAAATTTTGGATGCCCTCTACGACAGCGCGAAGAGTGGGGAGAAAGTTTATATCGCTCATCAACGGTAGGCGCGCTTTAGTAGCGCGCTGTAAGGAGAGCACATTGTGAAAGCCATTGTGACAAGACTTTTGCCAGATAAACGACGCGAGAAGGTTGTCGTTACTGACTGGCCAGAACCTGCACCGCCTGTCGGCAACGAAGTGCTCTGCGAGGCCGTCTACACAGGGCTCACCAACGGCACTGAACGCAACCAAATCATCGGCGGCAACTATTCGGCCCCGGATGAACGCTTGCCAGCAGGCGGCGGGTATCAGAACGTCGGCCGTGTCACTGAGACGGGCCCGGACGTAACCCAACTCCAGCGCGGTGCGCTCATCTACGCTAGCAAGGACCACGTGGAAAGGTTCACCATTGCAGAAGATGGACTCCTGCTGAAATTGCCAGCGGACATTGAACCGGCTGAAGCAGCCCTTTTCGGTATTTCCGGCGTGGCGATGCACTGCTGCCGCCGCATTGAGCCGCGCATCGGCGAAAAGGTGCTAATCATTGGACAAGGATGCATCGGCATGTTTGCGGCGCAAATCGCCAACGCTATGGGCGCGCGTGTCACGGTGTGTGATATTGAAGAATCTCGCCTAGCCCAAGCAAGACAACTCAGCGCAGCAGAACAGGTTCTCAATACCAGCGGCGATGGTTGGGAAACCCAGATAGAAGCCGACGCTTACGATGCTGTCATGGACTTCGCCGGTGCCCCTGACATGGTAACATCAATGATACGTGCCTGCAAGCCGCGCGGACGAGTGCTGTTAGTCGCTGGACGATTTGACGTGAACTACACCTTCAACGTCGGGCAACACAAGGAGATCGGCGTTTTGCAGTGTAGTCACTTCACATGCGATGATTTGGAAAACGTCTGTCGACTTCTTCGGCAAGGCACTTTCAGCATCGCGCCGCTCATCCGGCATCGGGTGCATGTCGACGAAGCACCGCAGATATATCGGTGGCTCCGCGATGAACCGATGCGTTTGTTGGGCACAGTCTTTGAATGGTAGGCGCGCGTTGTGAAGGACAGATGTCTCTAGCTGCCCGCTACGGAATAGAACGGGCGGAGATAGAAATCCGCCCTTAAACAGTAAGGAGAAAGACTTCATGTCAAACGTTAGATTAGGTTTTATCGGCACGGGCGGCAATATGAACCGCCATCTGCGCGAATTGACAGAGATTGGTGGCACGAAATTTGTCGCCTTTTGCGATATTGTCGTTGAAAAGGCGGAGAAAGCCGTAACGCACTACGGCGGCAAGGCATACGCCGACTACAACCAGATGCTGGCGCAGGAGGAATTAGACGCAGTTTACATCTCCATTCCGCCGTTCGCGCACGGCGCGCCGGAGAAAGCTGTCATCGCCGCGGGACTGCCGATGTTCGTCGAAAAGCCGGTGCACATGGATGCCGACGAAGCGAAGGAAATCGCCGCGCAAATTGAGGAAAATGGCATCATCACCGCGACCGGATATCAGGAACGTTACCTTGATATTATTGACAAGGCGCAGGAGCTCCTCGCCTCCCGACGCGTTGGGTTTTTCATGGGCTACTGGATGGGCGGCATGCCCGGCGGCTGGTGGCGCGATAAGTCAAAATCCGGCGGGCAACTCATGGAGCAAACAACGCACGAGTTTGACATGGCGCGTTATCTGTTCGGCGAGGTGAAGACTGTCTATGCCGTTGCGCGCAACGGGCTGGTGCCGGATGCCGATTACGATATTGAGGAAGCATCCGCTGTCTCATTGCAATTTGAGAGCGGCGTTTTCGGTGTCATGTTCTCCGCCTGCTTCACCACGACAGGCCTCATCCGTTCCGGGTTAGATATCTTCTGTCAGGACGGTTCGCTGGAATATCGCCTCCGGCGCGCCCTAGTGCTCTCCACGGCGGAAGGCGAAACTCGGTGGGAGCCGCAGAATAATTGCACCATCGACATGGACAGCACCTTTATTGAAGCTGTCCGCACCGGGGATGGCAGCAACATCCGTTCGCCCTATGCGGATGCCGCCAAAACGGCGATTCTGTCCATCGCAGCGAATCACTCTTTGGCTACCGGGGAACCTGTTCATTTGTAGAGATACCGGTGCCATAGGTGCACTATCGGTTTTGTAGGATTCATAAAAATGGAACACCACATCACCCTTCCCATCACCGGGATGCATTGCGAAAACTGCGCCTCACTTATCACGCGGAACCTAAAAAAGATGGAGGGCATTCTGTCCGCGGATGTCAGCATCGCTACGGAGCAGGCGGCCGTCACATTTGATGCGGACTCCGTAAGCGAGGACGCTATCGTCGACAAAATCCGCGCCCTCGGATTTGACGTTGTCGATGCAGACGCGGAATCAACGGCGCGCGCAGCGGAATTCCAGCGACAAAAGTTGCAATTCACCGTCGGCGTGGTTCTCACGCTACCGCTTTTCCTGCTCAGCATGGGGAGAGATTTTGGGGTTATCGGCGGCTGGGCACACGCGCCGTGGGTTAACGGACTCATGTTCGCCTTGGCGGCACCGGTGCAGTTTTACGTCGGTTGGGACTACTACGTCGGTGGATTTAAGGCACTGCGCAACCGGGCTGCCAATATGGATGTGCTCGTCGCGATGGGCTCCTCTGTAGCGTTTCTTTATAGCGTCGCTGTCATGCTTGCCGGGTTCGCGGGGATAGGCGCGCTCGGCATGCATGTCTATTTTGAGACAGCAGCGGTGATTATCGTGCTGATTAAATTAGGGAAATTGCTGGAGGCACGCGCCAAAGGACAGACGAGCGCGGCTCTCAAAAAGCTGCTAGGGCTATCGCCAAAAACGGCGTGTCTCCTGGTAGGAGGGACCTCTGGTTCTGACAGAGAAGAACAGCAAATCCCTATCGTGCAGGTTGCAGTGGGACATCTACTCATCGTGCGCCCCGGCGAGAGCATTCCTGTCGATGGTGTCGTGCGCGAAGGCGAAAGCGCGGTTGACGAAAGCATCTTCACCGGCGAAAGCCTCCCGGTAGATAAAAAACAAGGGAGTGAAGTAACCGCGGCAACGATTAACCAAAGCGGCATGCTGACGATTGAGGCGACGCGCGTCGGTTCGGAAACCGCCCTCGCGCGCCTCATCCAACTCGTGCAGGCGACGCAGCAGAGCAAGGCACCCATCCAACGCGCCGCCGATGCCGTGGCGAGTGTCTTTGTACCAATCGTTATCGGAATCGCCTTCGTGACATTCTTCGCGTGGTGGCTCTTGGTTGGGGCGGGATTTACCCCGGCGATGCTCCGACTGGTAGCAGTGTTAGTCATCGCGTGTCCGTGTGCATTAGGGCTTGCTACGCCGACAGCCGTCATGGTAGGCACCGGCATCGGTGCGCAGCGCGGCATCCTCTTCAGAAATACCGAAGCACTCGAACGCGCGGGGGCGTTATCAACTGTTGTCCTTGACAAGACCGGCACCTTGACACAAGGAAAGCTCACGCTTACGGACATCATCGTGCGGGAGGGAGCGCGCTTGGAAAGCGCGCCTACCGGGCAAGAGGAGCATCGAGACAGGAGGGCTCTCCTACGGCTTGCTGCTTCTGCCGAGCGTGGGAGTGAGCATCCTATCGGCAAGGCAATCGTCCGCGCCGCCGCCGAAAGCGGGATTGATACCGTCGTGCCTCCCCAATTCACGGCAGTCGCGGGGCACGGCATCATAGCACAATTAGAACTCCCCAATGACAGAGAATCCGAGCCCGTAGGCGCGCTTTGCAAGGGCACTAACGTCATTATCGGCACCCCCGCGCTCCTGCACCAACACGGAATTTCCACCGTAGGAGAGCCCTCCCGGTCTCGATTCAGCGAAGAGCCCTCCCGCTCTCAACTCGCCTTAGAAGCAGAACGCTTGCAAACTGAAGCAAAAACTGTGCTTTGGGTAGCCATCAACGGACAAACCGAGGGCCTCATCGCCGTTGCAGATACGCTGAAGCCGGAGGCGAAAGAGGCAGTTGCAGAACTCCGCCACCTCGGTTGCACGGTGACAATGATGACCGGGGATAACCACGCAACCGCCGAGGCCATTGCCAAAGCCGCCGGGATTGACGATGTCATGGCGGAACTTTTGCCGGAAGACAAGGCATCCGCGCTGGAGAAAAAACAGACTGAAACTGATGGCCTTGTTGCCATGGTAGGCGATGGCATCAACGACGCGCCCGCGCTCGCGCAAGCAGATGTCGGCATGGCACTCGGCACTGGCACCGATATCGCCATGGAAACAGCAGCTCTGACGCTCATGCACGGCGAGCTGCGCGCAATTCCTGAAGCGATTCGCCTCAGCCGCGCCACGATGCGCACGATTCGACAGAACCTCTTCTGGGCATTTTTTTACAATGTGCTGTTAATTCCCCTCGCAGCGGGGGTGCTGTATCCGTTAACCTTCCTGCCGATGATGCTCCGCGAATTGCATCCGATGCTAGCGGCGTTTGCGATGGCGTTTAGCAGTGTCTCGGTGGTGCTAAATAGTTTGCGTTTGCAATGGAGAAAGTGATGATAACTTACGGAACAATCGTTGAATCCGAACTCTGGCCAGAACCGGTTCAAGTTATTGCCTACCAGCGGCTTCCCGATGGAGATGTCCATATCGTCGGTAGATTGACGCATTCGCAACGACAGATTAACCAGGAGCTCACGTCGGAGGAGGCAGCAACGTTGAAAACCGCCTCGGCACAACTGGATTGGACAGCGGATGCGCGACACGCCTTCCTCAGCCTCGAAGCGAAACGTTACCGATACGCTGCCCTCTACGCTCCGACTTTAGCGGTGAGTATTTCCAAAGTGGATCCGCTCCCGCATCAGATCGAAGCAGTGTGGCAGGTTCTGAAACAGACGCGCATCCGCTTCCTCATCGCCGATGACCCGGGTGCCGGCAAGACGATTATGGCGGGGCTCATCGCGAAGGAACTCAAACTCCGCAATCAAGCGCAACGCATCTTGATTGTCGCCCCCGGACATCTCGTCGCGCAGTGGAGATACGAACTGAAAAATCGGTTTGAGGAGAATTTCACCGAAGTCACGCGCGCTTATGTCAACGCGCGTTCACAGGAAAACGTTTGGGCGCGCGAACATCAACTAATCACCTCCATGGATTTCGCCCGGCAGGAAGACATCCGCGATGCCATCGCGAACGCGCATTTTGACCTGGTTATCGTAGACGAAGCGCATAAGATGGCTGCCTATCAGTATGGCGACAAAATTGAGAAAACGAAGCGGTACCAGTTGGGCGAATGCCTCTCTCGCCACACCACGCACCTCCTCTTCCTCACAGCAACACCACACCGGGGCGATTCCGAAAACTTCCGGCTTTTCCTCGATTTGCTTGAGCCCGGCTTCTTCGCCGATGCCGCCCAAATTCAGGAATCCATTCGGCAACAAGACAATCCCCTCTTTATCCGCAGAATAAAGGAAACCCTCAGGGATTTTGAAGGGAAACCCCTCTTCCTGCCGCGTCATGTAAAGACGCACCCGTTCCATATCGGTTCAGAGTCCGAAGCCGAGATGAACCTCTATAATGCCCTCTCGGATTACATCAGAGAGCAGTATAACCGCTTTTCCGAGGAGTCACAAAAGCGAAACAACGTCGCCTTCGCCTTAGTCATCTTACAGCGGCGGCTCGCCTCCAGCACGCAGGCACTCTGTTTATCCCTCCAACGCCGAAAACAGCGGCTCATAGAACTGCGCCAGAAAGCCGCAATACTAGCGGATACCGTGCCAAACCAACAGGCCCTCGACGAAGCGGAAGACCGGGAGGAAACCGAACGGTGGGAGCTTGAGGAGAAGTGGGAAGTCCTCTCTGTCGCCGGGAACCGCGAAGAACTAGAAGACGAAATCGATACGCTAAACCGCCTCAAACGCGACGCGCAACGGATTATTGACAACGAAAGCGAACTCAAACTTAAGGCACTCCGAGAGGCACTTGATGAACTGAACCGGGACTACCCGAATCAGAAAATTCTCATCTTCACCGAGTATTTTGATACGCTGGATTACCTTGAGCAGAAGGTAAAGACGTGGGGGTTTTCTGTCTCCGTCATCCACGGAAAAATGCAGCACGAACATCGGATAGCGGCACAGGAAACGTTCCGCAACGAAACGCAGCTCCTCCTCGCAACCGAAGCAGCGGGCGAAGGCATTAACCTCCAATTCTGCCACCTCATGCTCAACTATGATCTGCCGTGGAACCCGAATCGGTTGGAGCAGCGGATGGGGCGTATCCACCGATACGGACAGAAAAATGAAGTCCATGTCATTAATCTCGTGTCCACCGATACGCGAGAGGGAGCCGTCTTTAACCGTCTTTTTGATAAACTAGAAACGATTCGCGCCGAGCTCGGCAGCGACAGGGTTTACGATGTCATCGGCGAACTCTTCCCGAAGAAGAATCTGGCACAGCTCATTTTGGAAGCCGCAACGAACGCGCGCGGCCATAACCAACAAATCATTGACGAAATTGAAACGACGCTGGACAAGGCGCAACTCAACTTCCTGAAAGAGTTCAATCAGGATACGCTTGTTTCGCCGTTCATTAACCTACCGCAGGTGAAGGAGCTCCAGCAGCAGTCGCGCGAACACGGCCTCATCCCGGAATACACGCGCGAATTCTTCCGGAAAGCATTTGAAACCCTCGGCGGTGAACTCCGGCCCCGCAGAGACGGATTTTTCACGGTCCCACGCATCCCTGCCGAAATCCGGAGAATTGCACAGAAAACACCCAACGCCAGTAGGAGAGACCTCCGGACCCGAAAAGTGACGTTCGACAAATCCCTCGCGCAGACGGACCCAACGGCAGAATTCATCTCGTTCGGGCACCCCCTCTTTGAGGCAGTCATCCAATGGGCAGAGCAAACTCTCGCCGATGCCCTCAAAACCGGTGCCTGCTTTGAAGACCCGGGTGGCAAATTCAATGGCGTTATCGTCTTCTACGAAGGCGAAATCCGAGACGGTGCAGACGATGTCGCCGGAAAACGGCTCTTCGCCTTCTACCTCCCCGAAAACGCCGCCGGTGTGGAAACGCTTAATCCGACACTTATCTGGGACTTCCAAGAGGCAGAACCGACTCCGGAAACAGAACCAATGCAGATAGCAGAACTTGATGCAAAGGTAGGCGCGCAACTCCGTCAGCAGCTTAAGGAGTATCAGGACCAGCTTACCAAGGAGCGGCAACGACAGGTGGACATCAAAAGGCGATACGGGGTCGCCTCGTTGGAGCGGCTCATCATCAAACTAGATGGCAAACTGCTAAAGTTGGATATCCGTAGCAACAACGGCGAAGATGTCCGGCTTGTCAGACAAAACAAGGAGGAACAGAAAACCCGTTACGAAGACGAAAAAGAGCGGTTGGAGAAGGCGTGTCAGCAAGAAGTGACGCTTTCCAGAAAGCCGCCTATCTTCGCCGGTGCGATTCGCGTCAGACCGGCGGCGGATGCGGATGCCGTCATGAAAACCGCCCCGGAAATCGAACGCATCGGCATGGAAGAAGCCACCCGCTATGAGGAAGCGCGAGGCAACACCGTTGAGGATATCTCCGCAGAGAACCTCGGCTTCGATCTTCGTTCAACGACACCGGATGGCACCATCCGATGCATTGAGGTAAAGGCACGCGCGGGCCGCGACCCGGTTGTCCTCACCCGCAACGAGTGGCACAAAGCGAAGCAGCTGCAGGGTGCCTATTATCTCTACGTCGTCTTCAATGCCGCGACAGAGCCGGAACTTCACCGCATTCAGAACCCGGCGGAGCGGCTTCCTAACGTGATGCCTATCACGGAGGTTCGGTATCAGGTCTCGGTTTCGGAAATAGTGAGACATGGTCGATAAAAACTTAATTTGACAAATTAGGATTTATATAGTATCATATTAATGTCTCCGACTTGCCGTAAGTTGGATGCGTAACACCGTAACTCAAACCGGAGGTTTTCATTATGAGAACCCATAATCTCTTTATCAGTCATTCTTGGGCTTATAGCGATACATACAATCGGCTCGTCAATTTGCTTGACGCGAGGCCCTATTTTCGCTACCGCAACTACTCGGTGCCCAAAGATAATCCGCTGCACACCAGCGGCACTGACAAAGCACTCTATAATGCCATTAAAAATCAGATAGCCCCTAGTAGGGTTATCCTGATATTGGCCGGGGTTTATGCAAGTTCAAGTTACAGCAAATGGATTGACAAAGAGATCCAGATTGCTAAGACTGAATTCCAAACCCCGAAACCGATTATTGCCATTGAGCCGTGGGGCAGTCAACGGACATCTGTGGCAGTCAAGAATGCCGCCGATGCAATCGTCGGTTGGAATACGGAGAGTATCGTCTCCGCGATCCGGAATCTATCATGAAAATGGATAGTAAACAACAAGAATTGCTGGAGATCTATAAACTCCACGCGCAACTCGCGGATAACGTGAGCAATAGGCGAGCAACAGCAAATCGCTTCTACATGCTAGTTTTGTCGGGATTAGTCGTCCTCTTCTCCGCGCTGACCCAACGTCAAAACGGCATCCCACTTGGCTGCCTGATGGTAGGCTTCGGGCTATTCGGCATGCTTTTGGCGGCGGCATGGTATGTCGTCATCCGTTCTTACCGCCAATTGAACACCGGCAAATTTCTGGCGTTGCATGAATTGGAAGCGCAACTTGCATATCCGTTTTTCAAACGCGAATGGGAATTGCTTGAGGAAGGCGAGAAGCAGCGGACCTATTGGAAATTGACCGTTGTCGAAACCTTTGTCCCTGCTATTTTCTTTATCTGTTTCGCAGTCCTGTTGGGTATTGGAATTTACCTGCTGATTGCAAATGGGGCAGCTGGCGCGCCATGAAAATTAAGAAGGTGGAGAAACACCCATGAGCAAACTCCCAAAAAATCTACCGCCACGCGACCCGCAGGCACTGACTTTCCCAACCGTGTGGAAAGAATCCTATTTTATGAGAAACTTCAATGAGAACTGGGGCGGCTATGTCTGTCCAGACTGCGATAAGGTTTTCCTTGGCCCCGCAGACTTTCGGCGGCTTGAAGCCGAGCATATAAAACCGCAAGCAGATGGTGGGTTAACAGTGTGGGAAAACCTTATTTTGCGATGCAAACCGTGTAGTCTCGCGAAGCGTAAAGAACAGCGTGCTGTCGCCAAGCTTTCTAACGCCCAATTTTAAACTTGCCAAAAATTCGGAATTAGGGTAAAATCTTAACGTAATTCCAAAATCTCCGCGATGGAGGCAAACATGCTCAACTTTTTCAACAGTCTCTTTCGTAAAGAGACACCTCAACCCGAGGCTGATGTCTTGAACTACATCCCTTTCCAATTCGTGAAGGATTGGGAAAAAGGCGATAAAATCACCGTAGCTGGCGAACCTGCGACAATCTACGATGTTGTTCCTCGTAAGAGCCCCGCAGGAAAAACAGTTGCATCCATCGGTGTGATGTACGACGATGAGCCCGGCGTTGTTCGGCTCGTTGATTTTGATTTTCATCTCCTCAAACAGGAACACAGACACTCACCAGCGGCCGCGCATGGGAGATAACTCCCTCGGCCGCTCAAGTGAGGATCGGGTTTCCTATGCAATAGTTTTTAGGCAGTCCTCTCCTCAACCGACAATCCACGGGAAATCGAAATGGAAAAACAAGATCGAGCGGTATTGTGGAAAGAGTTATCCCAGCAGATTGCCTCTTGCACTTTTTCCAAAGCAGACTTAAGGACGCTTTGTGAAAGACTGCAAGAGGCAAGTTGCGAAGCAGCGGATGAGGAGATAAGCCATTACACGCCGCAGGACCGACCTGCGGAACAGATTCTCGTAGATAAAGAATTGCTCAAATCGGGATTTGAACTCAAGGTAACCGTGAGCGGTATGAACGACGAAACGGTCTTGGGCACAATTTCTATGGTGTTTGACTCTGCCCGTTTTCCGGAAAAAATTAAGAGTCTTTACATCAACAGCGGACAAGAGTTAAGAAGTCTACACAATTGGGTCCCACGGAATCGTTTTGAGTTGGTCTTAGATTTCACCAAACCCGAACTCTTCAATTTCTTACTGTCGCCCTCCGGGCCTACTCCAAACGCAAGCAATATTTTTGTTACCGGCCTGAATTCTACTTGGGTTAATGGAGTCTATAGGGAGGTTGCGGCTTTCGTTAGGGAACGAAAAACGCATCGCCGACTCCTCCACAGAAACGGGGTTTATGATTTGTGCCTGCTCTGCGGAGGCATCCCCTTCGCCTTTTCGATCGCCGCTAAACTCTCCGATATCATGAACACGCTGTTCGGCGAACTCTCCGGACTGCTGCACAGTGCCGCGCAAGTATACGTTTTCTTCATTGCACTCAACTTGTTCAGAATTTTGTTTGATTATGCCCGATGGATATTCCCTCTCGTAGAATATCATGACCCGACTGGAACAGCTCTTAAACATAGAGTCGTTTTAGGAGTACTCATCCTCGGCGTTCTGGGAAATTTCATCCACGATTTGCTCAAAATTATCCCCACGTTCCTAACCCCCTAAAAAAAGCGTTTTTTTTGCTATTTTTATTTGACAAACGCGCTTTTTTGTGGTATAATTATTAGTAATTTACGATTTTTCCCGAAACAGGGAGATTGGGGTTATCAATAGTGGCGACAAGGGAAAGCGACAGACGCATCATCAAGGATGCCTCATTTCCAGTGAAGGCAGTCAGCGAACAAGGCTCCCACGACAAAAAGAAGCAAATTACGGGGCTCCACACGTGGTGGGCACGGAGACCTTTGGGTGCCTCTCGCGCCACCTGCTACGCCGCACTCGTTTCTTCTACGAAGCAAACAGGACCTCTTAAACTCCGAAAACACCAATTCATCGCGGAACTCTCTAAATCAGAGAATCTCTCAAACCCTCTATGGATAACCTCAGCGCAAACAGATATTCTGGAGGAAGAACGGTTCGCGGGCGAAAACCCCAAGGTGCTTGATCCGTTCGGAGGAGCGGGATCTATTCCTTTGGAAGCACAACGCCTCGGATGCGAAACCCACTCATGCGATCTGAATCCTGTCGCTGTTCTGATTCAGAAGTGCCTCCTTGAATATCCACAAAAGTATGGGGACTGTCTCCACGAGGATGTTCAGAAAATGGGGGAACAAATCCTCAACGAGGTGACGAACGAATTAAACTCGTTTTACCCGAAAGACCCCGATGGTTCTTCCCCTATCGCCTATATCTGGG
Organism: uncultured Poribacteria bacterium; assembly: GCA_958296135.1. Classification (GTDB taxonomy): domain Bacteria; phylum Poribacteria; class WGA-4E; order WGA-4E; family WGA-3G; genus AGPOR5. Next base: position 1,955,232 of record CATQHZ010000001.1, read on the forward strand.
CGCGTACGCTTCCTTGTCAGAATATCAGATGCGGTGCCGTCATTCCACTGATGAAACAGTTTTGGCTAGCGAAGAAAAAGAAAAAACGGGTTGCACTCTTCCCTTATGAGAATGAAGGACAGGTTGCTTTCCGAATCGTTGGTACAGGCACCCATGTAGCCTTGCCTGAGGGTTTCGACCCATCCAAGGGTACTGTCAGAAATGCAGTCGTTACCTGTCCTCTTTGCAAAAGCACTATCTCCGCTAAAGAAACGCGCGCGCTTTCAAAGGATAACGGAATAGGCGAACGGATTGTTGCCGTAGTCACCTTGCATCCTAACAAGAGAGGGAGACGCTACCGCCTTGCTACGGATGCCGACGCAGCTGCTTTTACCGCTGCACAACAGCAGCTTTCCAAAAAACGGGCGTTTCTGGCGAAGGACTGGGGACTCGATCCGGTTCCAGACGAAGCCACTCCTGAAGGAAGCAAATGCGGCTATCGGGTCTCCAATTATAATCTCATCACCTATGGTTCGCTCTTCAACGCGCGCCAGCAACTTACTCTCGTGACCTTAATAGAGAAGATCAGAGCGGCACATTCAGAAATGTCCTGCGAAGAAGGTGACCGGGCGACTTACGCAGCCGCTGTCACTACGTACTTAGGACTTTGGCTGAATCAGATCCTCGATATCTTCTCAAATCTTTGTCGATGGCGTAGCGATAGCGAAGCCGTTGTCGGAGTTTTCGGGAGATCGGGTGTACCCATGGTTTGGGATTACGCGGAGAGCCATCTGGCACCCGCATCGGTTAACCGGCTAGAAGGTGTCTTAAACACAATTAAGTACCTTGCTCAAATACGCGCTAAGCCTGCCAAAGTCAAGCGAGCTTCCGCGGCCAATCTTCCTGTTGAACATTATCCCGACGCGTTTTTTGATGCAGTGCTAACCGATCCGCCCTATTACAATAACATTCCCTACGCGTACCTGTCTGATTTCTTCTACGTCTGGCTCAAAAGAAGTATCGGTGCAATCCATCCGGAACTCTTTAAGACAGAGTTAACGCCAAAAAAAGATGAAATCGTCGCGTACAGCCACCGCGAAGGCGGGATGGAAGCCGGTAAGCGTTCTTTTGAGGAAGGCTTGCGTAAGGCTTTTGCCGAAATCCATAGGGTGCTGAAACCAAACGGAATTGCTGTCATCGTCTACGCGCACAAGTCAAATGAAGGCTGGGAGACGTTGATTAACGCGCTCCTTGATTCAGAGTTTGTCATTACGGCCGCGTGGTCCATTGAAACCGAGTTGAAAGGTCGCTTAGTTGCTCAAAATACTGCCTCGCTTTCTTCATCCATCTACATGGTAGCGCGAAAAAAAGTCCGTGAACCCCTTGGGATGTACAAAGATGTCAGGGCAGAATTAGAGGAACACCTCAAATCACAGTGCTCAGCACTGTGGGAGTCGGGTATCTCTGGCGCAGACCTGTCTATCGCAGCAATCGGAAGTGCCCTCCAGATATTCAGCAAGTATGAAGAAGTTATGGATTACGAAGGAACTCTCATCCGTGCTGAGAGTATCCTTACGGATATCCGAGAATTGATTGCCGCTTACGATCCAGAAAAGATACATACCGGCACCTCGTCAGTATCCGCGGGTGGCCATGTATCTTCTTATGCTCAACGCATTGAAACAGAAGCGACACCACTAACTCGGTTCTACCACCTCTGGCGACAAGAGCATGGCGAAAAACGGATGCAGTTTGACGCAGCCAACCAGTTGGCGCGCTCACTCGGCATTGACTTGACAACTGAATGGGGAGAGCGGAAATTCTTATGTCAGGAAGGTTCATTCGTCCGTGTGCTAGGACCGCATGAACGCCATATTGACGATGTCACCGATAGCGAGGAGTTGATAGACGTTTTGCACCACGCGCTTCTCCTATGGCGTTCCGGCAAACGTGAGGAGATGTTCCAATGCCTCGCCCGCAGCGAAGTGGGTGTCAATGAACTCTTATGGAACGTCGCGCAGGCGGTGAGTTTGGCTCTCCCGCTTGAGGCGGAAGAACGCCGATGGCTTGAAGGATGGCTCGCCGATAGAGAAACCATTAAGGCTGAGGTCTCGGCAATTCTGGAAAAGCCAGAACAGGAAACGTTATCGCTAAATGGCCAGTAGGCGGGACATTCTTGTCCCGAACATTGTTCCGATAGGCGGGACATCCCTGTCCCGATATACACTGCATCGAGACCAGGAAGTCTCTCCTACAAGGAGGCAAGAATCGAGACTGGGAGGGAGGAACAGAACGACAAGGAGAACGTAACTATGGCATCTTTTGAAAAAATCGCCAAACCGCACAACGACATTCTCAGCGGTAATTTCACCTTGGAAACCTATGCCGCAAACCTCGGTGACGTAGTGAAGGGGCAAGGTCCTATTGAATATCGAAACGCGAATCGGTTTTTCAAGAAAACCTACATGACCGAGGGGTTAAAGGCGTTACTTCAAGGCGTGGAACGCCGGTTGAAAGGGCGCGGCGGCGATGCAGTTATCCAACTGCAAACCCCCTTTGGCGGCGGAAAAACCCACACGCTGATTGCCCTATACCACAAAGCACGCGAGTGGAAGACGAAGCCCATCGTCATTGCCGGTTCCGTCCTGGACGCAAAACGGACGCTTTGGGCTGAAATCGAAGTGCAACTGACAGGTGAGGTGCAGCGTTTCAAAGGGCGCGTCGCACCGGGAGGAGAGGAAATCTCTGCCTTGTTCCGCCAAAGCGATGCTCCTGTGTTGCTCCTCATGGACGAGATTCTCCACTACCTTACACGCGCGAACGCCATCTCCGTAGGAAAAAGCACCCTCGCTGAGCAGACGTTGACGTTCGTGCAATCGTTGACTGAATCGGCGGCATCCGCCAAAAACGTCGCTTTCATTGCAACGCTGCAATCTGAGGGACTTGAACGTTACGGAGAGAAAGCGGATGTACTCGCCTCCCGCTTTGAGAAAGTTATCGGCAGAGTGGAACAAGTGCGAACGCCTGTCACTGATACCGAAATCGCCAAAGTCATTCGGAAACGGCTTTTTGTCGAGGAGGAGATTGATAAGGCCGCAGTCAGAAAAGTGGTGCGCGCGTTTGCCAATTACGCGGCGGAAGAGAAGATTCTGCCACCCGGCGTTCAAAAATCGGAGTATCAGGAACGGTTCATGGAGAGTTATCCGTTCCAACCCGAAGTCATTGATGTCCTCTATCAACGGTGGGGTGGTTTTCCGACGTTTCAGCGGACGCGCGGCGTGCTGCGGCTCCTCTCCAATGTTGTCGCTCGCTCATGCAAGAAGAACCTGCCTTACATCACCCTCGCCGATTTCGATCTACGTGATGCGAACATCCGAGGCGAACTCCTAAAGCACGCGGGGAACGTGTTTAACAGCATCATCGCGAACGATATTACCGGCACGGATGCCGGCGCGAAAGCGGTAGATGCCGGACTCGGCGATACCCACAAAAACCTCGTATTAGGCACGCGCACAGCGACTGCCATCTTCCTTTACTCTTTCACAGGCGGACAGGAACGCGGCGCGACGATCGACCAGGTGAAGCGGAGCGCAGCACACCCTGACAATCCGTCTGCAATCATCGATTCGGCGATAAATCAGCTGAACACGCACCTCTTTTATCTGCGCACCGAAAACAGCAAATCCTATTTTGATACACAACCTAACTTAACGCGGATTGTGCAGATCCGGATGCAGAATCTTGAGCCGGAGAGAATCGCTTCGCGTGCTGATGCGCAACTCAAGAAGAGCTTCACCTCCCGAACCGGGGCGCGTATGAAGATGTTCATCGCACCGAAAAATGGAATGGACATCCCGGATACCCCAGAACTGAAATTGATTATCCTTCCGCAACGCGACGACGCGTTTTGTCAGACCGTGTTGGAAGCGCGTGGCGAAACCCCGCGCGTCTATCGCAACACCCTCTTCTTCCTCACCCCACCTGAGGAAGGCGCGAAACAACTGCAAACCGAGGTGAAAAGCGTTCTCGCCTACGAGGATATTCAGAAGGACCGCGGACTGAATTTATCCGCCGCCCAAACGAAAGAGGTAGTGGACAAATTGCGGCAAGCCGGTACTATACTAGACGAAGCAGTCCGCAACGATTACCGCACTCTTTTAATTCCTGCCAAAGACGGTTTTCGCGTGGAAGACCTCGGGCTGCCTGCACACGGTATGAACACGCCGTTTGACGCGAAAGTCTACGATCTGCTCCGTTCAAAAGAGGAAGTTCTGGAGACAATCGGCGAACGCATCATCCTGCGGCACTACTTACGGGAACAGGATACACTTGAGACTGCCCGGTTACTCCACTCCAGTCTCCGCACCCCCGGTGAACCTCGCGTGCTCCGTGAGGCGTGGGTAAGGGGTATCCGCCAAGGCGTGCAGCAAGGACTCTTCGGCATCGGCGATAAGATGGGAGCTGAACTCATCCAACGCGCTTTCAAGCAAGAGGGAGCAGAAGTGACGCTTGGCGATAAAGAGGTGATTATCCATCCATCGCGTTGCAAACAGATTGTTCTGGAACCGAAACCGCCGCAACCTAAAGTAGCTCCGCCCGAAACAGATGAGGAAACTTTTGAGCCGCGACAATCGGTTCGTCTCCGGTTTACCGTGCCGAGTGGAAAGGTAAGCAACATGTCCCAACACGTCAACGCGTTGCAAGCGCAATTCAAAAACATTCGGATTGAATTGACAACTAGCGATGGCGAAATTTCCGAGACAGACTACGAACAACTTAAAGCAGATTTCCTTGCGTCAGGCATTGAGGTGGAGGAAGTCTAGCCTATCCAGTCAAATAACCTGCCACCACCTCCACCACCTGCGCAACAGCAATCCCATCAATTACCGCACAACTGCCAGCACCGCATCCACCAGGATGCCGCCCCGGATGACACGGATTACATCCTAACTGCAGCCCACTCTGCACGACGGTGTGCTTCTCACCGTAGGGACCGCTTCGATGGTGGTTCGTTGAACCGAAAAGGGCAACCACCGGCGTATCCACCGCGGCGGCGATGTGCATCGGACCGGTGTCATTCCCAATGTAAACGTCGCATTCCGCGATTAAGGCGGCAAGGTGACGCAGATTTCCTGTTTTGACGAGAATAGGTGAAGGATGCATCATGCTCGCTACCTGCGCTTGGAGTTCGCGTTCATCCGGCCCTGCGAAGAGGAGGATTGCGGCACCCAGTTTCTCATATAGGATAGTCGCGAGTTGCGCGTATTTTTGCGCCTCCCACAATTTGTATATCCAATTTCCACCGGGATGAATGCCGATGAAGCGTTGAAACCGGGAGGGCTCTCCTACAAGGAAGTGTCGCGCTTCGGTCTGTTCAGTTTCGGTGAGTTGGAGGTGAGGGCGTGCATCCGTTGTATCAACGCCGCGCCGCTGTAGCACTTCCAGATAGCGGGTGACAGCGTGGCGATTTCCGCTGCTGCGTCCCATTCCCCAATGTTCCGCACCGATGCATCTCGCCACAAAGCTGTCGCGGAGGTTGATAACGATGTTGAATTTTTCGCGGCGCAAGGTTCGGATGAGGCGCAGCCGGCCTCTCCAACCGGCATGTTCGCCGCGGTTGTCGTAAATGTGAACGGCATCGATTTGCGGTTCGGTAGTGAAGAGTGCCGCCGCACGCGGGCCAACAAGAAAGGTCAGATGCGCATCAGGAAAATGTCGCCGCAGCGGTTGGATAACGGCAGTGGAGAGCACGGCATCGCCAATGAAGGTGAAACTGAAGATGAGGATTTTCATTTGACTGCAATTCAAGCAACAGAAGCCTCAATCAACTTCACCGCCGTTGACAACCCATCTTCTGCGTTGAGTTTTTCGCCGAGTGTGCGGGCGCGTTCCGCCGTCGCGGAGTCAGTGAGGGTAGATTCAATCCGTTTTGCCAAACGTGAGGGTGTCATCCTGCGGCGCGGGAGGCTCTTCGGTGCCACACCGAGTTCGGAGAGCCGCTTCGCCCAATAAAACTGGTCTGCGTGATGCGGCACGACTACCGATGGCACCTTGGCGCGACACGCTGATGCTGTCGTCCCCGCGCCGCCGTGATGGACGATGCAACTCGCGCGCGGAAACAGCCACCGATGCGGCACATAGTCCGCGAAAAAGATGTCCGGCACCTCAGCATTCAATCCCAGTTGTCCCCATCCCGATTGGATGATGGCGCGCTGTCCGGTCTTTTTAATCGCCGCAATCAGCAATTCGGTTGTCTCTTTTGCGTTTGTTCCGCCCATTGAACCGAACGAGACGACGAGCGGCGGCGCGCCGTTCTCCAGAAAATCGTGCAGTGCCGTTGGCGGCGTGTATTCGGGTTCATCTAAAAACCAAACGCCCGTGAATTCATGTTTTTCAGGGAAATCGGTGGGCGGCGGACAGAGCGTCGGCGAGGCAGCGATGAGGTTCAGTTTTGGGGAGTATATCCCATCGAGCGCGATGTTCCGCCTCGGTTCTCCACCGACAGCGGTGATAAAACCGTTAAAATAAGGGTCTACGGCGCGAGTCAGCCGGAACTCCACTAACTTCCATAAACCTGCGTTGAGCAAGGTGCCGCAATTTGGGAAAATATAGGGCGCGCGCGACCGGGTTGGAACAAATCCGGGACAATAACTATGCGTAAACCACGGCAAACCGAGGCGGATGGCGGCTTCCTGCCCCGGAATATCCCCCGAATGGCAGAGTGCCAAATCGTAGCCTTTCATCGCCGAGAGGCAGTCGTGATACCACTTCTCACCGCCCCTCAAAATCCCCTCTTTCACGACGACGAGGAGTGGGCCGAGCGGGTCGCGCATGGGAATGATGTCGTCCATCGCTTTGTGAAACTGCGCCAATTCAAAAGCGATACCTACTTCATGGAAGCCCGCGCCGATGCGCTGAATGCGTTCCCTATAAAGCGCAGGCGCACAGACGCGCACCTCATGTCCACAGCTGAGCAAGCGTTCTACCAATGCCAAAAGTGGATGGACATCTCCGGTTGTGCCCCAAGCCGCTACGACGATTTTCATAAACGTTCCTTTGCACCAGCACGGCGAGGGACAGGTTTTCCTCGCCCTACAGTTAAAGCACCTCTGTCGTAAGGCAGGCTTCCATATTCTCTTTATGACAGAGAGATGCCCTCAATTTTGCGCCATACCTTCTCAACGGGAAGTTTTTTGGTGCATTCCCAACCGATCTTGCACTTATGCGCGCTGCAGGGCCAACACGGCATATTCCGCCGTACAATAGACGCATTCTCACTCAACGGATGCCATGCCACGTAATCCGTCGGCCCGAAGATAGCTACCGTCGGCACATCTAAAGCCGCTGCGAGGTGCATCGGGCCAGAATCGTTGCAAACGACGAGGTTGCAACACCGCAGCAGTGCAGCCAATTCGCGAATCGAAGGCGGCGCGTAAACGGCAGCGCGCGTTTGCATCGTTTCCTGAATCTTGCGCGCTAACCTTGTCTCATCGGGCCCGTGCAAGAGGAGAATCGTGGCGTTGTACTGGCGCGCGAGTCTATCGGCGAACTCGGCGTAGTGCTTCTCCGGCCACCGTTTATCAAACGAACTACCGCCGGGGTGAATGCCGACGAGAAACCTATCCGTGCCGATGCTCCATGTTTTTAGAAGTGCTTCGGCGTTGGCTATTTCATCAGGATTGAGATGAAAAACGAGCCGCCGCACCCCCTCGCCGTGGCACATCAAACTCGCAAGTTCCAAATTCCTATCTACCTCGTGCGTTTCGCCTTTTCGGTATGTGCCATGCCACGCGTGCGTCAGCGTGGATTTAAACCGCTTCTGATAACGTCCCAATCGGTAGGGCGCGCCAGAAAGAAAGGCGACAAAGTGCGGCCACGTCGCCGTTTGCATCGCAACGACAAGTTGAAACCGTTCTCGGCGAAGATTCTGATAAAACTGCAGTCTCTCGCGCAAACGCCGATGCGCGCCCCCCCGGTCGAAGACGAGAATTCTGTCAACATCCGGGTTGCCTTGTAGCACCAACGCATTGAGCGGCCGCGCCAACACCGTAAGTTCCGCATCCGGGTAGTTTTGATGGAGCAGTGCAATTGCAGGCGTTGAATTCAGCAAATCGCCAATGCCATCGGTGCGGATAATGAGCATCTTCTTGATGCCCGGCAGCACCTCTCCACTTTTTCGCGCGCGGTGTAGCATAACGTCTCTCCTTCAACCACTATAGCATAGAGTCAGTTAAAATGCAAAATCATTTCGTCATATTTTCCCTTGCATCGGTGAATGCGGCTATGGTATCATAAACGTATGCACCAAAAAGAACACCACGCGCCTGAGACTTCAGCACGCCGCTTTATCCTCGGAACCCTCGTTTTCGGCTCCATTCTCATCATCCTCACCTGTTATTGGATCATCTCTGCAGAAAACCGTGTGGTGTGGGAATTGACAGATTTCTCCATTTTCCCCACCGTGTTGTTCACGTTTTTTCTCCTAGCCGCGCTGTCGCCGCTGCTCACCCGACTCTTTAAAAACTTCGCGCCAACGTCCCGTGAACTCGCGATGACGTATGTGATGGTATCCGTAGCAACCGCGCTCGCCGGGCACGACATCGTGCGGCAGCTCGTGCCGATGGTTGCGAACGCAGGCTGGTTCGCGACACCCGAAAATGAGTGGGCAGACCTGTTCTTCCGATTCATGCCGACGTGGCTGACAATTACCGACAGACGCATCCTGCAAGGCTATTTTGAAGGCGACGATACCTTTTGGCAGTCGCGTTATATGGAAGCGTGGATGTGGCCCATCATCGCGTGGAGCGTTCTGGTAATCGTGCTCTTGTTTATGATGCTGTGCGTCAACATCATCATCCGGAAACAGTGGATGGACCACGAGAAGTTGAGTTATCCTCTGACAACCCTTCCTGTGGAACTCCTGGGCAATACCGCCGCTCTCTTTCGGAACAAACTGATCTGGCTCGGTTTCGGGGTAGCGTTCGGATTGGAAATCATCGCCGGGCTGAATTACTTGTTTCCGGTGCTGCCATCGCTCAAAATCAAGTATCAGCTCTTCTTTTCGGAGCGGCCGTGGAACGCGATGGGCCGGCTGCCAGTCTACGTCTACCCGTTTGCGATAGGGCTCGGCTATTTGATGCCGCTAGAGTTGTCGCTGTCCTTCTGGTTTTTCTATCTCTTCTGGAGCATGCAGCGTATCTTCTTCAGCGCGACAGGATGGACAACCGCTATCGGTTTCCAAACGGAGCAGCGTGGCGGCGCGTGGCTCGGCATCGGGTTCCTCGCGCTCGTAACGAGTCGGCGGCAGATTCTAGAAGTGCTCGGCGGCGTGTTCTCCTTCAAATCCAAAGACAAGTTGTCCCACCTCGCCGTTTTCGGGCTCATTATCGGGCTTGCGTTCGTGCTGACATTTTGGTATTTCGCCGGGCTGTCACCGTGGGTAGCACTCGGCTATTTTACCATCTATTTGGTGCTGTGCATCGGGATGACGCGCATGCGCGCCGAACTCGGCCCGCCAACGCATGAGTTGCACGGGATGCATCCCGATAGAATCATGCTGCTGTTCGCCGGCAGCCGCCCGTTAGGCGCGCAAAACCTGACAAATACGACACTGCTGTCTTGGCTCGCGTATGGCTATCGGTGTCACCCGATGCCGCACCAATTGGAAGCGTTCAAAATCGGCAGGCACTTCAACTTGCGCGAGAACCGCCTGGTCATCGCCTTGATTGTCGCCTCCATTGTCGGCGCGGTTATCTCCGTTGTCGGCCACATCGCGCTCTATTACGAGTACCGATTTGCGCAATGGGGAGTCGGCGAGTTTAACCGCTTGCAAAGCTGGATTACCGCGCCGCGCGCGCCCAACCTCCCAGCCATCCAACACATCGCATTCGGATTCGCCTTCACCGGCATCCTGACGTTTCTCAAACGGCAGTTTCTGTGGTGGCCGTTCTATCCGGTAGGTTATGCTGTCGGCAACGGGTGGGCAATCGGATGGATGTGGTTCTCCATCTTTCTAGGCTGGCTTTTCAAGCAGCTGCTCTTCACCGGGGGCGGCGTGCGCGCGTATCGCAAAGCGTTGCCGCTGTTCCTGGGATTCATCTTCGGCCAGTTCCTCGCGGGAAGCCTGTGGAGTTTACTAGGCATAGTGCTGAACAGGAATATGTATACGCTCTTCCCTTAGCAACCTCTCCGGACGTAGGTAGAGCTCGCCCGAGCCCTACCGGGCAGCCCTGGTTGAGCTCAGGCGAGCTCAAACGACAGGCAGGGAGAACGAAATGCCTCTTGAGAACTCAAAAGCCTTCAAGTGCGTCTGCTTCGGAAGCAAAAACGCCGATGCTTTTCGACAACCCAATGGTATTGAAAATATTCCGCACCTGATTCGATGGATGCGCAACGCGCAGCACTTGTCCCCTATCACGTATCCTCCAGAGCAATTTGATTATCTCACCGAACCCACTGCTCGTGATGAAACTGCGCCGTTCAAAGTTGAGCAGCAGCTTGTCAGCACCCTGAACCGCCTCCTCAGCATACGCCTCTATCAGCGTAGATTCAGACGCGTCTGTCAGGTAACCCGTGATGTCAAATATCGCGATGTCGCCTTCGTGCCGGATAGAGATTTGCGAATTGGCTCTCACTTTTCCCTCCTCTATAGGTATGTCCCTCATCAATTCATGTAGGACTTACGCAGATGGGCCCCGTAGGCGCGCTTTGGAAGCGTGCCAGCGTGAGGACACGGTTACAAACCACGCCTACGGAATACCCTCGCGCGTAAATTCTAAACGTCTAATTAGTTAGTTGCAATCACAGTTGGCGTTCTTCAATCAAAATTCACTCGGACGGATGATGTTCCGGCTGTTCACGGACGACGCTGCCATCTTCAAGATGGAGCCATGTCTCAAATCGCCGCTGCCCTTCCCGCAGCCGAATCACCCGTGCGCCGCGTGGAAACCCGTCTCTGCCGTAGGTGTTATAGCCGGTGGCCCGGCCATAGCAGAGGCGAATCCCATGTAAATCGCCCCAAAAGTCATTCACGTGGTCATGCCCAACAAAGGTGCCCATGACATCGCCAGCCTCGTGCATTGCGGCGAAAAGGCCGCTATTCAGTTTCGGGGCGCAAACATCCTCGTGCTTTTCACCGTAGCAGATGTGGCAATCCCAAACCTCATCGTATTCGGGGAGTGGGATGTGAAAAAATGCGAGTGCAGGCAACGGGTGGCAGGCGGCAGCGGTGAACCGTGCTGCTTCGCGCGAATACCATGCAATCTGCGCCGGTTCGAGCCACGCGTAGCCGCCGATATCCGCTGATGCATAACTGCCCGAATCGATGAAATAGAGCAGTGCCGCCAGGGAACTCTCCCCCGACGCGTCAATAGTTAAAACGTAGTTGCCGACACCGGGAACCTCTTCTGGGCCCGGTTGTACCAACGAGTGCGCGCCTTCTCCCATCACTGCCATCAACTCGTGCCGAGTTGCAGTGCCTTCGTCATCGTGGTTACCAAAGACAGCGGTCCACGGGATGCCCCACTGCTCCACAATTCGGACAACCTCCCGCATCGATGCATGCGCATCCCGACATCCACCGCCTGACAAAATGTCGCCTGTCAATACAACCAGGTCTGGTTGGACAGCGGCTGTAATCTGCGCCATCAACGCCTCGGACTCCCGGTCTGCCGGTTCACCGTTGTGCCAATGAACGTCGGTGAACTGCACGATTTTGAAGGTTCCATCTTCTCGAAATCGCAATCTGTTTTCCATGCTTCATCTCCTTGCTATGTCACTATACCATAATTCCAAAAAAATGCAAGAAAAAATGGCCTTGCATGCCGCAAATTTTTATGGTAATATATCTCCAGAATTACAAATGGAAGACGTTGACACGATGCAAAAAACCCGTTCCCCGAACACTTACGATATCCAAACCGCGGTGCTCTCAAACGAGGAGGTTGCGGAGGCACATTATTTACTACGGTGCGAGTGCCCTCAAATCGCGCAACACGCGCGGCCAGGGCAGTTTGTCCACGTGATGAGCTCAACAGGCACCGGACTGCTGCTCCGCCGGCCGTTTACTATCTACACGGTGGAAGGGACTCAGATAACGATGCTCTATCAGATTATCGGGGAGGGGACAAAGCGATTGTCGGAGATGCCGATAGGAGCGTCGCTACAAGTCCTCGGACCGCTCGGCAATCCGTTTGACATCGCGTCAACATCCGAACCTGCAATCCTTATTGGCGGGGGTGCCGGCATTGCTTCATTGATGTTGTTGGCTGTCGCATTATGCGAACGCGGGATACCGACCCTCGGCTTAGTCGGCGCGCAGCATCGCGCGCGGCTGCTAAGCGTGACAGATTTGGAAGCCCTCGGCATTGCAGTGCATATCGCCACAGACGACGGAAGCATCGGGCATCACGGGTTTGTCACCGATATCCTCCGAGACATCTTAGGCAAAACCGATTGGAAACTTCCGAGGATTTATGCCTGCGGACCGCACGGGATGCTCGCCGCTGTCGCACAGATTGCCGCCGATTTTGAGGTACCGACTCAAGTCGCTATGGAAAATCGGATGGGCTGCGCAATGGGCGTGTGCCTCGGCTGCGTCTGTCCGGTCCGGATTGATGCAAATCAGATTGAATACCAGCGCGTTTGCACCGAAGGACCTGTTTTCAATGCAAACGATATTGTGTGGGAATTTTGAGAAAGCGACTACGATGAAACAAAACCTTTATCAGGAATTAATACAGACGAGCCTACAAGACGAACTGCTCTCGGATGCCGTGTGCCAGCAAATCTTAACCTCGGCAGACGTAGAATTGTTGCCGCTGTTAGACGCGGCATATCAGGTGCGCAAAACCTATTTCCGGAACGAGGTGCAGCTGCACATCCTCAATAACGCGCAGAACGGCCATTGTCCTGAGGATTGCCACTATTGCGCGCAGGCGCGTTCCGCGACCGCGGAGATTGAAACCTATTCCTTAAAACCGGACGCGGAAATTCTGGCGGAAGCGCGCGCCGCGTATGAATCGGGCGCATATCGCTACTGTATCGTGATGAGCGGCCGCGGGCCTACCCCAAAACGGGTGCAGCACCTGGCGCAACTCATCCACGCCGTGAAAACCGAATATCCGATTGAAGTGTGCCTCTCTGTCGGGTTGCTCAATGCTGAGGCCGCGCGCACCTTGAAAGCCGCGGGCTTGGACAGACTCAACCACAATCTGAACACGTCCGAAGCGCACTATCCGAAAATCTGTAGCACGCATACCTATCAGGACAGAATGGAGACGCTGCGAGCCGCACAGACGGCAGGGCTCGCCTGTTGTTCGGGAGTCATCGTCGGGATGGGAGAGGAAAACGCCGATTTAATTCAGGCGGCGAAAACCTTGCGTCGGTTGCAAGTAGAATCGATTCCCGTCAATTTTTTCTTGCCGATTTCCGGCACCCAGATTGCGGCACCTTCCGCGCTGACCCCGGACTACTGTCTGCGCGTGTTGTGTCTGTATCGGTTCCTGAATCCGCGCGCCGAGATTCGCATTGCGGCTGGCAGAGAGCATCACCTTCGTAGCCTGGAGGCGATGGCACTCTATCCGGCGAATTCGCTATTTTTGGAGGGCTATCTGAATGCGACAGGCACCGCGGCATCGCGCACGCTGCAGATGATTCGGGATGCAGGGTTTACCGTGAAAATGAACGGGGAGGTTGCGGAAAGAATCACATCTCCGCGCACACCTGCGCCGAGTGATGTGGTAATTAAGGAGTTGGAGGTGCTTCGACCGCGGATGGCATCGGCGGACTAATATGGCATCGGGGAACTAATAACGAGACTAATGAAACCACGTTTGTAAGGATGAGGATTTGAAAACGAAGATTTGGTTAAAAGCAGGTAGCAAAGGAACTCAGGAGGAGTCCCCCCCCGATGTAAAGACGGATGGAGGATTCCGCCTTTACATGGAGACACTAAGATTGCAGGGGCGGGATTTGAACCCGCGTCCTCCGGGTTATGAGCCCGACGAGCTACCAGACTGCTCTACCCTGCGGCAAGATCAGAGTGGTCGAGGAGGGACTTGAACCCTCACGCCTTTTTATGGGCGATGGATTTTAAGTCCATTGTGTCTACCGATTCCACCACTCGACCTGATTGTTATATATTATACCCTATTTTATAGCGTTTGTCAAATTTTTATTGCAAAAAAAACGTCTTTATTGCGAAAAACGCGGAATTTCGCACAATTTTAATGCAGGATACCCTAAATTTATCAAAACTGCAAGCGAAAAAACGCTTTTTTCTTGATTTTTTCCGCGAGAACCTCTATCATAGTGCAAAAAAGGAGCACAACTTATGCAAAACGTCACACTTGCATCCGGGCACGAAATGCCGATACTCGGTCTGGGCACTTGGCAACTGAAAGGCGGACAGTGCGAGCGGATTGTCAAAGAGGCACTCGCGCTCGGCTATACACATATTGATACGGCATGGATGTATCAAAACCAGCGCGCCATCGGAAACGCGCTCCGCGATAGCCGCATCCAACGCGAACAACTTTTTATCACCACCAAAATTTGGAACACCCATCTGCAGCACGACGATGTCCTCTCGCAATGTGAGGAATGTTTAGGCGACTTGCAGCTGGACTACGCCGATCTACTGCTCATTCACTGGCCCAACGAAGACGTGCCGTTTTCGGAGACGTTTGCGGCATTCCAAGAACTTCATGCCGCGGGCAAGGTGAAGAGCATCGGCATCAGCAATTTTAGTATCGCGCAGGTGAAAGAGGCGTGCGATGTCTCCGCGCTGCCGATTTGCACGAATCAGGTGGAATACCACGTCCGCCGCAACAGGAGCGAATTGCGCGACTATTGCAAGGCCCGTGACATTGGCATCACGGCGCACAGGCCGTTAGGACGAGGAGAGCTCGTCAACGATGCAGTGTTAAAGAGCATTGGCGATAGGCACGCGAAGACAGCGGCGCAGGTTGCACTCCGATGGCTCATCCAGCAGGGAATTATTGCCATTCCAAAATCCGGTTCGGTGCCCCATCTCCGCGAAAATTTAGACGTGTTCGCATGGGAATTAACCGACGCGGAAATGCAAACGCTAGCATCGTAAAGGATACAATATCAAACGCATGAAATTCGGGCTATTTTACGAACATCAGATGCCACGTCCGTGGCACGAAGGCGCGGAGCATCAACTCTTCCAAGACGCGCTCGTTCAGGTAGAATTGGCGGACACCCTGGGGTTTGACTACATTTGGGAGGTAGAGCACCACTTCCTTGAGGAGTATTCGCACTCTTCTGCGCCGGAGGTATTCCTCGCTGCCTGTAGTCAACGCACGAAACAGATTCGGCTGGGGCATGGGATTGTGCTAATGCCGCCCGCATATAACCACCCCGCGCGCGTCGCCGAACGAATCGCCACCCTAGATTTGGTATCAAACGGGCGCGTGGAATGGGGCACGGGCGAATCTGCCTCGCATATTGAACTCGGCGGGTTTAACGTCGATCCGAAACTGAAACGCGAGATGTGGGCGGAATGCACGCGCGAGACAGCGAAGATGATGGTGCAGTCGCCTTATGCCGGGTATGAAGGGAAGTCTTTCTCCATGCCAGCGCGCAACGTTGTCCCGAAACCGTTGCAAACCCCGCACCCGCCGCCGTGGGTGGCCTGCTCCAGCCGCGATAGTCTCCGATACGCCGCCCGAGCCGGGCTCGGCGCGCTCACTTTTGCCTTCATCAATGCCGAAGAAGCGAAATTCTGGGTGGAAGAATATTATGAAATCTTCGAGAAGGAGTGCGAACCCCTCACGCAAAGGGTGAACCCAAACATCGCCATGGTGTCGGGATTCTCGTGCCACGACGATGAAGCGACTGCCATCGCCCGCGGCTTAGACGGCTTACGCTTCTTCCGATTTGCCCTCGCGCACTACTATCACAACGGCTCGCAGGTGCCCGGCGAAACGGATATCTGGCGGCTGTACCGTGCAACACCTCAAGACCCGGGCGAAGGACGCGCCGGCATCGGCACGCCAGACCAGGTGCAAGAACATTTAGAGATAATGGAAAACGCTGGCGTAGATCAGGTAGTTTTCATTCAGCAGGCAGGCGCGAATCGGCACGAAGATATCTGTGAATCTTTAGAGGTGTTCGCGGAACGCGTCTTACCTAATTTCAAGGCGAGAGATGCATCGCAAGTAGCGCAGAAAAATGAGCGGCTGGCGGCGGCAATTGCGCGGGCGGAAGCGCGTAAACCGGCCTTGGCACCTCTCAGCGATGTGCCGGCTGTCGATGCATACCCGGTCCTCCGTAAAAAACAGGAGGCGAAAACAGCGGAAGCCAACGAACCCAATGAAATGAGTGAAGATGGGAAAAAGTTTCTCCTTTCAATAGAGGGCGGCAAACCTAGAATCCCTTAGGTCCAGATTGGGCGAGCTGATTTCCCTACGCGGGCGGGGAAAACCCAAACGGAGAACGAAATGGCTCTGGCGACACAATAAAAAACTTGATTTTAATTGTGAAATTTGTTATTATTTCATCAGAAACTTTATCCGAAACCCCCACGGCGCGCCTTCCAAAACGCTGCCGCGAAACATGACGAGGAGATTCACACAAATGAAAAAGACACTCATTGCCGTTTTGACACTGCTCTTAACGGCCACACTCTTTATTTTTCTCACGAACACCACCGCCCAAGTGGAAGAAGTTGTGTCCATCCCAGATGCCAACTTAGCCGCGGCCATCCGCGATGCCCTCGGCAAATTGCCTTCCGGTGCGCCCATCACATCGCATGCGATGCTCAATTTAACGAGTCTGTCCGCGCCGGGCAGTGGGATAACGGACCTCACTGGCCTGGAGTATGCAAGGAATCTGACAGGGTTGAACCTTGGCAGTGACTGGGTCGATGGTGAGTACTCCATCAATCCGATATCCGATTTGCGGGCACTTGCTGCCCTCACACAACTGACATGGCTGTATCTTAACTGGACGGCGGTATCGGATGTGGCACCTCTCGCAAAACTTACACAACTGACAGAACTGTATCTTCCCGGCACGGCGGTATCGGATGTGGCACCTCTCGCAAAACTTACACAACTGACAGAACTGTATCTTGGCTCCACGGCGGTAGCGGATGTGGCACCTCTCGCACACCTCACACAACTGACATACCTGGATCTTGGCTCCACGGCGGTATCGGATGTGGCACCTCTCGCAAAACTTACACAACTGACATGGCTGTCTCTTGCCTCCACGGCGGTATCGGATGTGGCACCTCTCGCAAAACTTACACAACTGACAACGCTGTATCTTTCCTCCACGGCGGTATCGGATGTGGCACCTCTCGCAAAACTTACACAACTGACATACCTGGATCTTCGGAACTGCCCGTTGAATGCCGCCGCACACCAGACGCATCTCCCCGCCATACAAGCAAACGGAACAGAGGTCGAATTTGATCCGTTTAAGCCGATCCACTTACCGCGGGTGCCAGGGCTCGTGTCCCTCATCTACTTCCGGCCCAGCGACCGCCCCGTTCGTCCCAACGTGGACGCTGAAATTGATGGCCTCATTAAGGAAGCCCAACGCTTCTTCGCCGACCAGTTAGAACTCCACGGATTCAAGAGAAAAACCTTCCAGTTTGAAACGGATGCGCACGGCAACGCCGTGGTGCATCACGTCAACGGGAAATTCACAGACGAGTATTATCGTCGGGATAATGGTGGCTGGGGTGAAGAAATCAGTGAGCAGGTTCACGATCCAGATGGAAACATTACTGTCTATATGATAGATACCGATGGACCACTACCTGGGGCTTGCGGGGTCGGTGGCGGTTCTCCTTATAGCGGTGGCGGTGCATCCATCTACTGTTGGGACTGGACCACCCTTGCGCATGAACTCGGGCATGCGTTTGGAATGGGTTATCACGATTTCCGCGACGATGCCTATATCATGAGTTATGGGTATCAGTTTAGGCAAGAATTGTCTCCCTGCTTTGCGGCATGGTTAGATGTCCACCCCGCCTTCAACCCCGGTCAAATTTTTAGGGACAGTCGCTCGCAAATTCAGATGCTCCCCGCAACCCTCGTGGCTCCACCGAATACCATCCGTCTCCGTTTTGCGGTAACCGCTCCGGCCGGATCTCTCCTTCAAGCCCGGTTGCTTACGCCAGAAAGGAGGAGACATCGCGACGGTAGTAAGTTTGACACAGGCGGATTAGTCGGTTGTCAGCGACTGCAGGGGAATCCCACCCGCAGCACCGTCGAATTTGTGACTACCGCTTTGACACCTTATACCGAAAATGTATATCTTCACGTTATCGGTACGGATGGCAGCGGACATGGGCAAAGGTTTCCCATTGATGTCTCTTCCCTATTGCCGCCTGCCAAACCTGTCTCCCTCCCCGATTCAAATTTGGCAGCGGCGGTGCGGGAGACACTCGGTTTGTCTTCCGGCGAAGCCATCACGACGCAGGCAATGCTAAGGTTAGATGCGCTTGAAGCCCCCAATCGCGGGATAAGAGCCCTCACCGGGCTGGAGCACGCAGTCAATTTGAGAGAGTTGAATCTGGGTGGTGAGTACGTTAGCGGCCAGGGGTCTGTCAACAGCAATGCGATATCGGATTTTTCGCCGCTTGCAAAATTAGCCAAACTGCAAACTCTGTCTCTTCGCTTTACGCCTGGCTTGGCGGATGTAGCACCACTTGCAAACCTCACACAACTGACATACCTGTCTCTTGGCTCCACGGCGGTAGCGGATGTAGCACCACTTGCAAACCTCACACAACTGACATACCTGGATCTTGGCTGGACGGCGGTAGCGGATGTGGCACCCCTCGCAAAACTTACACAACTGACACACCTGAATCTTGGCTCCACGGCGGTATCGGATGTGGCACCCCTCGCAAAACTTACACAACTGACAACGCTGTGGCTTGGCTCCACGGCTGTATCGGATGTGGCACCTCTCGCAAAACTTACACAACTGACAGAACTGTATCTTGGCAACACGGCGGTAGCGGATGTGGCACCTCTCGCAAAACTTACACTACTGAAAAGGCTGCAGCTTCAAAACACGGCTGTATCGGATGTGGCACCCCTCGCAAAACTTACACTACTGACATACCTGAATCTTCAAAACACGGCTGTATCGGATGTGGCACCCCTCGCAAAACTTACACAACTGACATACCTGGATCTTCGGAACTGCCCGTTGAATGCCGCCGCACACCAGACGCATCTCCCCGCCATACAAGCAAACGGAACAGAGGTCGACTTCGATCCGTTTGATGTTTCTGCCCTATTGCCGGCTGCCAAACCTGTCTCCCTCCCCGATTCAAATTTGGCAGCGGCGGTGCGGGAGGCACTCAGTTTGTCTTCCGGCGAAGCCATCACGACGCATGCAATGCTAAGGTTAGATGTGCTTGAAGCCCCCAATGCCGAGATAAAAAATCTCACTGGGCTGGAGCATGCAGTCAATTTGACAGAGTTGGATCTGCGCGGCGAGTACGTCAGCGGTGAGGGGTGGGTCAACAGCAATGCGGTATCGGATTGGTCTCCGCTTGCAAAATTAGCCAAACTGACAACGCTGGCAATTCCCTATACACCTGGCCTGGTGGATGTGGCACCCCTCGCAAAACTTACACTACTGACACACCTGAATCTTCGCGGCACGGCGGTATCGGATGTGGCACCTCTCGCAAAACTTACACTACTGACATGGCTGTCTCTTGGCAGCACGGCGGTATCGGATGTGGCACCTCTCGCAAAACTTACACTACTGACAACGCTGAGGCTTGACGGCACGGCGGTATCGGATGTGACCCCCCTGGCAAACCTTACACAACTGACACAACTGTATCTTTTCGACATGGCTGTATCGGATGTGGCACCTCTCGCAAAACTTACACTACTGACAGAACTGTATCTTGGCAGCACGGCTGTAGCGGATGTGGCACCTCTCGCAAAACTTACACTACTGAAAAGGCTGCAGCTTCAAAACACGGCGGTATCGGATGTGGCACCTCTCGCAAAACTTACACTACTGACATACCTGAATCTTCAAAACACGGCTGTATCGGATGTGGCACCTCTCGCAAAACTTACACTACTGAGAGAGCTGGATCTTCGGAACTGCCCGTTGAATGCCGCCGCACACCAGACGCATCTCCCCGCCATACAAGCAAACGGAACAGAGGTCGACTTCGATCCGTTTGATGTTTCTGCCCTATTGCCGGCTGCCAAACCTGTCTCCCTCCCCGATTCAAATTTGGCAGCGGCGGTGCGGGAGACACTCAGTTTGTCTTCCGGCGAAGCCATCACGACGCATGCAATGCTAAGGTTAGATGTGCTTGATGCACGCAATGCCGAGATAAAAGATCTCACCGGGCTAGAGCATGCAGTCACTTTGAAAGTGTTAGATCTGGGTAGTGAGTACGTCAGCGGCGAGGGGTGGGTCAACAGCAATGGGATAACCGATTTATCTGTCCTTTCCCATCTCACGCAACTGACATCCCTGCGGCTTGGCAGGGAGACCCTCTCGAGTGCAGACGAAATCTCGGCGTTCGTGTCGTCGCTGCCACCTCTCAAACCTGTCTCCCTCCCCGATTCAAATTTGGCAGCGGCGGTGCGGGAGACACTCAGTTTGTCTTCCGGCGAAGCCATCACGACGCATGCAATGCTAAGGTTAGATGTGCTTGAAGCCCCCAATGCCGAGATAAAAAATCTCACTGGGCTGGAGCATGCAGTCAATTTGACAGAGTTGCATCTGGGTGGCAATGGGATAACCGATTTATCTGTCCTTTCCCATCTCACGCAACTGACATCCCTGCGGCTTGGCAGGGAGACCCTCTCGAGTGCAGACGAAATCTCGGCGTTCGTGTCGTCGCTGCCACCTCTCAAACCTGTCTCCCTCCCCGATTCAAATTTGGCAGCGGCGGTGCGGGAGGCACTTGGACTCTCATCCGGCGAAGCCCTCACGACGCATGCAATGCTAAGGTTAGATGCGCTTGAAGCACGCAATGCCGAGATAAAAAATCTCACCGGGCTGGAGCATGCAGTCAATTTGACAGCGTTGAATCTGGGTGGTGAGTACATCAGCGGCGAGGGGGATGTCAACAGCAATGCGATATCGGATTTTTCGCCGCTTGCAAAATTAGCCAAACTGAAAACGCTGGAGCTTTACTCTACGCCTGGCTTGGTGGATGTGGCACCCCTGGCAAAACTCACACAACTGACAACGCTGAGGCTTAACCACACGGGGGTATCGGATGTGGCACCACTCGCAAATCTCACACAACTGAAAACGCTGGATCTTGGCAGAACGGCGGTAGATGTGGCTTCCCTCGCAAAACTCACACAACTGAAAACGCTGGAGCTCTGGGAAACCGGTGTATTGGATGTGACCCCCCTGGCAAAACTCACACAACTGAAAACGCTGAATCTTAGCGACTCCGGTGTATCGGATGTGGCACCCCTGGCAAACCTCACGCAACTGACAAGGCTGGGTCTTGGCTTAACGGCGGTATCGGATGTGGCACCTCTCGCAAAACTTACACTACTGAAAACGCTGGGTCTTGACCACACGGCGGTATCGGATGTGGCACCACTCGCAAAACTCACTCAACTGACATACCTGAATCTTTCCTACACGGCGGTATCGGATGTGGCACCCTTGTTAGGGATGAGTCCGGGAGAAGATTCTTGGCAGGGTCTGTATCTGCCAGGCTGCCCGCTGAGTTATGCCTCCCTCCACACGCATATTCCGGCGATACAGGCGAAGGGGATAGAGGTGGAATTTGACAACGTCGCGCATCCAGCCCTGCTGAAAATCTCCGGTGATGAACAGGAAGGCGCGGGGGACACGGCGTTGAAAAACCCGTTTGTCGTGGAGGCGATGGATGAACACGGCAAGCCGATGGTCGGCAAGACTGTTCAGTTTGAGATTCTTGAAGGCGGCGGGAGACTCAGTGCCACCACGGTGAAAACGGATGCACGCGGTAAAGCACGGATAACCCTCACGCTCGGTAGGGCTGCAGGAGTGAACAAAGTCAAGGCGACTGCCGAGGGGATTGAGTCTTGGGCGTTGTTTACAACGGTCGCGACGGAAGCGGCACCGCAATTGGCAGCGGATGTCAACGGCGATGGCGTGACAGACCTGGCAGATCTGGCCATCGTCGCGCAAGCGATGGGCAAACCTGTGCAAAACCCTCGCGCGGATGTGAATGGAGATGGGGTTGTTGATGGTGAAGACTTCGCGTTTGTCGCTGCAGCCCTCGGTGAGGGCGAGGCGGCTGCACCGTCACAGGCCGTGCTCCCTGCAGGGCTCACGCTTGAAAAAGTGGAGTGGGCCCTGAATCTCTTGCATGCGGAGAACACCGGTTCTCCTGCGTTTCAGCGGGGGATAGCGAAATTGGAAGGATTTCTTGCGCTCCTGGTTCCGGAGAAGACGCTGCTGCTGGCGAACTACCCCAATCCGTTCAACCCAGAAACGTGGATACCCTATCAGTTGGCAACCCCTGCCGAGGTGACGGTGACAATTTACGCAGCGAACGGTGCGGTGGTGCGGACGTTAGCCCTCGGACATCAGCGTGCAGGAGACTATGCAAGCCGGTCTCGCGCGGCGTATTGGGATGGCAGGAATGAAGTCGGCGAGCGCGTTGCTAGCGGGGTGTATTTCTATACATTGCAGGCGGGGGATTTTGCGGCAACGCGGAAGATGCTTATCTTGAAATAGCGCGATTGGGAAGCGTGCCTACCGTCCCGCTTCCCCTTGTAGGCGAGCCCTCGGGTCTCGATCTCCCCGGCCCCTTGTAGGAGAGACCTCCTGGTCTCGATTTCCCCGGTAGGCGGGTCTCGATTTCCCCGGTAGGCGAGCCCTCCCGGCCTCAAATGCGTCGGATATCGGGACAAGGATGTCCCTCCTACAGGTCTCGATGCATTGGCTATCGGGACAAGGATGTCCCTCCTACGGTGGCTATCGGGACAAGGATGTCCCTCCTACGGAAGGATGGAAAGGGTGGCTATAGAAATCCGCCCTGACACAAAAGGGAATCTCAATCATGAAAAACGTTCTTGTCATTGACGACGATGAGAAAATCTGTTGGGCATTTGAGCAATTCCTTGAAGAGGAAGGCTACGCCCCTAGCATCTCCAACAATGCCGAAGAAGGCTTGCGCCGCATCGCCTCCGACAAACCGGACGTAGTCCTGCTTGACGTGAAGCTGCCGGGGATGAGCGGCTTGGAGGCACTGGCGCAAATCAAAGCGCGCCACCCGTGGGCAATCGTGATTATCATCACGGCGTATGACGATGTGGAGACGACTGTGGAGGCGATGCGCTTACAGGCGTTTGATTTTGTCCCGAAGCCCATCGATCTGGATGTCGTGAAAAGCACTTTGGAGCGCGCCATCCGAACGCAATCTGTCCGCAGTGCCCTGCCTATTAAACCGACACGCAAACCACCGAAGGGACAACGAGGCCCTCGGCTCGTCGGAAAAAGCGACCAGATGCGCGAGATTTACAAACTCATCGGCATCATGGCAAGCAACACGATGACAGTGCTCATCGAAGGCGAAACCGGCACCGGGAAGGACCTGGTTGCAAGGGCGATTCACGCCGGCAGTGAACGGAAAGATATGCCGTTCGTGCCAGTCAACTGCGGTGCCATCCCCGATGACCTGTTGGAGAGCGAGTTGTTCGGCTATGAGGCAGGCGCGTTCACCGGCGCGAAAGCGGAAGGCAAACCCGGCCGGTTTGAACTCGCAAACGGCGGCACGCTCTTCCTCGATGAAGTCGCGAACATGACACCGGCGTTGCAGGTGAAACTCCTGCGCGCGCTGCAGACGCAAGAAATAGAGAGACTCGGTAGCACCCGCATCCTTAAAGTGGACGTGCGCGTCATCGCCGCCACTAACCAGGAACTCGGACAAATGGTCCAACTGGGAAGGTTCCGCGACGATCTCTATTACCGGTTCAAGCGCATCGCGCTTCACCTTCCGCCGTTGCGTGAACGGCGCGAGGATGTGCCAATGCTTATCACGCATTTTCTCCAACTCGCGCAAGACGAACTGAGGAAGCCTATCCGCGGCATTTCTGAAGAGGGAATGGCGCTGCTCCGCCGCTACGAATGGCCAGGCAACATTCGGGAACTAGAGAATTGCATCAGGAGCGCGGCAACGCTCGCCCGCGCAGATGTCATCATGCCCGACGATCTGCCGATAGAAGTGCAGACCGGCAGCAGGCCAACCGCCAATGCATCGCCGCTGGCAGATTCCCTTAAAACTACCTTACACCGCATGATTCAGGAAGCCATCGCCGACGAAAAAAAGGAACTTTATGAGGAAGTCGTCGCGATGGTGGACAAGGTGCTTATCGGGCTTGTGTTAGATGAATTCTCGGGCAATCATAGCAAAACGGCGGAGCTGCTCGGCATGAGCCGAACGACGCTGCTAAAGAAAATCAGACAGCATATTGAAGAACAGCCCCTTTAACCGTAGAGCGAGGGCCGTCACACCGTTTGGAGAAGCCTTACTCTATATTCACCGTAGGGCGAGGGCCGTTACGCCGAAACTTTGTCATCTCTGCAGCCTCACTGCAGAGATGTCCACTGTCCCTCGCTAGGTTGAAACTTCGCGGAGGACAGGCCCCCGCGCTACGGCAGCGAGAAGGAAATCAGCCGCCACGCTGCTTGGAGAAATATCATGAACCCATGGATCCGGATTGCACATCGTGGCGCATCGGGCACCGCACCGGAAAATACCCTCGCCGCCTTCAACAAAGCACTCGAAATCGGTGTGGATGCCGTTGAGTTTGACTTGCACGGAACCGCCGATGGGGAGATAGTCGTAATCCACGATGCCTCGTTGGACAGAACCACCAGCCTCAGTGGGCTCGTCAGTAAAAAGAAATTAGAAACGATTAAGTTCGCGGATGCAGGCGCATGGTTTCATCCTGATTTTAAAGGCGAGTGGGTCCCGCGGGCTGACGCTGCTGGCAGAGAGATTTTCTGGTTTCCTCCCGATGCAAAAGGGGAGCGCGTGCCGACACTTGAGGAAGCACTCGCATGCATCACGCCCAAGGCAACCGCGGTCGCCGAAATCAAAGACCCGAGAATTAGCGAGCCTGTCATCTCAAAAATCCGAGAGGCAAACGCGCTAGACAAGGTAGTCATCATCTCTTTTCACACATCGGTGTTACAGGAGGTGCGCGCGCTGGAACCGCGCATCCCGACCGGGTGGCTCATCGGGGGACACACTAGCAGGGCATCGCCCGTCGACTTGTGCCAACAACTAAGTGAGTGCGGGTACAATTTCCTGAACGTGAACCACCTGCTGATAACCGCTGAGTTCGCTTATGAAGTCCGGCGGCGCGGCACCGCGCTGTGGTGCTGGACTGTTGATGACATCGTCCGCATGCGCCAGATGAAGGCACTCGGTGTGCAGGGGATTACGTCAAATCATCCAGAGCGGTTCGCGAAGGTTTAACCTTTGTGCTGGTAGGCGCGGTTTGAAAGCGCGCCTACGGCGTTGGTTCTTCGGAATTAATGCCGATACGATTCCCCAATCAGATTATTCGCAGCGCGGACTGGCCGGAAAAGCGTCTGCCGTTTCGCCGGCATCTCCGCGAATAACTTCGGATGCGGATCCCAGTCGTGCCACTTGCTATTCACCGTGTTATAACAGCTAAAAATAGCGAGCCGCTCGTTATCCGCATTTGTCCATTGATGCGTGCTATGCGTCAACGCCTCCGTGAAAAAGAGCAACGAACCCGCCGGACACTCATACGTATCCCAAATCGGCGAGTCGGGTGTCTGAAGTGAATCAGGTGCAGTGTAGACTGCTTTATGACTTCCGGTGACGAACAGCGTCCCGCCTTGCCGATATTTGACTGGGTTGAGCTCCCACACCACGCGAGTTAACCCGCTGTATGCCTTGCCGGGGATACACCGATAGAGGTGCGAATCGCCGGGAAAGCGCAACATACCGTTGCCGTTGTGCGGGCCGAAATGTCCATCGCCTACCTTGCGGTAGAACATGTGGCACGATTCCATCCGGAACCCATAGCACTCTTGGCTGGATAACGCCGGGTGCGCGAGGAACTCGTTCAGAAACCCGACAACATGCGGATGGTCGGACAGCTTCTGCATCGGACCGCCGAGAGGGGAACGTTCGTGTTCCGGGATGGACTCCGGTTCATGATGGAGGCGGTAACCGAACTCCTGCATTTCCGCGAGTTCGTCGCCTGACAGAACGCCCGGCACCAGAAGCCACCCGCGCATGTCAAAGAGGTATTTCTGCTCCTGCGTCGGCGAGACAACCGGTGTACCATCGGAAGTTGTCACTGTCAACTCGGCATTCTCTATGTCAAGTGCCGAACCTAAATTTTTATCAACAATAAAAGGTTGGGTGTGCTGCAACTCTATTGCCATGAGAGTCTTTCTCCTTTGCAATCAGCGAGGTTGCGAACCCCGCCTATGGATATAATACTAAATTATCTCTATAGTTCGCGCGATGGAAACGCGCGACGAGGACAGGCCCGCGCCCCACGGGCCTGCGATACGGTTGCAGAAATCAAGCAATCGTTTTTACCAATAGTTCTTACGCTGCCTTCGCGCGCTTGAGCGCGTCCTCGGAAACGCTCAACGTCTTCGCGACATCCTCATCGCTATGCGAGACAGACATGAACCAGATATGTCCCCCTGGCAAATAGAGCCCGCCATCCAACGTTGCTTCATAGAAGGTTTTGCGGAACTTCTCACTACTATCCGAATTCAGTCCGAAGAAAGGCATGGCACCGATGCCGCCGACGCGGGCGCAGTCAATACCGAGGCGTTCCGTCATCTCCCGATAGCCGTCCAACAACTTTTCACCCTGTTTCCACATCAAGGCGACACCGTCGGTTGCTTCCAATTCCTGAATCGTGGCGATTGCGGCACCGACGAGGGAAACTTCGCCATGGAAAGTAGCGGCTACCCATACATCGGAGACTTCGTCCATAATCTCCTTTTTGCCGACGACAACCGCCGTAGCGAACCCGTTAGCGAGTGCCTTCCCAAAGACTGACATGTCCGGCGTAACGCCGAAGTATTCCTGCGCGCCGCCCAGAGCATACCTGAACCCGGTCTTCACCTCGTCAAAAATGATGAGCGCGCCGTTGGAATTGACGAGTGCTTTCGCTTCTTCCAAGTAGCCATCTTTGGGGAGCTCCTGCCCAGAAGGTTCTAGAATCAGACAAGCAATCTCCCCCGGATGTGCCTTAAAAAGATTCGCGAGTGCCTCCAAGTCGTTAAACGCCACACTGAGCGTTGCATCCGCCGCGCTCGGTAGGTGCCCGCGGGCGTGGCTACACCAGTCATGCCACCCGTGGTAGCCGCATCTGATAACTTTGTCTCTCTCAGTATAGGCACGTGCGAACTTAATCGCCCCGGTCGTGGCATCGGAACCGCCGACAAAGTAAGCAACTCTCTCCGCCGAGGGAATAATCTGCACCAATTTTTCGGCGAGTTCCACTTCCAGCGTATGGCCAAAGTTATAGACATTGCCGCGCTCCAGATATTTCGCGACTGCCTCTATCACGGCAGGATAGGCGTGCCCGAGTATCATCGGACCGTAGCCCATCAGATAGTCAATATAGTCGTTTCCATCGGCATCCCAGAAGTGCGCGCCCTTTCCGCCAGCAATCATAATCGGTTGCGGCGGCTGGCTCTGTTTATGCGGTTGGCCACCACCGACTAGGGCAGCTTTGGCGCGTTCTTTCCACGCCAATGATTTCTCAAAACTCCGTGCCATCCTCACGTCCTCCAATCAGTTTTACGTAACTATACCACAATTCTGCATTTTATGGCAGATTTTCTTCTTGAAAATCGTGCAATGCTGTGCCATAATAGTTGCAAATAGGACTAATACCAAATAAGTTTGATTCGTCTTGTCTCTATAGGTGGAGATTCGCCCGCTCTTGCCCGTTACGCCGAAACGCTAGCATCTCTGCCGCCTCGCTGCAGAGATGTCCACCGTCGGGTTTCCGGCGAAGCAGGGCGAGCCTGAACGACAGCGGAAAACTGGGGATGACAGCCCAAGAAAAATCAACATCATTTGGTATGACTCCCCGGAGGACATAAAAAATGGCAGAACACCTTTTAACAGACGCGCAGATGCGGGATTTCATTGTGAACGGTTACGTCACCGTCACCACCGCACTGCCGGCGCAATTTCACGATGCCATCTATGAAAAGACGGTGGCTGTTTTTGACAAAGAGGGCAACCCTGGCAACAATCTCGTGCCGCGGATACCGGCGATTCAGAAAGTGCTTGACGATGCGAACGTCAAAGGCGCGCTGACAAGCCTGCTCGGCCCCGATTACTATATGCAGCCCCACCGGCACCCGCACTACAATCCGCCCAGTAGCAAGGGACAGGGGATGCACCAAGATGGCGGGAAGCGATGGTCTCACCATACGCGCAGGTTGCTCGTCTTCTATTATCCACAGGATACGCCGGTGGCACTCGGCCCGACAGGGGTTGTGCCGATGAGCCACTACTACAGCACTCGCGAAGGCGCGCACATCTCGCCGGAACAGCCCATCTGTGGGAAAGCAGGAACAGTGGCGTTCGCCAACTATGATCTTTGGCACCGCGCGATGCCGAATCAGAGCGACAAAAAGCGGTATATGATGAAATTCCTCTATGCCCGGATGTCCGAACCGCAAGCACCTACGTGGGCAAATCAGGAGACAGAATGGGCGAACATCCCTATAGACGAGGTTTGTAACCCAGTTGAACATCAGGAGATGTTTAAGCACCTCTGGCAGTGGCATCTCGGACCGGAGAACGGCAATTCACACGCGCGTCCATCCGCCTCTCTCTCAACGTTGATTGCAGCGTTGGACGGCGATGCTGAATCGACAGGGTTGCAAGCCGCCTACGCGCTCGGCAATTTTGGCGAGGAGGCACTGCCTGCGTTGATGGGCTGCCTGCACAACGGCTCCGAATTGATGCGCCGAAATGCCTGTTACGCGCTCAATGCAGTCGGAACACCGGCAGTTGATGTGCTGCGGGATGCACTCACAGATTCCCGCGAGCACGTCCGGGACAACGCCGCCGAAGCACTCGGCGATTTGGGAACGAAGGCGGAATCTGCTGTGCCAGCGTTGGTTGATATCCTCGCAGACGACTCCGCTTCCGTGCGTGCACACGCGATAGAGGCATTGGGCACGACAAGCCAAGGGCACTCGGACGCAGTACCGGGGTTAACCAAGGCATTGTCAGATGACAACGATGGCGTGCGGCGCAACGCGGTCTTCGCTATCGCCCGCATTGGGGAGCATGCCGCTGATGCCGTTGAAGGTTTGCAGAACGTGCTTTTCGACGCGAACCGTTATGTCCGTGGTGATGCTGTCCACGCGCTCTATCGCATCGGCACCCCGGCGGCGAAATCGGTGCTTCTCCGTTACCTTGAAACGACGCGTTGGTGCCCATTAACGACGCGCAACAGTTCGTTCTAATGCAGGCGTAAGGGTGGATGTTTCTATCCACCCGACACCCAAAGCACACGGGCAGCTATAGAAATCTGTCCTGACAAGGGACTCAAGCACTTAATCGTTCTGATAGTGCCACTTTTTTGTTTGAAATTTGTCACGTTTTATGCTATAATTCTCTCAAACTTGAATTGGACTAACAGGAGGCTAATTCGTTGAAATTAAAAGTTATCATCATGGCACTCGGCTTACTGCTCATAGCGGCTTTTAGCATGCCCAGCTTCGCCGAGATTACCGAAGATATGGTTGCCGCCGCGTGGCTGTTTGACAGCAACGCCGACGATATTTCCGGCAACGGGTTCGATGGTGAACTGGAAGGTGGAAAATTTGTCGATGGCAAAATCGGCAAAGCAGTCGAACTCAACGGCAAAGACGAGTGGGTTACCATTCCCAAGGCACTTGGCGAATTTGAGGAAATCACCTTCGCACACTGGGTGAAATCCACCGGCAGAGAGAACGACTGGCGCGTTTTCTTCAACAATACAGGCTGGAAGGCAGGTGACATCCACTACCAACTCCATCCCAACAATAAAGTGGAGTTCTCCATTCACGGGAACCCCGGCGGGAACGATACGTTCGCGAACTTTATGATGGCCGGCGGTGAGATAGATACGTGGGTGCACATCGCTACCGTTTACAGCGCGAAGGAACAGAAAATCCGATTCTTCATTAACGGCGAACTTGACATAGAAAACGACTGGGGCGGAAATCCCGGCATCCTCGATTCGGCTTTTATTGGTGCATGGGATAACCAGCGGCAATGGGAAGGCCTCATCGACGAGTTCATTATCTTCAACACCGTATTGGACGCTGATGACATCCAGACTGTCATGAACGACGGCTTTGAGACAACGCTCGCCGTTGACGCGAAGCAGAAACTCGCTGTCACGTGGGGCAGTCTCAAAAAATAACGAGACTTACGCAGACTGAACCCGGTAGGCGCGCTTTCCAACCGCGCGCTTATCCGCGGAACGTGCGAAAGACCAAAAGATAAGGAGGAAACATGTTCCTGAAATACGACATGAATCGCACACTTGCCGCAATTGCTGTCATCATCCTTTGTCTGGGAATGGCAACGGTGAGCGGTGCCAACCTAGACGAAAAAACAATCGCCGGGATGTGGACGTTTGAGGAAGGAAAGGGCAAAGTCGTCACGGACCTCTCCGGGAACGAAACCGACGGTGAATTTGTCGGCGACCTTAAATGGGCGAAAGGCAAATTCGGCGGCGGCTTAGAGTTTAACGGCGAAGACACGTGGGTTAAACTCGGCACCAAAGGCGAAGATAAGACGCTCGCCGCCCTGGACTTCAAGGACTCAAAAGGGTTCTCCATCCACGCCTGGGTCTACGCTGCAGAAGACCCGACTGGCAAGTGCGTCATTTGGAAGGGGCTCGGATGTTCAACCTGGTCGCAGTTTTTGCTCGGCACAGGTGCGCATGAAAACAGCGAAAACAACACGAAAGCCGCCTTTCATATCCGCGCAGCAAATGGTGCTGGAAAGTTGGAAGTCCTCGGCGATGAAGTCTCCGCGAAGGAGTGGGTGCATCTCGTCGGAGTTTGGGACGGCGCGCAACTTCACGTCTATGTGAACGGCAAACTCCAGAATAGTGAAGATGCCAAGGGACCGCCGTGGCCATCCACGGAAGAGGCCTACATCGGTGCAGACCCGGGCTGCGGCAAGCGGTGCCAGTGGGAAGGGATCATTGATGAAGTCGTCGTCTTCAACGTCGCACTCTCTGAAGATGAAGTCCAAAAACTCGGCGATGGCATTGAAGGCGCGTTAGACGTGGATGCCGCCGGAAAAATGGCGACGACCTGGGGCAAACTCAAAAGCGCGCAATAATGCTAACAAACCCCGTAGGCGCGCTTGCAACGCGCGCCTACCAGCGTGTGTTATGGACAGCTCCTGCATCCATCCACGCCAAAGGAGATTACTGCCAATGATTACCGTGAAAATTCGTAACCTTATGCTGGCATGTCTCATCCTTTTCGTCTGGACTGCCGGCACACACGCCGAGGTCTTATACCTTGACGATTTTGAGGATGGGAAAATTGACGCGAAGTATGAATTCAAAAACCACGAAGGCGACTGGGTAGAAAAGGGCGGTGTCATCACCCAAACCCAAGAATCCCCCGGGGATCATACCTACCTCGTGCTTGATGGTGGTTTTGAAGAACCGCACACCGGCATCGTCATGATCCGTGTCGATGACTGGGGCGACGGAGACCTGGCGCGCTGCGGGCTCGGATTTCGGCTAGACCCGGGCGATGCTTCCGGCTACGCATTCCTCATTCACCATTTTCTCAACAACATGGAATTCCTGAATGACCATCTCGCGTGGAAGCAGAACGATACCGAACCGCCTTTCGGTACCATAGAAATCGGCGAGTGGTATTGGATGAAAGCGGAGATATCGGACAAGGGATTCGCCGGCAAAATCTGGGAAGAGGGAAAACAGGAACCCAAAGCGTGGCTGCTAGAAAGCAAGCTTGACTTCGGGAACGTCAGACCGGAAAGTGGGCAAGTTGGATTGAACGGCGGTTCAAGCAGGGGCGCGCCCGCGCTCACCGTCGTCTCTTTTGACAATTGGGCGATTTGTGATACGCCTGACGATTGCGCCCCAGAGGTGATTCTCCCGGTCCAACCGGCGGGCAAGTTACCGGCGGTTTGGGGCGAACTCAAGACGCGCTATTAAACAACACCGATGGGCGCGCTTTCAACGCGCCCACAGACAGGAACTATCGAAAATGGGAACAATTTTACTCGCCATTCTCGGAATTATCATACTTTTTGCGGTTTTCCTGATCATCTTTGAAGTTGTGAAGCTGCTTCTCGCGCTCGTCATCGGCGCAGCGTTTTTTGTCATTATCGTTGGCGGCGCGTTTCTGATTCTCAGGAAAATCGTGAAAGGTTAGGCAATATTGCCTATTTAACCCTGGATGGACACGTGCCTACCGAGAACGGTTCGTGTCAATCCTATCATCAAAGGAGATTCGCAATGCTTAAAAGTGCGCTATTGGTAACGGTGTTTGTTACCATCAGTTTAACGCTCGCAGCAAACCTCCCCGCGGAAATCGTTGAGGACGGACTCATCGGCTATTGGAGCTTTGATGCGAACAACATTCAGGACAAAACCGTGAAAGATGGGACAGGCAATCGCGATGGCACCATCAAAGGGACTTTGAAAAAGGTCGCGGGGAAAATCGGGGACGCTCTGGAATTTGATGCAAACGAAGCCAATTTCATTGAAATCGAAGAGCCGGAAAGTTTCGATTTCAACGCCGATTTTACGTGGGCGGCCTGGATAAAAACAGGCAGCTCCGGTCCCTGCGTAATTTTCGCCAAAACCGGCGGTCCCGGCACCGATGATAAGGGCCCGAAAACCTTGTGGGTGCGCAACGGTGTCCTCAACATTGACACCGGCTGGGTAGGTAATGTTGAAGACCTCGGGAACACCATTGACGACAATAAGTGGCACTATATCGCTATTGCAGGAATGCCGGGGGACAGCAAAGTCCAATTCTTCGTTGATGGCGAAGCCACCACGGAGGCGGTGATGAACCTCGCGCAATTCCCGGAGGAAGACTTTGAAAATCACGTCTTCATCGGGATAGACGGCAGAGCCGATGGCGAATTCGGCGTGTTTGAGGGAATCATTGACGAATTCAGCATCTACGACAGGGTGCTTGACGAAGCGGAAGTCAATCAGAACTTCAAGTCCGACAAGGGACTCGCCGTTGAACCGAATGGAAAACTCGCCGTGACCTGGGGTGCTCTTAAAAATTCGCGGTAGTTCTGCTGCCGTAATTCTCGGTAGGCGCAATCTGAAAGCGCGCTTATCACATGCGTCCCACAGAGGAACAAGCAGATGAATCCACAAGCAAGTTCCGCGCAAGGAATGCCACCTCCCGAAACCGGGAGAATGATGGCGGAGGAATTCCTTAAGAACGACGTTGAGGGATACGAGTACGTAAAAGGAGAACTCGTGCCGATGCCACCCGCAGCCATCCTCCACGGGAAGATTAGTGTCAGTGTTATCCGCCACTTGGATCTGCACGTTTATCAGAACCAGTTGGGGTATGTGTATACAGCGGAAACATCGTTTCGGGTGGGTGAACGTCTTTTGAAACCGGACGTTGCGTTCGTTGCAACAGCGCGCGTGCCCGAAGACGAGACGAAAGGCTCGCCTGTCCCGCCAGACCTCGCAATTGAGGTAGTTTCTCCTACAGATTCACAGTGGGACGTTTCGGATAAGGTTCAGGCTTATCTGGACGCTGGAACGCGGATGGTTTGGGTGCTCGATCCGGTGCTACAAACTGTGGCAGTGTATCGCCCGGATGAAGCCTTCCAACTCCTTCAGCGCGGCGACACACTCACCGGCGAAGATGTCGTTGAGGGGTTTTCTTGTGAAGTGGCGCGATTTTTTGAATAGGCGCGGTTTGAAACCGCGCCTATTCAGACATAAGGCAAAATATGAACGTCAAAATCGAACCCTCTTTGAAAACGATAATCTGATTATCCTCCGCGGAATTGATACGGAATCTATCGACACGATTTATCAAGCTCCGCCCTTCAATTGTTGTGCGGTGCTTGCAATTCGATGAAGGGCAGCAGCACGCAGGAACAATTGATTAAACGGCTGAAAAGCGAAGGAATTCTACGATGAAAAAATTTATCACAATTGCAACAGCATTCGCGCTGATATTTTGCATCGGCAACCTATCCGATGCCGCCAAGCGCGATAAACAGTATGTCGCCAAGCAGATTACCAATCTGAAGGTAGATGGCAACCTTAACGAGTGGAAGCGCGCCGAGGTCGTCGCTTTTGACGAACTGAAAGATGTCGGTGCTGGCATCCCGAAGGCGAGTGACTTCACTGGGCAGGGGCGCGTTGCATGGAGCGCGCAGGACGCAACCCGCATCTACTTCGCCGTTGAAATCACCGACGATAAACTCCAAGATATCTTCCCGCCTGATAACAAGTGGTGGGAGGACGATAGCGTGGAGTTTATGTTCGATTTTGACAACGGCATGGTGAGGGAAAGCCTCGTTCAGTGGACGCTCGGTGCGAACGGCAAGGATTTATCCGCCGCCGCATCGGAGGAAAACACGGAGTGGGTGCTCATCAAAAACGGCAACGATTACATCTACGAAGTCGCCATCGATCCGACGAAGCCGCGCGGCAACCCACAGTTTGCGAACCCAGCGAAGGGAAAGGATTTTAAGGCGAAAAATGGGTTGACGATTGGGCTCAGTTTCCACATGAACGATTGTGAGAACGGGAAGCGCGAACATCAGATTGGATGGATGCCCGGCGGTGCGTGGGACGGGCTCTTTTACGGAGACCTTATCTTTGACGATGAAATCCTCGCTGTCGAGGCATCCGGCAAACTGGCTTTGACATGGAGTGCGCTCAAGCAATAATGCGAAACCGCCACGCTTCCCTCACTTCTGGCATTACCCTCCGCGCGCTGCTTATCGGGACGCTGCTTGTCATCGGGAACGCCTACTGGCTCGCCTACGCTGCGGAGATGATTCAGCCGCAGTTCCTACTCAACTTTGTCTCGCTCTTCTTCAATGCAATTTTTACGCTGTTTGCTGTCATTGCTTTCAACACGCTGTGGAAGCGGCTTGCGCCGCGCAACGCCTTGACACCGCAGGAACTGCTCGTCATCTACATCATGGTTGTGATGGTATCCACCATCGGCGGCCATGCCATGATGACGTTCCTCATCGGCACGCTGGCGCACCCCTTCCGATTTGCCACACCCGAGAACGAATGGACAGAGCTCTTCTGGCGTTACATTCCGACGTGGTTCGTGCCGGATAACAGTGCCTTGGATGCCTATTTTGAGGGCGATTCCACGTTTCACCTCGCCAAGCATTTGCGCGGGTGGGCTATCCCCGTATTCGTCTGGACAGGCTTCGTGGCTGTGCTATGGTTCACGCTCATCTGTCTCAATACGATTATCCGCGTGCAGTGGACAGAACGCGAAAAACTCGCGTATCCCATCATCCAATTGCCGCTCCAGATGGCAGAGGGACGCAAAAGTTTTTACAAAAACGGCACGATGTGGATAGGTTTCTCAGTCGCGGGGTTTATTGAACTGCTCTCCGGGCTGAGTTACCTCTTCCCACAAGTGCCATCCATCCAACTCAACTACTACTCCATCTCGCACCTTTTCACCGACAAACCGTGGAACGCTATTGGATGGATATCGCTGTCTGCCTATCCGTTTATTATTGGACTGACGTTCTTCGTGCCCTTGGATATCTCGCTGTCGGCGTGGTTTTTCTACCTATTTGGGAAGGCGGAACGAATTATTCGCGTCGGGATGCTCGGTGAGGGTGAGCTCTATTTCGCGGAGCGCGCCGGCGGCGCATGGCTCGCTGTCGGCATTCTCGCATTGTGGGGAACCCGCCGTCACCTATGGGATGTCGTCCGGAACTGTTTCACCCCCAAGCAACCTTTTGACGATTCAAACGAACCGATGCCGTATCGCGCCGCTGTCTGCGGGTTAGCACTAGGATGCATCGGACTGACGCTGTTTTCCATGCAGGCCGGGATGTCGTTAGGCGGCATTCTCGGCTTTATCATTATCTTCACGCTGATGGCACTCGGCGTGACGCGCGTGCGCGCCGAGTTCGGCCCGCCTTCACACGAGATTCTCGCGCTCGACCCGGGCAGATTAATGGCTGTCACGCTTGGCCCGCGCCTCGTCGGCACCAGCAACCTGACGATAATCTCTTTCTATTATTGGCTGAATCGGCTCAACGTCTCGCATCCGATGCCCAACCAATTGGAGGGTTTTAAACTCGCCGAACGCGCAGGGATAAACAGCC
Organism: uncultured Poribacteria bacterium; assembly: GCA_958296135.1. Taxonomy (GTDB): domain Bacteria; phylum Poribacteria; class WGA-4E; order WGA-4E; family WGA-3G; genus AGPOR5. The sequence continues at coordinate 1,991,572 of CATQHZ010000001.1, forward strand.
GAAAACTGGTGTGGGTGATGATGTTCGCCATCGTCATCGGCACGCTCGCCTCGTTTTGGGCGTTCCTTTACCTGCTGTATGAGACTGGCGCGCTGGCAGTGCATGGCTATATCGTCGGCATCGGCAACGAGGTATTTGGCAGACGCTTGCAACGGTGGATTAACAATCCAACCGGCCCTAACTGGGGCGGCACGCAATCCATGGGTATCGGTGCAATGATGACGTGGATTCTCTATTTCCTACGGCACAAATTTATGTGGTGGCCCTTCCACCCAATCGGGTATGTGATGACAGCAGCCACGTGGGGTGGACTTGCGGATTTCTGGTTCTCTGTCTTCCTCGGCTGGCTAGTGAAGTTCGTCATTATCACAATTTTCGGTTTGCGGGCACACCGACGCGCGATTCCGTTCTTTTTAGGATTAGTGATGGGCGATTATGTGTTCGTTGGGCTGTGGGCGTTGCTTGGCACATTATTCGGTATTCCGACGTATGTCCTCTGGTCCCCGTAGCGTCCAATTTGACATTTCCTTGAGAATTTGCTAAACTCTGCACAATTCATCACAACACAATCCAGACCGGCACCGGGAGGGCCTTCCCTCGTACCGTAGCGCGAGGGCCCGGCGATCACTAATCGCCGAGGGTTCCCCCCGCAATCTGCCGAATGAAGAGGGAGCCGAATGTATAACCTAAACGGAAAAGTGGCTTTGGTGACAGGCGCGGGCGGAAAGAACGGTATCGGGCGCGCCATCGCAACCCGCCTAGCGAAAGAAGGCGCAGACGTAGCGGTTAACGACATCACCGCGCATCCTTACGCCGAAAATGAAACAGAATGGCAAGGCTTACCGGATGTCGTCCGGGAAATTGAAGCGATGGGGCAATGCGCCCTCAGCGTCATCGCGGACGTTTCGGATGCAGCGCAGGTAGCCGAGATGGTAGACAACACCGTGGCGCACTTCGGGAAAATTGACATCCTTGTCAATAATGCGGGGACAATCGCCGGGAAAGACCGGGTGCCTATCGTCGAACTCGCCGAAGAAGAGTGGGATAGGGTGCAGCGCGTGAACGTGAAAGGCGTGTTCCTCTGCTGCCAAGCGGTGGCACGCCATCTCATCTCGCAGGGGACAGGCGGCAAAATCATCAGCATCTCGTCCGTATCGGGAAAACACGGCGTGGCGCGCTATGCAGCCTACTGTGCCTCAAAATTCGCTATTATCGGATTGACACAGTCACTCGCCTACGAACTCGCACCGCACCGCGTCAATGTCAACGCCATCTGCCCAGGCCTTGTGGATACAGAGCGTATAGGACATATGGCTTCCGTCTTAATGCCAGCAGACCTCCCCGCTGATGAACAGCGGACGGAGTTTGCCCGGCGCGCGGAAGCATCAGTCCCATTAGGGCGGTTTGCCGAAGGTGCGGACGTGGCAAACATGGCCGCGTTCCTCGCCTCCAAAGAAGCCGCGTATCTGACAGGGTTGGCTGTTACCGTCGCAGGTGGTTCAGTGATGGATTGAAGGATGCACGCCGCATCCGGGCTCGCAATTGTAAGGGCGGATGTCCATATCCGCCCGATACACCTTATTCAAGACGCGCTACCTCAGAATCCGCTGATCGCTCAGATCCTTGCCGCCCACCGTTTTCACAATAGACGCACCACGCCACTCTAAGACTTCAAGCGCGTGGAACGCGTTGACAATGTTATACTGCGTCGGCAAGTCCTCCCAGCGCGCTTTATGGAATTGCACCGTCCCTTCGCCGCGCCAATGCGCTTTAACGACGCGATTCGGCGTGCGCGCCGGCGTTAGCACCGCATACGCAACATCCGCAGTGCCCCATTCCCCGGTCCGCGGCATGTATTTATAGTGCAAGGTCCCGGTGAGCGGCTGTTCACCACCCTCCTGCTTCGGCGGGGGCTGCGAATTCTCCACCGGCACCTGTTCCGTCGCGCGCACGTGCATGTCCATAAACTTAAAACCGAGCCAACTGGCGGTGCAGTGCGTCTCGCCGTTGAACGTCAGAGGTTCCGGGAGCTCACAGTAAATTTTCGAGAAGCCTAACTCCTCGCGGCCTGTCAAAATCGGATCGGTGAGGTTCTCCCAGAGCACCGTGAGAAATGAACCGGTAGCGCGGTCTGCCTTGCCGGTGAAAACGACAGGGAAACTGACCCCGAGCGTGTTATAGCCGCGCCCCGCCAGCCACTCAATCTCCTTCATATAACCGCCTGACACCGACACAACAGGTTCGCCGTTGAGCGCGAAGCCTTCGGGCAAGAATGCTTCTAATTGTTCGCGGTTCGTCAGGAAACTCACCGAAATCGATGTGGACTTCGGGTTGTCCTTACACTCAAATTTTCTGCCCTCGGGCCCGAATCTGGGGCCAGTCCTCGGTCCAAAATGCGTGGGCATCCGGTACATTGCGTTCGCATCGAATGTGTATCCCATTTCGTTCCTCCATTTTACGTGGGTGATATGTCTCTATTATATGGATATGCGGTGTAATGTCAAGGAATTCTTGTCTGAATCTTGTCATCGCGGGCTTTTTCTTCCGGTAGGTGCACGCCCCTGCGCGGCAAACAAACCTCTTAATCATCTTATAAACCCGCGATTCAGCAAGAATAAGCCCCTTGACAAAAAAGCGAAAACGGATTAAAATTGAAGAAAAATAAGGATAGGAGAGAAAATGAAACTCGCGATATGCAACGAGATGTTTGAAAATTGGAAGATTGAGGACGTTTTTGCCTACACCGCTGAGCTCGGCTACGAGGCGGTAGAAATCGCGCCGTTTACGCTGGCAGACTCAGTGCTAGACATCAGCCAAACTGAACGCGCGCGCATCCGAAAAGCCGCCGACGCAGCGAAAATAGAAATCGCCGGTCTCCACTGGCTGCTCGTCTCGCCGCCGGGACTCTATATCAACCACCCGGATGCAGAAATTCGGAGCGACACGCGGGACTATTTCCTCGCACTCATCGAATTATGCGCGGACTTAGGCGGGCGCGTCATGGTAATCGGTTCACCGCAGCAACGGAACGTCATGGAGCCGCTCACCTTTGAAGAGGCGTGGGGCTACGCGCGCGAAACGTTCGCAGAAGGCGCAGAACTCGCAGGCAACAGAAATGTGATGCTGTGCATGGAACCGCTGTCCAGCGATCAGACGAACTTCATTACAAACCCCGACAAAGCGGTGGAGATGGTGGACGCTGTCAATCACCCGAATTTTCAGATGATTCTGGATGTCTGCAGCACTGCAAAGGAAGACTTGGACATGCCGACGCAGATTCATAACTGCGCGCCGCATGTCGCGCACTTCCACTCCAACGACGACAACGGCTACCTCCCCGGCTCCGGTAACGTGGACTATCCCCCCATCATTGAGGCGTTGAAGGCGATTGATTATCGCGGCTATGTCTCAACGGAAGTTTTCGATTTCACACCAGATCCGAAGACAATTGCGAAGCGGAGCATTGATTTTCTGAAGACGCTCATTTGATAGGATTTACGCGGCAGGACTCGGTAGGCGCGCTTACAACGCGCGCCTACGGGGATTTATGAAGCACATTTTTCAACAACTCCGTATAGATTGCCTCTGTCAATACCGTATTCTTTTCGCTGCTAAACAACTGTTCTGCCCGCAAGCGCGCCGCCTTGCCCATGGCCGTTAACCTACCCCGGTCGGCTGCCAACGTGGCAATTGCAGAAGCAATCGCCGATGCATCTTCGGGCGGCACCAACATCCCCGTTTCTGGTGTAATCAACTCCTTGCTCCCGCCGAGCGGCGTAGCGATGACAGGTTTGCCGACGGCCATCGCCTCAATAATCGTGCGCGGGCATGCTTCAGGAATAATAGACGGCACCAGCACGATGTCAAGCAGGGATGTTACGACGCGCGTATCGGCTAGAAATCCGGTGAAGATGACGCTGTCTGCAACGCCTAAATCCGCAACCTCTTGCTGGAGTGCAGCCATATACTCCATGTCTTTTTGGAAATAGGGACCGCCGACGATGAGGAGTTTCATGTCGGATGGGCAGGGTTGGCAGGCCGCTCTCTCCCTCAATTCTGCCATTGCCCTTACCAAAAAGTGGATACCCTTTTCTGGCGTAATTCGGGTGACAACCCCTATGCTTATAGGGTTGGCGTGCGGACAAAGCGCGGCTACAGTCGCCGCCAACAGTTCCGCGCGAAGCGTTTCCACTTCTGCCTCCGTTGCCTGAAAAGCCTCCAAATCGACACCGTTGTAGATTAAGGTTTGCTTCTCTGATGGTGCGAAGTCCCACCGTGTTGCTTCCGAAACCAAAATCACGCGATGCAGAAGCCTTTCACAGAGCCTGTCCAAAACGCCGTAGGAGGTGGCATACCGCTTATGCATCACAATCGGGATGCGGTGCCATCTCGCCACGATGCCGCCGAGCAAGGCTACCGACAGAGAATTGGCATGGATGAGCTTGATTGCGTGCCGCTTTACAACCCGATGAAGTTGATAAATCGCCTGGAGATGCCCGAAATCGTCAAGAATATCGCCGAAAGTAAACCGCCGCGTCCTATCGGCTCTATCCAATTTGTTATGCGCCGCGGGCAGAGACAAAGGGACGACGTGCGCGTCCGTATTCGCCACTTCTGCAGCGAGAGGACTGTCACTCATGCACCCGACAAAAGGACGAAAACGACTTTTATCTAACCGGTTGATTAGCAGTAGCAGACTCCGTTGTCCACCACCGATGCCGGAACCGCTATCCAGATACAGGATGTTGCACTGTGAAGTGTCGGACGTTTTCATCTTCCCACCTGATGTCAATTCTTACACACCGCATCGGCAACGCAGCCGCCATCCGCTCGGCCCATTCAACGATGCAAATGCCGTCTGCCTCTATATATTCCGTTAACCCGAGGTCTGCAATTTCCGCGGCGTTTTCCAGTCGATACAGATCGATGTGATAGATAGGGATTGTTCCCTTGTATTCATTGATGAGAATATAGGAGGGGCTGCTGACGACTTCGCCCGGGGCGATGCCAACGCCGCGCGCGATGCCTTGTGTCAAGCAGGTTTTGCCTGTCCCGAGGTCGCCGATAAGCGCGATAACATCGCCCGGTTTCAACGTTTTACCGAGCTGCTCGCCGAGTGCCCGCGTCTCCTCCGGGCTGTGCGTCTTAAATGTCTGTTTCATACGTTCCTGCCGCGCAGCGCAAGATGTCCTCTTCCGTCACGTTGTCATTGATAAATTCGCCGGTGAGTTTGCCTTCGTGTAGCACCAAAATCCGGTCGCTTATCCCCAAGATTTCAGGGAGTTCCGATGAGACAAACACAATCGCAAGTCCTTCTGCTGCGAGTTGCGCTATCAGCGCGTGAATCTCCGCCTTCGCGCCTACATCAATCCCGCGCGTCGGTTCATCGAGGAATAATATCTCCGGACGCGTCATCAGCCACTTGCCTAAAACCACTTTTTGTTGATTTCCGCCGCTGAGATGGCTAACTGGCACCGTGAGCGACGCGGTTTTAATGCGGAGGGACTCCACATAGTGGTTGCATTTTTCAAATTCGGCACTGCGGTTGATGATGCTTTCAGTGTGCCCTAGGTTGGCAAGCGTCATATTGCAGGCGACATCGGCATCCAGAATAAGCCCGTATCGTTTCCGGTCTTCGCTAACAAGCCCCATCTTGTGCCGAATGGCGTCGCGAGGCGTGCGGTTCCTTACGGCTATATGATTGATAAACACATCGCCGCTCCAGCTGCCAGAATACGCGCCGAAGAGCACGTTAATGAGTTCAGTTCTACCTGCCCCCATCAGTCCCGCGAGCCCGAGGATTTCGCCGCGCCGCACCTCAAAACTGATTGCATCAAGCCGTGGTGGTTCCAAAGAATCAGTGCTGAGATTTGCAACGCGCAATGCTACCTGTTTTTGCACGCGCGCGGCCCCCTCACGTTTTGGAAAGCGCGCCGCCCGTGAAAATTCCCTACCTACCATCTGCGAGATGAGCATCGGCTCAGTGCATGCCGCAACGGCTTGCGTTGCCACCGTTTTGCCATCGCGGAGCACCGTCACCCTGTCCGCGCCCTGAAAAATCTCCTTGAGTTTGTGCGTAATATAGATGCATGCCACACCCTTTTCTTGTAATTGCGCGAGGATCTGGCGGAGTGTCTTCACTTCGTTTTCAGTTAACGCTGCTGTCGGTTCATCAAGCACGAGCAGGCGCGCGTTGCGAGAGAGTGCCTTCGCGATTTCCACCAACTGCTGCTGTCCAATGCCGAGTTCATGGACAGAGGTCTGTAACGGCAGTGTCAACCCGAATTGCGAGAGCAACTGCGCTGCATCGCGATACAGACGGTGCTTGTCAATGATACCGAAGCGGCGCGGTTCCTGGCCTAAATAGATGTTCTCCGCTACCGTCATCTCTGAAATGAGTGCCAATTCCTGATGAATGACTGCAATGCCGGCTCGTTCCGCGTCGCGCACGCTATGGAAACGCTGTTCCTTGCCATCGATGCGCAACTGTCCATCGTAAGTTCCATGCGGATGCACCGCACCGAGGATCTTGATTAATGTCGATTTACCGGCACCGTTTTCGCCACAGAGCGCGTGAATCTCGCCGGCCTGCACCTCAAACGATACGTCGTCTAGGGCGCGCACGCCGGGAAAATCTTTCGTGATGGACTGCATCTGGAGAAGCGGCGTTGTCATTTTGGTTACACATCCTATACACGGGACTACAGGCGGATCTAATCTGCCCTTACAAAGGTGCGCGGTTTTAAACCGCGCCTACGGGGTTCGTTGGTTCCCCCAGACCCGAGGGTTCAAGAATCTCAGGACTGCGAGGTCCATCCTACTGGGAAGAATTCGCGAAGCGCGCTAATTCATGCCGCAGCCGCTGCGGATCGCGGCACACATGGAAACGCCATGTTCCGAGTTCCCGCCAGTTATTAACAGCCGAAACCCACCGCTTCGCCGCCTCATGTTTGGCAAGTGCCTGATCTGGTTCAAATCCCTTAATCTCCAAAATGAGATGGATACCGTTCGCGAGCCGGACGATGAAATCTGGTTCGTAGGCGTGAGAAACGCCGGTGTATTCATACGGAATGCTCAACCCAAGCCGGTCATTCCGGACATAGCCCATTACCTCTTCAGAATGCTCCAGCCAGAAACAGGCAGAACGTTCCCACGTGTCCGTATCCAGCACGACTTGGTTGACATGGCTCTTTTGCGTTCCATGACAAGGACGCGCCGTGAGAAAATTCACGTTTGCCGACGTGCCGATAGGCTCGTAACGGTTCAAAATGGGTAGCAACGGGACTTCGCCGCGCGTCTCATTCGGCTGAATGGCCGCCAAAAGGCGTTCCTCGACAAGCGTCACATACCGCTCTTGCGCCAGAGCCAACGGATTCTCCCCGCGGAAGTCCACCTTTTTCTCAACGTAGTCATCCACGAACCGAAATACCTGCGGAAAGAGCCGGTGCCGAGAGTGCAGGCCGAGTTTTGCCCCGCGCTGTTTCGTGCTATTGTCTATCAATTTTTGGACAATCTGATGCGCTATTGTGAACTTAACCGCCTGAAGGTGCGTCGTCTTGTAAAAAGCCGCTTTATCATGGACGACGGTCTGCCCAGGGCCCAAGAGGGATGGGGAGCCGGTATCATAACCTACAGAGGGTTTGACGAACGTCGCAGTCGGATTCCGGTCCGGTTGCAGGTGGAGCGGCTCCATCGCGTTGATGTCCGCCTTGAGCTCGTTTTTGCGGAGCGCGAAGACGTAGCCTTCAACGTTCGGGAATCTTATCTCAAAATCTGCCCGCTCTGGCATCGCCCGGACATGATTCTTCGGCCTGTCAATCGGTTCAGGTTTGCCAGTAGGGCGGCCCTTGAACGGAATCACCGAAAACGGGATGCCGTAGACATCAACATACTCTTCGGTGAGCAGGCCCGTCCCCGGGTCCGGCGTATAACTCATGCGGCGCAGCCCACGCCCGACTACCTGTTCACAGAGTAGCTGACTGCTGAAGGCGCGCAATCCCAGAATATGCGTGACATTATTCGCATCCCATCCTTCGTTGAGCATCGCCACTGAGACGACACACCGAACCTGCTCTCCCGGTTGCCCCTTCTTTCCGATTGTGGCGACAATCCGCCGCAAATCCTCCGCGGCTTGCGTCCGGTTCTTGCTCGGGTCGGCATTTTCTGCCTCGGCCAGCATTCTGCTATCAATTCGCAGCGTTCTTAAGACACCTTCACTATTGGATAGAAAATCAGGAAACAGCGCGCCCTGCCCGTAGTCTGTCTGTTTTCTCGCTTTCCCCTTTTTGCTGTTTTGTTCCACAACCTCCACAACTTTCTCGCCGGAGATTTTACGGAAAAAGAACGCCGCGATATCGGTATTGGCACACACGATGATGATGACAGGCGGCGTTTTCTCCTGTGCATCGGACGCTTCTTGGATGTATTCAAAGCGTTCTTTCCACTGGCTTGCCAGCGTGATGAGCGCGCCTTCCGCTTCCCGATAAACTGCCGCCGGCCCGGGCCTTCCACCCCTCAGCCGTTCTGCCGGCAAAATCTCGTCGTTAATCGTCTTCCAAAGTCGGAAGAACTTCGGTTCCGGTCGGCCGGTGCTATCGCTGACTGGCAAGCGTGGAATCTTGGTAATGCCGCTCTCGATCGCATCCACTAATCCAAAATCGCTGACGAGCCACGGGAAAGGCGAACCTTCCGGATGTCCGCTGCCGTGGATGTAAAACGGCGTAGCGGAGAGATCGACGCAGAACCGCACGCCGCACGCTTGATTCATCCGGTCCAAGCCGCTAATCCACACGGTGGCTTCTTCACGTTCCTTTTTTGCATCGGCGGATAACTTCTCATCGGTAGCCGCGGGCCGATAGGCGTGATGTCCCTCATCGTTCAGCACCATGAGCGGGGCGCGTTCGTAGAGCTCGCCCAAGACGCGCCGCGCAAAAGCGTCCGGGGTTTCCTCTCCCTTATCGACAACATCGTAGGTTTGGCCCCCCTCGTGATGCGGCGACTCCAGCGCGAATTGATGCCAATTGGTAACCAGCACCTTCCCCTTGTTCAGCAACGGGCGAAGCTTCGTCGGGATGAGCGTGAATTCATCGTAGTAGTTATCCACAGATTCCGGACGCAAGACCTGGAGGCGTTGCTTAATCGTCAAGTTTGGACAGACGACCAGGGCGGCAGCAGGAAACCGCTCATCGGATGGCACTTTCCCGCGGTTGCAAAACGCCCAGGCGATGAGCATCGCCATCACTACCGTCTTGCCGCTGCCTGTCGCCATTTTGCATCCATAGCGGATGAGCTCCGTGAGTTCTGCCGTGTTCGGCGCGTCTACCAGTTTGCTGAGTGCTGCAGCACTGAATTGCGGTTTAAACCGTGGCCCTCTGCCGCCCCGGAGAATCTCAACGAGATAGATAATCGTCTCAACCGCTTCGCGTTGGCAAAAGAACAGCCGATGCTTTAGATTATCGCTTGCCCAGTGCCGCAGCAGCTCGCGAGTGACAGGCGTGACGTTCGGGTAATTCGTTTCGCGCCACCGTTTCACATCGGCGCGGAGCGCGTTGACTATCGGCAAATCGTCGCGCTCTTCCTCTTGGATGAACTGCATCTGCTGCTGTTCGCTGCCGGTGCGCTGCGTCTTATACCAATAGCCTGCCTCGCGCCGGCCGGGATTTTTGACAGCCTCACCGGTGTCGGTATCGTAAACCCAATGATCGCTGGGCTCCTCGTAAGGACTGCACAAGATAGGCTGTTCAACCGGTTGAATCGGGATTTCAAGCTGATTTTTGTTCATAGTGCGTAGATTCCTCCGTAACCGCGGTTGCATGCGTCAGTTGCGATGCAGTAGGAGAGACCTCCTGGTCTCGCTCCTCCGCCACCGCGGTTGTTGCATGCATCAGTTTCCTCCTCACGAGTGCGTAGAGGCTCATCTGCGACTTCGCGGCCTCGTCTGCGAGGGAGCGGTAAAGTTGTTCTTCAACAGGAACACTGACAGGTCCAACATACCCCTCCCGCGACGAGGGTTGCGGCAGAGGTTCACCGTCGGCTTGATAACAGTCTTTCATTAACTGCCATGCCGTTTTTAACTCGGTTAACGCTTTGGCCGGAGTTGGCCCGAAAGCTGAGACATTGGGCATCTCAACAAGGTGCGCGAGATAATCACCATCTTCATCAAAGAAGAGGTTGACTGCGAAGCCATCAAATTCGTCGTGATTTTTTTGCATCTTCTGCCAAAGGGAAACCAATGGCCCATTCATTCCAAATCTCGTTAGTTAACGCACCGCCAGCCTCAACGCGATGACGAACTTTTTCGCTGTATATTGAACTTGGCCACTGGCGCGTCGGTCCACCAGATTCGCGAGCAAAGTTCCTCAGGATTTCATAATAACTCGCTAAATCTCGTAGAGCCAGGTTTTCCCAAGCGAGCATTCGCGACAAAGAATAAATAAAGACACCAATCGGAGTGAAAGGCTTAACTGGGTTATCAGGCGAGAAGGTGTATCCAATATAGTTACTAAGTGCCGAGCCATCAGGACCGAATGCCAAACACATTGGAGTTATAATTGAAGTTATAGTAGCCTCATCCAAACGACCTGCATTCTTAGCAATCAGTTGTCGTGGGCTCATGAACGTTATTTTCTGCACTGCCCATGTAGCAAGATCTGCAACACAGAGCACATCAAGGCATTCACGAGGATGCGAAATGTGCGACTGGTCGGATTCTAACAATCTCGTCGTAACATTTTCCCGGGGTTTGGAGTTCTCCCCCTTCCAAGAGTGGGAATGCGCTAACAACCCATAGATAACGGGGGCATGCAGCTCCTGGTAGGGCGTTCCTACCCGGGACGGGCACAAATTTTTAATCAGCGCGCAGGTTTTTACTGCTTCTTCAATGTGCGATGCCTTCAAGGTAGTTTTGCATTCAAACGCAGCGGCGACACCTGCAGCTAAATACAATTTCTTGTTAAGCAACTTCTTGGGATACACATCCTTTAACACGAGCACATCAATCTGTGGACTCGTGCGTCCATCCTGACTGATGATTCGCCCTTTTGTAACGACTTTATAGGTAGAAGGTATCCATCCCTGCAATAGTTCAGCCCAATTCTCCTCGCCTTGGTCGCCGGCGGTTCCCGGGTCTTTGGTTGCCCGTTTTTGAATGCGGTTGTATTCCGCGGCCATCTCGTCGCTAGTCTGCTGCAGGAAATCGTGTAGTTCGTGATTCATATTTTCAGACATATCTCACTCCGGCGCGTTCAATTTGAGGCCGAGACAGAAAATTGAATAGACAACGTGTTTTTTTCGTCACCCACTTCGTCTCACGATGCTAAAGTCACGCGACAATTGCCAACTATAAACATGTCGCACCTTACGGTGCTCAAGAAGGAAACGCGCTGCATACTATAAACATGTCACTCCTAACGGAGTTAGGTTGCCAATGTTTTAAAATGATAACACATGCAAACGCGTTTGTCAAGTCAATTAGATATGCAACCGGAACCATTTCGTTTTTTTGATAACACTGTCGTTTGCGCACGGAGAACTAAAACAGGTCGCGTGTTATCAAGCCCCACCTATTTGGAGAGGGGACAGACGCTGCCGCGCTTTCACACAAACAGCACTTCAACTTCACACCGGAACCCCACAACAACATCGCCTCCCACTAAGATGTCAGCCCCACTTAAAACGGTGAACTCTTCAGCCGAGCGGTGGACTTCCACCGTTTCACGGCGCGGATTAATCACCCACACCATCGCACACCCGGCGTTCAACCAGTCTTCAACTTTTTCAGCGACCTCGGTGTAGGTATCGCCAGGCGAGATGACTTCCACGGCGAGGTCTGGCGCGCCTTCCCAATAGCCTTTTACGATACCTTGCTGCTCAATGGACTCCCGACGCACGAAGGCGGCATCCGGCGCGCGCACCGTATCAGGGTTTCGGGAAATCGTGAAACCTGTTTCGGCACCACAGACATAACCGAGCCCATGCTTTTCAACGTGCACGTGAAGTAGGCTCCCAATTTTAACCGAACGGATGCCGTGTTCAAATCCTGCAGGTGGCATTTTCCGGAGGACTCCCTTCACCAATTCATACCGATAACCGTCATCCGGCATTTTCCACAACTCTGCTGCCGTTAACAATATCGGCGGCACGGATGGCAGTGTGGGTGCCAGCGGATTCAGTTGCGTTTCTGCCATTTTGTTCTCCTCGGTTGTTGGCTATTGTGTTAACAGAACTTACGCAAAGAAAGTTTCTGCTCTTAAGATGATAACACATGCAAACGCGTTTGTCAAGCCGATTTGGGAAAATTACGTAGATCCCTCTTCGCCCAAATCATGCACGCGCATCACCTCATTCCCACGCGCATCGATGACTTTCACAGCAACCCGCTGATGCTGACCTGCAGCGAAAGGCAGCGATACCGTCCCGCTGAACAGCTCAAAACGTTCCGCGTCAACGACACCTTTCAGCGCACGCGCAATCCGTTCCCACGCCTTCTTATCAGGAAAGAATGCCTGCGAGATGCAGAAGGTGCTTTCGTCATAATCGGTATCCACAAACCACGCCGCCACTTTGTCGGCATTTGCGGAAAAAACCTCGTTCTTGACTGGTTCGTAGATATCCACTCCCTCCATCGTGACAGTATATTTGCCATCGGTTGGCCCGTCAAGTGTGGTGCGCGGCAAACCGAACACAGTGAACAATTGCGCGGAAGGCGTGTCCTTGAGCAGGTTCCCCATCATCACATCGGGATTGATGTGCGCGAGATGGCTGCGAACGATCGGATCTGGATCTGCCTGAATAGCCGCCTGTGCCGCACCATCAAAACTGAAACCGGCGAAAACCAACTCATCATAACCGCGTTGCGCTGCAATTCGTAAGCAGCGGCTAACTTGCAGTGCTGTCACCGGTCCGTGCTGCGGCCCAAAAGTCACCGCAACCCTTCGCTCCGTTCCTTCCCACCAGCCTTCGGCGTGGAGGATACCTCCCTCCAGCGCGTCCAACGCAGCAAATTGCATCGTCTGATTATTCGGAAACCGCACGCCATCTTGGCGCAGCAACCGAATCATCTCAGTTAGATGTGCCTCGGCGTTGGAGGAGGGATGCTTTTGAGACCGGGAGGGCTCGCCTAGTGATTTTCGAGACCGGGAGGTCTCTCCTACAGGAGGAGTGTCGAGACCAGAGGGCTCGCCTACCGAGTGTCGAGACCGGGAGGTCTCTCCTACAGGAGGAGTGTCGAGACCAGAGGGCTCGCCTACCGAGTGTCGAGACCGGGAGGTCTCTCCTACAGGAGGAGTGTCGAGACCAGAGGGCTCGCCTACCGAGTCAAACGTATCCAATGCCTCGGCTGGTTCGCCGCCGATAGGCGATTCGGTATCTAACGATGCTTCGGCGGGTTGCACCGCTTCTACCGTGAAGGGACCGCTGACGCGCAACTTCCCGCGCTCAACTTGCGGCTGATCGACCAGCTCCTCGCCTTCAGAGGCAGCCTCGATGCAGGCGTTCACTGCCTTCATCTTCGCCTGAAATGCTTCTCGGTAATCTGTCAGTGCGGTTCGCAATGCGTCAGGCCAGGCCGGATCTGTGTCAAACGGCACCTCCCACTCTTGCCATGCAGTTTCGGGAAGCATCCATCGCCGCCGGTCTGCTTCGGTGATGGCTCTTTTGCCCTCGCGCTTCTGCTTCGCCGCTAATTTGGCAAGCAGCTCAGCGCGGGTTGATTTGCCGACTGCTGCGAGGTGACGATTGAGTGCCGCCAATTTCGCCGCCAGAATCGGCTCATGCTTGGCGAAAATCGGATCGAGTGCATCATTTTGCGCAATGCTTCTGAGTGTAATGTGCGGCACAACTTTGTTGACGAATCCGCCGGCGATACCCGCTGACGGTTCTTGGAGTTGATAATAGTCAAAACTGCTCGTCAAGAGGCGTTGGCGCGCGAGGGCAATGGCAACGCGGCTGGTATCGATGGTTATCCAACGTCTGCCCCACTGCTCGGCGACATAGGCGGTGGTGCCGCTGCCGCACGTCGGATCGAGGACGAGATCTCCCGGGTCACTTGTCATCAACATACAACGTTGAATGACCCTTGTGCTAGTTTCTACGACATACCGACGATTTTGTGCCCCGCCAACGTCATTCCATAAATGGTCGAGACGCTTAACAGGAAAATCGGAATGTTTTTGGACATAGCCAGGTCTTGCTCCTGAACCCCAAACTCGGTTGGCGGCTAACAACGTCTTCATTCCGGACTCAGTAGTCTTCCAACTGTAACGTCCCTGCCTCACAAGGCGACCTTCAAAATTGAAATCGTAGTAACAAGATTTGGTGTAGCCTGTAGACAACAGATTACCGAGTGTAAATGGCGTGGATCCATCCGGCAATAGAGTGGGTCTTCGCATTTCTTGTTGAGTCATTGGCCGCTTAGTTCCATCACTTAATTCAACATATTTGTATGACGACCCTTCCCCCACACCTTTTGGTAAAAACAATGGGCGATATTTGCACTCGCTTTTGTTTTTCGCAAACCAAATGATGTAGTCGCAACGGCTGACGAGCAATTTACTCCCTAAAGGCGAAGTCTTGGTAAACGTGATCTGGCTTACAAAATTCTCACTGCCAAACACCTCATCCATGAGGCATCGCACCCGATGCACGTTTTCATCGCTGATCTGGACAAAGATGCTGCCGCTATCGGTGAGCAGTTCTCTCGCGACGACTAGCCTATCACGCAGATAGGCGAGATAGGAATGCACGCCGAGGTGCCATGTATCGCGGTATGCCTGAATCTGTTCCGGTTCGCGCGTCAGGTCTGTCTGCCTGTCCGTGACGTTCCGCTGAAAAACGTTGGGTTGGAAGTTGGAGGCGAACTTTATGCCGTAGGGCGGATCGAAGTAAATCGTCTGCACCTTTCCCCCGAGGTCTTCGCGGTGTGCGAGGGAGCTCATGACGGTGAGACTATCGCCGAGGATGAGACGGTTTGCCCACTCTACGTCGTGCTGATAAAACTCTACCGTTTCGTTGTATTCCAGCTGCGGGTCAGCGAAGAGATTGCGTTGGACATTTTCGCGTGCGGCGATTTTCATAATGGCTTTCGCGCTGACGCGTTCGTGGATATGCAACGCAACCGGGTCTACGGCGAACGATTGCGCCTCCTGTTTACCGCTCCATTCCAGCCAAGGTTCGTGTTGCTGGAGTGCCTCCGCGAGGAGAGCAACTTCCTCTTCGGAAAGCGGTCCGCGCGCTGCCTTTTGGAGCAGCTCGGGAATCCGGTCTGCGTCGCCGTTTCCGTCAAAGCGGAGCGTTGGCGGCCGGTGTGGGTTATAGGCGTATTCCACCTTCGGCGGTTCGTTAATTCTCCCACGCGCGGCGATGCCGGCTGCTGGGTTGTTCTTCCGTTTAGCGTTATCGTGTCGGTAGTCTTGGATTTCGGTATCTTGTTTTTTGGCGGTTCGTTTCTTCCTTGCCATAGATATCCCTCCTTTGTGCTAGGGAAATTATAGCATAAAAATGCAATTGCGGTCAAGTTTTCTTGAAAAACGGTGTTTTTTGTTGTATAATTACGGTGAAATGTAGTATAATAATAGAAGCATTTAAGGTTAAGGAGGGAAATTTGGAGAAACTTCTACCTGTCGATCGTTACATGAAAGCCAATCTCAATGTGCATCTAGACAAACTCGAAGATATTCTCAACGCAGATGTGCTGACAATCTTCGGTCCAATAAGAACAGGGCTGGATAAAACCGTCAAGGAGGCTGTTGAGCTTTTCCAAAATCGGAGAACCACAATAGCGGTGATTTTAGACACGCTTGGTGGCACCGCCGAAGTTGTTGAGCGTCTAGTGGATGTTATCCGTCACCACTATGATGAGGTTGATTTTCTGATTCCTGACCGGGCTATGTCTGCTGGAACGATTTTCACGATGGCAGGCGACCGGATTTTCATGGGTTACTTTTCGGGTTTGGGTCCGATCGATCCCCAGATTGAAAAGGATGGAAGACTTTTTCCTGCCTTGGGGTATTTAACCCAATATGAGCGGCTGTGCAAAAAAGCCGCGAATCAAGAGTTGAACACGGCAGAATTGATACTTCTCGAAAAACTTGAACTTGTTGAACTTTACGAGTTTGAGCAGGCGCGCGAACTATCACACGAACTGCTGACAAATTGGCTTTCTACCTATAAATTCAAGGATTGGAACACTCACAGTTCAACAAGAAAACCTGTCACTGACAAGGAGAAGGTGCAAAGAGCAGAAGAGGTTGCCTCCGTATTGAGTAACAATGAACGGTGGCACTCTCACGCGCGCACGATTTCCAGAGACACATTACGCTCGGAATTACGCTTGAAAATCGAAAATTTCGAGGACATTTGCGAGCTACCCACCGCTATTGATGAATACTTCGGGCTGATCAAAGATTATGTTCAACGCGAGCAACTTCTCTGGTTTGTCCACACCCGCGACTACTTTGTCGTGTAAGGAGAGGAGATGTCCAATGAACAATTTGCGTCATACTGCAAACCCCCTTCCAATTGAGGCGGGAGAAAAGGCTACCGAGAGCAGCGTGCCGCATGCAGCTAAAAATGGCTTAGAGATGATTGATAACAATCCGAAGGTCGATATTCAACTTCTCACGGCATACTACCGTACGAAGTTGAAATATGAACGCCTGCGCGCCGCAGGATTTGTCCGCAACACACAAGGCGCGAACTATCGGTTATCGCATCCACTTGCAGATAGGGATATGCCCACGGATGCAATGCATCGCAGCGAGCCCCCGAATGAGGAGGAACGTGGCGCGCAAGAATACCCGCGTTATCGGTTATCGCATCCACTTGCAGACAGAGATATGCCCACGGATGCAATGCATCGTAGCGAGTCCCCCAACGAAGATGCCGAGAAGTCACAAACGCCAGTACGGCGCGGTTATCGCCGCTGAATTCACCCACACCGTCGGCGCGCGCTCCAGAGCGTGCTACCGCGGCTGAGCGACGTTACGAGAAAACGCTGAGCATCCTCACCGGGCGGTTATTACCGCTAAGTAAAAAGGCGCGCCGCCCGGGCGCGCTTTTTTCTATGTCAATGCGTAATCATCAGGATTATTCTTCCGCCAATTCGGAAGATAACCCTCCGTATGCCCAAACCCGTAAGAAGGCCCGATCTGATTCTGGCTGGACCAGGGCCACGCCTGCCCACCGATAAGACGAAATTCATCACCCTTGCCGCAAAGCCAATAGAATATATGCGCCACATATCTCGCAACACCGTGCCCGCCATACGCCGCCGTCCGGAAGTCAAAATTCGGTTCTTGCACCCAATCCCGCGTCGGCGACACCGTGCGCCAATAACTATATTTCAGCATGTGGCGCAACCCTTTTGCCGTTGATTCACCCCGGCGATGGAGAATACTCTGCGAATGGATAACGAATGAACCCGCTGGGCCTTCGCTCGAAACGCCTCGCTCGGCGATATCTCTGCTCGTTGAGTGGATATGCGAACCGGGCAGAAGTTCTGTCGGCCCGAGTTCCATAGGCGTATCTTGCGGGAAGTAAAAAACCTCAAGGAAATGGGTCTCGGGGCCAAAAACGTGGTCTGCATCGTGATGCCACCCTTGCGCCGGGGCTGGACACTCCACCCGATGGTTGCTCACCAGTACCGGTAACCCCACATTCTTCCCGAGCAAGGAACGCAACGCGCCAGAGAGCTGCGGATTGAGGAGGACATGCTCAAGATACCAGTCTTCCAGCAGGATGGAGCTCGGTTCATGCGTATCCCGAATTCGCTCAAGCACTGCGAGTGTCATGCCATTGGGAAGGTAACTCGGATTTATCGGCAGCTCGCCGTTTAGGTAATCGCAGGTGCGTTGATTAATCTCGTCAGGGACGACACCTTGGAGTTGCAGGTAGCCGTCTCTGCAAAATTGGAGCACCTGGGAATCGGTAAGCGTTGGTTCACAATCGTAAGTTCGGTTGATGGAATCGTATCTCATTTTGGTTTCCTAGTGAAGTTTAGAACGTCCAGTTTTCCAGTTCAGGCAAATCTTCTACCTTGACATCCAGATGTTCCGCAAGTTGTTCAATCGAACATTGCCCTTGACGATACTTACTGAACGCGAGCTCCAGAAATCTGTAACCCAGATACGCTGCGCGAGTATTGTAGTAGCTGCCCCCACCAGAAGTTTTGGTACCGGGCTCTTTTTCTTTGCGACGTTCGTATGCCGCAGCCCACTCCTCTGTCCTCTGAACATAATCGTCTTGGGCGAGGATGCCGCTGTTAACCAATTTCAGCAAGATGACAGGGCGGCTAACCTTGTATCGATTTGCCAAGGTTTCTATTGCATCGTCATTGTAAATAGGAAAAGTGAGGCGGGTATCTAAGTCAAGGGATGGAACGAGAAATTCAGCGGCAAATTGGTTGCAAAAATCCTCAATGTCACCACCGCGGCTGAAATCTCCGCGTGTGATACCGTTCTCGCCGAGGAGGAGGTGTGCTAATTCATGAAAGAGCGAGAAAATCTGGCGGACAGCAGGTCTACTATTATTGAGGTAGATGACAGGAAATTCCTCATGGGCAAGGCAAAACCCATCAACGGAGTCGTCTTGGAACGACTCCTTAAACACGAAGGTGCCTTTCTCCTCGATGATGTCGCGCCAATTTTCGAGTGCCACCTTCGTGTTGCGCCATTCTAACTGCGTCTCAACGCTTACGTCCAGATATGCACGAGTTTTTCGCGCGAGCTCTGATGCTACGTCATCGGGCTGCGCTTGAAGCGCGCGAAAGATTTTCTTTCGCACCGGATTCACGCCGAGGTTCAATTCCATCAGTGAAATTTGCCGAGCGTAAGCCTGACGCAACAGAATATGCATCCGCGCGGAAAGCGGCGGAGTATCAGAACTCCGCATCGCAAGATTCCCCGCAATATCGGGTTCTTCGGGAGGTTCCGGAAAGAAAAAAATCGCGACCGGTCGCCGGTATTTATCCGCCAACTTTTCGAGTTGAACGTAAGTCGGCGCGCTGCCCCCGGACTCCCAATCAGAGAGAGTTGCGACACCTTTCTTGATAACTGCCGCGGCCTCTTCTAGGCTATATCCTGAGCGTTCTCGCGCCCATTTGATGATGGCGGGATTCATCCCCGGAATATATTCAGCCATGATGAACCTTCAGGTTAAACCGGTAAATCCGCTATTCAGAAACTCATCTCAACGTCACAACATCACGTTTGACGAGCTCCTTCTCTTCCCAATAGGCACCATGCGCAGCCAATGCCTGCGTCTCAGGCGAGAGACGTTCCATAACTTCCGATGGAAACGGTTCGCGGATACCGCGGTCATCCTGAAAATAGTGCGGCTTATACCGCAAGATAAGGAATCGCCGGTCTCGCTCTGTCGGTTTCCACACCAAAACACCGTGCGTCAACATCTCCGTAATAATCACCGCATCGCCTGCCTTCGGAGTCACGTTGACAAGCGCGGGATGGAGCTCGGTATCTGTGTCATCCGGGTTTGGGAAAAACAACTTTTCAGGCCGTTCAAACCTGCTTTTGTGCGAACCCGGCAAGACTACCAACCCACCGTCGCCCGGATAGACATCCGTAAAATAGAAGAAAACGACAATGTCGTTCGTATAGATTTCTCCATTTTTGACAGCATAACGGCGCGTCCAACGGAAGTCCTCGCGGGCGCAATGAAGCGGTGTTATCTTACGATTCTCATGCGTATTGACGACGAGCGAACCGCGATTGAAACGCGGTTTGTTCCCTGTCAACTCCTTGATAATCGGCCAAGTTCTCGGATGCAGCGTCAACGCTTCAAGCGATTTATCAGCGGAGAACCCGTTGGAAAAGCCTTCGCCGCCGCGTTGAATGCCGGGCGGTAACGTATCGGGCGGCGCCTGCACAAGCTGCGCAATCGCCGTTTGCGCGTCGCTCAATTCCTGCGCCGACAAGACGTTCTCTAAATGCAGATAGCCGCGCAAGTCAAAAAGATAGCGTTCTCTCGGTGTCATTCGTCATCTCCCAGTTCGTCTCGTAGCCGTTGCAGTTCCTGTTTCAGTTCGGCGACAACGTCAACGTAAGCCGCATCGGCGTAAACGTTGTTCATTTCGTGCGGATCCTTCTCCAGATCGAACAATTCCCATTCTGGCGGCGTTTCCTTGTTGATTGCGCCTGCCGAGCCGAGTGCCTGCCCGTAGTAATAGATAAGTTTGTAGCGTTCCGTGCGCACGCCGTAATGCGCCGGAATGTTGAAATGCGCGAGGTGCATCCAATATCGGTAATACATCGATGTGCGCCACGCTGCCGGCACCTCGCCTCGCAACGAAGCGCGGAGACTTTCTCCCTGCATATCGGCAGGGATTGACACGCCCGCGTAATCCAGCAGTGTCGGTGCGAAATCGACATTCAGCGTGATTTGCTCGTTCACGCCAGCCGCCGGAATTTCGCGTGGATATCGGACGAGCAACGGAATGCGAATCGATTCTTCATACATGAACCGTTTATCGTACCAACCGTGGTCGCCCAAAAAGAAGCCGTGGTCCGCCGAATAAATGACGAGCGTATTTTTCGCGATGTCCTCGTCGTCAAGATAGTCAAGCAGCCGCCCGACGTTCTCGTCGATTGCGTGCGCGCAGCGGAGGTAATTCTGCATGTAGCACTGATAGTTCCACCGCTTCAACTCATCTCCCGTAAGATGCGCAGACACAGGCTCCGGCAGATGATTTTTTAGGTGCATCGCGTCCACCTTCGCCGTGCTCATTGCAGCGGCGGCAGCCCGATTTTGATAGGTATCATCAAAAGTGAGCGGCTCCGGGATTGGCTCGGTATAGAGATGCCGGTGCTTCGGACTCGGAAAAAACGGGTCATGCGTCGCCTTGTAAGTTGCCATAAGGAAAAACGGCGCATCATCCGCTCGGCGTTGCAACCACGCCAGAGAGCAATCAGTTACGATGTCCGCTGAATATCCCTTGAACGTTTTCCGCTGTCCCATCTCAATCATCTCTGGCTCAATATGTTTGCCTTGGACAGGGAACACGTTCCAATAATCAAACCCGCCCGGGTCGCTGTTACCACCGTGTCCGAGGTGCCACTTTCCGACAATCGCTGTCTGATATCCACGGTGATTCAGCAGCTGCGCGACCGTCTGTTCTTTACCGTGGTCGAGCGTGTCACCGAGGGTTTTGATGCCAGTCTTATGACTGTATTTGCCCGTCATGATGGAGCCTCGCGCCGGCGTGCAGATGGCGTTGGTGCAAAAGCAGTTGTTGAACCGCATGCCTTCGTTGCCGATTCTGTCGATATTCGGCGTGCTGTTTATCTGGCTGCCGTAGCAACTGATCGCCGGTGCGGCGTGATCATCGGAGACAATCAGGAGGATGTTCGGGCTGTTTGGACTGCTCATGTGCATGTGTTACTTAGTTCAGGACAGACGTAGAACGTTCGGTAGGCGCGGTTTGAAACCACACAATGTGAAACCTGCGCGCTTACAAAGCATGCCTACCGGGAATTCGGGACTGTAGGCGTGCCCGTGACGGCCCTTGCCCTACTAGCCGCGAACGGTTTACTCCCAGGGCTTGAGAATAATCTTGGAGCTCTCGTGAGAAGCCGAAGTCTCGAATGCCTTCTGAATCTCGCTCATCGGGAAAATGTTGCTGATAAGCAGATTGAGCAGCGGCGAACCTTCGATTACCCGCATCAAACCGGGGAAGTGGTTGAGTTTATAGTGCCACGCTCCGACGAGATGCAACCCCTTGCCGATGAGATCTGGACTGACGTGGATGACGGTGTCGTTCCTACCGCTCTGCCCGACGAACGCGATTCTGCCCCGGCGGCGTGTTGCGTCAATACAAAGCCGATGCGCTTTGACGTTCCCTGAACAGTCAATCGCGAAATCGACACCGCGCCCATCCGTTGTGAGTTCGCGAATCTGGGAGACAGCGTCTTCATCGGCCGGGTTGATGACAGCCTCGACGCCCATCTGTTTTGCGTGTTCAACGCGCCACGGAATCAACTCCGCCGCGATGACTTTCGCGCCCCGAAACCGCGCGTTTGTAATCGCACCGAAACCGACGGGGCCGATGCCAGTGACGAGGACGGTGTGCGTTGCATTCAGCCCCATCTCATCAAACGCCCGGTAAGAGGGCCCTAGCGCGCAACACGCGAGAGATGCATGTTCATAAGAGACATGCTCAGGAATCTTCGGGAGCAGCCACGACGGTTTGACGATGTACTGCGCCATTGTTGCGCGGCCGTGCGGGGAGCCCGTGAATTCCTCGAAATTGTAACTGTTCTCGCAGTGGATGTAATCGCCATCGGTGCAAAGGACGCATTTCCCGCACGGGTACTGCGGCATCACCACAACCCGGTCGCCGACTTCCACTTTGCCGGGCTGTGCGATGTCAACGACTTCGCCGGCCGCCTCGTGGCCGAGGGAATTGGTTTTGTGCCCATGTTCAAAGGCGTGGTATTCGTTGCACATCGGGGCGGCGTGAATTTTCACGACTACCCAATCTTCTTTCGGTGTCGGATCCGGCACTTCAACGAGGCCGGCTTGGCATTCGCCTAAAATTGCTGCTTGTTTCATCATTTCTCCTCTATTCTGATCCCCAGCCTATTTCTGGCATTGGAGGAATCGATTTTTCTAGGTGACAGGTTAACGCGACGAGACAGTCGCTGAGCATGTTCTCAACGTCCTGCCGCGTGTTATCCCGCAACGGGCCCGAAAGAGCTGCGCGGCAAAGGTTTACGGCACGGCCCAGCTGCCCTGCCTTTTGGTAACACGACGCGGCACTAATACGATGGACAGCACCTTCCAAGCGGAAAAACTACAGACGACAATATATGCGTCCAGATTATATGGGTTTTCTAATGCTTGAGTTACCTTTTCCCGATGTCGCCGGGCGAGCTCCGATGAATGTAAACATAATTAGTACGTAGCAGATTTCCTGCGTGTGCACCCAAAATTATGCCACAATTCTGTCTATAAATCAAGAAAAATTGTGAATCGCTAAATGTTTAGTTTTTCGCCGTATCGCAGGACCGCGTTTTGTGATTGTCAATAGCAAACTACGTGTCCTACCGTTCCCGCTCAGACACCAGCAAATCGAACGAATTGCTCTGCCATCCACCTTCCATGACAATATTATCCCGTGTTTCACGCAGGCGATTCACCATCCGCGCCTTCATGCGGCGGAGGACGTGCTTGTAACCGAGGTGCATCGCGAGGTTGTGTAACTCACCCGGGTCGCTCTGCATATCGTAGAGTTCGTCCTCGCTATACGGATTGTAGACGTATTTCCAAGAACGCGTGCGCACCATCCTGACAGAGGCAAGCGTTGGCTCATAGCCGTGGAATTCGGCGAATACATCATCAGGCCAGTCTGGCACCGTTTCGCCTTTCAGGAGCGGCACAATCGAGCTGCCGTCCAAATTATTAGGTATCTTCGCGCCGCCGATATCCAAAAACGTCGGCATCAAATCAACAAGATTCACAAATTCGTCACACGTCGTTCCCGGTGATGTCGCGCCCGGCCATCGAACGACAAGCGGAATGTGGTGCGTCTCCTCATACATGTGGAACCCTTTGTTGAAAAGGCGATGGCTGCCGAGCATATCACCGTGGTCGGTCGAAAAGATGACGATAGTATTTTCGGCCAAACCGTTCTCTTCAAGGCAGTTGAGAATGCGCCGGACCTGGGCATCGATGAAAGTGCAGAAGCCCCAATAGCAAGCGATGACTTTCTGCCAATCGGGCCAGGTGAGGTGGCTGGTGTTCCAGCGGAGCATCTCCTTTTGCTGGATGGACGGCTTGTTGATGAATTGCTCGTCAAAGTTACCCCAGCGTTCAACGTCAGCCGGATTATACATCGTATCGTACGGCGCAGGCACGGCGTAAGGGAAATGCGGTCCGAAAAAATTCGCGGCGAGCATAAAGGGTTGCGCGGAATTCGTATATCCATCGATTAACTCGATGGTTTTATCGGCTGTCCATGCCTCCATCGTGCGTTCTGCGGGGAGCGTCAGTCTGCCGTAAAACGGTGCCTCACCTCCCCATTCAAGCGGCTGGACAGCGTCTCTGTCAATACGGAAGTCAATCCCTGCATCGCGGAGCCACTGGTGCCACTCACGATAGGGGTGCCATTTGTCGTAACCCCAGAATTCGGTGTCGCCTTCCTTGGCGAGGTGCCATTTACCGACGCAACCCACCTGATAACCGGCTTCCTTCAGCAGTTGCGGGTACGCCGGTTTGTCAAGGATCTGGTTTGCGAAAACGCCGTTGAAATTGCCCATGTTGGACAACTGCCCGTGGTTATGAGGGTAGAGTCCGGTGAGTAATGAACCGCGCGCCGGCGAGCAGAGCGCGAGGGGAGTATAGGCATTCGTAAACCGCATCCCCTGCGCGGCGATTTCGTCAACGGCGGGTGTTCTGCAAACTGGCGCGCCGTTGCAACTTAGCGAGTCGTAACGCTGCTGGTCTGTGAGGAGGAAGAGAATGTTGGGTCTGTTTTTATGAGTCATAGTTGTTCCCATTATCTTGATTCAGTTGTGCCGCGAGGGAGTGCCACCACCTATTTTTTGCATTAACGCGCAACAGATGCGTGCTGCCCGGGGCATCGTTCGCGCCTAAGCCGCGTTCAATAATTTGCGTGTGTGAATCTTGTTCTAGCTGCTTAGCAATTCTATTTTCAAGTCGTTCAGGCGAACGCAGGACAATGACGCTTACAATTTCCGCCGATTGGAGTTGCAAAAGAAAATCGATGTTCCAGTGCAAAGTTTTGCCGCGCCTTGGGAGCAGATTACCGATGCCCAAGCCGCATTCAGTAAATCGGCGTATCATCTCGCCGCGAATTGCGTGGGGTGGCAAGTTTGCACTTCGCGCTGCGTGCCGAACGAGCCGCCGTGCTAGGGACATCGCGCCTTTCTCGGCGAGTGCCGAACCGACGTAGACATAGTCACCGGCGGGTAGGAAAATCGGTTTTCCCTTTTTGAAGCGTCCGAATCGGAGTTCGGTGTCTTCTGCGAGTCGGATGCGCAGGAGGTATGTTCCGGCCTGCGCATCCTCGCCGCTGACGGTGATGTCAGGAGTTTTCATGGGAGCACCGATTCAACTTTCTGTTTGTTGCCACATCCGAAATCGGTTTCGCAACGCACTTAAAAGCCTATCCATGGATTTATCAATTTGCGCGATACGCGGGAGATTCATGGCGTTAACAAGGGCTTCCGTGTGCTCAATGCCTCCGGAAATTGGAACTAGTCCCGCGGCAAGAACCGCTTCTATCAGATGACGCTTGTAACGGTCACGCTCGCATTTCTGGTCGGGAGCCGGGCACCCTTTTCCCAAAACCGTTTTGAATGCTTCCGAATCCAGGAGCAGCCACCGCTCAATATGCGGTTCGGGAATCGCGCAAATCACCAAGTCGGCAAAATTCGTAGAGATTGCTTGATCCATCTCCCTTTTTCGTGCTGAAAACCCAAGACAATTACTATCGGTACCGACGACAATCAGGTCAGGTAAAGGCTCCTTGTAGTGCCGTAAACCTTGTTGGTACAGTCTCAACTCAGTGATGACTTTTCCATGTCCGCCGCGAACACTATGGGCCCTGAGATTGATTTTAACATGGTATTTATCAGCAAACCGGTGGACCAAGGCCGTAAGAAAATCTTCATGGGCTTCGTCTTCGGCAAATAGGCTAATATTACGCATCAAAATCCCCCCGCACGATACGTCCGGAAATAGCCAAATCATCTTCGGCATCCAACGCTGTCTGAATTTCCGATGCCTTCCAAAATTGCCCTACATGTGTCTTCGTGAAAGGTTCAATCTCGGTGGCACCGTTAACCTTGCGACAAAGGTATACAGAGTCAATAGGAATGAGATCCGGCAAAAGCGGTGAATGCGTTGTGACGATAAATTGGGTATCTTGGAGGATTCTGCGGGTTTCCAAAATCCGAGCAATCCGTTGAATACGACGCGGATGGATGCCGTTTTCCGGTTCCTCGAACCCGACAAGGACCGGCGGCTTTTTTGCACCGCTGAGTGCTAAAAGCCCTAAAATGCGGAGCGTGCCTTCCGATACGATTCGGGTGGAAACCAGTTTTTCGCCTTCACGAAGATCCAACTCAACTTGTCCCAACTTATTGACACTGACATCAATCCCTGTTATTGATGGGATAATGGCGTGCAGCGATTTTTCAACGGCCTTGAACTGAGGTTCATTGAGGGCCCGTAAGGTATTGAGAAACGCTGCAAGGTCTTCCCCCATCACCCCCACGTGGTCGACCTCCTTCACAGGATTCGGGAGCCGCATTCGCTCCCGAGGTTCAAAGTAGTAGGTGAACCAGTTCGCCAATTCTTCCTGCATCGCAACGACATGTGGGTAGTGAGGCGGATAATGCGACATGGAAAGAATACTGTAGTCAAGATGCCGCTCATAATAGAGTGGATGCGCCTGTCCCTCCATCCGCAAATGCAGCCGGCCTTCAACTTGTTCCAAAAACGGCTTCCGTTTCCGATTCACCTCGCCTTTGGTATTCAGTGCAGTGAGATATTCGTCTGCCACCTGCAAAATACCCAATTTGGGGAGCATTTCAATCTCAATGCGATACCGCAGATACTGCTCACGCACGAATCGCTTTGAAACCGATTTGCTTCCCGTCCTTTCTTGAATTCGTTGATTGACAGTCTCAACAACCCGGGGCGATAACTGAACATCAACTTCAAGAGTGAACGCCACTGTCTCGCGTTCCAACAGGCTCTTGATGCCTTCGTGTCCAAAAGTGAATGACTCTAGGGGGTACCCTCGGTATGGCAAATCAAATGCCTCTTTTAACGTCCGGCAAGTGATTATCCGGGAGAGAAGTTGTAAGGCATCAAGAAAATTACTCTTACCTGATGCGTTAGGGCCGATGAGCACCGCAAGCGGGTCCAGATTCACCTCCACATCCGCCAGCGATTTGAACCCCTGAATTTTGATTCGTTTCAGCATCGTTGTGTGCCTCCGCTCAATAGCCTAAACTTTGCAGATACTCCCGATTCACCTTCGCCGCTTCCGCCGGCGGACGCGGGGGATAGGGCCGGTCCAATTCCACAGAAACCCAGCCGCCATACCGTACCGCTTCAAGCCCTTCCAAAACTGCTTTGATATCAAGTCCGAGGTTTCCTGCACCGAGTTCTGCGAAGCGCGCCTGTTCACCGAACCGTTGCGTTCGGTAATCCCAAGTCTCGGGGTTATCGGCGTGACAGTCTTTGAGATGGACATGCCCGATCCGATGCCGCAAACGTTCACTCTCAAAAACCTGCATCGGGTCACTGCCAGCGGCAAGCATGTGTCCTGTATCAAATAGCAGCCACAACAGCGGCGCGGCGGCCAAAAGACGTTCAGCATCATCAACCGTCTCAAGTAGCGTGCCGAGGTGCGCGTGATGGAAGCCTTTCATCTGATGCACATCGCAGAACGCCAACACATCGTCTAGTGTTCGGGCGGCGTTCTCGAAATCTGCATCGCTCGGATTTGCACCGCCCCATTCGGAACGCCTTAATGACGGAACCTCCGCCGCCTCGTTGCCCAATGCAATGTTAAACCGAACTCTATCCAATCCCGCGCCGCCAGCGTTGACGATATGGAGTCCGAAACTGCGCGCCAGTGTCGCCATCTCAACAAGTGCATCAGGACTATCAATGCCTAATCCTTCGACACCGTCCCATCCTGCGTCGGCGACTTCGCGTAGCACCTTCTCCGGGTTCTCGCGCTGTTCGCCGCCGAATTGGATAAGGTGACATGCGAGTCTGAATTTGCTCATGAGTATCCTCCTTCTGTATAGGGAAAAAAAGCGTAGATGGCGGCAACGAAATCGTCTCCTCATTGCGCGGAGATAGCCTCACAATCGGATTTTCTGGGGAGTTCCCAGAACAGGAACACTGAGAACGCATTGTTCGTGCCTCCTTGTCGATTTTGAACGCTTGGGTTGAGTCTATCCTATTTTTTGGAAAATAGCAAGAGAATTCTGGTGGCACCCACGGACGTTGAGCTCTGGGGAGTTGTTCCATCCCCTGGGTTTTACCGCCATCTCTCAAACTGGGTTTGCAACGCTTTGATGAGTCGGCTGAGTGAATCATTCCGCCGCGCCAATCGCTGAAAATTCATCTGAACATCCACCTCCAGGCGAAACGATAATTGTTCAGGAGAATAGCAAGTAAAAGCCTCTAATTCTCATGATAACTCTGCCCCCGAAGCGACGCGTGCCGAATCTCGTCCAATTCCTGCGCGGTGAAGACACCCGCCCGGTAGAGATTCCGATACTCATCGGAGACGCTCTGCCCGAATATCAGCAGATCATCGGTGTTCACACTCACTCGCACGCCGCTATCATACAAGACTCGGATAGGATGCGCGGAGAGTTCTGGCACCACATCCAACATCACGTTACTCGTCGGACATACATTCAATTGGATGTCATTTTTGGCGAGCCACCGCATCACCTCGGTAGATTCAGCGGCACCAATGCCGTGCTGAACTTCGTCCAATTCTAGGGTGTCCACAGCGTGCCTGATTTCCTCCGCGCCGCCGAACTCGCCTATGTGCGCTTTCAGTTTCATACCCGCATCGCGCGCCTTTGTATACAATGGTTTCACTGCCTCTGGGGAACAGGCGGTTTCATCGTCATACAGATCGATCGAGTGAAAAATCCCTAATTCTATGGCGTGGTTCGCCAAGTCCATATCTTCTCGGTTGGCAGCACTCGTCCGAGGAAAACCCAATTCCGGTCGCAGATTTATCTCCATCTTGTGGCAGTCAACCAAATTCTCAATAAATAGGCGGAGCCCTGTTAAACCGTCAGCATAGAATCCCGCACAGCGGATGTCAAAACTCATCTCAAAAACGACAACGCCATCCCGAATTGCATCGCGCACGGCTGACGCTGCGACGAATTCAAGCCCTCGGCGGCACCGGAGATGCGGGGCCAAAAACTTGCCCGCATACGCTAACATCCCTTCCAATCCACTCATTTTCGGTGGTGCTTTTTTCAACGGATGTCCCAACCAGCGTTCCACATTTTCGAGGCGCGTGCCGAAGAAGGCATGGCAGTGCAAGTCTGCTTTGGGAATCGCCTTTATCGCAGTGAGATTGTCGGTTGAAAGTGCTTCAATAAACTCAAGTGCCATGTAGTATCCCTCCAGACTGATGCTTCAGCCTTAGCATTTCATTCCCCGTTTTCTGGAAATGATAGGGCACGCCTTCTACGGAGCAGATAACGTTATCTGCTTCAAGCGCGGCAAGCACAGGCAATAAGAAAGGGGAAGGTTCGCTATTGAAATCAACAAGCGGAAAAATCCTAACTTCCTCCGCTACCCGCAGGAGTTCTCGGATAGACTGCAGATGAAACTCTAAATCTCTGTTACCCGAATAGAGAAAAAGAAAATGAGACGATAGTGCCAGGTCAAACTGTCTATCAGGAAAGGGGAGGTTCGGCAGTGCCGCGTCCACATACCTCCCTTGCCGCTTTCCGCATTCAAAATCCTCGCAGAACTGGTTCATCGCCTGCATGCGGCGTTTCGCCAATTCGTCCACAGAAGCGATGTGAGTCCAGACGAATTTGTCTTGATTCGCGCGCGTCTGCGCGATAACGTCATCGTAGGTAGCCTTGATTCGCGCGCGTAACTCCTGCACGGAATACCGATAAATCGGATCGATGGAGATTATCGGTGTTCCACGCTGATACATCTGTGAATTGAAGGAAGCCGGTCCGTCGCCGACACCCACGATTTTCAACGAGAGTTCCTCCTGAGACAGCCCAAACATGTCTCGGTATTCATCGAATGACCGGCCCCAAGGGACGATTTCTGTGTAATGCAAGTCCATGTCAGCGCGCCTCCACCGTAGCGTTTTCTATCCACGCCTCATCGATTTCCATGCCGAAACCGGGGGCATCAGATGGCGCAACGTAGCCGTCTTTGATGACGGAAGTGCCGGGGAGTTTCACCATCTCTTCTAACGGGACACCGGGTGCCGAAACGCCTTCCGACCGTTCGCCCCACGTAATCGCTGGCATGGCCAAGGCGAGATGCTGTCCGTAGGGATAATTCATACCGCCGTGCGTAATCACAGAGATGCCGTTCGCCTCGGCGATGTGACAAATTTTGACCGCGGCGGTGATGCCGCCGCACCATAAAATATCGGGTTGGAAAATGTCAACGAGTCGCCTGCCTGCCGCTGCTGCGAAGACTGTAGGCAGATACCAATGTTCTCCCGTCGCAAGCGTCTGCCACGGAATGCGCTGTCGGATCGTCTCATAACCGACAAAGTCATCAGCAGGAATGTAGTCCTCAAGCCATTTCAATCCGTAGGGTTTCATAGTCTCGGCGACACGCACGGTGTGTTCCACGTCAAAGCCGGTCCAAGCATCCAACATGAGTTCAACATCCGGTCCGATTGTTTCCCGCGTGCTCGAAACCAGGTCTTCAAGTTTTCTCAGTCCGGTGAGCCCTTGCTCGGGGCCCCAGGGCGTGAAGAGTTTTGTCGCCTTGAATCCGAGCTCCATATACCACTCCTGATCGAAGCCGGAGGCGTAGCAGAAAATCTGCTCCTTTTGCGGCCCGCCGAGCAGTTCATAAACCGGCCTGCCGAGCAGTTTGCCCTTGAGATCCCAGAGTGCGCAATCGACAGCACTGATGGCATAACTGGTGAGTCCGGTAGCACCGAAGGCGGTTGACAAGCGCACCATCATATCCCACAACTTCTCTGTCGCCATGCAATTTTGCCCGATGAGATGTGGTGCAAAGTGCTCTGCGATGATGCGGGTTACGGGTGCGCCGTAAAGCGAAATTCCAAATCCCCACGTCCCGTCTTCGGCTGTCACAATGCAGGCAGGCCGTTTCCATTCAGACGAAGAAACGTGACGCTGCCCGCCATCAAGCGTCTGATAGCGAGAAACAGGACGATTGAGTTGAAACGTCCCTGCGCGGCTCGGCGTGCGCGGCCGTGTCTTTGGTTGCGGATTTAACGTGATTTCTATGGCGCGAATGTCTCTGATTTTCATGGAGCCTCCCCGTAGATAATCCTGAATTTTCGGATGAAAGCCATTGATATGCCTCTTATCTGGTATTATTATACATTAGTTTCGCAATTGATGTCAAAAAATCCACTTTTCCAGCAGAACCATCGGAGCTCACCGGGATTGGGCACGCTCATTGAGGTAAAGATCCGGCAATCTTTACCTACGAAGGGGCGAGAGAATTTGAAAACTAACTTGACATTTGCGCACGATTTGTGTAAAATGAACCTCAGAACCTCAACATCAGACATCAAACTATGAAATCCACCGAAACCATCTTCTCCGCCGCATGGAAAACGCGCGCCAAAACCCGACACTCCGTTGCCGGCATCTGCACGTGGCACATTAATCTGAACCCACGCGCCATGCCCGCGATGGGATTTGCCAGTAGGCGCGACCTCCCGGTCTCGACTCCCACCAGTAGGAGAGACCTCCCGGTCTCGACTCCTTCAAATGCTTCACCCCAGTCGGGCGAGCGTGACGAACAGGCCCCCGCGCTACATGCCGCAAGTTCGTTACGCCATGTCGATTGGCGCGGCCCCTTTGCAACGCAAGCCGGCGCGCTCGTAGTAGAAATTACCACCGACAAAGGTTTGAAAGGCTACGGACTCGGCGGCGGCGGGCTCGCCGGTGCAATGATTATTGAGAGACATCTCCAACACTTCGTCCACGGCCGCGACCCGCTTGATGTGGAGGCTATCTGGGAACACCTGTATCATATCAGTTCTATTTATGGGCGGCGCGGCTTGGTTATTTACGCGCTCAGCGGCATAGAATTGGCTCTCGTCGATCTGTGTGGGAAGATCCTTGACGTGCCAGTCTACAGCCTTTTCACCGATACCCCTTGCCTTGAAACTCCCGCTTATGCCACCGGCCCCGATGTCGGTTACTACGCAGAAAACGGCTTCGCCGCGTGCAAGTTGCCGCTCCGAAACGGGCTCGCTGAAGGCGAAGATGGCTTCGCAGAGAACGTAACGCAAATCTTCGCCGCGCGCGATGCCATCGGCCCCAATGTGGAATTGATGGCAGACATCTATCTCCGATGGGATGTAGACTACACGCTTCGGTTTGCCGATGCAACTGCCGATGCGCAACTCAAATGGATTGAGGAACCGATTCCGCTTGACGACTACGCCGGCATGGCGCAGTTGGTGCGCGAGGTGCAACCGACATGGATTGTCTCCGGTGAGCATGAATTCACGCGCTACGGATTTCGCGAATTGCTGCGCTGGAAGGCGGCGGACATGATTCAGCCCGATGTCAGTTGGGCGGGTGGTTTCACCGAGTGCCTTCGTATTGCGCGTGAGGCGGCGGAACTCGGCATTCCGACGTGGCCCCATCAAGCCGGCACGCCGTGGGGGTTGCACCTGACCGCGTGCCTGCCGATGTCGTGCATGGCGGAGACATTCGGGCCTTCCCGCGAAGGCG
Organism: uncultured Poribacteria bacterium; assembly: GCA_958296135.1. Lineage (GTDB taxonomy): Bacteria > Poribacteria > WGA-4E > WGA-4E > WGA-3G > AGPOR5. The sequence continues at coordinate 2,024,028 of CATQHZ010000001.1, forward strand.
TTGAGAATGAGTTGTATCGTCGATTGCGGCCCGTCCCGCGCGATGGGTTTTTCACGTTGGATGCGAAACCGGGGTTTGGGGTGGAGATTGATGAGGGGTTGCTGGAGGCGTATACGGTGGATAGGTTGTAACGGTGCAATCGAAAAACCACACAATACAATTGAGTCACTTTCAATTTCTCGCGTGCAATATTATCCGCACAAATTTGCAAAGACAGAAAAACCCCGCCGTGGGATTTCCGCGGCGGGGTTTAGGTACTTGTTCTCGCGAGATTCCGATTAGTCTCCTCGTTGTTTCCGGAGGAGTTGCTCAACCTCTCTGGCAAACACCTTCAGGGTTTCCTACCGGGTGAGGGAATTGTCTTGTATTGCTCTCTTCTTCTGAGACGTTCCAACGCCCGTTTGTTTCCTTCACTTGGATCCAAGACGATGGCTGCCTTGAGTAACGCCGCCTGTTGGCTCGCGGACATGACGTATATGGCCCCTACCTCCATCGGTTGTCCCACCAGCACATTCGTGGGGTTCGACAGAATCCGCTGGAGCGTATCTCTTGCTATCTCCTGTTTTTCGTACTCTTCGCGTGTAATCCCCTGTGATTCTAGGAATTCTTCAAAAGAATTGTTGACATCATCGTGTTGAGGTCCTGTCGTTTCAGCGAGCTCTCCCTCAAACAACTCTATCATTTCTTCTACTGTGAATTCCTGAACATTCTCGTCCGGCACCTCGGCCCCTTCCGTTTGTTCGCCCACCGCGGTGGTGTTTTCAACGATGGGGACCCATGGGCCAGGCACCGCAGTTGCTGAGTCAGGTTCCTCAGGCACTGCGGATGCACCTACGGCATCAACAGGTTGCGTAACGATGATGGGCGGTTTCGGGAGGCTATCCACAAAGCGTCTTTTCTCGTGCTCTAGGAACAGCGTCCAAACCGTGCCCAAAACGATTAAAACGACGAAAGTGACAATGACTTTTTTCATCCGAATCCTCCTTATTGTAAAGGCACGAGACAGACAGCGTAAAAATGCTGCCTGTCCCGGCATTATAGGGAAACGTTCTCAGGACGAGCTGCTACTACATGAACTGCACGTACCTGAGGCTACTACGCTGACTACGACACCGACAACATTACTGGCACTTAGATGGGATTCGCCATCCGCGTGCGTTATCGTTATCGTTTTTGTACCAACAACTCTGTATGCTGTTGCGGTTCCACACGATGAACACACCCGTAATTCTAACGCGTCAACAGTCAGAGTATACGAATGCGAGTCACCATGGGCATCAACCGTCTGAACGAATGGTGCTGCCATCATGAAACTGAACAGCATCATGATAGCAATTGCACATAAACCAAGAAGTGAAAACTTCATCAGTCTTCTCCTTTTTGACTCCCCATAAAGGGAGCCGGAATTCATTGATGATAGAGAAAAATCAACTTGCGCAATCCAGTCTGAATCTGCATGCCCCTTTCTCGCTGATGCAAGACATTTCGGTAGGGATGTTGGTGCTCGCGTTTCCCGGTTCAAGCACCGCCGCCTGCTGCCTTTCAACCCGTTTCACAGAGAAGCGGATTGCCCTCCATGCGTCGCACCCCTGTCTGAAGCGGTTTGCAATCGGCAGGCGATGAGACAGGCTCTCTCGCGCCGCTGCTGTCGCAACATTGACTCTTCTCCTCTCAATGTGCAGGAGACGTGTCTAATGATAACACATCCACTGCATGAAATCAACAATTAAACAACAATAAGGGTATCTACCTGTTTTCATGCCAAAAGCGGCAGATACCTTGTAGCGGACTGAAGTGGAGGCTAGGACTGCTTCTCCGGCGGCGATAAGTCACGGAGTGCCTCGGCAAGCCGCTGTCTTATCTTCCTCTTCCGCGACTTTACCGTGTTCTCGGGAATGCCCAGCATCTCCCCTATCTCCGCCGACGTGTACTCCGCCCACAACTTAGCCACGGCTACATACTTGGGACCCAGCTCCTTAAGAATCTCTAGCAATGCCGCCGCTCGAGGATCGCTCGGGAGCCCTCGGCGCGCTTCCCAGTCCACCGCTGCCCGACGCAGGTCTGCGGCGACTTCCAACGTCTGCTGTCGTCTTTGGATGGCGCGCCCGAAATCGGCGCACTTGTTACGCGCCACCTGCTTGAGCCATTTATCCACCTCGCGGATAGCGGTGGGGGCTTCGCGCGCCTGCTTCACAAAAGCATAGCAGATGTCCCCAAAGACATCGTTGACATCGTCGGGGTTGGTGATGCCTTTGTGGGTGATAATGGCGCGGAGGAGCCGCTCATATTTTAGCATGAGCGCATCGATAGCATCATCATCGCCGTTCTGGATTTGCGCCAGCAGTTCTGCGTCTGAGAGTTCAATAAGGTTTTGAGTCGCCATTTGATTCACAAGACATAGGGAACACCCGAAAGCACTGGAATTCCCTCTCCTGTGTGAAAACCATTAACGAGCCGGCACAACGCTGCAATCGTAGAGCCAGACGCTGATAGACCACACCGATTCAATCTTTCCTTCAAGCGTCACTGTGTTACCGAGCATGCGGTTCAGTTGCCCTGCCGTGAATTCGGTGTTGAGTTCGCACCTCACGGTTTTATCGTCAACGGTTATCTCAACGTTATCAGCGGCAATCAGCTCGTAATTCGTCACATCGGTTACCCGGCCTGTCACTCGTGCAGTCCGGTTGAGATACTTCTGCCGCGCCTGATTTTTATCACGGCGGGCATCCGAAAAGATGGACAAGGATGACGCGTTGATGAGCAGGACCCTGTCGGGTGCTGTTCGCGTGATACGGCATGAATCAACGACATATTCATCGCCGAACGTCATCGCGTCAAGTTCAACAGTTTCGCCGGGGTTCATTGTCGTCACGGTGTCCCAGCAGCCGGTGGTGAATGCGACTGCGAGCAGTAGCATTCCTGTCAACATAAATTTCATAAGCATTCTCCTTTGTTATGTCGGGATATACCCTACACTGGGGGTGAAGCATCCCTGCGCGGCTTCAGTGCAAGAGCCCCTCCTTCGGGGTGCGCTGCCGCAGCCGAGATAGTCCCGATTTCAATTTAACACCTCTTCAAACGAAACAACCAGACTGCGCAGCGAGCCGAAGTGCGCGCGGCGGCTGCCCTTTCTGTGGAACCAGTTCACAGCGTGCCTCGGCAAGCCGCAGCTGCGCCAGCAATATTTCGTCCGAGAGTTCAATGAGGTTTTGAGTTGCCCTTTAATTAACCAGACGTAGAAAAAACACAAAACGGTCACGAATTTTGAAAAAAAAGACTTTTTTTTCGGAAAAATCGACATTTTTGCAAAAATTGCGAAAAATGTCTAAATCTCTATGTTACAAGACGTGGAAAAAGGCAAAAACGGTCACTCGGGGTAAAAAAACGCGCTTTTTATGGTTCTCATTAAACCTGCAATTTGCCAAAAACATGTCTTCCAGAGCCCTTAAGGGCCGCTAGTCCTTAATTCAAACGGAAGGCACGCGGGGCAGAAACTATAGACATTCAGATCCCAGCGGCCCTAAGGCGGCGTTTTTCGTCTAAATCCTGATTCAGAACAACAATAAGACAAATAGCACGGCGAGGGACAGGTTTCCCCATCCTACGGTAGTGAGGCGCGTTCTTCAGTTTTCAAGGAAGGTTTAAACATGCAAAAATTTGCAAAATCTGGTATCATATTCCTAATTTCCAAAATACTCACCAAAGGTTACAAGTTTGGCATACCATGGATGACTTTTGTAGATACCTCACGTTTTTAATTCTTCTTTGCATCGGGAGTGGCACCGTCGGCGCGGCGGCGGAACGCAAAGTGACAGCATACCGAACCTATCAAAGCGTCGAAATCGACGGCGACCTGACGGAAGCAGATTGGCAGCACGCGATGCCGATTCGGCAATTCACGCAATTTGAACCCGATGAAGGCGCGCCGATGACTGAACCGACAGAGGTGCGAGTGCTTTATGATGCGAAACACCTCTATTTTGGGTTCCTCTGCAGCGAATCGGAACCTGCGAAAATTATCGCGAATAAGATGCGCCGCGATACGATGCTGTGGGATAACGACAATGTCTTCGTCTTGTTGGATACCTACAACGACCGGCGCAGCGGGTTCTTCTTCCGGGTCAACCCGCTCGGTGCGCGCGAAGATGTGGCAATCATGGATAGCGGCGACAGCCGAAACGAAAACTGGAACGCTATCTGGGATGCCAAGACGAAAATGAACGCCACGAATTGGACAGCAGAAATCGCGATTCCGATCAGCCAGCTTCGGTTTAAGAGAGGAGAGACGCTGGAATGGGGACTTAATGTCGGCCGCACCATTCAAAAAAATCAGGAGGAGGGAACCTGGGCACCCGTGCCAGCGGCATATAATTGGCAGGCGCGCTATCGCACAACTAGCCTCGGCACGCTAACGGGACTCTCAGGAATTTCAACCCGGCGAAACATTGAGTTCCTCCCCTATCTGCTGCCTGGGGTGAGACGCACAGATACCGATGGTACAGACAGCGTGCTAGATCTGGGGGCGGACGCGAAAATTAGCCTCACCTCTAATCTCACGGGAGATCTCACCGTCAACACCGATTTCGCGCAAGTTGAAGCAGACCAGGAGCAGGCGAACTTAACGCGGTTTAGCCTCTTTTTCCCTGAAAAACGCCAGTTTTTCTTGGAAGGTGCAGGCATCTTTGATTTCGGGATTCCGCGCACTAGTTTCAACGCGCCGCCCCCGCTGCTGCTCTTCTACAGCCGCCGCATCGGCATCGCGGAAGCGCACGCTGTTCCTATCCTCGCAGGTGGAAAAGTTACCGGTAAAGTCGGCAACTACGGCGTTGGGTTGCTGAACGTCCTCACGGATAAATATGCCGCGGCGGCGACAGACGATGTGGATGCAGTGGACGTTCCGCGCACTAACTATTCCGTGCTACGAGTGAAACGCGACCTTTTTACCGGGTCAAACCTCGGCGTGATTGCGATTCATAAGGGCGGTGCTGACATCCAGAATAGCGCGACCGGCGTTGATTTCGTCTATCGGCCTACGGATAAGATGAATTTTCGGGGGCTTTGGGCGCGCACGTTTGAAAGCACAGACCCGGCTGCTGGACACGCGGCTGTCCGGCCGAACGCGTGGTATTTCGGCGGGAATTGGCAAAGCACCGTGGCGCGATTGAACGCCTCCTATACCGACATCGGCGCGGATTTTAACCCGGAAGTCGGCTATGTGCAACGCGCAGGGGCCCGCTGGCTTCGTGCGGAGGCGCGAGGCACGCCTTACCTCCATTGGCATGGGCTTCGTCGGCTGTGGATTGGCCCGGAGATGGATGTTATCCTCAATTCAGATAATCAGTTGGAAACGCGGACGTTCATCTGGAGCACATGGCTGGAATTGGAACGGGGCGGCTGGGGTGGTGTCCGCATCCGCAGAGAATTTGAATTCCTTGACGAAGATTTTGAGATCCGAGACGGCGTTATCATCCCGCCGGGCGAATATCACTATACCAACTACAGCGTCACGCTGAATGCGGAAGGAAACCAAAAATTTACCGGACGACTGTCGCTGAACTTCGGCGATTTCTACGATGGTACGCGCCGTGGTTTCGATCTTCGAGTTGACTTCCGTCCAACGGGACGTTTCAGTCTTGAGCCACGCTACGAATTTAACCGCATCATGCTGCAGCAAGGCACGTTTAGTACGAACATCTTCGGCGGACGCATGGTCTACTCGTTTTCTACAGACCTGTTCGCGAAACTCTATCTGCAGTGGAACAGCGACAGAGAACTGGTGACAGCGAATTTCTTGATCAACTATATCTATCGGCCCGGCAGCGATTTCTACTTCGTTTTCAACCAGACTTACGGTACGGAGAGTCTGTCAAGCGGCTTGCGAGATACGACGCTTGTCGCGAAGGTGACGTATTGGTGGAATCCGTAGAAGCCCGGCGGATAATCGTCTGGCGAGGGAAACCTGTCCCTCGCCACGCTTGTGGGAAAGGCAAAGAGAGCACCCATGAAAATTATTGAAGTCCAAACATATCTCGTTGACGTGCCGCCGCCGCATTGGGGTGGCAGACGCTGGATTTTTGTCAAACTTATCACCGACGAAGGTATTGAAGGCGCAGGCGAATGCACCTACCACACGCAACTCAATCACGTCGTCGTTGAATTAATCAAGGATTGGGGAGAACGCTTCCTCATCGGCGCGGATCCGTTCCGGATCGAAAAGATCTGGCATACACTCTATGAGGGCCCCGCGGTGCGGCACTCCGGCCCGCTGACTACGCCTGCGATGAGCGCGATTGAGATGGCGTGCTGGGACATCGTCGGCAAGGCATTGAATCAGCCGATTTACAATCTGCTCGGCGGCATGTTCCATGAAAAACTGCGCGCGTATTCCTACCTTTTGCAATGGCGGCGCGGCGATTCGCCCGAAAAGACTGCCGAACTCGCGCTCTCTTACGTAGAAAAGGGGTTCACCGCCGTGAAATTCGACCCGGTGGATCCGCGCGCCGTGGATAGACTGGAGACGCTGAACTACGCCGAGAGCGTCATTCGTGCCATCCGCGATGCTGTCGGGGATAGGTGCGATATCCTCATCGGGACGCACGGGCAGTTCAACACAAACAGTGCCATCCGTTTTGCCAAACGCGTCGAACCCTACGAACCACTCTGGTTTGAGGAACCGGTGCCGCCGGAGAATATCAAGGAGATGGCGCGCGTCGCGCAGTCTACCAGCATCCCGATAGCCACCGGCGAACGGTTGCTCACGAAGTATGAATTCGTCGAGCTGCTGGAGCAACAGGCTGCCTCCATTTTGCAGATGGATCTGACGATAACGGGCGGCATCCTTGAGGCGAAGAAAATCGCGGCGATGGGTGAGGCACACTATGCGCAGATCGCACCGCATCTCTACGGCGGCCCCATCGGTGGCGCGGCGAATATCCAATTGGATGTCTGTAGCCCCAATTTCCTGATTCAGGAAGGCATCCATAAATGGGACGGCTTCCACGCCGACATTCTGAAGGAGCCGCTCCAGTGGGAAGATGGGTATATCATTCCCTCGACGAAGCCGGGCCTCGGCGTTGAGTTGAACGATGCAGTTTTGCGGAAGCATGCCATCGCCGTGTGAACCCAATGCCAACCAAATAGACGCGGTTTGTAACCGCGCAGGTTTCTTAAAAAACGCGCCTACCGACAGAAATATGGCATTTGCATCCGTGCTGTTATATTAATCCGCACAGGTAGTCCCGGCTCCGCAAGGCATCTGCCAACGAATGCAAAGTCGGCGTGTTTTCAAGCAGGAGATCGCCGGTATAGTTGCCTTTGCGCAAGCGTTCAGCGATGGCACGGAAATCGACAAACCCGTCGCTGACTTCCGATAGCACGCCGTCTTTCGTCTTCTGCTTGAAATGCACGGAAGTGAGGTCTGACATCTTTACCTCACGCCAGAACGCCTCAGGCGAATTCAGCGTTGTCCCGTCAGCACGATAGGTGTTCGTTTCGTCGTAGGTGAGTTTCGCGCCGCCAGCGACGGCTAGCCTCAAGGTTAACAGCGCGGATTGACGCGCGTTCTCCACAGCGAAAATCATCGGGTAGTCGGGTAAAAGCGCGTTATATCGTTGGAGGTTCGCGACAGCGGCGGCTTCGTCAATTTCACCTTCGGTGTCCAGATCGACGAGGCGGAACCGGGCGCGCGATGGACATAGTAGATACGCCAACTTCTTCGCCGTGATTATCGGTTGGGTGTCTCCCGGGTCTGAAAGCCAAGGATGGGCCATCGCATAACTTAAGGTGAGCCCTTCTGCTTTTCGAGCGAAGGCGGCTACCTCTTCAAAAAGCGCGGGGTGCTTAGTGTGATGCCGTTTCCCATTCCACACCGCCTCGGAGAGGGTTTTCCACTCGGCATCGGAGTAATCGGGCATTGCCAATTCAAGTTGATTGATGATGGCCCCGAAGGCGGAATCGCGGAGGTAATCACCTTCGCGCACCTCCATATCGCGGAACCCATTCTGGCCGAATTCAACCACCAGGTCATCGAAGCGTGCACCGCCGTGTGAAACGTGCATCTCTACGCTCCAGATATTCGTAACAATTCCAAGTTTTTCAAACATGGTGATAACCTCAAAAAATCAGTTTTCCCAGTAGGAGAGCCCTCCTGCGTCTCAATACCGATGCCCCGGTCTCAATACCGATGTCCCGGTAGGAGAGCCCTCCCGCGTCTCGATTTCTTGCGCCCCGGTAGGAGAGACTCCCGCGGCTCGATACCGATGCCCCGGTAGGAGAGACCTCCCGCGTCTCGATACCGATGCCCCAGTAGGAGAGACCTCCCGGTCTCGATAGTGAAGGAGACAAAACCGTTGACACAATTTACCGATGAACTCAGACAATTCGCCGCCCCGATTTGGGAGGCAGATCTGCAGCACCCCTTCGTCCGCGGCATTGCCGATGGCAGCCTTCCGACAGAAAAGTTTAAGTTCTACCTCATTCAGGACTATCTGTTCCTATTGGACTATAGCCGTGTGTTTGCGCACGGCGTTATCAAGGCACCCGATGAGGCGACGATGGCACTCTTTTCACAACTGCTCAACGAAACCCTCAACACGGAGATGGATTTGCACCGCGGGTATTGCGAAAAATTTGGCATCTCCGCCGCCGAGATGGAGCAGGCACCGGTAGCCCCAACGACGCATGCCTATACTCGGCATGTGCTGCATGTCGCACAGAGCGGCACGCTGGCAGCCCTTATCTCAGGTGTTTTGCCGTGCCAGTGGGGTTACGCCGAGATAGGCACAACGTTGGCACAGCAGGGAGGTTCGCCCGAACCGCTCTATCAAGAGTGGATAGAGATGTATGCCTCCGAGGAATTCCTCGCCTTGGGCAAGTGGTTGCGCAGCCTCCTGAACAAGTTGACAGCAGAGAGCGGTTCCGCCGAGAAAGCGCGGTTGAAGGAGCATTTCCTGCTCAGCAGCCGTTATGAGTATCTCTTTTGGGAGCAGGCGTGGACGCAGGAGACATGGCAGATTTAAGAGCATTGCCGGGAGGCGCGGTTTTCAACCGCGCTCCTGCAGCATGCGCGCTTACAACGCGCGTCTACCTGTATTGGGCAGAGCAACATGAAATACGGTGCCTTGTCCTAACGTGCTCTCAAGCCAGATGCGCCCACCGTGGCGCAGCACGATGTGTTTGGCAATGGCGAGGCCGAGGCCGAGGCCGCCCATTTCTCTGGCGCGTCCTTTGTCCACGCGATAAAACCGTTCAAACACGCGCGATTGCGACTCCAACGGGATACCGATGCCGGTGTCTTTCACATGCACGATGAGTTCGTTCCCCGATACATCCGCCGAGACGCGAATCGTGCCACCGTCCGGCGTGTACTTAATTGCATTGTCAATGAGATTCACAAAAACTTGCATGAAGAGCTGTTTGTCTACCTTAACCCGCGGCACGGTTTCGGGGGTATCCCACTCCAAAACCACGCCTGATTCCTCTAACACCGGCTCAAACACGTCCAGAATCGGTTCGTGAAAGGCGTTGAGGTGACAGGGGGCACGTTTCAATTCAACGTCACCCGATTCAAGCCGCGATAATTCAAGCAGATCGGCGACTAATCGCGAGAGACGCGCAGCGTGACTTAGGATTTTGATCAGGAATTCTTCGCGATTTTTTTTGCCGGCAACAGAAAAGTCAAACTCGCTGTTGAGTAGGGTTTCTGCGTAGCCTTGAATGGAGGTGAGGGGGGTTCGCAGTTCATGTGAGACATTCGCCACGAAATCTGCACGGATGCGTTCTAGTTGCCGCACTTGGCTCACATCATGGATAACGATAAGGTACTCCCGGTCGGCAGCTCGGGTAGGCGGATCGACAGTGCCTTCGTTTTCACGAAAACCTTCCAGGTCTCGTAGCGCGGGGGCCTGTCCCCCGCGATGCTCCTCTGGCGCGGTGATGGGGACGACGGTAACCTCCGCCTCCGGCTCCATCAGATTGCCAAGCCGAATTTCCGCGAAAGCGACAGTGCCAGTCTGTTCCGCCTTTTTGAGCAGTGCCTGCAGCTCCGGCTTTCTATTAATTTCTATCAGAGCCTTGCCGATGTATTCATCTGGGAGAACCAACATGGCAATAGCGGCGGGGTTCGCATAGGTAACCTCAGACGCGCCGTTGACAAGCAGCACGCCCTCTCCCATATTCGTCAAGATGGTTTCAAAGCGATGGTGTGCCTGAGAAATTCTGTGAATTTGCCCCTGCACTCGACTTGCCATCATGTTGAAATTCCGGGAGAGCTGCCCCAATTCATTGCCGGAATTGACTGGCACCCGCGAGGTAATCTTTCCGGCGGCCAGCGATTGCGTCGTCTGAGTCAATTTCTGAATGGGCTTGACGATGGCACCGGTGGTAAAAATGCTGAACAGAATCGCCAAGACGAGCCCCGCCACACTGACGAAGAGGAGCATGCGCCAGAGGTTGAAAACCGCGCTGTTGACAGTTTGCATCGGGAGTGCAACACGGCAGATGCCGAGCAGCTCCCCATCGCGTTCAATAGGCACGGCGAAATAACGGAATTCTGTTTCTGTCGTGGTGCTATACCGGTCGCGAAGACCGCGCCCTTTCTCTAATGCCGCCTGCACTTCTGGGCGACTGAGATGGTTGTCCATAGCGAGGAGTTCCGCGCCATTGCGCTCAGTATCTCCCCAGACGCGCCCATCAACATCGATGAAGGTCAAACGCATCTGTCCCGCCCCTCCGAGTCTATCTACGAGCCTGTCTATCTCGTGCGTGAACTCATCGGTTTTGGGCAATTTTTCAAGCAGAAATTCGCGGGAGAGTGCCGCCTGAATTTCTAATTCGCCGGTGATGCGGCTGCTGAGGGATGCCCTTAGCGTCGCACCGAGGTAGAGATACATGGCGAATAGCACCAAAAGCACGATACCGATGTAACTGAACGTCAATTGTGTGCGGATGCTCATTTTTCGTCTTTTTGTCCATGTCCAGAGAATGCTCAGCGAAGCCGAAACGCAGAAGCGGATGCCCGCCAAGGCACCCTAACCGAACCCTTCGCGCCAATACAAAATTACCACGTGTCCCGGACGCTAACGCCTTCTGTCTCCAAATAGGTTTTGATACTCTCAATCGTGAATTCGCCGTAGTGCGTGATGGAAGCGACGATGGCGGCATCGGCGTGGCTCTCAACGAAAACATCACGCAGGTGCTGCGGATTCCCCGCGCCGCCAGAAGCAATCACCGGCACCGGCACCTTATCGGCAATCGCACCCGTTAACGCGAGTTCATAACCTGCCTTCGTGCCATCGGCATCGATGCTGTTAACGACGATTTCGCCCGCGCCGAGTGCCACGCCGCGCGCCGCCCACGCCAGCGCATCCCAGCCGACCGGTTTTCTGCCACCATCGATATAGATTTCATAGCCGCTCGGAATCTGTTCGCTTTTCGGGACGCGTTTCACCTGCATGCTGAGCACGACACATTGGCTGCCGAACGCGCGCGCGCCTTCCGCGATTAACTGCGGGGTTCGCACCGCACCGGAGTCAATGCTCACCTTTTCCGCACCAGCAAGGAGAACGCGGCGCATATCCTCAAGTGTCCGCAACCCACCGCCGACAGAGAAAGGAATAAAGATTTCGGCGGCGACAGCGGAGACAACATCGAGCATGATGTCGCGCCGTTCGTTGCTCGCCGTGATGTCGTAAAAGACGAGTTCATCCGCGCCGCCTTCGTAGTAAAAGCGCGCCATTTCCACCGGGTCGCCGACATCAACGTTGCCTTTGAAAGCGATGCCTTTCGTCACCTTCCCCGCGCGCACGTCTAAACATGGAATAATCCGTTTTGTTAGCATTTTTCGTCATTTGAGTCTTCGTCCCTATCCACTCTAATTCGGGCGAGCCCGAACTGTTTGAGCTCAGGCGAGTCCAAACTATAGAACCGGGGACGAAATAATTCTGATTCTCCATCACGATAATTTCCGCTTAAACATTTCCACAATCTCGTCAAACTCTTTCACTCTCAACGCTTTATACATGCCTGCAAGCACGATAACACCGATGCCGATAGGAATAAACACGCCGCTGACTCGCGTCACGAAACCCTCCGTGCCGAGCCAGTCGCCCTCAATAATCCCGTTCGCCACCCAGCAGCTGAGCCCCATCGCTACCGAGGCGATGACGGTTTTCAACGTCAGGGGGATGAGCGAGGAGAGTCCCAATCTGCCGACTTTGCGGTGCAGCAGCACCAATAAAACCGAAAAATTCAGCGTCACCGTCACAACGGTTGAAAGCACGACTGCACGATGATCTGGAAATATCCCGCGGTAAATAAACAGATAGTTCAGCGCGATGTTGAGCGTAACGGCGCAAACGCTAACAATCACCGGGGCACGGATGTCTTTGTAGGCGTAAAATCCATCTGTCACGATTTTGAGTGCCGAAAACCCGCACAACCCGAAGGCATAAACAAACAACGCGCCGCCCGTTGCAAGCGTGTCTACCCCCGAGGTCTGCCCGCGTTCATAAAGCAGGCGGCAGATAGGCTGAGACAGCACCATCAACCCGACAGAAGCCGGTATCGTCAACGTTAGCATTAACCGTAACGCGCCAGAGAGCGCGCTGCGGAACTTGTCCGTTTCACCCGCAGTGGCGAACCGTGCGAGTTGCGGCAGTGCCACTGTCGAAATCGCCACACCGAATATCCCGATAGGCAGATGCATCACGCGGTAGGCTCTGCCGAGCCATGTCAACCACCCCGAACCCGAGGTAATAAATAAGGTATTCGTAAACTGATTCACCTGCACCGCCGCCACGCCTAACACCGCCGGTCCGATGAGGCTGACAACTTGCCGCACCCTCGCATCGCGGAGACTGAGGCGCGGCCGATACCGAAAGCCTACCTGATACATCGAAGGCACCTGAATCAGGAACTGCGCGAGCCCCCCAACGACAACTCCCACCGCCATTCCTGTCACCGGATGCATCCCCACCCGTTGGCATACATAATAGCCGCCGACCCCGAGCGCGAGGGAACTGACGTTAAAGAGAGAAGACGCGCACGCCGGAATGCCGAATTTGCCCTTGCTGTTGAGTAACCCCATCGCAATCGCCGCAAGCGAGACAAAAAGGAGGTAGGGGAACATCAACTGCGTCAGATAGACTGTCAGTTCAATTTTACTGCTGAACCCGAAGTGCGCGGTGGCATCTAACGCCTCTTCAAACCCATCGCGCGCCAGCACTTTGGTGATGAGTATCGGAGAAAAGGCGATACCTAGCACTGTTATCCCGATTAAAACGAGGCCGGTCAGGTTGAAAACGCGGTTTGCCAGATGCCACGCCGCTTCTTCTCCGTCTTCGCCTTCTGTTGCGAGGAAGGTGGTAATAAATGCCTTGCTCAAGATGCCTTCGCCGAACAGATCTCGCAGGAAATTCGGGATGCGGAACGCCAAGTTAAAGGCATCCGCGCCGGTCCGCGCCGGAAAATAGAACGCTATCGCAACCTCGCGGGCGAGGCCGAGAATCCGCGAGCCCATCACAGCGAGACTGACAATCCCCGCCGCACGGGTGACATTTTGATTTAGCGTTGATTTGGATTCGTTTTCCATTCTGTAAGGCGACAATTCAGACTAAATTACGTTGATGCTACTAGCCGCTGATGAATTTCGTTTATCCTTGACATCTTCCCCAAATTCGTGTAAATTACCAATAGACGCAATTCTCACAACATCACAGGAGAACCGAAAATGCAACAAAAACGATACTTCACCCTGGAAGAAGCCAACCAGTGCATACCAGAATTGACCGAGGACATCCTCGCGCTGCAGGCACTGAAAAGCGAACTCGCTGAGCTCCACGCCGAACTCACGCCGATGTTTGAGGTGATCTCCTCGAACGGTGGAGATAAACGCTCGCCGGCATTCCTCCGCGCAGGCGCGCAATTCCGACAAACCTTTGAACGCATCGCACGCAGCGGCTGCCACCTCAAAGGACTTGACCCGGGCCTCGTCGATTTCCCGCACCTACGCGATGGCAAAGAGGTCTACCTCTGCTGGCGGCTCGGTGAACAAGAAATCCGATACTGGCACGAGACAGATACCGGTTTTGCGGGCCGAAAGCCTTTGTAGGCACGAACGCGAGGGACAGGCTCACGCCATGCCACGAGCGCGAGGGGAACCCTCGGCGATTAGTGATCGCCGGGTTTTCCCACGCGCTACAAACTTTGGCGCGCGATGCCATAAAAATGATTCGTCGGGCCGTGCCCGTGCCCAATATCCAACGCGTGGCGGATGGCGTTCGTGATATACGCCTTCGCCGCGCGGACCGCCTCCGTGAGCTCCTTGCCGTGCGCGAGCTGCGTCGCGATGGCGGCGGAATAGGTGCAACCCGTGCCGTGTGTATTCTGCGTATTGATGCGCTCCGCCTCAAAAAAGTGCCACTCTCCACCGAAATATAGCACATCTGTCGCCTGCGCACCGCCGAGATGGCCGCCTTTTACCAGCACCGCCTCGCATCCTAACGCCGCAATAATCTGCGCCGCGGCTTTAGCATCCGCCGTAGTCTGGATTTCCTGTTGCGCCAGCAATTCTGCCTCGTAAATGTTCGGTGTGATGAGCGTGGCAAGCGGAATCAACTCCGTCTTAAGACTCGCAATTGCCTCTTCTTTTAATAAAGGAAACCGACTCTTGGAGATCATCACCGGGTCTACGACGATAGGCGCGCGCTTAGAAATCGCGCCCGCGGGAGACTGAGAGATGTGCTGACGCAACTTCCGCGATACCGCCGCCACAATCCCCGATGAAGAGAGCATCCCGGTCTTGACGCTAGACACGTCAAAGTCGGTGAAGACAGCATCCAGTTGTGCCTCAATGAGGGGAATCGGCAGATCGAACGCGCTCGTCACCGCTACCGTATTCTGCGCCGTGACAGAGGTGATTGCGGACATCGCGAATCCCCCGTTTGCGGAGATGGCTTTGATGTCCGCCTGTATCCCGGCACCGCCGCCGGAGTCTGAACCTGCGATGGTTAAGATTTGTTTCATCGTTATCCTTCAGCGTCCGGCCGCGCGATGTGAAAGTCCACTTCGTGCTCGTCGTAAGCATCAAAAATTGCTCGGCAGAACGCCATCATCTTGTCATCCTGAATTGAGACCGCGGTTTCATACATTCTGATGAAGAAGCGTTTCCCGGCCTCAGACTGGGAATAGTTCTTCTTCATCAGGTTGTGTTGAGAACAGAGCGTTTGAGCGTTTTTAAGGGTGTTGGTGCCGCCCTTATCTTTCGGGATGATGTGGTCTACGGTGAGGGTAATCCCATCTTCGCGTCCGCGTCCACAGACAACACACCGATAACTATCTCGTGCCAAAATCGCTTCTTTATCCCGTGCCGAGAACTCAAGTAGTTCAACTTCGTGAACGTAGTCCGGATCATATTTGTAGACACCGGTTCTCACCTTAATCAGTTGACCTTTCTGATGGAGTTGTCTGATAACCCGCCACGGATCGCGCGGTGGGTTGTCATGTTCTTCAAGGTACTGCTCCGTTACCCAATCAACAACTGGACCATGCGACAGCTCTTGATTCGGATGATTCTCAAAATACTCCATGACAAGTCCCTCAATCGTTTTCGCCATGTGCATTCTCCTTTTTTTCAAACAGACGCAGCTGCTCAGTTGCCTGACAGACCCGCTCCTTAGCGAGTTTGCAGTAGCCTTCGTCAACTTCGATCCCGATGCCTTTGCGCTTGTTTAAATGCGCCGCGACTAAGGTGGTGCCGCTGCCCATGAACGGATCGAGAACCGTATCGTGGACGTAACTGAAAAGTTTGATGCACCGACGCGGCAGTTCAACCGGAAATGGCGCGGGGTGCCCGATCCGCTTCTTGCTCTCACCGGGAAACGTCCAGAGCCCATTTGTCCACTCCATGAACTCCTTCTTATTCATATCCGATTGCCCGCTCCCGCTCGTTTTCTTCCATTGCTCCTTGTAGAGAATGACAATTAGTTCAACCGGTGCAATGACGTAAGGCGCGGATGCCTTCAGCCACGAGCCCCAAGCGGTTCGTCGGGAGATGTTGCCCTCGTTCCAAATAATCGTGGAGTGGTATTGAAACCCGATATCCGTTGCGAGTTTGGTTAGGTCAGCACCGACGTGCTTCTGTCCCCCTTTATTTTTATCCAGAGGTATGTTGAGACAGAAGCGGCCATCGGACTTGAGCCACTGGAAGCATCGGGAAAACCACGCCTCGGAAAAGGCGAGGTACTCGGTGTAAGAGAGTGCATCGTCATTTGAGTTGTATTTGATGTCAACGTTATACGGAGGCGATGTGACAATGAGATCAACGCTGTTTTCCTTGATTGCCCGGGTTGTAAGCACGTTCTCGTTGATTATCGCGGCGTGTTCGTCGGTAAAAAACATAATTGTTTTTCCGCTGTGTAGGTAGTAGCGACTTCAAAGTTGATAAGCACTACTAGTTTCATGGGACTATTCGCCCCTTTCAATTAGCTGCTTGAAATCCGGGACGAAATGCTCAAACGACTTCACCTTGTCGCTCTCCTCAAGAATCGCCGAGGTGAGGACATAAGTGCCATCAAGCTCGTTTTCTGCGATAGCCCTTTCCTTCCTAGCAAGAAACGTGCTCGCCAAGAACTCGCCCCTATCAAGCGTGACAAAATAGACCTTGATGTGCGCTGTCACTTTACTTGCCAGAAGTTTGGATCTCCAATAGGAGGCTTTGGCAATTCGCCATCCTGACGTGACTTCGGATAAAATGACAGCGATGACCTTGGAATTTTTCGGGTCGTAAACGACAGTATCAACATCCGGTAGGTAGAAACCGAATTTGCCGAAATCTACCGACAAATTCCGGTTAACAGCCACCAATTCTGGAGACAGGCTTGCGCCTCGCTCTAATTCTCGGAGGCTGATTACCTTTATGCCGTGTGCCTCTATCGGTTCAGTGAGAAGATGCTGAATGCGTTCTTCAAACCGTTTCCCTTTCAAAGCACGCCATCTCAGCAAATCGGCCTCTCGCAGTTCCGGTCCGACATCCTCAAGGATAACCGCTTCTTCAAGACCTCCGCACAAAACCACTTCCCCATAGTGTTCTATGAGGTCGTCCATAACGTGGCTTGTGTATGCGGCTCTCCTGAAATCGACGACATCCCGCGCTATTAGGGTATCCACGAGGACAGGGTCGGGGGTATATCCTATCTCGTAGAGGGTATCAGACAACAGGTTTCTCATTCCATCAAGAGGCCTGCCCCCATGACGCGGTGTCGGGATAGGACCTCGTGCTGTCGGGGCGGCTACGAGGGGTTTGAGTCCAGGTGGTTGTTTCATAACTTAGGCATCTCCGTTGTTGCGAAGATACTCACGGCCGGCATCGGTGATTTCCCAGAGGCCTTGTGGAGAATCGCGTTTCATTAAACCCTTACGCACCAATTCCCACCGCATGCTATGGGTTCGGTTTTTCCAATACGGCTGCCCACTCGCCAAGCACTCTAGGTCTTTTGGCCCGAGCTCATCTACCATTAACAGGCGAATCCTCTTGAGCACTACGTGAGTTGCTGCAAAGCCATTGAGTTGCTCTAAGGCCTTTAAAATAGGCAACTTATAACGACTTCGCGGAAGAGGGACCTGCCGCGTTAACATCCCGGTGATGTCTGGCGGCACCTGAACGCCGTTTTGCTGCTCAAAGTCCGCGACGCTTTCATAATCGTTATGAAATGACGCGATGATATCCGCGCCCATGTCTCTAGCAACCGTTAGGTCTGCTTTGGCTTTGTCCCATTCCCTTAGGCGCAGCCACACTTTGCCGCGATTGCAGTAGGCATGGGCATAATTGGGATTGAGTGCTATCGCCGTGGTATAGTCTGCAATAGCCGTGTCAAAATCGCCTTTTATGCCGTAAGCAACGCCGCGGTTGTTATAGGCCTTGGCATGATCGGGATTGAGTGCTATCGCCGTGTTAAAGTCTTGGATAGCCGTGTCAAAATCGCCCTTGGTGCTATAAGCGTTACCGCGGTTGTTATAGGCATCGGCAAACTGGGGATTGAGTGCTATCGCCGTGTTAAAGTCTTTGAGGGCATTGTCAAAATCCCCTTTTTTGTCGTAAGCAATGCCACGGTTGTTATAGGCCTCGGCATAATTGAGATTGAGTGCTATCGCCGTGTCAAAGTCTTTGATAGCATTGTCAAAATCGCCCTTGGTGCTATAAGCGTTACCGCGGTTGTTATAGGCATCGGCAAGCTGGGAATTGAGTGCTATCGCCGTGTTATAGTCCTGAATGGCGTTGTCAACATCGCCTCTTTCGCCATAAGCAACGCCGCGGTTGTTATAGGCATCGGCATCATCGGGTTTGAGTTCTATCGCCGTGGTATAGTCTGCAATAGCATTGTCAAGTTCGCCTTTTTCGTTGTAAGCAATGCCGCGGTTGTTATAGGCCTCCGACATATCGGGTTTCTGTGCCAAAGCCTCGGTATAATGCCCCACGGATTTGTCATACCACTTCCGTTTTTCTGCCCGCGTTTTCGCTGAATCTCCTCGATTTTGACAGGTCATCCCTTTATGAAACTGCGTGTAGGCACTTTCATGGATGCTCCGGTTCGTGATAAATCCATGGAGGTCATTGTAGATAGTTTCGGTGGAAATGTCGTGGTGCTTCCGCAGGTAGTTTAGCATAGACTGTTTAAGTTCTTTTGGGACAGTCACTACCGCGTCCGGTTCAACAAAACCTTTGGATGCTTGCACGAATATGCTTTTCTGGGATTCCACGCGATTAATCGTCTTCGGCGGTTTTTCGACCTCGTAGTCGTCCGATTCCTTTTCTAGCAAGATAACCCGGCCGACTTTGTCACGCTCTCCATCACAAGCAAAGAAAAGAGCAATGAGGTAGTCAGTCGTAAAGTCAATTAGGTTGGTTTTCCCGCCATAGTGTTGGAGTGCTGTCAGGATCTCCAAATCGTTGGCGGTTTCGCGGGTATACTTTCTCGCCTCGTCCAGAATTTCTTTTTGGACGATATCTATCTCGAAACTTTTCTCCTCAATATCTTTCACATAGTCGCGATAGAGGGTTGAAGAGACTTTCTCATAGTATTCAGGCTCGCCGCGAAAGATGTAGTCACCGCTAGCCGATTTCTCAGCTATCTCGCAGATCTTTTTCAGAACGCAGTTGAGTTCGTTTTGTTGTCGTGTGTTCATCTTCTCTCCTCAGTGATAGTCAAAAATGTGCCCCTAATAGGGACGATACGAATAAACTCTCCGGAGTTGCAGCGTCTTCTTCTGCAAGTTGACTGCCTCCATCATTGAGTTTCGGGTTTTGACGCGCGGGTAAACAGCGCGGCGTTTCTTGTCGAAGCGGTGCTGCGCTTCGGCGGGTCCGAGTGTCTGGAATCGTTCACGAACCCTTGCAAAAATAGGATACCACAAAACGCTCAAATTTGCAACGAAAAACGTAATGATAACGTTAGTTTACTACAAAAAAGCGGTGTATGTCAAGAAAAAAAGATGAGCGAATTCGGATGTGGCGCGTTTCAGGTTCTGGAACTATTCCCGCGTCAGCATTTCCGCGAGGTCTGGCGGCACCTGAACATCGTTTTTCTGCTCAAAGTCCGCGACGCTTTCGTAATAGTTATGAAATGAGGCGGTGATATCCGCGCCTTTGGCTTTGGCTATGTCGCTTGCAATACCGCAATCGTTTCTTGTTGCTTTTGGACGCTCTCCTGCAGTTTGCTCAACTTTTTATAAAGAAAACCGCCCACCGCCAAAACCAAGGGGACTAGCGCAATCATGAAGTTTCGCTGATCTGTGATACGCTGGCTTTGCCCGCGGATTTCGCCCTTCATCTCGCTCACCTCGGCTCTCGTCTCACTCAGTTCAGTCCTTACTGCGCTGAGTTCAACTTTCGTCTCGCTGAGTTCAGTTTTCATCGCGCTGAGTTCAGCTTTCATCGCGCTGAGTTCGGTTTTTATTTCGCTGAGTTCAGTCTTCACCTGCGCTGCGGCGGCGTTCCCGATGGCTTTAATCTCCTCTCCGCTGAGCTCGCCGAACGTCGGCGCATTCCAGAGCAGTAGTGCCACGAAAACAATCACATAGACTCTCATTTCTGTCTCCTTTAGTAGTCGCGTCCAAAGGATCTTTGTATAACGCTGCGTCATTGCTTGCTAAATCGGTTTTGCGCAGCCAATTCACCGATTCTGTCACCGGTTATTCGGCTAAATGCTGCAAGAATGTCTCCAGGTCTGGAACCTGTCCGGCGACAGGAAGTAGCTGCTTGAGGCGTTCCACCTCTGTGACGTTTTCAAAGGTGGGGCGCAAGGCCTGCACGACTGTCGGGTTGAATCGCGATTCAAGGATAACCATAAGGCCGTCAATAGTTGCACTTCGTTTGCCTTGTTCGCGGGCTTGTGCCGCTTGTTCACGGGCTTGTGCTGCTTGTTCGCGGGCTTGTTCGCGGGCTTGTTCGCGGGCTTGTGCTGCTTGTTCACGGGCTTGTGCCGCTTGTTCACGGGCTTGTGCCGCTTGTTCCACAACTTGCGATACGCGCTGATTCGCTTCCGCCATGAGGGCGGCTTCCTGCTCCGCGAAGCGGCTCTGAAAGAGACTTTGAAGATAAGGTGAATGTTCCACGAGATCCCTCCGAATAAAACGATTAAGTTGTTCCTCACTATAGCCAGCACTGCCAAATACACCCAGCAACGCCATTAAGTCTGCCAGAAGGGCATCCGGCACCGGCGCAGCCGCTGTGGCACGAACACACTCACGCAACCAAGCATCGGCATCCATCCCCGGCGGCGGCTGCATCAGCGGCGTGAAAGGCAACAACGCCGGTTCCTGCGCCTCCAACACCGAAACACCGTCTATCTCACTCAACCGCAGCACCTTATACCGCAAGGAAAAGTGATGCGCCTCACCCCACTGGCACGCATACCCACCCAGATCCTGTCGCCCAGCACGCGGATGCAAATAGATGACACTGCAATACACCGGCACCTCATGTTCCGAAATGAGATAGCCGCAATACCCCGTCATCCGGAAGTGCATCTCTTTCTCGCGGCTGTCGTGCAATTGCACTTCGGTATGTGCTATCGCCTCTTCGCCGTTGATAAGCATTCGCACCGTGCTATCGCCACGCCGCACCCACATCCGCTGCTGTTCCGTGTCCAGTCTGCTGAGCACCTTGATGTCGGATGTCTCCAACAGGTACTTCAGGATGGGTTCACCAAGTTCCAGTAGCAAATGTTTGGCTGCACTATCGTAAGGCGTTCGCATTAAATTATACCTCAATTGGTTTCGTCATGTTAAGCCGTTTTTTACGGCACATTTTTTACACAGCGGCAACCGATAGTGCTTCCTGATGTGGGATGATACCCTCAGTAGGCGAGGCGTAAGTCTTCCGCACTGCTATGCTAGCCGCCCTAGCGCAGGACGCAAAAATTTCCTGCCTCCATTGTGCCTGCAGTGGTACCCTTCCGTGAGTCTAAGATGTCTCCGCTCCTTTCGGCAGCAAACGTTCACGAACCTATGTCAAGAATAGGATATCACAAAACGCTCAAATTTGCAACGAAAAACGTAATGATAACGTTAGTTTACTACAAAAAAGCGATTGATGTCAAGAAAAAAAGACAAACGAATTCGGAAGTGGCGCGTTTCAGGTTCTGGAGCTATTCCCGCGTCAGCATTTCCGCGAGGGCTGGCGGCACCTGAACGCCGTTTTGCTGCTCAAAGTCCGCGACGCTTTCATAATCGTTATGAAATGACGCGATGATATCCACACCTTTGTCCCTGGCAACCGTTAGGTCTGCTTTGGCTTTGTCCCATTCGTGGAGGTGCATCCACGCTTCGCCGCGATTGCAATAGGTTTCGGCATCATCGGGATTGAGTTCTATT
Source organism: uncultured Poribacteria bacterium (assembly GCA_958296135.1). Lineage (GTDB taxonomy): Bacteria > Poribacteria > WGA-4E > WGA-4E > WGA-3G > AGPOR5. Next base: position 2,045,895 of record CATQHZ010000001.1, read on the forward strand.
GCCGTGTTAAAGTCTTTGATGGCGGTGTCAAAATCGCCTTTTCGGTGGTAAGTAACGCCGCGATTGTTGTAGGCATCGGCATAATTGGGGTTGAGTTCTATCGCCGTGGTATAGTCTGCAATAGCCGTGTCAAAATCGCCCTTTTTGAGGTAGGCCACCCCACGATTATAAGAGGCCAGAGCAAGATTTGGTTTGAGTTCTACCGCTCTTGCAAAGTCGCTGACGGCCTGGTCGTATCTGCCTATTCCAACGTAGATGGTGCCTCGGTTATTGTAGACCTCGGCAGCATCAGGTTTCAAGTTTATCGCTGTGCTAAAATCACTGATGGCCTTGTCCTCCTCACCTATGCTGGCGTAAACGTTGCCGCGATTGTTATAGGCTTCGACATAATCGGGTTTCAACTTCAGAGCCTCAGTATAATGCGCGATGGATTTTTCATAATTCGCGTTATTTTGACACCGCAAACCGCTACAAAGTTCCTCAAAGGCCGTGTGATAGATTCCTTGTATCCTAATAAATCCATGAAGATCGTTGTAGATGGTTTTTGCGGAGATATTGTGGAACTTTCGCAGATAATCCAGCATAGGAATTTTGATGGATGCCGGCATCGTCACAACATCTTCCGGGTCAAATTCGACAAATCCTTGGCGAGGTTGAACAAATACACTTTTCTGGGCCATCACGCGATTAAGTGGTTTGCTCGGTTCGCGAGGGATGTCAATTAGTTCTTCTAGATCGTCCCTTCTCCGCAAGATAATCCTGCCATCCTCATCATGGGAGCCGTCGCATGCGAAGAAGAGGGCCACACGAGAGTCGCTCGTAAACTCAATTAGATTGGTTGCTCCCCCATGAAAATGAAGTTCAGTTAGGATTTCAAAATCGCTGTCGGCGGCGATTCCAGGGAGATGTTCTCTCACCGTCTCCAGCAATTTATCTTGAATGGCCTCTGCATCAAAGTAAGATCCCACACTCCTCAGGTGTTGGTTGTAGAGGGTCGACGAAACTCTCGGATAGTATGCAGGTTCACCGCGGAAAATGTAGTCAACGCTGGCGGACTTGTCCTCGATTTTCCGGATGATCTTCCGCACCTTGCCGAGTGCGTTTTGGTGTGAGGGGTTCATCATTTTCATAAAGGTCACCATATCTAGCGTGCAAAGGCTACTGATGCAGGTTAATTGGAAAGTTGCCTTCGCTCCACTTAAAGTTGTCTGGATGGGGACAAGTTTATCCTATTTGAATCTGGTATCCCCACAAAGTCTTCTTTGGGCTGAACAATCTTTTCTGCTTCCGCTTTCACGCTTCCGTCTACAACGTTGGATTTAGACAGATACTTTTGGAAGGCGGATACAGTTTCTTGCTCGTTTCCAAGAGTGATGGAATAGAACTTCCGATTTCTCCATGAAACATGCGTTTTGTAAGACAGATAAAAGTCCCACGTTTTGCCATTAGTCAGAACGCCAAGGTCAATTCCCTGCTGGAAAACATAGCGGGCTATCTGCCTTTGAGATGCCTCGTCCGATTCAATTTTGACACGCCACCGTTTGCACTCAACGAACACCAGAGGTTTTGCCTCATGTTGTAAGGCATAGTCAACCTTGCCATTTGCAGCCCTCCGTTCTGGGAGAACCTCTAAAGTCTCCAAATTGCTGTCATTCCAGCCTAGGGCCCTAAGGATAGGTAGAACGACAAACTGTTTCGTCGCGAATTCGTCAAAGTCGCGGGCTTCAATGGTTCCCGTAAACTGCACAATGTGAGCGATGGTTTGTTCCAGCATGTTTCCTCTTCGTATCAGCAATTGCCTGCCTGAACGGGCCGAATAAACTCTCCGGAGTTGCAGCGTCTTTTTCTGCAAGTTGACTGCCTCCATCGTTGAGTTTCGGGTTTTGACGAGCGGGCAAACGGCGCGGCATTTCTTGCCGAAGCGGTGCTGCGCTTCGGAGGGTCCGAGTGCCTGCAACCGTTCACGAACTCTTGCAAGAATAGGATATCACAAAATGCACAATTTTTCAACGAAAAACGTAATGATAACGTTAGTTTACTATAAAAAAGCGGTGTATGTCAAGAAAAAAAGACCTGCGAATTTAGATGTGGCGCATTTCAGGTTCTGGAGCTATTCCCGCGTCAGCATTTCCGCGAGGGCTGGCGGCACCTGAACATCGTTTTTCTGCTCAAAGTCCGCGACGCTTTCATAATCGTTATGAAATGACGCGATGATATCCGCGCCCATGTCTCTGGCAACCGTTAGGTCTGCTTTGGCTTTGTCCCATTCGCGGAGGTGCAGCCACGCTTCGCCGCGATTGTAATAGGTTTCGGCATCATCGGGATTGAGTGCTATTGCCGTGTTAAAGTCTTTGATGGCGGTGTCAAAATCGCCTTTTTTGTCGTAAGCAATGCCGCGGTTGTAATAGGCATCGGCGAGCTGGGGATTGAGTGCTATCGCCGTGGTATAGTCTTTGATGGCGGTGTCAAAATCGCCTTTTCTACCGTAAGCAATGCCGCGGTTGTAATAGGCATCGGCGAGCTGGGGATTGAGTGCTATCGCCGTGGTATAGTCTTTGATGGCGGTGTCAAAATCGCCTTTTTTGCCGTAAGCAATGCCGCGATTGTTGTAGGCCTCGGCAAGCCTGGGATTAAGTTCTATCGCCGTGTTATAGTCTTTGATGGCGGTGTCAAAATCGCCTTTTTCGTGGTAAGCAGCACCACGGTTGTAATAGGCCTCGGCAAGCTGGGGATTGAGTGCTATCGCCGTGTTAAAGTCTGCAATAGCCATGTCAAAATCGCCTTTTCTACCGTAAGCAGTGCCACGGTTGTTATAGGCCTTGGCATCATCGGGATTGAGTGCTATTGCCGTGTTAAAGTCTCTGACGGCGGTGTCAACATCGCCTTTTCTACCGTAAGCAATGCCGCGGTTGTTATAGGCCTCGGCATAATTGGGGTTGAGTTCTATTGCCTTGGTATAGTCCTGAATGGCATCGTCAAAATCGCCCTTGTTGCTATAAGCAATGCCGCGGTTGTAATAGACCTCGGCATAATTGGGGTTGAGTTCTATCGCCTTGGTATAGTCTTTGATGGCGTTGTTAAATTCGTCTTTTTTGCCGTAAGCGTTACCGCGGTTGTTATAGGCTACTACAAAATCGGGTTTGAGTTCTATCGCCTTGCTAAAGTGTCGGATGGCCTCGTCATACAAACGTTTATCATTGGCAGAACGACCTCTGTAAAGTTCCTCGTAAGCCCTATGATGGATATCCTGTATTCTGATGAATCCATGCAGGTCGTTATAGACAGTTTTCGCAGATATGTTGTGATACTTCCGCAGGTAATCCGACATAGGTTCTTTGAGTTCTGCCGGAATCACAACAACATCCTTGTCTCGGTCGAATTCAACGAAGCCTCGGCAAGGGCGAACGAATATGCTCTTTTGAGCGATAACACGATTAAGGGGATTGCTCGGTTCGCGCGGGTTTTCAACGAGATTTTTTATTTTCGCTCTTTTTTTTACGATAATTCTTCCATTCTTGCCGGAGGAACCGTCGCATGCGAAGAAGAGAGCCACGCGCGAATCGGTCGTAAAGTCGATCAAATTCGTTTTGCCACCGTAGTGTTGAAGTTCGGTGAGGGTTTCAAAATCATGGGCTGGTTCGGAGGGGATCCCTATTGCTGTGTCTGGTCTCCTCATTGGGGTTTCAAAGTCGCTGGTTGTTCCGGGGAGATGCTCTTTCGCTGCGGTTAGCATCTCCTTTTGGAAATCTTCCACATTGGATCCATCTGTCAGAATTTCTTCGTATTCGCGGTAGAGGGTTGAGGAGACTTCCTCATAGCATTCAGGCTCGCCGCGAAAGATGTAGTCACCGCTGGCGGATTTGTCCTCTATTTCCCGGATGATGTCCCGAACCCGACTGAGTTCGTCTTGTTGTGTGTTCATCTTCTTTCCTTGATGATAGTCAAAAATGTGCCCCTAATAGGGACGATACGAATAAACTCTCCGGAGTTGCAGCGTCTTCTTCTGCAAGTTGACTGCCTCCATCGTTGAGTTTCGGGTTTTGACGCGCGGGAAAACGGCGCGGCGTTTCTTGCCGAAGCGGTGCTGCGCCTCGGTAGGTGCGAGTGTCGCGCTTCTTGGCTGCGAACGTTCACGAACCTGTGTTAAACATAGGATACCATAAACCGCATAAAATTGCAAGGAAAAAACGGACGCTAGATTTCGTTTGAATCCGATACCTCCTGAAATCTATTTTCCTCTAATTTTGGCAACATGTCAAGCGTCCTTAAGGCATCGAGATACCGTTTCGCCTGCTCTCCTGCACCGGTGGGAGACATCACGCCTGACATCACGGCGATGCCAGAAGCCCCCGACTCGATGCATGCCGCAACTCGTTCTGGCGTAATCCCACCGAGTGCAAAAATGGGAATCTTTACCTGTTTCGCTAGCCGCGCAAGATTCGCTACGCCGACTGCAGGGCCGTATCCCGGCTTGCTCGCGGTAAGGTAGATGGGACTGTAAGTGACGAAATCAGCCCCTTCGGCTTCGCGTTTTTTGGCTTCGTCAACATTGTGAATGGAACAGCCAATCTGCAAAGTTTCGCCAGCGCGTTGTAAGCGCGCTGTTGCGTGTGCAGGCAAATGAACCCCCGCAGCTCCAACTGCCCGTGCAACCTTGACATTTCGGTTGATGAAAAGCGCGGCATCGTAAGACAGGCACCGAACAGCAATCGGTTTTGCCATTTGATATAAGGCGAGCTCGTCTAAGTCTTTTTCGCGCAATTGGATAGCGCGCACGCCTGCATCTAGCAGTTCTGAGATGACATCTAATAACGGGGTTGGGGCGCAGCGGTGCCGGTCGGTGATAGCATATAGATTAAAACCGCTCATGCTCACGTAGTTTTGCGGCGGAGGCGCGCTGCGAACGCGCCATCAACGCCGTGTTCATGCGGGAAGGTCTGGACGAAGCCTTCAGGCGTTAGCGCGCTCGGTGGAAGGTGAGGTAAAAACGGCCGTGCGTGCTCCACGGTATACATCGGAAACGCCGCTAGAAACCGACGGATAATCTCTTCGTTCTCCTGCGGTTCTACGCTACAAGTGCTATAGACAAGCACGCCGCCGCGTTTAATATGCGGTGCGGCGTTCCGCAGCAGATTGAACTGCAATTCGCAGAGCGCGCTGAGTTGCGCAGCAGTCCTATTCCATCGGATATCTGGGTGCCGCCGCAGCGTGCCAAACCCCGAACAGGGCGCATCGATAAGCACGGCATCGGCATTTGTGATAAACCCGAGCTCTGCCTTCGTGGCATCGAGCACCTGTGTTTCAACGTTGAGCGCGCCGATGCGTCGACAGTTGTTTTTTAAGCGCGCGAGCCGCTGCTCGGAGATATCCGCGGCAATGATTTTGCCTGAGTTGCCCATTAGGTGCGCGAGATGCGTCGTTTTGCCGCCAGGTGCTGCACACAAATCAACGACGAGCTGCATCTCTGCCGGCGCGAGCAGCGGCGCGACGAGCATCGCACTCTCGTCTTGCACATAGATATCGTCGCGATTCAGTACCGACTTTAAGGTTCTTTCGCCCTCTGGCGCGTTGTCCCGCTCGGCAGTATCAAACGTGGTGGGTTCGCGGTTGACGAATACCAATCCATCGGGCGCGAGCGTGGAGACTTGTGTGGATATCCCACTTGCCTTGAGGGATTCGCGGAGCTCCTTCACTTGTGTGAGGAGGCAATTCATCCGAAAGGCGAGGGGTGCTGTGTGGTTACTGGCGCGGCAGAACGCGAGCGTCCACGAAACCCCGCGCGTCTCAAGCCACTGTTTCACTAGCCACGTCGGATAAGACTGGGAGAGGGAAATGTGTTCAACCGGATTCTCGCCGAGCGGCGGATAGGTTAACGCGTGTCCCTCGCGTTGCACGGAGCGCAAAACGCCGTTGATGAACCCCGCTGTTTTGCTGCCGCTCTTCGCCTGGAACCCACGCCTACCGGTGCGAGCTCTCCTTTTGTAGCCGGAACCTCCCGAGCCCAATGCCCGTTTTGCCAATTGGACAGTCTCAAAAATCGCCGCGTGCGCGGGAATGCCGTCCAAGTGCAATAACTGAAACGCGCCGAGGCGGAGGATGTGACGGTGACGCATATCCACCTGAAACCGGGGATTGATGAAGTGATTCAGCACCCAATCGAGCTGCTTCTGCCATCGGACAACACCATAGACGAGCCCGTTTACCAATCGCCGGTCGCGGCCGCTGATAGCGTGTTTTTGGAACGCGCTGTCAACGACAACAGACACCGATGCACGGGTTTGCGAGATAGACAGCAGGCACTCTAGTGCAACTTCGCGAACGCTCATGTCAAATTTTTCCTTCAGGCGGATGTCTCTATACGGCCGGACAAATAGAGCCCCCGGTCGGATACGGAGACCCGCCTGTCCGATTACGCTTCCTGCGCGATAAGCGCGTTCAGTTTGCGGTTGAGGCGCGACTTTTGGCGGTTCGCCGTGCCTTTTTTGATGACACCCTTGCCAGCCGCCCGGTCGAGCAGACTCGCCGAAGAGCGGCACAATCCCTGCGCGGCTTCAACGTTGCCAGAGGCGAGGGCTTCCTCGGTTTGTCTGAGCTGCGTGCGCAGCGTCGCTTTACGGTGTCGGTTTCTCACACGTTTGGTTTCATCCGCACGTGCATGCTTCATTGCTGATTTTCGATGCACAAGTAAAACTCCTTTTTTCATCTAAAGTTGGCAATCTTGCCTATATAATAATACCACAAAATCGCTGGTTTGTCAACTTTTTTTATTTTTTGTATTTCGCAATGCGTTCGGTAAGCAGGTCTGGTGCAAGAGACGGTATCTTGCCAGAGCGCAGTGACGTTGTCACTCTTTGCATTCCAGGCAACACCCCTACAACATCTCCCTCGTCAATGTATACACATGCCGCAGCCACGAGGCATAATAGAGCCCGTTCGCATAACAGAAATAGAGCACCTTCAGGCAGAGGATGACGATGATACAGGCTGCCAACGCCGAGAGCAAACCTATGTCCAACAACCGCATTCCTGTCAACACTGTTTGGAAATGCGCAGCCCCTTCGGCATCCGGTGAAAATCCGCGGCTCTCAACCGATTCGCCGAGCTGCGTCGCATGGCGGATGTTACCTGCCAAAATCGGACGAAAACTGTTAAGGCCCCCGCGCACAGTGGCGAACAGATTCACCCGTAGATAACGGAATCCGCGTAATCTCTGTGAGCGGAGGACTGTCGCAGCCTCGTTCGCAATCACGGGTATGAAATGAAGCGCGGTTGTTACCATGAAGGCGAGTGTGCCTGGCACTCGCAGTCGCACCAAGGCGCGCAGCAAGTCGCGGGGTTGCGTCGTCCAGATAATGAAACAGCCGATAGTAAGCGTCGTGTTGAAACGGAGGGACTGGACAATACCGTGGAATAATCCTTCGCGGTAGACGCGGATGCCGCCTGTCATTTCGCCGATGAACGGAAATTCGGGGGGAACAAGTGTCAGCAGCACCGTGCGCGGCGATGCGTTGTAGAAAATCGCCTGACTGTAAATTAACCCCCACGTCGTAAAGAAGAGGAAGACGAGCAGCAAGCGGATTTGTCGGAGCGTCGGCTTCAACACAGCACCGAACGTCAGACTGGCAAGGAAGCAGACGAGCAGCGCGCTTGGACTATCCAGCAGAATGACGAGACATCCGCTCATCAGCATCATGAGGATTTTGGCACGAGGGGTTAGGTGAATCTGTTGCATAGGTGCGTCTTCTTCCAAACTTGTTCGGGTGGATATAGAAATCCACCCTTACATGAGCGAGATTTGTCGCAGAAACTCGGTGTCGGGAGGCCCGTCAAAAATCAGTTCGCCTTCCCGAAGTAGCAGCACCCGGTCGGCGTATGTCAGCGTGAGTTGCGCATCGTGCGTGGCGAAGATGAGACTTCTGTTTTCTCGCTTGATTTCCACGCACAATTCGCGCATCAACTGATGCAGATGCTGCGCGTCCTGCCCGGTTGTCGGTTCGTCAAGCAGAAAGAGTTCGGGGTAAAGTGAGAAGTTTGCCGCGACAGCGACGCGCTGTCGTTGCCCGCGTGAAAGCGAATAAGGTGCCTCTGAGGCAAGTCCCCCCAGGTCAAATCGCGAGAGGGTATCGGCTACTCGGTTTTGGAGGAGTTTCGGGGCTACCTTGAGATTTTTCGGGCCAAAAGCCACCTCATCGGCAACAGTTTCGGCTTGCAATAGCAAATCTGGATTCTGGAAGACGATGCCCACTTTTCCGGCGAGTTGGTGGGGTTTGGGACGCTTCTTTCGGGTTACGTTTCTATCTCCAATGCGGAGCTCGCCATCTGTCAGGCGAAGCAGGCCCGCCATGAGATGAATTAAGGTTGTTTTTCCGGAGCCGTTCGCGCCCATGACAGCTACCACTTCGCCACGGCAGACCTCGTAGGAAATCGGCTTCAACGCAGGAGCATCGGTGTTTGGATAACGGAAACTGACGTTGCAGACGCTGAGCAATCGGGACCGGGAAGATGCGTCTGCGCGTCGATACCGGGACACCTCGCCTGCAGAAGAGCGACATCGGGACCGGGAGATTGCTGCTACGTTTCGATAGCGGGCGGACTCTCCCACTGGGATTTCAGGGACTTGCACCCCTAAACGGTGATAGGGCCCTGAATCGGAGAATGCCTCATCCTTCGGTTTATCCAAGCAGAGCTCACCCTCAGCCATGAGCCAGACCCGGGTGCATAACGGCGCAACCTCGGCGGTTCGGTGCGTCGCTAAAATCGTTGTAACTCCCAAATCGGTATTCAGTCGTTTGACGATGCTGAGGATGTCCTTGGTCCCGCGAAAATCGAGGTGGCTTGTCGGTTCATCAAGGAGGAGCACCTTCGGTTGCATCGCGCAGAAGCAGGCAAGCGCGACGCGCTGTTTTTCGCCGCCGGAGAGTTCTGAAATCCGCCGTTCTCGGAAGCCTTGCAACCCGACTTGTGCGAGTGCCGCGTCAATGCACGGCGCAACCTGTTCAGGTGGGAAGCCGAAGTTTTCTAGTCCAAACGCGATTTCGTCTTCAACGCGCGCGCAAAAGAGTTGTTCGTCAGGATTTTGGAATAAAAGTCCCACCTGCCTACACGTTACTGCGAGCGGCTGCGCCGCCACATTTTTCCCGCTGAGAAGAACGCTGCCACTGAGCGTTCCTGCTGAGGAATGTGGGATTAAGCCGTTCATCGTGCGCAGCAACGTGGATTTACCGCAGCCTGTCGGGCCGGTGAGCAACACGAAATCGCCGGATGCAACGGTGGCACTGATGCCACGGAGCGTCGGTGTCTCACGACTCGGATAGGTAAAACGGAGATTCTCTATCTCAATAGGCAGCATAAAGCTCCCCAACAGACTCAAGAGGCATGTTATGGCACCGGAATCTCCAAATCTCTACAGAGTTTCCTCACTAGAAATTTGTTTAATTCCCGGTGGCGTGGCACGGGAGCACTCTTCCGGATTCCTCGATTAACGTAGATAGTATGATTGCCTCCCTCGCGGAGGAACTCACAACCCTTCTTTTCAAGGTGCCGGATCAACTCACGTCTTTTCATGACAGACAGAGATAGGTTCGCGAATAACCTCTTGCATCTCTGCGATGTATTCTTCGGCAAGCGTCCGGTTCGCCTCAAGCGTTAACGCAATTGCCTCGTGAAGATTCGCACGCGCTTCCTCAAGCGTTCTTCCTTGCGTATTCGCGCCCGGCAATTCTTCGACAAACCCGACGTACCCTTCGGGAACTTTCTTAAAAACAGCGTTGAATTGCATCGAAAGTCTCCTCATACGGGGTTTCATCTCCGCCTGCTTACGACTGCAGCTCTTCAATTTGCACGGGGACGCACCCGAAAAGTTGTTCTAAATGCCGCGTGATGGACTCCTGAAAAGCGTCAAACGTCTCTTGGACGTTCTGCTTGAAGTCGTCGTGCAGTTGTTCGTGCTGTGCGCGGACGCGGGCGAATAGGTTCTGCACGTAAGCCTGCACTTCACCGAGCCTGTCGCTCTGCGCCTTCGCGAAGCCGGAAACCGTAGCCTTGAACGCGCTGAACTCCGCCTCCAAGTATTCCTGGAACACCGATGTCTGGAATCCGGCGAGTGCGTCATGCGCCGCGTATCGGAAGTCCTCATGAATCGTCTCGTACTCCGCTTTGACGCGGGTAAAGAGTTGCTGCGCGTATTGATTCACTTCGCCCATCCATTCGTCTTGCGTCTTGGCGAATTGCGCGATGTGCGCCTTGAACGCGTCCATTTCGCTGGCGAGGAGGTTCCGGAAATCCTCAACAGCGACGGTGTGGCGCGTCATTTTCTCCAGATGGTAGCCCATGACAGCAAACCGCACTGCCTCCGGTAACATCGCACGATGGTCTTTCAGCACCTTCGCGAGGTACCGGACATAAGAGGGCCCCTGTTTCGAGAAAAGTTGCCGTTGGATGGAGCGGAAAAATCCGATGAGCTCCATTTTACCGACACTTCTGACACTATGCCCGGTCGGACGCATGTGCTTTAAGAGCGTGAGGCACCGGTCGAAATAGTTTTTCAGCGTCGGATCATAGAGCGTCGAGATAACCCGGCCGTATTCGGAGATGAGTTTCTCGCGCGGCATCTCTGGGACGAAATTCAGCGTCATGTCGGTGTTATTGCCGCTGGATTCCACGAGGAGCCGGTCCTCCTGTTTTAGGCGGTGCCAGAGGTCTGTCTCTTTCAACGCTGTCAGCAGGCCCGCCATCGCCATGGGGATGCCAGCTTCTTGAATGAAGTCAATGTGCGAGTCAAACTCCGTGTCGCCATCAAGGCCGATGATGAACCCGCCGGTGACTTCCATGCCCTTGCTCTGAATTTTGCGCACGGCGCGGAGCAGGTAGCTGCCGGCATCCTCATCCTTGCTGGTGTTCTGTCCCTTGGAAGTGCTGAGGAGCGCGGCATCGTTCGGGCTCTCAATGCCGAGGAATACCATGTTAAACCCGGCATCGCTCATTGCGTCAAGCATCTCCGGGATTTCAACGAGGTTGACGCTCGCCTCGGTATAGAGCGAGAAGGGGAAGTTCCGTTTCTCCTGCCATTCGGTGACAGCAGGCAGCAAGCGCATGGCATCGCGCTTGTTGCCGATGAAGTTATCATCAACGACAAACATCGCGCCTTTCCAACCGAGTTGGTAAAGCAGCTCAAATTCCGAGAGCATCTGCTCGTTCGTCTTGGTGCGTGGCACGCGGCCGAACAACTTCGTGATGTCGCAGAATTCGCAGTTAAACGGGCATCCGCGCGAAAATTGGAGTGCCATCGAGCCGTAAGCACTGATATCAATCAGATCATAGCGTGGCATCGCTGCCAAGGTAATCGACGGTTTGCGCGCCTCGCGGTAGACATCCTTCGCGGTGCCGCTCTCAAAATCTGTTAAGAACCCTTCAAACGTCTCTTCAACTTCGCCGAAGAGAAAATGGTCTACGGTGCCATCGCATTCTTCTCGGATGTTGTCATAGTAAGAAGTCGGGTGCGGTCCGCCCGCGACGACAGGCACGCCCGCGCGGTTACATCGCTGCACCACCTGATAAAACGATTCTTTCTGGACAATCATCGTTGAGGTGAGGACGACATCTGCCCACTCCAGATGCGCCGCAGTCAGCGGTTCTATGTTCATATCAACGGCTTTCAGCCGATAATTCTTGGGGAACATCCCAGCAATCGTCAAGAGGCCGAGGGGCGGCATCGATGATTTTTTCCCGACGAAGTCTAAGGCGTATTTAAAACCCCAAAACGAGGGCGGAAACTCCGGATAAACAAATAAGGCATTTGGCATAATCTGTGTTCCTCTGCAACAGGACTGAGGCAAAATTCCATCATTACCCGTAGGCGCGCTTGCAAAGCACGCTCATCGTGACGTGCGCGTTTGATGAAGTTTTAGTATCAAAACGGACAATTGTCCTATCGGCGGTTTGCACATCTATTGCACCCGCCTGTCAGGGCGGATGTCTCTAGCCGCGCGTAGCCCGCGGAAAAAATGAGCCGTTTATTTCTTTAAACCTCATCAAAACGCCCCTACGGGGCCTATTTTGCGTCTATCCTATCCCATTTAATGCAAATTAAGCAAGTTTATATAATATAATACCACATTTTACGCTTTTTAGCAAATTTATTTTTTTCAGTCAAAGTTTGGTTTGCATTGAAGGTGCCCCACGTGTTAAAATAGTCCCATAAAATACGAGATGGAGGACGTTGCTAGACACCATGATACGCGTGCACCTGTTGGCCCTGCTCAGTTTACTTTTTTATGCCACCGTTCCCAAAGTGATGTGCGAGGTTGACAACGTTTCCACGCCTGCGGTGCAGCGTTACCATATTCGCCACATTCGCTTTGAAGGCAATGCACACCTCACTCGGCCAACGTTGGAAACCCATTTCGGGTTACAAGAAGGGAAAGCCTACGCCGGTGCCGAGATAGTGGCGGGTTTTGAGCGGATTGTCGCCGAATATCGGAAAGCGGGGTTTGTATTCGCGGAGATAACGCCTGAAGTCGCCTCCCTTGCGGAAAAACAGGTATCCCTCGTCGCTAAAATCGTTGAAGGGAAACGCCTCCGCACCGGCGCGATAACGGTAAATTGGGAGCAACCGAATGCAATGCCTTTTTCTGAGGCCGATATTCGCCGGGAACTCGGTTTACGGGAAGGGCAATTTTTCACGCAGACTGTGCTGACGCGCGGCATTGAGAAAATTCACACCCTGTATAGCGAACACGGCTATCCCAAAATTGAGGTGGAGCCCACGGATTTTCAGTTTTCATCGGAGAAAGGCACCGTTGATTTTCAATTGCATGTCCGAGCGGGGGCACAAATTCGCATCGGTGAGGTAAAAGTCAGCGGACTGAAGAAGACGAAAGAGGCTGTGGTGCTACGCGAAATTCCGCTCAAACCCAACGAACGCTTCGATCAGCGCAAGATTGATACCAGTTACCGCCGCTTGCGAAATTTAGGCTACTTCTATCAAATTAACCCCAATGTGCTGGAGGCAGCTGAAGCGGACGACACGATTAACTTTCACGCGCGGGTAACCGAAGCGCGCACCGGCAGACTAAGCGGTGTCATCGGTTACGCGCCGCCGGACTCAGAAGCAGATAGCGCGCCGCAACTCACCGGCGTGTTTGAGGCACGCGAAACGAATCTATTGGGCACCGGCAGACAAGTCAACTTCTACTGGAAAACCGGCTTGCGTAGCACCTTGCGATTCGGCTATGAGGAACCGTGGATATTGGGTAAACCGATAGCCATCGGTGTAGCATACGGGCAGCTCACACAGCGCAATCCTTACACAGAAAGTGAATCCGAAGAGCAATTTGCCAGTCTGAGCGGCCGAACCAATTTCGGGAGAGTCTTTGAGGGCGTTTTGACGCTCGGGTATAAGCGTATCAACGTTCCGAATACTAGTTTTCCCACAGAAAGTGAGAATGGTTTTCTATACCCGCCCGATACAACTCTATCAGAGCCAGCGGCTTACAGCGGCACGAAATATAGCCTCACGCTTCAGTTAACACGAGATACCCGCGACTACTTCCTGAACCCGACCCGGGGCAGGCGCGACAGCATCGCCTTTGAAATTTCGCGCAGCGACTTCCGGCTCCGCAAAGTCTGGCTCTCTCTACAACAATATTTTCCGACGTGGCGGAAGCAGACGGTCGCGATAGAGTTGCACGGTGCCGCCGCCTGGGGCAGGAACATCCCGCCGACTGAACTTTTCTACCTCGGCGGCGCGAACACTTTGCGCGGTTACGATGAGGATTGGTTTGCCGGCCCCCGCCGAGTCTATGCCACCCTAGAATATCGGTTTCTCATTGGACAGACATCGCAGGTGTTCGCTTTCACTGATGTGGGCGCGGTAACCTTGATAGAACAGCCCTCCGTTTTCGACAGACTGCGGGTAGGCTATGGACTCGGCGTACGGCTTGAATCGAAGGGCGGCATCCTACGCATGGATTATGGGCTCGCCGCTGGCGATTCGGCATTGCGAGGGAAGATTCATGTTAATCTCGGCGCAGCGTTTTAAAGGGGTTGACAAAAGCCGAAATTTGTGGTATACTATATTCTGTTCAGAACACACAGTAGTGTTTTGCACAAAAGGAGGACATCCATGCTCAATGTCAATCCTAGATACTTGGTGAATGCCAAAGGACGGAAGACTGCGGTTGTTCTATCAATGAAGGCATATCGCCTTCTGATGGAACACATTGAGGATTTAGAGGATACGCTGGAAATGGATGCCGCGGTTAGGACTGAGACAGAATTTCAGGACTATCGCGAAATTCGAGCCGAGTTGAAAGCAGCGGGAAAACTTTGAGCTCACCGGCGATTTATACCGTCAAGCTAAACGACAATTGCGGTGCAGGCAGAACCGAACACCGCTTTTGATTGAACCGTAGGCGCGCTTTCCAAGCGCGCTGTTCAAAAGGAGAAGTGAATGACAAACAACAAGAAACTGCGCAGTTGGGTTGAAGAAACCGCACAACTGTGCCAACCCGATAACATCTATTGGTGCGATGGCTCACAAGAAGAGAATGAACGGCTGTGCGAGGAACTCGTCCAAAAAGGCACCTTTGTTCGGTTGGATCCGGCGAAGCGGCCTGGAAGTTATCTCGCGCGCTCGAACCCGGAAGATGTCGCCCGCGTGGAAGGCCGCACCTTCATCTGCGCGAACACCCCAACTGAGGCAGGACCGACTAACAATTGGCACGATGCAGACGAGATGAAAGCCACCTTAACAGGGCTCTTTAAAGGATGCATGAAGGGCAGAACGATGTATGTTGTGCCGTTCAGCATGGGCCCGCTCGGTTCGCCGATTTCGCAGATTGGGGTGGAGATTAGCGATTCGCCCTACGTCGTTGTCAATATGCGGATTATGACGCGCATGGGCAGCACGGTGTTAGATGTCCTCGGCGCAGATGGCGATTTTGTGCCGTGCTTACACTCTGTCGGCATGCCACTAGAAGAAGGACAGGAGGATGTCGTCTGGCCGTGCAATCCGGACAACAAATACATCGTCCATTTTCCGGAGGAACGTTCGATCTGGTCCTTCGGCAGCGGCTATGGCGGCAACGCGCTGCTCGGTAAAAAATGCTACGCGCTCCGCATCGCATCCGTGATGGCGAAAAATGACGGCTGGATGGCGGAACACATGCTGATTGTCGGCTTGACAAGCCCTGAAGGCGAAAAGACTTACGTCGCAGCGGCGTTCCCGAGTGCGTGTGGCAAAACGAACCTCGCCATGCTCACACCAACGATTCCGGGGTGGAAGGCAGAGTGCATCGGGGATGATATTGCTTGGATGAAATTTGGCGATGACGGCCGGCTCTACGCCATCAACCCCGAAGCAGGCTTCTTCGGTGTCGCCCCCGGCACCTCGATGCACACCAACCCGAACGCGATGCACACCTTGGCATCCAATTCTATCTTTACGAACGCCGCCCTCACCCCTGACACCGATGTCTGGTGGGAAGAACAGACTGATGAACCGCCCGAGACCTTAACAAGTTGGCTCGGCGAAGAGTGGCACCCCAGCGATGAAAAGACAGCAGCGCATCCGAACGCGCGGTATACGACACCTGCATCGCAGTGCCCCATCATCGATGCGAACTGGGAGAGCCCAACCGGGGTTCCCATCTCGGCGATTCTCTTCGGCGGCAGACGTGCAACGACGGTGCCGCTCGTCTATGAGGCGTTCAATTGGCAGCACGGCACGTTTATCGGCTCCGCGATGTCTTCTGAACGCACCGCCGCCGCCGCAGGCACAGTCGGCGAACTCCGACGCGACCCGATGGCGATGCTCCCCTTCTGCGGCTATAACATGGGTGACTACTTCACACACTGGTTGCAAATGGGGAAAAGCACCGATGAAAGCAAGCTGCCGAAAATTTTCTACGTCAATTGGTTCCGGAAGGATGCCGATGGCGGGTGGCTGTGGCCCGGATTCGGCGAAAATAGCCGCGTGCTGAAGTGGATTGTTGAGCGCGTCATCGGGAAAGCGGAAGCGGTTGAAACACCGATTGGTTACCTGCCTGCCCCCAGCGCGATTGACACGCACGGCTTAGATGTCACCGAAGAGCAAATGGCGGAGCTGCTGAACGTTGATATTGAAGAGTGGCTGAACGAAATTGACTCCATTCGGGAGCATTATGAACGTTTCGGCGACCGGTTGCCGGCGGCGTTATCGGAAGAACTAAAGGCACTGGAAGCGCGGTTGCGTGAGAGCCGCTAATCTGGCAAACTAAGCATCTGTAGTTTGCGCTCGTCTATCGCAAATGTCGCAAATATGTCAAGACCGCGTGGCACACGTGACAGCGCTTCAGACGCGCTCCACCTAGGGCGGCGAAACGAATCAAATGAATTTCATATAAAGCGTTGTGCACGATTGCTTAGGAGGAGTTGACGATGGAAGACAACTATCGCGTTGCACCGCCAGGATTCACACCGGCGCAATGGCAGACGTTTAACGAAGACGGCATCATCTTCATTGAGGATGCACTCTCTGAGGAAGACATTGATGCCTATATTGACGCAATCGACCGGGTGGCGACGACGCACCCGAAGTATACCCAAGGCGGGTATCTCGGCATGGAGAACATTGTTGAACGTGACAAGGTTTTCGCAGGCCTGATCGATCATTCGCGACATGTCGGTTTCGCCTATGATCTGTTCGGCGAACTGCTGAAACTCCATCAGAGCCAGTTTTTCTTGCGGCCGCCGGGCGGCAAGCAGTATAATCAGTGGCACCCCGATGGCGCGCGGGCCCTACCCTACGGCGTGTTTTCACCGAAACTGCCGCTGCAAATCAAAATTGGGTATTGGCTCACCGGGCTGCCGCGGGAGAAAATGGGCAATCTGGTGGTGTTACCGGGTAGCCATCGGCAGCAGTATATGGACGGCTACGATACGCACAAGAGCCTTCCGGGCGAGAAAGTCCTCTGTCCGCGCAAAGGCACGATGACGGTGATGCACTCCAGCATCTGGCATCGCGTGGAGCCGAATGAGAGCAATGTGGTGCGTTACAACATCTTCATCGCGTATTGTCCATCGTGGGTGACACCGGCAGACCGGTTTCATTCCTCACCGGAATGGCTGGGGACGTTGAACCGCGAGCAGCGCATCATTATGCGGAGTTATTCGCATGCGTATCACAACGCGAAGCCGCCCGCGTCAGATTTCCCGCTCTTTTTAGCACGGGAGACAGGTACGGAGACAGATGCCGGGGCGTATCAGCCGCACGTCCAACTGCATCGCCGCAAACGGCAGACGATGCACGAGCAGCTCTCTCGGTAGGAGAGCCCTCCCGCGCCCCGATGCCCCCGATAGGCGCGCTTTCAAAGCGCGCCTTGGCATCGGAAGTTTCATCACAATGCACAACGCCTAGTAGATGCCCGAGGCTGAGCGCGAAGCGTTTGTGAATACCTTAATCCATGAAAACCTCTATAGTTTGCGCTCGCTAGATAACAGTTTGGGCTCAGGCGAGCTCAAACGACGACAGCGCGCGAGAGAACAGACGCTATGAAAACATTATTCCTCAAAGACATGCGATACCGCCGGGCACGCGTCGTGCTGACGGCACTCGGCATCACCGTGCTGATGTCGCTCATCCTACTGTTGGGCGGCATCATGAACGGCATGCGTATCCAAGCGCGGCAGTATGTAGAGGCCACCGGTGCCAACGTCTGGATTTCCGCCGAAGGTTCTGGCGGTGCCTTCATCGGGTTCTCCCTCGTCGTTGAGGAATACATGGCGTGGCTGAATTCGTCGCCCGGCTTAGTCCCCGATTCTGCCTCGCCGCTGATCTTCGCGCAGGCGCGCCCAACTGTCCGAGGAAAGTCAACGAAGGCAATCGTTGTCGGCTATAAACTGGGGAAACTCGGCGGCCCGACGCGGGTAATTGAGGGGCGGCTGTTTACACCGAGCAAGTTCAAGGATTTTCGTCCCGAAGACCAGGCTCCTTTTGAGGTAGTTATCGATGAAAAGATGGGACTTGAAATCGGCGAACAGATTTCAATCGGTAACGAGAAATTGCGGGTTGTCGGCAAAGCGAAAAGCCTGATGTTCGTTTTGGATACGCCGCTGCTTTTCATGGATGTCCGCATCGCGCAGAAGGTGCTGCTCGGCAACTATCCGCACGTCAATATGATGATTGCCAAAACGACCGGAAACCAGCCTGCATCAGGGCTCGCGACAGATTTAGATGCCCTAGAAACCATCGAAGCACGCACCTTAAAGCAGACACTCGGAAACATCATCGAGTATTATGTCGACGAACCGATGAAAGCGGTGCAATTCCTGAGAGTCATGCTCTGGCTGGCAGCAGGGCTTCTCGTCGGTATGATAACCTACGTCACGATGCTTGAGAAGACGCAGGAGATCGGCGTGCTAAAGGCAATCGGCGCGTCAAACGGATACGTGATGTCCCTGCTCTTGAAGCAAGTCGCGCTTATCTCGGTGGGCGGCGTTCTGTGCGGATTGGTTCTCGCATATCTGTTCGCGGCGGCGGCACCCATCTTCGTCGCAATTCACTTTGCGGAGTCGCTCATCGTAGCGGGGATTAGCCTGATTGTGTGTTGCGTGAGCGGCTATGTGGCGGCGCGGAAGGCAATCACCGTCGATCCGATGATAGCGTTCCGGGGTGAGCTCTAGTCGGGTAGGAACAATCTCAGGTAAGCGCGGTTTGAAACCGTGCCTACGGGAAAAATCTTGATTCTTCCGAGCGGAGGCATTATGGCAGCTATTGTAGAAGGCACAAACTTAACCAAACGCTTCGGCACCGGCGATGCCACCGTTGTCGCAATTGATTCGGTGGACATTGCCATTCAAGAGAGCGAATTGGTGATGATTATGGGCGACAGCGGCTGCGGCAAGACAACGCTGATCAGCCTTCTCGGCTGTATCTTAACGCCTGATGAAGGCGAACTCCGCATTGATAGTGAAACTATCCATCAAGCTACGCGTGACATGAGCCAAATCCGCCGCGAGAAAATCGGGTTTGTCTTCCAACTGTTTCACCTTTTGCCCTACCTCACCGCACTAGAAAACGTGATCGTTGCGATGGACATTGCGCGAACCAACGCCGAGGAAGCGGAGGACCGCGCACAAGAATTGCTGATGCAAGTCGGCTTGGCAGAACGACTGCATCACCGTCCCGCGCAGTTGTCTGGCGGTGAGAAACAGCGCGTATCGTTTGCGCGAGCCCTTGCCAACCGCCCGAAAATCATCTTCGCCGATGAACCGACTGCCAACCTCGACAGCCGCCAGAGCGATAATCTGATGAGCCTGATTCAGGAACTGCGCCAAGAACACCAGACCACGATTGCCATTGTCACGCACCACGAGGGGTTGAAAGCGAACGCTGACCGGGTTATCCTCATGAAAGACGGAAGGATTGTCGCATGAGGGGAATGAGACTAGTTGCAATTAGCGTGTTGATTTTCGCGCTCGGCCTCCAAATCCACGCGCAGGATGCACCAATGGAGGAGAAGAAACTGCTAACGGGCGCAGTCGAAACCCGTCCCTTTGCTAAAAGTGGTTTATATGGCGGCGGTTTGACCTTCATTGATGGAAACGCCTACGTTCAACTTCAGTTGCAACCCGATATTCCCATCGGGAAACTCGGGTTGGGGTTGGACCTGGTGATGCTTTACAATCCGTTCGCGGAAGCCGATGAATCCCAATTTCTCGCGGAAGATGGCGAAGACTGGAACAACCCTAGCACATGGCTGCGGCTCATTCGCTATATCCGTTACGGGCAACCGAATGAGCCGTTCCATTTCCGTTTCGGAGAGTTAGACTATCTGACGCTTGGGCACGGTTCAATTATGTCCGGCTATTCCAACTACGATAGGCGCGGCGTGCAGCTGAACCTCAGAAACTCCGACAACCGATTCGGCGTTGAGACGATGCTCAACGATATTGGCGCGCCGACAATTTTTGGGGGGAGAGCGTTTCTCCGTCCCTTTCAACGCACCGAAAATAACAGTCTCTTCACCCGATTTGAAGTGGGAACGACTTATCTTACCGACATCGATCCGAACGTGCAAGAAATCGGCGAGGAACCGCTCATCGCGCTGGGTGCTGATGTCGGATTTCCGATTTTTGAGACCGGCACGTTTCGGTTGAACGTGTATGACGATGTCGTTTTTTTGAATACAGTAGGAGGGACCGCCCGGTCCCGATACCCCGAAAATCAAGACCAGGAGGGCTCTCCTACGGGAACAACGAGGCTCACGTGGGGGAACGCTGTCGGCGTAGGGTTCGCTTGGACGCAAGCCGTTTTCAAACTCGAATACCGCTTCTTCAGCGACGGCTACATCCCCTCCGTGTTTGATTATACGTATGAATCTGCGAAGATAGGTTTGCCGCAGACAGACGTGCCGCAGTTTTTAGGCTTGGAGACAGACATCGCGGCGCGACGCGGCTATTTCTCACAGCTGATCTGGCAGCCGTTGCCGCAATTCTATTTTTTAGGCACGTTTGAGAACTACACCGACAGCGAACCGAAACTCTATGTCGGTATCACGGAATCAGGGATAGTGCCGAGGCTGTCCGCGCGGGCGTTCTACACAAAGCGAGACATCGGCGAAGGTGGAGATACCAACTTCTTCGGAGATCTGTTTGACTTGGACGAGAAGTCGGCATTCAGTATAGAGCTCCGCTATGCGATTTATCCGCCATTAGAGACGATTATCCTCCGAGAATACCGTTTCCGGCGCGTTGAAACGAAGTTTGAACCGATTCATAAAACGTCAGTGATGTTGGGAGTTAAGAGAGAATTTTAATGCCCTCAGGCGCGGCAGAACCCTCGCCTTGTTGCAGTAGGAGAGACCTCCCGCGTCTCGATGCAATACCGTAGGAGAAACCTCCCGCGTCTCGATGCAATACCGTAGGATAACCTTCCCGCGTCTCGATGCAATACCATAGGAGAAACCACCCGCTCTCAATGTAATACCGTAGGAGAAACCACCCGCTCTCAATGTAATACCGTAGGAGAAACCACCCGCTCTCAATGTAATACCGTAGGAGAGACCTCCCGGTCTCGATGCAATACCTTAAGAGAAACCACCCCGGTCTCGATGCCGATTCCGGTCTTAACAGACCTGAAGAGCAGTCATTTTCAAAAGGAGAAGTTTTCTCATGAAAAGAACAGTTTTTACCTCAATGCTAGCGTTAGTCCTCGCCTGCCTCTTCACTATCGGATGCAGCGTACGCAGCGGCGATAATCCGCCACTGATAGAAACACCAACGCCCGAGGGCATGGTGCTCATTCCCGCCGGGCAATTCCAGATGGGCAGTAACGATGCAGAAGCCGGCTACAATGAGCAACCGGTGCATACCGTCCACGTGGACGCGTTCTACATGGACGCATACGAAGTGACGAACGCGCAGTTCAAGGCATTTGTCGATGCGAATCCACAGTGGCACAAACACAATAGTGCTGCCAAGTTCCACGACGGCAATTACCTCAAGGACTGGGATGGCAATAACTATCCGGCTGGGAAAGCCAACCATCCGGTGACGCGTGTGAGTTGGTATGCGGCGATGGCGTATGCAGACTGGGCAGGAAAGCGGCTGCCAACCGAGGCAGAGTGGGAATACGCCGCACGCGGCGGGCTCGCTGAAAAGAAGTATCCCTGGGGCAAAAAGATTTCTGTCGAAGATGCCAACTACGGTTGGCATGCCGGCGATACGACTGCCGTTGGGCAGTATGCGGCGAACCGCTATGGGTTATACGACATGACAGGTAACGTGTGGGAATGGTGCCTTGATGAGTATGATGCAGGTTTCTACGCTGAGTCTCATAACAGCCGGAATCCGCTTTCGGGTGCGGAGAGTCTCCAAGGAATCCTTGATAACTTCACCAGTCTCCCGACCGGTACCTTCCGCGTGTTGCGGGGCGGGTCTTTGGCCGATAGCGAGCGGATCGTGCGCGTCGCCACTCGAAGCTCCAATCCGCCGACGACTGCCAAGCCGGTCATCGGTTTTCGTTGTGCGAGGGATGTGACTCCTTGAATCTTAAAGCCTTTACTCCTTCTAATCTGGCTTTCCTTTTACCGTAGGGCGAGGGACAGACCCCGCGCTACGGTTACTAAAAAAACGCCTCTTAAACCGTAGGGCGAGGGCCCGGCGATCGCGAATCGCCGAGGGTTTCCCTCGCCGTGCCCCGGGCGTACTCGCGAAACGTAGGGGAAAAAGCCAACTGGCGCGACAACGATCGCGGGGGACAGTGGACATCTCTGCAGCGAGGCTGCAGAGATGATAGCGTTAAGGCGTGACGGCCCCCGCGCTACGGTGGGGCAGAGACCCCTGCACTTCACCGTAGGGCGAGGGTTTCCCTCGCCATGTTGGATCGTTTCAAAAAAACGCCCGGGCCTCTGGGCTGCGGGCGTTTTTCGGTTTGACCGAGCAATCGCGGGGGACAGGCCCCCGCGCTACGGTGGAGAAGAAACCGTCTGCTTCACCGTAGGGCGAGGGCCCGGCGAGCGCGAATCGCCGAGGGTTTCCCTCGCCATGCCCCGGTCGTATCAGAAAACGCCCGGGGCCTCTGGCTTTCCTTTTACCGTAGGACGAGGACCTGTCCCTCGCCATCGCTACGCAAAAGACACCCCCAACTTAACACTCCGCTCCGGATGGTTATCCATCTCCTCATAAGCCGTGGCGGCATCGGCGAAAGGCACCACCGGGTCCACGATGTCCTCGCAATCAAACCTACCTTCGGAGAGCCACTTCCAGCACGTATCAATAATACGCCCGAAATTCCAGCGCGGATGATCTCGGTTGGGCTCACTGTTGGCCCGCGCAAAGATAAGGTTCGGGATGTTGAAATGCGCAACGGCACCCAAGTCAAGCCCGCCTTTACACTCCTTCGCCCATCCCGCAACGACAACCGTGCCCTCAAACGCGACACTGCGGATAGCATCGTCAAGCGCGTGGTAATTGGCACTCGTTTCAATGGCGACATCAACGCCGAGGCCGCCGGTGGCTTCATGCAGCACCTCGCCGACATTGCACGCAGTTGGATCGAGCACCAGGTCTGCACCAGTCTTTTCCGCGACGGCGCGCCGCCCTGCAATCGGTTCTATGGCGGCGACGAAATCCGCGCCTGCCACCTTCGCGAATTGTTGTGTCACTAACCCTATCGCACCGAGCCCGAAGACTGCCACCCGGTCGCCGACGCGCACCTGTCCATCGCGAATCGCGGCAAGCGCAAAGTGCGCCGGATCATAGCAGACCGCCTCTTTCCACGTCATCCGCGCCGGCATCTTGAGGAGCCGCTGCGCGTTCCACGTGTGCGTCTCCTTAAGGTGCCCGTGTCCCGCGACGCGCTCGCCGAGTTCAACGCCCTCAACTTCGTCGCCGATTTCAATCACTCTACCGACGCACATATTTCCGAGGCCTTGTGGAAAGCCGGCACCGCGGAGTCCATAATACATCGTCATTTCAGTGCCGCGTTTGGGCGCGCCGAAGTCAACTTGGACGCGCACGCTATCGACAGGTAAGGGGCCGTCTTCGTATTCTCTTAAGACCGGTTGACGGGGTGCAAGTGCAACTAATTCTTTTGGCATGGTTTTCTCCTATTTTCTGCAGGGCGAGAGCGCATGAAGTTTAAGAACAAATCGGGTTATTTCCCAAATTGCCTCTCCTTCCCGTAAGACGAAGGCAGTCAAGCCGAAACGCTGCCATCTCTGCCGCCTTGCTGCAGAGATGGCCACCGTCCCTCGCCATGCCACGACCGCGGGGGACAGGCCCCCGCGCTACGTTCCAAGGAAGTTATCGTCTCTGCACAAGGGAAAAAGGACCCAATTATTTTCTGAAACTTCATCTGATCTCGCCATGTGGGTATCTACTAATGCGGGATGCCCAATTGGTGCATCCGGCGATGAATTGCCTCGCGCGCTTGATTGAACGGCCGAGACAAAAATTCCAGATGGTCTGCTTCGCCGTGGTGGTGTGTCACAGTGCCGGGATGATGATGGCGGGCACGCTCGCGGATGTAAGACAACCCACCTTCAATCAGCGTCAGCATGTAATTGGCTGTCTCGGGGTCGAACATCCACCACTCTTCACCGACAGCGATGTAGACTGGGGAGGTGTGCGCGATAATGCCGCGTCCCCATCCATCGTGGTGCGGGACAGCTTGCGCATACCCAGGTCCGCCACAGCGCGCCGCAATCCACGAGTGCTTTTCAATTCTCAGGTTCGCCTTCAGGCGCAGCTGGCGCGTTCCGTTTTTATCCTCCGTAGATGCAACGACTTGCCCTGCCTGAACAATTTGCAACGTATGGATAGGGAAAATCGAATCCGCTGATGCTTCCACTTCAACCGTGCCGCCGTTGCCGGGCAGATTGATGGTGCTACCGATTGGCTGTCCATCAACGGTAAGTCGAATCATCGGGCCGCCGCTGAGGAAGGTGTTCCCGGCACTCATGTATTTGCACCAGTTATCGTAGTTGAATTCCTCATCGTCAGGGATATGGACGTAGGTGCGGTAAACACCGACCGGCACGTCGCTAGACATTTTATCTGTTCCGCCAACGAGGGGCAATTTATAGCCGCAATTGAGATAGCGGTAGTATTCAATGTGGCCATACATCGCATTCGTCAGGTATTCGACAGCGTCCACGCGCCCAGTTGCGATGAGCGTCGCCGGTTCGCAGTTCGGATTGGGGATGTGCGGCAGCACGACGGTGCCGCCTTGCGCATGGC
Source organism: uncultured Poribacteria bacterium (assembly GCA_958296135.1). Lineage (GTDB taxonomy): Bacteria > Poribacteria > WGA-4E > WGA-4E > WGA-3G > AGPOR5. The sequence continues at coordinate 2,070,615 of CATQHZ010000001.1, forward strand.
AAGCATCAGCCCAGTGCGAAAGCGTCGTCTCCATGTTTCCGCCGAGTTCTGCCTCACCGGGGCCATCGGAACACCACGGCGCAACCTGCTCTTTCAAACCGAGCAAGGTGAGATGCCCTAGGACATGCTGCCGATTCTCCTGCGTGGCATAGACAATGCTCCTGCCATCATCCGACACCGCCGGTCTGCCGATGAACTCCTCGGTATTCGTGAAGAGATGTCCCCACTGCGAGAGGAGCAGGTTGACTACCCCGAGGTCTTCGCCTTGCGCTTCGGTGTGCGCACCTTGTGTGGAGAGGAAATGGACGTGCGTGTCGCCGCTAAAATAGCGTTCCGCGTTCATATTACACCACCGCTTGAGACGCAGTGTGAGCTCGCGTTGCCCCGGTTTAATCTCCACAGTGGTTCGCAGCGGCGTGTACTCATAGCCGCGGGCGACATCGACGATAACCTCGCCGCGCGGCAGCCAGCCTTGACAGGTGCCATCAATATAGGCGTAGCTGATCTGGCCCAGCCGCACATCGCCGCCGACATCAATATGCCACGTGCCCATGTTGGAATTAACGTGCGCGTGGTGTCCGTGCGGCGCATAAGGCACACCGTGCGGCGAACGGAAGTGGACGCGGCACGGCACCGGCTTGTTCGTGTCGTCGTCAAGGACGGTGGTATGCACCCAATTCCTGCCGCTATCAATCAGTTGCACCTTGACCCGCTCGTTTGGTTGCACCGTGCCTTTTGCTTCGACTTCGCCCCAATTCACCGTGCCAAGCGTTTCGCCGTGGTTCTTGATTGCCACGCTTGCCGAGGGAGTGGCGGATACCTCCACATACGCCGGACTGCTTTTGTTGTTTTGGGATTCGCCCCACCCCCTGAAATCGTCGTTGATGAAAGCATCGGTGGCGTTTTCGGGGAGCGGATAGGGGTAAGTTGCGACACCCCGGTCGACCTCCACTTCCATATCAAACGGTTTATCGGCATCCTCCTGCTGTGGGAGAGTCACCTTGAGTTCGCGGCGCGGGTGCCGAGGCACCGGGGCCTCGGCAAGATAACCGAGAGTGATGGCGGCGATGATGAATTTTCGCTCCATCGGCTGAATCGTAACGGATTCAATTGCCACGTCCGGTCTCGGATTTTCCCAAATCCACAAGTAGTAGTCGCGCGGATAAGTTTGGTATGTCTCGGTTTGGCGATTGCCAGCGGAACCCCATGGGCCCTGGTGGCGGTTGATGAGCCCCTCCTTCTGGTCTGGCACAGCGAGGAATGGTTGTTGTCCCCATCCTTGCGGCAAGGCGGCAATCTCAAACCGCTCGCGAATCGGGACGTTCACCGTCGCGCCATCGGCATAGCAGAAAACGTAATTGGCGATGTGCTTGCCGATCGGTTCGCCTTCAAAAACGTGTGATTCCAAAAGACGGTGCGCTACGATGACCCGGCGCGGTTTCGCTGCAATCGGCACACTGATAGGCTCGGGGTTGATACCTTCACCGAAACCAAGGAAACACGCGAGGTTTCCTTCTCCGATTTGGAACGGCAAGCCGTGGAACGTTTGTGAACCGAGGGCGGGATTGGCTCGCTCACCGAGGATGTCCGCACCGACGTTGCACAAATCGGAGAGTGCGACAGGTTGATAGTCTTGCATAAGATGCCTCCTTATACTGTTCCTCTGCCCGTAGCGCGAGGCGAAACTATTGAGCGTACCAAGCATCGCATCGCCTTTATATCCTGCCTTTAACCGTAGTGCGAGGGCCTGTCCCTCGCGGTCTGCCGCCTGGAGCCAAAACGGCTCTTGGTCCGTGAACCAATGCCCGTTTCCTAGCTGATATCGTCCTCGCCCTACGAAGGGTGCAGCAGTTTTGAAACGTCGCAGCGGTTTTTAGATGATGATTAAAGCGGCAGCCCGATTGCCACCCCCTGTTCGGAGGATAGATAGAACGCCTGCATCAACTCCGTCAGGTTGCGTCCATCTTCGATGGTAATCGTCATCGGTTCGTCGCGGAGGATGGCGTTAATCCACTGCTGCATCGGTTCCGGCGGTGCCGAGGGCGCGTTAGCGATGTATTCCGCTTTCTCCTCATCGGAAAGTTTACGGGTTTCAAAGTGCATTTCCCCATGCCCGGCGACGAAAGAACCTTCCGTGCCATAGAGCTCTAGCAGATTCGGTCCTGAGCGGTGCGTCCACGCGACATCAATAACACCCAACGCCTTGTTCGCGAATTCAACGACAGAGACGCTGTTATCGTCAATAGCGTAGTTGCCGGTGAAGTTATTAATCTTGGCGATGGTGCTTTTCGGCTCGCCCATCAGCCATCTGATGACATCAACACGGTGACAGCCGAGGTCGAACAAGGCACCGCCACCAGCGCGTGCCGCATCGGCGAACCACGCGCTCGTGCCGTTGAACCATTTGTCGAGTCCGGCGGAATGCGCGATGCGTCCCCTTCCGAACGTCAAATCGCCGAGGAGGCCATCGTCAAGTGCCTTCTTGGCAAATAAGATTTCTGGATTGCATCGAGATGGCAAGGAAATCATGAACTTCACGCCTGCCTTCTCAACGGCGGAAATGATGGCATCGCAGCCGTCAACGTCAATAGCTAGTGCCTTCTCGGTGAAGATATGTTTCCCAGCTTCGGCGGCGGCTATCATGACTCGCGGATGGTCGGACGTGATGGCATCCACAGAGACTGCGTCTACATCGTCACGGCTGAGGACTTCGTCCAGGGCTGTGTAGAAGGGAACGCCGTATTGTTCGGCAGCGTTTCTGCCGCCGTACTCCTCTTCGTCCCAGACAGCGACGAGTTCGGTTTCGGGGTTATCGTTAATTTTTCGGGCGTATCCACCGGCGTGGACATGCGCCATGCTGAGCTTGGCAACTCGGATCATTGGGTTCTCCTCTGTCTGAATTTCAAATTTGCAGGATTAACGGGAGGCGAGGGACAGGCCCTCGCCCTACGATGAAGGGGACGGTAAACGTGGTTACCGGATGCGGCCAACGGAGGAACGCGTCGCGAAATGATTCCACCCGCGAAGCACCAATTGCACGTTCGTGTGCCGGTTCTCGGCTTCGACCTGGTCATCGCCAGCGTGCATCTGAACGAGGACACTCTTGCGCGTCCGGTTTGAACGATTTGGCATGGACCCGTGCAAGGTAAAATAACTGAAGAAGAGGACATCGCCGGGTTCCGCCTCCAAGACGGTCGCGTCCTCGATCGGATACTGTTCGGTGATAGCCTCGTTCTGTCCGCTACCCATCATGCCATCGGTGCGTCTCAACCGCTTGTGCGAACCGGGATAAACGCGCACACAGCCCATCTCATCGGTAGCATCCGAAACATAGATGATGGCGGCCATCATCGTATCCTTGACAGAGGGGAAATATTGCCAATCTTGGTGCATCGGGAACGGCGCGCCTCTCTCCGGCGGTTTGCAGAAAAGTTTGGAGTGGTGCAGCAGAATATCCGGCCCGAGGACCGCCTCGGTGATGTCAAGGAATCTCTCCTGCAAAAACGCTTGCATCCACACGGCAGAGAAACTCTGGATATTATGCGTGTGAATGATAACGGATTCGCCACCGTCCAGCGCGTCCATCAGTCTGCCGCCCCATCGGGCGTTGACGTTCTCATCGCTCTTGAGGAGCTGATCGACGACCCGGTCGAAATCGTGCTCCATCGCTCTCACTTCTTCAGGCGAATAGACACCCTTGGCGAAGTAATAGCCGTTTTCGTGAAAGAAGTTTCCGATATCTGACATTGGGGTTTTGTTACCTCAATTCGGTGTGAGCGGAAACCATAGAAATCCGCCCTGACACAGAACAGCTTCCGTAGTCGCTGTTTGAAACCGCGCCTACGGCGCGTCTTCGGTTATCTCAAAAAATAGGTTAACGAGCCAATTGGGCACCGGGTTATCCGCTGCAACCTCTCGTTCCAACTGACTGAGCGTGTTAAAGACAGCGAACTGCCCTTCGTTGAGGATGCCAACCTTATTGCATAGCCTTGGTACATCGTCAATCTGATTTGTGGCAATGACGACGGTTTTTCCCATCGCGCGGAGTTCGTTGAGCAATTCTATCATCTCAATCTGCCCGCGTGCATCCAGCGGCGCGAGCGGTTCGTCAAGTAGCCACAACTCCGGTTCGTGCAAGAAGGTTTTGGCGAATAAGAGCCGCTGCCGTTCGCCGGTTGACAACGCGCCGATTTTCACGTCGCGCAGCGGTTCAATGTCCATCAGATCCAGCACTGCATCGATTGCCGTAGTGCGTTCGCGGCGTTCCATGCGATACGCCGCGGCGAAAAAATCGAGGTACGCCGCGGCAGACAATTCAGGGTATCCTTCAAACGCAACCGGCACATATCCGATGAGCGGCCGCACCTGTTTCAGGTTGCTGAAGGCATCGTAACCGGCGATAGAGACGGAGCCGGATGTTGGCTCTATCAACGTCGCCAAGAGATTGAGCAGGAGCGTTTTGCCCGCGCCGTTTTTTCCGAGTAGTGCAAGGCACTCGCCGCTCTCCACCTGAAACGTGAGGGAGATGAGATACGGCTCTTTGTCAAAGGATTTGCACAGGTTTTGGACATCCAGCATTTTCAATTAATTCTGTAGGGCGAGCTCGCCGTGTTTGCGAGCTTGCAACGCGCGCAAACGGGCGGCACGGAAACCCACCGTTAACGCAAATCTACCTTCACCGGCATGCCGAGTTTTGCGGATTCCCACGCGGCTTCAGTTAATTGAATGACGCGCAAGCCGTTCTCCACGCCGATAGGGTTCTCTGTCCGTTCGCCGCGGATGAGCTCAATGAAGACCGCGTCTTTGTTGGCACCCTCTGGCATATCTGCCGCAGGCACCTCAACGAGGCCGCCCTCTTTTTCTTGGCGGTAAAGTTTGCCGGCGCGGAGGTAAAGCGCGCCTCCCTCCATCCAGATTGAGAAATCTTCCTGAACGCCGCCATACGCATGCCCGACGATGCTGATATTGCACAGCGCACCGGTATCAAACTTGATTGACATCGCGGTGAGGACATCCACCTCAATGTCAAGGTTATCTATCATCGCGAAGACGGTGTCCGGACTCGCCTCTAACACCCAGAGGAGGATGTCGATGAGGTGACTGCCGGAATCGTTGAGCTGCCCACCGCCGCCGAGGAACGGATCTTGCCGCCACTTTCCCTGTTGATTCCGATACCAATTCTGCGACTGATGCGCCTCCACAAAATGGACAGGACCGAGCGCGCCGCTCTGGACGACTTGCCGGCAATATTGATACGTCGGACTCAGGTGCCGTTGATAACCGATGAGCAGATGCAATCCTGTCTCTTCGACTTTTGCGATGACCTGCTTCGCGTGGGATACGGTGCAAACCATCGGCTTTTCGGTGTGCACGTGACATCCTGCGTCAAGCGACTCCATGATATGCTGAAAATGGAGCCCGTGCGGCGAACTGATGACGACAGCATCCGGGTTGACTGCAGCGAGCATCTCACCGGAGTCGGCGTAGGTTCGGAGCGATGCATCCAAGCCGACGTTCTCTTTGAATGCCGCGAGCGAGTTTTCACTCGGGTCAGCGAGGGCGACAATCTCCACGCCTTCCACGCGAGAGACGCTGCGTCCGTGTCCGCGTGCATTCCCGCCACATCCGATGAAGGCGACGTTGATTTTCTGTTTGGTTGTCATGAGATAGGATTCGGTTTCCTTTTTAGGTTTGGGGTTAATTTATCATCATTTGCAAAAAAAGTCAAGAATTTTCGGAAAATAAAAAAGAGGCAAGCCGAAGACTTACCTCTTTAGACGATTAGGCGGGAAGATCATTTCTACTTCCGCACCAGCATCTTCTTGGTTGCGGTGAAATCTCCCACCGTGAGTGTATAGAAATAGGCCCCGCTTGCAACGGGTTCGCCCTGAACATTGCGGCCATCCCAATACGCTGCACGGCTGCGGCTCTGATACACACCTGCAGGCAATTGTCCCAACGCCAGCGTGCGAACCAACTTTCCATCCGCCGCATGGATTGTGACAGTGACTCCAGCGCGGGTTGCCAATTGGTAGGGTATCCACGTTTCCGGGTTGAACGGATTGGGATAGTTGGCAAACAGGGCTGTTTCCGTGGGTGGTGCTTCGACAAACGTTAACGCCGCCAGTAGCCGTTTTAGCGCGGCAATTCCTTCTGGTTCTGCATTAACTTGTCTTGCATCGCGAATCCACCTCTCCACATCCGCCTCCGTAAATCCGTAGGAGCGAGTTCCAGTTCTTGATTGCTTTGCGAGGGCAGGTGCAGCTGCAGTATCTATGGCTTTTGCAACCAATATCAGATCTTCAATATCTATGGTGCCATCGTTGTTGATATCCGCTCTTCGATTCGCGCCTCCCGCGACGGTTTTACCGTAGTTATTCGCTACCGCGATGATGTCTCGAAACGTGACCTTCCCATCGTTATTGACATCCACAGGGAGCAATTTCCACAATCGGATGGTGCCATCGTCGCTGCCGCTCGCGAAGGTTTTCCCATAAGGCGAAAATGCCATTGCGCGAACCCTGTTGCTATGTCCCGTGAGGAGCGCTATATACTTTCCGCTTTTTGGGTTCCACAAACGGATTTGGCCGCAGCAGTCTCCGCTCGCGAGAATATTCCCATTCGGCGCGAAGGCTACTGATGCCACACTATTTGCGTGCCCTTTGAGAGCACGCAGGGTCCGCTTGGTTTTCAGAGACCAGATGCGAATGGTTTCGTCACTGCTACCGCTGGCGAGTGTCTGCCCATCGGGACTCCAGGCCACCGAGTTAATAGGGCCTTGATGTCCTCGGAGGACAGCCAAGCTTTTACCGTTGTTCGGGTTCCATAACCGCACGGTGCCATCGTCGCCCGCGCTGGCGAGTGTCTGCCCATTCGGGCTCCAGGCCACCGCCCAGACTCTACTTGCGTGTCCTTTCAGCGTGCGCACGTGCCGCAGGTTGTTAGCATCAGCCAAGTTCCAGATGCGGACGGTTTTGTCGTCGCTCCCACTGGCAAGGAGATACTCCCCTGGCTTGAAAGCTAAACTCAGGACAGCATCGGTATGCCCCGCAATCTCACCACGCCAAGCACCTTGAGATGCATATCGCGTTCTGATTCGATAGTTCTTTTCACCACCGTGGGCAACGATAAATGGCTTACGCGACGAAATGGCAACGGCCCAAATAGACTCGTCTTGACGCTGATACCATTTCTCACCCCCGGTGTTGACATCCCACGCGATGAGTGTGCCGTGATTGCTTCCACTGAGCAGCGTTCCACTATCTCTGAAGGCTACTGACTCAACAACGCCTTGCCATTCCATGGTAGTGGTGGGGACATATTCCTCAGCAGCTGCAGGTGTCAGTGCCATTATGGCGGTTAGCAGCAATGTAAAAGGGAAAAACATCGTTTTTTTCATTCGATTTCTCCTGCTGAATAGAGGCGGATATGAATGACATCCGCCTTTACGTTAGACATGGGTAACACATTTTTCCGCGAAAAATTCAAGAATTTCGGATTTTCTCGACATTCATTGAGATTATACACAAATTGCGGTGACATGTCAAATAATTTGTATGCAGCAAGAATACTATCATCCTGCAAATCCGTGATTCAGACAGCATGACGAGGGACAGGCCCTCGCCCGACAACGCGCAGCGAGACGCTGCAATTTGCAATAACCTCGGATCTCTGCTAAAATGGCTCCAAAGCAATTCGCGAGAGGAGATAGCAGATGGCACGACAACTCAGAATGGTCCGGCCCGATTTGGAACATTTACCGAAACTGGAACTCCCACCCGGCTACGGCATACGAACCTACCGAGAAGGCGACGAGGTGTATTGGGCAAATATCATCAGCGATTCGTTCGGCGGAAAACAGCGCACCGCCGAAGACACGCGCAATGAGATTACCGGGCAAGAACTCTTCGTCCCAGAGGGACTCTATTTCGCAACGCATAAAGGCACGCTAGTCGGCACAGCATGTGCATGGCGGCAAACTGTTGACGAAACCGAGGTCGGCTATGTCCACATGGTGGGAGTTGCATCCGCGCACACCGGACATAAACTTGGCAAATGGGTATCGCTGGCTGTGCTTACCTATTTTCGCGACCACGGGTTTCGGTGCGCGATGTTGGATACCGACGATTTTCGCATCCCGGCAATCAAAACCTATCTGAATCTGGGGTTCGTGCCAGTCTACGTTGAGAAGGAGCAACCGAAACGGTGGCGGGACATCTTTGAGAAATTGGAACTCCTGTCCATGTCAGACCGGATTGCCAAGATTCGGGAGACACTTCCGGCGGAATTGTGGGCGAAGGTGTCGCGTTAGAGACAGAAATGAAAGATTACGAAAAATGGGTGATGCCCGCGATTCTTCTTGTCGGTTTGGGATTGCGCCTCATCGGTTTAAACGTCGGTTTGCCAAACTCGCCAGATCCGCGCGAGATGCTGATCGCGCAAGATGTCTTGAATCTGATGCACTTTACTGCACCGCCAGAAATCTATAACTGGCCGGGGACAGCGTGGTTTTATCTCATCGCGGTGATAGGGAAATTGTTCGCGATTGGGAAATCGCTCCTATCGGAAGGCATCGCGACCGGGAGATCGCTCCTACAAGAAGGCATCGCGACCGGGAGGTCGCTCCTACAAGAAGGCACCGCGACGGGGGAGTCGCTCCTACAAGAAGGCATCGCGACCGGGAGGTCGCTCCTACAAGAAGATGTGATTTTGTTGGCGCGGTTTGTCAATGTGCTGTTGTCAACCGCGACACTGTGGTTTACCTATCGTCTCGGCGCGTGCTGTTATCACAGACGGGTGGGGCAGACAGCGGCGGGGTTCCTCGCTGTGGCGATGTTACATGCGACGAACGAATCGCGTTTCGCACTAGTTGATATTCCTGCCACGTTTTGTGTGACGCTGTTTCTGTGGGTTTTGATGCGCGGGCAAACGGGCGACTATGAACGACGGCCGCCCGGACGCTCCTTAGCCGTTTGGCTTGGCATCATCGCCGGGGCCGGTCTCGCCGTTAAATGGACGACAGCTTTTGTCGGATTATCGGCGTTGGTTTTTATCGGAACAACGCGCTTACACGTTCGGCAGGTTTTGATGCTCATCGGCGTTTCCGCGCTCACCTTTACGCTCCTCTGTCCTTATTGGCTCATCGATCTGGTTTCTCCAACATGGAACCTCTTCTTTGAGGATTTTTGGTATGAAGCGACGCACTATCAACGCGGGCATTTCGGATTATTTCCCTCGGACGGATATGGAAATCCATCCTTACAAACCTGGGGGGCTGCGTGGATAGATAGGTTCGCTTACTTGTGGACGCTTTTGAAGTGGGGAATGGGATGGCCCCTGGCTCTCCTCGCGCTCTTTGGGATAATGCACGCGCTCGCTACGCGGAGAAGGGTGGCACTAGCACTGCTCGCTTTTGTCATCCCCTATCTGCTGTTTGTTGGTGCCCACAAAGTGAAGTTTACACGGCACCTGCTGATTCTCTATCCGGTGTTGATGGTGCTGGCGGCGGCAATGTTATCCCAAATCAACCTTCGTAGTTTGAGCTCGCCAGAGCTCAGGCGAGCTCGCCTTATAGCGCACCTGGTGACTCCCATAGTCACGCTTTTGAAAAGCACGCTTACTAGGAAGATAGTCGCGCGCTTCCTCATTGGGGCAGTCGCGCTTTATTCCTTAGTCTATACCGTCGCGTTCGCATCCATTTTGTTGACACAACCGACGCGGGACGAGGTATCCGCGTGGATAGCTGCCAACATCCCTTACGAAGAGGATATTTCCTGCGCGCCGGAAATCTTGTTTAACTGGCTACTCCCTGAATTTGACCGGGAATTGACGCATGACGAAGAGGCAGAGTGGGCACTCATTCTCATGCCCAACGCCGAGGTGTTCCAAAAATACCTGCCGACAGAAGAGACTCCCGGTCCCGATGCCTCCGATTGGTATCCTCTGGAAGAAGTTGCGTTGGAGGAGACGTTAGCCTTTTATGAACTTGTTCACAATCGTTATGAATTGCAGAAAATCTTTCGCCGTAACCCGCGGTTCCTAGGTATCCCTATTTCCGACAAGGGCGCGCCTTTTCCGATGCGCGCCCTTGCGCATCCGGAGATTCGCCTCTATCGTCGCCGCGAATAAGCAGGGACACTGCATGAAAACCGCGACTACATGAGCGACAGAGAAAAATGCATCTTTTGGACAGGGACTATCGCCGCTAAAATCTGATGAAGCACCTCCGCCGGAATCGTGTCAGCATCTATGATCCTGATGAACTCCTGCGGGTAATAATCGATGAGCGGCTCGGTTTCACGCTTGTAAACATCCCACCGATATCGGACTACCGCTTCCTCTGCATCGTCAAGGCGGTGCTCTTTAGCGGCACGCCCGCGGATACGTTGGAACATCACCTCTTGGTTCTCGCAAACCATGTAGATGATTTTCAACACGTTAATATCGGAGTCAATCAACGCAGCCTGCGCAACGTTGCGCGGGATACCGTCCAGAATAAGCAGGTCGCGGGCCGGATCGTAGGTACGTTCTGCCACCTGCGCCGCCACGTAGTCGCGCCATATCTGCACCGTAATCTCATCCGGCACCAAATCGCCGAGGGTGGCATATTTGTGAAAGATTTGCCCTAAGTGGGAATCGGTGTCTAGTTGACGAAACATTTCCCCACTGGAGAGATGATACATGCCGGGAATTCGTGCCAGCAGCTCACCTTGGGTGCCTTTGCCGACCCCGGGGGGGCCGACAAGCAGGACGGATTGATACTTTTGCGTCGCGTCAACTTTTAAGGGTGCGGAGTGACAAACTCCGCTGACATGGGGCTCCGTTGCCCCGTGTGGTAGATTCGTATCAGTTCTCATTCTTTTGCTGAGGATACGGGGTTTTCACAATAAACCCCGCCGATATGCTGCTCCTGTTACTTTCCGAGAAGATGTTCAAGGATGTAGAAATCCAAGCCTTCATAGTCTCGCGATGCGATGAACGCCTGAGCCACCTCCCGGTCATAAGTTCGCACTTTCTCTAGGAGATTCAGGAAGGTGCGCCGGCTGCTCAAGAGATGTTTGGTTGATAGTTCGCGCGGTTGCGTTCGCATCACTTTAACGTCTAGTCCGACAAACTCGCCGTTTCTGCCATATCCGTTTTCCTCAAGGACGCGGACCTGGTTAAACGCGCGCCGCAGATTTACGGAGCCGAACGCTTTGTCCTGGTCGAATTTGAGGCCATTCTGGTCATTTAGGTGCACGCTCCAGAGCTTCTTGTGGTAGAGTGCGTACCCCATTTCGTCGGACGGTTCTAACCCAGCGAGGATAGCGTGCGCGCTTTCGATTAAGCCGCCGACGCGCCCCGGGTCCGCGCTTGCATACGCCAACCCGATGGCGTGCCCGATTGTCGGGATGTAGGCGATGTCCATCGGTTCATTCGGCTTCGGTTCAATCAGGATGCGAATTTCTGCGTCGTATGCCAGCAGCGCGTTGATTGCATCGAGGATGTATCCCACCGCACCGGATGAACTCTTTGATTCACGGATGTAGGTGCCTTCGCGGGCGAGCCACAAGACGATGTTTTTGCACCCGATTTCGTTGGCAATGTCCACGCACCGTTTTGAACGTTCTAGCGCATAGGCACGCTCTGTAGCGGCATTGGCGGTGTAGGCACCATCAAGCGTCTGTGGCGATTCCCACAACCGCGGCGCGACTACCTCCGGTGTCAATCCGTGATTATCCAACTGTGCTTTGACAGTTTTCGTCCGAGACATCAACTGCGCGTGCGTTTTGTCGTCAATATCTGGGACAATATCATCATCGTGAAATTGAATTCCGACAAAACCGAGGCCGCGGTAGAATCCAACCTTCTCATCAAAATCGAACGCCTCTCGCACGGATGGGCCAAAAGGGTCTGCGCCCTCGTGTATATTCCAGGGGCCAAAAGAGAAACGGTATTCTGTCGCCATTTTTTCTCCTATTTTTCTAGTGTGGGGTTTCTGCGCTGCGGACGCGAACTACCCGTTTTTCGACAAAATGCTTGACTTTTCTATTTAGTATAGTGTATTATTTAAAAAATGTCAAGTTTTTTTCCTTTCGTTTACTGCAAAAGAATTTGCATTCCGAGGCTTTTTGTGTTATCATATACAATATGAACACTCATTCTCCAACAAATCGGGACACGAAGTCTCAAGCTTACAGCGATGCAACGATTCCCAGTTATTTGGTAGCTGCTCCGAGCCGCGACCCGAAAATAGCAGAATGGCAGCGCATCACCCGCCAATTCTAGCAAAATCTTCGCTCTGAGTTTATTTTCTCGGACTCCGTTGTGGGTGAAATATCATTCGGCGGATGAAGCAAGGCGTGAAATTCGTCGCTTTGCCGGAAGGCCGCGTAGAGCCGCCGGAAAATGCTGACGATTAAGTTATGCCGTTGAGGAGGATGTCCGCCTCTGTTCCGTCGTCAACACCGAATTAATGTATCAACCCCGTAGCGCGGGAGTGCAAGCTTCCGCGCTTCTTAACCCAGGTCAGAAAGATGCTATTTTCAATTCACGCTTTGCGCGCCTGCAAGTCGTTCGTTTTTTACCTCTGCCTACTCTGTTCAGGGTTGCTGACACTGAACACAGTTAGCACAGCAGCACCGCTTGTCACCCAGCAAACCTTCCCCTTTGACAATGTCTACCGGATAGAGTTCAATTTGGCGGTGCGAGGACACATTGAACTGGTAGCCACGGATAGCAACGCGGTCCGCGTCATGCTCACAAAGCGTCTGTTGGGAGATACCGCATCATCCGACAATGCGTATCTGGAGAGCATTGCTTTGGCCGGCACACGTGAGGATGGAACACTTCAGTTGGAGGCACATCTACCGAACGACGCGCGCCTCCAAAGCACACCTGAGTTAGAAAATCGGCTTCAGTTGGACTGCGCGATTGAAACGCCGCCGGATGTCTCGGTTAAACTCCAGACGAAAGATGGGGATATCCGCCTCCGGCGCATCCGCGGTAAGATAGAGGTTGCCACTGGCACCGGAGATGTGCAATTAGATGAAACGCAAGGGAACTATAACGTCGCCGTAACGAAGGGAAACGTCTCTGGCAAAATTCTGCTGACTCGAGGACAGAATGAGATAAAAACTCTGGACGGCTCCGTTGAACTCGCTGTGCTTGATACGGTTGCAGCCCCGATGGATATGATTGCACAAGGCGGCGGCATCCAATTGCAACTGCCCCGCGATTACGCCGCCGACGTGGAATTTGAGAGCGAAAAGGAACAAGTTATTATCAGCCTTCCAGCACAAATTGAAGACGGTTCGCGGATGTTGAATCTGCTTGCAGGCACAGCAGTCCTGAACGAAGGCGGGCCGCTCCTCCGCTTGACGGCCACCGATACAATTGCAATTCTACCGACAGGAGGGACACCTGAAGACGCTGCTTCTCCTGCCGATATTTTTCTCCAGGCTGTCCCGGAAACCGTGCAACCTCCCGTCGTTGATGGCAATCTCTCTGAAAAAGTGTGGATGTCCGCCGCTGCACTCTCGCCTTTTCAGAGTGCTGATGGCAGCGAAACGCCAGAAAACTTGACAGAAGCATTTTTGATGTGGGACGAGAAAAACCTCTATATCGGCGTGAAGGCGTTTTTCCTCCCTGGGCAGATTCCCCGTATCTCGCAAACGCAACAGGATTCGCCAATCTGGGAGGATGAAGCGGTTGAAATTCTGCTCGACCCGAGTCCACACACCGAGGATTACTATCACCTCGTCGTTAACCCTATCGGCGCGCGGTTCGACCAGGGGGTTCATACCGCCGGCCCTCCTCGTCTTCGGTTTGCCCCGCCTGACGTTCAACGCCCTACGGAAGAAAATGCCGCGAAAACGTTCAGAGCGGATAGCAAATGGGATTCAAATGCCACAATCGCAACGCGCATCCACGCGACGTTTTGGAGTCTTGAAATGGCTATGCCGCTAGCGCGTTTGCAAAACGCGTCTACCGGAGAAACCAAAGAGCCCTGGTTATTTAACATGCACCGAAAGGCACAAGGCAACACAGGCAGCTTGGAAAATCTCAATCTCACGACGCGGCGAGAATACAGTTACTGGATGCCGACTGGCGATGCTGAATACCCGTGGTGGCCGCATTCTCCCGAAGCGATGGGCGCGCTAAAGCTAATAACGGTTCAAGAACAACCTGCCGAAACCTTTGCATCCGAGGAGAAACTGGAGGTAACCGCTGTTGAAGTTGAGGGAAACACCACGATTCCCACCGACGTTGTGCTGAAGCATCTCCCCATTGCACCCGGCGATGTCGTCACAAACGCGCAGCTCTCTTGGCTGATTGCTGAACTGAATCACCGGGATTGGTTTCAGGAAGTACAGCTGGAGACTGTTGCAGCAGCACTCCCCCCACAACTGCCGATGGAGGCACCTCGGGTCGAAAAAGTGAAGGTGCGTCTCCGCGTAACAGAAGCTCCCATTCGGTTTGCGCGCAACATTGAGATTAAGGGAGAACGAAGTTTTCCCGCGCAATTCATCAAAGAGTGGTTTGACTTGGCACCCGGCTACCTCGCCGTGGCGGAGGTTGCGTTGAAACAGCAGCTCATCGCCGATTTTTATTGGAATCGCGGCTACGAATTCGCCACCGTCACACATCAATTTGACAACGATACGCTTCAGTTCTCGATTAACGAAGGTTCGCTAGACGAAATCCGTTTCAGGGGAAACAGGCGCATATCCGACGCGGAACTTGCATCGGTACTTGACTTAAAAACCGATGACGTTTATTATCAACTTCTCGGGCAGACGATGATAGATCGGATGCGCGCGAGGCTCAGCCGCCATGTAGATTTCAAAGCTGTCCGCGCTTGGCGCGTGCAACGGGAAGGCGGAAAAAATGTCATGATTGTTGAGATTGAGGAGCAACCTGTCGTGAAACCCGACGTTTTTCCAATCGTCGGATTTAACCGCGTCCACGGCATTGTGCTCGGTGCAGGTGGTGCCCTCTCTACCCGTATCGCTGGCGAAGAACAACGACTCTTCGGTTTACTGGGCGGCGGATTTGCCAGTCGGATCTGGAATTATCAGACAGGCTTTGAAAAACGCTTCTCTCGCCTATACGATTTTGCTCTCGGCGGCGGTTACTACAAACTCACGGATGTCAATTACAACAACACGCTCCTCCCTACCCAAGTCAGTTTGAGCTCCGCCTTTTATGGCACCGACGTTGAAAACTATTATCAACGGCAAGGGTATCACACTTGGATAGCGCGAGCATTCGGGACATCAGCGCAGCTGCGGTTTGAATTTACGCAGGAATCGCACGACAACCTCACCAAATCCACAGATTGGAGTTACCTTAACAGAAACCGTATCAAGCGTGGCAATTCACGGATTGAACGCGGACGCTTGCGAAAAATCTCTCTGAACTACGCATTTGATACGCGAGACCGGACGTTAACGAAGGAACGCAATTTTCAGACGGTGTCTTGGCCGAATGAACGCACTCGGCGCGGTTGGCGCGGAAAAGTCATTTTTGAAACGGCAGGACAGAGCCTTGGGGGCGATTATGCCTTCAACTTCTACCAATTTGAACTGGCACGGTATACACCGCTTCTCGGGCCGCACCATTTGAACATCCGAATCGCAGGGGATTTTTCGGATGCGGCTCTACCGCGACAGCATCTCCTCTATCTCGGCGGCGGGGCTACACTACGCGGCTACCCTTTCAATGCATTCGCTGGCGATAACCGACTCCTGCTCAACGTTGAATATCGTTTTATGCAAGAAACGAGAATCGCTGTAGCAATTGAGAATGCCCTGGATGTCGTCCTCGGGTGGGCCTTCAGCTGCTTCCTTGATACCGGGCAGGTGTGGTGGTTTGATGAAACACTTTTTGCCGATTTTTCCATTCGCGACCGGCTAAAAACTTCAATCGGCGTGGGGTTTGTCCTCTTCGCCCACCAGTTCGGACAGAGGCCGCAGAGTCTTGCTGTTGAGATTGCAGTACCCATTCGGGATATTGCGAGTTGGAGTTCATTCCAACAGAATCGGCAAATCCTCTGGCGGCTGGAGCGAATGTTTTAAATTGAAAATGATGCAAAGGAACGCAGCATGCAACAACGGCGCATGCGACTCTACGTTAAGAGACAGGATTGCACAGAAAACGTAAACGAACGCCTCGCGACAATATGAAAAAAATGAAAACAACACCACTCTATGATATCCATCGTCAACTCGGCGCGACTTTCGCTGAAATGCGTGAAGGTTGGAATTTAGCCGCGCACTTCACCGATGCGGTGTCCGAACACCACGCCGTGAGAGCGCGCGTCGGAATCGCCGGTCTTTCGCACCGCGGCAGGCTGCGGTTAACCGGCGAAGACCGGGCGAAATTCCTACACCGCATCATTTCCAACGATGTGGAAGGACTTGCAGCCGGGCAAGGAAATTATGCCACGCTTTTGACGCACCGTGGTAAAATTATCGCCGATATGCATGTCTATGTCCGCGAAGAGGCACTCTATCTGGAAACAGCACCGGAAACGACAGAAATCCTTTTCAAGGAGTTAGACAAATATATCATCGCTGATGACGTGGTGCTCGAAGATGTAACAGCGGAAATCGGTGCTATCGGCATTTATGGCCCGCAGTCGCCACATATCGTCCAGTCCGTAGCGTGCTTGCAAAGCGCGCCTGCCGGCATTCATGAGAACTGCGCTTGTGAAGTGGATGGGCGGCGGGTAATGTGCGCTCGGACAGATGAAACCGGCGAAGTAGGCTATAAACTTTATACCGCAGCCGACTCCCTAGAATGGCTGTGGGAACGGTTAATCGCGAATGACGTGAGCCCAGTCGGCTTGGACGCGCTAGAATCGCTCCGCATTGAGGCTGGTACGCCGAAATATGGCGCGGAGTTAACCGATGCGGTTATTCCGCTGGAGGCGGAATTGGAGCATGCCATCGATTTTGAGAAGGGATGCTACATCGGCCAGGAGATCGTCGCGCGAATGAAATACCGCGGGCATCCAAATCGGCTGCTGCGCGGGATTGAAATTGATGCCGCGCAGCAGCCGCAACAGAATGCACCGGTATTCAGCGGCGATAAAAAGGTTGGCTGGATTACGAGTGCTGTCTATTCGCCGACGCTGGAAAAACAGATTGCCCTCGGCTATGTGCGGATGGCAGTCACAGAGGCTGGCAGTCGCGTCCAGCTCGAGACTTCGGAAGGACGCGTCAACGGCACAATTCGGCTTTTGCCATTTTATACCAAATAGGACAGACGCAGATACCCGGTAGACGCGGTTTGAAATAGCACCTACCAGAACCATTTCGCGAAATCCTGTCCCTAACAAAAGGAGAAATTTTTCTACATGAGACAAAACCTGTTGAGAATCCATATTTTCGTGTTACTCCTCCTGCCGATTTTGCTCGGCGGATGTAGTCTCACGAAGTTGACAGTCGGCCGGACCGTTATTGTCTATTCGCAGGCAGGTGCGGCACTCCAAAGAGAGGCAGATCTGACGCTGATCGAAGCAAGCGTCAGAGGCAATCTTAAGACGTTTGAGGGGATGCTGGAGATTGTGCCAGAAAACCCTACCCTCTTAATAATGACTTCCCGCGCTTTTTCATCTTACGCAGGCTTTGTCGAAGATAAGATGGAAGACGCTGAGATAACCGGCGACAGTGCCACCGCGGCGGATCTGCGCGCGCGGGCGATTGACTATTATGGCCGCTCGCGACGCTACGCGCTCAAGGTCCTCGCGCAATCCAACAAGAGCTTCAATGAGGCATCGACTGTAGAGAATGCCGTGTTTGAAAGCGCGCTTCGGAAACTCAAGAAGAAGCACGTTGAGCCGCTGTTTTGGACAGCTTATGCATGGGCACGCGGCATTAGCCTCCAGAAGGATGATGCGATGCAGGTAATTGACTTGCCACGGGTAGAGATGATGATGCGACGGGTGCTTGAATTAGACGAAACTTTCTATTACGGTGGTGCGCATTTGTTCTTCACCGTCTATTACGGCGACCGGGCAGCCTCAATTGGGGGAAACCCCGAGAAGGCAATGGAGCATATCAAGCACGTGGATAGGATTAATCAGGACCGGTTCCTGCTCAGCAAATTCTATCTCGCTCGCTACTATGCCTACCCGAAACAGAACGCCAAACTCTACAAGGATACGTTACAGGCAGTGCTTGACGCGCCGATGGACGTTTACCCCGGACACGAAGCCGCAACAGCGATAGCCAAATCGCGCGCGAAACGCTGGCTGGCGCAGGCGGATATGCTTTTTGACACGGAAGCCCAATAAGGAAAAGAACCTATTCCTTTAAAACCCCGTTAGGGGTGCAATGTTTATAGGGAGGAACCGATAATGATGCAACAGATTTTCCCGCGCAAAGGCGTATTGACACTTTCTCTCCTGCTCATGTTGGGAGTACTATGCTTCGCAGGCCAGCAGGCCGCAGCGGACGCAATTAAACTCGCCACGCTCGCGCCGAAAGGTTCTTCGTGGATGAATAGTTTCACCGCGATGGAGAAGGAACTCGCCGCCAAAACGGATGGGGCCCTCAAAATTCGCTTCTACCCGAACGGCGTGCAAGGCGACGAACTAGATGTTATCCGCAAGATGCGCGCCGGGCTACTCCACGCAGGCGCGATGACTGCCACCGGCCTCGGCGAAATCCACAAAGAGGTGCTGATTTTGCAACTGCCCCGGATGTTCAAAACATACGCGGAACTCGACTACGTTCGAGACGCACTCCGCGCGGAACTCGACCTGGCATTCGCGGCCGCCGGTTATATCCTGCTCGGCTGGGGCGACATCGGGTACTATTACATGTTCAGCAGCCAGCCGATTGACACCCTGACCGCGCTCCGCGCGCCGAGTGTCAAAATGTGGGCACGTAGCAGCGATAGAATCGGACTGGAATTTACCAAAACCGCGGGAATCGTGAACGTGCCGAAAGAGGTGTCGCAAGTCCTGTCGGCCCTTTATTCCGGGCAGGTGAACGCCGTGACTACCTCGCCGTACGCGTGCATCGCACTGCAGTGGTACCCGAAACTCAAATACATGACAGCACTGCCAGTGAACATTGGTGTCGGCGCGACGGTAATTACAAAAGAGAAATTCGACCAATTATCCCCGGAACAGCAGCAGATTCTGCGCGAGACTTCTGCCAAGCATCACGCCGAGTTAATCCAAAAAATTCGGAACGATAACGCAACAGCAATTGAAGCCCTGCAGAAAAAGGCCGGCATTAAAATAGTTGAATTTGACGATGCAGCCCGGGAAGAGTTGGACAAAATCGCCGAGGAAACCCATAACGCGCTCGTCGATGAGATTTACTCGCAGACGCTTCTCGACAAGATTAACGCGCTTTTGCGTGAATATCGGGCGAAGAATTAGCATGACTCGCGCACAGAATCCGGGAGGCGCGGTTGCAAACCGCGCCTCCCGGGTCTTTTTTCTACGGCTCTACTGGCGGATGCTTCATGTCAAACGTTTTGCTTCGATTTTCCAAGAGTTCCCGAAAGCCGATGAGGAACGGATCGGGTTCGCGCTGCCGGTCCCGCCATACCTCCAGATCGCGTTCCTTCACGCGTTGAAGGTATGCCGTCATCTCCTCCTTGTTGGCGAGGAAGTAGAGAATGGCAGCATGGATTTCATCCAAGGTCAGGTTTGGGTAGCGTTTCCGAATGTGGCCTATGTCCGCCCCTTGGAGATAATCATCCAGCACATGCTCTATTCCGAGGCAATGTCCCTTCATTTTGATGGTGTTTTCATCAATAAAGTCAAAGTAGTTTCTCACATCCATTTTCTTCTCCTTGCCAAAATCCCCGGATCTGGCGTTCCGCGCTCTGGCACTCCTTCGTCGCCCATTAACCGCACTTCCATTCCTGGGTGCAAATCCTCAAATTGCTGCTGAATTGCGCGTGCGAGGTGTTCATCCATTAGAAATCGCGGTATCATAAAGGCTCCAGTGGCTCAAGGCGGCGTTTTCCCTCGGCAATCAGTTTCTGGCGGTATTTCTCCAAACGTTGCCGCAGCTCAACTATTCTGGGTGAAGCCCCCTCAGTTGCCAACCACTTCTGATAAGCCTCCTCGCGGTATTGCCGCACCCGCAGCAGATATGCCTCCGCTTCCTCAGGGTTCGCCTCATAGTAGAGAAGAACAGCGTGGATTTTCTCCAGATTCAAGGTGGGGAAGCGATACAGAAGTTCTTCCGGGCTCTTATACCGCAGATACTCCTCCAACACGTCATCAATATAGATGCGGTGTCCCTTGATGCGGATTTGGGTGTCATTGATGAACTCAAAATAGTCTCGTAGCTCCATGTGTTGACTCCTTTTTCGGGATAATGCAATTTTACAGCAAAACCTCAAAAAATCAAGAAAATCGCAATTCAGATTTAGGTTGACTTTTCGCGCCAAATGCCGTTTAATAACGCTATGCCTAGGACCCGTTCACTCCTACTCAAAAACCTGCTAAGCCTTACGCCGCTCAGCATCCTCGGACGCGCAGGAACGCTCCTGATTTATGCCCTTCTCGCCAAATGGTTCGGGGCGACAGGAGGCACCGATTTTATCTACTACTATTGGAGCATCGCTACCTTCCTGATCGAACTGCTCAGTGCTGCCTCCGCCTATTCTGTCCTCGTTCCCTTGTTGGCAGAGGCCAGAAGCAAAAGCGAAGGAGAAGCGCGACGATGCGTCCAAGCTGTCTTCGCCCTCTATCTGACGGTAATGCCGGGGAGCTGCTGTCTCTTAATAGGCATTGCGTGGGGCGCGTCGCAGTGGTTTTTCCCGAACACGGCACTCTCGCCTTCCGCAGAAATCTGCATCGTTGCCGGCTTCACCTGCTTCGTGAGTATCTCCGCAATTCGGTGGGTTTTGAAGGCAATTTTGGATACATATCAGGCGTTTCACTTACCGGCGATTACACAGGGCGTGCGCGCGCTCCTCGTCATCGCCACAATTTACATCGGCAAGCCGTATCTGTCGCTGGTTAGCATTCCGCTCGCGCTGATTCTCGGCGAACTCCTCCAAGTGGTTATCCTATTTCGACGATGCTGCGCTATCTTGAATCTACAAGCGCGACACCTACTTCATCCGGCGCAAATCAGCACGCATTGGCGGGAAACACCACAAATGCAGCAGTTTCTACGTCAATGTCTCCTGATGATGGGCGCGGCGATTTCAGATGGGCTAAACCCCATCGTTGACAGAGGGATGGGCAGTTCACTTGGAGCAAGTTCAATCTCAAAGTTAGATTACGCGCTCCGTTTGTGCGCTATTCCAGAGACACTCACCGGGGTGACGCTACCGGTGCTACTGTCGCACTGGGCAAAACTTGCCGCTGGGAAACAGCCAGAACTAGCAATCCATCCGCACCAAAAAGGCGACAAAAAGGTGGAACCTCTACAACAAAGTGTCTGGCGAGGTGTTGTCGCCATCGCTATCCTGATGGGGCCTTTCTTGCTCGGATTCTATGTTTTCCGGGAGCCCATCGTCAATCTGTTGTATGGACACGGGGAATTGTCGGAGGCAGGGTTAAGGCACATCGCGGCGCTGCTCGGCATCTATCTCATCGGGATGCTCCCGCGTCTGATAAGCCGGTTGCTCATCCGCGCGCACCTGGCGCGACAAAACCACGCGATTGTCCTTTCAGCAACCTTGATTAGGTTGGTGCTGAATCCGTTGCTCAACTGGGTTTTCATGCAATTTTGGGGGCTTGCGGGGATACCCTGGTCAACGGCGTTATTGTCCTATCCGATTTGTGCATTCATCGCAGTCGCGTTTTTCAGCGGTTCATCAAACCGATTGCATTCCCTAGTTCGGTAGGGTTGCGAGCCCGAAGAACAGCGGTGATTTAGTCTCAGGCGGCTCTCGTCTTCCTATACCGAAAAAAAGTCCACACCCCCGATACCACTAACAGCACCAACAGAACTATCAACCCGATATTGACGTAATAGCGCGCCCGATTCAATTCCCACAGGCGTTCGTTTGCTTCTAACGCGGCAGGCGTGCCTTTTTGCGCCTTCGCTTTCACCTGCTCCCAATACCTTTTTGCGAGTTCAGGCTGCCCGTGTTGCTCCGCAAGCTTCGCCGTGACAACCAGATAGGTGACATCTTGGACATCCACCTTTTGAAGCGCATCGGCAAAGGAACTGAACAACAAAACCGTCAGACCGGAAGAGAGCTGCGGAAAATCGGTGGTGAGCTCAATCCCGTTCTGGAAAGCAGTGACAGCACGCTGGAGCTCACCCTGGTCAAACGCAATTTGTGACATCTCAAACCACGTCTTCTTTTCAAGCACGAGAGGTTGTTCAATAGCGGTGTAGCCATCAAAAAGGAACGTCGCCGTACCGTAGTGCAGCTCGCCGAGTTTCACACTCAGCGTGTAAGTTTCGCCAAGTACTAACACATTCGGTCCCTTCCATTCGTCAAAGCGATAGGTGCCATTTTCACCGACTACCTGCTCGTAACCCGTTCCGTTAATCGTGACGCGCGCGCCAGCCACCGATTCACCGGGCGTTCCCGTGACAGTGCCGAAGATGGAGATAGGCTCTAACGCCCAACCGATATGGACAGCTTCGCCTAATTCTAACTGCAACTCCGCAGTCTTGACAGATGGGATAAGATACCCCGCCTTCTTCACGACGACGGTGGAGGTTCCCGCTACCAGATTCTCGGTAATCAGTCTCGGTGTGCTCCCTACTTCTTCGTCGTTGAGAAAAATTTGCGCTCTTTCCGGAAATGTGGTAATCTTAATAGCAGGGGCGAGTTTGAGCAGTGCCGCTTTAACGTCCCCCGTTGGCGCGAGAATGCCTTTAGCGAAATCGGGGGCGGTGCGCAGCAGCTCATAAATTTCAATGATGCTGAGCCGACGGTTGTCGTTTGTATCGGTTGCATCCGTGGCAAGCGCGTCTCGGATTTGCTGAATGAGCGCGCCCTTGTTAGTGACAGCCGCGGATTGAATGGCGTTCAGCGCGGCATCGCCGAGCGTCTCGCGATTCGCGTAGTAAGCATTCAGATTCGTATCGTCCGTGTAACCGTCAACGATAACCACAGCCTGAGCGATGCCAGACGCTTTGAACCACTGATTGAGGCCCCGGTCTTCAATGCTAGTGTCGTCTTGTGTCATCAAGTGCATGATGTTCATGCCGCGCGGTTTCGTAACGCCGCCGTGGTAGAGAAAGATAAGCGTTCCTTGTTCCTGCATGTTCGCACCGATTTCTTGGAGGACGGACTGGATTTCCGTGCTAACTGCGCGTTCGCCTTCAAGACGATGCACCTGCTCACTCGGCACTTTCCCTCGGTTGACGAGCAGTTCGGTGAGAGCATTCAGCGATTCGTGTGCGCGCGCATCAGGCGTAGCATCCACGATGAGCCAATGCGTCTCGGCATCGACAAGGGCAGCAGGCACCGTCGGCACGCACGCGATGAGAATAAAAACAGTTATCAGAATGATGTTAGAGTTTGACATTTTCCTAAATTCCTAGAACCTTTTTCTGTTGCAGCAATTTTCCAATAAGTTTAACATAAATTCAACATCATTGCCAGAAAAAACACTCTAAACTTTTATCGCGAAACTGCGTCAAAATAAATGTAATTAGCAAGGGCGTCTGTGCGCGACATTTCCCTGAACAAAAATTTACGGAACTTTTCGCGTAGACAGCTGTCAAAAATGTGAGGGTTTACCCGCGGTGCCATTTCGTTGAACGCCGCTGTAGGTAGCACTCACCGGACAAATTTTCGTTTTTTTACTATCCTTTTTAGTCCTAACGGACTCTATATAATACCAAATGACGTTAACTCCTCTTGTTACGCACTAGGCGTATCCTTATCGGTAATTTGGTATAAGCGTGCAAGGAGAACTTAATGATTCAATGGCAGACTAGGTTCGTTTTTATCCTCATTGTTCAGGTTCTAGCGATTTCTTGCGTTTCGGCACAAGAACCGGCCGACCTTGACTTATCGCAACCGCTGACGCTTGAACAATGTATCCAAATCGGGTTGGAGAAATCGACGCAGATGCGGAATGCGCGGTTGAATCTCGCCATCCAAGAACTTCGGGTGAAAAACGCGCGGGCCCGCTATTTCCCGCAAATTTTCGCCACCGGCAACTACGATTTTTCCGACCGGGTTGACTTCGGCTTTGAACCCGAAAACTACGATTTAGGGCTGCGGGGACAATACACCCTCTGGGATAACGGGCAACGTGAGGGAAGTTTCGCGCAGGCGAAAACGCGGCGGAACGCCACTGAAAGCCGCAACGAGGAAATTAAACAAAACTTGATTTTCCAAATCACGGAAGGCTACTACAACGTCCTCAAACGGCAGGAACTAGTCAGCGTCAGTGAAGAGATTCTGGCGCGGTCGCGGGATAACACCCAACGGACGCAGGATTTCGTGGAAGCCGGCTCGCTCATCCCAGCGGATGTCGCCAGTGCACAAGTGCGCGAGGCTAACGACAGGTTATCACTCTTGAACAACCAGAATTCACTGCAAATCGCGCAGGCAACGCTGCCGCAACTTGTCGGGTTAGACCCGGGGGTGTTGCTGACTGTCGTCGTAGATGCGTCGTATCCGCTGTATCTGGAACGCGGCACAATCGAGCGCATGGAGATGCCCCTTGAAGAGGCCATCCAGATAGCCCTTGACAATCGGCCTGAATTTCAGGAAATCCAAGAGCAGCTGAAGGAGCAGGAGTGGACGCTCACCCTCTCAAGATTGCAGCGGTGGCCCCGGCTCAATGCCGATGTAGACTACAACGTGAACCTTGACGATTACCTGCGTGAACGTGAGAATTTCTCGGATTTCCGGAGTTGGAGCGTCGGCGCATCGCTGAACTTCACGCTCTTTGATGGCGGAGTTATCAGCAACCAGGTGAAAGAGGTTAAACTGCAACTGGAGCAAACTCGCGAGAATGCGAGCGCCCTCGAGCGTTCTGTCGCCTTGGACGTGCGGCAATCCTACCTGAACCTGAAACGGAGTGAAGCCGAACTTGACATCTTCAAGACACAAGTCTTCAACGCAAAGCTGAGCCTGGATGTCATCCAAGGACGCTTTGAAGTGGACAAAGCCATTCTGCTGGAATTGCTTGAGGCGCAGACAGATTACGCGCAGGCATTGACAAATCAGGTAAACGCTTTCTACGACTACAAAATCGCGCAAACCCGCTTACAAGATGCAATGGGAGTGTTGCAATAATCATGAAGAACCGGAAAAAATGGATTATCATCGGTGTCGTCGCCCTTGTTGTTATCGCCGCCGTAGCGATTGGCGCGACGCGCATCAATCTCACAATCGGAAAACAGGCGAAGAAAGACGAGGATAAGCGCGAGGTAGTACGGCGCGGCAAATTCCTCGTCAAAGTCCGAGAGTCCGGCCACCTCCGCTCCTTCATTGAGGTAGATGTCCGCTCCAACGTTGAGGGCGAAATCCTTGAAATTCTCATTGAAGAGGGAGAAGTTGTGGGAGCCGGGCAGCCGCTCCTCAAAATCGATGAGGAACAGATTTTAGAGGAAAAAAAACAAGCTGAGGAGAACCTGAAAGCAAGCATCGCGCAGCTTGAACAGGCGAAACTCCGCATTAAAATCACCGAAAAAGAGCAAGCGAGTAGTCTCCTGCAGGCGGAAAATTCTGTCGCGAGGACAGAAGCAAATTTGGCATCCTTTATTGCAAATAAGCAGCAACGGATAGCCGACGCGGAGACGCAAGTCGCCACAACGCAGAACTCGCTCAATCTGGATGAAATCGACAAACGGCAGGCGGACATCTCCCTCGCGCAAGCCAAGTTGACGCTGGAACGCACCGAAGCCACCCAGAAGTCTGCAAAAATTGCGTTTGAGACAGCCGAATCTGAATCCAATCGGAACAAGGGGCTGTTTGAGAAAAACTTGATTTCCAAACAAGCACTTGAAGAATCGCAAAGGCAGCTCGCCAACGCGACTTCGCAATATGAAACATCCCAGAAAGAGGTTGAATCGCAAAAGGAAACGATTAAATCCCAAGAGGAGAATATCAAAGCTAGGGAGCAAGCCATCGAAAGCCGAAAGGCGACGCTGGCACTCCGCAAAAAGAACGTGATAACGCTGGAAGCGTCACAAGCAGCAGAGGAAAAGCGGCTCCAGGCCGATGTAGAAGATGCACGCACCCGCCTTCAAAAAATCGAAGACACAACCGAAGAAGAGAAAGAACTGACTCGACACGCCAAGGTGAGCGCAGAAGCGAACCGCCTCCGCTTTGAAAGTCAACTCAAGTCGCAACAGGAACGACACGAATGGACAACGGTTATTGCGCCGATGTCCGGCACCATCACGCGCCTTGTTGTGGAAGAGGGGGAGATCATCACATCGGGACGTTCCGCCTTCTCGCGCGGCGAGGCAATCATGCGCATCGCCGACCTCACGCAGATGATTGTCCGAACCCAAATTAACCAGGTCGAAATCAGCAAGATAGAGGTAGGGCAGCGCGCGGAAATCACCGTTGACAGCCATCCGAATCGCGTCTTTGAAGGCAGAGTCAGCGAGATTTCACCGAGTGCAACACCGCGAGGACAAAACAGCCAAGACGGAGTCATCCGATTTGAGGTGGATATTGAAGTGTTAGGTTCGCCGCCAGAACTCCGGCCCGGCATGTCCGCCGACGTAGACATCATCGTGTTTGAAGAATCCGATATTCTGCAACTGCCGATAGCCGCTGTGATGAATCCGGAGATTGTCACCGTTGCAGCGAACTTAACGCCAGAGCAGCTCGGACAGTTTCAGAAGGGGCAGAAACTCAAAATTCGGAACCTCATCGGCAAGGAATTCCCCGGCAGCGTCGGCCAGCTGTCATCTGACAACCCCGATGGCAGTCTCGAAATTCTGCTTGACGGTTCACCGAAAGGCTTGCGCACCGGCCCGACTGAGATTATCATCGTCATCTCTGATGACAAGCAGCTCAGCGGCATCGAAGCGCAAGTGAAAAGCGAGCGGCAGTTTTTTGTCATGCTAGACACAGGCAAAGACCTCGGTGAGAAAAAAGAGGGAACAAAGGGTGTCAAAACCCACATCAAAGTCAGGCAGCGTAACATCACGCACTTTGAAATCACCGAAGGTTTGAAAGAAGGCGACCGGGTTTTCGTGCCCTCAATGATGGAATTAACGAAGGGTGCCGGTGGAGACAATAGCGACTCTGACGACTTTAAATAGCGCGCGTTGCGCTGTTCCGCCGCGCTCACCGGCAACACAATAAACTCAAACAGAGGTGCCATACTTATGTTAATTGATGTCAGAAACCTAACCAAAGTCTACCAGATGGGCGATGTGCAGGTGCACGCGTTGCGAGGCGTGTCCTTTACCGTTACATCGGGGGAGTTCATCGCCATTATGGGTCCCTCCGGTTCCGGGAAATCCACGATGATGGATATCCTCGGATGCCTTGCAACACCCACGTCCGGCGAATACTATCTTGAAGACGAAGAAGTGGGTAAACTTTCCGATAACCGGCTAGCGGATATTCGGAACAAGAAAATCGGTTTCGTGTTTCAGTCGTTCAACCTTTTACCACGGACGAGCGCGCTTCACAACGTGGAATTGCCCCTCATTTACTCCGGCCTCGGCAGGAAGGAGCGGAAACGGCGTGCTTATGAATCGCTGGAGGCAGTCGGCCTGGCAGACCGGATAACTCACAAATCCACGGAGCTCTCCGGTGGACAAATTCAGCGGGTGGCCATCGCGCGCGCGCTGGTGAATAGCCCCTCGATGATCTTCGCAGACGAGCCTACCGGAAACTTGGATACCCGGTCTGGTAACGAAATCATGGCGATTTTCGACCGGCTCAACAAAGATGGGAATACCATCATCATGGTAACGCACGAACCCGAAGTAGCTGAACATGCACAGCGCGTCCTCCACATTCGGGACGGCTTAATTGAACGCGACGTGAGGCAGAACGGAAATGGTGCGCAAAACGCTGAATAATCACACACGTCGCACAGTAGGAGAGCTCTCCCGGTCCCGCCACCTCTCTCTCCTCGCCATCTTCTGTTTCACTACCTGCGCTGCGCACGCGCAGATAAAGTGGGATGCAGCGAAGTTTATGCCGTTGTCGGAAGTGAAACCCGGTATGAAAGGGAAAGGCTACACGGTATTCTCTGGCATAACGGTGGAGGCATTCGATTTTGAAGTCGTCGGTATCCAGTACAACCGCTACCCGCGCTTGCATGTGATATGGGCGAAAGGCTTAAGCGACAATTTCAAAACGACCGGCTCCGCTGGCGGAATGAGCGGGAGTCCCACCTATATTGACGGAAGGCTCATGGGTGCCCTCGCGCGGAGTTACCGCGATCAGCGTGCACACGGAAACCTTTTCGGGATAACCCCCATTGAATTGATGGTGAGAGTTACCGAACACGGCATGCTGCCCAATTTAGGGTATCGCGGCACCCAAATTTTCGAGTTGGGCACAGAAGTTGTGACAGAAGGAATTGATACCGTCCCGTCCCTCTTCGGTGTCGGCATACCGCCCTCTTTTGAGCGGCAGCCGGTAGCAGCGTTGCTCCCGGCACCTTTTCCTTCGGAAGGGAACTCAGAACGGCTGGAGATGCCTGTCTCCATCCCCGGCATTGATTCCAAGACGATGCGGTATTACCGAACACTCTTCGACCGGTTGAACCTCGTCCCTGTTGAAGCGGCAAGTGGCGGCAGCCCTATGAAAACATCGCCTGTTGAAGCCGGACAGACAATCGGTGTTGCATCTGCACGCGGCGATTTTTCCGCCTTCGGCTTCGGAACCATCACCTATGTTGATGGAAACGAACTCCTCGCTTACGGACACGCTAGGGATGGAGAAGGTAACGTCAACCTACCCCTTTCCGGTGGGTATGTTCATTTTATCGTGCCCGGCCGCTACCGCTCTTACAAAGTTGCCTCCGCCACGCAGCCTATCGGCACCTTAGTCCAAGACCGGGATGCAGCCATCGCCGGCACTATTGGGCAGCATCCGAGCTATATCCCCGTTACTCTCAACGTGGAAACGAGCAATGGCAGACAATATGCCCTTTTCTATGAAGTAATTCGGCATCGCGGGTTTTCCGCGCTCTATACGGAAATGGGGACAGCTTATCTCTTGGAGGCACTTGAATTTGCTTCCAACGACTACACTCTCAATATCGGTGCCACCCTCACTTTAGAAAACCATCCTGAACTCATCAAGCATGAAATTGTGCGTCAAAACGTCTATTCCTTCAGCGGTTCACCTCGGACAGCAGTGCGAGAGACACTCCGAACGCCGCTGTTACAGTTGCTTGATAATTCCCACGCCACGGTAGCGATAGAGAAAATTGATGTCGCGCTCAAGCTGGCGGATAAACGGCGGACAGCAGTCGTAGAGCGTCTCCGGATTAACAAACACTCCTACCGCCCAGGCGAAACCGTTGAAGTGGAGGTAACCGTGCGGCCCTACCTTGAAAAACCGGTAACGCTGACAGAAACCCTCACCGTTCCAAAGAACACACCAGACGGGCTCATCACGCTTCTAGCGATGAGCGCGACAACACACGAAAGATGGCAACGTTCACGTGCCCCGCTAAACTTTCGCCCGAAAAACGTCAATCAACTTGTCGAACTCCTGCAACAACGGCAGAGCAACACCGACATCATCTTGGCGTTGTTCGTCCGGCAGCCGGGGTTGACGGTTCAAGGTGAGGAATTCGCCGATTTGCCGCCCTCGGTGATGGCCGTCATGAAGCCGACTACACAGATAGGCGACAGCGGCTGGACGCTCGGGGCAAGTTTACAGCATGAGAACATTCCTACCGAGTACGTGATTTTCGGAAGCGGCTCCATTGAATTCGCTGTGTATCGGCACGCGCGGTAGGCCCACAATGCATCACGTCACAATCACCACGCCTGCCCGGCTCCACTTTTCACTCATCGATCTGAACGGCGCGTTAGGCCGGATTGATGGCGGGTTCGGGGTGGCAATTGAACAACCGAATTTCTGCATCGTCGCCGAACGGGCAACAGGCATCCACGTGGCAGATTCTGTGTATCGTGAACGCGCTTGTCACGTTCTGGCACGCCTCCAAGAAACTTATTCGTTTCCCGGTATCTCGCTCAAATTCACCGCGGAAATCCCCTCGCACAGTGGATTCGGCTCAGGCACACAACTCTCCCTGGGCATCGCGCAGGCAGTGAACCTCCTATATGGGCTCGGGTTAAGTGTGCTTGACTTGGCGCACGCTGTTGGGCGCGGCGGCACCTCCGGCATCGGTGTTGCCGCGTTCAATACCGGCGGCTTCATCGTTGATGGCGGACACCGCTACCCGGAGCAGAAGTCATCCTTCCTCCCCTCTTCCGCTGTCGGCGACATCTCTCCCCCGCCGATTTTACTACGGCACCCGTTCCCCGCGTGGCCGCTCCTCATTGCCATGCCGAACTGCTCCCGGATTTACGGCGAAGCAGAACTTGAACTCTTTCGGACGCTGTGCCCGCAACCAGAATCGGTTGCGCCGCAACTCTCACACATTCTCCTGCTCCAACTCTTACCAACTATTCTCGAACAGGATATGCGCGGCTTCGGCGAGGCGTTAAATCAAATTCAGACATTTGGATGGAAACGGGTGGAAATTGACGCGCAGGGACCGGAACTGCAACAGACGCTTGACTTCCTACAGCACAACGGTGCGCTAGGCGCGGGCGTTAGCAGCTGGGGGCCTGCAATCTGCGCAGTCAGCCAAGACATTGAAGAGTTGAAACGGAAGACAGCGGCATTCCTAGAAAGGCTTCCGAACGGTGGGAGCTGCTTTGTCACGCGCGCGAATAACGTTGGTGCGCAAATTGTTTCTGAATAATAAAAAAAGGGCGGGCCCGATGGCCCGCCCTTTTCGTTAGGGGGTTATGCGTAATACGGGTTGTCCCCCGCACCGTGGTCGGTAGTGTCGATCACGTGCTTAATTTCTGGAAAGGCTTCCAGAATCATCGCTTCGATGCCGTGTTTGAGGGTGACGTTCGCCATGCCACAGCCTTGGCATCCGCCGGCCATCTCAATGTAAACAGCATCGTCATCGACGTTCAGGAGTTCCACCTGTCCGCCATGTGCGGCGACAGCAGGGTTAATCCGTTCATCGATCAGCTTCTGAATCTGTTGCGCTTTCGGATTATCCCATGTCGGGGTGTTAGGGTTCTCGATTTGGAACCCGCTTGCGTTCAAGTCGTCCACGTAGTCAATGACTGCGCCCCCGAGGTCTGCCGCACTTGCCGCGTCAACAAGGACGTTAAAATGTTGACATTCAACCACAAGGTCGCCCTCTTCAGCCTCGGTGGCTAAGCCGAGGCTGTATTGGAATGCGGTAGCGGTTCTGCCTTGGATGCTAATGCGCAGGCCTTCAATGTCAACCTCTTCGTTTTGTATGACCGCGTGAACCTTCTCTTGCGCAGCCTCTGTCACAGTGAGCAAAGGGGCTTCGGTGCCCGTGAACTTCTTCAAGAAATTCTTCATAGTCGCCTTCCGTCCCCCGCGCCTAGGCGGCGGGCCGGTTTCTCCCTTGTTGCTGCGAACGCAGTTCTCCCATCTCGTTATAAAGCGTTCGCAATTGTTCGATGGCGCAGATTTCCAACTGCCGGATGCGTTCACGTGTTACATCCAGGGCATCTCCTATCTCTCGGAGTGTCTTCCGTTCTCCATCGTCCAGCCCGTAGCGCATCTTCAGCACGGTCTGCTCACGTTCCGGCAGCTTACTGAGAAATTCGGCTACCAGATCGGCGTTAATCATTTCGGCGATCGGGCCGGCTTCCTCGCCAACGGCCGGGTCTTCGACCAGATCTCCCAGGGTCGCCGAGGCACGCCCGCTGCCCAGCGGCATATCCATCGACATGGTGTCCGCGTTAAAGGCCAGGATTTCGTCCACCTGCTCCACAGTCACGTCTAATGCCTCAGCGATTTCCTCGCGCGTCGGCTCCCGTTGCAACTTCTGACACAGCATCGCATACACCGAATCGAACTTGTTCATCTTCGACACGATATAGGACGGTAGGCGGATCGACCGGGAGAAGTTCTCAAGCGCACGCATAATCGCCTGCTTGATCCACCAGATCGCGTAGGTGCTGAACTTAAACCCCCGTCGATAATCGAATTTATCAGCCGCCCGAATCAACCCCAGATTCCCCTCTTGAATCAGGTCTTCCAAGGGAACGTTGCGGCCTTGAAACTTGATGGCGATGGAAACCACGAGCCGCAGATTCGCCTCCACGAGCTCGTCGCGGGCATCCATATCCCCAGCCTCAATCCGCTTCGCCAATTCTACTTCTTCCTCGCGGGTGAGTAGACGATGCCCCGCAACACGCTGGAGCCAACTCGTTAAAGCACTCCGATCGCCGCCAGCGGCATAACTCTCAACCAGCTCCGTGTCGTCTAGCGGATAAGTATCCTTGATGTAGGGAACGACACTTCCAAAATATTCCGTTTCGCCGGAAAACTCCGTTTCCATTCTTCTCCTCTCCTTTATGATAAAATTTTGACCAAATAAACACGAATATTAATAATACCTCATTCTTAAACGTTTTGTCAAGCAAATTGTTTAAAATAATCGACATTTCGCGCCAATAGAGGCAACTTCTATAGTATTTTAACAAAAATTTCCAAAAAATGCAAGTTAAAAATGAAAAATTGCGGATATTGTTGCAATAGCGTCTTTTTCGCGCGCGTTTCAAGCCGAAAAAATCGGTGAGGCGCTGATTCCCGCGCATTGCGGCATTTTTGGACTTGCATTCTATTGCACATCGCGGTATACTTTCAAAAAACGCGAATGCAATAGATACTCATTCACAATGACTCCTCCTCCTGCTCATCAACCCCGGCGTTCTTCCTCCGCCGTCCATAACGCGCCAACTGCCGGCCTCACTATCCGAAGCGTCCTCATCGGCATGATAGCGGTGATATGCCAATGTCTCGCCACGCCTTACAACGATTTTCTCGTCGGTGGAACCTACCTCGCCGGGAACCACCTCCCCATCGCCGTTGTCTTCGTGATGCTGGTGTTCGTGCTCAGCGTCAATGTGATGCTGAAGATGGCGAAACCGGGAACAGAACTCCAAAGCACAGAACTCCTCGTGATTTGGGGCATGATGCTCGTCGCATCAGGCATCCCCTCCTCAGGATTGATGCGGTATCTTATCCCTCTCTCCATCAGTCCATTCTACTTCGCAACAGCGGAGAACGAATGGGCAACGCTTTTTCATCAGCATCTGCCAGAATGGATGGTAGTCCGCGACACAAAAGCGGTTTTCTACTTCTACGAACGGTTGCCCGATGGCCATAGCATTCCGTGGATGGCATGGATAAAACCCATCATCGCGTGGAGCGGCTTTGTCCTAATTTTCTATCTGATTACTATCTGCTGGACCGCGCTTCTCCGCAAGCAGTGGATAGAGCACGAACGGTTCACCTTCCCGCTTGTCCAACTGCCCATGGAGATGTTTCAGCCGCCCTCAGGCCGCTCCCTCTTCAACCGCTTCTTTAAATCGCCGCTGATGTGGGGCGGTTTCGCGATTCCTGTCATCTTGCACGGCTTGAAGGGGCTGCACCTTTATTTTCCAGCCCTCCCAAATCCGCCTGTTTACTTTCCAATCGCCGCATTCTTCACGGAAAAACCGCTCTCCGCCTTGACATGGTGGCCCTCCGTGAATCTCTTCATTTTCCCATCGATCGTCGCCATTGTCTACCTCTTGACACTTGAGATTTCGTTCAGTTTTTGGTTCTTCTTCCTCCTCGGAAAAATGGAGACGGTGCTTATCTACGCCACCGGCTCAAAAGTGAACCAGTGGAATTTCCACCAAAACCAACAGATGGGCGCGCTGCTCGTCTTTATCGGATTTATCCTCTGGATTGGCAAACGGCACTTTGGGCGCGCATTCGCTACGATTGCCGGGCGAAGTCTACAGAAAACTCGCAAGGGACAGGCCCTCGCCCTACGGGACAACCGAAACCGAACCGACGATGCCAACGAACCCTTACCTTACGTTTGGGCCGTGGGCGGCTTCACTATCGGAAGTCTCTTGTTCGTCCTGAGCTGCCACCTCGCAGGCATGAGTGTATGGGTAGCAGTTTTCATGCTCGCGATTTTCCTCGCGTTGACGACAGTGGGAACGTGGATGGTTGCCAACGGCGGCTTGCTGTTTATTATCTATTCCTTCCTCCCCGGCGAATACCTGATGACGCTGTTCGGGAGTGCCCGCGTGAACGCACCAAGCTGGACGCTCGTCGCCTACGAACGAGTGCTGATGTTCGACATGCGCGAAATCCTCATGCCCAGCGTGATGAACAATTTCAAACTCGCCGAACCGATGCGGCTCAAACAACGGCCGTTTCTGCTCGCCATGGGCATCGCAATCGTCTTGGCAATAGGCGTATCCTACTATGCCTCTCTCAACTTGGCATACACGCACGGCGCAGTCAACCTACAGCACTGGACTTACATGATTTCCACGACAGTCCCGTTTAACCGACTCACCAGCATTCTGCAGCATCCCACCGGCATTGAAGTGGAGCGGCTCGGTTCGTTTATCTTCGGCGGGGCCGCCATGTTCGGCATGCTCTGGATGCGCCACCATTACCTCTGGTGGAAACTGCATCCTATCGGCTCCCTGCTGATAACTAGTTACGCAACCTACTGCTTTTGGGGCTCGTTTTTCATCGGCTGGTTCCTCAAATACACGGTTCTGAAGTTCGGCGGCGTTGCGCAGTATCGCAAACTGCGTCCGCTCGTTTTAGGCGTGGTGCTAGGCGAATGCTTCATCGGCGGTATCTGGATACTCGTCGGGTTAATAACAGGGATTGGGTATCGGTTGTTGCCCGGCTAAATTGAAAACAGATTTTTCGTCACTGGCTGCACTCTTCTTGCACGAGAACATGTAGACTACATGAATGTCGCTATAGATATGAGATAGAGCCAAAGGGAAAACCTTTTTTTGGGTATTGTTTAATGAAACCGAGGTGTCTTTGTAAGGGAGAACCTCATAATTGAGAAGCAAGTATGAGAACCTTGGACCTCCGAACGATTCTCGGCGCGTTCCTCATCTTCTGCGTGATTGCCAGCGGTTTCAGTCTCTGGTATCACTATGAGATGAGAAAACTTGATGCCGAACACAAAGCGTCCTACCAGCGTCTAGAACAGCGGGAGGCAGTACCTATCCCCGCGTCAACCGACGTGACAACCGACGCTACCGAAAGCGCGCTTCCAATTGAAGACCGCGCGCACTTCGGGGACACGCCCGATGTGTTCCCAACAACAACCGATACAGGGATGCCTGAAGACACAGTTGCCGACGAAACCCAGGCCGTTTCAGACATCCCCAGAGAAACAGTCGAAGACATTCCAGTCTCACCCCATGGATTCGGGCCGTATCCAGAATTGCCTGAAGGTTGGGGGCCGGAGACCTGGAACAATTTGTCTGCGAACCATGAACTGATGAAACGCGTCCGGATAAAACTTCTCTCCCAGGGCGTAAACGCCGTAGGGACAGCGATGGAAAACGGCTTGGTATATCCGACTATCAAAGGTGTCGCCTATGTGAAATGGAAGTCGTCCCTCAGGCCAACCGGCATTGTCAGATATATAAGCCATTTTATAGGGCATCCGGATGATAGTATCCGGCTGGATGCCATCATAGCTGAGAAGGGGAGCACCTTTACCGAAGCGGACGTTCCATCAGACATAGAATTGGTTCGTTACGAAGAGGGAATTGATCCTTACGAATTTTTAGATTTGCCAAGGAGGTAAACCGTGCTCAGAAGAATATTGGCCTTTGCCCTTAATTCTTGCACTGCTTGGAGGGACATCCCTTTGGGCGGTGGTGCGAGGAAGGGAAAGAGGCAGAAATTACAACCGCTATCTACAGAAGCGTAGCGGGCACGCGAATTGGGCGAGATGTATAGGTAAAGATGAGGAAGACAGAGTCATCGTTAAGTAAAGCGGCAATCAAGCGCAGTCACTGAAGCACAGAAACGTTGTCCTGCTGCTTCAATGACTTTTTTTGCGCAAAAAAAAACTTGCACTATTCCTCGCAATTATGCTAAAATAAATCAAAACCTGAAAGCAACACGTGAAATGAAATACTTCACCTATTCCGGAAATCAACTCATCAACGCGAAACTGCCCGATACGTCCGAGGTGTACTACGCCAAGCCGCCGCTGCCGGGCATCAAGCGCGCAGCACTCAGCGAACAGACGCAACGCGCCTTTGAAAACCCACTCGGCATGCCGCCCTTGCGCGAACTTGTCAACGGTAATTCAAAAGTGCTCATCTTGTTTGACGACAACTGCCAACCGTTTCCGGCAACCAAAAAGCCCGATATGCGTCAAATCATGATTGAGACGCTACTGAAGATGCTCTACGCATACGGCGTTGAGAAAAAAAATATCCAACTCATGTGTGCCGTTGCGCTGCACCGCAAGATGAAGCCGCACGAACTGGCATATATGCTCGGCAAAAACATCATGGACGAGTTCTATCCGCACCAACTCCGAAATTTTGATGCCGAGGATGCCGAAAATATCGCCCGCGTCGGGAAAACCGAAAAAAACGAAATCGTTGAGACTGACAAAGCGGTGCTAGCGTGCGATTTGGTGATTTACGTTGACACCATCCAAATTCCACTCAACGGTGGACATAAATCCGTAGCCGTTGGGCTCGGCACTTATAGCTCCATCGCGCCGCACCACTCGCCGCACATGACAGCGGAGAGCCCGCACGTGATGCAACCCGACGGTTCACACATGCACGCCTGCATCGAACGGATGAGCCGCCTCATTCAGAAAGAGACACCCATTTTAGTGCTAGAGGCAGCGATGAACGGCGCGCTCTATCCATTTCATCTGCGCTACGTCGGAAAACCGAACAGTCAGTGCAACCTCGCGGAGAGATTGCTGAAAGTCTTCACACCGGCAACTTTGTCGCTTTTACCGGAGACGTTGCGGTATCAGATACTCAAAAGTGTGCGCACCGATTATGAACCGATGGCGGTAAACGCCGGTGACATCGACGAAGTCCATCCGAAAACGTTGGCGTTAATGAAGGAGCAGTTGGCGATAGACATCCCGCGCCAATTCAGCACCCTCGTGTTCGGGCTCCCCGATATGAGCCCCTACGCTGTCGACGCGCGCATCAACCCAGTGCTTGTCGTCAGCGACATCTTAGGCTATGTGTTCAACTGGTTCTATAACAAGCCGATTCTCAAAAAGGGCGGCGTTGTCATCATCATGAACCCAACCTACGAAGTGTTCCACGAGGAATATCACGTCGCCTACAAGCAGTTTTACGACGAAGTCCTCGCCGAGACGACAGAGCCGTTTGAAATGCAACAGAAGTTTCAGGAGAAGTATGCCACAGACCCGCACCTAATCGACTGTTATCGGAATCGGTTCGCGCATCACGGTTTTCATCCGTTCACCGTCTGGTATTGGGCGACATATCCACTGAAATATCTCTCCAAGGTTATCTTGGTGGGCCCGAAAGAGCCGCGCGTCGCGCAGCGATTAGGTGTGGAGTGGGCGAAAAATTTAGACGATGCGCTAGCAATGGCTCGCGAAATCTCTGGCGAAGACGATGTCGTCGCATTAACGATGCCGCCGTTTTTCTACGCGAATGTCACAGGGTAACCGGAGACTCCAATGATTAAAGATTCCAACATCGTCGAAGATATCCGGCGTATCCGGCACAAAATTTCGGCGAAATTTGACTATTTGCAAATGTGTCAAGACCGCGGGTTGCGCAAAAAGGACAAGCAGTCTTGCAGCGCAAATAAAGAAATCGCGCCGCCTATTGCAGCGACATCCAAACCGCTGACACAGACTCCAGAAACTTGATAGCTGAGGAGGCTCATGAAAGACACCGACATTTTAATCCCCACGAGCACCATCGGCAGCTACGCACCGCCGAGTTGGCTCTGCGTCACATTGGAGGCAATCGGCCGGAGAGAACTCGGCGAAACCGATATTAACGAAACCTTCAACGACGCAGTCCGCATCGCCATCACCGACCAGGAGCGTGCCGGCGTGGACATCATCACGGAAGGCGAAATGCGCCGGCAGGATTTCGTGATTGGGTTCTACGATCAACTCACCGGTTTAGAGCAGCTGCCTGCACCCAGAACGCAAGGCCCGGATGGACACGATCAGCGCGGTAAATGGCTCCCCACTGTGCCACTCGCCGCGCCCGATGGACTCGGCATCGTCGCAGAGTTTGAATTCGCGAAAACTGAAGCGACGAAACCGCTCAAGGTGACATGCCCCGGCCCGTTTACCCTCTCCGGGCGCATCCAGACTGGCGGCATTTACAAAGAACGCCTTGAGGTGGCTTACGCGTGTGCAGATATTATCAACGCCGAACTCCGACAACTCGCAGCAGCAGGCGCGGAATTTATCCAACTTGACGAACCCTCTTACGCTGTCTATCCCGACCGGCCGCAGGAGTTCGTGAAGCTGTTTAACCACACGGTAAAAGGAGTTGCAGCGAAGATAGGCGTGCATATCTGTTTCGGAAACTATCGCGGTAGAGCCGTGGGGAAACGTTCCTATCGTCCGTTGTTTCCGCATATCCTTGACGCGAATTTCGACCAGGTCGCGCTAGAATTTGCGAACCGGGAACTTGCAGAAATTGAGTTGTGGAGCGAGTTTCCAAACGATAAAGAGCTCGCCGCCGGGCTCATTGATGTCAAAAACTACTACGTCGAGACACCGGAAGATGTCGCAGCACTGCTCCGCCGAACCCTCAAGCATGTCCGCCCTGAGAAACTCTCCATTACGCCGGACTGCGGGTTTAGCCAAACTGCACGGTGGGCAGCCGTGGCGAAACTGAAGGCGATGGTAGCCGGCACAGAAATCGTCCGGCGTGAGTTAATGTAAACTCCAATTTCCGTAGGGCGAGGGCCGTTACACCGAAACGCTGGCATCTGTGCCGATTTTCCTGCAGAGATGTCCACTGCCCTCGCCATACCGTGGTATCAGAAAAGGAAAACCGATGAAAAATAAAATACCGACACCGGAAGAAATTCAGAAAGATCTTCAAGACTTCGTGAATCGGAAGTACGGCGGAACGGTCCAATTAGGCAACCTCGCCGCCGCCGCGCAGGCACCGTCACCAGAATCAACCGAAGATGTCCCGTCGCCGAAGAAGACGTTCGATTTGAAGTTCGACCTCAAACCGAAGGAGATCAAGAAATACTTGGACCGGTATGTAATCAAGCAGGCGGACGCGAAGAAGGCACTCGCCATCGCTGTCTGCGACCACTACAACCACGTCCGAGAATGCCACGAGAACCCCGATGCCGCCGATGCCGATTATTCCAAGCAGAACATCGTCATGCTCGGTCCGACTGGGGTTGGCAAGACATATCTCATCCGCCACATCGCCAAGTTAATCGGCGTGCCGTTTGTCAAAGCCGATGCAACCCGATTCAGCGAAACAGGATACGTCGGCGCGAACGTCGATGACCTGATTCGCGAACTCGTCACGCAGGCGGATGATAACCTTGAATTGGCGCAATATGGGATTGTCTATCTGGATGAAGCCGATAAAATCGCCACGCCGCCTAACATCATCGGCCGTGATGTGAGCGGCCGCGGCGTGCAGACTGGGCTACTGAAATTAATGGAGGAGACCGAGGTAGACCTGCGCGCCAGCCACGATGTCGCCTCACAAATGCGGGCGGCGATGGAATTTCAGCAGCGCGGCAAGGTAGAAAAAGAGGTCATCAACACCCGACACATCCTCTTTATCATCAGCGGTGCTTTCACCGGCATGGAGAAGAGCATCAAAAAACGGATGCATCAGAGCCGAATCGGGTTCAGTGCGAACGTCGTCAGCCAAACCGAAGACGCGGGCCACTATTTTCAGCACGTTACCCCGAAGGATTTCATTGACTACGGATTTGAGCCCGAGTTTATCGGACGGCTGCCGGTGCACGTTATCTGCAGCGAATTGGAAGTGGAAGATCTTTTCCACATTTTGAAGCACTCGGAAGGCTCCATTATTCGGCAGTATGAGCAAGCGTTTCAGGCGTATGGTATCACGGTGATGTTTGCGGATAGCGGGCTGCACCGCATCGCTGAAAAGGCGATTGAGCAGAAAACCGGCGCGCGGGCCCTGATGACCGTTTGTGAAAAGGCATTGCGGGACTACAAGTTTGAGTTGCCATCCACCGGCATGCAGGAGTTCGTCGTCACCGCCGATGTTATCGATACACCGCAGGCGGAGTTGCAGCGGATAACCGAAGATGGCACCTACAACCGCAACATTGTGATGCACGAGCAAATCCGCCGGTATGAAGCGCGTTTCCATGCCGAACACCAACTGCAAATTCGGTTCAATGACGATGCCACTGCGCTGCTCTGCGAACGCGCCATCGCGAACGAACAGACGGTTCACCAACTCTGCGATGCACTGCTGGAGAGTTATCAGCACGGATTGAATCTCATCAAGCAGAATACGGGGCAATCGGTGTTCACTTTTCCAAAAGCAGTCGTGGAAAATCCAGACACGGTGCTGGAAGAGTGGATCCGCAAGTCTTACACCAAAAAACGTTAATCTCAGTCCTTACGCAAATGTTAGAAACTCGGAGACGCGCTTACAACGCGCACTACCGAGTCACTGTCGCGTAAGTCCTAACGAATAGGAAATAAATCATGCACACTGAAAAGGGGAGACCGGCACGGCCAGAACCATTGGACATCCGCGAGGCTGGCGCGCCTATTGATGGAGAACCGCAAGTCAGTAACAAGCGATTGTTCTGCCAACTCCACGTCTTTTCTGGCTGCAGAGACCCTGGAGTTCTCTCCAAGTCACTAGAGGCAACCGGGATGAACACGGTGCTCTACGAAGAGCTCAATCATCCCTCAAGTATCGGCGTTCTCTTCATGGCAGAGGAGACAACTACGCTCATAACAGAGATGCGTTCCGCCTTGACATCAATAGCGTTCTCGAAACTGACATACCGTCCGGAAATGACGATGATTGGGCGCACCTACGCCACCGGGCGAGAACCAGACCTGGAGCAGTGGCTCATCAACAAGCCGCTCCAGAACGCGCTCAACCCGGATTGCCCATGGGCGATTTGGTACCCGTTGCGGCGGAAACCCGAGTTTTACCGGCTTGAGCCGCGCGAGCGGGGCCGAATTTTGGGCGAACACGCAAGGCTCGGACGGAATTATGCCGCTGGCGGCTACGCCAGTGACATCCGCTTGGCATGCTTCGGATTGGACCCGAACGACAACGAGTTCGTCATCGGCTTGGTGGGCGCGGAGTTGTACCCGTTATCGCGCCTCATCCAAGACATGCGCCAAACGGAACAGACAACAAAGTATATTGAATCGCTAGGGCCTTTTTTTGTCGGGAAGGTTCGGCAGCGTTTTACCCCGTAGGCGCGCCCACATGAAACTTTAGTAATTAATCGGTTCATTGCCGGAATGCACCCACGCCCGATGACTATAGGAGCGGATTTCTATCTCCGCCCATCGACATCGGAAAAAATGACCCGGTTATTTCTTTACTCGCGACGCTTCGATTTACTAAACGCAGTATGAAAAACATCATCGCCGTTTGCACAAAAGAGCTCTACACCTATTTTGTGTCACCTATCGCCTATTTCGTCTGCTTCGTCTACACAGCGATTTCGGGCTTCATCTTTTCTATCCTGCTCCTCAGCACGAGCAACTATGGCGGTTCCGGGGCTGACGTGATGAATACGCTCTTCGGCAATATGGCAGTCATCCTGCTCTTCTTCACACCGGTGCTGACGATGAAACTGTTCGCCGAGGAACGGAAATCCGGCACGATTGAGCTCCTCCTCACTTCACCGATTACCGACGGACAGGTGGTGCTCGGCAAGTTCTTCGCCTGTTGGACGCTGCTGCTCATGATGCTCGGTTTAACACTATTTTTCCCGTTCTTGGCGCGACGCTTCGGACCCGTGGACACAGGACCGCTGCTGAGTGGATACTTGGGGCTACTCCTCATCGGTTCCGCTTTTCTGTCGTTAGGGTTGCTGATGTCGTCCATGAGCAAAAACCAACTCGTCGCGGCACTAACCAGTTTCGGACTGCTCATAACACTCTGGGTGATAGGCGCGCTCTCTAACCGTGCTGGCGAAATCGGCAAATTCCTGAGTTATCTGTCTCTGCCAGAGCACTACTACGATTTCGCGCGTGGAGTCATCGTTCTCAAACACGTTGTCTACTACGTGAGCTTTAC
Source organism: uncultured Poribacteria bacterium (assembly GCA_958296135.1). GTDB lineage: Bacteria > Poribacteria > WGA-4E > WGA-4E > WGA-3G > AGPOR5. The sequence goes on from CATQHZ010000001.1 coordinate 2,112,821, forward strand.
GTGCGTTTGTCTGTTCGCGACGTTCAAGTCTGTTGAATCATCCAAGTGGAGATAACCACTTCACCATAGGGCGAGGGCCCGGCGAGCGCGAATCGCCGAGGGTGCCCCTCGCCATGCCGGGGAGATAACCACTTTACCGTAGGGCGAGGGCCGTTACGCCGAAAGGTTGTCATCTCTGCCGCCTCGCTGCAGAGATGTCCACTGTCCCTCGCTATACCATGGAGATAACCATTTCACCGTAGGGAGAGGGCCCGGCGCGCGCGAATCGCCGAGGGTGCCCCTCGCCATGCCGGGGTTGTCCTAAAATATGTCCAGCAAAAACATTACAGCCCCGCTTTTCGGGCTGCTTGCACTGATTTTCGGTTTCGTCGCGCTCGCCAGTTTTTTTCTCGGCGCGAGGCCCGCCTTTGCAGTTTGCCTGCTCCTCTGCATCGCGTCGCTAGGCATTTTCGCTCGGTTGCGGTTCGCCGATTTTGTGAACTTCTTTGTCAGCCGTCAAGCGCGTTACGGTGCGAACGTCGCGATGAGCATCCTCGGCGTTATCGGAATCGCCGTTTTCGTCAACGTCATTGTCGCGCAGCGATTTGATAAACGCGCAGATTTAACGACGCTCCAACTCTACACGCTCTCGGAGCAAACGAAGAATGTCCTCAACACCGTCGATAAGGAGATTCAGGTGACAGCGTTTTTCAGCGACAGCGATAACAGCCAACTCGCCCGCGAGGCAGCGCGCGCCAAAGAGATGTTAGCACTCTACGCAAACGAATCCGAGGCCATCACCGTCGCCTTTGTCAATCCGTATATTGACCGGCTCCTTGTCGATAAATACGGTATCCAAAGGGATGGAACGACTGTTTTTGAGAGCGGCGACCGGACTGAAAAGGTTAGCACCGTGGACGAACAGAAATTCACCAGCGCGATTCTCAAACTCATCCGGAATCAGACCAAAAAGGTCTATTTCCTCACAGGACACGAAGAACGGGGCATCGACGACCGGACACCCATCGGCTATAGTGAGGTAAAAGCGGAATTGGAGAATCAGAATTATGCCGCGCGGTTATTTTCGCCGCTCATTCAACCGAGCATCCCCGCGGACTGCGCTATGCTCGTCATCGCCGGACCGAAGGCACCGCTGACGCGAGAGGAATTGAAAATGATCTCCGAATACCTTGCGCGCAATGGAAAATTGCTCCTATTGCTTGAGCCCTCAACTGACGATGCAAACCAGCGGCTCGTTCAATTGATGCGGCGGTGGGGAATCGAGGTAAGAAACGATTTAGTAGTAGATCTCGTCCATTCTGGCACTTCCGGGCCGACTGCGCCGTTCCCAGAATTTGCGCAGCACGAGATTACGCGTGCGCTGCAAGGCGTAGGCATTCCGTTCCTCGGCACCCGTTCTGTCACGCCGGCCGCGGAAATTCCAGAGAGACTTAAGGTTAAATCCTTGGCAAAAACAGTCGGCGAAACGCGTGTCAGTTGGGGTGAAACGGAACTCAATCGCGTTGAGCTCACCCCTCGCGCCTATACTCCCGGTGTGGATACGCCGCCGCCGGTATCTATCGCCGTAGCCGTTGAACAAACCGAAGACACGAACCAAAACACGCGTATCGTTGTCTTCGGGGATTCAGATTTCGCCTCAAACACCTTTTTCAGAACCGCAAATCGGGAGTTGTTTGTCGCAACAATCAACTGGCTCACCCTAGAGGCTGACCTCGTCGCTATCAGCCCGATCGATTTGCAGCAACAAGCACTGCGCCAATTGAGCGCGCAAGAAGCAGGGCTGGTGCAGATACTCTCCGTCTTTTTGATCCCAGTGGCAGTGTTTATCGCCGGGATAATCGTTTGGTGGCAACGCCGAGGGGGAACCGCGTGAACTTCCGAACGACGCTTATCATCATTATCGTGCTAGCAGGCACCGCGGGGGCTTACTTCCTTTTCTTTCAGGAATCAGGCAAGCAGGCATCTGTAGACGAAAAGCCACGCATTCATGAGGTTTACGGCTTAGCCCCAGAAAACGTTCGGCAAATAAGCCTCTCGTTCGCCGAGGCGGCGTATCAGCCGTTGACGCTGGTGAAAAGCGACGAAGGCGAATGGCAGCTAACCGAACCGTTTGCTGCAGATGCAAGCAGCGAAAAAGTCTCCGAAATCTTAGACAACCTACTCAACAAACGCGTCAAGCAGACGCTTGAGGTAACAGCACTCGCGCCGTATGGACTGGATGCACCGAGTATCACGGTGGCACTGTGGACAACAGAACCGGAACGTAAGGACAGATTGCTATATCTGTCCGCCACCGATGCTACTGCTACCTTCCTCATCGGCAAAAAGGCGATTAACTTTTCTCTCTACGCCAAAGAGGCATCGGAACCACACATCTTCCTAATCGAATCTAGCACGCTCGATGATCTGGCGAAGTCACCGACAGATCTGCGTTCCCGGAAGGTTATTCAGTTTAACCCAGAGAGGATATCTGAAATTCGGTTAGTGAAAGGGACAAGCACTACACCTAAAGAGATTCGGTGTGAGAAAATAGGGGATACGTGGACAATGACGCATCCTCTCTCTGTTAAAGCAGACACGCAAGAAATTGAGCTGCTACTCTCCGCGCTCGGTTCATTTCAGGTATCAACATTTGAGGCTGATTGGACTGGCGAGGCATCCGCACCAGACTTAGAAAAATATGGGTTGCATTCTCCCCGCTTATCGGTTATACTGAAAAACGAAAAGGGAACGCTTGGGCTCCACATCGGCACCGGAACTTATGTGACACCCGCGCACCGAAATGCTGTCTATACAGTTGCCAACGACATCTATGCGCAGCTCAACAAATCCGTTTTCGATTTGCGCGATAAACGGGTGCTTGACTTTCAGCGCACAGCAACAAACCGAATTGAGATTGAATACCCGAAGCACAGCGCGAGACAAGTTTCCCGAGCGCAACGGAAAACGGAAGGAAACGCAAAGATTGTCTGTGTCAAGAATTTTGACGATACCTGGGACTTAAAAACCCCAATCCAGACGAAGGCTGACGCGCAGGCAATCGATGACCTGGTTTTCGGAGCGGATTCACTCAAAGCGATCGAATTTGTCACCGCTCCTGCCCCAGATTTGGCACGCTACGGATTGGATTCCCCCGCGATGCAGGTTGCGTTCACACAACTGGGTGAAGAAAACCCTGCCCTGCTGCTCATCGGAAATCGGAAAGGCGACGCTGCCTACGTCAAATCGGGAGATTCATCCCAGGTCTCGCTTGTCAAACACGCACTCATTGATAACCTCGCGACCGGGGTTGCGTGGCTGCGCGATAAGCAGATTCTTCATTTTGGGATTGACGATGTCAACCGGTTTGCGTTAAAATATGACGATGTCTCGCTGACATGCCAACGCCTCGGCACGAATTGGCGGCTAACAGTGCCGGTGAAAGAAGACGCAAACAATGCTGAAATCAACGCCATCATCTACGAACTTGACGATTTGAAAGTTGAGGAATTTTTATCGGACGCGCTAGATACCACGATAACAGGGCTCAATCCACCACAGATACAGATTACCCTCGGCTTAAGGAGTGGGAACGGATATGTCTTGCAAATTGGCAAAGCGGACGCGTCCGGGCGTTTCTATGCACGCTTGCAACACGAACCGAACGTAACTTTTTTGCTAGACAGCGCGTTAATTCCAAAGTTGAGAACGACGCTTGAAATGCTGCGGACTCCGTAATCTTCCGCGGCGCGCTCATCTCCGGTAGGCACGCTTGGTAAGCGCGCACCACACATAAGAAATGCATACCTACATTATTGCAATCGCCTATTTTTTCTTTTTACTTGAATTGCTGATGATCGGCGGTTCTTTTCTGTATTCGCGGCGGGAACGGAAAACAGCGCGGCCCGCCTGGACACCAAAGGTCGCCATCATCGCGCCGCACTATGGGTGGGATGACGACACAGCCGAGCATATCAAAGGGCTCCTCCATCAGGATTACGCGGGCGAGCACGACATCTTCTTTGTAACCCACCGAAAAGGTGAAGCAGAGTATGATATCTCCTATCCACCTCTCCAGAAGATTGCGGAAAACGTGCCCAATGCACACCTCCTATTAGCACCGAACATTATCGACAATAGCCTCCCCCGTTCGCAAAAGGTGCAGAACCTGATGACGGTGATAGAAACGCTACCCGACGATGTAGAAATCATCGCGTTTGTCGATGCTGACGTGGCTATTCGCGAGGATTGGTTGACGCTACTTGTCGCACCGCTGCAAGAAAAGGAAATCGGCGCGACCGTGGGCGGCAGGTTCTACGCACCACAGACGTGGAATTTCGCCTCGCTAGTGGAGGCAATCTGGGTAAATTTCCAGATGGGCTTGCAAGGAGACCACCGACTCTCCATGGTGTGGGGTGGTTCTAACGCCTTCCGCAGCGAGATGCTTGAGAAAGCGCAGATTCTGAAACGCTGGGAGAACGCGACGATTGAAGATCTGAATACCACCCGCGCAGTCAGAGACATGAACCTCAAGGTGCATTTCGTGCCGGATTGCGTCGCCATCACCCACACAGCGAACCGCACATGGCATCAGATAGTCGAATTTACGAACCGCCAGATGATTATGACGCTCCACATGGGACTTTGGGCACAATGGCTTGCGAGCCTCACGATTTTTCTCCCTAAAGCGGTGCTGGTTTTCGGCACGATGCCGTTTCTATTTCATCGGACAGAACTTCTGCCCGTTGCGTTCATCCCATTCCTTGAGGCAGTCAGTTACCGGCTCTTCTGTCTGAACTTGCCGCGCTGGCTGCGGGATATGCCGAAGATGCAGGACACTATTCGGATTAGCTCCTACGTCACGTCTTTCTCGATGTGCCTCGCGGGGATTAACGCGCTGTATGCCATCTTCCAACGCAAGATAATCTGGGGTGGCGTGCGGTATGAGATCCTCTCCGCCACAACGTGTCGGGTCTTAGGAGTGGTGAAGAAAAAATAGTCTCAATCGTTATTTGCTTTTTTTGGCAAAATGTGGTATAATACCAAATGAACCTGGGTCATTTCGGGCGCGCCTGCCACCCAGGTCAGACAGATCAACTTAATTTGGTATAATACCTGTATCGACAAACTAAGGAGCCGGTCGCCCGTGCGTGACTGGTTCGTCAGGGGAATCAGAAATGGGTGAAGAAAAAGTGATTAAATCGGACGAAGTGTGGAGACAGCAACTCACGCCTGAAGAATATAAGGTAACCCGGAAGAAAGGGACAGAGCGCGCCTTCACCGGGAAATACCACGATTGTAAAGAGCAGGGCACTTATCACTGCGTTTGTTGTGGAAGTCCGCTCTTTACTTCGGATGCGAAATACGATTCGGGAACCGGCTGGCCCAGCTTCTGGGAGGCCGTTTCTGCCGAAAACGTTGAGACTAAGCGCGACCTGAGCATCTTTTTCATGCCGCGCACCGAAGTCGTCTGTAGCCGCTGTGATGCGCACCTCGGCCATGTTTTCAACGACGGCCCACAGCCAACCGGGAAACGCTACTGCATGAACTCGGCGGCACTCACGCTCGTCAAAGCAAAGGATAATACCTAATCAAATAGGATGGGTGAATCCGGGTTGCGCGCTTTCTAACCGCGCAACCTGTGGAACGCTTACCCTATTCAAGAGAGGATAATTGATGGCACTACGAAGTCGAATCTCGTCACGGTTCCTCGTCAATGAACTTGCCACCGCCATCTCGGAGGATTGGCGGACCTCGCGCAAGTTCATGCAATACCAACTGGCGAAAGAGAGTTTTAACCTGCGCCACCCGTTCGGCGCAAAGCACGGCAGAGGCGATGCATTGCAACTCGTCAGCCTCCGCATTACGGACATGTGTAACCTCCGCTGCCACTCCTGTGGGCAATGGGGTGACAACGGTTACCTCCTGGGGCAATCGCTCAAAGACCTGAAAGCGCGCGAAGTCCCCGTTGAAACCTATAAAAACCTCGTGGACCAGATCGTCGACCTCGGCTGGTCCCCCGTCTGGTATATCTGGGGCGGCGAACCGATGCTTTACCCCGGCCTCATCGAACTGATGCACTACATCAAGGATAAGGGGATGCCGATTTCCCTCGTGAGTAACGCCACCAACATCGCTAAACGCGCGGACGATATTTTGGAAACCTGCAAAATTGTCTACCTCAGCGTTGACGGCCCAAACGAGGAAATCCACAACACGCAGCGCCCCGGCGTTTCCGCGAAATATGACAACTTCAAAGATGTCAAAGCCGCCCTTGAAACGCTGAACGCGGCGAAGGAACGCCAGCAACTCGCCTTCCCTTATATCATCCCGCTTAGCTGCGTAACGATGTATAACATTGATGTCGTGGTGGATCTCTACAAATTCACCAGTCAATACGCCGACGCACAGATTTTTTACCTGACATGGTGGATCGACTCGCAATCCGCGCAAGAACACACGGAGGACTTTGAGAACCGGTTCGGATTCAAACCACAGACGCACTACGGATGGATAGGCACCTGGAAAGATTTCGACCACGGCTTAATCCTGGATAAGTTTGCGGAAATGGAGAGCCTCTCCGAAAAGCAGAAACGGTGCCCGCCGGTGATGATGCCGAGGCTCAACACGCGCGGCGAAATCCAACGTTACTACACAGACCATCAGCAAACCTTCGGGTATAACCAGTGCGTCAGCATCTATATGACGATGGAGATCGATAGTAACGGCGACGTGAGCCTCTGCCGCGATTACCACGACTACATCATCGGCAATATCAAAACCGATGCAGTCGCCGATATGTGGAATAACCAGAAAGCCATGAAGTTCCGCCAGTCCATCAGCGAAGACGGCCCCATGCCAGTCTGCCGCCGTTGCTGCGGGTTGATGGGATTTTAAGCCCATCATTCACCGTAGGGCTCGGTGCAGTGGCGAGAACCATAAGAGAATCTAGCAGAACCTACCCTAATCTAGCAGTGTGCATTTTGACTTGCATTTCGCTTGGACTTATGGTATAATATAGTTACCGTTGGGAGGTGAGACCTACTAAGCGCGGCATCCCGCCGTGTCTCTCACCTCCACCTTACCTTAGTAGGAAGGAAAAACAACGGCGAACGGTGACGCCTATGGCATTGAAAACGCATTTAATGGCGTTGGACCCGAATAATAAGCAGGCGACGCTGCTTGCAAAGCACTGCGGCTATGCCCGCGTGGCACGTAACCATGCGCTCTCGGAATTCAAGGCGGCACTCGATCGCGATGAATTCCTATCCGATATGGACTTGCGCAAAAGATTCAACGCCGTGAAAGATGAACGCTACCCGTGGTGTCGCGAGCTCAGTCAAAATGCATCGAAGAATGGGATTTGCACGCTCGGTGATGCAGTGAAACGCTGGGTCTCTAAACAGAACCGCTTCCCGCGCTATAAGCACCGATCTGGTAGGAGTTCCTACCAAGCTGACAATGGCGCAGGCACGGTGAAGGTGGAGAAAAAGCGTGTCAACCTCCCGAAGATTGGCTGGGTTCGCCTGCGCGAGAAGTTGCGTTGGCGTGGCGAGATTCGGCGGTGTGTCGTCTCAAAACGTGCAGGCAGGTGGTTTCTATCGGTTCTCGTGAAGGTGGTTTCCGACAGTGCGCCACGTGTGCGTTCTGAGGCGGGTCCTATGCGGGTAGTTGGTGTTGATGTAGGTATCAAAACCCTAGCCGTGACATCCGATGGTGTTGAGTTTGAAAACCCGAAGGCACTCTACCGCTATCTACGGAAGTTGCGGCGTGCGCAGCGTCAGCTCTCTCGTTCGGTTTACCGAAGCAGAAACTGGTATCGGAAGCAGTTCCGCGTACAGAAGATTCACTATCGTATCTGCTGTCTGCGTGAGGATGCACATCATAAGGCAAGCACGGCGATTGTGAAGGCGGCTGACGTTCTCGGCATCGAGAGTCTTCGTGTGGCGGGCTTGTTGAAAAACCGCCGTCTTGCAAAGGCGTTGAGCGATGCGTCATTGAGCGGTTTCTTGACGATGCTTCGGTATAAGGCAGAGGCACGTGGTGTTGAGATTATCGAAGCACCGTCGAACTTCCCATCATCGAAGACGTGCAGTGCTTGCGGGAATAAAAAGAAAAAGTTGTCCCTCTCGGAGCGGACATATCACTGCGAGGCATGTGGCGTGGTCATCGACCGCGACTTGAATGCAGCGTATAACTTAAGAACCCTCGCCGCTAGCTTGACGGAGAGGCAAAACGGCTGCGGAGCGACTATAAGCCCTCAGAGTAGGCACACCTCGTGTGTCTCGGAGGCACGCCGCGTTGAAACAGCAACTACGACAGATAAGAGGACAGGTCAGATTCGGATAGATTTGTCCAGACTATCATAAGTTCTAGGGAGCGGCGAGATATCCATATCCGCCTATCTAATCAGAAGGAAGAATTAATGAAAATTGGATTACGTATTCCCGGCACAGCCCGTCAATTGCCGTTCGCCGATTTCTGTCGGTGGTGCGCCGATAACGGGTTTGAAGCCGTTGACATTGGAGAAACCACGCCCGAAATTGTCAAAACCGCGCGAGATGCCGGGCTCGCCATCGGCACCGCAGATTTGCCGGGAGTGAGAGAGCTCCTCAGTCCCAAAAAGTCAAAACAGAAAGCAGGAGCTTCCGCTGCGAAAGCCGCTATCCAAGCCGCCGCAGACAACGACGTGCGCATCATGTTCTGCGTCTTTGTCCCGGAGGATGCCAGCCTCGGCCGCGCCAAAAACTTCGAGATTTGGAAGCAGACTCTCCCGCCGATCGCCGAGTTCGCCGCGGAGAACGGTGTCACTATCGCCGTGGAGGGATGGCCGGGCCCTGCGCCTGCCTATCCGGCCCTCGGCTGCACACCGGAGATGTGGCGCGCGATGTTCGCCGAATGCGATTCCCCAGGGCTGGGACTCAACTACGATCCCTCGCACCTCGTCCGCATCGGGATTGACTACCTGCGCGCCCTGCACGAATTCGCGCCCTACGTCAAACACGTCCACGGCAAGGACACCGTCTTTGACGAAGAAGCACTCTATCTGCACGGCAATCTCGGACCGAGTTTCGGCAACGCCCGCGGCTTCGGCGAAGACTGGTGGCGGTACACGATTCCCGGTGATGGCATTGTGGATTGGCTGAAAGTCGTGCAACGCTTGGAAGACGAAGGTTTTGACGGCATCGTCAGCGTTGAACTTGAAGATTATCGCTATTGGCGCACGTGGGAGTCAGAGTCTGATGGACTCCGCCGTTCCCGCGAATTCCTCGCGCAGTATGTGCGATAAGCCGCATTTTCATCAAACCGGTAGGCGCGGTTTGCAACCGCGCCCCCATGCTAGCGCGCTTACAAAGCGCGCCTACCGGAATTACCGATTTAAACCACACTACCAAGGAGGAGAGTGCTAGAGCCCGAAAATCCGAGTAAATCGATTGAATTCTCGGTAAGTCTCGTTAATTCGTAACATATCTGATTTAAGTAGTTTTATCTCTCAGATGAGAGGATGGCGAACGGAGCGTGAAGAACGTTTCCTGCTGCACGATACCAAGAGGCATGTGTAATGTCCTAACCCCCCGTGTGAAGCGGATTAAGAGTCGGCGGTGCGCAGGCATCACTGACGGTGGAGGGAGCTGTAAGTCCGACGCGATTCCCGAAAGGATTGTCTCGCTGCAGTATCTAAGACTACAAAACCAACGTCGCGGCTGGTTTGACCGAGACGTAAAACGCCTGTGGAGCTCGCGTAAGACCTCGTAGTATTCGCATTTCGGTGCGTTTCGGAGGCGGTAAGTGATGAAGCAGGAACTTAGAAGTCTCGACTTATCTCGATATGTTGAGACTTCGGGGAACAGAAAACACCATGAACGGAGAATGTCTTGCGCATCTACTCACAGAAGAAGAACGGACCCGTTTTGAAGAGCAGGGATACCTCTACGTGCCGAATGCCCTCTCCCCAGATGTGGTTGAGCAGTTAACGCACGCCGTGGATACCCTGCACAACAAGGCACTCGCCAACGGCAGAGCCACGCCCGGCAGTCCCTGGGGCTGGTCAGATTTTTTAAGAGAAGACGACGCGCTCCTAAATCTCGTCGACTGGCCGCGGACGTTGCCCAAGGTCTGGGGCATTTTGGGGTGGAATATCTATCTCTACCACGCGCACATGCACGTCAAACCGCCCGCGCCACCCGATGCGAAAGAAGGGGAGGGCTGGCTGGAGTGGCATCAAGACAGCGGCCGCGTCAACGTTGAACTGGAAACCAACCCGCGCCCACGCTTGTCGCTGAAGGTGGCATATTTCCTCACGGATGTCTCTGAACCGGGGCGCGGCAATTTTTATATTCGTCCCGGCAGTCACCTCGCGGATATGGCGGTGCCAGAGGACGAAATCAGCCGCGACCCGCGCGAGCAGACCGCGGACGATGTCCCTGACGATGCGATGCCGGTCTGTGTGGAGCCGGGGACCGCCGTGCTGTTCGACAGACGGCTCTGGCATTCGCGCAGTCCGAACCATTCGCAGCTGACGCGGAAGGCACTCTTCTACGGCTATGGGTATCGGTGGATCCGTCAGAAAGACGAGATGACGGTGGAACCCCTTTATGAACGGTGCGATCCGATTCGTCGGCAGCTGCTCGGTGCCGCTGTGCGGAACAACGGCCGTTATGTTCCTTCGGAAGAGGATGTGCCGCTGCGCGGATGGCTCGTTGAGCAATTCGGCGAGAAACCGGCGTATGCGATGGGGCCGCGGCATGCTTAGAGAATGATGGGCGGACTTCCATAGCTGAATAGGAAGTTCCGCCTACCCGATATGAGAAATTTCTGCGTTTTTCTGAACCTTTTCACGAAATCTTGTCCTCATTAAAAGAGAAATTTGATCCAACTTCGATTTGCGGATAGATCTACTTGATTCCCAATATTACATTTTGGATTTTACTTATAAATGATGATCCGGCGAAGTCTAGGCATTCGGAGTATCGTTTATTAGGGCGTTAAAGCAGCAGGCAAGTAGAGGCTTTCTCTAGTTCAATTCCAGGGGCGCGCATCGGCCGTCAATGGGCCGGTCGGAGTGCTAACAAGCAGGCCGCCGACGGCCCCCATTCTATTCCACGATAAAGAAGTTTCAAAATGGAAATGTGTTTCTCTCCCCAATGCGCCGCGGTGGACCAACTCCCGCCGGGGTTAGGGAGGTTCATCCAGACGCTTCTCTTAGAAGGGTCTGGTTCTCTTAAGTTCCTCTCGTTCCCGTAGAATTCCTTCCCATTCGACGGCCAGTTCGCGTCTGACGATTTTGTAGGCTTCGCGGGCATCAAGGAGTTTCTGGTGGTCCCGATGAATCTCTTCGGGTGTCGTTGTATTGATGTACTGGGATAGCTCCTTAAAAAAGTCATCGACATCTTCCGCCGAGTGGGTTTTCAAGGCTTCTTGACGCGCAAATTCCAGTTGTTCGGGTGACAGTAATGCCCATGTCTTGAGCATGAGCGCGATTTCGTCCTCGCTGTCGGCGAGACTGGCCATGGTATTGGCACTGCTTTTGTCGTAATATGCATTCTCCCTTTCGTGGAGTGCCTGTCTCCGAATGAGCCAGTCTTTAATCTCCTCGGGGATGTCCTCGGCATCTCTAATCTCTTCGGCTGTCCAGCCATAGAGGATGCCCCAGTAGTTTTTCTGTGGCACGTCGGTGTCGTCGTAGAGGTCGAGGGTTTCCGGTTCTTCAACAGTTTCGGTTTCTGTCTCGTCAACCGTTTCTGTCTCGTCAACCGTTTCTATCTCGAAAACCGTCTCCGTCGTGTTCTTGAGTGCTTGTCGGCGCTCGTATTCGGCTTCGGCTTCGGCTTTTTCTTGCCGCTTTCTGACTTCGACTTCTTGTTCGATTTCCTTGTCTAGACGTGGCCTCGTGACAAATCCCACGTAAAGATTGGCTGTGATACCCCCTATGATACTGCCGATTATGAGGGTGCGTATCATGGGCCGTTTCCAGAGGTTGCGAATCATGATTCTATTTCCTATTGTTTTGGTAACATCAGGCTCTTGCTAGCAGTGAGCGGTGATGTTCCACAGGTTTGTGTCAGGGGTTGAAAATGCTTGATAAATTCACTCACATTACCACATTTTAACGTCAATCCGCGCCTTTGTCAAGAAACACGCGAGAACGTTAAATGGGTTAAGTTACCTATATTTTTAACCAACACACATCAACCTGATTTGGTATTAAACCACCGGCTTCCGATTAGAAACGTAAGGCGGCTCCAGCATCAACTTCTGGTCTTCCGAAGTCATCATCTCGCGGAGTTCATCGTCATAACGCCCCTGGCCCCACGAAGCATGCCCCGGCGAATACTTGTAGAGAATCGAACGCCGCTGATGCGCCGCCGTCCACGGCAACGTGCCGTGCGTTAATGCCTCCGTGAAGATAACTGCATCCCCTGCATTCTGTGGCACAGGCACCATGCAAGTTTTGTTATCCTTCACTGGCCGGAACTCCCGCGGGCACGGATAGTTGCTCTTATGGCTGCCGGGGATACAACAGAACCCACCATCGCCTTCCTGCATATCGGTAAGTGCCCACGAGACGACTGTCAAGCCGTTATACATTCTTCCGTTGCGGAAGACGTAGTATTGGGCCGGGTCATACGGTGTGCCGCCGCCGTGTAGCGTGCCGCCGGGGTTGCCATCCTGCATGAGGATGCCGTAGACGTGGTCCAGCCGGAATTTCGGCCCAACTATCTCGGCGAGGAATGGCATGAGGCGCGGATGGTTGAGGAGCCGCCGAAAGGCATCGTTATCCCAATTCAGAAACCCGCCGAACCGTTGCGAATGGATGCTCTCATCCTTCGGGGCATTATACGCTTGCTCGTCAATGAGGGTGTTCAGTTCCTCAAGTTCTTCGGCGGACAAGACGTTTTCAACGTTGATATATCCCCACAGGTCAAATAGATATTTCTCTTCAGCGTTCATTCTATCACCTCATTTGAGGCGCGGTTGCAAACCGCGCTTACCGGAAAAGGAAACACGCGGGTTCTACTGATGCGCCGAACGCGAGGTAGGCACAAGCCGAGTGACAACAATCTTCTCCCGGTCCAGCAGCTCGCCGACGCGGGGCGAGATTTCGTTGAGCCACCGTTCGTCCTCGTAAACCGCTGCATAAAGCCGCTCACGCTGTGCCTCGCTCTCAAACCGACGAATCCAGACGTAAAGGTCGTCCTCTTCTTCGCCGATGAAACTGCCAATCACTACCATCCCTTTGGAAATCTGGTAAGGGATGACCGTTTCCTCCATGTATTTCACCCAGTTGTCGCGTTGTCCGGGTTTCGTGCGGTATTGCCGTAATTCAAAGAAAGCCATAAAAATCTCCTAGAAACATTAAGGACCTAACGTTCCTTTATCGGTATGGGTGCTTTTCACATTGAAAAGCGTCCGGGTGCGCTATGCGTTCTGCCAGATGGACAGCTATAGAAATCTGTCCTTACACGCCTGGACTTGGAAAAGCATGAAACTATAGCCGATTATAGCCGTAGCCTTTTCCCGTAATTTCAAAAAGAGCGGCCGCGGCTTGGAAGTGAATTTCCGCGTCCGAATCTTCAAGAACGGACTCAAGCAGCGGTACTGCACTCGCATTTTTCGCATCGCCGAGGGCCTTGATGGCATCAAGCCGGAAGCCTCTCGTGATTTGCGCTTCATGCAACGCGGTGAGTTTTGCTATAAGTGCGGCTGTCGCTTTGTCCGTTCCGATTTTTCCAAGCGCTCGCGAGGCATCTCTGCGGATTTCGACGTGATTGTCATCGTTGTTCATCGCTTCAATAAGCACATCAGTAGTTGCAACGTCAGCCAATTCACCGAGGCCCTGCGTAGCGGCGCGCCGGACATCTTTATTCTCTTCGGTTTCCCCACTCATAATCTGAATCAGGTCAGCTGTCAGCGCGGCAAAGCCGCCTTGCCCAATGCTGAGCGCGGTGGCTTTGCGGATATCGACATCCGGATCTGCCAACCGCTGTTTGATGAGTGTGACATCCATCGCCTCTTTGCCTGCTTTGCTTCGGCTTAAAGCCACCATGGCGGCGTTGCGAACCTGATGGTTCTCCCATTCATCGGCGGCGCGTTCCGCCATTTTCGAGGCAACCACTGCGGGCAAGTTTAATTTTTTCGCTGCGTTGACGAAAACCTCCCAACTCCAGTTCCGCTTCAATTCATCAACGCCGCTCGCTCGCCGGTTTGCCGCATCTTCAAGTGCGACGATATATTCGGTGTTGTCAACGAGCCGTTTGCCAACTGCTTCTGCAGCAAGAGGGCCCCCAATTTCGCCGAGAGCTGTCGCCGCTTTGGTGCGCGCCGATGCCTTTGCCAATGCATCCGTGCTGGCATCCAACGCTATCCGCTTGTCTTCGAGGATAGCAACCAGATGGGGGACTGCCGTTTCGCTCGCAAGTTTCCCCAGGGCGACGATGGCATTGTTGGCGATGTCCCCGATGCGGATATTTAATGCCCGAATGAGCACTGCCTCAGCGGTTTTATCACCAATGTTACCTAGTGCGGCAGCGGCAGCGGCTCGGACATCATCCGCCTCTAACGGGTTCTCAACCATGTCACTGAGTTTCGAGACAGCTTTCGCGTCCTTAAGTGTGCCGAGAGCGGCTGCAGCTCGCAAGCGAATCTCTGCATTTTCATTTTTAAGCGCGGCCAGCAGAGGCACTGCAGCGCGTTCATCTTTCAGCGCGCCGAGCGAAGCCGCCGCGGCCGCCCGAATAGATTTCATCTCATCCCGGTTTTCAAGAACGGCAATTAAGGGTTCAACCGTCCGCCGCTCCTTAAAACCGCCAAGTGAGCCCGCCGCCCGTTTTCGGACAACATAACTCGGATGTTTCAATTCCTCTAACATGGCATCAACGGCAGGTTTTTTATGAAGGCTCCCGATTACATGCACGAGTGCCCATCGCACCCACTCGTCATCTGCAGACTTGAGCGCGTCCATCGCGAACCCCGATGTCGCCTCATTGCCATCTTTAATTAATGCACCTAGCACCTCATTTTGCACGGCTAGGACTTCATAGCCATCGTCGAAACTGCCCAACCCCTTCTTGACAATATCAACGAGGCCTTTATCGCCTGCTTGTATCTCTCGGAGTGCCTTCGCGGCTTCAAAACGGGTGGTTTCATACTTGTCGCTTTTCAGCACATCTAACAGCGGTGCTACCACCTTCTGCCCTTTGATTTTGCCGAGTGCGATTGCTGATTCTTGCCGAACCACACCCTGTTTGTCTTTTTTCAGCGCGGTAACCAGCGGCGCGATGACAGCATCCCCATTGACTTCGCCTAATGCCCATGCAGCACTGCGCCGAACGGTTGCGCGTTCATCATCTTCCAATGCACCAATCAAGGATTCAACAACCGTCGCCTTTTTCGCGACCAGGGGCTCGTCCCTACCAATGATGCCGAGTGTTCGCGCGACTTCGCTTCGCACGAGACTCGGAAAAGGCTTTAACTCACCCCACGTCCGATAGTTGGCACGTGGGTAATCCGCTGTCCACAGAACTTTCAAGGAGTCAACCTGAGCTCGGAGCGCGTCAAGCGTTTTATACTCGCGCTTCATGTGTCGCTGGAAATCGGAGATTTCATCAAATCGCGTCGACAAAACCCAGAGGAGCACGGGAATGGTTGCATCTGTCTCAATTCGGCTCAACACTTTCACGGCATTCGCCCGGATGACAGGGCTGGTTTCGTCGCTCAGCATCAGCAGGAGCATCGGTTGCGTAGCGTTCGCAGGTTTGAGCTGCCACAGCGCGGCAATCGCTGCCGAGCGCACCGTTTCGCGTCGCTGCTTGTCCATTGAGATGACAATCAATTTTTGCACAGTCTCTTCCGTCGCTACACCGATGTTTCCGAGTGCCTCTGCCGCGTTGGTAACTGTCGTATCGTCATAAGTCAGAGCATTTGTCAGTGAGACAACAGCCCGATTGTTTTCGCCTCGTGCCCGCATATTTCCCAGTCCCGTCGCCGCGAGTGCCTTGACTTCCTTGTGAGCATCGTTATCCAACGCCTCGATCAGTGGTGCTATCGCGCGCCTATCGCCAAGAGTGCCGAGTGCTTCTGCAACCTTTATCCGTATCGCATCGGTGTCATTTTTGAGGGCATCCTGCATGGCTGGGACAGCCACGCCGCGCATCGCAACGAGTGCCGCTAATGCCTCGGCTTTCAAATCTTCATCCGCTAACAGTTCTATCAGCGGACGAACTCCCGCCTCAGCCTTAAGGTGCCCTAGCGTCTGAATCGCCGCGGCCTGCGCGCTAATCCGATACTTTTTCATCCACGAATCGTCAATATAGGCACTCGCGATGTATCGGTATTCGCTAGCAGTCCCAGTACCCTCGTCAGGAATCAGGTTTCGCGCACCTGTCTCCAGCACCTCAAGCAACGGGGCAACCGCTGCATCCCCGATGCGGTTGAGCGAATCTATCGCTGCCGCTTTTACATAACTGTTTGAATCGGCGAGGAGCCGGACGAGCTCGGGAACAGCACTCTCGGCTTGGCGAGCACCGAGGAGTTTGACTGCGTGCATCCGAACCTGCGCACTGTTGTTTTTCAGTGCCATTTGCAGTGCTTGGGAAGTTCGGCCCAGGTGCTCCGAACCTATGAGTTGCTCAAGCGCGGCAACGGCTCGATATGCAACAGCCGATGCCTCATCTGTTTTGGCGAGCACCGACTCAAAGACCGGAATGAGTTCCGCGTTCCGCATTGCGCCGAGGTAGCGGACAGCCTCTTTTCGGATGCCCGCGTCTGTATGTTGCGCCGCCTGAGTCAGCAGCTCCGTGACCGGTTTTTCATCACCTAGTTTCGCGGCGAGTTGCGCAACTGTGGCGCGTGCAGCCGGTTGATAGCACTTTTCCGCCTCTAACAATGCGATAACTACTATAGAATCGGCGTGTGCAATCAATTCGGGGAGAAGCTCGGCGCGTTTTTCCACCGCCCCAGCGAGAGACGCAGCGAAGGTCCCAGAAATAGAATTCCGCGAACGGATGAGCCGTTCCTGCCGGTCAAGTTCGTCAGAATCCGGGTCTTCCTGCAGAGAGATAGTGAGGATGTCGGCGTTCACTGTCTGAAGGTGCGCTACCGATTGCGCGATGGCTTTGTGCCAACTGGCCGCGTCGGTACTTGTGCGCAGTGTAAGGAACGTACCCACAAGCTGCGCTTCCTGATTCGCGGCATCGTTCGTCGCTGCCTTTTGAATGGCTGTTTGTGCTGTCGCGTAATCGCCGCCGGCAATCGCGCCTCGCGCCTCAAGAATGTCCTTATCCTCTTTTTCGCCACACCCGATGAGAGCCGCAATCGCTACGGCGAGGGTGAGACGTATACAAATTATCGCGTATTTTTTCATAGAATGTAGCCGCAACACCGCTTCGGAAAGAATGTCGCCTCCTTCTTCGTTGTTACCAGGGCATCCGGGAGCGTAGTCTACCCTGCAATTACCAATTTCGTCAGGTCAGCTACGGCATAGATGCGTCTCGCAATGCGGTTTAGCAACGCCAACCGGTTCGCGCGCAAATCGGGTTCCTTTGCCATAACCAGAACATCGTCAAAAAACCGATCGATTGCCGGCTGTAGTTCCGCTAGATGTGTGAGCAGTTGTGAAGCATCGTTCTGCTCAAAGTGTGGTTCCGCGGCGAAGATACATGCGTGCAGGCTTTTCTCCGCGTCGTCTATCAACAGCGTTTCATCCACATCCATCGGCGGTGTCTCCGGCAAGATTCGCAACACCCGATTGAGCGCATTATACACCACTTCAAAGTTTGAAGTCAACCGAAAACTTGCCACTGCATCGGCGCGTTCAAAAATGTTAGGCACCTCTATCTCGCCCACCGCCAGCACTGCCGCCGCGACATCGGGCGCGTAGCCGTGTGTCTGAAGGATGCCGCGCCTGCCTAGAAAGCGTTCCTTGATAAAACCGAGCACGCTTGTTTCCGTATCCGCAGCCAAATCAATCGCATAAAGCGACAGTGCCTTTTTGACGACAGCATCCAATGAGAGCGTCAGCTGCCTGTCTTGAAGGATGCGAAGCGTGCCGAGGGCGTGCCGCCGTAAGGAATACGGGTCCTGCGAACCAGTCGGGCGTTCCTCAATGCCGAAGTATCCGACGATAGTATCTAATTTGTCCGCAATGGACAGCAAGGCCCCTCCCTCTGTCTCCGGCGGGGGGGTATCCGCGCCAAGGGGTTGGTAGTGTTCGGCAATAGCGGTGGCAACAGGTTCTGCTTCGCCAGCGTTTTGCGCGTAGTATCTGCCCATAACCCCTTGCAACGTGGGAAATTCAATCACGAGTTGCGTTGTCAAGTCCGCCTTGCAAAGCCATGCGGCGCGCTCGGCATCGCGACATGTCGTCTCCTCAACTTGTAGCTCTTCACCGATGAACTGAACTAACGCTTTGAGCCTTTCTGTCTTTTCTAGCAACGAACCGAGTTTTGCATGGAAAACAACCGCGTCTAACCGTTCCACTTTATCGGCGAGGCTACTCTTCTGGTCTTCACGATAGAAGAACTCTGCATCGTTGAGGCGTGCCCGCAAGACGCGTTCATTTCCGTGACGGACACCGTCAAAATTCCCATCTGTTCCGTTGGAAACCGTAATGAACGCCGCTGCGAGTTCCGTGTCGTTTTTCCACATCGGGAAATAGCGTTGATGCTTCTTCATCGCCGTGATTAATACTTCAGGCGGCAGTGCTAAGTGCGACTCGCTAAAACTGCCCACGAGCGGCTGTGGGTTTTCTACCAAATAGGTTACCGTGTCTAGCAATTCAGTATCCAATTTTGGCAAGCATCCCTCAGATGCTAAAATGCCCGTGACTTGGGCGGCAATCGTATCGCGCCGTTCCTCCGGGTTTACGATGACATTCGCGTCTCGCAGCTGCGCGGCGTAGGTTTCTAGCGAAGCGGCGGCCAACGTTATCGGTTCGGGGTGCAGCGAGCGATGTCCATAGGTGAGTCGTCCGGCGGCCAACGCACCATAATTGCACTCCACAACTTCTTCTCCAAGGAGTGCCACAAGCCATCGGATAGGACGTGCAAACCGCTTCCGTTTTGATTCCGCCTCTGAAAACCAGCGCATTGTTTTCAGGAAGCGAAGTTTCTCAAGCCATCCCGACAGGAGAGTTTTCAATACTTCTCGCGTTGGTAATCCCTCTTCTTGTTTGGAAGTGGCGACGTATTCGCCGCGCGGCGTTTCAACGATACGCAGCGCGGCGAGTGCAACGCCTTGCGTCTTCGCGAAACCGATTGCCGCCTTCGTCGGTTCGCCGTTTTCATCGTAAGCGATACGTTTCGGCGGGCCGACTACCTCCGTCTCCTTGCGCTCTTGGAGCGTAGCGATACCTTTTACGGAGAGTGTAATGCGGCGTGGCGTGCCAAAGGTTTTCACCTCGTCAAATCCTATTCGGTGCTCTGTCAGCGCGTCTTCTGCCATGAGCCGCAGCTGTTCAAGTGCCGGCGGGACGTAACTTGCCGGTATCTCTTCCGTGCCGATTTCAAATAGGAGCTCTGTCGTATCATCGGTAGGTATGACAAAATCGGAACCAGCGGACCCTCCTACTGGGGCGGGCTTTCCTACCGCAGGAGACTCATCCCATTTTCCAAGGAGCGGATGCTCCATCTCTTCGCGTTGTTTGACATAAGCGCGCGCTATTCGCTGTGCAAGCCGCCGCACCCGTTCAATGTAACTCACGCGCTCAGTAACGCTGATGACACCGCGTGCATCCAGCATGTTGAACGTGTGCGAACACTTCAGCACATAATCTGCCGCGGGTAGCACTAATCCCGCGTTTAAACAGGCGTATGTCTCCTTTTCGTAAGTGCTGAACAACTGAAAAAGCATGTCCACATCGGCGCGCTCAAAGTTGTAGATAGAGTGTTCCACCTCGCTTTGCCGATAGACATCGCCGTAATTGACATGTTCGTTCCATCGGATGTCAAAGAAGTTGTCCACATCCTGCAAATAGAGTGCGATGCGCTCAAGGCCGTAGGTAATCTCGGCGCAAATCGGATCGAGTTCAATGCTCCCCATCTGCTGGAAATAGGTGAACTGCGTCACCTCCGCGCCGTTCCACCACACCTCCCATCCGAGTCCAGAGGCACCGAGCGTCGGCGATTCCCAGTCATCTTCGACGAAACGGATATCGTTCTGGCGCGGCGAGATGCCGAGGTGATAGAGGCTCTCAAGATAGAGCGGTAGCACATTCTCCGGCGCGGGCTTCAGGATTACCTGATATTGGTAATACGCCCCGAGCCGGAAGGGGTTTTCAGCGTATCGGCCATCGGTCGGCCGCCGCACGGGCTCTACGTACGCGACTTGCCACGGTTCTGGCCCGAGGCAGCGCAGAAAGGTGGCCGGATTAAAGGTGCCGGCACCCACTTCAACGTCGTAAGGTTGCTGGATAACGCATCCGTAATCCGCCCAAAATTTTTCTAATGTTAAAATAATTTCTTGGAAAGTCATTTTTTCGTCGGGCGCAAGCGTTTGATATGCAGTGTCTGTGCAAGCACGCTTCCCTACGTAACCCGTCATCGTCGTTGACGATGACTATGTTCTTTGGCTAATCTGCTTGCGCGAGTTTTCTCCATGAAAATGGATTGATTCAGATTCATTGTAGCATAACGGGTATCTTTAATCAAGAGTTTTTTAAGAACGCTTGCTCAAGCCTAGCCTAGTAAGGCCGAATCTCAATGGTTCCCGTTGAAAACGAGATGTTGATATCAAAACGTTCCAAAAAGTTCAAGCCTAACAACCTTCTCACTATTGACTCGCTAGGTAAATCATGACAGAGGACATCAATATCCTCAACAGTTTCACCAATTGCTGTTAATTGACGCACAGTGATGACTTTCGAGAAGATGCGACCGCCACCGGTGGTAATCGGTCTAACCGCCTTTGGATTTGACAGGTCATATCCTAAGGCCGCAGCGACCTGGGGCGGAATAAGGGTAGTCGAAGCACCCGTGTCTAAACCTACAGCCAGATCTCGGAAGGTCCCCGCGCTGATGCCATCAACCCGAAGCCGGACGATAATTAACCGAGACAGAGAGATGCGGCTAAACGATATGCATGCCATTACAATATGTACTCCATCCCTTCCGGCATCCTGCCGGTATAATGTATCGCCGCGCCACCTTCATAGCGCATAGAGGCATCGTGAATATCATCGCAGGATTCACTATAGGTAGCGACTATCCCCGATAGCAACTCTGTATTTTCGCTGTATTCACAATCAACGATAAACAGCCATTTATCGGGGAACTTCAGTTCCATCTCTTCTAGCGTCAGCCGTTCGTTCGTCATCGTTACGTACTCCTTTGAAAAAGGGATAGCCGGGAGTCGCGACTACCGACAGAAGTTGATTATAGGATACCACATTGATGCCAGGATTGTCAACCTTCTTTAAACGATTCGCAGAATGAGTTCGTTTGCAAATTTTCGTCCGATGCCGACCTGTCGGAGTTTCCTTTGAACGCAGGCGAGCTTGACCTACGCGGACGGTGCAGCGACTTTTCACGGTGAGAGGGTTCCTCAAAAACGGAAAACTAAATAGTCCTGACAATTCGCAGAACGAGTTCGTCCGCAGTTTTATGATTTTCCCACTCGCATCAGTATGGCTCAAGAACTACCATTTCAGCTAGACGCGCGAGGTGCGAACACTGCTCCGCCCCCCCCTTCGGCACCGCCTCAGCGCGGTCTGGCCTCAATCGTGTTTGTTGAGAACAATATCTCAATGTCAAAACGTTCCAAAAAGTTCAAGCCTAACAGTCCTTTTATCATTGAACTTGCCGGCAAGTCCAGACATACAACATCAATATCCTCAACAGTTTCACCAATTGCTGTTAATTGACG
This sequence comes from uncultured Poribacteria bacterium, assembly GCA_958296135.1. Classification (GTDB taxonomy): domain Bacteria; phylum Poribacteria; class WGA-4E; order WGA-4E; family WGA-3G; genus AGPOR5. Next base: position 2,134,658 of record CATQHZ010000001.1, read on the forward strand.
CACAGTGATGACTTTCAGGGAAATAATCCCATTGCCGGTGAGGATTGGCATCATTTTTTTTGGATTTGCTAGGTCGTACCCTAAATCCAAGGCGACTTTTGTCGGAATAGCGGTGAACGTAGCTCCCGTATCTAAACCCACAGGAAAAGAGCGGGACTCGTTTGCGGTGATGCCGCCGACGTTAACCTGAACCGTAATCAACTGTGATGGATGAAGGCGGTTAAAGGAGATACGCGCCATTATAACAGATACCCCATATCCTCGGGCATTTTACGCGTAGAATATATCGCAAGATGTCCGTTGTAGTGCTTCAAAGCATCTTCAATCTCCGCACTCGATTTGCTATGCGCTACAACTCGGCCCGCGAGAACTTCAATATTTTCGTCGAATTCACACTCGACGATGAGCAGCCATGCATCTGGGAATCGCGCCTCTATCTCTTCAATTGTCAGCCGTTCGTTCGTCATCGTTATGTCCTCCTTTGAAAAAGGGATAGCCGGGAGTCGCGACTACCGACAGAAGTTGATTATAGGATACCACATTGATGCCAAGATTATCAACCTTTTTAAATCAGAATTTCAGTCCCAAACTGACCCGGTGCGCTTGCTGCAGATGCCCAAAATCCGCGTATGCATAGTCCAGAGAAAGCAGCGTCGCGGCAACATTCAGATGTAGGCCCAACCCAAGCGTCAACCCCTCTTCGTCGTTGCTTCGCTCGGGGCCCAAGCGGAACTTGTAGCCGGCGCGAATAGCAGCCATCTTCCGATACCAATACTCCATGCCGAGGTTGATGCGCTCGCTATTGTCATTTGGATGGTTGCCATCAAGCGCGACGGTGAGAAAATTGCTCCCGCTATCAACCAGATCATAGGCGACACCGAGCCGGAAGTTAGACGGCAACGGAAAATCCACGGTTTCTAACGCCGCCTTGCGCGACGGATTCGTCGTATCAGGGAACGGACGATAGTCGGCAGTTCTCAAGTCACCAGCCTCTTCGGCACCGGTCTCCAGGGATGGGCCGCTGAAACGCATCTCCGGGCCGAAGTTGGAGAAAGACATGCCGATGCGCAAACTTCGCCAGCCGGTATGATATAACGTCCCGACATCAATTGCAACGCCGCGCGCGCTTTCCCGATGAATCTGCTGATGGATGTATTTGGCGTTCACACCGAAAGAGAGCCTCACACCAGATTCTCGTTCATAGAGCTGCCGAGAATACGCCACCGATACCGCTGCATCCCACGCAGAAAACCAGAGCCCGGTGCCATCCGGCTTCGCCAGCGTCGTGATTTCCATGTCGGGCACGTTGAGGAAAGTCACGCTTGCGCCGAGTGTCCCGATTTTTTCTATCGGTGTGGCGAACGCAAGATAGTTGTAGCGGATATCAGCGAGCCAGATTGTGTGCGTGTCCGAAAAGCTGGTCTTCGTGAGTTGGCTGAGCCCCGCTGGGTTCCAGTAAATCGTAGTCACGTCATTGGCGAGCGCGCCGAATGCGCCGCCTAAACTGTCCACCCGCGCGCCGGGGCCAATCTTCAAAAACTGCGCACCGGCAGTACCGACGTTGGTTACGGCATGTGCGCGCCTACAAAGCGCGCCTACCGGTAGTGTTAACAAGAGAGTAAATAGGAGAACATAAGTTGTGTTGCGCATGTGCATCTCCACATTTATGAAACAAGTGTGTCTAGGCCCTTCGCACGCCAGCGTTGCATCCAACAAGTTCGTTGGGTGGTAGAAGCGAGCGCGAGTCTTGCAACCACGGTGAAAGTGATGCAAGCTTGCAACAACGGCGCAAGCAGCGCTGGTAAGAGGATGCAATTGCAAAATGCATGCTTATTACATCCGTTAGGGCCATACAGAAAAACCTATCGAATGATCGCGAACCTGCCGATTTTGTTGCCGATAACGGTGTTGCTTTCATCGCGTGCCTCAACGTGATAGATATAGATGCCGCTCGCGAGAGCCTGATTGTGAAGGTTCAGCAGCGAAAACTCCGCCGTGCCGCCCCTGTCGCCTTGTGCCAACCGGTCTTCCGGACTGAACAGCCCTGTGCTTTCGTGCTCAATCGAGCGGACTAACTCACCCGCCAACGTATAGATGCGAATGGTGCAGCGCGGCGGCAGGTGCGTGAAGAAGATTTTATCCGTGCCTTCCGCCGTGACTGCCCGGTTTGTAACAAAATAAGGATTCGGCACGACGCGGATTTTCCCTAAATCTGCCTCAATGTCTCGCGCGATGAGCGTCTCGCCTCGCGTCGTAATGAGAAACTCATCGCCATCTTGCGGCGCGCTGACACCCCCCATTTCAACGTGGAAGACATCGCCCGCAGAGATTTCCTGACTCGGGTCCTTGATGAAGACATACCCGCCACGGATGAAAATCCGAAAATAGGCCGGCGTATCTTCACGGCTATATTCATCACGCCAGCCAGAGCCTGTCAGAATCGCATAACCGTCGGCACGCTGATCGTTGAATTGGATGTCCTCGCCGGTATCTTCGTCTACCACTTTGACGTGCATGTCGTCAATAAACGTGATCGAATAGGTATGCGGCCGGTAATAAGTCGCCCAGTAAATGTTCGGCCAGGTATTCTCACCGACACCGGGCGATTGAATATCGACAGACCAGCCTGTCACAGCACCTTCGACAAGTTTCACATCGTGAATCGGGTTTTCGGTGGGACTGCCGTAGGACACGTCAACTCCTTTTATCTTCAAAACGATTCCATCAAACATCGGTGAGAGCACCTCAACGGCTGCGCCGTCGTCTGGCTCATACCAGGCAAACGTTTGATTCTCCACCACCTTCTGATTCGTCGTCGTATTAACGATGTCGTAAGTCGGCGGCTGATAGCCGGGGCCTGTGATATACGCGCCAGGGCCAGTCTGCTTCGCCCCGCGCCAGACGATTTTGTACTGATGCCCAGTAACCTCTTTCGACGCGAGCACCATTGGCTCTACGCTGACAGTGCCAATTCCGTGATGTTCCAATTCAACAGATGCTTCGCGATACCCTGCAGGTTGCGCGCGCGGCACGACAGAGACCATCGTCTCGATCTGGCTGCTCTCCATCGCTACCAGTCCGGTTGTCGGGTTACCGGTGTCAAAGGAGGTGACAGCGTAGGTGTATCGGAGCCCATTCGTCAGCCCTTCGTCCGTATAGAAATTCTTGATACCCGCGTCCTCCCCGAGTGCCATTGAAGGCGTTGAAACGACGCGGAAAATATCGCCGGCGACCGGCGGCCCTGAGGGGCCATCCGTAATTGTCACATATAACCCGCCGAAGTATATCGGTTCGCCGGAACGATAAGTGCCATCGGGATATGCCTCACCGGTATCAAAATCCTTGATGACAGCGTATCCGCCGCCATCATTCGGAAATTCGGCGTTATATGCCATCACTTCCCACAGCGTTGTGTTAATCACCTCAAAGGCCGTGCTAGAATTGAATTTGATGACGTAAATCGCGCTTTTGAAGAAATCAGCGAAGTAAGGTTCGTCACCCATGCTCGCGATGGTAGAGTCTGACAATTTCCCGACATGCGCCACGGTGAAGAAATTGCCGGTCGCGCTCGGTTTGTCAAACTCCGCCAGCATTTTCCAATCTGCCACGGGTTCGCCAGTGGATTCGGCGTAGGAGGTATCCCGTCTATAAATGCGATACCCCTCAAAAATTTTCTCCGAATCCGTGACATCAACATATTCCTCAATGCTTTTGCTGACTCCGTTATCAACCCAAAGCCCCTCACTCTCCCAGACAAGGGTAACCTGTCTATCGGCAGGATACGCGGTGACTCGCGGCGACGGCGGCGGTGCCGGTGCGACGTAATCATCGTCATACAACCGCTGCGCCCAATCCGAAGATGCTTGCAATCCCGCGAGTCCTTCGCCGATGGCTACCGTGATGACAACCGTGAACGACTGCCCTGGTGCAAGTGATTCCACCGGACCGTAAGACTGAATGAACCGCTGGTCATCGTAATTTGCAGGCAGTGCATCGACGCCGGGGGTGCTAATCAAAGCATACATCTCCGCATCTGTCGTCGGATCTGTGGAAATAGTAATCCGTTTGTGCGCCGCAAAAGGGATTTTCGCCCCAGTATCCTGCATATAGGCATCTAGCACGCGCAAACCGATGTAACCAGGCGCAGAGGCGTTGGAGAATCCGTAGGAGAGGTAGCGGTTCGGGTGCGCTTCGGGACTCAGTGAATCGGGAGTCTGGTCCAGCGCGACGAAGTCATCGGCGGAGTAACTCGCAGTGCCGGTTTCGTTGCTAGAGATATCCACATCATACCGGAACGCCATGAACAGAGATTCCAGCGTGTCGTTCCCAACATTCGTAACCTTATATTCTAAAATAAAGAAATCGTAGAGCGGCGCGTAACTCCACTGGAAACCGCGAACCTCAATATCCAACCCAAGCACTAATCCCTTATTTGCCTCTGGGTTCATATCGGTGCATTTGAACATAACCGCTTGGCTCGTCGGTGTCCCTTTCGTGGTGGTGCCGGGTTTATCCGAGATGACTTCAGGCACATCGTCTGTCGGCCAGAGCTCGGATTGCCCGCTATCTGATACCGAGACACCTACCTCGCCGCCCTTCTTCGCACCGAGCCAGATATCTCCTTCATAGAGATAGGAATCGTTTGTGCCAGCGGGCCACCATCCTGATGGATTCGAGGTAGGGCTGCTCGGAAACCCGATGACCGCGGTGTTGTAAACAGCGGAAGACAAGTTGCCAACATCAAGGGCCTTCCAATCCACGGCGGCGACTGCCGATAAACTGATAAAAACGAAGAACGCGGAGCTCAGTGCGCGCTTGCAACGCGCGCCTACCGAAAAAAAGACACTTCGGCGGTTTCCGCGATGTGCCTGATATAAAAATTTCATGTATCCTCCTTTCACCGAGTCTCCGTGAGCTCGAAAATCCGGTATCGCTGCGTCTTGCCCTGCCCGAGCTCCACCTCGCCTTCAAGAAACAGCGGGTAATCATGCGCTGTGTGCGCTGTCTCCTTGACAGAAAAGAGATACGGAATCGCGCCTGCTTCCCGTGCTTTCTTTGCATCGCTGACGAAATCGCGCGGTGCTTCCCTATGCTTGTTGAAAATCTGATAAGTCGACCGGTCGGCGTAATACATCAAATCGAAGTGCGCGCCGACGCGCTCATCGTCCAGAAAAAAGCAGGCGTTTTCCGGCATCTCACGCTGGAGCCGAGGGCCGGTTGTCTCATACAACGGAACCTTGCTATTTCGTGCCGTGACGCTGTAGGCGGAATTGACATAGCCCCACGCATAAAACACCGAAATCATCAGAGCCATCGCGCGAAGGCCGCGCCACACCCACTCTTGCGATTTCCTCGCGCGAAGCAGTAAATAGCTGCCAGCGAGCATCGCGAGCAGCACACCAAAACTGATGAGTTGCACGATAATCCAGAAGTTTGTCTGAACGAACGGCGCGAACGCGTTGAGCTCATCAAATTGATCTCGACTCCCTACCAAGGAACGCCCACCTGGGATGACAGTAATCGCGAGCATCGCCGCACCCCAGATAGCGGTGTAAAGCCAGTCTTTCTTTTTCCACGCCCAACTAATGACGGCCGCGAGGCATATAAGCAGCGGCGGCACGGCAATCATCGTCGCCGATGGCGTTTTTGTCTGTGCCAGCGTGTGCGGCACAATCACACCGATGCCCCACGCGAGCACGAAAAGTTCGGGGAGCCGTCGGTTTTTAAAAAGCACGATTATCAGACACAGCACCGCTGCGAGGAGTGCCGCATAAAACAGCGGATAAAACAGAATCATGTAGTCAAACAGCGGTCTGTCCCATGTCGCGCCCCAACTTTCGACATCGGTGTTGAGATGGTCCAACACCCGTTTGTGCTCCCACAAAAATTCGTTTGGATAACGGATGAGACAGTAGATAACCCACGGTGCCACCGTCGCGATTCCCGACAGGAGCAGGATGCCAATGTCTCCAATCCGAATCCGACGTGCTGTTTCCGTAGGCGCGTTTTGTAAGCGCGCACGTTGGGCGAACCACACCACAAACGCAATCCCGAACGTGATCAGCGCGAGATAACTTTTTGATAGATAGGCGATGCCCATCGCTACGCCCGATAAGCTGTAAGTCCATCGTTTCCCTGTCCGAATAGCGCAGAGCAGCAGCCAGCACGAAACCTGCACCCAGAGGAGCAGCGCGATGTCAATGTGATCTGAATAGCGGTACCCGTGAACCGATTCAAACAGAAACGGGTTGAAGGCGTGCAGAAATGCGGCGATTAACCCGGCGCGTTTGTCAAACAGTTCTGAAGCAATGCGAAACGTCAGCCACACCGTAATGACGAGGCTTATTGCAGAGGGCAGCCGTAGCGCGAACGTGTTGATACCGAAAATAAAGTGCGACAGACAGATCGTCCACATCGCGACAGGCGGTTTATGCAGCCAGATGTGGTTATCGCCCCAACTTTTGTAGTTGTAGGGTAACCAAGGTTCATCGTAAAGCGTAAATTTAAGCGGATGTTTCGTCAAATTCCGAGCGACAACAGCGTGGAATCCTTCGTCCCAATAGGTTATCCCGCTATGGCCAAGGTGTCGTAGCACCAATGCCCCTGAGGTTATCAGGATGCCGATTAGGATAAGGTTGGGTATGGTGGCTGCGCTTCGCAAGCGCGCGATGTCAAGATTCATTATGTGCCGCCCGGCGGTGTGAGCTACGCCTTCTGCCGAGCCGCTTGCAGTTTGGCGAATTCCTCGTCATAGTTATCGTAAACACTCATCTCGGGGCTTTCCCAGTCTTCAACAAAGGAGGCAAAGCGGGCCCGCATCTCTGCCGCCTCTGCTCCGCTAATGCCGCAATCCTGCAAATCCGCAGGATGTGCCGACCCCGCGCCGTTGATGCTCCGGGAGGATGTAAATGGATTGAAGTTCGCTCTCCAGCCCCATCCGTTCCGTCAAATGCCCGGCGATGTAACCGATCATTTTTGTTCCGGCGAATGCGGCGTAAATGACTCGCTGCTCCTTCGCCTTCTGTGGATGATGCTCCTTGCGGATGTATGCTTTCCACCTGCGTATTGCTGCATCGCGCGCCATATAGAACGGTTTGTTGAAGGCCACCTCGTAACTCTGGAGCGTTATATCGGTGATGGTTTCGGCATCGTCGATGCCGACTTCCATGAGGGTGTAATCCATGGGGAATGCCTCGGGGAATGCCTCCTCCACTACACGTCAGAATCTTTGATCTTGTTGTAGATGTCGGTGCCCTTGGTGCCTAATTTATCGCGGACTTCGTCCCAATCCTCGCGGTCTTCCTTGCCTTTCTCAAGAACAGGGAATATAACCGATACGGACTTGCGGGCTTCCCTGACGTGGTAGTCGCATGGGGGTTTTGGGAACAATCTGACAATATCGTCCCTGCGTTCCAACCTATTCTCACCCTTAAAAGATAGTTGAACATAGCAGCGGTGCTTGCGAAGTTGGAGAGTTAATCGCACGCGTTTGCCTTTGACTGTCTTTCCAATTGCTCCAGCCATGTTAATAGGTACCTGTTTTCCGGCAAACAGTCCCTGCTTGCGGATTGGTGCCCAGAATTCACTGTATTCAGTACTGGTTTCCCTCTCAACGCGCACATCTAACGTAGGTCTAACGATGTGTTGAAAGAAACATTCCTTGTGCGAATTCGCTTGCGCTTGAATGAGATACCAGTCGATCTCACTTTCTTCGTTGCGCAGCCTGCACGTTTCGATCATGAGCCCCTCAAAGTCCTCAGCCACTAGGACAGCCACCGCGGCCTCCTTCAATCGGGCGTAGGCTTCAAGTCTTCCCCAGTGATCCCAATTCGCTTTGCCGAACTGGTTTTCAACAACGAGGATGCCGTCTTCGCCGACGGCTACAATGTCTGCCTCGCGCCTTCCGACGTTGGCTTCCCTCTCTACATTTTCAAATGTGCCCACGTTGAGCACGTCAAGATTGTCCGCAAGATCGTCTGAGAACTCCTCTTCTGAAGGATAGACATTCAACAGCGGCATCAGTTGTTGCAAGTTCATTTGGCTAGACTCCTTATAATGTCAGCGGGCGGATATAGAAATCCGCCCTGACAATCAGCGCGAACCGCCACGGTGGATTAGGTGGAGGTTCCGCGCGCTTGGATTTCGGTTTGGAATACCTGTGGGTTTCCTGAAACCACCCGTGGTTCAATTTCCACGCGGACAGCATCAAACTCTGCTTTCCTAACGTTCGCGAGTGCAGTGCCGATGGCCTCTTCCAACGACAGAGCCTCACGATGAAAACTAATTTGCGGTACCCCTGCGATAGTCGCAATCGTCCCATCTTGAAAGATGCTGTAGAGCAGGTCAGCCTCTGCCTCGTTGGGCTCTTCGGTTAAAATGAGTGTGAATTCGTGCACTTTCACGGTAAGTTCCTCTCTTATGCTTCGTCTGATTTTGTGGGGCTTCACGCATCCTAATTCCCCTCACTCGTGTCCCGAAACCTGTCAAATTAAAAATCCAGACTCACCCCCACCATAATCAGGCGCGGCGAGCTCCACGATGTCGGATCGGCGTGTTTCTTGCCGTTCAACGGGATGCCATACCGGTCATACGTCACCGGATCGATCAGGTCATAGAGGTTTTTCGTGTTGAAGACGTTCCGGATGTCGGCGAAGAAAGTATACGTCAACCCGCCAATGCGGCTCCGCTTGCTGACGAGCGCGTCAACGTTGTAAGTCGCCGGATACCGCTTGGAGTTCACGTCAGGTTTGATGGGTGCCCCCGGATTCGGCGTGTAAGGCAAACCGCTGCCATACCGGCCAATCAGGTTTATGCCGGCATCAAACGGCAGCTGGATATCCAACGTCGCTGCAACGACATGCCGCTGATCCCAACTTAACGGATGACTCTCTGTCACTTCGGGCTGCTGATAATAGTAGGTGAGGTAGCCGAGACTGCGACTGGAGCCTTTCCCTTTCGCAACGGAATAGGTGTAACTGAGCGAGCCGGAAACGGGTGCCCGTCCTGTGCGCCACTTGCGGATTGTCACCTCGAACCCTTGCACGCGCCCGTAAATGTCGTTAATAAAATAACTGTAATCGTTGGTAATATCAACGTGGACACTACTGACTAACTTATCAATATCCTTGGTAAATCCGGTGAGAGCTACGGTTAAGTCATCGGTGAATTGCTGCGCGATGCCGACTTCATAAGCGATAGTTCTCTCCGGCTCCAGGTCTGGATTGCCGCGCCTGCGGACCGCGCCGCGCATATCAAAGCTGAGATTCTCATACAAATCATCGGCGCGCGGCATCTGGTAATAGTGCCCATACGTAAAGTGCAACTTCGCGCGTTCCGTAATCGGGAATGAGATGCCGAGGCGAGGCGCAATGCTCTGTTTGACAGTCGCCGCCACTGGGTTCTTGATAACCGGCAGCCCTACCTTGTAAACGCTTTTATCTAGTTTAATCGTGCCATCCGTGTTGAGTTCAATCGGGTCGAGCGGATCGGCGGGGGAGACACCATCTGGCGCATAGAGCTCATACCGCACGCCGGCGTTGACAATCATCCCCGCGTATTCCATCTTGTCCTGCGCATAGACGCTGAGGGAGACAGGATTCACATCGTAAAACTCCATGTAGAGGTTTGAACTGCCATAATTGGTAGCACCTAAATTATAGATGTTGTGCGCCGAAAATTCAACCCCAGTTTGGAGAAGATGATTTTGGGTGACTTGGCTGACAAAATCTGCCTTGAGGATATTCGTGGTAGAATTGCGCGTCGTCCAAGAATTGTCATCACCCGCAATGAGGTAGTTCGTATCGTTATATGCCTGCTGCGTCGGGTTCCGAATCCGTCCTTCCGCCTGATTCTGCTCAAACGATTTCTCCGGATCCCATGCGTTATCGTTGAACGTTTTATTCAGCGGGTCCCACAATTTATCGGGTTGGCGGCTCTCAAATGCACGCCGAAATTGCCCAAACGTCACAGTGTAAAATGTGCCAGAGTTGAGGTTATGCGAGAGCTGCACGGACATGCTTCGGGCATCTCTATCTCCGACCGGAATTGCACCCGGCAGAAAGCGTAACCTGCCGCCGTAGGAGTGGGTTTCCCGCTGGTCAAAGAGCCCACTTGCGCTCAACTTGAGTGCCGGCGTCACTTCAAACTTCAGTTTGCCCTGAAGGGTGTATCCCATTCCACCGTCGTTAGGAAGGTAACTTTCATCGCGCCGCAGTTGGCTGGCGAAGGAAAACGTCAACCGATTCCCCCAGATGGGCCCGCTGAGAGCGAATTCACCGATATGACTGGGGCTCAAATCATAACTTTTCGTATTGTTGGAAAGCCCACTATACTGGTTCAGATCGACGACGTAGCCGTCTAACAACGTAACCTGCTTTTTTTCGTAGTCAATGAGGGTGCCATCCGTGTCTTTGTAAGGCTGGCGCGCCATAAGCGTCTCGCCAGTATTCAGATCGACCTTAGGTTCGCCTGTCGCTTCGTCTATGACAGGTAGAAGTGGGTTTTCTGTCTTGTCGGCATAGACACCCGGCACAATCTGGGTAAAGACTACCTGCTCTTCGCCTTCACGCGATGCCAATTCGCCGACTGTAACAGTGTCACCCCGATAAGGTGTCTGATAATCGTAAGGTTTGCCGAGGAAAATGCCTCTGAAGGGTTCAAGGGCAACAGGACGAAATCCGTTGTCCGGGTCGCGCCAAGGGCCATAGAGCGGTTCGCCGTGGTGCGTCATCCATTGCCCGACACGGTATCGGATTCTACCAGAAAACTTCTGTGTGCCAACTTTCGTGATGAGATTGATGATGCCAGATTGCGCGTCGCCGTGCTCGGCATTGAAACCGCCCGTGATGATTTCCATCTGCTCAAGCGCGTTAGTACTGATACTCACGCCGAGCCCTCTACCAATCGGATCGTTGACGGGGATGCCGTCAATCAGATATTTGATTTCCATAGAGCGGCCGCCGCGAATGTGTAGGGTGCCAGTCGAGTTGAGAACCGAAACGCCCGCCTGCGTTGCGATAATGCCGTTGACAGTATCGCGCGGCATCGCGGCAATATCTTCCGCGTCAAGAATCTTCGTCGTCTGCGTTACATCCTTCTTAATCAGCGGTTTCGCGGCGGTTACGGTGATGCCTTCTAGTTGAACAACCGCACTCGCCAAGGCGAAGTCCAATGTCGTCGTCAGTCCGGCTAAAACTGTCGCGCGCATTACAGTCTCGGAAGCGTAGCCGATGCGTTCAATTTTCACATCGTAACTACCCGGCGCAATATTGGTGATGACGTAATAGCCATCCTCGTTTGTCGTCGTGGTGATGCTCGTCCCGACAACGGTTACCGTCGCATTTGTTAGCGGCGTGTTTGTCGTCTCATCGGTAGCAACACCGGAAATCTTGCCGGTAATGGCGGCTGCGGCATCCTGCGCGCCGGCCACGGATAAGCCTAATATCACAATGCTCAGGAAAAAAAACCAGTTTCTCAAGATATTATTTCTCATAGCAACTCCCTCAGGATTTACGCGAAAATCTCGTTCTGCGTAACTCCTACAAAGTTCTCTCAATAAATCTAAGGCTTTTGAGTTTCCTTTCGGTGTGGTATTCAATAAAACTGCCGAGCGCGCGCTTGAGTTCACGATGGTTGCGTTCTGATGCGCGGATGCGGTTTAATCCGCCGAGTTCCGATTTTCGGAGCATCTTCAGCAATTCGCAACTTCCCTGTGCCATCGAAAATGTGGAAGCGTCGCGATACTCGCACTGCCTACAGAGCATCCCGCCGTGCCGCACGCTAAATGCCAACAATTGCCCGGCAAGGGTTGAACTACAATAGGCACATCGCGAGAGCCGCGGTCCGTAGCCTGCACAATCCAGAAACCTGAGCTCAAACGCGCGCGCGAGCAGTGGCACATCGGTAGCCTGTGCTAAACATTGATAGGTGCTTTGCAGTAAATCGAAAATCTCAGGATTCGCGGCACCCTCCGACGCAATCGCATCCACCAATTCGGCGAAATAACAGCCGTAGGTGATACGCGTGAAATCGGCGCGAATTGCGTCAAACCCGTTGATGAGACTAAAGTCGGTGATGCTTTGCAATTCCCGATTTTCGCGGTGATCAAAAAGAAGGGTGCCGTGGTTGAGGAGCTCTAAGCTGCCGCCGAGTCGGCTTTTCGCGCTTTTTACACCGTAAGCCACAGCCTTCACTTTACCAAAATCCGGCGTATAGAAGGTGATAATCTTATGAAATTCGCGGAGGGGGAAGGTGCGAATCACAATAGCCTGTGTTTTTTGCGCGGGCATGGTTTTCGTCCGTGCCGTGTGGGTGGAGAAGCATCTCGGCTGCTTTAAATGGGTTTGGAACCTCGTCGGAGAGTCCGTAAGAAATCTCCGACGAGGTTTCAGAGAAGCGAAGTTACGAGAAATCGGGGCGAGAGGATTTGAACCTCCGACCTCCTGCTCCCGAAGCAGGCGCGCTAGCCGGGCTGCGCTACGCCCCGTCAAAAAATGGGATTTGTCCAAACGTCAACCCACACGTTATATAGTATACCACAAAAACCGGCATTTGTCAAATTAAAAGGTCGATTTCCGCTGTTAGCCCGCCGCAACCTCTTTTTCCGACAACTTAAACCTCACCCGAGACCCGCCACCCTCCTTCGATTCGGCACCCAGGGGCCACAAAAAGGGACTCAATCCGCCGCCATGCCAAGTTCCTAGGCACAGAGGTGCTGAAAATAGCGTTCAACGTCCTTTGGTGTCGCTTATTCAAAGGATACCTTCTTAATTATACCCTATTTTACCCGTTTTGTCAAATTAAATTTTGAAAGTATCTCATCAATACCGGTAAACGCGCCGGAAAAGCGCGCAAACCGGCGTATTCTGGAATGCCTTACTATTCCGATGGCAGCGTGTTCGGCATCTGGATCTGAACGCGATGGATGCGGCGTTCATCCGCCTCAATGATTGTGAAACGGATGCCTCGGTAGACAAACAGCGTGTCCTGCTCCGGCACACGTCCAAGATGGTCCACGACGAACCCGCCGACGGTATCAATGTTTTCCGCCTCTAGTTCCGTGCCGAGTTTCTCGTTCAACTCAACAAGATTCAGCCTCGCGTCAACGGAGTAAGTGTTGGAATCAAGCTGAATATAGGCATCCTGTTCCCCGACTTCATCTTCATCGTGGATTTCGCCGACGATCTCCTCAATGATATTTTCTAGCGTTACGATGCCTGCTGTGCCGCCGTATTCATCAACGACGATGGCGAGGTGCTGTTTGTGCTCTCGCAGTTCACGGAAGAGTGCTGAAATCTTCTTACTCTCCGGCGTGAAAAAAGGCACCCGGTCGACGATGAGCTGCCGCAGAGCGATCGGTTCGCCAGCCGCCCAGTATTCCAGCATATCTTTCACGTGTAGCACCCCGATGATGTTATCAATCGTCTCTTCATAGATAGGAATGCGCGTATGGCGGCACTCAATCGTCGTTTTCAGCACTGCCTCTTCAGGCGTTGAAATGTCTAAGCATACCATGTCTGTTCGCGCCACCATAATCTCGCGCGCGACTTTGTCGGGCAGCCCGAGGATACGCGAGATCATCTCGCGTTCGTCTTTCTCTAAAATCTCTTGGCTATCTCCGACACTCACCAGCGTATCTAGCACTTCTGGTGAGACAAGGCTATCCTGTTCCGCGCGCACTTTGCCGCCAAACACTCGCACGGCGATGTTCGCAATGAAGTCCAAGGGAACAAAAATGACGCATCCGGCCCAATACACTCCCCGTAGCACGCGGAGTGCTTGGATAGTCGCATTCCCGGAACTACTCTGCACGTAGTTTTTCGGAAACAACTCGGCGAAAATGACAAGCATCACAACAGCGAGGGCAGCATTTGCCACACGATAGTGGAAAAGCGTCAGAAAAAGGAGGACGCTTACCACCATCAATATCGTTTTCGCCGTGATAATCGTGAGCGAGTAGCGTCGCGGTTGGCGCAGCAGGGATGCCAAGACATCGTAACGTTTGCCCTCTCCTTCAGCAAAATTGAGGATATCCTCACGCGTTAACCGAGTGAGCAGTGCCTCCGCTGCTGAAAGCAGTGCCGTTAACACCAATAATACCAATAAACTGAACAGTCTGAGGGCTATACCTAGGTCGTCCAAACGAGCAATAACACCTCCTGGAAATTTTTCGTCGTTCGCAAGGCGTGCGGCAAAGGCTCCCGTTTTTGCCGGCACCGCCGCCGTTGGGGATTGCTACGTTTTTTCTGATGAACTGCTTCCGTTCAAGCGGAGCTCACGTAGAATCGCCTCTTGCTTCGCGAACATGACGGCCTCTTCTTGAGGCGTTTCGTGTTCATAACCGAGCAGATGCATCACGCCGTGCACCGCCAAAAACGCAACCTCTGTCTCAAGTGAGTGTTCCGCTTCGGTTGCCTGGCGGGCCGCTGTCTCTAACGAAATGATAATATCGCCTAGGAGTGACAGAGGCCCTGCCTCGCAGTCTTCGCCTTCACGCATCGCAAAAGCGAGGACATCTGTCGGCGCGAGCATGCCGCGATATTCCGAATTAAGGAGCGTCATCTCCGCGTCATCTGTTAGTAAAACGCTGACCTCATACGCCGGCGGCGTTGCGCGCTTGGAACGCGCGCCTACCGGGGATGCGGCGGCGTGCGCCATCAGCGTTGCTGACACTGCCCTGTGAACTATGTCTACGTCACACTCAGTATCCGAGCAGTTTTGGGTGATGCCGATGGAATATGGGACTGCCTCGCTGCTCACGCCGATGCCTCTTGCGCTTCAGCCGGTGCGGGAGCAGGTATCTGTCTCACGTTCTGCTGTGGTGATGCCTGCTCATAAGCCTCAACGATGCGCTGCACCAATTCATGCCGCACGACATCAACCTTTGAGAAGTAGATGAATTCAATGCCTTTGATACCGGAAAGCACCTCTTGCGCGTCCGCGAGGCCGGACACTTTGTGTGTTGGCAAATCGGTTTGTGTGATGTCGCCTGTCACAACCGCTTTAGAATCAAAGCCGAGCCGCGTCAGGAACATCTTCATCTGTTCGATCGTCGCGTTTTGCGCTTCGTCCAGCACAACGAACGAATTGTTGAGCGTTCGGCCGCGCATGAAAGCGATAGGCGCAACTTCAATGACGTTCCGCTCAATGTATTTGTCCAGCGCGTCGGGGGACATCATATCATAGAGCGCGTCGTATAACGGGCGTAGATACGGATGCACCTTCGCCGCGATATCACCCGGTAAAAACCCGAGCCGTTCCCCCGCTTCCACGGCTGGCCGCGTGAGAATAATCCTGCTCACTTGTCCACTCTTGAGCGCGGAAACCGCCATCGCCATGGCGAGGTAGGTTTTCCCAGTCCCAGCGGGCCCGATGCCGAAAACCAGGTCATTGTGCTTAATCGCCTCAACATACCGTCGCTGCCCGGCGGTTTTAGGCCGGATGACACCCCGCTTTGAGAAGACAGGAATAGACTCCGCCTTGCTTTCCGCCAAGGTGTCGGCTTCCCCGGCTCCCGATGCGCGAATCATGTAGCTCACATCGGTAGTCTGAATCTGTTCGCCTTTCCGGATGCGGTGCAGTAGTGATTCCAACACGGTTGCGACGCGTTCGGTTTCGGCGGAATCTTCGCCGATAATCGCAATCCGGTCGCGTTTCAAAACGACGCGCACGTCAAAATCGTCTTCGATGAGTTTCAGGAAGGCATCGCTCTGTCCAAACAGGGCCTGCACTTCAGCATTGCTCTGGACAGGCACACTCTTCAATTCTTGTTTTTGCAATCGCGGTTCTAAACCTCCGATTCAGGTAAGGTGTTTTGATGACACCGGTTTGTATCAAAAATCAGACGAAAATTGCAGTATGCGTTAATAGGATACCTTATTGTGCAAGAAAATGCAAGAAAATTCGCGGCGGCAGCCCCGGAGCGGCGGAGATGTTCAATTCTCCTTCGCTATCTCCTCCGACATCTTTAAGACTTCTTTCACAATCGTATCAATATCCGACATGGGTTGCTGATGCCGTTCCTCTTCGTGAGACCTCTATACACCGGCGGGGGACAGGCCCCCGCCCTACGGTGAAAGAAAAATCGAACACCTGGCGGATCAACACACCGGCGGGGGACAGGCCCCCGCCCTACGGTGAAAGAAAAATCGACTGAGCGCGCAGCCGCGAACTGTGCCGTTTCGCACACGCACGCTCGCTACTGCCGCCCGTAAAATCTCACCTCACGGATAGAGGCACCTTTCAGCGGGATTTTGACCTGGTGCGTCTCCTTATTCCGAACCGAATGCTGCTGGTCCTCCATAGCATCGGCACTCAGCCGGAGGTAAAGCACCTTGCGCCCGATCTGGATTTTGACAGGTGTCTTGCCCTCTATACTTTCATGCTGTTTGTCGTAAACAACTTCAAAGGAGACATCAAGCCGAGGCTCTTCGTCAGTTGTCGTCACCAAAGCAAGCGCGGGAACGCGCGATGCAGGGTAGACCTCGACGTAAGCGACATACATCGGCACGTCAAGTTTAATCACCGCGTCTGTCCGCTTAGTCCCATCAATTTCGGTCCGATACTGCCGTTGAAGGTTGCCGCGGCGGCCGCTTTCCTCACCAACATGCACATACCCTTTTCGGACCGAACCTTTTACCTTAAACGTGCTAATCGTCTCCAGATCTCCATCAACCAGCCCCGGATTCGTCGCGCAGGAAAGCTGCGACGAAGGTATCTCAACGACGGGGGTATCCTGAAGCACAGCACACCCTGTAACGCCGATGAGCAGAATGAACAAACCGCTTAAGATTCTCATTGCTTTTTCCTCCTATTATGCACGCGCAAATCGCGGGTAATATAGCACAAAATCGTCTCATTTCGCTGTGAATGTCATACAAGAATGAATGTGTCTACTCCCAGATCAAAGTCGGGCTCAGGCGGGCCCGAACGCCAGAGGTGAAGCCAGAGGTGAATTGAGGACAAATCCTCTATGCCTCCTCCGGAAGGAGAGTTGGCGGTGGTGCAACGCCGCCCTGCTCTGCCGCCGTAACGAGCCGCTGCCACGTTGCTTCTTCAATCGGGATGCCCTCTTTGAGTCGGCGTTCTCGGCTGCGCTCCTCAAATTCGCCCGGCACGTAGATTTCGTCAACGCCGGGCAGGCGCGCCGAGGATTTAACCCACGCCACGAGATGCTCTATCTCTTGTTCATAATCGCTTAAATCGATAAAATTGTCAATGTTAATTGCAAACATGACGATGCCGCTTGCGCCGCGCGTCGGGTTCTCGCGGCTACAGCCCGCCCATGAGAGCCCACCGGCAATTGCATCTATCATGACACCGAGCCCGAAGCCTTTGTACCCGAACTGAAAGCCGCCAAGCGGCATCACAGCCGTGTCCGCCGGCCGTTCGCGAAATGCAACCGGATCGGTTATCGGGTTGCCTGCGGCATCTATCATCCACCCCTCTGGAATCTGTTCGTCGCGCGCGGTTTGGACAAGCAATTTTCCGCCCGCTACAACGCTCAGCGTCATATCAAGTAGCAGCGGTGCACCGTTTTCGCGTGGCACAGATATCGCAATCGGGTTTGGCGGCAATCGACGCGAGGTGCCGCCGTGCGGATGCATAAACCTCCCGCCGCCATTCAACAGGACGATGCCTATCATCCCAGCTGCAGCGGCGATTGGCGGATATTCGCCCATGCGGCCGGCGTGCCCGCAGCGGTGTAATCCCACCGCGCCGATAGTGCACGTCTTCGCTTTCTCAACGGCGAGCTCCATCGCCTTGCGCGCCGCAACCATGCCGAGCGCACCGTTCGCGTTGATGACTGTCGCCGCCGGACTTTCACGGACGATTTCTAGCTTGGCCGCCGCCGGGCCGCCTTTCATCCCGCCGATGTAGTTCGGCGCGTTGATGACACCGTGTGAATCGTGGCCCGCAAGATTGGAATCAACGACATGGTCGCTGACGATTTTGGCATCTTCTTCCGTGCCACCGGCCGCGCGGTAGATGTCATAGACAAATTTCCTTAAAACAACATGAGATACGGTAGGCATAATTGTCCTGTTCCCCGAAACGCTGACATTCGCAGGGAAGTGTCAGGTTTCTAAGTTCCTGCTTCATCACGATGTGCCTCCAAGCGAGGGCTTACCTCAGCACTTTGACGTGCTAGGACGATGCTCTTTTCGGCATGTAAGGAGATTCAAACTCGCGGCAACTCAAAAAGTTCCGCAACTTGACAAACAAACCCTTCCACAACATCCTCCCCGGTGAGGGTATCGGCGCGCGTAAGCAGTGTGATGTCGGTTTCAGAACGATAGACGAGCACTGTTTTTGAGCCCGGTTCGATTACCCACACAAGCCGCGTTCCTGCCTCCAAATAGGCAAATGCTTTCTCAGCCACCTTCCGGAAAGTCTCCGACAGAGAAATCACCTCAACAGCAAGGTCTGGCGGAACTGGGAACGCCTTTATCAGGTCTGCAGGTAACCGTGGTGTTGAAACAAACGCGACATCCGGTTTTAGCACGCGCTCGCCCACTTGAAAGCCCGTTTCCGCGCAAACCACTTCACCCAGTTGATTCGCAATGACATAATTGCCGAGACGTATAAAGACTCGAGAACCAACTAGCCCGTGTTCCGCCGAGGGAGCCGCCATAGGTATCAATTTTCCTTTAACGTATTCGTATCCATCCACATCGCTCACAAGGAATTCATCCAACGTCATCGTGACATTTTCGGGGAGGATTCCTTCTGGCACGAACGGGTGAGTCTGTAGATTCATTCTCTTATTCCTCCGGTGCTGTTTGTTGCATTTACCCGCTGTCTTCAATTAAAAGTATAACATATCGCAACCGAAATTGCAACAATGCAACAAATTGATAGAAAAATATTGACATCACAGACTGAATTGGTGTATCATAAACCAATGTAGGAGAGACCTCCCGGTCTCGATTTCTCCTCGGTGTATCATAAACCAATGAAGGAGGTAGCACCTATGGCTTTCAGCGATTTCAAGACAGTTTCTGAAGTCCAAAAAAAATTCGGCATTAGGTACATGCACAAGGACTTCGTTGCGTCTGAAAATTCAATCCCATCGGCGCATTTTCTGCAAGAATTTGCATTTACGCAGGAGCATTTTGATGTTTTCGCCTCCGAGGCAACCCGGTGTCAGGCAATTATCTATCCGATTTTACGGGAAGTCTACAAGGCATACGCCGATGACTACGCGCTCTGGATAGAGAAATCCATCGCCCACGATGAAACTTTGAGTAGGCGCGGTTTGTAACCACGCCTACCAGGGCCGAATGATGTCCGCTGGGCATTAGGTTCCGCTCTGCCGAAACCCCACCTCCGTCCGATGCCAATTGTGCCCCCGGTCTGCATCTCGGAACGGGATACTTCTCCCCAACAACTGCTTGAGGATATCGCTTTCACCCGCTAACGCTGCATCGGTTAACTGCCGAGGCATGTCCTCCTGCGGATAGATAACCGAGCGGTTATACATGCCGAGCAACCCGACGCGCGGCGCGTCTGTCACGTTTGGCAGACACTGGTGCCAGATGGCACCGTTCGTAAACAAAATTGAACCTTTCGGCGCGACAGCGATGCTCTTCTCCAATCCCTCTGCTTCGCCTAACTCTGGGCGGCGCAGCGTTTTGTGCGAGCCAGCAATACACGCTGTCGCGCCGTTATCCGCTGTGAATGCATCCAGCATCCACACCGTCTGTCCCGTCAATGAACCCGAAGGAAACGGCGGCTGCATCGCCCAGTAGGGATAGTCAATGTGCCATCCGCCAGCGGGCGCGCCCGCACCAACGATGTTCGCCGTGAACGTTGAGGCGATGACATCCTCGCCGAGCATCCGTTTCCATACCGCAATAACTGTGGGATGTTGGACAAGCCGCCGAAAAATAGGCGATTTGCCAACGATGCCCCACACGCGCCGGATCTTACTATCGCCGTAAGTGTGGTCCCGGCCGTTTGCGATATCCTCCTCAACGAGGGCCCATATCGCCTTGCGCGCTTCGTCTGCCTCTTCGGGCGTGATGACGTTCTTGATAATGTGGAACCCCACCTCGCCCAGGTCGCGTTCCACGCGGTCAAGTCTCTCTGAATCTAATGCCGATTTGATTTTTAGCACGGTTACACCTCAAAAATCGCACGATACCGTAGGGTGGGGGCCTGTCCCCCGCCATGCATGCAAAAGCCCTTTCTTTATCGCTCACCAAACGCACGCCAAAAAAAACGCACGATACCGTAGGGCGGGGGACAGGCCCCCGCTATGCATGCTAGAGCCCTTTTTTATCGCTCACCAAACGCACGCCAAAAAAAACGCACGATACCGTAGGGTGGGGGCCTGTCCCCCGCCATGCCTGTTAGCCCTTTTTCAACGCTCACCAAACGCACGACAAAAAAATCGCACGATACCGTAGGGTGGGGGCCTGTCCCCCGCCATGCCTGTTAGCCCTTTTTTTTAACGCTCACCAAACGCACGCCACAAATTTGTGGCAAGGGGAAGACTCTGAATACTTTCAATAATCCGATCCTCTCCAT
This sequence comes from uncultured Poribacteria bacterium, assembly GCA_958296135.1. Taxonomy (GTDB): domain Bacteria; phylum Poribacteria; class WGA-4E; order WGA-4E; family WGA-3G; genus AGPOR5. The sequence goes on from CATQHZ010000001.1 coordinate 2,155,187, forward strand.
CATCTTCATCGCTATTCGGCACGCGGTTGTGCTTGTCCATCCACGCGATGTTCTCTGCAACGCTTTCTGTCACAGGCGTTTGCGGGTCGAACTCAGGCAGAACCGCCGCCAACTTTGCGCCGCTGTAAATCTGCGTATGCCCGAAGTTGTCAAGCAGATGGATATACCGCTGCGTATCGATGCCGATGAGCGTATCTTGCGCTACATGCACGAACTCTGCCGAAACACCGAGGACCGCCGCGGCCACTTCCTGCCACTCATCCCACGTGCGCGGCTGCGGGTGAACGAGGTTGTATATCTCGCCGAAGCACTCGGATTTGCCGAGCACCGCTGCAAACGCAACCCCCGCATCCCGCGATGCCAAAAATTGGAAATAGTTCGTCCCATCGCCCACAGAGATAATCGGTTTCGCTTTGCGGAGCCGGTCAATCCAGACCCCGCCGCATCCGAGCTGCCGATGTAGGGGTATCCCTGGCCCGTGCGTGTAGGACGGCTTGAAAATCGTCACGGGAAACCCATCGCGTGCATGCGCTTCCAACAGCAGATTATCCGCCGCAATCTTGCCCAGTGCGTAATCCGAGGTGCCGTTCAACGGTGCTGTTTCCGGCAAATTTATCCCATCAAAAGGCGGCCCGTATGTCATCACTGTTGAGCAGTGGACGAAGTGCCCGACGCGTCCCTGAAATGCCCGTATTGCGGAGGCAGTATCCTCAGCGTTGAAACTAATCATGTCGATGACAGCATCCCACTCTTCCGCGCCGACTTTGGCTTCAAAATGGACGCGCTGTCTCCTGTCTCCATAAATCACGCGCATGTCTTCTGGCGGCACATCTACGTGCTGCCCGCGGTTAAACAGCACGACTTCATGGTTGCGCGCTTGCAACGCGGCGACAATACCGCGGCTAATGTTGCCGGTGCCGCCGATGACTAAGACTTTCATTCGTTGTCTACCTCCTCGATTAACTTCACTTCGGAGTCCGTTAACCCATACAACGCGTAAACCAACGCGTCAATCTTTTCCTCAAGGGCCGGGACTTCGCTGCTGTTCGGCTCGTCAAGGATTAACTGAACGTACTCCGCGAGGGCCGATTTCTGCTCCTCTGTCCGCTCCGCTACCGGAAAACTCGGCAGTCGATATTCGTATCCCGGCTCGTAGAAATCGATCCAGTTCTTCGCACTCAGTGGTTTCTCATACGAGGATTGATATTGGGTTTGCGCATAGAAATGGAAAAGTTTGCCGTTCAAAATCGCCAGCAGCGAGAGGTCATCAGTCGGTATGTAACGACGACTCTTATTTAAGAGAAACGCCCCAGATGCGTCATAGTAGGCCTGCATAGCAATCCCACCTCGATAGACAATTTTGGGATGCCGAAACTCAGGATACTCTGCACGCGCAGCAAGTTCCCAATAGAATTCGCCTTGACGACTACGTGTTTTTAACTTATCACTATAGCCGTTGAGATGCTCGTGGATTGCCGGATATTCGTCCGCAAAAATATGCTCTGCTCCCGACTCGTTTCTGCCGGACCAGGGCCACTGTCTGAATTTGCCGCTTGGGATAAATATCAGATACTTCGGGGTCAGTTGCCACCTCTTTATCTGCGGCTTCCCAATGGCACGTTTTATGAGCTCATCGCTTTTCGCATCCTCACCGATTAACTGCTCGCGTTTGGATTCGTCTATGACGAATGCCAAGTTGCATCCAGTTTCAATGTAATCACGGTTGAGCTCCAAAAGGTCTCCCAGTCGCGTTCCGGTATTATCAATCTTCGTCAACAACGCTTCAGACGGAACTTCCGCAATCGCTGGCGCGTTTCGTTTTGCAGGGAAGAAATCAGCCGGGATTTCATGGGCGGAGTCAATGTGGATGCGCGCCTGCTGCTCTCCCCACGAACGGATAGTCAACGCCGCACCTTCAAAGAAAGCAAACGCAAACGGACGAAAATGCTCATCAACACAGAGAAAACCGAAATCCACCGCGGTATAGCCTTGCCGCTGCAATCCTTCACTGACGTGAAACAGGAGCTTGGGATACCCTGCCTTCTCACGAAAGCGGATGAGGAACGGCAACCGAGTCCCGGAAGCGTCCCCAGCGCGAACGCGGAGCTCTTGGCACTCAATGACCTGGGCGGCGACACCCCCTTCAAGCCGAAGATACGGTAACGGAAAGGGCCGTGCAATTTGCTCCAGCGTGGCACCTTCCGGAATAGGCAACCCCAGTTTTTCGTCTAAAAACTGCATCAACGATGCCGCATCGCCGATGCCCTGAATATCGTCACGCGTAACGATACGCATTTAGCAATGTCCTCCTATCGTTTTCGGGATTCGGTGCAGCATGGGAACGCACGCTCTTTTCTTTGAAGAATAGACGCATTCGTTGAAGCCGAGGGACCGCGAGGGACAGGCCCTCGCGCTACGAGCCAAAGTACACGCTGCCCCTCTCCGAAGGGCGAGGGCCCGGCGATCGCGAATCGCCGAGGGTTCCCCTCGCCATGCTGCTACCGATGTTCTTCAATTAATGCGCGTTCCGCCGCCGTTAGCCGATACAGCGCGTAAACCAACGCGTCGATCTCTTCCTCAAGGGCCGGGACTTCGCGACTGTCGGGTTCGTCAAGGATCGACTGAACGTACTCCGCGAGGGCCGATTTCTGCGCCTCTGTCCGCTCTGCTACCGGGAAGACTTCCATGATGCTTTTCTTGAAATCCAATCGACTCCCACTTGATGAGAGACACTCAGATCTCGCCCACCAACTAAACAGTTTGCTGTTCAAAACGGCGAGCAGCGAAAGGTCTGTTGTAGGGATGAAAAATGCCGGCGTTAAGACAAGCGCGTCCGACTCTTCATAACACGCCCGCATCGAATTGCCCCGGCTATACGGATAGATAATTTTGGGGTACTCTAGCAAAGCATAACGCCTGCTTGAAGGGAACTCCCAATAGAATTCTCCCTGTTGCGTGCGCTCCTTCAAAGCGTCTCGGTAGCCGTTTAGATAACCACTAACCGCGGGATAAGTTATAGCAAAGATGCTCTCCGCTTCTACATCGTTAAGCGCATCAGTCCAAGGCCATCGCGTGTTTAGACTGCTTGGGATAAATATCAGATGCTTTGGCTCCGCTCTCCATTTTTTTCGCGAAGGTATGTCAACCATCGGCTTTATGATGTCCGCGCTGCTAGGATGTTCGTTTAACAACCTCTCATAAGTGGACACGTCCTCTATAACGAAGGCTTGGCGGTATCCGGTGTGAACACCACTGTAAATGTTCCCATGATGCCTCAAGAGCGTTCCCACCTCCGGCAGTTTGGCTAACAAACTCTCGCGCGTAGGACTCGGATCCGGTCGTACCGGCGGCTCAAAAACGAACTCAGGAGGAAGTTCATGTTCATAAGAGACGTGGATAGTCGTATTCTCCTGAGGCCATGAAAAAATAGTCAGCTCCGCGTTCTGCCAGTCATCCTCCGCCGAATCGTTGAAGTAGGCAAACGCGAACGGTTGGAGATGCTCATCTGTACAGATAAACCGGAAAGGGGCAGAGCCTCCGGCATTCCGCTCAAGGGCCGGACAGATGGCGCGAAGTGCAGATTCGTAGCCCTGATTGGTGTTAAATCGCACCAAGAAGAGGATCCACGGTTCAGGATTTTCCGAAGTATCTCCAGGGAAAATCTGGAGTTTCTGGCAATCCAAAAAATGATCTGCGACAGGTCCTCTCAGCCCAAGGTCCCTTGGTCTAAACCGTGGACCTGTATCTTCAAGGGTTTCACCTTCCGGGATAGGCAACCCCAGTTTTTCACGCAAAAACTGCATCAACGATGCCGCATCGCTGATACCCTGAATATCATCACGCGTAACGATACGCATTTAGCAATGTCCTCCTATCGTTTTCGGGATTCGGTGCAGCATGGGGAGGATATAAGCAACATCCATTCTGACGTTAGAGTCTACCATATCTCCCCCAAAACTGCAACCGATTTTCTTTCGATTAACAGAATGAATGCGTCTTCCGTTTGGAAACGACACATCGTCGGAAACTAACGTCTCTTCAGGTCTGCTAGGACCTGCATGTATAAAGAAAAACGTGTTGGCCCCTCTCAAGGTCTGCTAGGACCTAAATAGATGTTTCCAGCGACGCTCGGCTACCGATGTTCTTCAATTAACGCGCGTTCAGCCTCCGTTAGCCGATACAGCGCGTAAACCAACGCGTCAATCTCTTCCTCAAGGGCCGGGACTTCGCGACTGTCGGGTTCGTCAAGGATTAACTGAACGTACGCCGCAAGGGCCGCTTTCTGCGCCTCTGTCCGCTCCGCTACCGGAAAACTCAACAGTTGAGATTTTTGTCCCGGCAGGTAGAAACTGATCCAACTCTTCGCACTCAGTGGTTTCCTAAACGAGGATTGATATCGGGCTTGCGCATAGAAATGGAAAAGTTTGCCGTTCAAAATCGCCAGCAGCGAGAGGTCGTCAGTCGGTATGAAATAACAACTATTCTGTAAGATAAACGCCCCAGATGTGTCATAGTAGGCCTGAATAGCAATCCCACCTCGATAGACAATTTTGGGATGCCGAAACTCAGGATACTCTGCACGCGCAGCAAGTTCCCAATAGAATTCGCCTTGACGACTACGTGTCTTTAACTTATCACTATAGCCGTTGAGATGCTCGTGGATTGCCGGATATTCGTCCGCAAAAATCTGCTCTGCTTCCGACTCGTTTCTGCCGGACCAGGGCCACTGTCTGAATTTGCCGCTTGGGATAAATATCAGATACTTCGGGGTCAGTTGCCACCTCTTTATCTGCGGCCTCCCAATGGCACGTTTTATGAGCTCATCGCTTTTCGCATCTTCACCGATTAACTGCTCGCGTTTGGATTCGTCTATGACGAATGCCAAGTTGCATCCAGTTTCAACGTAACCACGGTTGAGCTCCCAACGGTCTCCCAGTGGCGGTCCGGTATTATCAATCTTCGCCAACAATGCATCAGACGAAGGTGAAACGACTCTCGCCAGCCCTGTCTCCTCCTGCACGGGAAGTTCCGGCACATTCAACGGAACTTCCGCATAGGAAACGACAGCGCGATCTTCAGGATCCGGCAGGTCATCCGGTCGCTCGTTGACCCCAGGCGTTACAGGTGGATCATCCGGTCCCGGAGACGGAGCGGGGAAGAAGACATCCGGTAATACATGCTCCGCACCAGTGTGAACGACCGTCTTCGCCTCTGTCCACGAAAAGACGGTTAATTCCGCGTTCTGCCAGTCACCTCCCGCCGAATCACTGAAATAGGCGAACGCGAACGGTTGATAATTCTCTCCCATACAGATAAAACCGAAATCTGCAAGATTGCGGCCGCGCAACCTTGGTGCACCGCTCACAAGACGCAAGACTTCCGAACAGTCCTCTTCACTGCGAAATCGGATGAGGAAGATGCCGGAAGGTTCACCGGAAGCACCGCTGATTTCCTGGCAACTCAGAATCTCGCGAGCGATGTCTCCGCTGAGTCCCAGCGAATAGGGTGAAAAATCTGCGACAATCTCTCCAAGGCCTAAACCTTCCGGAATAGGCAACCCCAGTTTTTCGTCTAAAAACTGCATCAACGATGCCGCATCGCCGATGCTTTGAATATCATCACGCGTAACGATACGCATTTAGCAATGTTCTCCTATCGTTTTCGGGATTCGGTGCAGCATGGGAACGCACGCGCTTCTCTTTGAAGAATAGACGCATTCGTTGAAGCCGAGGGACCGCGAGGGACAAGCCCTCGCGCTACGGCCCAAAGCACACGCCGCCCCTCTCCGTAGGGCGAGGGCCGTCACGGTCACGCCTACAGCAAACGTGCGTGTGTCGCCTCGCGAAAGCACGGTCACGTCTACAGAAAATGTGCGTGTGTCGCCCCGCGTAAACACGCTACCTTACTTACTTTAACGTTGTCCTCTCTGCCGCCTCGCTGCAGAGATGTCCACTGCCCCTCGCCATGCTGCTACCGATGTTCTTCAATTAACGCGCGTTCAGCCTCCGTTAGCCGATACAGCGCGTAAACCAACGCGTCGATCTCTTCCTCAAGGGCCGGGACTTCGCTGCTGTTCGGCTCGTCAAGGATCAACTGAACGTACCCCGCAAGGGCCGCTTTCTGCTCCTCTGTCCGCTCCGCTACCGGGAAGACTTCTATGTCGCTTTTCTTGAACTTCAACAGGGTTTCACCGGGGGCACGACACTCGGATTGCGCCCACCAATGAAAAAGTTTGCTGTTCAAAATCGCGAGCAGAGAGAGATCTGTCGTGGGTATGGAAAATGTGCCGAGGAAGCGAAGCGCATCCCCTTCTACATAACACGCCCGCATTGAACTACCATCCGGATAGATAATTCTAGGGCGGTTATCAGGACTCTGGTCATCTACCGAGAGTTCCCAATAGAATTCACCTCGGTGAAATGCAGAACGGTTTTTTAATTTATCCCTATAACGGTTCAGGTGATTGCTGATTGCGGGATAGGTTTCCGCAAAAATTCGCTCCGCGGCCGCTTCATCTGTCGTAACTGACCAGGGCCACTGTTTGTGCCGACCGTTCGGGATCCATATCAGATACGCCCGCTGCGGCCCCCATTTTTTCTTTTTGGGAACGCGAACCAACGGCCTCATGAGTTGGGCACTGGCAGGGTCTTCCGCGATTAACTGTTCGCGTTTGAATTCCTCAATAACGAACGCGCGGTTGAGCCTAGTGACAATGTTGCCGCTCAAAATGGTCCATTGCTGACCCAACGGTAACCCGCCCTTTTTCAGTTTGGCTAACAAACTCTCGCGAGAATACGAAACGACTTTCAGTTTGGCTAACAAACTCTCGCGAGAATACGAAACGACAGCGAGATCTTCAGGATCCGGCGGGTCATCCGGTCGCTCGTTGACCCCAGGCGTTACAGGTGGATCATCCGGTCCCGGAGACGGAGCGGGGAAGAAGACATCCGGTAATACATGCTCCGCACTAGTGTGAACGACCGTCTTCGCCTCTGTCCACGAAAAGACGGTTAATTCCGCGTTCTGCCAGTCACCTCCCACCGAATCACTGAAATAGGCGAACGCGAACGGTTGATAATTCTCTCCCATACAGATAAAACCGAAATCTGCAAGATTGCGGCCGCGCAACCTTGGTGCACCGCTCACAAGACGCAAGACTTCCGAACAGTCCTCTTTACTGCGAAATCGGATGAGGAAGATGCTGGAAGGTTCACCAGAAGCACCGCTGATTTCCTGGCAACTCATAATCTTGCGGGCGATGTCTCCGCTGAGTCCCAGCGAATAGGGTGAAAAATCTGCGACAATCTCTCCAAGGCCTAAACCTTCCGGAATAGGCAACCCCAGTTTTTCGTCTAAAAACTGCATCAACGATGCCGCATCGCCGATGCCCTGAATATCGTCACGCGTAACGATACGCATTTAGCAATGTCCTCCTATCGTTTTCGGGATTCGGTGCAGCATGGGAACGCACGCGCTTTTCTTTGAAGAATAGACGCATTCGTTGAAGCCGAGGGACCGCGAGGGACAGGCCCTCGCGCTACGGGCCAAAGCACACGCCGCCCCTCTCCGAAGGGCGAGGGGCCGGCGAGCGCGAATCGCCGAGGGTTCCCCCCTCGCCATGCTGCTACCGATTTTCTTCGATTAACTCGCGCTCAGCCTCCGTTAACCCATACAACGCGTAAACCAACGCGTCGATCTCCTCCTCAAGGGCCGGGACTTCGTGGCTGTCGGGTTCGTCAAGGATTAACTGAACGTACTCTGCAAGGGCCGCTTTCTGCTCCTCTGTCCGCTCCGCTATGCGAACGTTCTGCATGTTCGCCTTCGTGAAATACAGAATGGATTTCCCGGGTGCCTTGCATTCGGTTCGCGCGTACCAACCGAAAAGTTTGCTGTTTAAAATCGCCAGCAGGGACAGATCTTCTGTCGGTATGAAGTGGATGGAACCTAAAGCAAATGCCCCTGTGGTGTCATAGCATGCCCGCAGAGAGCCGCCACTAAGCGGGTAGACAATCTTGGACGGTTGAAACGCCGGAGATTTGTCACGCCCCCCAAATTCCCAAAAGAATTCTCCGTTATGAGCAGCGTCCGGGTCCCTTAAAATGTCCCTATAGTTGCTGAGGTGTGCATGGATTGCCGGAAAGGTCTTGGCAAAAATCCGCTCTGCCTCGGCTTCATCTCTCGCCTTGGTCCAAAACCACTGTTTGTGCCGGCTGTTTGGAATGTAGATTAGTGATGCCGCTTCCGCTCTCCATTTGGTTCGACGAGGTATACGAATTAGCGACTTTAGGAGCTGAGCACTTTCAGGATCGGCATCAATCAACTCCCCACGTTTTGATGCGTCTATAACGTAAGCCCGATCGCATCCGGTTACAACCCCGCCGAAAATGTTACAATGCCGACTCAACGGTGCTCCGACATTTTTCAACTTGGCCAACAAGGCCTCACGCGAAGTCGGCTCAACCCGATGAGGTGATGGCGGAACAGGAATAGGCTTCGGTTCCGGACCGTCAGAACCTTCCCGAAAAAAGAGACGCGCCAAATCGTGTTCATAGGCTGTGTGGATAGAGGTGTTTTCCTCCGTCCACGAACAGATAGTCAACTCCGCGGACTGCAAGCCTTCGGATGCCGAATCGCTGAAGTAAGCAATAGCGAACGGTTGGAAATCCTCACCCGCGCAGATAAAGCGGCAATCGGCCAACTCGTAACCCTGCTGTTGCAGTCCATCACTGACCTGGCGCAGGACTCCCGGATAACCCGCTTTACTATTAAACCGGACGAGGAAAGGTTTTTGGTTTGCTGAGGTACCCCCAGGACGAACCCTGATTTCATAGCAATCTTTAACCTGTTCTGCGACAGAATCGCCCAGGCCAAGGAAAACTAAAGGCAATGGAAGTGCAATCCGTTCAAAAACTGCATCTTCCCGGATAGGCAACCCCAGTTTTTCGTCTAAAAATTGCATCAACGATGCCGCATCGCCGATGCCCTGAATATCGTCACGGGTAATGATACGCATAGGCATATCCTCCTTTTCTGGCGGCAATTCGCCGGGTTCGGGTAACGGTATGCCAGCATCGCAATACGTTTTCTTGATTAACGCAATCTCGGTATCCGTTAACCCATAGACTTCGTAGACTAACTCATCGATAGCATGCTCAAGTGCAGGCACCGCATCTCCTGCAGGATCGGCGAGGATCCGCGCAACCCAGCGCGTGAGTTGTGCCCGCTGCTCCGAGGTCATCTCCGCGATTGGGAAACGTTTCATGTAGAGCGCGATAAAGCGTAAACTGCCACCCGCCCACGCATCGTTGAAGCTCTGAAACTTGTAGCGAGCATACCAATCAAACAGTGTGCTATTCAAAATCGCAAGCAAGGATAAGTCTGTCGTCGGTATGAAGTAGGCAGTGGCAACACTAATCGTTTGCGCCGTGTCATAACTGGCGTATAGAGATTGCGCCGTTTCGGGCCAGACGATTTTCGGCTTTTCAAACTCAGCTCGATAACTGCACGAACGCAATTCCCAATAAAATTTACCGCGAGCAGTCCGGCGAATCAGTTCCTCGCGATAGCGTTTCAGATGCTGGTAAACCGCCGGATAGCACTCCGCAAAGATTCGCTCCGCCTCTGTGTCATTTTCGGCATTCGACCAGGGCCAATCCGCGTTTGTGCTGCTTGCAATCGCTATCAGATACTCGTTTGACTCTTTCGCGTCCCACTTCCGGGTATAACGTCCCCGCAGCAGTGGCTTTATGAATGCACTGCTCTGGGGGGAATCAGCGATGAGTTGTTTGCGCGTGGAAGAATCTATCACGAACGCAGGGTCGTATCCGGTGACAAGCCCGCGGTAAATATCGCCGTTGACATACTCTTCCAACAGTGTCCCGGTATCTTGAAGTTTTTCAAGCAGCGCGAATGTCTCAGGGGCAGCCAAAATCCACGCGTCAGGAGAGAGTTGGGAAATCTGCATCGGGAACACCTGTTCTTGAAACGCCTCCCTGATGTCAAATTTCTTGGCGTTTTCTCTTAAAGTTGCCGCGGAGAAGAGCTGATCTGGGCTGGGACAACGATTTTCAGCGAGGACGATGCACGTGTCAACTGCCGCCTCAAAAACGGAGATGCTCCCAAAATCCAAAAGGTTCTTCAGTGACATTTCTGTGGCAAGAAACTGGCGTAGGTTTTCGCCATAGGCCGCCCGGAAAAACTTATTGGTGCAGATATAGGTCAAGATGCCATCGGGCTTCAGTAGCTCGGCTGCGCGTTTGTAGAAATAGACGCTAATATCCGCAGGCCTAAAGAAGAAGTCGCCAAAATAGGATTGCAATGCCGGTGCGAGATTGACTACCATCTCATGCCGGTAATCAACATACGGCGGATTGCCGATGACGATGTCAAACCCATCCTTCACACCGAACATCTCCTCCGCATCGAAGAAATCCGCGCTGGCGTTCCTGTCGTAGGGATTCCACTGCGCGATTTTCGTTGCTTCGTCAACGACACCGGTTCGCGCCTCCAGAGCCCATTCCGTAGACAATTCGGTCAGCGCGTTGACTAATTCGCCCCGGCATGCCTCTTCTTCGTTCATCAGCGAGAGTTTCATCTGCCGGGTGTTCGCGCTGAAGTAGTTCTCGCGAATCTTTGAAATTTGCTGGCGTTTCTGCTCAATCACGTCTGTCTCAAGGAGCATTTGGAAATCGGGTTTCTTGAGCCCGATGAGCGTATCGGCGGCGACGAATCGGATCTCCAAGTTCGGCAGCGGTTGGATACCGTAGTTGTCGTCAGCGTTATCGTTCGGCACCTGCTCAATGATAAGCGAGATGAAAAAGCGCAGTTTAGCAATCGTCACGGCGATGGGTTGGATGTCTACCCCGTAGATGCTCTTTTGAATGAGGTAGAGTTTCCGTCCGTAGTTGTTATGCCGATTTTCTTCGGCGAAAGCCTTCTCAATCGCCGCAATCGCCAAGTTCCGGACGATAGCATCCGGAATCAGATATGCCTGCTGAATTTGGTACTGTTTCCACCGTTTGTTCCGCCGGTCAAGTTTTTTGAGGATAAGCACCAATTTGTTCAGAATGCCCATCGGGAAGGCACCTGAGCCGACGGCCGGGTCGAGCAGCTTGAGCTCGTCTATCGCTTGGATGAGTTGCGTTACCTCACTTTCGCGGATGAGGTGTTCGGTCTGCGAATCCGCTTCCCCCTCTGCTTCATAAGCGAGCAAATCGTCGCGGAGGCGTTCTTCCAGAAAGTCCCTATTTCCATCAAACGGTTCGACCTTCTGCAGGAAATAGGCGATGAGTGCCTCGTCTACCATGTAGTCAACAATCTGGCGCGGTGTGTAGTAAGAGCCGGTGGATTTCCGCGCGCTGGATTGCGTTTCAGGGTTGTAGTCGCCGAGCAGGTTCTCAAACACGCGCCCGAGGAGTTCGGGTTCAAGCGCGACTTCCTGTTCAATCGGCGTGTTTTCCTCCACGGTAAACTTATAGCGCGAAAAGAGCGGGAAGATACCTTTTCCATCCTGAAAAAAGAGTTTGTCCGGCACGTGCAGTTTCTGCCGCTCGTTTTCGTTATCGGTGAAGCAATCGATGCGTCCGCCGCCGTCGCGCGTCGCCTCAAACGTATCAAGGCAGTCAAACAGCCCGCCGTTGACAAATGGCACCTGCTTGAGTTTTTCGAGAAATGCATCGGGTTCGTGCAACAGATCGGCGTAGCGATATTTGCTTGCGTCTCGATGGTTTCGGTTATCCGCAGTGCTGAAGGCGCGTTCGGTTATCGGCGTATTCAGCGTCGCGAAGAAAAGGTTTTGCAGGATGGCCTTGTAGTATGTGTCATCAGGGGACGCTTCAACAAAGAGCTCGACAGGGATCAGGCCTTTCTCCTTCAGAAACCAGATGAAGAGCAGTCGGGTAATCAAGCGGATGACCTGGGGTTCAGTCTCGCCATCTGGGAAACGGCATTCCGATTTTGCCCACTCATACCACTCAAACAGTTCTCGATAAAACTTGCGGTTGAGGGTTTCGGTGTTGAGCACACCTTCCCACGCGTTGTGTAGCGTATCAAAATTGCGAACGTCCTCGGTCTCAATGAGAGCCTCCAGATGCAATTCGGCAAGAATATCCAGATGCGCGCGGTGCGGGTTGCGCAACTTGATGTCCTTGATGAGCGTCACTTTTTCCAGCACCTGTTTCGTCGCGTCGCGTTTGTGCCATCGGCGGTTGATAATCGCCAGCGTCAGGACATCGCCGTATCGGAACATCACCAGAATCGGCACTACGAAGCGGCCGTTGACAAAGCGGGTGATATTGGCAAGCTGTGTGCGCGTATAGTTCTCCCCACTGAGTTGCATAGCGACGAAGATATAGGAGAGCCTCAGATTTTCGTCAAACTTCGCGGTTTCAAACAGCATTTCCTGCTGATTGATCTCGCTGTCGGTAATCTGGAAGATGAGGTGGAATTTCTCCCAATCGTCAACACAGAGTTTATCGGCGGCATCGGCAGGTGCTTGCGTGCGGCGCGCCGCCGCGGCCTCCCGGAGGGTGCCGAACAGCTGCTCATCTAAACCCTTGTTCCCGGTTCTATCGCTGTGGTAACCGAGGGCGTTGAGGAAGCGCGTGGCAGCCTCGCGCAGCGGCGTTTCCGCGAAGGAGCTTATACAGTTTTGGATATCGGTTCTGTTCATAAATCGTCAGAGCTCTCTTTGCGTTTGCGCCGCGAGAGGGACAGCCCTCCGAAGCCGCTAACTACGGCCATATAAAACCCGACGTCATACCACCAGCCTGTATTAAGCGGTTCATAGACGCGGATATCCGAGTTGAAGATGCCCCAAATCAGCGATACCGGGGCGAGCCAGCCGTGCCAGATGCCCCAGAAAAAGCCGGCAGGCTTTTCTACGGTGTGCTTCCCATCGCCGGGGAGGCACCCGCTCTGCAGCATCAGTACCGTTAACAGCAGGATACAAAGCAACCGTCTTGCCATGACTTATGCCTCTTGCGATTCTTCCTGTTCAAGCCGCTTGAACCATGAGCTGATCTGGCGAGGCGTCGCATTGGGGACCGCCGCTTGCATCTTTTTGAGAATCTCCCGCTTGGACATCCCCGGTGTCTTCGCTAGGAAGACGGTTCGAGCTTTCGCATACAAGACCGGATCGACTTTTCTGCGGCCGACACGGGTGCGGAAGTTCCGCGGTCCTTCGTAGTTCAGCGCGTCAAGGGCAGCGTTCCACTCGTCGGTTTTGATCCAACGGTATAAGGTGCGTGAGGAAACGCCGATGGCGAGGGCGATCGCATCGGCGTTCCTATTACCGCCAGCGAAGATGTCCACCGCGGTCTTCATTTTTTTCTTTCTTACATCGCTTGGTAGTGCAGGCATTTCTCTCTTTCCTATCTTTTTTGAAATAGGCCTATCTTTTTTGAAATAGGCCTATCTTTTTTGAAATAGGCCTATCTTTTTTGAAATAGGCCTGACGCAACTCCGACACCGTAGGTGCGGTTTGCAACCGCGCCTACCGGTGGAGAATGACGGTATTTGCGTCATACCAAATTAGGCTGCTTCGCAGGAACCCGAACGACTCAGGTTAATTGGATCTAAGTCCTATTTTTTAGTCTATTATCGTCACAACACGTTTATTTGTCAAGAAAAAATCGGTTTGCGGATGCTCAGCATCAACAATGGCGCGTGCCAATGCCCAATCTAACCGTCGGCGATATTGGCCATCGCGGCGTAACCCCTTGAACGCTGTCAGAAAAACGTCGTGCGTTCTCTCGCGGATGGTGGTGAGACGTGCATTGAGATTCTCTACATCTACCTGCCACGGGACGCGGAGTTTCGTGATGGAACGTCCCTGATAACGGACAGGATACCCCGCTAACTCCGCCGGCGGACAAAAACAGATGGAGGCGCAAACCGTATTGTCTACGGCGACGAGCCCCACATTTCCCGTCGGTTCATTGAACACAATCTCGCGATTGCGCGAAGGCATCGGCAGGTGCGTGCGGAGCTCCGAGAGGGTTCCGAGGAACTGATTGTTGCGCCATATTCTCACTGAAGGGACGCGCGTGGAAAGCGTATTTACTGTCGGTGCAGGCCCGAACAGCGCGAGCCCAACTGGATGTTCGGTATCCGCAAACATAAACGTTTCCGGCGGCCGCGCTTTTTCCACATCCCCCGGGAGGCGCGCTTTGGCAGCGCGCGCCTGTATGTCCACCGGTTGCATTTGTGGAACTAATGAGACAAAATCGTGCAACCGGTGCAGGAACAGCCTACTCCGAATGAACGCCTCTGGGATAATCGCCGCTACCCACTTACAATTTGCCAAGCACTTCTCCAACGCGTATTTGTAAAGATCATCGTGTTGGATATCGCGTGGAAACGGCAGTCCCCGGCGCGTCGCGGAGTTGCGCGCCAGCCACGGCGGGTTTGTAATGCACACCTCAAACCCTCTCGGAAAATCAGCGAGTGTATCGCGTCGCCGGACCTCGGCGGCGGCGGGCTCAATGTCAAAAAGGGCCCACTCTCGGCACTGCAACCGCGCTTCACTTAGCAGCCGTGGAATGCTGTTATCACCGGCGAAAGGTTCCAACGCGTGCTGCTGGTTTAAGTTGAGTGCCGCTGCCCACGCGCGGAAGGGTTTCAACTGAAACGGATTTCCGCGGGTGTAGTAGCGGCCCGTTGCACGTTTTTCCTCTATATGCATCGTTTATTCAGGTATCTCCGGCCAGTTATATTCCGGTGCGTACCCTAAATCCGCTTCCGCCTGCTTCCAATCGAAACGTGCATCGGTGCGGCCGGCGACAGCGTGATATGCGCCATACGTCACCGTTTCTGTCTCAATGGCGCGTCCTACGCACTGCGCCACATCCCTCGGATCGACGTAAACGAACCACGGGCCCGTGACGACATCTGGTGCCGACGGCCCCGGATTATGCCCATCGCCCGCGATGACACCGGGCCGGATGTGAATCACGCTGAGCCCATGCGCCTGATGATACGCGAGACAGAGCTGCTCGCCGAGCTGCTTCGCCAGCGCGTAACGGATGTCACCTTTGCTGAAGTGGACAGCATCGCCCTCTCGATATGGTAACTCGCCGCCGGGTGCCGGTGGGCACGCAGAGATGCTTGAGATGTTCACCAGTTTTTGCACGCCTTGATGCACGCACGCTTCCGCCACATGCCACGTGCCTTTCACCATCACATCTGCATAGAGTGAGGCGGGTTTACCGTGCCGCTCCCGAACCAACGCGACAAGATGAACAACAGCATCTTGTCCCGCACACGCTGCCTCAACTTCGTCTATCTTCGTAACATCCGTTCTGATAAAGCGAATGTCCGCAAAATCGCGACTCGGTTCAACAATATCCGCCAGCGTGAGTTGGTATGAGGATTGCAACCGTTCAATAACAAATCGCGCGAGATATCCAGCCGCACCGGTGATGAGAATTTTTTCAATAGTCATCGGTTTTTTCCAATTGTAGGGGCAGATGTCGTTTCAAGCCCGCCGGAAACAGGCGGATAGAGAAATCCGCCCTTACGTTCCAAGCGGGACCTCTGCGTATAGCGCGTCGTTGTAACCGACGTAAAAAACATCGGCGATTTGCACCGTCGGAGCGCGAAGGTTGCCGCTCCGGCCCATCACGGCCTTCAGAATTGCGTCCTGCGCGTCCTCGGTGGGGACGAAGGTTTCGACGCGCCTCCCCTTCGCTACCACGACGCGTGCCGCGGTGCCGATGCGTTCCCAAACCGCTGTCGCATCTAGTTTCTCTTTTCGTGCATCCGCCCGGTTCGCTACCGCTACGTTCTGTGTGTCAAGAACCTCTTGCACTTTTTTGCACGAGGTTCATCCGTTACGTAAATATGCCCAATTTACCATGACAATGCCTCCACATTAATAATGAAGAAAAGAGACATAAGCATTGACAACGTCAATGCAACTTAAGGAATAACCGCTACTCAACCAGAAAGGTTCAACGCTCGCCTTGCGAACAACAAACAAATCCCCCGGTGCCCCTGCTTTTGACAGCGGCATCGATGAGTGCTAGCGTTTCAAGCGCGTCGGCGAAATCCGAACGAATCAGCGTTCTGTCGCCTGTCGCAATGGCATGCAGCCACGCGCCGGTTTTATCCAACCCCAAACTATTCTCCGATGCCGCAGGTTCGTTAATTTCCTCGCCGTTTAGATACCCGCGAACCCGATTGTCGGAAAGATTCGCGTGTAAACGGAGATGCGGCCCGACGACTTCTACTTCAAAACTAAACCGTTCAGTCCCGCAGTGATTCATGTGCGTGCCGAAAACGCCGTTGTCTAATTGATATGTCATCTGGATAGCATTTTCAGCGTCAAACTCCGCGCGTTCTAGTGCCATATTTTTGACAGCAAGCGCGTGAGCCTGCACCGGTTTCGGGTTCCCCATAATGAAACGGGCACAATCAAGCACATGCACGCCCTGCTCTGGCAAAGGCCCACCGCTTATCGCAGACTGTAAAAACCACGGTGACATGCGGAAACTGAGGTAGTAATCGCAGGTGCAGACCGTGCGCACTAAATGCACCGTCTCCGAAGCAATCAGCGCCTTCAACCGTTCATAGAGGGGATGATAACGGAGTTGGAAACCGACAGCGGCAATCACATCCGCTTCCGCAATGCACGCGAGACATTTCCGTCCCTCTTCCATGTTTAGCGCGGGCGGTTTTTCCACCATCAGCGCGATGCCGCGTTCGCACGCGCGCCGGATAGGCTCCAACCGAACGGGAGGCGGCGTGGTAATCACCACGCCATCCATCTCCGCTTGAAAAAAGGTATCCAAGGTATCCATCGCGATTTCTGCGCCAGCAAGCGTTGCTAATTGTTGCGCCGTTTCAGGCACAACATCGTGAACGGCAACAACGCGCGCGCCGTAGTCTGTAATCGCTTTGTAGTGGTGCCTGCCCATTCCGCCTGCACCGATAATGCCGATGGACAACTGCTTTTCAGATATGCTCACCGTTTCAGGGCTCCCCAGGTCACCGCCAGTTTGCCTTTCGGCTCAACCGGGGTCGGGTTAAAGTCCGGGGTGACAACGATGATGTTATCATACTGCGCGTGTTCGCCAGCCCGGTCGCCGCCGCTCATGCGGAAGCCGATTTTGCCTTCCGCGTGCGCGCTCTCCGAATCAGTCCACTCGCTCACGAGTGCCAAATCGGCAAGGCTCGCCCCGACTGAGCCAATGTATGCCTTGAAACTGTATCCTGCGCGGATTTCAAACTTCACGCGATACCAGACATCCTGCTCCCGGTCGACTCCATCGGCGAACGCGCCCGGTTCGGCTGCCCAGTTTCCGTTGACGCGTCTGTGCCACCGGATGTGCTGCGGCGTATGCCCGGAACCCGCCGTGGAGACCTGGTGCATATAGATATTATTGCCATCGGTGCCGTGGAAGACGAACCCAGTGAGCCCGCCATCCATGGCTTTGAAATCGGCGTAATAGTCAAATTCTTCGGGGAAGTCATCAACGCTAAGGCCGACACCGCCGCCCCACACGTCGAGAACCTTCTTGCCGAGCACCTCGTGGTTATCGGCATTGTCCTCAATAAGCCATGTGCCTTGCGCGTCCCATTTGGCAGCGTCAACGCTCCCACTCTCAAAATCGTCTTGAAACAGAATCTCGGCAGACACAGTGCCTGCCCAGAGAATCAGCATGAAACAAATTGCGTATCGCATTTTAGGTAATCTCCTTTTTGTTTAGGACTTATGCAGCAGCCGCAACCCCGTAGGCGCGGTTTGTAACCGCGCCTACCGGGGGCGTTCTGCGTAAGCCCTATTGTTCAAATGTGTAGGGACAACACTGTTGGTTCGGGAGCTGCCCCCACGCTTGAAGCGTTATTGACGCTTCAACTGCCCCCATGTCACAGCAAGTTTATCTCTCGGTTCAACAGGAAAAATGTCAAATTCCGGGGTAGCGACGACAACGTTATCGTATTGGGCGTGTTCGCCGGCCCGGTTGCCGCCGCTCATGCGGAAGCCGATTTTGCCTGTCTCAAATGATTTCTGGCCATCAGTCCACTCACTGACGAGCCCCAGGTCTTCGTTTTCCACGCCGACATCGCCCAGATACACCTTGAACTTGTAGTTCTTGCGCACCTCAAACTTCACGCGATACCAGACGTTCTGGTCGCGATTTTCCTTATCGCCAAAGGGCTCGGGTTCAACACCCCACGCGCCGCCGATTCTCCGATGCCATCGGATGTGCTGCGGCGTATGCCCAGAGCCCGCGGTGGAGACCTGGTGCATATAGATGTTGTTGCCATCCGCCCCATGGAAGACAAACCCGGTGAGGCCGCCATCCATGGTTTTGAAATCGGCGTAATAGTCGAATTCTTCGGGGAACTCATCCACAGTGAGTCCGACACCGCCGCCCCACACGTCAAGCACTTTTTTGCCGAGCGCGTCGTGCTTGTCGTCGTTGTTTTCAACTAGCCAACTGGCTTGCGCGTCCCATTTGGCCTTGTCAATGTTCCCACTCTCAAAATCGTCTTGGAACAGGATATCGGCAAACGCCGTTCCCGCCAAGAGACTGAAGATGAGGGTGAAAAAGATTGTATTTCGCATGTGAATCTCCTTATCAGAACTGATCCGATTTCACTTGTGCCCAGAGCGTCGTCAATTTCGCTGTGGGTTCAACCGCCCTCGGGTCTTTGCCGCCATAAATCTCGATTTCATCGACGCGTGCGCCGCCGTTGGTACGGATATGGAGGCGCACCCACCGCGCTTCCACATCTTTAAAGGTAAACTCGGTGGTTTTGCTAACCGGGTCGCCTTTGTGCTCGTAAACCTTCG
Organism: uncultured Poribacteria bacterium; assembly: GCA_958296135.1. GTDB lineage: Bacteria > Poribacteria > WGA-4E > WGA-4E > WGA-3G > AGPOR5. Next base: position 2,173,986 of record CATQHZ010000001.1, read on the forward strand.
TCCACGTGTTCGCGTCGGAGTCTGCATCCGCTTTCTTCGTGGCGACAAGGATGTCAAAGTCAGCAGTCGTCCTATCAAGGAATCCTTGCGAATGGTCGCTGGCGAAAAAGATGCGGTTCACATTCGCGACCGCGCCCATGTCTATTTGTGCCCAGCCCGGTATCGCACCGATAATCCAACTCCGGCAGTTATTATAGAACCCATCGTTGAGATATTCAATACAGTGCCGCTGTGGGCACCACCCTGCCAGCTGCGAGGAAGCCTCCGCCTTCGCATCTTTCAGCAGTGCCAAATTTGGCTCCTTATCCCGAACCGTTGGGACAAATTCGGGACCGGGTTTACCGCCCGCGTCGCAAGCATCGGTTGCGTCCTTGATGTCCTGCTCCTTGAATTCGTAACGCCCGAATTTTTCGGGGCCCTTATCTTCGTCATGGAGTGCCAACACCGCGGGTGCGATGAGCATCGTTACCATGACAATCCAACAACACATCGTGAATTTCATTGGATTCCTCCTTATGAAAATCAGAGTCTTCCATCTATTGTGGATATTTTAGCAAAAGTCGCAGATTATTGCAAGTTTTGCGTTATTTGTCTGAATCAAGATTGGCGGGATTAACGGAATACCGCTGCGAAATGATTCTGACAATTTGACTTTTTCTCGCAAGGTGTGGTATACTTATTTCAAACGAAACGCTCAAAGGAGGACAAATTATGGATAGAAACTACATCGTAAAAGTCATCGGCGGCGCAATCTGTCTGCTGCTTGTCATTTGCAGCGGGTTCCTGCTCTATGAACACTGGGCGCGCCAGCAGTTTGACGAATCGCTGCCTCCCGCGCCACAAACGGTGACAACGGAAAACTCTGACAAAACATCGCTAGCGGAACCTGAGACGCAATCACGACAGGAGATGCCATCCCCCGATATGGTGGCAGTAGAGCCCGACATGCCTGAGCTCCAAACAGAAGAACCAGCCGCGCTAGACGATGCACGCCTCGACATGTTTGAAGAGCAAGCTCTCGCCGCGCTACGCGAAAGCGTTGATATTACCGACGAGGAACTCAATAACGAAGAACTTGTTGAGGCGATCGAAGAGGCATACGGCCACTCACCGGAAGTGGATGTGATGTCTGATGTGATGGAGCGGATTCAGGCAGACACGGCGACACTCAATGACCTGGTTGACATGGTAGAGGCATCCCTCGCCATCGCGCCTGAAGATTCGCATGGGGTCCAACAAGTTCTGGAAATACTCCGAGAAGCGGGGCATCGCGGTGGTGCCACCGTCATGAGGTTTAAAAATGTTCCGGGAGGGTTACCCTCAAACGGACCGGCAATCCTGATAGGAACTACCGATATGAAGAACCTCACCAAAGGTGCAAAAATCACTCTTCAGCTTGATGATGGCACAACGGTAGATCTTGATGAGTCAGACATTGAAGTAGTTACCGTCATCAAGTAGGACGGCAGGACAATTCTCCCCTTCTGAGGCAGGCTCAGACGAGCCTGCCCTACGCGGAGAGGCCCGTTGTTGAGTCAGGTAGAAATGGTCTGAATCAGCGGGAGGATGTAGAAACCCTCTCGTCAACGTGGAGGGGCTTATGGCAAATGAGACGCGAATTTACCACGTTCAAACCGAGCAGCACGGCACCCGCTTGGATCGATTTCTGTTGAAACAGCTGCAAGCGGGCGAATACAGCAATTCGCTCTTACAGACAGAAACAACAGCAAGGCTATCCCGAACTTCTCTCCAGAAACTGATTCGCGATGGGGCAGTCACTGTCAACAGCAAGGTTGCGAAACAGCCGAGTTACTCTCTCCGAACCGGAGACAGCCTCTGTCTTTCCGTTCCGCAGCCGCGTGCAGTGGAAACCCTTCAGCCTGAACCCATTCCGCTTGACATCTCTTACGAAGACAGCGTCCTCATCGTTATCAACAAACCGGCGGGGATGCTCGTGCATCCCGCAAGTGGCGTTAACACGGGGACGCTTGTCAACGCGCTCCTCGCGCATAGCAAAAACTTATCTAGCATTGGCGGTGCAGAACGCCCCGGCATCGTGCATCGGCTTGACAAGGATACCTCCGGTCTGCTCGTCATCGCCAAAACAGATGACGTGCATCGCGAGCTCTCTACGCAGTTGGAAACGCGCGCGATGACGCGGCGATATGTCGCCGTGGTGTGCGGCACGCCCGCGAATGCATCCGGGACAATCGATGCACAGATTGCAAGAAGCCGCCGCGACCGGCGACGGATGACAACGGTAGAGGAAGATGGCCGGCCGGCCATCACGCACTATGAAGTTGCAGAAAGTTATGAGAAATTCGCGCGCCTTCAATTGCAATTGGAGACAGGGCGGCTCCACCAGATCCGCGTGCATCTGCAACACATCGGGCATCCTGTTGTCGGCGACGCTGTCTACGGCGGTGAGAAACGCGCACTGCACGATGCCAATGCTAGCGGTGTCAAGCAGGCCCTCTCGCAACTGAAACGTCAAGCGTTGCATGCGCACACGCTAGGGTTTGAACATCCTGTCACACAGGAACGTTTAACGTTTTCCGCGCCAATACCAGCCGATATGCAGCGGCTGGTTGATGCCCTATTTGACCCAAAATGTGAAATGTGGTAGAATCTCTCTATATTGACAGCCATTTATTCTCCGCGGTAGTCCCGACATGAAACGCATCGCAGTAGGAGGGACATCCCTGTCCCGACATGAAACGCATCGCAGTAGGAGGGACATCCCTGTCCCGACATGAAACGCATCGCAGTAGGAGGGACATCCCTGTCCCGACATGAAACGCATCGCAGTAGGAGGGACATCCCTGTCCCGATACGTCGAAAATCGAGACCGGGAGGTCTCTCCTACCGGATGACCGGCATAAGGAAAAATGATGTTTGAACAAAACGATTTATCTCACACAAGCGAGCCCGTTGCGCTGCAACCGATGGATTTTACGGATATTCTGGATGGCACTTTCAGCCTCTATCGGAACCACTTCCGCTTGTTTATGAGCGTTTGCGCCATTTACGGTATCTCGATATTCGCGACGAATCTGGTTTCGCTCTTCATCGTTACAGCGCGCATTTCACCCCTCACGGCGTTAGTGATATTGGGCATCACGAGTTGCGCGAGTTTTGGGGTAACAATTCTGAGTTTTGGTGCCCTCATCTTCGCGAGCGCGCAGACTTATCTCCAGCGCGACGTTATCGCTTCTGACGCATTGTGGCAAGGCTTCCGCCGCTTCTGGGCCTACCTCCTCAGTAACCTAGTCTGGTTTTTAGTTGTCGTTGGTTTGTCAGCAACGCTCATCGGTTTCCCCTTTGGTATCTATTTTGGAATCCGTTGGGGGTTATGTGGCATGCCTGCACTGCTGGAAGGGTGCCCAGCGCGGGCTGCATTGAAACGGAGCAGCGAATTGGTGAAAGGCACATGGTGGCGCGTCTTCGGTATCTCACTAGCAATTTTTCTGCTTTGGGTGATGCTCCTATTCATACTGAAGTCCACTGTCGGATTTGTCTTGACCTTGATAGGCGTTACAGATCCGGTGAACCTACCAGAAATGTTACGCCGAATGGTGATTCCTCCATCCCCTGATGAAGTCGGCATGCTCGCTAATGTGATTAGGGTTTTTACAGATAGTATCGCCTCCATTTTGACAATGCCAATTTTAACCATCGGTTCCATGCTCCTCTACTTCGATCTGCGCATTCGGAAAGAAGGGTTTGATATTGAAATGATGGTGAATACCCGTGAATCCATTGACTAACAAGGCAGTCGCGCTTTGGTTTATCCTCATCTTCGCAAGTCTCCTCTCTGTGATATTTGTCATGGCGAATGAGGAACAGCACTTCAGAGAGGAACTCGCATCCGACCGGACGCGCATGGATGTCTCTTTTGAGAAATACCAAACGATCCTATCCAAACTCCGCCGGCACAACGACATGGGATGGGACGTTGAATTCAGCAAAGTGTTGCTCGTGCTAGGCATCATCGCGCTGGCAGCCGCGGTTATCTTTTTTGGCAGAAAGATTCGCAGCAACTTGATTACCGAAGCGCGGGACAAGGCACCAGACCTTGCCCTAGAAACTTTGGCAACAGAAAAAGCCGCGCTAGCGCACGCCGAGACAGCAGAAGCCGCAAGCGACTTTCGGCACGCACTCCGGTTTCTTTACCTGTCGGCAATCTTGCATCTCCAAGAACGCGGCCGCCTCACGCACGATAAAAGTCTAACGAATTGGGAGTATCTCCGCGCGTTGCAAACGGACACTGAATTGCAACGCGCCTTGCTGCCTGCCATTCAGGTTTTTGATGAGGTGTGGTATGGCTACCAGCCGTGCAACGCGGAAACCGTCGCTAATTACCGCGAATTGTTGAAAGAGGTCTACAGAACAAACCGATGAGAGACACCACTTGTCCGAATAATACTGCAGGACTGACGCAGCATGAACTCGGTAGGCGCGGTTTTCAACCGCGCATCCGTGCACGGCTACAAACCGCGACAACGGACAACTATAGACATCTGTCCTTACAGTCTCGCTTCCTGAAAATCGCCTTAATCGTGTCCATCTGTTTCGTGCTATCGGCGTGCGACGGCTTGGATCGAAGTGGCAGCACGCTGAACAGCGTTTTGCGCGCCTTGAAATTCCGCGTGACAGAAATATCCCATGTCTCCCCTGCACGGCTAGAAAGATTCGATGTGCTGTTTCTGTGGCAAATCAGAAGGGCCCTCGCCGAAGAAGAGTTTCAGAAAATACACGCTTTCGTTCATGAAGGCGGCACCCTGATTGTCGCCGGTGATGACACGGCACTTGAGCCCCTCTTCTCGGAGTATGGGTTTGAGTTGCACACGGCACAAAGCGAGCTCATTGATGCAGAACGGATTCCGAGAAAACCGCTCTTTCCGGCGCGCCCAGTAGCCGAAATCCACGCGCGAACGGATGTTTTCATCACCGGGACAAACGCGATAGACGCAGATAAGATAGCGATGCCGCTCTATGGCAGCGGAACAGAATACACCATCGTAACGTTTCGGCACGGTAACGGGCGCGCCTTTTTCATGTCGTGTCCCTATATTTTCAGCGCGTCGGGACTGGCACATGCAGGAAACGCAACGTTCCTCTATAACTTGATGTCGACGGTGCCGCGCAAGGCGCGCATCGGGCTCGCCGAATACCGATATTACGGCACCGGCGCGGCAAATTCACCAGACCCGCTGATAGCACTGCTGTTTGAAACACCGGGAGGATTAGGAGTCCTCTATATCGGCATCACCTTTTTTGTGTTTCTCATGCTGCGCGGGCGGCGGTTTGGAAAACCGTTGGAAGTCCAAGAAACGCAACGGCGGCTCAACTCCGAATACGTCCTCGCTATGACTGCACTCTATCAGAAGGGGAACACGCGTCACGAGATTTTGAGACAGCTGCGCGACGGATTGAGAACTGACCTCGGGGCGCGGTGGCATCTCAACATATCGGATGCTCTGTCTATAACCCCGCAAGCACTCGTGGAGGAAATCGCCAAGCGTAGTCCCCTGGCTTCCGATGAACTGCGGAAGTTATTGATGGACTTGGAGCCGCGCGGGGATATATCAGAAGCGCAGCTCCTTGAAATCGCCAAAAAGGTCGAGGCGTATTACGATACATCCAACATGAGACGGAGGCACTGAGCGGCAGGAAGGATTTCCTAAAGCGCGTAGTTGGAAGCCGCGCCTACGGGGATTTCCAATTGTAAGCGCGGATTTCCATATCCTCCCGATAGGACTCACAAAAATCAATGCAAACAACTCAGTTCGTCTTTGAAAAAATGAGACAAGAGGCACAAAAAATTATCGTCGGACAGGAGGAACTGTTTAAACTGGTAGTCGTCAGTTTCTTTACTGGCGGACATGTGCTAATGGAAGGCGTGCCGGGCACAGCGAAAACCTTGATCGCGAAGACTTTGGCGATGCTCGTCTCCGGCGAATTCAGTCGGGTGCAATTTACCCCAGATCTGATGCCCTCGGATATCGTCGGCACGAGTGTGTATGAGCTGGCGACGCACCAGTTTAACCTCAAGCGGGGCCCCGTGTTCACAAACGTGCTCCTCGCTGACGAAATCAATCGCGCGCCTGCCAAAACACAATCCGCGCTGCTTGAATGCATGGAGGAACGACAGGTTAGCATTGACGGTGTCCGGCACGAACTTCCACCGCCGTTTATCGTCTTGGCGACGCAAAACCCTGTGGAATACGAAGGCACCTATCCGCTGCCTGAAGCGCAGCTGGACCGGTTTCTTTTCAAATTGCGCGTGGAGTACCCGGGGCGCGAGAGGGAGCGGCAGATTCTCATGAATTATCATGAAGGCTTTAATGCAACGCGGCTGGAAAACGCGGGGGTTGCAAGCGTCGTAGACAGAGAGTTGCTCCTGCAGTGCCAAGAAGAAATTCAGGCAGTCACAGTTGAGGATTCGATCTTTGACTACATTGTGAGTCTCGCGGAAGCGTCACGCGAGTCCATCGAACTGGTTTTGGGAGGCAGTCCGCGCGCCTCCATCGCGCTGTTGTTGGCGAGCAAAACCTACGCCGCGTTGGAAGGCCGCAATTACATTCTGCCCGACGATGTCAAATTTCTAGCACCGCATGTCTATCGGCACCGCATTCTGCTGAAACCCGAGGCGGAGCTCGAGGGGTTATCGGCGGATAACGTGATTGAGCGATTGCTCGCCGCCGCCGAAATCCCGCGGTGATAACAGCAAACAGGCCCCGAGATTAGGACAAAACAATGCAACTCAGCAACCGGCTCCTCTGCCTCCTCTTTCTCGTAGCAATACCAATGATGCTTTCAGGCATCTCGCCGAATCTGTTGTTCGTCGGCGGAGGTTATGTGTTGCTCCTGTGCATCGTCTGTGCGATAGATTATCTAACGAATCCGCTGTTTACAAAAATAGACGCGCGGCGTGAGATGAATTCCAAATTTTCATTAGGCGTGGAAAACGTGGTGACGCTACAAATAGTGAACCGGTCGCGCCATCACCTCAAACTCCACCTGAAAGACGATTTTCCATCAGAATTTCAGTTTTATCGGGCAATACACGAGGTGCCTCTACCCCCATCAGCAGAGAAGACGCTTGTCTACCGGCTCACGCCGCTGCGACGCGGGACTTACAGATTTGAAGACATCCATCTGCGGTGCCGGGGAGTTCTAGGACTGATTATCCGACAACGACACATTGCCGCTGCGGCCGCGGTGAAAGTCTATCCAAACCTGCAAGCAGTACGGCAATATGAACTGTTGGTAAGGCGTGGTATGCTCGGCCAGCTGGGACTTAAAAATTCGCGGCAGTTTGGGGAAGGCACGGAAGTCGAGCGGCTCCGCGAATACGCACCCGACGACGACTTTCGCCGCATTGACTGGAAGGCGACAGCACGGCACCGAAAACCGATCGTCCGAGAATTTGAGACTGAACGGAGCCAAGATGTCATCATCATGTTAGACACCGGCAGATTGATGGCATCGCCGATTGTGCTGGAAACATCGGAAAATGCCAAACCAGACCGGCGGGACAGATACAGCAATCTGTCCTTACAAACAGCAATGATTAAGTTGGATTATGCAATCAACACAACCCTGATGGCCGGCTATGTCTCAACGCTCAAAGGCGATAAGGTAGGGTTAATCGCGTTTGCGGACACGGTGCATCAATACCTTGCGCCGAAGTCGGGCAAAAAGCAGTTTCTGACGATGCTGGAGAGCATCTACGCGTTACAGGTGCAGCCAGTTGAACCCGATTTTGAGAGCGCGTTCACGTATTTAGCATCAAAACAGCGCAAACGCGCCCTGGTTATCCTCTTCACAGACATCTTGGACAGAGACGCGGCGGAAGGGCTTGCGACTTACGTCGCGCAGCTCTCAAGACATCACCTCGTCGTTTGTGTGACGTTGATGGATTCAACGATTATCGCGCTCGCGGCGCAAAAGTTGACTGATTCCAAAAGCCTCTATCAGAAGATGATAGCAGAAAAATTGCTTCAGGAGAAACAGGCGACGTTGGAAATCCTGCGTCGGCGTGGTGTCATCACGCTTGATGTGCCAGCACATCAATTGACGATGACGGTGGTGAATAAATATTTGGAACTCAAGGCGAAATCTCGGATTTAGCAGCTCGGCATGCGCGCGTCCAAAGCGCGCCTACGGTATCTGTTCTGCGTCAGTCCTAAACAGATAGCCGAACAGGAGAATCCCTGTTATCGCACCGAAGCCAATTTTAACCGATGGCGGCAACCCGGAAGGAGAAATAAACCCCTCAATAACGCCAGCGATGAGGAACAAGGCGATACACCCGCCGAGGAGATGCACAGCGGTTTTCGCCGCCTCGGTCAGCGCGCGTTTCCGTGTGAGCAAGCCGGGCGCGATGAGCGCATACCCCATTTTCAACCCGGCACCACCCGCAATAAAAATAGCCGTCAACTCAATATAACCGTGCGGCGAGACGAAGGACCAGAGTGCCAGCGAAAGCCCATGAACGTGACTGAGCCCTGCAATCGCGCCGATAAACACCCCGTTAAACGCTAACACGTAGACAGAACCTAGCATGAAAACGATGCCGGCGGCGAATGCCAAAAACGCCACCCGAATGTTATTCGTGATGACGAAAGAGGAGAGTAAGTTTCTCGCTTCTGCCGATGTGTTGTTCCACGTCGTCTTGTCGGTTTTACGTAAATGATCGAGCAGGCGGGGCGGAACGATGTCTTCCGCGAAGCCGGGATTCGCCACAGCAAGCCAATAAGAGGCAGCAAATCCGAGCGCGAACAACAAAAACGCGGCACCAATGAAACTGACATTTTCGCGAAACAGCGAGGGAAATCCAGAACGGAAAAACTGCCCGAGCGTGCCGCGTTTGAAAGGCGCAGTCTGGTAAATCCCCGAATGCGCACGCGAGGCGAGTTGGTTAAGGTAGGGAACGTAAGGCGTTTGCGGAAAATCGCGCCGCGCCACCGCTAAATCTGAGGTAACGCGGCGATAGAGATACCCTAACCGGTCGAGTTGCGGAGGGGACAATTTGTTCCGCCGCGCGCCGCGCACCCGCTCTAACAATGCCTCCAATTCCGACCAGGTTGGCTGTTTTTTGTTGACGAATTCTTCCAAGGTCATATTCGTTAAATCATCTTATGTCTGATGAATTTGGAATTATATGAAATTAACTTGATTTGTATCGTCCCTGCAGGGCAAGATCCGACGAATCTCCACGCAACGTCATTTGGAATAATTCCATTACAAACGGTTTTCATGAACAACCACTTATCCATCAAAACCCCAGAACAGATTGAACTCACCTATAGCGTAGCGGGCATTGGCTCGCGCTTTTATGCAGCGATGCTAGATACCCTACTGCTAACGCTCATCGGTGTGATAGGCGGCTTTGTCATCGCCACCGCGATAACAGAACTAGACGACATATTCGGGAATTGGCTTGCCGCTATCGGCGGACTTGTCGTCTTCGCGCTGTTCTGGGGTTACTATATGCTTTTTGAGGTGACGATGAACGGACAGTCGCCCGGCAAACGTGCCTTAGGCTTGCGCGTTATCAAAGAGGGCGGCTATCCAGTCAGCTTCGCCGATTCCGCTATTCGGAATCTGGTGCGGATAATCGATTTCCTTCCGTTCTGCTACGGCATCGGGCTCATTGCGATGCTGATGAATAAAAATTGGCGGCGGCTCGGCGATCTCGCCGCCGGTACTCTTGTCGTGAGAGATGGCACGAAATCAGCAAACGCGGGAAACCTCCCGGCTGCGCAGCCTCGGCCGCAATCCGCGCTAACCTATGCCGACTGGATGCAACCGGAACTCGTGACAGCTGCGGAACTGGAGGCGGTGCGGATGTATCTGTCGCGCCGTGCGATGCTCCCGAAACTGCGCCGACAGGAACTGGCGCGCACACTCGCGGCCCCAATCGTCCAAAAAATGGGCGGCAGCACCCGGGTCGATTATGAGGTATTTTTGTATGAGCTCCATATCCTCATGAATCAACAGCAGTAGGAGCGCCCTCCGTTACGCCTAGTGAAGAATGCCTGCGTTGTCTCGCAAAAATAGGCTATCTTTTCCCGATACCGTATGCATCAAGACTGCTGGGAGCTCGCCGGCACCCTTTGGAGGAGCGCGGTTGCAAACCGCAACTACGGGGGCCGTTCCGCTTCGGTATCATTCAACCCGAGGGTGTCTCGCCGTTGGGTTTCTCTGCAAACGCACCTTGGAATCGGTTAGCGGCAATTCCACCCGCGCGCCGTTGCGCAAGTGCGACTCAATCACGCCGAAGATTAACTCCGTGCTGGCATACGCACACCGGACACCACCTCGCGTGGGTTCGCCGGTATCCAATGCGCGAACCAAATCTTTTATCAGGTTCGCCGTGCTGCTGGTGCGCTCAAATTCCGGGAATACCTCTGGTACTCTGCAAGCGCGCCAGCCGGGAATATCCTGTTGTTTGCGGATATGCCACTGCCAGCCGTTATTCCAGCAGGTGACAGTGCCGCGTTCGCAAATCGCCTCCCACTCGGAACTGCGCGGTGTGAGCAAAGCATGCGCTGTCACACCGTTTTCAAATTGGATTGTGCCTTGGCCCGCCGGGTCTTCACGAAGGACATCGCCATCAATGACGTTATCCCCGTTTGGAAGGTATCCCGAAACCCACTTCGCCGGGGCATCGCTATTCAAGCGCAGAACCAGATCGATGTTATGACTCGCCGTGTTGAACAGCGTGCCGTTTGAATAGATAATCAGCGTGCGGAGCCGCCCCAGCTCGCCGCTGTCAATAACCTCCTTCATCTTATCAAAACCGGTGTGCCACCGGCGATTGGTGCCGAGGTTAAAAGCGACGTTGTTCGCTTCCACCGCTGATACCATCGCCGCTGCCTCGTCCATGGAGGCGGCCATCGCCTTCTCGGCGTAGATGGCTTTCGTGCCGTGCTCTGCGGCGTAGATAACAATCTCAGCGCGATGTTCCGGCTGCGTCGCAACGCTGACGATGTCCGGTTGCTCCTTTTCCAGCATCTCGCGATAATCGGTATACTGACTCGATTCCGGCACGTTGTAGCGGTGGCCGAAATGTGCCATCACGTCCGGACGCAGGTCTGCGCAGGCGATGAGTGCTGTCCGTTCTTCGGCGAAATAGCCGGCGGCATGCGAATACGGCAGGCGGATCGCCTCGTAATCCGGGACTTCGTTGTCAATAAATGCTCCCATCCGGCTACAGCCGATGACAGCTGCGCGATACGTTTTCATTGTTCCCTCCTCCTTCGCGATTGGGGATTGCTCTTACCGCGGCAAGAAAAATTTATTCGCAACCTCGGTGAGGAAATTCTGTCCCATCACCCGGTATCCTTCTGCATTGGGATGCAAATCATCTGGCAGCAGATGCCCGAGGTCCGGGCCGAATACGTCAAGTCCATTAACGTAGTGGACATGCTTGTCTCCGTGGGACTGCAGTGCCTCCGCGGCGGCTTGCACTTCTTCGCGCATTCCCTGTAGATGGAAACCCACCGCGTTCGGTTTTTCCTCCCTCGGCGGCGAATAGATGGGCGACATCAGCACGAGCGGGATATCGGGATGCTTCTCGCGGATAATCTGCACCGAGCCGATAATCGCCGGGCGAAATGCGCGCAGCCCCAAACTCGCCGCGCCCTGGATGTTAATACCGAGGCACATAGAGATGTAGTCTGCGGGCAGACCACGAATCATCCGAGCCACCATTGCATCGAGGTGACATTGGCCGCCATAGCCGAGGCAGGTTAAATTGAACCCTCGTTCGCGCGCAGCGATGGCGGGCCACGTCTGCGTCGGCGATGCCGCTTGACGACACTGCGTGATCGAGCTGCCGTAGGTAACCCATCGGGGCCGCCCATCACTAAACGGTTCTATCGTCGCACCATCGTCTATCTCCAGATTGCGCAGTTGGAAGATGCCGTATTGCGGCAGCCACAAGTCAATCCATTTCATTTCCGACGACAGCTTTTCAAAGGCGAAGGTGTCTCTACCGGTTAAATCAATGGAATTGATAAACTCGCCATCACAACAAAGATCGAGCCTGCCGCTTTCGCGCTGCGGGACGATGTTGCCCGCGACGCGCGTCGTGTCACTTGAGAAACTGATGCGGACACCCGCGGGCATAGCGGAACGTTCAAGCAACGGTTCGGGAAATAAGACGTGTTCAGCATACGGCGTGCGCCACGGCATCGTCCACGCCGCTGTCTCTTGGAATGAGATGGCTCCCTGCCAATTGAGGGCGGGATGGTTAGGGTTTATGTGCATAGTAGCTCCTCGTATTGAACAGGCAGATATGACATCTGCCCTTACCAGCGTGGCATACGGGCGGATATAGCCATCCGCCCTTACAAAGCGTCAACAACGGCGCGGAGTTGGCGAATGCCTTCTAACATCTGCTCCGGCGTTCCCCAATGCTCAATGCTCGCCGCCCCGGTGAACCCGTCTGCGACAAGCGTCTCTAGCAGCTGCACATAGCGCAAACCTGTCTCTCCGATCGGCTCGAGGCTTTTCTGCCCATTCGGTTTGACATGCACGTGCGTTACCAACCCTCTGATGTGGGAATAGCCTTCCGGCAGCGGGTTTTCGCCGCAATGTAATCCGTTATTGACATCCCAACACGAAGTAAGCGCGGGGCTATTGCCGAGTTCATTGATAACAGCGCGCGTCTCTTCGCACGTGCCAGCGAGACAAGCACTCTCGTTTTCAAAGGCGAGCGTCACGTCCGCGCCTTCTGCAATTGGAACAACCGGGGCGAGTTTCTCGGCGATAAGTTCCAGATAGTCGTTGATATCCGGGCGCGCCGCGCCGCGCACACCGCGATTCGGATTCCAGAAGGTGAAGCCTCGGATGACACGGGTATCAAATGCATGCGCGAGCTCTACCATCCGGTCGAAGTGCCGCAGGTGCTGTTCGTATTCCTGTTGGTTGTCAATCGCGCATTTGCCAAACGGCGAACCGATGCAGGCGACTCGTACATCGTAAGCATTCAGCACATCTTGGACGCGTTTGACATCGTCGTCGTCAATTTCGGTGACGTGTTTGCCCCACACGCCGCCGCGGATTTCAACGGTGTTCGCCCCGGCTCCAACGCCGAGTTTGATGGCCGCCTCAAAATCGGTTTTGGAAACCTCGTCAGCGAAAAAACAGACATCGATCATTCTGAAGTCCTCCGTTTATGTCATGTCGTGAAGATAATGAGCAGGTGCATAATCAACGATGCCGCCATTAAAATCGCCCCAAGGCTCATAATGACAGAATGTTGCGCTAAAAACGCCGCGGATCGGTGACTTCTTGATTGGAAGTAAAGCGAAATTAGCCAAATTACGCCACTGAACAAGAAAATGCCACCGATAGCGATGTTGCGTTCATAAGCCAAGCCGCCACGTTGCCATTCAACGCAAGCTTTAACGAGATGAAGAGTCCCGTTGAATAAACAACAGAGGCACATAACACGCATCGCCTTTCGGTTGGACATTTTGAAACGTGAAAGCATTGAAGCGTTAGCCTCCCTCGAAACCGAGCCAAACATCAATGAATTGGATAAGCAGTGAGAGCCCTAACAGCCCCCAAGAGATACGAGTCAACACGAGGGAATTCCGGTGCCACGCGTTCGGTGCGTCGGATTGTCCCGATTTGATATAGACTGCTCTTAGGCCCGCAGTGCTGCCTAACAGCATCAGTCCGCCTGCGATGATTTTCACATGATAATACCGGCGTTCTGCCTCACGCTGTCGCGGGGTAAGCCAATCTTTTCGCTCCCGGCGACGCAGTGCCTCTTCTATCTCCTGGTGCTCCTGCAGCCCTGTGTAACCCGAGAAAAGACTGGTAAGCCCCATGATTGCTATACAGAGATACATGCATGCTTCCGATTTCGGGTGAATTTTCTTGAGTCGCGCAAACATCGAATTCGTCTCCATCTCATGAGGTGGTAATCTTCCTTGAAATACCCCCTTCCATCAGGGCGATTCAGTTCTCGGCTGAACTGTAAGGACAGATTTTTATCGCTGCCCGTTAACGCCTTGTTCGTCGGAAAACTGAATCGTCCTAGCCTTCCATCCTTCAATCTGCATCAGATGCCTTCTGGCGGTTTAATTCGATTTGCAATTGCCGATAAGCCGCTTGGAGTTCAGCGAGTTCCTCTTCGACCTGGTTGGCTCTTGCATCGGCTTGTGCCGCCTCAACGCTTTTTCGCTCGGCATCTGATTCAGCGCGATGACGTTCCGCTTCGGCGCGTTGGCGCGCGGCGGCTTCTTCTCGCGCAAGGGATTCAGCGCGTTGGCGCGCGGCGGCTTCTTCTCGCGCAAGGGATTCAGCGTGTTGGCGCGCGGCGGCTTCTTCTCGCGCAAGGGATTCAGCATGTTGGCGCGCAAGAGCCGCCTGCGCGACGTTTTCCTTCGCCTGTTCCGCTTCTGCCGCGAGCTGATCGGCAAGGGTTGCAGCTTCCTCGGCTTTCTCTGCCGCTGCATCCATCGGTGTCTCTAACCACCGCGCCGCACCCGGGTCATAGAATCCGAAGCCGTCGCCGCGTAAACCGAGGAATAACCCCAAAGTCTCTGCAAAGACTTTGCCATCTGGCGCCGGCCGAATTGGAACGTATTCGGTGCCGACAAGACGAAAACCCATCAATGGGGTGGGTAAAAACTTGCGCTCGGCATCGTAAAGGAAATATTCCCGGACACCCAGCCTTTCGGCGTAGAGCTTCTTCTTCGGACCTAAGTCGTTCTTAAACGTATTTTCGCTAGAAAACTCTAGCACGAAGTCCGGCGGTTTCCCCTCTTCCCAAACGCGGTAGATGCGCCGTTGCTTCCGTTCAATACCGAACGTGACGAAGACATCGGGCGAGACCGATTGCTTGGCACGGCCGATAGCGTAATACATGAACATGTTGCCGGATACGCAGACATCCGGCACGTCTTGGAAACGCGCGTCGAGCGTCAAGAGGGAGTCAATCAGCAGGTCGCGATGAAGTTCGGTTTCAGCCATAGGTTGTCCATCCGATTCGGGATAGTCGGTATCGTCCTCAAATGCCGGCTCATAAGGGAGCGGCGGCGGTGCCCCGCGGTAAGGCGGGTATATCTCCGCAGTGTGTTGATTGGTTTGCATTGTCGCTCTCCTTGATTCAGGATAAATCTTATGTTAAGTTTACCACAAAAATACGCGAGTGTCAAGTTTTTCTCGCGATTTTTCGGGAAACCGAATAATTTGGTATCAGATGTCAACCTCTAGCTGCCTGCCCTTAAAATGCCGCGCCGATTTCGGACGCGCCTCAATCCGCCACGGTAACTTCACCAAGTCGTGATACCGCCGGTTATGATTGGCAAGTGTCACTGCTTCTTGCACATTAGTAGGATAGCCATAGATTTCATAGTCAACCGAAGGCAGCAGCCCGTGTCTCTCCTTGAGCCTTCTCTGCACCGGATCCAGCGCGAGAATGGTGAGATCGATGCCGATCCAACGTCGGTTGAGGGTTTCAGCAGCATCCAGCGTTGTGCCGCCGCCACAGAAGGGATCGAGGACAATGTCCCCTTCATTGGTAGACGCTTTGATGAGGCGTTCCAGCAAAGCCCGCGGCTTTTGCGTCGGATACCCCATCCGTTCGTTTGCCAGCCTGCCGACAGGTGTCATGTTATCCCGTTCTTCCAGCCAATAGTCCTCCGGGATTTTGCCGCGCGCATCGAGCTCATAATCCACCTTAAAGATACCCTGCGTCTTCCCAGTCTGGCGTTTTTTGTAGGGAATCTTCACGGCATCGGGATTGAACGTGTGTCCCTGTTCAGCGACGGTATAGAAGAGGAGCGTATCATGCTTCCGCGGGAACCACTTCTTCGTATTGCTCGGTCCGGTATAACACCACACGATTTCGTTTCTGAAGTTTTTGTTATCCTTCAGATTCCTCGCGTCAAAAATCGCATCAAGGAGCCCTTTGAGATAGTGCGATGCCGTTGCATTGCAGTGCAGATAAAACGAACCGGTCTCTTTCAGCACGCGATGCACCTCGGCGAGGCGTGGCCCCATGAAAGCGAGGTAGGCGCGCATCGCACCTTTATTGCCGGTCGTTGCCTCCTGAAGGACGAGATCATAGCCTTGAAGGCATTTGTTGAGCCGTTGATAGGTCTCGGTGGTTTGTTCAGCAACGAAGTGGCGTGCTTCTCTCGCCGCGTCGTCCCATCGCCAGATATCGGTGAACGCCTTCTTCTGTGCCTGGGAGTTTGGCAAAAAGGTGTTATAGACGCGCCCGCTGTTGAACGGCGGGTCTGCATAGCCGCAATCTACGGAATTATCTGGGAACTCGCGTAAGATTTCCAAGTTGTCGCCGAAGTAGATGCTGTTCATTCGCGCGCTTCTCCTTCTGTCTCAGATGCTTCCTCCTGCTGATTTTGCAGATTCCAGGCGATAAACGGTGCCAAGTTCGCCAACACCTCAAGCGGTGCTTCTTCTTCAGAGAAAACCGCCTCTACTACGGCCTCATTGCCTTTCACCGAGAGCCACGCCAGCAGCGGTGACATCTCTTTCACATTGCTAATCGCCACTTCCGGTGGGAGGGAACTCCCTGTTGCCTCCAACAGCCGCGCGAGGTTGAGTTGCGCCACTACCGTCGGTGTCTTCGGCAGCTGCTTTAATGCATCCGGTCTCTTTTTCTGCTGAATCGTGTCAACGAGCGCGTAGATCTGGTCTTCTGAGAAACTGAGCAAAAATAGCCCATCGCTTTTGCAGTGGTAAACATTCTCCGCGAACTCTGACACTGTTGTGCCGCTGTAATCCGTTTGCGAGACAGACGCATTGCTCACATTCAAGATGCTGTTGCCGATGAGATTCAATTTTGAAGGGTTGCTGGAATTGAAAATCAGGGAGCCTTGCGTTTCCACATCGCCGAAATCTATCGCCAAGGCACCATCGAATTCGACGTTTAATCCGCTGAAGACTTCCGGGTCAAACTGCGTCAAATCGGAAACGGACAAGGCGAGTTCGCCGGTTAGCCCTGCCATCACATCTGTCTCAAGATCCAAATGCAGGTTCTCTTCAAAGAGTGAAAGGGCTGTGTAGGTTTCTTCTGTGGAATTATTCTCAATCTCGGCGTGAGCGAATTGCCACACTTTCTCCAAAATCGGCGGCGCAAGGGCAACAAATAGCTCTTCCTCCCCTGAAAGTGCTTTGAGCGTGCGCAACTGCGAGCCTTCCTTCAGGAACATCGTTACCCCTTTATCCAATTTATCCAACGGGTCCGGCGGCGTAAATTGGGTGTAAACTTGGAGGCATTTCCCACCTTCTAGCAAATTGAGCCGGGCGTATGCATGTTCAAAGAACTCAAGTTGCTTCCGGGTGCTTTTGCTTAAGTCTTTGAGCATCGACAAGGCTTGTGGCACATCAACGAACGTCGTGAGCTCTCCCGCACCAAACTTTTTAGTCGCCTTGGCAAAGTCAGGGTTCTTCGCGATAGAGGATGCCTTCTTTCGGAAAGTATCAATGAGTTTTTCAAAGCTGCCTTTCCCGATGCCCGCAACCAGAAATTCGTCAACAAACCCGTAGGTGATGAAATGTTCTGGAGTCTCTAGGGTGCTATAGTGGTTCTTTCGGTATATTCCCGCTTCTGGTATGAGTGTGCCTTCATTCATGCCCATCATACCGGCGATGATTTTAGTCAGCCGCTGGAGTTCGCCGATATTTCCGCCGGAATGGACGAGGAGCCCGATTTGCGTTTCTCCCGCTTCGTTTTGCCACATCGCGAGGCCGGTGCGATAGCCTACCGTCTTGATGAGTCCGCGCATGTCTGTGCCGAACAGCGTCAGTCCCATTGTCAAGCCTTGCTGCATTTCGGGGACAGCACCCGGCAAGAGTGTCTGCATCTTTTGCCAGTTTTCGGAGAGTTCGATCTCGGCGTAGACTTCGTCCAGATCTCGCAGTTGCAGATAGAGCGCGCTCTCTTTGGGGATGAAATCTTGAACCTTTGCAGCGTTTGTCGACATTGCGAAAAAGACGATACCTATTAAGGCAATGGCTCCGTATATAGCGCGCTTGCAAAGCGCGCCTACCGGGATTGGATTCAGTTTTCGTCGCATGATGCACCTCTATTTGAAAAATGTAGCATGGCGAGGAACAGCCCCTCGCCCTACGGCGATGAAGCACTTACGGAACCCGAATGTCTTCAACTAACGCTTGCACCTCGGCGGGTGGCGGCGGTGTGAGTGCAGACACGGCGATGGAGACGATGAAGTTCAGCACCATCCCTAGCGTGCCGATTCCCTCCGGCGAAATACCCCACCACCAATGCGCAGGCGTATTATGCGCCGGATTGATGAATTTGAAATAGACGATGTAAGCCGCCGTAAACGTAATGCCGACAATCATCCCGCTCACCGCGCCTGCCTTGTTCATCCGTTTGGAGAAGATGCCCATTACAATAGCGGGGAAAAATGAACTCGCGGCGAGCCCAAAGGCGAATGCCACTACTTGCCCGACGAAGCCGGGCGGGTCCATCCCGAAATATCCGGCGATGCAGACAGCGATGCCCGCGGCGATACGCGCCGCGCCTAATTCCTGTCTCTCACTCAACTCTGGCACGAGCGCGCCTTTGAGGAGATCGTGCGCGATAGCAGTGGAGATGACGAGCAGTAAACCGGCAGCCGTAGACAGTGCAGCCGCCAAACCGCCCGCGGCGACTAACCCGACTATCCAATTCGGCAGCTTTGCGATTTCTGGGTTTGCCAGCACTATGATGTCTCTGTCAATCGTGAGTTCATTTGGCACATCGGATTTCGGGCCGCGGTATTGAATTGCACCGTCGCCGTTTCTGTCTTCAAACTTGATGAGCCCTGTCGCCTCCCAGTTCTTGAACCATTCCGGCACCTCCTCATATTTGACATCCATCATCTCTCCGTTCTGTTCAACCCTGACAGTTTTGAGTAGGTTCGTGCGGGCGAACACGGCGACTGCGGGGGCTGTCGTATAGAGAATCGCTATGAACAACAACGCCCATCCCGCAGAGATGCGCGCTTCGGATGCCTTGCGCACCGTATAAAACCTGATGATAACGTGCGGCAGTCCCGCCGTGCCAAGCATCAACGCAGCTGTGATGAAAAAGACATCAATAGTGGATTTAGTCCCATCGGTGTATCGGTTAAAGCCGAGTTCTTCGTTGAGTCCGTTGAGTCTGTCAAGGAGATACATGCCGGAGCCATCGGCAACCTTCGCAACGAGTCCCATCTGCGGAATAACGTTGTCGGTGATAAGAATAGAGATGAAAATGGCAGGGACGAGATAGGCGAAGATAAGGACGCAGTATTGCGCCACTTGCGTGTAGGTAATGCCTTTCATTCCGCCGAGCACGGCGTAAAAGAAGACGATGCCCATACCGATGAAAACGCCGACATCGATGTTGACGTTCAGGAACCGGGAGAAGACGATGCCGACACCGCGCATTTGTCCTGCGACGTAGGTAAATGAGACGAAGATGGCGCACACCACTGCGACAATCCGCGCCAATTGCGAATAATACCGGTCGCCGACGAAATCAGGCACTGTATACTTACCGAATTTTCGGAGATAGGGTGCGAGCAGCAGTGCCAGCAAGACGTAGCCGCCTGTCCACCCGAGCAGATAGACGGAGCCGTCGCGTCCCATGAAGGCGATGAGGCCTGCCATGGAGATGAAGGAGGCGGCACTCATCCAATCGGCGGCGGTGGCCATGCCGTTGACGATGGGATGCACGTTGCTCCCGGCGACGTAGAAATCGCCTGTTGATTTCGCCTTGGACCAGATTGCCACGCCGATATACAGCGCGAAGGAGATGCCCACCATTACGAAAGTCCATGCTTGCACGTTCATGGTTGCGTTTCGCCCTCCGAGTCTTCAGTCGCCCGGTATTTTTTATCAAGCCGGTTCATCAGCATCGCGTAGACAAAGATGAGCTCCACAAAAATCCAGATGGATGCCTGTTGCGCGAAATAGAACCCGATGCGATAGCCTCCAAGTTGGAGCCGGTCGAGTTGCTCAACGAACACGATGGAGCACAAGAACGACGTGACGAACCAGATGCCGAGTAAGATGGCGAGGTATTGCAGGTTTTTCCGCCAGTAAGCGCGGTTGCTATCCGATGTTTTCATGCGGTGTTCTCCTCCGGCTTTTTTGACTTGCAAGGGATTCTATCAAAAAATAGGATTTTTGTCAAGGAAAATGTTTGCATAGGGCTGTGTAGCGCGAGGCCTGTCCCTCGCGCTCTTGGATGTTACCCTTTCTGTGCCACCATGCTGACGAGGATGCCGAGGATTTTATCACACTCGCGGATAGTGTAACTCGCCATATCAATGGAGAGACACCCTTCCGTTAACTTCAGGAATTTCCACGCCAGGCCTGTTGTGCTTACGCCGTAAATCGTGGGAATGTCATTCCCTCTCTTAGCATTAAAGCGTTGGGCGGCGAGCATCTCGGCGGTGCACTGCCCGAGGCCGAGCGTCATGTCATCCTTTTTCGCCTCCACAAGCGTAATGACAGGTGCCTGTAACACATGTTGCACGGGTGACAGGCTCACTAAGAAGTCACACACACCGATCAAACCGTCATCGGCATCAATGCTGAAATCAATCCCGGAAAAGACGCTGATGCGCCAATCCAAGTGCTCTTGCAGCTCAAACAGCATCCCGGCGACAATCAGTTCTGATTTTGCCTTTTCGGTGTTGATAGCCGTCGCCAACCACACCTTTCTCTCCAGATCGGAGGTAAAATGCTCCCGCGGTGCAACCGGTTCTACTTCAGCGAAGAGCTCTTCGGAGTCAACGATGTCTAACTCAAACGTCTCAACGACTTTTGCTAACGTAAAACTGCTGTCAGCCATCGAAAATTACCTCCTTACACTTTCTGCGCCACCATGCTGACAAGGATGCCGAGGATTTTATCGCACTCGCGGATAGTGTAACTCGCCACATCTATGTAGAGTCGCTTCTCCATCAATTTCAGGAATTTCCACGCCAGGCCTGTTGTGCTTACGCCGTAAACGGTGGGAATGTCATTCCCTCTCTTGGCATTAAAGCGTTGGGCGGCGAGCATCTCGGCGGTGCACTGCCCGAGGCCCGAGAGAAAGTCGTCCCGCTTTGCCTCAACGAGCGCGATGATAGGTGCCTGTAACAGGTACTGCACGGGCGATAGGCTTACCAGAAAATCGCAGACACCTACCAAGCCGTCACTAGCATCAACGCTGAAGTCAATCCCGGAAAAGAGGCTGATGCGCCGGTCGAACTGTTCGCGGAGCTCCACTAGCACCTCGGCAACAATCAGTTCCGACCGCGCCTTTTCCGTGTTGATCGCTTCCGCTAACTGCACCTTTCGCTCCAACGCCGTGTTGAGATGGGCCCCCAGTGCTATCGGTTCTACTTCAGCGAAGAGCTCTTCGGAGTCAACGATGTCTAACTCAAACGTCTCAACGACTTTTGCTAACGTAAAACTGCTGTCAGCCATGGGAAATTACCTCCTTGGATCAGGGCGATTCAGTTTTCGCTGCCGCAATTGAAAATTGGCAAATGTCTCCGCCCGCGTAGGGTAAGATCGCCCGATTATGACCTGTTTGCGATGGGGACATTGCGCGTAGCGCAACTTCGCCCGCAAACGACAGAAAAGGGACAATTAAATGCCTCTATCCCTAGATGAAATTGAAAAGAGGGTTGCACATTACCTTTAATTATGCCATATTTCGGATGCATTTGCAACACTTTTAGCAAAGTCATTTAGTTATTCCGTTTCTGTCGTTTGAATTGGCATGAAAAATAAAAAATAAAGGGTCATTTTTGCCGCTGGAAACGGGTGGATATAGAAATCCGCCCTTACAGTTGCCGAGCGCGCACGCGTCCCGAAAATAATCTCCTTAATTACTGAAACTTCATCCTGATCTTGAACAAGTCAGGATCGGGCGAGCTTGTCCTATGAAGGGACGCGACAATGTGAAAACAGAATCGTCCTAGCATATTAAAAAAAGCAGGGTATCCGAAATACATCGGAACCCTGCCTGAAACGAAAGTCGTTTACTCCTGAAACGAAAGTCGTTTACTTACGTACCAGCATTTTCCTCGTTGCGGTAAAACCGCCAGCGGTGAGTGTGTAGAAATAGACACCACTCGCGACAGGTTCACGTTGTTCATTTCGGCCATCCCAATATGCTGCATGATGCCGGTCATGATAGATTCCAACCGGCTGATGCCCTAATGCCAGTGTCCGAATGAGTCTTCCGTTCGCAGCATAGATGCGCAACGTTACATTTGCTGCTTGGGCCAACTGATAGGGTATCCACGTTTCCGGGTTGAATGGGTTTGGATAGTTTGGCAAAAGTGCCGTCGCTTTCGGAGTCAAGGCTACGAGGAGTTGCTGCAATTTCGAGATGCCACGCCGATAGATAGGATGGGCCATGTCAAGTTGCTGCGCTTGGATGAGCCATTGTTGAACGTCAGATCTGGCTGGCGCGCCAGCGGCATTGCCCAACGCCCTCGCAACTAAGACGAGATCAGCGATGTTGACAGAACCGTCCTCGTTCACATCCGCAGCATGTTCACCGCGTAATCCGAACCATGAAGCGACTAGCACCAAATCCTGAATGTTCACCACACCGTCGCGGTTCACATCTCCGGTAATTCCTGGTTCTTCTACCACCGCTGCACTCTCAACGCGAGGACGCGATACTGCGCCTGCACTGTCAGACAGGACTACGTCGGACAACCTCAAAATTGAAGGGTTGTAAGAAATGCTGACGAATGTGATGCTTGCAAGAGTCCCATCACCGTTGTTTTCCCCGGTTAGCGACGTTGCAGCAAACGTCACGTCACCATCTGAAACAACCGGCGGCACAATAAATGGGTTGCCGGGCAAATAGTCTTCGTTCCTTATTGAGACAAAGCGGAGAGCGTCAGGGTCAAAACTCAAGGTGAATTGATACCCTGCAACGTTTTCACCACCGGCAATATCAATGTTGAACGTCAATTGTTCGCCTACGGCCGGGACACTGACTGATGCCGGAACCAGTCTCACAATTATGCTTGAGTGAACACCCAGTAGACTGGGAGCGGCAAACGCGCGTCCACTTTGCACTCCAAGCACAGCGGGTTCCGCCGACGTTTCTCTCCAGCCAGGACGTTTTTTGAGGTTCCGCAGCTCTTTGGCGGCGGTAAACCATCTTGTCCGGGGGATGCCTAGGGTGTTTTTCCGCGGGTTGAGAATCAGTACTGTATCGTCCTCAAAGCCAAATCTGCCGCGGTTTTTCGCCCTGTCATGCGCACCCCGCGCCTGTCCATCATCAACGGAACTTCCCGCGCCTGCGTTTAACAACCACGCGTAGATTGGGCCGTGAGCCTCCAATGCCATCACTTGCGGGACTATCGTCAGGAGACTCAGTATGAAAAGGGTTAGAAGTCTCGTCATTAAAATTTCTCCTTTTTAGCCCTTCTGGGCGTTATTTTTTGCCGAAGCAAAAAGGAAATGCTAACAAAAACGGACGCGGCTAAACGCTGCGTCTCAACGAAAATAGCCCGCACGCGCTCGCCATAAATAGCAGAGCACGTGCGGGCACGAAAACAGAACGACGAAAAAAAGTCGCTGTTCCGCAAAGAAAGTAGAACCTATTCGTCGGGTTCGTATGCGGATTATACTTAACGTTTGTGCGATAGCGGGGGGGGGGTAAACCTTAAATTATCGGCGGACAACCGGTAACCTTTGTGAGCGCGACAAGAGTCCCCAGCCCTACACTTCGCGTGCATTCCGTGGTTAGTCCCTTGTTCTTGAATTGTGACGTTCACAAGCCGGTTCTCCATTGGCGTTACCCGTTAAAGTGGATTTCTGTCGGTCTGCAATGGTGTGATGCTTCAATGCAACACCATGCTGTTACGTAATGATACAGTAATTCCAAAACACAATGCAAGTTTTTTGCGATGAAAACGAGCATCGGTTCAAGAATACCATAAAATGCATTTCGCGGTCAAGATTTTTTCAGGAAAATAATGAGCTGAATATAGAATTCCCACTAATAATTTTCAGGAAACATCAACCGTTCCACGTTCTCAATCAAAATGTGCAACACCTTCATGTGGATTTCCTGAATCCGGTCTGCCGTGTCGCCGGGTGCGATGAGGAAAATATCGCAGAGATGCTTTAGTTCACCGCCATCTCTGCCGAGCAGTCCGAATACTTTCATCCGGCGCGATTTTGCCGCTTCCGCCGCGCGCACGACGTTGGCAGAATTCCCACTGGTAGAAATCGCCACGAGTAGATCGCCGGGGTGCCCGAGTGCTTCTATCGGCCGCGCGAAGATTTCCGCGAACCCGAAATCGTTCGCCGTGCAGGTGATATGGCCCGCATCGCTGAGCGCAATGGCAGGCAAAGGGCGACGAGCCGCTCGGAATCTTCCAGTGCATTCTTCGGCGAAATGGATGGCATCGCATAAACTGCCGCCGTTCCCGCACGTGAAGATTCTGCCGTGCCGCTCAAAAACGTCGCGCATCAGTGCCGCTGTCTCGGCGAGCGTCGCGACGTTTTCGGGGTTTTGGATGAACTGGGCAAGCGCGTCTTGTGCTTCTAACAGCGCAAGACGAATGCTATCTGAAATGTCCATGAGCGTTCCTTATTAAATCCGGAAAATCTCCCCTAACTTCCCGCCAAGCACTTTGCCTGCACCGAGTAGACATGCAATCAAAATAAGCATTCCTACAACCCCTAACGCGCTCGCGGTATATGCACCGTGGTCTGGACGCTGCGAGAGCGACCAGATTGCTTTGGTAATCGGATAGTGCTGGTCCCGCATGGCCAAAATCAGGCTATCGCTCACCTCTAGCATGGAAAACGAGAAGACTAGGATTGCCCCGGCGAGGATATTGGCGATAACCAAAGGCAACGTGATTTTATACAACGTTCGCATCGGTGTCGCGCCCATGTTCTGCGATGCCTCTTCGTAGGTGACGCTCGTCTGCTGGAGGCCGGCATAGATGGAGCGCAACATGTAGGGCAATCGCCGCACGGAATAACTGATAATCAGCAGGAACGTCGGATTCTGCCTCGGGTCTAGCACGGAAACGATGCCATCGGGCAAGTGCCGCAGGAGCAGCGTTGTATCCGCGAAACTGCCGAGGTAGCCGAACGCAATCGCAACGCCGGGCAACGCTAACGGCAACATCGCCACGGCATCCAGCAGGTTTTGAAACGGGACGCGTTTGCGCGTCAAAAGATATGAAACCACAACCCCGACGAGCATAGCGAGCAGCGTGCTGAAGATGCTATACTTCAGGCTGTTGAGGATACTCGGTAGCGTATCCGAATGTGTGAACGTTTCAACGTAGTGCGCGAATGTCCACGATTGCGGCAGCACGCTCAACCGCCACTGGCTTGAATCCGGCGTTAACGAAACCAAGATGACGCTGATATGCGGCAGCAGGGCCATAAGCGTCAACCCGCCGATAAAGAGGTAGATGATACTGCGCATTCCCCAATTCGCATCCGTTTCACGCGAGGAGACATGCCCGCGCCCAAGCATCTCGTAGTGCTTACTGCCGGTCCAACGTTTAGAGACGTAAAACGCGAGTGCCGTCAGCACGATAATCAACACGACGAGTGCGTATCCCATCGGATTCGCGTTCGCCTCGGTGACTTGGCGGAAGATGCGCACCGCGATAACTTCGTTATAGTCAAAGATGAGCGGTGTCCCGAGGTCTGTGAATGCCCAGATAAAGACGAGAATCGCCCCTGCGAAATAGCCGGGCATCATCAACGGCAAGGTTATTCGCCGAAAGACTTGGAACCGCGACGCGCCCATGTTCTCCGCTGCCTCCTCTAAACTCGGGTCAACGTTCGCGAGGGCCGCCACGATGTTCAGATACATGATCGGATAGAGGTGCAGCGTTGACAAAAGCACGACACCCCAGAAACCGCCGCCGAACCAGTCGATAGTCTCGGTAATGTCGATTAGCTTCAGTTTGACGAGGAGCATATTGACACTGCCGTATAATCCAAAGAATTGTTTCATGCCGATTGCCCCGACGAACGGCGGCATAATCATCGGAATCAAGATGACAGAGCGTAACATATCGCGCCCCGGATACCGGTAGCGCGTCAAAAAATACGCCAGCGGCAGGCTCACAATGCTCGTGATTAGCGTTACCATTACTCCGATTTTGAAACTGTTGACGACGAGCGTGCGGATGCTCGGGTCTGTCACCATCAGTTTGAAATACGTCAGGTTGAAAGTATTCTCTATCCAGAACGCCTCTTTGAAAACGTAGAGGAGCGGGTAGATAAGGAACACCACGAAGAACAGCGTCGTCAGCACGAGGATGAGGCTAATCGATGGAGTTAAATCGTATCTGTTTCGCATTTTTGTTGTTTCTAGCAATGGTTTGGCTTTTCGTTGGCTTATCAGGCCGTCTGGACGTTGTCAAGACTTGCATGTTACGGCAAAAACGTGCTTTAATGCATTATACCTTATATTCGCGCAAAATTGCACCTCTTTTTTCTTGACAGATACTTGCGATTCATGCGATAATTAATGGCGTGCCCTGATTGTAAGGGCAGATTGCTATATCTGCCCATCCACGTTTGTTACAAACAGGCGGATACGGACATCCGCCGTTACGGTTCGTCCGTCAAACAGCATCACACTATGGCAACAGTCAAACTCGAAAACGTCACAAAACGCTTCGGCGAACTCATCGCCCTAGATAACATCACATTTGATGTCCACGACCGGGAGTTCTTCGTCCTCCTTGGACAAACAGGCGCGGGGAAGACGACGACGCTCCGCTGCATCGCAGGGCTGGATAAACCCGAAGAAGGCGAAATCTATCTGGACGATGTCTCTGTCAACGATAAAACGCCAGCGGCGCGCGATGTCGCCTTTGTTTTTCAATCGCACATTCTCTATCCGCACCTCACCGTCTACGATAACATGGCGTTCCCGTTGCATCCGCGGAAACTACCGCCTGAGGAGATCGACCGGCGCGTCAAGGATATCGCACAAATGCTACATATTGAGCATCTCCTCAGACGGATGCCGAGTCAATTGAGCGGCGGCGAAACGCAGCGCGTCGGGCTCGGTAGAGCCATGGTGCGCCGGCCGCAAGTGTTTCTCATGGATGAACCTATCTCTAATCTCGATGCGAAACTGCGCACCGAAATGCGCGCTGAAATCCGGTGGCGGCAGCGTGAACTCGGAACAACAACGTTCTACGTCACGCACGATCAGATTGAAGCAATGTCAATGGCAGACCGGATTGCAGTGTTGGAAGCAGGAAAAATCCAACAGTTGGGGACACCCTCGGATATCTACAATCATCCGGTGAACCTGTTTGTCGCCGGTTTCATCGGCAGCCCAAGCATGAATTGCATCCCGTGTGAATTCTCGCGTGCCAACGGCAAGTTGCAGTTCACGCTAGGCGCGGGGTTACAAACCTCGTCTATGGATAATTCTGGGCGCACTATCGCAATTGAGGATGCCGACATTGCTAAAACCATCGGAGCTATTGCTGGAAACAGCGACGTTATTTTCGGCGCGCACCCAGAAGATGTCCTCGTCAGCCATCAACCGATGCCGAACGCGTGCCAGGCGGAAGTTTACAGTGTTGAACCACTCGGCGCAGAGACAATAGTCGAGTTGACGCTCGGCACGGACGCGGCCGGCGCGCATACGATTGTCAAATCACGCACCGCTCCTAACTTTGAGGCCCGAATCGGGGAGCACCTCTCTGTTATGTTTGTTGCGGAACGCATCCATTTCTTTGACAAAACGACAGGCGAGGCACTCTTATGAATTGGCGGCTGAAACTTTTCAATCTCATCCCCAAGTTTGTCAAGCGCATCGGATGCACGCTGCTCCGCAAACTCGGCTACGAACCTGATGTCTGGCTAGAAAATTTTCTCAAAAAACACCGGTAGGAGGGCCCTCCCGGTCCCGAAAGGAGCAACCGGTAGGAAAGCCCTCCCTGTCCCGAAAGGAGACACAAAACGTGATAGGCGGAGATATTCTCATCGAATGCTTGAAAGCGCAGGGCGTTACAGCCGTTTTTGGCATGCCCGGCACCCAAAATATCCAGATTTACGATGCCTTGCTGAGGCGCGGTGCCGGCAAGATCGACCACTATCTCGTCCGGCATGAATACGCGGCGACGCAGATGGCAGACGGGTTCGCCCGCTCAACCGGCGAGGTCGGCGTTGCAATTACCGTGCCGGGGCCCGGCGCAAGCAACGCCTCAACAGGCATTTTAGAGGCGTTCACCGACCGCGCTCCTGTCTTGCTCATCACCGGGCAAAGCCACACGGAACTCTACAGTAAATCTCCGGACAAAATGTTCCACGGGCTGGACCAGATGCGGTTTTTTGAGTCGTTTACCAAATACTGCGCAATTGCCCACACTGTCGCCGAAATTCCGGTCGTCGTTGAAAATGCCTTTAAGGCAATGCGCACCGGCCGCCCGGGCCCGACAGTGTTGGAATTCCCGATGGATGTCGTCATGGGTGAAGGGGATGTCCGCATTCCACGGCGGGTTGAACGGCCGATGGGACATCCGCCCGACGATGCCCTCCTGCGCGATGCCGTTGACACTATCCGCAAGGCGAAGCGTCCCCTGATTTTCGCCGGTTCGGCCGTCTTCCATGCAAATGCGCGGAACGAGTTGCGTCTGCTCGCCGAGAAGTTGAACGCGCCTGTCATTGTCACGCGCTGCGCAAAAGGCGTTTTACCGGAAGACCATCCGTTGGCGTTGCAAATCTGCTACGGCTATTTGGCGAAGCAGGCATTACAACATACCGACTGCCTCATCGGCATCGGCCCGCGCTTCACCTCTATTGATACACGAAGTTGGAGCATGCAGCTGCCGCAGCCGTTCATCCAAATTGACGAAGACGCAAACGAGATTGGGCGCGAATACCCCTGTGATATCGGTGTCGTCGGCGATATGAGGTTCACCTTGCAAGCACTCATTGAGGATGTCGCAGCCATTGAAGACGGTTGGGATGCTGTGTTGACTCCCCACCGCGCGGAATTCAATGCGCAACCCGCTCTTCCTATTATCCATGAATTACAAGAGGTGCTTCCGCGCGATACCCTCTATGCGATTGATGTCCACGCGCTCGGCTACGCCTCCTTCGCCGAATTTCCCATCTATGACCCGAGGACGTTCCTCTATCCGAATATCGGCGTGGCGTTAGGGCATGCCTTCCCGGCGGCCCTCGGTGCGAAAGTTGCGCATCCAGAGCGTCCTGTTATCTGCTTCAGTGGAGACGGAGGTTTCCTCATGGGCGCGGTTGAGATGGCAACGGCGATGAAATACGGCATAAACGTCGTCTCTATCGTCGTCAACGACGGGGCGTTGTCCGCTATCAAAGGTTCGCAGTTGAAAGGCTGCGAAGGACGCACTATTGATACCGATTTGCAAAACCCAGATTTCGTTCAATTGGCGGCGGCTTTCGGGGCGTATGCAAGGAAGGTGGAAAACGTGGCAGACTTCAAGCCGGCGTTACGCGACGCGCTCGCCGCTGAAAAACCGGCACTCATTGAGGTGATGATGCAGGACAAGCAGGCGGAGATTATCGGTTCGATCGGATGGTTGCAAGGAGATGGGCTGCGCAAATCAACTTGGTAGGCAAGCCCTCCCAGACTCGATTGCGTGCGTGTCGGGACCGGGAGAGATGTCATTTCCAACAAAAAAGGAGTGTTGATGACACAAACACTCCTTTTTCGCACTCCCCCAGACGGACTCGAACCGCCGACACGGTGGTTAACAGCCACCTGCTCTACCGACTGAGCTATGGGGGATTATGGATAGCCACGAAAAGCGAACCCTTATAGAGACTCCCCCAGACGGACTCGAACCGCCGACACGGTGGTTAACAGCCACCTGCTCTACCGACTGAGCTATGGGGGATTGTTGCTATTACTAATTATACCCTATTTCGCGCCAAAATGCAAATTAAAATGCACTTTTTTGCGATTTTTCTAAAAAAAGTCTTTTTTTACCGTTTCGCCGAAAATATCTGAATGTTGCTACCCGACTTTGCTACCACGCTTCGCGCAGGGATTCCCAAACCTTTATGCTCAAAATCCTTCTGCCCGAAGTTCGCGAACAGTTCAACAGCACTACCAAACTCGGTGCGTTGGACAAATCTGTCTGGACTCAGCCATTCAAAATCTGTCATCGCCTTTCCGCCGATTTTTCGATGGAGCGGCGAGAAGAAAGCGTAGTGCCTTTTGATGCGCGCGACATGCTTTTCAAATTCCGCCAGATTGAGATGATACAACGGCGGAACATTGTAGAGCAATTCCAACAGAGCCAAGGTTTCCACTGCCTCCTGAAACTTCAGACTGCTAGAAAGCCAGTGGTTCGTCGTCACCAGCGAATCATGAAACACAATCTGATAAAGCGGTAGCCGAAACCTCGGGTCAAAATAAAGATGCAGATAGCGTTGTTTGAGAGGCACCTGTTTGACGTGAATAGCGGGTGCTTCGGGCGGCCAGTAGCCGCCGATGTAGTAGGGTGAATCTTTCGCCTTCATGTCCATGTCGCCCCATCCGATAACGGGTGTCATCATTCCGTGTGCGAAGTGGAGCGTCGCCGCGGCATAGGCGGCACCTCCCTCCGAGCCGACTACCATTTGATGCGTATCCTTAATCCATGCCATCCGTTTCAATCGTGCGTGCATGTCGTCCAGCTGCGTCGCCGGATGTTCCACCGAATAATCGTCAAAGAGTTCGCCGTATGCATCGCAATCAATGAACCACGAATTAAACGTCGTCGGCATCTGCGCGATAATGTCGTTGACGCGCTTTTCAACGGCCGGTTGCGCCACCAGCGGGCTCAAGTGATACCCTTTCTGCTGAAACCCTCGGTTTTTTGTGCCATCAGCGTTGATAATCGCGCCGCGCTCATAAAGCACCAGATCGAACTGCGCCGTTTCCCATGTCTCCGGCTCCTGTGGGTGATGGATGCTGTGATAGGAATCATAAGGGCCTATGAGATAGCCGCGCTCTTTCGCCTTGGCGACAGCTGCGGGGTGGCGAAATCCTGCCTGCCATGAATCCACGCCGAGCCAGAGCCGGTCGAGCCCATTGTCAGAAAACCTCTCCAGCATTTTTACAGAGAGGCCGTCTCCCCATTCATCTGGGTGCCGAAGTTCATCGGGAAACGCCGCGTAAAAGAGGAGACTGTTAAGACGGTAAACCTCCGTGAAAGATAGAGAAGCAACGTCCTGTGCGAGTAATTTTTCCGCTTCTGGATGCAGGGAGACACTCTCTTCTTGCATGCACACTTGTAATCGCCGCGCTGTTTCGCGTGCTTCAAGCAGTTCGCTTAAAGCACGACAGACAACCCGTTGCGCATAGGCGTGCGGAAGGGCATCCCTTATGGCTTGCTGCGCTTCAGGATTTAGCCGTTCCCAAATATCCTTTTCTACGGCGTTTTCACCGCTGCTGAGTTTTGCCGCAAACGCCTTCCTGTCCGTTATATCGTATCGGCTGAGGAGCTGCCCAGCCCACAAATAGATATGCGCGGCACCGAGCAGTTTCTCAGCCGCTGGAAGGTTATCGATTTTTTCAGCAAAGGTAACGAATTCCGAGTTTTGCATCAGCCAGCGTCTGTAGTGCGTCGCTGGCGCGACAGGCGATGCTTCTCCCAATGCAATCCGCACCCCGTAACCCTTCCGTTTCCAATTCGGCGTGAAGGCATGCGATACTTGCATATCCAAGCCAGAGTCCATCGTTGAAGCAAACGAAAGGGAATTGTTGAACGGATTCGTCAAAATATAGGTAAGCGTCCATTCGCCAAAATCTAGTCCCCAAAACGGCATCGAGAGTCCCGCTGTGGTATTTATCGGCCCTTGCTCGGACAAGAAGTCTTGCCACAACTTGTCATCTTTCGGGACGTAACTTCCCTCAAAAAACGGTAGCATGTAGCCGCGAAGCACCGGAGTGTCCGGAATCATCGGCCACATCAAATTCCCCGCTGTCGCCGAGACAAATTCAACCGAGAGCGATTCGGCTATTAACGCAACGCGGACGGTAAGGGCTATTTCCGGCAGTCTCCAACTCGCCTGATTCTCGTGCTGAACGAGTGCTGTCACGTTGCCGAGTCCCGTTTGTCCCCTTGAAATCGGAACCGCTGGTTTGCCTTCCGGACGCGCGAAGAATTCCAGGGATTGCGGTGCAATTTCAATAGTCCATTCATCGTTGCTCAGCCGAACCACTTCGGGTGTAGCACTGAAACCGATTGCATGCATCAGAAACACCCCGAGACACACCCCATATTTTGCTACACGCTGTAGAAACATCAAATCGTTTACCTCGCCAACTCTTCCCATAACGCGCGGTAATAATGCATCACGCGCATCGGATCGGAGCTCCCCGCGATTTCTGCCAAGCAGTAGCCGGAATACCCAGACTCCCTCAACGATGTGAATAACTCTCTCCAAGGATACTCGCGCCGATACAATTCGGTGATATGCACCAGGCCGATTCTGTCTTTCACAAGGTTGAAGTTGTGTTGGATAGTGCCGTTTTCCACTTCCCCGAAGTTAGAATTCCAACAGACGTAGACGTTACCGTGGTCTGCTGCATCGAGGATAGTGCGGATGTGCGGTAGTTCAGACGTGCCTCCGCCGTGCACCTCCAAGCGAATCTGCACGCCGAGGTTCGCTGCGAATTCTGCGCACTCCCGCAGGGCGAGCCCAATCTGCTCCAGCGTCTTTTCCACCGGGACTTCTTCAGGTAACCCATTCGGCCGCACCTTCACGCCGGGCGCGCCGACATCCGCCGCTAACTGTGAGTAAACCTTCGTGCCCTCTATATTCTGCCGAACGACTTCCGCATCGACAGCGTGGTAGTCAAACGCGGAACCTAAGCCCGCAATCTCAATCGGCGAGTCGGCGAACTGTTGCTTCACGGCGGCGCGCTCGCTCGCCGAGAGTTCTACTTCAACGCCGTGCGCGTGTGTCGTCCGCAGCTCCACACCGGCGAATCCTGTTTCCACGCATCGTTCAATGATGGTAGGAACATCCCAATCTTTTGCCATGTTATATGTAACCAAACCGAGTTTCATAAATTCTCCTTTGAGCGTCGCGCCCAGATTTCTCTATTCAAAAAGTTCCGCCACCTGACAGGCAAATCCTTCGACGACATCCTCACCGGTGAGCGTATCGCTGAGCTTAAGCGTCTCAAAGTCACTCTCGGAACGATACACCGTCACCGTTTTTGCGACAGGTTCTATCACCCACACGAGGCGCGTCCCCGCGCTCAGATAGACAAACGCCTTTTCGATGACACTATACAACTTATCCGATGGCGAGACTACCTCAACGGCGAGGTCCGGCGGAACTGGGGATGCTTTTCTTTTATCCTCGGGGACGCGTGCCGCTGAGAGAAACGCGACATCCGGTCTGAGCACACGCTCGCCTACCCGAAAACCTGCCTCTGCGAGAACCTTCCCTCCCAATTGATTTTCGCGTACGTGCACGCGCAAAAAACTACTGATATTCACGCAGAGCTCAGCATGTTCCAAGGACGTAGCGGACATAGGTACTAACTCTCCTTTCACGTACTCATAATCGTCCAAGTCGCTTGTTAGGAATTCCTCCAACGTCATCGTGCCGGGCACCGGCGCGGGGCTCTCTGGCGGAAATCCGTGCGTCTCAATAGGATTAACCATCACCTTCATCCTCCCTTTGCAGTGTCAATTTCACGTTGACTTTTGCCAACCGTTATGCTATCATTTAAGACCTCGGCAGCACAACCCCGTAGGCACTTTCCAAGCGCGCCTACCAACCGGGCGTTTCAGGAATTTGCGTAAGTCCGCTATTCAAAAAGTTCCGCCACCTGACAGGCAAACCCTTCGACGACATCCTCACCGGTGAGCGTGTCGCTAGGCATGAGCAGCGTGATGTCTGTCTCCGAACGATATACCATCACCGTTTTCGATACGGGCTGAAGAACCCAGACTCTCCGCGTCCCGGCTTCCAGATAGGCGAATGCCTTTTCGACAACTCGCTGTGAAACATCAGAAGGCGAAATGATTTCAACAGCGAGGTCCGGCGGAATTGGGGCGGCTTTTTTCTCATCTTCGGGGACACGTGCCGCTGAAAGAAACGCGACATCCGGTTTGAGCACGCCCTCGCCTACCCGAAAACCCGTTTCTACGAAAACCCTTGCGTCTAGCCGATTCTCGCGCATATACAAACGCAAACATCCACTGACATTCGCGCAGATCCTACCGTGTTCCAAGGACGTAGCGGACATAGGCACTAACTCTCCTTTCACGTACTCATAATCGTCCAAGTCGCTTGTTAGGAATTCCTCCAACGTCATCGTGCCGGGCACCGGCGCAGGCATCTCTGGCGGAAATCCGTGCGTCTCAATAGGATTAACCATCACCTTCATCCTCCCTTTGTAGTGTCGATTTTACGTTGACTTCTGCCAACGTTTATGCTATCATTTATGATACCATGTTACGCGCATATTTTCAATGCCATTTTTCGAGCCAAACACAAGCGGGAGACAGGCCCCCGCCCTACGGCGAAAGAAATCGAAATAGGAGAAAACCACCATGTCATACGCACTTGAAGACGAATTCGGCGATATTATCGGGAAAGCCAGACGCGGGCAGCACCTCAGCCTCGCGCAAACGGCAACTGCCGCGGGGATACCCGAACCGCAACTCTCTCGCATGGAACAGTATACCTTAAAACCGACAGAAGCGCAAGTCTACCAACTCGCAGAAGTGCTGAATTTAGATGGCACCAAACTGCTGGACATCGCGACAGAACGCTGGGCACCGAATCCGGCGCAGCCCTCTGCGAATGCGGCACTAGATGTTGTCACCATCAGCGCGCCTGTCGGCGGCTGGCCCGTCAACGCGTATCTCTTAATCTGCAAAGCGACAGATGAAGCGGCGATTGTTGACACGGCGGCGCACCCGAATCTTATCCTCGAACAACTAGACGCGCGCAAAGTTCAGCCTACCGCGATCCTACTGACGCACGCACACAGCGATCACGCGGATGGACTTCCGCAGCTCCAACAGGCCACCGGGTCACCGACTTATCTCCATAAGAACGAACCGAAACCGAGGAGCGGGCAGCAACTAAAAACGGTCGACCACGGCGATGTCCTCACTGTCGGGGAGCTCATGGTAACCGTCGTTGATACGCCCGGGCACACCCCTGGCGGCTGCAGCTTCCTGACGCAAACCGCGGCGTTCGTCGGCGATGCCATCTTCGCAGGTTCCATCGGCGGACCTAACATCTCTTATGACGATGAGATTCATAGCGTCCGCGATAACCTGCTCTCGCTGGTAGACGATGTCAGACTATTCCCCGGACACGGCCCTGCGACAACCGTCGGCGAAGAGAAGGCGCATAACCCGTTTTTCTAACAAGCCTTCCGGAAAATCGTACGCTGTGCGCGCTGACAACGCGCGCCTACGGGACAAGCATTAACGGACAGATATAGAAATCTATCCTTACGATAAAGGGAATTTGAGACATTGCTGGCGTATCTCATTCAACGTTTCCTCTCCATCGGTTTATCGCTTTTGGGTGTGTCGCTCCTCGTTTTTTTCATGGTGCATCTCATCCCCGGCGATGCCGCGCTCGCCATTCTGGGTGAACGCGCCACGGAAGAATCGCTCACTGAACTCCGAAGGGAGATGGGACTCAACAAACCGCTGTATCAGCAATACGCGAAGTTCCTGTGGGACATCGCGCACCTTGATTTCGGACGTTCGTTCAAAACAAAGCAGCCCGTCATCGAAGAGATTCAACGCTATTTTCCGGCAACGGTTGAATTAACCTTCGCGGCGATGGCATTTTCAATCCTTTTCGGCATCAGTGCCGGCATCGTCGCCGCCATCTATCGCGGCAGATTCTTGGACTATTTCTCCATGTCCACTTCGCTCGCGGGCATCTCCATGCCGATTTTCTGGCTCGGGCTAATGCTGATTCTGCTCTTCTCTCACATCTGGCCCATCTTGCCGAGCACGCAACGTCTGGATGCCATCCTTGATTTGGACATTGAGCATCGCACCGGTTTCTACCTCATCGATACGTTGCTCATGGGCAACTTCGCCGCCTTTCGGAATGCCATCGCGCACCTCATCCTGCCCGCGATTACCTTAGGCACGATTCCGTTAGCCATCATCGCACGGATGACCCGGTCCAGTTTGCTGGAGGTGCTCAATCAACCTTATATCACTACAGCGTATGCGAAAGGTTTGTCGCGGTGGAAGGTTATCGGCAAACACGCAATGAAAAATAGCATGGTGCCGGTGCTGACTATCATCGGACTGGAATTCGGGTACCTGATGGGCGGCGCGATTCTGACAGAATATATTTTCTCCTGGCCCGGGCTCGGTTCGTGGCTGCGCGATGCCGTGGAGGCACGCGACATTCGTCCCATCCAAGGCGGTGTCCTCTTCGTCGCGACGATTTTCATGTTGGTGAACCTTTGCGTAGATCTGCTTTACGTCTACTTCGATCCGCGCATCCGGATTGGAGAGGAAACGACATGAGCAACGCAACAACCGTCAACAGCCAAATCTCGCGTTTTCGCAGAGCACGCTTGCGAGCCGCGCGCTACCCCTCTGCTATCATCGGCGTATCGATTATCCTGTTCTTCGTGATTGTCGCCATTTTTGCGCCGCTGATTGCAACGCACGACCCGAGGCAGGCGAACGTCGTTGAACGTCTACAAGGCAGTTCCGCTGAACACTATCTCGGCACCGATGGAGTTGGCAGAGATCTGTTCAGCCGAATCGTCCATGGAACCCGTATCTCGCTCAAGGTGGGTTTCATGGCGACAGCGTTTTCGCTTGGGTTCGGCACCCTTTTCGGGGCGATTGCAGGCTATTACAGTGGGTGGTTGGAGAACGTTATCATGCGCGCGATGGACATTATGCTTGTTATGCCGAGCATCTTGCTCGCCATGGTCATCGTGACGATTTTAGGACAGAGTCTTACCAACGCGATTATTGCGGTTTCTATCGTCTACATTCCACAGTATGCGCGCATCCTACGTGCCTCTGTGCTCAAAGTGCGCCAACTTGATTATGTGATGGCCGCCAAAGTCATCGGTGCAAGCGATTTGCGGATTTTAACGCGGACGGTCCTGCCGAACTGCATCGCGCCGCTCATTGTGCAGGCGACGCTCGGTATCGGTGCAGCGATTTTAGATGCCGCGGGGCTGAGTTTCCTCGGCCTTGGCGCGGAAATCGGGGAGCCAGAGTGGGGCGCGATGCTCAACGAAAACCGCAACTTCATCCGTCGCGCGCCGCTAACGGTGACTGCTCCCGGCATGGCGATTTTCCTCATCGTGCTAGCGTTTAACCTGCTCGGCGATGCCCTCCGCGACGCGTTGGATCCGCAGATAAATTGATAGCATTGAGGCAGCGCGCATACCGGAAGAAAGTTAACTCTGTTGTTCCACAATGCTAATCTCCCCCGCGGTGAGCCCGTACAACGCGTAGACGTGCCGGTCAATTTCCTTTGCCAACTCGGATGTATCCGCATCCGGATTAGCCGCTTTTGCCGAGAGAATTTTGTCAACTAATGCGACAATCGGACGCTGCGCCTCTTCCGCCGGGACAACCGCCGGCAACTTCCTGACAACAGCAACCTTCACTTGTGCCTGACTTTTCCCTGCCTCCTGCGAGACAAAGTGGTAGACAAAATTCAGCAACCGGCTATTGAACAACGCTAAAAAATACTTGAGGTTCACGCGTGGCAATTTCGGGAGGATGGTATAGAGCGTGTTATCCGTGTAAAAACGCCCCGATTCCGCCTCGCTGTGATATGCGACAATCAAATCGTCGTCAGTTTGCCGCATGAGGAGCCGCTCGGGTTGGTGGTGATTTTCAATGGGGCCCCCGAAGCCCCAGTACTCGTTTCGGCGGCTCGGTTTTCCGCCTCTGCCGATGCCGGGAATCGGCAGAGGTTCATAGTCAATCTCACAGAACCGATACTGCGCCTTCGGCGAATCCCACTGCACAGAAAATCGTTGAATCTGCCGGCCTTGTAACAAGCGATGTCTGCCGCCGTTGTCTTCCTTAAAGAAGAGCTTCTTTCTAACGTTTCCAGAACTGATGCCAGTATCCAAGATACGACAGAACTTCTCTATGGCATCAAAGGTTAGAAGCCGCAGCACCCAGACGTTTCTGCCGCTCAACAGGAGTTTCTGGTCTGGCATCTGACGAATTGTTGCGTAGTCAACCTTACCTCTTGACTGATAGCGGAAATCAGGGAAATGGAGCTCGCCGCTCATGTAGGAGGCATGCGAACCGCCTACTGCGTCTTTCAATAGGACAAAAATGGCAGTATAAATCGCAGCGTCAAACGTCTGTGCGGGTACCTTGACGAGATGAATGAGCCTGTTCTCCAAAAGCAAGTCTCGAATCGGCCGCTTTTTGGACAGCGCGACATAACTATCATTGGCGATATATGAAAGAATACCTTTTTCGGCGACAAGATCGAACCCCGCGAAGATAAAGTAGTCGCATAAATCACCTACCCAACCGTAGTGCTGTTTCAGTTGCTCGCGCAGCATGGAACTCAAATGCTCACCTTTGGCATACGGCGGGTTGCCGATAACGATGTCAAACTTGGGGAGGCGGCAAGGTTCCGTTGTCCTTCCGAGGAGTGTGTCCGCGCAGAAAAAGTGCGTCTTTAACTCTGGCAAGGCAGGCATCTCTCGATTTTCTCCTAACTCAGCAATGAGAGAGAGGAAAAGGCGAAACTTGGCAATCTCTATCGCCATCGGTTGGATGTCCACGCCGTAGATGCAATTTTTGATGAGATAGAACTTGCGGCTGTAATCGGGTGCATTTCTTTCAAAGACTTCTTCGCGTTCCGATTTTTGAATGTTGGCACTTTGTAACTGCCGCCATTGCGTATTGCGAGGATCGAGTTTGCCAAGCAGAAAGACCAGGGTGTGCAGGATGCCCATCGGAAAAGCACCGGAGCCACAACCCGGGTCAAGAATTTTGAGCGAGTCAATTTTCTGAATCAGTCTTGCAGTTTCCCAGTCGGTGAACCGATGGGGCCTATCCCTATAAGCAAAAAGATGGCGGAGTCTCGTATCTATGTCCGAATTTTCGCCCAACGCATTCTTAAAATAGGCGATGAGTGACTCCTCTACCATGAAATCGACAATTTCGCGCGGGGTGTAGAAAGAGCCGGTCTGCTTGCGTGTAGTAATGCCAGCTTCGGGATGAGCGGTGGCGAGCAGGTTTTCAAAGATTCTTCCGAGCACTTCCGGATCGAGCGCGACGACTTCCTCAAGCGGCGTATTCTCGGCAATCGTGAATTTGTACCGGTCGAGGATATGAACGAGGACGCGCTGCGATTGCTTTTCCCGGCAGGCGCGCGGTCTTCGTTCAATGCGGCTGAGAAGTTGCTCTAACTCATTTTCGTCACAGAACTCCGGTAACACGAGCCCCTTCTCCTTCAGAAACCCGACAAAGATGAGCCGCGTAATGAGACGAATGACGCACGTCGCATTGCGCACCGCTACATCTTCACCTGCATCGGCAGGAAACCGCACCTTGTCCACCGCCCAGAAATACCAATCCGCAATCTCCTTGTAGAAGCGTCTGTTGAGCACGGAGATATCCAGCGTTTTCTGCCACGCCTGATGCAACTCCAAGAAATTGCTGAACTTGTGTGCACGATAGAGCGGAGCCAGGGACAACTCCGCCAAGAGCTCAACGTGTGCACGATGTGGGGAGACAACATCAATATCCTTGATGAAGCTCACCTTTTCAAGCACATCACGTCCGCTTTCGCGCCGACCAGGCCTTCGGTGAATACTCGCGAAGGTAAGCGAGCTTCCGTGCTGAAAAATGAGCAGTGCCGGCATGGCGAACACTTTGTTAATTTCACGGGTGATGTGCGCAAGCGCAGTGCGGTTGTAGGCCTTCCCCCGCAATTTCACGGCGAGGTAAAGATAAGACTGATAGATGCTCGGCTCAAAGGTGTCCCCGGGACCTAACTTGGTGTCCCGCCCTATTCCCTTGCTGAGCTCGTCATCGGTAATCTGGAAGAGGAAATCAAGGGTGTCCCATTCATGGAGCAGTGCCTTTTCAGGGTTTAGTTGCCCGTAACTATTGAACATCTCCGTGAATCTTTCGGCGGTATTCGGTTCAATCTTGAGCGTCCTATCGCTCTTGTAACCCAGCACGCTGAGGAGGCTGCGCGCGTTTTCGGCGAGGTTACCGTCCGGGAAACGGCTGAGGGCACCGCGAATCTCGTCTCTGCGTTGTGCAGAAATCATTGTGAATGCTCCTCGATTTCTACCTGCGGTTCATCGGCAGTTCGATTTAGACGCGAGTGATGCATCGCCCAATAGATGCCTGCTGTCAAGACACCACCGACAAGGGTTGCAAGGAACCACATCGGTGGACTCACGAAAATCGTGGAGTGTCTGATGGAGAGCCGGTCAGCATCCCTATAGACTGCAAACGCAAATATGATATGCACCAGAACCGTTAAAATTCCAACTAGGATAGACAAGCTGCTCAAAATAGTAAAATCGATCAAATCGAAATTCATTTTTTCTCCTTACCAACCAGAACAAACCCGGTAGGCGTGCTTTCAAAGCGCGCCTACCAGAAGTCTCGTTAAACTGCAACGCCGATCTCTTCGCGCCAAGCGTCTAACAACTGCATGTTGCCGAGCGTGTCATCCCACGGCATCGCCGGTGCCTGCCGCGCCGCGATATGGTTCGCCACCATCTCCGCTTCATACGTAAAGAGATCTTTGTCGACAGGAACAGTTATCTCCGAGGATTCGCCCTGCAGATGCGACTGAACGATGAGTTTCGTTGAAGGAAAGGTTGTGCCCGGCGGCAACGGCTGTTTAGCGTGGCGGCACACCGATGAGGGAAGCCAAGGCTCCGGAATCGTGAGAGAACCCTCCGAACCGTAAATCGTCACGCTACTGCCGAGACGACACTCCACGGCACAAAATATTTCCCCGATGATGTCGTTCTCAAACTTCAGCGTTGCCGAGGCGATGCCATCTACGCCAGTCGATGTCAATGTCCCATTCGCTTTCACCGAAATCGGGTTCAAAAACGGCTTGTTATCGGCGGCACCCGCCATCTTCCGCACCATAGAAGCAGTGTAACACCCCAGGTCAAGGATACCGCCGCCGCCCATTTCACGGTTGAAAATGCGGCTGTCGGGGTTGAAATTGACGCGGTGGCTGAACGTCGCGCGAATGACGAGAACCTCGCCGATTTCCCCATCTTGTATCAGTTGAACTACCCGCTCGATCTGCGGGTGGCACCGATACATAAACGCCTCCATCAGAAACACATCGTTTGCGCGTGCCGCTGCTACCATCGCAGATGCTTCCGCGTGGTTCATGCTGATAGGTTTCTCCACCAGAATGTGCTTCTTCGCCTCCGCCGCCTTGATTGCCCACTCGGCATGAAGCGGGTGAATCGTCGAAATGTAGACAGCATCGACATCCTCGTCCGCCAAGAGGGCCTCGTAACTCTCGTATTGGCGAGGGATGTTGAAATCGTTGGCAAGTTTTTCTCTGCGTGATGACGTGCGGCTGGCGACAGCGAAAAGCTGTCCTGTATCCGTAAAACGCGTGCCGTTGCAGAATACGTAGGCGATGCCGCCGGCACCTATGACTCCCCAGTTTAACATCGGTTGTTTCCTC
This sequence comes from uncultured Poribacteria bacterium, assembly GCA_958296135.1. Classification (GTDB taxonomy): domain Bacteria; phylum Poribacteria; class WGA-4E; order WGA-4E; family WGA-3G; genus AGPOR5. The sequence goes on from CATQHZ010000001.1 coordinate 2,215,662, forward strand.
CTTTGTCGTTTTCCGAGACGAGAAAGTTCGCGAGGGACAGGTTTTCCCTCGCGCTACGGTATCATTGCGATGCTGCCGCGGCGCGCTGACTTGCCAGCGGATGCATAACTCCCGCACCGGCGGGCCAAACCCCCGGTTCTGCCCTAATCCATTCACACAATTTTTGCGCGTGCGGTGTCAAGGCTTCCCAAATCTCATGCGGCATCACCGGACTAAAGCCGTGCGGTGTGCGCCACGGGGCGGCATACTCAACGTTCGGTAATGCGCGAACCTCCCGTGACAAATTCGGGGTTGCGCCGTGCCACGCGCGGTTATCTCGGAACACACCGGAACCAGCAGTAGCACCGACGAGTGTAGAGTGCCGCATCCAGTCCGGCTCCTCGCCAGGGGGCGGCGGCGATTGCTGTAGCGTATGAGTCCCCGGAATCTGCCGAATCGGGCCGTTTTCCCACGTCAGATCGCACATGACAAAGTTAATAGTCACCGTCGGCGGAGTCATCTCCATAATCAACTTTTGTGTCGGCACATCAAGATTTCCCGCGCTGTCCCTCTCTAACTTCACACCGACGCGTTCGGCTTGCGCAACCCGCGCTTCCGTGAGATGCTGCGGGTCGCGCCCATCGGGATGCAGGTGTTGATACTCAATCGCGCCCGGCAGACAGAGATCTCCGCCGGAACCCCACACGTGATAATCAGACGAGCCAAAAATTTCAGTGACGATAGGGGTTGTCGTCGACAGACCGGTCATGCTTGCCCAAGCCGAGTCGTGTAGCATCTGCCGTGATGCGGAGGAGGTGCCGTAACTATAGCGGTGCGGCAAGCGTCCTGTCTCGGTGACATATTTTCGGTTGCCGCGTCCCGGAATCGAGAGGATATCGCGCAGCACGCGGGCGCATCCTTCGCGCCACTGTGCGAGTTGCGCCGAATTCAGCAGATCGCGTACGACAACGAACCCGTCCCGATGGAAGATGCGCGCGGCGCGCTTGACTTCGTGCGGCTCACAGATTTCAAGCCCGCGGATGCCGTTGTGCTCGCGCAAATGCTCGCGGAGTGCTTGAACACCCGGCTCATCGTAAACCCGGCGGCTCGGCGAAGTCGGGTCTGACACGCCGAACCCACGGTGACTCGGAAAGACGTTGCCCTCTGCATCTACCGTCTCATTCGGCGGCGTATTCTCATCCCATCCGACAAGCGTCTCGCCGAAAACCTGCATGCTTTCCAATTCTGCTTGAATCTGTTGTCTATTGATGTCTATCATGACGCATCACTCCCTCTCCATAAACGTGACAGGCGAGATAAATTATAGGATAATTTGAAATGTATCATAAAATCCTTTTTTAGGCAACGATTTTTTCGCATTGACTTTCACACAGAGATATGATACACTAAATGAGCATCAATCTGGACGCGACAGGCAACAAGGAGAAAAAAATGAGATATTTTCAAACCCAGGGCACCGTATATCCCGAAGATAACTACATCGTTGCCCGTCGAAAAGAACTCGCCGATTTCATCATGCGGGTGAAACGCGGCAGATACATCGTGCTTTTCGCACCCCGCCAAACCGGGAAGACTACGTTCTTCCGCACTGCGCTAGAAGCCCTTACGGCTGAAGAACCAGACTACTTTCCAATTCAACTCAATTTTGAGGCGTATGAAGACAGCGATGCTGCTGAATTTTACGCAGGGCTCCCCGAGGATATTCACGTGGCAATCGAGACGGTTTTTCAGCAACGCTGCAGGCGCATCTCTGCGCCTTTCGCCCAATTTTTGGAGGATACGAGATTCACCAATCATCTCTCAATGAGAAGGTTCTTTAGGCAGCTTTCAACTTTTCTCAATAATCAACGGGTTGTTCTCATCATGGACGAGTTTGATGCCATCCCGCGAGAGGCCCTGCGCGGTTTTCTGCATATACTCCGCGCTATCTATCTCTCTGGTAGGGTGCGATGTCCTCACAGCGTCGGAATTGTCGGCGTTAAGAGGCTCACGCAGCTCAGCTACGATAGGACTATCTCGCCCTTTAATATTCAGGACGAGTTTCACTTGCCGAACTTCACGCTCGCCCAGGTGCAGGAACTCCTCGGGCAGTATACCGAGGAAGTCGGCCAAGCCTTCGCACCAGAAGTCATTGAAAGCCTCTACAAACAGACGGCCGGACAGCCGGTGCTTGTCAACCGATTGGCACAGATACTCACCGCGGAATTGGACATTCCAAAGACGGAGATGATTGACACCGAACACTTTTCAACCGCACACAGGCACCTCCTCCGCGAGTCAAACGTCAACCTCCAGCATCTCACAACCAATATCCAGAGGGATGCCCGATTTGCAAGGCTCCTCATGAAAATCGCGTCTTATGATGAAGGTATCCGATTCAATCCGCGCGACGAAATTATGGATGAACTCGCCACATACGGTGTCCTCGCGGAAGGCCCGGATGGGATGTGTGAAATCGTCAATCCCATTTATCATTATTGCATTCTACAGACGTTTGAACCCGCAGTGAACGGACTAGAGGCGGAATACTTCCCCAAAGACACCGGCCCCGAGACCTTTCGGGAGTACCTCATCCCCACCGGACAGATTGACATGGCACTGCTCCTCGATAACTTTCGCGATTTCATCGCGCGTGCCGGATTCCGAATCCTACTAGTACCACAGACACCACAAGAATATGTGGGGCAGCATCTCCTGTTCGCCTATTTGGATAACTTTGTCCGGCAGGTGCATGGGACACTGCACCTGGAGGTGCAAACTGGACGCGGTAGGATAGATCTGATGGTGCACCATCGTAACCAGAAATACATCGTTGAAACCAAAATCTGGCAGGGCGAACGAAGTTACCAGAGCGGCAAACAGCAACTCGCCGCCTATCTTAAGTTGGAAGGTGTCACGGAGGGATACTACATCGTCTTCGATCATCGAAGGACACCAGAGCCGCGCGTAGAAACGGAGATGCTGGAAGGAAACCTGACAATTCGGAGTTACGTCATCCCCGTGATGCAAGAACCACCCTCCGCTAGCAGCGCGGGGCCAGCAGAACCGTAACCTCTTTCCGCTTCCCGGCAGGAGCGCATCAATAACCATCCGAAGAAGATTATTTCCGCAACAATATCTTCCGCAGTCTAGCAGAGCCTCTTTTTTCGCAACAATTTTTTTTGCTTGAAAAATTAATCAAAATCTGCTATCATAAATATTCAATACTAAATTACGTTGATTTCCCAGTACTGGATGTCTAGCTAGAGCAACCTCTCTTTAGATCCTAGCGGACCTAATGAATCTGAAACCTTTTGTTCCAGTTCGGCGTTAAGAAAAACAGCAGTAGGAGAGACCTCCTGGTCTCGACATCATCTGTAGTAGGAGAAACCTCCCGGGCTCAACTCTGCAGTAGGAGAGACCTCCTGGTCTTGACATCATCTGTAGTAGGAGAAACCTCCCGCGTCTCGATGCCCATGAAACTGGCGTTGCGCGAGGCAAGGTAATTTGCCTAACAACATCCGAATTGAAAACCACGAAGGTCCTGATAAAATATGCTCATATTGCACACCGCCGATTGGCACATCGGGCAGCGGCTCCACGAACGGCCGCGGATCGACGAACACAGACAATTCTTAGAGTGGCTCCTCAAAACGATTAAAGAACGCGCCGTGGAGCTCCTCCTCGTTTCGGGAGACATCTTTAATACGTCGCTTCCCTCTGCGGATGCCACGAATCTCTATTACGATTTCCTCCACCGGTTTTCCAAGGAGACGAAGGCGTATGCGGTTATCACCGCCGGCAACCACGATTCGCCGCGGCATTTGGAAGCACCGAAAGAGTTCCTCAAGATGGGGAGGATTTACGTCGTTGGGCGCGCCGCTGAAGCGGATGATTGTGTCCTCCCCTTTCCGCCGGAAAACCCGAAGGTCGCCGTAGCAGCCGTACCGTATCTCTCCGAAAGCGAGTTGTCGCACATCTCGTTTGAAACCGAGCCGGAGAAAGCCGAACGCTATCGCGAGCGTCTGAAAGCACTCTATCGGCAGTGCGTTGACGCGATGCCCGCTGAGCTCCCGAAGATTTTGATGGGACACCTCTTCGTCAAAGATGGAAAAGTGGGCGATTCGGAACGCAACATCCAAATCGGGGGTGCGACTGCGATCCACGTTAAAGATTTTCCTGATGGAGTGGATTACGTCGCCTTAGGGCATTTGCATCGGCCGCAGGAAATTAAACGCGCGAGTTATCCGGTCCGCTATTCCGGTTCGCCGCTGCCCTTGCGGTTCAACGAAGCCACTTATCGCAAGACGGTTTACCTGCTAGAGGTTTCCGATGCTGGCAAGTCTCTTTCGGTGGAAGGGATCGAGATTCCTAATTGCATCGGCAAGGAACTCTGCACTGTGGAGGGAGATCTCAACACGGTTTTGACGCGGGCGATGGAAGAGGATTGGGATGGGAAATACATCCAGGTCAAACTGACATTGGATAAACCGGAAGTCGGTATCAAGGAAAAGGTTCAGGACGCGTTTGGCCAACGCGGCGGCGATGTGCTGATCGTTAAACTGGAACTGCGCGATCCGGCCTGCCCAGACCCCTGGGACGGGATTCAACTTGAGGATCTGCGGCAGCCCACTGAAATTTTTAAGCTGTTCTATGAAAAAAAAGGATTTGGCAAAGAGCCTGATGAACAGCTCATGCAAACGTTCACCGAACTGCTGGAGTCGGTAAAAAATAAGGAGGTATCTGATGAAAGTGATCCAGCTGAGACTTAAGAATCTCGGCCCGTTTTACGTCACACCGGTCGAACTTGATTTTGAAAACGGACCGTTGGCTGATGCTTCGCTCGTGGCGATCACAGGGCGGACGGGTGCGGGGAAGACGATGCTGTTCGATGCGATCTGCGTCGCGCTTTACGGCAAAACGCCGCGCTTGGATGGTATTGAAGACAAACACCCGAGGCACCTTCTCAGCCACGACAGGACCGAAGGTCATGCCGAGGTGATTTTTGAGGCGAACAGAACACGTTACCTCGCTAAGTGGTCCATAGAACGTGGCGATTCACCAAGCGGAAAGCTAAAGGTTGTTACTACCGACGAGTTAATCACCGACAGGTTACACCCGCTTGGCAAATCTACTGGCAGTAGCGAGAGGATGATTAGCGAAGAAATTGAGTCTATCTTGGGACTTGATTTTGATGCATTCAAGCGGTCTGTCATGTTAGCGCAGGGCGAATTCGCGGCGTTCCTGAAAGCAGCCCCCGCAGACAAACTGAAAATTTTGACGGCCGCCGCAGACCTTGGCATTTACGATGACCTAAGAGGCGCGTTAAAAGAAAAAATGAACGCGGTTAGGGCTGACCTGAGAACGGCTTTAACGGAACCAACCACTATCCTAGGATTTGTCGACCTGACAGAGTTGGCTCCCGCAAAAAGCGTTTTAAGAGAACTAGACAATATTCTATTACGGAACGGTGACCCCGGCAAAACCGGCAAAGGATTTGTTTCCAAGGACCTAGACGCTATTCTAGGAGTCCTGCGCAAACAGGTTTCCGATGCAAAAGAGACGCTATGCCGTTTGAAGAAGGACGCGAGCGCACTTGCCGATCTGGCAGAGGAACACGAATGCAAAAAGCGGCGAGAAGAAGAGCGGACCGAGGCGTTTAAAAAATTGGAATGTTCCAAAAAATGCCTATGCGAACTCCTCGCTCGGGCACCGGAAATTGCGGCACTTGAGAAAGAACTTGAACGCGCCATTCTCGCCAACCAACTCCATCACGAAAAATCGGCTTACGATAACGCCAAATCCGAACAGGACGAGGCTGAGTCGGAACTTCGCGATGGAAAAAAGAAGCGCGACGAGGCACAAAAGGATAGTGACTTGCGGCGCGCCATTTTTGACGAAATTGACGATGCCTACCAAACTGCCTTGTCAGAAGCCCAGACGAAAAAGGCTGCCTACAATGCAGCGATACCTGATCTGAGGTCAGCGCATAACCTGTTTGCACGCGCGGATGCCCTGATTCCCGAAGAGAAAAAACTGGAGGAAAAGATTGCCAGTTTGTCCTCCCAGTTAACTGACGGTAGAAAGCGTCGAACGAAATTGGTAGGACAGATCCGAAAGGCGGAGACGTTCATTGATGAAAATCCGCTCCCGGCAGATCGACAAGAACGGCTTAAGCTGCGGGACTTGGCGGTTCTGGCAAATCCTATCAAAGCACTGCGCCAGAAACTTAATAGCGGTGAACCTTGTCTCGTCTGTGGTGCAACGGAACATCCGCATGCCCATGAGATCGCAAGCGAGATAGGATCCGCCACTGAACCCCTTCTCTGGAACGCGATACCTGATTACCTCCACGGGCTCGGACCCACACTTGAGGAAGCCTTATCTCGAGTAGTCAAACGGATAGACGCTGTTGAAGCGCGCGAAGAAGAGTGCAGACAGAAACAGAGTCAGTTGCGAGAACTTGACTTGACTATCCAGGCAACCCAGCGTGAACTTGAAAACGCTGAGGACACTAGAAAATCGGTTCTCGCCGACATTGAAGGCTACCAGCGCGATGGCAATGAACTTTTGGCTGCCGCCAGTGAGAAAACTGGCGGGTTGACAACCGAAGCGGAGATTGATGCCGCTCTCAAAAATCTCGAAGACGCGGTTCGGGAGAAGGCAACTCAGCGCGACGAAGCCAAGAAGGCACTTACGGACAGCGAGACATTGCTAACTCAGGCACAAACCGACTATAACCTTCGCGTATCCCTCCGTGACAAATGGGCGGCAAAACTCGAAACGGCACGCAAGACTTACCTAGATAAGTTAAGCGGTACCGGGTTTGACTCCCCGGAGGCACACGATAACGCGTTTCGGGAAGAAGAGTGGATAGAGGCGGCAAAGCTCAAGATCGCAAACTATCGGCAAGAAATGCACCAACTTGAGGTAGCCATTGCCGAACTGAGCGCGCGATTTGAGGAAACGCCGTTCGATCCAAAGAAATTGGGACAGATTATCGCGAAATTGGCAAAGATTGAGGAAGATATTCGGAAGGTGGACCAAAGGATTGGCGCGCAACGGCAGATCGTCACTAACTTGAAGGATGCCCTTTCCAAGTTTAATGACTCGGCGGAGAAAGTCCGGGAGGCCTACGAGGAATTCTCGCGATGGAACAATTTGCGGATGACAATCGCACACCCCAACCCCGGTGCCCTGAGCAATTTCGCGTTGCAGGTTGTGCTTGAGCAAGTCAGTCAGTTTGCCAATACGCAACTAGAATACCTGACATCCGGCCGGTATCAACTCAAGGTTGAAGTTATCCGCAAGCTTAGCGGCCTCAAACTCACCGTCGTTGACAAGTGGAACGCAAACAAGGAACGTCCCGTCGAAACGCTCTCCGGCGGTGAATCATTCCTCACAAGCTTCGCGTTGGCTCTTGGATTATCGGAGGTTAGTCGCGGTCGCGCCCAAATCGATTCGCTTTTCCTTGACGAAGGCTTCGGCACACTCGATGCCGAGACGCTTGACATCATCATCGACTCGCTGGATAGACTCCGCAAGCAGGGACGCAGCATCTTCCTCATCAGCCACGTTGAGAAACTCACGAGACGTTTGCCTGTCGAAATCCGCGTACGAAAAGGGAGAAACGGGAATTCAACGGTTGACGTTGGTTGATTTCGGAAACGGAGCGGATTTTGAACGACATCCGCCCCGACGACTAAAGGGCGCGCTTGCAAAGCGCGCCTACTGGTATAGAGTGAAATGGAGGATTTCTATGCAATTTGGCTTCATGTCATCCGTCTGTCCGCCGCTAACGCTGGCAGAACTCATTGACAAAGCGAAACACTATAACTATCAACACCTAGAATTCCGCGTGGAATGGAAACACGGACACGGTGTTGAATTGGACGCAACCCCGGAACAACTGCGCGAGGCAAAAGCGCGCCTCGCCGACAGCGGCATCGCACTCTCCTGCATTGCAACCGGTTGCAGATTCGTCAGTGCGGACGCACAAGAACGCGCCGCGCAGGTGGAATTGCTTAAGCGATATATCGGGCTCGCCGAAACGATGGGCGCGCAGAATATTCGGATCTTCGGAGATCCGGTGCCGAAAACACCGGTTGAGGTAGCAGAAACGCTCGATTGGGAGGCAGATGGCATCCGCGCCTGCGACGAACTCGCCGGTGAAGCGGGAGTCGCGCTCTGTCTGGAGACGCACGGCAATCTCATCGCCAGTTACGTATCTGAAGTGCTGCACCGAGCGGAGGCGCAGCATACCTTCGTGAATTGGCACGCGGCGCATCATGTCCGGCATGGCCAACCCGTTGACGTAGCGTATGCGCATCTGCGTGGGAAGATTCGGCACGCGCACGTCAACTTCGGCAGTGAAGGCCCGATGCCTGACACGGAGAAGGACTCCCTCACGCTCCTCGCGCGAGATGGATATACGGGGTTCGTGTCAATAGAGGTGATTAACCCACCGGATTCGGATGCGGTGCTGCAACGGCATGCGGAACTCTATAACGCGCTCTAATATTCATTCTTGGAAACGTACGTACGGAAAGAGGAGAAGGCGCGGTTGAAAACCGCGCCTACCAATTCCATTCAAACGCTGAACGACTCGCCGCAGCCGCAGGTGTTTCTGGCGTTCGGATTGGTAATCTTGAACCCGGAATCCATCAGCCCATCGTTATAGTCCAGCACCGAACCGGCGAGGTAGAGAGTGCTGCGCGGGTCGATGAACACTTTCAGTCCGTGGAATTCAAACACCTTGTCGGTGCCTTTCGGCGCACCGAATTCAAGGTTGTATTGGAAGCCGGAGCATCCACCGCCGACAACTTGCATCCGCAAGCCGTGTGCGTCGGTGGCTGATTCGCTACTTCGATTGATGAGCGCGACAGCTTTTTGTGCCGCGGATTCTGTTACAGTAATCATTGTTATTGCATCTCCTATTTTGTAGGAAGGACCTCTAGTCCCGATTTAGACAGCGCATCGGCAATTGCCATTTTGAGGACTTCTTCCGCATAGACAGCATAGCGGTGCTTGTCCGAGGGTAACCCGCCTAACGCCTCGGAGAGCACCGTCGCCGTGATTTTATGGGCACCCAACATCGGGAGCCCGGTAATCAATTCGGTTAAGATCGAGCCACTCGCAATCGCGGTTGGGCATCCGAATGCCCGAAATTTTGCCGCAACAATAGACCCGTTTGCGACGTTGAGCGTCAGTTTAAGCATCTCCCCGCTAGCAGCAGACCCGACGGTGGCAGAGCCATCCGCATCGGCGATAGTCCCGATGTTGCGCGGGTTTTCATAATGGTCTGTCACTTGTTGCGTCAACATAGCGTTCCCTGTCCGTGCATCCCATCCATCATATTTTAATTATACCCTATTCTGTAAGGAATGTCAAATTTTAACCTCACGGAATAAAAACCTTGACACATATCAGCATCTATTGTATCTTAAAACATTATGACACTGCTTTGCAACGCTTTATGGAGGAACAGCCCATGATTCAGAAAAGTCAATTCACATTCGTTGTAGCATGCACGCTGGTGCTGCTCAGCGCGCTCCCAACTTTCGCCGTAGAACAGTTTAAAGTGTCCAAATACGGCAAAGGGGTGCAGATCTGGTTTGAAGCGGAGGCCTTTGACGAAAGGGACTCCGAAGATGTCTACCAACTCGGAAAAGCCGAAAAAGCGGTAGACCCGGCCGATGATGCCTACGGTGATATTGTTACCAACGCGGGTGCCGGCAAGAAAGGCTGGATACTCTACCGGTTCGACATCAGTCGCGCGGGCGGAAAAGCCGGCGACTGGCGGTTCATCGGAAGAGTTATTAATCCAAGCAACCACTCAGACTGGCTCTGGGTGCTCGGCGACGATGGCGACAAAATCCCCGAGAATGAGCCCGTTTTTGTCCGGCCAGATCATATCATCTTTGAAGAAAACGTACCCGCATGGACTTGGAAGCGAACAGGTGATTTCGGACAAGATGGCGGCACCGTCAATGAATTGCAAGACGGTGAGAACGTCATGATGATCTGGACGCGGCAGAGCTCGCTTCAGGTGCAATATGACGTTTTCCTCTGGTCCAGCGATCTGGAGTATCAACCGACAGACGAGGACTACGAGAAAGCGGAAGACAAAACGTTGCCGGTTCAACCGGATGGGTTGCTGACGACAACGTGGAGCCGCCTCAAGCGTCAGTAGTGGAAGAGGTTGGCTCCAACTCCGCTTGGCATTCGGCACAGTAGCCGATAATCTCGTTGCGGAAGCGCACCGGTTTAAACGCGTGCTCCTCGCACACCGCTTTCTGGAGAGCGTCAATCTTCGGCTCTTTGAACTCCACGATCTGGCTGCACCGCAGGCAGATGAGATGCGCGTGCTCGCGAAGCGAATGGATGCTCTCATAACGGGTGTTCTTTTGCGCGTCGATGAATTCTGTCAACAACCCGCTTTTGACGAGGAGCGGCAGCGTCCGGTAGATAGTCGGCCGCGAGGCACGGTAGCCGTTCCGCCGCATCTGAACAAGCAAGTCTTCGGCTTGGAAATGCCCGTTATAGGCATAGACCTGCTCCAAAATGTCCTGCCGTTTCGTTGTAAGACGGAGGCCGCAGCTTTCGAGATAGTCTTTAAACTGTTTGACAGAATCGGGTGGGGCTTTGGGTTTTTCGACGGTTTCCATTGTGTATTCCTTATTCCCCGTAGGCGCGCTTTGGCAGCGCGCCTACGGGGTTGTTCTATGCAAAAACTACCTTGCGGCCCGGCGCGGCGAGCTGATGCTTCACGGCGAGCGCATAAAACCGCCGAAGCCCCGCAATCTCAGGATGCCCTAAATCGTAATGGATATGCTTTTGTAGGTAATCGCGGCAGAGGGGTTCGGGCAATCCAAGCTTTTGGGATTCAATGCGCGCGATTTCTGGGATTTGCGTTATCCCGCGCGTCTTTGCCTCACGTAGCACATCGGGTGCATCGCCGAGTTGCACACCTGTGCGCGCTACCCAGCACGCATAGACGAACGGCAGACCGGTGAGTTCATGCCACGCCGTACCTAGGTCTAGGCTATATTTCGTGGCGTTCAGTCGCCGAAGGGCGGCATCGCCGATGAGGAGCACCGCTTCGGATGCTGACGCGCCCGGGTCGGTGGATGGCGCGCACGGCGTGAATGTCGGATGAATGCCGTATTTTTCTGCCAGCAAAATTTTCAGGAGCGCGATGGACGAACGCGAACTGGTATCCAACGCGACCTGCCGAATTTCGGGAATCGGCACGCGGCTGAACAGTTGGATACTCAGGACACTCCCTCGCGAAGCGATTGAAATATCGGGCAAGATGCGGTAGCCAGCATCCGGGGCGCGGAAATATTCAATAATCGGGATTAAGCCGACATCCAGTTCGTTAGCCTTTAAAAGCACGGCGAGGCGGCTCGGCACCTCCACGCTGAGTCCGATCTTTGTCTCTTGTTTCTTGGCGCAACTCCCCTCACTCCCGGTAGGCGCGCGTTGTAAGCGCGCAACCTCAACACCCGGCAGCTCTCCATTCAAGAGAGGATAGATAAGCGGTTTCGTGTTCAGAAATGAAACCGCCCCGACTCTTAAACACGCGCTACCGTAGACGGGATGACAAACCCTGCCCACGGCCTGATTTTCGGCTACGCCGCTTTTCTGTGCCACCGTTCTCCCTCTCGGATAATCTCGTTGTAAAGCGTGTCGCGTTCGACTGGCACAAAGCCTGCTTCTTCGATAAGGCGCGTGAGTGCGTCAACGGAGACAGATTCCGGTGTATCCGCGCCTGCCATGTGCGTAATCTTCTCCTCGGTTACCGTGCCATCAATATCGTCCGCGCCGAAGCGAAGGGCGACTTGGGCGGTTTTCAACCCGGTCATAATCCAATATACCTTGATATGCGGCAGGTTATCTAGCATCAGACGCGCCACGGCGATGTTCCGCAAATCTGTCAGCCCGGAGGTTGAAGGCAGGTATGCCATCCGCGTGTTGGCAGGGTGAAACGCCAGCGGGATGAACGTTACGAAACCGCCCGATTTATCCTGCTGTTCTCGCAGCCGAATGAGATGATCTACGCGGTCTTCGTTGCTTTCAAGGTGTCCGTAGAGCATCGTCGCGTTGGTGGGGATGCCGAGGTGATGCGCAATGTCATGCACTTCAAGCCATCCATCCGCGCTGAGTTTGCCGGGGCAGATTTTCTCGCGCGTCTCTTCGGCGAAGATTTCGGCTCCGCCGCCGGGTAACGAATCTAACCCTGCCTCCTTCAGCTCCGTCAATACCTCTTCCATCGACATCTTAAAGATACGCGAGAAGTGGTGGATTTCAACGGCGGTGAAGAATTTGATGTGGACTTGCGGCATCCGTTCCTTGAGCCCGCGGATGATGTCGAGGTAGTAGTCAAACGGCAGTTTGGGGTGCAGGCCGCCGACGCTATGAATCTCGGTGCATCCATGTTTTATGGAATACATCGCCTTGTCCAAAAATTCGTCAACGCTCATCTCCCACGCGCCCTCGGTTTGCATATTTTTTCGGGCGAACGCGCAGAAGTGGCACCGAGCGTGCAGAATGCACACATTTGAGTAGTCAATGTGTTGGTTGATGTTATAGTAAGCGATATTGCCGTTGAGCCGTTCGCGGGTGTGATTGGCGATAAAACCGACACCCGTAATATCGGGGCTTTCGTAAAGCGCGACACCCTCGTCAAAGGTGAGTCGTTCCTCCGCCTTAACTTTATCGTAGATGGTAGGCAATCTCGGGTCTGTAAAGCGACTGTAATTCTCCATTAATTTTTCCTATTGAGAGTTCACAAAAAAATTGCTTGACATATATCTCACAATAAAGGTATTATAGCATAGTAACTTTAAAATTGCAAGAAGTTTTGAGGGCGAAATAGAATTATGTCAAAATTCGGATTGATTCATTACAACTACGCCAGCCAGTCGCTTGACGATTTTCTGAAATTTACGAGTGAAACAGGATTCGGCTACGTTGAACTGCAGATAAGTGATGTCTGGCACGCGGAAACGGCAGAACCGGAAAAGCACGCGGAACTCGTCCGACAACAGGTGGCATCTTACGGCTTGCAGGTATCGGCACTCGCGGCGGGCAACGATTTCGTCGTGCTAGAAGAGGAAACCATCCGCGCGCAGGTGGAACGAATGGAACGTATCGCTGGCCTCGCGAAACGCCTGGGCACCTCGGTACTCCGCACTGAGGGAGGCTCGCCGAAGGAGGCTGTCCCGGAAAGCCGCTGGGTTGAGGCAATGGCGGGATGTCTCACGCGGTGCCTTGAATTCGCAGAACAGCACGATGTCTACCTCGCCGTTGACAACCACGGCATAGTCACGAACGACGGTGCACTGCAGGTAGAACTCTTTGAGCGCGTCGCATCCAAGCATGTCGGCGCGAACATGGACACGATGAATTATCGGTGGGCCGGGCACGACTTAGAAACGGTGGGTAGGTATTATGAAATCGTCGCGCCGTGGACACTGCATACGCACCTGAAGGACGGGACCGGTTCGCGCAGCAATTATCGCGGCGAGGCTCTCGGCGAAGGGGAGATCGACCTCGGGAAGGCAATCCGTTGCTTAAAAGAGGCAGGTTATGACGGTGTCTGGTGCTGCGAATACGAGGGGCGCGAAAACGATGGCACAGGCCAGCGGAAAAGTTTCGCGTGGATGCAGGCGAATTTGTAAGGACAGATTTCTAGGTTTCCGCCCATGGGGACAGTAGCAAGGGACAAGGGACAGGCCCGCGCCCTACGGGGATAGGAACAGGGATATGGAAATTCCACCTCGCATTATCACCTTAACAACCGATTTCGGCACTAGCGACGCTTACGTCGGTGTCATGAAAGGCGTAATTCTGGGCATCAATCCTAGCGCGCAGGTGGTTGACCTCACGCATGCCATCCCACCGCAGGATGTCCATGAAGCAGCGTTCTTAATCCATTCGGCGCACCGCTACTTCCCAAAAGGCACGATTCATACCATCGTCGTTGACCCGGGTGTCGGAAGCAATCGCCGAGCGATAGTTTGCCAAACCGATAGCGCGTTTTTTGTCTGTCCGGATAATGGAGTGCTGAGTTATCTGGTAGAAGAGACTTCCGGTCCCAATTTCCTACCCGTTTGCGCGATTTCCAAGCGCGCAAACGCGGTAACAATCGAAAACCCGGCGTATCTCTTACCCCACGTGAGCAACACCTTCCACGGCCGGGATATTTTCGCCCCGGTTGCAGCGCATCTCTCACTCGGCGTACCGCTTGCAAGAATTGGAACACCGGTTCATAACCTCGTCCAACTGCCGATGCCAGAGATACACATCTCCGACGATACGCTTACCGGGCAGATTGTCAAGGTGGATAGTTTCGGGAATCTGATAACGAACATCTCGCGCAGAGATTTCGTAGCGTGGACAGAAACCGCGCCGCCTTACACAATTCAGATAGGCAACGCACGTATTAATCGTCTGAACCGCGCCTACGCCGAATCTGACATCGGCGAACCCCTGGCGATTATTGGCAGCTTTGGATTATTAGAGATTGCAGTGAACCGCGGCAGTGCCGAAGAACGGTTAGGATTAAAACGGGGGGATGCCGTTATTATTCGGAAAAAACGCCTGCTTCACCCGTAGCGCGAGGGAAAACTCGGCGATTCGCGCTCGCCGGGCCCGCGCCCTACGGACATAGGAACGGTGATATAGTCTCAGTCGATAAATAGGAGAAACATCGAATTGAAACAGATTGCTTTAACAGGAATCAAACCGACGGGACAGCCGCACATCGGCAACTACCTTGGCATGATCAAACCCGCGCTGGAACTCGCGGAGGATAGACAGGCTCTCTACTTCATCGCGGATTATCATGCAGTGACTACCGTCAAAAACAAGAAAGAGTTACAGGATTTGACGCACCAAGCCGCGGCGACATGGCTGGCATTGGGGCTCAACCCGGACGAAGTCATTTTCTACCGCCAATCGGACATCCCGGAAGTGTTCGAGCTGACATGGGTGTTGGCATGCTTCACGGCGAAGGGGTTGCTCAACCGCGCGCACGCCTATAAAGCGATTGTTGACGACAACCTCGCTGCCGGCCGTGAGACAGACAAAGGCATCAACGCCGGGTTGTTCACATACCCCGTTTTGATGGCGGCGGACATCTTGCTATTCGGAACGCATATCGTTCCCGTCGGGTTAGATCAGCAGCAACACCTAGAAGTAACTCGCGATGTCGCTATCGCCTTTAATAAGAACTATGGGAACGTCTTGACGGTGCCGGAGGCTGTCATCCGAAAAGGGGTGATGACTATCCCCGGCCTCGACGGGAGGAAAATGAGTAAAAGTTATAACAACGTCATCCCCATTTTCGCGCAGCCGAACCAAATCCGCAATCAGGTGAGGCGGATTGTAACGGATTCCAAGCGGCCGGAAGAACCGAAGGACCCGGATGAATGCAACGTCTTCGCTATCTATCGGCATTTTGCGGATGCGGCGGCAGTCGCAGCGAAGCGGCGACTCTATCTTGACGGAGGCCTCGGATACGGCGACATGAAAAAGGAGCTCCTCGAGTTGCTAGAGGCGACTTTTGCTGCCAAACGCGATACGTATAACGAACTGATGGAAAATCGGGATGAGTTAGATAAGGTGCTGCAGCAGGGTGCAGAGAAAGCGCGGGAGATTGCGGTGCCGGTCTTGCGGAAGGTGCGGAAGGCAGTAGGGGTTTAATAGCCAATTGCCTTAGCTCGTATCCCTAGTAAGCGGGCGGATAGAGACATCCGCCCTGACGTATCACAATCTGGCCTGACGTATCACAATCTGGCACTCGCTTCTACAAGTGCGCGCGCATCAGTTTCTGATATTCAGTGTGCGCCGCCTGCGCGTCATATTCGCCATCAAGGACGCGGCGGAGGCACCGCACAAAGCCTATCGGCGCATCTTCCCCAAAGATAGTACGGCCAAACAAGATGGCGCGCCCACCGTTCTGGACGACGTTCTCCGCAAGCGCAAATGTGCTACGCGCATTTTGACGCGGACCGCCTAAAGCACCGATAACCAGCGTCTCATCAAACTGGCACAACTCACGCCACACCTCCGCCGTCGTGTAGGCGGTTTTGATGAAGCGCGGACGCTGATGCTTGCGCAAATAACTCATCGTGCGAACGATGGAATCCGCCACATACATCCCCCGTTTCTCATCGTCCATCCCCGGCAATTTGACGTTAGGCAGGAAAACCTCGAGCAGATGATCGAATCCCTCAATCTCGCCGACGATGTGCGCGAATTGGACATACGCCTGCAACATCCGCTCGTCAGCACCCGGGTCGTTGTTCAGCGTGATGGAATACAGCCCGAGGTTGACCCGACACTCCAGGGCCGGCGCGATGAGTGCCTCGCAATAGCGGTGCATATCCTCGGGGAACACCGTCTGGAAAGGCATGGACGGCCGCGAGGTATAGACTCCGAAGCGCGGATTCCAGATAGCCGTCTCCGAGTTCATCCGGACAATCGGCGTGATGTGTGTGTTTTCAAAGAGGTTCTCTTCAAGTGCCAGCGTTTCGGCATCAGCAGGTGTCATGAGAAGCCCATCGAGCTGCCCATCTGCAGCAAGTTCGCGTTGGAACTCCAAAAACTCCGCGTGCGTCCGGTAGTGTGGTTTGGGATGCTGCACCTGCCCGAGCCCCTTGATGCCTGCCGATGCAAGCGGGTCTGCAGCGAAGACCAGGATTGGGCTCCGCGCAAGTAGGGCGGTGTCAGCGAGTTTGTCAAATATCCGATTGCCCATGTATTCTTCCTTTTTTGTCAGCATTTACGCCGCTTCTGGTAGGCGCGGTTTCAAACCGCGCGCTTGCAACACGCGCCTACCGGCGGACGTTTTGTATCCATCCTACAAAACGCTCGTCGGATCGATGTCTATCATCAATTCAACGGCGTTGGATCTAATTGCGGGCGGCGGCTCGGCAGTCAACTGCTGAATGCGTTGTGAGATAGCTTCAGCAGTTGCGCTGCGGAGCAAAAAGTGCCACCGGAATTTTCCTTCAATTTTTGAGAGCGGCGCAGGCGCAG
Source organism: uncultured Poribacteria bacterium (assembly GCA_958296135.1). Classification (GTDB taxonomy): domain Bacteria; phylum Poribacteria; class WGA-4E; order WGA-4E; family WGA-3G; genus AGPOR5. The sequence goes on from CATQHZ010000001.1 coordinate 2,232,690, forward strand.
GGCCCAGAACTTCCACCGAATCCTTGGTAGGCGGCGGTTGTAACCCTGCATCAGTTTGCAAGTGCTGAAGTTGATTCAGTACGGTGTGCGCTGCCGCAATAACCGCTTCTTCGTCTTTGCCGCGGAGGAGGAGCCGTGCCACATGCGAAAAAGGCGGGTATCGTAATTCTCCGCGCACCGCTACCTCTTGCTCATAAAAACCGACGTAGTCGTGCTGCTGCGCGGCCGTGATGCAATAGTGTTCTGGCATATAGGTTTGGATGATAACCTCGCCGGGGAGCTCGGCACGGCCGGAGCGTCCCGCGACCTGCGTCAGCAGGCTGAACGTCTGTTCACTCGCCCGGAAATCAGGGAAATTTAAGGCAGTATCCGCGGCGATAACGCCGACCAGGGTGACGTTTGGAAAATCCAAGCCCTTCGACACCATCTGTGTGCCTATGAGGATGTCGATTTCCCGCTGTTGAAATGCCGTTAAAATCTGTTGATGTGCGTTCTTTCGGGCAGTGGAATCGGCATCAAACCGTTTGACGTTCGCGGCAGGGAACGCTTTGCGAACCTCCTGCTCAATCGCCTCTGTACCCAAACCAAAATAGCGGATAGCAGGACTGCTACACTGCGGACAAGTGGGATGTGTGTCGCATTTATGCCCGCAGTGATGGCAAACCAGTTTCTTAGTCTCGAAGTGAAACGTCAATGAAATGGAGCAGTTGTGGCACCGCTCAACGTAGCCGCAAGTTCGGCAGAAAACGTAGGTGGAGTGTCCGCGCCGATTCAGGAAGAGGATAATCTGCTCGCGTTTGACAAGGCGCGGCTCGATCGCGGCTCGGAGGCGCTTGGAGAAAATGGTGCGGTTTCCGCCTTTCAATTCCGCTCGCATATCAACGACATGCACTTCCGGCAGCTTTCTATCCAGCACCCGTGTGGGCAGGCTGAGGAGTTGATAGGTGCCGTTGCGAGCGCGGTGGAAACTCTCCAGTGCCGGTGTCGCACTGCCGAGTAGGAGCGCGCAGTTGGCAAGTTCACTCCGCTTCTGTGCTACCTCCCGCGCATGGTAACGCGGTGCTGTATCCGATTTATAGGAATCCGAGTGCTCCTCGTCAATAATTATTAAACCGAGCGCCTTGACCGGGGCGAACACGGCGGAACGCGGGCCGATGACGATGGTGGCTCCGCCTTTTTGGACGCGGTGCCAACTGTCATAGCGTTCGCCATCGCTCAGGCGGCTGTGCAGCACCGCAACGCGCTCGCCAAACCGCCCGATAAACCGCGAGGCAGTCTGCGGCGTCAACGAAATCTCTGGCACTAAGACGATGACAGACTTCCCGCTTTCCAGAATCGACGCAATTGCCTGCATATAGACTTCTGTCTTGCCGCTCCCAGTTACGCCGTGAAGAAGCAAAATCCGCCTCAATTCCGTAGGCGCGGTTTCCAACCGCGCTAGCGCGTTCTGGAGCGCCGCGAACGCCGCCCCTTGTGCCGGATTAAGTTGATAAGGTTTCGTGGCTGCAACCGGTTGGCAGCTCAGTGGATTCCGCACCACTGGTGCCTGTGTCATGCGGATGAAGCCGCGTCTTTCAAGGGTGCGGAGTAGGGAGGCACTTGTGCGCGCACGCTTGGTGAGCTCTGCCGTGGCTACCGGCACCTCTTCATCAAGCAGGATTTGCAGAATTTCCGCGTGCTTCGCGGAGGCCGGCCGACGGCCCTTGCCTCCAAGACGTAGGGGTGGATTTCCGGAGCCGCCCGCTTCTTCCGTCAGTCTCGCAATTTCCGCCGCAATATCGGCAGGCGGCAAAGCAAGCGATGCTACGGTGGCCACCCGCGCGGTGGCCTTCGGTTTGTGGGTGACGTAGACATCAACAACGCCTTTTTCACGGAGCGCGGAAATCTTGGGACGGAGACTCGTGTAGTTGACACCGACGCGCCGCGCAATCTGGTTTGGAGAGAGCTCGCCCTCCGCTTCCAACAGCGCGACAATCTCCTTCTGAACGCCCCTGACAGGGGGTGTACCGCCTTCTACCAGCTGCACCCGCTGCTGTTTCTGGCTGCGCACGGCGGCTGGCACCGCACAAAAGAGCGCGCTCCCCCATGAAGAGACGTAGTACTCCGCCATCCACCTCGTGAGCGCAAGCAGCTCAGCAGAGAACGTCGGAGATTTATCAAGACAGTCAGAGATGTTCTTGATTGACATAGGGGCCAAGTCTGTCGCGTCTATCCGTTCAACGACGACACCTTCCTGTGTACTCCGCCGAAAAGGCGCAAGCACGCGGACACCCGGTTGCACAATAGCATCCAAATGCGGCGGCACGGCGTATGTAAACAGCTGATCGATCGCCAGTGGGAAGGCGATGTTGGCGTAACGCATCTTTTGTATTTCCTACCTGTTGTTGGCGTTTCTGGGAAAAGGACTTCCTTTACCAAGCCGTCTTGACGACACTAATGAAAAGCGCGCCTACGGCAGATTGTGCAATTTTGGCAGCATGAACTCTGTCTGCTCATCCTTAAAATGACGCGCCGATTTGTGCCGCGATTCGATGCGCCACGGCAGCCGGATCGTTTCGTTCAGCGAGGCCGGGTTCGCAAAGTAACCGTCGTCAATCTGCCAAAACTGGAGGCGCGGATAAGATTCTCCGTTATGTTGGAATGTTCCCATGCTTTCCTGCATTGCCTTCATGCCGCTGCTGATTGGCTCTACCGTAATAAAAATGCCTACCTGCGCCTTCGCCTCACGGATAGCGTAACAGAACGCGCGAAGCGCAGATATGTTCGGTTTGCCGGATTTTACCTCGGCGATAACGCGCGTATGCCGCGCTTTCTGGTTACGTGGATTCCATACCTTCACGGTGCCGGTGCCATCAAAACCGCCATCGCCGACATTTGCAGTGGGTTCAAGCCCGATACGTGTCACTGCCCAGTTGGCGAAGTCGTGATACTTTTTCTGGTCGCGCACCAGCAGCGTCACTTCCTGCATATTCGTCGGGTAGCCCGCGATTTCATAATCAACGGAGGGCCCAAGTCCATGCCTGTCGCGCAGCCGTTTCTGTATTGCATCTAACGCGAGCAGCGTCACATCAATACCGAGCCACTGCCGATTCAGCGTCTCCGCTGCATCAATCGTTGTACCGCACCCGCAGAACGGATCGAGCACAATATCGCCAGGGTTTGACGATGCCTCAATAAGTCGCTCATAAAGCGCGAGCGGCTTCTGTGTCGGATAGCCGAGACGTTCCTGGGAAGTTGAACCAATTTGATTCATCTCACTACCCCGCAGATAGGTGAAGACATCGTCCATCGGGGTTCCCTCATCCCAATAGAACCGCTTCCATTCGCCGTTCTTATCTTTGGTATGATTCCTGCGGTATTTGCGCCCAGCCTCATCTTCATACTTGAACCGATGCTTGTCTTTCTCGGCATACGGCATCCGTGGTGGATTGAACACGAACGAGGGGCCTTTGACGTAACGCAGGATAATGTCGTGCTTGCGCTTGAAATCTAGACGCGGGGCACTCCCCGCAGAGTAGTGCCAAACAATTTCATTCCTGAAGTTGGCCACGCCGAACATGGCATCCATCAAACCTTTCAGATAATGACTCGCCGTTGGATCGCAGTGCAAATACATGCTTCCCCTGGGCTGGAGCACGCGGTGGAGTTCAAGGAGGCGTGGCCCCATGAAGGCGAGATACGCGCGCATGGCACTCGGCGCGCCACTCGTCGCTTTCTGTAGCACAAAGTCGTACCCGATGAGCGCGTTGTTCAAGACGGCGTAACTTTCGGATGTCCGAGCGAGTCTGCCAATTTCACGCCGCGCGTCTTGCGCTGCATCGTCCCACGTCCACGTATCCACAAACGCTGTCCGCTGCGATTGTGACTCTGTCAAAAACGTGTTGTAGTTGCGGCCGCTGTTGAAAGGCGGATCGGTGCAAACGAGATGGATAGACTCGGACTCCATTTCGCGCAAGATTTCCAAATTATCGCCGAAGTAAATTTTTCGCAGCATGACGCAGGTTATCCTTGCTTTAAGAAATCCATCACCTTTTTGATGTCTTCCCACACGTCGCGCTTCGCATTCGGGTTGCGGAGCAAATATGCAGGATGATACGTCGGCATCACCATGGGCGCGTTTTCCCGCTGTCCCGCGATACCATACGGATAGAACTCGCCGCGCAGTGCCGTGATGCCCGTCTTCGTATTCAGCAACTTCTGTGCAGCGAAACTGCCGAGTGCCACGATGACCTTCGGCTGAATGAGCTCGATTTGGCGTTCCAAATAAGGGCTACACATTTCCACCTCGTCGGATGCCGGATTTCTGTTGCCCGGCGGCCGGCATTTGAGTATGTTGGCGATGTAGACATCAGCGCGCGTTAAATGCATCCCTTTCTCAATGATGTCTGTCAGCAGTTTTCCGGCCCTGCCGACAAAAGGTTCCCCGAGCCGGTCTTCATCAGCACCGGGTGCCTCGCCGACAAACATCAACGCTGCGTTCGGGTCGCCCACTCCGAAGACGACGGTATTCCGAGTCGCATGCAGGCCGCATCGGGTGCAACCCTGGGCATCGGCATCTAACTGGCGCAGGTCGAACGTAGCGTAAGGAGATTCCGGCTGTGGTTCCTGGAGTTCGGTGAAACCGAGTTCAAGTTGTTCTTGCACGTATTCCCTCACAGTTGCGACAAGTTGTAGGTATTCTTCTCTAATACTGTCTGTGTTCATGGTGGCATGGCGAGGGACAGGTTTCCCGCGCCCTACGGTAAAAACGGACACTCGCAGCATGGCGAGGGACAGGTTTCCCGCGCCCACTGTCGTTCGGGCTCGCAACCCGCCGATGTTAGTGACATCAGAAGCCCGGCGCGAGAAAATTCAAATGAGTTTGGTATTAATTGCGCAGTTCGTGGATTAAGGAGAGCCCATCGAACCACGTGATATACAGAAACAGGGCAATCATGAGCACAACACTGACGTGTTGAACGATTGCCTGCTTTTTCAGACTGAGGGGCCTTCCGCGGACTTTCTCAACGGCGAAAAATAGCAGATGCCCACCGTCTGCGATGGGAATCGGCAATAAATTGACGATGCTGAGATTGATGCTGATAAACCCGATGAAAAAGAGCGCGCTGCCGAGTCCCAATTCAAACATGCGGCTCGTCGCGTTCGCGATGCCAATGGGGCCCGTGAGGAATTTCGGCGAGACCTCTTGGCTTATCAACTGTCGCAGCGTCTTGCCGATGGACTCCACCGTCAGCCACGAGGCTTCCAGGCTCTTTCCGAAGGCGGTAAATAAACTATACGTCGGCAAGTCACGCGATGGGACACCGAATGAAATACCGCTGAGCGTCGCATTCCAACCGAACCCGTAAGGGGTGCCAGTGATTTCGGATGTTTCAGCCGAGGCAATCGCGCCCGGTGAAAGTGCCACGGTATGTTTCTCACCCTCGCGAAGCAGGCCGAGCTCAAGCCGGCCATCTACCCCCCATAATTGTGCAGAGAGCATTGCGTTCTCCACCGCTTTTCCGTTGAGGCTGAGTAGCGTATCGCCCGTGCGGACACCGGAGGCTTTCGCATCGGGCGGCACAGCTGCAGTAAGCTCCCACTGCACCGGCACTTTTACTACCATGGCGGTGCCGTCGCGACGAATCCCAAGGTGGAGCTCATCCGGATGCCGCTGAATTGTGCGGTAGAGGGCCTGATGGTGGGTTGAAATCCAATCCGCCTCCGGATCCCAAATCTGCGAATCGAACCGGGGCACGTTGTAGATTTTTTGCCCATTGATTGTCTCAACCCGGTCGCCGATTTGGATACCGACTTTTTCCGCCAGACTGCCTTCGGCCACTTCGGTGACTATCACTTTGCTACTGCTACTCACCTGAAGGATGCCGCTGTCGCCTCTCGCGCCGCGGATGCCTTCGGGGACAACAGTGAACGTTTGCGCGGTGCCATTACGTTCAACAGCAACATCTAATTCCTGCCCGGGGCTAGTGTAAATGCGGGTATGGAAGGCCGTCCAATTTTCAACAGACGCGCCGTTGATAGACGTGATGACATCGCCGGACTTCAACCCGCCACGCGCCCCCGGGCCATCCGGTGCAACCGTGCCAAGTTGAACTGCCTCCTTTTCGCTGCCGATGTGCAGGCCGATCAGCCGCTCAATGAAGGTGGCAGAGTAGTCATTCAAACCGAATTGGAAGACGAGCCAATAAGCGAATACGCCGAAGAAGAGATTTACAGCGGGACCAGCGATGACGACAAACGCACGGCTGCCTAGCGATGCACTGCCGAATTCACCGCGCGCGCCTGTCTGTTCGTTTGGGTTTTCACCCTCCATTTGGACATAGCCGCCGAAGGGTAACAGAGAAATGCGGTATTCCGTCTCCCCGTATTCAAACCCGATTAATTTCGGACCGAAGCCGAGAGAGAAAGTGTTCACCTTAATACCGGACTTTTTCGCCGCGAAAAAATGACCGAGTTCGTGGATAAAGATGAGGAAACCGAGCGGGATAATCGCAAGGAGCACAGTTTTTAGTGTTGGAAGAAGTGTTATGATTGGGTCTAGAAGTTCCATCAGGGGACCCCCTCGTTATTTAGTTAGCGTTCTGTTTTTTTGATGAATGCCCGTGCCGCCGATTTTGCCCACGTGTCAACGGCCAGGATGTCGTCAAGGTTTGGATGTGGAATCACAACGTGTTTATCTATTACGCATCGCAGGATAGCAGGGATATCCGTAAACCCGATGCGGTTTGCGAGAAAAGCGTCTACCACCACCTCATCCGCGCTGCTGAGGACGACAGGGAGAGTGCCGCCGACTTCTGCCGCGGTATACGCAAGCGAGATGCACGGAAACTTTTCCGTATCCACGGGCTCAAAGTGAAGCGTTCGCGCCGCCCGCAAATCTAAACGCGGGACAGGCGTAGAAAGTCTCCGCGGATAAGTCAAAGCGAACTGAATCATAAGACGCATATCCGTTGGCCCCAACTGCGCGAGGGTGGAGCCGTCTGTCCATTCAACCATAGAATGGACAATGCTCTCGCGATGCACAACAATGTTAATCTTCGAGAGCGGCACATCAAACAGCCACTTCGCCTCAATAACCTCGAGCCCTTTGTTCATCATCGTCGCGGAGTCAATCGTGATTTTCGCACCCATATCCCAGTTGGGGTGCCGAAGTGCCTGTTGCGGCGTTACATTCCGAAGTGCTTCCTTCGGCATTTCCAGAAACGGGCCGCCAGATGCGGTAATCAGGAGTTGATGAATATCCGCCTGCCGGCCGCGTTGTCCCTCTAGGCATTGGAAGATCGCGCTCATCTCGCCATCTATCGGTATTAAGTTAACCCCGTTTGCGCGCACTGCCTCCATTACTAGCGGGCCGCACATCACCATCACCTCTTTGTTAACGAAAGCGATGTCTTTTCCGGCGTTAATGGCGGCTAATGTGGGGAGTAACCCGGCACTGCCGCCGATTCCCTCCAGCACCTGTTCTGCTTCGGCCATCGTAGCTACCGCTTGGAGCCCCTCAGCACCCGCGAGCACCTCAATGCCGTCAATGTCGCTGATGCGTTCACGCAATTGCCCTGCCGCAGTGGGCTCATTTAAAGCCGCCACCTTTGGACGATGCGTCCGAATTTGCTCTTCAAGAGTGTCAACATCCTGATTCGCAGCGAGGCCGACGACGTTAAATTCTGCAGGATGCGTTTTAACAACGCTGAGCGCGTTCTTTCCGATGGACCCGGTGCTACCCAGAATGGCGATGTGTTTCATAAACGCGTCAATTCCATGTAATAATAGAGGACAGGTGTGCTAAAGATTAAACTGTCACATCTGTCAAGGAATCCGCCGTGCCCTGGGATGATATCCCCGGAGTCTTTGACACCGGCGGTGCGCTTGACAAGCGATGCACTCAGATCACCGAGTTGTCCCAGCGCGCTCAATATCAAGCCGATGAATGCGGCGTTTGCCAACGAGAATGTGTCTCTCAGAATAGCTGCGCCGAGTGTGAGCCCTGTCAAAGTTCCCAGAACTAACCCGGCGATAGTGCCTTCAACCGTTTTGCGCGGGCTAATCGGCGTGCCGAGTTTATGTTTCCCGATGGTTCTGCCGATGAGATAGGCACCGGTGTCGCTGCACCAGATTGTCCCCGCTAGGAGAAAGATGAGTTGTCTGCCTATCTCATCGGTGTCGCGTAGCAGGATGAGATGGTAACCGACTCCCCACCCGATAATGAGTATGCCTGTCAACTTCAAGGCGGCTGTAGCCAACTCACCTGCTACTTTTCCGCTCAGTATGCTTTCGGCGAAAACATAGATGAGGATGAAGGTAAAGCAAGCGAGCAGGAGCAGCTGAGTGTCTGCCATTGCATGCAGACGGCGCGCGAGGAACGGCAATAGACAAAACGCCGCCGTGAGCCCCACGGGCATCACAGGGTTTATGTCGGGCCCAATTTGCGGGCCCTCATCAGAATCAAAATGTCCATTGACATGTCGCGCGAGTCTGCAGTATTCAACTTGCATCGCCGATGCAACCGCAGACACGAGGAGGAGGAACAGCCAATCGCCCTGATAGATAATCAGGAGGACGAGCGGGACCAGCACAACAATACTCAGGGCTCGCCGCCAAAACATAGTTCTCCCTACGGAATTACCCGCACGCCGGGGCACGGCGAGGAACAGGTTTCCCTCGCCCTACAGGTTTTAGAGATACGCCTGCAACATCCGCCCATCATTGGCAAATGCGGGGCATATTCCTTCGTCGCTACGGCCTAGGTCTCCAACAGTTCCGCTTCCTTCGCCTCGGTGAGTTGGTTAATCTGGTTGATGTAGGTATCCGTGAGCTGCTGGACCGGGTCTGCCTCGGCTCGCCCGCTCTTTTTATCGCCGCTGCGGCCCCTACTTTTGCGTCCGGCCGCACCCATCTCGGCACCTTCCAATTTTTTGATGGCATCGTTCGCGTCGCGACGGATGTTGCGGATTGCGACACGGCCCTCTTCCGCCAATTTGCGGACGACCTTGGTTAACTCCGTCCGACGTTCGGTTGTGAGTTCGGGAACCAGGATGCGGATGACGTTGCCATCGTTGCTTGTGGAGAGCCCTAAATCGGAGAGGGCTATCGCTTTCTCAATTTCTTTAATCAGCGTTTTGTCCCACGGCTGGATGACGAGGAGGCGCGGTTCAGGTGTCGTCACCGTGCCAACCTGGTTCAGTGGGCTTTTGCTGCCGTAATAATTCACGGTGACCTGGTCCAGTAGTGCGGAGGTGGCCCGCCCGGTTTGCACGTGCGATAACTTCGTCGCCGTTGCCTCCACGGTTTTCTTCATCCGGCCCTCGGTCTGTTGAATAACTTGTTGCATCTGAATTAACCTCAACGAATCGGCGCGCTTTCTTGGGGAGCGATGCGATGCCTGCCCGCCGCCCCAAGCGCGTCCACAGGTTTACTGTCCAAGCACGTAGAGGACAAAGCGTTTGACGACGATATTCTCGCCAAGTTGGGCGATTGCGTCCTTAACGAGGTCCTCGATAGTCTTGTCGGTATCGCGGATGTAGGGCTGCTGGAGGAGGCAGGTTTCCGTGTAAAATTTGGAGATGCGGCCTTCTACGATGCGGGCGGCGATGTGCTCGGGTTTCCCCTCTTGCACCGCTTGCATCCTCAGAATGGCCCTTTCCGCTTCCAATTCCTCGGCGGGGACTTCCGCGGCGTTAAGATACTTAGGCTTGGCGGCGGCGACTTGCATCGCAATCTCCTTCGCCAAAGTTTGGAACTGCTCTGTCCGCGCGACGAAATCGGTCTCGCAATTCAATTCGACTAAGGTGCCGACCCGGTTGCCGGGGTGGATGTAGGAGACGATTAAGCCTTCCTCGGTAGCCCGCCCGCCTTTGACTTCGGAGGCTTTCAGGCCCTGTTCCCGCAACTTCTGAATTGCTGTGTCCATGTCGCCGTCTGTCTCTGTTAACGCCTTTTTGCAGTCCATAATCCCTGCACCGGTGCGCGAACGGAGCTCACTCACCATCTTTGCTGTAATTGCCATGTTTTCTCCGATCAAGTGAATGGATAGGCGCGCGGTTGTAGCGCGCAATGTGTTAAAATCGTAGACTGCGCGCACAACCACCGAGCTGTGCACGCGACATTCATGCAGACATGAGGGTTAAGAAAAGAAATTGTTAATTCAGACCGGCGGGCGGAAACCATAGACATCCGGCCCTACCATCGGGCGCGCTACGCGCGGAGACACTGCACGCCGCCCATGAAAATCGCCCGATTAACTACTGAAACTTCCTCTATGTCTGCCTTCTGAAACCACCTCTGCCTCTTCTGCGCGGTTGTTGGCGAGGTGGACGACTGGGACGCTGTTCGCCATCCCCGATTGTCTCCGGTTCCGCGGACAAGTCCGACTCGGCCAGCATCGCGGCACTCTGTTCTTCGTGCCGTTCGGTGTCCGAAGCGGCATCAACGCGGGGTGCATCCTCGCTCAGCAGAGCTGCTTCTGCGGATTCCGCGCCTTCTAGCGCGCCGCCGCGGCCCTCAATCACCGCATCCGCTAGCACTTGGCAGATGAGGCGAATCGACCGGATCGCATCGTCGTTGCCCGGCACCGGCAGATCGATAAGGTCCGGGTCGCAGTTGGTATCAACGATGGCGATGATGGGGATGCCCAGTTTATTCGCTTCGGCGACAGCAGTGTGCTCTTTCCGCGTATCCGTTACGAAAACGACATCGGGCAGCCGCCGCATCTCTCTGATGCCGACGAGATTGTTGTTCAACTTGCCCTTTTCACGTCTGAGGCGCATCACCTCTTTCTTGGGCATCTGATCAAAGAGGCCGTTCGCTTCGTCAGCATCCAGTTTTGATAACCGGCTAACGCTGCGGCGGATAGTCTGGAAGTTTGTCAACATGCCGCCCAGCCAGCGATGATTGACGTGATACATACTGCATCGGCCCGCCTCTTCCTTGACTGCCTCCTGGGATTGCCGCTTGGTTCCGACAAATAGAAGGCCGCCGCCCCGCGACGCAATGTCTTGCACGAACGCTGCAGCTGTCTCCAGCATGCCGAGTGTCTTCTGCAAGTCGATGATATAAATCCCATTCCGCTCGGCGAAGATGTATTCCGCCATCTTCGGGTTCCAGCGGCGGGTTTGGTGCCCAAAATGAACGCCGCATTCAAGGAGCTCTTTCATTGTAACTGCCAAAATAACCTCCTCATAGCGCGCATTGGAAGCACGCCTATGGGGTTTGCAGGAGCTTTTTTAAGAATTCCTGCTGGGTTTTCACATCCACCTCTTTCATATTTGCAACAGACTCTCAAAAAGTCGCGATGATAAATCGCACCTACCTAGGCCGCGATTGCATGTCACGCGGCCCGGAAACGAGAGAACCCGCTGTGCAAATCGGGAGGTGTGTCGTCTGATACTGCGTTGCGCCAAATTGCAACGCACGCGCGGCCGCTTTCACCGCGCTTTTAATATTTTACCACAAAAACGCTGCAATTGCAAGTTAACTTTTTATACCATAAATTTTAGCGGTTGTCAAGGAAAATTATGAAAAAATATCGTTGTCAACCTCAACGTCGGATTTTACGTCTATATTTTTACAAGGTAGGGGCGATTTAAAATAAACGGGGTATTTTAGCGGATATAGACATTCGCCCTGACAAAGACACGCATGAACGGATAAAGGGTGCTGTTACAAACCGCACCTACGGAAGGCGAGCCGCGTTTACCCTGAGGAATCCTTTTTTAGAGGAGGCGAGTGGATAAAATGCAAAGCCCTGTTCAACGGGAAAAATGGCAAAGTTTGCTTGAACCCATCGCGGCGCACTTCCATATATCCCCAAACACAATTCAGATTGCGGCAATCCAGCACGGCACTCGGCAACGAGAGAATGTCTGCCGCCTGACAATCGGCACGGAAAGTTATCTACTTAAACGGCACGACGTAACTGCCGCAGCTGTCAAGGCGGGACATACGCCACTCCAGATCGAAGTTACCGTGTTATCCACGCTGCACCGAGGCGGATGCAAGATCCCCAGGGTTGTTTGGAAATCCGATGCTTTGCATGCGTTGCTCCTAGAATGGCACGGCGAACACACGCTTGATACCCTCGCACAACGCCATCAGGGTGCGCGCCCCCTCGCCGTTGTCCAGCAGGTGCTAAAAGAATTGTGTCAGATAGAGACAAGTTTTGTGGAACACGCCGAACTTCTCAAACCTTACGTCTTCGATTTTCAGCATCGTGCGACTTTGGAAGGGTTGCTGGAACAGGGGAAAAGGACGCTCGGCTATCTTCTCACTCCCCTCGGCGGCAAGGCACGCGTGGCTATAGAAAATGCCTGGAACGCGCTCTCTGTCCGTCTATTGAATGCCCCAACGACGCTTGGCCCTCTCGACTACAACGCCCGGAACGTTGTCGTTGAAGGCGGAAAACCCACTTTTATTGATTTCGCGAGCATCGGGTGGGACTGGCAGGAGAAGCGGCTCGTGCAACTCCTCAATAGTATCGGAGCCTTCACGGCAGGCGCGAATTTTGTCTCACTACTGGACAGGGAACTCGTTCACAGTTACGCTGAATGGGTTGCCACACACAGAGAAACTTGTTCGCCGGCGGACATCGCAGCGCGGGTAGATGGGCATCACCTGTTGTTTTACCTATCAGTAGTGCATCGGATTTTGCGCGCGGTGGCGCGCCCTGAAACGGCTGACAGCCAGATGCTTCTGCACGCTTGGGGAGATGCGCGCGCCAGATTTCAACGCGTACTAACGTTGATTGGCTCTGCCGATTTGAGCGACGATGGTGACACCGGCCAAATTCGGGAGATGATTCGCGGGCTCCACGCGGATAGGGAGAAACATTATAGTGCCAAATAACGTTTCAGAACCCCAAACAAAAAACCGTCCCTTTTCACCGTAGCGCGAGGGCCCGGCGAGCGCGAATCGCCGAGGGTGCCCCTCGCGAAGCCCCTTGATTGACCGAGGCATGGCGCAGCACAGGACCGCGCCCTACGGACTAAGGCGCATTTTAACTGACGGGCCCTTTTAACCGTAGCGCGAGGGCCTGTCCCTCGCGATCCCTCGACCCCTCAAAACCGCCCCCTTCTACCGTAGCGCGAGGTCTTGTGCCTCGCGAATCCTCAATGGACCGCAGCACGGCGCGGCACAGGACCGCGCCCTACGGACTAAGGCACCTTTTCACCGACGGCCCCTTTTCACCGTAGCGCGAGGGCCTGTCCCTCGCGAATCCTTGATAGACCGAGGCATGGCGCAGCACAGCACCGCGCCCTACGGACTAAGGACCCCTTTCACCATCGCGCAAGAACCTGTCCCTCGCGAAGCCCCTTGATAGACCGAGGCATGGCGCGGCACAGGACCGCGCCCTACGGACTAAGGCGCATTTTAACTGACGGGCCCTTTTAACCGTAGCGCGAGGGCCTGTCCCTCGCGATCCCTCGATCCACAGAACCCCCCTTGATGGACCGCCGCACGGCGCAGCACAGGACCGCGCCCTACGGACTAAGGGGCCCCTTTTCACTGACGGACCCTCTTCACCGTAGCGCGGCGGCCTGTCCGCCGCGATCTCTCGATCCACAGAACCCCCCTTGATGGACCGCAGCATGGCGCGGCACAGGACCGCGCCCTACGGTAGAAGGGGCCCCTCGCAATCGCCCAACCCAAACGAAAACAGCCGCAACCCCGAAGAGCCACGGCCGTTTTCTCTGCATCGCGAGGGACAGCCCCCGCCCTACTTTTATTTCGCCTGCTGCTTCACAGCACCAAACGTCGTCAACTGCCGATGCGCAGGTGAAACAGGCCCCCGCAACCGACGCGTCACTAACGTCTCCGGCCGGCCATCAAACGCGACCTCCTCAATCTGATAGTAGTACTCAACACCCGGCTTCGCAGACGTATCCGTATACGTATACGTCTGACGCTCACCCGTCGTGCCAGCACCCGCAATCAGCGCAGCATTCAAAAGCGTGAACCCACTATCGCGCCGCTCACTCCGACGCAGGTTAAACCCGGCGTTATCCACCTCAGACTCCGTCGTCCAGGTCACGACAACCGCACTGGCCTCCGTGCGCGCCACGGTGAAACTTGACAATTCCACCGGCAACGCACCGCCTTTCCGATACCCCGGCGTGCCGATGTCCGCCGCATGCCCATAATGGAGTTCGCCCGTGGCAACCTGCCGGATGTTCGCAGACAAGACCCAACTAGTCTTCTCCTTCCCTTTCCGCGCAACGCCGTTGTCGTAACGCCGAATCAGCGAGCTCCGAACACCTTCCTCGCCACTCACCGGTAACGCCCACGCCGGCGCATCCTTCGTCCGACGATTGCCATCGGTGTTGCCCACTTCGTCTACGAGGTTACCGTTGCTGTCTGTCAACTTCAGATAGAAGCCCTCCGCACTCAGGAACGTATCCCGCGCAGTCTTGATGCGCAGGTTCCGCTGATGCAAAGCCAACAGGTTGTAAACCCTATCGGCCGGGAAAACATCCGCCGACGAGGCACGCGCAGCACCCGCGACGAGCAGCAGCGTCTGATTCGGTTGAATCACCTTCTCCTGCAGCGTCAACGCCACAATAGGTCTGCCTACCAAATCTTCCGAATCGACGTTCTGGAACTCCAGCTGCCACCGGTTCAGATTCAGTGCCTCCGTTTTAGATTTATTATACAGTTCTATCCACTGCGGCAGTGTGCCACCCGCCGAATCAAACATCACTTCGCTGATGGTGATACTGCCTTTCGGCGTAGCTGCTGCCGTTTTCACGGCACCATTCGGATACCCCGGTGTGCCTGAAGTCGCAGCAGACTTCGAGACATTCCTGTCATAGCCGATACCGGTGAAGGCGGCTTCCGCCCAGGCATCTTTGTGGTAACCCACAATATCAGCCTTGGCACGCTGCCACACCTTACCAGAGCCGAGTGCCCCTTCGGTATCACCACCGGGAGCCTCACGCACTTGCAACGGCCACACGTATGTATCATAGTCACCTGTCTGCTCGCGAACAAACGCATCCGTGTCACTGCCACCGCCACCGGCGACATCGACAAATGCCTCGTTCATACCGAGTTTCTCCTTCGCGTTCCGCAGAATCAACAGGAACTTCCCATCGTCCGGCAACGCGAGGCCCGAGGCAACGAGATACTGATGCGGCGAACCTTTCTGCTCCACGGCGGAAGTGGCAATATCATCGCCACCGGCGAGAGACGTTTTGTCCGGCGAGGTACTCACCAGCAGCAACAGTCCATTCGCAGGCACGCTCACATCCGCGAAAACGACAAGCGATGTATCTTCCTTTTCCCCATCGGCCACAACCGAAAGCTCATAGTCTTTCAGGGATACCGCCGAATCCGTGACATTCCGCAATTCCAGCCAATCATTTGCAGCACCGCTGCCATTGCCAAACTCGTTGAAAACAATCGGACTGCGAGGCACCTCGGAGGCAGCAGCCTTCCGCGAAGCCTCCTCGGGGAAAAACGGAACAAACGGCACAACCGGTGTCTCCTGGACGACAGGCGAACCCCCCGGGGCCGCCGCCGGCACCGAGGCCGGCGCAGCACCAGAACCCATCGCGGGCGCTGCTGTCCCAGACTGCCGCTGTTGCTCAGACAGCAACGTCGTCCCTTCCGGCACCTGTATCTCGACAGAGGGAGCACGCACTGTCTCTGCCACCGTGTCCGTGGCTGCCACCGTATACGCGAATGTCACCCGGGTCGAATTCGTGTCTTCCGCCGCTGTCCAAACAGCATGCCGCGCATTCGCTAACACCTGTTCACCCAGATACACCACCAGATACGGCAGGTTGGCCCCTTCATACCGCAGATTCTCCTGGGTATATGTCACCGACACTTCAATCTTATCCCCGGCGGTATAGACACCCGCGGGGGGCTCGACAATCTCCGGCGTACCCACCACGCTGTCCACCGGCACCGTTAACGTATTCGATGCCAGACTGGCGTTGCCCGCAATGTCCTGCACGGCACCGGCGGGAACCTGAATCGTCACATCGCCCTTAAAACCGAAGGCCGGCGAAATTCGCGCTTTGTAAACCGAGAACGACACCGAATTCTGCGGCGGTGATGCACCAGGGGCGGGCTCAATGGAAACCGGGGCAGCAACCGTCCAAGCCAGCGAATTCCCATCGGCATCGGTGAGGACGATGTCCGCCGCGCCAAACGTCTCACCGATCTCCTCGGCGATGGCACCCGTCTCAGAATGATGGTTCGTAAAGCGGAATTCAACGTCAAACGCGCCGGACTGCACCACCGACTCCGTAACCGCTGCCGCAAAATCTGTCACAGGCTCCGATGCACTGGGATCCAAGTTGACTCTCGCATTGCGCCTATCATTGGTGTGCGTCTCACCATTCTTGATCAACCCAGCAATCCACACCGTCGGCTGGATAGTATCCGCTATGTCCACCGGCACCGTCAACGTATTCGATACCAGATTGGCGTTGCCCGCAATGTCCCGCGTGGCACCAGCGGGGACCTGAATCGTCACATCGCCCTTAAAATCGAGGGCGGGCGTAATCCGCGCTTTGTAAACCGCGAACGAGGGCTCAACGATTGCTTCGCCCACCTCGTTAAAATCGAGACTGGCAGTAGTCCTATTATAGGCCTTGGCCCGTGTAGCACGATGGTCCAGCCCGATAAACGCCGGTGGTGAAACATGCCAAGCCAACACATTGCCACTCGCATCAGTCACCTGGATGCTATCTGCCCCAAAGCCTACGGGCTCCTCTGCGAAGGCAACTCTAGACTCGTCTGCTAAGTCACCGTCAGTGATTTCATCTAAGTCGTTGTAAAATCTGATTTCCACCGTAAAGGGGCCTGTCTTCACGCCAGAAACGCGCACGGGAGAGGCAGCCTGTAACACACTATGCTCAAGCGTCTCAACAAAGACCTCCTGTTTCAGGTAATCTCCATCGTGCGTCTCAGAGTCTGCCGATATCTCGCCGGTGATTCTCACCGACGGGCTTATCCCATCAACACGGAACTTCCCCTTTCGGTAATCATCATGATACAAATCATGGACGAAATTAGTCAACTGCCTCTGTCTCACATAAGGAGTGTTCCCATTATAATATTGCTGAAGCAAGCCTTTAGAATTCCACGTCCAACTCGGATCTATACTTGACGTCCGAAGGGCGGGGTCAGGCTGTATTTTAGATCCGAAGAAGGATTTAGCATAGTTGTTTCCGGCAGCATCTGCTATGTTGAACGTACCGGGGGTACTGAGACGATCAAAGTCTAGTGCCACTATGCCCTTATAGTCAAATTCCAACTGCTCCACCGTGTATTCAAAGGTAAGTGTGCTGCTCAAGCCATTTCCCTCACCGGTTTTGAGGGTTGCGAGGGGAGCTGGTTGAAAAAATAAGTGAGGACTTGAGAATAACCGTAATTGCAGGTCGAGGGTGCCGGTCACCGTCACATTTTCGGTGAAATTCACACGAATATAGATGGTATCGCCGACACCGTAATAGCCAACCTCCCTCGGATCAGGAGTGGAGTAGAATGTCTCCGAATCTATTTCGGCACACTCCGCAGCTAAGACATCTCCGAAATACGCTTGAATTTCCTGCGGACCGCATTTTTGGAGAACACGTGCAACGCGAGAAACCCCGGTACGCGGTGCCGCGTCCACCAGCGCGCCGGCTGCGTTCACGAGCCGGGCCGGATATTGATCTGCACTCGCATCAACAGAGAGTATGTTCGGAGGCGTGGTATCTGTCGTTTGCGCGGCTATCGGGGCAGCCATGAAGACGACCCCAACAATGAACAGAAAAACGTAAGCATTCAAAAAAGTTTTCATCATCATTTAAATTCCTCATTCAATTTATGGCGCGGCACCGCACCGGTTGCGGCCGTGCCGTAGCGTGCTAGCGGATTGCGATGCCTGCCCACCTAAGAGAAATCTCCTCGTCCCGATGCCTTCCCCGAGCGCAAGAAGTACCTACGCAACAACACGAAAAGCGCGCTTGGAAAGCGCGCCTGGGCTCTAAAAGGGACGGCTGCAGCGGAAACGGTTGCCTCGGAAGTGGGCAGGGGTGTCCCCCGGATCGCCTTCCTACCGAGCTCGCAATGGTTAACGTGAGTAAAGTTGGGGGGGGCTTTACGAGTATTTCAGGAGAACACGGTGTCACAACACCGCGCGCGAACGTGAACACCGCGCGCAGCCACGGCAGCTGCAGCGTCAATGCACCGGTGCTATTCGGACGGATAAGGTTATCCATCGTAATGAAAGCCTGTTGAGTTTTCACGTTCGTTCTCCTAGACGTAAGGGGCGACATTTCACATCGTCGCCCAAATCAGTTACAGTATAGCATAGTATACCACATTTTTGTACAATTGTCAACATTAAAATTGCAATCTTTTTTATTCTCCCATTTTTGGGACCGTAAAACCGCCCCTTAGTCCGTAGCGCGAGGTCTTGTGCCTCGCGATCTCTCGACCCCTCAAAACCGCCCCTTTCACCGTAGCGCGAGGGCCTGTCCCTCGCGATTCTCTTGATAGACCGCGGCATGGCGCAGCACAGGACCGCGCCCTACGGACTAAGGCGCATTTACCGCCCCTTCAAAACCGCCCCTTTCACCGTAGCGCGAGGGCCTGTCCCTCGCGATCTCTCGACCCACACAAAAACCGCCAAAACCCCACGGACTACCGCATTTCCTCCGCAGACCGATGCATGGCGCGGCACAGGACCGCGCCCTACGGACTAAGGGGCATTTACCGCCCCTTCAAAACGGCCCCTTGTACCGTAGCGCGAGGGCCTGTCCCTCGCGATCTCTCGATCCACACAAAAACCGCCAAAACCCCACGGACTACCGCATTTCCTCCGCAGATCGACGCACGGCGCGGCACAGGACCGCGCCCTACGGACTAAGGGGCCCTTTTCACCGACCCTCAAAACCGCTCCTTCTACCGTAGCGCGAGGGCCTGTCCCTCGCGAAGCCCCTTGATAGATCGAAGCACGGCGCAGCACAGGACCGCGCCCTACGGACTAAGGGGCCCCTTTTCACTGACGGGCCCTTTTAACCGTAGCGCGGCGGCCTGTCCGCCGCGATCTCTCGATCCACAGAACCCCCCTTGATGGACCGCCGCACGGCGCGGCACAGGACCGCGCCCTACGGACTAAGGGGCCCCTTTTCACTGACGGACCCTCTTCACCGTAGCGCGGCGGCCTGTCCGCCGCGATCTCTCGATCCACAGAACCCCCCTTGATGGACCGCCGCACGGCGCGGCACAGGCCCGCGCCCTACGGACTAAGGGGCCCCTTTTCACCGCCCCTCAAAAACGCCCTTCTTTCGCCATGCAACGATCGCGCGGGAGACAGACCCCCGCTCACCCCAAAGAGATTAATTGGGGACAATTGCCTGGGCAAGTGTCGCAAGAAACTGCTCCACCTCTGGCGTTGAGAGTTTGGCTGAACTGCCTACAGGCGTGCGTTGTAAACTGGCAATCGCAGTCTGGTAAGCTTTCAGCGCATCGTAAAGTTGCTCAAGAGCGACTTGCCGATGGCGCAACGCCTCGCGAACACGCGCAAATTGCGTGACTATCCGTTCTTGCGGAATACCGTCGGGACGGTTTGTCAGCACGTGCTTTTCAACACCGTTCAGCGCGCGTTCCGCCATCCAGTGTCGTAAACCATCAAACCCGCCGACTCGGTTGTAAACAACGCCCCCGGCGATGAGACTCACGGCGACAATCGCGAGCAAAAAAATCAGAACCCGGCGATAACAGCCAATTAATTTTGTAGTCAAGCTCGCCATACTTAGCGTTTTCCTTCGCGGATGGTTAGGACAGCGTTCAGTTTTTTATCGCCGATGAACTTCGTGCCGTGCGAGTCAAAAAACGCAAATTCACCTTCAAGCAGTTCAAAGACAGCAACATCGGCGACTGTCCCGATTTTGAGATGGCCGAGTTGTTCCTCACGGCGGATGGCTTTGGCGGCACTGAAGGTAGCCTTCTCAATCGCGTCCGCAAGCGACAAACCGAGGTGCATCATTTTGGAGAGCGTCGTCGGCAAATCGTAGACAGGCCCGTTGATGTTGCCGGTGTGCAAGTCGGTGCTGATGACATCAGAGATAAAGCCTTGTTCCATCGCGCGCTGCGCGATTTCATATCGGAAACTCCCCGCGCCGTGCCCAACATCAAAAATAACACCGTCCTCACGTGCCTTCCATGCGTCTGGAATAACGCGCCCTTTCTCGTCAACAATGTTATCACCGTTGCCTTGGAAGCAGTGAGTGAGCACATCGCCCGGGCGGAGTAATCCCAAAATATCAGGTAGCGGCACTCCTGAACCGATATGGCACATAACCGGCGTATCCGCCGCTTCTGCCGCTTGAATCGCGAGTTTCAGGGGTTCTACGCCGTTATCTCCTACCTGCATTTTGCCTTGCCGCACCTTCACACCGACGGTGATGTCGCGATGCTTTTGTAACGTCTCTGCAACGCGCGCCGGATGCGCATAAGCCAACTCGTGCATTTCCCCCACGGGACCGTAGACAAGGCCAATCCCGGAGATGTGGATGTAGGCGAGAATCTCTGTCTGCGCCGGCTTCGCAATGAATTCCCGGAACCCCGGAAACGTCACCCAACTCGGACTGCCGGCATCTACCACCGTAGTCGTACCAGCGTTTGGACAGACAGCATCCGCGCGAATACCCCACGTCGTCACGCTGTGATAGACATGCGTGTGGATATCAACCAGACCGGGGGTAACGTATTTATCTGTCACAAAAACGGTGTGCGCAGCGGAGTCCTGCGGGATATCGGGTTCAATCGCGGCGATAGTCCCACCAGCGATAGCAACATCGCGCCTCGCATTCAAACCTTGTGCGGCATCAATGACGGTGCCACCTTTGAGCAGTATGTCGTATTTCATCTTCCGTACTCCCCTACCGTTGCTGAAATAGTGCCTATCCCTTCACAACGCCAATCGGCCGGAGGCGCGCGACACGGCGCGAGAGGCCGGCCTCATCAACAACGCGGACAACTTCATCGACATCCTTGTAAGCCTCGGGGACTTCCTCTTGAAGCGTGCGTCTGCCTTCGGCGCGCACGAAAATGCCTTGTGCCTCTAAGTCAGCCCGGATAGAGCGGCCCTTTGTTAAAGCTATCGCCTTTCTGCGAGAAAGGACTCTGCCCGCGCCGTGGCACGTCGTGCCCCAAGTTTCTGCCATCGCGCCCGGCTTCCCGACAAGCACGTAAGACGCAGTGCCCATATCGCCGGGAATCAGCACCGGTTGCCCGACTTTCTGATATTTCTCGGGAATCTCCGGGTGCCCAGCAGGGAAGGCTCGGGTCGCGCCTTTGCGATGGACGAACAACTCGCGTTCCTCGCCATCTACCGCGTGTTTTTCAAACTTGCCGATGTTATGCGCCACATCGTAGACGAGCTCTAAACCGAGCTCGTCTTCCGTAGTATTAAGAAACTGCATGAACGTCTGTCGGACGAGATGCATGATGCATTGCCGATTGTTCCAGGCGTAGTTCGCACTGCACGCCATCGCTGTGAGATAATCCTGGCCCTCTTTGGAGTTAATCGGCGCGGCGGCGAGCTGCCGGTCTGGCAGGTTAATCCCATATCTCTCCGCGACTTTCACCCAACTTTTGACGTGTTCATCGCAAATCTGATAGCCGAACCCACGAGAACCGGTGTGAATCATGACGCAGACATGGCCCTCGCTCAGGCCCATCGCCTCGGCTGCCTCACGATAAAAAATCCGGTCGACGAATTGGACTTCAAGGAAGTGATTCCCCGAACCGAGCGTGCCGAGTTGATTCTTGCCGCGCTCCAAGGCGCGCTGACTGGCAGCATCGGCATTCGCGTGCTGCAGAAATCCGGCCGCTTCCGTGAAATCCAGATCTTGCGGATGGCCGTAGTCGCGCTCAATTGCCCAAAGCGCGCCCTTTTCTAACATCTGCCGCTCTTCTTGCACCGTGAGCCGAATCTGGCCACTAGAACCGATACCGCAAGGGACATTCTCAAACAGTTTGCCGACGAGGGCTTTCGTCTTACCTTCCAACTGCTTGACATCAAGGTTCGTCCTGACGAGGCGCACGCCGCAATTGATGTCGTATCCGATACCGCCGGGCGAGACAACGCCGTCAGCACTCGGGTCTGTGGCGGCGACACCGCCGATGACAAAGCCGTAGCCCCAGTGCAAATCGGGCATCGCAAGCGAGTGTTTGACGATGCCCGGCAGATGCGCGACGTTTGCAACTTGCTGCAACGCCTCTTCACTTTTCGCTTGTTCCAGCAGTTTCTCGTTGGCGTACACGATGCCATCAACGCGCATCCCTTTATGATGACTTTTCGGGATGCGCCAGCGGTACTCGTCAATTTTTTGGAGTGTTATGTCTTGGGTTGCCATGAAGGTTCTCCGTTTTATCAAGTTGCGGAAGGCATCTATCGCAAGGGAATTGGCGGTAACGCCGGCAAATCCATCCATCTCCGATTTTTCCACGATTCCATCCCCTTCTCCGCCAATTGCACCCCTTTCGCACCGGCGAGGAGCGTCCACGGAAACGGCTCATCGGCGACGACATGCCGGAGGAAAAGCTCCCACTGCGCTTTGAAGGCGTTCTCGTAGGGCTCCTGTTCCGGCACCTTGAGCCATCCATCAAAGAATCGGACCGGCTGTTCGATGTCCGGATTCCAGACAGGACGCGGTGTGGCCGAAAGCGGTTGCATCCAGCATTCTCGCAAACCGGCGACAGCCGAACCGTTCAAGCCGTCTACCTGGATTGTCAACAGATCCTCGCGTCTCACGCGCACTGCCCACGATGAGTTAAAGTGCGCGACGATGCCGCCCGCCAATTCAAACGTAGCATACGCCGCATCCTCTGCCGTGCAAGGGTAGGGTTGATTCTCTTCATCCCACCGCTGCGCAAGATGCGTCGCGGCGAAACAGGAGACACCTTTCACTTCACCGAACAGGTTGTCAAGGACATACCGCCAGTGGCTGAACATATCCAGAATAATTCCGCCGCCATCTTCGGCACGGTAATTCCACGAGGGGCGCTGCGTCGCGATAGCATCGCCTTGGAAAACCCAATAGCCGAATTCGCCGCGGACCGCGATAATCTTCCCGAAAAAATCGGCATCGATGAGACGTTTCAGTTTTCGGAGACCGGGCAGCCAAAGTTTGTCTTGAACAACCCCGTTTTTGACTCCCGCGCTCGTCGCCTGTTCGTAGAGCGCGTAGGCATCCGCCGTTGAGGTAGCAGTGGGTTTTTCGCAGTAAATGTGCTTGCCTCCGGCAATTGCAGCGCGCACCGCGTCCACGCGACGTGAGGTAACCTGCGCATCAAAATAGACATCATACGCATCATCGGCGAGGACTGCGTCCACATCGGTGCTCCACTTTTCAACGCCGGAGAGCTCCGACAACTTTTCGAGTTTCACCGGATTCCTGCCGACGAGAACCGGGTCTGGGATAATCACCTCGCCGTTACCGAGTGGGATACCGCCTTCCTTGACTATCGCCAAAATGGAGCGGAGGAGGTGTTGGTTCGTGCCCATCCTGCCGGTGACACCGTTCATAATGATGCCAACGCGATGGACGTTTTGGTTCTGATTCTTCATGTCTATCCTTATGAATGCGAAACAGAAGTGTGTCCTGCTGGTCGCGCAGTTATTATGGTTTGTCGGTGCATTGCGGTGCCGCGCCTTCCGGGAGCGGGGGCGCGTCCACACCAGCCTTCGGGAGTGTGCCAGCCAACTCTTGCTTCCAATGCGCAACATCACCGGCTGGACCGTAGCAGTAAATCATCTGCATCGGCGTATCGCCAGTATTGGTCAACTGGTGGAAAACCCACGACGGAATAAAGACAGTCTGGCCGGCAGCGAGCGGCTGCCGTTCCTCACCGAGGCACATTTCGCCCGCGCCTTCAACGATGAAGTAGATCTCCTCTTGTTCGTGGTTGTGCCACGGGACTTGCCCGCCATTTGGTTCTAACGTCACAACCCCCATACAGAATGCGTCTATCTGAATCGGCGAGGCACCGCCGACGAGGTTTTTAGTTGTTCGGCGGGCCGGGTAAGTGCGCCCATCCATTTCGTTTACATCTGCGATAAGCATGATAGCGTGTCCTTTTACCTTTGTAGGAGCGAGATTCACCAGTAGGAGGGACCTCCCGGTCCCGAATGCGTATCCTTTACCTTTGTAGGAGCGAGATTCACCAGTCGGAGGGACCTCCCGGTCCCGAAACAGTGTCGGGGAGGTTTCCAACTCTCAAATCTGAGTTATGCAAAAAGTTCCGCAACAGCGCAAGAAAACCCTTCGACGACATCTTCACCCGTGAGCGTATCGTTTCGCGTCAGCAGCTTGATGTCTGTCTCCGAACGATACACTATCACCGTCTTTGACTTCGGCTCAACCACCCATACCACCTGTGTGCCAGCCGCCAGATAGGCAAACGCCTTTTCCACAAGCCGACCTAACACGTCTGTGGGGGACACCACCTCTACGGCGAGGTCCGGCGGAATCTGAAACGCCTTGCTGATGTCATCAGGGACGCGTGCCTTTGACACAAACGCAACGTCGGGGATGAGCATCCGCTCACCAACCCGAAACCCCGCCGAGGAGACATGGATATCCCCCAGTTGATTTTCACGAACGTGCAGCGTTAACAGCACAATGAGGTTGACGCTAATCTTACTGTGTTGCCCTGATGTCGGCGGCATAGGAACTAATTCTCCATCAATGTATTCATATCCCTCCAAATCGCTTTCAAGGAATTCCTCCAACGTCATCGTGATAGATGATGCTGGCGGCGCAACCTCTGGGGCGAGTGGTGGGGGTGGATACGCGCTCGCGAGCGGCGCACTCACTTCTTGGGCAGGCATGTTCTTATTCCTCCGCAATACGTTTATTTCGGAACTATGCAAAAAGTTCCGCAACAGCGCAAGAAAACCCTTCAACGACTTCTTCACCCGTCAGGGTGTCGTTTCGCGTCAGCAACTTGATATCGGTTTCCGAACGATACACCGTCACCGTTTTCAACCTCGGATGAAGCACCCATACCACCTGTGTGCCGGCTGCCAGATAGGCAAACGCCTTTTCCTCGATCCGCTCTGACACGTCTGTTGGAGAAACTACCTCTACGGCGAGGTCCGGCGGAATTGGAGATGCCTTATCGGTGTCGTCGGGTATCCGTGCATCTGAGACAAACGCAATATCCGGGATGAGCATCCGCTCGCCAACCCGAAACCCCGCGGCCGCATAAACATCCCCCAACTGATTTTCACGAACGTGCAGCAGTAAGCGCGAACTGATTTTGGTGCTAATCTTGCCGTGTTTCAGTGAGGTGGGCATCCTCGGTATTAATTCTCCTTCAATGTATTCATATCCCTCCAAATCACTGGCGAGGAATTCCTCCAATGTCATCTTGACAGATTCCGGTGGAACAACCTCTGGGGCGAGTGGTGGGGGTGGATACGCGCTCGCGAGCGGCGCACTCACTTCTTGGGCAGGCATGTTCTTATTCCTCCGCAATACGTTTATTTCGGAACTATGCAAAGAGTTCCGCAACAGCGCAAGAAAACCCTTCAACGACTTCTTCACCGGTGAGCGTGTCGTTTCGCGTCAGCAGCTTGATGTCTGTCTCCGAACGATACACCGTCACCGTTTTTGACCTCGGATGAAGCACCCATACCACCTGTGTGCCGGCTGCCAGATAGGCAAACGCCTTTTCCTCGATCCGCTCTGACACGTCTGTTGGAGAAACTACCTCTACGGCGAGGTCCGGCGGAATCTGAAACGCCTTGCTGATGTCATCAGGGACGCGTGAGTTTGACACAAACGCAACGTCAGGGATGAGCATCCGCTCACCAACCCGAAACCCTGTATCTGACGAATAAATATCCCCCAACTGGTTTCCACGAACGTGCGAACCTAGTGACAAAATGATGCTGATATTAATCTTACCATGTTCTCCTGACGTAGGCATCCTCGGTATTAATTCTCCTTCAATGTATTCATATCCCTCCAAATCGCTTTCAAGGAATTCCTCCAACGTCATCGTGACGGATGATGCTGGCGGCGCAACCTCTGGGGCGAGTGGCGGGGGTGGATACGCGCCCGCGAGCGGCGCACTCACTTCTTGGGCAGGCATGCTCTTCTCCCTCCACAATGCGTTTATTTCGGAACTATGCAAAAAGTTCCGCCACGGGGCAAGAAAACCCTTCAACGACTTCTTCACCCGTGAGCGTGTCGTTTCGCGTCAGCAGCTTGATGTCTGTCTCCGAACGATACACTATCACCGTCTTTGACTTCGGCTCAACCACCCATACCACCTGTGTGCCAGCCGCCAGATAGGCAAACGCCTTTTCCACAATCCGGCCTAACACATCTGTGGGGGACACCACCTCTACGGCGAGGTCCGGCGGAATTGGGGCGGCCTTATTCATGTCGTCGGGGATGCGTGAGTTTGACACAAACGCAATATCCGGGATGAGCATCCGCTCACCAACCCGAAACCCCGCCGAGGAGACATGGATATCTCCCAGTTGATTTTCACGAACGTGCAAACCTAGCGGCAAAATGAGGTTGACGCTAATCTTGCTGTGTTTCAGTGACGTAGGCATCTTCGGTATTAATTCTCCGTTAACGTATTCGTATTGCTCCAGGTCACTTTCAAGGAATTCCTCCAACGTCATCTTGACGTGCTCGGGGAGGATTTCTTCTGGTGCTACTGGGACAGGGGGATACGCACCTGCAGGAGGCGCGCTATATTCTTGTGCGTTCATTTTCTTATCCCTCCGCAATATAGTTTTTTAGGCTCCGTTTTTTTTAAAGTTATCGGTAGGCGCGCTTGGCAAACGCGCCTACCGATGGCCTGATTATCCTACTCCGCTTCAATTACCGCCTGCGCCGCGGCGAGACGCGCAATCGGCACACGGAACGGAGAACAAGACACGTAATTGAACCCTAAGCCGTAGCAGAACTTCACGGAACTCGGTTCACCGCCGTGTTCGCCACAGATACCGACTTTGAGTTCGGGGCGCGTTGCGCGTCCCTTCTCAGTCCCGACTCGTAAGAGAGTGCCGACACCTTCCCGGTCGAGGACTTGGAACGGGTCATACTCCAGCACACCGTTTGCGACATACTCCCCGAGGAATTTCTCCGCGTCGTCGCGGCTCATCCCGAACGTCGTCTGCGTCAGATCATTCGTGCCGTAGGAGAAAAACTCCGCCTCCCCGGCGATTTTGTCCGCGGTGATAGCGGCGCGCGGCAGCTCAATCATGGTGCCAACGAGATAGTCGATGTGGGTGCCCGCTTCTTCAAAGACAGCCTTTGCCGTTTCAACGACTATCTTGCGCTGCAAGGAGAATTCGTTGATATGCCCGACGAGCGGAATCATAATCTCCGGCAACACCTGAATCCCACGCTGCGTAACATCCACTGCTGCCTCGAAAATGGCGCGCGCCTGCATCTCGGTTATCTCCGGATACGCAATGCCAAGTCTGCAACCGCGATGTCCGAGCATCGGGTTGAATTCGTGCAGCTCCTCAACGCGTTCACTCAGTCTCTGAGCGGAGACTCCCAGACGCGCCGCGAGCGCCTCAATTTCCGATGCTGTCTTCGGCAGAAATTCGTGCAGCGGCGGATCGAGCGTGCGAATAGTGACCGGATAACCGGCCATCGCCTCAAAAATGCCGATGAAGTCTGAACGCTGGTGCGGGAGCAGCTTCGCGAGCGCCCGTTCGCGCTCCGCCGTGCTATCGGCGAGAATCATCTCGCGCACCGCATCGATGCCGGTGCCGAAGAACATGTGCTCGGTGCGGCAGAGCCCAATGCCTTCCGCACCAAATCCCCTAGCGTTCTTGGCATCTTCCGGTGTATCTGCATTCGTGCGCACATCCAGCGTGCGAATCTCATCTGCCCACTCCATGAGCACCCCAAACTGCCCACTCAATTCGGGTTGGATGAGGGTGACCTCCCCGCTGAGGACATCGCCGGTGGAGCCGTTCAACGTGATGTC
This sequence comes from uncultured Poribacteria bacterium, assembly GCA_958296135.1. Classification (GTDB taxonomy): domain Bacteria; phylum Poribacteria; class WGA-4E; order WGA-4E; family WGA-3G; genus AGPOR5. The sequence goes on from CATQHZ010000001.1 coordinate 2,260,656, forward strand.
ATCGCCCTCCGCGTAACGTTTCCCCGCAGCGTAAAATTCACGTTTCGCCTCATCAATAAAGAGCGAACCACACCCCGCAACACAACATTTCCCCATCCCGCGGGCAACGACAGCAGCGTGACTCGTCATCCCGCCGCGGGCCGTGAGAATACCCTCGGCCGCATCCATCCCACCGATATCCTCCGGCGAGGTTTCAGCCCGAACCAGAATCACTTTTTCACCGGCGGCAGCAAGCTCTTCCGCACGCGTCGCTGTGAAAACGACTTTGCCGACAGCAGCACCCGGAGAAGCAGGCAATCCTTGCGCGATAACCTCAACCGTAGCACTCGGGTCGACCCGAGGATGCAGCAGCTGATCCAAGTCGCCTGCCGGCACGCGCGTGAGCGCCGTGTTTTTGTCAATCAAGCCCTCCGCAACCATCTCCACGGCGATACGGACAGCCGACTGCCCAGTCCGTTTACCATTCCGGGTCTGGAGCATGAAGAGTTGGCCATCCTGAATCGTGAACTCCACATCCTGCATATCGCGGTAATGCTTCTCTAACCGCTGGCCGATATCTACCAACTGTGTATAAGCATCTGGCGAGAGATTCTGCAATTCAACGATAGGCAGCGGCGTGCGAATCCCTGCCACAACGTCTTCACCCTGCGCGTTCATCAGAAATTCGCCGTAAAATACGTTCGCGCCAGTAGACGGGTTGCGCGTGAAAGCAACGCCTGTCCCAGAACTGCCGCCCATATTCCCGAATACCATCGCTTGGACATTGACAGCCGTACGGCCGAGCGCCTCGGAAATATCGTTTAGGCGGCGATACGTGATAGCGCGCGGGTTGCCAGAAGACTCAAACACCGCATCCCGTGCCATATCAAGTTGTTGGCGCGGCGCGTCCGGAAAATCGCTACCCGTTTTCCGTTTGATAATCTGTTTAAATTCGTGAACGAGGCCCCGCAAATCAGCGGCATCAAGCTCCGTATCCAACGTAACACCCTTCGCCTGCTTCTTCGCTTCAAGCAGATGCTCAAACTCGTCGTGAGCTACCCGGAGCACGACGTTGCCGAACATCTGAACAAAACGGCGATACGCATCGTAAGCGAAGCGTTCGTTTTCAGAACGGGCGATAAGCCCCTTCACCGTGTCGTCATTCAGACCGAGGTTCAGGATGGTATCCATCATCCCCGGCATTGAGACAGCGGCACCGGAACGGACAGAAAGGAGCAGGGGGTTCTCCGTATCGCCGAATGTGGCGTTCATGGCCCCTTCCACTTTCTGCAGGTTCTCGTCAATCTGTGCGTCCAATCCATCGGGATACTGCTTCTCGTTTTCGTAGTATAGTTTGCAAACCTCAGTGGAAATAGTGAATCCGGGCGGCACGGGAACTCCGAGGTTCGTCATTTCTGCGAGGTTCGCTCCTTTGCCACCGAGATGAAGGCGCATCGTCGCATCGCCCTCGCCTTCACCGGCACCAAAGAAGTAAACATACTTCGGTTGTGTCATCAAAAGCCTCCTTAATGAGAGAAATAAAATAGGTTAATTTCGTCTTACAGAGACGAGACAATTCAATAGGACGGACGCAGAACAAACCCCGTAGGCACGCCTTGTAAGCGCGACTACCGGACAGGCGTTTCAGGAGTTTGCGTCCGGCCTGTTCAAATTAATTGGGTACTCGCGGACTCAAAAATCGTCCAATAATTCGGTAGGCGCGGTTTTTAGCCGAGCATAAATAAGTGCTAGATAGAATAAACCGTCCGACTTGCTTCATCAAATTCCGGTTTAAACGGATCTTCGGAGAGATAGAGGATTTGATGCGGCTCATAAATGTGAATGTAACTCCAATTCACACCGCCAAGCATCTTCCCTTCGTTGATTTTCTTGATAAACTTGCCCCGGAACTTGGCTCGAGTCCCCTTCGGCGGAAAGTGTTCCGCATGGCGAATCTGCTCATTGTCAACAATACGCTCAAGTTCATCCCGGTCTTCAAGAGTGTAGTAGAGACTAGACTCCGGTCGGACGTTGTGGTACTTCAGGTCGAGCAGCCGAATCTCCGGCGAACTCCATTTCAGCGAACGATTGGCGGCATAGGTTTGCAACCACTTCCACTTAATCACCCAGTCTACCTCGCGTTCCAACTGCATCGGATCTTTCTCAAGGCAGGTAAGGACGTACTCCCACCGCGCCATCACCTGTTCGGTTGTCGGATCGGACTCGGCTTGTTCAAGGTAACGCTTCGCACATTCCAGATAGTCCCACTGAAGTTCAACAGCGGAACGCCGCTTCCCGTTTTCCAACTCAACCTGCCGGGTGCAAGTCGTATCATCGGAGATATGTCGGATAGCATCCACCGGTTTTCGGAGGGTGAACGGTTTCCGAATGAAGTTATCCTCAATCATGCGCAGCACGATGCCCGTCGTGCCAACCTTCAAAAAGGTCGAAAATTCGGACATGTTGGAATCGCCGACGATGACGTGTAAACGGCGGTACTTATCTCTGTCGGCGTGCGGTTCATCGCGGGTGTTGATAATGCCGCGGGCTGTCGTCGTGGCGATAGAAATCTCCTCGCGGATATGCTCAGCACGCTGCGAGATGGCGTATATCTCTGTCAGGGCTTTCGCACCAGAGTTACCAGTAAATTGACGGTGGTTCAACTTAATTTTACCAGCCCCTGCAAAAATTTGCCGTGTGACAAAAAAGGGGATGAGCTGCGCCGCCAATTGCCGGAAGTTAATGTGCCGCTCCATCAGATAGTTTTCGTGGCATCCGTAGGTGTTTCCGGAAGTATCCAGATTGTTTTTGAAAATCGAGATTTTTCCCCGGAAGCCATCGTTCCGCATACGCCGTTCCGCGGTGCTAGCGAGGCGTGTGATGATGCGTTCGCCGGCTTTGTCGTGTGCGACGAGCTCCGCGACATCATCGCATTCCGGGGTCGCGTATTCCGGGTGGCATCCGATGTCTTGGTAAAACCGAGCCCCATTCTCCAAGAACACATCGGGGTAGTTTCGCCCGGCGGCGATTTCGCGGAAGAGATACATCACCGTATTTTGGACAGTGAGCCGTTTTGCGCGTACTTCATCCGGTGTCCATATTATCCCGAATTCGGTTTCCAAGCCATAAATTCTACGTTGCATCGTCTATCCTTGCTATTTCGGCAATCTCCTGCGTAGAGAGCCGTCGGAATTTGCGCCGTTCTGCACCGTGCTCAAGACACGCTACCTCGATTGTCTGTGGCGTGATGTCATACGCCTCTTCTGCCGCTGCTTCAATCGTTTGAAAACACCGAGTTGCAAGCTGCACCGCCGCCTGCATCTCTAAATTATCGGCATACTCCTGTTCAAGGATGTCCCGGATCGCTGCCGCGCGCCCACCGATGACAGCGTATTTTTCCTCTTCCCAATAGATGCCATCAAACGCGATGTGGTAAATCTGATTGCCGTGGAGGCCATCTTCGCTGCCCACCTCGCAAACGAGGAGTTCAATCTCAAGCGGTTTCGCGTCCCACGCCTGCGCAACCGCGCCCATGTGTTGCGAATAGAGGTTCGTCAACCACTTCGCCGTGACATCTTCGCGGTAATAGCGGAAACCTTTAATTTCAGCCTCACGGATACCCGCGACGCGGAGTGCCTCATACTCGGCGATGCGCCCAGCGGAGGCCAACGCAATCCGGTCGTAAATTTCAGAGATTTTAAAGGTGGTTTTACGCGGATTCTCCGCCACCATCAGGAGCCCGTCTCGGTATGCTAAAACGATGACCTCCTTGGTCTGCTGAATGCCTCGGCGGACAAAATCCTCTTTATCCTGACGGATTTGTTCCGGCGAGACATAATAGGGTGTGGACACTCAGCCGCCCTCCTTTCGTTCGCGATTACCGGGGTTGTTCTAGGCGTGCGATGAGCTCGCGATAGAGTGCCGCAACGGTATCATCAGGAATTTCGGAGACACCCGCCTCGGTGATGAGGTTCATCATCGGAAAAATCTTCCTGATGAAATCGGGGCCGCCGGTGGCGATATCCTCATCGGCGGCATCCCAGAGTGCTTCCGCCACGATGCCGAGCGCGTCGTGCTGCGATAACTTTGGACGATACCGCTTTTTCAGCGTCGCACGCGCATCCTTGCCCCCGGAACCGATGGCGTAATAGTCGTCTTCCTCATAACGGCCACCGATGGCATCGTATTTGAAGATGCGGCCGTGCTGCCGCTTGACATCGTACCCGGCGAAGAGCGGCAAAACGATTAACCCCTGCAGGGCGAGCCCCAGATTCGAGCGGACAAGATGTGCCAAGAAGTTCGCCTGTCCCTCAAGGCTGAGGCTCACGCCTTCTGTCTTCTCGTAAAACTCCACCTCAACTTGGAAGAGTTTCGCCATCTCAATACAGGGCCCAGCCGCACCGGCAATGGCAATCGCGGAATGCCTGTCGATCTGGTAGACCTTTTGGATGCGCCGTTCGCCTACCTGATAGCCTTCCGTTGCCTGCCGGTCGCCAGCAATAACGATGCCCTCGTCGTAGACAACAGCCAAGACTGTGGTGCCCTCGTAATGATGGATGCCGGCAGTGTTTGCAGGCGCGTCCAGAGTGGCAAGCAATTCGGGGTGCCGCCGCCTCAGAATCTGGAGGAAATCGGAAGTGCCGTAGTCACCGAGCTCAAGCAAACCTACTGCCCCCCTCGTTGAATATAGTTCTCGACGAATTCCTCCGAGTCTTCTTCCAGAATGTCGTCGATTTCGTCAAGCAGCTCGTCTAAATCTTCGGCGAACTCCTCGTCCATTCCAGCGTCTACAGCAGTAGGCTGGATATCTTCGGTTTCATCGACGCGGCGTTCAAGATGTTCCTGCTGTCTTTCGGTAGACATTGCGTTCTCCTTTTTCTCTTCGGGACAGACGCAGCCCCATACCCAGCGGCAGATGGCTTTTGCGTCCTATGCTGAAGCGTTTGCTTTAATATGCTGCACGAGTTCTTCTACCGAACAGGAGTCCAGCAGCTCGCCAACAATCCGTTCTGTGCCGAAGTGCGGACGCTCCATCATGATTTTGTCCAGGCCCCTTGAGCCTTTAAAAACCATGGAGTTCCAACTGGCACTATGAATGTGATTCGGAAACTTTCGTAAACAGGTGCCGCGAAAGTAGGCACGCGTATCGGCTGGCGGATAGTTCATCGCATGAAGAATCTCTTGCACGGTAAGCAACCTTTCAACATGCCCATTTTTCAGCAACCGTAGGTAAAGCCCTTTCGCGGGACGAATGTCATGATACTGCAAGTCAAGCATCCGCACACGCGCATCGTTCCCCTTCAACCCGTGCCGCTTGCGGTATGCCTCTATTAATTTCTTCTTGATAACCCAATCGAGATGACGGCTCAGAAGCATCGGATCTTTCTCCAAGCCCGTCAACACGTAGTCCCATTTTTTCAGAACGTCTTTGGTGAGCGATGAAACACCGACAGAGAGATGCTGTCGCGCTAATTGGAGGTAGGCGCGTTGGACCTCAATCGGACTCCACAGCCGCCCATCTGCAAGCTCTATCGGGTTTTTACATGATAAATCCCGCGAGATGCTTTTTATCGCCGCAACCGGTTCTTTCAATCGGAATTTCTCGCCGATAACCCCCTTCTCGATCAATTGGAGGACGATAGAGGTAATGCCCATCTTCAAATAGATGCTGAATTCGGACATGTTAGAATCGCCGACGATAACATGCAAACGGCGATAGTGCTTCTCATCAGCGTGTGGTTCGTCGCGCGTGTTAATCAGCGGCCGATCTACCATAGTGCTGAGCCCGACTTCTTTCTGAAAGAAATCGGCGCGTTGTGAGAGCTGATACGCTGTCTCCTCCGTGCCATGCTCGGCTCCGACTTTGCCGCTCCCTGTAATCACGATTCGGGTGACGAGGAACGGCGTGAGCCCATTAACGATGGCATCAAACGGCACTTCGCGCGACATCAGATAGTTCTCATGCGAACCGTAACTATGCCCTTTGTAATCGGTGTTGTTTTTATAAATGATAATTTCTTGGTTGTCCAGCAAGAGCTGTTCCGCCGCATCTCTGCTGACATCCAAAATAAACTCGCCCGCCTTTTCATAAAGCAGCAGCGAGCGCGCATTGGTGCATTCAGGGGTGCAATACTCCGGGTGCGCGTGATCTACGTAGTAACGCCCGCCGTTCAGCAAGATGTCATTGGCAACGCTGTTCTCGATCGAGTGGATAGCGGGGCCTTCCCCATCGGCGACAAACCCGCGCGCATCCACTAACGGACTCTCCTGCTCATAATCCCACGTGATAGACTCGGCCCTATCCCTACTGTAGGCGTTGACAACAAGCGTTGACGCGGCGACCGGGTCTTGCTCACGCGCATGTTTCACCGAGATACCGTATTCGGTCTCTGTGCCCATGATTATGGGTATGTCCATATTGCTTACCAATTTAACTTAGCCGCCAGATTACCGGAAGGGCAGCCGCTTGCCGTGAACCATCTACGGAACCGCCTGACGAGAGACAGGCACGCGTACTACGGACTGAACCGTTTTTAGAGGAACGTCCCGCCGCGGGTGACACGCACATCTTGTTTCTTGTCGTGCCCGGGTTCATTACTCAAGGCGCGGAGGTTGACAATCTTCTCGCCCTTCCTGCCTGAAATTTTCGCCCAGTCATCGGGGTTCGTGGTATTCGGCAGATCTTCGTTTTCGTGGTATTCCTCGCGAATGGCCCCTTTAAGATCTGCGAGGGAAATCCCCTTTTCTTGCCCTTCGGAGGCGATGAGCCGCTTAATCGCGCGCTTCTTCGCACGCGAGACGATGTTTTTAATCATCGCACCGCTGACAAAATCCTTGAAAAAGAGGGTTTCGCGTTCGCCACGCGCGTAGGTAACCTCAATGAACCGATTTTCATCGGTTGTCGCATACATTTCATTAACTGCCCCCTCAATGAGATGCCCCGCGATTGCGTGCGCATCGCCGTTGAACTGCTCGGATTCATCTGTGGCGAAGGGGAGTTCCGGGGTGAGGTATATCCCGAAGATATCCTTGGCACCGTCCATGTTAGGCCGGTCGATCTTGATTTTAATATCAAGTCGGCCGGGACGTAAAACGGCGGGATCGAGCAGGTCCTGCCGGTTGCTCGCGCCGATGACAATAACATCGTGCAGATTCTCCACGCCATCAATTTCGGAGAGGAACTGCGGCACCAGTGTCGATTCCATATCCGATGAGATACCCATGCCCCTGGAACGGAAAAGCGAGTCCATTTCGTCAAAGAAAATAATGACAGGAAAGCCCTCCCGCGATTTGTCGCGCGCTTTTTGGAATACCTCACGGATCTTCCGTTCAGTCTCCCCGACGTACTTGTTCAGGAGCTCAGGGCCTTTGATGTTAATGAAATAACTCCGCACGTCGTCCCTGCCGGTCTGCTTTCGGACGCGCGCGGCGATGCTGCTGGCAACAGCGCGGGCGATCAACGTTTTGCCGCACCCAGGCGGCCCATAGAGTAGCACGCCTTTCGGCGGTGAGAGGTTGAACTCCTGATATTCCTCCGGATAGAGATAAGGCATTTCAATGGCATCGCGGATAGATTCTATCTGCGTATCCAAGCCGCCTATGTCGCCGTATCCGATATCCGGCACTTCTTCTAGCAGCAAGTCCTCAACTTCCCGTTTAGGGAGTTTTTCGATGAGCATGCCGCTGCCGTGTTCAAGGAGGACGTTATCGCCTACCTTCATCGGTTCATCCTTGAGTACGTCTGCCACCCTAACGAGGCGTTCCTCATCGGTGCGGAGGTTGACGATGGCGCGTTCATCGCTAAGGCGTTCCTTAACTTTGACAACATCGCCGTGCTGTTCAGCCGGTTTGATGCCGACAACGTTCATCCCGCTATTGACGATGACCTGCTGTCCTACCTCGAGGTCCTTCGGTTTGATGCCCGGGTCCAGGTTGACGCGCCACTTTCTGCCGCTGACATCAATATCCACGGTGCCATCGTCGTTTAATCCCAGGAAAACCCCGTAGTTATTCGGCGGCGCGCTGAGTTGTTCAACCTTCTCCTTGAGGATTTCCAATTTCTCTTTCGCATCTTGGAGGACACTAGTGAGTTGCCGGTTGCGGCGATGCGCCTGTATCAACTCGCGCTTCATGTCGTAGAGGCGCGCATTAGCATCTTCGGGCCCGACACGTTCTTGGCTTTTCAGCACTTCGATTTCGCGCTGGAGCTGGTCGATCGTCCACTTGAGGTGTCCGATTTGTTCTTGATACCATGCCTCCTCGTCTATCGGTTGCTCCGCATCGGATTCCAATGTATCAAGGAAGGAATCTTTGGGATTTCCTCTTTTTCTAGCCATTCCGGGAAGTTCTCCTGACTGCAAGCCGCTCGCTTGCGCGGTTAACATCTCAAACACGAAAAGACGCTGAGTCTATTCACAACCAATCCGGTCGGTGCAGTCTCCAAGGCGCGCCGACCGGCACATGCAGCACCCGCGTGAGTGCTGCATTACAAAGTATAACACGTGGAAAAAATGATGTCAAGAAAAATTGCGTTCCGATTTTTCCACGAACGGGAGAGCGGATAGAGAAATCCACCCTAACCAGCCGAAACCACTGCTTCCTCCTCGCCCGCCGCCACAATTTCCGGCCCCGGGTCGTCTTCGGTAGCCGGTTGTGGAGAAAGGGAGAGCGCGTCCCGAATCTGCCTCTCGAGTTTATCAGCAATTTCCGGATTATCCTCCAAGAACCGCTTGACATTGTTCCTGCCTTGGCCGATGCGTTCGCCATCATAAGAGAACCAGGAACCACTCTTTTGGATGAATTCCTGTTCAACAGCGATATCCAAAAGATTGCCGACTTTGGAAATCCCCTCGCCGAAGGTAACGTCGTATTCTGCCTCTTTGAAAGGCGGCGCGACCTTGTTTTTCACAACCTTGACGCGCGTGCGGGTTCCAAGGATATCCGTACCCTCTTTTATCTGTTGGCCGCGGCGCATCTCTAAACGGACAGAAGCGTGGAACTTCAGCGCGAGTCCACCGGGAGTTGTATCCGGATTGCCGAACATCACGCCGATTTTCTGGCGGATCTGGTTGGTAAAGATAACGCAGGTTTGGGATTTATTGGTGACACCTGACAGTTTCCGGAGCGCCTTGGACATCAAGCGCGGCAGCAAGCCGACATGCGCGTCGCCCATTTCACCCTCGATTTCTGCCTGCGGTGTCAACGCCGCTACGGAGTCAATAATCACCAGATCGATGGCACCGCTCCGGATGAGCGTCTCAACAATCTCTAGTGCTTGTTCTCCGGCATCGGGCTGGGCGATGAGCAGGTTCTCCATGTTCACGCCGATGCTGCGGGCATAAGTGGTATCTAGGGCATGCTCCACGTCAACAAAAACGGCGGTGCCGCCCAATCTTTGCGCCTCGGCGACGATATGGAGGCACAGTGTGGTTTTTCCGGTGCCTTCATGGCCATAAATTTCAATGATTCTGCCGCGCGGCACGCCGCCGACTCCAAGTGCGAGATCGAGGGCAAGCGAGCCAGTCGGAATAGCTTCAACCGGGACGACTTCGCCATCGGTGAAACGCATAATCGCGCCTTTGCCGAATTCGCGTTCGATCTGCGAAATCGCCTGGTCGATGACTTTTTGTTTCTTTGCGTCTAACATTTTATCGGATTTCTCCTCTGTTTGTCGCGGATAGAACTATCCACGTTTGCCCAAGAAAAGGGCACTAACGAGGCAGAGAGTCGCGCCTCTCAAACCCAGCGTATTATAGATTGCCTGCCCGGATGCAACTGACTAGAGCCCCGCGCTCGTCCTAGAAAAAGGTACTGATGAGGGCCAAGAGCAGCGTCGCGCAGCCGCCGATGATAATGCCCATAATGATGAGCTTGCGGTTCTCGTGTTTTTCCCGCGCCTCCATTTTGGTGAGAATCACACGCACATCCTCTCTCACGGCTTGTATCTCGCGGCGGTTTTCCTCAATACCGCGACTGTTCTCAACGACAACACGGCGCGTATTCGCCTGCTCGGTTTCCACGCGCACCAGCCGCGCCTTTACAGCTTCCCGGAATTCCTGATCAGACCTTCTTTCCCTCCCCGCGTTTTTCAGCGAGGGAAATGACAAATTTTTAACGGCGTGTAGACAGCACCTTTCGGATGCAGTTGGCTCCGCATTAAGACCATTTCATTCACGTTCACGGTAGCCTCATCAATTATATCATATTTCTTAAAAAGATGCATCAGCGGCCCCAGATTTACCCGGTTCCGCAACCGCGCGAGGGTGAGATGCGGATGAAACCGACTTTCTGCCGGATAGCCGACGCGTGCTAACTGAAGGTTCACCGCTTCTGCCAACCGTTTGATAGCAGCCGCGCCCTGTTTTACGCCTACCCACAGGACTCGCGGCCGGTTCAGATGCGGAAACGCACCTATTCCCCCGATTTCTAGTGAGAAGGGACGCTGCGCCGCCGCGACCGGCTGCAGTGCCGCGCTCACCTCGTCAATCGCGTCAGGATGGACATCGCCGAGGAACTTCAACGTGAGGTGGAAATTGCCGGGCTTCGTCCACGATGCACGGCCGCCAGCAGACTGCACCGCCGAACGCAGCGTCTCTTGTATCGGCGGCAGCAACGCCTGCACCGCCCCCGGGACCTCAACGGCTACAAAACAGCGGATATTTTGCATCACTTGTCAACTCCTGAATCATTGCCATCGGTGGTTTGCATCAACTTATAGAGGGATTTGCGGTTCCGAACAAGGAATTCCAGTCCCGATACGACTGTCAGCACCAACGGGAGATACATCATAAAGTAGATGGGGCCCCGCGCTTGAACAACACTCTCCGAATCGCCCCAAAACGCCAGCAACGCGAGGCTAATGGAGATGACGATGAGTTGCGAGAGCGTCTTGTATTTGCCCCATCTATTTGCCGATACCACCTCTCCATCTACCGTCACAAAAACAACGCGCAGCCCTGTGACGATGAGCTCCCTGCCGATAATCGTCACCACCATCCATGCAGGCACCAGGCCGCCCTCAAAACGGGTTAAGCAGATTAACGCAGCCGCTACCAATAACTTATCCGCGAGCGGATCCATGAATTTCCCGAAGCCGGTCACGCCTTGCTTTCGGGCAACCCTGCCATCAAAATGGTCTGTCGCAGCGGCAAACCCGAAGATAAGCAGCGCGGGCAGCATCAAATTCGCACGGAAACAGAGCATTAACGGCGGAACCAGTAATAGCCGTAAAAGCGTGAGGAGATTTGCCAACCGTAACAGAGTGCGGAAATTCATAAGCGTTGTGCTATCGCCAATAGCGGCAGCGGTCCCCCGGTAGGAGAGTCCTCCGCGTCTCGATGCAATACCGTGTTGTGCCATCGCCAATGAAGGCAGTGGGTTCGCCCCCCGGTAGGAGAGACCTCCGCGTCTCGATGCAATACTTTTCGGAAAGCGCGCACGCCGACTGTAAGGACAGATGTCTCTATCCGCCCGTTTCCATTTATCTTCATGCAAGCGCGGTTAAAAACCGCGGGAAAACCTAATTCTCAGAGAGATCGATTACTTCTGCATCTTTTGGCACGACAAACTTGAACAGTTCTGGCGCGAGCGGCTTATCGCGCTCAATCTGCGTGAGCGCGACGATGATACTCTGCGAGGTGCCATCAGTAAGTTCCGTAACATAGCCAAATTGCACCGGCAGCCATTCGCCAGCCTTCACCCAGATTTCAATCGTTTCTTTCCCCTTATCGCGCACCTCATCGCGCACTAGGTGCGGCTTGGGGGTTAACCGAATTTGATAGACACCCTTCGGGTTCGCGACTTCATCGGGGATGAGTGCCATGTCGTAGTTTTTTTTCACATCCCCAAGTGATGCGCCGATACCCGGCACAAGCTCCTGGCGTTCTTGGTCCCACTTCATCTTATTGACTTGATTGAGGAGCGGCGTGTAGGTCCAACCGTATTCACCGTCCAAGATAGTCAGTTGGACTACCTTCGAGGCATCACGCCGGTCAACATATTCCTTCCGGAACAGGTTCGGTTTCCCGAATACGAGCCGGCCGCGCGCGACGTTTCGCTTATCGGCGAACAACGTCGTCTCCTCAAAGTTGGCACTGAAATTCTCGGATGTATCGTAAGCCGCTTTGAAGTTCTGAAAGATTTCGTCTACGGTGTAGGCGGCGGAGGTGCCATCCCCCTCACCGGCAACACCCCCGGCTGAGAGGAGCATCAGCAGGATGCCCCAATAAATTCGTCTCATAAGTTCGCAAACTCCTAACCTACCGGACGCGGTGACAAATCGCGCATCTACGCGGGCGCGCTTGAGAAGCGAGCCTACCGCGCTCATTCGGTGTCTCTTCTATCAATTACTTAATAGTATATCATATTCTATTTTCGGATGTCAACCTATTTCTGTTTTTTTATAACGATTCAGTTTTCCCATCGCGCGTGAAAACCCGAATCGCTTCCGCAATCTCCGCTTCTGTGGCATGCAACCGCGTCCAATCCGTGAGGGCCACCTCTATCTCCTCAGCCGCCTCCAAAGCGCATAACACAAGACGTTCCAAAGTCTCCGCGACCGGTGCCTCCCGAAATACCGCCTGAAACCAGATACCGAACGTCTTAATCGCTTCCGGCGATTCAGAAAATGCCCAGAAAATGACCCGGGAGAAATCGAGCCCTTCGTCAACGCGCTGCTGCGAAATCCATACCGCCTCTGGGAAGCCGTGGAAAAGTGGAAGCAAGTCCGCGATTAACACCGGCACCTCCTGATCGAGATAGGAGATCTCCGGGAGAATATCAAAATGCACGGCGTATTTGTGCGCGTAAAGCATAGCGATACCTAAAACTTTTGCTCGTCCGTGTAAGTCAACCTACAGATTTAGGGACGGCAACCCCTCAACAACTTTCACAGTCTCTAAACTGACGGTAATCACGGAACCGATGAGCTCCACAAGATACCGTGGCCGCTCCGCATCGTTCGGATCGTTCACAATCTGGCTCCGATCAAAGCACTTGACACGATACTGAGCCACCACCCACTCTAACGCCGAACGGTTCCCCAACCGATACTCCCACGCCTTCGCTGGAATCCCATCCAATGTGAGCGACGCATTGTATTTCAACTGCGTTTTGTCCTTGGACAACCGCATCCGTTCGACGCGTAAATTGAGCGGCACGCCCGGCTCGCTGATGAACTTGAGCGGATATTGCGGCTGCGCCTCGTAATTCACGTGAATCTCCGCCAACCGCGCCCCGGCATCCGCAAATGCCCAGAATTCCTCGGCGTAGGGAATGTGCGGCAAATCGCGCTTCAAGTCCGCTGCGTAACGTTCACGATACTCGGGCTGATGCAGGATGCCGTAGGTATAGTTGAAAATGTCCCACTTGGTGATGCTCTCGTCGCCGTACTGCGCACGGAAGTTTTGCAAAGCCCAATCGGTAATGTTTTCTCGGCGGTTGGTGCCATCCGCATCGTAAACGTAGAAGGGAAAACATTGTGAACCGCTTTGCGGCAGGATGTCGCAAATTTTGTTCGTCATGAGCGCGAACATAGGCCAGTCCTGCCCCGTTTTGAGCCAGATGACCTGGTTTTCTCTCTCTGTATCCGATGTAGGAAAGATAGAGGGAAATCTCCCAACCCGCTCGTTAAGCGTTCTGTCAAAATAGAGCACTGATTTTGTAAACGGACGATAGAGGGTTGTCCGAATGTTTTCGGGCGCGAATTCAATGGGCATCCCCTTTTTCAGTGCCGATTTCAGTTTGTCGCTCCACTTGATTTTCGTGCTGTCGGTATTCACGAAATTATCAACATCGACATCCTGAACTGTCCGCCGCTTCCATCTCCCCGCTTCTGCATGGTAGAAGTCTATCATCGCCGTTAGTTTTTCCGTGAGGGGCCGCAGGTTGAAGTTGTAAACCCATGCATCGCGACTCGTTGTAACACCGAGGCTATAGGTTTTAAAGAGCGTCTCAACCGTCCCGCCTTTGGCCCGCTTAGTCTCTTTATTCCCCATCGGAATGAATCCTGTCCATTCGGCGTGGAGTCCCTCCGTGAGCCAAGTATGTCGCGCGTCCGGCTGAAGCGTTTGCCACGGGACATTGCCGACATGCTCGGCTTGCGCGAGAAACTCAAATTTCTTGTTTTTGTTCCACGCGTCGTCGGTGCGGAAGTAAAAAATGCGTCCTGTCAAGCCCGGGAGAGCTCGCCTACCGGCAGGGTTTTTGACGAAGAGGTTGATGCTCACACCGACCTGAATCCCGAAGACGCTTGCATCAGAGACAAGTTTACCTCGCCGCGCGTTTCCACCGAGGTCTAGCAGATAGAGCGCGTCAAAGTCTTCGGTAAGATGCTTCCGCATGCCATCAAACGCCTTTGCGTCAAGAAAACCGTTGTTCGTCACAAAGGCGACAATGCCCTCATCGCCAATCCGATCTGATGCCCATCGGAGTGCCTTGACATACAGATCGTAGAGTTTACTCTTGGAAGTCGCTTTGGAGTCCAAGGCATACGTTTCCTGCAGTCGCTTGTCCATCGCCGCGTATTGGCGGTTCTTGTTATTATCGTTTGCGTTCATCTGCCCGACGTTATAGGGCGGGTTGCCAATGACGACGAACATCGGCGATGCCTTCTGCTTCTCCACCCGCGCCGTGTTTTCCGCTGTTAACAACGACAACTGCCGGGCTTCCGCCAAGTCAAACGTATCCACGAGAGAGATGCCTTCAAACGGGAGATAGGTGCCGGTGGCACTATAAAACTCGTGCTCAATGTTGAGCGAGGCGATATAGTAGGGCAAGAGCAGCACCTCGTTGCACCAGAGTTCCGAACGGTATTTCGCCTCCAACTTGAAAGGTTCAATCTCACGCATGAGGCGAACGATGAAATTGCCCGTGCCGACAAACGGGTCGATGATGTGAACGCCCGCGTCGGAAAGGGAACGCTTGAATTCCGTTTTCAGCAGATGGTTGACGCTCTTCACCATGAAATCGACAATCGGCTGTGGCGTGTAAACGATGCCGTGCGTATCGGCGACTGCTGCAGAATCGCCCTGAAAAAACTGCTCGTAGACGGTATTCAGGAAGTGCTGTTTTTGCGAGAAATCGACGAGTGTCGCCGCTTCGCGTTCAATGGCACGGTAGAACCGGTCCAAGTTCTGGAGGAACGCATCGCGGCTAAACGCCTTGGAGGTGAGCGCGTCAATGACGTTCTCAATGTCGCGGGCGATAATATTCCGGCGCGTGAAGTCCGGATTCGCGAACACCGTACGGAAGGTGCGTTCTGTCAGGAGATGTTGGATGAGCATCTCCTCCACCGTGGCTTCGGAGAGGTTCGGGTTAATCGCGTTCTGACAAAGGCGATAGAAGTCGGCGAAAGCGGTGCGGAACCGAGCGTTAGTGTGGAGCTGTTCCTGAATGAGTTCTGTCGCTTTCTGCTTCAATTCGGGGACGACGGTTTTGAAGTCGGCGACAGCGGCGTGCCACTCGGCGGCGTTTTCCCGTTCGTAAGCGAAGAACGCCTTCAGCACGGTAATGAGCGTCTCGCGTTCGGTAATATCCGCGTCAAGCACTTCGCGGCCGTGCTGATACAGAATCGCGCGTTCTGGCGTTTGGAAGAGGATGTTCTCTTGTGGATACCCTTCATCGAATTTCGTTTGGATGTCGGCGCGCAGATTGCCTTTAACCCCTTTTGCTTCCCACGTGCCGCGCGGGAGGCTGTGTGCGTCCAGCAACACACCATCAAGGCGAATGGGATTTCTGCCGGGGACGCGGCGCGTGTATTCACATACCAGCGTCCAATTCTGTCGGCGTGCGCATGCTTCAAGGAGTGCTTGAAAGGCAGCGCGCACGGCGGTTTCGTGGGTGACACCGTGTTGTCGATACCTATCCAACGCGGCGTAGTATTCCGTTATCGCTTTATGGTTCGGTTTGAGGTTAAGTGTTGGCATATTTTTCCTATCCATCGTTCGGGAGTTGTAGCGTGGCGCGGACCTCGCGGCGCACTTCGCTGCAGAGGCGCAGTGCATCCTCAACTTTCTCCGCCGTTGTGAGATAACCGGGATAGCGCGCATCCACTGCATACGGGGCAAACGCCGAAAAGGCGATTTGCCACGTACCCCACTCGGGTTGCGATGGCACAATCAGAGCCAACAATGCGTTCAAATCATGCGTCCGAGGCATGGGGATGTTCGCCTCCTGCAGCCACGCCTTCAGGTATTTTTCGATACACTGCTGCGCGTCAAAACAAATACGATTGTATAAGTCTGGATCCAATTCCCGCCGCGCCAATTGCAGCATCTTCCAATCTGCTTCCGCGGTCTGCACCCATTCCAATGTCAATGGGTTCATAACCCCCGTCTCCTCCCACACAGGCATCAAGGTTTTCTCGGCGAGCTCCAACGAAGGCCAGACTGCCTCCGTATCGTAAAGCACATCGCCTTTCTCGAGCACCTCGCGCAGAAACCAATCGTTGTGCAAAACGCGATACGCTATGTCCGCCCATGAGCGAACGTGCAAATCGAGGCGGAAGCGACGCGGGATGCGCTCGCTTATCTCAGCCCGATGCCGAGCCGCCTCCGACTTCAGACATGCCATCACAACAAGCAAATCTACATCCGACGCTTCTGTCGGCATGCCATACGCGTAGGAGCCGAAGAGGATAACTCGGAGCGGCGAACATTCGCGCACGATGTCATCACAGATAGCTTGAATCTCTTTCGCGGAAATCATTTTTTTCTTCCTATTCGGTTTGAGGGTGAGTGCCGGTATCTTTTTTCTATGCCTCGTTCGGGAGTTGCAACTCGGCGCGAATTGCTTGGCGCACTTCGCTGCAAAGGCGCACTGCATGTTCGGCATCCGCCGCCGTCGCAAAATATCCCTCATAACGCCCATCTACGGCATGTTTCTCGAACATCGAAAAGCCCGTTTGCCACGCACCCCACTCAGGGCACGTCGGCACAATCAGAGCCAACAATGCGTTCAAATCATGCGTCCGAGGCACAGGAAGGTTCGCTTCTTGCAGCCACGCCTTCAGGTATTTTTCGATACACTGCTGCGCGTGGAAACAAATCGGATCACGGAGTGGCCTGGGATTTTGTTGCGCCAATGTCAGCATCGTCCAATCATCCTCAGCCTTATGCACTCTCTCTAGCGTCAATGGGTTCATAGAACCTGTCTCCTTCCATATCGGGACTAAGGCAGCCCCGGAGCGTTCCAACTTGGGAAACTCCCGCTCCGTATCGTAAAGCACATCGCCTTTTTCGAGCACCTCGCGCAGAAACCAATCGTTGTGCAAAACGCGATACGCTATGTCCGCCCGCGAGCGAACATGCAAATCGAGGCGGAAGCGACGCGGGATGCGCTCGCTTATCTCAGCCCGATGCCGAGCTGCCTCCGACTTCATCTCTGCCATCACAACAAGCAGATCGACATCCGACGCTTCTGTCGGCGTGCCATACGCGTAGGAACCGAAGAGGATAACTTGGAGCGGCGAACATTCGCGCACGATGTCATCACAGATAGCTTGAATCTCTTTCGCGGAAATCATTTTTTTCTTCCTATTCGGTTTGAGGGTGAGTGCCGGTATCTTTTTTTATCCCTCGTTCGGGAGTTGCAACTCGGCGCGAATTGCTTGGCGCACTTCGCCGCAAAGGCGCACTGCATGTTCGGCATCCGACTCCGTCGCGAAATATCCCTCATAACGCCCATCTACGGCATATTTCTCGAACATCGAAAAGCCCGTTTGCCACGCGCGCCACTCAGGGCACCTCGGCACAATCAGAGCCAACAATGCGTTCAAATCATGCGTCCGAGGCACAGGAAGGTTCGCTTCTTGCAGCCACGCCTTCAGGTATTTTTCGATACACTGCTGCGCGTGGAAACAAATCGCATCGTGTATATCTGGTGCCGAAATCTGCTGCCCTGCCTTCATCATCAAATAATCAACTTCAGCTTTCCGCACTCTCTCCAATGTCAATGGGTTCATAACCCCCGTCTCCTCCCACACAGGCATCAAGGCTTTCTCGGCGAGTTCCAACGAAGGCCAGACTGCCTCCGTATCGTAAAGCACATCGCCTTTTTCGAGCACCTCGCGCAGAAACCAATCGTTATGCAAAACGCGATACGCTATGTCCGCCCGCGAGCGAACATGCAAATCGAGGTGGAAGCGACGCGGGATGCGCTCGCTTATCTCAGCCCGATGCCGAGCCGACTCCGACTTCATATCTGCCATCACAACAAGCAGATCGACATCCGACGCTTCTGTCGGCGTGCCATACGCGTAGGAGCCGAAGAGGATAACTTGGAGCGGTGAACATTCGCGCACGATGTCATCACAGATAGCTTGAATCTCTTTCGCGGAAATCATGAAGTTATACCTGTTCCCCGAAGTCTCAACATATCGAGATAAGTCGAGACTTCTAAGTTCCTGCTTCATCACTTACCGCCTCCGAAACGCACCTGCCGATTTTGACGTAGGCATGCTTGGTCGGCGATCGTGCAGTGCTGTTTGCGAAAGCCAAACAGCACATCTTCGGCGTTCGGTAGTCCCGAACGCCTACACGATCGCCGGCGCGAAAGCCAAGCAGGTTTCCGAAGATGTCTTATTCTGTAAACAGAATAAGACTGCGTCAAAATCGGAGAAATGCGAATACGACGAGGTCTTACGCGAGCGCCACAGGCGTTTTGCGTCTCGGTCAAACCAGCCGCGACGTTTTCTTTGTAGTTCTAGATGCTGCAGCGAGACAATCCTTTCTCCGATTTTTGCGCAGTGTCATTTGCGAAAGCCAAATGACACATCTTCGGTTGTTTGTTATTACAAACAACCTACGCAAAAATCGGCAGGGAATCGCGGCGGTCTTACAGCCCCTCCACCGTCAGCGGTGCATACGCACTGCCAACTATTAATCCGCTTATCACGGGGGGTTAGGTTATTTAAGCATGCCTCTTGACATCGTGCAGTAGGAAACGCTCCTCACGCTCCGTTCGCCATCCTCTCACCTGAGAGATAAAACTACTTAAATCAGATATGTTACGAATTAACGAGACTTACCGAGAATTCAATCGAAATACTCGGATTTTCGGGCTCTAGCACTCTCCTCCTTTGCTGATTTTAAAAAGTATAGCATGAAAACGTAATGAATGTCAAATTTTCCCAAGACTATCTAGTTTCCCAATTCAAATCTGTTTGGCAAAACAAAAATGTTCCTCTGCGGTTTTGGAAAAACGTGTGGACAAAACTATCGCGCGCGTGGTATAGTATATACATGGATGGGACGAACGCAAATTCCCCAAACGCCCGTTCGGTAGGCGCGCTTTGAAAGCGCGCCCACGGGGTTTGTTCGGAGTCAAACCGCAATGGAAAAAAATAGGTGAATTATGGAAACACATTCTCAACGGATAACATATCTCAAAAACCGACTGAAGGAACGCATCCTTGTGCTTGACGGCGCGATGGGCTCGCTGCTGCAGACGTATCGGCTCGCCGAGGCAGATTTTCGCGGAGACCGGTTCGCTGAGCATCCGAGTGAACTCAAAGGCTACAATGATTTACTCTCTCTCACGCAGCCGCACATCGTGCGCGAAATTCACAGCGGCTACTGCCAAGCCGGCTCGGACATCATCTCTACGAATACCTTCACAAGCACCGCTGTCTCTATGGCAGATTACCAATTGCAGGAGCTCGCGTATCAGGTTAATTCTGCCGCCGCGCGTATCGCACGTGAAGTCGCGGATAAGTGGACATCGCCGGAAAAACCGCGCTTCGTCGCGGGAAGCATGGGGCCCACCAACCGCAGCTGCTCCATCTCGCCGAATGTGAACGACCCGGGGTATCGGAACGTCACCTTCGCGCAACTCGTCGATGCCTACACCACACAGGCGGAGGGACTCATCGATGGCGGCGCAGATTTGTTGCTCATAGAGACTGTGATGGATACGCTCAATTGTAAAGCCGCGCTCTACGCAATTCAGACACTCGCTGAAACGCAAGGGATTGACATCCCTATCATCGTCTCTTCGGATAGAAGCGGCGGCGGGGGTAGGAATCTGTCTGGACAAACGGTGGAAGCGTTTTGGAATTCAATCCGACACACGCGTCGCGACCGGGAGGGCGCGCCTACCGAGGGCGCTGCAAACCTCCTCGCTGTCGGCCTAAACTGTGGGTTCGGTGCGGCGCAGATTCGGCCGTATCTTGCCGAAATGGCAAGACTTGCAGACATCCCGGTAATCTGCTATCCGAACGCCGGCCTGCCGAATGAACTCGGGCACTATACGCAAACGCCGGCCGAAATGGGGGAGGCACTCCACGATTTCGCGCAAAACGGATTCCTCAATATCGTCGGCGGGTGTTGCGGGACGCAGCCGGCGCATATCGCAGCTATCGTCAAAATTGCCGCCGAGCACCCGCCGCGCCAACCGATGCCGCAGCCTCGCGCCTGCAGGCTGAGCGGCCTAGAGGCGTTTAACATCACCCCCGATTCCCTCTTTGTGAACGTCGGCGAACGGACAAACGTGACAGGTTCGCGCCGATTTGCAACACTCATCAAAAAAGGCAATTACGAAAAGGCACTGGAAGTTGCACGGGACCAGGTTGAAAACGGCGCGCAACTCATCGACATTAACATGGACGCGGGCATGTTAGATGCGAAGGCGGCGATGGTGAAGTTCCTCAACCTCATCGCCGCGGAACCGGATATTAGCCGCGTGCCTATCATGCTTGATTCCAGTCGGTGGGAGGTACTCGAGGCGGGGCTCGCGTGCATTCAGGGGAAAGGCGTTGTCAACTCCATCAGTTTAAAGGAAGGCGAAGCCGATTTCTTGGAGAAAGCACGCCAGATTCGCCGATACGGTGCCGCTGTCATCGTCATGGCATTTGACGAAGAAGGACAAGCCGAAACTTATGAACGGAAGGTGACACTCTGCCAAAGGGCGTATCAACTTTTGACAGAAACGGTTGGGTTTCCACCGGAGGACATCATCTTCGATGCGAACATCTTCGCCGTCGCCACCGGGATTGAAGCACACAACGACTACGCGAAGGCGTTTATTGACGCATGCCGCGAGATTAAAGCCACCTGTCCGCACGCACTCGTCAGCGGGGGCGTGAGCAATATCTCCTTCGCCTTCCGCGGCAACAACACCGTGCGAGAGGCGATGCACGCCGCTTTTCTGTATCATGCCATCGGCGCAGGGATGGACATGGGCATCGTTAACGCCGGGCAACTCGCTGTCTACGATGAACTGCCGAAAGCACTCCTGAAGGCAGTCGAGGACGTCCTGCTCAACCGCCGTTCAGATGCAACCGACCGGCTCGTCTCCCGCGCCGAGACACTGGCTGCCGTAGGCACTGTTTCCAATCGCGCATCGAAACAAAAAGAATGGCGGCAACTCTCTGTCGAAGAAAGACTCCGGCACGCACTCGTGGAAGGCATCGTGGAATTCATTGTGGCCGACACAGAAGAAGCCCGGCAGAAATACGAACGTCCAATCCATATCATCGAAGGCCCTTTGATGGATGGCATGAATCGGGTGGGTGAATTGTTCGGCGCGGGCAAAATGTTCCTGCCGCAAGTCGTTAAAAGCGCACGGGTCATGAAAAAGTCCGTGGCGCACCTCATCCCGTTCATCGAGAAAGCCGCCGAGGGCGCGCAGGCCAAACGCCCCAAAATCGTCATGGCGACTGTCAAAGGCGACGTGCATGACATCGGCAAAAATATCGTCGGTGTCGTGCTTGGATGCAATAACTACGATGTGCTCGACCTGGGTGTGATGGTGCCGGCGGAGGAGATTCTGGAAACGGCGCGGAAAGAGAACGCCGACATGATTGGGCTCAGCGGCCTGATTACGCCATCGTTAGACGAAATGGTGCATGTTGCATCCGAGATGGAGCGGCAAGGATTCCGCATCCCGCTACTCATCGGCGGCGCGACTACCTCAAAGGTGCATACCGCAGCCCAAATTGAACCTGTTTATCAAGGCGCGACAGTGCATGTCAAAGATGCTTCGCGGAGTGTGGGAGTGGTAAGCAAACTGCTGAGCCGGGACAAACAAGCTCAGTTCATAGCCGAGACGCACGCCGAATATGAAAAGATTCGGGAACGCCACGCCAAAAATCGGCAACAGACGAATCTGCTCGCCTTCTCGGTAGCGCAACAACGGAAATTTACACCGGATTGGAAGAATTATCAACCGCCGGCGCCGGAACTTAAGGGCCCCAAACGCTTTAATGATTATCCGTTGGAGGAATTGGTTGACTATATTGACTGGACCCCCTTCTTCGCAACGTGGGGGCTCCGCGGCAAATTCCCCAATCTGATGCGTCACCCAAATATCGGCGAGGAGGCGAACAAACTCTTTAAAGATGCAAACGCACTGCTCGCGCGCATCATTGAAGAAAAGCGGTTGCGTGCAAACGCTGTCGTCGGAATCTTCCTCGCTAACACCGTCGGGGAAGATACCCACATCTATGTACCGAAGTCTAGTCAACCGCGAAGGACTGCTCCTTCACTCTTCCTAAAACCCGTAAGGCAGAGAACAGTGACACTTCATCACCTGCGCCAACAGACAGAGCAACCGTTCGGCAGACCGAATCTGAGTCTCGCCGATTTCATCGCACCCAAGAAAACCGGGGTCGACGATTATATCGGGGCGTTTGCCGTGACGACCGGCATTGGCGTGGCAGAACTCTGCGCCGAATTCGAGAGACAGCACGACGATTACAACAGCATCATGACAAAAGCGTTGGCTGACCGGCTCGCTGAGGCGTTCGCGGAACGAATGCATCAACGCGTCCGCACAGAACTCTGGGGATACGCGGCAGACGAAAAGTTTGACGCAGACGCGCTCATCGCCGAAAAATACAGCGGCATCCGGCCCGCGCCGGGCTACCCGGCTTGTCCTGAGCATACCGCAAAACGGACGATATTCGATATCCTGAACGTCGAAGCAAACACCAGCATCACGTTAACCGAGAATCTCGCAATGGCCCCGGCGGCATCTGTCTGTGGATGGTATTATTCGCACCCAGAATCACGGTATTTCAGCATCGGCAGAATCGGGGAAGACCAGGTGGCAGACTACGCGGAAAGAAGCGGCATCGATATGGAGACTGCGCGCCGCAGACTGAAACCGCTGCTGCACCCGTAGGACAATGGCCTGGCCCTCGCGGGCTCTCAAACTTATGCCGCACCCGTAGCGCGAGGGCCGTCACGGTCACGCCTACAGAAAATGTGCGTGTGTCGCACCGCGTAAACACGCTACCTTACTTACTTTAACTTTGTCATCTCTGCAGCCTCGCTGCAGAGATGTCCACTGTCCCTCGCGGTCTCTCAAACTTACAAACAAGGAAAAACATGCAAACATCTCACAAATATCTCGATCCGGTCGCGTTGACACGCATCGGCGGAATGGAGCTCGTCGCGCGCCTCGTCGTGGAAGGATTCGTCACCGGGCTCCACAAAAGTCCCTATCAGGGGTTTAGCGTCGAATTCGCCGAGCATCGGCAATACATGCCCGGCGACGAAATCCGCTACATCGACTGGAAGGTTTACGGAAAATCCGACCGGTATTACATTAAAAAATTTGAGGAAGAGACGAACCTGCGCGCGTATATCCTCCTCGACACGAGCGCGTCAATGGCATACAAATACAATGACGAAACGCTCACCAAGTTTGAATACGGCTGTTATCTCGCCGCGTCCTTGACGTATCTCATGCTGAAGCAGCGCGATTCTGTCGGCTTAGCACTCTTCAACACCGACATCGCCGAATACATCCCGCCGAGGGGTGCGGCGACGCATCTCCGCGCTATCATGTCTGCCTTAGAGAACGCACAACCCGGCAAGGAGACCGGGCTGAGCCGGCTCTTCCACGAACTCGCGAAGCGGATTGTGCGGCGCGGGCTCGTCATCGTCATTTCGGATTTGCTCGACGAACCTACCCAGGTTATCTCCGCGTTGAAACACCTCCGGCATCAAAAGCACGAGGTCATCGTGTTTCATCTGTTGGATGCAGCAGAGTTGACTTTTCCTTACGAGGGTTCCGTCGTCTTTCGGGACATGGAGACGGGCCAGACGCTGTCAACGCAGGCGGATACGTTGAAGGCGGCCTATCTTGAGAAACTCAACGAATTTATCCAGAGTTATCGCCGGGGGTGCGGCGGCAGCCAAATCGATTATGTGCAGATGGACACGTCCACGCCGTTTGATTACGCGCTGTCTGCGTATCTCTCGCGGCGGTAGGAGCCACACAGGAGAAACCCATGAAAACCTATCGGATTGCAATTTTAGGATGTAGGGGCCGCGGGACAGCAGCAGCGCGTGCATATCACGCGCATCCACGCACACAACTTGTCGGCATCTGTGATCTGGTTGAAGAACGCCGCGATACCTTGGGCGACGAAGTCAACGTCACCGCGCGGTTCGCCGATGTCGATGAGATGATTCAGGAGACTGCCCCGGACATCGTCGCGATTCCGACCGGGACAGAGTTCCATTACGATTTGTGCATGCGTGTGCTGGAACACGGTGTCCACATTGAAGTGGAAAAACCGATGTGCATCGATTTAGTGCAAGCGGATGCCGTTATCGCCAAGGCAGCGGCGAAAGGCGGGCAGGTAGCAGTGCATCATCAAGGCAGAGTCGGCGCGTCGATGCAGGCGATTGCGCGCGCTTTTCATGCCGGCAAAATCGGCGACTTGCGCTATATTTACGGCAGCGGCAAAGGCTACTACGGCGGGTATGGCCTGATGAACATCGGCACACATACCCTCAACAACATGTTGCATTTCGGCGAGCAGTGCCGCAGCGTCATCGCGCACCTCACGACAGACGGCAAGTCTATCACGCCTGAAGACGTTGTGCCATCTCCGAGCGGCATGGGCACCATCGCCGGCGAATACATCACCGCAACGATGCAGTTTACGGACAATGTGACTGGCACGCTGCTGCAGCATCGGTTCAACAAGATGGACACCGGCGCGTATGCTATGGAACTTTATGGCACGGAAGGGCGGCTGTTTTGGAAAAGCGGCGGCGCGTGGTGGCTGCCGCATCCCCGCTATATCCCCGATGGAACACATGACCGGTGGGAAGCGTTGGAGCTTATCTATCCCGAGCACTACGATGCGAAAAATCCCGGTTCCGAAGCCGATTACTGGTTCGTGGAGGAATATGTCAACGCCCTGGATGCAGGACGCGAACACGTGTGCAGCGGTAAGGAGGCACGCCACATCATTGAGATAATGATGGGCATCTTTGAATCTGCCGCTTACGGCGAACGCGTGCAGTTGCCGCAGGCAGACCGGCGGCACCCCCTCCGCCGCTGGCGCGAGGAAGCAGGATTAGAACCGCCAGCAGAGATGCCGCGGGGATATTGGGAGTGGCTGGCATTGGAATCCGAACGGCTAGCGCAATAAATAAGGCGGGGTTATAAGCCCCGCCTACGAGAAGGGCCTTCCGCATAAATCTGCTCGATGACAGCGTTCGTCTTTAATCCCTCTTCGCCTGAGCAACGAATCGCCGCACCCGTCTTGAGATGCACGACAAAATCCTCCACGAGGCCGGTGTGCGTGTAACGCAGCGGCGATTGATGCATCTCAAACAGTTTGCCCGACTTCTCAAGCGTCAGATTACCGCTATTCAGCGGTGAACAGCGGAGGCATCCCTCCGTGCCGTAGATCTCAACAGCGTCTTCCGAGGTACCGACATTCCAGTTGATGTTTGCGACAGCGTGCGCGCCACTTGCAAAACGGAGCGTAAAGACAGCGGAATCATCCACATCAACGTCCAAGTAGACAGGTTCGGCATGTCCGCGCGCGGAGACAACATCGCCCATCAGATACTGAAGCAGTGAGATGCGGTGGCTGCCGATATCCATGAGGACTCCGCCGCCGCTGATTGCCGGGTTCACGCGCCAATTGGCGAAATCGTGCCGATTGGGGTCGAAGAACCCGGTGCAGCTGACGCGAGCGAGGACTGCGTCGCCGATAGTTCCCTCTTCAATTAACGCTTTCATCTTCATGACGTTCGGATAGAAATTGCGGTAATAGGCAATCATCAAGGTGACACCGGCTTGCCAACAAGCTGTCACCATGTGCTGACATTCTTCAACGTTCATCGCCATCGGTTTCTCGCAGAGCACATGCTTGCCAGCTTGCGCCGCGCGGAGGGTATGTTCACAGTGCAGATGCGGCGGCGTAGCGATGTAAACGGCGTTGAGTTCATCGTCAGCGAGGAGTGCGTCTACGTCGGCGTAGGCCCATTTCGCGCCGTGTCTGGCGGCGAACGCCTCGGATTTGCCGCGGTCGCGCCGCATCACGGCGATGAGTTCGGAATCATGCACGGTATAGAGCGGCGGGCCACCTTTATGCTCGGCGACATCGCCGCATCCGATTATTCCCCATCTGAGGTATGCCATTAAAGGGGTTGCTCCTTTTTTTCGATTTTGGGTTTTATTAAGACAGTCTAAACTGAAAGGTAAGTTTTGCCGGTGTTGCTCTCCCCGACAAACACCGTCAGCGGACGCAAATCGATGTCCGCCTTCGCTACCGGCCCAAAATTCTGGACAGCAATTTGGACATTTGGGGGTTTCGGGCGAACCGTGCCGCCAGCGTCTTTGGTGTTTCGCATGATGATTTTTCCCGTATTCATCTCAATTCCACACTGGGCTGAGACTGGAAAACCTTGATTAGTCGGAAATTCTATCCAACAAGGTGTCCCTTAGCCGAGAGCGTTCGTCCCGCCAGTCTTGGGAGGGCTGTGCAGCTTTTCCGAACAGAGCATCCGCTAAACTCCGCTCCTCACTGCATCGCGCTGTTCTAACCTTGAAAAACAGGTTCCGGAAAGCACCACCGCCCCACTGATTGAGCCTTTTGTACTGTTGAGGATGAATGACATTGCCACTGAACAACACCGGGCGACAGATGATTTCAAAATCATTTGTCTCTGGCACTAAATAATCCGCGAGTTTTACACCCCCAAGCAACTGTCGAATTCCTCTTGATGCTCTAATCTTACCGCTCTTGAGTTCAATCGGAACGATGAAGAGGATATTCTCAGGAGTGCTGATGAAAAAAAGGAGCCGGTCGCATCGCCTTCCCTCCATTTTACGGAATTCAAACTCATGTTCCACGAGGACTATAACGCGCTCATCGGGGATGTCAGTCATATCCACGGCACATCCTTCACCGCTGCATGAGTCCGTCAGGCTATCTTCATCCACTCGTGTTCGGATTTCGGCAAGCACCTCACTCAATTTCACGGCGTTCTCCTGTGATTTCAGCCAGCTGCTCCTGCAAATCTACCGACCGGTTATAGAGCGTCTCGGAAACGTCTCCGAAATCCCGCGGCTCTATACCGTCAATCCGGTCAAACGGAATTTCCTCCACCGGCTTATCACGATGGAACCACCAGGTGCCAACTTCCTCTTTTAGGAGCCCGCTTGCCGATGTTGGTGCACTATCTTTGTGTCGATACACTTCCCCTTGGCGAATTATATTTCCGATTTGTTGGAGGAACCAGTAACTATGCGTCGTCACAATCACGCGGACCCCCACGCGAACCAAACGTGCAAGGGTTAGCGCAACTGCGGCTTGCGCACCGGGATGCAGGTGCGCTTCGGGTTCTTCGATAATGAGCAAATCACCTGGGCGAACGATACCACGCAGAAACAGCACTAACGGCGCGAGCTCGGATACCATGGACGACGATTGGCTCATTCGCAGTGCCCGCGCTGTCTCATCGGGACGGTAGAGGAATTCCGGATATCCCTCTGCCACTGCATGCTTAACCTCTATCTTTCCACGTAACACTTCTGTCTCCAGCAAGTTCGCAATGCCGTGCAGTTTGTCCGAACGCCCGTTATCCGTATCGTGGTTACCGACGAGTTGCTGCAGGAAATCGGTCGAAAACCCATTCGCCTTGACTGTCGCGGCACCCGTCTCGTGTGCCTGCAGCAGCCCGCGGCGGCCCGCTGGCAGGAAATAGGCCCGGCTACGTTCGTCAAGTGACGCAGCCACTTTCAATTCCCACTGCGGCGGAAGATTGATAGAGCTCTCTACAGCGATACCAAGTTTGGCGGCGCGCAACCGAAAAGCGTAGCAAGTTTGACCTGCTTCGGAGCCCTCCAGCGTCACCTTCATTTCCTCGCAGCGAGACTTCGCGGTAAAGCGGATTAACTCCGAGACAGAGTCGATGTTGAAGCACCGTTTGAGTTCGTCTTCAAACGCCTCCGGATTCCCGAAGTTAGACCGCGCGCCGGCCATGTCTCCATTTTTCAGCGGTAAATGAAAGGTGCGGTGCAGTGCATAAATCAGCGCAGCGAGATAGGTTTTGCCGGTGTTGCTCTCCCCGACAAACACCGTCAGCGGACGCAACTCAATGTCCGCCTTCGCTACCGGCCCAAAATTCTGGACAGCAATTTGGACATCTGGAGGTTTTGGGCGAACCGCGTCGCCCATGTCTTTGGTGTTTCGCATGATGATTTTCCCGATTCGTCAGGAGACTGCTTCCTATGTGATATGAGCATATTCTACCACATATTGCAATGGATTTCAAGAGAAAACGGTAAAGAACTAACGGGTTGCAGATTTCGCACATCGGAAACCGACGTAGGAATATGCGTATGTCGGCGCATACCCGGAGCGACTGGCGACACGCAGGCCCCAGGCTGAAATGCCCCACGAGCCCCCACGCAACACGCGGGAACCTTTCACGCTAATGAAATTGGTGACAATATCTGTCACAGTGCCTCCGGCGAGTGGATTTCGCCGATGCGAACTTTTATAGAATCCGCCCTGATATGCATCAAGGCACCACTCCCTGACGTTACCCGCCATGTCATGTAAGCCGTAGTTGTTAGCCGGATAACTGCCAACGCGGGAGGTACCACCAAGATTCGTCCCGTAGTTTGCCTTGCTGGGCCCAATAGAATTCCCCCAGGGGTATCTCTGTCCAACTGCTCCTCCGCGCGCGGCTTTCTCCCATTCCGCTTCTGTCGGAAGCCGTTTTCCAGCCCAGTGCGCGTAAGCCATTGCCGCATACCAACTCACATGGGTGACCGGATGCTCGCCTTTTCCAGCGGGATAATGATTCACATTCCAATCGTTTAAGTAGTTGCCATTATGATACGCGAGAGGGATGCGCTGCTTTCCCCACTGAGGATTCGCATCAACGAACTTCTTATATTGCGCGTTTGTCACTTCATATTTGTCGATATAAAATGCATCAACGTAGACGGTATGCACGGGCTTTTCGTCAAATTCACCATTCCTGCTTCCCATCTGAAACCGGCCCGCAGGAATCAGTGCCATGTTGGCATCAAAGGAATTTGATGGCGGTGGAGTCACGTTAGACTCTTGTTGTCGCACCGTGTTTAACTCCTTCGCCTCTTGCAAACGCGTCTGAATGCCAGTCCTTGGTTGCCGCGCTTCGCCAAGTTCCTTCTGCAAAGCCGCATTCTGATTCCTCAACGTCCGGTTTTGGCTGCGAAGCCGTTCTTCCCCTCGCGCCGATTTCTGCGAGGCAGATTTCAGCCCGCGGATTTCGGCATCCTTCTTAGCCAATTGGTTCTGTAATTTTCGCAGCTGGCCCTGCGTCTGCTGCTGTTCCTGCTGCAACACCCCAATTTGGAAGTCAGCCCCGTCCCTGGCTTTCAGTTGGAATAGGAACGCGATGAGAAAAGCAAGGAAAATCGCGCTTAATCCGCCAATAACGGTTATCCAACGTCGGAACGCTCTGTCCAATTGCTGCTGTAACGCGGTCTTTTCCTCCTGCAACGCTCCGTTCTGAATCCGAATCTTAGCAGTTTCGGTATGCAACCCTCGGTTTTCGGTGCGAAGTTCCGCAGTCTCAGTTTCCAACCCTCGGTTTTCATTGCGAAGTTCCGCAGTCTTGGTTTGCAATTCTTCATTTTCATTGCGAAGTCCGCCGGTCGCCTCCAGCAAACGTTGCTGCGCACCGTCCAATTGCTTTCTTAAAGCCGTTTTCTCCGTTTGCAACGCTCCGTTTTGAGCCTGAAGTTCCGCAGTCTCAGTTTCCAACCCTCGGTTTTCATTGCGAAGTTCCGCAGTCTCGGTTTGCAATTCTTCATTTTCATTGCGAAGTTCGCCGGTCGCCTTCAGCAAACGTTGCTGCGCACCGTCCAATTGCTGCTGTAAAGCGATTTTCTCCGTTTGCAACGCTCCGTTTTGGACGTGAAGTTGCTTAGTTTGAGTTTGCAACTCTTCGTTGTGGCGGCGAAGTTCCACAGTCTCGATTTGCAATTCTTCGTTTTCATTGCGAAGTTCGCCGGTCGCCTTCAACCAACGTTGCTGCGCACCGTCCAATTGCTTTCCTAAAGCGATTTTCTCCGTTTGCAACGCTCCGTTTCGAGCCTGAAGTTCCGCAGTCTCGGTTTGCAATTTTTCGTTTTCGCGGTGAAGTCTGCGAATTTTTTCAACGGTTACAAGACAAGCTTGAATAGCGTACAAAAGTCCGAGCGCAGGTTGATAGTCTGAATCAATTGCTAGTGCGTTTTCGGCTCCCTCTTTCGCCTCATCCAATTTTCCCATTATCATGTAAGCGAGCCCAAGGCCGTGATAGGCCTCCTTAAAATCGGGTTTGAGGGAGATTGCCTCTCGAAACTCGCCAGTTGCCTCGCGGTATTGTCCCTTCTGCAGGTAAGTCGTTCCCTGTTCATAACACTTCTCATGCGGTGGTTTTGGCAAAACATCCTCTAACGGGGCAAGCAGGTCGATGGATGTTTTTGCACAAAAATCCTTCAGCCTTGCAGCGAGTTCCCGCACCTCCGCCGACAACTTTTCAAGTTCGCCGAAAATGTCAGAGGTGTTGGGATTTTTAAAGTCATCGGCTGAAAAGAGGAGTCCATCTCCAGTGCTATCCTTAAACTGATTCCAAAGTTCCGGTTTTTCCGCGAGGCTTAGGAAGGAGAGATAGATAACCAATTCCGAAAAATAGTCCACCTTTTCGCCGGTTTGTCCGCCGCGGGCGATTCTTTGCGGGTGTTGATATTCCGGGAGGCCGACGATGCCGCTATCGGGATAACCACGGAGCGCGGGAACGAAGACGCTATCGTAGTCTATCAACTTGATTTCAACCTGAGCACCGTTTCGGTTGAGCAGAATGTTGCCATCCTGCAGGTCACCGTGCGAGATTTCGCTAGCATGGAGCTCGGCAACCATTTTCTGAAATTCGGTTGCGACGGTTCTGAAGACATCGGCATCCTGCAGATTCTGCTCAATGAAAGCACGCAGCGAGTGCCCGTTCGCCCATTCCATGCGAGTGATGGGATATTTGGTGCCCCTCACCCAAATGCCTTCGGGAACGTATTCAAAATCGACAAAGTAAGGTAGGCCAACCTGTTTCAGGTACTCCGATATTTTTTGATACCGAATTTCAGCATCAACAACATCTTTAATCCAACATCGCAGCGCGAAAGTCTTAAAGCCCACGTTAACAGGATAGACTCTCGAAAAGCCACCGGACATCCCTTTTCCGGGCTTCCCGCCTTTAAGTTTTGGATCGAACACGCTGTAGGCAAAAGCATTCTTGACAGCGAATTCATAATCGGCGAAACTTGGCCAACGCATAACGGCTCCTATCAAGGTGTTGTGTTATACCAAATTACGGTAATTCGTCCTCTCTCTGTAGTTCAATAACATTTGGAAACCTAGATGCCAGAACTTCAGACGCTCCCAGACTACTCATGTTAATTGGGTATTACTCATCACGTTTTGTGATGAATCGGAAAATCCACCACAAAACGGCAAGGACAACCGCCCCGGGCAGCAAATAGATGATGAGCCATCCGAGCATCCGCGCGAGGTTTGGTTTTTCAACCTCATCCGGAGGTTGTAATTTACCGGGCTCTTCTGCTACTGAAATGCACAGCAGCGTTACGTCGTCGTTCACAAGAGGGATATCCTCAGTTTCACGTGCTGCCTCAACGAATTGTGCGAATTCCGCATCATCCGTTAGCGCAGTGAGTCGGTTGAGGGCAGCTCCTAATTGTCCCGCTTCTTCGTGGAGGATAATCCATTTCGCCAACGCATCGGTTGCCAAGATAAACAGATCTCCGGGTGCCGCTTTCCCTTCAACAATCTGCGGTTTTGCGTAGTTTTCCTTTTCAAAACTAGCAAAAGCCTCGGGGTGATTGTTGAATCCCTCTGACTGCTTGATCGGATAACTCTCCACCAATTGAGAGTTCTTAATCTGAAAGAGGCAACTATCGCCGACGATTCCTGCCTTCCATTCTGTCGTGTCTTTGTCAAACTCAAGTCCGATAAAGGTGGCAGCGGCCGGTTCGGATTTGGAGAGCCGGTCTATTGAGATAAACCTCTTCGTCTCCTGAACGATGGCAGTTACCTGCTTTAACCAGTCCCGTTGGAGAGGTGTTATCCACGCTTGCCAATTTCCCTCATCCAAAGACAGCATGTCTTTTTGGCAGAAGTGGTTGACGAGGAGTTTTGCCCATTGTTTCGGAAAAAGGGAACGGGTCGCGCCATCTGCGACAGCGTAACGAGCGGCACCTTTGTTCATGGCCCAGGCATCTTGGCAATCATCAGGCGTTTCCGCTGCTTTATGCGTACTGAAACCTTTCGTACTTAGTTTGAGCATCAGATAATTCCTATAGGGCTACATTGCGAGGTGCTAAGTGTGAATCAAATAGGGTACTAAACACCATGATCTCCGTGGAGTTATAGGCAAAACACCGGCTACCACGTTGTAACGGAAAACCGTAGCAAGATTGAAACACAGGAAACAAAGGTGGAGGCAGAATGCTTGAGGAACGGAATAGGAAATCGGCACTGCTATCTCCGCTGAATTTCATCGTGCCGTGCGGGAAAACCACCTCAGGCCCACCGTTGGCAATGTGATTGTTGAAAACTAAAACATTGCCATCTGATGTGTGGAGATTCATGAGTTTTCTTACTGCCTCGCGTATCAACTCCGGCGAAGTGAGAACGCCTCCGGTGATGTTCATAACGATCGGTGGGAAACCATTAGGCCACTGAATACACCACTGCTGGACGATTTCCGCAGCGCGTTCAAATGCCGTATGCATCTGCGCGATGCCGCCCGCCTTGGGATGCAACCAAATTGGCACGTCCACTTCAATTTCAACGGTGCCACCCGCGCCATCCGGTAGCAACTTCGCGACCTTTTTAGTCGCAATCAGCGAGTTAACCACCTCCGATATCATGCCATCAATCAGGCACTCCACTTGTTCCCCATAGCCGATAACGGCGACATGACACCGATTTCTGATTTCCGTGCCAGTGTCGCACGCCAAACCGAGTTCGTGAATCATGCGACTCACGATAAGGGCTGCGACTTCTGCCTTCGTGCCGCTTTCCCACGGCTCGTTCATTGACTCCGATTGATCCACGAGAATGACAAAACAACCGGGGTTCGGGCTACTTAGAGGCAAATTGCAATACCGTCCAACAGAGGCGGTCCTACGCCACCTATTGCGTTCGGATTCGGCGATGATTTCCAAAAGTTGGCGTGCAAGGTGATAGTTGGCATCAAAACTTAATGCCTTTTCGGCTGCGGCCTTCGCTTCTCTCAACTTGTCCATCTTGAAGTAAGTCAAACCGAGGCCATAATACGCTTCTCTCAGATCTTCGTAAAGAAGGTTTATCGTCTTTCCAAACTTACCGACAGCTTCGTCATATCGGTTCCTATGCAGGCAAGTGAGGCCTTGGGTGTAATAGTCCTTTGCCTCCGGCGCGGTCTGCTTTTGCGGTAGAATCTCTTCTAGCGGTGACAGTTGTTCAATAGAGGTTTGCCTGCAAAAATGTTTCAGCGTATCCGCCAAATGTTTCACATCAGGCGACAGGTTCTCAAGTTCGCGGAAAATCGCAGATTGACTCGGGTTCCTAAAGTCTTCTGCCAAAAACAGCAACCCATCTCCGGTGTTCTCCTGAAACTGATTCCAGAGAGTAGGCTTTTCAGCGAGGCTCAGAAAACTGAGATAAATGACGAGTTCCGAGAAATAGTCCACTTTTTCGCTGGCTTGCCCACCACCTACAATTCTTTGCGGATGCTGATATTCCGGAAGCCCGACAATGCTATCCGGCTGGCCTCGGAGTGCTGGAACGAACAGACTATCGTAGTCTATTAATTTGATTTCGACCTGGGCACCGTTCCTTTTGAGGAGCATGTTACCATCTTGCAAGTCACCGTGCGAAATCCGGTGAGCATGCAGCGTCTCGACCATTTGCTGAAACTCAGCCGCGACGGTTTTGAACACATCAGCATCCTCTAGATTGTTGACGATAAAGGCGCGGAGCGTTTTCCCCTCCGCCCATTCCATGCGAGTAGTGGAATACTTCTCCCCATCCACCAGGATGCCTTCGGGAACGTACTCAAAATCGACGAAGTAGGGTAACCGAACCCGTTTCAGGTACTCCGATATTTCTTCATACCGACTTTTGGCATCAACGACATTCCGAGTCCAACACCGCAAAGCGAACTTTTTGGCATCCACTTCAACGGGATAGACTCTCGAAAAGCCGCCGGACATCCCCTTACCGGGGGTGCCGCCACTAAACTTGGGGTCCAACACGCTGTAGGCAAAAGCCTGCATGACAGCGAATTCATAATCGGCGAAACTCGGCCACTGCATGATTACCTCGAAATTTAATGGCGTTAATCGTTTTCCTCAGTAGCGTTTGCGCAGATAGATATTGCGGAATGCGGGAAAGGCACCTGTTAAGAATTCCCTTCGCCTCCGGAACCTAAGCGATGCAAAGTGCCAAACTTTAGCATCTGGATAAGTTTAACTTCACAGACGTTATACCCAAAACACCGTGCATCGGGTTGCGGGTCGAAACCTTGGCTTTTTGCCTCTCGGCGCAAGGGCTCGGGTAGAACACTAGAAATGGCAAAGAGAAATTCGGCCAAGATATCGTCGGCAAATGGTGCGGGGTTGTGTGGAAAAATCACCTCATTATTACGTCCACCGGCAATGTGAACGTTGAATACTAGCACGTTACCATCTTCTGTTTGGATGTTCATCGTCTTCTCTGCAGCATCTATCGTTAAACCGGGCTGGTTAGCGGCTCCATCTGTGATGTTAAACACAACAGGTGGAAAGTTGTTAGGGTGCTCGCTACACCACTTTTCGGCAACTTCCGCGGCATATTCAAATGCCGTATGCATGGGGGTGCCATTATCCGCCATCGGCTGTAGCCAAATCGGTATGTCCGTTTCAATTTCAACGACACCTCCCGCGCCATCCGGTAGCAACCTCGTGCCCTTTTGGGTTGCGATCGGTGAGAGATACACCTCCGATATCATGCCATCAATCAGGCACTCTACCTGGTTACCGTAACCGATAACGGATACGTGACACCGATCTTTGATTTCCGTGCTTGTGTCACACGCCAAACCGAGTTCGCGAATCATGCGACTCACGATAAGGGCTGCGATTTCTGCCTTCGTCCCAGTTTCCCACTGTCCGTTCATAGAATAAGACTGGTCCACGAGAATAACGAAACAACCGGGATGAGGTGTTCCGATAGGAGCGTTGTATGCCATGCTAATCCTCCCATTTTTGTTGATACGCCAATAATACCTAAATCTGCAACAAATTGCAAGAAAAATCAACACCGCTGTCAAAGTTCAACCAATCCCCAACGCCTCACGAACCGCCTCGCGCACCTCAGTAGCGATTTTTGCCGCAGCAATCGCAGATTCCCCAGGATACCGGAAATCCACCGCATGCGTCGTAAATGCCGAAAAATCTGCGGCCCACGCACGCCACGCAGGACGCATCGACACAACTAGATGGAGCAGTTCCACCAAATCGTGCGTCCTCGGAACAGGGAGATTCGCATCCTGAAGCCACGCCTTCAGATACTTCTCAATACACTGCTGCGCGTTGAAACACACCGAATTATGCCTCGGTGTGGGGGCCCGCTGAAGCCAGTCTATATTCTCGTAATTCTCCTCAGCCTTTTCTACATACTCTAATGTCAACGGATTCATCAGGGTTCCTGCCTCTGTATCGCGCAGTTCGCCAGCGGTTTCCAAGGCATTCTTGGCAAAACCACCCGAATCGTAAAGCACGTCTCCCTTCTCAAGGATTTCTCGGAGAAACCAGTCGTTGTGCGACACGCGATAGGCTATCTCTGCCGGCGACCGGACGAGCAAATCCATCGGAAAGCGACGCGGCAGACGCTGCCGCATCTCTACGGCCTTGTCACGCTGCTCCGATGCAGGAATCGCCATAACAACGAGTAGATCGACATCCGAATCCTCCCGCGGTGTGCCATACGCATAGGAACCGAAGAGAATAATTTGGAGCGGCGCGAACTCGCGAACGATGACATCACAAATCGCTTGAATCTCTTTTTGCGAAACCATGGACGCTGCCTCCTTAACGGTGCACATCACGATGCAGATCTTTCGTGCGCCTTCCGCTCTTTTTCAAGTAGATCTACTAGGTAGAGAGCCCCCCAGTCCGAAGGATCCCGCATCAGCGCGTCAACGAGTGCCTGTTCCGCCGCGTCAAACTGCTTGCGCTTCATGTAGACCATGGCGATAGCGGAGTAGCCGCTCGCGAAGTCCGGCTTATTGCGCGTTAACTGCTGGAAATGGTGTAACGCCTGATCCAAGTCTTCCAAGTAGAAATAGGCGTTCCCGATGAATAGATTCAGGTCCACCTTCGTCATCCCCAGTTCGCGCGACTTCAACCACGCTTGGAGCGCGGCTTCGTATTCGCACAGCCCGAAGTGAACGCGACCGAGGAGATAGTAGTAACTTTCGGGTTCCTCGCACCGCGCCATCGAGGGGATGAGGACCTCTCGCGCCTCCTCGTATTTATCCAATTTGATGTAGACATCGGCGAGGTTAATACGCACCTCTGTTAAACCCGCATCCAAGGCGAGTGCCTGCCGCAAGTGGAAAACGGCTTTTTCCTTCTTGTCCATTAGGATGTAGGTTGCGCCGAGGTTGTTATGCGCCGCCGCAGAATTCGGTTCAAGCTCAAGGGCTTTCTGAAAATCCTTGACACCTTTGGCGTATTCCCCGCGCTGGTTATGCAGGTACCCGCGAGTTGTATACACATCCTTGGGCATTTTTCGTTTTCGACGTGCCATCTGCTGCCTCCTTTTTTTGGTTCAGTCACAGTATCGCATGAAAACACGAAGAATGTCAACATGAATATCGCTCCTGACCTGTTTGCGCTCGGATGAGGTTTCAAGAAAGAAACGGGTAATTCGGGGGCAGCGGCCCCCTACCCCGTAGGAGAGACCTCCCGGTCTCGATGCCCCCTCTCCCTCGCGGTCTCAATGTATCCGTATCGGGACAAGGATGTCCCTCCTACCGTTGGCTCTCCCACCCGCGTCTCGATGCCTTCTCCCTTGTAGGAGAGCCCGCCCGCGTCTCGATGCCCCTCTCCCTCGCGGTCTCGATGTATCCGTATCGGGACAAGGATGTCCCTCCTACCGTTGGCTCGCCCTCCCGCGTCTCGATGCCTTTTCCTTTGTAGGAGAGCCCTCCTGGTCTCGATGCCCCCTCTCCCTCGCGGTCTCCATGTATCCGTATCGGGACAAGGATGTCCCTCCTACCGTTGGTTCGCCCGCGTCTCGATGAATACTAAATGTCCCTGGGTTGTAAAAAAAGCGTTGACAAACCCAACAATTCCGTGTATAGTTAACCCATCCGAAAAAACAAGGAGTGACGAAAATTGAGCGACGTTCCGAAAACACACCCGCGCTACCTCTCGTTAACGCTGCGAGATACCATCGTGGAAGGCGTTGACCGCGGTATTACCTCCATCCACGGACTCATCGCGCACGGGCGCGGCGAGGCGTTTGACTACCTCATCGGCGAGAAGACGCAGCCGTTCGCCCTTGAGGCAATCCGTGCAGCCGCAGCGATGCTTCTCTCGGCAGAACATCCTATCATCTCTGTCAACGGCAACGTGGCAGCGTTAGTCCCAGACGCGTTGATTAGATTGGGACGACTGCTCAACGCGCCGCTGGAAGTAAACATCTTTCACACGGACGGTGCGCGGGAAATCGCCATCCAACAGCATCTGCGCAAGCACGGTGCATCGGAGGTGCTTATGCCCACCACCGAAGCGCAACTCGCCTATATTGACTCCAACCGGAAGTTTGTGCATCCGAAGGGCATTTTCAAAGCGGATGTCATTTTCGTACCGCTTGAAGATGGCGACAGGTGCGAAGCCCTGCGGAAAATGGGGAAGGATGTCGTCACCATCGATCTGAATCCGATGTCGCGCACGGCGAAGCAGGCGAGTGTAACGATTGTGGATAACGTCGTGCGGGCATTGCCGTTGTTGCGTAAAGAGATAGAGAATTCTCTCCCGGTAGGCGCGCGTTGCGAGCGCGCTCTTGTGAACTATAGCAACACAGAAGTGCTACGAAAAGCACTGCAGCACATCAGCAGGAGAAACCTCCCGCGTCTCGATGAAACTCCCGCGTCCCGATGAACCGTAGGAGGGACCTCTGGTCCCGACAAACCGTAGGAGAGACTTCCCGCGTCTCGATGAAACTCCCGTGTCTCAATGAACCGTAGGAGGGACCTCTGGTCCCGATGAACCGTAGGAGAAATCTCCCGCGTCTCGACAAACAGTCCCGATAATACCGTATAAATCACTGTAGTTCGGGCTCGCAACCCGCCGATGTTAGTCACATCGGGAGCCCGACCGGAGGAAACACACGCGAACATGGCTAACAGCAACCGAAACAGCGTCAAACCGCATATTTTACTAATCGGGTTGGCACTCGTCGCCTTCAACAGTTATTGGTGCCTGATGGGGACAGAGGTGTGGCACTCAACGCAGTTGACAATCGCCTCGCTGTTTTTCAACGCCGTTTTCACGCTGCTCGTCCTCGTGCTTATCAACCTGCTATTGACGCGGTTTCTGCCGCGCATGTCAATGTCGCAAGCGGATTTGCAAACCATCTACGTGATGGTAGTCATGCTGACGACTCTCAGCGGGCACACGATGATGGGCTACCTTATACCGGTCCTCGCGCACGCCTTTCAGTTCGCCTCGCCCGAAAACGAATGGATTCCGCTCTTCGGGCACCACATCCCGACATGGATTGCGGTGAAGGACGCTCGGATTTTAGAGGGTTTCTACGATGGCGACTCGACGCTTTACACCGCTGCCACACTCAACGCGTGGATACCGCCGGTCATCGCCTGGTCTGGTTTCGTCATCGCGCTCTGGTTGACGCTGCTCGCCGTGACCGTCTTCCTCCGGAAGCAGTGGACAGAAAACGAACGGCTCAATTACCCTATCGTGCAACTGCCTTTGGCACTGACGCGCAATCCAAAACGTTTTTTCAGTTCGCCTTGGATGTGGCTCGGCTTCGCGCTCGCGGGCGGCGCGGAATTGCTGAACGGCTTGAATTACCTATTTCCAGACATCCCTGCATTGCCGCTCAAAGGCAAAACCATCGGGCAATTCAGTTCAAAGCCGTGGAGCGCGATGGGGCCTATTCGCATCTCCTTTTATCCATTCAGCATCGGATTGATGTTCTTTACGCCGCTCGATCTCTCTTTTTCCTGCTGGTTTTTCTGGCTACTCAGCCGCGTCCAACTGATTTTAACCGACGCGCTCGGCGCGCGGAATATCTATCATCTCGAACAGCAAACCGGCGCATGGATGGCGTTCGGGTGCATTCCGCTGTGGATAGGACGACGGCATTACGGCAGAATCTTGCGGAAGGTTTTCAGTTTATCGCCTGCTGGCACCGTAACACGAAGAACTGGGCCTCGCGACCGGTCGCTCTCGGACGAAAACGAACCTATGCGCTACCGCACCGCCGCACTTCTCTTCACCGGTGGCATGCTATGCCTCTTCTTTTTCTGTTATCAGATGGGGATGACATTTTGGGCGATTGGGCTGTTTTTCTTGTTCTACTTCCCACTGGTTATCGGCATCACGCGGATACGCGCCGAAATCGGGCCGCCGCTGCATCAACTCATTTTCGTTGACCCGGGGCGAACCATGGTCCTCGCGCTAGGCACGCGCCGACTCGGCGCGGCGAACCTGACCGGATTGACGTTCCTTTACCCGTTTGTGCGCTGTTTCCGCGCGCATCCCACACCCAGTGAACTTGAGGCGTTTCGGCTGGCAGAACGGACACGCATCGGATACCGGCAACTCCTCATCGGGATGATATTGGCAATTGTTTTCGGCATCCTCATCACGTTCTGGGCGTATCTGCACGTCCTCTACGACATGGGCGCAGGAAGCAAGGCACGCGGTTGGATCGTCTATATGGGATGGGAGACTTTCAACCGCTTGCAGACATGGCTTGTCAGCCCGCGCGAAACGAGTGTGCCCGAACTCGGCGTTATCGGGAGCAGCTTCTTCTTTACAATATTCCTGATGGTGATGAAGATGCGGTTTCTGTGGTGGCCGTTGCATCCGGGCGGCTACGTCCTCGTGAGCGGCACGGGGATGGGCGGCTTATGGTTCCCGATCTTCCTCAGTTGGCTAGCGAAGGCAGTTGTGCTGAAAATCGGCGGCGTGAGACTCTATCGGCAGGCAGTACCGTTTTTCTTGGGGCTCATCTTGGGCGATTACACGCTTGGATGCGTGTGGAGTCTCATCGGCTTAGTGCTGCAAATGCCGACTTACATTGTATGGCATTAATTTTTAATACCAACCACGGCCTTGAAACGTAGAGCAGGGGCCTGTCCGCCGCGATTCAGACGCAAGGAATCGCTACCGGGCACGCAATGCCTCCTGCCCCTTATATTGCAACTGATACAACCGATAATAGATGCCACGCTTTTGCAAGAGAGCCGCGTGCGTGCCAGCCTCGCGGATTTCGCCGCGGTGCATAACGATAATCTTATCCGCATTTTGGATAGTCGAGAGCCGGTGCGCGATGACGACAGAAGTCCGATGCGCCATCAAGCGACTCAGCGCATCTTCGATCAGGATTTCTGTCTCGGTGTCAACACTAGAAGTCGCTTCGTCTAAGATGAGGATGCTCGGGTCGGAAGCTAAGGCGCGCGCAAAGGCGACGAGCTGCTTTTGCCCCACCGATAACCCACCCCCATCCTCCTTCACCACGGTACCGTAGGTGTCAGGCATTCTCTGAACAAACCGGTCCAAATGCACATCTCGCGCCGCTTGCTTCACCTGCTCCGATGAGACTGAGGATTTGCCGAGACTGATATTCCGTTCAATTGAATCCGAAAAGAGGAAGATGTTCTGTTGCACAATGCTAACCGCTTCGCGCAATTCTTCCAGATGCATCTCACGGATATCCACGCCATCAATCAGAATTTGTCCCTTGTTGATTTCATAGAAACGGCTGAGAATGTTGATAATTGAACTCTTTCCGGCACCGGTATGCCCGACAAGCGCGACTTTTTCGCCCGGCGCCACCTTGAAGGAGACATCTCGCAGGACATAGTCGTCATCGTTGTAGGCGAACCAGACATTGCGGAACTCAATCTCGCCTTTCAACGTTTTGGTACCGCTTTTCGGCGCGGTGGAAATGATAGTCGGCGGCGTATCCAGCAGTTGGAAAATGCGTTCGGAGGATGCCATCGCGTTTTGGAAGATCGTGTATTTCTCGCTCAACTCACGAATCGGCCAGAAAAAGCGTTCCGCATAGCGGAGAAACGCCACCAGCACACCAAAGGTCAGCGCGCCCTGCACAATCTGGCCGCCGCCATACCAGATAATCACTGCTGTCGCGAGGGAAGCCATCACCTCTATCAGCGGATGGAAGATGGAGAAATAGAAGATACTTCGCAGATTCGCGGCGAGATACTTTCGGTTGCGTTCGTTGAAACGCAGATAGCTGCGCTGTTCCTGCGCGAAGAGTTTCATCGTCGTCATGCCGACGATGTTCTCTTGCAAGAACGCGTTGATGCGTGCTAACTGCTTGCGCTGCTCCCGAAACGCACGGCGCGAGTAAATCTGGTAAACTAGCGTCGCCCCAAAAATAATCGGGATTACGGTAAACGCCGCCAGTGCCAGTTTCCAATTGTAGAGCAGCATCGCCACCATGATGCCGGCGATTTTCAGCAGGTTCGCAAAGACGGTAACCACACCGGAACTGAAAAGTTCGTTCAGCACTTGCACATCGCCCATCACGCGCGTCATGAGTCTGCCGACCGGGTTTTTGTCGAAGAACTGCACATCCAAACGTTGCAGGTGCGAAAAAAGGATTTGCCGCAGGTCGCGCATGACGTGCTGCCCGAGCAACTGCGTGCGGTATTCCTCAAAATAACTAAACACGAATTCGCTCATCCGTACCAACACCATCAATATCGCAATGGTGCTTAAGCCTTCAAGCACACCGGGGGTGATGTGCCGGTCGATGGCAATCTGCATCAGAAGCGGCCCGGCGAGACTCGCCAGCGTATTTCCGAGGGTGAAAAAACCGATAAGCACCAATTGGAATTTATACGGCTTAAGATACGCGATGAGCCGTTTCATCAGCACCCGGTCGTAGACTTTTCCGAGTTCCTGTTCTTCATCGCTATATTCGTGCAGGTGGCTCCCCATCCCAAACATGGACAGTTCCTCCTTTTTTGTTGTTCGCAAGGCGTTCGGCGAAGGTGAGGTACAATAACGTCTGTCTGCGTAATCCGTTCTTGACGTTGTCAAGAACTACGTTTCTGGCAGTTAATGAATTTGGTTTACAACTCTTCAAGTTCTTCTTGCAAAAGCTGCCTATCATAAATACCAGCATAAATCCCGTTTTGCGCAAGCAGCTGCTCATGCGTGCCGGTTTCAACGATGCTACCCTCGTTGAGGACGATAATCTGGTCTGCATTTTTCACCGTCGAAATTCGATGCGAGATGAGGAGCGTCGTCCGGTTTTTCATCATCTCCGCCAATCGGGAGAGAATGCTATCTTCTGTCTGCGTATCCACATTCGCGAAGGCATCGTCAAGGATAAGTATTTTAGGCTTAATCAGAACGGCACGCGCGAGGGCACTCCGCTGGCGTTGCCCACCCGAAATCGTCGCGCCGCGTTCGCCTAAAAGTGTATCCAACCCTTCCGGGAATTCTTCAATTTGCGCGAGGAGATCGGCGGTGTGTGCCGCCTCTCGAATCTCCTCATCGTTCGGAGTCTCCACCCCGTAGGCGATGTTATTCCGCAAATAGTCTGAAAATAGAAACGGCTCCTGCTCCACAACACCGATGTTAGAACGGAGGACGTTCAGCGGGATATCCTGAATATCAACGCCATCAATAAACAGCGTGCCGCGTTCTGCCTGGCGGATGCGCGAAATCAGCGTCACCAACGTCGATTTCCCGGAACCCGTGCCGCCGACAATCGCAAGCGTTGA
Organism: uncultured Poribacteria bacterium; assembly: GCA_958296135.1. Taxonomy (GTDB): domain Bacteria; phylum Poribacteria; class WGA-4E; order WGA-4E; family WGA-3G; genus AGPOR5. The sequence continues at coordinate 2,303,915 of CATQHZ010000001.1, forward strand.
GCCGCGTTTCACCTTGAGGTTGATATTTTTCAGCACCGGCGGTCCCGCTGGATACGCAAAATTCAGGTCCCGGAACTCAATTTCTCCCTTAATGCTTTTGATGTGCCACTTGACGTTTTCGCCATCGTAAATCTCAGGTTTCTCGTTGAGGATAGCGTTCATCCGCCCCATAGATGCCGCGCCGCGCTCAAAGGTATTCACGATGAAGCCGAGGGTAATCATCGGGCGCACGAGCATGAGGAGATAGGCGTTGAACGCCACAAAATCGCCGAGCGTGATTTTTTCTTCGATGACGTGGAGTCCACCCATCCAGAGCAGCACCACGCTGCTGATGCCCGGCAGAAACCGAAAAAGCGGAAAGAAGAAAGACATCAGCCGAATCTGCCTGTGGTTACGTCCGACAAATTCTTCGTTCAGCTCCCGAAAATGCGCAACCTCGCTCTGCTCAAGCGTATACGCCTTGACGACACGCACGCCGGAGAGGTTCTCCTGCACCTTCGTGTTTAGCACTGAAAACGCCTCTTGAATGCCTTCATAGTGGACGTGCAGCCGCTTTCCGAGCTGGCGAATGAAAACCGCCAAGATGGGATAGGGCAGCAGCGCGACGAGCGTCAGACTAGCATCAATCCGCAACATGATAACCACCGCGAATCCAAAGAACACCGTTGCATCGGCGGTATACATCACGGCACTGCTGAGCACCATGCGGATGGCGTTCAAATCGCTGGTGGCGCGCGTCATCAAATCCCCGGTGCGCACGTTATCGTAATAAGCAGCGGAGAGTTTTTGCAGGTGGAGAAAGAAATCCGCCCGGAGGTGATATTCCATCTGCCGCGCGACGTTATGAATGGTGCGCCGCTGCAGGAACCGCAGGACACCCGCAAACAGCGCAACACCGAAAATGAGCAGCGCAAAAAAGACGAGCTGCCCAGACGAAATCGTCCGGTTTGCATCGCGTAATACCCATTCCAGTTCATCAAAAACCATCTGGAGGATTTTCGGGCTGACCAGGAGGAGCGCGTTCGTCAACAGCACCAAAATAAAACTCGCTAAAACGGCATATCTATATCGAATGACGTATTTTTTTAAACCGAGTAAACTGCGAATTGTGGGGTTCCTTTCCGGCAGATTGCACCGGGCCGCAAATGTTGTCAAAACGAATTGTGTTTTTTGACGTGAATTCGCGAAAAGGGTTTAATCAAATTGTGGGGGACGCGTCTATTTTTTCTCTTGACACTATTTCGGTTTCAATGTATCATATTTTGCAATGGAGATAGAGCAAGTGAATTGAGGATGGAAACATGGCAGGGGCCAGGCCCCCACCCTACGATGGCGGAAAGCCCTGCTGAGGGAATACCCGCTACTTGCATCCCAGATAAAATCTAAGGAGGAACACAAATTTGGCAGCAGATATTGGACTTATTGGATTGGCGGTGATGGGCGAGAACCTTGCGCTGAACATCGAGAGCCGCGGGTTTGAAGTCGCCGTCTTCAACCGCACCGTGTCGCGCGTGGACGCTTTCATAGCCGGCACTGCGAAGGGGAAAAAAATCATCGGCGCACACGCCATTCCAGAACTCATTGAGAAATTGGAGACACCCCGGAAAATCATCTTAATGGTAAAAGCGGGGGAGCCGGTCGATGCATTTATCGCGCAATTGGTGCCGTATCTCGCCAAAGGCGATCTGATTATCGATGGCGGCAACTCTAATTTCATGGATACTATCCGGCGGCACACGGAACTGGCGGAACGCGAGCTGCTCTTCATCGGCACCGGTATCTCCGGCGGCGAGGAAGGCGCGCTCAAGGGACCGGCGATGATGCCCGGGGGTTCACCGGAGGCTTACGCGCTCGTTGAACCTATCTTCACCCAAATCGCCGCGCAGGTGGATGGCGTGCCGTGCTGCTCCTACATCGGGCCGAACGGCGCGGGACACTACGTCAAGATGGTGCATAACGGCATCGAATACGGCGACATGCAACTCATCTGCGAGGCTTACGCGCTCATGAAAAACACCCTCGGCATGGACGCGGCGCAAATGCACGAAGTGTTCAGCGAATGGAACCGCGGCGAACTGAACTCCTACTTAATCGAAATCACAGCCGATATCTTCACGCAGGCCGATGCCAGCGGCACCGCCTTCGTTAATGTCGTCCTCGATCAGGCGGGACAGAAAGGCACCGGCAAATGGACAAGCATCTCCGCACTTGACCTGGGTATTTCCGCGCCTACCATCGCGGAAGCGGTGTTCGCGCGATGCATCTCCGCTATCAAAAGTGAACGGGTGGAGGCGGCGCGGCTGCTTAGGGGCCCTGGGGACGCGACGGCCGCGAGGGACAGGGCTTCGCACTACGGGGGTTATTTGGGATACGAAGGCAACCGCGAGGAATTTCTCAACGCTATCCACGACGCGCTTTACGCCGCAAAAATCTGCTCCTACGCGCAAGGGTTCGCCTTAATGCGGGAAGCGAGCAAGGAATTCGACTGGAATCTTGACATGGGGAGCATCAGCTTAGGCTGGCGCGGCGGCTGCATTATCCGCGCAAAATTCCTGCACCGCATCGCCGAGGCGTTTGAGCGAAACCGGGCCCTGCCGAACCTCTTGCTTGACGACTACTTCCGCGAGGTGATTGAAAGAGCGCAACCGCACTGGCGGCACGTCGTCGCGACAGCGACGCAGCTCGGCGTGCCGATTCCGGCGTTCAGCTCCGCGCTCGCCTACTTTGATAGCTACCGCAGCGGCAGGCTTTCAGCGAATCTCATCCAAGCGATGCGCGATTACTTCGGCGCGCACACTTATCATAAACTCGATGCAGATGGAAACGCCGTCCTCGGCGAAGATGGCGAACCAACGGTGTTCCACACCGAATGGATGCTAGACGGCCGCCCGGAAGTCATCGTTGATTAACACTGCTGATTGATAGGAGAACGTATGCCACACGAACCGCAACAAGCACTACACGAGTTTCAACCGCAACACGAGTTTTTCGTCGGAATTGACTCGGACGGTTGCGTTTTCAATAGCATGGAGGTGAAACACAACGACTGCTTCAGCGTCAACCTCGTCAAACACTTCGGGCTTGCCGCGATTTCTAGGCAGGTGCATCAGGTGTGGGACTTCGTCAACCTCTACTCCACAACGCGCGGCACGAATCGGTTCAAAGCCATTCTCCTCTCGTGCGATTTCCTCCGCGAAATGCCGCTCGTGCAAAAGATGCAGGTGAACGTGCCAAAACTCCCCCACTTGCGCAACTGGGTTGCAACCGAAACAAAACTCGGCAATCCTGCCCTCCAAGAGGCGATTGACAACGCCACCGGCGAAAAACGCGAAGAACTCAGACAGGTAATGGCATGGAGCCTCGGCGTGAACGAAAGCGTCGCCGAGATTGTCTACAACCTCCCACCGTTTCCCGGGGTTCGCCAGACGTTGCAGCGGCTCCAGGGAAAGGCGGATGTCATCGTCGTCTCCGCTACGCCAGATGAGGCACTCAAACGCGAATGGGCCGAACACCAGATCGACCGGCACGTCGCACTCATTGCCGGCCAAGAGATGGGCACCAAAACCGAACATCTTACCATAACGACGAAGGACCGGTACCCGGAAAACCACGTCTTGATGCTCGGCGATTCGCCCGGCGATTTGAAAGCCGCCCGCGACGTAGGCGCGCTTTTCTTCCCAGTTAACCCCGGAGCCGAAGACGTGTCCTGGGCACGCTTCCTTGACCAAGCGATGGCGCGATTCTTTAACGGACAATACGCGGGAGACTATGAAGCTGAATTGCTAGACACCTTTCAGGCATTGCTCCCAGAAAATCCACCATGGCTCTAACACGAAAAACCGATAGGAGAGACATCCCGCGGCGCGACAGGCTGTATCGGGACAAGGATGTCCCTCCTACAGGGAGGAGAAACCTCCCGCGTCGCGATATCCTCCGCAGGTAGGAGAGACATCCCGGTCTCGACATCTTACATCGGGACAAGCACCGATAGGAGAGACATCCCGCGGCGCGACAGGCTGTATCGGGACAAGGATGTCCCTCCTACAGGTAGGAGAAACCTCCCGCATCGCGACAGGCTGTATCGGGACAAGGATGTCCCTCCTACAGGTAGGAGAGACATCCCGCGTCGCGATATCCTACTGAAAACGAAAGGAACTTTCATGAAAATTCTATCACAAAGCCGTTTAGACGGCGAACTCCTCCAACGCTTGGAGGCGATTATCGGCGACGAACACACCTTCGTCGTGCCGAGCTCACGCGAGGAACTCATTGAAATAGGCAAGGAAACCGAGGTATTCTACGGGTTCTGTAGCGAGGAAATTTTCCCGCACCTGCCGAATGTCAAGTGGATCCAAGCCTCTAGTGCCGGGATGGACCGGCACATGTACGCGGCACTCCGCGACAGCGATGTCATTTTGACGAACGCCGCCGGGCTCTACGGCCCACACGTCGCAGACCAGGCGTTCGCGCTCCTGCTCGGTTTGACGCGCGGCATCCACGACGCTGTCCGCAACCAAGATAAGCACCAGTGGGGCGGCGGCAAGTCACCGATGATAGAGATTGATGGGTTCAAAATCGGCATTGTCGGGATGGGCGGCATCGGCATGCAGATGGCGAAACGCGCGAAAGGGTTTGACATGCACGTCATCGCTGTCGATGCCTACCGCACCGACAAACCCGATAACGTCGATGAACTGATGCCGATCGGTCAGCTCTCGAACCTCATGAGCCGCGTCGATGTCGTCATGATTGCGTGCCCGCTGACAGAAGAGACGCGTGGCTTAATCAACGCCTCGAATCTAGCCGTGATGCAGCCGACAGCGTTCTTCATCAACGTCGCCCGCGGGCCGATTGTCAACGAACCAGATCTGATTGAGGTGCTGCAGGCGCGCAACATCGCCGGGGCCGGGTTAGATGTGACAGAAGTCGAGCCGCTGCCTGCGGAGAGTCCGTTATGGGATTTGGACAACGTCATCATCACGCCGCATTCGGCGGGGGGTTCGCAGCACCGCCAGCATCGCGCGACTTCGTTCTTCTTGGATAACCTTGAGCGGTATCTGAAAGGTGAACCGTTGGAGAACGTTGTGAACAAACAGTTGGGGTTCTAAGGGCTCTCATCCCAAATTAACCATGTAGGGCAGGATCTGGCGATCCTGCCCTATTTGTGCTCCTGTTTGCGACGCGGCGAACGCAAACTACAGCAGCAGATGTCTCTATCCGCCTCAAAATCACTTCAATCCTGTCCCTTTCTTGATTTCACCGAACGTGGTGAACTGCCGATTGGCAGGGGTAACATACCCCTTCATCCGGCGCGTCGCCAATGCCTGCCGCGTGCCATCAAAGGAGACATCCTCGATCTGATAGAAATAGAGGACACCCGGCACCGCGGTCTTATCGGTGAAGGTGTAGGTGCTGCGCTCGCCGGTGGTGCCGGCTCCAGCAATCAACGTAGCGTTGATGACTTTGAAACCTTCGGCGCGCGTCTCGCTGCGGAGAATGCGGAACCCTGCATTATTCAATTCTGATGCGGTTGCCCAGGTGAGCACCACGCCTGCCTGCGTATATGCGGAAACGTGGAAGGTTGTCAATTCCACCGGCAAGGGGCCACCAGCGCGGAAGCCTGGGGTGCCCAAGTCATCTTCATGCCCGTAAAAGAGGAACAGCGGGGCGTGGCGAAACAGCGTGTCGTCGGCGAGTATCCACCCATCCGGCTCCCTGCCATCGCGCGCAATGCCAGTGCCCTGAAGGTAGCGTCGGATGAGAGAGGTGCGTTCGCCATCTTCGGTATACCCCGAAGGGAGCGGCCAGACAGGTTTATCTTGGGTGCGTCTGTTGCCATCAAGGTTCCCCACGAAATCTATCACGGCGCGCTGGCTGTCCCTGAGGCGTAACGAGAAGCCGACTTGACTGATAACGGTAGTGCGCGCGGTTGCCATATCCAGAGCTCTTCGAGCGGGGGCATTAGCCCAGAGGTTATAGAGCCGTTCGGCAGGGAAAAGCTTCCTATCGGAGGTGCTCCCGTTGCGCGAGACGATGAGGAGCGTCTGGTTCGGCAGCAAGAGCTTCTCCGGGAAGATTAAAGTGGCGTTCAAGGCACCGCCGAGGTCTGGGGCGTGGAAGTTCTCGAGCTCCAACTGCCAGTCTTTCAAGTTCACCGCCTGCGTTTTGGAACTGTTATAGAGTTCTATCCACTGCGGCAAACGGCCATCGTCGGAGGCAAACATGATTTCGCTGATAGTCACGTAGACATCGTTTGCAAAATCGGCGCGCTTGCCCTTGATGGCATCGTTGGGGTAGCCGGGCGTGCCACCGTTGGCAGCACTGTCATCGGCACCTCTGTCGTAACCCAGCCCCGTGTATGCAGCTTGAACCCAAGCATCATTGTGGTATCCGACTCTATTCGGATTATCGCGCCGCCAGACAAGCCCACTGCTCCCGGCATCTAAATCCTCCTCTCTGTCGCCCGCCTTGGGCGCGAGAGTGGAGTGCAGGGGCCAGACTTTCGTGCGGTAGGTGCCGCTGTCCAGGTCATGGAGGTAACTACCGGCAAGATCCACGATAGCCTCGTGCGTGCCGCGTTTATCGTTCGCGCTGCGCAGCAGCAGCAAATACTGCCCGGTATCCGGCAGTGCCAGCGTATCGCCCGCGATATGAAAGCGGTGTGAATAACCGGCAGCCAGAAATTTCGAGTCGTTCCTGCTGACACCGATTTTCGCGCCATAGGCGAGGACGGTATCCTCCGGTGACGTGCTGACAACAAGCAAGACACCCTGAGCCGGTATCGTCCAGGCATTGTCATTCGGCATCACAAACAGACGAGTATCCTCAGGTGTCTTCGTCGCATCCGCACCGGGTATCAGGATGCTGAGCTCCCAGTTTTTGAGGTTTACGGCACGATTGGTGACGTTGCGCAATTCTATCCAGTCACCCTCACTTCCCTCCGCGTTACCGATTTCATTGATGATGACCGGGGCTCTCGGCACGGGGGTAGTCTCCCAAACCGGCTGTTCCGATGGCTCTGCCCCCGGCGTGCCGACTCTCGGGTCGGCGATGTTTTTTGACGGCGGTGCCGCCGCACGCCAATTCGCACCGTTAGTGCCATCCTTGGCGGCTGTGAACTTATCGTCATCGGTTGCCGACGCAGCTAGGCCATAGTCGATCTCGCGATACATGGCGATGATCAATTTCACATCCTGATTGTTAAGCGAGCCGCGTTCACTGCGGCCGTTCTGTCCCGGCACATTCCCAACGAAACTATTCCATCCAAAACCCGAGTTGCTCACCTGATCGATGACATCGTAGGACATGCCATCAAGCGTTCTCTCGCTTTGCACGTCATAATCGCCTCTGATAAAATGTAGTTTCCAGCCACTCAGGGAAACAGAATTTCCCGCGCCCGAAAACCCCATGTTGTAAAGTTCTATCCACTGGCTGGCTGTCTCCGGTACGGCGGCGGCATCCAGGCCCCACATGATTTCACTGATAACCACGGCGCGTTTTTTCATCCCCGCCGTTTTTGGCGCGAGAAGCTCAAGCGTGCCGCTGTTGCGGAAAAATACCTCCAAGTTCTCCCATTCGCTATCGGTTCCCCAACTTTTTGTGGCAGGCATTTCCAAGCCGCCCACGGCGAGAGAGAAAGGATGCACAACGAGGAAGTTGTCCTTTTGAATTGCCCCGCCTAAATCGATGCTGCCATCAAAGGGGACCGGGGGAACGGTGCCATCGATTTCAGGATAGTAGATACGCTGAGTGTAGGGCGGCAGCAAAACGCCTTGTCCGTGCCGCGTAAAATCGGTGAGATCCGTCTCAGCCGCACCGCCAAATCGCATCCAGTCCCATTCAAAGGGTGTCTCGTCCATCCAACCGCCATCCAGATCTATGTCTCCTTCTTGCACGGTGTATTTGTAGAGCAGGGTAGGATAGCCGCCATCAACGGTTTCGGTGTAATCATGCACATCTGTCGAGTCCAGTCCGAGATAACCGCGTCCCCGGTCTGGCGCATCGTCATTGGGCCCGCCCTGGTCAAACGCTGCACGGATAGCGGCATTCGCCGAATGGAGCGGGATGCTAAACGCTATCTCAATCCAGATATCTTCGTCAACGCCCACGGTGATATCCTCGTTGATTATCTCGGTGCCGGTCCCATCCGCTCGTTGTCCGTTATCATCAACTTCAACATCGCCGGTGTAGATTTTAATATCGGTAATCTCAGTGCCGATTTTGGGGTAGATGACGAGCTTGGTAAAGGGGGCGAGTTGTTGGCCACCGTCGAAGTCAACGAGCACGTCAATTTCCTCACCGGCATCTTCACCGTCCTCAGTGTAGAGTTTTCCTCCCCGAAAGGGTGTCTCGTCAAACCAGCCACCATCCAAATCCATGTCTTCTAACTGAACCGTGTATTTGTAGAAGATGCTAGTATAGGTAGGATTCGGGGCATCTCCTTCTGGTTTAATATCGGGATAAGGCATCGCAGGTTTCAGATAGTCTCGCCCGCGCGCGGTATCAACGGGACCACCACGGTCCAGTCGCAGTTCCAGTGCAGCCGCCGCTGCGTCAATTTCGGGGGTATCATCCGCATTTTGAGGTGTTTCGGTAGCGGCCTCGATGCCGGGAGGCTCAAAGACTATCTCAATCCAGATGTCTTTGCCGACACCGATGTAGGTATCCTCGGTTACCTCGTCGACTGGAGACTCATCCTCGGTAGTATCGTCGACTTGAGTTAACTCATTTGTTTCGCTCAACATCGCGGTAGCCCCGTCTTTCGCGGTATAGATGTGAATGGCACTGATGGTGGTGCCTTCTTGTATTTCTTGGGCATTGACTGGCATTGGGAGTGTCAACACCGTAGCAAGGCTTGCAATACACAAGAATGCGAGACACTTGCGGACACTATTTTCAAAGGTGTGGTTCATTCATTTCCTCCTTAAAAAAGGGCCTTCCACTTCAAGCCTTAGGAACGCGGCAGTTTGCCTCTTGTTTTCACATCACGAGGGACAGTGGACATCTCTGCAGCGAGGCTGCAGAGATGACAAAGTTTCGGCGTGACGGCCCTCGCGCTACGGATTAAAGGCGGCCGTCTCTCGCGCTACAGATCGCGAGGGACAGGCCCTCGCGCTACGGGTTAAAGACAGATGCCCTCACGCTTATTTTCTAACGACTAACTTACCAGTGGCAGTGAAATCGCCCGCGGTGAAGGTGTAGAAATAGACACCACTCGCCACACGTTCCCCTTGCTCATTGCGGCCATCCCAATAGGCGGCGCGCGCCTTAGTGCGGAACCCGCCCGCCGGGCGATGCCCTAATGACAACGTCCGCACCACGCGCCCGCGCACATCATAAAATGTCAAGGACACGGAGGCGGCTTCTGCCAAGTCATAGGGTATCCACGTCTCCGGGTTGAACGGATTCGGATAGTTCGGCAAAAGTGCTGTCTCCTTGGGGATTGCCAACGCGGCGGCGAGCCGTTCCAATTCCCGAATGCCGCGCTGGAAAGTTGCATCAGGCAGATTTAACTGCTTCGCCTTGTCAATCCACGGTTGCAGGCGACTGGCAGTGAGCGTCGGATGCACGGGTGCAGCCCCGGCCTTCGCTTCTAACGCCCCGAGCACGGCTTGCACATCCTGCGGATTGACGACACCGTCGCCGTTGACATCAGGGTTCTGTTTTTTGGCGCGCTGCACCGGCTGCCCATTGCCGCCGGCGGCGAAAACCAGGTCTTTGATATTTACCTCGCCATCGCCGTTAACATCCGCTGCCTCAAATGAGAGCTGCAGCGTCGCCAATGTCTGCTCAACTCCATCGAAAGACGCCTCTGTCAGCCGATACCAATACGGCACGCCCGCGTCTACCTTCGCATCGGTGAACGTATAAGTTTGCGGCTGGCTCGTTGTGCCCGCGCCCGGAATGAGCGTATCGTTACAGCTGCCGAAGACACCGTCTCGCGTTTCACAACGGAGGACGTTGAACCCGGCAGTCGTGGCTGCCTCGGCGGTAGTCTCCCAGGTAAGCACGACACCTGCACCGGTGGCGGTTATCTCAAAGCGAGAGAGCATGCTGCCGCGATACCCCGGCGTACCCAGATCGGAGGGAGCACCGTAAAACAGGCCCTCCCCATCGCGTTGGGCGGCGAGATGCGTCTCGTCTGCGGCGAGCCATGCCTTTGATTTTTGCCCATCTAGTGCGGCACCATCGATATAGCGGCGCAACAGAGAGACGCGCGCGCCTGCCCTCGTTTGCACGGGCGGCAAGGCCCAAGCGTTCTTCCGCTGTGTGCTATCGAAATTGCCAACAACGTCCACTACCTGTTCCTCCCGGTCTTTCAACGTCAGCGAGAAGCCGGTGGCACTCAGCACCTTATCGGCGCGGGATGCCATGCCGAGCGGTGCAGCCGCCTCATCATAGAGCGAGTAAACGGAAGTCTCTGGCAGATGCCCACTCATTGGCCACGGTTCGCTTGAAACGAGGCCGCGGCCGACAGCGCGCGGCTTTATCGGCCGGGCAGCGGAAGAGACAAGCAGCACCGTCTGCCGCGGCGCGATGATGAGTCCCTTCGTGAAGACTAGCGTCGCATTGCGCCGCGCATCCACATTCTTGGCAGCATCGTTCCGAATCTCCAATCGCCAATTTTCAAGCGACACTGCTTCGGATTCGGAACTGTTGAACACCTCTATCCATTGCGGTAGCGCGCCAGCGGCAGCATCGCGAGGGACAGCCCCGCGCGCCACGGTGCCAGGGGCGAACATCACCTCGCTGATGGAAACGCTGGTTGGGTTTTCTAAGGCCGCGGCTGTCGTTTTCAGCGCATCGTTGGCATAGCCCGGCGTGCCGCTGTGCTTCCCACCGGCATCTGTCGGTGCAACAGCTCTGTCGTAACCGATGCCGGTATAAGGGGCTTGCACGAAGGCGTTCTCACAGAACCCATCAATCTGTGTGTTCGCCCGCGCCCACACTTCCTCACTGTGGAAGTTGAAGTTGGAGTAATCTTGGACATCCAAGACCAGGGGCCACATCAACGTCGGTTCTGCTTCAATCATGGCGGCTTTGTAATAATTGCCGGCGATATCGCGGAGGTTCTCCGCCGTGCCCTCGGCTGTCGCGCTATCGCGGAGAATGAGCAGGAAGTCACCATCCGGCAGCGCAAGGCCTGCATCAACATAACACTGAGAGGACGGCCTGCCTACCGTCACAGCGGTTTGCCCGGGCAGCAGTTTGTCGATAGGTATCGCCGGAGCGATGCCGCCCGCCAGCGGATGCCCATCACGCATCGGATCCGTCTGCATCAGCAGCAGATACCCACGCGCCGGTATCGTGATGTCTGTCTCAAAATGGACAAACTGCCGGTCGTGCGCCGAACCGTCTCCCGATTCCAGCGCGTCTCTCGCGATGTCGTGCACCACTGCCTTATCAACGATGCTGATGCTCCAGTCCTTCAAGTTGATATCCTCGTAAGAGAGATTGAACAACTCCAGCCAGTCGTAGGTATCGTCCGAACGGTTCCCGATTTCGTTGATGATTACGGTTTTGTGCGCGATAATCGCCGGCACCGCGGGCGCGCCATCCGGCGGCAATTCCCCATCCTCATCTTCATCTTCATCCGTATCCGGCGGTTCATCCGAGACGGGGCTCGAACTCGGCGAGCCGGTGCCGTTCGGCGACCAGGGACTCTTGCCTTCCGCATTCCGCGCACGCACTTGCACGTGATACGTCTCCTTCGCTTTCAAGCCGGTCAAATCGGTGCTGGTGCCGGTGCCATCATACTTCGCGTTTGTCCACGAACTCGCACCCGTGGCACGATACTGCACATCGTAGTCGCTGACCGGCAGGCCGGCACTTTCCGGCGCGCGCCACTTCACGCGGAGTTTCGTGGTGCTGCCTGCAACCGATGAAACCTTCGGCTTCGCCGGACGCTCGGGGCCAGACACATCGGTGATGCTCACCGTCAGCATCTGTTTCACCGTTTTCGCGCGTTCCCCTGTACCGCTTGTCGCCATCACTTCAATAACAGACTCGTTGTTACGCGCGGCGTTCGCCGGTTCACTACTCTCCGCATCGCCAGGGTTCTCGTAGTCCGGTGCCTTCTTGAACCGCAACTCGTTGCCGTTCTTGAGCGTAAACACCGCCGCATCTACCCCGCCGCTAATCTGATAGCCCATGATTTTGTCGCCTTCATCATCATCAACAGCGACGAGCGTCACCACCTGCATGGTGTTTTCGCGAACAGAAGGCTGTGCCTTGCTTATGAAGCGCGGCGGGGCATTCGCGTCTTCGGAAGGATCTGCGATAAGATTCGTTGTCCCTTTCCCTAGCGGAGACCAGAAGCCGTAGCCCTCTATGTTTTTCGCGCGAACTTGAGCTTGATACTCGGTGTTCACCTTCAGCCCAGTCAGTGTCAGTGAGGTGTCAATCCCATTGTGACCGGCATCACGGTAACTCCCCGTATCTCCCTCGCGATACTGCACATCGTAATCGGTTATCGCCGGCCCCAACTCCACCGGGGCTGTCCACGTTACTGACAATCGTGTGCCGCTGCCAGCAACCGGCGACACTGTCGGCATCGCGGGCTGTCCGGGAGGCCCGACATCGCTCACCTCTACGCTGAGCTCCATACTCTTTGACAGCGCGCGTTCATTGGCACCGCTTGTCGCCATGACTTCAACGATATACTCGTTGTCGCGCCCCTCATCCGCCGGATTCTCATAATCCGGCGCGGTTTTAAACCGGAGGACGTTGGTGCTCGATTCGATTTCAAATAAGTTTCTATCAGTACCCCCGCTAACAGCGTAGGTCACCGTCGTGTCGCTTGGATCCGGATCCGTAGCAACTAACGGAACAACAGCACGTTTATTTTCAGGCACCAATTGCTCTTCCTGTATACTGCTGAAATCGGGTCCGTTATTGTTGATTGTTGTGCCCTCGCCAGAGGCAGACCAGGGGCTGGTGCCTTCCGCATTCTTCGCGCGCACCTGCACTTGATATGTCGTGCCCGTTGCCAACCCGGTGAGCGTCGTCGAGGTGCCGGTCCCGGCGTAATTCGCATCGGTAAAGCTGCCGGTGCCGGTGCGATACTGCACATCATAGTCGCTGATCGCCGGCCCCTTGTTCGCCGGTGCCGTCCACGCCACCTTCAGCGTCGTGAGCGTGCTCTCGCTCACCGTCGGCGCATCCGGCTTTCCGGGTGCCTCCCCATCCTCATCCGTGACGGTGATGGTGAATGTCTGCCTGGTTGACAGTGCACGTACGTTTTCCCCACTCGTCACTTTTACGACGACGAGGTATTCGTTGTTGTTCGCCGCATTCGTCGGTTCGGTGCTCGCTGCATCACCGGGTGCCTCATAGTTCGGCGCGTTCTTAAACAGCAGCTGGTTGCTCGTGTCAAGTTCAAACAGGGCCTCATCCACGCCGCCCACAATCTCATACCCAATGATGGCATCACTCGGGTCCGTATCCGTAGCGGCCAACGTGACGATAGCCGTATCGTTCTCTACTATTGTCTGCCTAGTGCTAGTGGTGAACGCCGGGCCGTTATTGACGGCTGTCATCCCCGTGCCAGAGGCAGACCAGGGGCTGTCCCCCTCGTCGTTTCTCGCCCTCACCTGCACTTGGTATGTCGTGCCGGTATCCAACCCTGTCAGCGTCGTGGTGGTGCTGGTTCCCGTGTGCGTCTGCGCCTGCCACGCTATCGGAGTCGTGCCGCTCTTCCCATACTGCACATCGTAATCGTCTATCGCCGGCTTGCCGCTGTTCGATGGTGCCGTCCACGTCACCTTCAGTGTCGTGAGTGTGGCGCCCGAAACGCTCGGTGCCGTCGGCGCATCGGGCGGCTCGTCAACATCATTGACGCTAATCGTCAGCGTCTGCTTGGCAGTGGATTCGCGTTCACCGCTCCCACTGGTAGCCTTGACGACAACGATGTATTCATTGTTTGCCGCCGCGTTGGCGGGCGACGTGCTCTGCACATCTGTCGGACTCTCATGATTCGGCGACGTTGTGAATCGCAACTTATTGGTACCCGCAATCGTAAACGCGCCGGCATCAACACCACCGCTAACCGCATAACTAATGCTGTCACCGGCATCCGCATCCGTGGCATTCAGCGTGAGGATGTTGGTAGTTATAGCACTATTTTCATCGACACTGCCGGTGCCGGTGCCGGTGCTCGCGAACACTACGTCGGCATTCGTCGCCGTGCTACCACTCCCGCTATCCGACCAGGGGCCGGTCCCCTCGGCGTTGCTCGCACGCACCTGCACCTGATACGCCGTCCCTTTCGTGAGACCGCGCAGCGTCGTGGAAGTCCCGGTCACGGTGCCAGCAGCGAGCGTGAAATTCCCCGTGCTCCCTTGGCGATACTGTAACTTATACCCGCTTATCGCCGGCCCGGTGTTCGTAGGCGCAGTCCACGTGACGCTTAACTGCGTCGGCGTAGCCGAAACCCCCGACACCGTCGGTGCGTCAGGCTTGCCGGGCTTCTCTGTAACATCTGTCACCGTTACCGTGAGCGTTCGTGTGGAACTCCCCCGGCCACTCGCGGTGGCTTTCACCTTCACGATATATTCGTTGTTGCCCGCTGCATTGGCGGGCGTGGTGCTCTCAACATCCGTCGGATTTTCATAATTCGGCGCGGCGGCGAACGTCAACACACCGCCCGTGGTAATCGAGAACTTGGCTCTATCCACGCCGCCCTCGGCATCCGTACCCGGAATAGAGAAGGTGACATCGGCATTCGTGGCATCCCTCGCCGTGACTGTCGTTACCGCTGTCGTATTCTCCGCCACCGAATACGTGGTATCCGTCTCGCCGAACCGCGGCAGCAACGCCGAAGCGTCGTTTGTCGTACCCGTGCCCGAGCCAGACCAGGTGCTCTCACCCTCGGCATTATTGGCGCGCACCTGCACCGTATACTCCGTGCTAGGCGACAACCCTGTCAGCGTCGTGGAAGTGCCGGTACCGGTGTGCGTCCACGACTGCCACACTACAGGATTCGTGCTGCTCTTCCTATACTGCACATCGTAATCGTCTATCGCCGGCTTGCTCGGGTCTGACGGTGGTGCCGTCCATGTCACCTTCAGCCTATCCACGTAGCCGGTTACCGCTGTCACCATCGGCTGACCGGGTGCACTCGGCGGTTCATCCGCATCTGTCACCGTGATGGTGAACAGCCGGGCCGTTTCTGCCACCCGGGCACCCGCACCGCTCGTCACCGTAATCTGCACCTTGTAGACGTTGGTACCTGCAGCCGAGGCAGTGGCCTCAAAATCGGGGGCAGCCGCGAACACTAATTTCCCTATGTTTGTCCCTGTCTCCGTAATAGTAAACTTCGAGCTATCCGCGCCACCGCTTATCCTATACCGCGTGACGCTATCGCCCGCATCGCTATCCGTCGCACTGACAGTGCTTACCGCCGTGGTGTTTTCCGCAACGGAGAACGTCGTCGTGGAGAAACTCGGGGCCACATTCACCGCCGTCGTGCCATCGCCTTCATCCGACCAGGGGCCTGTGCCCTCAGTGCTTGTCGCACTCACTCGCACCTCATACGCCGTCCCTTGCGTCAACCCGGTCAGCGTCGTCGTCCGCGTCGCGCCCGTGAAACTTGCATCCTGCCATTCGCCAGCCGGCGGCCCCTTTGTCCGATAGTGGACATCATAGTCGGTTATCGCCGGCCCGGTGTTCGTAGGCGCAGTCCACGTGACACTTAACTCCGTCGGCTTGGCAGACACTGCCGTGACTGTCGGTGCGTCAGGCTTGCCGGGCTTCTCTGTAACATCTGTCACCGTTACCGTGAGCGTTCGTGTGGAATTCCCCCGGCCACTCGCGGTGGCTTTCACCTTCACGATATATTCGTTGTTGCCCGCAGCATTGGCGGGCGTGGTGCTCTCAACATCGGTCGGATTTTCATAATCCGGCGCGGCGGCGAACGTCAACACGCCGCCAGAAGCGGTAATCGAGAACTTGGCTCTATCCACGCCGCCCTCGGCATCCGTACCCGGAATAGAGAAGGTGACATCGGCATTCGTGGCATCCCTCGCCGTGACTGTCGTCACCGCTGTCTCATTCTCCGCCACCGAATACGTGGCATCCGTCTCGCCGAACCGCGGCAGCAACGCCGAAGCGTCGTTTGTCGTACCCGTGCCCGAGCCAGACCAGGCGCCGTCACCCTCGTCATTATCGGCGCGCACCTGCACCGCATACGCCGTGCTAGGCGACAACCCTGTCAGGCGCGTTGTCAGCGTGGCATCGGCGGCAAGCTCATCCACTGTCCCTGTGAAACTCACCGGGGTTCCATCTACGCCATACCGCACATGGTAGTGCGCTATCGCCGGCTTCCCGGTGTTTGAAGGGGCCGTCCATGTCACGTCTAACTTATCGGAATAGCCTGTCACCGCTGTCACCGATACCGCCGGCGGCGCGCTCGGCGGCTCGTTGGCATCCGATACCTCCACGATAAGCGTGCGCGCCTGAGCGGATAACGCCCGCGCTGTCCCCGCCGCACTCGTCGCTGTCACAACCACAACATACTCGTTGTCCGTTGCCGCATTCGTCGGGCTCGTGCTGACAACATCGCCGGGGTTCTCATAGTCCGGGGCCGTGCGGAACGTTAAAACACCCCCCGGCGACGTAATATCAAATTGCCCGCTATCCACACCGCTGAGCGAATAAGTGATAGCATCGCGCGCCGCATTGCTCGATGTCTTATCCGGGTCTGTCGCACTTACCGTCGCAACCGCTGTCGTATTCTCTGGCACCGCGGACAGCGTGATGGGACTCAAAACCGGTCCCTCGTTCACATCTGTCACCGTTACCGTGAGCGTTCGTGTGGAACTCCCCCGGTTCCTCGCTGTGGCTTTCACCTTCACGATATATTCATTGTTGCCCGCCGCGTTAGCGGGCGTGGTGCTCACAACATCGGTAGGATTTTCATAATTCGGCGCGGTGGCGAACGTCAACACGCCGCCCGTGGTAATCGAGAACTTGGCTCTATCCACGCCGCCCTCGGCATCCGTCGTCGGGATAGAGTAGGTGACATCGGCATTCGTGGCATCCCTCGCCGTGACTGTCGTCACTGCCGTCGTGTTCTCCGCCACCGAATACGTATCTGTCCCATCGAACTGTGGCCGCAACACCGAATCTGCGTTAGTCCTGCCGGTGCTAGAGCCAGACCAGGCACCGTCACCCTCGTCATTATCGGCGCGCACCTGAACCACATACGCCGTGCTCGCCGACAACCCTGTCAGGCGCGTTGTCAGCGAACTAGCGGCAATCTCATCCACTGTCCCTGTGAAACTCACCGGGGTTCCATCTACGCCATAGCGCACATGGTAGTGCGCTATCGCCGGCTTCCCGGTGTTTGAAGGGGCCGTCCATGTTACGTCTAACTTATCTGAATAGCCTGTCACCGCTGTCACCCCTGTCACCGTCGGCGCGCTCGGCGGCTCGTTGACATCTGCGACGGTGACAGCAATTCGCTGCGCTGTGGACAGCCGCCGGAGGTCTGCCCCTCCGGTCGCGCTGACTTCAACGATATAGACGTTGTTTCGCGCCGCATCCGCCGGGGCAGGCGTAGTATGCGCCGCATCCGCCGGATTTTCATAGTCGGGGGCTGCCTTGAAAGATAGGGCACCGGTGTTGGTAACAGAAAACTTCGCGCTATCCGCACCACCGGTGACTTGGTAACCAGTGATGCTGTCACCGGCATCCGCATCCGTGGCGACTACTGTGCCGACAGCCGTCGTATTTTCATTAAGCGAGAAACTCGTCGAACTCGTGAAACTCGGGGCATTGTCCGCCGCCGTGGTACCAGTGACAGCCGGGGTCCACGCGCTTAAACCATCGGCGTTTTTCGCGAGCACCCGAACCTGATAACCCGTATTCTGTGTCAACGAACTCAACATCACCGATGTGCCAACACCGGTGTGCGCTGCAGCTGTCCAACCGCCACTGTTCCCTTGCCGATACTGGACATCATAACCGCTCAGCGCGGGCCGCCCCGCATTATTCGGCGCGCTCCAGCCAGCCGTGAGAGTCGTGAGTGCCGTGGCAGTTATCTTGAGCCCGGTGGGGACTAAGGGTTTCTCGGTAGCGTTCGTCACGGTGACAGTTAGCACCTGTGCTTTCTGCGCCGCCCGCGCGCCCGTGCCGCTCGTCGCCGTGACTTCTACTTTGTAGGTGTTGTTTCCAGCAGCCGAGGCGGTGGCCTCATAGTCCGGCGCAGCCCTGAACGCCAATTTCCCTATGTTCGCGCCTGTCTCGGTGATGGAAAACTTCAAGTTATCCGCACCACCGCTTATCCTATACCGCGTGATGCTATCGCTCGCATCGCTGTCCGTCGCACTGACGGTGCCTACCGCCGTGGCATTTTCCACGATGGAGAACGTCGTCGTGGAGAAACTCGGGACCGCATTCACCGCCGTGCTACCGCTACCGGTAGCAGACCAGGGGCTATCGCCCTCGGCGTTTCTCGCACGCACCCGCACCTGATACGCCGTCCCTTTCGTGAGACCGCGCAGCGTCGTGGAAGTCCCGGTCACGGTGCCAGCAGCGAGCGTGAAAGTCCCCGTGCTCCCTTGGCGATACTGCAACTTATACCCGCTTATTGCCGGCTTGCCGGTGTTCAACGGCGCACTCCAACTCACGCCGAGACTTGTCGGCGTAGCAGAAACACCCGACACCGTCGGCGCAGCCGGCGCTATCGGCGGCTCACTCGCATCTGTCACCGTGATGGTGAACAGCCGAGCCGTTTCTGCCACCCGGGCACCCGCACCGCTCGTCACCGTAATCTGCACTTTGTAGACGTTGCTACCCGCCGACGAGGCAGTGGCCTCAAAATCGGGGGCAGCCGCGAACACTAACTTCCCTTTGTTCGCCCCTGTCTCCGTAATAGTAAACTTCGAGCTATCCGCGCCACCGCTTATCCTATACCGCGTGATGCTATCGCCCGTATCGCTATCCGTCGCACTGACGGTGCCTACCGCCGTCTCATTTTCCGCGAGGGAGAACGTCGTCGTGGAGAAACTCGGGACCGCATTCACCGCCGTGCTACCGCTACCCGCGGCAGACCAGGGGCTATCGCCCTCGGCGTTTCGCGCACGCACCTGCACCTGATACGCCGTGGCTTTCGTCAACCCTGTCAGTGTCGTCGAGGTGCCAGTGAAGGTGCCGGTCACCGGCGCGAAATTCCCCGTGTTCCCTTGGCGATACCGCAACTTATACCCGCTTATCGCCGGCTTGCCGGTGTTCAACGGCGCACTCCAACTCACGCCGAGACTTGTCGGCGTAGCAGAAACACCCGACACCGTCGGCGCAGCCGGCGCTATCGGCGGTTCAGTCGCATCTGTCACCGTGATAGTGAAAGTTTGCGCGGTACCTGTCAGGACGCGCGCGCCCGTGCCGCTTGTCGCCGTGAGAGCCACTTTGTAAGTATTGTTTCCGGCAGCCGAGGCAGTGGCCTCAAAATCGGGGGCAGCCCTGAACGCCAATTTCCCTTTGTTTGTCCCTGTCTCCGTAATAGTAAACTTCGAGCTATCCGCGCCACCGCTTATCTGATACCGCGTGATGCTATCGCTCGCATCGCTGTCCGTCGCACTGACGGTGCCTACCGCCGTCTCATTTTCCGCAATGGAGAACGTCGTCGTGGAGAAACTCGGGACCGCATTCACCGCCGTGCTACCGCTACCCGCGGCAGACCAGGGGCTATCGCCCTCGGCGTTTCTCGCACGCACCCGCACCTGATAGGCCGTCCCTTTCGTCAGACCGCGCAGCGTCGTGGAAGTCCCGGTCACGGTGCCAGCGGCGAGCGTGAAATTCCCTGTGTTCCCTTGGCGATACTGCAACTTATACCCGCTTATTGCCGGCTTGCCGGTGTTCAACGGCGCACTCCAACTCACGCCGAGACTTGTCGGCGTAGCAGAAACACCCGACACCGTCGGCGCAGCCGGCGCTATCGGCGGCTCAGTCGCATCTGTCACCGAGATGGTGAACAGCCGAGCCGTTTCTGCCACCCGGGCACCCGCACCGCTCGTCACCGTAATCTGCACTTTGTAGACGTTGCTACCTGCAGCCGAGGCAGTGGCCTCAAAATCGGGGGCAGCCGCAAACACTAACTTCCCTATGTTTGTCCCTGTCTCCGTAATAGTAAACTTTGAGCTATCCGCGCCACCGCTTATCTGATACCGCGTGACGCTATCGCCCGCATCGCTATCCGTCGCACTGACAGTGCCCACCGCCGTGGTGTTTTCCGCGAGGGAGAACGTCGTCGTTGAGAAACTCGGGGCCACATTCACCGCCGTCGTGCCATCGCCTTCATCCGACCAGGGGCCCGTGCCCTCATTGCTCGTCGCCCGCACTCGCACCTCATACGCCGTCCCTTGCGTCAACCCGGTCAGCGTCGTCGTCCGCGTCGTGCCCGTGACACTTGCATCCTGCCATGTGCCAACCGGTGCCCCTGTCCGGTAGTGGACATCATAGTCGGTTATCGCCGGCCCGGTGTTCGTAGGCTCTGCCCACGCGACGCTTAACTGCGCCGGCGTAGCACTCGCCGCTGTCACTGTCGGTGCAGTCGGCTTGCCGGGCTTCTCCGTAACATCTGTCACCGTTACCGTGAGCGTCCGTGTGGAACTCCCCCGGTTCCTCGCTGTGGCTTTCACCGTCACAATATATTCATTGTTGCCCGCCGCATTAGCGGGCGTGGTGCTCTCAACATCCGTCGGATTCTCATAATCCGGCGCGGCGGCGAACGTCAACACGCCGCCAGAAGCGGTAATCGAGAACTTGGCTCTATCCACGCCGCCCTCGGCATCTGTATCCGGGATAGAGTAGGTGACAGTGGCCCCCGTGGTATCCGTCGCTTCCACCGTCGTCACCGCCGTCGTATTCTCCGCCACCGAATAATCGGAAGTTACCGTGCGGAACGGCGGTTTCAACACCGAATCTGCGTTTGTTGTGCCCTTGCCAGAGGTTGACCAGGTGCCTTCACCCTCGGCATTATCGGCGCGCACCTGCACCGCATACTTCGTGCTCGCCGACAACCCTGTCAGGCGGGTTGTCAGCGTGGCATCGGCGGCAAGCTCATCCGCTGTCCCGGTTTTCTCTGTGAAACTCACCGAGGTCCCATCTACGCCATACCGCACATGGTAGTGCGCTATCGCCGGCTTCCCGGTGTTTGAAGGGGCCGTCCATGCCACGTCTAACTTATCCGAATAGCCTGTCACCGGTGTCACCGATACCGCCGGCGGCGCGCTCGGCGGCTCGTTGGCATCCGATACCTCCACGATAAGCGTGCGCGCCTGAGCGGATAACGCCCGCGCTGTCCCCGCCGCACTCGTCGCTGTCACAACCACAACATACTCGTTGTCCGTTGCCGCATTCGTCGGGCTCGTGCTGACAACATCGCCGGGGTTCTCATAGTCCGGGGCCGTGCGGAACGTCAATACACCCCCTGGCGACGTAATATCAAACTGCCCGCTATCCACACCGCTGAGCGAATAAGTGATAGCATCGCGCGCCGCATTGCTTGATGTCTTATCCGGGTCTGTCGCACTTACCGTCACAACCGCTGTCGTATTCTCTGGCACCGCGGACAGCGTGATGGGGGCCAAAACCGGCCTCTCGTTCACGTCTGTCACCGTCACGGCGATGCGCTGCCACGTGTTATCCTCACGCTCGCCGGTGCCGCTCGTCGCCGAGATGTAAACGATATAGACGTTGTTCGCCGCGCCATCTGCCGGTGCCGGCAAGCTATGCGCCACATCTGCCGGATTCTCATAATCGGGCAGCGAGACGAAGGTTAACTTCCCTGCGTCTGTCCCCGTTTCAACGATGGAGAACTTCGCGCTATCCGCACCACCACTAATCTCGTAACTCGTGACGGTATCGCCAGCATCGGCATCGGTAGCAACAACGGTGCCGACAGCGGATACCCCCTCGTTTACCGAGAATGCCGTGGTACTAAATGTCGGCGCAGCGTTCGCCGCGGTTGACTGCGTTGTCGCATCCGACCAGGAGCTTACCCCCTCACTGTTTCTCGCGCGCACCCGCGCCTGATACGACGTGCCGCCTCCCAAATTTGCCAACACCTTAGTTCTGCTAGTACCAATGTGCGTAGCACGGGTGTAACTGCCGCTCGTGCCGCTGCGATACTGCACATCGTAGTCCGTTATCGGATACCCGCTCGTTGTTGAGGGAGCCGTCCACGTGACAGTCAACTGGGTAGGACTGGCAGTAGCCGCCGTAACGCTAGGCGCAGCCGGTTTCTCCGGCGGCGGAACGTTTGTCACACGCACTATAAACCACGGAGAATATGCCGATTGCAACCGGGCCCCCGTGCCACTCGTCACCTTGAGCCGGAGACTATAGTCGTTGTCCCTCCTAGCAGAGTGATCTGCGGGGTCCGCCGGGCTCGAATTAAGCACGTCGGTAGGCCGCTCAAAATTAGGGGCCGCTGTGAAGGTTAACGCCCCTGACGGCGCAAGCGAGAACCGCCTTTCATCGCCGCCATCAAGCTCAAGTGTAGGCGTGCCATCCAGCCTATCCAGATCGGTGCCAGTAAACGTCGCAATTGTCGTTGTCGGCGGACTGTTTTCGACTACCGTGTAGAGGCTCTCCACAGTTACCGCCGGGGGCACGTTCGTCACACCGCTGCTGTAGGCAGACCAGATGCTCGTGCCTTCGCTACTTGTCGCACGCACTTGCACGGCATAATTAATATTGGCCGACAACGAAGAGATAGTCGTGCTTCTACTGGTGCCGGTGTGCGGAACATCTATCCACGTCCCATCATTCCCACTATACTCGACATCGTAATCCGTAACCGGATACCCGGCGGTTGTTGAAGGAGCAAGCCACGTTACAGCCAAAGAGGTGCCCGAGGCCGGCACGACCGTGGGCGGAGCGGGCGGAGCGGAGGGCGGCACGTCCGTCACCGTTACAGAAACAACTTGGCTCGCTGTCCTCACCCTATCGCCGGTACCACTTGACGCGGTGACGGTGACAACATAGAGGTTTTCACTATCCGTTGAACCCGGCGTTTCATAGTCGGGTGCCGTTTTGAAAGTTAACGCGCCCCCGGTGGTAATCTGGAACTTTGAAGCATCCGCGCCACTGAGGGTATAGCCGGTGACGTTATCCAACGCATCCGCATCAACAGCCGTCACTGTCCCCACCGCTGTCGTATTCTCGACGATGGAAAAACTCGCGGTACTGGTAAACCGCGGGACATTGTTCACGGCCGCCAGCGGCCCGGCACCGGAGGCATTCGTCCTGCCAGTACCGGAGTCAGACCAGGGGCCGATGCCTTCGCCGTTCACGGCGCGCACCTGCACCTCATAACTGCTATTCGCCAGCAAGCCCGTGAGCTGCCGCGTCGTCGTGCCAGCCAGAATGTTGGCATTCAACTCGGTAAAACTGCCCGTCGTGCCTTTCCGATACCGCAGATTGTAGTATTTTATCGCCGGGCCCAGGTTGTACGGCGCGCGCCAACTCACGTCTAACTTGGAATTACTAGCGGCGACAGCACTCACCGTGGGCTGCCTAGGCTTATTAGGCGGCTCGGCGACATCCGTCACCGTCACTGTGACAGTCTGCGACGTGCTCCGAAGCCGCTCGGTATATATCGCATGGTTGGGTCCGTTGCTGCTGGACACAACCACCGTAAGGGTGTAGGTATTGGTGCCGGCGGTAGATGCCGGGTTTTCATAGTTCCAGCCCCTAGTCGTTCGCGTTTCCAGACGGCCCTGCCCATCTATCAGGAATTTCAACCGGTCTGCGCCTTGCAGAGCGTAATCGAAATAGGTGTCTTGCGAGTCGCTATCGGTAGCCGTGAACGTTCCAACACTGTATTGATTTTCCGCCACCGTGAAACTAGTGGGGGTAAACGCCGGGGGCGCATTCGCCTCACCGGTTGTAGAAGCCCAGGGGCCCGTGCCTTCATGGTTCTTGGCGCGCACCTGCGCCTCATACCGGATGCTTTTTGCCAAGTTATTCAGCGTCAGAGTCGCCCCGGTTCCCGTATGGCCCGCATCTCCCCACGCATCAGTAGTGCCATGCTTCCGATACTGCACATCGTAGCCGGTGATAGGCGGTTTCCCTGTCGTGATAGGTGCATCCCAACTCAGCACCAGGCTCGTACCCAACGTGCTATGAGGGACTAACGCCAAGGAACTAACCGCCCCGGGCGGTTCATCCACGTCTGTCACCGTGATGGTAATTGTCTGTGCTGTGCTTTTTCTCCGCGCATATCTTTCGGCCCATGTTAGCCCGGACGCAATCCCCCGACTCTCTGCCACAATAACAATGCTATAGATATTGTCGCCGGCTGTCGCCGTGGGCTGTCCCGTGGTGCTCGCCGCATCTATCGGGTTTTCAAAATCGGGCGGTGGAACATTGAGATCGACGAGATGTTGCCAAAACACCTGGCCATTTGAAAACATCTTGAACCGGGTTTTATCCGCGCCACCGTCAATCACGGGCCTTGAGCCGCTCAAAGAGCCAATCGAGTAGGTTACATAGCCATCCAAGGGGTCATCGTCTACGGCAGTAATTGTCCCAATCTTATAAGTCCTACTACTATTTTCGGGAATGGTGAAACTGGTGCCACTCGTAAACCGTGGTGCCGTATTGACACTGATGTTCTCTTCGCCGGAGGCAGACCAGGGGCTCCAGCCTTCCGCATTGTGTGCGCGCACCTGCACCTCATAATCGTTGTTATTCAGCACACCCGTGAGCGTCCGAGAGGTGGCAGTCCCGGTGTGTCCCGCATCGCTCCACGCATTCGGGGTGCCACTCGCGACTTTGACGCGGGACCGGACATCGTAATCGTCTATCGCCGGGCCCGTAGTGGAGGGTGCCGTCCAGGTGACATTCAGGGCCAGGGCACTGTTGACAGAACCTAAGGTTACCGTCGGTGCAGCAGGCGTCCCGGGCGGTTCAGTCGCGTCTGTCACCGTCACGGTAATCATTTGCGAGACAGTGGCGAGGCGCGGGGCCTGCCCGCTAGTCACAGTGACTTTCACAAGATAGACGTTGTTGCTCGCCGCGTTGGCGGGTTGCGTGCTGAGCAGGTCCGCGGCGTTCTCGTAATCGGGTCCCATAGTGAACGAGAGCGCGCCGGTGGTGCTATTCAGCGTAAACTGCGCCGCATCTACACCGCCCGTTATCGTATAACGGAACTGCGTATCTGTCGCATCTGCATCGGTGGCTGTCAGCGTGAGAAACGATGTCGTCGTATGCTCCGCAACGGTAGCGGTAGCCGCACTGCTGAACACCGGCGGGGTGTTGATGGTAACGCTGCCCCAGTTAGACCAGGGGCTATCGCCTTCGGGACTTTTCGCTTTGACCCGGAATTGATAGTTCGGATTCCCGTTGGGCCGCGTAAACACCAGCGAGGTGCCGGCCCCAGTGAAAGTCACATCGGTGCCGACACCCGCGAAGGGGAGCACGGCGGTATCTCGGTACTGCACATCGTAGTCGTTTATCGCCGGGCCGGTGTTGGTAGGCGCGCGCCAACTCACCCCCAGTCTATTTCGCGCGTTCGTATCCACCTGAGCCAGCACTACCACCGCGGGCGCGGCAGGGGTGCCGGGCGTTTCCGCTACGTCCGTGACAGTGATAGTTAGCTCGGCTTCGGTGTTCGCCTGCCGTACGCCGAAAAGCGGAACGCCGGGGAAGCCGGGGATTGACAGCGGTACGCGGCTCGTGGCAGTGACTTTGACGAGGTAGGCGTTATCCGCCGCAACGCTGGTTGATGGCACCAGTATGTCAAGCGGATCTTCATAGTTGGGCTGCTGTCGGAAAGACAGCGCGCCAGAAGTGGTATTAATTTGGAAGCGGGCGGCATCCCCGAACGTCGTGCTCAACGCGTAACCAACGACTTTATCCTCAGGATCCGCATCGGTTGCAGTCACATTAAGAGACGGCGTGCTGTTCTCCGGGTTCGAGAACGAACTTACGGAAAATACGGGCGACACCCCCGGTCCGTTCGTTACCAATAAAATCCGGTCCGAAACCGTACCCTCCTCCTTATTCCACGGCGTTAACTCCAGCATAAAGATGCCTCTCCGCGGCAGCACAATCCGTGCCGTTAGTTCCGGTGCGGAAGAACGATTATACAGCCAGAAATTCCTATCACGTCTACTGACAATGTAACTGTGACTCTGCGCCGGCGAGTCAATCACGCCTGTGTGAGATACCTCCCGTACCACCGCTTTATAATACGATGGCGCGTCCTCTTGTGTACTAAGAAGCGGTTGGTTCCACTTGAACGTCACCGTGCGGCCCGATTCACCCGCCCCAGAACCAACCGCGGTCTGCCGGAGGTTAATCGGTTTCTGTGGTGCTGAATCGAAATCGTTGGTAACGGTGACACCCATCTCATGCGTTGAGGTATGCAGATTGCCATCTCTGTCTGTCACCGTAGCGGTGATTTGCAACAAATAGACATTGTCTGTCGCTGCACTGATAAGCTCGGAACCGGTTCCAACAATGCGTGTGTCAGTTGGATTCTCGTAGTCAGGGGCAGTCAGGAATAGGAGTGTGCCGCGGCTGTGGGCACCGCTCGGACTGTTCAAGATAGAAAACTTGGGGCCATCGCCCCAGGTTCTTGTGATGCCGAGGATTATTGTGCGGCCATTGCCGTGTCCTGCCGGGTTCGCGAGA
The DNA here is from genome assembly GCA_958296135.1 of uncultured Poribacteria bacterium. GTDB lineage: Bacteria > Poribacteria > WGA-4E > WGA-4E > WGA-3G > AGPOR5. The sequence goes on from CATQHZ010000001.1 coordinate 2,330,558, forward strand.
TCGTAGATATCGGCATTGCTGCCGCTCATTCGGAATTCTGTCACGCGAGTCTGATTTTCGCGAACCCAGACAGCAATAGGCACAGTGTTCCGGAAAACTGGGGGTTGCCTATCCACATCTTTTATTACATTGACAGGTATTGAGAGATAGGACGGATGTGTTGCGCCTTGGGCATCGGTAATCGTGGCGCGGATACCCAGCCAATATTGGTTGTCCCGGTCGTGAGACCTAAGTCTCCTGGGCCCTTGTGGACGCCCAAGCGTGGGCAACCAGGGGTTCGTCAGGGATTCGTACGCTCTGTAAATAAGGCGTCTGTCGGTTGGATTCTCGTAGTCGGGGGGAGTCTTGAACAGGATTGCGCCGCGCCCGTGTACACTTGTTGAGGTGTTCAAAACCTTAAAGTGGGAGTTATCGCCCCATTGGCCCGTCCTAACGTTAGAATACCAGTCGTGATACGTAGAACTCACTATCTCAAAGGTGATGTTCGATCCATCTCCTGTCGGATTTAGTGGGTCGTAGAGATGGCCCCCAACGCCCGTGGTCAGCTGCATCACGAATACATTATCTTCGTGGACTGTGGCAGTGGTTGGCGTGGTGTTCCGGAAAACTGGGGCCGGTGAAACACCTGATTGATACCATCCCGTCGCTCCTTGCGCGAAAGCGTTGTGCGGCAATGCAAGTAGTGTGCAGGCGAGCGCGAACGCGAATAGCCACGCGAGCGGTGCGCAGCGGCGAGAACGGGGCTTTTTCCGAGGCCAGCGTGTGCCTATTTCAACGGCTCGTCGTGCTTGGGCATCGGAGGTTAACAGCCGTATAGTAAGGGGGGGGTGATTCCCCGATCGGTGTAATGCATAGTTATCTGAACGCGAGAACACGAGTGGCTCGCACACGTCGTTTTGTGTGTGCAAGCTTTGCTGCGGGTTGAGAGCATTGGTGCAGCGCGCGTTTTCAGCGGCGTTGCTGAGGTAATCAGAGTTCTTCACGTTTGCCTCCGTATTGATTAATTCCACTTTTGCGTCCATTTTAACACATTTCGCGCGTTTTCTTCAAGAAAATCGCGCATTCGGCATTGATTAATTCCACCTTTGCGTCCATTTTAACACATTTCGCGCGTTTTCTTCAAGAAAATCGCGCATTCGGCATTGATTAATTCCACCTTTGCGTCCATTTTAGCACATTTCGCGCGTTTTCTTCAAGAAAATCGCGCATTCGGCGCGTTTTTTGCGGCAATTGTTTATATTGTGCCATATTTAACGTTTTTTGTCAAGAAAAAGTTTAAAAAAAATGATAAAAAATAAAATCGCTCGCGAATCGGCAGGCTCGACCGCCCAGAAAACGGCACTACCGCTACCAAAACTATCGCGGGGGACAGGCCCCCGCACTACGGCGAAGGGAAGCTATCGCGGCGGACAGGCCTCCGCGCTACGGGGAAATACGGGGGTTGGTCGCCGGCGCGGGCGGCTGTATCACTCCCCGTGAACGGAACTGGGCTGGTTTGGTGCATCTCTTTCCGGGATGATTTGTGCTTTGAGGCGTTCATTCTCGGCGCGCAACGCCGCATTCTCCTCCCGCTGCGCCGTTAACTCCTCGGAACGCCGCATCCATTCATCAACGATGATGTCGGTGCGTTCTAACAACCGCCCCATCGTGCGCTGCATTGTATACAACTGATACGAGAGAAACCCAAGCGCACCGGCAGACAACCCTATCCACCAATACAGCGTCCTCCGCGATGTCTTCACTTCCTCTTTCACCGCGTGCATCTCGGTTGTCATTGTCTTCTCCAAGGCCTCGATTTTGGTAGCCGTTGTTTCCCGCAAGGCCTCGATTTTGGTAGCCGTTGTTTCCCGCAAGGCCTTGATTTCGGCGGTGGTTGCTCTTTCCGCTGCCTCGAATCTGGCATCAACGTATGCCTTGAGCCGTGCCTCCGTTTTCGCATTGGAAGTCTCCACAATCTCGCGAATCTGTTCCAAATCCGCACCGGTGAGCGCGCCAAACGCCGGGGCTGTCAACAACACTGCTGCAAACAAACACATTATGATTCTCATGTCTCAATATCTCCTTTCATTCCACGCAAGGTTTTAGCAACCCTTGTCAACCTCACTGAACTGAACCGGTGCCACATCGCTGAATCGCAGACGGGGATGCACAGCCCTCAGGACTGCGATGGCACCTTCCTCGTCTGGACAGGCGCACCGCTCTCGGTGACGCTGCGCGGTTCAAGGCGTGCGTTTTCTGCTCGTTGGCGCGGTTTCCAACCGCGCAATGCGCACGGCCTCATATTTCCAAAGCCCCGCAGTCTTACCAAAAACACCGCGAATGTCGCGCGCGGTATTTATATTTTGCCATACTTCCAGCGGATTGTCAAGGAAATTATCAGTGAACGGCCGCGGGGAACAGTGGACATCTCTGCTTGGAAGGGCGTGACGGCCCCCGCGCCACGGGACAAGGAGGAAATCGGCGCGCGAACCTTAGGGCGAGGACCTGTCCCTCGCCGGGATAGACATCGCGCCGCGCACCGTAGGGCGAGGGCCTGTCCCTCGCCATGCATCGACCCGCCCAGAAAACGAAGAAACCGCGTCTCACCGTAGCGCGAGGGCCTGTCCCTCGCGGAGCTTGACCGCACAGAAGGCGGCTGTATCACTCCCCGTGAACGGAACTGGGCTGGGCTGGTGCATCTCTTTCCGGGATGATTTGTGCTTTGAGGCTTTCGTTCTCGGCGCGCAAGGCCGCATTTTCCTCTTGCTGCGCCGCCACCTGTTCCTGCAACGCCGTAACTTTTTCGCGGTTCTTCTGCTGATCGCCCAACCACTTCGCGAACCCCCAACCGAGCAGGGCTAGCAGTGCTGTCACTAGCAACCCGGCAACCCAGGTCAGCGTATTGGCCTGCCGTGACACTTGCTCGCGCAGATCGGTTATCCGAGCACCCTGGCCGCGAACCTCGCCCTTCAGTTCACTGACCTCCAGTTTCAAGGCGAAGAGCTCCTTCTTCACGACAGCGAATTCCTCCTTCACAGCGGCGACTTCCTCTTTCACGGCGGCGACTTCCACCTTCACGGCGGCGACTTCCACCTTCACGGCGGTGAATTCCACCTTCACAGCAGCGACTTCCTTCTTCACGGAGGCGAGTTCCTCTGTCACTTTGAGGAGTTCCGCGGTTATCCGCGCTTCGGACGCGGTGACGATTCGCTCGATCGCTTGCAGTTCTTCATCACCGAAAGCCGGCGATGCAACAAGCACCACTACAAATACAAACAAACACACAACGGTGTTCATGTTTAATGTCTCCTTTCGTTGGGCGCGGTTTCCAACCGCGGAATGCGCACGGCCTCATATTTCCAAAGTCTCGAAGTTTTGCTTTTCTTGTGTTAACGATATTATTTTACTATATGTGATGTATTTTGTCAAGGAGGAAATCGCCCTACGGTGGCCGATGCCAAATGGAAGAAGGAGGTTTTCTTTGGTGCTCATTGTTCATCCAAAAACTGAATAGCTCTGGCTTGTCCCCACAATTCTCTTGATTTTATTCTGGCAAATGGATATAATACTTAAAGGAAAAATACCGCAACAAGGAGCCACCCTGATGAGAACCTTTTGGACGCAAGGCCGCGTCTACCCAGAAAGACACTATGTCGTCTCCCGCGAGGCGGAACTGGCCGATTTCATTGCCCGCGTGAAACAGGGAAAATACATCGTCCTCTTCGCACCACGGCAGACAGGCAAAACTACCTTCTTTCGATGGGCTTTTCAGCGGCTGATAGCAGCCGCACCCGTCTATTTGCCCATCCAACTCGATTTCCAAGTGTTCCGCAACGCATCGCCTGCGGAGTTCTACCGCTATCTCTATCGGGACATTCACGCGGAAATCCGAAAGGTATTCCGCCGACGCGGACAGGCACTGCCCGATACCCTCGCGCACTTTCTGGACAATACCACCCTCACCGACCACTTTTCAATGCTAGAGTTCTTTGAAGCACTCGGAAGGTTGCTGCCAGAGCAACGGGTTGTCATCGTCATCGACGAATTTGACGGCATCCCTCCTGCTGTCCTGAGCGATTTTCTGTATACCCTCCGCCGCATCTACCTCACCGATGATGAAGAAACGCCCCGCTGTCCCCACAGCGTCGGCATCACCGGCGTGCGAAGTGTGTCGCAACTCAACTACGACTGGGCTGTCTCGCCGTTTAACATCCAAGACGATTTCAGCCTGCCCAACTTCACCTTGGCACAAGTGCAGGAACTATTCGGACAGTATACCGCCGAAGTGGGGCAAGCGTTCGCACCCGAAGTGCTGGAAAGTCTCCACAAACAGACTGGGGGACAACCGTTCCTTGTCAACCGCCTCGCGCAGATACTCACCGAGGAACTGGACATTCCAACCGCCGAGACAATCGGCATGGAGCACTTTTTAACGGCGCACAAGGAAATCCGGAGCGAACGGAACGTCAACGTGCTACACCTCACGACGAATGTCCGCAGAAATCCACGCTTTCAACGCGTCCTGATGCGAATTACGTCCGAGGATGACGGCATGGAATTCAACCTCTATGATGATGTCATCAGCGAGCTCGCCACCTACGGTGTCATCAAAAAAAGCAGGGACGATAGATGCGAAATCGCCAATCCGATTTATCTCTTCTGCATCTTGCAAACCTTCAAGCCGACGATTAACGGCCTGGAACAGGAATACTACCCACAGGACACCGGCAACGGCTATCACGACTATCTCACCCCTGCAGGCGGCATTGACATGGCAGCACTGCTAGATAACTTTCGAGACTTCATCGCACGCGCCGGATTTCGCATCCTGCAAGTACCACAGACACCCACAGAACACGTCGGACAATACCTACTGTTTGCCTATCTCGACCAGTTCGTACGGCAAGCACACGGCACCATGCTCCTGGAAGTGCAAACCGGGCGCGGCCGAGCAGACCTGGTCATCTTCCACCAAGGACAGAAGCATATCGTGGAAACAAAGATTTGGCAAGGCGAAAAATCGCATCAAGCCGGCAAGCAGCAGCTCGCCGCCTATCGCCAACTGGAAGGCGCACAGGCAGGATATTACGTCGTGTTCGATCATCGCCAAACACCGGTGCCGCGCATGGAAACCGAACACCTTGACGGCATGACGATTCGGAGCTATGTCATACCTGTCCTCCAAGAACAGCCATCGACACGGGGAACCGCTTAGAATCGGATTGCAGACAAACGCGGACGACTCAGGTGGGGATTCGCCCGAACCGGACTGCGATGCAGCGAAGCCATCGCAAACTACCGAAAATAAGCACGAAACCGCTCTGGCTTGTCCCCACAATTCTCTTGACTTTATTCCGGCAAATGGATACAATATTTAAAGAAAAAATACCGCAACAAGGAGCCACCCTGATGAGAACCTTTTGGACGCAAGGCCGCGTCTATCCTGAAAAACACTATGTCGTCTCCCGCGAGGCGGAACTGGCCGATTTCATTGCCCGCGTGAAACAGGGAAAATACATCGTCCTCTTCGCACCACGGCAGACAGGCAAAACTACCTTCTTTCGATGGGCTTTTCAGCGGCTGATAGCGGCGGCACCCGCTTATTTGCCCATCCAACTCGATTTCCAAGTGTTTCGCAACGCATCGCCTGCGGAGTTCTACCGCTATCTCTATCGGGACATTCACAAGGAAATCCGAAAGGTATTCCGCCGACGCGGACAGGCACTGCCCGATACCCTCGCGCACTTTCTGGACAATACCACCCTCACAGACCACTTTTCAATGCTAGAGTTCTTTGAAGAGCTCGGAAGGTTGCTGCCAGAACAGCAGGTCGTCATCGTCATCGACGAGTTTGACGGCATCCCCCCTGCCGTCCTGAGTGATTTTCTGTATACTCTCCGCCGCATCTACCTCGCCGATGATGAAGAAACGCCCCGCTGTCCCCACAGCGTCGGCATCACCGGCGTGAGGAGTGTGTCGCAACTCAACTACGACTGGTCTGTCTCGCCGTTTAATATCCAAGACGATTTCAGCCTGCCCAACTTCACCTTGGCACAAGTGCAGGAACTGTTCGGACAGTATACCGCCGAAGTGGGGCAAGCGTTCGCGCCCGAAGTGCTGGAAAGTCTCCACAAACAGACTGGGGGACAACCGTTCCTTGTCAACCGCCTCGCGCAGATACTCACCGAGGAACTAGACATTCCAACCGCCGAGACAATCGGCATGGAGCACTTTTTAACGGCGCACACGCACATCCTTGAAGAACGCAACGTCAATATCACGCACCTCACTACCAATGTTCGTCGGAACCCGCGCTTTCAACGCGTCTTGATGCGAATCACGTCCTACGATGATAGCCAGCACTTCAATCTGGACGATCCAGTCATTAGCGAACTTGCTACCTACGGAGTTATCAAACGCGGCGATGACCGGAAGTGCGAGATTGCCAACCCCATTTATTTATACCGTATCCTACAAACCTTCAAGCCGACGATTAACGGCCTGGAACAGGAATACTACCCACAGGACACCGGCAACGGCTATCACGACTATCTCACCCCTGCAGGCGGCATTGACATGGCAGCACTGCTAGATAACTTTCGAGACTTCATCGCACGCGCCGGATTTCGCATCCTGCAAGTACCACAAACACCCACGGAACACGTCGGACAATACCTGCTGTTTGCCTATCTAGACCAGTTCGTACGGCAAATACACGCCACCATGCTCCTGGAAGTGCAAACCGGGCGCGGCCGAGCAGACCTGGTGCTCTTTCACCAAGGACAGAAGTATATCGTGGAAACAAAGATTTGGCAAGGCGAAAAATCGCATCAAGCCGGCAAGCAGCAGCTCGCTGCCTATCTCCAACTGGAAGGCGCGCAGGCAGGATATTACGTCGTGTTCGATCATCGCCAAACACCGGTGCCGCGCATGGAAACCGAACACCTTGAGGGACTGACGATTCGGAGCTATGTCATACCTGTCCTCCAAGAACAGCCATCGACACGGGGAACCCCTTAGAATGCAGATTGCAGACAAACGCGGACGACTCAGGTTTCAAGGTTCGCTCACCCGCTTGTGCGGGCGGATAGAGACATCCGCCCTGACAAGCCCCGTTCCGCTCAACTTAACTATTCTGTGCGAATGTGGTATCTTATGAGCAATTTCAAAACCGCGCCGGTCGGGTTTTGCCAAGCACCACAGGGCTCCGTTAAAATGAAAAGCCCACAGCTGAGCCGCGGGCATGTCTGTTTTGCCTACTTTTTCAGCAAGAATTTCCTATTTTTTGTGCAACACCGTAGGAGAAACCTCCCGCGTCTCGATACCTCCCCGGTAGGAGAGACCTCCCGGTCTCGATGCTTTCCTTTCCCGGTAGGAGAGACTCCCGGTATCGATGCTTTCCCGCGCCTCGATGTTCATTCAACGCGCGCCACCGCGTAGATACAGACTGTTGCAGTCTTTTCGTCAAATTCAACCCGACAAACGGATTTCCGATAGGTAAACCCGTTGTCACAGATAAGATCGAAGAACCCGAGGGCATTGGTGCGATTCGGCTCGGAAAAGAGCGCGATGCCGTCAGGCGCGAGGAGTCCTTGGAGCAACCTCATAATCGGTTGCCAGTGATGTTCTTCATAGATGACATCGGAGGCGAGAATATGTGAAAACGGCTTATCAAAACACGGGAACTCCCAATCCATCTGGACAAAAACCGCGCGGTTTCCAACACCGTTTTGTCGCGCGTTGTGTCGGGTGAATAGGAGTGCCTCTTGTTCTGCGTCCGTGAAGACAACTTCCGCGCCATTTTGACAGGCGACAATTCCTGTGAGTCCAAAGCCGCACCCGATTTCTAGGACGCATTGCCCGGCAAGCGTTTCGCCTAATTTCTCGATATGGCGCGCCAAGCCGATGGAAGCCTCCCAAAGGTAAGTCCAATAGGGAAGATAGAGTCTACCTTCGCTATCTTCTCGGCTGAGCTGCTCAAGGAACCAGTCGGGCTTTTCGATGGTGGTTAACCGAATGCTTCTGCTTTTCAGCAAGATAGTCCTCTCGGTTAGCGGATAATCTTGCAATATTCTGTTCATATCGTCTTCACAATAGCCTACGCGAGGGGAACCCTCGCGCAGCCACCCGCCTACCGTCAAATAAAAATCTTATAGGTGCGCAACCCCAGCGCAGGGCCAATAATTGCCCACAGACTGCCGATGACGTAATCGCCCAAAATCAATCCTAAAAACAGCGGCGCAACGCGGCGATGCAACTTCAGTCCACCGTGCCGCAAAATCATCAACTTCAGGAACCACGCCACGAAGAACGCGAACCAGAAGTAGTCCATCGCGAAACTAATCGCTAGGGCGTAACCCGCCGGGTGAAAGGGCCACCACAGGAAATGCATCCGCATATACATCATCAGAAATGTCAACAAGCCGCCGATACCCATGAACCCAATCCCGGTCCAGTTGGGTTCTGCAGGGTTGTGCAGCCAGCGTTGGAGTCGGCTGAAAGATTCTCTGCCTACCCAGCCTTTGAAGCCGCCCGCTTTCGCAATCGCGCCGTTTCGGAAGGTGATGTCCAGATTCGCCCAGAACGTCGCGAGAATACCGACGATGATGGCAATCAGCATCGCTATCCACAGCCGCCGATTGCCCATCCCTGTTGATTCAGCGATTTTAAACGCCTCAATCTGATTCGGCATCGGATGATTGCGGTAACCGCGATTGAACCAGTAGAATAGCGACATAATTGTGAGGCTACTCGTGTCAAACTGCCGAGTACCGCCGACGGTTGCCAGCATATCGTGTGGATTGACGTAGTAGATCTCGTGCGGCGTGCCAAGCTCCGCGCGCACCCGCGTAATCGCAAAGGAGAGTAAAAAATAGATGCCGAAGAAGAGCCCCGCAACCCATAACGCCATCCCCGCAGCGGTGACAAAAATGCCAAGCGCGATGAGCGAACCGACAATGCCGAGTAACGCAGCGCGATACGGCATCGGCTCATCTGAATCGTCCAGAGACGAATTGAAGCCGAACGCCTTTTTCAGCACCTCTATCAGGTGCCGGCGCGTTACCCACACGGCAAGCAGAAACAGCGCAATCCACGCACCATACGCTTGCTCGTTGAGCGCGGGGAAATAGCGCGTACCGAGAGCCGCACCGATGACAAATTCGGCTAACCGCACCACGAAGAAAAACCAGCACGAAAACGAAAGATCCAAGGGGAGAAAGAAGGCTAACCCTACCGCAAACGGATAAACGGAGATGCGAGTACCACGAATCACGTTCCACGGCCGATCGGTGAAGATATTTTGGAAGACCGCGGTGCGCTTGATATACGGAATCTCCGGAAACTGCGGAAACAGATAGTGAATCCCGTTAATCACACCAATAACAAACGCGATGCTGAACCCTATCCACATCATCCGATTTTTCAGCAGCCTGATACCCCCATCTTCAGATAGCCCAAGAGGCAGTTGGATAATCGGATACGCCAACTTTTCGTGCTCTGTCCACCGCTTCCGAACAAGCGTATTGATGCACAGCATCATGAACATCATGATAAGGAAAAAGAGCCCCCAAAACGCAACCGGTTTTAACCACGTCAAAAAGTTATGGCTCGTGTAGAAAGATGCCTCGCCTTCGTAAAACCCTTGCAAACTTTGCGCGTCGTTGACGGTGAGCCAACTTGGAAGGTAACGAAAAAACAGCGTCTGCCACTCATTCTCCTCTGTCGCAAACCGAAACGGGTGCGCAATGCTGCCGAACATATTTTGCATCGTATCGTGCCCCGCAAACGTGCAGGAAATCGCCACCATAATGTAAATGCCCAACAACTCTCCCTGCTGGAGCATAGCCCGCGGCGCAAAGCGTTTCAGCACACAATTCAGCACCACACACACGAAAAGGATGAAAACCGGTTGGATAAAAAGCGGCAGGCATGAACCGTCTAGCGAGTAGTACTTCACCTCAACCAGCGTCATCCAATAGACGTTAATCGGAATGAATAAAACGCCCAAGATGAGCGCGCGGCCCGTAATATTTGATGAGGTGCCCGAGGAGTTTTTCATAAAGTTGCAATACCAGCTTAATCACTCACGTTCTCATCCCGTAGCGCGGGGGCCGTCACGCCGAAACTTTGTCATCTCTGCCGCCTCGCTGCAGAGATGTCCACTGTCCCCCGCGAGCGCGCCTCGATAGATCGATGCATGGCGAGGCACAGGACCTCGCCCTACGGTATCAGACAACCCCCCGGTGCCCGTAGCGCGGGGGCCTGTCCCCCGCGATCGTCCTTCGTCCCGTAGTGGCCTGTCCGCCGCGAACGTTTCTCGCTGGACCGATGCATGGCGAGGCACAGGACCGCGAACGCTTCTCGATGGACCGATGCATGGCGAGGCACAGGACCGCGCCCTACGGTATCAGACAACCCCCCGGTGCCCGTAGCGCGGGGGCCTGTCCCCCGCGATCGTTGGATAGACCAAGAACGTTCTTGGCCCGTAGCGCGGGGGCCGTCACGCCGAAACGTTGTCATCTCTGCCGCCTCGCTGCAGAGATGTCCACTGTCCCCCGCGATCGTCCTTCGTCCCGTAGTGGCCTGTCCGCCGCGAACGTTTCTCGATAGACCGATGCAAGGCGAGGGACAGGCCCTCGCCCTACGGTGAAGTGGGATGTTCTTGTCCCCCGCGAACGCTTCCCGGTAACTCGATGCATGGCGAGGGGGAACCCTCGGCGATTCGCGCTCGCCGGGCCCTCGCCCTACGGTGAAGAAGGACGTTCGATAGCTCGATGCATGGCGAGGGGGAACCCTCGGCGATTCGCGCTCGCCGGGCCCTCGCCCTACGGTGAAGAAGGACGTTCGATAGATCGATACATGGCGAGGGACAGGCCCTCGCCCTACGGTGAAAAAGGACGTTCTTCGATCTACGGGAAAAGCGACGGCAATTCCCCAACAAGCCGCACCGTCTCCACACTCACACGCATCACCTGCCCAAGCAACCGAACGATATATTGCGCATCCTCAACACGATTCGGATCCGCAACAATACCACTCCCATTCAGATCCGACTTCACCCGATACTGATCGAGGACCCACTCTAATGCCGAACGCCGCCCCAACTGATAATCAAACACGGCCGGCGGAATATCCACTAGCGTCAACGATTCGTTGTAGCGCACCTCGGTCTTGTCTTTTGACAACTTCATCTGTGCCACGCGCCAATTCAGCGGCACGCCGGGTGTCTCAACGACGTTTGGCAGCACATCAAGTGCTTCATAATTGACATGCAAGTCTGCCAGTTGCCGCCCGATGTTCACGAACCCCCAGAACTCCGGGGCGAACGGGAGATGCGGTAAATCGTGCTTCAAGTTCACCTGATACCGCTCGCGATAGTCATGATGATGCAGCACCGCGTAGTTGTAGTGGAAGATGTCCCACTTGGAGATGGTATCGTCGGCGTAGTGTGCGCGGAATTGTGCCACTGCCCAGTCGGTGATGTTTTCTCGGCGGTTGGTCCCGTCCTCATCGTAAATATAGAAAGGGAAGCACTGCGAATCACCCGTCAAATGGAGATCTGGAATCACGTTAGCCATCAGCGCGTGGAAAGATTGCGTTGAGCCTGGGGCCTTGACACAGATAACCCGATTTTCCTGTTCGGTTTCCTGTGTCGGGAAGATGGCGGGCATCACATTGACACGTTGGTTCATCAACCTGTCAAAATAGAGGTGCGATTTGGTAAACGGACGATAGAGAGATGTGCGAATCTTCTCGGCAGAGAACGTCACCAACGTTCCTTTTTTCGCTGCAGTCTTCAGCCGGTCTGTCCACTTAATCTGGGTGCGCTCCTGACTCACAAAATCGGTGACGCTGATATCCCTGTCCATCCGCCGTTCCCATCTGCCAACTTCAGCGTTGTAGAACTCCATCATCCGAGACAGATTCTCTGTCAAGGCGCGTGCGTCGAAATTGTAAACCCATGCATCACGGTTCGTCACCACGCCGAGACTATAAGTTTTAAAGAGCGTGCCTTCAACATCGCCTTTCGCTGCCTTTGCTTTCTTGGTGCCCATCGGGAGGAACGTGTCAAAGTCGGGTTCGAGCCCCTCCGTGAGCCACAGCTGGCGCGCATTTGGCTGCAATTCGCGCCACGTCACATTCCCGATATGTTCGCGGGCTGCGAGAAACTGGAAGGTGCGTTCCTTCGACAAAGCGGCGGCTTCATCGGTATAGCGGATGCGCGCGATGCCCGCGCGTTGCTGCTTCGTTTTCACAAAGAAGTTGATGCTCACGCCGACTTGAATGCCGAACACGTTGGAATCTCCCTTTTGTCCCTTGCGGATGTTCCCACCCAGGTCGACGATGTGGAGCCAGTCGAATTCCTCGGCGAGACACTGCCGCATCCCATCGAACATCGCCGCATCCAGGAAACTGTTGTTCGTGATAAACGCGATGATGCCTTCTTCCCCGATTTTATCGGATGCCCAGCGGAGAGATTTCACATACGGATCGTAGAGTTTGTTTTTCAGTTGCGCTGTCGAGGCGGCGGCATACGTGGCGCGGACGCGCGCATCAACTGCTTCGTGGGGCCGATTCTTGTTGTTATCATTCTCGTTCGCCTGACTCGCGTTATATGGCGGATTGCCGATGACGACAAACATCGGTGTGTCCTTCTGCTCTTTGACGCGCAGCGTGTTTTCCTGCGTGAGAAAGGCAAACTGCCCTGTCTGATGCGGCGTGTCCATGAGCCCGAAGGTATCAAACGTGTCAACGAAACAGATATGCTTAAAAGGTTCGTATCGCCCCATCTTTTCAAAATAGGCGTGTTCGATGTTCATCGTGGCGATGTAGTAGGGGAGCAGCATCACCTCGTTGCAATGCAATTCGCCGCGATACTTTTTGTCCAGGGCGATGCCGGGGATTTCCTGCATGAGGCGCACGATGAAGTTGCCGGTGCCGACAAACGGATCGATGATGTGAACGCCTGTATCGGCAAGCGATTTGCCGAAATGGGTTTTCAAGAGATGTTGGACGCTGTTCACCATGAAATCGACGATGGGTTGCGGGGTGTAGACGATGCCGTGCCGGTCTGCATCCTTGACAGAGAAGCCCTGAAAAAAGCGTTGATACAGCGTGTTGAGGAAGTCCTGTTTCTGGGAGAACTCTGTCAAGGTGCTGGCGGTTTTCTCAATGGCCGAGTAAAAGGGATTCAGTTCGTTGAAAAAGTGCGTTCTATCAAAGGCGTGCCGAGTGAGCACGTCAATGACGTTCTCTATCTCGCGGGCGATAATATTGCGGCGGGTGAAGTCGCGGTTATTGAATACGGTGGCGAAGATGCGTTCCGTCATGAGGTGTTGCGCGAGCATCCGTTCGACTTCGGTTTCGGCGAGGTTGGGGTTGATTGCGTTTCTGCATTGGCGATGGAAGTTCGCGAACGCCTCGCGGAAGTCGGGGGTGTTCTGGCGTTCGGTTTGGATGAGTGCTTCGAGTCTCGCGCCGAGCTCGGGGATGGTATCTTGGAAAGTGTCCACGGCTGCGTCCCAGTCGGCGAGGTTTTCTTCGGTGTAAGCGAAGAAGCTCTCGAGCAGCTGGACAAGATTGCGCGGTTCAGTGATGTCCAAGTCCAGCACGAGCGAACCGTTTTGGTAGAGAATGGCGCGGTGCGGGGTTTGGAAGATGATATTTTTGGCGGGATAGCCGGTTGTCAACTTCTGTTGCACTTCGGCGGGGAGCTCATCGAGCAGGTCCTTCGCTTCCCAATGCCCGAAGACTAAGCCGAAGTCGGTGACGATTTCGCCATCAATGCGAATGTGGTTTCCGTTAGGGGTGGTGCGCGTCTGCTCGCAGATAAGCGTGAGCGTGCGTTGTCCGCAATAGTGTTGCAGCAAGTTCTGGAAGGCGACGCGGACGGCTCCTTCGTGTTGTGCGCCGAGGTGTGTATACTGTCCGAGTTCGGCGTAGTAGGTTTTGATGGGTTTGTGCGTGGGTTTGATGCTGAGCATCCGTTTCTCTCCGCGGTTTTGTTAATGTTTTGGCAATGATAGCATCATTCGTGAAAAATCGCAAGAGGCAGCACCCTTTGCCCTTTTCTCGTAGAGCGGTAGCCTGTCCCCCGCGCGCCCTTGGCACAAACTAACTCGCCCGGTAGACTTTAACGATTTCCGAGATAACACGCCCCCGGTTCTTCCAATTCATACGCGCCGGCGGAATGAGATAGATACCATCAATTGGAATCCTATCCTGCTTCCGAATCTCCTGCACCAAATCCAGCGTTAACTTCATGCCGAGTTCCTGCCCTGCTGTATCGCCGAGGTCGCGGAATTTATCAACGATAATCTGTGGGATGTAAAGCCCCAGATTGTCGCGTAGATAGGAGGCACTGCGAAAACTGGTGAGGGGGAGAACGCCGTAAAGGATTTTGATGCCGAGGTGTGCTGTCGCTTTTTGCGCACGCGCGATGTCTTCAAACGTCCAGACAGGTTGCGTATAGGCGAACTTCGCGCCATGCGCCACCTTACTCGTCAAATGCTTGACATGCGGGCTCAGATTCTCCGCAATCGTAAATCCGCCGCCGTAGTAAAACGCGCACGGCTCGCCGATTGAGGAACCGTCTGAGAGTTCGCCGCGGTTTAACCGGGCGATGAGTCTCATCAGTTGCACCGCGCCGCGCACGTCAGGCACAAGACTCGCCGTCTCATAAGGCCCCACTTTCGGATGATCGCCGGACAGAGCGACGATACCGCGGATACCGAGTGCTTCCGCCTCTAACAGATGTGACTGCATGCTGATGAGGTTGCGCGAGCGCGTCGTCCAATGGATGAGCGTCGGAATCTGCGTCGCCTGCTGAAGCCGATACGCCGTGCCTACCGCGCCGATATTCACTACCGCACCAGAATTATCTGTCACATCAAACAGATCTACGCCGATAGCGGACAGTGTTTTCGCCGCTCTTAGCAAGGCACGCAATTGTGGGAACGTATTCGCGCGCATCTCCACACTGACGATGCGTTCGCGCGTCTCAAATACCTGCTGGACAGGGTTCTCAATTTTTTCATACTGGCGCAAAGCGTTCGGTGAACGTCTCTGACGGTGTGAGGGTTTTCGTCGTAATCCATCATCGACGTTGTCAATGACTACGTTTTTTGCGCGATACAAAAAACTGGGGGGTTTCGGTAGAACAAAAATGCGCGTCTCCCGTTCAACAGGTGCCTGTCGCGCAACAACCTGCCGAATTTTGGCGGTGTATTCAGGCGTTGTACCGCAACAACCGCCGATCATGTTCGCGCCAAGTTCTACCAATTTGCGCACGTAGTCGCTGAAAATCTCCGCATCGACGGTGTAGGAGAGCGCAATCTCTCCTTGTTCCACCCTCGGATTGCCGGCGTTCGGTTGCACAACGAGCGGCACCTTAATGACAGGCGCGAGGAGCTCCATCGCCTCAACCAGATCATGCGGTCCCCGGCAATTGATACCAACCGCATGCACGCCGAGCTGCTCCAATTCCTGCGCGAAGACGCGCACATCAACACCCGCGCCAACGGTGCCTCCCGAAATTCCGCTAATTTCAGCGATGACCGGCACGTCATAAGTGAGAGCCTGCTGCGTCGCGATTTCCGCCTGCTTCGGCGAGACGAACGTCTCCAATAAAAGCAAATCCGCACCTGCATCAACAAGAGCATCCATCTGCTCTTTGAAAAGTCGGCGAATCGCCTTGGTAGCAGGTTCAGGCTGCGCGTGGAAAGACAGCGGCCCCACAGAACCCGCCACATAGCAGGTTTCCCCCGCGACACCGCGCGCAAGCTGCACACCAGCGCGATTGATTGCCGCAACTTGTTCCGCCAAGCCGTGGTGTGCCAACGCTTCTCTATTCGCTTGATAGGTATTCGTCTGGATGACATCCGCACCCGCGCCACAATAGGCGAGGTGGATTGCCGTTACGATAGGCGCGTAAGCGTCATCAATGTTGCAGGCATCGAGGCACTGCAGATGCGCGGGGATCCGTTTCCGGAGTTCCGTTCCGATGGCACCGTCGCACACCAGAATTTGACGCGAGAGAGCCGCCAGAAAATCGGTTTTGGGGAGTGAAGCGGGGTTTTTCGTCGTTTGCAATGCGTTATTTTGTCTCATTGGTGTTGTCCAACCGACGCAGCTGGTATCGCGCTTTGCGCCATACAAACATTTTTCGGTGGGACATTTGCCGCTAGGCGCGCTTGGATGAAGATTCAGAAAATTTTGCCCGATGGAAACGGGCGGATATTTAACCATATCCGCCCTTACAGGCGAGGGCCACATTATTTGATCTGTTCCCCCGCGCTTTCAGTCGGAACATAGTAATAGCCGAAGATGATGCACATCTCATCCTCGGACGAAAGCCCGAATCGGAGCGGCACCTCCGTGTCGTAGTTGTTATGCGTGCAACGGAACGTGAGCCCATCGTCTGATTCCAAAACGACACGCGGGTCATACAGCGTAATTGGCGCATCGTCATACGCGACACTCCGATGCAACAACTCGCCGGTGGACATCTGATTAATCTCAAACAACTCGCCGTGCCGATGCATGTGCGATGTCAGCAAGAAGACATTCACCGCGGTATTCTGCGCGTGCCCGCGGCGTTCTAACTCATCTTCAATATACCAATCCATTTTGGCAACGCGCGTTGCGCCGGGCGGCACGTTAATCTCCCGGTTCGATACGAAAATCTCAACCGCCTCGTAGCGCACCTCTTCCTCCGGAATCGTCCAGAGGTTGACGTAAGTTTCACCGTGCAGCTCGCCAGAGCCAAGCAGATTGATGTAGTGCGAGTTCAGATCATAGACAGTATCACCGGGGAGCCGGAGTGCCACACCGTCAGGGAAGCCAAAGACGGTATCATCGGTTTGCGTGCCGACGACGAAAAGCCGGTCAATCCCGAAATTGCCGAGTGCCTGCGGGTCCGCCGTGTCAAGCTCCCGGAAGGTATCAGCGGGATTCACACCGATGCCGGGGGCTACCCCGATACTTGGAATACCGTTTCCGATTCCTTCCTCTGTCAGCCGATACAAGATGAAGTGATGGCTGCCGGCGGGGTAGAAAATCTCAACTTTATTAATAAAGATGTCACCTTCCACCGGTTGTCCATTCTCATCTCGGATTTGCGTTGCATAGAAAACCTCGCGTTCGGTGCCAGGTTCAATTTTAAAGGGCGGCAAATAGAGCTGGTATCCCTGTCCCGGTGGCGGCGGTGGGGGAACCTCAAACGTTTCCGCCGGGTCGCGGAGGACAGAAAGATCGCCGATGCCTGCGAGTTGTGCATCTTCAGACGCGCCTGCTTCTATCCATTTGCGAATTGCCTCTATCTTCGCTTCATGGATAGAACCGGCGTTGAAGGGCATCTTCGCGCCGAAGGCAGGATTTGCCGGGCCCATTAGTTTCGTCAGAAGAAAACTGTTAGCAGGGTTCCCGGGCTCTACCAACTTCATGCCGGCCGCTGCCGCGGCGGGGTTCTGCGGTGTTCGTCCGACGAGGGATTGATAAGAGAGCCCGTAGGTGAGATTTAAATTGGCGGAATTCGCGGGAGCAGCATGACACACGCTGTTGGCGCAACTCTTATCAAAGACGTAATCCTGAATGTCGTGATACGTCGAATTGTCGGCTTCGCCGGTCTCGCCGAAACTACTGCTGACGCGCACCAGATCGAGGACGTTGATGATTCCATCGCGATTCACATCCGGGTTCGTCGCGGCGTTCCGGTCGGCAGTTTGGCCAAAGGAACCTGCGATAAGCACCAAGTCTTGGATGTTGACGACACCATCTTTATTGACATCTTCTAGCAGCGTGGAAGCATCGCCGTGCCCGAACGCCGAGAAGGAAATGCTTCCCGCTAACAAAATCATGAACGCGAAGCAAACAAATTGTTTGAACATTATTGAGTAAACCTCCAAATTTTTGGATTGTAGGACTTCTACCAAATGAATCACTGTAGTTCGGGCTCGCCCGAGCCCAAACCTGATTAAGCATCTTTTTTGAAAACCTTCGTTTTTGAAATGAACCGATACTTCAAGAGTGTCCACGCCGCAAACAAGCCGTCAGACCAGAAGCGGAGTTTCTTTCCCTCTTTTTTCGTCCGTGGAAAATAGGATACCGGCACTTCGTGGATGCGATACCCAGCGCGCAGCACCTTCGCCGTGACTTCCGGACAAAACTCAAACCCTTCACACGTCAAATTGAGCCCCGTTATCAACGCAGCAGAAAACGCTTTGTAGCCGGTGGACTCATCGGTGATGCGGCACCCATAGAGAAAGCGCGTCCAACCCGCAAGGAGCCAGTTCGCCGTGAAGTTCAGCCAACTCGCGTTACCCCTGCCGTTAAGAAACCGTGAACCGTAGACGACATGGACATCGGGCCCCGAGGTAACTCCTACTGTTGGAACAGGAATGTCCCTCCTACTGAACAGAGGCTCAACAAGAGTCAGTAGCTCATCGGGGCACAACTCCAAGTCCGCGTCTTGGATGACGACAGCATCGCCTTCGACATGCGCCAACCCGGTCCGAATTGCAAACCCCTTGCCGCGGTTCCCGTCGTAATGAACAACGGTGAGTGCCGCTCCTTTCCGCAACTCCTCAAGCACCGCTTGCGTGCCATCCGTTGAACCGTCGTTGACGACGATAATCTGCGTGTCAAGCGGCAACGCCTGCACGGCATCCACGACTTGGCGAATCGTTCGCGCTTCGTTAAATGCAGGGATGATTACGGAGATTCGCATCGTTTTTTCTGTTGTTCGCAAGACGGCCGATAGAGGGCTTCTGTGCAAGAGAGTCTGTTTCCGTATTCCGATATCGACGTTGTCAATATCTCGGATTTTCTTTGAGTCATTGCTACTACAGCAACGCCTTCACCATGCCGCCATCCACCTGAATCGTTGTCCCGGTGATATAACTGGCGCGTTCCGATGCAAGAAACACGACGAGGTTCGCAAACTCAGCGGGCTCGCCGATTCTGCCGAGAGGGATATCCGCTGTCATTTTCTCCAGTGCCTCCTCAAACGTGATGCCCGCCTCTTCCGCGCGCACCGTCGCGAGCTGCTGGATGCGAGCCGTGAAAATAATACCGGGACAGACATTGTTCACCAGGATGTTATCCG
Organism: uncultured Poribacteria bacterium; assembly: GCA_958296135.1. Taxonomy (GTDB): domain Bacteria; phylum Poribacteria; class WGA-4E; order WGA-4E; family WGA-3G; genus AGPOR5. Next base: position 2,349,642 of record CATQHZ010000001.1, read on the forward strand.
GTGCCAATTCCGTCGCCAGCGTTTTCGCAAACCCGATAACTCCAGTACGTGCCATATTTGACAGCATGAGGCCGTCCACCGGTTGCTTCACCGAGACAGAGGTGAGGTTGATAATTCTGCCACCGCCGCGCGCCTGCATCATCGGCACAGCGGCGCGACAGAGGTTTATCGTGCTCATCAGGTTGAGCTGCACCGCAGTCTGGTAATCTTCAGCGGCGAGCACCGCGAACCGGCCCGCGCGCGGGCCACCAGCATTATTAACCAAAATATCAATACCGCCGAAGTGCGAGACTGCCGCGTCAATGAGTGCCTTAACCTGTTCAGGCTGACTGACATCGGTAGGCACGGCGAGGACTTCGCCGCCGGTCTGCTGTCGAATGTCGTCCGCGGTTGCGTCAAGGGCCTCGCTATTTCTGGCACAGATGGTGACTTTCGCGCCTTCCTGCGCCAATCCGAGCGCGATGGCACGCCCAAGTCCTTGGCTTGACGCGCCTACCACCGCAATTTTGTCCGTGAGTCCAAGATTCATGGGTTTCTATCCTTCGGGCGGATATAGAAATCCACCCTGACACTAGTGTAACATTTTCTCGGGGCAATGTCAAGGTTTTTTCAAAACAATTTCGTTCTCCTTGTTTGCGGCTGTGAGGGCAGATATAGAAATTCACCCTGACACTCTAGCCCCGCGCTATTTTCTGACGAACATCTTCCCCGTAGCGGTAAAATTCCCGGTGGATAACGTGTAAAAGTAGAGTCCACTCGCCACCGGCTCACCCATCTCGTTGCAGCCATCCCAATAGGCGGCGCGCGCCCGCGTCTGATAAACACCCGCAGCCCGATACCCCAACTCTAACCGCCGCACCTGCCGCCCACGCGCATCATAAATCGTGAACGTAACCTCGGCATCCGCAGCCAATTGATACGGAAGCCATGTCTCCGGATTAAACGGGTTGGGATAGTTAGGGAGCAGTGCTGTCTGTACCGGGCGCAAAGTTGCCAAGAGTGTCTCAAGCATCGCAATTCCCTTTTGAACAGTTGCATCTCTATCGGCGCGGTGCATCGCCTGCTCGAGCCACTTTTGAACGTCATCAGCAAGTTGTGCAGTTTGCGCCGGCGCAGCACCAATACCAGCCTGCAGTTCACTCGCCACCAACACCAGATCGGTAATATCCACGATGCCATCGCTGTTCACATCAGGATTCGGATGGGCCCCGGCCCCCATCGATTTGCCAAAATTCGATGCAACTAACACCAAATCTGCAACGTTCACCGTCCCATCGCCGTTGACATCTAACGGATTTTGGGCAATGAGCGAATCATCGGCACGGAGCGTCCAATCCTGACGCGTGATATTGCCGTTGACATCAATCACTTGCAACCTGATATCGTTGACTCGGCGCGCCGTTAAGGCAGAATCGATGTGAAACGCAACGATACCGGTTTCTCCGCGCAACCGCTGACAACTGTGCAATTTGATGCCGGATCCCGGGTCTTGGCGTGTCGTGGGTATCAACAATTGCGCTTGATGGAGTCCATCGGCATCCGCTATCTCAAACTGGAGCGTGAAGTTTCTGGCGTTGGGTGGATACCGCTGTTGTGAAAGCATCTGAAGCGTTGTTAGTTCATTGAAAGCCGGCTGCTCAGCGTTAAAGAAACGGCTGGCCCCCAACCATTCAGCGGCACATCTTGATAGCTGGTTCGGCGCGATGCCGTAGGACATGATGTGGGCATCGCTGCGGAAGTCGTGTTCCAATCCAAAGGCGTGCCCCAGTTCGTGCGCCGCTACCTGAACGTTATCAAAACAGTCGCCAGAAGCAGGAATGACTGCCCAGCCGCTGGTTTCTCGCTGATACGTTTCCCTCTCAAACCATCGGCCGCCGCCTACCCCACACGTATTTTCGTCGTCAATGACTTGGCTGCTAATATCAACAGCGACGAGATAGACGTTGTTTGACATGTCAAACTGCTCCGCGACCTCCTCCATCACTTTCTCAGACGTTTGGGTATGATAATACCGGTCGCGGAATTTCCCATCCACCTGATAGACCAGGGTTTCTCCTGCCGCATCGGTTTCAAAAGTGAAGGTTTTCCTACCGAACCCGTGTCTTCGCATCTCGGCGGCGTAAAATTGCTGCACCTCTCTGATGAGCGTATCTAATTTTGCCCACATATTCGGTTGGCCAGAACGGCCCTGAGGGAGGAAGTAAATCAGCCGAACGATGTCTCGTTCAGCCACTTGCCCAGTATTCAGATACGACGCGATGTCCCAAAAGCGGAGCGTCCTGTCTTCACCGCCGCTGACAAGCGTCATTCTGTCGCTGGAAAAAGCGAGCGCGTTTACCCAACCACTATGTCCTTGGAGTTCAACGAGTTGCGCACCGCTATCCACGTCCCAGAGGTGGACTACCTCAGCACCGGCACTCGCCAGCGTCTTTCCATCGTCGGAGAACGCAATATCCTTCACCGTCCCAATATGTGTGCGGAGGGTGCCACGGAGCTTCCATCCCGCAACATCCCACAACTTGATTTCGCCATGATACCCCGCGCTCGCGAGGCGTTGATTGTCCGGTGAAAACTTAACAGAGAAAACTCCCGCTGTATCGCCTTCCAGCGTGGCGATAACTCGCTTCCGTTGAACATGCCAAATTTTCACGGAGCCGTCTTCGTATCCAACAGCAAGTTGCTCCCCATTGGGCGAAAAGTCAACTGCGAACGCCCATTTCCCATGTCTGAGCGTGGCTATCTCTTGCCGATTTTGGACATGCCATAGTTTCACATGCATGCCGGCACTCGCGAGCACCTGCCGGTCGGACGAAAAGGCAACCGCCTTGATTTGCGAGCGCGCCCGGTCGGTGATATGTTCAAGCGTTGCGGTTTCCCGGCTTTGGCGAACGTTCCACAATCTGAGCGTGTAGTCGTCACTGCCGCTGGCGAGTAGCCGTCCATCGGGCGAAAATGCCACGGCGTTGACAATATCGGTGTGGCCCCGCAGCGTTGTAACAGTATCCTCGCGCAAATGCCACAGCTTAACAGTGTTGTCCTCCCCGCCACTCGCGACGAGTGCGGCATTCACCGGCGAGAAGGCGGTAGTACGAATGCTACCCTCGCTCTCAAAATAGGTATGCTCTTGCGCGAAGGCAATCTGTGAAAGACACAATAGCATCGCTAGTGTGATAAAGAGGTGTTTGCATAGCATTAGCAATTCCTTTCGTTGTGCGTGAGAGTTCGCGAGGGACAGGTTTTCCCTAGTGCTACGGACCGCGGGGGTTTTAGCACGAAGGGCTTGACATTCAAAAGTCCAGAGAAACCCGCAATTCCTCGGCGCAAGCCCGAATCTGCCGATAGAGGGTATCCGGTATCTCGATGCCGTTTTCCCACCTCTGTGCACGGGAGCGCGCCTCAAAGTCACCCGGTACCAAGACTTCGTCAAACCCTGGGGCAGGCGGTGTCGCTTTGACGACATCTAAAAACGCGCGCACGCCGCTCTGATATTCAGCCAGCGGCGTGAAGGCATTGACATCGATAACCTGCATAGTGAGCCCCCCTATCTGTCCGGCGTTGGGATTAAACGTTCCGCCTAATCCACCGAGCAGGGCGACGAAAAGGGAGAGCGCGTAGCCTTTGTGTTTGCCAAAGGCGAGCAGGTGTCCGCCATCCTTGTATTCGGCAACTTTGACGGTGGGATTGCCGTGTTTGTCAACAACGCACCCCGGGGGCAGCGCGCGATTTTCGCTGTCCGCGACGTAGGTTTTGCCGTTTGCAATCATGCTCGTTGCGAAATCCAAGAGGAACGGGCTGTCATCGCCAGTAGGAACCCCGATAGCGATAGGGTTGGTACCGAGTGCCCCTTCTGCGCCGCCGAAGGGGAGAATGCGTCCGCCGCCCTTCGCGCCACCACCGACGGTGATAATACCGATACACCCCGCAGCGGCGGCTTCTTCGGCGTATTCACCAACCCGGCCGATATGTCCCGTCCGAGTGAGCGTTGCGAAACTGTTCCGCGTCTGCTTCGCTTTCTCAATAACGCGCCGAATTGTCCAGCGCGCGGTATAGTGTCCGAAGCCGCCCTGGCCATCAACGTGCAGCGTATTCTCGGTTTCCCGTAGCACCTTTGGTTCCGCCGCTGGTACAATGCCGCCGCTCTTAATGCCTTCCAGGTAGGCAGGGATGCGTAGCACGCCGTGGGAATCGTGCCCGGCGAGGTTCGCCTTGATAAGAATCTCGGCGACATCCTCAGCAATGTGCTGCGGCGTGCCTGCCGCGATGAATACATTCCGAGTGAATGCCTGTAGGTGCGTGGCTTCCACTATGTGCCTTTTCACGATGGGTGTCTCCTTCGCGCTGCCAAAGCGTGCCTACTGGCATTATTGGGGGCGGTAGCGTGCCTTGTCTGCCGCTTCAACTGTATCTTCACCGAGCGATAGGCTGAATCTTGCCGCGCATTCCTGCAACTGCGTGTGGATAGTGTCCGGTATCTCAATGCCGCTGACGAGTCTTTGCACGCGGGTGCGATGTTCAAAATCACCAGGGACTAACACTTCGTCAAACCCAGAAGCAGGCGGTGTCGCCTTGATGCCGTCTAAAAACGCGCGCACCCCTTTCTGATACGCGGCCAACGGCGTAAAGGCAGCCGGACGAATTACCTGCATGAAAATGCCGTTCATGCGTCCCGTGTCAACGTCAAATGTTCCCGCCAATCCCCCGAGCAAGCAGGTAAACATGGAGAGCGCGTAACCTTTATGTTTACCGAAAGCCAGCAGTGCGCCGCCATCATAGAAATCGGCAGGTTTGACACTCGGCGCGCCGTGCTTGTCTAAAATACAGCCCTCCGGCAGCTCGGTGCCTTTGCTCCGCGCCACCTGAATTTTCCCCTCGGCTACGACACTAGTGGCGTAGTCAACGATAAACGGCGATGCGTCCCCTGTCGGCACACCGATGGCGATAGGGTTCGTGCTAAATCGCCCTTTCGCACCGCCGTAAGGCACCGTCGGCCCCGCGCCCTCGCCGCCCATGCCGACGGTGATGAGCCCGATGCAGCCCGCCGCGGCGGCTTGCTCAGCATATTCTCCCAAACGCCCGATATGCCCGGTGTTGGAGATGCTGACGCAACAGGAGACATCCGCTTGTGCCTTTTCAATCGCCCGTCTCATGCTCCAGCGCGACGTATAGTGTCCAAAACCGCCGCCGCCATCAAGGCGTAACGTATTCGCAGTCTCAGCGAGGATGGCAGGCTCGGCAGCCGGGTTGAGGTAACCGCCATCGATGCCTCTCAGATAGGCAGGGACGCGGAGCACGCCGTGGGAATCGTGCCCGGCGAGGTTCGCCTTGACGAGAATCTCGGCGACATCCTCGGCGATGTGCCGGGACGCACCGGCGGCAACAAAGATATTTCTCGCAATCGCGTGCAGGCGCGGGGCCTGAAATAGATGGTTTTTTTCCATAAGGGTATCGTTCCTTTTGTGTCCAAGTCTTTCTTCGCGGTGAGATGCGGGGTAGCGCAACTCGCGTGACATTATGACAGATTTCCCGATTTTTGTCAATCAGATTCCGCGAACATGATTTATGCCTGCTGGTTTACCATACTCGCAAGGATGCCGAGAATCTTGTCACACTGTGCGATCTGGTAGGGTGCCATATCCATAGAGAGGGTTTGCGCCTCCAATTTCAGGAACCGCCACAGGATACCTGTCGTGGTGGCACCATAAACGCGCGGGATGTCATTCCCTTTTTGGGCATTAAAGCGCTGCGCCGCTAGCATCTCTGCAACACATTGCCCGAGGCCGCTTTCAAGTTTATCATTCTTTGCCTCAACAAGAATGATAACAGGGGCCTCAACAAACGCTTGCCAGGGTGACAAACTTATCAAAAAATCGCACACACCGACTAAGCCGCTCTCGTCATCCACATTGAAGTCAATCCCCGAAAACAGACTGATACGACGCTCAAAGTGCTCCCGGAGCTCAAACAGAACCTCGGAGACAATCAGCTCCGACTTCGCTTTCTCCGTGCCGATAGCCGTCGCTAACGGGACTTTTTGCTCCAACGCCGTGGAAAGATACGCGCTCGGCTCCACCGGTTCAACGTCAGCAAAGAGCCCCGCGGCGTTAGTCCTTTCCAACTGAAACTCTTGCAGCACCGCTTGTAAAGTAAAGTTGCTATACGCCATGATGCAAGAACCTCCGCTGCCCGGCATCGCGCTGACAGTTCACGCCTGTTGGTTTACCATGCTTGCGAGGATGCCGAGGATCTTGTCGCAACGCTCAATGTGGTAGGCACCCATATCCATGTGGAGCCTCTTCCCCTCCAATTTCAGGAACCGCCACTCGGTGCCGGTGGTGGTGGCACCATAAACGCGCGGAATATCGTTCCCTTTTTCCGCATTAAAGCGTTGCGCCGCAACCATCTCCGCAACACACTGCCCAAGCCCATGTTTCACATCCGCATTTTTGGCTTCCACGAGGACAATGACAGGAGCCTCCACCTGTTCTTGCAATGCCGACAAACTGATAAGGAAATCACAGACACCGACGAGACCGGTTTGCTCATCTACGTTGAAGTCTATCCCTGAAAAAAGACTGACACGGCCCTCAAAGTGCTCGCGGAGCTCAACCAGAATATCGGTAATAATCATCTCGGACTTGGCTTTCTCGGTCCCGATGGCAATCGCTAATGGAGCCTTTTTCGCCAAGCCTGTGGTGAGATACTCACTCGGCTCCACCGGCTCTGCTTGAGCAAAAAGCCCGATAGACTGAACCGTTTCAAGCGCAAATGCCTTCCGTACAGAATCGAAGGTGAAATTGCTATACGCCATGATATGCTAACCTCCCGTGTCGTGATTTACGCTGCTCGCCAAGATGAGGATATCCGCGACAATCAACTCGGACTTCGCCTTCTCCGTGCCGATAGCCTTTGCTAACGGTGCCTTTTTTGACAAGGCTTTAGTAAGATATGCGCTCGGCACCACCGGTTCGCTGTCAGCAAAAATGCTGGCACCATCAATTTCTTTTAACTGGAACGCTTCCGCCACCCTATCAAGCGTAAAACTGCTATACGGCATAACGAAAGAACCTCCGCTGCCCGGCATCGCACCAACAATTCACGCCTGCTGTGTCACCATGCTCGCAAGGATGCCCAGAATCTTGTCGCACTGCGCAATTTGGTAGGCAGTTAGATCAATGGAGAGTGTCTGGCCCGCCAATTTCAGGAACAGCCAATCTAACCCCGACGTGGTGGCACCATAGACGCACGGAATGTCATTACCGGCTTCCGCATTAAAACGCTGCGCCGCCACCATCTCCGCAACACACTGCCCAAGCCCATCCGTCAGACTGTCCTTTTTGGCCTCCACGAGGACGATAACCGGTGCCTTCACAGACATTCGGTTTGGGGACAAACTTACTAAAAAATCGCACACCCCGGTCAACTCTTTATCGGCATCAACGTTGAAATCAACACCCGAGAAAAGACTGATACGCCCGTCAAAATTCTCGCAGAGTTCAACCAAAATATCGGCAACGATGAGTTCCGATTTCGCCTTCTCGGTGTTCATAGCGATGGCTAACGGTGCCTTTTTCGCCAAACCGGTGGTAAGATATCCGCTCGGTATCACCGGCTCTGCTTCAGAAAAGAGTCCGGTAGTCCAGCGCGTCTCTAACTGAAAGGCTTCTTCCACCGTATCTACGGTAAAGTCGCTATACGCCATGAGGAGAAACCTCCTGTGCTCGGCAGCACCGGCAGTTCACACCTGCTGTGTCACCATGCTCGCAAGGATACCCAGAATTCTGTCGCAACGTTCGATTTGGTAGACTTTCAAGTCAACAGAGAGCGTCTGTTCCGCCAACTTGAAGAACAGCCACTCGGTGCCAGACGTGGTGGCACCATAGACGCACGGAATGTCATTACCGGCTTCCGCATTAAAGCGCTGCGCCGCAACCATCTCCGCAACACACTGCCCGACTCCCTGCTTCACATCCGCATTCTTCGCCTCAACCAGCGCGATAACAGGAGCCTCCAAATCAAATGTCTCGGGCGACAAACTCACCAAAAAATCACACACACCTGTCAAGCCGTTGGAGGCATCTACGTTGAAGTCGATACCCGAAAAAAGACTCACGCGGTTATCAAAGTGTAAGCACAACTCTACGAGAATGTCCGAGACAATCAGTTCCGATTTCGCTTTCTCGGTACCCATCGCCAGCGCAAACGGCAGATTCCGCTCCAAGGAAGCCGTGAGATGAGCACTCGGCTCCACCGGCGCAATCTCCGAAAAAAGCCCGAACCGCCGAACCGTCTCCAAGTGAAAGGTGCGCGACACCTTGCTTAAGGTAAAACTGCTATACGCCATAATGAGAAATCCTCCTATCTTCGGCAACGCACCGGCAGCTCACGCCTCTTGCGACACCATGCTGGCGAGGATACCCAGAATTTTGTCGCACTGCGAAAGTGGGTAGACTGTCAGGTCAATGGAGAGTGTCTGGCCCGCCAATTTCAGGAACAGCCACTCGGTGCCAGACGTGGTGGCACCATAGACACATGGGATGTCATTACCGGCTTCCGCATTAAAGCGCTGCGCCGCAACCATCTCCGCAACACACTGCCCGACTCCCTGCTTTACATCCGCATTCTTCGCCTCAACCAGCGCGATAACAGGGGCCTCCAAATCAAAGCGCTGGGGTGACAGACTCACCAAAAAATCACACACACCCGTCAAACCGTTGGAGGCATCTACGTTGAAGTCAATACCCGAAAAAAGACTCACGCGGTCCGCAAAGTGTAAACACAGCTCAATGAGAACTGGGGAGACAATCAGTTCCGATTTCGCCTTCTCCGTACCCATCGTCAGCGCAAACGGCAGATTCCGCTTCAGGACCGTGGTGAGCGGCGCGCTCGGCTCCACCGGCGCAATCTCCGAAAAGAGACCGAACTTCCAAACCGTCTCCAGATGAAAGGCGCGCGACACTTTGCTTAAGGTAAAACTGCTATACGCCATGATGAGAAATCCTCCTATCTTTGGCAACGCACCGGCAGCTCACGCCTCTTGCGACACCATACTCGCAAGGATACCCAGAATTTTGTCGCACTGCAAGAGTGGGTAGACTGTCAGATCTATGGAGAGTGTCTGGCTCGCCAATTTCAGAAACAGCCACTCGGTGCCAGACGTGGTGGCACCATAGACACACGGGATGTCATTGCCGGCTTCCGCATTAAAGCGCTGCGCGGCAACCATCTCCGCAACACACTGCCCAAGCCCATCTGTCAGACTGTCCCTTTTAGCTTCAACGAGGATGATAGCCGGGGCCTCTAAATCAAAGGCCTGGGGTGACAGACTCACCAAAAAATCACACACACCCGTCAAACCGTTGGAGGCATCCACATTGAAATCTATCCCCGAAAAAAGACTCACGCGGTCCGCAAAGTGCAAGCAGAGCTCCACCAAAACCGGCGCAACAATCAATTCCGATTTCGCCTTCTCCGTACCCATCGTCAGCGCAAACGGCAGATGCCGCTTCAAGCAGGCCGTGAGATGAGCACTCGGCTCCACCGGCGCAATCTCCGAAAAAAGCCCGAACCGCCGAACCGTCTCCAAGTGAAAGGCGCGCGACACCTTGCTTAAGGTAAAACTGCTATACGCCATGATGAGAAATCCTCCTATCTTTGGCAACGCCCCCGGCAACTCACGCCTCTTGCGACACCATACTCGCAAGGATACCCAGAATCTTGTCGCACTGCGAGAGTTGGTAGGCCGTCATGTCTATGGAGAGTGTCTGGCCCGCCAATTTCAGGAACAGCCAATCTAACCCCGACGTGGTGGCACCATAGATGCACGGAATGTCATTGCCGGCTTCCGCATTAAAACGCTGCGCCGCAACCATCTCCGCAACACACTGCCCAAGCCCATCTATCAGACTATCCCTCTTTGCTTCGACGAGGATGATAGCCGGCGCCTCTAAATCAACGAGCTGGGGCGACAGACTCACCAAAAAATCGCACACACCCGTCAAACCGTTGCTGGCATCTACGTTGAAGTCAATACCCGAAAAAAGACTCACGCGGTGCTCAAAGCGTAAACACAACTCAATGAGAACTTGGGCGACAATCAACTCCGATTTCGCCTTCTCCGTACCCATCGTCAGCGCAAACGGCAGATTCCGCTCCAAGACCGTGGTGAGCGCTGCACTCGGCTCCACCGGCGCAATCTCCGAAAAAATACCGCGCTTCCAAACCGTCTCCAAGTGAAAGGCGCGCGACACTTTGCTTAAGGTAAAACTGCTATATGCCATGAGGAGAAACCCTCCTAACTATTATCTTTTTTTATTATAACCGATTTCTCAGCAAAATGCAAGCAAAATCGAACCTACGATTTCTTCCCACCGTTGATGCTCGGCTCCCGACATAGCATCCGCCGCAACAGCGCAAGCCCCTCATGCACATCCGGACGCGCTGCCGCCGAAATGCTGAGAACCTCCGATAACAACAGCCCATCCAACTCCCACCGATGTTCATCGCGTTTTTCCGCTATATCCATTTCATTGAATGGACGCAACTCTCGCCCCTTCAGCGCGTGGAAAATCCGTTCGGCACGAGCCAAGGCCGCATCCGATAATTGGCGGACATCTAGCGTCGGCATCGAATCAAACGCCGCACGACTCAACTTCCCGCGGCCCTGCTGTTGCTTACCACTGTGCAGCCAGTGGCAGAGCAAACCAAACGTCGAATTGCACCACAACGTCCACGCATACTCGTATCTCTCGTCCGAGAAATATACGTTAGGAATCAAAGCGATGCCGAGAGATTTCTCTTCAGTGAACATCACCGCCAATGAATTCGCATTGAACCGCATCTCCAAATTATAGTGGACGCGGCTGTTCAGTTGCAAGATACGCTGCACCTTTTCCGCCATATTCGGACGCGGCATCGCGTGCGCATCAGGGGCAACTCGCATCGTTCGCTGCGAATCCGAACGTACATGCCACAAAACAGGATACTGCGCCGTGTCAGGACACGCCTTCACAACGTCAAATGCCCCTCTGCCGCTGCCACCGTATATATCCTTGGGGCCCGTCCCAAGCGTCCCGATTTCGGATGCGGCACAAATTGGCAGGCGAATATCTGAAGTCTGCCGCGGCAGTCGCAGCACGCCGTTCGCGAGATGATACGCCGATTGGACAGCAATCATGTCCTTGACACGCGAGACAGGCCAGGCACTATTATTTTCAGGTAAGCGCGCGGAGATGACATGTCCTAGCGTCTCATCGCCGACGTTGAGCGGCGCACCGCCGCCAAGCACATCTTCGTCAAGATGACGGCTCCCCTTCCGCAGATGAATCTGTCTCGCAATTTCCTGCGCCTCCAATTCGCCATCGGGACATCTGTCAAGACAGACGAACGTCGCGCTGCCAGTGTTCTGCCCCGCGCCTTTCGTTGCGACGACGAGACACTCCGCTATCCCCGTATCTGCTGAGAACGTGCACGCCTCAATGTCGGGATTCGCAATGCTGATGACAATCACATCGTGATATTCGTGCGCCCACATGCCGCGCACCTTATACCAACTATTTCCGGTGATAACCGTTAAGGGAAGCACAAACGCCATCTTGCCACCCCGCTTTAGCATTCTGTCGGCAAGATCGACGAAGGACGCGCCAAGTCCAGGGTTGTTACCAGAGAGCCGTCCTTTTTGGGCCCGCAGCGACGCGCGCATCGCTGCATCAACCTTCTTGTCGGCGAAGATATTCTTCGGCATGTTCGCATTCGGATCTGCGCTCCGAGTATACGGTGGATTTTGGATGACGATATCCATCTCGCCGTGACGAAACGCTTCCTGGAGAGCCGTCGTCTCCATGCTGTGCCCAGTCGTCATCTCCGTTGTCCCTAATAGGAGAGGCAGCGTGCCGCCCGGGTCGTTCAATAGATTCAGTGCACCGATGCCGTAGAGCCCATCTTCGCGCACAGTACCGTAGGACATCGTATGGATACGCGTGGAGCCAATGCAGGTTTGCGGCTGGGTACTGGCGATGATAGCCGCCGTGAGATGCACCGCGTTCGGCAAAATGTCACACCCAACGAGGTTCTGCTCTAGCATCTGCTGATGGATGTCCGCTGCATCGCCGCCGGCTTGTTCATGCAACAGGCGGAGGCGTTGATAAACGCCGTTGAGGAGAGAACCCGTGCCGCAAGCAAAATCCGCAACCTTCGGAAGGGCATCCATCTCTCCAAGCGAAGGTAAAACCAACGCGCAAAGGAGCGCAGAAGATTCCGGGCGCGTATAGTTTGCCTTGATAATCTTCCGGTCGGCGATGAGTCTCTGGAAGACGATGCCGGCGAGCTCGTGCTCCTGCGCGAGCCCCATCAGCTCCAAATCGCGCGCCGTGTCACGAAGCACACTCAGCACCTTGCCCACCAGTTTATCGTCTGCACTGAGAATCCGGACGAGTTGATAGGCTACGTTGAAAATCGGCGCATAGTTCACCTTTTGGATAGCGCGCCACGCTCTTAGCACCTCGTCGGAGTCAAGCTGCCCGTAAGCAGCGATGAGTTCGCTGAGCGACGGCACCTCTTCCAGAGCCGGCGTTCGCCCGAGGTAACTTTGGAAAACGAGCGCGTTGCTGATGATGAGCATCGCCAACTGGTTCGTCTGTTCACCCGGTTCCTGCACGAGGATACCCCCGATTTTCTCACCGAGCCGCGGACGCTGTTGGAGAGCCCCATCAACGATAGCAGCAGCGCGCCGGATACCATGCTCCAGAATTTTGGCGGCCTGCTCTATCTTGGCAATCGGCATCGCACCGATGGTAATAGCCATCGCGATATCGGCGATGCTACCCGCCAGCCAACCCCTTTTTGGGAAGCGGCGCGGCTCGTCAACGTTGAGCAAAATATAGCGGAACGCTTCCTCTGCCTCAAGACTCGCGCGAATTGCGTCCCTCGGCATCGTCCTGAATGCATGCGGAATGCGAATTGCGATGGCACTCGCAACCGGCTGCAGCGTCGTCTTGAGCGTTTTGCCGAGGTAATGCAGACGTGCCTGTTCTTCGCCAGCCTCGTTTGCCCCGCGTGCCGTGTCAATTTTCACCTCAATGGCGAGTGGATATCGTTCAGTTGTCCGAACAATTGCATCCGGTTTCCGGTCATTTTCGACGAAGGGTTGCGGTGCCTGCTCATCAATATCCCATTTTGAACGCATCGGCGTTAAAATGTCAAGGAACATGGTGGTGATGGTATCTTCGCTGCTGCGGTGTTGGTTCATGCTGCTCTCCTTTTTCGGGGTGGTTCTTCATCATCATCCATTATCTCGGATTTGCATCTGGATGTCAAGTCGTTTTTTGTTGTCTGAATACCGAAAACCTGCTATCATATCCAAAACCCGCATTTTCAGGAGAAGCACATTATGAAACAGGTCACGCTTTATCGCGAGCCGGGCCGCTTTGCCGGCTGGCCCGCAAACTACGGTATTTGGGCATGGGATAACGAAATCGTCGTCGGGTTCACTGTCGGCTACCACAAATCGGATGCAGGCTTTCATCGCCGCGACCGGGATAAACCGTTCACTGCGATGCAGGCGCGCAGCCTTGATGGCGGCGAAACATGGAGCGTCTCCGAGACACCGTGCCGCCTCCCCGGCAAAGGCACACTGTCTGCCAACGAACACGGACAGAATCAGCACAGCGTGGCGGCGGCGGATGTTTACGAATCGCCGCGGCGCGTCAATTTCACGCACCCTGATTTTGCGATGATGTGCAGTAGAGCAGGATTGACAGCCGGCTCCTACTCGTGGTTTTATACCTCCACAGATAGATGCAAAAGTTGGGAGGGCCCGTTTCGGCTGCCCGATTTCGGCTACACCGGCATCGCCGCCCGCACCGATTACCTCGTCTCCAATTCCGACGAATGCCTGCTTTTCCTCACCGCCTCCAAAGCGAACGGACAAGAAGGCCTGATATTCTGTGCGCGCACGGTTGATGGCGGCATCTCCTTCTCGCGACACGCGCAAATCGGGCCGGAACCGAAAGGGTTCGCCATCATGCCAGCAAGCGTGCGGCTGTCCGATTCACACATTTTGGTAGCAGTGCGGTGCCGAGGCGGCGGCAAGTCGCCTGAAAATTGGCAAAATCGGGAAAACTGGATCGATCTTTACGCTTCAGCCGACAACGGACACACATGGCACTATAAAAACCGCCCCGTGGAAAACACTGGGAACGGTGGAAATCCGCCGACCTTGACGCTTCTGCACGACAGAACCCTGTGTCTTATCTACGGCTATCGGGATGCCCCCCATCGCATCTGTGCTAAGCTGAGCAGCGATGCAGGCGAGACGTGGAGCGGTGAAATCGTCCTGCGCGATAACGGGGCAGACCACGACATCGGCTACCCCCGCACTGTGCAACGCCCAGATGGCACCATCGTAACAGTCTATTATTTTGATGAGGAACCTGATGGCGAAAGGTTTATTGAGGCAACGTTGTGGAAGCCGTAAGGGCGAAACAGACGAGCCGATTCTTACCGCGAACGTAGAGCAACCCATTTGCCAAGACAGGAGCCGCCCAAGCGGGATGCTGAATCAACGCTTTCCCGTTTTCATCAGTCGGCATCGCCTGGGCGCACTGCTCCAATGTTTCGGGGGTGCATCGGAGCAGCATCAACCGTCCAAATTCGCCGAGGTAGATGAAGTAATCGTTCACCCAGAGTAGCGAAGCGCGCTCGTCAACCCGATGTGTCCACATCACCTTGCCGGTTTTGAGTTCAACGCACCGCAACGCCGCGCCGTTGGAATGCCGCCCGCTACAGCCATAGAGATAGCCTTCGTGATGAATAGCGGTGTTCCAATGCAGTTCCATCGCCTTTTCACGGCGGCGCGATGTATCTTTCCAGACGACTCGGTACCCGCCCGGGCGCACTTGAATAACCGAACTGCCTATCCCATACGACTCGCTGATGAAAACCAGGTCATCGGCAACGACAGGGGTTGAGGCGTTAACCGATTCAATTTTGGGGTGCCGCCACGGGTAGTGGAAGTCAATCTTGCCGGTGGCGGGCTCAAAACCGAGAAGGCCGCCGCGGAGGAACGCCAATCCCCATCGCCGCCCTTTGATAGTGGTGATAATGGGGCTCGCGTAACTCGCGAGTTCATCAGCAGTCTGGTAGACAACCTCCCCAGTGTGCTTGTTAAAAGCGACGATGCCGCTGCCGTTCGGCTTCGGTTTACCGTTCGCGCCCCAGATATCCTCCGGGCTCCCCGGCGGCGAACCGCCAATCTGCACGATGAGCAGTTCGCCTCCCACAACAGGCGCGGAGGCAACGCCGAAAAAGTTTTGGACGACATGAAACCGCGCTGCCGTATCCACTCGCCACAAAAGTGTCCCATCAGAAACGTTCACGCAGTGCAACATCCCCGCCGCGCCGAAGATATAGACGCGCTCGCCATCAACGACGGGACAACACCGCGGGCCGTTGTTATAGCCATACATATCCTCGTAGTCCGTCGGATATTCAAACCGCCAGAGTTCGGTGCCGGTCTGGCTATTCAAACAGGACAGGCGTGCCATGTCTCCGTGCCGAGCGAAGATAAATAACTTTCCGTTCGCGACGGTAGGCGCGCCGTAACTGGTGCCGGTCTGTGTATGCCAGACGACGCGCGGACCGGCTAGCGGCCACGGCGCAACATCTAGCTTCTCAGGGGATTTGCCGTTCTGGTCCGGGCCGAGAAAACTCGGCCAATCGGAACCTTCCGCAATACCGTAGCGGAGAAGACTGAGAAACAGGAGGACAGAGAAAAAGCACCTCGCGGCCCGTAGCGCGAGGGCCTGGCCCTCGCGATATGTTGATAACAAAGAACGGCCCCAGCTCAGGAGAAGACTACGTTTTCTGCACAGGACAGCGCAGGACCGCGCCCTACGGTGAATAAGTGTTTTCATGACTATCTCGCCTTTATCTCTAACAAAAAAAATCCCCGGCCCCCGTAGCGCGAGGGCCGTCACGCCGAAACTTTGTCATCTCTGCAGCCTCGCTGCAGAGATGTCCACTGTCCCTCGCGATATGTTGATAACAAAGAACGGCCCCAACTCAAGAGAAGACTACGTTTTCTTCTCAGGACAGCGCACGGCGAGGCACAGGACCTCGCCCTACGGTGAATAAGTGTTTTCATGACTATCTCGCCTTACAGCGCAGGACCTCGCCCTACGGTGAATAGGTGTTTTCATGACTATCTCGCCTTAAGCTCTTCCCACGCGCGGTTATAGTGCCGCGTCCAATCCCCCGGGTCTTTCAGCCATTCCAGCGACTCCAAAACCTCTTTCGGTGGATAGATGAATTCGTGCTCGCGCAAAGATTCAGGCAGGTGCTCCTTCGCCGCCGGTACACACGTTCCATATTTCGTGAAGACTGTAATCTTCGCATTGATTTCCGGGCGCAGCAGGTAGTTAATAAACTGCGCGGCAAGTGCCCTGTGCGGCGCGGCTCTCAGAATGCAGACAGCGTCGATAAACTGGCTCGAGCCTTCCTTCGGAATGACATAGCGAATAGTGGTGCGCGTTTCGGCGGCACGGAACGCATCGCCGCTCCAGCAGTGCGCCATCGCCACATCCCCAGCGACAAGCAACTCCTCCGCCTCGCTTTTATACTGCTTCACGAGCGGTTTCTGGGCAATTAATTTCTCCTTCGCCGCTTGGAGCTCCTTCACATCAGTTGTGTTGAGGCTATACCCGAGCAGTTTGAGGGCGACACCGAGCGTCTCACGCTGGTCATCGAGCATACTGAACTGGTTCGCGTACTTCTCATCCCAGAGGACGTTCCAACTATCGGGCGCGGGTTGGACGACATCCGAATCATAGGCGATGCCGGCGGTGCCGAACGTATACGGCACGGAATAGCGGTTCTCGGTATCAAAGTATTTGCCGAGGAACAGCGGACTGACGTTCTGAAAATTCGGGATAGCCTCCCGCTCTAATTCTGCCAACAGGTCCAACTTGATTAAAATCGATACCATGTAGTCGGACGGCATGATAACATCGTAGCCGGTGGCACCGGCTTGGAGTTTTGCAAGCAGGTCTTCGTTGCTAGCGTAGGTATCCACGATGACATCAACGCCGAATTCCTTTTCAAACCCGGTGCGGATGTCGTCGCTGACGTAACCTGCCCATGTGAAGATGTTGAGTTGCTCGTCTTTGGCATCGCCTTGTCCGATGGAGAGAGCGATGAAAGCGAGCGTTAAGAGCAGACATTTTGTTCGCATTTGTGTTATTTCCTATTTCGCGCGCTTGTAGCAAGGCGAGGGACAGTGGACATCTCTGCAGCGAGGCGGCAGAGATGACAACGTTAAAGTAAGTAAGGTAGCGTGTTTACGCGGGGCGACACACGCACATTTTCTGTAGACGTGACCGTGTTTACGCGAGGCGACACACGCACATTTTCTGTAGACGTGACCGTGTTTACGCGGGGCGACACACGCACGTTTACTGTAGACGTGACCGTAACGGCCCTCGCCCTACGGGTGCAAAAAAACTAATCGGCTGCTTCCGTTGGTAAACCTTCCGCTTGCCATCCACGGAAACCGCCGGTGAGTACAGAGACGTTATCATAGCCCATGATTTTCAAGGTGTTCGCCGAGAGAGTGGCGCGGGTGCCGCCGCCGCAGTAGGTGACAATGTGTGCATCCTGGTCTGGTGCAACCTCGTCGATATCCAATTCAAGGTAGCCGCGCGGTAGCGAGACAGCGTTCGGCAGATGTTCTGCGTCGTAATCCGCTTCGTCGCGGACATCAATGAGAATGACAGGGTGTTCCGCTTCCGTGAGTTCCTCGGCGGAGATGTGTCCGACGTTTGCTTTCGCTTCAGCGAGTAATTGTTGCAGGTTTTTTCCTCGCATTCAGTATCCTCCTTATTGCATTTGCGTTTATTTTAGCAGAATGTGGCGGTATATGTCAAGGTTTTTCTCGTACGCGCAAAAATCTCACCTTCGCGCGATTATTGCAAAAAACTTGACAAAATTTGCATTTTCTGCAATAATCTTACCAACAGATTTGGGACGCTGTGAGCGGCCCCCCAGTAGGAGAGACCTCCCGGTCTTGACATTTGCCGAACTCCCGCGTCTTGACATTTGCCGAACTGAACGCTTTTCTTGAATGGATAAAAAGGAGACATAACCCGTGAAAACGACACTTTTTTTCCTCTCAACGCTACTGATCCTTTCCGTGCTCTTTTTTCTCCCGTGCAGTTTCGCCCAAGATTACACGCAATGGGCGTTACCGGAGGGTGCCAAACTGCGTCTCGGCAAAGGCTATATCAATGAGATGCAGTTTTCCCCGGATGGCAAACTGCTAGCCGTCGCGAGTTCCATCGGGGTGTGGCTCTATGACACAGAAACGTATCAAGAACGCGCCCTGTTAACAGGACACACCGCCTTAGTCAGCAGCGTCTGTTTTAGCCCGGATGGGCGTGTCCTCGCGAGTGGCAGTCTGGATGGTACCATCCGGCTGTGGGATGTCGCCACCGGCACACCTCAACGAGCCCTCACCTCCACCTCATTTGATTATGTCACTGGCGTGCGTTTCAGTCCGGACGGCGGCACGCTCGCCTGTGCGGGGCATGTCGTAGAAATGGGGTCTTGGATTGAACTGTGGGATGTGGCCACCGGAACCTTGCGCCGGAGTCTCCCGGACTTCCTCGGCGAGGTCTTGAGCCTGGATTTCAGTCCGGACGGGCAGACGCTCGCCAGTGGCTATGAGGCTGATAAGGTTCTTCTGTGGGATGTGGCCACCGGGGCCCTTCGACAGACGTTTATCGCACACCCTGGCGCGCGTATTAATAGCGTGCGTTTCAGCGCGGATGGGGAAACGTTAGTGAGTGCAAGTCAGGAGAAGACGTTTCAAAATAAGAACAAGGCATACACGATAGGGATGTGGGATGTGGCGAGCAGAGAACCCTTGAAAAGACTCACTGTCCCCATCGATGCTGTCTCTAGCCTATGTTGGAGTCCGGATAGACAGACGTGGGCGAGTGGGAACTTGGATGGCACGATTCGGCTGTGGGATGTGGCGAGCAGCGAAGCCTTGAAAAGGCTCACCGGCCACACCGACGCTGTCTCTAACATGGGTTGGAGTCCGGATGGACAGACCCTAGCCAGTGCGAGTTGGGATGGCACGATTCGGCTGTGGGATGTGGCTACCGGTCTCCCTCGCCACACGTTTACTGGACATACCTCGCATGTCTCAAATATGTATTGGCGTGCAGATGGGCAGACGCTCGTCTGTGGCTACAAAGACGGCAAGGTGCAGCTGTGGGATGACAACGGCAAGGTTCGTCTGTGGGATGTAGTTACCGGTGTCCTTCGCCGCACGTATTTTGGTGGATACACTGTGTATGACAGCAGTTTGAGTCTCAGTGCGGATGGGCGGATGTTGGCGAGTGCGAGTGAAGAAGACAAAACGATTAGGTTGTGGGACGTGGCTACCGGCACCCTTCGCTACACATTGCCCGGGCATACTCGGCTTGTATCAAGTCTGTGTTTCAGTGCGGATGGGCAGATGTTGGCGAGTGGGAGCTGGGGCCAAACGATTCGGGTGTGGGATGTCGCCACTAGCACATCCCTGAAAACGCTTGGCACACCGCCTGGTAATACCGAGTATGTCAGTAGCCTGGATTTCAGCCCGGATGGGCAGACGCTCGCCAGTGGGGAGGGGTCAAAGAATCAGGACTACGTGATTCGGCTGTGGGACGTAACCACCGGCACCCTTCACCACACGCTCACCGGCCATACCGGTGAAATCTTAAGCGTCTGTTTCAGTCCAGATGGACAGACACTGGCAAGTGGGAATGGTCAAAATCCATGGACCGAGGTGGGAATGGCAGACTACACGATTCAGTTGTGGGATGTGGCTACCGGCGAACTCCGAAAAACCCTTATTGGACACTTCGGTTCTGTCTCCAGCCTGTGTTGGAGTCCGGATGGGCAGACGCTGGCGAGTGGGGGTGGATATTCACACGGCGAAGCGGGACGGCCGGACTACAAGGTTCGAGTGTGGGATGTGGCTACCGGCGAACTCCGAAGGACTCTCATTGGGCACACCGGTGAAATCTTGAGCGTCCGTTTCAGTGCGGCCGGGCAGACGTTAGCGAGTGGGAGTGCGGATGGCACAGTCCTCCTGTGGCAGATGAACCCAGAAAAATAGAGAGGAGAAAAAATGGAATCACTACAAAAATCAGTGCAAACGGTCATTAAGTCGGGACGAATCGGCAGCCCGGTGTTTCTGCGATGCGTCTGTCAAATCGCGACGGAGAAGTCTCTCCTACAGCCAGCAGCGGCGGTGATGGCTCTCGCAAACGAATGGATGCCCGCAGAACCGGAGCGCATCTACGCGCAAAGCGACGCGGAGGCAACGCAACTCACGCTCATGGTGCAATACGCCGGCGGACAATCCGCGGTCTTGAGCGTCAATCGCACGCGTGCAGAACCCGAATGCGATGTCATGCTGGTAGGCAACAAAGGGGTTATCTATCATGAAACGCCAATAGGGCGGCACCATCTAAGTGCGACACCGCTTGAAATGGGCGAATCAGCGGAATTGACCCCTGTTATCGCGCAGGCACTTGAAAGCGGACAACCAACACCGTTGTAGGCGCGACCTCCCGCGTCTCGATACCTCTTGTAGGCGCGACCTCCTGGTCTCGATGCATCCCGGTAGGAGAGACCTCCCGGTCTCGATGCATCCCGCGTCTCGATAGGAAAATTCATTTTGGAGGGATAACCATGGAAAAATACGGTATACTATTACTCGGCGGCCATCGCACGCACCAAGAAAACTACGCGCCGAATTTCGCGCAAGACGCTCGCTGCCAACTCATCGCATTCGCCGATGAACGGGATGCACCGGCGGAACGCATCGCATTAGGAAAATCGCTCGCCGAAGAACTGAACCTGCCGTTCATCCCAGATTTGGACGAGGCACTCGCGCGCGACGATGTGCATGTCGTGAGTCTCTGCACGGAAGTGGAGCGGCGCGGGCGCGTCGGCGCGAAGTGCGCGGAAGCAGGCAAGCACGTTTACCTCGACAAGCCGATGGCACTTAACCCCGACGATGCAAACCAGATTGTCGCCGCCGTGAAGCGCAGCGGTGTCCGAACGCAGATGTTCAGCAACATCCACAGCCCCTGGGCGCGAAGCGTGAAAGGGGGATTGGAAAACGGCGAAATCGGCGAACTGCGCGCGATTCACTGCGATGTCCTTTTCTCCAAGGGGCACCCGGGGAGCGCGCCTGTCGGCAAGAAACGAATCGAGAAACCGACGGTGGAACGCTATAGTTTCGTTGAAGCAAAGCGCGAGATGTTTGATGTCGGCGTTTACGCGGTATCAATGGTGAATTGGCTCACACAGAAACCCGTTCAGAACGTCTTCGGTGCAACGGCGAACTACTTTTTCAAGGAGCATCACGATTGCGGCGTTGAAGATTTCGGCGCGCTGATGCTGACGCTAGAAGGCGGCATCACCGCAACAATCATCGGTGGACGCTACGGGTGGCAGAGTCATGCACGCGGCGGCGTGCAGAAAGTGCATCTCGTCGGCACAGAGAAGACGTTGACGTTCGATGCCGCGGCGAACCGTTTGGCGGTATTTGCTGCTGAACCGGCGTTTGAACCGCCGCCACCGCACCCCCTCGATCCGATGGGGATGTGGAGCAGCACGCAATCTGAAGTTGGGATGCGTCCAAAGCAGGCGTGGATGGATATCGGGAGCGGTGACGACAGCGCGCGGGAATTCAGCGCGTTTATTGATTGCATTGAGAACGGCGTGGAGAGTGAGATGAACGCCGAATTTGCGGCGCAATCGATTGAAATTATCACAGCAGGGTATCGTTCCGCGGCGAGTGGGGAAGTAATCGAAATTCCTCAGTAGGTGCGCCCTCTTGTCTCAACTCTCCCCGGTAGGCGCGCCCTCCCGCGTCTCGATGCCCTCAGTAGGAGAGACCTCCCGCGTCTCGATGCGTGCACTATCAAAACCAGGCGGTCCCTCCTACCCGGTTACTCCTATCGCTTCCAACTCCGCAATCTGTCTCAGCCACGATTCCCGGATTTCGGGGGAGTAATCACCCGGTAGCAACGATTTTCGGGTGCAATTGACAAACGCCTGCAGAATCTGATACTTCCGAATCGGGCCGATGTTAGGGAGAATCCTGTCAGAGACGACATCAACGATGTCATCAACAGTCAAGTCGTCTCTCAGATTCTTGGCTGCCTCGAGGTCTGCCCGGAGGGAGGCGAAACTGGCGGCGGAATAGCCATCGGTATGTTCTAGCAGCAGTTGCAATGCCGCATCTGGGATAGTTTGATTGAAAACGTTGCGGAGTGTCCAGCGGAGAAACGCCTCCCGGTCTTCCCCACTCGGGTCAAGCACAGGGATGACGATGTCCCCGACGCGGCCCTCTCGGCGCAAGTCTGGGGAGAGATTATAGATGCGCGCTGTCATCAGCAGCCACGTGATGTTGCCGCGCAGCTGCGGATCGGACATCATCGCCTGAATCTTTCCGGTGAGTCGGCGCTCCGTGCTGTGCGCATCTCTACCGACATCACCGAACTGCGTATCCGCCTCATCAACGAAGATCAGCACCTTTACGAGTGCCATGAGCAACCGCCGCAGCCGTTCAAAAATGACATCTGTCTGTCCAAACCACATGCTCCGAATGTTTTTCAGCACGAGGACAGGGATATCCAATTCGCCTGCGAGCCCCTCAAAAATAAACGTCTTTCCGCTTCCGATGGGCCCGCAGACGCTGAGCCCGGAGATGGCATCCGGCCCGGTAGAGGTAATGCGCGGAATAAGGCGCGTCTTGAGAAATTCGACCAGGTTCCGGTTCCCCACGATATCCTTCAGCGTGTGCTCTGGCTTTTTAAACTCCACCACATCTTCGCCTAACTGCGCTTGGATAAATTCGGAGACCTTCTCAATAACGTGCCCCGGGCGAAGTTTCCCGCCAGAATAGCACGCAGCGGCCAGCAGCTGGCGCAACGCTTGTAGCGACAAACCTGCCGTCAGCATGGCAAGTTGCGACTGGGTGCCCCAGAGGTTTAAGGTCTGCCCCGCGGGTTTTTGCGTTCTATTGAACCACGAGATGAAATGCCGACGCACCTCCAGCTGCGGCGAGGGAATCTCTACACCGATGACCTGGGGGAGCCGCGTAATTCGCGAATTAACCAGGCTTTTAGACTCCGCAACGAAGACAACCGTATCGCTGGCTTTCATGAACTCTGAATCCGAAATCCAATCCTGAACGATGCTGACGCGGTGTCTATCCGCCTGACTCAAACTCCGAATCTCGCCCTCGGGCAGCAACATATCGGTTGCCTCGATGATGATGAGCAGCGTCTCCGCTAGCAGCTTCTCGCCGCGGAGGTTCGTCGTCCGAGAAATCATGCAGAATTGCCGCAGGAGTTCCAAGGCCAGCGTGGGGCTGCCGATCGCATCGTCAAGATAGCGTTCAAACGTGTCCTCACTGGGGTGGGCATCGAGTGGATATGACTTCTCATAACCGGGGTGGGCATCACGTTCCGGCGCGGCGGCTTGCCGCCATACATTAAAAGCGGCCTGCAGCTTCTCTCTATCGCTGGCGCGGAGGAAGCGGAGCGGGCCGTTGAGTTCATAGACTATCAGGATAAACCCCGGAATATCCCAACTGCGGGTAAGGAATTTCACGAGGGGGATATAATCTCCCTGCGCGGCATCGTCAACAAAGAAAAGATCGTGGATATTCCCTGAGAGGACGAGGCTGCGCGAAGTGCCGGAGTTAATGAGCATGCCTGCCTCGGTCCGGAATTGGTAGTGTGGATTTTTAATCGCCATGATGTTGCTCACCGTATCCTACGCAAAACATTTTTCCCAGCGCGGGAGGAACCCCTCCGTCAAAAAACTGTCGAGCCGCCAGAGATGCTTTTGCGGTTCCTTCTGAAAAAAGGTACCCATTGCCAATACCAGCGTGTCGCTGAAAGCGTGCTGGGTTTCCATCTGTCCAAGCGTCTCGTATGTGTGCAGGAGTGCAACGTGGATGCGGAGGAAGTTCAACGCGGCAAGACTGAAGGCGTTGAGTTTCAGGTGCCCATCAGCAGTCTTCTCCCAAGCCCATTCGGGTTGATAGTGCCGGGCTAGTTGCGTTTTACAGTGCTGCACGGCTTCTTCGATGACCGCGCTTGCAACACGCCTTTGCAACTGACATGCCAAATCTTGCTTTAAACGGTGCCGAGCCTCTTCAGAAACCACCCACGTATGAAATACCTCGGCGGCGCGCGCGAAGCATTTGCGAAGATCGGCGAGCGTCAAGTCCAACTTACTCGGAAAATTCTTGAGCAGCGAAGAACTCGGCAGCAGATGCGCCTGCTCCGGATGCAGCATCAAGAACTTATACTCCACAGCATCCGCTAAGAGCTCCGCGACAATCGGCGTGAAGGCAATGATAGAACGTTCATAAAACTCGGCATCTATGAATTGCCGGAGTTTCGTCGGGTTGAGACAGACTTCTCCTGAATCGGTGATAACAAACGCCCCAGCAAATGTTGTGGGCTCGCCTAAAACGGAAGCACCCTCCGTTAACGAGAACGGCCGATGAAAGTCAGCCAGTTTCCGATAAGGCTCTTCAAAATCGAGCAAACTCTCCTGCCACTGATGCCCCCATGTATCGTGAATGAGAAACTGGTCCAGTTCATCTAACGGCAGGAAGCCTATCATCCGGGTCAGCATCGCGGTAGTCAATTCAATCGAGAGCCCTGTATCTGCCGCAATTTGCTGCCGCAAGGCGAAATCCACTTTCTCGGCATCAAAGGTGCTGAACACGGGAAAGTGCGCGAACGGTTCCACCTGCCAAATTCTTTGGAGAAATAGGGTGCCTGCAGACGGTTGGCACGCTTCCTTCACCGTGGGCAGACAGAAATAGAGCGCGGAGGCAGTTTTGACTAACTTTACCTCGCCTGTCTTAAAAGGCGCATCAGGATAGAGGCACCGAAAAAAGCGCAAGACAGCAGCATCTAAATCGGGGGCATGGGATACCAGCTCGAACCGCGTCTCTAAACTCTGCATAATCTGATGCCGATAGGCAAGCGGCGCGGTGCGGCTAGCAAGCTGCCACTCCAACGCCTTTCTCGCCTCAGCATCAATACTAAATCCCTGTTGGATGCGGTGCATCAACTTTTCTCTCTCGGCCGGATGCGCCGGCGCATCCGGTGCAAAGCGCGTGAAGATTTTAGAACCTGCCGTATCAAGGTTCTCAATCTCTCGATGATGGACAAGTGCAGGATACCGTTCAAGAGACAGCCAGACAGACTCGATGAAAGCAGCATCGACAGCAGGGCTGTCAACGCACTGTTTGACATCACGGCGCGTGGCTTTGGAGGTGACAGACACCAATTCATCATGCAGCGCGTAGAAGGTTTCAAGCGCGTCCGTTTCCTTCTCCTTGCTGAGTTGCTGCGCGCATCCTTCAAACGCCTGCAACCGCTCCAAGACAGCTTCCCAATGGCAGGAGATATGATGCGTGCGCGAAGTGTAGGGGGTGTTCATGAATTCCTCCAGAGCCCAGTGAGCGCGATGGGCGAGCGCGCCGGACCGCCCGCCCAGGACATTCGTTTCACAGCGGCAGCTCCGAATCGGCACTCGCCGGCTGCTTTTGGGGCTCGGATTTCTGCGCCGTGGCGGTGTCAGTCTGCTGTGCACCGAAGATGAGGGAGTCAAATTCATCCGAGGTAGCCGTGGTGCGCGCAGCGGTGAGAAATTCTTCCTCTTCGGTACGCGAATCGGTGCCAGCCAGCTCCTGCGCGACTTTCGAGCGTCCCTTCGCCTTCTCTCGAATCTCGCGCATCCGTGCCAATTCCGCGGAGGTGCCGTCCATACTGATGCCGGAGAGCATATCGGCGATATCCTCTTGCTCGCGGGCCGTAATCAGATCGGCGACAGCTTCGGACTGCTCCTCTTTAATCTTGCTCAGGTCGCGGTGGAGCGTGGTTATTTGAAGTTTATGTGCTTCAATATCCTGCTGGGCACGCTCAATATCCGCCTCAAGTTCGGTGACACGCGCGTTTTTCTCCTCCAGCGTGGAGTGAAAATCGTTGTAGGCAGTGACACAGCGGACGTACTCCGCATGCTCCTTGATTTCGTCGGGAGTCATCCCAGAATTCTGCAGGCCGGTGGCGGTGCTTTTCGCCTTAGCAATCGCGCCCGACTTCAACTCCTCCAGCCGGCCAATGTCAGCAGTCAGGCTTTTTACCAAACCTTTCTTCTGTTCGACAAGTGCCATGAGTTGCCCTATCGCTGCCTTGTAGCGTTGGATGTTCCCCATCTTGTCGTTGATGATGTCTTCATAAGCACCACGCACCGCTTCGGGGTTCTCCATCATCCTATCGGCCGACTCGTGCGCGCGGCCGGTAAGCGTATACCAAATCGCTTTGAAAAAACGGCTGATTCCGTTTGCCATTGTCGTTGTTCCTCCTGTTTTTCCCCCGGTAGGCGCGCGTTCTAAGCGCGCCCGCTCCTCCCTTGGAACACGGTTTCAAAACGCGCCTACCGAATATTACTCAAAAGAGTTTTGTTCACTATCACCTTGTTCTGGGGTTAACGCACGTAGCTGCGCCTCAACCTTCTTTGCGAAAGCAAGACTCTTATCAAGCTCCGCGCGGAGCCGCGAGAGCTCCGTATCACTACTTTCAGGGCCAAGCGTCAACACCCGCGCATAGAGTTCGGAGAGCTGCACAATCGTCTGTTGAACATCCGCTATTTGCTGTTCCCGATGACGCACCAACACGCTTTTGACGGTGGCCCCCAACTGCGCATCTCTCGCCTTCTCGTGCATCTTCAGCGTATCTTTCAGGCATTGCACCGCCTGTGTAAAAAGCTGAGAGACTTTATCAGTAATTTCTGCGGAAACGGTGAGCGGTAGCATGCCCATCCAAGCACCGTTGCGTGCCTCCTCCTGAAAGGACTGATGCAAGGCGCGAAGTTCTTGGAGCATCGTCTCCGTGCGGGCATCCCCATCCGCCGCCAACTGCTGATGTAAGGCGTTAAGTTCCGCCTCCTGCTTCAGATTCACCTCGTTGAGGAGTTCCTCATGCACCTGCCTAGCGATAGCATCGGTGCCGGTTGTCCACTTGGTAATTATCGCACCCAACGGCACGAAGATACCGAGCACCACGCTAGCGAAGAGATAGAGAATCCCCGGCTCTAAATTGAGCACCCAAGCGGCAAAAGCAACCGATACTCCCGCAGCAAACGGGAAGATGACGTAAGAATTGCCGATAAGGTGGAGTAGGAATTTCTTCCGAAACAGTTTCCGATCGAGCACCTTTTTCACCGAGCCCCAGATTTTTAACAGGAATCGCACAGAATAAACCCGGTAGACGCGGTTTGCAACCGTGCGCTTTCGTCGTTTGCGCGCGATGCTATGAAGATTAAGGAAATAACCGGGCCATTTCTGGCACTAGATACGGACAGGTAGAGACATCCGCCCTTACAAAGCACGCCTACCGAAAGTGCAGCAAATCCTATTAATTTCCTTTCTGCAGCAACTAGCAAACCTATTGTGACAAATTATAGCATATTGTTTAGAAATTTGCAAGGAAAAAAATTTACAAAAAACGACTTGACAAGCATCCGAATTTCTGATTAAATAGTTATAGCAAATGCAACAAAGAAGAAACCCGATGATGATATATAAAACTTTTACTTATTGGCTATGGCTGATCGGATTCAGCGTGTTGGCACTTATTCTAGCGAACGTGCCGCTCTTTAATCTGCTCGCTTTTGAGTTCTGCGCCGTTATGGCACTCGGCATCGCAGGCGCAGGCGCGTTTATTGCGATAACAGTGCTACAGCAGATGAAACGGCACCCGGACGCGCTGACCGGTTCGCCCGCACAGATTGTGATACGCTGTTTCTGGCACGCCCTGGCGGCGAACATCGTTGTCCTGATGGCACCCCTCGGCATCATGCTGCTGAACGCGCTCCGGGTGCAGAACTGCAATATCGGCGAAGGATTCCTCTTTTTCGGACTATTGCCCGGGGTCAGCTGCATTTACGCCACTGCCGCAGGCGTATTTTTCGGGACGTGGCGGCACACACGATGGAAGGCGTTCACCGCTTACATCGGCTACCTTGTCCTCACCTACATCCCATTAGTGATTAACCTCGTGTGGCATCCGCCGGTGTTTGCGTACCACGCGACGTTCGGGTATTTTCCAGGGCCGATTTACGATGAACGGATTGTGATAACTGGAACGCTGCTCATCGCGCGAACTTGCACCTTGCTAGGCGCGATGTTATTCTTAAGTATCGCCGCAAACGCTTGTACCGTCAACAGAGAGACAGGATGGGTACCACAACTCAAGTGGCGCGCTTTGTTACAATTTCGTTCGATGAAACAATTTCCCATCTATTTCCTCGTCATCATCGTCTTCGGGATGTATCTCTACGCCAGCGAACTGGGGATTCGCCCCACACGGGAGGCTATTGCACGGAAACTGGGAGGCTTTCGGGAAACGGAGCATTTTGAAATCTACTACGCCACATCGCTAGGAGAGGAAATCGAACTGATTGCACAGGACTGCGAATTTCAATACGCGGAATTAGCCGACTACTTGCGGACAGAAACGCCGCAGAAAGTGCGCGCCTACATTTATGCATCGCCTGAACAGAAGAAACGGTTAATTGGCGCGGGCGGCACTTCGGTGGAAGACCCGGTTGGACACGGCTTCCACATCCACGCGCAAGGTTTTCCGCATCCAGTGCTAAAACACGAACTGGCACATGTCTTTACCGTGCCCTGGTCGCCCGTGAAAGTGAGTCTTAAAATTGGGCTGCACGAAGGCAGCGCCGTCGCTGCCGACTGGGACGAAGGGAGGTTGACACCGCATCAATGGGCAAAGGCGATGCGACAACTTCAACTCGCGCCATCGCTCGCGGACATCATGGGCATCGGGTTTTGGGGACAGGCAGGTTCGCGGAGTTATCTGCTCGCGGGCTCGTTCGTGCGGTTCCTCGTGGATACGGACGGCATAGAAAAATTCACGCGTGTCTTTCCAACGGGTAATTTTGAGAAACATTACGGAAAAGGGTTGCACGTGTTGGAAGCGGAGTGGGCAACATTTTTAGAAGGCGTTCCGTTGTCGGAATCGGCCATCGCCTACGCGAAAACCCGTTTACAGCCGGGAAGTATCTTTGAAAAGGTTTGCGCACACGAGATTGCGGATTTGCGGCACACCGCGTGGCTGGCATACCGCCGAAGAGATTTTGCTACCGCCGCGAAAACGTTTGAACAAATGCTCGCCTTTGAACCCCATAACGTGAGAAGCATGCGCGGGTTGATGTTCAGCACCTATCGAATGAAAGATTACGAACGCGCGCTATCCCTCGCAAAGCTCCTCGCCGCTGACCCGGGCTCTGGAAACGTCGGGCGAGGGACAGGCCCCCGCCATGTAGGAAGTGCCCAGAGAGCCGAAGCACAACTGTTAATCGGCGATATCCACTGGCTGAAGGATGAACACCCAGCGGCAATGAAAGCATACCTCGCTGTGAAAACGGCGGATGAGCGGAGGCAACTCAGCCTCTTCAAGCGGCTTGCCGCGCTGTCGGATGAAAACGGGACAGAACATCTCCGCAGCGTGCTGCTATCGCAGAAAAGTAACGCAGAAAAGATGGCGCGTTTATCAACTCGCAAGGAGAGCCCTTTGGCACATTTCCTCGCCGGGGAACTGCTCCATAGAGAAGGCGCATGGGAGATGAGCAACCAACACCTCAAACAGGCAGTGGATATCGGCGAGAACCTGACAGCGCGTTCTCCCCAACTGCTGTTGGAAACCAGAAGATTGACCGGGCTTAATGCCTATCGTTTAGCAGATTATGAAACTGCCGAAAATGCCTTCTCAGTGATAGCAAAAGACGCAACCTTGCCGCTAGGAACCGTATTGAACGCGCAAACGTGGATCCGCAGATGCCAGTGGGCGCGTCAAAATCAAAGGAAATCACCATGAAACTTTTTGTCCCGGGGCGAATCTGCCTCTTCGGCGAACACAGCGACTGGGCAGGCGGACATCGCCGAAGTAACGCACAACTTGAAAAAGGTTACA
Organism: uncultured Poribacteria bacterium; assembly: GCA_958296135.1. GTDB lineage: Bacteria > Poribacteria > WGA-4E > WGA-4E > WGA-3G > AGPOR5. The sequence goes on from CATQHZ010000001.1 coordinate 2,379,722, forward strand.
CCCTCATTACTAGCACTAACCAGGGTGTCTACGCCGAAGTCCAGCCGCACCCGACATGCCTCACGCTGAAAACGAGTCTGAGCGATGGCACACGCCAAGGGCCTTATACCTTGCCGATGGAGCAAGACGCGCTCCTCGCCGAAGCGGAAAAAGGCGGCTTCTTTAGTTACGCAGCCGGCGTGGCATACCAAATCTTAACCAATTACCGCGTGCAAGGCCTGGAAATCGACAATTACCTCACCGATCTGCCGGTTAAGAAAGGGCTCTCCTCCAGTGCCGCCATCTGTGTCCTCGTCGCACGCGCGTTTAATCGCATCTATGATCTGAAAATGACAACGCGCGGCGAAATGGAATACGCCTATAGAGGCGAAACGACGACACCATCACGATGCGGTAGGATGGACCAGGGCTGTGCCTACACGCATCCTATCCTCATGACGTTTGACGGCGACCGGGTGGATGTCCGAGAAGTCAGTGTCCCCGAAGATATGTACCTCGTCATCGTTGACCTGGGCGCGGGGAAAGATACACGCCTGATTCTGAATCAACTCAACCACTGCTACCCGTTCGCCGAAACGCAGTTGGACCGGGATGTGCAGCACTACCTCGGGCCACTGAGTGCCGAAATAACGCAGACCGCCTATCAGGCGCTGCACCAAGGCGATGCAGCGGCAGTCGGTGGTTTAATGCTTCGGGCCCAACGAGAGTTTGACAAACACCTCATCCCGGCTTGTCCCACTGAATTGCGGGCTCCTGTCCTCCATCAGGTGCTTAATTATGAGCCGATTCAGTCTTATATCTGGGGCGGCAAAGGTGTCGGCTCACAAGGCGACGGGTCCGCGCAATTCATCGCCAAAGACGAAGAAAGCCAACGGAAGCTTATTGAAATTATTGAACGCGATTTGGGGATGTCGTGCCTCAAGCTAGTCATCAAAGCGGGACGGCATATCCGCAAAGCAGTTATTCCGGCCGCGGGATTTGGCACGCGGCTCTTCCCTGCCTCCAAAGCACTCAAAAAGGAGTTATTCCCTGTCGTCGATAGCTCAGGGCGCGCGAAACCCGCAATTATGGCCATCGTCGAGGAAGCAGTCAACGCCGGCATTGAGGCGGTCTGCCTCATCGTCCAGAAAGGCGATACCGAACTCTTTGAATCCTTCTTCAAGACACCGCCGCGCATCGAGCACTTTAACAAACTCAGCAAGGAAAATCAGGCATACTGTGACTATGTGCTGGAACTTGGCCGGCGCGTGACACTCGTCACACAAGACGTTCAGGAGGGGTTCGGGCACGCCGTCTTCTGCGCACGAGACTGGGTAGGCAATGAACCCTTCCTGCTGATGCTTGGAGACCATCTTTACGGCTCCGATGAGGAGAACTCTTGTGCAAAGCAGGTTTTGGACGCGTACACACGCGTCCACCACAGCGTCGTCGGGTTAAAAGTTACCCCGATTGAAGAGTTGTCTAACTTCGGATGCGTTACCGGGAAGTGGCAGGAAGAAAAGGGGCATCCGGAGCAACAGTCCCTGCTACAAGTGACAGAGTTTTACGAGAAGCCCGATGCAGAATACGCCCGCGAGTATCTGCACGTTGATAGCATGGCACCCGATGAATTCCTGTCCGTTTTCGGCATCTACGCGCTCACGCCGCAGATATTTGCCTTCCTCGAACAGAACATCACGCACAACCACCGCGAGCACGGCGAATTTCAACTCACTTCTTGTTTAGATGAACTGCGCAAAGCGGAAGGGTTTTCGGGCTATCTTGTCAAGGGGAGACGCTTTGACATCGGGCTTCCGGAGGAATACCGGCAGACGGTTATCGATTTTCGGAATGCCTAAGGGGGCCTGATGCGTCTTCCACGGCATAGCGAGGGAGAGGGACAGGCAGCTGGCCTACCTTTCTCCTTTCGGAGCGCGGGGGGCTGTCCCCCCGAAACTTTGTCATCTCTGCAGCCTCGCTGCAGAGATGTCCACTGTCCCCCGCGATCGCTCAACATCAGAGAATTTCAGCCCTATTCAAGTGGACATCTGTGCAGGAAGATGGACGCTCAGGTTTCCCTGAGCGTCTTGACAGGCGTGCCCCTGCACAGATGACAGCGTTTCGGCGTAACGGCCCTCGCCCGACAGGGATGCTAATAGTCTTCGGAACTATTCAGCATTCGCGCGCTTAATTACCACCAACGTTAAATCGTCATACTGCTCCGTTTCGCCCACAAATTCGTGGACATCTTCAACGATGCGGTTAATCACCTGCTCCGCCGTGTAGTCTGCCGGCATATCGGAGACGAGTTCTATTAACCGCTCCGTGCCATACATTTCGTCCTCGGCATCGAGTGCCTCAATGATGCCATCGGTATGGAAGATGAAGGTATCTCCTTCTTCCAAAGTCAAGGTAACGGCATCGTAACGTGCCCTGCGCATGCTGCCGAGGGGCAGATCGCTGCTCTCTATTTCCATCGTCTCTGCGCCCCGTTTCAGCAGCGGATAAGGCTGGCCGCCGTTGGCGTAGTCTATCTGTCCATTTGCCGCATCCAAGACGACGATGTTCAAAGCGATGAAACTCGGTCCGTAGAGGCGCGGTGCCAAACCGATATTCAGTTCACTCAGAATGACATCCGCCTCGGATCGGAAGCGTGTGACTTCATACAGCATGCCGTTCGTCAGCACTGCACTCATCGCGCCGCGCAACCCTTTGCCCGCTGCATCGGCGACAGCGATGGCGGTTTGTCCGTTGGCAACCGTCAGATAATCAAAGAAGTCGCCGCCTACCTGTCGCGCGGGGACAGACATCCCGGCGACATCGAACCCTGGGATATCGGGTGCTTCGGTAGGTAGCAACGCCGTTTGGATGGTTTCTGCTTCAGCGAGTTCAGAGCGGATACGCGCGATGTCGGCTTCTTCCTGTTGCCGCATTTCGGCGCGCAGTTGTAGTGTCTGACGACGGTTGATGTAGAGGCGGACTAGCAGTGTCACGACAGCTGTGACGAAGATAAACGTCGGCAGATAACTGCGCCACCGCGTCCAGAAAGGCTGCGAGATGGTAACATTTAACGCCGCCGGGCGCTGCGTATACGGCGTGCCGCCACGCACCGCTTTAATAAGAAACGTATAAGTGCCAGACTTAAGCCCGTCATACCGGACTTGCAGTGCACCGGACGCGCTTTGCAACTGCTGCGTAATCCCACCGTAAGACACAGGTTCATGCGTTTGCACGGAAGATACCGCTGTCTCATTAGCAGAATGTGTCAACATGGAGACAGCCTCCGCCGAAATGTTTGTCCACGCACTCGTGTCTAATCCGACTAACTTAAATTGATAGCCGAGTGCCTCCCGCAACGGGCTGATACCGTTGAAATCAATGGTAATAGTACCAGCACTCGCAGGAAGTGTTACGCCGGAAATCTCGCCCACATCGCCGTAACCCGAAGGTTTGAGGTGACTCGCGAACCTAGGCCTGCCTGAGAGCGGATAGACCCGGTCCGCCTCAATTGACGTGAGACGACAGAAAGGAAGCCCACCGTGCTCAGGCGCGTAGCGTGTAGCACCTCCCTCCGTTGCGAACCACATCGCTTTATCTTTCGATTCGTAGACATGAGAAACGTTGTTGTGCCGGAGGCCATCCTTGGTAGTGATGACGTAAAAGGTCTCGCCATCGTAGCGCACGACACCGCCGCCCCACGTGGCGAACCAGACATTGCCCCAACTATCCTCCTTGACATCGCGCACATCGTTAACAAGAAAACCATCTCTCGCCGTGGCATAAGTCATAACGTTTTTGCCATCGTACTTGACGGCACCGCGCTCCGTCGCTAGCCACAAATCGCCAGACTTCGCGGCCAGTCGCGCGCGAGCAGGGACAACGTCAATGTCCCTGTCGCTGATAGCCGCGGTTTCGTCATCGCTGACCTGGTAAGTCGTGAGTCGCTTTTCAAAGAGGAACGTTACTTCTTGGGATACCTCCAAAGGGGGCACCCCTTTGCTCAAGTTCCGGGTTTGCCAGACTGCAACTGGGAGAGAACGAGCCGAATGCTCTGTTTCCACCCACCGTTCCCCATCTCTTTCTGTCCACATCCAACGTGTCAACTTCCCGGTAGCACTGCTGAAAAACCATTTGATTTCAAAATCGGATGCAAAAGTTCTCCCTAACGTTTCGGGACTGCTGGTATGCACCAGCACCGCGGCATCCAACGGCAGAATTTCTGGGCGCAGTGCCGCAGCTGGCGATGCAGGATAACGCTTCACCTGGCCGTTGTCAAAGTGACACCAGAGCCGGCCCAACTTATCCTTGTGAAGAGACGTAATCGCCGAGGGTGCATGGCGCATCTCGCGCGTCTGCCGAAACAGAATCCTGATGAACCCGGCCTCCGGCGAGAGCCACTGCAACCCGGTGGCATCCGGTTTGAAGAGCCATCCGCCTAAAGCAAGCCACGGCCCCCCATCTCCAACGCCCCCTTCCGCCAGTAGCACCCCAATGTTACGCGTGTTGAGCCTTTCGCCGCCGGGACCGATTTCTGCCGCAAGGTAGAGAGAAACCTGATCAAATTTGCCGTTGGCGTATCGGAAGAAGGTGTACCGCGTCGCATCCCTTCCGGGTGCCGGGCGGTTGACAAACCAGACATGCTCATCAACTTCAAAGATCTTGATAATCTCCGTGCGTCTTCTAAAGCTGCTGATACCTTCCGTGCGTCTTCTTCCGACTGCACTCGCAGGGCCCCTCCTTCTTGGTTCACTAGATGTCTCTATCCGCAATCGATGCGGCGATAGCACCGGTATTCCTTCTTCAGCGAGTTCTGCTTCTCCCTGGCCCGCCGCGTCGTAAAGCGCGACACCCCCGGGGATGCTGAACCACAGCCGACTGCGACTATCCTCATACACGAGGCGGACGCTTTCACCACCGATGCCAGCGCGGGTTGAATAATTCATCATCGCCGGCCTCGGATTATAGGTTGTCACGCCGTTATCGTGCCCGAACCACAGGGTGCCATCTATCGCCTCAAAAATGGTGAGAATCCGGTCGCTGCCGAGTCCATCATCGGTATAGTAGGCGGTTTGGACGAGAGATGCATCGTATTGATGCGCACCGCGCTGGCTGGAAAACCAGAGATTCCCCATCCAGTCTTCCATCGCGAGGAACCCTCGTAGATATTGACGTGCTCCTAACTCACCATTCGCGAGAACTTTGAGAGGCCTGAGGGTTGTCCCGTCCCACTGCCTGAGGTTCCCCCGGTCGCTAAACCAGATTCTACCTGTCGTGTCACTCTGAAGTGAAACGCGTCTCTCTGGCGGCCCCGGTGTCTGAGGTGCCCCTTCTCCTCGCTGTCCCCTCGGTGGGCCGGGCGCACCGCCGCGCCGATTGCCGCGCCTGGGGCCTGTCCACGGTTTGGGAAGAATCCGGTCAAAGGTTTCGCCTTCAAGTCGGATGAGAAAATTTTCGCCACCAAACCAGAGTGTGCCTGCTGCATCCTGTGCTATTGCGTGAACTGCCGCGCCATACTGAAGATTCGGCGCACTCACGCTGTCAAAAGCACGCGTCTCACCCGTATCCGGATGGACGCGCAGCACTACCGCATTTTCGCCATCGCTCCCGCCGAGCCACAAGTGTCCATCCGTGCTTTCAAAAAGCACATTTATCTCAAGCGGATTCTGCCACGAGGGCCGGTCAGGCCGAACCTCATTCGCGACCGGAAAACTGCGCGGCTGCGGTGCCTGCTGAACGCCTGGGGTGGTATACTTCATCAGTTTGACACCTTCGCCACCAGCCACCCAGACATCGCCGCGCCGGTCGGCGATAAGCGCGCTCCCAGTGGTAATAGGTTCAAACAGATTGCCATCAAACCGGGTTACACGTCCCACCGCCTCTGTTGGAACACGGGACAGGAACCAGATATGCCCCCATTTATCTTCAACAATATGTTGCGTCCAGCCGAGCAACGCCCCCGGCGCGACCGCGGGCCTGTCTGTCTGGCCATCAGAAATCCAATGGAAATAGAGTTCATCAGACTGTGCCTCTGTCGCGGTTCCCTCCCGAACGCCAGCATAGCCCGCGAAAGTGCTGCCATCAAACTGGGTTACGCCGCCGCGGTTAGAACCGAACCAAAGTATCCCCCGGCTATCTTGAAAAATAACGGGGACAACAGGCGCGACAAGCCCATCTGCAACGGTGTAGGTTTGCATCTGCTCCGCACGGATTGCAGTCCCCGTTGCGAGCAGGACGAGACAGATTAACCAATTTGTAGCCACAATTAACGAACGTTTCATAGGTATGTATCCTCGCTCCCTGTAAGGGCGGATGTCTCTATCTCCGCCCGCCCGGCGAGTCAGACCGGGAACATTTCTGGTTCAGACCGGGGCATGCCGAGAGACAGCCCCTTGCCCTACGGCGGCCCTTCAACTTCGCGCATCGCAAGGGACGGTGGACATCGCTGCAGAAAAACCAGCAGAGATGATAACGTCTCGGCGTGACGGCCCTCGCGCTACCGTGTCTGTTTGATCCACTATAAACTGGAAATTCGCGATATCGCCTCCGAAATCACAGCATCCGGATAGGTGAGGGAAATGCGGAAATATCCCTCGCTCCACTGCCCATAGCCGAGCCCAGGCGTGACGACAACGCCGGCTTCATCCAAAAGCGTCGTCGCGAAGACGCGACTCGAACCGTTAAAATGAGTGGGAACCGGTGCCCACACATACATCGTCGCCCTCGGTTTTTCAACGTCCCATCCGCTCTCCCGCAGTCCATCTACGACAATATCGCGACGTTTTTGGTAGACAGCATTCAGGGCCGGCGTGATTTCATCCGCCAATGAGAGTGCTTTCGCGCCCGCGAATTGAAGCGCGCGGAGACAACCGTTATCGATATTGTCTTTCACCAATTTCACCGCCTCAACCGCGGTCTGGTTACCGGCGACGAACCCTAACCGCCAGCCTGTCATATTAAACGCCTTGCTCAACGAGAAGAATTCTACCGCGACTTCGTCTGCTCCATCCACTTGTAAGATGCTTGGGGAGCGGTAGCCATCGTAGGTATTTTCGCTATAGGCGTTGTCGTGCGCGATGAGGATGTCGTTTTGCCTTCCGAATTCAACGGCACGCGCGAAAAAATCCAGACCGGCGGTAGCTGTCGTCGGGTTATTCGGATAGTTCAGCCATAATACCCTCGCGAGGCGTTTCACCTCATCAGGGATTGCGTCAAAATCAACGTAGAAATTGTTCTCTCGCAGTATCGGCGCGTAGTAAGTCGTCGCGCTCGCGAAAACATGGCCGATGTTATAGGTAGGATAACCCGGACTCGCGGCGATGCCGATGTCGCCGGGGTTGAGGATCCCCAACGCCATTTTGACGATAGCATCTTTGCTACCGAGCGTCGTGACTACCTGTGCTTCGGATAACGAAACACCGAAACGGTGCTGATAAAAATCGCGGACCGCCCGCGGAAAATCCGCAACCGGACTGTCGCACCCGTAGCGGTGCCTGTCTGCATCGGTGACATCTTGGACAGCACTGCAGAGTGCCGCCACAACCGGGTCGGGTGTCGGCATATCCGGGTCGCCGATGCCGAGGCTGATGACATCAACGCCGCGTGCTTTTGCCGCCGCCATTTTCTGCCGCAAATCCACGAAGAGATAGGGTGGAAGTTTTCGTAAACGTTCTGCAAATGTTACCAAATTTTTTGTCCTCGTTCATTGAGTGTTGTCAATTCCGTAGGCGCAGTTTCTAACCGCGCTCACTTCAACTGAAGAATCGCCTGCTGCGACGCGCTAAGGCCAGCCATCACGCTGGGACTAAAATGCAAACCCTGGCCGCCCCAATCCGGCATATAGCCGATGCTATAGCAATAATAGAGCGTTCGGCGCGGTTTACCGGAAACGTTGATGACGGAGCCGTGCGTGAGTGCTTCCGTGAAGATGATGGCATCACCGGCCTCCGCTGGAATCGGCGTAAGCACCGGATTTTCGCCCGGATAGCTTCCCCAGGGTTTGGGAAAATTGCTCTTATGCGCGCCGGGAATCGCGGCGAAGCATCCATCCTCCACATCGCAATCCAGCATCGGAAAAACGGCCTTCGTCAGCGTGGAAACCATCTCGCCGTTCCTGCAGTGATACTGGCACTTCGGAATAATCGGCGTGCCGTGCATGTGCAAGCCTGTATAGCCGCCGCCCCACCGATAAATCGTGTAGGTATGATTGAGCCGATACGGCCCGCCGGTTACGCCTTCAACGACATCTAGCACTGCTGGCATGTCAATCAGCGCGTTAAAGACGCTGTCCGCCTCCAAGATGTTGGAGATATAGAGCTCCTTCTCCGTGCGCGGTGTGCCGAGGCACAGCGGCGGCGGATAGTCTGCAGGCGGCATTTCCTCAAACGTGTCAAGAACGCGGTTGCACGCGTCAATCACTGCAGGCGGTATGACACGTTTTAGCACAATATAGCCTTGCAAGTCAAATAAATATTTTTGTTCGTCTGTCATTTGCTAATGTCTCCGTTTTTCACGGTAGGAGAGCCCTCCCGCGTCTCGATTTCCGACGTGTCGGGACCAGGAGGGCCCTCCTACCGGCAAATCGTACGGGACCAGGAGGGCCCTCCTACCGGAAGAGCCTCGGCTATAAATCCAAAAGCGTTTGCGCTGTCCGATCTTTGTAAGGATCTACCAACGGCGGCAGATGTGGCCGCGTGCCGTGCGCATAGAATTCTTGGATGGACCAGAACTGCAAGCGCGGATACGTCGTATTCCCGATAGTAATCGTGCCGAGCCTCCCTGCTGTTGCATGGACGCTGCTCCGTTTTCCGATGGGCCGAAGCGTGATGAACACGCCACACGCCGCGTTCCTTTCAATGAGCGTATAACAGAACCGCTCCACATCGGCGACGTAACTCCGCGGTTTTCCACCCTTCACCTGCGCCAGCGTGAGTGCGGTGTATCCCTCTTCCGGCGCAGCCACCAAGACACCTTGTCCATCAACGCCGCTGTCACCGGTTTGCCGGACATTCGGCATCATGCCGGTTTGCCAGACGGCCCACTTCTCAAACTGAAATGGATTCGTCTGTGCAAGCCGTTCGGCGGATTCAAAATCGGTAGGGATGCCTTTTATCGGCAGTGCTGGATACTTCCCCGCGAACCGCACGGTGTTGATGAGGTCCAACGCGAACATCGAGACATCTATGCCGACAACCTGCCTGCCGAGTTTCAAACCCGCTTCCATCGTCGTGCCGCAGCCACAAAACGGGTCGAGGATAAGTTCCCCTTCGTTTGAGGATGCCTTCACAATGCGTTCAAGTAACGCCAGCGGTTTCTGTGTCGGGTAACCGAGGCGTTCTTTGCTCCTTCCCCCCAAGGGACTAATATCCGTCCAGACATTATCAAGGAGTATCCCTCTGTCCTCATCCATATAACGGATGCGGTAAGGTGTCCCCTTTGCGCTGAAGTAGACGCGACCCTGTTGATAGAGTTGCTCAAGATGCTCCTTTGTCACGCGCCATCCACTGGGGTACGGATTGGTATAGCCTCGCCACTCGTAGCAGAGGCTAGGGCGCGGGCCCATACTCCGACCGCGCCAGAGAGGCGTTAACGCGAACCGTCTCCCGTTATCATCAACCTTGGGATAACGTTCAGCGACATCCGGATCCGGAACATAAATCCCGTTGAATCGCTGTTTCGGCATACTGTAAAACAGAATGTAATCGGTACTCCTTCCGAACCTCCTCGGCGCGTATTGATTGCCCTTTGCCGAACCGCCAGTCCGGTGCCACACAATACCGCACTGGAAATTCTCAGGACCGAAAATCGTATCCATGAGCACTTTAAGGTGGTAGCCCGCTGTTTCGTCGCAGTGGAGATAGATGGCCCCTGTCGGTTTGAGGATTCGCTTCATTTCGGTGAGCCGCTCCGCCATATAGATGAGGTACGCGGCCATTCCGGAACGTTCCGGGACAGCGCGGATAGCCCGCAGCGCGGGATGTTTATACCTCGTCAGGTGTCTGAGTCGTTGTTCTGCTTCGGCACCCCACGTCCACATATCGGTGAATGCGTCCAGCTGCGCCTTCTGTTTTCCGGCATCGTCGCCCCACAAAATGGAGTAAGTCGCCTTGGAATTGAACGGCGGATCTCCGTAGACGGTATCCACGGATTCATCTGGCCAGTGCTGCATCACCTCAAGGCAGTCGCCGTAATAGAGATGATTCGGCGCGAGTGCTAAGTCTAATGTAAGTGGTGTGTTAAAGTGCATCCGTGCTCCTTTTAAGCATCCGGGTTAAACGGACGCAAAACGCATGGCGACTTACCGAATTCGCGCCCGTTGTGTATAACTAAGAATAGTCCCATATTGCCCAACCACCCATCCGCTCTCTGCGCTGCTCATGTAAATAGCTTTCAGATCGGTGCGGGTATCGGTGCGTTGAGGCCTCCAATTCTCGCCGCCATCTCTCGTACGCAGCACGAGCCCCGCCTTGCCGACACACCATCCCTCGGTTTCGGAAATGAAAAAGACATCGTCCAGATTGTTTTGTGTGTGCCCTTCTTGGCGGCTCCACGTCTTGCCGCCATTTTTTGTGTGCAAAATTAATCCATCAACCCCGACAACCCAACCGATAGTGTCGGAGACGAAGTAGACTGCATCGAACCATGCCTGACTGTAGCGGGTATCCTTGTGCTTGGCGATGCGTTCGTCAAGGTGCCACTGTTTTCCGCCATCGCGCGTGTAAAGCATCGTGCCGAGCATGCCGACTGCCCATCCTCGCAGTTTGGAGGTGAAGTGAACGTCAAAAAGGTTTGCGGTAGTCCCGCTTTTTTGGGTTCGCCACGTTTTTCCGCCGTTATCTGTATGGATAATCTCGCCGCCACTTCCAACGCACCATCCTATCTTTTCGTTCACAAAGAAAACAGCGAGGAGCTCTTGCTGGGTATCAGCGGGCTGCCGTTGCCAGAGGCTGCCGCCGTTGGTGGTATGCAAAATCACGCCGGCTTCGGCGACTGCCCACCCCTTCTGAGGAGAGACAAAGTGCGTCGCGCCGAAGCATTCTGTCGTGCGGCTATCTTGCGCTCGCCATCCGGCCTTTGCGGTGCCCGGGTCGAAATGCAGAATTGCACCTCTGTCGCCGACAACGTATGCTTTATTACCGGAAACGGCGTAAACGTCAATGAGGAGGTGACTTGGGCTCGATTGCGCTTCCCATGTCACGCCGCCGTTGCGGGTGTGCAAAATCGTGCCGTTTTCGCCCACTGCCCACCCGAGTTGCGCGGAGACGAAGTCAACGCCGAGTAAGAGCGCGTCCGCGCTGTTATGAAAGCGAGGCCCACCGCGCTGATGCTTCCAATTTTTCCCATCGGTGTGGAGAATCACCCCCAGGTCGCCGACAATCCAGCCGTGCGCGGATGTGCGGTTAGAAACTGCGCCTACAGCATTCGCATCAGCGTTGACGAAATCCACATCGTAGAGTGAGAAGGTGTGCAACTGTTCGTTGCCGAGGTAGGCCGGCTGCCCGTAACGCTGTTTGTGGCGTTGGTTGCTGCCAGCTGTCACGAATTCCCACGTTTTGCCGCCATCGATTGTTGCAAAGAGACTGCGCCGGTCGCCGACAATCCAGCCTCTCGCCCTGTCTACGAAATGCAGACTGAACAACGCTTGCTCGGTTGCAAACTGCTCTATCCATGTCTGCCCGCCATTCGTCGTGGCATAGATGTATCCGGCATTCTCAGCAATCCTGCCTGGGGCCGTTTCTAGCCCACTATAGGCGATTACCCATCCGTGGGTATCGTCAACAAAATGGATGCCGCGGAGGGCTCTCTTTCGGAACCAGGAGGGCGCGCCTACATCTGTAAACGTCCTCCCTCCATCCGTGGATTTCAGCAGTGTCCCCCAATCGCCGACAACCCACCCTGTATCTCCGACAATGGAAACATCGTGCAGGTTATTTTGCGTGCCGGTTTCAAGCGGCTGCCAGGTTTGTCCGCTGTCGGTTGTGTAGATGAGGGTGCCGCCATCGCCGACACACCAGCCCTCGGATGCATCGCGGAAATAAACCTTTCGCAACGGTTTCCCGAAGACACGGCTGTATTGTCGGTGCCAGTTTTTTCCGCCATCATCGGTAGAGATGATAAGACTCTCCGCGCCTTCCGTTTCACTGAGGACATCGCCGTGCCGGGGCGGTTCAAAATTTCCCACTGCCCAACCTTGGTTTTCGGAGACGAAGTGGACATCGTAGAGGTGCGCGCTCCAATCGCCTTTGACGACAGTGCGCCACTCAAAATGCTTCGGCGGCGCATCTGCACACCCGAAAATAGCACAGAGCAGCACAAGTTGCAACAGGCATATCCTGCGCAATTCTCGGCACGGCGAGGGACAGGCCCTCGCCCTACGGTATCGGGGGTGCAAACAGAACTTCGCTGACATCGTGGCATCCTTTGGGAGCATCCAGCACCCATCTCGCCGCACGAATCGCGCCTTTCGCGAACGCCTCCGGACTTTGCGCGCGATGGACAACGCTGAGCTGCTCACCTTCGGTTGCGAATAGGACGGTGTGCTCTCCTGCAATATCGCCCCCGCGCACTGCGTGAATGCCAATCTCCTTCTGGCTCCGCGGGCCGACGATACCGTGGCGGCCGTAAACGCCTACCTCAGCCAAATCGCGCCCAAGTGCAGCAGCAACAGTCTCCGCTAACCGGAGCGCAGTGCCACTCGGCGAGTCTGCCTTGTGGTTATGGTGCGCCTCGATTACCTCAACGTTGTAGTCATCGCCGAGTGCCTTGGCAATTAACGCCAATGCCTGTATCATCACGTTCACGCCGAGGCTCATGTTCGGTGCCATGACGCAGCGGATTTTCCCCGCGAGTTCAACCACGGTTGCGAGCACCTCTGGACTAAACCCAGTCGTAGCGATTACCATCGCCTTATCAGCATCGACAACCTGTCGTAAGTGTTGCAACGTCGCTTCGGGTTGTGAGAATTCAATGACAACGTCGCCGCTATCAAGCACGCCGCCGAGCTCCCCTGTAATTAAGACACCAAGCTCACCAATGCCCGCGACTACGCCGACATCACTCCCGATTTGTGGGTGCGTCGGATATTCAATCGCACCGACGACTTCCATATCTGTTTGTTGGGCAACGCCTTGGGTGATAAGTCGTCCCATGCGGCCGCATGCCCCGTTAATTATTACACCAATCATCGTATTCCCCTAGACAATCGCGGTGGAAAACCGGTAACGACTGCCGTTGCGCGCGTGAAATAAGTCAAAATTTCATTTCAAAGTGAGCAAATACGCTAAAAGGACATGTAGTTGCTGCACTGAAAGGGTAGCTGCAAAGTTTTCAGGATTTCCACCGTTGTCATAGAGGTGCCGCTTCCTGCCCGTAATCTCCTTTCCATCTTTGGTGACGATGGGCATGTCTCATACCGCAGGGCAATGGTTGAGGATAGACACCACGATGAAGCGTCGGGCGCGGGTGCGGGCAATCCGCCCAATGTCTTTAAGCAGCAGGAGTTAAACAACAGACTCGTTTTGCCCTAACAGGGCCTGTTCACCTGCATGATAAGAGCTTCGCACCAACGGCCCCGATTCCACATGCCGAAACCCCATTTCCACCCCTGCGTCCCTGAGTTCGTCAAATTCTGCCGGCGTGTAGTAACGTTGGACCGGCAGATGGCGCGGTGAAGGTGAAAGATACTGGCCTATCGTCAAAATATCGCACTCGGTATCGCGGATGTCCTGCATCGTCTCTAAAAGTTCGGTGACAGTCTCGCCCAAGCCTACCATGAGCCCCGATTTCGTCAGGATACGCGCGTCAAATTGTTTGCCCATTCGGAGCAGAGTGAGCGTCTGGCTGTAATTTGCATAAGGACGAACCCGGCGATACAGCCGCGGTACCGTCTCCGTGTTATGATTCAGCACCTCCGGTCCCGCTTGGACGATGACCTGAAGCGCGCCCCAGTTTCCCTCGAGGTCTGGGATAAGCACCTCCACTGTGCAGTCCGGGCGATGTTTACGCGCTTCTTCGATGCAGGCAGCGAAAATGCTCGCGCCGCCATCTGACAAATCGTCGCGGTTAACAGAAGTAATCACAACATGCTTGAGATGCAAATACCCCACAGCCTCTCCAAGCCGCCGCGGTTCATCGGCATCGACATACGTAGGGTTCCCTTTTTTCACTGCACAAAACATACATCGGCGCGTGCAAACATCACCCAGTATCATGAACGTAGCAGTTCGGTTGTTCCAACATTCACCGATGTTCGGGCATCGTGCTTCTTCACAGACGGTGTGGAGTTCCAAGTTCCGCATTAACTTTTTAAGTTCAGCGTAGTGGCCGCCGCCCGGAATGCGTGCTTTAATCCACGCAGGGTGTCTGCGTTGTGTAGGTGCTGAGTCAAATATCGGAAGCGGTTTGAGCATTATTTTTATATTCATGCCAAGCGTTCAATAGAGGGAGCCTTGGCGGGGTGTGCTACAAATAAAGATGGCGGGAGAGGGTGGGAGTCGAACCCACCTATCCACTTGCATGGACAAGCCGGTTTTGAAGACCGGTAGGGCCACCGGACCCTATCCTCCCCCATAATGATACTACGCCTACCGATGCTACTTTTGCAAGCGCGGATGTAACCGGCGGACGTTGTCATCCCGAATCGTGATGTTATTGCCATCACACGCCTCTAAAAAAGGCACGGCATATTTTCGCGAGGTGTGTGCCAACTCGCGGAATTCTGCAACCGTGATGACATCGTGCCGACGAAGATAGTCTGTTAATAATCGGACCGTCTCGTCAAAAACGGTTTTGTGGACGAAGAAATTATCGGCGATTTTCACGAACTGCCCCAACTTCACCAACGCAAAAAAGGTGGATTCAATGACGCGAGGTGTCCAATCCGGCAGTTGCAGGACGACTTCCTTTAGCGCGGGCGTATTGATACCAGCATCAAAAAATAACTGTTCTAACGTTTCCCGCGCTGTCTCTTCTTCTTCAGAAAACTGAATTTCATGCGATGCCAGCCGAAGCAGGTTACCCTCTTTCACGAGGTGTGCCTCGGCAATGAGCACTGCTGTCAGTTTCTCAAAGCCGACTTCGTCAAGCGCAAGTTGGCGGCGCAGTTGCGAGGCATTCTGACCGGCGAGAAGGGGCTGCGCCTCGTGAAATGCCGCTAATGCATCTCTTATGCACTGTTTCGCTTCAACTGTGCGCGCCGCATCTGAGACAAGCGGAATCCGACTCGATACATCCCAGCGAACGATTTTCCCCTCACGCGCTAACGTCGTCAAGATGGCCGTTACCTCCCGCTGTGATTGCGGCAGATAGTAGTGGAGAAACGACTCTGGCACGCACAGCGTCGGTATCTGTGCCAACACGGCGTTCACCACCTGTGCATCGTCTGCTTCTTCCCACGCTGCCAACGTGGCGATAGTTTCTTCCGTGAACCGCTTATGCTTCGGCGCGAACGGGTTGATAACCACACCGCCGCCTACCGTATGTTGCCCAGAAAAATCGCGTAGAATCAGTCTATCGCCCCGAAACGTCAAGATAGAACGTTCTAAACGGAGCTGCACCTGAACGGCATCGCCGGGCAGGAGTGCCTCATCAACAAGGAGAATAAGCCTGCAAAAGACTTCGCATGTGCCGAGGTAAGCGCGAAGCCGCGTCCAATGCTCCAGAATGCGGGGAAAGGACGATAACACCTGCAGGGAAATGTCAATGTTGTCTGTCACCTGAGAAAACGCCAGCGGGCAGAGGACATCCCCACGCTGAATATCTTGTGCCGAGGTGCCAGACAGATTCAACGCCGTCCGTTGGCCGGCTGCCGCGGCCGTGGCAGGTTCATTATGCACCTGAATGCCGCGCACCCGCACCGTGTCACCGCGCGGGAGCAACACCAGCCGTTGCTCACGGTTCATCGCCCCGCCGATAAGCGTGCCAGTGACGACAACACCGAACCCTTGTATCGTAAAGACTCTATCGACATACAGACGAGGAATCCCATCCCCGCTTCCACCCATCCGGGCATAACCGCGCTCGCGCTTCAAGGAAACCTGATTCACGATAGTCTGCTTCAGCAACGCAATACCCGCTCCCGTGATGGCGGAAACGCTCACCGTGGGAATGCCCTCAAGCGTCGTCCCGACGAACATCTCCTGCGTCATTTCTGTTGCTTCCGCCAACTCGCTCGGTGTCGCCAAATCGGATTTCGTCATGACGAGAATACCGTTTGAAATGCCCAGTAAATCTAGAATAGCGAGATGCTCCAGCGTCTGTTCCTGAACGCCTTCCTTCGCATCGACGACAAACAGCACCAAATCCATACCGTAGGCACCGGAAAGCATATTCCTGATGAATTTCTCGTGCCCGGGCACATCAACGATGCCCGCGCGCGAACCGTCCGGCAAGTCAAAGTAGGCGAAGCCTAATTCAATCGAAAGGCCGCGTTCGCGCTCCTCTTTGAGCCGGTCTGTCTCCATACCAGTAAGCGTGCCGACAAGCGCGGTCTTCCCGTGGTCCACGTGCCCCGCCGTCCCGATGATGAGGTGTTGTCTGTCTGGATGCATAGGGTTTCATAATCCGTTCGGTAAGCGCGCTTTCAAAGCGCGCCTACGAGGTTTGCCGCGGAAGCCTATCACTCAACCCCGCCATCTTCCGCGCGGATGAGTTTGCCAATGCGCCCGAAACGCACGTTGCCTACTATCTTCCACACTTCCCACGGCTTCGCCGGACGATTCGCGAAGGACCAGTATACCATGAACGCCTGCCCTTTGATATCCTCCACGTCCACTGGCCCCCACGTCCGGCTATCGCTACTCTGATCTCGGTTATCACCCATGGCGAACACTCTCCCTGCCGGCACGATGAACGGTTTCCCATCAGGAAACTTCCGCCGAAACTGACTCGTTGTCAAGGTGTAGTCCGCAAACGCCTCGTCATCGGGTAGATACGCAGGCTGCCGGAACGGCGGGAAATCGGAGCCGCGCCTGAAATGGGGATGGAACGCCACATGCTTTGCATACCCACTATCGTCAATCGGATTACCGTTGACATAGAGCGTTTCGCCGCGCGTCTCCACCGTATCACCCGCAACGGCAACGATGCGCTTGATGAAATTGCGTTCCCTATCGTGCGGCGGGATGAAGACGAAAACATCGCCGCGCGCCGGCTCGTGGAAATCAAACACCTTGATGTCTGTCCCCGGAATCTTAACTCCGTAGATAAACTTGCACACCAAAATCCGGTCGCCGATGAGCAGCGTGTCCTCCATCGAACCCGATGGAATCTTAAACGCCTCCACGACAAATGGACGGATAAAGCCGAAAACGAGGATAAGTGCAACAACGATGACCTGGGTGTATTCCCAGATGACGGTTTGGCGGAATTTCTGCCACGGTGATAACTGTGTATCGGTATTCATTCAATATGCCTCTCTGTCTCAATCAGTTTTCTCAGCGGATTAACTTGCCGACGCGGTCGAACCGGACGGTGCCTACCCATTTCCAGACTTCCCAGAGATGCGCCGGGTGTCGTGCCGAAAACACCACCATAAACGCTTGTCCCTTGATGTCTTCAACTGCCACCGGCCCCCAAAAACGACTATCGCTACTCATATCCCGATTATCGCCCATGGCGAACACCATCCCTGCCGGCACAGTGAATGCGTTTCCCGCCGGAAATTTTCGCCGAAATTGACTCGCCGTCAACGTGTAGTCGGAAAATGTCTCGTCATCGGGCAAATATGCAGGGCGACAGAACGGTGGAAAATCCGCAACGCTAAAACGTGAACCCCGCGCAACGTGCTTCGTATAGTCGCTATCGTCAACCGCCTCACCGTTGACATAGAGCGTTTCGCCGCGCGTCTCCACCGTATCACCCGCGACAGCGACGATACGCTTAATGAAATGATGCGCCCTATCGTGCGGCGGCAGAAAAACGAAAACATCACCGCGCGCCGGCTCGTGGAAATCAAACACCTTGATGTCTGTCCCCGGAATCTTAACACCGTAGATAAACTTGCACACCAAAACCTGGTCGCCGATGAGCAGCGTGTCTTCCATCGAACCCGATGAAATCCGATACGCCTCCACGACAAACGGACGAATTAAGCCGAAGACCAGGATAAGCGAAACGACGATATGCTTGGTGTGTTCCCACGCAAAAATGTGGCGAATTCTCCGCGATAGTGATAAGTGCATGTTTGTATCCATGAATTTCATGCTCCTTCAGGCGGCAAGAAAAACGAGATGCCCGCGCCCATTGTAAAATTTACCCGAATTCCTTTTTAACTTCAAGAGAAAAATTGCAGAACGATTCAGTTCCCGGATGAACCACATCTGTCCGTTCACATCCAGGGGCAGGAGGAGAAACACCCGCCCTTACCATTAAACGAACGAAAAGTGAAAACGAAATGCCGCTGGAAAAATTGGCGACTATTCGTCCATCTCCAACATCGCCGTGAACGCCTCTTGCGGGATATCAACGCTGCCGATCTGCTTCATCCGTTTTTTGCCCTCTTTCTGCCGTTCCAACAACTTGCGCTTGCGTGTAATATCGCCACCATAACACTTCGCCGTGACGTTTTTTCGCAGCGGACGCACCGTCTCACGCGCGACAATCTTGTTACCAATCGCCGCTTGAATCGGCACCTCAAACATCTGCCGCGGAATCAAGGCTTTCAATTTGCTCACTAAGGCTTTCCCGCGGGCATCTGCCACCTCGCGCGGCAAAATGGTAGAGAACGCATCGACAGGGTTGCCGTTGAGTAGCACATCAAGTTTCACGAGATTCGCCGGTTTGTAATCACCGATGTCATACTCTAATGAACCGTAGCCGCGCGTAAGTGACTTGAGTTTCGGATAGAAATCTGTCAACATCTCGCCGAGCGGCAGCTCATAGAGCAGCTGAACCCGTTGGGCATCCAACTGATTCATCCGTTTATAGACACCGCGCCGTTTTTGGCACAATTCCATCGCATTGCCGATATATTCGCGCGGCACGATGATGTCAATATTGACATGCGGCTCCTCAATGCGTTCAATGTGATGCAGTTCCGGGAGATGCGCCGGATTGTCAACCCCGATAAACTCGCCAGATTTTAGAGAGACGCGATACATGACACTCGGCGCAGTACGCACAAGAACCAGTCCAAATTCACGCTCAAGCCGCTCATGGATAATCTCCATGTGCAGCAGCCCCAAGAACCCACACCGAAACCCGAACCCGAGCGCAATCGAGGTTTCCGGTTCAAAGTTGAACGAGGCATCGTTGAGACGCAACTTCTCCAATGCCTCCCGCAGCGCATGGAATTGATGCGTGTCAGCAGGATAGAGGCCGCTAAACACGAGCGGCTTCATCTCGCGGTATCCGGGGAGCGGTATCGGTGTCGGTGTCGCGTGATGCGTAATCGTATCGCCGATTTTCGCCTTGTCAATCTCTCGTATCCCCGCAATGATGTAGCCAACGGAACCGGTGTGCAGTGCAGCAACCGGTTGCAGCTGGGGCGTGAAGATGCCTACCTCTTCCACTTCATAGGCGCGCTGCGTCTCCATAAGTTGAATTTTCTGCCCCGGCTCCACGCTCCCATCAAAAACGCGGGTATACATGATAACCCCGCGATAGTTGTCATAAACAGAATCAAGGACGAGTGCCTTCAGCGGCGCATCGGTTTCTCCCTGCGGCGGCGGAATGCGATTAACGATAGCGGCTAAGATAGCAGGAATGCCAATCCCAACCTTCGCGCTGACGAGCAGTGCCTCGTCGCCGGGGATGCCGACGACTTCCTCGATTTGCCGTCTGACTTCATCAGGGCGCGCAGTAGGCAAATCGATTTTGTTGATAACGGGGACAATCTCCAAGTCATTATCAATTGCGAGGTAGGCGTTCGCCAAAGTTTGCGCCTCCACGCCTTGCGCCGCGTCCACGATTAAAATCGCGCCTTCGCACGCGGCGAGACTTCGAGATACCTCATAGGTAAAATCGACGTGCCCGGGCGTATCAATCAAGTTGAGCTCGTAGGACTGTCCACCCGTGGTGTAGTCGAGTTTGGCGGCGGTAGCTTTAATAGTAATGCCGCGCTCGCGTTCCAATTCCATCAGATCGAGCACCTGAGCGCGCATCTCGCGCTCAGCGAGAGTGTTGGTGTGTTCAAGGAGCCGGTCGCTCAGAGTGCTTTTACCGTGGTCGATGTGCCCTAAGATACAGAAGTTTCGGATGTTTTTAAGCGGTTTTGACATAGTTCAGATAGTTTAACACAATTTGGTAGGATTTTCCACAAAAAACGTAAAAACATTAATCTATTTCCCCAGCCTGCCGCAAAGCATCATTAATGACAGCGTCTCCGAGATACATCCCGTTAGCCCGCAGTTCCATCAAAAGGGGTTCAATGACATCAATCAACCCTTTTTGTTCGCCTTCACCAAAACTCCCATTGTCCCCGTATCTGTGATGAGCCGTTGGATGAGCCGTCGGCTGGCGATGACGGGACATTTGCAATTCCGCACGGTGATGCAGGTCCCTTTGCGCGTCTGTTCTCGGGCCAAATTGGTTGGAAGGCGTGTCTGACTTGGATCTTTCTGAAGTGGCGGTCTGACTGGAAAACAGGGAGAACCTATCCGTGCCGCTTTCCATAAAAACTTATTTTGAGGCCATCTGGGACAATGTCCTAGATAACTATTTCCGTTGTCGGTTTAATTTTTGGCTGCAGTCGATGGGTTTGTCGGCTCGGCGAATTGATTCTTCAAGCGAGATGTTTCCGGCATTGTAATCCTCGGAGATCTGGTTCCACGCCGCGGTCATTTTGTTTGGCGGCGGGCATGGTGGTTCGGTTAAGATGGCGAGCGTGATGAGCGCGAGGATTGCGCCGATGAGGCATGCGATGAGGATGCGGTTCATGGTAGGGAAAGTAATGAAAGGGAGACCCTGCTGCGGGCAGAATCTCCGCGGCGGGGTTTGGGTGTTGCGCGTGCGGGACGCGCGGGTTAGCTGTGATAGGTGTAGATTCTGCGGTTGTGGCGACAAGGACCCCAATTTCCGCATCGGGTATACCGTCTGTTACAGCGCGAGCAGGTTCGCAAGACGTGCTTGGCTCGCTCGCCACTGATGCAGGAATAGAAATAGTGGTTGCATCCTGAGTTGATGCGCGTTCTGTGCGCGTTGGTGGAACTGACGCGGCCGCCTCGTCTACAACTGCTGCCGGCGGGACAGGCGACCGAGGTGTCGGAGCCGCCGCCGCCACCACCACCACCGTTATTGCTGACAGTGTTGCCGCCGCCGCCGCCGCCGTTAGTGGGGGTGCAGGTATGAGGCGATGCATTGCTACAGGTCCAGACCTCTGCATTACAAGTGGAACACCTGTCACGATGTGTGCCCTGTCCACTTCTCGCGCAGTGCCACTCGTTTTGCCTGCATCGGCTACAATCCACTTGCCAGTGTAGCCCGTTGTTATCTTGCCACCCATCTGTTTCTCCGTAGGAGTTGGCGGCTATTAGTTTTCTGGCGGTACAAGTCCAGATGGTGCTGCCGCAGCCGGAGCAGGTCTTCGAGTGCTGGGTGAAGTAGCTGACCTCTTTTTTGCAGGAGGGACAGAGGGTGACGGTTTTGACCTCCCAGCTCCAAGTTTTCGGAACTGCGGTGTCAAAGGCACTGCCCGGATTGTGCATGGAGTCAAGACTACCGCTTGGGGAAAGGATTGTTCTTGACCCTATTGCTGTGACCCGACCTGAGGCATTTGCAGAGTAGTTTCCATCACTCTTATTGAAGAGGACTTCTGCTTCCACTTTAATCCTTCCTATCCAGGTGCCAAACGGAGTTATTCCGAGCCGAGCCTCTTTTTGTCGGTTGAAGGGTGTGCCGTCAATGGTTGCAGTCAGATGTGCGTAAACCCATCCGTTGCCTCTGGCGGTACCATGGAGTGTCACCTTGGCTTTATGCGGTGGCGTGCCGGGCAGAAACGTGGAGAGCACTCTCGGATTCTGGTCTCTCGCCTTTTTATAGACGTTCCCATCGTAAATGTTCGGGACAAGATAGACGTTGGTTACCGACATCGCGCGGCCCCATGCTTGCCCCAGTCCTGTGAGGCAGAAGAGTGCAAGGAGCACGGTGGTGGTTATCGATTTGAAGAACATAAGGGTTAACCTCCTTTTAGGGTATGTGTGGCAGGAGATGGCCGAGGCCGAGCTCCTGATACGCCTTTTTACGGGCCTCATTAACGTATCTCTGATTGATGGCCTCGATTTCTGCCTCAGACATCTCCACGGGGTACATTCCCCATGCAGAAATGATAGGGAGTCTGCCTTGTGAGGCGCTTTCGAGTTCGTTGAATTCATCTTCAAGCCTTCTTACCAGGCTTGTGTCGCCGTTGGCTCTGGCATCGGCGAGTTGTCCCCAAAGTTGGAGATGTCGTTCCCATTGCTCCAGCGTTGGGGCGAATCCGGTTTGGTATTCAATCTCTATGAAGGGTTGGCCGATTTCAAAGAGAATGGGGTTACCGGATTCATCGCGCATTAGCTCCTCTTCGTCTTCAAACCGGTACTCGTATCCGTCGGGTGGAGGTTCGACACCGATGCTTTTATAGAACTCGTTGAGAATTCTCAGCCCTTTCCCTGAATAGGGAGAGAGCACGTTTTCTGCATTCTTTGCAGAAGGTGTGCCTTGTTCGCGTCTAGCTTCCTTATGTTCTGCTGCGTGTGCGACGACTTGTACCTCATGCGGATCGGCGTGCCATTCTCCGTTGTGCCAGTGGCCGGCGGTATCGGTTTCCGCTCGGGTCTGCTGTTGCACGACGGGTGGTTTCGGTAGCGATGCATCGAACTTCTGCTTCTGCCATTCTCCCCAAAAGTAGAGGCCGGTGCAGAAAGCGACAAGGAGTATCGCGCCGGTGGTGAGTTGTCTCAGAGACATGAGGGTTCTCCTTTTGCGCGCTTGTGGCGCGCGGTTGGTAAACGTTATCTAATCTGATTTTATTGGAAGACGCTTTTTTTTGTCAAGTTTTTTTAAGACAGTTTCGTGTGAGTGTCTTAAAAACACTTTCGCAACTGCATATCAAACTTTCAGGGTGCATCGAGACCGGGAGGTCTCTCCTACCGACGTTGTTGAGGTAACTGCGTCAAATTGCGCAGTTAAAAACAGCGAAAGAACATAGCACGCAACAACGGCGCATGCGGGGCTCTGGCGATAAGCGTCCCTGCCCAGACCACGGTTTTCCTGCCGAGGGTCCAGTGAGGATATAGCCCGACGGTAAGCCAGTTGCCGAGGCGTTCCCCTCTTTTGGACTTCGGGACACTGGTGCCGCCAGATCCGTTAACCAGGCCTACCGTTCCGGATACGAGTTTGATAGAGGCTTTCCCCAGTCCTTCGGCGGTGGTGGACGCATGGATGGTAGCGGAACTTGGCTTGTTGGGCGACCAGGTGGTGCTGCCATCTTGGTGCAGCTCGCGGGTAAAGGTGCCACTGAGGCTGCAACTGATAGAGGTGTTGCTGAATGTCACATCGACTTTTATTCGGCTATATGCGACAAGAGCGACGGAAGTAAGGAGGATACAAACGAGGCAGGTAATGAGAATGCCTCGAATGGGTTTGTTTAAAAGCATTAGAGTCCTCCTTTACGAGAGCTGCGAGTCCGGATGGCGGATTGTGAGACCTTTTTTCCTGTTTTCCTGTCCCGCAATAAGGGTTCGCCGTTTTCGTCCAAGTTCAGGATGCCTTTGCTCGCGTCTTTGAAACTGTAGCGGTATCCTTCGGGTGGTAGTTCGAGCCCAAATTGTGCGTAAAACTCTCTATCGAGTTCCTCGATGAATTGCTGTCGCTGTTTGGGCGGCAACATATCCAGGTTAATCCCAACGACGCTTAGATAGTCTAGTTGTCGTTGTGAGAGTTTTTCGGGGTGGAATCCGTCTCTCTTCAGCGTCTGGTTGAGTTCCTCGATTTCGCTATCGGTGAGGCGCTCGGAGATATCCACATCGGTGGTTGTGATTCCTGTGGACATATCGCCACTGGTGAGCCATTCGTCACCGTTTGAGGTGTTGCTTTCGTCTTGTGCGACGACTTGTACCTCATGCGGATCGGCGTGCCATTCTCCGTTGTGCCAGTGGCCGGCGGTATCGGTTTCCGCTCGGGTCTGCTGTTGCACGGCGGGTGGTTTCGGTAGCGATGCATCGAACTTGCGTTTCTGCCATTCTCCCCAAAAGTAGAGGCCGGTGCAGAAAGCGACAAGGAGTATCGCGCCGGTGGCCATTTGTCTCAGAGACATGAGTTCTCCTTGTGCGCGCTCGTGGCGCGCGGTTGGTAAACGTTATCTAATCTGATTTTATTAGCACACGCTTTTTTGTCAAGTTTTTTAAGACAGTTTCGTGTGAGTCTTAAAAACACTTTCGCAACTGCATATCAAACTTTCAGGGTGCATCGAGACGCGGGAGGTCTCTCCTACCGACGTTGTTCAGGTAGCGCAGGTAACACTCGTGCTACCGCTTGCTGAGACCAGGAAGTGGTCTAACCAAAAATGAGCACTCTGCGTTTTTTTTGCAACATCTAAAGCTGTCTCCGCTCGAGTTAATTGCGGTTCCGTAGTACGGAGCGTAGTCTGGAGCGTAGTGTGTTGCGAATCACAAGGCGCGGTGAATGCGTCACCGGTTGCAAGCGCGAGGAGCGCGAGAATGAAGATGGGGAGATACAAGGTGTTTTTCATTGTTCCTCCCACCTGACTTCGTCCTGTGGTGGGCCTGGGTATGCTTTCCAGTGTGCTTTTCTCCTTTCATCCCAATCTTCCCGCTTTTGCATGTGTGCCTTTAGTATTTCAGCGGCGGCTAGCCGTTCTTCGTGCGTCATGTTGGCGATGCGTTGGTTCCTCTCTGCGATTTGCTTTTTCATCGCTTCGATACCGTATTCATCGCTTATCAGCGGATATGGATCCTCTTGGTCCATTAACTCCTCTTCGGCTTCAAGCCTGCATTTTTTTTCGGCCCATGCGCCGTATTTTGGCGCGTGGCGCGCGATGCTTCGGATGACCCGCAACCGTTCGACGTATTCCGGTGTTGCGAGGAGTTCCTCTATGGCTGCATCGGTTATTGGCTCAAAGAGTCTCGGCCCGCGCAGCATGGCGAAGTGAACGCCTTCGTCGAGGCCTGCATTGGCGGGTTGGTGCGTTTCGGTGTGCCATTCGTCACCGTGCCAGTGGCCGGCGGCGGTATCCTCGGTGACATCGCCGGCGGTATCGGTGTCCTGCTGTTGTTCAACAGCGGGTGGTTTCGGTAGCGATGCATCGAACTTGCGCTTCTGCCATTCTCCCCAAAAGTAGAGGCCGGTGCAGAAAGCGACAAGGAGTATCGCGCCGGTGGTGAGTTGTCTCAGAGACATGAGTTCTCCTTGTGCGCGCTTGTGGCGCGCGGTTGGTAAACGTTATCTAATCTGATTTTATTGGAAGACGCTTTTTTGTCAAGTTTTTTTAAGACAGTTTCGTGTGAGTGTCTTAAAAACACTTTCGCAACTGCATATCAAACTTTCAGGGTGCATCGAGACCGGGAGGTCTCTCCTACCGACGTTGTTGAGGTAACTGCGTCAAATTGCGCAGTTAAAAACAGCGAAAGAACATAGCACACAACAACGGTGCATGCGGGGTTACGGCGATAAGCGTCCCTGCCCAGACCACGGTTAGCGAACGCTTTGCGCCAGGACAAAAAACTTGATGCGAGTGAGTGCCTTAAAAGCAGCGATGGCCCGTTCCGTCTCGCCGAATTCGCCAGCAATCTGACCAATGTATATAAAATCGGAACTTGACATTCCCGCGAGTCGTGCCGAAAGCCCAGTGCTGAGCTCGCAGGTGTCGTAGGCTTTCAACGCCAATTTCAGACGGAGCTCCCGCTGCTGTTTCCTAAAAGCGACATTTAACCGGCTATGCTCTGTGCAACATGCGGTGCTTGTCAATTGTGCATGAAAGAGGCAGTGCAGTTCTTCGCCGGAGATACCATTGCTCCTGATGCCCTCGAGTGCCTTTTCGGGGTCCAACATCGCGACGATGTGTGCCGGCATCTGGATTCCCACCATTTGCTCAAAATCGGCGATGCTTTCATATCGGGTATGAAACAACGCACGGATGTCCACTCGCAAGAGTGTCGCAACAGTCCAATCGGCTTTGACTTTCGTCCAATGTCCGAGCTCACACCACGCAACACCACACTGCCCATACGCCAATCCTGCATCTGCATCCAGTTGAATCGCTGCGTAGAAATCTTGGGTAGCCTTGTGAACTTCACCTTGGGCGAGGTAAGTACTGCCCCGCTCGGTGTAAACCTCCGCTAGGGCGGGACTTGAACCTAATGCAGGCTGATAGTCTTGGAGAGTGTAAATGTCCTCGCCGCGCTGCCGATAAACGGTGCCACGGCGGTAATGCTCCCCGACATAATTCGGTGCCAACCGGAGCACTCTCTGAGCGTCTTCAAGTGCCTGCTCGTAGTTATCCTTGACGTAGTAATGGTGACTGCGGTGGTAATATGCATCGGCACCATAGGTAGCGAGGGACATGTTTCCCCTCGCCCCACGCGTAGTGCTACGGCTAAAGCGGCTTCACCTTAATATGCCGGCACCAAATCTTCCCACCGTGGTCTTGGATACCGATATGTCCACGCCGTGGGAAATCCTTGAGTGCAATACCGAATTTGTTGCGGCTGCCATCAGGATTCTGGTGCGGCGTGTCCCACAACTCCAAGTCCGCGCGCACAATCTCCTCGCCGTTTAGCGCCACCGCGACGATGCTGCCATCACATGTGATAGTCATCGCGTTCCACTCGCCTGCCGGTTTGCAGGTATTCCGCGTCGGGCCAAGCGCATCGTAGAGCGCACCGCAATCGTGGTTACTCGTCGGCGACTTGCCGTGCGTGTCCAAAATCTGGAGTTCAAGCCCTGACTGAACCGCATCCTCCAAATCTGCCCATCGGACGAAGATGCCGCTATTCACATTCGGCCCGGTCTTGAAATCCAAAGTCAAGACGAAATTATCAAACTGTTCCTCCGTATAGAGGTACTTTCCGCCTTGGACGGTGCAAAGGATGCAGCCATCCTCAACCACCCAGCCATCGGCATCGCCGGTGGTTCCCCAGCCGGTTAACGTTTCCCCATCAAATAGGGATATCCATCCATCAGTCTGTTCTTTTGCTGTAGCCATCTTTTCTCCTTAAGTTGCCGGTAGGCACGGTTTGAAACCGCGCTGTGCGGGCGCGCCTACGGTGCTGTCAAGGGGAGACTCGCTAAAAAAAGCCGCCCAACATCAACGTTATATTCAAAATCTGCTGCCGCCCAAGGGCTGTTATAGCCGATGACCGGCACGTAACTTTCGTGGCGTGAGCCGTGTGAGCGCACAGAAACGGACTCCTCCGCCACGTCCAATTCGCCGAAGACGGTATCTCTATCCGCCAACACAAAGATGTCACCGATGCGTTCAGGATGAAGCCGGAACTCGCGCGCCGCCTCTTCAACAGGATAGACTTCTTCAACGCCGTTCGCTTGCAGCAGCATCTGCACGGCGCGTTCGGTATCCGTGCGGTTTTCCAGAAAAACGTAGGCTGCACCTCCCAAATTGCCGTGGTGCGCAACATACCTGTCCTTAATAATCGGAATGGAACTCGCGGGAATTCCCTGTTGCGTTAACCAACGGCCCGGGTCTAGCGCAGCGGTTTTCGGCAACATACCGTGGTCTGCCGTGATATAAATCTCGCGTGCCGGGTTATCATCAACAATATCACCGATGATGCGGTCCAACCCGGCGAAATGCCGTTGAGATAACTCCGCTTCGGGTGGATAGGTGTGTTGCACCCAATCGGTTGTCGTGCAGTAGACTAAGTCTGCATCGTGCTGCCGCAGTGTGTGGCGCACGGCACGGAGCAACCACCAATTGATTTCAACCGAGTAGATAGGTTCAACGGGGCCAGCGACTTCAATGAACGCAGGCGGCGGTGCCTCAGCGGCAACAGCGATATCTGCCCCAGCACAAAGCATCCGCAACAATTTTCTCTTCGTTACAAAGAGTGCCGTTTTCTCGGCGAAACCGGCGGCTTTGGCAACCTCAAACAGCGTCGGCGCAAGCAGAAAACGCCCATCTCTGCATAAGTCCTCAATAAACGTCCCGATACCGGTGTCCCTATCCACGTGGTAATTCGTGGTAATGCCGTGGGTCTCGGGAAACGTCCCCGTCGCAATGCTCACGTTATTGACGTTCGTGACAGACGGGACCACGGCAGCAGCGTGCCGATAGAAGCCGGCTGCCCCCAACTTTCGGATATTGGGGATGTCGCTCGCAGCCAAATAGTCATGACTCCCCGCATCAATACAAAGAATGAGAATTTTCCGTTTCATGTTGTGTGTTCACCTATCGATTCTCTCTGCAAAAATTATAGCATATTTCTATTTCCGTTGCCAGAATATTTTAAGTTGTTCCCAGTGCAATTCAGTTCGCCCCGTAGGGCGCGGGCCTGTGCCGCGCCCTGCCGCGGTGAAAAGGCCCTTAGTCCGTAGGGCGTGGTCCTGTGTCGCGCCATGCATCGGTCTATCAAGGGGCTTCGCGAGGGGAACCCTCGGCGATTCGCGATCGCCGGGTTTTCCCTCGCGCTACGGTGAAAAGGGGCCTCTTTCGCGCTACGGTGAAATGCTCCCTCGTCCGTAGGGCGCGGTCCTGTGCCGCGCCGTGCATCGGTCTGTAGAGAAGAGTGCCGCAGTCCTGGGGTTTCGGGTGTTTTTGGTTCGGTCGGGAGATCGCGAGGGACAGGCCCTCGCGCTACGGTGAAAGGGGCCTCTTTCGCGCGATAGTGAAAAGGGCCCCTTAGTCCGTAGGGCGCGGTCCTGTGCCGCGCCATGCTGCGGTCTATCAAGAGGGCTCGCGAGGGACAGGCCCTCGCGCTACGGTAGAAGGGGCCTTTCTTGTCGCGTGAACGATCGCGAGGCACAAGACCTCGCGCTACGGTAGAAGGGGCCCCTTAGTCCGTAGGGCGCGGTCCTGTGCCGCGCCGTGCATCGGTCTGTAGAGAAGAGTGCCGCAGTCCTGGGGTTTCGGGTGTTTTTGGTTCGGTCGGGAGATCGCGAGGGACAGGCCCTCGCGCTACGGTGAAAAGGGGCCTCTTTCGCGCTACGGTGAAATGCTCCCTCGTCCGTAGGGCGAGTCCTGTGCCGCGCCGTACGGCGGTCTGTAGAGAAGTCCCGAACATCGAGACCGGGAGGTCTCTCCTACCGGGGGACAGGTTTTCGCACGACGGTAGAAGGGGTCCTTCGTCCGTAGGGCGCGGGCCTGTGCCGCGCCGTGCATCGGTCTATCAAGGGGCTTCGCGAGGGACAGGCCCTCGCGCTACGGTGAAAGGGGCCTTTCTTGTCGCGTGGAAGATCGCGAGGGACAGGCCCTCGCGCTACGGTGAAAGGGGCCGTTTTGAGGGATCGGGGCTTCGCGAGGGACAGGCCCTCGTGCTACGGTAAAACAAGCAGTATCACCGTAGCGCGGGGGATTGAGAAATAAATTAGATTTATTTCGTGGGATGTGGTATCATGTTTATAGCGTCATAGTATTTTCGCATGAAACGAATGCGTCTCTATTTTATCGCAAAAATTTGGATTGGAACCGATGAAGATATCTGGAGGAATTCACAGAGTAGCATGGACAGAACAGCCGAAGTGCTGATAGAAGCACTCCCTTATATCCGCCGGTTTTATGGCAAGAAAATCGTGATTAAATACGGCGGAGCGGCGATGGAGGAAGACGCGCTCATCCACTCCGTGATGGAAGATATCGTGCTGATGAAATATGTCGGTATGCGCCCGATTGTCGTGCATGGCGGCGGACCGCGCATCAGCACATGGATGGAGAAAATGGGCAAAAAGGCACAATTTGTGCAAGGATTGCGCGTCACCGATGCCGAAACCATTGAAATCGCCGAGATGGTCCTCGCGGGTTCCATTAACAAAAGTATCGTCGCCCGGCTTAACCAACACGGCGGAAAAGCCATCGGACTCTCCGGAAAAGACGCAAACCTCGTCGTAGCCGAAAAACAGCAGATGCACGTCACCGACGAAGAGGGAAACCAGACCGCGCTAGACCTAGGCTTCGTCGGAAAGATTATCGGTATCAACACCGAGCCGATCATCACGCTGGACACAGCCGGATACATCCCTGTCATCGCGCCAAACGGTGTTGGCGTTGACGGGCAAACCTATAACATTAACGCCGATACCATGGCCGGCGAAATCGCATCCGCACTCCAAGCCGAGAAACTCATCATGCTGACAGACACGCGCGGCATCTTGCGCAATGTGGAGGATACCGCATCCCTGATCCCCACTATCCATCTCAAGCAACTCGATGCCTTAATTGACGAAGGGCTCATCGCCGGGGGGATGCTCCCCAAGGTAGAAGCATGCGCCACCGCCCTCATCGGCGGCGTGTATAAGACACACATTATTGACGGTAGGATGCCGCATTCGCTCTTGCTGGAAGTCTTCACGGAAGGCGGCATCGGCACCGAAATCGTGAGGTAAGACAAACCGACCTGGGTAGACGCGGTTTGATCCGGAGACCCTCTCAAGAGGACAACACATGGCAACCCTAAAGAAAATCGCTGCAATCATCACAACCTATTTTCCACACTCGCACGCCGACGTGATTGCCACGAAATATATGAAAGGTTTCCCTACAGATGCAGGCCACCAGATGCCGCGCGTGGCACTAGCTTCTATCTATCTAGATCAGGTAGATTCGCGAGATATTGGTGTCGGCATGGCGGCAGCGCATAACGTCCCCATCTACCCAAGCATTCGGCAGGCGTTGACACTCGGCGGCGACGAACTCGCGGTAGACGGTATCCTACTCATCGGCGAACACGGCGATTACCCACATAACGAACTCG
Source organism: uncultured Poribacteria bacterium (assembly GCA_958296135.1). Lineage (GTDB taxonomy): Bacteria > Poribacteria > WGA-4E > WGA-4E > WGA-3G > AGPOR5. The sequence continues at coordinate 2,410,552 of CATQHZ010000001.1, forward strand.
GGCAGCATCTCTATCCGCGCCGCTACATGTTCGAGCAAATCTGCGGCGTGTTTGCCTCAAGCGGACGCGCAGTACCTGTCTTCTGTGACAAACACCTCTCCTATAATTGGGACGATGCAAAGTGGATGTATCAACGCGCCACCGCGCTGAACGTCCCCTTCATGGCAGGTTCTTCGTTGCCGCTTTGCTGGCGGAAGCCGTTCCTTGAACATCCTTTGAATACACCTTTGGAAGCCGCCCTCAGCATCGGTTACGGCGGCATAGAGTCTTACGGTTTCCACGCGCTTGAGACAGTGCAGTGCATGAGCGAACGCCGACGAGGCGGGGAATCCGGGGTTGTTGCAGTGCAATGCTTAGAAGGCACCGCAGTCTGGGAGGCAGAACATCCAGCCCTAGCCTTAGCCGCAACAGCCTGCGCGCAAATTGAAAACATCCCCGATAGCACCATGCAAGACAGTTGTCCCAACCCCGCGGCGTTTCTCTTATCGCACCGCGACGGGCTCCAGTCAGCCGTGCTGATGCTCAACGGCTACGTCACCGATTTCGCTTACGCCGGAAAAACCGCCGATAAAATCTACGCCACCGAATTCTACCTGCAAAAAGGAACGCCGCATGCCCATTTCAGTTATCTCAGTCTCAACATTGAAGAGATGTTTGTCACAGGCGAACCCCAATATCCCGTGGAACGCACGTTGCTCACCACAGGCGTTTTAGATGCCGTGATGCGCTCGCGGCACGAGGGACATATCAGACTTGAAACGCCGCACTTGGCAGACATTGCGTATCGTTCCCACGAAAAACCGCTCATTCGGCCGACGGCCCCGCGTCCGGAAGGCGCGACATTAACCACGTCGTAAACATCCGGCCCGTAGGCGCGGTTTCAAACCGCGCACGCGCTACCTTTTCTCTGCAAACGCCCGCGCCAGTTTCGCCTGCGTCGCGCCCGGGTCTTCGATGATAATCCGCGCACCGCCAATAACGTCAACGAACCCCAACTCGCGCGGATAACGAGGAACGACATGCACGTGCAAATGCGCGATGCTCGCACCAGATGCCTCGCCCATATTATACCCGACGTTATAGCCGCGCGGTTGATATACCCCATCAAGCACCTCAACGCTGAGGCACTGCAGTTCGTGAAGCGCGGTTACCTCTGCCGCCTTCAATTCGCGCACATCAAGCACATGCCGATTCGGGAAGATTAAGAGGTGCCCCGGACTATACGGATAGAGATTGAGCGAGATTGTCCAGAGGGCAGCGCGATGCACCTCAAGCCGCTCAACTTTCTCATCGTTTTGGACAATTGCACAGAGAATACATGGGACATCCGGGCGGTTCTTTCCTCTGGCATAGCCCATTTTGTTCGGAACAAACAGGTTTTGTCGCATAACCAGGTCCTTTCTAAACAACACTTACTTACGCAAAATCCACACGTCCCGTAGGCGCGGTCTCAAACCGCGTCTACGGGGACGTTCTGTGGAAGTCCTATAAAAATATTTTGATTTTCGCTAGGAATATGATATACTATTTCCTGCGGATTTGCAAGCATCCATTACGTAGAACCCAGAGCGATTCAGTTTTCCCCATCTGTAGTTCGGGCTCGTCCTGCTTTGCAGGAACTCGAACGGGCAGGCTCAGGGCCCGTTGTGGGTTTTCACTGTGGCCATCAAACACCTATGAAGCAAAACCAAAAACTAGCACCTACAACAGACTTAACCACATGGGCATTACCGGAAGGCGCGCTCGCCCGGTTAGGACGCGGCGATATAGGCGGGATGGCATTATCGCCAGATGAGAAGTATCTAGCCGTCTCAACCCGCTGGACAGGAGTGTGCTGGCTGTATGAACTCCCAACGCTAGCCCCCATCGCGTTTTGGAAAGCAAGTGGCGGTGGCACTTTTTCACCGAATGGCCGATTATGGCTGAGGAACGCCGGAAATTGGGAGATATGGGACGTGCAACAACGCGTTTGCATTGCCTCAATCGAAAACGTCCCGCGCGGCACCTTTTCTCCAGACGGCCAACGGATAGTGACAGACGATGACACAAAAATCTCCGTCTGGTGCGTGCAGAACGGCAAGCTGCTTCGCGAAACGAAACTGCATCCAACGAACTTAATCCGTCCCGGTAGCGTCTTCTCCCCAGACCTCGGGCTCTTAGCACGTAAGGATTACGACATTGAACGTCTGAGGGATACCTCCTTTTCAGTCTACGATGTTGAAACGGGGAACCGACTTGTCTGCATTACAGAAGTTCCCCAGACTATCATGCACTTCAACTTTTCGCCGTGTGGAAAGTTTCTCGCTGTTGGCGGGACGAAGGGCACACTTCAGGTGTGGGAGTGGGAAAGCGAACGCCTACACCTGACTACCGAATATGGAAATGGACATATCTACCCCTATTATCCGCCGACCGGGGAACTGCTTGTAGCGGCTTTATCCTGGTCCCGGCGGACAGTCGAAGTGTGGCATGTAGAGACAAACGAGCAGATTGACACGTTTGCATGCCGCGGGAAAGGCCACGCGGTTTTCTCTGAAAGCGGGGCACTCTTGGTAGTTGAGAACCCCGGTGAGCTCTACGTCTGGAGGAAAGGCGACGCGGAGGCGCACACGCTCTCAACCCTTCACGGGCATCTTTCTACCGTGGATTCGTTAGCCTTTTCATCGGACGGGATGACTTTAGCATCCGCGATTTGGGGTGGTAACGTTCTCTTATGGAATGTTTCCAGCAGGCGTTCGCAACGGCCAAAGGCAGCAGAAATTCCCGGAAGGAATCAGATTGTGCATCCATCTGCCACCGGCAAAATCCTTGTGACTGCTAGAGATGGCGAAAATGTCAAAATATGGGAACTCGGTAAGAGTGAGCCGATTGCACAGTTTGCCGAACCGGATATCGGTTTGCACAAATCGCGCTACCGCAGACTGCGCGACGAAGCCTTATCGCCTAGCGGACAACAATTTGCCATGGGCGATAGCGAGGGCAACTTCCATGTGTGGGACTGGGCCCCACACCAAACGCCAAAACACACCCTATTCAAAGGGCCCGGAAAGGACGGCGCGTACGCGTTAGCCTTTAGTCCAGATGGAAAACGCCTCGCAAGTATAGCACACGACTGGACCGGGCGTTTGTGGGATGTTGACGCAGAGACAGAGGTAGCCAAATTGCCTTTCACGTTACCCTCAAAACCGGGAGTATTGGGCATGGCCTTTTCGCCGCGCGGAGATGTGATTGCCGGCGCACAGTGGGGCGAAATCGTCTTGTGGGATGCCACAGATGGTAAAACGCTCAGGACACTCCCCCAACGCGATGGGAATCAAAAGCAGCCGACACTCTGTTTCTCTCCATGCGGACGCTACTTAGTGTCAGGTTCGTGGTGGCAAGAAGGGCTAAAACAGATGCCCATCCGTTTATGGGACGTTGCAAGCGGCGCGAATATCGCCACCTTCTACGGGCATACTACCGATGTGCAGTGCATCGCCTTTTCACCCGATGGCACGTTGATGGCGACAGGTGGGCATGATGGCATTATCTTGCTCTGGGACTTGAGTCCCTATATTCAATAGGAGTTCGCAAAATGAACAGCGACACGACTACGTGGGCATTACCGGAAGACGCGCTCGCCCGGTTGGGCCGCGGTGACGCGTCAGCCCTCGCTTTTTCTCCAGACAGAACACATCTCGCTGTCGGAAGCGGGCTCGGGCTCTGGTTGTATGAACTGTCAACGCAGGAGCCTATCGCGCTTTGGGATACGGAACGCGGACTGAGCCGCGATATAGCCTTTTCATCCGACAGAAAATGGATTGCAACTCGCAATTGGGATGATGTCATCAACGTCTGGGATATTCAGCGAGGTGAGTGCGTAACACGCCTAAAACTAGAGGACAGGATTTCAAATATCGTTTTTTCGCCGGATAGCCAAGGACTCGCCATCGCTTATTATCGCCAGTCGATAGTCGAAATCCGCCATCCGGAAACCGGCGAATTGCGCGCAAAATTCTCGGATGAAACTGAAGAGATTGGCTACTCTTGTATCACCTTTGCACCTGATGCTCGCCTCTTAGCTACTACGAGAAAAACCAACAAGGACAGCGATACTGAGCTCATAGAGCTCTGGGATATGGCACGCCTGCAAAAAATTGCCTGCCTCACCGGACACGCAAGCGGCGTGCGAGGAATCTCCTTTTCGCCGTGCAGTCGGTTCCTAGCCTCCGGCGGTAATAGAGATGGCACGGTGAAAGTGTGGGATGTAGAAAGTGGACAGCCAAGCCAGACATACGCCGATTACGGCCCCGGTTCAATGCTACCGTCCTACTCGTCGGAGGGTGTCCTCCGCGTTGTCGTAGATGCTACCAATGCCGCGTCCATGAACCCGTGGGATGCTGCCACCGTCACTGTGTGGGATGTAGAAAGTGGAGAAAAACGCTGGACTTCAAGGTGCGCACAAAACGGTGCCATCACGTTTTCAAACGGTTCGCATCTGGCTTATGAGGGCGGCCGCGAATCTATTGATGTCTGGCACTTAGGAAAAACTCACACATGCGCCACCATCCTTTCGCATTTCCCGTTTCCGAATTCGGTGCGGTTTTCGGCCGATGGGAAGACCTTGGCGGCTGAACATCGCGCGGACGGTAGAATGTACACGCACGGCAACGTCCTTTTATGGGATATCGCTACTCACCGCGCCCGAAAGGCAGTTGCAGCGGCGTGGACAATCCAGTACCTGCACGCGACGCTTGACGGAAAACGCTATGTTTCAAGCATGGACAGAAACACCATTGCACTCTGGGAGGTTAGCGATGGAGAATCGAAGCACGTGATGGCATCAACCGGACACGAGAAAAATTGGGTTTGTGCGGTACTAGCACCGACAGGCACACGGCTGGCATGCGCCGATGAAGAAGGCGGACTAACCGTCTGGGACGTTCAAAGTCAGGATATCCGATGCCAATTCGCACATCCACGCGAGTATTTGATTGACGAACATCAAATTCGGACATTGGCATATAGCCCAGATGGAAGAATCCTTTTGAGTGAAGCGGATATCTGGCCAAGTGCCCGGCTCTGGGATGTAGAACACGGAGAAGCGGTAGATGCGTTTCCCGGCAATGAAATGGATGGGACCGGCGGGTTTTCGCCGTGCGGCCGATACCTGGTTGGCTGTTGCAGAGGACGGACAGAAATTATGGTGTGGAATATCAATCGTCGTGAAGCCCTCACGAAGATTCCTTTTCTGCGAGCACGTCGGTTCGCCTATTCGCCGTGTGGACAGTATATCGCCTGCGGCGGTGATGAAGGCGAGGCCGCTGTCCTCTTGTGGGACAGTGAACGTTGCGAAACCTACATGCGGCTGCCGCTCCCCCATGAAGGAGATTGGACACACGCACTAGCGTTCTCTCTATGCGGGAAGTATCTCGCCTGGGGCAGCGGATGGAATCGTAAAACGAAGCAGGTTACCATACAGTTATGGGAAGTTGTAACCGGTAAGAACTTCGCCACTTTCAGAGGGCATACTAGCGACATTCAGGGGCTCGCCTTTTCGCCCGATAGCACGCTTTTAGCAAGTGCCAGTTTTGACAGCACCATTCTGCTGTGGAACACCGGCCTGTAAGCACAGATTTCTATAGCTGCCCGTTTTCGCCAAGGGAAAGGTTAGATATCTGCACGAATCCACCATTACCAACGAATTGTGGAAAACCGAATGCCTCGCGGGGGAAAAAGCAATAAAAAACGTGACTTTTTTGCAATTTTGTTATATACTATTCTAAAATACCGAGCGAAGCAGGAGAAAAACGCGATGCCCGCACAAAATGCGCTGCTGGAAATTGCGCAAATTGACACCGATATCGCATCTTATCTCGCCAGCATTGGCAAGATAACCCATCTGTTTCCACCGCATGACTCCGGATGCCAGTCGTTTGGCGTAACAATAGGCGGACAGCAGTGGTTCGTCAAATATAGCGACGTTCCCCAGGCAATCACGTGGCTCAAACAAGCAGTGCGTTTCCACGCAGCAATACAGCACGAAGCACTCCCTCGGTTGCATAACGTCTTCTCCACCCTTGACGGCCTCACCCTCGTCTACGACTGGGTAGATGGCGAAACGCTTCGGCCCGAACGTGAACTGAAACCCGGTGAGATGCACCCACGCGACCGGTTTTGTGCATTGCCAACCCACGAAATCGTCGCCGCAATCAATGTCATCTATGACATGCATCTCATCGTCGAAGAAAAAGGCTTCATCGCCGAAGACTTTTACGATGGATGCATCATCTACAACTTCAAGGAGAAGCGAATACACCTGTTCGACTTCGATCACTATCATCCGCAGCCCTTCATCAACCAGCGGGGGCGGTTATACGGCTCAACCCGCTTTATGGCACCCGAAGAATTCCAGAAAGGTGAGCGCATTGATGAGACGACGAACGTCTTCATGCTCGGACGAACAGCGTTCGTGCTGCTTGCCAACAGCAGTAACTCACCGCAGGATTGGAAAGGCACCGAAGCTACACGGCAGGTAGCCAAGAAAGCGACAAACCCCGACAGACACCTGCGGTACCCATCCGTGAGAGCTCTCGTCACCGCATGGCACACCGCACTGCAAAAGTAGGAAACCAATATCACAATGCGAAAAATTACAGATAACGAAATTCAGTTTTTCAACGACAACGGGTACCTTATCCTGAAACAGGTCATCCAGCCGGATGAACTCGCCGTAATCCAGAGTGAAAGCCAACGGCTCATCGACGAGATTGTGTCGGGCGGCCCAGCCGATGCATGGTGCAACCGCGGCCCCGAAGGCATCCCCTACTATCTCACCTATCTGCACTCGCATCCGAACCAGTTTTCGTTGCGATTGCTCGCTCACCCGTCCATCGGCGACCTGCTGTATCGCATCATCGGCCCGGATTTCATCCCGTGTTACGAATCTCTCGTCTTCAAGCTGCCCAAGCACGGTTCCTCGGTGCGATGGCATCGCGATGGCAACGCTATTCGCGAGAATCATCCCATCTTCAACATCGACATCTACGTGGACGACTCCACCGTGGACAACGGATGTGTTTGGGTAATTCCCGGCAGCCACCTCTGGGGCATTGAGGAAGCGCAAGAAGTTATCGACAGAGGCGACGTGAACTTCAAGCGCGCCGATGCAGTACCAGCCGAAGTTGAACCCGGCGATATCCTCCTCCACCACACGAAAGTGCTGCACGGGAGTAAGATTAACACGAGCGATACACTGCGCCGCGTCATCTACTTCGACCAGCGGACACCGCGCTGGAACAAGACGTATCAGTGGTGGAAACCCGAATTTTTGACGCAGCGGTGCAAACTCTATCAGCGCGCACTCCATGAACGCCGCACCCATCCATACCCATCGGATACCGAGCAGTTTGATTATGAAGTGCCACCGGATATGCCGGTTTGGGAGACAGACGACAACTTCGATTTGCGCATCCAGCACCGTGCCCACGCGGCGCAATAACCGCCACCACACCGCAGAGACAGGAGGACAACCATGAAGGTTCTACTCGTCGGAGGTTCAGGACACGTCGGAACAATGACGCTCCCCTATATGAAACAGCATCACGAATTTCGCGTGCTAGACATGTCGCCGCCGAAAGATGCCTCTGTAGAATATATCCAAGGCTCAGTCACCGACCCGGGGATTGTCCAAGAGGCTATGAAGGGGATGGACACGTTCGTCTACATGGTAATGCAACGTCCGACAAGCGACCGGTCATCCCTCGCGAATTTTGACGATATCGTTGCCAACTACGATGTCAACGCTAAGGGACTTCATCTCGTCTTACACGCCGCGAAGGAAGCCGGGATGCGGCACGCTGTCTATACGAGCACCTTCACCGTCCACGAACGCACACGCAACAATTTTCCTGACGAAGCTGTCGTGCCGCGGGATAATCCGGGTGTTTACGGCTTAACGAAAAGTTTTGGCGAGCAAATATGCGAATACTTTGCGCGAGAACACGAGATGTCGCTTATCGCCATGCGCATTACGGGACCGTCTACGCGCGAGCAGTGGTTGGAACGCCGCCCGCAAATCCTCGCGCGCTTGCAAGGCACCTCCACCGAGGAGTCTGTTCACATCTGGTGGACAGATGAGGCAGACCTGGCGCGTGCCTACCTCGCCGCCATCTCGGTCGAACACCGAGGGTTTGATGCCGTCTTCATCGCCGGCGATTACGAACAGCGGGAGATTAATCTCTCCAAAGCGAAAAACCTGCTCGGTTGGGAGCCGCTGACGCATAAACAGATGGAATAAAGTTGATTTCTATATCTGTCAACGCATCTCCCTGTAAAGGCGGATGTCTCTATCCGCCCGTTTCACGCGAGGATAAGGGAGAATATGGAAATTCTCCGTTACAAAACGCTACCGGGAATCTATCTAAAAAAACTTGCTTTTAATTTCAATTAATGGTATTTTTAAAATAGAAGGAATTCGCCTATGACACATCCAGAATTAACATTCGTCGAAAACCGCCCTTTCCAGACTCGCCGCCAAGACACGTGGTGGGTGCAACCTTTAGCTGTCTTCATCGGGTTGGGGGCTTTCATCGTCTACGCGACCTTCCGCGTTTTGGAAGGTAACCATTACCTCGCGGAGCCTTACCTATCGCCGTTTTACTCGCCACTCCTTTTCAGTGCAGACGGTTCACACAGCTGGTTCGGGACGATGCCGGCGTGGTTACCCGCGTGGGTCTCGCCCGCAGCGTTGATTCTCTGGGCACCGGCGGGGTTTCGGTTCACGTGCTACTATTACCGCGGCGCATACTACAAGGCGTTTTGGGCAGATCCGCCGTCTTGCACCGTCTCAGAACCGCGCAAAGGCTATCGGGGAGAGCACTCCTTCCCGCTGATTATCCAGAACGTCCACCGATACTTCCTTTACCTCGCGCTCATCTTCATCGTTATCCTCGCATACGATGTGTGGAAAGCGATGTGGTTTGAAGGGACATTTGGCATCGGGATAGGCACGCTTGTTTTAGCAGGCAACGTCATCTTTTTGGGCGGCTATACATTCGGCTGTCACTCTTTACGGCACCTCGTTGGCGGCCGGGTCGATTTGCTCTCTAAGGCCCCTGTGCGTCGGAACGCGTATAACTGCGTCAGCTGCCTCAACAGCCGGCACATGCTGTGGGCATGGATGAGCCTCTCGTGGGTGGCACTGTCTGATATTTACGTTCGCGTCGTAGCAACGACCGGTTGGAAGGATTGGATTACGTTTTAACATGAAACGCGGAATTTTTGCGGGGCCTTGACACGAAATCGCAATTTATGATAAACTAAATATCGTAAGGCGCAGATTCGCACGTTGCCACCAAAAAAGGAGACCGGTCTTGATAGTCTATCGCGGGGCAGGCATTAGCAGTCACTGGTATGTCAACAATCCGGCAGAGACAGGGTTTACTGCTAGAGCACCTCACACATCTCCTACCCCGGAACGGCTGATGCAACATATTTCTCGCGGCACCGGCAACAGTCCATTTATATCGCTCACGCGTTCATACGCTGTTGCGCGGCACTACGCAGTGCTCAGCAGCGCGCGCATTCCTACGCCTCGCGATCCGGCCTACGTTTACGAAGTAGAGATGGAGTTCCCGCTACTCTCGGGGTTCCAACTTTTGGATCCTGTCAAAGAAGTCGCGCGGATCCTACCGGACCTGGCGAGTCAGGGGCCGCCTTATCAACACGATGGGATACCCAATTTCTTGCTCGGTGTCATCGATCCGGAGAACATGACAGAGTTTCTGGAAAAACATGCGCCGCAGCCCCCATCTAGCGAAGGCACCCCGCGCCCGCCAAATCTGTCAATTGAATTAGAGACGCTGGTGCGGGCCCTACGCGACGCGGAAATTCTGGCACTCGGCATCATCCCAGGTATTTGCGTTAAGAACTGTTTTAGAGTCTCTTAGATTCCTAGGTAAGCCAACCAGCGAGCACATAAGAATAGGAGCATACTGATGAACTACATAGACGATCACGCCAACCACGTCGATTATACGCTGAAGATAATTGACATAGACGGACGCGTGCCCAACATCGATGCCATTGAATTCCTGTGGATAGAACGTCCTTATTGGCAGGGGCACCGATACGGCCCCTTTGCACGGGTGCGCTATGCTCTCAACGGTGTTGAACAAATCAACGGCTTCCCCATGGACGTGGACAAAGGCATCTTCCTCCACGTTTACGATGATGAATTGGCCGAAAAACTCCGAAAAATCGCACCGAAAATCGTTGAAATCCTTCAAGAGGATCTCAGAAAAACGCCCACCGGAGCCGAGCGCTTTGTCTCTCCTTTCGCGGAAAACTAGCCCGGATCTGGAAACCCGACGCGGGAATTCTTTCGGAACCTTAACGCAAAGTCGCACCGTCATCAATGGCGGAACACGCCAAATTCTTCAAGAGGATGCCGAGCGCAGCCGCAAGAAAATCTAAATTCCGTGCGCGGAACGCGCACAGACCTAACTACCTGAGGGGAAAATTTTGAGTGCTTATGAAACTTACGACTACGACATATTAATAATCGGAGCAGGAGGTGCCGGCCTTCGCGCCGCGATTGAAGCCGCCGCTAGTAATCTCTCCGTCGGATTGATTTGCAAATCCTTACTCGGCAAAGCGCATACTGTCATGGCGGAAGGCGGAGTCGCCGCCGCCCTCGCCAACGTGGACGAAAGAGACAACTGGCGGGTCCACTTCGCCGATACAATGCGCGGCGGGCAATATCTCTCCAATGCACGAATGGCTGAACTCCACGCCAAGGAGGCACCAGAACAGGTGCGCGAATTAGAAGCATGGGGCGCGCTCTTCGACCGGACAGCAGACGGCAGCATCCTCCAACGCAACTTCGGCGGGCATCAATACCCGCGCCTCGCACACGTTGGCGACCGGACGGGATTAGAGATGATCCGTGCCTTGCAAGACCACGGTATCCATCAAGGCATTGAGGTGCACATGGAACACACCATCGTATCCCTCCTCAAAAACGGCGAACGCATCGCCGGTGCCTTCGGATATGAACGCGAAAAAGGTAGGTTCAAAATCTTCTCGGCGAAGGCGGTTGTCCTCGCAACAGGCGGCATTGGAAAGGCATACAAAGTTACCAGCAACAGTTGGGAATACACCGGCGACGGACATTCCCTCGCTTACCACGCAGGCGCGGAACTCATTGATATGGAGTTCGTCCAATTCCATCCGACCGGGATGGTATGGCCACCGAGCGTGCGCGGCATCTTGGTGACAGAAGGCGTTCGCGGCGAAGGCGGTATCCTTACAAATAGTGAAGGACGACGCTTTATGTTTGACGATATCCCCGAACTCTACAAAAACCAAACCGCCGATAACCCCGAAGAAGGATGGCGATACACGCAAGGCGACAGAGACGCACGACGGCCACCAGAACTGCTCACCCGCGACCATGTCGCACGATGCATCGTGCGGGAGGTGGAAGAAGGACGCGGCAGTCCACACGGCGGTGTCTTCTTGGATATCGCTTGGATAAAGGAGAAACTGCCGAACGCCGCAGAACACATCCGCAGAAAACTGCCGAGCATGTATCACCAATTCAAGGAACTCGCCGATATCGACATCACGGTGGAACCGATGGAAGTGGGACCGACAACACACTACATCATGGGAGGCATTCGTGTCGATGCCGACACCCAGATGACGGCGGTACCCGGGCTCTTCGCCGCAGGCGAATGCGCAGCCGGATTACACGGCGCAAACCGACTCGGCGGGAATTCCCTCTCCGACCTGCTCGTTTTTGGAAAGCGCGCAGGCGAATACGCCGCACAATTTGCAGCGGAAAACGGAAACGCTCAGATTGACACGGCGCAGGTAGACGCTATAGCCGCCGAAGTACTGAAACCTTTTGAGAATAGCCCAGAGGGAGACAACCCCTACCAAATTCAGGCGCAACTTCAAGAGATGATGCAGGAACTTGTCGGAATCGCGCGAAGCCAAGAAAGCCTGACGCAGGCGTTGGAAGAAATCCAGGGACTCGCCGAAAAAGCGCGCGCCGTTCACGCCATCGGCAATCGCGAATATAACGCCGGATGGCACACCGCGCTCGATCTGGACAACCTCCTCACCGTATCCGAGGCAATCGCACTCGCCGCGCTAGAACGAAGAGCCAGCATCGGCGCGCATTCACGCGACGATTATCCGGAGAAGGAAGAGCCCAGGGCCGGCAAATATAACACCGTTATCCAGAAGACACCCGATGGCACGATGACAATTCGACGGAATCTTATCCCCGAACTGCGGGAAGATTTACAAACAATCATCGCGGAAATGGGGTAACACCACATTAACCTTCGTCGTTCGGGCTCACCAGAGCCCAAACACGCGCAAAGGGACGAAACATGGCGAAAACAACGTTTAGAATCTGGCGCGGAGACGCTAACCATGCCAAATTTGTCGAGTATGAAACCGATATCTCCGAAGGCATGGTAGTCCTTGATGCCATCCACCGAATCCAAGCGGAACAGGCAAATGACCTGGCTGTTCGATGGAACTGCAAGGCGGGAAAATGCGGCTCCTGTTCCGCCGAAATCAACGGCAATCCCAAATTGATGTGCATGACGCGCATGAGCGATTTGCCCGAAGACCAGCCGATAACGGTAGAACCGATGCGCGCCTTCCCACTTATCAAAGACCTGGTTACGGACGTATCCTGGAACTTCAAGGTCAAAGAAAAAATGAAGCCGTTTACGCCGCGCCCACCGGATGCCGAAGATGGAACATGGCGCATGGAACAAGAGGACATCGATCACGTCCAAGAGTTCCGGAAGTGCATCGAGTGCTTTCTGTGCCAAGATGTCTGCCATGTCCTCCGAGAACATGAACTCCATGAGGAATTTATCGGACCGCGCCTCTTCGTCTACGCGGCATCGTTAGAGATGCACCCAATCGACACCGAAAACCGACTCGCCGAGTTGAAAGACACGGATGGCATCGGGTATTGCAACATCACGAAGTGTTGCACGAAGGTCTGCCCGGAGCATATCACGATTACGGATAATGCGATTATCCCGCTGAAAGAGCGCGTCGTTGATGAATTCTACGATCCGGTGAAAAAACTCTTCCGCATTTTTAGTTCATAGTTAGGATAGACAGACAATTCATAAGGACCGGCAGGCGCGCTTTCCACGCGCGCACCTCTATTGAGCGCGCGGTTGCAAGCCACGCCTACTGGGCCCATTCTCGTCTATCCCGTAAGAAAACAAGGAGGAAAAATAAATGAAACTTACAAGACACATTCCTTCGCTTTTCTGCCTCGTGCTGCTCGCGTTGGCACACGCGGGGTGCCTCGGCGGCGGCGCGGCTCGCAACGCCGAGAAACTCGTTGAGGCGAAGGATTACCGCGGCGCACTGGAGGTTTATCAAAGCATCGTTGATACGAAACCCGGCACGCCGGAAGCACATCAGGCACAGCTCGCCATCGGCAAACTGTCGATTGAGCGGATGAACCAACCTGCAGCTGGCCTCAACGCATACCAAACCGTTGTTTCGGAAGCACCGGAGAGCGATGAAGCAGCCGAAGCGCACTACCAACTCGGCATGCACTACTACCGTCAAAAGGAATTTGAGGCCGCGCAGAACGAGTTTGACACGATTGTCAACCAATTTCCGCAGCTGGAATTGAGTCACAACGCGCAACTGATGTTGGCAAAAAGCTACGAGGAAGCGCAGAACTTTGAACAAGCCGTAGAAGTTTTCGATAACTTCGCCAATCGCAACCCGCGGAGTGAGCGCGCAGCGCAAGCGATCGCGAATAAAGCGCGTATCCAGCGCACGCACCTTAAAAACGAGGATGAAGCGAAGCGCACGTATCAGTCTCTTGTGAAGCGGTACGGCAAAGTTGAAGGCACTGAAAAAGAAATTGAGAAGGCGAAGCAAGAACTGACCGCGCTCGGCGCAAGCATCCCCAAACCCGATGACCCGCTGGCAACGCAGCATGGTAGAGCCCTCGCGCAACAGGAGGCACGCCGCGAACGCGACCGGCCCCGCGGGGGTGTTGAGAAGAGCCGTGCCATGGGCAACATGGGACTCCAAATTGCGGACTCAGGATTCGGTGTGAGCGCGTCAGAGGTGATGCGCAACTTCGGCGGCCAGACCGCCATCGCCGGGGATGAACAAGGCAGCTTCCACGACGCGGAGCTCATGATTGCCAACTTCTTCTACGGCGATGAAAATTATCGCGACGCAGGCGCGCTCTACTTCGATGCAGTCGCGCGTGCAGAGGCAAACAAAGAGAAAATCGATCCTTACAGTTACCTCAAGTTATCTGTCTGCTACCGAAAAGTCGGGATGCATCAACGCGCCAAAGAAGTGTTGAAAAAAGCCGCCAGCCGAGATAGCAAGGTCGTTGAAGCAGTCGTCAGCACAGGACGAAATCAGTATACCAACGAAGAATACGAAAAGGCGATAGAAACCTACAACTCCGTCGTCGGGCTCAATCGCAATCGAGATTCAGAGGTATATTGGCTCATCTCGCTTGCCTACAAAAAGTTAGGCGAACCGGAGAAGGAGCGGGAAGTGCTTGAACGTTCGGTTGCCGCGAATACGATGAACGCTGATGCGCTGCAAAGCCTCGCCGAAGTGCTTCACTACCGATTGAAAGACCGGAAAACCGCCGCGATTTACCAAGACCTGGTTGATGAAAAGGGCGATTCTTACCTCGCCTCAAAAACCCTCGGAAATCTCTGCTATCAGCACGAGAACTACGTGCAAGCCAGATCGAAGTATCGTGCCGCCGCGCGGACAGCGAAGCGCATCCTCAACAAATCGGAAAGCGATGCAGAGAAGCGGGAACTCCGCAACCAGGTGGTATACGCCACTATCCTCGCCGCACGCGCAACGTTCCAATTGAAGGGGGTAGAAGCCGCGCAGGAGATGATTGACGAATTGGCAGCCGAATACCCGGAACACGCCTTGATTCCGTATGGCAGAGGCGAAATCGCGATGCTCAATAGCGACGCGGAAACGGCCGTCGCCGCTTTCAAAGAATCAATTGAGAAGGCCCCGCTCTCGGACATCCCGCTGATAGCCCTCGGCGACTACTACGTCTCACAAGGCTACAACGACGACGCGATTGCCCTCTGGGAAGAGTTCTTGAAAACGAACCAGTATAACCAGAAGGTCCAGCGTCGGTTGAAAACGTTGCAGGCATCCCTTGAAGACGGGGAATAGTGAGCTGATTCTGTTTGGACAGCAAGGGCGGATGTCTATATCCGCCCCTACAATCAAACAAGACGATGAGGCTTTTTTGAAAAAACTTGACATTTCTCAGTTAATAAGGTATAATTACGTTAATGGCGAAGTTTGCAAGCCCATCTTGACTTGAATTTCGTCGGGCTTCTGCGAGCAGCGCGTTAGACATTCCCGCAGGCACCATCGCCTACACCGCTTGCGAACGCATTTCGCCCAGACCCAGATTACATAATCGTCTGCCATGTGCGGACTTTTAGAGGAGTATTAGAAATTATGGAGAGCTTGGACATTCGCAAGCTCCAAGAGATGGAGTTATCAGAACTCCAAACCCTTGCACTCGAATCCGGAGTTGAGGAGTATACCGGGCTTCGGAAAGAAGATTTGATAGACCAGATGATAGAGGCGAAAGCGGACGGGGAGACACAGTTTTACGGTGGCGGCGTTCTCGAAATCCTGGATGACCGGGAGCAAAACTACGGGTTTCTCCGCTCTTCGCGCTCCAATTATTTGCAGAGCAACGAGGACATCTATGTCTCATCGTCTCAAATCCGGCGGTTTGATTTGCGGACAGGGCATGTCGTTGAGGGCGTCGTCCGTCCACCCAAGCGGGCGGAAAACAAGGCGGAACGTTATTTCGCTATGTTGCAGATCGAGAAGGTGAATAGCGAATCGCCAGAACTCGCCAAGCGGAAACCCCTTTTCAAGAATCTCGTGCCTATCCACCCCTATCAACAACTGAAATTGGAGCACAAACCATCGGAATTCGCGACGCGCATGGTAGATTTGCTCTCACCCATCGGGAAGGGGCAGCGCGGCTTGATTGTCGCACCACCTTACAGCGGGAAAACCACGCTGTTGAAGAACATCGCCGCCGGCATTGAGGCAAACCATCCGGAAGTCTCACTCATTTTTCTACTGATTGATGAACGCCCGGAAGAGGTGACAGATGTCGCGCGCTCTGTCAAAGGTGAAGTGATTAGCTCGACCTTTGATGAACATCCTGAACGGCACATCCAAGTCGCGGAAATGGCGATCGAGAAAGCCAAACGGTGGGCCGAATACGGAAAGGATGTCGTCATCCTCTTAGACAGTATGACACGGCTCGCGAGAGCCCACAACGTGATGGCACCGCACAGCGGCAAAACGCTGAGCGGCGGACTTGATGCCATGGCGTTCGTCAAACCGCGGCAATTCTGCGGGGCAGCACGGAAGTTTGAAGAGGGCGGCAGCATCACCGTCATCGCATCCGTACTCGTGGATACGGAAAGCCGCGCCGATGAATACATCTATGAGGAATTCAAAGGCACGGCGAACATGGAAATCCACTTGGAGCGTTCGCTGTTAGACCGGCGCATTTTCCCATCGATTAACATCGAAAAGTCAAAAACACGGCGGGAAGAACTCCTGCTCGCACCCGATGTGCTGAACAAAGTCTGGGTGCTCCGGAAGTTCACCAGTCAGATGGATACCGCCGAATCCATGGAACTGCTCGTTGAACAGTTCAGCCGGACCCGCACGAACGAAGAGTTTCTGGAGATGATGGTAGACAACACGAGGCGCAGTGCCCCCTCACGGGCGCGAACCCGGCAGAAGTCTACCTTATAGACGCGCCTCCTCGGCGCACATCCGACGCGCTGGTTCATACACCATTAACCTCTGTAGCTTGAGCTCGCCTGAACTCAAACACAACGAGAATACGCACCCTCGTCCTACAGAATGCATTTGGGATAAGCGCGCACGAAAGGAGAATCCAACATGAAAACTGACATTCACCCTGAATTGGTGGAAGCCGTTATCACCTGTGTCTGTGGTGAAACGCATAACACGCTGGCTCTCCAGCCACAGATGCGGGTAGATATTTGCAGCAAATGCCACCCATTTTACACAGGGCAGCAAGCTCGGTTTATCGATACAGCCGGGCGCGTTGAGAGCTTCCGTCGCCGCTACGGCCTCACCGCTGATAAGTAGCCCACCTCGGTTACCGTAGAGCGAGGGACACCGTTACCCCTTAGGAAAGCCAGCCTGCGTCGCCCCGCGTCAGCAGGCTGACCGGCTCCCTCGCCGCGCCACCCGAAATTTAATCCGGACCGCCCGACGCGGCGGGCCGCGCGATGGAAATAGAAACATGTTTGAAAAACTGAAGGATATCGAATCCAAATACGCCGAAGTGGAGAAGGCCCTCGGAGATGCAACCCAGGTCTCGAACCAACAGCGGTTAATGGAGCTCTCTAAGATGCACGCGGAGCTCTCCCCAATCGTATCCACTTACCAAGAATACCAACAACTCGAATCGGAGATTGAGGAAACGCACGCCCTGAGCGAAACGGAAACCGACGACGAGATGGTAGAATTGGCGCAGGAAGAATTGGAGAGCCTCACCGCGCAAAAAGAGGAACTGACAGAGGCACTGAAACTCCTCCTCATCCCGAAGGACCCCAACGATGAAAAGAACGTCATCATCGAAATCCGGGCTGGCACCGGCGGTGAGGAGGCGAGTCTCTTCGCCGCAGAACTGTTCCGGATGTACGCCCGATTCGCCGAACGCCAGAATTGGAAAATCGAGCTGCTGAACTCCAACGCGACCGGGTTAAAAGGGTTCAAGGAAGTCGTCTTCTCCATCACCGGAGCAGGCGCGTACAGCCGCCTCAAGTATGAGGGCGGCATCCACCGCGTCCAGCGCATCCCTGCAACCGAGGCAAGCGGCCGCATCCACACCTCCGCCGCAACCGTGGCGGTTCTCCCTGAAGCAGAAGAACTCGATATGGCAATCGACGAAGCAACCGAACTGCGCATCGATACCTACCGTTCCTCCGGCCCCGGCGGACAAAGCGTTAATACGACAGACTCGGCGATTCGGATTACACATCTGCCAACAGGCTTGATTGTAACGTGCCAAGACGAAAAGTCTCAACACAAAAACCGCTCCAAGGCGATGAAAATCCTCCGCGCGCGCCTGCAAGAAAGAAAACAGGCGGAACTCAACAAGGAACGCGCCCAAACGCGCCGCTCCATGGTAGGAAGTGGGGACAGGAGCGAGAAAATTCGCACCTATAACTTCCCACAATCCCGCGTAACCGATCATCGCATCCAATTCAGCTCCTATCAACTGGACGCAGTTTTAGACGGCGACCTCGGGGCGTTCATTGATAGGCTAACCACCGTAGATCAGGCAGAAAAACTGAAAGAGAGTTAGCACCGAAAATGCCTACCCAAATCTGGACTGTGAAGAAGTTGCTCCTTTGGACGACAGGATATTTTACGCAGCACGGCATCCCGAATCCACGTTTAGACGCAGAAGTCCTCCTCTCGCACCTGCTAGAGAAAAGCAGGTTGCAGCTCTATCTCGATTTTGATATGCCGATTTTTCAGGAACACCTCACGCCATTTCGCGAGTTCATCAAGAAACGCATCGCTCGGACACCTGTCAGTTATCTCACGAACCGGAAGGAATTCATGTCGTTAGATTTCTACGTCGATGAACGCGTCCTAATTCCGCGGCCAGAGACAGAACAGTTAGTTGAAACGGCTCTCACAGCGGGCTCGGAGGTGTCCTTGGAAGGCGCGTCTACCTTGCGAGCACTAGACCTCGGTACTGGCAGCGGCGTTATTGCCATCAGCCTCGCGGTGCAGCGGCCCGAATCGGACATCATCGCGACAGATATCTCTGAAGAGGCATTAGCCGTGGCACAGAAAAACGCCGAGACGCACAACTGCACCGAGCACATCACCTTTCTCAAGGGCGACTTATTTGAACCAGTTACCGCGCGACATTTCGATTGGATACTCTGCAATCCGCCCTATATCAAATCAGCGGAACGGGATACGCTCAGTGCCGATGTCCGCGACCGCGAGCCTGAAATCGCGCTCTTCGCGGGCGACGAAGGCTTAGCAGTCATCCGCCGTTTAATTGCGGAGGCACCCGACTACCTCGTGCCGAACGGGAAACTCATCTTTGAAATCGGCGACACGCAGGCGGCCGAGGTCTGCTCCTTGCTTGAAGCACAGCCTGCATATCGCACGTATGAGTTGCTAAAGGATTACGCGCAGAAAGAGCGCATCGTCCTCGCAAGCATATAGCGGTTTCCAAGAAATCACCGCGATGTCCGTAGCGCGAGGGCCCGTTCCTCGCCGTTCCGCTAGTGCACCCTAAATTATCCTAACTTGTACCGATTTGTCTCCAGCGGCCACTCACGAATCAGTCCCGTTTCAAGTTCCAGCGTCTGCTCAGGCTCCTCGGTGAATGCCACGGAGAAATAGACGAACTCTCCAAACATGCGAAGTTCAGTCCTAAGCTTCGAGTTCTCCTCATCGGAGAGATGCTGTAGCAAGCACCGGCGAATGCAGGTGGTAGAAATCCGCGCGTAGAGACGTTCGTAAGTTGCATCCTAATATTTGACGTTAAAGAGGCCTGTATAGGGGATTGGGATTCGCGCATCAGTGGCTCCTGAAAATGAAAAACGTTGGCATTCCTGCACAAATTGGTGTATACTATTGATATGACACAACAAAACATCATTCAACCGGCAGTTGACTGGGCAGCCATCCCCGGTCAGAAATATGACATTACCTCAAAAAGTGTGTTTCGCGCTTTTCCGCAAGATGTCGCGCGATATTTCATGAATGAGCCAACGCTTAAGTTTGTTGAATTCATTGAGAGTCAGCTCCCCCTCGTGGAAACACGAGAGATGGACATCTTAATGAAAGTCGAAATCCACGGCAGACTCACCTTGGTGCACTTTGAAATTCAGGCAGGCGATAGCACGCATCGCCGCATGGTGCGCCGAACCGTCGGATATATCGGCAGAGGCTACGAAGCACACGGACTGCCCATCCGCTCGCATGTTATTTACTTGCGACCAGGGGCTGGGCGCAATGACCCGGGGGTATATACCCAACCGGACCCGGGGTATCAAATCCACATTGAGTATCAGGTGATTCGTCTGTATGAGCTCGATGGGCAATCGGTATTAGATGCGGCGAACGTTGGCTTAATCCCGTTTGCGCCGCTGATGCAGCCGCCGGCAGGCTCGGAAGGCATCGCTTGGGTACAGCAGTGCATCGAAGCCACGCGGGAGTTACCGCTCGCGCCGCTGAGCCGGCCGGATTACTTGACATCGCTTGGAATCCTGAGCGGACTCGCGCACGATGCTAACACTGTTGGTGCTCTCATTCCAAAGGAGGTTAGAATGGAATCAGGTTTTTATCGACTGATGCAAGAAGAAGCAAGGCAATCAGTCGAGGAAGAAACCCGGGCAAGAGTCGAGGAAGAAACCCGGGCAAAACTTGTCGCAGAAATGGAAGAAACCCGGGCAAAACTTGTCGCAGAAGCCACCGCAAAGGTGCGCCAGCAAGTTGCCCACGAAGCCGCTGTCAAGAGCATCCTTACTGCCCTAGACGCGCGGTTCCAGTCAATCCTAGTGCAAGGCTTAAAACCAGCGATTGAGCAGATCGAGGATTTGCAAAACCTCGATCTGTTGCATCGCGCCGCGATAGTGGCACCCAGCCTTGAAGCGTTCACCGAAACGTTGGTGCAAAACGGCAACCCCTAAACCAGACAGAAGCGCGGGCAACTGCCCGCGCCTGCCTCCTAAAAATTCATTTCCTCCTGCTCATCCTCACACGCCCGGGTCTCAATCGCCCCCCCAAGAAGTCTTGCCCTATAGTGCGGGGCCCGTTGTTGATTTTCATCGGTGACATCAAAAACCGAAAACTGAATGCCGCGGATCTTGCCCTCACACGCTCCTTACATTATATCCCCAAAGTGTGCAATAATGTCAAACAAAAAAAATGATTTGCATTTCAAGACAAATTCTGTTATATTTTAACTATGCTCATATTTTATTTGGCGATTGCGGTTTTGACGGTTCCCCTCGGCACCGGAATTGCCTTCATCTCGCGAACGCAGCAAAGACATTTTGGGACTATCTTCGGGTTCATGGCAGGCGCAGTACTCGGCATCGTCTTGATGCTCATGATGCACCTTTACACCGAACAAGGCACTGCCACCATATTCGTGATGTGGGGCGGATTTCTGCTCATCTCAGTGGTGGAACATCTCTCCCGGCGACGGGAAAATGCACCCCGCAACCATACAAAAAACTTGAGCCTCGACTTAACACTCCTCGGGCTGTCCATTCATTCACTCGCAGATGGACTCAATTTGGTCATCGCTGCAAAAGAGGCGGAACTCGGCGGCATGCTAGGTTTGGCGGTATTACTCCACCGATTGCCTATCGCCACCGTGATGGCGGCCGCACTCTACCAACAGGCTAGTGAAAAACCGGCAGGAAACACTTTCATGCGGATATTAGGGCGACTGACTCCGCTGACAGCGGGACCGCTGGTAGGCGCAATCCTCGGAGAACAACTGCTCCACGGAATATTCAAAGAATTCACCGAATATCTGACCGCGTTCGCCGCCGGCACCTTGCTGCACGTCGTGATGGACGCATTCCGAACGCGCAAGACTGCCGATGCCACGCGCGCAAACCGCGCCGCGAAAGTCGTGTTTATCATCGGATTTATCCTCACTTTTTGCGCTATCTACTTCTTTCAGGGGTTCGACCTTGAGCATCATCACTGACATCAAGAATACCGGTGCTGTCCTCTTTTGCCTATTGATACTCATCACACCCGTCCAAGGGGCTGACGTGCCACTCGTCGTAGCAGGGCAACCGCGTGCAACCTTGCAAATCGGATCCGATGCATCAGAACAAGAACAGTTCGCCGCAGCCGAAATCCAAACCTTTATTGCACAATTCACCGAGGCTGAACTAGACATCCTCACGAATCGAGAACAGACAACAACACTGGCGGTAATTGTGCTAGGCACACCTGAGTCAAATCCCACGGTCGCCGGGTTACAAGCAAACGCGGGCTTGACGTTAGCCGAAACCCTCGGTGACGAGGGATACCGGCTGAAGACGATTGAATTCGGAACAGAAATCCTTTTCGTTATCACGGCGCACACGCCGCGCGGCGTGCTTTACGGCGCATACGGCTTCATTGAAGCGTGCATCACTGCACTTACAGGGTTATCCCCTGTGCATTCGGAGGTGTCTGTCCCTCGTTCGCCCGCGTTACTCGTGCCGTTTTTGGATGAGACATCGCAACCTTTCTATCCCGTGCGTGCTGTGCTAGAGATAGCCGAACCCAATTGGCTCGCGCGGCACCGGGTCAATATGAGCGGCGGCGAAGGTGTCTGGACCGGCACCGGAATCGAAGACGGATTTGGCACAGCGTTCAAATATGTGGACACCCCCGCGTTTGAAGCGTTGCAAGATGAACCGCGCGCGCAAAGGTTAGAACGCATCGAAACGCTACAAAATCGGTTCAAGGCACTCAAACAGCGCGGCATTGATGCATATCTGTTTATGTATGTCACCGGGGAACCGACAGAAGCACTCATTCGACAAAGACCGGAGGTGCTAGGCCCCGCCGTGCTTTACGGCTCAGCACGGAACGAGGTCTCATATCGGCCCTTCTGCTGGACAAAACCAGAATTCCATGTCCTCGCGAGGCAGTTAATTCAAGAGATTGTGAGAACCTATCCCGCGCTAGCAGGCTTCCACCTCCGTTCATGGGGACATGAAACACGCGCCTGCCATTGCCCCGATTGCGGAGATCGGACAGAGCAGGGACAGGCGAAGTTGTGGCAGGTTTACTTTACAATCATTAACGCCGCACGGGAGGTGAGACCGGATTTCAAATTCTACATTTCGGGATACGATAGCAGCTGGCTGAAGGATGCCGCCGGAGTTTATGCGCAGCAACTGCCGAAAGGCACGATTTTCTCCCGAAAGTGGGGCGCGGACGGCGAACCGGTCGCCGATGCCGGCGTGCCGATTCCCCTGATGAACGCCCTCGGCGAAATGGGACACCGCTTCATCGTCCTCTCCCATGATGTCGAAGAGGTGATGCCGTTTTGGATGCTGGAGAGTGATCTGTTTGTGCAAGGCGTGCGGCAACTTGCCAACAACCCGAATGCCATCGGTTTAAGCGGGTTCACCGTGCAAGGCGCAACGCAGGGGTTAGGATACCTCGACAGACTCGTCAGCGCACGACTGAATTGGGATATTGAACTTGATCACTTTCAACTCCTCCGCAACGAACTGGTGGCGAGATACGGGA
Organism: uncultured Poribacteria bacterium; assembly: GCA_958296135.1. Lineage (GTDB taxonomy): Bacteria > Poribacteria > WGA-4E > WGA-4E > WGA-3G > AGPOR5. The sequence continues at coordinate 2,433,916 of CATQHZ010000001.1, forward strand.
CCGAAGCGGCCCCCCTTATTCTGAACGCGCTGCGCGTCAATGGCTGGAACATGGCGAGTTACTTTTCAGACTACGCAGGTTCACTCACCGTGGGAGGCACTTATGGCAGCGGTTCCGCAGCATTTGCAACGCGATTTTGGGCCCTCATCGGACCGCGGGTTGTAGAGGATACCCTCGCAATGCCGGACTTGGAGACAGCGAAAACTTCGGTGAACCGATTCACGTCACTCTTGGCACCGCAACAGCAGGCGGCAAACGAGATGCGCGCCGCAAGTGAGGTGGCAAACTCGTTCAACCAGGAAGCCGCGGAAGATTTGCAAGACGCGGTTCACTTGATGGAATTGTGGGTGCAATTTTTTGAAAGCCGCGCGAAACTGGTCGAAGCAATAGCCCTCGGCTACGAGCCCGGCACCGACAGTGCTATCCGTGCTAAACTGACAAGCGCGCTTGAATTCTCAAAATCAATACAGCCGCACATCAGAGGAATTAAGGAGTTTATACCGCTGTTCGGATATTCGCATCGGACCATTGAGGCAGAATTGCTGAGCACCTTAAACAGCGAAGCCGCGTGGCTGACCAGTTTTGATTACCAGGTCTTGCGGAAGCACGAGGATAGTTTCTCACCGGAGGAAACGCCGCTCCGCCTATCGGCAGTGCATAACTATCCGAACCCCATGAAGCGGAAGACTACTTTCACTTATCAGTTGTCGGTGGACGCAGCCCAGGTTTCCATCGCCATCTACACCACATCGGGACGCAGAGTCGCTGTTTTGACCGGACTTCCTGTCAACGAAGGTTACAATGAGTTTTTGTGGGACGCACGAGATGCGGACGGCATGCCGCTTGCCAACGGTGTCTATTTCTACCGAATCCGCGCCCGCACCGAGGAAGAGCGAGTGGAGGCACTTCGCAGACTAGCGGTGTTAAGATAACTGTTATTCAGATGCCTTCCGGCAGTTCGTAGATCAAGCAAACAGGTAGGAATCGGGCGAGCCCTACCTACGAAGACAGGGAAACTGTAAGGGCGGATTGCTATATCCACCCGTAGAACCAAAAACAGAAGAACTCATAACAATGGAACACCAAATCACGCTTGATATTCCACACGCTATTTACCAACGCGCTGAGCACCTTGCCAAGACGCAAGGGATACCGATTGAAAATGTCCTTGTCAATGTGTTGAATGCACACTTGCCTATTGAAGATGAGGACAGACTTGCCTGTGTCACCGCAAGCGTTGAATCAACAACATGGTGGGATACCGAAGGCGATAAGGAGTGGGATGAATGGACCCCTTAAAACCGGCGGATGTGGTTATCGTCTGAAGATGCGATCCTCGGTGCAGTGACAACTAACCTGAGTCTTGCAACCACTCCCACGGATTATTTGCTTGTCAATTGGAGAGCAGCCGGACTCCGACGGCCAAGCGCGTTTAGGGCTTTCCTTGTGACACTCCCACAACGGGAAATACGGGCAGTTATCGGACACTTATCGGATGCAGGCCGCGAAGCAGTGGAAGAATGCGTCCGAAAAGCGATTGCCGTAACGCCTAGAAACTAGCACTTAAAGGAGGCTAACAATGCACCGCGCATATCTATTCCTCATGCTATCACTCTTCCTCATCGGTTGTCAATCGCAAACGTTACAGGAACACCTCTTAGAACCGCCCCCGCCGCTTATCAATTTCGCCTTGAGCCGCAACGGCGCAACCGCGGTCGCCTCACAATCCGTATCCAATCATCGGCCGGAGGAGGTAATCGATGGCGACACCAATTCCGAGACATGGGACGAAGGCAGCGGCTGGGGATGCAGCTTGGCACATCTCCGCACCTCAGATCTGAACAAGCGTCCTTATGTGTTAGTGGAACTCGCTAAACCCGTTGACATCCGCCGCATCGTCGTCTGGACGATTGATGCGGAGCAATACCCGGCGACGCAGTTCGGGTTGAAAGACTACCGCATCGAGTATTGGCATGGCACCGGGTGGGGGTTAATTCCGTCCGGCGATACGAAAGATAAGCAGTATACGGCACGGAATAACACCAAAGGCACGCGCGTTCATGAAATTCAGCAACGTCTCATCGCACAGAAGGTGCGGCTTGTCCCGGTTTCTTCAAACGATACCGTCCGCAATTATCAGCACATGGCGGGCAAACGTCCCGTTTACGAGGTGGAAGGCACTGCGCGGGTAATGGAACTAGAGATTTGGGGGTATGCCGCGCCGATAGTGCATACCCTCAGACAAATCGCGCAAGGCACGCCGCCAGAGGCCATCGGACAATCTGTGCCGATGGAAGAAGCGCGCGCGGGACAACAAACCGGCGAACCGACGATTGAGGATGCGATCCGCAGCGTGCTAAACCGATACGAATTCGGATATGATTCCGCAGACCTTGCGCAGGTGATGTCCTGTTTCTCGAATACGTATCTGTCCAATGGACGCACGTATCAGGATGTTCAAGCCAAGGCATCGCACTTTTTTGAGGCGCATCACCAGATCGACATGACGCTGTCAAACCTCGACATCCACCCCAATATCGCCGATGACACGGCAATCGTGACCGGCATTTACACATTGCAGCGCACCCCGAAAGCGAACGGACAGGTTGAACAGACATCGGGGAAATTGACGTTAGTCTTGGCAAATGAGGATGAGACGTGGCGGATTATTCGCGCGGAGTAGAGACAAGGTTTGAGAGTGTGAAAGGCTGTCGTTTGCACCGTAGCGCGGGGGCCCGGCGAGCACGAATCGCCGAGGGTTACCCCCGCGAGCTTTCAACGACACGGAAAACGCCCCTTTTACCGTAGCGCGAGGGCCGTCACGCCGAAACGCTATCATCTCTGCCGCCTCGCTGCAGAGATGTCCACTGTCCCTCGCGATCCCCCGACCGAAACCAAAACCGTCCGGGCCCTGGGCTTCGGCTGTTTTTTGATGCGACCGGTGCATGGCGAGGCACAAGACCGCGCCCTACGGTTTGAGCGGCATTTTTAGTCCCCGTAGCGCGGGGGCCCGGCGATCACTAATCGCCGAGGGTTCCCCTCGCGATCCCCCGACCGACACGAAAACCGTCCGCAGCCCCGAGGCCGCGAACGTTTTTTGATGCGATCGGTGCATGGCGAGGCACAGGACCGCGCCCTACGGGCTGTGGGGCCGATTTGCTTCCGCTCATCGACACGAAAACCGTCCGGGCCCTGGGCTTCGGCTGTTTTTTGATGCGATCGAGCACGGCGAGGCACAGGACCGCGCCCTACGGGCCGCGGGGCGTTTTCCTATTTCCGAATTACCATCTTCCGCGTCCCCGAGAAATCACCCGCGGACAGCGTGTAGAAATAGACACCGCTCGCCACGGGCTCTCCCTGCGCATTCCGGCCACCCCAATACGCGGCGCGGGCCTGAGCCTGATACACACCTGCAGGCATCTGTCCTAACGCCAGCGTGCAGACTAACTTTCCATCTGCCGCGTAGATGGAGAGCGTCACTTCCGCAGCCTTCGCCAACTGATACGGTATCCACGTTTCTGGGTTAAACGGATTCGGATAGTTGGCAAGCAACGCGGTTTGTTTCGGGACAGGGATGTCCCTCCTATTGAGCGTGGCCAACAGCCGCTCCAGCACGGCGATGCCGCGTTGATACGCAGGGTTTGCGCGGTCCAGCCGTTGCGCCTGCCCGAGCCACTGTTGCACATCCGCCGCCCGTAGGAGAGACCTCCCGGTCTCGATGCTCCCGGTCCCGATATGCCCCCGTGCGAACGCCGGCGCGCCGGCAGCCTCCCCAAACGCCGCTGCCACCAACACCAGATCCTGAATGTTGACAACGCCATCGCCGTTGACATCGGCCGGATTGTCTTCACTTGTCTGTCCGAACTGCGCGGCGACGCGCGTTAAATCCAGAATGTCCACCACGCCATCGCCATTGAGATCTTCGGCGATGTGTTCCGGTGTGGGTGCAGACGGTGCGATGTCCCAGAGGAGCACGGTACCATCCCTACCCCCACTGGCAAGGGTGGTGCCATCCGGGCTAAACGCAATGCTAAAGACATAGCCGGTATGCCCGGCGAGGGTGTGCCGTGTCTCGCCGGTAGCAACATCCCACAGACGGAGTGTGCCGTCCTCACTCCCACTGACAAGAGTGTGTCCATCCGGGCTGAACGCAACGCTAAAGACATAGCCGGTATGCCCAGCGAGGGTGCTTTGAAGTTCGCTGGTGGCGACATCCCACAGACGGAGTGTGCCGTCCTCACTCCCACTGACGAGGGTGGTGCCATCCGGGCTGAAAGCAAAACTCCTGGCAGCATTGAGGTCGGTGAGAGTGTTTTTGAGCGTGCCGGTGGCAACATCCCACAGACGGATGGTTTTGTCACCCAAACCCCCACCACTGGCGAGGGTGGTGCCATCCGGGTTGAACGCAACGCTATTGACACCGCTGGTATGCCCGGTGAGGGTGTGGCGTGTCTCGCCGGTGACGACATCCCACAGACGGATGGTTTTGTCATAACTCCCACTGGCGAGAGTGTGTCCCTCGGGGCTGAACGCAACGCTAGAGACACGCTCGGTATGCCCAGTGAGGGTGTGGCGTGTCTCGCCGGTGACGACATCCCACAAGCGGATTTCTGCCCAACTCCCACTGGCGAGGGTGGTGCCATCCGGGTTGAACGCAACGCTATAGACAGCACTGGTATGCCCGGTGAGGGTGTGGCGTGTCTCGCCGGTGGCGACATCCCACAAGCGGATGGTTTTGTCCCAACTCCCACTGGCGAGGGTGGTGCCATCCGGGCTGAAAGCAACGCTCTCGACATCGACGGTATGCCCGGAGAAGGTGTGGTGTGTCTCGCCGGTGGCAACATCCCACAGACGGATGGTCCCGTCCCCCCAACTCTCACTGGCGAGGGTGCGGCCATCCGGGCTGAACGCAACGCTAAAGACCCAGTCGGTATGGCCGGTGAGGGTGTGGCGTGTGTCGCCGGTGGCGACATCCCACAAGCGGATGGTTTTGTCCCCACTTCCACTGGCGAGGGTGCGGCCATCCGGGCTGAAAGCAACGCTAAAGACATCGCGGGTATGGCCGGTGAGGGTGTGGCGTGTGTCGCCGGTGGCGACATCCCACAGCCTGATGATGCCATCCCCACTTCCACTAGCGAGGGTGCGGCCATCCGGGCTGAAAGCAACGCTCCAGACCCAGCGGGTATGGCCGGTGAGGGTGTGGCGTGTGTCGCCGGTGGCGACATCCCACAGCCTGATGATGCCATCTCCACTTCCACTGGCGAGGGTGGTGCCATCCGGGCTGAAAGCAACGCTAGAGACACCGCGGATATGTCCAGTGAGGATGTTTAGTGTGTCGCCGGTGGCGACATCCCACAGACGGAGGGTGTCATCCCGACTCCCACTGGCGAGGGTGCGGCCATCCGGGCTGAACGCAACGCTAAAGACATCGACGGTATGCCCAGTGAGGGTGTTTTTGAGCGTGCCGGTGTTGACATCCCACAGCCTGATGATGCCGCCCCAACTCCCACTGGCGAGGGTGGTGCCATCCGGGTTGAACGCAACGCTCCTGACAGAGCCGGTATGCCCAGTGAGCAGTGCCATTTCTTGGTAAGTTGCAGTATCGTAGAGCCAAATCCCGATGGAACTTGCAACCGCAAGCAGGGTGCCATCGGGAGAATACGCAATCTCATTAATGTAGCCTTTGCCGAGGCGCATTGTGGCACCTTCGGGTAATTCCCACCGCTGGTAATCTTGGGCGGTGGCGGGTGTCAACGCCATCGTGGCAGTTAATAATAGGGTTAAGGTTAAAAGCGTTAGTGTTTTCATCGGAATTCTCCTGTTGCGTATCGGGATAGGGATGTTCCTCGTACTGAAGAGTATCGGGACAGGGATGTCCCTCCTACTGAAGAGTATCGGGACAGGGATGTCCCTCCTACTGAGTTGTGGGCGGGCTTGTGTGTCTGTCCGTGTGTTCGTCTCATATTAGAAATATTGTAGCAAATGCCGCGTTCTCTGTCAACGTATTTTCCAGAAAAATCGAAAACCGCCACTTCCACCGTAGCGCGAGGGCCCGGCGAGCGCGAATCGCCGAGCGTTCCCCTCGCGATCTCCCAACCTGAACGGAAAACCCCCGCAACCCCGAGGCCGCGAACGCTTTCTGATGCGATCGATGCCCGGCGAGGGACAGGACCGCGCCCTACGGGCCGCGGAACCGATTTGCCTCTCACTACCGTAGCGCGAGGGAAAACCCGGCGAGCGCGAATCGCCGAGCGTTCCCCTCGCGATCTCCCAACGAAACGAAAAACAGCCGCAACCCAGAAGCCGCGAACGCTTTCTGATGCGATCGATGCCCGGCGAGGGACAGGACCGCGCCCTACGGGCCGCGGGGCCGATTTGCCACTTATTACCGTAGCGCGGGGGCCGTTACGGTCACGTCTACAGCAAACGTGCGTGTGTCGCCTCGCGAAAGCACGCTACCTTACTTTAACTTTGTCATCTCTGAAGCCTCGCTGCAGAGATGTCCACTGTCCCCCGCGATCGACCCAACTCGGCGAGGCACAAGACCGCGCCCTACGGTAAGGGAAAGCAATATCGGAAAAAATCAAACGGTTTGACAACATTTCCACAATCGGCTATAATTCTGCATACCATAACGCCTGAAAGGAAAGTGAGCGATGCAAACCCACGAACACCCAAACCCCTGGGTCCAATCATACATCAACAACGGCTACCTGATGCTACCAGATATCGTCACACCCGAAGAATGTGACGAACTTAAGGCAGAAATGCTGAAGATTTTTCGCGGCGACTACGCATGCGAAGCGATTCCGCCAATGCCAGAAACCGCCAGCGAAACCCAAGTCCTCGACAGGATTATGTGCGTCGGCGAACCGCACGCGTTCAGCCCCCTCGTGCGCAGTTACGTTGAGCACCCTAAAATTTGTGAGGTGCTCCGAGAAATCGTCGGCGCGCACATCCCGTTCTGGGACAGCGGCGTGAAGTGCATGCAATCGATGATGCTCAGCAAAGTGCCGGGACACACCGGCAACCCATGGCATCAAGACGAACACCCCATCCCGACACGCGACCGGTCACTCATCGGGGTCTGGATTACGCTGGACGATGCCACGCTCGAGAACGGCTGCCTCTGGGTGCTACCGAATAGCCATCGCGCCGGGATAATTTACGACCGGTTCCCGCACAACAAACGCGACGAATTTGATAGTTGTCACGAGGCTCGCGGTTTCGATGACAGCCCCGAGATTCCAATTGAGATGAAGGCAGGAAGTGTCCTCTTCTTCAACGGCTACCTTTTACACAGGTCCAAAAAGAATCGGAGCAACACATTTCGCCGTATTCTGGTGAGCCATTACTGCTCAACGGCCTCGTGGTTAGGATGGAAGGGGCAGCGGAATTATCGCGGTATCGTCACCGTCGCGGGCGAAGATCCGTATGCGGACGAGGGAACTGTTACGCCGAACGTTTGGGCACGCTGGGAGTGAGGAAGATGAGGTCGAGCTCGGGCGAGCTCGACCTACGTAACCTGACTACTTCAAAATCACCATGCGGCGCGTGGTTTGGAAATCGCCAGCGGTAAAGGTGTAAAAATAGATACCGCTCGCGACGCGGTTCCCGGATTCATCTTTGCCATCCCAATAGGCCGCCTTCTCGCGGCTCCGATAGCTGCCCGGCACCTGTAACCCGATATCCAAGTGGCGCACCAGCCGCCCATGAACATCGTAGATATGCACCGTCACCGCCGCCGGTTCTGCCAAATGGTAGGGGAGCCACGTTTCAGGGTTGAAAGGATTCGGATAATTTTGGAAAATGGTAGTCTGTTTGATGCGGCCGAGGGTGGTGAGCGTCCGATCGGCGGCATCGACAGAAAAAGGAATCTCCTCGGAACGGAACCCGAGGTCGATCGGGTTATAGATGAAGGCGGAACCAGCATTATCGCCCGCGCTATCGTTGCCAGCAGAACCAACGATAGCAAACGCGCCGCGGATAGCGACCGAGGCACCGAACCGATCTGACCGGTGCGTCCCACTCGCAACGATGCGCCGTTTCTGCACCCACGACAAGTCTTCCCGTAAAAAGGAGTAAGCGGAGCCTTTGTCAACCTCAACACTCGGGTCAATCCCTTCGCCAAGTGGATGGTCATCCTTCCACGCGCCGACAAGGGCGGTGCCTTCATGAATGGCAACAGCGGAGCCGAATTCATCCCCCGCTTCGCCATCAACCGCGGCAAGTTTCGCCTGTTGCACCCACGTGGTGTTCGTTTTGACAAAAATGTAGGCGGCACCCATGTCCTCTTCACGCCGGTCCTCTTTGGGAGCACCGATGATGGCGGCATCTTCTGTCAAAGCCACCGCATAGCCGAATGCATCGCCGACACCAATATCGTTTGGAATGAGGACGAGCTCTTCTCCCCATGAATTGCCGCTGCGGGTAAAGAGATACACCACGCCGGAATCGGGGCCCGTCGCATCGCTCAAAGGCACGCCGGCGAGGACGGTATCGCCATGGACAGCAACAGAGAAACCAAACAGGTCACCTTGCAAGGCATTTCGATGCGTCAGTTTCGCCTGTTGCGCCCAGTTCGTGCCGTTTCGGACAAAAACGTAGACAGCACCGGCATCAGGACCCGCATCACCTTTCCCATACGCGCCAATGACGACGGTGTTTTCATGCACGGCGACGCTTGAACCGAACCGGTCGAAAATGCCGATATCTGCGCCGATTAACTTTGCTTGTTGAATCCACTCGTCGCCCGCGCGGACGAAAACGTAGGCTGCACCAGCATCCGGGCCTGCATCATCAACACCGATGGCACCGATAACGACGGTGTCCGCATCAAGCGCGATGGCACTCCCAAACAGATCCCCCGGCTGCGCATCGTCAGCGGTGAGTTTCGCGCGTTGGAGCCACAGCGAACTGCTCCGCTCAAAAACATAAGCAGCCCCAGCGTTCGGCGCGACATCGTCATCTTGCTGCGCCCCAGAAATGGCGATATTGCCGCTGATTGCAACAGCTATCCCAAACTGGTCTTCGGAGGCAGTTTCGCCATCGCTCAACTTAGTCGTTTCTACCCACGCCGCGTCCTCCCGCTGTTGAAAAATATAGGCAGCACCGGAGGCGAGGCCCCCCGCGCTGTGCTTCGGCGCGCCTGTGATGACTTCGCCACCACTAATGGCTACCGAAAATCCCACCTGGTCGCCAGCACGTCTATCACCAACGGTGAGTTTCGTGTGTTGGTTCCAAAACGGAGGCGCATTGCGCGTGAAGATGTAGGCTGCACCGACCGGTTCCTCGCCGACAATGCCGCCGGTCGCACCGATGACAACTACCTCCCCCTCAATCGCAACGGAAGCACCGAAGCCGGTCGCGCCTTCCGGATCGATGGGAATCATGCGGATGCGGACGTTGTTTCTCTGCTGCACCCATCGCTCCCCATTGCGCTGAAAAATATAAACCGCACCGCTACTTTGAAAGCCCCGACTCTTATTATACGGCGAACTCACAATCACAAAATCGCCATCAACGTCCACTGCATATCCGAACCTATCATCCTCTCTGGTATTGTTGCCGATGAGTTTTGCTTGGTGTATCCACCCGAATCCAGTCCGAATAAAAACGTGGGCGGCACCTGCATCGATGCCCTCCTCTTTATCACGAATCGCCCCGACGATGGCCGTATCAGCATCTAGCCCAACAGAAAAGCCGAAGAATAAGAAATGGGCTGCATCAGGGGCAGTGAGTTTCGCTGTCTGATTCCAGACAGCACCGGTGCGTTCAAAAACGTAGACAGCACCGGAATCGGCAAACTTCGCAGAATTCGCGCGATGCGCACCGACGAGGACGGTATTATCATCTATCGCGACAGAGATACCAAAATAGTCACCGCGCGTCTCATCGGATGCGAGGAGCTTCGCCTGCTCCACCCACTCCGTGCCTTGACGGACAAAAATGTAGACAGCACCGGAACGTCTCCCAACTCCCGATTTCTTCGGAGCACCTACGACAGCGTAATTGCGACTCATCGAAAGAGTCGCGCCAAATTCATCGTTATCCAACGCATCACTGGCATGCAGTTTCTGATGCTGCACCCACCCAGTCTCGCTTCGGAAGAAGACTTGGACTGAACCCGCGTTTCTGCCGTTATCGGTATCATCTTTCGGCACGCCGACAAGCGCGTAATCGCCGCTGATACCGACGCTCGCGCCGAGATTGTCGTGGATGACAGCCGCGCTAGTGTTGAGTTGCACCCGGTCCGCGCCGCTGTGCGTCGCGAAACCGATGCCTAAAAAAACGATAAGTATCGCCGTTTGCAGTCTATTCACGTTCGCCTCCTGCCGTGAGTTGACAAATCTTCTGTCCCTTATCATCGCCATACCACAAGTGGGTGCCATCCCATGTGAGCCCGTGCGGTTCAGTAGGACAGGAGACTGCGTCCAAAACTTCGCCGGTATCCGGATGGACGCGGTAAATTGCCCAATCATTGGTATCCACGTTCCAGAGTGCTTCGCCATCCCAAGCGAGGCCATGCGCGCGGCCACCGGGGGTCGCGAGTTCCGCGAGGATTTCTCCGGTTTTTGGACACTGCTTCACGAAACGGCTCGTGTTCATGTCCACACTCCAAAGATGCTCGCCATCCCACGCTAATCCGTGCGGCCCCTCCCCAGGCGATGGAAAGGTGGTGACGACTTCTAAGGCCGGCACCGATAATTTGTAAAAAGTCTGTTGCCAGATGCTATTATACCAGAGATGTTCACCATCCGATTCCAACCCCGAACTGCCCGGATACGGCGGCGTAAGCGTCAGTAAAACTTCCCCGGTTTCCGGTTCGATTTTGTGGATGGGGCCAACTCCCTCAACACTCCATAGGACTTCCCCTTGCCATGCGAGCCCGTTAGTGCCGGCACCGGGAGCAGCAAATTGATGTGCAACGATTCCTTTCCGCATTTTTTTATCCTCCGCGTCCTATAAACGAGCCAATGCCTCCTGAATTTCCGTGATAACCCCCGGTTCGTCTTCAACGGCTAACCGAGTCTTTAATAGCCGCACGGCAGTCTCACCACCAATCTGCCCGACTGCCCACGCTGCGTGCCCTCGAATGAGGGGTTCATCGTCAGCTAACGCTATTTTAAGTGCAGGCAGCGCGGCACGCGCACCCCAATTGCCGATAGCCACCAGCACATTCCGCAGAAATCCCCGGCGCTTGGCACGCTTGATAGGACTCCCCTTAAACCGACTGCTGAACTCCACCTGTGTCATGTTGACAAGCGAAAGCAGCTCCGGCGCGAGATTACCCGCGCGCGGATAAAACGCCTGTTCAGTTGTAGGCATCGCCTTGCTGTTCCACGGGCAAACCTCTTGGCAGATGTCGCATCCAAAAATGAGGTTGCCCATCTTCGGGCGAAGTTCCATCGGGACGCTCTCCTTCAGTTCTATCGTAAGATAGGAGATGCACAACCGTGAATCCAAGACGTTCGGTGCAACAATAGCGTCTGTCGGGCAGGCCTCGATGCATCGCGTGCAGGTACCGCAGCTGCCTCGTGGCAGCGTGGCATGGCGAGGCACAGTCCCTCGCCCTACGGGAAAATCGGGTACCTCTGTCGATTCTAACGGGACATTGACAAGCACCTCCGCGAGGAAATACCATGAACCGGAACGCCAATTGATAAGATTCGTATTCTTGCCTATCCAACCGAGCCCAGCTTTTTGTGCGTATTCTCTCTCCAGAATCGGGGCAGTATCCACGCAAACCCGCGATGTGTATCCCGTTTCAGACAGCGTGCATCTCATAAATTCGACAAGGTGTCGAAGGCGTTCCCGGATAACGTCGTGATAGTCGTCGCCCCATGCATAGCGTGAAATTTGCCCGCACCCCGGGTCTGTCGCGAGGGACTCGGGGGTATCCAGCGTGTAATAGTTCATCGCGAGACTAATGACAGACTTCGCCTCTGCGAGGAGCCGCCTCGGGTCTTCCTTGAGCGGCAAATGCTTTTCAAGGTAGTCCATTTTTCCGGCGTATCCGTTTTCAATCCAATCGCGATAACGCTGGAGCGTTTGACTTTGTGCCGCCGGTGTAACTCCGACGAGTGCGAAACCGAGTTCGTGGGCGCGCGTCTGGATCTGTTGAGTCAACGAGATTTTTTGTTGCAATCTGATTTCCCCCAGCTTTTTGTGCAACTGCAACATGGCGAGGGGGGCAGGCCCTCACCCTACGAACCACGGAAAGAACCGCGCGGATATGAACCCAGAATCTTGACACTCCGACACAAACCTTCAAGTTGCTCTAATGCGGAGCAGACCTTTGGCTCGGCGACATGTCCATCCATCTCCACAAAGAAAATATACTCCCACGGTTCGGCGCGCGAAGGCAAAGACGCTAGGTAACTCATATTGAGTCCATGTTTCTTTAAAATGCCGAGGACCTGATACAGCGCGCCGACTTTATCGCGAATCGCGAAGAAGAGCGATGTCCGGTCTGCCCCGCTTGGCTGCGCCTCACACTCGCCGATAACGAAGAACCGGGTGGTATTGTTCGGCTCATCCATGATGGAATCGGCGACGATTGGCACCTGATAAATGTCGCTAGCCAGGCTGCTGGCGATGGCACCCGCCATCGGTTCCGCCGCCGCACGCTGCGCCGCCACAGAAGTGCTGACAACCTCTACCTGCTCCACCGCTGTCATAAACCGGTTTAACCAGATGCGGCATTGCGCGAACGGCTGCCGATGCGAGTAAAGCCGCCGGATTTCCGCCAACGGTGACATGGAAAGCAGATGCTGTTTGACCGGTTGATAAACCTCGGCGCAAATTTTCAACGGAGTGCGTTGGAAACGTTCCAACACATCGCGCACCGTGCCCTGAACGGAGTTTTCAATCGCCACTACGCCAAAGTCCGCACGCCCAGCTTCGACCTCGGTGAAGATGTCGGCTTGCGGCTGCACCGGTATGAGCGCAACCGAGGAACCGAAATGGCATAAACTCGCGAGATGTCCAAAACTACCGACGGGGCCAAGGAACGCCACCCGTTCCGGTGCTTGCAGCGCACGTGAAGCGGACAAAATCTCTGTCCAGACTGCCTCCACCGCGGCATCTGAAAATGTCCCGTGGGCACCGTGGCTTCGGTTGCGCGCTTTCAAGCGTTCAATTACTTCCCGGTGGCGATGGGGGACGTAGACATTTGACGTACCGGTTTCTGTTTTAAAGGCACCTACCTGCTTAGAAATCTCCGCGCGTTTTTGCAACAGAGATAAAATCCGGTCGTCGATGTCGTTAATTGCATCGCGATAATTTTCGAGTTCGGAATTTTTCATCGTGCTCGCAGTATGACGAGGGACAACTTCCCCTCGCCCAACGATTCAGTGCGGCACGGCGAGGGACAGGTGCTCCCTCGCCCTACCGATAACAGGCGGATATGAACGACATCCACCTCTACGAGTTGAGTTGCCGCATAGCGGCAATCATCTCATCGTCTGAGGGGTTGTTTTGCACCATATCAACGAACGCCTCAGCAGTTAACTTGTGTTCCTCCAGGAACATCTTGTCCTGTGGTCACGGGTAGATATAATCGCCGATGATGCCCTGCAGCCTGGCGTTGGCTTTATCGGCGATTCGGGCTAACCACGGGATGTTCCCGATGATCATATCCCGGTGCCTCGGTTTCCAATCAAGTGCCATAGTTTGCACCTCCTATAAGGTAGGCGGATTATAGACTCTGCCTACCGGGTATTCCGTAGGCGCGGTTTCCAACCGCGCACGGATAACTCAGAAATTCCATAAGCGTGGTTTATTGTGCGTTTTCCTCAAGCCGCCTCAAAGTTTGCTCTAAAAGCCTGAGGTAGCGGCCGTATTCTGCCCACTTCCCGGCCCGCTGCGCGGTTTGCGCCTGCTTCAAATAGGTATTCGCCTGCTCAACGAGGCCACGCGCAGACGTTTCGCCAATAGGCTCTCCGGCACCCTCTGCCGCAGGCAGCATCGCGTCGGAAGCAGCCGGGGTATCCACGCCGAACATCTTGATGAGTGCCGCGTCAAAACTTTCACCCCAGACAACATTCTCTTTGTAACCGACAACAACGCGCCGCAACTCAGGAATCGCTGTCTTCTCATCTTCCGACTGGATATAGATGGGTTCGACGTAAAGGAGCGAGTTGTTCATCGGCAGAATCAGCAGATTGCCGCGGAGAACACGTGAACCTTGCGTATTCCATAGGCTGATCTGCTGCGAGATGTCGGGCTCCTGGCTAATGAAGTTTTCCACCTGCATCGGCCCCGGCACCAATTTCCCTTTCGGAAAGCGGTAGACAAGAAGCTGCCCGTATTGCGGCAGATCGCACCGCGCCGCCAACCATGCAGTCAGGTTCGGTTTGTTCCGCGGCGTAAACGGCAACATCAACATGAATTCCGCCTTCTCCTGCCCTGGCAGCCGGATAACCACATAGTAGGGTTCAACGTCCTGAACGTTTGAGGGTGAACTTTGAACCACCGGGCGTTGCGGCGCAAACGGACCCGCTTGCTGCTGCGGCGCAATTTGCCGAGATTGCGAATCAGTGTTGTCATACAACTCTCTACCGATTTCCCACTGGTCCTCGCCCGCATAGAACGTGACCGGGTCTTTCATGTGGTAGTCTCGATAGACGTTGGCCTGGATAAGGAACATCCCCATCGGATAACGGATATGCGCTTTTAACTCCGAAGGCATTTCCTCAAACGATTTGAATAGATTCGGAAAGATTCTGTCGTAGCATGCCGCAATCGGGTCCTGCTCCTGCTCAACCCGGTAAAAATCAACCGTGCCATCATACGCATCAACGACGACTTTCACCGAATTTCGGATGTAGTTCCCCCACGGCTCACCGTCCCGCCGTGTCGGCGGCACAGGCCCTACAGTCCGCCGACGCGGCGTAAGTTCTCTCATCGAGAGCGAATAGGGATACCGGTGCGTGACAGTGTAGGCATCAATCATCCAAACCAGCCTGCCATTGTGTAGAATGATATAAGGGTCTCCATCATAGCGTAAGAAGGGCGCGATTTTATGGACGCGCCTCTTGATATGCCGTTCATAGAGAACCCGACTCGTCGGCGTAATCTCGCCCGGCAGGATAAAGTTGATCTGCGTATCAAACTTCAACATGTAGACGAATTTGCGCCAGAACGACGTGAGCGGCACGCCGCCTTTGCCCTGATACGCGTTCATGGCGTATCGCTGTCCCTCTTGCGGGTAATCAAATTCTAATGCCTCCGCCCGGTCCGGATGCACGATGACATACCGGTCGGTGCGTTCACCGTAGTAGATACGCGGACCGGGCTCATCGTTGAAGCGGTGCGGCCAGTCCGGTGCATAGTCAATCGGCGGCAAGCCTTGAATGGACATGTTCGGTTTGCCGTTATCGATCTCATTGACAGGACTCAAGACCGCGCCATACCCATGCGTATAGGTGTAAGTCTGCTTATACCAATCATTTCTTATCTCCGTAGGGAGTTCGTTGATGTTGAGCTCGCGCGCAGACAACATCACCTGCCGAATTTCATCGTCAATAGGATACCGGTCGATATCCACATCGTAGAAGTCATACTGCGAACGTAACTCTTGCAACTGCCGGAAGGTTCTGCGCAACGGCCGCCAATCCCAAAGGCGAATGCTGTTAATAACCGGGGCGTTCTCAGGGCCCGTGATGTCGCTATAAGCGAGCTCCTCTGTGAGCGGATATTCCTTTTCGGTTACGGTGCTCCCCTCTAAGCCGTAAGCTTGGAGCGTCGCCTTGATGTTATAGTTGATAAACTCGGGCTCCAACTCCTGTTTTCTCGGTTCAACCTGCCATGTCTGGACAAGCGTCGGGTAGAGCTGGCCGAGGACACCCGCAACGATAAAGACAGCAAACGCGCCGAAGGCAACCCTGGTCCGCCGCAAGAAGATGCTAATGAAGAACACCAAGGCGCACAGCACTGTGAGCCCAAGCAACAGGTATAAAATCGGCAGGCGCGCGTGCATCGCCGCATATCCACCACCGGCACGCACCACATCGTTTGACGTATAGAGCAGATCGAACATGGCGAAGCGGTAGTTCCAGGCGCGAAATAGCAGCGTGACAGCAACAAGGACGAACAGATGCGCTTTCACCGCAGGCGGCGGACGAAACCGGAGTTGGTTCGTATCGCCGGTGATGAGCCCGTGGAAAAAGTAGATGACGACAGAAAATATCGTCACTAACAAAAACATCCCGAAGAACGTCCCGCAAATGTACCGCTCCAACGGCATTTTAAAGACGTAGTAGGCGACATCCTTGTTGAAAATCGGGTCGCGAGCGACTGACGTGAACGATGCTTCTTGCCCGGCCTCTACCTGGATAGTCGTATTCAGACGGAGCCCGTTTTCTAGCAACGCTTCCACGCGCGCTGTCTGGTTGTTTCCATCAACTCGAACGTTGATTTCATCGCCGACCTGGAGGTTCTTCGCTTGTAGTTCCAGTGGAGCAACTGGCACCTCAGCGGAATTGAGAGAATCGGGTCCAGAGCTCCCCCCTACAAGGATAGGTGTAGCTGTTTGGAACTCAAGTCCATCGGCGTTCCGATAACGCAGCCAGAGCTCCCACCGGTCGCTGGCGGCATAACCCATGAAGATACTGAAGAGAACGGCGAGTAGTGCCAGCCCGCCGTAAATGAGTTTGCGCGTGTCGCCTCCACTTCCAAGCGAACCGCCGGTGAATTCTGTGCCGCCCATAAAAGCGGGGCTCAGATGCGCCGGTGTGAACCGATAGAGGAGCGCGAGGTTCACCAACAGAATTATCGCATAGACAAGCCCGACAAGCACCCCCATGCCGATTTGAGTCCACAGAATTTTGGCGTAAACCTCAAAGTAGTTCACCATCTCAAACCAGAGGAAATCGGGATAGATGTTAATCCACGCGGCGAGACTACCGACGAGCACCGCGAGAATAATGATTGTGATAAAAGAACGTTTCATGCGTGAGTCCATATTTCTCCTATAAGCATTTTTAACACAGACGCAGAACGAACCCGGTAGGTGCGGCTTGCAACCGCGCAGGCTTCAGGCAAGCACGCAGACAACGCGCGCCTACCGGCACTTATGCATCTTGCCTCTGCCTCCTGCATTCAAAAAGCTTGCCCTAACCCTAAATGGTATTTAAAACCGGGCTCCAAGCCCGTTAAATCGGTGTTTCGCGCCGCGGCGAAGTCAATGGAAAACAGCCCAAGCTGCAGGCGAAGCCCGAAGCCAATCGACGCTTTCACATCGTCAAGCCGGATGCGGTTGTTCTCCCAATGAAAAATGTCAAACGGATTCTCAGGTCCGAATTGCGAATCCGACCAGGCACCGCCGACATCGGCGAAGACAATCCCTCGGATGCCCCCAATCGTCCACTGGACGGGCCATCCAAAATGGAGAATGTCTATAAACGGGATGCGCACTTCGGCGTTGAGTAAACCGATGCGTGTGCCGACAAACTCTTCATACCGATAGCCGCGAATCGTATCAATACCGCCGAGGTAGAAGTAGGACTTCGCCTCGCCGAAGCTGCCGCCGAATAACAGCCGCAACGCGACGGTGGAGCGTCGTCCGAGGCTGAAATAGCGGCGCGCGTCAAAAACGACGTTCGTGAACGATAACTCGCTGCCGAGTGTCGTGAAAGACCTCTCCAATTCCAACCGATAGCGCGCGCCAGTATACGGATAGAACTCGCGCCACATCGTCGTATCCCCAACGAACGCCACTGAACCTACGGAAAGCAACCCTCTGTTGTCGTAGGGATCGAGCGGTTCGTTCGTCTGGAAGTTGAACAGAAACGGCTTCGTAAACATGGAGAACCCAAAGTCGATCCGACGATACCGGTTAAACGGATAGGAGAGATAGCCGCCCATCCCGGTAATACGTTGTAAAATGCCGCGCCGGCTCCGAATCGCGCCCAAGACATGGTACTCATGATAGTTGTAGACACTCGCGCCCAGATCGGCACGGTGTGTCAAGAATCCGTAATGCGCGATAAAATTCGGCGCGAGATAGGCGGACTGATTCATCACCTGAACGCCGATGCGATGGTTACCCAACATATCGCTCCCGATGATTTGCACGGTACTTCGCAGAAGGCCGTCTGCGCCGAAACTAAAATCCGGAAAGATGGCATCTAAAGCGAAGGAGGACTTTGTGCTATATTTCCGCTTGGAAACCCGATAGATAGGTTCTTCGTCGCGTGCAATCACCTCCGTTACAGGCATCTGCACCTCAACCTTTTCATCAACAGCTTTCGACATCTCCATCACACAGACATCGTATTTGCCAGCCTGATATGCAGTAAACAGCAGGGACTTGCCATCAGGCGACAGACTCGGATTGAAACACCCGGTCATCAGATTCGTGAGCCGCTTGAGATGGTGCCCACCGTCCGAAAGTGCCAACTCATAGACATCGTAAACGCCCTGCCGGTCTGAGCAGTAGAGGAGCGCGTCGCCGCCATGAGCCCAGGTCGGACTGATAGCGTTGAATTTACCGTCGGTTAGCAACCGTTCGGTGCTACGAACCGGGGACTCGGTAACATCGATCAGAACAAGCCGATTTTTTGGCCCGCGCTCGGAGGCATAGACGACCTGGGCATTTTCCGGATGCCATGACGGATGCGTATCGTTAAACACGTCGTCCGTCAGCGGCGCGACCGCCCCGGTGGCCAAGTCAATAATAAAAAGGTCGGTTTGTCCCTCTTTCAAGGCGGAAAAGACAATCCGTTCGCCTGCCCCATCGTAATCCGGCGAAGAAATGCTATCAAACGCCACATTCTCATAGGCAAGTTTGAAATAGTGAGTCATCTCCTGCGTCAGAATGTTGACCTCAATCAAATAATTAGCGTGGTGATGCTTCGCGACAAAGGCGATTCTGTCACCATCGGGCGCCCACGCGAGGCTCCTGCCGAACCCACTGAAATCAGTCCGGATTTCCTCGTATTTACTGCGGAAAAACTTCTTGGTTATCCGATGCAGCCGTTCTCCCGTTTTCGCGGACATCAGAACAATCTCAAGAAAACCGTCGTTGCCCGTGACGTAAGCGATGATGTCGCCGCTCGGGGACCAGACCGGCTTGATATTATGCGAATATTTCGCCTCTTCTGTCAAATTCTTCGCGACAAGATCCGGCAACTCCCGGTCTTGGATGAGGGGCCAATAGCGTTTGCGCACCGTCTGCCGCCACGCCTTATCAAAATCTTCAAGAGAAATACCGAGAACTTCCCGGAAAACCCGGTCCAAGTTTTTCGTGCGGCTTTGGCGAAGCCCCTGCAAGATATCGGCGATTTTCTCGCGACCGTATGTCTCACACAGATACGCAACCGCCAATTGCCCAAGTTTATACCCAACGAAAGGGGAACGGAGACGATTAAAATTGTGCAGCTGCGGCAGCGGAACGATGTTGTTATTAATGCTAGCATCCCGAAGCACCATTTCACCGATTGCGTCGTTATCCTCGGCGAAGTAGTCCGCCATTCCCTCGATAAACCAGACCGGCGCGGAGTAGAGGAACTCGCCGCTATAGATACGCATGTGCGGCTTCTGATAGATAATATCGTATTGAAAGACATGGATGAGCTCGTGAAAAATCACCTCGCGAAAAGCCGCTATCGAACCGGTAAACGGGATAACAACACGGTGTTTGAAGAGTTCGGCAAACCCACCAATGCCTTCGTGGAGCTCCTGCAGGATGATATTTGTCTCCTGAAAATCCTTATGCGATTTGTAAAGGATGAGCGGTGTCCTGTCCTGCAACTCGTGGTCAAAATCTTCGCTGTGTTTTTCGTAAGCCTCCTCGGCGATGGCAGCCATGAGCGGGACCAGCTTCGCTTCACTCGGATAGTAGTGGATATCAAAGTGCTCGGTGCGGTGGACGTGCCAATCGAAGCGTTGCCCGGTAATCTTGTTTTTGCCGAAGCCTTGGCCCCACACCGTAGCCGCCTGCATCAGGATTAACAGCCCGAAAATCAGGCCGGGGAGGCACGCTTTCCACGCGCGCACCTCGTGACAGGCGCGGCTGCAAAACGCGCCTACGGGGCCCGTGCTGCGTCCGACCTCGGCGTGTTGCGTTCTCATCAAATGTTTCATTGGACTAGATACCTATCTTCGCGTTCATAATGCGGCGAAATTCTGCGTGTAAATTCAGCAATTGCACGCCGACTGAGCTCTCTCAAGGTGTTCTCCTGTGGGCCCGCCTGTGAAAAGATGAACGAACCGAGGGTATGCGCCTCCGCCGTGCTGCGCCGATACGATTCATCCCAAATAACCTGTTCGTTCTCCACATCAATAATCAGAACACGAAGCGTCAAAAAATAGGTTTTCTGCATATAGTCCTGATAATTCATCACATACCGTTGCCGTTGGATGGAATAGCGTTCCCCATAATAGCGTCTCGGGCGGCTATCGGTGTCAAACCGGTAGTTCCCGACGATAACTGCCTTTACGTCAAAATAGCTGCCGAGTTCGCTGAGGTGTTCAATGTCGGTGAGCCACTCTTCGGCGACAGTTTCGCCGGTGAGAATGCGCGATGTCTCCTGCGTGCTAACGACATCAAAGTGCTTTTGGCGCGCGAGCCCTCGGCGGAGGATAGAAGCGATCTCCTCGCCGACACGCTGCGGCATTGCCTCGTCACGCGAAGAGCGTTTTTCACGCGCAAAAGGCAAAACGGCGAAGTTGGAATATCGGTTAATATCGATTTCGGATTGCACCTTCACTGGAATAGAGACGCGCGTAGCTGCGCGACCGCACCCACATAAAGTCAGTGCAGCAAAGACTATTCCGAGCGCGCTTACCGGGAAGGTTTCACTCCAACCGTTCCTCTGCTTGAACATCTTCATCTTCGGTAGCCCCTTTTCGGCGGACATGTATACGGCACCGCCGGTAGTTCAGGCGATAGTATTTATTATCGGGCGCGAGTGCCGTTGCGCGCTCATAGGCGGCAATCGCCTCATCGGTTTTGCCGAGGGCTTCATAAGCCACACCGAGGTTGTTGAGGGCCTTGGCGTTACCCGGCTCCATCGCAACAACCTGCCGCCAGCGGAAGATTGCCTCGTTCCATAATTCCGCCTGCGCGGCTTTTACCGCAAACTGGTTGTAGTCTGAGACGCGCACGGTATCGCGCGCTGTCGCGCAACCAAGCAACGTCAGCAATGTGAAGGCAGATATGAGCACAGATACGTTCTGTTTTAACAATTTTATCACCTCATAAAGATATTTTACACGAAAATCACGTTTTTTGTCAAGAAAAATGATTTTTCATTTTTCACTGGAATCATCTGATACCAAATTGACTTGACGCGAGAATAACAAGGACAGAGGTATTTCCCAGCACATCAACGGAAAACACCGCAGCGCCACAGAGTCTGTTCCTCTGTAGTAACGCGGTGTTTCTTGAAAGCACTGAGCTCAGGGGAGCCTGAACGCTGGTGATTTGATTGATATCCTATCAAAACAGTGGACATCGATTCAGGAAGACGGAAGAGCTGTTCCATATCTGTAGTTTGAGCTCGCCTGAACTCAAACAGGACAGGACTGGGCGAATCCCCACCTACAAGGAGGGGGCCCGTTGTTGACTTTTACGGAGAATATCAAAAACGGAAAACTGAATGCCCAGACTCGGTGGTTTTTTTGCCTGCCAAGAAAAATGTTTTTATGCTAAAATTATCCCAAAGCGCAAGTCACATCTAAGGAGCACACAACAATGTCGAACACAACACCAGTTCGCACCGTGATTGTCGGCTGTGGTATGATTGCCGCGGGCGGCTATCAGCCCCGGTGCCGGGCGTATCCGCACCGCATCGAACTCGTTGGCTACTATGACCAGGATGAAGCGCGGGCCTCAGCTTTGGCAGAGAAAAACGGCGGCCGCGTCTACAAATCCTTTGAAGAAGTGCTGAACGATGCAAACGTAGAGGCAATTGTCAACCTGACTATCCACATAGCCCATTATCCGGTCACTTTGGCGGCACTCAAAGCCGGCAAACATGTCTATTCCGAGAAACCCATTTCTATCCGAACCGACGAAGCGAACGAGCTCGTCGAAACTGCGGAGGCCATGGGATTAAAACTCGCGTGCGCACCATCGGCGATTCTGGGTTACGTGCAGCAGAACGTCTGGAAACGGGTTCGCGAAGGCGAGATTGGCGAAGTAATTTCTGCCATCGGTAACTTCGGCGGGCCGCTGGAGCATTGGCACCCGAACGCGGACGCGTTTCTGATGCACGCCGGGCCCTTCCGCGATGTCGCACCGTATCCCTTAACGGCGATGACGACGATGATTGCACCTATCAAAACCGTTCACGGATTCGCCAGAGTCGCTGTGCCAAAGCGGATGTTGCACCAAGGCCCACGCAAAGGCACCGAGTTTGAGGTAACCGAGAAGGACCACGGCTTCGCCGTGCTGGAATTTGAAAACGGCGCACACGGACTCATCTATCATAGCTTCACCGTCGCTTCGGGGATTCCGCCTTATGAAATCCACGGCACAGCAGGTGGGTTCTCCCTTCAGGCACACGATGACGGCCGCGGCATCCAAAAATTCACGCCGGAAAATCGGTGGACAGCCGAGGACTCGCCGCCAAAAGCATACACAGGGCTGGACTGGGGCAAAGGTGTCGCCGATTTCGCCGATGCAATTCGGCACGACCGCGCACCACGGTGCAACGGCGCGCAAGCTCGCCACGCCCTAGAAATATGCGAACGAGTCATCGAATCCTCCGATTTAGGCAGACCGGTTGATATTGTCAGCCGTTTTCCTAAACCTCCTCCAGTCAACGAAGTCGCGCCGTGGGATGAGAGTTAGAAAGGATGCTTGCACCTCCCGCCCCGGTCGGGCTCGCCCGAGCCCGACCGGCTTGTTATCAACACCTTCGCGACCGGAAGGGCGCGCCTACCGCGCTGTCTTCCCCAGACTCACTAGGTTAAGGAACAGACAATACGCGCCTGCCACACCCGCCGGCAACTGCCGATAAAAAGCATACGCAGCATAGGTGTAAGTGCCTTGGCCGTATCGCGCATGGAGCAGACCGCCGCGCTGCGGCTCCTGCCCCCGGTCGTTGCATGAGAGGAGTGCCTGATAGTTTGCATCCCACTCGGTTAAGAATTTTGAACCGCGCTCCTCTACCCACCCTTCAAAATCGGCTTCCGTAATCCGATGGGGAGCCCGAAATATCTGATGTCCCGGTTCCAAGATTCGCACCGGCGCATCCTCTTCCGAGACCTCCTCTGGCCGCCTCCCCATCGTATAAGGATAAGGACCGAAGGGTGCCGCGTCGAATTCCGGTGTCTGATACTGGACGATAAGATTGCCGCCGTTCTGCACGTAATCAAGGAGCCGGCCGTTATAGGCACCGAGGTCTCGGCGTACGGCATACGCCCGAATGCCGACGAGAATCGTATCAAATCGGCTCAAATCGCCGGTGCGGAGTTCATCCCGGTCCAGCAGCTGCACGTCAACCCCGAGTTGTTGCAGTGCCCCCGGCACCTTATCTCCCACCCCCATGATGTATCCGACGCGCAAATCTTCTGGGACGACAACGTCAACGGCATGGAGCGTCATTGTGGCAGGCCGATAGAGGTGGCGCGGTGCTAAGTCCCGATGCGCGATCGCCTGATAGCCAGTGGTATATTCCTTACCGTTGCACGTGGCAACAGCCTGAATTGCGTGACTTTTGCCTGCCGCCACCTGCTGCGCCGCGACGCGGAACGTAAATGTCTGGCTCGCGCCTTCGTGCGTAAAAGCGAAAGGCATGGAGGCTGGTTCGGCACTCCATCCCGCCGGCAGCTTCAGCGTGACAACCCCTTCTGCCTCGCCTTTGACGTTATTGAGCACCTCCACTTCCACAGGTATTTGTAAGGGCGAGTTTCCAGAGATGTCTGCCGGCATAACGCCGATGCGCGGCGACACCGACACGCTAATCGCCGGCGCAACCGTTAGTAACCGCCTCTTCTCGCCCCAGGGTCTGTCAATGGAGACTGTCTGTGCAGGTTGCCACAATTCAAATGCCACACCATCCACGCGATAGGTTAAGACTCCATAAACTTCGGGCGGCGCGAAGGGTAAAAAGCGGAATTCTGGGTTCTCAAGCGTGTAGACAGCGTCGTGATATTCAGAAGCGCGCGTCCAATAAGGCCGCGTATAGGCAGCATCCTGAGGCACTTCCACCTCAAATCGGACAGAGACTACCTCGTTCTGTGGGAGGGACATCGCGTTCAGAGGCTCGTTTCTACGGAATTGCCAGCCTTCAGGCACGCGGAGGGAGGCGTTGATAGTCCCAGGGTCGACCGCGGTAGGATTCACCATCCGCATCGCAATGTCAAATGTTTGTCCCGGAATAGCAACGGCGAAGGTCTCGGGGGAACTGTAAGGCCGTTGCTCTGTACCTGCCTGATGCGGTTGAACCAGCACTTCCAACGAGAGCCCTAGTGCGGCGTTTGCTGCTGTCATAAATTCTAACTGCTTGTTGAAAAGGAGGAACTGCAGATGCGAACGCGCCGCCTCATCAATATTATCTGCCGCTCCGACACTGTCCATTAAACTGCGCGTCGTTTTTAACCCCTTTGCAAGATGCGGGACAACTTTCCACGGCGCGCGTGCATCGAACGCCTTCAGCGCGGTATCCACACTCTCATGAAGTCGCGCAAAATCAGCGGCCAACTCCGGCAGGTGGGCAATCTCCGCCATACCTATAAGCGTCGTATCCAGGCCATCAAAGAGCCCTTGTTCGGCTGGCGGGGTTTGCACTCCCGCCGCTGTCTCCACTAAGCGCAATTCCGAGATGGATGCCCCTTTAGATGCAAGCGTCTGGCCCGCGCCTTGTGAACGTTGATAACTCAGTCCTTTGCGCGCGATTTGATAGTAGGAGAGCCCAAGCAACGGGTTGTATTCTCCCGTATCAATTTTGAGGAGCGGCGTATCCGCATCTTCAGTTTCGCTGCGCCGCCATCTCGAACGCGTGACGTAGAGTTTCTTCGGTTGCCACGGACGCAAACCTGCCTCAAAGTGCTCAGGAAACCGATTTGCATCGCCCGCCGCATGAAACGCCTCCAACGTGACAACCCCGGAAGCCTGATGGTGCCCGTGTCCATCTTGGCGGTTCCCCTGAAACCGAGCGATGATGACATCAGGACGGTATTGCCGAATGAGCCGCACCATATCCTCCAGCAACATCTCCTTATCCCACTTTTCCAACGTCTCGTCTAACCGTTTGGAATAGCCGAAGTCTACGGCACTGCTGTAAAAGAGCTCAACCCCGTAATAGCGCGCCGAGGTGAGATGTTCTTCGGTGCGGACAATCCCTAACGCGTCGAACAACTCCGAACCGATGAGGTTCGCACCGCCTTCTCCGCGCGTCGTGGAATATAACCCCGTTCTGACTCCCTGACCGCGGCTGAGCCATGTCAACAACGCGCCATTTTCATCGTCTGGGTGCGCGACGGTGTGAAGGACGGTGGCAGTCGTCTGTAAGCGTTGCAACGCGCGCCAGACTTCCGCGGCGTTCGTCATCCCAACCATTTCGCCGGTGTCTGCCATTGCTAAAGTGCCCCCTATTGCGAACGTTAAGATTAAGATAGTGATGTATTTCATGTGTCGTCTTCCTTTTCCCCTATAGGAGAACCCTCCCAGTCTCAACACCTTGTAGGAGAGACCTCCCGGTCTCGATGCACCGGCGGAGAACCCTCCCAGTCTTAACACCCAGTAGGAGAGACCTCCTGGTCTCGATGCTGCCTTGTAGGAGAGACCTCCCGGTCTTGATGCACCGGCGGAGAACCCTCCCAGTCTCGATTTTTCCACGCCTCCGAACCAGCAGAGGTTTTACCATTATCCGAGCACGCCACGGAGCATCTCCACGCTTTGTGGCACTCCCGTGTACGCATCCGCCTTCCCTTCAAATTCAATGGATACATACCCCTGAAATCCTACCGACTTCAGAATCTGCCCAATTTTCGCATAATCCAGCTCCAATGTATACCATTCCCCGCCGCCGTAATAGGTCTTGGCGTGGACCAGCACCGCTTCAGGGGCGATCTGCGCTAGCTTTTCATACGGAACAGTAGGAGAGACCTCTAGTCCCGATGCACCCGTAGGAGAGACCTCCCGGTCTCGACTCCCTATAGGAGCAACCTCTAGTCCCGATGCACCCGTAGGAGAGACCTCCCGGTCTCGACTCCCTATAGGAGAAATCTCTGCGCTTGAATGCGAGAGAAAATTCCCACAATCCATCGTCACTTTCAACCACTCCGAGTCAATGGCAGACACGATGCGGTTCACACCTTCCGGCGTGCATGTCAACCCCCAGTGGTTCTCCAAAGCGAGGATGACACCGTATTTCTCTGCATCCGGCAGGCACTCCTCAATAGCGGCGATGACCCAGGTGAACGCCTCATCCTCGGTGTGCCCGGGGAGCGTCGGTTCCTGTCCCTCCATTTCCATCAATTCATCAAAAGAGCCAGTGGTGCCCCATCGCCCAGAATTGAGCCGAATCGCGGGGATGCCGAGTTCGTGCGCGAGTCGGATGCAGTGAACCGTGTGGTTGATGTTTTTTTGCCGTGTCTCCGCATCCGGCGAAACGAAGCCTTGATGAATGGAGAGCGCGTAGAGATCGAGCCCGTGAATGAAGGCGACCCGCTTCAGTTTCTGCAGATACGGATTCGCCTCAGATGCCATCTGTTGATGGAGGATTTCAACGCCATCTAATTCCAGACGCGCGGCCTCCTCAATGACATGCTCAATCGGGACGCGCTCCGGGGTAAAATGCCAATATGAATACGTGGATACGCCGAGTTTCATCGATCACCTCTGATTGGTTATTGACATTATGATAACATAATTCGCGTTATGAAATCCACAGTTTTTTAGCACGTCCCATTTCCAAACAACCTCTCCGCACACCGTAGGGCGCGGGAACTTCCCTTCGTTTGGCCCTCGCCGTGCCCCGATTTCATAAAGAAAACCGCCGCGTGCCTCTATGACACACAGCGGTTTGGGAAAATAAATTGATTTCTACCTACCCTTTCTCTTCTTCCGTTTTTTTCGTTCCGATTGCTGAGTTTCTGCCTCTAGTTCCAATTCCCTGATTTCCTTTTTTGTCGCTAGTTCTAATTTTCTGATTTCACGCTTAAAGTGCCAGCCAAAACCAATACAAAATATGCCAAGTATCACTAAACCAATAAACACAACATTAAAGTCTGCCTTTTCAACAATTTTCAGCATTGCTAATGCTGTTCCAAGAAGCCTTTTTTTTGAAACCATTTTTCTAAAGTTCATAATTTCTCCTTTTATTTTTTCTTATGTAGAGCCGAGTCTGCGCCTTGTCACTATTTATAATAAATTCTAAAGTTGTTTTAAACTTGCTGGTATGAAGTCCGTAGACTTTAATGTCAATCATCGTAAATCCTCCTGATTACGTTATGCCAACTCTAATTTTGATACTATCTATGCATAGTGCTATGGAAAGAACGTCTTTTTAACATGTTTGACGAAAAAAGCGCGGATTAGTTTAAAGTTTTCATGAAATTCCCTCTTTTTTTCTCAGTAATACCAAATTATGTTGATTTATATCGTCTTTGTTATGTCCAATCCTCCTGCGTCAGTTATTTCGGAGGCGCGTCCAACCCCAATCGGTGCCCGAGCATTTTTCTTTTCACTTCAGGAAGGGACAGATATTGAAAGCTGTCCTTACGAACCGAAGAAACGCGACTTGCAGCGCGCCTACCGGCATTTTAAAAGAAAAAGGGCGGATATGGACATCCGCCCTTACACCATTCAAATCTTACTCAAAACCGCCAACCTTGGCAGCTTCAGGCGCCCGCGTCGGCAGCTCCTTCTTCGCTAATGTGTCTTCAGGCACATAGCCGGAGTAGTCTGAAATCTTGCCGTGCGTCAACGCATACACAACAACGTTTGTCATGAAACGATACACACCCGGCGAATAGTGCACACTCCGCGTCGGAAGACTCACCGACTCCATCGCGCACATATAGTCACGACGGACGACGATGACAGACAACTTCTCGCCGACAGAGATACCTTCAAGGTAGTTCCGTTTCGGCGGACGCGTCCCCCACCAGAAGATGTCAAAGCCTACCGGCGGGCCACCCATTTCGTAGAAATTGTCGTAGACCTCGTGCTCATTGTCAATCCGCTCGATCTGGAATTCGGGCATGACGTAACGCATCTGTGCGAGGAAGAGACGAATCATCGCCTGCGCAGGCGCGTTCACCCCGCAGTCGTCAAAGACGAGGAATCCGCCTTTTTCAACGAGGTAGCGGCGCATGCCAGAGGCTTCAGTTTCGGTGAGACGGCTATCCATCTTACCACCGCCATACTGTCTGCCGAGCAGGTTACGGGACCGGACGAGTGAAGGATCGTGCCCTGTCATGAAGACGAAGGGTGTTTTGAAGAGGTTCGCATCGGTGAGTTTCAATGCACCGCCTTCAACGTTCATGTCTGTCTTAATCTTCGTCCGCTCGTTGAGCCATTTCGTCAAGGCGTTCAGCGAGGATGCATCAGCCCACCAGTCAGAGAGGCTGTGACGGATGCGTGTGAACCGGAAGACACCACGAATGTCGCGGCCTTTACCGATGACGCGGCCACCGGGTTCGCCTCTGGGCAGCGGCGGCACTTCAACGTTACCGAGGGTGATGTTTTCAACGACATCGCCGAGGGCATCGCGCGCCGCACCAACGTGTTCAACCATCGCGAGGCCGGGCGGCCGTTCAAACGCCACCTTCACCTGCACTGCACCGCCTGCCACGCCGCGGCCGATGTTCGCCGGGCCAGCGGAAGGTGCTGTTGCAACGGGTGCAGAAAATGCCAGCGCGCCGGGCGCATCGGATACCGGCAGGTCTGTGTGTGTAACCACCTGCGGCACAGGCGCGTTCGGCGTGACAACCTTCGGCACGTTCGGGTTAATCGGCGCATCTACCTTCACCGCTTGGTTGGAAAATTCCAACACCGTCTGCGGTTGGAAGTTGGACTTTGCAACAAACGCAGTAGTCACACGCGGCTGCACTTGGACTTGTTCAACGACAACAGTGTTCTGCGTCGGAACGGTCGGTTTGATAACAGGCTTGACAACGGGCTTACGTACCTTCGGCTTCGGCGGTTCCTTCGGCTGAAGGACTTCGGCACCAACGAGGTCTTTGAATTGTTCCGTCTGGGTAACGAGATAGATACCCGCGATGAAAGCGATGACCACGTGTAGCACGACCGAAGTCATGAAGGCACCGGAAGTTCTTTTGGCACTCATGTTTTTACCTCCAAGGGATAGTGGTTTCGCGGAACGTATCCGTGTAGGCGTGCTTTATAGGAGCGCGCCTGCCGCAACGCGCACTCAGCGCGCCTACGGGAGTCCGCGGAAATCCTTACACAAAAAATAAAATTGTTGATGCAAAGAGACTTGCAATTTCTATGCCAATCAATATGCAGGTATCGTGGCATCAAAACGGACAAAATTGCACGAAAAGGGGCAATTCTCTCTCCATGCTGCACAAAAAGGGGCAATGCCCGATTTATCCAGCAGTCGGCAGATGCCCTGGACAGCAGACCGCGGCGCGTCGGGGTGGATAAATCCACCCTGACGAAACACCGAGAAGGCTGTTACGGCGCCTTATCCGCCGATGTGGAGAAGAATTTATCGATACGCGGCTTCTGTTTCTTCCAGCTGAAGATAGTCAGATTGTTCTGCGTGGCGCTATCTAGTTGCTGAATCAACCACTCATCGCCTTTCTTCACCAGATAGAGGTGCGTCTCGCCCGGATACGCGCCTTTGTAGCAGTTGTAGCCGACTGCGCTAGCCTCCTTCCGGCGAATCCAGAAGTCGGTTAACTGGGGGGACGTGCCCCATTTGGCACCTTTCGTCCCGATACCAATCCACAATCCTTCGATACCGATTTTGACATCGTTCCAGCCTTCAGCAACGGGAACCGGTTCGTTTCCCGCGAAGATAGTGCCGAAAACAATGGAACCGGTATCAAAAGTCTCGGCGATTGCCCTAATGTCGTTATCGTTAAATGCCTCATAGAAGGCAGTGAAAACCTTTTGAATCGCGGCTTTCTCCACCTCAAAATCGATAGGCCTACTCGCCACGACGACCGGTTCATCGGAACTGGTGGCCGCGGTCGCTGCCGGTTTCTCGGCGGTTTCTTCTGCATCGTCGCTTCCACAGCCGACAATGCCAACGCTCACGATGCCCATCGCAAACAGGGCAAGCAGGAGCGATGTGAACATGAATCGCAATTGCATTTTTGCAATTCCTCCTATTAAATTCACTTAGCGCATCTAAAAAGATGCAGTTTAAGACTATTATAATTTATTTCCAAAAAAATGTCAAGTTAATTTTTATCCCCAACCCGTCAGGGGGGAGATTGCAGTGGGCGGATATAGAAATCGGCCTTACAATGCGATGCGCGAAGGATACCGAAATCCACCGCTACAACGCAATTGCCTGAATCACATCCTCAACCTGAATCTCCGACATGCATCCCTCCCCGCCGAAGCGACACGAGGTCCCGAGGCAAGGCGGACAGTCCCTTTTCCGGCGGAGTGTCTGACACTGCGCGCCGACCGGTCCAAACCGCCCCGGGTCGCCGGGCCCGTAAAGTCCAATCGTAGGAATCCCAACAGCGGCGGCGAGGTGCATCGGCCCGCTATCGTTACCAATGAACAACTGACATACGTGCAAGATTGATGCCAGCTGCGTTAGGCTAGTCTCGCCCGCGATATTCGTTGACCTCCCTCGCATCAACGCTTGAATTTCCGCAATTATCGGCATTTCAGCGTGGATACCGACGAAAATAATTTTTGCACGTTTTTGTGCAACTAACCAATCGGCGAGTTTCGCGTAGCGTTCGGGCCGCCACCTCTTAAGTGCAATCGGGGAGCCCGGGTGGATAGCAACCAGCGATTGCACCGTAGAGCGAGAAGACTTTCCTTCACCTGGCCCTTGCCGTGCAGCGTTAATTCCTCGCGCCGCAAGGAAATCTGCCGCCCATTTTTCATCATCCGCCGTTATCGGGAACATCGGCGTTTGCACCGGCGTTGGAATGCCCGCACGCCTGAGGACATCAAGGTTACGCACGGTTTCGTGTGTGCCGCTAAATCGGGGAAATCCCAACTTATTGGCAACCTGCAGGGATGCACGTCCGATCTGTTTCGGTGCAACTCTTAAGAACGCGAAGCAAACGATTCGCCAATCGCCGCGGAGCTCCACCACCAACTCATACTTTTGGCGGTGCAAATGCCGATAAAGCCGAACAGCCTCTGACAGTCGCGTCGGTTGTTCTCCTGCGCGGCAAAAGAACGGCGAATTATATTCAATTACCTCATCTACCGCCGGTTGATTCTCCAAGACGACGCGGCTCCATCTGCCAGCGAGCGCGTGCAGTTCGGCATTCGGATACGCCTGACGCAAGTTAGCAAACACCGGTGTCGCGAGAAGCACATCTCCGACGTGGTCCAGTTTGACCACGAGGATGCGCTTAGGTGAGCTGTTTCTCGGCACACCCTGGCGATAGCAGAGCCACTGCACGGCGGCGGCGGCAATCAGTGTGAGGATTTCAAGCACATTCCGAAGCATCGTTTATTTTGGAGAGATGCCACTCTCATCCCTCCTGTTTCACCATGCCGGCAAGAATACCGAGGATTCTGTCGCACCGCTCCAGCGTGTAGATTCTCATATCAATGTGGAGCGTCTTCCCCGCCAATTTGAGGAACAGCCAATCAGTGCCGGACGTGATAGCACCATAGACACGGGCAATGCTATTCCCTTGTTCGGCGTTAAAGCATTGGGCGGCTACCATCTCGGCAGCACACTGCGCGACTCCCAATTTCACGTCCGCATTTTTGGCCTCAACCAGCGCGATGACAGGTGCTTCCAACTCAAATGCCTCTGGCGACAGGCTCACCAGAAAACCACACACGCCTGTCAATTCTTTTCTTGCATCAACGTTAAAATCAATGCCAGAAAAAAGGCTAACGCGATTGTCAAAGTGTAGGCAAAGTTCAACGAGAACTTCGGAGATAATCAGTTCGGATTTCGCCTTCTCCGTGCCCATCGCGAGAGCGAAAGGCATATTTCGCTCTAACACCGCGGTGAGCAAGGCACTCGGTTCGACCGGTTCAATGTCAGCAAAGATGCCCCACTGCCGAACCGTTTCAAGTTCAAATGCTCTCCGAATTTTTCCTAAGGTAAAGTTGCTATATGCCATGATGAGAAACCCGCCTTTAACGCACACAGACACGTCAAGACAGTCTGGGAAGACAACGTCAATCGCACAGAAAGGCTAAACACCGCCTGGCGAAGACAAAAAACCTCACGCCCGCTGCGCCACCATACTCGCGAGAATGCCGAAGACTTTGTCGCACAGCTCAATTGAATAGGCAGTGATGTCAATAGAGAGTTTCCGCCCCTCCAACTTGAGGAACAGCCACTCTGTGCCGGATGTGGTGGCACCGTAAATGCGCGGAATGTCATTCCCGGCTTCCGCATTAAAGCGTTGGGCGGCCACCATCTCCGCAACACATTGCCCAAGCCCATCCGTGAGACTGTCCCTTTTTGCCTCAACAAGGATAATAACAGGTGCCTCCAAATCAAATCGCTCGGGTGACAGACTCACCAAAAAATCACACACTCCAACCAATTTCGCATCGGCATCAACGTTAAAGTCAATTCCCGAAAAAAGACTGACGCGGTTGTCAAAGTGGACGCAAAGTTCAATGAGAACGTCCGCGATAATCATTTCGGACTTCGCCTTTTCGGTGCCGATAGCGATGGCGAAGGGGAGATTTCGCTCCACACAGAGGTAAGATGCTCACTCGGTGCCACCGGTTCAATATAGGCAAAGATACCTCGCTCCTCAACCGCTTCAAGTTGAAACGCTCTTCGGACTGTGCCAAGGGTAAAGTTGCTATATGCCATGCTGAGAAACCCTCCTCTCATGTTCTTTCCTCTCTCAGTGCAGACGAGCGCGATTCTTCTCATACGTAATTATACCAGATTCGCGTTTGGAAATCAAGACATTTTTTGAATGCGAAAATCCACTTGCATCCGCACCCAAAATCTGCTATACTATTTTCATGCGGAAACGAAATATGCAGTTCATCAAACACTTTTCAGAAATCGAGGACGATGCCCTTCCCCAGGTCGGCGGAAAGGGGTTGAATCTCGGAAAATTGACGAGAGCGGGTTTTGCTATACCAAAAGGGTTCTGTGTGACAACGGATGCCTACCGGTTCTCCATGCAAGGCACCGGGAAGGCGCACCTACAAGACATCGTGTTAGCACCAGAACTCGTCGCCGCAATTCAGGAAGCGCGCGCGCGTTTGCAGACAGATACCGTCGCAGTACGTTCCAGTGCAACCGCCGAAGATTTGCCCGATGCAAGCTTCGCCGGGCAACAAGACACGTTCCTGAACGTCACCGCCGAGACGCTTTTAGATGCGGTGAAGGCGTGTTGGGCCTCCCTCTGGGCTTCACGTGCTATCGCCTATCGGCAGACGCAAGGCATCTCCGATGAAGACTTGGCAATGGCGGTTGTCGTGCAAGAAATGTGCCCCGCCGAGGTTTCCGGCGTGCTGTTTACGGTAAGTCCATTTGACGAAAATGTCTGCATCATCGAATCCAATTGGGGACTCGGCGAATCGGTTGTCTCCGGAGAAATCACGCCGGACAACTTTCAGGTATCGCGGGAAACGGGTGAGGTTGTCAAAAAGGCTATCGCCCAAAAAACGGAGATGGTCAGCGCGTTTGAAAAGCGAGCCCATGGCGAGACTCCCAACTTGGGAGGCGCGCATTGGAAGCGCGCACCAGTCCCTCTTGCGAAACAGAATATGCCCAGCCTCACAGACGCGCAACTGGAATCCCTCGCAAAACTGGGCACGCAGGTTGAGAAATTCTACGGACAACCTATGGATGTTGAGTGGGCCCTCGCTGACAGCGAATTTGTCTTGCTGCAGGCGAGACCTATCACCGGACAACTGCCTATTCAAACCGTAAGGACGGATGTCTCTATCCGCCCACCGATAGATACTGAAAAACTACGTCAAGAG
Organism: uncultured Poribacteria bacterium; assembly: GCA_958296135.1. Classification (GTDB taxonomy): domain Bacteria; phylum Poribacteria; class WGA-4E; order WGA-4E; family WGA-3G; genus AGPOR5. The sequence continues at coordinate 2,467,964 of CATQHZ010000001.1, forward strand.
GAAATCCATCGCCTCAAAAAGTGTGCAGATAAACACGGCACCGTTTGGTGTCATCACAACATCGCCGAAGTTTTGCCCGCGCCGTTACCGATGACATGGAAGCTCATCCAAGAATTTATGTCTGGTGCCGGTGGCTTAGGCACTGCGTATCGCAATTTAGGCTACTATCCGAGCGCGCGTGTCAATAAAATAGGCATCCTCGACCTGGTTTGTGGCCGCATCTATGTTAACCTAAACCGCGAAACAGAGCTCTACTTTGATGGCTACCCGCTCGCGCACGATTTTGAGGCCCTGAAGCAAAAACCGCAAAAGGCGATGTATGCACAAGCCGCTCCGAATATCAGCCATAGTTCTGCCTCGTTTTGGTTCAAACTCCCGCTGCACATCGCGCGGATGAGCAAAGCTGAATTACGCCTGCGTAAACACCGGCTCGATTTCGACCGGCAGTTGACAGAACAGGTGTTCCCACAGTTCCAAGCGATAACAAAAGCGGAGTGGGACATTTCTTATGCAACTCTATCAGATGCGGAAGTGGTGGCAAAATTTCAAGAATGGCGCGATAAAACCTTGCGCGAATTTGCACCTAAAGCACTGACAGCGACGCTCCTCGCCGGATTCTCTCTGCAGCGGCTGAAGGCAGGACTCGCAAAATGTCTCGATGAAGCAGAAGCAAAGGTTCTCACGCAACGACTCATCGGCGGCTTGTCGGGCAACCTCACCGTTGAAACCAACGAAAAGTTGGGGCAGGTAGCGGCGGGGCATCTCTCTCTCGACAATTTCTTGGCAGAAGCGGGGCATCGAGCCGTCGGCGAATTTGAGTTGGCACAACCGCGCTGGCGCGAGGATACCGCCTATCTTGAGCAGGTTATTGCCTCTTTTAAAGCCCGCTTGAAAAGCGCGCCTACGGCAGATGAGCAGGGAAGCGCACCTATCGAAAACAGCACGCGACAACGCGAAGAAGCTGAAACCTATCTCGCAGAACTGCTGAAAAATAAGAAGCACTTGCGGAAACAGATAGCGGAAGAACTCGCGTTCACGCGCCGCTATATGCCGTTCCGCGAAACGGCGAAATTTTATCTGATGCTCGGTTATGAACAGATTCGACGCGCTTTGACAGAACTCGACCGGCGGTATCAACTCAACGGCGGCATCTTCTATTTACAACCCGATGAATTACCACGTTTCATCAACGGAGAAGCCGTCGGCACCACCATAGCAGAACGCAAGGCACGGCGAGAAGCATTGCTACAGATTGAGCTCCCTGATGTCCTCTTCAGCGATTCACTAGATAAGTTATCATCCGAGACGAAACTGCAAATCTCGCCTACCCATTCGGACACCGGAGTGGGAGTCTCCGCGGGCGTGGCAACGGGGCCCGCGCGGGTGCTTTTACGTCCAACCGATGTACAACCGACAGACCAGGGCTATATCCTGGTGTGTCCCTCCACCGACCCGGCGTGGACACCGCTTTTTCTCCATGCAGCGGGGTTAGTGATGGAGCGCGGCGGCATGCTATCGCACGGCGCGGTAGTGGCACGAGAATACGGCATTCCCGCAGTCGTCAACATCCCGAACGCAACCCGAAACATCACCGATGGACAAAAACTTCAGATTGATGGCAATCGCGGCACTGTTGCCACTGTTTAGCATCTCCCGTAGCGCGAAGCCTATTCCTTGTAAACAAGGCATGGTGGGGGACAGGCCCCCACCCGACGGCGAACATAGCGCGAGAGCCTGTCCCTCGCAAACTGCCGACAGATAGAAATCATGCACATAAAACACAGCGAATTTGTTGCAAACTGGAGCCGATATTCTCGTTATGCCGTTGAAACTTACACCCACAAACGCCAAAGCATTCGGCAAAAGATGCGGAAATCGTTCCTTATCTCCCTGACTATCCATGCCCTCGCGCTCGGAATGCTGAGCCTCGGCTACATCCGGTGGTATCAACCGGTGCCGCCTTCCGAACCGATTGTCTCCGAGGCAATCGCGGTGACCAATATCCCGCGTTTTCACGTTACGAATCGTCAGAAACGTTCACTGCCTGCGGCGAGGCGTTCCACGCCTACCTTACCGGCCGTGACTGCAGGCACGGATGCGCCTCTGCGGCCGACGCTCGCCGCGCGCAACACACAGATGCTGATGCTAGGGACAGACGCGCGGTTACCGATGGCAGAAACATCGCTGAGCACACACGCGACAAAAACGCCGGAGTGGACATCGATTGGGACAACCCCCGCGCAAGTCCCTACCGTCCCACGCAACCCTGTCCATCGGCGCGGGCAACAGCGCGCAACCGCCACCGCCGAACCCACGAGCGCAGCAGAACCCGTTAACCGGGATGCTCGGATGGGTGAGGCCCTGGAAGGCATCGCCGAAAGCGTGGCGGATGGCGACAGAGAACCTGTTTCCGTTGACATCGTTTTTTTGCTTGACATTAGTGGCAGTATGATAGATAATATCCGTGCCGTCGGCAGACAACTCAGCCGGATGGTGGCAGTATTCGAGCAGAAAAAGGTCGATTTCACACTCGGCATCGTGATTTTCAGATACCTTGAAGACGATACTATCATCCACCCGCAAACGCGGGATGTGGAGAGATACAAGCGGCTGTTGACTTCGCACGTCGTTGCGGCGGCGGGGGATGAACGCGCGCACAATGCCATCATCAAAACAATTCGCCGCGTGGATTTCCGCGAAGGCGCAAACCGCCGATTCGTCCTCGTCACCGATGAAGCAAGCAAAGGTTCTTACTCGCTATCCGAAGTGCTAGTGCAGTGCTTGCAACAGAAAATCGCCGTGGATGTCATCGGCATTAATCATACAACGCATAAGGCGTTAACCGTTAAAACTGGGGGACTCTGGTTCCCCATTCCAAAACAATTGTAGCCGGGCTCTCATGAAGTTTTCGTCTGAAATCGGATAATGTTCGGAACGCGTGCACGCGCGGTGACTGTAAGAGCAGATTTCTATATCCGCCCATCTCCTGCGAGAAAATTACCCGTTTATTTCTTGAATCTTCATCCAGCCCCAAAGAGGTACCATCAAATGAAATGGGCATTGAATACGTATCAAACATGCCAAGATTGGGAACTTGAACGGATACTCGAAACCGCAGAAGCCACCGGTTATCATGGCGTTGAATTCTTAATGGATTACAAACAGAAACACTGCTTCGAGTGGCATACGCCGCGGGCAGAATGGGGTAGGTTGAAGGCACATGTCGATGCTAGCGGCGTGGTTATCTCATCGTTGACGAGCTGCCAGAATTTCCACGCAGACGAGGCGGAAGACCGGGCAGAGAGCGTCCGCCGCATCACGCGCGTGATTGATATGGCGGCATTTATGGGCTGTAACCACGTCCGCGTGCTCGGCGATAGGTATACCGATGAAACGAAAGAAGCCATCATCGGCTATGTTACCGAAGGCTTGAAGGAACTCGGTAACTACGCAAAACCGAAGGACATTACCGTCTCCATGGAGATGCACGGCTCTTTCACCGACCCGGATTCGGCGATGCGTGTCATCGAAGCCGTAAATCTGCCGAACGTCGGCTTCGTCTTCAATTCGCAATTTGTCGGATGCGATGCAGGGAGTATTGAACCGCTGTTTTCGCGCGTCGCACCGCATATCACCGCCGTGCATACACACAGAGTGGAAGAACCAGAAACGTTTGAGCTCTATCGGCAGATGTTTGAATGGCTCAATCGCATCGGTTTTTCGGGTTATATTTCCAATGAATGCGCGTATACGGGCCCAGATCCGGAGAAGGTGCTCGCGCTCTATGTCGGACTTTTTAAAGCGTTTGTTGAATAGGGACTACCGGTAGGCGAGGACCTGTCCCTCGCAAGCCTGTTATCGCACGGGAGCGCGAGGGAAAACCTGTCCCTTGCACACTCGCTATCTAACAATGAAACATCCACAATCCGCATACCTCTATCAACGCGTCGCAATTCCAGAGGCGTTCCTGAACGAAACGTGGGGCGGCGATATCCGCATCGGCGATTTAACCGGCGATGGCAACGTCGATTTTCTCGTTTACAAATCACTCGGCGGCATCCATCCCTGTTTCCTCGGCGCGTTCACGCTGGAAGGGACACCACTCTGGGCCCGCGGCGATAAGCACCTTACTAGCCGAGAGGAAGCGGAGTTACAACCCCCACCTACGGAAGGGAATTTGGAAACGCTCCCACCCGACCGGCCGGGTCCCGTCGTAATTTACGATATTGATGCCGACGGACACGCCGAGGTCATCTGTTTTTGGGTGGATGCTATAGGCCCGGCTGCCCGGTCGCGAGGAGTAAGCAAATGGAATCTGTCCGCCATCCGCCTGATGATACTAGACGGCGCAACCGGCGAGGTGAAACGCACCGCCGCACCCGATGAACTCCGCCAGTGCGATGCCTACGCCGAAGGCGAACTGCACATTCCCAATTACGTCCATCAGCGGTTGATGATTGCCAATCTCTCCGGAAACACGCAGCCGCAGGACTTCATCGTCAAAATCGGCGTGAATGTGCTTGCATTCAACCACAAACTTGAACTGCTGTGGCAATATACCGACAGATGGTTCCGTTATCCCAAGCATTCGGCGTATATCCCCGCCATCGGTGACCTTAACGGTGATGGGCTCGATGAAGTCAACGGTGGCAACTTCGGACTCGCCGCCGATGGAACAGTCCTGTGGGACAAATACCTCGGCGATAACATGGACTCCGTTTTGGTAGAGGAATGGCATGGCGAAAAAGCGGCCATCCTCTCCGGCGGAGGACAGGTGCTGGATAACACTGGCACGCCGATGCTCTCACTCGGCCTAGAAACGGTGCCGCATGGCCAAGAGATTCGGTGCGGCAACCTTCTCCCAGATTCACCGGGCCGAGAACTCGTCATCCGCTACAATGGCCATCAGCCAGACTTGATGGTGGTGGACAACAGCGGACAGATTCGGAGCCGGTTCCGCGTTGATGAATCGCCGAACAATACCGGGGTAGAGGTTATCCGCTGGCACGGCTTTGGTAACGCCGAACTGATTTATAGTCCCGCCGCGCTCTACGATGGGAACGGAAATAAGGTGGTGACGTTCCCTGAACTTCCGCCGCCAAGCGGCGGCAAGATGGGATGGTATCACTGCTTCCCAGCCGATGTCTGCGGCGATGAACGCGAAGAAGTCATCCTCTATGAGCCCTATAGCGATGCAGTTTATATTTACACGCCGGCACCCTTTGACCCGAGTCTATTTCGCGGCTATACGCACACAGCACGGCAATACAACGCACGGCTAATGGATTAAAAGAGTCGTCTGGGAAGATCTTTGTATCCGCCTAATCGCGATTTGTAAATGCGGATTTCTATCGTTTCCGCCCGACTCCCTACAAACCCACTGAATCTGGAATAAAAACAGCATGGAAACCTCAATCATCAATAAATTCCTACTCATCTCAATCGATTGTTGGCGGTTTGACGCGCTCAGCCGCACCAATCCGTTCTTCAATACGCCCAAGTTCGATCTGCTGACGAAAGACTTCTCCCTCGCCGAAAAGTTCTTCGTCACCGCCCCCGCGACGCGCCCATCGCATACCTCTTACTTCACCGGGCTCTATCCGTTTGAGCACGGCGTTTACGGGCAAACTTACCTGAAGATGTTCAAAGGCATCCCGAACCTATTTCAACTGTTTGCCGATGCAGGGTATCAGATTACCGGGCGTTCGGAACGGCCGGAGGTGTTCCGCTTCCTCGATTTTGAGCCGTTCATCACACCGCTCGACCCGGGCACCAAGGCGCAGCACCTCGGTTCGCTTGAGGATTGCATCCAGTGCCTCGCGCAGCCCGCGGATACACCGCAGTTCTGTTTCCTCCATTTTTGGTATACGCACGGCGGCTACGGCATGTCAGGCATCCCGTCCGCACCGAACTTCAGGACGCTTGTGGAGAACGGCAGAACCGATGAAGCACTGCGCTTCTACTACGCCGCTGTGACGCACGTGCTGGAGTTCAAACTGGTTGAAATTCTGAAACACCTGCGACTTTCGGAGTGGGCAGTCTTCATCTTCGGCGACCACGGTGAAGGCATCTGTGAAGAAATCATCGCACACGGCGACACCCTCAATCAGAACGTGCTACACGTCCCGCTGTTGGCACATATACCGGGCGTTGGAAAATTGGAATTTCCGAACGCGCCGCTGTCTTCCTTAGATATCTTTCCGACAATTATCAACCTCGCCGACACCAAGGTAGATTACCACGGCTATGGACAAGATTTGCTAGCGCAAGAGGCACTTGACGAAAACCGATTGGTGCTATCGGAGTTAGACAGTCTATACGGCACCGGGTTTCTGAGTCGGAACAATTTAGAGATGCCGCATCACCGCGTAACTTCTCGGACATCGGTTGACAACGTAGAGATTAATCGGTATGCCGAAGGCGTTCGGCTCTGGTCCCTCGCCGATGGCGAGCATCTCTATCGCGAAGATGAGCAAACGGGTGAGTTTGTCTACCGAGAGGTGTTAAGCGGCAAAGATTTGCCGTGCGATGAACCGGAGCGTTTCCGCGCGGCTTATGACGACATCTTGATGAATTCCCACTACCAGCATCTCCAATTTCAAGAGACAACTGCGGAAGAGACAGAGATTCTGGAAGGGCGGTTGCGCGATTTGGGGTATGTGGAGTAGAGCTTTGCTGCTAATTCCTAAAGAGAGCCAGATACTTCTCCAGCACAAAAAGTCGATTGCGGGAAAACCCAGTAATTTCCTTTAACACCCCAAGTTCTGTCAAGGACTTCAGGAGGCGGTTCGCGCTTGCGAAACTCATCTCCAGTTCTCTCTCAACCTCGCTGACGCTCACAATCGGTTTGGCATACATAAAACGCAGCAATTTTTGCGCATTTTTCGCCGGACGAGAACCAAGTTTCGAGATGCTTTCGTCATACTCCTCGCGGAGCGAAATAATCGCTTTGAACGTCTTAATGCCATGCCACGCGGTTTCAGCGATGCCGTTTAAGAAAAACGCTATCCACTGCTCTAAGTCGTTCGATTCGCGAACTGCAGAAAGCGAGTCATAGTATGAACTCCGATGCTTCTCAAAAAAGGAGGACATATAGAGCACCGGCTTTTTCAGCATCTGCGCGTCAATGAGTTGTAAAACAATCAAGAGCCTCCCACACCTACCGTTCCCATCCAAAAAAGGATGGATAGTTTCAAACTGATAATGCGTGATAGCAATTTTAATCAGCGTCGGAACTTGTAGCGTTCTGTTGTGCCAGAATTTTTCCAAGTCACTTAAAAGTTCCGGCACCTCCTCAGCGGAGGGCGGCACAAAAAGCGCGTCCGAAAGCGATGAACCGCCAATCCAATTTTGACTCCTGCGAATCTCGCCAGGGGCCCGGTGTCTTCCGCGAACACCGGAGAGCAATATTTTATGCGCATCCCTCAGCAGTCGCGTAGAAAGCGGTAATTCCGGAAGCTTGGCTATTGCAAAATTCATCGCTCGAATATAATTCTGAACCTCATGCCAATCATCCCGACGTTCCGGAGCAACCTCATCTTGCGACAGCACGGCTTCATCAAGCTCGGTTTTTGTGCCTTCAATCCGATTGGAATTCACGGCTTCTTTTGCTACACTCATCGGAATCGAGAAATCGACATCTGGAACAAGGACCGCGTAGGCGTTGAACTCCCCCAAAAGTCTCGCTGTCTGTTCGATCTGGATATTTATCTGTGGGTTTTCCCAGGCAAAATGAGAGACAAAGGAAGGCGTGAAACTCCTATATCCGCGATGTTGTTTGTATTTGCCCGCTACGAACGTTTTCATGTAACGAACCACCCGATTTTGACAATATAGAATTCCTTATTATCATTTTGCGCTATTTTTGATAACCATAAATTCCATATTATCATTTTGCGCTATTTTTGATAATCACAAAATTGCAAGGGCGGATATAGACAGCCGCCCTTGCAATTAAGTGAGAAATGCGAATATCAAACAAAATTCGCCCCACTACAATTCATGAATCGTCGCCTCTAGCGAATCCAACGCCACAATCGCGACGGTGGATTTCCCAGTCGTCCAGCCACCTGTTTCGCCCGGATTGAGCAGGAGAGACTTCTCCTCCCGGATGTCAACCTTATGGGTGTGGCCGTAGACGACGATGTCATATTCACCGCTTTTGGCGATGGGAATGGCGAGCTCTGGGTAGTGCATCACGGCGATGTTCCTACCGCCGACAGAAACGTTCGCCAAATTCGGGTGAACCTCGCCGACAGCTTCAAACCGCTGCGCGAGGATAACGCGTTCGCCATCGTTGTTACCGAACACGCCAACAACCCGGCATTTCAAATCGGCAAGGGGTGCGATTGCAAACGGCGAGATAAAATCGCCCGCGTGGACTACCAACTCTACGCCGCTGTCGTTGAAAAGGGCGACAGCGCATTCAATCTGAGGAATGTTATCGTGACTATCAGACATTACGCCAAGTTTCATGAACAGGCCTCCTTCTTCAGAATTCAGACAATTTGTCAAGCAATGCCACGTCGGGTTCCCCTTGATAGAGGACAACAAAATACCGCAGCCTCAACACATCATCGGGCGAGAGATGGAGCGGCTCATAATAAACAAGCGAGGGATGGATAAGGCAATAGTTCTCCCGATTGCGCACCCACCACGTCGTCGGATAGCGCGGATTCTTAACGTTATCGACGATAGCAGCACCGTAAACCTTGCTATCAGCAGGATGCCGAGACGTGAAACTGCACCACCGACTCTGCTTTCCAAAGATGTCCATCGCTTCCGTGCGGCCGTCTGCATCCAACAGATTACCCGGCGTGAGGACATTGGCAAATCGGATAGCCAGGCCGCTGTAAAACCGGCCGTCTGCCCCGGGTTCGCCACGACGTAAATCTAAAACCACCTCGCGTTCATTGGGACGAAACTCAAGTTCTACGAGAATGCGTATCGCGTCTTTGAAGTTTTCTTTGCCCGTTTCCGGTGCGCCGAGGGTTAGCTGCCGACGCTCCGTGAGATGCGTTACGCCTTGCCAATCGCTCCACGCGTTTTCAGCGATGATTCGCGCCCATCCACTCCCCGCGGTTTGTTCAACGAGCTGCAGTGGGACGATTTTCCCAAAACCAGTGGCATCCTCTCCGGGCGAAGGCTGTTCCCAGAAATTAACACCGTTGACTTTCTTCCACGCCACCCACATCCCCTGATGATGCACGTGGTCGCCGGGTTCGTTCATCGTGAGCGGCGGCCCGCCGGGCAGGCGCAGCGGGTGACAATAAGGACGGTTACCATCCTCAGGAAAATGGTAACCTAAAACCTCTTGGCCGTCCCAATTGACGGTTAAACTGTGTTGTGTTCGTGATATGGAAAACATTGTCCTCTCCGTTGCAGGAGCGATTTCGCTGCGGATTTCAGCCTTAGTTGAGATACGGATTCACAACTTCGCGCTCCAATGACAAACCTTCCCACTCATCGTCGCCGGGGCCGTCGTAGATAAGGGTGTGCGGCCCAGAAAAACCCACCGCTCGGGTGAGCTCTAGGCAGCGGACGTAATCGTCCCGCTCCATTTCGCGAGGGGCAGTGAAATGTGCTTTCGTATGACACGATTCTGCCCAAGAGGCGATTGCACCAAGGTCATCGTATTTCGTATCGCCGCGCCAATTGCCAAAGTCAAGACAGAGCCCGACTCTGCCATCTAACGCGCCTAAAATGGCCTTGACATTATCAGGCGTGGAGAAGACGGAGAACCAGTTCTCGCTCATCAAGCGGATGCCGGCGGTTTCCGCGCGTTCAGCGAGCTTGGCGAGGATGTTCCGGCTCTGCGCGAGGGCGGCCTCAGACGGGTTTGCTTTGCCGCCGATGACACGCGCACATTGCGCACCGAGCTCTCCCGCGATATCCATCCATTTTTCTATCCACGCGATATCGCGCTCCGCTTCGGACGGATGCGTGATATCGCCATCGTCAATTAGCAGAGAGAAAAGCTCAACGTCGGCAGCCGCGATGGCTGCGCGGAGCTCCGATAGGTATGCCTTCTCCACAGAAGGTAAATGAAAGTGGCAGAGCTCTAAGGTGTGGATACCAAATTCGGCGATGCGCCCTGGCAACTCCAGCAGGGAGATGGGGCCGTTATTATGCGTTTCAACGGGGATGTGCATCCCATGCGCGGGACCGGTAAAGCCCGGTTTCCCAAGTTGCCGGTGCAAACTCCACGTTGAAACCGAAAGACGAGGGGATGACATAGTTTTTAATCCTCCAAACAATAGAATGCGAGTTGTAATTCTGAACCAACCAAGCAATTAAGGAAATATCAGTGGCAATCGCAATCGCGAAGATGACTTTGAACCAACCGATTTCTTCCTTGAGTTTATCACTTCTCCCGCGAGGCGTGCCCTACGGGGACGATGTTCCTTGTTCCATTCCGCAAGGGAACACCTCGATAAATTAGACCCGAGAACACGAGTTCGCGCAAAAATCGCGTGATACCAAATCAACAGCCGTAGTTCGGAGAGTGGATCCGCGCAAGACACTACCTATCCCCCAACACAGCAAAGTTCATCAAAACTCCCCTCATTCGTCCAATTCGTTCAGGTGCCGGTCCAACCACTTGACGACATCCGCTGCCATACGCAGGACAGATTCACCTGAAAAAACGTGATCGGCATTCATGAGCTGAACGAGCTCTGCGCCTTCGTTGGCATGCCGCAGGATGTCAAGGCTATCCTGAAGCGGAACAACATCGTCTTCAGAGCCGTGAACTAATAGCCACGGCACGGTAAACTCACTCGCGTGTTGGACGACGCTGTCAATTCCCCCCAGGTCATCCATGTAGGCTTGGGAGAGCGGACAGTCAGGTTCGTCCCACATGAAGCCTTCGTCCGGTGTGACATCGCCGAATTCGCGTTGCGCGAACGCTTTCGTATGCACCATCCCTGCTAACGAGACAAGGAACCGGATGCGTTCATCAGAGGCGGCGCGCAACACACCGACGGCACCACCCATGCTATGCCCAACATACGCGACGGTATACCCCTCAAGCGCATCAAGAACGCATCCCAAGTCCGCCACCTCTTTAGTGATAGTCGAGTCGGTGAATTTCCCTTCTGATTCTCCGTTGCCAGAGAAAGAGAAGCGCAGCACAGAGATGCCTGCCTCGGCAAGACTCTCTGCTAAGTGAACGAGGAAAGGTCTGTCTTTATTCCCGGTAACGCCGTGCCCGATGACGACGATTTGGTTCCCTTCGGCTTCGTTGCCGGTATATTCCAGCTCGCCTTCGTGGAAGGAATAGTCAAGGCGTTCCCCGTGTTCGTTTCTAATTTCGCCAAACATAATTTTATTTTCCAAATGAGACAGATGGAACAGCCCAAGGGCCGTCCCATCCATTGGTAGGAGCGGTTCGCGAGCGAGAAACTAATGTCCGTTGCGCTGCAGCGCAGTCACAACCTTTTCCGGTTTGATCGGCAGCTCGTTAATCCGAATGCCGACAGCATCTCGGACAGCGTTTGCCATCGTCGCCAACGTCGGCGTAATCGGCGGCTCCCCGACACCCTTGGCACCATAGGGGCCATTCGGCGCGGGCACCTCAACAATGACAGACTCCACCGTCGGCAGATCGGCGGAGGTGGGGACACGGTAATCGACAAAGCCGGGGTTGACGTTGCCGCTCTCGTTATACTGCATCTCCTCCATCATTGCCCAAGCATAGCCTTGCACCACGCCGCCCTCAATCTGCCCCTCAACCGTCATCGGATTAATCGCGAACCCGACATCTTGAGAAGCAATCAGTTTCAGAACTCGCGTGCGGCCAGTTTCCGGATCTACCTCAACTTTCGCAATCTGGGCAGCAAGTGCAGGAGTACTCGGTTGCCGTGCAAAGGAACCCTTCCCAACAATCGGACCGCCGGTGGTGGACAGACTGTAGGCTGCCAACTCGCCCAACGAAATGGACTTCGGCGGATCGGCGGTGATAATATGCACAGCCCCTTCACGAAGTTCCAAGTTATCCACGTTGGTATTGAGCCGCTCCGAGGCGAGTTCCAGAATCCGCCGATGCGTATCTTCCGCCGCCAATTTCGCAGTGTTGCCCATCGTGAACGTCACGACGCTCCCGCCGGAACCGGTGGAATACGGCGCGGAGTCAGTATCGCCGCGCGTAATCGTCACATTCTCGTAAGGCACCGTCAAAATCTCGGCGATAATCTGCGAGATCGAGGTATCCGTACCCGTGATATCCATAGAACCATGGAAAATTCGGACGCTGCCATCTTCGTGGACAGAGATGTATACACCGCCGGGGCCGCAACCGTTCGTCCAATCGCCGACAGCGACACCCCAGCCTTGGTTTTCGTCAGTTTCGCGTTCCCACCAGCCGGCGGCATCCGCGACAGCCTGCAAAGTCTCCTTGTAACCCACTTTCGGTTCACTGCCGCCGGCGGGAACTGCGTCGCCTTCTTCGCGCATGTTCATGAGCCGAAATTCAACCGCATCCATGCCGATGCGTTCCGCAATCTCGTCAAGTTGAGATTCGCCGGCGAAGATGGCTTGCGGCGCACCCGGTGCCCGATAAGCAGCCGTCCCAGATTTGTTCGTGTGAACGCCGTAAGCATCTACCTTGAGGTTCGGAATCTTATAGACACCGCGCACCCGAATCGTGCTACCGATGGAAGCACCAGAGACAGAACCTGAATCCCAGAAGGCAAGAGCCTGCCGCGCAAGAATGCGGCCGTCCTTCGTCGCACCCGTTTTCAACTTGATAACGCAACCGGGAGCCGGTCTGCCATCGAGGAATTCCTCTTCGCGTGTCATCTGAACCCGCACCGGACGGCCCGTCTTCTGCGAGAGCAACACGGCCGGAACATGCGTAATGATGACACCAAAACGTCCCCCGAAACCGCCCCCCATCGTGGTGCCGATAACGTTCACCTGTGTGAGCGGAATGCCGAGGGTACCGGCAATACCGGAACGGATAGCGAACGGTCCTTGCGTAGATGCCCACACCGTCACCTTCCCAGATGAATCCGCACTCGCCACAGAGACATGCGGCTCCATGTAGGTTTGATGGACACGCGGGATGACGTAAGTATCCTCAACGACTACGTCGGAATCGGCGAATCCCTGCTCAACATCGCCCGCCTCGGTGTGGCTTTCCGCAGAAATGTTGTAGTAGACCTCATCGGGATACTTCTCTAATTCCGCCTCCAGCGAGCGGATTTCATCCCCGTGGTCATTCTCTTTATCACGAGCGAGTTTCCGAAGCTGCGTGCTAATGCCGCGGCGATTCGGTCCGTCCTTCGTCGCATCGCCATGCAAACGCGGTGCTGACGGCTTAATCGCTTCCATGACATCCTGCACGACCGGCAGGACTTCGTATTCAATGTGAACGAGCTCGGCGGCCTCTTCAGCGATATCCGGATCGGTGGCGGCGACAGCGGCAAGCGGTTCACCCAGGTAAAGCACCTTATCCGTCGCGAAGACGCGGCGGCCGCTCAGCACGTCTGCCTGTGTGATGATTGCCCTGACACCGGAAAGTTTCTCCGCCTCGCTGGTATCAATACGAATGATATTGGCGTGGGCATGCTTACTACGGATAATCTTGCCGTAGAGCATCCCCGCGGGGTGGACATCCGCGCCGTAGTGAGCGGCACCTGTCACCTTCTCAATAGCATCGACCCGAGGCACTTTTTGGCCGACAACAGTATAATCTGACATGCATTTCTCCTATCAACCGCAGTCTGTCAGACTGCGGGAAGTGCACCAGTAGGAGAGACCTCTAGGCCCGAGGCGCGCAAGCATCGCGACCGGGAGGTCCCGCCTACCCACAACCTATGTGCTTGCGACGAGGTGATGGAGTTTACCGCGCCCGATAGCCGTGTTGCATCGTTTGCAAACGTTCACGGTATCTTCACCAACTTCTCGGCTATAAAGCACTTTCACGCCGGTGCGCCCACAGACAGGGCAAGTCCCCCGGCCGTTGTTATATTGGCCGGCGTGGATGTTGCCGTTCAAATCGACGTAGAGATGCTTTATGCCTTTTCCACGATGTGTTTTCGCCATTTTTGTTGTTCCTAACAGTTGTTCGGCTGCGTCTAGGCAAGCCGAGATTGACTGAGCAGCCTGTCTTGACGTTTTCAAGACTTGCTGTTCTGAGTTATAACTTGTAGAACCGACGCGAACATCTCCCATAGGCGCGGTTACAAACCTCGCTTGTGGGGGCCTGCCGTTTTTTTCCGTCTGTCCTATTTATGAAGCGGCGTAGCGAGGGACAGGTTTTCCCTTCTCCTACGCAGTCGTCCGGATTTCTTCGGCGGCTTGCATCACCGCTTCCAGAATCTTGGTATAGCCAGTGCATCGGCAGATGTTCCCACCAAGGGCGTGACGGAACTCCTCCTCGGTCCGAGCCGGATTTTCATCAAGCAACGCCTTCGATGCCATGATGAAACCGGGTGTGCAGAACCCGCACTGGTAGCCACCGGTATCAATAAACGCTTGCTGCACCGGATGAAGTTCGCCATCGGCGGCAAGCCCTTCAATCGTCATAATCGCTTTGTCCGCGGCAGTGACACCGAGCACCATGCAGGACGTGACAGCTCTGCCATCAACGATGACGGTGCATGCACCGCAGTCACCCGTGCTACACCCCTCCTTGGTGCCTGTCAAACCGATCGTATCGCGAAGCACAGCAAGCAGCGTTTTGCGCGGTTCAATAAGTAAATCGTACCCGTCGCCGTTGACGGTGAGCGTGACAGGAAGTTTTGCCATATTTTTCTCCTATAAAAAACGTTTTTAGGCGTGTCCCGGTTAAAGAAGCACCGCTGAGACACAAGGTTTTGCCCTACAGTGCCTAGGCGTGTGCTCTAGCGACAGCCTCTCGCACCGTGCGTCTCGTGAGGACATCAACCATCTCTCTGCGGTGTTCCGCGGAGCAGCGTAAATCGGATATCGGACTGCAGGCGGCAGCGGCGGCTTCACCCGCCTCGGCGAGAATCGCGTCAGTGAGTGACTTGCCCGCCAACAATTCCTCCGCCTCCGTCGCGCGAATCGGTGTCGGTGCAACAGCGGCAAGGCCAATCCGCGCCCCGGTAATCGTGCCGTTATCCATATCCACAGCTGCGGCAACGCCGATGAACGCCAAATCCATCACTTCCCGGATCTTATGCTTAATGTAGTGCGAACCAGAAGCCGGACTCGGCAACCGAAACCGCGTCATAATCTCACCCGCCGTTAAGATAGTCTGCCCCGGTCCCGTGAAAAGGGCATGAATCGGCACGGAACGTTCACCGTCGGCACTGGCGATATCCACTTGTGCGTCAAGCGCGAGCAGGGCTGCCACCGTGTCAGCGGCGGGAGAAGCGTGCGCGATGTTCCCGCCGAGAGTCGCCAAATTGCGAATCTGGATAGAACCGATTTCGGCGGCACCTTCCGCCAGCGCAGTGTAACCGTTCCGAATTTCCTCGGACAATTCAACATCCCGCACCCTCGTCATCACACCGATGGATACACCGCCATCAGCATCAGTAGTGATACCGGCCAGCCCCGCAATCTTTTGTAAACTGATGACAGATTGCGGCGTTTCGGTTAGTGCCTTCATGCCGATAACCAGGTCTGTCCCACCGGCGAGCAGTTGTGCATGCTCCTGCGCGAACAGGCGCGATGCCTCCGCAAGCGTGGTGGGTTCAAAAAACTCAAAACTTCTCACATTTAATCCTCCGTTTCATTTAATTCGGCGAAGCCCGCCGGGCTGCGCGGCTTTCCCGCCCAATAAAAGGATACCCTATTCGCGGGTGTTTGTCAACCTTAATTGAGAGCCACGGCGTTTCTCAATGACTCTGCCGCATACCGGCGCATCGGGACAAGGATGTCCCTTCTACCGCTACAAGGCGATTATCTACATTACGGAATCGGCCATCCCGGTGTCGGTTCCGCGCGGAGTGCCTCAAGTTCATACAACTCATCGACGGTAATTTCGCGGCCGAGTTTTGCGGACAATAGCGCGCCGCTCATAATCTCCGTGACTTTCAAACCGACATCGCCGTTGCTGACAGGTTGCGCCTCGCTGTTACAAGCATTGAGGAAATCGAGGAACTTGTCCGGAAAATCCTTATCCGGCAGTTCCAACGGCGTTTCCACGAGTTCGCCCTGATAACGGCGGCGATTCCCCTGCGCATTAGTACCCCACGTCCCCTTTTCAAGGAAGAGGGCATCGTTGCTGAACGCACCCTTGGAACCGAAGATAAAGATACCTTGCGGCTGCCCGCTCATATTGCTAGCCCAGCCGTTTTCATACGTAAACGACATGCCGTTGGTAAAACGGACAAACACCGAGGCGTGCTCCTCAACATCGTTAATCTCCTCACCGGTGTACTCTGGTAACATGCCGCGATAGGCGACACCGCTAATCGTGGCAGGCTGCGGCGAACCGAGCAGATAAATGGAACGGTTGATGAGGTAGACACCCGTGTCATAGATGGTGCCGCCGCCGCTGTAAACCGAATTGAGAAACCATCTGCCGAACCCAAACATATCTACATTTGGGCGGCCGCGCGTGCGGTAACTAGTCAGTCTGCCGTAGTAGACATCGCCAAGTTTGCCGCTAGTAATGTAGTCCCTGATAGCGTAACTCCCCGGGTCGAGGCAGGTACCACCGCTCTGGTAAGCAAGTTTCACGCCTGCCTTATCGCACGCGTCGCGCATGTTCCTCGCCTCTGTCGCCGTGCGCGCCATCGGTTTCTCGCAGAAAACATGCTTACCGGCATTTGCCGCCGCTACAGTGGCAGGTTCGTGGACAAACGGCGGCGCGGCGATGCTGATAGCATCAAGCTCACAGTCCCGCAACATCTCGTTGTAGTCACTGAAGATTTTGACACCGTTGTCCTGATATTCAGCCAAGCGCGCACTTCGTGCAGTGAGCTGCGCACGTGCTTCGGCGGTATCCGCCTTTTCTACCGCCTCTTTTGCGGATGCAGCGCGTGCCGCCGCACTAGAAAGCACCTCTGCATGCCGGCGTTGCGCGTTCGCATCCACCGTATCACAGACAGCGACGATTTCCGCGTGCTCAGGATGCGCGAGGTAGCCGTTGATATGTGAACCGGATATCATGCCGCACCCAATCAGTCCGATCTTGATGCGTTTCGCCATGGTAATGCTCCTATTGTCATTGAACTCCGATGGAGTTCAGATGATTCGCCCCCGTTTTACAGATGCCCGGTTGGGGTACGTCCCACCCCCACTTTAACGTGGGTATCTGCCAACTGCGCTTGAACGTGTTCAATGCACTCCTGGAGATTCTTGAACGGCGAGCGCGGATAGGACTCGATGCTGAAACCCAGGTCATTCTCGCCGAAGGTTACCATATCCACGCCCGGTTTTGCCAACTTGCGAACGTTAATGACAGCATCCACCGACTCGATTTGCAAAATGAGGATACCGTTATTGTTCCACCACTCGGCGTATTCCAAGCGGCCCATGCCGCGCTGAATGCCACAGCCGTTGCTCGGCCCCCAACTTCGTTTGCCGATTTGCGGATAGTAGAAAGCATCGACTGCCTCATCCACCGTTTCCACTCTCTCCACTTGCGGAACGACAATCGCGAGCGGCCCTAAATCCAGCAGATTGCCGATGAGATACGCGTGGCGCGTATGTTTAATCCGGAGCTGCACGCCAACACCGAGGGCCGCCGCCATCTTGCAGTACTCCACGAGCTGCACCTCGTCCGCGGCCGCATGCTGATGGTCTGCCCCGATAAGCGCGTAGTCATCTCCGCTGAGAACGGCCGCCATCTCGTCTTGAGTGCAACCGAACGGAACACCGCCGGCGATTTTGATTGCCTCTTTATTGCGAATTCGCTGTTTCAAAGACATCGGGCTCTCCTCCAGAATTGATATGACATTTATTATAGCGATTTTTGGTTTTTTGTCAAGTTTTTTAACTATTCGCATATTTTGCACCAAAGGAGGCACCCCTCTCCCCGGTAGGAAAGCCCTCCCGGTCTCGATGCAGGAGAAACTCTCCCCGGTAGGAAAGCCCTCCCGCGTCTCGATGCAGGAGAAACTCTCCCCGGTAGGAAAGCCCTCCCGCGTCTCGATGCAGGAAAGCCCTCCCAGTCTCAATGCCCCCCGTATCGGGACAAGGATGTCCCTCCTACCGACGGATCCCAAAAGGGACAACTAAATCGTCCTGAAAAACCAACCCAACGCTTGAAAATTTTCCGAAATTTTGATATACTATATAACAATCACGACGGTAGGGGAAAAGAACGCATGCACACTATCCATTCCACTTTGACAGAGGAGGAAAAGTGGTATTTCGATTTACACGGCTTTCTCGTCTTGCGGGCTGTCATTCCGAAAGACGAAGTCGCGGAGATGTTAAAAGTGCTTCGGCACTGGCTAACAATTGACGAGGCAGTCCTCCCGCCGCCGTTAAAACGGAGCCGACAGGAGCCGTGTAAAACACACATCGATCACGTCCAATACGGACATCCATTGTTTGAAAAACTCGCGATGCATCCTGACATCATGCGGGTTGTGGCGGGGTTAACGATGAACGCGCCGCGCTTATTCCACTGCAATTTCACGATGATGACGAAGCACGATTCACCGCAGCACTTCCATCGCGATGACAGCGGGTTTAAATTCCCACCGGGCTTCCGCAATCCGCACAACGATTATCAGGCCGCCGCGGGGCATATCTACTGTAGCCACATCGCAACGTGGGTTGCACTCGTAGATGTGCCGCCGGGCACCGGCTTTTGTCTTGTCCCCGGCAGTCATAAATCCCAGTTTCCGACACCGGCGGACTTGCCCGTGAAACACGCGCCGCCGACATCCATAACGCTGCCGATGAACGCAGGCGATGTCGCAATCTTCTCAACGAACCTGCTCCACGATGCAAGCCCGTGGACAGAAAACTCCCCGCGCATGAATATCTTTCAACGCTACCAACTGAGTGCCTATTTCAATGAGACAGGCAAGAGCGGCTATCCGCTTGACGAGCATCGCGATAAAATCTCGGCGGCACAATATGAGTTGGAATCGCTCTCGAAAGAGGTGAAAGTAGCGGTAAAACGCATTTTGCCAGAACCGTAAAAACCGGAGGTAGACATGAGCTTAAACGAACACGTATGTATTATCACAGGCGGCGGCAGCGGCATCGGCCGCGGTGCCGCCATCAGACTGGCACAAGACGGTGCCACCGTTGCCATTGCAGGCAGAACAGCAGCGAAGTTAGATGCTGTCACAGCTGAAATCGAGGCAGCAGGCGGCACCGCCGCAGCCTATACCCTCGATGTGGCAGACCACGCCGCTGTGCAAAAAATGGTAAACGATGTGCTTGAGAAATTCGGCCGCATCGATGTATTGGTAAACAACGCCGGGCACAGTTCGCTGCATCGGCGGCTCCTCAATACCACACCCGAAGAGGTACGCTCGGTCATCGATTCAAACCTCATCGGCACATTTTTCTGCACACAGGCAGTCGTGCCAGCGATGCTGAAAGCGAAAGCGGGAACAATCATCAACATCTCATCGCTCGCGGCGGTTACGCCGGGGCCGTTTAGCGGGTTTCCGTATGGCGCAGCGAAGGCGGCGGTTATCAACTTCACAGAATATCTCAACACCGATTTGAGAAACACCGGCATCCGCGCGAGCGTCATCATCCCGGGCGAAGTAGCCACGCCGATTCTGGACAATCGCCCAGTCCCGCCGGGTGCGGAAGCACGCAAACTGATGGTAGATGTCGACGAAACATCCGCGGCGATTCACCTCATCGCGTCGCTACCGCAGCGGAGCAACATCCCCGAACTGGTTATTCGTCCGACGATGCACCGGAGCACGGAAGGCGAACTCGTTCAGTCTAATGAACCTTAGGGCATCGCCATCAGGATAGCGTATCATGCCCAGAACGTCGCGCCTACTGAGACATCGCGCCTATCGGTAAATCGACGTTTCAGGGTGATACCTTGCCCAAGCAAACCAATAAATATTGACAGCGGGCAAACGCCCCAAACGCTCGCCGCTGCGTTTGCCCACCATCGCTTCACCGGTGATGAGATTCCATTGCGCCCCGGAGCCATCTTGGGCAAAATAACCGTTTTCATCCGCACCTTTTTGCATCTCAAAGGTTAGGACAGCATCGCCCACGCTCCGCGCGAAGACAGCCGTCGCAAATGAGGTTTTGTCGTGAAAGATGAGGAGCGGCACACCGCCAACGTTGTCGTTGATTAACGAGGTGTCCGCGAACAGCGTGAGAGGATAGGCGCGATAATGTTTATCCGCGACCTGAACGCCGATGACGAGTGACTTGTTGGGAAGCCTATCATCGGTGTAGGCCATGCCGCTCACGCCCGCGCGTTGACTCGCGTGGTAGTCTGCGTACACATCTCGAATTTTCCCTTCCTTTGAGCGGACAGAAAGTACGCGCGTTTCCGGATAGTTTGTCTTCCATGTCTTCCACGCAATCTGTGGCATGGAGGCGAGCATCTTTAACCGCTTGCCTTTGAGAGGCCCCCGAATCGCCTCCCCCGTAATGTGCGACCAGAGGGAACGGGTGCCGTGGTCATACATTAAGAGCGCGTCTCGCCACAACTTGCCGCTAACCCCGAAAATGTAGGTTTTTCCATCAAGTTCTCGACTATACACGATAGCCGTTTTGCAAAGCGGTCACCATGTCGTAGCAATTTTCTTTCCACCGACAACATCGTTGACAATTTCGTGCCCGTTGAGCAGATAGAGCGAATAGGCGCGGCTTTCGCCGTTAACTGCCACACCGATGACAGGTGCATCGGATGCCAACTTCGCTTCATCGGCAGACACAAATTGCGGCTCGGTGATGGCGGGAATGGCATCGAAGGGGAGCAGCGTCCGAACCGGGTCTTCGGCATCAGCAACGGCCGCAAAAAGTAGCAATGAGAGGATAAGAAGGTAATTTTTCATGATTAGACGAATGCCAACTGTAGGCTATCTCCTTTATCTATCTGTTTTGCTGCAGCGGGTGGCGGCTCGAAATTAGTGACGAGTGCCTCTAACATCGGCTTTCTATTCAATTTATGAGCAGGACGGCAACACCCAAATGCTAGCAGACTCCATGCAAAATGTGGTAGAAGCGCAAGGCAATATCGGAGAACTTGCAAAGCAGGCCCTGGATGTCCTCTCAGAACTAGGCGGGCATCCCCGCTTGGTGCCCTCCGTTGCCGATGACTACATCAACTCATACACGGCTGACATGCTTTCGATAGAACTTGTGAAGAGCGCGGTTTAAACCTCATCCGCCGAGGCCACGACGCGATAATCCACGTCAAGCGCATCGCGGAAATGGCGTTCGCCACATCGGATTTTTCGCGACTCATCGAGACGGAGTTGCGATGCATCTGCTGTCCCCTTCGTCTCGCGCACCAAGTAAAGCTTCTCACCGCTGGGAACACCGAACGCATCGCGCTCCTCCTTCACGATAGCCCAATCCGGATTGTAGTCCCCGATGGGTGTCGGTACAATGAAAAAAGCGGGCAACTTGAGATAGCACCTGATGTCCTCGCGCTGCTCTAAGCCTTCAACGAATACCCGTTCAACCTCCGAATCGTATATCACCGCATCATAGACGGAACGCGAAGCAGGCACCATGCAGTCCTTCCAACTCTCCAACTCGCAGTCTAATTGGCGCATTTCATACACTTCGCCAATTTGCTCGTATGTTATGCCATCAATGAGCTGCTGCGTAATCTTCTCCCTGATAAACCCAACCGCAACTTTGGCAAATTCGGAAGGGGTGTCTATTGCTGCCTGCTGATTTCGGGTGCGTTTCAGAATCTGCAGCAGGGTGCGCCGCGTCAATCTCATCGCCGGAGTCGTATGCGTCAACCGATGCTCCATGTAACCGACGACGTTTGCACCCCCAGGCACCCGATACGTAAAACTTCCCTCCCCAGTGTGCTGAACAGAGAAGCTATCCTCTTCATCTGCGACTACGCGGCCCCTGCCGATGCTGATCTGCGGCAGTTCGATCTTGGCATTATCCAACGCCGCCACAACCTCGGAGATGAGTGCCTCTGTGTCAACCTCCACCTTATATCGCGTCTTGTGTTTGATCCGTTCCCAGAGTTCCTTGAACGCCGGCGTGAGCAGCATCTCCTTGTTCGGCCGCACAACACCGCGTTCGCGGGCATTCTGCGGTTTCAGCGCATTAACTGCACTCCCGAATTCCTCCGCGACCTCGGTTTGCAACTGCCTGACGTAACTGGCGTAACTATCGTTGGCAACGACGGTGAGCAAATTAAGCTGCCCATCATGCACCCGTTTTCCATCCTGATTAACAGCAAGGCGCACGCCCCGGCCAATCTCCTGCCGTTTCTTCATCTCCGAAGCAGTCTGGTTGAGCGTGCAGAGCTGGAAAACGTTCGGACTATCCCACCCCTCGCGAAGCGCAGAATGCGAGAAGATAAAGCACGTCGGTTCGTCAAAGGACAACAGCCGCTCCTTGTCTTTCATGATCAGTTGATACGCCTCCGCGTCGCGCTGCGCCTCCCCCGTTTTGCTATCCTCGTAGACAGCCTTGCCACCCTTCTTGCTTTGGGCGAAGTAGGCGGCTTGCACATCCGCCGAGCGTTTGTCCCGCCACGCCGCATAGCGCGCCTCCTGCTTCAACTCGTTGAAACATTTGTCAAACAACACGCGGATAACCCCATCTTCATCGGCGTAGTTGCTGACTTTATCAATGAAAAAGAGAGATAACACCTTGATACCGTGCGGCTTGAGGCGCGCCTGTTTCCGAAAATGTTCCTCTATCGTATAGCGGATTTGCGCCTCAAACATCGCGGTTTTGTCGGCACCGCGCGATTCTCCCTCCTTTATTTCCACGCCGTTTTCAAAAGTGACAACGCCCCAACCCAGTTCAATCTCCCTGACGCGGTAGCCTTCATACGCCAGCAGATTGGTTTTCACAGACAAATCGTCACCCGGCTTGACGGTAAGCGTGGTGGGCTTTACCGTGCCGCTCTTCTGCAGCTTATGCACGGCGAGTCTCGCTGTCACGCTGCTTTTTCGGCTTTGGAGGCTTTTCACCTCAACGAAAGCGCGACTCGCCTCCGCGCTCGCCTCAAAACCAGCCACCTCTATCTGTTTTACCAATCCCTGCCGATATGCATCGTAAGGCGTTAAACGGTAAACGCGGTTGTAAGCCTTCCGATGCGTGGCACTATACCGCAAGGCGAATAGGGGTGATAAGGACGAGAGAGACTCAACACTCAAATCGCTTTCCATCCGCTGCGGTTCGTCTAAGATGAGAATCGGGCGCGCCGCTTGGATAAGGTGAATCGGCGTCTCCCCTTGCAACCGGTCGGTGCTTTGACGAATGACGTTGGATGCCTTGTTGAACGAGGCAAGCGTCATCACCATAATCTCCACGCTGCCAGACAAGGCAAATTGCCGGACCTGGGAGAGATTTGCGGAATCGTAAACGCAATAGCGGTAGGGCAAATTCTGATACAAGTTCCTGAAATGCGCCTCCGTCATCTGGAGGGTTTTCAGCACACCTTCCCGAATCGCCACTGACGGCACAACAACGATGAACTTCCGCATCCCATACTGCTGAAAGAGCTCCAGCACGGTGCGCAGATAGATGTAGGTTTTCCCAGTGCCGGTTTCCATCTCTACAGAAAAGTTTAGAAACCCAGTAGGCGCGACCTCCCGGTCGCGATTATCTACTACAACCTGTGCAAGGTTACGGTAAATCTGTTCATCGCCCAGGTCCAGCCGATTGGGAATAGCAGCGAAGTTGGTATCGCCGCTGAATTGGAGGTTCGCCTGCACGCGGCTTTGTCCTTCAAACAGTTTGACAACGGCATCGATCGCATCGCGTTGATATGCCTGATTCGCATCAAATTCAAATCGCATTGGTTTTCCTTTGCTGACGCGCCCTTGGAACGTAGCGCGGGGGCCTGTCCCCCGCGATTGTGGCACGACGAGGGACAGCCCCTCGCGCGCCCTCAAATCGTTTTGAGTCTGCATTGCAACGCAAGGTTCGCCGCAAGCGTATCGGTTAACGCAATATCCCGACAGATAAACACAGAATCCTTCGACAGCCCGAGGCACTCTACATCCCCCGGCACAAGTTCCGCATCCAAACAGACATAGAACATCTGCGAACCATCGGGCGCAGCGATGCGAAAAACCGTATTCGTCGCAAGGCCCGCAACGCGCGCAATTGTGCTATCAAGCGGGTATCCCTCTTTAAGCGCAACTTCATAAAGGACATCCTCTTCGCACCAACCCTCTCGGAGCGGATCGACGGTGCTTTCCAAGTGTGTGATATACGTTTGCGCGTCTTCGGCGAGGACATTGTCTTCTGTCCGATAGTTGGACTCGGCAAGTTTGAAGACGCGGAAGCCAGCGTTTTCCCGCTGACACACGCGACGGATTCGCTCCTTACCAATCTCGGCAATCGTCTCAAATCCCGCTTTGCGCGCATCCGACTTTTCCGGAGTAGGCTCTGGCAATTGCACCATGATAAATTGCCGCTCGCCTGAATCCTCCCGATTGAGTTCCAACACTGCCTCTGCTGTCGTGCAAGAGCCCGCGAAGAAATCCAAAATAATGGAATCTGCGGCAGTGCTGAACTGCAGGAGGTGTTTAATTAAACCCACCGGTTTGGGAAAATCAAAGATAAAAACATCGTCTCTCTCAAAAAGTTTACGAAGTTGTGCTGTGCCGTGGCTTGTTTGTTCCATA
The DNA here is from genome assembly GCA_958296135.1 of uncultured Poribacteria bacterium. GTDB lineage: Bacteria > Poribacteria > WGA-4E > WGA-4E > WGA-3G > AGPOR5. Next base: position 2,492,671 of record CATQHZ010000001.1, read on the forward strand.
TCCGTTAGCAAACTTCGCATCACTCTCGCAGAAGAATTCAGATAGTGCTTGTATTCTACCTGCCACTCTCCGTTGGAATTCCGCTTGAAAACAATCTTATTTTCCGCTTTCCATTGCCGAAAACGCGCCTCCGACCAGGCCCAGTATTTCACAACCTTCGACCCGTCCGGACACTCAATCTCATACCGACGACTTTCACGCTGATGCCGGAGCGGTGCCTCAAGACGGAATGTTTTGTAGGGACCCAGCGTCGTGTAATACGCATCTCTCCCTTTGTATGCCGCCTGCTCTTTTTCCGTTAGTGGCCGCCTAAGTCTGCCCACTTCGTCTCGGCTTTTGGCATACATGAGGATATACTCATGATTCGTCGCGAGGTGCTTCATGTTATTCCCGCCGCCGCTATTCCTTTTCCAAATCAACTGTTGCATGAAATTCTCTTCGCCGAAAATCTCGTTCATCAGGAAGCGAAGATTATGCACCTCGCGGTCATCGATACTGACGAAGATCATGCCATCATCGGTAAGCAGCTGCCGCGCGAGGAAGAGACGCGGATACATCATGGATAACCACGCCGAGTGGTAGCGGCCACTACTCTCCGGATTGCTCGTCTGCAGATTGCCCTCGGCATCGATCTGGCCCGACAATTGAAGGTAGGCATCCAACGGTTTCGCGTAGTCATCGGGGTAGACAAAGTCGCTGCCGGTGTTGTAAGGCGGATCGATGTAAACCGCCTTCACCCTACCGAAATAGGGTTTGTAAAGGAGTTTCAGCACCTCAAGGTTATCACCTTCAATGAAGAGGTTCGAGGGGCTGTCAAAACGGAGCGACTCGTCCCAGCACGGCTTGAGAGTAGCATCGGTGGGAACGCTGAGCAGGCGGATGGCATCGCGCTTGCCTGCCCAGTTGAAGTGGTACCTATCATTCGCGTTTACCCCCCCCCTTCACCATCACAAATGTATAGTATATTCGCAAGTTTCCCCAGGTCCACTTCGCCTTCGGTGAGGCATTCTGGAAAGAGTTGCTTAAGTTTTCGGAGCCGCTCCTCGTTTGGAGAGGGTGTCGTTTTCGGAGTTTTATTAGTTTTCATTGGCATTCTTCTCCAAGCCAACTTTCGTGTGCTTCGTCAAGCGAAGCGTTCAGTTCGCGCAATTTCGCGATAACCGGGGTCATTACGCCGTGCGGATCGGATTTGTTCCACGCCAGATAGGTGACGAGTGCATCAAGGCATATCTGGGTTAACGGACACCCGACATTCGGATCCGGCTCGGTGAAACTTAAATCCGGCACATAACAGTCCCCGTTCTGGATGAGATGATGCCCCCGGATATCCTGCCATTCACTTGATGGACACAGCAGTTCCTTCGTTTTGTGTTCCATTTCCCGGAGCATCTCTAATTTTGAAAGAATCTCAACGACTGTTCCGACTTCTCCGCGCCTCAGATTATATTCAGGGATGTCCCGCGTCAGCGCGACGATATCAAGGAGTTCGATTTTCTTTTCGACACTTTCTCGTCCCGGACTGTATTGAGGCAATCCGTCCAGACACGCAACGTCACCGAAAAATTCGATGGGAGCAAGAGCTGGCTTGCAAGATGCTGCTTTCACAACCTATTTCCTTTATATCTGAACCCAGTTGCCCCCGCGGCCCTTCGCGTCACGGGGCATTGAAACGTTGACATCTAAGCCACTGCGCCCGATGTACAAACTGGGGCCTTTGACAACGTAGTCAGTCACGTGCCCGCGGAGTCCAGCTGCCTCAGATTCATTCCACGATTTGGGCCGGGCGAAGGGCAAAATTTTGCGTAAAAACGGTTCAATCCGGGTGAGCAACAAAATGTAGGCAACTCCGGAAAAAAGCACCGTAGTGAGGGTTGCTACCGTAGCGGAACATCCAAGGAAGTAGAGTATCGGATAACACGCCATCACCGGGATGAGACACAGTAACAACCCAATTAGACGGAGCGTTTTCCGTTTAAGGATTTCTATCATGTTCATCTTTTAACTCCTTTTTCACTTTTTGGTAAGTCCGCGCTGCTATTGTTATGACAAATTGGAGTGTTCCAAGCGCGCCAACCCCAAGCAAAGCACCGTGTCTAATGGTCTCCGCAATGCCGGTCCATTTTTCGCCGATAGTATGCTTGACAAGAAGCGACAGGCCGTAAGCGCAAACAACGAAAGCAGCAACGTAAATCGCCTCAAGAATGAGATCGACTAACGAATCAAGGAAAAGTAAAAACTTCTGTTTCAAAATGCTCCTCGGCTGCGGATGAGTTCGCGGCTAAAAGGGAGAAACTTGCGGTTTATCCCCAAAAGCGAGCCGACAAAACTCTACTAGTGGTTTTCTCGGCTTAACGTGGCTATACGAGAGCCGGTTAATTCCGGAACCGTCAAGGTTTCTCCGTCTTGGAGGCGCAAAACAACGAACGCTATGCTTTTCAGAATCTGCTCATTGACGGCCTTGTTGTCCTTGTTGATTCCCAATGCCTTCGCCATGGGAAGAACAAACCGTTGCCGTATCTCTGGAAAGATAGGATGTGTGCTGCGAGTCAAGAGCTGCAGCAGCAACGCAGCTCTATCAATCAATGTTTTGGTATCATCCGGATGGATAGGTGGTTTTTCCTCAAGGCCCCGTTGAATGACGTATCCAACGCTCCACCACATTGGTGCCATAAATTTAACGGAGTCCTCAGCGGAAACAACATCAAAATGGGGTTCGCATTGTTCCGTGAGGTATCGTTCAAAATCGGCGATGTGCTCTGTGGCCCATTCGTAGTTCGCATCCTGCATGTCTGCTTGTGCCATGAGTTCTCCTCCTCAGATCCCAATTTTAATGAGGTTTAATTTATTATACCCTATCTTCCGGTATTTGTCAATTTTTTTTCGCCGAAAAATTTGACACAAAATAGCATCCGTGCTACAATACTCCTAAATGATAACACACTTGCCGCAAGGAATACAAAACAGATGACGCAAAAATCGATAGAACTCCTCACATCGCTGACGCAAGCCGATGGAGTCCCCGGCCACGAAGCCGAAGTCCGAGAGATTTTTCGCGCGGAATTGAAAGGCATCGGCACCATCGGGACAGATAGACTCGGCAGCATCTTCTGCACGCACGTCGGCAGCGCGGCATCCCCACGCATCCTGCTCGATTCGCACCTGGACGAAGTTGGGTTCATCGTGCAACGCGTGACCGAGGCAGGATATGTCAAGTTTTTACCGCTCGGCGGGTGGTGGGCACATACCCTCTTGGCGCAGCGCGTGACGATTTCAACGAAAATCGGCAAGGTGCCAGGCATCATCGGCTCGGTCCCACCACATCTGCTCGGCACAGGAGCGCGCGACAAAGTAGTAGACATGAAAGAGCTCTTCATTGACATCGGCGCGGAAAGCAGCGAACAGGCAACGGAGGAATTCAGCGTGCTGCCGGGATGCCCCATCGCTCCCTACGGGCCCTTCCAACCGATGAAAAACAGCAAACTGTTCGCCGCTAAAGCGTTTGATAACCGCGTCGGGGTCGCGCTGGTAATCGAAACGCTTTTAAGCATCCCAGAAGAACATCCGAACACCGTTATCGGCACCGGAAGCGTGCAGGAAGAAATCGGATTACGTGGTGCCAAAACGGTAACCGCAAGCGTGCAACCCGACATCGCAATCGTGCTTGAGGGACCGCCTGCAGACGATACCCCCGGATTGGATAGCGAGGCCGTGCAGGGAAAACTTGGCGGCGGTGTGCAAATTCGACTCTACGACCCTTCCATGGTAGTCAATCCGAAATTGGGAGAATTTGTCATCGAAACAGCGAAACGGCACCAGATTCCGTATCAAATCGCCGTGCGCCAATCCGGCGGCACCGACGGCGGTTCGATTCATCAAATCGGAGCGGGCGTGCCATCAATCGTGCTCGGCGTGCCAGCGCGCTACGTGCATAGCCACGTCTCTATCATCAACATTGACGACTATGCCGCGACGTTGCAACTGCTTGCGCACCTCGTCCGAGAAATAGATACCTCGGTTGTGGAGGGATTTTTGTTCGCGTAGCCGCCACGGAGGATAAACAATGACTTTACCGAAAATCTCGTTCTGTCATCACCAGATCAGCAAGCTGCTCATTGGCGATAACCCGATTTACGGCTATTCGCACTTTAACCAACTGCTATCGCAGCATCAGCAGGAATATCACACGCCGGCGCGCGTCGTCGCAACGCTCAAGCGAGCCGAAGAAGTCGGCATTAACGGCTGGCAGAACAGCCTCACCGAACGCTCACTAGCTGACCTGACGCGCTACCGCGAGGAAGGCGGCACGATGAACTGGTTCTGCCTCAGCAGGAGCTCGGACTGGTACCACGAACCCGAACTGGTTTTTGAGGCAGCGAAGCACAACCCACTCGGCATGGCACCACACGGCGGCGGCGTGGGACAGCGATGCCTCCGAGAAAATAGACTCGAGCTGCTGCAGGATATCCTCAAACGGATTCGCGACACCGGATGCCTCGTCGGCTTGTCAGTGCATGACCCGAGACTCTTGCACATCGCCGAAGACGAAGCGTGGGACCTTGACTACTACATGACCGGGCTCTATAACCTCCACGGCGGACAAGAAAAGTTCACGGAGAAGTTCGGATACGCACCCCTCGGCGAAATCTATGCACGCGAAGACCGGGATGCAATGTGTGAAGCGATACAGCGAACCGATAAACCGTGCATCGTTTTCAAGGTGCTTGCCGCCGGACGGACGATCGGCAGTCCCGAGCAAATCCGCACCGAAATCAAATTCGCGATCGACCATATCAAACCGACCGATCCGCTTTTACTCGGCATGTACCAGCAATTCGGCGACCAGGTCGGCGAAAACGCGGCGTTGATTACGGAACTTTGCCAGGAGATATGATGGAGGACGAAAAATGGAAAGACGCACTTGTGGGGAATCCGGAATCGAAATCTCACCGATGGGCATCGGATGCTGGGCATACGGCGGCGGTGACTACTGGGGGCCGCAAGCACAATCCGATGTCACCGAAGTAGCGCACGCGGCACTGGACGCAGGCATCAATTTCTTTGATACGGCGGAAGGCTATAACGACGGCAGAAGCGAAGAAGCACTCGCAATCGCGCTCAAAGGGAGACGACACGAGGCAGTCATCGGCACGAAGGTGAGCACGCCTAACCCGGCCACCATCCGAGAGCACTGCGAAGCCAGCCTCCGCCGACTGCAGACAGACTACGTCGACATCTATATGATTCACTGGCCGCACGAAGAATTCGCCATTGAAAAAAGCATGGAGGTGTTAACGCGCCTCCGGGAAGATGGGCTTATCCGAGCCATCGGCGTAAGCAACTTCGGCGTGGGACAGCTGAAAGACACCATCGACACCGGCGCATCCATCGCCGTGAATCAACTTTGCTATAACCTTTTGTCGCGCGCAATAGAACCCGAACTCCTTCCGCTCTGCAAGCAATACAACATCGGTATCTTAGGATACATGCCGTTGTTGCAAGGAATTTTGACCGGCAAATATAGGAACGTCGATGAGATTCCGCCGGTGCACTCGCGGTTTCGCCATTTTGGCGCAGACCGGCCGAACGCCTCACACGGCGAGAAAGGCGCGGAGGAAGAGATGTTCGAGACGCTAGAACGCATCCGAAGCATCGCTGAAGCGGAACAGGTGCCGATGAGCAAGCTCGCGATCGCCTGGGCGATGGCGAAACCGGGAATTACGTGCATGCTCGTTGGCACACGGAATGTCGGCGAACTAGAACAGAACCTGCACGCCGTTGAATACTCGCCTGCCGCCGAGGTGATTGAAAGCCTGGACAAGGTGACTGAACCGCTCTTGGAGAAAATGGGCGCGAACCCGGACTATTTCACCGGTGGGAAAATCCGATAAACGGAGGACCTGATGCATGACACTCAAATTTAACAAAGACCTCGGGAGCCCGTTGGCAACGTCAGCGGCAGACCTCACGCAAACCAACGCCGATGGCGCGCCGGTCGTACCACTGACGCAAGAGCAGAAATACCTGTTTGATAAAAACGGGTGGCTCTTAATCCCAGGCGTGCTGACAGATTCCGAGGTTGAAGAGATGCGCGACTTTTGCTATCGGCTGCAGCGCGCCCCGGAGACAATCCCACAACATCACCGCTCCACCTACGGCGGCCCACTGGAGAAACTCACCGATCATCCGGTCGTTGTCGCATTCGGCAACGAATTCCTCGCATCGCCCTATCTAGCCTCTGAGACATGCTACGGGTTCCGCATGGAGATGAGTTTTCTGGCACTCCGCTCCACATCCGACGAAACGCCTTTCAAATTCCACGCGCACAACGGCAACGGAATGCTGCGGATGCCGGGCGACTGCCACGAATACCACTGCCTCCCCGGGCAAGCCTATAGCGGGTTGACGCGCGTGGTGTGGGAGCTCAACCCGGTTAAAAAAGGCGATGGCGGGACAATGTTCATCACCGGAAGCCACAAAGCCGCCTATACCGCACCTGAGGGCGCGCATACGCAAGACTGGGAGTTCTGGGATACCTACTCCTGTCCCCCCGGGTCTGTCATTATCTTCACGGAGGCGACTACGCACAGCGGCCAGCCGTGGCGCAACCCGAACACCGATAGAGTCGCGGTTTTCAACGCCTATAACTCCGTCGATAAACGGTGGAGCTTATCAAAACCGCCGAAGGCACTGTTGGAATCGATGCCGCCAAAACGGCAGACGCTTTTCCGAGACGCTTATGTGAAAGGCAACGTGACCGGCACAAAGTTTAATATGGCTCTGTAGATTCGGAACCAGTAGGCGAGCCCTCCCGGTCTCGATGGCTTGTAGGAGAAACCTCCCGCGTCTCGATGGCCTTGTAGGAGAGCCCTCCCGGTCTCGATGGCTTGTAGGAGAAATCTCCCGCGTCTCGATCCGAAGTGTCAGGAAAAGCCCCATTCCGATTAAGGAACGGTCTATAGCAGGAGAATCAAAATCATGACACCGAAACAACGATATCTATTTGACGTAACCGGCTACCTCCACTTAGAAAACGTCATTACCGGCGATGCCTTAGCCGAGGCAACCGAAGCGGTGGATAGATATATCACGACACCACCCGATCAACTGCCACCGGGATTTGAAGTGAAGGGGCTACATCAGCACGGGTTCGCCTTTGACAAATCGCTGGAGGGCTTAACCATGCATGCCGCGACCTGGCCGATTATTAAGGAATTCACGGCGAATCAACCGCGGTTCGCGCGCGGCTCACTGAAACACGATAAGCACGCCCTGTGGGAACCAGGCGAACACGCACGGGTAAATCCGGGCGGATTGCACTGCGCACGCGATGACTACGGATGGTATAGCACCCGCTACGAGGTAGACAATGGGCGCATCTATTGCGACAACTTCGTCTGCTTCACCTATTTCACCGACGTGCAACCGGGCGACGGCGGGCTTATCGTGATCCCCGGTTCGCATAAAAGCGAGTTCACCCGGCCCGAAACTTTGCTCACGCTTGATGAAGAGGACGGCATCGATCCTGTCGATAACCCGGTTTTCACCAACATCACGCCGAAGGCAGGGGATATTGTGATTATTTCAGAACTGCTCACGCACGGCGTGCTGCGATGGAAGCCGAAGGACAGAGACCGGCGGTTCCTCGTGCTGCGTTATTATCCGCAATACGCTGGCAGACACAACCTCCCGCAACCCATTCTGGACCGGCTTTCGCCAGAGACGTTGGAATTAGTTGAATCCGCGCCGTATGGGCATATCAAGGAGATTGTGAAAAGCGATGAGGTGACGTTGACGGTGTAAGGTGTATGCGCGGACCGCCCCGCGCACACCTTTTCATCTACCGCCGCCCCGGCACAGAGACTTGTGCGGGAGTGCATCTTGTATCGCGAATACAACAGTTAATAGGGTATTACTCCTCGCGCTTCAACTCGCCCCACTGTGCAGGAAACTGGCCCGCAGCAGAAACTGGTAGATACAGCGGCACCCAATCCGGCGAAAACTCTCTATAAGGCGTATCGGTGAGCTGCACAATCTTGCCACTCGCACGATGATACCGATAAATATCAAAATTCTGAATCGGTAACTGGTCTAACAACCTATCTTCCGCCGCAACGAAAAGAATCTGTGTGCCCCCTGCCGCCCAACACGCATCACTGACTAGCCATGTCTCTGGAATCTTCAGAACGTTTGGATGTCTGCCGTGCTTGTCCACCACAATGAGTTTATTGGAGACGCGCAGCGGTTTCGCCGGATCGAACTGATATTCAATTTCAGCATACATCAAGTGTTGCCCATCCGGTGACCAGCACTGTGTGTAACGCGAAATCAGATGTTCGCCAACAAGATGCGGCTGGGGGCCTTTGAGAAAAGGCCGCGGGCGGTTCCCTTCAATATCAACGATGTAGATATGGCGGCCGTTTGCACCGACATGTTGATAAGCGATATGATGCCCATCCGGTGACCAATTCGGCGCGGAGGAGAACCCTGCTGCCCGCGCCGTTTTCGTGAGTTGTCTCAGCTCCCCACTTGCAACCTCCAGAATGTAAATCTCGAAATTGCCACCGCGGTTGCTTGTAAAGGCAATGTGTCGCCCATCGGGGGCCCAGGTGGGAGACCCGTCCAACTTTGGATGGTGCGTGAGGCGCCGTTCATTGCTGCCATCAGCATCCATGAGGAAGATGTCAAATTGTTGGCCTTGTGCAGAGCGTAAGTCGCGCTCAAAAACGATGCGGCTGCCATCCGGAGACCAACGGGGGAGATACTCCCTCAGCGGCGTGTTGGTAAGTGGTGTGACAGTGCTGCCATCATCATTCATCACGTAGATGTCGCAGTTGCCATCGCGCGTGGAGTAGAAGACAATCGCGGCGAAGGCATGCGCCGCAGGAAGCAGCATGAAAACGAGCACGAGGCACGCCGCTGCACAGCCGGATGCTGTCCTGTCTCTGTAAGTTAACATCACAATTTTCCTCCTGACTTAAGAGGCTGTCTAGGGAGGGGCGGCCCCCCTAGACAGCGGTTTTAGTCTCGGCGGATCATAAATTCCCAGGTATCGTGCACCTCAACGGCAAACACCTCGCGATCATGAAACCGGAGCGCGGTATACGCGTCAATGAGATATCCCCCCGGGTCGAGCCCGCGACAGCTTGCGCCTTGCAAACCATCAAGATAGAGCGATAGGGGTGGCAAACAGACTCACCAAAACCAGCAAACCGATTCCCGCAAGGCACACTGTCCATGCGCCGCTTCTCGTCCCCGTGCGCGGGGAATTCAACAATGTCCTAAACATCTTTCTCCTCCTTATGAGAAAGGGCAGAAGGTGATACCCCATTTCAGATATCCAAACCACTTGGACTTTCAAGGCACCATACCTCCCACGCGCGCTTAACTCTAATTATACCCTCCGAGGCATAAAAATTAAGGCCCTTTGCCACTTTTTTTCACAATATTCGCGGTTTTTCCTCGAAAAAAGCGCAAATCGGGCAAAATCTGATAGAAAAGTTGAACTTCTCCGGAAATTCTTCCGAAAAATCATCGCATTCCTGAAAGGCGCGTACAGAAACTCGCGTAGACTGGGAAGCGGGCAGCCGCCGCGCCAACAAGCACTCCAGCTGCCCGGTATATCTTTACGCCTCAGTCCTGAAACGGAGACAACTGCGCCTTTAATATCCCCAACACCTCATGGTAGATTTGGGTCACGCGCGGCGCAGAGATATCCAACTCCTTGGAAGGTGTATGCGCGGGCCGCTCCGCGCACACCTTTTCATCAGTGAGAAAATGCCCTCGCACGCGAGGCGGCTGCCTTATCAGCCTGTGCACTCTTAAGAGATTTGAGCGTCTCTTCATGGGGCCACAGGGAGTAAGTTGCCTCATAGAGGGCTATCTCTTCGTCAAGAGTGATGACCTCCCCCAATTGCAATTTCAGACTTATGTCCACATTCGTGTGCACTGCCGGGATATCGCCAAACTGCTTGATGAGTTGTGCGCGACGAGCCTCTGCCCGCTCATACGGATCGGCAATCTCAAACCACACTTTTGGCGGTGGGCCTTCTGCCTCTTCGGATTCGTGTGAGTGGATTTGAGGCCACGGCTCCACTTCATGGGTATGGGAGTGCTGTGTATCGTCTCGCCAATCAACGTCAACATCAGCATCGTCCTCATGAGTGTGCGGATGCACGGAGGTATCAGCAGCTGCAGCCGCCCCTTCCGCCACTCCCGTCTCTTTGGAGGACTCTTCCGCGTCCTCCACGTCCAGAGGTTTGGAACGCGCAGACTCATTCTGCTGTTCAACCGGCTCTGGCACTTGAGGCAGGCTCTTATCAAAATCCTTTTTCGCCACCTCAAAGTAAATCTGAAATCCGGCTATCAGCAGCACGAGGACGATGGCCGGTAAAATGAGGTTACGCATTTTTTGACTCCTTCTCAAGATTGTGCCCAGTAGCAGAGAGCAGTGGGCCCTGGTTGTCCAGGGCCCACTTGCCTACACTTTTAAGACCAAATTAATTTGCTGGTTTGAGATGTCCAGCCCTCAACCTAGGCGAGAATTGGAAGTCTCGCACTACAGGGTGAGAGCAACGCGCAGCTCACACATTAATTTGGTATCAGGTTGTGTCCAATAGCGGAGGCAGTGGGCCCTCCGTTTGCCAAGGGGCCCTTGCCTACACTTACGCGCCGAAACTAACTGTCGCAGCTGTCACAATCGCCTGCAACGGTTTCTCGGATCGACTGATAGTCCAGTCTGCGCGTAACATCATGAACAACCGGATGCGCGCTTCCCGTTTTGTCATCCGGCGTGCTGGTCGAAGTCCAGCGGCGGAAAAACGAGACGCACTCGGTCCCACTCGCAGTTGTACATGTGTAACTCCGAGAGTGCAGTACAACTTCGTAGGGATTGGACTCGGATGGACTGCTGAAAATAGCCAGCATGGCAAAAGCCACCAGCAGCCCTAGCGTCAAAACTCGGATTCTCATTTTTCTTCTCCGCAACAGTTCCTTCAAGGAGTATTCTATAGATTCTCCCCAAAGGGAAGGGTGGAGGTTAATTCCCCATCTCGGATATCCAAACCGCTTGGACTTTCGAGGCACCATACCTCCCACGCGCGCTTAACTCCAATTATACCCTCCGAGGCATAAAAATTAAGGCCCTTTTTCACTTTTTTCACAATAGGTGCGTTTTTTCACGAAAAAACGCATATCGGGCAAAAAATGGAAGAAACCTGCCCGGCACCCACCTCACTCCTGAAACGGAGACAACTGCGCCTTTAATCTCCCCAACACCTCATGGTAGATTTGGGTCACGCGCGGCGCAGAGATATCCAACTGAGCTGCAATCTCTGTCCCTTTCACCGCTTCAATCGTTTTTGAGACCACTATCCTTTGCTGCCGCTCGGTAAGCGACGACAGTCCCTCCCGAACCTGCTGCCTCACTTCCGCACGAACCACATCCGCTTCTACGTCCACAGACGCATCTGCAACGAAGTCACCAACAGACATGTCGCTGTCTTCATCCCCAACCGGTGCCTCCAGCGAAATCGTTCCTTCCCGGAACAGCAGAATTTCTTCTATTTGTTTGACGGTTAACTCCACGGCTTCGGCGACTTCGGCGTGCGTCGGTTCGCGCAACAGCGTCTGACACAGCGTCGCCCAAGCGGCGGAGACTTTGCCACACTGCCGGAGATGACCGGGAAGCGCGGTAAATCCAGAGTCGCGGCGAACCGCCACCTGAATCGCCTTCTCAATGCCGCGCGTTGCATAGGTGCTGAGTTTACACCCCTTCCGGTAATCGAATTTATCCACCGCCTTTACCAATCCCATATTTCCCTCTTGAATCAGGTCTTCAAGGGGCACCCCGTTGTTTTGGTATTTCCGTGCGATAGAAATGACCAGGCGCAAGTTCGCCTCGACCAGCTCATCGCGTGCGTCGGCATCGCCGGCTTCCATTTGCTTGGCTAATGCTACTTCCTCCTCCCGCGATAACGGGCCGTGCGTCTCGGCACACTGCAGACAGCACGTTAACGCATCCGGCGCACTGAGTGTAGGAGTGAACTGTTTCATTGTGAAACCTCCTTGCGTAAAAATTGGAACCGTTCAACGGTATTTCAATCTCTATATATAGTATAGGAATTAAATGGCAAAAGTTTAGGGTAAAATGCACTTTTTTTGCGGTTTTTTTTACTTAATTCTCAAAAAAACGCAAAATGGCGATGTTCACGCGTGCATGTTACCGGTGCCACTCTTAATAGGTGCGCATTTTTCGGAAATGTCAACTTTTTCTGCAAAGAAGTAAACCGTAACAAAAAATCCGCGGACGTGGAAAACACGCCCGCGGCAGAAACCTAGTGACGCAGGCGAGGGCCGTCTTGGGACTCCCGCACGCGCGAAAAAGGTGCATCCGGTGCATTCTTCGCCTTTATCCGCCCCCACTGCGTCGTTAATTTACCTGCCGAGGAGACCGACAAAGGATGCGATGTCCAATCGGCCGCCCAGTCATCAGCCGGGTGCTGCGTCAGGTTGGTTATCTGCCGGGTGGACAACTCATAGCGATAAATCTCATAGTTGCCGCCCGCCCGATTCACCAACCCATTTTCTATCCCATCGAAAAGCACCGCTGTGCCATCCGCCGCCCAGCAGACCCCGCCTACCCACCATGTCGCAGGAACCGCCAACACCCGCGGATGGGAACCATCCCGCCGACGGATAATCAGACGATTGGCGACCCGCTTAAACATGTCGGGACCGACATCAAACTCCCTCTCATTATACAGCAGGTAGTCACCATCCGGAGACCACCGCGGGTGATGACTCATGAAAGTCTTCCCTAGAATCGCCGGGACTAATGCCTTGACAAGGGGCCGGTTGCGCTTTCCGGTAGCATCCATCAGATAGATGTGCCGCCCTTGCCCCGGCAGCGACATTTGATAAGCAATCTGCCGCCCATCCGGAGACCAGGCGGGACCCGTGGCGTAACCGCCGACCGCGGCACTGTCTGTCAGTTGTCTCACGGCACCGGTGGCGATATCCATCACGTGAATTTCAAAGGCACCGCTTCGATCACTCAGAAAAGCAAGGCTGCGTCCATCGGGAGCCCAACCACCATTCCCATCTAATGCCGGGTGTTGTGTCAGGTTTCGCTGTCTTGTCCCATCTGCATTCATAAGGAATACGTCTATATCTTGCCCCTGTTCTGGGACCTCCGAATTGAGATCCGCAGAAAAAATAATCTGTGCGCCATCCGGAGACCAGCGCGGGCGACTCTTATAGAGCAAATCGCTCGTGATCCGGCGGACATAGCTGCCCTCATCGTCCATGACGTAGATGTCGCTTTCATAGATGTCAATGCTGCCCTCGCGATCCGAGATGAAGACAATGTCGGCCGAGGCAACCGCCGCCATCAACACAAAGAGCAGACTGACCACTATCAGTTCAGATGAAAGGTTGTGAATGCGCATGGTGATTCTCCTCCCAAGAAGAAAGCGTGTGCTGCGCGCCACCTGACGCGCAGCACCTGGGACGGTTATTTCTGATAACGACGCTTAATTTCCACTTTCCAGCCATCGCGCGCCCCTCGCGCCCGAATCGCAACGCGGGTATACGCTGACAGCGTAAACTCATCGCCTGGGTCTAACTCAGGGATGTCGTTGAGATCGAGGCGCCGCCCGTAAATCGGCTCCATATATACCGCACCCGCAGGAAGCCGGCGGTCCGATCTGACTTTCTTGTTCTCGGTGCCCGTTTCCAGGATGGCGTGCTGGAACTCGTAGTCAAACCGGGCAGGGAACCCACTCTCGTTGGATACCGTGAGATAATGCGAACTCCGCGTATACGGCCGGCTGTAGCCAATGCCCCACAACTCCACAGAACCGTAGACACCGCCTACCCATCGGGAATCCGATATGGCTGACGCATCGGGTGGCACAGTGAAGAGACACATCAGTGCCAGCAAGCCGATTACCGATAGACGCACTGTCCATGCGCCGCGCTTAGTCCCCGTGCGAGGGAAACTGAAAAATGTCCTAAACATCTTTCTCCTCCTTTGAGGAAGCACGGAAGGTGATACCCCTCTCTTGGATATCCAAACCGCTTGGACTTTTGAGGAACCAGACCTCCCACCTTCGCTTAACTCTAATTATACCCTCGGCGGCCAGAAAATTAAGGCCCTTTTTCACTTTTTTCACGAAAAAAACGCCATTCGGGCAAAATGTTGGGAAAAATGGGAAATTGCAAAAAAAAGCCGCCGTTGTGAAAACACAACAGCGGCGAAAAGAAAATAAAGATTCCGGCATTAACCAGATGCCTTATCAGAAAACTCAACGAAACGATAGATGTGCCGCAAAGGCAACTCGCAGTCAATCGAAACAACACGTAGCACATCCGTGAGTTCCCGCAATTCCTCAAAAATCCACTTTTCCCCCTGGCGAAGATAGTGCTCAACGCGAACATCGTCTTGTGAAATCAAGATGTATTCCTGCACAGATTCCACCCGCCGATAGTAGGCGAATTTCTCACCCCGGTCTCTCGATTCTGTTGATGGCGAAAGCACCTCTACCAAAACAAGCGGATTGATGAGGGTATCAAAGACATCATCCTCAAAACGTGGCTCATCACAGACAACGGTGACATCCGGATAAAGGTAAGACGTTACGGGGCTCGTTCCCACGCGCATATCGCTACCGTAAACCCGGCACCCCCGTTCTACCACTTGGTTGTAAATCCCATTGATAGTATTCACGGTAATGAGATTATGCGCGTTACTTGCTCCGGGCATTTCAATAATTTCTCCATTGAAGTATTCGCTTTTAAATTCTGATTTGCGCTCAAAAGCAAGGTATTCCTCTGGCGTTAAGAGGGTTTGCACTGCAACAGATGCCATAGGTGCCTCCGCTAAAATATACCCCGGTAGGCGTGCTGTGTCCGCGCGCCTACCGGGGAACTCTGACGATGCTATAGATTGCTCGCAACCTTAACCCGGTTCTGCGCGCGGGCACGGGCCGCCTCCGCACGCTGAACGTTCAAATCCAGCGCATTTGCGGCGAGATGCGCCTGCGCGCGTTCTAACGCAGTCGCCGCACGCTGAACATCAATCTCCGATGCCCACTCGGCTGTCTCAACTAACGCTGTAACGCCGGTGCGGAGCACCTCAAACACGCCACCGCTCGTCGCTAGCAACTGCGGCGTATCTCCCTCACGGATACGGAGCTCGCCGACTTCCAAAGCCGTCAGGAAGGGGATGTGCCCAGCGAGGATCTCAAAGTTACCCTCAACACCCGGTGCACGGACACTCGTAACCTCCCCTTCATAAATCAACTTTTCTGGCGTGCGAATTTCAAGGTGAAAACTTCGACTTAACATAGTGTTTTTTACCCGGCGGCTGCCTCTAATTCCGCAGCCTTCGCGCCTTCAAACGCCTCCTCAATAGTCCCGATATAGCGCAAAGCCTGCTCCGGCAACTCATCACAGTCACCGTCGAGAATAGCTTGGCATCCCTGCACCGTATCCTCGATCTTGACATATTTCCCGGCGCGGCCCGTAAAACGTTCAGCGACGAACATCGGCTGCGTCAAGAACATCTCCAACTTCCGCGCCCTGCCGACGACGAGCTTCTGCTCATCCGAGAGCTCGTCCACGCCGAGAATAGCGATGATGTCCTGAAGACTTTCATACTCCTGAAGCACCTGTTTGACACGAAACGCTGTCTGGTAGTGCTCGTCTCCTATAAACTCTGGTGCCAAGATACGCGAACTCGAAGTAAGCGGATCTACGGCTGGAAACCGCCCTTTCTGCACGATGTTACGTTCCAAACGCGTCACAGCATCCAAATGCGCGAACACCGCGACAACGGCCGGGTCTGTGTAATCATCAGCCGGGACATAAACCGCCTGAAAGGAGGTAATCGAACCGTGCTGCGTCGAGGTAATCCGCTCCTGCAACTCACCCATCTCTGTCGCCAATGTCGGCTGATACCCGACAGCAGAAGGCATCCGACCGAGGAGCGCAGACACCTCACCACCTGCCAGCGTGAAGCGGAACACATTGTCAATAAAAATCAGAACGTCTTGGCCCTGCTGGTCCCGGAAATATTCGGCCATGGACAAGCCGGCAAGCCCAACGCGGAGGCGCGCACCCGGCGGCTCGTTCATCTGGCCGAAGACCATGGCGGTTTTGTCAATAACCCCATATTCGTCAAGCTCCAGCCAGAACTGATTGCCTTCGCGCGTCCGTTCTCCTACACCGCAAAATACCGAGTACCCGCCGTGCTGCGTGGCGATGTTGTAAATCAACTCGGCGACAAGCACAGTCTTGCCGACACCCGCACCGCCGAAGAACCCGACTTTTCCACCCCGAACAACCGGCTGGATCAGGTCGATGACTTTGATACCGGTCTCTAACATTTCAGTCGCAGTGCTGAGTTCTGACTGCGGGGGCGGCGGCCGGTGGATAGAATATCGCTCGGATTCGCCCGTCTCGCCTCTCTCATCGATCGGCTGACCGGTTACGTCAAAGACACGGCCGAGCACTGCATCGCCGACCGGGACGGTGATGGGACCGCTGGTATCGGTAGCCAGGGCCCCGCGGACAAGCCCATCAGTGGTATCCATTGCAACGGCACGGACTCGGTTCTCACCCAAATGCTGTTGCACCTCAAGCACCAGTTCGCTTCCATCATAGCGTTTCACTGTGACAGCATTCAGAATATCGGGCAGTGAGCCTTCCGAAAAATCCAGGTCGACCCGAGCACCGACAACTTCTAATATCTTTCCTTGGTTCATTTTAGAGACTCCTTCCCTATCGCTAGGACGATTTGTGTGATGATTTATCCGACAGCGACGACATACTCGGTTAACGAGCTGCGCCGCGCTTTGGCCCGCTTTGCAGTCTCAACGAATTCCCGCACCGTGACAATCAAGTCGTCGGTTATTTCGGGGGTAAAAGAGGCTTCGCCATCTTCGGGGCAAACCCAAGCGTAAACATTCGGCACCCGGACAGCTATACCGTCTTCGTTGTATTCAAATATGGTGGGCTGCCATTTTTTTTCTCTGTTATGTTGTCCGCACACCGGGGTTGGTTTGGTTGCCATGTCTCATCTCCTTTTGCGTCGCCGACGCGTAAACGGAGGAAATTCCCACTGATTTTCATCAGGAATGTAAGCCGTCACAAATTCAATATAAACAAGATCGGCATATTCACAGACGACGTGCAGGTAAACTGTGACGTTTTCCACGAGTGTTGAACGTCCACAAATTAATACCCGCTGTTCTTGGCGATACTCTTCAATGATGACTCCATTGAGAACCGCCTCTACGATATGTTTTCGTTCAAAACCTTCCTTTGCAGCGTGCTGAATTGCATGCCCTTTAACAAGGTAGTTGCCAACCTGAATTCTCTCACGAATAGTTTGCAAATCCACTTGTTGGGCTCTCAATTCCAATTTGTGCTCGTTACAGTTGAGGGCATGCCTCGTGAAACCGAGCCAGGGCCTCAGCGGCATTCACCAACGCCCACTGCCGATTTCGGGCTGGCATCATGAGATTCAGACGCTGGATTTTACGGTTCACGCTCTCAAACTTGGCGCGATACTCCGCAAGTCCGCGAGCGCGCTCATGCTCAAAACTCCGTATGACAGCTGCCCCTCGGCTCGGCTGTTGCCGCACGATGGCAGCCAGGCGTTCGCGGCGCGCGGTGAGATTCGCGAGCAGCTTGTCCAACTGCGCCTTGTCCCGCTGAATCTCCTTCTCCAATTCAATCCACCGTGGCGCGAACCCGTTCTCTTTCAGCAGCCGATTCGCCATCCGAACTTGAGGCGTAATGAACGGATTCGTATCCAAGTTGAGCGGCTTGCCTTTGCCCGGCAAGTTAGTAAACTCGCCGCGTTGCATCGCCTTTTCAATCTGTTCGTCAACATTGATAGGCATTTGAAACCTCCTCTGCGAGGTAGGCGCGCCTGATGAAGATTAAAAAATAAACGGCTTATGTTTCCCCGATGGAAACGGGCAGATATAGAAAGCAGTTTTTCGCCCCGGTTCATCAACAATATATTTAGGATTGACAGTGAGCAGCACTTTATCCCTCCAGGGCCGCCGCGCCACTGACAATCTCGGAGATTTCGGTTGTGATTTGCGTTTGGCGTGCCCGATTCCGCTGAAGAATGAGCTCGTCGATGAGCTCGTTCGCCTTCTGCGTCGCATTCTCCATGGCAGCCATCCGCGCCGCTTGCTCCGCAGCGTTGGAGTCCAAAAGCACCTTCCACATCTGCATGTTCAAGTCCTTGCTGAGCAGCATCTCAAAGAGTGCCTCCTGCCCCGGTTCATAGACATAATCTAGGAAGAGCTCATCGCCTTCAGGGACTTCGGGCTCCAACGGGAGAAGCTGCTCAACCAGCACCGTTTGCAAAATCGCCGACTTGAAGTTGTTGTAGATAACCTCAACCCTATCGATCTGTTTGTCAACGTAGAGCTGCTCAAACTCGTGGACGACATCCACAGCCGTCTGGAATTCCAGCTGGCGGAAGATATTGACATACGCGTCCGTAATATCGTAGCCGCGCCGCGAAAAATGTTCGTGCGTCCGTCTGCCGATGCAGATGAGCGTCACATCCGCACCGTTCGCCTGATAGTGCTGCGAACGCTGCGTCGTCGTGCGGATAACGTTGCTATTGAAACTGCCGCACAACCCCCTATCTCCCGAAACTGAAATGAGACAGACGTGTTTCACTTCTCGGCGTTCCAGCAAGGGATGCGTCGGGTTCTCGATTTGCGAGATAAGATGCCCCAAAATGGTGTCCAATTTCTCGGCATAGGGACGTGTCGCGGTGATGTTCTCCTGCGCGCGGCGGAGGCGCGCCGCGGCAACAACGCGCATCGCATCCGTAACCTGCGCGATGTTCGTAATACTCGCGATGCGCCGCCGAATTTCACGTAGTGTTGCCATTTTTTCGTACTTCCTACCGGGTGTTTAGCTGCTCTTGGGCAGATAACGCAGATAACGCAGATAACGCAGATAACGTTGTCGCATCATGCCAAAAAACGTTGTCTTTTCTTGCATGGTGTAGGACAGGTTTCCATCGCCCTACGAGACGATGAAGAAGGCACTCCCCGCGTAAGCAGAGACGCAGTGAAGCGTAGGAGAGACCTCCCGGTCTCGATTTTCCCTATAGCTCCCCGCGTAAGCAGAGACACAGCGGAGCCTAACCCTGCCAAACTTGGTTTATCAAACGCTTGGCACCAATACGAAAACCCCTGATTATGCAGCCGCTGTCGCTCGGTTATCCTTGAACGTCTTGACCGCGGCGTGCAAATCCTCAAGCACTTCATCGCTCAGTAAGCCGGTCTCGGAGATCTCCGTGAGCATCTCGGCGTGATGCCGGTCTAGATACTGCAGGAATTCGGTTTCAAACCCCGCAACTTCGTCTTCCGGTACATCGTCCAAATAGCCGTTCGTGCCACAGAAAATGGAGGCAACCTCACGTTGGACCGGCATCGGGGCATATTGCGGCTGCTTAAGCAACTCAACCAGCCGTGAACCGCGCCGAAGCAAGGACTGCGTAGACGCATCCAAATCTGAACCGAATTGCGCAAACGCGGCGACCTCGCGGAAACTAGCAAGATCGAGTTTCAGGGTGCCAGCGACTTCATCCGATTTCATCGCCTTCACTTGCGCATCGCCGCCGACACGGGAAACGGACGTGCCAACATCAATGGCAGGCCTCACGCCCTGGTTAAAGAGATCCGTGGTGAGGTAAATCTGTCCATCGGTGATAGAAATGACATTCGTCGGGATGTAAGTCGTCAAATCGCCTTCAAAGATTTCAATAATCGGCAGCGCGGTGAGGGAGCCGCCGCCCAAGGCATCGCTCAACTTCGCCGCGCGCTCCAGCAATCGTGAATGCAGATAAAACACATCACCGGGGTACGCCTCGCGGCCGGGGGGACGGCGAGAGAGCAGCGACATCTGGCGGTATGCCCACGCATGCTTCGTCAAGTCATCGTAGATGATTAAGGCGTGTTTGCCGTTATCCATGAAGTACTCGCCCATCGCAGTGCCGGAATAGGGCGCGAGATACTGAAGCGGTGACGGCGCGCTCGCTGGCGCAGAGACGATGGTGGTATATTCCATCGCGTTATGCTCACGGAGCGTGTTGGCAACCTGCGCCAACGTAGAGCCTTTCTGCCCAACGGCGACATAGATGCAATAGACATCTGTCTCTTTCTGGCTCAGAATCGTGTCTAACGCGATGGCGGTTTTGCCTGTCCGCCGGTCGCCGATGATGAGCTCGCGCTGTCCCCTACCGATCGGTGTCAAACTATCTACCGCCTTTAAGCCGGTGTAGAGCGGTTCGCTGACAGGCTGCCGTTGGACGATGCCGTAGCCTTTCCGTTCAACCGGAAGCGTCTGGTCTGTCTGAATCTCTCCCAGGCCATCAATCGGCTGACCGAGGGCATCGACAATCCGTCCGAGGAGTGCTTCGCCGACAGGGACTTCCGGCAGCCGTCCTGTGCGCTTGGCGACATCACCCTCGTGGATGAGCTGGTCTTCGCCAAACAGGACACATCCGACGTTGTCTTCTTCAAGATTAAACGCGATGCCGTAAATGTCGTTTGGAAATTCGATCATCTCACTCGCCATGGCATTCGCGAGGCCATGCACGCGCGCGATGCCATCGCCAACCTCTAATACCGTGCCAGCATCGTAGACATCTACGTCCTGTTCAAATTGGACGAGCTGCTGTTTGAGGATATTTGATATTTCGTCCGGTCTGACTTCTCGTGCCATATTTGCAATTCTCCCCTATAGACATTAAGGACCTAACGTTCCTTTATGGAAATGGGGTCTTTTCCTTTTGTTATCCCTTTGCAAGCTGCTGCTTCAACCGGCGGAGTTGCGCCGCGACGCTTGCATCAAAAACAGTATCCCTTAGCTGCACAATGAAACCGCCCTGAATCGCCGAGTCAACTGTCATTTCTAGCCGAACCTCTTTGCCCGAATACGCGCGCAATTGCTGCGTGAGCAACGTCTGCTGCGCCGCTGTCATCGGGACAGCAGTTGTTACCTTCGCGACAAGCCGGCCGGCGGCTTCATCGAGAATTTGCAAGAAGACATCCGCTATCGCAACAAGGTAGCGTTCCCGCTGTTTGAGCGCGAGGAGGCGCAGGAAATTCAGCGTCAGCGGATGCACGGTTTCCGCGAAAAGGGTTTGGAATGTCTCACCCTTCATCTGCGGCGACAGCATAGGGCTGCTGAGGAATTGCGCGAATTCTTCAGACTGTTCAACTGTCTGTTTCAGCGCGTTTACATCCGTAACGATAGGGTTCAAGGCGTTTTGCTCGACGGCGGCATCGTATAGCGCGCGCGCGTAAGGTTTCGCAACCCGAACGTCTCTCATAATATGTCTCTCAGCAATAGGCGCGGTTTTCAACCGCGCCTACCGAATCAGATTTCAGATTTCGGAGTGGCGCAAAGCGTTTGAGAAGCGTTTTTCAGCTAATGACGCTATCTAGCCAGTCCTGCTTGCGGCTTTGTCGCAAGCTTGCATCACTTCACACCCGCCTATTCGTATCTCGCTCGGGCAACCGACGAATAGAAGCATCAATAATCTGCTGGTGTCTCTCCGCATTGAGTTCCGCGCTGATAATTTTGCCGGCGGCATCAATGGCGAGTTCGGCGACAACACCACGCAATTCTAAAATCGCCTCGTCCTTTTCCCGCTGGATTTCGGCGCGGGCTCTTTCGACTTCATCAGCCGCCTCTTGCCGGGCTTGTGCCAGAATCTGCTGACGTTCAACGTTGCCCTGCTCAATGGCGGCTTGGATTTTCGCCTGCGCCTCCGTCTCAATATCACTTAAACGCTGGCGCGTCTCGGCTGTGAGCCGGTCCAATTCTTCCCGGTCTGCCTGCAACTGTGCCGATTGCTCCGCGACCTCGTTGCGGCGTTCATCCAGAAGCCCGCCGACTTTGCCGAACACAAACTTCCAAAGCACCAAGAGCACGACGAGGAAACCGATAACTTGGATGATAATCGTCTGCGGATCGATCCCGAGGAGGGCCAAGAGCCCTCCTCCACCTTCAGCATGCGGTTCATCAGCGGCGAACGCGTTCCCCGCAGCAGCAAACCCTAGCAGTATCAGAAACACCGCGAGTCGAAGCGGAGCGCACCAGCGGCGCATAGTTTGGTAGATTTTTTTTACCATCTTTCGTATCCCGTTGCCGTTAACTTACCGCTGTTGCGTCGTGACACGTTTGGCATCAGATTCGATCATCTGCTTTACCATGTCGCCTTCAGGGAGTTTCCCTTGCAGGACGAAGAACATCAACAGCGCGTAGATAACGAGCGATTCAATGAGTGCCAAACCGATGATCATCGCGGTCTGGATTTGGGGAGCGGATTCAGGTTGACGAGCGATTCCCTCAAGCGCAGTGCTGGTAGCTCTGCCTTGAGCAGTCGATGCGAAAATCACGGCAATTGGCAGGCCAAGCGTCACGCCAAATGCCAAAACAGCTAGATAAATCATTATCAAAAAGCCTCCTTAAACTTTCGGGACGAAGCCCCCTTATCAACAATCAATGATGCGCTTCAGCACCGTGTGCATCCGCGCCGTGCTCTACAAACAGCACAATGTAAATTGAGGTTAAAATGGTGAAGACGAACGCCTGCAGAAAACCGCCGAACAATCCGAAGAAAAGCATCGGGACTTGAACGGGTAAAAAGGGAATCGAGGCAATCGTCACGATGAGCCCCAGTTTGGTGAGCTCAATAATAACCGATTCTTCCCCGAAAATATTCCCGAAGAGCCGAATAGCAAGCGAGCCCGCGCGTGAGAGCTGCGCAATCACTTCTAGCGGGAACATCAGAACACCCAGCCACGGCGGAGACCCGATGAGATGCTTCAGATAGCCGCCGAGCCCGTTTTCTTTAATGGCGATGATTTGAACGCCAAGCACGGCTGTAATGCCGAGGGCGAGCGTGGTATTCAGATCGGCTGTCGGAGACTGAAAACCGGGTATCAATCCTAGGTAATTCAGTGTGATAATGAAAATGAAATAGGAACCTACGAACGGCACATACTTTTTCCCATGTTCACCGAGGATGCCCCCGAAGAAATCCATTATCCCACCGACAAACAGCTCCAACAGGGTTTGTCCTTTGCCTTCCGGAATCCGTTTCAGCCGCCGCGTCGCGAAGATGAAAAGCACAACGAGCAGCGCGACCGCGAAGTAGGTATTCGCAATCAGGTCTGGTTGATGCCAGCGTCCTGGTTCCGGAATAATATGATTCGGCAGCACATCCGAAAGCGGCTTGAGCCAAGAACGGTGCGCGTCTTCCGCCGCCCATCCGAGACTTGCAACGCTAATTCCGAAAACTAAAAAGATACACAAGCGTTTTGTCATTTTTCGTTTTCCAAGACAGATGCAGAACTTATCCGGTAGGCGTGCTTACAAAGCGCGCCCCCGGGGAGAATTAGGGAATTTGCGTCCATCCTATTTCGTGTTTGAGAAGTGTGATACGATGAGCCCCATCGCTTTAAAGATGATTGCAATTTGCGTTAAGGCAATCCCGCCGGCGAGGGCATAGTCGTTACGCCACTCCATTTTAAAGAGCAGGTAGAGGCACCCGCCAAGCACCGCATACTTGCCGAACGCGATTGCACCGAGCAGGTATTTCGTCTTCTTCGAGCTCCCTGGGCGGACAAGCCTGCGGACAACGAACTCTACAGACCAGAGCATGCTCAGGCTGATAGCACTGCCGATGAGAAAACTCGGCACCGCGCTCCGGTGGAGCCAGAAAAGTAGCCCGGCAATCAGCACCGTGAAGGTGATGCTCAAAATATAGATGTGGCGGATAAACCGGTCATCCACTTCAAAAGCAGAATTCATTCAGGCGGGTCCTTCTGTTCCCGACGTTTTTCCGCACGCCGCTGTTTTTCTAGCCGTTCAAGTTGTCGGTTCCATCGCGCTACGGCGCGGAACATTTCCATGAACCCCGCTGTAACGCCCATGCCGAAACCGATGAACAAGCCAACCGTTTCGTTGCCTAATTTTCCGCCCAGCCACTTGCCGCCGAACGTACCGATGCCGATCGCCAACGCAAGCGTCAGCCCTATCGAGGCAAGGTCGAACATGCCGATATTCTCGTGTTTGAGTTGTTTCAGCCGACGCTTAAACATGGCACACCCTCTCTCAAAGAAAACTCCTCGGTAGGCTCGCTTTCTAATCGCGCCTCGCGGACTGGCCTGTAAGGGCGGATGTCCATATCCGCCAATCAAATAGAGAAAATGGAACCCTGAACAGCCCTATTCCGTTCCACATTAGACGACGCTATATATTATACCACAAGAATTAAGAAAATGCAAAAAAATCTTGCAAGATTTTTCCGAAACGCGCATTTATCAGCACTTATATCGGAAATTGCCCAATTTCCGCCATCAACCGGAGCGTCTCTGCGACTGCAACTAAAAGCTGCTGATACTGCCGAATCTCCGAGAGACTGAGCGGTGTATGCTTCCGCTCCTTCAACCACCTGTCACAGACCTGATACGCGCCAATCTCAAATTCCCAAACATCCGCCGGTACATCCGCAAAGTGCTGTATCTGATTAATCCAAACCTTTCCATCGCGGTAACCATACTTTGCAACAACGCTGTCCCCCTCCCCTTCAAACCGATGCCGCGCTGTTTGAGTCGGCACATTGCGCAACAGATGCATGTCAATCAACGCACAGCCGAGTGCCGACAACTTCCGGAACACGTCGACAGTTGTCGGCATCGGAATGCGCGGGAAGTCGTATTTCAGAAAATCGTAATAGCGTTTGCGATAGACAGGACTGTGCAAAACGGCGTAGAGGTAACCGAGGATAGCCTCCGGTGAAACCCCTGTCGGTGTGCCAAAAGGCGCAGCCTGTGGAAGCCCCAGTTTCACCGAAAACGCCTCAAGAAATGCCGGTTTGAAGTTGAGAGAACGTTCCGAAGCGAGCTCCAACTCCTCTCGCACTGGATAGAGATAAAGTGGGAACACGTGAGCACCTTCGTTACCGCGAGTTGAGAGACAACTATTCACGGTAACCTGAGCTGTCACGAGAACATGCTTCCATGCCGGACTCGGCACACCAAAACAGACGCAAAGCGCAAGGTTCTCCAACAACAGATGTCTCATCGTCTTATAGGATGGCGTATTGTGAAATCCCTTTGACTTGCCTGTGTAATAAGTAAACCGCGTATCAAACGGACGGTAGCGGATAGGCACAATGTGATTTTCGGTATCTGGGTGATTACGAAGATCGGCTTGGGCAGCGGCAATTTGCCACGAAGTGGTATCCCGGCGCAATTGATACCTACCCCGTGCTTCTTCCTCAGAGAGTGACACAAAATCGGTAACGACATCGCGCACCGCTTCCGGCGTGTGATGAATCGTGAATTTATCCCGCGCCGTGATAACACCGGCTGAATGCACTTGAAAAATATCGGTAACCTTCAAGCCCTCCTCGTACTCTGCGCGCCGCGCCGTATCTTGTGGAACAAACAGATACAGCGATGAGGTGGGGTGGAGTTCTGTCCACTGAGTGTTTTGGACATCACTATCCGACAGCGTTTGGTATTTTTCTGCGCGGCTACCCCATAAATCAGCATAAAAGACCTTCGCCAAATCGGCGTTATCACGCTCCTTGACACACAGCAGAATCGATACCCCCTGTTGGATGTTAAAGACATTCTCGTCCTTTTTTTCTGTCGGGATAGCCTCTTTTATGATGCTACTTCCGTGAAGATTGAAAAGATAGAGAGCATTGAAACTGTTCAACAAACTCTGCCGCATGCCGCTAAAGTCAGTGCCATCAAGGAAGCCGTTGTTGACGATATAGCCGATAACGCCTTCCCCGGTTTGCTCAACGCGCCACTGTGCCCAGCGGATAAACTTCACGTAATCCGCCTGAAGCGCGCCCCGAGTCTTCAACCGCTCGCCATCTACTTTTTTGTAATCCTCAATAAGCCTTCCGATAAAGGTTAACTTACCCTTAACACGGCTTGGGTTGGTAGAAGCCTCAGTATAAGGAGGATTACCAATAATCGCGAGAACAGGCGCGTCCTTTTTCACCGAAACTGCCGCGTTCGCCTCATCCGAAATGAAGCCCGCAAACGCAAACCGCTCCTTCTCTATCGGTGCCGCTAGCGTGTTCGTCAGGTAGATGCTGAGACGTTCGTCTCCCGTTGGAGCCCAACCGTTCGCCTGCAGAAAGAGACTCAACGTGAGATGCGCAATCGTGTACGGTGCCACCAAGATTTCAAAACCGCAGACCTGTTGGACGAGGTGCTCTCGGATATAGTGCCCCCAGACACCGCTGCCATATTTATCGGTAACGTGTTGCCGGATGTGGTTCAGCACGGCCAACAGGAAGCCCCCCGTGCCTGTCGCCGGATCGAGGATGAGCGCGTCTGTATCGGCAAGCCCATCGGGTTTCTGCAGTTTCGTCTTAAGTAGCGCATCCACGGATCGGACGATGTAAGAGATGACCGGCGGTGGTGTGTAGTAGACACCGCGGGCGGTGCGTCGGTGCGCATCATACGCCGCGAGGAAGGTTTCATAGAAATGAATAACCGGGTCTGCGTCTAGTAAAAGGCTCCGTTCCGATGAAGGTGGGTTAGCCCCTTCATAGCTAGCGTGCGTCTGCACGTCAAACGCCGTGCGAAGCATCTCTGTCGAAACGTTACCGAGGAGGCGCGCGATGTCGTCCAATATCCACGTGATATTGTTATGGAGGCGCGGCTGCGCGACTTGATGAAAAAGGCTTTGCAGAAACGGGTTCGATTTGGGGAGTGCCGCTGCGGCCGTTATGCGTGAGAAGTGCGTCGCCGTTGGCAGCGTGCATCGTGCGGCGAAGAGGCCATAAGCGAGTGTCTGTGCAGACATATCGGCGAAATCGGCCGGTGTTAGCGTGGCGAGGAGCAATTTCTGAAAGGCGGAAAAGATTTGATAGATGTCGCTAGCTTCGTCCTTCAAAGCGGCGGCGATTTGGGTTTGGAGTTCGCGCGTGCGGCGCGCGAGGTAGTTTGCAAGTGCCGCTGGCGTTGCGAGTGGCACCGGGGTTGCGCTGAAGAAGCGATTCAACAGCGTCTCACATTCAGCCTCGGGGCCTGAGAGGCTTGCTTTTGCGCGCAGCGTGCCATCGGTATACAGCCGAAATTCGACGAAGTTGGTAAGGATAAAGTTGTCGAGGTTCTCAATGAAGCGTTGATTCTGCGCTTTGGCGTGGCCGGTGAGTGCATCCAGGGCTGTGCCATAAGCCTCCGCTTCAATGTAACCGATAGGGAATTCGCCTCTGCGCGCGATGAAATCCGGTCTGCCGATTTCACCGAGTTTCCGCGGTTCTTGGGTAATCGTCATGTCAGGCGAGAGATTTTCCAAGAACGTCTTCAGGTGCGGCAGCAGCGAGAGCTCTGGTGTGGCATACACGCTTTCACGCGTGCTGTTGATAGTTTGCAAATAGGTGTGGCAGAGACGTTGAAAATCCATATTATCATGCATTATAGCCGCAAACGTTTTTAATTGTCAACGTTGTTTTCTTTATTATGCGATGCCATTTTATGTTATCATAGTTACCAAGGCTTCTCAACGTAGGGCGGGGGCCTGTCCCGCGCCATGCCAAGCAAAACCTTCCATCTGGGAGCAAGATGCGTCCAGCACTTGTTGTGCAGGCAGACGCATGGAACCGCGCACTTTTCCATACTATTCTTGCTCCCATCACGAGTAGCCCCCGACAGATGGTTGGAGTTCCGACAATGTTATCAAAATCCGGGTTCGCCGTGCCGATGAGCCGGAGTTGCGAGGTGAAGCGCGACGTAGACAGCTGTGTCCGTATAAACGAACCAGACGGCAGACTGACTCTTCGCCAGTTTTTCGGTGCGCTCATCGGTGAAACCGACACCTTGCGGCGCATCTTGCCAGCAGGTATTGTTGAGGGCCCCATCTATCGTCGGTGGATGTTCGGTTTTGCGCGCCGGGAGTGCTTTCCGAACCGTTTGTTGGCTACCAAGACCGGAGGCCCCGCCTACAGCTGCAATCGCGTGAATAGGGAACAGAGACAGCGCGATGAGCAGCGTGAATGCGAATCTCATTCTTCTCCCTCCTCGCCCAGATATTGCAGCGGATTCTCCACAATGTAGTCCCCAGAATCTACCAGAAATTGCTGCACGAGATACACGTGGCCCGCGCCGATAATCAGCAAAATCCGGTCATCGGCAGACTCCGTGATGCGCGTCAGATTGACGAAGATTTTGAGATTTCTATCATACCAAGAATGCGACACCCAATTCGCCCGCGGATATTGCGTGCCTACCCCAATACGCGCCTCCCTCAAGTATTGATGATGGTCCGCGAGCAGGGCCTCCGATTGGTTCAGCCGCCGATACATCTCAAGCAGCGATTCGTATTTGTCGGGTTCAATCCACGTCGTCCCATCGGCATCCTGAACCATTTTGCCTTCGGTAGCCGGTGGACTATAGAGGAGATGCACCTGATTGTTGGCTTTGGCGATTGCCTCAAGGTCTCGCCCGAAAGCCTCCCTAAGTTCCCCAAGGAGTGCCCAAAAAGGATCATCGCTGGGGAAATAATCAACGCAGTAAACCTTCGGATGCCCGAACAGTTTTGCGAGGCGGAAGCCGATCTGCTCGTCTTCACCCCGCTTGAGTTCGTATGTCCCATTCAGATATCCCTGATAGTTCGCTTGCACCTCTGCGTCAAACCGCGCTTCATCTACTTCCAAAGCGATCTTCGTCGGATTGAACGTCTTGAGGCGTTGCACGAGATGCTCAATTTCAGCTTGGCGTTTCGGCGCAAGGACATCATCCATTTTCAGGTTGAATACGTCCGCTCCCGGGTTTGCCAGATGCGCACTGCCAAGAATCATGACTGTCGGTTTCATCGATAAAATATCTCCTTCAGACATTAAGGTTCAGGTTTTTGTCAACTTATTTTTCATTGCTCAGTCCCACAACCGTCAGAAAACCGTCAGCGAAAGTAGACCGTGGGACAGTCTCGGCATCGTGTCGCTCATTTGCTGCTTATGCCTTCTGCGCCACCATGCTCGCGAGGATACCGAGGATTTTGGCGCACTGCCGGATAGGGTAGCCCTCCAGATCGATGTGCAGATGCCTTTCCGCCAATTTGAGGAATTGCCACTCCCTGCCTGTAGTCGTAACACCATAAATGCAAGGGATGTCATTCCCTCTTTGAGCGTTAAAGCGTTGTGCGGCGATCATTTCGGCGGCACACTGCCCGCGCCCGATTTTAATTATGCCACGTTTATGCCGCAATTGCAAGTCGCTTGTATCGGGACCGGGAGTTCCCTCCTACCGCCCACCGGGGACATCGCGACTAGGCAAATGGCCCGATGCAATTCTGAAACTTCATTCGATTTGAATCTACAGAGATGAGACGATTCAAATGCGGTTGATATTAGTAACGAATAGCATTGCTGCAGTCGGTGGAAACCCCTTGTCCTCGCGTTCCTGCAAGCAATGATAAGTGTCTATCAAATTGCCAAAACGGTATCTTTTGTTGCCAAAAGGCTCCTCGGATCCCACTGCGAAAAACAAGCCCCTTGGATTAATCCGAGCGTAAGGCTTCAATTGGGGCGAGCGACGCGGCTTTTATTGCGGGATACAGCCCAAACGAGAGCCCGATAACCGCCGAAAAGGAGACCGGAATCAAAATCCATGCCGTCGAGAGAACTGCCGGCCATTCCGGGACAATTTTGACGATTTTGACAGCAAGGAGTGCCATGCCTTCGCCCGCAAGGATGCCTAACAGCACACCGAGCGCGCCCCCAACACTACACAGCACAACAGCTTCCATGAGAAACTGTAGCAGAATGTCCCGACGCTTTGCACCGAGGGCCCTTCGGAGCCCGATTTCGCGCGTCCGTTCATTCACAGCGACTAACATCATGTTCATAATGCCTATGCCGCCAACAAGCAATGAAAAGCCGGCGATGCTACCGAGTGCAATCTTTATCACCTGACTGATTTTTCCCAACTGCGCGATGCCCGCACGCATATTAATGATTTGGACGAAGTCATCTTGGTTTCTGTGCCGCCTCCGGAGGACGGCTTTTACCTCCTCAATCGCCTTCGGAACATCGTCGACAGTATGCGCGTAGACGATGATTTCCTGAAGCCGACGACTGCCAGTGAAACGTTCTTGCACCGTGGAGAGAGGAATAAAAACAAGGTTATCCAGACTCCATCCGAACCGTAGGCTTCTCCCTCTCGGCATCATTGTGCCAACAACAGTGAAACGTCGCATAGAGCGCTTCAGCCATTTTCGGTTTTTAATCGTGTAGTCACTGTGTCGTGCAATTTTAATTTCTTGTCCCAGAGGGGATTTGTCTCCAAAGAGCGTCGTCGCCACCTCATCCCCAAGTACGCAAACTTTCGTTGCGTGCTCCTCATCTTCATCGGAGATGAAACGGCCCTCTTTAACGTCCCAATCCATTGCGGTTTGATACGTAGCATCTACGCCATTCCAACCAGCACGGGCTTCCGCACCGCCCGCGGCTTGGATTAACACGCCTATCCAATTCCCAATCCTCGGGGTGACAGCACTCACAGAGGGACACGCTTCCCATATAGCCAACACATCTCCGTATTCCAAGTACTCGTTGCTGCGGTTTCTGACCCACTTGTTCCCTTTCCACTTAGACGCCGAGCGGAACAGGCGAAATTGGTTGGCACCGCCCAATTTCTGCACGTCTTGTCTCACGATTTCCTTCGCACCATCACCAATCGCTATCATGGCTAACACCGCGGCGACACCGATGACAATGCCAAGCATAGTGAGTAACGAGCGCAACTTGTTTGCACGGATAGCGGAGAGCCCAATGGAGAACCCATCAATGAAACGCATTATGATGCCTCCAAAGTTTCCTTTAAGATTCAATATTTAATAGCAATTTCCGTGCCACATCGAAAACCTGCACGGTTACGGGATAGTTCCCACGCCGGTTCCGTAAAATTTTTATCAATGTGGAAAGAAACTTTCCACTTCCCCAACAAAAAAAGCCCCTACCATCGTAGCAGCGTTACGATGGTAGGGGCTCCGTGGCTTTCAATCTTCCTCATCCGGAGCCTCCTCTTCAGACGAAGCCTCTTTCTTTTTCTCTTCCTCCAGAGCCATGTCAATCTCTACAACAGGCCCTAAATTCGCAAGCAGCTCCCCGATGCGTTCTGCATCGATGTTGCCCACGATGTTGACGAAAGTTACCTGTGCAGGTTCAGGTGCCATAACGGCGACAAAGATACCCGAGACAACCTCTTCGTCATAGAGTAGACGGATCTGGATTTTCTCTTTTTCGTTGTTGAACTTGGCGAGAAGCTCCCACTTCTCCACCTCAAGTCTCTTCTCGTAGTAGGCAATCAAGGCACCCGCATCCACGTCAGCACTCTCGTAGGTGCGCACATAGATGCCGGAGAGCATCTCAATTAACTCCGCGGCTTGGGGCTTCGCGCTCACGGACTTCGTGACAAGCGCGATTAATTTTTCAGTCAGGTTGATCTCAACCATCGGCTCGGGGGCATCGGGACAGTCAAAGAGAATCTGCCCCTGCTGCTTTTCTGCACCCTGTTTTTCGTCATCGGCGATTGCCCCACTTATCGCGACGAACGACGCGGTGACGACAACCACCGCGAACATCAAGGACCACGGCTTCATCGGTTTCATAGATTATTCCTCCACATAATAGACAGAGCCACTTAGTTTTCGGTTTTGACTACCGAGATGAAAAATGGGCAGCCACCCCGGCCCGCATAGGGAAACCGGTTCTCCCGAGTTTGTCCTGTTTGAGCTCAGGCGAGCACAAACGACAGAAGGGGAGAACTGAATCGCTCTGACATGATGGAAACCCTGTGGGGCGCGCTTGCAAAGCGTGCCTACAAGGGTTTATTCTCTCAATCCTGTGTGGAATCTGGCTTATCGTCCGCATCCTGTTCGGTTTCAGCATCTGAATCAGGAGAATCGTAGACGATTTCCCGCGTGTCATACAGGACTTTTTCCAAGAAATCGGACTCCATCAGTTTCCCGAATAGGGTGCCCAGTTTCTGGAAATCGATGGTCCCGTAGATATTCGCGAAACCTACGTCGTCCTCATCGGTGAAAGCAATGAAGATACCGTTCACTACCCCGGGTTCATCCGCGAAGAGCATGCTGACGTGAAGCATATCCCGGATTTTGACGAGGCTTTGCCATTTCTCCGCCTTGAGGCGGTTTTGGTGGTGGCTTCTCACCGCGTCCAGGTTCTCCGCTTTATCGTAAACGCGGATGAAGACTCCCTCTATCATCTCGGCGTATGCCGCGTAGTCGGGCAGATTTACCGCGAAATTGACAAAGAGCGCGAAGAATGTCTTATCCAAGTTGATTTCATCTCGGGCGGCGGGGGCATGCAGCAGGTCCAACTCGATTTTGCCGCGCGTCGCCGCTGTCTCTGCACCACCGCTCGCGACGATGCAGAAAACGAATAACAGTGCCGTAAGGCTCAAGCGTTTCATGGTGTGTCTCCTTCGGGATGCACCGTTGCCGGAACAGTCCCAGTTAACTTGTCAAGTATCCCGATACTCTGTTGAATGGCGGATGAGACATGCGCCATTCGTTTTAGGGCACCGCGCGATGCAGCGTCCAGTTGAACAGCAGAAACCAGACTCGCGTTGACAACAATGCCGGTCCGCTCTACCGCGTAGTGCACCGTGCTGAACGCGTAATTGAAGTCGCGGGAGGCTTGCGCCATCTGCGCCTGACGCTGTTGATGCTGATAGGCACCAAACAGGAGTGCCCCAACTAAGCATGTCACCGCGCCAACGCGAACTAACGGACGCCCGTAGGTAGTCCCTAAGCCGCCGAAGATGGCTCTAAACCGATAGAACCATCCCCCGCTGTCTGGATGCGCGCGGACATACGCCGCAACCGTGCTGAAAATCTCCGGTGGCGGCTCAGGCTTCGGCAGCGCGTCCAACACCTCATCAAGTGTGTGCGCGATGCGAACCTCCTCCTGACAAGTCGGGCAGGCCGCGAGATGCGCGGCTACCAGTGCATCGGTGCTCGCATCCAATTCATCGGCGAGATACGCCGCTAAAATGTCCTGAACCGCCGCGCAGGAGAGGGAATAAGGGCGATTTCGGTTCATTCGTTCATTCTCCAATAAGGACTTAACAATTCCCGTAATTTTTTGCGGGCGCGAAACACCGTCGATTTCACGGTTCCCTCGGGCCGCCGTAATACCGCCGCGATGTCCTTAAAACTCATACCTTCCAATTCGCGCATGATTACCATCCGTTGCATCTCCGGCGGCAGTTGTTGGATAGCCTGCCGCACTACCTGCTTGAGCTCCTGTTTGAGGAGCAGCTCTTCCGGCGACGGCGACACCTCAGCCGAATGCGTGTGCATCAGCGTCTCCAATTCCTCGTCATTTCCTTCTGTCAAAGGCACCTGAAATTTGCGCCGCTTTAGCAAATTGTAACAGAGATTCTGGGCGCATTTGAGCAGCCACGAGTGAACGGTTTCCTCCCGCAATGTCGCGCGATGTTCCCACGCTCTGATGAAGGTGTCCTGCGTTATATCCTTAGCATCTTCCGGATTGCCAACCAGGTAGAGAGCATGCCGATAGACCTGAGCTTGATGCTTCCGGACTAACCCTAGGAATTGTTCTTCTGTCATGTTGCAACTCCGCGCGTTTTGTGGTTACTGAGACTACAAACGAGTTGCAAAAAAGTTGCACTCTTTTTTAGAATATTGGAAAAAAAGAGGAAAATAGTGACAAGGTGGCAAAAATAAGCGGAACTGAAGTGCTTCAGTTCCGCGACGATGCCGTTTTCGTCAGGTAATCGCCGCCTGATGAAAACGACACCGAGGCGAGGACAAGAAAAATTGCGGACGCGGCCGCGCTCATTGCGAAGCGCGGCCGTTTTTTGCCTCAGCTTCTTCGGCGCGCTGTTCTGCCTGCTCGGCGCGCTGTTTATATTGTTCGGCGCGCTGCTGTTCTTGTTCGGCGCGCTGTTCTGCCAGGTTGGCGCGCTGCCGCTCCGCTTTCAAGACCTGTTCAACTTCTTCAGCGCGCTTCTCAGCCGCTTCGGCGCGCCGCTCCAGCTGGTCTGCCCGTTTCTTAGCTTGTAAATAATACATGACACGCTCCAATATCTTGCTACCGCCAATAATCGCAATTGTTAATATGAAAGCGAAATTAGAGAGATGTGCCCAAATAACTTCGGACGAGTCAGACTGCGAACGCGGCCGCGCTCATTGCGAAGCGCGGCCGTTTTTTGCCTCAGCTTCTTCAGCGCGCTGTTTATATTCCTCGGCGCGCTGTTCTGCCTGCTCGGCGCGCTGTTCAGCTTCTTCGGCGCGTTTTTCAGCCGCTTCGGCGCGCCGCTCCAGCTGGTCTGCCCGTTTCTTAGCTTGTAAATAATACATGACACGCTCCAATATCTTGCTACCGCCAATAATCGCAATTGTTAATATGAAAGCGAAATTAGAGAGATGCGACCAGATGACTCCCATCGTTTTCCGCAGCGGGACACCTGTTTTTCTCCCATCGAGAATCTCGCCAACGCCAACCCATAAGGCATACGCCCCCAAGATAATGAGGAAGAGGTAAATCGCTGGATTTAACCACCTTCTCGGGATGCCCCCCGGAAAAGCAGCATATCCCTCTTCTTCCCCCGGGTCTTGGACAGGATGTTCCTCTCCATTATCATGTTCTGTTTCCTGCATCAATTGATACCAAATCATTGTGCGCGGTTGCAAACCGTGCCTACAAAAACTGTTATGTTTTCGTGCTGTCCTTTCAACGGTGCTCTGATATGATACCCGATTTGAGCGGCAAATTCAAAGGTTTCAGAGAAGAGAACCGGTAGGCGCGCTTTGCAAGCGCGCCAAGGAAAATACAGCTGCCTTCTTTACAGCCCCGAATTCTGCGCAGCATCAAACACAAGCGATGGCAGAATCCCAATCAACAACACGCCAATTGCGGCGAGGACGAGCCCCACCACCAGCGTCCGCGGATACGGAGAGACATCTACCTCTCCTGCCGGCTCACGCATATACATTGTGACGACAACTCGCAGGTAGTAAAACGCTGAAATCGCCGTGTTGACAGCACCGATGGCGACGAGCCAGATATGTCCTGCCTGCACCGCCGATTTGAAGACGTAGAATTTCCCGACAAACCCCGCTGTCGGCGGAAAGCCTGCTAGCGATAACAGCATCACGGTGAGAAAGAGTGCCAGTAGCGGCTTCCGGAACCCAAGCCCAGCGTAATCCGAAAGCGTCAAACGTTCGCCCGCCGATGTTTTCGCCAGAATAACCGCGGCGAACGCGCCGATGTTCATGATGCAATAAACAAGCAAATAGAGCATCGCACTTGAGATACCCTCTCGATTGGCCGCCGCCACGCCTATCAGCACATAACCGGCGTGCGCGACACTTGAATACGCGAGCATCCGCTTGATGTTTGTCTGTGCAATGGCGAGGACATTCCCAACCGTCATCGTCAGCATCGCCAAAAGGATGACAACGCCGCCCCATTCGGGTTGCAGATGCTGTAATGCCTCCGTGAAGATTCTCAGAAAGGCGGCAAAGCCTGCGGCTTTCGGTCCCGCGGAAATGAACGCCGCAATCGTCGTGGGCGCGCCATCGTAAACATCGGGTGCCCACTGATGGAATGGCACAATCGCCACCTTAAACCCGAACCCAACGATGAGCAGGAACATCCCAGCAAGCAGCAGCGGCGATGGGCTCCCCGACGCGACAACTGTCGCAATAGCCGGAATGCTCGTCGTGCCGGTGCCGCCGTAGAGAAGCGCGATACCGTAGAGGAAGAACGCGCTCGCGAACGCGCCAAGCAACAAGTATTTCATCCCTGCCTCACTAGAGACAGCATGTTCGCGGAAATAGCCCGCCAACACATACAGCGACAGCGACATCAATTCCAAGCCGAGGAACACGACAATCAGTTCATTGCCCGCCGCCATCAGCATCATGCCGAGCGTCGCCAGCAAAATGAGCAGATAATACGGCCCCTGTCTCCTCTCTCGCCGCCGGTCCGCGCTGTCACCTCGCAAATAATTAATAGAAATCAGCGAGACCAGCATCGTTGAAACGAGGAAGATGATGTTGAAGAAAACGGAGAAACCATCTACGGCAAACATTCCCCCAAAGGTAATGCCATAAGTGCTGTCAAGGCGCATCGTGACAGATACCCACAGTGCAATCCCGGCTCCGACAATTGTCAGCCACCCTAGCACGGTTTTTGAGAGCGAATCTATCATGTCAAAGACAAGTACGAGGAGCAACGTCAACCCGATAACCAGCTCGGGCATCAGCAATTGCCAGTTAATATCTATTGGCATTTTTCTATCCTTTCTATTTTTCGTAGAACTGAGCGTGCTAGCGCAGAAAAACGAACGTGACAATGACAAACAGCGGCATCAAAATCCCGACAGACCAGAGCATAAAGCCGAAGAAACTTGGCATTGGGATATGGCTATCCTCCGCAATCGCCTTCACCATGAAATTCGGTGCGTTCCCGATGTAGGTATTCGCCCCCATGAAAACAGCACCGACAGAGATGGCAGTGAGCAGTTTCACAAACTCCAGATGCTGCGGCTCCGCCAACTGTCCGGTGAGAATTTGCGGCACCAAGTCTTCGGTGAGATGCAGTTTGCCGAGAGCAGTGTTAAAGAACGTCAAATACGTCGGCGCATTGTCCAAGAAACTGGACAGCACCCCGGTTACCCAGAAATAGTGCCACGATTCTTGCATCATTCGGTTTAACCCGCCCAACGCGCCGTTTTCGCCAGCCTTCAAAATCGCCAAGGCGGGGATGATTGTCATAAAGATACCGGCGAATACCTTCGCCACCTCTTCAATCGGTGCCCATGAAAACTCATTTGCCTGCCGCAATTCACCGCTGAAGGGAGTAAATTTGAGCGACAATAAGCCCATCGCCACAATAAGCACGTCTCGAAGGATGTTCTGCCATGCAACATGCACGCCGAGAACGTTGACTTCGCCTAACTTCACCGTCCCACTCATTAGGACAGCGACGACGATACCGAAGAGGAAGATGAGGTTAAAAAGTCCCTCCACCCGAATCGGTTCACGGGTGCCATCATCCGGCACTTCGCCGCCTTCGCGTTTGAACATAATGGTGTCTAGCGCGAAGAAAAGCGCGATTAAGAGAACGCTGATGAACAGCATGTGTGGGAAGAGCACCGTGGTCGTCCAGAAGAACGGAACACCGTGCAGGAATCCCAAAAACAGCGGCGGATCGCCGAGGGGCGTTAGGGCGCCACCGATGTTGCTCACCAAAAAGATGAAGAAGACAATCAGGTGCACCTTGCTTTTTCGATACGCATTCGCGCGAATCAACGGCCGGATGAGCAACATGGACGCACCCGTTGTGCCTACCCACGAGGCAATAGCAGTGCCGATGAAGAGCAGCAACGTGTTCACTAACGGGGTGCCGCGCAAGGTGCCGCGCACCAGCACGCCGCCCGCCACCGTAAACAGCCCCCACAACAGCACAATAAACGGGATGTAGTCTATCAGATAGATGTGCAGAATGTCGTAGAACGCGCCACCGCGAAAAGCGATGAGATAGGGAATAGCGAAGACTAACGCCCAGGCAGCAGCCATCTTCCCACCGTGATGGTGAAGAAAATGCGAATCCCACACCACCGGGATAATCGCGATAGAGAGCAGAATACCGACGAACGGGGCGATGCTCCAAATAGGCAGTTTTTCCCCGGACACGCCGCCGTGGTGGTGTTCATCGTGCGCGCCAGGCTCGTCGTGCGTGTCATCCGCCGCAAAGGCAAGCCCCATGGAGCCCACAAGCACTAAAATGATACAAAATGGTAGGAGCGCGCCGCCTAAAAATCTACATTTCTTTACAGACATTAAGCCTCTACGAGGCTTAATTGGAAGGGAATCCTTTTTCACTTACTTCGTCTCTGCCTCCTTGTTGATATCTACCCGGGCATACCGGGGAACTTCCTTTATTTTGGTGTGTCCCATCGCGGGAGCAGTTTCCTGCTGAACCTTCGTCACAACAACGTTCACTGATTTTTCCATCCGACTCAAGAACGGCTTCGGATAAACGCCTATCCAGACGATGAACAGCAGCACCGGGAACAGCACTACCAACTCGCGTGTGTTCAGATCTGGCAGTGCAGCGTTAATTTTATTCGGTGTGCCGAACATCACGCGTTGGAACATCCACAGCATATACACTGCCGCCAGAATCACGCCGGTCGCGGCGAGCACAACGTAAACTTTGGAGAAAGCACCGCCGTGAAAGCTGCCGAGCAGAATCATAAATTCGCCGACGAAACCGTTCAAGCCCGGCAACCCGATGGATGACAAAGTGGTAATCATAAAAATCGTGGCGAAAATTGGCATCGACTTGGCCACCCCACCGAAATCGACAATCATGCGGCTGTGCCGACGCTCATAAATCATGCCGACGAGGAGGAAGAGCGCGCCGGTGCTCAGCCCATGATTTATCATCTGCAGCACGCCGCCTTGGATGCCAGCGTGGTGCCGCGTGAAAAGGCCCAACACGACAAACCCAAGGTGGCTCACACTCGAATATGCCACCAATTTCTTCAGATCTGGTTGCACCATCGCCACTAACGCGCCGTAAATGATGCCGATGACAGCGAGCGTCACTATCAGCGGCGTATACGTCGCCGCCGCATCAGGAAAGAGCGGCAAACAGAATCGGACGATGCCGTAGGTGCCCATTTTCAACAGCACACCGGCAAGGATAACACTGCCGACTGTCGGTGCCTCGACATGCGCGTCTGGCAGCCAGGTGTGGAACGGAAACAGCGGCACTTTAATCGCAAACGCAATGAAAAACGCGAGAAATAAGAGGTTCGCGTGCGTGAAGGTGCCGGCTTTCTCATAGAGCGGCAGCAGCGCAAAACTATTGTCGTTCTGGAAGTAGAGGTAAAGGATGCCAACCAGCATCAGCGCGCTGCCTGCCATCGTATAGAGCACAAACTTGACAGTGGCGTAAATGCGCCGTTCACCACCCCAGATGCCGATGAGAAAATACATCGGAATCAGCATCGACTCCCAGAACACGAAGAACAGGAATAAATCC
Organism: uncultured Poribacteria bacterium; assembly: GCA_958296135.1. Classification (GTDB taxonomy): domain Bacteria; phylum Poribacteria; class WGA-4E; order WGA-4E; family WGA-3G; genus AGPOR5. Next base: position 2,531,801 of record CATQHZ010000001.1, read on the forward strand.
GTGGCGCAAAACACGCCGAGCATCCCCGTCTCGAGTGCCAGCAACGACATCATAAAGCCGCTGAGCCCCTTCTCCACCGAATTCCATGCGGCGAGGATGCACACCGGTGTCAGGAACGTCGTCAGGAGCACCAGCCACAGCGAGATGCCGTCAATGCCGATGTCGTAGCGCGTGCCTAACCCCGAAATCCACGCATGGCTCTCCTGAAATTGCATCTCGGCGGTAGTCGCATCGAATCCCGTGTAAAGTCCCAACGAGATGAGGAACGTCAGCAATGCCACCGCCATCGCAATGCCTTTCACGGCAGATGCTCCTATCCCTCTGAGCAGCGCAATCGCCACTACGCCGAGCAGTGGTAAAAAAATGACTATTGAAAGTAGCAATGAAACCTCCTTTTTTCGTCTTGGCGCGAAGCGTTCGGTTAGGTTTCTCTCGGCAGAGAGGCTGTCTCTGCATATCCGCTTGCGCCGGGTATCCCTTGGCTAAGTTTTTAGTTTATCCCTTATTTTTACGAAATAAACAGATAATAGGCAAGGAATATGACGATGCCCACAACCATTGACACGATATACGCTTGAACCACGCCAGTCTGAAGCCGCCGCAATGTTCCGCCAATGATGCGGATAGCCACAGCGACACCGTTGACAATCCCATCAATAATGCCGGTATCCACGACGCGCCACAGCAGATAGTGCGAGACATTCTTAATCGGCTGCACGAAGACAGCGTTATAGACTTCATCAATGTAATATTTGTTCGCCACCAACTTGTGGAGTGCTGTCCCAGGTTGCGCGGCGGGAGTCCGCTTGCTGTATCGCATCCACGCGAATCCGATGCCAACCAACCCGACAATCGCCGAGATAATCATAAACGGCACTGCGCTGCCAGCCGCTTCGCCGTGTGCCCCGTTCCCGATTTCCTTCGCCGCCTTAAAGACACTTTCTGTGAAATGGTGGAACGCGCTGCCGTGTCCCCCCCATCCGAGTAGCAGCCCAATTATCGCCGATGGGATGGCGAGAATCACCAGCGGCACCCACATCACTGGCGGCGATTCATGCACATGCGAGGCTACGGCTGATGCCACACGAGATTGCCCGTAAAAAGTGACGAAGATGAGCCGGAACATATAGAACGCTGTCAAGAACGCCGTAATCAAGCCGATAACGTAAATCGCAGGATGGCTTCCCCACGCGCTGTGCAGAATCTCGTCTTTGCTCCAGAAACCGCTGAGGAACGGAAAGCCGGCAATGGCCAGCGCACCGATAAGGAACGTCCAATGCGTTATTGGCATTTTCGCCTTCAAGCCGCCCATCTTCCGCATATCCAACTCGTTCGCCATCGCGTGCATCACACTACCCGCCGCAAGGAACATGAGCCCTTTGAAGAATGCATGCGTCATCAGATGGAAGACACCGGAAGCATACGCACCGACACCGACACCGACGAACATATAGCCGAGTTGACTGACGGTGGAATAGGCGAGGATGCGCTTGATGTCGTTCTGTGTGAGCGCAATCGTTGCAGCAAAGAACGCCGTTAACACACCAACCCACGCAACAACTTGTCCCGTATGCGCAAGTTCATAAAGCACGGCGGAACGCGCAATCATATAGACACCCGCTGTCACCATCGTGGCGGCGTGAATTAAGGCACTAACAGGTGTCGGCCCCTCCATCGCATCGGGTAGCCAGACATAGAGCGGCATCTGTGCCGATTTTCCCACCGCGCCGACGAAGAGCAGCAACGTCGCGATGACGAGGGTGCTCCCGCCGAAAACCTTCTGGAAAGTATCTGCTTCCGCGGCACCAAAAATTGCAGTGAAATCCAAACTGCCAAACGCAGCAAACAAGGTAAACATGCCGAGCAAGAATCCGAAATCGCCGATGCGGTTGACAATGAACGCCTTCTTCCCTGCATCTGTCGCCGATTGTCTCTCATACCAGAACCCGATGAGCAGATAGGAGCAGAGCCCAACACCTTCCCATCCTACGAACATCATCAAGTAGTTGTTGCCGAGCACCAGCACCAACATCGCGAACACGAACAGGTTGAGATACGCAAAATAGCGCGTATAGCCAGCATCGCCGTGCATGTAGCCGATGGAATAGACGTGGATAAGGAACCCAACGCCGGTGATAACGAGAAGCATCACGGTGGTGAGCGCGTCAACGTGGAAACCGATGTTGAAAGTGAATCCTTCACCCGCAATCCACTCGTAAAGCACGCCAGCATCGCCTTCCAGCACCGCGCCGCCTTGCACACCGGCAAACGCGACGATAGCACAGATGAACGAAACGAGCACCGCCAGCGTGCCTATTCCCCCACTCAACTTCTCGTTACCTTTTAAGAATTTGCCAAACAGCCCATTAATCAGAAACCCGACGAGGGGCGAGATTAACAGGACAACAATGAGTTCTCGTGACATTTTTTATCAGAATCTCCAGGATTTCAGAATGTGACAGAATTTTCGGCTTTCGCTACGAATAACAGAACGGGGACGTTGTCCAGTCTTGTATCTCGGGAAACCGGAACTAAAAGATGCAAGAAAAGACAATGTCTTTTTCGCCTGGTTAAGACAACTTTCTCTGCACAAGAGAAGCTGTCCGAACACACTGCGAAATACGAAAATCATCCTTTGAGCGAGTTCACCTCGTCGACGTTAATCGTTTGGCGATGCTTAAAGACGCTGACAATAATCGCCAACCCAATCGCCACTTCGGCTGCCGCAACCGTCATCACAAAAAAGACGAATACCTGTCCCTCTGTCTGACCGAGGCTCCGGCTAATCGCCACGAAAGCGAGGTTGGCGGCGTTCAGCATCAGTTCAATACACATAAAAATGATAATCGCATTCCTGCGGACGAGGACACCGATGACACCGGTGGTAAACAGGAGCGCGCTTAAAATGAGATAGTATTCTAACTCTAACATTTTGTTGTTCCTTGCGGTGGTTCAACTGTTACTACTGTGCAGAAAAGGCTGACTTAGCCATCCGAAAAGACATTGTCTTTTCTTGCAGTCTTTGGCCAGGTTCTTCTCCGCCTAATTATCCGTTGGTTTCTCGCGCTTCACCAAGACGATAACCCCAATCAACGCCGCCAACAGTATCAGCGACGTAACCTCAAATGGCAAGAGATACTTGCTGAACAACAGTTCCCCAATACCATACGTCGTTACCGCTTCCGGAGCCGGTTGTGCCGATGCGACCGCGGTACCGTTGCGTGCGTTCACGGCGATGTAAATGCCTTCCGCCGCAAAGAGGATGCCTAAGACGATGCCAATGCCTTTCAATTTCGCCCCAGTCGGAGCCCCCTCCCTGTCGCGCCTACCTAAATTCAGAAGCATAATGACGAAGAGGAACAGCACCATAATCGCGCCCGCATAGACAATCACTTGCGCCGCAGCCACAAAATGCGCGCCGAGCAACACGAAGAGCCCCGCCTGCGCGAAAAACGTCACAATCAGGGCCAATGCGCTGTAAATCGGATGCCGAAACGAAATCACCGAAATCGCACCCACTAGCGCCAGCAACCCAAAGACGAAAAACAAAATCTGTTCTGGATTCATGACGAACCCTCCGATTCCAGTGTATCTAACCCCGCAATCTCCGGCGTTGAAACCTCTGGCGGTTTATTCATCACCAGCAGGCCCCCGACAACGGAGATAACGATAAACGCAGCAACCACATTGCCGATACCGATGAGCAGCTTGTTGCCGTCCGTCGTTACCCAGAGGAACCCTGTCACGACGATGGAACTCAATGCTACCGGCAGCAGGAACTTCCAACCGAGGTTCATCAGCTGATCATAGCGGAAGCGAGGGAGTGTCCAACGCACCCAGATAAACACAAACAAAAAAATGGCTGTCTTCGCGAAGAAAATGCCGAAAGAGATGAGCCCGCTGAGGATGGGGCCTCCGACATTCTCCAATCCGAAGAAGTGCCAGCCGCCCAAGAAGAGCGTTACTGTCACGGCGGAACCGACAATCATGTTCATGTATTCCGCCATAAAAAACATCGCGAACTTCATGCTACTGTATTCGGTATGGTAACCGGCGACGAGTTCCTGCTCCGCCTCGGCAAGATCGAACGGCAAGCGGTTCGTCTCCGCGAACATCGCTGTCGTAAACGCCAGAAACGCAGGGAAGTGGATGAGGAAGTTCCAATTCCAGAGGTTTTTCCCTTGTGACTTCGCGATTTCTCGGAGACTCAACGCCGAGCCCCCCTGCTCCACGACAGTCAGCATCAGCACGCCGATGATTGCCAAGCCGAGCGTCAGCTCGTAACTAATCATCTGCGCCGACGAACGCAATCCGCCTAACAGCGAGTATTTGTTGTTCGATGCCCACGCGCCGAGCACAACACCGTAGACTCCGAGGGACGTGATTGCCAAGATATACAAGATGCCGATATTGATGTCCGCAATCTGGAGCGGTATCGTATGTCCAGCAATTTCGATTGAACCGCCGAACGGCACGACGGCAATCGTTAGCATCGCCGGGATGAGGAGCATCGCCGGGGCAAGCACGTAAAGCGGCTTATCGACGTGATTTGGAATCAGGTCCTCCTTCAAAAGGAACTTGATGCCATCAGCGATAGGCTGAAGCAGGCCTTGGAATCCGACGCGGTTGGGGCCGAGCCGGTCTTGCATCCAGCCGCTGATACGGCGTTCTGCCCAAATCATCGCCATCACCCCGATAAGCAGCAGATGCGCGATGATGAGAATTTTGACGATGGAACTCAAAAGTAACACGTTAAGTGGTAAACCCATTCTTCTGTATGGCCCTAACGGGTTCGATAAGGCCCCTTCGGCAAAGAACATTGTCTTGCCAGATCCGCTTGCGACGTTATCGCAAGCTGCCATCATTACTACTCAGCCAACTTCACGCCGCTATCGCCAATGTTCTGGTGCGTCGCTTCCGCGTAGCCCGACACATTCTCCGAAATAGCAAGGGAGATCTCGCCCGCGAAATGATAGTTCATCTCGCCGCCGAGCTGCCTCGCGAGTTGCTGAATAATTTCCCAGTCAATACGCGCTTCACCCGGTGCATCCACCGTCTTGCGGATACGCTGCACCCAGCCTTTGGAATTGGTAAAGGTGCCGTCTTTTTCCGCGAACGTCGTCCCCGGCAACACCACATCTGCAAGCGCGGTTACCTCGGAAGGCAGAACGTCTTGGACGATGAGGAAGTCCACACTCTCCAGCACTGCCTTCTCTTCTGCTTCAAGCGAACGTTCCGGCGCACCACTGACGAGGTAAACAATGTCCGCCTCGGAGACTTTTTTCCAGAGTGCCTCGCCTTCCAAAACCGGGGTCCCGTTACTCAGCATTTTACGCGCCCCTGCGGTGTTCGGATTTTTGTCCGCCTCAATGGTAAACTGCGGGAAGGTGTGCTCCTCGCCCGGCAGGGCACCGAAGAGACCGAGGTGTTCTGTCTTCAACACCTCATGCGCGAATTGCTGCAAAACGTAGTTATCCTCATTCGTGCCTTGCGCCGAACCGATGACAACCACTTTCTCTGCATCCGCCTCAGACAACTTCTCCGTAATCTGCGTCAGTGCATCAGCCCAGTGCGTCGGTTGAAATTCGCCATCAACTCGCTTCATCGGCAATTGAAGCCGGTCATCGCTGTTGACGTAGCCGTATCCGAGCCGCCCATCGTCGCACATCCAGTGTTGGTTAATCTCCTCGTGGAATCGGGGTTTGAGCCGGTAAACGCCATCCTCCTTATATTCCACCGTGATATTGCAACCGACACTGCATCCCGCACAGACGCTCTTCTCCTGTTTCATGAACCAGGGACGCGATTTGAAGAGGAAATCCTTGCTGATCAGCGCGCCGACAGGACAAATGTCCACCACATTGCCGGCGAGTTTGTTATCCAGCAGTTGTAACGGCATGCCATCGTGCGAGCGGGGAATGTCAATCTCGTCGTGAGAACCGCGGTGTATTAAACCGAGCTCATTGCTTCCCGATACCTCTTGACAGAACCGGATGCAGCGCGTGCAGACAATACACCGCGTCGAATAGAGCAGCACATCGGGCCCGAGGTCTTTCTTAGGCGGGACGTTCTTCACCTCTAAATACCGGCTCTTGTCATGTCCATGCCGATAGGTGAAATCTTGCAAGTCACATTCGCCTGCCTGATCGCACACCGGACAATCCAGCGGGTGATGGACGAGCAAGAATTCCAAAATATCCTCCCGTGCCTTCTTGACACGCGGGCTATCGGTATAGACGATAAAATCGTATTTGCCGTCCAGTTTTCTATTCGGCGGGGCGGTTCGGAGCACCGTCGTGCATCCGGTCGCGAGCTGCCGGTCTGGCACAATTGCCCCCGCGGGTGGGAAGAAAACGTGAGGTTCAACGAGGCACATCCTGCAATTCGCCGGACGGCTCAGCCCGGGGTGATAGCAGTAGTGCGGCACCTCAATGCCGTGCAGCCGTGCGGCTTCTACGACGTTCGTTCCGTCTTCCACCTCCACCTCGAGGTCATTCAGTTTAATAAAGGCCATATTTTCGTATTTCCTAGCGGGCTTTCGTCGTTCACAATGCGTTCAATAACGGTTGTTGGTGCGATAACGCCTGCCTCCGTCTACTCGTCATCCAGACGCGAGACGCATCAACGTCACCCGGTATTATAGGGCTGGGCTATTCGAGCTCTCTTGGAACGATGCGCTGTTGATAAGCGTAGTTCTCTTCCGGTGGCACTGTCGCCTCTTCAACCGAAAGCGTCGTCAATTTTCCCTCGCGGATAGTCGCCTCAAACTCCGGCCGGAATTTCCGCATGTAGCTGACAGCCGGCCACGAAACAGCGATGCCAAAGACGCAGATGGTATTCCACGTCATCGTATCAACATTAGCGATGTTGTTCGCGACGCTCTCCAGCAAATCCAAGTCTTCGTAGATATCCTCGGTTTCGCCGGTGTCGCCCCACCTCCCGTTTTCGGCGATGCCGAATTTGGGGCGGGTAATAGTGCTCTTCCGTCCGTTTCCATCGGCGATGCGTTGCACAATATCACGCACCCACGGCGTGCCCCAGCGGCACGGCGTGCATTGCCCACACGACTCATGCGCGTAAAACTTCATAATGTTCAGGAGACAATCCACGATATTCCGCGTTTCGTTCATCACGATGATGCCGCCGGAACCGAGCATCGATTTGGCCAGCGTCAGCGAGGTGAAATCGAGGCGCGTGTCCAATTCATAGTGCGTCAAAATCGGCGCGGAACTGCCGCCCGGAATAACCGCTTTCACTTGTTCACCGCGCAGGCCGCCGGCAACTTCAATGAGTTCGGCGCATGTCAATCCCAGTTCCAATTCATAGACACCCGGTTTGTTGACATCGCCGCTGATGCAGTAGAGTTTGGTTCCCGTATTCGGATCGGGTTTCGGCGGATCGAAGCGCGCATCGCCATACGTCGGCCCCATCTTCGTATACCACTCTACACCGTTACCGACGATGAAAGGGAGGTTACAGAGCGTCTCCACATTTTGCACGACGGTGGGTTTTCGGAACACGCCTTCCACAGCCGGAAACGGCGGCTTGTTGCGCGGCTGTCCCCGTTTTCCTTCTAGTGACTCAATGAGCCCCGTCTCTTCACCACAGATGTAGGCACCTGCACCGGGGTGTGTGTAGATGTCAACGTTGAGCCCTGTGCCGCGGATGTTCTTGCCGAGGTATCCGTTGGCGTAAGCCGCTTTAATAGCGGCATCCAGCCTCTTCTTGCCGAGGGTAAACTCGCCGCGGATGTAGACATAAGTCGTCTCAATGCCCATCGCATAGCAGCAAATCAGGATGCCCTCAATGAGGAGGTGAGGATTTTTCTCCAAGACATACCGGTTGCTAAACGTCCCCGGCTCGCTTTCGTCAGCGTTGCAACAGAGATAACACGGCTTGATATCCTTCGGGACGAAACTCCATTTCAACCCGGTGGAAAAGCCTGCACCCCCTCTGCCTTTCAACCCGGAATCCATCACCATCTTAGCGATGTCGTCCGGCTGGTAGTCCGCTACCGCCTTCTCAAAACAAGCGTAGCCGTCGTGTTGACGAAAGACATCGAAGGTGTGAATCTCCGGTACATCCAAGTGTTCATAAAGAATGCGTTTTTCTTCAACCATATTTGTTGTTCCTAGCGAGGGTCCCGCGCCCCCGTCGCACAAGTTTCCTGTCCTTCGCGAGCCCTACAAGTTATCCAAAATCTCATCCACCTTCTCCGGTGTCAAGTTTTTGTATAAATCGTCGTTCACCATGATAACAGGCGCGACATCGCACGACGCGAGGCACTCCACTTTCATCAAGGTGAATTTTCCATCGGGAGTGGTGCCTTTGCCGAGGTCTGTCTCAGAAGCGACATCCGTGCCAAGCTTCGCCTTGAGATGCGCCAACACGCCTTTACAATCGCGCAACGCACACGGCAACGTGTGGCAGACACGAATGACATACTCGCCCACCGGCTCCTCAAAGAACATCGGGTAGAACGTCACGACATCCTTCACTTTCATGAGCGGGACTTCAAGAAGTGCCGCGACGTATGTCATCACCGCGGGACTAACGTAACCCGCCTGCTTCTGCGCGAGATGGAGCGTCGGAAGCATCGCCGCTTCCTTCACCGGATAGTGCCCGATGAGCGCGTCAAATTCACGTTGGTTTTCTTCGGTAAACCGAAAAGTGTTCTGAATTTGTATGAGTTCCTCTGACATCTAGTTTTCCTTCGGTGTTTTTCTCGGCTTCGGGCACGCTTTGCCCGCGCGCCGCCCTAATAGTCTCCCCAAAACTGAATGCGGTTTTTCTCGGGGTCCGCAATATCAAAGCATGCGAGCCCATCCTCGTTTTTCAGGGGACGCAAGCGCAACCCCTTCGCCTTCAGTGCCGCATGCACCGCACTGACACTCTCAGCGTGAAAGCCAATCTTTTGTCTGCCATTGTTTGGCTTGCTCGCGCTGTGAAGGCAGAGCTTGCACTGTCCCGTATCGAAGCGGAAGAAGCGGCGCGCCGGAAACGGCTGTTCTGCATCAGGCGTTAACCCGACGACATCCCGATAAAACGCCGTGACTCCCTTCATATCTTTCACAAAGAGGATGATGCTTCCGATTTCCATGATGAAAGAACCCTCCCAAGTGGCTTAAATTTTACCAAAAAACCGAAAAATTGTCAACTTTAAAAATATTTTTTGGTAGAACCTTCTCGCTACCCCAATATACCTACTGAATCGGAATCAGAGTCCCGGTAGGAGAGACATCCCGGTCTTGACTTTCCTCGGTAGGAGAGACATCCCGCGTCTCGACTCCCCCCGGTAGGAGAAACATCCCGCGTCTCAACTCCCCCCGGTAGGAGAAACATCCCGCGCCTCGACTCCCAGAGACTAATCGCGTATTAGAATTTCGTCAACAAATACGCCGCATTCGTCTGCAGCAGCGTCAACGCCTCCTCAAGGAGAGGTGGTTCTGCTTGTTCTTGGATTTTGAAACCAATCTCTCGGAGTTGCAGCGTCAACGCCTCCTCAAGGAGAGGTGGTTCTGCTGGCACTTGCTGCTCACCTTCTCCCGAAGGGGAGTTGGGCTCCCCTGTCCGCTGGGGAACTGTGCCGCGCTGTTTTTCCAACACATCCAACGTGGCGACAAACGCCTGAATCTCACGCCTGGCCTCGGAAAGCTCGTGCTTCCCGAAAGCCGTAACGCTGTTCGCCAAATGCTGCCGCAGCGGCACCGCGGCATCTTCATCCAGCCATCCTAAAGTCACACTCCGAGAGATGAGCGTTTCTAACCGACGCGTGAGTTCAGACGCACTCGTTCCCACCGGAATCGCCTCAGGACCGATGACGAAACCGCGAGGGGCATACTGGTGATGATAAGGCGTGACAACCGCTTCATGCCCATCTATACTGCCACCTGATGTCCACACTTCTGCCGTGATGATACCTGGAACACTCCGGCATTTAAATGCGAAACCGCCCTGGGATGTCCCCGGAAGAATGTAAGGTGTCCCAAATTTGCGATTCCAAGCGACATGATTGCTAGCTCCAGCGAATTCAGGAGGCTGTCCAAAATTTTTCCAGCCCGGAGGATTTGAAATATCACGAAGCCAACTCCTAGGAAGATCTAGTGTCCGAACCCAAAGAGTATGGACCGGATGCTGACTGGTTTCCCGGCTTGTGATGCTGTAGATATAACGGTATTCGGGTAACCCAGTGTCCGGTGTCGTGCGATGCGCCGGTTCTACCCACTCAACACGGCTTGAAACAAACACATCCGCTTTCCCACCCCGCGGCCCCCAGTCAAAGGCGCGAACGCTATACGAATCACCTCGCTCATCGCGCAGGGGGCCGCCTGAATAGTCGCGCCAATAGATGCGATAGAGGCCCGCTCCTAACGCCTCGGCATCATGGTTCCTTTCCTTCAACCACGCTACCGTCTGCTCTTCCGGAACAGGCGGATGGAAAACCGCCCGCTTTGCAGCATCCGTTACCGACAGTAAGAGAACGGACAGCATAGCTACCGATAAAAGAATTCGCCTTTTCATCAACTGCCACCTCGGGTGCCATGCCGCCCCGACGCGCCTTTACCACAGACTACCGATCCAACTCCCCCGCAATCACGTTCAAACTCCCCAACACGGCGACGGTATCCGATACCATGCCCCCTTCCAGCATGTGCGGCAGTGCTTGGAAATTCAGGAAACTCGGCGGACGGATGCGGATACGATACCCCGTGCCGCTGCCATCACTCACGATGTAGAAACCGAGCTCGCCGTTCGGCGATTCAGTCGCGCAATAGTGCTCGCCTACCGGCGGCTGCACACCGTGCCCATCCATGATAATCTTGAAATGGTGGATAAGCCCCTCAATATGCCCATACGCATCCGACTTCTTCGGCAGCGAGATCTTGTTGTCCTCTACGTTCACCGGGCCAGCCGGCAGGTTATCCAATGCCTGCTGAACAATATGGCAACTCTGCACCATCTCCTCCATCCGCACCAGATACCTGTCGTAGGCATCGCCGTTTGAGCCGACAGGCACCTCAAACGTCATCTCATCGTAAGAGGAGTAGGGTTCCGCCTTCCGGATGTCATGCGCGATGCCGGTAGAGCGGAGGCACGGTCCTGTCAGCCCGTAATTAATCGCGTCTTCGCTTAAAATCGCACCGACTCCCTTCGTCCGGTCCATCCAGATACGATTCCGCGTGAGGAGCGTATGCGTTTCACGCAACGCCTTCGGGAAATTCGTGATGAATTGCCGTACATCCTCATCAAACCCAGCGTAAAGGTCACGGAGCACACCGCCAACGCGCGTATAACTCGTCGTCAACCGAGCGCCAGTCGTTTTCTCGAAAATGCTATACAACTTCTCGCGCTCGCGGAAACTGTAGAGGAATACCGAAAACGCGCCCAAGTCAAGGGCCGCAGTGCCTAACCAGAGCAGATGGTCTGCCAGACGCGACAGCTCTGCCATCAAAATGCGGATGTATTGACACCGCTTCGGCACCTCAATGCCCAGCAGCTGCTCCACCGCGAGCACATACCCGAAGTTGTTGGAAAGCGGTGACAGGTAGTTCATCCGGTCGGTGACGACGATGAACTGGTTGTAATCCAAGTGTTCCCCCAGCTTCTCAAATCCGGTATGCAGGTATCCGAGGTGGGGTGTCGCTTTCAAAATCGATTCGCCATCCAGTTCTAACACGATGCGCAGTGTGCCGTGTGTCGCCGGATGCTGCGGGCCGAAATTGAGAACCATTCTCTCGCCAGTTGCCCGCTCCAGCTCAGCGTGCATGTTATCCTCCTATTGCTCAGCATCCCCAGTCTCGATGTTTCGGTGTGGCGGGACTAGGAGGTCCCGCCTACCAGCAGCAGAAATTCGGGACCAGGAAGTACCGCCTACCAGCAGCAGAAATGTCGTTAGACGTTCTGCCTCTCAAAATTGAAACGCTCGCGCTCGCCGCGGCCGCGGAGCGGGTAATCCTTGCGGAGCGGATGCCCATCAAAATCGTCTGGCATCAAGAGGCGCCGCAGGTCCGGGTGCCCCTCAAAGTCAATCCCAAACATATCGTAAGTCTCGCGCTCCAGCCAATTCGCGCCCCTCCACAGACTCGTCACAGAGCGGACGCGCAAATCCCGTTCATGCACAGGCACTCTGACGCGCACCCGACAATGCCCCTGATAGGAATACAACTGGTATACCACCATGAATCGGGCATAGCCAAACTTCACCAACTCCGATTCCAGACGCGAATTGTCAACAGCTGTGACATCCACGAGGTAGGTATATCCGAGCGCCGCATCGGTTTTGAGGTATTCCAAGAGCGCGTAAGCATCATCCTTGCCGACAACGACGACGACTCCATCCCGCGCTTCCTCGTGCGCTAACAGCGCGTCCGCGTAGTTTTCCTGCAGCTTCTGAAGGACGAACGGGGATTCGGCTCCGTTATCGGGACTAGAGGTCCCGCCTTCATTATTCATACCGCCACCTCTACGCCTTTGGGTACCTCGCCGCCGGCGATTTTCTGCTGCACCTGCATCACCGCATCGATTAGGTCCTCCGGACGAGGCGGGCATCCGGGAATGTAGACATCGACCGGAATGAACTGATCTACGCCTTGAATTAGCGTATAGGTATCAAATACGCCGCCGCAGGAAGCGCACGCACCCATGGAGATAACCCACTTCGGGTCCGGCATCTGGTCATAGATGCGTTTCAGAACGGGCATCATCTTGATTGAAATGCGTCCGGATACGATGAGCAGATCGGATTGCCGCGGGGAGAACCGGATTGCCTCCGAACCGAATCGCGAAAGGTCGAACTTGGATGCCAAAGTCGCCATCATTTCTATCGCGCAACACGCCGTACCGAAGGGCATCGGCCACAGCGAATTCTTTCGGCCCCAGTTTACCACCTTATCGATAGTCGTCGTGATGATATTTTCGTCCACGGGCCCACCATCTGCTGACAGGCTCCGCGCACCACCAAAATCTAATCCCATGACAAGCCCCCTTTTTTCCAAGCGTAAATATAGCCAAGCAGAAGAATACCGATAAACACCAGCATCTCCACTAAAATAAACAACCCACTTTCTGCCGAGAATTTCTTGAAGACGACGGCCCACGGGTAGAGGAAAACCACCTCAATGTCGAAGATGATAAAGAGCATCGCGATGAGGTCGAAGCGGATAGTAAACCGCTGCCTTGCATCGCCGACAGGGCGCACGCCGGACTCGTAAACCGACAATTTCGCACGTGTCGGCCGTTTCGGCCCAAGAATATGGGTCAGCGCGAGGTTGATCGCCGCAAAGAGCACCGCGAAAAGTGCTAACATCAAAATCGGAAGATAATCTATTAACATGGATCTCTCGCCTAATTTCTCCTAGTGAGACAGAATTGACAAGGTTTTTTATCACCTGCTTAATATTTTCACATATTTCGCAAATTATGTCAAGTCTTTTTCAATAAAAAACAGAAGCGGAAAACTGAATCGCTCTGGTGATAAAAAATTTCGCAAGCGCGATTCAAGGTGAAAGCCGCGTCATTTTCCATGAACCATCAGACTGAAGCGTATAGCAAAGCCTATCGTGGAGACGATTCGGGCAGCCTTGCCAAAATTCAAAAAGCGTCGGCACAAGCCGATACCCACCCCAATCCGGCGGACGTGGGATGTCACCCTCGTCGGCATACATCCGTTCAGCGTGCGCGAAGCCTGCTGTCAGATGCTCTCTCCCCGCGATAACGCGGCTCTGCCGCACCGCCCAAACAGCAAGTTGACTCCCGATAGGGCGGCTAGCAAAGTAGGCATCCGACTCTTCTACCGACATTTTTTGCACGGTGCCGACGCTCCGCACCTGCCGGTCCAACTCACGCCAATAGAAGACGAGCGCGGCGTGCGGATTTCGCGCGAGCTCTCTCCCTTTTTGGCTGTCGTAATCGGTATAGAAGCAAAACCCGTTCGCATTAAAACCTCTGAGGACAACCATTCTGGCGGAGGGAATTCCATCTCGCGTTGCAGTCGCCAATGTCATCGCATCGGGCAAATCGAGTTCGGCGGCGACAGCATCGGCAAACCATTTCTCGAATTGCTCAAACGGATTCTTGGCGGCAGTTTTCTCAATGAGGCCCCCGTGGGCGGCGTATTCTCTGCGGAGTTGATGCGTATTCATAGTCCTAAATCTGTCCCCTTCTCCCGTAGGGCGAGGGCCCGGCGAGCGCGAATCGCCGAGGGTTTCCCTCGCTATGCAACGAGCGCAGCGGACAGCCCCCGACTGCGTCAGTCCTTTGGCATTACTTTCTCCAAAAATTGGGAGAAAACAGAATCAGCACCGTATAGAGCTCCAAACGTCCCAAGAGCATGCAGAAAGACAAGATAAACTTTCCAGCGGTGTGAATATGCGCATAGTTATCGGTGGGCCCGACTGTGCCGAGCCCCGGCCCGATGTTGCCCATCGTCGCAATGGTGCAACCGGCTGCACTTACCAGATCCATCCCTAGCGTCGCCATCACGCACGTCACAATAGCAAAAATTCCGATAAAAAAGAAGAAAAATCCGAGGACATTCGTCATCACCTCCGGCGGCACGATTCTGTCGTTAATCCGAATCGGAAGCACCGCGTGCGGGAAAATGAGCCGTTTGATTTCCGCGCCGCTCTGTTTAATCAGCAGCAGGAACCGCACCTGCTTTATCCCGCCGCCGGTTGAGCCCGCGCACCCACCGTAAAACATGAGCGTCACGAGGATGAATTGGGACAGGTAGGGCCACTTTTCAAAATCAGCCGTGCCGTAGCCTGTCGTCGTGATAATCGAGAGCACTTGGAAGGTAGCATCGCGCAACGATGGCCACATTGAATCGTACGGAATCTGCCCCTCAAACTGAAGAGTGACGGTACTCCACGAGACTAAGACGATGCTGAGGACGATGACGACACAATAAAAACGGAACTCGGTATCTTGGAAATATGCCTTGAAATCGCCGCGAAGCATGCGGTAGTGTAGAGCAAAATTGGTGCCGGCGAGGAACATAAAGCAACAGATAACCATGTCCACATAGACGCTATTGTAATGCGCGATACTGAGGTTTTTTGTGGAAAACCCCCCGGTCGCCATCGTGCCAAAGGTGTGGCACAGCGCGTCAAAGAGCGGCATCCCGCCAAACATCAGCAGCGCCGCTTCAACGACAGAAAGGAGAACATAAACGCCCCAGAGCAGTTTGGCAGTCTGCGTGATGCGCGGCGTGAGCCGGTCTGTCTGCGGACCGGGGGCCTCGGCGCGAAAGAGCTGCATCCCGCCAACACCGAGCATCGGCAGAATGGCTACCGCGAAGACAACGATGCCCATTCCGCCAAGCCAGTGAGAGAAACTCCGCCAAAATAAGACAGCGTGAGAGAGATGCTCAATCTCAGTGAGAACGGTTGCGCCCGTAGTTGAAAACCCGGACATCGACTCAAAATAGCAGAAGGAGAATTCTGTCCACCGCGTGCGGCCCTCTGCTTCAAACACATCTGCAATGAGGTAAGGAAACGCGCCGAAGAGCGCAACGCTTATCCATCCCAACGCCACGATAGCGAAACTCGCCCGGATGCCGAGTTCCTGATGTTGCCGCCGAACACTGAAACGGAGAATTAACCCCACGACTAAGGTAAGCACCGCGGAGATGGCGAACGCAGCCAGATCGGTTTCAGGTTCACCAGCCGCCGCTTGATAATAGATAGCCACCCCCAAAGGCAATAGCATAGTGCCAGCGAGCGACATTAATAAATTGCCGAGGGTGTGAAAAATGAGTTTACGACTCATATTTTTGGTCTACGTTCTTCAAACAGGTCTTCCACAGCCTGAATAGCGTTAGGCATACTGAACACAATAACCTTGTCTGCAGGTTGGATAACGCTCTGCCCGGTCGGAATAATCAGTTTGTCGCGCCGAATAATAGCACCAATAAAGGCTTCCTGCGGAAATTTCGTCTTGAACGAAGAGAGCGCCTTGTGAACAATCTTGGCGTTGATGCCCGCCACAATTTCAATGACTTCAGCCTCTATCCCATGGAGCGAGGCGACAGAGACTATCTGCCCGCGGCGGATGAGGCGGAGAATGTCGCTGACGACAGAAAGATGGCGACTCACCGCGCCATCAAGCCGCGGAATCCGCGCTAACAGCGGCAGATAGCGCGGTTGTTGAATCAGCGCGAGGGCCCGCTGCGCGCCATTCTCCTTCGCCATCATGCACGCCATAATGTCGTTCTCATCGTCACCGGTGACAGAAACAAAACCGTTCACCTCCTCCACACCGGCCTCCTCAAGCAACCGGAATTGGAGGTAGTTACCGTGCAAAACAGTCGTGCGCCGCAAAAACTGCGATGCCAATTCGGCTCTCTTCTGGTCTGCCTCAATAAGCTTGACGTTGGTGTCATTTCGCTCTAATGCACTAGCGAGTTGGATGCCGATAGGGCTCGCACCGACGATGATAACACGTTCCAAGTGTTCGTTAAACATGATGCCGCTGAGGCGGAGCAGCTGCTCCACGGCGACAGCACTACCGATGACAAACACATCATCGCCTTGTTGCAAGACATCTGCCCCTCTAGGAATGATAATGTAGCGAGACGCTTCCCCCGGATGCACTCTTTCCTCGGGACGCTTCCGCCGGTGAATAGCGGCAAATCGGATATCCGCCAACAACCCGCTTTTGTCCAATTCGGCCAGGGATCTCCCAATGAACGGGTTCGTCTGCTTCACGCGAAAGGAGACAAGCTGCACCTTGCCATCTTCAAACTCAACAACCTCCCGCGCTTCAGGTGTCTTAAGCAACCGGACAAATTCGGCAACACACAACTGCTCTGGATTAATCAGCAAATCGATGCCGAAATCCTTGGGCGCGATCCCGTTGCCTGACATAAAATAGTCAGGATTGGAAACGCGAGCGATTTTGGGGCAACGCGTATACATGTTGGCTATCTGGCACGCCAGCATGTTAATTTCATCGCTGCTGGTAACCGCGATGAAGATGTCTGCTTCTTCCACTCCCGCGGCCTTGATGAGGCGCGGCGAAGCACCGGGACCGCAAAACGTTTGCATGTCCAATTGCTCGTTCACTCGCTGGCATGCTTCTTTGGATTCGTCAATCAGCACGACATCGTTGTCTTCTTCAAGTGTCAAGAGTTTGGCGGTATGAAATCCAACTTCTCCCGCCCCGATAATTATTGCCTTCATTCTTCTCGTCTGTTTGCGCAGGCTAATCGGATTAGCACTGCTTTTTACGGATAATATGCCGCAATTGGAGGACAGGTACAAACAAGATTCCTGTCTCCCTGGACTTCGTTAATGCGAGCAACAGCGGGCCAAAATTTATGTTCGCGTACCCACGGCACCGGAAAAGCGGCCGCCTCGCGCGTGTAAGGATGCGGCCACTCTGTCTGTGTAACCCTATCTACCGTGTGAGGCGCGTTTTTGAGAACGTTGTCTTGCCTATCCGCGGCACCCCTCTCAATCTCGGCCAACTCCCCGCGGATGCAAATGAGCGCATCACAGAAACGCTCAAGCTCCGCGCGCGATTCGCTCTCTGTCGGCTCAATCATCATCGTGCCGGGGACGGGCCAGGAAACGGTAGGCGCGTGAAACCCATAGTCCATCAGCCGTTTTGCCACATCGGTTACGTCTACATCCGCGCTCTTCTTAAAGTCGCGCAAATCGATGATGCATTCGTGTGCAACGCGCCCATTCTTCCCGGTATAGAGGATAGGATAGTGCCCTTCCAACCGCTTCGCAATGTAGTTGGCGTTAAGAATAGCCACCTCTGTCGCGGCCTTGAGCCCCGCTGCGCCCATCATAGCGATGTATGCCCATGAAATCGGTAGGATGCCGGGACTTCCCCACGGTGCCGCTGAGACAGGGCCGATACCATCGTCGCCGGTAGGTGCACCATTTCGTGGAAAAAGCGAGCGCGCTGAAACAATTGGATGCGTCGGCAAAAAATCAACGAGATGCGCTTTCACCCCAATCGGCCCCATCCCCGGGCCGCCACCACCGTGCGGGATGCAGAACGTTTTGTGGAGATTGAGATGACACACATCGGTGCCGATATCCGCAGGGCGGCTGAGCCCAACCAGCGCGTTGAGATTCGCACCATCCATGTAAACTTGCCCACCCGCCTGATGGACAATGTCGCATATCTCGCGAATCTCTTTTTCAAACACGCCGTGCGTTGACGGATACGTAAGCATCGCGGCGGCAAGCGTCTCGCGATAAATCTCTGCCTTCTGACGCAGCTCTGCCAAGTCTACGTTACCTGCCGCATCGCATGCCACTACGACAACTTGCATCCCTGCCATAACAGCGCTCGCAGGGTTCGTGCCGTGCGCGGACGTAGGAATTAAGCAGACGTTACGATGCGCCTCGTTTCGGCTGTGGTGATATTTACGGATAACTAACAAACCGGCATACTCCCCCTGCGAACCGGCGTTCGGTTGCAATGAGATACCGCTGTAGCCGGTTATCGCTGCCAACCATGTCTCCAATTGTTCAAACAAAGCATGATAACCTTTCGCCTGTTCGGCGGGCACGAACGGGTGAATATCGCTGAATTCCGGCCACGTGACTGGCATCATCTCCGCCGTAGCGTTAAGTTTCATCGTGCAAGAACCGAGCGGAATCATGGCATTGACTAAAGAGAGATCTTTCGCTTGGAGTTTGTGGATATACCGCAGCATCTCCGTCTCGGAGTGGTAACTATTGAAAACGGGATGCGTGAGGTATTTCGTATTTCGCAACGCGTTCAATGCTGTACAGGCGTAACCGTAACCGTTGTCGATGCCTACGTCTTCGGTGAGCGTGGGAAAAATTGCGAGGAGTTCCTCAACATCAGCGGCTGTCGTTGTCTCATCTAACGCAACACCGATATGCGTTGCATCGATAGGCCGGAGATTTATCGCCTTCGCGCGGGCGGCAGCGTGAATTTCTTCCGCGGTAGGCGTGTGGACGCAGAGCGTGTCAAAACAAGGCGCATCACCTGTCGCATATCCCAACTTTTCAAGGCCCGTGCGTAGCATGCAAGTCAAGGCGTGAACGCGTTCCGCAATTCGCTTGAGTCCCATCGGCCCGTGATAGACAGCATACATCCCTGCCATGACAGCGAGTAGCACTTGCGCGGTGCAAATGTTGCTCGTCGCCTTTTCACGGCGGATATGCTGTTCTCGCGTTTGGAGTGCCAATCGGATGGCTGGTTTCCCAGTGACATCGTGCGAGACACCGGCGATGCGCCCGGGGATACGGCGTTTGAGCTCATCGCGCGTGGAGAGAAAGGCGGCGTGCGGGCCGCCATAGCCGAGCGGCACGCCGAAGCGTTGCGCGCTACCGATGGCGATATCAGCACCGAACTCGCCGGGGGGGTTCAGAAGCGTGAGTGCAAGCAAATCTGTCGCAGTAATGAACAAGCCACCGGCGTTATGAACCTGTTCGGCGAAGCCACCGTAGTCATAAATCGTACCATCTGTCGCAGGGTACTGGACAATCGCACCGAGAATCGGTTCATCGAAATCCACGTCACGGTGATTCCCAATCTGCAATCGGATGCCGAGGGGTTCGGCCCGCGTCTGCAACACCGCGATTGTCTGGGGATGACACGTCTCCGAGACGAAAAAGATACCCGCCTCTTTCCGCCGCCGGGCCGCGGCGAGACACATACCCATCGCCTCGGCGGCGGCGGTTGCTTCGTCTAATAGCGAGGCATTCGCGATGGGGAGCCCCGTCAAGTCACTCACCATCGTCTGAAAATTGAGCAACGCCTCCAGCCGCCCTTGCGAAATTTCCGCCTGATAAGGGGTATAGTGCGTATACCACCCCGGATTCTCAAGAATATTTCGCTGGATAACCGGCGGCACGATGCAGTTATAGTAACCCATGCCAATATAGGAACGGTAGACTTGCCCACAACTACTCAAATTACCCGCAGCGAGCCGCTTTAATGCCGCAAGTACCTCGGATTCCGAGAGTCCTCGCGCCCCCATCAACCCGGGAGACAGCTCCGTCTGTCCTGATATTTTCAGATTCAACGGCGACGCGATGCGAATGTCCTCTGGGACAACGTCGTCAATGAACGCATCCATTGAAGCGTAACCGAGGACAGCTAACATCTCCGTGAGGTCTTCGTTGCGAGGGCCGATGTGGCGATTAGCGAAGGTAACAGTCATCTGATGCCTCAATTCTCATCCGCAATGTGTGCTTGATAACTATCTGCATCAAGAAGTGCCCCAAGTTCCGCAGGCGCGGCCATGCGGATTTTTATCAACCACCCGTCTTCGTAAGGCGAGATATTGACATGTTCCGGCGCATCAACCAGCATGTCATTAACAGCGATAACCTCACCGCTGACAGGCGCGTAAAGGTCGAAGGCGGCTTTAACCGATTCTATCACGCCGAATTCGGTTTTCTGTCTGACATGCATGCCGACTTCTGGCAACTCAACGTAGACAATATCCTGAATCTCTGCCTGGGCGTAATCGGTAATGCCGATGGTGGCGACATCCTCTTCCTGCCGCGCCCATTCGTGGCTTTCCATGTATCTCAAATTTTGTGGAAACATCGCATTTTGCCCCGCTCACAGGGGCATCTTCCTTTCATCCTGAGCACGATACCGCGCAGCGTGTGCGGCTAACCGTTCCTCTGATGTCAAGTTTTTCAAGACCGGAGCCCCCAGTCTCACCAAGTCCTCTTTCACCTCATTCACCCGATATCGGTTTTTAATATGTTAACACATATCAAAACCCATGTCAAATTCATTCTCCGCGATAAAAAGGCACCTTGACAATCTCCGCCGGGCGCAGTTTGCCCCGAATCTCAATATCAATGGCTTTGTAGCGAGCGCGAGGGACAGGCCCGCGCGCTACGATAGAATTTGAACGGTTGTCACGAGACACCGTAATGCTGGCAAACCCAATGTTGCACTTAAGAGTCGGCGAAGGGGCACCACTTGTCACCGTGCCGATGCGCGCGCCATGCTGATACACCGCGTAACCGGCACGCGCGACTGCCCGGTCGCGCATCTGAAATCCTACCAATCGCCGCGCAACCCCGCTTTCTTTCTGTGCGAGAAGCGCGTCGCTACCGATAAATTCTCCCTTATCTAACTTAACAAACCGACTGAGGCCGGCTTCAAGGGGAGTTGTCTGTTCGTCCATGTCCATGCCATATAAACGGAGTCCTGCTTCAAGCCGCAGCGTATCGCGCGCGCCGAGCCCAACCGGCAACCCACCTGCCGCTGTCACCGCCGGATAGAGGATATGCCAGAGCTCTTTGCCATCGGCGGCATTGACGTATAACTCAAATCCAACTTCACCGGTGTAGCCGGTGCGCGAAATTAGCGCAGGAATATCGGCTATCCTGCTCTCCGTAAACCGGAAAAACGGAATCTCGGAAATATCCGCACCAGGCACCAAAGGATTCAGGATTTCAATTGCATTAGGGCCTTGTAGCGCGATGAGGACTGTGTCATTGCTCCGGTCTGCGAGGTTTACCCCAATGTCGTTGTGAGTTTCCATCCACGCGAAATCTTTCGCAATATTGGCGGCGTTCACAACCAGCATGTAGCGCGTATCGGTAAAGCGGTAAACCAGAACATCGTCAACGGTGCCGCCCGTCTCATTGCAGAGGAGACTATACTGCGCTTGTCCATTTTTCAAACGGCTGCTGTCGTTGGTGGACAGCTTTTGTAGGAAGCGTCCCGCACCCTCTCCGCGAACCTCTATCTCTCCCATGTGCGACAAGTCAAACAATCCGACAGAGGCCCGCACGGCGAGATGTTCGGCGACAATGCTACTATATTGGAGCGGCATCGCCCACCCACCGAATTCTGTCCATTTGGCGTTAAGCGCGCGATGAATGTCATAAAGCGGTGTCCGTTTCATTACTGCTGTCCCTTTGCCAAGCAAGAGTCTGGCGAATCCTCTGTTTATCCAGGAATTTGATAGAGGAGCCGATTCTCTGACTGCAGCCAGCCTTCGGGCTTGGAAACGATGGCGAACTCCGCCCGATACCCTGATGTCCGAGTCCTCCAAGTGCGTAGTTCCACACCAAAAAATCTGAACCGTTCCTCCGTTATCTCGTTCTGCCAGTCCAGCGTTGCACGGTGCTCACGCCGGAATTCTGTGGCCACCCAAATGACAGTAACAGCCTGCAACCCCGCCGCGTACGTCAGCACTTGACCGAGGTGCGAATGGTCAGAACGCGTCAACTGGTTTTCAATCACCACACGGGAGTTATCTGCAGCGTTACGACACACCAAATCGGCTCTGAATTCTCCGACGCTTTTTTCACGTGCTTCAAATGCCAATTCCATCTTCAGGGATTCGGCGAGGCAAGACAGATTCTCGGCTAGCCATGGCGTAAAGTTATGTGCTTCATGTAGCCAGAACTCGCGAGGCGGCCGTCTCTCCCTCAAGGAAAGTTGAGACATCAGTTGCTGCCCTCCCCCGATTCGTCAAGTTCCTTAAGTTTATATTCAATGTAAGATTGGTGCATTGCATCGCCCGCTGTGAGCGCGAGTTTCAGGGCTATCTCTAAATCCACTTTTGCCTCCGCATCGCGGCCCCAGCGGAGTTTCTCCTCGGCGCGATAGGTGTACGGCTGTGCAAGCCCCGCATCTACCCGTATTGCTTCTTCGTAGTCGGCAAAGGCCGCATCATTTTTCCCCAACGAGTCTTTAGTCAACCCCCGATTGGTATAATACACCGCATTGCTCGGCTCAAGACGAATCGCCTCGTCATAATCGGCAACGGAAGCTTCATACTGCCCAAGAAAGAACTTTAACTCCCCGCGATAGTGATAAACCATCGGCATCGCCGGGTTAAGACGCAGTGCCGCGTCAAAATCCGCAAGGGCAGCTGCATCGTCGCCTTGCAGCATCTTCGAGAACCCCCGGTTCGCGTACATCTCCGCGCACTGCGGACTTAACCGGAGCGCAACCTCGTGGTCTGCCAAGGCAGCCTCGTGCTGCCCAAGCCCCGATTTCGCAATACCCCGAGCCGAATACGCCGCCGAAACACTCGCATCAAGACTGAGAGCCTGCTCTAAGTCGGCGAGAGCCGCTTCATACTGCGCCAAGGCGTTCTTCGCCTTACCTCGATGCAGATACACCGCCGCATCCCCCAACCGCAGCCGAATCGCATTATCGTAAGCAGCAACTGCATCTGTGTCCTTACCAGCTGCTGAAAGGAGCAAACCAGCCTGAAACCATGCACGCGCTGCCAAAGTGTCATCTGTGCCTTCAACAAGAATAGCAAGGGCACGCCACTTCTCAATGGCGGCCGATATCTCACCGGCCGCCTGGAATGCCTGCGCATCCGCAATCGCCTGCTCCACCAAAGACACGGACGATGGAAAAACAGAACCCAACGCCGATTCCGCGACGGTTTGCGCGTTTTGCCCAGGGGAGGGAGTTGTCGATTTCGTTGCCATGGTTTTACCTACTTTCTCCTCATCCCTAGATGAGGTACCGGCGGGTTCCTTCAGACTGCGTCCAACTTTCAGGTCTGGCAATAATAGCAAACTCCACATAGCGCGAAGCCTGATCTTGCCAAGTATGAAGTTCCACACCGAAAAACCTAAAACGTTCCTCCGTTATCTCATTCTGCCAGTCCAGCGTTGCACGGTGCTCATTTCTGAATTCCTCCGCTACCCAAATCACGGTGGCAGCCTGCAACCCCGCTGCATACGTCAGCACCTGTCCGAGGTGCAAATGGTCAGATTTTGTTAACTGATTCTCAATGACTACCCGGGAGTTATCCTGTCTATTCCGACAGACTAAATCCGCGCGGAACGCCCCAACACTTTTCTCACGCGCTTCAAATACCAATTCCATATTGAGCGATTCGGCAAGAAGCGGCAGGTTTTCGGCTAGCCACGGCGTAAAGTCACGCGCCTCATGTAACCAGAACGCGCGCGGCGGAACATTTTGAAATACGAGAGATGGAGACATCAAGGGTTGGCCTCCATCGGTTCATCCAATTGCTCCAGCCAATCCGCAACATAGGATTGGTGCGTCTCATCCCCTGCCGCGCACGCCAATTTCAGGGCCCTCTCTAAATCCACTCTGGCTTCCGCATCACGGCCTTCGCGGATTTTTACCCTGGCGCGGTGGGTGTAAGGATGCGCCAACTCTGGCTCGACACGAATGGCTTCTTCATAATCGGCGAGGGCCGCATCACGCTGTCCCAACGACTCTTTTGTCAACCCCCGATTGGTATAACTCACTGCATTTCTCGGATCCAGCCGAATCGCCGCGTCAAAATCGGAAAGAGCCGCCTCAGACTGACTCAGGAAGAACTTCAAATAGCCGCGGTGATGATAGGCCTCGGGCATCATTGGATTAAGACGCAGTGCCGCGTCAAAATCCGCAAGGGCAGCTGCATCGTCGCCTTGCAGCATCTTCGAGAACCCCCGATTCGCGTACATCTCCGCGCACTGCGGACTTAACCGGAGCGCAACCCCGTGGTCTGCCAAGGCAGCCTCGTGCTGCCCAAGCCCCGATTTCGCAATACCCCGAGCCGAATACGCCGCCGAAACACTCGCATCAAGACTGAGAGCCTGCTCTAAGTCGGCGAGAGCCGCTTCATACTGCGCCAAGGCGTTCTTCGCCTTACCTCGATGCAGATACACCGCCGCATCCCCCAACCGCAGCCGAATCGCATTATCGTAAGCAGCAACTGCATCTGTGTCCTTACCAACTTCTGAAAGGAGCAAACCAGCCTGAAACCATGCACGCGCCGCCAAAGTGTCATCTGTGCCTTCAACAAGAATAGCAAGGGCACGCCACTTCTCAATGGCGGCCGATATCTCACCGGCCGCCTGGAATGCCTGCGCATCCGCAATCGCCTGCTCCACCAAAGACACGGACGATGGAAAAACAGAACCCAACGCCGCCGCAACGGGCGACAGGTTCTGTGTGGATTTAGTTGCCATGGTGCTCCTCCCGATGCGCTACGCTGCTAACCCATAAATTCGGGCGAGATTGCCGCCGAAAATGAGTGCCTCCGCGTCATCGCCGAGCTCCAACCGCTTAAGCGCATTGATAACTTGGACCGGACGATATTCGGGCAAGTTGGAACCGAACACAATCTGTTCCGGCCCCAATACGTCAACGGCTCTTTTCACCTCCATCGGCACGACGGTGTTCGCATCCATCCCCCATCGCCGATGGAAGCGGAGGATTGTCGTCCCTAGCGAGACATTCCTATGAACCTTCGCTACCTCAATCGCCGAATCCAGATCATCGGGAAAGCCCATATGATCCATGATAACCGGTGTCTCGGGCACCCACCCCGCTACGGTGCCAATTCTATTCGGATGACAATTCGCCGGACCCGAATGGATTGAGACGATGAGCCCATGCGCACGCGCCGCCTCAACTACCGGACGCACAATTCCATCGTCCACGTCGTAATTATGCACAGCAGGCATCAGTTTAATACCGCGCATGCCCCACTCTTCCGCCGCCAACCGCACCTGCTCAACAGGCTCCGGCTCCGTTGGATGCACCAAAGCACACCCGAGCGCACGCGGGTTCCCGCGAATCGCATCGCCGAGCTCAGCGTTCCGCGGATTCGGCTGCGTGTTAGGCATGATTACCGCCACATCCATCTCCGCTTCATCCTCTAACGCCAAGAGGCTGTCTAAATCCAATGTCCCGTTCTCATCACGAAAATCGTCGTTGAGATATGCTTCAAAATCGCCGCGCATGAGAGTACTCCTATAAATATTGTAGTCCTAACAGACTGCTGTTCGTATCGCCTACTTCAGGCTCAGGCGAGCCCGAACTACAGTGGAAACTCGGTATTATAGCACACGCCGTTCACCAAAGGGGACTCTCGGTTCAGTACCCGCAAAGTAGTCTTGAATCTCATAGAGCTGCAGCCGCGGACATTCCATATCCCACATCGGATGCTGCCACGTACCGGCACGACTCGCCTCCGCGCGCATCCCATCACTCGGTTTCTTCGTGACGACAAAGATGCCTAAATCCGCCTGCGCATTCGCCATCGCCGTGCGAAAATCACGGAGATGCCCAAGGCTATAACTGCCACCTTTTACCTGCGCCACCATTTTGCCATAGGCATTACGCCCCCTCACCTTACCAAGGGGAAAACGATAGGTGCCATCGATACCGCCATCGCCAACCTTTTTAGCATTAGAGGTAAACTTCAGCACGTGCGTAACGCACCACGCCTCAAATCCACCCGGGTCATCGCGCGCAAGTTGAAGCGCAGTTTCTAGGTTCTCCGGTGTTCCGATAATAGAAATACTGTCTCTCAATTGCGGAAAGAACTTTTCCATCTGCAATTTGACGGCACCTGTGGCGAGGTATGTCAAATCAATGCCAAGCCAACGCCGGTTGAGCTCCTCCGCCGCGAGAAGTGTCGTGCCACAGCCACAGAACGGATCTAACACCAAGTCGCCTTCATGGGTAGAGGCTTGGATGATGCGCTTATAGAGTGCTATCGGCTTCTGCGTCGGATAGCCCGCGCGTTCTCTCGTAGAGGTATTCAATTGCAATCCATCTTCAGCCCACAAGGAACCGATAGCAGCACCGGGTTGTTCGTCCAGGTAGATGCGCCGCTGTTCGCCTGTCGTCTGATAATGGCGGCCCCAACTCAAACGATACTTCCTCCCATCGTCGTCTGTATATCGATACTTTTTCTCAATCTCTTTGTCTGAAATTGGCTCAAACAGCGGATTGAAGACAGCATCTTTGCTTTTGACATAAAACAGAATCGTATCGGTTTGCGTGGCGAATTTATGCTTCGCGTTATTCTTCCGCCCCGCATACTTCCGCCAGATAATCTCGTTGCGGTAGTTCGCAGGCCCGAACACAGCATCCATGAGGATTTTCAAGTAGTGACTTGCAGCCGAGTCACAGTGGAGATACATCGAACCTGTCGGTTTCAGGATGCGCCGCATCTCCACGAGCCGGATGCCCATCATTACTAGATACGCCATCATCGGAGACTGCTTCAAAAACAGCTGTAACCCCTCAACCGTCTCGCCTACCAGCCCGCCGACTTCTCGGATGAGTTCATCGCATGCCGCTTCGGCGGCATGCCCCCATTTCCATGTATCGGTAAACGCCTTGACAAGCGAATCCGGCTCGTGCCCTTGTTCATCGCGATAGGGAACGAAATAGTCACGCTTGGAATTGAACGGCGGATCCGTCGCGATGAGAGCCACGACGTTGTCCGGAAACTGCCGCATCGCGTCTAAGTTATCTCCACGAATGAGGGCGCGGTGCTGTAAAGTGGGAGTCTTTTCAAAGAGGTAGTACATCAGTTCACCCTATTGCCAAGGCAGAGAGACATCCGCTCTGACAGTTCATCTGAAATCTGACTCCTCTGAAGGAAGTCGTTCGTCAACAAAAATTTCACCATTCGCGCCGATTTTAACGGAAGCCGTTCCTGTCATCACCGTTTCACGATAGCGCGTCCAAACCGCCTCGGCAGCGGCAGCATCGGGGAAACGGACGATAAACACAACCCGCGCATCCATCCAATTGGTGGCATCGTCATCCCGATAACTTGCGGAGACACCGAGCGGGAACGCTGTCAGCTGCGGCACATTGAGAGGTAACCCGCTATAGATTTGGCCCAACACCCAATTCGAGCGAAACAACTTATCACTCCCGCCGATTTTGTTATAGCTCGGCAGCAGCGCGAGCAGCGGCACTTTTATCGGTGGCTCTTGAATCTGCGCCGCGACCGCCTTCGCCAGTGCAACCGCACCTTCGCGAATGCCGGTCGCGAATTCGTAACTCTCAATCTCAACGAAATACTGCCCCTTCGCAAAACGGAGATAGCCCCCCGAAAGGAGCGCCTTGCTGCCCACCCATACCGTATCCGCTTGCGGATAGGTATTGAAACTATAGATGCCAAACGCATTTTCCGCGGTGCCCATATCAAAAATTTCAAGCAAAATGAGCGGCTTTGAACCGAATTTACGACTCTGGTATTCCACTTCCGCCTGTCGCTGGAAGCCGTAGGCGTGGTAAAGGGCCGGGGCGACAACTCTATCCCGATAGAGGGTTTCACCGTGATATGTCGATGGCGAACGCGACTGCACCCATTCCGCTTGAGAAACGTTGCGTCCAGCAACAACTTGGACAGGTAAGAGCGCCTCCGGGGCTAACATCGTGAGAAGCGGCAACGCCGATACTTGTTCGCCTTGGTCGTGGAGATTAAATTTGACACCTACGAGCCCCATATCCGCTATCTTCACCGTGGGAGCTCGCCACACGCCGTAGATATACTCGCCGTTTTGGTGGACTGCTGTCCAATTTCCCCGCTCCTCCTCACAAGAAACGACAAGAAGCAGTGAGATAGAGAAGAGTGTCAATACGAATTTGCCATACGTTTCCATTGTTCCGCCCTCGGTTTACAAGGCGCGAGGCCAAAGCGCGCCTGCCAGAAACTCTGTCCCTTACCACTGCTCCGCAAACTGATTGTAAAGATCTTCAATCAGTTCATCGATGAGTAACCCTTTCGCCTGCGGCAAAGTTTCAGGAGGCTCGCCTCGGTTAGGCACAATGTAGAAATCGTGAATCTGCACGTGGTTGTTGCTCTCGGCAATGATGTTGTTGCGCACCCGGTCCAGAAACTCGTACTCCACCTGAAGGGTTATCCGCAGCAATTCAACTTGGCCGTTCGGACCGAACCCGTGCTCCTTGATATGGTAGTCCTGAACCCGCAGCGTGAATTGGGAATCGTTCCCATCCTGCCACTTCCGATTGAAGCGTTGGATCAGTTTCTCGTGGATAACCTCATCGTAAGGCCGCTGCGAAGCCTCATCGTAAGCGAAATCAGCATCCTGAACCTCGACAGGCGAAACCCGTATCGTCTTGATATGCTCCAGATACTCTGATTTGGAGACATACCCGCAGCCAGCAATGAAGAGGAGTGCCACTATCGTCATCAATTTGACTCGCATGTTATCCCTCCGTAATTGACGCAAATTCCTATCAGCTGTTCATCTGGCATTCGGGATTGCCGGAGCCCGAATATAACGAACTCCGATGAAGAATGAGAATGAAATCGGATTATGCCGCAAACGTCCCGCTGTCCCGTAGGGAGAAAGCCGTTACGCCTTAAGTCTGTCATCTGTGCCGGGTTTCCAGCGAAGATACCCACTGTCCCTCGCCACAAAGCACGCGGGGGACAGACCTCCGCACTACGGGCCAAGGGCGTTTAGGAACGCGGGGAGCAGGAAATTCACGGGCGCGGCCTTAGGGCGCGGTGCCTCCCGTTCCCGAGTCCCATAAAACACGGAACGAGCCGTATCCACAACCCACTTTTTGTACTCGGGGGACGATAACACGACAAAAACGACAATCAGTAGGATAAGCATGACAGCTAAAAAATAGGTCGTCCACTTCTGATCGAGGAAATCGCCCTTTGCCTTCTGAATTCGCCGCTTGCTTGCAGGCGAGAGTTTCCGATGTTTCATGGTGATGTCCGCCTGTGTCTTTACATCTGACGACTGCTACTCCAAAAGGAACGCCCAATGCAAGCCGAGCGGCACGTCCGCGCCGCGCAGCTGCCGGTCGCTTAACTCACCAGTTGCAGATATAGGCGTTAACACCATTGCTGAAGCCGCCCTTTCACCAATGGCAACTGTTCACGGAGGCGGGACTGTTACGGATAACCACTCGGGGTTCTATTCTTAGGCCAACTTCACTCCTTCCAAAACGAAATCACCCGTGTTCGTGAGCGCGATTGACAAAGCCCTAGGGGTTTCCTTCACCAGCGTGATAGTTCCTGTGCTATTTCTCGCGAAAGCGGTTAAATTCGTCAGTAGAAAAAATAAAATCGGGAAGATAAATTTTAAACATAAAGGAGGTATTCTGTCTGCCGAAGATAAACACGATTCAACATTCAGAATACCTCCTTAAAAATTCGATTTGACGGGAAAGAGGCAGGGGAAGTAAGTAACCCCCGCCTCTCATGTCAAAACATCCATCTACCGGGTGCGTCCTCTCGGAATACGAGGCACACGCCGATTGCGGGAGTCGCGTCCGTTATCGCGCTGATCATAGCGGTTACCGCCGCGCCTATCATTGCGCCGGTCTCCGCCGCGGCTGTCGCGATAACTCGGGCGGCCTTCCCGCGGGCCGTTCATATCCCCGCCGCGCTCTGAGTCTGATTCCACGCTGAGTTCTTCAACGGGGATACCCCGAGCAGCGACTAAGGTCAGATCGACCCGGTCCTGCTCATCAATGGTGAGTATGCGGACGGTGACTTCGTCGCCTACCTCCATCACATCTTCCGCGCGGCGAACATACCCATCGCCCATCTGCGAGATGTGGACGAGGCCGTCTTTGCCGGGTAGGATTTCAACGAATGCGCCAAACGGTGCAGTGCGCACCACTTTGCCGGTGTATTCCTTGCCGATTTCGGGCATCGCCGTGATAGCACGAACCTTCTCTTCAGCGCGTTTGACATCTTCCGCGCTCATCGCCGCGATCTCCACCGTGCCATCGTCCTCAATGTTGATGGTAGTGTTCGTCTCCTCCTGAAGGCCTTGGACCGTCTTGCCGCGGGGGCCGATGAGGTCCCTAATCTTCTGCTGCGCAATCTGGAGAGTGTAAATGCGAGGCGCGTAAGGCGACAACTCTTCGCGCGGTTCTGCAATAACGGCGTTCATCTGCTCGATAACCGCGAGGCGCGCGTCCCGCGCCTGATGAATCGCACGGCGCATCAACTCCGGCGTGACACCCTCAATCTTGATGTCCATCTGGACAGCCGTGATACCCTCACTCGTTCCAGCGACTTTGAAATCCATGTCGCCGAGGAAATCCTCCGTCCCAAGCATATCGGTGAGGATAACCTCCTGCTCGCCCTCTTTAATCAGCCCAACACCGATACCCGCAACCGGTCGCTTAATCGGCACGCCTGCATCCATGAGCGCAAGCGTCGCGCCGCAGACAGTCGCCATCGAGGAGGACGCGTTCGATTCCAATATCTCCGAAACGACGCGGATGGTGTAAGAGAAATCCTCCTTCTCAGGAATAACGGGCTCTAACGCCTTCTCTGCAAGCGCGCCGTGTCCAATCTCCCTGCGGCCGGGGCCCATCATCCGCTTCACTTCGCCCGTGCTGAACGGCGGGAAGTTGTAGTGGAGGAAGAAGGAACGTCTCGACTCCCCATCAAGCCCACGTTGCACATCTTCATCCCCGGAGGTACCGAGGGTTGTAACACAGAGTGCCTGCGTCTGGCCGCGGGTGAAAAGAGCCGAACCGTGCGTGTGCGGCAGCAAGGCAACTTCACCAGAAATAGCACGGATATCTGTCACGCCGCGCCCATCAACACGCGTTCCTTGCGTGAGGATTGCGTTGCGCATCTCCTCTTTCTCAATGTCGCTGAGGAGAGCAGTGGCATCCTTCGTCACCGTGGCAGCTATCTCCTCCGATGCTCCCTCAAGGATTTCGGAAAGGACATCTTCCCGCACCTGTTCAAGGTATGCCTCCCGCTCCTTCTTATCCGCCATCCCGATGGATTCCCGGACGCGTGAGGTAGCGAGGTGCCGAACGCGAGTGCTGAGGCTTTCATCCACACCCTTGGGCTTGTAATCGCGCTTCTCGCTGCTGATAACAGCCGCCAAGCCCTCCTGAAGTCGGATGACCTCCTTGATTTGCTGATGCGCGGCGATAATCGTGTCAATGACTTCGTCTTCCGGGACCTCGTGCCCGCCACCCTCAACGGACATCACAGCGTCCGATTTGCCACTCACAAAAAGCTCCACATCGGATCCGTGCAGCTCTTCATAAGTGGGGTTAATTATCAACTCTCCATCAACTCTTCCGACAGTTACGGCGGCAACGGGGCCGTTAAACGGGATGTCGGAGATGGCCAATGCAGCGGAGGTACCGATGAGGGCTGGCACATCCGCGGGATGGACACCATCCGATGAGAACACGTTGCACAATACCTGCACCTCCGCTTTAAAATCCTTCGGGAATAGCGGCCGGATGCAGTGGTCGATCAGGCGTGCGACGAGTTGTTCAGACGATCCGGGGCGTGGTTCGCGGCGGCCATAGACTGTCGGGATTTTGCCGCCCGCGTAGGCTCTCTCTCGGTAATCTACTGTGAGGGGGAAGAAACCCAGGTCATTTTCGCTTTCATCGGCGACTACCGTGACCAGGACAACCGTTCCACCGTATTGCACCCAAACGGCACCGTCCGCTTGTTTCGCAACTTTTCCGGTTTCAATAGATAACTTCTCGCTCCCAAGTTGCATTTCTACTTTCATTCGTGCTCTTACTCCTATTCTTCTTAATCTAAATTCGCGAAATTCTCTACGTTCGTGTTGCGCGCTGCTATTTTCTGCGCGTCGTGTCTGCGCGCTGTGAGCGCGCGCATCGCTTCTTCGCGGCCCGCATCGGGGGCCGAAAACGCCATCCTAACTCCCACTGGCTCCGATTGTGTCCCGAAGGCCGAGCTCGTTGATTAAACGGTAATAGCGCGTAATATCCTTCTTGTAAAGATACCGTAGCAGCCGACGCTGCTTACCAACTAAGCGGAAAAGCCCGTAGCGGGAGTGATAGTCCTTCCTGTGCGTCCGAAGATGTTCAGTGAGCTGTTTAATGCGCGCATTTAAAACGGCCACCTGCGCTTCCGGGGAACCGGTATCCCGTTCGTGCATCTGGTGCTGTTGGATGATTTCCTGCTTCCGTTCTGCATCAATCGCCAATCGCCTTTACCTCCTTTTGGTTAAATAGTGCGTATCCGTTCGTCATTATATATTATACCACAGATCGACATAGAATTCAAATTAAAATGATTTTGCGTCATCTCGTTTGCGAACGCCTCTTTGCAAACGGGCCATTGCAAACAGGCAAGATCGGCGAGCCGGTTCCCCTACGGAGAGGGGCCCCGTTGTTGATTTTCATCGCTGACATCAACAACGGAAAACTGAATACCTCTGGGACAGGCCCCCGCGCTATGGGCCACGGACGAATTCTGTCTCGGCGAGAATCTGGGTTGCGGCAGCAATATCGCGCTGAATCTGCTGCACCAACGATACCGGGCTCGGGAACTTCCGCTCACTCCTGATTTTGTCAACGAAAAATATCTCCACCGATTTGCCGTAGATAGTCTCATCAAAATCGAAGAAATGCGCCTCTATCTGAAGCGTCTGGCCATCAAACGTCGGCCGGATGCCGATGTTCAAAACACCCTCCAGGGTTTGCGCCTCGCCTGCAAGGGAGCGGCCGCATTCTGGCATTAACCGCGCGCGGATTGCATAAACGCCGTTCGGCGGGCAGATCTGGTTATGCGTCTCTATATTCGCCGTCGGGAAACCGAGGTGCCGGCCTCGCCCATCGCCGTGAACCACATCGCCAACAATTGAATAGGTTCTGCCAAGCAATCGGGCACCCCAACCGAGGTCTCCCCGCGCGATGGCCTCACGAATGCGGGTGCTATGCACAGGCGAACCGTTCATCTGTGTCGGTGGCACAACTGATACCTCAAACGGACGGCACCGGCTGAGTGCCTCCAAGTGATGCGCGTTTCCTTCCCGTCCCTTTCCAAATTGGCACGCGTATCCTACCACGATATGCTTGGCGCGGCATTTCTCTAATAGCACGCGCTCCACAAAGGTATCCGGGGACATGGACGCAATCTGTGCATCAAAGCGAAGAATAACGGTTTTGTCGATGCCGAGTTGCTCAAGGATTTCAATGCGTTTGGACAGCGGCATTAAGACAGGCGGACACCGCTCCGGTGCAAGAAACGCCAGCGGGTGCGGATAGAATCCCACCAGAATGCTTATCAGATTGGCCTGTGCAGCCCGTTCAAGAAGCATCTCAATAACGGCTTGGTGCCCAATATGTATGCCATCAAACACGCCAAAGGTTACCGCCGCGGTGCTATCCAACGCGGGTATGTCGTCCAAGTTATAGAAAGTTTCCACGTTTCTCCCCTTCGGGTTTTCGTATTTCGCAATGCGTTCAGCGACGGTCTCTTGTCCTAATTGCGTTTACTTCCCAGGCCGACTTGACGTTGTCAAGTCTTGCATGTCTGGGGAGCGGGGGTTTCTCCTTGAAAGCGTGTTTGGCACTGCACCCGCAGCCTAGGCCTGATTGCGAGAGATGTATCGTTCTGCTTTTGAAACGAGCGCGGCAAGGGCGGCAAGGTAGGGCAGCTCCAGCCGGCAGCCGGACGCGCGTTCGTGGCCGCCGCCGTTGAATTCCGCAGCAAGCGCGCCGACATCAACGCGCCCCTTACTCCGGAGACTCACCCTCGCGTTACCATCGGCGAGCTCGGTAACACAGAGAGCCACCTCAACGCCTGCAATCGATTGAAGCTGGTTGACAACGCCTTCCACCGCATTTTCCGCTGTCCCCGTTTTATCAAACATCTCCTGCGTCACGTAAACCGATGCAATTTTGCCGTTATCGGTGACGTTCAAAGTGCCGAGGACTTCGCTCAACAGCCGAATCTTGCAGACCGGCACCTGTTCATAAACGTTACGGTAAACCTCATCGGGAGGGAACTCGCCTATCTCAATCAACTCCGCAGCGACACGATGCGTTTCCGGCGTGGCATTGCTATGGCGAAAACAGCCGGTGTCAAACATAATACCGGTATAGAGACAGAGCGCGCACGATTTGCAGAGCCACACCTCCGTGGCAGACCGCTCCCGACGCGCATACGCCTTGATCAGCCGGTAAACCATCTCAGAAGTGGAGGAAGCAGCGGCATCAATTAGGTTGATATCCCCAAACGCCTCCGCGGTAGCGTGATGGTCGATGTTCACGAGCATCTGTAGCGGCAGCAACTTTTTGCACAACTTCGTGCCTATACGTTCTCGGGTACTCGCATCCAATACCACCAAAACCTCCGGACGATACTTTCCTACAGCATCTACGCCTTCAATTCTATCCCAACGCGGCAGAAACCGATAAGTGACAGGCACTTCATCGGTATTGAATATTTTCACCGATTTCCCCAGTTTCCTGAGAAAGAAATAGAGGCCGAGCTCCGCGCCGATAGCATCGCCATCCGGATGAAGATGCGTCGAGAGCGCGAACGTCTCATACTGCTCAAATAGCGTTAGAAGTGTACCACAATCGCGCATGAAAAAATCCACATTTGCAGGTAGGCGCGCTTGGAACGCGCGCCTACGGAGACGTTAAAGAGTCATCGTCCGATTCTACCGAGCGGAGGAGTTCATCTATTCGCATCAGGTTATCTACAGATTCATCCAAAGTGAACCGCAACTCTGGAGAATAACGGAGCGTGAGTCGGCGGCCAATCTCGCGCCTCATGAACCCAGTCGCGCTTTTCAAGCCGGCGAGGGTGCTATCCTTCTGTGCCTCATCGCCGATGACGCTCACCTTGACATCTACATATTTCAGGTCCGGTGACACCTCGGCTTGGGTGACAGTGCAAAATTCAACGCGCGGGTCCTTGAGGGAACGCTGGATAATCTCGCTCAACTCCCTCTGGATAAGAGCCCCTACCCGGTCTTGCCTTCTATTGTTTGTCATGTCAGTTTCCTCATTGGACTGATGCTGGCGACTGCGGTAGCCGCGCCTTCCCTACATGCACCCGTCTAAATCAAAAGAAAAAATCGGTTTCATAATCCACCAACTCAGCATCGGTATGTGTCTCAATAAAAGTTACCACGTGCGCGAGGAGCCCGTTCAGATGCGCTGCATCGTTGGAAACTGAGACGACAGCTAACACCGCCGATTGATGCGCATCCAAAGCATCTACTTCTGCAACAGCCACATTGAACCGATTTTTGAGCCGGGTGATGAGACTCTTGATAACCCTGCGCTTCGCCTTGAGCGAACGGCTTTCGGGAATGCGAAGGTAGAACTTACAGACACCGATGTGCATGAGCGCGCCTTACGCAAGCGATCTTGCCACATGTTCGTGGATGTAGCATTCCAAGACATCGCCAACCTTCAGATCCGCGAACGTCTCAATGCCGATGCCGCATTCATAGTTCGCCTGCACCTCGTTCACGCTGTCCTTGAAACGGCGGAGCGAATTCACCTTGCCCTCGTGAATTAAGCGGTTATCGCGCAGCACCCGCAAAGGCTGGTTGTAAGAAATTCTACCCCAGTTGACATAACTGCCCGCGACGAGCCCGAGCCGCGGCACTTTGAAGAGCTCCCGCACTTCAGCACGGCCGATGACAACCTCGCGCACCTCCGGCTCGAGTAGGCCTTCCATGGCAGAACGGATATCGGAAATGAGGTTATAGATGATGTTATAGGTGCGCACATCAATGCCCTCCGTCTCCTTCGCTTGCACCGCTTCCGTAGTCGGATGAACGTTGAAACCGACGACGATAGCCTGCGATGCCGAAGCAAGCAGGATGTCTGTTTCCGTAATCCCCCCAGCCGCTTGGTGGATAATGTTGATTTTCACCTCATCGGTACTGAGATTGACTAGCGACTCAGAGACAACTTGCACAGAACCCTGCACATCGCCTTTGACAATCACGTTCAGTTCCTTGACATCTCCCTCCTGAATCTGTTGGAAGAGAGCATCGAGACTGACATGGCTCTTCGCGCCAAGCTTCTCGGTGCGGTACCTGTCTTGCCGAGTCTCGCTGATGGATTTCGCATCCTTTTCCGATTCAACGACGTGGAACCGGTCGCCAGCCTCCGGAACCCCGGTAAAGCCGAGGACTTCAACTGGAGACGAAGGACCTGTGTTCTTCATCCGTTTCCCGAAGTCATCCATCATCGCGCGCACTTTCCCAGAGTATCTACCAGACACGAACACGTCGCCCACTTTCAGCGTTCCAGATTGCACGAGGACGGTCGCGACTGCACCGCGGCCTTTGTCCACCTGCGCTTCAATGACAACGCCGCGCGCCAACTTATCCGGATTCGCCTTCAGTTCAAGTAGCGCGGCCTCAAGGAGGAGCATCTCCAGCAAAAAGTCAATACCGGTTCCATCTATCGCCGAGGTCTCCACGCAGATTGTCTGCCCGCCCCATTCTTCTGGAATGAGTTCATGTTCCGCCAGTTGTTGTTTAACAAAGTCTGAGCGCGCGCCGGGGACATCAATTTTGTTAATCGCGACGACGATGGGGACATTAGCGGCTTTGGCGTGGTTGAGTGCCTCTATCGTCTGCGGCATTACGCCATCGTCGGCAGCAACAATCAGCACAACAATATCTGTCACTTGTGCGCCGCGCGCCCGCATCGCCGTGAAGGCGGCGTGGCCGGGGGTATCCAAGAAAACGATGCTACCAGTATCCAACGTCACATGGTAAGCACCGATATGTTGGGTGATATTACCGGCCTCAGATTCACTGATGTTTGATTGCCGAATTCTATCTAGGAGCGACGTTTTGCCGTGGTCCACGTGGCCCATGATAGTGATAACCGGGGCGCGCGGCCGGAGTGTCTCCGGCGGATCGGGTGTCTCCGCTAAAAGGGTGTCCTCCAGCGTTGGTGCTTTAATGGCTTCAAAACTAAAGTGCGTGCTAAGCCCGGCCAGCGTATCGTAATCCAACCGCTGATTGATGTTCGCCATCACCCGCAGGTTCATCAGACGGAGGATGAACTCGTTTGGCAGCAAATTGAGCGACGCAGCCAGGTCGGCAACGGTAATGCCCTCGGTGATTTGCAAGGGGGTGCTGCGCCCGGCAGCTGCACCGATATCAGCCGTGCCTATCGCAGCATCATCCTGTTTCGCGGCGGCTTCCTCCTGCGGTTCATCCTGCAATTCCGCTTCTAGCAACGCGACTGTTTTCGCATCAAGCGGACTCATGTGGTTTTTGACGCGAATCCCGTGCGCCGCGAGCAAGTCAAGGAGCACCTTGCTCCTCAAGTTATACCGCTTTGCCAATTCATGCACACGCATGCTTGTCGGGGTAAGTTGATTGTCCTCACGATTCGCTTTGGCCGAGCGCGGCTGCCGCCTCCGCCGTGGGGCTTTTCTCATAATAATTCCTCCTTTTTCGCTCCGCCGAGCCGATACCTGCTACCCTTCCGGAAAAACGCATCCTCAATGCACGTTTCAGAACGGCAGGTGTAGACACCACGCCCGGGGAGATTCTTGTGCCGGTCCAACTGCACCACTCGTCCCGCTTGACACGCGAATCGGATTAAGGTCCTCTGCGGAAATTTACCTCGGCACCCAATACAGGTGCGAATAGGTTGTTTCACCATGGCAGTCCAAAACCAGAAAGATTCAGTTGTCCCTCTTTGATGTTACCCACGAATCGGACGGTTGCGAGCCCGAACAACAGATATGGGACAACTCAATGCCTCCGGTCCAAAACGGAGTGACGTTTAGGGTATCTCCTCGTCACATTCCTCGTCAAATTCTTCAACGCTCAGTGCTGCTATCGCCTCCAGCTCAACACCCTCGCTTGAAACGGCAGGTGCTGTTTCTGCATGTTCGCCTGACGATTCAGGTCTGTCATCTTCAACGACAGGTGCCGGTGCCTCATCAGCTGCAGTCGCCGTCAATTCGGGTTCAACGGCCTCAACGCCAAGCACGGGCTCTTCTGCCGTGTCAAATTCTTCAACGCTCAGTGCTGCTATCGCCTCCAGCTCAACACCCTCGCTTGAAACGGCAGGTGCTGTTTCTGCATGTTCGCCTGACGATTCAGGTCTGTCATCTTCAACGACAGGTGCCGGTACCTCATCAGCTGCAGTCGCCGTCAATTCGGGTTCAACGGCCTCAACGCCAAGCACAGGCTCTTCTGCCGCGAACATCGCCTCCTGCGAGAGCGGCCGCGCCTCTTCGTCCGTTTCCTCTTCCTGCAAGAGCGCGGTTTCAGCGACAGGCGCGTCCGCTTCCGTAAGCATCGCTTCCCCCGGCCCGGAATGGACGGCAGGCGCGTCGGAGAATATCTCCGCACCTGCAGCGACACCTTCTTCTCCGACATCCTGCAATGCCGCCGGTTTGAAGAGTTCATCAATAGAGACAACTGCCTCCGATTCACTCTTGATGTCAATCTTCCACCCGGTCAGCTTCGCAGCGAGGCGCGCATTCTGGCCACGCCGCCCAATGGCAAGCGAGAGTTGATTGTCCGGGACAATGACGCGGGCATTTCTGGCCGCCTCGTTGAGCTCAACCCGCGAGACCGTGGCGGGACACAGCGCGTTGCCGATAAAAACTCTCGGGTCATCGCTCCACTCCACCAAATCGATCTTCTCATCATCCAACTCAGCGACAATGCTTCGCACGCGGACACCTTTAACACCGACGCATGTGCCGACAGCATCGATTGACTCTTCCACCGCGGTGACAGCAACTTTCGAGCGTTTCCCAGGGTCGCGGGCGATTTCCACGATTTGCACCTGGCCTTCAAAAATTTCAGGCACCTCTTGTTCAAATAACACCTGGATCAGGTTTTTATCGGTGCGTGAGACGACGATGGGCGCGCCTCGGTTCGCCTCCCGCACCTGTAAGATGAGGCATTGCAACCGTCTGCCGCGTTCGTAACTGTGCCCTGGCGCAACCTCGCGCAGCGGCAAAAACGCCTCGGTTCGTTCCAAATCGAGAATGATGCCCCGGCGTTCAAACCGCTGGACATGGCCCGTGACAAGCTCGCCCTCGCGCCCCTCAAATTCATCGTAGATTTTCTCGCGCTCCGCCTCTTTTATTTTTTGACGGAGGATCTGCCGCGCTAATTGCGCCGGGATCCGCCCAAACTCCATCGGATTAATTTCCACCTCAAGCGTTTGCCCAAGTTCCGCACCGGCATGGAGCTTCCGCGCAGTGTCAATCGGAATCTCTTTCAAGAAATCCCGCATAATGTTGACAACTTTTTTCGGCACATAGCACCGTATCTCGCTCGCGTCAAGGTTAATCTCCACAGAAACATCGGCATTCGCACCGTAAACGCGACGCGCCGCCGCGAGCAGAGCCGCCTCGATCGCCTCAACGAAAACTTGCTGCGGTAACTCCGTATGCGCTGTGTTTTGACGAAGAACATTTTGCAGGTTTGCTAACATTCTCCCTCTCCTTTCTCAAATTGTGTTATACCCATCACCGGCTGTCGTTCAAACCCGCCTGAAGTTTCATAAGTGAATCGGGGCATGTCTCGCATTATTTCCGCAGGGCCTCTTGGAAACAAGGCAGCACCGCGCATCCCCCGAAAAACGTATCTTTCGGGCCGCTAAGAACTAAAGCGCGCCCCTCTTCATCACAGGCAGTCATCTTCCTTGGCATTACGTCATCCTGATAACGAAAGGGTGCTTATCACCACTCCAACTGTACCTGCGCCTCGCGAATACGCGAAAGCGCAACGTGAACGCGCCCCCCGACAGCTTGCGTGAGCACCACGTGCCCATCCGATACTTCCGCTACCGTGCCTTGCACCTCGTCAGGTTGCCCGTTTGCCGCCACGGCATCAATACGAACGCGCCGCCCCTGATTCCGCCGAAAATCCGCCGCCGTCCTCAAAGGCCTATCTATCCCCGGCGACGCTACCTCCAACTGCGCATAAGGCACCAAGTGTTGATACACTTCCAAAATCGGACGGACAAGCAGGTTCACCGCTTGGCAATCGGCTACCGATAACCCGCCAAGTTTGTGAATTAAGAGGCGTAACGTCTTACCTTGCGCTTCAACGTCTACCAACTCAATGCCCTCGCTGTCCAGCAACGGAACTAACGTCTCAACAATAGAGGACTTTTCGGTTTCAGTCATCATCTCTCCTACGCGCAGCCCTTTCCTCTGTAGGTAGGACTCGCCTGAACCCAACTACAAAAATATATTAACCGCTCTCCGTTTTGAAGTCAAGCCAATTTAGGAATGCGTTTCAAAAAACTCAATCACTTCACCGCTGGGACCTGTGAAAAAGGCGATAGTCGCGCTGATGCCGCCGAGTTGCACATCAACCGGCTCCACCGTGATTTTGGCACCCGCCTGCCGGACATGTTCCGTCGCAGCGCGGGCATCGGTTGTGGCGAGCGCGAAGTGCGTCACCGGATCATTCGGGCTTGCGTCGCCAGCCGACGGTGAATCCGCAGTGGGCTGAAACAGCTCTATATGACTGCCATCGCCCATATCCAATAGCACTATCTGCCGGTCGGGGCCGCCGAACTCGGCGACAAATTCCATCCCCAAAAC
Source organism: uncultured Poribacteria bacterium (assembly GCA_958296135.1). GTDB lineage: Bacteria > Poribacteria > WGA-4E > WGA-4E > WGA-3G > AGPOR5. The sequence goes on from CATQHZ010000001.1 coordinate 2,572,860, forward strand.
ATCTTGATAGAAGGACAAGGAGGTGTCCCAATCGCGCGTCTGGACCGCGATGTGGTGCGTACCACACCCTTGGATCGCTGAATTTTTCGTTCCAACTGCCATCTGATGCCTCCCTCACCTCTTATTATAGCACAAAACCGATACATTCGCAAACATTTTGACATAATTATATCATAATTTCACTTGAAAAGTCAAATTAAAATGTTTTGGGGAATTTTTCTAGCCCTATGTCACTCATTTCCCGGCGAAAAAACCGCCCCTTTACCGTAGGGCGAGGGAAAACCCGGCGATCGCGAATCGCCGAGGGTTCCCCTCGCCATGCTCGTACCCCCGGCCCACGGTTTGCAAAACCGCCCAGCGTTGGGGCTTGCAATTTTCCCAAAATTATGCTAGACTATCTCCTATGAGCATGTTTCGTGAACACTGGATCGGCGGGATAGTTACCTACACCACCTTTTTCGTCATCTCTCTTGTAGCAACCCTCGCCGTTTCACTCCTTACTGAATTACCGCTGACATGGAACCCAACCATCCCCTCACCGGTGCAGCCGTTGAAAATCATCGGATGCTTCGCCATCGCGGTGCTCTTCGGGTTGTGGCCGGATGTGGACATCAAAAGCAAGAGCCAGAAGCTCTTCTATCGCGTACTATTTGTCCTGAACGCCGCGCTCCTGGTTTTCGGGATGTATCTCGAATCCGCACTGCTAGGGCTCTTCGCTATGCTCCCGATTATCAGCAAACACCGCGGATGGACACACTCCAAAGTTACGATGCTCCTCTTACCGTGCCTCTTCCTGGTCATCCCGATTTACGTGACGTACCCAGAGTGGAGTGCCGGCGGGGAGAAACCGCTTGAGCTACTCGGATTGCTACTAGAGATGGCAATGCCAAACGCTCTCCAGAACTGGTTACCGTTCTACGTGGCGAGTTTCATCGGCTACGCGACGCACCTGCATCTCGATGGTATTCTGTTCCAATCGCGCAAAGCACAACGACGAAAGGCAAGGGCCGGCCAATGAAAAAGTTGATACCGCGCTTGCAAAGCGCGCACACGGAAGGATTGCCTTGGAGAGATGACTTCTACCCCGCGAGAGTAGCCGCTCTCTGTCAGCGTGCACCTATTCTCTCTGCACTCGGACCCTTCGCGAAAACACACGGGGTGGAACTCTACCTCGTCGGCGGCAGCATCCGCGACCTGCTGCTCAATCGTCCCACGGCAGATCTGGACTTCGCGTTGGCTACGGACGCACTTCCGTTTGCGAAAGCGTTTGCCACTCACATCGGTGGGACGTTTATCGCGCTAGATGAACGGCCACCCACGGCGCGCGTCGTCCTCAAAACGCAAACCCTGAGCCTGGATTTCGCGCAATTTCGTGCCGCGTCCCTTATCGATGATTTGCGCCGCCGCGACCTGACGATTAACGCGATGGCAGCCCCGATTGAAGCGATTTTGAGGGCTGCGCGCTTACAAAGCGCGCCTAACTATAACGTAGCACAGGAGCCTGTCCCCCGAGAACCCTCCATGTTAATCGATCCGTGTGGCGGCATGGCAGACCTGGCATCGCGCCAACTCCGATTTCCGAGTGAACAAGTGGTGCGCGATGACCCGCTCCGTTTGATTCGTATCTATCGGCTCGCGGCGCAACTCCGTTTTGAAATATGTCAGGACTCCCACGCGCTCATCCAGAAATATCACTATCTGTTGCCGCGCGTCACTGCCGAACGGATTCGCGACGAAGTCATGAAAATCCTTAAGGTAGAACAGGCGTATCCCTATTTGCAAGAAATGTGGGAAGTAGGACTATTAGCGCATATCGTCCCCATCGCAGGTGCGGGCCCCGCCTACACTCCTGTAGCGCGAGGGACACCTGTCCCTCGCGAGCTTTGGAGGGCATTAGAGACATTTGAAGCAACCCTCCACGTTTATCCCGACTACGATGCCTATCTCGAAACGGAGTTAGGGTGGGAAGTCAATCGCCGTTCGTTGATTAAACTCTGCCTGCTTTTGCGAGGTGAACTCGGTGACATAGCGAAACGGCTCCGGCTGAGCCGCAAAGCGGCGCAGTTCCTGAAATGCCTCGCAGCAGAGCACCGGCAATTGGCAATGGAACAGTTGACGCAACGAGAAATAATTCGCTTCTTGCGACGGACCGGGTCCGATTGGATAGGCGTGTTGCTTTTCGCATCAGCACTGCATGGAAACCTAACGGACGCGCGCATCACACAGATTGTCGATACCTACTACCAGCATTTCCTACCTATCCTCAAGCAGGGGCGGCTCCTCACGGGGAAAGAGCTGATCCAGCAGTTCGGCTTAAAAGAGGGCAGGGAGCTCGGGTTTCTGCTCAAACAGATTGAAGAACGCCAATTTGATGGCGACATTCGGACGCGCGAGGAGGCTTTCGCCGCGGTGGAAGCGTTGATGCGTCGGATGGACACCGCCCAAAACCCGTAGGCACGCCTTCAAACCGCAGAGGAGATGGCGGTAGTCCGGGATTTCGCGCGTTTTTTGTGTGGGTCGAGAGATCGCGAGGGACAGGCCCTCGCGCTACGGTGAAAGGGGCCTACGGTGAAAAGGCCCTTCGTCCGTAGGGCGCGGTCCTGTGCCGCGCCATGCTGCGGTCTAGCGAGAGGAATCGCGAGGAACAGGTTTTCCCGCGCGCGAGGGGAAAGGGGGCCTTTCTTATCGGTCGAGAGATCGCGAGGGACAGGCCCTCGCGCTACGGTGAAAAGGTGCCTGTTTCGCGCGACGATTAAAAGGCCCCTTCGTCCGTAGGGCGAGGTCTTGTGCCGCGCCATGCTGCGGTTAAAAGCCCCTGAGTCCGTAGGGCGCGGTCCTGTGCCGCGCCATGCGATGGTAAAAAGGGCCCCTTCGTCCGTAGGGCGCGGTCCTGTGCCGCGCCATGCGTCGATCTGCAGAGGAGATGGCGGTAGTCCGGGATTTCGCGCGTTTTTTGTGTGGGTCGAGAGATCGCGAGGGACAGGCCCTCGCGCTACGGTGAAAAGGGGCCTACGGTGAAAAGGCCCTTAGTCCGTAGGGCGCGGTCCTGTGCCGCGCCATGCTGCGGTCTAGCGAGAGGAATCGCGAGGAACAGGTTTTCCCGCGCGCGAGGGTGAAAGGGGGCCTTTCTTATCGGTCGAGAGATCGCGGCGGACAGGCCGCCGCGCTACGGTGAAAAGGTGCCTGTTTCGCGCGACGATTAAAAGGCCCCTTCTACCGTAGGGCGCGGTCTTGTGCCGCGCCATGCGATGGTAAAAAGGGCCCCTTCGTCCGTAGGGCGCGGTCCTGTGCCGCGCCATTCATCGGTCTATCGAGGAGGATCGCGAGGGGAACCCTCGGCGATTCGCGATCGCCGGGCCCTCGCGCTACGGTGAAAAGGGGCCTACGGTGAAAAGGGGCCTTTTCTTGCGGGCCGTTTTGAGTCGCAAAAAAATGATAGCATCTAAAAAAAATCACATTTTTAATTTGACAAACGCGCAAAAATGTGGTATACTATATTATATCATATCATCGATTTGGGGCATGACATTCAACGCAACCAATAAAGGAGCACGAACGTGAACACTCCATTCCGCGCGGATCACCCGATTCGCCTGCAAACATCTGTGAAAGCGACGCTGAAGCCACCGCGGCTGCGCGCCGTATCCCCGTTTGCGTTTGCGCCTCCCGTTGATGATGCCCTAGACCAGATTACCCCCCCCTTACTTTACGCCAGTTAATCCTTGATAGACTCGACAGGAAGGGGCTCTGGGGGGATATCCCTGCTCACAATTCCAATATGAAAAACCGCGCGCGGTGCATGCGCGCGACTCACATTGCTCCGTGGCAACCGCTCACGTTCGCGTGGACGCGGCTGCCACGGGGCTCTTCGCGTTGCACCGACGGCTGCAACGTCGAGGGCCACCAGCGTTGTTCCGGGGAAATTTCTGTCCCCACTAGGGATATAAAGGGGCAGGATAACCGTGGGCATTCGCCCACGGTTACCCTGTTTTCTCCGAGACTGCGACATCTGCTGCGCTCTACTGCAATCGGTGGGACGACAACGGTATTATCGGGACCCGAGGTCCCTCCTACTCTTCATGTTTCCGCCGCAATCGGTGCGGCGGAAACTCTAAGGCAAGTCGAGACCGGGAGGTCTCTCCTACATGTTTCCGCCGCAATCGGTGCGGCGGAAACCCCCTATTCATTTCATTTCATTTTTCTAAGAGGAGAATTTTCCTATGAAAAGGCATTCCATTTTTTTCTTATGTTTGCTGCTCGTCGTCGGGATAGTTTCGATGCTCGGCATACCGATAGACGCACAAGCCGTAGAATCAGTAGCTGGCATTAGAATCTACGTGAACCCAGATGTGGTGCCCAGCTTCGCCGATGCGGGTTATCCAACCGCGGTGCAAACCGGGCAGTCAAGTATACGGGGTCACCCGTGGGCGACGGGGCCGTACGTGAAACTCGGTACGAGCCACGGCACGGTGAGCGGCGGTACCGAGATTACTGACTCCAACGACCACGATAGCGCAAGCCCCGTCACGGCGGGTGGGGGGGATATCATCGCGATTGCGCTTCATCTACAGAATGTAGACCTCTGGTACTTAACGTTAAACTTCCCTGGTTTTGATGCGGCCGGGTTGGGAAGACCAGCGGCTCACACGACTAACCCGAACAGGATTAAACAGTCACCGCCTCCTAACGTCTACTTGGAAGGCCCCCCCGGCAACGCTGGGCTCAGTCCAGCACTTGCAGATGCTACTGCTGTCTACTTTTATCGGGTGAAGAACGGCGACGTTGATACCGACGGTGGGTGGCTTGATTCTGCAGCGATGGCTACCCCTTTTTCTAATAACCGATGGGGATCGTCAGCTAAAAAGGCGATCACGTTCGACACTAGAAATGTCAAGTATCCCAGAGTAGATGGCGTAGGCCCGGAGTTGGCTCCTATCCATACCCATCCGGTTCGGTTCTCCGACAGTAGTGGCTATCCGATAGATAACGCGCCCAGGGGTGGGCATTCTCGCTATCACGAAATACGCGAGCACTGCATAGCCCATTCTCTTCTGCGAGGTTCCAGTTACACGAGCGTGTGTGCGCACGTGATGGAGGATGGCTATTCTAAGCCGGCTCTCGCCGACAGCCGGCAGGTTTACTACTACGGCTTAGGCGACACCATCTACTATTCGGTGCGGTTTGATAAGGCGGTAACGGTGGACGCTGCCACTCCACCGACGCTGAGATTAGGGGGCGGCACGCTCGTTGGTAAATATGCAGACTACCATTCCGGGGCAGGGACCGATACGCTCGTCTTCAGGTATACGGTGGAAGCGGGAGACTACAGATTCAGCGATCTCCAGCTTTACTCCGCTCTTCGGCATAACGCCTACAATCGGGGCCAACTTTGGCCGGAGGACGACCCGAACGCGAAGTGGATAAGGGACCTCGGTGGCAACCGGTTCCTTCAGAGGTGGGCAGACACCCAATCCGCGCTGATGGCCTATTTTATCGGCGAGATGTCAGAGACAGACTGGACTTATGGAGGTGCTTCGGGCTTTCATTATAACCACATCCTCTGGTCTGGCGATGAAACTATCCGCGCGCTCCCAGGCAGCGAAGCGTCTAAAGTCCGTAATTTCATTGTAGATACCCTGCCGGCGACGGTGTGGATTCCCGGCTTGATAAAGAACGGCGAGACGCACACCGATGATAAACGGACTGCAATCGTCAGCTTGGATGCTGCCGCTGCACCGGTAACAGATTTTGACCTCGGTGTTACGGAAAGCACGACGCAGACAGCGACGTTTGATGTGGAATTCCGTTTTTTCAACCATCCGGATGCGAAGAGTGCGGTAGCAGACGAAGTGGGGGAGAGTTTTCAACCCGCGGATGTCAGCATTACCGGCCCCGGTGTAACGCGTGATGCGTGGCAGGTTGCGTTGACGTATGTTGGGCTAGATCACCGGGCTACCGAGCGGTGGCCCCCTTCCCCTCACTGGACAGAGAGCCTTTCGGAGGATTCAACGAGCGCCAGGGAGAGACATATCGCCCGCCATCCGGGAGAGATTGCAAGTGAGCATGAGATTCTCCGGGACTATCCGGCATTGGCATTTCCGCTCGGTAGCGCGAAGAATTCTGCGTCGTTCCTCGTCTACAAAGCGACGATTACGCCGCCGTTCGGTTTCGTCGGCGATGTCACTATCGCCTTGCCGGCGGGTGCCACGATGGACATTGCAGGCAACGCCAGTCTGGCATCGAATACGTTGACGGTGCCGGTGGACAATCCGTTGCGCGTGGTGGAAACGCCGGAGATTGTCGAGCCCCCCGCGGGTGTCTATACCGCCGGGGATAAGATTGAAGTGTCGGTGACGTATGCCCAGGAGAATCTACGGTATGAAGGGGCGAACCCGCCGTATCTGGTGGTGTATCTGGGTGAACAGGTGTTGGCCAATGCGCGGCATGCTGTTTGGACAGCGGCGGCAGGCACGGATTCGACGAAAGTGACGTTTGCGTATACGGTGGCAGCCACGGACACGGTGACGGATGCAGTGCGTGCTCCCTCTGTTGAGATACTCGTGCCGGAAGAGACGACGTTGTTGTCTGGGCCCCTAGGTGCGCCGGATGGGCAGCAGGTTGGGACAGCGGTGCCAGCTGTTGCGTCTGGTGCTGCGCCAGCCTCGGTGCCGGAGTTAGATCCGGTGGAAGATACGTCTGGGCGGGAGGTTGCGCCTGTCGTCCGGAAGACACCGGTTATACCGGTTGTGCCGTTTTTCCCCGAGGCGGCTTCGCCGAAGGCTGCTGCGTCTGCTGTGCCTCGCAGTCCGATTGTTTTTAACGAGTTCGGCAATGGCAGCGGTGCTGCAAACGACTGGCTGGAACTCCGCAATGTCACGGGTTCGGCTGTCTCCTTGAAAGACTGGGAGCTCAGTGTCGTGCAAGATGACAAAAAGGAAGATACATCGCTTGTCGTTTTCGCGGATGTGAGCGTGCCGGCGAACGGGCTGTTGCTGCTGGTGAGTACCTCGCCGGCCAAAACGTCTCTCGCCGGTGGCGATGATATTGCCACTTCCGCCGTAGAGCAGAAAGGTTCGCCGCATCAGTATCTCGTTGTCTCGGGCCTCGCGTTGCCGGATGATGGGCAGTTCCTGTTGATTCTGCGGAACGCCAAGGAGAAACTCGGTATGAACGAGGCATTTGTCGATGTCGCCGGTGGCGGTGGCAGTGACACGGATGCGTTCGTTCGCGAGCAGACAGGTGACTATGATACCTACGTGTGGCCGTTGCAAGTGCTACAAGCTCCCGGTGGTGATACCGAAGGGGCTCTCGGCTCTGGTAAGGTGTGGCAGCGCGCGAAGGCAGATATTGTGGGTTACCACAAAGATGCATGGGCAGAAGCCGCCTTCACCGGTATCGGCTATGACAGGAATGTTTCCAAGTCTGCTGCCACCGCTGGCACGCCGGGGTATCCGAATGGTGCCGTGAAAACGGGTGCGGCCACGCCAAAAGGCAGTATCACTATCAGCGAAGTGATGTTCGATTCGGGTGGTGGGACACTGCCACAGTGGATAGAGTTGTATAATAAATCCAAAACCGAGGCACTCAATCTGAACCGGTGGGAACTGGAGTTCCAGAATGTGGATTCCGAGGAGCTCGTCGGTAGGCCGATTGTGGCGTTGACGTTGCAGGAGAAGGTGATTCAACCGAATCAGACGCTGCTGATTGTCGCGGGCCCTGCGCGTGCATCGTCAAGCACGGTATTTCCTGCGGAGCGGGTTTACAACCTGTTGGATTTGCATCAGAGGAACCTGCGCATTAAGACTGCGCGGGATACGTTCCTGAGCGCGGAAGGGTTCTACCTGAAACTTACCGATAGCAACGGTAACCTCGTAGACGAGGTTGGCAACACTGATGGTAATCGTCGGACGAAAGATGCACCGGCGTGGGCGTTACCGGTGAGTGCCGAGGAAGGCGTTCGGAGTTCGCTCATTCGGCGTTACGACAACGGCGTGGCGCGGAAAGGGAAGCAGCGTGCGAGTTGGGCCCTGGCATCGAACGTCAAGCGACTCGCCGTGTCAGAACTCCATTATGGGCATGCCGAGGATATCGGCACGCCGGGGTATCGCGCTGGCGGTGCCTTGCCGGTGGAGTTGTCAAGTTTCTCGGTGATGCACAATGAAGCTGGCGCGGTTGTCTTAACCTGGACGACGGAGTCTGAAGTTGACAACGCTGGCTTTAACCTGCGCCGTAGTGAGAAACGCACGAGCGGTTTCACGCTGCTGAATGCTGCGTTGATTGCGGGTGCTGGCACGACAGGTGAGCGTCAGACGTATACGTATACGGATACGTCTGCGAAGCCGGGTGTTGAGTACTATTATCAGATCGAGGAGGTCGCGTTTGATGGCCGGCCGGTGACGTTAGCGACGCGGATGTTGCGGGGGCCTGTCTCTGCGGCAAATCGGCAGTTGACGACGTTCGGTGCTGTGAAAAAGCAGGCGAAATAGATGTAGGGTGAGGGTTGTCCCTCGCGATGTAGAAAACGGCCGTGGCCCCTTGGGGTTGCGGCTGTTTTCGTTTGGGTTGGGCGATCGCGAGGGGCCCTTAGTTCGTAGGGCGCGGTCCTGTGCCGCGCCATGCGATGGTAAAAAGGGCCCCTTCTACCGTAGGGCGCGGGCCTGTGCCGCGCCATGCTGCGGTTAAAAGGGCTCCTTAGTCCGTAGGGCGCGGTCCTGTGCCGCGCCATGCGATGGTAAAAAGGGCCCCTTCTACCGTAGGGCGCGGTCCTGTGCCTCGCCATGCATCGATCTGCAGAGAAGAGGGCCGAAGTCCTGGGGCTTCGGGCGTTTTTTGTGTAGGTCGAACGATCGCGAGGGACAGTGGACATCTCTGCAGCGAGGCTGCAGAGATGACAAAGTTTCGGCGTGACGGCCCTCGCGCTACGGTGCGAGGGGGCGGGTTCGTGTGGTTCGGACGATCGCGAGGGGAACCCTCGGCGATTCGTGATCGCCGGGCCATCGCGCGACGGTGAAAGGGCCCCTTAGTCCGTAGGGCGCGGTCCTGTGCCGCGCCATGCATCGATCTGCAGAGAAGATGGCCGAAGTCCCGGGGTTTCGGTCGTTTTTTGTGTAGGTCGGTAGATCGCGAGGGGAACCCTCGGCGATTCGCGATCGCCGGGCCCTCGCGCTACGGTAAAAGGGGCCGTTTCGGCGTGACGGCCCTCGCACTACGGTAAAAGGGGCCGTCAGTGAAAGGGCCCCTTAGTCCGTAGGGCGCGGTCTTGTGCCGCGCCATGCATCGGTCTGCAGAGGAGAGTTCGTTTCTTCTGGTTGTTAGTGTTATAGAGTATTGCTCTTTGCGCCGAGCCCTAAAAACCCGATGGTTTCCTCCGACGAAAGAACTTTGGAACGAAGGAGAGCAACAAAAACAGACACCCCACGATGCCGAGATAAACCATGGTCTTCACGAAGTCCCCCTCGCCGCTGACAAACGCGCCGCCGAGTTGCACCAGCACCGTTGTCCCCGGCAACATGAAAATCGCTGAGACGAGCAGATAAGTAGAAAATCGGATGCTCGTCAGGCCATAGGCGTAGTTTTGCAGGTTAAACGGGAAAATCGGCACGAGGCGCGTAAACATCAAAACGCGCCAGCCTTGCTGTTCAACTTGTTCATCGATTTTGCGGAACTGCGGATTGCTCGCCACCCAACTTGCAACCAGCCCGCGCACAGCGTAACGAGCAATAAGGAATGCGAAGGCAATAGAGATAATCGAGGCAACCGAGGCGTAGAAGACACCCCACACCGGGCCGAAGGCAATCCCCGCCAGCACCGTCACCGGGAAACCGGGCAGGAAGAAAATGGTGGACACGAGGTAAATCCCCATGTAAATCAGCGGAGCTATCGCCCCGAAGCCCGCAACCCAAGTTTTGATTTTCGGCACGTTTTCCAGCCGAATAGCATCCGTCACGCCGTAATGTCTTAACAACAAATAAACCGCTGCAAGGGTGCCGGCAGTGATTACAATTTTAATGAGGCTGTTTTTCATTGTCTCCTTAACTAATTCTCCTTCCCTATGGCAATAGCCTCCAAATAGGCTTTGATTTGTGCCCGATACCGGACCGGAATTCGGTTATTTTCAATGGCTTGCGCATACTCTCGCTTGGCATTCAGCACAACGTCGCTGAAAAGACGGTAGGAACCATCGCCTCTCAGGGCCTCTGCTCCCGTGAAGACCCGGGATAAGCGTTGGGAATCCGCTGAGGGTTCCGTCGTGAGCGTCAGCTGCTCTCCGTTCACTTGCAACGATGGCGTTTCATCGCCAGTCAGGAGAGACTCTTCACCGTAGCGCGGGGGCCTGTCCCCCGCGCGCTCTTTATCCATTGACACACTTTCCAAGCGTGCCGGAGATTCGCTCGGCACCGTTTCAAGCGTTCCTTGCACCTCGCCGTTGCCCGCCTCTTGCCCAGGCGCGCCATCGTTATTGGCCACGCCGCCGGAAGAATTTTGCGGCTCAATGCTTGCCAGCGCGAGCTCTTTCCGACTCGCCGTAAGCTGCGCCTCCAGCTGCGCCAGCTGCGGGAACGCCTTTACCTGCCGGAGGACTTCGGCAATATCTCGCAAAGTTTCCGGGGACACTGCCTTTCCCTGAATCTCTGCCAGCAATGTGTTCGGTAAACGTTCAGCCAAACGCGCAAAGAGTTCAGCGAGTTCAGCCTGGAGTTCCGGTGAAATCTCCGGTTGTTCCGCGAGTGCCTCCAATTCCGCCGAAAGTTCGTTCGCATTCATCCCCTTAAAGCGCGGTGTCGCCTGTGTCGCTTCGGCGATAGCAGCTTCAACTTCAGCGGCTTGCTCCACCTGTTGCTTCCGCACCGCTGTATTCAACGCGCTTAACTGCGCCTGTGCATCGCGCACATCCTTTGCGGCTTTCAACTTGTTCACCGTCTCCCGTATTTGTGGAGTATCAGTCTGCAACTTTTCAAGGTTTTGCACCGCCGCGTCAACAACTTGTTGTTGGGCAACGGTGAGCGGCGGCGGCACGTCATAGAGCCGCGGCACGGCAAAAGAGAACACAATGAACAGCAACGGAATCGGAACCGCTTTTAGGATGCCGGGCACGCGATACGGAAAAGTCGCACTCAGGTGCTCGCGCCTATCGGAAACGGCGTTCGCAGTATCGCGAATTTGGAACTGAGCGAAAGCGGAAGTGTCATCGGCACTTATTAATTGATACGCTGTGCTCAACCGTTCCTTGAGCCCCATGCGCAAGTCGACAATACGCGCCACCGCTCGCAAATCCTTTCGGTGTCTGAAACCTAAGCAGATACCCACACCGACTGCTCCCAAAACGCCGAGCAAACTCATATCCGTTATCCGCATCGGAAGCAGGATGAGGCGGTTTACTACAAACAGTATAGCGAGCAGTAAAAGCCCACAAAAGAGCGCGCTTGTCACCTTTTGCAAGAGGACTTGCTGGTGCATTCGAGTTCGCGCATTCGTTAGGATGTTGAGAATCACACGTTCCGGTCTCACCATGGGAGTCATTCCATTAGATAATCATCGCGATGGACAGATATAGCCACCCGGCCTTACAGAAAAAGGCACATTTTCTCCACCGCTTCCATCACTGCGTCTGGTGTAATCGCCGCGAGGTTTTGGCGTGCAACCTCGGGGTGTGCGTCCCACGCTTTCGGTGAAAGCGTCCGCATAAACGGGCAATCCTCGCGTGCGATGACGGTATGTTTACGCCACGGCGGCCCCCACTGCAACGGGTTTGACGCACCAAACAGCGCAATTGTCGGCGTTTTCAACGCCGTGCTCAGGTGCATCGGACCGGTATCATTGCTAATGTAGAGATGGCACCGCTGCAGCAGCGCGGCGAGTTGCATCGGCGTTGTATCCTTAACGATAACAGGCGAACGCGCCAGATGAGCTGCCAGATGCGCGGCAAGCTCACCCTCTCGGGGCCCCGTCGTGATGATGAGGTGCGCGTCATACACTTCGCGCATCCGGTCGCCGACTATTGCGAAATTAGCGCAAGCCCAGCGGCGATAGGTTGTCGCAGCACCGGGGTTGAGCCCAATAACCGGCCTGCCATCATCAAGGTTTAACTTCGAGAAAAATCTATTAGCCCACGCTTGCGCAGCGTCATCAACAAAGACTTCCGGTTCATCAGCCAATTCGCCTTCAATACCGAGCGCGCGGACAACATCCAGATAACGCTGCACCTCATGCTGATTCGTGTTATTCGGCACCGCAAGATTGAGCAGGCTCTTACCGCCTGCGTTCGTCTCAAACCCAACACGGAACGGAACTCTGGCGAGAAAGGTGTGCAGCACCAACCGGAACGTCGGCTGTAGCACAACCGCCATCTGAAATCTCTCCCGAACGAGTTGATAAATCAGTCGCGGCACCGAAGGCTGATACGTCAACACCGCATCCAAATGCGGGTTCGCTGATACCAAATCCTCTCGCGTCGGCGCCACCATGTAAGCGATGTAGGCATCGGGAAATCGGCACCGTAGCGCGCGAATAACCGGCGTAGTCAAAACCGTTTCACCGAGCGGCGCGAGCCTGACGATTAAAATGCGGTTAATTCTTTCAAGTTCAATCATCTCACTAGCCGCACTACATAACCTATAAGAATCTCGTCAAATGTAGACTAATCTGGAAACCTGTGCAAGTCTACGAGTCTCTGAGAGGTCAGCGGTTTCCTGCTTCTTCCGCGCACACGCGGGTTCTGATGCCAGCCTACCAAAGTAGGTGTTACAGCGTCTCCACAGGCGTTTAGACTCTCGTCCGTGCTAGACGCGAGCTGTCGAAGGTTTATAGCGGCGTTAACGTCTCTGTCCTCTACCAATCCGCAGATACCGCAGTGGTATTCTCTGTCCTTGAGCGTCAGTTTGAATTCGCCACGTTTGACGTATCCACAGTAACTGCATCGCTGTGTTGACGGCCAGAACGTATCTGCCGACACAATGCGGATGCCACGCCACACCGCTTTGTATTTAAGTTTGACGAGAAAACCACCGAGGCTTGCATCGGCGAGTGCCTTGCTCAGCTTGCGATTTTTCATCAAACCTTTCACGGTGAGGCTCTCGATGCCAAGTGCCGAGATGCCTTGCAGGATGCGATGTGTTGCCTGATGATGGGCATCGGTTCGCACATTGGCGATACGGGCGTGCAGGCGGGCGAGGCGTTCCTTCGCCTGCCACCAGTTGCGGCTCATGAACGTCTTGCGGGCGAGTGCCTTGTTTGCGCGACGTAGTTTGCGTTCATTGACGCGCAAGGCACGCGGATTTTCGTAGACAGTGCCATCGTCCATCGTGGCGAGGGCGGAGATGCCGACATCGCAACCTGCGGCGGGCAGTGCTGACGTGTCGGGCGGTTCCGGGACATCAACTTCGACGAGGATGCTGAGATACCATCGATGTGCGATTCGCTTAACGAAAGCACGGCGAACTTCACCTGTCCATCGAGGGGTTTCATGCAACCTAACCTGTCCAATTATCGGGAGGACGACGTGTTTGCCGTCCTCCGTCATTTTGACAGTATTGACACCATTATCAATCTGGAACGCGGGGCGAGACTTATGCGTCTTCCGTTTGGGCGCACCATTCTGTCCCGATTTGTATCTGGCGATAGCATCACCGAAAGCGTGGATAGCAGTCTTGCCTGCGTTTTGAGAACACGCGGCGAATTCGGGGAACACCTCGCGCTTCCGTGAGTTGAAGATTTTCTTCAAATCGTAGAGGGAGTTACGGCGGTCGGCGTTCCAATCAGAATGTGCGGCATTATAGGCGGCGCGTGCGAATTGCACATGCAGGTTAAATGCCTCGACCTGTTCCTCAGTTGGAGTGAGTGCTATCTTCTGGGCTCGTAATGCCATAGGTGTCACCGTTCGCCGTTGTTTTTCCTTCCTACTAAGGTAAGGTGGAGGTGAGAGACACGGCGGGATGCCGCGCTTAGTAGGTCTCACCTCCCAACGGCAACTATATTATACCACAAATCCACGCCGAATGCAAGTCAAAATGCACACTGCTAGATTAGGGTAGGTTCTCCTAGTATCTCATAGATTCATCGCCACTGCACCGAGCCCTAACAATCGCGGGGGACAGGCCCCCGCGCTACGTTATGAGAAGGCTAACTTGAATTGGCAAGCGACAGACAGATACAGAAAACAGATATAGAAATCTAGCCTGACAAAAAAATGCACATTATGATATAATACCCGAAAACGCACAGGATGTCAACGTGAATTTGCTCCTCCAAAGATTACGAGAAAAATATCTGCACAACTGGGAACGACAGGCAACGCTGATTTTGCTCGCCGCTGCGCTTCTCCTGACACTGCACCGGTACTACAGCCGCACACGGTTCTTTCGGAGCCACTTCGCGACGTATTTTGAAAATTTCCCGCTGGCAGAGAGCTATCCTTACTACTACTGGTTTTTGACAACCGCCCTCACGCTGTTCCTCCTGCCGGCTCTCGTCGCCAAATTTGGAACAAAGACGCGGCTTTGCGATTACGGACTTCGGTTCGGTAATCAGAAACTCGGTTGGAGTGTGACAGCAGCGGCGTGGATAGTCATGATACCTGTTGTGATTGGCGCGGTGCTCGTGTATCCACCCTTCCTCGCAAAGTATCCGCTTTGCAAGGCCGTCTCGGCAAGCTGGCAGGCGTTCCTGCCGTATCAACTCGCCTACGGCGTTTACATGTTCTCGTGGGAATTTTTCTTCCGTGGATTCATGCTGTTCGGGCTGGAGCGGCGATTCGGGAACTACAGCATCCTCATTCAGACGATTCCGTTTGCGGTGATGCACTATTCCAAACCGATGCCGGAGGCCATCGGTTCAATCGTTGCAGGCGTATTGCTCGGCGTGCTCGCGCTAGAGACGCGCTCTTTTCTTTATGGTGCAGCAATTCACTGGCTCGTCGCGATGACAATGGATGTCGTCGCTGTAACCGTTTCGCATTTTGAAGGTTGACAACTCCGGCATCTTGTTATAGGCCTAAACGAACCTCTATAGTTCGGGTTCGTATAAGGTTTCATAAAATAATCGGACATTTTTTTTCTCCGCAGGGGCTGCTTGCGCGAGCCCCCTGGAACGTAGCGCGGCGGCCTGTCCCCCGCGAGCACCGTAACCTAGCGAGGGACAGGCCCTCGCACTACGGCCCCCAGCGATAGCTGCGGAAATAACACGAAGGAGATTTCTTTATGGCTAACAATATTTTTCCACCGGTGGAGACAGCCTATCCTCTCAGTGCGGCGCACGTCAACAGTTTAGATGCCTATCAAGCGCAGTACGCCGAATCTATCCAAGATGCGGCAGCGTTCTGGGCAAACATCGCCGAACGGTTGACATGGTACCAGAAATGGGATACGGTGCGCGACTACGATTTTGTCAACGGCGAAATCAAGTGGTTTGAGGGCGGCACGCTCAACGCATGCTATAACTGCCTAGACCGGCACGTAGAAGCAGGGCACGGCGAGGCAACCGCGATTATCTGGGAAGGCAACGCGCCAGACGAAGATAAGCGGTTCACTTACAGCAAACTCCTCGCCGAGGTGAAAAAGTGCGCCAATGTGCTGAAAACGCAAGGCATCCACAAAGGCGACAGGGTGTGCATCTATCTCCAGATGGTGCCCGAACTAGCAATTGCGATGCTAGCATGCGCGCGTATCGGGGCTATCCATTCCATCGTTTTCGGCGCGTTCTCGGCGGAATCCCTCCGCGACAGGATTAACGACTCGGCGTGTAAACTGCTCATAACGCAAGATACCGCTATGCGCGGACACCGCCGCGACATCCCGATGAAAGCGAACGCCGACGCAGCAGTCGCCGAATGTCCCTCTATTGAGAAAATCGTCGTCGTGGAACGGACCGGCGACACAGTAGATTTTGACGACGCGCGCGATGTCTGGTGGCACCAAGCAATGGCAACCGCCGACGCAGAATGCCAACCCGAACCGATGGATGCCGAAGAACCGCTTTTCATACTCTATACCTCCGGTTCCACAGGCAAACCGAAGGGCGTGCTGCATACCACCGGCGGTTATCTCGTTTACGCCGCCTACACGCACCAACAGGTTTTTGACTACCACGAAGGCGATGTCTATTGGTGCACGGCGGATATCGGCTGGATTACCGGGCACTCTTACATTATCTACGGCCCGCTCGCAAACCGCGCCATTACCGTGATGTTTGAAGGTGTGCCGAATTATCCCGATTTCGGACGGTTCTGGCAGATCGTGGATAAACATCGGATTAACATCTTCTACACCGCACCCACAGCACTGCGCGCCTTGATGAAAGAGGGCAGCAAATGGGTGGAGAACTCTGAGAGAATCTCGCTCAAATTGCTCGGCACAGTCGGCGAACCGATTAAGGAACCGGAATGGCTCTGGTATTACAACACCGTGGGCGAGAAACGGTGCCCCATCGTCGATACGTGGTGGCAAACCGAGACCGGCGGAATTCTGATGACACCCCTGCCTGCAGCAACACCGTTGAAGCCGGGCTCAGCGACGTTCCCCTTCTTCGGCATCGAACCCGTTATTTTGGACGAAGCAGGCAACGAGGTAGAAGGCAATCCCGCGACCGGGTACCTCTGTATCAAAACGGCGTGGCCCGGCATCATGCGCACTATCTACGGAGATCATGAACGGTTCTTGGATACCTATTTCCGGCGGTTCCCCGGCTACTACATGACAGGCGACGGCGTGCTGCGCGACGAGGATGGCTACTATTGGATCACCGGTCGTGTTGACGACGTACTGAACGTCTCTGGGCACCGGCTCGGCACAGCGGAGGTAGAAGGCGCGATTGGACAACATTCAGCGGTGGCAGAAGCCGCTGTCGTCGGATACCCGCACGATATTAAGGGACAAGGCATCTACGCGTATGTCACCTTAATGACAGGCGAACCTGCCTCGGCGGCGGTAGAAACAGGGATCAAACTCGCGGTGCGTCAACATATTGGCCCCATCGCCACGCCGGACAAGATTCAGTTTACGCCAGCGTTGCCGAAAACCCGTTCCGGGAAGATCATGCGCCGTATCCTCCGCAAAATCGCCGAAGGCGACATCACCGAACTGGGCGACACCTCCACCCTCGCCGATCCGATGGTGGTTGACGCTTTAGTAGAAGGGCGGCAGTAGATGCGCAATCTCTATAAGGGCGGATTTCCATATCCGCCCGTTACTATTCTCGTAGGCGTGCTTTCATGAAATTTCAGAATTAAAACGGAAAATTTCCAAACCCCGGTAGCCCGTAGGAGAAACCTCCTCCGGTAGGAGAGACCTCCTGGTCTCGATGCACCCCGGTAGGAGAAACCTCCTGGTCTCGATGCACCCCTCCTGGTCTCGACTCCTCCCGGTCTCGATGCATGCGATATCGGGCCAGGGATGTCCCGCCTACCGAAATTATCCGATTATTTTTTGAATCTTCACCTAAGCACGCACCCAACACATCAGGAGCACAAAGTGGCATCAGCACAAAACATCGTTAACGAACTGAAAGAACGTGGCATCACGCACGCCGTAGGCGTTCCGGACAATGGCAGCGCGCGGATATACGAACTTTTACGCGCGCAACCAGATATTGAAGTCATCACAGTTACCCGTGAAGGAGAAGCGTTCGCCATTGCATCGGGATTATATGTCGGCGGGAAGCAGCCTGTCATCATCATCCAAAACACCGGCTTTTTAGAATCCGGCGACGCGATTCGCGGCACTGTCGTCAACATGCAGGTGCCGGTGGTAGTCCTCATCGGGTATCGCGGGTATCACAATCGCAACACCGAGGGGCAGTGGGTAGACTCCGTCGCCACCTTCCTTGAGCCGACGTTGAAGGCGTGGAACTTGCCTTACGAAATGCTGGAGACAGACGCGGATATCGGGTGCATCCCACGCGCCTTTGCAAAGGCAGAGGCAACATCGCTCCCCGCCGCGGTGCTACTCATCGGGCACGCGAGATAGAATAACACCCGTAGGGCGAGGGCTTGTCCCTCGCCGTGCCGCAAATTGCAAAAACCTGTCTGCATTCCCCAAAATATCACTTGACACTCGCAAACTTTCATGGTATACTACCCTTAACTAACATAAATGAAGGAGAAATCTGTTATGAATACGTTTATCGCGGAAATGCTGCCGGGCATTGTCACATCCCTGATTGCGACCGGAGTCGCCTTACTCGCATCATGGCTGTGGAGCCGAAAACGAAAACAGGACGAGCTCTCCAATCGGCTAGACCGGATGGAGAATTCACAACGGAATTTCGCCGAGCGGATAGAGGCGGCATTTCAAAATCTGCGGGCCGAGCTCTCCAATCGGCTAGACCGGATGGAGAATTCGCAGCGAAATTCTATCGAGCGGCTGGAGGCTTCGCAACAGAATCTAGCCGAGCAAATGGAGACTTTGAACCGCAATCTTACTGGGCGGCTTGACAACGTCGAAAAAAGCCTAGAAGTCAATTTTGAAGTCCTCTCCGACAAATTTGACACCCTCTCCGAAAAGTTCGACAACCTGGCCAAGGAAGTCAAACTGTTCAAAAGGGAGGTGGTGGCAAAATTCGATGCACTGTCCGCCAGTGTTGCCGCAACGAAAGTGGCACTTGAAGCCAAATTCGAGGCGTTGTCCATCACCGTCGCCCTCTCCAAAAAGGAACTTGAGGGAAAATTTGACCAGCTGGCCGCAGATGTCGCCCTCTTTCAAACGGAGATGGAACGCAAAATGGCAAACCTCGCGGGCAAATTTGACGCGCTATCCGCGGATGTCAACGTATCAAAAACGGAGATGGCGCAGAAACTCGCCGCCCTATCCGACAGCGTCGCCGAAACGAAAAAGGAGCTGGAAGCGAAAATAGACGCACTCGCGGGCAAATTTGACGCGATGGCGTTGAGCGTCGCCGCAGCGCAGAAGGGACAAAAAAGTGAAAAAACACACCGTGCTCAGCAAGCCGCAACGCGAGAATTCCGTGAAAAATAGTACCCATGCCGCTATTGAAGAAGATAGAGTGAACACGGAATCCCAATCCCTGCTCAACTCCGTAAAGGAATGGTTCAACCGCCCCGAAGAACTCTCCCAACGCAGCAACGAAGCGGACAACGGACTCTCCAAAGCCGAACAGGCATTCGTTGATGCGCTCCCGGCAGGTAGCCGATGCCTCGACATCGGCTGCGCAACGGGACGGCTCGTCTTTGCACTCGCAAAGCAAGGATATGCTCCCACCGGCATCGATGTCGCAGAAGAACAGATTGCGCAAGCACAACAATTCGCCCAACAACGCAACTGCAACGCAACGTTTCTGCGATACCAACCGCCGACATTGCCGTTCCCCGATGCCTCATTTGACGCGGCGTCCTTGGTGAAAACCTACTGCTATATCCCACACCGCGCAGCAAGAATCGCTTTTTTGTCAGAAATCGCACGAGTGCTAACGCCAAACGCATCTCTCTATCTGTCTCAGCAAATTCTCGACCCTTTCTGTGACAATTACGAACCCACTTACGATGACAACTACCATCAATTCGCTTCGGACTACGAGACGCTAGAGGCAGGTGACAATTTCACACTCGGCACGCCGAATTACGTCCACTTCTTTTTGGCGGCAGACCTCGGGGAAGAAATAGCGGCATCACCGTTTCGGACAGTCGATGCATCTCGCGAAGGTGATTTGTTAGTGTCCGTTTTGCAGAAATAGAAAATACTGCCAGCGGATAGAGAAATTCATCCTGACAACTCTTGAATGCACAGTAAGGACAGATTTCCATAACTGTCCGTGTGCTTTGCCGTGCAGGTGGCTTTCAATAGAAAATCCGAACCGAAAAACGCGAACTTTGCGCCGCATAGAACCCGCTCACAAAAGCATAATCCAACGCGAGGTTGCCACCGTGATAGCCAAACCCGGCAGTGAGGCCGCGGGACACGCCTTCAGTAAATCGCCATCCCAACCGCACGGCGAACGTGTTATCTCCTGAATTGAACCGATACTCGCCGCCGATTAAGGGATGCCCGTTCGCCATATCAACGGCGACTAAACCACCATCGCCCCTCAGCGCAACGCCGACGCGCCATTCCCGCAAAAGTGATTCACTGTAACGTTCTACCGCCTCGCGCTCGTAAGCGACTTGCGATAGCAAATTCGGAAGCACCAGCCCGATTTTCACAGCACCTACGCGGATTTTTAACGCAGACTGCAGCCCGAAGTCTATCCCCCAACCCGCACCGATGCCTAGCGGCACCCCCGGCTCAAGATTAACCGAAGTCGAAAAGGACTTGACGTTAAACCCGACATACAGCGGAACCCGCGGCACACGCGCGGCAGCTGATAGCAAAACGATGCGTTCTTGCGATATACCCGCCGTATCGCTTGAACTCAGCACCGCCGCGCCTATCGTTTGGCCCAGCCGAATTGGGTGCGCCCAGCCGATAAAACTATAGCCGAGCAAGTCATAGAGTTCAACGTAACTGAGCCCAATTTCGGGAGAGGACATCTGTGCCGCACCTGCCGGATTCCATAGCAGCGCGCTCGTATCGCGTGCCACCGCTGAATACGCGCCACCCATACCCATCGCCCGCGCCGTCAACCCGATATTTTCAAACGCAGCACCCACTTCCATTTCGCAGAAAAATACAAAACCCATCAACGGAACAAGAAAGCGCGCCTTCACCGTTTGTGAGGAATCGTTAAAAATAAAAAACGTTTTTGGCCTCCCCCTCAAGCCGTTTATATCCGCCAATTCTATCAAAAGAAACGGCAGCTGTCAACTTAAATTTCACCACTTTTCAACCAACGCACTCCCAAAATCGTCTAAAATAAAACGGAATGCAGAACGAACTCGGTAGGCGCGGTTTGAAACCGCGCCTACCGGTGCAGAATTATCACATTTGCGTTCCTGAAAATAAAAAACCTTGCTTAAACCTTAAAAGGTATGGTATCATATTTCTATCATCAAACGTGAGAAAAAGGAGAAAGCAAATGCGCATATTGCGAATAGGATTGGCAAGTCTTATCGCCTCATGTTGGCTCATCGTGCCGCACAGCGGTGCAGACATTGACAGCAAAAATATCATGGGGATGTGGCTCTTTGACGAAGGCAAGGGCAACGTCGCCACTGATTCCTCTGACCAGGGTAACGATGGCGACATCCACGACGCGAAGTGGGTGAACGGCAAATTCGGAAAGGCTCTCGAATTCGACGGTGTCAGCAACTGGGTAGAGGTGCCGCATTCACCGACAGTCGGGTTTAAGGCGGGGACTTCTTTCACAATCACGCTCCATTTCAAGGGCAGCAAAGTCGGCGGCTCGCTCGTCGGCAAAAACTACGAGGATACCTCGCAGGCACTCCCGTGGTATCTACTCTGGGACGACGGGGCTAGCAACAAGGTAACCCTCTACCTACGCGATAGTGCTGGAACCAGTTTCCGGGCAGACGGCGCCACAGTTGTCGCTGACGAAAAGTGGCACTTCATCGTCGGAAGAGCGGACGCTAGCACCGGCATGGCATCCCTGTGGGTAGATGGCAAAATGGAAGGCGAAATCAAGTTCAACGAAAAAGAGGGATACGGCACAGCCGAAGGTGTCTTCCACATCGGGCGGCACTACGATAGGTATACCGCCGGCATCATTGACGATGTCGCGCTTTTCAACGTCGCCCTAGACGAAGAAGACATGGAAACCGTCATGAACGAAGGTATCCAAACCGCTGCCGCCATCGAACCCGTCGACAAACTCACGACGACGTGGGGCAGAATCAAACGTGGGATGCAACGATGAAACAGATACAAACCGTTACGCCTATTCTAACATCTCTGCAGGCGTTCCTGCAGAAATTGACGTGCCTCGCGCTGGCGATACTGTTGTTCGCCGGACTGAATTGCGCGACGACAAACCCTGTGAACGAAGAGGGCCGCGTGGAAACGACAACCACAGAAGCCGCCGTGCAACCGACTCCCGCATCCGAAACGAGTGAACCGGAACTTGAAGCGGCACAACTGCAGGAAGAACAGCCCGCACTTGAACCCGCACCGCAGCCGGCAGAAGAGGAGGTAGAAGAAGTCGCCGAGAAGTTGGAACCGGGCGAAGGGTTAAGCCTCGGTAGTCAAGCACCGGCGTTTGAATTACCCGATGGCGAAGGAAAATTGCACGCACTCAACGATTACATCGGCGACCAGAAGGTGGTTTTGGTATTCTACCGGGGCGGCTGGTGACCTTTCTGCAGAACGCAACTCGGTGAGTTGCAGAATAATTACGCAGCCATCAAAGCCGCAGGCGCAGAACTCATCGCTATCAGTTCTGATGGAAAAGCCGCAACCCGAAACACCGCGCAGAACCACGGCATCGACTTCCCGCTGCTAGCCGATGCAGAACGCGAGGTTATCGCCGCTTACAACGTCATTGACCCGGGCAACAATCGCATCGCGCGGCCGACAACCTATCTCCTCACGTCAGATGGAAAAATCGGTTGGAAGTTCCTCGATGTCCGATTGGGGGGACGGGTGCCGCCAGCGAAGATTATTGAGGAATTAGGTAAACTCTGAGAGCCGCGCCTCACCTCTGTAGTTTGAGCTCACCTGAAACTCTGACACCTGTGCCAAGTGAGCTCAAACGGGCCCGGACGGATGAAGATTCAGAAAAGAAACGGGGAATTTTGACTGACCGGCGGTATCAATTATGAAAACAGACGACTCGGTTATTGCAAACATTCTTGCGGACAGCCAAGAAGCGGCCTGCCACCGAAACACACTAGACCGGCGGCAATTTCTAACGCGGCTTGGCACCATCGGCGGAGGCGTTGCACTCAGCACGCTCCCGGCATTCGCGCAAATCGGCGGGCAGCAAATCGTGCCCGAACTCGGAGAAGCACAACCGTCCACACGCGTTGTGGAAGCCATCGGCAAAGAAGTCTGGGACGGCGAACGGCTCAATGACGCTATCGTCAGCGAGCTGCTCGATCAGGCGATGATGAAACTGACAGGACGCGACTCCGCCAAAGAGGCATGGCGCGCCATCGTGCTTCCCGACGACATCGTCGGCATCAAAATCAATCCCCTCGGCGGGCCCGAACTCAGCACGCATTCCATCATCGTCGATAAAATTATTGAGGGGCTCTACGGCGCAGGCGTTCTCCGGAAACAGGTAATCATCTGGGACCGGTTTGAGAACCATCTGCTCAACGCTGGCTACCCGATAACGCCGGAGGAAGACGATGTTCGCATCATTGCCTCGGATACCGAGGAAATCGGCTACGACGACAAGGTATTCTATGAATCCGAAAAGGATAGCTTCTCCCGCCGCGAAAACGGCAGCACCCGTTCCCGATACTCCCGCATCGTCACGCAGATGGTAGATGTGCTGATCAATGTGCCGGTCTTGAAGCACCACGCAATAGCAGGCGTGAGCGGATGCCTCAAAAATCTCGCCTTCGGCAGCGTTGACAACACGCGTCGATTCCACGCGAAGCCCATCCACTGCGACCCTGCTGTCGGTGAAATTCTGCAACACAGCGCACTGAAGGAGAAACTCGTCCTGAACATCGTTGATGGGCTCGTCGCTTCCTTCGACCACGGGCCGACATACCACGCCGACAGCACGTGGCAATTCAACAGCCTCTTCGTCAGCGCAGACCCGGTTATTTTGGATGTGCTAGTGCTTCAGACAGTCAACCAGAAGCGCGAAGAGATGGAATTGAAATCGGTTTCCAAATTGGCCAACTATATCAACACTGCTAGCAGCCTGGGACTCGGCACAAACACGCTGGAGCAGGTCGATCTTCAGCAAGTGGAGGTTTAACCATGTTTTTATATTCGCGCAAAGCGTTCGGTATAGGTTGTCTTGGTAGGCTGCCTTCCTCTGCGTCTCGGCTTACGCGGGGGCTTCCGATAGCTATCACCCTATTGGCTCTTCTCTGCATCGCGGCGGTATTCTCCGGATGCACAGTCACCTTTACGCAAAACAACGCGCTCCAATTGGGCATCTCACAGCCGACAGCGGAAGTGACGCAGCTCGTCTCCGAATTTGAGGCAGGCGAAGAAAATAGCGTCGCCGGGGATGTTACACAGAAAACAGGTAGTGTGTGCGCGGGCGGCGCGTGTATTATCTATTGAAGTCAACTAGGGCATTCCCAAGGTAGCCCTATTGAAAGGACACGTCGCCCAAGCATGTCTCTTGACGCGCCGTTGTCTGAACAAAGGTCCAGTTCGTGAATCTCATGTGCAAAATTGGCACGGTAGACTCGGCAGGCAGCTTTCCAATTATCCACCGCCGCGATGGGTTCAAACCCGGCGTTTTGGAATCCGAGCGTCATCCCACCACATCCGGCAAAGAGGTCGATGAATTTTAGAGGCATTGCTGTTCCCTTTTGCGCGGAGCCAAGGATTCGCAGCCCTGTTCTTTCTCCACGCAGCCGCTTGCGTGAAGTCCTTATACCATTAGTTGCAGCACAGGCAGATCTTCGGGTGGTGCAGGAAATACGGATTTCTGCTGCACCACCCGAAAAATCCACCCGCAACCTCGTGACGACGCTAACGCGACTTCATCTGTCCCCACGTCGTCGTTAAATTCCCCTCCGGATCTACCGGCAGGGCCCCTTCTTCAACGAAGATAGTCCACATAATCACCGGATCGCCGATTACCTCGTCGATACCAAGCAACTCCACCGCTCCTTCAAACGGTTCATTGGATTTGTAGATAAAATACTCCGTCGGATCGTGCGGTGCATCGAGGAATAACGTTTCCCCAGTATCGGTATAGGCTTTCGTAAACCAACCCTTCGGGTCTTGCCCACGTTCTTCCGGGCGTTTATGTCGACTGTCCCAAGCCGTGTAGACATACACCGGCCGATCGGTCTTAAACGTCAACTTGTAGTCCTGTCCGCCAGGACAATCTGCTGACGTGGAGACCTGGGTTAAGCCGAGGAACTCCTTCGGGATATTCGTAATCGTATAGTCCCGGTCGTGGAAGAATTTGCCGCCTTCTTCCAATTCCACGGCAGCATAGATGCCACCCTTGTTGTCCTCAATGTCAGTCACTTTCACCTGTTCCGCGAAAACGGTGAACAAAGTGACAGCCATCAAGGCGAGCGTCCAAACAGCAATCATTTTCATTTTCATATCTCCTTTTACATAAATTAAGGATTAGACGCGGTCTACTGAGAACAATACACATTTTATATCGCAACCAGGAGGGCGCGCCTACAAGACAGGACGATTGCGTTTTCGGTTTTCGGCGTTTTCCATCGTGAAAATCCGATGCCCCGGCCGCGTAAGTCCAAATCGCCGGATCTGGACCTGTTCGGGATTGGGCTGCGCCGCTGGAAACCCGAACGACAGACAGGGAGAACTGAATCGTTCTGCCTACAAGAAAAAACTAATTGAAAAAAAACGCAAATTATGCGATACTTAAAAGTGTATCACAAATTTGGACAAATGTCCACAACATTTTCATTCAGGAAGGAACCACTATGGTTGAACACATCGTCCTACTCAAACTGAAATCAGGTATCACCGCTGTGCAGCTAGAGACGCTGTCCGACGCGCTGCACGGCATGGCTGACAAAATTCCCGGCATTGCATCGATAACCGCCGGCACGAACAACAGCCCGGAAGGCAAAAGTCAGGGATATAACTACGGCTTCATCGTCAGATTTACGGACGAAGCGGCGCGCGATGCATATCTGCCGCACCCTTTTCACCGTCAGGTGGCCGGCGAACACATTCGTCCGCTCGTTGAGGACGTTCTGGTTTTTGATTACACGGCTTAATTCACCGCATTTATGTAAAGCACAAAGGAGGACAACTTAATGAACTGGAACATTGTCGTCGTTGTTTCAGACACGCTTCGCACGGCGTATCTCAGCCCTTATGGCAACGATTGGATTCACACGCCGAATTTGGCGCGGTTCGCCGAACAGAGCGTCCGATTTACCAACGCACACCCAGAATGCCTGCCGACGATTCCGACGCGCCGCACCTTACATACCGGCAGACGCGCCTTCCCTTTCAGCACTTATACACCGGTGCCATGGGACAACGTTTATACCCCCGGCTGGCAACCGATGTCATCCGAGGAACCCGCCATCGCCGAATCGCTCGCTCGGGACGGATATCACACCGGTTTCTTCGCCGATGTACCGCATTACTTCGTCCCAGGGATGAACTTCACGCGCGGGTTCCGGCAATGGGAATTCGTGCGCGGCCAAGCCGAAGACCGGTACCGCGGGGCAGCACACGCAGACCCGGCCTTGCTCTCGCGCTACCGCGGCAATCCGGAACGCATCCGCGCGCACATTGTCAACGTCCAACCCGAACGCCCAGAGGAGATGTGGCCCGCCGCACGGCTGTTCCGTTCGGCCATTGAGTTCGTTGAGCATAACTATCAGAACACGCCGTTTTACCTCTACGTTGACGGATTCACGCCGCACGAAACGTGGGAAGCACCGCTGCACTACTATGATTTGTATGGAAGCCGAGAGGACAGAGAACCCATCTGCCTCAACCTCCCCTACGGTTCACTCAACGATGAAGAACTCACGGCGCGCCTGCCCAGCGTCAAAGCAAATTACGCGGGTTTGGTCACCCTCGTCGATACGTGGTTCGGTAAACTTGTTGATACGATAGACAGACTCGGTTTGCGGGAAAACACACTCATCTTCTTCCTCAGCGACCACGGTACCAACTTCGCCGAGAATCCGGACAAAGCCACCGGTAAACCCGCTAACTTTATGTATCCGGGCACGATGGATATCCCGATGATTGCCCGCCATCCCGCCGGTGACAACGCTGGCACGACATGCGATGAATTTGTCTACACGCTCGATGTCCCTGCCACCGTAATAGCGGCGAGTGGTGTCACCCCTACCGGCGAAATTGAGGGGCAAAGCTTACTGCCGCTCATGGAAGGAAAAAGCGGCTTTGAATCGCGCGAATACCTCACCTGCCGGTATGTCAACTCTGTCTGGTATAAAGACCGGCGAAGTTGGTATTTCTCCAGCGTTGATCTCCAGCAAGACACCCGTCTGTTCGATCTGGAGACAGACATCGCGTGTCAATACAACATTGCGGCGCAAGGCGCAGATCGGATTGCCCTCGCGCAGGAACGTATCTTAGCCGATGCAGGTGGACATCTGCCGCACTACAAACGCCAAGGCAGAACGGATGCCCTCGGCCGGCCGCAGTTTGCAGAAGCGTAACTGCCTATCCGTTGAGCCGGGAACCCTGTCTGTCGCGATGCAAGAACCGCCACTTATTCCCGTAGGGCGAGGGCCCTCACGGTCACGTCTACAGCAAACAGGCGTGTGTCGCACCGCGAAAACACGGTCACGTCTACAGCAAACAAGCGTGTGTCGCACCGCGAAAACACGGTCACGTCTACAGCAAACAGGCGTGTGTCGCACCGCGAAAACACGGTCACGTCTACAGCAAACGGGCGTGTGTCGCACCGCGAAAGCACGGTCACGTCTACAGCAAACAAGCGTGTGTCGCACCGCGAAAACACGCAACCTTATTGCAATGGAAGTCTACTTATCGCAAATCAGCCAGAACCTATACCTCCACCATGGACATGTCAACACCGGCATTCTCCGCGATGGAAACCGCGCACTCCTCATCGACCCGAGTGGTAGCGCGCTGCAGACGACGCTCGCAGAATTGGGCATCACCGAGGTGACGCACGTGTTATTCACGCACCATCATCGCGATAACGTCGCCGGTTTTCTGATTCCGGCGAATGCCCGCGTCGGCGTGCCTGCGAAAGGACAGGCGTGGTTCACCAAGGTAGAAACGTTTTGGAACGATGCGAAATATCGATGGCATCTCTACAACTATCGGCCGCACAACCTGATGCTTGCGGAATCCATCGCCGTTACGGATACGTATCGTGAAGGTTCTCAGTTTGTGTGCGGAGATGCGAAGATTCGTGTGCTTGAAACGCCGGGGCACACCGATGAAAGCGTCACCTACCTCATCGATGTTGACAACGCACGCTTCGCCTTCACCGGAGACCTGGTTTACGACGAAGGCAGACTCTGGGAACTCTATAGCCTCCAAAAAGCGGAAGAGGTGGGGGTATCCCCAACAAAGTTGGGTAAATCCTCTAACGCGCAGAAAATCGGCGGCTACCACGGGTTCCTCGGCGCGCGCAAGGAAGTGATGGCAAGCCTTGAAAAAGTTCGCCGCCATGCACCCACCGCACTTATCCCAACGCACGGCAACGTGATGGACAATCCGGGGCTGGCAATCGATAACCTTGAACGGCAATTGTGGACATGTTATGATAGATACGTCGCCATCTCCGCGCTGCGGCACTATTTCCCGAAACTGTTCACCGAATTTGAGGGACGCGCGGGACATATACCCATCCGAGAAGGCACGCCGCCACCCGAATTCTTACGGCACTTCGGCACAACGTGGCTGATTCTCTCCGAGACGAGTGAGGCGTTCGTGATGGACTGCGGCGCGCCAACCGTTATCAAACAGATTCAGCGGATGCAAGCCGAAGGAGAGATTTCAGAAGTAACGCAGTTCTGGATAACGCACTATCACGATGACCACGTCGATGCCATCCCCGCGTTTCAGGAGACTTTCCCTTGTGAGACGCTCACGGATGCAGTCGTCGCGGAAGTCATTGGAAACCCCAAAGCATTCCGCATCCCCTGCATTTCACCTGCTGTCACCCGAATTGACAGAATCACGCGGGAAGGCGACTCGTGGCAGTGGAACGAATTCACGATGACAGCATACCATTTCCCAGGGCAGACCTACTATCACGGCGGCCTGCTCGTTGAGGGACGCGACGTGCGGATGTTCTTCGCCGGTGACTCTTTCACGATGGCCGGCATCGACGATTACTGCGCCGGCAATCGGAATCTGTTAGGAGCAGGTGTCGGTTACCAGAAATGTTTGCGCCTCATTCAACAACTCAAGCCGACGCATATTTTCAACTGTCACGTCAATCCGGCTTTCAATTTTACCGACGCGGAGATTGAGTGGATGCTGCGCAACCTCACCGAGCGTGAGAAATGCTACACCGCACTTTTCCCGTGGGAGCACGCCAACTACGGCATGGACGAACATTGGGTGCGCTGTCATCCGTATGAGCAGGAAGTTGTACCGGGCAAGACCGCGGCGTTCCGCGTGGACATCACGAACCATTCCGAGGAACCGCGCACCGCGATTGCCCAACCGATTCTCCCAACAGCGTGGGAAACGGACATCGCGCCAGAAAAAACAACCATTCTGCCCAAGAGGGATGGACACATCGATTTTTCTATCCCCATTCCTGCTGAGGCGGCCATGCATTCCGAGCGGGTTGTCATTCCGGTGGACATCACCTACGACGCGCGTCCCCTCGGGCAATTCCGAGAAGCAATTTTCTGTATACCCGGTAGGAGGGTTTGTAACCCCGATATTCTCATAAGGAGATAAACCTGTGCTAAACCTATCCCATCCCACCGTGGATATCGCCATTACGTGTAGCAACTTCGCCGAATCTCTCGACTTTTATCACAAAAAGTTAGGGCTCGAGAAGGTGTTAGAACTAGAAATTCCCGAAACGCTAGCAACCGAGGTAGGACTTGCACCGACAGGTTTCCGGCAAGTCCGCCTCAAGGCAGGCAACACGCTCATCAAACTGATGGACATTGCATCGCCGCCGCCCACGCCAACCGAAGCGTTCCCCGCAGGTGTCCGATGGCTCACCTTCTTTGTCGAAGACATTGAGAAAACGGTGGAAAGCCTGAAACGGAACGGCGTGGCATTTTTATCCGAACCCGTTAGTGCACCGGATGCCGCCGGCGTTGTTTGCGCGAAAGACCCGGACGGCCTCCTCATTGAATTAGTCCAAATCTGATTGCCTCAGAAACCTCCGACGAGCACCCTAGGCAACTTCACAAAAGCGGTTAATTTGGTATGAGACATACAAAAAATATGAGAAAATTAACGGATACCCAAATCCAGAGTTTCAACGACAACGGCTATCTCCTCGTGGAAGACGCGCTTGCCCCGGAAGATCTGAATCCACTCATCGCCGAATTTGAGGAGATTGTCGATACGGGCGCGACGCAACTCCACGAGAACGGTGAACTCGACTCTCCGTTCAAAACGGAAGGGTTTGATACGCGCTTAGCGAAAATCACAGCGCAGTCGCCGGTGGTGTTCCAGAAGTTGTTCAGCGGCGCACACACAGGGCCCGCCCTCTTCGATCTGCTCGTTAATCCGAAACTGCTAGACATCGCCGAATCACTTGTCGGGCCGGAGATTATGTGTCACCCGGCATATCGCGTGCGTCCAAAACTCCCAGAACACGACAGAACCCTCGTCCCGTGGCACCAAGACGCAGGCTACATGGAACCGGCGTGCGATGCGGTGTTGCAACTCACGATTTGGATTCCGCTCATCGATGCCACCGTTGAAAACGGATGCTTGGAAGTTATTCCGCATGCGCATCGCGACGGCGTTTTCCGACACCGCCGCGTCAAAGGCAGACCTTATCTCGATATCCACCCGGATGCCTTACCCGATGTGGAACCGGTAATCGTCCCCGTTCACTTTGGCAGCGTGCTACTTTTCACGAATTTGACCCCGCATCGTTCCATTCCAAACGTCAGCAACCAGGTCCGGTGGAGTGTCGATACGCGTTATCAAAATGCCGCCAAACCGACTGGGTATCAGCCGGAGGCGGGGTTCCTCGCGCGGAGCCAGAAGAGACACGAAGATGTCGTCACTTCCCCCGCAGAATTTAAGCAGATCCGAGAGAACCATCAGCCCGGTCCCGGCCCCCAGCGGTGGGCAGAAGAGGAGAGTCACGATGCGTAAATTCCGCCGATTCCTTCCAATAGGCGCGCCCTCCCGGGCGCGATTTTTCCTACACTGCGGCTTCCTTCTCACGCTTGCATTCGCGATGAGCGGCGCAACACCTGCGGGCCCAGAAGTCCCTCCAAAACCGAAGGAGATGGAGTGTCGCGGCAAAATCGTCTGTCTCGCGGAGGAGATGCATACACGCTACAACGCTGAGCTCTTCGGTAACCACGAACATCTGAACGGCCTCAAAACCGAGGATGGCGACTACTACACTCTCCTGCGCACCTCGTTGGCAGAGGCGTTATTCGTAGACAAACGGCTGCACGAAAAAGAACTGATTATCACCGGGCGCGTTTTTCCGAAAACCCGGTTGCTTGAGGTGATTCGGTTTTCGTCCATCCGCGATGGCATTGTGCACGAAATCTATTACTACTGCGACACCTGCTACATTCGCACCGTTGCCCCCGGCAATTGCGACTGTTGTCAGGCACCCGTTGTGCTGATTGAGAAACCGAAGCACCTATAAACGCCGTGCGGAGGCCTGTCCCCCGCAAACCTCACACAGCCCCTTGGAACGTAGCGCGGGGGCCGTCACGGTCACGCCTACAGAAAACGTGCGTGTGTCGCCCCGCGAAAACACGCCACCTTTAACGCTATCATCTCTGCAGCCTCGCTGCAGAGATATCCACTGTCCCCCGCGAACATCGCACAGCGAGGAAACAAACTATGCCTTTTAGAGAACCTTACCAATTCCGTCCGAAAATCGCCGCCATTGCGACAATTTACCATAAATACTCGCACGCGCAACACATCGTCGACCGGTTTTTAGACGGATACGGCTGGAACAGCCGCCACCATTACCCTAAGATGGATTTGGTTTCTCTCCACGTGGAACAGGTGGGAGAAAATGACCTGGGCTGTGAACGCCTGCAACGCTACCCACTCGTGGAATCCTATCCCACTATTGCAGAAACGTTGACGCGCGGCGGCGAAGAAATCGCCATCGATGGTGTGCTCCTCATCGGTGAACACGGCGAATATCCCACTAACGAAAAGGGACAACGCCTCTATCCGCGCTATGAACACTTCAAGCAGGCAGCAGAAGTCTTTGAAAAGAGCGGACGCGGCGTGCCTGTCTTTAACGATAAACACCTTTCGTGGAATTGGGAGTGGGCGCGCGAGATGTATGACATCTCCCAATCGATGGAATTCGCGTTCATGGCAGGCTCTTCGCTACCCGTTACGTGGCGCACCCCGTCCATTGAGATGCCACTCGGCACACCGGTATCCGAAGCCGTGTGCGTCGGATACGGCGGCGTGGATAGTTACGATTTCCATGCACTAGAGACACTGCAGTGCATGGTGGAACGGCGCGAAGGTGGGGAAACCGGGGTGAAGTGGCTGCAGGCATATCGCGGCGACGCATTCTGGGAAGCACACCACACCGGACTCTGGTCCCGCGAACTCTTTGAATGCGCGCTTTGCCGCAGTCATACGTTGACACCGGCACGCGCAGGGTTCAACAATCCGTTCCCGACATTGGACGAAATGAAGCAGATTGTCACAGAACCGATCGCGTATCACTACGAACATTGCGATGGACTAAAATCCACGATGATTCTGATGAACGGATTGGTGCAGGATTTCAACTTCGCAGCCTATATCCGGAACGACAACGCCGTGTTATCCACGCAAATGTATCTCCCGATGCCGCCCGCACGGACAACCTTGGCAAACTTCTTTTCACCGCTCGTCAACAACATCGAACAGATGTTTGTGACAGGCAAGGCAACCTACCCAGTTGAACGCACGTTGCTGACAACGGGGCTCGTGGCAGCAGGCGTTGACAGCCTGTTTGCAGATGGCGCGATGCAGGAAACACCGCACCTAGACATCGCCTATCAAGCGACAGAAGAGTCAACGTTCTGGAGAACCTAACATGTCGCCTGTCAGGGCAGATGTCTCTATCCGCCCGCTTGGAGGAACTCATGACTACCAAACGCATTGCAGTCATCACTACCATTTACCGCTACCTATCGCACGCGCAGCACTTCGCTGACCGGTTTCTCGTCGGCTATCCCCGCGAAGGCAGATGGCACCGCCCAGATATGAAAATCGTCTCCCTCTACGTCGCTCAGCGGCCCGAAGGAGACCAGGCTCAAGACCGGGCGCGTGAATTCGGCTTCGCTGTCTATCCCACAATCGCCGAAGCACTCCGCTGCGGCGGCGATGAACTCGCCGTTGATGCGGTGCTGCTCATCGGCGAACACGGCGAGTATCCCAGCAACGAAAAAGGACAGGTGCTTTATCCGCGGTACGAATTTTTCAAGGAATGCATCAAGGTATTCGAGGAAGACGGCCGCGCCGTGCCTATCTTCAATGACAAACACCTCTCCTATAGTTTTGAGAAAGCACAAGAGATGGTTGCCGATGCGCATCGCCTCAGCTTCGGGTTACTCGCCGGCTCATCGCTCCCTGTCACATGGCGGCTGCCCGATGTCGAATTGCCGATGGAATGCGAGATAGTCGACGCGCTCATGGTAGGTGTGGGCGGCTCCGACCCGATGGATTATCACGCCTTGGAAGCGATGCAGTGCATGATTGAACGCCGAAAAGGCGGCGAAACCGGCGTGTATGCCGTCCAAATGCTAGAAGGCGATGCCGTTTGGGAAGAAACAGGTGCCTTCTCGCACGAACTTTTAGAAGCCGCGCTCTCCCGAAGCGATACACCCTGCGGATTGACGCTAGAGGACGGCAGAACGCAAGCTCTGCTCGGTAGCGGCGAATTGAAGAAACTCGTCGAAAATCCATCCGCCTACTTCATCCACTACGAGGATGGCCTGAATGCAACGCTCCTCATGCTCAACGGAGCCGTGCGAGATTACTGCTTCGCCGCGCGGTTGAAGGATAATCCCGTGCCGGTGTCAACGCAGTTTTTCTTAACGCCTACCCCGAATGTCACTTATTCGGCGTGCCTCATCGCGAAGATAGAGGCACTTTTTGAAACCGGTGTCGCGCCGTATCCGGCAGAGCGCACAATGCTGGTTAGCGGCATTTTGGAGAGTTGTCTGACATCCCGCGTTCAGGGGTATCGGAAGTTAGAGACACCACATCTTGCGGTTTCATATCGCGCGCCGGCGGAATCACAGCACGCGCGTCGGTAACATCTCTCGTTCGTAAGGGAAACGTTTTCATCTTTTCTCCTGAGCCTAGCGAGGGGAACCCTCGGCGATTCGCGCTCGCCGGGTTTTCCCTCGCCCTACGGTGGAAACGGAACGGTAGGAGAAACCGCCCGCGTCTCAACTCTCCCGGTACGGACAGGCCCTCGCCCCACAGAAAAGGAAGGCAGAGAATGCCTATTTCCTCACCAGCATTTTCCCTGTCGCCGAGAAATCGCCAGCGGTGAGCGTGTAAAAATAAATCCCGCTTGCCACAGGCTCACCGAGTTCATTGCGGCCGTCCCAATAGGCAGCGCGGCTCCTACTCCGATACAGCCCCGCGGGCCGATGTCCCAACGCCAACGTCCGAACCAATGTCCCGTCCACGGCGTAAATAGTCAGTGTAACATCCGCAGGCTGGGCAAGTTGATACGGCACCCATGTTTCCGGGTTGAACGGATTCGGGTAATTGGGCAATAGAGCCGTCTCTTTCGGCTTCGCCTCTATCTGCCTCAGCGTCGCCAAGAGCTGCTCAAGCACGCGAATTCCCTTTTCATAAGTAGGTTCGCGTGTACCAAACTGCTTCGCTTGGCGAATCCACTGCTGAACATCCGCCGCAGTGAAAGCCAAGGGCACCTGCGAATGTGAAGGCGCAGAGAGTTCATCGGCACCGAGCCAACTCGCAACTTGCAGCAGGTCATCGATG
The DNA here is from genome assembly GCA_958296135.1 of uncultured Poribacteria bacterium. GTDB lineage: Bacteria > Poribacteria > WGA-4E > WGA-4E > WGA-3G > AGPOR5. The sequence goes on from CATQHZ010000001.1 coordinate 2,607,500, forward strand.
TCAACCGCTCCATCTCCGTTCACGTCGGCGGCCTGCACCAGACGGGTATCGGCATTATTGACGAGCCCATCCCCGTTAACGTCCGCCGTATTCGGCAAGGTTCGCCCGAAATATTGGGCAACGAACTTTAAATCTTGCAGGTTGACGACACCGTCGCTGTTGACATCCTTCGGGAACTCAATATGATCATCGTAAAGATTCCAGACTCTTGCGACAGCATCATACTCAAAATAGTATAGGCGAGCATCCGCATCGGTTCTGTGATTCTGGTAGTTTGCGCCGAAGTGACCCCCTTCAGCGGGAACTGTCCAGACATCGTCACCTACAGCGATTTTAGGATCTCCTTGGAGAACTGTTGGTCCCTGCCAATAGTGATAAAAAGCACCGCCGGGGTTGAGAGAAGATTGCACCCACCTGTCATCATTTGACCATTTGACATGATAGGTTATCCTAAACGCCGAACGGTTTGTGATTTTGAACGTATGCACAGGTTGCACTGTATTCAGCAAGGTCTCTATGTGTTTCACGCGCACGGCCCAAGCATTCACAGCATCGTCGCTCAACGCGATAATCCCAATGAGCACACCTTGTGCGTTGAGAACCGGCCCACCGCTGTTGCCGCCCAACACATTCGCATTGAGGAACAAATAACCTTCATCCAGCCCTTGGTAAAGCCCGGGAGTCCAACGCCACAGGTCCAGTGCCACAGGGTTACCGAGAATATGGACAGTCCCTCCAAAGCGAGGTGTCAGGGGAACCGGCGGGTTGAAGTCGTGGCGAATCTCGCGCGCAGTCGCGGGGAGCCCCGTGAGCTCAACGATAGCCAGGTCTCTTGTAACATTTTTTGCGATGACACGGCCCGAAGTAGCATAGCCGAGTCGTTCAAGAAACTCGTAATTCGTCTCATAGTAGTCCCGGCTCTGGATAAGCCGTCCATTGAGGTCTGGGACAGGGAAAAATACCTCTACCCTCTCCGCGCTGCCTGTCACTTGTGCGTTGGTAACGACAAACCGCTTGTCTCTGTCAATCAGGACACCGCTGCCCTGACTGGCATCGGTATTAATCCACACCACAGAATGCATCGCCTCAGCATAAATCTGATCTGCTGGGAGATTTTGCGCGTGGCTAACGCCCTGCGTACTAGAGGCCAGCAAGGCGATGGTTAAAATAAGCACGATAATTTTCTGATGTTTCACCATAATAAAACTCCTTTGAATTCGTGATTTCAAAGTGAAATCCGATTAAATTGCGCGAGGCGCGCCGTGAGTTCACGTAATGTGATAGTTACGCGCTAAGTCTCTCGCGACTGTAGCTGATTTTTGGCATGGTGTGTTCCTTGACATGCCTTAAAACTCCACATACACCCCGCAGCACCGGGGTTAATTATACCACATTTTGACGATGTTTTCAAGTGAAATCGTTCTTCAACCACGGCGGAAACCCCAAAGGCTGATGAACGAGAGAAACACGGATGAAGACATGCCGCAGACAGGCACGGAGGCTTTTACGGGAACAGCTGCTTCAACAGATATGGCAACGCTGTCGTGAAAATCGCCGTGAGCGCGCTCGCAATGATGGCAATTTTCGCGAGGCGGCGGTTCTCTCGTTGCTGCTGCGCCTCACGCTCCTGTTGCTGTTCCTCACGCTCCTGCGCGTCGCGTTTCTCCCGCTCTTCCAATATCGTCACCACCTTGTTGACAACGGCTTTCACCTCTTGCACATCGGTTTTCACCTCTTGCACATCGGCTTTTACCTCTTGCACATCGGCTTCCACGCGTGTCAGCCGTTCGCTGTTGGATTTGCCTTGCGCCTCCACACTGACCAGCCGTTCGCTGTTGGATTTGCCCAGGGCTGCCACACTGACTAGCTGTTCGCTGTTGGCTTTCCCTTGCGCCTCCACGCGCGCCAACTGTTCGCTGTTGGATTTGCCCAGGGCTTCCACACTGACTAGCCGTTCGCTGTTGGATTTGCCCAGGGCTTCCACACTGACTAGCTGTTCGCTGTTGGCTCTCCCTTGTGCCTCCACGCGCGCCAACTGTTCGCTGTTGGATTTTCCTTGCGCCTCCACGCGTGTCAGCCGTTCGCTGTTGGATTTGCCCAGGGCTGTCACACTGACTAACTGTTCGCTGTTGGCTCTCCCTTGTGCCTCCACGCGCGCCAACTGTTCGCTGTTGGCTTTGCTCAGGGCTGCCACACTGACTAACTGTTCGCTGTTGGCTTTCCCTTGTGCCTCCACGCGCGCCAACTGTTCGCTGTTGGCTCTCCCTTGTGCTGCCACACTGGTTAACTGTTCGCTGTTGGCTCTCCCTTGCGCTTCCACGCGTGTCAGCCGTTCGTTGTTGGCTTCCCCCTGGGTTTCCACACGGGCCAGCCGGTCGATGGTGTCTTCTCGGAATTCCTGATCGTTCATAATCTCCTCCTTTTCGGTTCCGCGGATGGGGTATCCGTCCGTTTTGCACATTTTAACACATAACCGGGAAAATGTGCCAATTCATTTTCATTCGGCGAGTGTCAGCGCGGAAATACTACATTTTTCGGAAGTGCAGCGCCCTAATTCCCCTGCAACTTCGCCGAAATTTCCGGGAACTCCTGCTCACTGAACACTAACTGAAAGATAGCCGGCGCGTCCCCTTCATGAACCGTCATCGTGCCAGCAGTGTTGAATGCACCCTCCAACGTCTTCAACACCTTCTCCTTATACCGCGTGTCCACGTTACCACGCAGATGCTCTCCCTTCGTCTCGAAAATCAGCAGCCGCGTCTCACCCGCGATCTGCCCCGCCACCGCGACGAAATCCGGATAGATACGCTCCTGTTTCCACCCCTGCACGTAATACGAACCCTGTTGCCGCGCCGCCACCCGATGCCACCAACGCAACGCCTGCTCCTCATCAAGGTAGCATGCAAAACGCTTTTCCAACTCAGAATCGAAATAACGCGCGAAGACCGGCTCAAAAAGGCTTAACTGCACCGGTTGGAAATCCTGCCGCGTCAACACCGGCTCATTAGGACTCACCAATAAGTCGTATTGCTCCACCATGCGGAAATTAGGCTCCCCCATCTCCAAGTCAAAGCGGATTTCACCAGCGTTCAGTTTTTTCCGAAAACACTGCTCCGCCTGTGTTGCCACCTCACTCTTGACATGTTCGCGCAACACATAAGTGAGATGAGTGCGTCGATCGTAGATATCCTCGTCGGTTTCGCCGTTTTTCTTCAGACTTTCGATAAGTTCCTGAGCGATGCGCGCCGCCTGCCACAGATTCGGCACAATGTCCGACAGCCGGTTCGCAAAATCGGTGACACGAACCGTTTTGTCAATCTGCACCTCCTGAGCGGCGTGGAAAACGGGCAACGTCTCCTCCACATCAACGATGGCGGATTGTCGCCTCACGGTAGCGGGTGCAGAGGCGTTCGGGTCCGGCGGCGCGATAGCCACCCAATCTATTTCCGCCAAGATATGCGCAGCATAACTAAGGGAAATCCACTCGTCGCCCTTTTTATGGAGCACCATCGGCAGAAACATCTCCTCACCCCGAAATTTCTCGCGGCGTTCCACAGTAATGCGCCTAACCTTGTCTCCCTCTTGCAAGCTTAACTCGCCCATCACTTCGTCGCCTAAGCCGGTGAGTCCTTCCGCTTCTAAGCCGTTCTTCACCTGATTGACGACGGTGCCCACCTCGGTGTTGTTGCAGTAGACATAACACCGATTCAGTGCCTCCCGGTTTGTGAGTCGGGCATGCGGCTGCCGCATCACCCGTCCGACCAGCTGCGTAATCGCGCGCTGTGCCTGCGTATTGTCCAACATCACTAAGAGATAGGCGAACGGGCAATCCCACCCTTCCATGAGCGCGGATTTGGTGATTATCCATCGCACCGACGAGTATTTGGAGAGCAGGTCTTCGCGCCCGAGCTCATCGTTGTCGGCGGATTTGACGCGAATCTCTCTCCCGGAAACGCCTAAATTTTTAATGAGATACTCCCGCACATCCTCGGCATGCACGCGCTTGCCATCGCGCTGATCTCTGCCGGTTCGCTCAACGCGGACAACGGCGATGGGCCGGATATACCGCCCGGTGCGATGCTCAAATACCTTCGCTTCCTTATCAAGCTGATCCAACTCATCAACCGCCTGGCCGAGTGTCAATTGCCACTCGGCATTCGGAAAGGCTGTCACCTGCACTGGCAGCTTAATCATCTGCTCTTTTTTCAGGTCTGGCCCCTCAATATCGACGAGCAGATTGCTAATGCCGCGGTTCGGTGTCGCGGAGAGCTCAATCACGAGGCTCGGGTCAAGCCGACTGATAGAACGCGCGAACTCCTCGTTGGCTTCCCGCTTTTTCGCGCCGTATGCCTTATGCGCTTCGTCTAGCACCACGACAGGCCGCAGTATCTTAAACACGTTGAACAGACTGTGCTTGACGAACCTGCCCTTCTCATGTCGCTCCAGGTCCGGATATTCGTTAAGCAATCGGGCATCGCCGAGGATATCGCCCGGGTTAGGGAAAAATGTCGGATAACGCCCGGAATCTCGAAACATCCGCAAGAACTCCTTCCCTTTGCGTCGGTTCGCCGCCGGCAACATCAGCAACATCACGCATAGGTAGTTGGCGACATCGTCTCTGTTGAATACATCTTCCTTTTCCAACACCTTCACGCGGCCCCCACTTGCCTTTTCCAACATCTGGCGATAGGGATGCTGCCGAGTCCAGAGAGCCGTTCGCGTCTGCTGATAGATGGCACGACTCGGCACTACCCACAATACGAGGCCGGTTTGGCGATGGAGGCGTTCTAGCGCGGCAGCGGCGAGCAAGGTTTTCCCACCGCCAGTCGGCACTTTGAAGCAGATATGCGGGATGGGACGATTCGCCTCGTCAGTGCGCGATACGTATTCGCCCGCGCTATCCGCAACGCCACCTTTCTCAGACAGGTTTTGCCAGGCTTTTTGCGGGTAATTGCTAATTACATCCGGAATCTCATCAATCCCACCCTGTTTCAACGTCTGGATTAATGTCTCCATCTCATTCCGCGCCTCTTTGACTTCTTCCAACCAACGGCTAAAAGCATCCAGCGCGCTGAGCTGGTAGGTTTTCAATTGCATCATGGGAATACCTCCCTATGTTTCGCGAACGATGTGTGGGAGTTGACAGAAAGTCACCTCCAAATCCATCAAATCGGCAAGTTCTAAGTATTTGGCGGATGCGTAAACCACCGCTTTTCTGCCGTTCAGCGCACCAGCGGCACTCATGCGTTCCGCCTGCTCCCATTTCAGCACGGACGCGTTGCTCCGTAAATACTCCAAGTCCGGCTTATACAGCAGATAATGGTCAAATTTATCATCGCTGTAAAAGAGCCCATCCTCATTTTTCGGAGTTAACGCTCCCGGGCCAGCGGAAACGCCAGTAGTCGTATAGAGCAGATGCGCAGCGAACGACTCATAAGACGGAAGTCCCCCACCGAGGAGCAATTTCTCTATCTCTGTCGGTTTGCCCAACGTGCAGTAGGTAAAAGAGCCGCCCAATCCTTCGCGCAGGCTGCCGTTTTTAGCATGCGGGACACCGTTGATAACACGGCGCACACGTTCGGCGGTTATCGTGTCCGCATACTCCTCGCACTCAACAAGGATAAACTTTCGTTTTCCATCGTCTTCCTTGTTTAAGGATAGCACGGCGTGGGCGGTTGTCCCAGAACCTGCAAACGAGTCAAGAACAACGTCGTCTGGACCTACGTTTGCAAACCTGATAAGATCCGCAATCAACGGCACCGCTTTGGGGAAATCAAACACACGTTGTTCATCCATCAGCGCGTTGATGATATTCGTCCCATTCGCAGCAGCGTATTCAGGCTTATACCAGAGTGAGCGGGGTTTTGAAGTGAATGTATCACCGATGTCTGGCCTCACTTTCGTGATGAGTTGGTAGCCGCTGCGCTCATGAGGGCGCACGATAAGGTCCTGACGATTGTTTTTAACGCGGTCCCGGCCCCATCGCCATACCGCGTCGCTTCCATCACTGTGGGTAGGAAACAGTTCTGTATCTTCCGGAGAACGTCGGGACAAACTAATTGATAAGTCTGCACCGATATAGATAGGGAAGTATAAATTCGGGCGGTCTTCACGGTTAGCACTCGTCCCAGACCGAACTAATCCATATCCTTCCTTGTAATAACCAAGCTCATCTTGTTTCCAATCCTCCGGGTCTTCATTCGCGGGCAAGCGAGCGAGGCTGACTTGGTTGACATTCTTCGCGAAGACGTGAATGTACTCAGTTACCTGCGTCATCCATCGGCCAGGCAGCGCACCGAGATTCTGAACGTAAATCAGAGTGCCGATGAAATTTTGTTCCCCGAAGATTTCTTCTAAACTCGCCAAAAGCCGCCACTGCTCATGGTCATCAATTGACACAAAAATGACTCCATCTTCCGAGAGCAACTCTCGCAGCAAGTGAAGACGTGGCCACAACATGCACAGCCACTTGTCATGCCGCTCCATGTCTTCCCCATCAACAGGTTTGTTCTCTTCAAGCCATGCCTGCATCAACGGGCTGTTTACCCGGTCGTTGTAGACCCAGTCTTGGCTGCCTGTATTATAGGGCGGATCGATGTAGATGCACTTCACGCGATTCGCATAGCGCGGCAATAACGCCTTCAGCGCGTAAAGGTTGTCCCCATGGATAATGAGGTTATCTTCGGCAAACCCAGATGGGTTGCAAGAACGGGCCTCGTCCGGTTCAATCGGGCGATACGGGACCGTGAGGTGATGCGCGTAGATATTATGTTTGCCTTTGAATTCAAGGGTTGGCATAGTCAAATTCCTCCCGAAAAATCCGCGAATTGTCAAAACACTTCTTAAAGTTTAACACACCTTTGCATGAAATGTCAAGCAATTTGTGAAGTAATTTTCACCGGAAATCTCCTAATCCTGCAGCAAGAGACAGAACACTATGTAGCAAGCACATACGGCCGCTTATCAAGATGATAAACCACATGCCCCTCATTCTCCTTGAAACCCAACGACGCATAAAACGCCTCTTCACAATCGGCGACGATGTAGCCAGTGATGAACGTCGCGCCCATCGCTTCCAACTCGCGCAAGAGGCATTCGCCAAGCGATTTGCCAACGCACCTCTCGTCCGCCTCCAGCAGCGAACCGTTGGCATACTTCGGACTGCCGCCTTGGTAACGAAGGTCCAGCGAGAATTCCATGATATGCGCGGAAAGCCCATCAAACGTCGCGCGAGCAAGCCCGATGAGTTCGTCGTCAGCGCGAGCGGCAACAATCAGATGCGGATATTCCAATATCTTCGCCGCCGTATCTTTGCCAAACCCGACTTCGCAGATGTCATTCCGCTCATAGAAAGCGAACAATTCGTCGGCAGTCAGTTTAGGATTAACGTGGATAGTAACAGTCATAGTTTCTCCTCCTCATCGAAAATCGCACTTGGCCCGTAGAGCGGGGACCTGTCCCCACCCCGGTAGGAGAGACCTCCCGCGTCTCGAATATCCTTAAATGATGTGACACAAAATTTGTAATTTTGGTATAATGCATCAACAATCAACTCTCTAATGCAGAAGGATACGCAAACATGAAATTTGCACGTGAAGAAATTTTAGCCAAATTGCGCGCCAATATTGACGCAGGCAAACCGATTATCGGCGCAGGTGCCGGCACCGGCATCTCCGCTAAATGCGAGGCGGCCGGCGGCATCGACCTGATTATTATCTACAACTCCGGCAGATTCCGCATGGCTGGCAGAGGCTCTCTCGCCGGCATGATGCCCTACGGTGACGCAAACCAGATTGTCGTGGAGATGGCCAGCGAAGTACTACCCGTCGTCCAAAACACGCCGGTTCTCGCAGGCGTTTGTGGGACAGACCCGTTTCGGCTCATGGATGTCTTCTTGAAGCAGATAGATGCCATCGGGTTCTCCGGCGTTCAGAACTTCCCCACCGTCGGGCTGATTGACGGCACCTTCCGCCAACTTCTGGAGGAAACCGACATGGGATACGGACCGGAAGTGGCGATGATCCGCACCGCGCACGAAATGAATCTGCTCACTACGCCCTATGCCTTCAACGCCACAGAAGCGGAGCAGATGGCAGACGCAGGCGCGGATATCCTCGTCGCGCACATGGGACTAACCACGAAAGGCTCCATCGGCGCGAAGACCGCGCTCACGCTTGAGGATGCCGCCAAGCGCGTGCAAACAATCCACGACGCAGCAAAGGGGGTCAACCCCGAAACTCTCGTCATCTGCCACGGCGGCCCCATCGCTGAACCCGAAGACGCTAGTTACGTCTTGGAGAATACCGAGGGCGTTGTCGGATTCTACGGCGCATCTAGTGCCGAACGCCTCCCCACAGAACGCGCGATTACTGCACAGATCGAGGCGTTTAAAGCAATTCGTTTCTGAGTACCTGCGGATGTCTCTATCCGCCCGTATGGCTCGCCAGAAATGCCCCGGTTGTTTCCCTAATTTTCATCTGAGCCTGAAAAGAAAACTGGCATCCAACCTGCAGAAAGCATCTCAATATAAGGAGGAACTAACCCCATGACTGACGAAGAAAAATTTCGCTTTGACCTGACAGGATTTCTCGTCCGGCCCGCGATTTTAAGCCGCGCCGAGGTTGACGCAATCGTAGACCAGATTGACAGAATCCACCATAATCCCGAATCGCTGCCGCCAGAGCATCGCGCTGTGCCGGGAGGCCCCGCGAGCGTCCTCATCGATCATCCCAAGGTCATCGATGTTTTGCACGAGATCATCGGCCCCGATATCCGACTTGAAAGCAGCGCCGCGGTGTGGAGGAAACAGGGGCAAGAGCACGGCGGCCTCCACGGCGGCGGACCGGGCCAAGCAGACCCGATTTTCGGGTATCGCGTTAACAACGGCCGTATTCACGCCGGAATGGTGCGCGTCGTTTTTGAACTCACCGATGTTACCAAAGACGACGGCGCGACGCATTTTATCGCCGGCAGTCATAAGTCAAACTTCCCAATGCATCCAGACCACCTGTCATTAGAGGCCGGCAAACGCAGCCCGTTTCTGACCACTTATGAATGCCCGGCGGGGAGTGCCATTTTCTTTACAGAGAATTTGTGTCACGCCGGCCCGGTGTGGCAGCGTGACACGCCGCGCGTCGCCGTGTTGAACGCCTACGCGCATCTCGCGACACATTGGCATCGGCTGCGCATTCCGCCGGAAGTGCTTTTGGCATTGCCACGAGAGAAGCAGGCATACTTCCGTGAACCGTGGATCGCCGATTTCCGCACGCGTCCAGCAACGCATAACACCATCGAAAGGTTCCTCCAAAACGATGAACCGCCGGTTAACACCGATCATCAGCCGTGATAGAAAGCCTTCTTAACACGTAGGGCGAGGGCCTGTCCCTCGCCCTACGTTATTATTAGGGACGCTCCATCGGTACGACAATTTCACCTGAAATTATCCGCGCCTTCAGAGCCTCAACCTGCTCCACTATCTCCGCAGAGAGTTGTTCATCGGGCGCATAATTAACGCCGCCTTCCGCGAGGCCAGGAGAGTGAATCCCGGGTGTAAAGTTTCCCGCCGCGAAATCGCTGATAACACGATACGCATCGGTATCAATTCCCACGAGCAGACTCGTTAAGACAACCTCCGGTGCGGCATAGTTAACATCCATGAAAGTCCAGATGACAAACCGGTCTTCGCCTGCTTGCGCCGCTTCAATCGCCCCAAACCCGGCGGAATCTGCCATAGAGTAAATGACATCAACGCCGTTTTCATAGTGGTCTAAGGCGATGGTTTTCGCCACATCGGGTTGATAGAACCCTTGCGCGTTGTCGGCAACATAGCCGATGAGCACCTCTGCCTCTGGATTGACAGCTTTCACACCGGCCACGTAGCCAGCTCCATACTGATACAACCCGGGCACGTCAGCACCGCCAAGGTAGCCGACTTTTCCTGTCTTTGACGTGAATGCAGCAATCGCGCCGACGAGGAAGGCAGCCTCGTTTGCTTTATACGTGAAAGAGGCGACGTTGGGCAAGTCAACCGCACCGATAAAAATGACGAACTTGACATCAGGGAACTCCGGTGCCACGCGTGCAAGGGGCTCGCTCATTTGGAAGCCGGACGTAATCACGAGCCCGGACTGCTGTGCGGCTGCGCGCAGCCGCATCTCCCATGTCTCCGCGTCGCTCTCTACCTCAGTAATTTCAACGCCGCCCTCGGCTCTCGCTTTTTGCACGCCGTGATAAAGCACATCGCAGAAAGAGGAGTCGCCGAGGCAATCGCCGGGATACACGACGCTCACCTGCATCGGCGCGCTTGCAGGCTCAGAAAGGATGACTTCCTGCGCCCGCTGGCAACCATAAATACCGAGGAAAACAACGGTTAAAACGATAACGTTCATCAATAAATGCAGATTCTTCATAATTTCTCCTTATAACGTGAAAAAATAGTTTGCATTTTTTCCGTTGAATAGGGTATACTAATTAACAAACGATTTTAACATATTCCACGCCGAAAGGCAAGAGCGATTTTTTCAGCCATATATGTCAAAACAGACAGCCTTGCGCCCGGCATCGGGTGAGGAAGGAGTTTGTGTCAACGATGCAGAAACAGGGCATCTATGAGCAGATGGTGCGAGTCCTAGAGAACCATGGCGGGCTGATATTATCACATATCGCTATCTTCGCCTTCTATGGGTATCTGTTTCTCGCACATTGGAAACCTAATAGCGGACTGGTGAAACTGCTGCAAGCGCACGGCAGCACCGCACAAGTTGTCTCAATTGCAGCCGTCTTGACAGCCGCATGACTTACATGGTGGGGTGAAAAAGTGTTATTTCGACTGAAGGAACGCGAGCGGTTGGCGCACTTAGAAGACCGCGTCGCCGAACTAGAACCTCTGGCTGCCAAAGTCCCGCTGCTAGAACAGCAGAACGCCGAAAAGGACGCGCGCCTTGCTGAACAGGCCGCGCGCCTTGCTGAACTGGAAAACCAGAAGGCACCGACGCAGCCGGAGCATCACTAAGGAAAAAGGATTTCTATATCCACCCTTATACCCAATTAACAGGCGGATATGGAAATCCTCCCTTACAATTCATTATCTTCCATCCGAGAACTGAATCGTTCTAGTAGAATTGATTTTTTGTTGCGATAGGGCGTAAATATGTGGTAAAATTTATTTATAGAAAGCAACGTCTTGAGGAATAGGAAGGATGATGACAGGAAACACCAAACCTACGGATAAACTCCTAGATGTCCAAATTTCTGTGCAGAATTTTGGGCCAATAGAGAAGGCGGAGATTCACCTTCGCCCCTTAACCGTGTTTGTCGGTGAGAGCAACACCGGTAAAACGTATCTCTCCGCGCTGATTTATGCACTGCATCAGCATTTTGAGGGGTTCCCAGGTTCTCCCTGGCCTGCCCACACTCTTTTCTTTTTAGAGTCTATCTACCACTATCAGGACTCCTCTTCCTCCACTCAGGCTGCCTTCAAGAAAGAAATTCTGGAGGCACTCAAAAAATTGAATACGCCTGAGCGGCCGTTCAAGTTTTCGGATTTACCTCAAGGGCTGAGGGGCTTCCTACAGCGTCGTCTGGAAGATTCTGAAAGCTTTGGAAACCGACTCAAGCGGTGCTTCGATCTGAAGTCTGTTTCAAAATTAGTGCGGTTCTCCGATGGCGCGCGCAACGAACTGAACGTTTTATTGGAGGTTCGCGAAACCTGTCAAACACGCTGGAATTGTGCATTACAGGATGCCGGATCTGGACTTACTGTTCGTGGATATGTCAACACCAACACCTCCTTTTCCCCAGCCGAGACAGCGGTGTTTTGGGAGCTATTTGACGTTAACCCTACGGGTTCTCTTTGGGCTCCTGTGAGGCAGACAACAGAAGCGTATTACTTGCCTGCTGCGCGGAGTGGCATCATGCAAAGCCACGGGGTGATTGCGAGCTCGCTTATAGAGAACGCCACTCGCATCGGTTTGGAACGCTTTCCTGCGATTCCCGCGTTTTCGGGGATGATAGCGGATTTTCTCAAGTTAATTGTCCGCTATGATGAGCACAACGGCTCTTCGGACGAAATGAGGCGCATCGCCAACGCATTGGAGGACGAGGTGCTGCGCGGTGAGATACAGGTAAAACGGCCTGTGCCGGAGGGGTACCCGGAATTCCTCTATCACCCGATGAAAACAAATGAGGCACTGCGTCTGAGTCAATCATCGTCTATGGTATCCGAACTCGCCCCTTTAGTGCTGTTCTTGCGAGGTATCGTTAACCCGGGAGATTTGCTTATCATTGAAGAACCTGAGTCGCACCTGCACCCTGGTGCCCAGACCGCGATAGCTCGCACTCTTGCACGTTTGGTCCGAGCGGGAGTGCGTGTAGTTATCACGACGCATAGCGACTGGCTCCTCCAACAACTCGGAAACCTCATCCGCGAGGGAGAAGCAAATAAACGAAAAAACAGCACACCGGCATCGGCCGATTGGCTAGTCAAGGAAGAGGTTGGCACATGGTGGTTCCACCGAGATAAGCCTGTGGAAGAAATCTCGTTTGATCGAATCGAGGGAATAGAGCCACCTGATTACGAAGCAGTTTCCGATACGCTCTATGATAGCGCGATTCGCCTCCAGCAACAACTGCTGGAAAAGGAGGCAACCGATGGAATGGAGTGAGGTTCTTGACGAAATCCGCAAACGGGTGGGCGAAGAGAACCTTACGAACTCCTGCGGCGGCGAGGGATGTCGGGTGGATATGACTGATGTCCCGCGTGAGCGGATTGTGGTAGACGTTGAACGTGTGTTTCAAGTCAACCGAAGGAGAGGCAAGCGATGCGACCGGATGCTTTTTTACGTTGATACGGCTAGAAGCAAACTCGTTGTCGTCTTAATTGAACTCAAGAGCGGCAACGTCAACGCCAGGAAAGTCTCCGAACAATTGCAAAGCGGGGCAAACTTTGCTTCTGGTTTAGTGCCGCCGGATATTGAAACGACTTGCATCCCAGTGGTGTTCCACGGCGCGCGAATTCATGATGCACAACTCCCAAAACTGAAACGAGCCGAAATCCGTTTCCATCGCCGGACGTTTCCTATTTGGAAAAGGAAATGTGGTAGACGCACCAAAAATCTGGCGAGTGTGCTGAAACTCGCGTCGGCATAATACCAATAGGACTGACGCAGACCCAACCCGGTACAAACCAATGCATCGAGACGTTAATGCGCAAGGTTAGTTGGATTCGTGGCAAACTTGAAGGACGCAACGAGTCAAAAAGTGAAAATAGTTTGCATTTTCCCGTTGAATAGGGTATACTAATTAGCAAACGATTTTAACATATTCCACGCCGAAAGGCAAGAGCGATTTTTTCAGCCATATATGTCAAAACAGACAGCCTTGCGCCCGGCATCGGGTGAGGAAGGAGTTTGTGTCAACAATGCAGAAACGTGGCATCTATGAGCAGATGGTGCGAGTCCTAGAGAACCATGGCGGGCTGATATTATCACATATCGCTATCTTCGCCTTCTATGGGTATCTGTTTCTCGCACATTGGAAACCGAATAGCGGGCTGGTAACATTGCTGCAAGCGCACGGCAGCACCGCACAAGTTGTCTCAATTGCAGCAGTTTTGACAGCCGCATGACTTACAGGGTGGGGTGAAAAAGTGTTATTTCGACTGAAGGAACGCGAGCGGTTGGCGCACTTAGAAGACCGCGTCGCCGAACTGGAACCTCTGGCTGCAAAAGTCCCGCTGCTAGAACAGCAGAACGCCGAAAAGGACGCGCGCAACGCTGAACTGGTAGCGCGCAACGCCGAACTGGTAGCGCGTAACACCGCATTGGAAAACCAGAAGGCACCAACGCAACCGGAGCATCACTAAGGAAAAAGGGATTTCTATATCCACCCTTATACCCAAATTAACAGGCGGATATGGAAATCCTCCCTTATAAGCGAGAAACCGAAAGAGGCCTGCTTACTTAAAGGACAAGAAACGCTCGCCCAACGCATTGCGAAAAACGAAAAATGAACATTCTACACGAACTCAACGAAAAACAGAAACAAGCAGTCACGCATCAAGACGGACCGCTACTCGTCATCGCGGGGCCCGGCACCGGGAAAACAAAAGTCATCACGCACCGCATCGCCTACCTCATCCGCCAACACGGCGTGAGACCGGAGCAAATCCTCGCAATCACGTTCACCAATAAGGCGGCGCAAGAAATGCAGGAACGAGTCAACCGCGAGATTGGCGCGCCGCACGGCTCCAACGTCAAGGTCTGCACCTTCCACGCGTTTTGCGTCCGAGTGCTACGAAAGCACGCCGCCGCAATCGGGTTGAGCGAAAACTTCACTATTTTCGACCAGGAGATTCAAGACGAACTCTTCACCGAAGCAGTCCGCGAACTCATACTCGATCCTGACGAATATCCGCCTTGGATGCTGCGGAATATCATCAGCACCGCCAAAGGCAAACTCGGCGACGTTGGATTCTGTCGGGAGGATGGCACGCCGATCGAGGATACAACCCAGATTGCCGATATCGGTAGCGTGGCAAAGGCATATCAACGCAAACTTGATGCATACAACGCACTAGACTTCGACGATCTGCTGGCAAAAACGGTCACCTTGCTTGAACAAGCACCGGCCGTGCAGAAAACCTATCATCAGGACATCCGCCATATCCTCGTGGACGAGTATCACGATGTGAACGGCGTGCAGTATCGCCTATTGCAACTGTTGTGCGCGCCGCCATCCCGAAACCTGATGGTAGTCGCCGATGAAGACCAGGCTATCTACAGCTGGCGCGGTTCCAACCCGCAATATATCGCCGATTTCACCGCCGAGTTTGAGCCGCGCGTCATTCATTTAGACGAGCACTATCGCTGCAGCGAGAAAATCTTGCGCGCCGCAGAAGAAGTCATATCAAAAAATGCGGAACGCCAAAATCGGCACACACTGAAAACCCACGAAGGCGTAGGACGCGACATCTTCCATTATACCTTCACAACGCAGGTTGAGGAGGCACAGCGCATCATCCAGATTATCCGAAAACTGATCGCGCAGCGGAATTACTCCTATCGGGAAATCGCGATTTTCTACCGTCAGCATAAACTCGCGAACGTCTTGGAAGAGCAGCTGACCAAGGAAAACATTGAATTCCAGCGAATCCAACCCACCAACGCGTTTCAGGCAGAGAACACCAAAGCCATCGTCGCTTACCTCAGCTTCGCGCAGTGGCAAATCCCGCGAGACTTAGAACTCGCCATCAGTTTCCCTGAAAAACGGATTGACGATTTGACGTGGGTGCGACTCAAGTGGCTCGCCCAACGCGAACGCATTCCGTTGGTAGAACTGCTGAAAAATATTGACGCATACCCCAAAGATGTCGGCCCATTAACCCGCCGAAATGTGAAGCAGTTTTGGGCGCAACTTGACGAATTGATGGCGGGAATGGACGATGAACGGCCAGCTAAAATCGTTCAGAAGTTGTTTGACATCCTGGAACATTCTCGTTCACCTTACCGCGAGGAAGAAGTCGCTGACATCGAGAAGCACCCGGTGAACGCAAACCTCAATATCGCCCGCGATGTCCTCTACAGCGCGATTGATGGAAGCGAACGCATCCAGATTACCGCCGCTTACGGCATCGACGCGTACTGTGCCGCGCATATCCTCCGGCAGACACTGGAGACGTATCTCGCGCAGCCCGTTCACATCCGATTCCTCCCGGTAGAAGAGCCCTCCCGGTCGCGACAACCCGCCTCTCCCCCGGAAGGTACCGATGTCCACCTGCTCATCGGTGCTCTTGTAGCAGACGCGAACACCGCCGCGAGGACAATTCTGATTGGCAACGCCACCGCCACAGACGACAGCGCGATTCACCTGCAACCCGATGGGGCACTGAGCATCACCGCGCTGGCATTATGCCAACGCCTGATTGGCCGCTTTGAAAGCCCAAACATGGCAGATATGGTTGTCTATGACTTGGAGACAACAGGAATTAAGCCGAAAACTGCCCAGATTGTTGAGATAGGCGCGCACCGACTCAGTGCCATTGGAGACGAGGTGGACAAGTTCTATCGCTTGGTGAAACCACCGGGCGGACACATCCCGCGGGCAAGCACCAACGTCCACGGAATTGACGAGGCAACTGTCAAAGACTCGCCGAGTATTGAGACAGTGCTTCCGGAATTCTGTCAATTCATCCGGGACAGGATTCTGATAGGCCACAACGTCGCGAAATTTGATAACCCTATCCTTGAACGCGACCTGCGCGAGCACCTGAAGATGGAGTTTCGCAATCCTTATTACGATACGCTTGTCACCGCGAGACGGCTTTTCCCGCGGGAACGGTGTAACATTAAGGCACTCGCCGATAGGTTCGGCATCCCGCACGGCCGCTTACACAACGCGCTTGATGACATTGCGGCGAACCGCGAAATCTTCAAGACATTAATTCAACTAGATTCACACAAGCGCGAGATAACGTCGTTAACGGAACTTCTACCGTTTGTCGGGCTCGGCATTCTTGCGCAAAATGCCGCGCCGAGCAGCGATTCAGCGCGCGCGTTATTGAATACGGCAAAGCGGCACATCCAAACGCACGGCGCGCCGGAACAACTCGCAAAACTACTCCCCTTGGAAACTGCCGAAGAAGAGCAGCTCGGCAGGCTTCTGGCAGATTTAAAGCAATCTAGGGCTCCAATCTTGCCCGAAGATGAACAGTGGCAAAAACGGCGCGTGCAGATGATGAACGCCGTGCTACACTTTGAGGGAATGAGCGAGGAACATCGGCTGGCAAGCTTCCTCGATTATCAGAAACTGCTCACGGGCAGCGATGAGCGAGACAACACCAGCGAGAAACTCACGCTCATGACACTGCACTCGGCGAAGGGAACAGAATTCCCAGTTGTCTTCATCATCGGCATGGAAGAAGGCAGTTTTCCGATGTGGAAACTGAACATGACAGCGGCGGAGATTGAGGAGGAACGGCGGCTGTTTTATGTCGGTATGACGCGGGCGCAGCAGCAACTCTATCTCACGTCTACCGAGTATCGCTTTGACGACAGACAACGCGCAGCCTCTCTGTTCGTCCGGGAGATTCCATCGAACTATATTGAGAAATGGACGACACCCAGACAGCATTTTCGATAGGAATTCCGTAGCAGAGCACCGCAAGCGCGCTTACCCACCGGATTACGGATTTGTGCCGGCTTGCAATCAATTACAAATGTATGTATAATTTCCATTCAAACGCAGACAGGTGGTCGCGAAAACACTTGCAAAAACACCCATCTGTCAATAAACTCTGACAAAGGAGAAAATAGAAATGTTAACACAATTGAGAATTCCATTATCCGATTTTTTCACGGGTAGAGCTCGCAACTCCATCATGCCGCTGCTGATTGTCGGGCTCGCTTTTCTGCCGTGCCTCATCGCAGGGGCCGCCGCACCGACGGTAACCCAAGTCCGGTTTAGTAACTCCCCTCCCGATGGGCAGCACAACTTCTATACCGTAGACGACGAAATCGAGGTAGAGGTAACGTTCAGCGAAACGGTGACGGTGAGCGGCAGACCGCGCCTGACGTTGATTTTTCACGACTCGGAGGCGGACTACGAGATTGACGCTAATTATGACAGCGGAAGCGGAACATCAACACTAACCTTCACCTACGAAGTAGCCGAAGGAGAACGGGACCACGACGGCTTGGGGATTAAAGCAAACAGCCTCAAACTGAGCGGCGGAAGAATTCGCAACGCCGCTGACGAAGAAGCAAACTTAGCCCACAACAGCGTCAGCGACGACACCAGCCGCAAGGTAGACACGCTCGCAACCTATCTCGTTTTGGACCGCGAACGCGTGGCAGCAAGCCCTATTCTCTTCAACGAAATCGGAAACTCGTCACGGAGAGGATACGACTGGATCGAACTACGCAACAAGACAAACAAATCCAGAAGCGTCGAAGATTGGGAAATCAGCATTATTACCGAAGATAAAGACGATGAATCTATCGTCACACTCCCAGATCGAGAAATCCCCGCAAACGGCATTTTGCTCCTAGTGAGCCTCGACCCGGGCAGCACCCCGCTTGCCGCCGGGATAGATTTTGAAAGTGCTGATACCGAGGGATTCGGCGCGAGACACCTTTATCTTGTCGCAGACGACTTAGAACTCCCCAATGATGGAAGGTTCTTGCTCATCCTGAGAGATGACGATAGGCATACCGGCACCCTCAGAGCTCTCGTGGATGTCGCAGGGAACCACTTCGCTAACCCGAGTTCAGTCCCCTTAGATGCCGGAAGCACCTGGACCCGAGACGATGCCAGAGATGGATACGAAAAAAACGCGTGGGAAGAGGCAGAATACACCGGACTCGGCCACGACCGCGGTGCCGACGATAGCATCAGTAACGGCGGCACACCCGGATACGACAACGAAGCAATCAAGAACCGAATTAACGATTTCGACAGCAACGCTCAAATCACAATCAGTGAAATCATGATTGTTACCGGCGGAGAACGCGTACCGCAGTGGATAGAACTCTATAACAACTCGTTCACGGAAGCCGTGAATCTAAACGGATGGCACCTGGAAATCGAGAACTATAGTTCCGAAGATTCGATGGCAATTCGATACGCAAAAATCACCTTCCGGAACGATCTCTATGTCTTACCGAATCAGACGGTGCTTATCGTCTCTAACACCAGCCGAGTTCGGGACGATGATGCCTTTCCATCCGCAGCACGTGTCTACGATCTTTACGACGAACACCGAGTAGACTTGGATATTGAAAGCCGCTGGGATCCCGTGCTGAGCGAAGAGGGATTCTATCTCGCGCTAACGGACCGCCGAAGCCCCAACAAGCCCGTAGATGAAGTAGGTAACCTGGACGGAAAACGGCAAACCAAGGACGCACCCGCATGGAAACTGCCACCGGTGCTAACTGAAGACGGAGCCCGCGCTTCAATCATTCGCCGGTACGGAAACGCAAAAAACGGCGGCCGGGCAGAAGCACGCAACGGGAAAAAACGCAACGCGTGGACATCTGCAGCGAGCGTCAAACTATTGGGGGATACCTATTACGGAGACACAACAGACCTGGGTAACCCCGGCTACCGCGCAGGCGGCCCCCTGCCGGTGCAACTTTCTAGCTTCCAGGTAGAACACACCGAAGCAGGCGTTGGCATCAAGTGGGTAACCGAATCCGAATTGAACAATGCCGGTTTCAATGTCTTGCGGCGCGAAGCAAAAAACGGGGAGTTCAAACCCCTCAATGCAACGCTCATCGCGGGGGCTGGCACAACCGGTGAACGGAATACTTACCAGTTTGTTGATACGACAGCGAAACCCGGAATCGTCTACTATTACCGGCTTGAAGACGTTTCCTTCGCCGGTGAGCGGCAAACCTTGGCGACGCACCGTCCGAGAGGACAGATGTCAGCCGCTAGCAAACTCACCACGACATGGGGCAGTTTGAAACGCGAAAATTAAGAGGAACCCGAATGCCTCTCGCGTCGGCGCGCTTTGATGAAATATGAGAATTAAATCGGACAATTTGCCTGGGCAGTCTGCAACGTAGCCGCGCCCAGCACACCACCCTGTAAGGGCGGATGTCTCTATCCGCCCGCCGGGGAATTACCCGAGCCATTTCTTAATCCTCGTGAAAGCGCGCTTGCGGAATGCGTAAAAAATGCGAATTGATTGCCAAAGCCACATATTTCCACGCGCCTATAGCGATATCCTCGCGCAAAATCCACACCCGCCGCAAATAATTCGCCGCGGAAGCGAGGCACTCGTTACGTATGGCGATGTCCAACAGTTTCGCTTACAAGACGAGGCATACGCCCCAGAACGAAAACTGCGGGATATGGATGCAGCAGGCGTGGATATGGCGCTGCTCAGCACCAATATTCCACCACCGTGCATGCTCGCACCGGCACTCGGGCTCAAAGGCGCGCAGGCCATTAACGATGCTATTGCGGAACTTGTCGACGCGCACCCACATCGATTTGCTGGCTTGGCATGCCTACCGTGGCAAAACCCCGAAGAGGCACTCGCCGAGATGGAACGCGCAAAAGCGATGGGATTCCGCGGCA
Organism: uncultured Poribacteria bacterium; assembly: GCA_958296135.1. Classification (GTDB taxonomy): domain Bacteria; phylum Poribacteria; class WGA-4E; order WGA-4E; family WGA-3G; genus AGPOR5. The sequence goes on from CATQHZ010000001.1 coordinate 2,627,579, forward strand.
TCATGCTTTACTCGCACATCGGCGGAAAACCTGTCGATGACGCGCGCTTCGCATCGGTTTACGCACACGCCGAAGCGATGAAAATGCCGATTGTCATGCACCCCACCGTGCCAACCTGGGGCGCGGCAATCAAGCACCACTGGATGATAGGCATGATGGGGTTGCAAGTGGACTGTAGCTTCGCGATGCTGCGCTTGATTCTCAGCGGCATTTTGGAACGACACCCGAATTTACAAGTCGTGATGCCCCACGTCGGCGGCATTCTGCCCTATATGAGCGGACGCATTGAGCATCAGACAGAAGTATTGGGCAGGGCCAGAGAACATATCACGCAACCGCCGAGTGCATACCTCCGCCGAATTTATTTGGACACCGTGTCACCATCGCCGCAGGCACTGCACTACGCATATCAGTTCTCCGGCGCGCATCGCCTGCTCTTCGGCACAGATCATCCGTGGGTAGACATGCCCCGGTTCGTCCGTTTAATTCAGGAAATGCACATCCCTGGAACAGACAAGGCGCAAATTTTTGCCGGTAATGCCCAAGCATTGTTCAGACTCGCAGCGTAGCTGCGAATGCCAGCGCGCGATATCGTCAGGGTTACGCAACCTCCCGTAGGCCCAGTTTCAAACCGCGCCTACCGGAACAGACCCTTTTGAACCGATGATGAGGAGCAGAAACGTGTCCCACGAACTAACAGAAACGCAACGGTTCTTCTTTGAGAACAACGGCTATTTGGTGCTAGAAAACTTTCTCGCAGCACCGCATGTAGCCGCACTCCGGGGAGCCCTTGCCGAAGCAATAGAAAAACGACGGGAACTTGAAACGAAAGGGCTCCCGCAAACCGGGATGACGCAGATTCACGGTGAGAAAAGCACCCGCATCTTCTATATCCTCGGAGAGCATCCGCTGTTTTTGGAGCTGCTGGATTGGCAACCAATTCTGCCGTATATCATAGGGCTGCTCAATAAGATGCCGCACCATCACGCATCCGATGCCATCGTTGAGCACGGCACAGAACTGACAGAACGCCCCATGGGATGGCACATCGACGGCCACGATGACGGGTATCGCAACCTGCGCCCAATTCCGATGTTGCAACTCAAAATCGGATACTACCTCTCCGATATGACAGAAGGAGGCCAGGGCAATCTGTGGCTCATCCCCGGAAGCCATAAGGCGATGAATGACCCGAGCCACGAAGAACTCCGGCACCCTTACGAGTACCCCGGCACATTGGAAGTGTGCGCCCCAGCGGGGAGCGCGATTTTGTTCCATAACGCGCTCTGGCACTCAGCCGGCATCTTTACCAAGCCGGACGGATGCCGCGAGATGCTCTATTACGCGTATGAACACCCCTGGATGATCGCCTCGCAAGAACATTGGGGATATCCAAAGGCCTTCTATAACGACATGCTTTCGCCAGCACAGCGGAAGTTTTTCCACGGGTTCGTCTTCGACCCGCCGGAACAGCGATGGGGGTAAATTGAAAAGTGTCAAGAGAGGAAACAGATGTGACGCGCACTCGCGCTGAGCCGTTGACACGTGAAGAGTCAGGCGCGGCATCGTCGCGCAGGCACGCGTGCCGCCTTGAAGCAGCATACGGTGAGGATAAACCCGATATTATGAACCATCGTAGACATCGAGAAACGTGCCCTAAGCCTTGCATCCAACGAATACCCTGACGCTCAACCGATAACAGACAAATGGAGGAAATGGACTATGCATCTAACCGATTCTCAAGTTTCGTTTTTTGACGACAACGGGTATCTCTTGCTTGAAGATGTGCTTGATGAGAACGACCTGGGCCCCGTCACTGACGAATACAGCGCGATTATCGCAGAACGCGCAGAGAAATTGCACGCCGAAGGGAAGGTTACCGCCACGCACGCCGATAAACCGTTCACGGAACGGCTCCTGCACCTCGCCGCCGAGGCACCGGAAATTACCGCGAATCTTGACATTATGCAGGCGCGCGGCGAAGAAACGTTTAACTTCCTCAAGAACCCCAAAATCCTTGATATTGCCGAATCTTTCATCGGTTCGGAAATTGTCTGCAACCCTATCCAACACATTCGCGCAGTGCTACCCCGGCGCGAATCGCAAAGAGCACCGACACCGTGGCACCAAGACGCAGGCGTCTGCTGGCCCGACACAGACGCCCACTTTATGCTCACTGTGTGGATACCCATTGTGGACGCAACGTTGCAAAACGGTTGTCTCCAAGTAATGCCGAGAAGTCATCGACTCGGGCTGTGTCAACACGATTGGACTGCCAGCGGCTTGGCCGTCCTCCCAGAACATCAGCCCACCGCGCTTGAACCGAAACCGCTGCCGATTCGCGCGGGCGGGGTTATCTTATTCCACAATTACTCGCTCCACAGCGCAAAACCGAATGAATCGGAGAGCATCCGGTGGAGCTTCGATCTGCGTTATCACGACGCTTATCAGCCAACAGGACGGCCCTTCTACCCAGCGTTTCTAATGCGCAGCCGGATGCGGCCCCACGCGCTTCAAACCGATTACGAGACATGGTGTCAACGTTGGGAATTCGCATTGGAGCATTCCAAGGGCGCGCAAGCCTACCGGTGGCCCCGGTAAAAACAGCAAACATCCGGTAGGTGCTCTGAAAGCAAGCCTACCGGATTCAACTAATACCAAATGACCTGGATTTGCCGGCGGATGTCTATATCCGCCCGTAACAAACCAAGGACACGCCGCATTAACATCATTTGGAAACCACCACGGATAGGAGGAAAAATTGCTCGCCATTTCAGCCTTACCAACAATCAACGCCTTGCTAAACACCCTCAGCGGGATTCTGTTGACAACAGGGTATCTGCTTATTCGGCAACGGAAAATTGCGGCGCATAAAAACTGCATGCTAGCCGCCTTTGCCGTTTCAACACTGTTCCTCGGCTCTTACCTTATCTACCACTATCACGCCGGCTCAAAACCGTTTCCTGGGCAAGGCTGGATCCGCCCAGTCTACTATACCATCTTAATCTCGCACATCCTCTTGGCAATTGTGATTGTGCCGCTGGCACTGCGGACGCTCTACCTCGCTTGGAAGGAACGTTTTGACGAGCACCGCCGCATCGCCAAAATCACCTTTCCTCTCTGGATGTACGTCTCCGTAACAGGAGTCATCATCTATCTGATGCTCTATCAATTTTACCCAGCCACACCGTAGGCGAGGGAAAACCCGGCGAGCGCGAATCGTCGAGGGTTTCCCTCGCCATGCAACCGGCACGGAACCCGCACACCATGCTATCCTTGATAGGGCCGAAAACCGCGCAACATCAACCCTCTGTCGCCGGATGCCTTCTTCGCTTCGGCGGCGCGCTTCTCTGCCGCCGCACGATTCGCTGTCGTCGTCCCGCCAACCACAACGTAGTCATCTATCCGCCGATAACGGTTGATAAACACAGGCCGCGGTTTGTTGGACATATTCTGTTTCGAGCCGTGGACCGTCTTGACATTGAAGAAGATCGAGTCTCCCGATTTGCCCGAAACCGGCAGCGCGCTCTCCCACGGCCATTCATCTTCCGCCAAACCGAGGTGTGAGAACGTGTCAATATGCTTAAGCTGCCCCAACCGATGCGAACCGGGAACGACATGCAACGCGCCATTGCCAAGGTCTGTGTCAACAACGTAGTTCAAAATCCCCACCGGGCCTTCGTAACGGTGCTCAAAATAAGCAGAGTCCTGATGCAGATGCTTCGGATGCCCGCCGACTGGTTCTTTATAGAGGCACTGTCCATTCCCAAATAATTCTACGTTCGGGCCCAGGATCGCCTCAACAATGCTGACAGCGGTTTCGTCACAGGCAGCGCGGAAGAACGCCGCGCTCGTCTGATACCCAATCGCCAACACCATAATCTGCTTATCGCGTGCATAGCCATCGGGTGCAGGCAGAAACAGCGTGCCGTTCGGCGTGCGCCAGCCTTCAACAATGCGTTCCGCTTCATCCAGAAGCGAGATGGACGCTGCGGCGGCGGTTTCAATATCGCGATGGAGTGCGTCAACGTAGGGGGCCATCAAGCCGCGCACGACGAGGCACCCGTGCTCTTTAAAAATAGCAGCGGCTTTCTGGACATCTAACGCATCCACCGACATTTCAATGTCCTCAATAGTTATTGTCGGTTCGTGAGTCATGAAAACTCCTCCTTTGGCAACTAGCCCCACGGCGGCCGCCGGCCCGTCAACTCCTTCAGATAATCCGCCGTTTTACGGACATCCGCCTTGAGTTTCCGGCGCGACTGCTTCCGAGAGGTATCCTCCGCCGAATAGGTAACGCGATAGGTGCCGTTATTCTTCCGGCGCAGCGTATACTCGCCGGGCACATTCCGATTTACATAGCGGAGCATGTCGTGCAACAGCCAATAGACATCTTCCGGAGAATATCGGAGGCTATTCTGCGTCGATTCTTTCCCTACCGCGTCAAGCGTCCGCTGCACAACATCCACGACTTCAGCCAGCGTCCACGACTTATTTTCCGGTAAATGAATCTCGTTCATGATGGACACCCCATTCTCCTCTGTCTGACTTCTCATACAGATTGACACCATCGCGCTGAATCTGTTGAATCATCGCAGGATTTTCAATCTGATTGAAAATCGATAAGTCTATCATATAAGGCAAAAGCAAATCGTCCAATTCTGTGTCAATGCGTGAGAGCACGCTATGCGTGAGTTCAACCCCCCAATCTGAAAACTCGCGTCGCCGCGCGAGCTCAACTCCCTCTTTCAATCTGGAAAAGGCGTTGCGAAAACTTCCAGCTCTCTGGACCCAACGAATGTCTGATTCGTTCATCGCACGGACTCCTTAAACTGCCTCCAACTTAATCGTAGGCATCCGGATAGGCCGCGCATCGCGCAGGATTTCTTCACCACCATTGCGCACCTGAATAAGCTGCGCCGCAATGCTTACCGCAATCTCCGGCACCGTCTTGGAGTGAATATCCAACCCAATCGGCGCATAAACCCGGCGGAGGTTCTCCGTAGAAATCCCCGCCTCCTGAAGATCATCGAAGATAAGTTTAATCTTCCGGCGACTGCCGATTAAGCCGATATAGCGCGCGTCCGATTCAACGACGCTGTGCAACGCAGACTCATCATGCTGATGCCCGCGCGTCACAATGACAACATAGGTGAGATGGTTAATCGGGTATTTTTGGAGCTCCGTAGCGATATCCCCGATGATAATCTCGTCCGCCTCCGGCAACCGAGATGTTGACGCAAAGTCTGCCCTATCGTCAACGATGGCGATGTCAAAATCGAGCCAATTGCCGAGGTGACAGAGTGCCTGGCCGACATGTCCCGCGCCCGCGATAAGCAAAGTGGGGCGCGGCTGAAGCGGCTCCAGAAAAACAGATGCACTACCGTCTGTTGCCCGAAACATCCCTGCACGGTTCTTTTCCAGAATGCTGCCGGTCTCCTTCTCCACGGCTGCTTCTAACGCCGCGTCGCCCAACGTGCCGACACGTTCACCGTTGGTGGGGAAGAGCATCTTCATGCCAACCTCCACGCCGCGCTGCTCGCTTTTCACAACCGTCGCACAGACAAGCGGGATCTTTTGCACGTTCAACTCTTGCAGCCGGGTGAACATGTCTGCTTCCGTGCGCGTCTTCGGCAAATCGATGAAGATTTTCATATTGCCGCCGCAGATAAGCCCATCATCCCAACCGTAGTCGCTATCCAATTGGAATTCGAGAAGCCGCGGCACGCCGCCTTGCATCAAGCCAATGGCTTGTCGACGCGCTTCCGCTTCCACGCAGCCGCCACCGAGAGTGCCGATATTCTGAAGATCTGGGAGAATGAGCAACTTTGAACCCGGCTTTTGAGGCGTGGAGCCTCTCGTATCTACAACGGTGCAGTAGGCACCGACTTGCGCGGCACCAATGAGTTCTGGAATTTTTTGATATATCTCTCTCATTTTATCTGTTCCGCAGCACTCTGTGCTACCAACGCTTTAAACAACTCCCGTTGTCGTTCAGTCAGCGCGAGCGGGACAATGCCCTCCACGCCATCGCGTCCGATTTTCGCAGGCACGTTCAAGTAAACCGATACCTGCCCGGCCGAAACAGGGGTGCCGAGGCTCATCACCCGTTTTTTATCCCGGACGATAGCCGAAACAACCTGTAAAATATGGCTCGCCAGCGTGTAACCCCCCTCGGAACAAGAGGCACAAGACTTTGCACTGTCCATTTTTGCACTGTCTACTAACGCCTCAACCTCGGCTTCGGGCATCAACTGCGCGAGCGGAATACCGTTGACTCGGCAGTACTGCGGAAGGGGATGCGTGCCCTGGTCGTTCCCAATCGCTAGCGCGCTCACATCTTTTACCGAAACGCCGAGCTGCGCCGCAATACGGTATATCAGGTGTGCCGTGGCAGTGCCATTTCCGAGCCCCATAACCCGCGCGTCACCGCCGATAGCCTGATGCATCCACGCAGCAACGTAATTCGCCGGAGACATCGCCACCAAAACCTTGGCATCTGGTGCCAACTCCTTGATGCCCGGTGCAACCTGCCGTGCAAGCGCGAGACTCACCGTCTTAGAGGCTTGGGCAGAACGGAAAGCGGTTTGGCCCGCCGGCGGCAGCACGACGACGATGTCTGCACCCGACAACCCATCCAGTGAATGGGAGAAGGAAATCGCCGTGTCGCTGGCACAGAGCGCGTTGGCTTTGGCAAGTTCCTCTGGGTTTCCTTGCGCGCGCGCAGCATGCATGCCTGTCACAAAGGCGAGCTCACTCACCAATTCTGATTGTCCCAAACCCCAGGCAACTGTCTGAGCGAACGGACTATTTCCAAACAAAACTATTTTCATTAACTATCCTCAAGACAAACGATAAACCGCCCGACTACGAACCGGTCTCTAATTCCAACCTGTAGTTCGGGCTCGGGCGAGCCCGAACTACAGACGCGAAAAAAATCAACGTCATTTAGCATCGGAAGCACTCAAACAGCAACGAAAAGCATCCGCCTACAACAGCGTCTCAACGATCGCCTGAAACTGCGCCTCCAGGTGCTGACGCTGGCTGTCCATCTCTGAACCGGCTGCCAACTTTGTCGCCACCAGCTCGTCATAGCGTTCGACGTATTCCATCAAGGACTCCACCTCTTTTTCATAACAAATCGCAGCGGCGAGGACCTTCTCTTTCAGCAACAGCGGGAGTTCCGCCTCCGTAATCTGAGTCAACTCCCATCGCCACACCTTTTCGGAGATATGGCCGACAAACTGATTCATCAGCTCACCCTGATACTCGGTGTTTTGAAGTGCCTTGACTTCTTGAACTAAGCCTAACACGTGGTTGAAGAGTTCGTCCGGGAACTGCTTCCGCAAGTCCATCAGGAGCCTCCCTGTCGTGGATATCGGGAGATGGTTCTGCAAGAGGAACATCCGCAAATTCGGATAATCTGCCACGGTCTTGCAATCGTCAAGCCATGTCTCTCCGATTGCCGGCAAGTCGCTCAAATCGAAACTGAGCACCTGGTTCTTCCGAATGTCTTCTAGCGCGGCGGCACGCGGATTGAGGCCCGCCTCGGCTAAAGTGACGAACGCCTCTTCCTGCCGGTAAGGTTTCAGGAAATCGATGAGATCTGTCACCTTCACCTGTGCCGCCTCAAGCACCTCAAGGGTATCGGTATCCACGGCTTTCCGCGTCTGTCCCTGGTTCCGATTCTTCCGCTTCTTGGGCGCGTTCGCGAGGCGGTTCGCGCGCTTCGCCAACGTCTCACGGTAACCCTGCAATTCCTCACGGAGCTGGGAGAGAAGCAGATCTCCGTGGATGGCGAGCATCTCTTCCGTCGTAATTTCTGCCAATTCGTGCCCTGTTTTCGCGTTGAGGCCGCGATTCAGGTGCCGCTCTAACGTCTTCCGGTCTTTCTCACCTTGGATGATAAGGGTGCTCCCCAAAGTCAGGTTAATAAGCCGCTTCGTCTGATGTGGCACACTGAGCGTGATGTCGCACGTCGGCTGAAACTTCTCCAGCAATTGCTCCCGCAACTTCCCATTCAGCACGAGCGTCCACAAAGTTGCGTAGTGCTGCGCCTTGTCCGCGCCCTGCGAGGGCGTGTTTTCCAGCCATCGCTTTATCGTGGGAAAACGCGCTTTCACATAGTTCAGCAGTTCCGTAGCATCGTCATCAGAGATTTCAAACCCTGCAAAATCGGGCGTGCCCCTGCGCTGTGCCTGCTGCCGTCTGCGCTGCGCCAATGCCGTTTTCGGCGCAAGCAACAGATTGACTAACGGCCGAATAAACGCCTCAAAATCTTGCCGATGCTGACTCGCGAAGTTCGCCACCGCCAGCAATTCTAGCCAGATAGTGCGCAGACGTTCAATCTGCCGCGCGTGGTAGGTTGAATGGAGCTCGATGCCAGCGATTTTCTGCCGCACGCTCGCGCGCGTCCATGCCGGCAGATACATCTCATCCAGAAACTCGCCGTTCTCAAAGGTTAAGAGCTCCACCGGGGCGACAAGCCCCGCACCGATGAAGTCTGTCTCAAAAACCAGCTCATGAACCAAACCCGCCGCTCTATCCAACACCTGATTCGTCAGTCGGTAACTCGCCTGAATCAGGTGGTTCAGCGTCAGTTGTTGGCTATCCTGCAGCTGCCAAAATTCTATCATCGCATCGATGCACCGCGTGAGTGCTTCTACCTTTGACGTTGCAGCTTCTTCCTCAAAATGTTCGGTGAGATAGGCGGCGTAGTAGTCCACAAACGCCGCGATAGTATTCCGCAACTCCTGAGTCACAAGGCCATCCCAAACCTTGTTGTGGACGCGTTGACCCGGGCTCAGCACGAGAGCCCGCAACCGAGTTTCCACACCTTGTTGGAATTGCGCCATCAGTTGATAGGCGTGTTGGTTCGCCTTCACCATATACGTTTCAACGTACTCGGAACTCTTATGAATCGCCGCTTCAAGCTGTTCGGGGGACGCGGTGAGTGCAATAGGCACCAACTTCAGGACTTCCGGTTCAAGCGGATCATAAACGGCAGCCGTCGCGAGGACTTCCACAGATTGGGAAGCCGCCGCTTCATCTGTCGTTTCCGCTTCTGCCGCGTCGTCGTGTCTCAGTCCCGCCTTATCAGCCAACCGAGTTTGCAGGTTAAGACAGTATCCTAAATCAATGAAATCCGGATACTGCCGAATATGCGTCCGCAGCACGACAAGTAGCACATCGTGATGCTCATCCGCCTGAAGTGTCTCCATCAACACATCTTCGTTCAGATGGAGGCGATGGATGTGTGTCTGCTCTGGGATAATCACCGTCGCGGGTGGAATAGTCCCAGCATCGTCATCAGGAGGTTGCGCGAGGATGTATCCTCCTGTTTTGATAGTGCTAGGCACTGCCAAGCGGGCTTGCAAGATTTCCTGCGCGAGCTCCGAAAGCTTAAGCGAAGTGCCTAAGTGTTGAACGAGAATCTCAGAAAGAACACCATCCGCAAAATCGGTGATTTGGCGCGCGTTGCGTTCTAACTCCTGGATGCTCCGATGGACTCTGTCGTAGTCGTCAAGCGTCTCAGCAGAGATACGCGCCTCGTCAATCCAAGACACCCATGCCCCAGGGCGCGGTTTCATCTTGAGCGTGAAACTGCCATCTTCTGCATCAAAGCCGGGCAGAATCTCGCTCTCGGAAGTCTCCTTGGGCGTCCAGACGATGAGGTGCTTGTCACCCTTCACACCGAGCGCGAGCCCGAAGGTATCGCCCCAGCTCATCCGGCCCTCAAGACTGGCCTTGATTTTGTCGGTTAACGCGTGGAGCGTATCTGTTTGAAAATTCAGTGATAAACTATGCATTGGGTTGATTCAAAACTACTGTCGTCAAAAATGGCGTATGCCTCAATCTAATAGCGGTTACGCTAGAAAAACTGCCTCTCCTATTTCAAGCCCCCACACATCCCATCCCGGGCTCTGTTTGCGGGCGAAAAGTTCAATCTTACGTTGAGCTGGAAACATCGCGGCAATCCGGTCACGCACTGCATCCGGTTTCTCAGAATGGCGCGTCCGTTTGGATCGGACAAGCTGCTTGACGTTCCTCGCGCCCCTCGGCTGTGGAATCTTGCCGCGTTTGAAAACAAGGCACAACTCGCACTGGCTCATCGTGTAAAAACCGGGGTTAACAGACTCCTTATCCCAAACAAACGCCACTGTCACCCACTGAAACCCCCACGCCTTGCCGAGTCCTATCGCCTGGTCCAAATGCGGCGACGAACTCCACATAAAGAGGAGACAATCCTCGGCACTGATAGCGGCGATATCCCACGCCGCCATGTCCGAAACGGAAACCGTGGGATAATGCCGAATCGCGCCGCCGCTATCCCTACCACCGGCACCGGTGTGCTGGAGTTGCCCCTTGTAATCCCACGGCGGATCAGCGTAGATGATGGCATACCGTTTGTTTGGAAACGGCGCATGCCGCATCGCGCGCCTACTGTGCTTCAACACTGAGCCCCTCTTGTGCGATATCGTTGTTCGCAACAAGCATGTCCCGGTCGAAAATGAAATCCTTGCGGTTGCTACCGAGGCTTTCTCCCTCTTGCTGGCGTTCACGGAAGTATTGCGGCAACGTCAAGCCGGTCATCCGGATGGCATCCTCAGGACATGCCTCAACGCAGTAACCGCAAAAGATGCACCGAAGCATGTTAATCTCAAAGACATCTGGATACTTCTCGCGCGGGTAGCCCTCCTGCGTCGTCCAGCCCTCAGGCGCAGGCGAAGCCTGAATCGTGATGCAATCGGCCGGACACGCAGTAGCGCACAAGAAGCACGCGACACACTTAATCTCGTCTTTGTCCGTCGTCGTCAACTTGTGAATCCCCCGATACCGCTCGTTGCGTTCATTGACGCTCCTCGGGTCTTCGGGATACTGATAGGTGAGTTTCTTCTTCGGGATATGCTTCAACGTCGTGAACATCCCCTTGAGCAAAGCCGGGATATAGAGTCTATCCCAAAACGACATTTCTTCGTTGACTTTCATAACAGCGTTCCTTTCTCGGTTAGGACAGACGCAGAACAAACCTATAGAGCATTGTAGCATTTGCGTCTATCCTGTTGATAGTATCAATTAGTTCGCGAGATTCGCAACCGTGTAATTCGGTGCCTCCTCCGTAATATCAATATCGTGTGGATGGCTCTCGCGGTAACCGCTACTGGTAATGCGGATAAAACGGCTATCCTGACGCAGCGACTCAATGTCCGGCGTGCCGCAATACCCCATCGCCGAACGAACGCCACCGACAAGTTGATAGACAAAATTGCTGAGCTTGCCTTTGTGTGGCACGCGCCCCTCAATACCCCTTGGCACCAACTTGGAGATATCCTCAGCCTCATCATCAAGGTAGCGTTCGTTCCGCTTCCGCAATGCGCCGAGGGAACCCATCCCCCTATGCATTTTGTAGGTGCGGCCCTGATAGATAACGGTAGCACCGGGGCTTTCATCCGTGCCAGCAAGCAAACTGCCAATCATGACTGAACTCGCACCCGCCCCTATCGCCTTCGCAATATCGCCAGAATAGCGAATACCGCCATCGGCGATGATGGGGACACCGTGTTTGTCCGCCTCCCGCGCACAGTCGTAAACGGCGGTAATCTGTGGGATACTGACACCTGCAACAACACGCGTCGTGCAAATCGAACCAGGGCCAACGCCGACTTTGACAGCATCCGCGCCCGCATCAATGAGGCTCCGTGTCCCCTCCGGCGTAACAACGTTCCCCGAAACGAGCTCAACACCCGGAAATTCAGACTTAACCCATTCTGTCGCGCGTATCACGTTTTTGGAATGTCCATGTGCTGTATCCAAAACAAGCACATCAACACCGGCAGCAACAAGTTTGGCGACACCTTCCAACGGCGTTGACGGCAGAATCGCAGCACCGACGCGGAGCCGCCCCGCCTCGTCTTTACACGCATTCGGAAACTGCTGCACTTTGTCAATATCCTTGATAGTAATCAGCCCGCGGAGCCGAAACTCTCCATCCACAATCGGCAGCTTCTCCTTACGTGACTCGTGCAGAATTTTCTTCGCCTTATCCAGCGTAATGCCGGGCGATGCAGTAATCAACTCGCCCCCCGGGGTCATCCGATCGGTGACAGGCAAATCGAGATTCTCTTCATACTTCAGGTCGCGGTTGGTAATCAGGCCGACGAGGCAACCGTCTTCGGTGATAATCGGCACACCGCCGATGCGGTAGCGCGCCGTGACATCCAGCGCATCCCGAATCGTCTTGTCAGCCGTCAACGTAATCGGCGCAGTAATCATCCCGCTCTCCGAACGTTTCACCCGGTCTACCTCGGACACCTGTTCTTCAATCGTGCAGTTATAGTGAATGATTCCGATACCGCCTTCCCGCGCGAGTGCAATCGCTAAAGTCGACTCGGTGACGGTGTCCATCGGCGCGCTACACACCGGAATATCCAACCAGAGGTTGCGTGTGAACCGCGTGCGTGTGTCCACCGCCTCCGGGAGAACATCCGATGCCGCCGGAATCAGCAAGACATCGTCAAAAGTTAGCCCTTCTTTTGCAAACTTCGGGGAGTCGGTATCGAAAATATCGGTATCCATCGGTTCATCTCCTTACACTATAAAACAGAAACCCTATCCTTTCGCCTGCGCGATGCAGGTTTCTGAACGTTTTTCTCACCAACGATGACATTATTATTACATAGTTGCACTTTTTTGTCAAGAAATTTCATCTTTTTTTTTTAACAATTTCGTCTGGGTGGCCGCATTTGCAGTAGGAGAGACATCCCGCGTCTCGATTTTCTGCAGTAGGAGAGACCTCCCGGTCTCAATGTGCATGGTATCACGGCTCAATATGCGCGGTATCGGGACAAGGATGTCCCGCCTACTGCCCGTGGTATTGGGACAAGGATGTCCCGCCTACCGCCTGTCGTTAGGGCCGATTAGCAAAGAAACTGACGACAGCCGCGACGAGCGCGCTCGCCGCACCCACGATGATACCGAGCACCGTCCGATTGCGCTTCGCGTGCTTATCGCGCTCCTCCAACTTTGTGAGGATGACGCGCACATCCGCGCGTATCTCTTCCACGGCAAGCTGCAACACCTGCACCTTCTCATTCACAGCCTGGATGCCGCGGCGATTCTCGTCAATACGGCGACCGTTCTCGTCAATCCCCCGGCGGTTATAGGAGACTTCGCCTTCCAAGCGCACCAAACGCTCTTTCACGTCCTCCTTAAATTCCCGAAATTCTTTCTCAGTCATGATTCAACTCCCTTTTTTATCGGCGGCGGACAGCGACACCCCCACTCGGTTAGGTTTATTGCGGCAGGGCAGCATTATTCAGTGCCGCTTAGATTGCCGCGAGGCAAGTTTTGTTAAGTCAAAATTGATACAAAACATAGTTTACCACAAAATCAAATTTATTGCAAAGAATTTTTCTTGACATTTCCCCCAAAATATCGTATAATATATAGTATCAAGACAGACGCAGAACAACCAGCGACATTCGCGACAACAGGAGCCGCAACGTGCAAACAGCACAACAAAAACTACAAACCCTACTCAAGTCCCTCTTCCGCGCCGACGCGGCAGACCTGGATTTCGGCATCTACCGCATCATCAACTACCGCCGCGCACAGTTCGAGAAGTTCATCAACCACGAACTCCCAAAACGCGTCAACGCCGCCCTTGACGCAAACGCCGATGCCGAAGACACGTATCAACGCATCGCCGAACTCCAGAACCAGATTCGCCAAACCCTCGGCGACAATGTGTTGGATGCCGATGGAAATCTCATCAATGAGAACTTCAAAGCAACCCCTTTGGGACAAGAATATCTCACGGAGAGCGCGCAACTCGGCTCCCCGCACTCCCGAGCACAACGAGAAGAAGCAATCTTCAACCATCTCTACACCTTCTTCTCCCGCTACTACGAAACCGGCGACTTCATCCCACGCCGACGCTACGCGCAAACCGAACGATACGCCATCCCATATAACGGCGAAGAAATCTACCTACACTGGGCAAACCGCGAACAGTATTATGTCAAGAGCGGCGAACACTTCTCCGCTTATCAATTCACCACGCAAGGAATGTCCATCACCTTCGAGCTGCGCGACATAGACGTTGAAAAAGACAACGTCCAAGGCACAAAACGATTCTTCATCCCCATCGCCGACGAAGTAGCCTGCACCGACTCCGAAATCCGCATACCCTTTGAATTCCGGCCCCTCACCGATGACGAGAAGCAACGCTATACCGGCACAAAGCAGCAAGATAAAATTGTCAACGCCGCCGAAGAGGACATCTTAAAACGCGTAACCGGCAATTTTAACGCGCTCGCGGCACTGGAGCAACGCATCGGCGATGTGACAACGCTCAAAAAGCACCTGCGCGCCTATACCCGCGGCAACACCGCCGACTTCTTCATCCACAAAGACCTTGGCGGCTTCCTCTCCCGAGAACTTGACTTCTACCTCAAAAACGAAGTCGTGCAACTCACCAACCTCATAGAAAATACTATACAGACAACAAGTAAATGGGGGGGGGCGAGTGGCTTGAAACCGCACGAACCGTTCACACCATCGCCACCGACATCATCACCTTCCTCGCGCACATTGAGGAGTTCCAGAAACGTCTCTGGCTAAAAAAGAAGTTCGTCCTCTCCACCGAATACTGCATGACGCTCGACCGGGTGCCAGAGGAATTCTACCTCGAGATCACCGAGAATACTGCGCAACGCAACGCGTGGAAATCCCTCTTCAGCATCAACGAAATCAACGGCAACCTCATCGGCGAAGACTATTCCGAACCCTTAACCGTCGATTTCCTCAAGCAACACCCGAACATCGTCTTGGATACCTGCCACTTCTCCACCGATTTCAAAGACCGGCTCGTGGCATGCTTTGACACTCTGGATGCCGAAACCGATGGACTTCTCATCCACGGCGAGAACTTCCAAGCGTTAAACCTCCTCACGGCGAGATACCGCGAATCCCTCAAAGCCATTTACATCGATCCGCCTTACAACACGAACGCTTCGGCGATTATGTATAAGAACAACTATAAGGATTCGTCGTGGATGTCACTAATGGCAGACCGAATTGCTGTCTCTCGCGAGTTGTTGGCAGATAACGGGACTCTCTGTATCGCGATTGATGATGTTGAGGCTTCCAATCTCCGGATCCTCCTTCAGCAGTTATTTGGAAAAGAAAATGAGTTGGGAATCGTGGCAATTCGCTCTAACCCAGGAGGGAATGCAAGCCCAACAGGATTTTCTTCCGCCCACGAATACGTTATGTTATTTGGCATGACAGAAACTTCACAAGTAGGAAAGCTGGAATGGACAGCCGAACAACTTAAGAGTTATAGGCATGCCGATACGCAAGGCCGCTTTAAATGGGCTGCCCTTAGAAGAGGCGACGGACCTAATAATGTGCGTACTGCACGGCCACGTCTTTTCTATCCTCTCTTTGCCAAGGATGGAAAGGTCCGAATTCCCAAAATGGAGTGGGACAGCGAAAACCGAGAATGGCACCTCTTGGAGTCCCCACAGACCGGCGAAACAGCTGTTTTACCGGCGAAACCGAGCGACGGCAAAGAATTAACTTGGAGATATCAGGTTGAAACTCTTGAAGGGAAGTTATCGGAACTACGCGCGAAAACTACCCAAAACGACGATATCGCTATTCACGTTAAATGGTACCTGAAAAAGGCAGGTGTGCTGCCAAAAACGTGGTGGGACAAGAAATCATACTCAGCCCCGAGATATGGAACTATGTTTCTGACGAAGATGCTCGGCGATAATATGGCATTTACGTTTCCGAAATCTATCCATCTGCTTGAGGATTGCCTGCGCATCTCTTCACTTGGTAAAGAGGATGTTGTCCTAGACTACTTCGGCGGCTCCGGCACCACTGCCCACGCCGCCATCAACCTCAACCGCCAAGATGGCGGCAAGCGCAAATACATCCTCGTAGAGATGGGGCATCACTTTGACACCGTCCTCAAACCCCGCGTCATGAAGGCAATTTACGCCGAGCAGTGGAAAGAGGGCAAACCTATTTCGCGAGAGAGTCGCCTCTCGCACATCATCAAATACCAGCGCATCGAATCTTACGAAGACGCGCTCAACAACATCGAATTCGCCCAGACAGACGATGCGCAGACATTTCTTAACGAACATCGGCTCAGCTACATGCTCGACCGGGAAACCCGCGAGAGCCCGACGTTCTTGAACGTGGAGGAACTGAAAAGTCCGTTCAGTTATCAACTCAACATCGTCAACGGCTTAACCGTGCAAACGCAGGAGGTGGATTTACCCGAGACGTTCAACTATCTTTTGGGCATGCCGGTCCAAACCCGGCGGTGCTTGAGGGACGGTGACAGACGTTATCTCATCTACCGCGGCACTGTTGGCAGCAAAAACGCTGTCATCATCTGGCGCGAAACCGCTGGGTGGGGTCCGTCGGATTATGAGCGAGATTACCGTTTCATTGAGGAGCATCACCTAACCGAAGGCGTGGATGAGGTTTATGTGAACACGTCCAGCGTTATCCCGGATGCGCGCGTCTTGGATGCGCTCTTCAAACGCTTAATGTTTGAGACGCAATTGGGCTGATTCGTCTCAATGCATCCCCGTAGCGCGGGGGCCGTCACGGTCACGCCTACAGAAAACGTGCGTGTGTCGCCCCGCGTAAACACGGTCACGCCTACAGAAAACGTGCGTGTGTCGCCCCGCGTAAACACGCTACCTTACTTTAACTTTGTCATCTGCTGCAGCCTCGCTGCAGAGATGTCCACTGTCCCCCGCGAGCGTTGCGTCACCGGCGGGCGTGAGCCTGTCCCTACAAGGAACACCCTTTATGCCAAGGAAACGACCCAAACTCGAAGAGCATCTCACGCTCCACGCGTGGCTCAACCACCAATTCGGGTATCAGAACACTAGCGAACTGCTCGCCGACGTAAAACGCGAAGACGAAGGCTTCAACGCAGATGGGCTCTCACCTGTCTGCGCACACCTCATGTCTCGCACAGCCCTCGGGGCGCAGCTGCACGCCAGGTTGCCGACTTACGATGCCAACATCAAGCGGCACCTTGCTGCCATCAACCGAGCGCGTACGTCGCCAATCGTCCTCCGCTATTTCCAATACCTCGCCGTGCTCTATACCGAGATTTTCTTGGAGTGGAAATTTAACAGGCCGCGCCAACTCCTTGCCGAACTCAACGCCTTTGTCGAAAAGCGCAACGCAGAGAGAGCCCCCGGCGATACCCAAGATGTCCCGTTCACACCAGAAGACATTGAGAAACTCGCCTTCTGGATGGCAACCGGTGCCGGCAAAACGCTCATCATGCACCTCAACTATCGTCAGTACTTGCACTACTGCGATAAGCCGTTAGAGCACATCGTCCTCATCACGCCGAACGAAGGGTTGAGCGAGCAGCATCTCCGCGAACTCGCCGCCTCCGATATCCCGTGCGAACGCTTTAACGTGGAAGGCAACAAACTTTCCCATCGCCGAAACGCCGTCCAGGTCATCGAAATCACCAAACTCGTTGAGGATAAAAAAGGCGGCGGCGTGAGCGTCCCTGTGGAAGCATTTGAGGGAAACAACCTCATCTTCGTCGATGAAGGGCACAAGGGCAGCGGCGGCAAAGTTTGGCGAAGTTACCGCGAAGAACTCGCCGAAACCGGCTTCACCTTTGAATACAGTGCAACCTTTGGACAAGCACTCGCCGCCGCAAACAACGCCGAACTCGTTGAGGAATACGGCAAGGCAATCGTCTTTGACTACTCCTACCGCTATTTTTACGGCGACGGCTACGGCAAAAACTTCCGCATCCTCAACGTCAAACACGATGAGGCAACCCAAACCGGCACCTTGCTCATGGGCAATCTGCTCAGTTTTTACCAGCAACGGAAGTATTTCAGAGAAAACACCGATGCGGTGCGCGCCTACGGATTAGAGCCGCCTTTGTGGGCATTCGTCGGCAGTCGGGTTAAGGCTATCTACACCGAAGCCAAAAAAACGCGCTCCGATGTGCTCAACGTCATCAGGTTTCTGCATCGGGTATTAGCAAACGAAAACGGGTGGGCAATCCGCACTATCGCCGAGATTCTGAACGGCAATTCGGGCTTAGCGGATGAAGATGGCACCGATGTCTTCGCCAATCGACTCGCCTATCTCAAGGGAACCGACAGCGGGGCTGCAGAGATTTACAACGGCATCCTCACTGAGGTTTTCCACACGAGCACGAGCGGCGCGCTGCATCTCTGCGATGTTCGCAGCGCGCAGGGAGAAATCGCCTTAAAAGCAACGAACGGCACCAACTCCTTTGGGCTCATCTACATCGGCGATACCCCCGCTTTCAAAAAACTGGTAGCCGCCGATAAGAGCGGCATCGTCTCAGAACCGGAAGATGTCATGAGAGAAGGCTTCTTCAGCGACATCAACCAGCCCAACAGCCCCATCAATATCCTCATCGGCGCAAAGAAGTTCCTTGAAGGCTGGGACAGCTGGCGCGTCAGCGCGATGGGACTGCTCAACATCGGCAGAAAGGAAGGTTCGCAGATTATCCAACTGTTCGGACGCGGTGTCCGCCTCCGCGGCAAGGACATGAGTCTCAAGCGCAGTGCCGCCTTGGAGGGTAAACACCCGTCAAACCTCTCGCTGCTGGAAACGCTTAACATCTTCGCCGTGCGCGCCAATTTCATGGCTCAATTCCGCGAGTATCTCACCCGCGAAGGCGTTCCAACCGAAGAGCCCGTTCAAGTAATCGTGCCAATCCAGCGCAACGAGGACTTCCTCGCGCGCCGCCTCTATGTGCCAATCGTCAAATCATACGACCGGTTTGCCAAAGGTGAATGCGTTCCCCTTCAACCGGATAGCAACGCGTATATCACCCACTGCACGCAGCAACTTGATATTATCGGGAGCAGCTCACAAACAGGTATCCAAACGGGAGAAGCAGAGGCAGCTTTGGAACGCCAAATCCCAGCGGCAAGCCTGAAACTCGTAGACTGGGAGAAGATTCACCTCCAGCTGCTTGAATACAAACAGGAAAAACGGTTTCATAACCTCGTATTTGATACCGAAGTCCTCAAGCAGATTCTGGAACCTGATAAGGAATTGTATGGCCTCAAGGTGATGCACGAAGCTGAAGTTGAACCGACATCCTTGGCAGGAATCGCGCGGTTAGAGGAATTGGTGCTGAGCCTCCTCCGCAAGTACATCGCCAAATTCTACGGAAACATTCGGAAGCAGTGGAGCGAGAATCGGGTGAGATTAGGACGGTTAGACGAAAAGGATGCCAATTTCACCGATTGGACTGTCTATGTTCCCCGAACCGAGGCCACCGAACTTGAACCGCTCATCCTCAAACTGATAGAAAACGAAGAAATTTACGGACCCGATTTTACTTCCTTGCCCAACGCCTATAACGACAGGCATCTCTATCAACCGCTTTTGACGGTAGGCGAAGTGAGAACAACGCCGCCCGCTTTGGAACAGAGCGAGACCAGCTTCGTGAAGGACCTGCGTCGTTACGTTCGCGAGCATCGCGACGGACACCTGGCCGCAAAAGAGATATTCCTCCTGCGAAACCAAAGCCGCGGCAAAGGCATCGGCTTCTATCAGAACGAAGGTTTCTATCCCGATTTCATCCTCTGGATAACCGAGGGACCGAAACAACGCATCGTCTTCATTGAACCGCACGGCATGGTACACGAGGCGATTAATGAGCACAACGATAAAGTCACTCTTTTCAAGCGGCTGCGCGATGTGTCATACAACCACTTCCGCGGCGAGCACGTGCAACTGGATGCCTTCATCATCTCCAAAACCGATTTCCCGCAGATGCGTAAAAATTGGAACATGGCTCGGGCCGAGTTCGCGGCATGGCACATCCTCTTCCGCAGTGCAGACAGGCAGCAGACCGGTTACCTCGCGCCAATTTTCACTGAAACATCCTGAGCCCCGAAAACGCCCCGCGGCCTGTCCCTCGCCAGCCCCGTAGCGCGAAGCCCTGTCCCTCGCTGTACAACGCGCGTCCGTAGGAAAACCAGAGCACCCGAGCTCGCCCGGCTGCGGAAGAGCAGCCTCCGAACCACGCTTTCCACCGTTATCACAACACGCCTATAATCCTGCAAATCCGCGAGTCAGACAATTTTTCCCTTGCCATTCCCCCGTAAATTATGCTAAAATATTCACACGATGAAACAACACGACTTAAAATACGCACAGCAAGCCCTCAGCACTCTTCTCGGAGCCCGCTTCACCACTGACGATGCCATCCGAGACACGCATGCTCGCGATGCCTCCTATCATCGCGGCGCGCTCCCGGCAGCCGTTGCATTCCCGAAAAGCAACACCGAAATCGCCGACATCGTCAAAATCTGCGCGAAGCACCGAATACCGATAATCCCCTACGGTACAGGCACCGGCGTTGAAGGTGCTGCTGTCTCCATGGAAGGCGCGCTGAGTATCTCGCTAAAAAACATGCATAACATCCTCCGCGTCAGCGAAAGCGACAGAGATGCCACCGTCCAAGCCGGGGTCACGCGACTGCAGCTGAACACACACCTCGCCGAAATCGGCACGAAACTGCATTTCCCAGTCGACCCGGGTGCCGATGCCTCCCTCGGCGGCATGGCGGCAACGCGCGCCTCTGGCACCAGCGCGGTCTGCTACGGCACGATGCTGGACAACATCCTCGGCTTGACAGTCGTCACCGCCGATGGTACAATCGTGCGAACCGGCGGGCGCGCCCGAAAATCCGCCGCCGGCTATGATCTGACGCGCCTCTTCGTCGGCTCGGAAGGCACGCTAGGCATAATCACCGAGGTGACGCTCAAATTGACGCGGTTGCCGGAAGCAGTCGCCGCCGCTGCCTGTGCTTTCCCGACGGTAACGGCCGCTGTCGACACAGTCATCCGTCTCATGGAAACCGGCATCCGCCTCGCACGCATTGAATTGCTAGACGAACTGCAGATGGACGCTGTCAATAAACATTCAGGGTTAGACTGCAAAGTCGCCCCGACGCTCTTTTTTGAGTTCCACGGTTCAGCGCAAACCGTCGCCGAAAGTTCAGAGACAGCAGGTGCCCTCGCATCGAAACACGGCGGCGCGGATTTCCAATGGGCCACAGAGGAAACCGAACGCAAACGACTCTGGCAAGCGCGCTACGATAGCTATTACGCCGCATGTAACCTCCGTCCCGGCTCCGTCGGATACGTCACAGACGTGTGCGTTCCGATTTCCCGATTGGCGGAATGCATCGCCAAAACCAAAACACTGCTGGAGACATCCGACATGGTAGTCACCCTCCTCGGGCACGTCGGCGATGGAAATTTCCACGTCGTCTTCCCGATAGAACCGAACAACCACGACGAAGTGGCAAAAGCGCAAGACCTCAGTCGTCAAATTGTCGACATCGCTTTGGAGATGGGCGGCACCTGTACCGGCGAGCACGGAGTCGGCATCGGCAAACGCGAGGCATTAGCAAAGGAACACGGCGACGCAGTTAACGTAATGCGCGCCATCAAAAACGCACTCGACCCGGGCAACATCATGAACCCCGGCAAAATTTTCATCCAGTAGACAGGAACTCCCTGTCCTAATTTAGAGCCTGTAAGGACGGATTTCTATGGTTTCCGCCCTTACGTTAACAGTAATGTTTATAGAATGCCAAACAACTGGAAAATCCTCATCACCGATTACGCCTGGCCCTCCGTTGAGCCCGAACGCCAAGTCCTCGCCCGCGTCGGCGCGGCACTCATCGTCGCCGAGAGCGGTGACGAAGCAGAGCTCCTCTCCCTCGCACCGACGATAGACGGCATCCTCACCTGCTGGAAACCGGTGCGCGAGAACGTCATCGCCGCCGCCAAAAAATGCCAGATTATCGGCCGCTGCGGCATCGGATTAGACAACATTGACGTAGCCGCAGCCACGCAACACGGCATCGTTGTTACCAACGTGCCTGCCTACTGCATCGATGAAGTATCCGACCAGGGTATGGCACTCCTGCTCGCCTGCGCCAGAAAAATCCCGCGTTATGATGCCGCCGTTAAAAACGGGACATGGGCACAAAATATCGGGCCACAGATGTATCGGTTACGTGGAAAAACCATCGGCATTATCGGATTTGGACGAATCGCGAAGGCTGTTGTCCCCAAAGCAAAGGCGTTTGGGTTGCAGGTAAACGTCTATTCGCCGCGCACACCGCACGAAACAATCCGTACACACGGCGCAGAAAAAGTCGCTTTCGCAGCACTCCTCGCAACCGCGGATTTCATCACAATCCATGCACCGCTGACAGAGGAAACGCAGGGTATGTTCGGGCCAGCCGAATTTCGCGCAATGAAACCGACAGCGTTTCTGATTAACACCGCCCGCGGCGGCATCGTTGATACCGAAGCATTAACGGCAGCCCTCATCAGCGGAGAAATCGCCGGGGCGGGCCTTGATGTCTTGGAGACCGAACCACCCAAACCGAACGAGCAACTGCTAACGTGCGACAATGTCATCATCACGCCGCACACAGCGTTTATCTCACAGGAGGCACTCCTCGATTTAGAAGTCACTGCAGCCTCGTGCGTTGCCCAAGTCTTGACAGGACAGTGTCCAGAATCGGTAGTCAATCCGGAGGTTTTGGAACGTCCAAATCTCCGCGCACGCATTTTGTAAGGGCGGATGGCCATAGTTTCCGCCCGTTCATAAATAGGAGAACTCAGCATGCAACAACTCCCCGACGCAACGGGACATTTTGGACAATTCGGCGGTAGATACGTCCCCGAAACGCTCATGCCCGCCTTACTTGAGCTGGAAGCGGCATACAACACCCTGAAATCCAATCCCGATTTCCAAAGCGAATTTCAGGCATACCTCAGCGAATATGTCGGCAGACCGAATCCGCTTTACTACGCCGAACGCTTGACACACGCACTCGGCGGCGCGAAAATATATCTGAAACGCGAAGATCTGAACCACACCGGCGCACATAAAATCAACAGTGCCATCGGGCAAATCCTGCTCGCGCGCTGGATGGGCAAAAAGCGCATCATCGCCGAAACTGGCGCAGGACAGCACGGGGTTGCAACCGCCACCGTCGCCGCAAAATTCGACATCAAGTGCGAGGTCTACATGGGCGAAGAGGACATTGAACGCCAGGCCCTCAACGTCTTCCGGATGCAGCTGATGGGCACGAAGGTAGTCCCTGTCAATTCCGGTTCGCGCACACTGAAAGACGCTATCAACGCCTGCTTCCGCGATTGGGTGACGAATGTGCGCAGCACCTATCTCCTCCTCGGTTCCGTTGTCGGCGCGCATCCGTACCCGATGATTGTCCGTGATTTTCAAGCCGTTATCGGCAAAGAAGCGCGCTCGCAGATTGTGGAGAAA
Source organism: uncultured Poribacteria bacterium (assembly GCA_958296135.1). Taxonomy (GTDB): domain Bacteria; phylum Poribacteria; class WGA-4E; order WGA-4E; family WGA-3G; genus AGPOR5. The sequence goes on from CATQHZ010000001.1 coordinate 2,650,952, forward strand.
GAAGGAAAACTGCCCGATTGCATCGTCGCGTGCGTCGGCGGCGGCAGCAATTCGCTCGGCATGTTCTACCCCTTTTATGCCGATGCAGAAGTCAAACTCATCGGCGTAGAAGCCGCCGGCGAGAGCATCCGCAGCGGCAGACACGCCGCTCCCCTCACCGCAGGAAGCGTCGGCGTATTTCACGGTGCCAAGTGCTACCTGTTGCAAGAAGATGACGGACAAATAACCCCCGCGCACTCAATCTCCGCAGGATTGGATTACCCCGGCGTCGGACCGGAGCATAGTTATTACCGAGAAACGGGTAGGGCAGAATATGTCCCCATCACGGACGCAGAGGCTGTGGAGGGATTTCAGCTGTTATCGGAAACGGAGGGCATCATCCCCGCATTAGAATCGGCGCACGCCATCGCCTACCTCCGCAAACTCGCCCCGACGATGGAGGCAGACCAGGTTATCGTCGTCTGTCTCTCCGGACGCGGCGACAAAGATGTCTATACCATCGCAAACGAATTAGGCGTGAGTCTGTAGTCCACAGCACCCGCAGCCCGCAGCACCAGGGACAAGCCCTCGCCACGCCGCAAGCAAACGCCTGCCACCCCGTAGCGCGAGGGCCTGTCCCTCGCAAGGCCACACGCCCCGCCACTCCGTAGCGCGAGGACCTGTCCCTCGCAAGGCCACACGCCCCGCCACCCCGTAGCGCGAGGACCTGTCCCTCGCAAGGCTACACGCCCCACCACCCCGTAGCGCGAGGACCTGTCCCTCGCAAGGCCACACGCCCCACCACCCCGTAGCGCGAGGACCTGTCCCTCGCAAGGCCACACGCCCCACCACCCCGTAGCGCGAGGACCTGTCCCTCGCAAGGCCACACGCCCCACCACCCCGTAGCGCGAGGACCTGTCCCTCGCAAGGCCACACGCCCCGCCACCCCGTAGCGCGAGGGCCTGTCCCTCGCAAGGCCACACGCCCCGCCACTCCGTAGCGCGAGGGCCTGTCCCTCGCAAGGCCGCAAATCCTAAAAATTTGCTATTCAAACGCAAACTATGGTATAATAATTTTGTCGAACACAAAAAAGGCGGCTTTTCATGCACGAAGACGAACAAATTTTGAAAGCCGTTGAAAACCTGACCCGACGCTTTGAAACCTTTCGCGACGAGACACAAAAACATTTTGAGTCCTTGGAGCGCGAAGTCGGCTGGATTCGCGACAGACTTGAAGGAAGAGAAGAGGCGAAGCAATCGCGCGGCGCGCGACTTAGATAGCCATCGTATCGGCTCTCATCGCGCTCGCTGCATTGATTAAGAGTTTTTTCCCGTAGGAACGAAGGAGAAAACTGATGACGCAAAAAGCCAACAGACCGGTTGCAAACCGGTCCCTATCACAAAAAATCCGCAGGCTAATCCATTGGCTCTCGCACCGAGACGGACCGCTCCGAAATTGGCGGTATATCCCGACTCGGTTGCTCTTGCGGAAATTGCGCTCTGAGTCCTACGAAATCCGTGCCTACGCCGCAGAAGGCTTAGGCTCCATCGGCGACGTGCATGCTATCGCACCACTCATCGGCGCATTAACCGATGAAAACACCACCGTCCGCCGGTTCGCCATTTCCTCGCTAGGGCATCTCCGCGATGAACGCGCTGTTGATGTCCTGATTCCGTTCATCCAAGATGAAGAACCGGATATGCGATGCGCCGCTGTCGTCGCACTCGGAGAACTGGGCTTAACTCCAACGCCGCCGGGCCAAGTCATAGAGGCCCTAATAGCCAGCATGGCGGATACCGACAGAGCCGTCTGCTCCGCCGCCGTCGTCGCACTCGGCAGAATTGGCAATCCACAGGCGGTCTCCGCGCTCAACGCTTTGGCAGAAACAACCGAAAGTGAATGGGTCCGCCGCTACATCAGCGAGGCCTTACACCAGATCGAAGAACAAAACGCATAAGGAGAACGGCTCTCATGGCGCAACTCAAATGTTCGCGATGCGGTTCTGAGAAAATCATGCGCAATTTAAAAATTCAGGACCGCGGTGACGGAAACTGGTCCCACGACTTAGAAGTCGAAATTCACGGTAAACCCGAGGCCCTGGTTTTCAAAGATACCCATCGGGAGGCACTGCGTGCAACCGTGTGCGGCGAATGCGGCACCGTCGCGCTAACCGTTGATAATCCACAGGCGTTATGGAAAATCTATTCACAACAGCAGCAGAATTAAACCGATGATTATCCGTTTCAAAAAAGGCAAACATCAGGGAAAGCACAAACCCGACACGCTCACCTGCATCCGCGACGACAGCAGTATCACGTGGACGCATCTCCACAGCGGGTTCGTGCAGCATGACCTCGGGCACTACGTCGCCGAAACGACATGCGGTTTCAAAAATGCCTTTTTCAGCCTCGTCGCAAAAGGGCACGACATCCCCGATTTCAGCCGCCCCAAATCCGAACGTCCCTTTGAAATCCCGCAAGAAGCAACGGCAGTAGAACCGCTCGTTGCCCTGTTACAAGCGGAATTGTGGGAGAGTTTTCCAGCACCGCTGCTTGAGAGCAACAGCGCGTGCCTCCCTCCAAACGTCACTGAGGCGCAAATTGAATCAATGCGCAAGCAACTGCGCGAATTGTTGCGGCGATGGGGCAACTTAGAACCGGGGGAATCAATGGAACTAGAATTTGGACCCAGTGCGTCTCACGACTAAACTTCCACAATTGCCCTCTTTACCCTCGTCAGGGGCGAGATGTTTATGGATTCCACGTGGAAAAATTGAAAAACTGATTTTAATTTGACAAATAGTTAGAAATATCGTATAATTAAAAGCAACGCTTACTCATTTCTAGCAAACTGCCCTCTATCGGCAAAAAGTGATGGGTTTGAGGCAGGTTTGACTGAGACAAGCGCGCCGGCACACTTTTCACGTGGCAAACGAAACGGGTTCTCCACGTGTTTCCTCACCCCTGCCGTAATGAGCGGAGATGACATTCCATCTCCGCACGAAAAAAGTTTGACATCAGGACTATTCTGTGTGAGACTTGCTATGTCAATAACCGATAAAGGAAATAGAGATAATGCAAAGTGCAATGTGGATTACGACAATAGTTCTGTTGTTAGGCAATCTTGGGATACTTGTTTTCTTGCTTAAGCGTCTTGCAGCAAAGGACAAGACACAGGACGAGTTACTTGCCCTTCGCGAACTAGTCGCAAAATTGGAAAACGCGATCGGAGAGGAAGTCCCAAGGTTGGAAAAAGCGATCAAAGATGAGGTTAGGGCAAGTCAAGAGACTACAGCCAATACCCTCACTGTCCAACTTCAAAGTACTGCAGACACACTCGTTGGTGCTGTTGGTACACTTGGCGAAGCACAATCGCAGCAATTGGGAAATGTGGTGGAGTCAATCAATAACTTGACGCAAACCAACGAAGAGAAACTCCAAGCCGTGCAGGCAAGCAATGAGACTAAGCTTGAACAGATACGTCAGTCTGTTAACGAACAACTCCAAACCGCAGTTGACACGCTTGTGACAACTGTCGGCGAACTTGGAGAAACGCAAAAACGCCAACTTGATAGCGGGACGAAGGCAATCAACGATTTGACGCAAGCCAACGAAACCAGCATTGAGAATGTGCGAACAACGCTCACTACAGGCCTCAAAGACTTGCAGACGAGCAACGAGAGCAAGTTGGAACAGATGCGTCAGACGGTTGACGAACAACTCCAATCAACTTTAGAAAGACGAATTGGAGAATCCTTCAAACTTGTCAGCACTCATCTTGAGGCAGTGCAACAAGGACTCGGGGAAATGCAGAACCTTGCAATCGGGGTTGGCGATCTTCAGAAAGTTCTAACAAATGTTAGGACGAGAGGCACTTGGGGCGAGGTTCAACTGGGAGCACTCCTCGAACAGGTTCTCACGGCAGATCAGTATGATACGAATGTAAGAGTCAAGGAACATTCCCAAGAAGTTGTTGAGTTCGCGATTCGCCTTCCGGGGAGTGACGACCACCCCAGTTCCTGTCTCTGGTTGCCAATTGATTCTAAGTTCCCGGTTGCGGACTATCAAAGGTTGGTTGATGCTACTGATTCAGAAACTGAGCAGCGAGCAACTAGAGCGTTCATTCGGACAGTAGAATCCGAAGCCAGGGGTATTCGGGACAAGTACATCGTGCCACCGAAGACAACGGATTTCGCGATTATGTTCCTGCCTACAGAAGGGCTTTACGCTGAAGTGATCCGCCAGCCAGGCCAAGTGGAGAAACTCCAGACAGAATACCGAATAATCGTTGCTGGTCCAACTACTCTAACCGCTATTCTGAACAGCCTACGGCTCGGTTTCCGAACATTGGCGATCCAGCAGCGTTCTAGTGAGGTCTGGGAGGTTCTTGCCGCTGTCAAGACCGAATTTGATAGATTTGGTGAGGTTATGACTAAGTTGAAACGTCAACTGAACACAGCCACCAAGACTGTCGAACAAACAAGTGTCCGCACACGAGCGATGGAGCGCAATTTGCGGGAGGTCGAAAAACTTCCGCCAGAAGTATCAGCCGCAAAACTTGGTTTCACGCTAGAAGAGCACACGATTAATGAGGATGATGCGGATGACTCATAGGCGTTTCAACCGAATCAACCAGAAATTCCAACAACTCCGAAGCCGAGGCACACCCGCTTTCATGCCATACCTCTGCGCCGGAGACCCAACGCCTGAACTCACTAGCAAACTCCTCCTCACACTGGAGGCAGCAGGCGCAGACCTCATCGAACTCGGTGTGCCGTTCTCCGACCCGATTGCAGACGGACCCACCATCCAACGCGCCAGCGAACGCGCACTTACACACGGCATCTCGCTGCAGCAAATCCTGGCGCAAGTCGCAACGCTCCGCCAGCAGACAGACATCCCCATCGCCTTGATGAGCTACTACAATCCCATCTTCCGAATGGGCGAAGAGGCGTTCTGCCAAGCCGCACAGGAAGCAGGCGTTGACGGTGTCATCGTCCCAGACCTGCCGCCGGAACAAGCCGAACCGCTACTCGCAGCCGCACCGAAATATAACCTCGCTACCATCTTCCTCGTCGCACCGACGAGCCCACCAGAACGGATGCAACGCATCGCATCTGTCAGCACCGGGTTCGTCTATTGCGTTTCGTTAACGGGGGTAACGGGGGCGCGGGCAATGCTGTCGGAAGAAGTCGCGCCGATGATAGCCGAACTCCGCAACCACACGGACAAACCCATCAGCGTCGGCTTTGGTGTCTCCACACCGGAACAGGCGACGCAGGCAGCGCAAGTCGCCGATGGAGTCATCGTCGGCAGTGCCATCGTCAACGTGATTGAAAAGCATCAGGACGATGAGGAGGAACTGCTATCGGCAGTGAAGGCGTTTGCATCAGAGCTGGCGGCAGGGGTTACATCCCGCGCGTGATGCCGAATTCCGCCTCAAACGCCTCCCAGATTTCAGGAGGGAGCTCGGCAGTCGCGGCTTCATAGCCCTCTTCGATCTGCACCGTATCCGCAGGCCCGAACATCACAACGCCATCTATCGGCGCGGCGAGGCAAAACTGCATCGCTAGATGGCGGATGTTAACGCCGCGTTCCTGACACCATTTCCACATCGCACGCGCCTTAGGCTCGGCATCCGGATTGCGCCGACGTTCATCTTCAACGTTCGGCTCCGCGCCGGTTAAACTTCCCATCCCCAACGGGCTCGCGAGGATGATGCCGATGTCATGTTCGCGCGCCAACGGCAACGTCGTCTCTGCAACCGATTGCGACAACAGCGTATAGTCCAAAAAGGTGAGGATGATGTCAATATGCCCTGTCTCAATGAACTCCCGATGAAAATCGTGTGAACGCACGCCGGCACCGATATGCCGAATGTAGCCTGCCGCTTTCATCTCCACCAGCGTATCCAACGCGCGCCCCGGGGCCAACACACTCTCCATGTCAACAGCATCGTGAATTAACACCGCATCCAGATAATCGGTGCGGAGGTGCTTGAGGCTGTTCATGACGCTCCACCGCGTTCCATCCGCCGAGAAATCTTTCCGTCGTTCCGGGTGCGTGCCAACCTTCGCCTGCAAGTAAATCTGAGCACGCAACGTCCCAGTAGCAGGGCTCTCCCGGTCCCGACTCCCCTGGGTACCGGTGGGAGCAACTCCCCAGTCCCGATGCTCTGATAAAGCCGCCCCCCAAAGATGCTCAGCATGGCCCGGATAGGTGTCAATATAGTTAATCCCGAGTTCAATCGCGCGTCGGATGCCGCCGATGACTTCGGCATCGGGTTTCTGCCATAACCATGCCGCGCCGAGCGCAAGCGAATTTGGACGCATCTCGGTGCGCCCGAGGCGGCGTTGCTCTAATTTTGAGGACATCAGCCTATCTCCTCGCAATATGAACGGGCGGATAGAGACATCCGCCCCCTACAAAACTAATACCAAATGAGGTTGATTCGTCTTTCTCTGTAGGTTAAGAGCTCCCAAACTTGACCCGAGTGTCATACAGGGAATGGCACTGAGCTATTCCCAGCTCAGCGCCAGGCTCCCGATGTCACTAATATCGGAGGGTTGCGAGCCCGAACAACAGACATTAATCTGATATTATCAAGATTCTGTGGCGAGCGCGCGTCTTAATTTATGCGTCGACTCGGCAAGCGACTCTTGCAAATACGGATACGGAAAACCACCCCACCGGTCTGGCGGTGGCTCCGCCGCTTCCGCAATCTTTAGATTGACAAAGACGGGGCCCGCTTCCTTCTCACGCCTACCTTTCAGGATTTTCGGGAGAGCGGTATCAAGCGCGTCCGCCTCCTCAAATTCATAAACCTGCTGAAAACCGACACCTTTGGCAACCGTTGGCCAACTAAAACCACGGTTGCCGGGGACAGGTTGATTCCCCGTAACCTCATACGTGCCGTTGTCGCACACGAACAGCGTATAGTTAGAAGGCGGCGTGCGCAGCCCCGTAATCGTCGCCAGCGTGCCGAGGCACATCAACATGCTTCCATCGCCGTTCAGCACGATAACCTCTCTCTCCGGCCTCGCCAGCGCGATGCCGAGCGCAAAGTCGGCGGCGTGTCCCATCGCACTGCCCACGGAAGCATAGTCCAGCGGATGTGTTGACAATTTTGCCCACGGCACGGTTAATCCCATCGTCGTGACGACAACCTCGTCAGCCCGATGTTTGGCGATAAGGCGTAGACATTCTTCTTTTTGCAGCATTGATGTTTCTCCAATTTGCAATTTGCGGTAGGCGCGCCCTCCCGGTCGCGACGTACTCGTATCAAGACTGGGATATCCGCTATTTTTCTTCTGGCGGCAAGAACTTGATTTTCGGAGGTGTCTCCATCGCGGTGGCGGTAATCTGGACATGCTGCGCGAATTCGGTTTCAGTCTCGATTCCATCAGTGCCGCCACCCCAGATAGCAAACGCGCGATAACTGAACCGCCCCTCCGCATCGGGTTCCAAAGTCAACGACAAAAGGGGGCCCTCTTCGGATACGGAATTGTCGCCCTCAGTTGTCGGATAAATCAGTGCCACGCCGAGCGGGGCTAAGCCTGCCGGATCTGTGCCCCAACTCCACAGCCACCCCTGTTTCTCGTTGGAATCCGCTGCGCTACCCAAATTCGGAATGCCTGTGACGATAGCGTAATCCGTTGGCAACCCTTTCACATAGATGTGATGTTCAAGCCACGGCAAGTCGCCATAAATAAACACGGTTGACGTGAGTTGGAACGTTTCACCGTTAAACTGCAAGTTCGGAAAAATCCGTTGCACAATCGATCTGATGGCTCCGTTCGCGAGGATTCGGACGTAGTCGCCTTCCGCCGGAATCGGAATCAGTTCCGATTTCGCTTTATCCCACAGCGCAAACCCGCCGCACCCAATGAGCCCATCCCACGGCGTTAACGCAACCAGATTGCCATCCCCGGTAGGCGCGCTTTTCAAGCGCGCAAGCGCGTTCAGTGACAACCCAATCGATTTGGAAAAGTTGAGCTGCTCCTCGGATTTGCGGACAAAGTAGGGCTGTCGATTCTCAAGATCCGTCAACACCCACTGCTCCTCCGGTTTCTCAACCGATATCTCAATCTGCTGGCCGAGAGTGATATCATTGCTCTCAAAATGGAGACGAAACTCTGGTGAAAGCGGGTGCTCATAGTCCAATTCACTCTGGAACACCGGATCAACGCTGAACAATTCCGCGCGCTTCTTGCCATACGCGACAATCGCGCCATCGGGTTTCAACACATACGCGATGCGGTTGGATTCCATCGCCGCCACGGCACCCAACTCAGGAAAGATACCTGCCCGCGTCTGTTTATTGAGTACCAAGGTTAATTCCGCCTTCACGTTTGCGTCGTAGAGAATGGAGAGTTCTTTCGTCTCATCCGGCTCCAAATCCAGCAAGAAACTGAGCCGGTCGCGCTCGCCATCGTAGTCCAAGTCATCGGCTTGCGAGGGAAGCATCGTCTCCCGCGGTGCCTTGCCGGCAACTACCGAATATGCCTTAAAGGAGAAATCCCGATTGACTTTTCGGAGCTGCTCCGCTGTCAACACTATCGGGACATTTTTCCGGTGGATAGGCAGCGTATTTTGGACAGAAAGGCGAATCTTGCTAATCTTCTGGTTACCGCCCGGCACCGTGCAACTGCCAAGCATCAGCAGAAAACCCAGAATAATCCACAAAGAGGCGCGAGCATAACCTTGAACGTTATTTTGTGTCTGTCTAATCAATTTTTCCCTTTCCTTTGTTCCGATTTTGACGCAGTGCTGTTCTGTTTACAGAACAGCACATCTTCGGCAGGGTTTGGCTTTGCAAACCCTGCCTACGTCAAAATCGGCGAAGGGCGGATGTCTCTATCCGCCCGTTCCCATTTTCCGTTGGATGTGTCGTTTTCAGACGGTTTCTTTTCAAAAATCCACTGCCGATTTTATCTCATAAAACCGGGAGCACTTCAAGCAAACGATTTATTTCCAATTCCGTGTTGTAAAAATGCGGTGAGACTCTCACACCGCTACCGCGCTCCGCCGTGATAATGTTGTGGACATGGAGCAACTCGTAAATGTCGGCAGGTGAATACCGAGGGCTCTCAAAGATGACAATCCCCGCCCGCGCCGCATCCTCTTTCGGTGTGATGACGCGATACCCTTTCGCCTCTAACCCCGCCATTAAATGTGCAGTGAGCCCCAAAACGCGCGCTTCAACGGTAGCGAGGCCCACCTCTAGCAACAACTCGAGCGCTGCCTTGAGCCCATACAAACCAACGCTGTTGTAAGAGCCCTCTTCAAATCGAGTCGCGTCCGGTTTTTGGGTGAGCTCATAGTTGAGGAAATCGCGCGGATTCACGACGCTTGCCCAGCCGACATTCGTGTTGATGAGCCGTTCCAATTTTCCGGCGGCACAATAGAAAATCGCCGCGCCTTCCGGTGCCAGCAGCCACTTATGTCCATCGGCAGCGAGGATGTCAATGTGAGCAGCCTTGACATCAACCGCAATTGCGCCGAGGCTCTGAATCGCGTCAACGACGAACCAGATATCGCGTTCTCGGCAGAGTTTCCCAATCGCCTGAATGTCATTGCGGAAGCCGGAGGCGAATTCAACGTGGCTAATCGTTACAGCACGCGTGCGCGCGTCAATAGCAGCAGCAATATCCGCAACGTCGATGCAGCCCTCTCGTTCTGGCACCATGCGCGTTTCAACGCCGTAACGTTCCTTCAAACTCCACCACGGATAGATATTGGCAGGAAACTCAACTGCTGTCGTGACAACGTTGTCCCCTGCACGCCAATCGATGCCGTTCGCCGCGATGAGGATACCCTGCGTCGTGTTCTTCATGAACGCAATTTCTGTGGCATCGGCGTTGAGGAGGCGCGCGGCCGCGACGCGGCATTCTTCCGCCGCTTCTGCCCACCGTTCCGCATGGACAGCACCGTTCACGGTGGCATCTTCCACGAACCCCACCATCGCCTCTCTCACCCTACCCGATAACGGCGCGACACCGGCGTGGTTCATGTAGATGCAGTTTTCGGTTACCGGAAATTCGGCGCGCCAGGTATCAGCATGGATATTCAAAGCGTATTCCTTTCCCGCTTTGTCCGGGAGGATGTCCATATCCGCCCCGTTCCCCCGGAACCAGCGGCCAGCAGAAGCATTCAGTTGTCCCGTTTCTGTAGTTCGGAATGAATTCGCCGCCGCCCGGACTCGCAGTGTCCGGGCGGATGTCTCTATCCATCCAAAACACGCACGTAGACGACTATAGAAAACAGCTCTTACAGCAACGTTTTCACCTTGTAATCCTTCACTTTATCGGCGTTCGCAAACGCGACGAGCTCACCCAATATACCGAACCAGAACACCAAGGCACCACCGTGCATTAAAATCTGCACGAGGTGCATTAACAGAAGCGTATAGAGGATCATATCCCAGTATAGCAGTAGGAGGATGCCGCTTGACGCTAGCATCAACGCGCCGATGGGACCGAAAATTCTTATCGGGCGTCGCCTACAGACGAACATGAAGAACCACGCGAGTTTGCCCAAATCTGCGGATTGCTGCGCATGCACAATAGCACGTGCTGTCATCCACCCCATGCCTAGTGCGGCCAGTCCCAAGCCTAAACTGATGAATGCCGAGCGCGTGAAAAGCGCGTCTTGAGTCACGAGGAGAATACCGCCGAAAGCCAAGAAAGGAATACCAAAGCCCCTAGAGTAACTCAACGCAGTCTCTTTCGGATTGTTGCGCTGCTTTCCATCGCGTTTCGGTTTTTCCCTGAGCCTCGGCGTAAAGCCTGTCAGGATAAACGAGAATGCAATCAAATCCAGCAGCACACGCCAAATCCTGCCAAGCCCATATTTACTTGTCCCGAAACGGCGTGGATGGTGCGTGACTACCACTTCGGTGCTGAGTGCAAGGACTACCCTAGACATTACCGGAATAAATCGGTGCATCTCGCCGTAAAGCGGCACCTGCTTAATCATCGCCGCCCGATAGGCCTTCAGCGAACACCCGGTGTCGTGAATCGAAATACCTGTCACCTTGCGGATGAGCCAATTGGCAACGACAGAAGGCACACGCCGCGTCCAGAGTTTATCCTGCCGGTCCTTCCGCCAGCCGCAAACCAGGTCATAACCGCGGTCAAGTTGTCTAAGTAACCGCGGGATATCGCCCGGGTCATTCTGCAAATCGCCGTCCATGCTGACGATGTACTCGCCGCGGGCGTATTCAAACCCCGCCGCCATCGCCGCTGTCTGCCCGGCATTCTTTTCAAACCGGATAACGCGTAAGGCACCGCGCTTGGAAATCGCGCCGACAGGGCGAGATTCACCAGTAGACTCGTTTTGGCAACGCGCACACAGTTCCTCGTGCAATGCAGAAAGCACCGCGAACGTGTCGTCCTGGCTGCCATCGTCTACGAATAGCACTTCGTATGTTACGTAGATTTCCTCGCACACCGCGTGAATCTTCTCAAACAGCGGACGAACGTTCGCCTCTTCGTTGTAAACGGGCACGACGATTGAGAGAGATGGTGTTTCGTTTTGAATCTCAGCTGCTGTTTCCAAATCTATTCCCTATAAACATTCCACCCCTAAAGCGGTTTTAAAGGAATGGGTGCTTTCCCTAGCCCAAAAGAATGTGATGCGCCTCGGTCAGCGCGTCAAAAGTGCCCGCGTCAACCCACTTCCCCTGCACGATGCTATATTCAAGCACCCCGCGGCGGATATACACGTTGTTGACAGCAGTTATCTCGTATTCGCCGCGCGCGGAGGGCTCAATCATGCGGATAATGTCAAACACGGCTGCATCGTAAAAATAGACACCTACCACAGCGTAATCGCTTTTCGGGTGCTGCGGTTTCTCCTCAATCGCAACGATGTGGTGGCTTTCCAAAGTTGCCACACCGTAACGCTGCGGATCTGGCACCTGTTTGAGCATCACGCGGGCACCCTCGCGCTGCGCTTGGAAATCAGTAATCGCGGGCTGAATAGGCGATTCAAAAATGTTATCGCCGAGGAGGACGACACTCTTGCCGCCAGCAGCGAATCCCTCCGCCAACGCGAGCGCGTGCGCAATGCCTTTCGCCTCATCCTGCACCCGATAAGTGAACTCACACCCGAACTCGGCACCGCCGCCAAGCACCTTCACAAAATCGCCGACATACTGCGGATTCGTCACGATGAGGATATCCGTAATCCCCGCTGACGTGAGCTGCTTAACGCAGTGAAAAATCATCGGTTCATTGCCTACCGGCAGCAGGTGCTTACTCGTCACTTTGGTGAGCGGATGGAGACGGGTGCCTAACCCACCTGCAAGGATTACGCCTTTGAGTTTTTCGTCTCTCGCAATGCGTTCGGCGGACATTTGTTGTAGTTTCATGTCCCTCCACTAGTGCTGTTTCTGTCGTTTGGGCGTTACCAAACACGGCAAGAGCTGCCGAACGCGCCCTACTTAGCACTTTCTCCTCGGCCAGGAAACGTCAACTCGGCGACACCCGACTTATCCAATTCACCCAAACCCAATTCGATCATCTTGTCATACTGCGCTTTCGTCGCCTGCGCTAACGGAAGGGCAATGCCGGCCGCGCCCGCTAAATCCAGTGCGATGCCCGAATCTTTCGATGCATGCGCCGCCGAAAAATAGCACTCGTGGTCCCGGAGCTGCATGTCTTCGCCATCTGTCTCCAACACGCGAGAATTCGCCCCGGTTTGCGCGAAGACCTCCTGCAATATCTCAAGATCGAGTCCGAGTGCCGCACCCAGTCCGAGTCCCTCCGCGAGTCCAGCCGTGTTGATGTTCATCACCATGTTGACGAGTGCCTTGACTTGCGCTGCCTGTCCCGCCGGCCCGATGTAACGGAGGGAGATGCTCATCGAATCAAGAATAGCACGAGCCCTGTCAAACGTCTCTTTTTTCCCGCCGCACATCAGATAGAGCTTGCCCTCCCGTGCCTGCGTAATGCTACTCGCCATGCACCCTTCCAAGCTCTCCGCCTCATGCTTTTCCGCGAGTTGTTCTACCTCAACGTGGACATGAGGACTAATCGTGGCGCAGTTAATGAAAAGTTTACAGCACGCGCCAGTGAGCAGGCTGTCCTCCGCATCTTCTGCGAAGACCTGGCGCATCGCCGCGTCGTCCGTGACAACGGTGATAATATAGTCGGCGTTCGCCGTAACCTGCGCCAATTTATCCGCCGCGACCGCGCCGAGTTCCGTGGCGAGCTCCTGTGCGCGTTCGCTTGCTACATCGTAAACGACGGTGACGTTGAACCCATCATCGTTCAGGTGCCGAGCGATGTTCGCGCCCATCCTCCCGACACCCACAACGCCAATATTGTACGCACTGTTTTCCATAATTTGCCTCCTTGTGGTTAAGATACCTCTATTTTGACATATTTTCAGAAAATTGTCAAACCTATTTTTTGGCCCCTGGGCTGCGGACGTTTCTCGTGTCAGACAAGAGCTCGCGGAGGACAGGCCCCCGCGCCACGGCAGCGAACAAGAAATCGCCACGAAAACCATAGGGCGAGGGACAGGCCCTCGCCATGCCTCGGTCCGGTTGTCTGTCTGAATCGCGGATTTGCAGGATTATAGGCACCTGGTCTCCAACGGATGCTGCGCAGCGAGAAAAACACCGCTTCAGGTCCCTGATTAAAAAACGTTGACAAAAAGATCAAAATTTGATACCATAAATTCAGCTTTGAACGTTTTTAGCGATTTTTCGTGTGAATTTGGCTTTTCCGCGATTTTTGCGGATTGTGTCTACTGCTTTTCCTAATTGACATTTCAAAGCATTCTCAGGCAAATGCAAAGGAGAAAGACAATGAAAAATTCAACGGTTTTCATCTTGGTACTGCTGTTAGCCGCGATGCCTGCTCTGACGACAGCAACTGCCCAACAGTACAGCCACACGGCTACACTGACGGCCAGTTATTCTTCCAATCGCGTAGCGTTTAAGGATAACGAGACGCTTATCAGCGCGGATTCATCCAGGAACCTTCGCGCCTGGGATGTCAATACCGGTGCGGAGCAATGGAACGTGAAACTTGGCAATCGCATTTCTGCCATTGCGCTGCCAACGCATGACCCGAGTTTCGTTGCCTACGGCGGCGGGGCTACCTACATAATTAAGAATGCGGATTTTACGATACAGGGAAATAGTATTCAAACGCGGCACACAAGCAACGGTAAATGGCGCGCCAAGGTTGGATGGAAAACTCAAGAAGTCTCCGCTTTAGCCTTCAAACCTAATAGTTATCTGCTTGCTAGTGGTTACTACGATGGAAGCATTCGCATTTGGAGCGTGAAACCGGGTAACAACGAACAACTGTTGCACATCCTAGACAGCCACACACGGCAAGTCCGTTCGCTAGCGTGGAGCCCTGATGGACGCACGCTTGCTAGCGGCAGCACCGACGACACCGTACGGTTGTGGAATCCAGATACCGGTGCCAACCTCGCCGTGCTCAGAGGCCATGACAGGGCTGTCCGGGCGGTGGTATGGAGCCCGAACGGACAAACGCTCGTCAGCGCAGGCAACGATAACACCGTCCGCATCTGGCACCCCGATACCCACGAAACCCTGCGCGTCCTGAGAGGACACACCGGCGATGTCAATGCGTTAGCCTTTCACCCTGATGGGCAGACGCTAGCGAGTGGGGGCACCGACCGAGCCATCCGCTTGTGGAATCCGAACAACGGTAACCTTAAAAACATTTTGAGAACAACCCGACGCGTCCAATCGTTAGTTTTTTCACCCAACGGACAGACTCTCGCAGTAGGCACCGATACGAATAGGAGCGGCGAGGGCATCCAATTGTGGACAAGGCTCATCGTGGATGTCACCGGCGATGGTAGTGTCACCTTCGAGGACCTCATCGTCGTGTCAAGGAACTACGGCAAAACCGTCGCAGACGGGGCAGATAGCAATGCGGATGTTAATAAGGATGGAAAGGTGGATATTGACGATCTGGTTGCTGTGGCAAAGGGTGTCGATGCCGCTGCAGCACCTGTAGGCATCAACACCGGGAGGGCTCGCCTACAAGCGGCGGATGTGCATCAGTGGCTCCGCGATGCAAAGCAGGCCAACACAGCTCCAGAGGGAATTGCCGCACTAGAGCGGCTCTTGGCAGCATTAACGCACGTTGAAGCACCGCCGAAAGAGACAGCACTGCTTGCCAACTATCCGAATCCGTTCAACCCGGAAACGTGGATACCCTTTAGGTTGGGCTCGCCTGAGCCCAACACCTTGACAGATGTCACCCTTTCCATCTATACGGCGGATGGGAAGTTAGTTCGCACGTTGGATTTAGGGCAATTGCCGGCGGGTGTGTATCAGACGAAGGCACACGCCGCGTATTGGGATGGCCGGAATGCACAAGGCGAACCGGTTGCAAGCGGTGTCTATTTCTACACGCTGATGGCAGGAAATTTCACAGCGACGAAGAATATGGTGATACGGAAGTAGCACGCTTTCAAAGCACCTACCGGTTGGTGCCCGTAGCGTGAGGGCCGTCACGGGCACGCCTACAGAAAAAGTGCGTGTGTCGCCCCGCGTCAGCGCGGTCACGTCTACAGCAAACGTGTTTACGGTAGGGAAACCGTCGAACTGACAAGGCAGCTCGCCTGTCTTGATAGACGTGACCGGTGCTTCGCAAAAACAAACTACCTTTGTCCCTCGCAAGGCTGGCGCGTTACAGAAGACATCCATGGCCCCGGGCTGCAGGCGTTTTCCATTGTGCTTGAGGGGTCGCGGAGGAAAGGCCCCCGCGCTACGGGCCACGGGGCGTTTTTCGTGTCAGTTGAGAGCTCGCGGTAGACAGGCCCCCGCGCTACGGTAAAAAGACGTTCGCATCAACAAGATGCCCCTAATCCTGTTAATCCTTTAATCCACGATTCAGACAACAAAAAATCCGCGCGCGAGAAAAATCAAAAAATTTCTTGACATTTTTTGCGAATTTGGTATAATACTAAAAATAATGAACAGAATGCCGTGATAATTTGATGAGCCAGCTTAAAAAGGCTGGCACCGGATGGGCGCGCGGCCGAAAGCGTGCCTTATCCACACATTTCTATCCAAGGAGGATAACGATGAACCGGTTTACCCCCATTTTCCTCGTCTTCGCGCTACTGACAGCGACGATTTTCGTCGGTTGCGGGCAAGGCGGAATTAGCATCATCCCACTCGGCGCGAAACTTCAGAACGCCGACAACGCCTTTAACGAGGCGGAACTGATGAAGGTGCGGGACGATGACCCGGAAAAAATGAAGAAAAACCGTGCCGAGCAGCAGAAAGGCTACGATCGCGCGATGAAGCTCTACCTCGAAGTCATTGAACGCGATGCGAAGGGCAAATACGCCCAGCGCGCGCATTACCAAATCGCCGAAATCTATAAGCGGAAATACGAGTGGGATAAAGCCACCGAGCATTATCAGGCAATCGTTGAGATTGCACCCACCGGCTACTACGCGAACGAGGCGAAAAGCGGCACGGCGAACATCCGGAAGAACCGCCAAATCATTAAGGATAAGCGTGCTGAGTACCAGAACTACAAGGCACTCTACGACGCAGATCCGAAGGACGAAACCTTCAACATCGCCGCAGGAGCACTCTACGAAGTCGCGCGCGCTTATGAAGGCCTGGAAAACTACCCCGAAGCCATCCGAAATTATGAACGAATGGTGGAGGAGTTCTCCGCACACTCCAAGGCACCGCAGGCACAGTTCCAGATCGGCAACATCTATTTTTACGAACTCTACGATTACACCGGCGGCTGGCCCGCATTCGTCGCTGTCACCGAGAAGTTCCCCGATTCTTACGAAGCCTCGCAAGCCTCAACACTGCTGAAACAGACTGCCGACATCCTCACCGAGATTAAGCAGCTGATGGACGAAATCGACCAGAATCGCAGTAAGAAAGCCATGGAATACGAAGAATCCGGCAGAAAGATTACACCCGCCGACAGATGGAGAATGGGCATGGCGGACCTCGTCGTACAGAGCTTCCAACAGGTCGCGAACGACTGGGAGAAACTCCGCAACTACCCGAGGGCGATTCAGGCATACGAAAAACTCGCATCGGACGTGTCGCACAAGAAGTTCGCCGCGGCAGACGCACTCTACCGGGCAGGAACCCTCTACCAGCAAAATGGTGAATACGAACGCGCAATTCAGGCATACAACCGCCTCTTTGAAAACGCCCCAGAATCCACATGGCGCAACGAGGCAGTTTACCAGCAGGCAGTCTGCTACCGCGCCATTCGGGAATTCGGCTCCGCTTATGAAGGATTCAAGGCGTATATGAGCATCACAAAGGGGGACACGCCTTACCTACGCGAAGCAGAGCAGATTGTCCGCCAATTTGAACTCGACCAGGACCAGGACGGATACCCCTTCTACAAAGAACAGGAAGAAGGCACATCCGACCAGGACGCGAATTCATACCCTGGCAGCGGCAGCTAATACCACATTAACCCGTGTAAAGCGAGAGCACTTGTTCACCAGAACGATTTAGTTCTCCGAAACCTCTGTCGTTTGAGAACACCTGAGCACAAATAGGTAGGGATCTCCCGAGCCCTACCTACAAAGGACAGAGGAACATTTGAAAACTAAATCGTTCTCCCCGCGCCCACTTTACACGGGTTAATTTTAACGGGCAATAGAGAGGAAACGCTCATGTTAACCCTGAAAACCACTGGCTTTTTTATCTTCTGCCTCGCCATGTCGTTCAACATCGCTACCGCCGCGGACTTGCAAGACGGCCTTGTCAACTATTGGCCCCTTGATGGCGATGCCACCGATAGCATCGGCAAAAACGATGGCGAAACCGTTGGAAAACTGACCTGGGTAGACGCGCGCGTCGGAAAAGGCGCAAAGTTCGATGGCGGTTCACAGAAAATCCAAATCCCAGACTACAAATTCATCACTACCACGACGACTTATGCCGCGTGGATCAACGGCTGGAAAGCCAGTGCCTGGGCAGGCATCGTCGGCTCGCGCACACCAACTGCCACTGAACTCATTTTCGGAGACAACGATTTCCTCCACTACGTCTGGAATAACAACGCCGCTGAAACATGGCGGTGGGATGGCGGACCCGAAATTCCGCAGGACGAATGGGCCCTCGCCGCAATGACAATCGAAACCAAGCAGGCGACGCTCTATATCTATACCGATGCCGATGGATTGGATAAAGGGATAAACGATATCCCGCATGTTGAACAAGAAATCGGACCGCTGAATATCGCGTGGGTGGATTGTTGCGGCGGAAATCGCTATTTCAAAGGGATCATTGACGAAGTGATGATATTCGACCGGGCGTTGTCTGAAGATGAGATTCTGCAACTCGCAACGCAAGGGCTCGCTGTCGAAGCAACACATAAACTGACAACGACGTGGGGCAAAATTAAACGTGCCCGTTGAGTCGTCTCCGGCAGCAGAGATGTCACGACCGGGATGTCGCGCCTACCGGAAGAAGTTCAGCCCTATTAGGGCAAGATGAGTTTGCCCTATCTTGATTTGTTTGCGCGCGGGCGAACGCAAACTACAAAGACAGGATAACTAAAAACCTCAGAGGTGAATTGGTTCTTATTCTGTGTTCCTCTGTCTTCAGAGGAACAACTTCACGCGCGAACGTTCCCTCGCTGGCAAACGGCTGTAGACTGTCTGCCGGATGAGTTCTGGCGTATAGCGGCGGGAGAAGTGCGTTAGCACGATATGCTCACTTTCAAGCTCAGCTAACATCGGCATTAACATATCAAGATGCAGGTGCATCGTCTTTTTGGCGCGCGCGCGATGCTCGGGCAGGACAAAGGTGCATTCGCAAATCAGCACATGGCACTGTTTGAGCAACGGGTGCGCATCAAGCGGAATACCTCGCGTATCCCCAAGATAGGCGATCAGCGGCAACTGTACCTCTGTCGTCACCTCTGTCCCTGACTGCTTGAGTGCCGCAATCTCATGCCCCGGCAGCTCATGGAATTCAGGCTTCAGTTTTTTGCGAACCTCGCAAATGAGGTAAGAGACAGCAGGAACACTATGGTTGCCCGGCAGAACGTGCGCGACCAGATTCTGGCGAAACGGGACCGCATCGCCAACATGGACTGGCGTGATGCGATACGCCCACCGCCCCCCCATATCCAACGCGGAGATCTTATCCAAAATGTGCGTCAACTGTCGAAAACCGCTTGAGGGCACATAGATATTCCCCGGCGGTATATCGGAAAGCCAGCGTTGGCTGATATAGATGGGGAGCCCGAAATAGTGGTCCAAGTGAAAATGCGAGATGAAGACGTTGTCTGTGCCGATAAAATTCATCGGGCACCGGCCTAAATCAAAAACCAGATCGAGCTCTTTCACCCGGATGTAGGTAGCCACAGCGGAGCTAGATTTTCCCTCAAGTGTTAAATTTCCACAGTGCAACAGTGCCATATTTCATTTCTCAGTAGGAGGGACCTCCCGGTCCCGATGGGTAGGAAGCCCCTCCCAGTCTCAATTCGTAGGAGGAACCTCCCGGTCCCGATGGGTAGGAGGGACCTCCCGGTCCCGATACGAAGGAACTCCCAGCCCAAACGCTTTTTTTGGAGAACGTATGTCTATTAAAATCGGAATTATCGGCGGCAGCGGCTTTTATCAGATGGACGGTTTAACCGACATCAAAGAAATCGAGGTAGAAACCCCCTTCGGGAAACCGAGCGACGCGCTCATCCTCGGCACCCTTGAAGGAAAACAGGTAGCTTTTCTCCCACGACACGGTATCGGGCACCCGCTACTGCCCTCAGAACTTAACGCCCGCGCTAACATTTACGCCTTGAAATCCCTCGGCGTGGAATATCTCATCGCCGTCAGTGCCGTCGGCAGTCTGAAACAGGAGATCGAACCGCGTCAGTTCGTCGTCCCGGAGCAACTCTATGACCACACGAAGGACAGGAACAGCACCTTTTTCGGTGATGGCCTCGCCGTGCATGTGAGCCTTGCACATCCCTTCTGTCCACACCTAAACGAGTTCTTACATACCGCCGCACTTGAAGCCGGCACAACCGTGCATCGGGGCGGCACCTATATCTGTATGGAGGGCCCCGCTTTTTCAACGCGCGCCGAATCCCAGGTATACCGGCACCTCGGCTTTGACATCATCGGGATGACTGCGGCACCGGAAGCAAAATTAGCGCGCGAAGCGGAAATCTGCTACACGCTCCTCGCCTGCATTACCGATTACGACTGCTGGCACCCCGAACACGATGCCGTCACCACTGATATGATTCTGGACAACCTCCGTGCCAACGTCGAAGCATCAAAACAGACAGTGCGAAACGCCGTGGCGAAGATTGCCGACGTTCCCCGAACGTGCAGCTGCGCGAACGCGCTTGAAAACGCGATTGCTACACATCCCGATAAGATTCCGCCCACAACGCGACATCGGCTAAGTTTGCTGCTCGATAAATACCTCGCGTAACGCACCGATTTGCCCGTAGGCGCGCTTGAAAAGCGCGCCTATCTCAGGTTAGGTTACCCTTGATTCACAAGAACGTCGCGGAGCGTATCAAAAATTCTATCCGCCTCAGCCTCCGTGAGAATAAGCGGCGGGGCTATCAAGATGATATTCTCCGGCTCGTCCATGGCGTGGCCAATCTTGCCGACGATAACGCCTTTCTCTCTTAATTCGCCGACAATTCGGTTCGTGTGTGCTGTTTCCAGATGCGCGCCATCAGCCCGAATTAATTCTACCGCCAGCATCAGTCCTTTGCCGCGCACATCGCCAACGATAGGCAAATCTTTCAGCGGATCCAACTTCTCAAGGAGGTAACTCCCCACCTTCTCGGCGTTTTCCCAGAGACGTTCTTCCTGCAAGATTTTCAGGTTCGCCACACCGGCGGCGCAAGCGACAGGATGGCCGCCATAGGTGCAAACCTGTGCGAACTCGTTATTTTCATCGGGCCCACCGAGGAACGCCTCAAATACCTTCGTGGAGGCGACACATGCGCCAAGAGGAACATAGCCGCTCGTCAATCCTTTGGCAAGCGTGATAATATCCGGTTGGACACCCCAATGCTCACACGCAAACATCTTCCCGGTCCGGCCAAAACCGGTAATCACTTCGTCAAGGATGAGCAGCAGCCCGTAAGCATCGCAGATTTCGCGGAGTTTCGGCAGATATTCATCTGGCGGCACAATCACGCCGCCCCCACCGATGATAGGCTCCGCGATAACGGCAATCACCGTCTCGGGGCCCTCGGATTGAATTATCCGCGCGATGTCCTCGGCGCAACCCACATTGCAGGTAGAAGCCGCTAATCCTAACGGGCACCGATAACAGTAAGGCGGATGCGCATGGTGAAAACCGGGGACGAGCGGTTCAAACGCCTTCCGCCGCCGCGCCTGTCCCGTCGCCGACAACGCGCCGTAGGTAAACCCGTGATACCCGCGATACCGACTGATGATTTTATAGCGATTCTCACCCGGATAGTGCTGTCTGCCGTATTGGCGTGCAATTTTAATCGCTGTCTCGTTCGCCTCAGAACCGCTGTTGCAAAAATAGACGTGGTTCAAATCACCCGGCAGGCACGCCGCTAATTGCGCCGCTAGCACCGTCGCCGGTGCATTAATCTGCGAGTGCGGATAGTAGGGCAACCGCTGAATCTGCGCGTAGACAGCATCCGCAATCTCCTGCCTGCCATAGCCGACGTTGACGTTCCACAGTGCCGAATAGGCATCCAGATATTCTCTGCCTTCTTCGTCCACGAGCGTTGTCCCGTGCGCCGATTTGAAAACGAGCAACTCTGTCTCATCAAGCCGCCGATGTTGAAAAAGCGGGTGCCACACATGCGCCTTATCGACAACTCTATAGTCTATTGTCTCCATTTGTGGATTTTCTCCCTCCTGAAGCGACATTTGGTATAATCCTAAATTCACCGCTATAGTTCGGGCTCGCAAGTCTCCGATGTTAATGACAATGGCTTCCGCCCGTAGCCCGAGAAAAATTAGCCATCTATGTATTTATCTTCATGCGAACGCCACCTACAGAAGTGAGACGAATCAACGTCATTTGGCATTACATCCGTTTCTCCAGCGCGGAAATACCCAACAGTGCCAACCCGTTTTTCAACACCGTCTGCACCGCGCGCGTCAAGACAAGCCGCGCCTGTGTCCGTTCTTGGTGCGCGGCATCCAGCACCCGATGCTGATTATAGTAGGGATGGAATAACCCCGCCAACTCATGCAAATAGTGCGCGATGCGATGAACCTCGCGCGCCTCTGCACTGAAAAGCACCAATGCCGGAAATTCCGACAACTTCCGGATTAACTCATGCGCCATCGGCTCCGTCAGCAGCTCCAAGGAAACCTTGTCAATCCGCCGCGGCGTAATCCCGTGCTCGGCAGTCTTTTGGAGAATGCTCCAGCACCGCGCGAAGGCATACTGAATGTAGAAGACCGGATTTTCATTCGCCTCCGTAATTGCCAATTCCAGATTGAAATCGAGGTGCGTGTTATTGGCGCGCATCAGAAAGAAATAACGCGCAACATCCACAGCGAACCGCTCGCCGATGGCACCCGCGAGTTCGTCAACGAGCGCGTCCAACGTCAAGAACTTCCCACGCCGTTTTGACATGTCCTCCCGATGCCCCTCGGCATTCACGAAGTTCACCTGCTGAATAATAGAAATTTCCAGCCAGTCATCGGGCAAACCGAGGGCCTTCACAAAGTTGTGGAGGCGACTGACGTGCCCCTGATGGTCTGGGCCGAAAAAGTTAATGACTTGATGAAATCCCCGGTCAAACTTATCGCGATGATAAGCGGCATCCGGCACGAAATAGGTGTACTCGCCATCACGCCGAATGACAACGCAATCCTTGTCGTCCCCGAAGGCTGACATCCGGAACCACGTCGCATCTTCTGCCTCGTAGAGATACTGCTTGTCGCGAAACAGCTGGAGAATCTCCTCCGGTTTCCCGCTGTCCCGAATTGCCTTCTCGCTTGTCCAAACATCAAACTGAACGCCGAAACGTTCCAAGGATGCCTCTTGTTGCGCCAGGATGTGCGCGATGCCCCTGTCGCGGAAGAGAGATACTCGTTCCGCTGCACCCAACTGCAGGTACGTGTCACCCTCCGCATCCGCGATGGCCTGCGCGAATTCCCGGAGGTACTCACCCTCGTAACCGCCCTCGGGGATTTGCAATCCTGTCTCACCTAACGCCTGCCGATAGCGGACATCAATAGATGTGCCGAGCCGCTCAACTTGCCCACCCGCATCGTTGACGTAGAACTCGCGGATAGCCTGATAGCCGACAGCGTTCAGCAGATTGACGAGGGTATCGCCGACAGCCGCCGCTCGGCCGCTGACAATGTTCAGCGGCCCCGTCGGATTCGCACTGACAAATTCAACTTGAACGCGCTGGCCAGCACCCTTGTCGCAGGTGCCATAAGCATCTCCCTCGGCGACAATCGTGCGCAAGGTCGCGTAAAGCCACTCATCCGAAAGATGGATGTTAATGAACCCCGGCCCAGCGATGTCAATCTGGCGAATCTGCGGATGTGCCGCCACTTCAATATGCGCGACAATCGTATCCGCAATCTTGCGTGGCGGCAGCTTGGCCTGTTTTGCCAACCCCAATGCTACCGGCGTAGCGAAATCGCCGTGCTCCGGCGTTTTCGTCGGGGAAAACGGGATATCGGGAACGTCAGGTATAGAGAGCTCTCCCGCCGAAATCGCCGCGCGAATCGCCGCTTGTAAAATAGCGTGAATTTCGGATTGAATCGTGTCTGTCATTTGTTTTCCCGCCACTGCGCAAAGTCCGCCTCAATCTCTTCAGACCATTTTCGATCAATCTCGCCGGGGGTATACTGCCCTTCCCGCAACCGTTGGTGCCCAAACCGGTCGCGGAGCTGCACCTCCTCGCCGCGTTCAACCACTTGCTGCGCAAAGTGCGGCGGAATAAAAATGACACCGCCGCGCCTACCTAACACCACGTCACCCGGCAAAACAGTCGCTTCCCCAATACGGATAGGCGTGTTAATCCCAGTCAACGTGACGTTCGCAATCCCCGTCGGATCGACCCCGCGCACGAAGGTTCCGAAGTCCGGCAATCCGTAGATGCCATCCAAATCACGGATACCGCCATCGATTACCATCCCGGTCCCAGTTTTCGCATAGATGGAGTTGCCGAGGTTATCGCCAGCGAACGTGCCCTCCTTGACTTTGCCGAACAAGTCGACGACGATGACATCATCGCGAACAAGCGTATCGATTACCCACGAGTTTTGTCCACCGACGCGCCCCTCTTTTTCACCCTGCGCCGAAACTGCATCGTTGAAGTCGGGACGGATAGGCACGAAGGCGCACGTCACTGCCCTACCGACGAGAACACGCTCAGGGTGCAGGTTCATCCAATCGCCAGCGAATTGGTATGGGTAGCCGTTGCCGTGGAGAACACCCCATGCTTGCTCAATGCTAATTGCCTGCATACGCTGGAGAATATCATCCGAAACCCGCGGGCGGCCATCGGGAAACCTTTCGCCTTCCCATTTGTGCGTCATCGCGAGGATGCTGTCTTTGTTGATAAGTTGCACGCGAATTCTCTCCCCCAATAAATAGCCCCTACCGGGACTCCGCGATTTTCGCGTAAATCCTATGCCTTCCTACAACCCAGCGTTTTCCCACACCTGCACTAGCGATGCAGCCGTGGCTTTCGCAGCGGCAGCAGGTTCCATCGCGTTCACCGTTTTGCTGAAGGGTTCCGGCGTTACCGGGCCTTCATAACCGA
The DNA here is from genome assembly GCA_958296135.1 of uncultured Poribacteria bacterium. Taxonomy (GTDB): domain Bacteria; phylum Poribacteria; class WGA-4E; order WGA-4E; family WGA-3G; genus AGPOR5. Next base: position 2,675,682 of record CATQHZ010000001.1, read on the forward strand.
TGTCAGTGAGAACGTGCATCAGCTCGGTGAGCGGAATCACGCCGGTTTCAGCGGGGAGGCACCGGATGTTGTCAATCTGTTCGTCCGCATCGATGCCCGCAGGCGCATCGTTGATATGCACATAGACGACATCCGCTATGGACAATTTCCGCACATCGTCAATGGTGGAACGGCAGGTATACCAATGCCACGTATCAAACAACAAGCCGACGTTGCCGGTGCCGACCGCGGCGGCGAGCCCTAACATCGCATCCATTGAATAGGCGAACAGGTGCTTGGCCGCCTTCCGGCTTGTCGCCGGTCCGATGAACTCAAGCCCAAGCGAATGCCCATAGTCCTTGAGAATCTCGGCGACAGGACGGAGCCGCTTGACAGAAAAATCCCAATTCTCCTGATACGTCATCTCGTTTGAGGCGGGGCCAACGACGGTAGTCGTGCGGTAGCAGCCGAGCTCGGCCGCCAGTTCGGCGCGCGCTGGTAATTGCGCCAAGCCCGCGTAGTAATCGGCATCGGAACCGCGCCAATTCACGCCAAATCCCCATCCGCCCATTTTGATGCCGGCTTCTGCCCAGAGTTCTTTGACGAATTGGACAGAGTGTTCTTCCGCAAACTGGCCTGCCTCGTCGATGCCCAAGTCGAATCCTTCAAAGCCGGCTGCTTTTGCTAATTCCAAGCCTTCTTTCATGTTCGCCCGGATGCCGATGGCACCGGTGCTTAAGTTTTTAAACATCATCTCTCCCTATTTTTCTATTCGTTTTTCACCGCGCACAACTTTCGCGGCAACTGCCCAAGGATAGTCATTGTCCTCGGCGTTTGCAGCCCGATAGGTGGGAATCCAGACCCAGCGTTCAGCACCAGAACGGTTCGGATGGCTGGCGTGAAGCGTCAGATCGTGGAAGAAGACAGCACCTCCAGCCTCCAATTCTGCTGTCACCGCTCGCGTTTCATCCACCGCATCGGGACGGAGACGATTGCCAAAGCCGTGCCCATCACTCGCATCGCCATCGTGGACAACCGCGGCCTTGTGTGAACCCGGAAACAACTTGAGGCAGCCGTTTTCCACAGTAGCATCATCAAGTGCTACCCAGATGGAGACTTTGTGCGCGCCGTGCCAGTAGTGCCAATCTTGGTGCCATGGACTCGCGAAATCCATGGATGCGCTCTTGAAGACGAATTTGTCGCTCAAGAATTCAATATCCGGCGCGAGAATGCCCGCTAAAATATCAATTAACCGCGCATCGCCGATCGCCCCCTGAAAGACAGGGCTCCGTGCTGCCAAACCGACGTAAACGCCATGCCCGGCGACAGCGTCCACACCTGTTTCTGCCTTGACTACCTCCAGAATGTTGACACACTCCGATTTCAGCCGTTGGACTTCGGCACGCGTGAACAGATTCGGCACGATGGCGAAACCAGTCTCGGTAAAACTATCGCAAAGCGTTGGTATATCAGGATGCATTGTTATGCCTCTATAGACATTGCAGTCTCAACAGACCGCTAGCGGAATAGTGATATCAAACGTCAAGTTGCACTTCGCGCCCGGTCTCCGCGCTTTTGAGCAAGCCCTCCATCATCTGCTGGACAATCAGCCCATGGCGGAGGGGGGCCTTGCACGGCACGTCGTCGAGGATGCATTCAATAAAGTGCGCTGCGATAGCATCCCACGCCTCTTTATATTTCCCCGGCGGCAGATTCACGTTGATATCCTCGGAGATGCCAGCATCGTCCGTGCGGAAGAGGCGCAGCGGGCTCAGCGTTGCCCCCGCCTCCGTGCCGAACAGCTCTATCTGAAATTCGTCTGGTTGGTGCGATGCCCAGAAACTCTCCACTTGCAAGCCGAGCCCGTTCTCAAACGTGATAAAACCGCCGGCGTAGTCGTCCGCCGCATATTTCTCGTAGGTGTCTTTCGGTGGCCGGGTTCGATTCCAGTAGCCGCGCCCGAGCGGGCCAAACTTCGCGCCAGCCGCACCGAGCACCGCGATAGGCTTTGGCAACCCCAAGAGCCACCAGACTGCATCCAGCACATGCACACCCATATCACGGAAGGCACCGCCGCCTTTCTGGATGAAACCGAGGTTCCAAGCCGGGATGCCGTTGCGGCGGACGCTGCGCGCGCGGGCATAGTAGAGCTCACCAAAGTAATCATCGCGCGCGAGGGTGCCAAGATACTGGCAGCTGTCGCCGAAGCGCGTGGAGAGGGACATCATGTTGACAACTCCCGCCGCCTCCGCTTCGGTTACCAACTGTCGCGCCGCTGCCTCCGAATCCGCGAGCGGTTTTGTTACCATGACGTGTTTGCCGTTGCGCACTGCCTCCAACGCAATCGGCACGTGCCACTGATTCGGCGTACCCACGAAGACAGCGTCAATGTCGTCTGCCTGGCACATCTTCTTGTAATCGGTATAAAATGTGACTTCGCCGGGTAAATCGGCGGCGAAGGCTTGCATCCGGTCTTCAACCAGATCGCAGAGGGCAACTACCTGGCCTCGCGGATTCCGTGAAAGCGCGGCACCGTTCGGCCGGCCGATGCCCATGCCGACAACCGCGATGCGCGCTGTCCCCTTTGTTTTTGATGTCATAAAAATTCTCCAAATTTAATAGCACCGACGCAGAACAAACCCGGTAGGCGCGGTTTTCAACCGCGCGTCTTATCCCACGCGCTTACCAGAGATGCCGGAAAACATTCTTGCGATTCTTGCGATTATCCTGTTTAATACGGCCGGCCTCGCTGATTGAGCGCGGGGCTCACCTCATTTTTAACAGACTTAATCGTGCGGAGATACGCCCAAATTGCCCCGAGGTCTTCGTCCGACATTTCGGCGTAGTGCTTAGTCGGCATCGGCGGCAGAATCTTCCGATTGGTTTGCTCGCCTTGATGGTGCCCGGTGCGCATCGCACCGATGAACATCGCCTCTGTCCACTCGCCGAGCCCTGTTTCGTTATCGGGTGTCAGGTTTGAGGCGAAACTCGTTCCAAAGGGGCCGGAGAAGGCACTCATCGTCGGAGCCGTCAATAAAAAAATGCCTTGTCGCATCATGCTAAAATCGTAGCGCGGCGCGGGCGCGTTCGCGGGGTGCCCAGCGAGATACATATCCATATTAAAAGCCGCGCCTGCGCGTGGCGTGTGGCAATGTCCGCACGCACCCACGGTATCAACGAGGTATTTCCCCTTCGCCACTCCATCACTTTGACTCTGGGCACGATTGATGCTCAAAGCAATCAGCCCGCCGATAAAAAGTAGCGTTATGCAAAAGATGAGGCTATTTCGATTCATTTCTCTTCCTAGCAGTGTAAATTTAGTCCATTTTAGCATATTGCGTAAATAGATGCAATAGTTTTGTCGGGAGAAAAAAAGGTTGACCAGATTTATGTTAAACTTTTACAGGAATAACCTATAGGGCATCTTATCACTAGACTTATGAAGATTAAGGAAATAACCGGGTTATTTCTGGCACCGGCTACAAGCGGAAACCATAGAAATCCGCCCTTACAGTCGCTGGGCGTGCATGCTCTCCGAAAAGTATCCGATTTAATACTGAAACTTCAGACGAGCTGCACCTACAGATGCGAGCCATCAATCTAATTTGGTATAATATCATAGAGGTGAAAACTATGTTCATGCTGATAGAAAAAAGCGTGCTAACGCTACTCTTGCTCGGGATAGCGTTTTGCATGCAGGGATGCGAGCGAGCTCCCGACATGCTACCGCCTCCCGTAACCCAAGACATCTCTTTCACGAACGACATTTTGCCAATCCTCACGGCGCGATGCGCGCTCTCCGGATGCCACGTTGAGAATGGCCCTGAGGACGTAGATCTCCGCTCCTACGAGACGATGAGCCAAGGCGGCGAACACGGAGCACTCTTCATCCCCGGCAACGCGGAAGAAAGTGAAATTGTCGAGGAAATCGTATCCGGCGAAATGCCGCTGGGCGGGCCGCCTTTGGAACCCGCACAGATTCAACTCTTCATCAATTGGATTAACGCCGGCGCAGTCGATGATACACCTGCGGTGCAACCGCCACCCGCTGTTGAGGAAAAAGATGAGGTTTAGCCTCGCCGGGGTGCCTCCTGGTAGGCGTGCTTTGAAAGCGCACCTACCAGAGCCGCCCGCTACAACCTTTTTTTAATTCTCATAGGGCGCACACAAACCAATCGGGTAACTTGCTCCGCTTCTTGTTTAGAGAACCCTTTTGAGATGTCTGTCCAGACGCGCTCATACCTCTCCGCGATTTCGCTGTCATCACCGTGAAAGAGACGCTCTTCGCGAATTACCACTGCGCAGGCACCGGTGCCTCCTGTGCCTGCGCAAATAATTTTGCCCACGCATCAGAACCATCATTGAACGTCAATTCCAAGCGCGCGCCCGCTACCTGCGCCTCGCCGTTGCCAGCGTTGAAATAACTCAACCCATCACCCGCCATATGGATGCAACTTCCATCGGGATAAACAGCGGTTTTGATAATCTCCGGCACCGGATGAATTGTGTAACCTTCCGCATCCAATCTTTCAGCAGGCACGCGGAAGCGTTCAACAGCGTCTTCGTCCACCTCAACGCCTAACCCCGGCACATCGAGGATTTTGTGGCACCCCTCCGAAACCTGAACCGGTCGCGTGAGAAGGTGCTCACCGTAAAGATTGATACAGGTAATCGCCGGCCAGGTGGCATGCGTCAGCACACTGCCCAAATGCCCAGCCCACGTCGTGGTTAAACCGTTGCCGACGATTTGGAGCCAGAACGGCATAGCCGCTTCGGCACTGAGATGCCCCTCGCGCATCACCTGCGACTTCCCACCGCCGATGACAAAGCCACTACACACATCATCACGGACACACGTAGTATAAGGCGGCGAACCGAAGTGCATCGCAATCGGCCTGTCAACGGCCCGGCGAATCTGCTTATTTCCCGCCACATCGTTCTGTGGAATCGGTGTCTCGAACATCGCCACGTTCGGATAGGCTGCCAATTTCTGCAAAATTGGGATAGCAGTGACGGCATCGCGCAGGGAACTGTTCGGATCCAGATCCAACTTGAAATCGGCAGGCACGACTGCCGCGACTGCCTCCACCTGCGCAATAATATCCCACCACGGGCGAGGTTTGTTCTTGAAACTAGTGTAGCCGTGCGTAACGGCATCCGCCGCCTCCGCCGCCCAATTCTCAGGCGAGGCATCAATGCTCCACCACGAAATAGGCACAGCATCGCGACACTGCATGCCGAGCAGCCGATACACCGGCACCTCTAAAATCTTACCTACCACGTCGAAAAGTGCCATCTGCAAACCGGCACCGAGTGAATCATCGTTCATGAGGGCGGCGGGGCTCTGTCCAAGCACGCGCGCCACGCTCTCATCGCTCACACGGCGATAGGTGTAGTGGATAACCGTCTCTCCCCAACCCACATGCCCGGTATCTGTCATCACCTTGCACAATTCAAGGAGAGACCAGTTGTAAACGGTGGAGACACTCTGCGTGGTAATCTGTTGTTGGCGCGGGGTGAAGGGGACATCTACGAGGATACGTTCAACGTTTGTAACTTTCATGGTTTTTTGTCCTGACGCAAAGCGTTCGATAAACATTGTTGGTGCAAAAGAGAAACCTACGTCATCCGTCATTGACGTTGTCAATGACTACATTTTCAGCCGAAGTCCGGTCGTTTTTTCTTTTCGGCAGGAAATGCGCGAGGGACAGGTTTTCCCTCGCGCTACGAGTAGAGGCACGTCCTAATACCCGGTCTTGACATCACCCCATGTCGTCGTCAACTTGTCCTTGACATGGACATCGAAGCCGCTAGCGGTTGTGACGAGGATGCTATCCACGCGTCCCATGCCCCAACTTTCGTGCCAGATGCCGACTTCGCCAGCCGACTTGTTCGTCGCCTTGTCCGACTCAAGGATAGGATCCCCGAGGTCTTCGGAAGAAGCATAGAGGTCCTTGACTTCCTCAAGCTTCATATACCAGACTTTGACGTTGTTGCCCTTTACCTCAACGCGCCCAAAATAGGGGACAGCGTTCGTCTGGTCCAACCCACCGCCTAACCCGTGGGGAATACCTAGTATCTCCTTGCCGCCATTCTCGCAGCCGCACATGTCCAAGCAGTTGCCAGAAGGACAACATCCATCGGCGAGGTCCGCGAAAATGACATGCGGCGTTTCGTTATAGCCGAAAACGACAAGGTACCCTTTATCATCGCCCTTTCTGCGGAATTGCACGCCGAAACTATCGTCATCCCCAAACGAGAAGATGACCTGGACGATGCCATCGGTGAAGTCTGTAACGCCGGGCAGCGGCGTATTCCCAGAGATGCCGCAGCCCTCGGCGGTTTGCGCCATCGCATTTTTCCCGCCAAGCTTACCGCCGTTGAAATCCGCTTCGGCCCAAACGGTGCCCGCGTTCTCCGGTTTATACCGCTTGATGTCGTTCACAGCGGCACTCGGTTTCGCTTCGTTTGAGCCAGGCTCAAAATCCGCATAGAAGGCGATCTGGGCACCAGCACCAAAAGAAAGAAGTAGCACTAAAATCGGAATCGAAAAGATGAGTTGCGTCTTCATGAAATCTCTCCTTTATATGTCAGGAAGGACGGCACGAAAACATGCCGTGTTCAGGTTCAGGCGAATGTGGAACGATATCCGCCGTTTCTTGCAGTAGATAGGCGCGCTTGGAACGCGCGCCTACCGGGACTGTCGCGGACAGAACCTAATAACTGCTCTTCACATCGCCCCACGTCGTGGAGAGTTTGGCGCGCGGATCGACTGCCGTAGTAGCGAAGCCATCCGGGCCGGTGACAAGCAAGCTTCCAACGCGCCCGTTGCCCCAACTCTCATGCCAAATACCGACGCTACCGGGGCCCGCGTGGTCTGCCCCGTCAAACTCCGCAACCGGGTCGCCGAGTTCACCGGAATCCACGAACAGATCTGACACATCTGCGAGCGGCATATACCAGACCTGGATGAGCGTGCCGGTCACTTGAATGCGGCTAAAATAGGCGACAGAGTTGTCTTGGGAGAGTCCTTCGCCCAAGCCGTGGTCCACGCCGACGAGCTCATTGCCGCCGTTTTCGCACGTGCACTGATCGAGACATTGCCCGGAGGGGCAGCATCCGTCTGCGAGGCTGCCGATGATAATCTGCGGTGTCTCGATATAGCCGAAAGCGACGAGGTAGCCTTGATCTTCGCCGACGCGGCGGAATTGGAAGCCAACGCCATCGTCATCTTGCCACGAGAAGACACCCTGGATGATACCGTCGGTGAATGCATCAACGCCCGGTAATGGCGTATTGCCGGAGTTGCCGCAGCCTTCCACGGTCTGGTGGAGCGCGCCATCCCCGCCTTCGGGGAAATCTGATGCGGCGGCCCATGCCATGCCAGGGTTTTCCGGCTCGTAACTGCCCGGGTCATTGACGCTGGCATCCGGGACAGCCTCGGAAGAATCGGCTTCAAAGTCAGCATAAAAGATAATCTGCGCGCTCGCATGGGTGATAAGCATCATCGAAAACAGCGCGATGAGCGTCAGCAGGTAGGTTCGTTTCATGATTATGTTGCTCCTTTAGGTTAGTAATATAAGTAGTACGCAAGTTGAGGTAACCTGCACCAGAAAAGGGGATTCTGCTAATGTGATTATCTAGCGGAATCATTCTTTATTTAATTTAGCAAAACTGCACATTTTTGTCAAACAAAAAAGCCGCTATTGTGTTTTCACAATAGCGGCTCCAAACGTTTTAACTCTCCTGTTCCAATAAACTCGGTTCCTACAATTGCAACCGAAGCACACCGCGCCCCTCTGTGCCCACATACAGCACATCACCATCGACAACCAGCGAAGTCACGCCCACCGGCAGGGCAGATGCAGCCTCCTCCCACGTCAGCCTTTACCGGAACGAAAACGAAAAGACCGTGGGGTTAGTGCACATCAAGTTGATTACACTCTCCATCAACCCAACGCAGGAAAATGTCTGTATCCGGAAAATCGTTCAGGATGTGCCCGATTAAAACAGGTTCGCGGAGTGCAAGCCATAACATTCCCGAATCCCTACCATATTGCTCAAAGTATTCTCGGATACCTGCCTGATCTTCGCTTTCAATTTTTTTGACGAAATCGGCCATAGCCACGCTGAAGAGCTCAATACCCTCTGGTTCCTGATTTCCAAAGCGGAAGGACATCCATTTGTCGATGTGCTCATCGTCATCAGACACCTGCCCAAATTCGTTCAGAATCCGAAAAATGTCCTGAGGGTTCGCGCACAGCCGCGCTAACATGTTGCGCGTATAGATTGTCATGCGATGCATGCCGACTACGTCTATTTCACCGGGGTTCTTAAAATGTTCCTCCAAAAACGGCAAGTAACGCGCCGTGGGTGGAGGAACGACTTCTAACAGTTGATCAAAATCCTGAACCGTTTTGTCAAGCGAATTCTCCCGCCGTAGAAAATCAAGATAGGTTTTTGAGTTGACGATTTTCCGGAGCGTTTGGAATTCGGCATCGAAAACGCCTGGAAACGCGGTCTGCAGCTTTGCAAATGTTTGCTCGGGCGTTGGCGTAGTCGCAGCATCTGCGGATTCCGCTGTCTCAACCGGCGAGTCCGCTGCCTCAACTGTCAGATCAACTACGTCACTGGGCCGGTCCAGACACCCCGAATTAAACAAGAGGCAAACGAGCGTCCACACGGTTAACATCTGAAAGAGCTTCATTGGGTTATTCCTTATGACATTACGAAAGGCGGTTCCTGCCCAGAGTCGTTGGGCAGGAACCGGACACCGGGTTAGCAACCCGCTAATTTTACCGACAACCAGGCGGCTGCACACATGGCACCCGAAAGGTTGCATAAAATGCGGTTTTTCTTAAAAATTCAGAACACACTTGACCGGATTGGATCAAAGTCGCAGTATAAACAAGTGCATAGTCCCACCCAATGCGGAAGTCACGACTAGGCGAGAACTACCTGTCTATCTCCTTGTAGCGGTTAACCCTTTGCAACCGAAGCACCCCGCGTGCCTCTGTACCCACATACAGCACATCGCCATCAACAACCAGCGAAGTCACGCCCACCGGCAGGGCAGATGCAGCCTCCTCCCACGTCAGCGTCTCGCGCTTCAACCGATAGACAGCCGCCGCAGCGGCACCATAAACACGAGAGCCGTCCACCGCCAACTCGTGCATAACGATAGGCACTTCCACTGCATCGGTGATGAGATGCCAATTTTCGCTATCGCTTGAGGTGACGACCCCCGCGTTTGTCGCGACGAACACCGTCGAACCGGCGAACACAATCTTCTGAATGCTGCCAAACGCCGGAAGGTTCGCGGTGATGTCTCTCCACGTGTCTCCGCTATCCCGCGATTGGAAGAGGTGTCCATCATCTTTTCCAACATAGACAACGTCACCGGCAGCGGCTAACCGGAAGCCGTCGTAATCGTCAAGAGAAAGGGCGCGAGCATCTTCCAGGCCCGTGTCATGCCACTCACTCTCGCCAAGCCGCCGTCGGAAGAGTTTCCGCTGTTCGTCTTCAAGGTAGAACGTCTCCCCACTGACAGCAAATGCACCGGCTCGCGCATTTTTCTGAAATGCCCGTCGGGTCCGCCCCATGAGCTCGTTCACCGCCTTGTCATCAAGGCCCGTCTTGGAGAAAATTTCCGCATTCTTCCTTAACCACTCACGATACTCTTCTCCAAAGGGTGGAATGCCTTCAACCGGCACCAACACATTGCCATCCGAAACTAACTCTAACAGGTAGCCTTCGGTTAAGTGATGCCCTTTGACATAAAGCGTGCCGGCCGCCGTTACCATTTTCGGATAGGCTATCTTGCTCTCCGAACGTGAGGGTAGCCCGGCGATGTCAACTTCCATCCACCGCTCACCACCGTTTTTGGATTGGACAATCCCATCACCGGTTGCGGCGTAGAGGACGTTGTTAACCTGTGCCAAGTCTGTGACCCGGGTCTGCACCATGCCGTTCATCAATTTATGCCATGTGCGGCCGCCATCGGTTGAACGCCTGACTCCCATTGGCCCCGCTAAGAAGAAAGTCTTTTCGTCCAACGCTACAGCCGGGAACATCGGGAGGGTAAACGCACCCCGGTGAAAACCGAGGTATGTCCAAGTGTCTCCACTATCGGTAGAACCTATCATACCGGCACCGAGTCCCAAGACCGTTTTCCCCACGCCTACTAATTTGACACCTCCGACGGTGAGTGGTGTCATCCTCTGCCGGAGCTCAGGCGTAATCTCGTCCCACGAATCTCCGAAATCGGTTGAAACAAAGAGCAGCGACGAAGGCTCGCCGTCCTGTTTGTCAGCACAAAAATAGATGCTGTTTTCAACAACCGCGATGGAAGAGATGGTTCGAGTGCCTGCAACCGGCAATTTCTCCCACACCTCCCCATCGAGGCGAAGGCGATAGAGTCCTTGGCTTGTTCCTGCAAACACTGTGTTTTCAACGACAGCGGCTGACAAGATGGCAGTGTCTGTCAACGGATGACGCACTTGCAACGGCTGCGCTAACCCCTCATTAAAGGGAATCCACGTCTTGCCTTCATCGGTGGAACGGAACATGCCACCCTCTGCTAGCGCGAGATAAAATGCATAGTCGGTGATGAGCAAGGCTATCGCACGCCGGTCTAGCGGACGTGGCGCGACAACATCCCACGTTTCACCACCATCGGTTGACGAAAACAATTCTGATTCGCAGGCGATATAGAGCGCGTCGCCTCGCGCTGCCATCGGCGGACTGAAATTGTCAATAGGCAAATCGCTGTTGACGAAAGTCCAGGTATCTCTATCGGCAGCCAACTTGAAAAGTCCACCCTTGCCGACAGCGTAGAGTTCATTGCCAGGGGCAACAAAAAGCGTGGTGACAGCACCGCCTGAAGGCCCATTGGTTTGATGCCACTGCGGTGTGGCGTTCGCAATCGGTTCTTCATCCGCATCCGCCACTGCCGCGAGCAGCGCATCCGCCTGTGAACCGGCCCCGCCGCTTTTATCGGGCTCAGCAGCACTGCCGAGTTGCGTCCGCACAGCTGGCTTCGCTTCCAGCGCAAGAGTCACCGGCGCATCCACAAGCTCCACCGTCATCTCCGAGTTTGCCTCAAAACTATAGGGCTGCTGGAAGCGGAGCAGGTGCTGCGCGCCGAAACCGGCTATCAAAATGAGCAACACCGCCGTTGAAAGCGACACCACCCACGGCATCAACGGTTTACCGCCGCTCGGCACAGGAGGTGTGACGCGGGCGACTTTGCGCAGGATATCCCCGGTGAACGTCACAGGGAGTTGGAAATCACCCAACGCCTCGCGGAGCGCGTCTGCTTCTTCTCTCAATCGTTTCCGAGCGCGGTGCAGACGACTCTTGACAGTGTTCGCCGACACGCCGAGGGACTGGCCGACTTCCTCGCAAGACATCTCGCCCAGATAGTGGAGCGTCACGACGGTGCGTTCACTCTCCGGCAATCGCTGGAGAATCTGCTTGATAGCCTCGCGCCGCCGGGCCGCAGCAGCCGATTGCCGCTCTTCCGTCAAGTGTTCGGAGTAATAGTGTGCCTCTATTTCCTCGGGGGCCATCGCCTCCAGGGATTGCATCGGAACGCGCCGCTCGCGATGCCACTCAATGCAGAGCCGATTCGTGATTACGTAAAGCCACCCCGCAAACTGGTTCGGGTTCTTGAGCGTGGATAACTTGTTATACACCTTCACGAAAGCATCTTGCGTGATTTCCTCGGCGGCCTGAAAATCGCCTACTTTCCGCCAAGCGAGCGCGTGGACAGCCTTTTGATGCTTCTTCACCAATTCGGTGAAAGCACTTTCGTCACCGTCCAAAAAGCGTTCAATGAGTTCAGCATCTTCGTTTTTCATGCGATTCCTCCAAAAAAGTTTACCTTCATTATATAAAGACGCGAATTCGAGAGGAAAAGGTTGCATAAAATGCAATTTTTTGAAAAAAACGCCCAATGAAACTAAAAAAAATAACTCGGGTCGTTTTGCGCAACCGAAACGGGCGGATAGAGACATCCGCCCTGACGATTTCTAGCAGCCTCGTCCGAGACCCGAGCGATTCAGGTGCTTGACACAGAAATCAAAAAATGCTATGCTCAAAAAATGCTATGCCCCAAAAATGCTATGATTAGACTAATTGTCCTCGGCACCTTCATTAATCCAATCGATGAAGAGTTGAATCTCCTCGTCATTGAGAGCCGGCGGAATAGGGGGCATGCCGCCGCCATCAATCCGCTTGACAACAAGACTCCCGTCGCCATCATCGGCGACAAAGGCGGGGCCGTTATTGCCGCCTTTCTTGAAGGTGTCGTATTGACTGAGGTCGAGCCCAGCCGCGCCGCCCGCGACATGGCACCCCGGAATCGCGCAGCGCGCCTCAAGGATAGGTGAAATGTCGTCCTGAAACGAAACTTTTGGCTCTTCAACTACGGGTTCAACAACATCAGGCTCTTCAACGCCCGGCTCAACAGCAGGTTGGACAGGCGGCACCGGCACTGGCGGTGGCACTGACGGTGGCGGTGGCGTAACAGGCTGGACGATATCCGTCACACCGCCCGGTTCTTCCTCAGCCAACTCGCCTTCGTCACCGCAGCTGAGCATGAAAACGGCGAGGCAGAGGCAGAGCAGAACTCGCCAAACGGAACAAAATGGATAAGTTAAACGTGAATGAATCACAAGTAGTGTTCTCCTTTTTTGTAGCACCAAACCGGTAGGCGCGGTTTTCAACCGCGCGCTTCACGAAACGTGCACGCTTACAAGGCGCGCCTACCGACATTTATGGATTTTCAAGCGTGTTGTCAATTTGGTCTCATATAGTATACCACCAAACGGAGGAGATATCCAGATGAAAATTATGATTAACACCGAGATAACCTCGGAACACCAGCAGCAGATAGAGGCGGTTTCCGAGCAGCTGCACCTCGTGCATCCACAGAATGGGGCAGAGGCACTCAGCGAAATTGGCGATACCGACATCGTCTTCGGCGGTTTCAACCGCACACTATTCGAGAATGCCAAGCAACTCAAATGGGTGCAGGTGCTTTCCGCTGGCGTTGATGGCCTCCTGTTCCCCGAATTCGTCAAGAGCGACGTTATCTTAACGAGCGCAAAAGGGTTCGTCGGACCGCATCTGGCAGACCAGGCGTGGGCATTAATCCTCGGCTTGCTCCGGGGCATCGGACGCTCCGTGCGCGAACGGACATGGGACAACCGCATGGCCATCAGACTCGCAACATGGGAACTGAGCGAACGCACCCTCGGTATCGTCGGACTCGGCGGCACAGGGATTGACGTTGCGCGCCGCGCGCAAGGGTTTGACATGCACGTCATCGCCGTAGACCCGGAGACAGTCGAGGCACCCGCCTTTGTCCACGAAGTGTGGCAGATGGAGCGGTTCCATGAACTCCTCGCGCAATCGGATGTCGTCGCTATCTGCGCACCGCTGACACCGGAGACGCACGGCATGTTTGACGACGCAGCATTCCAAGCGATGCAAGCGCACGCGCTGCTCGTCAACGTCACGCGCGGCAAGATTATCGACGGACCGGCACTGCTCCGCGCGCTTAACAATGGAAGCATCGGCGGCGCGGGGTTGGATGTTACACCCGAAGAACCGCTGCCAGCGGATAGCCCGTTGTGGGATATGCCGAACGTGATTATCACGCCGCACGTCGCCGGTGGTTCGCCGATTCGGCTAGACCGGACGGTGGGACTTTTCTGTGACAACCTCGAACGGCTTTTGGTTGGGAAACCTCTCCTCAGCGTCATTGACAAGGAGAAGGGGTATTAATGCCAACTGCAGCGCGAGGGTCTGGCCCTCGCGACTAAACCTTGAGTCTGTAACGCGAGGGACAACCCGGCGATCTCGAATCGCCGAGGGTTCCCCTCGCGAACCCTTCAGCCACGAAAACCGCAGCAGAAACAACTGTTAGGGTGCGTATCACGCCACTGCCCTCGCCCTACGGGGTAATTTGCTTAACTCGGTTCAGCAATTTTCACTAACTGTTTGCCGATATTGCCGCCCTTTAGCATGCTAATAAACGCAGCCGGTGCCGCTTCAATTCCGCCTTCTTCAATCGTCTCGCGGTATTTCAGTTTGCCTTGCTGCACCCATTCGCCCATCTGGACGAGAGCCTCGGCGTGCCGGTCGGCGAATTCAAAGACGAGGAATCCCTCAATCCGCGCGCGCTTCGTGATAAGATGCCACAAGAAACGCGGCCCCATCTCCGAGTTCTCCAAGTTATATTGCGAAATCTGTCCGCAGATCACGACGCGGCCCTTAAGACGCAAATTCGGAAAAACAGCATCCGTGATGCGCCCGCCGACGTTGTCAAAATAGACATCGATGCCATCGGGACAAAGCTCTTCCAGTTTCGCCCCATAATCGCTCACGTTTTTGTAGTTAAAAGCGGCATCAAAACCGAGTTCGTCAAGGATATAGGCGACCTTCTCGTCGCTCCCTGCGGTGCCGATGACGCGGCAGCCCTTAATCTTCGCAATCTGCCCAACGACAGAACCTACCGCGCCTGCCGCACCGGAGACGAACACCGTCTCGCCATCTTGCAGTTTGCCGACTTCAAGCAGCCCGAAGTAGGCAGTCAAACCCGGCATGCCCAGAATGCCGACACCTGTTGAGATAGGCGCGAGGCTCGGGTCGATTTTGCGAAGAGCATCGCCGCTCGCGACACCGTATTCCTGCCAGCCAATGTGCGCGTTCACAATATCGCCAACCTGAAAATCGGCATGCTTCGACTCAACGACTTCGGCGGCGACTCCGCCTACCATAACTTCGTTGAATGCCACGTTGGCGGCGTAAGAACGCGCTTGGTTCATCCGGCCCCTCATATAGGGGTCGACAGAAAGGTAAAGGGTTTTGACTAACACTTGTCCGTCTTCCGGCGTAGGAATCGGGGCTTCTACCAACTTAAAGTCAGATTCTTTCGGGTAGCCGACAGGACGTGCGGCTAAGGTAATTTGTCTATTCATATTAGTCTCCTATAGACTGTTCATCAGCAACCGTAGGAGAGACCTCCCGGTCTCGATGCACGAACCGTAGGAGAGACCTCCTGTCTCAAACCGTAGGAGAGACCTCCTGGTCTCGATGCACACATAAACCGTAGGAGAGACCTCCCGTCTCAAACCGTAGGAGAGACCTCCTGGTCTCGATGCACGCATGAACCGTAGGAGAGACCTCCTGGTCTCGATGCACGCATGAACCGTAGGAGAGACCTCCTGGTCTCGATGCACGCATGAACCGCAGGAGCTCGCTCCTACCGGGTGTTGAATTGAACGGCATCTTCGCCGTGGATGACGACGAGTTCGTGCAACGGCGCATCCCACTCCAGCACTTTGACAATCGGGACGATGACGCGCACCGCCAAGCCGATGCGCCGTTTATCGGAACAATTCGCATCGGAATGATGCAGCGTCCGTTCGTTGAAGAGCACAAATTCGCCGGGTTGCATCTCCAGATTAACGCAACTGCTGGTGTCAATGAACCCCAAATCGCCCATCTGGTTGAATGCCATCTCGGATGTCGCCTTCACGTGCGGCACCACCTTGCGGTGTGAACCCGGGAGAATCTGGAGGCAACTATTTTCTAAGGTCGCGGCATCGATGGCAATCCACGCCGAGATGATAATGGGCGGCTCAAGGGGCCAGTAGTTAAAGTCTTGGTGCCACGGAATTTCCTTCGCGCCCGGCTCCTTGACGAAGAAATTGGTGCGCCAGAGCAGCAGATCTGGCCCGTAGAGGGCCGCCATCCGTGTGACAATAGCAGGATGCGTAGCAAACTCGTGAATCAACCGATGATCGAGATGGCGGTTATGTTCTCTCACTTTATGATCGGGTGCATCCGTTTTCAGCACCTTCTCAATTTCGGGTTGCATATTCCGCATCTCGTCAGGGCTGCAGAGGGTGTAAGGACCGAGGTAACCCTGCTTCCGAAACTGGTCCATCTCCGCGCAGCTTAACTGATAGTTTGTATGTGGCATAGCGTGTTATCCTCACTCATCTCTCGGGAGGCGCGCTTACAAAACGCAACGACTCCGTGGTTTCAGTATATCATTAAAACTATTACGTGTCAAATCAGCCGGAGCACGGCGAGGGAAACCCTCGGCGATTCGTGATCGCCGGGCCCTCGCCCTACGTGCCGCGGACGGTTTTCGGGATGACCGGAGCACGGCGAGGGACAAGCCCTCGCCCTACGGTTACGATGTGTCTACTGACAGACATGCACCTTAATCGCGCCAGAGGTTTTATCGGCGGAGACGCGGAACGCCTCCTCAATCTCATCAAGCCGGTAATGGTGCGTTACCAACTTTGTCGCATCAACCTTCCCCGAAGAGATGAGTTCGATCGCCGCCTCAAAGTCAGTCTCCATCCCACTATAGCCGTAGCAGTTCGAGCCGGTGATAAACGCCTCTGACCAGACGATAGTGGAGAGGTTCACCTCCAGCGGTTTGTAATACCCCGCGACGAGGACGACAGCCCCCTGCTTCCGCACGATAGTCGTGGCGATATTGAAGTTCTCCGCGCCGCCTACCGTCTCTATCACCGCGTCAAAACCGATACCGTCCGTGATGTCCTTGACATATTCGCGCACATCGGTGTTACCGACGTTAACAACGTGGTCCGCGCCGAGAGTCTTCGCTAATTCCGCCTGCTGTTCATATTTTACCGTGATCAACGTCTCCTTAATCCCCGCGGCGACTGCATCGGCTAGGCAAAATTGCCCGATGGTGCCGCCGCCAATAATGGCGATGCTGTCGCGCGAATTCGCACCGGTACGCGCAACTGCACGGTGTGACACAGCCAACGGTTCAACCAGCGCGCCCTCCTCAAACGTCATCGTACCCGGCAGTTTAAACAGCCCAGAGTGGTGCGTCGCGGTGTATTCGGCGAAACCACCGTGCATATTCGGGGAGATCCACGCCCGGTTACCGCACAGATTATACTGCCCGGTCTCGCAATATTTGCACGTGCCGCAGTGCGAGAAACATTCCACCGCGACTTTGTCCCCGATTTCAAAATCGGTAACGCCATCGCCGAGTTTCATGACTGTACCGCAGGTCTCGTGGCCAGCGGCGTGCTCATGCGACTGTCCCCAATGCCCAAAGTAACTGTGCAGGTCGCTGCCACAAATGCCGGTCTGCCTGGTATCAACAAGCACATAGCCGGGAGGGGGTTCGTTCCGTTCGACTTCTCGAATCGCAATCTGCTCAATGCCGGTGTAGATAGCGGCTTTCATTTTCATGAGCGGTTCCTCCTTTTTTGGCAGGCGCGCTTTCAAAGCGCGCTTACAAGGATTTACGATAACTCTAAAACTCGTTTCCGGATCTCTCGCTTATCGGATTTTCCAACGCCGGTCTGCGGGATTTCATCAACAAAGATAAACCGGTCCGGGATCCAAAACTTCGGGAACTGTTTGGCGAGGCGCGCTTTCAATTGCGCAGGCTTGATTTCCGCTTCGTCCGGTTCACAGACAACAACGGCAACGGGACGCTCGCCCCACTTCTCGTCAGGAACACCAAGAACGGCGGCATTGAGAACCTGTGGATGCGCCATCAACGCAGTCTCCAGCGCGACGCTTGAAATAGACTCGCCGCCGCTCCGAATCAGTGCCTTTGCTCTATCAACAATCTGCACATAACCCTCGGCATTGATAGTCGCAATGTCACCGGTGCGTAACCACCCATCTGCCGTGAAATGTTCCGCTGTCGGCTCTGTTTTGTAATAACGACTCACTGTCCATGGACTTCTCACTTGCAGTTCGCCTATCGTCTCGCCATCCCAAGGTAGTTCCGCCGAGGAAGAATCAGCACTCACCGTAGGCGCGGTTTGCAACCCTGTTACTTCTGCAAGCCGAATCTCCACACCTGGCACCGGTCTGCCTTGCATCGCTTTTACCTTCCACTTTTCAGCTTCCGACAGGTTCTGGTGTGCACGGCGTAGCATTGATAGCGTCCCGGTGGGCGACATCTCTGTCATCCCCCAGGCGTGGCGCACCTCAACCCCAAGTTCCTGTTCGTAGGCCTCGATGAGCCTCGGCGGCATCGCTTCGCCGCCAACGATAATTTGCCGCAGTGAGGCACTATCCTGCGCGCGGCTTCGCAATTCGGGATACGCTTGTCCCCAGACAGCGGGCACCCCCGCCGCAACGGTTACCCCTGTTTCAGCGATGAGATGCGCAATCCGCGCAGGTTTGGCACCGCCAGGCAGCACCAGATCTGCGCCTGCAAATAGGGCGGCATACGGCACGCCCCACGCCATCGCGTGGAACATCGGAACAAACGGCATCACGACATCTGCCTCCGTGAATCCAAACACATCTGCCTGATTGACTGCCATCGTGTGGAGGAACATGGAACGGTGCGTGTAGAGGACACCGCGCGGTTCACCACTCGTCCCGCTCGTGTAGCAGAGCCCCATCGCCCAGTTTTCGTCCCGAATATCCCACGCGTCAGTTTCATCTGCTGCAGCGATAAGTGCCTCATACTCGTCTGAATCGGATGCCTGCTCAGGCGAACCCGAGCCCCTAAAAAAGATACTGGGCAGGCAGCCGATTTCTTTCTGCAATCCTTCAAACCGCGAGGCAAATCTGCCATCCACAAAAATGAGTTTATCCTCCGCCTCGCGCACAATCTCGGCGAGTTGGGCAGCGGCGAGACGCACATTGAGCGGATGAAGCACCGCGCCGATGCACGGAATCGCGTAATAGAGCTCTAGGTGCTGATATGTGTTCGCGGCGTAAGTCGCCACCCTGTCGCCCGGCCGGATGCCGAGTTGGACGAGAACGTTCGCCAACCGCCGGACGCGGCAATAAAACTCGGCGTAGGTATAGCGATGTTTGGGCTCAGGCGAGCCCGAACTACACGCCGTCACGCCTTTATCACCGTGGATGCGGTGTGCATGTTCTAAAATCCGCGCGAGTGTCAATGGATAGTTCATCATCGAGCCGTGCATGTCTCTCCTCGGACAAAAAAAATCAAAATTTGACATTGGCACTTTTGCAAGGTATAATTTATCATAACACAAAACGATGATGATGTGTAACAAAAAATCGTTACCATCCTCATATCACCTGATTTGAAACATGGAGGACATATTTTGGAAATACTCAATAAATGCCATTGGTGCGTTTTCGCCATTTTGTTGTTCGGACTCGCATCAGTAATGTCACCGACTGCCAGCGCAGATGCACTCAAGGTAGTCGTGCAAGACCAGGGTGGCAGTGCTATCTCCGGCGCGAAAGTCACCGTAGGTTCCGAAACACAAACAACAGACGATGACGGTGCCGCGACGTTCAGCGACGTGCTCGGGGCACAGACATTGATGGTTACCGCTGTTGGATTCTCCAGCGAGCGGCTTAACTTTGCCGCCGGACAGACTGAAGCAACAGTCAGGCTCTCGCCTATCCAGACTGTGCAATCGGTTGTCGTGGTAGGCACCCGGAGCATCGGGCGTCGCGCGTTGCAGGCACCCGTGCCGATTGATGTCGTGAACCGCGAGCAACTCAGCCTCACCGGCCAATCCGAAACCGGCAGAATCCTGCAGATGTTAGTGCCTTCCTTTAACTTTTCCAGCTCAACTATCAGTGACGGCACGGACGCGTTGCGTCCTGCAACTTTGCGAGGCTTAGGCCCAGATCAGACGCTGGTCCTCATCAACGGCAAACGCCGCCACAAAAGCGCGCTGCTTCACGTCAACACGTCCGTAGGCCGCGGCACAGCGGGGACAGATTTCAACGCTATTCCGGCATCCGCGATTGAGCGCATCGAGGTGCTACGCGACGGTGCAGCCGCACAATACGGCTCCGATGCCATTGCAGGTGTCATTAACATCGTGCTGAAAGACGCGGTGGATACAGGCGATGCCAACGTCTACTGGGGACAAACTTATGAAAGCGACGGCGATACGTGGATCGGGAATGCCAACTACGGCATGAAAGTCGGCGAATCCGGTTTCATCAATCTGACAGCAGAATGGCGCGATAGAGTCCGCACCAACCGCGCAGGCCTCACCGGCACGCAACAATACGACTGGGTTGAAACCGACCCGGGCAGACCGGCAGACCACATGCTTGAAATCGAAAACGATGACGGCACCGTAACAGCAAAGCCGGTCTGGTTCGACTCGCGCGAATACACGTTTGAACGGCAGAACTTCCGCATCGGCGACGCGGATGCCTCACAGAAAGTCGGGTTTTACAACTTCGGACTGCCGCTGCTGGAAGGATTGGAGCTCTACTCGTTTGGTGGCTACTCCACCCGCCAAAACAATAGTGCAGGCTTCTATCGCCGAGCCAATCAAGCAAGCCGAACCGTCACGGAGATTTATCCAGACGGATTCCTGCCAGAGATTAACACGGATATTGAAGATGTCTCCGTCGCTTTAGGCATAGCATGGGAACACGAAGAGTCAAACTTGGGCGTAGACCTCAGTCTCAATCACGGGTTGAACACGTTTGACTTTTTCATCTCCAACTCGCTGAACGCCTCCTACGGGCCCGGCAGTCCGACTTCCGCTGAGGCAGGCGGTTTTAGCCTCTCCCAGACCGCGTTTAACTTGGATGTTACCTATCCGCTAGCGTATCAATCCTCGCTTGTTAATTTGGCCGGCGGTGTGGAATTCCGGCGCGAAGGGTACGGCATCCACGCGGGGGAACCGCTCTCGTGGATTAATGCCGGGCGCGGCGTTGATAGCGCGGCGAGCGGCATCCAGGTATTCCCCGGCTTCCGCCCTGATAACGAAGTCGATGAAAGCCGCACGAATATTGCCGGATACGCCGATTTTGAATCGTATCTCAGCGGTGTGCCAGGCACAGGCGTGCTTGTCGGCGCGGCAGTAC
The DNA here is from genome assembly GCA_958296135.1 of uncultured Poribacteria bacterium. GTDB lineage: Bacteria > Poribacteria > WGA-4E > WGA-4E > WGA-3G > AGPOR5. Next base: position 2,696,511 of record CATQHZ010000001.1, read on the forward strand.
GCGGTGAACAGTACAGCGACTTCGGCACTACCGTCACGGGTAAGGCAACCGCACGCTATGATATGACACAGCAAGTTGCCGTGCGCGCCGCGGGAAGCACCGGCTTCCGCGCGCCTTCACTGCAACAACTCTACTTCAACAACATTAGCACGCAGTTCAAGGTAGATGCCGATGATGTTGATGGCGATGGCAACACCGATGAGCTCATCGCGCTTGAAGTCGGCACGTTCCGTAACGACAGTGATGCAGCACGAGCCCTCGGCATCCCCGAACTCAAAGAGGAAACCGCGTTCAACGTCTCCGGCGGTGTCGTCTTAAAACCGGTTCAGAATCTGTGGGTAACTGTGGATGGCTTCCTGATTCAAATCGATGACCGGATTGTCATCAGTAGCAGTTTCAGCGCGGATAAGGTTCCCGCGCTAGCGGCCGCGGGGGCCAGCAGCGCGCAGGTTTTCACGAACGTCGCGCAAACCCGGACGACTGGCGTGGACTTAGCCGCCGGCTACCTCTACGCTTTTGAAAATGAGAATCTGTTGAATCTGAAAATCGCCGCAACGTGGGCTGACACCCAAGTCATCGGTGACGTGGATGCACCGCAAATTCTCGTTGGACTTGAGGATACGCTCTTTCCATCGCAGGAACGCTCCATGATAGAGGAATGGCAGCCGAACACGCGCATTAATCTCAGCGCGGATTACATCGTCGGCCCCCTCACAATTGGCACTGCATTGCGTTACTTCGGGAGTTACACTGTCCAAGAAGGAAGTGGCGATGACCCGGCCCGTCAAACCTACGGCGGCAAATGGCTCACCGATATCCAGACGAACTACCGGTTGAACGAAGGCTTGTCGCTGACTATCGGTGCCAACAACCTGTTCGATCAGGTACCCGACTTGAACGAGATCGGTCAGTCGCGAGGTGGCACGTTAACGGACAGCACTGGGCATGTCATCGTTGATTCGCCGGGTGTGTTCACTTATTCGCGTCGTTCTGCGCCGTTCGGTTTCAACGGCGGGCTTTACTACGCGAAGTTGTCGTATAACTTCTAAAAAGTTTCTACGGCTATCCGGCCTGCTGGTGAGTGGGCCGGATAGCTTCCTCTTCCTGCTCACCAACTTCCCTATCTCACACCGTAGGGCGAGGGACTGTCCCTCGCCGAGTGCCGTTTTCCCAGAAACCGTTCCTCAGTCCGCAGATAGACTGCCATGAAATCGTAACTTTTGGTAGTCACGCTTTCAAGCGCGGCGCGCGTGCCGTTACAAAACGCGGACTTCTTCCGGAAGCACGCCGATGGAGAGAAACACGTGCTTCCAGTCCGCCTGGGACAGATGCTTTTCCAATTCGTCCCAGATAATATCGCCCCGCCTCCAACGATTGTAGCCCGCAAACTTCCGGCTGACGACGACAATATGAACACTATCATCGCCAGAACCGTTGGAGACATCAACGTAGTCTTTTTCGTCGTTGAAGTATCCATCCTTGAGCGTCTCGTAAATGCGATGCTTTACCATTTCACAAGCCATCAATAAATCCTCCGCTAGATGTTATTGTCTATCCAGCGCATAACCTTGTCAACAGAATCAATAAACTCTGTTGCCTCGTCACGGGTCACTTGCCTGGGAGCGTAACGCCAAATTGGTGTCCACTTGTTGACCTTGTTGCTAAACAGACGACGCGTTTCACGATTTTGCATCAACCTGTCCCAGCCCGGTGCGAGTCTGAGCAAAAATTCCAATTGATGCGTAAAGACGGTACTGGCCTCTGGCAGGATAGCGCGTCGTTGAAGTTCCTCCTCCAACTCGCGTAAAGTTTGACACCGATAGATATGCATCAATTTTGTTTTTAAGAGGCACTCCACGGCGTAGCCTGCTATATACATCGCGCCCTGCCACCGAGAGGCATCCAACAGGGCTCGCGCATCGGCGAAACGGTGCCGACTCGCCCGCGCAAGTTCGCTGATGCCATTGTGCAAATTGTTATTCATCTTTATAGGGTACCACATTTACACTTGCATTGCAAATTGAATTCTGTTATCATCAAAAGCGTTGAATTCTCCAGAGAAGTTGTCAGGGAAAATGATGCCACACACTAACGATAATCGAGCAACCGATGGAATTTAAACCTGCTCCACAACAGCGAGCCCTCACATGGCGCGTCGTGCTACTCTTCGCTATCACCGCGCCTATCAACTGCTATTTTCTCATCCAGATGGAATTGGTGCGCTATACCTTCCCGACGTGGGTGGTGCCGCTCTCCAACGTCATTTTCATCCTCACCGCAGTGATGCTGATTAACGGGGTTATCCGCTTATTGAAAAGCAGCATCGCACTCGGACAAGGCGAACTGCTATTCCTCTATGTGACGCTCAGTCTCGCCACGACGCTAGCCGGATGTGATGTCCTGCAAGCCATCTTGTCCGTGCTTGGACACAGCACGTGGTTCGCCACGGAAGAGAACGAATGGCGGACGCTGTTTTGGCACCATCTCCCACAATGGCTCACCGTTTCAGATAGAGACGCGTTGCGCGGTTACTACCTCGGCGAGTCTAGTCTGTATCTACCGAAGCACTTGCGGGTATGGGGGCCGGTTGTTGCAGCGTGGATATTGCTATTCCTCGTCACAGCGTTCATCTTTCTCTGCCTCAATACGATTTTGCGCCGACAGTGGACAGAACGAGAACGCCTCACTTTCCCTATCATCCAACTGCCGCTCGCAATGGCAAATCCTACCTCCCGCTTCTTTCGGAATAAGCGGATGTGGATAGGGTTCGCAATCGCCGCCGGCATCAGCCTGTTTAACGGGCTAAGCCATCTTTACCCGGTGATTCCGCACATCCCGGTTACGCGCCGATTCTTCACGTTTCACGAACCGCCGCTTAGCCTCTACGGCACGATTATCACAGCCTTCTATCCGTTCGCCATTGGCATCATGTTCCTCATGCCGTTAGATGTGCTGTTCTCAACCACCTTTTTCTATGTCCTCTATCGGAACGAGGTCGCATTAGCAAAAGCAGTAGGGTGGCATAGCATCCCGAACTTCCCCTATCTCAACGAACAGACTATCGGCGCGTTTATCGGGTTATGCCTTTTCTTCGCGTGGACAGGCAAACGCCACTTTCGCGCAGTGTTGAGAAGCGCGCTGGCTTCTCGTGGACAGAGGGCTCACTCGGGAGCCCCCGATGAACCGATGTCGTATCGGATGGCAGTGTGGGGATTTGTGCTCGGTATCCTGCTGTTCGCATTCTTGCTCTACAAGGCAGGAATGGCGATGTGGCTCGCGCTCGTGTTCGCCGTGCTGTTCCTCATCACGCCGCTCGTCACGACACGCATCCGCGCAGAATCCGGCATCTTCGTTCACGCTTACCACTGGCAGGCCCCGCGATACATCTTAAACACCGTGTTAGGCACGCATCGCCTCGGCGCGCGGAACCTCACCGCACTCTCAGTCTGCTTTTTCAACCGAGACTATCGCCCGCAACAGATGCCGCATCAACTGGAGGCGTTCAAGATTGCCGAAGTCGCGCGCATCTCGCAACGGCGGATGCTCTGGACAATTCTTATTGCAACCGTATTCGGTGCACTCGTCGCCTTCTGGGTGCAGCTGCATTTCTATTACCAATTCGGCGCAGATTCCGGTTACTTCGGGCCCTGGTCACTCGGCTACGGCCGCGAGTATTTCGGGCGGTTGACGAATTGGATAACCTACCCACTTGATACAGACTGGATAGGCGTTATCTTCATCGGCATCGGGTTTACGGTGATGATGGCGTTGTCCTATCTGCGCGTGAAATTCTTCTGGCTGCCGTTACATCCCCTCGGCTACGTCATGGCAAGCAACCAAGAGATGTCCGATCTCTGGATACCGCTCGTCATCGCCTTGTCGCTCAAATGGCTAATCTTGCGCCACGGCGGCATCCAGAGTTATCGGCGCATGATTCCGTTCTTTTTAGGGCTCGTCCTCGGCGATTACCTCATGGGCAGTATGTGGAGCTTGCTGAACGTCCTCTTGAATACGACGATGTATCAGTTTTATCCATAAGCCCGCCGCGCTTACGGCGACACTTCCTGCAGCCGACTATCCACCATTTTAAAACGTATCTCTACCGCCTTGCTCGGGTCGTACACACCGTAGTCTCCCCGCGCAAGATAGGTGATAGCCACACTGTCGCTGCGAGGCGAAGCCAACGCAGCCTTTTGGACTCTCACCCGGTCACCTAGGTCAGCTTCACTGACGCTTTTGAGCGTGGCTTTATCCACCGCCGTCAGAAAGAAAAAAGTCCCTGAGCCGCCCCAATTATAGCCCACCGGCACGAAAAGGTAACGGTTCCCTTCCACAGCGTATTGGCTCAGGAGTGTGTACCGGAATCCGTGGGTTTCACCGCCACCGATATCGTACATCCCTTCCCCTGTAAAGGCAGCCCCAACGACAACCTCAATGGGTGTGCCGCTCTCGTCACCGCTCATCTCTGGCACAATCAGCGTGACTTTCGCCAGCGCATCTTCCAGTGAAGTATTCAATTTCACAAACCCCGCGCCGGTTTTTTGAGTCGCAGTGCGCTGATTGCACCCCGCCGCGAAGACAATCGCAACAGAGAACAACGAGAACGCGAGGGTTCTCAAAATGCTTTCGACACTTGGACGTAACATCTTTTCGTTCCTCCACCCTCTAAAATAGTTGCAAATTACTATTATTATTGCATGAACTGTACCGACATGTCAAGGAAAACGCCCGTTCTGCAAAAAACTTGACCTTAAATTCGAAATACGTTAAAATAATACGAAACAGAGGAGAAAAACTTATGAAAACCTATCGCGTTGCTATTTTAGGCTGCCGCAGCCGCGGCACATCGGCGGCGAAAGCATACCACGCACATCCACGCACAGAAATCGTCGCACTCTGTGATCTGGTGCAAGAACGTTTAGCCGCGCTCGGCAACATCGTGAACGTCTCCGCACATTTCACCGATTTAGATGAGATGATCCGGCAGACTTCTCCAGACATCGTCGCCATTCCGACAGCAACAGACGCGCACTACCCGCTCGCTATGCGCGTGCTAGAACACGGCGTGAACATCGAGGTAGAAAAACCTATCTGCGGAGATCTGGTTGAAGCGGATGCAGTGCTGGCGAAAGCGAAGGAGAAAAACGCGCGCGTCGTCGTGCATCACCAACGGCGCGTTAGCCCCACGATGCAGGCTGTCGCCAAAGTGCTCAACGAAGGCAAGATCGGCGAGCTCCGATATATTTACGCCAGCGGCAAAGGCTATTACGCCGGCTATGGGCTCATGAACATCGGCACGCATGTCATCAACAACATGCTCCGTTTCGGCGGGCATTGCCGAAGCGTTGTAACACAAGCGACAACCGGCGGACGCACCATCACGCCAGAGGATGTGCTTCCCTCACCGAGTGGGATGGGCATCATCGCAGGCGAATACGTCACAGCAACGCTGCAATTCGATGGCCATATCACCGGCACGCTTCTCCAACACCGGTGCCCGAAAGTGGATAGCGATGCCTATGCGATGGAACTCTACGGCACCGAGGGCCGACTCTTCTGGTCTGAACTGAGAGGCGCATGGCGGTTACCAACACCGCATTTTGTGCCAGACGGCACACACGACAGATGGGAAAAACTCGCACCTATCTATCCGGTCCACTTTGAGGCCGCCAGCGGTGCGGATGCAGACGACTATTGCGTCGTCGAGGAATATGTCAACGCGCTTGACGAAAACCGAGAGCATGAATGCAGCGGCGAAGAAGGACGACACGTGCTTGAGGTGCTCATGGGCATTTTCGAGTCAGCTGTCCGCGGCACCCGTGTCGCACTACCTCAGAAAAATCGCGAGCATCCGTTATTGCAGTGGCGCGCCGAAGCCGGTTTGGGGGACATGCCAGAAATGCCCCGCGACTACGGCACATGGCTAGCGAAAGAAACAGAACGCCTGAATTCCTAAGGCAGAACCGGAAATCCACCGGCAAGTATCGCAAATAGGAGAAACTTATGCCAAACCCAACGACGAACGCGGACAACTTACCCCCGATGCCGCTGTCAGAGGAACAACGGTATCTCTTTGATACCCGCGGCTGGCTTCTGATACCGGCGGTGCTGAGTGAAATAGAAATTCAGGAGATGCGCGAGTTCTGTTACCAACTCAAGCAAGAACCATTAGCAATTCCAGAGCACCACCGTTCTTCAATCGGCGGCCCCTTGGAAACGCTCACCGATCATCCCGTTGTGCTCGGGTTCATGAACGAATTTTTGGCATCCGGATATGCTAACGAGAATTGCTACGGCTTTCGGTTGGAAGGCACGTTCCTCACGATTCGGGAGAACGGACATGATAACTTCCGGCCTCACGGCGGCCGCGGGATGCTTAACTTTCCCGGCAATTCACATACGTACCATCTGCATCATGACAAGGCGCACAGCGGGTTGACGCGTGTCGTTTGGGAACTGAATCCCGTGAAAAAAGGCGGCGGCGGCACCATGTTCCTCACGGGAAGCCACAAAGGCGCATTCCCCGCACCGAAATCCACAGAGAACCGAGATTCGCCGCTGTGGGAGGACTACACCTGCCCAGCCGGCTCCGTGCTGATGTTCACGGAGGCGATTACGCATACCGGCGCGAGATGGACAGATGACAAGGCAGATCGCGTCGCAATTTTCCACTGCTACAATACGGTCGGTAACAAGTGGCACAAGTGGGAACCGCACCCACAGCATATCGCGGAGATGCCGTTTAAACGCCAGACACTCTTCCGACCGGTTTATTGTCAGGACAACGTCCCAACGCTGGCGGCAGTGTAGGCGCGAACATTTGAAAAATGCCAAAGCGCACCCGGAAGCGGCCCAGTTGGAAACAACTTCGCAATTCGCGCCGAATGATTCAACAACTCAAACGGAAGGATGGTTTCAGCATCGCATTAAAGGATCTCACTATCAATTCAGACACACCGACAAGCCGGGCACAGTCTCTGTTCCACATCCAAACAAAGACATAGCGATAGGAACAGTGCGAAGTATCTATGAACAGGCCGAATGGGAGTGGAACTAAAATAACTGATGAGAGCTCTCTACCAAATTGTCCACCTTAAGACAAGAGGTTAGAAAATTGGAGTTGGATCCATGAAAACTCTTATGCAATATCCTGTTGTGATTTTCAAAGATCCGGATAGCATCTACGGCATCGTTGTCCCAGACTTACCCGGGTGTATTACCGCCGGAAACACCGTCGAGCATGTGCTGACGCAAGCCGTGGAAGCCATTAAATGTCATCTGAGTGGCATCTTGACTGATGGAGAACCGATTCCGGAACCCAAGGACATCGCCTACCATCAGAACGACCCGGAATATGCCGATGCACTTCAGTGGGACACCGTGACGATAACGCTGCCCGAACTCCGCCACTATCCGGTCCTGATATCCCGAAAACGGCGGAAGCACTACCGGCTCATCGTCCCAGACTTGCCCGGCTGTGTCGTGCGCGGCAAGACAGCACGCAATGCACTCGCGAAAGCAGGACTCGCCATCGAACGCTATATGGAAGCAAGAGTCCTTAAGGACGAAACAATACCCGAACCCAAACCCCTCGCGCACCATCGCGATAACCCCGCGCAGCCGGCGGGACAATGGGACTCGGTGCCGATTATCGTGCCGGAAATCAAGCATCTCCTCATCGCGCGCCCGGGACGCATCTCCCGCTTTTTCCGAGGGCTCGGGTTCACACGCTTTCCGTGGGAAGCACGCCCGCACCCCTGGATTCGCGGCGCGCGACCGCCGGAATGGCAAGAGGACAACACGCAAACAAAAGCGGCAGCGTTGAAAACGACACCGCAATTCGCGCAAACTGATTAAACCGTTAACTTTTATCGGGAGGAAAATTGATGAAAATTACTAACGTCAAATCATTTGTATCGGCATCCGGACATTTCTTCGTCAAGGTAGAAACGGATGCCGGCATTTACGGAGTCGGTGAGGGCGGCCTAAGACGACGCGCCCTCGCCCTCGCCGAAGTTGTCCGCTCGTTTGAACCATTCCTCATCGGCGCAGATCCCTTTCGGATCGAGCAACTATGGCAAGTCATGTTCCGCGGCGGCTTCTTCCCCGGCGGGGTTGTCCAATCCGCCGCTGTCAGTGCTGTCGATATCGCACTCTGGGACATCAAAGGCAAGGCTCTGAACGTCCCAGTCTATGAACTCCTCGGCGGCCGGACGCGCGACAAAGTCGTCTGCTATCCGCACAACGGCGGTGGCACAATCGAGGCACTCGTTGAAAGTTGCCGCAACACTCATGCAGCTGGCTGGAAATTCGTCCGATGGGGCCTCGCCGATGACACCGGTGCCACAGGCAACTTTGAACCGCGACGCGCCGTGCAGCACGGACTCGCGCAGGCGCAAGCAGTACGGCAAGCACTCGGCGACGATGTGGAGATACTCATCGACGTGCATACGCGCCTCGACCCGGCGGATAGCCTCGAATTTTGCAACAAGGTGGAGCCTTACCACCCCTTTTTCATCGAAGACCCGCTCCGCAGCGAAAACCCTGCCAGCCTCAGGCGCATCCGACAGCAAACCTCGGTCCCGATTGCCGTCGGCGAACAATTTGACAGCAAATGGGCATTCCGAGAGGTAATTGAGGCAGACCTGCTGGATTACTGCCGCGTCGACGTGTGCATCGTCGGTGGGTTGACAGAGGCGAAGAAAGTTGCGGGATGGTGCGAGACGCACTACATCCACCTCGCACCGCACAACCCGTTAGGACCGGTCTCCGCCGCGGCGTGCCTGCATCTCTGTCTGTCATCCTCACTCGTCGGCGTGCAGGAATTGCCGCGCGCACCGATGTCCGATCTCACCGATGTCTTCCCAGTGCAAGTACCGTTTGAATCGGGACATCTCTTGCCGCCCGAAGTCCCCGGACTCGGCATTGAATTCAACGAAGACGCACTCACGAACGTCACAACCCAAGAATATGGACCGCCGCACGGCTATCAACGCGACGACGGTGCCTATACCAATTGGTAGAACTTAGCACATGTTTTGTAGGAGGGACCTCCCGGTCCCGAAGGAGAACCTGCTCGGCGTTCAATCTGTGTAGGAGGGACCTCCCGGTCCCGAAGGAGAACCTGCTCAGCATTCAATCTGTGTAGGAGGGACCTCCCGGTCCCGAAGGAGAAACTTTTATGACAACCGCTGAAATTAAAACGATGGCGACAGAATACATTATTAACACCTACGGCGACAGAAACCTCGCCTTCGTCAAAGGCGAGGGACCTTATCTCTGGGATGCCGAAGGCAAGCAGTATCTTGACTTCCTCGGCGGGCTCGCTGTCAACGGACTCGGGCACTGCCATCCGAATGTCGTCGCCGCCATTCAGGAGCAGGCAGGCAAACTGCTGCATACCTCTAACCTCTACTACATCCAACCGCAGGCAGAATTGGCGAAAATGTTGGTAGAGAATTCCGACATGGACCAGGCATTTTTCTGCAACAGCGGCGCAGAGGCGAACGAAGCAGCCATTAAACTGGCGCGCAAGTTCACCAAAGACAGCGGCCGGCCGGATGCCTACGAAATCATCACGATGGACGATTCGTTCCACGGACGAACGATGGCAACCATCACCGCCACGGCGCAGACAAAATACCACGTCGGGTTTGAACCGATGCTGGAAGGCTTCACCTACGTGCCGTTTGATGATTTGCCTGCAACCGAAGCCGCCATCAACGAGCAGACCTGCGCGATTTTGGTAGAACCAATTCAATCCGAAGGCGGAGTCAACATCCCTAGCGACGGCTACCTGCAGGGACTCCGCGCGCTGTGCGACAAACACAACCTGCTCCTCATTTTCGACGAGGTGCAAACGGCGATGGGGCGGCTCGGCACCTTCTTCGGCTATCAGAGTTACGGCGTTGTCCCCGATGTCATCACAATGGCGAAGGCACTCGGCAGCGGTGTGCCTATCGGTGCGATGCTCGCGAAGCGTGAGATAGCAGCGAGTTTCGTCCCCGGCACGCACGCGGCGACGTTCGGCGGAAACCCGCTCGTCACAGCAGCGGCCCGCGCAACCGTGAAAACTATCTTAGACGAAAATCTCGCCGTGAACGCCGTTAAGATGGGGAATTATCTCGCCGGCGGGTTGATGGAACTCAAGGGCAAATATCCTATCAAAGAGGTGCGCGGGAAGGGCCTGCTCCGCGGGCTCGTGATGGATGTCGATGCCAAACCACTCGCCGCGAAGTGCATCGAAAACGGGCTCGTCACCATCTGCACCAACGATTATGTGCTCCGGTTTTTACCGCCGCTCAATATCAACACGGGACACGTTGAGGAGGCGGTGAACATCGTCGAAAAATCGATGGGCGAGGTTTTTTGACTGCAGATGGCCCTTTCGGCCGCAGCGCGAAGACCTGGCCCTAGATGCCCCTTACGTCCGTAGCGCGAGGGCCTGTCCCTCGCAAAGCATTGACTGTAGAAAACAGCGGGCAGCGCGAGGGCCTGTCCCTCGCCATGCATCAAGCAGCCACAATACCGTAGCGCGAGGACCTGGCCCCCGCGCTACGGGCCACACAGCAGTTCTTATATTCACGATGTCACTTGACTCAACATCCGCTTATTCTGTATAATGTGAAAAACCTTAAAGAAGCGTCAAGACAGTCTAGTCATTCACACCCACTGAAACCCAGAAGCCCTAACCAAACGCTTCGAGAAAAACAAAAATGCCGACACCCGAAAACACCGAACGCATCTTACACCTATTACAAAACCTCCGCGGCCTCGAACCCCTGCGCGAACTCTTCTGGCGAGAACTCAACTATACCCGCATCGATGAGCCTATCGCCGAACTGCCCGATTCTCGCACCCAGTGCCTCGCTGAACCACCGCGCCGATTTGCCGCCGCCGGCAGAAACAACGATTTTCACATCCTCTACGCGCACCTCAACACCGAAAAACTTCGGAAAACCGATGAACGCCAACTCATCGCGCACCTGCAGACGCGATTCTCGCACGCGCTCTACATTTTTAGCAATGCTGCGCAAGACCACTGGCACTTCGTCAACGTCACACTCGTTCGAGAGGCACGCGAAAAACGCAAGGCCCGCCACCGCTACCGGCGCATCACTATCGCACCCGACGCAAGACTCCGCACCGCCGCCGAACGCATCGCAATGCTCAAGCTGGAAACACTCGGCACCGATGGGCTCTTTGAAAACCTCGACCACCTGACACCGCTGGACATTTCCAACCAACACGAGGCCGCCTTTGATGTCGATGCAGTGACAGCGCAGTTTTTCGCCGACTACCAGCGCGTCTTCAAACGCCTCCACACCGAATTGGAAACGCAAACCGCTGATAAAAAGTGGGCGCACGATGCCGCGCAACAATTCCTCAGCCGCTGTCTCTTCCTCTACTTCCTCCAGCGAAAGCGGTGGTTGGGAGACAATCCGGACTTCCTCCGGACGTTTTGGGAAGCGTATCAACGCCATCGACACCGGGAGGGCTCTCCTACCGAAAAACATCAAAAACCGGCGGGCGCGACACCGGGAGAATTTGTCGACAAGTGGCTCAACGTCCTCTTCTTTGCCGCGTTTAACAAGCGATTTCATGGCGGGTATCGCTATTTCCCACACGACATCCGTGACACACTGCAACACGCTCCCTATCTCAACGGCGGGTTGTTCCGAGAAAATGAATGGGATACCGAGTATGCAACAACCATTCCTGATACCCTCTGGCTAGAGATATTCACCTTCTTTGAGGGATATAATTTCACCATCGCCGAGGATACACCCTTGGAACAGGAAGTCGCCGTAGACCCCGAGATGATCGGCAAAGTCTACGAGAGTCTCGTCAGTGTCTCCGCCGAAACCGATGAACGCGGCGATGCCGGCATCTTCTACACGCCGCGCATTGAAATCGACTTGATGTGCCGCCTCGCGCTCGTGGATAACCTCACAAATCACATCGGTGAAGCACACAAGCATAAACTTTACGCGGCACTCTTCACGTTTGACGAGACAGAGAAGGCAGCCGCCGATGCACAACTCGCCGAGCAGTGGGGCAACATCGCGGCGCATCTCAACCGCATCACTGTGTTGGATCCGGCGTGTGGGAGCGGTTCGTTCCTCGTCGGCATGCTCCACATTCTCGATGACCTGGGTGAACGCGCCGCGCGGCACCTCGGCGCGTCTGTCCCCTCCCGTTTTGAACGCCGCAAGGCCATCATCGGGAAGAATCTCTACGGCGTGGACGTGATGCCGTGGGCCTGCAAAGTCGCCGAGCTCCGCCTCTGGCTCGCGCTCATCATTGAGGCGGAGATTCGCGAGGCAGAACTGCAGATTCGCGAGGCACCGCTGCTCCCTGATTTTTCGTTTAACCTTCGGCACGGGGATAGTCTGGTGCAGGACATCGGCGGGATGAACCTCGCGCAGACGCGCGCATTGGGCAGTGGCGTGCCGAGTGCCATCAAACGGAAGATAACGACGCTGCAGACAGAGAAACTCAAGTTTTATCACAACGAGCGCGAGCGGAAATATGCGGAGAAAGCGGATGTCCAACGCGCCGAGAACGCGCTCTTCCGAGAGATATTAACGGCTTACGAGATGCAGTTGCCGAGGCAGATCGACTCGGTCCAGGCGTTGCTGAAGGCTCTCACTGCGGAACAGTTGACGATTGCAGAGGTGGGCAAACCGGTGGACACGCGGCTTGACGCGCTGACGCAGCAGAAGCAGGCGGAATTAGCACGGCACGAGGCGAACCTCGCGCAGGTGAAGCGGGCCCTCGGTGCGTTGAAGTCTCACACTGCGCCGCCGTTTGTGTGGGACATTGCCTTCGTCGAGATTTTCAATCAATACGGTGGGTTTGACATTGTCATCGAAAACCCGCCTTACGTCGGGCAACAAAAAATTAGCAGCCCGATCCTTCCACGCGTAAAAGTGACACGAGCCAACAAGCAAGAATATAAGGCGAAGTTAGCGCGTGCCGCCTATCAAGCCTTTCCAGAATTTTTCGGTTACCAACTGCACAAAGACACCCAACCGGAAAAGCCTGCATCTGCTGTAGAGAGTCGGCTAGATTCCCAAAGCGACCTCTACATCTACTTCTACTTTCACGGGCTCTCGTTGCTGAACCCAAAAGGCACTTTCTGCACCGTTACTTCTAACTCGTGGTTGGATGCAAGTTACGGAAGAAATCTCAAGGAGTTTCTGCTCAAGCAGTGCCATCTCAAAATGATTTTGGACAACGCCGTGAAACGTTCTTTCAAGGATGTTGATGTGAATACCGTGATTTGTCTCATCTCAGCACCGGGTGAAAATCAAGAACCCGGTTTGCAACACACAGCGCGGTTTGTCAATTTCACTGAACCGTTTGAGGCAATTCTGGATCCGGTGATTTTCTACGAGATCGATACCGCAACGGCGCGTGTCAGTACACCCGAGCACAAGATCTATCCTGTCACGCAGCAAACACTGCTCGCCAATGGAACAGAAAAGGCGAAATATGCTGGTGACAAATGGGGCGCAAAATATCTTCGTGCTCCCGATATCTACTGGACCGTTTTGGAAAAAGGATCGGATAAATTGGTGCGCTTGAAAGATGTCGCCAAGGTTCGGAGAGGATTCCGAACAGGCGCGGATAACTTCTTCGCACCTAATCGGGAGACAATCGCAAAGTGGAACATTGAAGACGAATTTCTTCGCGCGGTTGTCACCAATTCAGAAGACGTAAAGAGTCTTGTTATTGCCTCTGCACAACTACCACGTCAAGTCTTTTTTTGCTCAAAAGAGAAGGCATCCTTGACTGGAACATCCGCGCTTGCCTACATTGAATGGGGTGAGGCGGAAGGTTTTGACCAGAGGTTAACATGCCGCAGGAGGAGTCCGTGGTATGCTATGGGCGGAGATCGGCCCGCCCCATATCTCTGTTTTCCGCTCCTAATTTCTTCGACAACCGCGAAAACCCCCTATGCATCCGAAGGTTGCTACGGTGTCGGCAATTTCATGGAAATTGACACGTCCAAGGAGTTGGCATTACCGCTCTGTTTTTCCTTGAATTCTACCCTTTTTCAGTTGATGGTGAATGTGAACGGCCGTTTGAACCGCACGTGGACATTGGAAATCCAGCCAACTGATTTGTCTAATTTGTTATGTGTTAGTCCTGAGTTAACACAAATTAAGTGGAGGGGGGGGGCGGTTGGACGCATCCCTCCTCGCATCCGAAGAATGGGACGTTTTATCGCCTGCCCCGGCGCGCATCGCAATTGACAACGTCATCTTTGACATCTTGGAATTGACGCAAGGCGAGCGCGATGGCGTTTACGAGGCGGTTAGAGACCTCGTCGAAACCCGTCTGAGGAAGGCGCGGAGTTGAAAAACTAGGTTTTTGGCATGCATTAGCCCGGCGGAGCATCAATTATAAAAAATTCCTTGCACGAACCCGTTGAAGTATGGTAAACTTATACATAGCAACAAATTTGAAAGGAAAAAACGATGAAAACTACTGATAATCAACGTCATAATGATTCGGAGTCTACGCGTTCCGCTAACAATACTCGGTTGGATAGGATCGAGAAGTTACAAGAACGCGGTGCTGAACTGCAAATAAAAACGGACACGCATCTTGCTGCGAGTGTTGAACGCGACGCTGCACACGCCGCTCGTTTGGACAGTATGGAGGAACTGCTCCCACACATTGTAGAACTCCAAGTGCAAACAAACGCGCGCCTCACCGCCAACGAGGCACTGGATGCCGAACGCGATGCCCGCTTAGATAGTTTTGACGAACTGTTTCGGCGGATAGGGGAGTTCCAAGCGAAGACAGAGGCACTTCTCGCCGCCAGTGCCGAACGCGACACCGCGCGCGAGACACGCCTAGAGAGCATCGAGGAATCGTTCCAACGTATCGGAGAATTCCAAGCTAAAACGGAAGCACTTCTCGCCGCAAATGCCGAACGCGACACCGCGCGCGAGACACGCCTAGAGAGCATCGAGGAATCGTTCCAACGTATCGGAGAATTCCAAGCTAAAACGGAAGCACTCCTCGCCGCAAATGCCGAACGCGACACCGCGCGCGAGACACGCTTAGAGAGCATCGAGGAATCGTTCCAACGCATCGGAGAATTCCAAGCGAAGACAGAGGCACTTCTCGCCGCAAATGCTGAACGTGAGGCAGAACGCGAGACACGCTTAGAGAGCATCGAGGAATCGTTCCAACGCATCGGAGAATTCCAAGCGAAGACAGAGGCACTTCTCGCCGCAAATGCTGAACGTGAGGCAGAACGCGAGACACGCTTAGAGAGCATCGAGGAATCGTTCCAGCGCATCGGAGAATTCCAAGCCAAAACGGAAGCACTCCTCGCCGCCAGTGCTGAACGCGACACCGCGCGCGAGGCACGCCTAGAGAGCATCGAGGAATCGTTCCAGCGTATCGGAAAATTCCAAGCCAAAACGGAAGCACTCCTCGCCGCCAGTGCTGAACGCGACACCGCGCGCGAGGCACGCCTAGAGAGCATCGAGGAATCGTTCCAGCGTATCGGAGAATTCCAAGCCAAAACGGAAGCACTCCTCGCCGCCAGTGCTGAACGCGACACCGCGCGCGAGGCACGCCTAGAGAGCATCGAGGAATCGTTCCAGCGTATCGGAAAATTCCAAGCCAAAACGGAAGCACTCCTCGCCGCCAGTGCTGAACGCGACACCGCGCGCGAGGCACGCCTAGAGAGCATCGAGGAATCGTTCCAGCGTATCGGAGAATTCCAAGCGAAGACAGAGGCACTTCTCGCCGCCAGTGCCGAACGTGAGGCAGAACGCGAGGCACGCCTAGAGAGCCTCACGAACGTGCAATCCAAGATGGAGGCCCTTCTCGCTGCCAATGCGGCGCGCGATACTGAACGCGAGACACGCTTGGAAAACCTGGAGGACCTGTTCCAACAGATTGGCGCGTTCCAATCAAGGACAGAGACACTCTTCGCCGCTAGTGCCGAACGGGACGCAGCACGCGAGACACGCTTGGAGAATATTGAAGCATGGCATCAGCAGACAGCTGAGTTCCAATCAAAGACAGAGGCACTCTTCGCCGCTAGTGCCGAACGGGACGCAGCACGCGAGACACGCTTGGAGAATATTGAAGCATGGCATCAGCAGACAGCTGAGTTCCAATCAAAGACAGAGGCACTTCTCGCCGCCAGTGCTGAACGGGACGCAGCACGCGAGACACGCCTAGAGAGCATTGAGGAATCGCTCCGCCGCATCGGAGAATTCCAAGCCAAAACGGAAACCCTCCTTGCCGCCAGTGCTGAACGCGATGCAAAACGCGATGCACACTTGGAAAGCATTGCAGCGTTCCAAGCCAAAACAGAGGCGCACTTTGCCATGAGTGCCGAACGAGACGCAGCACGCGAGACACGCCTAGTGAGCATCGAGGAATCGCTCCGCCGTATCGGAGAATTCCAAGCCAAAACGGAAGCACTCCTCGCCGCTAGTGCCGAACGTGATGCTGAACGCGATGCACGCTTGGATAGTATTGCAGCGTTCCAAGCCAAAACGGAAGCACTCCTCGCCGCTAGTGCCGAACGTGATGCTGAACGCGATGCACGCTTGGATAGTATTGCAGCGTTCCAAGCCAAAACGGAAGCACTCCTCGCCGCTAGTGCCGAACGTGATGCCGAACGCGATGCACGCTTGGATAGTATTGCAGCGTTCCAAGCCAAAACGGAAGCACTCCTCGCCGCTAGTGCCGAACGCGATGCCAAACGGGATAAGCAGCTGGAGGGTATGAATGAAAAGGTGGCGAACACTGAAAAATCCGTTGAGGCATTGAAGGGCGCGCTGACCCCCTGGAAACTTGTCCTCGGCGGAATCGTTAGTATCATCTTTGCCATGGTTTTGTCTGTGCTCGGCGCAAAAGGCATGGAGGTACTCCTAGACCTCTTCAAATAAAGGAGGACACATGCCTCAAGATATCATTGACAACCGCAACGAAAAACTCATTGACAATGTCAATCTCATCTTGGATGAGACAGAGCGGGCCCGCTTCGCTGTCGGCTACTTCTTCCTCTCCGGGTTTACCGGCATCGCCGAGGCACTGCAAAACGTCACTGAGCTCTGTCTCCTCATCGGGAACACGAGCACACGCGAGACTATTGAGCAGCTCGCCGCAGGGTATCAGCAGCTGGAATCTGTAGCGGAGATTCACTCGGCACACCGCTATTCACGAGACGTTGAACGCAGGGCACGCGCTCGTGAAACCGCGCAGAACCTCCGCGCGTGCATTGAATTCATGCCTCAGACAAATGCCTCGGAGCAGCTCATCAGAACCCTCGTTGAGATGATTGCCCGCGGACAGTTGAAAGTGAAGCTCTATACGAAGGAGCGTCTCCACGCAAAAGCCTACATTTTTGATTACGAGCAAAATGCGCGGTTTGAATCCGGCATCTCTATCGTCGGCTCATCTAATCTCACCTTGGCAGGGTTAACGAGCAATACCGAATTGAACGTCGTGGTTCACGGCAATGCCAATCAGGAGCAACTCCGCGACTGGTTTGACGCGCTGTGGGAAGAGGCAGAAGATTTTGACAAGGCCTTGATGGAAGAGATGCAAACCTCCTGGGCCCTCGCGCCTGTCCGGCCTTACGATGTCTACATGAAAACGCTCTACGAGTTGGTAAGCGACAGAGTGGCGGCGGATGAAAGCCGCATCGCTCCAGCAGACGAGTTGACAACCCAACTCGCGGATTTCCAACAAGTTGCGGTTTCCCAAGCAATTCGGATTATTGATGCATACGGCGGTGTCTTCATTTCCGATGTCGTCGGTTTAGGCAAGAGTTACATCGGTTCGGCGATTGTCAAGCACTTTGAGCGGGGTGAACAGGCGCGCCCGCTCATTCTCTGTCCGCCTGCGTTGATGGCAATGTGGGAGCATTACAACGCCGCCTATCAACTCCACGCGCAGGTTCTCTCCACGGGGCTTTTAAGTAGCGGTGAAGCGAACGCGAGAGAGCTGCTCTTTGAAGACGTTCGCTATCGGCACTGCGATTTTGTCCTCGTTGACGAAAGCCACAACTTCCGCAATGCGAATACGCAACGCTACCGGGTTTTGCAGGAATTTCTCATGGCGGGAGAGAAAAAATGCTGTTTCCTCACGGCGACACCGCGCAACAAAAGCGCGTGGGATATCTACCACCAACTCAAACTCTTTCATCTCAACGATGATACGCAGCTGCCCTTGGACGCGCCAGATCTGCGCGAATATTTCCGCATGATTGAAAACGGTGAACGCAGCCTCCCCGCGCTTTTACAACACATTCTTATCCGTCGAACGCGGAACCACATCCTGCGCTGGTACGGCTACGATGCAGAAACAGATGAACCGGTAGATGCGACGCAATTCGCCGATTATCTGAGTCGCAACCGCCGCGCTTACGTTCGCGTCGGCGATACCAAGCAGTTCTTTCCAAAGCGAACCCTCAAGACGATTGAATACAGCATTGAAGAAACCTATCAAGGGCTCTACGCGCAGATTCGCGATTGCCTCGGTAAATCGCAATCCGCCGCGCAGTTGACTTATGCCCGTTATGGCCTCTGGCACTATGTGAAGGAGGAGAGACAGGATGTCCATCCGTATCAGGAGCTGCAGAGCGCGGGCAGAAACCTCCGCGGGCTGATTCGCATCCTGCTATTCAAACGTTTTGAATCCAGCGTGCATGCTTTCAAAATGACTATCTCTCGGTTTCACAGCGTCCATGTCGATTTCCTTTACGCGCTAGAAAATGGCATTGTGCCAGCAGGCGACGATGCACAGAAAATCCTCTATGAG
This sequence comes from uncultured Poribacteria bacterium, assembly GCA_958296135.1. Taxonomy (GTDB): domain Bacteria; phylum Poribacteria; class WGA-4E; order WGA-4E; family WGA-3G; genus AGPOR5. Next base: position 2,715,318 of record CATQHZ010000001.1, read on the forward strand.
ACAACCACCGCCGACCAAACCGATATCAGCCCAGAGGAACGAGACATCGGGCTGTTTCTGGAGGAACTGCGGCGTGCCTCCGAGCAATATAACATCCTAGACTTCAACGTCCCTGAACTTCGCGATGCAATTCAGCACGACATTGACATCCTGAAGCAGATTTTAGATATGGTTCAGAATATCACCCCGGCACAGGATGCAAAACTTCAGCGGCTGCAAAGACTGCTGGAATTGCCACCTTTACACGGCAAAAAACGGCTCATCTTTACGCAGTATATTGACACGGCAAGTTATCTCTACGAAAACCTGCAGGCGGAGGATACCGAGGTTATCCATAGCCACGGCAGCGACAGGAAACAGCATGTCGTCGGTAGGTTTGCGCCAAACGCGAATCAATACCGCTTGAAACCGGGGGAGACAGAGATAGAGACGCTCATCGCGACTGATGTCCTCGCCGAGGGGTTGAACCTGCAAGACTGCGGCCTGCTCATCAACTACGATTTGCATTGGAATCCGGTGCGTCTCATTCAACGCTTCGGGCGCATTGACAGGATTGGCAGTCAATTTGACGAAATCCACGGGTTCAACTTTCTGCCGGAGTTGGGGATTGAGCGCAACCTCGGTTTACGCGAGAAACTCCGACACCGCATTCAGGAAATCCACGATACCATCGGCGAAGATGCAGCCATTCTGGATAACTCCGAACAACTGAATGAAAGCGCGATGTATGCCATTTATGAGCAGCACGGTGAACAGCTCAGCCTTTTGGAAGAAAGCGAGGCGCCGAGTTTCGGATTAAGCGAGGCGGAGGAGTTGTTGCGGCAATTGAAACGGCAAAACCCGCAGGAATATCAACGCATCGCCGAGCTAAGAGACGGCATCCGTACCGGCATCCCCGCCGAAGTGGAGGGCACCTACGTTTTCTGTCGCGACGAACGTAACCGGCAGCTCGTCCTGCTTAATGAAAACGGAACTGAAAAGACTACGGATATTGCCGAGATCCTTCGGCTACTTCAAAGCAATGCTGAATTGCGCGGCAAACCTGTTTCGCCTGAGCACAACGCCCGCGTCACTGAAGTGCAGGAAAAGTTTGCAGGACAAATCAGAGGCGTGCAAAACGCATTTCCCAAACCGAATTTGTCCCGCGCGCAAAGATACATCTTGCAGGAGTTAAGAATGCTGTCTAGCACTTCGTCAGACAGTGTGCTAGGGCAGCTTGAGCAGGCGTTCCGCGGCCGCTTGACAGAGAGCCTCAAGCGAGAAATCACTCGTCTCCAGCGCGAGAAAATCGCGGGCGAAGCACTGTCAACGGCGTTGAAAAATCTCTATCACCGCTACAATCTGGCGGCGTTAGGCAGCGGCGAGGCACAGCCAGATAAGCCGGTCCGCGCGCCGATTAAGGTGATTTGCAGCGCGGCGTTTGTTAAATTTGCATGAAACTTGCATTTGTGGTATTATATCTCTATCTACCGAATAAAGACAGATGGGAATTAGAAAATAACTATGCACACACACGAGAACGCTCGCGACACAAAAACCGACAGCGCGCCCACTATCTTCCGCACCGTCACTGCCACGGAGCATGGACGGATCGGTGAATTGCACTTTCGCGCGGGAAACAGAAAATTGGAAACGCCGGTTCTCTACCCGGTCATCAATTTCCTCACCGGGACAAGCGCGCGCGGCGGCGGCGTTTGGAAATACATCCTCCGCAATTTCATGCAACACGATACCCCAACGCTATCCCAGGTCTTGCACTTTCTAGATTTCAACTTCACTGGGAAGTATCTCGCAAATTGGCGAAAAAAGTCGATGCGGGAGCATTACCTCGAACAGAACGGCGATTACCAAGGCGTGCTCTTTTTGGATTCGGGCGGCTTCAAACTCCTTTACAACACGGGGTTGGATTTATCCGAATTTGGCATCCACAAAGAAACAGAGGCGGACGATATTCTCGCCATACAACTCGATTTTGATGGCGATATCGTCGCGTCGTTAGACTATCCTATCCCGCCGAATTTGGCGCGCGCTGAAGCAATACAACGGATGGAGAAGAGTTTTGCCAACGCCCGCCGCGTTGCGCAACAGTTGAGCGGCAAAACGGATATGCCCTACTTTTACGTTTGTTGTCACGGGCAATCCGGGCGAGATATTCAAGGCTACGTCCACAATGTCTTTGAGCAGATTGGCGAGTTGCTGCCCTCTTTTGGGTTGGCGGTCGGTTCTCTTGTCCCGTTGCGCGGCAAAAACGATTGGGCCGTCATGGAACTTCTCAACGGCGTAGTGGAGACACTCCCCGCGGCCCGGCGAGATAGCACACCGATTCACGCGTTCGGCGTGTCCGGTATGCTGACGCCTATCCTCGCTTATATCGGGGTGGACAGTTTTGACAGTTCGTCTTACGTCCAAGCCTCGCGAAGCCTCGCCTATTCGCACCCTGAAACGCTCAAGAAACTGAAGATTATGGAGATGGACGCGCTCACTTGTGAGTGTTACATCTGCCAAGCTATCACGCTTGATGAAATCCAGCAGGGGTTCATGGAGGAGAAGAGTTATCAAGCCACCTCAACCGGCAAGTTTAAAAGCGAATACTACGCACTCCTCTCACTCCACAATTTTGAAATGGAGACGCGGCTGCTAACAGCCATGCGCGAGGCAATTCAGGCTGACGACGCGATTGAGGGGTTAACGCGACATATCGGAAAATTCCAACGCAACCGCGGCATCCGGGATGCCGTAGAATGGCTTTCCGCGAAAGATTTTGACGTGGCCACCCGGCTGACCCGGACCTTGGTGCACATACCGATGGCCGCTGAGAAGTCAACTCGGAACCCAAATCAGTTGGAACTTTTCCCTTATGATACCTCGGAAAGTTCAACGACACTCCTCCATGAGGACGAAACGCCGACTATCTCGCTTAACTATACGCCAGAAGATTTTCGCGTGCCAGCGGATTATCAGCCTCCGGCGGGAGTAGACATGCTGTTGGTAATCCCGTGCGCCGGACAGAAGCCGTATTCGCTTTCACGCACCCACACGTTGATGGCGAAAAAACTGCAGGAGGCATTCCCTGAAAAACATCAGCGGATTCACAAAGTCACGCTCTCCGGACTCTACGGCCCCGTCCCCGAAGAGTTTGAGGAAGAGGAAGCACTCGTTCGCTACGATTTCCAACTCGCAGCGCAGAACACCGCGCAGATACAACTCTGTGCGACGCGCCTCATTGACTATCTCCAAAAATATGGAGAGCAGTACGTCTTTACTGTCGGATATGCCACGAGCAAGGCTTACCGTGAAGTGCTTGCTATCGCCGAAAGCCGGTGCTCAAACTTCGTTTTGATGCCGAAAGTGCTCAAGCAGAAACGCTTGTCTGAATTCTTTCGGCACGTGCATTTAAACGCCTTGGTTGAGGAAGTCCAGAAAAAATTGGAATAGGAAAAGCATGAATAGCTACTTTTTACCGCCACGCATTGAATGTGGCAACGGGGCAATCAAAGACTTGGCGGCGCATGTTGAACACCTCGGCGGGCGAAAACCGCTCGTGGTGAGCGATGCCGGTGTCCGCAGCGCGGGCATCCTCGCGAGAGCCATCGCGCCGTTGGAAGATGCCAATATCCCTTATGCCGACTATACTGAAATCGAACCGAATCCGACAGACATCAGCACGGAAAAAGGCGCAGCGTTGTGGCAAACGGCGGAATGCGATGTCATCGTCGCCATCGGCGGCGGCAGTGTGATGGATGCAGCGAAAGCCATCCGCATCTTGACGACGCATGAACCGCCGTTGGAGCCTTACTACGTCGATGTCGGCGGCAGGGAACGCATCCGCGATGACATGCCGCCCCTGATTTGTGTCCCGACGACAGCTGGCACTGGCAGCGAAGTCTCGCAAGGCGCAATTATCACCGATACATCGCAAAACACGACGGATAGATGGCGAAAGCGCGCAATCGTCACGCCGCTGAATATGTCGAACATCGCGCTCCTCGACCCGAGGTTAACGGTAGGAATGCCGATGCCGCTCACCGCCGCCACCGGCATGGATGCCATCACGCACGGGATTGAAGCGTATGTTGCCACGAGATACCACCCTATCTCCGAAGGTGTCGCATTGCAGGCACTGAAGATGCTCGGCGCAAATATCCGACAAGCGTATCACCACGGCGACGATGTCGCAGCGAGAGGCGAAATGTTGCTCGGCGCAAGCATGGGCGCGTTTGCCTTTCAGAAAGGACTCGGGGCTGTCCACTCAATCGCGCATCAGTTGTCCACTGAAGCACCCATACCGCACGGTGTCGCCAACGCGATACTGTTGCCACCGGTGATGGAATTTAACTTCTCTCATGCCGTGGACAAATACGCCGAGGTTGCCGATGTGTTAGGCGTAGACACTACCGGCATGTCTATAGAAGCAGCGGCGCGCGCCGCTATTGATGACATCCGCGCACTGAACGAGGAATTACGGATGCCAGCAGGGCTCGGTGCCTGCGGTTTAGCACGCGAAATGCTCCCCAAACTCGCCGCTGATTCTATGCTGGACCACTGCTACAAATCCAATCCGCGCCCCTGCACCGAAGACGATATGTTGGCGTTGCTGGAAGCAGCGTTCTAATAAAACAGGCCTTACGCAAACTCCTAAAACACCTGGCCGGTAGACGCATTTTGTAAGCGCGTCTACGGGATTTGTTCCGTGTAAGGCCTATTAAAAAAAGGGTTGCTTTTTTAGCGATTTTGCGGTATAATAATTGTGTTCATGACAGACCCAAAATCCGCTAGAGGCCGCTAGAGGCAGTTGCAGCAAACTGGGTATAACCCGCCGCTTGCGACACCGTAGCGCGAGGGAACGAGAAGACCTGGCCCTCGCAAAGTTTCATCGTCATCAGAACCACTTATTGGAAATCCTGCAAACCCGTGATTGAAAATGGAAAACCGAATTAACTCATACGTTCCAGACTTGAACGTCCCTTTTAACGAGTTGCAAAAACAACTTACCGCTTTCATCCAAGACGAACGGGCGCAGCTCAAAACCTGCATCCTCAAAGGTGAAAGCGGGCTTGCCGCATGTACCCAGCATACGCAGATGTGGGACATGGTCCTCCAGAAAGTTTACAACGGCGCCTTTCATCAAATCCAGACCGAGTTTGTTAACCAGATCGAAGAGCTCGCCAAACTCGGCGATAGCGAGATAGCCGAACTGCTGTCAGATCTGACGGGGCCTTGGACCCCTGATATTGCTCTATACGCTGTCGGCAGCTACGGACGGCAGGAACTCTGCTACTATTCAGATCTGGACGTTGTCTACACTTCCGCCGTAGACCTCGAGGAAGTCTACGATGAACGAACGCTGGAGCTCATCCGCTGGTTCTACGATTTCTTTGATAGCCTCCACTCTGTCATTCCGGGATTTGAATTTAGTTTCATCTACCGGCCGATAAGCGAAATTCATCAGTGGAACTATCAGGACATGACCGCGCTCATCGATATGCGGTTCATCGCCGGGGACGCTATTCTCACCGACCGGTTTAAGCAAGCGGTGCAGGAAGAAAAATGTGACATTTCTCTTGTCCTTGACCTGCTGAAATCGCGGGAGAGCACATTGCAGACAGCCGATGACACGATTTACCTGAACCAGCCGAACATCAAGACAGGACGCGGCGGATTGCGAACCCTCCAGTATGCACTTTGGATGTATGGCCTCGCTGGATTCACGCCGATCACCGAACTCTATAAACGTTTTCATGATGACGAACTGGAGCCCGCGCTCGATTTTGTCCTGAAAGCGCGGAACCTGCTCCACGTTTTTGCCAATGAAGAGCACGATGTACTGTCCTATGAACCCGAAACCGGCGACCGGATGCAAGCCCGGGTCGCCGCTGCGTTAGGATATGCTGGCGAAATAGCAGCAGACCCGGACGAACCCCCCGATGAATGTCGGTACGCATTTATGGCAGATTACTACGCGAAAGCAAAGTATTTGCACTTCAAAGCGGAACTGTTGATTCGGCGGCTCCTCGCCAACGGCATTCCGTTCTCGGAAGTCCTCGGCGTTCGCAGAGATCTACTTTACTGCATCGATAATAACTTCGGCGAATTGGATATCGACGAACTGTTTGAGTTGTTCGCCTACTTCCAGCAATATGATTTTGAAATTGATGCCTCGCTTTCCAGCTTCATTTTCTCCTACATTGCCGCGTTTGACCTGGACCGGTTCCGGAACCGGATGGCAGAGTTGATGAACCTGCCGGGCGATGTGGAAAAGAGTTTAACCCGGTTGCACCGGCTCGGCATTCTCGCGCGGCTTGGGGAAGGCGGGAAACGGTTTGAACAGGCGATGCTCACGCGCAGCGAACGCAGTCAAGACCCTTACACTGTCGGCAAGCACACGCTTGTTGCGATAGGGTATCTCGATGAAATCCGCCAAACGGAGACGAGTAGCCCCTTTGGTGGCGCGCGCCAAGGGTGGGCAGCACCAGGCCCATCGGCATCGCCCGCGAACACTGAGTTAGAGGAACTGAACACCGTTTTCAAGTCACTCTCGGACGCAGGTCTGCTTTACATGGCACTCTTTCTGCACGATATTGATAAACCCGATCCGCGGCATCCGGAAACAGGCGCGGAGAAGGCGAAACGTATCGCCCCCGAATTCGGGTTCAACGCGCAGCAGACAGATGAAATCTGCTTCCTCATTCGGGAACACCTTGCTATGATTTCCCTCGCGCGCTATCATCAGTGGGAGGAAAGCACCATCGCCGAGTTTTGCCAAAAGGTCAACACGCTGGAGCGTTTGTCCGCGCTCTATCTGCTCACTTACTGCGATTCTAAAGCGAACGGGCCGCAAAACTTCAACAATCTCGTCAAGCATAACCTGAAGCGGTTGTATGAAGTCGTCCGGAGCCGCTATGTGGGACAAGAGGAGGCGCAGTGGGGTGCCTACGCGCCGCCGGAAGAGTTCCAGCAGTTCTTGCAGCAGATGCCTGTCTCCTATCGCATCAGTCTCGCCCCCGAAGAGATTGCGATGCACATGAAGATGGTGGCACAGGCAGAATCAGGTAAGACACCGGAGTCGGAAACGGACGCGAGCACCGCTATCATCCAATTTGTCGATGAGCCCGGCTTTACGGAGTTGCATCTATGTGGGAGGAAGCGCATCGGCAGGTTGTACACGGTGAGTGGGCTGTTTTTTGCGAATAACATTGATGTCCGCGACGCACGCGTCTACCCCAAACAAGACACGGCGATAGAATTGGAAATCTACCGGCTGGTGCATCAGCCGCCGCATCTGCGCGGGGAACCGATGCCGCTGGATGAGGAAATGAAGCGCAACCTCGATTTTGACATCCGAACCCTCTTGGCACAGGAAGTCACGCTGGAGCAGATTTTCGAGCGGCACTACGTGAGCCCAACTGGCACGTGGCGGGTTGACGATGTGCGCGTGGAAATGGCGCGAAGTTACACCGAAATCGTCGTCAAAGCCGAGGAAAAGTTGGGATTTCTCCACTATTTTAGCGGCATCCTCGCAAAACTGGGGCTGAATGTTGATATGTGCAAGTGCTCCGCCCTCGGTGGGCAAGCCGTTGATCGGTTTTACGTTCAACCGGTCGCGGATACCCGCACCCTGCACGAGCAAATCCTTGCGGAATTACAAGAGGAATAAGAAATGAATGCACTTGAAACTTCGCAATTCGTTCCAGAAAAACTTCCGCCTAGCCTGCCAGGCGAAAATGTCACCATGACGTTGGAGGAATTCCTTGCCAGCGATTTAGAAGGATACGAATACGTTAAAGGAGAATTAGTCCCAATGCCACCCACTTCAATGGAACATGGCGAGATTAGCACCAACGTTGATTGGTACCTGCAATCGCATGTGCGTGCGAATCAGTTGGGGCGTATCTATACCTCCGACACGGCGTTTCAAGTAGGCGAACGCATGCTAATCCCCGATGTGGCGTTTTTGTCAAATGCAAAAATGCCCGATGACCTGAGCAAGGCGTTCCCGATTCCGCCGAACCTCGCGGTTGAAGTGGCTTCTCCATCGGACGTGCTGGCACGCGTCGCCGAAAAAGCACTCACCTACTTGCAGGCAGGCACGCAACTCGTCTGGGTGATTGAACCGGTCGCGCAAATGGTGCTAGTTTACCGCTCCGAAACAGATATCAAGGTGCTCACGCGCAACGACACCCTCACCGGTGAGGATGTCGTTGAAGGTTTCGCTTGTAAGGTGGCGCAACTTTTTGAATAGCAGGGTAGAAATTATGAAGCAACGTGTCCTCATCACAGGCGCAGCCGGCAAAGTTGGCTCCGCGCTCTGGCAAGCATGGGAAAGACAGGATACCTACACGCTCACTTTGATGGACATCAACCCGATTGAAGGAGCGATGTCCCGCGTGGAACAGGCAGATATGCGTGACTACGTCGCCATGAAGAAATTGTGCCAAGCACAAGATGTCCTCGTGCATCTCGCTTATGTGCGCCAAGAGTCACTTGGAAAGGTGCCGTGTGAAGTCAGCGACATCGGTGCATCGATGACGTTGTTTGAAGCGGCGCGAGAGGGCGGCGTTCAGAAAATCGTCTACGCCAGCACCAATCATGTCTCCGGCTGGAATGAGCGGTTGAGTTCGCCGCCGAGGTTCTCCACCGGTGCCCAGTTTCGCCCGGATGGCTGGTATGGCGCAATGAAAGGCATGGCGGAAATCGCCGGCCGCTACCTCGTTGACGCGCACGGGATGCGGTTCATTAGCATCCGCATCGGCAGTTTTAACGGCACTTCGGAACCGAGCGGTATCCGCCACTGCAGCACCCTCCTCACACCGCGTGATTGTGTGCAACTCTTCGGGCTCGCAGTGGATTACGAAGGTCCGGTGAAATACCTGATTACCTACGGCCGCTCCGCGAATTCGGATGGGTATCAGCAGAGTTATCTTGATATCAGCGGCGCAGTTGAGGTGTTAGGCTATCAGCCGCAAGACAACCTAGTCAAGACGCATCTGCACAAGTTTTTGAACAGCGAATTATGAACGAAGAACCGCGCTACAACCACATCTATTATCAATCCACGACGGTTCACTCTCAACTCATTGACATCGTCGGTGAGACAGCAACCGCGCTCAGCGAGGTGCAAGCCCCGATTGACTGGCACGCACTTTTCGGGAACGCGTGCCCGGTAGAAATTGAGATTGGCAGCGGCAAAGGGAGGTTCCTCCTAGAGGTATCAAAGCAGCACCCTGCGATTAACTACATCGGCATCGAACGCGCGCAAAAATATGTGGAACTGACGCGGGAACGGTTCCAGAAATACATGCGGCATAATGAGGCATCCTTGCATTTAGCCAAGGCACCCCCCGCGCCAGCCAATACGCAGCCAAACACACCCTGCCAGCGAACACTGGGTGCCGATACCCCAAAATTCACGAATGTCCGCCTCGTATGGACAGATGCCACTTACTTTTTAACACGGTATGTGCCAACCGAATCTGTGCAGGCATATCACATTTATTTTCCAGACCCGTGGCCGAAAAAGCGGCAACGAAAACGGCGAATTTTTCGGAATCAGGATTTCCTAGCTGCGCTGGCACGAACCTTGAGTGCAGGTGGCAAACTCTACGTTGTGACAGATTACGCGGAATATTTCGCCGAACTCCAAGAACGGATTTCACAACAATCGCCGTTGCAACGTGTAACGCTGGAGCTGCCGCCTGAGGAACACCACATTCCTACCAACTTTGAACTGAAGTATCTCGCGGAAGGCAGACAGATTTATCGGGCGGTTTACGAGAAGAGGTGAGCAGATGGGCACTCAAGCGAAACTGTGGCAATCCCTCCCGGACGCGCCGGGGATTTATCTGATGAAAGCCTCTGATGGCACCGTCATCTATGTCGGTAAGGCACTGCGCTTGCAGCAACGGGTGCGCTCCTATTATCAACGAAAGGGGACTTCGCTACCCACGACTGTGCAACTCATGCGATACGTCACGGAGATTGATTGTATCGTGACAGAGACAGAAATTGATGCACTCATTCTGGAAAGCAACCTGATTAAGGCGCATCAGCCGCGCTACAACGTGAAACTGAAGGATGACAAGCGTTATCCGTATCTGCGGGTGACGGTGAATGAGCCGTTCCCACGGATTCACATCACGCGCAATGCCGAAAACGATGGCACGCGGTATTTCGGTCCGTTCGTGCGCGTCCGCTCCACACGCCAGACGATGAAACAGTTGACGAAAATCTTCCCCATCCGCACGTGCAACCTGCCCCTTGCGGAGATAGGCAACCGATACCGGGTCTGCTTAGATTACCACATTGGGCGGTGTCCGGGGCCCTGCGCTGATAGAATCAGCGGGCAGGATTACAGCGAGATAGTTCAGAAAGTGTGCCAGTTCCTCGGTGGCAAGACAGATGCTGTCGTTAACCAATTGAAACAGCAGATGCAAGCCGCCGCCGCAGCACTCGATTTTGAGACAGCGGCAAAATATCGAGATACGCTCAACGACGTGCAACAGGCGATTACGACGCAGAGTCTGGATAACGTATCAGCAACAGATGAGGATGTCCTCGGGATTGCAGCGAAAAACGATGTCGCTTGTGTGCAGATATTGCGGGTGCGCGATGGAAAACTTCTTGAACGCGAGCATTACTACCTCAACGATGCGAACCCTGATTCACCCGCCGCTGCATTAGCCGCTTTCGTTAAGCAGTATTATCAGAACGCGGTCTTCGTGCCAAAGACAATTGCCTTGCCAACGCCGATTGAATCTGTGGAACTTATTGAGAAGTGGCTTACTGAAAAACGCGGCAACCGGGTCACGCTGCATGTGCCGAAAGCCGGGCGACTGCGACGCTTAGTGGCGATGGCGATGAAAAATGCCGACATTATCGTGACGCAACACGAACAAAACGTGGTGTATAGCAGCGGCACGCATCCCGCGCTCGCCGAATTACAAGAACTGCTTGACTTGCCACAGCCGCTGCGGCGCATTGAAGCATTTGACATCTCCAATCTCGGAGACCGGTTTGCCGTGGGTTCCATGGTAGTCATGGAGGATGGCGAGCCAGCTTCGGCGGAGTATCGGCGGTTTAAGATTCGCACCGTCAAGGGCCAGAACGATTTCGCGATGCTGAATGAAATGCTGACTCGCCGACTCCACCGAGCCGTCACACAAGACGAAAAATTTAGCAAATTGCCAGACCTGATGTTAATTGATGGTGGAAAAGGGCAGCTGAGTGCCGCGCAAGCCGCCATGCGTGCTTATGAAGCGCGCTTACCGCAAAAGATACCGATGATTGCACTTGCCAAACGGATTGAGGAGATTTTTGTGCCGGGGAAACCAGAACCGATAGTCCTGCGCAAGGATAACCCAACCCTGCATCTCATCCAGCGGTTACGAGATGAAGCGCATCGGTTCGCCGTGACGTATCATCGTAAACTCCGACAGAAGGCACTCAGCAAGTCGGTGTTAGACGAAATTCCAGACATCGGCCCGAAGCGGAAGCAGGCATTGCTCCAGCATTTCGGCTCGGTTGATGCGATTCGGGAGGCGAGTTTAGATGAACTTCTGTCTGTAAAAGGCATTCCGCGCCGCGTCGCCGAAAGACTCCGAAAGCATCTCTAGGAACAATGAAGCTGCCCGTGAACAATACCGTAGCGCGAGGGAAAACCTGTCCCTCGTAATCTTTCAGTCAAAACATGACAGATTGCGATGGATACAATATGTTCACGTTTGCCGCAAAACTTTTTGCCCCAATTTGTGCTCTCGCACCCGGCGTTTTGCACGTAATTGTGCATCTGAAACTGAAAATGAGCACAAGCGCGCCGTTTTTGTTGGCACCTTTCTTGCAACTTACAAAAAATAAGAACCAAAAACGTAGTCATCGACAACGTCGATGACAGATATACGGAAAGAGAGGTTATTGCCCCAATGATGCTAATTGAACGCTTTGCGTCAATACGAAACATCAAAATCATCAGTATTCTGCTCATCCTGCTCAGCGTTGCCGTGTTGCATGTCAAACTCTATCGGTTCGCCGAGGTGACACACGACGGTGTCTTGCAGGTACTCGTCTGCCTCGGCCGCGTCGTTGCGATAGACACCAGCGACGAGGCAGACCAGGTTTTAACGTTCCGCATCCTCTCCGGGCAGTTTCGCGGCGAGACGGTCGCGGTAAATAACATCTGGACCGGGCGCGCCTTCGGAGATCGCGTGCTCAGCCGCGGCGATGTGCTGTTCCTCGATATCCCTCTCCGCGACCCGAGCAACCCCACGCTTGACAACGTCCGGATGCGCGAATACTTCCGTACCCCGTTCCTGCTTTATCTCGCTGGCGCGCTCGGCGTGCTGATGCTCCTCGTTGCAGGCATGAAAGGGGTGCGCGCGATTTTGACGCTTTTTGTCACCGCACTCGCCGTGCTTTACCTGCTCGTTCCGTTGACTATCGCTGGTTATAACCCTATCGCCATCGCGCTCGGCATCGCCGCCTTGCTGACATTGACGACGTTCGTCCTGATTACTGGTTTCAGCTTCAAAGTGGTCTCCGGTGTACTCGGCACACTTGGAGGCTTGGCAGCGGTGGGCGTGCTGTCTGTGCTCAGCCAACATGCGATGGTGCTGACTGGACTCGCGCAAGAATTCGGCTTCCTAGAGCTCGGCATCGCACTGTGGCGGACACCGGAATCGCATCACTGGAATTTCACCGGCATCCTTTCCGCCGGCATCATCCTCGGTGCTGTCGGCGCAATGATGGATGTCAGCATGTCCATCTCCTCAAGTGTGCATGAAGTCAAACAGGTAAACCCAAACATCACCGTGCGGCAATCCATCCGTGCGGGGTTGAACGTCGGCCGCGATATTATGGGAACGATGGCGGATACGCTCATCTTCGCCTACCTCGGGGCGCACATGATGACGATGCTCCTCCCGCGCATCGATTTCCCAGAGGCGGGTGTCCTCTACCCCTTCCTCAGGCTTGTCAACGACGAAGCCACCGCGGTCGCCATCATCCAAGCCGTCGTTGGCACAATTGGATTGGTGCTAACAGTGCCGATTGCGGCGACGATAGCCGGATTCCTCACCCAATACGCGAAAGTAGACAAAACCGATATTCACGAAGACCTGCCTTCAGAAGAGGAGTTAGAGGAACTTTTCCGTGCCGATAACCCGCGCAGCGCATCTCGCATCGCCGTGCCGATTGCGATGGTGCTGGTGCTAGTCGGCACGACTTTTGTTTACCATCGCGTCCAACGGAATTCCGCCACGATTCGCGAACAACGCGACGAACAGGGAGGCATCCTCACGCAGTCGGAGTATGCGAAGGGCAAAGTTATCCGATTGCTGGAATCTAGTGGCGATTTCCTTTTTACCGTATCGGATGAGAATGTCACCGCCAATCTGGACAACCGCGTCTTTTCACCTGCTTTGCGAGAGGCGTTTGAAAAGCACAACATCCCTATTTCCAATGAGGTCACGGTTTCCATCAAGCCGTGGAAAGACAGCCGCTGGCTTCTCTCCGATGAAAAATACGAGCAAACCTATAGTGTTCGCGCGCCCCCCTATTTCCCCAACACCGTAGCGCGAGGGCCTGTCTCTGGCGAACCCTCGGTCTCGCAATTGCATGTCTACGATACCAAGATCGAGCATCATATCCTTGAAGTTGAGATGCTAAGCGGCATGTATGAAGAACAACGCATCGTCCTCCGAAACATCGTCAATCATAACATGCCGTTGCTGAGCATCCCTGCGGAGCCGGGAGATATCGTGCTGTGCCGCGTTGGCGGAGACCCCGAGCGCATCGGGCTTGTCAACATCGTCCAAGAATATGGACGCGATGGATTTTTGGTATGGATGGTAGGCGGGATGTTGCTGCTCATCATCCTCGTCGGTAGAATTGAGGGTATCCGCACAGCGGGTGCCATGCTGATTTCGGCAACGGTTATTTACTTTTTTATGCTGCCGCTCATCTCGCAAGGCGCGAACGCCGTGTTTATCGTGACGCTCACCTCCGGCGCGATTGCGTTCGTATCGCTCGTGTTCGTCATCGGTCCGAGCCGGAAGACGTTTTCCGCGGTGCTCGGCACGATGGGCGGCATCCTCGTCGCTGGGCTCATCGTCCTCTTCGCGCAACAGCACCTCCATTTTTCTGGGTTAGAAAACGCCATTTCAGCGGACATCGTCGAAGCGACGCGCACGCCGCCGTTTGACTTCGTGCAAATTTTGCTGGCAGGGATGTTGATGGGGGTATTAGGCGTAGCCGTTGATGGTGCGATTGAAGTCGCATCCAGCATGGAAGAAATCCGGCGCGCGAATCCGAACATGCCGACGTGGCGGCTCATCGCCTCTGGGCTCAACGTCGGCACCGATATCCTCGGCACGATGGTAAACACATTAGTGTTTGCGTATCTCGGCGTAGAGTTGCTGCTCGTCATCACGATAGCTGCGCCGAACCTAGACTTTTTCAAGTCGCCGCCGGCGCAGTTATTGAGCATCGGCGTAGTGTCAGCGGAGATTGTGCGGTTGTTGGCAGGGACGTTGGGATTGGTGTTGGCCATTCCGATCACGGCGATGATCTGCGCGTTTTGGAATCCGAAGCGGTAGAGGCGGTTTCCGCAGCGGAGGCTGCTCATCCGCTGCGGAAATGTGAAGGGCTAGAACTCTCTTTCTTCGCCAATCTTGGCATGTTCAATGCCCCCATCCAGTTCTTCCACGTATTCATCAATCCATCGTTTGACATTTGCATCACCTTCAGTCTCTCTGATGCGAAGCAGCTTCTCTCTTTTCCGATCAAAGTGCAAGCTGCGATCCCCAGTCCAAGATTCCGTGGAATAATTTGCGCGCAGGTTCCTGCGGACATCTTCCCGTTCGCCATAACGAACGAGCGTTGCCCGCGCGAAAGAATTTGGCCATTCTTCGACAGAAAGGGTGTGGGGAACGAGTCTGTATGCGAAATACCACGCCCGGTTTTCCACGTCCTGATTAACCCATTCCCAAATTTTTTCGCGTGGGATGAAGGATAACGTTCCTCCTTCTTCCTCGATTGACGATGAATAGCTCCCCGTGAGCCAACTTTCTAGGGACGAAAAGCAGTTTTCCGGTCCCAAGTGTTTGCTCACGAGCCCCCACACGACTGCAGGGTAGCGTTTCGTGATCTCAGTAAGCACCGATTCAGCATCGGTATTGATTCCGCCAACGATGGTGCCCCTCTCACCGAAGTGAGCAACCATTAACGCTACAAGCTCCAAACTCTTTTCTGGCCAGCGATTTAGGAACGTTTTCCCAATTTCCGCCCAGAAGTGGTATGTCATTGCAATATTAAAAGGGGCTCCATCCGATTCTTCAAATAGCACCGGATGAGCAAGCAATCGGTACGCCAATTCAAGCCGCAAGGCTCGGTTTTCCCGCTCGTGAATATAGTAGAAATAATACAACGGGATTGCAATTGAGATAGCTAACTTATCCGAGCAAGTCAGCAAGAACTCAATCCATGCTGTGAACGTTTCGTCGGACAAGTTGTCAATAATCTTGCCAGCGACAAAAAGTCCGAAGGCATTGGTACCAATAACCCCCTTTTTGGCAAGAGTGAGGAGGCGCGAACCAGCGCGATCTGTCAGGCCTGAATATTGCGTCAGTTCTGGAACCAACACATTCAAAGTGGTATCTTCACTTAACGTATCAAGTTGTTCTTCCCACTGTGCCACGTCACTCTCAAACATCGTGCGGAAATAGCAGCCGAGAAAAAAGCCGCTTGCATCTTCTCCCGCGTTGCGTTGGGCATCCAGGAGAATTGGCAGCAGGGAAAAACCGTCGTCCCTATTCCCGAGCGCATATCCAAAGGTTCCCGCATTCTGTGCCGCCGTCGTGACGAGCCACGGCAGTTCTGTTCGTAAAAGAGATGGATTCTCAATAGCTTGCTGCGCGAGGTTATGGACTTGCGGATGGCCGTGTTCAAGGTAATTTTTGTTTTCGTCAAACAGGTCCTCCTGCAAGGCCATCCCAACATACCGGCGCATGAGGGACTGAAAATCATCTGGAACTAAGCTATCCCTGAGTTGCTCCCAGTGTTTTCGGGTTCCGTCAGGCAAGTCTTCGGCGGCACCGCGAAGAAAGTCAACAACGGTTTTGATGAGTTGCTTTTCATCAACCAACGCCTCTTCCGCGAGCATCCGAAGCGTCTCCACAATCATATCGCTCAGATTCGCTATCTGTCCGAGTCCGTGGGCTTGCACAAGCAGAATGTTTGCGCCGTTTTTTTGTTCCTCCTCTGGCAAACGAGGCAATTGTTCGGCCAGAAGGTGCCAGACACGGCGGTAGGCATCAAAAAATTCGCCGCATGTCTGCGGATTCCAAAGTTGAGGTTCCTTGCGCAAGCCTTGATATTCTGGCCCCGCCATCCGCGAAAAACGCCTGGATTCTAACGCTACATCGCAAGCTTTCAACGCCAGCGCGCGTCTCTCCTTTGAACCCGATTCAAACGCCTCTTTCAAGATAGGAAACCGTTCTTCTGGAGAAGCCTCAGTAGGCGCGACTGGGCCGTATCCCGGCGAAAAGAGCCCCGCGAATACGCCGCTGGCGTTGTTTCTGCAAGTTTCATTCTCTGCTTCGCCGAGGGCGAGGAGCAACCGCGCTGCATCCGCAAACTGCTCACGCCACATGGCAATCTTTTCAAGAGCCCAGATCACATGCCTTCGTCCCTCTGTGAATTGCAACAGCGTCTCTTTATCCCAGGTGCCCAGCGTTCGTGTCAGGCACCTTAAGGCAGATTTCGGATCCGCTTCAGTCAGTGCCGAAAAAAAACGGCTACCCAACCTTGTGTTCAGATACGCATCATCCTGAAATGGCCCATCCGGACTGAGGAGGTCTTTGACGATTCTTGACGCAGCATCCGACTCGGCGGCGTACTGAAACATCTCATAGAACCACTCAACCAACTCCGATTTTAAGCCTTGGGTGAATTCCTCAAGATTGAAGAGCCGCCCATAAGTGTCCCACCACTCTGTCCATAACTTGATATGGAGTGCCTTTGGGGTGATGTAAAGCGTAAACTCGCCTTGCAGGATTTTGCGGTCTCTTAGCTCTTTAACAATTTCCTGAAAGTCTATCCAGGGAACCTTCGCCTTTTTGGCGATAGATTGGGCTTCAGCGATAACCGATCGCTCAAAACCGAACCGTTTAAAGAGCGCAAGGTGTCGAAGCACTCGCTGACGCTGTTTGACTTTTTGGCTGGCTGGATCGTCGTTCCCGGCAACGTAACGTCCCCAAATATCGACCGTGCTCGGCGTTTTTAGCACGTCATCTGGATGCCTCACCAAGTTCCCCGCGATGACATGCGCGACTCTCGGAGAGCCGCTACAGAGTTCAGCCCAACGATCGGCTTGGAAATCCAAAATAGGCATATAGTTCTGGATGATTCGGCGAATTTGCTCGTTATCAAGCGGCGGTATGTCATGGTAGATGATACCCCCGGACCTCGCCTCGTAATCATTAGAGATAGTAACCAATTTGATCCGCGCACCGCGATATTTGAGTTTATTCCAGATATCAAAACTGCGACCCGAATCGCACTCGTCAATCACCAAAATGGCGGTGAATGGGTTATCGTCCCGGACGAGTTCATTCATCAAAACGCTATTCCGAAACTGAGCCGCGGTGCAATAGACAACCAGCGGCACTAAATCTTCTGCAGCCCGTGTGGCCTCAAAAACCAGCCTCGTTTTGCCGATGCCGGGTTCCCCCAACACACGCACATGAACCGTATCATCGTTCTGCCGCAGTTCATTTTGGATTTGTGAAATCAACTCGTTCTGTGCTTGCCCTGGGACAAATTCAACACGCATGTCTGCATTTTGCGACCAGCTCTGATGCGTCTGAAACTGCGCATGACTGCGTCCATTAACTTGCAGTGCCAACGATGGAAACTCGTTAAGAAAACCGATTAAAGTGTTCTGGCCCCACACCTCAATCTTGGGATTTTGATAACCACATCTTTCGTTTAGAAGGGACTTGATGTGACAGAGAGCCTTGCTACGCTGGCTAGCAGAAAGTTCAATACCGGTGCAAACCAAAACGTAAGTGCCATTATCATCAAGACAGGCCTTGATGCTTTCTCCAAGTTTTTTTGGCCGGCTTTTTGTGCCGAAGAATTCCTTAAGGATTTCGGATTTTTGCGACGGTTTGAACTCACCGGCTTTAATTTGGTAACTGGTCTTCCCGGGCTTAATTAGCCCGTTTTCCTCGGTGATTTGAGCATCATCAACGGTAGCATCAACCCCACCATCTTGGACATTAACCCAACTGGGACCGGGGACGTTAATCTTATTGATTCCTAGCCCGATCTTGTGGGCTTCGGCCCAAAGCAACTGCTGAAAGAAATCAACCGCTGCCCGATCATTAAGCCGGCCGAGGTCTTCATTTGTTACGGTGAAAATGTTATGGTGATTCATCACTTCACTCCAAAAGATTTAGGATATAAATAGGATACCACATTTCGCGCTTCCATGTCAAATTAATTTCAACGCAGTGTTTTTGCGCGATAAAATTTGACTATTCAAGAAGCCGAAGAGTTCGCTGAATGCTGGCTTTAAGGCTCTCATCGCCAGTCTTTTCCGCGAGCCTCAATGCAGTCCACAAATCCTGCTTCGCTTCCCAAGTCCGACCTAGCAAAGCCTTCGCGAGTCCCCGACTGTAATAGGCAAGGACAAAATCGGGTTTGAGGCGAATCGCTTGGGTGTAATCAGAGATGGATGCCTCATATTGCTCCAGATTAGCCTTCGCACTTCCCCGATTGTTGTAGGCAGCGGCATTATCGGGTTTGAGGTGAATCGCCATATCATAGTCGGAGATAGCAGGAAAGTATTGCTCCAGATTAGCCTTCGCATTTCCCCGATTGTAGTAGGCAGCGGCATCATCGGGTTTCAGACGAATTGCTATATCGTAATCAGAGATGGCGGCAAAGTATTGCTCCAGATTAGCCTTCGCACTTCCCCGATTGTTGTAGGCAGCGGCATTATCGGGTTTGAGGTGAATCGCCATATCATAGTCGGAGATAGCAGGAAAGTATTGCTCCAGATTAGCCTTCGCATTTCCCCGATTGTAGTAGGCAGCGGCATCATCGGGTTTCAGACGAATTGCTATATCGTAATCAGAGATGGCGGCAAAGTATTGCTTCAGACTATACTTCGCGACTCCCCGATTGTAGTAGGCAGCGGCATCATCAGGTTTAAGGCGAATCGCCATATCATAATCAGCAATGGCAGCAGCATATTGCTCCAGATTATACTTCGCACCTCCCCGATTGTAGTAGGCTACAGCATCATCGGGTTTGAGGCGAATCGCCATATCATAATCAGCAATGGCGGCATGATACAGTCCCAACTCATATTTCGCATGTCCCCAACTGAAGTAAGTCTCCGCAGATATGGATCGGCTATTCTGCAACAAAGGTTTCGCAGGACGCGCCTTCGCAAGCAATGCCTTCAAATAGTTTGATGGAATCGCAAAATTCAGATTCTGCGCGTCAAGCGCACGATGAACCGAAACCGAAATCCCGATAACCTCTCCCTCGCTATTCAGCACAGGTCCGCCGCTACTGCCCGGTGAAATGGGTGCTGTCATCTGAAGCCGCTTTTTCGGATAGCTTTCTCGGCGGCTGATGATGCCGTTGGAGAAGGTGCCTTCCAACCCTTTCGGGTTGCCAGCGACGTAGACTGTCGCTCCGATATTCACGGTATCGCTGTCGCCGAGGGGTAACGGGGTGACTCCATACGCGGTGACTTTCAGAACAGCGAGATCGTTGTCCTTATCGGTGGCGACGATGCCTTCAATTTTATACCGCGTGTATTTGCCGACTAACTTAGCGGTGCCTTGTGCTGCGCCTTCAATAACGTGGAAGTTGGTGGCAATCTGGTTCGGTTTGACGAAGAAGCCGCTGCCAAAACCGAGCGTCTTGCCGGTGCTGTCTTTCATCTCTAAATAGACGGTGGCGGCTAACGCTTTCTGGGCAATCTGCTCGGTGGTTAAGGCGGATGCGCCAGTTGTTATGGAGAAGAAAAGCAGTGCCGCGATGATGTAAGGGAGTCGTCTCCACAAGAATTCGGTTTTGTAGTTCACCTGGGTCTCCTTTTTGGATCGGGAGATTGCGAGGGACAGGTTTTCCCTCGCGCCACGGGTTAATACGGTTCCGGCTCAGGCGAGCCAGAACTACAGACGGTGATGCTACCTCTTAACCAAGTGCAGCGAGATTTTGCCGAAGAGCTGCGATAACCCTCGGGTCTCCGCCTTCGGCGAGTTTCAACGCCTTTTGGATATCCTGCTTCGCCTCCGTGATGCGGCCGAGCATCGCCTTTGCGAGGCCGCGTCCGCCATACGCGCCCAGATCATCGGGATTCCGGCGGAGGACCTCGTCGAAATCTTCAATCGCGGCTTCCGTTTGTCCGAGGGCCGCCTTTGCAAACCCGCGTTTGCTATAGGTGTCAACCACGGCGGGTGCCAAGCGGATAGCGATGTCGTAATCGTCAACAGCGGCTTGGAATTGTCCGAGGTTCGCCCGCTCGAATCCGCGATTGCTGTAGGAGATAGCTTGCTCCGGGTTGAATCGGATTGCCTCGGTGAAGTCCGAGATTGCCGCTTCAGATTTCCCGAATTTTGCCATCACAACGCCGCGGTTATGGTATGCCTCGGCATAATCGGGGTTTAATCGGATTGCCTCGTCGAAGTCTTCAACAGCCTCATCGAATCTGCTCAAGATCATCTTCGCGTTACCGCGACTGCGGTAGGCTTGCGCCGCGCTCGGCATGAGGCGGATCGCGGTGTCGTAGTCTTCAATGGCAGCTTGGTAATCATCCCATAGCTGTGCCTTTAACACACCGCGGTTGTGGTATGCCTCGGCGTAATCCGGGAAGAGGCGGATCGCCTCCTCAAATTCCGCAAGGGCGGCTTCCTGTTGCCCGAGCTCCACTTTCGCATTGCCCTCGTCAAAATGCTTGAGTGCCGCCGCTAACACTTCGTTTGGATATTGCGACATCCGGGCGAATTGCACTTCCTGTTCCTCTGAGACATTGCCGTTATCTTTCATTGAGTCGTCGTTCTCCTTTTTATAGAATCTACGCGGAAACGAATGCCGTGGGCTCGCTTACAAAGCGCGCCTACCGGCACATAAAGGCAGATATAGAAATCCGCCCTTACAGCGGGCACCAGGCTATGACGGTGCCGAAACTGGCAAACGCGCTGTTTTCACCGCTGGTCAGGATACGCGAGCCTTGGACGACGATGCGCGCGTCGCAGCTCGTGATTTTGTAACTGACCGGCGCGTCTTTGGCGATGAGCGGTTTGCCATCTTCGCCTTTCAGTTTATCTATGCGATAATGCACGGAACGGTGCGCCGGCACCTCAAACTCGCAAGAGACGTTCTCCATCGACGTATCCTCATAAAGCACCTCTAACAGACACCGGGTCCCCCGGTCTGACGTGTTGGAGATGCAGATGGATTCGTGCGAGAAATAGCCCCCGCCATCTCGTTCCCATTTCTGTTCTGTCGTGGTTAACGCCGCCATGTAACCGTCCGGGATGAGCCAGACATACGCACCGTCGCCATCGGAATCATAGTGCGTGAGTGCCGCCGCGATTTCCTCGGGTCCCGTAATTTTATGCACGGAAGCAATGAGAAAGCGTTGGTAGAACTCGATTCCCTCAATCGGTGCGGCGTTTTGAAGTTGTCCTGTCACGTTGAGACAGAGCCGGTTTTCCGGTAGCATCGCGAGGTGACTGATGCCTTGTGATGCCAGCCAGTCGCCGAACGTATCGTTCAAAAGAGAGTTTAAAGTATCAAAATTCGGGATCTGTGCCTGTTGGTATTCTTGGATCGTTGTCAATAGGGTTTCAAAGTTCATCGTGTGTCTCGGTTTTTTTCTCCTTACACCATCCATCGTTCGCCGATGCCGAGGGCGGCGGTTAACGCCTGCAGCAGCACTATTTCTGGCGAGGCACCGACAAATCGGCGATGCGCGTCAATGTAGGTGCCGTAATCTGCCGCCCATTCGCGAAGACAGGTCTGGTATTCCCATCCATAGACGGTTTGACGGAATACGGCGGTTTCTGGATACGGAAGCTTCTCCGCCAAGAGCGCGAGGAGTTGGGCGCGCGTGGGGAGCCATAAGTTTTCCGGTTCCTCCGGTTCTGCCAGTAGAGCGCGAGGGACAGGCCCTCGCACTACGGGTTGGGCTGATTCTGCCAGGCACTCGCGAGAGACAGGCCCTCGCACTACGGGTTGGGGACATTTTTCCGGGCGCAGTGCCTGAATTTCGGGGTGGCGGCACATCGCGACGTATTCTTGCGGCAGGTTCATCGGTTTTCACGACTGTGGTTGCGTTACCAATGCAGCGATGTCTTGCGGCAAACTCTCGCCGGTTTCCTCCTCAAATGCCGCGAGGCTTTCGTAATGCTTATGGAACTCCGCGCTCAGGGCCGCCTTCGCTTCAGCATAATCGGATTTGAGGCTGATTGCATCGCTATAATTCTCAATAGCGAATTCGTAGTAGCCTTTGTCCCGATAGGCGTTACCGCGGTAGTAATACGCCTCGGCAAACCGCGGTCTGAATTTTATCGCCCTGCTGAAGTCTTTGATGGCACGCATCAGCGCGCCTTGCTCGTAATAAGCGGTGCCGCGGTTGATACAAGCATCCACAAAATTGTATCGACATTTTATGGCAGTGGAGTATTCTTCAATCGCTCGCGTCACATCGCCTTGAGCGTAGTAAATTTCGCCGAGCCGGTTGTATGCTTCGGCCAAATCAGACTGGCATGTTATGGCGGTGTTATATTCCTCAATCGCTCGCGCCACATCGCCCTGAGCACGGTAGAGTTCGCCGAGATTGTAATAGGCGTAAGGATACCTCGGGTCAAGTTTCCTTGTAGTGTTAAAGTCCTCACCCGCCAAATCGTATTCGCCTTTAGCCAGATAAGCTAGGCCGCGATAACTATGTGCGTGCACTTGACCCGGTTTTAACTCAAGTGACTTATTAAAGTCCTCGATTGCCGGGTCGTATTCGTCAGCAGCCAACCTGAAACTGCCACGGATTAAATAGTGCGAGTGGAGGCTAACCCCGTTAATGACTCTATCTTCGCTCATAGGATTTCTCCATAGTAAGGTTTGATGAGATCCATGTCGTAATAGTGCTGTGACGTGTTCCTCTCCCAAAAACCGGGCGGATCGGCAAAGAGGGTTTCCTCCGAGATTCCCACATTTGCCAATTCGGTTCTCAGCACCGCTTTGTGGGCATGAGGAATGACGATTTCGTTGGAGATCATTTCGTTGCGCACTTCGGAGAAACACGGAATATTGCCGGGTGATGCGTTGGGTGTCTACCAATCGGCTATCCAACGCCGGGGCCCAAAGATGCCATTTGCTTCCAGCGGGGCCAAAAAAATTTTCTAACCCACTTTCAAGCTCTTTTATTGACTTTATCGCACAAATCTTATCACTGTCGTTTTCCAAAACAATGACTTTGCCGCTTGCTTGCTTTTCTGCCACCGCACAGGCAAACCACAAGGCGACAAGCGGATTAAACGTAAAATCGATCAGCCCGGTCGCGACACCGTTATGTTGCAAGTGTGCCAGACACTCCAACGGAGACAGGCTGCGGTAGATCGAAGGGTATTCAAGTTGAACTTCATCTACGAGTTGAAGAAGATAACCCCAGCACAGCGAGGGGAGTAACTGCGTCCGTCCCTTATAAACGCTTAACAAACGGCGAAGGACACCGCTTGTCACGTCCCACTCTGCGTCTTCCTGCCCGCGATACAGATGACTCTTCTCTGATGTTGCGAAATCGCCGATGTGGTTGAGGTAGTCTTCCAAACGCGAAATCTCAATAGGTGAATTCATACGCCGCTACTTCTATACTCTTCGGAGTTCATATTATGATAACCTATTCGGTTGACAAATGTCAATCAAATTTCAGAGGATTTGCACAGAAATGGCCCCGGTAGGCGCGGTTACAGACCGCGCCTACCGAATGGGCACGCCTATTTACGCAATCTCACCGATAGGAATCCGACGCTCATCCAAGGATAGCGAACGACGCGGCAGATCGCCGAAGAGGGGACGGAAATACCCTGCACCCGCCGCTGACATCTGATACCGCGCCGCATCGTAAAACCGCAGGTCCAGGCTGCGACGGATGACATGTCCCGTAGCATCGCGCTTCAGCACTTGCTCTAATGGCAACAACGTCGGCTCGATACCGGTATCGGTTCGCGTAATCGTTGCGACACCGTTCACCATGCCATCTGCAAGTGCGCGCACCGCGAGCGAGCCCGCCTTAATCGCAGTGTCTCTATCCAAAGCGGTTGGGCTCCCACACCGTTGGAGATAGCCGAGTATCAAAGCCCGGAACGCTGAACCTGAAATATGAGGGAGCCGATTCTTCATCGCTTCAACGATGATTTCGGAGCATCCACCCGGTTTGGTGTGCCCGAACGCATCCAATTCTGCCTGCGAGGTTATCATCAATTCGCCTGCATCGTTTCGGATGCCCTCCGAGACGACAACAATCACGTCACCGCGTTCGGCGTGTTTCTCGCGAATCGCTTCCGCCAGCCGGTCTGGTTGATACGGCACTTCCGGCACAACGATAAGGTCGGCGTGGCCATAAGCAGACGCAAGCGTCAACCACCCTGCATCCCTACCCATCGCCTCCACGACGATAACCCTGTCGTGTGAATAGGCGGTGGTGCGCAAGTCGCGGACAGCACTGATAATGCGACTCGCCGCTGTCGGGAACCCGGGGCAGAAATAGTTCACCATTTTGGAGTAATCCACAGCATCCCCTTCCGGTGGATTAATGCCAACATCGTTGTCAATTGTTTTTGTGACAAACACGGTTGTGAATTGCTCGGAGAGCGCGGCACCAACTGTCAGCGTATCGTCACCGCCAATCGGGATGAGGCCGCTGATATCCAATTTTTTTAGGTTCTGAATCGCCTCGTCCAATTTGTGCATCGCGATGAGGTTGGTACGCGAGCTTTTCAGCAGCGTGCCACCGTAATTTTCGTCAATCAAATCAGGGGTGAGGGCGAAGTAGCGTCCGCCTTTCAGAACGCCTTTCCACCCTTCCATGAATCCAACGAGTTCAAAACCGAGCTCCTCGGCTTTCAAAGCGATTCCTTTGAGGGTAGCGTTGAGCGCGCTTGTGTCGCCGCCTCCTGTTAAAACACCGATTTTTTTAGGCATATTTAAAATTCCTTTCGGGATTTGGGAATCCCACCGACATTATTAACCCGTAGTGCGAGGGCCCGTCCCGCGCAATTCACCAATCCAACAGGACCAGGAGTCCCTTCTACTAGAGCCATTAAGCTCCTAAAGGGGCT
Organism: uncultured Poribacteria bacterium; assembly: GCA_958296135.1. GTDB lineage: Bacteria > Poribacteria > WGA-4E > WGA-4E > WGA-3G > AGPOR5. The sequence goes on from CATQHZ010000001.1 coordinate 2,740,667, forward strand.
TTTCCTACTTGACAACTTCAACGACGACCGGCTTCTCCAAAGCGAGTGCCTTTTCAAGCGTCGGTTTAAAATCGCCCAGGTCTTCGACGCGCAGCCCGATTGCGCCGAACGATTCAGCGAATTGCACGAAGTCGGGGTTCACCAACTCAACCCCAATGCGCTTGCCGAAACGGCGCAGCTGCCCTCGCTCAATAGAGGTATACTGGTTATCGTTCATCACAAGCGTGACAACAGGAAGGTTATACATCACTGCTGTCGCCAGATCTGGGCTTGTCATGAGGAAGCCACCATCACCGCTGAGCGCGACAACCTTCCGGTCCGGATACGCGACCTGCGCACCGATGGCACCTGTCAACCCGATGCCCATGGCGACAGAGATGCCGGAGAAGATGAAACTTCCAGGAGAATACACCGGGAAATGCGGAAGCGCGCCGTAGCCAGTGATGTTGACATCCACTGATAAGATAGCATCGCGAGGCAAAACATCGCGCATCTCTCGCAAGATTTGCGGCACTTCAATTGCGGTGAATTGGCTCCGCAATTGCCGCACGCCTCCGCCCCATCCATCTGTCCGTTTCTCACTGTGCAGCGCGGCATTCAGCTGTTGCAAGACAAACTTCGGAGCGGCACCGATACCGACGGTCGCGGGGTATTCCTTGTGAATCTCGTCTACATCAGCCTCAATGTGCAACAGGGGTTTATCGATTCTCAGCGTCCAATTGCCGGTATCCCGATAGGTAAATCGGGTTCCGATAGCAATGATCAAGTCGGATGCTTCCAATGCCGCTTGCGCAACGCTGTCTCGGAAGATGCCAATGGAGTAGGGCGAGTCTTCGGGGATAGAGCCTTTGCCCATGCTCGTCATCGCTATCGGCGCATTGAGGGCGCGCGCGAACGCCAGCAGTTCCTCGGTTGCACGGGAATGACTAACGCCGCTACCGGAGAGAATGAACGGCCGTTCCGCAGCGCAGATAAGTCTCACCGCCGCCGCAATATCTGCATTGCTTGCTGCGGTGCAGATGCCGTTATTTCGCGGCGGGATAGGCAGCGCGGCAACTGCTTGTAGGGCATCGGTTGCCAATTCAATCAATACAGGCCCAGGCCTGCCTGAGCGCATCGCGCCGAACGCTCTGTTGACAGCACCCGGAATCTGCGCCACGCGATGCACAATCTCAATGTGTTTTGTCATTGAGGAAAAGGCGGCACGCTGATCTAAGCCGTGAAAACTCTTCCTCGGGTCTTTCTGTGCAAGGCCCGCTGGATTCTGCCCGGTTATCCACAGCACCGGTGAGCATGCAGTGTATGCCTCGCAAATCCCAATAGAGGCGTTGTTAGAGCCGGGCCCAGGAACAGTCATGCAGACACCGACATCGCCAGTGGCTCGGGCATAGCCATCAGCCATAAACGCCGTGCCGCCCTCGTGCCGCGTGACGTAGTGTCGGATGCTCTCTTGGTTGTGATACAACGCCTCATAAACGGTGTCAAGATGGTTCCCCGGCAATCCGAAGATTACCTCAACACCCTGTTCTTTCAAACATTCAACGAAGATATGGCCTCCAGTCATTGTCCCATCCTTTTGTATGCAGGCGGACATGGAAATCCGCCCTTACAATTCTGATGTCCGGTAGGCGCGCTTTGAAAGCACGCCTACGGGCTCCTATTTCTACGGGCAAAAAGCCGCCCTTGTTCATGCGCAAACGCGGTATTTAGATACGTTTTTCCATCTGCATGCCAAAAATCGACAGCGGTTTTCGTGCCTTCCAGCAGACAAAATTCCTCCACACTTTCCGACTTGCCGCGTATCTCAACCAAGACATCGATCGGTGCACTCTCCGCGTTGTAGAGATAGAACATGTCGGCATCTTCAGTCACTCGGTGCTGGAACTGGAGTGCGAGCGTCGGTTCATTCACCGGCTTCGCATACACCGAAATGGCTGGGGTTATCCATTTTCGGAGATACTTTTTCAGTGCGGCCTCCCGTTCGCCCAATGGGCCTCGGAGGATAGTTGTCCGCCGCCCATAGATGAGTTGTTCCAGTGGATACGGTTTTAATCCGATCCGTCCATTGAGCAGATATGGCACTGGTTCGTTCACTATCAATTTACCTTTCGCCTTCGTCAATGCACGCAGGCAGTTCACTGTCTCTTCCTGCAGTGAGAGGCAACTCGGCAGTAGCACAACGCGATAAACCTCTGCGCCAGGCGCGCTTTGCTCCGCTGGATTGGCAAAACAGAGACAGCGACGTTTCCTATCTATCGTGGCAAAACGCAGTTCTCGTTCGGAAACAATCCGAAAGTCGTAACCCAACTGCGATACCGTTTGGCACAGCCACCCCCACGCTTTCGTCAGATAGTTCCACTGCTTCTCATCAGGTTTTGTCCAGAGACTCTGCGTCGGCGCAACCATCAGCAGTTGCCGCTTTGGATGTCCAACCGCCAACAGGTTCTCACAAAACGACGGTGGACTTCCAGAAACCCACACGTTAAAGCCAAGGGCAACATCTTGAAGCGACTGCTTTAGTTGATGTGAACCTTTCCGCGAAATCCCCGCGTAGCGTGCATTGCCAGAAACCCATTTGGAGACGACGCACCGTCTAGCCGTCCCTCCTACGGGAGGCGCGCGTTGCAAGCGCGCTTTTCCCGCGTCAGACACAGTGAGAATCGGGCAATCTACCTCTGCCAGCATCGCACCCAATTCAAATTCCAACGCTCTTGCACTTTCAGGAATACTCACAGCGAACTGTAGTCCCTCCTGATGACAGAAATCACGCACGCCGGCGAGAAAGCAATTCGCGAATTGCGTCGTCACCGCTCGCCAAAACGCGTTCCGAACTGCCGCCGAGTCGTAGGTATCATAAAAGATGAGCGGTAAGTATGCCTGAACCGTGTCTTTCAGCGTCCGACTCCACGGAACCGAATCGGCATCTGATTCTAAGATAGATAAAAATCGCGGCAATTCGCAGGCGAAACCGATGAGGGATGCTTTCCCGTGAGCGTTGAGGGAACCCATCAGCACTTGTTCTATGAATACCGAAACGCCGTTCTCACTCAGCAAATCTGGTAGTCCTTGCGCTGCGGTTTGACGGAGGTGCAGCACGGTTCGCCCGCGCAACCGTGCTGCAATTGCGAGCTCCCCTGCCACACATCGCTGCACATACTCGCTAATATGATAGCAGGGGGCATCCGCATGCGGCTGTGCAATCAGATAGTGTCGGTGAAATTCGCGATGCTGCTCCCACTGCCGAAGCACCGCCTGAATGGCTATCGCCCCCTCTGCTTCGCCGAAGGTTCGGCCTACCGCATTTAATCGATAGCGCGTTTGCAGCAAGGCAGAAGGCAGTTGTATCCACGCGTGCACGCCCCGTGGCACCGTCGATTTTTGTGTGCCTAGCCACGGAAGCAAGACACCACTTGCGATATGTGAGCGATTTGTGTCCACGAGCCATCCGCCTCTGATTCCATGGTTTCCGATAGGCGCGCTTTGGCAATGCGCAGTTTCAAACCGCGTCTGCCGGGGCAAAAATTAAAAAACCTTGCAGTGTTAAAAATTTAATGGTATACTATCATTATAATGTCAATTCGCGAGGGCGCGTCTTATATAGTTTAGCACACCTCGTGAATTCATGCAAGGGAAATAAGAAAATATGAAACTCCTAGAAAATTTTATCTCGGCGTTTTCCGTGCTCCGTGCAAGCAAACTTCGCACTATCCTAACTCTTCTAGGGATTATGATCGGGATTGCCGGTGTGATTGCAATGATGTCTGTCGGCGCAGGCGCAGAAAAACTCCTCATGTCGGAGATCGAGAAAATCGGGGGGCCCAGCATGTTCGGGGTTTACCGACCCGGGTGGATTGAGGCCAACGGACGTTGGCGACGCAATACGAGCCCGCATAAACTTGAGATGCGCGACCTGCGCGCAATTCAGGAAGAATGTCCATCCGTCGAATTTGCCACCGTGGAGACAAGTTACTCCATCGATTTCAAAGTTGATGGGCGACATAGGCGGACCTACATGCGGGCGACAACACGTGAATACCAAGAGGTTCGCCAATGGAAAACCCGATACGGTAGATTCCTCGCCGATACGGACATGAGTTTCTGGTCGAAAGTCTGTGTCATCGGCTCGAAAGTCTGGGAGGAGCAGTTTAAAGGCGCGGACCCGCTCGGCAAGGAGGTCGCGATTAATGGCAGACGCTTTACTGTCATCGGTGTTATGGAGAGCCGCGGGGACGGGTTAGAGGCCGGGAGAAGTGACGACAACATGATCTTCATTCCGATTACCACAGCGCAGAACCGTTTTTGGGGCAGCAAAAACGTCGGTGCTATCATGGCACGCGCCAAAAGTCCGATGGTTGTCGAACAGGCACTCAAAGAGGTTAAAACCATTCTGAGACGTAACCACAGCGGCGATGACACGTTTTTCCGGACCTGGTCAGCGAAGCAGGGGATCAAGTCGGCAAAACAGACGATTTTCATCATCGAGATGGTGCTTGTTATCATTGCCTCTGTCTCGTTGATTGTCGCCGGCATCGGCATCCTGAACATCATGCTCGTCTCGGTTACCGAGCGGATTCCAGAAATCGGACTGCGGAAAGCTGTCGGTGCGAAAGCGTTTGACATCCGGATTCAGTTTCTCACGGAATCGGTACTGTTGTGTCTGATTGGCGGTGTGCTAGGTATCGCGCTAGGCGCAATTGTCGGGCAAGGCTTCGCGTGGATAATTGGGAAAATCTTCGGACACTGGCCCTCTGTCATTACGTTAAAGTCGGTGCTGACTTCGGTTGGAGCGGCGGGTGCGGTGGGTATCTTTTTCGGATTTTACCCGGCGAGTCAAGCAGCGAAGATGGCTCCGATTGAGGCACTTCGGCATACGTAATCTGAAGCAGGATTAGCAGGATTTTCTGGATTAGGGGTATCCTCCTTTCATCGTGCTGCTGTTTTTTTGATAAAAACCGCACGCCGACCACGGCACTAGATGCGCCAGCAACACAGGATTTCCCACGGAAAAAACGGCAGGTTGACAAGGGGCTCTTCCTAATCTTGTCCATCCTGATTCAGACAAATGCAAATGGCGGGAACCTATGCTCCCGCCTAACGACATTGATGCCGACAACACGCTTAACGGCTAATCCGCACGCTCCCTGCCTGCATCGCTTTCTCTGCCTCTTCGGCTGTTGCCCAGTTGAAATCGCCGGGGAAGGTGTGCGCTAAGGCGGAATAGCCCCCCGCGAAATCGACTGCTTCCTGCGGTGGTTTTCCATTCAGCAGACTGTAAATTAACCCTGCCGAGAAACTATCGCCGCCGCCAACCCGGTCTACCAATTCCAAATCTTCGTAGATGCGCGAGAGATAGAATTCCTCACCATCGAAAAGCAGGGTGCGCCAATCGTTGAGCCAGCCGGTTTTGGCATCGCGCAGTGTCGTGCCGATCATCTCAATGTTCGGGAACGCGTCTTTGACGCGCTGCGCGACCTCTTTGTAACTGTCGGGTTCAAGTTTGCTGTATGCCTCCGTTGTGCCTTCCGCAGCGAAGCCGAGGGATTTCTCAAAATCTTCCTCGTTGCCGATGAGGACAGAGACATGCGCCATCATCGGCCGGTTTGCCGCCTGCGCCTGTTCCGCACTCCACAATTTGGAACGGAAGTTCAGATCGTAACTCGTCTTGACTCCGGATGCGCGCGCCGCTTGCAGTGCCTCCGCCGAGACTGCCGCAGCGGACGCTGATAACGCCGGCGTTATCCCACTGAGATGAAACCAACTTGCCCCGCTGAAAATGGAGGCCCAATCGAGCTCGCCCGGCTGCACTTTGGAAATCGCCGAATGAGCCCTGTCATACGTGACGCTGCTGGCGCGCGGACCCGCACCTAATTCAAGGTGATAAAACCCGTTCCGCTCCAACCCAACGCCATCGAAATCCACCCAGACGATGTTGGACATATCCACGCCCAGTTCACGGCCCTTGTTGCGGATATAGCGGCCAGACCAGTTGTCGACAAGTCGTGAGACCCAGGCGGTTTTCAAGCCGAGTTGTGCGGCGTTCACGGCAACGTTCATCTCAGCACCGCCAGCGGTAATTGCGAGGGATGTCGCCTGCTCTAGGCGCATAAACTCTGGGGCAGTGAGACGAATCATCGCTTCGCCAAACGTGACTAAATCATACATAAAAGACTCCTATGCTTTTTCTGTGTGTTCGGGCGGCACGCTGTGAGCGCGCGTCTCTTGATATTCGCGGTTCAAATTCTCAATGCATTGCCCACAGAAGCAATAGACTCTGCCGTAGCCGCCAACCTCTTTTTCAAGCAGCTGTTCCATCGGAAATTCGTTTTGGCAGAGCGCGCACACCTCCATCGGGACTTTCAGGCGCGCTTCGTCATCCGCCTCGCGCCGGGATATGAAATGCAAAATCAGCCAAACCGCAATCGGGATGAGGACGACAAAAAAAATAAATAGCATCGCGAGCGTTCCTCGTCAATAGAATTCAGGATAGTTTACCTGAAAACGGAGAAGAGATCAAGGAAATTTTGCGGCGGAGACAATTTTGTTGACACGCTATCGGTTTTGGTGGTATAATTGATAAAAAGTTTGATAAGGAGCGCACGATGACACAAATCAAACCCTTTACCGTTTCCAATCCGCTGATAGACGATGCCGAGAAACTGCGCGAGCAAGCGCGACAAGATGGCTACCTCTACTTTCGCGGCCTCATTGATGCCGAGTCTATCCTCAATTTGCGGCGAGATTTTCTGGTGCTCTGCCATCGCCACGGATGGGTGGAAGGCGGGGAAAACCTGATGGATGCTATCCGCACAAGCACGCCTTTCATGGAAGGCGATGACGGATATTGGCCCGTTTTAGACGAATTCCAACGGCTTGAATCCTTCCACGCGTTCGCGCATCATCCAGCGATTTTGGACGTATGCGATAAATTGTTCGGCGAGAAGACGCTCGTGCATCCGCGGAATATTGGAAGAATTATGTTCCCTGAAAACACTAAATACACAACGCCTGCGCATCAGGATTACATCCACATTCGCGGCACCGAGGACACCTACACAGGGTGGATTCCGCTCGGCGCGTGCTCTGAAGAGTTGGGTGGGTTGTCCGTGCTTGCCGGTTCGCATCGGTTTGGCATATTTCCGGTGAAGCCCGCGCTCGGCGCAGGAGGACTCGGTATTGATACCGCGCCGTTGGAGGCAGACGGCCTCGGCTGGGTGGCGGGAGATTACGCCCTCGGCGACGCGCTTTTCTTTCACAGTCACACCGTGCATAAAGCACTGCCGAATCAGACCACGGATCGGATTCGTCTCTCGGTGGATTATCGGTATCAGGGAGGCTCCAAGCCTGTCACGGAGGGCTCGCTGCTGCCACATTTCAATCGGATGGGTTGGGACGAAATTTATGACGGATGGCACGCCACGAAATATCAATACTATTGGAACGATTTTGACTTGAACCGGGTGTGATTCATGAAGAAAGCATGCATGTTTCTCCTCATTGGCACGCTCTGCCTTACAATTAGCGGAAACTGTGAGAAAGAACTCGCTGACATGGCACTCATTCCCGCCAGCGAATTTCTAATGGGCAGCACCCACGGTGATGCCGACGAAAAGCCCGTGCATACCGTTTACCTTGACGCGTTCTACATTGACACGTACGAAGTAACAGTCGGCGAATACAAGCGGTTTGTCGAAGCCACCGGCCATCGGGCGTTACCTGAGTGGGTTGTGCAGTGTTCTCCAACCGACCGGCATCCTGTCGTAGGCGTGAGTTGGCATGACGCGATGGCCTACGCGCAGTGGGCCGGCAAACGTTTGCCGACAGAAGCAGAATGGGAAAAGGCGGCGAGAAGCGGATTGAAGGAACAGAAATACCCCTGGGGCAATACGCTTGATGCCAGCAAGGCAAACTATGGAAAGGGCAAGAAGACAAAATCCCAAACGCAGGCTGAAAAAACAACGCCTGTTGGCACGTATCCTGCCAACCGCTATGGACTCTATGACATGGCGGGGAACGTCTTGGAATGGTGCCTTGATGCGTATCAGAAGCAGTTTTACGCCAACTCGCCGCGCCGAAACCCTGTTGCAGGAACAATAAACGGGACCTCGGGAGCCGAAGGTATTCATCAGATTATCGAGAACTCCGCTCAAAAAAAGGAACGGCGTGTGACGCGAGGGGGCTCTTGGAGTTTCAGTCCCGAGGGAGTGCGCGTGGCGAACCGCTTCAGAGAAAAACCTTCACTGCTGAGTAGCGACATCGGATTTCGCTGTGTGAAGGATATTGAACCCTAAATGCACAGGACAGAACCTACGGGGTTTGTTCTGCGTCCGTCCTAATGCCAAAAACTGGAAGGATACAAAAATCATTGGCTAAAAAGATTCTGCTGCTGATCGGCTGGAGTTGCATCGCCGTTTTGGCGGCATCAGCGGAAAACTACACCGGGGATTTTTTGACGAACGGCGTTGGCGGGCGCGCCCTCGGACTCGGCGGTGCCTACGTCAGCATCGCAGACGATGCCACCGCGACCTACTGGAATCCCGCCGGTATCGCAAGCATCGCGCGCGGACAAACAGCCGAAGAGGAAGGGCACGCCGCCGCCGCTAATCAACTCTGTTTGATGCACGCCGCGCGGCGCTCGGGATTAGGCGCGTTCAATTACGTCAGCGGCATTCGGCAAATCGTCCCGAACCTCGCGGTTGGGCTTTCGTGGATTCGCGCCGGAATTGACGATATTCCGATTTACCCAACCATTCCCGCGTTCGATGAGAATATCAGCGCGGACGCACGGAAAAACATTGAGAGACTGCGCCCGAAGGAGAAAGATTTCGTCCCTACGGGTTACCTCAGCGATAGCGAAAACGCGTATATCCTCACCCTCGCGAAGCGGTTCGTTGTCAGTCAATCGTGGTGGGACAACTTCGGGAGAGATTCATTGCCACCGGAGCTCCTCATCGGACTCAATGCAAAGTGGCTCTCGCAACGCATCAACGGCGGCGGGAGTCTGGACGAGGCATCCGCCGCAATCTACAATTACGGCAGCCGCGGTTACGGCTTTGATGCAGGCATGCTCATCCGCCTCCCTGACCTGAACGCGCTTTTTGGTTTGCAAATCGGTAGTTTCGCGCTCGGTATCAATTGGCAAGACATCTCGCAGACAACACTAACATGGAACACGCCGTTCGCGAGTTATAAAGAGTCCATCCCGGCTAATGTGAATATCGGGCTGGCGTATTCCAACCGGCGCGTTTTCAATCGGGAACTCATCGTCTCCTATCAGTGGCAGGGACGCTACGGTGGACAAACGCACCTCGGTATGGAATATCATCTCAGCGCACCGTTGGCACTCCGAGTTGGGTATCGCAACGGCAGCCTCACGAGCGGCGTTGGCGTTCAGTTGCAACAGTTCCGTCTCGACTACGCGCTCCTCCTCGGCGACATTATCAATACGCATTTTCTAAGTCTGCTCTGGCGTTTCTGATTGCTCAACGAACATCGCGTTTCACATTGCTCCACCTGTAGCGCGAGGGAAAACCCGGCGAGCGCGAATCGCCGAGGGTGCCCCTCGCGAACTCTTCATCCCCTTATTTCGGTGCCTTTGACAAATCCGGCAGGTCGCGGAGGATAAGCAGCAGCGGTGCCATCAACAACGGCAACATCACCAATCCGTCCAACACGATAGGCAAACCGAACAGGTCTCCCAATACACCGACGAGTTTATTCAACAGTCCGCCGACACCCCACGCCGCGCCCATCATCAGGCTAGACGCAATGTTTTCACGTCCCCGCAGCATCATCTGTGCAAGCACGATGTTAATCGTGATCGAACTCGCGAGGATAACGTTGCCTAAAAAGAGGAAGACGAGGAAAGGCAGCCCTTCCGTGTGAAGCGACGCGTAGAGCAGGGGCGGCGCGCCGAGTAGCGAAAATAGCAACAGAACATAGGTATTCACCCGGTCGGAGATCCAACCGCCGCCCATGATGCCCACCGAACCGGCAAAGATAAAGAGCGCGAGGATGAAAGAGCGGATCTGGTTCGGATAGTCCCGGTTATCAAGATAGATAGACAAGAAACTTTCTAGGCCGACAGCCGTAACCGTCCGAAACGCGGCGATGATGAACAGCACGATGAGCGGTAAAAAGATGCCGCGCCGTAGCGGCGGCAGCGGCGATCCAACGTCTCTATCTCCATCAATAGAAACATTAAAATGGCGCGCGTCGCGAAACACCCACGGCACGCACAACGCCACGATAACGCCCGGTACCATCCCCCACGCCAGTGAGGCCAGCCCGAAACGGTACGGCATCGCCATCAGTGCCAGCGGCCCGAGGGCGCGGCCGACGTTGCCGCCGGTGAGAAAAATCGAGGTGCCTAACCCTCTCCCTTCCGCGGCGAGCGCACCAGCATAAGTCGTCGCCTGCGGATGAAAGGCGGCGACTCCGAGCCCGCCAACAGCGAGGAGTAGATACACAATCAACTTGGAAGGCGCCAGCCCTAACAGACTCAGACAGACTGCAGTGAGTAAAACGCCGAAGGTCAGGAAATGCACCGTCCGCACCCGGTCTGACAGCCATCCGAAAAGAATTTGCCCCAACGAACTGAAGACGCTGTAGAGAGATACGAGTGTGCCAGCGAAACTATTCCGCGCCGCTGTTGCAACAAGTTTCGTCAGCAGTAGCGGCAGCAAGTGCGATAATAGCGTCGCGTAAGAGTCCAACACCGTGTGCGTGAAGGTGAGGAAGTAGAATTGTTTGCGGGTGGATGGGGTGTTTTGCATACCGGGGCTCGCCCGTTACTTTTGTGCGGTATAGCACCTAGGGATTCAATTGCAACTGCTTTATCCCAAATGAAATCCGTCTATCTGGATTAGAGACTTCAAGCACCACGGCATCAACCTTTTCGCCAATTTGAACGACTTCAGACGGATAAGCCATATTGGATTTATGAATGAGCCCTGAAACACCCGCTTCTACCTCAAGGAACGCGCCATAACTCGCCTTGTTAACAACCGTGCCTTGAACTATTGAACCGATCGGATATTTCTCCTCGGCATCTATCCACGGATCCTGCGTCATCTGTTTCAAACTCAACGAGATTTCCTGATCTTCTCTGTCAACTCTGATGACCAGGGCTTCAACCTCATCTCCGATTGAAATGACTTCGGACGGATGCTCAATGCGTTTCCAATTCCAGGCCAATTCAGACTTGGGGACTAACCCCTCAACCCCGCCGAGGTTCACAAACGCGCCAAAAGGCAGCAGCCTTTTCACGACACCTCGCACAGGAGTCCCGTTGTGATAAGCAGCGGAAATGGTTTCCCAATCCAGTGCCCGTTCGGCTGCCCCGTCTGCATCGTGCCTCGGAACAATGTCCAGATGACTCTCCGCTACGCGCGGCAAAGAGATAGCGGGTGGAGACGCCTCTGACTGATTGACAGGTGAAGGCGTAACGGTGATTTGCGGATGCTCGCCTAGCGATAATGGCAGTTCGCTGGTGTTACGGATGAGCTCATCGCGGAGAGTTAGCACGGCGCGTTTTTCTTCGGTGGCGTTGATAAGCCCGAGCACCTCGGCGATGTCATACAGGCGAGCTCTGGCATATTCCGGATCGATGTCTTGGGTGGCGGGATGTGCAACGTGATTTCGTGCTTCTCCTATTATCCCTATCGTACTCCGAACATCCTTATTGCGGTCGAAAAGCGATTCAAAGTAGGATGCCCCAGTGTGGAGCGGGAGATGCTCGGGAGGAGACCAGTATCTTCGGAGGAGATGAGGGACATCCTTAATATCTATATCAGCCTCGCTTTGGATCGAGGCTTCGCCTTCCCGATTCGGAAGTGCCCCTAGCACCCGCGCCATAAACGGTCGAATAGCAGGGAAGTAGAGCTGGTAGATTGCTTTATAGAGCACGTGTTGGTTGGGATATTTTATCATATTCACCTCTGTAAATCCGATTATTTTTTTGGCGATGAAAGCTTAGATGGCCGTTTGCTCTGAATCTAAAACGATTTCGTTATCCGGTAGGTGTGCGGTGATGGCGCGGTTCCCTATTAAAAAGCGCGTAGGGAACCGAAAACCGAATGACGTTGTTAATTAATTATACACTAATTGTAGAGAAATGTCAATTTTTTTCTGCGCGAAAATCTCTGGAACTTTCAGAGCTCATTTGTCTGAATCTCGGATTTACAAGATGAGGGAAATTTCGGGCTCTCGGCATCACACCGGATCATCAGCGGTCTGCCAAAAAACAACCAAAACGACAAAAATAGTGTTACGTGGGAATCCAGCACGGTATGCGTGAAGGTGAGGAAGTAGATTCGTCCTCAACGACCTTGGGGAGTTTTTCTTCAACCGGTGGGGCGGCCAGAGATGCCTCTGTCGTCTCTACGTCGGGTTCGGATTGCTGTTCAATCTTTTCATTGATAGTCCCTGCTACTGCGAGCAGAAAAATAATGGCAAGGATGACGAAATGCTTTCTTTTCACGATATACTCCATTTGAGAAAAAGTCTACCGGAGAGTCAAGTCCCTCAATAGAATCTCTGTTTCGTTGAAATGAGATAGGAGTAAACCCCAACCTCGTTTGATTGACTAGGTGGCGTTCCGAATACTGCATTAGTTCCTGCAATAACTGCCCCTCCTGCAATAACCGCGCCAATCGGGTCTCCGCTGAAATAGTTCCATGCTGCCCCTGTTAAACCGATTGCAAACGAAATAGGTTTTCTCCAAGAACTACGATATGTCTTCCTCAATGCATGAGAAGCATTTTCTAATTCTTCTTGACGTTGTTCAAACCTCATTGCACGTTCTTCTGGCGGCATGAGGCTGAGGTCGCGCGCAAATTGACGGACTGATAGGATATAATCTCGGTGTTGAGAGTAATGCTGCTGACGGAAATCAAGCACCTCGTCAATAGGAACTCTGCCGAGATCAACACCCACCTTTGCCATGTCAAACGAAACAATCTCGCCAATGGAAGGTGACGAAGATTTCGGTCCTGAGATGATCTCCTTCAGGGCATTAACGATATTTCCACGATCGGTTGCCGGGGAAAGTGTCAACCCCATACTGTCCCCTTTTCCCCTGAGAATCTGGGCAAGGAGAATCAAAATCAACGTTTCTACGGTTCGATGCAGTGGAATGGAAACGCCATCCTCAGAGTCACCCGCCAAACCACGTGACTTGAGTTTTTGGAAAATGGTAGCAGCAAGTTTCCGATTGCTAGAATACCCGAGCTTTGACATTGCCAAGGAACCGAAGGCAGAACGTCCATAGTCCTTACCCCTGGTTAGGTAGTCTAATCTCCCAGAGGATATTATATCAGCGAGTACGCTGGCTAACGCTTCGGCAACTTCTTCATCAACTGTTTTTTCCGGGCGAATCACGTAAAACAGTCCATGTTCCTTCAGTGAAGAAATAATTGCGAGGTTATCAAATGTATGCTGAGCTGCCATGTTGTCAGGGACTAACACGGCAATTCCATCAAAGAAACAGACTAGGTTTTTAATCCAGTCTACGTCTCTCCAAGATTGGCCAGGGTAGTAGAAGGCAACGTCTGGTTTCATAATTTAAAACTCCGAAGCATCGTCAGACAAGATCTTGCGACAACAGTTTGACATTAATGAATGCGCCATGTTTCGGGAATTTCAGTCGCGCACCTTGGGACCCAGCGAACGCAATTCAAGCGTTATTTCAATTGCCAGATGTCTCATTCGGCCCCGCGCGAACATCGCGCTAGCGCAGTTCACACAACACATTAATTATACCACATTTGCAGCGATTTTGCAAATTAAAATGCGCGATGTACAGAAACATGTTGAACCTAACGGTGCTAAGCATCAGGGAACCCTGACATGCTATAAACCTGTCGTGCCTAACAGCACTCAACAACGGAAATACCGGTGGCACTCCAAAGAGGTTCAATAGCGCAGGCTTCCTAATCGTGTTAATCGCGGAGATCTGTCATCTCTGTAGACAACGCTGCAGAGATGTCTTTCTTGTAGATGCAACCTTGGAAATCCTGATTCAGAAAAAATGCCTTGACAAATGGACTGGAATAAGGTATCCTATTTACAAACCATGCATCGGTTGCATGCTAATTGATAAGGATGGGATTATGGACAATAAATTTTGGGATATGATTTTTCGGTGGATGGATCGCATTGAAAATCGTCTCGCTGTGATTGAGCAAGACATGAAAGAGTTGATTAAGAATAAAGGGAAATTGGAAGGACATTCTGAGGCTTCTTCAAAGCATCGCTCGCTTTGGACGCTTGTCCTCAGTCTCATTGGGGCTATTAGCGGACTCATCGCGCTCACCGTCAGTCTGAAAAATTGTTGAGCCCCTTTTGTGGAGCCTCGTCAATTTTGACATTTCCGAAATTTCAGATTTACTCGGATAAGGGCTGCACATTAGGGTATATCTGTCAGGAAATTAACCCTCAGAAAACAAGATTGACTTCTTCCGTTCTCTAGAGGGTTAATTTTGCATCGCCGATGCCTAGAATTCCCGCAAAGTGAAATATGTCCATGCCTCAGCGAAATTATCCGCGCCCGGATAACTGCCGCCGTAGGTGAAAAAATAGTCTCGGTTAGTCGCGCGTCCTAATCTTTCACGAATATCCCAGATAACCTGAACATCACGCTTATCTTTTGGACGGACATTAATCTGGAGTCCGCCAAAGTTCCGGTCGCGTTGATGACGCTCTTCATCATATTCTAGATAAGGATACTCCTCCAGAATTTGATTGAGAGCCTCTACGACTTGTCTGTCTTCTGATAATCTCACAACATGCTCCTCCTCTGCAATCGGTTGGAAATGCGGGACGAGTGCGCGGTCCCGCTTTTAAACCGCGCGGGGAACCAAAAATCGAATGTTACAAGAATTATACCAGATCTCCGACGGTTTTGCAAATGAAAATCAGCGGAGCGGAAAGGATACTCCTCACGAACCCGCGCATCACAAAGCGCACTTAACTGTATGCCCTGCCACGCGGATGAATGCCGCTGACAATGCACTTACGCCGTCGGGTATCTACACTATAAAAAATCCGATAACTTCCGACACGGTACCGGTATTGCCCCGCATACCGTCCCCGCAGTTTGGTGATATTAGGCCCGAAAAAGGGATTCTGCATTAACGTATCAATTGCTGTGTCAACTCGCCGCGTCATATTCTCATCAAGCCTATTGTAATGAGTGTCGGCTTCGCTCGTGAATTGAATCTCAAACGTCGCGTTTAACATCGTTCCAGCTCTTGAGCCGCCCTGCTTTGATATCGGCCTCGGCCCGCGCTAAACTCTCCGCGATTTCAGGCGAATTTGCCAATTCGCGCGTTGCCGCCCAGGCTTCCTGTTCCTCCTTCTGCACCTCATGACGTTTGGCTAGTCTGATCCTACCCGCCCGGATTTGTGCCTTTATCCACGAATCTTCCATTACCCGGCTACCCATACAGCCTTTTTTCCTCCCCGGTTCCAATTTTTCTGTAGGAGAATAAGCGATTGTGCCGCTACGGTTGGACAGCCACTTCCGCATAATCAGCTTCATCTCAGCGTTGTCCGCATCCATGAATTGATGAAAAGTTTCCGCATCTAAAATAATGTCCATCGTTTAATCCTCAAAACCCATGAGCCGGTCGGTTTCTTTCAGGAAAAACTCCCGATAATGCGGCGGGACACCCACTAGGTTGCCCATTTCGTCAAATCCGATGTTATGCACCTTGACGAGATTCCCTTTCGGTTCAAAATAGACCAGGGACACATCTTCGGGACGAATGTGCCCATTTCGGATGTCGATGCGCGCGCGATCGATCATATAGTCGCTGTGCGTTTCAATGATGAACGACCGGTTACTCGTGCTTGCCAACTGAACGAGTAGCGAGGAGAGCTCCGCCTGCGCTTTGGGGTGTAGATGGACTTCCGGTTGTTGTAGCAAGAAAAATGGACTCTCGCCATACGCGTCAAAATCCAAAATCTGAACCAGAATGGGCAAAATTTGACTGACACCGTAGCCGACATCAACGATATTGGTACTAGGGCCTCGGACCTTGAATTTCAATTGGAACGGGTCACCCAAGGAACGTCCAAGGTTCTTTACCTCTACATTCTGAAACAAGCCGGAGCTCTTTCCAAATTTGACTAACTGCGCTTTTAGTGCAGCCCAATCGTCTTTTTGGGTTGTTGCCATCCGCATTAACTGCATCGGAACATCGCTACCTTCGGGATCGCTGAATTCGCGTGTCGGATCATAGGTGCGTTTGGGCCTTGAGCGAATCGGGGATGTACTAAATACCGATAGATGGTTCCAGATATCCCACGATGTGTATTCACTCGCTTCCAAAAATTTCGCTAGGGCATTTTTCCCCTCAGATTCCCCTTCTAAAATACCCGTGGATAGGTCTAGAAAACGGAAAAGGGAGAAACTAGGAAAGAGATCCCATATACTAGCCCCACAAACTATTTGATAATGATTCTGTTCGTCATCAAAGTAGGCTAAGCGCAGAAAATGTTCTGGTTCATCTCCAGATTTAAAAACGATTTCGCCATCAGTGAATTTCACCGTGACTGAATTCACAGCAGGCTCAATTCGTTCCTTTTTTTGAACAAATTCGACCGTCCACTCAACATCTCGATTAGCGTGTCTATAGGCAATCCGTAGTTTAAACGCCTTCTCTTTTTTGCGGCTGTTTCTGACGATGTCCTTAAAGGTGCCCATGGGATAAGGATCGGCATTAAAATCAAGTTCGTTACGACGCAAATAGTTTGCCAACACCTGGAAACAGGCAAGTGCCGTTGTTTTGCCGGTGCTGTTCTCGCCGACTAGGAACGTGAGAGGCCGAATTTCTAGCGTCTGGCGTTCGCTAAAACAGCGGACCTCTTCCATTGTGAATTGCGTAATCTTCATCGTTTTATCTCCGCAAGCGTTACGTGTCAAATATCCTGCGAATAAACTCTCCGGAGTTGCAGTACCGAATTTCAGGAAAACCGCCGGTCTACAAATTGACTGCCTCCATCTTCAAGTTAGGGGTAGTGAAAAATCGCGAAGTTCAAGTGCCACTTCTTCGCCACGACAAGGCACGACTCCGCGCATTTGACCATCTATAGTATACCACGAAATTGTCAAAAAGTCAAATCTTTTTTCGGGTGGAATGTGTTGCCTGGTCCCGATTCAATTTCCGCCTCGCGCGCCAATACGCAAACTGCCGCAGATAATAGCCCACATTTTTACGGATATTCACAAAATCCTGAATGAATTGGCACTTTCCGCCGATCACAATCAACTCACGTTTCGCGCGCGTCATGGCGACATAGAAGACGCGCCGCTCCGCTTGGATATCGTCGCTACGATGCGGGAAATGCCGGCCAAGCGTGTTTTGGACGAGGAGCACTCGCTCGTATTCACATCCCTTCGCTTTGTGGATAGTAGTTATCTCTACCGAACCGGGAGGCCCGCTTTGGACGCGCGCTCGGCGGAGAATCTTTTTGAGTTCAGCAACTTCATAGTTAGTGCGAGCGAGGATGCCAGTCTCCCGCCGCCCTGCTAATTCTGCCAATAGGATTTCGGCTAGCGTTTCGGGTGTTGTCTCCACAACGTTTATCTCAAACTGCATCGGGTTTTGGGCGCGGAGGTTTTTCTTGATGCGACGGAGGTTTTTCTCCATGCGAGGCACGTTCTTCTCAATTAAGGCTCGCGCATGCTCAACGATGGTTGACGTGGAACGGTAGTTGAGCGTGATTTCGTATTTTTTGACATCGCGTCGACTGGCGAACGTCTGCATAATCTCCGAATTGCCGCCGCGAAACCCGTAAATCGCCTGATCATCGTCGCCGACAGCAAACAGATTCTCCGACAATAGCGAAATGAGCCGAAAATCGGTTGGGGCAATATCCTGAAACTCATCCACCAGCACATACGGATATTGATCTACGTAAGTCTCCCGTAAGTCCGGGCAAACTTCTAGGAGGTGCGCTGCGTAGATGAGCATGTCCTCAAAATCGATGGCGTTCGCCTCCGTTTTAACCTTCTCGTATTTCTCGGCGAAGGCGCGGGCAACCCGGTCATTGAGAGAAGTCGGGTCGAACAGCCCAGTTTCAACCTGCCGTTTGGCGCGCATAACTACCTCTTTTAT
Organism: uncultured Poribacteria bacterium; assembly: GCA_958296135.1. Taxonomy (GTDB): domain Bacteria; phylum Poribacteria; class WGA-4E; order WGA-4E; family WGA-3G; genus AGPOR5. Next base: position 2,758,786 of record CATQHZ010000001.1, read on the forward strand.
CGTGTCAAACTGGGCGCGAAGGTCTTCAAAATCGAGTTCTCTATCAAGATGTGCAGTGTAAGCGATGCCGAAATGCTGGCAGAACATCTCCAACATGAGTTGGTTACTATACCGTTCGCGCAACGGATCTGCGCGATTAAACACACCAGCACGGGCTCTATAGAACGAAATCCAGCCCGCCTCGCGGCGATTCGCATCACGGCCGGCAACCCATTCCAGCACCTCAAAATTGAAGTTATCAACTCCTTCGGCACGGATGGATTGCCGAAGTCTATCGTTTGAGGAGTAACTGAAGTGTTCCCCTCTCCGGCGTTCCGGGTTCATCGTTTGCCCGATGTAACACCGCCCGGTCTTCTTGCTCGCAATTTTATAGAGAGCAACTCTGGTAGCAGCAGTTTCGCGTGCCAGTTGCTGTCGCTCTTCCTGAATGACTTGTTCAATTTGCGAAGCCCAGATTTGCGGTTTTTGCGAGAATCCGGCACGAGCGTAGTGCGCCATCACAATATCTTTGCCGAACGCGTGCAGCGTGCGAATGGTAACGGGAGCCGCACTTCTCGCTGAAACGCGAGTCTCCATTTCCTCAACTGCTTTCTTATTAAAGGCGATGGCGAGGATATCCGATGGCGGCACATTGTGCGCGTGGATAAGGTTTAGGATGCGTTCGGTGATGACCGTGGTTTTCCCACTTCCAGGCCCGGCGACAACGATGGCGGGGCCTGTGACATGATTCACGGCTTTTCGCTGGTTTTTGTCGAGTTGCATTTGTTTATTACTCAGAGCAATCCAGTTCTCCCCGCTGTAGTTCGGAATCGACCCGTGTCGAACAGTGGACATCTCTGCAGGGAAACCTGCAGAGATGACAGCGTTGAGGCGTAACAGTCAAGATCCGGCGAGCTGGTTTCCCTACGCGGGCAGGGCAGCGCATTTTCACTTGGGAATACCAGGAACTGAAGACGAAATACCTCCGGTCTATTACTTCGGAATTTGACGCACCCACAATAGCAACGCCAGATTCATCGCACCGACAAAACCGAAAACGTAGGATTGGATGCCCACCAACACTGCGGTTGACTGAATAAAGATGCTCCCCGCAACCGGTAAACCGAGAGCAAGGCAGGTATAGTAGGTGAGGCTTTTCGCGCCGCTCGCTTGCCAGAAGGTTAACTGGCGTTTCAAAACCTGCAGATAGGTGCGTTGCCACAGCCGCGCCGTCCACTCCCCCTGCATAAATCCGAGAATAACGCCCAGCGCATACCCGAAAATCGCCCAACGCAGGTCGATCCGCGAATCTTGCGAGACAGCAAATATCCAGAGCAACTGCCCAAGCAGCGACACGACGATGAACGCCCAAAAGACTGGAAGTTTCATGTAGAAGGGGAGGAGACTGCGCGTGAGTTTGCGGCTCATGTTTTTTGTCAAATCTGGGCACGGCGAAGGACAAACCCTCGCCCTACGGAATTTTGTAATGTCGCCGGACGTGGCGAGGGACAGTGGACATCTCTGCAGCAAGGCTGCAGAGATGACAAAGTTTCGGCGTGACGGCCCTCGCCCTACGAAGCCTTGGCATAATTGACAGCGTTTTTGAAAATCGCTACGCCATCGCCTTCTTCCGGGAGCGGTTCGCGTGTCCACCGAGGATGGTGCCATTTCGTGAGATACCGCTCAGGATGCGGCATCATCCCGAAGATACGCCCCGTCGCATCGCAGATACCCGCGATATTCGCATCGGAACCGTTAGGGTTGTCGGGGTATGCTACCCCGTCATAAGGACAAGTTTCTCTCTTCGCCCGCGACGTTGACGAGGTGTAGCGGAAGACGATTTGACGATGCGTTTCCAATTGTTCTAACACCGCCGCCGGCGCAGTGAACCGGCCCTCGGCATGCGCGACAGGAAGATAGAGGTGTTGTTTGAGCCCTTTTGTAAAGACGCACGGGTTTCCCTGTTGTGTCTCCAGCGTTACCCAACGGCACTCGAATGTGGCGGAGGTATTCATCGCTAAGGTGGCTTGTTGTGGGGAGAAACCGCGGTGAAACCCGTTGACTTTCGGCAGCAACCCTGCCCGGACCAGCACTTGAAACCCGTTGCATATCCCGATGATGAGTTTGCCATCGCTAATGAATTGGGTGAGAGCATCCGTCAGTTTGTGCTTCATCTCTGTCGCAAGGAGAATGCCGGCAGAAATATCGTCGCCGTAGGAGAAGCCGCCGGGAATCGCCAAGATTTGATAATCTTGTAGGCAGGTCCTCTGGTCCCGATTTCTTGATACAAGGTTTTGGATATGGACTAACGCTGTTTCGGCACCGGCGAGTTGGAAGGCGGCATCTGTCTCGGCATCGCAGTTCGTCCCTGCCGTGCGTAAGATAAGGACTTTCGGTTTCTTCATCTTGGCTCCCTTTGATGTCTAAGAATTAAATCGGCTCGCCTGCCCGTAGGGCGAGGGCCGTCACGGTCACGCCTACAGCAAACGTGCGCGTGTCGCCCCGCGTAAACACGGCCCCGCCCTACGTTCTAAGGAGGTTATCGCACGCGAGAAATGGGGCCTAGCGCAGCGTCCCCTGCCACGCGGATTTTAGGACGCTGATCGAGGTTTCAATAATTAGGTCGCCTTCCGTGCCAGTGACACTAAATTCCCCGCCTTCTGTGACGGCACCTAGGTACCCTATCGGCACGTCTGCCATGTGGGTTTCAAAAGCCTCTTGATGGCCAGGTTCAATTTCGACGAGAAAGCGGCTCTGTGATTCTGAAAAGAGGCGCATCTCATCGGAGGCACTGTTGGAAACCGCGTCTACCGGCACCGGCGCGAGATGCAAGTGCATGCCGTATCCACCCGCGAATGCCATCTCCGCTGCCGCAACACCGATACCGCCTTCCGAACAATCATGGCAGGAACGCACTAACCCTTTACCGATAGCCGTGCTGAGCGTTTCCATTGTCAACTTCCCTTCGGTTGGACGGACAGTCGGCACATCCTGCGGGGGCAGACCGCGGGGGGCATCGCTAGCGAGCATGCTATAATGCGAACCGCCGAGTTCCGGATACGTGTTGCCGATGACATAAATGGCATTGCCGGGTGCTTTCACATCCATCGTGACAGCACCGGTGATATCCTCCATGACACAGATAGCGGAGATCAGCACGGTTGCGGGGATAGCGCGCTGCTCGCCCGTGGTCGTATCGCGGTATTCGTTATAGAGACTATCCTTGCCGGAGATAAAAGGCGTGCCATAGGCGGTGGCGATGTCATAACACGCTTTAGCGGCGCGCACTAATTCGCCGAGCCGCTCAGGTTTGTCCGGATTGCCCCAACAGAAATTGTCTAATAACGCCGTGCGTGCCAGTGTGCCACCGACAGCGATGACGTTGCGGAGTGCTTCGTCAATGGCGGCCGCGGCACTGTGATAAGGGTCGATGGCGCTATATTTCGGGTTGATGCCATTGGCAACGATAACGCCTTTCCTGCTGCCGAAGACAGGGGTAGCGATACAGGCATCGCTAGGGCCATCGTTTTCTGCGCCGACAAGCGGTTTGATGACGAGACCGCCCTGCACCTCGTGGTCATATTGCCGGATGACAGCTTCTTTGCTGGCGATGTTTGGATGCGCGAGGAGGCGACAAAGCGTTTCGAGGAAGTCCTGTGGCACCGGTAGTTTATCGTGCTGCTGAGGCGCGCGCCCTTTTGGCGGTTTCCACACCGCCGTTTTGACCGGCTGCGGCAGTCCCTCGTGTAGAAAGGCCATGTCCATATCGGCGACAAGCGCGCCTTCATAGAAGACCTGGAGTTTCTGCGTATCCGTGAACGTGCCGAGGGCTGTCGCCTCCACGCCTTCCGCTTCGCATACGTCTATCAAGTCGGCAAGATTGTTGGGTGGGACGGCGACTACCATCCGTTCCTGTGCTTCAGAGAGCCAGATTTCCCACGGCGCGAGTCCGTCGTATTTGAGCGAGACTCGTTCTAAATGGACTTCGGCACCGGTGTGTTGTCCCATTTCGCCGATGGCAGAGGAGAAGCCGCCCGCGCCGCAATCGGTGATGGAACGATAGAGCTGTTTGTCGCGCGCTTGGAGCAGGGCATCGACAACCTGTTTCTCCATAATCGGGTTACCGATTTGGACGACACTGCCGAGGCTTTCCGAAGTCTCATTTAATTCGGCGGAAGAGAAGGTCGCGCCGTGGAGGCCATCGCGCCCGGTTCGCCCACCGATGGAGACGATAAGGTCACCGGGTTCAACCGATTTCTCGCACCTATCTTTCGGAATTAAGCCGACGTTGCCACAGAAAACGAGGGGATTCGCGGTGTAGCCTTCGTCAAATAAGATGGCACCGTTCGCCGTGGGAATGCCCATCCGGTTCCCGTAATCGCGCACGCCGGCGACAACCCCTTTAAAGACACGTTTCGGATGGAGTGTGCCTTTCGGCAATGCGGCATCAGGCGTATCTAGCCGCCCGAAGCAGAAGACATCCGTGTTGAGAATCGGCTTTGCGCCGAGCCCTGTGCCGAGTGAATCCCGAATCACACCGCCGAGGCCGGTGGCCGCGCCGCCATACGGTTCAATTGCGGAGGGATGGTTATGCGTCTCTACCTTAAACACAAGGTTATAGGTATCATCAAACTCGATGATGCCCGCGTTGTCCGAAAAGACAGAGACGCACCATGGCGCGGCGATGTCTCGCGTTGCGCCCTGGATGAACGTCGGGAACAACCCGTCAATCCGTTCTGGTTTTTTGCCGGGTGCTGTATAATGAATGAGACTTTTAAAGGTTTTGTGAACGCAATGTTCCGACCAGGTTTGGGCTAGCGTTTCTAGCTCCACATCGGTTGGGTCGCGTTCCAACGCGCGAAAGTGGGACCGGATCGCCCGCATTTCGGTGAGGTTCAGGGACAGCGTGCCTTCGCGGCTGATGCGCATCAGTTCGGCATCGTTGGCTGTGAGGATTTCAATTTTTTGCACGTTGCTGGACATTGGCTTCTCCGCTTTTTGTAGAAATTATCTCATACAAGTATAGCATATCCTGCCAGAGAATACAAGCAGAAAACCACCGTGGCACCGCGATTCAGCTCAAGCTCAGGCGAATCTTCACCTACAGAGACAAGGCAAATCAACGTCATTTGGGATTAGTAATCATCATTATCCGGATCGTTCTTCTTTGCAAGACGTTCCAGATACCAGTCCCCACCGATGCACAAACCGTAAAAAACGAGGACGAATAAGAGGAAAAATACCTCAATCCAACCTAACTCCCCTATCACTGCTCCAAAAAACAAGTGGCTAAACAGGATCAGTTTGAACCAGCGCGCAAAGAACCGGAACAGGTAACCCTGCCTGATTTTTTCTCCCCGGCCGATGTATAAGTTTATTCCGAGATAACAGATGCAGAGCGTAAGGAGACAGGCATAACCTCTATAAACATAGAAAAGGATTTCAGATAACATTGTGCCCCTTAAAATGGACGCGGTAGGCGCGCTTTCTAAGCGCGCCCTTCCCCTAAATTTTTCTCCAACGTCCCCGGCGGTAAACCGAAGTCGGCTAAGCCCTCCCGAATCATCGCCAGATAGCCGGGCAAGGGGGTAACCAGCGGGAGCGGCTCAGTCATCTGATAAACCATCATCCCATCAATCTCCAGCTTCTTGTAGAGATGGGGGTAGCCTTCAATTGCGTCTAGCTGCGTCTCAGCGGCGGCATCAATCTGCCAGCATCCGCCCCAGACGCAGTCTTCCGGTTCAGATTCAACGATGTCGGCATACTGCCGAAAGACGAGGCGATACCCCTGAATCTTCCGAGGGCCGATAGGGACCGCGGTTGGACAAGCTGTTTCCATGTGGGCATAGTTGAGATTCATGCCGTATGCGAAATAGAGTTTTGTTTTCATCATGTTGAAACCTGACAACGGGCGGATTCAGTTCAGAAATTATGGGCATTCCAGAGCTCCCTGTTAACCGGGAGGTGCGTCGTCATCGTCATCCTCTGAAGCAGAGTCTACTACCCACCGAAAAACGATGAGCATTGCCCAAAGGACGAGGGTGGCAATGAGCATATAAACGTGGCCCCATGCCACAGGACCAATTGCTACGCCAACGGCCAAATAGCCGATGATGCAAGGCTTCCAATTGCGAACGACGAATCGTGTTTTCGGGCTGCGCGCGAGATATGCCTTTCCATTGCCTCTCAGCAAATGAAATACCAGCCAAAAGGCACCGAGTATGCCTACAAAACTAATGCAGGCATAAAAGTGCAAAAGTATCCTCAAAAGCACATCAATAACCATTTTTTTTGCGGATCCTTCAGTCCTGTTATTTTAAGTATAACATATTCTTCGCGGAGATGCAAGCATTTTTCAAAGTCGCTGCCGTTTGTAGGGCAAGATCTCCAGATCTTGCCCAATGCGATGGGGTTGGATCGCTCAAAACAAGTTCCCATGTAGGCAGGGATTGCTCAAGCCCTACCTACAAAGGATAGGCGGCATGCTACTTCTTAAACGAAGCTGTCACCCGCGGGATGCTCTCTTCACACGCGAACCGCTCAATGCTAGAAGCACCGACGAAACCCACCGTATCTGTCTTCTCATTGATAAACGCCGCCTCCGGTGCCTTTGAGATGGGCCCGCCGTGCGCCATGCATAAAACATCGGGATTCTGGGCTTTCGCCGCGTCACAGATTTCTTGCACGCGCACCGCCGCATCCTCCAATGCGAAGGCGGTCTCCGCGCCGATAGTGCCGCCCACCGTCGTGCCCATGTGCGCGATAATAACATCCGCGCCGGCTGCCGCCATGTTCTCCGCCTCTGTCGGGTTAAATACATAGACGATAGTGAACAGGTCCATCTCGTGCGCAGTCCCGATCGTCTCGACCTCTTTGTAGAAGCCCATGCCGGTTTCTTCAAGCGTTTGCCGGAACGTGCCATCAATCACGCCGACAGTCGGAAAATTGTTGACTCCATCAAAACCGATATCGCGCACCTGCTTAAGAAAATTGCTCATCCGCCGCGTCGGATCCGTGCCGTTGACCCCGGCGATGACAGGCGTCTCTTTGACGACAGGAAGCACCTCGCGCTCACCCATCTCCATGACGATAGCATTCGCATCGCCGTAAGCCAACAGCCCAGCACACGAACCGAATCCGGACATTCGATACCGTCCGGAGTTGTAAATCACGATGAGGTCTGCGCCGCCCTGTTCGGCAAACTTGGCGGTAATCCCTGTCCCTGCGCCGACGGCGAGAATCGGTTTTCCTCTCGCTAATTCTCGACGAAGACGGGACAAAACCTGGGGTCTGGTATAATCTGGCATGATGTCTCTCCATAGTCTTCACCGGTAGGCACACTTACAACGCGCGCCTCCGGGTTCGTTCTGCGTCAGTCCTGAAAATTATTCGTCGCGGGATTTGGCTTGCAACTTTGCCGCCTCGCCCGGGTTGCCGATGTGCATCGTATTGTATGCCTGCTCGGAACTCTTGAACGGGCCGACACCTTTATGGCCGTGCCAATCGCCCTGCGTCATAATCGGGTTGGTTAAACCGGTCTCCCGTTCGCGCCGGAGGATCCAATTTTTCATCCGCGTCTCTAGCACGTTGACGATGTCCGGATGCGACTCAACGAGGTTGTTGTTCTCGTCCGGGTCTTGGATTAAGTTATAGAGCTCCACGGGCGGCTTGAAATGAAAGTCCGGTTCCAGTGCCACGATGAGTTTCCATTCAGGTGTGCGCCAGCCGTGCTTCCGCATCCACGTGCATTCCGTGATGTAAAATTCGCTATCAAACGAGGCAACTTCCCCATTTACCATTGACATGAGGCTTTGTCCATCAAACGCGATGTCAGTTTCAACACCTGCCAATTCAAGGAGTGTCGGCACCAGGTCTTTGTGTTGGTTATAGCCGGAAACTCGTTTGCCAGCAGGCACGCGCCCTGGATAGCGGATAATCAGTGGGACGTGCAGGGTGACATCGTAGAGGCCGTGATGGTCAAACCAACACTCGTGGTCATAGAGGGTTTCACCGTGGTCGCCGTTGATAACGATAATAGTCTCGTCCATGACACCGTGCGTCTCCAGCGCGTTGAAAAGCGTCTGAATGCAGGCATCCATATAGGCGATCGCACCATCATACTGCGCGACGACGTAGTCCTTATCCGTAATCCCGGCCGGCATCCACGAAGCGAAGTAATCACAGAACGGCTTGAAGGACATCACCGGCTCCATAGACTTATTGCTCGGGTCGCACTCGTCTCCGTGGTAGAACATCCGTTCATAAGGCGCGGGCGGCAAATAGGGAGAGTGCGGATCCATGTGCCGCAGGAACAGGAAAAACGGTTCCCCGTTTTCGGGCCCCGAGGTCCCGCCTACACGGCTTTCGGCAACCAGCCGATTCAGTTCCGGAACGGCGATGTTGTTGAGACTCTGCGCTTTCGGGCTGCGCCCGGTCTCATCGCCGCCCCAACCCGAGTAATTGAGATAGGTATCAAAGCCACGCGAACTCGGTCCGCCGAAGCCGATGCAGCTGGTATTGTAACCCACCTTTTTCAGAATCTCCGCTAACGTTTTGACTTCTTCACGAAGCGGACCTTGGTGCCGCAGCGCGACAACCTGCGTGCTGAACGTATCCAACCCTGTCAGCATCGAGGCATAAGCACTTGTCGTCGGGATGTGGGGGCTGTAGGTTCGTTCAAAAAGCGTTCCGCCTTGCGCGAACCTATCGATGTGCGGTGTCGTCAGGCGGTGATACCCGTAGCAGCTCATGTGCGTGGCGAGGAGCGAGTCAACGCCCATCAGTACGATATTCGGATATTTTGTTCCCATACGTGAATTCTCCTATTTTTGTAGATGGCGAGATTGCCCTACAGACGCTTCTGTAATCGCGATTCTCCGGTGCTCTCTTCTACCAATCGCTATGCCAGACAAGCGGATTCTGCGTGTCGTTGTCAAGCACGTCACCGATTTTGAGTGAGTTAAAATAGGCCTCGGGGAGGATGTTCTTCTTACCGTTGAAAGTGCATCCGTCGGGCATGAAGCCGCAGGTCATCGCCCTGCGGTGCGAGAGTGTCATGTTCGCGCCTGCGCCGTGCGCCGTTAACCCGTTATGCCAGACGATCGATCCGGCCGGGCACGGTGCCGCCTGTGGTTCAATCTGTTTCCATTCCGGATAGACCGTGAACAGTTCGCCGATATTGACACCGATGCCGACGTTATCAAAGCGCGCCGTTTTGTGCGTTCCGGGCAAATACCACATGCAGCCGTTCGCCAGCGTGGCATCGTCTAACGCCATCCAAAACGAAAGCGTGTCCCGCGAGTCGAAGGACCAGTAGGGCACATCAAGGTGCCACGCGGTAGGGTTGCCGTGCGGCGGCTTGATCAACGCCTGGTCGTGCCAGATGCGCATGCCATCAACGCCCGCAAGTTGCGTAGCCATGCGGCCAAGGCCCGGGTCGTAGACAAGTTTACGCATACCGGCGTGCGTGTCTGTCAAGCGGAGGCACTGCGTAAAGACGCGCGCGTAAAACTGCTTGGCATCCATCTGGTTCGTCATAAATTCGACAGAATTGCCGAGTCGTTCGGCGACAGCTTCATCAGTGCATCGCCGCCATTCGGCGAGTTCGCCTGCATCGAGAAAGTTCTCAATGACGAGAAACCCGTTTTCCCGATAAGACGCAATTTGTTCAGAGGTGAGTTCGTGTTGCATCTGCATTTTCTCCGTGAGAGTAAAGTTTATTGAATTATCGTATCATATTGGCGGTAAATATGCAAATGAAAAGTGCTGCAACCAGAAAAATTCAGTTCTCGGTTGAACCGTGACACCTGTAAGGACGGATTTCTATATCCGCCCGTTCGCCGCGTCTGCAAAAATCCTTGACAAAATTCACTCGGATAAGATATCCTATCTATATGAACTCCACCCTCAACCCAGAGGTAGGGATTTCATCACTGAACTATTTTTAAAAAGGATACGAAATGGCAACTTTTGACAGTGCCTCAAAAAGACTGGTACAAAAGAACCCACGCGACTTCGTGGCATTTGCCTTCAGCCGGCGGAACATCGGTGCCGATGAGTTCAGCGACATCAAACTCATCACGCCGGAACTCCCCACGGTGGACATGCACCAAGCGGATGTCCTTATCAAGGTAAACCTCCGCGGCAAAGATGTCTTGGTGCATTTTGAGATTCAAACCACGGACAGTTTCGCTCTGCCGATGCCCCTACGGATGGCCGGCTATATTATCCGGCTCGTCGAAACCTATCGCATGGACGTTTACTCGCATGTGATTTATCTGCGTCCGAACGCAGGACGGAATGACCCGGGGTGTTTTGTGCAGGACATTGTGGGCCAACAGATTTTGGTGGAATACCAAGTTATCCGTCTGGCAGCCTTGGATGGCCAGGCAGTTCTCGATGCGAAACATCCCGGCTTGCTCCCGTTCACACCGTTGATGCAACCGCCGGCGGATGTAAATGAGGCGGAATGGCTGCGTCGGTGCATTCAAACCGTTGACAGCTTGGAGATGCCGAACAAGTTGGACACGCTGGGTATCTTAGCAGTGTTAGGCAGCGCGATTTATGACAACGAGACGATTTTAGATACGATTCGGAGGGTAACGATGAACGAAGCACCGATTGTCCAATACTTGGGGGCACAAGCCGCCAACGAGCGAGCGCGTGAACACATCCTGAAATTGCTGGCAGCCCGCTTGCAGCCGGCGGCGGCGCGCACCTTTAAGCCCGCGTTGGAGGCAATTGAAGACTCGCAACGGCTTGAGGCGTTGTTTGACACCGCGATACGGATTGATTCTGTTGAAGAGTTCCATCAGGCCCTGGACGCAAGCGGAAACTAACGTCGAATCGCCGTGGTGAAACACTCTGCGCGTTCAATACGTGGGCGCGCAGGGTGCCCCCGCCACAGCGCGCGTGAACACATCCTGAAGTTGCTTGCAGCCGGAAGCAGCGCGCTACTAAGTCCACATTGAACACGATACTCGGTTTGAAGCAGATTGGAGTTTTAACATGCTACACGAAGACACCATTACCAGCAAACTGGTGGCTCTCCTTGAAGAGATGCACACCGCGTGGAACATTGAACCCCAAAATACACAGACGTTCCTTCGCGAAAGTCAACGCCCGGATATCACTGTCAAAGAGAACGGCAGAAACCCCATCGTTATTGAGGTGAAAATTGACGAACCCAACGCTCCAAACCGCAGCGGCGAACCGCAGGCACGGAAGCATTTGGGTAGACAGCTCTCCTCTTATGAACAGGTAACAACCGCAATGGCGTTGCGCATACCGCATCAGTTTCGGCTCGCCGCCCACCGCGAATTAGATGAGGCACTCCGCCGAACCGATGAACTCCATTATGTCCTACTCAACCTTGACGAACATAGGAATGTCCACCGTTTTCCGAAAGAGGGGTGGGTAAAAGGGAGCCTCGCCGATGTGGCGACAGCCATCCGCATCGGGGCCATTCCCAACGCCAGAGTCGACAAGGCCGCTTACGATTTAGAGCACGGCGTGAACGAAGCCGCCACGCTCATCGCTACCGCTGCCGAAACTCGCCCCGGCCTCGCCGAAAACGTGCAGCGGATTCTCTACCAAGAGGCAGGCGAACAAACGTATCGGATGGCGATGTTGATTATCACGAACGCCTTTGTGTTTCAAAGTTCCCTCGCCGGCACATCCGAAATGGAACGTGTGCCTTCCCTCCTCCAACTCCGAACAGTGGAAGAGCGGCTGAACTCCGATGACATCTTGGCGGCGTGGGATACCATCCGCAAAGTGAACTACCGGCCTATCTTTGATGTCGCGTACGAACTCATCCTCGCCCTAGCAACAGACGATAGCCTCGTCGGCAGGGTGTTGTATCTGCTGCGGAACACCGCGCAAAAACTGGTAGACAGAGGCTTGGCGCAAGTCCACGAATTGGCTGGGATTGTGTTTCAACGGCTGATTGTGGATAGGAAATTCATCAAGACTTACTACACGCGCCCAGAATCGGTGGCTTTGCTCTCAACACTTGTTGTCCAACGCCGTGTGGTAGGGTTTCATAAAATAACGTATGTTAAGGGGGGGGGCAAGCAATGGCGTAGCGTGCTTATCCGACATTAAGGTGGCAGATCTCGCTTGTGGGACAGGCGCGTTGCTCAATGGCGTTTACCAACGTATCTTGGCACTGCACGAACAGGCGGGTGGTAACGGACGCGACATCCATCGGCACATGGTAGAAAATAACCTCGTCGGGTGCGACATTATGCCGAATGCGAGCCATCTGACAGCGGCGATTCTTGCGAGTGCCAATCCGGACATCAAGATTGGGCAGACGCGCATTCACACGATGGCATACGGCTCGCAACGTTCGGATGGGCAATACGCGCTCGGCGCGCTGGATTTGCTGGAAAATCCGCAAGCAACGCTGCCGTTAGGCTTAATCAATACGGAGCGGGTACGGGGAGATGGCAGTTTCAATGCCGACGAAATTCCAGAATTTCAGCACGGTGAGATGGACATTGTTGTGGATAATCCACCGTTCACCCGTGTCGGAGCAGACAATAGCTCCCGCGACCCCGAGGTTCCTACAACGGTATTTGGGGATAGAGAGCCAAATGTCGCCGAGGCAATGCAAAGAGTCCTCGGAGAAATTAGTTCCATCGGGAATACCAATGCCGGCCTCGGTTCCTACTTCGTTGACTTAGCGGATAGGATGTTAAAGCCGGACGGGGTTATGGGATTCGTGCTGCCTATCATTGCCTTGACTTCTCCTCTGTGGCAGAAAGTCCGCGAACTGTGGACTCGGAAATATCACGACGTGGTGGTGATTACCATCGCCGATGCAGACATTGCAAACTGCGCCTTCTCCGCCGATACGAATATGGGAGAATGTCTCGTCGTCGCTACCAAAGGCAAAGCGGAAAGCACGGGACGGGGAACATTTGTCTGCCTGCACCGAAGACCCGGGAGCTACCTAGAAGGCGTTGAGATAGCGAAAAGCATCCAGAAACTTGAAAATGTCAGACGTTTTGAAGATGCCCCCATAGGCGGAAATCTCATCAAAGTCGGCGATGAAGAAAACGGATCCGCTCTAAATTGCCCACTACAAGCAGTTTGGGCGGCATCGCGCATGAGGAATTTTTCGCTGCTCCAATGCGCCTACCGGCTAATGGATGGACATCTCTGGTTGCCCACTCAACCGGATAAAGTTGAAATTCCGATGACTTCAGCTGGGAAGATTGCAACAATCTATTCCTACGATCATCGCAAGAAATCGACGGGCCCCTTTGATATAGAAAAAGGGGCATCCGACGAAGACTTATATCCTGGCTTATGGCATGTCAAATCCGAGAACCAACGAACCATGGAAGTTAGCCCAGACTGCCACGGTATTATTCGTTCGGGTTCTTGGGAGAGGGCCCAGGAAATCTTAGACAAAAGGGGACGGGTGCACCACAACGTAGCCTTACACTTCAACACAAATTCCTTAGCTGTTCTTTTCACGGAACAGCCGACACTCGGTGTCAATCTGCTCCCTAGCGTCAAATTTGAAAACCCGTTGTATGATTACGTCTGGACGCTGTGGGGAAATTCAACACTAGGTTTGTTATGCTACTGGATGCATTCTGCCAAACGGCAGACTGGGCGCGGGTGGATCCGTCTGACCGCGTTCCGCTCAATGCCAACGCTGGATGTCAGCAAACTAAACGAAACTGCCCTGCAGAACGCCAAGCGCATCTTTGAGGAAATGAAACATGAAGAGATGCTGCGGTTCCATCAGATGGACGAGGATGCGACGCGCCATAAGTTGGACCGGCGGCTGTTGTCGGAGGTGCTTGGTTTCAACGAAGAAACGTGCCCGGAGGTGCATGAAGGGATGCATCTCTTGCGTAAACGTCTACGCGCGGAGCCAAGTATCCACGGTGAGTCCCTTGTATCAGAGCATGAGTAGCATCCTGATGGTTTTGCAGGGACCTAGGTACGGCGAGGGACAGCCCCTCGCCCTACGGACAGTATAGCCAATTGGAGAATAACATGAAAAACCGATTTGGGTTTGATGCACCGAAGCACAAACCGATTGAAGAATCCATTCAATGGGCAGCGGATAACGGGTTTGGGTATATCGATTTCCAAGCAGACGTTCCGCCGAACGATATTGCCTCATTTGACGAAGCGCGCGTCCGCACCGTGCATTATCTGTGTGAAAAACACGACATTTCTATCGGCATCCATCCCTCCTCCGCAATTAACAACGCCGAGTATGTGCCGATAATGGCCGAAGCAGTGGATAGATACCTCCATGCGAATTTAGAACTAGCGGCGCGGTTAGGGTGTGGCTGGCTGATAGGACATGGTGGGTATCATTTCGGCGATGTGCCTCAACGGCGCGCCGCGGCGATTGCACGGATACAGCGGTTGGTAGACAGCGCGGCACAGGCAGAGATTACCGTCTTCTTTGAGAACCACAATCGGGAGCCGGAACTCTCGGAAATGCACTATATCCCGCATAACGTTGCGGAAACGCAAGCGTTTTTCGACGCGATTCAGTCCCCTTATTTTCAGTGGGCGTTCAACGTCGCGCACGGACATCTGGTGCCGGAGGGCTGGCAAGGCTTCTTGGATGCGTTCGGCGTAGCAAACATCGGGCAGGTGCGCCTCAACGACAATCGCGGTGATTACGAGGTGCATCTCGTCCCCGGCGAGGGGACGATTGATTTTGAGGCGTTATTTGCGGCATTGCAGGGGCGCGGGTATTCGGGCTGGTTCAGCCTCGGTTTCGGCGATGATGCGGATAAGGTTCAGGTACGGCAGCAGTTTGCGGCGTACTTGTAGAGCGCGTGGAAGTGAAGGGATTTTTCTTCACACAAGCGTTTTTTGCAGGGTGTCCTATTTGCAAGTCAAAAGGGAAGGAAGTATGGTAGCCTCCCATCAGTACGATTCAGAATACATCCCGAGTCGTGACAAAGTAGTGTGGATTAACTTCGCCCCTCAAACCGGCGTTGAAATCATGAAACATCGGCCAGCCCTTATCCTATGTGGAAGTGGCTAGGATAGAGGAGACAATTTTATGGGATTGCGTTTCGTCAATTTGGCTCAACGGTAAAACGAATAAACCGAAACACCCCAAATCAGCCGGACCAGCACCCAAGCACCCCCGACGATAAATTGCCCGAGAATCAGCCCCAAAAAGAGCGGTAACACCCGATGATACAGACGGATGCCGCCAAATCGTAAGATGATGCTCTTAATCGCCCAACTTATCAGCACGGAAAACCAAAGCCAGCCAAACGTCCAGATACTGCTCGCAACGGCATAGCCGGTGGGATGAAAGGGGAACATCGGGAAACGGGTGCGCAGCCACCACAGCAAACCGGTGAACAGAAAGCCTGCACCCATGAAAATAACCGCAGGGATGTTCGTTTCGGTTGGGTAATAGAGCCATGAGCGGAGCATGTTGTAACCGCCGCTACCCAAACCCGGATTCGCGCCGATGTTATAGGAGACAACCAGATACGCCCAGAACGAGGCAAGGATACCAAAAAAGATGGCGCACATCATCGCCACTACCATGCGCCCAGCGCGCATGTTCGCTACCTCAACGAGTTTGAATCCCTCCAGCGTATGGGGCATCGGATGCGCGCGATACCCACGATTAAAGGCGAAATAGAGCGACATCATCGTCAGACTCGGCGGCGGAATCGGACGCGAACCGAGCGCGTCGATGATGAACTGCCGCGGATTTGCGACAAACATCTCGTGTGTCGGTGGGCCGACTTCAGCGCGCACGCGCGTAATGCCTAACGCAAGCAGGTAATAGATGGCGAAATAGAGGGCTATCATCCAGACTGCCATGCCGCCTTGATTCGAGAAAATGAAGAGAAAAAGCACACCACCGATTAACCCTGCCACCGGCCAGCGGTAATCGGTTGAATCTTGCATTTCTTCAGAAGAACCGGTAGACGCGCGCCGGAAGCGCGCAAAAGAACCTATCAGGCCTTTGAAAACGGCATAAAAGTGCTTACGCCCGCCGTAAAGCCCAAAACAAGCGATGGCGAGATACGCGCCGACTCCCTGAGGGCCGTCATAAGGGAACCCCGGCAAAACTTGTAGGCCCATCGCCCTGCCGAGGATGCGCTCGCCTTTCCAGAAAAGGTAAAAAAACCACAGAGAAAACGACATCTCCAGCGGCATCAAGAACGCAAGCCCCACCCCGAATGAGAGGATATAGACGGGTGTCCACCCCATCGCATCCCACGGCTTTTCGGTGAAATAGATGCCCAAGTCTGCTTTACGCACCGGGATTTCGGGAAACGTCGGAAAGAAGGCGTGGATACCGTTAATCAGATCGATGCTTCCCGCAATCGCGAACCCCAGCCACAACATTTTGTTTTTGAAGAGCCGCCCATCCGAGTGTGTCATCTCTACTGGCAAGCGGACAATCGGATACGTCAACCGCTCCCGTTCAATCCACTGCTTGCGGAGAAGTAAATCGATGCAAATCATCACCCACATCAGCACGGACAGAAAGACAGTCCACCATAAAATCGGTTCCCACCACGCGGAGAGATACCTTCCCGTGTAAAAGGTGGTATCGCCATCGTAAAAATCTTGCAAAACGGAGAGTTCGCTGAGCGTCATCCAATTCGGTAGGTATCGCCAGAAGAGTTGCTGCCATTCGTTTTCAGGCGTGGCAAACCAGAAGCCGTTCGGGATAACGGGAACGACGGTTTGCATCATGTCATGCCCCGCGATAGCTGAGGAGATGGACAAGATGACATAGATTGTGAGCAGCTCACCCTGCCGGAGGGCAAACCGCGGCAGCAGCCATTTGAACAGGAAATTGAGGCATGTCAACACCGTCAGCGTCACTACCACGTTGTAAATCAGCGACATCGTGGTGGGCAAAGTGCTCCAGTAACGGAGGTGGTTTGCCATGATAAAATAGGTGTTCGGCAGAATCAGGAGAACCCCAAGCAGAATCGCGCGAAAGGTGACACCGGGATGCCTATTTTGAGAGTGTGGATGTTGCACGTGGAGTTCTGTGTTGTTTTGCATAAGCCTCGTCAGAAAATAAAAATGAGTTCATTTAAAATTATACCTCATTTGGTTTCTTGATGCAAGTCATTTTTTACTTGACTTTTTATGCAAATTTTGGTATAATATTATTCAGTATCACACAAATCGGCGGAAATCAGGCGCAAATGGCAACGTATCAAATTTTGTATTGGAGAGATATCCCCGCGCAGATAAGGGTTTATAAGGGAAAACGGCGCATCTCGCGCCAGATGCCTCAACGCTTTCAGAACCGCATCGACCGGATTGCGATGCAGGAGGGCATCGTCGGCAGTGAGGCGTATCTGGAGCAGTGGCACTGGAGCGAAAAACAGGAGATGCCCGGCGCACCTCACGCCGTTTTGGATACACTCATTCAAGAACTGAGCGGAGAACGCTAGAAACAGTGAAGAAAACTTTTCGAGAAAGATTAACCTCTGACGAACCGATGCTCTACGACGGCGGGTTTGGCACGCAGCTGTTCGCTCGCGGCATAGAACTCGCCAATAGCGCGCTTGCCAACGAATTGCATCCCAACGCTGTTGCAGATATTCACGCCGTGTATATTCGCGCGGGCGCAGAGGCTATCGGAACAAACACCTTTGTCGTTTCTCCCTTGCATCTGCAAATGGCGGGACAGGAAAAATCGGACGCACGAAGACTCACACGGCTCGCCGCTCAGCACGCAAAGATGGCGGTTGAACAAATGGAATCCTCTCAGGTATATATCGCCGGTTCAATCGGGCCGTCGCCCGGTGCCATTGAAGCAGACAGCGGCGATACAACCTTCGGCATCGCAAACGCCGAGGTAAGGGAAGCGCATAAACTCGTTATCCACACCCTTGCAGAAGAAGGCGTAGATTTTCTCTGCCTTGAGACGATGTTTTCCGCCAAAGAAGCCGCCATCGCTGTCGATATTGCGCGTGAGACAGGACTGCCGATTGCTGTCAATCTGACATACAAATGGACAAAAAATCGGCGCACCGGCGACATTATCTACCGAACCGACTGGGGACATTCTCCGAAGGACCTGCTCCAGATTCTCGGAGACGACTCGCTGTTAAATGCTGTTGACATCATCGGAATTAACTGCGGGGCCGAAACACGGCGCGCCGAACATACCGGCATGCCGTATGCGATTACCGGCACGCAGCAACTCCGCGCGGCACTCGCCGAAATGCACATCCGGGACAAACGGGTGATGGCATACCCAAACGCCGGGATGCCGCAACTTGACAAAAATATGAAAACTGTCTACGCGCAAACGCCAGAGGAAATGGCGAGTCACATCCCAACGCTGATTGAAACAGGGGCATATCTTATCGGAGGGTGTTGTGGCACAACGCCAGCGCATATCAAAGCGTTCCGTAAACGGATAGCGAAAAATGGAAACGGTAACACTCAAATATAAAAGACTGCCAGACCGGGTTTCACACTTCCAGCAGCGGCTGCACTATGAAGATGAGAACATCATCGTCACATCGCAACGAGTTAAGCCATCCTCGCCTATTGTACATAACGGTGAAACGGTGCTGGGAGAGAACTTCACCGCTGTCTGGTTCGTGTTTACGGGGCAGTGGTACGACATCGGGAAAATCTACAACCTCAATAACGAGTGGACCGGCTATTATTGCGATATTATTGTGCCGGTGATACGGACAAAAAGCCGTTTTGAAATAACCGACCTGTTCTTGGATCTCTGGGTATATCCCGATGGCAGTTATGAGATTCAGGATGAGGACGAGTTTGAGGCGGCAATTCAGGCCGGCGCGATTGACACCGACTTGGCCCGAAAAGCGCGCAAGGCACTTAACGCCTTAATCGCGGAAGTTGAATCAGGAGAATTCCCGCCGCAAATCGTGAGAACCGAAAACGGAATTGTGTGAAACGCGTGTCAATCTATTTGCAATTCTGGGTACCTGTTGCTTGAGCCGTCTCGTTGATGAACTCACACAAAACCGGATTCTTCGGGAAGCCGAAGGGGTAAGCAACTTGAAGAACTCGGGTTCAAACATGAGGACGCGTTGCACATCGCATGTGCCGAAAGCGGCAACGCGGCCATCTTATTGACAACCGATGACAAGTTCCTCAGCAGGGCGCAACACCATGCTGATAAACTTCGCGTCCGAGTTGAAAACCCTTATACATGGTTACAGGAGAACCCTGGCAATGAACATCTTCAAGATGACCGAGCTGGAAATTTATGAAGTCGGCATCGAAATTCTGAGGGAGAAACTTGGCCCTGCCATCGATCGGTTTCTCCCACAGTGCAAACCGGGCAAAGGCAACTGGTCCGTTGACCGGCACAAATGGATAAATAAAGAGCGGGATGTAGAGACACTCGCTCGACGCATCCAACAAGAGCGCGAGAAGAGGCGCGCGCAGGAACAAGAAGAGGCACGTTTGAGACAGCACTGCGCTGCCGCAAGTCACGCCGAAATCCTAAAAATGACAGATTTGGAAATTTACAAAACTGGCATTGAAGTGCTTGGTGAAAGACTTGGCCCTGCCGGGATGTCCCGGTTTCATAGGTACTGCGCACAGCGCAACGGCACAAAAGACGAGCGACGCAGCGAGACGGCCGCCAGTTATAAACCACAGCCGCCCTTGCAGGAAACGCATCCTTCCCAATAGGCGCGAACACTTAGATAGCATAACTGACTGTAGGGCGAGGGTCTACAGTCACTGGCAGTCACTGGGTGGATTATTGGGAAAACGCAAGGACTCCGAAAAAATAAGATATTGATATTTATTTACAATTAATGGTATAATAAATGCAACAAAACCCCGTTGTCTCAATCAAAATCGGGTAAACCTTTAACAAACAACTTTTGAGCGGAGGCAGAGTTACGAAGAACCTCTTTTTTCCAATCGGCGGCGGAAATGAAATCGGCGCGAGCTGCTACTTTATCCAGTTAAACGGTGCAAAACTCCTCTTGGATTCGGGCATTCGGTTGCATTCCGATTCTACTTTTCCGCGCTTCGATTCGCTTTATGCACAAAACTACCTCGATGGCTTGTGGGAGCTGGAGGGAATACTGCTCTCTCACGGACACCTAGACCATGTCGGTTCACTTCCGAATGTCGTCACCGAAGCACCGGATGTGCCCATCTACGCGACTCAGGCGACACATGACATTATGGAGATGCAACTGAGCCAAGCCGTAGATGGGGACTCTGTCCCGGATGCAACTTGGCAGGACTTTCGAGAAGTGCAGCAGTTCAACGCGACCCGGGTGGAACGCGCATTAGAAAACGTTCGGTTCGTTGAATGGGATGAACCTTTTCTCCTAGAGTACCAGGGAAGCGTGCGATATCCTCCCGTGCAAGTCACGTTCTATCCTGCCGGGCACATCCTCGGTGCTAGCATGATTTACGTCCAATCCGACGCGGGAAACATTTTGTTTAGCGGCGACTTTACGCCGTTCGACCAGATGACTGTCCCAAAGTATCAGATTCCGGACAATTTGGACGTGGATTTACTCATTGCTGAATCGACATACGGGTATCAGGAGGGAACTTACGCGGGAAATGTCGGTGAAGAACGCGAAATCTTCGCGCAAAAAATCGAGCGATGCTTGAACAATAAAGGCAGTGTGCTCATTCCTGCATTTGCAATCGGAAGGAGCCAGGAACTTGCCCTGATTTTGCAGAACCTCATCCACTCCAAACGGTTGATGCCGTTCACGATTTACATTGACGGGCTCGCACAAACGGCTTGTGAGATTTATCAAAATAACGGCGTACGCGTCTTCGGATATCAGGTAGGTAAAGCACCCCGCGGGCTTATCGAAAACCTTGACATCTTTAACGGCGTGCTCATCGCTAGTTCTGGGATGTTACTCGATAAGAGTGCCTCAGCACGCTACGCTGAAAAACTGCTACCCGACTCAAGGAACGCTATTTTCTTTAGCGGCTACCTTGATGAAGAGAGCCCAGGGCGACGGCTAGAACGATTGTATCGGAGCAAAGGCGAACAGTTTCGACTCAATGACAGAAGTGTGCCTGTCCACGCAAATGTTGATACATACCGGCTCTCTGCACACACCGACAGCGAGGGGATTCTCTCGCTCATTGAAAAAGTTTATCCTAAGAAAGTCGTTTTCGTTCACGGGTACCCGCAACAGCGGACCGTGGTTAACGTCTATAGTGAAACCTTCCGGCGGTTCGGAAGAGATATAGAGGTCTATCAAGCCACCAACGGCACGCCTATCTATTTCTAACGAACCATCGGAATAAAAAATCGGGTATGAGGCATCCGGCCTCAAACCATTGATAGCATCGGTAAGGATGCAAAACTTTGCATCGAGAACGTAGTCATCGACAACGGCGATGACAGCCCTGGTAAAATCACGTCATTGCACCAGGAACCTCAAACGCGTTCCGAAATACGAAAGAGACAGAGGTACCATACGTGGAATTGAAAATCAGCGAGCTGATAAGTAAATACCGGCATAAAGGCAGAAGTCAAGAGAAACACCTCGTTGAACGGCAGCTGAACGCTTATCACTTGGCGCGCGCCGTCTTGCATGCACCCGAAAGCCGACCGATCGAACTCGTCACACAACTCAAAAAGGACATGGGCGTGAGTCGTCTCCCCTTTCGCGTTGTCGACGAATTAGACCGGTATCGCCTCGGGCCCAGAAAACGCGTCACCTGGGCAGAACAGATTACCGAAATCGGGCAATGCCTCTGCGAATTCGCAACCGGCGACCCGGCAGACTGCGACCATCAGGCGTTGTATGAGCAGGCGAAACGCTACCTCGCCGCCCCATCGATAGAGGAATACACGCACCTCGCACCGCACGACGCACGGCCGATAGAACCGAAGGCGATTCTCTACGCTTTTTATGCCGAACTGCCAGAGACAGTGAGCTACAAAGCCATCCTTCACGATACCGCTCGGCTGGCGAATTTTAAGCAGACGAAAACCCTCTTGGATGAACTCGTTGAACTCATCGCGCGAGAGAGAGGGCTCCGTCCCAAGAAGTCTGCACACGAACGCGCCCTCGGCGGCATCGCCGAAACGCGGGGGCTCCTTGAATCTTTGACGCACCGAAGCACCGCGCCCATCACTTCTTCTCCGATGCCTGAGGACGACATCCCCTTTGAGCTCATTGAGGATGAGAATGTCATGGCGGAAGAAGAGGCACTCCACGAAAACGCAGACCTGCGCGCCTCCGCGGAAATCGCGCGGCAGGAACTTGAAGTTGTCAAAGAAGAACTTGAGCAAGTCAGGGAAGAAGCGGGGCAGGAAGCCGCCCTCGCCTTCTTCCAAGAGATGAATTCCGGGAAACACAGCAACTTGCTGGACCAGTTTCTCAAGGCGGAAGAGCTCGTCAAGGGTTTAAAGAAAAATGGGATAGAGATTCCGCAGGAAATTGAACTCATCCCCATTATCATCCGCATGTTTAACCGCTTCCTCAAAACCCAAGGCATCCGCCCCCAAGCAGTTGTCGGGGAAAAGAAGGAGATTACCCTCAACGAATCTGATGAATACGAATACATCGGTTCGGAATGGAAAGATCCGGAGGAAACGAAGACAGTGGAAGTCATCTCCGCCGGATGGCTCTACAAAGGCACGCTCACAGGCGATGAGAGTGAGCCTATCGTCATTAACAAACCGAAAGTTCAGGAGGTAACCTCATGAAATATTGGGTCATCGCGCCAATGGAATCCACCATCCCTGAAGAATTGTTCCAGAACGCTTGGCAACACGACAAACAACATGGAACAATCGCCGTAGGCTGGCCCGTCCATACGCAGCACGGAACACCCATCTCGCCTGCAGGAGTCCCTCCTGCAGTCCGAGGGCAGGTGTCCCCTACCGACCAGCTGGCGACTCTATCTGGGTACGGAACCTTTGAAGATTTCCAAGACTACTTCAAGAATTTTAACCAAGAATGTCAACTTGACTGGGGCCCCCGGGCAGCAAAAATCGTGTGGGAATTCCATCGCGAAATTCAGATAGGGGACAAGGTCATCGCACGGCTCGGGTTAAGCAAGATTCTGGGCATCGGCACCGTTACCAAAACCGCCTACTACGATTGGCCGCAAGCGATAACTCGCCTGGGAACCTCCACCCCCATTCCCGAGGTGGACTATTCCCACGTTCGGCCGCGGTTCATCGAAGTCAACTGGGAACACACCGGAGAATTTCCAGCCAAATTGGCATGGAGACGCAGTGTTCAGGAAATCACCAGCCAGCAATTTCACGAGGTGCTGGCTGGGTTGAACCTCGAAGCAGTTCCTATAGATTCAGAGCCCCCGAGCCGAACTGAAGCACCGGACCTCGCATCCCAAGCCTATCCGGAATCCACGCCGGAGACGGTTCAGCCGCACCCGCCTGTAACAGAGGAAGCAGAGCCAACACGAAGGGCTTCGGCACCCATTGAACATGAAACCGGCAGAGATGGGAGTCAGCCGCAATCGGCACCTCAGCGGAGCACAACAGAGCCAGAGGATACGACAACGTCAAGGATGCAGTCACCTCCCTTTGGCCGTTCAACAGGGCTGAAGGCGATTCTACCGCACGAGGTGGACAGACAGCACAAACCTTCCGTTCGTGCCGCAATCCCTGCGCCGGATGCTCCAACCGAACCCGCGCACCCGAACTATTACATCGGCATCGATTTAGGCACGACGAACTCTGTCATGGGATGGGGCACGCTCAATCCACAGACGAACAAGTTAGAACCCAAAGTCGTGGAAATTAACATGATGATTGAGCGGGGCGGTATGGGGAAAAAGGAGTTGTTACCGTCGTGCGTCTATTTCAAAGAAGGAAGCCCACCGATTATCGGGGAATACGCGAAGACGATGATAGGACGGCAGACAAGCCGGGTAGTGAAATCTGTTAAGAGCGACATAGGTACACCGAAGCAGTATGAGTTCGATAACACCACTTATAGCGCAGCGGAAATCTCATCGCAGATTCTCAAGCACCTCGTCGCCAGTGCAAAGACCTTGTTCGGATTCATGCCCGATGATGTCGTCATCACCGTGCCTGCCTCCTTTGATTCGGATATGCGGGCAGCCACGATTGAAGCCGCGCGCCTCGCCGGATTCCGCACACACGAAGACGATGGAAGTCCACGGAACATTTTGCTCGATGAACCGCGCGCCGCACTCTACGATTTCATCAATAGACAGGACAAAGGGGAAATCCCTGAAACGCTCATCAACTTCCACACGCCGAAACTAGTCCTCGTCTTTGACCTAGGCGGCGGCACCTTAGATGTCTCTTTACACAGAGTCTCTTATGAGGACCACGAATTCCGTCTGAACATCGAAGATTTGGCCGTCTCGCGGTATACGCAAATCGGTGGAGATGATTTCGACCAGAAACTTGCCGACCATTTCTTCGCAGCCTACGCGAATAGGCTCCCCAATAACCTTAATGATTTCCAGATGAATCTGATTAAGAGTGACTTCCTGGAATTCGCAGAACAAGCCAAGATTGATCTGAGCAGCGAGATTGAAACGAGCAAATTAATGCGGTATTTTGACCCGGATACAGTTGAAACGACGATTATCCAAACGCCGTGGGAAAATCTCGTGTTTCAATACGATTTGACGCTAACCGAATATGAAGACATCATTGAGCCGCTCCTCGCGAATCAACTCACGCTGGAATCGGTCGCGCAACTTGACACACTGCCCGCCTGTGATAACATCATCTACCCTATCCTTGATGTGTTACGAAAAGGGGAACGCAAACTCGGGACGATGCCGCAGGTCGATGCCGTGCTCCTCAACGGCGGCATGACGAAACTCCACACTATCCAAAAACGGTTGGAGACGTTCTTCGGTTTCCCACCGATTACTGCTGGCGATGCCGACAAAGCTGTCGCACGCGGCGCAGTGGTGTATCACTACGACTTGCACAGAGGGATTAAACCGGCACGCATCCTCAACGATACTATCGGCATTGAAATCGCTGGTGGTAGAGTCAAACCGCTTGTGGAAGCAGGAACGATTCTGCCGTTGTCGGCACCGCAATCGATTGAGGGACTGCAGGTAAGCGACGGCGCGCCCTCCTTGCGGCTGCCGTTTTACCTCGGCAGCCGCAAGGATACCAAACCACCGAATCGACGCATCCTTGAACGGAACGTGCGATTTAGGCGGCCGCTCCTCAAAAATGAACCCATCTACATACAAGTGCAGGTGGACGAGCGCGGCATTATGAACGTCGAAGGGTGGCCGAGGGCGAACCCGAATGAAAGGTTCGCGGTGAGTGTCGATTCAACCAGAGCTGCAAGTGCAGCACCTGGGGTGGACAGCCCCCCCACTGCCGGGACAAGCAACGTTCGGAACCCGATACCGAGCGCGCCTCCCTACAGTCCGGCACAGCGAGCTCCCGCGCCACGATATAGCGGCAGCGTTGGACAACAGCCCGTATCAACCGGCCCCTCCTTCCCGGGGAGAGCGGTAGACCCGAGCCAGGGCACCACCCTCGACGTCCAGTATGAAATCGCGGAGATGAAGAAGAACTTCTCCTACTACATGCGGACATATCAAATCAACCGCAAGAAGGTGATTATGGACCAGGTCATCCGACAGCGTCACAAAATCGCCAACGCCACGAACGCCGAAGAGTTCATCGGCCCGCTCCTCGAAAATATCCCCTACGTGAACAACTACGGGAAGGCGAGAGTCATGGTGCTTCTCGGCGATTTGGCCAGCAAGACTTCGGATACAGACCTGCTTTACGACATCTGCGATGCCGGCATCGCGCTGAGCAGCCCCGACGAACTTGCGCACAAGCATCCGCAGGTTATCAAAACGGTTGTTCGCTATGCGGTGGAAGCCATCGGGAAAACCGGACTCCCCATCGCCGAATCGCACCTGATTAACCTCATTACGCGGGAAGTCCCCGTCGCCATCCGGCCCAACGCCGTTTACTCCATCGGCAAGTGCTGCCACAGCGTGAACGCAATTGAGCACTTGAAGCCGCTAGTCGAGCATGGCGTAGCAGCTGACCGGATTGCCATCAATTGGGCGTTCGGGAAAATGGGCAGTCGCGAACATAAGCAACCGCTGCCAATCGAGCAGTTGGATTCGGTTATCCAAATCCTCCTGGAGCAGTTGCGCAGCGACGCACACAAGGATGTCAAGCGGAACGGCATTTACGCGCTCGGCGAAATTTGCGACCGGCGCGATTGCGCCAAGGATCCGATTCCTATTGAGAAAACCGCCGAGGTGATAACTGTGCTTGAACCGTATCTTATGTTCCGGACAGATGGAAGCCTCTCCGAGTTAGCGAACATACAGCAAGAGCGGCTGCTCAAGCGGTTCGCCGGCGTTTCTCTCAACATGATTAAAGGCGTGCATCTCTCTGCCGAACAGGAAACGAGCCTGCTAACTATCCGGAACGAATAATTTTCTTCGTTCGCAAGGCGTGCGGCGGACATCACCGATACCAGAACGTTTTCACAGTACCCAGTCGAGCAGCGTTGTCAGATGACTGAAGTGTCCCAATCAGCCCATATCCTCGTAGGGCGAGGGCCGTCACGGGCACGCCTACAGAAAACGTGTTTACGGTAGTCAGTCGCTCTGGCGAGGCAGCTCGCCTGTCTTGATAGACGTGACCTTTGCATCGCTGCAGTTTTTGACGTAGGCAGTTTGCTGCGGTTGACGGCGTAGGCAAGTTTGCGAAAGCCAAACTTGCCAAATTCGTGTTATTCGGCTTTGCGAATAACACTAGCCGTCAACCGAAGAAAGCCAAACGGTTTCCGAAGATGTGTTATTCGGAAACCTTGCGAATAACACTGCGTCAAAAACTATAAAAGCAAACTACCTTACTTTAACGCCGTCATCTCTGCAGCCTCGCTGCAGAGATGGCCACTGTCCCCCGCTATGCTATGAATTAAGGAATACTTCAAAATGGAATTCAAACTAGCAATAAACGGCGGCGAACCTGTCCGTACCAAACCCTTTCCATCATGGCCCACCCTCAATGCCGCTGACATTGAAGCGTTTGAAAGTATCTATCAGAGTGGGCAGTGGGGCGTTGGCGGCACAAAGGTGCCTGAATTTGAACGGCAATTCGCTGAATTTCAGGGAGCAAACTATGGCGTTTGCGTCAACAGTGGCACATCTGCACTCTATATCGCGCTGAAAGCCGCGGGGGTGTGCCCTGGACACGAAGTCATTACCACAGCCTACACCTTCCAAGCCACGGTTGTCGCCATTCTGATGACGCATGCCGTGCCGGTGTTTGTGGATACTGCACCGGATACTTTTCTGTTAGATGCTGCCAAAGTGGAGACAGCGATAACAGAAAAGACGAAGGCAATCTTGCCTGTCCACATCGCGGGGTATCCAGCGGATATGGATGCGTTGGTTGCAGTTGCACGCCGTCATAACCTCAAGGTGATTGAGGATTGCGCGCAGGCACACGGTGCCGAGTGGCGCGGGCGAGGTGTCGGCAGTTGGGGCGACTTCGGATGCTTCAGCTTCCAATCCTCCAAAAACCTGTGCGCCGGGGAAGGCGGCATCATCTTGATGAACGACAAGGCGGCGTATGAACGCGCCTGGGCCCTTCACAACTGCGGCCGCACCCCTCCCGATGCCGAGTTTGGTAACATAGAGCCCTTCGGCGGCAACTTCCGCATGACAGAATGGCAGGCGGGCCTGCTCCTGGCGCGGTTGACACGGCTTGAGGAAGAGACCAACTACCGGCACATGAACATGCGGTGGTTAGATGGATGGCTTGGCGAGATTCCGGGCATCAAGGTAACCCCGCTCGATCCGCGGGCAACGCGCGGCGGATGCCACGGCTACAAGGCGATTTTCGATTCCGAGGAGTTTGAAGGCATATCACGCGAAACGTTCCTCAACGCCATGCGCGCCGAAGGCATACCGATGGGCTATTGGTATACCACGCCGATGTATCGCGACGCTTTCTTGGCATCAAACCTTTTCGGGCAAAATTTGGACTATGCCGAAGTGCATTGCCCAGAAACGGAGAAACTGTGCCAGACAGGGCTCTCCCTCGGTCAGAACGTTTTGATGGGTAGCGAAGAGGATATGGAGGACATCATTAAGGCGACAATCAAGGTGCGGCGGAACGTTAACCAGTTAAAATGATGGTGTGGGCAAACCTCTCCCTGAACCGCAGCGTTGATAGAACAATTGACATCCCCGTGGGAGATAGTGGCCGCAAGCGAAGGAAAACTCGCAATGGAACTGCCATCGGAACTGGCCGGGCTTCGCGCCCTGCACTGCCCAGGTCCGAAAGGCGTTTTTTATCAAACAACCCGCCATTAAAATGAACAGTCAAAAACGTAGTCATTGACAACGTCGATGACAGAATTGGTAAGACGGCCCTGGTCAAACACGAGATGTTCGCCGAACGCATTGCGACATACGAAAAATCGTAATTTTTTACTATCCTTTTTCGCCTTAAGTGACTCTATATAGCCAAACGACATTCACAATGCTAAGGCGGTCCCCTCGTGAAATCTTAACATTGACAACGTCGATGATGGATATGGCGAGGAGATGTGATTGCACAGGGAACCTCGAACGAACGCATTGCGAAATACAGAAGAAGGAGATTATGATGTCTACCGAACATGAAACGCAGAAAGAAATTCGGCGCGTCTTGCGGCTGTTGGAAACAACGGCGCGGGTTGTCGAAACCTCACCAATCGTAGATCCTGATGAAGGCGAGGAACGGTGCGCCCAGCAGTTCAATAACGCGCTCAGTCACCTTACCGA
The DNA here is from genome assembly GCA_958296135.1 of uncultured Poribacteria bacterium. GTDB lineage: Bacteria > Poribacteria > WGA-4E > WGA-4E > WGA-3G > AGPOR5. The sequence continues at coordinate 2,787,526 of CATQHZ010000001.1, forward strand.
ATTGGGGGCTGTGCCAGAAGGGCTGTTTGAACCGTTGGAGCCCTCCGCCTCCTTGGGGGATATCTGCTTCGCCTGCCATCAGGTTGCGGCTTACCTCAAAGAAGGGCTATGTGACGAGTTCGATTTCGCCCAAGTCAAGAAAACCATCGGCGATGAGTTGAAGGATGTCGGCGAAGTCGTCCGGCAATCGATGCCCTCCTTCCTCAAAGAGGTATGGGGTGGCGCGCCGGAAGAAACGCCGCCGGAAACCGTGGAAGTCACCTCTGACGAAGACAACGATGGCGAATCGGCAGATTCCGTAGCGCAACGCGTCGCAAGACTGGAGGGACAGATGGAAACCGTCGTGGAGATTCTCCAAGAACTTCGCGCGCAACAGGTTGAGCGAGACGAACAGTAGGGCGGCGTGTGACTGAGACACGCCCGCCCCATCGAAGGGACAGCGATCGGCTGCCCCTTCGATGCCTGTATGGCTTCACATTCTCGCAAGACAGGGTTCATAACAAGGCTAACCCGCTGCCCTACCCACACACGAGACGATGAAGGAGCACGAAAAAATGAAAACATTCATTGCGCTCGGCGTTTCCCTTTTCACACTACTGACGCTTTGCACCGGGTGTCAATTCTCATCAACAGCGGAGAACGATATTGTGAATACGATTGAGAGAGCATACAGCGTTAAACCGGGCGGCACGTTAACAGTTGTGTCGGAGTTCGGCGCGATTGACGTGCAAACCGCCGCCCGGGACAGCGTCGCGATGGTTATCACGAAAGAAGCGAAATTCAAACTCGATCCGACGGTTCAGGAGGCCCTCGCTGATTTTGAGGTGGCATTTGAACACCAAGGTCCTGATGTCCGAGTTGAAGGGACGTTCAAACGCGGGCGGGAGCACTGGCAGAAAAAGCTGAACCGGTTGAAAATTCGATTTCAGGTGACAGTGCCTCAGCAGTCCAACGTCGATTTGGAGACTTCAAGCGGTAGCATTGCCGTTGCCGACCTGGGCGGCACAGTCCGCGCGCGCACGTCGGGCGGGAGTCTGCGCTTTGGCAACATTGAAGGCACCGTGTGGGGGACGCACCTCGGGCGGCAGCATCAAACTCACTTCGTGTGGAGCCGCTGTCGAACTCAAAACGTCCGGCGGCAGTATCGAGGTAGGCGATGTTGCCGGCGCAGTCAAAGCACAAACCTCTGGCGGAAACCTCCGTTTTGGAGAAATTCAGGCCCCCATCTGGGGCAGAACCTCGGGCGGCAGCATCAAACTCAAGGCGTGCCAAGCGGCTGTCAATCTGCGAACCTCGGGCGGCAGTATCACGCTTGAGAGCGTTGCAGGGGATGTCGCGGCGAAGACTTCCGGTGGTTCTATCCGCGCAAATATGACAAGGCAACCTGAGCATGACTGCAGGCTGCAGACATCAGGCGGCGGGATAACTGTCACCCTCATCCCTGATATTGCCGTTGACGTAGACGCGCAAACCAGCGGTGGAAACGTCGCAACCGAGTTTCCTGTCACATCGGTAATTCAAGGCAAGATACCTAAAAATCAGTTAAAGGGCACGATAAACGGCGGCGGACCGCGATTAGAATTGCGAACCTCCGGCGGAAATATTCGTTTGCAAAAAGCAGAGTAGCCTCTCGCGTTTTCTCCGCACGCCCACGATGGTAAGGGCGGATGGCTATATCCGCCCGTTTCCAATGAGCATCAGGATAGAAACAGACTTTCCATACACTATACCAAATTACCCTGAGCCGTTTCGCGCTCGACTGAAGCTCTGGCACGAAGGTTCTCCCAGCAATCCCGAACGCTCAAGAGCCGGCGAATCTCCTCCTACAGAGACGAGATGCATCAACGGCATTTGGTATGAAAAGATCAAGGCAGATCAGTAATTCTTGATAAACAATTCCATCCCTTTCGCAGCTGTTGCCTTCCGATAATTGTTCATCCCGTATTGCAACGTCCATTCCCGAATCTCCGCGAAATCGAAGAGCTCCCGAATGAAAGGCGAATCGTCGTAGGTTATCAGCCATTTGTGCTGACACTTCTTCATATTCTCCGCGAACTGCCCGTGATCGAACCCCGTATGCAAACTGCCGCGCACCCCATAGAGTTTTGACGCAGTCGCTTTCCAATACGGCGGATCCAAGAAAAGAAAGACATCTTCGCCTTCTTGGAAAAGCACGTTGGCGTAATCCCCGCACGTGATTTTGACATTGCGGAGATACGGCGCAACCTGCGCTACGCGCGCAATGGAAGATTCTGTCCACCGTTTCGCATAGGCGGAAGGCGAATACCCACCAGAATCTACCACGCCCGAAAAGGTGATGCGATTCAGGATGAAAAACCGCACGGCGCGCTCAAATTCGGAGAGCAGGGCGCGGTTTTCGCTGAGCTCATCCTTGTCCGCTGTTAATTCGGCAAACAGGGCACGGCCATCGGTTGCGTTCGCGTGCGTTGTCGTCAACGCTTCTACCAATGCGGGGTTATTATCGCGCGCCTGCCGCCAAAAACAGAAGACATCATAGTTGAGCTCATTCATCCAATACGTTTTGATGCGGCTGTCGAAGAGGCTGCGGATAGCGAAGAAGACAGAGCCGCCTCCGACGAAAGGTTCTCGGAATTCGGCGATGTTCAGCGGAATGAGCGGGAGAATCTGTTTCAAGGCGCGAGATTTCCCACCCGGATATCGTAGGGGGCTTTTGGCAAGTTTACGCATCGCGTGCTGTTATCCAGATTTGTAATTTTCGGAAAGGTCACCAGTGCTTGAACGAATACATCCGCTGTTCTAAGAATAGCCCCAAGATCGCCCACAGACTGCCCATCACGAATTCACCGAGCATTGTGCCCAGAAAGAAGGGCAATGCTCGGCGATACGCGCCCAGTCCACCATGACGAATCAGGATAGACTTGATTCCCCAAGCGAGAAACACCGGAAACCAGAGTCGCCCAAAATTCCAATTGCCGGCGAGTGGATACGCGAGCGGATGCAGTTGCCACCAGATAAACCGCAGCCGCATGAAAAGGGTGCCTAAGGTGAGCGATATCCCGAAGCCGAAGAAGCCGATGTGTCGCCAATCCGTATCGCTTGGGAAGGTGAGCCACCGCTGTAAATCGCTGAATGCTTCTTGTCCGCGCCATGTGCCTAAACTGCCGTGCCGATAACCGGCGTGCAGGAACGCCGTAAATCCGATGAGCAATCCGACGACAGTCGCACCCCACATCACCCACAAAAGTTGGCGCGCGTTGATGCCGCCCCGGTCTGCCAATTTAAAGCCTTCCAATTGATTCGGCATGGGTTGTGAACGGTAGTTACGCGTGAAGCCGTAGAGGAAGGCGAAGCCGGTCAATGTCGGCGCGCCAATCTTTCTCGAACCGAAGAGTGACGTGAGAAAAAAGCCGGGGCCCGCACGGTAAAAATCCTGCGTCGGCGTGCCGAGTTCTGCGCGCATCCGCGTAAATGCTAACACGAGGATAAAGTGGACGCTAAAGAATCCCAGCACTCCCCACCATGACATCCCAGCCTTCAAGCAGAACCCAAACACAATTGCGATGCTGACGAGAAATCCGATGAACGCAGCCCGATACCCCATCGGCTCACTCGCTGAATCCACACCACTTTTCACTCCCAAAATATTGCGTAACACCTGCCATAAATGCTTATGCGTTATCCAGAGCGCGAAGAAACAGAGCCCGAAATACGCGCCGAGTGACTGCATATCAATGTGCGGATACCCGGGCGTTTGGTTCATCCCAGTCATCGCGCCGAAGACGAGCTGCGCCTTCCAGAAAAGGTAAAACAGCCAGCACGAAAGCGACAGATCCAGCGGCATCAAAAAGCCGATACCGATAGCGTAAGGGTTGAGATGGATAGGCGTTGAACCGATAGCACTCAGCGGTTTCTCCGTAAATAGCCTTCCGATGTCATGGCGGATGGGAATGCCCGGCACATAAGGGAAAAGAAAATTGATGCCGTTGAGTAAATCAAGCCCGCATCCGATGGCAAAACCGAGCCAGAGGAGCCGGTCGCGGTAGAAACTGGCATCCTTCGTCATTTCATAAGGGAGCAGGATGATCGGATAACTCAGTTTTTCGTGCTCGATCCACTGTTTTCGGAGGATGACGTTGAGCATCAGCATCGAGAATGCGAGCGCGGAGAAGAAGAGCGTCCAGCATAACACCGGTGTCAGCCACGCACGGATATGTTCGGTTTCAAAAAGGTTTGAAGTGCCTTCATAGTAGCCGGTTAAGGCGCGCCGGTCCAGCACCGCAATCCAATCCGGAATGTAGCGAAAAAAGAGCGATTGCCATTCGTTCTCCGGAGTGGCGAACCACGTTGCATGCCCCAAAACGCACATCGTCGCCTGCAGCAAGTCATGCCCACAAACGACGCAGGCCAGTGCCACCATGAGGTAAACGGTGAGCATCTCTGCCTGCGTCAACTGCCACTTCGGCAGGTATCGGGTGAGCAGGAGGTTGAACATCGCAACGAGAAAGAGGGTAAAGACAGCGTTAAAGAAAATCGCCATCGTCGTCGGATACTGCGTTGTCCACACCGTCTCTGTCTGAACGACGAGATAGATATTCAGCGGGAGCGACAGAAGTCCTAGCAGGATAGCGCGCCATGTGATGTTTTCAGCGGCGGGAGGGGTTAGCATCTTTCGTATTTCCTAGCGGTGGTTTTGCTGCATCTGTGGTGTGAAGTTTGACTGATACCAAATGACGTTGATTTGTCTCCCCGCTGTAGGTGGAGATGTGCATGAGTTTGACCTGTTTGGCCACCCCTGTCAAACCCGAACTATATCGACTAATCTGGTATAAGCACGTAGTCATCGTCAATGACGCTGACAGCACTGGTAAGACAACTGTTTTTCCATCGGTGGTGTTCGCCGAAGGCTTTGCGCCACATTAAAAAGCGCGCTCCAGGCCGTAAAAAAGCTTCGGGCTTAACGCCGATGACATGGGCGCGTCAAGTGCGAAGGCATATTCAATCAGAAAGATGCCGGTGCCGCCGACCTGGGAGAAACTGCCCCGCAACCCAAACCCGACGCTGCGCTTGGGGTCTGCCAGATTAAACGTCCGCTTGCCATTCCAAATGTAACCGATATCGGCGAAGACGGTTGCGCTCAACACGAGCCCGATGTTCACCGGGCTGCCAGTAAAGGGCATAACACAGAACGTAGCGACAGTGTCAATACCGTCATGGAGTTTTCGGAAGACAGTGCCGCCCAATACCGTGCGGGATTCAAGGCTCATCAGCATCAACTTTTCGCCACTAAATTGACGCAAACTGTAGCCGCGCAATCCGTTCAATGCCCCGAGCGCAACCTGGCTTTCCCCCCGCCATCCGAACTGCATCGTTGTCTTAAATTGCGCGAGGAACGTCTGATGGAAGTCAAAGAGGCCGTTCTCTTTAAAGCCGCTCTCAAGCGTATAGATGTCGCCCGTGTTGAATACGTCCGTGTAAAATAAAGTCGTCCGCGCCTGAATAATAGAACGCTCAATTCGGCTAGTGAAGTTGGTGTTGAGGGCTATTGTCGTCGTGCCAAAGAGGCGTTGTCCGCGCATCCATCCGTTGCCAAGGGCCAGTTCTACATAAGATTCTGTCCGGTCTGAACCGTAGAGCGGTGATGCGTGCCCGAGGGAAAGTCCGTATTGAGAGCCGATAAAAAAGTTTTCCGTCTGTCCCATCCGCATGAGAAACCGGGTCTTGTGGTATGCGACGCGCTGCCGGCCAACGGTGATGCCGAAGCGTTTGATGTCTCGGTTTCGCAGGGCGGCCGCGGAGGATTCGCTTTTTTCAATTAATTCGTATGTTGAACGGCGTGCGGTTGCCCAAAGTCCGACGTAGGTTTGCTGCTGCCGGTCGCCGAAATAGCGGCGTATGCGGCCGGATACGCCGCGGAGATGTTGCTCAAAAGTATCGGTTCGTGTCGCGTCTTCATACCATGAGACAGGGTCACTTGACTCTAATAAGTGAAACCGCGCGCTCCACCGACTTTTGAGGGAGTATTGTGGCCTTTCCAGGAGCACGCGCCACGAATCGCCGATGCGTTCCTGAGTATATTCGCCATCAAAGTTCCAATGCGAATTGAAAAGGCGCGGCATCTCATACTTCCATCGAAAGAAACTCCGCGTCTTTTCGTCAACTTCGCTGATCCGTTCATAACTGAATTGTGTCGCATGTCCAGTGCCGGAGAGGTTCGCTTCTCTCACTCTAGCGAGGAACCGCCCGCCTTGGCTGTTGAAATTCGGTTCTAAAGCACCGAGGAGCGTCCAGAGCTCTTTGACGGTAACGTGAACGGACACAGTCTGCGACAAAGCATCCCACCGCGCTTCAATCCTCGGGTCGCCGATGTATCGTTTTCTTCGCAGAATCTGTTCGCTCTCTTCCTTGTCCGCCTCGGTGTAGACATCGCCAATACCAAACAGGAGTTCGCGGAGAATAACGGCATCTTTGGTTTTCGTGTTGCCAGCAAGGGTGATTTTGCCGATGATGCCTTCGTCTATCTCAAAGCGGATATAAACGCCATCGCCGAATTGTTTGACAGCGAGCTTCTCCTGTGGCACGCGGGCGAAGGGGAAGCCTTTCTCGTGATAGAAACGGACAATTACGTCAAAATCTTGTTTCAGCACATTCTCATCATAAGTGCGCCACACATCTGTCCGCATGAGGGTGCGAATTTGTGCTTCCGGAAACGAATCGTTACCGGAAATGACAAGACTGCGAACAACACTGGCCGCGTTCTGACTTCGCACCGTTTGCAGCGGCGGTGCCGCACCGAGGGCGAGTTGCACGGTGAAGGTAACAAGGAGGCACACGAGCGGCAGGAGTTGTATGAATAGGCGTGGCATTATCTGTTACCTGCGGCGGACGCGCTGCCGACGAGGCCGGTCCTGCTGGTTAATCGGTTCGAGACAAAGCTTTCAAGAAATAAAAGCGTCACGGCGACAATGAGTAATTCGCCCCAGATTTCTCTGCCGTGTCGCTGGACGTTGTAGGAAACCTCAGCATCCATGCCAGGTGCTCCATCGGTTTCGGTTATTTGCGCGCCTACTCGCGCGGCCGCCTTCTCAATGTCAACCGGTGCCAAATCGGATTCGCCCGGGTCTACGTTAACGGCAAAGAAGTCTCGCTCAAGTCGTCCCTGCGTTTGCACCTCAACCTGATAGATGCCGGGGTATTCTGTCCCTTCAAAACGGAGGGTTCCGTCCTCCGCGATAGGTTTTTTGTCTGGCGCAATGCGTTCGGACATGTCCTCTTGTTCTGTTAAGAGTGTCTTGCCAGCACCGTCATCGACGTTGTCGATGCCTACATTCTTGGTTTTTCCATATCCTACTGCTGTGCGTTTTATAGCGGCTGTCGCGCCAGCACTGCGCGGATAGCGCGCTGTCCAAGGTTCACCTACCCTGACATCAGAGCGGCGGGAAACGCTTCCTTGCCCGGACAATACTTGTGCGTAAAGCACACTCTGTTGAAGGAGCGGGAGAAAATAAGGATTGAGGAGCTGCGTCTGAAGCCCACAGTTATAGAGTAACACAAGGCCTTTTTCGATCAGAAAGGGGGTTCCATCGCCGAAGCGGGCAACGACATTCGCTTCAGCTGTAGGGACAAGCATCATGCCGTTGTGAAATTGCGGGGCATACTGCTCGGGAAACCCATCGCTGGGAAAGATGTCAAAAATCGGGTGCGCGGCGTTATATTCCGTAATCTGTTGCGGCGGTGCCCACGTGAGCGGCGTGCCTACCTGTGCAGGCAAAATATCGCCCAGTTGTGCGTAGGTAACGGGCTCAGGCGAGCCCGTTCTATCACTGACGAAGGCGATGATGCTTTTCCGGCTGCGGATGCACGCGTGAAGCTGCGCCCGAATTTGTGCTGTCACCTTCGGGACATCTGCGAGGATAACAACGTCATAATCCTCAAGCGGAAATGTCTCGAATTCAGCGGGCGTGCATGCCGTTGGCAGAATCATCGTCCCGCTGTTTGGGTTGAGTGCCAACGTGAGGGTATGTGTCTGTTCGCCGACACATAGAACGCGCACTTCTCCGAGTGCCTCAAAGGCGAAATACCGCCGATTGTCGGCACTCAACCTATCGGGAGTCAGCGTGAAATAGCCGGTATGCGTGCCGGGTGTGGAGAAGCGATGCGTTAAAGGTGTCGTCAGCGATTCGTCTGCTGCTGCGGAAAAAGTCATGGTTCGCCGTTTTTGTCCTCCGATAAACAACGTCAACGTGCTCTGTTCCAACGGTGCCGCTGAATGATTCGTCCCTGTCACATACAATTGGAACGACAGATTCATCCCGATTAGTTGATTTGAGGGCACAATTTCTTCAATATTCGTGTTATGTGGGTTTTGTGCCGTAACCGGCACCAGGAAGATACGCGCGCCGGAGAAATTCGAGATGCGTCCCCAGTTTGCCCACCCGTTCTCAGCGAAATCCGAAATCAGATAGATTTCCCTGTTCAATGCAGTTCTTGCTAGAGGCTCGCTCTCCCGGGCGCGATGCTCTCCCGACAAGATGTCGTGTGCGAGCTCCAGACTCAGTTGCACGTTTGTCGCACGGTAGGAGACTTCCGCCTCGTCAATCGCCGCGATGACGCTCTCAACGTCGGGAGTGAGCTGGCGAAAGACAGGCCGTGCGACATCGGACATGAGGATAAGCGAGGCACTATCGCCGTGACGAAGGGAACGGAGGACATCGATGCCCAACGCCTTCGCCTTTTCAAACGCCACACCCTCAACACCTTCATAAGCCATGCTGTAGGAATTATCTAGGATAATGACAACATCGGTCTTGGCGCGGACGGCGGACAGCGGCAGCCCTAGCGTTAAAAACGGACGCGCCAATGCCAGCGCGACGAGCGCAACGATGAGCATCCGCAATAGCAGAATCAGGAGGTTTTTGAGTTGGACGCGGCGGACATTTTGACGATGTGCCGCCACGAGGAACATCAGACTGCTAAAATCTATCGTCACCACGCGGCGACGATTCCAGAGATGGATGAGCAGGGGAATGCCAGCGGCGAGCAGCCCGAAGAGGAAAAGTGGGTTGAGAAATGCCATATTTTGTCTTTCACAATGTGTTCGGACAGCGTTACTGAGTCAATAACATCTGCTTACCAAGTGTGTCATCAACGTTGTTGATGACTACGTTATACCCAATTCACCTCTGTCGTTCGGGCTCGCCGCGGGTCGGAGGCCAAGCAGGCGAGTTGGTTTCCCTACAGACGCAAGACAAATCAACTTCATTTCGGACTACTCAATAACGACAATTTCAAGTTGATTCAGCGTCCGAAAGACGCCTTCCGCGAATTCTAACAGCGTATCCGATTCCAAAGTGCTGCCACCCAGTTGAATGTGATTTGCATCGTCGAGCGTCTGTCCTAGCGTCGGATCCATTTGCACCCAGCTGCCGACGTAGACTTCGGGCCAGAAGTGGTAATAGAACGCATCTTTTGAAAAGATGAGCCCAGAACAGATTCGCGCCGGAATGCCAACCGAACGTGCCAGCGCGATAAACAGGACGGTATGCTCCGTGCAATCTCCGGAACGCGAATCTAACGTCGTCAATGCAGAACTGTAGCCGCCGCTCAACTTTTTATCTGTAATAGCGGTGTAAACCCATCGGCACAATTTCTCGGCCGCACGCCATGAATTGACTTCACCCTCCAAAATTTCGCCGGTCTTCGCACGAATTTCGGGGTGGCCCGACTGAATATAGACACTTGAACCCAGAAACGCGCTTTCTGCGTCCTGAATCGGTAAGTCTGGGCAATGCGCCGCAGCAATCGTAGGGACCTGAATTGAAAGTTTACCGGCATGTTCGGAGATAACCTCCAGTTTCTGCATAGCGGTGGACATCACCGCTTCGGAAATGCTCCGCTCTGTGAGTCGCACCTCGGCCACGAGGCGTTCTGCTGCCGGAATAGGACGCTTGCCGCCGGGCAGGATACGGGTTCGTAAAACGATGTCAACTTCGCCGATGTCCCCGAGCGCGGTTTGTCTGTCGGTTTTCGTCAGTGCCATCGACAGCCCCATCAGCGGCACCTCGGTGCGGTAGGTCACCCCATCGCCGCCGAGCCACACCCGTGCGGTAATGCCGCCCATCATATCGGTTGTCTGCTTGACGACGTAAACCTGTTTCTCCTCCCCACGGTAGGTTAAGGTTTCTTCGGCGAGCACCTCGAGCTCTGTCTTGACTGGTTTGAGGATGTCGAAAAGGAACGAATGAACAATCTTTTTATCGCCAACGTGGATAGGTTTTTGAGCCAACAGTGCATCCCCGGTCATAAATTCGGAAATCGTTCCAGATGGGACAAGGACTTCGGATTCTGTCGTTTCGCCGTTGAGCGTCATCTTGATGTAGGCAACGCCCCCTACAATTCGGCCCTCCACCTGTTTTGAGCCGTTTTCATTAGAGGTAGAGAGGAAGTAGCGCGGCACCAGATCTGCGCCGGTATATTCAAGGCGCGTTGTCTCAATCGTCATACCCATCCCGAAACCCTTCAGACTCATTACCGTCTCGACCTTGTTCCGCTTCACCTTTTCGCCCTGATACTCGGCATTTTCAAGATAGGTATGCATATAGCCTATCTTGGTGCCCATCAGAGTGACGTTATACCAATGTTCGCCCGCCTGGCCCTGTTGTAGCATCTTCTGATATGCTCCTTGTCCTTGGTCTGCGGCGTGCGCCGTTGCTGCCACAATCCAAACGGTGACGAAGCAGCACAGAAGGTAAAGTTTTGATAATGTCATAAGATTGGGACTCCTTTTGTATACATGGAACGCCGTGCGCATTTCCACCTATGTTAATTATACCCAATATATCCGCTAATGTCAAACTTTTCCCAAACCCCGTAGGCGCGGTTGCAAATCGCGCCCTACCCGCGGAGAATGATGACATTGCGGCTGTCCTATGGATTATGAGAACAAGAGACGTGGATAATCCCGCTCATCAGCATCAAACGCCAGAATCTTTTTAATTTTGCCCGGCTGTGCCCAATTGCACTTGCCAGCCCCATTGAGTTGCCGCAACAAAGCAGGAATTTCCGGGTGCTCAAGTGCAGTTTTAATTCGCTGTGCCTCCTGTTCAGTCCAGCAAGGAATAAAGGCATGCATGGACTGATCACCTTGCCAAACTTGCCCATCCACATCGGATAGCACAATCGGGTTAAACTCGCTTCTGCCATACGCTTCCCACATCACCTTAAAAGGCGCAAATGCATAAGGACCGGCTCCTAGCACAGCCCACCAACACCGCACTACATAACCTATGAGCATCTCGTCAAATGTAGACTTATCTGGAAACCTGTGCAAAGTCTACGAGTCTCTGAGAGGTCAGCGGTTTCCTGCTTCTTCCGCGCACACGCGGGTTCTGATGCCAGCCTACCAAAGTAGGTGTGACAGCATCTCCACAGGCGTTTAGACTCTCGTCCGTGCTAGACGCGAGTTGTCGAAGGTTTATAGCGGCGTTAACATCCCGATCTTCAACGAATCCACAAACACCGCAGTGGTATTCTCTGTCCTTGAGCGTCAGTTTGAATTCGCCACGTTTGACGTATCCACAGGAACTGCATCGCTGTGTTGACGGCCAGAACTTATCTGCTGACACAATGCGGATGCCGCGCCACACCGCTTTATATTTGAGTGTCACGAGGAAGCCGCCAAGACTTGCATCGGCGAGTGCCTTGCTCAACTTGCGGTTCTTCATCAAACCTTTCACGGTGAGGCTCTCGATGCCAAGTGCCGAGATGCCTTGCAGGATGCGATGTGTCACCTGATGATGGGCATCGGTTCGCACATTTGCTATACGGGCATGCAGGCGGGCGAGGCGTTCCTTCGCCTTCCACCAGTTTTTGCTCAGGAACGTCTTGCGGGCGAGTGCCTTATTTGCACGGCGTAGTTTGCGTTCATTGACGCGCAAGGCACGCGGATTTTCGTAGACAGTGCCATCGTCCATCGTGGCGAGGGCAGAGATGCCGACATCACAACCTGCAGGGGGCAGTGCTGACGTGTCGGGCGGTTCCGGGACATCAACTTCGACAAGGATGCTGAGATACCAACGATGTGCGATGCGTTTGACGAAAGCACGGCGAACTTCACCTGTCCATCGAGGGGGTTCATGCAACCTAACCTGTCCAATTATCGGAAGGACGACGTGTTTGCCGTCCTCCGTTATTTTGACGCTATCCACACCATTATCAATCTGGAACGCGGGCGGAGACTTATGCGTCTTCCGTTTGGGCGCACCATTCTGTCCCGATTTGTATCTGGCGATAGCATCACCGAAAGCGTGGATAGCATTCTTGCCTGCGTTTTGAGAACACGCGGCGAATTCGGGGAACACCTGCCGCTTCCGTGAGTTGAAGATTTTCTTCAAATCGTAGAGGGAGTTACGGCGGTCGGCGTTCCAATCCGAATGCGCGGCATTATAGGCGGCGCGTGCGAATTGCACATGCAGGTTAAATGCCTCCACCTGTTCCTCAGTTGGATTGAGCGCTATCTTCTGGGCTCGTCGTGCCATAGCGTCACCGTTCCCGTTGGTTGTCACCTGCTGCTAGATAGGTGGGGCGAGAGACACGGCGGGAAGCCGCGCCTAGCCGTCTCGCCCCCAACGGTAACTACATTCTACCACAAATCCACGCCGACTGCAAGTCAAAATGCACACTGCTAGATTAGGGTAGATTATCCTAGTATCTCATAGAGTTATCGTCACTGCACCGAGCCCTTTATCGATAGCAGCGCGAAGGAACAGCCCTTTCCGAGCCTGGAGAAGCCCTTGGACAGACTGCAGATGTTCTACTAACCCATCATGCAGTCGGATCTGATGCCACGTGAGCGGCTTTGCGGTGTGCCGCTGATACGGAAGCAGGATCCACTTGCAGGGAGAAGGGGGCTTTTGCCCCAGTTCTCCTTTGTTGCCAGCGGATATAGAAATTCTTCGGGGAGATGTGCAGGTGGACACTCAAAAACGAATGCACTCTTCGCACCGCAGGTATTGATTCCCTGCCGCGGTGTCTGCACTGCCGACAGCCGAATGTCAAGCGTTTCACCCATCTTTATTTCGTCAAGGGTTCGCACAACACGCCACGGATCATCGCGGTTTTTGAGGGGCACTGCTTTTTGCTCACGCCATGTCGCGCGATTTGCAAAAAACTGGCGAGACCGGGAGGACTCTCCTACTGGGGCATCGCGATGCTCTTTAAAATAGGTGACTGGGAAACGCTGTTCGGTATCTCCCCGAAACCTTGCACATCCATATGCCGTGCTGACACCTTCAAACACTTTCGTCGTCGTAAATTCATAGACGGGGCCTACGGCAAAATGCCGCTGATTCGCGCGATAATTTCTAAATCCGCTATGCGCGCCATCGCCAAAAAAGAGGGAGAGCGGCAGATAAAAATACCCGCAACCGTGCGTTTCCAGCAGCTTTCCCAACACCACTTTTAGTACCAAGGCGGCAATATCAATACGGGAACTGCCGAGGAGCATCTTTCGTGTATCTGGGACTAGGCCTTCGGCAAGGAAAAAAGTTTGAGGCGCGCCTTGTAATCCACAGGCAAATCGGCGAAATTTGCCCACGGCGGATTACCGAGGAGAATGTCGTAGGTTCGCGCGTGCCTCTCCATGATAATATCTTGGCAAAACAGTTGCGAAGCAGGGAAATCAACCCCAAAATCTCGCTTGACGTTTTCGCGAAACCGTGCAAGATGCGCGGGAACTATCTCAATGAGGGTGAGGCGCGACAACAATTCAGGGGTAATAGGGATGCCCCTGCGCTGTGCAATCTGCAGCAGTGCTAGCGCGAACACTCCCTGTCCGGCCGTCGGTTCGCAGATGTGCGCGCCATCAAGCCACGCGTCAAAAATGCCCCACGTGTTGATGAGCCATTTCGCCCATTTTAACGGGGTAAAAAATTGGGCAATCCGCATAAGATTTCACAACGGGATTTACACGGATGCCATTGCAACCGTGTGCGTGTGTCGCTGTTTCAGTTTGCGATAGTTCCCGAAAATGTCCCGGAAATTTCGCTTGATAAATTTACGAATCCCCGAAATAGTGACGACATAAAATCGCCCGCCCGGTCTCAAACGCGCTTTCGCATCAGTGAGAAAAATGTGGAAGAGCTCCTTACCGACATTGGCAGGCAAATTGGAGGCAATCACATCAAATCGGACATCGGGAAGGTGGTTAAACCCGTTGCTCAAAAGGACATGACAGTTCTGAAGTCCGTTTTGCTTCACATTCCTACGCGCGTAGTCTACCGCGACGAAATCTTTGTCTACCATATAAACACTCGTTGTCCGCGCGCACTTCGCCATCGCCACACCGATGGCACCGTAGCCGCAGCCCAAATCGAGGCAGGTATCGCCTTCGCGGATGTCTAATTCCTCAATGAGCAGGCGCGTGCCAGCGTCAATTGCCTTTGGCGAGAAAAGTCCCCACGTTGCGGAAAAACGCATCGGAATGCCGCGCAATTCGGTATCAAAGGTAATCTCTCGTGCTGGTGTCTCTATTGCCATTTGATAAGAACCCCGAGCGCGTCACCGGGGGAGTTCCAGAGCAGATCGAACGCCGCTTTCGCCTCGGTGTAGTGAAACCGATGCGTAATCATCTCAGCGGCACGGATGTCCCCATTCTGGATTTTTCGCAAGGCGCGCGCCGCAATCTGTGAACGCGGTGCCTCTGTCAAGATACCGGCGACAAGACGTTTGCTCATCATTTTCGACGAATCTAACGGGAGCGGCTCCTGCTGATAAAGCGCGATGAGTTGAAGAGTTCCCATCCGGCGCGTCATCTCTTGTGCCTGCGCGAACGATTTGACACCCGCATAACCACCGACGCAGTCTATCACCAGGTCTGCGCCTTTGCCATCGGTAAGGCGATGCACCGCTTGAACCGGGTCCTCCGTTGTAGCATTAACGGCAGTATCTGCGCCGAGTTTGCTGGACATCTCACAGCGGAACGGGAGCGCGTCCACGGTGATGATGCGCGCCGGATGATAGCCTCGCATTACCTGCATCATCAGGCTGCCGACTAAGCCTTGTCCCAAAACGATGACGGTATCGCCTGCCTTCACACCGGACGAATCTGCCCAAGCCACCGCACTTGTTGCAAGTGGTAGAAACGTGCCTTCTTCAAATGAGACATCATCGAAGATATGGGCGACGCGGCCATCGGTATCATTCGGTTCTGCGATGACATATTGCGCGTGCGGTGCTACAACCATGACGCGCGCACCGACGTGATAGCCTGTTACCTCGGCACCGATTTCGTCCACCGTCCCTGTGAGGGAATAACCCATGATTGAGGGAGAGACAGCCTCCTCGCGGATGTATCGCCGAAATAGTTCGGAGCCGCGGCTAATTAACGTCGTATCGGTTTTGACACGGATCTGGTTTGCAGTTATCGTCGGTATCGGCACTTCTTCAAGTTGGATGTTGCCGAATCCTTCCGGTTTTGTTACGCGAATCATCAGTGCCATTTTCTAGTCCCCAATTCATATAGCACGTAGCGCGGGGGCCTGTCTCCCGCGCGCCGGGGCCCTGCGCGGAACAGGACTCGCGCCACGGGCATGCGGAACGGTTGGGAAAACACCCCGGTTTCATGCTCATCTTGTTAATCACCGTTGCAACCGCTCAACTAACTCCTCGCGCGTGACAGGTTCATCAAACGCCATCAGGTAGATGTGAAACGTATCGCTCCTATCGGAAACGAAAGCGAGATGCCGGCCGTCAGGAGAGAAAGCCGGATGGATAGACACGCCGATGTCGCCAGTTATCCGTCGTGGATTCTTCCCATCGGCATCGATGAGATAAATCTCCATGTCGCCATCCCGCGCCGAGACATACGCAATCGTCTTGCCATCGGGAGAGACGGTGGGATTATAGCAATCGTAACGGTTCGGGTTGAAATGCTGCTCGTTTTTCCCATCAATGTCTATCGTGTAGAGTTGATTCACCTCATTCCTTGAGGAGACGAAGATAATCCGCTGTCCATCGGGAAAGAAGGCTGGACTTCCGTCGTCTGTTTCGTTGAAAGTGATGCGCTTCGGCTGAATTTTATCAGGCGTAACTTGCCCCAGGTCAAGCCCCTCCAATTCAAGCAGATATAACTCAAGGTTGCCATCGGCGTTCGATTCGTAAACTACCTGATTGGCGGTAGGCGACGTGCGCGGCACGCGCGCACCGAAACTCACCGGCAAAACGACACGCGTCATCTTACTATGGATGTGTGTCACGTTAAAAGCGGAATAAATCGGCGTTGAGCCGCTGCTCTGGATGACAATCTTCACCTCACGTGAAGACTTCGGCTCACTACTATAGAAGATATAGTTGGGTGTCTTCAAAAACGCCGGCGAACTATCGTTAAAATCGGTTGTAAATGTGACTCGTTTTCGGATGCGCCCGTTTAAATCCATCAGATAGATTTCGCCGTTGTCCAATCTGAACGATGCAAAGGCAATCTGCGTACCATCCGGCGAGAAGGTAGGCGAATAGTTATCGGAATCGCCGTGCGTCAACTGTTTCGTCTTGTAGTTATCCCCCACCAACGCCGTAATCTCGCGCAAGACAGCCGCATCCGACGTGCCGTGTAGAACAAGCCGGAGCACACGAAAGGCGGAGTCTCTGTCGCCGAATTTGAGGTAGGTGCGTGCCAAGCTTAAGCGCGCTTCCACCCGTTCCGCCGGTCGCGCCGCATAGAGTTGTGAGGCCAGGAGGAACTGCTCCAGCGCGTCGTTGTAGCGTCCGAGTGCGTCATACGCCTCGCCAAGCAACATGCGTGCCTTCGGATGTTCCGGTTTGTTCTCAATAAACGCCTCAAGCTGCTCAGCGGCATCCTGCGGCATCCCGATTTGCAGGAGTTTCTCTGCCTCTCCGAGATGCCTATCTTCCATGCCTTGGCATCCGAACGCGAAGACAGCCAGGATAAGCAAAAATTTCTGTATTCCTTTACGGAGCCGTGTGGGGGTTCTCACGCCATTTCCTCGTTGGGCAAATTTCGTCAGAGACTTCCGCCGAGATTCGCCACAAAAATCTTTCAATGCCGAACCGATACAGAAGCCCGGCGGCCGCGCCACCCATCGATGACAGCATACAGCCAGCAGAGCCCTGCCTGAATGAGCGCGCTAATCTTCAACTTCCAAGAGGGCCGAAACATCAACTTTTCGCCATCGTCAAATGTCCAGAGGTGAATGGCATAGTCTGTGCCCTCTTCCTTTTCGGAATCAAGTTCGGAGGTGCCGCCTACGGGTGCCGGTTCAAACCGCAGCAAATCGCGCCACTCCGCCACGGGTAGTGAATTGATATAGAACAGACCGGATGCCGAGATGAAAACGAAGAAGAGCACCGCGCCTTTCGCGAATTGGCCCAAGTAAAACTGCCCAATCCCTGGCAAAATCGCAGAGAGGCACATCGCGATGTAGGAACGCCCGCCTGAACGGGACATCGGTTTCGGGGCTGCCATTTATCGCTACTCTCCTTGCGCTACGAGGTAAACGCCGATGCAGATGACCAGGGCACCAATCACGCGAACTCTGGGGATGGATTCTTTGAACAGCATCCACGAAAAAAGAATGGACAGCACATACCCGGCACTCAGCATCGGATAGGCGATGCTCAATTTGACACGCGAGAGAATTACCAGCCAGACAAGCGTCGTAAACCCATATATCGCAATGCCGCTGAGGATATAGGGGTTCAGAAACGCCTGCGTCAGTTTCGGGAGCGCGTTCCGCACATTGTCAATACGGCCAATCAGGTTCATCCCCTGTTTGAACAAGATTTGCCCGATGACAGTCAATAAAACGTTAAAAAATAGGAGCAAAAAGTCTTTCATGAGAGTATTGTATCATATTTCAACGATTTTTGCAATTTTTTTGTTGTTGTTCAGGCCTATTTAGTTTTCGATTTCCGGTCTTGCCATGGTAAGGGCGGATTTCTATCTTCGCCCATGTTTTCGCGCAAGGGTTCAGCGGAGAACTGAAGGGTTCTGGCTGTTGTTGAGAACCTACAGATTGTAGAGATACGTCACCTTCACCACAAGCACGCGATTATCCAACGCACCGCTGTGCCACGCTTCGTTATAGGCGACGAAGAAATGGCTCTTCGGACTGTATTCCCAACCGAACAAGAGGCTCAGCAGATAATTCTCACGGGGAACGGCGGAGAGAGGACGTTCGCGGCCGGCTTGCGCGAAGCCCCGCAGGAACGTCTCACGCGTAAACAAGTAGGTGGCGCGCAAGGAACTGACGAAAAATCTACCATCAATCGCGCCTTCCAAGTCAAGACTCTGCGCATAACTGCTGTCTAATTCTACCGAGAAATTGCTGCGAGGACGAAGGGTTGTCTCAAGGATAATCCCCCGCTGTTTGCCCGCCTGCTGGCGCGTGAAGTTAAAATAGTCGGAGAACGTCATTCCCATCCCAACTTCAACCGGCTTTGTGGCATTCGTATCAACAAAAAACCCATAGCCGTTCACTGTGAAAACCTCGGTGAGTTCAACCTCTCGGCTGCGGTAGTAATACGCCTTGATGTCATCAAAAAAATTCTCCCTGAACCCCAGACTCACATCAGCGCGGACGTACCACCGCAACACGTCTTCGTCAAACTCAGGCGAGATGGATAATTCAGGATTGCGCGATTGCCAGGTTGTAAAATATTCTGGATGATAGAGGCTTTGCGAGAGGCGCGTGCTGAGGCTCGCATAAATCTCCCGCGTCCCCCACTGCGGCGAATAGGAACTCCGCAGATAGATGCGCTGCCACCCGCGATGCCGCTCCTTGCGGAGAAACCCGGTCTGGTTGATGTCAAAATTCGGCGCGACGCGCTCCAGCCCCACAAGGCCGCTCCAGAGATAATTCCGCTGCGCAAAATCCACGGTATACGCAAAGTTGTCCGTATCCTCGCCCGGATGGAAACTGCCGGCATATTGCCCGGTAAGATGGTAGGTTTTACCGAGCGCGAGATTCATGTCAACGCCGCCGACGCGGCTGTGCGTATCCGCTTGCTCCTTGTTCGCTACCAAAATCCCGACGTTAGAACGTTTGAGGATGTCCCGTTTGAGCCGTATCGCCGAAAACCATGCTGCCTCTGCCCCAGATTGTATGGACGAATCTGTTTCATTGAAAAGCCCGAATGCACCGGTTTGGTTTCCCAGAACGCCGATGGAATAATCGCCGACTTTGCCGGTAAGTTTGCCGCCCCACAAGATATTGCCGCGGCTACCGATGCGGCGACTAAACATCAAATGATAGGGTGTCTCAAAAAAACTGTTGCCCTCAACAAAAAAGGGACGTTTTTCGGGAAACCGCGTCGGAAACCGGGTCAGGTTAATCTCCAGCTGGTCTGCCTCAACTTGTGCGAAGTCTGGATTCAGCGTCACGTTCGCCTTCAGCGCACTAGTGAGATTGTATTGGATATCCACGCCAGTGCCGAGTTGCGCATCGACAGACGCACCTGATTCCCCGGAGCCACCGCCTAACAAATAGGGAGAAATTTCAAAGTTTTTCCCAGTATCAATATCATAAATCCCCACCATGTGCCCGAGGTCGGACATCCGCGTGACAACACCGGCTTGCGTCAACTGCTTCCACACCGTGACTTCGCTTTTCCGGCGGTTAACCCGCTCAACGTCAAAACCCCAAGTTTGCGTCGGTTTATCGGTAAATCGGAAGTTGGCGAACGGAATCTTAAACTCCGCTGTCCAGCCAAGTTCATCAATGTGGCCCTCCACCCACCAGATGCCTTTCCAATTGCTATCGCGGCGCGTATCCTCGTAACGATAGTTATCGCTCTGGATGCCGCCGGGAGTTGTGGCGAATTTGTAGCCGGTACGATGGTCATGGTGCGGGTCCAGAAAGAAAGAGATGACATCGGATTCGTAGACATCGCCGCGCCGCGTGATGCGGTTGATGACTTGCTCTGGTTCAGCATCGTAGCATCGGAAGGCGACATAGAGGTGATGCGCATCATAGGCGATGCGGAATGCGGTATCGGCGGTAGCAGATTCACCGCGCGCGGGTTCCAATTGAACGAAACCGCTGACAGGTTTAGCGTGTTGCCAAGCCGGATCGTCAAGTTTACCGTCAATGCGCGGCGGTTCACCGGTAATGCGATAGGCCGCAACGACATGCTCGCCTGTGCCTTCCTGATGCGCACATAGGAGCATCGGACATAAAAGCGATAGCAGTATGAAAATGGTTATGAGTTTTCGCATGCAGTTAATGATAATTGAGATTGGGTTTGGGGTCAAGTTCTTTGTTTTCAAGCCTCGTTCTCGCGATGGTTCAGGGCAGATTACGGTTCAGTAGCGTCCTATATTTTTCTTGCTTTTTGTTAAAAAAAACGTTAAACTCATATCGCAAAAGGAGCAGAATCATGATTGAACTCACACGCGAAGAGATTGAATTTTTCAGAGATAACGGCTACCTGGTCAAACGAAACGTCCTTGACCCGGGGCTCATGGAACGCGCGCGGACGCGCCTCTGGGAGGGCGCGCCGGAAGGCCGTACTCGCGAAAATCCTGAAACATGGAGAGGCCCCTTCGCGCCGGAAGAAGAGAACGATGCATCGGAAAATAGACGGAAGGGCTTCCGCTGGAACTTCCGGGAACCAGGCGGCGAAGCGTGGATGGTGCGCCTCCTCGCCACCGATGCGAACGTCTGGCGGATGGCAGAGCAGTTTTTAGGTGAGGGGAATCTGGTGCAACCCGAGCGCGTGCGCGGTATCTACTGCACACTGCCATACGGCGATGTCCCGAAGAAATCGATCGGGTGTCATGTTGACGCGCACCCCTTTCACCTCGGCGTTGTCGGCTATATTGACGCTGTACCACCGGAGGGCGGCGGGTTCACCGTCTGGCCTGGCAGCCACCGCACGTTCTATTACGATTATTATTCGCAGTATAAGAACGAGCCGAAACCAGAATATGACACTGACCGGGAGCGTATCAGCAGAGAACCGGGCGTTGATTGCTATGGCAACGCGGGCGATATTGTGTTCTGGCATCACCGCATCGGGCATGCTGCTGGACATAACTACTCCCGGCAGATTCGGCAGGCGGTGCTCTACGATTTCCGGAAGACAGAGTTGGCACAGACGCAGGAGGAACCACCGAACGAAGATATGTGGCGTGATTGGCCGGGCATTAAGGCGTTAGGGTTGTAGACGCGGCAGCACGTATTGAGTCTCATCGCACCTCCGGTAGGCGCGCTTTGAAAGCGCGCCTACCAACGCCTTTTCATCGCAGCCCCAATTCCTGCAATGTCCCCGCCATCATCTCGTAAGCGATGCGCGCCTTCTCCATTCGCATGTGCGGGAAAGTCTCCACCGAAATGTATTTATCGTAGCCCACCCTACCCAAACTCTCGGCAAAGGTGCGGAAATCCAACTCGTCACCCGCCTCGCCGGGGATGAGGAAGGCGCTATAAGGATACATCCCCGTCACGCCTTTGACATGGCAGTGCGCCGTGAGCGAGCCCAGTTTCTCAGTCACCTCCGCAATGTCCTCGCCGAGGTGATAGAAATTGGTGATGTCGTTGAGTGCCTTCAAGGCATCAGACGCGACATGCTCAATGAGCAAGGTAACTTTGGAGGAAGCATCGATTGTCGTTGCCTCGTGGTTGTGGATGTGCATCGTGATGCCGAGTTCCTCGGCGCGGCGGCAGATCGGCTTCAGCACGTCAACGAGCAGCCGCCATGCAAACGCGTCACCTTTATCGCCGCCGTAACCGGTGAGGAAATTAACGCCGTGCGCCCCCAAAGCCACTGCTACATCTTGGAGCAAAGCATAATGGTCTGTCGCGTTTTGCTTATCCTCCAATGCAAGTTGATACAAGCCTTTCCCTGTAAACGGATTAATGACAGAAACCTTTAATCCGTGGTCTTCCGTCATCGCCTTCACTGTTTTGAGCAGCTCGCCGCTCACTTTTCCAGACAGAATGTGTGCTTCGGGGCCGCACATCATTTCAATCGCATCGTAGCCGACTTCGGCGAGGATGCCGATAACTTGTCTAAGCGGCAGGTCTTTCATCCCGCCTGCATGGTAAGAGATACCTATCATTTGGCAGAACCTCCTTCGTGAATCGCCGAGCGAACGGATAGTATTAGATGTCGATCGTGCGTTTCCAACCGATAGAGCCGTGAAAGCACAATGTGACTTTATCCTCTTTTACGTTGACACAGACCGGGAATGTCTCGTTATCGTCCCAATGGAACTCAAGTTCAGGCAGCGCGATGCAGTTATGAAGGCAATATAGCCGCCGCACTGAAGAAGTCACATTTTTGACGATACCCGCGCGAATCTTTCATCAGCGAATAGGACGAGGGACAGCCCTCGCCCTACAGAACACGCAACGGAATAGGAATCCTACACCGCCAACGCCGCAAACAATGCCTTGATATAACCAACCGAATATGCTAACCCGACATCTCCCTCCAATTTCGGGATGTGATCCGCGTTAATGCATCCGTCAAACCCGACTTTCTGTAACTCGCCGACGATTTTGAACATGTTCATATCGCCATCGTCAAGGAGGACCTCCTCGAAAGCACCCGCTGTCGCGAGACTGCCGCGCACGTTCCGCAGATGAACCATAAAGATGCGGCCCTTGCGGCCATAGTTGTTGATTTCATCAAGCACGATAGCACTCCCACCGGCTTCCGCACGAGTGCCGCAGCAGTAAAGGTAACCCACATTTCTGCTCGGAAACGCGTCAATAACGCGATGAAAACCGAGGCTGCCCAGAGGCGTATCCGGGTTCGGCACATCTGATGGATGAATGGCGAGCTGGATACCGGATGCATCGGCAATTGGAACGAGGGCCCCATAAATCTCGCAGAAACGTTCCCACCACGCTTCAAGTTCTTCCATCGTTGGGGTGGGCGGCGGATTTTTTGTGGCGGCGCGACTTTCGCCACGGGAAGTATAGCCGCCTCTATGCACGGCGGAATAGCGCGTCATCAGGGAGTCAAACGTATCGCCCCAGAAACGTTGCCGCGCGATAGGCACACCGGCTTCAGCGAAAACACGGAGCGCGTTGCACGTATTCTCTAAATCTTTCTCACCACCGGGTTGTCCCTTCATGAACTTCTCGGTGATATTCGGAAGCGTGACGCGGTTGATGTCCAAACCCCAAGAACGGATGCGCTGTTTAATCTTCAGGAGCTCATCCAAATCGGGGTAACCCTGTTCGTTCACGCCGGGGAAAGAGCCCCCGTTCCCGAAATCGATGCAATCGGCACCGAGTTGCGTGACCTGTCTCAGGTAGGCATCTGAAAGCCCACCATCCCATACGGATATTTTCATAGTTTTTTCCTCGTTAAAAAGCGGGGTTTGGGGATGTCTCAGCACAGCGAGGGGAACCCTCGGCGATTCGCGCTCGCCGGGCCCGCGCCCTCCGGTAAACGACGGTCTATTGGCCAATCGGCAACGCAACCGGTTGGCCACTTTCGACGGACTGATACGCCGCCAAAGCGATTTCAACGGCAGCGCGCCCATCAACACCGGTAACCGGCGGCGGTGTATCGTTCCGGATTGCGTCAACGAAAACGCGGATTTCCTCCTGTACCGGCGGCGGCACCTTAATATCCGCAATCTTCAGATGTCGGCTTTCGCTGTCAAACGGCTTAATCTGAATAGTTGCATCGCCGCCCCAAATCTGTGGAAAATAGAGCGAGCCGCCTTCGCAATCCACACGGCCGCCATACCCACCCACGGCAGAGACATGGCTGGAATGGAGTAAACCGACGGCACCATTTTTAAACTGCAGTGAAGCAAGCACAACATCGGGATAGTCGCTCTCTTGTTGGAGATACTGCCCACCGGCAGCATAGACAGAGGCGACATCGCCGCATGTCCAGCGCATAAAGTCAATTTCGTGCGCGTTGATTTCCATGAGGCTGCCCCCCGATTTCGCGCGTTGTAATCGCCACGGCGTGTGATGCCCGCCGCTCCGCCACGGCCCGCCAATCCGATGCACCATCATGCAGACAGGCGCGCCTAATTCACCGCTACGCACAATCTCGCGAACCGCAGAATGAGTCGCATGGTAACGGCAGACAAGCCCGATAGTGAGTTTGACGCTGTTTTCCGTTGCGGCGGCTATCATCGCATCGCACGCGTCTAACGTCGGTGCCATCGGTTTCTCGGAGAAGACATGCTTGCCGGCGGTGGCCGCGTCAACAGCCATCGGGCTGTGCAAAAACGGCGGCGAAGCGATAAGCACGGCGCGAATGCTGTCATCGGCGAGCAGTTCGTGGTAATCTACGGTATAGGTTGCCCCGAGGTCTTCGGCGAGCTTCTTCGCCAGAGACTCCTGCAAATCGCTGACGGTGACAACCTCTATGCCTTCAACGGCGTGCGCGCTGGTAGCGAGGCTTCTGCCCATACCGCCGCAACCGATAACGCCAATTCCGATCGTTTCCATAATTTTTCTCCATGCAGAAGATATCGAGACGCGGGAAATCCGCTACCAAATCCAGACTAGGGGCTCTCCGCCGGGAGAGATGCGAGGAATGCTATCTTCTTCTCGCCTTGATATGCCCCCACGTAACGCTCAGCTGATCTGCGGATGGACTCACATCAAGTCCTTCTGCATCCATGTTGTTTTTCACTTCGGCCGCGCTCAGGACGCGTTCATAGATGCGGAATTCGTCAATATATCCCTGGATAGTATCGCAATCGCATCCATCCGACCGGTCGCCGATACCGAGCAGCAGCCCACCTTTCGGCAATTTACCACCCTTCATGGTATACTTTTTCTTCTGTTGCCCATTCACGTAGTAGTGGACTGTCTCGCCATCGTAAGTGCCGGCAAGATGCAGCCACTGCTCAAGCGGGATATCCTCCAGCACGTTATCTTGTGCAGCCTGCGTTGATTTGCCGCCCGCCCGAACGAAAAAGCCGTGCTGATTGTCATCATCGTCGTAATAGAGGCTGGCAACCGCGCTGTTCGTCGGCATATCATCAAGCGAGATAATGCGGTTCCAACTATCATCCAACGCGGTGATGTAGACCCAACATTCCAGCGTAATCTCATGCCAATCTCGGTTAATTTTCGGCGGTTCGGCATCTTCCACAAGAAACCGGTCAACGCTGCCATCAAATAAAATACACTCGCCGACTTTGCAATCGGCAGCAGGGGCCAACTCCGGGTCACCGAAAACAGCGGCGGCGAGCCCGGACAAAAGGTCTGTCGCCTGTTTTTTGATTTGCACCGTGTCTTTGTCGAAGGACCAGTAGGCGACTAATCCATCTTCAACTGCGCCGACAAGTGCATCAGCAGGCTGCAGCGGCGCGAAAAGGATAAACAGGAACGCGGTTGTCATCTGAATCCAGCCGAAACACGCCTTGATACTTTTCAGAAACATGAGACTCTCCTTTGTTTGTTCGCTGTCAGTTGAGCACCAACAGAACTGACGCAAAAACCCAATATCCCCGTAGGCTCTGGCTAGCATCGAAGGCGGCTGCTAAACCAGATCGCGCATTGCACGTTCGCGCCGGTCGGCGATTTGACGTTCCCGCTCCTCATCAGAGGGTTGGCCGCCGGGCTGCGCAACGATGGGACGATATTCAGCTGCCTCGCTTCGCCGCTTAAAGACGCGGAAAAAGTCAAATCGTGTCAATGTCGGTGGGATATTCCCCGGACACAACGCATGCAAACCTACATGCACCCGATTGCCCATGCCGACGTTAGTCTGGCCGCAACTCTTCCACTGAATCCCGTCGCCGCTGGCGAACGCGGAGAACTGATTGCCTCGCCGTTCCATCCTCAGGAAGAGTTCGCGTGCATTTCTGAGCCCGCCGCCACGGCCGCGCAAATGGAAAGCACGGTTCACGTGCCTTTCAAAACGGACATCGCCCCGGAAGGCGTGTGGGCCCGAAGTCTTCTCCAATCGGAGGAACCGGTTAGAATGCTTCCAGATAAGCAACCCGCCATGCTCTCGCTGTTGCGATGAGATAGGCATCCGGGTCTCGATTGCAAAATCGCCTTCAATTTCCATCAATAGGCGAGGCGCGCTCATATCACCCCCTCTGCCGTTGGGGCCGTGCCAGAGGTCTTGCCCGGGCTCAGTGCGCATTTCCAAGTAGCCCTGGCGTTCCGCCCAAGAACCGCCGCCCTTCGGATCCTCCCATCGCCACTCCGGGCGCATCCGATTCCCGATGAATTCATCTTCAAACACCATCTCCGTAAATTCACCTGACGATGCCCAGCCCTCAATTTTAACGGCGGAGATAGAATCCCCAAAACTCTGTGGCAGCAAATGAAGATTCGGCAACTCTTTCTTATACTCCATTGGCTCCATGCGGATAGGGAGACTTGCGCCTTCAAAATCAGGATGCTCATAGAAGATAACCTCGGCACCATCAGGCGGAAAATCGGGGCCCTTGAAAATGCGGATAGACGAAATCCTATCTTCAAACCAGGAGCGGCCCTGCGCATCGCGCAAATTCGCAATATCGCGCAGGATAGTGATTTTTCTACCCCGAAACTCAACGTGCTCGTAACAATCCACAATCAGCGGAATCGTGCCCCACTCCGGCCCGACTACCTCTAGCGTAGAACCGAAGTTAATCGAAGAGATTCTATCGGCAAAATTGTAGGCAGTATCATGCAAGTTTGGATAGAACCCAGGGCCGAGAGCCAATTTTTGCCCGCGGAAATTCGCATGCTGATAAAGGATAACTTTGTAGTTCGGATTTGACGAAAAGTTGGGGCCTTTGTAAACGCGAAGGGAAGAAATATTGTCTTGAAACCCGATGTGCCGGGTGTGCCGAACGGGTTCAACCACATAGCCCATTCTGCCGCGAAAGTTTGTATGTTGAAACACCTCAACGACGAGGCGTGGTATGACGATTGGCATTTTTTCTCCTATGAATTCTTTTTTCTAACAGCAAATTGGCAACGGACAGATATAGAAAGCCGGCCTTACAGATGGATATAGCCGGCCGCTTTAACTCAGGCTTGCCTCGTAGATCTGAGCATACCCGCTCCTGTCCGAAGTAAACACGATATGCTGCCCATCAGGACTAAAAGAGGGATGCGGGTGCGTATGCTGCGGCGCGTAGACCTGGGTTGGGCCATCTGCATAAGGAAACGGGCCGTTCCAATGTTCACCGATAGACGAGGCATTCGGATAGCATAATGTCTGCGGCGCACCAACGCTATCAAGCGGGTCAAACGTCTGGATGCCGATATCCGGAAAATTGGTGTCCGCTACCATGAGGGTTCCCGCCGGATTGCAGATAGCATGCCACG
This sequence comes from uncultured Poribacteria bacterium, assembly GCA_958296135.1. Taxonomy (GTDB): domain Bacteria; phylum Poribacteria; class WGA-4E; order WGA-4E; family WGA-3G; genus AGPOR5. The sequence continues at coordinate 2,814,777 of CATQHZ010000001.1, forward strand.
CGTTGAACGTAGTCACCTGTCGCTCGGCCCCGGTGTCAACGTGAACACATCGCACACCGCGGGGCCAATCCACAAAGGCGAGTTCCCGCGTCCGCGGCATCCACGTTTCGTGCGTAATCCACTCGTTTTTTTTCACGTTGCGCGCGTAAAGGCGACGGTTTCCACTGCCATCTCGGTGAATCACCCAGACCCGGTCTGTGAGCGGGCCTGCGTAATAGAGCAGATTCGCATCATCCGGGCAGAATTGGAGGTGCCCGATGCTATCCCGGCGCAGAATTATTTCATGCTCCCCAGTGTCGGTATCCACGATAGCGAGCGCGGATTCTTCGCCGATGTTAAATCGCACCGCCCACCACTTGTCATCGTGACTGAGCGCGGTCGTGCCCATCGCTGCGGCCACCATGCCTTTTTCCTGCATCGCGGTTGCGGCGAAGTTCACGAGCTCGCGCTCCTCAAGCGTCTCCAAGTCTAGCCGCCAGCCGCTGGTACCCGCAGTAAAAAAGACTGCGGTGCCATCGTGCGATGGATGCCCAGACCATTCGCTTAAGTCTGTCCGGTCTGTCAACTGTCGGAGTTCGCCGGTGGCGCGTTCTTCGGCGAAAAGCTGCGGCGCGCCTGTCCGATGCGAGACGAAGATGAGCCGCTGCATCGCATCGTCATACGCCGGTATGATAAAAAACGGATGATGATGCAGTGCAGAAGCCGTCGTCACCTGTCGGATGCGCGTGCCGGTGCGGGTATCGTGAAACGTTCGGGATTCCGATGCGTAAACCGTGCCTTTTGCCATTTCATACTCCTAATCATTGCGCGTTTCCAAAGCGCGCCTACCGGCCGGAAATTACAAGATTGACATAAGACTGTCTCCGTAGGCGCGGTTGCAAATCGCGCCTACCGGCGGCGAATTGTGGCATGTGCGGCAGCCCCGGGCCTATTATTCCTCAAACGCGGCATCAAAAGCGACAGAGGAAGGCTCAAAATCGTAACCCTTCACCGCACTGCAGGACTCGCGAGCACCGTGCTCCCGGTCCATGCCGCTGTCCTCCCATTCAATGGAGAGGGGGCCGTCATATCCCATGTTGTTGAGGGCTCGGATGATTTCCTCAAACTGGATTTTGCCGCGCCCGATGGAGCGGAAATCCCAGTAACGCCGCGCATCGCCGAAATTCAAATGCCCGCCAAACACGCCAGCTAACCGCGGCGTATCTGCCCACCATACATCCTTCATGTGGACATGATAAATCCGATCGCTCAGCCGCTCAAGAAACGCGACGTAATCAACACCTTGATAGCCGAGATGGCTCGGGTCATAGTTGAACCCGAACGTTTTCCTGCCATCAAGTGCCTCAATCGCGCGCTCCGCCGTGACGATGTCAAACGCAATCTCGGTGGGATGCACCTCAAGCCCGAATTTGACACCGACTTCGTCAAAGACATCAAAAATCGGATGCCAGCGGTTCGCGAAGTCTTCAAAGCCTGCATCGATTTGCCCCGGGGCGTTCGGCGGGAATGAGTAGAGCAGGTGCCAGATCGAACTGCCAGTGAAGCCGTTGACAACGTTCACGCCGAGTTTTGCTGCCGCGCGCGCCGTGTTCTTCATCTCTTCCGCGGCGCGTTCTTGAACACCACCCGGGTCTCCATCGCCCCACACATAGGCCGGCACGATGCCTTGATGACGCGCATCGATGTTATCGCAAACCGCCTGTCCGACGAGATGATTGCTCACCGCCCAGACCTTCAGGCCATATTTGGCGAGCAAGTCGTGCCGGCCTTGGCAGTAGCCGTCCTCGGCGAGGGCCTTGTCCACCTCAAAATGGTCTCCCCAGCAGGCGAGTTCTAAGCCGTCGTAGCCCCATCCGCTCGCCTTCTGTGCAAGTTCTTCAAGTGTTAAATCTGCCCATTGTCCTGTAAACAGTGTCACGGGTCTTGCCATGTTATTCCTCCTATTGAAACCACCGCGAGGGACAGGCCCCCGCGCTACGTGTTAGGCCGGTGGTGTATACCGCGCGTCTACCCAGCCGCGCTGCTGCCCGCTCTCCACAGCGGTGTTGATGAAGTGCACGCCGCGCGCCCCATCTTGGACTGTGGGGAAATCGGTGTCAAATTCACTCGGCACCTCGCCTGCGCTCTTGGCAGCCATCGTGCGAGTGGCGTTGACGTAGATGTTCGCGAACGCTTCAATGAACGCCTCCGGATGCCCAAACGGGATGCGGCTGTTGTGCTGAACAATCTCCGCCAGATAGTCGTTGCCGCGCTTGTAAACCTGCTCCGGCCCATCGGGGAACCGGACATAGAGATAATTCGGGTTTTCCTGATGCCAGTCCAAGGAAGCATCGGTGCCATAGACGCGGATGCGCAGGTTATTCTCTTCACCGACAGAGATTTGCGAGGCGAACAGCACGCCGCGAACCCCGTTTTCATAATGCACGAGCAGATTTCCATCGTCTTCTAACAGCCTGCCCTCAACAAACGTCGTCATGTCGGCGCAGATTGCTTCCATTTCAAGCCCGGTGATGTAGTGCGCCAGATTTTCTGCATGCGAACCGATATCCCCGATACAGGACGAAGCACCGGCTTGCTTCGGATCTGTGCGCCAGACAGCTTGCTTCGCGCCTTCGTCTTCCAAAAACGTAGAAAGCCATCCCTGCGGATATTCTACCACAATCTTGCGAATCGTGCCGAGTTTTCCTTCGCGGACAAGCGCGCGCGCCTGCTTCACCATCGGGTAACCAGTGTAGTTATGCGTCAGCGCGAAAACGACATCGCGCGCCTTGACGAGGCGGCATAACTCCTCCGCATCGGCTACCGTTGTCGTCATCGGTTTATCGCAGACGACGTGGAACCCTGCTTCGATGAAGGTTTTGGCGACATCAAAATGAACGTGATTGGGTGTCACGATTGAGACAAAATCGATGCGTTCGCCTTCGGGGAGTCGGCTCTCTTTTTCCGCCATCTCCTTGTAGGAACCGTAGACTCGGTTTTTGTCAAGGAAGAGTTCCGCGCCTTGCTGGCGCGATTTTTCGGGGGATGATGAAAACGCGCCTGCAACCAAATCAATTTCGCCATCAAGTGCCGCGGCTTTCCGGTGAACACCTCCAATGAAGGCATCTGGCCCACCGCCTACCATTCCATACCGTATTTTTCTACCAAGTGGCATAGTCCGTATTTCCTTTCGTCAAAAAATAAATGTATTTGGATTGATAGGTATTATCTCATGTTTCATTAAATTTTTCAAGTTTTTTTGTGTCTGCACAGAACAATTCGGTTTTCAGTTTCCGATAGCAACAGTGAAAATCAACACCGGTCCTCTCCCTGTAGGGCAGGTTCGCCCCATCCTGACCTGTTTGCGCTCGGGAGATCGCAAACTACAGATATTAGGATAACTAAATGCCTCTGAATGTTAATCTTTTTAACTTGCAAACGGTTTGCAAAAATGCTATACTTTTAATGTCAGGTTTCACGACTTTGGAAAAACGTTTCCAGATTGAGGGTGTTAGACTCATAAAAAAAGTTTGACATCATAACTGTTTTGTGGTATTCTACCTAAAAAGCCTTTGAGAGGGTAGCGGGAAATGATTAAAGCGATTGACTTCTTCTGCGGCGCAGGCGGGTTAACAAGAGGGCTGCTAAATGCAGGTGTCTCTGTGCTCGCGGGTGTTGATAACGATGAACGTTTGCGAAAAACCTATATGCATAATAACGCGCCGAGCCGTTTCATCAATAGCGACATCAACGCGGTCAAAATCCATGAATTCCGGAAAGAACTCGGCATTCAAGCTGAGGACGTAACGCTTTACGCTGCCTGCACACCGTGCCAACCTTTCTCTACCTTGAGCCGGTTGAAAGGGAAGGATGAACGGAAATTCCTCCTACTAGTTTTCGCACAAATCGTGGAAGAATACCCACCGGACTTTATCCTCGTTGAGAATGTGCCCGGGCTGAATAACGGTGCTGGAAAGGATATCTACGAGGAATTCACGCGGGTTCTGGAACGGTGCGGATTTTCGGCGTATGCAGGTTTATTGGACGCGAAACATTTCGGCGTGCCGCAAACGCGCAAACGGTTCATCCTCGTCGCATCCCGAGACGCGAATGTGTCCCTGCCTATCCCACAGACAAAAGCAGACCGGTTCGCAACCGTGAGGGAGTCTATTGAAAAGTATCCTGCTATCGCTGATGGCGAAGAATCAAACGCGTATCCGAACCATGTCGCGAGGCAGCTGCAACCGCATCACAAACGCATTGTTGAAGCAGTTCCGAAAGATGGCGGGAGCCGGCTGGATGTGTCCGATACGTCGCTGCTGCTAACGTGTCATCAAAAGAACCCTAAGGCGCATAGCAATGTATTTAGTCGGATGGCGTGGGACGCGCCGAGCCCAACGTTGACAAGCCGCTGCGCTGACGTTTATAGTGGGCGTTTTGTCCATCCAGAACAGCATCGAGGGCTCTCCTTGCGGGAGGCGGCTGCCCTACAAACTTTCGATGATGATTACGAATTTTTCGGAGCATCTATTTCCGGAATATCACGCCAGATTGGGAACGCTGTCCCCGTAAAACTTGCAGAACAATTGGGGAGAGCCATACGAACTGTCTGTTGACAGTCAAGGTAAGCACACGATGAATCAGGAAATCAATCGTTCCAAAAAGCCCTATCAAATGAAGTTTGATATCGGCACCATTAAGCACCTCGGTTTGCAGATGTATTCAACCTTGCCATCTGTCATCGGGGAATTGGTGGCCAACAGTTGGGATGCCGACGCAACCAGGGTTGAGATTAAGATCCCTGACAAGCCAATTGACGCGTCGTCGGAAATCGTCATTCGCGATGATGGCATCGGTATGTCGGATGCGGATGTGCGAAATAAATATCTCATTATCGGGAGAGACCGGCGCGATGAGGAGAAGGCCGATCACACCCCGGCGCGTCGCCCTATCATGGGCAGAAAAGGCATCGGTAAATTTTCGGCGTTTGGCATCGCAAAGGAAATCGCTGTCGAAAGCGTGAAAAACGGAGAAGTCAGCTACTTCCGAATGAATTATGACGAACTCCTTGAAAACGCGGACAACCGAGAAATTGAACTACCGTCCGAGGATCCAACTGGAGATGTCACCAAAGGCACAACAGTGACGCTCCGACATCTCACAAAATTCCAAACGCGTAGCATTTCAACTGGTACCCTTCGTCGCAGACTCGCCCGGCGATTCGCTGTCATCGGCGAGCAAAACAACTTTGAAGTCGTCATTAACGGCAAATCCATTTCGCTGGAAGACCGGGACTTGCAACGCCTACTCGAAAAAGATATGGCCGATAAACCGTATCTGTGGGAATACAACGAAGAAATTGAACCAGAAACTGGCTGGATAGTGTCAGGCTGGATCGGCTGCCTCAATCGGACATCGCCCGCCATCGATGGGATAGACCGCGGTATCGCTCTGATGGCGAGAGGTAAATTAGTCCAAGAACCTTTTGTTTTCAACGCGGTTGGTGGACAACAGTTCGCGTTTTCTTACCTCATTGGCGAACTTCACGCGGAATTCGTTGATGGACCGGAGGACACCATTGGAACAAGCCGGAACGTCTTGGTGTGGGACACGGAAGCAAACACCGCTCTCAAAAAGTGGGGACAAAAAGAGGTTAACAAAATTGCCCGCAGGTGGTCTAAGAAACGCCGTGAGGATAACGAACGGGGATTGCAAGAAAACCAACTGTATGTCAACTTTCGGCAGCGTGCAAAAGAAATAGGCAATACACGCGCGTTAAAATTGGCAGACCAATTAGTACGCCAAGTAATCAACAAGAATCCTACCGACGACGTTAAGGAACTTGAACCCCTCATCCAAAATTTTCTTGATTTTCTGGAGTTTGACACCTTTTGGGAAATCGCCAACGACTTAACCGAAGCCGAACTTGAAGACCCGGGAAAACTCCTGGATTTATTCAGGGAGTGGCAAATCGTCGAAGCCAAAGAGATGGAACGGGTTACCCGAGGCCGAATAGCCACCATCGAAAAACTTCAGAAACTCATCGAAACCAATGCGTTGGAAGTGCCAACACTCCATAATTTCCTACGCGAATTCCCTTGGGTCATCGACCCGCGTTGGGAATTGGTAGATGATGAGATTACATATACTAGATTGCTGCGTGAACAATTTCCCCAAAATAGTGATGTCCCAGAGACGAACAGGCGAATCGATTTTCTCTGTGTTAGCGAAAGGACAAATTTGGTCGTAGTGGAAATAAAACGCCCACAGTCACAGGCTTCTTGGGAAGATCTCGACCAAATTGAGGATTATGTCGGTTTTATGCGAGATCGCATTAAGCAGACAACTGATTCGCGATATCGGGATGTCACGGGATACCTTCTTTGTGGCAGTCTAAGAGACCATTACAAAGTCAGGGAAAAGAAGGACAATTTAGAAGCAGCACGAATCTACGTCAAGATGTACACGGATTTACTTCACACGGCAAAACGCGTCCATGCTGAATTCCTAGAACGCTACCAGCAATTGCGGGAAGCAAAACAAAAGGAAAAGGGGTAACCCAACACAGTTACCCCTACCCATCAACCCCCAATGCCCCCAATCCGGAAACAATCCCCACCGTCTCCACACTCAACCCAACCACCTGACGCACCAAGCGCACGATGGACTCCGCATCCGAAACGCAATTCGGATCGTTCACAATACCACTGCTTTTATCAGGTTTCACGCGATACTGGTCTACCACCCACTCTAACGCCGAACGACTCCCTAACCGATACGCAAACGCCACCGCAGGAATCCCATCCAACGTCAGGAAATCGTTGTAGCGGAGGGATGTCCGATCTTTGGAAAATTTCATCTGCGACACACGCCAATCTAACGGCGCACCCGGCGTTTCAATTAACCGAAGCGTCCCATCAACTGGCAACTCCTCATAATGGAGATGCAAGTGTGCCAACCGCTCTCCCGCCTTCACGAACTCCCAGAAATCTGGCGCGAACGGCATACGCGGCAAATCGCGCTTCAAATCTGCCTGATACCGCTCCCGATACTGGGGATGATGCAAGACACCGTAGCAATAGTGGAAAATGTCCCACTTCGTGATGCTCGCATCGCCGTAATGCGCACGAAACGCCGATAATGCCCACGCCGTAATGTTCTCACGACGGTTCGTGCCATCCTCATCGTAGGTGTAAAACGGAAAGCATTGCGCGATTTGGAGGAGCGCGCTGTTCGGAAGCACATCCGCCATTAACACCTGAAACGGTTGGCTACTTCCGGTCGCGCTGACACAAATGACCTGGTTTTCTGTCTCAGTTTGAGGTGTGGGAAAAAAGGACGGAAGCAGGTAGATTACGTCGATGAGATGTCTGTCAAAATATAGATTCCTTTTTGTAAAGGGACGATAGAGCGTGGTCCGCATCTTCTCTTCGGCATACTCAGCAATCTTGCCGCGTTTCAGTTTCGCTTTCAAGTCGCGACTCCAACTGATTTGCTGCTGATTGACGGTGACGAAATCATCGACGTTTGTCGCTGCCTTGTCCGCAAGTGCCTGCCACTGAAACATCTGGGTATTGTAGAAATCCATCGTTCTCCGAACGTTCTTGGCGAGGGCGCGTTTGTCGGCGTTAATCACCCAGGCATCCCGTCCGGTCTTGAAGCCGTTGCAGTATTGGTGGAAAATCACGCCAGATACATCGCCTTTCGTGGCTTTCGCTTCCTTCGTCCCCATCGGGATGAAAGAGGCAAACTCGGAGCGGAGCCCTTCCGTAATCCACGTATACCGCGCGTCCGGCTGAAGCCGCTGCCACGTAACGTTGCCGACGTGTTCGCGTGTCTTCAGGAAGTCAAACGTATCCTCTTTGCTCGCCTCCGCCGTTTCGTCGTTGTAAAAAATTCGAGGGGGGGGTCTCTCCTACCTGTCGAGACCGGGAGGTCTCTCCTACCGGGGAGGCGGTTTGCGTTACCGTAGCGCGAGGGCCTGTCCCTCGCGAGGCCAAAGGGCCTACCGGAGAGGCGGTTCGAGACCGGGAGGTCTCTCCTACCTGTCGAGACCGGGGGGTCTCTCCTACCGGGGATTTTTTGACAAAAATGTTGATGCTCACGCCGACCTGGATGCCGAAGACGTTGGCAGCACCGGGTTGTCCCTTGCGGATATTGCCGCCCATGTCAAACAGATACAGCGTGTCAAAATCTTGGGCGAGATGCTTCCGCATCCCATCAAACGACTGCCCAGTGATGAAGTTGTTATTCGTCACAAGCGCGACGATACCCGCGCCTTCAAGCCGCTTCAATGCCCAGAAGATCGCTTTCACATAGGGATCGTAGAGCATATTTGTGTTCGTTGAGGCAGAGTCTTGGACGTAGGTCTGCTGCACCTGCTTATCAAGGGCCGGGTACTTCCGATTCTTATTGTTGTCGTTTTCGTTCGTCTGCTTGGCGTTGTATGGCGGATTGCCGATGACGACAAACATCGGCGACTGCTTTTGCGTCTCAACCCGGCGCGTGTTATCCGGGGCGAACATCGTCACCTGCCGCGCATCCGTCACATCAAACGTATCCACAAGGCAGATTTTATCGTAAGGGAGATACTGCTGCGTCGCGACATAATACTCATGCTCAATGTTCATGCTCGCGATATAGTAGGGCAAAAGCAGCACCTCGTTGCAGTGGAGCTCCTCGCGATATTTCGACCGGAGTGCCGTTTTGTCGATTTCCTGCATCAGCCGCACGATGAAGTTGCCGGTGCCGACGAACGGATCGATGATGTTCACCCCGCTATCCGAAAGCGTCCTGTTGAACTCGGTTTTCAGGACATGCGAAACGCTCTTCACAATGAAATCGACAATCGGCTGCGGCGTGTAGACGATGCCGTGCGTATCCGCAACCTTCACAGAGAAGCCTTGGAAGAACTGCTCATACACCGTGTTGATGAAGTGCTGTTTCTGCGCAAAGTCGATGAAAGTGGTGGCGGCGCGCTCAATAGCGGTATAGAACGGCTTGAGGCTTTTGAGAAACTCGGCACGGTTCCACTGCTGTGAGACGAGCGCGTCGACTACCTTCTCAATCTCGCGGGCGATGATATTCCGCCGCGTGAAATCGCGGTTATCGAAGACCGAGGTGAAAATCTGTTCGGTGAGGATATGTTGAACAAGCATCTCTTCCACGGCAGCCCTTGCGAGATTCGGGTTAATCGCTTCTTGGCATTGGCGATAGAATTCGGCGAATGCCTCCTGAAACAGCGCGTTGGTCTCCGCTTCGGCGCGGATAAGTGCCGCCAGTTGTTTGCCGAGTGCCGGCACTTTGCCCTTGAATTCGGCGACGGCGCGATACCAATTGGCAATGTCCGTCTGTTCGTAGTTGAAAAAGGCGCGTAGCACTTGAGCCAGGGCATCCCGATTGGAAATATCCACGTCCAGTACCTGTTCGCCGTTCTGATAGAGAATCGCGCGTTTGGGGGTTTGGAAGAGGATGTTATCTGTCGGGTAACCTGCGGCGAATTTCTTGTCGATTTCGGCGGGGAGCTCATCGTGCAGGTCCTTCGCTTCCCAGTAGCCGCGCGGCAGCCCGAATTCGTTATCAACCAACATGCCATCGACGACAATGGTGGTATGTTGCGGCGTGCGGAGACGTTTCTCGCAGACAAGCGTGAGGTTACCCTGCCGAGCGTAGTGCTGGAGGAGCGTTCCGAAAGCAAGTCGCACTGCGCCTTCGTGCGTTTCACCGAGGTGTTCGTATTGCCCCAGTTCGGCGTAAAAATTCGTTATCGGTTTGTGCGTCGGTTTGATGTCAATCATTGATGTCCTAAATGCTCCACCGGTAGGCGAGGCGGGGCGATGACTTTATCGGTTTGTGCGTCGGTTTGATGTCAATCATTGATGTCCTCAATGCTCCACCGGTAGGCGAGGCGGGGCGATGACTTTGGCGTTACTTCTTCACCGCGCCAAACGTCACCCCTCGCAATAAATGGCGCCGCATCAGAAAGGTGAAAATCGCCACTGGCAATAGAAAAACAAACGTTCCCGCCGCAATCTTCCCCCAATCCATGCCGGTAGAGCCAGTCGCGCTAGTAATCGAAGGCGGCGCGGTCACCGCTCTGCCGCCGACTTCCGTTAGCACGAGTGCGAAGGCGAATTCGTTCCACGCCGTGATGAGACAGAATACCGCAGTCGCCGCCATCCCCGTTACAGATTGCGGCAGCACTACCTTCAGGAACGTTTGGAAGCGCGTGTAGCCATCGACGAGCGCGGCATCCTCATACTCCCTCGGAATCTCGTCAATAAATCCTTTCATCAGCCAGACTGCGAACGAAACGTTGAACGTCGTATAGAGTAGGATAAGCCCGAAGTGCGTATCGCGTAGCCCCAGCGCGCTATACATCAGATAAATCGGAATGACGACAACGACAGGCGGCAGCATCCGAGTGCTGAGGATAAAAAAGAGAAGATCATCCTTCCCAGCAACGTCGAATCGGGAGAAGGCGTAGGCGGCTAACGTGCCTAATCCAACGGCGAGAATTGTGCTACCCCCACCGATGATAATGCTATTGAGCAGTTGATAGAAATACTTAGAACCGCCGTTTGCCAATACAACACAGACTGCAATCGTTGCAAAAATAGTGGGACCGATAAAGGCGAGGTGTTGCCTTTCGGTATCCTGTGGTGGTGCCGAACGCGCGCCACGTCTCCACAACGCGCTCATTGATGAAGGGAAAATGAGGAGATAGGCAGCCACAGCGCACACTATCAGCGTCCAAAAGTGGAAACGGACATCCGCTTGGAGGCGGCTCTGAAGCGGCGGCAAACTGAAAAAACTATAGATGCACGTCACAACGAAGATGCCGTTCCAGACTAAGCCGATGCCCCTCGCTTTTGCAGGCGCGCCCGCCCGGTCGCGCCTCCCCCCGGTAGGAGAGACCTCCCGGTCTCGATTCCCCTCGGTAGGAGAGACCTCCCGGTCTCGATTGCTTCCCGATTCCTCCCTGTCCCGATTGCTTCCCTGTCCCGATTGCTTCCCTGCAATTGAAAAAAACGCGAACAGGAGCATCCCACCAATTGCCTCCACGATAAAGATGAACGCCACCCCCGGTACATCTGCCGAGATCAACTTCTGATAATTTTCCAGCGAAATACTAAAAATGAACTTGGGGAGTTTAGTGTGGATATCCCCCGGTGCCTTCAGCGATGTCGCCACAATCCAATAAATCGGGACGATATAGAGAACTACGGTGACTGCGATGAGCGCGATGATGAGGTAGTGTCCAAAGGTTTTCCGATTCTGCATAAGCGTGCTATGCTTCTCCCTTTACACGATTGAGATATTTGACGTAGATGTTGCTCAGCGCGACGATAATGACGAGCAGGAGATACGCCATCGCGCACGCTTTGCCGGTGTTATAGTTCCGAAACGCCAGCTTGTAGAGGTTCATCGAGACAGTCTCGGTGACTGTGCCGGGGCCCCCTTCGCGCGTGAGGACATAAACGATGTCGAACATTTTGAACGCATCCATCGTGCGGAACAAAAGCGCGATGAGCAAGAGCGGCGACACCAACGGCAGCGTAATCCATCGGAACTTGAACCACGCGGAGGCTCTGTCCACATCGGCGGCTTCATAGAGAGATTTCGGCACCGCGCTTAATCCTGCCAGCGCGATGAGCATCATAAACGGGGACCACATCCACGTATCAACGATGACGACTGCCAGCATGGCTACCTTAGGGTTCGTCGTCCAGCCGATAGGCGATTTCAGAAAGGGACTCAGGAAAAAGTTAAGCAATCCCGCGTTATCGGAGGAGAGGATGAATCGCCAAAAAAGTCCCACGACGACAGGCGACAGCATCATCGGCAGCAGGAGTAGCGTCGTAATGAAGCCTTTATACCGGAAATCGCGATTGAGCAGCAGGGCGAGCCCAAACCCGATTAGGAATTGCGCAGCGACAGCTAAGACGACGAAATAGGCGGTGGTTTGGAAGTAACCCCATATCTCGGGGTCTGCAAGAAGACGCGTGTAGTTACGCGTGCCGATAAACTTCGCCGCCGTCGGCATCGAGGCTTTATAGCGATGGAAACTTAAATAGAGGGACCACAGCAACGGGAAAATGTTCATCAAGATAAGCAAAACCATCGTCGGCATGATGAATGCCATCTTGAGTTGGTAGTCGCTCATTCCACGCGAAAAACGGTTTGTTTGCATATATTTTTCATAAGAACGCGGGTTTTGAGACCGGCATTGCACGGCAAGGGACAGTGGACATCTCTGCAGCGAAGCGGCAGAGATGACAAAGTTTCGGTGTGACGGCCCTCGCCCTACGGGATGAGGAGCGTTCTCAATAGGGCGAAGGACAGGCCCTCGCCCTAAAAAGAGTTACTTACTCATCGTAGTAGCCGGCATCCTCGAAGATTTCCTCGTGCTTGCGGGCGATAGCATCGAGTGCCTCCTTCGCGGACTTGATTTTGGAGATAGCCGCACTCCAATTCGTCTGGCATACTTCTAACAGCTCCGCATATTCCGGCACCGCCCAGAAATCGCGAAGATACGGGAAACTCGCAGCGAACGCCTCGTTAAAGGGTGTCGCCTGCTTGAACGCGTCCGATTGCAACACCTCTTTATACGGTGTGAAACCACCGAGCTGCGCCCACTTCTCCTGAACCGGCTTCTGCATGAACCACTTCATATACTGCTTCGCGACATCCTGATTTTTGGAATACGCGGAAATGGACATGCCTTGCCCACCGATGCTGATATAGTGCCCCTTCGGACCGGCAGGTGCGATGAAGAAGCCGCTCTTGTCGTGGGAGATCGGATTCGTATCCGCGTTGACTACACCGGGGAAGAAGGCGAAATAGTTCATCGCCATCGCAACCTTTCCGGAAGTATAGGCATTCAGCGTCTCCAACCAATAATAGTTGGGGCCGTCCGGCGGCGCGAATTGAAGCAAATCCGTGTAAAATTCAAGTGCCTTAACAGCATCTTCGGTGTTGAGGTGCCCCGCCACTTTATAACTCTCTGCATCGCCGTATGCGCCGCCGAAACTCCACATCACCTGTTGGAAGCCCATGGTGATGCCATCGTATTCCTTGCTATACCACGTCGCGATACCGTAGAGGTCCTTCTCCGGGCGCGTGAAAAATTCGGCGATGTCGCGGAGCTGCGCATAGGTTTTGGGCGGTGCCAGCGCGTAGCCGTATTTCGCTTGGAACATCTCCATCTCACCCGGGTCTTCAAAAAGGTCTTTCCGGTAGACATAACCGGCGGCATCCACTTCCGCGGGCAGTGCCCAATACTTTCCGGTGCCTTTCGGATATTCCGCGAACGCTGTCATCGCCGGTCCGTAGATAGCGTCAACGTCAATATTAGCGTTAATCCATTCGGTAAGAGGAATGTAGTGTCCACCGACAGAATTTCTCCCAAGCCACTGGCTATCGCCGATGACGATGTCGTAAAGGTCGCTCTTCCCGACAAAGGCGGTGAATACCTTATCTTGAAAATTCGACCAAGGTATCTGGACGACATCAACAGGAATCCCCGTTTCGGCAGTAAAGTCCTTGGAGAGTTCCGCTAGATAATTTGCAGGATCCCATTCTGCCCAGACGATGGTGAGGGATTGCTGCGCGTTCGCGGGTATGCTGACGAATACCAACGCAACGATTAGCACGAATACCAGACTGATCTGAACGTTTTTCATCATGTTATGCTCCTTTGTGTGCATTGATTGCGAGGCGCGGGGCCTCGTTAACATTTGTGTCGCGGCTAGCGTTTGCACGCCACTGAAGGAAGCACGCGATTTTTAAACATTATAGCAAATCACAAAAATTTTGCAAGAAAATTTTAGGCGTGAAGAGAAAAGTCAGAAATGTGGGTAGGCGCGCTTGTATGAAGATGAATGGAAACGGGCGGATAGAGACATCCGCAGCTGTCCCGCAGTTCCGTAGGACGAGGGGAACCTGTCCCTCGCCATGCAACGAAACTCGCGGGGGAAACCCTCGGCAGTTAGTGACTGCCGGGCCCCCGCGCTACGTTCCAAGGCGGGTTATCGCGCCCACGGGGTGGGTTCAGCACAAGAGCGTTAATTGGCTCGTTTCAGCGAGATGCCGCCGCCCAAACCGCGAAGTTTCAAAAGCGGCCCGCCGCCGTTAATCGTCCCCTGCAACTGGCCCGGTTTAACAGGCCCCGTCACCTCCGAGACGACCGGAAATTCTGTCTTCACTGCGCCGCCGAGCCCTTTGGCATCGACGTTCACCGCAACATCGGGGATGAGGATAATCTCAATGCTGCCGCCAGCTGTCTCCAAAACACACTCGTCCTGAATCTGTCCGCGGAGATGCGCGCGGATGCTGCCGCCAGCGGCTTTCGCGTTGACAGCACCGTCAGTCTCCAAATCCACACTCCCGCCGGCAGTTTTTACATCTGCGCCGCCGGTGCACTCGCTCAGTAAGAGATTACCGCCGGTGGTTCGCCCGGTGATACCCCCAATGACTTCGGTGAAGTGGAGATTGCCGCCGGTCGTTTTCGCGTTCACATCGCCGGTGCCGGTTTGCACCTCAATACTGCCACCGGACGTTCGGAGCGCCGCGTCGCCTTCAAAACTCTGTAAGGCGATGCTGCCACCAGCGGCGCGTCCGTCCATTTTGCCGGTGATGTTCTCAAGCCGAAGTTCACCGCCAGCCGTTCGCGCGTTCACGTCACCCGCGAGATTCTCAACGGAGATGTCATCTCCTACTGTCTTCAAATCGACGTTATAGCGACGCGGCACAATGATGTCGAACTGCACATCCAATCGGCTGCGCGCTTTATCCAATACTTTCTTCGGGCCTTTGAACACCGCAGCGATTTTTACATCGGACGCATCGTGTGTGACGGTGACATCGAAAACTTTGAGGAGTTCACCGGCGCGCCGGTCTGCCTTCAGCTGCGCCGAACGATGCACCCGCAACGCCAGTGTGTCACTCTCCGCTGTCTGAACGTCAATCGCACCAAGAGCGGTATCAACCGTGAGACATCCACCGGGCGCGACCGGAAACGCCTCCTCTATGTCCTCTAAAGTGCTCTCAGTTAAGAAATCGGGGACAGACTTGCGAATCAAATCGCCGATCTTCTCTTCAGCCTCGCTCAGTTCTTCCTGAACGTTCTCCAAGAACCGTTTTCCAAAAAAGCCGGTTACCCACCCTTTGAAATCGGAGGTGGTGACTAATTCCTCGTTGAGATAAGCGGCGAGTTGATGGCACGCGATGCCTATCTCGCCAAAAGATGCTTGCGCTCCGAGTGCCTCGAAGAGCCCTTCCGGCACGGCATCAATGTCGCGCAGGCGGGCCAGCACGTTATTAAATTGGGCAATGCATCGGGGTTCACCAGCTTTGAAAGCGTCCGTATGCACTGCGTCCTCTGCGAGTTTCGCGGTATGTTCCAAGAGATGGAATAGCCCGCGGAGCTCCCTTTGCGTCTGTTGTTCCATAATATACACCTCTATAAACCTGTGTCGGGCCTTATGCAGCGCCCAGTCCCGAACTGCCAGCATCGGGACCAGGAGGTCCCTCCTACTGAAAGAGGAGATCCGAGCGCGATTGCAAACCGCGCCTCCCGCAAATCAATCATCGTCACCGTAGCCGTGCTTCTCCAAAAGCGTTTTGAGCAATGCCTTCGCTCTGTGCAGCCGCCACTTCACCGTCGTCAACGGGACCGATAGGAACTCCGCCATCCGTTTCTGCGGCATTTCTGCCCAGTAATACAGTTGGATAACCTCCTGAAACTCGGTGGGCAGCTCCATAATTGCGTCCCTCACATCCTGCCGCGCCTGTTTCCGTTCAAAAATAGTGGCCGGGTCTGCATCACTCGGGTCTGCTGCCCTATTGACATAAGGTTCCATATCCTCCTGCGGTGCGTAGCGGCTGGTGTTTTTGTAATGCCGCACTGCGCGGTTCCGGGTAATCGAATGAAGCCACGCGCCAAATCGGTTCAGATCATCCAGCTGCGGCAGTGCCTCAAATGCAAGCAACAGTGCATCTTGGACAACATCTTCCGCATCGGTAGGGTTGCGGACAATCTGTTGCGCTACCGTCAGCATGGCGCGCCGATAGCGCAACACCAGCACATCAAACGCTTCCGTATTCCCTGCGAGTGCAGCGACGATTAACTCAGCATCGCTTGCGTCGGTTAATTCTTCCGAATGCATGAAAATTCCCCTTCCAGACCACTTCGTTACACGTCGTAGGAGAGCCCTCCACGTCCCGATTTTCTCGGGTATCGGGACCGGGAGGTGCCTCCTACCGGAAGAGGCAATGAAATGGTCTTGCGCCTTTCTTGCATATTAGAGACAACTCACGCAAAAAGGATAGTAGAAATCGTCTGATAAATCGTAAGGGCGGATGTCCATATCCGCCCGACACCCACTTTAACAGCCCCCACCCGATTAACTCGGTTTATAGAATGTAACGAGACAGCCCCCAATCGCTGCGAGCAAAATACCGGCAACAAATTGCCAGCGCACCGCGCCCCAGCCCCCCGCCGGTGGATGCGACAGCGTCGCGACAACAGCGTTCACAATTGGCGCGCACGCGAAGATAATAGACATCACCACGGCCGGTCTGCCGCCTAGTCCGAAGGTGAGCAGCACACTAAACGCGCCGATAGCACCCACAAGCCCAGCGAGGAAAGACCAGGATACCCCTTTTCCGGTGAAATTCCACGCCGCGCCGTTCAAGAGGAGCATTACTGCTGGACCGATGACAGCTACCAGGAAATAGGCGAGTCCGACAAACAAAAACGCCTTGAAACGTCCATTGACAGCATCACCCATCGAGAGCTGCCCTTTGTGAAGAAAAAATCCATAAAGTCCCCATGATATCCCAGTCAGGAAGACAAAAATCATCCATTTTGCCATAATTTGTTTTCCTATAGCCATGAACTCCGCTGGAGTTCTTAGTGGAGCAGGACAAACGCAACCCCATCCCCGTAGGCGCGCTTTGAAAGCGCGCCTACCAACGTGCGCAAGTCCCTTCAAAGATACTTTTGAAATACCCCCAAAAGCTGCTGCGCAACCGCTGCATCGTTAAACTTCAGATGCACGTTGGATTGTCCGGTGCTTCCGAGGTGCCCCCGCCGCGCTGCATCGTTGTAAAGTGCTAGTATACCCGTTGCCACGGCCTCCGCCGATTCGGGTGCAACGAGGATGCCGCCCCCGGTCGCCCTAATTATCTCAGGGAACGCGCCGTGCTGAGGTTGAACAACCGGCACGCCATTCGCGAGTGCCTCCAAAATGGACAAGCCTTTGGATTCCCGGTAAACTGTCGGCACCGAGAAAACGTGCAGGCGGTTGAGGAAGTCAATCTTTTGGGAGCGTGTTACTTCGCCGTAATGCACAAAACTATCCGCTAATCCCCAGGCCTGAATTTGGTTCACCAACTCCTCAAGATAGGGTTTATCTTTCTTTCCCAAATAGCCAGCGACATGGAGGTGGATATTCTCTGCACCCAACTCCTGCGTCAGCGCGTAAAACGCGTCTACCAAGAGATGTAACCCCTTTTCTGGGCAGATGCGCGCCAAATAGCCGATGCTGAACGGCGGTGGTTCCGGTTTGCTAACCGACGCGCCGTGCCCATCAAGGTTTAACCCGAGCGGCACCACGTCAATTTTGTCCACCGGCACCTTGAGATAGGCATCTGCCATGAAGCGCGCGTAGTATCGGCACGGCGCGACAAATCCAGCTGCATCTGCCGCGCGTTCGGCGAGGAGAGTTAACGCCTCGTTCTTGTAAGGCTCAACCAGGTCTTGCAGGAAAATGTCTTCGCCTTGGAGCGCGCAAACGACTGGTACCCCCAGCGCGTTTTTAATTTCCCGCGCGAAGCCGACAAGCATAGAGTTCGTCAGATAGACGATATCTGGACGGTTGTCTGTCTTGAGCCATCGTACTAACTTCGCCAATTCCTTTTTTTGATGTCCCTGCTCCGCGCTGAGCATAGAGACGGTGAGTTGGCCAAGGTCGCGTGCATCAGTTGAACCGCTGAGACGAGCCAATCCGTTCAACAGTGTTGGGCTATCTAACAGCCTGTCTACCGCCCACGGCGTGTGCCGAAAAAGCGAGAGTTTCTGTTGAAGATAGACGTTGATACCGCCGAAAAAGACGCGGTTGAGACTGACATTCGCCTCATCGGTGCGAGTCGGCGTGTATGTCGGAATCAAGGTGACGTTATGCCCCTGCTTCTTCAGCACTGTTGCGACGGTGTTGTCATGGATGCAGGTGCCGCAATACATCCCTGCAGCCCCCGCGGTGATATAAGCAACTTTCATGTTTTCTGCCTATCGGACAGAGCAATCCTATTCGGTCCGGAATGTGCATAACGCCTATCTCGTGAAAAACCGCTCAACCGTTGCTGCACTCGGCGGTTTGGTGAGCAAAGAGACGCCTATCAAGGCTACCGAAGAGACAATGAGCAAGATTGCAACAGGCATAATCCCCGTGCCGCCGACGGTATATCCCGGTGTTTGCCAATTGCGGAGAAAGAAATAGAGCCATAGCACGATGACACTCGCGCACGCGGCGAACACGCCGTGCTGCGTGCTGCGTTTCCAAAACAGCGCGGCAACCACAATCGGAAACAACCCCGAAAATCCGGTGAAGGACCAGATTGCGAGTTTAAAAATGCTCGGCGTAGCAATCAGTGAAATCAGATAGGTAACGCAAAGTACGCCGCTGACAAAGAGCCGTCCTATTCGTACGTGCTGTTTTTCGGACATCTCCTTTTTGCTGTAATGGTGGACAATATCGTGCGTGAACATGCTTCCGATGGCAAGCGATTGCGAATCTAGCGAAGACATGAGTGCTGCGAAAACTCCCGCGCCGAGAAATCCAGCAAGGATACCGGGCGCATGGATATGAATCATCTGAATCAGCACGGTGTTCGCCTGCGCGCCCTTCAACCCCGGCACATCCACATTGCCCAATATGCCGAGCAGCACACTCGGTATCCACACAATCGCGATGCAGAGCGGGTACAGAATTACCGGGTAGCGGAACGCACCGGCATCTTTCGCCGTTAAGCAATGCGTGAAAATATGGGGAAACATGCCGACAGAGAGCGGAATGCAGGTGTATGTCAACAACTCCAACGGCTTAATATGTCCCTCTTGCATGAGCAGTCCTGTATCCACTTTGGCAAGCGCAGTGGACAGGCCACCCATCCGGTGCATAATCACGAAAAAGGTGATACCGCCCAGCGTCATGAAGACGAGCGTTTGGAACGTGTTCACCCATGCCGTGCCGCGCATGCCGCCGTAAGTAACATACCCGAGGACGACAGCACAGATTAGCAGGCCGCCGAGCCACTGCGGAATTGTGCCATCGGTAATCGTTGCCAATGTCCCGCCGCCGCCCATCACGCCGATAAGCAGATACGGAATAATCAGCAGCACCAACACGATGAAGAGGAGGAGCCCCAATCCATCGGATTCCCAGCGGGCGCGGAAGTATTGAACTTGCGTGAGATACCCGAATCGCTTCCCAACGTGCCACAGGCGCGTGCCGATAAAGTGAAACACGCACGGCACGACGAGCGCGGACGAAGATGCCATCAGCGCGAACACACCGATGCCGCGGTGATATGCCTCGCCGGATGCACCGAGGATCGAAAACGCTGTCATGTGCGTGCCGAAAAGCGACATTAACAAGACAAACCAATTAATCGTCCGGCTCGCCACGAAGTAGTCTTCGCCGGTGTTTCGGAAGAGTCGATGACTCAGGATACCGAGGCCCAGCACCAATACGAGGTAGATAAAGATGATTGCAAGGCTCATTTCTCCTCCCGATTGCTCGCGGATGAGGGAGACGCGGAAGTCCTATCTCATACCTGTCTTAACAAAGGCCGCCATCAGAAGCATCGCGGCGAAGCATAACCCGATGTGATATACCAACCCCACCGGCAACCCGAAAACGAATTGCGGCGTTTCCCAGAACCAGAAATCGTTGTGCAGCAAAAATAGCAACCCGACGCAGCCATAGAGAGCCCATCTCATCGCGTTTTTCATCGTTTCTCCCCCATTCAGAGCCATTTAGTTTCCGATTCGACACCGCTTCCGGTAGGCGCGGCCTCCCACTCGTGATGCCATGCGTTATCGGGACAGGGAGGTTCCGCCTACCGGGAACTCAATGATTCTGCCGCCACTTTAATCCTATTATACCAAAAAACGGCAATACTTGCAAGCAGTGCCATTCCATGAATCCACAACAGTCGCGTGTCAGTAGGCACAAAAAAGAACAGCACGACAGCGGTGAACAAGATGCCGCGTTCCCACAACGACAGCGCCTTGAAGGCGTATCCCGCTACACTCGCCGCAAAAATAACGGTGCCAACTAACGTCAAACAGAGGTTCGCGAGAACCGGCCACAATGCGGCGTTGCCGCCAGCTGCGCTGAGCCATAGCAACTCCGGACGCAACACGAACGCATACGGCAGCGCAAACCCGACAAGCGCGAACCTGAACGCGGCGAACGCTGTCGGCATTATCCCAGAGCCTGCGATGGCAGACGCGGTATACGCCGCTAATGCCACAGGCGGCGTTACCATCGACATCATCCCGAAATAGAAGATGAAAAAGTGCGCCGCCAACGGGACTACGCCTAAGTCAAGTAGCACCGGCCCTACCAGAATCGCCATCAGCAGATAGCAGACAGAAGAGGGTAATCCCATCCCCAAAATAATTGTCGAAATCATGAGAAGCAGGAGAGCTAAGATTAAGTTCGTCGATGCAAGCGGCAACAGTGCCGATGGCAGTTTCCCGCCGACTCCCGTCAGTGTGACAACACCGAGGATAATGCCGACGCATGCGGCGGCGGCAATTAACGAAACGCCGCTATGCGCCGCGTTCTCCATCGCCTTTAAAATCCCAGAAATGCCGATGCGAGTTTCAGGACGAAAGAGACTGACACCGACAATAACGAGCAGACTCCAACTCACCGCGCGAAACGGCGTGGCACCCATCAGCAGAAACCCGATGAGTGTCAGAAACGCCGTGAAAAATACAACCCCTTGCATCCCAGTAGGCGTGCCCTCTCGGGCGCGATGTTCCTCAGTAGGCGCGCCCTCCCGGGCGCGATGCTGCCTCGCACTCCCAATTCGCTTCGCATAAAAATGCACGATGCACAGCAACGCCGTATAATAGAGGACTGCAGGCAACAATGCCGCCTTGATGATTTCCAAATAGGTGACAGACGGTTCAACGATTTCCAACATCATATACGCGCCCGCGCCCATAATCGGCGGCACTAGCGCGCCGCCAGAACTCGCCGCTGCCTCAATCCCGCCGGCTATCGCAGGTTTGAACCCCGCGCGTTGCATTAAGGGGATGGTAAAAGTGCCGGTTGTCGCCGTGTTCGCAACAGCAGAGCCGGAGAGCGAACCCATCATCCCGCTGCTCAGCACGGCGACTTTCGCCGGACCGCCTGCACTCGTGCCGAAAATTCTTCTGGCAAGTTCAAGGATGTAGCGCGTCGCGCCGGTGCGTTCCAGCAGTGCCCCAAACAGCACGAAGAGAAAGACATAGGTGAACATGACGCGGAGCGCGATGCCGAAGGTGCCTTGACTGTGAAGGAACGTCTGACTCACGATGCGTTCAAGGGTATATCCCCGATGCGGGAAAAGCCACGCCGGCATCAACTGTCCAAACGCGGCGTAAAGTAGAAAGAGTGAGGCGAGAAACATGAGCGTCACACCGACTGTTCGGCGCGTTGCTTCTAAAATAAGCATGAGCCCAAGCGCACCGACAACGTAATCCACGACACGTTCGGCTCCCGCCCGGTCACCGAGGGATTTTCCATCAAGCCAGAGTGCTTCAAAAAGCGGCTCCGTCTGGACAATGACATAGCCGAAGCAGAGGAGGACACCCCCTGCTAATATCACGTCTAGTACCTGACACGCGAGATTGTCCGCCACGCGCGGATGGACAGGATATTTGAGGAATACCAAAATGAGGCCCAGCATGGCGAAGAGTGCCAATTGGGAGTGCGGCGCGAGCCGCGGATAATTTACCTCTGCTAAGATAAAGAGGCACAGCAGGACTGCGAATGAAAAAAAGAGGGACTTTTTGAATCTTTTCAATTTCGTTAACTATAGGCCGGACGCAGCTTCAACCCCGTAGGCGCGCTCGGGAAGCGCGCAACCTGGCCCGGGCGCGGTTGAAAACCGCGCCCACGGTAGTCACCATGCTTTCGCGATGCAACGCAGTGTTTCTTTCCTGTCGGCGTAATGGTGGAAAATGATGGCAGTTGCAGCCTTTCTATTAGAAATTTAACGGCAACGAACGCAGCAGCGGCTTTCCCGTATACGGATTAATCATATCCGGCAGCCGCGGCAGACATTCATTAAATCGACTCTCAACCGAGTAAAGCTGGACGCGCGGCAAAACGTGGTTACCTACCTGCACCGTGCCCAGTTTCGCCACCTCGTTCAGCGCCGCCGATGAGGTGACATCCTCCAAGGTGATATAGATACCCATCACGGCGTTTTCACGTTGCACGACATGCAAGAAGTCGCGCAGTTGACTCAGCGAGAACTTCCCACTTTTCACCTGTCCGAGGACAATTTTGGTATAGTCTCCATCCGGGGTTTCCAGCGTATTGCCGATGCCATCGATGCCGCCATCGGCACCGCCTGTTTCATTTGGCGCGAGGCCAGGAATGAGGTTGACAGCCCATATCTCAAAGTGCCGACGATTCTCTCTCGCGAGCCGCGTAGCACTCGCCAAGTCAGCCGGCATGCCGTAGGTTGGGATATTTCGCCCCGGGAACCGCTGAGTTTTGATGACATCCAGCGCAGAGGGATTGATATCGATGCCAATCCACTTGCGGTTGAGGGTATCCGCGGCGACGACGGTGGTGCCGCACCCACAGAACGGATCCAGCACCACATCGCCCTCACTTGAGGAGGCTCTGATAATCCTGTCCAGTAAGGCGAGGGGCTTCTGCGTCTCGTATCCAAGGCGTTCTTTCGCCCTAGAGTTAAGTTGTGTGAGTTTTTTGTCCTCACAGTAGGACCAGACATCATCGGGGATTTTTCCCTCATCCATATAGAACCTTTTCCCAACGCCGTTTTCGTGATAGCGTCTCCCGCTTTCATCCACTTTGTTGTACCGGGAGGCAACCATCCTCCTCGGCACCCTAATATCAACGCCTTTGTAATCAGCGGTTTTGGAGTATCGAAAAATGATGTCATGCTTTCGGCGGAAATCTTTCTTTGGGGCATTTCCCATGTGGTAGTGCCACACAATTTCGTTACGGAAGTTCTCCGCACCGAAAACGCCATCCAATGCGATTTTGAGATAATGACTCGCTGTCGCATCGCAATGGAGATAGAACGTGCCAGTCGGCTTGAGGACGCGTTTTATCTCAATCAAATGCATCGCCATGTAACTGACATAAGCCATCATCCCACAGTCGCCGAGAATCTGGTGCAACCCACCGATAGCTTTCGCAATCGGGGAGGCAACCATGCCAGTCAGTTCATCAACGCGCGCGTGTGCATCCGGACTCCAATGCCACGTATCGTCAAACGCTTTGAGCGATGCAGCGCGCGTGCCTTTGTTGGCCGTTTCCGCCTCAAGCACGTAAAGCTGATTATACTTCTGCTTGGAATTGAACGGCGCATCTCCGTAGGCGATATCCACCCAGTTGTCCGGCCATTGACGCAGAATGTAGAGATTGTCACCATAGTAGAGGCTATTCAATGCGGGACGTGTTAACATAAGGGGTGTCCTTTTCCGTTATCTCTAAAACCTTATCGTGGATTTCTATCTTCTGAGGCTTGCGAGGACTACGCTGTCCTTCGCAACGTCAGCTGTCTCTTCAGTACCCGACGAAAGCCCTAAACTTCTATCGTCCTGCTGAGCATGTCTTTCCTGCCGACTATGAGCCTCATCAGTCACGTTCGCCGGGATGCAGGGAATAAAAAATTTGGTTTGCCGCTTTTTCTCTCCTATTCGGTAAAGATTTCTGATGAGAGAAGTTTTTTCTGCCTTGTGGTTTAACGGTTACCAAACATCTTAACATTATAATACCACACTGGACAACATTTTGTCAAACAAAACCGGGACGATCAGAGCCATTCAGTTTTCGGTTGTCGCTGCCGATTTTCGCGAAAAATGCAATTTTTTAGAACGTGAAACCTGCGTCACCCTCGCCCCTTAAACACCGCATAAAGATACCAAAACGCCGGCACCAAATCCCGCGTTTTCAGCCACAGCCCTTCGGCGATTACCATAAGCAGCGGCATCGCCATGCCGACAGCGGCGAAGATGATGTGAAAAGCGAGTGACATCGCCATCTGTGCGCGTGCAGCGAGTAGATTATCCATGAGCAGCCTCCTTAGAACCACCGGTAGGCGCGCTTTCAAAAAACCGGACTTGCCCCGTAGCGCGAGGGAAAACCTGTCCCTCGCGAAACCCCGAACGAAACGAAAAACGGCCTTAGCCCGTAGCGCGAGGGCCGTCACGCCGAAACGCTGTCATCTCTGCAGCCCCGCTGCAGAGATGTCCACTGTCCCTCGCGAAACCCCGAACGAAACGAAAAACGTTCCAAACCTAGGACTGCAGACGATTTCTGTTACGCTTGAGCATAGCGAGAGAAACCCTCGGCGATTCGCGCTCGCCGGGTTTTCCCTCGCCCTACGGTAATGAGACAACAAAAACCGGATGCCTAGGCACCCCACGAATCCAGGCCGAGGAGCTTCCTCCCAAGAGGGGTCAACGCCGCGGTTTCGCCGTGGTAATGCTCTTTCTCCTTCTGCTCTTTTCCGAGGCCGGTGAGGCGTTCGCGCCATCCCTCAATTCGCTTCTCGCGCGATTCGGGGTTACCGTTCATCGGCGCGGGTGACATCGTGATATACTGCGCCATGCGGGGCCGCTCGGCAGAATTCGGGCTACTGCCGTGCGGCAAAGCACTGTGCCAGATAACCAGATCGCCGGCTTTCCCCTCGACGGGGACTGCGTCTGCTTGGTACTCGCGCACCACTTCCCTCGGGTTCGCGTCCGACGGCAGTTCTTTCAGCCACGGCTCCAATTTCTTATGGAAACCGGGGATGCAGGTGAACGCGCCTTGGTTGCCGGGCGTATCGGCGAGGTATAGCACGCCTTGCACCCGCAAGCGCACCGGCATAGCGTCTAACGACATATCCCAATGCAAATAGGGACCGGTGAATTCCCAATCCGGACGTTCGGGTGGGTTCATGCTGGCGCGATCGAAACTTACCCAGAGTTCATCGGTACCCCAGATCTCCGAGAACGCCTGATGCACGCGCGGATATTGGCGGTTATCCCACAGAGCCTGATGCTGATAAATTTCCACCATGATGCTCTTCCGCCGCGGGGTGGGATACCAACTCTCCGGATTGTCGCGTTCCATCTCAAGAAAGTCCCAGACAGCTTGTTCGGCGGCGCGGCAATTCTCAAGCGGAACCGCCTCCGGCACGACGACATAGCCGTTCTCTTCCCAAAATTCAAGTGCTTTTGCATCAAAGACAGGCATGAGTTTCTCCTTATTTGACTGCGAGGCGCGGTTGGAAACCGCGTCTACGGGGTGCAGCGTTAATTTATCGCACACTGAAATGTTGCCGGGCGTATTCCAACCGCTCCGGCACGCCAATATCTATCCAGAATCGCGACCGGGAGGCCGCGTTGACATCTTCAACTTTGTAAACATACAGATTCGTCACAGACGGAAAAACGTCGCGTTCAATCGAAAAAGCGTCCTTCTGTGGAAAAGCGTTGACAATCGTTCGGTTGAAAAGGAAGACGGCCCCGTTTGCGCAACCGGGGCGCGCTACCTGTTGCTTTTCCCGAAAGGCAGTGATGCATCCGTGCGCATCGGCGACGATCTCCCCATAAGAACCAAGGTCGGCGACCGGAATGCCAAGCACCAAACCGTCCATTTCAGGACGAAGCGCGACGCGCATCTCAGCCAGCGAGATGCCTTTTAACAAAATATCGCCGTGTAACACGAAGACAGGAAACTTATCAACGAACCGGAACGCGTTCCGAATCGCGCCCCCGGTGCCAAGCGGTTTCTCTTCCTTCGCGTATCGGATTTTGACACCGTTGCAACTCCCCCCAACATGCGCGTAAAGCACATCGTGCAGGTGCCCGGAGGCGAGGATGACTTCTGTCACGCCCGTTTCGGCGAGCAGCGCGAGCTGCCATTCCAGCACCGTCCTCTCCCCGATTTTGAGGAGGATTTTGGGAAGATGCTCCGTTGTTTTTCCGAGTCGGGTAGACAGTCCGCCGCAGAGAATAATTGCTTGCATATTTTCCCGCCCTATCCTTAACTGACACGCGAGTTGAACGGGCGGAAACCATAGAAATCCGCCCATATAGGATACACCTCGTCACTCTCCAGGAAACCAATCTTCCCTTATCGGGCACTTTTCGCCTAAATCCTGCGGGGCCAACTGATAATCGTGAATCACAAGATTGCTGATAATGCAATACGTCGGTCTGTCGCAATCCTCCGGGTCTGTCGAGGCATTGTTCACGACAAAATGTCCACTCAGATGTTTGGGTCCGTCCGTGTAGTGTTCATTATGCCCCGCGTGTTTGCCATCGATGTATAGATTCAATCCACTTTTCCCCCAAGTGCCAGCGATATGATAGTGCTCCCCAACTTCCCACTCAAGCCTGTTTTGACTCAGAACACGGCCGTTGTTTTTGACTTTATCACCGTCGCCGCTTTTAATACGCAAACGGATGTGTGAAGGATGCTTCACCACATTGTCATCAACGAGTTGCATAATAATAGCATTGGGAGCCGGTGCCGTACTGAACAAATAAAAATCCCTGTCTGCCTTTTCGAGTTTGCGCTGCGGGGTTAGGCACAACTCAACGGTCCCTGCCTTGAGGTACGTGAGATTGCCATCCACCGGAAAAGTAACCCGATCCCTATCTTTTATGCTGATAAAGCCGGAGCGGCATCCACCGTCGTCAAAATTTTCGCTGCTGTGGATATCAACCTCTCCGTGCGCATTCTGAACAACCGTGCTGTTCTCCAAGGAGCAAAAGAAAGGTTCGCCTGCGGACAGCAGGTGCAGCTGATCTAGCACAACCGATTTTACTGCCTCAAACCGAATGCCAAAGAAACCTAATAAGGCGAGAATCACGGCAAGAATGGGAACGTTCTTGCGAGTAAACAAGGTGCGGATTATTTTCATCGTCAGACCTCCTTCGCTTTTCCCTCACGGGTTGTGAGAAACATGCGCGAACCGTGAGCGATTGCATTAAAATTTACCATAAATTCGCTTTGGATGTCAAACATTTTTTTATTATTAAGAGGGTTTCCGACGAAAACTGCCTTTTTACCGTAGCGCGGGGGCCCGGCGATCACGAATCGCCGAGGGTTCCCCCCGCGATCTTTCAACCGGCACGAAAAACGTCCGCAGCCCAAAAGCCGCGAACGTTTTTGAGAGGATCGTGGCATGGCGAGGGAAACCCTCGGCGATTCGCGATCGCCGGGCCCTCGCCCTACGTTTCGTGGACGCGGTTTGGATAGCCACGAAATAAAAAGCACAAAGAAGTGTTTTGTCACGATAAGAATCCCTCATCCTGAAAATCTTGCTAATCTTGTGAATCCTGCCTCAGACAGTTTGACAAAATATGAGATTGCCTATAGAATGTAATGCATATTAGTCCAAAAAGGAAACGACACATGATTCAAACTGCTTACAAGGAAGCGTATCGTCCGCAATTCCACTTCACGCCGAAAACGAATTGGACGAACGATCCGAACGGCTTAATCCACTATAAAGGCGAGTTCCATCTCTTCTTTCAACATAACCCCTTTGGCATCGATTGGGGAAATATGACGTGGGGGCACGCTGTCAGCCCAGATCTGGTGCATTGGAAGCAGCTGCCGCACGCTCTTCATCCCGATGAACTCGGCACGATTTTCTCTGGTTCCGGTGTTGTGGACTGGAACAATACAGGGGGATTCCAGACCGGCGACGAGGCGGTGCTGGTGAATTTCTATACCTCTGCTGGGAACCACGCCCCCGAACCGGTGCCGTTTACGCAAAGCATCGCCTATAGCAACGACCGGGGTAGAAGCTGGACGAAATATGAGGGAAATCCTGTGATTGCGCACATCGTCGGGAGCAACCGCGACCCGAAGGTGATTTGGCATGAAACGACGCAAAAGTGGGTGATGGCACTCTATCTCGACAAGAACGACTACGCGCTGTTCGGTTCAACGAACCTTAAAGAGTGGACGCGGCTCTCCGATTTACAGATTCCGGATACGGAATGCCCGGACATCTTTGAACTCCCCGTTGACGGTGACTCGGAGAATACCCGATGGGTTTTCTGGGGAGCAGCTGGAAAGTATTACGTCGGCGATTTCGATGGCACAACTTTTACGCCGGAAGGCGACGCACATCGCGCAGACTACGGTGCCAATTTCTACGCCGCGCAAACGTGGAGTGACGTGCCTGATTCCGATGGCCGCCGTCTCCAGATCGCATGGATGAGCGGCAGTAAGCCGCCGGATATGCCCTTTAATCAGCAGATGAGTTTCCCGTGCGAGTTGACGCTGCGCAAGACAGCGGATGGCATCCGCTTGCATCGGGAACCAGTCGCCGAGATTGAGACTCTCCATGCTTACACGCACGCTTGGAGCAATATTGCGATGAAACCGGGGGAAGACCGGCTCGCGGGTTTAACAGGAGAACTGTTTGATCTCCGCGCCGAGGTGGCGTTAAACGATGCTTCCGCTGTCGGTTTCAAAATTCGCGGCGAAGATGTCCGTTACGATGTTGCTGAGAAGCAGCTCACCTTCCTTGAGCGAAGTGGCCCACTCGCGCCGCAGGATGGGAAGATTCGGCTGCACATTCTCCTCGATCGCATCTCCATAGAGGCGTTCGGCAACAACGGCGAACTCTCGATGACTTCGTATTTCCTCCCAGAATTGGATAACGCGGACATCGGCATTTACGCGGAGGGCGGCACGGCGACGCTCGTTTCGCTGAAGGTGCATGAGTTGAAGTCGGCATGGGTATAATACCCAATTAACCTATGTAGTTTGCGCTCGCCTCAAGCTCGGGTGCTCTTTACCTATAGGTGTGAGAAGAATCAAGTACATTTGGTATAAGAGCACGCTAGGTATAGAGCGTCGCTATCAAATTTCGTCTGCCGCCCCGATTGCGGAATTCGCACAGATAGATGCCTTGCCACACGCCCAAATCTAGGCGATGGTTGGCAATTGGAACGGACACGGCGAATCCGACAAGCGCCGCTTTGATGTGCGCGGGCATATCGTCATCGCCTTCTATCGTGTGCCGATAAAAGGGTTCGCGCTCCTTAACGAGCCGGTCAAAACTATTGGCGAAGTCTTCCCGCACCGTCGGATCGGCGTTTTCGTTGATGGTGAGCCCTGCCGACGTATGCTTGATAAACAGGTGTAAGATGCCATTTTTCGGCAGTTCACCGAGGGATGTCAGGATTTCATCGGTGATGAGATGAAACCCGCGCGGGTATTCGCGTAGGGTGAGCTCAATGTGTTGAATCATCAGGGCAGTCTGCTCCAAACAAGAAGAGGTTTGTATCAATGGACATTATTTGTGCTTCTATTTGCTACCGAGGCTACGCCGAAGATGAGGTAGCCGCAACGTTGGCATACGCGCCGAAAATCGGTTACCGTCTCATGGAAATTCACGGGCCCCTCATCTGGAGTGTCGATGCTGCACACGCGTTTGAAACGGCCAGTATGAAAGCAAAAATTGACGCATCCGGCATGCGATGCGCTGGGCTCTATCCCCCCGGATGGGGTGGACAGGACGATGCCGATGTCCAAGCCCGCGCCGAGGCAATCGCAAAATGTGTGGGCATCGCTGAAGAACTCAACGCGACGCACCTCACAACGAGCGGCGCGCAACGCCGGACAGAACCGGGGGCGTTAGCCCGTGTCATCGCCTGTGTGCAAGAAGTACTGGCTCGGATACCCGCCGAAAGTCCGATCAAATTGACGCTTGAACCGCACCACGGTAACGTCCTCCAACAGCCGGAGGATTTCCAACGTGTGCTAGATGCGATTCCGGATGAGCGAGTCGGTATCTGTATTGATACCGGGCATTTTCACACGTCCAGCGTTGACACGCTTGCTGCAATTCGGCAATTCGCTTCGCGCATCTATGCGGTGCATCTGAAAGACCATCTGGGTGCCGTATCCGTCGGTATTGGGCGCGGTGAACTCAACCTGCGGCAGATTATCGGCACGCTACAAGAAGTGGGTTATCCGGGAGATCTGACGCTGGAATTGGAAGTGGCAGATCCGGAAAACTTGCCTCGCTATACAGAAGAGGCTTATTTCTATCTCAGCGGGATGTTGGGGTTGCAGCTATAGTGTGCGCTGACATGAATCGCTCAGGGCGGATATAGAAATCCGCCCTGACAAAGCGGCGACATCCACTCTTACGCAGTGCTCCTACACCTTCCAACTCTCAATGAAATCTGCGACACCATAATTTATCGGCATTTCATTAAAATAATAACGCATAGGCCCTGATTGGAAGCCGGGTGAAAAATGCTCCTCGTCGGTTTTGAGGCGTGCGTCTAGGGGCTGAAACCTTTTCCACAGCAGCGATGCCTCGTCGCGGGTGAACCATTCCTCGGCGAAAGCGGGGCCCCAATTGAGGGTGATGGCGTGCGAGCTCTTACCGCGGTTGCGGAAGTCATCGGGGATGTCCGCAATCTCACATCCGTGCGCGAGTGCGACGAAACAGGCGGCTTTGCATAAAAACACCGTTGACAGCAATGTCCCTTTTTCACCCCTGCTCGGATGCATGTTGTCCAGCGCGGTGTGGTAGGCATCGGCATCTTTGTCAATGACGGCTCGGAGCGCGTTTTCTGTCCACACTTGCAGCTGCGAACTGCGTTCATCCCACCGATCGAACATTGCTTGCACTCCCGGTGCCAGACAATCGACGTAGTCAAATGCGGGATAGGACGTGAACTCTGAAAACCCGCCGTGAATCGTGCGGCGCATCTTCCGACTATAATTACTTCCCCAGTGCAAGACCGGCAAGATGTAAACTACACCATCGCCTGCATTGAGATGCGTTTGGACACCACCGTGCAAAGGTGCCCGCGGATCTGCCAATAATTGCTGGTTTTCCGCCTCCGTGTTTACTCGCAGATGGCTGCCGGGGAGGACCCACAGTACATTGTCGTCGTAGAGCGAGAGATTCCACTGCACGTACCGAGGTCCCGCTTCCACAATGTCGTCAATATAGCCTTGTAGTGGCGCGGTATCAATCGGATGATGGTCCCGGTGCCATGCGGCGGGCCCACGGTCGCGCACTGGATTGCACATGAGCATCATCTCGGTAACCCCGGCATCCTCTACACCGAGCAGTTCACTACTCACACCTTGCGTGTTTTCGTGCGCCCAAATTTCCACCGCGTTTGCTGTCTTTTCATCGACAAGCGAAGCGAGCGGTTCACGACTGAGGAGTAGGCGCGGTTGTGGCGAGTTCTCCCAAACGCCGCCTGGTGGTTCGTCCGGTGCGCGTTCTTTCGCCCAGATTTCTCGCTGCCGCGAAACGAGCAGTTCATAGCTTTCGCGAAGGGCGGCCAATTCTTCAGGCGGGACTACTTCCCGCAGCACCAGATACCCTTCTTCCAGAAATTGGGTTCGATTGACGTGCATGATTGTTCTCCAATGCGCGCGGGTGGCGAGGGAAACCCTCGGCGATTCACGATCGCCGGGCCCTCGCGCTACGTTTCTGCTTGGTTCGTGTTACCCGCGTCCGATATAGAGCTGCCCTACCGGTAGCACCGTCGCCTCCAACATATTGATATTCGGGGGTAGCGTTGCCATGAGGACAGCGGCTTGCGCCAGATCAGCCACGTCCATCATCGGCTCAGTGGGTGGCTGGGGGCGGTTCTGGACGCGCTCCACGTATGTGTTGCCGGGTTGCAAGCAGCTCGCCGTGATGCCGTGGGGTCTGCCTTCCAGTGCTGTTACTTGCGTCAATCCCCAGATGCCGAATTTGCTGGCACTGTAAGGCGCGGTGCGCGGCCGAACGCGGTGCGCGGAAATACTACCGACGTTGATAATCCGTCCGCCTTGTCCTTGCGCTTTCATAATCCGCATTGCTTCCCGCGTGCAGAGGAACGGTGCGCGGAGGTTTACCCCGATAACCCAGTCCCATGCCTCTGTTGAGAGTTCGTCGATAGGACCGCCATCAAACGCGCCAGCGTTGTTTACCATGATGTCCAGCTGGCCGTATTCCTCTGTCACTTTTTCAAAGAGAGCCTTAATCTGCGCCTCATCTGTCACATCGGTGGGAACAGCCAAGACGCGCGCGCCATTTGCACGTATTTCAGCGGCGGTTTGCTCTAACAACTCGGCGTTTCGCGCAGCGATGGTGAGGGATGCGCCTTCCGCGGCGAGCCCCTTGGCAATGCCTTTACCGATACCACGGTTGCCGCCTGTCACAATCGCAACTTTTCCATCTAATTGTCCCATCATCAATTCTCCTTTTTCGTCTTTTGCAATGCGTCTGATAAGGGTTCCTGGTGCAAGAACGTCTTTCTCCGTTTATCCGATATCTCGGTTTTCGATGCGAAATGACGAGGGTGGCATGCGCGGTTGTTGCATGCTATCTTTATGAACTCGGTAGAGTTCTCATCAGCGGACACCTGATGAAAACAGTTCTGTTAACAAACGTTCGGTTCTCACCGCCTGTATTTTGTCTCCAGCGAGCCGCATGGCGGAAATATGCGCGTGTAAAAACGCTACGTCTGCAGGTGTATCCACATCATACCACGGAGGTAGGAGGCCCATCGTTGCGCCCGTTGAACGCGCGCGCGCGACCGTCTGTTGAAAAACGGAGTCGGTGCTCCACGCGATCTCCTCAAAAACGAAAGGCACCGTGCTCGCGAGGTTCTCCGCAGAAAATCCGATGAGGTAATAGCCTCCGTCAACACTCGGCCCAAGCACAATATCCCGTGAGTCCAGCGTCGCAATTGCCTGAGAAACGGACGAAAGCGGCAGTGTCGGGCTGTCGGAACCGACGATTAAAATCTTCGGATACCCTTGTTCGGCTGCCCACTGCGTTGCTGAGATGAGGCGTTCCCCGAGGTCATCGCCAACTTGCGGAATGTAGATAGCATCCTTTCCGATTAACGCTTGTAAATCAGATAGACTTTCTGGTGGCGTATACGCGATAATCCGCGTCGCATTGGGCAGTGCGGCGAGCGTTTCGCACCAATCCATGAGGAACGCGCGATATAACCGTGCCGCTTGCTCTGGCGAGAGTTGCGGAATGAGCCGCGTTTTGACCTGGTTCGGCATCGGATTCTTCGCGAAGATAATCAGACACGTTTCTGTCATGGGAATTGTTTTCAGGATGTCTGCCGGAGTGCTGCGCGCAAACGTGAAAGTAAACCGCCACCGTGCTTTTGAGGTGGGCTCTCTGGTTTTTGACAAACTTCAATGTAGAAATCCACCATTCCTTCAAAAGCGGTGCGCAGTTCCTCGGCGGTATCCCCATCAAAACTGACAATATCATCAATATCAACGACGCGGCCGACGAAGCAGCTGTCTTCCTCGCTATAGCGGATTTCGGCGGTGTAGCCTCTATGCGTCATTGTCTTCATGGTGTGTGCAGACCTGCCTCGTATTCGTCAGATAAATTTAGGGCGGTGCCGTTGTAAACCCGCGAAGAAATGACAATGGCGGGCCGCCGGTTTTGAATCTCATTCCCACTTTGGGGACTAAAGTCAATCCAAACGACATCACCTATATCGGGAACATATTCCGACACCGATTTGTTCTCCTATCCTACTTCGTTGCCGACTGCCGGCCCTGTGTCTACCTCACCGTGCGCGTGTTCCTCGGTGATTTCGGCCACGAGTTCCTCGAGTTTCAGACGAGGGAGTTTCACCGTGCGGCGAGTTTTTTCGCAACGATGCGGCACACCGTTGGGATCCTTAACATCCCCACCGTGCGAGTTTTTCTCAGGCATCTGGCCCACGAGTTCCTCGAGTTTCAGACGAGGGAGTTTCACCGTGCGGCGAGTTTTTTCGCAACGATGCGGCACACCGTTGGGATCCTTAACAAGCGAATTGTGCGCTATCTTCGAGAGATCTGCCAACTTCGCCAACGCTTTCTCGGATTTTGTCGTTTTTGCCGCCATGTCCTATTTTCCTCCTGAACGAAACACAAAACGTCGATTGTCCTTAAGTGCTAATTATACCACGTCAACTCGGAAGATAGCAAATTAAAAACAGGCTACCGGTCTTCAATCAGTTCGCGAACCGGTGGATTCTCTGGTTCTGCTGGCGGCCGCTGACTGAACCACCACGCCAACACCATCGCGAGGCACGCAAGGAGAATCGCGCTGAATGCCATCGGGATGCCTTTTACCTGCCCCTCACTCGCATCGATCTGGGATTTGGCAATAATTGCAGATACCCCGCTCACCAGCGAAAGCCCGAGGATAACTGTCCACGGCATCTGGAAAAGCGCGGCGAATAGGGCAATAACTGCAACAGAGAGACTCAGTTTGGCAAGCGCGTTGTAGCGTGTCGCGTTAGGCGCGGTTTGACTCTCCGCAGTGTTGTCGTGTCTATATGGTATTGGAACCGGCGCGCCTTCCTGATACGTCATCTCAATGAGGCGAATGAATTCCGCCAGCGACTTTCCTTGTTGAATCCACTCAAACAGCACCGGATATTCGTGCCGGAGGAGGATAACAAACTCTTGACGTTGCGCGCTAAAATCGGTGAACTCCTCCCACTCGTCTTCGGGCACGGTGATGAACGGTTCGGGCCCGACGCGAATTTCGTATCCTTGTTCAG
Source organism: uncultured Poribacteria bacterium (assembly GCA_958296135.1). Lineage (GTDB taxonomy): Bacteria > Poribacteria > WGA-4E > WGA-4E > WGA-3G > AGPOR5. The sequence continues at coordinate 2,849,581 of CATQHZ010000001.1, forward strand.
GCACATAGACGACACTACCGATGCCCTCGCGTTCCGCAAGCGTTACCTCTGCGGAATCTGTAGACACTGCCGCTTGATTTTCCGCTGTCTCAACAGCGGCGAGATCGCGTTGTTTGAGTGCTTCTGCTGCTTCCTCGTGCATATTCGCCATTTCGTTATCTGTGATGGCAACGCCAATGCGGCTTACCAACTCCATAGCGGCTACCTGATGTTGCTGTTCAACTAAAAGTGCGGTTCGGCGTTCGGAGCGCACTTTGAGCGGGCGGCATCGGATCTGTTGCGCCTCCAACGTCGTTTGAACGAGTTTCGCCTCCCACTCGTCATCGGTGCAATGGATCTCCACCCAATCTGAAGGTTGAGACATTTCCGAGCCGACGAGTTGAGAAGCCTGGTCTAGTTTGCCGCTGCCGATTTTTATTTCGTCGTACGGCGGTGTGGTAACCTTTTTTTTTGCATCCATCGTTATACCCCGCGTTTGTCGCCCCAGATATCCACATGCACGCGAGGCGAATAGCGATACCCGTTTGCTTTACAGAGTTCAACCAGCCATTCCTGTTTCTGCTGGAGCATCTGCGGCGTTATCCCTTGAGGCATCAGCATAATTGTCTCGGCAGGAATACCGATGTCCGCCTGCAACGCTTGAATCTCCGCCAAGTCGTCAGGTGTATCTACGACAAACTTGACTTGGCACGGGTACGCGTCCAAAAACTTTCGGATAACGTCAGGCTGAATGCGTTCGCGTTCGTGCCGTTTCAAAAAGCGATTGTCCGCCGGTGGATTGGAGTTGCGCAGTTTCGGGCTCATCGAAATGAGATGCGCGGCAACCTCGGCGAAAACCGTGGCGTTCGTCTCAATCGTGATGTGATGTCCCCGTTTAGCCAACTTGTCACAGAGGGCTCTCAACTCTTCTGTCTGAATAAACGGTTCACCGCCAGTGATGACGACGTGTTTGCAGCCATATTGCGCGATCGCCGCGACACTCTCTGCTACGGTGATGTCCTTGTTTTCAGGCTTCCACGAGGTGTAAGGGGTGTCGCACCAAACACAGCGCAGATTGCAGTAGCTGGTCCGAAAAAAAACAGAGGGAACACCGATAAGCTGCCCTTCACCTTGGATTGTGTGGAACAGTTCGCTAAATTTCATGGTTCAGTCCAACGCTGGATTGTAGTGTTCCCGGCGTTTTCGGCGCACGGCGAGGAACAGTGGCCATCTCTGCAGCGAGGCTGCAGAGATGCCAGCGTTACAGGTAAGGTAGTTTGCTTTTGCGCGCCTACCGTAGGCACGTTTGCTGTAGACGTGGCCGTGACTGCCCTCGCCCTACAAGACGATGGAGAAGACGGCTAGGCCTCAATAAGCTCGATTTGGACGTTATCGGGGCCCTTGAAAAACGCCATCATCAGGCCGGAGGGTTTCAGATCTTCGAGTTCTGCCCCTTTTGCCTGCAGTTCGGCGACGGCTGCATCCAGGTCTTCAACGGTAAAGGCGAGTTGGTAGACACCCCAGCGCGGATTGCCGCTGGTGGCTTCTATCTCCATGTCGCCGAGTTTGGGGGAGAGGAAAATCCGTTCCCCACCGATGTCCATCCGGATAATTTTCAAGCCCCGCACCTCAACGGTTTCGGTGACTTTTCCATCAAACATCTCTTGATAATACTGAACGGCCCCTCCCAGGTCTTCGCACCGGAGGTGGACGTGATGAAACGTGTATGCCATAGTGAAATCTCCTATAAACGTTGCACCCCTAAACGGGTTTTAAAGGAATAGAACTTTTCTTTCTGTTTTCCGCGCCTCAATGGTGCGCGCGGTTTTTGTCAGATTACACCCATTTTCGCATAACGTCACTATTTTTTCAAGTTAATTTTTTCTTAGGTAGACGCGTGCGAGGGACAGGCCCTCGCCCTATGGGCATCCGGTACTTTTGACATTTCAAACGCTATATGGTATCATCATTTCTGTTGAATGGAGGAACAAACCTGATGTCATTACACAAATGGACAACACTTCAACCTGCACAGATTCGCCGACTTGCATCCGAACTTGCAAGGCGAGAGATGCCCGTGATTGTGCCCCTGGAGCCTATCGCTGATTTTGAAGAGCTCCTCACGTTTGCGGAAGCGCGCCCTACGCCAATTGCATTCGCACCACAGGAACCTGCTTGGAGACCGGAATCGGTGGCGGCGCGCGTGCAGGAGGCAATTGCTATTGCCGCCCATGAACCGCTCAGCGATGACAACTGGGGGCCGCTGGCGCGTATCCTTTTGGAGCACGCCGAATACTTGTATACCTATCCTGATGCTGCTACCGCGCGAGAAAAACTAGCCGCTGGCACCGCATTGGCATTGGCTAGCTGTGTGTGCCACTCCATGCCGCAAGCGGATTTGTGGCGGCTCGCTGGGTTCGGACGCATTGCCAACTCCCTTGCCGAAGCCGCGCAGGCGGCCGCCGACACGCATCTGATTGCGCCGTTGGATCTCGCCTTTTCGTTCGCATACGAACTGAATCTGCAGATTTTAGAACCTGCGCTCTCTGTCTATAACGTTGTGAGAGAATCGCGGCCGTTTATGCCAAAGAACCCTCTCACATTTCCCTTAACGACCCGAGATTTCTTTCGCCAACTCAATTTGGATTTTCCGGGGATGGAACAAGTTAAATCTGCTGTTTTGGCTGGCAATCTCGTCGATGCAAAGGCAGCTTACACGGAATTTCGGCAGCAATTCTTATCGGCATTTCAGGGCTGGCGAGGGACAGGCCCTCGCCCTACGGGTGAAGAAGTAATTGACGTAGACATGATGCTGGAAAGATCGGATACGGCCAGCACTGCCACATCCTATTTAGCGTCCCTGCTTCAGTTGTCCATTCACCCGGCACCAGCGATTTCGGGAACTACGGAGATAGGCATCGCGGCACTGCTCTTCCCCGAATTCCGCGGCAGTGAGCAGCTGCTCGCGCTTGCGTTACGCCGCTATCAGTGGATAACCGATGCCTTCTTCTATCCCGATGGATTTCACAGAGACCGGACGCTGCGCGCCCAAGTTGACGCAATCGCCGACTTCGCCAGATTCCTGCGCTGTCAACGCGAACACCAGACTACGGAATTACGTCCCTTCCTTGAAAAACTGATAGAAGCGTGCCTCGCTTTGAGCCATCCAGATCTCTCTTTTCCCGAACTCGGTGCGGGGCCCGCTCCCAATTTCCGCGCTGATGAACTGTGCGAGATTGGCGACATCGGTATCAGACGACAGACGACATCACACGCGCTCCCTGACACCGGCTACTACGTGATGCGAAACGGTGGGGGGCTTGATGAACAGTATCTGCTTTTCGATGCTGCGCAGTTGGAAATTCGTTCCCTTTTCGCGCGCGGGAGACAACTCTGCAGCGAGGCGGCAGAGATGACAAAGTTTCGGCGTAACGGCCCTCACCCTACGGGTTCAGAAACGAGTTCCCCCCAACGCGAGGCTGCCGATACCCGATGGATAACATCTCCTACCTTCGATTTTGTGGAGAGTTGGCACAAAGGGCGCGACGTTCATCACAAACGCTCCATTTTCTATGTGAAAGGCGACTATTTTATCGTGCACGATTTATTTATCGGTGATGGGGAGCATGCAGTGGAACCGGCTTTTCGTCTTGCCGCACAGCAGCACACACACCTTTTCATTAGCACAGTCGGTGATACTGATAAATTACCCGCTGTCATGAACACGCTTTTGTTTCCGATGAGACCGGAAGTCGGAGAACATCCGACTATTTCCTCTATCGTTGTTGACACTGCCGCTGATGTGCTGGCAACCGGCTTCACGGTGGAGGCGAATGGCGTAACAGACACGTTTCTCATTTCCGATGACGGTTTCGCGGAAATGTCTACAGCGGATATTGAGTTTGTCGGAGAATATCTCTTTTTACGCGGTGAGCAGTTCGTGATGCTCAACGCGCGGTTCCTCAAAGTAGCGGATAACATCCTCGCCGATTTTGGTGAACCGCGCGAAAGTTATATACGGATGAACCGCGCCACGGATGGACATTAGGGCACCCTTCTCAACCAAGCAAATGCGCCTGAGTCAGGTATTGTTCTGGTATAGCACCTTCACGTGGCAAATAGATTGCGACGTTGATGCCTAATCCGTGTAAGTAACGGCACATCAACGGTCCGACATCCTTCCACATGTCAACTCTTTTTTTTGACTAGTGGGAACTCGTTCCCACCACTGCCCATTAGCGTTTTCTACATACCCCGCCTGAAGACAGGGGTTTTGAAAACGGGGAGCTTGATAAAAAGGATACCATATCCCAGATTAATTGTCAAACGGCTCCGCGGTCATTCCGGTGGATTGCAAGTAGCGCAAGGGGCGTGCTCTTGCTTTGCGACTTCCAGCGGAATTCCGACCTTCTTTTTAGTCCTTTTTATGAATATGCAATTCGCACGATGATACTTCGCTCCTGAAGGGGTCACGTAGACCAGGGTATCATCAGCCGCTGGAATTCCCTGACGAGTCGGGGTCCACAACCCTTTTTCCGCTGCCCGTGCGCGGCCTTCGTAATGCTCAAACAATGCAAGATGCTTGAACGGAGCAAGTGTGTTCACCTGCGCGTAGCCTTGGCGGATACCCTCCAGATTCACAAACAGCCGATCCGGTGCCCGGTAAAGATACGCTTGCAAATCTCCGGCCGTGTCAGGTGTGTCTGTCTCAAATTCGAGATAGACAGACTCCCCAAGCAAGAGGTTGTGCAGGAACGCCGCCGCCTTTTCTCGCGCCACTTCAACCGGGTTATCAGGATGCATCACCTCTGGCATCTTCACGCCGATGAGTTTGACACGCGTGGGAGTGCCTTCGTAGTGGAGTTCCACCGTGGCGGCATCGATGCCTTTGAGCACCGGGTAAGTAGTTTCGTCGGCGAACTCTACATCAGGATAGGGGAGTAGCCCGTTGTCGCTGTAGTCAACGGGTACGAATCCGAAGACGAGTAGTAGTGCTAAGAATATTTTTAATTTCATGGATAAATCCTCCATGCGAGGCAGAAGGGCAAATTTCCGGATTCGCCCGTTTAATTAATGCTCCGCCTTATTATCCCCAATAATTTAAGTGGCCGTATTTCTCCGTGAATTCCTGATAATCTCGCAGGTTTCTCATGTGGGAATGCCCAGGTTGCTCGGCATGGCAACGAATGCAGAGCGCAATCAAATCCTCAGGGTTGTTATACCCCGTTCCTCTGATATGGTGGGCGTGGAGAAAACGCCTTTGAGGTCTAAGTCTTAGATCTATACGGCATTTCTCACATTGCCAATTGGCTCTTTCACGACACTGCAGTGAGCGCAAATGCCAATCTGGCGGATAATTTGATGGAGAACCTGTGATTGGGGTAGTTATGGGGCCGTAAAGTCCATCAATCGGAGGTGGCTCATAACCAGGGTCGATGGCATTAAACCAGTCAACTAAAGGAAAAGCATCTACGGTGTAGCGATACTTCATGTTCAGTTCTAGCCACAAGCAGTTTTTACAGATGTGCAATCTATGTGTCTTTGGCTCAGCACGCTGAAGGTTATCGGAGAAATTGAGTAGGAATTCCCCATCTGTTCGCCTCGTTACAACATAGCGTTTGTATCTACCCGCGCTTCGCATCATCTTGAGGGTGCGACAATCTACGACGTGGTATTTCGGCAGACCACCTTTCATGTCTCGTATATAGAGAACAACTTTTCGCCCCTTGTATTCGAGGGTTCCGTTGGAAGCAACTTCGACTTCATCGCCTCCCACGATTTTGCCCTTTTCCAGGTCTCGATCAAGTTTCGGATCTGAGACGGCAAAAGGACGGAACGGAACGCCCATTTGCCGAAGTAGATCATCCAAGTTTGGAAACTCAGTTGGTAACTTCAATTCTCCACTCCCGAGTCATTGAATCGTTTCATAAGTTGTTCAATCTCCTCAATGAGTTTTTCAGATTTTGTGACAACCCGAAACTCAACACGACGAGATTCCGTTTTGTTTTCCATCAGAAGGCCGACAGCCCTTTCCAGAGCCTCTTGTTTAAAATTAGAAAACGTTTGAATAGCCCTAACCCTATTGACAATGTCCAACTGGGTAGGTTTTTCGCTGCTCTGCCAATCCCGCATTTCGCGACGAATCTGCGAATGCAATTGTTCGACTTCCAACTCAGGAATTCCAGTTTCCTTTGCCACAGCGTCATAAGAATTGGCTGGAAGTAAACGAGTTCTATCCAAATCCAAAACGAGTTGGCTAGAAGAGAGCCCATTGGCTGTCAAATTTTTCTTGAGCCATTCCTTGTTTGGGGTTACCGCAGGACGTGCGATTCGTAGAACGTAGTGGAGCACGTTCCTCGCCCGGTCCTGCGATAACTCCATATTGTTAATATAAGCTTCATTGCCCGTGACTTTGACGAACCATTCGCTGGACGTGTGGCCTTCAATACGAATTTCCGAAATTTCGTTCCGGTAGTCGTCTTTCGTTAAAATTGCAACATACCGCGGGAAGAAATCGCGTAAGACACTCTTGAACGCGTTCGGAACGGTGGCCTCCCCTTGTTTAAATGGCTTTTTAAAACGGATAGATAGGGTTTCTATGTCCAAGTAACCCCTCCACTCTGTCCTAAACTGCCTCTTTTTGGTGGGACTACCCTCAAATTCCTCCTGCAAATCGTCTGATAGTTGTGCCTGCAAATTTTTGTAAGCACCAAGCAGGTCTTTAATCTTCATCTGAAGACCCTGAATCCTATTCGATTCACGCTCAGCATTTGCTCTGTGACGGTTGGCATTCACCATGTAACTGATGGCGATGAAAAGAAATATCACCATTAGCCCGGCCATCACATCGGATATGGAAACCCAATGTTCTTCGGTGTCGTGTTCCTGCGTTCCCAACCAATTCCCCAACATATCTTACCCCTCTCAGATCTGTTAACGCTACCGGCGAGTTGCGTTGACAAAGTCACGAAGTTCGTTAATGACTTCGGTATAGTGCCCAGTTAATTCACCGTAATTCTGAACAAACCCCTTAGACAGCTCTTCAAAATACCCTGCTAGCCTGCTTAGGGATTCCGCTAATTCTTCCCGAAGGGCTTTGTCCAGACTGTCAACGTGATTTTTCATATCCTCTTTGTTACGCTCAACGATGTTCCCAAGTTCTAGGGCAGTGTCTTCTAAAGTTTTCTGCAGTTGCTTACACTGTTCTGTCAGTGCACGGCGTTGTTTTTCCATACTCTTATGGGAATCAACAATCGCTGCACTAACCGATCCTGAAAACTCCTTCGTGAGATCGTCTAGTTGCTTTGCAATGATCGGAAAGGCATCAATAGCCTGCTGACGCAATTTACTGAACGCCTCTAATTGACCGTTTAAAGTATGAAGGAGAGGCTCCAGTTTTGCCGCGCAGTCAACAATACTACTGCTCTGCTCGGCGATTGTCCTTGAAGAACTCTCTATCTTTTCCAACGAGTCGCGAGACCGTTCAATGCTAGCCGCGGCAATCTGGAATTCGGAGGCAAGTTTGACCATCTGCTGGCGGTACTGTTTTTGCCATTCTACGGTTTGCCTGACAGCCTCGTTGAGTTGCTTGAAGTTGTCACCAAACTGCTCGGAGATTTTGGTGTTGAAGTCCTCAATGACGGTTTTGAGGGCATCAATTAATTCCTCAGTAGCGAGTTTCGCGATACTTTCAGCAAGGTTCTGTGAAAATGTCTGAAATTCCTTTACCAATAGGTCGTGCTTTTCGGCGGAGGTAGTTGCCAGTGCTTGCAATTGCGCCGAGAGAGACGCTTCCATTTCCTTTAATGTCCGCCGGGTTTGACTCCCCTCTTCACTTTGCATCGTCGTTAACTCGGTATGATTTTTGGTAACAACCGTTTTAATGCCTCCTAAACTCCCTCGGGTCTCTTGTCCCTCTCTTTCCACGGTTGTCGTTAATGCTTTTAACTGTGAGGCGAGATTGCTTTCGCCTGATGTCTCAACCTTTGTTAGCGCGTCAATAAACGCCTTAATCGCTGGGTCGTCCCCGTCTCTAGTTTTGGATAGAGCTACGAACTTCAAACCGAGCGCGGATCCGATTCCTACGAGAGAAGTGAGGAAGGCAAGTTTGAGTCCTTCTAGTAAGGGCCCAATGCTCCCTTCAATGTTCTCAACGTTGAAACCCAGAAGTCCGATGAAGATACCCAGGAACGTTCCAAAGATACCGAAAACCGTTAAAATCGAGGCCCACGCGTTAGTCCGTGTATGCCACGCGTTATCTTCCGTAGACAGTTTCCGCCAAGCGACAACCAACAGGCCCATTTGGAAGAAAACAAAGAGAGCAAGAAGCCAATTTCCCATCTAACATTCCTTAGCAGCGTAAAATAATACGTTAATTATTGCACGAAATGGACAAAAAGTCAAGAAAATTTTGCAAAACGCGCCAGGTTTTCAAAAATTCCTACGGATTGCAATGAAGGCACGGAGAGTAATATCGCTTGGCATCTTCCAATGATATGGAAATTTGACTTCTTCTCAAGAAACCGCACCCTGCACGATGATACTTACTTCCTGTTCGCGTGATGTAGACCGCGGTGTCAGCAGTTGGTAATGCCTGAGACGCTGTGACATCCCCACGAATGCTCTCCTTCACCTGCCACAAGCCTTTTTTCACCACCCGGGCGCGCCCTTCGTAGTACGAAAACTGTGAGAGGTGCGCGAATGGAACCAGTGTGCTCACCTGCGCATAGCCTTGCCGCACCACCTCTAAATTCACGAATAGCCGATCCGGAGCTCGGTAAAGATACGCCTGCAAATCTTCAGCAGCTTCCGGCGCATTCGCCTCAAAGCGGAGATAGACAGACTCACCAAGCAAGAGGTTGTGCAGGAACGCCGCCGCCTTTTCTCGCGCCACTTCAACCGGGTTATCAGGATGCATCACCTCTGGCATCTTCACGCCGATGAGTTTGACACGCGTGGGAGTGCCTTCGTAGTGGAGCTCCACCGTGGCGGCATCGATGCCTTTGAGCACCGGGTAAGTAGTTTCGTCGGCGAACTCCGCATCAGGATAGGGGAGTAGCCCGTTGTCGCTGTAGTCAACGGATACGAATCCGAAGACGAGTAGTAGTGCTAAGAATATTTTTAATTTCATGGATAAATCCTCCGTTGCAGACTTCGCAGTCGATCGCCGCGTTGCATTCTAGCCATGAGGCTGTGAGAACTTAAAACGGAATATCATCATCGGAAATGCGTGCGCGGTTGGCCTCCGCGCCGGCTGAGGGCTGCATCGCGTATTGCGGCACGAAGGTGGCTCCCACCTGTCGGGCGCAGGTGTCAAGCAGCGTTTGGAGTGGCAAGCTGACTGCGCCTTCGTGCGTGATGACATGGAAATCGTATTGCCGGAGTGCTGCGTAATAGTTGCGGAGTGCTTTGCTATTGGGGGTGAGGTTTAGGTCTCGCATAGAGATATGATAATAGAAGTGGGTTTAAATGTCAAGGGGAAAATGATTTAGTTCAGTTCTCATTTTCTCCAGGTCAGGACCAGGGGCTCTGCTCATAAGGATGCTGTCCTCATGCGACAAAAAACGCGGCGCGAGGCATAAACCTTCGCGCAGCGTTCTGATGAATTGGCTGGTTATTGTTACAAACGCTTTGATTAGTTATTAGCTTACGTAAAGTTAAAATCACGACTTGACATTTGGAGCGCGATATGCTATAATTTTTGTTAAGATATCTACACAGGCGTACCCCGTAGGCGCGGTTTTCCTAAGAACGCGCTTTCAAAGCGCGCCCACCGGCGGAAATATAGGAGGAGTGCAATATGGAAAATCGACAAAGGAGAACCTTCGGTACCCGAGGTCCCGTGAATCCGCAACAGCACTACGTTGTCGCGCGCCCAGAAGAGCTCGCGGATTTCATTTACCGTGTCAAAGAGGGACGCTACATCGTCATCTTTGCGCCGCGACAAACGGGGAAGACAACGTTTTTCCGCCGCGTCTTGGATACCGTCGCGGTGGAAGAACCGGACTATTTTCCGCTTGAACTGAATTTTGAGATGTATAAAAACCTCACCGCGGCGGCTTTTTACGCGAATCTCTATGAAGAGCTCCTAGAGGCAATTGAGGTAAGTTTCCAGTGGCAGGGGAGCGTTCCCTCTGAAGCTTTAACGCAATTTTTGGAGAGTGCAAAGCCCGCCGACCATCTCTCCCTGAGGCGTTTCTTTAGAAGGCTTCCGAGTCTGCTCGGTGCGCAGCGGGTGGTGCTCATCATCGACGAATTTGATGGCATTCCGCCGGTGGTCCTGAGTGATTTTCTTCATACGCTTCGGCGCATTTATCACACCGATTTGTCCATGCGGAGCCCTTACAGCGTTGGCATCGTCGGTGTGAAGGACATCACGCAGCTCAACTATGACAGGAGCATTTCGCCGTTTAATATCCAAGATGAATTCTTTTTGCCGCCTTTCACGCAGGAACAGGTGGCGGAGCTCCTTGGACAATACACGGCAGAAGTCGGACAAGCCTTCACGCCGGAAGTTGTTGAGACACTGCATCGGCAGACCGGGGGACAGCCGTTTCTCGTCAACCGTCTTGCGGAGATACTTACCGAGGAGATGGGTATCCCGAGAACCGAACCGATTACCCTCGTGCACTTTGCCAAGGCACACACGACACTCCTGCATGAGGATAACGTCAACTTTAACCATCTCACAACCAATGTCCGGCGGGATGCGCGCTTTGAAAGCGTCCTGATGCAGATTGCGTCTGGGAAAGGGCTTCTCTTCACGCCGCGCAATGAAGTCATACGTGAACTGGCCACCTACGGTGTTATTCAAAGGGGGCGCGGTGGGATGTGTGAGATTGTCAACCCGATTTATCAGCGTTGCATTATGCAGGCGTTCCAACCCCCCATTAACGGATTGGAGCGGGACTATTTCCCGGAAGATACCTGCCCAAAGGGCTCGGATTATCTCACGCCGGCTGGGGAGTTGAACATGGAGTTGCTGCTGAATAACTTCCAGGACTTCATTGCCCGTGTCGGTTTTCGCATCCTCCAAGTTCCCGGCATTCCTAGGGAGTCGGTAGGGCAGCATTTGCTTGCAACCTACCTTGATGCGTTTGTGCAGATGGTGGGAGGTGACATGTATTTGGAACTGCCAACCGGGCGTGGCCGGATGGATCTGGTGGTGTTCCACAAGAATCGGAAATATATCGTCGAGATCAAACTTTGGCAAGGCGCGCAGAGTTATGAGGGCGGCAAGAAACAGTTGGCAGCCTATCTCAAATCGGAGAAGGTTTCGGAAGGCTACTACGTCGTCTTCGATCATCGTCCGCATCCGGCACCTTGCTCCGAGACAGAAACGGTGGATGGGTTACGGATTCGGAGTTACGTGATTCCGGTGGTGCAGGAGCGGCCGGCCGATCTCTCGGAGGAAGAGGCGGCGTACAGGCAGTTTTCTCAATAATCGCCATGGGTGCCGTTGGGCGATTTGCATCAATCCAACGGAAACATCGGCCGCCGAATTTCCTGATACGTAAAATGCTGCGGATTCACCGCTGTCAGCCCCGGTGTGTCCACCTCAATAATTTCGCCGGCGATAGGTTCGTAGGCGGCGCGGTAGGCAATTGCTGCCTTGACAACGATAATCTGCATCGCCTGCGGCTGAATGCCGAGGCTGAGCAACTGATGCAGGCTAAACGGCGTTTGTCGTTTGCTCGTTAGGACAACGAGTGCACGACACGGGGATGCTAATTCAATCACAGTTGTCAGGCCCTGATTATGATATTTGTGTCCGCCGTGCCGGGGTTCTGTCTCGACAAAATGCCCATCGTGAATGAGGCGGATGCTGCCGCGAATGGGAATGGGTTCGCCGTGCAGCGTATCTGTCTTTCCACCGACGCTGAGCGCAACGTTTTCGCCAACACCGGTGTGCAGACATGTCTTCACACTCTCGGCATCACAGAGGACGACGACAAACCCTGCGGCCTTCTGTTTCAGCAGTTCTGCGAGAATAACGGTGCTATCCCCCGGCGAGCCGCCGCCGATGTTATCGCCCATTTCAACGAGGATGACGGGATGCTTTTCGGAGTGGATGGCTTGCCGGACTGCCGCCGCTGCATCGGGCAAATCGAGCGTCAGTTGCCCGCGGACATGCCACAACATATCCGATAACCTGTCTGCTTCTCTTCGTGCAAGCCGTAGATTATCATCCGTGACGACGACGAAGGAGGGGCCTGCCTCAGGGACATCGGCGTAGGGATACCCCGCGGCGACATTTGCGACAAGGACATCGTCCCGCGCCTCTAATTCAGCAGCGGCGTTAAGAATAGAATGCAGCGGCTCAGCACTCGTGTTTTGATAACGGATATTGAGGAGCATCGGCGGTTTTGACAATGCCTGCGTCGGCGTGATGCCTTCACAAAGGATGCGGTTTAGCAGTGCCGCTGCCTGAAGCCCGCGTTGCCGCTGGTCTGTGTGCGGATTCGTCTTGTAAATCACAAGTGCTGTGGAGTGGGAAACCATCGCTTCGGAAACGTTGGCGTGATGGTCCAACGTGACAACGATAGGCAATTCCTCCGGGAGAACCGTCCGCAGTCGGCGTAGTAATTCGCCATCCCCATCGGGATGACTCTCCACTACCATTGCTCCGTGCAGCGCGAGCAGTAATCCATCATATTTCGGTGCTGAAACGTTGAGACGTTGGATGAGCAGATCGGTGAGCCGGTCGAAAGCGGCATCAGTGACGCGGCCCGCTGGCGTTGCAGAAGCCATGAGGGTAGGATAGCGGCGGTTGCCGTGATGTGCGGCCCCGTGAATAAAACCGCCCATTTCATGGTGTGTGTCTGCCCAGGCATCGACTATTTCATCGCCAAGCGAGGTGTGAAACGCGTCAAAATCGGTTGGTGTATCGCTAAATGTGTTGGATTCGTGCATTATGCCGCCGATGGCAATCGTTTGCATAAGGTTCTCCGGGGACTCAACAGAATTGGGATTTTCGTCACTCCTGAAAAAATTCTTGACATATCGGTGCTAAATATGGTATCATATTTTTAGAATCTAAATCATCAAAAACGTGAAGATTGGAATTATGGTTTGTAGTGGGAAAAGCCAGATTGAATACGCCCTTGAGATTGCGGCGAAAGCGCATCAGGGACAATACCGGAAAGGCACTGACACGCCCTACATCTCGCATCCGTATGCTGTCGGGTTGCTGTTGACAGAGGCAGGTTGCACCGAGGCGGTTATTATCGCCGGCATTCTGCACGATACCGTTGAAGATACGCCTCTGACGTTAGATTTCATTCGGGAGGCGTTTGGCGAGCAGGTTGCGACTATCGTTGATGGCTGTACTGAAAATAAAGGTTTGCGGTGGCGCGCCCGGAAAACGGAACGCATAGAGGCGTTGAGAACCGCCAGCATGGAGGTGTGTCTCGTTACGTGTGCGGACAAACTCCACAACCTGCGCACCATCATCTCAGAATATGAGCAGATTGGCGATGCGGTGTGGGAACGATTCCACGGCGAAGTGGCAGACCAGGCGTGGTATTATCGCAGCATGACGCACGGGCTCCAGACACAGCTCACCTCAATAAAAAGTGGACAAAAACAAGGAGAATGTGATAAACTAGTTGCTAGCGTTGTTAATCGGCAATTCGATTCCATCTTTCAACAGCTTCAGCGTGCTGTAGCCTATTTATTTAATGGAGAATAGGATGGACGCGGAACAAACCGTTTAGGCGCGCCTACCGGATTAGGATTTGCGTAAGTCATAGGAGAAAACCAATGAAGATTGCGTATGCTTTTCGGCGATGTGCATCGTATCCGTATAACGGGCCTGGGTTACCCACCGATGCCTCGGAGAGACGACAATTTTTGGCGAAAGCGAAAGAAATCGGGTTTGATGGGATAGAACTTCCGGCGATGAGCCTAGGGGACGCGGCGGTAAAAACGCTTCGCGCTGAACTTGAGGATGCCGGTGTGCCGTGCGTTGCAATTCGCGGTGGCGGCGGAGCCGCGCATCCCCGCGTCGCTGCCGCCAACAAGGGACGGATGGAAGACGCTGTCCATTTTGCATCTAAAGTTGGCGCGAGCATCGTCAATTCTACCGTGACTACGCCGCCTCGCGACCCGAGTGGCAAAGGCACCTATCGCGGCGAATCGGTGTCGCAAGGTTCCAGCCGATATGCAAGCGAGGCGGATTATGAACGCACCGCGAGTGCCGTCGCGGATGTTGCCAACATCGCGGCAGAGCTCGGTGTAGAAATTTCCATTGAAGTCCATCAAAACTCCATTGCGGATAACTCTTGGGCGACGTTGCATCTGCTTGAGTTGATTGATGCGCCGAACGTCGGCATCAATCCGGACTTGGGCAACATCTATTGGACTTACGATATTCCGGAGGAATCGTGTGAGGATGCGATTGTCGCCCTCGCGCCGCGTGTCAACTATTGGCACTGCAAGAGCCTCTACCGCGTCCATATTCCGGATTTAGAGACGGCTATCTATTTGCAGGTGCCGCTGCACGATGGCGAAATTGACTACCGCTTCGCCATTGCCGCGCTGTTGGATGTCGGCTACGACGGTTATCTCGCGATTGAAGGTGTCCGCTACGGAGACCAGTTCCATCAGGACGGTGCCAGCGTCGCGTATGTCAAATCTGTGTTAGCCGAATTGGGTTGAGACGTAATGCAGTGACATGCAGCGACTGTGGGGGACGGGCCTCCGCGCTACGGAAAATAAAAAATGACACGACAGAAAATCCGCCTTACTGCCACCGTGAAATGCGCTGGGTGAGCGTCAAAACTGGCTCCGGGGGAGCTTGCACACGTTTTGAGCAATATACCCAGGTCGACGGACCCGCACCTGCTTGTCGGTACCGAGACATCCGATGATGCGGGCATTTATCGGCTTTCCGATGAGTTGGCGCTCGTCAACACGGTGGACTATTTCACGCCGATTGTGGATGAGCCTTACACGTTCGGTGCTATCGCCGCGACGAATTCGCTCAGCGATGTCTACAGCATGGGTGGCACGCCGAAAACGGCGTTGAACATCACCTGCTGGCCGAAGGCTGACTTGGAGTTATCGGTGCTCGGTGAAATCATCCGTGGCGGAACCGATAAGGTGCTTGAGTCGGGGGCTGCGCTCGTCGGTGGACATACCGTTGATTCGCCGGAGCTCATGTATGGGCTCGCCGTGACAGGCGTTGTGCATCCGGAGCGGTTTGTGAGAAACTATGGCGCGCGCCCCGGCGATGTGCTGATTCTTACCAAGAAACTCGGCATCGGTATTTTGACGACTGGGTTGAAATTCAATAAGATTGGCGATGAAGTGTTGCCGAAGATAGTGGCATCCATGACACGCCTCAACGCTTACGCCTCCAAAGTGATGCTGAAATATGGCGCGCATGCCTGCACCGATGTCACCGGTTATGGATTGCTTGGGCACGGAATGGAGATGGCAGAAGGCAATAACGTTGCCTTGAGAATCGACAGTCGTGCTGTGCCGTTTTTTGCCGAAGCACCAGAACTCGTCGCACAAGATACCTACACGCAGGCGTATCTGGCGAATATGGCGTTTCTCGCTGATAAGGTCACCTTTCATTCGGGAGGTGGGGGCGGCCATGAACGACATCCGCCCCTACAAAACGGGGCTTCAATTGACACGGTGCGCCATATCCTCATGGAGGCAGAAACCTCCGGCGGATTGCTCTTCGCGCTGTCTGCTGAACACGCGGATGCTGCGTTAACTGAACTGCACGCCGGCGATTGTCCGGAAGCCGCCATCATCGGTGAAGTTGTCGCGGCGGAAACGGCGCATATTGAAGTTTTTTAGGCCGGGCGCGAAATTTCAATAGGCATTACTTAGCAGAAGGCTATCTCTGCGTCAAGGTGCGCGGGGGAAACCCTCGGCAGTTAGTGACTGCCGGGCCCCCGCGCTACGCTTAATTTTAGAGATAAATGACAAAGACAGAACTTGCCACACACATTCGGGAAGCCGCCTATCTGACCGGGGAGTTTAAACTCCGTTCCGGCAAAATCAGCCACTTTTACTGGGACAAATACCGGTTTGAGAGCAATCCGGTCCTGCTGTCCGCTATCGCAAAGGAGATGACGAAACGGCTTCCCGGAAACATAGACGGCCTCGCCGGGTTAGAGCTCGGCGGCATTCCGCTCGCGACCGCGCTTTCCTTGCAAACTGGCCATCCCTGCTACTACGTCCGCAAGGCTCCAAAAGACTACGGGACTTGTAACCTTATTGAAGGCGGGGTGCCGAAAGGTGCCAATCTTGTCGTCATTGAAGATGTGATTACCACCGCCGGCCAGGTTTGCACCTCTATTGAGCAGATGCGCGCCGAAGGGATTGTCGTTGAACACGTCATCGCCGCTATTGACAGACAGGCAGGCGGCGAAGAGAAAATCAAAGCACTAGGTTGCACGTTCGCGGCTGTTTTCACACTGGCAGAATTGAATGAGGTAACCTTTTGAAGATACTTTTTATCGGAGACATCGTCGGAAATCCTGGGCGAAAAGCTGTCATTGATTTCCTTAAAAGACACCGCGCCAGTTATGATTTCATCGTGGCGAACGGCGAAAATGCCGCCGGTGGGAAAGGCATCACCTTTGAAATCACTGACGCGCTGTTCGCATTCGGTGTCTCCGCGATTACTACCGGAAACCACGTTTGGGATAACAAGGAGATTTTTGACTTTATTGAGACAACGCCGCATCTCATCCGGCCCGCGAACTATCCGGCGAAGGTGCCGGGGCGCGGGTGGACGCTCGTTTCGTCGGCGGACGGCGGGACGAAGTTGGGTATCCTGAACCTTGCGGGGCAGGTTTTCATGAAGGCGTACGCGAATCCCTTTCACGCGTTGGATGCGATTTTGCCAGCCCTCCAAGCGGAAACAAGGTTTGTGCTGCTTGATTTCCACGCCGAGGCGACTTCAGAGAAAATAGCGATGGGGTGGTATGCCGATGGCCGCATCGGCGCGGTTGTTGGCACGCATACGCATGTCCAGACAGCCGATGCGCGCGTCTTACCCCGCGGCACCGCTTACATCACGGATGTCGGTATGACCGGGCCTTACGATTCTGTTATTGGTGTCAAAACGGAGCCTATTCTGGAGCGGTTTCTCACGACGATGCCGGTACGGCAGATTGTCGCCAAAGGCAACGTCAAACTCTGCGCTGTCAGCATCGAATTGGACGACGATACGGGGATGGCCGTCAGCATCGAACCGATGCAATGCCAATTTTAACATGGCGAGGGCCAAAAGACGAAGATGTAGGTTGGGGATGTCCAAAACGCTAACGGGATAGTCTTGAAAAAAGATTTGACATTTACGAGGAAACGTGGTATCATACAGATTACTATCGGCACGGCAGTGTTACGCTCGCGAATCCCAAGTGAGGGGTTCTCCGTGCTACCTCGTAACACAGGCGTGATGGGGGTGCTTCTTCCAGGGGAGTAGGTCACAGATGCAAATAGAATTCCAAATTCCTCGAACGGTCCACAGTGTGAGTGAGATAACGGAGACATTATCCCGCCTCATTCAGGCACAGCCGCATCTCCAAAGCGTGTGGGTGCAGGGACAGATTTCAAATTGGGTGCGTTCTTCACCGGGGCATATCTATTTCACGTTGAAAGACGCGAAGAGTCAAATCAGATGTGTGCTCTTTCGGCCGAATGC
This sequence comes from uncultured Poribacteria bacterium, assembly GCA_958296135.1. Lineage (GTDB taxonomy): Bacteria > Poribacteria > WGA-4E > WGA-4E > WGA-3G > AGPOR5. The sequence goes on from CATQHZ010000001.1 coordinate 2,867,231, forward strand.
CAACCGTCTCTCGTTTCGGCCGCGGGATGGCGATGCGGTGCGCGTCGAGGGCAAAATCAATATCTATGTTCGGTATGGCGAATATCAGATTAACGTCAACGACATAGAACCGCTCGGCATTGGCGCGTTGCAAAGGGCCTTTGAAGCGTTGAAACAGCGGCTCGCGGACGAAGGCTTGTTTGACGCGAAGCACAAAAAACCACTCCCAAGGTTTCCGCAGAAAATCGGTGTCGTGACCTCGGAGAAGGGTAAAGCCATTAATGATATCCGCACGCAATTAGCGAAACGGTATCCGTTGGCGGAATTGTGGCTTTATCCAACGCTTGTCCAAGGTGAACAGGCAGCCGAGCAGATTGCGCATGCAATCCGGGTCATGAATCAACATGACGATATTGATGTCTTGATAGTCGGCCGCGGTGGCGGCAGCATCGAAGATCTTTGGGCATTTAACGAAGAAAGCGTGGCGCGCGCCATTTTTGACTCCGCCATCCCTGTCGTCTCCGCCGTTGGCCATCAGCCAGATTTCACCATCGCCGATATGGTGTCAGACAATCGGGCACCGACACCTTCCGCTGCTGTCGAGAGTATCGTCCCCGACCGGGATGAACTCCTCGTGCAGCTCGGGGGACAGGAATCGCGGCTGCGCCGCAGCGCGACCCAGAACATCAAGAACCTGAACGGAAAATTGGCAGAGATGCAGACGGCCCTTTCCCCGACGCGCCGAAAAGAAGCAATATACCAACGCTACCAAACGGTAGATAATTTGGAAGCAGCGTGCCGCGCTACGGGCGAACGCCGACTCAACAATGCCGAACATGCTCTGTATACCCTCGCACAACGCCTGCATACCCTCAGTCCGTTAGGCACCCTCCAGCGAGGGTATAGTATCAGCCGAGACGAAGACGGCGCGGTCCTCACGGATTCGGGACAGGTTGCGGTGGGCGAACGTATTGAGGTGGAGCTCTCACAAGGTGCGCTCACCTGCAAAGTTGAAGATAAGAGGCGTACCCCGTAGGTAGCCGCAATGAATTGATACCACCGGTAGGCGCGCTTACAACGCGTGCCCGCGGGAGAACTCTGAGGAAAAACACACGTGACTTTTGAAGAAAAGCTTGAAAGACTTAACAACATCGTTGAACAACTTGAAGCCGGCGACGCGTTAACGCTGGACGCATCCCTCACCCTTTTTGAAGAAGGCATCACCCTTGTCCGCGATTGCCGGCAGATGCTAGCATCCGCCGAACTCCGCGTGCAAAACGTGCTAGAACAAGACCCGCAAGTTGAACCGTAGCGTGAGGGAAAACCTGTCCCTCGCAAATGTCTATAGTGCCCCGCTACTTTAAAAACGGAGTCATTGACAACGTCGATGATGGATTTGGCAAGGAGAGGCTATTGCACTTGATACATATACGAACGCTTTGCGCCAATACGAAAAAATGTTCTTAGAAAAAATCGACACCCCAGTTGTCCTCAAAACGTTTGATATTGCCGAACTCAAGACGCTCGCTGAGGAGATGCGCGCCTATCTGCTCGCCGTGCTTTCCGAACATCCTGGGCATTTCGCCCCCAACTTCGGCACTGTTGAATTGGCCATTGCGCTGCATACCGTCTTCGATACGCCGCGCGATAAAGTGGTGTGGGACATCGGCCATCAAGCCTATCCGCACAAACTGTTGACGGGCCGCAGGGCGGCTTTCCCCACGCTCCGCCAATTGGATGGCATCAGCGGCTTCCTCAGCCGAAATGAGAGCGAATACGATGTGTTCGGTGCCGGGCATTCTAGCACTTCTATCGCCGCTGCCCTCGGCATTGCGGCCGCCCGCGACTTGACGAACGCCGATTACAAAGTTGTTGCTGTCATTGGCGATGGCGGCATGACCGGCGGCATGGCACTCGAAGGCTTGAACGCCGCCGGCTCCCTCGGCACCCAGAAAAGTCAGAAGGACCTGCTCGTTATCCTCAACGACAACCAGATGTCCATCTCGTCTACTGTCGGCGCGCTCGGGCACCACTTGAAGGCGTACCTTGAAACCTCTAAACATTTTCACACCCTCACTAGTTCGCCGAATTACAACTTTCTGCGTTCCGGTGTGAAAGAACTGATGAACCACATCTCTCCGGAGGCCAAGGCACTCGCAAGTAAGGTGGAAGCCGCTTTGAAACCCGGCACCCTCTTTGAAGAACTCGGCTTCCGATACTTCGGCCCAATTGATGGCAACGACTTAGACGCGTTAATCCCTGTTCTCACCGGTATTCGCGCGCTCTCCGGCCCCATTCTGCTTCATCTCTGGACAGAGAAAGGCCGCGGGTATCCCCCTGCCGAAGAAGACCCGGTCGGATTTTACAGCGTGAGCGCGCCTTTTAATCTCAAAACCGGCAAGACAACGCCGCAAAAATCCCGAACTCCGACGTATACCCAGGTATTCAGCCAAACCTTGACGCAATTGGCACGCCGCGATGCACGCATCGTCGGCGTAACAGCCGCAATGCCTGGGGGAACGGGACTTGACACATTCGCCCAGACCTTTCCCAACCGATGCTTCGACCTGGGATTAGCCGAGCAATGCGCTGTCACCTTTGCCGCCGGCCTCGCCACACAAGGACTGCGGCCTGTCGTCGCCATCTATTCGACCTTCCTGCAACGTGGTTATGACCAGGTGTTGCACGATGTCTGCATCCAAAACCTGCCAGTTATTTTCGCGTTGGATAGAGCCGGACTCGTTGGTGCCGATGGCCCCACGCATCACGGCGTGTTCGATCTTGCCTACCTCCGCTCAATCCCCAACATCGTTGTCATGGCACCTAAGGATGAGAACGAGTTACAGCATGCGGTAAAAACAGCACTTGAATACCAAGACGGCCCCATCGCCTTCCGTTATCCGCGCGGCACCGGCATCGGCGTGAAAATGGCCGAAAAACCCAAAGCACTCCCTATTGGCAAAGCTGAGCTTGTCAGAGGGACCGAAGATGGAACAGCCGACGATATCCTCATTCTCGCCATCGGCAACCGAGTGCATCCTGCACTCACTGCCGCCAAGAGCTTGGAAGAAACCGGCATCTCTGCCGCTGTCATCAACGCCCGGTTCGTCAAACCGCTAGATACCGGTCTCATCCTGCCGCTCGCTCAACGCATTCGCAAAGTCATTACCGTCGAAGATGGCGTGTTGATAGGCGGTTTCGGCAGTGCCGTGCTTGAGGCCCTGTCGGCTGCCAGCATCACCGGCGTGCAAGTGAAACGCCTCGGTATCCCCGATGCATTCATTGAACACGGCGATACTGCCCAACTCCACGCCTTATGCTGCTCTGATGAAAACGCCATCGTCCGCGCCGCCGAGACAATGATGCAGTAGTGCAGGTGCCGATGGGAGAAAAATAGCCCCAGGAACGTAGTCATCGAAACGGGCGTGCCTATCAAGATGGGCGAGCTGCGTTGTCAGAGCGACAGACTCGCCGTAATGAGGGATAACGAAAAAGAATGTCATTGCCCTAACAACGCGTATTGAAGCCTTGCGAACAACAGAAAACATGCAAACAAAAACACGCATAGACACATTACTCGTGCAGCGCAAACTCGTCCAAAGCCGGGAACAAGCCAGACGCTTCATCTTAGCCGGTTCCGTTCGCATCAACGGACAAGCCCAAACCAAACCAGGGAACCGCGTCTCCACTGATGCCGACGTTGTCCTGTTGCACCCCCAAAAATACGTCAGCCGCGGCGGTATCAAATTAGAAAAGGCCCTCCGTGTTTTTGACATAGACGTGCAAGAGCGGGTTGCGCTGGATGTCGGTGCCTCCACCGGTGGCTTCACCGATTGTCTGCTCCAACACGGCGCACAGTTCGTCTACGCCCTCGATGTCGGGTATGGGCAGCTCGCGTGGAAACTCCGAACCGACCCGCGCGTCAAAACCGTAGAAAAAACCAATATCCGTAGCGTAGCACCAGAATTATTCAGAAATTGCACCAGTAGGAGAGCCCTCCCAGTCTTGAATCCCCAACATCCTGAGTCCGTAGCGCGAGGGTTTGTCCCTCGCGACGGCTCGCCGTTACACCTCGCTGTCATCGATGTCTCCTTTATCTCCCTCAGGACAGTTTTGCCCAAGGTTATCGCCCTCGGTCCGCAGGACATCATTGCCCTCATGAAACCCCAATTTGAGGCGGGGCGCGCACACGTGAAAAAAGGTGGAATTGTGCCCGATAAACACGTGCATATTGAGACACTCAACAATCTCAGTGCCTTCTGCGCGGAACATCTCACTGCAGGCTTGCAAGGGTTGACATACTCACCGATCCGCCGCGACATCCGAAACATCGAATACCTTCTCTGGCTGCAACCCGGCGTTCCCGGAAAAACCGAGTCCGCGGAAGAGGTCGTCCACGCAGCCCATCATCATTTTCAGGTGGGGAGAGAACCGTGCGTCACTTCATAAGACGTTTTATCCAGCGCAAGATTCTATTAGGCATTCTCGCCGTTTTCAGTCTGACACTCATCGGCGGCGCACTCTTCATCCGTTCAGACGCGTTCCTGAATTGGATAAAACACCGCGCCGAAGCCGAAATCCGCAACCGGATAGAGGCTACCTACACCGTAGAGATTGGCAAAATCACCGGGAATGTGCTGACAGGTGTCAAGCTTGATAACATCGCGGTGTTTCCAACCGATGGTACACCTGACGAGCCTATCTTGGCTCTGCAGCAGCTTGTTCTCAAGTACAACCTATTCGCGCTGCTCCGCCGCAAAGTTGAGGTGACGACACTTGAAATTTCCAAGCCGCGTCTTCACGCCCAAGTGGAGGCAGGAGGGCATTTCAACCTGACACAACTCTTTAGGTTAGAAGACACCCCCAAGTCCGTAGGGCGAGGGCCTGTCCCGCGCGATGCCTCGGACAACGGCGTGTCTTCTTGGACATTTGCCGTGCAACGCGTCCGCTGTTCCGATGGCACCCTCCGCTTCTCCGATAGACAGCGCGACCTAGACATCACCGTTACCGGCGTTACTCTAGATTTCCGGGGGCCGCTCACCACATGGCATCATCAAGGCACCTTCAGCATCAACAATGGCACCGTCGCCTTCAACGATGCAGAGACAGCGATAACGGCTTTTGACGCAGATTTTCTCATTGTCGCCAGCGGTGGCCAGTTAACCCAGTTACGTATCAACGTTGGCAACTCCGTTTTAGACGCGACTGGCAGTTACGATGAAGCCATGAATTGGCGCGCCAACGTTGACATTCAGGTGGATGCCGCCGATATCCAAAAATTCGCGATGCCGCCGGTGAGGCACATCCCATCTCTTCGAGGCAAAACCCCGGATCCTTTAAACCGCTTTAGAGGTAACATGTTTAGAGGCATTGCGTCCCTTCATATCACAGCTGAAGGCACACCAGACACGGTATCTGGCATCCTCACTGCGACGGTGCCGCATTTCACAATATCAGGACTCTCCGGTCATTTCACACCTACTGGCGGCGCGCTGAATATTCGCGATGTAGCAGTGGCGGCAGATTTCAGCACGCATCCTGTCCCAACGTTTGCGCTCAACCGCTTGCAGATGCACGTTGCCGAGGGACTCTTCCAAGCGAGCGCGCGTATGAAAATAGAACGGAATCGGCTGACTCGGTTACCTGCCTTTGAAGGCAGGTGGCATGCCGCTGGCATCCAACTCGCCGCCATTCCGCCGATGCAACCTTTCCGCAACTGGGAGGGCAGCGTCACCACAACCGGCACTTTCAGCGGCAAAGGCACGGACATTAGCGGGCTCCGGCTGGATAGCATTTTGGAAGTGACAGATACCCTGCTGAACGGTATCCCCGTTGCGGATTCACGTCTTACAGGCACCCTTGTTGCACCGCCGCTAGCAAGGGTTGAGAGATTGCAAGGGACAGGCCCGCGCCCTGCGGTTAAAAGCGCGGTTTCAACCCGCGCCTACGGGAGAGTCAGTGAACTCAACGTTATCGGCACACTTGCAGAAGCGAACGTGTATCTCGGCGGGTTCCTTGGAGAAGATTTGCGTCTCCACGCTACCTCACTCCGTATGGACAAACTGATGGCTATTTTCGGCGGCGCGCCCCTCAACGGACTTGGGGAGATGAACGCGAAGATTTCAACGAATGGATGGGAGCCGAGATGGACATCGGGCGGTTCTAGCAATCCGCCCTTGAGCGGTTCTATCGAAATTCCTCATACAACTTTCATGGATGTCCCGATTGGTATGCTGGCAGGCGATTTTCGTTATCAAGATGGACAGGTGTTCGTTGAAAACGGACTCCTGACAAAAGGGGATAGCCGCGTCTCCATAGAAGGAACGGTGGATATGGAAGGCGAGCTCCCCGCGAACTTCCGTGTCCTCGCCGAACCGTGCCAAGTCGCCGAGTATCGGCAGCTCTTATTCGGGAGCGCCGAATATGATGTCACCGGTCTTGTCACTGGCGAACTGATATGTGATGGTTCGCTCACCCGTCTTGACGGTAGAGGAACGTTTGATGTTACCGAGGGCTACGCTTGGGGTATGCGTTTAGATGCATTAAAGCTCCCATTAGCAATTGAAGACTACGCCATCACTATCGCGGATTTCCAGATTTCAGCGAGAGAACAGCAGGTAGTGCTGAATTTGGAGATGGCGGCATCCGGCGACTTCGATTTGGACATCCGGAGCCGTGTCCCCGTGCAACTCGTCGAACTCGTGCGCGCCGCCGATGTCCCAGATTTTCCGATAGATGCAGCCATGGACATCGTCTCTATCGGGACACAGCGGGAAAAGCAATTTAACCTGGGTGTGGACATCACGCTGGCTGACATCACATACCAAGGTAATCCGCTAACCGATGCCACCCTGCATGGCACCCTCGTTGAACGAGAAAAGGCGACAGGTGAACCAGACATTTTTCAATTTGTTGGGGAAGCATTTGACGGTGCGAGCCAAATCACCGGCGAAATTAGCACCGCTACCGATAGTCCCTATCACTTCGCCGTGCAGAGCCGCGCGATGCCTGCCACCCCTATCTTGCGGTGCCTCCATCCGATGCTGGATGCAGTGACAGGCACAGCGGATAGCACGGTTGAAATCACCGGAACATTGGCAGAACTTTCGCCTAAGAACAGCTCAAAGTCAGCGAGCGAGCGCGAGGGACAGGCCATTACGTCTAAACGAAAGACATCGGGTGTTGCCTCGCAAAAGCGCGATGAACGGCACGCGCTACGGACGCAGCGTCGGGTGTATCCCTACGACGTGGATATTACCGTTGAGGCGACAACGCTTCACTATCGGGGTGTACCGATGACAAATCCTCACCCTATTCGCCTCCACCTTATTGATGACGTGTGGACGTTCACCGATGTCGCCCTTATCATAGAAGAACGGGCGGATAGAGACATTCGCAACCCCGGTCAAAAAGTCACCGGCACCTTTTCTGCACGAGATGAAGTGATGGACATTAAAGTAACATCGGCAGGAGTTGCGCTTGAACCCGTAGGCACAGCGTTCGGCATCCCTATTGATGGCACAGCGCGCTATGAAATGTCTATAAACGGAACGGTGACTGCGCCGAGGCTCGCACTTGAAGTGACGGTGCCTGAGTTGCGAGTGCAAACGGAATTCGGAGGCATCCTTTTATCCACAGCAGGCGCGCGGGTTCGTTACGAGAATAACTCGGTGCAGATTGAACCGTTCGTCTTGCAAATCCATGGGAATAAAATAGACGTAGCGGGTGACATTGCTGTGATGCCAGAGGACGTGAACGCATCACGGCTGAACGTGAACCTCCGCGCGCCGCAGTTGGAACTCGCGAATTATGAGCATTTCATCAGGGACGTTATGCCGCCTGGCATTGACTTATTCGGTGCATCGCGAGGGACAGGCCCTCGCGCTACGGTTACAGAGGATGTTGGTGTGTCGCGCGGGACAGGCCCTCGCGCTACGGTTACAGGGGATGTCGGTGTGTCGCGCGGGACAGGGCTTCGCGCTACGGTTACAGGGGATGTCGGTGTGTCGCGCGGGACAGGCCCTCGCGCTACGGGTGCAGCGGATGCGGAAGGGATAACGGGCTCGCTAGACGTTTCCGTAGACGTAACAGGCAGTCTGGCTGAGCCTCTAATTGCCGTTCAGGCCGGCTCCGCTGCAACCAACCTCTCGGAAATTCGCATCGGCAAGTTTCCACAGCCGATTGTTTTGGACGCGCTGCAGGCCAATGTTACACTAAATCGGGAGACGATGCATATCGGCGACGTTGACGCAAACTGGCGGATAGGCGATGCCACTTATCACGCACAAGGCGAGGCGAGCTTCCCCGGCTCAAGCGAGCGCGAGGGACAGGTTTCTGCGCAACGGCTTGAGGACAGGGGCTTGACACCGCGGTTCGCGTTCACTGTATCCGCAAATCAGTTGGAGGTAGCCGATTTTGCTGTCCTGTTCCTCAAACAGGCCGAACCGTCGATACACGGCACGCTTTCCGCAGAAGTGGCATTGACAGGGACAGGGATATCGCCAGACCGGATTTCGGCAGTGTGCGAGATGCGTTCGCTTAACCTCCGCATTGGCACGGTGGACATCGCTAGCACTGCGCCGCTTACATTTGCATCAGTCTATGGAAGTCTTGAGGGAAACTTCCCCGCTTTGGCGATAGTCTCACCGCTGATGGAGACACAGTTGAGCGTGGAGCTCGGTGGCACGCACGCAGCCCCAAACATCACCGCTGATTGGCAGGGCACTTTCTACCACCTCGGCTGGCGCGGCACTGTTGATTACCGTGACGAACACATCACCGTTCATCGCATGGAACTCGCCTCGCGGGAAGGGAAGACATTAACGCTGACCGGCGGTATCCCGTTCGATCTTGCGTTGGAAGCCGTGCCGGTAGCGGAACGGTTTTTGGAGAAACCCATGGCGGTGCGTCTCCGCGGAAACGAACTGCCTCTTGCGTTTTTCCCGCGAGTGGCCGAGGTGATTTCAGAGCACGAAGGCGTTGTCGATATTGACATGCGTATCGTTGGCACAACGCGCGCGCCGCGGCTCAGTGGGAGCGTTTCCGTGTTGGCACCGCATCTCCGCTTGAGGGACTTTCCGGAGCCAATTCACAACGCAACGCTGCACCTCAAAGCGGGTGAGGATGGGCTTGATTTCACACAATTCCGTTTTGAGAGCGGATCCGGTGACTGCACAGGACAGCACGGCTACATAGGGCTTGACGGCCTCATCCCGAAAGAATTTGCGTTCACAGGGCTGCGCATCCGCCGGTTTCCGCTCGGAGCCCTCGCGCGGCAGGCTGTCCCGTCCGAGGTGCTAGGGGAGGTTCGCGGACATGTCACCGCCACTCTATCGGAATTCCGAATACCGCTAGATAGTTTTTTCACAGCGGCGATTCCCGGTGTGCTTTTTCCGCGATTCAGCCGAGTGCCTTCGCTTACTGCACTTGTCGAGGTTGCCACCGCATCAGCGTTAATAGAAGACGTTGACTTCGCCTTTAACGCGGAAGTAACGGGCTCAGGCGAGCCTATTCACTATGACTTTCGGAACACAGAGCCCGTGCTGCTCGTGCTAGAGGGAGGCAGTGCACGCCTTGCGCAGGAACTTTTGATGAAAGATTTTTCGTATTTGCATGAGGCGTTCGGTAAGGACACGGCGCGCCGTGACGTGCCGATTTTTAGGATAGAGGGTGATTTTTCCGCGCAGCTCAACGCGGGTATTCTGCCCTCGGAACTTCAAACGCGATTGCAGAAACGCGCGCCGATGGAAACCTACACGCTCACGAAAAGAGAAGGCTTGTGGCGCGTTGCGGGTGTGGATGCAAGCATCGGCAACGGCGATGCGGTTTGGAAAAACACCCCTCTCTCTCTGCCTCGCGAAACACAAAAAATCTGGATTTGGCAGCGGGTGCCGGCCTCTGTTTCCTCACAGAAACAGCCCAAAGGACGGATGCAGATTTTTGAGGCATCCCTTGCGCTTGGCATAGACAGAGAGGCATCTTTTGGGCTCAAGGCAGATTTCTCGCGGCAACTTGATGCGGGGACGATGCCTGCAGCACTTCGCAGCCAATTGCAGTCCAAAGGGCTTATGCTTCCGGAGACGCTCCGCGTCGCCAAAATCGACACCCTCTGGCAGGTGCAGGATGAAGAGACCAAACGTCGTTGGACATTCGTCCAAGAGAACGCTTCGCTATCGGTTTTTGAGCACAGCCTTCAGCTCAGTGTAGATAAGGGGAGCGAAATTCAGGTGGCGGTGTGCGATGTCGTGGGGCGCGTCAAGAATTTTGATGTCTCGCCGCTGACGATGGACTGGCCTATGGCATATCGGGTGAAAGGGACACTGTCCGCGAGTTTACATATTGGAGACACCGGCGGGGCCCCTCAGATAACGCTCCGGCGGAAAAAGCCGAGGACCCGCACGCAACTCGATGGCATCCATCTCAATGGTGTGCCGATTGAACTCAATGGGCGGCTGCGTTATCGAGAAGGCGCGTGGGAGATTTCAAAAAACAGACAGTTGACAACCATCCTCGGTCCGGATGAAAATACGCTCACCTGTTCGCTCAGAGTAGAGACAGTGCTAGCTTCGCTCGCTTTTTGGGAACAACTCTTTCAGGCGCCGGCACATCTGTTAACTGGGGAGTTGACTGGGGAGTTGAATGTGCAGGCGAAAGACTTCGGGCCGCTCCAATTTATCGTGCCCACCGTCAGCGATGCAAGCGGGGATAGCGAGCTCTATGCAGCCTTGTCAGGCACGCTGGATACGCCGCAAATTGATGGCAAAGTGACGTTCAAAAATCTCGCGCTTGAACTTGAAGAATCTGGCGTTTCCCTTCGCGAAGCGGAAGGAGAGTTCAAGCTATCCAACTCGCAGCTCGCCATAACGCGCTTTGGCGGCACGTTGAACGGCGGATACTTATCCGTTACCGGCGACGTTTTTTTGTGGGCAACGGACGAACGGCTATGGAACCCTGCTGAGCCGACGCTCGCGCTTGAAGCAACACTAGTGGAGGCAACGTTTGCGCAGCCAGGGCAGTATCAAGTTGAAATCGATTCTGCCACTTTTGCGTTTGACGGTAAATTGTCCTCACCGCTTCTCACCGGTAGTGTGGATATCCGCGCAGGCGAGTATCACCAAAATTGGGAAAATGTGCGCGAGTGGTTTACTGGTACCTCGGTAACAGAGATAGAAGTCGTGTTAGACGAGTCGCCGCTCCGTGAACTTCAGTTAGACATTAACATCAACGTTCCGAGTTTCTATCTTCTCTCCTCGGTGGTGGGTCCGATGGACGTCCACGTCGCCTGTGATGGTATTCTCACCGGTTTGGTTCAATCACCGATTTTCAAAGGGGATGTCCGTATCCTTGAGGGTAGGATGGATTTCTTAAAGCAATTTGCTGTGGTGGAAGGTTCATACATCATCAATGAAAGCACCACCGAGTTTGACCCGAGTATGGACATCCGTCTCAAGACTGTTAATCCGCTTCGAGCTGTCCCGCTGCGCGATGGCAGCACGGCAGACCTGGATGTTATCCTCACTTATCAAGGGAAGCTGAGCAATCCTAATTTCAATCTGCGTGCCGAACCTTTGAACACGTCGACGACTGAATTGCCGACACAAGAGGAGCTTCTCGCGTTGCTCTCGCAACCTTTCGTTGGCGTGACTTTCGGTGGCGTGACTTTCGGCTTTGAACCCTACTCCCGCCAGCTCAGTGTGGAATACCTGATGCCGGGGAATATGTCCCTCAAATTTGAACGTGATAGACATGAAACATACGGTGTTGATTTCCAATTTGAAGGCCGGTTTTAGGGGCATCGTCGTGACGCTCTGCTTTTGCCTAATAACTGCTTCAGCATTAGGGCAGCCCGAGTTACAGCGGGGAGAACTTTTTACCGTAGGGCGGGGGCCGTTACGCCTTCAGTCTGTCATCTCTGTGGGTTTTCCGGCGGCGATGTCCACTGTTCCTCGCCGTGCAACGGTGATGCGGGACATCGCAGGGGACAGGCCCTCACGCCACGTGCCAAACCACGTTGCAGAACGTGCCTCGTTCGCTGTGCCGGTCGCGCATCTTGCCTATCACCTCGATGCTATTCCCGTTACCGACGTAGAAACGTTGTCGATACTTCGCGAGCGCACCTATCTCAAAGTCGGCGAACCTTTTTCTCGCCATGCTATCCACCGGAGTGTTGTCTCGCTCTATGCTTCGGCGCAGTTTTCAAAGGTTGAGGTTTACGCGAAGGAATCTCATAACGGTGTGTCGCTGACGTTTTCACTCACTTCTGTGAGGCGCATCGCGGCCGTCCACACGCTTGGTGTGCCGGAAGAGTTGCGTCGTCTACTCCAAAGTGCTATGAAGAGGATTCTGCCGCGGGGGCAGAATCGGTTACAAGTCGGCGAGTCGTATCACCCCGCTTACGCGCAGCGGGATGTTGCTGGTATCAAAGCGGGGTGCGCGGCTCTGGGGTATTTTGGTGCTACCGTAAAGGCAACATTCTCGCAGGAAACAGGCACTCTGACGTATCAGATAACCCTTGGCGCGCCCTCGCGGGTTACTGACATTCAGATTCAGGAGAATACAGCAAGTTCGACGCAGACGCTCAAAGATGCCCTGCATATAAGCCGAGTAGGCGAGATTTACCGGCGGGCTGCTGTGGAGACGGATGCCGATGCACTCGTGGCACTTTACCGGAAAAGGGGTTACCTCGCGGCGACAGTGCTCCACACCTTCGCGCCAGAAACGGGTATCTTGCAATTTTCTGTTGATGCCGGCAAACGGCTTGTCTTCATATTCCTTGAAGAACCCTTAACCACGTTTCCCGACAACGGCGATGATGGGTTACGTCAAACAACGTCACAGCCCCAACAATCTTTGCAAACGATGCAAGAGCCACCGGCAGATATTGATGAGGCTGAACTGCGCGAACTCATTGCCTCCCTGCGGAATTCCCCGTTTATGTGGCAACAGCGGGTAAAGGGCTATTTTGAGGAGAAGGGGTATGATGGCACAACGGTGGATGTTGAGGAAGCAGATGGCAAGATAACGTTGACGATTCTCCCGGGTACCCGTTATGTCGTCACGCGTGTCACCTTTTCGGGCAACAGAGCCTTTTCGTCGGGAGAACTGTTGCGCGAAATGAAGACAAAGCCGCAGCATTTCTTGGCGCGCCACTTTTGGAAACGTTTTTTTTCTTCTCGGACGCTGGATACGGACACAGACCGGCTGGAAATTTTGTATCGGAACGCGGGCTACCCAGATGTCAAGATAGAGACGCGAGTTAAGAAGACAGAAGCATCGGGTGAAATCGAGGTTCGCGTGCAGATTGTTGAATCCTCCCGAGAAGTGATTTATCGGTGTCAGTTTCGCGGGAACAGTGCGTTAGCGGATACGACGCTCCTGCAGGCCCTGCGAGCGGTTGGGTTCTCTCCGCCTCAGCCGAACGCGCGCTTCATTCGGAACGACTATAGGAACGCGGTGTTGCATGCTTATCGGGAACGCGGGTATATGGATGCGACGGTGGCTGTCAGGTATGCGGCAAAAACGGCGGAGCCGGTTTTCCGGATTGAGGGTGCCGCTGCGGAGAGAATCATTGCGTCGTTGAACGCGGGCATTCTCTCCGATGAACTCCATCGGTATTTTGAAAGTGCGACAGGCATGGCGTTATCAGCGGTGTTTATCGCTACACAAATTGATAACCTCTGGAGCCTTCAGGATAGAGAAGGCACTGCGCGCTACACACTGCAGCAAGAGGAAATAGGCCTCATGGTTTTTGAGCATCACTTGCTGACGATTGAGATTTCGGAGGGGCAGCCGATACACTTTGGCACGTTCTCTTTTCTCGGCGACGCGGGCGTAAAAAAAGAGGTGTTAATGCGGGAGGTAAAACATCTGGTGGGAACGCTCTGGACACCCGCGAAATTGAGTCAAGCCGTGCGAAATTTGTATAACACCGGGATTTTCCGACGCATTGACGCACAACCGTTACCCTCACAGGACGCGCAATCTGAAAAAAATAGCATCCGGAACGTAGGCATCGACAACGGCAATGACGGATTACGTAAAGAAGCCTTATCGCAACAACCCATGTCTCCGAACGCCTTGCGCCAATATGAAAAACGTGATATGGTTATTCGGGTGGAGAAGCAAAAACCGGGTAGTTATCGCGCTGCGCTCGGCTATAGCACGACAGATGGTTTCCGCACGACGCTCGCGCTGCGGCACCGTAACCTTTACGAGCGGAATATCGGCGTGTCGCTCCGCGGTAGAGCCGGGCTCCGGGCAGGCACCCTCGGCTATTTGCTGGAAAGCACCCTGACGAAACCTTGGCTGTTCGGGCGAAACCGCGGGACGCTGCAGGTGTCCGAGAGAAATCTGGAAGAAGATGATAACGTTCGCGCGCTCCAAAGTAGCGTGGTGCTCAGCCGGGAGCTCTCCACTGAACTGCTGCTGCGGTTCCAATACAATTACAGGTTTCTGCGGCAATCGACGCACGAACTGAGTGAACGAGCTCGCGAGGGCCAGCCCTTCGTGCTGCAAGCATTTGAAACCGCGCCGGATATCCGCACCACCGTCAGCAGCCTGCGCCTCTCTTGGACGTATGACAGCAGTCTCCCCTACCTCTCCCCGACATCCGGGATGCTCAACAAGGTGACGCTGGAATACGCCGGCGGGTTCCTGCGAGGCGAAACCAGTTTCATCAAGACGACGACAGATTTCCGACTCTACCGGCAACTCTTTGAAGCCGGGCCGACGGTGGCAACGGCCCTGCGTCTCGGCGTTACCAACGGGTTGCGCGCGAATCGCGGCGCGGAACTCATCTCGTTTGAACGATTCTGGGCCGGCGGTAGCACCACAGTGCGCGGGTATGCCGAACGCGGCCTCGGCCCGCTGGATAGCGCGGGCAACCACCGCGGCGATGTCCAGTTCATCTTCAATACCGAGCTGCGCTTCCCTATCTACAAGCCAATTCGCGGGGTGCTCTTCTTTGATACTGGCACAGTGTGGCGTTCGCTGGATACGTTCGTCTTTGCAATTGAGGAATTGCCGGCTGCTGTCGGCATAGGCATCCGGTTGCAGTGGGGTGCCTTCACGGGTGGCGTAGATTACGCCGTGCCGCTCCGCGATATCCCCGGTGCCGATGCCACACCGTTTTATTGGCGACTCGGCAGCACTTTTTAATCTCCCATTCAGGTTTTGCTCGGTGTCGGCATCGGCCGCGCCGCAAATGCGGCATCCCTGCGGATTTATGTCAAAGATGCCGATTCGCTTGTGTTCCAAGCCCTATAGGGTGATAAATTCGTGCTGCTGCTTGAAGAGGGCAGCATCAATCCCCGCGAGGCTCTGTGCCAGCACAAATTGTTTCTCAACTGTCGCTTTAAACGCTTGGAACTTTTCCTCAGAGATGACAGTCATGCCGTGGGCGTAGATGCTTCGATTCCGTGTATCAGGTAGACTCTTTAACGCATGCCAATTAAGGCCTTTGGCAATCTCATCGTCCAGCGCGTGTAGGACGAGAAATCCGTCTACCAATCCAATTGATGTTGGAAGAGCAAACACATTTGGATATCGGTAAACCTCCATCCGTTTCCTCTTATACCGGTCGAAAAGCGCGCCCTCGTCAAATGCCGAATAATCCGG
The DNA here is from genome assembly GCA_958296135.1 of uncultured Poribacteria bacterium. Lineage (GTDB taxonomy): Bacteria > Poribacteria > WGA-4E > WGA-4E > WGA-3G > AGPOR5. Next base: position 2,882,825 of record CATQHZ010000001.1, read on the forward strand.
ATCGTCAGTCCAGATTCCGTATAGCGCAAGCCGGTGTTGCTCTACCCACTCCAGAAGACGATAGAGCAGCAGACATGCCATATCCAGTTTTCTCTGTTCTTCCCGTCGGAGCGCGCTGTGATAGAGCATAAACGCGAAGTGAAATCCATCGGGAGCCTGAAGGGCAAGCCATTCGTTCTTGCTGAACGTCAGCAAGGTTTGCAGCACCCCCTCTTGTTTACGAAGGCGAGCCTCTGCTTGATACAGCTGCGCCAACCGGCTTAGCGTCGAAAATTGCTGGATGAGTTTCAACAACTGCTCCAAGCTGTTGCTCGCCTTGCCAAAATCGAGTGCATCCCACGCCTCGTATGTCTCGCAGAGGAATCCGTATGCCTCGCAAGTTGTGGCTGTGTTCGCATCGCCAACCTGTCCTCTGAGCCGGCGAAGAACACGTTGTGCGCCAGCGTAGTCGTGGGCGTTATAGAGATTTTTCGCTCTCTCAATCTCCAAATCACCGAACACTGTGTAAGGGTTATCCAAAAGGATTAAGTGCTCACTACCGGGTTCAGGCTTGTTACCTAACTCTGGGTAGATTTCGCTACAGCCAACATAATAGATATCGGCCCCAAGCACAGCACATGCCATTGTCAAGCCGCTAACCATGGGCTTTCTTCCGCCGGTGATGTCCGCCGCAAGATGCTCGGGACGTCCCCAATCGTTGTAAAGCGTCATGATCTTCTCGTAGACCTCAACGATATGAGTCCCGTCAACTTCGCGCAGCTGAATCTGCTCGTGCGGCAGTTGCGTTTCCTCCTGAATTTGCGAAAGGAATTGCTCGCCTTCCTGCGTATAGAGGAGGCCGACACGTTTCGGTTTCATACCGAGTATTGAGAGAATTAGCGGCTCGGGCGCGGAGCCTAACGTTAGGATGAGGCCATCATATACCTTTGGTGGCCGGTTCCCCGGGTCACTGAAGGTTGCTTTGATGAATGGAAAAATATGCTTGTCGTAGAAAACGAGCGCGGTGTCTTCCTCGGCGCGGCTAGTTCGCGCCATGTTTTTCCATTCTTGAACGTGCGCATCAAATTCGGGTTTTGTCAACATTTTTATCCCTCTCTTGATTGCGATTGCATCATCATTCGAGAATATTCACACATCCGCGAGTCCGAGTGCCGCCTCGCGTCGGCGACTGCTCACGAACTCACGCAATTGACTTCAGACTGTTCTGATTGTATCTAGTATATCACAATAAGCAAAAATTGGCAAACAAAATTGTTCGCGAAATGTCGCTGATACGTTATTAACAAGTTTATTTCTCAAGACATCCAAATTTTGGGCACCCATTGTTAGGGCTGGCCCCAGCGCAAGCATCATTTTTCCTCCAAAAAGTTTTTCACGGTGACATGATAACACAACCTTCGGTTGCATCGCAATAAAAACAAGAACGTTGACATCGACGTTGTTGATGGCTCCGTTTTCGATGCGATTTTTCCCTAAAACCTCACGGCTTTCCTAACGCGGCGGGTGCTTCAGCGCGGCCGACGAAACCTGCGAGTACCGCTAAGCAAAGCACATAAGGCAGCATCAACAGCAGTTGATGCGGAATGCCCCAGCCTAACGCCTGAAAACGGACATCTAGCGCGCCGCCGAGTCCGAAAAGCAATGCCGCGCCGCACGCTTTCACCGGGTGCCATTTCCCGAAAATGACTATCGCTAATGCAATAAATCCGCGTCCCACCGTCATGTTCGGCGTGAAATAGGGGACATCCGCCAGCGAGAGGTAGCCGCCGCCGATGCCGGCCATCGCGCCTGCAAATAAGAGGCACCCCGTGCGCATCAGTGGGACGTTTGTGCCAGCCGCTGCCACTGCCTTCGGATGCTCACCGCACGCACGAATGTGGAGCCCCGGGTGCGTGTGGTAGAGGAAAAAATAGACACACGGCATCAGTAGGAACGCGAGAAAGACTAAAATGTTGTGCGAGAAGAATGCCCGGCCAAAAAAGGATATCTGTGAGAGGAACGGGATTTCTAACGCCTCAAAGGCATGCACCCGTAGCGAGCTCCCAGTAATGCCGAAGAGGCGTTGGTAAAGCACCTCTGTTAAGCCTAAGGCGAGCAGCGTGATGGCAGTGCCGATAATCACCTGGTCTGCGCGCAAACGGATGGCGAAGAACGCGAAGAGCGCGGCGGTGCAGACACCGGCGAGCCCGGCAAGCAGTAGCCCACACCACGGCGCGAGGATGGGGACATGCGCCATGTAGAACGAACCCACCATGCCAAAGAACGCGCCCATCAGCATCATGCCTTCAATGCCGATGTTGATGACACCGGCGCGTTGCGATACGACTTCGCCTAATGCGGCAAATAAAAGCGGTGTCGCGCCTCGAATCGTTGCAGAAAGTGTTTCTTCAAGCATTTTTGTGTTTCCTAGAGGCGCGCTTGCAACGCGCGCTACGGAGTTTGTGAAGAGTCGGTGCCTACGTTTTCGATAGAGATTCGTTGTGTCTCATGAATTTCATGGAACTATATCCGATAACAGACAACAAAATCGTCGCCTGCATGACAAGCGTCACTTTATCGGAGATGCCAACACCGCGTTGCATCGCGTACGAACCTGTCGTGAGCGCGCCGAACAGCAGTGCCGCCGCCATTGTCAACAACGGGTGCAGCTTCGCCAGCAACGCCACCGCAATCGCCGTGTAACCATAGCCGGGCGAGAAGTTGAGGAACAGCCGGCGCGTCAGTGCCATCAGTTCAATTGCGCCGCCGAGCCCTGCCAAGGCCCCGCTGATAAAAAAGACGCGGAGCATGTTTTGAACAATTGAAATTCCTGCTGCTTCTGCTGCCGCGGCTCCCTCGCCGACAGCGCGCAGCTGATATCCAAACGTCGTCCGAAAAAGGACGAACGTGAGGATAATCGCGAGGATAATCGCGATGACGATGCCGAGATGGATGCGGTGCGGCGGAAACAGGCGCGGTAGAAACACCCATTCCGCCAGCCGGTCGCTCTGCGGCCCGCGTTGCGATGCCTCTTGTAAAGGGCCGCCGTCTACCATGAGACTGACGAGGTAGATGGCGACATAGTTCAACATAATCGTGCTGATGACTTCGTTCACGCCGCGCGTTACTTTGAGGAGTGCGGGAATCAGTGCCCAGGTGCCGCCGGCCAGGGCCGCGAGGCAGAGACAGAGTGGCACGGCTATCCACGGTGTCGCGGGTAAGAGTGCGGCGAGTTTCGTGCCGAACCATGTTGCTGCCAGTGCGCCCATCAAAAACTGTCCCTCCGCGCCGATATTCCATATCCCGCATCGGAAGGCGATAGCGACAGAGAGCCCCGCCATGAGAAACGGCGTGCTTTTGACAAGCGTCTCTCCTAATTTTCTGCCGTTGCCGAACGCGCCGCCGACGGCCGCCGTGTAAGCTTCTAACGGGTTATAGCCGCACACGAGGATGATGATGCCGTTCGTCACAAACGCGCTTATCAGAATCAGTGCCGGTATCCCAATAGTTCGTTTTAACACCAGGGTGCTCCTTTCTCATCAGAATCAAGAGGTTTTGCAGGTGTTCCAGGGTTACGTTTGCTTTGACAAGGCGAGGGACAGGCCCTCGCACTACGGGCTGTTTCAGAATCAAGAGGTTTTGCAGGTGTTTCAGGATTATGTTTGCTTTGACAAGGCGAGGGACAGGCCCTCGCACTACGGGCTGTTTCAGAATCAAGAGGTTTTACAGGTGTTTCAGGATGACGTTTGCTTTGACAAGGCGAGGGGAGCCCTCGGCGATTCGTGCTCGCCGGGTTTTCCCTCGCGCTACGGGCTGTTGCGGTGCTTGTCTCAGCACACGGTGTTCTCGCCTGTCATCAGGAGTCCTAACGTCGTGATGTCGTTCCGGTGCGCTGTTGCTTCATGGAGTTTGCCTTTTGACATGACATAGAGCCTGTCGCTCAGTGTCAGGACTTCGTCCAATTCGGTTGAGATGAGCAGCATCGATTTGCCGCGGTCGCGCTGCGCTAGCAGGTTCTGATGCACATAGTTGGCGGCATTGATATCCAACCCGCGTGTCGGGTTCACGGCGATGAGCAGAGCGGGTTCCGGCGAAATCTCTCTTGCGAGGACAACCTTCTGTTGATTGCCCCCAGAAAGCGCGCCCGCGGCTAACTGCGCATTGGGGGGACGAACATCGTAGGCATCTATCAACCGTGCCGCCGTCTCCTTTCGCTTTTTCCGTGGGTTTCTGTTGATGCAGGAGACAACGGCCTCTGTTGGTGAGATTGTTTTGGTGGCACCACGCCACCGCGCAACATTAAGACGTGACGGCGTAAAAGATGTCTGCCGTAAAAAAGACATCATTTCCTGAAACCATACAAAAAATCCGTATTGCTTGAGGTGTAGCACACTCAATTCCAAGTTCTCCGCCACTGAGAACGAAGGGATGAGCCCGAGCGTCTGTCTATCTTCTGGAATGTAGCCGACACCGAGCAGGCGCGTCGCCTTTGTGCCGCGGGGTGCTGTGCCGAGGATGTTGATGATGCTGGAGTCGCTGGTTTTACGCAGTCCCATGATGGCTTCGGCGAGTTCGCGTTGGCCGTTGCCATCAACGCCGGCTATCCCGACGATTTCACCGCGATGCGTTGTCAGTGAGACATCGGACACGGCCAATTCATCGCGACTGCCACGGACGCTTAGCCCAGAAACCTGAAGCACCTTTTCGGTTGCTGCCTTGCGTTCCTCTCTTACAACTTCTGCTACTTCTGCGCCGAGCATCTCTCTGGCGAGTTCGCGGGCGGTTAATTCACCTGTTTTTCCGAGGTAGACCTTTTTACCGCGCCTTAGTACGGTAATTCTATCGCTAATCTGCAGCACCTCGTTCATTTTATGGCTGATGAAGAGAATGGAGCGGTTATCCGCCTGCAAGTTGCGCAGAATTGTGAAGAAGCCGTCTACCTCCTGTGGACTCAGCACCGCTGTCGGTTCGTCAAGGATGAGGATGCGCGCATTTCCGGCGAGTGCCTTCAGGATTTCGACGCGCTGTTTTAACCCGACAGACAACGTTCGCACGAGAGCCTGTGCATCGATGGCGATGCCAAATTTCTCGGCGAGTGCCTCTGTCGTTTTCACCGCTTCCGATTTTTTGAATCGAAATCGGGACAATATCCCCTGCGTTCGTGGCGCGAGGGGCTGTCCCTCGCGAAGCCTCAGATGAGAGAGGCTCAGGGCAATATTCTCCGCGACGGTGAGGTTCTCAATCAGCATGAAATGTTGATGCACCATGCCGATGCCGTTCGCGATTGCATTGCGGGGCGTTTTGAAAACCTGCGGTTTCCCCGCGACCTGGATGCTTCCCGCTGACGGCTGATAAAGTCCATAGATGAGGTGCATCAGGGTGGACTTGCCTGCGCCGTTTTCGCCGAGAATCGCGTGGATTTCGCCTGCTTTGAGGGCGAAATCCACGTTATCAACAGCAACAAGGCCTCCAAAGGATTTGGTGATGCCTTGGAGTGCTAGTATGTTTTCTGCCATCGCGCCGCACGCGCCTCCGTTAATTCTCCATCGTAAGCGACAACGCGCAGCGAGATTTTCCACGTCTCACCTTTCGGCGTGGCGATGTTCTCCCTCCATGTCGGGTTATAGAGTGCCATGCCGTAGTCGCGAATGAACCAAGGGCCGCGGATGCCTTCATCAAGAATAGTCATGAGAACGCCGAAGTTACCGTGGCTGGGCAATCGGTTTTGGTAGGCGACGAAGTCGGAGTCATCTTCGTGGACGACATCGACGTTCCCGCGGCGGTTATTGTCGCCGAGGACAACGCCGCCCATGACAGGGAGGAGTCTCGGTTCGACGCGGATGCCGATGCTGCCGAATTTCGTCTGTGGGTAGGTGACGGCCCCGTAGGTTGCAATCTTTTCGCTTGTCATATCGCAGACTGTGGCATCCTGCAGGCACCAGAGGTTCACGGTTCGGATTTCGTCAATCAAAGGTTTTTCGTTTGCGTCGCGCCAGATAACCTTCTGGACGAATGTCACGCCATCTGCGTGCGGTGCGATGTCCACCTCTTTGTCCGTGTCCATCCGTCCCATGTTGGCGAAGACTTTGTCGGTGAAGGAGCGTTGCGGCGGGGCGGCCCAAAAGCCTGCTTCTCGTTCGCCGACGTGGATTGGGCCTTGCCCGACGAAAACACCGTTGTGAAACGGATGATCGAAGGCGAATTCCTGCACGACGGTGTGTCCCGCGGGGGTGTAGAGCGGAAAGACGAAGGGCCGATAAAAGTTAGCACCTACGCCGCCGAGGCAGCGGCCGCTCTCTTTTTCCACGACGAGGTGGGTTTTGGCGTTGATTTTGACTTCAAAGGTGTTCATTGACGTTCCTTTCAGACGCTTACTTATCTACCATTTGGGAGATTTTCTCCCAATCCCAGAGAAGGATTGTGCCATCTGAACTCGCGCTAATTAGCGTGCTACCATCCACTGAGAATTCTAAATTTCTAATCCAACTCGTGTGGCCTTGGAGTGTGGACATTGCGAGGGATTCTGCTGTGAAGTTCCCACGCAACCAACTTTGGGCGGGAACTTGTGGGTTGGTATCCGCGTGCCATAATAGCAGGGAACCCTCCGTGTCTGCGCTCACAAGCGTTTTGCCATCGGGTGAGAATACCACTGATAAGACTCCGCCCCCATGTCTTCCCAGTATCGTGCTGTGGCTTTCTCTTTTTTTCCAAGGCGGGGTGTCCATTTTTTTTAACGACGCAATATCCCACAAGCGAATGGTTCCGTCCCAACTCCCGCTGCCAAGTGTGCTGCCATCCGGGGAAAAATCCACTGATTCAACTTCACCGAGATGCCCTGTGAGAGTGAAACGTTCTGTGCCAGTAGCGGTGTCCCACAAGCGAATGGTTTTGTCTCGACTGCCGCTTGCAAGCATGCTGCCATCTGGGGAGAATGCCAGCGCGCCAACCCCATTCTTATGTCCGGAAAGGACAAAAAGCGGGTTCCCGGTGACGATGTCCCACAACCGGATTGTTGTGTCATAACTTCCACTTGCGAGAATACGCCGGTCTGGGGATAACGCCGTTTTCCAAATCGATTTTGTATGCCCTGTCAAGGTATAAGTAAATTGCTCGCGGCCAGTTGCAACATCCGCGACCCAGAATGTAATGCTTACGTCGGCGCAGGCAAACGTGCTGCCATCTTCAGCAAACTCTAAGAATCGGATTAATCCTCCTTTTCCGCTGAAAATGGATTGCACGTGTCCGGTGTTAGCATCCCACAGCCGAATATTGACGTTTCTGTTTACACTTGCCAGCGTCTTGTTATCTGGCGTGAGAGCGACTTCTTGAACGAAGGGGGCATGCTCCGTTATAACCGCGACCTGGTGTCCAGTATCTGTGGCCCACATCCGAATTGTGCCATCCCAACTTCCGCTGGCAAGTGTTTTTCCGTCCGGTGAGAATGCCAACGCGCGAATTGCATCCGTTTGGCCCCTGAATGTGTTCAATTCTCGCCCGGTTTCAACGTCCCAGAATGTCAGCCCTCCGCCGAAATCACCGCTCGCGAGCGTCCTGCCATCAGGAGCGAAAGTTAAGGCACAAGCATCGTTTCTCCCTATCAAGGTTATCTTGGGATTCACTTTTGTTTTTCTCGGCGAAGGTTCCAAGTCCTCTGGTTCTCTGTCTATAAAACCATCAGACAGGGTTTCTTCTAGCAAAGATGGGAGAGCCCATAACCGAATCGTTTTGTCTTCAAACCCACTACTACTCGCGAGCGTTTTGCCGTCTGGCGAAAAGGCTAATGCGCTAAATTCCCCTTTCCCTATGTTCCCTTCAAAGGACACCAGGTGGGTGCGGGTGTGAACATCCCACAATCGAATGACACCATCTTTTCCACCGCTGGCAAGCATCGTGCCATCCTGCGAAAAGGCGACTTTGACAAATCGTTCTCCGTATACCCGTCGTTCCTTTTTCTCCAGTGCTCTCGGAGGCGAGTCGGTGGGCATCATATCCCACGGCTGAATTGCCCCGTAAATGTCTACACTGAATAGCGTCTCGCCATTTTTCGAGAACGTCACAGCCTCAATTGGGGCTGTGTCACTGCGGCTCAACGAGAGTTCTTGGTAAATATGGGTATCATATAACCAAATTCCAATTGAACTTCCCACGATGAGTCGAGTGCCACTGGGAGAATATTTTATCGCGTTGATGGTGCCTTTGCCGAAGCGGATTTTAGCACCTTCCGGCAAATGCCATTGCGTGTAATCTTCGGCGAACCCGATGGCAACCATCGAAAACAGCACGCCGAGGATGAACAAACTCTTTTTTATCATCGTGAAATTCCTTTTTCGCTCCGTTACATTTTGCTGCAGTATACCCTAAAATGCTTAAAAGAGCCAACGTTTTTTGGGCGGCCGCGGCTCAATCGAGTTTATCCCAGAGGAGAATTGTGCCGCTCCGATGTCCACTCGCTAGCGTTTCGCCATCGGGTGAAAACAGCAACGCGCTCACCGCTGAATCATAGCCTATGGAGAAAGAGCGGAGATGCGAGGCGGTGTCTACGTTCCACAACTGGAGAGTGCCCTGGGAACTACCACTTACGAGCGTTTTTCCGTTGGGTGAAAATGCTAATGCGGCAACGTTTTCTGTTCCCGTGTCAAGGGTAGCCAGCGTGCGCCCTGTATCAACATCCCACAGGCGGATTTCGTATTCGCTGCCACTTGCGAGCGTTCTCCCATCTGGCGAGAAGGTTAAGGCATGGATAGAGTCCGAGTGGCCTGCTAACGTCTTAACCAAGGCAAAGGACAAGAGTGCCCACACGCGAATATTATTGTCCGTATCGGCAATCGCTAGCGTTTGACTGTCCGGTGCGAATGCGAAGTGGCCGCCGGACGTTGTCCACAGCAGTTCGCCGGTATCTGCATGCCACAATATCACTTTGCGGCGTTCGTTCCCGGCAATCCGCTGTCCATCCGGCGAGAAAACGAAACGAAAGATGGACTTTGGGGTTTCTGTTTGCAAGGTAGAGAGCTGCTGACGAGTGGCACTATACCACACCCGAATGTCGCCGGCCAAACTCCGGGCAGCGAGTTTGGTAAGGGTTGGCGGGAACGTCACGACTTGACTCACGTCTGCCCAATGCGTTTGTGTAGGCGGCGTAATTATTTCAAGTTGTTTGCCGGTGGCAACATCCCACACCCGAACCTTTGCCTCCCAACCGCTACTGGCGAGGCGTGCGCCATCGCCGGGGAAAGCCAACGTCTGAATCCACTCAAAATGCTCCGTGAGTGCCAGCGTAGATAGGGGTTTGGCAGCGTCAATGTCCCAGACGTGAATTGTGCCGTTGCGGCTGCCGCAGCGGAGCGTCTGCCCATCTCGCGAAAATGCGACGGTGTAGACATCCTGCATTTTTCCTATTTGGCTATGCCCGGGGACAGATAGACTCGGTGTTTCCGGCGGCAAGCGTGTCAATAGGGCCCCGGTATTGACGTGCCACACTCGGACTGCATCGTCTTTACCGGCGGTAGCGACGATTTTTCCATCCGGCGAGAAGGCGACATCGCTGATGTCGCGGGTGTGGCCGGATAGAGTTGCGCGCCGTTTGCCGGTGGGGACATCCCAGAGGTGTGCTGACGTATCCCAGCCGCCGCCACTGACGAGAGTTTTCCCATCGGGTGAGAATTCCAAGAGGGTGATGGAGCCTAAATCGTCAGTTCCTGCAAAGCGGGTATCCCCGGTGGTGGTATCCCACAAACGGAGGGTGCTACCCGCGCTCGCCAGGAGTTGGCCATCCGGCGAGAAGGCGAGGGCATTTACCGCACTGGGCGACCCGAGGAACATGGCGAGGAAGTCGCCGGTGGCAACATCCCACAATCGGATTTTCCAGTCGCCGCTCCCGGTGGCGAGTATCATGTTATCGGGTGAAAATGCCAACGCGTTAATTGAATCCGGATGCTTCTCAAGTGTGGCGAGGGTATCTCCGGTGCGAATGTCCCAGACGCGCAGTGTCGTTCCATGCGCGCTCGCGACGATGGTGCCGTCGGCAGTGAACGTCAACGCGGTGGGCACTTGAACGGGTAACATTGCAGAGAATAGCGACATTTCTTTGCCAGTGTGCGCGTCGTAAATCCAGATGCCCATGGCAGTTGGAACGGCAAGACGTGTGCCATCGGGCGAGAACTGAACATCCTTTATCGCGCCCTTGCCGAGACGTGCAGTCGCGCCTTCCGGCAAATGCCATTGCGTGTAATCTGCGGCGAACCCGATGGCAGCCATCGAAAACAGCACGCCGAGGATAAGCAAACTCTTTTTTATCATAATGAAATGCCCCTTTGGCCCTGGTACCTTTTTCTGCAGTATACCCTAAGATGCCTAAAAGAGCCAACGTTTTTTCGGCGTACCTAGAGTGATTCGGTTTCGCGAAGGAATTGTAAGGCTAGGTTTCTATAGCTATCCACTGCTGCCGGAAAACAGGAGCGGATAGAGACATCTGCCCTTACAAATCGATGGCATTCGGTATTATTGTGGATACAGGACAGCCTCATCGATGCGTTGATAAGCATAGAGTTCCTGCGGTGCGAAGAGGATGCCCAACTCGCGCTGGGCGTTCTCCGGCGAGTCCGATGCATGCACGACGTTGTGCGTTACATTGAGAGAGAAATCGCCGCGGATGCTTCCCGGTTGCGCTGCCAGTGGGTTCGTCGCGCCGTTGAGGGTGCGGACGAGTTCTATCGCGTTCCGTCCCTCCACAGCTAGGGCGACAATGGGCGCGGCGGTGATGAATCGGATGAGCGTCTCATAAAAGGGTTTGCCGCGATGATGCACGGCGTAAAGTGCCTCCGCTGTCGTGAGCGGTAGTTGCACGAGTTTCATGCCTACCAGTTTCAGCCCTTTGCGTTCGTAGCGGGCAACAATTTCCCCGACAAGTCCGCGCTGAACGCCATCGGGTTTAATTAAAATCAGTGTTTGTTCTGTCTCCATAGCCTTTCCTATTATGTGAGGGTGAACGATTTGGTTTTCAGTTGTCTTGACATTAAGTCCTTTTAAGTATACCATATTTTTCAGGCATTTGCTAGATTTATTTTATGATGGACGTAGCTTGAACGCCATAGTTGCGGTTTCAAACCGCGCCTACGGACAAGGGGACGTTATTACCCAAGATACGTATACGAACGCTTTGTGCTAAGACGAAAAACGAGGAACAATTCATGTTCAATAAATTGGAAGAAGTGGTACTAAAAACAGGGGAACGGATGGAAGTCGGCGTGATTGCCGCACCGGATGCCCCACATGCCGAGGAAGTCAAGCAGTTCCTCGGGCATAAACCGGGTAACTACAAATGGCATATTGAGCGATGCGTAACCGAATCGCTTGACGCGTTGGAAACGCGGTTCTATGTCGGGAAACTTGATGGGAACGTGATTATCAACATCATGACGGTTGAACACGATGGAATTGGAATCTTGGGGCATGTCTTCACCTTGCCGCACCAGCGCAGGAAAGGCGCGTGCAAAGGCGTGATGGCGCAGCAGATGGCAGATTTTCGGCACCGCAACGGCCGCGCACTCTACCTCGGCACGGGATACAACAGTCCGCCGTATCACATCTACAATAGTTTTGGGTTTGAGAGTGTCTGTCCGGCATCGGGATTTATGCAGTATCAGGTGAACGCCGATTTTGTGGAGAGTTACTTCGCGCCTGCACCTGCGCATCCGAAACCGGTTGAATGGCACGATTGGCCCAAAATCACGGCGCTTTCGGCGATTGTCGGATGGGATACGCTTCGGAGCTTGACATGGGGTGTCTACGGGCCTACGAATCTTGAGGGCGGCTTTCTCTCTTTTAAACGTGACTTGGATACGGAGGATGTCTACACCGATGCAAAGTTGCTCGGCGCGCAGAACGGTGCAATCGTCGGTTGGGCGACGGTGAGTCGGGATACACGCTGGCGCGGTGAGACTGCGGTGCTCGAGCTCTTTTTCCATCCCAATTTTGTTGATGCTGTCCCTGCACTACTTTCGGCATTGACGTTCCCTGAATTGAAGGTTCAGTGTTACGTTGACGATGGGGCGACAGTGAAGGCGGATATTTTGGCATCGGCGGGGTTTGAGTGCGAGGCGCGCTTGAAGGGGCAGTTTGCGTATGCGGGGCGGCGTTATGATGTTTTGGTGTTCTCGCGCGATTAAACGCGAGAAGGCACCTGTTGTTGCAAGTCCTGCGAATCTGAGGGAACCAAGGACGGTTTCGATTTGTGCTAGGGATTGCGAGGGGAACCCTCAGCGATTCGTGCTCGCCGAGCCCTCGCGCTGCGGTGGAAGAAGAACGGACGAAAACTGCCTTGTTCCCGTAGCGCGGGGGCCTGTCCCCCGCGATGCCCCGAGGAAAACCGCCTTCTTTGCATCGTAGCGCGAGGGCCTGTCCCCCGCGATCTCCCGAGGAAAACTGCCTTCTTTGCATCGTAGCGCGGGGGCCTGTCCCCCGCGATCTTTCAACCGACACGAAAAACACCCGCAGCCCAAAATCCCCAAACGGCTTTGAGATGACAGGCATGGCGAGGGGAACCCTCGGCGATTCGTGATCGCCGGGCCCGCGCCCTACGGTGACGTGAACGAAAACTGCCTTTTTACCGTAGCGCGGGGGCCTGTCCCCCGCGATCGCTCGACCGACACGAAAAACACCCGCAGCCCAAAAGCCCAAACGGCTTTGAGATGACGGGCATGGCGAGGGGAACCCTCGGCGATTCGTGATCGCCGGGCCCTCGCCCTACGGTGAGGGTAGGGCGGCTCGATGCATGGCGAGGCACAGTGGACATCTCTGCAGCGAGGCTGCAGAGAGGACAAAGTTTAGGCGTAACGGCCCTCGCCTTACGGTGAAGGGGGGAGGCCCCTGCATGGCGAGGGAAACCCTCGGCGATTCGCGCTCGCCGGGTTTTCCCTCGCGCTGCGGGTGCAGCGGTGTCAAGTCCTTACACAGAAAACTTAGCTAAGGGATACCCCGCGTAAGCGGATACGCAGATACGGATGCCCTGCCGAGTCCTGTTTACCGAACGCTTCGCGCTCATACAAAAACAAAATTATTTGATGACGACAAGCTTTCCTACCTTGTTCCGGCGCGTCTCTCCTTGGTGCGCGGTGAATTTATAGAGGTAGACACCGTTGGCAAGCGGCTCGCCGTCTGCATCCAATCCATCGTAGTGGAATTCGTTGTAGGAGATGGCAGCGTCAAGCGTGTCAATCACTGTGATGAGGCGGCCTGTCACCGTATAAATCTTCAGGCTCACTTCGTCCGCACTTTCGGTAAGGTAATAGGCGAAATCGGTGCCGCGCCCCGGTGTGAAAGGGTTCGGGAAGTTCGCGATGTTTTTGATCTCAAACTCGCCTGCAACGGTGGCTGTCCGGCCTGTGGATGCCGGGTTGCCGTTTGCATCCTGCGCTTGCAACCGAATCGCGTATTCGCCTGCCTCCAAGATAGGCGTATAGGTTATTAACAACACGTTGGTATTGACAGGCGACGCGGCGATGATATACTCGTCTTGCGGCACGCGCTCGCCGTTTTTGGTAAGAACGATATTCTCCGGGCGCGTGTCTACGCCGTTAGCATCCTCAATGCGCGCAGAGATAGTCGGCGTATCGGAGATATAGTCGCCATCGATGAAACCTTGATTTTCAACGGTGAGGTCCAACGCCGGTGGGCGAGAATCAGCGTGGGACAGCAGCGCGAAGGTGCCGGGCAACTTGACTTGGGTTGAGAGCGTCTCTTCGCTGTTCGTCTCATTGCCGACGCGGATCCAATTGCCGGAATATGCGTCCAGCATGTAGATGGACGCTGCGTCCGTAGCTCCTGTCCCTCGCGATGTCTCGGATAAACGGAAGGCGGCGGTTGCCGTGAATCCAGTCTGCGTGTCTAAACCGAGTTCATAGGCGGCCGGGGCGGCCGCTGCATCGTCCCCTGCAACCGGAATGATATCGGGTTGGTTGGTAATGGTAAGTGCTTTCCGCTCAAACGTCATAAGCGTCGGCGTTTGAATGCTTCCGGGTGGCAGAGAGAGGCGCAACATGCCATCTCCGCTCACAATGTCCCGCTGCTCCGGTGTGAGAAGGACCCAATTGCTGGAGAAGTGCCGAGCGGCGGTGTTATTCCGCTCTCTGCGTTCAATGATAGTCCCTTTCGGCTGTGCCTCTGACGGCATGTCCACGACAACCGTGACGAGGTAGTTCCCGGGTGGGGGTTGCCACGGCACGCTTGCCACGACTTCACTCCCCGGCAGCACTTCTGTCAGTATCTGGACTTCGCCAATCGGGGTTGCGTTTTGGAGTTCTTCTTCAAGCAGCACTGTTTCTTCAGGCTCCCCGGTTGCTGTCGTCTGAAGAAATTGGACAGGCACGTTTCGCACAGGCTCGGTTCCAAGGTTGACAATCTTCGCGGAGAGCCTGAAGGGCGACTCGGATAAGTGGATATCCCCTGCGTCCGTAGCGCGAGGGCTTGGCCCGCGCGATGGCGTGGTATGCCACATCAGCGTTTGCTCCAAAACGCTCAAATCAACGTGAATCTCCCCGAACTCATAACTTTCTATCTCCGATTGGAGTGTCCGTCCGTCCTGCAACGTGATTGCCAGATAGTAGTCGATTAATTCGTTTTTGGGATAGCCGGGGATAGGTTGCTCGGTGCGATAGGTTGAAACCCCATCAACAGAACTATGCAACACGACCGGAATTGTCTCAAAATTCACGCCATCTAAGCTCCAAAAAAGCGTCATTGCATTAATGGCATTCTCGTTTTTCACCTCGCCGTAAAAATGCACAGGCTGGTTGGGTTCAACAGGATAAGGCGCGATGCGGATGTTCGTTACGTATCGCTCAAGCGCGGTGTAACTCATAGAGCCGACGGCATCCTCATCGGCATTCCATGCGTAAGCGCGGACATCCGCTTCATCGAATTGGCTGTTCGCGGGAAGTGGGATGTCTGCCGTGAACCGGCCATTGACGACAGAAACCGTCTCCTGTTCAGGCGGCGCGGCCGGGAGTTCACTCCTACTGGGACGCGCTGTGGGAACTACGGTTATCTCTGCCTGCCCACTAAAATTGCGATTGGACAGAGTGCCTGACACTGCCACCGAGTTTTCTCCTACATCTGCTGTTACTTGTATCTGCTTGTGCGGCAACCTGAGCTGAGTCGCCGGATCGCCGAAAAGGGTGAAGACTTCCGCCAGGTCAAAATAGCCGGGCGCGTTAATGATAAATTGGGTTTTCGCTTGGGCGAGGATGGCCCCGACATGCCGCACCGGTTGCTGGCCCCGGTCTTCCGATGCCTCGAAAATCACATCAAAAATCTCTCGATTGAGCGCGTAGTCGCCCTCTAGCAGGCCGATGCTTGTTCCACCGACGACAGCGATGGCACCGCCGCTCTGCGAGCGGAGCAGTTCTTCGGCGAGGCAGCTCTGTGTTCCATCAAAAAAGCCAGTGAAGCAGGTCATGCTGATAACAAAGGGGAGTTGTTCAATATTGGTGAGGTTTTGCTCGGGGTCTTCCAGATCCAACATGCGGCTAGATGCCCAGATGCCGCCGCCGCCGTGGCCAATGTAGTTCACGAGGGCGGCCCCGTCGTTGAAGCCGTCAATCACTTGTCTGGCGATAGGCGAACGGACGCGTTCATTGAAGGTTTGCTCCTCGTTCGTTGGCGCGAAGATGTCCTTAACCTCATACGTCGCGGCGAGATTGTTCCGGTCGATGAGCCAGTTGGTTTGCAGGTGAAATACCCAATCTGTGCCAGCGAGCATGAGGAGCCGTTTTTGCCAAGGGCCGGTTTCAGCGTGAATTTCGTAATTCATTACGCGTTCAACGAAGACTCGCGCGTCCACTCGGTTCCTGGCGGGCATTCTTCCGATGAGCATGTCAGGAAAGTTGTCATCGCCGCGGAAGGTGACGAACTGGTGGTCTGTCGCGGTTGCGCCGTATCCCGGAATTTGCACCTGTATGGTAGGGACAAAACTGATTTCGTTTTTCAGGTCGAGGTGCGTGTCCCCGACGAGCAGCACATAAGTCGGCGCGGGCGGTTGCCAGTTTTCGTAGGCGTATTTCAGGAATGCGCGAATCGCGTATGGGCTCAGAATACCGTGGTTAAATTCATCGTAAATATTTTGAACGTTTACGACTTTGGTGCGCAGGTCTCCTTGTTGCGCCCGGAACTCGGCGAGGGGTTGCACGTCGGGCAGGAAAGGCGTATCGGTGATGATGATATAATCCGCGCCGTTGTGCGTGCCTCGCAGATTTTCTGTTGTTTGCAAGGCGTTCGATAAGGGTTGTTGGTGTTGTGATGTGTCTCTACGTAACCCGTCTTCGCCGTTAAAGAATTTCGGTTTCTGGAACTTCTGTCGCGTCAGTGCAATGTATTGAATGGCTGTATCCTGAGCGTTTCCGTTTTCTACTGTAGCGTGATGGGCTGTCCCTCGCCATGCGGGTGCTACCCCTGATACCAATGTGCCTTGAAAGACGACGCGGTAAGTGCCTGTCTCCTCATTGACAAGCGGATTTAACCCGACGTAACGGGAGCCATCAACGCCATAAATTTCAATGTCGCGGTGCGAGAAATTGTTCAATTGCACCTCGAAATGGGGGTTGACGTTGCCGTTCTCGTTGGCGAGCGGGGTAATGGCGAACGGAAGGATGTCCTTTTCTGCGTCAAAGGTTCGCCAATAGTCAACTTCAAGCCAGTTCACCATGACGATATCCAACTGTCCCTCTATGCTTGGGAGGAGGGCGCGGAGGGTATTGCTCCCGTTTTTGAGGTAGGACTGCAGGAGTTCCGTGTCCACAAATTGATACTCGGTTTCCCCATCCCATCGTGATTCTTCAAAATTGAGGGTATCATTCAGCCACAAGTCGATGCGGTGTTCTGTGTCAGACCTGCCGTAGAAGTTCACCCGTATCGTTGCAAACCGGTCTGTTCCTGCGACACCGGCGAGTGTGAAGGGTAAGGCGACGGCTCGCTTCGGTTCACTCTTTTCGGTTCTGAGCGTGGGTAGCGATTTCCAGAACCAGCTGTCGCTTGGGAGTGCGGGTAGTTCTGTGAGTTGGAAGTTCCGGGTTTGGAGGCCTGCGCCGATTTCTTCGTAGTCGCTTCCTTCTGGTAGGTTTGCGTTTGGAAATCGTCGGAATTGGCTATCCTTTTCAAAATGCGCGCGGGTGAGAAAGTGCTGATACACTTGTGCGTTTTGTGCATCGGCTAGGGGTGTTTTCGTTGCCATCCGGAGGCCGCGTGTGCCGTTCCACGAGAGCCAATAGACGTTCTGATCGGAAAAGGGATGGAAATAGGTGGTTGCGCCGCGCAGGCGTTGGCCGTAGAAAACGATTTCGTCGTCTGCATCAAACCGGCTATCGCCTTCGCCGCGCACGAAGATGGGTATTTGCCGCCCTCGGTTAGACAATTTCAGCGTTGCTGGCACGATGGTGCCGATATCTACGCCTGTTGCTTCCGCCAAATCGCGTCCCGTAATGTGATGTATTCCATCGTGCGTAACGAGGATTTTATAGCGTGGGGTAGGCAAGGTACTGGCTGGCGCGCTCGGAACCGTTCCCCTTTCCTCGGAACCTGTCCCTCGCGGCCTCCCCGATAAACCAGACGTTGCGGCGCGCCACTGCTTCGCGGTTTGCGGATTAATCAACAAATTTCCGAACATCGCGTCGTAGACAGGAGATTCGGGCCGCTGAAAGGCTTGCGGTGCAGCTGGCGCGCCTCCTGCACCGCGAAACTGCACCGCAACGACAAGGCGATGATAGAGTCTTACCTCCCCCGTGGCCGGGTTATACTGCACCGGATTGAGTTGGATTGGGAGCACGCGGTTCTCTCGTATCCAGCCAGCCTTTCTCATTTCAGCGACGCTTTCTGGGAAAAAGCGGTTCCCGAACCCCCGCGCGGTTTGCACCCGGCGCGTCTTAAATTCACTTTGAACCACGTGCACTTCAAACCCTACGTCCGGTGGAACGCCTATCAACGTCGATTGCATCGGCAGCTGCGGCATCCCCGGCGCTGTCGTGAAGCGGCATCCGGGAAACGAGAAGAGCCGCACGTCCATGCCTTCTGCTCCCGCGCGGCCAGGGGAACGTAGGGCGCGGGCCTGTCCCTCGCTTTGCGTCCCGATGTGAAAATCTTTCTCGGCGATGCGGAGTTGAATCGTTACGCTTTGCGGTGTTGCACGCACCAATTCAATATCCGCTGCGTCCGTAGGGCGAGAGCCTGTCCCTCGCGATGGCTCGGGCTGGATACCGGTGTCGTTGCGCGCAAACGCCGTTGTGCCAAACAGGATGAGAAGAATCAGGCAGAACGCATCCCGGAGACGGAGAATTGTCGTGAATAAGGTAGCAAGTTTTGGCGAAGCAACGCTCGCAGGCCGTATAGGCGTGACGGTAACCGTGTGTCTCATTTCTTTAGATGATATACCTCAATTTCCCGAAGTTGGGCTATCGCAGGTTGAACGACGCGATAGTGCGGGTAATACTGGCCGACAAGGGTTGTCCGCCGGGCTACGATTTTATCGTCCGGTGCGGCGACGATTTTGTTCACGATAATATCGTCAACAGTGCGCGTGACGTTGACGCGCAGCATCTGGGTGTGAAAATTCAGTCTATCAAAGACGAACATCGGTTGCGCGTGTTCGCCATCAAGGTTGCGACGTTGAATGACGGTATCAAATGTCACCCACTCGTCCGTTTCCGCGCTCAGATAAGCCATCTGGAACCGGAACAGGTTGCCGTTGTGGATGATAATTTTCCGAACGGGCTGGACCTCGGGGAATCGGACGATGAAGTGCCGCTCATTTTTGGCGGGGAGCGTCGCCACGGTTTGCAGACTCCCATCGTTCAGACCGGGGTGATTCGCCTCTGTCCCGTGATTGGCGAGAGCGACGTTTTGACTATACTGCGTTGTCAAAACTTCTGCCATTCTGCAGGCGTTCAGTTGCACGCAGAGAACGAGCAGAACCAAAAGTTGCACAGTCGCCAGAGCGTAAGTCTCGGCAACGTTTAGACGGCCGGGTGGACGAGTCCTTCCGGGCTTGATAACGCGAAATAACGCGTTGCGAGTTACAAAAATCATTTTTTCCTCCTTCTGTTTATTCGATGTGTCGCGAGGGGAACCCTCGGCGATTAGCGATCGCCGGGCCCTCGCGCTACGGTGATGGACGGCTGCCCCGTAGGTTGAGGGCCTGTCCCTCAACATGCATCGAGCGGTGGGGCGGTGTCTTGCGAGTGACAGGTTCTCGCGCGACGGTGATGGACGGCTGCCCCGTAGGTTGAGGGCCTGTCCCTCAACATGCATCGAGCGGTGGGGCGGTGTCTTGCGAGTGACAGGCCCTCGCGCTTTCGATGTGTCGCGAGGGGAACCCTCGGCGATTAGCGATCGCCGGGCCCTCGCGCGACGGTGATGGACGGCTGCCCCGTAGGTTGAGGGCCTGTCCCTCAACATGCATCGAGCGGTGGGGCGGTGTCTTGCGAGTGACAGGTTCTCGCGCTTTCGATGTGTCGCGAGGGGAACCCTCGGCGATTAGCGATCGCCGGGCCCTCGCGCTACGGACTTGGGGGCCGAGGCATCGCGAGGGACAGGTTTTCCCTCGCGCTACGGACTTGGGTACCGAGGTGCCACGAGGGACAGACCTTCGCGTGCCGGACTCAGGGACTGTGTATGACATCAAAATGATCGACGATGCCCATGACGAGTTCACGGATGGGCGCGTCTTCAACGCCGAAGACTTCTTGGGCAACGCCGGGGCCTGCCCCGATTATCACCGTATCGCCTTCGCCTGCGCCCACGTAATCCACAGCAATCGTCGGTGTGCGAACGAGCTCGGATTTTAGGCTGAGCGGTTGGATGAGCAGCAGCGTGCGATGCTGATACGCGGGATGCTTCACAATTGAGACAACTTTGCCAATGACTTTCGCGAGATACATATTTTTTTGTTCAGGGCAGCGTAAATTTTTAAACGCTTGTTTAGTAGGCGCGCTTTAATGAAGATTCAGGAAATAACCGGGGCATTTCGGATCCGGGATACGGGCGGGTATTGACATCCGCCCTGCCGTTATGTTGATGCGTCTTCTCTCTGTGCCCCTATGGAACCTCTTCCTGATGAAGAGAGACAGAATCGACAAGCCCGACGATTGCGACATCCACGGGCATCGATTTGCCGGGGTAGATGCGCACGGCATCTCCCCCTGTGACGAAGTATACGGTTTCGCCGATACCTGCATCCTGCAGGGTATCTACAGCGACGAGCGGTGCGGCACACGGGTGACGCTTTTCGTCCAAAGGTTGCACGATGAGGAGGCGTGTCCCTGCTAAACTCGGGTCTTTCCGTGTCGCGACGACGGTGCCAATTACTTTTCCTATGTCCATTAGTGTTATCTTCCGTTGATTTTCTTCGTATTTCCTAGCCGTGGTTTGACGTTGTGTTGGCGCGTGCCAAACATAGCATCGCACCAGAAACCCCGAACGAACGCCGTGCGAACGACAGAAGAGTTGTCAAGCCTTACGTTCTTGGAGTTCATACTCGGCGAGTTTGGTGTGGAGCGTGTTGCGGTTAATGCCGAGCATTTCCGCGGCTTTGCTGCGATTGCCGTTGGTGTGCTCTAGCACAATTCGGAAGAGGGGTTTCTCGAAAAGCGCGCGAATGTGCGCGTAAAGTTCCCCTTTGCCCGTTTTGGCATCCTCCAGATAACGTTCAACCTGCTCGCGGAGCATCGCGTCAACATGTTTATCAAAATTGAGCGTCATTTCAGGCTGCAGCGCGCCTTGCCCGACGTGCGTGAAATGCTCGGGGAGCAGCATTTGTCCGGCGCACATCACTAGGGCGCGTTTGATGGCGTTTTCGAGTTCTCGCACGTTGCCGGGCCACTCGTAAGCGGTGAGTTGCTGGAGCACCTCCGATGAGACACCGATGTCCGGGAGGCTGTATTCTTCGACGAATCGGCGCGTGAAAAGCGATACCAATTCTGGGATATCCTCTTTCCGCTCGCGTAGCGGCGGCAGCACGATAGGAACAACGTTTAAGCGATAATAAAGGTCTTCCCGGAACAGTTTCTGTTCTACTGCTTGTTCAAGCTTTCTGTTCGTTGCGGCGATGATTCGGACGTTGACAGTGCGGCGTTCGTTGGAGCCGACAGGTTCTACTTCGCGTTCTTGGAGGACACGTAGCAGTTTCATTTGCACTTCTGCGGGGAGTTCGCCGATTTCATCGAGGAAAATGGTGCCGGTATCGGCTTGTTCAAACTTCCCTTTGCGCGAGGTGTATGCATCGGTATACGCGCCTTTGACGTGCCCGAAGAGCGCGCTTTCAATGAGACTCGGCGGGATTGCGCCGCAGTCAAAAACGACGAACGGGTTCTCGGCGCGCGGGCTATTTTGGTGAATCAGCTGCGAGACGAGTTCTTTGCCGGTGCCGCTTTCTCCGAGTATCAGCACAGTCTCATCGCTAACGGCCGCTCTGCCTATCATCTGATACACCATCTGCATTGTGACGCTTTGCCCGACTATCTTCCCCTGCCTGTCTATCTCAATAGCGGATTGTGCTGTGCGCGTCTTGCTGACTTTACGGAGTGCGGACTGTGTTTGGTTCGTCGCGGAGGCGGCGCGCGCGACTAAGTCCAGCAGCTGCTTTTTGTCAACCGGCTTGGTGAGGTAGCCGTACGCGCGTTGCTTCGCTGCATCTATCGCGGTTTGTGTTGTGCCGTGCGCCGTGATGATAATGATGGAGGCGGTGCTGTTGAACCGCTGGATATCCTCGATGAGTTCCAGCCCATTTGCGTCACCTAAAAAGATGTCGAGGAGGATGACATCTACCTCCGTTTTTCTGGCGGTGGCGAGTGTCTCCTTGCCGTTCCGCGCCTTGAGCGTCTGGTATCCTGCTTGCTGAAGGACAGCGGCGAGGACGCGTCGGAGGCTATCGTCGTCATCTGCGATAAGGATGCTTGGTTGTTCGCAATGCGTTGTTTTCTGTTGCATTGAGATTCTCCTACCAGGGCTTCTCGTCCGATGAAGATTCAGAGACGAAACGCCATTTGTCTAGACTTACGGTTCTGGTTTGCGTGGATTTAACCCTGTTTCATTTTTCTGTTCTGTTCGCTGCAGACAGGGAAGCGTGATGTCAAATGCTGTGCCGATGGCAAGGCTGGCATCTACGTCAATGCTTCCATCGTGCTCCTCAAGAATTTTTCGGCTGATGTAGAGCCCGAGCCCTGTGCCCTTCTGTTTTGTCGTATAGAAGGGATGGAAGAGATGCTGCACCTCATCGGGGGCGATGCCGGGGCCGGTATCCTGAATCCGGAGAAGCACCGTTTCCTCTGCCTGCCGATATTCTGTCTGAATTTTCAAGGTGCCGCCTGTTTGCATCGCTTCTCTAGCGTTGTAAAAGAGATTCAGGAGGACCTGGGTGATTCCCTCTGGGTTCACATTGATTTCGGGGTATGGGGTATCTCCATATTCTGTCACCACGTGAATGCTCTGCCGTTCTAATTCGGCTCGGCAGATGGAGAGGCTGGCCTCAAGCAATTCGTGGATATCACTGCGTTTGGCGAATTCCATCGCTGGTTTGCTGAAGGCGAGCAGCTGCTCAATGAAGCGGTTCAGCCGGTCTACTTCTTTGATGATAATCTCTGTCCATTCGTGGACTTCCTCTTGTGAATCGGCGGCATCGCGAGGGACAGGCCCTCGCGCTACGGAGCCAGGAGCGGCGGCAGCATCGCGAGGGACAGGCCCTCGCGCTACGGAGCCAGGAGCTGCAGCGGCATCGTGAGGGACAGGCCCTCGCGCTACGGAGCCAGGAGCGGCGGCAGCATCGCGAGGGACAGGCCCTCGCGCTACGGAGCCAGGAGCGGCGGCGGCATCGTGAGGGACAGGCCCTCGCGCTACGGAGCCAGGAGCGGCGGCGGCATCGCGAGGGACAGGCCCTCGCGCTACGGAGCCAGGAGCGGCGGATGTCGGTGGCCTGGCTGCGGTGTGTTGGAGAAGTTGCGTTCCCAACCGAATGCTGCTGAGCGGGTTCCGCACCTCGTGCGCTATTGTTCTCACCAACCGTCCTAGCGTCGCTAGACGTTCGGATTCGACAAGTGCGTCAATTGTCTGCTGAATTTTCACCCGTTGCGCGATGATGGAGGCGATAATTGTCAACAACCGCCTGTCATCATCTGCGGAAAATTCGTCGGATGCCTTGTCAATCGTCAACGTGCCGACGACATGCTCTTCAACGATGACGGGGATGCACCAGAAGGCGATGGCATCTTTGGATGCTACGTTCTCGGGTTCAAAGAGTTTGACGTAACTTCGGGGGAGCCGCGTTTGCGGCACCCCGATGGCTTTGCCGGAGGCAAGCACCCGTTTCTGAATATCCTCCATCTGTCCATCGGTGCCGCGTTTCATTTCAGCGGGGGTAAGTCCTAAAACGACTTCGGCAGATGCTGTCACCTTTCCATCTTGATAGAGATGCAAGGCACCGCGATAGATGCCGAGACGATTCGAGAGAATTTCGATAATCTGCTGAAAGAGTTCCTCCAATTCGAGGTTCGCGTTCGCCGTTTGGCTCACCTCAAAAAGGGTAGACAAATCCCGCACCCGTTTCTCTAAATAGGCGTTCGCGCTGTTTATTTCTGTTAGCTGTTCCCCGCGAATCCCTTGTTCCGTTCGGAGCTGCCGAATGACGTGCATCATCCCCAAGACGAGGACCGGATAGAGGAACAAGACGAGAATGCTTGCCATTTCGGTTGGATAGCGAGCCACATACACCAAATTTGCCATCGTTGTCAGTGCGAGCAATCCTCTTTGGCCGCGTTGGCTGGCGTAGATAACGGCGAGAATCATCGTGCCGTAGTAAGCATGGCTCACGGCGTGATAGTAGTGCGGCACCTCGAACAGATGCACTAACAGGTTGGCGATGAGCACGAGAAATGTCAGGAAAATTGCCATTTTTTGTCGTTCGCAATGCGATGTTTGGGCGGATCTGGCGCGTTGACTTCCGTCTACCGGGCCGTCTTGACGTTAAATAGTCCTTTCTGACTGTCACATTGTGACGAAGTTACGGAGCATTTTGAGTCCGACGCGTCCGCTTTTCTCCAAGTGAAATTGGGTTGCGATGAGATTCTCGTGCGCAATCGCGCTGCAAAATTCGAGCCCATACGTCGTCTTTCCGATGACTCCCGCCGGTGTTTCCGGCACAGGGTAATAGGAATTGACGAAGTAGAAGTGCGCTGGGTTCGGGATACCTTCAAAAATTGGGTGCGGTTGCACCTGATGCACCTCGTTCCATCCGATTTGCGGCACTTTTCGTCTTTCGCTAGGCGTGCGGCTGGCTGTGCTTGTGCCACGGGCCCCTTCTTGCCAAGCTGCATTGGCGTTGTCGATGCTTGCATTTCTGGTTGGAAACTTTTTGACGTGTCCCGGCAAAAAACCGAGGCATTCGGTGTCCTCTTCGTCACTGTGCTTGAAGAGAATCTGGATGCCGATGCAGATGCCGAGCATCGGTGTGCCGCGCCGGTAAACCTCCCCTAAGACTTCGTCAAGGCCCCGTTGCTGAAGTGTCTCCATTGTCGCTTTGGCGGCCCCGACACCGGGGAAAATCACGCGTTCTGCCGCCAAAATAGTTTCAGGCGCGGCAGTGATTTCGTTTTCGTAATTGAGGTGTGTTAACGCGCGGGCGACACTGGTAAGGTTGCCCGCGTCGTAGTCTATAATCGCAACCATGTTTTTAGATGTTTTCCATTGCTTTATAGAGATTGGCCATTTCAATGCCGGCGACGGCGGCTTCAAATCCTTTGTTTCCCGCTTTGATACCGGCGCGTTCAAGGGCCTGCTCTATCGTGTCAGTGGTAATCACGCCGTAGATGACAGGCGTGTCGGTTTGCATCGCGATGTTTGCGATGCCTTTGGCACTTTCGCTGGCGACGTAATCGAAATGCGGTGTTGCGCCGCGGATGACTGCGCCGATGCAAATGACGGCATCGTATCGGCGGCTTTCGGCGAGGCGTTTGGCGGCCCCGGGAATTTCAAAGGCACCGGGTGTCCAACACACGTCGACAGCGTCAAGGTTTACGCCGTGGCGTTTCAGTGCATCGAGTGCGCCGGCGAGGAGTTTTTCGGTGACAAAGTTGTTGAATCGGCTCACGGCGATGCCCAATTTGAGGCCGTCGCCGTTGAGGTTTCCTTCGTAAACAGTGGGCATAGTTATGTGATGCTCCTGAGGCTGAGGGTTAGCAATTTTTGAGCCCGTGATTGCGGTTCGGACTGAAGCAACAAGACGGCTAAATAGTCTCGCGCTTATCTATTTCTCATCCCGACCGGCTTTGCGTAAAGCCGAGGCGAGCTCTTCAAGTTGACGCGCAACCTCTCCGATATCAACGGCTATCCCTTGGAGGATAAGACGATAACAGAGGTCTTCCCAATTTTGGTACTGCTTCCACGCGAATTTACAGATTGAGAGCCGAATGTCAAAGCCAAGGGGAAGTAATAACGGCTGGATTCTATCAAAACGGACACCCGCTGAAACGCTCAGAGCGTCTCGGATTGACTTCTCCTGATTCAGGACGAGATTGACAATATTTTGACATTCTTTTCCTGTCAGATCTTCCTCCTCTATAATCGCGAGGGCCAAAACCCACTGATCTTCTTCGCTTGTGAGTCTGGAGATTTGATAGCCTTGCTCCACGCCAATTTGCCCCTCATCAATTTTCCACCGAATGCCTTCCGGAAGTTGAAAAAGGCGATGCCGCGTATTCCAGAACTTGGCTGACATCCCGAATTGCTGTGCGATGGTTACGTAGGAACCATAATCCCGGTATAAGACATCTACAGCTTCCCCAATTTCAGAGTGCATTTTCCCTTCCGGGGCAGAGAGATGTTTTCGTGCAGATGCAGCATTCATTGCTACCTTGATTCCCTCCTGAGTGTTTCTGCCACCATGTGACCGATTATGGCCTGTTCGTCGTCTAGGCCTCTCTCTTCGCCCCATTGTAACAAGTCGTCATACAGTTCGGCAGGAATTGCGTACTGGACAACGCGTCTGGAGTCTCCCCTCCTGCGCGTTACATTGGCATTCAGGGCGGCGATAGAGACACTATGCCCTAGTTGTTCTAGTGCCTTAACAGCATGTTTCCGCGTGTCTCTATCAAGTCCAAGAATCCAGGATGCTCGCTCCCTCATGGAGTCTTGTGACTGGCTGACACGCGCTCCATCGTAAGTATTTCTCACAATTTTGGCTGCAGTCTGTGAGGGAAGGATGCCTTTATCTACCATTTGCTTAAGGTCATCGGGCAATGCGGATAGGGCATAATACCTCATAACGGTTGGGACTGTGACACCAAGGTAGGCCGCGGCAAGTTCAAGTGCTTCCTGCGCCGTATACCCATCGCCGTTGTACCGCTTGTAAATCCGCTCTACCCAGTACGCCCGGTCGCTATAGGTCAAATCCCCGCGCACCTCGTTTTCAAGCCATGAACGTTGAATGGCTTGATCGTCGTTGAGGTCAATGACGAACGCGGGAATTTCTTCCAAGCCGAGCGATAAACACGCCTTTAACCTGCATTGCCCGGTGACATTCTGATAGTCGTACCGGGAATCGGAATCGGGGTGGGGCCGAACGATAATCGGTTGATCTGGCCAATAACCGTGTTGCCGGATAGAGGCTTTGACTTTCTCAACGTTCTCTTCCACACCTTGCCGACGCACGTTGATAGTGCTATTCGGATCAATGCGGCGGAGATCAAGTGTTTGGACTGTATTCAATTTTGTTCTCCTATTATGAGCGTAAGTAAGATGCTGCACCGTTTGCCTATGCGTCTGCAGGGAATTCTCCATCGCGGAGATGTTTATCAAAGCGTTGAGGCGACATAGGCATATATTCGCATTTTTCAGTTTATTCGTCAAGAAAAATTTTCTGAACCCAGAGACATTGGGTTTTTGATTCCCACATCGAGAATCCTCTACTATAGAACCTACATCCCGATCATCGTCGTAGAGCGAGATTGGCGGGTGCTGCTGCGTTTGAGATTAGGCGATCTCAAACTACAGAAACAGAAGTTCATTGGGTATTACTCCTCGTGTAAGAGGAGGTGCCCCAATTTCGTGCGCTTCGCCTGGAGATAGGCGCGGTTAAAGGGATTCGGGCTCGTCTGCAAGGGGACGCGCTCCACAATTTCTAACCCGTAGCCGCTCAACCCCTTTACTTTTTGTGGGTTGTTTGTTAACAAGCGCATTTTTTTCACGCCGAGTGCTGCAAGGATTTGCGCGCCGATGCCGTAATCGCGAAGATCTGGTGGGAAACCGAGGCGTTCGTTCGCCTCGACGGTATCCAACCCTTCGTTATCTTGTAATTGATAGGCGCGGAGTTTCTCCTTGAGCCCCATGCCTCTTCCCTCTTGCCGCATATAGAGGAGGATGCCTCTGCCTTCTTTCCCAATCATCTCTAATGCCAGTTGGAGTTGTTCGCCGCAGTCGCATCGGAGTGAGCCGAACACGTCGCCGGTAAGGCATTGCGAATGCACGCGTACTAACACTGGCGCGGCATCGGCAACGTCCCCTTTCGTCAGTGCGATGTGCGTCCTGGGCATATCCGTGCTACCTTCGGCGATGTCACTACTTTCGTAAGCGTGGAGTTTGAAGTGTCCGTGCGCCGTGGGGATGTCTGCCGTCGCGATGCGCTTGACAAGCGTCTCCGTGCGCAGCCGATACGCAATCAGATCGGCGATAGTGATAATTTTCAGTTGATGCTTTTCGGCGAACTGCATGAGTTCTGGGACGCGTGCCATGGAGCCGTCATCATTCAGCACTTCGCAGAGTACCCCTGCGGGATAGAGCCCGGCGAGTTGGGCCAGATCGACGGTGGCTTCGGTATGTCCGGCGCGTCGGAGAACGCCGCCCGGTTTCGCCTCCAATGGGAAGATGTGTCCGGGCCGCACAAAATCGGAGGGGACAGCCGTTTTCTCGACGAATTTTCGGATGGTATAGGCGCGCTCCTGCGCGGAAATGCCGGTTGACACTTCCTTCGCGTCAATCGTCACCGTAAACGCCGTTTGCATCTGAGCGGTATTGTCCATCACCATTGGTTGGAGTTCCAACTCAGCGAGGCGTTCGGAACACGTTGGGAGGCAGATGAGCCCTCGGCCGTATGTCGCCATGAAGTTGATGGATTCGGCGGAGACTTTTTCGGCGGCCATCACCAGGTCGCCTTCGTTCTCCCGGTCTGGTTCATCAACGACGATAATGATTTCGCCATTCTCGATGGCAACTATGGCTTCTGGAATTGTGCTAAATGTCATTTTTTGTTATTCGCAATGCGTGCTGTTTTGCTGATGCGTTTGACTTGCCAGGGCGCGTCGACATTGTCGATGCTTGCATTTCTGCGCGTCTCATCGCGTTTGATGAGAGCGGTTTCTGATGAATTCCACAGCCGGGTGTGGATTGCTGGACGTTTCTCTGCGCGCTTGCACCGCTCTGTGGGACCTATGCGTTTCTGCCTTAATCTGACACAATCTACCAGAGGCATCAGCTGCCGCACTTCCTGCTTCTGCGCTCACAGCCTCCGAGTCACACCGAGGTGTGCCTACAGCGAGGTCTTACACGAACTCCACAGGCGTTTTACGCGTCACCAGAGCTGTGTGCCGCGTGTCGTAACTTTGGTTTCGTTGTCGTCTCAGGTATTGCAGCGAGTCATTGGTCTCGCATCGGTCTTACCGTCACCTCCACCGTCAGTGGTGCCGCCGCACCGCCAACTTTTAGTCCGCTTTTCACGGGGGGTAGGATTGCCTAACGTGCCTCTTGATACCGTGCAGGAGGAACGCTCATCACGCTCCGTCACCATCCTCTCTAACCTGTGAGATAAGACGACATTACGTCAGATTCTGTTAGATTTTTCGCCACTGCACCGAGCCCTTTTTAATGAAATCCATGCCGTGCTAAGAATGCCATGTCAATAGCGGCGGTCTCAGTGGCCGTGTGTTTTAAGAGCAGTGTCTCAACATAACGGGCAAGGAGATCTACCTCAATATTGACATGTGCACCGTTCCGTTTTGTTCCGAGTGTCGTCACGTGCTTTGTATGCGGAATCAGTGCGACTTCAACCGCATCGGCGGCGACGTTAGAGATGGTTAAGCTGACACCGTCTATAGCGATGGAGCCTTTGTATGCAACGTAGCGTATCGCCTTTTCGGAGAGGCTTACCTGCATGCAGGAGGAGGTGCCTTCATCCTTCCATCCGCTAATAGTGGCTACTTCGTCGACGTGTCCAAGGACGAGGTGGCCGCCCAGCCGGTCTTTCAAACGGAGTGCGCGTTCTAAGTTAACCTGTTCGCCAGTTTTCCGTTCTGCCAATGTGGTGCGTCGCAAGGTTTCCGCGGAGACATCGGCGAGGAAGGTTGCTGACGTGCATGCACTCACGGTGAGGCAGGCTCCATCAACGGCGATGCTGTCGCCTACCTTTGCATCGGTGAGCACGGTGTGTGCCTGAATTTCAAGCGTCGCGCCTTGCGAGTCGCGCTGAAGGCTCACGACGGTTCCCAGTTCCTCAACGATTCCGGTAAACATTTTCTGTTGTTCCTAGCGGTTGTAAATTGCCGGTAGGCGCGGTTTGAAACCGCGCCTACGGGGTGTCTCTTGCGAGTTGAACGAACCCTTGGCGGCCCTACAGATAGCCTTGTATGAGGATGTCGCCGTCGCCGCCTTGCACGGGCATCACTGTCACCTTCTCCAACTTTGGTGCGTCTGCCAAAGCGAGAATTCCTTGGCCTCCAAGCGGTCCCGGGGCATCTGCGCCGCCAATAAGTTTCGGTGCGACAAAACAGATGACTTTATGGACAACGCCGGTGGCGATAGCGGTGGCGTTGACTTCCGCGCCCCCTTCTATCAAGACGTTCGTTATTTCGCGCGCGCCTAACGTTTCCATGAGCGCGCTGAAACCGACGCGTCCGTGCTTTGCTGGTACAACGATGACATCGGCCCCCGCCTTTTTCAGCGAGGCGATGTTGTGTGCCGGTGCCTGAGGTGTCACGGCGATGATGAGTCCTGCGGTGCTCTCGGCGTTGAAGACGTTTGCATCCGTTGGTGTGCGTCCGCGTGAATCCAGCACGATGCGCGTCGCATCTTTGCCCGGCCGATGTGCGAGCCGCGTCGTTAACGCCGGATTGTCGCGGCGGACGGTGCCGCTTCCGACGAGGATTGCGTCCACTTCATCTCGAATCTCATGGACTTTTTGTCGCGAGGCCTCGGAGGTTATCCATTGCGATTCTCCGGTGGCAGTAGCGATTTTTCCATCAAGGCTCATCGCTGTCTTGAGAATGACAAAGGGCTGCCCCGTTTGCACATATTTTCGGTGCACCTCATTAAGTTGTGCTGCTTCTTCGGTACATATCCCGATGTTCACGGAGATGCCGGCTGCTTCCAACTGCCGAATGCCTTTGCCCGCGACTTTGGGGTTGGCATCCACTTCCGCGATGTAAACCTGCGCGATGCCTGCCTGAATGAGTGCATCGGTGCAGGGCGGCGTGCGTCCCCAATGGCAACACGGTTCGAGGTTGACGTAGAGGGTGCCGTCTTTGGCGGCCGTTCCAGCTGCCTGCAGCGCGTGGATTTCGGCATGCGGCCCGCCTGCTTTCTGATGATACCCTTCGCCGACGATGTTCCCCGCTTTCACGATAACTGCGCCGACGAGGGGGTTCGGGCTCGTATGGCCCTTGCCCATTCTGGCTAATGTTAGCGCGCGCCGCATCAATGTTATGTGTGTCTCATCCATCGTGGTTTGTCACTTATTATTGCTATATTTGGCGAGGGGAACCCTCGGCGATTCGCGCTCGCCGGGCCCGCGCCCTACGGCATAGAGAGACTGTTTTAAAATAGTATACCATATTTTAATTAAAAATGAAAATGTTTTTTTCTCAGGGATAGGGCCATTTCGTTTTCGACGGACACGGCATCCTAGTCTTTTAAGTTGTCTTCCCCCGCGCAGGCTTTGAGTCCCTCTATGAATACCTGAAAACTTCGCGAACGATTGCGGCTCGGCTCCATGTGCAGCGCAATGTTTTGTGCCACCTTTATCTTGCGTAACCACTTCGGGTAGTATCTTTTCAGCAGGCGTTCAAGGGCTTCACAGGTGCCGCCGGTGATTGCATCAGGATCCCGATATTTCGCCCGGTTTTGGAAAGTTTTTGAGACGTTAGGATAGGCTATCCTCAGTGCCTCAATGTCTCCAAAAAACCATGCCTCTAACTCCTCGACCGCCAACCGATTGACGACGCGAAACTCGCCTTGGGAATTCGGATGGGATTTCGTCAAAAACCCTGCCTCGCGAGCAGCCTGTTCTAACCGCGCCTTCAGTACCCGGCAATCTTGCCTGTCTTCATCAATAAGCACAAATATTCGCCAGTCGGCAGGCAGCCATCGGCGGTAGCCCTTCAATCGCGACGGCAGTTTTTTTAACAGGTCTTGTTTGCCTTCAAAGACATGGAAGTGGAAACTGACATTGTCGGCAAGAATCTTTGGCAAGATAGCCTGCAGTGCCGCTTCGGCAGAGGGTTCTTCCAATAAGAATTCAATGTGCATGCGTGCCTCCCTTGGGGCCGCCTGCATTTGTCAGCGGGTCGCCGATATCAAAGTAATTTTCCATCCAGAGCTGCCCCAACTTCGCACCGGTTTCCAGAAAATCCTTGATACCTAGCATATCCGCTGTCCGTTTGCAATTTGTAAACCCTTGTTTATCACGATAAAGCACCCAGACCTCTTCGGCGCGGAGGCCGTTGATGAAATGAGGCGAATGCGTGGTAATCATCAGTTGAGTGAACGCTGATGCCTCGCGGCACTCATCTGTCAAACCGGCCAACAAGCGGGGATGTAGGTAATTTTCGGGTTCCTCAATACCTATTAATTCCGGCGGTTCTGCATCGTGTAACAACGTCAAGTAGGACAGCATCTTCAAGGTGCCATCGGAGGCGAACTTGGCTAAGATGGGTTGCTCAAACGGCACATCCTTAATCTGTAACAGGAGGCGGCCATCCTGCATCAGTTCTGCATCCACCCGTTCTAAGCGTGGCACCCGATCCTTCAAGGTTGAAAGAATACGCTTCAGCTGCTGCGGGTGCTGTTCTTTCAGATACTGGATGACGTTCGGCAGATTGTCTCCCGTTTCCGAGAGCCGTTCTTGCGGGCCCGCTTCGGGCACCCCGCGCGTGGCATCGGCAGACAAGTAGGAGAGATGCCAGCCGGTAATAAAGCGGCGCAAGGCACTCACGCGAGGGTGCCGCGCCAGTTGTCCAAGTGCGCTGACGGCCAGCATTGATGCATCGTCAAGTTGTTCATCAATTCGCGTATCCTTCATATCGGGTGCTTCACCAGCGATGACCCGGCCTTCGCCTTGACGAAAATCGAAGAAGCGAAACGGTTGCCCCTTGCTCCCGCGCCGCCATCGTAGGGATTCAGTCTCAACATGCACCCCTTTCGGGTTTTCGTTAATTGCTAAGCGGTAGGTGATGATGGGTGTCTTCGGTTTCTCGCGATATTTCAATTCAAATTCTATCGCGCCGTCACTCCCGCGGGTTCGGAGTTCCTTAAAACGTCCTCTTTTGTCCCACGCCCGGCGCAAACCCACCGTGAAGCATTCGGAGAGAAACGCGAATACATCAAATAGGGTTGATTTCCCGCTGCCGTTCGGCCCTAGGAAGGCTGACATCGGTGTTATTTTTCGTAATTCGACATCCCGCAGCGCGCGATAGTTCTTCACGCGTAAGGATTCAATACGGGGGACAGTCTGTTTCGCCATCTCAATTGCCTCTATATGAACAACATTTATCTGATATGATACCCTATTTCAAGCGGCTTGTCAATCTTTTTAATTGGTTTAGTTAGCGGCATGGTTCCGGCTGCAGTGCATGGCGAGGCACAGGACCGCGCCCTACGGTAGAAGTGATGGACGCATGGTTCCGACTGCGGGCTGTCCTTACAAAGTTTCGTCAATAGCGCGTAAGTGTTTCAGAATCTCCGTTTGCTTTGCCAAATCAAACTGATGCGAGCCGATGTACATATACCGAATAATCCCGCGTTTGTCAATGATAAACGTCGCAGGCCGCGCGATGTTGTAAGCTTCAAGGCTGAGCCAGTGGTAGACTCCGTAACTCTTGATGACGCGCCGCTCCTTGTCCACGAGCAAAGGGTAGGTGATGCCGTTGCGTTCCGCGTAGCCGCGCAATTCACGGGGCCACTGGCCCGCAATGGCGAGAGGGGTGGCATCGTGTTGCGCGTATGCCTCAACTTGTTCTTGCACTGCCGCCAACTGGCGACGGCTATTCGGACACCATGTCCCCCGAAAAAATGTCAGCACGACGCGCTGCTCGCCGCGATAGGATTCCAGCGACACGGCGCGTCGTTCATGTGAGGGGAGTGTCCATAAAGGGGCGGTATCGCCGATGTTGAGAAGTCCGTTTTTGCGTGGCATAGCGAAAGTGTGAGAAAAATTAGGCAGGCAGCATACCGAAGTCGCGCTTGCATGAAGACTGAGAAAAGAAACGGGTTATTTTTCCTCGCAGGAGAAGACATCCGCCTTTACAGGCATCGCGCTTCCACGCTTGCCAAGGCGGTATTTTCGGTATGTGAACTTTTCAAGACATCAATTCCACAAATACCTCATTCGCCAAGAAAAGTCCGCGGTTTGTCAGGCGGAGATGCGTTTCGGTGCGTTCCAGCAACCCCAAGTCTATCCATTCTCCGTAGATTTCGCCAAGTTCAGTTTCGATTTCTTCTCCAAAACGTTCCTGATACGCCGCAAGCGAGATACCTTCGCGTTTCCGTAGCGCGAGCATGAGCGTCTCCGCCTTTTCAGCCTGCTCGGTGAGGCGTTCAGCATGGGTGACCGGTTTTATGCCTCGCTGAAGGATGTCAATGTAATCGGCGATGCCGCGAGTATTGGCGTAGCGGGTTCCGTCAATGTAGCCGCACGCGCCTGTACCTAACCCGATGCACGCCTGATTGTTCCAATAGACGAGGTTATGTTTCGCCGTTCGATTGGGACGCGCGAAGTTGCAGATTTCATAGTGTTCGTACCCGCGTGCCGTTAACGTCTCAATCGCATAGTGGAACATGTCCGCTTCTGTATCCTCGGAGGGAAGGGGCAGTTCACCTGCCTTCCACCACTCATAAAACGGCGTTGCCTCCTCCATGACGAGATTATAGACGGAAATGTGCGCCGGGGCAAGCGAAATGACTTTGGTTAAGGTATCCTGCCACTCGGCCATCGTTTGCTTGGGGAGCGCGAAGAGCAAGTCAATGTTGATGTTATCAAATCCACAGTCGCGGGCGAGCTGGTAACTGTGCAGAAAATCGGCGACGGTGTGGCTGCGGCCGAGCTGCTTCAGCGTCTCATTCTGCATCGCCTGCAGCCCGAAACTGAGCCGATTGATGCCGGCATGCCGCATAACGTTCAGTTTTTCTGCGTCAACGGTGCCCGGATTGCATTCCACTGTGATTTCGGCATCGGCGCGAATTTGGAAATGCGCGTTTAAATCGGCGAACACCTGCGTCAATGCCGCGGCCGACAGCATAGAAGGGGTGCCACCGCCGATAAAAATGGTGCTTAACGGCGTAGTTCTCGGCGCGTAAAGTGCCATCTCTTCGCGCAGTGCTACGAGGTAGTCCTTCGCCTGCTCTTTGTGGAAAGGATAGGTATTGAAGGCGCAATAGTAGCACTTCGTTGCGCAAAACGGAATGTGGAGGTAGATGGAAGAAGCCATGGTCAGCGCTTATGCCACGGGAAGACGGTTATGTTCTTCGCCCAAAACCGCTTGTATTGGGACTCCGTCGTCTCCGATGGCGGCACCTCGGCGAGGTCTGCCGCGACATTGAACGGATTGTCGTGATAACAGACTATCTGATAATCAACGGAAGCTTCACTGACAGATTGCTGTAAGTCATCAACTGCCTCGGTTGATTTGCCGAAGATCTCGCTGAGCGTCCAACGAACTAAGTCCCAATATGCATCCACATCGCGCTGCGATAATGGAAATTCTTGCTCTTTTATCGTAGCCATTGTGGTAGTCTCCTTTCATACTCTGGTGTTCCCCGGCTGTGTAACACGGGCGCGGGGAGGATTTTCAACGCCGCCTCGCTATGAAAACCAACCGGGTCCATGTCTTTGGCAACGAACAACTAAAATTCCACACCCACCCGGATGGCATTCCCACCATCCGCATAAGCAAACGCCTCGTTCAGCTGCGCAAACGGGAAGGTGTGCGAGATGATTTTATGGAACGGGTATTTGTGTTGTGTCCGGTTCAAAAAATCGAGGGCGCGCGGGATAACCCACGGTTCATAGACGATGATGCCGCGGATCGCCTTGCTACACCGCACAATGTTGCCCGGGTCTATCTCTGTCGGAAAGCCGAGGTTAATATTGCCGATCCAGAGGTACCGCCCACCCCAACGGAGCATCTCTATGCCTTCGGCGATGACTCGCGGTGAACCGACGAATTCCGCGACCAGGTCTGCGCCGCTACCCCCGGTGTGGTCCATCACGTAAGCGAGCCGTTCGTTGGGTGGCATCACGTCAACGTTGATGCCGTGGTCTGCCCCGAATTCCCGCGCGAGTGCCAGGCGCGCCGGGAGCCGGTCCAACACAATTATTTGTCCTGCGCCCATCTCTTTCGCGACAGCAGTGGCGTAGAGTCCGAGTCCGCCGGCCCCTTGTATGACGACTGTATCGCCGAGGGTGATGCCGATTTGGTTGAGGCCATATACCACTTCGGCGAGCGCACAGTTGATAGGCGAGACGAGTGCATCGGGGAGTGCGTCTGGTACTTTGAAAACCCAATGCCCGCGCTTCATATAGTAGTATTCGCCGTATGCTCCGTGAAAATGCGGTGGCTGCTCGCTGGAGACACCGAGCCAATCGCGATAACGGTTTGGGCATCCCGGCTTCCCGTTGAGGCATGTCCAGCAGTGTTGGCACGGTTTGAAATAGGAGTATGCAATCCGGTCGCCTTCCTCTAACGGTTGCCCGCGGCTATCGGTTGCGATATTTTTGCCTATGGCTTCAATCGTGCCGACCATTTCGTGTCCGAGCACCTGCGGGATGCCGCTGGCGATTTTGGGCCCGTGTCCGCGCCAGAAGTGCAGATCGGAGCCGCAGATGTTGGCCATGCGGATTCGGACGAGGATATCGTCATCGCCGACAGCGGGGATTGGGTATTCGCGGAATTCCATCGGTGCCTGCGGTTGTGTGAAAATAGCGACTTTTCCGGTTTTCATGTCAGGTATGATGCCACGTTTTCGACGCGTCCCCTCTCCGCTTCGGCGGCCGGTGTCGCCTCCGTGCCGCGCGGTTTAAGCGTGAGTCTGCATCCGAGTGTATTGAGGATAGTTACAAGGGTGTCAAGCGGCGGTGCCTCGTCCGCGGCGAGCATTTGCTCAAGGACTTGCGGTGCAAGCTGCGTTTGCTTTGCAAGTTTGGTAACCCCGCCCTGCGATGCGACAAAGGTGCGGAGTGCCACTAAGAAAACGAACGTGTCACCGTCAACTTGGTATTCTTCTAGGGCGAATTGGATGTAGCCTAATGCTTCATCCCTGTCTTTCGCCAGTTGTTCAATGAGGTATTCTCGCCATTTGATCGTGCTGTTCATGGTTGTGCCTCCTGATAGTCTCGCCAATACATTCCATTCTGATAGGGAGTGTAGCATTTTCTTGGGAAACGTGTTCCCGAATCCGCTTCTCGGATTCCGCGATTTCTTCCGCGACGAATTCTCGGGTCTGCTTCTCGGATTTTCCGATTTCCTCCGCGATTTTCATTGTGACGAATTCTCGCATGCGCGCATCGTATTTCTCAAACATTGCCTCGATTTTCCCCAGGTCTTCACCGCTCAACTCGGCGAACGCCGCCGCATTCATGAGCAGGAACCCGAGCAGCAAAAACAGTGCTAATTTCATCGGTTATGCCTCTTAGCGTAAAACGTGAGAATAGTATACCGGAATTGCGCGGGAATGTCAATCTTTTTTTCGGGACGAGCGACTTATAAGGGCGGAAACCCTAGAAATCCGCTCTTTACAGTCGTGGCAGTCGTGGGTAAATTGCGGAATTTTGCGTCTGTTCAATACTCATCAAAGTTGACCACCTTCCATTCCCCGTTGATGCGTTCGGTGTTGAGGACAACGTTTCGGGTAGTCGCCTCCGTGCCGCGCGGTTTAAGCGTCAATTCGTAGTTGAATAGCACCTGATGTTCCGACGTGTCTTGCCGGGCAAGCTGCTTGTATTCAATCTTCGGCGGCTCCACTCCCGGTTGCCCGGGCATCCGGACTGCCTGCACGCGCGCGATTTCATCATGCAACTTCTCTGCCGCCAGTAAATCGACGAGGAGGAGGGCCGCCTCCTGGTCTGCCCGTTGGTAATAGTTATAGATGAAGTCCTCGCTGACGGCCTGCGGCGTGTTCCGGTCTGCGCACGCGAGGAGGCATAGCATTAAGAGGCCGATGTAGAACGGCAAAAGGTTTTTGCGTAAGGTTTGAGAAAAATTAGATCCGATTTTCATTTGGTTTCTTGTGTTGAGCATGGCGCGGGACAGACCCGCTCGCCCTACGGTGGTGCGGTGGTGCTCGGTGGCCTGTCCGCCGCGCTTGTTTCTGTCTAGGATTTGCTGTCGCCCTCCGGTGGCGCGGTGCATGGCGAGGCACAGGCCCTCGCCCTACGGTGGTGCGGCTGTCGTTCTCCGGTGGCGCGGTGCCTGGCGAGGCACAGGCCCTCGCCCTACGGTGGTGCGGCTGTCGTTCTCCGGTGGCGCGGTGCATGGCGAGGCACAGGCCCTCGCCCTACGGTGGTGCGGCTGTCGTTCTCCGGTGGCGCGGTGCCTGGCGAGGCACAGGACCTCGCCCTACGGTGGTGCGGCGGTGGTGCTTGGTGGCCTGTCCGCCGCGAGCGTTTCTGTCTAGGGTTTGCTGTCGTTCATCGATGGCGCGGGACAGCCCCCTCGCCCTACGGTAACGGTAACGGGAGATTGTCAACAATCCGCACCGTCTCTAAACTCACGGTGATAATACGTCCGATTAATTCCATAATATAGCGCGGCGCGGCGGGACGATTCGGGTCGTTCACGATACCGCTCGCATCGGCCTCCGTCACTTGATACCGTTCTAACACCCAGTCCAACGCCGAATATGTGCCTAACTGATAGGCGAACGCCTCCGCAGGAATGCCCTCCAACGTGAGGAAATCGTTGTAGTGGATGCACGTTTTGTCATCGGATAGCCGCATTTTCGCTACGCGCCAATCGAGTTGCATGCCCGGCGTTTCAACGCGCCGGAGCGGATATTCCGGCTGGTTCTCATAATGGATATGCAGTTCTGCCAATGCTTTCCCTGCAGTGGCAAATCCCCAAAAGTCTGGCGCGAACGGCAGGTGCGGTAAATCACGTTTGAGGTTCAGCCCATACTTCTCGCGGTAATGCGGATGATGCAAGAGGCCATAAGCATAGTGGAAAATGTGCCACTTCTCAATAGAGGTATCGCCGTAATGCGCGCGAAATTGTGCCAACGCCCAATCGGTGATGTTCTCGCGCCGATTAGTGCCGTCCTCATCGTAAGTGTAGAAGGGAAAGCACTGATCCGCGCCTAACATGCCAAAAAACGGAATGATGTTTGTCATCAGGCAGTGGAACGGTTTTTGACTTCCAACGCCACTGACACATATCGCCCGATTTTCTCCTTCTGTCTCTGCGGTAGGAAAGAAAGAAGGCAACCGATAAACACAATTATTCAGCACACGATGGAAGAAAAGATTTGATTTTGTGAAAGGACGGTAGAGTGCAGTTCTCACGTTGTTTTCAGCATATTCGATTGTTCTACCGCGCGTCAAGTCTTGTCTTAATTCGCGATCCCACTTAATGTGTTCGTCGTCGTAAACCACAAAATCGTTGACGTTGACCTCTAAATCTGTCCGCCGTTCCCATCGGAACACTTGCTGATTGTAGAAATCAATTGTCCGTTCAATGTTTGCAGCGAGCACATTTCGGTTGAAGTTGCACACCCAATCATCGCGTCCGGTCTTAATAGGGTTGCAATACGTGCGAAATATCGCGCCTTCGGGTTTGCTCTTGCTCGCTTTTACCGCTTTGCTTCCTATCGGCATGAAGGTTGCGAATTCGGGGCGAAGTCCTTCGGTGAGCCACGTGTGCTTCGCATCGATATCGGCGCGTTTCATCGGCACGGTGGTGTAGTCGCCGAATTGGGTTAGGACGTTCTGTTTTTCGTCAGATTTCAGATAGTCGTCAACGTGATAGAGCCAGACTTCAGCCGGGTCTGACGTTTTTGTTGCGTCTGCCTTTTTGACGAGGAGACTGATGCCGACGCTGACCCGCACCTTATCGTCAAAGACGTTGCCGCCCTCTCTGCGCCGTCGTTCGCCGGAGGTTCGCGCGTTACCTTTGAGATCGATGTGATAAATTTTCGTGAAGTCCTGCGCTAGATGCTTCCGGATGCCATCGGCGGAGATAGCGTCAAGGAAGCTGTTATTCGTCACGAAGGCGATAATCCCTTCCTTTCCGATTCTATCGGATGCCCAGCGGAGTGACTTAATGTAGGGATCGTAGAGCGAATTTTTGAGTTGCGCTGCGGAGTCTTGCACATAAGTTTCCCGCACTCGTTCATCCATCGCCTTGTATTTCCGATTCCGGTTGTTATCGCTGTCGTTGGCTTGCCAAGCGTTGTAAGGCGGGTTGCCGATGACGACGAACATCGGTGCGTTCTTCTGTTTTTCGGCGCGCTCGGTGTTTTCGCGCGTCAGCAATGGCAGCTGCCGCGATTCCGCCAAATCGAACGTATCGACGAGACAGATTTTGTCGAACGGCACATACCGCCCGGTTGCCTCATAAAACTCGTGTTCGATGTTCATGCCGGCGATGTAGTAGGGGAGGAGTAGCACTTCGTTGCAGTGAAGTTCGTGGCGATACTTGTGTTCCAACGCGGTCTTCTCGATTTCGCGCATGAGGCGGACGATGAAGTTGCCTGTGCCGACGAATGCGTCGATGATATGCACCCCCGGGTCGGATATCGTGCGTCCGAACTCGGTTTTCAAAATTTGCGCGACGCTTTTCACGATGAAATCGACGATGGGCTGCGGTGTGTAGACGATGCCGTGTGTATCGGCATCCTTCACGGAGAACCCTTGGAAGAATTGTTCGTAGACGGTGTTGAGGAAGTGCTGTTTTTGGGAGAAGTCTTGGCAGAGGCGCGCTGCGTCCTCAATGGCGCGATAGAACGTGTCTAGACTGGCGAGGAACTCGTCGCGGCTAAATGCCGCCTCTGTCAGCACGTCAATGACGTTTTCAATTTCGCGTGCGATGATATTTCGGCGCGTGAAATCGGGGTTATTGAAAACGGTGCGGAACGTGCGTTCTGTCAAAATGTGCTGGCTGAGCATCTCCTCCACGGCGGCGGTGGAGAGGTTTGGGTTGATAGAGGCGCGGCAGAGCTGATAAAAATCGGCGAAGCTTGTGGTGAAACGTGGATTCGTTTGGCGCGCGTTCTGGATGATTTCTGTCAGTTCCTGTCCCAGGGCGGGCACTGTCTCCTTGAATTCGGCGACAGCGGTGTGCCAATTTTCAACAGCGGCTCCCGGGTCGGAGAAGAGTCGTTGGAGTGCGGCGATGAGGTTCTTAGGCTCGGTGATGTCCAAGTCAAGCACTTTCTGTCCGTTTTGGTAGAGTATCCCGCGTTGCGGCGTGTAAAAAAAGATGTTGGTATCGGGGTAGCCGTTGGCAAATTTGCGTTGGATTTCGCGCCCCAGGTCATCGTGAATATCTTTTGCTTCGATGAAAGCGAAGGGGAGTCTGTATTCGTCGAGTATTGCGCCATCAATGACGATGCGGTTTCCTGCATCGGTTCGCATTGCGTATTGCGGGACGAAGGTTGCATCGACTTTCTTCGCGCAGGCATCCAATAGGGTTTGCAAGGGCAAACTCACTGCGCCTTCGTGCGTGACGTTGTGGGCATCAAACTGCTGCAGCGTGGCGTAGTATTCTTGGATGGGTTTGTGGTTGGGTTTGAGGTTGAGTTTTCGCATTATGTTTTATGATAACAGTATTGGGATAAAATTGTCAAGAGAAAAATAGAAACGGGGCCGCTGGGCCGCTGCACTCGCGACGGGAGGCTAGGGCGGCAGGGCGCACGCGGGGGACAGGCCCCCGCGCTACGGTGTGCTACGGGCAGCAGGGCACCTTATCCTCATTCAGACATCGTGCGGATGAGTGCGACGTTAAAAATTCTGCGTTCGTAACCGTGTGAAGGGCTGTTGGCGACTTGGCCTAACGCCCACAACGTTGAAGAGCTCCCGCCATCAAAATTAATAGCGTGCTTGATGCCGAGGGAGCGAAAGAAATCTGCCATGTCGTAGAGCGTCATCCCCATGCTATAGCCGGGCTGTCTGCCATCAATGGTGATGAGGAACAATTTTTCGTCGTTGAACCCTAATGCACTGCGTGGATTTCGGCGCGTGGCGTTTCGGTGTGCGTTGCCGCCTCTGAAACGTGCGAGCTTTTCCAACTCCGGTTCAATCTCCCCGTCGCGCAAGAGCCGCAGATTGCCGCCGACACCCGAGTGGACAGTCTGCCATTTTTCCGGTGTCAAGGCGATGGTGAGTTCGCCTTCAGCGGCTTCTGTTAGCTTATTGCGCCAGGCTTTCGCATGTGATGAGGTTACGGCGACAACAAGGCCGCGCGGCGGAATGGTGCTGTTGCCGCGCTGCGTGACAGCAGTGACGACAAAACGGCTGCGATACTTTCCGGTAAGCGGGAGTTCCACTTCTGCCAATGTGAGTTCGTAACATCGGCGCGTGAGGGTGCGTCTGCCAAACCGCGGCGTGTAGATAACGACAGGGCACAACGAATCACAAATCTGGTTGATACCGTCTATCTGAAAGGTCTCGCCGTCAATTTCAAGCGTTCCGTTTAGCTGCACCATGTCCATGAGAAACTCGCCATTGGGAGTTACGCCGAAGCTGGTTTCGCCCCAAGGTGATGGCGGCGAGTAGCCCCATCTATCAAGTGGCATTGGGATGCTGACAAGTTCGCCGTTTTGGATGTGCAGGTTGTACATCATCCCGCCGCGGCCGCGCGAGTCTTCCCGAATGCCGAAGCTGCCGTTGACACCGGCTAAGGGTAGCATGCCTTTCTCCATGAGCCGTTTCGTTGCGCTGCTGATGGTCTCCCGCCCCAAAATGCGGGTGTTGGCGAGTTCTACGTCAAAGCGGAGCCCTTTCGCGTTGCGTTCCATCTCTGCGATGTAAACCGCGGCCTTGCCTGTCCACCAATATCGGTAGAGACGAAACCCGTCTGGCCAGCGTCCTTCCGCCAGTGCATCGCGCTTTCGGACAGTTTTGGGGAGAGTTTCGGCTTTAGTGCCGTTGCCGGGGGCTTCGGCGCGGAACGGTACGCGCAAGGCACTGATGGCTAAGATGAAAAGGAGGATGAGCCCACAGATGGCAATCAGTTTTTTGGGTATGGTGTTACGTTCTGCTGGATTTGGCATGGAAGTTCCTTTTTTATAGTTCTGCATGGCGATGGCCAGGTCCTCGCGCGACGGTGCTCAGCGCGCTCGGTGCATGGCGAGGCACAGGACCTCGCCCTACGGTGAGTGTGGAGTGCCTCGCGTCCGTAGCGCGGGGGCCTGTCCCCCGCGCTCGGTGCATGGCGAGGCACAGGACCGCGCCCTACGGTATGGGGCGGCCGGCCTGGTGCTCGCCGGGCCCGCGCCCTAGGGTGACAAGGCCGGTTTTGCTTTTAAACCGATGCCGGTCAGAATGGATACCGTCGTTTCGCCTTCGTTGATGATGCCAGCCTCGCGAAAATGCTCGTATCCTTTGACAACCACGGCAGAGGTTGGTTCAACATAAATACCACGTGTTGCTAGGGTTTCTATGCCGGCTTTGATTTCAGCGTCGTCAACGGTGGTGAATGCGCCGTTCGTATGACGCATTGCGTCTAAAATCATCTCGCCGCGGATAGGCAGTTCAGCAGTAATTCCTTCGGCAAGCGTCGGGCTGGTTTGCGTCATTCTTGAGACAGTTATTCTATTTCGTGGGGCGGCTGCTTGCTTGTGTTTATCGCTGTGCCGCCCTTCCCGATACGCGTTGTAAATCGGACAGCAGACCGTGGGTTGAACGCCCAACAACCGCGGCATGTGCGCAATAACGCCAGCCGCGTGCAATTCGCGAAAACCGATGAACAACCCCAAATAGATGCTCCCGAAACCGACAGGACAGATAACGTGCGCGGGGACATCTCCGCCCAACTGTTCAACGATTTCAAACGCCACTGTTTTTGTGCCTTCCAAAAAGAAAGGGTGCCAGTTGTGAGAGGCGTAGCAGGTGTTTTTCGCTGCGTCTTTCACCGCCTCGGTTGTCGCCATGCGGTTGCCTTCAACGAGTTTCAATCCTGCGCCGTAGGCGGCAATCTGTGCTAATTTCCCTTTTGATGTCGATGCTGGGCAGTAAATAGTGCATCGGATGCCGGCTCGCGCGCTATAAGCCGCTATTGCCGCGCCTGCATTTCCAGACGAATCCTCAACGATTTCTTCAACGCCGAGTGCCTTGAGATGCGTGAGCAACACTGAAGCACCCCGGTCTTTGTAAGAACCGGTTGGGCAGAGGTAGTCTAGTTTGACATAGTGCCCTGAATCTTCCGCGGTATCAAGCGGTATCAGCGGTGTTATTCCTTCGCCGAGGGTGACGGTGTCTGCATCGTCAGGTATCGGGAGTGCGGCGCGATACCGCCATAGGGAGATGTCCTCTGCTGTGCGGGCTCCCGTAGGGCGAGGGCCTGTGGCTTGCGATGCGTCTGCTGCGTGTTCTACCGTAGGGCGAGGGCCTGTCCCTCGCCATGTCTCTGCTGTGCGGGCTCCCGTAGGGCGAGGGCCCGGCGATCGCGAATCGCCGAGGGTTCCCCCTCGCCATGCCTCTGGGCCCCAAAAACCGTCCCTTAGCCATAACGGTGAACCGCAGTCGCATTGGTAGCGCAGCGGTGATATGGGGTATGTTGCATTGCAGTGGCTGCAGGTGTATTGCAAGTCTTTCTCCTAGTGGACAGCATGGCGCGGCACAGGACCGCGCCCTACGGTGCTGGAGAGTTTCTCGTGCCCGTAGCGCGGGGGCCTGTCCCCCGCGATCGCTGC
The DNA here is from genome assembly GCA_958296135.1 of uncultured Poribacteria bacterium. Classification (GTDB taxonomy): domain Bacteria; phylum Poribacteria; class WGA-4E; order WGA-4E; family WGA-3G; genus AGPOR5. The sequence goes on from CATQHZ010000001.1 coordinate 2,926,934, forward strand.
ATGGCGAGGGACAGGCCCTCGCCCTACGGTGGTGCGGCGCGATCGGTGCATGGCGAGGCACAGGACCGCGCCCTACGGTGGTTCGGTATGCTCGGTGCATGGCGAGGCACAGGACCTCGCCCTACGGTGAGGGTGGAGTGGCTCGCGTCCGTAGCGCGGGGGCCTGTCCCCCGCGATCGCTGCCTGGCGCGTGACAGGCTCTCGCGCTGCGGTGGTTCGGTACGATCGGTGCATGGCGAGGGACAGGCCCTCGCCCTACGGTGAGGGTGGAGTGGCTCGCGTCCGTAGCGCGGGGGCTTGTCCGCCGCGCTCGGTGCATGGCGAGGCACAGGACCTCGCCCTACGGTATGGAGCGGCCGGCCTGGCGCGGGACAAGCCCTCACCCTACGGATGTTTATTCCTCATCCCAGGGCAGTGGGATACCGAGTCTCTCACTTGCTGCGCGCGCCGATGCTTGTTCCATTTCGCCGTATCGGATGCCTTTGCGGCGATGTCTTTCTGTGCGTTCTGCCTCAATCGCGCCGGGGAGTAGTGCTTCGTCGGTGCCGGGCATGGGTTCGTAGGTTTCGCGGATGTCGCGCACCATCCGGTCGACTTCAGCGTGGAATACCGCGGCGGGGACGACGGAGCCAATATCTATTGCTAGCACCATGCCGCCCATGCGGCCGCCGCTCCACTTCGCCGTGTCTTCGGGTGGCGGTTCGGTGAAGCCGGTCAGTGCGCCGCCGAGCAGACTCGCGATGGCGGTATAGCCGATGCTCTTAAAGAATGCCGCGGGAATAACAGAAAGCAATGCGTCAAAATCGGGGCCGCGCTGGTAATCCGCCATGATGCAGGTTGCCGCGTCCAACACGACAGGCGGCTCCTCTCCAGATGGAATGGCAAAACAGATTGGCGGGTTGCCGTAGTATCCGAGTTGCGGTTTTGATTCTTGGTGCCCCGCGTTGCCTTGCCCCCGAGACCCTTGTACCGAGAAGCCGATGCATCCGGATTCGTTGCAGAGGCGCGCGTAATGTCCGGCGGAGCCGTAGTGCCCGATATAGCGGACGAGTCCCATTCCGATGCCGACTTCCTTCGCTTTAGCGATGGCGTATTCGGTGGCGCGCACCATCGGGAGGTATCCGAGGGTGCCGTTGCCATCAAGCACCACCGCGGTCTGCGTTTCATGGAGGATGCGGAGTTTGGGACGCGGGTTGTGGCTGCCGTTTTCAAATCCGCCGCAGTAGCCGTTTACTGTCCGAGTGCCGTGGCTGCGAACACCGCGCAGATCGGCGTTCACCAACAACCGGCTGATGAGGGCAGCGTGTTCATGTGTCAGGCCCGCTTTTTCAAAGCAGGCTGTTGAGAAATGGAGCAGTCGTTCTTCTTCGACAAGAACGAAAGTTTCCGGGGGTCTGTTCATGATGTTGCTCCTTGGACGAATCCGGTGGGCGCGCGTTGCAAGCGCGCCTACCGGGTGCGTGCTGCGTTTCGCGCTTACGGGTCCAACTGTTTATAGAATACCTTCGTCCCGTCCTTGACAGTCATAATAACGACACTCTTGGTAGGATGGCGGTTTGCATTGTAGCCCGCGATGGTAGTGACACCGACGTAGTTCTTCGTCGCGGCGATTTCATTTCGGATGGCGGTGGCATCGAAACTGCCGGCGCGTTCTACGGCTGCGGCGAGCAATTTGACGCAGTCGTAGCTGACAGCGATGCCGCCGACCGGGGTGATTCCGTGCAGTGTTTCGTATTTCTTAACAAACGTCTGTATTGTCGGCTGCTCGGCGTTCGGTGAGAAGTGCGTGCTGAAGAAACTCCCTTCGATTTGCGCTTCTTCACTTTCTAGCAAGGTTGCGCTGTCCCATGCATCTGCGCCGAGGAAGATGGTGGGTTTCCCGGCGGCGTTTTGCAGTGCCATAGCGCGCGCCTGCTTCGTGATGTGCACGACACCTTCTGCAAAGCTGGCGATGAAAAGCGCGTCGGGGGCGGCAGCGGCTACCCGGGTCAGCTGTTCGGTGAAGTCGGTTGCGCCGGCTTCATAAAATTCCTTTGCCACGATTTCGCCGCCCGCTTTGGCGACATTAGCCGTGAAGATTTCGGTGATGCCTTCGGAATAGACATCTCCCTGTTGCGCTATCACTGCCGCCTTGGTGCCCCCAAGTTCTTTTATGGCGAATTGCGCCATCACTTCACCTTGGAACAGATCTGTCGCCGATGCCATAAAGACAAAATCGCCCGCGTTTGTGACGCTCGGGTTCGTCGCTGTCGTCGTAATCATCGGGATACCATACTTTTGTGCCACGGGGCCGACTTCAACGGCGTGCGTGGACCGGTTTGGCCCCAGGATAGCGATGACTCCCTCGTCGCGAATCATTCGTTCGGCAGCCGCGGCAGCAACCGCCGCGTCTTCTATCCCCACTTGGATAACCAATTCGATGGGCATGCCGAGGAGGCCACCCATCTCATTAATCTCGGCGACAGCTATCGCTGCACCGTTGGGGAACGTTACGCGGCTCCCTGAGCCGAGGAACCCAATTTTAACGGACTGCGTTTGCTCCGGGGCGATTACCTCTTGGGCTCTGTTGCATCCAAGGAGCGTCAGCGCGAATGTAAGTAAAGCGAACGTTGCGATACATTTCGTTTTTGTCATATCATCACCTTTTCTAAAAAAAAGTTTGTCTTATTAAGCAATTTCTGATATAATCAGAATAGTTTTGTTATTATACCTTAACTTTGCGAAAATAAGCAAGCAATTTTGATTATGGCTCTCATCACAGTCATCGGGCGTGGCCATTCTGGGACGCGCGCCATTTCTCACACGTTATACGCCAGCGGTGTTTTCATGGGCAGTCAGTTGAATCCGTCCGGGGATAAAATCCCGCCGCACGCCATGTATGACGCATGCCGCGTGATGGCACAGTCCGTTAAATGGCACGGCGGCCTCTCCTGGGGATTTGAACGGCTGCTAACGATGCCGATTGATTCGGCGTTCAAGCGGCTTATCAACGACTACCTTGCGGATGTCCTCGAAAATGATGCTGCGCATAAAGGTTGGAAGCTTCCGGAAACGACGTTGGTTTACCCGTGGATAGCGCGGATGTTTCCGGAAATAAAATTCATCCATTGGATTCGCGACCCGAGGGACTGCATTTTGGGTAGCCACAAGACGGACGATTTGCGCGATTTCGGCATCAATTACCCGCAAACTGACGATGTCTATGAGCGACGCGCGATCTCTTGGGTTTATCAATATCGGTTGATGCAGGCAACGCCGGCACCTGAGAACGTCACCCAGGTCCGCTTTGAGGACTTCGTGCTGAAGCAGGAAGAGACACTCCAGCGGCTTGAGGCATTTTTAGGGATACCGTTGGGTAGGATTATCGTCCGGCCGGACGCGGTCGCGCGCTGGAAAAGGGAGCCGGACGAACGGCGATACAATTTTGAATTTCTTCACGAGGCGATTGTTGAAAACGGTTATCTATTGTGAGGCTGCCGCGCTGCGGTGCAAAGGCCTCTTCATCCGTAGGTTGAGGGCCTGTCCCTCAACAGGCATCGATTCGGCTAACGGCCCTCGCGCGACGGTGATAAGAAGCGTTCCTTGTACCGTAGGTTGAGGGCCTGTCCCTCAACAGGCATCGATTCGGCGGGGCGGTGCATCGCGAGGCACAAGACCTCGCGCGACGGTGATAAGAAGCGTTCCTTGTACCGTAGGTTGAGGGCCTGTCCCTCAACAGGCATCGATTCGGCTAACGTCCCTCGCGCGACGGTGATAAGAAGCGTTCCTTGTACCGTAGGTTGAGGGCCTGTCCCTCAACAGGCATCGATTCGGCGGGCGGTGGATCGCGAGGCACAGGTTGTCCCTCGCGCTGCGGTGCAAAGGCCCCTTCATCCGTAGGTTGAGGGCCTGTCCCTCAACAGGCATCGATTCGGCGGGGCGGTGGCATCGCGAGGCACAGGTTGTCCCTCGCGCGACGGTGATAAGAACCGTTCCTTGTACCGTAGGTTGAGGGCCTGTCCCTCAACAGGCATCAATTCGGCTAACGGCCCTCGCGCGACGGTGATAAGAAGCGTTCCTTGTACCGTAGGTTGAGGGCCTGTCCCTCAACAGGCATCGATTTGGCTAACGGCCCTCGCGCGACGGTAGAATGGGCGGTTTTGAGGGGTCGGTGCATCGCGAGGCACAGGACCTCGCGCTACGGTGCAAAGGCCCCTTCATCCGTAGGTTGAGGGCCTGTCCCTCAACAGGCATCGTTCGGCGGGGCGGCCCTCGCGCGACGGTAGAATGGGCGGGTTTGAGGGGTTGGTGCATCGCGAGGCACAGGACCTCGCGCTACGGTGCGGGCAGGCTGCTCCGTAGGTTGAGGGCCTGTCCCTCAACAGGCATCGATTCGGCGTGACGGCCCTCGCGCTACGGTGGGAGAAGGCGGTTTTGAGGGGTCGGTGCCTCGCGAGGGACAGGCCCTCGCGCTACGGTAGAAGGGGCGGGTTTGTTAGGCGTTGCTTCGCGAGGCACAGGACCTCGCCCTACGGTGAGAGCGGGCGGGCGGATTTCTATATCCGCCTGCTCCCATGAAATTGAGGAACCATTATGTCAAAAAACATTTATCGCGTTGGGCTTGTCGGCACAGGCGGCATCGCCCGGGCGCACGGCAAGGCATGCCAACTCGCAGAAAGTGCCGAATTGGCGGCCGTCTGCGATGTGTCAGAGACAGCATTAACCCGTTTCGGCGAGCAGTTTGAAGTGAGTCCTGAAAACCGCTACCTCTCGTTAGATGAGATGTTGGCGACTGAAAATTTGGATGTCGCGATTATCTGCACGTGGGGTGCTTATCACGCCGAGACAGGCATCCAAATCGCCGAGTCCCGTCAGGTCCGGGCGATTTTGTGCGAGAAGCCGTTCACGTCAACGGCGGCGGAGGCAGAGGCGTTCGTCGGCGCGGCGCGGGAGAACGGCGTGCTTGTCGCCGAGGCGTTCAAGTTTCGGCATCATCCGATGCATCTCAAGGCGAAGGCACTCATTGATTCGGGTGCAATCGGTGAATTCCTGACGTTGCGCAGCACGTTCTGCACCGGCGGTGGCGGCGGTGGTCCGGAGACGCGCCGCCCAGAGGCGAATTGGCGGTTCAACAAAGCGAAAGGCGGCGGCAGTATCTATGACCTGGGTTGTTACTGTATTCACCATGCGCGCTTCATGTTCGATGCCGAACCGATCCGGGTCTCGGGCGCGTCACAGGCTGGTTTAGAAGTAGACGACGCGGCGTATCTGCTGCTCGTCTTCCCCGGCAACCGAACAGCGCAGATCTCTGTCGGGTTCAATTGTGCCGGTGGGCAATACGCGGAGATGTCTGGCACGGGCGGTATGTGTCGCCTCGACCGGGTGTGGAACAACGAGGATTCGCCTGTTAACATTGAGCTCACTACGCGGGGTGGCCGCGAGGTGATTGATATTGAGCCGTGCTTCCAGTTTGCGTTGCAGCTGGAGCATCTCTGTGAGTGTTTAGCGACGGGGAAGCCGCACCGGATTTCGCCGGAGAGTTGCGTCAATCAGATGCGCGTCATCGATGCTGCTTTTGAAGCGATGGCGACGGGGAGAACGGTGGAATTACGGTAGAAGGGGCCCCTTAGTCCGTAGGGCGCGGTCCTGTGCCGCGCCATGCCGCGGTCTATCAAGAGGGCTCGCGAGGGACAGGTTCTTGCGCGATGTGAAAAGGTGCCTTTCTTGTCGCGTGAACGATCGCGAGGGACAGGCCCTCGCGCTACGGTTCAAAGGGGCCGTCGGTGAAAAGGGCCCCTTAGTCCGTAGGGCGCGGTCCTGTGCCGCGCCATGCCGCGGTCTATCAAAAGGCTTCGCGAGGCACAAGACCTCGCGCGACGGTGAAAGGGGCCGGTTTGTGTGGTCGAGAGATCGCGAGGCACAAGACCTCGCGCTACGGTAGAAGGGGCCCCTTAGTCCGTAGGGCGCGGTCCTGTGCCGCGCCATGCTGCGGTCTATCAAGAGGGCTCGCGAGGGACAGGTTCTTGCGCGATGGTGAAAAGGGGCCTTTCTTGTCGCGTGAACGATCGCGAGGGGAACCCTCGGCGATTAGCGATCGCCGGGCCCTCGCGCTACGGTTCAAAGGGGCCTTCGGTGAAGGCCCCTTAGTCCGTAGGGCGCGGTCCTGTGCCGCGCCATGCATTGGTCTATCAAGGGGGCTTCGCGAGGCACAAGACCTCGCGCTACGGTGAAAGGGGCCGGTTTGTGTGGGCGAACGATCGCGAGGGACAGGTTCTTGCGCGATGTGAAAAGGTGCCTTTCTTGTCGCGTGAACGATCGCGAGGGACAGGCCCTCGCGCTACGGTTAAAAGGGGCCGTCGGTGAAAAGGGCCCCTTCGTCCGTAGGGCGAGGGCCTGTGCCGCGCCATGCCGCGGTCTATCAAGAAGGATCGCGAGGGACAGGCCCTCGCGCTACGGTTCAAAGGGGCCCTCGGTGAAAAGGGCCCCTTAGTCCGTAGGGCGCGGGCCTGTGCCGCGCCATGCCGCGGTCTATCAAAAGGCTTCGCGAGGCACAAGCCCTCGCGCTACGGTGAAAGGGGCCGGTTTTGAGGGGCACAAGACCGCGCCCGACGGGAAAACAGATTTTTAATTCGACAAAAACGCGAAAATAGGGTACTATATAAACAATGTTTTATTTTGCTCTCATTTTCACGCCGAAACAATGAGGAAAAACTCATGAAATATCTATCGACTCTCACCCTAGCGGCACCCATTGGCCGCTTGAAGACTGCTGTCACCGCGTTGCTGCCAAAGCTGTGCGCGTTTGCGCGTTGCGGTGCCGACTTCACCCGATTTACCCCCCCCTTGCTCTACGTCCGTTAACCTATGAGCCGCACAGCGGGAAGACGCACGGCGGCACGGACACGCCACGCTTCCCGCGAAACCGACACGTTTTCACGGGGAGCCTGCTGCTTTGGTTCGCCCTGCTCACATTGTTTGCACTCCCGATGGAGACAGCGGCGCAATCCTGGTCCTTCAAAATCAATTGGATCCGGGTCTATAAAAATCCGAAGACCACGCCTTACGCTACGCTGCGAGCACAAAAGAAGGTGCTCGGTAGAACGGTGTGGGGAAGGAATCCGTCTGGCAGACGTTACAATTCTTTCCCGTTCCCTCACGTTATCAATCCGGGTGACGGTTTTGCCGGAAAGAACGCGCCGCTTCTTCCTTCTCTGCATGTGGATGGGGAGAGTGAGCCTAGTTATGAGGATGTGCTTAACGATAAGGTGTTGGACCTGGATACCCTTTTCTGGGTGGATTTCGATCCGTATGAGGGCTCCCTATTTGATACCGGTGCCAACAGTGGGCTTGTCACCGCCACGGAAAACACCGTGGTGCGCCCTGGGGATCTAGTCGCGATTGCGGTGAACATCGAGACATCGGAAAGTCGTGGTAGCGTAGAACCAGACATGGTACTCATGAAGGGCAAGCCGGAAGAGATGCGCCTCAACCCCAACTATCCGCTGAATCACTATCTGAAGTTTAACGGTGACCCCAGCGACCCTCTCAATGATTTGGAGCGTTACATAGACCCGGATCCCGAGAATCCTGAGCTCAACGCCCATCAGGATGGGGGCGACTTCGGCAACCTCAGACTCGATAATGACTACCTCTTGGAATACATCGCCGACGTTGGAGACTATCGGGATACCCCCAGGCATACGCTCGTCTACCAGTTTCGGGTGGAAGCGAAGCATGTCGCGCTGAATGCAGAAGGCACTTGGATGAAAGGCGGACCCGAGAACGTGAATCCGTTTAATGTCCTCTGGTCTCCTCCTGATAATTTTGATATATGGGCCCCCGCCACCACTGAATACGGACTCGGCACCGCCTGCAATACCGCAGCCCCGGATATTGCGGATGAACCCATCAATGATCCTTGCCGGCCCACGTTTGACACCACCGATGCCGGGAAGGGGGGCCCTGTCTATTATCCGCGGATAGGTGACTACGAGGCGATGGCAGACATAGTTGATGTCCCCACGGAGCCCCAGACGGGGCCGTTTGCCGTGACGCTGCGCTTCTATGAGGACTACGGTGACTACGGGCGCGCGTATGTGCCCCATGAAAGGAGTGATGCCTTTTTGGCGGCGTTTCAAACCAAACTGGCAGCCGGCGTGCCGCAAGGCACGGTGACTGATATTGAGCCACTGAGCGTTCAGTTCTCGGCGAATGGGCAGCGGCAGGAGTATACCCGCTACAAAGTCACCATTACCCCGGGCTTAGGGCTCAGCGAGATGACACTCCAGGTGCCGGCGGAGACGGTGGCTGATATTCTCGGGCGGGGCAATCAGGCCTCACCCCGCGTCACGGTGCCGGTAGATACGGCGCTGCGTCTGGTTGCGGGGCAACAAGCGGCGATTGTTCCCTCCGAATCCGGCGCGTATCTCAGCGGCGATGAGATAGAGGTGCAAGTGCCGTTTGCGGCATCGGGTCTGACGTATACGGGTGACAACCCGCCGTATGTGACGATATATCTGGGTGAGCGGGTAGCGGCGCATGCGCGGCATGCTGTGTGGCAGCGAGGCGAGGAGCGTTCAGGTTCCACGATAGTGCCGTTCGTGTATACGGTGCACGTAGGAGATCCGGTAGTCGCATCGGTGAGCGTAGACATCAACAGTTTGTCGATTCCAGCCGGGACGACGCTAGTGAGTGCGTCGGGTTTTGAGCGTCGCGGTACAGCCGCGCCGGCTGTCATTTCAGGTGAGGTTGCGCCGGTATCGGCTGCGTCGGATGTGCCGGTTGTTGAAATCGTCAACGCGGCGGGTGAGCGGCCATCGGCACTGACAGCCGAGGTGTCGGTGGTACCGGTGGTGCCGGTGGTGGTAGAGGAGACAGCACCGAAGGCAGCTGCGTCGGATGTGCCGCGCAGTCCGCTGGTTTTCAATGAACTCGGCAATGGCAGCGGTGCGGCAAATGACTGGCTGGAATTGCGGAATGTCACGGGCGCGGCTGTCTCCCTGAAAGACTATGAGCTCAGCGTCGTGCAAGATGACAAAAAGGAAGATACGTCGCTGCTTGTTTTCGCGGATGTGAGCGTGCCGGCAAACGGCCTGCTGTTGGTAACAAACAGCGCGCCAGAGAAAACGCCGCTGGCAGGTGGTGCCAAGAAAGGGTTGTCGCATGCGTTTTTGGTGGATGCAGGGCTCTCGCTGCCGGATGATGGGAAGTTCCTGTTGATTCTGCGAAACGCCAAGGAGAAACTTGGCATGAACGCGGCGTTCGTGGATGTCGCCGGTGGCGGTGGCAGTGACACGGATGCGTTCGTTCGCGAGCAGACGGGCGACTACGATACGCACGTCTGGCCGTTGCAAGTGCTACAAGCTCCCGGTGGTGATACGGAAGACGCGCTGAGTTCGGGCAAAGTGTGGCAGCGCGCGAAAGCGGATATCGTTGGGTATCACAAAGATGCATGGGCAGCAGCGGCGTTCACCGGTATCGGCTATGATAGGAAGGTGACGAAGTCTGCTGCCACCGCTGGCACGCCGGGGTATCCGAATGGTGCCGTGAAAACGGCAGCAGCTACGCCGAAGGGCAGTATCACCATCAGCGAAGTGATGTTTGATTCGGGTGGTGGCACGCTGCCGCAGTGGATAGAACTCTATAATGCCTCGAAAACGGAGGCACTGAATCTGAACCGGTGGCAATTGGAGTTCCAGAACGTCGATTCGGAAGATTTGGTAGGCAGACCTATTGTGGCGTTGACGTTGCAAGAGAAGGTGATTCAACCGAATCAGACGCTGCTCATCGTTGCGGGCCCTGCGCGTGCCTCGTCGGCGGATGTTTTCCCGGCCGATAGGGTTTACAACCTATTGGCATTGCATCAGAGGAATCTGCGCATCAAGACTGCGCGGGATACGTTCCTGAGCGCGGAAGGCTTCTATCTGAAACTTACCGATAGCAACGGTAACCTCGTAGACGAAGTCGGCAACACCGATGGCAATCGTCGGACGAAGGATGCGCCGGCGTGGGCGTTACCGGTGAGTGGCGAGGCAGGCGTTCGGAGTTCGCTCATCCGCCGTTACAAGGATAACGTGGCGCGAGATGGGAAGGAGAAGGCCAGCTGGGTCTTGTCTGCGAACGTCCGGCAGGTTGCCACGGGCGAACTCCATTATGGGCATGCTGACGATATCGGCACGCCGGGGTATCGGAAAGGCGGTGCGTTGCCGGTGGAGTTATCAAGTTTCACCGTGTCTCGCACGGAGGCCGGCGCGGTTGTCGTGACATGGACGACGGAGTCTGAGGTGGATAACGCCGGGTTTAATCTGCGTCGGAGCGAGCGGCGCGATAGTGGATTTACGCTGCTGAATGCTGCGCTGATTGCGGGTGCTGGCACGACGGGTGAACGGCAAACGTATACGTTTACGGATACGTCGGCGAAGCCGGGTGTTGCGTATTACTATCAAATCGAGGAAGTGGCGTTTGATGGGCGGCCGCAGACGTTAGTGACGCGTCGGTTGCGGGGCCCTGTGTCTGCGGCGCATCGGCAGTTGACGACGTTCGGTGCTGTTAAGCGGCGGGCGAAATAAACGGTGGGCGGGGGAAACTTGTGCCTCGCTGTGCATCGGTTAAAAGGCCCCTCGTCCGTAGGGCGCGGTCCTGTGCCGCGCCGTGCATGGCGCGAACGATCTCTGGCGCGATGGTAAAAAGGGGCCTTTCTTGTCGCGTGGACGATCGCGGCGGACAGGCCGCCGCGCTACGGTGAAAAGGGGCCGTCGGTGAAAATGCGCCTTAGTCCGTCGAGGTCCTGTGCCGCGCCATGCCTCGGGCTGTCAAGGGGCTTCGCGAGGAACAGGTTTTCCCGCGCGCGATAGTGAAAGGCTGCGGGTTCGTGTGGATCGAACGATCGCGGCGGACAGGCCGCCGCGCTACGGTGAAAAGGGGCCGCCGGTGAAAATGCGCCTGGGTCCGTAGGGCGCGGTCCTGTGCCGCGCCGTGCGGCGGTCTGCACAGAAGATGGCCGAAGCCCCGGGGCTTCGGGCGTTTTTGGTGTGGGTCGAGAGATCGCGAGGGACAGGCCCTCGCGCTACGGTGAAAAGGGGCCGTCGGTGAAAAAGCCCCTTCGTCCGTAGGGCGGGGTCCTGTGCCGCGCCATGCATCGGGCTGTCAAGGGGCTTCGCGAGGGAAACCCTCGGCGATTAGTGATCGCCGGGCCCTCGCGCTACGGTGAAAAGGGGCCGTCGGTGAAAAAGCCCCTTCGTCCGTAGGGCGCGGTCCTGTGCTGCGCCATGCCGCGGTCTATCAAAAGATCGCGAGGCACAGGACCTCGCGCTACGGTACAAGGAGCGGTTCTTTGCGCTGCCGTGCTCGATGCATGGCGAGCGGAACCCTCACCCTACGGGAACGCGGACACGCTTGCAATGAATTCCAAATGTGGGTATAATGTGCACACGTTATGAATTTTCTCCACGAAGGATGAAAAACGATGACTGACTTTTCTGGCACTAAAGCCCTTACCTTTGACCTGTTTGGCACCATTCTCGATCTTGGTGGGAGTCTGATGCCCTTCATTGCGGAATCGCTGGAAGAACGCGGCGCTGAGGTATCGGCAGATAGTTTTTGGGAGCAGTGGCGATACCGACAACGCATTGAACAGTATCAAGATACGATGACGATGCTGGGACATAGCGGCTATCTGGAGACGGTTCGGCGCGCGTTGCACTACACTTTGCGCCGCAACGGCATCGATGCCGCTGATGAGACATTAGCAGCGTTTATGGCGGCATGGGAATACCTCTCGCCGTTTCCAGAGGTGCTGTCGGCACTGGGATGTCTGCAGGCCGACTATCGGTTGGTGGTGCTATCCAACGGCGACCCGGGTTTTTTAGACACCCTCGTTACCGAGCGCGTCAATTGGGATTTTGACGATGTGATTTCGGTGACAGGTTTTGGGGCGTTCAAACCGCATCCGGCAGTCTACCGTGGGGCGGCGGGAGTATTGGGGCTTGAGGTGAACGAGTGTCTCATGGTATCGGCGAATTCGTTTGACATTATGGGTGCGCGGGCGTGCGGGTATCGCGGCGCGTTTGTCAATCGCTACAAGTTGCCGTATGAGGATACGCCTTATCAACCGGATGTGACGGTGGGCGATTTTACGGAATTGGCGGCGGCGTTGGAGAAGAGTGAGTCTGGTTCGTAGTGGGAAAGCGCGCGGGCGGGTGCATCGGGACAAGGATGTCCCTCCTACCCGGATGCATCGCTCGCGTTGGACAGGGCCCCGCGAGCGATGGGGCCGCGGTGGTTATTTTCGGATGAGCATTTTCCTTGTGGCGGTGAACTGCCCTGCAGCGAGGGTGTAGAAATACATGCCACTCGCGACCGGTTCCCCGCCTTCATTTTTTCCATCCCAATAGGCGGCTTGGTGCTGCAGCCGATAGCTGCCCGCGTGCTGATATCCGAGTGCGAGTGTGCGGATGCATTGCCCTGTTGGTGCGTAGATTCGCACAGTCACGGTTGCGGGTTCAGCCAATTGATAAGGTATCCACGTTTCTGGGTTGAACGGATTGGGATAGTTGGGCAGGAGTGCAGTCTCTTTAATCTTCTCAGAATCAATCGGCGACGCTGCCGTTGTAGGAGGAGCGGCGGTTATTGCGAGTGGCTCTTGCAAGTGGTGTGATACATCCCACAAGAACATCGTGCCATCGTAACTTCCACTGGCGAGCGTGCGTCCGTCGGGAGAATAGACTAACTCAGAAATATCGTCCGTGTGCCCTGTGAATGTCTGGACATTTTGTCCGGTGTCCAGTTCCCACAAGCGGATGGTTTTGTCGCGACTCCCACTGGCGAGCATGCGCCCGTCGGGCGAGTAGGCTACCGCGGACACATAATGCCTATGCTCTGTGAAGTCGTGCCGGATTTCTCCGGTTTGCGCGTCCCAGATGCGAACGCCGTCCCAGCCACCGCCGGCAAGTGTGCTGCCATCCGGCGAGTATGCACTTGCTGATAGCCATGCATCCCATCTAAAAATGTATTTGAGCGTGCCGCTCTTGAGATGCCAGGTGACGATTTCTTCTGGTTTGCTACCAACAAGTGTGCTGCTATCCGGCGAATACTCGAGGCCTCCTGCCCACTCTGTAGGCACAGCGAGCGTCTGCAGGAGCTGCTGCGTTTCGACATCCCACACGCGAATTTCTTCACTATTTCCGCTTGCCAATGTTCTACCATCAGGAGAATAGGCTAAGGAGAAAACATATCTGGTGTGCGCGAGGAGGGTTTGTTGCAGGAACTGCCCTGTTTCAATGTCCCAGAACCTCAGCGCGCCATCCTTATTACCACTTGCAAGCGTTCGTCCATCGGGGGAATAATGAAAAAAAGTGACATGCTGCGTGGGCCCGGCGAGGGTGTGCAGGCGTTGTCCCGTTTCAGCGTCCCAGACGCGAATGGGGCCGTTCCAATACTCCCGCGTCACAAGTGTGTTACTCTCCGGAGAATACGCCAACAGTTCCAATTCACCCGTTAGCGTTTTTTTATGCTTGGCCGTGGTGGCGTTCCACAAATTCACCCTCTTCCAACTCGCGCTAACAAGTGTGCCGCCATCAGCAGAATAAGTTAACACAAAAATTCGCCCGGTATGCCGCGTGAAGATGCCTTTATATTGCCGAGTGTCAGCGTCCCAGAAGTGAATCTCTGTTTGACTTGCACCGGCAAGCGTGCTTCCGTCGGGCGAATACGTTAACGAAGTGACACGTCCTTCGTGCTCGGTGAGCGTATCTATGTGTTCGCCGGTGTCAGTGTTCCACAAGCGAATTTCCTTCCAGCCTGCGTTGGCGAGTGTGTTGCTTTTGGGAGAATACGCTAACGGATAAACGCCCCGGTTCTCTTCCGCTGTAAGCACTTGCTTGTGTTCCCCTGTGTGAGCATCCCACAAGCGGATGGTATTATCCCAACCGGCACTAGCGAGCGTGCTGCCATCGGGAGAATACGCTAACGAAGGAATAGGTGCCTCATGTTCGGTGAGCGTTCGTAAGGGCTGCCCAGTCTTTGCGTCCCACAAACGGATAGTGTATTCAGGGTACTCCCCGCCTGAAGCAAGCGTCTGTCCATCAGGAGAGTAGACAAGCACTTCAACGTCCTGTTTATATGCCTTGATGGTTTGCATCAGTTGGCCAGAGGCCGCATCCCACAAACGAATCTGGCCAGACTGAGCTCCGCTCGCAAGCGTATCACCGTCGGGTGAATAGACTAATGTCGTGACACCTCCGCCGCTGCCGGCGAGTGTCTGTTTGTGTTCCCCTGTGTGTGCATCCCACAAGCGGATAGTGTTATCCAGACTCCCGCTGGCAAGCGTGTTCCCATCAGGAGCATACGCGAGTGCAAGGAGTTCCCAGGTGTGCCCTATGAGCAGGTTGATTGCTGTCTTAGTGGCCACGTCGTATATCCAGACTCCGTGACTACTTGCGACAGCTAACCGCGTGCCATCGGGGGAAAATTCGATGTCGTTAATGCGCCCTTTGCCCATGCGCGCAATGGCTCCTTCGGGCAAGTGCCATTGCGGGGTATGCTGCGCGAAGGTATGGGGTAGAAAGCAAACTGTGGCGACAAGGAGCGTTAACATCAAAAAGCGTTCCGTTTTCATGGTTGTGTCCTCCTAAGACCCAATTCACCTCTTTAGTTCGGGAGTGCCCTGCTTCGCAGGAAACCCGAACAGGTCAAACTCTGGCGGGCTGGTTTCCCTACAGTGGTTGGGGGCCGCGAACGCTCGCGGGGGACAGGGCCCCGCGAGCGATGGGGCCGCGGTGGTTATTTTCGGATGAGCATTTTCCTTGTGGCGGTGAACTGTCCTGCGGCGAGGGTGTAGAAATACATGCCACTCGCGACCGGTTCACCGCTTTCATTCTTTCCATCCCAATAGGCGGCTCGTTGCTGCTGCCGATAGCTGCCCGCGTGCTGATATCCGAGTGCGAGTGTGCGGATGCATTGCCCTGTTGGTGCGTAGATTCGCACAGTCACGGTTGCGGGTTGAGCCAATTGATAAGGTATCCACGTTTCCGGGTTGAACGGATTGGGATAGTTGGGCAGGAGTGCAGTCTTTTCCGGCTTGAATGCCGCTCTGAGCGGGAGGGCATCTAATACAGGTGACGGTGCTGCTTGCAAGTGGGCTGACACATCCCACAGTAGCACGGTGTCTTGGGAGTCCGCACTGGCGAGAACTAGCCCATCAGGCCGAAAACTGAGTGCGTCCACAGCCCCGTTCTGCTTGAGGAAAGAACCGATGCGCGTGCGTGTCTGTGTATCCCATAAAATCACTGTGCCTTCGTCGCTTCCACTGGCGAGGATGCGGCCGTCCGGACTGAAAGCAAGGCTTGAGACAGTTCCTGTATGTCCCCGGAGTTCTGCCTTGAGGGTGCCTGTGCGAACATTCCACAGCAGCACCTTTTCCAGACTCCCACTGGCGAGGGTTTCGCCGTTAGGGTTGAAGGCGATGCTGGGGATTCCCCTCCCCCGTGCGTGCCCTGTGAGGGTGGCTTTGTGATTCCCAGTGTCAGCATCCCACAAGCGCACGGTATTTTTATTTGTCCCTGCGAGCGTCTTGCTGTCTGGACTGAAGGCAAGACTCAAAAACCGGTCTGCCTGCACAAGGAGCGTGCGTTTGTGGTGGCCTTCTCTTGCGTTCCACAGGCATATTTTGTTGTGACTCGCGCTGGCGAGCGTCTTTCCATCAGGACTGAAGTCGAGCCTTAACACGTCGCGCGTGTGGCCTGTGAGGATGTTTTTGAGGTGTCCGGTTTCCACGTTCCACAAGCGCACGGAGGAGTCATTGAGACTCCCGCCGCCGCTGGCAACCGTCAGTCCATCTGGGCTGAAAGCGATGGCTGAAATACTGCCGGGGTGCCCGGCGAGGGTGGATTTAAGTTCACCCGTGCGCGTATCCCACAATCGGACTCTCTTGTCATACCCGCCACTAGCAATGGTTCGCCAGTCGGGACTGAAGGCAAGTCCATCGCTATCAAGTGCGTGGGCTTCAAGGATTGTTTTCTGTTGTCCGGTGACGGTATCCCACAGATGCAAGGTGCTGCTCCAAAGGACACTTGCCAGTGTGCGTCCATCGGCATTGAAGGCGATGCTCATCACGCCCTGTGGATGGCCGAGGGTGGCTCTGTAGCTGCGGGTGTGAACATCCCACAGGCAGACGGTGCCATCCGAGCTTGCACTTGCAAGGGTGCGTTCATCAGCACTGAAGGCGAGCGCGTTGACGCTGCGCGTATGTCCGGTGAAGAGGGCGACTTGCTCACCGGTGGTAGTGTCCCATAGCCGCACCGTGTTGTCAAATCCTCCACTTGCAAGCAGGTGCCCATCCATGCTGAAGGCGACTGAATCGACGCTTCTTGTGTGGCCAGTAAGCCTTAAGATAACGTGCCCCGTGACAGCATCCCGCAGGCGGATGGTGTTGTCCTTCCACCCGTTACTGGCAAAGGTTTTCCCATCCGGACTAAAGGCGATGCTTGAGACATCGTCGGTGTATCCGGAGAACGTCGCCTTATGTTCGCCGGTGATAGCATCCCACGCCCGCACGGTGTCGTCGTATCCGCCAGCACTGACGAGGGTGTGTCCATCGGGACTGAAGACAAAACTTTCGGGCCGGCGTGTATGCCCGATAAGTGTCGCTTTCTTCTCGCCTGTGAAACTATCGAACATCAGCAGTGTGTTTTCTTCCCCTGCACTGACGAGCGTTTTCCCGTATGGACTGAACGCACTCCCGTGGTGCCCGCCGGTAAACAGATTCAGTGCTTTGAGCGTGCGCGCGTCGTATATCCAAATCCCGATGGTGGAAGGAACAGCAAGTCGAGTGCCATCGGGTGAGAAGGTGACGTTACCAGATATCCATCCTCTCCCAATGCGAGTTGTGGCACCTTCGGGTAAATGCCACTGCGCGGCATTTACCGCAAAAAGGGGTGAGCCGCTCAGGAGACTGATGATGAACATTATCGCTATGAGGCATCTCACGGTGTGCGTAGCGGAAGAGTGCCTTTTCAACTGTAAGGTTTTCATCGGTTTGTCCTCCATAGTCATTCAGTTATCGGTGATTGCGGGGGACGGGCCCCCGCGCTACGGGCCAGAGGCCCTCGCTTCGCGATTCGCTTTTATTCCCTAGGGGCACTGAGGGCACCTGCCACCAAAACCAGATCAAGAATGTTGACAACGCCGTCTCGGTTGACATCTGCTTCATTGGTGCCGGTTTGCCCGAACCGCGCGCTAACAAAGGCCATATCCGCGCGCGTGACACGGCCATCACGATTGACATCGGCGGCGAGGTGTGGGGGTGCTAATGCCACGTCCCAGAAGAGAATTGTGCCGTCGGAGCTCCCACTGATAAGGGTATGGCCATCCGCGCTGAAGACAAGACTATTGACACTGTTTGTATGCCCGACGAGGGTGGTTTTGAGTTCGCCGGTTGCAACATCCCATAACCGCACCGTCCGATCTTTCCAACCGCCAGCACTTGCGAGGGTGTGGCCATCCGCGCTGAAGACAAGACTATTGATACTGTTCGTATGCCCGACGAGGATGGCTTTCGGTTCACCCGTAATCGCGTTCCATAACCGCACCGTTTTATCGTCCCGGCTCCCACCGCTGGCGAGCGTGCGTCCATCGAGACTAAAGGCGATAGCGAGAACCCAGTCTGTATGTCCAGTGAGCGCAGCTTTCTGCTCCGCCGTTTCAACATTCCACAGCCGCACCGTCTTGTCCCTACCGCCGCTGGCAAGTGTCTGTCCGTTCGGGCTGAAAGCGATTGCAGTGGCCCCGCTGTGCCGTAGCGTCGCTTTGTGAGTGCGCCCGGCATGCCACAGCCGCACGGCGTTGTCTCCAATAGTACTTGCAAGGAGACTGCCATCGGGGCTATAAGCGAGGGTATAACCGCCGCCCGAAGACGAAAAAGAATTCTCTGTAAACCCTTTGGAGGTGCCTTTGAGGTATCGCCCGTCAACATCCCAGAAGTGGATATCCCTGCCGAGACTTACAAGCGTCTCACCGTCCGGACTGAAGGCAACACAAAAAACCCACCAGTCATGCCCGCGAAGTGTGCCTTTGTGTGTGCCGCTTCCGGTATCCCACAAATGCAGCTGGTTTGCCCCGCCTGCCGTTGCAAGCGTGCTCCCGTCCGGACTGATGGCGATATCAGAGACACTTGACGTATGTCCGGTGAGCGTCGCTTTGTGTGCGCCGCTGACAGTATCCCACAAATGCACTTCGCTGCCACCGCTACTTGCAAGGGTGCTACCGTCCGGGCTGAAGCTAACGCTATTCAGATTGCCCAGGTGCGCGGTAAGCGCGGCCCAGTGCTCGCCTGTCGCTGCGTTCCAGAGATGCAACTCGCTGTCGCGCCCCGTCGCAAGCAGACTCCCGTCTGGGCTGAAAGCAAGCGTATAAGCCCCCATTCCATTGATGGAGAGGGTTGCTCTTGGTTGTTCACTGGCAACGTCCCACAGCACCACATTCTCCCTGCTCCCACTGGCGATTGTGCGCCCATCGGGACTGTAACTCACGCCCCAGACGTTGTTTACCTGTCCATCGTTGTCTTTGTGGACAGCGAGCGTTGCTAGCCGCGCCCCCGTGGCGAGTTCCCATATCACCACATTCTGTTGACTCCCGGCGGCAAGCGTTTTCCCATCGGGACTGAAGGAAATCGAGGAAATCCAATCCTCTTCATCCCCGGTGGTGAGCGGCGTTTGCTGTTGGCCTGTGGCGCTCTTCCGGCGCATCACCTGATGCCCATTCTCATAGGCGAGCGTGCTACCGTCCGGACTAAAGGCGATAGCATAAATAGAGCCGCCGCCCACTATGAATGTCGCTAGAGACTGTTGAGTCTCTGCATCCCACAACCGGACTGTTTCATCTCCGCCGCCGGTAGCAATAGTGCGGCCATCGGGACTGAACGCGATGCTAGAGACACCTTCGGTGTGCCCGGTGAGCAGCGCAAGTTCTTCGTAAGTATGTGCATCGTAGAGCCAAATCCCGATGGAACCGGCTACCGCGAGCTGACTGCCATTAGGAGAATACGCGAGTTCACTTATCCAGCCTTTCCCGATGCGCATCTGAACCCCTTCAGGCAACTTGAATTGCGGCGAATCCTGCGCCAAGGTCTGCGGTAGAAAGCAAACTGTGGCGACAAGGAGCGTTAATATCAAAAAGCGTTCCGTTTTCATGGGTGTGTCCTCCTCACTACTACATTATTAGCAAATATGATGCCAATTGCGCATGAGACGAATGTGCGGAGAAACTGCACAAAAACGGGCATGGATAGCGTGATTCTGCACGATATGGGGTATATTTGAAGCATCAGGCGAGCTCGCCCTACAGCGGATGATTGGGCATCGCAATAAGGTAGTTCGCCAAATCGTTAAAAAATGGGGTGGGTTGTCCAGAATGTGAACACTTTCGCCGTGCCGTAGCTGCATTGCGAGGGAAAACGGATGTTCCGAGGTTGCGGGCACTTGCTGTACGGATTTGGCGTGGCGAGGGACAGGCTCTCCCTCGCCCTACGGTTGGAGGGAGAAACACTCAGGACCAGACGAACACTTCGTCATCATCCGGGGAGTAGCCGATGAAAACGGCTAGGACAATGCGGGCGCGATTGCCCGCAACAGGCGGCACCTCGTGGATGCAGCGCGTGTTGAAAAAGTAAAGGTCGCCCTGCGCCAGTTCAACTTGACAGTTCTCTATTCCGTTCTCTGCGGCGTATCTGTCAAAAGTCTCCTCGGCGATATGCGGCTGAATTTCTTCAGACCAGAGGCACCGGTGCAGAATAGCCTGCGTGCCTTTCCCTTTCTCATCCGCGTTCTGGACGCACAGCACACCGGCGAATTGATGCTCAAACCGGTAAACGGCGTAGTCGGTGCGTTGTTCGCGGTATTTGACATGATCGATGTGCGGTTTGTAGCTATGCGTTTCGTAATGCACTCGGAAGATGGCGGGGCCGTAGAGCGCGCCATCGGGCTCGCGCGCGACCTTCACCTCTTTCCCCGGTGAAAGTGCTGCTAGCGATTCGTAGATGAGTTCGACCGGATTATCAAGTCCGTTGAACAGGAAGCTGAAAAGGCGGTGTGTCTCTTGAGCGTGCGCCAAGAACCGGGGTTTATCGCTGCCCCGGTTGCCGAGACTGGTGCCGATGTCGATGCGGGTGCGCTTGTCGGCGGAGTTGATGTCCGCTTCGTCGCGCATCAGGCCCATGTTAGTAAATCGGTGGATGAGCCCGTGGCATTGCGCGGGCGAATAGGCGTTTCGCAAGATGATTGCTGGCATCTCCGCCTGCGAGAGCGCGTGAATCGGGTTAGGGTAGCTCTGGCAGATTGCCTCGAAGTCTGGTTCAGCGGGCATCCAATTGGTTTTCGTGTGCATAATCGTCCCCATGATGTGTGCGTTTTCTATCCGTTGTCTCCTCTAAAACTTCGGGTTGAAGAGGTAATCGTCCAGGGGTGCGTCCACAAACTCGGCGTTCGCGTCTAAGTCGCTGTTTTCAAAGGCGGCTTCGCATCCGGTCTGATATTTGAGGCGACGGTTGGAACGGAGCCATCGGACGCGGTGAATCATCGCAATCATGTGGCGCGGTTCATCGGACAAGTTGGGGATACCCCGGTGCCAGAGGCGCATGTCCCGAATCAGCGCGCTGCCCTTCTTCGCATTGCCGCGGATGGGCGGCGCGATTTCGCGGCGAGCGGCTTCGTGTTCTGCGTCTATCCGCCGACTGCTGACATCCAAATGCGAGCCCGGCCAGAGCTCCACACTGCCGTTCTCTTCCATTGTATCCTGCGGCGAGATGTTGACGACAACCTCCGCTGTCGGATGCGCGACCTCCTGCGCTGGCCAGAGATGGTCTGCATCTCTGTGCAGGGGTTGCGTGGTGCTGCCGGGGCAATTCGTGTTGCCGTTGTAAAAATTGTTGTAGAGCCCGGGCCCGAGCAGTGCCTTCGTCACCTGCACGAGCCAAGGGTTCGCGACGATGTCTCTGAAAATGTAGGGCGCGAACGGGGGAGGCCCTTGCTGAAGGTGCCCTTTGAGTCTCCCCGCGCCGCCCCACTTCTCTGCTTCAATCAGGATTTGTGCGTCGGCATCCATTCGTTCGCGCAGGATGTCAAGATGTTCATGATTGACGACGTTCTCCAAAATCACATACCCATCAACGCGGATGGCTGCCACGGCTTGCTTGACATGTGCTTCGGTGAGTTCGCCTGCGGCTAATTCTTGGGGTTGAACGGTAATTTCCATATTAAGCTGTTCCAAAAAATTCGTGATATAGGGCGCGCACCCCGGTCTCCATATCTTCGGATTTGATGCCGAACATCATGCTGACTTCGTTGGAGCCTTGGTTAATCATTTCAATATTAACTTCGGCGCGTGCCAATGCGTTGGTTGCGCGTGCTGCAATGCCGACGGTGCAGCGCATGCCCTCGCCGACAACCATGATGAGCGACAGCCCGCGTTCTACTGTGACATCTTCGGGGGCGAGTTTCTGGCGGATCTGCTCAACAATCTTTTTCTCTTTCTCCGCCGACAGGCTCTCTTCGCGCATGATGATGGACATGTTGTCTATCCCAGATGGCATGTGCTCAAAGGAGATGTCCTCCGCCTCCAAGACTTGCAACAGCCGCCGCCCGAATCCGATCTGGCGGTTCATCAGATACTTGCTGAGGTAAACGCAGCAGACACTCCCCATCGCGGCGATGCCTACCACGGGCAACTCTCCATTCGTTGCACGCGTTGGAACGATGCGCGTGCCTGCAGCCTTCGGGTTGTTCGTATTTCGGATATGCACCGGCACCTGCGCGCGATACACCGGTTCTAACGCTTCATCGTGGAAGACGGAGAATCCGGCGTAGGAGAGCTCGCGCATCTCGCGATAGGTGAGCGCCGCTATCGCCGCAGGGTTTTCGGCAATAGACGGGTTCGCGGCGAACACGGAGTCAACATCCGTGAAATTCTCGTAGACCTCGGCGCGCACCGCGCTGGCGAGAATCGCGCCGGTAATGTCCGAACCGCCGCGCGAGAACGTCACGACGTTCCCCTCTTTAGCATATCCGAAAAAGCCGGGGAAGATGGTGATACCGGGCCGCTCGCGGAGTTCGCGCAGATGGGTGTATGCCTCAGGTAAAACCTGCGCATTCCCCGGTTCGTCGGAGAGCAACAACCCTGCGTCTTTTGGGTTAACGTAGTGTGCCTCTACGCCGAGTGCCTGTAGGGCTTGTGCGATGAGCCGGGCGCAGTTGTCTTCGCCGCCTGCCTTCATCGTATCCATGTATAAATCGGCGTTTTCGGTGCTGTTTTCCAGCCGTTCTGTCAGATCGTGCGCAATGGCATCGATAGCCTCCGCAGGCAGTTTGAGTTCTGCCGCGATGCTTCTGTAACGTTCAATCGCCTCTGCGCATTCGGATGCACCGATTTTGCCCATGAGCCGCTCTGACGCTGCAGCGATAAGCAGGTCGGTGACTTTGATGTCTTGGCTGTATCGTTTCCCGGGTGCGGAGACGACGATGATGCGCCGTCCCGGGTCTTCGGTGATAATATCGCAGACTCGGCGGACTTGCTCCGCTGTTGCGAGGGAGCTTCCGCCAAATTTTGATACTTTTAACAATCGAGAACCTCCAATAAACTAGTTAGGCTTCGTGGCCGGGCGATCGCGAGGGGAACCCTCGGCGATTCGTGCTCGCCGGGTTTTCCCTCGCGCTACGGTGAAAAGTGCCTCGCGAGGGACAGGTTTTCCCTCGCGCTACGGGCTGCGAGACGTTTCAAAAAGATATGATTAGAGTTTAACACAAATCGGATATGGATGTCAAACTTTTTTAAATTTGACGTGACTTTATCGGAAGAATGTGGTATACTCAATAAGACAAGACTTCCGCTGGGTGCCCCCGTGGGCGCGGTTTGAAGGCGCGCCGCCCGGTTGGTGAGTGCTCTCGCGCAATTCTTGGGACATTATCTTATTTATATCAGGAGTTTGATTTTGATGAAAAACGAATGGGTTGTTTATGAAGGAAACGAGGGGCCCGGCAGGGGCAAACATATTGTCCTCGTCAGCGGCGATGAGGAGTATCGTTCGGAAGAAGCCCTGCCGATGCTTGGAAAAATTCTTGCTACGCACCACGGGTTCCGATGCACCGTGCTGTTTGCCATTAACCCAGAAACCGGCGAAATCGATCCGGAGGTGCAGACGCATATTCCGGGGCTCCATCATCTCGATTCGGCGGATATGATGGTGCTGTTCACCCGTTTCCGCGAGCTGCCCGATGAACAGATGAAGCACATCGTGGATTACACGAATGCGGGGAAGCCTGTCATGGGGCTCCGGACGGCGACGCACGCTTTCAGTTATAGCCGAAACCTCGATAGCCCCTACGCCAAATATAGTCATAATAGTGAGGCGTTCGATGGCGGCTACGGCAGGCAGGTGCTCGGCGAGACGTGGGTGAATCACCATGGGCACCACGGCAAGGAGAGCGCGCGCGGTGTCATTGACGATGCGATGAAGGGACACCCTATCCTGAAAGGCGTTGCGGATATTTGGGGGCCTTCCGATGTTTACGGCATTACCGAGTTAACGGGCGATGCACAGGTGCTTGTTCACGGGCAAGTACTGGTAGGTATGGAGCCCACCGATGCGCCGAAACAGGATACCCTCACGATGCCGATGGTGTGGATTAAAACCTACACCGGCGATGAAGGCAACACCTCGCGTATCTTCAACACAACGATGGGCGCGTCTGTCGATTTGGAGAGTGAGGGATTTCGGCGGCTTCTCGTCAACGGTTGCTATTGGTGCATGGAGATGGAGGATGCTATCCCCGAAGAAAGCGTTGTCGCTTACGTGGGCGAATACGCGCCGACGTTCTTCGGTTTCGGCACGTTTAAAAAAGGCGTTCGTCCCGAAGACCACGGGCTGTAGTGCAGACTCGGGCGAGAACCGTCAGGTCCCGAGCCTGGCGCGGGACAGGCCCGCGCCCTACGGAGACGCGTTTTAATTTTCACCGCAGCGCGAGGGAAAACCTGTCCCTCGCGAGCAACTGAGGCGAAAGAGGACGTTCCTAGCCCCCGAAAATCGAGACACATCGTGATAAAAGCGGATTTATCGTGATAAACGCCAACATAAGTGCTATACGAAGTGTTTCGGTATGTCCTCCCGTCTACGGGAGATACAAACCTTTTGCCCACCTTATGATATAGGCGACACACAGCATACGGGAACACACGATGAAAACTCATCATATTGCCTTGCGGCCCTCTGTGGCGCAGGTTCAACAATTCCATCAGCATGCCGGATTCCGACGCTTCGTCTATAACTATGCTTTGTCCGATTTCAAAGCGGGCTTGACAGCAGGCGAATGGCGGAACGGCCGCACCCTGCGCGCTAGGTTTAATGCGGTAAAGGATACGCAGTTTGCGTGGCAGAAACGGCTCATCGCCCGCGTGGCATCACATGCCTTCGATGATTTTAACACTGCCTGTCAACGGTGGAAAAACAAGCTGTCCAAGTTTCCGAAGTATAAGCGGAAGTCGGGTAAACAATCGTTTCGCGTTGACAATAAACGCAATGCGATAAAATGTGAAGGTAAACGGCTTTACCTGCCGAAGATAGGCTGGGTGCGGACGTTTGAAGCGTTGCGGTTCAAAGGTGACGTGATGCGCGTAGTGATTAAGAAGCGAGGCCCTCGTTGGTTTGCATCGGTGCTCGTCGAAACCACGCCCCGAGCCAAACCCGATTTACGCGGGTTGCCTCCCGTGGGTATCGATGTAGGTATCAACACCCTCGCCACTTGCTCTGATGGACGCACCTTTGGAAACCCACGCGCCTTGGCCCGTTATCAGCGTCAACTCCGCCGTGCGCAACGCGCCCTAAGTCGTTCAGTCTATCGCAGTCAGAATTGGTGGAAAAAGAAGGAACGTGTTGTCCGTATCCACTATCGTATCGCTTGCATCCGCGAAGACGCGCATCACAAAGCCAGCACGGCGATTGTGAAAGGTGTCTCAGCAATCGGTATCGAATCTCTGAACGTGAAAGGCATGATGAAAAACCGCCGGATTGCGAAGGCATTATCAGACGCAGCACTCGGGGGATTTCTTACCAAGTTAAAGACGAAGGCGGCGGCACTCGGCGTGCATATTGAGGAAGCATCTCAGTGGTTCGCTTCATCGAAGACGTGCAGTGCTTGTGGACATAAGAAGGATACCCTCACGTTATCGGAACGTGACTATCACTGCAGTGACTGTGGGTTGCGCATCGACCGAGACCGGAACGCTGCTATAAATTTAGAACCCTCGCCGCTGGTTTGACGGAGAGGAAAAACGCCTGTGGAGCTCGTGTCAGACCTCATTGTAGGCACACCTGGTGTGACTCGGAGGCGGTGAGTGCTGAAGCAGGAACTTTAGAAATCGGACAGACTCATACGGACTTGTCCAGATATGTCTCGATTTCAGGGAACAGGTTAAAATGGTTAACACGACGAGGGTTCAGCGCGCGCAAGCACGGATGAGACAGCAGGGCATCGATGCCTATCTCATCCTCACGCACGACGACTACGTCTACTTTTTCGGCGAAGACCGGTATCAGCCGCGCGCCATTATCCCAGGGGAAGGCGTGCCTATTGTCGTCACCTTTACGGGTGAGGAAGCCGAGGTGCGAGCGTCCCTCGGTGTGGAAGATGTGCGGGTTTTCGGTTCCGTTGGGCAACAGATTAAAGACGTGGTGCAGGTGATGCGCCAGATGAGAGGCACGCAGCAGAAACTCACCATCGGAGTCCAGATGTGGTTTTCAACCCCGGCATTCTTGCTGAATCTCTTCCAAAAAGCGAATCCACACGTCACGGTGGTGGACATTGCCCCGGTGATGGATGAGCTCCGTATGGTGAAAGATGCTGCCGAGGTCGCGCTCATGCAACGCGCGGCTGATATCGCGGCTATCGGCATGGAGACGGCGGTGAGAACGCTCGAACCGGGTGTTACGGAAAATGACGTGGCAGCCGAGGTGGAATACGCCATGCGGAAAGCCGGTGGACACGGAGTGGCAACACCGGTGTTCGTGAACTCCGGCATCCGGTCGGGCTGGCTGCACGGCACTGCGACAGACAAACCGATTGAATCCGGCGACCTGGTAGTCCTCGATCTGGTGCCGCGTTACAAAGGTTACTGCGCGAACCTCTGCCGCGCGTTCGTCATTGGCGCGCCAACGGCGAAGCAGCAGGAGCTATTTGATACCTATAAACGCGCGCAGGCCGCGGGTATCACCGCACTGAAGCCGGGGGCGCGGATGCGTGACATCGATGCGGCAGCCAAGCAGGTTTTCGAGGAAGCCGGCTACGGCGCATTCTATGTTGCGGGTATCAGCCACAGCATAGGGCTCGGCTTTGAGGAAACGCCCGCGCCGACTATCCACCCCGGCGATTCGGGGATGCAGATTCGTGAAGGGATGACGGTGACAGTGGGGCACCCCGTGCTTTCTGTCCCCGGCATCGGCGGCGTACGGCTGGAGGATACGTTCCATATTGCGTCAGGTGAGGCGAAACCGCTGACAAATTTCCCGACAGCGTTTCGCATTGTCTGAGTATTTTGTGCGTCTGTGAACTATCAGATGCTTCTAGAGGCAACAGGAGGCGACACAACATGAGAAATGCCCTCTACTTTGGCGATAACCTCCAGGTGATGCGCGAGATGCAAACCGCACGCTACCACACCTGTTATCTCGATCCGCCGTTCAACAGCGGCCGCAAGTACAACATCTTCCTCGCCGCGTCTAAAGCGCACCGCAAGGCGTTTGACGATATCTGGCGGTGGGACGACGCGGCGCGCGAGAATCAAGACGCTGTCCTTCACTACGATGGACGGCATCCTGAATTAGTTGAGACGATGGACAATTTATCAGATTGTTTATCAGGATTTAACTATTGGTTAAGGGGGGGGGTAAAGCAGAAGAATCGATGCGCGCCTATTTGGCATTCATGGCCCCGCGGTTGGCAGAGATTTGGCGGTTGCTGACACCGACGGGGAGCGTCTTTCTCCACTGTGACCCGCACGCGAGCCACTATCTGAAATGCATGATGGATGCGATTTTTGGCGCGTCGAATTTCCGGAACGAGATTGTGTGGTGTTATACCGGGCCGAGTAATACCAAACGCTGGTTTCCTCGGAAACACGATATCCTGCTCTTTTATGCGAAGGGGCAAGCGAGCACCTTCCACCGAGACGCGGTCCGCATTCCTTACAGCGATGCCTTCGTGGCGCGCAGGAAATATGCTGAGGGTGAAAGCGGCATTACTGCCGGGTATTCCGATGGCAGAGACGACGCAGCGGTGACTGCGTCTTTCGGCAAAGGCAAAGTCATCGAGGATTATTGGACAGATATTCCTGCAGGCGGACAAATATCTAAGCAAGAACTGCTTGGCTATCCGACGCAGAAGCCGCTCGCGCTTTTGGAACGGATTATCAAAGCCGCTTCCACTCCCGGTGATATTGTCTTCGATCCGTTTTGTGGCTGCGGCACGGCGTTAGATGCCGCACACGGCCTCAATCGGCATTGGGTAGGCATCGATTTGACGGTGCTCGCTTTGGAACCCATGGAGCGGCGGCTGCGCGAACGGCACGGGCTTGTCCCCAAAGTGGACTACGCCATTGAGGGATATCCGACAACGTGTCAGGATGCTATTCTCCTCGCCGAGCAGAACCCACACGATTTTGCAAACTGGGCTGTCACCCGATTGGGACTTGCGCCGACAGCGAACAGCAACGATGGCGGGTTCGATGGCACGGGGAAGGTGCTGCTTTGGGAAAACAGCAGCGCGGCGACGCAGCTGCCGGTTATCGCGGAGGTAAAATCGGGGAGGAGTCTGTCCCCCAATCAGGTGCGCGCGTTCCGCACGGCGATGCAGGATGCGAACGCCGCCATCGGCATTTTCATCACCTTGCACCCTGTCACGCGCGGGATGCGGCATCTCGCCGAGGCAGCAGGTGCAATTGAGCATAACGGGAAACGATACCCGCGCTTGCAATTTTGGCAGTTAACGGATGCGTATTTTGAGGCGGGCATCATTCCCGTGAACTTGCCGTGGCAGGTAGATGAACGTCCAAAGGCAGTGCGGCATTACGGTGAGGAGCAGACCTATTTCTGAATTCGGGGAGCGGGCGGAAACGATAGACATCCGCTCTGACACGCACTGCGCATGCCCGCTTGCCGAAAATGCCCTCTTAATTACTGAAACTTCAGGCGAGTTTGCTCTATGAAGGGACGCGCCAATTTTAAAACTGGCTCGCTCTGGAAAAAACATTGACATTTCAGATTGACTTCTGTTAAAATAGTTCAGAGATGTTTCCAAGGCGGGATGCCCGCTTGTTGGCATTGCCAAAAAAAGTTTTTTCTTGGAACTTTCTTATGACTTAGGTGTTTATTGTAAGTAATAAGCATTGTTGGGCGGCGTTTCGCCCACGTTTTTATTTATTCAACCCGGTATTCCTTGGAAGGAATGCAAACGAGAGGAACAGACAATGAAAAACTCAAATGTGCTGACTCTGCTCAGCGTTATGGTGCTGTGCGCGATGGCGTTTACTGCCACAGTGGTGTTCGCGCAAGGCTTCAATCTTCAGGAAGCGCAACAGCAAGCTCAAGAGAGACGCGAGCGCATTGATAGACACTGTCCTGCCGATGATTTGCGAGCTGCCGTGGGGGCATACATTTTGGCCAACCAGGCTGTTGATGATGCCCAGGATGCCTATGATAAGGCGGTAGCGGCAGGCTCCACAGTGGATATTGTTAATGCTACACTCAGTTTAGCCATCGCTAAGGCGGCGGCAGTGATACGCTTCAACGAAGCCGTCGCGGCCTCTCGGGCGTACTCGGCGTGCTTAAGCTCAATCGGCATCACTGACAGACAGTAACAGCTGGCGGTACACGCCGCCGCGAACTCCCGGTGGGCGAGGGGTTGCCCCTCGCCCCACGCATAGCCATCAGTCCCAGGGCCCAGCAGAACCCGCGGTCTACCGAAACTTTACCGTGCAAAGGCATACCTCTCTAGTATCTGCAGCATTGCTCTTCAACACAGTTCTTCAACACAGAGAGGTGTGCCGTTCAATTCTTGAGAAAGGAGCCATTTATGAGACGAAGTACCTACGTATTTTCAGGGTTGGCTTTACTGTTAATCGCGCTCGGCGTGCACTACTTCTTCCTTCGGGAAAAACTGGAGGCACCGGCGACGAGGAAGTATAGCGCGACACCCGCGAAATCGGATACCCAGAAAGAGAAAACGTCTGCATCTTCTGAACTCCAGATGGATTCAGAGGGGGAGCTATTTGATGAGGAAGATGGAGAGACGCTTTCGGGTTCAGACTTGAGTGACCTCGAAGGTGAGGATGCCGATGCAACCGCAGGAGAGTCAGTTTTCACCGGCGGTGGCGAGGAACAGACTGGGTTTACGGAGGCAGAGATAGCCGAGGTGAAAGCAGAGATGGCGGCGGTAGAAAAGACGTTAGCGGAAGGCGAGGTCTTGTTAGAGAGGGCTCAGCAGTCGCTGGACGCGTCAATTCCTATCGTTTTAGCACATCTCAACAAACTGTCGCCCGAAGAACAGCGCGACTTTTTGGCGCAGGTTCGGAACTCACTGTACAACAAATTACCCCCCGAGGTCGCGGCACTCGTGGATGAAGACCCGGAAATTTTAGATGAGGCGGTGGAGCAGTATTTAGAGCGGCTTTTTCAAGCGGGGTATGAGCTGCCAGAGTGAGAATGGATGCGGCTTCGTGCTTAACGCCCGGGTCGTGTAGAGTAGGGCGCGGTTGGAAAGCGCGGTTTGTGTGAGTCAGAGTGACAAAATTCCGCCTTCAACTAGCATCGGTGCCCCGGTCATGTATCTTGACTCATCGGCGGCGAGATACACCGCGGCCCAGGCGATGTCCTCCGGTTCGCCGATACCTAACGGGTGCATCTCCTCGATTTCCTTGTTTATCGCCCCCGGGTCTGGCTGCTGCGCCAAGAATTCTTGATAGAGTTCGGTGTTAATCGTGCCTGGGCACAGGCTGTTGACACGGATGTTGTCTGCCGCGTACCGTACTGCCATGCTGCGCGTGAGATGCACGACGGCGGCTTTGGAGGAGGTATACGCTGGGTGCATCGGGAACCCGACGAACGCGGATTCGCTGCCCATGTTGATGATGGAGCCGCCGTCTGCATCTCGCATCAGCGGGATTATCGCGCGGGAGACGAGATAGATGCTCTTCACATTGACAGCGTATTGCCGTTCCCAGTCTGCCTCAGAAATCTCTTCCAGTTCCCCAATAACAGCGATGCCTGCGTTGTTAAAGAGGACGTTGGGTGTGCCGAGTTCTGTCACTACTTTGGCAACAGCGCGCTCAATTTGCGCGGCATCGGTTACGTCGCATTGACAGAACAGCACTGTGCCGCCTGCCGCTTGAATCGCGTTTGCGGTGGTTTGCCCGCGTTCAGCGTTGAGATCCCAGATGGCGACAGCGGCTCCTTCTTGTGCGAAAAGCTGCGCGCTTTTCGCGCCGATGCCGCGCGCGGCCCCTGTGATAATCGCAATCTTGTTTTTTAATCGGTTTGCCATAGCGTTGTGCAGTCCTCGCCGGTAGGCGCGCTTTGTAAAGCGTACCTACCGGTGTTCTCGTTCAGGCTCTGTAGGGCGAGCGCGCGTGAAGATGGAAGAAATAAACAGGCGGAAACCATAGCCATCGGCCCTGACACGCTCGGCACTCGGGCTGGCCCGAGCCCAAATTATAGGAAAAGCGTCTATAGTTCTCGCAAGAGAGAAACCCACCGTTCCCACGCCGCTTGCACGGCGGATTTCTGCGCGTCGTTGGCATCTGCTGCCATGCCGCGTCTCAGGAAAGCGTGGCCGACTCCCTCATAGATTACCGGTTCGTAGGTGACGTTTGCGGTATCCGCCGCCGCTTTGGTGGCATCAATTGTTGCGTTAATGCGGTTGTCACTCTCACCGTAAAACCCGTAGACTGGTGCTGACACTTTCGGGACATCTTCCACAGGCGGCGCGGAGCCGTAGAACACGAAAGAACCGGCTACTTCATCGGAATGGACGGCGTAACTGAACGTCTGTTTTCCGCCCCAGCAGAACCCAGAAACCGCGACTTTCTCGTTGGTTGAAGGCAAAGCGCGGGCGTATTTCTGGACAGCATCCAGAGCAGCGTGAACTCTCTCGGCGGAGAGTTCTCTGATTTTGCGTCGGACCTCGTCCCCGGAGGCGAAGCTGTTTGTCCCGCCGCCCTCGGGTCCCATGCCCGAAAGCAGGTCTGGGCAAAGCGCGACAAATCCTTCGGCGGCGAGCCGGTCGGCGACGAGCCGAATCCAATCGGTGAGTCCGAAGATTTCGTGGATGACGATGATCGCGGTTGCTGCCTCCTTTACCTCCGGATAGACGACGAACGTATTGACGACATGTCCATCGGCGGCGGTGATTTTCTCCCACTCGCCGTGGCGCGGTGATTTCTCGAGTTCTGCCTTCGGGGTGTCAGCAGTGGTGTTCCCTGCAAGCAGCATGCCGGTGGCGATGATGCTGAGCATAACGGTTTTTAGCATATTTTCCTCCTCATTCAGGTTCCGTTTCTCTGGTAGGCGCGCTTTCAAAGCGCGCCTACCGGGCTCGTTCGGCCTCCCTCATTTCTCTTTTACGTCGCGGGTGATGATAGATTTGACAACCTTCAGTTTTTCGGGAGACGGGACTGCGCCGTATAAGAAAAAGACGATGTCGGCGCGGGACCAGATGAAGACATCCTCATGCCCGCGTTTGTGTCTGTAGAGAGTCGTTCCGCCGATGTCGATTTTCTTGCCGCGCCGGTCTCCTCTCATTCGGCTTCCTATTGTCTCAAAAATCGAGAATCCCAGCAGGCCGTCAGTGTAGGTAAGGTGAATCGCGCGCTCTCTGTCTTTAATCCAACGAAGTTCTAACAGTTGGAAGCCGGCTGGCAGGTATGCCGGCAGGACGAGTTTGCCATTTAGTAATGCGTTTGCATTTTCATACGAAATCGGTTGGCTGCGCCGTGGTGCGACATGAATCTCATTCTGGTATTTCTGCCATTGGGTTTGGACAACTTCCGGATCGAAGCTGAGTCGGGTGTAGGCGAACATTTCCCGTAGCGTGCCCTCCGAATCCAGGTCTTTCACCTCCAAGATAACTCCGTTTTTGCGTGCGAAGGTGATGTATTTAGCAGGTCTGCCGGGTAGTTTGGGCTTAATGGCTAAGAGGGCTGTTTCGTAGTTCAAGGTTTTGTCGCTCAAATGTTCCAATTCCAGTTGGTAATTTTGGGAGAGGAGTTCAATCTCTTTTTTCGAGAATTGGCTCCGATTGCGTTCCCATTCGCCGAGTTTTCTGGCTCTGTCCCGGTTTCTGCTTCTGCGGCGGCGATTTTTTTCGTGTGTGCCGCGTCCCTGTTCCCTTTCTACGGGCTGTTTCTCGCCGACGATGGATAACACTTTCCGGTAGGAGTGCTCTGCGCTTTTATGGATGACGAGTACCTCCATCGTTCTGGTGCCGTTGGAGGTGCCGATTGTCTTGAGCCGCACGCCGACATAACTGACATCGCGTTGCGCTTCGGCGATGCGGCAAAGCGTGTCTACGTCAGCAAACGGGAGGTTAGCCGGTGAGAGCCAAAAGGTTAGAATTGAGAGGCAGATGAGGTTGAGATACTTCATAAAAAAGTTCAATGGCCCGTGGTGCGAGGGCCCGTTCTTCGCAATCTTATTCCTCTAAGTAGAGGTCGAACAGTTCAGCGTCATCGAGGGTGTCGATTGGATTTATCATGTCACTGCTGAGCGGGGTGCCGACGTTTGAGCTCAACGGGCTATCCGCCACCTGCTCCGTGTGGAGTCCGAAGTAGAAATCAAGTGCTTCTTCATAGTGAGTTCCGGTCGGATAGAGGTAGAGGAACCCGACGGTGAGCGCGAGCGTCAAGACTGCACTTGCTCCTGCGGTTATGGGTTGGAAGACCCATGGTTTTGTTTTCTTCAGTGCTTGCGCGCCTTCGCGCAGGGAAAGCACGGCATTTCTGAAGAGGATGCCGATGCGTTGTGACACGGTTACGGGCGGCAGTGCGGCTTGCGCGCGGACCTGTGTCATCACCGCCGCCTTTATCGGCGGCACGGGCCTCGCGAGTGCTGCAATGTGACGACGGTTCCGCTGGAACGTGGCGAGCAGCTGCCGACACTCAGTGCAGCCGCGTAGATGCGCCGCGACTTGCTCTTGCGTCGCTGGCGATAGTTCATCGTCTAAATAGGCGGATAATTCGTTTTGGATACGTTGATGGTTCATCTGAATTTTGGATTTCCTAGTGGGCGTTTTACATTGCCTCTGAGCGTAACTCCGCCCTTACCAGGCCGAACTCACGTTGTGAGTTCTTGCAAAAACTTATCAAAGGCACACCCCGCGTCAGCCGAGACGCATCGGATTTCTCCCTGCGAAACCGCGTTGACCGGACGCTTGGCGGTGCTACTAAAATTACCACTCGTAGTCAAACTTCTCTAATTCCGCTTTCAACGCCTTTCGGGCTTCATGCAACCGGGATTTGACGCGTCCGAGCGTGCAGCCGAGGACTGCAGCAATTTCGTTATAGGAGAGTTCTTGGAGTTCCCGCAGGACCAGGATAGTCCGATGGTTCTCCTTGAGCTTGGCGAGCGCGGCATGGACAAGCTGCTTGCGTTCCTCGTAGAGTGCGAGTCGTTCTGGGGTTTCCGTGTCAAGCGGCACCCACGGCTGTGTATCGTCAATCTCCATCGGATCGGTTTTGCGGCGCTGCCGCTGATCGAGCAGATTGAGTGCCTTGTTTTTCACGATGCGGTAGAACCATGTGGAAAACCGGGACTTGAATTTAAACTGTCCGATGTTTTGCCACGCGGAGAGGAATGCGTCTTGCGTGACATCCTGCGCGTCTTCGTGATGGCTGAGGAGGCCGTAGGCGATGTTGTATGCCCACTGTTGGTAGCGAATCACGAGGACTTCCATTGCGTCGGCATCGCCGTTTTGGCACTGCAAGACGAGTTCGCGTTCTTCCTCGAGGTCAAAATCTTCTATCGAATCGCTTTCAACCTCCGAGTAGGTATCTATATAGGCTGTAAAAGTAGCAACAGACATTGTTTTCTCCTAGGGCTTACGCGGAAAGCCTTCGGTAGGTGCGCGTTCCACGTGCGCGCCAACGTCTGCGCCTACCGGCGGGAAACTTAAATTGCGTAAGTCCTGCTCCAAGGGCTATTTTTTCCGTTCGTATTGATGCAATCGCGGCTCTTATTGCATTAGACGTTCAATGCAACAAAAGGTTCGTTTTTTCTTGAAAAACGTGAAACATATCTGATATTATTAAGATATCTGTGGTGCGTGCGTATTATCCGCGGCAAACGGCCGCGTTCGCGCGCCGCTTCACAATACGGGGTGCCGGTCTCTGGAGAAAATATGAATCTACAAAAATTGCAAGACATTCTCTTAGACCGGTTGGACCGGGGCGAGAAACATACCGATGCACGGTTTGACCGGAATGAAAAGCACACTGCCGAACGCTTCGAGCAGAGTGAAAAGCATATAGCGGAGTTACTCGCGCAGGTTCTCGCGCGATTCGCGGATAGCGAGCAGCACACTGCAGCACTTTTCAAGCAGAGTGAAGAGCATACCGCAGCACTCTTCAAGCAGGTGCTCGCGCGATTCGCGGATAGCGAGCAGCACACTGCAGCACTTTTCAAGCAGAGTGAAGAACACGCCGCAATGCTCTTCAAGCAGAGCGAAGAACACGCCGCAGCACTCTTCAAGCAGGTTCTCGCGCGATTCGCGGATAGCGAGAAGCACACCGCAGCACTTTTCAAGCAGAGCGAAGAGCATACCGCAGCACTCTTCAAGCAGGTGCTCGCGCGATTCGCGGATAGCGAGAAGCACACCGCCGAACGCTTTGACCAGGGCGACGCTCACTTCGATCGCCAAGACGAGCAAATCGCGCTTCTCGTTAAAATTGTCATGGAGCTTCGCGAGGAACGAGCGGAACGCCAAGGCGAACGCGCCTTTTCCAAGCGGTTCTGGAAACACGCTGCGTGGATTGTTCCTACCCTTATCGCATTCGCTGCGTTCCTCAAGTCCTACTTTGGTTAGGCGGTGAAGCGGTATCGGGACCGGGAGGTTCCTCCTACTGCATCGGGACCGGGAGGTTCCTCCTACTGCATCGGGACCGGGAGGTCCCTCCTACCCCGGTTTGAAACCGCGCCTACCGGGCGGCCCACTATTAGATGCGCTCAAATCCTATTTGAGCTTGTTTTCTTCGCCCGGTGTCATTTTTATCTGCCTGAGGGTGCCGGTGCCGTTAGGCCATCTGCCGAGGGCGGCATCCTTCTCTTGTTTGTCAAAGGCTACTTTGTCAAGCACCTGATTCCCCCGCGCATCGGTATCCACTAGCACGATGGTTTCCCCGCTTCTCGATAGTTTGAAGTTGGCGTGGAGTCCTTCGGGTGCCTTGCCATCTTCATCTAACCACACAATGAGATACCCGCGCGCCGGAATAGCCGTGTTTTCGGGAAATTCCCACTTCGTGAGATTGTCCGTTTTGTCTGTCAGATACATCCCGGCTAGGTTCACCGTGTTATCGGTGACGTTGTGCAGTTCGAGCCAGTCTTCGTGCTGGCCCTGCGGGTCGGCGATGCTGTTCGTGTTGGCGGCCATCAACTCGTTAATGACGATGGTGCTCTTTTTCGCAACGGTAGTCCCGACGCGGTAATGTGCTGCGCCGCGTTCAGCGCGCGCGGGCCAAAAAGTCGTCGTGCCGTGGGTTGCTACCGCGTTCGCCTCAACGTAATAGTAGACTGTGGTGCTTGCCGGAAAAGCAGGGATTTCGCCGCGGGCTTCATCAGAGTCGGATGCGCCGCCCACAGGTTCCATTGCGACGTGATTGAAAACGCCGTGCCGGTTTGTGCCATAATACAACAAGACTGAATCTATTGCAACGGATTTATCCAGTTCCGCCTTAATTTCTACCGGCTGATTCGCGATGGGTTCAGAAAGCGGTTTGGAGACGGCGATAATCTTCGGGACCGGTTTTTTCAATTCGGGATGATTGAGCAGATAGTTGCGTCTTTGTGTGACGAAAGTTTTGATGCTTGGGGTGCCTCTGCCTGCAAAACCGTTTTCCTCGCCGCTGCTGAGCGCGTTCTCGAAGTCTTGATAGGCGTAGAGTTTCTTATCATCTTCCCGTACTGCAGCGTCAATAAGTTCGTGATACTCGGTGACGACAGGTTGAATTACCTCCCAATCAAGCCATTCCTCAATAACGGTGCGGACGTGCGCGATATATCGGGCGCGCCAGTGCGGATGTGAAAGCAGTCGGTTGATGACGGGCCGTGCCGGATTGTTTTGATGCGTGACAGGCGATACCATGCCGCCGTCTATATCGCCCCATGTCCAGCCGCCTCCGGGTCCGCCCCGTCCGCCGCCTCTCGCGAATCGGAAGCTCTCATTGTTATCGTGCGATATCAGGTGGAATCTGCCGGTGATATCCTGATAAATGGCGTAATCGCCGCCTTTGTGGATGTAGCTGTCGTCATCCATGAAGACGTTTGCAATAGCAAGCTGCCACAGTGCACCGTCAATGTTGAAGACTAGGGCGAATCTTTCATCCAACACTGTATCCGGTGTTCCGCTGTCAAGGATTTGACAGAGCGCGATGAGGGATTTCCAAGAATCGTCGGCGTTCTTGGTTTTGAGTTGGTAATTCTCTTGGTAGGCTTGCAGGTTATCGCCTGAATAGACGAGCGCGCCACCGCCGGGGCCGACCTTCCATCGCACGCCGGCTTTCGTGTCAAACCACTCGGCTAGAAAATCCTTGTTATACTGCTGTAGGTTGATGTAGATGCCCCAGTTTTCGCCGTTGATTACCAATTTGACAAAGTTGGATTTCATGGCGGGGATGTAATCGCGCGCGATGCGATTGTAAAGCACCTCGCGGAGAAAAGAGGCATCGACATGCCCGTTGAGCAGGTTAAGCGTTTTGTAGCCGTCGAGCCGCTGTCCATCAGTGCCGTAGTCAACGGCGATGTTGAACGACTTTTTCTCCGACTCCACCGTGAAGTAGGAGGACGAGCCGCGGAAGTGGACACCGACGTTCGGGTACACCTTCCCATCGACAACGAGTTCGGCGGGTACCTCCACGTCGGTGCGATAGAAGGCGTTCATCTGTTCGTACCAATCTTCGTCGTGGAAGCGGAGATAGAAGGTGCGCAGTGTATCGCTATTATAGAGTGATGGTGAACCTTCAGGTTTTGCGTCGCGACTTGCGGCTACGTCGCTCTGGATATCGCCGCTCGGGGTGGCGGGGTTCAGCCGCTTGAGCTCGCCATCGAGGCGTGTGCTGAGTGCGGCTGTTCGTTCGCTACCGGTGAGTTTTCCATCGCCATTGGTATCAAACTGCTCAACGATTTTTACTGCGGGCCCGGGCCCGCGCCGCCGGCCGCCAAATCTCGGCATTCCGCCGCGTCTGTCGCCATCTCTTTCCGCATTGAGGGTGCGATTGACATCCTCAATATCTTGGCGTGTGAATTTGTCGCCGGTGAACGCTTCGAGTCCAGTGACACGCAGCATGAGTTCATCTTCTTCGGGGCTCAGTGTGCCGTTTCCATCCAGGTCGAACCGTTTCTGTTCGTCTGAAAGTTTGGCGTTGACGTTCATTGCGGCGGCGAGGCTAAGCACGATGAGTGCCATTAAAGTGATGCGTTTCATTAAATGAATTCTCCCTCCCGCGGACTGTAAAGACAGGTACCTATATCCGTCCATTTTCTGCGGGTGTAGTGGGCGGCAACCCTAGATATCCGCCCTTCGTTATTCCTTGTCTAATTTTATGTCGGTGACATTTTCGATTTCTGACAGTGCGTTAAAAAAGGTGAGCCATTCGTCAGGTTTTGCCAATTTCACGCGGAATGTCAGTTCAACTTGCCCAGCTCTCTTAATCCGTTTTTCAAGGAGGCGTTCGTAAACGAGATGCTTCTGAAAAACGGTGCGGTAAACGGTTTCGGCTCCCGGGTCAGGTGGCAGGCAAAATTCGAGGCTAAATTCGTTATCGTCGCCGAGCCGCTGGTGCCAGTGGTGCATCCCGAGGATGATGATGCCGATGAGGAAGGTAGCCAAGATTGCAACAGATGGGTTTCCTGCTCCGACTGCCATGCCTACGGCGAGTGCATAAAACACGAAGGCGATATCACGCGGGTCTTGCACCGCGGTCCGAAATCGGATGATAGACAGTGCGCCGACGAGGCTAAACGCCCGTGCGATGCTGTCTCCGATGATTACCATTACGACAGAGATGAGCATGCAGAGGATGATAAGCGTGTCGGTAAACGATTTTTGCGGGACTTTGGTGTGCGTCCATTGGTAAATCTTAACAACAAAGGTGCCGAGCGCGAATGCGAGGAGCAGTCTGAGTGCATCTGCGCCGAGCGCTATGAGCGGCGGCAGTGTTAAAAATTCGGTTAAGATGTGCATGCCGTTTTGCCAATCAAGAGTCTGTGCCAATTATATCATGATTAGACAAATTTGTGTAGAAAATGTTTGAAAATTATGATAGGATGGGCGCAAGTTCCTAAGATGCTTTTTCGGTAGGCGCGCTTTGATGCGGATAAAGAAAAGAGCTGGGTAATTTTTCGCGCGGGCTGCGGGCGGATATGGACATCCGCCGTTACAGGCGGTATTCTTATCCCTGCTTACGAAGGACTACGCCCACAAACGCCGCCGAAATCAACAGCATTACGAGGGCGTAAGGTGCTCCCTCGGCAAACATCGCTTCTGTTGTGTAGCTCCATACATTCAGTGCCAGCGTCTCATAGCCAGCTGGCGATAGGAGCAATGTGAGCGGCAATTCCTTCATTGTTGCGAGGAAAACGAGGGCGGTGGCGGTTAGCATGCCGCGGATGAGGAGCGGGAAGAGGGTTCGGAAGAACGCCTGTATTGATGAATATCCGAGTGAGCGTGCTGCTTCTTCTAAGTGCGGCGAAGCCTGATAAATCGAACTTCGCACCGGTCCAACCGCCTCTGCCAAGAAGTGTAAGGTGCATGCGTAGATAAGTACCGGCAACGTCTTATAGATAAACGGCATGCTGTTGAGGACGAAAAAGATGAGCGAGAGCGCGAACGCGAGCGGCGGGAGTGCGTAGACGATGTAGGCGATGCGTCCTAGCGTGTCTGATAGGCGCGATGGGTGCCGCACGTTCAGATAAGCGAACGGCACGGCTATCACTGCACAGAGTGCTCCTGTCGGAAGTGCGATGGACAGCGAACCGATGAGGCCTTTTATCAGCCCGGGGGTTATCTGTCCATCTCCTTGTCCCATCCAGAAGAGAATGCTTCCTATAGGGATGGCGACGGTGACGAACCCCAGTAAGCTGAGAAAAAAATAGGCGGCGGTGCGCCCCGGTCCGCCGAGCGATACAAGCGATAGGTGTCGTGCGGTGCCGCGTCCCGCGCGGTGGAGCCTCATCCGTTTGAGGAGTCGTGCTTCAAGAGCGAGGAGGCTGGCAGTAAAGGCGAGGAGCATCAGTGCGAGCCATGCTGCGGAAATGTGCTCAAATGAGAGCATGTATTCGGTGTAAAGTGCGTAACTGAAGGTTTCGTAGCGCATCAGGGACACGACACCGAAGTCGCCAAGCACGTGTAGACTGATGAGCAGCCCGCTTGCGTAGAAGGCGGGCCGCAGCTGCGGGAGGATGACGTAGAAGAAAACTTCGCGATACCGATGGCCGAGGCTTCGCGCGGCTTCCTCTAAGCTCGGGTCGAGTCCCAACAGCGCGCTGCGCAGATTGAGGAAGAGATAGGGGCTCGTGTAAGCACTGAGCGCGATGAGCGCGCCCCAGTAGCCGCTGAGTCGCGGGAAGCGCGCGCTTAGCGGAAAAAGTTGGGCGACAATACCGTTGTTGCCGCCAAGCGCGAGCAGCGCATAAGCCATCACGTAGCCGGGGATGGCCAGCGGCAAGACGCACAGCACCGTCCAAAAGCGTCTGGCGCGGAGATTCGTCCGGCTCGTCAACCAGGCTGCGGGCATTGCTAGCAAGATGTCAAGCGTCAGCACGCCGATGGCTAGCAGCAGCGTATTGAGGAAGAGCTCCCCGTTTCGCCAGCGGAAGACGATGTCTGAAAGGACGGTGGCTTCTGCGGAGAAGGCTTTGGCAAACAGATAGCCGAGCGGCATGAGCCCGCCACTCCCCACGGCGATTGCAATGGCGAAAAAATAGCGGTGGATTCCGACAGGCCCACCCAGTTTTAGCGATTTGATGTCCTACCTACCTTATTTTCACCGGCGCGCGGCAGCTTGTCCCCGTGTGGTTTTCTCGCTATAAAATGCCGACCTTCCGCAATAACGCGAGGGTTCCCTCGAGGTCATCCATCTCATTCAGATCGAACGTTGGCACAAGTTTGAGCAGTGCCGGCAAGGGTATTAAGTTTGCATTCGGAATTACGCCGTCAATCACCGGATATTCAAAGACTTCGCTGACGAAGAACTGCTGCGCCTTCGCCGAGAGCAAGAACTCCACGAATGTCAGCGCGGTCTTCTGATGCTTGCTACTTTTCAGTATCCCGATGCCTGCGACGTTGACGAGGTTGCCCGGGTCGTTCGCCTTAAAGAAGGTTTGCGCGACAGGGAAATTGGCGTTGCTCTTTTTGAAACGGAGCAAGTAATAGTGGTTCGGTAGCCCGATGTCTATTTCCCCTGCGGCGAGTGCTTCAATGATAGGGGTATTTTTCGCGTAAGTCTTCGCGCCGTTTTCCTTCATCCCGCGGAGCCATTCTTCTGCGCGCGTCTCGCCGGCTTGCATCCGCATTGCGGTGACAAACGCTTGGAAGGAGGCGTTGCGCGGTGCCCAGCCGATTCTGTTCTTCCACATCGGCTGCGTTAGTT
Organism: uncultured Poribacteria bacterium; assembly: GCA_958296135.1. Taxonomy (GTDB): domain Bacteria; phylum Poribacteria; class WGA-4E; order WGA-4E; family WGA-3G; genus AGPOR5. Next base: position 2,967,797 of record CATQHZ010000001.1, read on the forward strand.
CAAACACACTTTTGGGAAGTTGCTCGGTAGTGATGCGTTCTGGGCTATAGGCGAGGACGCGCGCCCTGCCGCTCGTCGCGACCCAGGAGCCGTCGGCGTGGCGGAAATTCGCTGGAACTTTTTCCTGAATAGCCTCGGGTAGTTTGGCAAACAGTCCCTTTTTGCTGACGGCACCGAGTGCGCCGGCATCTTGTGCCCAAAACAGCGCGGCGGGGCTTTTCTCTCCCTCAGTCATGAGGGCGGCGGCGAGTTGGGTGGTATTGCCGTAGCTGACTTTCACGGTAATGCCGGTTTCCTTCTCAAACTGCTGGATGAGCGGTTGGACGAGGCTTTTGCTTCTGCCGGAATAGAGTGTCAGTTCCTCAGCTGCGTCTATGTTCCCGCTGATGGGAAATAAGAGCAGCGCGGTTAATAAAACGTAAGTCATTGCGTGTTTAAACATTATTATCTCCTTTTTTTATCGTACGGAAACAGTAGGCCGGTGCCGTAGGCGCGCTTTGCAAGCGCACCCTAGTTCCTGCGCGGTTGGAAACCGCGCCTACCGGTGTGAATGACAGTCTTGGCGTAAGTCCTGTATGGAAATCTGTCCTTCCCAACTTTGACAGGAATGCTGCCAATAAGTTTGGATAAAGTGATGTTAACGCTTTGGGACGACTTTCCAACGCGTCAACATTCCTGCGGTAATATGGTCAGCGACGTGACAGTGATAGAGCCAATTTCCCGGCGTTTTGGCAATCATATCGACGGTAATCATGGTGCCAGGGAGGAGTTCTACCACGTCGGTGCGTCTGCCGGCGTTCAGTACGGTTTGGCCGTGCCAATGCGCCGTGTGCATGTCAACTTCGGTGCCTAAACCGATGAGGTGCCAGCGTACTCTGTCGCCTTGTTCGACTTCCAATCCCTGCAGGTTTCCGAAGATGAACCCGTTAATAGCGTGTTTAAGATTGCCTTCTTCCTCTTCTTCGGGGGATTCATATTCGGTGCGCTGTCCACTTTTGACAATCTCCCTGCCGTTTTCATTGAAAATCAGGAAGAGAGTGGTAAACGCCTTGTCAATGTCCGTTGGCCGCGAGTCTGCCTTGGAACGTTCCATGCCCTTTTTAGTTACCACGATAGTTCCGATTAGGCCATCGTAGACTTCAGTCACCGCGTCGACATGCGAGTGATAAAGCCAGACGATAGACGACGGATCGGCGGGTCCTGGCGCGGCATCGGTATTCGCTTCCCAATGGTAGGTGAAGGTGCCGCCCGGTGGTACGGAGGCCCCAGAGCCCTTCATATCTGCGCCTTCGTTTTCTTCGTCATATTGCAATCCATGGACGTGGATGCTGAGCGGTTTGTCGGCGTTGTTGCGGAAATGCACTTTGACGCTATCGCCTTCCACGGCGCGCAGTTGCGGCCCGAGGATGCCCATCCACAGGGGCTGTTCGACCTGGGTGGTGTAGGTATCATCGGTGTACTGAATGTAGCGATATTTCTGATAGACGAGTGCCTTCCCCCAAACGTCCAGTCCCATCGCCTGGCGGATGAGGTTTTGTCCGCTGGGAGCGTAGTTCCATTCCACTTTCTCTGCGGCGAGCCAGTATTCCCGCGTGGCGGCATCGACATGCGCCGCACTGATGCAGAGCAACAGCGCGACCGTGGTTCTTAGTGTTATCATGATATTGAGTCTCATTTTCAAAAATACACAAGGTTATGCAACGAGTTCTCGCCAAAAAACGAGTTTGGCATAAATTTGCTATCAATTATACCACAAAAAACGCGGTTTGTCAAAACAATTTTCTATTGCCTAAAAAGGTTGACAACAAAGTGTGATTAAGTGTATAATTAAAAACAAGTTGAGGAAGCATCATCAAATCTGGCTTTCCTCTTCAGGAAGGAGCAGACCATGGAATTTAGTTTCGTGACTTTTAGTCTCATTGACATAGGATTGCTCAGCATTAGTGTGCTAGGCCTCTTAGTATTGCTGCGGAGGAACAAGGCCTTAAAGGCAGAAATTGAGGTGCTAGAGGCAGAAATTGAGGTGCTAAAGGCAGCAAACAAAGCGCAGACGGAGGAATTTGCGGCTTATCGACAAGAGGCAGATCTCCGGTATAACGCGCAGACGGAGGAATTTGCGGCTTATCGACAAGAGGCAGATCTCCGATATAACGCGCAGACGGAGGAATTTGCGGCTTATCAACAGGACGCAGATCTCCGGTATAAAGAACTTCAAAGCACCTCGGATCGGCGATACAACACGTTCAAGCAGGAAGCCGCCGAACGTCAGAGTGCATCAGAGCGGCAATACGACGCGTTCAAGAAGGAAGCCGCCGAACGTCAGAGTGCATCAGAGCAGCAATACGACACGCTCAAGAAGGAAGCCGCCGAACGTCAGAGTGCCTCGGATCGGCGATACAACACACTCAAGGAAGAAAACGCGGGCCTCCAGAAAGAAGTCGGCGAACAACGACGGGAAATCGTTACCCAAGCCGGCATCCTTGAGGAGCTCAAAATCGGGTTCCATCAGTTGCGCGGGCGATACGACGAGATCAAAGAACTTTTGATGAAACTCCTTGACAAAATCTAAGCATCGGGAATACGAAGTTTATGAACATTCTTGTTATCCACGGCCCCAATCTGCATCTTTTAGGCAAACGTCAGCCAGAGATTTACGGGCATCAAACGCTGGAAGACATCAACGCCGCGTTGGACCGGCAGGCCGCCGCTTCGCCTCACGACGTGATGCTGAAAATCTTCCAGTCAAACCACGAAGGCGAAATCGTCTCCGTTATCGGGGGACATATCAATTGGGCAGATGGTGTTCTGATTAATCCGGCGGCGTATACGCATACCAGCATCGCTATCCGCGATGCGATATCTACCGTGGCGTTGCCCGTCATCGAAATCCACCTCTCTAATATCTATGCGCGCGAAGCATTCCGGCACCACTCTTACATCTCTGCTGTTGCGCTCGGCGTGATAGGCGGTTTCGGCGCGCAGAGTTACACGCTCGCGCTTGAGGCGATGATCCAACACTTGCAAGCAGGATAAAGGAATTGTTTATGTCGAAGAACCGTTTTATACCCTTCAGCCGGCCGTGGATTGACGAAACCGAGATAGCCGCGGTTAGCGAAGTGCTTGCATCTCAATGGATTAGCACGGGTGCTAAGGTACGCGAATTTGAACGCGCTTTCGCCGAATACATCGGTGTCAAGCACGCAATCGCTGTGAGTTCCTGCACTGCAGCGTTGCATCTCAGCCTCGTCGCGACGGGGATAGGCAGCGGCGATGAGGTGATTACTACGCCTTATACCTTCACCGCCACCGCCGAGGCGATTCGGTATGTCGGCGCGCGGCCGGTTTTTGTTGATATTGACGAACGGACGTTGAACATGGACATCGCCAACATCGAAGCGGCGATAACCCCACGCACGAAGGCAATTCTGCCGGTTCATATTGCTGGACTTCCGTGTGACATGACCGCGTTGCAGGCCTTATGCCGCAAGCACAACCTCGCCCTCATTGACGATGCCGCGCACGCTATCCCCGCGGCATATAATGGACGCTACATCGGTTCCCTCGGCGACGTTTCTGCCTTCAGTTTCTACGCGAATAAAAATCTGACGACAGCGGAAGGCGGTATGATTACGACGAACAGCGACGCGCTCGCGGCACCGCTCCGCACCATGCGCCTCCACGGTATTGATAGAGATGCGTGGGCGCGTCAATCGCGCCGCAGCATCTGGCGTTACGATATCACCACCGAAGGCTACAAATATAACATGACGGACATTCAGGCGGCGATGGGGCTGTGTCAATTGATGAAACTCAATAAACAGCACGAACGCCGGCGGCATTTCACGCAAATCTATCAGACTGAATTGGCAAAGTTTGCCGAGATCAGGCTACCGTTTTTTCCGGCTAATCCGAGGGAGCACGCGTGGCATCTCTATATCATCCAGCTCCTTTCTCACGACCGGGATGCGTTTATTGATGCGATGCGCGCGGCAGACATTGAGTGTAGCGTCCACTACATCCCGCTGCACCTCTTCCGATTTTATCAAGAACAATACGGGTATCGCGAGGGCGATTTCCCGCGCGCCGAAGCGGCGTTTGAACGGGTTGTGAGTCTGCCGCTCCATCCCGGTTTAACGGAAGCGGACGTGCGTGCCGTGATTGCGGCCATTTGTAAATTTCTGGGTGGTTGAGCCAATCGGCTAGCGGAGGAATGATATGACTGTTATGCAGCTCTGCTTCTCATTTCAAGGGCGAATCAGCAGAAAGACGTATTGGGTGATGCAATGCATCTTGTTTGCCCTTACCGTCATTTTGTACGTTATCGTCAATAGGATTACCGTTCCCGCTGAGGCTTATTACGATCGGATTCAGTCCCTCGGAGATTTGCTAGATGTCACTGTGCTACTATTGATGCCGACAGTTTATGTCAACTTAGTCGTTATTGGAATAATTGTCGCTCCTGTTGGCACTTTGACATCTCTCGCGTCCTCATCAGGTTTCTTCTTTCTGCTGCTAGCACCAGTTTTGGTAAACTTTGCCATTTTGGTGAAACGTTGGCATGACAGGAACAAATCGGCGTGGTGGGCATTCATTCATCTCGTCCCAATTATCGGTTCCGTTTGGACATTCGTTGAATGCGGCTTTTTCAGAGGCACGACCGGCGAGAACCGTTTCGGCCACGACCTCTTACAACTCCGATGAAAAATCGACTCCACCAAATCATCCCGAACGAAGTCTGCTTTTCGTGCGATGTGTGCTGTCGGTTTTTAGATGCCGACAGCCCCCTCGCTCCAGTCTTCACCGCTGTGGAGCGCGAGCGCGTCATATCGCACGGGGTGGATGCGGCGTTGTTTCGTCCGCAGGTGGATGGAAAAAGCGCGCGGATTGTTTTGGAAGCATCGCGCGTGGCAAGCGCGCCTACCGGATACATCTGCCCCTTTTTTGATGAGGAGACAAGCCACTGCACCATCTATCCGATCCGGCCGTTGGACTGTCAACTCTATCCTTTCGCGCTGATGTTCAACGAAGATAGGAGTCAAGTGGTGCTTGGTGTAGATAGGCTCTGTCCTTTCGGTGAGGCGCAGCTGGAAACGGAAGCGTTTCAGCGACACATCCGCCACGTCATTGCTTACGTTGAGTCCGAAGCAGTTCTCGCGCAGATTGCAGAGAATTGGAGCCTTATCGGCGACTATCAGGACACGGTGAAAATCGTGCATCTGTTGGATAAACTAGAGCCATGCACCTTCGGCCGCTAACCCTTAAGGACAAACCGCTTTTTGACGTATACGCGCGCCGAATGGACATCTCGCTTTCCAATTACGCCTTCGCGCCGCTCTATATCTGGGCAGACCATTTTGACTTTTACTGCGCACTATTATCTGACTATTTCTGCGTGTTTGCGAAGCAAGCCGCTGACTATTTCATGCCGATTGGCCCGGTAGGCGCGAGCTCCGGTTCGCGAGGTTCTGACATTCACTCCTACCTGAACGTCGTTCGCGAGGCATATCAGTTTATGTTGGAAGCAAATCGGAATCCGCAGATTGCGCGCATCGAAAATGTGCCGTGCGAGATGCTCCCTTTTTTTGCGGCTGAATCTCAATATGGATATGGAAATCCGCCCTTACAAACTGTATTGAAAGAGAAGGAATACCTCTATGAAACTGAGGCACTTGCTGAGTTAAAGGGCAATCGTTATAAGAGCCAGCGGCACGCCTACAACGCTTTCGCGGCGCGGTATCCATCTGCAAGCCTGGGCCCATATTCTCCCGCAGACCGCGGCGAATGTCTGGCTCTTTATGATACGTGGCATCAATCGCGAGCGGCGAAATGCGATGATGCCATCTACCGTGCGATGCTTGAGGACTCCCGATGCGCGCACCGAATCGGATTGGCACACGCGGACGCATTAGGGCTCATCGGCAGAGTTGTCCGCGTCAATGGGCACATCCGCGGCTGGACTTTCGGGTATCCGCTCAATAGTGAGACGTTCTGTGTTTTGTTTGAGGTAACCGACTTAAAAACAAAGGGGCTGGCGCAGTTTATCTATCGCGAATTTGCACGGGAACTTGGCAACGCTTACAAGTGGATTAACGCGATGGGCGATTCAGGGTTAGCGAATCTGAAGCGCGTCAAACGTTCCTATCATCCAACGCGGTTGATTCCGTCCTATACCATTCAATTCTCATGAGAAACGTTCCCGCTCTCATCTTCCTCAACGGCTATTACGACGCGCGCCATCTCGATTTTTATCGGCAAGAAATTGAGGCTGGCGTTGCACAAGGCTCTCCGCTCATCTGTGCGGATGGCGGCTTACGGATATTCCACCAATTCGACGGGGATGCGCATGAAAAGCCACTCTACCGACCGGATATCCTCATCGGTGACCTGGATTCGGTGGAAGATTCAGAGACGAAGATTGCTAAACATATCGTTCAGGCATGGGTAGGACAAACCGACAAAGATTATACTGATGGGCAACTTGCTGTCGCTTACGCGTTAGAACACTACGGCTGTCGGCATCTTATCATCTACGGCGGTTTGCCGCGGCCGGAGGCATACGAAACAGATCAGTTTTTGGGAAATCTGAAGTTGATGCGTTTTGGTGACTATAAGTTGAAACAACGTGGTGGGCGCGCGTGCGTGGAAAGCGCGCCTGGCGGGGGGAAATGGGGCGGGGCTGAAATGCGGGATGCGCGCCAGACTATCCATTATGTGGTATCCGAAGTGCGGTTGACTCGGAAGAATAGCGGGATGCAGCGCGTTTCGCTCATCGCCGAAGAACCGAACGTCGTCGTGGCCGAGAGCCAAAACCTGCGGTGGGATTTGGCATCGCGGCAGATCGATCCGGATTTAACGAACGCGCTCCGCAATGAATTTGTGGCAGACGCGGATTACGCAAGCATCCGATTGACTGCGGGCTCCTCGCCAGTCTACGTTATCCATAACTGGTATGATTAATCACCTGCGCGGTTGTAGGCGGGTTCTCCCGGGCCCGATGCCTCCGCGAGCACCGATTTGAGCGTCCCCGTGTCTACATTGCCGCCGCTCATCACCATGACGACGTTTTTGCCCGCGAGCGTGTCGGTTAGTTTGTGGGCGGCTGCAATCGGTGACGCGCCTGCACCTTCTGCCAAGTTGTGCGTGTATCGCAGAGCCAAGCGGATGCCTTCGCGCAGTTCTGACTCGCTGAGCAAGACAATGGTGTCAATACCTTCTTTGATAAGAGAAAAGGGCAGCGCGAACGGCACGCGCGTCGCGAGGCCGTCCGCCACCGTGTCACAGGAATCCGTTTGAATATGTTTCCCTGCCTTCCAAGACAGATAGATGGCGGGTGCGTTTTCGGCTTGCACGCCGATAATCTGGACCGCGGGGTTTATCGCCGCCGCGACGGTGATGGCACCACAAACGCCACTCCCGCCACCGATGGGCACGATGATGGCATCAACATTCGGGAGACTCTCGAAGATTTCAAGTGAATAGGTGCCAACGCCGTGGAAAAGAGGGGCCTCCATGCACGGATGGACGTAATAGAGCCCACGTTCGGTTTGGAGTGTCTCGCACAATTCACGTGCCTCGTCAAAATCAACGCCGTGTTCAATGAGCTCTGCGCCGTAAGCACGCATCGCGCTATTTTTCTCCCGGTTGTTCCCGTGCGGCACGACGACTGTCGCTTGGACACCGAACTTCCCCGCCGCATACGCAATAGATTGCCCGTGATTCCCGCGCGTCGCTGTGACGACACCGCGGCATTCTGCATTAAAATGATGCATGAAATTCAGGCCGCCGCGCACTTTAAAACAGCCGGTCGGCAGGTGGTTCTCGTGCTTGATGTAGGCGTGAAAACCGAGCCGTTCGGATAATTCGGGGTAGTGAATGAGGGGTGTCGGTTGTAAAAACTGCGCGACAACGCGCCGTGCAGCAAGAATACCTTGAAATGTTACAGATGTCATAGATGTCCCTAAAATTGTGTCTTGCCAACGTAAAAGAGGTATGTTAATATGATAACATATCTTCGCAAACGTATCAATAGGATTGAGAAGAACCGAGGCATCGAGACGCGGGAGGGCTCTCCTACAAGCGAGAGCAAACGTATCAATAGGATTGAGAGGAAACGCGCATGGCACACGAATTTTCATCGACACACATAACACTTGACGAAACCGATGACCTGGTTGAACGCTGTTATCAGCAGGGATGGACAGATGGCCTCCCTGTTGTTCCGCCGACACCGGAACGCGTTGAACGGATGCTGAGTGGCACAAACCGAGGTGCGGCCGAACTCATCGCGCCTGTCCCGCCGAAGTGGGGACGCGCTACCGTGGAAAAAATCGCGATTAACGCTGTGATGGCAGGTTGTGCTCCTGCCTATTTACCGGTTGTCCTCACGGCGGTGGAGGCGATGACGGCGGCGCAGTTTAACCTGCACGGCGTTCAGGTGACAACTTCACACGTAGCACCGATGCTCGTCGTCAATGGGCCTATCCGAAAACAGTTGGACATCAACGACGGTTTTAACCTTTTTGGGCAAGGGTGGCGCGCGAACGCGACGATCGGACGCGCGGTGCGACTCGTCTGCACCAATATCGGCGGTGCACTGCCGGGTGAACTCGACCGGGCTGCCTTCGGACACGCCGGTAAATACACCTGCTGCATCGCTGAAAAAGAGGAAGAAAGCCCGTGGCTGCCGTTGCATGTTGAACGCGGTTTTCAGGCGGATGAAAGCACAGTAACCGTCTTCGCCGGTGCCAGTCCACAGAGTATCAATGACCACGGCAACAACACGGCAGCGGGTATTCTGGACACTATCTGTGCAAGTTTGACTGCGCCCGGCAACAGCGGCGGCGAAACCCTACTCGTCATTGGGGTTGAGCACGCGAAGACGATGTCTGACGATGGCTTTAGCAAAGCGGATGTGCGGGAGTATATCGCGGAAAAAACGGAGCAGCAGTATCGTGCGGATGCTCTGATGCTGATGGTGGCAGGCGGTCCCGCCGGACGATGGACTATCGCCGTGCCCGGGTGGGGTTCGCCGTCTTCGCGCGCGATGACCCTCGTCGTGAAGGGTTAATCCTATATCGCCCCCAGACGCGGGCAATTGCAGGAAATGAAATTTTTCTTGCAAACGCGCCCAAAATGTGGTATACTATAATAATTAAGAAACTAGAGCCCGGTTTTAGACGTTATTTTTATTGAGAGGAAACCCAGCAATGGACGCGAGAACGTTGTCTCTACCGATTAGCACTCTTAACTATAATCAGCCCACCACTGTGCAAGTTGGCAGTCCTGTGTCCGAGGTTATTGATGTGATGCAGGAAGGTGGGTTTGGATGTGTTCTCATCGTTGACCATGAACAACGGCTGTCGGGCATTGTCACAGAGCGCGACCTGCTTGTTCACGTAAGCGGGCGGCGGTTGTCCCCCGGGGATACACCGGTTGAAGAGGTGATGACAAATGAACCGGAAGCATTGCGCGCGAGCGACCCGATTGCATTTGCCTTGAACCTGATGCACCTTGGACACTTCCGGCACGTGCCGCTCTGTGTGTGGGATGACCGGGGTGATGCCTATCCTGTCGGAGTCATTTCAACGCACGATATCTTGCAACACGCCGCAACATTCTTGGAGAATCAGGGGAAGGGGGCCTAACCATGCTGTATGACTTGGCGATTGACGAAGAATTAGAACAAATGGAGGCCGATGCCGCGTTGAGAGCCTGGGATGCGCACGAGATCCAGATCCCCCTCCGGTTGCTAATGCGTCCCGTTGTCACGATTCACATCGGCAGCAGCACGCAAACAGCCATCGAGCTGCTGATAGAGCACCATGTTGGCGCGGCACCTGTAGTTGACGACGAAAACCGCCTCTGCGGCATTTTCAGTGAGCGCGACGTGCTACGCAAAATTCTCAATAGAACGGTGGGAGACCTCGGGGCCATCGGGGTTGAACACTTCATGAGCACTACCCCGCAGACCGCGCAACAGGAGGATATGCTGGATACCGCGATGCTTTACATGGCCCGCGGTGGCTACCGACATATCCCTATCGTGGACGAACAGCACCAGCCTATCGGGATGGTATCGATTCGGGACGTTATCTCGCATCTCGTGGATGAATTTCCGCAGGAAGTACTGACGTTACCGCCGAGGCCTGTCCGCGACGCGATGAAAGCGCGGGAGGGGGCGTAAAGGTGAAAACTACAGAGGAATCGATTCTGATGCGCAAGCCAATAGAGCAAATTGAGGCGGCGACTATTCTGTTTGCAGGCGACTCCGGTGACGGCTCGCAGACGATTGGTGCCCAGATGACTGAAACAACTGCCCTCGTCGGCAATGATGTCGCGACGCTCCCCGATTATCCTGCGGAGATTCGTGCTCCGGCCGGGTCATTGGCAGGTGTCTCTGGGTTCCAACTCCACTTCTCAAGCGAACAAATTCATACCCCCGGCGATCTCTGTGATGTGCTGGTAGCTATGAACCCGGCTGCCCTAAAGGTTCATCTTCAAAAATTGAAACCGGGCGGCATCCTGATTATCAACTCGGACAATTTCGCGCGCCGAAATCTGCGTCTCGCGGGTTACGAGCAGGACCCGCTCACAGACGGTTCGCTCACAAAATACCAGGTCTTTCCTGTCGATTTGACGCGGCTCACCCGAAAAGCACTTGAACATACGGAACTTACCATCCGGGAAATCGACCGGTGCAAGAACTTTTTCGCGCTCGGCATGATTCTGTGGCTTTACAACCGCCCCATGGACTATACCATGAAGTGGATCAAGACGAAATTCGCGACAAAGCCGCAGTATGTTGAGTCCAACATTCTTGCGCTCCGCGCGGGCAATATCTACTGCGAGGCCACCGAGCAGTTCGCTACGTCTTACAATGTAAAGCCTGCTGAATTTTCGCCTGGTACCTATCGGAACATTGAAGGCAACATGGCGACGGTGCTCGGTTTAGTCGCCGCTTCGCATCAGTCTGGTTTGCCGCTCGTTTACGGCAGTTATCCGATAACGCCGGCTAGTGATATTCTCCACGGGCTTGCGCAGTATCGTAACTTCGGTGTGGTGACGATGCAGATGGAGGATGAAATCGCCGCGGTCGGCGTGGCAATCGGTGCGGCGTTTAGCGGTGCGCTCGGTGTTACCGGCAGCAGCGGGCCTGGGCTTGCGCTGAAATCTGAGGCGATTAATCTTGCGATGATTGCGGAGCTGCCCCTCGTGATATGCAATATCCAACGTGCGGGCCCTTCCACCGGTATGCCGACGAAGACAGAGCAGTCCGATCTGTTGCAAATGCTTTACGGGCGCAATGGCGAGTCACCGATACCTATTGTCGCCCCGACGCGTCCCTATGACTGCTTTGACACCGTCTATGAGGCGTGCCGTATCGCCGTGAAATACCGTACGCCGGTCATTTTTCTCTCCGATCTTTACGTTGCGATGGGCGCGGAGCCTTGGAAGATTCCGAGACTCTCGGAGTTGCCCACTATTGAGCCCGATTTTGCGAAAGGGTTCTCGCAGAACGGAAACGATGGCGACGCGTTTGAACCGTATCTACGGGATGCGGAAACGTTGGCCCGTCCTTGGGCGAAGCCGGGGACATCGGGGTTGGAACACCGCATCGGTGGCCTTGAGAAATCGGATGTCACGGGCAATGTCAGTTACGATGCCGAGAACCACGAGAAGATGGTGCATCTTCGTGCGGAGAAGGTTGCGCGCATCGCTCAGGACATTCCTCCGACTGAGGTATTCGGTGCAGAATCAGGCGAGCTGCTCCTCCTCGGCTGGGGTGGCACTTACGGGCCCATCCGCACTGCTGTTGAAAATTGTATTGCTGATGGTGCTTCCGATGTGGCTCATGTCCATATCCGCCACCTGAACCCGTTTCCGCGCGACCTCGGGGAGGTGCTAGCCCGGTTCAAAAGGGTTTTAGTTCCTGAGTTGAACAGCGGGCAGCTCCGCCAGCTCATCCGTAGCACTTATCTCATCGATGCAATAGGACTCAATAAAGTGCAAGGACAACCGTTCCACGTTTTCGAGGTGGAAGCGAAAATCAATGAGCTCTTGTAGTTTAAAATAACCACGCTATACCAAACTATGCTGATTCCGCTCGTCACTGTAGGTGGAGGTTCGCCGGATTTTTGGGCTCAGGCGAGTTTGAACTACAGCGGTGAATTTGGTATTATTGGGCGAAGATGTCAGACTTGACAGAAGATTCGTCCTGACGCTAGGCAAACCGATGAAAAAGAAAAGACTCCAAAATAGAACAGCCAGAAAAGCGGCGGGGGAACCCCGAATGCCTGGGGCCGCTCCTACCCTCACCCGAAAGGATTTTGAATCCGACCAGGATGTGCGCTGGTGCCCCGGCTGTGGGGACTACTCTATCCTCGCGCAGACGCAGCGGATTATGCCGGAGCTGGGTATCCCGCGCGAGAATATCGTCTTTATCTCCGGAATCGGATGTTCCAGTCGGTTCCCCTACTACATGAATACCTTCGGGTTTCATACGATTCATGGTAGGGCTCCGACTATCGCGTCCGGTGTGAAAATCGCCAATCCAGACCTCTCTGTTTGGGTAGTCACGGGTGATGGCGATGCGCTCTCGATCGGCGGCAATCATTTCATCCACTTGATGCGCCGCAATTTTAACATCAACATGCTGCTTTTTAATAACCGTATCTACGGCCTTACGAAGGGGCAATATTCGCCCACCTCGGAGCAGGGGAAGCGGACGAGGTCTACGCCGCTTGGTTCATTAGATACGCCGTTTAATCCGATTAGCCTCGCGTTGGCATCGGGGGCGACGTTCGTGGCGCGTTCGTTAGACCGGGATCCGAACCATTTGCGCACGGTTATCAAGCAGGCGTTTGAACATAAAGGCACCTCCTTCATCGAAATCTACCAAAACTGCAATGTGTTCAACGACAAAACCTTTTTCGCATACACGGAGAAAGAGACGAAGGCTGAAAACACAGTCTTTCTTGCGCACGGCGAACCGCTCCTCTTCGGAAGAGAATTGGATAAAGGGATTCGGCTGAACGGCTTCCAACCCGAAGTCGTGGATACGACGAACGGGGATTACACACGCGCAGACCTCATCGTCCACGACAGGTATGCGGAGAATACGACGGCAGCCAACTTTCTCGCGCGGATGAGCGATACGCCGGGTATGCCGCATCCTGTCGGTATCTTTCGCAGCGTCACGCACCCGTGTTACGAAGATCTGATGACGCATCAGGTAGCGTTTGCGAAGGAACGCATGGGTGAAGGCAATTTGGAGGCCCTGCTGAACGCGGGAGAAACCTGGACGGTGACATAAAAAAAACGGTGCGATTCGGATTTCGCTCTTCCCGGTAGGCGCGGTTTCAAACCGCGCTTACTGCTCGGGTGCGGTGAGCGTGCAGACCGCCCGCAATTGAAAACGAAATCGTTTTGCGAGAGTCAACCATGTCAAACGATAATTCAGGAATTCGGGACAACCAGAGGCGCGGCACAGTCGCCAACTTTCTCCAGCAGGAAATCGAGGCTGGTTCGTCGCTTTCCATCGTATCGGCGTATTTCACGATTTACGCATTTGAGCGGTTGAAACATACCCTGAGCGACATCAGTGAACTTCGGTTTCTGTTCGGTGAGCCGAATTTTATCAAAAGTCTTGACCCGAGCCTTGAGGGGAAAAAAGCGTTCGCGCTTACGGACGAAGGCTTGCAACTGCGTCAGCAATTCCGCCAGAAGCAGGTCGCGAGGGACTGTGCCGAGTGGATAAAAGAGAAGGTGCAAATCCGTTCAACTCGGGAATCAAATTTTCTCCACGGGAAAATGTATCACATCGCCACGGGCGGCATAGAAAAGGCGATTCTCGGCAGTTCCAATTTCACTGTGCGCGGACTTGGGCTGGGTAAGAGAGGAAATAACGTTGAGCTCAATCTGGTGGTATCCGATGACCGGGACCGGAAGGCTCTGAAAGCGTGGTTCGATGAGATTTGGAACGACGAAAAACGGGTTGAAGACGTAAAAGAAGCAGTGCTTGCCGCGCTGAACAAAATTGGGAAGGACCACGGCCCAGATTTCATCTATTTCAAGACGCTCTATGAACTTTTCCGGGGCGAGATAGAGTCGAGAAGGGACAATGAGCGGCAGCTTGAAGACACGCACCTGTATGATACCCGCATTTGGGATGCGTTGTATGAGTTCCAGAAAGAAGGCACGAAAAGCGTCATTGCGCGGCTGTTGCGGCACAACGGCTGTATTCTCGCCGACAGCGTTGGGCTCGGGAAAACCTACACAGCGTTGGCGGTTATCAAGTTTTTTGAATTGCGAAACGAACGCGTGCTTGTGCTGTGTCCAAAGAAGTTGCGCGAAAACTGGTCCCTCTATCTTGCGCATACCGCGCAGGCGAACAACCCTTTCCTTGATGACAAGTTCGGTTATGCGCTGCTCTCGCATACCGATCTCTCTCGTTACAGCGGCACATCTGGTGATGTTTCGTTGGAAGGCTTCAATTGGGGCAATTTCGATCTGGTAGTCATCGACGAGTCGCATAATTTCCGGAACGACACCAACCCTCGCCGTGACGAAGACGGCGCTCTTATCCGCCACAGTCGTTACTCACGGTTGTTGGAGGAAGTTATCAAGGAAGGCACGCAGACGAAGGTGTTGATGCTCTCGGCTACCCCGGTAAATACCTCCCTGACAGATCTGCGCAATCAGATTTACCTGATGACAGAGAAGCGCGAGGATGCTTTTCAAGAGCACTTGGGCGTGGGCGACATGAGGGCCATGCTGGGGCGAGCGCAAAAGGCGTTTAAGAAATGGGAGGAGAGCCCAAACGAGGATGGCAGCAGAGACAAGTCTGAGTTGTTAGCAACCTTGGGTGCGGATTTCTTCAAGCTGCTCGGCGGCGTTTCTATTGCCCGTTCTCGGCGGCAGATTGAGAAGTTCTACGCCGACGAAATGCATCGCATTGGCAAGTTCCCGCAAAAGCCTTCACCGGAAAACTGCCACCCGAAAACAGATCTGACCGGCGCGCTCTCCTATGAAGCGTTGGCGGAACAGATTGGGAAATTCGCCCTATCCATCTATCGACCCTCCACTTACGTAATCGGCGAGTCTGCCAAACAGCGGCTAGCAGCCGAGAAACAACGGTTCCGTTTCAACCAGGAAGACCGGGAGCGGTTCCTCATCGGGATGATGCAGACGAACTTTCTAAAGCGGTTGGAGAGTTCCGCGCGCTCCCTCGCACTGACGCTTGAACGCACCATCAAAAAAATTGATAACATGCTGGAAAAGATTGAGCGGTTTGAACGGAATCAGCAGGGGCAGAACGCGCGAGCTGACATCCTTCCTGATGACGACGAAGACGATGAGGAGTTCCTCGTCAATCGCGCACGTCATCCGTATCATCTCCGCGAGTTGGATTGCAACCGTTGGAAGCGTGCTCTTCTCAAGGATAAACGCATCCTGCAGACAGCGTGGGATAAAGTCAGAGCTATCGGAGCGGAACGCGACGGTAAACTGAAGGAGCTCCGAGCACATATTCGGGACAAGGTGCAAAACCCGACGAAGGACAAGGACGGCAGGACGAACCGCAAATTGCTGGTGTTCACCACTTTCAAGGATACAGCCCTCTATCTTTACGAAAATTTGGAGGCACTTGGTGCGGAATTAGGCGTGCAGATGGCATTCGTCTCGGGGGATGCGACGCGCACCACCTGCGGCGAAAACAACTTCAACGCTATTTTGACGAATTTCGCTCCACGGGCGCGAGGCAGGAGCAGTGATAGCCCCTCCGGCGAGATTGAGTTGCTCATCGCTACAGACTGTATCTCCGAAGGGCAAAACCTGCAGGATTGCGACACGGTGGTGAACTACGATATTCATTGGAATCCGGTGCGTATCATCCAACGTTTCGGCCGGATTGACCGGATTGGCAGCCGTAACAAGGCGGTGCGGATGATAAACTACTGGCCCACCGAAGACATGGAGGTCTACTTGCGGTTGCAGAGTCGCGTTGAATCGCGTATGGCTCTCGCCGATATGGCGGCGAGTGGTGACGATGACCCGCTGAACGAATTCACTTATGAACATGCCCAGATGGAGTTGAATTTCCGGGACGAGCAATTGAAGCAGCTGCGCGAAGATGTCTTGGACTTGGACGCGCTCTCCGATGGGGTTGTCCTCAGCGATTTCACGCTTGACTATTTCTTCACCCAGTTGCTGCAGTATCTTGAAAAGAATAGGGCAGAATTAGAATCAACACCGAACGGCGCGTATGCCATCACCGACAACGGGATTCATCCGACAGAAACGGGTGTCATCTTTTTGCTGCGGCAGCGCAACGCCGACACGAGTGATAAACAGCGCAAAACGGCGAGTCCGATTTATCCGTATTACGCGGTGTATATCCGCGATAACGGCGACATCCGCTATGGTTGCACTAACACGCAGCAGGTGCTGACTCTGTTTGAATCAGTGGCTGTCGGAAAGACGGAACCGTTGCAAAACCTGTGTCTCCAATTTGAGCAGGAGACTCGGAACGGCCAAGACATGGCGCGTTATGAAAAGTTGTTGGACGCGGTTATTGCGCATATCGGCAAGGCGCATACGACGACGCAGACGCAACATCTGGGTATTGACGGCACGCGAGGTTTCAAGTTAACGCCGAGTACCGAGGTTCCCAGAGGCACCGACGATTTTGAGTTGGTGACGTGGTTGGTTATCACGCCCTCATAGGACTTCCGCCGAGCAAGCCTTGTAGGCGCGTATTTCTATATCCGCCCGTGGCCGGCCATTTTGGTGCCAAGAAAACGCCGCCCAGTAGGAGAGCCCTCCCAGTCTCAATATCGCGTGCATTGGGTAAAAGAGCCCTCTTTGGCGAGAATACAGACATGAAAGACTCAACCTTTATCACCAGAGTTATCCTCAAAAACTATAAGAGCATTGCGGCGTGCGATGTGCGGCTGGGGCCGCTGATGTTCCTTGTCGGCCCGAACGGCGCGGGCAAGAGCAATTTTCTGGATGCGCTGCGCTTTGTGGCCGACGCTTTGAATTCATCGTTGGACCACGCTTTGCGTTCTCGAGGCGGCATCAACGATGTTCGCCGCCGCTCCCGTGGACATCCGAACCACTTCAGCATTCGGCTGGAGTTCACTTTGCCAGAAGGGGTTACTGGACACTACGCCTTCCGCATCGGTTCTCGTCCACGTAGGGGATACGAAGTTCTCACCGAAGAGTGTAGCCTTCGGGAGAAATTTTTCGCGCCAAGGGAATACTTCAGTGTTGTGAATGGCGAGGTTGAAACAAGCGTGGAGGTGGCTCCGGCGGCTTCAAAAGATCGACTCTATTTGGTAAACGCTTCCGGGCTCCCCGAATTTCGCGCGGTTTACGATGCGTTTTCTCGGATGGGATTTTACAATCTCAACCCCGATAAAATCCGAGAGCTCCAAGACCCAGATCCGGGTGTACTGCTCATTCGTGATGGGAGCAACCTTGCGAGTGTCCTCGCTCAGCTTTCACCTCCGGTGAAACGACGCATCGAGGAATATCTGGCGAACGTTGTTCCCGGTGTGCAAGGGGTAGAGGTTAAAGAAATTAGACCCAAGGAGACATTGGAGTTCAGGCAGGATGTCGCCGGTGACAAGTACCCGTGGCGATTTCTGGCAAACAATATGTCCGATGGCACGCTCCGGGTGCTAGGGATTCTCGTAGCACTGTTCCAGGAGAATCAAGAGACACAAAAGCACGTATTACTCATCGGAATTGAGGAACCAGAAATCGCGCTGCATCCGGCAGCAGCAGGCGTGCTGCTTGATGGACTTCGGCAAGCCGCCAACAAGACTCAGGTGCTCATCACCAGCCATAGTCCGGATCTGCTTGATAACAAGGACTTGGATGTAGAGTCAATTCTTGCAGCTGAAGCGCGCGATGGGAATACGGCAATAGGCCCTGTGGACGAAGTCGGCAGATCTGTGGTGCGAGACCGGCTGTTCACAGTTGGGGAGCTTCTCAGCATCAACCAATTGCAACCAGATCTGGCGCATGTCTATCCGACTGCAAAAGTGAGACAACTCGGTCTGTTTGAAGACGAAAAATAATGGAAAAACCCAGATGCCAGTCAAAATCGGTTGCATTGTTGAAGGGCATGGCGACGTGGAGGCAGTCCCAATCCTTATTCGGCGTGTCGCGACAAACCTTTACCCAGAACTGACGATTAGCACGTATCCCACGCGTGTTCCTAGGACTAAACTTGTTAAAGTCGACAGCCTTGAGAGGACTATCGAATTAACGGTTCGGAGGATTGGTAAGCAAGGTGCTATATTTATCATCTTGGATAGCGACGATGACTGTCCAGCGGAACTGGGGCCAGAGTTGCTCCAGCAAGTGGTAAAAATTCGGAGCGACTTGCCGATCTCTGTTGTGCTCGCGAAATGTGAGTTTGAAGCGTGGTTTCTCGCTGCAGCCGAGTCGCTGCGCGGACAGAGAGGGCTAAAAAACGATCTTCAGTCCCCGAGCAATCCAGAGGGAATCCGTGACGCAAAGGGATGGCTGAGCAGACAGATGGAAGACAACAGAACGTATGATGAAAGAAACGACCAGCCGGCCTTCGCAGCGCGTTTTGATTTTGAACAAGCGCGAAACGCCGATTCGTTTGACAAATGCTACCGGGACATCGTTCGGCTCCTCTGCGAGTTGCAAGACAACCAATAAACGGGAACAACGCGCGTGAACATTGAACACATCAAATCCGCTTTGGCGGCAATATCTACCGGCGATTTCCTCGAAACATCAACAGCACTGCTCGCAGCTTTGGGATACCGTAGCGAACTGACTCTCGAACTGTCGGGGACGATGGCGGACTTCTTGCATGCATTTCCTGCACCGAACCCAAACACGCGAACCGAGCAGGCATTCCAAAATGCTGTTGACTCAGCGCGGCTCATCTTCCAATTTACTCCGGATGAAATCGCTAGCAGCACGCAGCAGACGCTCGATTTCCTCCAAGAGGGATACGCGGACAGTTTTCTTTTCTTCGCTGTTGAACTGAAACAGGACAACTATCCGCGAAGCAAATACGCCGAATTCACGCGGGAAATCAACAAACGCCTCCTCGCGCCTACCATCGTGCTCTTCCACGCAGGAAACCATCTGACGATAGGGTTTGCCGGCCGCCGGCCACACCACTATGACGCGAACCGAGACGTGTTGGAGAAAGTGACGCTCATCAAAGACATTCGGTTGGAGAAACCGCATCGGGCGCACCTTGATATCTTGGCAAACCTCTCGCTGACAGCATGCGTCAACTGGATAGCGGACAACAATCAACCGAAAAATTTTGACGGCTTACTCGCGGCATGGCTCGCTAAATTGGATACGGAAGAACTCAACAAGGCGTTTTACCGGAGGTTGTTCAACTGGTTTGAATGGGCTGTTGAAGAAGCCACATTCCCGACGAACGAGACGGTGACGTTAACGCCGCAAGAACATGTCATTCGCCTCATCACGCGCCTGCTATTCGTATGGTTCCTCAAGGAAAAGGGGTGGATTGCGGACGCGCTGTTTCATAAGACGCAGATTGGCCCCCTCCTGAACGATACCGATGACTCCTATTATCGCGCCGTGCTCCAAAATCTGTTCTTCGCCACACTGAATACCGCGATAGACACGCGCGGGTTTAGCAAGGGCACCCACGCCGAGCATCGCAATTTCTCACGTTATCGCTACGCAAACGAAATTCGCGACCGCGAGAAACTGTTGGCTCTCTTCGCGCAAACACCTTTTATCAACGGCGGCCTGTTTGAATGCTTGGATAGTGAGAAAGGAACAAACGAAGGCGGCTACCGCATCGATTGCTTCTCCGATGTCCACTTCCACAAGGTGTCTATTCCCAACCGCCTCTTTTTTGACGCGCAGCGCGGGCTGTTTCCGCTGTTGAAGCACTACAAATTCACCGTTGAGGAGAATACGCCGATAGAACAGGAAGTCGCGCTGGACCCGGAGCTCCTCGGCAAGGTGTTTGAAAACCTCTTGGCGGCCTACAATCCAGAGACCGGCGCGACGGCGCGCAAGCAGACCGGCTCTTTCTACACCCCGCGCGAAATTGTGGATTACATGGTAGACGAAGCACTCGTGGCCGTCTTCACGCAAAAATGCACGCCGACCGGGGGCGAGCCGAAGTCGTGGGACAAGCGGCTGCGCGACTTGCTGGACTATGCGCAGACTGATGCAAACGAATCGTTTGATGCAGAAGAAACCGATAGCCTTGTGCGAACCATCTCCGAACTCAAAATCCTCGACCCGGGTGTCGGCTCCGGTGCGTTTCCGATGGGTATGCTGCATAAACTCACCCTCGTGCTGCGGCGGCTGGATGCCGATAACAGCCGCTGGGAGAGATTGCAGAAGGAACGCGCACAACAACGCGCAGCCGCCGCCTTTGATACCACAGATGACGACACGCGGCGTGAAGAACTACTTGAAATTGACAAGACCTTCAAGCGTTACCGCGATTCCGATTTCGGCAGGAAGTTGTATCTCATCCAGAACTGCATCTACGGCGTGGACATCCAACCCGTGGCGTGCCAGATTGCGAAACTCCGCTTTTTCATCTCGCTTGCCATTGAGCAAGAGCCGGATAGCGAAGCGGAGAACTTCGGCATCCGTCCTTTGCCGAATCTGGAGACGCGCTTCCTCGCGGCGAATACGCTGCTCGGATTGACAGGCGAATTGATGCTCACGAGCGAGGCCACCCGAGACTTAGAACGAAAACTGCGCGACAACCGAGAGCGGCATTTTCATGCAACGACGCGCAAACAAAAACGCGCGTGCAAGGAACAGGACGAAGCGTTACGCGCGGCGTTATCTGCGGAATTAGAGACGATAGGGATGCCCGCTGAGGATGCCGAGAAAATCGCCCACTGGCATCCTTATGCTCAGAACACCACCGCCGATTGGTTTGATGCGGAACGGATGTTCGGAATTCGGGAGGGGTTTGACATCGTCATCGGTAACCCGCCGTATGTCCAGTTGCAGAAAAACGGCGGCGCACTCGGCAGGTTCTATCAAAATGCTGGTTTTGAGACCTTCGCACGCACCGGCGACATTTACTGCCTCTTCTACGAACGCGGCATCCGCCTCCTCGCCAGCGATGGGCATCTCTGCTACATCACCAGCAACAAATGGATGCGCGCCGGTTACGGAAAAGCGTTACGGCACTTCTTCGTGGAGAACGTCCACCCGATAAAGTTGTTGGACCTCGGGCCCGACATTTTCGATGCCACCGTGGATACCAACATCCTCCTCTGCAGCAGGACCCGCACTTCCCCCGTAGCGCGAGGGGTAGCGCGAGGGCCTGTCTCTCGCGGTGCAGCCACTCCCACTGTACCCGTAGCGCGAGGGCCTGTCCCTCGCGGTGCAGCTACCCCCACTGTACCCGTAGCGCGAGGGCCTGTCCCTCGCGAGGCTATCGCCTGCACCGTCAACGAAAAATATAAACACACCGCAACCACCCTCGCCGCATACACGGCAGAAAACGGAGTCCATTTCCCGCTGCCAGAGCCGGGCGCGCAATGGGTTATCCTATCGGACATTGAGCGTCAGATTCATGCGAAAATTGAGGCAGTCGGCACGCCGCTTAAGGACTGGGATATTTCCATCTATCGGGGAATCGTCACCGGTTACAACACCGCTTTTCTCATTGACGACGAGACGAAGGAAGCATTAGTAAAGGCAGACCCCAAGTCGGCAGAGATTATCAAACCTGTTTTGCGCGGCAGGGATGTTAATCGGTATCACGCGAAGTGGGCAAACCTGTGGCGGATCGACACGCATAACGGGTATGGCGATGTGCCGGCAATTGACGTGAACAATTACCGAGCCGTTAAAGCACATCTGGATGCGTTCTATCCGCGACTTGAAAAGCGTCACAACAAAGGAAACACGCCCTATAACCTTTGCAATTGCGTTTACCACGCAGAATTTGCAAAGCCGAAGGTTATTTATCCCGAAACGACGCATGCCGCCAACTTTTTCTACGACGATGGGAAATATTTCATCGAGAAAACCTGTTTCATGATAACGGGGCGCGATTTGAAAATCTTGGTAGGGTTGCTAAGTTCCACCTTGCTGACGTTCGCTTACAAGCGATTTTATAGTGGCACCGTCCTCGGCAAGAAGGGGTATCAGTATAACAAGCATTCGCTGGAGAGGCTGCCTGTCGTGCAGATTCCTGTGGCGGAGCAAGCGTCTTTTATCGCTTTGGTGGATGCGATTCTTGCTGCCAAAGCTGCGGATTCGGGTGCGGAGACGGCGGATTTGGAGAAAAAGCTTGACGAACGAATCTATGCATGGTATAATTTAACACAAGATGAGATTTCTGTTGTGGAGGGGTAATTTTTCTCAAGTAAACGGAAAGTTCGCTATAATCATGAAAAACCGCTCTAGCTGCCAAGCGGGCGGATTTTGATGCGGATAGGTCCGCGCTTGAAGCCGCTCTGGATCGAGAGGTTGTCCGCGCTTTACGGAATTTTGAATGGATAACTTTTTGTAGTAAATTTTCTTGACATCCATTCGCTGGATATGTTATAATAAAAAATCAGGGGAGTCACCCGCTATCGTCAGGAGGCTGATTTCCCTTATTTTGAAGCATCGCGTTGCTTCGTTCTATTCGGTGCTGAGAGGAGGTGAGAAGAGTGAACAGAGTTTTTATTTCTTATGTTCGTCAAAATAGGGAAAAAGTAGACCGGCTGTGCCAAGAACTTGGAGAATACGACATTCAAGTTTGGCTGGACCGGAATGAAATTAGGCCGGGTGCCCGATGGAAGGTGGAAATTCGGCGGGCTATTCGCGACGGGGCTTTCTTTATCGCGTGTTTCTCGAGGGAATATGAGATTCGCGCTAGGACGTACATGAACGAGGAACTCAGGGTTGCAATTGGGGAACTTCGTCAGTTTAACTCGGAACGAATATGGTTTATACCGGTTAAATTGAACGAATGCGAAATTCCTGATCTTGAGATTGGTCCAAACGAAACGCTCCGAGACGACATCCAGTCTGTCTCACTCTATGAAGACTGGGCCGATGGTATTCGACGCATCCTTGAGGTCATTCCGCCTGGATTATCCGATCCTGTTATAGGTGAAGAAATAAGACGTGATGATTTTGTTGCCTATAACAATCGCGGCTTGAATTACCTCAATAGAGGAGAGTATGACAGGGCCGTTGAACTTTTAAGCACGGCCATACAACTCAATCCCGATTATGTTCTAGCTCATAACAACCTCGGTCACGTTTATCTACGGATAGGAGAGTATGACAGGGCCATTGCAAGCTATAGGAGGGCACTAGAGTTGAGGCCTGGTGATGCCAAAACTTCTCTCTACCTCAGGAACGTTTCCCACTTGAAGGAGGCAGGCCTTTATCCAGAGGATGTAGGTAATCCAAGGAACATATAGGCCTCTGTCATCAACCACGGGCATTGTGTTTCGGGTGCACCGTTCGGACTTCTTTCGTTTTCAGCGAAGAGCAACATCCGAAAAGGCACCCCCTCTTCAGGTCCGTTAGGTCCTTAAGGTATCCTGACTCCCTCCGCTGTCTGCCGTTCCCTCTGACGTGAAAGCGTCACACCTCTGTAGTGCAAGATCTCCCGTTCTTGACCTGTTCGGGCTCAGGCGATCCTGCCCTACAGAAGTTAATTGGGAATAACGCCTCTGTATCCCGATAGGCTGCGATGCGCCCAAACCGCTATCATCCTGAAAATCCTATAATCTTGTCCATCCTGATTCAGACACCGGAGCAAGCGTCTTTTATCGCTTTGGTGGATGCGATTCTTGCTGCCAAAGCTGCGGATTCGGGTGCGGAGACCGCGGATTTGGAGGAAAAACTTGACGAACGAGTCTATGCGTGGTATAATTTAACGCAAGATGAGATTTCTGTTGTGGAGGAGGAAAAGTGATGTCTGGACTGAGTTCGCGAATCATTGGAACCTATCCCGACTGGGGCCGCTTTTCTGATGCTAGCACAAGTGAACGAGATGGGGCTATTGCGCAATACGTAAAGTTAATAGAGCCGCAGCCTGATAATGCCTCAGTCTATAACACCCGCGGCATTGTTTACAGCGAAAGCGGTGAACCCGATAAAGCGATTGCCGCCTTTACCAAGGCGATAGAATTGAATCCAGAGTTCGCCGAGGCACACTATAATCGCGGCATTGTTTACAGCGAAAGCGGCGAACCCGATAAAGCGATTGCCGCCTTTACCAAGGCGATAGAACTGAAACCGGATTTTGCTGATGCCTACCTCATGCGGGGTATCACTTACAAGAAAAAAGGCCGCGTCTACAAAGCCCTTAACGACTATCATGCGGCGATAGAATTGGCTCCGCAGTTTACCAAAGCCTATTACACCCGCGGTACGGCTTACGAGCAAAGTGGTGATTACGCTCTTGCCGTTGAGGATTTTAGCAAAGCGATAGCGTTGGATCCAGAGTTTGCCGAAGTCTACGCCTACCGAGGCCTTGCTTACGTCAAAGATGCCGAGATTGAGGGAGTTTTGGAACGCTATCACATCCCGGTGGGTTTGAACTCGGAACCCATCGGTTACGGGGAACCTTCTCGCAGCGAAACGAGTCGAGACCGGGAGGTCTCTCCTACTGAAACTTCAGGTTACGGGGAACCTTCTCGCAGCGAAACGAGTCGAGACCGGGAGGTCTCTCCTACTGAAACTTCAGGTTACGGGGAACCTTCTCGCAGCGAAACGCTGATAAACGCGGCTATTGAAGACTACAATACTGCAATTGCGCTCAAACCCGATGTCGCTGAGGTTTATATTTTCCGCGGCATCGCTTACCAGCGTCACGGCGATGTTGAACACGCTGTTGCGGATTACAACACGGCGATAACCCTCAATGCCAATTATGCCGAGCTCTATTACAATCGCGGCGAAGCGTGGTTGCATTTGCAGGAATGGCAGAAGGCAGAGGCAGATCTGACTACCGCCAAGGACAGGGGCGTGGATATCGTCGCAGAGTTCCAGCACGACTACAAGAACGTTGCCAATTTTGAACAACAGACCGGCATTAAGCTGCCCGAAGATATCGCCGCGCTGTTGACTTCCGAAAAAGCACCTGTAGAGTGTGAAAGGGACACTCGGTTGGCATTAGCGTTGAGATATTATGAGAGCGGCGAGCTCAGCACTGGGCTTGCGGCGCGTCTGGCCGATGTTCCGTATTCCGAGTTTCTTGTGCTTATCGGGGAGCATGGGCTCTCCCATTTTGGGACGGTTGACGAACTTGAAGAGGATTTTGAGAGTGCTTGAAAAACCAGTCATCGTCAATAATAGCCCACTTGTTCATCTCTTGACACTCGACCGCCTTTCGTTGCTGCGGGCTCTTTACACAGTGGTGTGGATTCCACAGGAAGTTGAAGATGAGTTCCTCGCGACAGATCCGGAAGTTCGCAAAGATGCCCTTAAAAATGCCCCGTGGATACGGACGTTTCACCGCCAAGCCGAGGAACCCTCTGATTCCACGCAGCGAGGGCACTCTATGCGGCCAAAATTATCTGGCGAAGACGCTGTGATAGCTCTCGCTCAAGAACTCAATGCACGTCTCATCATTATTGACGATCTGAAAGCACGTCGGCGCGCG
Organism: uncultured Poribacteria bacterium; assembly: GCA_958296135.1. Lineage (GTDB taxonomy): Bacteria > Poribacteria > WGA-4E > WGA-4E > WGA-3G > AGPOR5. Next base: position 2,993,424 of record CATQHZ010000001.1, read on the forward strand.
AAGCATCTCAAACTGCCGCTTAAGGGAGTTCTTGGCGTTTTAATCGAGGCAAAACGCGCTGGGGTCGTTGATGATATTGGACCACTTATAAGTGTGTTGTCGGAAAACGCGCGTCTGGGACAGGAGGTTATTGATAAAGTGTTGCGAGCGGCAGGGGAGGCTTAACGGTACTTCAACCGCGCTATCGCTGTCAAAGGCACCTACGGCGTATACCGCGCCCGGTCAGTATTTCCGCCCTGCTCTGCGGTGGAGATAAATCACGACAGCACCGTGACATTCAACGCGCAAAAGCCTATTGGCAAGAATACAAGGAGGCACACCCATGAGAAAAATGGGAGACTGGCGAGAATACCTCATCAAAGAGTTTACCGAAGACCGGGAGGAAGCACTCGGTTACCTCCAGGCTGCATTGGAATGCTACCAACTCTATGGGAATACTGGCATCTTCTTAGCGGCAGTCGAAACTGTTGTTGCGTCGCAAGGCGGCGTGGCGAAATTGGCGGAGCAAATGCAGCGGCCGCCGGAAGTGCTGGCGCGTCTGCTGGATAGCAACAATGCACCGCCGTTTGACCTTCTCGTAACCCTCCTCAAGGCACTCGGATGCAAACTCACGCTTGAACCGTGCGCCGAGGCGACACCCGCCACCCAAACGGAAATGGAACGCGTCGAAAACGTGGCATAAACCGTGGACGATAGAGTGGGCACTCCGGGAGAACGCCCCAGTAGGAGAGACCTCCCGCGTCTCGATTTCCTTGCGCCCCAGTCTCGATTCCGTTGAAACATCAGGACCCGGCTGAATGTCTCTCGCACCTCTACGGCGTATACCGCGCCCGGTCTGTATTTCCGCCGTATTTGAGCGTGTAAATCAGCAGATTTGACATAAACCGATAGACATCTGTCGAACGGCGGAGACGGAGCATCGTGCGGCTCTCAATCTCCGCCGTTTCCATTGCACATAGATAGTCCTTGCGGTTATAGACAACCGCCACCCGCTTGCCGATGATAATCCCTTTCTGATAACGGAACTGCGTTGGCTGCGCGTTGTTTTCATTGCCCCAAAACACGTCGCCGCCTGTCGGCGGTTTTGGGAGATGATAGTGGATGCGATAGAGTTCATGCTCATGCGGAATGATTTCAAGCGGGTACTCTGGAAAAATCTGGTTGAGTTCATCTGCGACGATATTCGCGAACAGCCCGTTAAACCCGCAGTCGTCAAAAAAGAGTGTGCCGCCTCTCTCAAGGATATATTTTCGGAGAGCCGCTCGCTCAGTTGGCGTAAACCCAGTCGTCAAAGGTCCGTCCTTCGCAAGCGCGCGTCCGACGGTAATATCCTTGTCATGTCCTGTCATGATGATGAGCGGTGCGTCCATAATTTTCGTATCCGTGAGCGGTAAGGCTCCGCCTTCAAAACTCATATCTGCTCGAATGGGGGTGTGTGCCGCTAGCCATTTTGTCAACGCCGGGATTGCAGTCGGATCTTGCCACCAATCCGAGAGGGAATGTTTAAGCCGAATCAGCCGAATGTAGCCGCGGAGTTCCTTCCCTTTGCCTTCGAGAATCCCGCCGAGTTGTCCTGCCGGCACTTTCACCGGAAAGGTGGCGGTATCAAACCCCTCTCCTAAACTTCGCGAAGGTAAGCCTCCCTCAAGAAACGCCGTGAGATTCGATGTGGTTTTCCCTGTGACAGGCGCGACCGGCGGCGCGCTTTTTTCTATGCGAGGGGCACTCTCCGGGGGTGTTGCACCGATAGACGCAGGAACAGTTGTCCCTGCAACTGGCGCAGCAGGTCCTGTTCCTTCTGTCGTAATCGACACGTCGGCGGGGTTTAACGCGGCGGCGTTGAATTCTGGTACTGGAGAGCGCACTTGCGTCTGACTGCGTGGAAGTTGATGCATGGCAGTAGGGTTCAATCGAGACTGGGGGGGCTCTCCTACAGGTGGATTGGGAGAGAGGAGCGTTCGGTGTGTTGGCCGGATATCCATGTTCGTCCGGGCGCGAGTGACCTTGACAAATTCCGCTTCAAACGCATCCTCGTTCACCTCCGGCTGTTGGGATAACATCAGGGCGGCGATGAAGGCGAAGAGGAGGTGCAGTCCGATTGAGGCGAGCACGGCTCGGTAACGTTGGTGTTTCATTTTTTCGTCTTAGCGCAAAGCGTTTGATAACGTCTGCTGTGCAATGACGTTTCTCTCCGTAGGTGCGCATGCGCCGTTGTTGCATGCTGCGTGCTTTATACCGTAGCGCGGGGGGCCGGCAGTCACTAACTGCCGAGGGTTGCAGTCACTAACTGCCGAGGGTTTCCCCCGCGAAGCCCGCGGCGAGCGACAGGTTTCCCTCGCCCTACGTGCCGTGGACAGCTATGGAATTAAAGATGCCGTTGGATGAGTTGAAAACTGGGCGCATCCAACTTCTGATAATCGGGGATATCGTATCGGTTGCCGCGGACATCCGTGATGAAGAGCCGCGCGGGCGGCACCTGCTTGACGTTCTGGTTCAACCCGCGCACGGAGAACGTCACGCGCCCGCGCGCTGTCTTCACCTCCCATTCATGGATGCCGAACTGCTCTTTCACCCGATAAATCTTCTCGATGACCGGGGTGAAGTAGCGTCGGTGGAGTTCTTCATTGAGGATGCGCCGACTTTCCGCATCCAATTGCGCGGGTTCAACGAGAATGCCGAGCTCGGTATCCTCATCGGCGGCGAGTGAAATATACCTTTCCGGATTGCTGAGCGGCATGAGCCGACGCGCGATGACGCGTAGGTGACACACCTCTCCCTGAATCTCAAGGCGCGGCGTGCCTACCGGTGAACGCGTCAACCTGAGCTTCGCTGCGTCCAAATAGCGCGGCGTGAAGTCATCGGCGGTGGGCATTTCCTGCGCGGTTTCTACGGCGACGATTTTGTCTGAGTTTTCCATAATTATTATTGATAAAGCGTCTGGTAGGCGCGGTTTCAAATCGCGCCTACCGGTGGGGTGTCCAGTCTACCTCTCTACGGCTTGTGCCGCTGCGCGGATATTCGCTGCTTCCCGCTGCGTTTCGACCAGCTTGTAGTAGATACCCTTTTCTGCCATCAGTTCTTCGTGAGAGCCGCACTCCACGCCGCGTCCCTTCTCAATCACGAAAAGCCTGTTGGCATTCCGCAGTGTGGAGAGTCGGTGGGCGATTGCAAAAGTGGTGCGGTTTTTCACAAGTCTGTCGATTGCCTGCTGGATTTTCTTCTCCGTTTCAACATCCACCGATGACGTGGCTTCGTCAAGGATGAGGATGCGCGGGTTGTGCAAGATGGCACGCGCTATCGAGATACGCTGTCGTTCGCCGCCGGAGAGGCGGCCGCCGCGTTCTCCGACTTCAGTGTCGTATCCATCGGGGAATTTGACGATGAATTCGTGTGCGTTAGCCGCTTTCGCCGCGGTGAGAATCTCCTCCATCGTGGCATCGGGGTGCGCGTAGGCGATGTTCTCGGCGATGGTGCCGCTGAACAGATAAGGTTCTTGCAGCACTACCCCGATTTGTCTCCGAAGATCGCCGAGTTGAATTTTCTCAATTTCTACGCCATCGATTTCTAAGCGTCCGGCATCCGGCGTATAGAACCGGCAGATCAGATTAATCAGCGTCGATTTCCCGGCCCCGGAATGCCCGACGAGCCCTATCATTTCCCCCGGCTTAACGTGGAGGTTAATATCCTTCAACACCGGCTTATGCGAGTCGTAGCCGAACGTCATATTGTGAAACCGCACTTCGCCGGTGATGTTCGGCATCGCCTCCAATGTGCCATCGTCTAGCTGTTCCGGCGGGGAGTCGATTACCTCGAAGAGGCGTTCCGCCGCTGTCATGGCGCGGGATGCATAGTTGATGAGTGGGCTGATATAACGGAGCGGCTCATAAAACATCATTAAGTAACTTTGAAACGCCATTAGCGTGCCGAGTGTCATCGTGCCGCCAAGGATATCTAACCCGCCGACGTACCAGATGATGAGCGTGCCGAGCTGCACGGCGAACATCAGCGGCGGGTAGTAGGTTGCCCAGATAAGTTCTGCGTGTGTTTCGTAATCGCGCGCGTCGATGTTGGAGGCATCGAACCGTTCCACCTCGTCGCGCTGTCTGCCGAAGGCGCGCACGACGCGGATACCAGAGACAGAGTCGTTGACTACGTCAAAAAGTTTCGATCTGCGCCGCCAAGCGCGGTGCCATAAGCTGTGCACCATCTTCCAAAACCATCCCGCGCCCAAGACGATGATAGGAATGGGAATCAGGATGAAGCAGGCGAGTTTCCAATTCATCAAAAATAGCACAGCACCGATGCCGAAAAACTTTAAGAATTCGACAGCGAGAAAGGACAGCCCATCTAACAAGAAATCCTGGAGTCGTTCACTGTCCTCTGTGACATGCGAGATGACTGTGCCGGTTTTGCGCTTATCAAAGAACCGAATGGAGAGGTTGTGCAGATGCTGGTAGACGTGCGCCCGAATTTTTGCAGCGACGCGGAACGTCAGCCACGCACCCAACCGTTGTTGGAAGATGGTGACAATCCCGCTGATAACCATGGTCGCGAGCAGACAGCCAGCTGCAATAGCGAGGGCTGTTGTCACAGGCTGAATTGAACGAAACAGTGTGCCGAGCCGTGTCTCCGAGGGAACTTGCGCCGCTGCCGCCGCTTCGTTCAATCTCAGAATGTCGTCTATCAGGATGCGGGTGAAGTAAGGCGGCACGAGCGAGATCAGCGTGCCGACAATCACGAAACTGATGAAAAAGAGTGCCTTCGTGCGATACGGTTTGAGATATGTCAATATGCGCAGCATCACCTTATGTTTTTTGGTGCATGCCGGGCAGGGCGAAAATTCATCAGGCAGCAGTAACCCGCAGGATGCGCAGACCTGTTCTTCAACTTTATAGTCCCATATCGGTGCTTCGTCGCGTTTTCCGTCTCGGTGTTCAATTTCGTCGCCGATGAAGCGGGCCACGAAGCCGAACTTCGCCGCGCACCCGTTGGAATACCGAATCAGATCGACGGTGCCCTCGCGGGATTCTAACACCAGAACCCCCGCGTCTATCACCACTTCGGCGCGGATGCCAAGCACATTTTTATACGGGATGAAGTGTATCACAGTGCCATTACCGGCGACGGTAAAAACCGCCGCGTCTGTCATGACAAACCACTCCTCGCCGAAAACGCCTGAGGAACTGACATCGCTTCGGACAGCGAACCGAATCTGATCAAACCGAATCTCGAGGCTCTTCAGCGTTTTATCAATAAATGGGGGCAATTCGTCAATCGTGCCCCGCTGCGGTTCTGTTCTTTCGTTCTGCTCTTCGGACATATATCTTTTCCTCTGTTATTTTCTTTTCCCCGTAGGCGAGACCTCCCGCGTCTCGATGCACGCGCGGCGGTAGGCGAGACCTCCCGCGTCTCGATGCACGCGCGGCGGTAGGCGAGACCTCCCGCGTCTCGATGCACGCGCGGCGGTAGGAGAGACCTCCCGGTCTCGATGTGTGCGGTATCGGGACAAGGCTGTCCCGCCTACTGAAAATAAACGGATTTTAAACCTTTAACCCGTTTGTGGGAGTTTGATTCAAAATTTTTTAGCAGAAAAATCGAAAACGCGTACCCCGCCCTGTCGGTATCGAGCCGTGGGAGGGCTCTCCTACCGGAATTATACCAGATTTGCTGAAATTCTGCACGGTGAAACTGACTTCCCGCGGCGTAGCAAAACGAAATCGTCCTGAATAATTCGGAAAAAACTTGACAACCACGACGCGTCTATGGTATCCTATTGTGTATGGAAAACAGTATTCAGACACCTTTTGACTGGGACAACTTGCCCGCAGACCGGTACGATATTGCCGCAAAGCACGCGGCGGGTGCATTTCCAAACGATATGTTGCGCCTGCTACTCGGCACCGCCGACTTTGAAATCATGGAGCATCTTGATATAGAACTCCCGGCACTAGAGGTGCGGCGCATGGATAGTTTGACAAAAATTCGCCTTGAAGGCAAACCGATGCTCATCCATCGCGAATACCAATTGCATGATAGTTACCCCATCTCCATTGCACGCCGAATCGCCGGTTACCGGGGGCAATGCTATCAAGAGACCGAGGTGCCTATCCGTTCGTATGTTATCTATTTTCAGCCCCCGGCCGGTCGCCGGGATCCGGGCGGCTTTTTTCAAAATGTCGATGTCCCCGGCCAACGGTTCATCTCGGAATACGAAGTGATTCGGCTTTATGAACTTGAAGGTGCTCCGCTTCTAGCAGCGCGCCCGCCGGGTTTGATGCCATTTCTACCGCTGATGCAACCACCGGCCGGGGTGGATAGCGTCACGTGGCTTCGGCAGTGCGTCGCGACAACACGGCAGCTGCCGCTTGACAGGGCGAGTATCGACAACTTACTGCTGTCAACGGGGATTTTTGGCCACCTCGCCTACGACATGGAGACACTCTTCACAATTATTTCGGAGGAAGACATGAGACATGCATCTATTTTCCAACACCTCATGCAGCAGCCGTTGGAAGAAGCACGCAAAGAAGCACGCAAAGAAGCACGCAAAGAAGCACTCCAAGAGGGGAAAGAACAAGGTAGAGTGGAGGGCGTGCGAGAAAACGCCATCCACGCCCTCATGGAGGTTTTGGACGCACGGTTCCAAGACTGTGATGTGCAAATCTTAAAGCCGACGTTTGATGCCATCACCGATTTGCAACTCCTCAATCAACTGTTGCGCACTGCCGCACAAGCATCAAACATCGATGAAGTGACTCGGACGCTGGTGCACCATCGAAACAACGGTGCCTAACGCCAACCCCGAACGCAACAAACCGATGGCACTCCAGCCGCAGCGTTCGGGGCATCTCAAACCGCGCCGACTCAGTCAAGTCCGCGCGAAATGGATCGGAGCCCACCATGCAACATGAATCGCTTCTCGACCTCCTCCTTGAAGAACCACTGGCAGAAGCCCGCCGTGCGGGGATTCAAGAGGGAAGAGAACTCGGCGTGCGAGAAAACGCCATCCACGCCCTCATGGCGGTCTTGGACGCACGGTTCCAAGACTGTGATGTGCAAATCTTAAAGCCGACGTTTGAGGCAATCACCGATTTGCAATTCCTCAATCAACTGTTGCGCACCGCCGCACAAGCATCAACCATCGATGAAGTGACTCGGACGCTGGTGCACCATCGAAACAACGGTGCCTAACGCCAACCCCGAAACGCAACAAACCGATGGCACTCCAGCCGCAGCGTTCGGGGCATCTCAAACCGCGCCGACTCAGTCAAGTCCGCGCGAAATGGATCGGAGCCCACCATGCAACATGAATCGCTTCTCGACCTCCTCCTTGAAGAACCACTGGCAGAAGCCCGCCGTGCGGGGATTCAAGAGGGAAGAGAACTCGGCGCGCGAGAAAACGCCATCCACGTCCTCATAGAGGTATTAGACGCACGCTTCGACGACTCGGATGTAGAGCTCTTCAAACCTATATTTGAGGCCATCACCGATGTGCAACTCCTCAAGCAGTTACATCGCACCGCCCTTCACGTCCCAACTTTTGACGACGTGATACAGACCTTGCGGAACCATCGAAACAACGGTGCCTAACGCCAACCCCGAAACGCGACCGTGCCACGGCGTTCGCACTCGGCGCATCTCAAACCACGCGGGCTCTGCCGAGCCCGCGCGACATGCCAAATGTTGCGGTTCGATTCAAGACTTTTTTGCTTCCGCCTCGCGTTCCTCCTGCGCCTTTTTAAATTCGGCAGATGCATCCGGCAGCGGGATACCCCGCAGCTGCAGGTTCAATTGCTGCGTCGCCAATGCCGCGCTGTCATCGGGATAGCCGTGCTTTGCGGCCTCAACATCCAACTCGCAGATTGCCTTCTTCGTGCCTGCAATGCTCGGCTCGGCGGACAGCATTTCACGAAGCATCTGCATCGCTTCGTGGACAGCAGTATCCGTGATGCCGAATACCTCTGCCAGCAACTGCGCGTCAAGGATGTGTCTCCAAGCGTCCCAATGGGATTCGTTGTAGGGACGCATCCGCGCGCCCTGCAGTTCTGCCAGTATTCGATCCGCCGCGTCTAGCTGTTCTTTGGAGAGCTTGCGGACATCTAGCGTCGGAACGTTTCCCAAAGTCGTCAGTCTCAGCTGTCCCCTACCTTGCTGTTGCCTGCCTGCAGTTGTCCAATGGCATAGCAGCCCGAATGTGGAGTTCGTCCACAATGTCCACGCAGCATCGTAGGATGAGTCCGTCAACTTCACGTTGGTAATCGACCTAATGCCTAGCGTGTGGGACTCCGTATAGGGTGCCAAGATGGAATTGGCGGAGAATCCCAACATCATGTGATAATGCGTTCGGCTATTATGCTCACGCAAAATCCGGTGTGCCTTTTCTACGTTAAACGGCTTGGTTTGCGCCTTGTAGTCTGGTACGGTTTGGATGGACCGCTGCGGTGTGATGTTCTCCGATTTGTAGATGGCATCATACCCTTCTTGCACGGCGGATTCACGTGCGTGCATCTCAAACGCGCCACGCTTACCCCTCTCCTTGATGTCCGGGTCGCTTGCCCCCACTTTCCCGACCTCGCTCAATAGACACATTGGGATTTCCAATGCGTCAGCTAAACCGGGTAACCGCAACTTTCCATAACGTAGTTGATAGGCAATCTGTCCCAACGACATTGCCTTCAAACGGGTCACTGTCCACTCGCCTTCATCAATCGGACAATCTAACGCACTCGCCACAGTTACGCTGCCAATTTTGAAAACGTCGCCACCGAGTGCCTCATCTTCCAACCGGCGTGTAACGTGTTTGCACTGAATTTCACTCGCCAACGCTTGTGCGGCCAGTAGGCTGTCGGGACGTTCACTGAGGGATACGAATTTCGCCCTGCCGGTATTCTCGCCCACGCCTTTATCAGCGATGACCATGCACTCTGCTATACCCGTATCGGAGGAAAACGCGCTATCGTGAGCACTATTCTGCGCTATCGTCACAACGGACACATTGTGATATTCCGTTGCCCACATCTCGCGCATTTTCTGAAACGACATAACTGTGAAAATCGATGCTGGCAAAATAAAAGCCATCCGTCCACCGTCGCGCAACTTCAAATCGGCAAGTTCCACGAAATAGGAGTATGGGACTTTTCCATGTCCAACCCGGGTTTTCTTTTTTCCCAGTGCCTCAAGCATCAACTCCTGCTCTTCTTTACTGCGATACTGAGAACCGAACACCAGCTTCTGAGTCTTCGCATTAGTGTCCGCGCTGTTCGTCAGGAACGGAGGGTTCATGATGACGATGTCCATCTCACCGTCGGGAAACTCGCGCTTGAGTTCCGCTGTCGCTTCTTCAGTACCGCTTGCTTGCTTATCAAACGCATCTAGTGCATCAAATAGCATTTGGTTATCCAGCAGCTCTAGTGCCCCGGTCTTAAAATCGCCTTCCCCGACTTTACCACAAGGTGCTGTGATGACCCGGGTTGCGCCGAGTGTCACTTCGGGATGCGCGCTCGCCATCGCTGCGAACGTTAAGTGGGTGCAGTGTGTGAAGATGTCACAGCCTGCGAGATTATTCTCCAGCATGTGCCGATGGATGCCGACACTTGTCTCGCCTTTCCGCTCTTCCCACAGTTGCTGGATGCGTTTGTAAACGCCGTTCAGCAAGGCACCGGTGCCGCAGGCGTAATCCGCTACTTTCGGCAGCGTTTCTAGGCTCAGTTCTTCAGGCAGGCTCGGACACGCTAGTGCCGAGATGAGCACCGCGCTCTCTGGCAATGTGTAGTTCGCCTTAACGTTCTTCCTGTCCACCAGCAGCTTTTGAAACACCTCACCCGCAAGTTCTTGGATTTGCGGGAGGTGGGACTCGAGCAGCGTGCAGGCAACATCGCACAGTTCGCGCAGCACCTTTTTCGCCATCGCCGCGTCGTAAGTAAACGCTCTGGACAGCATATCCCGCGCGCCGTAGAAAATCGGGTGGTAGTTAACTCCCAATATCGCATCCCAATCTGCCACCACCGATTTCAAATCGATGCCGTTCACTTGGTAGTAGGCAGGCGGTCGAACCGAGTTCATAAGCGGTTCCCCAGCCAGGGAGTTTTGGAACACGAATGCGTCCACAATTATCAAGCATGCTACCCGCGCCGCCTGCTCACTATATTCGCCCTGGTCTAAAATTTCCTTAAGTTCCTCGCCTATCGCGGCATTCTGGGATACGGCGTTGTGCAGGGCGCGTGCTGCGCCCTCAACGCCTTCTCGCATTTGTTTTGAGGCGGCTTGGATGCGCTCACTCGGCACTGCGCCGACCCGGGTGGCGTTCGCCACATCCCTGAGACTGCCTGTTGCGAACCCCAAGCGCGGGAAGCGGTAATCAGTGCCTTTTGACCGGCCCACCAGCACATACTCAATGTCTTCGGCGTTAGGAAGAGCCTCCTGTAACTCCCATCTTTTCATACCGCGGAAGCGTTCGGGATACCGAATAACCATTACCGTATTCAATTCTGCACTGTTCCCGCGGAATTCGGAGATGAGCGTCTGCCCCCAGTATTTATCGCGGACAGATTGGAGTGCCTGCTCGCCGTCTCCACCCTGCCATTTTGCATCGATGCCGACTGTCTCGTGCCCGAGTCGCTTCACGACGATGTCGGGAGTCTTCGCGTTTCCATACAGCACGCTCTCTTGTTCCTCAACTTCCCATCCTGCTTGGCGGGGTAACAAATGCGCCAGCACATCTACCACTGCACTCGTGACGACATTCTCTTTCTTTTGAGGCATTCTTGAATTCTCCATCGGTTTTTGATGACATTTACGAATCAAATCGGGTTATTTCCAAAATCATCCCCTTCCCGGTAGGGCGAAGGGCTGTCCCGCGCCGTGCTACTATCTTGGGGGACAGGCTCCCGCGCCCCGGGTCAACGGGGCGGGGAAGCGCGTCTACCCAGAGCGTCCGTTAAAAAGGCGCGTTTTGAGATTTCGATGCCTCAGTTTGCGGCGCGGCGGATGCCTCTTCCGTTGTCGGTTCCTCAGGCGTTGGCACCTCGCTCTGCTGGCTGGCCGTGGTTAGCTGCTTAATGCGGCCGCACAACTCATCCAGCAGCTTCGGTGAGGTTTCCGCGGCTTTGAGTTCCGCAGCAAGCTCTGTCCACTGCATCTCGGACATGTCGTTTCGGGATGCCACACTGTATCTGCGCTTGATGTAGTTCCACAGGTCTGCCTTGGAGATGCCTTTCTTTTCGAGAGGTGCGGCGAGCTGGTTTGCAATTGCGAAGGCGGCTTTCTGCGCGGTAGGGATATTCCCGCCGCTTTGTCGCGCCTGCGGTTGCTGCGCGGCAGCACTCCCTTGCGTCTTCCGATGCAGGTAGAAGTTTAGCACCTCGCGTATCACCGGCACCGGTATCAACTGTTTAATGGCGTTCCGCTGCGCCTTGTGAATCGCTTTGGTGAAGGCGAACGGGTCGGCGCGGCCCCCCATCATCTTCGCCTGTTCATACGCGCCGTAGCGGGATGAACCCGTGATGGTATCTGTCGCTTTGGCGACAGCAATCCAGGAATGGTCGCGCTCTTCATACGTGACATCTTCGACCTGGATGCCGCCGCGCCGATTAGCAGCCTCGTTGATGCCCGCTAACGTCAAGCCTTCAACTGTGCGTCCACCCTGTTTGAAGGAGTAGACGTAATCCTGAATGGTTTGCCCTGTCATCAATTCAATAATCGCCTGGTCATCCACCTGATCGACGACTTCGTATTCGGCTGTGACGGGGACAACTTCGTTCTTTTTTTCTTCAGCCATGGTATCCTCCGAAAGTGAGTTATGTAACGTTAGTATACCCTATTTCGGCGATGGATGCCAAGAAAAAAGACCTGGGTTTTCATAACGAGTCCGTTTTCAAATTAAGGACTTTTTGAGGGGATGCAATGTTCCTGGGCTGCAGCGCGAAAATATCCTATCGCCGAGACATCATCTGCATCGTCCCGCTATGCCGGCCGCGGGCTGCCCAACAAACGCAACAACCGCTCGCTGGCATTTTGGAGGGTATCCGCCGGCACCGGTACCCTATTGCAGAGGCTAAACCGCCAATATGCCCAGTAGGCGGCGTATTGCGATTGCAAAATATAGCGCGTCCTCCCTGAAACGTTCGGTGCGCCGCGGTGCCAACACTGCGGGTCCTGCAGGTAAATGTCTCCCGCCTTGCAGAAAACCGAGACAGGCGCGTTTCCTTCAAATTGAGGGTTCTCAGCATCGTTTGGATGCCTGCCGGAGTAGTGGCTCCCCGGGACATATTGCGTCGGGCCATGCTCAATTGAATCGATATCCGATAGTGCCATCTGCACGGTAAACCACATCACGGGCATCCGGAGCCTCGGGTCGTGGCGCGGCATCTCATCGGTAACGGGGAAGTGGACGGAGCCGTCGACATGCCATCTATCAATCGAGAGCCCGGGCAAGTTCCGCAGCACATTTTGCCCGCAGAACTTACAATCTTCGCCGACAATCGCCTCTGCGAGACTGAAGATCGGTTCTCGGAGGAGCATGTCTCGAAAGAGCGCGTCCAATTCGATAGTATTCCGCAAGATGAACGGCTGTTGCGCTCCTGATTCGGAATGTGTGCCCATCTGGATGTATCTCACATCGGCGAGATTTGGATTTGTTCTTTCGGCCAACTCTGGTTCTGCAAAAAGTTCATCGGTTTTCTCTCGGAGCGCGGTGACTTCTGCGTCTGTCAACACACCGGGAATATAGACGAACCCATCGCTGAAAAATTGTTCAGCGATTTGTGCCGTCTTCTCCGCGTTGAACGGTTCGCCTCGGAGGATTGGAGTGGTAGTCATCGTGTTTGTGCCTCCTCTTGTCGTTGGAAGTTATTTTAGCGATTTTGGCATAATGTATCAAGAGGAAAATGCAGAATGACAGGAGCGCACAATGCATTTTCTTGACAATAAACGCGACTTGCGGTATCATAAACCTCAAATTCTGAACGCGGGACAAACGCCGATGATACTCAGCGGATACAACGTTTTTGACAACACACCGCTAGAAATTGCTATTGACAAAGGGCGCGTGCGAGCTATTCGCGAAGCGGCAGCTGCCGATAGCACGCTACTGATTGCGCCTTCCCTGATAGACACCCAGGTCAACGGCTTCATGGGGTTCGACCTGGGTGTTGCCGACGTTACGCCATCGGATGTCTGTGCGATAGTTCGCGCGCTGTGGCGTGTCGGGACCGGGTTTTTCTGTCCGACGGTGGTGACAGCCTCGTTTGAGCACATCGCGAACTCCCTGCGCGCGATTGTGGCGGCGTGCGCGAATGATTCGCAGGTTGCCCGTTCGGTTATCGGCATTCATGTTGAGGGCCCCTATATCTCATCGGAAGACGGCCCGCGTGGCGCGCACCCGCGGAAACATGCCCGCGACCCGGATTGGGATGAGTTTCGGCGGTGGCAGGACATCGCCGAAGGCAAAATCAGATTGGTAACCCTCGCGCCGGAGCGAAAAGGGGCTATCCCGTTTATTGAAAAATTAGTTGAGAACGGTATCGTCGTTGCCTTGGGACACACGAATGCTTCCGAATCTGACATCCAGGCGGCGATTCAAGCAGGTGCGAAGTTATCCACTCATCTCGGCAACGGTGCGCATGCCGTTATCCGTCGGCACCCGAACTACATTTGGGAGCAGCTCGCCGCTGATGAACTTTGGGCAAGTCTCATCGTTGATGGCCATCATCTGCCGCCGGCGGTTGTCAAATCAATGATGCGCGCGAAGACGCTCGCGCGATGCTTGCTCATTAGCGATGCCGTGGCGTTAGCCGGAATGACACCGGGGGTTTATCAATTCGCGGGGAGAAAGGTGGCGTTGACTGATGAAGCCAAAGTCTGCTTAGTCGGGACGGAGTATCTCGCCGGTTCGGCGATTGAACTGATGCGCGGTGTCGAAAATAGCGTCTGCTTTGCCGGCATTTCGCTTGCGGAAGCATTTGCACTTGCTACGAGGCAGCCTGCGCGCCTCCTCGGTGTGGAAAAGCAAATCAGTTACCTTGCTCAGCCCGATTCGGCCAACCTAGTCTTCTTTCGGTGGAGTGTAGTAGACTGCAAAATCAAGGTGCTAGCAACAATCTTCGATGGTAAATTGGTTTATGAGAACGCTGAACTGTGATAAGTATGAGACAACGCGGGCCGGACGCACTTTTCGCGCAACCCCGGCAGGCTTGCTTTCTAAGCGAGCTCCGGACGGTGGGCACGCTTCCAAAGCGCGCTTACGGAGTCGGTTTTGCGTACCTTTACGACGAATGTGTTGGTGTACCTGCATATTCATTGTTGCCTATTGCGGTATCGCGGGAGCGCAGGTATCCGAACCCTTCGCTCGGGGGATGCGCGCCATGGAGCTCGGCCTTTATGCCGAGGCGGTGACAGCGTTCCAAAACGTGTTGCAACTGAACCCGCAGCACGCCGAGGCCTACTGCGAGCTGGGCGCGGTGTATCGGCTTCAAGACAAAACTAACGACGCGGCGGACGCGTATCGTCACGCCTTGACACTTCAGGCTTCGCCAGAGACGCGCGGGGTTGCGCATCTCTCTCTGGCGCGAATTTACCACTCGCAAGGCAAGTTTGCCGATGCAGAGAAGCACGCGCAAAACGCAGTCTTGCTTCTGCCGAAGGCAGCCGAACCTTTTTTACGATTAGGCGATATCTACGTCCAACGAGGCAAATTGACGGCGGCGCAGCGGGCGTATCAGAAGGCCATCGCGCGGGATGCCTCCCTCGCGGCGGGATACCACGGTGCTGGACGCGTCGCTTTCATGCGGAATCGGCTGGAGGAAGCTGTGCAATTCTATCAGCGAGCGATTGAGCTCGCGCCCTATCCCGCCGAGCCATACTACAACCTCGCTATCGCCTATCGCAAACTCAAGAGAGGAGAGGCGGCGAAATCTCAGCTGGCTGCTTTCCGGCGGCTGAAAACGTATCAGGAACGCACGCATCGGTATCGGCGGATGCTGCAAGAACATCCGAACGCGCTGGAACCGCGCATGAAGTTGGCAGAGGCGCACCTCAAAGTCGGCAATCACGAAAAGGCGATTCATACCTACCAAATCGCGGCGGCGTTGCATCCCGAATCCCTTCCGCTTTACCACAACTTGGGCGGGCTCTACATACAAAGCGGGCAGTTTGCATCGGCGATTTCGGCGTTTCAACGCGTTATTCAGTTGGATAACGGCGATGCTGAGGCGTATCTCCACCTCGGCTGGCTTCACGCACGCCAACGTCAATTTGCGGACGCTGTCTCCTATTTGCAAACCGCTATCGAGAAGAATAACGCTTTAACCGCCGCTTACTATGGACTCGCCGAGGTATATGTTCAGCAAGGTAAGCACACCGATGCCATTGAGATATATCGCGAATTAACGAGGCTCCATCCGGCCGACGCGCAGGCGTGGGTGCGGCTCGGCGTGTTGCATATTAAAATGGAAAAATTTCAGGAAGCTGTCGCTGCCTTTGAACGAGCCATCGCGGTAGATGAGAATTCGGCGGATGCCTATAATAACCTCGCGTGGCTTTATGCAACGCGCGGCGAGGAACTGACGCGCGCTGGCGCATTGGCGGAACGCGCTGTCGCATTGGCGGAAAACGCTGCGCGTTTGGACACCCTCGCTTATGTCTATTATCGGCAGGGCGCATACGCGGCAGCGGAGCAAGCCATCTTACGCGCCATCGCTTTAGCCCCGAATAACAGTGCCTACTCGGCGCGCTTGAAAGAAATCCGGGAGGCAAAAAAGCAGTGATAGGCTATCGGCACCTAACAAACCCCGTAGGCGCGTTTTGGGGCCCGCGTGCTTACAAAGCGCGCCTACCGGGAACTCTCTTTATCTGCATCGCGATGCTCCTAAACCCCTTCAGCGTGACAGGAAGCCCTGTCACATTCGTTGAAGTTGCTGAGGTATCAGGCATTCATTTCCAACACACCGATGGCAAGAGCGGCAGACGGCTTTTTAACGAGCAATACGGCTCGGGCGGCGGTTTTTTTGATTACGATAACGATGGCTTTCTTGACATCTATCTTATCAATGCGCGCCCACAAATAACAGAAACAAACGGTGAAATGCCAACGAACATTCTCTATCACAACAACGGCGATGGCACATTTACCGATGTCACCCGTTCGGCCGGCGTAGGCGACACCGGCTACGGCGTGGGCGCGACTACCGGCGATTACGATAACGATGGGGACGTAGATATCTACGTGACAAATTTCGGAACGAACGTTCTTTACCGTAACAACGGCGATGCCACCTTCACCGATGTCGCGCAGACTGCGAACGTCGCCGATATGAAGTGGGGCACCAGCTGCGCATTCGCTGATCTGGACAGTGACGGGTTTCTTGAACTTTACATCACCAACTATGCCGATTATTCTCCTGTCACAGATAAACCGTGCAACCGGCACGGCATCTCAGTTTACTGCGGCCCTCACACTTATCCGCCGCAATCCGATAGTCTTTACTATAACAACGGCGACGGCACTTTCATCGAACAAAGCGGCTTCTCAAACGTTCCGGCAGCACATGGACTTGGAGTCGCCATCGGAGATATTGACAACGACGGTGATGCCGACATCTACGTCGCGAATGACCAGGGTTTCAACTACCTCTTCCAAAACCGAGGCGATGGCACTTTCGAGGAGATAGGCCTGCTTGCCGGCGTCAGTTGCAGCGACATGGGAAAAGAGGAGGCAGGGATGGGTGTCGCTTTCGCCGATTACGATAACGATGGCCGACTTGACGCAACGGTGAGTAACTTCCAGAATGAAACCAACACGCTCTATCACAACGAAGGCGACAATTTTTTCATGGATACCACGATTCCTGCAGGCATCGCAGAGCATACGCATCGCTACCTCGGATGGGGCATCGGTTTTTTCGATTACGACAACGACGGTTACAAAGATATTTTTGTCGCGAACGGGCATACGATGGATAACATCGCCGAAGTAGACAGGGCTACGACTACGCCGCAGCGGAATCTGCTCTTCCGGAATTTGGGCAATGGACAGTTTGCGGATGTCACGGCTCAGCTGGGCCCAGGATTCGCGCTACGGAAGGTGAGCCGTGCCGCCGCTTTCGCCGATTACGATAGCGATGGCGACATCGATATCCTCGTAACGAACTGGAATCAGCCCGCGGATCTGCTCAGAAACGATGGCGGCAACCGGAACAATTGGATACAGATACAAGCTGTCGGCACGCAAAGTAACCGTTCGGCGATCGGCGCGCGCATCAAGGTAGTCGCAGGCGAACTGACGCAATACGCGGAGGTGCAGAGCTCCGGGAGTTATCTCGCTTTCAGTGATTTGCGCGTCCATTTTGGTTTAAAAGATGCCGAGGCTGTGGCACTGATAGAAATCCGTTGGCCGAGTGGGACAACGGATACTGCCACGCAGCTCCGGGCGAATCAACGCTATATCGCCGTTGAAGGTGCTGAGATTGTGCCGTTTCGGTAGGAGAGGGCGGCTCCCGGTTTCGCCGCGCAAAAATACAAGAGGCATCCGGCATGCCTCTGGAAAAATACGTTTAAAGTTGACTTTAATCACTACACGTGGTATAATTAAACATATTCTACACTATTTCAAACCCATAGAGGAGGAACGCTATGCCAGCAAAGCAGATTATTTTTGACGAGGAGGCGAGAGTTGCGCTCAAGCGGGGCGCGGATACCCTCGCCGATGCCGTGAAGGTCACGCTTGGCCCGCGCGGTAGAAATGTCGTCATTCAGAGGCCGTTCGGCGCGCCGCTTGTCACATGCGATGGCGTGACAGTCGCAAAAGAAATTGAATTGGAGGACCCTTACGAAAACATGGGTGCCCAACTCTTGGAGTCCATCGCAACCAAAACAAATGATGTCGCCGGTGATGGCACGACTACGGCCACGCTGTTGGGACAGGAAATCCTGCATGAGGGGCTCAAGAACGTTACCGCTGGTGCAGACCCGATGCAGCTGAAAATCGGCATTGATAAGGCAGTCGCTGCCGCCGTGCGTGCTATCACTGCGCAAAGCCGCGACGTGAACACGCACGAAGAAATCTTACAGGTGGCATCTATCGCCGCGAATGACCCGGCCAACGACAGCAATATCGGCACAATCGTCGCCGAATCACTTGATAAGGTAGGGAATGACGGGGCCATCACTATTGAGGAAGGCAAAACCTCCGAAACTGTTGTCGATGTCGTTGAGGGAATGCAGTTCGACCGCGGCTTCTTGTCCCCCAACTTCGTGACGGACTTGCAGGAGCAGATAGTAGAATTTGAGAACCCTTGCATTCTGATTAACACCGAGAAGATCAGCATGGTGCAGGACCTCGTTCCTATTCTGGAAAAGGTGATGCAGCTCGGCCGGCCTTTGCTCATTATCGCAGAGGATGTTGAAGGCGAAGCGTTGGCCGCCTTGGTGGTAAACAAACTCCGCGGTATCATGCAAGCCGCGGCCGTGAAAGCACCCGGCTTCGGAGACCGGCGCAATGAAATGCTCGAAGACATCGCCGTGCTAACAGGCGGCCAGGTTATCTCTGAAGCTACCGGCATTCGCTTGGAGAACATCGTCGTCGGAATGTTGGGCACAGCCCGGCGCGTCGTGATTGACAAGGACAACACGACAATCGTCGGCGGCAGCGGCGCAAGAGAGAACGTTGAAGGCCGAGTTGCACAGATACGCACCCAGATAGAGGAGACTACCTCCGACTACGATAGAGAAAAATTGGAGGAACGTCTTGCAAAACTCGCCGGAGGTGTCGCTGTTGTGAACGTCGGTGCCGCAACCGAAGTGGAAATGAAGGAGAAAAAGGCGCGGTTTGAGGACGCACTCGCCGCAACGCGTGCCGCTATTGAGGAAGGCATCGTCCCCGGCGGCGGTGTCGCACTCTTGCGCGCCGCAGCGGGACTGGACACATTGCAATTAGAGGGAGACCAGGGCACCGGGCTCAATATCGTGCGCCGCTCGTTACTCTCCCCGCTCCGTGCTATCGCCGAGAATGCCGGAGAAGAAGGGGCTGTCATTGTTGCCAAAATTCAGGCAGGCGAAGGCGATTTCGGATTCAACGCCGCTACCTGCGAATACGGCGATATGATTGAAGACGGCATTGTCGATCCAACGAAAGTCGTCCGCTCCGCGCTGCAGAACGCCTCAAGCATCGCGGGGTTGCTGTTGACAACCGAGAGCTTGATTACGGATATCGAGGAACCACCGGACATGGCAGCTGCTGCAGACCCGCACGCGGGCCATTTCCATTAAACGAACAAACCGGGTAGGCGCGCTTGCAACGCGCGCCTACGGCCCGAGAAACCGCAGGGGGGATGCAGCCGCTGAGCTGCCCTTACGACGCATTCGGCTGGAACCGCGGTTCCAACCCGCTATCCCAATCACAATCGAGACAGAACATCTCCGCCGGTCCCAAATATTGGATGCTCTTGCTGCCACACGCTGGGCATGTCGTTATCGGCTTCTCCCGCTCGCGATTCTCGCCCCGGATGTCAATCTGGAAGATTCTCAGCTGCCCCGGGTAGCGATGCCCCATCGGGCAGCGGATCAGGTGCAGAGCATCGTTCTCAAAGCGCGCGATTGTCTCCCGTAGGAACGTCAACCGGCCGTGACAGACTGGGCACGGGTTAGGAGTCAATTCCTTCACGATAAGCACGTCCGTGTTGTCCTCGCGAATGGTGACGTTCAAGGCGAGGTGCTGCGCCGGCCGGGGTTGCGGCGTGTTTTTGGAGAGTTCCGTGGCGATGTCCGCGTAACTTTCGGGGCTCAGCACCACCTCTGTCGGAATCATCGTTCCGCCTTTCAAACTAGAGAGAAGCCGATAGATGCGTTCTAATATCACATGTAGACTCCATAGGATAGACGCAGCCCCAACTCCGTGGGCGCGGTTTGCAACCGCGCCTACCTGGGGCCCCAACGAAACTTGTGCAGTACCTAAATTGTTCTCTCAGTGGGCGGGTCTGGGATAAGTGGCCGTTCGGCAGAGCGGGCTAACGGAGATGTCCCCCGTTGGGCGCGATACGCTTCCGCTGGCTGATTGCGCAGCAGCATCAAGTCATCGCCATCCCGTTCAATGACATCGTTCGGCATTAACGTCGTCTCAAATTTCCGCATGCTTGTGCTGAAATTGATAGTCACGCGTGCCTGCGCGTTCATTTGGATGCGCCAGCCGGTATCCGTTTTGACGCGGGTAAATCCTTTCCCAATATCAATAGACTGCACCTGGGCTGCGTTGATGATAACCCCACTCTCCGCCTGCATCGGATGCGCTGTTTCAGTGGCAATGTCGGTTCCGTTTTCTTCAGCCATGTCGTGCTCCATGTTTTTGAAGTTTGTCACATTCTACCACACGGGTTTAACAATTGTCAACGAAAAAACGGAACGCTTCAGTTCTCTCCTCTGTAGTTCGGGCTCGCCCAACTGCGCAGGAAACCTGAACAGTGGACATTTCTGCAAAAAGATGGACGATAAGGAAGCCCCGAGCGTCTTAACAGACGTGTCCTTGCAGAGATGACGGTTTCCTGAACGTAAATCGCCTTGACATTAATAGTGCAATCAGGTTATAATGTTTTGTGAAAGGAATCATAAACAAATATGCGATTCACCTATTTTTGGCCCGGATGGGCAGTTGCACTCGGAATTGTTATCGCGATTGGCGTGACAACGCTTGTGTATCAGCGGGTAGCCCGCCCGTTGCGTACGTGGCACACATTTTTATTAATTGCACTGCGGGTATGCGCTCTGGCGATTCTGCTCGGCTGCTTGTTAGCCCCAGTCATCATCGAAAAACGGGACATCACGCCGCCGACGCATCTCTCCGTTTTAGTGGATACCTCGCAAAGCATGCGGCTGACAGATTCAGGCACTGTGTCGCGGCTCAATCAAGTCAATCAACTTTTGTTTGGGAGCGGCGATGAGGACGGGAGCCCCTTCCTCCAAGCGTTAACAGCGAAGTTTGAGGTGCATGTCTACCCGTTTGACACAAGGCTTCATCAAGGGGTGATGACAGAAGATAGCGAAGAGGGGCAACCAATACAGTGGCTTAAACCGGCGGGCGCGCTTACGGACATCGGGGCGGCTCTGCAGCAAGCGGATGCGGCGTGGAAGGGGCAACAGCGCGCCGGCATCGTGCTTCTCACTGATGGCGCGCAGAACGCAGGCGAGTTTCCTATGGCGGCACTCGTCGCGTTGCAAATGCCTGTCTACGCAATCGGCGTGGGTGCCATTGAGCCGCCAAAGGATATTCAGATTCAGTGGGTTGATGTCGCACCGGTGGCTTACACGGGACATGAACATCTCATCCGCGTCACGATTGCGCAAACGGGGTATACCGGCCAAACGACGCGGCTCGCTTTGCGGGAGCGGAATAGCCAACGTCTCGTCGCTTCAACAACGGTGACGCTTGCAGAAAGTTCACAACAGATTGAATTCAGCCTGACACCAGAGAGGGAGGGACATTTTCAATATACCCTCACGCTGCCGACGCTTGATGGCGAGTTGACAGCAGAAAACAATGAGAAAACCTTCGCGCTCAAGGTAGTCAAAGCAAAACTCAGTGTCTTTTACCTAGAAGGGGTGCCGCGGTGGGAGTATACGTTCCTGAAACGTGCGTTGGAGCGCGACCCGGATATTGAATTCACTTCGGCCCTCTTATCCAAACGGCCTGCCCCCGAATCGGTGCTCAATCGCTCTGATGGCTACTATCCACAAGTCTTGGGCGATGCTGCACGGCGAGGCACAGGCTCTCGCCCGACGATGCAAGAGGCGAGCATCCAGCGATTTCCTGAAACGCGCGAGGCACTCTCTCAATACGATGCACTGATTTTCGGCGACGTGACAGCGGAACATCTCACCGATGCACAACAGCAACTCATCGTTGATTTCGTGGAGACAGAAGGCCACGCCGTTATCTTTCTGCCTTCCCGGAACGCGCTCGGCAGGAATGGACTCGGCGCAACCGAACTCACGCGACTTTTGCCCATCTCAATCCCTGCCACGGGATGTGCGATGTCGGAGGCGGAGTTTACCGTGCAGTTGACGCAGGCCGGGGCGTTTCATCCGATATTGCAGCTTGCTGGTGACTCCCGGCGCGGCGAGAACCGGGCCCTCGTCCGACGGGGTAACCTAGCACCGAACCGGAACGCCGTGTTCTGGCGAAATTTGCCGGCACTTTCTCGGCTCTTCCGCGGTTTTCAACTGAGAGGCGGCGCGACGGTGTTTTTAGAGACAGGAAAAAGCGAACCCGTAATGATTTTTCAGCGGGCGGGCCTCGGGAAAAGCCTGCTCTTCGCCGCGGAGGGTTTATGGCAGTGGGATTTCGGCGTTTCAGACTTCAAAGATGAACGGTATCTCACCCTCTATCCGCAGTTTTGGGCCCAAGCCCTCCGATGGCTGGGCACCACGAACACCGATGAAAACCGGTTATACTTGACAACGGATGCATCGACGTATGCGACAGGTGAGACGGTTCAGGTGACTGCGCAGGTGTATTCCGAAACGTATCAGCCTCAAACGGGGGCTACGGTTCACATTGAGGTTACGCCCCCGGAAGGCGCGCCTTTCCAACTTCGGACGACAACGATTTCTGGCGGGGTGAACGGACGCGAGGGACTACGGGCCGGACAAGAAAACCGATACACGGCGCAATTTGAGGCGCGAGAGAGGGGGACTTACCACATCCGCGCCACAAGCGGGGCCGGCAACACAGATAAAACCGAAATTTACGTTCAGCCGCAACTTGCCGAATTGGAGACACCGCAGTTGAACGAAGCGTTGCTCAAGCAGCTCGCATCGCAAACCGGGGGTGCCTATTTTGCCATTTCGGAGGCAGCGCAACTGCCTGAAAACATCGCGTTCGTTCAAGACCCGGTTTTTGTAGACACCGAGCGCGACATCTGGGCACATCCGCTGATTTTCATCGCCGTAGTCGGGTTGCTCGGCACAGAATGGGTGTTCCGCAAACGGATCGGATTGACTTAAATGCACAGAGTAAACAAAGGTTGGGTTTGTTCCATCATGATTTGCGCGGCGATGCTGCTTCTGCAGCACGGTTTGTCTGGCGGACAACGATTCACTATCGCGCAGGTTCAGTACAGCGGCGGTGGGGATTGGTACGGAGATGCCACCGTCATCAGCAATTGGTTGCGGCTCCTCCGCGCCCGCGCCGCCATTGAAACCGCTGAAGACAGGGTGATTCTGAAACTGACAACTCACACGCTTTATAACTACCCGATGCTTTACCTCGTCGGGCATGGAAATATCCGGCTGACAGAAAGTGAAGTGGAGATACTTCGGCACTATTTGACGCACGGCGGTTTCCTTTTCGTCAACGACGACTACGGTTTGGACGAGAGTTTTCGGCGCGAAATGCGGCGCGTGTTTCCGCAGCAGGAGCTGGCCCCTATCCCGAACGCGCATCCGATTTATCACTGCTTCTATGAGTTGCCGGGACTCCCGAAGATTCATGAGCACGATTCGGAACCGGCGCAAGGGTTCGGGCTCTTTCACGATGGACGCATGGTAGTTTACTACGTCTACAGTTCGGACATCGGCGATGGCCTTGAGGATGCAGATGTGCATCCAGAGGATACGCCGGAAGTGCGGGAACTCGCTGCGAAAATGGCGGTGAACATTGCGGTTTATGTCCTTACCCATTAACCGGAAAAATGTCAGGCGAGGGGCAGAATCTCGCTGACGAAGGCTGTCGGGCACTCAGCCGTCAAAAGACAGGCTCTCGCCCCACAAAATCGGCACTATTTTAGGAGAGAAAAGTGGAAAAACACACCGTGAATGAGGCATACGAAAAGGTTATCGTCGCAATCCGCGCCGTGAGACGGACGTGGCGATGGCTCATCTTTTCTGAAGGCGTGCTGATGTGCATCGGCATCCTCGCGTTCGCGATGACAAGCGCGCTCGTCTGTTTTCAGTTACCGCTGCCGCGCTGGATGCGCATGGCAGTTATCGTTTCCTGTCTCGGTGTCGGCATTTGGACGCTCATCCGATTCATTCTCCGGCCGCTGCTCCGCAAACTGACAGACGCTACGGTAGCATCGCACCTTGAGAAAACCGAGCCTGCGTCCCAAAGTCGCATTCTCAGTGCAGTGCAACTCAAGGGAACACTAACCGCTAACCGATTCGGGTATGCGCCCGAGTTTGTCGAGCAGTTAATTTTTGAAACGGCGCGCGAAGTTGAACGGATTCAACCTAAGCAGGTTTTTGCGAGCGAGTATCAGCATATCAAGCGGAACGCAGGGCTGGCCGGGCTCGCAGTGGGGCTGCTGCTCATCACCCATTTTCTGTGGTTGCCTACCGCTTTCAAAGGGTTCGCGCAAACCTTCCGTGCTATCCCGAAAACACCCCAGGAAGTACTGCAAGTTCAAATTTCGGACGTTCACCCCGGAGACATCAACATTGAGCGTGGCACGGGTGTGACTATCACGGCGAATGTCAGCGGGCATCTCGGCGCACCGGTCGCGCTCTATTATCGGATTGGCAATCAAGCTGGAGAAGGCGCGCCTACCGAATGGCACGCGCTGGAGATGCACCGCAGCCCGATTGAAATTCTCTACAGCATGACGATTGAAAACGTCGATAGGACGTTGCAATACTATATTTCGACAAAAGAGGTTACCTCCGAGCAATATCAGATTACGGTGAACCGTGAGCCGGTTGTCAAGCAGTTCCAAATTCGGCTCAACTATCCGCCCTACACGCAACTTCCATCGCAAACGCTTGAAGTGAACAACGGCGATATCCACGCGCTCTTCGGGACAGAAGTCGTCTTCACCGGCGAGAGCAATAAGCCGCTCGCCTCGGCATTTTTAGACTTTGAGGAAAGCGAGGATGTGCCGTTAGCAATTACAGATGTTCAGGAATTTGCAGACGCTGGTGAGCCCGAGGCACGGCCAGACACAGGTTTCCCTCGCATCGATGGCACCTTCATCGCGCAGAAAAGTGAAAATTACAGCATACGTCTGACAGCTGTTGAAGGTAACCTCACGAACCGCGCCCCGATTCGCTATACCGTCAATGTCATCAAAGATGCCGCACCGGAGGTTGACATCGTTGAGCCCGCGCGCGACAGCGTGTTAGACGATGCGATGTTCGTGGAACTCAAGGTAGAGGCAACAGACGACTACGGCATCCAAGAAATTCAACTCGTCTATCGGATTGAAAGAGAGGACGCAGCAGAGGTGAACGTGCCGCTGCACGCTCCCACCGCGCGCCTCCCGAAGCGGCAGTCCCTGTTTTTGACATACACGTGGGACGTGGACGCAGTTGGCATGTTTCCCGGCGAGACGCTTGCCTATTACATCCAAGCCCTGGATACCGATAATGTGTCAGGACCGAATGTCGGCAAATCGCTCACCTACACGCTCCGCTTCCCATCGCTCTCCGAAATGTATGATGCAATTTCTTCCGAACAGCAAACGGAACAGCACGGCATTGAGGAACTCTTTGACGAACAGGCGGAAGCCGCTGGTTTGGTAGACACGCTCCTCCATAAAATCCGAAAAAGTCAACAACTGACGCTCAAAGATGAAAACCTGATGCAACAGGTGATGGATACGCAGCAACAGATTGAGGAGGCCGCGACGCAACTCGTCGAAGATATGAAGCAAACCGCGGCGGAGATGGAAAAGAATCAACTCTTCGACCGGGAGACACTCCAGAAGTATCAGGAGCTCCAGGAATTGATGGAGGAGGCACTCTCGGAAGAGCATAAGGAACTTTTGAAGAAGTTGTCGGAGGCATTGGCGGAACAAGAGTTAACCGAGCAGGAGAAGGCGTTGATGGAGGCGAATCTGAATCAAGAGCAGTTCTTGCAACAATTGGAACGCGCGAAATCACTCTATGAACAGCTCCTCCTGCAACAAGAACTTGAGGCCGCCGCGAAGCAGGCGGAAGCGCTCGCCGAACAACAGCAGCAACTGATGGATACGTTGGAGGCGATTGAAGACGGTTCGCACTCTCCGCAAGAAGGAAACCCCACGGATACACCGCAAGACTTAGCGCAAAAAGAAGACCGGGTGGGCTCGGAGGTCGCGCAACTTCACGAAAAATTGGACAGTCTCGGTGCGGATATGGGGAAGTTGGCAGAGAAACAAGACAGTGAAACAATCGGGGCCCCGCCGCAAATCGAGCGGCTCGCCGATGAAATCAAGCGGCTCAATCAGTTCGCGCAGGCACAGAAACTCACCGAAACGCTCCAAGGCACAAGTGCTAACTTACGAAGCGGGCAAAACCAGCAAGCCCTTCAATCGGGACGAGAAGCGCAGCAGACGCTTACCGAACTCGCGCAAGGTTTGGATAACGCATTAGAATTCATGGAAGGTGCGAACGCTAATGCGACACAGACAGCGATGCAACAAGCCGTCTCTAGCGCGCTGCATCTCTCGCACCTCCACGAGAAAGTACTGGAGCAGACGCAAACCTTATCCGCAACCGCAGCAGCAGACCGGCCCGTTGATGGAGAAATCAAGCGGATGCAACAACTTGCCGCCGAAGAACTCAGTGCTGCAGAAGGGCTCGACCGGCTCGCAACGCAGCTATGGGAACTCGGCACCCGCCAGATGGAAGTAGACCCGGGTATTGTCCGCTCCCTCAACGCCTCAAACGACGCGCTTTCTCGCGCAGCACGCGCGTTAGAGGATAGGCAACCAGGGCTCGCCGTGCCTATCCAACGCGCCGCCCTCGCAGAACTGAACGCAGCAATTTTTCAACTGCTCAATGCCATGGCACAGATGAACCAGCAGATGGGTGCCAGCGGCTTAGAGAACATGATGCAGCAGTTGCAACAGCTCGCGCAAAGCCAAGAGCAGCTAAACCAAATGGCACAAAACCTGAGTCAGCAGATGCGGCAACAGGGACAAACGCCCGGGCTCCAACAGCTGCTCAAGCAGCTGGCCGGGCAGCAGCAGCTCATCCGCGAGGCAACCGAACGTCTCGCAGAAATGGCAGAGCAGATGGCGGAGATGCTCGGCAGCCTCGAAGATGTCGCCGAAGAAATGGCGGAAGTTGAGAAGTCCCTCCAACAAGGTGAACTCAACCGGCAGGTGCTTGATAGACAAGAGCAAATTCTGACGCGCATGCTTGACAGCCTGAAATCGTTGCAGAAACGGGATGTGGGCAAACAACGGAAAGCGCAGGTGGCGAAAAAGCCATCGGCTCCAGCACGAGAAGTACCGCCGTTGCATCCGGCACTGCTCGAAATCGTGCGGAAGTTAGAGACTTCGCCGAACGCGACTGAGATGGAAAATATCCCCTTTCAATATCGCGAACAACTTCGGCAGTATTTCAAAGCACTTTCACAGAAGACCCGGTAGACGCGGTTTCTAACCGCGCACGGCAAAACCCGGCGAGCACGTTCCCAAACGGCCCCTCTTCACCGTAGCGCGAGGTCCTGTGCCTCGCGATCGCTCTCGCACCGAGAACGCCCTCTTCACCGTAGCGCGAGGGCCTGTGCCTCGCGATCGCTCTCGCACCGAGAACGCCCGCAGCCCCATAGCGCCAGGGAAAACATGGCCCCCGCGATCCAAACGGCCCCTCTTTACCGTAGCGCGAGGTCCTGTGCCTCGCGATCGCTCTCGCACCGAGAACGTCCGCAGCCCCGCAGCGCGAGGGAAAACATGGCCCTCGCGATCGATGCATGGCGCGGCACAGGACCGCGCCCTACGGACTCAGGCGCATTTTCACCGTAGCGCGAGGTCCTGTGCCTCGCGATCGCTCTCGCACCGAGAACGCCCGCAGCCCCATAGCGCCAGGGAAAACATGGCCCCCGCGATCCAAACGGCCCCTTTTCACCGTAGCGCGAGGTCCTGTGCCTCGCGATCGCTCTCGCACCGAGAACGCCCGCAGCCCCATAGCACCAGGGAAAACATGGCCCTCGCAATCGATGCATGGCGCGGCACAGGACCGCGCCCTACGGACTAAGCGCCTTTTCACCGTAGCGCGAGGTCCTGTGCCTCGCGATCGCTCTCACGCCGAGAACGCCCGCAGCCCCATAGCGCCAGGGAAAACATGGCCCCCGCGATCCAAACGGCCCCTCTTTACCGTAGCGCGAGGGCCTGTCCCTCGCGATCTCTCTCGCACCGAGAACGCCCGCAGCCCCGTAGCGCGAGGGAAAACATGGCCCTCGCGATCGATGCATGGCGCGGCACAGGACCGCGCCCTACGGACTAAGGCCCCTTTTCACCGTAGCGCGAGGGCCTGTGCCTCGCGATCTCTCTCGCACCGAGAACGCCCGCAGCCCCGCAGCGCGAGGGAAAACATGGCCCCCGCGATCCAAACGGCCCCTCTTTACCGTAGCGCGAGGTCCTGTGCCTCGCGATCGCTCTCGCACCGAGAACGCCCGCAGCCCCGTAGCGCGAGGGAAAACATGGCCCTCGCGATCGATGCATGGCGCGGCACAGGACCGCGCCCTACGGACTAAGCCCCCTTTTCACCGTAGCGCGAGGGCCTGTGCCTCGCGATCGCTCTCGCACCGAGAACGCCCGCAGCCCCATAGCGCCTGGGAAAACATGGCCCCCGCGATCGATGCATGGCGCGGCACAGGACCGCGCCCTACGGACGAAGAAGCATTTTCACCGTAGCGCGAGGTCCTGTGCCTCGCGATCGCTCTCACGCCGAGAACGCCCGCAGCCCCATAGCGCCAGGGAAAACATGGCCCCCGCGTTCCCAAACGGCCCCTTTTCACCGTAGCGCGAGGGCCTGTCCCTCGCGATCTCTCTCGCACCGAGAACGCCCGCAGCCCCATAGCGCGAGGGCACCCCTCGCGAATCGTTTTTTGTGCATTTTTTTTGCATTTTAACTTGACTTTGCCCCAAAAATGTGTTATAATTAATACATGAATTACTGAAAAGCGCATTTTTAACGCAATCTTTCACAGAACCGCGCCAAACGCTCGCGCAAACACGCGAACTAGAATGCACGATTACAGGACTTTAGAGACACACGATGAAAATACGAAACCTCCTCCGACAACCCGCATCGGACACGACGCTCTTCTTCTGCTGCCTCTGCGCCGTCCTCGGCGGCATTATCCTCCACAACGCAAACAAACAGGCTGACAGCTTTATCACCATCGCCCACGATGAGCCGGAACGTTTCGTCAATGGCAAGAATCTCTTGATCAAGAGGGTGCACGAAGACAGCTGGGACATCGCCTACGGATTTCACGACGATTGCCCCGCCAGTGAAAAAACCGAGGAGAACCTCGCTATCATCCGCGAAGCCTTGGAAAAAGCAATCAGAATGTGGTTAGCTCCTCTACGGGAAATCAGCGATAAACCGATTGTCGATAAGTTCAATTTTTATGGTCGTGGCCATAAGCCCTATCACATCTATGCCAATTTTACATGTGTTTTTGGCAGATCGTATGCTGACAGAAACTCGAGGGCAATTGTCATGAAAAAAGCACATTGGGGGCAACCTATCTCTCCAGACCTGCCTTATCGCTTAAGTTCTCTATTGCATGAACTTGGACACACTTTCGATCTCGCCGATACCTACGCAGCTGCGGAGCGGGGGGAAAGCTTTGTCAGCACCGGTAACCTCAGTAATACCAGGGGCAAACACGCCTACTCGGTTATGTCCTCAGTGTATTGCAAAGGAGGCGACATCTGTGATGATGACAAAAAGGCTATGCAGTGGCTGTACCGCTATCACTACGAGGGACTCGATCCCACAAACTGCCCGCCGGACTATGTCTACGATGAACTCCCCGAAGGCGATCGGCAAATCGGTGGCTGTGTTCCCCGGCAACCGCTGATTTTTGAGGCTCGGCAGGGACATATCAGCCTTGTGCAACGGATGGTCAAAGAAAACAAAAACCTACTGATCAACGAACAGGACAGAGATGGCAATACAGCTTTACATCATTTGTCCACATATCTCAACGTTCATGGAAGAGACACGTTAGCAAAGACGCTACAGATGTTCTTCGATTACCCCGGTCCCGGCATTGACATCAATATCAAAAACAACGCCCAGAGTGGCGGCAATACCGCCCTGCACCTCGCGGTGGTGCTCAATAACCATACGATGGTCAGAGTTTTACTCGCAGTCACAGGCGTTGAACTCAACGCCCGCAATACCCTCGGCATGACCCCCTTACACTACGCGGCAAAGCGTGGAGATGTCGAAAGTGCCAAACTCCTGCTGGCGCATTCAAACATCAACCCGAATCTCCGCACGGAGGCAGGGCTCACCGCCTTGCAGATTGCGCAGCGGCGCGATGACATCAACGCAGTCCTCGCCGCCTGGGCAGCGGAGACAGAGCCGGACTTCGTCCCGTCGCCGTCGGAGTTACAGCAGCGCCGTGCTGAGATCGCCGCGTTGTTGCGCGCGCATCCGCGGATAATCCTACCGGCAGCATCAGACATCAACGGCGATGGCATTGTGAACATCTTAGACCTCGTGAAGATTGCCAATGTGTTCGGGCATCCCTTCGATGGCCCAGAGGATGTCAACGGCGATGGCATTGTAAACATCTTAGATTTAGTGTGGGTATCCGGCGCGTTTGGGCAGGCGGCGGACTAAAAAAACCTGTCCCTCGATGCTCCGTTGTAGGAGAGACCCCTGGTCTCGATGCCTTCTCCCTTTTCACCGTAGCGCGAGGTCCTGTGCCTCGCGATCGCTCTCGCACCGAGAACGCCCGCAGCCCCGTAGCGCGAGGGCCTGTCCCTCGCGATCCACCGACCGCACCAAACGGCCCCCTTTCACCCTCGCGATCGATGCATGGCGCGGCACAGGACCGCGCCCTACGGGAACGGAAGGGGCTCGTGGAGATCGATGCATGGCGCGGCACAGGACCGCGCCCTACGGGAACGGAAGGGGCGCGTGGCGAGGGAAAACCCGGCGAGCGCGTTCCCAAACGGCCCCTCTTTACCGTAGCGCGAGGGCCGTCACGCCGAAACGTTGTCATCTCTGCAGCCCCGCTGCAGAGATGTCCACTGTCCCTCGCGATCGGTGCATGGCGCGGCACAGGACCGCGCCCTACGGTAAGGGAAGGGGCGCGTGGCGAGGGAAAACCCGGCGAGCGCGTTCCCAAACGGCCCCTTTTCACCGTAGCGCGAGGGCCTGTCCCTCGCGATCGTCCGACCAACAAGAAAGGCCCCTTTTTCCCATCGCGCGAAGAATCGTTCGCGCAAAGCATGCGCGGCACAGGACCGCGCCCTACGGGAACGGAAGGGGCTCGTGGAGATCGAGAGACCGCGAGGCACAGGACCTCGCGCTACGGGCCGCGGACGGTTTTGCCGCGCGCGTGAGACCGCGAGGCACAGGACCTCGCGCTACGGGCCGCGGACGGTTTTGCCGCGCGCGTGAGACCGCGAGGCACAGGACCTCGCGCTACGGGCCGCGGACGGTTTTGCCGCGCGCGAGAGACCGCGAGGCACAGGACCTCGCGCTACGGGCCGCGGACGGTTTTGCCGCGCGCGTGAGATCGCGAGGCACAGGACCTCGCGCTACGGGCCGCGGACGGTTTTGCCGCGCGCGTGAGACCGCGAGGGACAGGCCCTCGCGCTACGGACCGCGGACGCGCCAGCACAAGACCGCGCTCTACCGGATAAAAGGAAGGCGGAAACAGATAAAACATGCGTATCAACCACGCACTAGCCATAGGGGCAATCCTCATTTTTGGCACCATAATGTGCGCGCCCGCGTTTGCGCTCACCGATGAAGAAATAGCCGCAAAACTGGAGCGGATGTCCATAGAGGAAAAGGTGGGGCAGCTGCTCATCGTCGGCATTGGCGGCAAACAGGTGAGCCAAGTCGCCAGAGCCCATATCACTAAACGCTTTGCCGGCGGCATTATCCTTTTCGGACGGAACATCCAGTCCCCGCAGCAGGTCGCGAGGTTAACGATGGCGCTCCAGCAGGTTGCGCAGCAAACACCGAATGCCATCCCGCTGTTCATCGCGCTCGACCAGGAGGGAGGAATTGTCGCGCGATTGAAAAAAGGCGTAACCGTTTTCCCCGGCAACCTCGCTTTAGGTGCAACGCGCTCAGAACGCCTCGCCGAAAAAGCCGGGGAAATCACCGCGATTGAATTAGCCGCTGTCGGAGTGAACCTCAACTTCGCGCCAGTGATGGATATTAACACCAATCCGCGCAATCCTGTCATCGGTGTTCGCGCTTACGGCGAATCTCCCATGCTCGTCTCGCAGTTAGGCACCGCCTACATCCGCGGCTTGCAAGCAAACGGCGTGCTCGCCACCGCCAAACATTTTCCCGGACACGGGGATACGCACCTCGATTCTCACAAAAAACTGCCCACCGTCAGACACGACAAGGAACGGATGGACACCGTTGAACTCGCGCCATTTCGGGCCGCGATTCGGGCGCGGGTTGCCGCGATTATGTCGGCGCATATCCTCTATCCTCTGCTTGATGCAGACACCCCGGCGACGCTATCGCATCGCATTCTGACCGGGGTCCTTCGCGAACAACTCGGATTTGAAGGACTCATCATCACCGATGACCTGGAAATGCAAGCAATCGACGCGCATTACCAGACCGGCAATGCCGCTGTCATGGCGATTCAAGCCGGGGCGGATATCGTGATGGTGCCGTGGACGCTTAAAAAGCAGCAGCAGGCATACAACGCGCTCCGGAATGCAGTCACGCGTGGAGATATTTCAAGAAACCGCCTCAACGAATCCGTGCGGCGCATTTTAAAGGCGAAAAGCGAATTCGGGATGTTTAAACCACGGGCGGGAGGAACAATCTCTGCGCGCGACTTGGGAAACCCGCGGCACTTAGAAATCGCGCAAACCATCGCGACGCAAGCGATAACCGTCGTCAAAAACAGTGATGCGATACTGCCACTGAACGCCGAATCTCGGAAACCTGTCATGCTCATCAGTGCCTCGCGCTTGTTTGCGAATGCATTCCTGAAGGCGCACACCGATACAGCGCACATTTCGCACGTTAAGATTCCAAAACAACTTGACGCGGCGCAATTGCTACCGCAATTGATGCGACAGCAGCCATCTGTCATTGTGGCAGGGATTACCAACGCGCAGCAGGCAGAATTGATGCATCAACTAGCGCAAAACACGCAAAACACGCAAGACACACTGACACCTATCGTCGTGGTTTCGCTTGCGTCGCCGTATCTGTTGGGACACTGTCCCGATGTTGCCGCCGCGCTCGCCGCCTACGATGGGAATTACTACTCCGCGCTCGCCGCTGTGGAAGTTATATTCGGAAAGCAGCAGGCGACAGGAAAGTTGCCCGTTACAATTCCGCCTCGCGTTCCGTAGGGGGGAAGGCCCGGCGATAGCGAATCGCTGAGGGTTTCCCGCGCCGTGCCGAGGCTAAAAACGAAAGGACCAGGAATGACACGACACACTTATGTCAGCATCACCGACGATGCATTCTATATTAACGGAGAAATTACCTATAAAGGCCGCTTCTACGAGGGACATCAGATCGAAGGGTTGCTCATGAACACCCGCATGGTGCAAGGCATCTTTGACGATAGGAATCCCGATACGGTGCATCGGTGGGAGTACCCGGACACCGGCGAGTGGGATGCCGAGCGGAATACACGCGAATTCCTCGCCGCCATGACAGAATGGCGCGCCCACGGTGTCTTAGCCTTCACTATTAACTTGCAAGGCGGAAGCCCGGAAGGGTATTCCAAAGCGCAACCGTGGCACAACTCCGGTATTGAATCCGATGGAAGCCTCAATCCCGACTATCTGGCGCGGCTGACGCGAATTATTAACCGGGCTGATGAGCTCGGCATCGTGGTTATCCTCGGCTATTTCTATTTTGGGCAAGACCAGCGGCTGGCCAGCGAGGCCGCGGTCGCCCGCGCTACTGATAATGCAACGCAGTGGCTCTTCGACCAGGGGTATACCAACGTCATCGTTGAGGTCAACAACGAATGCAACGTCCGCTATTCGCATGAGATTCTGCAACCGGCACGGGTGCATGAGCTTATTGAACAAGTCAAAGCGACAACGCGCAATAGCCGGAGATTTCTCGTCGGCACGAGTTACGGCGGGGGCAGGGTGCCGTTTGAAAACGTTGTCCGGGCATCCGATTTTCTGCTCGTCCACGGCAACGGCGTGAGCGAACCGAACCGCATCGTTGATATGGTGCAGCAGACGCGCGAAGTGCCCGGTTATCGTCCGATGCCTATCCTCTTTAACGAAGATGACCATTTTGATTTCGACAAACCCTTTAACAACTGCGTTGCCGCTGTCAGTCAATACGCTTCTTGGGGTTACTTTGACCCGGGTGAGAACGACTATTGCCACGGTTACCAGTCGGTGCCGGTTCAGTGGCAAATTAACACGCCGCGCAAGCGCGCATTTTTCAACAAGGTCCGGGACATCACAGGAGGGACCCGGTAGGCGTTGTTAGAAACCGCGCCTACATTTACGAAAGGAACACCACGATATGCTACAAATTTCCCCGATTTATTTTGCGATTGCGATTGCCGTTATTGTCATGCTCGCTACCAGCATTCGCGTCCTCAAGGAATACGAACGCGCTGTTATTTTTCGCCTCGGCCGGTTGAGAAGCACACGCGGCCCCGGGCTTGTCCTCATGATTCCGTTTTGGATCGAACGGATGCAGCGCATTAGCCTCCGCGTCATCGTCAACGATGTCACGCCACAAGACGTAATTACTAAAGATAACGTCTCCGTTAGCGTCAACGCCGTGCTGACGTTCAGAGTCATTGAACCCGATCGTGCGGTGATAGAGGTGGAGGACTTCGGTTTCGCCATCGCTCAGATTGCGCAGACGACGCTCCGCAGCGTACTCGGCCGCGCCGAGCTCGATGACCTGCTTTCCGAACGCGAAAAGTTAAATCAAGACTTGGAGGCCATCATCAAAGAACACTGTGAACCATGGGGCGTTGAAGTGCTCGCCATGGAGATCAAGCACGTCGATTTGCCAGCGGAGATGCAACGTGCCATGGCGAAACAGGCAGAGGCGGAACGCGAACGCCGCGCGAAAGTGACGCACGCGCAAGGCGAATTGGAATCTGCACGAGCCTTAACCGGTGCCGCCCAAGTTTTGAGCGAATCTCCAACAGCGGTGCAACTCCGTTTCCTGCAGGCGTTGGTAGAGGTGAGCGCAGAGAAAAATTCTACCATCGTCTTCCCCATCCCGATTGATTTACTGAGCCCGTTTTTGAACAAGGCGACAGAAAAAGAGCCGGATAAGTGGTAGCGTCGGATAATTTTTTCGGCCACCCGGCGAGAGACAGTGGACATCTCTGCAGCGAGGCTGCAGAGATGACAACTTAAAGTAAGGTAGTTTGCTGTAGGCGTGCCCGTGACGGCCCTCGCCCTACGGTATAATAAGGGATGGCTGCGTAAAGAGAAGATTAGGTTCTACCAGTCCTCATCGTAAAACGGCATGCTCGGATAACTGTAGACATTTCCCTCATAGTTGCGCATCTGGATTTCATCGTCATTGAAGGTGACAACCGGGTCTGGGATGAGAGCGATTTTGCCGCCGCCGCCCGGGGCATCGACAACATAGTGCGGCACGCCGAGTCCAGAGATATGCCCACGCAACGCCGCGACAATCTCTAACCCGGTCTTCACCGCCGTGCGGAAGTGGTCTGTGCCGACAACCAGGTCTGCCTGATAGATATAGTAGGGTTTCACTCGGATGCGCAGGAGCCCCTTCATGAGTTCTACCATCACCCCCGGGTCATCGTTGACTCCCTTGAGGAGCACCGTCTGGTTACCGAGGGGGATGCCGGCATCAGCTAACATGCCGCACGCTTTCTCGGTTTCCGGCGTAATTTCGCGCGGGTGGTTGAAATGCGTGTTGATGTAAAACGGGTGATTCGCCTTCAAAATCGCGCACAACTCCGGGGTTATCCGCTGCGGCAACGTCACAGGCACTCGCGAACCGATCCGAATAATCTCCAGATGTTTGATGGCGCGGAGCCCGCTGACGATGTATTCAATCTTCTTATCTGTCAACATGAGCGGGTCGCCCCCGGAGATGATGACATCGCGGATTTCCGGGTGCGCCTGAATGTAGGCGAGCCCAGTCTCAATGTTGTTCTCGGAGATAGAGTGCGGGTCGCCGACTTTCCGCTTGCGCGTGCAAAATCGGCAATAAATTGGGCACATATAGTTGACGTAAAAGAGCGCCCGGTCGGGGTAGCGATGCGTGACATTCGGCACCTCGCTGTCGTCTTCTTCGTGCAGCGGGTCCTCCACACCAGTGCTGATTAATTCGCGCGAGTCTGGGACAACCTGCTTCCAGATAGCATCGCCGGGTTCCTCAATCAGGCTGAGATAGTAGGGGTTAATACGGATCGGGAATTCTTTGTGAATGCGCTGTATCTCTTCGATGTCAACATCAAAGGCAGCGGCGAGTTTTTCGGGCGTGTTCACCGTGTCCCGAACGAGACGTTTCCATTCTTCCATTGATTTTTGTCCACCTTTCTTTCTATGTGCGCGGTTGTAAACCGCGCCTACGGCCCGCGGGCTGCAGGCCGCGCTTACCAGATGATACCAAGTTAACTTCTGTCGTTCGGGCTTGCAACCCGCCGATGTTAGTCACATCGGGAACGGCC
This sequence comes from uncultured Poribacteria bacterium, assembly GCA_958296135.1. Taxonomy (GTDB): domain Bacteria; phylum Poribacteria; class WGA-4E; order WGA-4E; family WGA-3G; genus AGPOR5. Next base: position 3,029,992 of record CATQHZ010000001.1, read on the forward strand.
AAGATTCGGCGAGCTGGTTTCCCTACAGAAGCAAGACACCTCAACGTCATTTGGTATTATGGGGAAACCGGATAGTTTTTCAACGTTACCTTGCGCATGACATCGCCTTGCCGAAGCGCGTCCACGATATCTATCCCCTCAATGACTTTTCCGAAGGTTGTGTAGCCGCCATTGAGATGTGCGTAACGTGTTGCATCGGTGCCGAGGCAAATATAAAACTGACTGCCAGCGGAGTCCGGGTGGCGCGTTCGCGCCATTGCGAGGACCCCTTTTTCGTGCGGCGGCATTTTCGCGCGGAGGCCCGGGTCTTGGAATTCGCCCGGAATTGTCCAGCCAGGGCCGCCGCGGCCGGTTCCCCCCGGGTCTCCCCCTTGTATCACGAATCCGGGGACATACCGATGAAAAGACAGGCCGTCGTAGAATTCGGCTTCAATCAGTTTAGCGAAATTCGCCACCGTGGCGGGTGCAGCATCCGGGTAAAGTTCAATAACAATGTTTCCTTTATCCGTTTCAAGCGTTACCGTAGGTAGCCGTTCGCCGTGGCACGAGAAGACTGTCAGCACGAAGGCACCTAATAAACCAATTCGCATCGTTTTTCGTTTGCTCCAGTTTTAAAAGTGAGCGCGCGTGCCTATTTTACAAAATGTCGGCATTTTCGCGCCGTGCTTTACATGATTTATATGCATTATACATTTATTTCCGCGGAAAGTCAAGGAAATTTTTGAAAAACTGAGGCGTATGGAAAATTAGCCTTGACATCGCTTTTTGACTATGGTATTCTATTAAGCAGGAGGTGGGCGCGGTGCAGAATATCCCGATAGAAAATCAGCGGGAACGCGAGTTGGTGGCGGCGTTAGAGCTGCTATCGCCGGGGACTTCGCTGAGGGAAGGCATTGACTATATTATCCAAGGCAAAACGGGGGCCTTGATTGTCGTCGGGGATACGCCAGAGATTCTCAGTCTGACAGAGGGCGGCTTCCGCATCAACTCACGGTATACGCCGATGCGGCTGTATGAATTGGCGAAAATGGACGGTGCCATCATTCTGTCTGAGAATATGAAACGGATTGTCCGCGCGAATGTGACGCTGCGGTTAAACCCCTCTATTGACTCTAGGGAAACGGGGCTTCGGCATCGCGCTGCGGATAAGTTTGCGCAGCAGACTGGGCACATCGTGCTTGCCGTGTCCCGGAGCAGGAACACGTTGTCCTTATATCTCCGGAACCAGCGTTACATTTTCCGCGAGCGTCCGATTCTGATTTCGGGCGCGAATCAGACGATGCTCGCGCTCACGCAGTACATCAAGACGATGCAGAACGCGATAGCGATACTGAATTGGGTGGAATTGAGCGGGAACGCCACATTGGCGGATGTCATCACAACCATCCAGTTATGCGAGCGCGTGCGCCGCACTGAATATGAGTTAACCCGATACCGGATTGAATTAGGCACGCACGCGCAGTCGCTCCAACTCATGCCATCGGAGTTGATGGCCGAGATTGAGCGCGGGCTTCTTGTGATTAAAGACTACTATCACGAGAGCCTACCGGATGCGGCCCAGGCTTTTGAAAAGATTCTGCGGCTGGATGCGAACAGTCTCGCGAGCCGGAGCACTGTCAGCACTGCCTTGGGCTATCCGCCTGATGCGAGCAATCCGTTAGAGGTGTTGGAGCCGCGCGGGTACCGGATGCTGAGTCAGATTCCGCATATCCCGCTCAGCGTCATTGAAAACATCGTTCAGCAGTTCAAAAGGTTGGAAGCTATCTCCGCTGCGTCTGTCGCTGAGTTAGAGGCAGTGGCGGATGTCGGGAAGGCGAGAGCCACCGCGATTAAGGAGGCACTTGTCAAAATGAAAACGGCGGCTGTCCAACCGGAAATCGTAGCGTTATCTGTATTTGAATAGTGATACGTGGCTGTGCACGCCTGCACGCCGCGTTTCAGCAGATACGCAACAAACTTAGAAACCAAAAATTGTAATATATCTGATTGACGTAGTCTTATCTCTCAGGTGAGAGGCTGGCGAACGGAGCGTGATGAGCGTTTCCTGCTGCACGATATCAAGAGGCTGGCATATAATGTCCTAACCCCCCGTGTGAAGCGGATTAAGAGTCGGCGGTGCGCAGGCATCGCTGACGGTGGAGGGGCCGTAAGTCCGACGCGATTCCCGAAAGGATTGTTTCGCTGCAGTATCTAGGACTACAACAACAAACGTCGCCGCTGGTTTGACCGAGATGTAAAACGCCTGTGGCGCTCGTGTAAGCCCTCACTGTATTCGCATTTCTCCGATTTTGACGCAGTCTTATTCTGTTTACAGAATAAGACATCTTCGGCATGCTTGGAAACCTTCGCAAGCATGCCTCCGTCAAAATCGGCAGGTGCGTTTCGGAGGCTCTGAGTGCCGAAGGAGGAACTTAGAAGTCTCGACTTATCTCGATATGACGAGACTTCGGGGAACAGCCACACAATGAGACAATTCATCGCTTTAGCGCGCGAAGTGTTTGTCAAAGTGAACGTGACACTCTCACCGCGCACGCGCAACCGTATTGAAACGTCCGCCTATAGGGTACCGCCGGTCGCGTTATTCTGCATCGCGCTCTGCATTGCGGGATGCGGCGGACAACTTGGAACCATTAAACCACCAGAAGTTGAAACCGCGCTCACGCAGGCGGAGTCCGCTATCGAAAAGGCACGTGAAGTGGACGCGCCGTCGCTTGCCGCTGACGCGTTTAACTCGGCGGAGGCGAACCTCGCCGCCGCGAAGACTGCCCTCAAGGAAAAGCGAGGGAGCGAGGCACTTCGCCTCGCGTATCAAGCCACTGCTGATGCCAAGGTCGCGTACAAGGTGGCCGTTGACACCGCTAAAAACGCGGCGCTGAACGCAACCATCCTTGAGAAGGAAGCGAGTGCTAAAAAACTCCGCAAAACCCTCACCACGAAAGAGGCACAGTTGGCGAAGGCACAAGAGCGGGTGCAGGAACTCAGCCGTGACGAAGAACAACTGAAACGCAGGATGAGCCGGCTGGAAAAAGAGAAACGCGAATTGAGAAATAAGCGGGAAACCTACGGGAAACAGGTTTCCGAGCTGAGGGAAACTTTGGAATCGATTCAAGCGCGCTCGAAGCGTGCAGAAACCGAAATCCGTAGCTACGGCAAGGAGATAGCCGAGTTGCGCCGCAAGTTGGAAGTCGCCGATAAAATGATTCGGGAAGAGGGGCACCAGAAACGTGCAGCCATCGCCGCGGCGGAATCTCTCCGGAAGCAGCTGCGCGAGCAGGCGGAAATCTATACGGATAAACTCGCGCGGGCGAATCAGCGCAGTTCGGCGGCAAAGCATGAGGACTACCTCAAGGAGAAGGCGGCGGAAGCGCGAGCGTTCGTCCAGAGCCAACGGCAGCATGAACCCGTTAAGACAGGGCGCACGTCGCTTTCCACAGAGCAGATTGCTGCAGGCAAGGTTGCTCTCAGTAGGTGGAACACCGCGTGGGATAGCAAAAACCTATCCGCGCATCTCGCTTTTTACGCACCGAATGTCATTGCCGATAAAGTTGTCATTCGTGAGAGCAAGGAGCATCGCACCAAAATCGACCGGGGACAACTTGAAGCCGCCCTTCGTCCGATGAACGCGCATCCCTGGCGCAAAATCAAGGGAAGCACCGAGGTTGAGCGTGAAAGCGTCATCGGTATTTACCGATTGAGCCGCCTCGTCGCCCCGGCGGAGAATGAAGACGCGACGGCCCTCTACAATATCTGGATTCGCGAAGTCTGGATGCACCAAGTTGGTGCAGCGTGGAAAATCCATCACGAAATCTGGCAGATTTACGAGAACGTGCCAAACTTTTAATCTGTTTGAACGTTCCACGAACCGTAGGCAAGAGACATTTAGTCCCATTTTTGTCGTTTGCGCTCGCCCCGCGCCGCAGGAGACTCAAACAGGGATGGCTCAAGGGCGAGGCCCGTGGTGGGCTCTTCACCGTCGATAACTGAATGCCTCTGAAACCGTAGGGCGAGGGAAAACCCGGCGAGCACGAATCGCCGAGGGCCCCCCTCGCCATGCCACGACTTTCGCAGAATAGGAGATTAAGTTATGAATGACTCCCAGAACGAAAGGACGCAGAAAAGCTTCCTATCTAACACCCGTAACCTGATATGGGGTGGTGCAATCGCAGGTATCGTCATCGTCCTCATTGCATTCGTGGTGATGTTCATGAGTTCAAGCGAGACACCGAACGCCTTTCTCGCGCGCTGGAAGAGCACGCTTGAATCCGGTGAACTGAAGAAGTATGAGGGCCTGTGGCTTCCCAATGCACGCCGTAAGTATGCGCAAGACTATAAACGCACGGCAGACTTGCTTAAAGCGGACGGACAAGCACGCTTTGAGGTAAATCTCAGCGATGCCCCGATTTCGCCGCGCCGGGTCCCGCGTTACCCGAATCGTTTGCAGATTGAAGGGATTCCGGTGCTCGTGCATTTCCCCGGTGAATCCCAACAGCAGGTGCGGAACCTGACTATCGAAAGTAAGGGGATGGTTCAGAAACGGTGGAAAATTGTCAGGGATGAGGTAGTCGGACAAGAATTTGCCCCCGTTGATACAACACCGTCGTCCACACCGCAAGTTGATGACACTTCTGAGCCGACGTTAACCCCGCCGAATAGTCCGGTTGTGCCGTTGGTTCAAGCGTGGAAAAACGCGCTGGAATCGCAAGATTCCAAGAAGTATACCTCCCTCTGGGATAAATCTGCCCAGAGCAAGCAGAAAGCGAACTTCCAGAGGGCGATAAAAGCGATGTCTCAAACTCCGAGTGTTGACTTGTCGCAGGCTACCTACATTGCAGTGCCGCGCAAGAAGGAGCGGCACATCGTTGCCAATATCAGCGTAACGTTGTATGATGGCGGTACACCGATTGAGACGCACACTCGCACCCTCACGATTGAGAAAAAGGGATTTCTCTGGCAGGACTGGAAACTGATTAACGATGAAATCGGCGGTGAGGCGGCGAGCCCCGAACCTGTCGTACAATATGAAACTGCTCCCGCGGACACCGTCTCCGGCGAAGAATCTGGTGGTACGTTTGCTGGGAACGCGCCGTTGGATACGCAGCTCAAAGTGCGTCAAGTATTGGGAAAATGGCAATCTGCGTGGGAGGGGAAGGACCTTAAAACCTACATGTCCATTTATGCAGAGCTGGCGCAAATCACCCGCGTCACTGTGAGCGGCGGTGGAAAGGGGACACCTACCTATCTTACCAAAGCGCAGCTCCGCGCGAAGATGCGGAAGCTCAACCGGATGTATGCCAAAATCGATGTTACGATTTCTAACTTGCAGGTGAACGGCGACAGAGCGGTGGCAGATGTCACTTTCTTGCAAAAATTCGCTGGCACCCCGGCATCGGGCACACGTCCCTCTTACTCCGATTACGGCACCAAACAGTTGAATTTAATGGTAGATCCAGCCGATGGCCGCTGGAAAATCTACGCCGAATCGTGGCGTTACTACGAGGATGTGCCGGAATTTCCGAAGATGTAACGTCCCGCGGCCCGTAAAACGAGGGAGACCTGGGCTTCGCCATGCTGCAATGCCCCGGATTAACACCCAACATGCGTACTGAATACCGAACGAAAAGGAAAATAGAGTTTGCCGATACCGATATGGCTGGCATCGTCCATTTCACGCGATTTTTCGTGTTCATGGAGACAGCGGAGCACGAATTCTTGCGAAGTCTCGGCACCAGTGTCGCTACCGAATGGAATGGGGACAAAATCGGGTGGCCGCGCCTCGCCGCTTCGTGTGAATATCTCCGGCCCCTGCGCTTTGAAGATGTGGTGGATATTCACTTGTGGGTTTGCAAAAAAGGGACGAAGTCGCTCACGTATCAATTCCATTTTACGCATCTGGGCAAGGATGTCGCGCGCGGGCAGGTTACGGCAGTTTGCTGTGTCTGTAATCCGGGTGAAAAGTTGCGCGCCATTCCTATTCCCGATTTTATTGCGAATCAGATTCACCCCGTGTCTTAGGGAGGACGTTCCTAGCTTCCGAAAATCGAGACACATCGTGATAAAAGCGGATTTATCGTGATAAACGCCAACATAAGTGCTATACGAAGTGTTACCGTGTTGGGCTCGGTCGAGCGTGCAGTGTTATTCGGGAGACCGAATAACACCTCTTCGGCTCAGCAGATCGTGCAGTGTTTTTTGTAATAACAAAAAACACATCTTCGGAAACCGGTTTGGAAACCTTTGCAAACCTGCCTACACGAGCTGCAGCAGCGTGTATTCACGCTCGCCTACACGCCCGCCCGCCAATGATATCACCGCCAGCGCATTGCCCACCCTAGTGATATAGGCGAAACACGGCAGACGGGAACACCTCATGAAAACGCACAATATTGCACTGCGCCCGACACCGGCACAGGTTCAACAATTTCATCAGCACGCGGGATTCCGCCGATTTGTCTATAACTACGCTTTGTCCGATTTCAAAGCAGGCTTAGCTGAAGGCGAATGGCGGAACGGCCGCACATTGCGCACTCGGTTTAATGCCGTGAAGGACACGCAGTTTGACTGGCAGAAACGGCTCATCGCCCGCGTGGCATCACATGCGTTTGATGATTTTAACACGGCGTGTCAACGATGGAAGAACAAGCTTGCCAAGTTTCCGAAGTATAAGCGGAAGTCGGGTAAACAATCGTTTCGCGTTGACAATAAACGCAATGCGATAAAATGTGAAGGTAAACGGCTTTACCTGCCGAAGATAGGCTGGGTGCGGACGTTTGAAGCGTTGCGGTTCAAAGGCGACGTGATGCGCGTAGTGATTAAGAAGCGAGGCCCTCGTTGGTTTGCATCGGTGCTCGTCGAAACCCTGTCAATAGCCAAGCCCGATTTACGTGGTTTGCCTACCGTGGGCATCGATGTGGGTATCAACACCCTCGCTACTTGCTCTGATGGACGCGCCTTTGAAAACCCGCGCGCCTTGGCTCGTTATCAACGTCAACTCCGCCGTGCGCAACGCGCACTGAGTCGTTCAGTCTATCGCAGTCAGAATTGGTGGAAAAAGAAGGAACGTGTTGTCCGTATCCACTATCGTATCGCTTGCATCCGCGAAGACGCGCATCACAAAGCCAGCACGGCGATTGTGAAAGGTGTCTCAGCAATCGGGATAGAATCTCTGAACGTGAAAGGCATGATGAAAAACCGCCGGATTGCGAAGGCATTATCAGACGCAGCACTCGGGGGATTTCTCTCCAAGTTGAAGACGAAGGCGGCGGCACTCGGCGTGCGGATTGAGGAAGCCTCTCAGTGGTTCGCTTCCTCGAAGACGTGCAGTGCATGCGGACATAAAAAGGATACCCTCACGTTATCGGAACGTGACTATCACTGCAGCGGGTGTGGATTGCGGATAGACCGAGATTTGAACGCTGCAAGGAATTTGGAACCCTCGCCGCTGGTTTGACGGAGAGGAGTGGGTATTACCTCTCGTATCCGAGAGGTAATACCTTAAACGCCTGTGGAGCTCGTGTCAGACTTCGGTTGCGAAGCAGTGAGTGTTGAAGCAGGAACTTTAGAAATCGGACAGACTCATACGGACTTGTCCAGATATGTCTCGATTTCAGGGAACAGTTCTATGCAAAACGTGCCCAGGAACAGTTCACACTTAAAAGTCTCTAACCTGCATAAGAGTTTCGGCGCGGTCCAAGTTCTGCGCGACATCTCGTTTTCGTTTGGCTCGGGCGCGTCTGTGGCCATTACCGGTCCCTCTGGTTCAGGCAAAAGCACGTTGCTCCATCTCATTGGCACACTGGCGGAACCCTCCGGTGGGCGGATTGAGATTAACAACGTCAACCCGTTTGACTTATCGGAGCGCGAGCTCGCGGCATATCGGAACTCGGTGCTTGGGTTTGTGTTTCAGGAGCATCATCTGCTGCCGCAGTATTCGGTGCTTGAAAATGTGCTGGTTCCAACGCTCGCGTTTAAGGGGAAATCCGATGCCACACAGCGGGCGCATGAGCTGCTCAAGCGGGTGGGATTAACACATCGGCTGACGCATCGGCCCGGGGAGCTCTCCGGCGGCGAACGTCAACGCGTTGCCATCGCGCGCGCCCTTATCAACCGACCGGGGATTCTGCTCTGCGATGAACCAACCGGCAATTTGGATAACGCTACCGCTGAGACTATCGTCAATTTGCTATTTGAGATGCATCGCGTGGAGCAGCACATCTTAATCGTCGTCACGCACAATCTTGAATTCGCGTCCCGTTTTCAGCACCGCCTCAACCTCGCCGAGGGCACCTTGGACACCTAGGAACTCGGGATGGACGCAAGCTCCTATCGTGCGAATAAAAAATGCTGAAGAACCTAAAACATTTTTGGCAAATCCATCTCACGGTCGCGCTGTGCACAGCGGTGGCGACAGGTGTGCTTGCTGGCGCGCTCATCGTCGGCGATTCCGTGCGCGGCAGTCTTAAAGCGGTGACGTTGGAGCGGCTTGGCACGATTGAGCACGCGCTCAGCGCCGACCGGTTTTTCGCGCCGGCGTTGCTGCAGCGACAAAATATGGTGCCGGCGATTCTGCTGAACGGCACGGTTGTCGCGCCGGCAAGACAAACCCGCGCGTCAAAGGTTAACATCCACGGCGTGGACAATGCCTTCTTCCAATTTTGGGAAGGCGAAACGGTGCGAGGGACAGGCCCTCGCGCTACGGGGGCCGGAGGGCAGCCTGCTGTTGAGACAGCGCGAGGGACAGGCCCTCGCGCTACGGGGGCCGGAGGGCACATTGCCATTAACGAGGCACTCCAACGCGAATTAAACGTGCAAATCGGCGACGCGCTCCTCGTGAATTTTCCGCAAGCAATGGACATCCACCCAGAGTTCCTATTCGGCCGGCGCGAGGCATCCGAGACTCTCCAAAGCCTACGGTTGACTGTCGGTGAGGTTATCCCAACGCAAAATGCGGGCAGATTTAGTCTTCGGCCTCACCAAAGTCTCCCTTTGAACGCTTTCATGCCTCTCCCGTTCCTGCAAAAAGCCCTTGCTCAAGAGGGGAAAGTGAATGCCTTATTTACGGCAGACGCGGTGCCTATTTCGCCTGATTCGCTTGCGCTAACGTTAGATGCGCTCGGCTTAAAAATCCGCGAACATGCGTCTTACCTCACCCTGCAGAGTGAGCAGTATCTGCTCAAGCCGCCGCTATCGGACATCGCGCTGTCTGTCGCAGCCGAGAGCGGTATCCCCGCGCTACCGACGCTCACATACCTTGCTAATACCATCGCCGCCAATGGCAAAACTATCCCCTATTCTACCATCGTGGCACTTCCTATTGATGTCCGAGATTTCTCCGTTGTCCTTGCCAATGACGAAATTATTCTGAATACGTGGGCGGCCGCTGACCTGGGTGCCAAAGTGGGGGATAGCGTTGACATCACCTATTACCGCATCGGCGCGGGCGAAGAGTACATCACTGAAACGGCGCATTTCCGCCTGAAGGCAATTACACCTATTCAGGGACTCGCCGCGGAGCCGGGTATCATTCCCGAATTTCCGGGGATTCACGATACGGCGGATATGTCCAATTGGGACTCCCCTTTTCCGATTGATTACACGCGCATCCGGGCGAGAGATGAGGCGTATTGGGATGAGTACGGCGCGACGCCCAAGGCATTTATCACGCTTGCAACAGGGAAACGGCTCTGGAAAAACCGCTTTGGAGACATCACCACCCTTCGGATGAAGGCAGGGCGCGCGACGCGCGCGCAGTTTGAAACCGCGCTTCTGGAGAGAATCCAACCGGGACAGGTTGGGTTCCAATTCTTATCCCTCCGCGCTGATGGGCTTCACGCGGCACGCGGCACGACAGATTTTGGGATGCTGTTTAGTGGCCTGAGCATCTTGATTATTTTTTCTGCCGCCTACCTAATCGAGATGCTCTTCCGCATTGGTGTAGAACAACGCTCGCGTGAAATCGGGCTCCTCCGCGCTGTCGGGTATCCACTCGCCAACATCCGTATCCGCTTCCTCTCCGAGGCCGGTATTCTCGCCGGAACCGGCAGCCTCATCGGGTGCGTCTTCGCAGTAGGATACGCACAGTTGATGCTCTTTGGCTTGCAGACCTGGTGGTTACCCGCCATTGGTACGCCTTTTGTTGAACTCCATATCGGCATCACGAGTCTGCTCATTGGCGTGCTCATCTCGCTAGGTGTTGTGCTGTTTTCTATCCAAGCAACTATTCGCAGACTCGGGAAGTCTCCCGCCGCATCACTTCTCGCCGGTGTGACAGATTTCGCGGAGGCGGGCCCGCAACCCGAAACACCGGAAATGATTGCCCGGACTAAAAAACGGACGTGGCAGATATCTATTTGCATTATTCTTGGGATTACCGTAATCATAATCCTGAACTTCTTTGAACAATGGGGAGTTTCTAAACTTTGGGAGGACTGGTTAGATAATCCTATTGCCAGATTGCTGGCATCCACTGTATCCACCGTCGGAGTGGGGTGGCTCGTCTTTGACAGATGGCTCACCTCGCAAAAGGTGCCGAAGCACCTCACTCGCCTCCGGTTTGCGCTTAAAAACGCCGCGCGGCACCCCGGCCACAGCAAAGGTTGCGTGATGATGGTGAGTTTGGCGTGTTGCATCGTCGCTGCGGTGGGTGTGAATCGGCAGGAGGCACCGCCTCCGACAGAATACGCCTTCGTCGCCGAGGCGGATATCCCACTGCATCACAACCTTAATACCGAAGACGGACGCTTTGAGCTCGGTTTTTCCGATAAAGATGCTGAACTTCTCAGCGAATCGGCGGTGATGCCTTTCCGCGTTCTGCCCGGCGAAGATGTCAGTTGTCTCAACCTCTACCAACCGCAGAAACCGCAGATTTTGGGCATTTCGGATGCCGCCCTAGACGAAAACCCGTGGCGCGAGACGCGGCCTCGGGGCGATAAAGTTGTCGCCATCGCCGATGAAAATTCGGTGCGCTGGGTGTTACATCTTGACCCGAGCGATACATTGTTCATTGAAGATGAATTCGGAAATCCGCTCGGCTTGGCTCTTCATGTCTTGCAGAACAGCCTTTTTCAAGGCCAACTGATTATTTCAGAATCGAATTTCATGAAGTTCTTCCCAAGCCAGAGTGGGTATCGCTATTTCTTAATCAAAACGCCGCCTGAATTGCGGGAAGCGACAGCACAAGTGCTTGAGAAAACGTTAGGCGATTACGGCTTTGACGTGACGCTGGCATCGGCACGGCTGGCAAGTTATCGGAGCGTAACAAACAGTTATATCTCCACGTTTCAGAGTTTAGGAGGGCTCGGGGTCATCCTCGGCACGTTCGGGTTGGCACTCGTGCTCTTCAGGAACGTTATTGAACGTCGGGGTGAATTGGCTACGCTCCGCGCGTTCGGGTTTCGCCGACAGCTTTTGTCGCGGATGTTGTTCGTTGAGGGCAGCTTTCTGCTGGGTGTCGGGATGCTCATCGGTATCGCCGCGGGGCTCGTTTCTTCACTCGCTGAACGAGGGGCTCTACCGGCATTTCCATGGGTATCTCTCACAATTACCTTGCTTTCAATTTTCGTTTTTGGTATAATTGCAAATGCAGTTGCGGTTGCCGTGGCACTCCGAAGTCCACTTCTTGCAACCCTCAAAAAGGATTTGTAGGCAGGAAAAAGCCCTATTCCGATAAGGTTCCCGCTCGCGCGGCTTAGCGTCCGGTAGAGCTGCTTTGTAGGTTGGGCGCGCCTGACTTCAACCGCCGCTCCCTTATCCGATGAGCATCAGAAACGTAGGCATTGACAACGGCAATGACAGATGGACGGAGAGAAACGTGAGCGCACCAGATACATATCCAAACGCGTTGCGAATAACAAAAAATCGACTTTATTGGATACTCGCAATGTTCTTCCTGCTCGGAACGTTCTTCGGTTGTTCCGAAGATACGGAGGACAATACGGCCCCTGCTCTCTCACACGCGGAGAAAGGATGGGGGTTTTATCAAGCGGGCGACTATGCGCAGGCACTGCTCAGTTTTGAGCGCGCGCTCAACTTCGATGAGGCGCTTGCCGACGCGCACAACGGGGTAGGCTGGAGTCACCTGAGTCTCTCGTTAGCCATTCCTGTTGCGCAGGAAGCGTTCCAAAACGCCGTTCGGCTTGATGCCGCCAATGCGGATGCGTGGATTGGCCTCGCAAACCTGCTCTATTTGCGGCAGAAAGACGCGTCTGATTTCAGGGCGGCCCTCCGCGCAGTCGATAACGCCATGAACGCCGATGCACAATACCTCTATCGCCACGACTATGATTCTCCCGCCGGTCTTCATGCACTCAAGGCGGCGTGCTATTACTATCTGGGCGAGAATCCGGACGCGAGACAGGAGGTTGAGAAGGCACTCCGCATCGACTTAGAAAATAGGAGCGCGCGTGCCCTTGACGCGCTGCTGCAAAAATGATAAAAATAGGAGCGATAAATGGCTCAAAACGTTTTAACAGCAACAAACTTAACGCACTTCACACCCATACACCGCGGGAAAGTGCGCGACCTCTATGAACTGGGGGATGAACTCCTCATTATATCCACCGACCGGCTTTCGGCGTTCGATGTGGTTTTGCCGAACGGCATCCCCGACAAAGGCAGCGTGCTCACCGGACTGTCCAAATTTTGGTTCAACTACACCGAGGCTGTCGTTGACAATCACCTCATCGCAACCGAGGTTGCGGACTATCCGGCGGCACTCCACGTTGATGCGGAGGTATTAACCGGCCGCTCCATGCTCGTTCGTAAAGCGGAGCGGGTTGACGTTGAATGCGTTGTGCGCGGCTATCTCGCGGGTTCGGGATGGGCTTCGTATCAGAAGACAGGGGAGATATGCGGGCAAAAACTTCCGGCAGGGCTTCGCGAATCGGAACGCCTCCCGGAACTCCTCTTCACGCCGACGACAAAGGCGGAGCACGGTGAACACGACGAACCTATCTCTATCCAGCAAATGCGCGATGAAATCGGCACGGAGCTCACCGCCCGGCTGATTGATGCCAGTTTCGCGCTCTTCAACGCCGCCAGCGAGCACGCCGAGAACGCCGGTATCATTCTCTGTGATACCAAGTTTGAATTCGGGCAACGCGACGGTGAGTTGATTCTCATCGACGAGGTATTCACGCCGGATTCCTCGCGCTTTTGGCCCGCCGATTTGTATGAACCCGGTAAGTCGCAGCAGAGTTTTGATAAACAGTTCGTGCGGGATTACCTCTCTAAAATCGGATGGAACAAGCAGCCGCCCGCGCCGGAACTTCCGGCCGAAGTCATCGCTAAAACGAGCGAGAAGTATCGGGAGGCATACCGCCTCATCGTTGGAGAGGAACTCCCGGCATAATCGATTGTTTATCATAACAAGGTGAGGAACAGGCCCTCGCCCTACGTAAGACGCTACGGTTACAATTATGGCGACTCCGCTAGATGGCATCAAAGTGCTCGATCTCACCCGTGTCCTTGCTGGCCCGTATGCCACAATGCTTCTCTGCGACTTAGGTGCAGAGGTGATTAAGATTGAACAGCCCGGCACCGGGGACGAGTCTCGGAATTTCGGTCCCTTCAAAAACGGGTTTAGCCTCTATTTCATGAGTGTGAACCGCGGCAAGCGGAGCATCACGCTGAACCTCAAGACGCAGCGTGGGCGCGAGTTATTCATGCAACTTGTCAAACAGTGTGACGTTGTGGTGGAGAATTTCCGTCCGGGAACGATGCTGAAACTGGGTTTGGATTACGATACGCTCAAAACCGAGCGTCCATCGCTGATTTATGCGGCGTGCTCCGGTTTCGGCCAAACGGGCCCTTATGCGCAGCAGGGTGCCTACGATATGATTATTCAAGGGATGGGCGGCATCATGAGCATCACAGGTGAGCCGCCCTCTCCGGACGAAAAGCGCGCGCCGGTGCGCGTCGGCACGTCCATCAGCGACATCACCGCGGCACTCTTCACGACAATCGGCATTCTGTCCGCGCTCCATCACCGCCACCAAACAGGAAAGGGGCAGTTTGTGGATGTCGCCATGCTGGATAGCCTCGTCGCCGTTTTAGAGAATGCGGTTGTCCGCTATTTCGCTACAGGTGATGTGCCGCAACCGCTCGGGAGCCGGCACCCTGCGATAACACCGTTTGAAGCGTTCGCATCTGCAGATGGATACGTGATTATCGCTATCGGAAACGATACGCTTTGGGAGAAGTTTTGTGAACATGTTGGCAGGCAAGAACTCATCTCCGATGCGCGGTTCCGTACCAACGCCGGCAGGACAGCAAATCATAGTGCACTTTTCCCGATTCTCTCGGAGATTCTGCGTCAACAGACTACGGATGCATGGATAGACGCTCTTGAGAAAATCGGTGTGCCGTGTGGCCCGATTAATGCCATGGACAAAGTCGTCAATCATCCGCAGGTGCAGGCGCGTGAGATGATTACGCGAGTCGTGCATCAGATTACCGGGGCGGTTGAAGTGCCGGGTATGCCGATTAAACTCTCGGAAACCCCTGGTAGTGTGGACGCGCCTGCGCCGAGCCTCGGCGAACATACCACCGAGGTTTTGACAGAATTGTTGGGAATGCCCCCTGACGATGTGGAGAGGTTAAGACAGGAGGGGATTGTTTAAATGAACACATTACCGGGAACAACGCTCTTAACGATAGAAGGCGACATCGCCGCACAGATGGTGGAGGCACTCAACACCTATGTGATGCAAGCCACCGCGGCTTCGGTGGAGAAGCGCGATGCCTTGTGGCATCGGGATTATAGTGCTCACGGCGCGTATGTCGAATCTGTGAAGCCAAACCGAGAACGGTTTAGAAAACAGATTGGCTGCGTTGATACGCGCCTGCCTATTGATGCACTCGCCTATATAGCGACAACGAAGTGCTATAAACATGCCGTGCCTAAAAGCACTGTCAAGGAGACGGAGAATTACAGCGTATCCCGCGTCCGCTGGCCCGTTTTTGACGAAGTGGAAGGTGAAGGGCTCCTCCTGGAACCTATCGGCGAACCTGTCTCCCAAGTCATCGCCTTGCCGGATGCAGACTGGACACCGGAAATGATAGCCGGTATCACCGATGAACTGCCGCCGCAAGCACAGTTCGCGCGGCGTTTAGCGGCGGCGGGGTGCCGCGTCGTCGTGCCGCTTTTGATTAACCGCGACGATACCTACGCCGGCAACCCGACAATCGGCGCAATGACTAATCAACCGCATCGGGAATTTATCTATCGGATGGCGTTTGAACTCGGCAGGCATATCATCGGGTATGAGGTGCAGAAAGTGCTGGCGTTGGTAGACTGGATGTCCACTGAAAAAGCACCCATCGGCGTTATCGGCCACGGCGAGGGTGGGCTCCTCGCGTTTTATAGCGCGGCTGTGGATACGCGCATACAGTCTACGGTTGTCAGTGGGTATTTCCAATCGCGGCAGGATGTCTGGCGTGAACCGATTTATCGAAACGTCTGGGGGCTCCTGCACGAATTTGGCGATGCCGACATCGCGAGTCTTATTGCCCCGCGCACGTTAATCGTTGAGGCGAGCCGTGGACCTGAAATAGCCGGGCCTCCGCCGGCGCGCTCGGGGCGAGGTGGTGCAGCACCGGGACAATTGGTGTCGCCACCGCAAACTTCCGTGGAAGCGGAGTTCAATCGCGCTCGTTCTTTTTATCAACACCTCGGCTGTGAAGATGCGCTGCGCCTCGTTATTCCTGAAGACAGCTTACCGGGTGCTGATGAGACGTTAAACGCGTTTCTCGGCGGGCTCGGTGTTGAGAATAGGGGTGCGCGCGTGGAAAGCGCGCCTACCGAACCCTTTGGGGAACCCCTCGACTATGAAGCACGGCAGCAGCGGCAATTCATGCAGCTCGTTCATCTGACACAACGCTTCTTGCGAGAGGCAGCATCCCGACGGAAAGCGTTCTTTTGGGATAATACCGATACCTCTTCGCTTACTAATTGGGAGGCAAGCTGCGCCGATGCCAAGGCTTATTTCTGGGATGAAGTCATCGGGCGGTGTCCGGCACCCGATGTGCCTGCTAATCCGAGGACGCGCCTGCTCTACGACGAACCGCTCTGGAGCGGTTATGAAGTCATGCTTGATGTGTGGCAGGACGTTTTCGCTTACGGCATCTTGCTCATCCCGAAGGGGATTCATGAGGGCACAAAACGGCCCGTCGTCGTCTGCCAGCACGGGTTAGAGGGAAGGCCGCAGGATACCGCCGACCCGAGGATAGACTCAGTCTATCATTCTTACGCGGCGCAGTTGGCAGACAGAGGATTTATTGTTTACGCGCCACAGAACCCGTATATCGGGCAGGATGCGTTCCGTGTCATCCAACGCAAGGCGAATCCGATAAAATGGTCTCTATTTTCTCTGATTATTCGGCAACACGAACGCACGTTGGAGTGGCTGGCAGAACAACCGTTCGTCAATTCTTATCGCATCGGGTTTTATGGGCTCTCCTACGGTGGGAAAACGGCGATGCGCGTGCCAGCATTGCTAGAAGGTTATGCCTGTTCGATCTGCTCCGCGGATTTCAACGAGTGGATTGTCAAAAACGCTACCTATGACTCGCGCTATAGTTACATGTTCACCGGCGAATATGAGATGCCGGAATTTGACCTCGGGAATACGTTCAACTATGGTGAGATGGCTGCGCTCATCGCGCCGCGGCCGTTTATGGTAGAGCGCGGCCACGAAGATGGCGTTGCACCCGATGAGTGGGTGGCACACGAATACGCGGTTGTGCGGCGGCTCTACGTTCAACTCGGCATCGGTGTGAGAACAGAGATCGAGTTTTTTGACGGTGGGCATCAGATTAACGCCGAGTCCACGTTCCGTTTCCTGCATCGTAGCCTGAATTATTGGCCGTAACCCAATCACGAGAGAAAAATGCTTTACTCAACCATGGTCCCGGCAGGACTTGAAAAGATTGCGCGTGAAGAGCTCACGGAACGTTTCGGTAACACGGGCACCCTAAAAATTCTCGCGCCGAAGCCGCGGCGCGTCCTTTTCCACTATTCTGGTAACCCGCGCGAACTCCTCTCGCTGCGGACAGCGGAGCATCTGTTTCTTGTCGTCAAGAAGCTGCCGAAGATGAGCCGCTCGCGCGGCTCTTTGGCAGCCCTGAGCGGCTCACTGGCACGCTTTAATTTCAACGAGACGTTTGACTGCTGCCGACAGATGGGGCTGAAACTTCGCAAGCGCGTGACGTTCCGGGTGACGAGTCGCTTGTCGGGGCATCGCAACTTCCGTCGGTTGGATCTTCAGCGAGTTGTCGAGAGGGTGTTACGGGAGCACGGATGGCACTTGACAGCACCGAACCCCGCGCTGGATGTCTGGGCAGAAGTGCATGGCGACGATGGGTATCTCAGCATCAGGCTTTCGCCGATTGAGATGGCACAACGCCGCTATAAGCAAGCACACATTCCCGCTTCGCTGAAACCGACACTCGCTTATAGCATGGTGCGGCTTTCACAACCACGCCCGAACGATGTTTTTCTGGACGCGATGTGCGGCGCAGGCACAATTTTGCTGGAACGCGCGTTTGCCGGCCGCTACCGTTATCTCATCGGCGGCGATATCTCCACAGCAGCGTTGGATGCCACCGTGACGAATTTCGGCAGGCAGCATCAACCGCGCCAATTTTTCCACTGGGACGCACGCGCGCTGCCGCTCCAACCGAACACCGTTGATAAAATCGTCTGTAACCTGCCGTTCGGTGAGACGCACGGAGAGTCGGCACATCTGACAAGCCTATATCGGGACTGCCTCCGTCAATTTGAGGCGGTGCTGAAACCGCGCGGCCGAATGGTGCTGCTCACCTCGCAGCAAACGCTCCTAGACGAACTCCTCAAACGGCGGCGGAAACTCAAGGTAACGCAACGGTTGTCGGTAGATGTGCGTGGGATGCGCGCGTGGATTTACGTTATCCTATTGATTAGGTAGGGGGCTCGTCGTGCCGTGTTCGCGAGGGAAACGTAGGAGAGACCTCCTGGTCTCGATGCCCTCCCGGGCGTTCCTCGTCGTGCTGTGTTCGCGAGGGAAACGTAGGAGAGACCTCCTGGTCTCGATGCCCTCCCGGGCGTTCCTCGTCGTGCTGTGTTCGCGGGGGAAACCCTCGGCAGTTAGTGACTGCCGGGGCCCCGCGCTACAGACGAAGAAGATGCCTTATATCTCCGGCACCCGCACTGACACCTCTTTCCCGGCTTCGTGCGAACGGAAAATGCCATCCATAATCACGTTCGTGAGCAGCACTCCCTCCGGCGGAATCGGCGAGGGCCCGTCTGTCTTGACTGCCTCACGGAAGGCAGACATCTGTGCCTCCCACACATCTACTGCCGGGAAGCCGGAGAAGCGGATAGTCGTCATCCCTTCCGGTGGATTCGGTTCCGCTGTGAGCCCTTCCGCCTCGACGAGTTTCTGGAGTTCATCGGTATACGCATCGGCATAGACAACGGGGCCATCCAACGAAATCCCGGCTTCCTTGCCGAGGCAGAAGTTGCCGCCAAGCGAGTCGTTGTGAATCGCCCACGAGATTTTGAACACCATCACGCCGCCGTTATCAAACCGCACCCATGCCGCGCCGAATTCCTCAACGTCCATCACGTCGCGCCACCTCGGGTCTTGCTGCGAGATGTAATCCTCCGTGATGGCAGAGACGCGCACCGGCTTTGGATATCCCATCGCATACAGCGAGTTGTGCATGTTGTAAACACCGATGTCAACCGTCGCTCCTGCGCCCGCTGTCTTCTTGTAGATGAAGGTGTGTCCCGGATTGCCGCGCCTTCTGCATCCCGCGGATTCGGAATAGTAGATGTCGCCGAGTAACCCGGCATCGACAACCTTTTTAGCGAATTGGAGGCGCGGGTTAAACGTGCTGTGAATACCAATCTGCAAGATTTTGCCAGAGGCTTTCGCTGCGCGCGCCATCGCGGTGGCATCCGTCAACTTCGCCGCCATCGGTTTCTCGCAGAACACATGCTTGCCGGCGTTCAACGCCGCCACTGTCGGCCGGCGATGCCCCTGATTATACGTGCAGACGCTCACCGTATCAATGGTGTCCATCTCCAGCATCTTGTTGTAACTAGTGAAGACGTGCTTTTGGGGGACACCCCATTCTTCGGCGGCTTGCCGTGCCTTACTTTTGATAATGTCACATACTGCGACGATTTCAAAACCGCCGGCTTTTTCGTAGGCTCTCTGGTGTGCACGCGAAATGCCACCTGTGCCAACGATACCAACTCGGATAGTCATGGTGTCATCTCCTTTTTCGGTTGATGCAAATCCCTTTCTTGGTTGATGCGAATCCCTTTCTTGTAGGAGGGACCTCCTGGTCCCGATAGGGGAGAGTATCGAGACCAGGAGGTCTCTCCTACCGGGGATTGTCGAGACCGGGAGGTCTCTCCTACCGGGGATTATCGAGACCGGGAGGTCTCTCCTACAGCAGTTAACTGAATGTTGTTTATTTTAAACGCGATTCGGTTTGCAATGCAAGTGAAAAATGTGGTATCCTAATTGCAGAAGGGATTCCGTTGCGGCGGTAGCGGCAGTGTGGAGAGCATTTTCTGTCTTTCTGCACTGTAAACGCAGTATTTCACTGCGGCTTACCACCTCATGAAAAGAACCCTCTTCAGATCGCCTGCCCGTTTTCTAAAGGCGTGACCGTTTTTCTATAGACATGTAGGTGACAGCGAACCTAAAGCGAATTTCTTGTGACGAGAACCCCTTCGCGCAGAAAGAGTCTGCAGTAAAAAAAATTGGCATTTTATTGCGAAATATGCTATGCTTCGTTTTGCGCCTTGAGAGCTTTTGAAACAGATATTCAGCTCAATGCGTTATATCTATTTTTAGACAGTTTTCCTTGAAAGGGAATGTAATCCATGGGAGCCGAGACCCCTTACAGCATTTTCAATACGCGCCCGCTTGCCCAGGTCTATCGCGAAATCCAAGAGGTCTATCTTGAAAACGCGCGTCCCTGGGTCATCGGCTACAGCGGCGGGAAAGACTCAACGACAGCACTCCAACTCGTTTGGTATGCTCTCGCGGAACTGCCGCCCGAAAAACGGAAGTATCCGGTCTACGTCATTTCATCCGATACCCTCGTCGAAACACCGGTGATTGTCAGTTACATTACCGGCACGCTGGCGCGAATTGAAACGCACGCGCGCGAACAACAGATGCCTTTTCAGACCGAACTCGTTCGGCCGAAAACCGAAGACACCTTTTGGGTGAACCTCATCGGGAAGGGTTACCCCGCGCCCTATTCACGCTTTCGGTGGTGCACCGACCGGCTCAAGATCCAGCCGGCGAATCGGTTCATTTTGGACAAAGCCTCGGTGCACGGCGAGGTTATCCTCGTGCTCGGTTCGCGCAAAGGGGAGAGTGCCACCCGCGACCAGGTGTTGAGTCTGCATCGTCTCAAAGATTCGTTGCTATCAAGGCATACCACGCTGCCGAATGCCTACGTCTATACGCCGATTGTCGATTTTGGATTGAACGATGTGTGGATGTATCTGCTTAGCAATCCGCCGCCGTGGGGCGGCAATAACAAGCAGCTCGTCACGCTCTACCGAAACGCCAACGCGCAAGGCGAATGTCCGCTCGTCGTTGACGAAACCACGCCTTCGTGCGGAAACAGCCGCTTTGGATGCTGGACCTGCACGGTTGTCTCGAAAGACCGGTCTATGGAAGGACTCATTGACAACGGCGAAGAGTGGATGTTGCCGCTGCTGGAATTCCGGGACTTCCTCGCCGAAACGCAAGACCCGGAACGGAAGGCAGATATTCGGGAGCATAGACGGCGGAATGGAAAGATAACGTTCGTGGGAGAGAAACTGATTCGGGGCCCCTATACGCTGGAATTCTGTAAGGCACTGTTGCGGCGGCTTCTTGAAACCCAGCAGCAGGTCCGCGAAGAAGGACCGGATCCGAACCTCCAACTCATCACGGATGCTGAATTGGAAGAGATTCGTAATATCTGGCGGACTGAACGTTCGGATTGGGAAGATGCCGTACCGCAGATTTACAAGGAAGTTGTCGGTGAGCACGAGTGGATTGTTGACAACACAACCGCTTTTAACGGCGACGATAAACTGTTGTTGTCCAAAATCTGTGACGCAAACGGTATTCCCGTTGAACTCGTAGCAAAACTACTTGATACCGAACGACAGATGGATGGCATGAGCCGTCGCGCGGGAATCCAGTCCCGGATTGATGCAATCTTTCACGAGGACTGGGATTCAGAGGAAGAAGCTCGCGCCCGTCTAACTAGAAGTAATCAATTATGATTATCCATACCCTCACCGTTAACAACTTTGGTTTGTTCCGTGGAGAGCATACTCTTCCGTTAACACCGAACGGTACGGAGTCCGTCATCCTTATCGGTGGAATGAACGGTGCTGGCAAAACGACGCTGCTGGAGGCGGTTCGTCTTTGTCTGTACGGCAAGCGTGCCCTCGGGAATCGGGTTAGCCTCAATGAATATCATGAGTACCTCTCTAAAATGATTCATCGAGATTCTCGTTTCGCGGGGAGTTTAAATTACGCTTCTGTGTCACTTGAATTTGAGTATGCCTACGGAGCAGAAAAAAGAGAGTACCGGGTCAAACGTTTTTGGCAACAGTGCGGCAAAGCAGTTGACGAGGTTTTGACTGTCTCTGAACCTCATCAGTCAAGCAACCATTTTGAGACAGAACATTGGCAGGACTACCTCAATGGACTCCTCCCAATTGGAGTATCCCAGTTCTTTTTTTTTGATGGCGAGGATATCCAGAAATTGGCGGACGACTCCAGTCACGACGTATTCCTTGCGGATTCGATTAAGGCGTTGCTCGGGCTAAATCTCGTTGAGCGGCTGCAATCGGATTTGCGAATCTACTCAAACCGGTTGGTTAAGCGAGGAAGTCCGGTCTCGGTGCAAGAAGAAATTGGGGCGGTGGAGTCAGTAGTCACCTCTCTTGAAGTGTCTCTTTCAAATGTGACTGCAGAAAAGGAATCTCTACAGTCGCAGATTGAGGAGTTATCAGCAGCAATTACCCAACAAGAAGAGCGGATTGCAGCCGAAGGCGGAAGTTACGCCCAAAGTCGCGAAAACCTGAAACTTCAGCGAGAGCAACTGCAGAACGAGATTGAGGAATTAGAAGACGAGATTCGCGTATTTTGTGACGAATTGTTTCCGTTCGCTTTAGCACCGGGACTTCTCGAGGAATTGGCGGAACGGCTTCTTAAAGAGATGGAGTTGGATAAGTGGGAAGCGACAAACAACGCGTTAACTGAGCATAACACTGCGGTGCTTGAAACGCTGGGATCGGGCAATTTTTGGGAAGGGGTTTCCCTATCGGGGGAACAAATCGCGGATATTCGCGCCAAACTTGCTCCGCTGCTCAAGACACAATTTGAGCGTCCCGAATCGTTGCGCGGTTTCACAAAACTCAGGGACCGGTCTCCATCGGAACGGCAGCAACTGTTAAAATGGATTGATGCCTGTCTCAATGAAGTTCCGCGGCAAGCGAAGAAGTTGTTCAATGCACTGGAAAAAGCACAAACCGAACTACAGCAGGTGGAACAGGCTCTTCAGAGAGTGCCATCCGACGAAGTTTTGAAGCCGCTAATCGAAAAACACTCGGAGTTGAATCAAACGCTGGGGCAACTGCAAAAGCAGGAGCAAGATACAGAAAAATTCGTGCTCTCCTTGACACGTCAATTGGCAGAAACAGAGCGCAGATTAGAAAGGTTGCGTCAAGCCAAACGGTTGGACGAAGCGCACCGCGAACGCCAAAAACGGGTGAGCGATGTGCAATCGGTGCTCTCTAAGTACACGACAAAACTCACCGGGACAAAAATTTTGACTTTGGGAAACACTATTGTAGAGGGTTTTAACCAACTCTCTCACAAGCGGAATAGAATCAAACGGGTTGAGATACATCCGCGGACGTTTGCGGTAACGCTCTATGATACCTACAATCGTCCTGTGGCCAAGGAAGAATTATCAGCGGGTGAAAAGCAGATTTACACAACCGCGCTCTTATGGGGGTTGGCGAAGACCTCGGGCAAGGTATTGCCGATGATTCTTGACACGCCTCTAGGACGTTTAGATAGTGACCATCGCCGTCTGCTGATTGAGCGGTATTTTCCGTATGTCAGTCATCAAGTGGTTTTGCTTTCAACGGATACGGAAGTTGACGAGCATCTCTACGAGCTGCTGACCCCTCACATTTCGCATGCGTTCCGGTTGGTGTATCAGCATACAGAAGTTCACACCACTATTGAGAATGGCTATTTCGGATAAGCATTATGCAATTCAACCGAATTCGCCTTTCTGAGGATTCCCGCATCAAGTTGGGAATTTTAAAGACGCGCACGGGTTTGCTAC
Source organism: uncultured Poribacteria bacterium (assembly GCA_958296135.1). Lineage (GTDB taxonomy): Bacteria > Poribacteria > WGA-4E > WGA-4E > WGA-3G > AGPOR5. Next base: position 3,053,356 of record CATQHZ010000001.1, read on the forward strand.
CCAACGTTCTCTGTCGAATTGGGTTGATGCTTTCGTTAACAAACCCGAGCGAACCAGAACTTGATGCTGATGCAACGGATGGTTCCGAGTTTAACCGCTACACGCTTACGGGTGAGTGGGATCCACTGATTGTAGCACTCTTGGAGGAAAGGGTTCTCTCCAAAAGGCTTTGTGCGGACAATCAAGAATTTGGCGCGGATAGGGAAGAGTTTGACAATGAAAAACTTGTTAAATACTTTCGAGCGCACCTGAATCACGGAGTGCGTATGCTTCACGGCCGCGTGAGGGGATTGGAGGATTTAGCGAACCTCCTAATGCCTGTGCCTTAATATTTCGTCAAACGAGTCCGGTAGGCGCGCTTCGTAAGCATGCTCCCTTGGATTGACGCGCGCTTACAAAGTGGATCTACTAGTATTAAGTCTCTCTAACCTATTTCCCCCATTCCCGCTCGTACTGACTCGTTGAAGGCCGAGCCTCAATTCCCAATTCTCGTTTCAATGCAAGGGCAAGGTCTACACCATGCCCACCCCGGCTGTTATCCGTGATAACCTTCTTGGCTCCAGTAGCACGTACATATTCAAGAGTCCCTATATAGTCAGCATGGTCTGAAAGTGATACGCAAAATGCCTTCTCTGAATATTCTACGACTGGATCCCCGAAGCGGCTCATGTATGCACTCAACACGATTCTGGAAGTAGCTTCACCCTTGTCAGTTGGGAACCTCTCTCTGGTTCCATAAAGACGAATGTACCTTCCTTCGCTGCAAGCGAGTTTTGCTTCTGCTGTCTCAGCATTAAGGACCTTTGTTAGGCTATATCCATGCTGCTGATACACTCTTAATTCATCACAGAGCCGTGCGCTTGCAATGATCGGGAATTTGACTGCATCATCTAGACAAGAAGCTGCTCTTTGTAGGGTACCGCGGTGAGATAAAATTAGAACCGGGCCAACTTTTATCCGCTCAACAACTAACTCTATAAAGCGGCCATTTGCCTCTTCTTGGGTGAATTTTCGGACTGATTCAGGAGATCCGTAGGTGCTATCCAATACGAGTTCCTCAACCTCTATAACCTCGCCGAGAGGCCAAGCGAAATCCCCTGAGTATCCGCACCTTCCTCCATCAGGTAACGTTACTTCAACCTGCACAGAACCTAGCATGTGTCCGTTATCCAGCAACCGGATCTGACATTCAGCTAGATGAATAGGATGCCCTAATGAAACAGCCTTGACGTTAGCGCGATACGGGATGTCTGCATTGTATTCAGCTATCAACAGGTCGCGAGTGGGCTGAGTCATAATAATATGCTTCTGATGCCCTTTGCTCCTATCAAAGCCATCCATGTGATCTTCATGGACATGGGTTTGTACGCGAATCGGATATTCGTGAACGAAACCGTCACAAGTTACCACATCACCTAGTGTAACCGCACCCGATCCAGAAATGTCAATCCTCATACAACCTAATCCTTGCTAGTTAATTCTCGTGTTAGATATTCCGTGATTGCTTGTTCAAAGCCCTCAGGAAGTGACATAATCGCGGCATGAAGCCGATCGTCTCCAATTAGAAGAAAATATCCATCACCAAGTTTGGATCCCAATCGCGGAATATTAGGACTGTATCGATCTAGTGCAGATTGCAGAAGATTATCACGTTCTAGTTGTGAAATCTGCCTGAGACTATCTTTCAACCTTTCAGATTGGAGACTTCCGACAATCACATGCCTTCTCTCAATGACTGGACGTTGATTCAAGACAGCCTTCATGCACTCTTTGATGGAGTTTCCCGAGCGCTGCCGGATTTGAACAACCTGCATGATCTCGGATTTGCTAAACCGATTCTCCAACGCGGCTGTTGCTAATGCAAGTTGCTCTTGCTCGTCCTCAAGTCGGGCAATCTCAGAACCGGCAGTAAAGGACAAGGTTGCCGGATCAGACCCCCATCCGATGAGTTGTTGCACGTCAGGAGGTAGCCGGAGAAGGCGGATGAAACGCCCGATTATAGATGAATCCTCAAGGAGGAGCCGGGCAGCAATCTCCCGCCTTTTTTCACCTGCCTCTAATGCTTTGTCCATAAGTTTCGCGACTTCAACCGGCGAAAGCGGCCGCGCCGATTTATGCGTTCCTACGGAAAGAATAAGCTGACGTACTTCGGACGACGACAACCCTCTCACACTATACCTCTGTCAGGATCGTAGCCGCCGCTTGATAATCCGCTTTCAATCAGTTGGGCAGCTGCCTCGTCTACGGTAGTGCCTTCGTCCTTCGCAAATTGCCCTAACGAGTTGCGAATTTGCTTTCCAAGGGTCACAGTAATTTGCGTAACCTTTTCGCCGCTTTTCGCTCGTTCTACAAGTTCATCCACAGAGGCATCGGAATCATCTCTTAGTTTCTTGCGGAGATTCTCTTGCTGCGCGCCGCTCATCTGTGACATTTCTTTGGCGAGTTTCACGGAATCTTGCGGGTCGGGATCGCCCTCGGTTGCCAGGGCATCCTGGGCACGAAGGGCAGCCTTCAAGGTGGCGTCTCCCTTTTCAACAACCCTTTTGAGTTCAGGAATTAGACGGTCATATTTGACATATTCGCGCACTTTTTCGTAGGGTAGTCCGGTTTCGTCCGCGACCTCTTTCATTGACGCGTAGTGCTTATACAGGTATGTGCAAACGTCAATCAGGTCCTTCCGGTTTAGGTTGCGACGGACAAGGTTTTCGGTTACCGATAATACCTTCGCTTGGATTTCTTCCACGCGGTCGTCAAGGATACCGGCTTTAATCGTTTTTTTACCAAGTCTCTGGTGTGCCAAAAAACGCCTTTGGCCCAGTATAATTTCATACTTTTCACCAGATTCCAAAGGAGCGACCAGGATAGGTTCCAAGAGTCCTACTTTGGCAATGCTGTCTGCGATCTCATCAATCTCTTTCCCAACATCGCTTAAGCGGACTTGGCTCGTTCCGATTACTAGATCTTCCAAAGGAATATCTTTAAATTCGACAATATTTGCCATCTTAGTTTCCTCCGCATTGAGACACAGTTGATACTCCACTAGGGGGTCTCGTTTATGTCCCCCAGATATTTTCGATTGTTGACATAAAGACTGCAACACAGGAACTTTGTGATGTCAACATCTTTGTAAATAAACTATTGTCGGAGTTGCAGTGCGGATTCGCGAGTCTCCGGCCCCACAAGTTGACTGCCTCCGCCTTTGAGTTCTCGGTGTTGACGCGACAGCAACGACGCGTCTTTGTGAACGAAGCGCGACGCGCGCTCGGTTCTGTGCAGTCCGAGGGCCGCCTCTTCCGCTGCGACCGGCCCGGCGCAATTCCTCTTAAATAGCATACCACAAAACGCGAAAATTTGCAAACAAAAAATATTAGAGAATTTTCTGTGGAGTCGGAGTTGCAGTGCGGATTCGCGAGTCTCCGGCCCCACAAGTTGACTGCCTCCGCCTTTGAGTTCTCGATGTTGACGCGACAGCAACGACGCGTCCTTGTGAACCATGGTTCTGCGCAGTCCGAAGGGCCGCCTTTCCCGCTGCGACCGGCACGAACCCGCGCAATTCGTCGTGGATAGAATACCACAGAAAACGAAATTTTGCAAACAAAAAACGTTCGCGAAATTTTCGTGGATACGGTATCAACGCTTTCATTTTAGAAAAATGCCAATTTGTCTCAACCACTTTTTTGCGCAAAGCGATGCCTTAACATCGGTTTTTGAGGATTTCGGCACAAATTAACCAAACCTTCTCTCAATTTTACCACATTTCCAAAAAAAACAAAATGTTCTTGACAAATTTATCAGAAAATAATAGAATACCTAGATTGACACGCTGTTCGCGCCAAATGCGCGCAACAGAAATTATGAATATCTCTAACCAACAGGAGGAATCTTGTTTATGAGACTCTTTATTACCGTTGCTTGTGTGCTGTGTGCTGCAGCTATCATGCTTTGCGCACCCACAGCCGATGCAGCGAAGAAAATTGATGTCTTCGTTTACACGGAGACAGTGCAGTGGATCGGCCAAGCACAGGCACAAGACGCAGCCGACATCCTGATCAAGGAAATCGAAGGCAAACAGGGAATCGGCGAAGTTGTCAACGACCCGGCGAAAGCGATTGAAGCCTGGACGAAGAAACATACCGTCGACAAGGGCAATCACATCATTGTGATGTTCGGGGATTTCCCCAAGGAAATTTACCCGAATGGTAAAGGCGACATCAAGAAGGGCTCCGTCGCTGAGGAGTTCCTCGATGCCGGCAATACCTACTCGAACAGTGCCGACTACTTTTTCTGGGGACAAGGAGGCCGGAATGAAAAGGAAGGACTCCAAAACATGATGGATATCCCCGCAATCGTTCAGTGGGATGACGACACCCCGATGAAGGTGACGAAGGAAGGAAAGGCACTGACTCCGTCATTGGACGATTACAACACAGACCGGCCCTTCCACCTCAATGAGCTGGAAGGCGATTGGGAATTGGAAGTCGCCTTCGCTACCGAAACCGGCAAGGGGGATAACGCAACACGCTGCGATCCTTGTATCGTCCGGAATACGAAGACGGATGCACGCCTTATCCAGGTCTACCAGACTAACAATCAGGCTGATCCGAAGGGTGAAGTCATCGCGGAGATCATCCTGAACTACTATCTTGAAGTCACGGGGGCCCTCGAGGTCGACCCGCAGGATAAACTGCCTACACGTTGGGCAGACATCAAAACTCGGAGGTAATAATTGATGCGAAACGTTTGTATCCTTCTAATCGCCATGGTTTTCATGGCACTCCCCTTGGCTCCGCTGTTCGCAGCAGGCGAGGTGGCAATCTACACCGGCACCACGCAGTGGATCGGCAAAGCCCCCGCGGACGAACAGGCGCAGATCTGCGTTGACATGCTTGACGCTGCCGGCATCTTGAACACGTGGTTCGATAGCGATGGCGATATGGATGCCCTCGCCGAGTGGATGGATAGTGTCACCGGCGACCAGGGATTGGACATCTGTGTGCTTTACGGCGATTTGCCGCCGCCCGTCTATCCGGAGGGCAACTCACAGACCGATGGCTCCGTCGGCGAAACCTTCATTGAGACTACCGATGGCGATACGTTCATCAACCACGCCGACTATATGTTTTGGGGACTCGGCGGCCGAAATGAGGAAGGCGGCTTGCAGAACATGATGGACATTGAAGGCATTGTGATGTGGGACGATGATACCGCGATGACCGTGACAGACGAAGGCAAGACCATCTCGCCGAGTCTGACCGATTTTGCGTCAGATCGCCCGTTCCACGTCGATGAACTTGATGGCGATTGGGAAGTTGAGGTATCTTTGGCACAGAGTGATGACGGCACCCGTGCGGATCCGATTATCGTTCGCGATGGCAACCTCGGCAGACTGATTCCGGTCATCCAAACGAACGGAGGCGATGAGCCGAAAGGCGCGGTCGCGGCGGAGATCATCATCTGGCTGATGTCCACCACGCCTGTTGAACCGGCTGGAAAGTTGTCCACAACGTGGGCAGACTTGAAAGCAGTCCGATGAGTCTTTTTGTCAGGGCGGATTTCTATATCCGCCCTGACTTCCAACTCCGTAGGCGCGGTTTCCAACCGCGCCCGGTCGACAAGAAAATTAACCCAATTTATGAAATCTTCGCCAACACCACGCAGCAAAGAATTACGGAAAGGGCGGCACTCAGCACCTGGAATATACTACCCTCTCACAACTGTCACACGTGCACGCAAACCCATCCTTGCAGACAGCGGGACTGCGTCAATTATTTTTAAAGCCTTTGACTGGCTGGAAACCATTGGAAACCACGCGTACCGGGAATTCACCTTATATCAATGAACTTGAGACGACACAGCGTCCTATTCATAGGCACCCTTACTATTGTGCTGCTAGCATTGATTTCCTGCAATGAGCGGATGGATTCTCCCATCGTTGGCACCCTGCCCATCGAAACGCTCACTACAGACAAGGATTCGGCCGTGATGGTCTATGTTCCTGCAGGCGAGTTTTTGATGGGCACCAGCGATGCAGACATCGAGCAGTATAAAGTGCTGTTCCCTCTCCGCAAAATCTCCCGATTTGATAACGAACGTCCGCAGCGCACCGTGTTTGTCGATGCGTTCTACATTGACCGGACAGAGGTTACCAATCGGCAATATAAGCGGTTTCTCGCCGAGACCGGCTACGAACCGCAGCACTATCTGGATTATTTGCCCTATAACGCGCCCGATTTGCCTGCCGCGGTGCTGGAGTGGGAGGATGCCATCGCCTACGCCGAGTGGGCCGGCAAACGGCTGCCTACCGAGGCGGAATGGGAGAAAGCGGCGCGCGGCACAGATGGCCGTTTCTGGCCTTGGGGAAATGAATGGGATGCCACGAAACTGAGCGGCAACGATGGCACAGGACTCAAAGACGGCTATAAGGAGACTGCGCCGGTCGCGCAATTTCCGCAAGGCGCGAGCCCGTACGGCGCGCTGGATATGGCAGGCAATTTGTGGGAGTGGGTATCTGACTGGTATGATGCAGACTACTATCGCAAAAACCCGAGCAATGTGAATCCACTGGGCCCCGAGACCGGGGATGGACACGTTTTGAAAGGCGGCGGCTGGGCAGAGAATTTAGATTTCACGCGATGCGCCAGTCGGTTAGGCGGCAACCCGGGCTCGCTCTTGCGCGGTTTCCGTTGCGCGATGGACGCGCCATGAAGCAGATTGTCACGCACGCAAACCCAGACCTGGATGCCATCGTTAGCGCATGGCTTGCGCAAGATTTCCTCTTTCGCGGGCAACCGACAGAGGTGCTGTTTGTCAGCCGCAAAGTTCCTGAGAAATTGATGCAGACAGCCGACTGTCTCGTTGATGTCGGCAACACTTACTGTCCCGAACGTTATCGGTTTGACCACAAGCCGCCGGCATTTGTGAACCGAAACAGCACTTGTGCAACACAATTAATTTGGGAACATTTGCGGGAGATAGGTGTGAAAGTAGAACACCTAGCACCGCTGGTGCAGGTGACTTATGAAGGAGATACGCATCGAAATTCGGCGGCTCTTAAACAGAGTCGCATCAATGGCCCACACGCAGAATTGGCGAAATTGAAACGGAAATATCGGAAGGCGATGGACATCTATCAGCGGATGGTTGTCTGGTTGCGGGAGTATGCGCGACAATTAGGGAGGTAGAACCGATGGCATTTAGCGATTTCAAGTCGGTTCCTGAAGTTCAAGCGAAATTCGGCATCAAATCTTCAGAAGAGGATTTCATCGGGGTTGAGGAAGCTTTAACTCCTTCGGAGTCTTTTCTGCAAGAATTTGAATTTAACCGGCAACACCTCAACACCCTCGGGTCTGAGATGGCACGATGTGAGACGCTTATCTTTCCGGTTTTACGGGAAGTCTATAAACCCTACGCCGAGTCCTATATGCTCTGGATTGGCGAATCTCTTGCTTACGACGCAACTTTAACCGGCACGCCGGACTACTTCATCGCCACAAAATCTGAACTGGGCAAGCGCGTTGTCGGCACGCCCTTGATAATTCTTGTTGAGGCGAAGAAGAACGATTTTGAGTTAGGTTGGGGGCAGTGTCTGGCGGAGTTAATCGCCGCGCAGAAAATCAACGAGGATGCAGCTTTTCCGGTATACGGCATCGTCACCGATGGGATGCTCTGGCAATTCGGGAAACTTGTCGGCGTCCGCTTTACTGAAAACATCACGCCGTTTAGTTTGGGGGATTTGCCGCGCCTCTTCGGAGCAATTGATGCTGTCTTCAAAGCAGCCCAAAACGGAAGCCCCGCGACCGCGGCACCGTAGCCGCCGGCAACTTTGTCGCCATCAGCATTTTCGGTACAGACACGGTGTTGCTTTACCAGAAAAGGAGTGGAACCGATGGCATTTAGTGATTTCAAAACGCTCACTGAAGTGCAAAAAAGATTCGGCATTAAGGACTCGGAAATTGACTTTGTCGAGGCTGACAAACTCTTAAACCCTTCGGAGCATTTCCTGCAAGGATTTGCGTTTAGTCGGCAGCACCTTAATGTTTTCCGGTCCGAGGCGGCTCGGTGTGAGGCGGTTATCTATCCAATTTTACTAGAGAGTTATAAAGGATATGCCGATAATTATATGCTCTGGATTCGCGAACCGCTCGCCTACGATGCAATCTTGAGCGGCACACCGGACTACTTTATCGCTACCCGGTCGGCATTGGGAAAAAACGTTGTCGGCACGCCTTTGGTGATGGTGGTAGAGGCGAAGAAAAACGATTTTGAGTTAGGTTGGGGGCAATGTCTGGCGGCGATGATAGCCGCGCAGAAAATCAACGAGGATGCGGCGTTTCCGGTATACGGCATCGTCACCGATGGCATGTTTTGGCGATTGGGGAAACTTGTCGGCGACACTTTCTGGGAGAACATCACGCCGTTTAGTTTGGGGGATTTACCGAGACTCTTCGGGGCAATTGATGCTGTCTTCAAAGCCGTTCAAAACGGAAGCCCCGCGACCGCGGCACCGTAACGCCCCTCGTGCTTTGTTGCAATCGGCAGCTCTGGGACAGGCACGGTGTTGCCTTACCAAAAGAGGAGGGGGAACCGATGGCATTCAGTGATTTCAAAACCGTTGTTGAAGTGCAAGAAAAATTCAGCATCAAGTCTTCAAGAGTGAATTTTGTCGCGGATGAGGAACCCTTAACTCCTTCGGAGTGGTTTCAGCAAGAATTCGCTTTCAATATGCAACAGTTTGACTTTGCCGAATCTGAAACGGCACGGTGTCAGGCACTGATCTTCCCCGTTTTACGGGAAGTCTACAAGGCCTATGCCGAGGACTACGTGCTCTGGATTGACGCATCTCTTGCTTACGATGAAACTTTAACCGGCACGCCGGACTACTTCATCGCCACAAAATCTGAACTGGGTGGGCGTATTCTCGGCACGCCGCTGATAATCGTTGTTGAGGCGAAGAAGAACGATTTTGAGTTAGGTTGGGGGCAATGTCTGGCGGAGTTAATCGCCGCGCAGAAAATCAACGGGGATGCGGCGTTTCCGGTGTATGGCATCGTCACCGATGGGATGCTCTGGCAATTTGGCAGGCTTGTCGACGACAGCTTCACACAAAACATCACGCCGTTTAGTCTCGGCGATTTACCGCGCTTGTTCGGCGCAATCGATGCTGTCTTCAAAGCCGTTCAAAACGGAAGCCCCGCGCCCGCGACACCGTAACGTCCCTCGTGCTTTGTTGCAATCGGCAGCTCTGGGACAGGCACGGTGTTGCCTTACCAAAAGAGGAGGGGAACCGATGGCATTCAGTGATTTCAAAACCGTTGTTGAAGTGCAAGAAAAATTCAGCATCAAGTCTTTAGAGGAGGATTTTGTCGGCGTTGAGGAACCCCTAACACCTTCGGAGTGGTTTCTAGAAGAATTCGCTTTCAACATGCAACAGTTCAACTTTGCCGGGTCTGAGATGGCACGGTGTCAGGCATTAATTTTTCCTGTTTTACGGGAAGTCTATAAGGCCTACGCCGAGGACTACGTGCTCTGGATTGACGAATCCCTTGCTTACGATGAGACTTTGACCGGCACGCCGGATTACTTCATCACCACAAAATCTGAGTTGGGCCGACGCATTTTCGGCAGGCCTTTGGTGATGGTGGTAGAGGCGAAGAAGAACGATTTTGAGTTAGGTTGGGGGCAATGTCTGGCAGAGTTAATCGCCGCGCAGAAAATCAACGGGGATGCGGCGTTTCCGGTGTATGGCATCGTCACCGATGGCATGTTCTGGCAATTTGGCAGGCTTGTCGACGACAGCTTCACACAAAACATCACGCCGTTTAGTCTCGGCGATTTACCGCGCTTGTTCGGCGCAATCGATGCTGTCTTCAAAGCCGTTCAAAACGGAAGCACTTCACTACCGGAAAGGAAATGATGAAACACATTGCAATCCTACTCATAACCGTTTTCTGCTCCATCGCGTTCCTCCATGCGGATGAGTGGCCGCAGTGGCGCGGCAAACACCGCGATGGCGTATGGAAAGAAACGGGGATAATTGACGCTTTTGAGGTGCCGGATATCCCCATCCGCTGGCGCGTGCCGATAGGCAGCGGCTACAGCGGCCCTAGCGTCGCTGATGGACGCGTCTACGTTACCGACCGGCTCACGAAGCCGACGCAAGTTGAACGCGTTCACTGCTTTGACTGGGAAACGGGCGAACAAACCTGGTCCTACGTTTACGAGTGTGCTTATCGGATTGATTACACTGCCGGCCCGCGCGCTACCGTCACCGTTCATGACGGACTCGCCTACGCGTTAGGCGCGATGGGGCACCTGCACTGCTTTAATGCCGCTACCGGCGAGATTGTGTGGAAAAATGACCTCGGTGCAACGTATAATATAGAGATGCCGACATGGGGTATCGCGAGCGCGCCGATTGTCGAGGGTGAACACCTCATCGTGCAAATCGGTGGCACACCGGGTGCGTGCATCGTCGCACTTGACAGGAGAACAGGCAAGGAGCGGTGGAAGGCCCTAGACGCTCCTGCCTCCTATTCCGCGCCTATTGTTATCACGCAGGCGGGACAACGCATTTTAATCTGCTGGACAGCCGCCAATATCGCCGCGCTCAATCCACAGACAGGCGAAGTGCTGTGGCTCTATCCGTTTAAACCGACGCGCATGAGTATCGGCATCGCCACCCCGGTTTTCTACGAAAATGAGCTCTTTATTACGGATTTCTTTGAAGGTTCGCTTTTGTTGAAACTAGCCCCCGATAAACTGACGGTGAAACTTGGCTGGCACCGCAAGGGCAAAGACGAGCAGCATACGGATGCACTGCATTCCACGATGGCTACGCCGATTCGGAACGGCAATTACATCTACGGCGTGGATAGTTACGGCGAACTCCGCTGTTTGGATGCTCGCAACGGCGATAGGGTGTGGGAAGCCCTCTCCGCCGTGCCGAGAGCACGATGGAGCAACATCCATTTTATCGAGAACGGCGACAAGGTGTGGATGTTCAACGAGCGCGGGGAGCTCCTCATCACGACGCTTTCTCCGGAGGCGTTGAACGTCATCAGCCGCGCGAAGTTGATTGAACCAACGCGAGCTCAGCTGAACCGCAGAGGTGGCGTAACCTGGGCGCACCCGGCGTTCGCCTATCGGCATGTCTTCGCGCGGAATGATAAGGAGCTGGTCTGCGCGAACCTCGCGAAAAATCAAAAATCAGATAAAGGAGACTAACATATTGGAAACGACTCAAACGCCAACCGTTGATTTGCAACCTGGCCAACACCTGCACGGATTTGACGTGAAATCCATCACCCCGATTGATGAACTTCGCGCGGTGACAATTGAAGTAGCCCATCCGCAGAGCGGCGCACGGCTGCTGCATCTCTATACGCACGACACAGAAAATCTTTTTTCTATCAATTTCCCGACACCGCCGCCCGATGATACCGGGCTGCCGCATATTCTTGAACATGCGGTGCTTGCCGGCTCACACAAATATCCGGTAAAGGAACCGTTCTTCGAGATGATTAAGATGAGCATGGCAACGTTTATCAACGCCATGACGAGCGCAGACCACACCTATTACCCGGTCGCGAGCAACGTTAAGAAAGACCTTTTCAATCTCGCCGAGGTCTACTTTGACGCGGTGTTTCATCCGCTCCTGACTGAGGATACTTTCCGACGCGAGGGGCATCATCTCGCGCCTGCGAATCCGGAAGAGCCGACCGGCGATTTGAAAATCACCGGCATCGTCTATAACGAGATGAAGGGTGTCTTCTCCGACCCGGAGTCGCGGTTGTATCGTTCTATGACGAGCCGCCTGATGCCGGATACGCTTTACGCGCGGGAATCTGGCGGGAATCCGGTCGTGATTCCGGATCTAACTTATGAACAACTCAAGGCGTTTCACCAAACCTATTACCATCCGAGCAACAGTTACTTCTTCCTCTATGGCGATATTCCGACGAGTGATTATCTTGCCTTTCTCGCCGATAAACTAGCGGCTATTTCGCAAAATGGGGGCGGTTCGGCACACCGGCCACTCCGTCCCGAAGTCACGCGCCAACGGAAGTGGACATCGCCGCAGACGGTGATGGATACCTATCCCGTCGGTGCGGACGAGCCGCTCACGGAGAAGACGTATCTGATGCTGAGTTGGCTTATCGGTGATGCGACGGCTCCAGAAGATGTCGTCTTGTGCCGCATTTTAAGCCTGATTTTGCTTGGCAATGAAGGCGCGCCGCTCCGAAAGGCGATTATCGATTCCAAGCTCGGTGCCGATCTGGTTTATTCGGGTGCCAGTTCTATCGGTCCCACTAGCACCTTTTACGTTGGGCTCAAAGGTAGCGAGGCTGAGCGCGCCGAGGCGTTTACGCAATTGGTAATGAAAACCCTCACCGAGATTGCCGATGCAGAAATCGACAGTGCTCGGGTGGCATCGGCGTTCCAGCAGGCCACCTATCACTATCAGGAGGTTGCGTCGATGTTCCCGCTTCGGATGCTCTACCGCGTCATTGAAGCGTGGATTTATGAAAAGGACTCGGGCACCTTTTTGAGGATGGGAGAGAGTCTGGCTGCTGTTCAGCGGCGGTGGCAGGAGAATCCTGCGATTTTCAATGAACTGATTCGCGAGCAGCTGATTGACAATCCGCACCGTTTGCTGAGTGTGCTATCCCCCGATGCGGAGATGCAGGCGAAGATAGACGCTGAATCAGCGGCACGGACGAGGGGTATTCGCGCGCAATTGACAGATGGGCAGGTCGCGCAGCTCGCCGCCGAGGCCGCCGAATTGGAACGTCTCAACGGGCAACCTAACTCACCGGAGGCACTGGCAAAACTGCCGCAGTTGAAAGTCAGCGAGCTTCCTGAAAAGCCGCGGCATATTCCGACAACCGTTGAAAAGGTTCACGGCCGTGACTTGCTCCACAACGATGTCTTTTCTAACGGTGTGAATTACCTCGTTCTCAACTTCGATCTGGCTGGGTTACCGCAGCACTTGTGGCAACACCTGCCTCGGTACGCCGAGGCGATTAGCAAACTGGGTGCCGCCGATATGAACTACGAACAGATGGCCCAGCGGAAATCCGCTGTCACCGGTGGTATTGGTTGCACGCCCGGTTTCGGCACGCACGCGTTGGATGGGAGTCGTTTGTTGCAGCATCTGCGTTTTCATCTGAAGGTACTTGATGGCAAGATGGATGCTGCGCTGGATGTGCTGCGGGATTTGGTTTTTTCCGTGAACCCGCGCGATACTGAACGTCTTCGCGATGTGCTGACGCAGTCCGTAGCGGAATATCGCACTGAGATGATTCTCGACGGGGCGAGTACGGCGATTCATCACGCCGCGCGCGGGCTTTCATCGGGGGCGCATCTGTCTGAAATCGTCTTTGGGCTGCCGCAGTTGCACGGCAGTGAGAAGCTGCTCAGCGGTTTTGACGAACTTAACACTGAGCTCATGCGTCATATTGAGCAGATTCGCGATTTTCTGTTGTCCCCCGGCAGGGTGACTGCAAGTTTCACTGGTTCTGATGCCGCTTTCGATGCCACGCGCGCGTGTCTCGGCGAGTGGCTCAGCGCGATGAAAGCTGAAGCGATAGCTGCCGAGCCGGTTGCCTTCCAGCCGTTTGTCACCCCGCCACGCGAAGGGTTGGCGGGTCCGATTCAGATTGCGCACTGCGCGCAGGTGATGCCTGCACCGCACTATTCGCACCCGGATTCAACGTTGCTCAGTATCGGCGCGCACATCATTCGTTTGGATTACATCATGAGTGAGATTCGGTTTAAGGGCAATGCTTACGGTGCGTGGTTTACCTATAGTCCGCTTGAGGCGCATCTGTATCAGGCTTCTTACCGCGACCCGCACGTGGCGCGCACGCTCAACGTTTTCGCCGAAACTGTCGATTACGTCAAACAGGTGAAATGGACGCAGACAGACATTGATAGAGCGATTATCGCTACGGCGAAGAGCGGCGAGAAACCGATTCGTCCGAGTGGGGCAGCGAGCGGCGCGCTGAGTCAGCATCTCACTGGGCAGACGCGCGAGATGCGTGAGGAGCGGTATGCGCAACTCCGCCGTGCAACCCCTGCAGAAGTAAAGCGCGCGCTCCTCCAACTTTTGGAAGAAAACCGCGATAAGGCCGCGGTGTGCGTCGTGTCGAGCCGTGAAAAATTAGCGGCGGCGAATCAAGAATTGGCGGACCCTCTTGCTATTGAGGATATTCTGATATCCGCTTCAACGTAAGGACGGATGTCTATGGTTTCCGCCTGTCCATGAAGCCTGCGATGGGATGTAAGCGCAGATTCTATCCCTCCATGCTTTCAAATAGAACATAAAATAGGAGATAATTATCATGAAAAGCATTGCGTTTTTAACCCTCTGTGTCTGCGCTTTAGCGGCGATTGCGGCGGGCGCATCACAGCCGGGCGATTATGAGAAAAATTGGCATCAGTGGCGTGGGCCGCATGCGACTGGGGCTGCTGCCAGCGACGCGAATCCCCCGCTGACTTGGAGCGAAACCGAGAATGTCCGTTGGAAAGTGGCTATCCCCGGCATGGGGCATGCCACGCCGATTGTGTGGGAAGATAAAATCTTCGTCCAAACCGCTATCCAAGGCGTGGTGCAGAAAGCGGAGGAAACCGATGATGGCAATCCGTTTAGTGGTTTTTTCCAGCGAAGGGACGGAGGTCCTACTAATACGTATAAGTTCTCCCTGCTTGCTATCAACCGAAGCGATGGCAGTATCTTGTGGCAGAAAACATTGCGCGAGGAAGTCCCACATGAAGGCATGCACCAAGATGCCAGTTTCGCCTCCAATTCGCCGGTTACCGACGGTGAATATATCTACGCCTATTTCGGCTCGCGCGGGCTTTACTGCGTGGATATAGATGGCAACGTCAAGTGGGAGAAGGACATCGGCACGATGCGTAAATCAAACGCCTTCGGCGAAGGCAGCTGCCCCGCGCTCTATGGGAATACCCTCGTTATCGTTCAAGACCACGAGGGCCCCACGCCTTCCTTCATCATCGCGCTGGATAAGCGGAGCGGCGACGTGCTGTGGAAAACCGAGCGAGATGAACGCACCACGTGGACATCGCCTATCGTTGTTGAGCAGGACGGGAAACCGCAGGTGATTGTTCCCGGAACGAACCGTACCCGGAGTTATGATTTGGCAACCGGCAAACTTTTATGGGAATGTAGTGGGTTAACCAGAAACGTTATTCCTGCGCCCGTTGCCGATGATGGGTTAGTCTATGTCACCAGCGGCTTCCGCGGGAACGCCCTGCAGGCGATTCAATTAGCTGCAGCCAAGGACGATATTACCGATTCCGATGCTATTGTGTGGCAGCACGACAGGGATACACCTTATGTGCCATCGCCGCTCCTCTATAAGGACGCGCTCTATTTCTTAAAACGCAACGATGGCATCCTCTCTGCCTTCAATATCAAAACCGGGGAGGCAAACTATGGTCCTGAGCGGTTACAAGGCATTGGTAATGTCTACTCTTCGATCGTCGGTGCGGCGGGGCGCGTCTATATCGCCAGCCGAAACGGCACGGTGCTTGTCATCAAACACTCGCCAACCTTCGAGGTCTTGGCGACGAACAAACTAGCCGATAGTTTCAATGCTTCGCCGGTGATTGTCGGTTCGGAGTTATATCTGCGCGGGATGGAGTATCTCTACTGTATCGCGGAGTAGTTTAATTTGACTTTTGGTTCTGCATGTGGTAAACTTAACCTATCGTTGTTTTGTTTCCACATGCAGATACCCGAAGGAGGTTATTGAAATGAAACTGACACCAGATAATAAGGAACGCCTTGAAGAGATTCAGGAGTTCTATCGCACTATGGAGCGGGAGTCTGAGCCGTACCGCGAGTATTTCGCGGCTCTGGCAACTTTGCCCCCAGAACCGCCTCCGCCTGTAACTTTCATCGAAATTGGGAACACATCGGTTCCACGTGGCGGATCTGAGGATGCCAGACTCCAGTTAACTCCTACATGAAATTAATGCCGCATACCGTAGAGTGAGGGGATGGTTTAAAAGGATATTGACGTGCATCGCCGTGAAACGCCGCCTTACAAAAGGTATAAAGGAATTTCTCGTACGTCTCGGCAAGGCGAGGGACAGGCCCTCGCCCTACGGGCCAAGGAATTTCTCGTACGTCTCGGCAAGGCGAGGGACAGGCCCTCGCCCTACGGGCCAGGGGATAGCTTAATACGTCGCCCTGCCCCCACTCACATCGTAACACTGCCCCGTAACAAAACTCGCCTCATCCGAAGCGAGGAAATTGACGACAGCGGCGACTTCCTCCGGTTGCCCAACGCGTCCCAACGGAATTTTGCTCACCATATAGTCAACGGTTGACTGCGCCATGCCCGCCAAAATCGGTGTCTCAATTACGGCGGGTGACACGGCGTTGACGCGGATGTTATAGTCTGTCACCTCCTTCGCCAGTGCCTTCGTCAGACAGATGACCCCGGCCTTGGAGACCGAATACGGGATGAGTGTCGGATTGCCTTCCTTACCGGCAATGGAGGCGATATTCACGATGCGGCCGTAGTCTTGTGTAATCATCGTCTCGATAACCGCCTTACAGCAGAGGAAAACGCCGGTGAGATTGACACCCATCACGG
This sequence comes from uncultured Poribacteria bacterium, assembly GCA_958296135.1. GTDB lineage: Bacteria > Poribacteria > WGA-4E > WGA-4E > WGA-3G > AGPOR5. Next base: position 3,069,981 of record CATQHZ010000001.1, read on the forward strand.
CGTTCCATTCCGCCTCCTCTAACTCCGTCAAGGGCACCGTTTGCCCGGCAATCCCGGCGTTATTCACGAGAATGTCGATGCGGCCGAAGGCTGTCAGTACCTGCGCGACAGCGGCGTTCACTTCTGCTGCTTGCGAGACATCCGCTTGAAGAGGGAGTGCCTTGCGTCCAACACCTTCAATTTTCTGTGCTGTTGCTTCGGCTGCCGATAGGTTGATGTCCATGATGGCGACATCGGCACCGGCGTTCGCTAGCCTGAGCGCGATGGCTTTGCCGATGCCTTGGCCTGCGCCTGTCACAATCGCGATTCTATCGTTCAATGTCATCACAATGCCTCCTTTATTCGCCGATGACTACCCCGTATTCGCCGACGACTGCGCCTTTGTGGCCGCTCTGATAATGCATGTGTCTCTCGCCGATAATCGGCTGAGTGCTTTGCACTTCCACCGTGCCGCGTTCATTCCCCATCGCGCCTTCATCTATATCCTCGCAGCAGAGCGGCTTAATCTGACGATGCAACTGCCGCCGGATATCTCCTTGTTTATTTCGGATGATAATGTTAACGAACGCATCCGCTTCGCCGACGTTGAGGAAGCGGAACCAGTCTCTTGCCCCGGTTGCGATTTCTGGAAAAAAGAGCCGGAGCCCCACGTGTCCACCTTCTTTCGATGCGCCCGGGAGATCGACAATAGCTGTCCCGCTGCGCATGTGTCGCTCCGCGACAATCGGCTGCTCGCTGCTGACTTCTACGGAGCACTTCACCTTAATATCCTCCATATCCGGGTTCCAGCACTTGAAAGGTTCCAAGGGGGAGTGTACTTTGCTCCAGAACGATTGCGCGTTGTCGTCTTTACGTGCGATCATCTCCACCCGCGCTGGCTCGTTACCGACGTTGACGATGACTACCCAGTCGTCCCACGCCGGCCCGACTTCGGGAAAGAAGAGGGTGCGCGGTGCCTCCGAAATGACTTGTCCGAATTGCCCGACGCAGGTTTTTCCACCCTGATAGTGCAGGTGCCGTTCACCGACAATCGGTTGCGAACTTTGCATCTCAACTGTTCCGGTGACGTTCCCCATCACGCCTTCGTTGAGATCCCAGCAGCAGTGCGGCCGGATGACGTGGTGGCGTTGCCGCAGCACGTCCCCGTTTCTGTTTCGGACGGTGATGTTGACATGTGCGTCCGCCTCGCCGACGTTCAAGACCCGGAACCAATCGTGTGCGCCCGACACCAATTCGGGAAAGAAGAGCCGCTGCCCGACTGTCTCATATTCCTCTGCTGCGCCGACGAAGTCAATGATGTTCGTGCCCGAGTGCATGTGGCGTTCGGCGACAATCGGCTGATCTGCGCTAATTTGCATCGATGCATTCTCTTTGATATCCTCAACCGGGGGTGTCCAACACTCAAAAGCACCGATTGTTTTCTCAGAAATATTGATAGGGTTGCCATTGCGCGCGTGCCGGGCTAGCGCCTTGACGCGCGTCTCCTCTGTCCCGACGTTGACAACTTGGATCCAGTCCTGCCATTGCGGGCCCACTTCGGGAAAATAGAGGATTGTTGCTCCAGCCATAATTTTCTCCTATAACCAGCCTCTATGAGGCTTTATCGAAATTGGAACTTTTCAATTTTTTCGGATTGCGCCTACACGTCTATTTTAACTTGCTTTTATATCAATTTTCCACTACAATTTCACCAGAATCCTTAGGAGGAGACAATTATGGCAGTCAAAAAACTGACAGACGCTGACATTCAGCAGAAACTAGAACAAGTCAACGGATGGACGGTGCAAGATGGGAAATTGCACAAGGAATTCCAGTTTGACACCTTCGTCACGGCATTCGGTTTCATGACGCAGCTCGCCTTAATCGCCGAGTCGATGAATCATCATCCCGAATGGTTCAACGTCTACAATCGCGTTACTATCGATTTGATGACGCACGACGCGGGCGGCATTAGCGAATTGGATTTCGAGTGGGCATCGCGCGCCGATGCACTGAGTCACTGAACGATTTTCCGGTAGGCGCGCTTTGATGAAGTTTCAGTCTGAAATCGGGCAATGTTGCTGGGCGGCCCGCAGCGTCTCTGCGGCTATTGCGCTCAACTGTAAGGGCTTATTTTTAGATTCGCCCGCCGGTTAAAATGAACCGATTCATTTCTGACGCGCCCGTTAATCAACGATAGGGAGACGAATTTCATGAGTCAAAAAACGTATCGTGCCGCGGCGATCGGGCATACCGGTGCCGGCAACTTCGGGCACGGCTTACATATCGCCTATAACAACTTGGACAACGTTGAATTTATCGCCGTAGCAGACCCGGATGAAGCCGGCCGCGAAAAGGCGATGGCGGATACGGGTGCCGTGCGCGGCTACGCCGATTACCGCGACATGTTGGATAAGGAGACATTGGACATCGTCAGCGTCTGTCCGCGTTGGGTGCCGGAGCATCTCGCTATGGTGACCGGCTGCTTGGAAGCGGGATGCAACGTCTACTGCGAAAAGCCGATGACGATGTCCCTCGCCGATGGCGACAAAATTGTGGAGACAGCGAACGCGCGCGGCCTAAAAGTCGCCGTGGCGCATCAGGCAGTTTATCTCCCCGCGACGCACGCAATCAAGCGGATGCTTGACGATGGCAAGATTGGCACCGTGCAGGCCATCTACGCCAGCGGCAAACAGGACCATCGTGGCGGCGGCGAGGACATGATTACCCTCGGAACGCACACGTTCAATATGATGCGGTTTTTCGTCGGCGATGTCGCGTGGATGCAATCCCACGTGACAATCAACGGCAAGGAGGTTGCGCACGGCGACGCGCATGAACCCACCGAGCCTGTCGGACCTGTCGCAGGCGACTGTGTTAACAGTTATTTCGCCTTCAAGAACGGCGTTTCCGGCTTCTTTTCGTCAAGACGTGCTCAGAGGGGCACCGGGCGTTACGGAATGGAGATTGTCGGTAGCGAGGGCATCTTATCCCTCCGCGGCGATGTTGCCAACCGACTCATGGTTTATCCGTATCCGGTCTTGTTGCCCTCCAATCCTGCGCAAGAGTGGGAGGCGATGGATCTGGACGACACGCCGTTCTCGCAAGGCAACGAGCTCGCTATCCGTGATCTGGTTGATGCGATAGAGAACGATCGGAAGCCTATCTCTGCCGCCGAGGATGCTGTCGCCGCGTTGGAGATGATTCTGGGGGCATACCAATCGCAACTCACGGGGCAGCGCGTCCCCTTCCCGATTGCAAACCGCGAGCATCCGTTCAGTTGATAAGACCGCAACCGTCCACGGCCTGTAGCGCGAGGGACAGGCGATCGCGAATCGCCGGGCCCTCGCCCTACGGCGGAAGGCCCTACCGTCACGGCATGGCGAGGGAAACCCTCGGCGATTCGCGATCGCCGGGCCCTCGCCCTACGGGATGAGGCGCGATTTCCGAACACCGTTTTCATACCGCACTTCGTAGGGGCCCTCTGGCACATCCATCGCTCGGATAGCCAGTTCGCCGAACGTGATGAGCTGCTCCGAAAGCAGGAGCAGCTCATCCAGCGATTCCTGCGGAGTCTTGTCTGTCGTGTCCAAAATGATCTTGCGTCCTTTTTGGGCAAACAGCGATTTGTCAATTTCCTCGTCAAACAGGCGTTTGAGTTTCGGGATATCCGCTGCCCTGATAATCTGATACTCGTGCGGGTTGGTTTCCATCCGTTCCCGAATCGCCGCATCGCTGGCGGTGACATGGATCAACACCACATCCGGCAGCCGCGCTTCAATGACTTGGGTTTCGTAGCCTCGCTGCGCGTTATAGTGGTAGTTTCCGTAATAGGGGCTCTCCGGCTCATCGCCGTAGAGGGAGGTGTAGACAGCCTCCTCAATGTGCCATCCTGCGATGAGCGTGTTCGGATAGTTCTTGATTACCTCAACGTGATATTGGAGTTGCATCCGTTGCATCCGTTCCTTCACGTCGGCGGGGAAATCCACGTATGCGGCTCTAGATGCCGGGCTGAGCGTTGCATCGGGAATGGTAAAATGGTCATCGACGTGCACCGCCAGTTGCCGGTGGCGGTAATAGTCTGTCAACAGGTCGATCAGCGTCGATTTTCCTGCGTATTCTATGCCGACAAAAATGCATCTCATGAGAAGTTACCTCGTTTGATGGATTTGTTGTTACACTATTTAGCATGAAGTGGGGAAATTGTCAAGTAGTGGGTTTCTGTATTCAGGAGCATTTAGTTTTCAGTTTGCGATGTCACTCGTGAAAATCAACAACGGCCCCCTGCCTTGTAGGTGGAGATTCGCCGGCTCTTGACCTGTTTGCGCTCCGGCGCGCTCATCGCAACCTGCAGATATGGGACAACTGAATGTCTCTAGCTGTTTATTTGGGGCTTGACAATTGCCCCGTTATAGGGTATAATAACTTGAATCTAAAGAAGGTTAGAGAGCCTTGGTTTGCGCAAATCAATATGGACTATCGGGCGTTGGCCCGTGAAGAGGCGGGAACTTTCGTCTGGCCTTGGCTCGGCATGTGAGGCGGATCCGACAACCGATTTAAGACACGGAGGCACACGTGAAATACGTTCATACGATTGAGTATCTGGATTTCCTTGAAACCTATACTGCCCACATCCAAAAAAACGGCGAGGGTTGGCTCGGGTGGATACAGGAAGTCCCCGAAGTGAAATCGCAGGACAGCACGCACGAAGCGGTGCTGAAATCTCTCAAGATTGAACTCCATGAATTCTTAGAGGCGGACTGGGAGGCATGGACGCAGCAATTTGAGGAAGACGTGAAAGCCGGCAGGCTGGATAACCTTTTCGATAAGGCTCTGGAGGATTTACGCGCCGGGAGGTGCACCGAGCTGGCCGTTACACAAGCATAGACGCGCATCAGAAACTTTTGGAAAAGTGATATGGAACATATCCTTTGGAATTGGGTTGGTAAACCTGGCGAATACATGAGGCGAATCTGATAGCCGAAATCTTGTAGCTGTTGCCCGTTTCATAATCAGGAAATTCACTATCATGCTAACAATTGGTGCCCTCCACATCCCCGATTTCCCGTTGTTGCTGGCCCCGATGGAAGATGTCAGCGACCCGCCGTTTCGCGCCGTTTGCAAAGAGAACGGCGCGGATTTGATGTATACCGAATTCATCTCCGCCGAGGCACTCATCCGTTCTGCCGCGCGGAGTATGGCGAAGCTTGACATCTTTGAGATGGAGAGACCTGTCGGCATCCAGATCTTCGGGCACGATATCGCGTCCATGCGCGCATCCGTGGAAATCACCGAACGCGTCCAACCCGATATCCTTGACATTAACTACGGCTGCCCTGTGAAAAAGGTGACGTGTAAAGGTGCCGGCGCGGGCATTCTTCAGGATATCCCCAAGATGGTGAAGATGACTGCCGAGATAGTGAAAGCGACTTCGCTGCCTGTCACCGTCAAAACGCGGCTCGGTTGGGATGAAAATACGAAGTATATCGTTGAAGTGGCGGAACGGTTGCAGGATGTGGGCATCCGCGCCATCGCAATTCACGGCCGGACGCGAAAGCAGATGTATAAAGGCACGGCGGATTGGACGCTCATCGGCAAGATTAAGGATAACCCGCGCATCACAATCCCGGTTTTTGGGAACGGCGATGTGGATAGTCCGCAAAAAGCGGCGGAAATGCGGCAAAAATATGGCGTTGATGGCATCATGATCGGACGCGCTGCGATAGGATACCCGTGGATTTTCAGCGAGATCAAACACTATTTCGCCACGGGTGAACTGCTCCCGCTGCCCTCCATCGACGAACGCATTGCGGTGTTTCGGAAGCACCTCGATTTTTCGGTTGAGTGGAAAGGCTTAAAACTGGGGCTTATTGAGATGCGCCGTCACTACGGGAACTATTTCAAGGGTATCCCGCACGTGAAGCCGTTTCGCACCCGCTTGGTTCAGGCGGATAGTTACGATGACGTTATGGCGATTGTGGAAGAACTCCGCGCGCATGCAAAGTTATGCCTGTAATGCCAGATTTCTATATCTGTCCGTTCTCTCAGCGAGAAAAACTGCTTGACAGAAAATACAACTCCTTTTATCATATAAAAAAACGATATGAGGAGGAGTCGCGATCGGGAGATCGCTCCTACAATGGATAAAATACCCTTTATGAAACTCAGCGGTGCGGGGAACGATTTTGTAATTATCAACAATCTGGAGAATATCGTTGATAGCACCGACACAACCTTCGTGAAAAAGGTGTGCGAACGCCGGATGTCGGTTGGGGCTGACGGTGTGTTGCTCGTTGAAAAGGCGGACGGGATGGGTCCCGGGAGGGCTCGCCTACCCGCAGAGGGGGAAGGTGTCGATTTTCGGATGCGCTACTTCAATGCCGATGGCGGCGAAGTGGAGACGTGCGGCAACGGGGCGCGGTGCATCTCTAAATTCGCTTATCTGAACGGCATTGTCCCGGAGCAGATGCGCTTTCTGACGAACGCCGGCATCTATGAATCTGAGATAGTCGGCGATAATGTCAAGGTTCGCATGAGCGATCCGACGGACATTCGGCTCAACGTTCCGCTTCGCTTGACAGACAGGGTGCATACCATCGGCTTTGCGAACAGCGGCGTGCCGCACGTCGTCTTTTTTGTCGACGACTTGGAAGGCACAGATGTCTTCGACCTGGGGCAACAGACCCGCTACCACACCGATTTCACGCCTGCTGGCACCAATGCCAACTTCATCCGCATTCAGTCATCGGAACGGTTGGATATTCGGACGTATGAACGCGGCGTTGAAGATGAGACACTCGCCTGTGGCACCGGTTCGATTGCCTCTGCCATCGTTTCTGCTGCATTGGGGAAGGTTACGTCGCCGGTTTCTGTCAAGACAGCGAGCGGCGTTGTGCTGAAAATCCATTTTGATATGTCAGATGGTGAGCCGAAAAACGTCTATCTGGAGGGCGATGCTCGGGTTATCTACGCGGGCGAATTGACAACCGATGCGTGGAATTATTAATCGGTGTTTGGGAAATCGGGGCATGGCGAGGGACACCCTCGGCGATTCGCGGTCGCCGGGCCCGCGCCCTACGTTTCGGTAGGCGCGCTTTGGATGCGCGCGAGGAGAATTTTATGTTTCAAGGTTCTTATGTTGCACTGGTTACGCCGTTTAAGGACGATGAATCGCTTGACGAAGCGAAGCTGAAGGAACTCATCCGATTTCAGTTGGATGGTGGCACGCACGGCATCGTTCCGTGTGGGACTACCGGCGAGTCGCCTGCGCTCACTGAAGCAGAGCACGACAGGGTAATTGAACTCACCGTTGAGACGGTAAACGGCCGGGTGCCGGTTATCGCTGGTACTGGTTCTAACTCAACGACGCGGACGCTGCGCGCGACGCAGCACGCGAAATCCGCTGGGGCGGATGCCGCGCTGATCGTCACGCCCTATTACAATAAACCGACGCAGGAAGGGCTCTACGCGCACTATATGACAATCGCCGACACCGTGGACATCCCGATTGTTATCTACAATGTCCCAGGGCGCTGCGGTACTGACATCCTTTCGCCGACGATTGCTCGCCTCTCGGCGCATCCGAACATCGTTGGGCTTAAGGAGGCGACAGGCGAACTGAAACGCGCGAGTGAAGTCGTCAGCCTCTGTCCCGATGACTTTGTTGTCCTTTCCGGTGACGATGTCAACACGCTGCCTATCCTTGCTGTCGGTGGGAGAGGGGTTATCTCGGTTGTTGCGAACGTCGCACCTGCAGATGTGGCGGAGATGTGCAACGCGTTCCACGCGGGCAATTGGGAGCTTGCGCGCAAGTTGCACTATAAGACGCTGTCGCTCGCTGTGAACCTGTTCATCGAGACGAACCCGATTCCTGCGAAGACAGCGTTGCAGTTGATGGGCAAGTTGAACGGGAAACTGCGCCTGCCTCTCGTGTCGATGGGCATACGGAATGTTGATGTCGTGCAGAAGACGCTTCGAGAGGTAGGGTTGATTTAGGGCGGAATATGCCGATGAGCTCCGAATTAAGAAAAGAAATAGGTAAGTTTTTCTGCGGAAAACCAACGGGCGGATAGAGACATCCGCCCTTACCCTCCGAACGGCACAAGTTAGCTCTAATCCCAATAAAGCCGTTCATCCCGTCAATCCTGATGCAGACGAAAGGCGGACAACCCCTCCACAATCTCCATCGTCTTTAAACTCACCGTAATTACCGAACCAATGAGGGCCACAATCGCCGCAGGGTTTTCTGCATCGTTCGCATCGTTGGTAATCTGGCTCTTATCATAGGTTTTGACGCGATACTGGGCGAGAAGCCAGTCTAACGCGGAACGGTTCCCTAACCGATAGGCTAACGCCTTTGCCGGAATGCCATCTAACGTGAGCGACTCGTTATAGATTAGCTGCGTCTTGTCCTTGGAGAGTTTCATCTGTTCCACGCGCAAATTGAGGGCGTGTCCCTTTCTGATGGCCTTCAATTCATATTGCGGCTGCGCTTCGTAGTTGACGTGAAGTTCTGCGAGTTGCGCGCCCGCGTTCGCGAAGGCCCAGAAGTCTTCAACGAAAGGGATATGCGGCAAGTCGCGCTTGAGATCGGCGGTGTGACGTTCGCGGTAGTGCGGATGATGCAGGAGCCCGTAGATATAGTTAAAAATATCCCACTTCGTGAGGGTGTCGTCGGCGTAATGCGCGCGGAATGCCGCCAGTGCCCAGTCGGTGATGTTTTCTCGGCGATTGGTGCCATCTTCATCGTAAACGTAGAACGGAAAGCACTGATTGGCATCAAGGGTAATAAGTGAGGTACTGAGAATAACATTTGCGACACAACACCAAAAAGGCGCGCGGCCGCCCGGTCCGGGGACACAAATCACCCGATTCTCTGCTTCGGTATCGGGCGTAGGGAAGATAGCGGAGAACCCAGACACGCTGTCATTGAGCGTCCTGTCAAAGAAGAGATTGGTTTTTGTGAAGGGGCGATAGAGAAAATGCCGCATCTTGTTTTCCGCGTATTCGGCGAGTCTACCGCGCTGCAACTTCGCTTTCAAATCGCGGCTCCACTTGATGCGGGTTTCATCGTTATCGACAAAATTGTCAACATTTACGCCCGATTTGTCTGCTAAGCCTCGCCACTTGAACACCTCATCGTTATAGGCTCGACTCATCCGTTGGACGTTTTCTGCGAGTGCGTTTGGGTTGAAGTTGCAAACCCAAGCGTCCCGGCTAGTGTTGATGCCGGTGCTGTACGTGTGAAAAATGACACCTTGCGGTTCGATTTTGGCGCGCTTTGCCGCCTTGGTGCCCATCGGGATGAACGTCAAAAATTCGGGGTTGAGTCCTTCGGTGAGCCACGTGTGCCGTGCATCCGGTTGAAGCATTTGCCATGCAACATTGCCGATGTGTTCGGCTTGCGTGAGGAACTCGAATTTCTGGTTTTTGTTCCACGTGTCATTAGTGCGGAAGTAGAAGATACGCGCTGTTGAGGCCGGGGGGTTGCCCTTTTCTTGTGTCGAAGCCGGATCGTGTGTCAAGACCGGGAGGGCTCTCCTACCGGGGTTTTTGACGAACAGGTTGATGCTTACGCCGACGCGGATGCCGAAGACGTTTGCATCAGCAACGGGTGCGTCTTTCCGCGCGTTCCCCCCGAGGTCTACGATATAGAGTGCATCAAACTCTTGAGCGAGATGGTGTCGCATGCCGTCAAACGCCGTCGCGTCTAGGAAACTGTTGTTCGTGACGAAGGCGACAATCCCCTCGTTGCCAATCCGGTCTGATGCGTAGCGGATTGCCTTCACATACGCGTCGTAAAGGGCACGTCTCAGTGTGGCTTGCGATGCTTTCACGTACGTCTCCTCGATTCGCGCGTCCATCGCGGGATATTTGCGGTTCTTGTTGTTATCGTTTTCGTTGGCTTGCCCGACGTTATAGGGTGGGTTGCCGATGACGATAAACATCGGTGCAGCCTTCTGTTTCTCCACGCGCGCGGTATTCTCCTGCGTCAACAGCGACAACTGCCGGTTTTCAGCTAAATCGAACGTATCGACGAGGGAAATGCCTTCAAACGGGAGGTATTCCCCGGTGATGGCATAAAATTCATGTTCGATGTTGAGATTCGCCACATAGTAGGGCAATAACAGCAACTCATTGCACCAGAGTTCGGTGCTGTATTTCGCCTTCAGTTTGAACGGGTCGAGCTCGCGCATCAGCCGTACGATGAAGTTGCCGGTGCCGACGAACGCATCGATGAGATGCACGCCTGCGTCGGAGAGAGAACGCTTGAATTCGGTTTGGAGGAGATAGTCCACACTCTTCACCATGAAATCGACGATGGGCTGCGGGGTGTAGACGATGCCGTGCGTATCGGCAATCTTCACGGAGAAGCCTTGGAAGAACTGCTCGTAGACGGTATTCAGGAAGTTCTGTTTCTGCGAGAAGTCGGCGAGCGTTGCAGCTTGGCGTTCGATTTCGCGGTAGAACGGGTCCAGTCGTCGGAGGAATTCGCCGCGGCTGTAGGCTTTGTCGAGTGGGCCTTTCAGCACCTTTTCGATTTCCCGTGCGATGATGTTCCGGGAAGTGAAGTCTGGATTCTCGAACACGGTTCGGAAGATGCGTTCGGTGAGGAGGTGCTGGATGAGCATTTCCTCGACAGCTGCTTCAGAGAGGTTCGGGTTGATGGCGGCTTGGCAGAGGCGATGAAAATCGGCGAAGTCGGCGTGAAATTGCGGATTGGTTTTGTGCTGAGCCCGGAGGAGTTCGGCGGCTTCTTTGCCTAATTCGGGGACGAGCGTCTTGAAGTCGGCGACAGCGGCTTCCCAGTTGGCGGCATGTTCGCGTTCGTAAGAGAAGAACGCTTTCAGCACAGTGACGAGCGTGTGGCGTTCGGTGATGTCTGCGTCCAGCACTTCTCTGCCATTCTGGTACAAAATGGCGCGTTCTGGCGTTTGGAAGAGGATGTTGTCCTGTGGGTACCCGGCATCGAACTTGGTTTGGATGTCTGCACGTAGATTTCCGTGAACGCCTTTTGCCTCCCAGGTGCCGCGAGGGAGACTATATGCGTCAAGCAGCGCGCCATCAAGACGAATCACCGTAGCGCGGGGGCCTGTCCCCTGCGAACCTCCCGTAACTCGCAGCGTATATTCACAAACGAGCGTCCAGTTCAACTGTCGCGCGCCAACTTCAAGGAGTGCTTGAAAGGCGGCTCGCACGGCAGTTTCGTGGGTGATGCCGTGTTGTTGAAACCGGTCGAGGGCGGCGTAATAGGCGGTTATCGCTTTGTGGTTTGGTTTTATGTTAAGTGTTGGCATGGTTTTTAGTCTATCATAGTTTGCAATCAGATTGCAAGGAAAAAAGGCTGAATCTAGGGTGATATGGGCGGATAGAGATATCCGCCCTTACAGGTACTGCGCTGCAAATCTCAAATATGAGAAACAATCCGGCGCGATTTTCTACTGCAGAAATTCAGCGGGCAGCAGCCGATGCACTGCATCAACGACTAACTGCTCCACGCCGGGGGCGAAGCGAGTCGGCGGGCCGAAATAGAGCATCGCGTCGCCGCCCTCATATCCTCCCTCGGCGAGGACGCGCTCAGATGGGATATAGCCGGGAAAGGCGTTGGCGTAGGCCCCTACCCACAGCCGCGCTGCATCGAATTCGTGTTTTAACCGAAGCGAATAGTCAACCACTACTTCACTGGCAAGGAAAACGATGGCGAGTTCGTCCCCGAAAGTCCATGTCTGCACCGGGTAAGAGAGTTCCGTTTGCAAGGGTTCTCCCCGCTGTAGCCGTTCGAGATGCTTTTGCGCGTGGTATCCAACGGCCCCTCCCGCCGCGACGCGTGCTTTCCACTCGTCAGGCGTGGGTAGCGTATCAAACGGCAGGTTTACGCGTTCAAACGAACCTGTCGGCGTTTGGGAGAGCGGCGTGGCATTGGATGCTAGAAGGCGTTGGACTTCCTGCGCGAGTGCTTCTCCGTGTTCTTTCGCATAGGCGAGGCGCGTCTGAAAAACCTCCTGTTGTCTATCGGGCATCGGCATCATCCGCGATGCAGGATTCGCGTCCGCGCCGCATCCGATAGAGATTAACGCCGTTGTGCCGGGGTTTGTCTCCTGAATTGCCTCTTGCGCGTATCCGGCCCAGTCGCCGCAGATGTGATTGTCGGTGCCTGCCAACGTGGTGCAGTGGCATGCGTAACTTGCCCACACGGCACGCAAGGCACCATCTTCACCGGTGACTTGTAGCATCGGCAAAGAATGCTCAGCGGGTCCGCCCTGAGTTCGCCGATTTTTGGCGAAGTCCAATTCGCCGATGCTCCACTGCACTTGACACGGTTCACGATTTGTCAGTGCCTCCAGCGCGGCTTCCTCTAGCCAATCGCCGAGTTGTCGGGTATACCGGTAGATCTTTTCTTGCTGTTCCGGCGGTATATCTGAACTGAAAAGGAAAGGCGCGGCGTTGGTGAGGCATGGCGCGCTGTGCGTGTGCGTAAAACATGCGACAAAATGTGCCCGGGAGAGCCCAGTCTTCTGCTTGACGCGGTGCGCTATTTCCTCGGTAAGTTCATCTGGTAAGCCGCAGTTTTCGACGGTTACGACGACAACCGGTTCCTCGGTTTCACTGCCGATGGCGAGGGCTTTCGCCCAAATCCGCTGAATGATGCCCTCGGATTCGGTGCGTCGGCTACCGTAGCCGCTGAGGCGAATTGGGTAATCTGGCGTGATGTCCACTTGGGCAACGCCTACCTCAAGAGTGTTGTGTTTGTGATTCATGTCCGTTTCCTCATTTCTACCAATGCAGCGTGAATGCCACTAGGTGACTTGCCGCTGTAATCGGGATGTTCGTAAAAGGGCTACGCAAAGTATATTCTGTAGAGAGCGTGCCAAGCGTTAAGGCGATGCCGATGGAAAAGTGAGGCGTTGCTTCAACGCGCCCAGTGCCCATGCGGAGGGCCATGGCGAAACCATTCTCCCATGCCCGATGGAATTCGGTGCCCAGTGCCCAATCCATACCGCTAGTTCCCGTGGCCCGTGATACATCTGCGGCGAGGGCAATCCATTCCAAAGGTTCATACGCGATACCGATGCCGAGCTTGAGCGGGAGAGGTTCAACCAAATCTGCACGCAGGATATTTTCAAAGAGAACGCCTACCTGTATCGGTTTTAGGCGCGAGAACCGGACCTCGTGCTGCAACCCGACATCCAATTCCAACTGACCGGATGTCCTATCGATTTCGGGATGATTCTCATGGATAATATCCCGGACTCTGTCGCCGAATTGCAACGCCTCAACGATTGCTGGAATGAATTGTTCCGGTGTGCGCGTATCTATATCCGGTCCGTGCCGTGCCGCCAAATTTAAGGTGGACACCAGCGTGCCGCGCCTCACATTTTGTGTTATCCACTTGAGCCGTGCCCCCGCCACCGTCTTTCCAATCTGGCGGCCGAGGCACAGTATCCAACGTCCTTCGCGGAACAAAGCGTAGTCTGTGCTGAGGTCTGTCTGTGAAGAAAACTGGCGGTTATTCGTATCATATTCAGCGCGAGTGGCAGAAAACGTGACATTCGCAAAATGGGTGAATGTCGTTGCATAGCCGATGCTAGTTCCCCACTTTCCGAAGGCGTGCGAGTAGTAAGATGCAGGGTAAACGTCGATGCCTGCTTCGGCGGCGAACTGGTGCTTGTCTTCAAAGGGCATCGCGCCCGGGAGGGCGCGCCTGCTGGTTTTCGGCAATTCTCCCCAGTGCAGATTTTCGGCGGCAATTCCGAAAGCGAGATTATGGTTTTGCACGTGAATTAACGATGCCGGATTGCCAAAGATGCCAGCGTCTGCTGTGCGCGTTGCGATGCGGGTGCCGCCCATTCCAAGGCTGCGGAGCCTCTCGTCTGCGGATGCGCGTGAGGGCAGGCTGGCGGCGAGTATGTAAAGTGCGACGAGCCATGCTTTCAAAGTCACTCTACACCTATCGCCTCGGCGAAGATATCCTCAAGCGAGTGCTTCACCTCGCGCAGTTGGCGCAGTTGGATACCACATTCCAATGCTAATCTGAAAAAACATCTCGGGTCTGTTTCATCAGTCCGTGCGTTTTCACGGGTGGTGACTCGGAGTCTGCCGCCCGATTTGAGTTCGGCCAGATACCGATTGCGTTCCAATGCGCGAACGTAAGCCACCCCGGCATCCTCACTACCACCGACAATCTTCAGGTCGAACGCGCGATGTTGCTGTTTCTTCAACGCCTCTATGTTGCCGTGGACGACAACGCGGCCGTCGTGGAGTGCGATGACCTCCTGACACGCTGTCTCAACATCGGGCAATAGATGCGAGGACAAAATGGTGTTAATCCCCTTGTTGGCGGAGATGTCTTTTACGAGGGAGATCATCTCCTCGCGTCCACTTGTATCCATGCCGTTGGTGGGTTCATCGAGGAACAACAGTTTTGCGTCATGGACGAGTGCCTGCGCGAGTTTCACCCGCTGTTTCATTCCTGTTGAGTATTCGCCGACTGGGCGGTAGCGTTCTTCGTCAACGCCGACGTAATAGAGGACTTCGTGGGCGCGTTGTAGTGCATCGCGGGCCGGCATCCCGCACAACTCGCCGGCGTAAGCCACCAATTGCACGGCGTTCATTCCTGGGATTAAGCAGTCATCTTCGGGCATATAGCCTACCTGTTGGCGGATGGCTAAGGCGTGCGTCTGGATATCCATGCCGAAGATGGCCGCGCTTCCTTCGGTTGGCGGAACGAAGCCGAGCAGCGTCTTCAGCAGCGTGCTTTTGCCTGCACCGTTCGGACCGAGGAGGCCGATGGCACCTCCTTTTACTTCTAGCGAGAGTGAATCCAACGCCGGACGAGTGCCATAAGAGACAGAGAGATTTTTGAGTGTGATTACCATTTTTCGTGATTTGTAAGGGCAATACTAGTTCGATGGGCGGAAACCATAGAAATCCGCTCTTAAGATTTATGAGATGGCTTGTAGTTTCGTTCAACACGGTTGCTTATTTGCGTGAGAATGTGATATGAAATCGTGCCGGCGCGCGTGGCAATTTCATCAATGCCGAGCTCAGCGTCTCCCTGTTTACCGATTAGCACTGCTTCATCCCCAACTGAGACGTTGTCTGAAGGTTCTAGTTGGACGACGGTTACGTCCATGCAGATGCGCCCCGCAATTGGCCTGCGTTTGCCGGCGATTAATACCTCTCCGCCAATCGGTGCATGGCGAGGGACAGGCCCTCGCCCTACGGTAGTTGTCGGTTTCGGTGTCTGGTGAGGGACAGGCCCTCGCTCTACGGTAGACATCGGTTTCGGTGCATGGCGAGTGGCTGTTCCTGTCTCTACGGTAGTTGTCGGTTTCGGTGTCTGGTGAGGGACAGGCCCTCGCCCTACGGTAGTTGTCGGTTTCGGTGTCTGGCGAGGGATAGGCCCTGGCTCTACGGTAGTTGTCGGTTTCGGTGCGTGGCGAATGACAGGCCCTCGCCCTACGGTGGGAGGATTGGATAGCGCGCGCGGATATCCATCGCCGTAGCCTACCTGTAACGCTGCTACGCGAGTTCGGCGTGGTGCCCGATACGTCAACCCGTAACTCACGCCTTCGCCTGCTTCGAGCCACCCCACCCATCCGATGCGTGTTTTCCATGTGAGGGCCGGTTGCAACGGAATCGGTTTTTCTGCCGATGGGTAGATACCGTATAGACTCAAACCGGGGCGAACAGCATCGAAACGCGCTTCTGGTATCGTTAGCGTTGCAGCACTGTTCGCCGCGTGAACCGTCGTCGTAACCGGCAGGGCGCGTTTATCAAGCACTGCCGAGAACCGCTCAAGTTGCAGGTAGGCATAACTTTTGTCTACCTCGTCGGCGGTTGCGAAGTGCGTGAAGATGCCTCCGATTTCAAGTTGCTTTAGCGTTTTCAACTTCTCTAAAAATGCTTTCGCCTCTGTCCAATGGACTCCGCCTCGATTCATGCCGGTATTAATGTCAACATGCACGGGGAGTCGCGTGCGGGAAATTGCGCCTACTAACCTTTGCGCCAACTGCCAATTGTCAATCGCCGGTGTCAATTGATGTGCAACGAGTGCCTCCGCCAATTCGGGGAGGGGGCTCAACAGAATCAGGATGGGCTTGTGAATGCCAGCCTTGCGCAGTTCGATGCCCTCTTCTACCGTGGCAACGGCGAACATGTCAGCGATTTCGTGCAGTGCCAGTGCGACGCGTACTGCGCCGTGTCCATAGGCATCTGCCTTGATAACGGTGATGAGACAGGTGCCAGTATGTGCCTTGATTGCCGTTGCGTTCGCTGCAATCGCCTGCAAGTCTACTTCTATCCACGTGCGTGAAAATGTCATCATGAAATATGATACCACAGATAGCGTTTTTTTGCCTAACGGTTTGGCGCGCCCTCTAACTATTGCACCCTTAACGGGGTTTTAGAGGGACGGGGACTTTTCCTTTTTCTCTCTGAATCGCAGAAATAGCAGGATAAAAACAATTGAGTTCACCAACAACATCGTCGAGATAGCGTTGATTTTTGGCGTGATGCCGAATTTGAGTAGCGAATAGATATGCACCGACAGCGTCGTCCATCCGACTCCCGCGGTAAAGAACGTGATGACAAAATCGTCAATGGAGAGTGTGAATGCGAGCAATGCGCCGCCGATAATTCCCGGTGCGATGAGCGGTAGCGTTATCCGCCAAAACGTCTGCCACTGGGTGGCACCTAGGTCGAGTGCTGCGTCCTCTACGCTGTTATCGTACCCCTGCAAGCGTGCTCTGACGACGATGGTAACGTAAGCGATATTGAAAACGCCGTGCGCGATGATCAGTGATATGATTCCAAGTGGGATGCGCGCTTGCACGTAAAATGTGAGTAGCGCAATCGCCAGGACGATGTCCGGAATGATGATTGGGAGGTAGAGACATCGCACTAACGCCGCGCGAAACCGAAACCGGTGGCGTTCAATGGCGAGCGCGGTGGCTGTCCCGATAACGGTGGCGATGAGCGTTGCGGCCCCTGCTACTATCAAACTATTTCGGCATGCGCGCCATAACGCTGCGTCCTCAAACAACGCCGCATACCAATTGAACGTGAACCCCTGCCACACTGCTGTCTGTTCGCTGCTGTTGAATGAGAACGCGACGACTGTCAGGATGGGAACGTAGAGGAAGAGGAAAACTACGGCGATGTTGATTTCAAGGAGGCGTTTCATTTTCCTGTCGCCTCCCCATCGTCTTCACGGCCTTGCAAGGTGCGGAAATAGAGCACTGTTCCCGCCAGCACAATGCACATCAGCATGAACGACAGCGCGGAACCGAACGGCCAATCTCGCGCCGATTTGAATTGCCGTTCAACGACGTTTCCGATGTAACTCACCTTCCCGCCGCCGAGTAAATCTGGGGTGATAAACGCGCCGACGGTGGGGATGAAAACCAACATGGATCCGGCGAGGATGCCGGGGAGGCTGAGCGGCACGGTGACGTGCCAGAAGGTGCGACGTGGCGATGCGCCTAAATCTTGTGCTGCCTCCATTAGTGACATGTCCAGTTGTTCTAGTGAGGCATACAGCGGCAAAATCATAAACGGCAGATATCCGTAGACGAGCCCGATCTGCACCGCTATCGGCGTGTTGAGCAGTTCCACCGGACCGGCAGTCGGGATGAGCACGGCGAGCAGGCTGTTTAAAACGCCTTCCGTTCGCAAGAGCAGCATCCATGCGTAGGTGCGGATGAGAAAATTTGTCCAAAAGGGAACGACGACTAGCAATAACAGGACGTTTCGCCATTTCGGCTGATACCGCGCCAGATAGTAGGCGAACGGGTAGCCGAGTAGCAAACATAAGGCTGTCGCCACAATTGCCGTGGAGACTGAACGCCACAGGATACCGAGGTAGAGCCCGTCAAACAGCCGCTGATAGTTTTCCAATGTGAAGTTCCACTGCACGCCGCCATAAGTGCCGCGCTCTATAAAACTATACGCAAACACGGACAGCAGCGGAATGATGAAGAAGCAGAGGAGCCAAAAGACGACAGGAAATAGCAGGATGAGAAGGCGGTAGTTGCGGTGCATAGACGCGGTTTCGGCCCGTGCGGTTTAATAGGGGACGCGCATCCCGCGATAGAATTCAGGCTCCGTGTAATCCTTCCGCAGGGGGTACCCTATCCAATCATCAGGGAGTAAGAGGCGGCGCAGATCGCTGTGCCCCTCGAAGTGGATGCCGTAGAGATCGAACGTTTCGCGTTCGTGCCAATTCGCCGTTTTCCAGATATGCTCCACAGTCGGGAGGTGCGGTTCATCTTTCGGCACTGGTGCTTTGATTACCACCTTATGCCGATGTTGTATCGAGTAGAGGTGATAGACGACGGTGAATTCCTCGTCGCGTGCGCTGAAGTCTACGCCGCTCAGCGACATCAACGAATCGAACGCTAATGTCTCGGTTTCGGCGAGGTATGCGCAGACATCGGCGACGGCGAGGGCGGCGACGCGAATGCTCGGGTCGCCGGCAAGTTCCGCGTCAAAACCGAGGACTGCCTCGCCGAACTGCTGGGATAGCGTTTCATAAATTTCTTCGGGTTTCACGTGTTTGCTTCACTCCATAGTTGAAACGGGCGGATATGGAAATCCACGCTTATAGTATCGGGTGACTTTACTCTGCAGCCTCTCCTTCCCCTTCGTGCTGGTACCATTCGGTTTTGGTAAAGAGTTTTTTCAGGAATGGCACGTGGGCGCGCTTGGCCACGGTCTGCGTCCGGATTTTCTCCTGCAACTTGAGCAACCCTTCGATGAGTGCTTCTGGGCGCGGGGGACATCCCGGCACGTAAACATCAACGGGGATAATCCGGTCTACGCCTTTGAGGACGTGGTATCCGTGTTGCCAATAGGGTCCGCCGCTCGTGGCGCAGCTGCCCATCGAGATGACGTATTTCGGCTCGGGCATTTGTTCGTAGAGCCGCTTGATGCGCGTTGCCATTTTGAGTGTTACGGTGCCGGAGATAACCATCAGATCGGATTGGCGCGGTGTTGCGCGTGGCACGCCGGCCCCGAACCGGTCCAAGTCATAGTTAGAAGCCGCCGCCGCCATGAACTCAATTGCGCAGCAGGCGAGTCCGAACGTCATCGGCCAGAGTGCCGAGGAACGCGCCCAGTTGGCGACAGCATCAACGGATGTGACGATAACGTTTTTGTCGAGTTTTTCATCAATTATCATGAGTTTCTTCCCTCCGTAGGGATTGCACTGCCAGTTGTGTGGAACGGATCCACTCCAGATCGCCCTTCGCCCAGACGTAGGCGAGGCCGACTAAGAGGATAGCGATGAAGACGAGCATCTCTAAAAATGCGAACATCCCCATTTTGCGGAAAACTACCGCCCATGGGAAAAGGAACACTGTTTCCACATCGAAAATGAGGAAGATGAGCGCGATGACGTAGAAGCGCGTGTTAAACTTAATTCGTGTGTCGCCGACCGGGTCTTCGCCGCATTCATAGGGAATATACTTCTCGCCGGAATACAACTTCGTGTGTAGTAGGCGAGAGAGAGTCAGGTTGAGTACGACAAAGAGACAGCCGACACCTAAGAAAATGAGTACATTTGCAAAGTTGAATAGCATGTAGTTTTGTCCTTAAGCGTTTTGTGGTTAATAGTATATATTATATTGGGTTATTTTGCAAGAAAAAATGGAGTTTTTGTGTTCCTTCGGATTTCGGGCGCGCTTGGTTTCGTTTTGACTTCCGCCGCCGAGGGGAAGAGGTTGAGCCCCGTATTTGCCTCCCCTCCTTTTTGTGAAAGAAGTTACGCTGTGTTTCCATCGGAAAAGCATTGAGCTCTCAAAGTTTCATTTTGCTCCACGTCGTAGTCAACAGCTGCGGCTGCGGCGAAACAGGCAAACGCCTCGGATCAAACCAACTCTTAGGGAAATTGTTGCCACGCCGCGTCAACTGCGTGACACTACGGGTGCCTAAATCAATCTTGAAGATCTGGCTCCCCTCTTTAGGAACTGCTTGTGAATAGAGAAGTTCGTCACCTGTCGGAGACCAGACGGGCGCGTTTGCGAAAACGTCAACGAGCTGCTCAAGCCCACTTCCATCACGGTTCACGATGAATATGGATTGTTGCTGCGCCGCAGTTCTGTGCCAGACAAAAGCGATTTTTGTCCCATCCGGTGACCAGGCGGGTTGATACATCCTCGGCTCATCGTCAGGTAAAAGCGTCTGCTGTTTGCGGGTTTTTAAGTCAATAAAGCGGATTTGGCGGCTCGCCCAGTGAATCTCCTCTGCTACAACAAAGGCGATTTCTGTCCCCTCCGGTGCCCAGGTCGGCTGTCCGCTCTCCACGCTATTGACTTGGAGGACGCGCTTCACTAAGGTCCCGTCTGTCTTAGCGGTGTAAAGGGTTGTAACGTCGGTACCAAGGTCAGACTGCGCGTAAGCGATTCGCCTACCATCAGGCGACCAGGTGCCGCCGCTTCGGTATGCCTTCTCAATTTTAAACAGGGGCCGCACCCGCTGTCCATCGGTGTCCATGAGATAGAGGTCGCGAGGGCCACCGCGGTCTGACATAAACAAAATCTGTTCGCCGGTCGGCGACCAGACGGGCCTGAGATCTGCCGCGCGATGATGCGTCAATCTCACTTGTTGACTGCCGTCGGGATTCATCGAAAAGATTTCCCAATTGCCATCCCGGTTTGACGTAAACAAGATTTTTTCGGTTGCAGGTGCCTTCGCCGATACCGGACATAACAACGCGAAACTTAGGCAGCACAAACCGAAAATGTGTAGGAGTTTTTTGATTGACATGAGAGATCTCCTTATCATTGCTATTGCTATTTTACAGTGAGACATCCGCGAAGAATTGGGCCCCGCCCTGCGTCAGTTATTTCGGAGGCGCGTCCAACCCCAATCGGTGCCCGAGCATTTTTCTTTTGACTTCAGGAAGGGACAGATATTGAAAACTGTCCTTACGAACCGAAGAAACGCGACTTGCAGCGCGCCTACCGGCATTTTAAAAGAAAAAGGGCGGATATGGACATCCGCCCTTACACCATTCAAATCTTACTCAAAACCGCCAACCTTGGCAGCTTCAGGCGCGCGCGTCGGCAGCTCCTTCTTCGCTAATGTGTCTTCAGGCACATAGCCGGAGTAATCTGAAATCTTGCCGTGCGTCAACGCATACACGACAACGTTCGTCATGAAACGATACACACCCGGCGAATAGTGCACACTCCGCGTCGGAAGACTCACCGACTCCATCGCGCACATATAGTCACGACGGACGACGATGACAGACAACTTCTCGCCGACAGAGATACCTTCAAGGTAGTTCCGTTTCGGTGGACGCGTCCCCCACCAGAAGATGTCAAAGCCTACCGGCGGGCCACCCATTTCGTAGAAATTGTCGTAGACCTCGTGCTCATTGTCAATCCGCTCGATCTGGAATTCGGGCATGACGTAACGCATCTGCGCGAGGAAGAGACGAATCATCGCCTGCGCAGGCGCGTTCACACCGCAGTCGTCAAAGACGAGGAATCCGCCTTTTTCAACGAGGTAGCGGCGCATGCCAGAGGCTTCAGTTTCGGTGAGACGGCTATCCATCTTACCACCGCCATACTGCCTGCCGAGCAGGTTACGGGACCGGACGAGTGAAGGATCGTGCCCTGTCATGAAGACGAAGGGTGTTTTGAAGAGGTTCGCATCGGTGAGTTTCAATGCACCGCCTTCAACGTTCATGTCTGTCTTAATCTTCGTCCGCTCGTTGAGCCATTTCGTCAAGGCGTTCAGCGAAGATGCATCAGCCCACCAGTCAGAGAGGCTGTGACGGATGCGTGTGAACCGGAAGACACCACGAATGTCGCGGCCTTTACCGATGACGCGGCCACCGGGTTCGCCTCTGGGCAGCGGCGGCACTTCAACGTTACCGAGGGTGATGTTTTCAACGACATCGCCGAGGGCATCGCGCGCCGCACCCACATGTTCAACCATCGCGAGACCGGGCGGCCGTTCAAACGCCACCTTCACCTGCACTGCACCGCCTGCCACGCCGCGGCCGATGTTCGCCGGGCCAGCAGAAGGAGCCGTCGCAACGGGTGCAGAAAATGCCAGCGCGCCGGGCGCATCGGATACCGGCAGGTCTGTGTGTGTAACCACCTGCGGCACAGGCGCGTTCGGCGTGACAACCTTCGGCACGTTCGGGTTAATCGGCGCATCTACCTTCACCGCTTGGTTGGAAAATTCCAACACCGTCTGCGGTTGGAAGTTGGACTTTGCAACAAACGCAGTAGTCACACGCGGCTGCACTTGGACTTGTTCAACGACGACAGTGTTCTGCGTCGGAACGGTCGGTTTGATATCAGGCTTGACAACGGGCTTACGTACCTTCGGCTTCGGCGGTTCCTTCGGCTGAAGGACTTCGGCACCAACGAGGTCTTTGAATTGTTCCGTCTGGGTAACGAGATAGATACCCGCGATGAAAGCGATGACCACGTGTAGCACGACCGAAGTCATGAAGGCACCGGAAGTTCTTTTGGCACTCATGTTTTTACCTCCAAGGGATAGTGGTTTCGCGGAACGTATCCGGTAGGCGTGCTCTATAGGGGCGCGCCTGCCGCAACGCGCACTCAGCGCGCCTACGGGAGTCCGCGGAAATCCTTACACAAAAAATAAAATTGTTGATGCAAAGAGACTTGCAATTTCTATGCCAATTAATATGCAGGTATCGTGGCATCAAAACGGGCAACATTGCACGAAAAGGGGTAATTCTCTCTTCATGCTGCACAAAAAGGGGCAATGCCCGATTTATCCGGCAGTCTGATGTCGCCCCGGACAGCAGACCGCGGCGCGTCGGGGTGGATATATCCACCCTGACGAAACACCGAGAAGGCTGTTACGGCGCCTTATCCGCCGATGTGGAGAAGAATTTGTCGATACGCGGCTTCTGTTTCTTCCAACGTCAGTGTGATGCTATTGGACATCAGCGATGCCTTGCCGCGACGCGATTTGACTGGAAGATACAGGGCCCGCTTTTCGTCTTTGTGCTTCGATTTGATAAACTCGATCTGTTCGCGGATTTCGTTAATTGCGTCACGCTTCACCGCAGGCGTAAGCGCGGCATCCACGTTGGACTGGAGCCGCGCAATGTCCTGCTCCAATTCAACTATCTGTGGGTGTGGTTCTAGCAGCGACTCTCGGTAGACCTCCAATTCAACCTCTACTGCTATCGTGTAGGTGCCTGCTGGCAGCCGGTAATATTGCCGCAAATTTTCCAGCGAGACAGTCTGCTGCGCGCCGGCTTTCAGTTCAAATCCCTGAATGCATCGAACGGATTTTCCCTGGTGTATCACATATTTTTGCGGGTTTTCCATCGTGATGGGCCGTTTGCGCTTGACAACCTCGCCGTTTGCATTCGTGACTGTTATGGCAGTAAAAGCACTTTTAGTTGCGACGGTAACAAACGGCACGAAGAGGTCGAATTTCCCGTTCTGGATGCTGATTTCAAGCGGGATGGCTTCCTTCGCGGCGTAACTGGTTTTTGGCGTTGATAGGTGGATTTCCACGAGTGCCTGCGGTGCAGAGGTTTCGCCAACAGGTTGTGTGGTCGTCTGCTGGCTGCCGAGGCAACCGAGTAGGAAGACCAGGACGAGATAAAAAGGTGTAAAGCGTTTCATAAGTTTCTCTTTCCTTGTTATGTAGGACTGACGCAGCATCAGTTCCGTAGGTAGGATTTCGATCTTGAACGGGTCCAGATCCGGCGAACTCATCTGGTTTCTATACAGCGGAAACCAGACGCGTCAAACTCATTTGGTATGAGTCCTATCGCGATTCAAGCTGCACGCCCAAACCCGGTCGGTTGGGCACGTTGATAAAGCCGTTGACAATGTTTTCAGGTGGGGAGACGAGGGCGGCACGCCAGTTCACCTCGCCCCACGCGTATTCCAAGATGGCGAAGTTTGGCACACTCGCCATGCACTGCACACTCGCGGCAGTTGCGATGGGGCCGCTCGGATTGTGCGGCGTTACCATCACGTTCTGTGCCTCGGCGAGGGCGGCTATCTTTTTCAACCCCAACAATCCGCCGACGTGTTTGACATCCGGCAAGATGTAATCGACGCGTCCCTGTTTAAGTAGCCGGTCGAAGGCGGAAAGGGTGCGGAGGCGTTCCCCGGTCGCGATGGGCATGGAGGTGGAGCAGCTCACGTGCGCGAGCGCATCCAGATTATCCAGAGGCACCGGGTCTTCCACCCAGAAGAGGTGCAGGTCATCCAACTCTTTCGCGACTTGGACGATGATACCGGTGTTAAAACGGCTGTGACAATCTACCATCAGTTCGATGTCAGCACCGATTGTGGCACGAATCGCGCGAATCCGATCGATGCCGAGACGGATGGCTGGCGTGAGGCTGCCGTGTGAGATATTCACCACCGACACATCGTCGAACGGCGCGCATTTTATCGCTGTGAAGCCTTCGGAAACCGCCATCTCTGCATTGCGAGCGAAGCCGTCGGGGCTCCGTTCTACCGTGGCGCGGTTGATATTCGCGTAAAGACGAATCTTGTCGCGGCATTTGCCACCTAACAGTTGATAACTGGGTAGGTTTAACGCCTTACCTGCCAAATCCCAGGTTGCCTGTTCAATACCGCTGAGCGCGGTGTGATAGGCTTGCCCCTCGGCATCGGGATAGAACCTGCGTCGGAATGCCTCAAACTGAAAGACATTCCATCCGATGAGTGCCGGTGTCAGTGTTTCAATGATATGCGCGACGCGCGCATCATCCCTGCCGTGCGATGCCTCACCGATGCTGACTGTGCCATTGTCTGCATGGACTTTGACGAAGAGCCAATCGCCGCGGTGATTCACCGGAACAGTTTTGGTTTCTATAGCGGTGACTTTCAGTGTGTGCATCCGATCCCAAACTCCGAGGGGGGCGGATAGTTAACAATATCCGCCCTTACAATACCGAATTATGCGTTAGCGGCCCACTTGGCTGCTTGTGTGATGAACTTTTGCATCCCGGCGCGTTCAAAGGTGCCGGGGCCGTGTCCCAACGTGGTATAGAAGACGCGTCCTGAGCCGTAGGGCTTCACCCACGCCATTGGATGCGCCTTGCCAAACCACTCGGCGGAAGCCAAGACGTGAATGTGCGGTTCGTGCGCGGAGATGTAAATTTCATCTTCCACGTCAAAGTCCACAACGTCTTGCGTCGTCGGGTGTTCGGGATCCTCAATATGCACCGTGAAGGTAGAGCCCGGCGGGTGCCAGTTTGAGTGGCCGCCGATGAGGTCTGCGGCTCGGCCGCCGATCCACCAGGCGGTGCCATGAATGCCGACGAGCCCTTTGCCGCCGCGGACGTAGCGGAACAAGCCAGCCTCTTCTTCGGGGGCTAGATCGGGTACGTGCGCTACAGAGCCATCGGCTTGCCGCTCGGTGCGCGTGAAGCCAGTGCCGAAGACGCACGCATCGTAACTGTTCAATTCGGTGGAGGCTAATATTGCTTTGTCGTCGGTGAGCGTGGCTGAAATATCAGCATCGGCGGCGAGGAAGTCGTGAATGACGCTTGCGCTCGCATCAAAGCGATGGTTTTCACCGGATAGCACGAGAATTTTTGACATGATTGTCTCCTTTAGAATTGCTTATCCTGAGAAATCAGACCTAAAAACTGCATGTTGACTATTGTAAATGAAAACCAGAATTGTGTCAAGTTATTTTTTTGAATTGTCAGGGAGGATAGAGACATCCGTCCTGACACACCCTGGCTGCGCACGGCTTATTTTCTTCGCCACCAACTTTTTTTATTCTGATACGATGCCAGCAATTTTGAAATCGCCTTATCCTTTTTATCCAGATGCAGCACTGCCTCGCACGCCTGAATTACTTTTTGCTTTGCTGTCTCATCTTGGGTGTGGGAATAGACGTGGTGATAACTCTGCGCGACGGCGGCGTAATAGGCCGCGCTGTCCACACCCGCTGGTACCTCGTCGGGGAGTTCAGCGAGGCATGCAACCGCCTCTTCCCACGCCTCGGCGTTCGCGTAACATATAACTTTGTGAAACAACGGCGCGGGTTGCGAATCGTCAAGCCAATATGCCTCCTCATAACAGGACACCGCCTCGGTATAGGCATCGTTGGCAATGTGCAATTCGGCGAGTTCGGTATAGAAGGCATAGAGCCCGCTAGTTGTTATCGTGTAAAGTTCCGAGCCACTTCCGGCGAGCCATTCTCTCTCCAATAGGAATTCGATGGCGGAATTCACTTCTTCTTCCGTGATACGGACATCAGAGAGGAGATGCTTCGCTACGGCGGCGTTTGGGAAAATCTTGGTGCGGCTCTTCAGCAGCGGATACGCTTGCACCGGTTTCTCCATCGCCAGCAGTTTAATTCCCGTTGCGATTCGGAAAAGAGAGACGATTGCGTCGCTGTTTTTGCGCGACATTTCATCGGCTATCTGCTCTCGGTTTTGCGAGAAGTGCAGATTGAGTTCATCTATCGCGGCTCGGATGTCGGCGTTTCTGGGTTCAAGTTGATGTGCTTGTGCCAAAAACCGCTGCGCGGCGAAGAGTTCACTCCACTCGCGATAGATAACTCCGAGCCGAAAATTGGCGTGTGCAAGCGTCGCCGTTTCTTCGGTTGTACCGAGAATAGTATCGTAAGCCCGAATGGCTTCGGCGAGGTGTCCCTCGGTCTCTAGCGTTTGGGCGTGATGGATTAGGTTTGGC
This sequence comes from uncultured Poribacteria bacterium, assembly GCA_958296135.1. GTDB lineage: Bacteria > Poribacteria > WGA-4E > WGA-4E > WGA-3G > AGPOR5. The sequence continues at coordinate 3,096,635 of CATQHZ010000001.1, forward strand.
ATTTTTCGTACTAGCGCAAGGCGTTCAATAACGGTGGTTGGTGCGATGTCGTCTTCCTCTGTATCTCCGCATGCGCCGTTGTTGCATGCTCGGTTTTCGATGCTAAGGTTCTAGGGAGGATTCCCATTCCTCTGTCGCGGCGGCGAATTGCTCGGAAAGTTCCGTAGAGACAGTCTGCTCAAGCACCTGAATCAGGTCTGCGCGGAATTGCGCCCAGTCGTTGCCGCGGCGCGTATACCGAATCCTATCGTCGATTTCGATAAACATCGTGTCGTTCGGTTCGGACATGGATTCAAAATAGCGGGTGACGTTCATATTTTTTCCTTTCTTTTAGTTTTGGCAAGATTGCCTGAGGATTAAGTAAAGAAACCGGTCATTTTATGTCAAAGTATCCATTCATGCATTTCCCAGCCGGCGGAGAGTGCTTTCTCGCGGAGGGATTTTCTCGGGTTCACAACAGCGGGATTGCCGACGCACTCTAACATCGGCAGGTCAGATTGACTGTCGCCGTAGGCGTAGCAATTATCAAGTGAGATGCTGTGTTTCGCGGCGAAGGTGTGCATCGCTTTCGCCTTCTGCTCTCCGATGAGCGGCAGCGTTGTCAGTTCACCGGTGAACTGTCCGGTTCGTTCGCGGAGTTGTGGTGCTAAGACGTAGTCTACGGCAAGGAAATCGGCAAGCGGTTGCATAATGAAATCTAGCGAGCCGGTTACGAGGACGATTGCCGCGCCTTGCTCCTGATGTTCCTGAATTTGCGATATGGCGGCGGGAAAGATTTTGGTGCGTAGGTAGTCCTCAAACATCTCCTCGGACAACGCTTTGACACTTTCCACGTCCATCCCGCGATAGTTACGATAGAAGACCTGGTTGAACCGCGGTCTGCTCACTCTGTCCAAAATCAGGTAGTAAACGATTTTGGGAAGGAACGCCGCCAGCCACAACGGTTTCAAAAAGAGTGGAAGTTGTGACATGCGCAACCAGAGGTAGTAATGCACAATCGTGGCATCCAGGAGCGTGCCGTCTACATCAAAGAACGCTATAGTATCGGATGCCAGTGGCGTTTTTTTTGCGTCCATTATGCACCGTCCTTTGATAGGGTTGAGCCAAGTTTTGCGACTTGGTTTCGCGCCTGTTCCAGAAAATCTTGGTATCTGTCCGCGTCTATATGCGCTTTGCCGGCTTGCATATCAAAGGTGAGCGGTTTGCCGAAAACTATGCGGACCGGATGCTTTTTGGGGAGATTTTTTCCTTTCGGGAGCGCGCGATAAGTGCCTTCAATGTACGCTGGGATAATCGGCACGTCGGGGGCATAAATCAGCAAGCTGAGGACTCCCTGTTTGAACGGCTGAAGGTTGCCATCAAGCGAACGGGTGCCTTCGGGGAAGACAAGCAATCCGTTGTTTTGCGCCATGACTTCGTTTGCCACGCGTAGATCTTGGAGAAACTCGGTGAAGTTGCCCTCCCGTTCAATTGGGAGCGCGTTGAGGCAGTTTCGCGCGAACCAGCCTTGGAGGCGGTTTGCAAACCAGTAATCGCGTGCGGCGAGCGTCCAGAGCTGATATGCCTTCGGGCCGAGGGCGGTTATCACCGTGAGTGTATCCAAGTGACTCGTGTGATTCGGCGTGATAATGTAGGGTTTTCCCAGTGGGATGTGCTCGAGCCCGTGGCACTCTAGTGAGAAATAGTGTTTATAGATGCCACCGATTACGGAGCGGAAGGCGCGCGCGTACCACCGCGGCACCTGCCGAATATCAATTGGTTTCACGGAGTCGCGAGGTGCTGCGTTATCTTCAGCATCCGACGCGTGGAAGGTCTGCGTGAGTTCAACAACATCGCCGACTGTCTGTAAATTGGCGAGCATCGCGTCGGGGATGGTGTGGCCGAGGCGCGCTTCCAAGAGAAGCAACAGGTCGAGTCTCATGAGCGAGTCTAGCCCGAGGTCGGTGTCTAAACGGCTTTCTGGACGAATTTGATTAACGGACATGCGTGCTAACCGCGCGAGAGACGCTAAAATTTCTTCCGGAGTACCTTCTGCAGTCTCGATTACCTCACTTGGAGGCGCGCTTTGCAAGCGCGCCAGACGTTCCTGAAGCATTGCCTTCACGCGATGCCTATCAATCGCGCCCTCGGCAGTCTTGGGGAGTGCCTCTTCCCACAGATGCGTTTTGTGAAAGTGCTGATAACTCGGCACCTGTTTGGCGCGCGCCTGAAGATATTTTTGAATCGCTTCCTCGGTAGCGGGATGACAAACCGGGTCTACGGATGTCGCGTTTGTCTCTTTCGGCACAATGACGGCGTGGATAGCTGTATCGGCCCCGTCTTCATAAGGAATGCCGACGACGCACATCTCCGAAATCGCTGGATGCTCTTGATAAAGTGCCTCCAATTCCACAGGGTACACATTTTTGCCGGAGGCGGGGACGATAATATCTTTGCAATGCCCCGTGATATAGAGATATCCCTCTGGGTCCATGAACCCGAGGTCGCCCGTGTAGAGCCATCCATCGCGGATGGCTTTCTCCGTGGCGTTTGGATTTTGGTAGTATCCCTTCATCGTGCTTGGGCCTTTGGCGATGATTTCACCGATGCCGTTGCTATCAGGGTTTTCGATGTGGAGTTCGACTCCCTCCACCGCCGGTCCGACAGAGTCGCGCTTGCTTTTCAGGTATGGATTGACGCTGAGGACAGGCGCGGTTTCTGTCATTCCGTAGCCTTGGTAAAGGGTGAGTCCAAACGCTTTAAATTCATCGTAGATTGCGGCGGAGAGGGCGGCACCGCCGCTGACTAGCACCCGAATCTCCCCTCCCATGACGGCGCGTACCTTCTCTGCCAAAGTCTGCCCTGGCGTTTCGGTTCGTTCGGCCTGCCGTTTGATAGTGCTCTGGAGCATCTGGAATAGCCGTGGCACACCGATGAAGGCAGTAATTTTCGCTTCACGCATCGTCTTAAGGAGCGTCGTTGGGCGGAGCGCGTTGACGTAAATCGCTGTTGTGCCGCTGTAAAGTGCCATCAGCAGGCTGCACGAGAAACTCAAGGCGTGATACAGCGGTAGCGCGGACAGGATACGTTCGTTATCTGTCGGCGGCAGTGCTTTTGCAACAGCGCGAACGTTAGAAATAAATCCGCCGTGCGTTAACATTGCGCCTTTCGCGTCCACCGTTGTGCCCATGGTGAAGATGATCGAAGCGACGGTATCGGGCGTAATCTTGACGTTTGGGAAATCGGCGGGGAGCTCCGATGTCGCTGTCATCTGGTTGATGTTCTGCACCTGCGGTTTTGCCGCCGTTAATGGCTTGCTGCACTTGGCTAAGACGCTTGCAGATACCAAAATGGATTTCGCTTCGGTGAATTCGGCGATGGCTAACATCTCGGGTGCCGGCGTTTGCGCGTCAAGTGGCACTACCGCCACGCCAATCTGGACAGCGGCGAGGTAGGCGATGCACCACTCTGGCTGGTTCTCCGAAACGAGGAGGGCCCTGTCACCTTTTCGGAGGCCACTTTTCCACAATTGAAATGCAACTTGGCGCGAGTGCGCGTAGGTTTCCGCGTAAGTGTACTGCACCCACTCTCCATCGTTTACCATCTGGAGCGCGATGTTGTTGGGAATGCGCTTTGCCTGTATCTCCACCAAATCGACGATGGTTTTGGGGGAAATCCGGTCGATGGGGTTTTCTGCATCATCACCGGTCGGACGTAGAAATCCGTCCTTACAATTCTCGTTGGGCAGTTGCGCCTGGGCGGTTGCAGCGGGGGCTTCCGCTTCGTCGTCAGCATCCGATTGGCTTTGTGCTGCCGAGGTGGCTTCGCCTGCCGTTGGCGCTTCCAATTTCAGCACGTGTCGTTTGATGCCGGGAATATGAATTTCATGAAAATACTGCTTCCAGTGGATTTGCGAGACATCAAAGTTAAAGCGTTGCTGTTCTGTCGGGGAGAGTGCCTCCCAGAGTGCCTGCGTTTTCCCTGTCTCGAACTCAAAGTTGGTGCGGGTGTAAGGGGCGTAAATGCGGATGTAGTGTAGCAGTGCCCTGATGCTGCTCTGCTTCACGACAAGTTTGCGGCGGCGGCGTTTGGCGGCGCGCAGCGGTAACCGCGCGAGGCCCTGAATTGCCCTATCAAGCATCCGCATCCGGCTGTCCAATTTCCGTTGGAAGTCCTCTAAACTGGGATACTGCCAGACAGGCACCTGAATCGGTTTGCCGTTTTCTAGCATTGGGTTTTCGACAAAATAGTCGTAGGTTGCGTCAACGATGCCGCGGAAATAGAGGGGATTCTGCGTGCCGGTGGCGACGTGATAGACTTCAATGCCGCCCTTCCGTGCAGTGGCTTCGGCGGCCGCCAAAATGGCGTTCACAACGAAATCGACGGGAATAATATCGAGGATAATATCTGGTTCTGCGGGGAAATCGGGTAAACGCCCTTTTGCGAAACCGACGATGAGTGGTTCCGACATCCGAAACTTGCCGAGCCACCCTGGCACGGGTTCTGCGAGACTACTCTCAATAATGGAAGGCCGGATGATAGCCGTGGGGAGTTCGCCGCGCAATTCCATCACCATCTGTTCGCCGAGGAATTTCATGTAGGTATAGGTATCGTTCCACCCCCGCGAGCGCGCGTGCTTCAACCCTGCCTCAACGAGTCGCGTCTCAAGCCATTCTGCTTGTGCCTCTTTGACTTGGGCATCGAGTCCTTTGCGGCTGCCCCGTTTATTCTGTTCTGCTCCCTGCTGAAACTGCGCGAGGCGTTCTGGCGAGTCTGCCTCTGCGTAGATGGCATCGCTCAGAACTAGCAATTCCTCAACTTCCGCCGAGAGAGTCTGCGGGATGGTTGTGCCAGTCTTCTCCTGATGCTGCGCAGCGTAGACTTGATAAGGAGGTGGGAGTTCCTCCGAAACTCGGCCTGGCGCGTGGCCGCAGACATACGCCGTTGAAACGTGCAGGAACACGGCGTTCTGACATCCCCTAGCGAAGGTGACGACGTGCTTGGCTGCCAGCGCGTTGCCCTTTAACGATTCGTCAAACGGCGGATCGAATTGAACTACCCCGGCGATGTTAATGAAGATTTGCACTTCGTTCTGCAGCTGTCGGTATTCTTCATCGTTGAGGCCGAGGCGTTCATGCGTGAGTTCGCCTTCAACAGCAAACAGTTTCTGCTTCGCCCAGTCATCAAAATTCTCGCCGTGCAATTGGCGAAGGGACGCGAACACATCGGAGGTTAACAGTTCGTTCTCTAACCGTTCTTGTGCAGAAGTGCGTTTTCCGTTGGAATCGGTGCGGCTCCGGATGAGCAGATAAATTTTGTGGACATCCGGAAGCGCGGTCAAAATTTTGGAGACCATGGGCTGCCCGAGGAAGGCGGTGCCGCCTGTTATGAGTAGAACTTTCCCGCGAAAAAAATCGGCTATTGACATAATTTCCTTTTCGTGTTATCATTCGTAACCGTGATACGACATGATAGGTTTAGTGTGCGTTTATTGCAAAGAGAAGACTTGGGCAGAACATCTTCGGTAGGCGCGGTTTGTCACCGTGCACGCCGCGAGGGTCCTGTTTCAAAACAAGCCTATCAGTATTTCTAAATTTTAACGGATTTTCTGAAAAAAGTCAAGAGGATTGAATGGACGATGTTAACCGAAGAAGATAAACTCCAATTTCTGCGGGAGACTGCGCTGTTTGCAGCACTCCCGCCGGCGGAATTAAAATTAATCTGCGATATCGCCCGCGAGGTAACTTACCCTGCTGAGGAGACGCTGTTTGAAGAGGGCGACGAAGGCGATTCACTCTACCTGCTCGTTAATGGCGAAGTCAGCATTATCAAGGCTGAGACCGAGGTGTTGTCTTTCGATGAGCAAGGGTATTGCATCGGCGAGATAGCCATGATTGATGACCAGGCGCGTAGTGCCACCGTCAAAACGGCGGTTCCGACACAGTTTCTGCAAATTACCCGGCACGACTTTCATGAGGCGATGAGACGGGAGCCGCTGATCGGCATCGGCATGTTTCGGGTGCTGAACAACAAAATCCGGCGCGATTTGGAAATTCAGATGGATGCCATCCGCAAGGACATCGCGCAGGAGGAATCGATGCGGCTCGCCGCGGAGGTGCAACAATCGATTCTACCTAACGAAGAAATTGATACGTTGTGTTTAACCTCTGCCGGGTATTGCAAACCGACGAATAGCGTCGGCGGCGACTATTACGATTATCTCTATCTCTCTGGCGACCGGGTGGCCCTCTTCATCGGCGATGTGATGGGGCACGGCTACCACTCGGCGATGGTGGCGGCGATGACGAAGAGCTGCTTGCAAACCCAAATCCGTTTTGACGCTTCCGTGCCGGAAGTCATGAATGCCATCAATCGCGTCGCAGAGGAAGACGTGCAGGCGTTTACTTACCAGACTTGCTGTTACGTCATCATTCATCCGGATAACCGGATGGAGTTTTCCAATGCGGGCCATCCCGCGATGCTCCTCTTCCGGGCCGGGCAGCAGCAGGCGGAGCCTCTTGAACTGAAATCGTCCTTTACGCCTGTTGGCATCTCCAGGTTCCTGTCGCAGCCAGAGACAAACTACTCCGGCAAAGAACTCGCGTGGTATCCGGGAGACTTGCTCGTCCTTTACTCCGATGGCATCACAGAGGCATTTAACCCAGCATCTGAAATGTATGGGCTCGACCGTTTCAAAGCCGTGCTGTCTGAAAAACGGCACTTACCGCCCGCGAACATCAAACAGGCAGTGCTGGCAGACCTCGGGGCGCATCAGCAGAGTGCCGCTGCCAATGATGATATTACCTTAGTTATCGCGAAATTCCGGTAGGAGCGATTCAAAAAGGCTGCTCATACCGTGGCGCGGGGGCCTGTCTCCCGCAATCGTTGATTGTGATCGGTTTGATCGATGCCTGACGAGGGGAACCCTCGGCGATTCGCTATCGCCGGGCCCTCGCCCTACGGTATCCGGGGCCCTGGCGGCACGGCGAGGGAAACCCTCGGCGATTCGTGCTCGCTGGGCCCTCGCCCTACGGTGCCAAGCAATTCTATAACCGAGCCACTGCGTAATGCAGAATATTCTCCATCAACGCCTTATTCATCGTCGTCGTATATTGGCTATCGTTGCGGAGGCTGGTAATGATATAGAGCCCCTTGCCATATTTGCGCACGCCGACAACGAGTTCGTTCCCTCCCGGGGTTGTCGCCAAAATTTCGTCACGTCGTTCCCACTTCTTCCATGAATCATCAATAAAGATTGTGCCGGACTCGATCTTGTTCGGTGTGGAGAAGAGTGAACTGCCCTTTTTTGTCACGACAAAATTTTGCGTCGGGGGGCTCTCTACGCCTTTCAGTTTGCCGTGTAGCCATCCGATGCCGCAAGGATTTTCCTCGCTGCTGTCTTGTCCGGTGACGATAACAATGCCGCCTTTCTTAACGAAGTCTCGGATTTTCTTCTCTGTTTCAGGGGAGAGGTGGTAGCGTCCGTAACTTGATATTTCCTCGTATCCCATCCACAGCATATCGGCTTCGTTGAGGTTGGCGAGTTTTCTATCTTGGACAGGTTCGTAAACTATGTGGCGTTTCCCGGCTTTCTTCGTTGCGCGCAGTGCTTGATACTCATACGTCATCGTGTTGGTGTAGACTTCCACCTGACTCCACGTTGAGTGCGTGCTATTGCCGGTGAGGACGAGCGTCTTCACGGCGTTTTCGGGCGCGCCTACCCACATCTTCCCAGCAAGTATCTCCCGGACAATTTTTTGGAACGCCTTCGTTTTTCCCTTAAACGTGCGCGACATCATCGGATCGATGTGCGTGAAACTCCACCATGAACCGGCGGTGTATCTGCCGTGATACCCACGCATTTGGAACCACGTGTTATCGACAAAACACATGCTGTCGATACCGTAGTGTTGGCGGTAGAAAACGATAATCGGCATCCCGGGTTCAAGCAGTTTCGCCAGTTTTTCGGGAGAAGTGCCGCGTTTGTAGTGCCCGGTGGCGAAGTTCATATTAATTTCCTTCATACCGCATTCGCCTTTGACATCCTCCTGCACGGTGACGATGCCTCTCAGGCGGCGTTTGTCAACGCTTTTGACTTCGCCGAAGACGATGTTGGTGCAGGCATCAAGCACTTCGCGAATGGTATATTCACGTTCAATAAACGCGGCCGTTTCCGATGGCGCGAACAGCAGGCCGATGAAACAGCACGCGAGGACTGAGGCGGTGAGGTTGTGTGTCCAATGCACGGTGCAATTCCTCCTTTTACGTAAGTTGACATTTATTATAGCATATTTTGTATAAACTTGGCAAGAAAAAAATTGGGGTGGTGGGCGGAGAAAAAATGCTCGGAATATCATTCGGACGAGGATGTCTACCGCGGCGCAGCTAAGTGTCTGAATGAGGCTCGCGAGGGACAGTGGACATCTCTGCAGCCTCGCTGCAGAGATGACAACGTTTCGGCGTGACGGCTCTCGCGCTACGGGCTAAGCGGTAGGGCGAGGGACAGGCTCTCGCCGTGCTGCGGACCGGGGCCGTTTTTTCAGATTCCTTCTTGACATTCAAAACGGTTTAAGGTATGCTTCCATCATGCTGAACACGCCAAAAATCTTTGACGCTGCCATCTACGTTGGGTTTCTTATTTTTGTGCTATCGCTGCCGTTCGGGTATTCAACGGTGTTCCTGAACCTCGGGATGTCGCTAGTGCTCGTCGGATGGGTGGGCAGAACCATCTTGGAGCGGAAACTCGGCTGGCACCGCACTGCGCTTGACTTGCCAATCGCGCTCTTTTTAGGATTGGCCTTGGTGGCATCGTTCTTCGCGCCGCATCCTGCCACGAGTAGCCTCGGCTATTTTTGGAAATGGCTCCGGGCAGTTCTCCTCTTTTACGCCGTTGTCCACTGTCGTCTTGGACATCGGTGGCGGCACGTTGTCGTTGCGTTTATCCTTGCCGGTGGGATTTCCTCTGCGCTGGGGCTCTGGTATTACGCCAACGACGCGCAGTTGGCGATGGATTTTATGGGACGAATGCCGTTAGCGTATCAGGCGGAAATGCCCGATGGCAACGGATACCGCATTTCGGGGGAACTGCGCGCCGAATTGCGGAAGCACAACATGCCGCTTTCGCCGAGCGCGGTGTTCGTGCCATCAAAAGTACCTGACGAGTGGCGCATCGAGGATGCCGAGCGAGAGAGACGTTACACGATTCGGAAGAGCGAAACATATCTGATGGTTTACATGATAGAACCGCGGCTCACGGGGACGTTCAAAATGCCGAACGACTTGGGTGCGTATCTCGCGCTCCTCCTTCCGTTAACGCTCGGCTATTTTGTTGCCAGTATTCGCGCATGTCTGTCTCAGTCGGTAGGCGCGCGTTGGAAGCGTGCACACCGCTGGTTCTCCTTCGCGCTTGGCACAGCCCTAGTCCTGATGTGTGCGAATTTGGCGTTGACTTTGACTCGCGCGGCGTGGGTGAGCGTTGCCGTTACGGCAGGCTTTTTGTTCCTAGTGGTTGTTCGGGCTCGGGCTGGCGATAGCGCGAGGGACAGGCCCTCGCGCTACGGTGGGAGGGCGGTAAAATGGTGCTTTCTACTATTCTTAACCGCTGTCACCGTGGTGCTATCGCTATTTTTTATCCCTCGGCATATCCAGACACGCTTCCAGACGATGCTGGAGCATCCCGCGGGGTTCATGGGGGAACGTCCGCAATGGTGGCAGACTTCGCTTGAGCTCATTCGGCACTATCCGCTGACAGGCATCGGATTGGGTAGGTTTCGTTATGAATATCAACTGAACGGCCCGCCAAACCAGTATAACATCCCGTATCATTCGCATAACATCTATTTGCACATCGCCGTTGAGCACGGTATTCCTTCGCTTTTCGTGTTCGTGTGGATGCTCGTGATTATCTGTCGGCAGGTACTCGCGATGCGGAAGGCGAATGATTTTTGGGGGATGGGCATTTTTATCGGTGGGAGCGGATCCCTGCTCTCTGCGCTGGTTTACGGGCTTGCCGATAATGTGCTGCACCACCGTTCGTTGTTGATTTTCTGGTTTATTGTTGGTTTGATTTTTGTTGTTCCTCGTGATGGTTCAGTTGCCTCTGGGGATACGCGCTTGCCTGAGTAGGCCGTCCAGCAGCATTTAGTTTCCCATTTCTGTCGTTTGAGATGAGTTCGCCAGAGCTCAAACAGTGGGCATCTCTGCTGGAAAACCGGCAGGGATGAACGCGAAGAGGCGTAACGGCCCTCGCCTTACGGGGGCCGGGGGTGTTTGCGTGGTGAGAGACAGTGGACATCTCTGCAGCGAGGCGGCAGAGATGACAAAGTTAAAGTAAGGTAGCATGCTTTCGCGGGGCGACACACGCACGTTTGCTGTAGGCGTGACCGTAACGGCCCTCGCCCTACGGGAACGGTGGGGGAAAATTCTCAATAATCGCCGCGCCGAATTCGGACGTGCGCACCTTTGTTGCGCCCTCCATTAACCGCTCCAAGTCATACGTCACTCGCTTTTGGAGGAGAGTTTTCTCCAACCCCGCGATAACCAAATCCGCGGCTTCTTGCCAGCCGATATGCTCCAGCATCATCACAGCGGAGAGGATCAGCGAGCCTGGGTTGACGACATCCTGGTCGGTGTATTTAGGTGCGGTGCCGTGCGTTGCCTCAAATAGCGCAACATCGTCACTCAGGTTGCCGCCGGGTGCCATGCCGATGCCGCCTACCTGTGCGGCGGCTGCATCGGACAGATAGTCACCGTTGAGATTCGGTGTGACGATGACATCGTACTCATCGGTGCGCGTCAGAATCTGTTGCAACATGCTGTCCGCGATCCGGTCGTTGACGAGGATTTTTCCTTCGGGGAGATTCCCATCGTAGTCGCTGTAGAGTTCGTCTTCGGTCAGGGTTACATCGGCGAATTCCTCTTTGGCGAGTTCATATCCCCAGGCGCAGAATGCGCCTTCGGTGAACTTCATGATGTTGCCTTTGTGAACAAAGGTGACGGTGCGTCTGCCGTGATTGAGCGCGTATTGAATCGCCATCCGCGCTAAGCGTTTCGTGCCGAAAATGCTGATGGGCTTGATTCCAACGCCGGAGTCTTGGCGGATTTCCACTCCCATCTCGGTGCGGAGCAGTTCGATCACCTTATGCACTTCTGGTGTGCCTTGTTCCCACTCAATCCCGGCGTAGACATCTTCGGTATTCTCCCGAAAGATGACGACATCCATCTTTTCTGGATGCGTAACAGGAGCGGGGACACCCTGAAAATAGCGGACGGGTCTGACGCAGGCGTAAAGTTCAAGCACCTGACGCAATGTCACGTTTAAGCTGCGAAAGCCGCCGCCAACCGGTGTTGTCAACGGGCCTTTCAAGGCGACACGGAAGTGTTCAATTGCTTTGAAGGTATCCTGCGGCAGCCATTCGTTGTATTTTTCAAAGGCGTTTTCGCCGGCGTAGATATCAAACCAGATAATCTGTTTTTCGGTGCCGTAGGCGGTCTGGATGGCGGCATTGACGACGCGTCGGGTGACTTTCATGATGTCTCGGCCGATGCCATCGCCTTCGATAACAGGGATAATAGGCTTGTTGGGGACAACCATTCGTCCATCGCCTGTCTCAATTTTGTCGCCTTCGGATGGGACTGTTAATTGCTCAAATTCAATCATTTTTGTTGTTCCTAGTAACATGGCGAGGGGCAGTGGCCATCTCTGCAGCGCGGCTGCAGAGATGACAGCGTTAAAGTAAGGTAGTTTGCTTTTATAGTTTTTGACGCAGTGTTATTCGCAAAACCGAATAACACATCTTCGGAAACCGTTTGGCTTTCGCAAACTGCCTACGTCAAAAACTGCAGCGATGCAAAGGTCACGTCTATCAAGACAGGCGAGCTGCCTCGCCAGAGCGACTGACTACCGTAAACACGTTTGCTGTAGGCGTGACCGGGACGGCCCTCGCGCTACGGTGGCTCAGTAATAATTATGAGAGACCGGTTCTCGCCCTACCGGTCAAAAGCGTTCGCGCCTGCTAGCCGGTTGTGCAGTGCCACCACCTCGTTTGCGATAGTCATATCGTCAGTGGGTGTTGGGATGATCTCGGGGTGCGGCGGGATGACCGGCCGGATAATCTTCAGTTGCAGTTGCTCGCGTGCATCCATCATCCATCCGAATCCGCGGAAAATGTATGTCAGGAGCGTCCGGTCGCTTTCGTAGATGTCAAGTCCTTCTTGTACTGCCCATCCGCCGAAGTCGGTGTTGGGTGTGACGCGAAGCGGCGGGTCATTTTCACGGCCGGGGCGCACGATGCCGTCAATGAAAGCGAGTTGATAAATGCGCTGGATAATCCCCAACCGTTTCTTCTGCCTGTCGCTGAGTTGAACGTCTCCGTTATCAACGGCTTCAAGGAAGGGGTTGAGATAGATGGCGGGCCTCGGGTCTTGCTGGATTTCGTCGGTGCGTCCAGCGGCGGCGATTTCTGGGTGCCCAAAGGTCGGTAGCGCGATGAGCATTCGTGCGCGGATGGCTTCTTCTCGCGCGTCGGCATCGAGCGGTTCAAGTTGGTTCATAAACGCTGTCATGTCGTGAATTGCGCCGAAGTGCCGGTCTCCGTCTAATGTCATTTGGGAGGCGACGAAGAAGTCAGAGACTGCGCCCGTATGTAAGGTGGCGAGGTAGCGCGCGACGACGTTGGAACCGGCGGAGCCGTGGTGCGTCTGGATGATGCCCATTCGTTCCAAAATGTTCGCCTCGACGGGGCTCGCGTGTCTACCGAGGAGGAGGCTATAGCAAGTTTGGAAGGCAGTCTTCCCGCTTTTTTGGTGTTCCACGATGAGGTCCTTCGCGCGCATGGCGAGCACCTGCGGATGCAATGCAGTGTTGCCCCGGAGTTGGTGCCGCATGTAAACGGAGACTGCGCCCAAGGCGACATTTTCCATGTGCGCTCCGATGAGCTCAAAGAGGAGCGAGCCGGGGTTCCGTGTGCTGTTAATGCCGCGCTGCCGCGGTGCGTTGAGTTTGCGGAGCGTCGAGAAATGTTGAATGACTGCCTCGGGGCCAGCTTCCGGGAAGGCTTTGACGAACTCCGCGACCTGGTTGATGAGGCGTTGTTTGCCGTTCACACTGTCCCGGCGGGTGTCAGCGAACCGATAAAACTTCCTATCTATTAATTCTGACAAGACGGCCTCTTCATCGAGTCCATCGGTGTCCTTTTCCGGTTTCCTGCCGAAGAGTCCGGCGAAGATAACAAACGCGGGGCTGAGCCGTTCGGCGACAATCTCGCTCTCCAAAACGATGCCGCGGATTGCGAAACTTCGGATATTCAGGGTTATCTCTGTCTCCGCACATTTCACCGCGGTTTTGTGTAACGCGGGATTCGCGAAGACAGTCGTGGATTGAGGCATTGAACTGAAACTATTAAGCACCGCGGTAATTTGTTCTTCACCGAGTTCATCAGCGCGTGCTATGGATTCTGTCACGGGCGCATACGCTGAGGCATCGGGGAGGTAGGATAGGGTTTTCCTGACCGCGGCGACTTTTTTCGCCTCCAAATTTTTATTGAACATGAAATCTCCTTCGTTAATAGTCATTTTCGCCTGTCGCGTGCAGACGTTCCGGTTAATTCGTCTGCGCGTGCGCGCCGCCAAAAGTGGCAACGAATGTTTTTAATTTACCGTGCCTATCGTTGTTAATTATTCTGACCTGGGAATAGCTCAGCACCATTCCCTGTATGACATGCCGGTCAAGACCCGGGGAACTCCTCTCCACTTAACAGGGGTGAGACAAATCAACGTCGTTTGGTATTAAGTCTTAATTATTTTACCAAAACAGCCATTAAAAGTCAAGATAAAAATAATTTGCACAAATTGAGAAATTGTAGTATCATTTTAATGAGCGATATGATTTGAAGTCACTGCGCGTCTCTTTTGACTTGCGCGGTGCTTAGCATTTATTTTTTTCCAAATAGGACGGACGCAGCACACCCCGTAGGCGCGGTTTGTAACCGCGCTACCGGCACCTGTGAATTTTGCGAAGGTCCGGATAGATAAGGAGTTAACGCTATGCGCAATGAAGCATTAGGAATGGTTGAAACCCGCGGGCTTATCGGCGCGATAGAAGCCGCTGACACTATGGTAAAAGCCGCTAACGTGAAATTAGTCGGCAAGGAGCAGGTAGGCGGCGGTTTCGTCACTGTCATGGTTCGTGGGGATGTCGGTGCAGTGCAGGCTGCGACAGAAGCAGGCGCGGAGGCCGCGAAATCGGTAGGCGAGTTAGTCTCGGTGCACGTTATCCCGCGCCCGCATTCAGATGTGGAAATCATCCTCGGTGGGACAGCGGACGAATAAACCCGTTGTCCGTGTTGGACCTGGCGCGATACATGCATCGCGCCTTAGGGGTTTTTGTTGTTCCTAGCGGTTGTTTAGTTGCGTCTGGGCGGCGGAGACAGCCTGAGCAGGCCGTCTTCACGTTGTGAAGACTTGCGGCTGCCCGGCAGCATCACAACCGAAAGAGTGGAGGGCTGAATGACACAAATTGACGAAAAACAGATTGAAGAACTTGTTTCCCAGATCTTAACCACACTGCAGCAGAACGGTGCTGTTTCACCGGCCGCTCCGGTTAGTGTGAACAGGGTGAGCGCGTCAACACGTGCCGGCGTTTTCGCCACGGTGGATGAGGCTGTCGCTGCGGCGAAAGTAGCGCAGGCATCCTTCGTCGCGCTCGGGTTTGCCAAACGCGGCGCGCTTATTGATGCCATTAAGCATGCCTCGCTAGAGAACGCGAAGCGGCTTGCCGAATTCGCGGCGGAAGAGACGCAAATGGGCAATCCGGTACACAAGGTGATGAAAAATGAGGGGGCAGTTCACCTGTCCCCGGGTGTTGAGGATTTGCAGTCGGAGGCAATGACAGGCGATGCTGGCACGCTCCTGGTTGAGTATGTCCCGTTCGGAGTCATCAATTCGATTACGCCCACAACGAATCCGACTTCAACGGTGATTAACCATGCGATTATCATGCTCTCGGCGGGCAATGCAGTCGTGTTCAGTCCGCATCCGAATGCGCGTGAATGCACCGAGGAGACGATGCACGTCATCAACGAAGCGATTGTGCAGGCAGGGGGGCCCGCGAATCTCCTGACTTCCGTTGCTAATGCGAGTCTCCGCACGGCGAAACAGCTTATGGAGCATCCTGACATCGCGATGCTGGTGGCCACCGGGGGCGGGAGCGTCGTCAAGGCGGCACTCTCTAGTGGAAAGAAGGCCGTCGCTGCCGGGCCGGGTAACCCGCCCGCGGTTATTGACGAAACCGCTGACATTTCTCAAGCGGCGAAGCATGTCATCGCCGGCACCAGTTTTGATAACAACCTGCTCTGCATCGGCGAGAAAGCACTCTTTGTCGTGGAATCTGTCGCTAATGAGACGGTTCGCGAGCTGACCCGGGGCGGCGGATATCTCCTGGGCGCGAGTCAACGCGAGGCCCTGGAGGCGGTTGTCACCCAAAATGGGGAATCCAACAAGGACTACATCGGCAAGGACGCAAAGCACATTCTCGCCGCAGCAGGCATTACAGCCCCTGCTGACACGGCTGCGATTGTTGTTGAAGTCCCGGCAGACCACGGATTCGTGCTTAACGAATACCTGATGCCGATTCTGCCGGTAGTGCGGTGCCGTGATTTTGATGAGGCTGTCAAGGGTGCAGTCGCCGCAGAGGGAGGACGACGGCACACTGCCGTGCTTCACACCCATAACACCGCGCGCATCACCCGGTTTACGAAGGCGACAGACTGCAACGTTGTTGTGATTAACGCGCCCTCTTATGCCTGCTGCGGGTTAGAAGGCGAAGGCTATTTGGCAATGACTATCGCCGGTCCGACAGGCGAAGGGTTTACGCGGCCTCGCACGTTTACGCGTCAGCGGCGGTTAACTCTCGCAAACGATTTGTCGGTGCATACTTTATAGAGACTGTAAGGGCGGATGTCCATATCCGCCCTTTTTCTAGCTGACATTAAACGCGCTATCCCAGGGTTTACGCACATGCCAATTCGGTAGGCGCGGTTTGAAACCGTGCCTACGGGGTTCAGGCTGCGTAGGCCCTATATCCCCCCCCCCAAAAAATGAAAACTAAAATTGACAAACTGAGAGAATTAATCCGCTATCATGAGCGGAAATACTACATCGATGCTCAGCCGGAAATTTCCGATGCGTCGTTTGACGCGTTCATGCGGGAACTTGAAGAACTTGAAAAAGCACATCCGGAATTCATGTCACCGGACTCGCCGACGCAGCGGGTTGGCGGCGGTGCCGCGCTCGGTTCGCGCATGCCGCACCGCAATCCGATGCTGAGTCTTGATAACAGCTACGATGAGGCCGAGTTGCGGGAATTCGCCGAGCGCGTCGGCCGGGGGTTAGGCGGGGCTCCCGTTGAGTATGTCACCGAATTAAAGATAGATGGATTGGGCGTTTCGTTGCTCTACGAGAACGGTATATTGGTTCGCGGCACGACGCGCGGCGACGGTGAGTTCGGCGAGGATGTCACCGCCAATTTGCGAACGATTCATGCAATTCCATTGCGTCTGGTTGGGGGCGCGGCGGCTGGCGAGGGACAGGCCCTCGCCCTACGGGAACCGGGGAAAGGAGGGGATATAAACGACATCCCGCCGGTGTTAGAAGTCCGTGGAGAAGTCTTTATTCCAAAACACCGTCTTGATGTCGTTAACGCACAGCGCGAGGCAGCCGGAGAATTGCCGTTCGCCAATCCTCGGAATGCCGCCGCCGGCTCCGTGCGGATGTTAGATGCGTCTATCACCGCTTCTCGACCGTTGGATATCTTCGTCTATACCCTCAACTACGCGGAGGGATTTGAATTCGCAAAGCAGACAGAGGCACTTGAAACGATGAAGACTCTCGGATTTAAGTGCAATCCGCATACCGAACGCCACGACTCACTTGAGGGCGTAATTGCCTACTACCAACGGTGGCTAGCGAAACGCGAGGAGATTCCGTACGATGTTGATGGTATCGTAGTGAAGGTGAACTCTATCGCGCAGCAGGAGCAACTCGGGGCCACTTCCAAACAGCCGCGGTGGGCGACATCCTATAAATTCCCCGCGCATCAGGCGATAACGCGCATTGAAAAAATTGGCGTGCAGGTGGGACGCACGGGGGTTTTAACGCCGGTCGCGCTCTTAAAGCCCGTCAAACTTGCAGGTGCAACGATTACAAACGCTACCTTGCATAACGAGCAGGAGCTCAGCACTAAAGACGTTCGCATCGGCGACACGGTTGTGCTGGAACGTGCTGGCGATGTGATTCCGAAAATTGCCGCTGTGTTGAAAGAACGGCGGACCGGCGATGAAGTGGTTTTTAATTTCCCAGACCAGTGTCCAACATGCGGCACCCCTGTTAAGCGTTCGGAGACAGAGGTGGCGGTTCGCTGCGTCAATGCGGCGTGTGTGGCGCAACTCAAGCGGCGCATTGCGCATTGGGCTTCGCGCGATGCCTTGGCGATTGAGGGGCTTGGTCCCGCTAGGATTACGCAATTGGTGGATACCCAAATGGTGTGCGATGTCGCGGATCTCTATACTTTAAAGGAGGATGAGGTGTGCCGCTTGGAGCGGATGGGGCAGGCATCTGCGAAGAGTCTTATCCGCCAAATTGAACGAAGCAAGGCGGCACCACCCGAAAAGGTTCTCATCGGATTCGGGATTCTCCATGTCGGCGGACATGCAGCGGAGCAACTCATTTCGCATTTTTCGTCTATCAATGCGCTGAGCCGAGCAAGTCTGGAAGAACTTGAGACGCTCTACAAAATTGGCCCGCGGATAGCCGGAACCGTTGTCGCCTTTTTTGCGCAAAACCAGCCGCTGCTTCAGAAATTGAAGGCCATCGGGTTCCACTGTTTTGAGGAGACCGCGGCCAGGAGGAGCGACCTCCTCGTAGCGACAGACAGTTTCTTCAGCGGAAAGACTTTTGTCGTGACAGGCAGCCTGCAGGGTATAACGCGCGCTGACGCATCAGCACAGATTAAAGCGCGCGGCGGCAAAGTCACGTCAAGCGTGACAGGAAAGACAGATTACCTTATCGCGGGTGAATCGCCGGGCTCTAAATATGACAAGGCGCGCGAATTAGGCACCCAGATTCTGGCGGCGGATGAGTTTTTTGAAAAACTTGGCGTCGCGGCAGAGTAGCGATTGTTGCCGGTCGGAGAGACCACTTTTTTGTAAGGGCGGCTGTCTCTATCCGCCCACCCTGCCGATGTGAGGGAAACCTAATGACGTTAACCAAAGAGCAAATCACAACTATTCTCGTTGAAGAATTCCCGTATCTTCTGTCGGAATACGGCGTGAGTAAAATCGGTCTGTTCGGTTCCTACGCCAAAGGCACCTCAACTGCGTTAAGCGATGTCGATATTATCGTCGCATTTGAACGGCCTATCGGCTTTAAGTTCATGGAACTTGCCGACTATCTTGAAGAACGATTAGGGAAGCCGGCCGATGTCCTCACTGAAGGCGGATTGACAAGGATTCGGATTCCAGAAGTCGCCACGTCTCTTAAGGAAGGTATTGTCTATATTCAAACCAGAGTCCATTGTGTTTTCTAGTCGGAGGACTCGCTATAATTGCAAGGAGGTTCATGAATAAAGATGAAAATTGACAGAACTGTTTTACGGGCAGCACTCGCCATAATTGAAAAGGATGCATTAATAGAACCTACTTCTATTTATGGTGTGCAAAACATGATGAAGTGTTTTTGTGGCGAAACTGTTCTTATTATGCGGGTGATACCCGAGTCGCCGTGGAACCTAAACCAACTTATGGAAGGTATATGTCTTGAGGGCTTAGAAGAAGAAGTAGAGTTGATAGTTTGCGACATAGAGGAGGTTACAACCATCTCCGAAGAAGGCGTGTCGCAAATTGGATATGTCCTGCACAGCAATCGGTGTGCCCGGGCAGACGAATATCTGCAAGATCTTCTTCAGGCTCCTACCGTTGAGAAAAAGAGTACAGGCGAAGTGTTCCGGGCAGTGAAAGCGGGAGACACGGTTATAGGTTGGGTAAACGTGAAAACGGGGGAAATCATAGATGAAAGTCCTTTTTGAAATCTGGTGAGTGTTACGAGGAGTAGCACTCATCGCAATTGATGGCCCTACCAATCCGCAACACTTCCATCCGTATCGTAATAAAACTCGCCGCCGAGTTCTTCGGGATACGTATCCAGATTCTGTTCAGCCTCCTTCTCGTCAATCTCAAAGCCGAGGCCCGGTTTAGTAGGCAACTCAATATGTCCATCCCTCACCTGCCACTCTTCCTTGAGCAGGCCGGCACCCAAGCCGTTATCGATCTGCTCTTGGATGAGGAAATTCGGGACAACGGCATCGACGTGCAGCGAAGCGGAAAAGGCGACGGGCCCGATGGCACAGTGCGGCGCAATGTGCATGTAGTAAACCTCCGCCATATTGGCAATCTTTTTGAGTTCGGTGATACCGCCGGTGTGCGAGGTATCCGGCTGTAGATAAGCCACAGCTTGCTTCTCAAAAATCTCGCGGAATTCCCATCGGGTGAGCAGCCGTTCGCCTGTTGCAATGGGGAACGGCACCTGCTCAGAAACTTGTTTGAGTGCGTCCACATTCTCTTGTGGAATGGGTTCCTCGACAAACATTGGGCGCATGCCTTTCAACTCGTGGCAGATTTCAATGGCGAGGGCCGGTGTCATTTTTCCATGAAAATCGAAGGCGAGTTCGACATCGGGGCCTACCCACTCGCGCATGAGATAGGCACGCTCTACAAACGCATCGATGACCGCGGGCGGTTCATGCGCTCGCCATTTACCGCCGGGACCGCTCTTAAACGCCTTGTAGCCGCCTTTTTTCTGCAAGAATTCTAGGCGTTCCTTCGCAGCGGCTTTTCCCTCGTCAGTTAAACTACCGATGCCCCAGTGCGCGTAGACGCGAATTCTGTCACGGACGGGGCCGCCTAGCAGCTGGTACGTCGGCACATCGTAGTGTTTGCCAGCGATGTCCCAGAGAGCCTGGTCGATGCCGGACAACGCCGACATCAGGATGTTGCCGCCCCTGAAAAAGGCGGAACGGTAGACGTGCTGCCAGTGGTGCTCAATGCGCAGCGGGTCCTTGCCGATAAAATAGTCGGCGAGTTCATCTACGGCGGCGCAAGTGCTTTTGGGTTTGCCTTCAAGCGTCGTCTCTCCCCAGCCGACAATGCCGGTGTCTATCGTGATTTTGACGAGGCGCGTCCGGGGACGCGGAAAAAATTGTTCAATAGTTGCGATTTTCATTTTGTCTTTTTTTCTCCGTAGGCGCGCTGTATACCAAATGACGTTGATTCGTCTTGTTCTGTAAGTCAAGCTCGCCCGATAATGTCCGTTACGCCGAGACTTTGCGATCGATTCAGGTTTTCCTGAATTGATGTGCACTGTTCGGGTTTCCTGCGAAGCGGGCAAGCCCGAGCTACAGAAATGGGATAACTAAATGTCTCTGCGTTGTTTACCCCAAAATTGACTCTCACGGAAGAATGTGATAAAATAGATTAAAGCATACGATAAAGAGACAAGGAGAGAGACATGAGATATTTCCAAACCGAGGGCATCGTATACCCGGAGGAGAACTACATCGTTGCGCGGCCTAAGGAAGTTGCTGATTTCATCAAGCGGGTGAAAAGAGGGAAATACATCGTCCTTTTCGCGCCACGCCAAACAGGGAAGACTACGTTCATCCGCGATGCGTTAGAGAGGCTCGCTGTGGCGGAGCGCACTTACTTCCCAATTCAGCTGAATTTTGAGGCATATAAAAACCTCGCCGTTTCCGATTTTTACGAGTGGCTGTCTGAAGATATTCGCGAAGAAATCGAGGCTGTTTTTCGACAGCGGGGGAGCACGCCTTCTGAGGCTCTGCGCCAATTCTTGACAGCGACAACATTAACAGCACCTCATTCAATGAGGCGGTTCTTTAGCAGGCTTGCAACCTTCCTAGGAAACCAGCGGGTTGTCCTCGTCATCGACGAGTTTGATGGCATTCCCCGAGAGACAGTGAGCGATTTTCTGCACACGCTCCGCCGGATTTATCTCTCGGATAGGCATCGGTGCCCTTACAGCGTCGGCATCGTCGGCGTGAAGAATATCTCACAACTGAACTACGACTGGTCCATCTCGCCGTTTAATATTCAAAACGAGTTCAACTTGCCCAACTTCACCCGTGAACAAGTGCAGGAACTGCTTGGGCAGTATACCATTGAAGTGGGGCAGGCGTTCGCGCCGGCAGTGATTGAAAGTCTCCACAGACAGACAGGTGGGCAGCCGGTTCTTGTCAACTGTCTCGCGCAAATACTCACCGAGGAAATGGGTATCCCGCGGACCGAACCGATTGGCATGGCACACTTTGCGTCCGCCTATTCGCGACTCCTTGACGCAGACAACGTCAACATGACGCACCTGACTACCAATGTCCGCAGAAACCCGAGGTTTCAACGCGTTCTGATGCAAATCACGTCGTCCGATAGAGGTGTGGATTTCAATCTACGTGATGATGTCATCAGCGAGCTCGCTAGTTACGGTGTCATCAAGAGAGGTGCAGACAGGATGTGCGAGATCTCGAACCCGATGTATCTCCACAGCATCTTGCAAACCTTCAAGCCGACGATTAACGGGTTGGAGGAAGAATACTACCCCCAAGACACCGGCAACGACGTTCAGGATTACCTTACTTCTGCCGGCCAGATTGATATGGAAAAACTGCTTAATAACTTTCGGGACTTCATCGCCCGAGCCGGCTTCCGCATCCTACAGGTGCCACAGACACCGAAGGAACATGTCGGACAGCACCTGCTTCTCGCCTATCTGGACCGGTTTGTGCGGCTGGTGCATGGGGTGATGCACCTTGAAGTGCAGCCCGGGCGCGGCCGGATAGTTCTGGTGGTGAACCACCGTGGGCGAAAGCATATCGTTGAAACGAAGATTTGGCAAGGACAGAAATCCTATCAGGCCGGCAAGGCGCAACTCGCCGCTTACCTTAAATTAGAGGGAGTCGCGGAAGGAGATTATGTTGTGTTCGACTATCGCAAGCATCCAGAACCGCGGGTTGAGACAGAAACGCTAGCAGGCGATTTGACGATTCGGAGTTACGTCATTCCCGTGGTGCAAGAAATGCCTTCAGATGCTCGGGGCTAGTTTTTCCCTGACGTTCCTCCCCTTGCCCTTTCGTGGGCCGCTACAACTTTTGCAATTCCGCAACAATTTGCGCGGAGTTCAGCCTATTCCCGAACTGCACATCAAGAAAATTCCATCGGATTATTCCGCTTTCATCGATGAGATAAGTCGCGGGCCGCGCGATTTGCCCATTGCCCGGGTCGAGGACGTTATAAGCAGTAATCGCCTCTTTCGCCTTGTCGGAGAGCAACGGATAGGTTATTTGGAGTGTCTCCCGCGTTAACCCAGTCGTCGCTGGGGTATCCGCGCTGATAGCAAGAACTTCGGCACCTTCCGCTTGGATGGCTTCGTAGCCGGTTTGCAACTCACCGAGCTGCGTTTGACAGAAGCCTCACGTCCCGAAGCGGTAGAACACCAGCACCACCTTTTGGCCGAGATAGTCGGCGAGGGTGTGGGAATTTCCATCGGCATCGAGTAGCGAGAACGCGGGTGCTTGGATACCGACGTTCAAGCCCTCGCCTGCTGCGAGTTCTTCGACGACTGGGACTTGCACAAGCGGGTCCGTTTCTTCGCAAGTGAAGCCGGTTAGCGCGATGAACGCGATGACAATATAGAAAACCAAATTGGATTTCATGTTTTATTTCTCCTTTCCTGTCGGCGTGACGGTTTGCAACCGCGCACGGGTTATGTTGCGCGCATCCAAAGCGCGCCTACGCGTAAGTCCTGTTGGTATTATTGATGCGGGTGGATAGAGACATCCGCCCTTACCGCATGAATTATTCCTCGGCAATCGGGAACAGCTCCGGCTTCTCAGGATTCTCAGTTCCCATCGGGATTGCTTCTGGCGGGAACTGCGTGCAGACTTCGCCGTTTTTCATTGCCCATCGGGAGTTGTGCCAGTAGCGTTTGCTCGTGTTGACAATCTCCGGATTTGTCCAGACTCCGGCGACAGCGATGCGGCTCTGCGCACTTCGATTGGGGGGACTGTAGTGCCACATATTGCTGTGCCAAAAGACAACCTCCCCGGGGCCCAATTCAATGTGGTGCACGCCGTGTTTGTTAAGCATCTCCTGCACCTTTTCACGTGGAAGTTCGCCATGGATGCTGTCCGCATAAAGTACATGCTCAACGATTTCCGTTTTGTGGCTGCCCGGAATAAACTGCATGCATCCGTTCTCCCGCGTTGCCGGTTCAAGGGGCATCCAGAAATTGAAGGGCTCCGTCTCTCCGTCGCGCCAGAGCCCGTTATCTTGGTGCCACGGTGTCGCACTGCCGGTGCGCGCCGGTTTGAGGAAACAACTATTAAATTTGACGATAATATCGCCGCCGAGGAAATAGCGGGCGATGTTGAGCAGTGCCGCGCCGGCATGCACATTATGCCAGATCAGCGGCGATTGCACGCAGAAGTTACTCAGCTTCCGATAGCGCGCGATTCTGCCTTGCGGCGAATCTTTCATCGGATCCCTCGGGTCGATGTCCACAAATGTGCCGGGCTCCGGGAGCATAATGACATTGCGAATAACCCCGCGGAGTTCTGCCGTGAGTTCGCGTGAAATCACGTTCCGAAGGATAAAATAGCCTTCAGTTTCGTAGTGTGATTTCTGTTCGGGAGTAGGTTGCCAATGCATCATAGTTCACTTTTTTCTGCCGTAGGGGCGGTTTGCAGTTGCGGATTTTGTGAGCGTTGCACGCGTTCCACGCGCGCCTACCGGAGATGCCCTGTTTTGAGATGTCCCCACGCGGTGGTGAGCATGCCCTTCGGCGAAACGGGTAGGACGGCTTCAACGCCTCCCATCAATTCCGAGATCTCATTCTCCGTTATCGCTTTGTCAAAGAAGACTACTTCGTCTAACCTGCCGAGGAATTTTTCGCCGCCGAAGGTGCCGAAAAGCAGTTCGCCGGCACCGTCTATATCGCCTTTCTGTGCCTGAGTCGCCTCAAGCGTGCCATCGACATAGAGTCGCATTTCTTTGCCATCGTAGAGGCCGACGACGTGATACCACTGCTCAAATTCAAGCACCGTTTTTCCCCACACGCCGCCTGTGAATCCGCCGCCCGACCAGATGCCAAACACATAGCCGCCCGGCACCCGCTCCGTTGGGGACTGCACCTCCAAGAGATACGCACCGTTCCGCCGTATCGCTGTGTCTGAAACGCCATCGTTCATGTAGACCCAGGTTGCGATAGTCATCTGGTCTGCAAAAGCGAGGCTATCCGAATGTTCAACGGTGACAACGTGAGGCGGTTCAAATTCTAGCGCGCCGCCGAATTTGCCTTCCGCCCATTTCGCGCCGGCGATCGCGCCGTCGTTTCCATTGCCGGAGGTATCCGCGGCAGTTACGCCTTTCTCCTCGTCAAAAAGCCAGATGCCGACTGCGTCGTCCAGCAAATTCGCCGAAAACGCACCGCTCACGATGCAGAAACACCCGATGAACAGACAAAATATCCATTTCATGATTTGTGTCCTCCTTGGGTAAACATTGTAGCAGAAATCGTAAATGTTGTCAAAAAATGATTTGAATTTTCTACGGAATTGTGCTAAATTGAACAGCACGGACGTAAACAATCTACACCTTCTTGTAGGCGCGGTTTGAAACCGCGCCTACGGAGCGCGTTACGCTATTGAGAATTGACGATGTTGACGCAAGAGATGATTCAAGACGTGCCATCGCAACCCGGTGTCTACTTTTTTCGGGGGGCTTCAGGCAAGCTCCTCTACATTGGCAAGGCGAAATGCCTGCGGAAGCGGGTGCGCTCGTATTTACACAAAAACAAGAGCCGGCCCTCCAAAATCAAACGGCTTGTGCGGTGGACAACCGACGTACGGTATCAGGTCTGCCGTTCGGAGCAGGAGGCCCTCTTTCTTGAATCGCGTTTGATTAAAGAGCATCAGCCCTCCTATAACTCCGCCTTGAAATATGGGCGGAAGTCGTGGTATATTCGGATAGATATCGGCGAGGATTTTCCGCTCGTGGAGCAAGTCTGCAAGAAAGAAGAAGTGGATGGCGCGAGGTACTTCGGTCCGTTTTCTAGCCGGCGATGGACAGCAGAAGCGGTTGAGGTTTTCCACCGCATCTTCCCGATACGGACGTGCGCGGGGGCGATTCATCCGTCCTCGGCGTTCCGGCCGTGCTTCAGTTATCATATCAAACGGTGCGACGCGCCGTGCGCGGGCTATATCACGCGCACGGCATATCACGCCATGATAGCCGATGTGGTTGGCTTGTTGGAGGGCAATTATGACGCGGTGTTCGCATCCCTTGTTGCGAAACGGGATAGTGCCGCCGCTGAACTGCAATTTGAACGGGCGGCTGTCTTTCAAAAACAGATTCAGCGCATCCAAAAAGTATTTACGTTTTTAGATGTGCATCGGAGCGGGAGGGCTCGGTGCAGTGGCGAGAACTCTATGAGAATCTAGCAGAACCTACCCGAATCTATCTCCGATTTTTGCGCAGTGTCATTCGCAAAGCCGAATGACACATCTTCGGCATGCTTGGCTTTCGCAAGCATGCCTACGCAAAAATCGGCAGATGTGCATTTTTATTTGCAGTCGGCTTGGATTTGTGGTAGAATGTAGTTGCCGTTGGGAGGTGAGACCTACTAAGCGCGGCATCCCGCCGTGTCTCTCACCTCCACCTTACCTGAGTAGGAAGGAAAAACAACGGCGAACGGTGACGCTCTATGACATTGAAAACGCATTTAATGGCGTTGGACCCGAATAATAAGCAGGCGACGCTGCTTGCACGACATTGTGGTTATGCCCGCGTTGCACGTAACCATGCGCTCTCAGATTTCAAGGCAGGACTCGCCGAAAACGAGTGGCGCAGTGGTTACACATTGAACGTTCGCTTCAACGCCGTGAAACACGAGACATATCCGTGGTGTAAGGAACTCGACCAACGCGCAGCGAAAAACGCTGTGATGCACATTGATGACGCAGTCAAACGGTGGCGGCGCGGTCAAAATCGATTCCCACGTTATCACACCCGAGCGAGTAGGACTTCCTACCAACCGCATGAACGTGTGAGAATTGACAGGAATCGCGTCAAACTGCCGAAGATAGGCTGGGTTCGGATGCGTGAGAAGTTGCGATGGCGTGGCGAGATTCGGCGGTGTGTCGTCTCAAAACGTGCGGGCAGGTGGTTTCTATCGGTTCTCGTGAAGGTGGTTTCCGACAGTGCGCCACGTGTGCGTTCTGAGGCAGCACCTATGCGTGTGGTTGGTGTTGATGTAGGTATCAAGACACTAGCCGTAACCTCCGATGGTGTTGAGTTTGAAAACCCGAAGGCATTGTATCGATACCTGCGGAAGTTGCGGCGTGCGCAGCGTCAGCTCTCTCGTTCGGTTTACCGAAGCAGAAACTGGTATCGGAAGCAGTTCCGCGTGCAGAAGATTCACTATCGTATCTGCTGTCTGCGTGAGGATACACATCATAAGGCAAGCACGGCGATTGTAAAGTCGGCTGACGTTCTCGGTATCGAGAGTCTTCGTGTGGCGGGCTTGTTGAAAAACCGCCGTCTTGCGAAGGCGTTGAGCGATGCGTCGTTAAGCGGTTTCCTGACGATGCTTCGGTATAAGGCGGAGGCGCGTGGCGTTGAGATTATCGAAGCACCGTCGAACTTCCCGTCATCGAAGACGTGCAGTGCTTGCGGGAATAAAAAGACGAAGTTGTCCCTCTCGGAGCGGACATATCACTGCGAGGCATGTGGCGTGGGTATCGACCGCGACTTGAATGCCGCGCATAACTTAAGAAACCTCGCCGCTAGCTTGACGGAGAGGCAAAACGGCTGCGGAGCGACTATAAGCCCTCATAGTAGGCACACCTCGTGTGTCTCGGAGGCACGCCGCATTGAAACAGCAACTACGACAGATAAGAGGACAGGTCAGCTTAGGATAGATTTGTCCAGAGTATCATAAGTTCTAGGGAGCGGGAAATTCATGAGCAAGGCGGTTCTCGGCGGAAGCGATGGAAGAGCGCGGTGCAAGTGCGGGCGGCTCCGTTATCCGCGCTACCCAGTTTGTCCCAAGTGCTATTATGAAGGCGCGCAGAAACCGACTTCTCTCAACCCGAGAAAATTGTCGCGCGAGGAACTGCTGAAGATGCAGGTTCCTAAACGGATGCTGCTGCCCGACCGGCAGGAACGCATCCGGTTTTTAGAGCAGCGATATGGCCCGCAATTACGCGGGCAAGACATCCGTTTTATGAAGAATCCGCAGGTGTACGCGCTCTCCGAACAAGCCGGATATCGGCGGAGATAAATTAGCGGCTCGCTTTCAAAGCGCGCCTGCCGAGTGTCAAAAAACGTTGTTTCTGGCACATACAAAATTTTGCCCAAAAAAAACTTGCAAGAAGACTTGACAAATAATTGCATATTTGTTAAAATAACCAACAAATTATTCAAGGAGGAATTCCTCATGTATATTGCAAGATTAGCGTTGATTTGCATCATCGCTTTTGCATTGTCAATGGGTGCTCAGGTGATGGCAACCGAATCGACGGATGCCACACCGGACGCGACCGTTGAAAAAGTGACGCTTAGCGTGACAGGCATGACGTGAGGCGGCTGTGTTTCTGCAGTGCAGGGTGCACTCAAGAAAGTCGCCGGTGTCACGGAAGTCGTCAGTGTTTCGTCAGCCGACAATCAGGCTGTCGTGAAGGTAGAGAAGGGGAAAGTTGACACGGCGGCACTTGTCGCAGCCGTCGAAGCAGACCCGCGCTTCAAAGCCGAGGTTGTTATGCCTAAGCCCGCGGTTGAAGAAGTGACGCTGAAAGTGACAGGGATGACGTGAGGTGCGTGCACTGCTAAGGTGCAGGATGCACTTGGAAAAGTCGCCGGTGTCACGGAAGTCATCAGCGTTTCTACAGACAGCAATACGGCTGTGGTGAAGGTTGAAAAAGACAAAGTCGCCGCTGCCGATTTGACAACCGCTATCAAAGCCGCAGGGTTTACCGCGGAAGTGATGCCTATCGCCGAAGTGACGCTGAAAGTGACAGGGATGACGTGAGGTGCGTGCACTACTAAGGTGCAGGATGCACTTGGAAAAGTCGCCGGTGTCATGGAAGTCATCAGTGTCTCCACAGACAGTAACACGGCTGTGGTGAAGGTTGAAAAAGGCAAGGTCGCGGATGCTGATTTGACAACCGCTGTCAAAGCCGCAGGATTCACCGCGGAAGTTGTCAAGCCGGAAGTTGAAGAGGTGACGCTGAAAGTAACAGGGATGATGTGTGATGCATGTCCCGCCAAGGTAGAAGCCGCCCTCGGTAAGGTGGACGGTGTCGCCGAGGTTGTCAGCGTTTCGATGGCGGACAGCACGGCTGTGGTGAAGATCGAGAAGGGGAAAGTGACGACAGCTGCCCTCATTGAGGCAGTTGCTGGCGCGCACCCGGGTTTCAAAGCGGAAGTCGCCAAATAGCGCGGCACGGAAGGATGGGCTTTGCCCGTCTTTTCTTAGTTTGCTGGTAGGCGCGCTTTCAAAGCGCGCCTACCGAAATTCTGGAAAGGAACGCGTTCAGATTCAAGCGGGTGCCTACATGACGTTCAAAGATATTCTTCCGCTCATGTTCCCGGTGAGAGCGGTTCATCCGCAGGTGCAAGCCTGGTCTGGCAACCTTGAGCGCGCTGTTTTTCATCTCAGGGACGAGGTTCCGCCGGAAGTAGAGTGGGTGTGGTTCTTCCATCACGAGGACAGCTGCATCTATAAATTTCAAAGCGTTCGCGGCATCCATCATCAATGGAAAATGGCCGAGGTCTGCGATGCTGGCACACTGCCGAAGTTCGTAAATCAGAAGGCTTTTGCGGAGATACCGGCGGTGTTTCCGCAAAATAAGCGGTAGGCGCGGTTTCTCAGCGTCAATCCCGTAGGCGCGGTTTGAAATCGCGCCTACGGGGTTTTCTGTCACTGCTGCGCGTAGAGCGGGTTTTCAAGCAGCGACTGTACCTCGTAAATTGAACCCTTCTTCTCCGAATAGGGTTCCGGCATCCGCACGGGTGCCGCAACCATGCGCGGCTGGTTCGTCGGTTCACCACGGATGATAAAGTCGTTGAAGCTATCCCAATCCGGAATCCCTTTTAGCGGCCACGCATCCACAGCGCAATACTGGAACAGGAGTAAACGCCGCGGCTTATCGGAGGTATTCGGTGCCGAACCGTGCAACGCTCGGACATGGTGGATGGAAATCCCGCCGGCTTTCAGTTCAACCGGTACCGCTTCCTCCGGCGTGAAATCGGCCTCGGTCACCGCACCGATAAACGCGCCGTTTTGGTGATGATTCAAGGTGGGCCCCTTGTGGGAACCGGGGAGTATCATCAGTGCCCCGTTCTCCACCGTCATGTCATCAATGACAACCCCGACAGCGAGCAGATCATCGTTCGTGTGCGGATAAAACGCCCAATCCTGATGCCATTCCACCGGACTGCCAAACGCCGGATACTTCATATTCAGTTTATGTCCGTTATACCGGAGCCCGGGCCCGATGAGCTGCTCAACGATGTCCAGAATCTTCGGGTGTCGCAAGGTTCCGTCGTAGACTGAGTGGTAGAGCCCCGGGTTTTTGATGCGGCGCACACGCGGGTTCGCGGGGGTGTGCCCCGGCTCCAGATCGAAGATGTCGGTATGTTCTGTAACTTCCCTGGATTTCTCGACAAATTCATCGGTGACCCGGCGGAGTGCTACGACTTCATCGGCTGTCAGCACTGCTTCAACGCCGAGGTAGCCGTTTTCATTGTAAAAACCGAGTTGTTCTTGAGTGAGCATGGTATCGTTCCTCCTAGAGCTGATAAATCGTGACCGGCAGATCGCTCTTACAGATTAGGACTGACGCAGCAGAGCCCGGGAGGCGTGTTTTATAAGCGCGCCTACCGGACAGGAATTACGGAATTGCGTAAGTCCTGAGATGATATTTTTATTATACCTCAGTTCTGTTTAAAAATTCAACAGTTCCGCATAAATTCCCTGCACCTTTTTGACATGCGTCCCAATGCCGAACGCTTCTTCCGCGCGCTTTCGGGCGGCACGCCCCATTTTTTCAGAGAGACGACGGTTCGTGGCAAGGTGGACAATGCTGTCCGCAATCGCCGCCATTTCGGAACGTAACCGAGTGTTTCCAATGCCGTCTGTCTCCTCAACGGATAACGGCATCACCCACCCCGTAACGCCATTGACAAGCATCTCTGCGGTGCTGCCGATAGGCGTGCCGATGACAGGCTTCCCGGTAGCCATCGCCTCGGCGATAACACTCCCCGCTGAAAGTGTGACGAGCAAGTCCAACTCTTGCATTGCCCGCGGCATATCGGCGCAGTGGCCCGTGAACATGAGCCGTTCGTTTAACTGGAGGACTGTCACGAGTTGGCGGACCTCGCGTTCATACGCGCGATGTTCAGGTGTATTCTCCAACGCCGCCCCGATGATGTGAAAGCGAACGTTTTCGCATTGCGCCGCAACCTGCGCCGCTATTTCAACGAACGTCTGTTGGCGTTTGAAGGGTTCAATTCTGCCGACTATCCCGACGATAAATGGGCGAATCTCTTGTAGGAGAGACCTCCTGGTCCCGATGCTTTCGCTTAGGGGCGCCCTCCCTGTCTCGATGCCCACCTCTCGCGAGGACATTTTGCCTGTCTCAATGTCTTCGCTTGGTGGACGAAAAACGGACAAATCCACACAATTCAGGATAACCTCTATCCTTTCAGGAGGGATGCCGGCTTGGAGCAGCGGTTGCTTGCTCTGTTCGGAGATAGCGATGATGCAGTCCATCCGATCAAAGTTGTATTTCCGCACCTGCGCTGGCGTAAGAAGATTTCGTACGTGCGAAACGACTGGTATGTTCAACTGCTTTTTGAGTTGCCACACATAAGGGTTCAGCCACGAATCGGAGGTATGCACCAATTGCGCGTTGTGCGCTTTCGCGAGGGCGGCAAGTTTTGCGGCTGCGCTGTGCCGCGCGATGCGCGATTTTGCCTTGCGCCACGGCGGCAGCGCGAGAATTGTTGTCGGTGTGTTCGCACGCCTTAACTGCTCGGCGAAAACGCCATCGTCTGGGCAGACGACGAGCGGCTGATAGCGTTCCTTGTCTACGTTTGTGACGAGGTAATAGAGCTGCCTTTCGCCCCCGCCGATGCTGGAGCCGCAATGGCTGAGGTAAAGAATGGGGGTTGCAGGAAGTTTTTTTGGCATTCTGGGAGTGGCGAGGGACAGGCCCTCGCGCTACGGTGAAAAGGGCTCGGTGCAGTGGCGATAACTCTATGAGATACTAGGATAACCTACCCTAATCTATCGATGTGCATTTTGACTTGCATTCGGCTTGATTTTGTGGTATAATATAGTTACCGTTGGGGGCGAGACTGCTAGGCGCGGCTTCCCGCCGTGTCTCTCGCCCCACCTATCTAGCAGCAGGTGACAACCAACGGGAACGGTGACGCTATGGCACTACGAGCCCAGAAGATAGCACTCCATCCAACTGAGGAACAGGTCGAGGCATTTAACCTGCATGTGGCATTCGCACGCGCTGCATATAATGCCGCGCATTCTGATTGGAACGCCGACCGCCGTAACTCCCTCTACGATTTGAAGAAAATCTTCAACTCACGGAAGCGGCAGGTGTTCCCCGAATTCGCCGCGTGTTCTCAAAACGCAGGCAAGAATGCTATCCACGCTTTCGGTGATGCTATCGCCAGATACAAATCGGGACAGAATGGTGCGCCCAAACGGAAGACGCATAAATCCACACCTGCTTTTCAGATGGACAATGGCGTGGATACCGTCAAAATAACGGAGGACAGCAAACATGTCGTTCTCCCGACAATTGGACAGGTTAGGTTGCATGAACCCCCTCGATGGACAGGTGAAGTTCGCCGTGCTTTCGTCAAGCGAATCGCACATCGTTGGTATCTCAGCATCCTTGTCGACGTTAATGAACCGGAACCGCCCGACACGTCAGCACTGCCCCCTGCAGGTTGTGATGTCGGCATCTCTGCCCTCGCCACGATGGACGATGGCACTGTCTATGAAAATCCGCGTGCCTTGCGCGTCAATGAACGCAAACTACGCCGCGCCAATAAGGCACTCTCCCGCAAGACGTTCCTGAGCAAAAACTGGTGGCAGGCGAAGGAATGCCTCGCCCGCCTGCATGCCCGTATCGCCAATGTCCGAACCGATGCGCATCATCAGGCAACACATCGCATCCTGCAAGGTATTTCGGCACTTGGCATCGAAAGCCTCACCGTGAAAGGTTTGATGAAAAATCGCAAGCTGAGCAAGGCACTCGCGGACGCAAGCCTCGGTGGTTTTCTCGTCAAACTTAAATACAAAGCGGTGCGCCGGGGTATCCGTATTGTGTCAGCAGATGAGTTCTGGCCGTCAACACAGCGATGCAGTTCTTGTGGATACATTAAGCGTGGTGAATTCAAGCTGTCCCTGAAGGACAGAGAATACCATTGCGGTGTGTGTGGTTTCATAGAAGATAGAGACGTTAACGCAGCTATAAACCTTCGACAGCTCGCCTCCAGCACGGAGGAGAGTCTAAACGCCTGTGGAGAAGCCGTAACACCAACTGCGGTTGGCTGGCATCACAACCCGCGTGTGCGCGGAAGAAGCAGGAAACCGCTAACCTCTCAGAGACTCATAGACTTCGCACATGCTAGATAAGTCTATATTTGACGAGATGCTCATAGGTTATGTAGTGCGGTGAATTTCGTCAGGCGGATATAGAAACCCGCCATGACAAATCGGCGAAATGTTAGTATTAAACCGGAAAAATCAGTTTTTGCTCTAAGAAAACTTGGCTGACCGAACGGTGGTGATGAATCCGCAGAATCGCCTCGGCGAGCAGTGGTGCGATGGAAAGCACCTTGATTTTCCCATTCAGTTCTTTCTCCGGCGGAATAGGAATCGTGTTGGTTGTGACGACTTCCCGGATCGCTGGATGTTTCAATCGCTCTAAGGCCGGTCCGACGAGGACAGCGTGCGCGATGCTAATGTATGCCGGATTTGCCCCTGCTTCCGCGAGTGCTTTTGCCTGCTGATAGATGCTTCCGCCCGTGGCAATCTCATCGTCGATAACGATAGGGGTTTTGCCTGCAACGTCCCCAACTAATTCGACGAATTCTACCTGTTGTCCATCAACACCGCCGCGCCGCTTGTGCATGATGGCTAGCGGCAGGCCGAGGATGCCGGCGTATTTCTCCGCCAGTTTCGCGCGTCCAGCGTCCGGGGCGACGACGACACCGTTTTCAACCACCTGTTTCTCTTTGAAATAGTTGGCCAGGGTCGTGACGGCTGTCAGATGATCCAAGGGGATATCAAAGAACGCTTGGATCTGCGGGACGTGCAAATCGATGGCGATGACGCGACTTGCGCCTGCGGTTGTCAAGAGATTCGCGACCAGTTTCGCGCTAATCGGTTCGCGTCCTGTCGTCTTGTGGTCCTGCCGTGCGTATCCGAAATAGGGGATGATTGCGGTAATCTGCCGCGCCGAGGCCCGCTTCATTGCGTCAATCGTGATGAGCAGTTCCATCAAGGTTTCGTTAGCGGGTTCGCACGTTGGCTGGACGAGATAGATATCTGTCCCGCGAATGCTTTCCTCAATCTGGACTCGAGTTTCGCTATTAGGAAAAGGTCCGATTGAAATTTTTCCGAGTTCAACACCTAGGGTTGCGGCGATTTCTTGTGCTAGTGCCGGGTTTGCGCGTCCGGCGAAGAGCCTGAAATCTCCGCGCACTTTCTGGTCAATCATTGCGAAGTCTCCTTTTTCTGTAGGTATCGCGCGTGATGAGAGATAGCCCCTCGCGCTACGGTAACCGGCCGGTCAGGAGGGATTCTCCGGTCATTTCCGCGGGTTGCTTCAAGCCGAGCAATCGGAGGGCCGTGGGCGCAATGTCGGCAAGCCTCCCTCCGGTTCGGAGTTGTAGCCCTTTGCACCTGTCATCGACGAGAATCAG
Source organism: uncultured Poribacteria bacterium (assembly GCA_958296135.1). Classification (GTDB taxonomy): domain Bacteria; phylum Poribacteria; class WGA-4E; order WGA-4E; family WGA-3G; genus AGPOR5. The sequence goes on from CATQHZ010000001.1 coordinate 3,130,684, forward strand.
GTTTACGTCGTAGGTGGTATGCGCGGTGTGGATGCCGCCTGTTTCTACATCGATCATCTGCTCGCAGTTGCCGTGGTCTGCCGTGACGATGAGCGCGCCGCCCTTTTTCAGTACTGCTTCAACGATTTTGCCAACGCCGCTATCCACAGTTTCAACCGCTTTGATAGATGCCTTCAGCGAGCCGGTATGTCCCACCATGTCGCCGTTTGCGTAGTTAAGCACCATCAGTTCGTATTTGTCCGAGGCAATTCGGCGCAGCATCTCTGCTGTCACGCCGGGTGCGGACATTTCCGGCTTCTGGTCATACGTTGTGACATCGCGCGGTGAGGCGATGATTTGCCGCTCTTCCCCCGGATAGGGTGCGTCACGGTAATCGTTGAAAAAGAACGTGACATGCGGAAATTTCTCTGTCTCCGCGCATCGGAATTGCGTTAAGCCCGCCGCGCTGGCGTAAGTCCCCAGGGTATTCTCCATCTTGGGCGGTTTTTTGATTGCAGTTTCAACAGGAAGTCCCTGTTCGTATTCTGTCATTGTAACAAACTTAACGTTGATTTTGCAATTCCGTTTAAATCCCATCTGCCGCGTGACACCGTCCTTCCCTTCTGCTTCAAAAGGAAACGTATCAAGGCAGAACGCTTTGGCGAGTTCTCTCGGCCGGTCTCCCCGGAAATTGTAGAAGACAACAGCATCGCCATCGGCAATCCGCGGAAGGATTTTGCCGTTTTCGTCCACAATTGCTGTGGGCCGAATGAATTCGTCGCCTTTCCGGTTTGTGTCATCGGGGTTTTCGTAGTAGCGGCGATAGGCATCGGCGGCGGTAGTCGCGCGCTCGCCTGCGCCCTCAGTTAAAAGGCGATACGCTACCTCCACCCGGCCCCACCGGTCATCCCTATCCATCGCGTAGTAACGCCCGACAACGGAGGCTATCTGTCCGATGCCGATGTCTTTCAGTTTCGCTTCGATTTGTTCACAGAATTGCACCCCGAGGTCTGGTTGACAGTCGCGGCCGTCGCTGAAGTTGTGAACAAGCACCTGGTCAGCGTTCAGTCCGTTTGCCTTGGCGAGGGCGAGGAGCCCATAGAGATGCTCCAGCGAGCTGTGAACGCCGGCATCGCTTGCCAATCCCATCAGATGCAGGTGTGTTCCGTTGCTTTTGACGTGCGCGATTGCGTCCAAAAGCACCTCATTTCGGTTGAATTCTCCGGTGTGCATCATCGTGCTAATACGCAGGAGTTCCTGATTCACGATGCGTCCTGCGCCGATGTTCTGATGTCCGACCTCGCTATTGCCGATGACACCCGCTGGCAAGCCGACATCTTCGCCGGAAGTATGAATTAGCACATTCGGATACGTCTGCCTCAGCCAGTCATCTACCGGCGTTTTGGCGAGGTAAACAGCATTCACGTTGTTCGACTCAGGATACGGATTGTGTCCCCAGCCATCTCGGATGATGAGGACGACAGGACGTTTTTGTAAGTTTGTCACGCGATTTCCTTTCTGGCGTTTGAAATTTTGGATGCAATATGTTAGACTATTGATTCGCTGCTACGGGTTTGGCCGCGCGCGATAAGATTTTATCACATTTTTAACAGGAAATCAAGGTAAGGTTCAAATCTGTTTTTGTCAGTATGAAATCGGACACTGTTTCCGGGCGGTCTGCAGCGGAAATGCTGCGGCCATCGCGCCCGCCTATAAGGGCGGATTTCTATATTCGCCTGTCGGTGAGAATTACCCGATGATTTTCTTGAGCTCCATGCAAGCGCGCGAAAGGAGAATAACTATGGACACAACTTGGCTTGAATACTGCGCCACAGACGAACAACTCAAAGCGTTCAACGATGAAGGCTACCTCATTGTGGAGAACGCTTTGGCCCCTGAAATGGCGGACGCGCTGGAAGCAGTGGCAGACCGGATTGATGCCGCGGAGCGCGCTGCCAATGGACTCGCGCCGCACGAACTAATGTCCAAATTCCGCACCGTCATTGAAGACGACATCTTCCTTGAATTGCTGGACACCAAGAAGGTGTTCCCCCTGCTGTGGGACATCTTGGGATGGAACATCCAATTGTATATCTCGCATCTCATCATGTATCCGCCGGAGCCGCCCGATGCGCCGCGCCTCCGAAAAGGTGCGCATTGGCATCAGGATGGCGGTAGGCCGGTGCCAGAGATGGAACGTCCCCACCCGCGTCTCTCGCTGAAGGTGAGTTACTGGCTGAGCGATGTCACGCACCGCGACAACGGTGCGATGCGCATTATCCCGGGAAGCCATAAACTTGACACGCGTCCATCCCAAAGCGATGCTGACAGCGACCCGGGCGGTGCCATGGATTTGTTAGTGAAACGCGGCACGGCGGTGCTGTTCGACCGGCGGATGTGGCACTCGCGCGGCAGAAATTACTCCGATGCCACACGGAAAGTCCTGTTCATGGGGTATAGTTATCGGTGGTTACGGGGCCTGGATTACAACCTCATGCCGCCTGACATCCTCGCTAAATGCGATGCGATTCGGCGGCAGTTGTTGGGCGACGGTGTGGATATTAAGGGCTGGTGGCAACCCACAGATGCAGACGTGCCGCTGAAGACCTGGATTGCGGCGCATCGCGGCGAGGGGTATGTGCGCTAGGCGTAATGCCAAATGACTTAACGCGTCTCTCCGCTGTCGATGGAGATTCGCCGGCGCCTGATTCAGACAACAGGCATAGCGAGAAACAGGCATTCGGGATGGCGGTGCTTGACGATGCCTATAGTTTCTTTAGACAACAAGCATAGCGAGGGGAACCCTCGGCGATTCGCGCTCGCCGGGTTTTCCCGCGCCCTACGGGCTGTGGGACGCTCACTGCCCGGCACGTGACGGCTCTCGCCCTCCGGCATGAGTGGTGCTTGCAGCTTTGAAGATAGCATCAATTGCACCGAAAAGTGCTGGCAAATCCTGCAAGGAGAAGAACGTTGTGTCTTCAGTAAATGTATCGCCGACAAGTCGTCCAAATTGCCACCGCTCGCCATCGGTGACAATGCCATAAACCGGGAAACCTGCATCGGCGTTGATTTTTTGTGCCGCTACCAATTCGGCAAGGCATTGTCCCCAGCCTGTCTCAAAATCGTTCCGCTTCGCCTCAACCAGCATGATTAGCGGACTTCCGACAACGAGCGGCCCTAATTCCGAGCGGGTAGAGACAAAGTAATCTGGCGTGCCGCTCAACGTGTCATTGTAAGTCATGGATTTTTCTATCCAGAGCGCGTAACCTTCGGCGTATGGCTTGTAGACCTCGCGCAAAATCGGATAGATCAGTGCCTGACACTTTGCTGCCTCGGATGCCAACACATCAATGTGCTGCCGTGTAAACGCGAGTTCTTGCAGGAACTGTTCGGATGGGTTTGAAGGTTCACCCTGGATGAAGTCCTGCCGCCTGTGTCGAATTCCGAACTTTGCTTGGACTTCCGGAATTTCCTTGAAATCGCTAAATGCCATGGGGTGTTATCTCCTCTCAAACGATGTCCGGCGCGGGACAGGCCCTCGCCCTACGGGACGTGGGACGCTCACTGCCCGGCGGGGACATCAACAGAATCTACCACAACATGTTCTGCAACGGTTTTCCCGTATACGGGTCTGTCAGTTGGGGCAGCCGCAACCTCCCACGCTGCCCATCGAAATGCTCTGACACCGAATAGCATTGCACGCGCGGAAACGTCTCTGTGCCGATAATGACTGTGCCTTTGTTGGCTATCTCCACCATCGCATGCGGAGACGTAACCCGGTTGAGTGTCAGGTAAATCCCCAGGGCGGCGTTTTCCCGTTCAATAACGTGCAGAAAATCACGGAGCTGGCTCAACGAAAACTTGCCGCTTTTCACTTGTGCAAGCACCAGCGGTTTGTAGCCGCCCCCGGGTCGCTCCACGGTGTTGCCGACACCGTCAATGCCGCCATCGGCACCGCCCCGCTCGTTCGGCGCGAGCCCCGGCACACACCCAGTCGCCCAAATTTCAAAATGACGACGGTTGTCCTGTGCCAGCCGCGCGGCACTCGCAAAGTCTGCAGGGATACCCGTGATTGGGATGTCGCGCCCCGGAAATCGGCGCGTCTTGATAATATCCAGCGCAATCGGGTTGATGTCCACGCCAACCCACTGCCGCTTGAGGTTATCCGCGGCGACTACCGTCGTGCCGCAGCCACAGAACGGATCCAACACGATGTCACCCGCTTTTGACGATGCGGCAATGATACGTTCCAGCAGCGCGACCGGCTTCTGTGTCGGATACCCCAGCCGCTCCTTCGCTATAGAATTCAGGGAGGGAATATCAGTCCACCAATCGTTGCACGTCATCCCATCCTCTGGATAGTAGACGCGCGTTTTCCCGGCGTTCGTCCGAATGAAGCATCTGCGCCCCTGTTCATCGACATGCCGATAATGACTCGCTAGGTATTTTTCACTGATAGGCACTCGGTAATCTCCCCAGAACGCCGCATCGGTTTTGGTATAGAGGAAGATAGTATCGTGCTTCTTGACGAAGAACCGTTTTGAACGGCCGCTGTTAGAATAACACCATCGAATGGCGTTGCGGAACTGCTTAGGGCCGAAGATGTCGTCTAGCAGTATCTTGAGATGAGGGCCCGCGGTATTATCGCAGTGGAGGTAGAAACTGCCGGTCGGCTTGAGGAGCCGGTGGATTTCCACGAGGCGTTCCGCCATATAACTCAGGTAGGCCATCATGCCGCTGTCTCCAAGTATAGCGTGGAGTCCGGTAATAGATTTATAGGCGGGGTGCGCCGGTGCATTTTTGATGCGTTGGACTCGTTCAACAGCGGCTGCGCCCCATGTCCAGGTATCCTCAAACGCTTTGAGGGATGCATTGCGGGTGCCTTGGTTCGTATCGGTTTCGACACGGTAAAGTTGGTTATAGTTCGCCTTGCTGTTGAAAGGAGGATCGGCGTAGGCGATGTCTACCCATCCGTTGCGCCAGGTGCGCATGATGTGGAGGTTATCGCCGTAGTGGAGGCTATTCAGTTCGGGCATGATAAGCATTATCGTTTCTCCTTTCATAAAGAGGCGCGGTTAGATGAAAATTCAGTCAATAAACGGCTCATTTTTTCCGCAGGAAACGGGCGGATATTTAACGACATCCGCTCTTGCACTCCCAAGGCGTGGCGGGCTTTCCGAAAATTATCCGATTAAATTCTGAAACTTCATAAAAACGCGCCCCCTGGATACGTTAATTCGCTAAGGTTAACGCCTCCTCCCCATCTGTCAACCATGCTAGATCGAACTTGGCGAACGACAGTGTCTCATAGGGCCGCATTTCGCCGCGTTCGTAGAGACAACAGATTTGCATATCCGAGGTAATGCAGAGATCTGAGTAGGCGGCGGGACCGGCGTGTAGGACTTTGCCTTCACTCCAATTCTGGCACTCATCGTAACTGATGCGAATCGTCATCCGTTCGCGGTTCTGACTCGCCGGGTTAGAGAAGAGGACGCGGTTCTTGTCGTGCGTTTGCGCATCCGAGTAGCGAATCAGGCTGGCTTGACAGATAGGTTCAACGAGGTTTTCGGCATACCCGAATTCCGTGAACGTATCGCCGTTATCGGTGCTCCACGCGTAAGCGCGCCGCTTCGGCGCAACATAGTTGCGGCAGTTGAAATAGAGAGAGCCCGCCACCGTCTCAACCACAACAGATTCGTTGGTGCCGGGTTGCGCTGTGCCACCGATGCGCCATGTCTCACCGCTGTCATCGCTGACGATGAGATGCGAAAAGCCGGATTCGGCGTAGTTCCGTGAATGCCCGACGACGTGATCGCACGGAATCACTAATCTGCCGTTTGCCAACTGAATGCCGTGACACGGCCCTGTTGCATACCATGTCCACTCTGCTGCTTTGGTTGTGTCCGTGAGCTCCTTCGGTTCTACCCACGTTTCACCGTCGTCCGTGCTGGAGGTTACCCAGACGGTGCGCGGTGCCTCGCCAGAGATAATCTTCCCTTCTGCGCCATCGGCGAGATTTTTGCAGAAGAGCAGCCAGATTGTGCCAGTGTGCCTATCAACGACGGGAGACGGGTTTCCATCGGTATCGCTTCCGGTTGAGACAGCGATTTGCATCGGCTGCCAAGTTGCGCCGTTGTCAAAACTGCGCTTCAGCACAATATCAATGTCACCAGAATCGCCGCCGCCCGTGCGTCTCCCCTCGCAGAACGCGAGCAGCGTTCCCTGAGTGGAGACAGCTAGTGCCGGGATGCGGAAGGTGTGATACCCTTCTGTTCCAGCTGTGAAGAGGGGGCTCTCTTGTTTGAACATTTTTCCTCCTTGAACGAAAACCGCCCTTATTCCGTAGCGCGAGGGCTCCTCTCGCGAACCTTCGATCCCGACGAAAATCCGCTGATGCCCGGAGGCATAGCGAGGGACAGGCGACACACGCACGTTTTCTGTAGGCGTGACTGTGACGGCCTTCGCCCTATGGGCTGCGGGCCGGTCTATTTTGCCGACTTAATCCTTGCCCAAGCCGTCGCCAATTTTCCGAGAGGCTGGATGGGGGCCGGGTCATCCATGATAAACTCATCGATTTCCTTCTGATGGTCAGAAATCCGAAGCCCATCGACGACGCAGTTGGTTGGGAACTTGGGATCGGGCGGGGAAGCGTTGTTGATCTCAAAGGTTTCGGCGAACACCGCCGGTCCCTTTTTGAAATCGTCTTCTCCCTCTAACTTGCCGTCTAGGTAGAGTTTCAAGCCGGCCGGGCCCCACGTGCCTGCTATATGGTGATGCTCCCCTTCTTTCCAATTGAGCGGTGAACTATCGGCGTTGAACCACGAGCCTGCGCTTTTGATGCGCATGCGCGCAATGCCGCCGCCATCAAATTGCACGAACACAGCATCCGTGCCGCGCTTGTAAGTCATGAACAGGAAAAGTTCGCCGTTGACCTCCTTGGCATCGAACCCCATCGTTACCCAGAGTTCGACGGTGCCTTCATCAAGGTTGACGAACCGGTCTTCTACAGGGAAGTGGATGACATCGCCTACCTCTTCGCTGACGAAGCCGTTGCCGAATTTACCGGGGGCGAAACTGCCGCCATCGACGGTGCCGCCCTCTTTTTCTACTTCTGCCTTGCTCTCTAGCGCAGAAAAGAAGGTCTCCTCTGCAGCAGCGATTGAGACGCAAAGCAGTGCAATTGCTAAGACACATAACGTTTTCATGAGATACCTCCAATTTTTAGCGAGGGACAAATCCCTCGATGAATCTTCGTAAATTGTAATTTGGCTTGTAGCGCGAGGGACAACCTGTCCCTCGCGAACTCAAGCTTGATGGAAACCGTCCTTGGCTTGTAGCGCGAGGGACAACCTGTCCCTCGCGAATTCAAACCTGACGAAATGGCGAGGGCCTGTCCCTCGTCCTACGATGAGATGGGCAACTTCTTACATATCGCGTAAACGTATGGCGAGGTGAGTTGCTGGTTCGGAATGCGCATCCCCGCGAGCAAATTTCCGATGACAATATCCGTCAAATTGACGCACTTGCAAAGCATCTCATGCCCCCATTTTCCGATAACCGCGCGCCACGGTGAATAATCGACGACGCTCAATTTGAGAGGGCCGCCCGTGTAGCCGAATTCTGTGACGTGAAGCCCAACGTCTCGTAATGCCTTAGCGAGTGCGGGCGGCGTAATCACCTGATGCGTCGCGAGGAGTTTCGGGCTCGCGACGCGCGCGATAGGCGTGTACATTCCTCGCAGATTCGGCGTGAGCGTGAGCAGTGTCCCCATGGGTTTAAGAAGCGTGTGCATCTCCGCCAAAATCGCTTGCGGTTCGGTGAAATGCTCAATCAATCCCATTGAATAGACGAAGTCAAATTCTTCTCTGTGCGTTTTGATAAAATCAAACATATCTTCACAGACAACCGTGCCTTGCGCGCTAGCGAGGGCAAGGTTGCGTTGCGCGAGTTGACAGCCTAACTCCGAGAAATCGACACCGTAACAGTCACTTTCGTAGGTTTGCGCGAGATAGGGGAGCCATAACGAATCGGCGCATCCCAGTTCAACCAGTTTTGGTTTTTCAGAGAAAGCGGGGTTACAATCCTCTTTTGTCGCTCGCAAGGGTTGTTGGTGCAATAACGTCTGTCGGCGTAATCCGTCATTGACGTTGTCGATGACTACGTTTTTGCGCCTGTAAAGCGGGCTGGAAGCGTTCAATTTTCCGAAATCCGCCAATGCGCGTTGAAAAAGTTTGGCGAGTTGCCGGTTCGCGACATAAGCCCACCGCAGGTGCCGCACCTTATGCTGCTGTCCATCCCAGAGGGTTGTCCAGTAGGATTCGTCTGTCAACGGTTTCGCTTGCGAGTCCATTTCGGATGCCTTCATTCGCCTTGTTGCAGTAGGAGAGCCCTCCCGCGTCTTGATGCATGGCCGTATCGGGACAAGGATGTCCCGCCTACCAGCATTGATATCGGGACAAGGATGTCCCGCCTACCAGCATTGATATCGGGATAGGGATGTCCCGCCTACTCAAACGCCAGAATCCTCCAGCCCTTCCTCTGCAAGAATTGCGTCGTGTTCGATGATGGGACACAGATCGCAGAGTTTATCGGCGCAGTAATTTTTGTAGAGCCGCATCGCCCCCTGCTGCGTTTTGGCTGTTTTGATTGCATCCTTCATCGGCTGTGCTTCGGTGAAGATTTGCTTCTCAATTTTACGCAGCATCGCGTTTTCTTGCAATTTCGCGTAACTGCTGTACAGCTGTAAAATCGCTTTTTGCAGTCCCCGGCTATCCGCTTCAACCGCCCAAACGTACGCCACCGGTAAGATTTTGTTGATGAGGATGTCCAATGCGCGGCTTTTTCCGATGAGTGCCGCTTTGCCGACGGCGCGTCCGAAGTTGGAGTGGGTTTCCCAGTAGCCATCGGGTTCCAGTGTGAGGCGTGCCAGGAGTTCTCTCTGAATGTTGCGCAGCAGCTGCGGTGTCTCGGCTGTGACGGAGCGTTCGCAGGTGGGGAGAAAGTGCATCATCAAGCTGCCTTGACAGTGATGGATGAGTCGGCTTATCGCTGCGATGCGCCGGGTAGGATAGTTAAAGGGTCGGATTTTTCCGAAACGCCATCGGGATGCCGCCATCTGTTCCGTGCGCGATGCGTAATCCGAAGCACTCCACAGTGCCTCTAACGCTGCAATGAACGGATGTTCAGCCGCCTGCACCGGCAGCGGTTCCTCAAGTTGTGATGGCAGCAGCCCGGCGACACCGAATAAGATGGCTTGGATCTCCCATTCGGATTTTTCGTCAAAGTCGGCGAAAGGCACACGCTGTGCCAGTTCGCGCAGGGGCGTGCTGTTGTCTCGGTAACCTAATGCCTCCATTATTCCTTCGTAGAGCAGTTGCTCAAAATCGAGGCGCGTTCGCAAGAGGCGCATCGCCTCCGTTTTCTCCAAAAAACGTTCGCGTCCTAACGAATCAAAAACGCCGCGTAGCACCTCAACGTCGAGCTTGTGCCCCGTTACCTGGCAGTAATTGGCGGCATTTACCTCCGCTTTCTGCGCCTGGTCAAACATATCACCGGTAGGCGCGTTGATGAATTTGAGGAGTTCCAACGTCGGAACCCGCTTCCCGTTCTGGAGCCGCGTCCGCAGATTGAAATCATCGTTAAAGAAAACAGCATGCAGGATGACGCGGTTATATCTGGGATTGAGATGGTGTTTATGCGTATACCACTCCGAAGAGCTAACGTGAATCTCAACATCTCCGACGTGCAGTTTGCCGGCGAGTTCAATTTCTGCGTGCAAGAAATCGGGGCCCTCGCCGTGGTTCCACGTTCCGGGCTTCAGCACGCGGATTGTGCGTCTGTCAATCGCCTCAAGATTAGCATTGAAGAAGCGTTGCGTCTGCCATAATTTTTGGACGAACGCCTCTTCGATTTTGCTCAGATCGGGTTCGTAAACCTGGTCTGGTTCTCTGAACTGCGCTATGAGATGTGCGATTTTATCCATATCATTCATATTTTTCCCTTTCAACGTCGCCAAGCGATACCTCTCTGAATTTCGCTGAGCAGTGCAGCCGTTGCAACTTGCGGTTCGGGATGCGCGCACACTGCGGAGATGACAGCGATGCCGTGTGCGCCCGCACGAATTACCGCTGCAGCGGTATCCACCGTAATACCGCCAATCGCGATGACAGGACAATCCGCAATCTCGCACATGCGGCGAAGCCGCGCGAGCCCTTTGGCGGTTTCCGCGTCCGGCTTTGAGCTGGTGTCGTAAATAGGCCCGAACCCGATATAGTCCGCTCCTTCCGAAATCGCGGCGAGGATTTTCGCCTCGGTCCGTGCCGAGGCTCCGATGAGAGTCTCCGCGGGAAGGATACGTCTCCCGATGGTGACAGGCATATCGTCCTGTCCGAAATGCACGCCTTTCGCGCCGACTGCCATCGCGATATCGGCGCGGTCATTGACAATTAACGGGACACCGTGTTGCGCGCAGAGCGTCTGCATTTCTTGTGCGGTGTGCACTAATTCGCGCGTCGTGCCCGTTTTCTGCCGAAATTGCACCGTGTCCGCGCCGCCAGCAATTGCCAGTTCTGCCAGTTGCGCGTGTGTGAATCGCGATTGAAGCGTTGTATCAGTGATGACGTGAAGAACGCCGATTTCTTTTTTCATCGTCTTTTTCCGTGTCTATAGAGAGTCCTAACGCCGAGCGGAGTGCGTCGCGAACCTCGTCGCCGATGCGCACCGCGTGTGCAACATCGGCCGCTGTCGCAAAATACGCCCCAAAATCGGGGTGCCATCTGCGCCATTCCGGGTGCGTTGGTACAATCAGAGCCAACAATTCGTTCAAGTCGTGCGTCCTCGGCGGGCGGATGTTTGCCTCCTGCAGCCATGCCTTGAGATATTTTTCAATGCACTGCTGCAAGTGGAAACAGATAACATCAGGAATAGTTGGCGTGGCTACCTGCGGAAGCATTGATTGGCTTGTGATGTAATCGCCTTCAGCCTTTTGCACCAATTCCAATGTCAATGGGTTCATAGAGCCGTTCATCTCCCAAACAGGCACCACGGCTTTTTCGGCGAGCCGCAGTTCGCCGTTGTGGGGTGGCAGCGCGCCCTGATTTTCATAAAGCACATCGCCCTTTTCAAGAATTTCGCGGAAGAACCAATCGTTATGCGAGACACGATACGCGATGTCCTCTGGCGAGTGGACATGCAAATCCAGCCGAAACCGCGTGGGAATGCGTCTTTTCATGTCCAATTCTTGCCGCCGCGTCTCCGATTGCAGCATCGCCATCACGACGAGCATATCAACATCGGAGTCTTTCGTCGGTGTGCCATAAGCATAGGAACCGAAGAGGATGACTTGTAGTGGTGCGAATTCGCGCACGATGTCATCGCAGGTAGCTTGAATCTCTTTGGTGGAAATCATGCTGCCGTGCCTCCTTGAGAATAAAGTATAACATGGAAACCTAACGCATGTCAACGCGGCAATCAGAAAGAACGCCGATTTCTTTTTTCATCGTCTTTTTCCGTGTCTATAGAGAGTCCTAACGCCGAGCGGAGTGCGCTGCGAACTTCGTCGCCGATGCGCACCGCGTGTGCAACATCGGCCGCTGTCGCAAAATACGCCGGATACCGGCCATCCACGGCGTATTTTGTAAACGCCCCAAAATCGGAGTGCCATCTGCGCCATTCCGGGTGCGTTGGTGCAATCAGAGCCAGCAATTCGTTCAAGTCGTGCGTCCTCGGCGGGCGGATGTTTGCCTCCTGCAGCCACGCCTTGAGATATTTTTCAATGCACTGCTGCAAGTGGAAACAGATAATATCAAGAAAACCGGGGGTGGACAAATGCTGAAGATGCAACTTAACCGAAGCATAATCAGCCTCAGCCTTTTGCACCAATTCCAATGTCAATGGGTTCATAGAGCCGTTCATCTCCCAAACAGGCACCACGGCTTTTTCGGCGAGCCGCAGTTCGCCGTTGTGGGGTGGCAGCGCGCCCTGATTTTCATAAAGCACATCGCCCTTTTCAAGAATTTCGCGGAAGAACCAATCGTTATGCGAGACACGATACGCGATGTCCTCCGGTGAGCGAACATGCAAATCCAACCGAAACCGCGTGGGAATGCGTCTTTTCATGTCCAATTCTTGCCGCCGCGTCTCCGATTGCAGCATCGCCATCACGACGAGCATATCAACATCGGAGTCATCTGTCGGTGTGCCATAAGCATAGGAGCCGAAGAGGATGACTTGTAGTGGTGCGAATTCGCGCACGATGTCATCGCAGGTGGCTTGAATCTCTTTGGTGGAAATCATGCTGCCGTGCCTCCTTGAGAATAAAGTATAACATGGAAACCTAACGCATGTCAACGCGGGAGAGGCAATTACTTGCAAGCTATATCTAAGTGTGGTAAACTCCCCTTTAATCATTATACTACATACAGGAGAATTTCTGTGAATAATTTGTTGTTTCAGTCCGGCGAGAAGGTTCTTTTCATCGGAGATAGCATCACGGATTGCGGGCGGCGAGATTTGCACGCGCCCCTGGGGCACGGCTACGTCCGTAAAATAACGGAGCTCATCACAGCGAGATACCCGGAACGCGACATCGCCTACGTGAACAAAGGAATTGGCGGGGACATCGTTGAAGGCTTAGAAAGTCGGTGGGGCACGGATGTCATTGCCGAGGCTCCGGCGTGGCTCTCGGTGAAAATCGGGATTAATAACGCCAGTCGCCAGCACGCGGAAGGTGTATCAACGGAAGATTACCTGCCGGTTTGGGAGGCTTGCTATCGGCGTATCCTGCAGCGGGTTCGTGATGAACTGCAGGCGCGCCTCTTTCTTTTTGAGATTTTCTATGTCGCGGAAGATGTCGACGTGCCGCGCCCGTTAGTAGTCGATGCCTATAACGCCAGCATCCACCGGCTTGCCGAGGAATTTGACGCACGGCTCATCCAGACACATGCCGCTTTTCAGAAGGCAGTCGCAGCGCGCCCCGGGGCATTGTGGACAACGCAAGATGGCGTGCACCCGAACGCGGAGGGACATACGTTGATGGCATTGGAATTTCTGAAGCAGGCGGGGTGGTAAGGGCTATCAAATTAGGATTGACAGACGGAGCCCATGGGTGCGGTTTGAAACTGCGCCTATGGGACATTTGGTATTAGTCGGTTTCCAGTTGCTTCCGCACCTGTTCCTCGCTGGCCGTCCAGACGCGGTGTCCGAGTTCTACGAGTCGCGGCGCGAAGCGGGAGTTCTCAATTTCAGTTTTGAACGTCTCACCGCCATGCATTTTGAGAAGAATGAGCGCGAACGCGATTAAGATAACGCTAGAAGCAATACCGAAGCCGATTCCCAACAGGCGGTTTAGCCATCCTAAAACGCCTTCTTCAAAGATGCGGCGGATCCGTTCAAAGAGAATATCCACGAGAATAGCGGTAACGATGACGAGCGCGACGATGCTCAGCCATTTCGCTGCATCGGGGTTCTCGATGAACCGTTGGAGGTAGGGTGCCAGTTTCGGAGAAAAATAACTCGCTGTCCAGAACCCGGTGCCCAGCGAGAAAAGCCCCCAAACGCTTCGGGTGAAACCGGCGCGGTAGCAGCTCAACCCCGCTAATCCGATAAGAATGAGAATGGCGATATCCAACTTAGTCATTATGCGCTGTAGGGGCGGATGTCCATATCCACCCTGGCGAACATCCGCTCTGATGCTTATAGGGACAGAAAACCAGCCAAGGGAATCTCTGCTAATTTTTTGGCAAACGTCTGTGCAATCGCCGTTTCAATCGGGATACCCTCGTTGAGGCGGCGCAGCAGTTGGCGAATCCCGGCGAAACCGAATTGCTGTGTGAGGTATTCCACAATCGCCGAGGATTGGAGATACGCCAGCATTCGTCGCTTGGCAGAGAGATGGCTGAGCGGCTGGCTTAACGCGGCGAAGGAGAGCAGGGCTTTGTTGTCAACAGCCTGTTGCAAACAGTGCCGTTCATAAGGAAATATTGGACGTGCAATGTGTTGCGCGAGTCCTTCGTCAAGCCAATTCGGAAACGGATGCTGCAACTGCCTATGAATCAGCAGATGCGTCCACTCGTGCCGGAGCAGCGCGTACAGAATGCTGAGCACCGGTTCGCCGGCCTCCGCGCAATACGTTAATCGGATTTGCCCATCATAACACCCACTGGCCCATCGTGGCAGTGGACTTTGCGGTGCTGTGGAAATTCCGCCGGTATTGGTAATTGTGATAGCAACCGGATCGGTGGGGTAGAACCTCAGCAGTTTCCCTACTTCGGTGGAGGTTCGTCGCACGAGTTGCGAGATATACCACACCGACTGCGCGCTCATCGCGGCATCGCAGATGAGAGTAAAGCGGCCAAGGTCTGCACGCCAGTAGGTGTGTCGGCGGGCCGCACGCTGTCCATAGTCGCTACTTGCTTCCTGCAAAACGGAACCCGGCTTTCGGGAGTCGTCTCCATCTTTCTCCAAGCACTTCAAAAATTCCCGGCTCGGAAATTCCGGTTGGTGCAAGATGCCGCTCTCAAAAAGGAGCGCATCGAAGCCGTGCTTTTCTTGTAGGAGGCGTGCCTTGCGGCGGTGCGCGGTGGGAGAATCTGGGCACCGCTGGAGCGCGATGTCTAAATAGGTTAATGCCCTATCCCATTCCCCAACCATCTCGTATGCTTTGGCAAGATCGGCGTAGATGTGGTGCCGGGTTACGTCAAGTTTTAAGCCTGCGAGGTAGTGTCGTATTGCTTCAACGTAGCGCGCCTGCTGATAACAGATTGCTGCGCGTTGGAAATGAGAGAGCGCGGGTGAAGCGGTATGTCGCATATCTTCGTTTGAAAATTGCAGACCGGGCGCGTGCAGCGGCGGGCGATGCCAGCCGCTGCAAAACGCCGCCGGTTTGCAAGTCTGTTAAGGGTGGATGCCGTTCCGGTGGTATCCACCCATCACTCGGAAATTTACGAACGCTGAATGTTAACAACCTTAAGGGTAACCTTCCCGCATTCAACAGTTGCGTTGTCGTGGATGAGTTTGGTATCCTCAACGCGTTCGCCTTCGACGTAAGTCGCGGTAGAGCTCCCCATGTCGGTAAGGTAAAGGTCATCGTCCTTCTGCTCGAACCGCAGGTGCATGCGGGAGAGCGTGCGGATGGCGTTGTAAGGCGTTGCGATTCGCTCGGAAGGTTTGTTCCCCCAGTTTAACTCCTCGTCTGTGGGCACTGATGCCATCGGCGGCATCACATCGGTGTGCTGGTTGCCCATCTGCTCTGGGCCGTAGACAGGTGCCGCCGAGCCGGCCGGGGCGTATGCCTGTTCCGGCTCTTCGCCCCGGATTTCCGCCATCAGTCTTGCGCGGGCACTTTCCTTTGCGCCGGGACGCGGCGTAACGGTGGCCCGTTCTTCAAACCGATAGTGCGTGAAGTCAACTAACTGCTTCAACGCCTGAAAATCGGGGCAGCTGGGCAGTTCCTTCAAGATTCGTTTCTGCTTGCGTGATAACTTTTCGTTTTTCAGCCAGCAGGTGTATGCCTCTAACCTATCAGCCTTTTTCACCTCATCTGCCGAGGCATGATGAGCGTCGGTTCGCTTCCAAAAGCGCATGAGTTTATCCTCCAATTCGTCGGACTGCCTCATCATCTGGCACAGCGCGCTATCGTAGCGCGCCCTAGACGCTGAAGCCGTTCCTAGTAAATCCATTGGATGCCCTTATTAATGAGAATTTGCCGCAGTTCCTGCGTGCATCGGAAGATCCAGATTTTGACAGTTCCGTCCTTCCGGTCAAGAATTCGGGCGATTTCCGCAATACTATAGCCTTCAAGGTGGCGCAGCATCCATGCGATGCGATGGTTCGGCTTCGTCACCTGTTGGAGCGCGCTTTCCAAGATTTCCTGAGCTTCTTGTGCCTCAAGTTGTCTCTCCGGCCCGGGGCGCGTATCCTCGTATTCGCTCAGCGGCAGCTCGTCATCGTCAGGTGAGCCGCCCACCGGTGATTCCCGGATGCGGTCGCGCTTCCGTATTGCGTCAATAATCGTATTTCGTGCTACCGTATTGAGCCACGCCTGAAAACTACCTTGTTCGGTGTCCCATTTGTTCAGCTTCTGCCAAACTTTGACGAATACATCCTGAGTCACCTCTTCGGTATCTTGGTAGTTTCCAAGCATACGGTAGGCTTTACTATAAACCCAACTATAGTGCTTGTCGAAGAGTTGACTAAACGCGATTTCGTCGCCTTGTTTAGCTTGTGTCGCGAGATAGGTATCTTCAACAGCGGATAAATCGTCGGGTGCTTGGCGCGCCATAACAAACAGCCCCTTTCGTTCACAAGGATTCTTTCAGTCGGCTAATTTCTATAACGCAGTCCTGGCGAATTGCGTTACAAAAAAATGGAAAAATTATTCTCGCACGCCAATAAAAACTCACGCGCTAAAGTGAATGTGCTTAACTCTAATCGTTCTCGCAAAATTTGTCAAGAAAAAAGACAATTCTGCTCGAAAATATGCTTTATTCTAACGATTTTTGCAAAATTTGTCAAGAAAGATAATTTTTCTGAGTTTTCGGAAGTGAGCGTTTGCGAGGGACAGGTTGTCCCTCGCGCTACGGCCGCGGGCGGATTTTCGTTCGGTAGACTTCTGGACATCTATCCGAGAATGTGGTATTATACCTAATTAATCTGATTCGGCTCGCGTCTGTAGGTGGTGATGAGTTGGCCGGGGCCTGCCCCGTTCGGGTTCCCTGCCAAGCAGGGCAAGCCCGAAGATTCAGATTCATTTCGTATTAGACTCTCACACTCTATCTTTCAAACGGAGATAAAAAATGGAAATCGTTGAATACACCCCCGAGTTGCTGGAGCCGATGACAGCCTGCTACAACCGCCTCACCACGGATGTACCGCACAGCTATCCGGTAACCGAAGCGGAATTCGGAGAAGAACTGTCTAGTGCGCCACCGGGGGGACACCCTGACATCTTTTTTATTTCACAGCATACTTTTGTTGCCACATCGGACGACACTGTGCTTGGATTTGTCCAAGCGCGCGTTGACGAATTAAGACGACACAAGTGCAATCTCGGCATCATCAGGTTTCTCGGCTATCTCCCCGGTGAACGCCGTACGGGACAGGCCCTGCTTGAGAAGGCAGAGGCCCACTTAAAAATGCAAGCCGCTACTCGCATCGTTGCTGTGCCGCAAAAATACCGCTACCGCTTCTACCACTTCGGGCACGCTTACTTATCCAATGCACTTGCACAGGTGCAGGCACTCCTCGCCTTCAACGGCTACGAACGCACCGCCGGCGAGGTGTTTTTGGCGTGGAAGAATTACGATGTTACGCCAACACCGCTCGCGCAACCTTTAGAAATCACTGTTGAATGGGAAGAGGGAAGAGGCAAACTTCCAAACTGCACCGTGCGCGGGTGCCGCGCTGGCGAAGAAGTCGGCGTTTGCGAATCGCTCTGCGGCGGTGAATTTTCAAGCCACTCCGACGCGCAAGACTGGTGCCATACCATGTGGCTCGGCATTGAAGACGAATTCCAAGGGCAAGGCATCGGCCGTTATTTGCTCCAACGCGCGCTTCAGGAAATGCGCAAAGTTGGATACCGCCACGCGCTCATTAGCACGGCATGGGATAATCATCGCGCCTTCCTCTTTTATAGCAACTTCGGCTACCGAGTCACGGATTGGACGTATGAATTTTCAAAATCTCTGTGATACCTATCTGCGGGACATCCAAGGAACGGCGGAAACAGCGGTTAACGGCTACGGAGATTCGGCAGTATCAACGGGTGTTGATGGCCGTCGGAGAGACGATTCGGCTGATGGCGAAGATTGATGTCGTTTTGAAAGTTGACTTTCACGGCCGGATATAATATAATACCTAACGAGGGCGGAACTGACGTTCCGTTTTGGGGCGGCGCGGGTTCTAAAATCAGGCTGGGGTTTTCGTTACGTCAACGAACCATCGCGCTTCTGCCATCCGTTCTGTCGCTTCGGGTACCGCGGGCTGATACGTTGCGAACTTCACTTTGTCGCAATTGACGAAGAAATGCCGGACCTTGGTGATGTCCAGCGTGCCTAGCTGCAGGTTCGCTAATTGCGAGAGCAGGAGCGTCGTCGTCAATTCCAATGCGGGGATGCGGTAGCGTGCCGCTATGTATTCGCGAATCACGTGAGAGATGTGAGTGTGATACGCGTCCATGTCGCCGTGCGCGAGCCATGCAGCGGCTTCAATCGCCGCTAGCCGTTCATAAGCGATTTCATGCGGCGAACGGATGTCCGCCTCTTCAGTGGGAGTGGGAGCCGGTGGTTGCCGGCGTTTCCGCAGATAAAGCCATACCAGCATTGCGACAACGCCGACAAAAATCCCGCCGGCGAGAAAATAGGGGAACAGGCTTTGCGGCACCTCAAGTGGCGGTTTGATGGCGCGCAGTTTCGGCGGTGCCTGCGAGAGGAATTGATAGAGAAGAGACATAGCGCAACTTTTGACGGGAGGCACGCTTTGATGAAGATTAAGGAAATAAACGCGTTATTTTTCGCGAGCGATACGGGCAGATAGAGAAATCCGCCCTTACAGTCCCAGCGCGTGCCTGCTTGCCGAAAATTACCTTAATTACTGAAACTTCATGAAAACGCGTAAAAGATTACCGTAGCGGTTCAATGACTATTGACTTCGGAGACGTAGGACAAACATACTGGCAGACACCGCAGCCCGTGCATCCCGGTGTAAGCACCTCAACTGTGCCTGTCGGCGAGAAGCAGATGGCATCTTCGCCGATGGGGCAGCTGTCCACGCAGTAAGTGCAGGCAATCTCTTTTGAACGAAGACAAGTCTCTGCAGTGAAGACTGCGACTCCCATTGCGATGTCTTCCGCAAAGACGGTTTGGAGTGCGCCGCTGGGACAGACATACATGCACGCCAGCGAATCGCAGATGACGCACGGTTGCACGTCAGGGTTAATATAGGGAGTCTGCATCAGCCCCGGGTCTTCGCTTTCTAACGGACGAATGGCTTCAGCGGGGCAATTTTTGACGCAGTTACCGCAGCGGAGGCATTTTTCGAGGAACTCTTCCTCAGGCAGCGCGCCGGGTGGCCGCAGCATCGCCGCGTTCGGCACAGACAGCGGACTTTCCATTGCAGGAGTGAGTCCTACACGTTCGTCTAAAATTTCGGCGACCGGCTGGAGGATTTGGTTGAGTGCCTCCTTAAAAAA
This sequence comes from uncultured Poribacteria bacterium, assembly GCA_958296135.1. Classification (GTDB taxonomy): domain Bacteria; phylum Poribacteria; class WGA-4E; order WGA-4E; family WGA-3G; genus AGPOR5. The sequence continues at coordinate 3,149,849 of CATQHZ010000001.1, forward strand.
GCCGCGTCTGCCTTGTTTGTCGGACATGGAGATACCCTTTCATCGGTAGGCGCGCTTTTTACGCCGGTTCGTCTTGGGCGGCTTTCGGAATGCGATAGCAACACCGATGACTGCCACGCATGAGATGCTCCTCACGGTAGACTTTCGCCTCTAAGGTATGCCGAAAAAGTGCTAACTCGATTTCACAGACATCTGGGTATTCCTCAGCAATTACGGCGATGGGACAGTTGTGTTCGATGAGGAAGTAATCGGTGCCGTTTTCATCGACGCGCGCCATGTATCCCTCTTCGTCGCGGATGAGCGCGAGCTCTTTGAGGCGCGCCGGGAGCGTTTTCCCTTGCACCCGCTGTTGGTATGTCTGCATTTGCGACTGCATGCGGCTCTGAAACACCTTGTTGATAAATCCAAGCCCGTTGAATTTCGCGACTTCGTGCATCAATTCCACTGCAAAGTTGGCGTAAGTCGTCGGGAAGAGGCTGTGTGCTTCCTCTGTGAGGCGGTAGAGATGGTGCGGGCGGCCGCGTTCCAATTTCTCGCGTTGATGTTCAACTAAGCCTTCTGCTTCCAGAATCGCCAAGTGTTGCCGGATGCCGACGGAGCTGATGTGCAGTGCGTCTGTGAGTTGCCCTACGCTCATTTGGGCGCGCATTTTCAGCAGTTGTAAGATGCGCATGCGCGTTTCGCTCATTTCGCAATTCATAATGATGTCCTTTTTGATAATTTACTACAATTATATCACAATTGTGCATATCAATGCAACGGTAAAACGAGTTTTCTGAATCAGGACTGGGCAATTCTCTTGCAAAAAATACGAAGATACGTTAAACTTAAAAAACTGCACCGGAAAAAATGGGCGTTTCTAAAAAAAACGGTCAAGGAGCATACTCATGAAAAAATGGTTATCCTGCAAACTCAATTTCGCTATCGCGGCGATTGTGATGCTATCCCTCGGTGTTACGGCGATGGGGCACAGCGCGGCACGCGTCTCAATAGCACCCGCTGAAATTCCCTCCCCGGCAGTCGGGGAACAGTTGCGCGTTGATATTCACATCGCCGATGGGAAAGGTGTCGCGGGCTACGAACTGAGCGTAGTTTTCGATGCTGCTTCGCTGCGCTATCTGGAAGCGACAAACGCCGATTACCTTCCTACCGGCGCGCTCACAGTGGCACAGCTTGACGAGAAAAACAACGTTTATCTGACAGCGATTTCCCAAAGTGGCCCCGGTACATCCAACGATGGGACCCTCGCAACGGTGACGTTTGAAGTAGTAGCAGTTAACGCTTCAACGCTAAAACTCAGCGAGGTGACGCTCTGGGATAGCGAGACGCGGCCGCTGGCAGTCACAACGGTAGACGGGAAAATTGTCGCTTCGCCCGCGTGGGACGTGAATCAGGACGGCGAGGTGAATGCGCAAGATCTGGCACTTGTCCGGAACAACCTCCGGGTCTCGGGACCGAATCCCCCGCGCGCGGATGTCAACGGGGACGGGACGGTGAATATTCTCGATCTGGCACTTGTCGAGAAACACCTCGGTGAGTCAACAGCCGCGCCGCCTCCCGTTGCCGAAACTGCCCCCGAGGGCATGGTGTTGATTCCCGCCGGCGAATTTGAGATGGGCAGCGACGACAACTCCGCCTATAGCGACGAACGTCCCCCGCACCCTGTCTACGTCGATGCTTTTTATATTGATACGCACGAGGTGACGAACGCGCAATATCAGACGTTTGTGCTTGCGAACCCGGCGTGGCAAAAAGGGAACATCCCCAGGAAATACCACAACGGCTATTACCTCCATCTCTGGAATGGCAATGAATATCCGAGTGACAAAGCAGAACATCCCGTTGTCTATGTCAGCTGGTATGCGGCGATGGCGTATACAGACTGGGTAGGCAAACGACTACCGACAGAGGCGGAGTGGGAGAAAGCGCAACGCGGCGGTGTCGATGGAAGCCAGTATCCTTGGGGTAATGACATTGATACTAGCAAGGCAAATTACAGTTGGGAAATCGGTGACACGGTGGCAGTTGGCAGTTACGCGCCTAATGGCTATGGACTCTATGACATGGCGGGCAACGTCTGGGAGTGGTGCCTTGATGCATATCGGCGCAATTTTTACGTTACTTCGCCGCTGAAGAACCCGATTTCGGGTGCTGAGACTACCGCACAAGTTATTGATGACTACACCGACATCCGTTCCTACCGTGTGTTGCGGGGTGGTTCTTGGAGCAGCTCCTCGCATCATTTGCGGGTATCCTATCGCTTCCGGCTCACGCCCTCTGTCGCCATCAGCGATTTCGGATTTCGGTGCGCGAAGTCCGTATCGCCTTAACAGGAAGATAACCATGAAACTAATCGCTTTTCTTCTCTGCGGCATTTTAGTGCTCCTGACCGGGTGCGGCTCCGATGAAAGCGTCTCGCTGTCGCAGCCTACGGAACTGTCAATACCGAACTACTTTCCCGATGAGCTCGGAAGCCGGTGGGTATATAGCGGGCCCGGCGGCAAGCAGTGGGTGAGGGAAGTGACGCATGAGCGGACTATTGATGAAAACGTCTATCGTGTCTTTACGTATACCCCTCCCATTGAAGATGTCACGTTCGACCTGTTGAGAATCTCTCAGTATCGCGTAACCCAGAATCGCGTGCTTACTTTCGTTGAAGAAGACATCGACCGGTATGTGAAAGCCAAAGTCCCAGAGTTTCAGGTGCAGGGCGCGTTTGAAGGAATTGAACTTGAGGTGCAGGTGGACTCAATATCCGAGCGTGAACTCGTTTTCTACCGCATCCCACCGACTCCCAACGTGCAGTGGGAGGTCCTTGACGTGAAGGTGGAAGGAAGCGTTTTGCTGCAGGGATTAGGACTCCTACAACTCGCCTTTGAGATGCATTTGCGCATTGAAGGCACAGTTGTCGGCACTCCAAAAACTGTGCAAACACCCGCCGGCACCTTTGAAAACACCTATAAGATTGAATACCGGTCAGGATATACCTTCTTTATTATCGACAAAGAGGAGACAACTCCCGAAGTCACCGACACCGTCTGGCTTGCACCCCATGTTGGCATTGTCCGATTTGAAAACGAGAGAGGGATAACCGAATTAGTGGACTACACCCTCCCCTAGGAATCGCGCAATGAGAATCGTTGTCTTAAGCGATGGCAAGCCGGGGCACTACAATCAATCCCTCGGCATCGTCCAACGCCTGCCGGAATGCGATACACGTTGGATAGACGTTCGTTTCCGCTCCTACCGTGTGTTGCGGGGTGGTTCTTGGAGCAGCTCCTCGCATCATTTGCGGATATCCTATCGCTTCCGGCTCACGCCCTCTGTCGCCATCAGCGATTTCGGATTTCGGTGCGCGAAGTCCGTATCGCCTTAACAGGAGGATAACCATGAAACTAATCGCTTTTCTTCTCTGCGGCATTTTAGTGCTCCTGACCGGGTGCGGCTCCGATGAAAGCGTCTCGCTATCGCAGTCTACGGAACTGTCAATACCGAACTACTTTCCCGATGAGCTCGGAAGCCGATGGGTATATAGCGGGCCCGACGGCAAGCAGTGGGTGAGGGAAGTGACGCATGAGCGGACTATTGGTGAAAACGTCTATCGTGTCTTTACGTATACTCCTCCCCTTGAAGATGTCACGTTCAACCTGTTGAGAATCTCTCAGTATCGCGTAACCCAGAATCGCGTGCTTACTTTCGTTGAAGACATCGACCGGTATGTGAAAGCCAAAGCCCCAGAGTTTCAGGTGCAGGGCGCGTTTGGAAGAATTGAATTTGAGGTACAGGTGGACTCAATATCCGAGCGTGAACTCGTTTTCTACCGCATCCCACCGACTCCCAACGTGCAGTGGGGTGTCCTTGACGTGAAGGTGGAAAGACGCGTTTTGCTGCAGGGATTAGAACTCCTACAACTCGCCTTTGAGATGCATTTGCGCATTGAAGGCACAGTTGTCGGCACTCCAAAAACTGTGCAAACACCCGCCGGCACCTTTGAAAACACCTATAAGATTGAATACCGGTCGGGATATACCTTCTTTATTATCGACGAAGAGGTGGCAACTCCCGAAGTCACCGACACCGTCTGGCTTGCACCCCATGTTGGCATTGTCCGATTTGAAAACGAGAGAGGGATAACCGAATTAGTGGACTACACCCTACCCTAGGAATCGCGGCATGAAAATCGTTGTCTTAAGCGATGGCAAGCCGGGGCACTACAATCAATCCTTAGGCATCGTCCAACGCCTGCCGGAATGCGATACACGTTGGATAGACGTTCGTTTCCGCAGCAAACGGCGCGATAACCTCCTCCGTTGTCTGATGTGTCTGCTCGGATGGATGCCGTTGCCGCGTTGGCTTATGCACGTGCTCCTCCGCTGGAGCCTCCACAGCGATACCTATACCGCTATTTCAGACATCAATTCCGCCGATTGCATCCTCTCAACCGGTTCCTCAGTCGCTGCGGTTAACTTACTTCTCGGCGAAATTTTGCGGGCGAAGACGGTGACATGCCGCCGGCCTTCGCCGTTAGGCACTCGCGATTTTGACTTGGCTATTCTTCCTATGCTCTCCTGGCCGCGCAGGCATCGCAAAAACGTCTGCAAAACCGTCGGTGTCTCGAACCAAATCTTGCCAGCCGATTTAGACGCGTTGAAAGCAGAGTTGGCGCATCCGGATTGCATGCGCATCGGTGTCCTCATCGGCGGCGCAGACAAACATGAAGACATCACCGAAGGAGACGCAGCGCGGCTGCTTGCCCTCTTATCCGCTGTCGCCGAAAAGACGGGGGCGGAGGTGTTAGTGACAACCTCTCGCCGAACACCGCGGCCTGTGAGAGATTGCCTCGCGAATATCCTCAAATCCGCGCCGTGGTGTCCTCTATTCGTTGAACCAGACGACTGTGCCCTGTCCACAACTGCAAGCCCCTATCAAGCCATTCTCGCCTTAAGCGAGCTGCTCATCGTCACGGCGGATAGTTTCTCGATGGTATGTGAGGCGGCGAGCAGCGGCAGACCGGTCATCGTGCTAACGCTGAGTCCCGCGCGCACCCTGGAACCTAAGCGATATCAGGTCTACCGTTATTTAGTAGAGCGTTCCATCGTGCATCAATGCAGTTTGCACGATTTAGGGGAACGGGTTTTGCAATTGTTGCAGGAAAAGCACCAGCCTCATCCCCTTGATGATACGGCGACAGCGGTAGACGCTATCCGTCGCCTCTTTGACAGCACCATTTAGTTTTCGGTTTTGATGTTGACATTGCAAACAACGCGCCTCCCTCCTTGTAGGGAAACCAGCTCGCCCGGTCTTGTCCTATTTGGGCTCGCTTGGAAACCTACATGCCAGAGCTTCGGACGAGCCTGAACTACAGAATAGGAGAATTGAACGCCTCTGACTTGACATATTTTTCTATTGGTGTTATGCTAATGCACAACGCGCCAGCTGGCAAGAAACTATTTTTAGGAACCGAAAGATGCCGAATTCTACCTACATTCTCTCGATCGACCAGGGCACGACCGGCACAACGGTGCTCCTCGTTGATGCGCACGGAGACATCGTTGCGCAAGGATACCGGGAATTCACGCAGCACTATCCGCGCCCCGGCTGGGTAGAGCATGACGCGGAGGAAATCTGGGCGGTGACGCAACTCGCCATCGCCGATGTGCTAGACTCCCTTCGCTCCGATGCGCGCGCGGACATCGCCGCTGTCGGGATTGCCAATCAACGCGAAACCACCGTCGTTTGGGAACGGAAAACCGGGAAACCCATCCATCCGGCGATTGTGTGGCAGTGCCGCCGAACAACTGAGAGATGTGCCGCCCTCAAACAGCAGGGACTCGAGGAACTCGTCAAAGCAAAAACAGGCTTAGTGTTGGATCCTTATTTTTCAGGGACGAAGGTGGCATGGATTCTTGACGAGGTAGAGGGGGCGCGGGAACGCGCCGAACGCGGGGAACTCGCCTTCGGCACGATAGACACGTGGCTCCTCTGGAAATTGACAGATGGAAACGTTCACAAAACCGACTATACCAATGCCTCGCGGACTTTGCTGTTTAATATTGAGACACTCACATGGGACGATACGTTGTTGGATATTTTCAATGTCCCGAAAGCGATTTTGCCGGAAGTTTGCCCATCTGGCGGAATCTTTGGAGAGGCGGAAATATCAGGATTGGTAGGAAAGGGAAACCTGTCGGAACCGGGGAGTTTCTCCTATCGGGGAGAATCGAGACCGGGGGGTTTCTCCTACCGGGTGCCGATTGCGGGAATTGCGGGGGACCAGCAGGCCGCCCTCTTCGGGCAATTGTGTCTGAAACCGGGCATGGCGAAGAATACCTACGGCACCGGCTGTTTCCTGATGCTCAACACCGGTTCACAGCGGGTGCACTCGGGGACAGGCCTTTTGACGACGCTCGCTTGTGGCTTAACGGATGCGCCCGTTTATGCATTGGAGGGGAGTGTCTTCGTCGCTGGTGCCGCCGTGCAGTGGCTCCGTGATGGTATCCGAATTATTGAGACAGCCGCAGAGACAGAGAGTGCCGCGAACCGAGTTGCGGATTCCGATGGCGTGTTTGTCGTACCAGCATTTACCGGGCTCGGCGCGCCGTATTGGGACGCAGAGGCGCGGGGTGCCATCTTCGGCTTAACGCGCGGCACCACGCGCGAGCATCTTATCCGCGCAACGTTGGAGGCAATCGCGTTTCAATCCACAGATGTCGTCACGGCGATGTTGACAGATGCAGACATGACGCTGGAGAAATTGCGCGTTGATGGCGGTGCTGTCGCGAACGACTTCCTGATGCAATTTCAGGCAGATATTTTGGGGATAGCGGTAGAACGGCCCCGCTGCATTGAAACAACAGGGCTTGGTGCTGCGTATCTCGCAGGGCTTGCAACCGGTGTGTGGCAAGACGCGGCGGAACTTGAGGCATCCCGCGCCGTTGAGCGTCTCTTTTCGCCACAGATGGATGCAAACCGCCGCGCCGAAAAATTGGCGGGGTGGAAAGACGCTGTGCGGCGGGTAATGCCCCGCAATTCGTAGGGCGAGGGCCGCCACGCTCACGCCTACAGAAAACGTGCGTGTGTCGCACCGCGAAAGCACACTACCTTTAACGCTGTCAGCTCTGCGGGTTTTCCGGCAGAGATGTCCACTGTTCCTCGCCATGTTCCGACAGTTAAAAAAATGCGACTTCAATGGAAATACTCCCTCGTGATTAACCTCACCGTTGTGGCGGTGCTGGTGGCGTTCTACTTTTTTGATAGCATCCGGGTGCGTCGCGAGATGAATGCCTTGCACGCCCTCGGTGCGGAGCGCGGTGCAGAACTGAAAAAAATCGCGGAAGGGACGATTCTGAATGCCGTTCTCCGAGAATTGGAGACCGGACACACCTTTGATGCAGCACGGATTGACGCGGTGCTGCGGCAACTCAAGCAGGAACATCCTGATATGAAGGACGTGATAAACATTCACGTCTCTTTAGACGATACCCGCATCCGCTCCAGTTTACTCACACGTGGCGATACGACAGGGATAAACCTTGACGCGGCAGACTTGGCGCAAATTGAGGCAAAAGGCGCGAAGATAGACACCGTGGAAGGACAGAACGCCACCGCTATCGTGATTAAATACCTCGTTTCATTGGTTGCTCCTAGGCAGATTGAACTGGCCGGCGGCTACGGCAATCCCCCCTTGCAGGAGACGTATGAAACGATGCTAGACAGCGGGAGTATCCATTTTGAGTTGTGGAAGGTGCTCGTCGCGAACGACATTTATGTTCTTGACGCGGCAGTAACGGTGGAAAAACCCGGCACCCGTTGGCAGATTACGGACAAAGAGAGGGGCAATATCTATACCCTCTGGAAACAGGAGGAGACGTTGTGGGTGCAAAAATTGCAAACCGGCTATGTCCAGGTGCTTTTCAATGTCCCAGATATTGACAAATCGATCCGATACTCGCTGCTGATGCACGCTGGGCTGATAGTCCTTGTCGGTGCCCTGCTTGTTATCCTGATCGATCTGGCGACGAATCATCTCGTCATGAAACCGCTGGAACGGATGACGCGCATTATCCAAAACGGCGGGGAGGTAGCCGCTCATCAACAAACCTATTCGTCTGACGAGATTGGGCGGGCAACGCATAACCTCGTGCGGATGCTGTGGCAGCTCCAGGAATCGCACTCAAAACGGATTGCGGCGTTAGGACAGTTCGCCGTTGGCATCGCGCACGAAATTCGGAATCCGCTGAATTCCATTGGGATGACAGCGCAGCATCTCAAGGCAGTCTTCGCGCAACCCAAAGTGGCACCGGAAGATATTGAGGAGGCGAAGGAGCTCCTAGACATCGTCAACCAAAAAATTGATGAACTGAAACAGATTTCGGCGCAATTTCTCACCTTAAACCGGCCGCGGAAGTTAAACGTTGAGCCGGTCGAGCTCAATTCGCTCGTGGAGCGGATGTTATCGGAGTTCGCGCTCGTCGCGGAGGAAGCGAAGGTGCAGCTGATTCGGAATTACGATGCAGACTTGCCCGCTGTCTCATTGGATACGGCGTTAATGCGGCAGACGCTCTTTAACTTCATTCAAAACAGCATCCAAGCGATGCCCAAGGGCGGGAGCATCTATATTACGACAACGCTTGAGCAGACGGAAGCGGAACGCTTTGTTGTGATTGAGATTCGGGATACCGGCACCGGGATTCCAGAGGAATTTCAGGAACAGATTTACGATGCCTATTTCACGACGAAGGAGGCAAGTGGGGGCATCGGGCTCGGGCTCGCCATTTCGCACCAGATCATCGCCGCGCACAAGGGGAAGATTGAGATGCGAAGCAAAATGGGGATGGGCACCGCTTTTAAAATCAGTTTCCCGCTCAAGGCATAGAACCTGTAGGCGCGATTTTCAGACGCGCTCGCTCAGGGTGTCACCGCGCGCTTTTACTTGTAAGGGCGGATGTATCTATCTATCCGATACGTCGACAACCGCGCTCGTGGTAGCGTGCGCGCTTTTACCGGAATGATAATGTTTCAACCTTACGGAGGACCCAAAATGCCGTCAATACTTCTCGTAGACGACGATGCGGCACAACTGACGATTTTACAGCGCATCTTGAAACGCGAAGGCTATACCGTCGCAACAGTCGGCGACAGCAAAGCCGCCCTCGCCGCCATTGAAGAAAAGATGTTTGACCTGGTTATCAGCGACATGTGGATGTCCTCACGTTTTGAAGGCCGGGCCCTGCTCCGGGAGATAAAACGGAACGATCCGGACCTGCCGGTGCTCATCATGACAGCGTTTGCGGAGCTCAACGATGCTGTCAACCTTGTCGCGCACGAAGGCGCGTTTTATTACCTTGAGAAACCGATCCAGATCGATGTCCTGAAGCGCGAGGTCCAGCATGCCTTGCAAACCCGCGGCGCGTTCAGCTCCCAAAGCAACACCGATAGCGATGAGACTATACCGGACATCCGTTTCAATAACATCATCGGCGAGAGTGAGCAGATGCAACATCTCTTCAAAAACATGTCCCGCATCATCCACCGCGGTGTCACGCAGGTGCTTATTACCGGTGAAACGGGGACGGGGAAAAGCCTCATCGCGCGCGCGCTTCATAAACATGGGGCCCGAGGAGAACATCCGTTTGTCTCGATTAACTGTGGTGCTATTCCCGATACGCTCATTGAAAGCGAGCTCTTTGGGCATGAAAAGGGCGCGTTCACCGACGCGGTGACAGAGAAGAAGGGGCTGTTTGAGGTGGCAAATCACGGTGTCCTCTTCCTTGACGAAATCGGGGATATGCCGATTCAGACGCAGAGCAAACTGCTGCATGTGCTGGAGGAGCGTGAGATTCGCCGAATCGGCGGCACGCAGAATATGAAGGTGGATGTGTGTGTGCTTGCCGCCACCAACAAAAACCTGATTGAGGCGGTCCGGGATAACGTTTTCCGCGAAGATCTTTACTTCCGATTGAACGTCATCCCGCTTCACGTGCCGCCGCTGCGGGAACGCCCGGGGGACATTCCGCCGCTCGTGAATTTCCTTATCCAGAAATTCAGCACCGAATACGCCGGAGCACCGCCGAAGCAGTTCACGCCGCAGGCGATGTCCGTGCTCAGACGATATCAGTGGCCGGGCAATATCCGTCAATTGGAGAACTATCTCCGCCGCATCTTTGTGCTTTCGGAGAACGAGGTGATTGACAAAGAGGAATTGCCGCCGGAAATTCTAGATACCTCGCTGCCTGTCACGGACGTTGAGTTTGATATTCTAGAGGCCGGTGTCTCCTTGGAGGAGATTATCAAAGAGTACGTGTGCAGCGCGTTGACGAAAACCAACGGACAGCAGATCAAGGCGGCGCAGTTGTTGGGAATTTCGCGCCGCAAACTGCAGCACCGGATGCAGAAATATGGACTGCACAGCCAAGATTTTAAAAACAACACGACTGACGCTGTAGGCGCGCTTTGAGAGCGCGCCTACGGGAAACGTTAAAATGTCACCGTCATCCCTAACGTCGGCAGGATGGGAAGCTGCGGTTCTTCCTCAATGGCACATCCGATGCTCTTACCCGTGTCTTCATCGCGTATTTCACTGAACGCGTATTGGTCTACGTTCGTGTGATTGTAGAGGTTTAAGATTTGGAAATACCAGGTGAGTTCCCACCGTCGGTAGGGGCTTCGTTTGGTAATCCGAAAATCGAGGCTATGATATGCCGGCAGTCGTTCCGAATGAGTCTCGCCAAACTGCCGGTCGCACGCGATACCGCCGTTCGGCAATGTCACTTCCGTGTGAGTCAACGGTGTTCTCGGTTCCCCGCTGTGGAACCGCCAGCTAACATAGAGGTGCCATGTCGGCGAAAGTTGGCGACTGCTGCTCAGTGCGAGAGAATGCCGCCTGTCATACTGTCGAAAAATGGTTTCATCGCCAGCCACTTCCTCTGCGATAGCGTAAGCGTAGCCGATGCTCCATGTCCATTTATCAGAAATGGCGTGCGTTACGAAGAGATCGAGCCCGCGGGCGTCCCCCGATGCCGGTGTGGCGAAAATTTGGTTCTGCCGTCCGAACTCCCTGAGCCGCCCTGCGAGATTGGCAAATCGGTTGTAATATCCCTCCACGCGCACCAAGAAATTGGGGGTTGGCGAGTATTCACCGCCGAGGATGTAGTGGGTGGCTTGCTCAGCGCGGCCGACGGTGTTCACGCCATCTTCCACCGGCACTCCCATCAGATGAACCGGTTGATGGTAGATGCCCCACGCGCCGCGCAATACGAGGTTTTCTGTCGCTTGCAGTGCTAGTGCGATGCGCGGGCCAATTTCATACCGCTGAATTCCTGTCTCCCGATAATTTTGAAACACGTAACGTCCACCGACATTGAGCGCGAGTTTTGGATGCAACTGCCATTCGTCCTGCAGAAACGCCTTGAATTCGTTGCCGCTGTCGTCAAAATTGACTTGAATCGGTTTATAGACGTTTATTCCTGCCTGCCGTTCCTGCACGTCATAATCGTATTGTGCCGCCAGCCACCGCCACGAAATTCCGGTGCGGAACGTGTGTTGTTCAAGCACGTTCGCCGTAAATTCTGCCTTTGTGCCGAGGAATCGGAAGTCGCGTTTGTCAAAATCCGCCTTTCCGGTCGTCCTGTCTTGCCGTGCGGTGCCGCCGAAAACATACACATCTGTCCAATGCGCCGCGCCGAGTTCGTGCTGCCACTTCGCCCACACCGTTGAATTGTGATAGAGGGAGTCCAAGTTGTTATCCATATCATCGACGCGGATGCGGTTCTTATCCCAGCCGTATAACCCGTTGAGCGTGAGTGTATCTGTCTCCGTTATCTGGTACGTCAGTTTTCCGTAGGCATCGGCGTATTGCGGGTTATACATTTCGTCAATATCTATGAGCGCGAGGATTAGATCGACGTAGCCGCGACGCGCTGACAGGAGCCAACCGCCTTTATCCGTGAGCGGGCCTTCCACTATCGCGGTTGCATTAATCAGGTCCAACCCGAGATTTGCGGAGACTTTCTCGGCGTTCACAGCCTTTGTGGTGATGTCAAACACGCCGGACATCTTGTCGCCGTATGCTGCAGGGAAGCCGCCCATGAACAGTTCAGCACGCTGGATGAGCCCGAGTCCTATCAGGGATACCGCGCCGCCGAAATCTTGTAGATGATAGGGGTTGTAGAGTTCCATTCCATCTAATCTGACAGAGATGTCGTCTTTTTCGCCGCCGCGCACACTGAACCGCGCGCTGTAGTCTGACGCTACTACGCCGGGAAAAATATGTCCGGCCCGCATGATGTCGTTGTCGACGAGAGGAAAGCGTTCGATCTCTTGCTTTGATAGCGAGAGCCGTGCGGATGCTCCGTCGTCCATCGTGAACCTGCCGGGGGTGACGACGATTTTTTGCAATTGGATAGGTTCTGTCTCCTCCTGCGCGAGAACTCCACCGCCTACGGGAAAAAAAGCGGTGCCTCCCCAGAACAAAATGGCGAGCATGAAACGCATCAAAAACCGAGTCAGGCACCCTACTTTCGCAGGACGACACAGGCAGTCTGCAAGAGGCGTTAGGGTTGTGTTCATTCAGTTGCCCTCTCAAAAAATTGTTTCTATTAGGCATTATAACATAGAGTGAGAGGGTTTGTCAACAACCGCGCCATGTCAAATATCCGACCGGAAAAATTTCAGAAACGCCAGCGTCGTCAGCACCACTGCCCAGAGACAGAGCAACAACACATCAACAACCGAGTGAATGAGCGTGTCTGACACGGAGGGAATCGGCAGCTCGGGCGCGGGCGGGAGCTTTTCCTCCTCTTTCTTTGACTTATCGGTGTTCATCCGAGCGGCGATGCGGAAAATCTGGGCAAATTGATCATCGGAGATCTTGCTGAAATGTTCCTCATCCAGCCGCTCATAATACCGTTCGCCTGTCTCGAAGTAGGCCTCGCGCTTGATTACGCCGGTTTCCGTTAAGTTCATGGCGATGTAGGTGAGGGACGATGTCGGCGCGAGACGCGATAGCGTTGCGCCGAGTTCTTCTTGCCGCACTTTTTGCCGCTGAAACTCCCGGTCGATTTTGTCCGCTTCGTTCTGGAATCGTTGCCGATAGTCCTCTTCAATCGGCGCGCGCAATTCCTGATATTTCTTTTGATCCGTCTGGGTATTAATCTCAAGACGCCCGCCTTTCGACATCTCCGCAAACATCTTGGTGTTGATTTTGTTCTGCATTTCCTCATTGAGGTTATTTCGCAGTGCGGTTCTCTGCATATAGACACTTTGCTCCGTCTGCGTCGGCGAAATCAGTTTCGCCGCCAGAAAGCCGGCCCGCGGTGCAATCAGCACCGCAAACACCCAAAACGTGAACGCCACGATGAGGGCCGTCTTGGAACTGTCTAAAAATGTGGAAATCAGCACGCCTATCGCGAAAAACACGGCGATGTAGAGCAGCGAGATACCTGTCAGCAAGAGGACACGCGGCCAGATCTCGGGTTCACCGAGGGGGAAGCCTTGCCAGACAATCACGAATAAGCCCAAGAGAAACGCCACCAAGAACGGCACGACGAACACGAGATACCCGCCTATCAACTTGCTCCACAGAAACAGATCACGCGGTAGCGGATTGGACAAGGTTATCCGAATCGTGCCCGCTTCTCTTTCGCCGGCAACGGCATCGAACGTGAACAGCAACGCGAGCAGACTGAAGACGGTGCTGACGACGAAGAGAAAGTCAAGATTGCCGAGCACGTAGGAGAGGGATGATTGTGCGAGGCCGGTGGCCCCTTGCCGTACACCGTTGCGCGTCATGCCGAGATAACTCGGTAGTGCCTCCTCTAACCCGTTCGCGAAGACGCTGAGCGATGTGGGTTTGAGGAAGAGTTTGGCTACCTCAGCATTGGGGTTTTGTGCATCCGGCGGATTCTCTTCTGCCTCGGCGCGGGTGCGTTTGACGGCTTCTTGGTAATCGACAAGGTTGCGTTGATACTTCCCGTAGTTGGTGGAAAGTGTGAGCGGGATGAGCAAGACACACATCAGCAGCAACGCGACAAACCGCGAGCTCAGCACGTGATGCATTATCTCTTTTTGGATTAACGTTAAGAACATATTGGCTCCTCAATGTTGGTAAGCGCGGTTTGAAACCGCGCCGACTCACGGGCTATTCAATAAACGTCTCGACCTTTTCCAGAACGGAGGGGAGGTCTGTGAGCACCGCTTCCACAACCCCATCGGCCGCTACCACTATCGTGACGAGGCCCGCCGCGTCGCGATTCAGGTGCTCGCGGCGTTGGGCAACTTTATCCACCCAGACCGGCAGCCGAGAGAGGTGGTGTTCCTTTTGGAATGCCTCAATCGCCTGCACGGAGGTCTCACCGGCGTGAACAGCAACCGCCTGCACGCGCGCAGCGTCCACGTCCGCGAGCCTCTCCTCAAGCCGTTGTAGGGCTGTCCCGCAAGCGGTGCTGTCCGTTGAAAAGAGGTTCAAGAGCACCACTTTGCCGCGGAAAGATGCTAAGGTGACAGGTTTCCCCGAAAGGTCGGTGAGCGCCAGCTCGGGCATGGGTTCACCAATCCGCGGGGAGGTTTCCTGCGGCTGTGGTGCCGGCGGCAGCAATGGTGATAATTTCTGGAGCAACTCTTTTCCGGCGGGTGACTCAAGAAACGCGTCGCCGAGTTGCGATTTGAGCTGCGCAGACAGGTCGCCGGAACCGTCCAGTTGCAGCTGGATTTTCATCTGATTGAGAGTATAGATGCCCCGCTGCGGGCCGTTTCGATAGAGTTTGCCACTGACGCTGAGATTGAGCCGATGGTGTTGACAGCGGACGAGCGGCACCATGTTTCCTTCCCTCGCCAAGAGGCTTTCTAGCCCGGCTTTTTCCGTAGGACGCGCTTCATAGAGATAGCTACATGGCAGCGTCGGATCTGCCGCACCGTCGGTGAAGACCCCGGGGTTCCCCGCGGTCGCATCCGCCGGACAAAGCAGTGCATTTTGGTCCAGATAGTTGGGACACAACGCCGACAGCCACTCACACCACGCCGGGTTTCCCTCGGAACCCCGATATGCCTCAATTGCGACGTTGATTTGCCGCAGATTCTCGCGGCAGACCTCAATGCCTTTCGCCTCTGCCGCGCGAGGTTGTGCGTCGGGCGCGGCCACCTCATGCGGATAGGCAGCTGCTAAGAGGAAGCGGTTCAGACGAATGAAATCGTCACCGCTTTGCGGATGTTGTTCAAGGAGGGCCCGAGTCTGTTCGTTGAGTTCAATCTCGGAGAACTGTTGGGCATCGTAGAGCGTCTCTGTTTGGATGAGTCGATTCACATCCGTGAGTAGTGCGTCCTGCAAGACAGGCGATGGGGCACGGATACCATCGTACGCTCCCAACAGCCGCTGCGTTTCCACGGACAACTTCGCCGCCAGGGAGGTAGAGAAGGCGGCGCGCGTGTCTTGGAGTTTCACCGCCAAACTACCCGGGTCGGTGAGGGCATCCATTTGCAACAGGAGCTGGTTCCCATCTCCATGGGTAGCAGGAGACATGTTTATTGTCAGCAATAAAGCCGTCAGCAGCAGAATGAGGTGCCTGCACGGTTGGAGCAACCTATAGCGGCGACTCTTCACCGGTAGTCTAGTTTTTAGCATCTTCAAAATCTCCTTGTCCTTAGAATTTTTATTCGTATTTCGCCGACTGATCCGATTAAAATGTTACACACCCGAGTTGCAAAAAAGTTGCATCTTTTCTGCAGGTGCTGCGTCCCGCGCCGCACAGGTAGGGCGGCGGAGCCTTTTTGGCGATGGCATTGAGATGTCGCTGGTTCATTCGTCGTTTCCCTCGTTAAGCATAGTGACGGACGCAGCCTCAACGCCGTAGGCGCGCAACCGAGTCTGTGCGCGGTTTCAAACCGCGCCTACCGGTGTGCGGTAACTCCTACCTGATTTTGTTTCGGGAAAATTGCCCGTTTTAATTTTCAAACTTCATGCAAGCGCAAACTACAAGAACGGGATAACTAAATGTCTCTGGGGACTCGACAAAAATCTTGGCAAATTTTCCGAAAAATGCTATACTTTATCCAAATTTCATGCATGGAGAGACAACGAGACATGCTTTCTATAAAATGGTTCTACGCCTTTGCATGCGTGTGCCTTCTCTTTTCAACAATGACTAGTAGTTTTGCCGAGAAAGGATTTGACTACCTACCCGATGAAGACACACTCGGCCTCTGGCATTTCGATGAAGCTAAAGTGCTAGATGTCTCTGCAAACGAAGTGGAAGCGGACGTTGAGGGCAAATCGGCATGGGACGCGAACCAAGATTGGAACAAAGAGGCTAAACCGGGAAAATCGTTCGTCTTTGATGGGAACACGGTGATTTCGCTTGGAGAGGCGGAGGTGCTGATTCCTAAAGTCGCCATTACCCTTGAAGCCTGGGTCTACCCTGAAGACCTGACGGGGTGGCGGCTCATCTGCACGAATTGGGACGGACCGCCTGGTGCTTACCACTTAGGCGTTGAAAACGGTATCGCCAAATTCCATATTAACACCGAGAAAGGTGTGGCGTTTGCAGGCGCGGCGAAACCGCTTGAATTGGAGGAGTGGCAGCACGTCGCCGGCACCTACGATGCCAGCAAGATCAAACTCTACATTAATGGCAAAGAGGTGGGCGCGACGAACCACGGCGGAAAACTTGTCGGCGCGGGATTTGACGTAATCATAGGCAGTAAAAACACGCGCCAATTTAATTGGAAAGGCTTGATGGACGAAGTGCGGATAAGCGGCATCGCTAGGGATGCAGACGTGCTGAGTCCAAACTTAGCAGCACCGCAAGCGGTTGAATTCACGGCAGCGTCTTTGCCAATTCTATGGGGGCAACTCAAACGATGAGCGAAAACGCCGCTTTAGCCCAAGGCATCGCTTTCTTACGCAAACAGCAGCGCACAGCGGGACATTTTGAGGGACAACTCTCCTCCAGCACCTTTCCTTCCTGCGCCTACGCCTGGGTGCAGCTCGCCCAAGGCGAAACACCCGAACCCTCCCAGCTCAAGTGGTTTATTTCAAACCAGAACGGGGAGGGAGAATGGGGATTGGATACCGCGAACATCTCCAATCCGGAGGCGACGCTGTTCGCGAAACTCATCTTGTCGGAGACTCATCGGCGCGCACCGAACGCCGTCCCACCCGAGCTGCTAGCATCCATTCCATCGTATCCGCTCAACTTGGCACTCATCAAGTTGGCTTACGCTGCTTTCAACCAGTTTGACTGGAACGCACTCACCGTTTCGGAAAAAGCGTTGCCGTTGATGAAGATGGTGAAACGGCTGACCAAAATCCCTTTCCTGCGCGGTAGGCTGCAGCCGCCGAGGCACCGCTTGCCGCCGGTCGCGATGTTCAACACGCCACTGTTTGACGAACTGTTCATCGCCGAGCAACATACCCTCGTGCCGGTTTTCATCCTGATTGAACTGCATACGAAGAAACGTCCGGAAATAATCGCGTCGCTTGCGCAGTGGTTAAAATCGCGCGTGTTGAGCGACGGGAGCTGGTTTCGCGTGAATTATATCACCGCGCTTTCGGTATTGGCGTTAATTGAGTTGCAGAAAGCATCACGATTAGAAATCGCGCCTACCGAGGCGGAGATTGCGGCGTTGATTGCGCGCGGAATTGAGTGGCTGCGCGCGACGCGGAATCCAGATGGTGGGTGTCGCGAAGCGTTGAATCTCAACGTCTGGGATACTGCGCTGAGCGTTATCGTGCTGACCGAGGTCTCCGCTGGGGAAAAAACGGACAGCCATAGCAATCTGTCCTTACAGACTGATGAAGCCGCCGGACAACTAGCAGCTGCGGCGCGGTGGCTGATTGCGCACCAAAATTCCGATGGTGGGTGGGCATTTTCTGGGCTGCGCGATAGTTCGCTTCCCAGTGATGCAGACGATACGGCGTTGGCAACGTTGGCATTAATTCGCGTTGTCTCACAGCACGTAAAAAATACCGTAGCGCGAGGGCCTGGCCCTCGCGATGCCGAAGAGTATGACCACGCGATTCAGCGCGGCATCGCGTGGTTGAAGCAGAATCAGGGGGCCGATGGGAGTTGGAGCACCTATCAACCCGGGCAGGGCGATGTCGGCTGTGTCAGCATCACGGCGCATGCGATTGAGGTGCTGCTTGCATCCGGTGGAAACGAAGCCTTCGTTGAACGCGGTATTCGTTGGATCCGCGGCGAGATTCACAGCGACGGCTATTGGCGCGACCTTTGGCTATCCAAGCGGACTTACGGCACAGCGTGTGCTATCATCGCGCTTGTCAAGGCAGGTGTGATGGAGGCACCGGAACTTGAGCAAGGTGCTTGCTGGCTAGAAAGCACGCAAAATGCAGATGGCGGTTGGGGTGAAGATATGTTCGGGAATCCCACCGATAGCACGGTGGAGCAGACGGCGTGGAGCACTTACGCGCTTTTGTTGGCGGATGAGGCGCGCTTGGAACGCGCGCCTCCCAGAGAATTCTCCGCGCACCGTAGCGCGAGGGAAACCTGTGCCTCGCAGAGCCGCACCCGGTTCCGGAATGCCGCACAAAAGGGAATTGACTTCCTCTGTCGGCATCAAACGGCGGAGGGCTCGTGGCAAGAGAGCTGCGTCGGTATCTATTGGGAGATTATCGGTGGATATGCCGACCCTATCTACGCCTCCGTTTTTCCATTGTTGGCGCTGAATCAATACGTGCGGACATGTAACATCCTCAACCCGTAGGACGAGGGCCCGTTCCTCGCCATGCGTGGCACGCGGGGGACAGGCCCCCGCGCTACGGACCGCGAACTATTCACCCAAAGAGTGAGGGGCTGTTCCTCGCAAGCATCCGACTCCAACAACATGATCTCCATTATCATCCCAATTCTGAATGAGGAGAAAATTTTGGGCAAAACGCTCAATCGGCTTCAGCCAGAATTGGCAGACCACGAACTTATCATTGTTGATGGCGGCAGCACGGATGCCTCGGTCTGCATCGCGCGAAAATATGGAAAGGTAGTTCTCACCGAGCGCGGCCGCGCGAAACAGCTCAACGCGGGTGCCGCGGCGGCGAGCGGCGATATTCTCCTCTTCTTGCACGCGGATATTTGGCTTGAACCGGGCGCGCTGACCGCCGTAGAAGCCGCGCTTGCCAATGGATACGTCGGAGGGGCATTCCGCCAAAAGATTGACGGTAAACATTTTTTGTATCGTTTCATTGAGACAGTCGGCAACTTTCGTGCGAAACGCTTGAGAGTATTTTATGGGGATGGCGGTATTTTTCTGGCGCGCACCCGTTTTCAGCAGCTCGGCGGTTTTCCGGAAGTGCCGATTTTAGAAGAGATGCGATTCTCAAAGGGACTGCGCCGCCTCGGCAAAACTACGCTTATTTCGCCGGGCATCCATATCTCATCGCGGCGATGGGAAGAAGGCGGCATCGTCCGGACAACGTTGAACAATTGGCTGATAACGCTGCTCTATTTTCTGGGAGTTTCGCCGGCGCGGCTTGCGAAGTTGTATCGGCACATTCGGTAGGCACCCCCCATACACACCGCGTCAAGCCCGGGAGGGCTCTCCTACGGCTGCTTCATTTCACCCCAGACCGTGGTTAGCAACGACGCTTTCGGCGCAACAGGCAACGCCGCCGCATCAAACCAATCCGCATCGGTATTGTTTCCCTTGGTTGTGAGTCGTATCGGGTTCCCGCGTCCGGTCACAGCGACTTTGTAGAGCTGCGTCCGATGCCCCTCTTTTCTTTCATAAAGGATTTCATCGCCATGCGGCGACCAGGTTGGGTGGTTGACGATTCGTTCTTTCACTAAATGTCTCACGCTAGTCTCATCGCGGGGTGTGACATAGAGCGTCATTTTATCGTCAACTCGCAGCGGCCCGACGTGCCCTCTAGGCCACTCAAGCGCAACAAACGCAATCTTGTCGCCCGCCGGTGCCCAGGCGGGGTGTTTCATGATATATTTCTGTTTCCGAAGTAGCACGTCTACGGTGCCGGTGTAGACATTGATGAGGTAAATGTCCATACTCCGTCCCCAACCGTAGGCTATCTCGATTCCATCAGGAGACCAGGTTGGATAGGCATCTTTCCAATCTATCCGCGCTAATTGTTTGGCACCCACGCCGGTGCTCGTCGCAGTCTCTATCACGTTTTTGTCGGGCCGCACGTAAGCAATCTGGGTGCCATCAGGGGACCAGGTTGGTTCAGCGCGGTGTCTCAGGGTTTTAAAGACTGGGCGTACACCAGTTCCATCTGCACGCATCAGATACAAATCTGGCACCCCATCGCGAGTTGAGACAAACAGGATATGCTTGCCATTGGGAGCCCAGGTCGGCTCGAAATCTTCAGCAGGGTGACGGGTTAAGTTCGTCTGCTTACTTCCATCAGGGTTCATGACGTAAATTTCCCTGTCGCCATCTCGGCTTGAGGTAAAAACAATCTTCCCCTCGGCCCGCGCAGCAATATGTTGGCATAAGAGGGGGAGAGAAAGGAAGCAAAAAAGCGTTAGAGAGAGGCGTTTCATGATAGTTTCCTCTGCACGATGAGTGGAAGATGAGTGCCGGGAGGGCACGGGGCCCTCCCGACGCAAACGTGCGCGAAATTAGCGAACCTGCTTGATCGAACCCCAGGTTGTCGCTAATTTGTTCTTGGCTTCGACATCAAACGTGCCGTTTTCTGCGAGCCAGTTGTTGATGAATTCGGCAACGCCGATACCGCGAATGTCGACTTTCTCCGCCCATTCCGGCGAGCCTCTCTGCCACATCGCGGCAATCATGCCGGTTCCATCTTTACCCGGCGTTTTACTGACAGCAACCGCCGGATCTGCCGTGGTTTTATCGGCTTCGGCAAAGACGACGACATCCCAATCCGAGCCCTTGAATTGCTCGAGGTGCCACGGACGGGTAGACTTGAACGCCTTCATCGATGGGATAGCCTGCTTGCCGAGGTCTGTCGGTTCAAAGTTGGCCCCCCGGTCGCTAAAACTCAAGCCGGGGATATCAAAGACATTTGCGGCTCCCTGTTCGCCGTTATCGGGGCTCCGCACGCCGCCTTCGTAACTCATGTAGAAAATCCAGTCGGCAACGTTAATGACGACATTGCCTTCTTCAATGAAGTTTTCCACGTTAGAGCCATCCGGCTTTTTGTTTGGGAACGGATACAACGCGCTCGGTGAGGTGCCGCACGCGAGGATGATAACGTCTTGCTGGCCGTTGCCGGTATGCTCCACGCACCACTTCGCGAGTGGGGAATCGTCGCCCTCTTCATCACCATCACCGAAATCTTTGATGTCGTTGAAGAGAGCCTTGATACCGGGGTCTGCACTGATAGCCTTGACGTTTTTGGCAACTGCAGCGTCCGAAATCCAACCGGGATTCGTCGGGCCTGAGTAAAATGCCAGGTCATTGGCTTGGACTATAGCCATGCTGCTCACAAGAGCGAAGATGGCTAGACTTACATAGAATTTCATGATATGCAATTCCTCCAGATTGTTGGAGCGGTTCGTTAGAAACCGCTCCATCTCTATTGATGTCATCTCATAAACGCCGTTTACGAGATGGGTCTCTAGCGACCGGATTTGAGTTTGCCCCAGGTTGTCGCTACTTTATCCTGAGGTTCTACCGGGGTTGTGGTGATTTCGCCGTTTTCGACGAGCCAATTGGCGATAAATTCAATAACGCCGGTGGCTCTCGGGTCATCGCCCTCCCAGGCGGGTTGTGCTTTCTGCCACATCGCGGCGACGATAGCGCCGTCTGTCAGGTTCACCGCGACGGCCGGGTCTGCAGAATCCGGGTCATCGTTTGAGACAGCGAACGCCGTGACTTCCCAGTCGGTGCCTTCAAACTGCTCAAGGTGCCACGGCCGGTCGGACTGAAACTCCACCAGCGATGGGATATATTTCTGGCCCATTTCGGTGGGGACTGCTGGGCCGCCTCGATTGCCAAAGCTGAGTCCCGGAATATCAAAGACGTTAGCGGCACCATCTGCGCCATTATCGGCACTTCGCGAACCGCCTTCATAACTCATATATAGAATCCAATCGGCGACGTTGATGAAGACGTTCCCATCCTCAAGGAAGTTTTCGATGTTGGAACCGTCGGGATCGGCGTTTGGGAATTGGTAAATCGCGCTCGGGGCGGTGCCGGAAGCGGCGATGAAGACATCTTGCTGGCCGTTGCCGGTGTGTTCCTGCATCCACAGGCCTAGCGGGGAGTCGTATCCGACTTCGTCGCCATCTCCGTAGATGTTAATAGTTTCAAAGATGGCTTTCATATCGGCATCGTTTGCGATTGTCTCACCGTTCGCGATGGCGGCTTCCTGCGAGATCCAGCCGGGGTTCGTTGGCCCCGAGTAGATTGCCAAATCTGCCGCGGACGCGCTGGACAGGCCAATGAGTGCAAGCGATAAGCTCAGTATCGCCGTGAGGAAAATTTGTCGCATGAATTATCTCCTTTTTGTTGTCCATTGGGATTGCGTAGGCCGGATGCATATTGCGCTTCCGCCCATGCAAGCAAATAGAATAGCCCGCGACAAAACTCCCTGTGTGAGACAGAGAGTGTGCGGGCACAAATGTAGTGACAGGACGGCAACAGCTGCCGACGCGTCGTTGTTACGATAAAAATGATAACGGGCGTTAAGTGAGGGGGGGGTGAAGCGTCGCGAGCGCGAGCGTCAAAGGCACAGCAAAGCGCGAAGAGGGGCCATCCCCACCACGAGTGGAGCCTCCCTTGCGCGTTCCCTATTTTCGCTGAAGTGTGGACATTGCGGTTTTTCACGCTCGTTCTTCCGTTTTTCAGAAAGTGGGACTTGTGCGAAACGAACCCCGTAGGCGCGGTTTTTCGCCGCGCGCCGGGCTATGTGCGCGCGTTGCAAGCGCGCCTACCGGCAGTAGATTTTCGCGTAAGTCCTGTTACATTAAAGTATACCCTAAAAAGCGAATTCATGTCAACGCTTTTGGTCGACTATCGTTTGAGGTCCCCCCACGTCACGGCGAGTTTGCCATGCGGTTCAACCGCGAGGTTTACCCCGTTCGGGTTATCGTAAAGGTAAAGGTTGTCGATGTAATAGTGCTGGAGCTGGTTGGTATGAATCCCGAGGACCCCCTTCGGATGGAGATTTTTCGGGTCGCTCCATTCTATTACCTTTTCAAATACGAGCGCGCCCTGCTCCTTGATGTAGAACTGGAAGTCTTTGCCATCGCCAAGCAACGCGAGCGTATACCATGACATCGTTTGCACCGGGAACGGGAATTCGGCCCGGTGTTCGCGATACTCGTTCCAGGTGCCCCGGTCGTTTCCTTCCCGTTTATACCAGCGAGCGGAATTCGGGCGGCCAAACCCATCAATCGGCGTGATAATCAATTGATAGAAGTGGTAGTCCTCGTTGGCGCGAAACAGGAGTTCCATCTTGCTTGGGGCCGGGTCATTTAGCAATTGGAAATCGAGTCGGAGCCCGAAGTCTTCAAACGCTATCAGGCCATAGCCAAAATCCATGGGGCCGTTGCCGTCCCCGCCTAACCGGAGGATTTCCAGTTTGCCGTTCTTAATGTCCCATGATTCGTCCTGGCCTTTCCAATATTTATTGTTGAGTTTCCCTTTAAATTCGTCTGCCACGAGGAGTTCTGCGCCACTCGTCTGACACAGAAGCATCACGGATGCGAGCAGGCAGGAAAGAATAACAATTTTTCGCACAGCGATTTCCTCCCTTAAAATGAAAGTTACCGTTAATTATAACCTATTGGAGCGGTATTTGTCAAGTTTTTTTGCAAAATGCCGCGAAAAATGTTATTTTTTAATGAGACACGCGAAATCAAAAAAGGTTCGCGAAGGGGCAGAAGATGAAATTGAAACGTAAAACCACTAACTGTTGGATGCAAATCGGGCTCGCTTTCGTGCTGCTCAGCCTTAGCGTTACATCCCTTGCAGCGTTGCCGCCTGTCATCGTCAATGAGAATGATGGCGGGGAGATGGTGCTGATTCCGGCGGGTTCTTATCTCATGGGCAGCACACCGGCACAGACCGCGGTGCTGGTGGCGAAGGACGCGCGGCTCTCCCCCGATTTTTTCCACGCCGAAATTCCGCAGCACTCGCTAGAGCTCTCGGCATTCTACATCGACCGGTATCCGGTGACGAACGCGCAGTATGCGGCTTTTATGGCGGCGACCGGGCATCCTGCGCCGAAATATTGGACGCACGCGCCGCAGATGGGAGCGGAGGAACCGTTTCCGGTCGGTTCGCTGCACGGCGGACATCCAGTTGTCGGTGTCTCTTACGCCGATGCCCTGGCATATTGCAAATGGGCAGGGAAACGGCTGCCGATGGAGGCGGAATGGGAGAAAGCGGCGCGCGGCGGACTCGTCAATCAGCAGTATCCGTGGGGCAATGAACCCTCCCGCGCCCACGCCAACACCGCCGGCATCTGGGGAAAAGATAGGTGGCATTGGACAGCGGTTGTCGGCAGCTTCCTTCCGAACGCCTACGGCTTACACGATATGGCGGGCAACGTGTTTGAATGGTGCGCCGATTGGTATGCCGCCGATTACTATCAGCGGAGCCCGGCTCAGAATCCGCAGGGCCCCGAAACGGGCCAGACGCGCGTCTTGCGCGGCGGCTCATGGAGCAACAATATCCTCGGCATTTATCAGATGCGGTGTGCTTATCGGTTCCACGCGCGTCCTGATACTCGCAACCTGATTATCGGTTTTCGGTGTGCTGCCACGCCGTAACCCGCAATGCACCTCTGTCGTTCGGGCTCGTCTAAGCCCGAACGAATCAAAATCAGATGAAGCGGGCGGAGATGCACGACATCCACGCTTACAGCCCCATTAATTCATCAACTCCCTCCACAACTTTCAAAAACCGATTCGCCTGCACATCCGCAAATCGCTGCACGGTGCCGCTCGGCCATCGAATCTCTAGTGCGACGTTGTCCCGTCTGCCGAGCCCGAAATGCACGCGCATGTCGTTTTGGGACAGATAACTTGAGCCGCTCCGAACCTCTCGCACTTGGCGTTGCTCGCCAGCGGTGAGTAGGACGCGCGCGCCGATCGCGGCGCCACTCAGCGTGAGGGTTAACCAATTCCCCGCGCGGTCCCCGCCTTCGTTCCGCAGCATATCCACACCTTCTCCAACGTTTGAGACGACGATATCCAGATCGCCGTCGTTATCCAGATCGCCCACTGCACTGCCGCGACTGGAACGAATCAACGCCAACCCAGAACCGCTCTCCTCGGCGACATCGATGAACGTGCCATCGCCTTTGTTCCAGAAGAGGTGGTTTCGCTGCGCATACGTCGTTGAGCTATCGATGAGCGTGACGTTGTCGTGGATATGTCCGTTCGCGACGAAGATATCCTGAAACCCATCCTGGTCAAAGTCAAAGAAATTCACACCCCATGCTAAATAGGGGCGGCTGACGGTTCCAGTGCGCGAGGCATCCGTTCTGTCTGTGAAGAACCCATCGCTGTCATTGTGATAGAGCGTGTTGGTTTGGTGCTGGAAGTTGGTAACCCCGAGGTCCAGGCGCGTGTCGTTATCGTAATCACCGAAGGCGACACCCATGCCGTTTTCAACCAATCCATGCTCGCTGAGCGCGACCCCGGCGAGTTGGCTCTGCTCCTGAAACCTGCCGGTCCCGTCGTTGATATAGAGGAAATTCGCATCCGCGTCGTTGGCGACGTAAAGGTCTGCATCGCCATCGTCGTCGACATCGCCGAAGGTTACGCCGAGGCCGCGCGCCGCAAAAGTGCCGAACCCGGCCTCATGCGTCGCCTCGGTAAACGTGCCATCGCCGTTATTGCGGAAGAAAACGTCTTTCACGCCGTCATACGCACGCGGACTGCAGTAGACTAGAATGCCGTTAACCCGGCACGGCGTATGCGTCTCCACTGAAAATGTGACGTAGTTCGCGACGTAGAGCTCTAGGGTGCCGTCCGCGTCCACGTCTGCGAAGGCACAGCCCGCGCTCCACGCCGGTACATCAACGCCTGCCGCTGCTGTTGTGTCTGTGAAAGTGCCATCGCCATTATTCCGATAAAGCACGTTCGGCCCGAAGTTCGTCACGTAAATATCCAACCATCCGTCGTTATCGTAATCGCCTGCGCAGACACCTACCCCGTAGCCGCGGTGTCCTACCCTGCTTGCTTTGGTAACATCAACAAATTGCCAGTTTCCATCGTTGCGGTAGAGGCGATTCATCGCGCCGGTATTGGCAGCATCCAAGTCCGCGCCGTTGACGAGGTAGATATCGATATCGTTGTCGTTATCGTAATCAAACAGCGCAACCCCGGAGCCAAGCGTTTCGACGAAATACTTTTTGTAGCCGCGTCCATCTTCGTGCCTGAAGTTAACGCCGCTTTGCGCGGTTGCGTCTGTGAATGTGACAGCCGGTTGCGCGTGCGCAGGGGAGATAATGAGAAAGATGGAGAAGAATAGGTGTGCGATTTTCATAGGAGCGTTTCTGGCAATCCTTCCACAATCTTCACTGTCTCTAAACTCACGGTAATCACCGAGCCGATGAGTTCAACGATATACCGCGGCCGCGCTGCATCGCTCGGGTCGTTGACGATGCCGCTGCGATTTTTATCTACCTTCACCTGATACTGCTCGATCACCCACTCCAACGCCGAACGGTTCCCCAACCGATACGCAAACGCCGCCGCCGGAATGTCTGCCAACGTGAGAAACTCGTTGTATTTCAACTGCGTTTTGTCTTTGGATAACCGCATCCGTTCCACGCGTAAGTCAAGCTGCGCGTCGGGTTTGCTGATGAACTTGAGCGAATATTGCGGCTGTGTCTCGTAATTGACGTGCAGTTCGGCGAGTTGCGCGCCGGCGTTCGCGAATGCCCAGAAATCCTCCGCATAGGGAATATGCGGCAGATCGAGCCGCAGATCAGCGGCGTAACGTTCGCGGTATGCGGGATGATGCAGGAGCCCATAGGTATAGTTGAAAATATCCCACTTCGTGATAGTGTCGTCGCCGTACTGCGCACGGAAGTTTTGCAAAGCCCAGTCGGTGATGTTTTCTCGGCGGTTTGTGCCATCTTTGTCGTAGACATAGAAGGGGAAGCACTGGGAATCACCGGTAAGATGCACATCCGGGATAACGGAGGCCATCAACGTGTGAAAAGGTTTGTTCGCGCCTCTCGCACTGACGCAAATCACCCGATTTTCTGTTTCAGTGTCAGGTGTCGGAAAGATAACCGGGAACTGCCCAGGTCTGTCGGTAAGAAGCCTATCAAAAAAGAGTCCCGTTTTGGTGAAAGGACGATAGAGACACTGCCGGCGTTTGGATGCATCAAATTCCACCGTGCGCCCGCCCTCCAAGTGCCGTTTTAACGTTGAACTCCACTTAATTTTCTTCTCATCGTTATTGACAAACCTATCAACGTCAACGCTAGATTTGTCCTCCTGTGCTTTCCACCGAATGACATGCTCGTTATAGACATCGCTCATGCGCCGCATATTTTCGGCGAGGGTGTCTCGGTTGAAGTTGCAAGCCCATGCATCGCGCCCGGTCATGACACCGGGGCTGTAGGTGTGAAAAATGGCACCTTTTGGCTCGCTTTTCATCTGCTTTGTTGCCTTGCTCCCTATTGGCGTGAATGTTGAAAATTCGCGGTTGAGGCCTTGAGTGAGCCACGTATGCCGCGCGTCGGGTTGGAGCGTTTCCCACGAGACGTTGCCGATGTGTTCGGATTCGCGGAGGAATGTGAACTTCCGGTCTTTGTTCCATGTGTCATCGGTGCGGTAGTAGAAAAGGCGTGCAGGAAGAGTCGAGACCGGGAGGTCTCTCCTACGGGGAGGTGTCGGGACCGGGAGGTCTCTCCTACGGGGAGGTGTCGAGACCGGGAGGTCTCTCCTACGGGGGTTTTTGACGAAGATGTTGATGCTTACGCCGACGCGGATGCCGAAGACATTGGCATCGGATACGAGTGCGTCTTTGCGCGCGTTTCCGCCGAGGTCGAGGAGATAGAGCGCGTCAAACTCTTCGGCGAGGTGCTGCCGCATGCCATCAAATGAGATACCGTGCAGGAAACTGCTGTTCGTGATAACGGCGACAACTCCCTCTTCGCCGATTCTATCCGATGCCCAGCGGAGTGCTTTGACATAAGGGTCATAAAGTGAACGCCGCAGGGTTGCTGTGGAATCCTTCACATACGTCCCCTCAATCCGGGCATCCATCGCGGGATATTTGCGATTCTTGTTGTTATCGTTCTCATTGACTTGCCCGGCATTGTAAGGCGGGTTGCCGATGACGACGAACATCGGCGCGGTTTTCTGTTTCTCAACCCGCGCCGTATTTTCTGCTGTTAAGAGCGACAACTGCCGGTCTTCCGCCAGATCGAACGTATCCACGAGGGAGATGCCTTCAAACGGGAGATAGGTGCCGGTGGCGGCGTAAAACTCGTGTTCAATGTTGAGACTTGCAATGTAG
This sequence comes from uncultured Poribacteria bacterium, assembly GCA_958296135.1. Lineage (GTDB taxonomy): Bacteria > Poribacteria > WGA-4E > WGA-4E > WGA-3G > AGPOR5. The sequence continues at coordinate 3,178,265 of CATQHZ010000001.1, forward strand.
TAGGGTAGCAACAACACCTCGTTGCACCACAACTCTGAACGGTATTTCGCTTCCAGTTTGAACTTGTCAATTTCGCGAATCAGGCGGACAATGAAGTTGCCGGTGCCGACGAAGGGATCGATGATATGAACGCCTTCGTCGGAGAGGGAGCGACTGAACTCGGTTTGGAGCAGGTAGTCCACGCTTTTTACCATGAAATCCACAATCGGTTGCGGGGTGTAGACGATGCCGTGTGTATCGGCAACGTCGGCGGAGGAGCCTTGGAAGAACTGCTCATAGACGGTATTGAGGAAGTGCTGCTTCTGCGAGAAATCGATGAGCGTTGCTGCTTGGCGTTCGATTTCGCGATAGAACCGGTCGAGGCTTTGGAGGAACTCCCCTCGGCTAAACGCCTGCGATGCGAGTGCATCGATGACGTTCTCGATTTCGCGTGCGATGATATTGCGCCGCGTGAAATCGGGATTGTTAAAGACGGTGCGGAAGGTGCGTTCTGTCAAGAGGTGCTGGATGAGCATTTTCTCCACCGCCGCTTTGGAGAGGTTCGGGTTAATGGAGGTCTGGCAGAGTTGATGGAAGTCGGCGAACGCCTTGCAGAATTGCGGGTTAGTTTCGTGCTGCGTCTGGATGAGGTGTTCTACCTCGCGTTCCAGTTCCGGCACGAGGGTTCTGAATTCGGCGACGGCGGCTTCCCATTCGGCGGCGTTTTCGCGTTCATAGCCGAAGAAGAGCTGTAAAACAGCGACGAGTGTTGTCGGATCTGTGATGTCCGCGTCCAGCACTTGCTTTCCGTTCTGATAGAGAATGGCGCGTTCGGGTGTTTGGAAGAGGATGTTGTCCTGTGGGTAGCCGGCATCAAACTTGGTTTGGATTTCGGCGCGGAGGTTCCCGTGAACCCCTTTTGCCTCCCACGTGCCGCGCGGTAACCGGTGCCGGTCGAACAGCATGCCGTCTAAACGGATGGAATTTCTGCTGGGAATGCGGAGCGTCTGTTCACAGATGAGCGTCCAGTCTACCTGTCGTGCGCAGGTTTCCAGCAGTGTTTGGAAGGCGGCGCGGACGGCGGTTTCGTGCGTGGCGTGCTGGTGTTGGTATTCGTCCAGCGCGGTGTAGTAAGTGGTTATGGATTTGTGGGTTGGTTTGAGAGTGAGTCTTGGCATTATTCCTCCTGTGCATCGTTGGGGAGTTGGAGCACGGTGCGGATTGCGGTGCGGACTTCATTGCAGACACGCACTGCATGCTCAGCATCCGCTGCTGTCACGAAAATCTCATAGCGGACATCTACGGCATGCGGTTTGAATTTGGCGAAGTCAGTTTGCCATGCGCGCCACTCGGGATGCGTCGGTACAATCAAATTCAACAACGCGTTGAGATTGTGTGTTCGCGGCACACGCAGATTCGCCTCCTGCAGCCACGCCTTGAGGTATTTCTCGACACACTGCTGCGCGTGGAAACAAATCTGATCATGTATATCTGGTGCCGAAATCTGCTGCCCTGCCTTCATCATCAAATGATCGGTTTCAGCTTTCCGGGCTCGCTCTAATGTCAACGGGTTGATAATTCCTGTCTTCTCCCAAATGGGCACCAAAGTATCCTCGGCGAGTGCCAGCGGCGGCAGTACCGCCGTATCGTAAAGCACGTCACCTTTTTCGAGCACTTCGCGCAGAAACCAGTCGTTATGCGCCACGCGATAGGCGATGTTTTCCGGGCACCAGACATGTAAATCAAGGTGAAAGCGGCGCGGGATGCGTTCTTGTATTTCCCATGCTTGCTGCTGCGGCTCCATGACAACGAGCAGATCTACATCCGATGCTTCTGTCGGCTTGCCATACGCGTAGGAGCCGAAGAGGATTACCTGCAGGGGCGCGAATTCGCGGACGATGTCATCGCAGGTAGCTTGAATCTGTTTTGCGGAAATCATGAGTTTATGCCTTCGTTGTTTGGGAGTTGCAGCGTGGCGCGGATTTCGGTGCGGACTTCGGTGCAGACGCGTACAGCATGCTCAACGTCCTCTGTCGTCGCGTAATAGGTTTCATAACGGACATCCACGGCGTGTTTCTTGAATTGTGCGAAGTCAGTTTGCCATGCGCGCCACTCGGGATGCGTCGGCACAATCAAATCCAACAACTCACTCAAATCGTGCGTCTGTGGCACACGCAGGTTCGCCTCCTGCAGCCACGCCTTGAGGTATTTTTCGACACACTGCTGCGCGTGGAAACAGACTAAGTCATAAAGTTCGGGTGTCAATGCCTGCTGAAACACCTTGATTCCGGCCCAGTCGGTTTCGGCTGTCCGCACCTTTTCCAATGTCAAGGGATTGATAACCCCGTTATTGTCCCAAATGGGCACCAAAGTATCCTCGGCGAGTGCCAGCGGCGGCAAGGCTGCTTCTGTATCGTAAAGCACATCGCCTTTTTCGAGCACCTCGCGCAGGAACCAGTCGTTGTGCGAGACGCGATACGCAATGTCCTCCCGCGAGCGAACCTGCAAATCCAGGTCGAAGCGTTTGGGGATGCGTTGTTGCATCTCCCATTTTTGCTGCCACGTCTCCGATTTCAGAATATCCATGACAACGAGCAGATCTACATCGGAGTCTTCTGTCGGTGTGCCATAGGCGTAGGAGCCGAAGAGGATTACCTGCAGGGGCGCGAATTCACGGACGATGTCATCGCAGGTAGTTTGGATTTCTTTTGCGGAGATCATGAGTTTATGCCTTCGTTGTTCGGGAGTTGCAGCGTGGCGCGGATTTTGGTGCGGATTTCGGTGCAGACGCGTAAAGCATGTTCAACGTCCTCTGTCGTCGCGTAATAGTTCTCATAACGGACATCCACGGCGTGTTTCTCAAACTGCGCGAAGTCAGTTTGCCACGCGCGCCACTCCGGTTGCGATGGAACAATCTGGTTCAACAATCTGTTCAAATCGTGCGTCCGTGGCACACGCAGATTCGCCTCCTGCAGCCACGCCTTAAGGTATTTCTCGACACACTGCTGCGCGTGGAAACAAATCTGATCGCGGAGTGGCCTGGGTGCCTGATGCACCAGTGTCAGCATCGTATCCCAATCATCCTCAGCATTCTGCACCCTCTCTTGTGTCAATGGATTTATAGCACCTGTTTCCTCCCAGACCGGCACCAAAGCATCCTCGGCGAGTGCCAGCGGCGGCAATGCGCCTTCCGTGTTATAAAGCACGTCGCCTTTTTCGAGCACCTCGCGCAGGAACCAGTCGTTGTGCGAGAAACGATACGCAATGTCCGCCGGGGAGCGAACGTGCAAATCCAGGTCGAAGCGTTTGGGGATGCGTTGTTGCATCTCCCATTTTTGCTGCCACGTCTCCGATTTCAGAATATCCATCACGACAAGCAGATCGACATCGGAGTCTTCTGTCGGCGCGCCATAGGCGTAAGAGCCGAAAAGGATTACCTGCAGGGGCGCGAATTCGCGGACGATGTCATCGCAGATGGCTTGAATCTGTTTTGCGGAAATCATGAGTTTGTGCATCCGTTTTTAGGTTTTGATTTTAGTATAGCATGCAAAGGTGGGAAATGTCAAGACGTTTTGCAATAAAACGATTTTCGTGGTAAACTGGCACAAAATCGCCTTTGGATAGGAAGAACGATGCGCCAATCTCAACACCTTATCTGGATATGTCTGCTTCTCATCCTTCTCTGCACTTTCACTGTGCGCGGCGATGAGGTGATGTCCCTCTTTGCGCGGGGTATCCAAGAATTAAACGCAGGGCGGCTGGATGCCGCCCTAGAAACGTTCAAGCAGGTGACGACAACCGCACCGGATTTTGCGGATGGGCACTATCACCTAGGGCTAGTCTATTATGAGAAGGGACAATTCGGAGCGGCGGCTGCGGCGTTTGAGCAGACTTTGAAATTCCTGCCTCGCGATGTGGAGGCACTGATTCATTTGGGGTTGGCCTGCTACAAGGCGGCTGGCGCGGGACAGTCCCTCGCCCTACGCGATGTTGGAATTGCGTCGGGGGCGCGGCAGGCGGTAAAGGCATATCGAACTGCGCTTGAAATTCAGCCGCATAACGTGAAAGCACTCAATAACCTTGGGCTTGCTTACCAAGCACTAGGACAGTTTGACGAGGCGATTACCGCTTATCAGGAGGCGTTGCTGCTCAGTCCGCACTTGCGCGAGGTGGCGGCAAACCTCGCGACCGCGCGTGATTTGCAGCGTGGCACCTATTCGCTTGCTGCCTATAAGCACTATCGCACTGGGATGCAATTGAAGCGCGCGGGCAACAGCGAGGCGGCTGTCGCCGCGTGGAAACAGGCGATTGGCGAGAGTCCGCGCTATCTACAAGCACACCTCCAATTGGCGGAATCTTATTTTGAGGGAGGTGCATACGAGCGGGCTATTTCGGCTTACCTATCGGCACTTGAGTTGCGTCCGGATGCGGCAGACATCTTCTACAATCTCGGCAACAGTTATCTCTATACGGGGAAGTTGGAATCGGCGGTTGCGGCGTATCAGCGCGCCGTCGAGATACACCCGAAGATGGCATCCGCTTGGGCGAATATGGGGACGGTGCTTCTGGAATTAGAACGTATTGATGCCGCCATTGCGGCGTGTGAAAAGGCTTTGGAAATTGTCCCTGCCGCGCGCCAGATTCAAGCCACGCTTACCACCGCGCAAGGCATTAAATCGGGACAATGGACGACGCAGGCGTATCGCTTGTGGCAGCGCGGGATTGCGGCTGCAAACCGCGGCGATACGCAAACAGCAATTGCATTGTGGAGACAGGCGGTTGCGCTGAGCCCGAACTACGCCCAAGCGCATGAGAGTTTGGGATGGACTTACTTCACTCTCCAGCGGTTTGACGATGCTGTCCAAGCATGTCAAGCGGCGCAGACCTCTTTCGCCGTGCAGCTCATCACCTTCGCGCGCGAACTGAAGGCAGGAAAGTATCCGTTCAGAGCCTATCAACTCTGGGAACAAGGGAGGCGCGCTAGTGCCGCGGGCGAATTGGAACAGGCGGTTGCCTATCTTTCACAAGCGATTGCGGAAGGCCCGGCATTTGTTGAGGCACATAATACGCTAGCATGGCTCTACGCCGATAAGTTGGGGACGAACTTAGCAGCGGCGGAAAAACTGGCGCGCCGTGCGATTTTGTTATCTGGCGGGACAGATATGCCCGGCCGCCCGCATCTGCATCACACACTTGGATGGGTTCTTTACAAGCAGGGACGCTACGCGGAAGCACTCAACGCCTTTGAGGAGGCCCTGCGCCATTCTCCGAACAACGCGGCATACCTGTATCACGCCAGTTTGGCGGCACTGAAAAACAGTCGCCCGCCGCAAGCGTTGGCCTACCTCGCGCAAGCGATTGCAGAAGATGCGCGATGGGTAGAGACTGCGCGAACGCAACGGGAGTTTGATGCTATTCGTTGGATGCCGCGGTTTCGCGCGCTTATTCCATAATGTTGCAGAGCCATTCACAGTGTGCGCACGTTTTCCGAACAGTGTCCGATTTCATCCTGAAACTTCAGGCGATTTGGTTCCCTACATTCTATGCGGCGGTTCCTATTCATTTTCCTCTTTCGTGGCTGGGGGCTCGATTAAGCCCACGCCGTTGTTTTGCCAATTATCCGCCTTCTCTTTCAACTTCTCGAGGTCTTCCGGATTCTTGATGTCCACGATGTGCGGCGTGATGATGATGACAATCTCCGCGTCTTCAAGTTTCGTCTCGGTTTTCTTGAACAAGCGGCCGAGGAGCGGGATGTCACCCAGGAACGGGAGTTTTGTTTCAACCTCTATCCGTTTATTTCGGATGATACCGCCGACAACAATTTGCTGTCCATCTTTAGCATCAATGTAGCTGCTAATGGCATTGTCCTCGGTTATCGGTGCGTTGAAGTCCGTGAACTCCACGAAGTTGCTCGCGCTGATATTGGTAATATCCAGGCCAATCGTGCGGGTGCCATCGGTGCCGGCCTGCGATTTGGCGATATACGGCGTAAGATCGATGTTAATGCCGACCGGCGGATCGATGAAATCGTAGTTGAAAAGTGGTTGCGTGACACCCTCGCCTAAAATGCTGTTGGTATCAACGCTTTGCAGATAGGGGATGCGCCTGCCGCTGGACCAGGTGGCTTGTTGGCTATCGCGCGTTAACAGCGAGGGTGTGGAGAGCGTCCGCACCTTATTCTCGCGAATCAGCGCGTGTAGCAGAGCCATGTATTCCTCTGTCGCTAGGCCGATGTTGAATCCGGAAATCTCTTCTTGGAGTCCCAATTCCGGTGTGAGTTCTCCAACAAGGGGGTTGCCGGTGCGCGGTTCAATGCCGAAAATTCTGTTTTCCTCCACTGTCAACTCGATGCCGAGTTTCGTAGTATCGTCAAGTGTGACTTCAAGAATGCGAATGTCTATCCACACCTGCCCGCGGACGAAGTCTAATTTGGCGATGAGGGCTCTGACATCGGGGATGTAGCGCTGGAGTGTGGTAATAATGAGCGAGTTCGTGTCGGTGTCGGCATAAACCGTGACTTTTCCGCGGAGGGAATTAATGTCTTTCTGCTCCATGCGGCCGCCGCTTGCGAAGAATCGGCTAAAACTGAAGCCACTGCCTTGACTATCCGCGTCTTCCCAGACCTGGCCAAGCACCTCGGCGAGTTGTTCGGCGTTCGCATATTCCAACCGAATCGTCTCAGTTATCTCTTTTTGCCCCGCCGGTGTGGGGGTATCCATCGACTTGATAAATTCCGTGATGAGGTTAAAGTTGCGCTGTGTGGAAGTTGAGACGATGACAGCGTTGAGGGTGTTGTAGGCTTCCGCGGTGACGTTGCCGGCCAATGAGCCCTGCGTCTGATTGCGTTGCCGTTCGGCTAGGAAAAAGAAAAAGTTGCCGCTGTTTTGCGAGCTGCCTTGGTAAACGCTATTAATGATATTTGCGACGTTTTCTGCGTCGGCGTATTGGAGTTTATACATCCGAGTGCCCCATTCCTGGTCTGGCATGGCGACATCGACTTGGCTAATGAGGTTCTCAATAATCTCGAAATTTTGCGATGCGGTGGAAACCATGAGCGCGTTGAGCCGTGCATCGGGGACAATGTGGACTTCGCCCTGGATGCCGAATCCGGTCTCCCCGCTAGGTTGGCGTTGCACTCTTGCCCACCACGGTCTCTCGCGGTCTGCCCCGGTGCTTCCGCCTTCAAAAAGGTCCTGGAGGCCTGGTGCCAGGTCTGTGGCGTTCGCAAACTGGAGGTAGTAGATTTTGATTTCTTCGCGCGTCTGCTCCTGGTCGAGCGAGTTGATAACCGTTTCGATGATAGGGAAGTTGCGCGGGTCTGAGGAGACGACGACAACGTTCAGTCTATCGTCGCGGGAGACTCTGACTTCCCCGATGATGCCTTGGTTTTCGATGCCCGTTTCCCGCTGAAACGCGCGCAGTTTCGCCCGGTCCCAGCGGTCGACTCTGCCGGTATTCCGCTCGCTCTCGCCTGTCAGTACTTCCTGCAAAACTGTGGCAATATCTTCGGCGGCGGCGTTCTTAAGCCGAAATACGCGAATCTTGGTTTGAATGCTCGGTGATATGTCTAACTGCCGAATGAGTTCGCGGAGGAGGACTAGGTTCGCCTCGGATGCCTTCACGACAAGCGAGTTGGAATTGCTATCGGCGTAGACTTTCACGGTGCCTTGGAACATTTCAAAGTCGCTTCCTTCTTGGACTGCCTGCCTTGCTTCGCTTGCGTCGCCGACTCTTCTGCCGCTGTTCGCTTTTTCCTCGTCTTCTTCATCGAGGAAGACTTGCGTGAGCGTTTGCGCGACTTCGGTTGCGTCTGCGTGCGTCAGTGGAATAATCGCGATGCGCAAGGGGAACCGTTCCCCTTCATCGGCGATTTGCAAGATAGAGACGATGCGTCGGATGTTGGATGCGACATCGGTGATGACGAGCGCGTTCGTGGTGGCTTCGGCGAAAATAACCGCCTGTTTATTGAGCAGGGGGCGCACAGCATCCACTTGGTCGGCAGCAACAGCGTTCTCCAGTTGCACGACGTAAGTCTGGATTTCATCTGTCTCTTCCACTTGTGCCGGATCGGCGAAGATGTGGTTAAACGGCACTTTCATCACCATCGCCTTCTCAAAGGTGGTGATGAGGAGGGTGCTGTCGGTGCGAATGAGCGTCAGGTTATACTGCGCGAGGATGGTTTTGATTTTTTCTACCACCTGGTCCAACGTGACGTTTTTAAGATTAATCAGGGAGAACCTTTTATCCCGCATGTCCTCTTCGCTCGCGATGATGGTGAGGTCTGTTTCACGTGCCAGCCATTCCAAGAGCCCTTTGAGTTCTTGGCCGGTGAAGTTGAAGTCAAAACGGATGGCGCGTCCTTCGTCATCGGTTTCGGCTACGCGCATTGGCGGTTCTTGCTGGTTCTGAGCGGGGAGCTCCGTAAGCAGGCCTAGCAGCATCCCCATACAAACAAGTAAAATGAACGTTTTTGTATGTCGCAATGCGTTTGATAACATCTCTGGTCCAATCATGTCTCTCTCCGTATATCTGTCATCGACGTTGTCAATGACTACGTTTTTGAATTAATTTACGTTTCGGCGTGGCGCGGGACAGTCCCTCGCCTTACGGGGGCGGGCGGCGTGACGGCCGCCCCGGGCCCTCAAAAAATGCGTGCGAGCATGAGCACGTTCACACTCAATGTGGCTTCGCGCTCGCGTTGCGTTTCAGGCGCGCCGCGCGGCCCGGGGCGCGCGCTCGTCTGCTTCTCCACAGCAATCCTCAAATCTCTGACAGTCAACCATTTCGTGCTAGTGTCAATCAGCTGGTTTAACTTAACCAATTTTTCCATATCCGTCTTGAATTTCATTTCAACGATGTAAGTCTCATACTGATACGTTGACGGTGCCAAGGCTAGCTGCTCTACCAACGTTCGCCGTTTTTCCTGAATGGCTTCGACATATTCTATCAACGCCACAATGAGTTGTTCCTGGTCAAACGGTGCGCTTAGGATGCTGTCCATTATATCCTCTTCGCTGTTCTCCGCTGCTAGACGCTGTTGGCGTGCGGTGTAAGCCTGCTCGGACTTCAGCAGTACCTCCAACAGTGGGCTATCCTCCAGAAACTGAACTTCTACCGATGCCGAGGTGGCACCGATGCCGAAGATACCGGGGTTAGCAACCGTAGTCCGCTCGTGAATCTGTGATTCAAAGAAGCCGCGTTTCAAACCGGTCGCGCCCCGTAATTCCTGTTCAACCATCGCACGGATGAAAGTGGCAAGATGGACGCGGATAGCCACCGGCATCACCTCTGGAAGGGGGGCAAACGTCTGCGGATTTTTCGTCTGCGCGGCTGTCGCGGGTTCATCTTCGCCGAGCCATGCCCAAATGAGGGTGCCGAACATGTTCTCTTCTGCCTCCAGCTCCTTCTCAAGTGCCACTTTTTCTGCTTCCAGGTGTTTCTGGTAGAGGTAAAGCACGAGGTTTTGACGGGTTTGCAAGGAGAGCTGCGCTGTCTGTTTGCCGGGTGCAGGCTTCGTCTGTATCTGATAGTTCTGTTGCACGCCGGCGCGTTTGACGAGCGCGTCGATGCGCCGTCTTATCACTGTCTCCGGATGCTCCCGAGCAAAGATAGTGGTTACATTCGGCTGATTTTGAACGGCTAAGCCGGTATCCTTGTAGATTGCGGATTCGACCTTTTTAAGGATTTGCGCCGCAGCAATCAGATTTTCTGTCCGCTGCAGCTGTTCTTGCTTGGAGTCCGTGTTGTCCCTGGAAAATATGCCCCAAAATGCCGGTGCGATTTGCATCGCGAGCGCGGCGAGAAGGACAACGCCTAAGACGACAAGCAAGACTCGGGTTAGCGGGGTTAATTGGAGATTCAAGTCCATATTTTTGTTATTTTTTCTCCTGCGTGCCATCTTTTTTCGTGGGCATGTTTTCTGTGGGTGGCGACGCGACTTCAACTTCCGCGTTTTTCTCATTGGGCGGCAGTGCGTCTTTCACGTCCGCGTCGGGTTTCTCTTCCTGCAGCGTGTCGGATGCAGGCGGTTCGATTTCCAGTGCCTCTTCAGGTTCTGCTTCTTCAAACGTTGGAAGTGTTGGCATCAGGTACCGCTTTTGCGCGAACGCTTTTACAGCCGATGCAGCTAGGTTACAGCGTACCTGCACTTGGAAAACCGTTTTCCTATTTTCAGATGCTGTCGTAACCTCCCCCAATTGGACGTTTGTAAATACGGTAGACCGGTTGAGCGCGCTGAGCAGGGAGTTGATTACGTTATGAGAGGCGGCTTCCAAATTGAAGGTAATCCGCGCCTGCGCCGGTTTGTTCAGGTTCGTCACGTTGAAGTTCGTCCATGCTATTTGCGTCCGATCGGCGAACGTTTCGCTGAGTGCGTACAAAATATCAAGCGGCGAGGGGTGATGGGTGAGCATGTCCGTGAGTGCCAATTCGTGTGCGAGCTGCGTTTGGGCGGTGCCTATCGAGTGGGTGAAATCCGTGAGTCGTATCTCCATTGATTCAGCTCGATGCTGCTGCAACCGCTGTAAGGTGAGCCCACCGAAAAGGATGCCTGTGGCCAACGCGCCCCCGAAAGTGCCGGCGATAAGGAACTGCCGTTTGCGCGCCGTTTGCGTGAGCGTTTTCTCTGCCTCTTCGGGTAAAAGCGAGACGCGCGTATCCTTATCCAGCGCGCTCAGCGCGACACCGAACGGGACTGCAAACATATCTCCGTGTTCATCAAGGCTTTCTGCAGAGGTGATATCCATCTCCGCGCGTAGCGCGTCGAACGGGTTCCACAGCCGCGTCGGCATATTCAGTGCTGTTTCACACACTTCGGCGAGTTCGGGGATGCGCGCGCCGCCGCCACACAGCCAAAGTTCCGGAGGCGCGTTCTGTCCAGCTCTCTCCTCCATCTCGCGTTGCGCAGCGACGATAGAACGTCGTAGTTCGCCGATAAAGCGCGTTGCCCATTCCTGCGTCGGCATCTCTTGTGCGGAGAGGTGCCGTTTTTCCTCCTCCGCAGTCTCAAAATCGATGTTCAGTGCCGCCATCACATTTTCGGACAGGAGGTTGCCGCCGATGCGGAAACTGCGTGAGAACCGCAAGGAATTGTCCTGCATGAAGCAGAAGTCTGTCTGTCCGGCCCCGATATCAACGATGATTCTGTTTTGCGAGCGAGTTTCTTCTCGTTTTGCAACTTTAGCGATTGCCACCATTGATGGAATCACCGCCGTGGGCGACGCGCCTGTCTGCCTGACTGGGGCCATGTACCGCTCGACTGCCTCCCGCCGGGTTGATACTAATTCCACGGACGTTGATTCGCCTGTCTGCTGCACGTTATGATAGGTGAAGATTGCTTCCTCCACCCGGAACGGGAGTTCTGTTTCCGCGGCGAGTGCGACGACATTTGCGAGCTGCTCATCTGTCGCCGCGGGCAGGTTCGCGAGGTGTTTGGTGTTCACCAAATATCGTGGCAGTGCCACGCCGACTTCGGTTTTCTGTCTGCTGAAAATCGCCCGAACACCGGTGGGGGTGCGGTAGCCTAAGCGCGCCCAGAGCGCGTTTACCGATGCCGAGACAGACTGTCTATCCTCTCTGTCAGCATGCGCGACAACGCTTGCATGGACGAGCCGCAGGCCGGCTGAGCTCTGCTCGAGTTGAACGATTTTGGCTGTGTTTGTGCCGATGTCTATCGCCACTACCTGATTTTTCGCCATTTTTTCCCTTAATCCTGTCGCCAATATTGAACCGTCACCGAATCCCTGCTTCTGTCAATGATACCGACGCATGTCGCCACGACTTTGTTGTTCAGATCCGTGCCGGATGCCTCAATGCGATAGGCGTGTGAACGATATGTCACCCAATCCACAACTTCCCGAAATGTCTCAAAATCGATTTCCTGCACTTCCATCAATTGTGAGATGGCGGTGAAAGGATTGCCTTCGATCCCTTGTTCCGCTAAGTCTTGCGCTTGCTGGCTGTCGGATGGGGTTTCTTCTCGGCGTGCCGTGATGGCCTGCGCCTTCTCGGCATCCATCCCCGGCAACAACGCCATCGTTTCCGGTGATGCGGTGTTGACGTTGATTAACCCGCTGAGCGTCTCGTCGTCTTTTAAGGTAACCTTATCAACGATGTTGACAAACTCTTCCTGCGTCAGCAGTTTTACCTCTTTGATGGCATCGACGTTTTGGAAGGTGCCTTGCGTGTCGCGATGATTGACGATGCGTTCGGCGATGCCTTCGTCAATGCCGTCCAACGATTGCAACTCCTCGACATCGGCAGTGTTGATATTAACCTGTTCGCTGCCCGGCTGTTCTTCCTTTTCTTCGGCGGCGTTCTCTTCCTCTTGATTGCCGCCTTCGCCGCCTTCTGTCGTGATTCTATCGCGGATGTTATTGAAAAGTTCGTCAGAAACAGCTTGGACATCGACGAGTTCAGCAATTTGTTCAAATTCGCGCTGTTGGATGAGCGATTCCGCCTCGGCTTGCGAGAAAATCTGTTGCTCGTTTTTCATCCGAACTCCTGTTAACTGTCCGGCATCCGCTGTGTTCACATTGACGCGAGCTTCGCCATTTGCATCGGTGTTAGCGTCAATTGAATAGACGGTTGCTAAATGAACGAGCCCTGTCGCAGGAGGCGCGGCTTGCGTCCCGAGAGTTGTTGTCTGCGCGAGAGGGGCCCCGCCACGTTGTTCTGTCGCGGCCGGGAGGGTGCCCCTACCAGACGGGAGAGAGGTGCCGTCGGCTGATTGCAGGTTTCCATACAGCAGTTCTTCTGTCATCCCCTCAATTCTGGCGAGCGCGCGCACGGTACGATAGGGTTGTCCTTCATGGATCTGGTTCGCCAATTCCTGGGTGAAGGTATCGTCCGGTTCTGCGCCGGCTAAAGCGAGCAAGTTGACGATAAGTTCCGGATCTGCCGTGTTGATGTTAATTTTTGCCGATTCGTCTGTGACTGCAACGCGATAGACGAGCAGATTTCCCAGTTGGATGCCATCCTCCACCTGGCCTTCCCGCGGCGCTGCCCAGTCTTCCCCGAGTGAGTCAAAGGGAGTCAGATCGCCGCGTAGCACGGCGAGTGTCCATTCAAACCCGGCTTTGGCGGCGTAGTGATACTTTGCACGCTCCAAGAAGTTCCGTTGTGCCCGCTGCTCTAAGTGAATGGAATAGAGCAGTTGCGTTGCGAGGATAGAGAGGATTGTCACTATCCAAAGCGTTGAGATGAGGGAGAGTCCTTCCTCATTAAGGCACCAGTTCCTCCAGTTGCTTTCGCGCGTTGTCATTGCGGCGGTCCTCCCTGTTCCTCTGGCGCGGCAGGGGGTTGCGGCAAAGCAACCATCGTTGATTGGTTCATCACATTGGGCTGCGTTGCGGCCGGCTGAACTTGTGTTGCCTCAAGGCTGAGCGGAGGCTGTTCCTCGCCTCTCACTGTTATCAAGATACGAACCGCGACTGGGTTGCTGTCCTCCTGGTCCCATGAATCATACCATGTTTCCTGGTCATCGAGATACTTCAGGTCGAAATTGACGATTCCTGTGACGAGGGTTGCGATTTGAAAATAAATCGGTTCGCCGTTTTCGTCTGTTTGCGGTGCTGTTCCTGTCTCTATCAGAGAACCGATAGCGACTTCGGGGTTGAGAGCCGTGGTAGTCACCCGATAGAGTGCCAGTTCTTCTGTCTGTGCATCGGCGTTCGCGCTCGGGAGTGCGTTCCTACCGGTTTCTCCCGGCGGCATATCGGCACGGACGAAATAGGCGACGCGCTGGACATCGCTTACCAACGGCGGTAACCTCGCCAAATTTTGTTGCGAACCACCCCTGCCGGCATTGAGTTGCGCCAGAAACGGGTCCGGATCTGTCCGCACCAATGTAACGAAACTGAGCATGTCACGTTCTCCCGATTCTGAAGGCACATCTTGCGTATAGAGCACGAAATCCGGCTCTTCTGGCGAAGCTTGGAAGTGCTTCAAATCGGTTACGAGTCTGTCTAACGCGACCCGAGTTCGCTGTGCAGCAAGTATCCTCGCCTCGGTCTGATGGTAAGCATCTATCGAGGTTTTGAAGACAGCGTAAGCGGCACCGGCGATGATGGCGAGGATGCTGACAGAGACGAGCATCTCAACGAGGGTGAAGCCGCTTTCGTGAGGTTCTGGGTAACTCTTGTGCATCCTGTATTCCCTTTTCGGTAGGCAGTGTTTGCAACTGCGAGTTCGTGCGCGCTTCCAAAGCCTACCGGATGTGTTTTATTGTTCTTGCTGCTTCTGCTTGTCCGCTACAAAGGTATACATGGACATCGAACGTTCTCTGCCGAGGTGCTGCCATGAAACCGCGACTTGAATCCGCCGCACGCCTTGCACCTCTTCAGATTGGATATCCTCAACGATAGAATGCCACTGATAACGTGAGTTATCCCCAAATTCTCCGGTTTCTTCACCTATTTCCGGATAGCCGTCCAGTTCAATCTCTGCCATCCGGAATTTGATGAGGTAGAGTGCCGTTGTCTGGTTATCGGAAAGTGCCTGATTTCGGGTTGCAGATGAGAAAACCTGCAACAGCGCGGGTAGCACGGCGGCCAGAATCGTCAGCGTTACCAGAATTTCAACAAGCGTAAATCCGTGTTCGTTAGAAGGATGCATGATGTTTGTTTCATTTTTAGACACGGCGAGGGTTAGCTGAGGCGGGGCGGCACACGCCCGTTTTCTGTCGGCGTGCCCGTGACGGCCCTCGCCCTCCGGTGAAATGGATGGACAGGTCCCTCTCTCGGTTTACTGAGAACGTGCATTTTCTTCAAAACCTAGTTCCGCAATCTCTTCATTTGTGAGGTGTCGCACGCGAACGCGTCCACTTGCTGCCTCAACGGTGACAGACATTACCTTATTTTGCTGGTTCTGAAGGTAGATCTGCGTATCTTCAGAAGCCGCGGTCGGCGAGAAGTAGACATACTCAACGCCGGAATTGACGTGCGCGGTCTGCCCGTTGTGGTTTGTTACCACAGCTGCTAGCGTTATCTGCTGTTCCAACGCCTGCGGCACGCCGAGGATGCTGCCTGTGCGCGATACTCCCTGTTGCGCGGTTTCCGCGGTGGAGCCAAGATTAGGTGCTCGTGCATTTCCCGCGGTGATGACTGAAGTCAGCGGGTTTCTCGGGTCGAACGTTTCGCTGGAGGCGAGCCAGCACTGCTCCCTGTCCAGATCGAGCACGACGAGGTGTCCTGTTCGTTCCGTGATGGCCATATCTCGTGCGAAGACAAGCAGGTTGCGGACGGTCTGCGCGGATGCCTTCAGGCGGCGCGTTGAAGCGAATCCCCTCAGGGCGGGCATGGAAATCGCGGAGAGCACGGCAATGATTGTCATGACGAGCAGGAGTTCCATCATCGTGAAACCGCGCTCGGATTGCCGGGGTGAATTTCTATGTCGGCCCGGCGCGGGACGTGTTGCGCGATCGAAGTAAGGTGAGGGACAGGTCTCCCTCGCCCTCCATTTGATAGGGGAGTCTTTGTATCCGGCTATCACGTTCGCCGTTTCAGTTGTTCGCCTGCCCTGTCTGCCAATTGGTGATGTCCGCGTCAAAACTCTCACCCCCTACTTTGCCATCTTTGCCGCGGGAGTAGATGTCATAGTCGTAGCCAGGGTGCGTTCCTGGGTAGCGATAGACGTAAGGGTTATTCCAAGGGTCCAGAAAACTCTCGGTTTTGATATAGGGCCCGGACCAGTTTTGCGGTGTGGGGCTCGGTGCCTGCCACAACGCCTCCAGGCCTTGCTCAGTCGTTGGGTAATCCCCGACTTGCACGGCGTAGAGGTCCAAGGCGGTTCTGAGGTTTCCGATTTCAAGCCGTGCTTTTGAGACGCGCGCTCGCTGCGGTGCATCCATGATGCGCGGCGCGATGAACGTCGCCAAAATGCCTAAGATCACGATAACAATGGTGAGTTCAATCAGGGTTAACCCTGATTCATCCGCAAGGAGGGAATTCCGCTTGCGGGATTCGTTCGTTCTGTGTTGCGTTTGCATGTCAATTAATCTCCTATACGGTATGTTGTTACGTCTCGGCAGCAATGCTTGTAGACTGCTGTTGGACTTTAGACCGGTTTCAAGGTGGAAGGTTCTTTTTTTCTATCCTTCTTCACCCGCTGAGCAATTGCTGCGCCTCGAAAATCGGTAGAATCATTGCTACAGCGATGAATCCGATAATTAGCCCCATTAGCAAAATTACCAATGGGCCAATAGAACCGGTCAACCGTTCGAGACTCTTCTTGATTTCCAGATCGTAGTATTCCGACAGTTTTGTGAGCATGTGCGCTGGCTCACCGGACTCCTCGCCGACGGCTACCATGTGGGTGACAAACGGGGGGAAATCGCTGTTCCTGCCGAGTTCGCGTGAGAGGGTAGAGCCCTGTTCAACCTCTTTTTCTGCTGCGGCGACAGCGTTACTGTAAACTTTATTCCCGATTGTATCCTTGGCGACTTGAAGTGCTGGTAGCATGCGCACGCCGTTTTCTAAGAGCGTAGCCATTGTCCGCGTAAAGCGGACAATCGCGAAGGTGCTGAAAATTGAACCGACAAGGGGCAGTTTAATCTTCAGTTTATCAAACCACACTTGTCCTGCTTCCACCTGCAGGGCGCGCCTCGTTGCGACAACGCCGACAATCACGGTAAGGAGTCCCACCCACCAATATTTCCGGAACGTGCCGGTAGTGCTAATCAGCACTTGGGTGGGCAGCGGCAGTGCAACGCCCAGGTCGGTATACATTTCGGCGAACTGCGGTACGACGACAACCATCAGGACTGCGACAGCGGTGATGCTCAGCGTCAACAGAATCGCGGGGTAGAAGAGCGCGGAGATAACGTCGTTTTTGAGGATGCGCTGCCGTTCGGCAAATTCTGCCAAACGTTCAAGGACTAACCCGAGCACACCGCCGCTCTCGCCGGCTTTTACCATGTTGACGTAAAGGTTCGAGAACACCTTCGGGTGCTGGTAGAGTGCATCGTTAAACGTTGCGCCGTGTTCTACATCGTGTTTCACTTGCGATACGATGCGGTGCAGCGCGGGACTATGAATCTGTCCCAGTGTCACCTCCAACGCCCGCGGCAGCGCGATGTACGAACTCACCAACGTGGCGAGTTGGTAGGTGAAGAACTCTACGTCAGCCGATTTGACTCTGCCTTGGCCGATTCGCAGCCACCGCGTCACATCGGTTTTCTCTTCGCCACCTTCCTCCTCGATGAGCGTGGGCCAATAGCCCATCTGCCTTAATCGAGAGATGAGTTCCGCTTTGGAGTCTGCCTCTAGCGTATTTTTAATGGTGCTGCCCCCATGCGTGAGGGCCTCGTATCGGAATCGTGGCACGTTACAACCTCTACGTGAGAATATGCGCGGACATTTACCGAATATTTTTCAAATTAACGATTTCGTGACGGCCCCCCTGGCTTGGGACTACTCAACGCTCCCGAAATCGATTTCCTCTTCTTGTGTTAACCGAACGACTTCATCCACGGTTGTCGCGCCAGCGGCAACTTTGCGCCAGCCATCTTCGCGGAGGCTCTTCATACCCATTTGGATTGCCAGTCGGCGAATCTCACTCGTTGAGGCTTGTTTGAGTGCCAATGTCCGAATTTCTTCGTTCATGAATAGCACCTCAAAAATGCCGATTCTGCCTCTGTAACCTCTGCCGCGGCACTCCTGGCATCCTACCGCGCGCGGAATCATCAGGTCTGCTGCCACAGGCGTTCCGTTATGGCCATTGAAGATGCTCGTGATTTCGTGCATGTCGGGTTGATACATTTCACAACACGCCTTGCAGACGCGCCGCGCCAGCCGCTGCGCGATGATGCCCTCTACCGTTGACGCGACGAGATACGGTTCAACCTTCATATCGACGAGCCGCGTGATGGCCCCCGGGGCATCGTTCGTGTGAAGCGTGCTAAAAACGAGGTGCCCAGTGAGTGAGGTGTGAATCGCCATTTCCGCTGTCTCATAATCGCGAATTTCGCCGACTAGCACCTTATCCGGGTCTTGACGTAAGATATGCCGCAAGCCATCGGCGAAGGTGAAGTCAATATCCGGATTGACTTGGATCTGATTAATCCCCTCAAGTTCGTATTCCACCGGGTCTTCCAGCGTGATAATTTTGACATCTGGGGAGTTTATCTCTTTCAAACAGGCGTAAAGTGAGGTGGTTTTCCCACTGCCGGTCGGCCCCGTGGCAAGGACGATACCGTGCGGTTTGCGAATCATTCTGTGAAAGAGCGCGAGGTTATCCTCGGTTAAACCGAGTTCGGCGAGTCCAAAATCGATGGACTGCCGGTCGAGGATACGGAGGACGACGCTCTCGCCGTGAAGCGTTGCAACAGTCGGGACTGTGGAAACACGCAGGTCGATCTGGCGGTTGCCGACGCTGCCGATCTGCCGGCTAATTTTCCCATCCTGTGGCCGCCGGCGTTCAGCGACATCCATCCCCGCCATAATCTTAACACGCGATGTAATGGCGGATTGCAGATAGGCTGGCGGCTGCGGCTGGTCTTCCAATACCCCGTCCACGCGAAACCGAATTTTCAGTTGCGTCGGATAAGGCTCAATGTGGATGTCGCTTGCGCCCATCCGGACAGCATCGATGATCATCTGATCTACGGCGTTAATCACCGTCGGGTCTTGACTGAGGTCCTTCTCGTCAATGCCGAAGTCCTCAATAGTCTCACGTTCAAAGATGTCGGTTGCGCCGACGGGCCCTTTGATGCCGGCACTCAGCAGGCTTTCCGCTGTTCTGCCGTAAAGTCGTACGATTGCTTCGTCAATTTCGGCTTCATCGGCGAGGAGCGGCGTGATTTGGCAATCTGTGACGAGTTGGATTTCGTCAATCAGCACGACGTTCAGGACATCTGCCATTGCGATAGTAAGGATGTCGCCGTCCAATTGTATTGGCACGATTTTATTTCGGTAGGCGAATCCGGGGGAGACCTTTTCAAGAGCCTCCGGTTCTGGTGCTACGTCTTCCAATTGGATGCACGGTGTGCCGTATTCAACACTTTTTTTGGCGAGTGCGAGTGCGTTGGGCGGCACGCGTTTCGAGAGCACTGCTGTTTCCGATGCGCCGGTTTGCTGAATTTCCGCCAAGATTTCTTCGGATGCTTGCTCAGAAATCAGTGCCGCCTGCCGCATCACATCGACTATGGAGTGATTTAAATTATGTTGCATTTTATTGATTCCTGTTAGCAATCAGTTAACGTTTGGCTGCGGGCTGATACTTAACGACATCCGTCCTTACAAACACAAGGCGTGCGCCGAAAATTATTCGAGCGGAACGGGCAGATATAGACATCCGCCCTTCCACGCACTCTGACACTTCATTAGTATATGACGTAAATAGCGGCGAATAGGTTTAAAAAAATGCCGTTATTACTGTCTCGTCTTCTCAAGCCGTCGGATTGCTTCTTGCGCGGCGCGGCGTACCGATTTGGAAGAATCGGTGAGCGCGCGCCTCAATGCGGCGAGCGTTTCATCGGAATTCTCGTGCATATCAGACAACTCCTCTATCGCATTGGTTCGGACTTTCGTGGAATTGTCTGTGAGGCTTGCGATGAGCGCGTCGCGGATAGTCTCGGTAGGTTGCCCGTTTTCAGCCAATGTCTCGCCGATGCGTCCGAGTACATCAAGCACATCGGAACGTTCGCGTGAGGAGCCCTTGGTTCGCTTCGCGATGAGCGCGGGGACGACAACTGCGACAGATTCCGGCGATGCCGGGCGTACATCTTCAAGTTCTTCAAGTGCCTCGCGACGGACCCTTTCGGCGGTGTCGTTGAGTGCCGCTGCTAAGCCGATGACGATGGCATCCGTATTCTGTCCCGATTTTCGCTGGCTTTCTCCGATGTGGCCTAGTGCTTCGACAGCTTTCTCGCGTACCTTTTCAGACGAGTCGCTGAGCATCTCAATGAGGGCGGGGGTAGCAGGCGCGCCGAGTTCTTCAAGGAAATCGACGAATTGCCGTTTCACCGCGCTGGATCCATCTGCCAGCGTTGGCACGATTTGCGCGAGCAGCTCGGACTGCCATGTTGCCTTGAGCGTTTCATGCTTGGCTTTAAGAGCGTTGAATTCTTCGGTGACTTGCGCGAATTCTTCGCCGCGTGCTTCCGCTGTCTCGGTGTAGACCTGGGGCACTTGGCTCATTCCAATACCGATGAACAGGCCGAGGAGTATCGCTATGCCCCAGACTGAAAGTTTGTTAAATAGTTTGCGCGTCATTGGTTGTTTTCCTCCTATAGACATTCAGGGTTGAGCTCTAGGTGCCTCCTTCGGCAGAGCCTCAATCCTAACTTCGCCATTTGTTACAACATCTACGATTTCCTTACAACAGATAATTTTAGCATGCATGCTGTATTTTTGCCACATTAACTTCGTAAATCCCAGGACTATTTAGTTTTCCAATTAGTGTTGGTTTTCCCGCCCGCTGTCGTTCGGGCTCGCAACCCGCCGCTGTTAGTGGCATCGGAAACCTCGGACACGTTCAAGGGCTCAAGAACTGGCGAACAGCGGCGCACATCTGAAAACTAAATGCCTCTGCGCAAATCAAAGACGGTTTTAACCGAGGCAGCCCTTCCCGTGTTCAGCGCAGTCTGAATAGCCTGCTTGTAATCCTGCAGCGAGAAGAGGGGACCAACTAACGGACGCAATGTCTCCCCTATCTGCTGTAAAAGCCGCATGCCGAGGGCAAAAGTGTGAATCAATTCGCCGCGATGCGTTTCGATGCCATACGTATAGGCCCCCTTAACCTTCAACTGCTTATACCAGATCGAGTTCCAATCAACATTTTTCGGGATGCCCGGCATTCCGAGCAGGATTACCTCGCCGCCTGCGCGGGTGAAACGGAGCGCGTCGTCTATAGTCGTGCTGGAACCGATGCAATCAAACGTGACATCCACGCCGCCGAGCAAGACCTGTTGTCCTAACTCCGGCTGATACGCTGTCGCGCCTGTCAATCGGCAAAATTCTGCATACCGCTCGGAATTTGGGGATAGCATTTCATCGGCACCGAGTTCGCGCGCGAGTTTCTGTTGGTGCGGATGTTTGGCGAAGATGAGGATACGGTTCTGATGCCCGAGCCCGCGAAGTGCGGCGACAGTCAGCAACCCGATGCTACCGCCGCCGAGCACGACGATGTCATCGGTTTCCTTGAGTTCTGCCTTTAACACACCGTGCAGCGCGCAGGCGAACGGCTCAAGTAGCACCGCAACCTCATCTGAAATATCATCGGGGACGACGTGCAGTTGTCCTCGGTGTGCCACGAGGTATTCACTCCAACCCCCGCCGGTATCGCGACAATACCCGGTCTGCACCCCGGCCGAAATGCATCCTTTTGTGATATTTTCACAATTGGAGAAGGATGCGTTTTGGCATTGGTGGCACGGCGGCGTAATCCCTCGCACCTCACACGCTAGTGCTGGTTCTATCACTACCCGTGTGCCGATAGGCATGTCGTTCACTGCTGAACCTACCGCTGCGACATCCCCGACGATTTCGTGTCCAAGTACAAACGGAAACGAAGTAAACGGCGAAAAGTAGGGGCTACCCTTCGCAGTAATCGTGGCCAGATCTGAGCCGCAGATGCCGCTGACCCGGGTCTGGATTTTCACCCATTCCGGTGTTGGCAATTGCGGTGCGTCTATCTCCACGCGCTGCACGCTAGAAATGGGGGACGTATAGAGGCTGTGCCACCGTTTCCCAAGGAAGCGCGCGGCTAAGTAGCGGGGGATGCTTTTGGTGTATTGGATGGCTTGCACTGTGCTCTCCTCACCTCTTAAGTCGATGCATCCGAGTCATCGTCCTCATCGCGGATTACCGGCTTGCCCATCACTTTTTCGATTGCCTTGAGCAGTGCTTCCTTACGCGCGTTAAAGAAACCCCAGAAATCGTTGCTACGGAGAGCGTCACCCCGGATAAGGTGGGAGGCGAGGACTTCATCCATGTCTAGACCTTCATCCATATTTGGACGTGGACCTGAAAGATATTTTTGTGACTCTTTCTGTATCTCTTTCAAATACACCGAAGGAGCCTTGTCGCCTATCACTCGCCGATTCGTCCCTTTTGAAATTGGGGTTTTGTTGATGATGCTATTGTAGTCATCCGCTTTGAACTCCCTTTTTTTGCACCAGGCTTTGGGGAAGATGTGGTGGATATCAATAGAATCGTCGAAGAATATTTGCTCGTCAATAGATCGACCGGTACGGAAATCAAGACAGCCATTACGCATGATCAACGCGTGAACACCCTTGTATGCAGCACTCGCTTTCGTCCGGAGCGTTTCCAAACGATGTGTTTGAAATGTTGCTTCCTGAATCATCGTAGGTTCAACAGCTTTGCCGTTTACCCAGTTTGTCACCTCCGAAAGATCGTTAGCAAATCGAAGATCTGCGGAAGTGCCGTAAAGTTCACCCAATACGCCACACCAGTACCAGCGTGTAAGAAATTTCTCACGAACCTTTCTGAGCTGGGCTACGCACCCAAGGTTCACCAGAATCGCTGTGAGCGGAACTAATTGAGCAGGATATGGCAGGCTGGCAGCGTCAAAAATTTTCTGCTCTTGCAGAAAGCGGGCTGCTTCCTTAAACCCTTCTTCAACCCTGTCGGCCCAGTCTTTGTAGTCGGCCACCCCGAGTCCCAATATATCGCTATTTTTGCAACTAATGGCCATCCTCGCCTTTGAATTGGTAACTAGGAGTGCAATGACCTTTAGAAAATTGACGTTCTTAAGGTCTGCGAGAACCGGATACTCACCCAAACGCTCTGCCCTAGTTTCCCAGTCCTCGCGGAGTAGAAAATCATCAGCCGCGAAGGTGGCGGTGAGTAACTCAAAAACGGTGAGTGGCTCTCCGCCTGTGTTGACTCTCTCAAAGACGTTGCAGACTGCTTCCTTCGGAGTTTGTTTATCAAGAATGATAACCGGGACATTGTAATCCTTGAAAACGTCAATGACTTTAATCTCGAAATTGTCCCACAACTCCATTTTGGCGGAATCACGGTCCCAATAATTGTTGTATCCTCTTCTCCACCTCGTATAGTCAAAGACTTTGTGGAGAGGAAACATTCCGCGCTTGTATTCTTTCTCGCGCGAAGATAAATCCATAGCTTGATCTCCGCGAAACTTCCTTACAATTTTGGTATCAGCTGGAACTGAAATGATGGATTCATCAACCTTATCATCCACACACTTCTCCATGTCCATATAATACCAACGTTCAACGCGATTACCTCTCACATTTGTCGTCTGCACTGGTTTCTGAGCCACCAGAGACTGAAACAGCGAGGTCAAGCGTTGTTGGCCGTCAAGAATTAGGGTTTCAGGTGCCCCCTGCGCTGATTGAGGATCAACCCCTTCAATAGGACGCACCTTGAATCGGATATCCTCTCCGCCATTCTTCAGTGTCATTATCGCCCCTATTGGAAAGGCCTGCGATACACTAGCAATCAGACTTTGGATACGCTCGTGATCCCATCTCCAGTCGCGCTGGAAGTCCGGAAGTTGGATTTTGCCTTCTCTGATTTCCCCAAGTAAATCCTTGAGGGATTTCTTGGTACTATCAAAGGTGCTCATATTTGGATCTCCTATCAATAACAATTTATGCAAATTGAGAAAGCATCGCGATACCGTAGGCGGGACTCAGCAGAAATCCCGCCTTCAGATAAATCGCTATGCTAACTCACCTCACGCTGATAATACGCCATCAGAATCTCGGCCACTTCGGGCCGGGCGATTTCGGGGGGCAACGGGTCCCCCGCGGCGAGAATCTCACGCTGTTTTGTGCCAGAGATCGAGAAGTAATCATCGCCGCCATGCGGGCAGTCGCGCATCATCACAATCTCTTCGCACTTGCGGCACCACACCGTGAAATCGCCGCGGAAAATCTCGATTTCCAATGCATCCGCGGGTATCTCATCGAAGATGGCTTGCGCGTCAAACGGGCCGTAATAGTCACCTGCACCGGCGTGGTCCCGGCCGACGATGAAATGGGTGCAGCCGCAATTCTGACGGAAAACGGCGTGGAGCAGTGCCTCCCGCGGTCCGGCGTAGAGCATGTCGAACCCGTAACCCGTGATGGACACCGTGTTTTCAGGGAAGTAGTGTTTCACCATGGCACGGATGGAAGCATCGCGAACGGCGGCGGGGATATCGCCCGGCTGGAGTTTGCCGAGCAGCATGTGGATGAGAATTCCATCTGCGTTAACCTCGCGCTGCGCGATTTTACAGAGTTCTTCGTGCGCGCGGTGCATGGGGTTGCGCGTCTGAAAAGCGACGATTTTGTGCCAGCCGCGTGCCGCGATATCCTCGCGAATTTCCACCGCGGTGCGGAACGTTTCTGGGAAATCTGTCCGGAAATAGGAGTAGTTCAGCACTTGAATCGGGCCGGAGAGAAGATTATATCCGACATTCTCGAACGCTGGGACACCGGGATGCTCCATGTCATCTGTCCCGAACGTTTTCTCAATGATAAAATTCTTCTGCTTCCACCTGAATGTCTCGATTGCCGAAACCTCCATCACCGCGATGGGCGGATGTCCCTTGACGTTCGGGTCGCGCAGTGCAACGCGGTCTGCGCTTTTCACTGCATCCGTGAGTTGCTCGTCTGGGACGAGGTTCATCACCGGTACTGGCCAGAAGAGCCCGTTCGGCAGCTTCATCTCGGCGGCGACGCTTGTCGCTTCGGCGATGTTCATGTAGCCCGTGAGCGGCGTAAAGTAACCTGACCCGAGCATAACGGCCGATGCGGCAGCACCGGAGGAAACGAGAACGGATGGCAGGGTTTCCGCCTCTTTCGTCAGTTCCGCGCGTTGCGCGTCGTCTGCAACGTAGAGCGGTGTTAAGGTTTCGGCTCCATGTGGTTTAATCATTCATTTCTCCTTTTCAGGATTTATCAAAGGTTCCATTTTCGGTAGGCGTGCGTTGTAAGCGCGCCCCTGAAGAGTCAAGAGATAATGGGTTCATTTTGGCGGACAGGCGGAAACCATAGAAATCCGCCGTTACAAAAACTTCATCAAACCGCGCCTACTGGGTTCGGTAAAACGTCATTCCGAGGTGACTTGGGAGACTGTGCAGGTGTTCCAAATCCAGAAATGATTTTTGGTTGCCCAGTCATCATCAAGACGCACCCGTTTTTGGGGTGTGGAAATCACCTGGGTGAGGTACCCATCAGTTACCGTCACCCGATAGGAATGCTGAATAGCGTCGTCATTTCCGGACACAGTGAGTTTTTTCAGGACTCGCGTTCCGTTCGCCCATAGGCTGAGGGTATGCGTTGCACCTTCTGATGCACAGAAGGTGTTGGTGACGCTATAGGTTCCGTTGGGAAGATCGATTTTGAAGGCCGCTTCCTCGCTGCTCCAAACAGCATCTTGGACAGACTTCTCTCCCTCTGGCGAAGTGGGCAGTGCCTCACCGCTCCCTCCTTCTTTAGTGAACAAAGGATATTCACGGACAGCATAATTGCTTTTCCTCAGACGATGTGCTTCGTGCGGGGCGCGCGTATCCCATCCGAATTTGCCACTGACGTAGGCTGTATTCGGGCCGATAGCGTGATAACCCCCCGCGGTTTCGGCACCCTTCGGTTGCATATCAAAGCGGATGATGAGGTTACCTCCCTCCATCTTATCCCATAAATCAAGCTGTGGCTTATCGGCACGCTTCTTTCGGAAAAGTTGGAGGTATTTCGTCTCATGGATAATCTCATAATCTTTCGCTGTCAGTTCTGCTTCTGCCCCCGGGTCGTACCAGGCGACAACGTAATCTACCTGCACATCTTCCCTCGCGGTGTTGCGATTGACCGGAAAGTAATAGTAAGCGGATTCGTAGTTTGCGAGATGGACTACGTCATCAACATATACGCCATAAAACGCAGTAGAATGCACAAACGGCGTGACGTATTCGATCCGGCCCAATGCATCCGATTTGTGCCAGCCATCCTCGCCGGCCCGGATCTCAAACACTGTGTGCGGTTCTATGAGATGCGTGCCGGATACTAATTCTTCAATCTCTGGTGCGATGCGTCCGTGGTCGTACGCAGTTCTGCCGCAGTGGAGCAAACAGAAGGCGATGAGACACGTCGTGATGGCGTATCTCAGGATTTTGTTGACGTTTGTGATCAACCACGGTGCGAGCATCAGCAGGATGTAAATATGAATCCGGTCATTGATCCAACCGCCGGGGCCGTAACTCCACGGTGCCCTGATGAACATCGCGGTGAACAGCAGAGCGATTAGCAGGAACGCATCGTTCTGTTTTACCCATTCCTTGCGGCGGATGCGGTAAACGATAGAGATAACAGTGGCCGCTCCTAACACGATGAGCAGCCCTTGGTTGACAGGGACGTGCCAATCAGTGAAATAGACGATGGACTTGATGCCCAAAAAGTAGTCCCAAATCCACTCCATGCCGCGATGGTTTCCTGTCGGATGCTCCTTGAGGCTGAATAGGTAGTAGTCGATTAGCACAAAATACATCGGCACCATGTAGAGCCCGAAGCGGACGAGGGGTTTGAGGCTATGCCAGAGTTGTCGTATCCATTCGGCGTTTCGTTCGCGCCAAGTCGTCGCTAACGCGTTGCCGCCCCACAGACAGCCAGCGGCGATGGACATCGCCAGCACGACGAGCCCATAGGAGGCGATGTGCGACAGATATGTCAACAGCAATAGGACATAAAGTCCGGCCAGGTGCTGCACCTGCATATCGTCTTTATGCTTCCACCAGAGCCCGAAACTGAAGAAGAAAAACGCGATGCTCAGCGTGAAGTTGTAAAACCCCATGTAGAGGAGGTAGTTGTAGGCGAATGGGAAACCGAGCCAGCCGAACATGTGCCAATTCCCGCCTTCTTCCTTCGGTTTTCCATGAACAGCGTGCAGGAAATAGAAGAACGCAATCGGTATCATCCCAATCGCTATCGTCAGGAAGACCTTTTCCGCGATGACCGGCGGACACACGTAGAGCAACCCCAGCAGCAAAATATGCGACAGCCAGTTCGGAAAGATGGTGATGTTGAGTTTCCACGCGTCGCGCATCTTATAGTTTTCGGGTTTCGCATATTCCTTCAGGACCAGGCCGTTGTAGACGTGGCTCGCTCCGTCTTGCGAGGGAAAATAGGCGAAAATCCAGATGGGGATGAGGTGTAATACCAGCAACGCCACAAAGAGATGTTTCCATGTCCAGTTTTTCCAATTCAACACGTTTTCCCTCCTTGTAAAGCAGTCGTAGATGTTCACCCCGTAATCCAGCCTAGGCTGGTAGACTGTCATCAAGACTACTCCACAATTCTTAATACCCGAATCGACACTCAGAATTGTCACGTCTTTCTGAATTGTCATCTCTCCTGCGTTAGTAGTGGGAACACTTCCCACTTGTTAGTTAGGTTGGGCGGGACATCCGCCTCCTACCCCCAAAGCCCTCCCACACATCCGCGTGTAGGAGGGCTAATTGGGAGTATTCGGTTAGGTTACGGCTTGTCATTTGCCAAGCGTCGCTGAATCATCACCTTCAACATCCAATTGTCGGTTACCCAATATGTCTGAGGGTAATGCAATTTGTCGATAATATTACGCAACATCTCAAGCCATTGGTTTGTTCCGTAACGCTCAGGATCCTTCACAGGTATTCCACGATAGAGTTCCTTAAGTGCAATTAGGGCAAGTTCGGATTCAGTCATTGCAATAATCGATAGACTGAAGTTATCGACAAGCACCACACCTATGTCTTGATCTTCGATAACACGCTTGATGTAAAGTTCCAGACCGCCCTTCATTTCATCTAATAATGCCTTTTCACTGATACGACGATTGCCGAGAATTTTGTTGCGTTGTTCTCGTGTTATGGACTTGATGCTTTGTATGTAAGCATCAACCCAAAATTCACGTTCGTCTTCAAAAACCATCTCAGTTTTCTTCAAAAGCAAGTGTTTTTTATCAGCGAGTCTATCGATAGATTCTTTAAATGGTCTAACACTCTCGGCATAGTTAAAAACCAGAGGATCTCTGTAGATTGTCTCAATTCGATGTTTGACTAATTCTTGCACTGCATCAACCATCGCGGCTTTCGCTTCCGCCTTGATGCTTTCGACATCCTCTTCCGCTGCCAACACGTCCCCGACCAGTAGTGAAACTGCGACGAGTAAGATGGCAAATAAAACCCTTTTCATTTCAAAGAACTCCTTGTGGGAACTTTTCCGACTAGTTTGTAGGGCGGGACACGTATGCCCCGCCGTGCGACTACCCCGTTACTCATCGAAGAGTTCGGGGGAGCTATCGGACTTCAACCAATCTAGTTGCGTCCCTTGTTTATGCCAAGTCGTCTGTCGACGTAGGGTTAGAACCTCGAAGACAAACCTTGACTTTTGACTAATCACGGGGTGCAAGCGTTCAAGCGGTATGTGCCGCTTGTGTTGCAGAACCTCCGAAGCGTAAAATCCGACATAGGCAGTCGCCGCCGCGTCCGTGATATGGTGAGTGTTATCCGTAAACTGAGTCAACGCATATACGGCGATGGCGACTTCAACCTTACTTGCATTTGGGTTTGATGTCAGCAACCGCTTTGTAAGTTTAGCTGGCACAAAGAGTGCAGAGATTTTCAAATCCTCTGCCATCTCTGCCAAACCTAGTGACAGATGTCCCATCGAATCGTTGGGGAGGACGTTGCCTTTGACAGGCAGACGACCCTCGATGCACATTCCTCCGATGTTGAGATCACGATATACCTCCAACTCACCTTTGTAGTTGGTGATGCGCCGGATCCTGACTTGTGTGGCATCGGGCGATTCCGAACGACGAAGGTGAATGTAGTCTTATCCGATGCCTGTCTCCTCGGCGAAATAGAGGCAATGCGCTGTCAGCGGGCATTTTTCGCACAACGGCTTCCGCGCGTTGCAAATCTGCCTGCCGAAGTAGATAAGGTTCATGTGAAACGGGTACGCCTTTCCTTCCGGTACGATGGGTGGCAGCACTTGATGCGCTTTCTCCGCGCTACAATTCTGCGGGATGAAGCCGAGACGTTTGGAAATCCGCAGAATGTGCGTATCCACGGGGAAAACTTCTCTGCCGCACGCGAAGGAGAGCACCACCGAGGCGGTTTTGATGCCGATGCCTTTGTGTTGACACAGCAATGCTAACGCCGCTTCGGTTTCCATGTCGTGGATAAACGCCAGGGATAAATCGCCGTGTTCTTCCTTCAGCCACGCGAGGAAGTTTTTAATGGTGCGGCTTTTCTGTTTCGAGAGCCCCGCGATGCGGATTGCATCGATGATGTCCGATTCATCGGCATGCAACACAGCCTCCCACGTTGGAAAATGTTCACGGAGGCGCGCGTAGCCTTTGTCGCGGCTGACATCTGTCGTGTTTTGCGACAACACCGTTAAGATGAGGCTATCGAGGACGTTTTCAGGGCCGCCCCGTGTCGGCACGCCGAGCAACGCCTCTAGCGCATCGGATATGATTGCGGCTTTTTGCTTCAATTCCAATTTGTTTTCTTCCCGTAATATGATTTAGAAATAGTATAGCATGAATTAGGAAAATTGTGCAAAAAAAACGTTATGAAGATTCAGAAAAGAAACGGGTTATTTTTAGGGATGGGCGGAAACTATAGAAATCTGCGCGTGCACATTTTTCAAAGATTGTCCGATTTCATTATGTTGGCACGTCAAAAACTAAGCGGCAACGTGCGCAGGAGCGGCTTCCCCGTATAGGGGTTAATCATATCCGGTAGCCGCGGTATCTTCTCCTGAAATCGGCTCTCAACCGAATAGAGTTGGACGCGCGGGAACACGTGGTTGCCTATCTGCACCGTGCCGAGTTTCGCCGTTTCGTTCTGCGCTGCCGGTGAAGTGACATCCTCCAGCGTCACATAGATACCCATCACGGCGTTTTCACGTTGCACGACATGCAGGAAATCGCGCAGCTGACTCAGCGAGAATTTCCCACTCTTTACCTGAGCGAGGACGACCTTGGTATAGTCCCCATCCGGTGTTTCCAGCGTATTCCCGATGCCATCGATGCCGCCATCTGCGCCGCCGCGCTCGTTCGGCGCGAGGCCGGGGATGAGGTTAATCGCCCATATCTCAAAGTGTCGGCGGTTCTCACGAGCAAGCCGCGTCGCGCTGGCCAGATCAGCTGGCACGCCGTAGGTTGGGATGTTCCGGCCGGGAAATCGCTGAGTTTTGATGACATCCAGCGCGGACGGATTGATGTCAATACCAATCCATTTGCGGTTGAGGGTATCGGCGGCGACGACAGTAGTCCCGCAGCCACAGAACGGGTCCAGCACAATATCGCCTTCGTTTGACGATGCTCTGATAATACGCTCAAGAAGCGCGAGCGGTTTCTGTGTGCCATAACCGAGCCGCTCCTTAGACTGCGTCTGACCGAGGGAGTGAATATCGTTCCACCAACTCGGAATTGCGCGCCCTGGGGATTCATCAAGGTAACTTCTGCCGCCGGGATATTCTTTGTAGGCTCTCCCCGCTTCATCTACCTTGTTGAACTTTTTCACCGCCGCTGCTGTCAACGCGGTGTAGGGCCGGTGAAACACCGCTTCTTTTTCGGACATGCCGTAGAACAAGATGATGTCATGCTTGCGATGGAAGCCGAACTTGGGCCCCTGTCCGCCGGGGGGATAACACCACACAATTTCATTCCTGAAATTCTTTGTCCCGAATATTCCATCCATCAGCAGCTTGAGATAGTGGCTTGCTGTCGCATCGCAGTGGAGATAGATGCTGCCAGTGGGTTTGAGAACGCGATGGATTTCCAGCAACCGGAGTGCCATGTAACTGACATAAGCCATCATCCCACAGTCGCCGAGAATCTGGTGCAACCCACCGATGACTTTGTGAATTGGCGAGGCAACCATGCCGGTGAGTTCATCGACACGCGCCTGCGCATCGGGGCTCCAGTGCCACGTATCGTCAAACGCTTTGAGTGAGGCGGCCCGGGTGCCCTTGTTGGGTCCCTCTTCAATCGCGTAAAGTTGGTTATATTTCTGCTTGGAATTGAACGGCGGATCGCCGTAGACGATGTCCACCCAATTGTCGGGCCATTGGCGGAGAATGTGTAGGTTATCTCCGTAGTGGAGGCTGTTCAGTTCCGGAATTGTTAAGTGCATTTCGTTAAACCAGAGATTGGACGTTGATATCGCTTTTCCCCTGATGATGAAGGGGCGCGAGGACTGCAGAGTCGTTCCCCGGCATCGGGCCGGAGTCAGGTTGTCATGCGGGCGGCGAGGATGTTTCGGAAGCCGTTCGCGACGATGTGGCCGTATGCCTCCGGCACATCAATGCCGAACACCGTGCCAATCTCCATGCGGAAATCGCCATCGTCGACATTCAGCACGAGCAAGCCGTTTTCGACTACGGTGCAGCGTGATGACACAGCCGCGTCTTTATAGCCGTTGAAGTTTGCTAGTTCGTCCGCGTCGACATCGAGTGCTGTGCTGATTAACCCGGTGATGTCGCTTGCGATGACTTCTAGTGCTTCATCGATGTCGGCGATAGTTTCGCTGGTGCCGAAGTAGTTCTGCAGGCCGCGGTTGAGCCAGCTCTCCTTTTCTCCTGAGACCGGCGTGCAACGAAAATAGCCCGCGACGCGAAGAACGCGTGCGGGGGTGAGAGCAGTATACCGACATTTGTCGGCACTGCCATGTTTTGTAATACTTAACAGTTTATAGGGGGGGGGTAAATCCGGACTTGTTGTCAAGACAGTTGGGAACGTGTGATGGAGCGACGAGGGGGCCAGGCGCGCACCAAGCGTGCCGCGTGCTGCGGACGGTGACTTTTTTTGCAATGAGATTGAGATTTCGCTGGTTCACTGTTCGCTGTCCCTATGCTATCAGTTTTGCGGATTGCGGTCCGTCGTGATTGTCTTCTCAAGCGCGCTACATCGCCCCTACCACTGCCTTTGCGACAATTATACCCGAAAAATGCAATGAATGTCAAACATTTTTCAGTCTGTAGTTCGGGTTCGGGCGGGCCCGAACAGTGTGCATCTCTGCAGGTTATGGCTGTAGGGAAGACATCGTTGACTGAACGGTGCCCCAAAACGGTTATCACAGGGCTCTCCGTAGGGCGAGGGGCACCCTCGGCGATTCGCGCTCGCCGGGCCCTCGCCCTACGCACCGGGGGCTCGGTGCAGTGGCGATAACTCTATGAGATACTAGGATAACCTGCCCTAATCTAGCAGTGTGCATTTTGACTTGCATTCCGCTTGATTTTGTGGTATAATATAGTTACCGTTGGGGGCGAGACTGCTAGGCGCGGCTTCCCGCCGTGTCTCTCGCCCCACCTATCTAGCAGAAGGTGACAACCAACTGGAACGGTGACTCTATGGCACTACGAGCCCAGAAGATAGCACTCAATCCAACTGAGGAACAGGTCGAGGCATTTAACCGGCATGTGCAATTCGCACGCGCCGCCTATAATGCCGCGCATTCGGATTGGAACGCCGACCGCCGTAACTCTCTCTACGATTTGAAGAAAATCTTCAACTCACGGAAGCGCGAGGTGTTCCCCGAATTCGCCGCGTGTTCTCAAAACGTAGGCAAGAATGCTATCCACGCTTTCGGTGATGCTATCGCCAGATACAAATCGGGACAGAATGGTGCGCCCAAACGGAAGACGCATAAGTCTGCCCCTGCGTTCCAGATTGATAATGGTGTCAATACTGTCAAAATGACGGCGGACGGTAAACACGTCGTCCTCCCGATAATTGGACAGGTTAGGTTGCATGAAACCCCTCGATGGACAGGTGAAGTTCGCCGTGCTTTCGTCAAGCGAATCGCACATCGCTGGTATCTCAGCATCCTTGTCGAAGTTGATGTCCCTGAACTGCCTGACACGTCAGCACTGCCCCCTGCAGGTTGTGATGTCGGCATCTCTGCCCTCGCCACGATGGACGATGGCACTGTCTACGAAAATCCGCGTGCCTTGCGCGTCAATGAACGCAAACTACGTCGCGCAAATAAGGCACTCGCCCGCAAGACGTTCCTGAGCCGCAACTGGTGGAAGGCGAAGGAACGCCTCGCCCGCCTGCATGCCCGTATCGCAAATGTGCGAACCGATGCGCATCATCAGGCAACACATCGCATTCTGAAAGGCATTTCAGCACTTGGGATTGAAAGCCTCACCGTCAAAGGTTTGATGAAAAATCGCAAGCTTAGCAAGGCACTCGCTGACGCAAGCCTCGGTGGTTTTCTCGTCAAACTTAAATACAAAGCGGTGCGCCGGGGTATCCGTATTGTGTCAGCAGATAAGTTCTGGCCGTCAACACAACGATGCAGTTCCTGTGGCTACGTCAAACGTGGCGAATTCAAACTGACGCTCAAGGACAGAGAATACCACTGCGGTATCTGCGGATTGGTAGAGGACAGAGACGTTAACGCCGCTATAAACCTTCGACAACTCGCCTCAAGCACTGAGGAGAGCCAAAACGCCTGTGGAGATGCTGTAACACCTACCCTGGTAGGCTGGCATCAGAACCCGCTTGTGCGCGGAAGAAGCAGGAAACCGCTGACCGAACAGAGACTCGTAGACTTTGCACATGGCAGATAAGTCTACATTTGACGAGATGCTCATAGGTTATGTAGTGCGGCTAAAATAGGAATCGATACATCGGCTTGTCAAGCACGACAGCCAAGAGACTCCAGAATGACCCGATTGCAAATTCACCGAGTACAATGCCGAGGAAGAACGGAATCGCCTTCCGATGCAGACGGATGCCGCCGTATTTTAGCACTAACCATTTGAGCAGCCATCCGACAAAAATCGAGCCTACCATCGGGTTAATTGCCCAACTGCCGGAGATGGCGTAGCCGACTGGGTGCAAATTCCACCACAAAAAGCGCATCCGCATGGCGGCGAGGAGGAGCGTCAATCCGAAGCCGAACGTTGCGAAGCCTATCGCGGGCACATCCGGTGGTGCGGCATAAGTTAACCACGTCTCCAACCGATTAAAAGATTCTCTGCCGAACCCGGAGAAACCTCCCTCCGCGTAATACATAGAGAGATATGCCCAGAACGAACCCAGCGCGCCTAGCGCGGATGCGAGCATCATGAGTATCGCGAACCGTCGAATTGGAATGTTCGCGCCCTCTGCCAATTTGAAACCCTCTAATTGATGCGGCATCGCGTGCGAACGGTGCGCGCGATTGAGGCCGTAAAGATAGGCGAATCCGGTCAGGTTTACAGCACCGAGCCTACGGATGCCGAACAGCCGCGGCAACATCTCATCAGGCCCGATGAAGTGCAAATCATGCACGGGTGAACCGAGTTCCGCGCGGAGGCGTGTAATCGCCATCGCAATCGCAAACCAAACGGCGAAATAGAGCACGATAACCCAAAACGTCATCCCCATCTTCAGGCAGAATCCGACGATGAACGTTGCCGCGCCGAGCAGTGCTATCAACGTGGCTCGGTGCGAAACCGGTTCGTCTGGACGCGGCGATACGATTTGGCGCGCCACCTGCTTCAGGTAACGCCGACTCATCCAGATAGCTAAGACACAAAGTCCCAGATATGCGCCGTGCGACTGCTCCGCTTCATAAGGGAATCTCGGTAGCCCGCGCCAGCCGGCGATGACTCCCAGGAGCCGTTCTGCGCGCCAGATGAGCCAAAATGCCCAGCACGAGAAGGAGAGATCGAGTGGGATAAAGAATGAAAGCCCGACACCGAATGGGAAAACGCCAAGCGGGCTCCACCCGATACCGCTCCAGGGACGCTCCGTGAAAATCTGCCGCAGATCATACAGTTTTCCGCCGAGGCTCGGCACAACTGGGAAGAGAAAGTTGAGCCCGTTGATAATGTCTATCGTGATGCCGATAGTCAGGCCTACCCACATCCACGGCGAACGGAAGAATCTGCCGCCGGGCGCGGTCATCTCAAACGGCAGTTGGATGATGGGGTAGCTGAGCCGTTCTGATTCAACCC
The DNA here is from genome assembly GCA_958296135.1 of uncultured Poribacteria bacterium. Taxonomy (GTDB): domain Bacteria; phylum Poribacteria; class WGA-4E; order WGA-4E; family WGA-3G; genus AGPOR5. Next base: position 3,213,153 of record CATQHZ010000001.1, read on the forward strand.
ACTGCTTCCGAAAAATCAGGCTGAGGCAGAGCATCACGAGGTGGACAGCGACGATGAAGAGCGTCCACCAAAAGATGGGGGCTAGCCATGCGGTGAAGTGCGGCTGTTCATAAATGCTTGAGAACCCGCGGTAGTATCCCTCGAGTGCGTGTCTATCGCTGACAACCAGCCATTGCGGGATGTGCAGATGAAATAGGTTGAGCCAGTCGTTTTCCGGTGTGGCGAACCAGTGTGCATGCCCGATGATAGGCATTAGCACCAGAAATCTGTCCACGCCTGCGAGCCCGGCACCTACTGAAATGCAGGTATAGATTACCAGCAATTCTGCGCGGTTGAGCATGAACGCGTGGTGGAGTTTGCGGAGCAGCAACCCGATTCCCAGTAAAATCAAAATTGTGATAACGGCGTTGTAAAAGAGGGATACCTGCGTTGGGCTCCCGCCGCCACGAATGATAGACGCGGACACCCACCAGCAGTTTAGCGGCACGAGCACACAGATAAGAAAAATCGCAAAGGGCCGAATTCGGAGGCTTTCTCTTTGAACCTTATTCACCATCTTTCCTCACAAAAGTAGTGTTATTATTCTATCACATTTCCAATTTTTGCGGCAAGGATTTTTTCTTGGCAAACGAGGTGAGGATTTGGTATACTATTTATAGGTAACGCAAATTCTACATTTTTACGCATTGCGGAGGTGCGCAAACAATGAATCTACTAGAATTGAACCAATTCGCGCAAGAAGGGATCCTCCCCGAAAACGTCACGATGACGTTGGAGGAATTCCTCGCAAACGACGTAGAAGGATACGAATACGTTAATGGAGAATTAATACCCAGGCCCGGGACATCACTAGAACACGGTTCGATCGGGGCGAATGTTTTTCGGTACTTAGACCGGTATGTCTACGAGAAGCAGCTTGGCAAAGTGTATTTCTCGGAAACGGGCTTCCAAGTCAACGAGCGTGTGCTCAAACCGGATATCGCTTTTCTTTCCACCGAGCGAATTCCCGAAGACCAGCGCAAGGCATCCCCTGTTCCACCAGACCTGGCGATTGAGGTAGTGTCCCCGTCAGACGCGTGGGATCGCGTTGAAGAAAAGGCGTTTGCCTATCTGGCAGCTGGCACACGAATGGTATGGGTTTTCAAACCTATCTCACAGACTGTGACGGTGTATCGCTCCAGAACCGACATCAAGTTGCTGACTTGCAATGATACCCTTACCGGTGAGGATGCCGTTGAAGGGTTTTCCTGTCAGGTGGCACTGCTGTTTGAATAGCAGGGGCCTTGTGTTCCCCTATCCAAGTCCCCGGCCCTTGAACTTGAGGAGCATTTCTAGGAAATGGACAACACGAAAGAACGGAAGGTTGCGAATCGGAAGGAAAAAGCGGCGCAGCGCGGTAAACACTATTACACCGATAATCACACCTTTCAGCGGAAAAATACGCCGTGCCCCGCGGAATTCACCGATAAAATCATCTGCGGCGATTCGCTCCAGGTGCTGAAAGCACTACCGGATAATTGCATCGATCTCGTCTTTACTTCGCCGCCCTACAACTTCGGCTTGGATTACAAGCAGACCGGGGATGCCTTTGCGTGGGAAGTCTACTTTGAGGAACTGTTCCGCATCTTTGATGAGTGCATCCGAACGCTGAAGTTTGGCGGCCGCATCGTCGTGAACGTGCAACCGCTGTTCTCGGATTATATTCCGACGCACCATATCGTTTCGCAGTTCTTTATGGACAGAAAACTCATCTGGAAAGGCGAAATTTTGTGGGAGAAAAACCACTACAATTGCAAGTATACCGCTTGGGGCAGCTGGAAAAGTCCGTCCAGTCCCTATCTCAAATATACGTGGGAGTTTTTGGAAATATTTTGCAAGGGGAGTCTGAAAAAGGCGGGCAGCCCTGCCGATGCAGACATTGACGCTGAGTCATTTAAAAAATGGGTATCGGCGAAATGGACCATCGCGCCGGAGCGGCAGATGCACAAATTCGAGCATCCGGCGATGTTTCCGGAGGAATTAGCGTATCGGGTGCTGAAGTTGTTCAGTTTCAAAGGCGATGTAATTCTTGATCCCTTCGCTGGCGTGGGGACGACGTGTGTTGCGGCGCGTAAGACAGAGCGGCACTTCTTGGGGATAGACATTTCGCCGGATTATTGCCGAACCGCCGAGGCGCGATTGCATCAAATCTTACCTATGTAGAGTTCCTTCGTAGGTAAAGATCGCCTGATCTTGCCCCCGTTGAGAGTGTCTAATCCCAATGAAATCCGACAGATCGGGATTAGGCGAGCCCCACCTACAGGCGGGGGGAGGCGGTGTGGATTTTCACTTTGAGCTCACCTTGCAACGACATCTGGACATGCTTTTCAACTTGTTTCAATGAGAAAGGCGCGAGCCCCACGCGAGGCGGGGCTGTTGTGACGCAATAGAGACAAGTGCTATTGAAGGAGATAGTTCGCCGAACGTTCCTGACGAAGTTTCGGCAGTTTATCGACGTTCTTCCTCGTTCTGCTGCGCCATCTGGTTTTCCAGTTCGGTGTTGCGCGCTTCCAACTCCGCGTTGCGCTGTTCCAGGATACGGACTCTTGCAGCCTGGTTTTCCAGTTCGGTGTTGCGCGCTTCCAACTCCGCGTTGCGATTTCTTAACCGCTCACGCTCTTCGATTCTGAACAACATTTTTTGAACTCCCCACATAGTTAACGCGACGAGTAAAACGACTGCAACAGAGACAACTTGTGCTGCGCTGCCATGTGCCTGCAGTGTTTTCACGACGACGGCATTCGGATAAAAATGTGCGTAGACGAGATAAACAATGAAGGCGAGCAAAGCAATGAGTGCCAGTCTGGGACCTCCATTGTTTTCTAGGTGTCGCACCATACTTCTCAAACTTTCTACTTTTCTGCGGATTTGCCACGAACGGCTCCTTTTTGGATTCGTGGTTGGATACCGACTCACGAGAGCAGTGACGCACCGCGCAAGGACATGCGCAATGAAACTCTTATCCAACAAGTTAACAAGTATGATACCATATTTGTGGGATTTTGTCACGTCCAATTTATTGCTGCATTTCTGTGCTGATGACAAAGCGGACAAAATGAATAATTTTAACTTGATTTTTTCATCGGTATGTGGTAAATTTAACGTGTCGGAATTAACGCGAGTCGCACGGTATGTTTACGCATGCAAACCCTTTAGGAGATAACTCACATGAAACTGAAACCTGATAAAAAGCGGCTTGAAGAAATTCAGGACGTTTATCGCACGTTAGGACTGGATTCTGAAGAGTTCCGGAAGTACCTCGTTTCTCTAGCAGCTCCATCTCTAGAGCCGCCTCGCTCCGTGGTTTACATAGAGTGTGGAGGCACATCTGAACTTCAAGGAGAATTTAAGAATGCCGGACTGGAATCAAATCCTCGACGAGATTAACAAAAATCATGCGAATTCCCAGAAAAAAGCTCATTACTATCACCCTCATCGCGCTCATCGGAGTTGTCATCTTGCTAGCCGTCATCTATCAACACACCGCGCTGTGGAAACCGGAACAAAGCCTTATCACGCTCCTCCCAGAAGCACCAATCTGTTATCTTACCTTGAAAGACCTGGGTTCCTTCGTCAAGACGTTCACCCGTAGCGAGTTTGGAAAACAGACAGCAGCAATGCCGCTCCTCGCCGATATTCAGGCGCAACGCTGGTGGAAAGAGCTCGTCTATCAGAAAGCACTCTGGGAACACGAGATGGGCGGCAAACTTGATTTGGCAGCCGTCAAGGCTTATTTCGGCGAGGAGACTCTCCTCGCGCTTTACGAACGGGACGATGAGCTCTCGTTCCTGCTCATCAGCGTCGTCGGTGGCGCAGAGAAATTAAGCCTTGAGGCACTTACCGCTACCGATGCAATTAATCCGCAATATGAACGCATCCAGACGGAGCATAACGGCCTTACAATTAACACGATTACCGGTTACCCGCGCGATTTCAGTTATACGTTCATCGGCAAAGTCGGGGTGCTGAGTCTCAGCTATCCGTTGTTAACGGAGACGCTTGACATATACGCGGGGAGAAAGGCTGGTTTTCTCGCGCGCCCTCCGATGCAGGCTAACTACGAAAGCGACAAAAGCACGGGATATGTAGATGTGCCGCGACTTGCAACTACGCTGAAAGATACGGTGCCGCAGTTGCGCGGTGTTGTTGAACTGATTTCGTCGCTGCTTGGGAATGCTGCATCCTGGTCCTTCGGCAATCGGTATGAAGATAGTGTGGTTATTTCGCGGCATTTGATGCGGCATCGCACCCGGGCGGGCGCGCCTACCGAAGAGAATCGCGACCGGGGGGGCGCGCCTACCGGGTTGCCGGAACGAACGGCGTTTGCCGCTGTTTTGTCTATGCCGCGCCAGATGAAAGAGCTCTTGCCCAACAGCGGGCTGTCTCGGCATCTCACGGTGGGGTTCGTCGCGCCACAGCCGGAGGAGGTGTCCGTAGTGCCATCGATAGTTTTGCTGATGAAGGGCAGCGAATTGGAAACCGATTTGGAACGCCTCAAGGCGCGAGAGATTTCCATTGCCGGCAAACCGCTTGAATTCCTCGCGCCGCAGGATTATCACGGCAGTGTCATCCATCCTTTCCAGTTGCGCTTCAATTTTCTGCTGGCACTCACCGGCGGGTATGCGGTTGTCAACGATTCGCTTGTCTTCAGCACGACGCTGCCCGGTTTAAAATCGGTAATTGATACCGTATCCGAGAATGCACCGGCGTTGGATGTCGGTGAGGTGCAGACGTTCATCCAACCATCGCTGCTCGTGCCAGAGATAAAACGATTTTTGCCGTTGGTAACGCTGCTCACTTCAGGACAGCTTGTGGATGCGGCGTTGATAGAGCAGGTTAAGGAGAATCTGTTTCCGCTTGCATCGCTCGGCCCCGTTTCTGTGAAAATTGAGGCACAGGCGGAAGGAACGGAGGCGGAGATTCGGGTGGTTTTGGAGAAGTGATAACCACGTTGAGGCACAGGGGTTGGAGCGGTGTCGCGACCGGGTTTGCAACACGTTTGACAACTGAGACTGGGAGGGCTCTCCTACAAGGAGGAAAGAATTGAGACCGGGAGGGCTCTCCTACATCAAGAGGGCATCGAGACCGGGAGGGCTCTCCTACGGGCGGCGGATGCGCAGCGATGGCTCGCGCAGGCGCAACGGTTGGACCGCGCAAACCTCGCTTATCAACGCTGCATTGCTGTGTTGGAGCAGCTCCGCGCCGTACATCGGGCCTTTTTCGTTTGGGTCTAGGGTTCGCGGGGGAAACCCTCGGCAGTTAGTGACTGCCGGGCCCCCGCGCTACGGTAGGGTGGCGTGTTTTCGTCGGGTGTTTTTCGTTTCGGCTGAGAGTTTGCGGGGGAAACCCTCGGCAGTTAGTGACTGCCGGGCCCCCGCGCTACGGTAGGGTGGCGTGTTTTCGTCGGGTGTTTTCGTTTGGGTCTAGGGTTCGCGGGGGAAACCCTCGGCAGTTAGTGACTGCCGGGCCCCCGCGCTACGTTCAATGGGCGCGATTGGGCCAAGGGTGGTTTCGTTTGGGTGCTCGGTAATTGTCCAATGCACGAATTGGCTTGGCAAAATCCAAAAAATATGCTATCATGCAAGCAAATTCAGGATTGGGAAGATTGGATAAGGATGCTTATGAAAACAGCGATTGGAATCGGTATTATCAGTTTCGCGCATGGGCACGCCAACGCCTATTGCAACCGGCTGCAGACGTTTGACGATGTCAACCTCGTTGCGTGTTGGGACGATAATGCCGAACGCGGCGAAGCCGCCGCTACGCAATTCGGGCTGAACTATTCGCCGCATCTTGAAGACGTGATTCACCATCCGCAGATCGATGCCGTTATCGTGACGTGCGAGACGAATCGGCACGCGGAGATGGTAGAAGCGGCCGCGGCGGCAGGCAAGCATCTCCTCTGCCAAAAACCGATGGCACTCACGTTGGGGGATTGCGATAGGATTGCAGCGGCGGTGCAGAAATCTGGCGTGCAATTCATGATGGGCTATCAGATGCGGCGCGACCCGGCGAATATTGAGATGAAGCGGCTCATTGATAGCGGTGTGCTCGGAAAAATCGGAGTGCTACGCCGGCGGCACTGTATCAACGCGCTTTTCAGTGAGGCGTTCGTCACGGGCCCGAGTCGGTGGCACATTGAACCGGAGAAGAACATGGGTATGTTCATGGACGATGCCTCGCACGCCACCGATTTTATCCACTGGATGCTCGGTAAACCTACCAGCGTCATCGCCGAGATTGATAACATCTTAACTGACGTAGCACCCGACGATACCGGGTTAGCTGTCTACCGATTTCCGTGCGGCGCAATGGCGATTCTCCTGAACACTTCTGTCACGCTCGCTGGCGAAAATACCACCGAGATTTACGGCGACGAAGGCGTGGTTATCCAAAACTACGGCGATGGTCCTTCGTGTAACATGCCGCGTCCGGCGGACGCAGTTGCGCTGAAACTCTACACGCGTGATAAACCGGCATGGAAAGACTTGGGTATCCCGATTCCAAACGGCCACGGTGAACGCATTGCGGCGGTGCCGCGTCCGTTTATTGACTGCCTCAAGAACGACACGGAGCCTGATGTGACGGTGGAAGATGGGCGCGTTTCGGTAGAGATGGTGTTGGGCGCGTATCAGTCAGCGCGCGAAGGAAAACGCGTTACGTTTCCGCTCTAAACATTGCATTTGAGCGTGACTCTCATCACGGGCTATTCCGGCGCATGATGCTGAGAATCTGTCCTGTCATCCCGCTATCAGTCGGTTGTGTTGCCAGGAAAAGTGCGGACGCAACAACCTGCTCGGGCTCCTTCCACGGGTCGCTCTGAGCCCGGAACGTAGTCTGGCTTTGCCATGCCGATTTCGATAATTCCGTCTTGACGGGCCCGGGGATAAGCACATTGGCGATGATGCCGTCTTGCCACATTTCCTCGGCGATGGCTTGCGTTAGCCCGTGCAGAGCCGCCTTGGAGGCACAATAGATGCTGAGGTTGGCGTGTCCAACTTGTCCCATCCCGGAACCGATGTTGATGATATTCCCGGTTCCCTGTTGCTGCATGATTGGCAACACCGCGCGGCAGCAGTGGACAACGCCCATGACGTTTGTCTGCCATGTCTGTTCCCACTGCTCATCCGTGGTGTCTAAAAAGGGGCCCCTCGGATTAATGCCGGCGTTGTTCACGAGGATATCTATCTTTCCAAACCGCTCTACCGTTTTCTGAACGAGGGTTTTGATGTCGGCGCGGACTTGCAAATCGGTTGGCACTGCGAGGACTTCGCCGTCTTGTGCCGTGATTTCATCGGCCACCTCGTTCAGCTGCGCGTTACTTCGCGCGGCGATGACGACACTCGCGCCGTCGGCGGCGTAAGCAATCGCAATGGCTCTGCCGATGCCGCGTCCTCCTCCTGTGATGATGGCGACTTTGTCTTGGAGTTGCATGGTTGATTCCTTTATGAAGTTATTGCGCGGTGCCATATCTCCATTAACCGCGCCAACTGCCCCCGGCGCGCCGTGAGTTTCCGTTCTAAGTCTTTAGCGAGCGCGGTGAGCAAATCGGTGCCGCAGTCCCTCGCGTTTGCTACCTGTTGCTTAAGTTGATAGGTTCGTCCCGCTTTGAGGCGGTTCATCTCTAAGCGCAATTCGCCGGTTGCCCGGTTGAGGTGCCGCAGTTCGGCCTGCAGTCTGGCGTGCTTGTCGGCATTCGTTTCCTCGCGATGCACCGCCGTGTCAGTATCGCCGATGCTCAATCGTTCTAGCGTTTGAATATCCTGTTCCTGATAGGCGCGATTGATGAGCGGCATGAGTTGTTCCCGCCGTTGCTGCTCGGCGGCATCGACAGTCTTGTCAGGGTGATACTGCTTCGCGAGTTTCCGATAGAGCATCTGGAGGTGCTTCGCCTTTTCCGCTGGTAATTCGTCGTCCGCTTTGGATGCGGGCGGCGATTCTTCCGCCTCCGCTGCTGCCTTGATGCGCGCGCGGTTTTCCTGAAAACAGGAAGTGACGCGCGCCTCTATCTCTTTCTCGCTCACCTTTTCTCGATGCAGTTGCAAGCGGAGCCGATACGCCTTCGTCTCAAGTTCGACTTTATCCAACTCAAGGTAATAGCGGCCGACATGCGCGTGATACTGATTCTGAAACGAGTCAACATCTGCCTTGAGATGTTCAACCTCCAAGGTGAGTTCGGCTACCTGCCGCCGTTTTGCTTCAATAGCCTGAAGTAGTTGGGAGGCTTCCTTCTCATCGGCACTGTTGACGTGAACTAAGGTGGCAGGCTTCATATTTTTAAGGGAGCGGTGCGCGCTTATACCAAATGAATCAAAGTCGTTCGGGCTCGCCTAATCCCGGTGCTGATCTGGGAATAAATCCGCTCCATTCCCTGTATGACATGCAGGGCAGGATTAGACGAATCCTCCACCTACAGGGGCAAGACGAGCCAACCTCATTTGGTATTATGCGCGCTTGGAACGCGCGCCTACGGGCCCTACTTTTTCCGATAGGTGATACGTCCCCGTGTCAGATCGTAGGGGGACAACTCCACGGTTACCTTATCGCCCGGCAGAATTTTGATGAAAAACTTCCGCATTCTGCCAGAGATGTGCGCGAGGATCTGGTGCTTGTTGTCCAATTCCACGCGGAACATCGCGTTCGGGAGCGGTTCAACGACGACACCTTCCACCTCAATCTTATTGTTCTGAGCAGGGGCGCGTTCCGTTTCTTGTGATTGCGCGTCCTGTTCAGAACTGGGCTTTGTGTTGGGGTTGTTGCGCCGCTTTTTGGATTGCGGCTTCCGCTTTGAACGGCTCGGATTCACGTAGCGCGTCTGCGGCTTCCGCTTGTTTCCAGCTGGTCTTCGGTTCACAATAAATCTCCTTGTCTTATGGACAGCACCGCCACCCGTAGGCGCGTTTTGCAACCGCGCCTACGGGGTTCGTGTTGCGTCTGTCCTATTTTTTACGATTCCTCTTCAAGACTGAAGAGGTTTCCGGTTTCGGCAACGAGTTCGTGGAAATAATCTATCGCGCGCTGAAGTTGCGCGTCGGCATCCGCGCCATCGGTGCTCGTTGAAACCAGATCTACCGGCATCGTGTCTCCGTCCGCTTTTCGGAGGGAGACATACGCCTTTAAATAGACGTTCGGGTGGCGTTCCATCACTTTTTGCATTAGTGGGGAGACCGCCGCCTCAAACATAGTCACATAAACCCGCGCAGTGGCAACCTCTGCGCTGTATCGTTCGGCAATTAAGGGTGCGACGTGCGCCTCAAAGATTGCCTTCATTTCACGCGGTGGGCCGGGCATCAGCACGAAGGTAGACTGCTGTTGAGCAACCCGGATGCACGGTGCCCATCCCGCTGGATTCTGAAAGACATCCGCCGTTTCTGGCATCGTTGCCATCTTCAGCAATGCTTCGTTGAGTGCTTCGTTTTCCTGCATGTTTCGGCGTTCCCGAAAATGCGCGACGGTTTCTTCGCTCACCACAACTTCTTTGCCGATGAGCGCGGTGACAACCGCCACCGTCATATCGTCCGGAGTCGGGCCAAGTCCCCCGGTCATCAGTATGAGCGAGGTTTCTCTATCGACAGCGGAACGCAACGCTTCGTGCATCTCCGCGAAATCGTCTCGAAGCATGGTAACCCGCCGTAACTCGCCGCCGAGTTGCAGAATCTGCTGCGCGAGCCAATGCGCGTTCGTATCCTGAATCTGTCCAATGACTAATTCTGTGCCTATCGAAAAGAGTTCAATTGCCACATTATGCTCCTCTAGGACTTACACCCAATGGTGTTAATTCGTCTTGTGAAGTTGCTTGGCGTTGGTATTGGTATAACCGCCTGCTTCTGGGTTGCGCGCGTGGCACGCGCGCCTACCGGGGACGACTTATAACACCCCGCGAAGGAACTGAAACGCGCCGATTCCGTGGAAGCTGTGCCCTGCCTCAAACGCCTCAAACCCTAATTTGTCGGCGGCTCCGAAGATCCTGAAGCACTCCTTTGCGCGATTCACGGCGAGACGGGTGGCTTCAATCGGGAAAATGGTATCTTCAGTGCCGGCTTCAACAAACATCGCCCGCGGCGCGATTAGCCCGGCAATATCAAACATCTCTGCGTATTTTAGCACAGATGGGATATAATTGTCTATACAATGGCTCAGACTGAAGATACTATCCCGGAACGTGTTGAAATATCCGCTCACGACAGCCGCTTTGAAGCGCGTGTCTAGGGCAGAAGCGAAGAAGGTGGTTGTCCCCCCGCCGGAGATGCCCATGATACCGACGCGATTGCTGTCTATCTCCGGTAGCGTTTCCAAGTAGTCAAGTGCGCGTATAGCATCGTAGACGCGCCACCCTACCATGGTTTGTCCGAGGAGGAAGGCTGCGCCTGCACTAGGTTGGCACGATGAGTTTCCTGCACCTCTCTGCCGCGCGGCCCTATCGCGCCGATGGCCAAATCCGAATTGCTCAATTGCAAGGACAGCGTATCCGTGTGCAACGCATTGAAGTGCGAAATCGTTCTGATAGCCGCCGTATTCTGTCCGCATGCGGCCATTTTCTTCTATGCCGACGATGTCATCTACGCCGCGGCCGTGCCCTGCGAGACAGAGTATTGCGGGGCCCGGCGGCGCGAAGTCTTTCGGCAACAGCAAATAACCGAAGACTGTCATGTTTGGGCGGCTCTGAAACTGAACCGTTTCACGGTTATAACTCGCGAATTCGCGCGATTCCAACACTTGTGGTTGGAGGTTGCAGGGCTGCGGCGGGAAGCCGCCCACTAGTTCGGTGAGTTTGCGCCGCAGCGCGTTCTGCCATCTCTCCGCTTCTTCCCGCGTCGTCGCTTGAAACGCGAATTGGCGCGGTGTCTCCTCGTAGAGCACGTGAGAAAATGCTAACGTGTCCAGATGTTGTTCGTGAGCCATTGCCTCAATTCCTCAATAAATTTAAGACGAACCCTGTCGCCATTTTTGGGTAAAAATAGGTGGACTTCTGTGGCATCGTCTTTCCCGCCATCGCCACGTCCAAGACTTCCGAGACAGGTGTCGGATTCATTAACAGCGCGACGCGGCCGGTGCCGTTTTTGACGTATGCGACAGCCTCCGTTGCGTCCGCTGTGTAACTGAGATGTTCCGGCGTTGTCTCAATGCGGAACAGCCCATCGATGATGAGGTGCTGAAGTAGCGTCACATCCAGCTCTGTGGTTGCTGCATCCACCCTTGGAAGTAACAAACGATAGGAATCGTCCGGTGTATACAGTCCAAAGGCGTTTTTTTTCCCTCGCCGTGCGGTAAGGTGTTCCATGAGCGATGCGAGACTATCTGTTTTGTGAACATCAAACGCTTCGGGGAGTTTCGCGACGATGTGCGCGATTTTGTTTGGGTTAAGCCCTTGGATGAGACGATGAATGGCGAGCACTGCTAAGCCGGGTGACTCCATTCGCACCAAATTCATCATCATGTAGTTGTAGCCTGCGCGGGCGTGCATCTCGTCGCGGAAAGCGAGGGCCGTCTCGTAGCGGTGATGTCCATCCGCGATGAGGAGCGGTTTGTCGGTGAAAAGTTCTTGGATTTCGCGCGTTTGGCTATCCATGCGCCACAATTGGTGGGTGCTACCGAACGCTGCGCCTACGCTGACAAGTGGTTCGGTAACCTTGGTGAAAGTGTCAGTTATTTCCTCAATATCCCCCGCTGTATCGGAGTAGAGCACGAAGATGGGGCTGAGATTCGCGTGGCATGCGCGCATCAGATTGAGCCGGTCTGCCTTCGGGCCCGCGTGCGTTTTTTCGTGCGGGAAAATGACGCGGTTCTCAAAAGGTTCTAGTTTCACCTTTGCGATAAGGGCGCGGCGCGTGTAGGTGATGCCATCCGGTGCCGTGAACGTCTGAGCATAGATGTAGTAACTCGGTGTTCTGTCGCGCACGAATGTCCCATCGGATATCCACGTATCCATCAGTGCAGCGGCGCGCGTATACTGATTTTCGCTATCGGTATCGGTATCGCGCGGTTGGCTCAAAATTAAGCGGATGATGTTCGCCGGGTGGCGTGCTTCCAGTGCGACGCGTTCATCCGGTTTGATGACATCATACGGTGGTGCGATGACATCGGCAATGTCGCCTATCTTGTTGGGGTTGTAACGCAGTCCGCGAAACGGAGTAACTGTCGTCTCCATATTTTTCGTAATCCTGTAAGGGAGAATTTCCATATCCTCCCGGTTTCTCTTGCGGCGGGCGGATATAGAAATCTGCCCTGACGACGTGTTCTGTATGGTTTAATCCCACAATCTCGTGCTAAAATAGCGTTCGCCCAGGTCATTGAAGACGGTGACGATAACGCCTTCCTGAATCTGTTGCGCGACTTTGTATGCGCCGTAGAGGTAGCCGCCGGATGATTGTCCAACGAACCAGCCTCTTCGCGCGAGTCGGCTGCACATCTCGTGTGCGTGCTCAATCGTTGCATGAATGCGGCAATCGATGATGCTCTCATCCAGAATTTCTGGCACAATGTCTTCTGAGTGCCCGAGCGGTTTTAACCCCTCGATGCCGGGGAACGCCTCCGGCGAAATGGAGCATACCTGAATGTCAGGGTTATAGGTTTTGAGCCGTCTGCCGACACCGGTAATCGTGCCGCCCGTGCCGACACCGGCGACGAAATGGGTGACGTTTCCACCTGTCTGTTCCCAGATTTCCACACCGGTGGTTTCATAATGCGCGCGCCAGTTGTTCTCGTTTTCGTATTGCGATTTAAAAAAATACCTATCCGGTGCCGCTTCATAACGCCGCTCCACCTCGCGCAGGGCTTCGTCGTATCCGAGGATGGCATCGGTGTAGATAACCCGCGCGCCGTGAGCGTGGATGCGCTTTTTGCGTTCGTCACTAGCGTTCTCTGGAATGACGAGCTCCACTTGGTAGCCGAGTGCCGCGCCAATCATTGCGTAAGCGATACCGGCGTTGCCGGAACTGGAATCCAAAATCACTTTGTCGCGCGTGAGTTCCCCCGATGCGATTGCCGCGGTGAGCATACGCGAGACTGGCCGGTCTTTGATAGAACCGCCGGGGTTATAGGTTTCTACCTTTGCGTAGATGTCAACGTTCGGCAGCTCGTCCTCAAATAGGGCTATCTTGGCGAGCGGTGTCTGTCCAATCAGTTGAAGCAGTGGAGAGTCTGCTGGGATAGTTCGGTTGCTCATATCGTGTTATTTGTCCTATGATTTCTGTAAAGCGGTTTCCGTTAGGGGCGAACGCGGCCGCCCCTGCGGGCGAAATTTGCGCTCATATCACCCGATTTGATCTTCCACGCCGGGAACTTTTAATAAGTTCCTTGATTTTCGCCAATTCTCGCTCAACGCCATCAAGTTTTTGAATTTTCGCATGAAATAAACAGTCAGCGTGACAATTAGTCCTGCTAGTCCTGCGGTTGCGATAACACAGAAGACCAGGGTGCCGATTGCATTTGCGAGTTCCAAACTTGTCATTATTGTTCTCCTTTTTCAATGAAGCGTTGTGGAACTGAGGACACACGCTGGCCTATTACGAAGGAGCCGCTCCATGTAAGCCTGCGCTGCGTCGCCCGTTAATTCGCCGCTCAGAATAGGTGTTACCTCGAATTCTGCCAACCGCACTGTTGGCTTGAGTCCGTGCATCGGCGGAAGCCAGTCCCGGAACGTATCAAAAAAAGCCCGCTGCGCCGCGCGCCCGTTTTGATAAGGAAAATCCGCTGTTGCGCGTCGGAACCGCGCTGGCCCTTTTGCCAATGCCGCCGTGTGATACTGTCGGCAAAACTGCCGGTATGCCTCCGGTTCATACGCCAGTGGCACATCCGCTGGATAAAACTGCAATGTCCGTTCCCGATAGCGCGTGAAGTGTTGCACCTCGTCGAACTCAAAGATGAAGTGGTAAGGCTCTGGAAAATAGGCATCGGGAGTCAGGTACCCGTCAGCTTTCGTCGTTGTGCCTTCCCAATCTCCTTGCAGTTCGGCGTAAAGTGCCATGATGTCGGTGTAGGTGTCGCCAAAGTGTTCGGGGTGCGGTTTGTTGCGGAGCCATTCAAACTGGGCGCGTTTCTCAGCAGGTACTCCCAGGACTTCTTCTAGGATTGCGATGATACCGATTTCTAGGCGCATTTTTTTATTTCTGGAGATGCCCGCGCGGATGAAGACGAAAAATACCCACGTTAATTAAAGCGGGCCTCCCCGATACGCGCTACACAGGCGCGATGTCCAGATTTTTCAGCGAATCCTCCGCGGTTGAACCGATTAAACTGGCGAGGTAATCCCGGTCGCGTTGCAACGCCTCCAATTTGTCGTTGCCGTGGACGAATTCTACCTCGAGGTAGCCGTCATATCCGGCACTGCTGAGGATTTCAACGATGCGCGCGTAATCAACGATTCCCTCCGCGATGGGGCACGCTTTTCCCTGTTCGTCAAAATTTTGCGCGTGCACGTTGACAATATGCGCTGCGAGTTGTTGTGCGGCTGAGTGTGGTTCGTCGGCATCTGTCCGTGCAAGCGGCTGATAGTAGGTTTGGAGGGATGGCACGCTCACTCCTTCGACTACCTCCAAGATAGTCGCGATGCTATCGGTGAGGTTGTTGTTGTGCATCTCCAGCCCGAGTGTCATATTGCGGAAATTCGCCCACTGCGCCATGCTCACGAGTCGGAAGAGAATCAACCGTTTATCGGAAGGCGCGATGGATTTGGAGGGCCCACCGCCAGACCAGATTCTCACCAGGTCTGTGCCGAGTTCCTGCGCGATTTTGAACGCTTCTTCAAAATGTTTCTGGTAGAGCGGCATCATCGGGTTGACGTATGAGCCGAACGCGGAGATGGCCAGGCCTCTGCGGTGCGCTGTGTCTCTTATGTTTCTGATGTAAGCGACATCGACGTCCGCGGGGATGTGCGGCGGCTTACCCCAGATCTCGAGGCCGTGAAATCCGTAATCCGCGGCTATGTCTATTACCTCTTCCAGCGGTTTTTCTTGAAAAGCGATGGTGCATAAACCTAATTTCATCCGATTCCCCCCACTTTTGTCTATTTATATCAATTAAGGATACCACAAAAACAAAAAAATTGCAAGGAAAGTTTTTATTTTTTGTTGATACTTGACATTAATGCGCCGGTCTGCTATAATTTTCGTCAGATTAGCGTTTGCTTTCAGGAGAAAATCGTGTGCCAAAGCGTTACATTTGCAATCTTCGTCCTCTTGATGTTCATCGGGTTTTTCGGTTGCTCACAACAGGCCGAGCTCACCGTTTTCGGTGCGATGAGTTTAACCGATGCGCTCACCGAAATCGGGGAGCAGTTTACCGAGGCGCATGATGTTAAAGTTTACTTCAGTTTCGCCGCGTCGTCAACGCTACAACGGCAACTTGAAAAAGGCGCGTCGGCGGATGTGTTTATCGCGGCGAGCCCGAAGCAAGTGGACGCGCTAGCGGCACTGGATTTGGTAGTCACAGAGAGTCGCCGCGATGTGCTGGGCAATCGGTTGGTGCTCGTCGCGCATACCTCTACTCCGCTACAAGATGGACAAATATGGAAATCTGTCCTTACGAGTGAGGGTATCTCGCGAATTGCGATTGGCCAACCGGAAATCGTGCCTGCTGGCACCTACGCTAGAGCGGCGTTGACTACCTTAGGCGTGTGGGACGTGCTCCAACCCAAACTCATCTACGGTGTAGATGTCCGAGCGACTCTCGCCTATGTCACAGCGGGCAATGTCGATGTCGCGATTGTCTATCAAACCGATGCAACGCTGGGCCGGGATGTCAAGGTGCTTTACCGATTCCCTACTGAAATGCATGCGCCGATTGTCTATCCTGCAGTCATCATGAAGGGGAGCCGGCAAAAGCAACACGCACAACAATTTATTGACTTTCTGAACTCCGCCCGCGCCAGCGAAATTTTTGAGAGGCACGGGTTTATGTGTCTGTAAGCGTCAGGCGGATATGGACATCCGCCCTTACAATCTAAACCGGGTTTGCGCAAAACAGACCCGGGTGGCGCGCTTTGTAAGCGTGCCTACGGAATATTTGATGAGGATAACCCCCGCAGAAATTACGGCCCTCACCTTGTCCATAAAAGTCGCGTTGCTGAGCCTCATTGTTATGTTTCCACCGGGGCTCTTAGTCGGATGGCTCCTTGCCAAGCGGACGTTCCCCGGCAGAGCACTCCTCAACACCTTCGTCATGTTACCGCTCGTGCTGCCGCCTGTGGTGAGCGGGTATGTGCTCTTAATATTGCTAAGCAAACACGGGCCTATTGGGGGATTCCTCTTCCAAGTTTTTGGGATAGAGCTTGTTTTCTCGGAGTTCGCCGTTGTTGTCGCGCTGTCGGTTATCTCCTTTCCGCTTCTCGTGCGCGGCATCATGACAGGCATATCAGCCGTGCCGCTTGAACTCGAAAACGTCGCCCGGACGCTTGGCGCATCGCCGATGAGAGTCTTTTTCACCGTGACGTTACCTCTAGCGGCGCGCGGCATTATCGGCGGTGTCATCCTCGGTTTCTCCAAAAGTCTCGGCGAGTTCGGCGCGACTATCATGGTGGCGGGCAACATCCCTGGCAAAACCCAGACGATGGCATTGGCGATTTTCAACGCGGTGCAACTCGGACAGGATGCTTCTGTCTATCGGCTTGTATTTATTTCGACTGTCGTTGCTTTTGTCGCGCTACGGTTATCGGAACGCTCACTCGCCAGGCTGTAACGGCGGATTTCTATTGCCGCCCATTCCAAAAGAGAAAAAATGATCTGGCTCAATTTCCGCAAACGCCTCGGTAACTTCACGTTAAACCTTGACTGCACGCTAACCAAAAAGGTTACGGCGTTTCTAGGCGAATCCGGCAGCGGCAAAAGCACCCTTCTCAATTGCATCAGTGGTACCCTCTCCCCAGACGAAGGGGCAATTGCCTTCGGCGATGAAGTGTTGGACGATGCCAAAACGCGCACCCACCTGCCGCCAGAGAAACGCGGATTCGGATGTGTGTTTCAAGAGGGATATCTGTTTCCACATCTGACTGTTGCGCAGAATATCCGTTATGGGCAGGGAGGCGCGCTTTGGAAGCGCACGGCGCGTTTGAAAACCGCGCCTACGGAGCTCAGTAAGGTAATTGACACGCTTGAAATTGGGACGTTGCTGAAACGATACCCGAACCAACTCTCCGGGGGGCAACGTCAACGCGTCGCAATCGCACGTGCGCTCGCAATGGAACCGCGGTTGCTGCTCATGGATGAACCCCTTGCATCGCTGGACTACGGGTTAAAAAACCGCATTCTCCCCTACCTCCATCATGTGAAAGAGGCGTTTGACATGCCGATTCTCTACGTCACGCATGCTATCTCAGAGGCGATGGCGATTGCAGATGAGGCTTTTCTTCTTTCCGAGGGACAGATTACCGCGAGCGGCGAACCGCATCAACTGCTCACCGCGCCTTCCGCGCTCCCCATCGCACAATTGACAGGGGTAGAAAATATTTTATCTTTACCTGTCGCCTTTTCAGACAAAGTGAGTGGGATAACGGCGTTGCAAATCGGGAATCAGCGGATAATCATTCCATATGCCGAGGAAACGCGCCTCCAAAGCGCGCCTACGAAAATGAGTCAAGACATGCCAATTGCCATTCGCGCTGAAGACATTATCATCTCGCTTGAGCCAAATCTCCCTATTAGCGCGCGCAACATTTTAAAGGGCACGATTCACGAGATAAACCGTGTTGGCGACAAAACCCTGTTGTCCATTCACGTTGAGGGGCACCCGTTGTCGGTTAAAATTACGCACGATGCACGCGAACAACTTCAATTGCGCGAGGAAATGCACTGCTATTGCGTTATCAAGGCAAATGCGATTAATCTGCTCTGGCGTTGAGCATCAAGACGCATCGAGACCAGGAGGGCTCTCCTACAAGGGGAAATCGAGACCGGGAGGCCTCTCCTACCGGGTGGTATTAAGACGCATCGAGACCGGGAGGGCTCTCCTACTGCGAGAGCTCTTCCCACAATTTATCTATCTGCGTGCGAAGTTCCGCTAGCGTTCCATCATTTTCTATGACGATGTCCGCGTAATTCACCTTCTCTGCCAGCGGCATTTGTGCATCAATTCGCGATTGCACTTCGCTTTCGGTGAGCAGCCTGCCTTGCGCGTGACTGCGTTCCAGCGTTCGTCGCAACTGCGTTTCTGGCGAGGCTGTCACAACGACAATCAGATCGACTGTGTCATAGGCACCGGCTTCAATAAGAAGTGGCGCGTCAAGCAAGGCGATGGTACTCGGGTTTTCCGTGACAATTTGCCGCGCGCGGGCACGGGAACTTCTAATGATTAGCGGATGCAGAATGGCATTTAGCTGCTCGCGCGCGGCTTTATCGGAGAAGACAACCGCGCCCAGTTTTTCTCGGCTGACATCCCCGGATGCTTCAAGGATAGCCGCCCCGAACGCTTTGACGAGTTCGTCAATAACGGGACTGTCTGCTTTGAGCAGTTGATGCCCGATCTCGTCGGCATTAATCGGAATCGCGCCTTTTTCTGCGAGGATTTCAGAGACGGTAGTCTTCCCGCATGCGATGCCGCCTGTAATCCCGATGATGATGCCGCGGTTGGGGGGTGTTTGGGTGTTCATGCTGTTGAGTGTATCTGATAATTGGAAAGATGTCAAGGGTTTTTCACGGGGGCTGTCCGCAAGTCCTGCCCCGGGTGCCGTAGGGCGAGGGCCTGTCCCTCGCGAGTGCTTGATGAACCGTGGCATGGCGGGGGACAGGCCCTCGCCCTACGGGCCCGAGGAAGGAAATTTCATCAGTTCATCATAATCTGCATTCACCAACTCAATTCCGTAAAACGCCAACCGCTCCATGGTCTTCCGGATGGCAGAGAGATTATTATCCACCAGAATAGATGACCGGCTGTGCAAAGCCGCCGCTTCGCCGAGAGTGCCGCTGCCAGCGAAGAAATCTAACAAGGTATCGCCCGGTAGAGAATGCACCTTGACGATGCGATTCAGGATACCGAGCGGTTTCTGTGTCGGATATCCTGTCTTTTCACTGCCATTCGTGCTGACAATAGTATGCCACCAGACATCTGTCGGCGTTTTACCGCGCGCCGCTTTTTCCTTACCTACCAACCCCGGTGCCATATACGGAATCCTATCCATCTCGTCAAAATTGAAGGTGTAGTGCTGCGGTGTTTTGGCATACCACAAGATGTTATCGTGCTTCGCGGGCCAGCGCGACTTCGGCCGGCCGCCGTAATCGTAAGCCCAGATAATCTCGTTCATAAACGAGTCGCGCCCGAAAATCTCGTCGAGCATCACTTTACAGTAATGCACCTCCCGGTAATCAATATGCAGGAAAAAACTGCCGTGCGGATGCAACACCCGATATGCCTCCTCAAAGCGTGGACGCAAAAACTGCAGGTAAGCCTCGGAGCTCTCAAATTTATCCGAGTACTGGATTCGGGACCGCGCCGATTTGACAGTTCGGTAAGTCTTGCCTTGGAAACCGACTCTGTCGCCTTGTGTGTCTTGTAGCATTTGGACTTCGCCGCGCTGCTGGATTTTGCCGGTATTGAAAGGCGGATCGGTGTAAACGGTGTTAACGCTTTCGTCCGCGATATGCGCCTGAAGAATCGTCAGGTTATCGCCGTAATAGAGTTGATGTGTAGACATGGTGCCTCCTTGTGTTTTGAACTACGTCCATTATACAAAAAATCCCGTAGCAATGCAAGTCTGAGAAAAAGGGGTGTGTTGAGGGCTTGTCCCTCGCGCTCGCTGCAGAGATATTGACGATAGGATAACTAAATCGTCAGACAAAAAAACTTGCCATCCACATACAATTTGTGTTAGAATAAAAAATGCAACATAAATATAGAAGGAGTTAAGGCATATGGCGCAAGAAACTATTCAAGGAATCGTCTCTCCCGAGGTCTTGGGAAACAAACCGAGTGGAGAAACGGAGCAAGAGACAATCCGAGTCGGCATCATTGGAGCAGGCGGGAATACCACCGCCCGGCACATCCCAGGCCTGCAGGCAATTGAAGGCGTTGAAATCATTGGCGTTTGCAACCGGAGCCTGGAATCTTCGCGGCGCGTGGCAGATAAGTTTGGTATCCCTAAAACCTACAGAATTTGGCAGGAAGCCATCGCCGATGCGGATACGAATGCGATCGTCATCGGGACGTGGCCCTATATGCACTGCCGCGCGACGGTTGCAGCGCTCGCTGCAGATAAGCACGTCATGTGCGAAGCGCGGATGGCGATGAACGCCCGCGAAGCGCGTACGATGCGCAACGCTGCACGCCAGAAAACAGAACTCATCGCACAGATTGTTCCCTCGCCGATGACGCTGCGGGTGGACAACACGATAAAACGGCTCATCGCCGAGGGATACCTCGGTGAGGTGCTCGCCGTTGACGTGCGCGCTGGCGGCACATTTCTCGAACGCGAGGCACCTCTCACCTGGCGACAAGACTTCGACCTCAGTGGGCTTAACATCATGAGCATGGGCATCTGGTATGAGGCACTCATGCGCTGGGTAGGCGAAGCCACGCGGGTTATGGCGATGGGCAAAACGTTCGTCAAAATGCGTTCAGATGCCGAAGGGACCTTGCGCGCAGTGCGGATTCCGGAGCATATTGATGTTGTCGGTGACCTGGCGTGCGGCGCGCAACTCCATGTGCAGGTTTCTAATATCGCCGGGTTCGCGGGCGCGCCTGAGGTTTTTCTCTTCGGCAGTGACGGCACGCTGCGTTTTTCCGGGAACCGGCTCTACGGCGGGCGAAAAGGCGATTCGGAACTCAGTGAGATTGACATTCCCGATACAGAAGCGGGCGCGTGGCGCGTGGAAGCGGAATTCGTGAACGCTATCCGCGGCACCGAAATCATCACGCACACCGATTTCGACACCGGGGTGAAGTATATGGAATTCACCGAGGCAGTCACGCGGAGCATGCAGACAGGTAGCGCGATTTCGTTGTCGCTGTCGTAAGAATCCAGATATGCCGGTAGGCGCGGTTTGCAACCGCGCCTTGGGTGAGCTGCGCGTTTGGCGCGCGGGTTCATCTCGGGGGAGAAACCTCTGTCTGTATCGAGCCCGGGAGGGCTCTCCTACGGCACTGCATTGTCCGATTTAATATAACAAAAAGGAGGAACATTGACACTAGGAAAACTCTTTAATCTTTGCCAAGACATTGAATTCCGGCAAGCCAAGCTCTACGCCTCTCTCTCGTTGCTTTTGGGGGGTGTCGATGAACGGATTGCGCGGTTTTGGGAACGGATGAGCACTGAAGAGTGGCAACACTACATTCTCGTTGATTTCGGACGTTCCTTATGCGCCGAGGTATTCGGCATCGATTCGCGAGTCACGGAGTTGCCGGATGTAGCGCGCCGCTTGCCAGCGAATATTGGGAAGACAATCCAACAGATTACGGACGCGTTGGATACGCATGAGGGGAAGGTAAATAGCGGACAGATTTCGCTAGACGAAGCATTCGCTATTGCCATCGCCATTGAGGGCAGCGAGGCGGATACCCTCTATATGTATCTGCTATCCATCATCAGAAGGGCGATTCATCAGAGCGACCAGCCGTATCTGATGAGCCGCGTCGTGCAGATTGAAAAAGACATGGTATCGCACGTAGACGGCCTCGTTCAGGCGACGCAGCGGTTCGCGAAAGATGCGAGTCTGATTCGCAAGGCGCATCGGCTCAAAGTGCATCACAACTAAAAGGATTGCGCCGATGATGCATTTGAGCAGCCGGTTCTCTATCGGTTACGCGGTGGCGCGCGCCATTGGTTTCCCTGTTCTCTCGGGTTCCGATATTCAGGTTCGGACGCATCATGCAGTTAATGGGCTTCGGGGTATATTCCGATGCTGGGCAGTGTCGATATGACTATTTCCGCGCCCGGTTCATTCGGCGTTCAAGTTGTTCCGCGAGCTCGGGGTCGCGCTGTTTTAAAGCGGCGAGGGACAGGGCTTCTCGCTCCCTTGCGCGCCGGTCTGGTTGATGATACCGCAGGCATCGAGACACAGGAGGTCTCTCCTACGGGAGAGCGAATCAGCCAGTCTTGGGGGATTCACTGATGCTGCGCATTGCACAACAAATTCCCCGCCTGCGCGCACTCAACCTGTTCTAACTGCAGCGTCGTATGGCCAATACCGAAATGCGTTTGCAATTCGGCGTTGATTTGCTCCAAAATCCGATCTGGTGCCAAGACGGTGTTTTCGTCCACCACAATATGCGCGCTCAATGCGCAATAGTTAGAACAGAGGGACCAGATGTGCATATCGTGCACGTCTTTCACCGCATCTAAGCGGCGGATATGCGCCGCCACGGTGTGCGCGTCAGCATTCCGTGGCGAGTTTTCAAGCAGGATATGCACCGCGTCTTTCGTGACGTTCACTGCGCTGACGAGAATAATCCCGCCGATGAGGAAGCTGAGTATCGCATCGGTGGGGTACCAGCCTGTCCAATAGATAATCGCGCCACCGATGACAACGCCTACCGAAGAAAGCGTATCCCCGACAACATGCAGCACCGCGCTGCGGACGTTGAGGTTGCCGTGGCTTTCGCCGTGCAGCTGCCACAAGATGATGAGGTTCGCCACGAAGCCGAGGCACGCTACAATCAGCATCCCACTGACTTTAATAGGTGCCGGTTCGAGATAGCGATGATACGCCTCATAGAAAATCCATCCGGAAATCCCGATCAGCGACACGCCGTTGAGAAACGCCGCGAAAACCTCGGCGCGATGATAACCGTAGGTGCGCGACGCGGTCGCGGGGCGCGTGGATAGGTAGATGGCCAGCCAGCTGAGCAGCAGCGACAGCACATCCGACAGCACATGCGCTGCGTCGCTCAGCAACGCTAAACTGCCAGACCAGATGCCGCCGATGACTTCTCCCAAAAAGACGATAAACGTGACAAACACGGCAATCTTGAATTTCTTTTGAAGCCGCGTCTGATGGCTATGTCCGTGCGCTTCGCTGTGAGGGTGTTCGTGATGATGGTTATGCACCGTTCCTCCGTTATTTCATGCCGCCATAAGGCGGTTGATTTGGCAGGACTTCTGTTCCTTGTTGCATCCAAGTCACCTCTATAGTTCGGGTTCGCCTGCCACCCAGGCCAACCAGGTCCAGAGCGGGCGAATCTCCACCTACAGAGGCTCCATTGCCTGCGCGGTTACGAACCGCGCCTACGGGGTGTGTCTGCGTAAATCCTATGTGGCTCAGTCAGCCGCTTTGCTCTCGGATTTGCTGCTGCTACCGCTGTCAGTTTTCTTCTCTTTCTTGCCGGATTTGTTCTCGGTGCCGCTAGAAGACTTCTTGTCCTTTTTGGCGGATTCTTTGTAGCCTTCGCTGCGGTAATCGGTGATATAAAAACCGGAGCCTTTGAAGATGAGTCCCGCGCCCGCGCCGATGAGCCGCTTGACTTCGCCGCCGCATTCGGGGCATTCTGTCAGTGCCGGGGCAGTTATCCCCTGAAACCGCTCGAATCGGACATCGCAGGTGAGACATTTATAGTCATACGTTGGCATATCGCATTTTCTCCATTTCTTTCTTGCGAAAAAAGATAGTTTCTGGTAGATTTTAACCAGTCTAACCAGAAATGTCAAGTTAAAATTGCATCGGTGTTCAGTTTTCCCATAAATCGTAGTTGAACGTAGGGCTAAGGGCTGAAATTAATTTAATGCGTCGGATCGCGAGGGACAGTGGACATCTCTGCAGCGAGACTGCAGAGAGGACAAAGTTAAAGGTAGCGTGTTTACGCAGGGCGACACACGCACATTTTCTGTAGGCGTGACCGTGACGGCCCTCGCGCTACGGGCTAAGGCCTGGTTCTAATACCAAATGCCGTTGATTTGTCTCGTATTCGGGCTCAGGCGAACCCGAACTATAGAGGTTAATTTGATATAATAGGAGATTTTCATGTTTCGATTGCTCATTGATGCGGACAGCTTTCCCCTCGGCAAAGGGCCGATGGTGATGCTGATACTCTTCCTCATCTCAACGATTTTCATCTTCGCGCGTTCCGAAGAACAAGGCCAGAAGTTGGAATTTTGGATCTTCGCCAATACCCATTTTGAAGAATATCAAACGCGCGTCCCTATTTTTGAGGCGGAGAACCCCGGTGTCAACGTGCAGCTCATCAACTTCGGCGGCACGATGCACGACAAACTCCTCGCCGCCATGTTGTCCAATTTCGGCGCACCAGACCTGGTGGAAGTGGAGATTACTTCCATCGGCCGATTCCTCAAGGGCGCGATTGACGAAGTGGGGTTCGTCGATCTTCGTCCCCGCTTGGAGAGCGAAGGGTGGATGGAAAAATTAGTCGTCAGCCGATTTACACCCTGGTCATACCGCGGAAGGATTTACGGCATACCGCACGATCTGCATCCAGTTGTGCTGCTTTACCGCGATGACCTTTTTAAGGCGGCCGGCGTTGAGATGACCGAGGTTGAAACGTGGGATGACTTCATTGCGGCGGGCAAAAAAGCGACGCGCGATTTAGACGGCGATGGAACGGTCGACCAGCACGCTATCGTCTTGGACCGGCGGACCGAAAGCGACTACTTTTCGCTCCTCCTTCAACAGGGAGGTGGATTTTTTGACGAGGAAGGCAACGTCATCATTGATAGTGAACTCGCGATTGAGACGTTAGAATTTTTTGTCTCACTGTTTAACGAACATAAAATCGCGACTCCCGTCTACGGTACATGGCACGGCGACCCGAGCAACTTCGCTGCGATGCAGGACGGTAAAATCCTCTCCATCCTCGCCCCGGATTGGTATGTCGGCATTCTCAAAAGTCAGGTGCCGCAGATGGCTGGCAAGTGGAAGGCGATTAGCATGCCGGCGTGGAAACCCGGTGACAGGCGCACCACGACGCGCGGCGGCACGATGATAGGCATAACGACGCAGTGCAAAAATCCTGACCGCGCCTGGGAACTCCTTAAATTTACCTATTTCGACCGGGGTGGCTTAGTCAACCGATACGAGACGACGCGGATTATTCCGCCGCTCAAATCGGCGTGGGACGCGCCTATCTTCAAGGAGCCGGACCTTTATTTAGGCGGCCAACCGTTAGGAGAATTGTTTATTGAACTCGCCCCCGACTTACCACCGCGGTATCAGAATCCCTACTGGTCAGAAGGCGCGGATTTGCTGAACGACGCTATTTTCGCCGCTGTCACAGAAAAGCAGACCTCGAGGGAAGCATTGACTGAACTCGCTGCGAAGGTTCGCGCGCTTATCGCCAAAGACCAGGGCCGTTGGAGGGATCTGTAAGCAACCATGAGAACCAAACCTCGTTCGTCCCGCTTTTGGCATCAACAGCAGAAAATCGCGCCGTATCTTTTCATCGCGCCGTTTTATCTGCTTTTTGTCCTATTTATGGGCTACCCGCTGCTCTCATCCCTCGTGATGAGTCTTTATGAGATGCGTGGGTTTCAGAGTCGGGTATTTGTCGGCATCGGCAATTTCACGGATTTGTTCCGCGACCCGATTTTCTGGAAGTCGCTTCGGAACACCGCTTATTTCGCAATCGGCACGCTCACCCTCCAATTGCCAATCGCGCTGTTATTGGCGATTTTACTGAACTCGAAGTTCGTCAAGGGCAAAAATGTGCTGCGTCTCGCTTTTTTCGCGCCGGTGCTTGTGGCGGGTGTCTTCGTAGCGATTATCTTCAACCTCGTCTATGACCAGCGTGCTGGCTTGATCAACCAGGAATTGATTCTTTTCGGGCGCGAAATCGGTTGGCTGAACGAGGAAAACTACGTCATGCCCGCGGTGATTTTAACGGGTGTCTGGCAGTGGGCAGGATTCAACATGATTTACTTTTTGGCGGGGTTACAAGGCATTCGCCAAGAGCTTTATGAAGCCGCTGCTGTGGATGGGGCGAATTGGTGGCAGGCGTTCCTGCATGTCACACTGCCCTCGTTGCGGCCGGTGATAGCCTTCGTCTTTGTTGTCTCGATGATAGGTTCGCTGCAACTCTTTGACTTGCCCTACATTCTGACGAACGGCGGGGAACCTGCGGATGCCGGCTCAACTATCGTGATGTATCTCTACAAAAACGGGTTTCAGTTCATGCGTCTCGGTTATGCAGCGACGATCGGGTGGGTGCTATTTTTCATCATCGCCGTTATTTCGATTGTCCAATTGAAATTGCTCGGTATCTTCCGGGATGAATAAGACAAACCGGTAGGCGCGTTCCAAGCGCGCTGCTTGAAAAGGAAATAGCATGCTCATTTTACCAGCCATCGACTTGCGCGGTGGGAAGTGTGTCAATTTGGTGCAAGGCATCGCCGAACAGGAGACTATCTTTTCGGACGCGCCGATAGAAATGGCGAAACGGTGGCAGGCAGAGGGTGCCGCATACCTCCACCTCGTCGATTTGGATGGTGCATTTCAGGGGCAATCGGCGAATCTGCACATTGTCCGGGAGATTGTCTCCGTGCTTGATATCCCTGTCCAACTCGGCGGCGGCATCCGGACGTTAGCGCAGGTGGACGCAGTGTTGGCACTCGGCGTTCATCGGGTGCTCTTCGGCACGGCCGCGCTGAAGCAACCGGATGTGGTGAAACAGGCTTGCGCGCGTTATGGCGAACGTATTGCTGTCGGTATAGACGCGAGGGACGGTGCGGTTGCTACCCATGGCTGGCTGGAGGTTTCGCAAAAGTCGGCGGTGGAATTCGCGAGGGAGATGGCAGAATCGGTGCAGACGTTGATTTACACCGATATTAAGAGCGACGGAATGCTCAAGGGCCCCAATGTTGAAGCAACAGCGGACATTGTTAGCGCGGTGACGGCGGATGTCATCGCTTCGGGGGGAGTCACGTCGCTTGAGGATATCGCTGCGCTCAAGCGCATCGGTGCCAGCGGGGCGATTGTTGGGCGTGCTTTGTATACCGGCGCGCTCTCGTTGCGTGATGCAATCGCTGCTGCGAAATAAAAAAGGAAAAAAGTTTGCTTAACGCGAATGTGATGTGATAGACTAATGTTAAGTTTCTTTAAAACTGCGCCTACCAGTAGAGAGTTATTTTAAGGAGGAATTCACATCATGAAAATGAAACTGTTCCTGTGCGTGCTTTGTCTCGCGCTTTTTGCGGAAGGGCTGTTGCCCCAAACCGCACCGGTGGACGAAGCGACGAGGCTCACCCAGGTAGAGTTGGCGTTAGGGCGACAAGCGGAGGACATCAGCGAAATCAAAAGGAGCTCGCGTACCGAGTTCATGTGGGCTGTCGGTTTAGTGCTCGCTATCTTTATCGCGGGGTATGCCTTAGTCCATCAGATGCGAACACAATTCAGTGATTTTATGGCGAAAATGGTGGATATGCACATACAAATGGTTGCCAAAATGGCGGAGTTGCAGGGCAGCGTAGCCAACTTGCAGGCCGAGATGGTTCATCTGCGGAGTGCCGTAGACGTGAAAATCGCGAACCTACAGAGTGACATGAACGCGAAGATCGGCACTCTGCAGAGTGACATGACTGTCAAAATGGCAGATTTGCGGAGCGATGTCGGCGACGTGAAAATCGATGTCGGCGGGCTAAAGAAGGATGTTGCAATCGTCCAAAACGATGTCCGCACGCTAAACGGAAAGGTTGACAGAATTGATGAGTATATGGCGGAAGTTGAACGCAGCACGGGGGCGCAGCTCACCGACATTCGCGAAACCCTCGCGAAGCAGCAGGAAATCAAATCCGACACCGAAACGCCGAAAACGGAGGCCGATTCCTTTGAACCATAGGTAGCGGCTACCGGGCTCGGTAAAAAAAGGAGGGGCGGATGTCTCTATCCGCCCTGACATCAATCCAACGCTGTAACAACCCCAATTCCGATGCACGAACCCATCTTCTTCACCTCAAACCGCGTTCCGACTTCCATCGCCAACGGTAAGTCAAGCGTAACGGTGACGCGCGCGTCCATCCCCGGTGTGACAATTGAAATATCTGGCGGCAGCTGGAGGTGCGTCGGCATGTCAATCCCCCATAAACGGAGAGCCGGTCTGTCGTTATCAACGAGCGGGATGTGCGTGCTGCTCTCTTCTTGCGTTAGGAGGTAGACAATCGCCGTAAACACGGAATGCGATTTGATAGTCTTCGGTGTGCAAAGCACCTGTCCTACAGCCAGCCAGTCCTGTTCGGCCTCCACGCGCGCTTCAGTTTGTTGCGATTCGGCGTTCGCTCCGACAGCACCTTGGGTGCCGAGGCACCGGGTCTTGATTCGCTCCCCTTTCCCGACGACATCGACTGCCTGTCCTACGGCGAGATGCCCTTGGACAATTTCGCCTTGAATCGAGACACTGTCGCGCGTCTCTTCGGTAATCTCATAAATCGGCATGATGAGCGGCAAGTCCGCGCGGTTGATAGGTTCCGGCATGTGCCGATTCATCGCGAAAACCAGGTCGACAATCGGTTTCCAATGCGCAGAGGTAAGTTTGTCGCCTTTGTAATTTAATGCTTTGCGCGCGTCGCCGATAATGATAGGAGCCGTTTCCGCTCTAAACATTGTCCCTCTAACAGGGTTTGAAAGGAGCGGTGTCTTTTCTTCTTTCCAGCCGCACTCGCTGAGCAGTTCCCGCATTTCCATCTGGCAGATGTCTAGCAGTTCATCGTCTTTCGGGATGCCGCCGGTATTGAGGAACGGAATCACGGGTGTCAGGTGAATCTGGCTGGCGAGGCGGAGAAGGGCCTCGGAGTCCGGTGTGATGCCTTCAACGGCGTTCACTATCCAAATCGCGCCCTGAATTGCAGGCGAGCCGCTCACGAGCATTTTGACGATATCCTGCTGCGTTTCACAATCGATTTGCGTATAAAATTTGCCGCTGGTTTCATAATCAACCGCGCGGTAGGTAATGCCAACGCCTTCGCGAATCGGGTGGCGCATCGGGGTTTGTGCTTCAAAACTGCCATCGATATCGGTGTGGATAGCACCAATCCTGGCGACAACCCGTGCTATTGCGGCCGTTAACGTCGTTTTTCCGTGCCCTGGCGCGCCGAGTGTGCAGATAGGTAGGGCGCGGTGCGCGAGGGCTCTTTTCTGGTTCATCGGTTTCTCCTTGTTGATGTTATACGAAATTAATCTGATGCGTCCCGCGTCTGTAGGAAAACCAGAGCGTCGGGTCTTGCCCTATTCGGGTTTCCTGCGAATCAGGGCGAGCCCGAACGACTCAGGTGAATTATGAATATTATAGCAGAAATTCGCGTATTGTGCAATAATACTATCATGTTACGTTCAAAGATTTACTATCGCAATGAACTTGCGCCGCTCCTTCAGAATGCCAAAGCCGATGGGAAAGTCGTCGTCACGACAAACGGGTGCTTTGACGTGCTACATCTAGGCCATCTCCGCTATCTTCAAGCCGCGCGAGAGCTCGGAGAGCTGCTGGTTGTCGCGGTGAACAGCGATAGTTCGGTTCGGCAGCTCAAGGGCGAAAACCGGCCGCTTGTCCCTGAAGCAGAGCGCGCGGAAATGCTCGCGGGCTTGGAATGCGTTGACTACGTCGTTATCTTCCCCGAATTAACGCCGGTCGAGTTGCTTGCCGAGCTCAAGCCGAGCATTCATGTCAAAGGCGGCGACTATAAATTGGCGGAGCTTGTTGAGAGAGAAGTCGTTGAGGCACATGGCGGCAAGGTTATCGTCGGGCTAAACGTCCCCGGCAAATCCACAACGAATCTCATCCAAGTTATCTGTGAACGGTATAACCCAAGAATTAGGTGAGAGCGTCTCGCCTCTGTAGTTCAAGACCGCGGCTCTTGAACCCCTGTTCGGAATCGGGAGAGCCCAAACTACAGCGCAGCCGACAAACAAAAAAGGATAATGAAAATGCGCATCAACAATTCATTGACAGTTCAGGAACTAAAACCCTACATTGAAAGGCTTTTTGAACTCTCCGGCAAAAAGATTCTAGCGATTGAGGAAACGTGGCCCGCCGAAAAAGGCACCCCTGTCTTCACCGTCGCAGGCACCTGGACAACGCGCGGGTGGACGGAATGGACGCAAGGCTTCCAATTCGGTTCTGCCATTCTCCAATTCGAGGCGACTGGCGATGAACAGTTTCTTGAACTCGGCAGGCAGAACACCATTGAGAAGATGGCACCGCACGTCACGCACATCGGTGTCCACGACCACGGGTTCAACAACGTATCCACGTACGGCAACCTCCGCCGTTTAATGCGGGAACGCATCATCCCGTGGAACGACGGTGAGATGCACTTTTATGAGCTCGCCTTGAAAGCCTCCGCAGCCGTGCAGGCGAGCCGATGGACACCTATTCAAGGGCGTTTGCAAAGCGCGTCTACCGGAGAAGATGGAGCGGGGTATATCTACTCCTTCAACGGGCCGCACTCCCTCTTTTCGGATACCATTCGTTCGCTGCGGGTATTAGGACTTGGACATACCCTCGGCGCAGTCCTCATGGGCGAAGGCGATGTGCCGATTTCGCTGTTAGAACGCCTGCTCCACCATTCCGAGACAACAGCTACCTATAATGTCTACTACGGCGAGGGGCGCGATGCTTATGATTTACGCGGGCGCGTCGTCCACGAATCTATATTCAATACCAACGATGGCAATTACCGGTGTCCGAGCACGCAACAAGGATATTCGCCGTTTACGACGTGGACGCGCGGGCTCGCGTGGATTATCACCGGCTACGCCGAACAGCTTGAGTTTTTTGATACGCTGAGCGAAGATGATATTGCGCAGGGATGTCAAGACCGGGAGGGCTCTCCTACTGAGGGGAATCGAGACCGGGAGGTCTCTCCTACGGGGATAATAACGGCGCACATGCGCAAGGCGGCGGAGACAACCGCCGATTTCTATATTAAAAATACCGCGCAGGATGGGATTCCGTATTGGGACACGGGTGCCCCCGGATTAGCGCAACTCGGCGGTTATTTGGAAACACCCGCTGATCCGTTTAACGACGTTGAACCGGTGGATAGTTCCGCTGCAGCCATCGCCGCGCAGGGATTAATCCGCCTCGGCAATTACCTTAAAAAACATGGTGAGCCTGAGGCGGGGCAAACCTACTATCAGGCCGGGTTGACAGTAGCGAAGACGCTTTTCGCCGCGCCGTATCTTTCCGAATCGGAGGCGCATCAGGGGTTGCTTTTGCATTCGGTGTATCATCGTCCGAATGGGTGGGATTATGTGCCGGAGGGCAGGCAGATTCCGTGCGGCGAGGCATCGATGTGGGGTGATTATCACGCGCGGGAGTTGGCACTGTTGTTGTCGCGGGAAATTGAGGGGAAGCCGTATTTGACGTTTTTCTGAGAAGAGCGTCTGTTTCACCGTAGGGCGATGGGCTGTGCCTCGCCAGGCCTCGGTCGTCACAGAACCTCACGCCAAGGACGTTTTTCGCGTAGGTCGGGAGATCGCGAGGGACAGTGGACATCTCTGCAGCGGGACTGCAGAGATGACAAAGTTTCGGCGTAACGGCCCTCGCGCTACGGCTAAATCCCGCTCCTTCCACCGTAGGGCGAGGGCCTGTCCCTCGCCAGGCATCGGTCTAAAGAAAACGCCCGGGCCTCTGGGCTGCGGACGGTTTTCGTGTCGGTTGAAAGATCGCGAGGGACAGGCCCCCGCGCTACGTTCAAAGAAGGCGGTTTTCTTCGGGGGATCGCGGGGGACAGGCCCCCGCGCTACGGCTAAGTCCCGCTCCTTCCACCGTAGGGCGAGGGCCTGTCCCTCGCCAGGCATCGGTCTAAAGAAAACGCCCGGGCCTCTGGGCTGCGGACGGTTTTCGCGTAGGTCGGGAGATCGCGGGGGACAGGCCCCCGCGCTACGGTTCAAGTGCGGTTTGCGTTAGGCTCGCGGGGGACAGTGGACATCTCTGCAGCGAGGCAGCAGAGATGACAAAGTTTCGGCGTAACGGCCCCCGCACTACGATGAAAAAAGAAAATCGCGGGGGATAGGCCCCCGCGCTACGCACTCCGGACGTTTTTCGTTATAGCGTTAAAGCTCCGCGCTAACGCTCATCTCTAATCGATGCTCCGGTTTCCGTTGCTGAGTCGAGAGCAGGCGGTAGTTAACCCGAAACAGCAGGTCTGTGAATTTGCGCAACCGATAATCGGCAATCATGCGCACCTCATGGCTAATGCCTTCGTAAAAATAATACTGCGCAATCGGCACGCCGCCTTCACTCTCGCCA
The DNA here is from genome assembly GCA_958296135.1 of uncultured Poribacteria bacterium. GTDB lineage: Bacteria > Poribacteria > WGA-4E > WGA-4E > WGA-3G > AGPOR5. The sequence goes on from CATQHZ010000001.1 coordinate 3,245,301, forward strand.
TAGCCGAGCTTGTAATTGAAATCGATCCGTCCCTGGCCGATAAGGCTATACGTGACGCGATTTTCAAACGAAAAAGTTCGAGTTTTTGCCTCAGGTTCTTCGTCCAGATGCTCCAAATCCGTGGTGCGTTTGTAGCCGCCGATACCGCTCCATCGCACCGCGCGGCTCAGTTGATATTGCAGATTCAGCTCTGTCTGCTGCTCAACTTGCCGTAGATCGGAGATAGGCGTCGGCGGTAACGGGCTCGGGCGAGCCTGCTCTATATCCGTTTCGGTAGGGTCCCCAGGCTCTGAAACATCCAAGCGCGCTACTTCATGGAGTTGGCTATACTTCTCCTTTTCCCGGCGTTGTTCCCAATTTATCCCGACAGAAAGACGTGCTGTTGGATTGACTGACAGCGCAACCTCCCATGTTCGGTGCTGCCTGTTGCGTTCCTGCGTGTTAATCCGGCGGTTGAGCGTCCGGCCAAGACGCAGGTTGAACTCAAAACTGAATTGCGGCGAAGGCGAAAATTCTAGCCGATAGTGCTGATTGACGCGCCCGAAAAGCGTTTGTGAACCTTGCAGGTTTTGGAGCAAATAGAGGGATGCCGCATCTGCTGCCTCTTGTTCCTCTGTTAGCCACACGCGCGTTTGCCCCCGGAGCGCGTTGAGAAACCACTCAAGTCTACTGCGCTCATACACGGAAGTAAATCGAGACCGGGAGGGCTCTCCTACTGGGGAACCGGTGGGCGCGCTTTGCAAGCGGGCACTACCACTAGTCACCCTCTCCCCACCGGTGGCGCGAAGACCGGTTCCTCGCGTCCGTTCCCGCCTCGCAAAAAACTGCCGCGGTTGAAAACGCAGCCTGAACGCCGCATCGATTGCAGTTGTCGGTTTATCGCCAACGTTCTGGTAGATTTTGATATGCGTGCCTTCCTCCAGGTCCTCCGCATAGTGCAAGTCGTCTAATTTGACGAAATATCCCTCTCCCGGCAGGAGCCTGCGGCCCGTGTGCGGGTGAATATCGGTGTAAATTTCCCGGCGTTGCGTCGTCAGTTTCTTATCCAATTCATAAGTAATCTCCACATCAAGCGCGCGGCTCAGGGGCGTGAGGTGGAGCGCGATGTCCGCCAGCTGCGTCGTCGTATCCGTTCCCAGTTCGGTATGCGCTTTCAGCCTCCGCCGCGCAAGGTTCGTCGTCAGATTTACCCACTTTCCCTGTTGCGAAAAGATACCCATCTTCCATGTCCGTGCTGTCGTATCCCGCTTCCAGTCTGAAATGCCCAATGCCTCCCCATCTAAAGCGAGTAAGGCCTCTTTAGCGAAGGCACTTTCAAGCTCATAACTCGTGTTGAGGGATGCCCATTTGAATCCGACCAGGTTGATACGCCCAGTTGAGCGAGTCCGTCTTCGGTTGCGGATAGCGTTCTGGGCATCGTTAGATGCTAAACGGCCCAGGGTGCCACTCATTTCAAACGGACCGAGGGGATAAGCGAGGTTGCCCTCCTGCCGCGATTTACGAAACGTTTCCTCAGCATCCTCGCTTTGCATCATGACGTTACTACGATAGTCATCCCATCGGAGATTCGGCAGAAACTTGCGCCAATCGCTCCTAGTAACCTCGGTTCCTCTTTCTTTCTCGCTATCAGAGAAGGAATTTGCTTGATTTTTTCCCGTGCCAAGCTCGCTCCTTAACCCATAGGACAGGGGCATGCCCCTCGCTGTACCGCCGCCGTAGGCACGCGCGCCCGAGTACGATGCCCGCCGATTGAAGTTAACCCCCCAGTTGAAATTATTGCGACGGGTTGTTGCCTCCATCCGGTCTGCCCGTGAGTTTGCCGTGTTGATTGTCCTATCCTGTTCTACACTCCTACCAAGCCCCGCGTCCACTTCTAACCAAGCGGCTGGCATCCCGCGCAAATCGAAGTTGATTGCCGTTTCATCGGTGCTCTTAGGGGCCGTCCCTCGCGACTGCAACAGAAACGCATCGTCAAACCCTTCTTTGGCATACTGCGTCTCATAGCGGGCACGGGTACGGTTGCTACTTGATGCACCCACCGGCACGAAGCCTGCATCCATCGCGCGGATATCCAAATTCGCCGTTAACTTTTCCCAACCTGCATAACCGAGAAGTTTCCATGCCTGACTTACCTCTTTCCGGTCTGCTGTAGAATAGGTATTTTTGTCCACCGCGCTAGACGCAAATTGCCCTTCCATCCACATCTTCTCGGTGAGATTCAGACGACTTTCCACCCCCCAGACAGTATGTTTCTGCGGCGCGGTGAGGAGACTCCCATCTCCATCCGGATCGAGGATATTTTGGCGCAGTGCATCCACATCCTCATCGTTAAGAATAATGAGTGCTTGCTCCGGTTGATTCAGATCTGTCTCGACAGCATAAGAGACACCGAAGGAAAACCGGTCTCCGGGCAGCGTGAAAACCGAATTGATGCCGTAAAGATTCTGCTGATAAGCCCGGTCTTCCGGGATATATTCAAAGTCCACGCGGATGACATCGTTGCGGGTGATAAGGTGTTTGCTATTGAATTCTATAATCGGATCCCCGTATTCCCGGATGACATAATCGTTATTCTCGCCGCGCCGCATCTTCTCGCCGTTCAGCCAGACAATCTCACTGCCGGCTTTCACGATAACATACTCGCCATCAACCGAGAGCCGATATTCGCTGCGTCCCTCTTCCCCAGGGATGACAAGGCTGGTGGATTGCCCCTTCGGCAGCGCACTCGGAATCAGATGAAAGCGTCCCCATGAAAACTCGCCATCAACTTGGACACCCTCTAACGCGCGCGGAAAGAAAATGAACTCTGACGAACCGAGCGAGCCTTCAAAATCCCCCAAAGTGCCACTCACGTTCGGATGCGTGATGCGAATTAACTTCTGATCGATGTCTTGGATGTTTTCTGTTGTTCCCTCCGGTTGGATAGGCAAATCCTGATCGGACAACATGGCGAGGACACTGATATTATCGGAGACTTTCCCCTCAACGTTGATGCGAAGTTCCTGATTCTGCGACACGGCGCGGCCGCTCCCCACCGAAATGCCGAATGTCTGACTCCCAGAAACCTCCAATTCGGAAGAGGGATCCGGCCGAGCCCCAACGTCTTGTCCTACGATACCAGGCGATGCTACCGTTATCTCCGGTTTGTCGTCCAACAATTCATCCCCCGGACCCAAAAAGGAGCGTTTATATACCCGTTCAATGGCAAAGGGCAAAGCGCGGTAAGTTATCGTCACGTTTAACACAGAGCCCGCTTGTGCTTTATCTGGTGCTGTAAGACGAAATTGCAAGATTTTGTCTTTTTCTATCGTAATTTTCCCCGCATAGAAATCAATCTGGTAATCTACACCTCTCACCAGCACGATGCCGTTCGATGTCGTCATTTTTTCGCTATTGGGAAGAATAGGGGGATACTTGACTGTGAATTCGGGCAGCACTGCCGTAAGTTGAAACGATTCCACCTTTTGGAGAACGGAGAATGTCGGCAGAGCGAGAGAACCCTCCGTTCTTCCTAAAGCGGGTGCCATGCCCAAACAGCATGCGAGGAAAAGGAGAAGGATGCGCAAATCAGAGCCCCTCTTAACAACTTCGCGCGAGAACCTGTCCCTCACGCTCCTGCCAGAACAAACGCAACAAAGTCACAAGAAGACGTTATTGCCCTGAAGACGTATCCGAACGCTCTGCACCACTATAAAAAACCTGGAACACCTTGATGTCATGCGCTTCGGCATCGCTGACGAACATGCGCCCCGTTTTTGAGACAGCAATCCCCGCAGGTTCAAGCAGTGCATCGACACGCAATTCCGTGACGCTCAAACCGGCCGGCGTGAAAACTTGGACGCGTCGATTCGCACTATCGGTAACGTAAAGGTAATTCCATTCGTCAAGCGCGATTCGCTTCGGTTCACGGAATTCGCCGCGCGCGCGCCCTTCGCCGCCCCACTGATGGACAAGATTGCCGCTGAAATCGTATTTTTTGATGAGATGGTTGCCGGTATCAACGATATAGAGGTTGCCGTGCGCGTCAACGCCCAAGTCTGTCGCGTGCCAAAGGTGCTCCGTCCCGCTACCGAAACTGCCGCGCACTCGCACCGGTAACCCTTCAATGTTAAATTGCAGCCAGCGATGGTTGCCGGTGTCAACCACGTAAACATCGCCGTTCCTACCGATACCGATGCCCTCCGGCCGGTCCAGCGCGACATGGGTTTCAGAAACAGAGGTTCCACCTACCTGCAGTGGATAAAAAATCTCATCAACGAGATTGCAGTATTGCACTCGATTATTGCCCGTATCGGCAACGTAGAGGCGGTAACTCCGTTGAAAGCTGAGGGCGATGTCGGTGGGCGTATCAAATTCGCCTACGCGCCACCCACGGCTCCCGAATTCGGTGATGAAATTCCCAGACGTGTCAATAACCTGCACTCGATTATTACCCGCATCGGCAACGTAGAGCCACCCCTGTCCAGATAGGGCAAGTCCCATAGGCATCAGGAACTCAGCTGGCCCCTGTCCGGGCCTGCCATAAGTTCCAATATAGTGAATCCCGACGATACGCGGCGTTTCCCGCTCGCGATTGGAGGAACGTATCTGAATCTCTTCAGATTGCGGCAGCGTGCTGCAACCGAGGCAGACACCAAGCAGGAGACAGGCGAGCACGCGTCTGCTCTGGTAGGCGCGCTTTGAAAGCGCACACGGATAATCGTAAAAAAGTAGCATCAAAAACGAAGTCATCGACAACGTCGGTAACGGGTGACGTAAAGCCATGTTATTGCACCCACTCACGTAGCCATCTGATTGTGGAACTGTGGTGGCAATTCAATCATCGCCTTATTGAGGAGAACCGGCAGGGGATTGAGGTCGGACGCACGAGCGCGCAAACCTAGCCGCTGTGCTTCTAGCGGAATGGAGCCGCCACAAAACGCATCATAGATGGCAGGGCAGTGTTCACCGAGGTATCGCAACACTTCATCGGGGTTCGTAGGGGCCGCTTCACCTGAGTCGCGTGCGACAGCGCGCGCAATCTCGTAGCGTGCTTCTGCCAAGAGGCTTTCATCGTTGCTGTTCTTCCAGCGAATAAGCCGCCTCACGGTGCCGTGGAGCCGGTTGCGTTCTGCGCTCTGAGCCCCTTCGGTAGGAAATTCGTCTGGACATGACGAGGGCTCGTCCACCAAACTGGCGAAAATGCAAGCGCGGCAGGATGCAAGCGGGCGGCGCGCCCAATATCTATGCAGCGTTGAGGGATGCCCAAGTTTTGAGCCTCTTTTCTCGCTGGGTCCTTCTTGATTGATAGCCTCCAGAGGCAGGCTCACCTCTATGAGTTTCTTTCGGTGTGTGGACATGATGCGTTATACCAAATGACGTTGATTTGTCTCGCGTCTATAGGCGGAGACTCGCCTGCTCTTGACTGTTACGCCTAAACACTGGTATCTCTGCTGGGGCATGTCAACAGGAAAGACATCGATTCGCGGTTTTCCTGAAACGACAAAAAATTAGTTCCGCTGCACCTTGAACTTGAAGACGAATGTCGTCTGCTGTTCATTAAATTCGCTGGTGACTCTGGGTACGATAATCCGCAGGTTGCTGTAGTTAATACTCCGCTTTGGAAAATAGAGGAAAAAGCGGGTATGTTGCCTCGGCATGACGGTAGTCTTCTCAATATCTTCCCTGGGTAAGACGGCCGGATCTCCTTGTATGCGGATGGCTTTGTCCCAGCGGAACACCTCAGCGGCGAATTCGGGCGGCAGTTTCGGCCTGAAATTTTTCTTCAGGTAAAAGGATTCCTGCGATTTGTCTATCGGTTTGGTGACTTTCCCAGTCCCATCAAGCATCTGGCAATCCTTCTTTTTCAAGGAGATCCAGTGGTTCGTGCCGTTATAGATAAAGATACCGAACGCGTCAACAGCCTTGACATCGTTAAGCGGGACTGCCATCGCTTTCACGCCGTTTCTGACGTAGCCGATGGTGCCTGTCTGCGGCATGATGGTGGCATCCGGGTCGAAAACCGGAACGATTACCTCCGGTTGGAAGGTATCCTTGATGAAATCGGGCACCTTCGCGCAACCGAAGTGCGCGCATGCCAAGAATAGCAAGGCGACAATGTGCATCACTGTTTTCATGTTTCTCTCGTGAACCTCCGATCGATTTTTTTCTAGGGCGTGGGTACGCCGCCGCATGAAGATTAAGAAAATAAACAGGTCATTTCCTGCACTAGGAGCCGGTCTCCCGTATACGGAGAATCTGATTATGGGCGGATAGAGACAGCCGGCCTTACACTCTTTTGAAAATAACCGCCTTAATTACTGAAACTTCATAACGGGGGCGTATTCGGTTACTGCCCGCTTTGGTCTAAGACTTCCCGGAAGTCTTCCGGTGAGTCTGCGAGGATTGCAGCGCGATGCAACTGCTTAAGGCGTTGCAAGTCGTCAATTGCCTCCAGTCGCGGCTTGAAGCGGTTGGCAGCGTCGGGTTGCAAGCGGAGTTCCAGCACCTCAAGGATGCTCTCAAGGGCGTTGTTTCTTTCACCTTGTTGAATCCCCTTTTGCCGCTCCACGGCGGACCAGTATTGGACCAGTTCAGATTCGTACATAGTTTCCTCCGTTAACACCTTCCAAAGCAGTTGGCGGTCGTACGTTAAATTACTTAACACCGCCATTCCGCCCAAATACGCAGGCTTGTTTGGCACATCAACACTATCGGCAACTCGCACACACCGCCGCAGCCACTCCTCTTGGCTAACATTCGCCGGCCGCTTCATCAGCGGCGTAAAAGGGATTAACCCCTCAATTTTCGCGTTGAGAACCTGCTCTCCATCCATATCGATCAGCCGAAAAACTTGATACTCAACGAAAACGCTGTTGCCCAGTTCCTCTTGCACAAATCGTCCCGGGTCGTTTCGGCCAGCATTGGAACGAAGGTAGATGACACTGGAGAATACAGGCACCCGATAGGTTTTAATCAACCATATAATATACCATGCCATTCGGAGTGCCATGGGTGGTTCGTAACTATCCGCCGTCTGGAACTCAAAATGGATGAGGATTTCTCGACCGCTCTCAAACTTCACCTTGATGAGAACATCCGCGCTGTGCGATTCAACGGTGGGTTGCTCCGGCGTAAGCACCTCTACCTCGGTGCCTTCTGACAACTCAAAGCGGAGGCGCGCGAAGTCCTTCGGATTCTCGTGTGCATGTTTTTTAGAGACAGTATCAAAAGATAGCATGGGGGCCCCTACCGCCGCAGGAATGTAGAGCGAGGAACCGGCGATGCTAATCGCCGAGGGTACCCCCTCGCCCAGACCAGATCTGCCATAGGCACGCTGACAACCGCGCCTACCGGCACATGGCGAATGCAAGCATCGCTGCACCGACGATGCCTGCCCTGTTGCCGAGGTGTGCTGGCACAATCTTCATCATCGCCGGGATGTCCATCGCGCGGTTGACGAATGTTGCCCGGATAGGTTCAAAAAGCAATCTCTCGCCTGCTTCAGCGATGCCGCCACCAATAATCGCAACTTCAGGGTTCAGAATGTGCGCGATAGAGGTGAGAGCAATACCGATATACCGGCCCGTTTCAGCGAAAATTTCGAGGGCGAGGCTGTCACCGGCATGAGCCGCCCCAGCTATCCGTTTCGGTGTGAGAGATGCATCAGGAACCAAATTGGTGTTTCTGCCATCCGCTATTTTCTCCAGCACCCGTTCAACGATATTTTTTGCACCCGCGTAAGCCTCCAGACAGCCTTGGTTGCCACAGCCGCAGTAACGTCCGTTCGGTTCAACGACGGTGTGCCCAAGTTCCCCAGCGGTATTTCGGCTCCCGTGGTAAACCTGTCCATCAATGACAACGCCGCCGCCAACCCCGGTGCCGAGTGTGAGCGCGACGATATTCTGGTAACCAATGCCAGCACCGTGGCGGAATTCGCCTAATGTCATTGCGTTCACATCGTTGTCCATGAAGACCGGAAGAGAACGAGGCCCCAATCCCATTTTGACGTAATCCACGAGAGGGATATCTGTCCAGCCGGGGAAGTTCGGCGAAAAGTGGACGACACCGGTATCCGCGAGGATTAACCCCGGCGCGCCGAGTCCTATTCCGATGATAGCGGTAACGCGTTGATGCTCTGCTTGGGCAAGCACCTCTCGAACTGTTTCCACAATCCGCGACGCAACAGCCCTCGGCCCCGCACTCACATGGGTAGGCCGCACCACTTGGCACGAAATATCACCTATTGCTGAGACAAGTCCGGCTTTGATGGCTGTTCCGCCAAGGTCGATGCCGATGCTATGTTTCATGAGACTTTTTGGACGCTTGCCCCATCACCCACAGTGCACAAGTAGATTTCAGGTTCAATGCCCGCCTGTTGGACGTATTCCCTCATGATGCGCGTGCGTAAGGTTTCCACCGCGTCCCGATGTGCGAGCGTGACGGTGCATCCGCCGAACCCCGCGCCTGTCATCCGCGTGCCGAGGACACCCGCGATGCCTCCCGCAATCTCCGTGAGCAAATCCAATTCTTTGCAACTCACTTTGTAATCGTCGCGTAACCCGCGATGCGAGGCATTCATTAGATTTCCAAACGCAGGCAAGTCGCCCGCTTTCAGCTCATCAATTGCCTGTTGCACGCGCGCGTTCTCTTCAAGCACGTACCGACATCTTTTTTGTGTCAATTCGGGCAGCTCTCCTTCATAATTTTTAAAATCGGTTAAGTTTACATCCCGAAGTGATGAAATGTCGGGAAACCATCTTTTGAGGATGCCCACCCCTTTTTCGCATTCGGCGCGCCGTTTGTTATATTCGGAAGCCGCGAGTTCCCGTTTCACCTTCGTATTGCAAATCACGATGACATGTTCCCCTAAATTGAGCGGAACGTGTGTGTGTGCCAATGAACGGCAATCGAGGAACAACCCGTGGTCCGCCCGTCCAAAGAGGGAAATAGTCTGATCCATGATGCCACACTTCACGCCGATAAATTCGTGTTCGACGCGTTGACACAGTGTTGCAAGCCCCTTTTTGTCCATTTCTAAACCATTTGCGGTTAAAAATGCAAGTGCCGAGGAAACAGTCAGCGCGGCGGAGGAACTCAACCCGGCACCTATTGGGACATCTCCGGTGATGATGGCATCCATCCCGCATAACGTTTTGTCAGAGCGTTGTAGGAGTGTCGCCACGCCGACGAGATATTTACTCCACGTGGGAGCGGAAACCCACTTTTCGTCGCAGAGCATTGCGAGACTGAATTCATACCGGGCATCAACATCTAAGGCATGCAGAGTGACCTGTCTATCCTTGCGCGGCCGCGCGACGATGTGAACATACTTATCGATTGCAACGGGAAACACATAGCCGTCGTTGTAATCTGTATGCTCGCCGATGAGGTTCACCCTACCGGGGGCAGATACGATGAATTCAGGGGCTCCGCCGAAGAAGTTTTCGTATGTTCTGTCGTTCGCAAAGCGTTCGGAGGCGTGGGTTAGTGTCATGTCGTACCTTTACGTAGAGCCGCCCTCGCCGTTGGCGATGTCTACGTTTTTGTGGTTATTCTAGGTTATACCTTCCTTACGTTCCTTCTCTCCTTCTCTATAGAGGGAGCTATAGAAATCCGCTCCTATAAACATTGCACGCCTTAGCGGCGTTTTAAAGGAATGGCACTTTCCGCTCTTACGTTCCTTGGCGGTTACTGAAAAAACTTGAGGAGTTTCCCCAAGACGCTGGGAAGCTCGCCCCGTGAAACATAACAATCCACGCTGATGTCGGATGCTGGACCGTTTTCTGACGTTTGCGCCAAGTGTTGTTCTTCAGGCGCGTGTAAAGCGGGTTGGAGCGTTGTGGCTCTTTTTCCGATTCGCGAGTGCTCAGCGATAACCAGTTCTCCGACAGGAAAATGCGTTGTGAGCGGCCCCACGTCTGTTTCTGTTAGCACGGTAATGTGCGGCAGCGATACCGCCGCGAGCCGCTCCATTTCCGCCGCCACGTATGCAGTTGCCGCAAATCCAAGCGGTAACTCTTGTGGTGCAGCGGGAATAGGCTTCCTTTGATTTGAAAACCTGTCTGTGGCGTACTTTGCACTGACGACGGTAATGAGCGGTAGCCCTTCCTTCACAGCGGTATCAGTGGCCGTTAAGAGTGCATCAAAGTGAACCCGCGTCGGTATCACATCAGAGCTCGCAATGAACAGACTGACCGGGTATCCAGCGAGAGTACCAGTGAGCGTTACCGCTGTATCGCCCATCGTAAACGCTGCATCCGTAGCGTCAAGCAAGTGTTGGCACCGTTTTTCAACGGAGAGCGGGAACAGGTGTCCGCAGTAGGCACAGACGTAGAAGTTGCGTTCAAGTTCGCCTCTGAAAACGAATTCGCTGCAGGCGGCGCACTTATGCCATAAACTGATGCTCTGTTCGGTTCTTTCGTCGTTCGCGAGGCGTTCGATAAAGGTAGTTGGTGCCATCATATCTCTCTGCGTAAGCCATCTTCGCCGTTGGCGAGGACTACGTTGTCGATGCTAGATTGATCGGCCACCGAGAGTCGCGCCGGGGGATAGGGGACGTGCTTCCATGCTCAGAAACCTCCTATAGAAAACTGGCTATCGCCTCCGCTTCGGTATCGTACCGGTCGAAGATTGTCACCAGTTTTGCCATCACGATGAGGCTTCTGATGTTGCCGCCGAGGTTGAGCAGCACGATGCGTCCCTCATTCCGCTTGATAGTGGAATAGGAGGCAACGAGGATACCCAACCCGGAACTATCCATCATCTGGACACGTGCCATGTTCAGAATCAGATTGAGTTTGCCCTCCGGTGCAGTCTCAAGCTGTTTGTCGATGACCTTTTTCAGTGCCAGGGTGTCTGTCCCGATGATTTTCCCTTCAATATCTAAAATCGTCACGCTCCCTTTGTGGCGAATGTTGACTTGCATAGCGTCCTCCCTTCATGAGCGATCCGAGAAAGCCGTTCTCCCCACAGCGTCGGGTGGGGGAGACCTGTGCATCTACCGGATTTCCTCAGGATCTGGTGTTTCCTTGTATTTCACCATTTTGATAATGGTGCCTTTGGCTTCAAAGTCCACTGAATCCATGCACTCCTCCATGAGGAAAATGCCTCTGCCGCTGCTTTTGAGCAAGTTGGCCGGGTCGAGCGGGTCGGCGACATCTTCGCGCGTGAATCCGGGGCCCTGGTCTTGGATGATAATCGTCAGTTTTTCCTCAGAGAGAATGAACTGAAAATCGGCTCGTTTGCCCAGGTCTTCTTTATTGCCGTGCTTGATTGCGTTTGTGCCCGCTTCAATGACAGCAAGATTCACCTGCATCTGGAGTTCTTCAGCGAAATTCATCTCGCGAAGAATCTCGGTGATGACAACATCCAGCAGGGAAACATGTTGCATTGAGCTTGGGAGAGAAAGGGTGATAACCTGCTCGCCCACGTTTCAGCTCCTTTTTTGGTTCAGCCTCATCAGATTTCTGAGGCAATGCTAAATGAAGTAACAGACATGCAAGTCTTGACAACGTCAAGACGGCCTGATAAGTCAACGTCAGCTGCCGAGCAGCAGCTGAACAACCGCTAGGAATAACAAAAATGCTTGATGACAACTAAGGCGCGGTCATCGCTCGGTTGCGTGCTACCGCTAAACCGCGCCAGGTCATTTTTAACAAGCTCACAGAACGCCGTGGATGTGAGTGTCCCACTGGCAGCGTGGTGTGCGAGACATGCGGCAAGCCGTTCTTCGCCGTAGAATACATTTGGCTGCCCCTCCGTCTCGGTGATGCCATCGGTATAGGAGACGAGAATATCGCCAGGGGCAAGGGTGCAGGTTTTCGTCGTAAACGTTGCTTCCTCAAAAGCCCCCACCAACATCCCGCATGTCTCTAAGAAATCAATTTTTCGCGTGTGATGCTTATAGTGCAATGGATAGCAATGCCCGCCGTTGGTATACGTGAAAGTTGAAGCCTCTGTATCCAATACGCCGTAAATCATCGTGGCAAAGAGTTCGACATCCGTGTCGCGCACGAGTAAGTCATTAATCCTTTTGAGAACCGATGCTGGCTCTCTGTAGGGATAGGCGGAAACCGTCAGGGCTTGCTCTTGACTGAGCGTCTCGTCACAGAGCAACCGTAACGCGGTGCGAATCATTACCATCACGAGTGCTGCCGGAATCCCACTCCCCTTAACGTCACCGATGACAATGCCGATGTGTTTCTCACTGAGTGGGATAAAATCGTAAAAATCGCCAGAGACAGAGGTTGAACTTTGCAATAACGTCGCGATATCAAACCCCGGTGGACTCGGTGCCTTCTCCGGTAACAATTTCCGCTGAATTGCTGCAGCCGCCTCAAGGTGTCCCGCGAGTTTTTCAACGCCTTCTTCACTGAACCCGTCGCCCATCGCCTGCATGAGCGGATTGATGTATTTTATGGGACGGGTTCTTCCCAAGACTGTCTCAACCCGTGCGGTAACTTCCCGCAAATCGAACGGTTTCGTGATATAGTCGTCGGCACCTGTATCCAGGCCGCGCAATTTATCTTCTGTTTGCCCGCGCGCCGTGAGCAGAATGACAGGAACCGTTTTCGTCCGCTCGTCCTCCCGGAGTTCTCTGAGGACTTGGAAGCCGTCTTTATGCGGCATCATGACATCGAGAAGAACCAGATCTGGGACGTTTGCCTGCGCACGCCGCACACCGCTAGTCCCATCGTTAGCCGTGCGCACGTTAAAGCCATCGGATTCCAAACTTATCTTGAGCAGTTCAACGATATCAATATCGTCGTCTATAACCAAAATCGTTTCTGCTGTTGTTCGCAATACGTTCGGAGACGTTGGTTGGTGCATCGCCGTTCCTTTACGTAATCTGTCTTCGCCGTTGGAGAAGACTACATTTTTGGTGCTACGTTTTATTTTACCAAGGCATGCAAGAAAAGACAAGGTTTTTACGGACAACCTGATCAGAAGCAGCCAAACCACCGCTAGGAACGACGAAAGTTGTCAAGTTGGGTTCAGGCGATACCAACCCATAGTTTTCGTGGTGATTAGGCGAACGGGATAAAGAACTGGAAATTGCTGCCCTGTCCATTATCGCCCGCGTCCACCCATAATTTTCCGTGGTGCGCCTCAACTATCGCGGCTGCAATGCCGAGCCCTAACCCTGTCCCCCCTTGCTGCCGGGTTTGGACATTTCCGAGTTGGTGGAATCTGTCAAACACCTTTGCCCGTTCCTCCGGCGGAATGCCGGGGCCGGTGTCAATAATTTCCACATGCAGTCGGGGTGAGCCCTCTGTTGCATCCATGGCTGATATTTTGACGGTTATCCTACCTTGATACGGCGTAAATTTGATAGCATTGCCGATGAGGTTGATAAACACTTGTCCAATCCGGTCTGCGTCGCCAATCATCATTGGCAGATTGCGTTGCACTTTCAGAAACAGCGTGATTGCCTTTTCATCGGCTTGCGGCCGAAGTTCCTCGATACGCTGTTTCGCGATTTGCGCGACGTGAATCTGCTCCTGCTTCATCTCAATGCGTCCCGCTTCAATGCGCGAAACGTCAAGGAGCTCATTAATGAGCGCGGCGAGCCGTTTTGATTGACGATGTGCGCGGCTCAGGCTCTCATACTGCTTTTCGTTAATCGCACCCGTCTTTCCATCAAGGATGAGCGAAATAAATCCGATGATAGAGGTAAGCGGTGTGCGCAGTTCATGCGAGACAAGGGAGACGAACTCCGACTTCATCCTATCGATTTCATATTCATGTGTGATGTCATCAAAAACATACACGGTGCCGGCTACGTTGTGGCTCTCATCAGAAAATTGACTTGCCACGATGCGGAGGATTCGGCTTTCATTCACTTTGGCGATGACAGTCTGGTGCTGCGTCGCCTCCCGCTGCGCTGCGGATAGCACGTTGAAATCCGCCGTGAGCGTGATGGGTGGCTGCGTCGATGTTGATTGTTTCCGCCAATACATCTTGCCGGTGTCTGTGTCTACCGATGCGAAATTTTCATAGTCGCGCGTGTCGCCGAGATTAAACAGCATTTCCGCAACCGGATTGACATACAACACGCGTTCGTTTTCGTCAACAACAATCAGTCCTTCGCCGAGGTTCTCAACAATCGCTGTGAGTTTCTTTTGCTCTCTCGTGAGTTCTTCAACGGCAGTTTTCAGGTTTTGCCGCATGTCGTTGAATTCTTCAACAAGGATACCGACTTCGGTGTCAGAGTCGACAGCTGTATCAGAAGCGCGTTGCAAGTTGCGCGCGACATCTCCTTCAAATTCGCCATGCCCGATACTATGTGCGGCATGCGCGATTTGCATGATGGGTTTCGTAATCCGCTGCGCAACCCACCATGCAATAAAGATAACGATAACCGCAGACACAAGCGTCAGATAAAAAATATATCTGTTCAGTCTTTCTACTGCGGCATAAGCGGCTGCGACAGGACGTGAGACGAAAACCATCCAGTTGCTAAAATTTTGTTGCGCCTTCCACGGTGCAGAAGGTGCAGGTTGTGTTCTGGCCCATCCGTAGACGCGCTTCTCTCCAAAGTTATCGTCTTCTCCTTCTGATTCATACCCGTAATACTTTCCGATGTCGCCTCTTTTTGCCTCTACGATTGCAGCAGTGGCGGCATCGCTCATCTCGTAACCGCCGCGTGCGTATCCGCTCCCCGGCGAGGCGGCGATAATCGTGCCAGAGCCGGTTGTCAAAAAGGTGTACGTCTCTTCGGTATCCGGTCGCGATTCCACCAGATTCGTCAATTCCGGTAGCAATAACTCGGTTTTCAGCACACCGACAACTATCTTCCCGTTTCTGATTGGCAGTGCCATCTGTAGGACATGCACGTCTCGCGCGTCATCATAAGTGACATCGGCGACGAGAGGGTAACCGATGCCATTGTTGTAGGCATTTTGCCACCAGTCTTCGTTGTTGACGCGATGTGGCATCCGTTTTTTCGTGTCGTAATCCACCCCCGGGTCGTTTGAGCGCAGCACGTATCCGGCTGCGTTCGTAATCGTTACCTCACTGCCATAACCTGCGTACGCCTCAAGCAGTCGGATGCTATCTTCTAAGCGCGCCCACACTGTCAAAAAGACTACCTGTTTTCTATTCGCAGTGTTGGAGCGGATGACAGCTGCCGTGAGATTCGGTAGTTCGCCGTGGATATTTGCCATCTTCTCGGCGATAGCAAGATCTGCGCGGTAGAGTTTCTCTTCTGCTAATAGCACGAGGCTGTCGCCAACGCTGCCTTTCAAGGCGTTCTCACCGAGCACTTTGATAGTGAGTGAGACAGCGAACAGGGGCATCAGTGAAACGAATAGGAACAGGATAATCTGCTGTCCGCGTAAGCCTATTTTAAACGGTGAGCGTTTCGCCGATTGTTCGCCTTTCATAGCCCACCTCGCGCCCATTGCGCGTTAGGAAAAAGCGGAAATCGCGCTTTCCTCTGTATCGTAGATTTCAAGGACAGACGCGAGGTGTGTCACCTCCAAGATGTCCCGAACCGCCTGCTGTGGGTTGAGCAAAACGAGTTTCCCACCGGATTTTTGGAAGCCCTGAAGGGTCAGAATAATGGCACCGAGGGCACTGCTATCAATCAGCGGGACATTCATGAGCTCAACGACGAGGTTTCTGTTCCCTTTTGCCAACTGTCGTTCCATCGCTTCCTGAAAGGTATCCGCGGTGCTGCCGATGATTTTCCCCTCAATGTGAAGGATAGAGACATTTTGCGCACGCGTTGTTGTATCAAAATTCATAGCGTTTTTTTCACACTCCTCTCTTCAGAATTATGCCGCGCTCAGACGGCTCACGACAATATAACTGCGCAGGGATGATGCGTTTGTATCTTGACCGGAAAAAACAGCTTCCACTGCGCCGCCGAGCGCGTTTAGCCTCTTTTGACTGTCCCGAATTTCTGCATGGGTATCCTCACCGGACTTGTAAGCCACCCACTTACCGTTCGGTTTTAGCAGCGGCACGCAGTATGCCGCGGATTCAGTGAGTGAGGCGACGTAACGCGTCACAACCCAATCATAGGCACCGGTGTGTGCCGGTTGTCGCGCGCAGTCTTCTGCGCGTGATGCCAAGACGAGCGTCCCATCTAATCGCAATTGCGCAATGAGAAATTTGAGGAAACTTACCTTCTTCTGTGACGCTTCAACGAGGGTTAACCGGATGTCGGGGACGTAGATTTTAAGCACAATCCCCGGAAACCCCGCGCCTGTGCCGATATCAATGACAGCGTCATCGGCGTTCAGGGTGATATGGTTTAGCACCCTGAGCGAGTCAAGAAAGTGTTTCTCCAGTATTTCCTCATCTTCAGTGATAGCGGTGAGGTTCATTGCCGCGTTCCACCGACGCAATTCGGCGCGATACCGCGTGAGTTGTTCTACCTGCCGCGCGCCTAGGGGAAACTGGTTTCGTCTGAACGTCTGTTTTAACTGTTCCGCGAATAGGGACATCTATTAACATTTTGGCGGACCGATATAGAAATCCGCCCTTACACGCAAGGGAACTTTCCTTTTCAGACGTTCCTTTTCTGTTGGTGCAGCATCACCGTCAAAATAGAGATGTCTGCCGGGGAAACGCCGGGCAGACGGGAAGCTTGTCCGATAGATGCAGGGCGAATTCTTGCGAGTTTCTCGCGTGCCTCTATCTTTAACCCCGGAACGTCGGCGTAGTCAAATGCTTCCGGAATCGGGAAATTTTCCAATTTCTTAAACTGTTGGATTTGTCGCTGCTGCCGTTGGATGTACCCATGGTATTTAATCTGGATTTCCACCTGTTCCTTAACAGCAGGTGGTAGGGCATCCTGTGGTGGCGCGAGTCGTGCGATCTGTTCGTAGCGAAGCGCGGGACGTTTCAGGAGTTCTGCCAACGACGTAGGCTGCTTGAGTTGCCCAGTCTCAAGAATATTCGCGAGCACCGCGCTACTGAGACGCTCAGGAGTCGGCTTCAGCACGGTTTGCTGCAGCCGCGCGCGTTCGCTCTGGATTTGCGCGGCTTTCGTCTGGAACCGGCGATAGGCACCGTCATCAACGAGTCCTATCTGTCTTCCGAGTTCGGTGAGCCGCAAATCAGCGTTGTCTTCCCGTAATGTCAACCGATACTCGGCACGCGAGGTGAACATACGGTAAGGTTCACGGATGTCCCTTGAAACCAGATCATCGATGAGCACGGCGATGTATGCCTGGGCTCTATCCAGAACAAACGGTTCCTTTCGCTGCACCTTTAAGGCGGCATTGATACCAGCCATCAGGCCCTGCGCAGCGGCTTCTTCGTAACCGGTGGTGCCATTGAGTTGTCCTGCGAAGTAGAGGTTTTCGACTTGCTTCGTTTCAAGCGTGGGCTTGAGCTGGGTCGCGGGGGCGAAGTCGTACTCAACAGCATACCCGAACCGCATGATTTCGGCGTTCTCTAATCCGCTGATGCTATGCACCATGGCTACTTGCACGTCTTCGGGCAAACTGGCAGAGATACCGTTGAGGTAAATTTCATCGGTGTTGCGTCCCTCAGGTTCAACGAAGACCTGGTGTGCAGTCTTCTCGGCGAACCGGACGACTTTGTCCTCAATTGAGGGGCAATACCGGGGGCCAATACCGACGATGCGGCCGCTATACATTGCGGAACGGTGAAGATTCTCCCGAATCAGTTGGTGCGTCTTCTCATTGGTATGCGTGAGATAACAAGGTAACTGCGGCTGCGTAATGCGCTCTGTTGAAAATGAGAAGGGCCCCGGGTCTTCATCGCCGGGCTGAATGTCCATGACGCTGAAATCGACGGTGTGCGCATTGACGCGCGGCGGCGTGCCCGTTTTGAGCCGGCCAATCTCAAAGCCGAGACTTAAAAAACTCTCGGAAAGTTTCTCTGCCGCGGATTCCCCTGCGCGGCCGGCACTGTAGGATATGTCCCCAATGTGAATTAGGCCTTTCAGGAAGGTGCCTGTCGTGAGAATCACTGTCTCGGCTAGATAGGCGGTTTTCGTCTGGCTCAGAATGCCGAGGCAGCGTCCATCTTCGACGAGCAATTCTTCCACCAATACCTGCTTGATGTCAAGCCGTTCTTGCGTCTCTAGGACGCGCTTCATTTCATCCTGATACGCCTTTTTGTCAGCCTGTGCGCGGCTCGCTCGCACCGCGGGGCCCTTTTTGGTATTCAAGCGTCGGAATTGAATCCCGGTCTTGTCAATATTTTTTGCCATCTCGCCACCGAGCGCGTCTATCTCTTTGACGAGATGCCCCTTCGCCAACCCACCGATGGCAGGGTTGCAAGACATCTTGGCGATAGTATCCAGGTTGATAGTCACAACGAGCGTTTCACAGCCCATGCGCGCGGCGGCAAGAGCGGCTTCACAGCCCGCATGGCCAGCACCGACAACGATGACATCGTAACGTTTTTCGTATTTCGCAATGCGTTGAGTTAGGGTTGTTTGTGTAATCATGTCTGGCTACGTTACCTGTTTTCGCCGTTGGCAATGTCTACGTTTCTGATTTCAGAGGCCTTGATAAATGACGCTGAGCACGAGAGTTCCAACAATCTCTAGGCTCTTCGGGCTACATTTGTCCACCGTATCTTCAAGCGTGTGCCAATACGGATAAGTGAAGTCTATCACATTAACCATCGGGATGCCGGCCTGAATCAATGGGACATGGTCATCCATGATTGCGGGTCCGATGCGGTGTTGAAATACGCCTAATCCGAGTTCACGAGCGCGATGCCACAAGGCCTCGGCGAATTCGCGATTGGCGTTCCAAGAAAACCGTTCTATCGGTAGTTGCAAATCTTTGTCGCCTACCATGTCTAACAAGATGCCGTAGTCGGGCTTCCACCGCTGGTAGATGCGCGTTGTCAGGGCGTTGGCGAAGAACCGTGAGCCGATGAACATATTGTCGGTGGTTCTGCCATAATCTTCGCCATCGAAAAGGACAATAATAATCCGACGTGGCGGCGGGTATGCCTTTAAAATTCGCGCGATTTCCAAGAGGACAGCAACTCCGGACGCGCCATCGTTTGCCCCCAAAATAGGTTTATTCCGATTCTCTGGGGCTGCGTCCCGGTCTGCCATGGGGCGCGTATCCCAATGTGCCGCTAATAGCAGCGTTTCACTGCCTACTTTTCCGAACTCCGCCAAAATGTTGTTGAGATGCAACGTTGCGGTGTCTGTCTTAAACTCGTGCGGCTGCAACACGACGGTATCGGCGTATTTCTGGAGTTCGGCGAATAGATACGCCTGCGTTTTTCGATGCGCGGCGGTACCGGGAGGTCTCGGGCCGAATTGGCACTGTTTTTCCAAATAGGCAAAGGCACGCGGGGCATCAAATGTTGGCGAACCTCCAGCAGTCCGCGGGGTATAATTCGCGGCGTTTTCCCCGTCGCCAATCGAATCTGCGCAAGCCAACAAACAGGTGCAGGCAAAAAACGTGACGCAGCATAACAGGAACCGAACAGTGCCTTTTCTGTTATATCTAGGAACCCTCGCGACGCAGAAAGCGTTCTTACCGATTTTCATGAGCCTTTATACCTCGCGTCTTCCCTCCAACGCTTTCGCCAGCGTCACCTCGTCTATGTATTCCAAATCGCCGCCGAAGGGGATACCGTATGCGATACGGCTGACTGTGATGTCAAAGGTTTCTAAGTGTTGCGTGAGATAGAGCGCAGTTGCCTGTCCCTCCGTCGTCAAATTCGTCGCGAGAATAATCTCTTTGACATCGTTGAGCCGCTGGAAAAGCGAATTAATTCTGAGCTCATCCGGACCGACACCATCTAGCGGTGACAGCACGCCGCCGAGCACATGGTATAACCCTTTATAGCCGTTCGTGCGTTCAATAGCCCACAGATCATCGGATTCTTCGACGACGCAGATAACCTGCTTGTCGCGGCGTGAATTGGTGCAGATGTGGCAGGGGTTTGCATCCGTAATCGCGCCACAGACGTTGCAGTAAGAGAGGAGCCGTTTCACCTCGGCAATAGCTTTTGCGATTTGGGCAGTCTCCGGTTCAGGCAACTTTAGCATAAAAAACGCTAGCCGTTGCGCGGTTTTCTGCCCAATTGTCGGCAATTTTTGGAGTTGGGTGATGAGCTGTGCCAACGGCCGCGGGTATTCCATTTTCTTGTTGTTCGCAAGGCGTTCAATAACGTGCGTTGGGGCAATAACGTTCGTTGCCATCGAGCCGTCTTCGCCGTTGGCGAAGAATACTTTCTTGGAGCTGCGCGCTTTGAAACTGCGCCTACGGAAGAGGGCTTACGGGAGTCCCGGAATTTTCACGCCGCCGGTGAGTTTGCTCATTTCCACGGAAATCAACTCCTGCGATTCCCGGAGTGCCTCGTTGATGGCGGCAACAACCAGGTCTTCCAACATCTCGGTATCTTCCGGATCGACAGCTTCAGGGGCGATACGGAGTGAGACGACTTCTTGTTGGCCGTTAACAACGGCAGTTACCATGCCGCCGCCGACGGTTGCCTCAACGGTGCGATTTGCGAGTTCTTCTCGGATCTCCAGCATCCGCTTTTGCATCTGCTGTGCCTGTTTCATCAGGTCGTTCATTTTCATATCTTTCGTTGTTCCTAGCGGTTGTTCAGCTGCTATGCGGCAGTGAAGGTTGTCTTATCAGGCAGCATTGAGATTGTCAATGCTTACGGTTCTAGTGTTACAATTGTAACACGTAAACTACACGGCGAGGTTTTTTGTATGGCGCAAGGCGTGATAACCGACTTTCTAGGCTTGAACCTCAGAAGTATCTTCACACCGCTTTGCAAACGACAGAAAACCTCGCGCTACGGTTTTAGTACAGTTATTGCGTTTCTAAAATTTTCGCGTCAAAAAGGTTCAGCGCGGCTCGGAGCCGCGGATCGTCTTCCGCCGCCATCTTACGGACGAGGGGTGTCATCTTCTGCACATCGCGTTTATCCGATACACCTGCATTTGCAGTACCCTGTGCATCGGGAAGTGCCGCCTTATGCGGGACAATGTCTAACTTTGCTAATTCCACCTCAATAGGTTGCCCCACTAACTCGCTCAACGTCTTAGCGATGAGCTGCTTGTCTTCATCGACAGCCATAGAAAAATACGTTGGTGAACACGCAATTTTGACAACGTTTGTGCCGTTGACAGAAGGCACCGCGCCGCTTAGCAACCCATGTTTTAGTTTCATCGGAAGTTGAGCCTTCACTTCTTCCCAAAAAGTGCCGATTTCACTGAGGGGGCGATAGGAATTTCCTGACATCTCCGCCGGAGGCTGCTGCGGTTCGGGGCGTGTTACAGGTTCACTCCTGACGGAGGCACGCGAGGAGGTTTCAAAACGGCGTGCATCTCCATGCCCAACCCGCGGCACGCTCGCTGGCTGCGACTGCTCACGCCGAAACGCCGGTTGTGGGGCATCCGTCGTACGGCTATCAGGAAGCAGTGCAGCTGGCGCACCACCCGAATCTAACTTTTGTTCCAACGCCGACAATTTTCCGACGATTTCCTGAAGTTGAATGCCCTCCTCAAGGGAGTCCAGTTGAATGAGTGCGCCCTCTAATTGAAGTTGCGCGTAACCATACTGTTTGATATCCCGGCTGGTGTACATCAAAATTTTGATAATCCGCGACAGCCGAGGAACAGACATCTGCTCAGCCTTCTGCTTGAGTTCAGGCAGATCGGATTTGGGACTTTGGATTAATTCAACGAGATTGCTATCAATCGCCAAGAGCCGCAGGTCGCGAAAATAGACAATTAATTGATGTAGGCACTGCGTCAAATCCGTTCCCTGTTTCACCAATTTGTTCAGCGTTGCAAGCCCCTCGGCGAGGTTGCGTTCGGCAATCGCCTTGGTGAGCTCACCGAGCAGGAAACTGGAGCCGAGACCGAGCGTCTGCTCAACGGTTTCAACGGTCACGTTCTTTCCTGCGGAGGATACAAGGCGTTCTAGCAGGTTTTCGGCATCCCGCAGACACCCTTCGGATTGCCGTGTGATGAGCGACAGCACGTCTAAATCCGCCGAAATCTCCTCCGCTTTGGCAATCAACGTGAGCCGCTCAATGATCTTCTCATCTTCCAAGTGCCGGAAATCAAAATCTTGGCAGCGGGAGGTGATCGTCTTCGGAATTTTGGCATGCTCGGTTGTTGCCATGATGAAAATGACATGCGGCGGGGGTTCCTCCAGCGTTTTGAGTAAGGCGTTGAAGGCTTCAGTCGTGAGCATGTGTGCTTCATCGATGATGTAGATTTTGTAGGTGCAGTTGGCGGGCGCGAGTTTGACGTTTTCCCGCAGTTCCCGAATCGGATCGATGCCGCGATTAGAGGCGGCATCTGTCTCTATGACATCAAAAGATTTCCCTTGCGAGATGTCAATGCAGCGCTCACAGCCGTTGCAAGGTTCTGCTGTAGGTGACTTGTCAAATTCAGTCTCATGAATGCGATTCGGACAGTTGACAGCTTTGGCAAAAATGCGCGCAACCGTGGTCTTCCCCGTGCCTCGGGGACCCCAGAAGAGATAGGCGTGCCCAACGCGTTCAGACAGAATCTGATTTTCTAGCGTTGTGGTAACGTGCTGCTGTCCGACAACGTCGCCGAAGTTTTGAGGGCGCCATTTTTGTGCAAGAACTTCGTATGCCATGAGCGTATCCGGTTTTCTGTTGTTTCGCCAAGCGTTCGGTTAGGTTTATCTTGGCACTGCTGTCATTCACAAGGCCTTCGTTTAGGCACAAGGCGTTCGTTTAGGGGGGTTGGGGGCAATCACGTCTGCCTGCGTCAGCCGTCATCGACGTTGCCGATGACTACGTTTCTGAATATGCTGACGCGCGGGGTGCTGTAGCTAAGTTTTGACTCTCAGCGGAGTTTGCCCGGGCGGATATAGAAATCCGACACTACGTTTACCGGGCATCTCCAACGTTCAGAAACATGGCTATGAACCCAGAGTTGACAGGCTCTTCCGGGCGTTGCCCGCGTCGTTAACTCAGGCCAGGCTACCTTGCGTCACACGAGAAGCCTATTTACCGCTGCTTCCTTCCGGACCTGACGGGGTTCAACAGGTTCTCGTTGCTCAAGACCCAACCTTCAACACCACGTGCGCGGGACAGTCCCCACAAAAACAGGCCGCATACCGGGGGTTCCGTTCTGCTATAGCGGATTGCAGATACAGGGCACCGCTACCTCCCCACCTATCATAGCCAAGACGTAAGATTGCGCGCTTCCAATGCGCGACTACCGAGTGAAGTTGCGCATGGCAGATCGGACAGGCGAAACATTCGCGCCAGCGTTTACTATGGGGTTGCCTGCAAAGTTCGACCGCGTCTAAATGACGGGCACCTGCAGGCAACCCGCGAAGCGGAGAGAGTGGGATTCGAACCCACGGTACTGCACAACAGCACACATGATTTCCAATCATGCCAGTTCAACCAGACTCCTGCATCTCTCCCAAAGATATATTTTCATAGATGGAGCAGACGGGATTTGAACCCGTGACCTCGTCCGTGCGAGGGACGCACTCTCCCAGCTGAGCTACTGCCCCAAGGTGCCGTAAAGGCTACCGAAATTGAGTAACAAATGAATCGAAAAAGCGGAGAGAGTGGGATTCGAACCCACGGTGACTTGCGCCACAACAGTTTTCGAGACTGTCCAGTTCAACCGCTCCTGCATCTCTCCTTATGAAATTTTCTGTCGCTCGCAATGCATTTGATAACGTGCGTTGGAGCAATAACGTGCATTGGCGAAGACTCGCTTTTTGATGCTATTGCTATAGCCATTGCACGCCTATCGGCGTTGCCGAAAAAAGGCTTTCAAGAGCGCGCTGCTCTCTTCTGCCAGCACCCCACTGATGAGCTCAACCCGATGGTTCAAGCGTTCATCTTGAAGAATGTTGTAAAGCGTGCCGGCGGCACCCGATTTCGGATCGGGAGTGGCGTAAACGACTTTGGGAATACGCGCCAGCACTATCGCCCCGGCGCACATCGCACACGGCTCCAGCGTCACATAAAGCGTCGTACCCGTAAATCGCCAGTTACCAACCTTTTCCGTGGCATCCTGTATCACCAACATCTCAGCGTGGGCGATGGGACTGCCGCGCTGTTCGCGGAGGTTGAATCCCTCTGCGAGCGGCACGCCATCCTTGACAAGCACGGCACCGACCGGCACTTCGCCTTTTTCACCGGCTTGGCGTGCTAATGCCAAGGCGCGTCTCATCCAGAAGGAATCGTTATCCAAACTCCTCCCTCCTTCAAAGCGCCTGAGAGGATTCGAACCCCCGGCCTTCTGATCCGTAGTCAGATGCTCTAATCCACTGAGCTACAGGCGCGCGTGCAAAGTTTCCTATCCACTGAGAATATTAGAAGCGGAGAGGGTGGGATTCGAACCCACGGTGACTTGCGCCACAACGGTTTAGCAAACCGTCCAGTTCAGCCGCTCCTGCACCTCTCCCTTTTCAATTTCACGATTATGCCGCAAATTATACCAAATTTACCGCTATAGTTCGGGCTCGCAACCCGCCGATGCTAGTGACATCGGCAGCCCGGCACTGACCTGGGAATAGACAGAGCCATCCCCTAGGTGACATGCAGGTCAGAATCAGCCGAATCTCAATCTACGGCAGCAAGACGAATCAACCTAATTTGGTATTAGGTGGGCATGTCACCGAAGCTGCGGTTTCCCTCGTGAGAGGGAAACGGTGGGAGTAGGATTCGAACCCACGGTAGCTTGCGCTACAACGGTTTTCAAGACCGCCGCTTTCGTCCACTCAGCCATCCCACCCACTTTTGTGATTTTCTAACGTTAATTATACACTATATAAAACGGTTTGTCAAGGGAAATTGCAATTTTTAAGGAAAAAAGCTGCAAATTTCCGACAAAATGTGAAAGATTAAGCATTTCTGCCGCACACATTATATAGTATACCATAAAAAACGATAATTGTCAAATTTATTTAAAAAAATTCTTTCGTGATAACGCGCGATTTCGCCATGAAGACATATAGGACGTTTGGACAAGGCGAAGGACAGTGGACATCTCTGCGGAGAAACCCGCAGAGATGACAGCGTTAAAGGTAGTGTGCTTTCGCGTGGCGACACACGCACGTTTGCTGTAGGCGTGCCCGTAACGGCCCTCGCCCTACGGGTTAAAGGGTGCTGCTAGCCCTGCGAGGAAAAGGCCCTCGTGATACGAACACGCGAGAGGCGCGTTAGGTCTCGCCATTCCACGTGAGCGGCTCGTTCCGCAGATAAGGCAGCAGGAGCGTCCTAAGCCGCTTGTGCGCGTGATGCAGGTGCGCTTTAATGGTGCCCTCGGACCGGTTCAGGCGTGCGGCGATTTCCTTAATGGGGAGTTCTTCGCGGTGACGCAGGTTAAAGACGCGCCGCTGCCCCGGGGGCAGTTGACTCACTGCCTTCCGGATGATGCATCCGAGTTCCCTATCCTCGGCGAGTCGCGAGGCAGGCGGTTGCATCTCTGTCATCCGGAGTTCTTCGTCCGGATTGAGCGGTAACTCTTCAAACGCAAACACTTTGTTTCGGTTGCGTTGGCGTAGGAAATCGATGCTGCAATTGACGGCGATGCGGTAAAGCCACGTGTAAAACGCGGCATCCCCTTTGAAGTTCGGCAGTGCCTGAAACGCTTTCAGAAAGGTGTCTTGGCACAAGTCTTTCGCCGCCTCCCTATCGTGAACGCGTTGGCAAATAAGGGTGTAGATTTTCTGCTGATATTTCCGCATGAGTGGGTTGAAAGCTTCGGTATCGCCACTTTGAAACCGCTCAACGAGCTCGCGTTCGTCCTCGGTGTCCGTGAACAGAGCGTCGGGATAATCTGTACGTTCCATTTTGTTTCCTCCGGGTTGAATCGAAATCCATTTTCAGTAGATGAGGGGTTACGCAAACCCATCATTACCGGTGGGTGCGCGGTAGAAGCACGCCGGATGCCAATGCATGGTTCCAAACCGCGGCTACTGTGGACATGCTGTGTCTGTCTCTATTATATAGAGTCAATTCGGACGAAAAAGGATAGTAAAAAAACAAAAATTCTTCCGCTATCAGTTTACACACTGCAGGTTTCAAAAAGTTCCCGATTTTTCTTTTAGACACGTTAAAGCGGTTTTTTGTTCAATTTTATTCTCTTGACATGCATCTCCAATTCGGGTACAGTCACACAAAACGCTTTGTGAGGGATTCTGATGCGCCGGTATAGCATTCAAACCAAAATCGTTTTGCCATTTCTGCTGCTCTTCGCTGTTGTTACCGTCGTTTTGCCGTTGATAACGGTAGAATTTTTCGCATGGAAATACGGCGAGCAGTTTACGCGCGAGACGCAAGGGTGGCTCGATGTCATCATTGAAACGGGTTACATCCGGAACAACGAGAAGGTGAAGCAGGCGTATAGCGTGGAGGTGATGATTTTTGGCTCGGATTACACGCTTAATACGAGCACGCTGACCGGGCTCCCCGATGAAGAGCAAGATTGGGAAAATTTGGCAGAGAAAATGCGGCTCCGGGAAGTTAAGCAACGCCTTTTAGCAATGACAGACGGGGTTGAGGGACAAGTCCTTGCGCTACAGATTCATTCAGATAGTGCGCCTATTACGCACGATATAACACTCGGTGGGCGGCCCTACAAAGTCTTTTATCTATTGCTTTCGCCCGGACGATTCTACTGCCTGCTGCGGCCGATGGAAGAGATTGCGGCGGCGAAACGGACACTCGCCTGGTCCATGTTCGGGATGGGTATTCTGGTGATGGCGACGGTTGCACTCATCAGTCACCTCATCGGTAGAAATTTGACGGTGCCGATTAAATCTCTCGTCGAATTTACGCAGCGCGTCGCGAGAGGAAAGTTGGATGAGACGTGTGAGGTGAAGACACAGGATGAAATTGGCGAACTAGCGGCTGCGTTTAATGCAATGACGCAGGAACTTGAGCAGTCGCGAGATAAGTTAATTCAGGCCGAACGGCTGGCAACGGCGGGGAAAATGTCTGCTTCGTTCGCGCATGAAATTCGGAATCCGTTATCCTCAATGCGGATGTTGGGACAAATGCTGATGCGGAAAAGAGATATTTCTGCCGAACGGCACCAACAATCCGTCCGTTATATCCTTGAGGAGATCGAACGAATTGATGGGATTGTGAAAGGCTTGATGGATTTCGCTCGTCCAACGACGTTGAATCTAGTGAAGCAACCGCTGATGCCTGCATTGCAAGGCGTGTTATCGCTAATGGAAGCGAACCTCGTGCATCATCAGATTGGGTTGGTGCAACGATTTGCGCCAGGGCTCCCCGAGATTCGGTTTGATTTGGACAAACTCAAGCAAGCGTTCATGAACGTGGTTTTGAACGCGCTCGAGGCGATGCCGCAGGGCGGCACGTTGACGGTATCGGCTATTGAGACAGAGGAAAAGATATGCATCAAGGTTACAGATACAGGCGTGGGCATACGAGAGGAAGATTTGCCACAACTATTTGAACCGTTTTTTACGCGGAAAACGAAGGGGACAGGGCTCGGCTTGGCAAACGTCAAGCGAGTTCTTGAGGAACATGGCGGTAGCGTTTCGGTGGAGAGCACGCTTGCGGAAGGGACTACGGTTTCGATGTGGTTACCGAGTGCGTAAAAAGTTTTCCTTGATTTTTCCCGAATTGTTAGGTATAATTGTTACATATTTCCAAAAGGAGGAAGAAATGGCAAGAAAAAAAATTAGTGTCATCGGCGCAGGGAACGTCGGTGCAACAGCGGCGTTCCTCATCGCGCAAAAACAACTCGCCGATGTCGTCATGATCGACATCATAGATGGAGTCCCACAAGGTAAGGCACTTGATATGGCGCAGACATCCCCCGTCGAGATGTTCGATGCAGCAATTGATGGAAACATCGATTACGTCGCAACCGCCGACTCCGATCTCGTTATTATCACATCAGGCTCCCCACGTAAACCGGGAATGACGCGCGAAGATCTATTGCAAACGAACGCCAACATCGTGGGCAGCGTTACGGAGAACGTCGTCAAGCATTCACCCGATTGCATCCTGATGATGCTCACGAATCCGTTGGACATCATGACGTATCACGCCTGGAAGGTCTCGGGGTTTCCCTCACATCAAGTCGTCGGACAAGCGGGGGTGCTTGATTCAGCACGGTTCCGCTATTTTATCTCGCTGGAGTTAGGGGTTTCCGTAGAAGACATCCACGCGCTCGTACTCGGTGGCCACGGGGACACGATGGTGCCGCTACCGCGCTATACGACTGTCAATGGCATCCCGATTCCGCAGCTTATTCCGCACGAACGGATTGAGGCGATGGCGCAACGCACTCGCGATGGCGGGGCGGAAATAGTGAACCTCCTCAAGACAAGTGGATATTATGCCGCGGGGGCATCGTTAGCACAGATGGCGGAGGCGATTATTCTGGACAAAAAACGGCTGTTACCGTGCTCCGCGCATCTCACAGGGCAGTACGGCATCGATGACCTGTATATCGGGGTGCCTATCAAACTGGGCGCGAACGGTGTTGAGGAGATTATTGAAATCGAATTGACGAGTGATGAACTCGCGTCCTTGCAGCATTCCGCGCAAACCTATCGGGAAGGGATTGCGCTGCTAGGCTACTAAAGCGACTCAAATCAGATAATCGTTTGTAGTGCGGGAGCAGACACTCTCGCACTACAGCTGTTCGTTTGGTACTCAAATGAGGATGCATGATGGAAAGAAAAACTATGTCAAAAGCAACTATCATCGGTGTTATATTCCTCGTCATCCTCGTTTGCGTTGTGATAGTTCTGTTGGACAATAGCGAAGAACCAAGCAAAACCAAACGGAATCCACCGAATTTTTCCGGGACGGCCTCAGTGAATCAAATCGATGCGGATTGGGCAGCGTTGGAAGGCGTTTCCCTACCCGCGCACCGTGGACTTATGCTTTCTGTTCCACCATGCTGACGAGGATGCCGAGGAGCCTATCGCACCGTTCAATCGTGTAAGTTGCCATATCAAGGTGGAGCTGCTTTCCCTCCAATTTGAGGAACTGCCAATCTATTCCTGTCGTGGTTGCTCCATAAACGCACGGGATTTCGTTCCCCTGCTCGGCATTAAAGCGTTGGGCAGCCACCATTTCTGCAACGCATTGTCCAAGCCCTTGTTTCATGTCAAGATTTTTTGCCTCAACCAGGACAATAACAGGAGCCTGCAAGTCAAGCTGGTCTGGCGACAAACTCACTAAAAAATCGCAAACGCCTGTCAAGTCACTGCCCGGGTCAACGCTGAACTCAATGCCGGAAAAGAAACTGATCCGGTAATGGAAGTGTTCAAGGAGCTCAACGAGCACATCGGCGACAATCAGTTCCGACCGGGCTTTCTCCGTGCCGATGGCGGTGGCTAACGATGCCTTTTTCGCCAAGCCTGTGGTGAGATACGCACTTGGTTCCACTGGCTCCATTTCAGAAAAGTAACCGCGGGACAAGACTTTGTCTAATTGAAACTTTTGCTGGACCTCGGCCAAGGTGAAGTTGCTATAAGCCATGGGAGTGAACCTCTTTTGCAGCAGGCGGCAATGCTATCCGCGCCTCGTTACATCATGCCTTTTGTTCCACCATGCTGGTGAGAATACCGAGAATCCTGTCGCACCGTTCAATCGTATACGGGGCCATATCAAGGTGGAGCCGCTTTCCCTTTAATTTCAGGAAGAGCCATTCGGTGCCTGTCGTGGAAGCTCCATAAATGCAAGCGATGTTATTCCCTTTTTTCGCATTAAAACGTTGGGCAGCAAGCATCTCGGCGACACACTGCCCAAGCCCAAGCTTCAGGTCAAGATTTTTTGCTTCAACGAGGACGATGACAGGTGCAGCCAAATCAAACTGGTCCGGCGACAGACTCACTAAAAAATCGCACTCCCCAACTAAGCCGTTCTTGGCATCGACGTTGAATTCAATGCCCGAAAACAAGCTGATGCGCCCCTCTAAGTGTTCGCGGAGTTCAAACAGAATATCGGCGACAATCAGTTCCGACCGGGCTTTCTGCGTGCCGATAGCAGTAGCTAACGCCGCCTTTTTTGCCAATACCGTGGAAAGATACGCACTTGGTTCCACCGGCTTTATTTTAGAAAAGAGTCCGGTGAACAGAACCTTTTCGAGTTGGAACGTTTTCTGCACCTCGGTTAATGTGAAGTTGCTATAAGCCATGAGTGCACCTCTTTTGTTGTGGGATGCGATTTTAGCTGCGCTTGTTGCCTCACACCTTTTGTTCCACCATGCTGGTGAGAATACCGAGGATTCTGTCGGATTGCCCAATCGTGTAGTCTGTTCTATCAAGGTAGAGGTGCTGCCCTGCCAATTTGAGGAATTGCCATATTGTCCCTGAAGTGAGAACCCCATAAACAGTGGAGATGTCATTCCCTTTTTCCGCATTAAAACGTTGAGCGGCGACTATCTCGGCGACACACTGCCCAAAGCTGCTCGTTAGGTCGTCCTTTTTTGCCTCAACCAGGATGATAACGGGGGCCTCTAAGAAAGCTTGCATCGGCGAAAGACTCACCAAAAAATCGCACACACCGTTCAAGCCTTTTTCATCATCAACGTTGAAATCAACGCCCGAAAACAAACTGATGCGCCGATCAAAGTTTTCGCGGAGTTCAATCAGAACATCGGCAACAATCATTTCTGACTTTGCCTTTTCCGTATTTATGGCTGCGGCTAATGCCACATTTCTCTCCAACGTCGTGGTGAGATGTGCACTCGGAACTACCCCTGCTATGTTAGAGAAAAGCCCTGTGGATTCAACGATTTCAAGTTGAAATGTTTTCTGGGCTTCTTCCAAGGTCCAATTACTATACGCCATTGATTGAACCTCCTTAAAGGTGTTATCTCCCGTATACGGGAGTTAATACCATCTGGGGACAAACGCACGCAGGACCCGTGGGGCGAGGCCTCGCCCGACTGAGCGGGTGGTACCTCCCCGTTTACTCCGATTTTTGTCAGTCGACGGCGTAGGCGTTCTGTTTACAGAACGCCGAAGATGCGCATTCGGAAACCTTGCGAATGCGCTGCGCCGTCGACCGCGCGCAGTGCTGTTTGCGAAAGCCAAACAGCACATCTTCGGTTATTTGTTATTACAAATAACCTACGCAAAAATCGGTAGGGGAGGTAATACCTTAATGGCACCTTACTTTTTGTTCTTCTTATCGTCGTCGACGACTTCGTATTCAGCGTCAACGACATCGTCGCCAGCGTCTGTAGGCTCGGCGGTGGCACCGGCGGCAGCTGCACCCGGGTCTGCACTTGTCGTCTGCTGGTAAAGCTGCGCGGACGCTTCATGCCACACCTGAGTCAGCGCATCGGATGCGGCTTTGATCTCCTCTTGGGTGTTCGCTGCCAAGGCACTCTTGACGCGCTCAACAGCAGCGGAGACTTTCTCCTTCGTGGCATCGTCTACCTTCTCCCCGAATTCCTTCAGGTTCTTCTCGGTCTCATAGACGAGAGAATCAGCACGGTTACGGGTTTCAACTTCCTCCCGTTTCTGCTTATCCTCTTCGGCGTGCGCTGCGGCATCTTTCACCATCTGCTCGATTTCCGCATCGGTGAGCCCGGAGGCGGCAGTAATCGTAATCTTCTGCTCCTTGCCAGTCGCCGTATCTTTGGCAGAGACGTTGAGGATACCGTTCGCGTCAATGTCAAACGTCACCTCGATCTGCGGCATGCCCCTCGGCACCGGGGGCAAGTCACCCAAACGGAATCTGCCGATAGTCTTGTTGTAAACGGACTGTTCCCGTTCGCCTTGAAGGACATGCACGTCAACCGCGGTCTGGTTATCCTCCGCGGTCGTGAACGTCTGCGACTTCTTGGTAGGAATCGTGGTATTCTTCTCAATGAGCCGCGTGAACATGCCACCGAGTGTCTCAATACCGAGTGACAGCGGGGTAACATCAAGCAGCAGAATGTCTTTGACTTCGGCGTCACCGGCGAGCACGCCGCCCTGAATCGCGGCACCGATGGCGACTACCTCGTCTGGATTGACACCCTTGTGAGGTGCTTTCCCGAAGAGTTGCTTTACTGCTTCCTGCACCTTCGGCATCCGCGTTTGCCCACCGACGAGGATAACTTCGTCAATATCCGATGCGCGCATCTCGGCATCGTCAAGGGCTTGCCGGCACGGTGTGAGTGAACGTTCAACGAGCGCGTCCGTAATCTGCTCCAATTTCGCGCGTGTGAGCGTCAGGTTGAGGTGCTTCGGGCCACTGGCATCGACGGTGATAAACGGCAAGTTGATGTCCGTCTGCAGCGTGCTTGAGAGTTCACATTTCGCTACCTCGGCTGCATCTTTGAGGCGTTGTAGGGCCATCCCATCGTTGCGGAGATCGATGCCTTCACTGCTGAGGAATTCCTTGGCCATCCAGTCAATAACCGCCTGGTCGAAGTCGTCGCCGCCGAGGCGCGTATCGCCGTTGGTGCTTTTCACCTCGAAGACACCATCGCCGATTTCCAGGATGGAGATGTCAAACGTGCCACCGCCCAGGTCATAGACAGCGATTTTCCGCTCGCCTTCATTTTGCAGTCCGTAGGCGAGCGATGCGGCGGTAGGTTCGTTGATAATCCGCTGGACTTCTAGGCCTGCGATTTTGCCTGCATCGGCCGTCGCTTGGCGTTGCGAATCGTTGAAGTAGGCAGGGACGGTGATAACCGCCTGCGTGACTTCTTCGCCGAGGTACGCCGCCGCTGTCTCCTTCATCTTCCGCAGCACCATCGCGGAAATTTCGGGTGGCGAGTAATCTTTGCCATCAATAGTAACAACGACATCTCCACCTCTATCACTTTTTAATTCATAAGGCACGCGGTCTGCCTCGTCTCCGAGTTCGCTGTATTTCCGCCCCATGAACCGTTTTATCGAAAAGAGCGTGTTTTTAGGGTTCGTGATGGCTTGCCGTTTCGCGACTTGGCCAACGGGGCGTTCGCCTTCTTTGGTAAACCCTACAACGGAGGGCGTGGTTCGATTGCCCTCGGTGTTTTCAATGACTTTGGC
This sequence comes from uncultured Poribacteria bacterium, assembly GCA_958296135.1. Lineage (GTDB taxonomy): Bacteria > Poribacteria > WGA-4E > WGA-4E > WGA-3G > AGPOR5. The sequence goes on from CATQHZ010000001.1 coordinate 3,278,228, forward strand.
ATCGCCGCTCTCTAATACAGCGACGCACGAATTCGTGGTGCCTAAGTCAATTCCAATGACTTTGCTCATGTTAAAAAATGTCCTTTGTTAAAAATGAACCGGGTAGGCGCGGTTGCAAATCGCGCCTACCGGGTGGATACAGGATAGGGCATTGCCCTGCAATTTACTTGCAATATCTATGCCAATAAAAATTGGGGAAAAACTGCGAGTCAGCATGCCAAATCGGCACACGTGAGCACTGTTTGCCAATTTGACACGCAACCTCCCCGGCGGATGATGCCGCACCAATCAACCGCAACCGTTTATGCTAGGCAAACGGGAACGTGCCTTGATACCCGCGCGGGCGCGAGACATGCCAAACGCCATCATACATTGGGGTTACCTGATAGTGACAGACGACGTTGCTTCGCTCCATATCGTCGCGTTCCTTGGCACCTTGATGTGGAATGTGGTTGATAAACACGACACAATCGCCTGCCTTGGGATGCAAGATGACATGCTCCTGGGCCTCGCACCACGCTTCAAACTCAGGGCGAGCTATCGGATAAAGATGCGGTGGTTCCAACAGATGTCCGCCTTTGATAAACTTGAGGTGTCCTTCCCCCGGGTCATTGTCCTGAAAGTAGAAAGTGGTGTTGATACCGACAGGAGCCACCGCGAATGGATGTTCATCGGCATACCGCTTCTCGTGCCAATAGCCGTAGAAGTCCATGTGCCACTCCTGCAGGTAGGGCCCAGGGTTGATATGCGCGCGGAGGCTACGCAGTTGGCACTGTTTGCCCATCAACCCTTCTAGATAGGGACGGACGCTCGGATGCCCGACGAGCGGCGCATACGTACCCGGCTCCCGATCAAGAAGCGTATCAAACCACATGTTGCCGACAGCGTTCAAACCTTCCTCCCAGCCCATTTCGCGGGCGTAGTTCACCCGGTGCCGAATACGTCCCGTTTCCTCCGGTGACAGCGCGCCTGCTACCAGAAGGAAACCGTCTTGTTGCAGCTGCGCCAGTTTGTCTTTGATGCCTGCCATCGTTCTATCTCCTTCCGCCTAAGTCCAGATCGCCCGATCTGGACCTGCTTCGTTCAAGTAGGTTCAAAGGTTGGACTCAGGCGAGCCCAACCTAACGTAGAAAAGGGAAAATGAAGCCCAAATCGTCCTGAGCGGATAGGGACATCCGCCCTTACAAACTTGATAACTTAATCTAACGACTCTAACGGTTGGGCGTTCCCGAAGACCGGTACCGGTCCGTTAACCGGTGCCGCCCATCGTGCCGCGTTCGCGATGACGCGCCGAACGTTTTCGTCATAATAGATCGGATAGGTTTCGTGGCCGGGGCGGAAATAGAAGATTTTCCCCCTGCCGCGGTGGTAGCAGCAGCCGCTCCGGAAAACTTCACCGCCGGGAAACCAGCTGATGAAAATCAGGGTGTCCGGCTCAGGGATATCAAAGGGCTCGCCATACATCTCGGCGTGTTCCAGCTCAAAGTATTCGCCGAGTCCTTCGACGATAGGATGCCCATGCTCAATAACCCAGAGGCGTTCCTTTTCCGCCGCCTCGCGCCATTTGAGGCTACACGACGTGCCCATCAAGCGGGTGAACGGCTTCGAGTAATGCGCGGAATGCAGAACGATGAGTCCCATCCCATCTAGCACGCGTGCACGCACTTTGTCAACGATAGCGTCTTCAACGGCACCGTGTGCCATGTGTCCCCACCAAACAAGCACATCCGTGTTCGCCAAGACATCATCGGTTAAGCCGTGTTCGGGTTCGTCTAATGTGGCGGTTTTCACGTCAAACCCGCCCGCGGTGTTGAGTCCATCGGCGATGACAGCGTGCATGCCGTCCGGATAAATGGCGCGGATAGTCTCGTTCGTTTTCTCGTGTCTAAATTCGTTCCAGACTGTAACCTGAATCGGTTGCGTCATAAGTTTCTCCTTGTGCGCTTGCAAAGCGCGCCTACGTGAGTGTTGTGTGTCCGTTCTCCGCTCTGTGGGACCTATGCGTTTCTGCCTTAATCTGACATAATCTACCAGAGGCATCAGCTGCCGCACTTCCTGCTTCTGCGCTCACAGCCTCCGAGTCACACCGAGGTGTGCCTACAGCGAGGTCTTACACGAGCTCCACAGGCGTTTTACGCGTCACCAGAGCTGTGTGCCGCGTGTCGTAACTTTGGTTTCGTTGTCGTCTCAGGTATTGCAGCGAGTCATTGGTCTCGCATCGGTCTTACCGTCACCTCCACCGTCAGTGGTGCCGCCGCACCGCCAACTTTTAGTCCGCTTTTCACGGGGGGGGGTAGGATTGCCTAACGTGCCTCTTGATACAGTGCAGGAGGAACGCTCATCACGCTCCGTCACCATCCTCTCTAACCTGTGAGATAAGACGACATTACGTCAGATTCTGTTAGATTTTTCGCCACTGCACCGAGCCCCTTCTTAAAACGCTAATTCTGTCTCCACAACCGCATCGTAGTCAACGCCATCCACCTCAAATCCGAAGAGGTTGCGGAAACGTCGCCGGAAGCCGGCATAGTCGGAGAGTTCGTAGAAATTGTCGGTATCGATCTGTGCCCACCGGTCCGTCACCTCGGCTGTCACCTCTTCCTGCAATTCCCGGTCATCCAGCCGGATATAGCGTTCGCTATCCAGTTGGGGCTGGCGTCCGGGGCCGAGGTGCTCCGCGAAAAGCCGTTGCATCTGTTCGATCGGTGCCTCGTTGATACCCCGCGCGTTCATAATATCGTAGAGGATGCTAATATAGAGCGGCACGACGGGAATGGCGGCGGATGCCTGCGTCACCACCGCTTTGTTCACAGAGATATAGGCGTGGCCGCCAAGTGCTTTCGCGAGGCGTTCATCCAGCGCGTCCACGCGCGCCTTCAAGTCATCCTTCGCCCTACCGATGGTACCATCCCGATAAATCGGCCAGGTCAAAACACTGCCGATGTAGGTATAGGCGACAACTGTCACTTCCGGTGCCAGCAAGCCTTCCGCTGCCAACGTAGATACCCACATCTCCAAATCCTCGCCGCCCATTACCGCGACGGTGTCGGCGATTTCGGCTTCGTCCGCCGGTTCAATTGTGACAGGGACGACTACCTCGCGATTCAGATCGATGGTTTTTCCGGTATACGGCGCGCCGATCGGTTTCAGCACAGAGAGATGCGATGCGCCGGTGCGCGGGTGGACGCGCCGGGGGGCAGCAATGCTATAGACAAGGACATCAATCGGACCGAGGTTTTCCCGAATGCAGTCCATTGCTTCACGCTTCATCGCATCTGAAAAGGCATCGCCGTTGAGACTCTCGGCGAAAAACCCATCATGAGCCGCTTGTTGATGGAAGGCGACGGTGTTATAGTAGCCTGCTGTCGCCGTACGGCGGCTATCCGCGGGCCGCTCGTAGAGCAGTCCCAGCGTCTTGGCACCGTAACCCCAGCACAAGGCGATGCGCGAAGCAAGCCCGTAGCCTGTTGAGGCACCGATGACGAGCGCGTTTAACCCCATTTCCTTATAGGCGCGCTTGGGATGCACGCGGTTGTCGGCAAAGCCCCGTTTCACGAGTTCGATCTGATGCTGCACGTTCGCGTGGCACCCAGCGGGATGCGCGTTGGTGCAGATAAACCCGCGGATGCGTGGCTTAACAATTTGAACTGCCATAGTTCCCTTAACCCTCAATTTCCACGACTATCTCAACTTCAACGGGAATGCCACCGGGCAGCTGCACCATGCCGACAGCAGACCGGGCATGCTTGCCTTTGTCGCCGAAGACCTCAACGAAGAAATCGGAGGCACCGTTGACGACAGCCGGCTGCTCGGTGAAATCGGGTGCCGAGTTGACGAACCCAACGACTTTCACTACCCGTTTAATCCGGTCCAAATCGCCAAGCGCGTGTTTGAGGGTGCTCAGCAAACCGATGGCAACCTGTCTAGCGGAGGCGTATCCCTCTTCAACCGTCGCATCCGTGCCGAGTTGGCTTTTATAGATTTTTCCCTCGCCGGTGCCGGGGCCATGCCCGGACGTGAACACCAAGCTGCCTGTCTGCACCGTTGTGACGTAGTTGGCAACGGGAACCGCGGGAGGCGGTAATGCCACCCCTAATTCTTCAAGCCGTTTTTCTATTTTCATAATGATATAACGTCTCCTCTCAACTGCCGCAAACGCGGCTTTTTTTGCATCTATTTCTATTATTAAACAGCATTTCGCGAATTTTTTCAAGGAAATTTTATTTTAAAAATTTATTTGCATTCGCTTGCAAAATGTGGTATAATTATTAGGTGCGCAGAGCCTATACTGGACTGGAGCCGTTGACTCTCCGGTCCAGTCTGCGCACATTCCCGCTAGGCGCGCTAGGACAAGCATCCCGATAAACAACTTTCATTGTGAGCTCCTTTTCACTTCTGCCCACTGCGTGGTAAGCCATTGTGGCTACGATGAAACCGGCAATGCGAACGCCAGATCAAACCAAGCGGGCAGCGTATTCGCTTGAGTAAAGAGTCCTCCCTGCGTGAGTTGTTCCACCGTACTGTCTGCCACTGACGTTTTGAAAATCTGGAATCGCCCGATTTCATCCGCCTGGACGTAGTCTCGGACACAAACAGAACCTGCTCACCGGTGGGAGACTAGGCGGGATGGAAATCGTCGTCGGGTTGCGCTGTCAAGTTGGTTTCGTCACTCCTGTCTGGCTCCACCACATAGGTGCCGGTTTGTTCCCGTCCAGCCGCGAGGAGGTAAAGGCGATTTGGGCAGTGGCGGGGGCTTTTGACAAAACGGGACAAACGCTCGCAATCCACAAGAAACTGAGAAGGAAAAAACACTGAGAAGTTTCATGCATATTCCTCCTGCATTAAGTATAGCCAAACTGCACAAAAAAGTCAAAAGTTTTTTCGTGCCAAAAATATGAAAATGTGATAAAATGTTTACAGACTTAAGAAATGCCAAACCAGTTGCCACGCCTCCCAAAGCACTTTAACTGGAGCAGGCACCAACAACCGGTAGGCGCGCTTTCAAAGCGCGCACACTGGTGGACAGGAATTAGGACGGAGGATGTTGATGATAATCGCAGTCGATGAATATTATAAAGAGAAAAGGAATCAAACCGAACGCCAACTGCGCGCAGTAGTTGAGCAGAACACACCGCAGGAGCTCAAGGAACCCCTATTCCCACAGGACAAGCCGGAGGCGTTCACGTTTTGGCTCAACAAAGAGAGCATTCAACGCCTGAATCTCTGGGAGTGGTTTCGGAACTACGCAAAGGAAGCCCGGGTCTCAACCGCTGGCATCCGTGGTCCTCAGAATATCTTATACCCCTGGGACACGCGCTTCCCGATTAACCAAATCGGCATCGCCTTAGCAACGCTCGGAAAGAGTCTCGTCGCCAAAGAAGCGGCGGCAGGAAAACCTGTCGAGAAACTCGCCGGATGTGAATCGCGCTATCACTCGCAGAAATATGTGGAACTCATCGCGCGCATCCAAGCGGCACAAGGCATTCGCACCTACGTGCCCAAAGCATCCGGCGTGCAAATGCACGCACCGAACGTTGGCTTTGGTACACTGCCCATCTGGATGGCATCGTTCCTCATCTTCATGCTGGATCTAGCGGGCGGCGAGCATGTCACCTCCAGTCATTCTGTTAGCACGAAGAACGCCACGAAGGACCTCAACACTCAGGGCAGCCAGTATCTGCCGGAGGAATCGATGCGGTTCGTCAACAAAATTGAGGAGATCCTTAAAACCGCCGAGGCGCGCGGCTACGCCATCTGCTTCAGCGCGATAGATGATGAACACATCGATTTTGAACGGATGGCGGCGCTCCACAACGGCGTGAAGCCGTATCTCGACTATCTCAAAACGGGGGTGGCAACAAAGGCAAATCTGGTTCTCATTCGCTCGGCAAAACCGGCCATCGTCGTGGATTGCGTCGGCGGATGCATGTATCGTCCAATGCGCGCTATCTTCGAGCAGTTGCGCATCGCCGATTCTATCGCATGGCTCCACATTGAGCCGGACCCGCTCTATCACAACATCGGCAAACTGGACAGACACCCTAAGACAGGCGCGGCGGAATTTTACGACCTGGGATGTGACTTCAGCCTCCTCGATGTTGTGAAATCGGCGGACTACGGCCAGAAATTGAAAGCCCAGCCGAGCGGCACCGTCATTGAAGCCACCGACCCGGACGGCGACAGGCTCATCGTCTGTCAAATCGAGGATGCCGCGCGCGCGGACGCGTTGGAACAACTTGGCGTAGAATTTTTAACCTTGGCCGAGAATCGCCTACTGACGATTTACACGCCGAACCAAGCGTTTCTCATGCTCATGGATTTCCACACGAAGCAACTCCAAGCAGCGGGACTCTGGGAGAACCACCCCCGTTTCATGATTAAAACAACACCCTCCGCACTCGCATGGGAACAGTGGGCTTCTGCCAATAACGTGCGCGTGATTAATGTCCCGGTCGGTTTCAAAGAGATCGCCGCGGTAATGAAGAAGATTGAGGCGCAACTCGCCGCGGCACCAAACGCGCCTGTCGTTGTAGAAGATGTCTACGGCGAGACGATTGCTCTCGGCGTGCAACCGCGGCTCCTTTTCGCCGGAGAAGAGAGCGGCGGGATGATTACCGGGCCCGAAGAACCCATTCGGAGTCAAGGCGGCCGCACGGCACTAGCTATGCGTGAAAAATCGGCAGGCGAGGCGATGGTGCTGGTTACCGCACTCGCAGCGCATTGCAAACAGACAGGCATCACACTCTCAGACTATCTCGCCGCCGTTTTTACCGAGCACCGCATCACGGCGACGTGCGATGTGCGCGAGGACATCACCTATTACAACGAATCTGAACCCGATCCGGAAAAACTTCGGGCGGCGAAGCAGGAAGGCGAGGCGAAGCGCGATAAGAACGATCTGTTTTTCCTCGGCATCGCTATTGCGCTGCGCGAAGCGAAAATCGACACGGCGCAGGCAAGGGAGATTCTCGCCGATGCACTGCCGACACTCGATTTCACGACGCTGGAGGATGTCCGCTTCGTCGGCGATGGGACCTACCTGAAGTTCCGGGATAAGTTCGTTGAGGTGCGCAAGTCAGGCACCGATGCAAAGACTAAGGCTTACGCATCCGGCGTAGATAAGACAGAGTGCCGGCGTTTCGCGAAAGCCTTCGGCGAAACAAGCGGCGAGTTAACCGAACTTTATGAAGCAAGGATCAGTCACACTTATTTAGCGAAAGTTGAAGAGAAAGCGCGTCGGATTTATGACGCGTTTCAGTCGGATTAGAAATGCAGTCCATACGAAGATTCAGGAAATAACCCGGTCATTTCTAGCACGGGAGACAGGCGGATAGAGACAGCCGCCCTTACACGCTCGGCGCACGCATTCCGAAAATGACCTTTTTAATTATTGAAACTTCATTAGGACCGCAAGGTTTATAGGAGATTACCATGGCAAGAACGATTATCACCCTTTTCACTCTGGCTATCGGCGTTGTGTTTTTATTCACACATGCCACAGCCGAAGCCAAGTGGAACTCCCTGCATGAAGTGCTCGACGAAAACGGAATGGGCACCATGCTACAAGATGTGCATTTCACTGACTCCCAAAACGGACTAGTCGTCGGGCAGGGAGGATTAATTCTCGTGACATCCGACGGCGGCGCGACCTGGACGAAAATGGACGTGGATATGAGCCCACCCGGCGCAGGACAGCGGCCCGGCGGCGGCCCACCCGGTGGTTTCGGGCGCGGCGGCCCCCCAGCTCTCTACAACATCTACTTTGTCGATGAAAAAGTCGGATTCATCACCGGAAGCAGAGGCACTATTCTGAAGACTGAGGATGGCGGCAAAACGTGGGCGCGTAAAATGGCGCGGAGTGCCGCCAGCAGCCAAGGCGAAAACCAGCGGCCCCGGCCAATGCGTGCCAATTTGATGGGTGTCCAGATGCTGAACGCCGATGTCGGTTTCATCGCAGGTTCGGAGAATACTATTCTCAAGACGACAGATGGCGGCGAGACCTGGGTAGGCAGCTCGCAGCGCGCCCGCGTCGGCGAAACTCGCAATAACCTTGAGAATATATGGTTTGTTTCACCGACAGACGGCTGGATTGTCGGTTCATTCGGAACACTCCTCCACACAGCCGATGGCGGCGAAACGTGGGAAAAACGAAACGCGGGCTTTGATAACAATCTGTTCGGCATCCACTTCATCGATGCTAACACGGGGTGGCTCTGTGGACAGGAGGGGTTAATTCTCCACACCACCGATGGCGGCACCACGTGGACGCAACAGCAGACCGGAGCCGAAGAAGATCTCCTTGACATCGTCTTTGTTGACGCAACGGTGGGATGGGCTGTCGGTGCTTACAATGCTATTTTACACACTACCGATGGCGGCAAAACTTGGAATGCCACCAGCGTCGGCAACGGCTTCGGAACGTTCAAAGCGGCCTCCGCTACAGATAAGGACCACTGTTGGGCTGTGGACGATTGGGGCATCATTGTCGGATATTCGCCGCAGTAAAAAACAAGCACCGGTAGGCGCGCTTACAACGCGCGCCTACGGCGCCGCCGCACACCGATAAGGAGAAACGCATGTCACAACCAAAAAACCATAAAATTACGATGCTCGGCACCGGGCTCATCGGAATGTTCTATACGATGACGCTCCACAACCAACGCGGCGCAGACCGGGTGCACGTCGTTTATTCCCGCCGCGAAGAACGCGCGAACGCCTTCGCCGAAGAATGGAACATCCCACACGCAACGACAGACTTGGACGAAGCAATCGGCCATCCCAAAACGGATGTCGTTGTCATTGGGTTACCAAACAACTTGCATCTGGAGGCAGTGCAACGGGCCGCCGAAGCAGGGAAAGCGATTCTCTGCACAAAACCGCTCGGCCGCACCGCCGAAGAAGCGAAAAAGATGCTGGATATCGTTGAGAACGCCGGCGTTTTCGGCGGGTACCTCGAAGATTTAGTCTACCCGCCGAAAACTCTCAAGGCGTTAGAATCGGTGCAAAACGGCGCGCTCGGCAAGATTCTGTGGGTGCGTTCCCGCGAGACACACCCCGGCCCACATAGCGATTGGTTCTGGGATCTGGAGCAGGCAGGCGGCGGTGCTATCGTCGACATGGGATGTCACTGCATCGAGATTGTCCGAAACTTCGTCGGCAAGGACAACCGCCCAGTCGAAGTAATGTGCTGGGCAGATACCCTCGTGCATCCGATTGATGCGGAAGACCACGGTATCGCGCTCATTCGGTTTGAAAGCGGCGCAATAGGACAATTTGAAGTCGGCTGGGCGTTCCGCGGCGGCATGGATTTACGCGATGAAGTCTCCGGCAGCGAAGGCACAATTTGGCTCAACCACTGGCTCCGCACCGGTTTTGAGATGTTCACCGCGGCCGGACAAGGCGGCTACGTCGCCGAAAAAGCAGAAAGCGATACCGGGTGGCTCTTCCCAGTCGGCGATGAAGTCGCAGAACTCGGCTATCGCGACATGTTTCTCGATATGTTCAACGCGATGGATGAAGGCAGGACACCGCTCGAGACCTTCTATGACGGCTACGTCGTGAACGCCATCATCGATGCCTGCTACGCCTCGGCGAAATCCAAGCGATGGGAGCCGGTTGAACTTGAAGAATGGCGCGGTACATCCGTTGCCACCGATGCAGAGGACACAGATGCGGATGCGGATGCCGATTCCCGATACGCGCTCCTCAAAAACGAGCGGATGCCCGACGGCAGAATGAAGCGCATCTTCCGCGACCTGGAAACGGGCCAGATTATTGAGAGGGTTGAGAATTAATACCAAATCATGTCAGGACAGCCGCTATTTTTTCCGTGCATCAGTCCTCTCAGAAAACGCCCTTGGCCTTCAGGCCTTGGGCGTTTTTTGGTAGAGTTCGTCTGTCGTACCACCCCTTCAAGCCAGTTTGGAGGCAAGCGTCCAAGCTGGGATGGCGACGAGCGGCGTTCAAAACGCTGCGATTGCTAGTGCTCGAAAAAGTCAAGATCAGATGAAATCGTCCTACGTAGGAAGGCGCAACGCATGGAAAACTAATCGCCGTAGGCTATCACAGCCCCGCCTTAATCTTACCCCACGCCATCGTCAATTTCCCGCGGGCCTCAACGTCCTGAGGTGTATCCATCACCTTTTGGATTTCAGCCTCAGTCAACGTTTTTTCATAGAGCCGCACCTCGTCAATGGTGCCGGGGAAAAAGTCGGTAGGGCGGCCGAAGTCATCCCCGCCGATCCAGAGCTCCAGGGCGGACGGAGCAATGGGGACGTTGTTCGCCGCATCGCCTTCTAACTTGCCGTTCACGTAGACCTTCATAGTTTTCCCATCGAACGTGCCGGCGAAGTGATACCATTCGCCGACTTTCCAATCGGTTGTCGTGGATTCTGCAAACGTATTGTCCGGTTTGACCAGGAAATCGATGCTGTCCTTGTTGCCGAAGTCGAAGATGACGAAGATGGAATTATTTTTCACCATCAATCGGCGGCTCGTCAGCACGTCACCGGGGCTGAACCACGCCATGAAGGTGATATTTTCCTCAATCGCGAGCTCGGCATCGTCCGCAACGATGACGTAGTCATCCTCGCCATCAAATTCAAGTGCCATGCCGAATTTGCCGTCCACCCACTTGGGCGCGCCAGCGAATTTCCCATCATGGCCATTGCCTGTGACATCCTCAGCCGCTTTGCCGGAGCCTTCGTCGAAGGGCCAGTAAGCGACGAGCCCGTCTTCGGCAACGTTGGCAAGGCCGAGGCCTGCGATGATGAAAAGCGAAAAAAGTGATAAAACAAAAAGAATTGTGCGCATTGTCATTTCTCCTCAGTGAAATGTAAATTTTGGAAGACATCGCAACCGGGACTCGGTGCGATTGCTTTTGCGGAAACGTGGCCCGCTTACGCGAAGCGACGCAGGCACGTTTTCTATAGGCATAACCGCAATCGCACCGCAATCGCACCGATTTTAGGTGTAACAGTCGCGCCTCTTGGTATGATACCCCATTTGCAGATATAATAGGGATAAAAAAGTGGAGTTGGCTAAACCGCGCGCTCGACCGACCAGTGTCTATCAGTGCTTTGGACGACAACTGCCCCCGCTAACTCCATCTGCCCCAACATTTCATTCACTTCAGCGATAGTGAAGGCAGCGAGGAAGGAATCGTAAAAGAGTTTCTGCTGGTAAGGCGTATCCTCGGCGGCGTATTTATCAACGAAAGCCTGCGCGGCTTCTGGCGTTTCGGGACGAATCAGGTCGCGGATTAAAACTAGCCCTCCCGGCTTGACGACGCGGCTCATCTCTTTCAGCGCGCGCAGCGAATCGTGGATGTGATGCACAATGCTGTTGGAAATGAGGCCGTCAAACGTGTTATCGGGATGAGGGAGTGCTTTGGCATCGACATGCTCAAGCGTTATCCGTTCTGCGAGTCCTGCCGTTACGACGTGACGTTTCGCGATTTTAAGCATCTCCTTAGATAGCTCTATCGCGGTGATACGGATATCAGGACACTGCTGCGCGAGGAGGATGGGAATCTGCGCCGGTCCTGTGCCGACATCCAGAAAGTGTCCGGTCTTTGCGCCGAGTGCGAGCACGCGTTCCACGAAGGCGTTATCAACTTCGCTGTGCTCCATGGCATCGTACGCTTCGGCGGTTTCCGCTGTGTCCATGACTTCTTGTTCTAAAATTCGGTTCATGATTTGATTTCCTATCCACAAGCCAAGCGCAGAACCTATCCCGTAGGCGCGGTCTCCAACCGGGCATTGCAGCGTCTGCGCGCTTACAACGCGCGCCTACCAGTGAGGGAGCAGCGGTTAAGCAATTCCCTGACACTCTCCGCGTTTTGCCGAACCTGGTCTGGCTGAAATTGGGTATACATGCCGACTGCCATTGCGTCGGTAGGTTTCAGATTTTCTAGGGCAAATTGAAATGCCGCGCGCGGTTCGCTCCTACCGGCCGCCAGAACCTTAATAGCGATGACAGGAACAGGAATCGCTTGAATAGCAGCAACTGCCAAATCCCGGTCCCTCGGCAGATACAACTCTCGGTGACGTGTATGATTATACAACGCACACACATAAAAGTCAACGTCATATCCTTCAGCATAACAGTGCTTGAGGAGGCTCGGTTCGTGCGTGCCGATGCCGACTGCACAGCCGAGCTCTCGGATAGGTTTGAGGTTCTCATGCAGTGAGGCGAGCCTGCCTTGCGCGTAGAGCTTATCGGTTGTGCCGCCGTGATGGTAGATAGCAATTGGTTTGTAGCGTGCGATAATCTCAAGGTATGCACCGAGGTCTGCGTATTCAATATCCTTTGGCGTTTGCGCTATCCACTGAAGTGTCCCCCCCGCGTTGCGGTATTCGTTGAGAGTCCGCATGATATGTCTATCGGCGCGTGCGAGAAGCGTGTTAATCCCGCTCCGCTCCGCTTGCCGCAGGTCTGCGATGATTTGGCGGGTGGTGTAGTAATCCTCCATCTCCTGCGATTTCGCCGGGGAGTGGTGCGAGATACCGCTATACGGATTGCCGCCGATGATGAGGCGCGTCACGCGATGCGCCGCGATGGGAATTGTAGGTATGCCCTGCACGGGTTATTGTTCCTTGCACGCCTTAACGTTGCGCGATAGCGTGGCACAGCCAAAGCCATCGCGCCGATTAACCAAGTAGGACAATCCTCTTCCTCGCCTACCGGGGGCGTGCTTAAGTTCTGTCACAGTTTTGCTTTTAAAAATAATAGCAATTTCTGTGCCAGAAAAAGAGAGGCGTGCAGTGCAGTGCAGTGGGCATTTTGCCCTTTATGGTGCAAAATGAGGGAAGGGACTGCACGAATTTGTGCAGCAGCGCCCTTTTTACGTATCCACCCGAACCTGAATCTCCTCATCTTCCACCACCACAGGATATGTCCTGATGCGGAGGCGCGGGTCGGTGTAGCACTCGCCAGTTTTCGTATCATAGGCGTAGCCGTGGACAGGACAAACGGCGATGCCGTTCCGAATTCTGCCTCTGCCGAGGGAGCCCAGCGCGTGCGGACACGTGTTGTCAACAGCGCAAAATTCGCCGTTCTCATTGAAGATAGCGACGCGCCTCCCGTTGACGGTGAACGCTTTCCCACGTCCTTCGCGAATCGCCGATGTTTTTGTTACAGTAATAGAGTCTGACATATCTCTTACTCCTTGACGCTTCCGAGGGTAATTCCCTGCACAAATTCCCGTTGCATCGCTAAAAATAGGATAACGATGGGCATCAATGACAGCAGCGTGCCTGCCATCAACATCCCGTAATCTTGGCGATAGATGCCGACGAGGTTCGCCAAGCCAATCGGTAACGTATATTTCGCCTCATCGCGCAGGATGATGAGCGGCCAGAGGTATCCGTTCCACGAACCCAAAAAAGAATAGATAGTCAACGCGCCGAGCGCGGGCTTGATAATCGGCAGCACGATGCGGTAGTAGATGCCGAACTCGGAACAGCCGTCAATGCGGGCAGCATCGAGGAGTTCCGTCGGGATAGTGACGATAAACTGACGCATCAGAAACACACCGAACGCACCCACCGAAAACGGGATAATAATTGCTTTGTAACTGTTCAACCAGCCGATATCATACATGAGCCCGAACAGCGGCACAAGCAGCACCTGAAAAGGCACCATCATTGAGGCGAGGAGGATGCCGAACAAGAACTTTTGTCCGCGGAATTGATATTTGGCGAACGCATAACCGCCGAGTGAACAGAAGAACAGCGTGAGCAGTGTCGATGCAGTCGCAATGAAAACGCTGTTGATAAAATACCGATTGAACGGCACGGTTTTCCACAGATTCCGATAGTTGGCGGTAAACTTGTCCCACACAATGGCGAGGTAAGGGGGCCGGTTGAGAGTCAATTCCAACGTCAAGGTTTGCGGTTGTGGAAATCGCGACTGGGGCGGCGTTTCTACAAGGGAGGTAGGCACGCGTTGCAAGCGCGCATCGGCTCGATGCATCGGGATATGTGATGACTCTAATTCACCGGGGATGCCCTGGAGTCGCCAGACTGCATGCTTCCACAACGCGCTCTCTAAGACAAAAGGTCGCGCCGGCTCATAAGGCGCGCCATCAACAAAAACTGTTAACGACAAACGATGATAGGAGGCATCGCCACGCACTGGAAGCGTGATAAGCCGAAGTTGCTCTATCGGGATAGGAGACGTAAACACCGCGGTCAGCCGCGCGCGGTTGTCGTTCTGAAAATCGTAAGAGAGACTCGCCGCGGTTTGTCTATCCTCGGATACCCGAATGCTTTTGAGGGTATCCGAGGCCGCCTCCCACTTTACGTCTGCCACCGGCGTGCGGTTGAATTCGACATCTTCTATCTGAAGTGTGCCAACTGCCACTTCGCGGTAGACTGCATCCCAGATAGTATCAATCGCTTCGGGGATAATCGCGCGGCGCACTTCAGTAGTAAAGGACGAGGGATTCGCGCTCAAGAGCCCTTCCTTATTAGGTAGCCCATGCCAAATTCCCTCCGTTACCTCGGCGCGCAATTCCGTAGACGGGACATGATTGGCGAGCCGTGCATTTGCAGAGAGGTGTGTCTGCACTTCTGTCCAGATTGCCTCTTCAAGCTGCGGTTGGAGGGCTTTCCATGTCGCCGCTTCCATCGCTTTCGGTTTCTTCATCGCCGGATAGGCATCCGTGACAATGTAGGGAGAAGTCTCAACGCGCGGCGGGAACTTCGGAAACCACTGGACAGGCACAGCGAAGATCTCGTTGGCGGTTTTAAAAGAGGAAGTCAACAGCCATAGGAGCGGAATCATGGTGCAAAAGGCTGCCGCTACCAAGAGAAGGTAGCCAATACCTCTAAATACGGGAATAGAAAAACGCGAGTTGCGTCCTGCATTCCGTTCAACGCGTCGGTTTTTATCGTCTCGGTTCATCAATTTCCAGTCCCTTCAGACAGAACGCTCAGTTCTACGCCGCGTGCGCGTTGGATATCGTCCTGATATTTGAAAATGCACCCTAGCGTTTCCGCAACAACCTCGGCATCAAGCTGTGCTTTGCCGAGTGCAACGAGGGCCAACCCCCAATCCAGCGTCTCCGCGACTCCCGGTTTCTTGTAGTAGTCCCCTTCCCGCCAGAATTGCATCATTTGGCATAGCTGCGTCGCGAGCTGCTCATGAATCTGCGGCAGTTTCGCCTGAACGATGGCCAACTCTTTCGCTACGGTGGGATAATCAAGCCACTGATAGAGGCATCGGCGTTTGAGTGCCTCATGCACCTCCCGCGTCCGATTGGAGGTGAGGACGACATAGGGGATATGTTTGGCGCGAATCGTGCCAATTTCTGGGATAGTCATTTGGAAATCCGACAGAATTTCCAGCAGAAACGCCTCAAATTCGCTGTCGCTCCGGTCTACTTCATCAATCAGCAAAACGGGCGGCACATCGCCATGGCCTTGGATGGCCTCAAGCAGCGGACGCTTCAGCAAAAACGCCTCGCTGAAGAGGTCTGTGCCGATCTCCGCTTTGTCGCGGCCGCGCGCTTCGTCGATGCGGAGTTGCAAGATTTGCCGCGTGTAGTTCCACTCATACAACGCGCTGTTTGCATCTAAGCCTTCGTAGCATTGGAGCCGAATCAGTTTCGCGCCGGTTGCCTCGGCGAGGACTTTGGCGACTTCTGTCTTGCCGACACCAGGTTCGCCTTCCAGAAAAATCGGCTTTTTGAGATGGTGCGCGAGGTAGAGGGTTGTCGCTAACCCCTTATCGGCGATATACGTATGTTCTTCGCAGACTGCTTGGACACTTTCAATGGATTTGAACATAATATGATACGGAATTGCCGTTGCAAACGATATGAACGAGTTACTCTCCCCATACGATTGCTTCAACTCTGTCGGAGACTTCAGAGACTGTCTCCTCGGGCAGATAACACAGGAACCTTGTTTCTCTCTCCCGCCAATCAAGACACTTAACCTGATCCGCCCGGATGACACCGTCCACAGCAAGCCCATCTGGGATAGCAACTTCAAAAGCAGTGCCCCTGACGGTTCGTGTGACTGGGCAGATAACCGCCGTATTTTGTTGGAGGTTAAAATCCCATGACGAAAGAACAAGGGCCGGACGACGCTTCCTAAGCTCAGTCCCCATTTGCGGCTCTAAGTTAATCTGCACCACGTCGCCTCGCGCGGGGACGTAGGTTGCGTCATATCGGTTTAGTCTTCCCATATTATTTCGGCACCTACAGCTGGTCCGGTATCCCATTCCCCATCAGGTTCCTTATCACACCCTGCGGCGAGTAAGTCCGCCAGTTTCAAACGGGGGCGACCCGGGGGGCGACCTTTCTTTTCCTCCCGATGCGGCTTGATACCTGCCGCTTGCACCGCCGCAAGATGCTCGGCATAGCCCGGGTCTTGGGCCAACAACTCCGAGAGTTTCAAGCGGGGCAGGTTCGGGGGCCGCCCCACTTTCTCCTCCCGATGCGGCGCGAGAGGGACATCGGCCTTTACCGAAGTCTGCTTCTCCGGTTTGCCGTTAAGCGTCGTCAGGAAATTGAGATAGGCGATAATTGTCAAGCACTCTTGTGGTGAAATCATGAAATGCATCTCCGTTAGGTTCAGCGCGCAACCTTAGTTGTCCCGAAGCGCGCGTTCGTAATCTTCGCGGTAATCAATATCCCGTAGCACCCGGTCGGTATCCACAGTGACGTAGTGGATATCGTCGGCACATGTCTTAAAAAGGGTTCGCACCCCGCCGCTGTCCGCGCCTAGCGCGAGAATGTCTCTGGCATACCGCCGATGAAAAATAGCGGGATGGCCGCGGCGATAGTTGTAACTTGGCACGGCAATGCCTTGCTCGGTTTGAGCATAAGCATCTATCACCCTATCAATCAGCGTAGGCGTAATGAACGGCTGATCTACCAGCATCAGCGCGAAGGCAGCTGTGGTTTTATTCAGCGAGCGCACACCGCACTGCGCAGAGGACAGCATCCCGTCGCGATAATCCGGATTAAAAACGATTTGAACCGGTTGCTCCCCCAGTTTTTCCTGAACCAGCTCAGCGCAATGCCCAACGACGACGCGAACCTCATCTAGTTTGGACATAAGCATACTGTCAACAACAGTCTCAACGATGGTGCTTTCGCCAAACGGGAGCAGCTGCTTCGGTTCACCCATCCGGGTAGAGAGCCCTGCCGCAAGCAAAATGCCCGATATAAGCGGATTTGGAGTAGGTGTCATCTCAATACCGAATCCCAAAAGACTGATATGCCCCAGTGAAGGGCCGCTCGTCAATTTCAAGTGAGTCAACCTTGGCGTAGCGAGGCCCCTGCCTTAACAACGCCACCAACGCATCTAGCTGCGCCTTATCTCCCTCCGCGACAACTTCCACTTTGCCGTTCGCTAAGTTTTTGGCGTAGCCGTTCACACCGAGTTGCTTCGCATTGCGCTGCGTGAAATTGCGGAAACCAACGCCTTGCACCTTGCCGCTGATGAGAACGTAAAATTGCATCTTCTGGTTCACCTCAATCGTCACTGTGACAGGCGTGCCAAGCGGTGGCAGCAGTGCATCGTTCTTTTTATACAGATTTTCCGCTGCCGCTTCAGGTAACGGATTTTGGAAAAGCGCGCTGCCATCGAGATGATTCAAAGCGACAACATCGTTGCTCATGAACGCCTGCGGCAGCATTGCATCCTCGTCTTCGCTCTCCAAGTCTGGCACGATGCGTGAACCGGTGTAAATCCATGCGACATGTTGCATAGGCTTCTGCGTCTTCACGTTGTGCAGTAACTCTTCCGCGCGCACTTTCTGCGGTTTATCCCCCGCTGTCCATTCCACCGAGATAACAACCGTTTCCCCTCTCGGCGGTGTCGGTTCGTCGGTTTCCATGTCGTAGCCGGGTGGAGTGCCGGCTTCAACGCCGAGTGTGCCGAATGCGGCGTGAAGCTCCTGCGCCGTCGCATCCACGACGATAATGCTTTCGTACTCCTTGCCACCGCGCCCACAGATGAGATATTCTACCGCGCCCCGTAAATGCATATCGTATTCGCCGAGTGCCTTGGAAATTTCTCCCCTTAAGACAACCCGTTTCTCCGCCGCCCTAATTTGGAGATGGGCCTCTGTCCACCCGACGTTCTGCAACGCGATGAGACATAACCCGATGCAGACAATTTTCGCCGCCGTATCAAAGCAAGATTTCATCGGATAACTCCTTTGCCATTTTCAAAAAGTATAACGCAATCCGTTAAAAATTTCCACATCATATTTTTCAATGCCGGTTGGCGGTTCGCCATCGTACCGGAAATTGAGGCGCAGTGGAAATGCTAGCCGCGTCGTCAAACGGAAGGTGACGTTCCCCTCAAAAAGGAGGCGGTAATCTGCAATCCGCTTGGCATGCACCTGATAATAGCCGGTTGCGCTGGTAGTGATGCGTTCAGCGAGCTGCCCGTTCCAATTGATATAGTTCGTTGCTCGGACAATCCGAGTGTTCATTTCGCCAGCATTCGCTGCGTTAAGCCGCTCGTGCTCCCACATAGCACCGATGCCGAGATAGAGATGCAATCGCGGATTTGAAGGCATCACCGCGAATCGTGCACCACCACCTGCTAAATTCCGGTCGCTCAGCAGAATAGAGGTGTTGAATTGCTTCTGGACGAAGGCTTCAAGTGAGATGTGCCGCGTTAATCCTCGGATGATTCGTCCATGTATCATACCTTTGTTCGTGAAAAACGTGCCGCTTTTTCTGCCGAGTTGTAGACTACCGAAAACAAAGCCGTGATACGTCCTTGCCAGATAATCCGAGCGGCATCGGGCGCGCAGTGTCAGCAACTCCGTATTTCCTGCAAGATAGGTTGAATCAAGCGAGACGCTATTATACCACCCAGGCTCCAACCGCATCTGCTTCATCGTCTCACCCGTGAAAATGTTCACTTGTGCTGAGGCAGCACCACACAAAGCCAAGCAAAAAGTCACGAGGAAAAGCCGGGCACCTTGCCGTTGGAAATCATGCATTGGACATAACCTGCGAATCAAAAGATATTCGTACCACCGAGCGGATGGCTCGGAATATAGCGAAGAGCGCCGTAGGCATCTTGCCGGAGCATCATCGGAATTATCAACTCGGGCATCTTCAACTCGGCGAGTTTGTCCCGCTGCATCGCTGTTAGTTCCGCTGTTATCTCCTTGACTAATTTCTCAATTTCCCTGAGAAACAACTCGCGCTGCCGCATGAATTTCCGCGCTTCTTCCCGGAAGGCAGTCAATTCGCGCCGCCTTCCCGGGTCGAAGTAACTGCCAGGATACCGGTCGAACTGCTGCTGCCTGATGCCGGACCGGAACACCTGATACTCCGCCTCCAACTGCTTCTTCTCAAAATTGTAGTCCTCAACGATGTCGCTGATGAGTGCCAATTTCGGTTGAATTGCCTGCTTCTGGCTTTCAGTGAGTTGCAGTGCAGCGGTGCTTTTGGGGACATCGATCAGCTTGAGTCCGCCGCATGCCGGCAAGAAACAGCAGAGGAGTAGGAGCAGGAGTATCTGTCTGTCGCTCATGACGATTCTCCTTTATGGGCAAGCCCTAACCCGATAAGAGTCCATTAGGCCTGCAAAATGTTTAGCAGCATGGCGCGCTGCCAAAGCGCGCCTACCGGGCCTATCAGGCCGCTTTGCCCAAATCATACAACCCTCCATATTTCGTTCGGAGATACGCGATATAGGGTTCAATGGACAAAGAAGTTCCTGTCGCGCGTTCAATGAGTTCAGGCGCGGTGTATTTCGACCCGTGTTGGTAGAGGTTCTCCTTCAACCACGTGTGCAGCGTGCCAAACTCGCCGCGCTCGATCTCCGATGGGATGGCAGGATGCGCGGCAAGCGCGGTCGCGAAAAATTGCGCACCTAAGATATTCCCCAACGTGTATCCCTGGAACGAACCGCCGATGAGCCCGAAATACCAATGCACGTCTTGCAAGACACCGTCCTTGTCATCTCGCGGTACAATGCCGAAATCCGTCTCAAACCGCTCACGCCACGCGTTGGGAAGTTCCCGAATTTCAAGGTTCCCCTCAAGCATCGCTAACTCGAAATCGAAGCGCAACATGACGTGCAGGTTATAGGTAACCTCGTCCGCGTCGGTGCGGATGAGGGAACGCTCCACCTTGTTAATTGCACGGTAAAACTCGTCCAGCGGGACATCGCTGAGCTGCGCCGGAAAAATGCCTTGCAACTTCGGATAAAAGCACTGCCAAAACCCGCGGCTCCGCCCGACAATGTTTTCCCACAATCGCGATTGGCTCTCATGGACACCGGATGACGTGCCGCCAGCAAGCGGCGTGCCTTCCAACTCCATGCGGATACCCTGTTCATAGAGCGCATGCCCAGTCTCGTGCAAAGTCGTGAACAAGGCATCGCTGAGGTTATCCTCTCTGGAACGAGTTGTGATACGGACATCCCCAAGGGAGAATTTCGTCATGAAGGGATGATGCGTCTGGTCGCGCCGCCCACGCTGAAGATCATAGCCGAACCGCTGCGCGACATCCATGCTAAACTCAAACTGCTGCGCCTCCGGAAAATTCTTGCGCAGACAAGCATCATCGGCTGGCGGTTGTTCGGTAATCGCACGGGCAATTGGGACGAGTTCTTCCCGCAAATCAGCAAAAATACGGCTGACATCGGTAGCCTTCATCCCGTAATCGCTTGATTCGATTAGCGGATCGGCGATGTGTTCATAACCGGGGAAGAAATTGGCGGCTTCGCGACTGTAGTCCAGCGTTTTCTCCAGATAGGGACGCACGCGCTCAAAATCGTTCGCTGGACGCGCCTCCGTCCAGACTTGGTAGGAGGCAGAAGTGTGGTTTGTCACCTCTGCCATGAACTCCGATGGGATTTTGGTGGCGCGCTCGTATTCTCGCCGAGTGACGCGCAGCAAACTCGCCTCATCGGAATCGTAAGCGAGGTTTTCTTCGTACGGCACCAGTGCGTCTAATAATTTCCCGATGCCCAGGGCAGTAAACTTTTCGTGTGCCAAGCGGCTGAGCGTTGCAGTTTGGCGGGCACGCGCGGCAGCACCGCCAGGCGGCATATAGGTGGACTGATCCCAATAAAGCAACCCCGCTGCTGACGACAGATCATCCACCTCCATCAAACGGGTTTTGAGTTCCTGAAATTTTGCTTCCATAGTTGTTCCTCTTCTTGCATAGCTTTCTATAATTTTACCATAGTTCGTTGTTCAAATCAAGGAAAATCTGTCTGCAGATATCAGGCGGATATAGAAATCCACCCTGACAATCAGGAACGAGAAAAAAGATGCAAATTTGTCACATTTATGCCACAGAAAAGCGAAAAAGATGTTATATTATATTGAACCACTGTATGCTATAATTCCCAGAATTCAGCCAGAGAGGCAAACAGCGTGCTAAAAACGTTTTTAAACCTCATTCTCCTGTCAGCGTGCTGCATCGGATTTGGCGGATGCGCGCCGAACGGAGAAATGACGGCCACCGCACAAAAGAGCAAGCAGGCTATCATAAAAAATAAAGGTTCCGACACTATGGTAAATCTGGCGCAGGCATGGGCAGAGGCCTACACCGATGTCAGCCCTACCGCGTCCGTGGAGGTATCGGGCGGAGGCTCTGGCACCGGTGTCGCGGCACTTATCAACGGCACCGTCGATATTGCCAACTGCAGCCGGCAGATAAAACCGATGGAACTGGCGCAAGCAACCGAAAATACCGGCAAAGTCCCACAAGAGTTTATCGTCGGGTATGATGCACTCGCCGTTTACGTGCATCAGGACAACCCGTTGGACCGGATTAGCATTCGCGAACTCGCCGAAATTTACGGGGAGCGCGGAACGCTAACCAAGTGGAGTCAACTCGGCATTGCGCATGAAGACTGCCCAAGTGATAAGATTATCCGCATCAGCCGGCAGTCAAACTCAGGCACCTACTTCTATTTCCGGGAGGCGTTGCTTGGCAAGACGCGCGACTTCGCCCTCGGTTCACTAGATTTACACGGGTCCAAGGATGTTGTCGAAGTGGTGGAGCGCACCCCATGTGCTATCGGATACAGCGGCATGGGATACGCCACCGAGCACGTCAAAATGCTGGATGTCGCCATCGAATCCGGCGCGCCCTACTATGCACCGAACCTCCAAAACGTGCTGGACAAAACGTATCCTATTGCGCGGCCGTTGTATATGTATTCCCTCGGAGAACCGACCGGGGAGGTGAAAAACTATCTGGATTGGATCTTCTCGCGAGAGGGACAAAGCATTGTCGAGAAACTCGGCTTTGTGCCGCTCGAAAACGAGGGTAGTCCGTGAAGATTCTAGGAAAAAACAGAGGGACGAATGTCCCACTTTCTGAAACCGTTATAGAATTATTCATCCGCTTGTGCGGCATCAGCTCAATCCTCTTCGTGTTCGGTATTTTCTTCTTCGTGTTTCGGGAGGGAGCCGATTTCCTTTTCGGCGGGTTGGACCTGGGGCAGTTCCTGACGAGCCCGGAATGGTATCCTACCTCACTGGGCAACAAAAGGTACGGCACACTCGCCTTGATTCTCGGCACATTTAGCGTCACTGCCTTGGCCATGCTGCTCGCTGTCCCGTTCGGACTTGGCGCGGCCATCTTCGTGTCCGAATTCTGTAGCCCGAAACTGCGAGAGACGTTCAAAATTATCATCGAATTGCTCGCCGCTATCCCATCTGTCGTCTGGGGATTCATCGGCTTGACGTTGATGAATCAGTTAATTATCAAACTATTTAACGCCCCGATCGGGTTGACAATGCTGAACGGCAGCATCATGCTGGCGTTGATGAGTGTCCCCATCATCGTCTCTATTGCGGAGGATGCACTGAAAGCGGTACCGGACTCCTACCGCGAAGCAGCGGAGGCACTCGGCGCGACGCGCTGGCAACTGATTTATCGCGTGCTGTTACCGGCGGCGAAAAATGGATTATTGGCGGCGGTGCTACTCGGCGCAGCGCGCTCCATCGGCGAAACGATGGCGGTGCTGATGGCGACAGGGCACTCGGTGAACATTCCGGAAGGACCGCTCTCTTGGATCCGCACCCTCACGGCGACAATCGCGGCGGAATTGGGGGAAGTTGCAAGAGGCGGCGAGCATTATCAGGTGCTTTTTATCATTGGCATCCTGCTTTTTACGATTACGTTTGCGGTGAATCTCATCGCCGATTTGGTTATCAAGGGGATTCGTAAGGCATAAATGGGAAAACCGGATACCGTTCAATATCCATCCGCAATGAAAAATATGAACAACACTACACACGCAACAACGGGAGGCACAAGGGACAACAGCAGCACTTTATTTACGGAAACCGCCATCGGCAGACGGAAGCGGTGGACAGAAAACGGCGTGAGGATTTTCTTCTTCCTGATGTGCTGTCTCATGATTCTGCCCCTGCTTTTAATTATCGGGTATCTTTTATATAAGGCACTGCCGGTACTCTCCTTTGAATTTCTGTTTACGAATCCGAAGGACAACATGCGAGCAGGCGGGCTTTGGGCCCCCTTCCTCGGCACCATCTATCTCGTCGTAGTCTCGCTGCTGGTTTCCGCGCCGATTGGCGTATTCGCTGCAGTTTATCTCAACGAATACGCCAGAGACAATTGGTTTACGCGCATCGTCAACCTCGCCGTCGTGAATCTCGCGGGGGTGCCGAGCATCGTGCATGCGCTATTCGGTGTCGGCGCGTTTGTGCTGTTCGCCGGGTTAGGGGAATCGGTGCTGGCGGCATCGCTGACGCTGGCAATTATGACATTACCGGTTATCATCGCCAGCACAAAAGAGGCACTCAACGCCGTGCCGATGTCGTTCCGGGAAGCGTGTTGGAATCTCGGCGCAACGCGATGGCAAACGATTCGCCGCATCGTCCTACCGAACGCCATCAGCGGCATTTTGACCGGGGTTATTTTACAGGTGTCGCGAGCAGCGGGGGAAACCGCACCAATTATGTTCACCGGGGCCGTTTTTTACAAAACTATTGCAGAAGGAGACGTTTTCGCGTATAATATCACCGACCAGTGTATGGCGTTGTCGCTTCATCTTTTTACCATTTCGACGCAGGTGCCGGACGTAACGGAGGGTATCCCTTACGGCACGGCGATTGTGTTGGTGGGCAGCGTGCTCCTCGTCAATGCAGCTGCAATCGCCTTAAGGGTCTACCTCCGAACGCGAAAGAAGTGGTAGAATCCGAAGCGCGATTATCGGTAATTGCGGAATACGCGTGAGACTACCTTATGAGCCAGGGAAAAATGCAAGAAAAAATAAGAGCCATCGTAGAGAGCCGCTGGTTCAGCATTCTCATCCAGTTGCTGATTCTCGCATCCGCTCTCACCTTTGCATTTGAATCCGGAAAGCAGACCCCGGACTATATTTCCGATCTTTTCCCAATTATTGACATGGGGTTCTTGTTTCTATTTGCGGTTGAATACATGCTGCGGATTTGGGCCGCGCCTAAAAAATGGCAGTTCATTTTCAGTTTCTTCGGCATCGTCGATCTGCTCTCCATTTTACCGGCGATGCTCTTCCTCTTACCCCAATTCCGAATGCTCCGCATCTTGAGATTCCTGCGCATCTTCAGAATCCTCAAAGCCACCCGGTTCATTCTCGCTGTCGATAGGTTGACAACGGCATTGGATGACGTGAAAAGAGAACTCTTCGCCCTCGTCATTTTGTCGCTGATGCTCGTCTATTTGGCGGCGTGCGGCATTCACTACTTTGAAAAAGAGACGCAACCAGAGGCGTTCGGTTCGATTTTTGGTTCAATGTGGTGGGCCATCGTCACACTCACCACCGTCGGATACGGCGATGTGTATCCTACCACGACAGGCGGCAAAATTTTTACGGCACTCGTTACGCTCATCGGTGTCGGGCTCATCGCGATTCCATCGGGACTGCTCGCCTCGGTTTTGACAGAAGCACGCTCAGAACGCCGAAAATCAGAAGAGATAGAGACGCATGGAAAAGAAGAAGATTGAAGTATCGGAACTTAGGGTGCGCTACGGCAATAAACCTGCCTTGAACGGCGTTTCTTTTGATGTCTACGAAAACGAAATCCTCGGCATCATCGGACCGGCGCAATCCGGCAAAACGACGCTGTTGAAGGTTATCAACAGAACGCTGGAGCTCACGCGGGGGACAACCGTTGAAGGCACAGTGAAACTCGATGGCGAGGATGTCCACACTATCACGGATGTCTACGGCTTGCGGCGGCGCATCGGCATGGTGTTGCCGTTGCCAGTAGGGTTGCCGCTCTCCATCTACGACAACGTCGCCTTTGCACCGCGCACCGCCGGGCCCCGCAAGAAATCCGAATTGGATAACATCGTCGAACGGTGCCTAAAGCAAGCCGCCCTCTGGGACGAAGTGAAAGACCGGCTGGATAGCCTCGGCACAAAACTGTCCGGTGGACAGCAACAGCGGTTAACCATCGCCCGCGCGCTCTCACATCAACCAGAAATTCTGTGCCTTGACGAATTCTCTATTGCCGTAGACCCGGTTACGACGATGCGCATTGAGGAGGTGCTGAAAACGCTCCGCACCGAAATGACAATCCTGCTCGTCACCAATTTAGTGCAGCAGGCAAAACGGCTGGCGAATCGGACTGCGTTTTTTCTCAACGGTGCTCTAGTGGAAATTGACGCAACGGATGTGATTTTCTCCGATAACCCGGCGAATCAGTCCACCTACGACTACGTCAACGGAAACTTCGGGTAATTCTGCCCAGTATCGAAAACGTAGGCATCAACAACGTTGATGACGGATTACGTAAAAAAGTCATTGCACCAATCATGATAAGCGAACGCATTGCGAATAACAAAAATAGCATTGAGGCAGAAAACCTCAGCCTTTGGTACGGCGATTTTCAGGCACTCATCGATGTCAGCCTAAAGATACCGGTCGGACAAATCACCGCGCTTATTGGCCCCTCCGGATGCGGGAAGACGACGCTGCTGCGCTGTTTCAATCGCGTGAATGAACGCTACGGCAACGTCACCACAACGGGTGAGATTAAAGTGTTGGGGAAAAATATCTATGACGCGGATGTCTCCTTGCCGGAACTTCGCAAAACGGTAGGCATGGTATTCCAGCGGCCCAACCCGTTGCCGATTTCGATTTATGAGAACATCTTGTTCGGGCTGCGCATCCACTCTCCATTGCGGAGCCTGTCGCGAAGCGATGCGGACGCGATTGTCGAAGAGGCACTCAGGGCCGTCTTTCTGTGGGATGACCTGAAGGATAAGTTGAAGGCGCGCGCAACGTCGCTACAACTGGAGCAGCAACAGAAACTCTGCATCGCGCGGTTGTTGCCTCTCAAACCGAAGATTATCTTGATGGACGAACCGTGCTCTGCGCTTGATGCAAAAGGCACACTCGCCGTGGAAGAATTGATGTCGGTGCTGTCCGGCGCGTATACCTTCCTCATCGTAACGCATAACATGGCACAGGCGCGCCGTGTCAGCGACGAGTGCATCTTCATGTTCCTTGGAGAACTGATTGAACATCGAGAAACGCAGGCTTTGTTTCAAACGCCGGAAAACCCGAAAACCGCGGACTATGTGCAAATGCGCTACGGTTAATGTGTACTTCCTAGCGGTGGTTTGGCTGCCCTTGTGCAGAGCCGGTTGACTTAGCAGGCCATTTTGACATCGTCAAAACTTGCATCTTTTCGCTAACGTTCAAAAAGAGCAACTCAGATTTGCGTAAACCTCAGTAGAACTGACGCAGAAACGAACCCAGTAGGCGCGCTTGGAAACAGCACCTACCGTTGGAGAAGAATGCATTGGCGTAAGGCCTGCTCAGAAGAAAAATGCAAGTATCAAACACCCTTTCCGGACCGCAAGGAAATCTCTATCTGATGCTACCTGTCGTCTTGCTCTCACTTTTTATCGGGGTGATATGCGGCATTTACATAGCCGAATGGCTTCCGAAAACCTATTGGCTTCGCCGCGTGATTGAGGGCAAAGTGGCCATCTTCGCCGGCATCCCTTCGCTTTTATACGGGCTGTTGGGCTTAGAGTTCTTCATCTTTCGGGATGTCGGGTTTAGGGTGCAGGCGTTAGTGTTCGTACTACTCGTGATGCCTATCGCAATTCAGGCCACGCAGCGGGCGGTGCAGCGCGTTGACTTACCTCTCCGGGAGGCGGCGTATGCCCTCGGCACGAATAGATGGCGCGTACTGGCAGACCACGTCTTTCCACTCGCTTTGACGACTATCCTCGCAGGGAGCTGCAGGGCCCTGTCCCGCGCGCTCGCTGTGGCAGGACTGCTCATTATCGTGCATACAGTCTTGCACAGAGCCACCTCCGGTGAGGGAACAATAGGCGAAATTGGACTGGTTTTAAGCAGCGCGGTGGGTTTAAGTGTCCTCGGCAGCACGCTGGAACGGCACTCACCGCTCAATCTCTAAAAAGGCCCGTAGGGATACCAAAAATGGACAAAAACGTGTTAGACGCGCCTATTTTAAGCATCCGCAACCTCAGCGTCTGGTACGGAAACAGCGAGCCAATTCTGCGCGACCTTTCCTTTGAAGTGAAGCGACGGCGGGTTACCGCACTCATCGGGCCATCGAACTGCGGCAAAAGCACCCTCGTGCGGTGCCTCAACCGTTTAAATGACTTCACGCCGAATTTCAGACTCACCGGCGAAATTCTTTTTAATGGGCAGAATCTCTACGCGTCGGAGGTAGATGCTACGGAAGTCCGGAAGCAGATAGGGATGGTGTTCGGAAAACCGGTGCCGTTTCACAAATCTATTTATCAGAACGTAGCCTACGGTGCGCAGATATCAGGCGTGAAGCCCTCCGCGCAACTTGATGTAATTGTGGAGAAAAGCCTCCGAAGCGCGAACCTATGGGACGAAGTAGAGCCCATTTTGAACGAAACGCCTGAGCGGCTCTCTATCGGACAGCAGCAGCGGCTCTGCATCGCGCGCGCCCTGGCGATTGCTCCCGAAGTGCTCATTTTTGATGAACCGTGCGGTGAACTAGACCCGGTGGAAACGCCGAAGGTGGAGGCACTCGTCCGAAATCTCAAGCAGGACTACACGCTCATTTTTGTCACAAACAAACGGCGGCAAGCGGCGCGCGTCTCGGATTTCGCGGGGTTCCTCTATTGCGGCGAACTAGTAGAATTTGGCGCGACAGAAAAGATTTTCACAAACCCGCAAGATGTTAGGACAGAACAGTATGTGACAGGAAGACTCGGTTAAAGGCGCGGTTGCAAACCGCGCCTACGGGGGCCGCCGAACGCATTGCGACAAACAAAAATGCTAGAAACGGAACTCAAGGTGCTTCAGCACCAACTCTTAGAAATGGCGGGAATTGCCGAACGCATGCTACATCAGGCAGTTGAATCGGTTCTCACGCGCGATGAAGTCCTCGCGCGCGCCGTTGTCGCAACAGACGATACAGTCGACTCGTTTGAAAACCAGATCGAAGCTGCCTGTATTCAACTCATCGCGCTCCACCAACCTGTGGCGTTTGAACTCCGGTTTCTGACCGCGGCGATGAAGATCTGCCGTCACATCGAACGGTTAGCCGATAAAAGCGTCTCCATCGCCAAACGGAGCCTTGAGTTATTGGCATACCCGCCTTTCCTTTCCGTAGACAGAGCGACGTTCGTCGATTTACCGTACGTCGCGCGCTTCATTCAGGAAATGGTAAAGGACGCACTAGATGCATTTGTCAATCGAAATGCGGAACTGGCGCGAGAAATCCGGGAACGCGACAGTAAAGTTGATGCCATATACGCGCGCGTCCTCCCCGAAATCCTCTCAATTTTTAGTGAGCATCCAAAGCTAATTCAGCCAGGTATCAGCATTTTGCTTCTCTTCCGGCATTTGGAGCGGGTGGGCGATTTATCGGCGAATATCGGGGAAGAGGTGTATTATCTCGTTAAAGGCGATGTGATTCGGCATCACAATGCCACGAAAAAAACACTGAAGTTTCAGTAATGAAGGCGTTCGCCGCGAGAGCGTGTCAGGACAGATGTCTCTACCCGCCCATCACTCAAAATTACCCGTTTATTTTCTTAATCTTCATATTTTTTCCTTGACAAATTTGTTTTGCATGTGGTATCTTATTGATAGGAATTCCCCCTTATACCAAATGATGTTAACGCGTCTTGTTAAGTCGCTTGGCGTATCCTTTCGGCACAATTTGGTATGACTTCATGGGCTGGATTCTAACAACGAAAATTTGGAAAAGGAGAGGTGATGGCATCTTTTGACAGCGCATCGAAAAGACAAGTGCAAAAGAATCCCAGAGATTTCGTGGCGTTCTGTTTCAAACTGCGGAACATGGCAGACGAGGACTTCACCGACGTGGAACTCATCACGCCGGAGCAACCCACCGTTGAAATGCACCAGACAGACATCCTCATTAAGGTGAAACTCCGAGGCAAATATGTCTTGGTGCATTTTGAGATTCAAACTACCGATAGTTTTGAAACGCCCATGGCACTCCGGATGGCAGGTTATATCCTCTGGCTAGTCAGAAAATACCGGATGGACGTTTACTCCAATGTGATTTATCTGCGTCCCGACGCCGGCCGAAACGACCCGGGGAAGTTTGAACAGAAAATACCGGGCAATGAAATTTTGGTTGAATACCAAGTCGTTCGTCTGGCAGAACTGGACGGCCAGACGGTTCTTGACGCGAGCCCTACCGGTTTGCTACCGTTCACGCCGCTGATGAAACCGCCTGGCGGCGTGGCTGAGGACGAATGGTTGCACCGGTGCATTGAAACGGCGGATACTGTTGATGTGCCGAACAAGCTGGATACCCTCGGGGTGATGGCTGTGTTGGGCAACTTACTCTATGACAAGAAACACATTTTGGATATCGTAAGGAGGATAACCATGAACGCAGCACCTATCGTCCAATACTTCGGGGAGCAGGCCGCAGCGGAAGCACGACGAGAAAACTCGCGTGAACACATCCTAGAAGTATTGGAACTTCGGTTGCACCCGGACATAGCGCGCGATTTTCAACCAACGATAGAGGCAATTGACGACTTGCAACGCCTCAAGCAGTTGCATCGTGCCGCAATACGGGCAAACTCCATCGAAGACTTCCGGCGAGCTTTAGACGCAGATGGAAAATGAGTCACCAAGGGCGCGGTTCATAACCGCGCTGACTCGTCTTTACCAACGGAGACTAACCATGAACGCAGCACCTATCGTCCAATACTTCGGGGAGCAGGCCGCAGCGGAAGCACGACGAGAAAACTCGCGTGAACACATCCTAGAAGTATTGGAACTTCAGTTGCATCCAGACATAGCGCGCGATTTTCAACCAGCACTGGAGGCAATTGACGACTTGCAACGCCTCAAGCAGTTGCATCGTGCCGCAATACGGGCAAACTCCGTCGAAGACTTCCAGAAAGTTTTGGACGCAAACGGAACATAAATCGCAAACGGCGAAGCAGGCAGGACACCGTGCCCTGCCTGCTTTTTGCCGCACTACGCCTCTACTCCGAATAAAAATGCACATCCCGCTGCGGAAATGGCACGGTAATCCCATATTCCTGAAACTTATCCCAAATCATGAAATGCAAATCGCTGGCGATATCAAAACGTTCAAAAGAATCAGGAATCCACGCAAACAACTCAAAATCTAAAGAGGATTCCCCGAAACTAATGAAGCGAACGAACGGCGCAGTGACATTCTTCTGTGAAGGCATTGGTGCCTTGAGCACGCGCGGATGCGCATGCGCCACCTCCAACAACGCCTTTTTGACGAGAGCCACGTCCGAACTATAGGCGACACCCACCGGAACGCGCACCCGAAAACGGCTGTTATAGTGCGTCAGATTATGCACCGACTCAGTAATGAGCTGCGAATTCGGAACGATAATCTCTTTCTCATCCAACGCGACGATAATCGTTGAACGGAGATTGATAGCACTCACTCTGCCGAATATATTCGTATCTGTGATTTCCACCAAATCTCCGATTTTAATCGGACGTTCAAAAATCAGGATAATTCCCGACACGAGGTTTGAGGCGATGTTCTGCAAACCGAAACCGATGCCGATACTCAAACCACCCAGGATGACGATGAGGTTCGTCAAACCTAACCCGATGGTATTCAGGCTGATTAACACGCCGAGAGTGACAACGCCGATGTGAAAGAACCGCAGGAGGACAAATTGGGTGTGCTCAGCAATGTGAAAAGCGTATAAAATTTGCTCCCGGATAACCCACTGCGCGTATTTGGACAAGATAAACACGCCAACGACGATGATAAACCCATAAAACAGTTTCGCCAGTGTCAGACTCTTTTCGCCAATCAGAATTTCGTAGGTAAAGAGTGCCTCAAGTTGCCCAACGCTAATGTTCGCAATCTCCAGGCCCACCACGAAGCCCACAACCATAATGATGAGGAACAAAAGCGCGAGCAGCCGGTTCTGCGTGCTGTCAGGCATCCTTAATTTGCTAAAAAGGCGACTGAGGCGCCGCCGCAAAAATCCCGCGAAAGCGACGAACACCGCCAACGTTCCGATTAACGTGAGAATCTCAAGGAAGTTGACTTCCTGCCCGTTTAATGTCAGGGCCGTCCCATCTAAAAAATCTAGAAGACGTTGAATCAATTCACTCATCTGACGCTACCCTGTACCGAAAAACGAAAGAGCCCTGCCACAACTACAACTTCACTCGCAAAATGGTGAGATACTTGTAGTGCCACCTGTCCGTGAGCGGCGCACTATTGTAATTCAGCGCACCGCTTATCCGCAAACCTAGCCGCGTAGACAAGTCAAACGTGATAGCCGGCTCAGCCGACAGCTTGAAATTTTTAAACCCCACTTCCGGCGTGAACTTCAACTGCGTATTGAGCTTGCGCCACCCGACAGACGAAAATGCCAACCACCGAAACGAAGTCGGATCGAACCTTCTTAAAACCAGCCCACGCCGCGGTTGGATATTCTCAATGAAACCGCCGAAACCGCCGGAGATACGGAGCCGCCCGCGCTCGTAAATTCTCGGACGAAAATAGATACCGATTTGCGACGTGAGCGCGCTGCCCGCCGCGATGTTCCGCTCCACATCGGAAAACGCCTCAATCCCGAACGTGCCGATACGGAAACCGCCTTGAACATGCGCCTTCACAATCTCCGAAAGCACTTCTTCATCGCTAGCCGCACGCGAACTGTAAATGCCAGCCCACCCATTCATTCTCGCAACCGGCACAACAACCGTCACCGTGAACGTCTGCGAGGCACCATCGCCGGAAAGCCCAATGTCTATCGTCTTCTCATCGCGCGGCAAATCGGCGAACTGGCAGAAACCGGACAGGGCCAACAAAAGTGAAAGGAGCAGGGCAACCCAAACTGCTCGCTGCTCTATATAGGTTTCCATTGCCCCTCATCATAACGCGTTCAGCGAGACAGTCGCTTCGAGTCCCACCGAAAAAGTCGATTGGATAAGCCCAAAAATTATCAACCCCCCGGCCGCACAACCCGCACCCGCATACCGCAATTGCAACGCACTGACCCGGGATTGGTAGGTACTCGTATAGATATTCACATACTCTGGCGGTTTGCCCAAAAACCGTACCGCCGGCGGCGGCAGCGGATACAAATAACTCCCCGCAAGCCCAGCCGCCGATACCAAGCAACCGTTCTCAAGCAGGGCGACGCTGGAAAGCAGCACGCCCGCACCGAACCACAAAAGCTTATTCACATCTGCCGCCGCCTCCATCTCAGCAGCCGCTCTCGCCTCTGCTACCATCGAATTATTTTGCGCAAACGCGTCGAAAGGCGCAACACACGCCACGGAAACCATCAAAAAGATGGAAAGGTAGGTTATGAAACGAATTTGCATCTGTTCCTCCTTGATGGCGAGGGACAGCCCCTCGCGCTACGGAATATTACGAGCAAGAGCGAGGGACAGCCCCTCACCCTACGGAAAATCGCCCGACAAAAAACGGGACAGTTCGGAAACACCAACGCTACTCAGCCTTCCCGTCAGCATCGCCATCGTCCTCCTCTTCGTCCTCCTCCTTCTTGCTCTCCTTCTCAAGTAGATCCCGGTAAGCCTGGTTCTTTTTCTCCAGCCGGTAAATCAGGAACTCCAGAACGAGCAGGACTGTCATCAGCAATAACAAGAAGCCGAAAAGGATAACATAAAACCAATGGCTATACGAGCCGCGCAGCGTGCAATAGAGCAGGTGACCGGCAAGAAACAGTTTCCACCTGCGAAGGACGAATTGCATGAGACGACTTCGCTCGATGAATTCTTCCCATCCCCCACGTAAGACGTGAAAGATAAACCGAAAAACGTTGAAGACGACGAAGCAATCATACGCAAACTGAATCCAACCGAGCACCTCGAGGAACGTCTCGTTCGCGAACGGTGTACCTGAAAGCCAATCAAGAAGCATATCTTTTTTCCTCTAGGTTATGATGCGTTACAGTGCCATAGGCGCGGACGCAGTTTGAAACCGCGCCTACCCTGCGCGCCGCGATTTCTTCGCGCCATCAATGCTCGGCTCCGCGCACAACTTCGCACGCAAAAGCGCAAGCCCCTCATGAACCTCCGGATGCGTCCCCTCACCGAAACCGAGCACCTCCGATAACAAACGCCTGTCAAGCTGATGCCGAACCGCATCGCCAACCATCTCGTTGAACGGATACAACACCGCCCCCTTCAACTCATGGAAAATCTGCTCCGCCGCCGCCAATTGCGCCGCACTGAGCCGCGTCACATCCAACGTCGGCAAAGCACGCAACGTTCTTTTTCGGAGTATCCCACGGCCCTGCTGTTGCTTGCCGCACTGCAACCAATGACAGAGCAACCCTAGCGTGGAATTCCCCCACAACGCCCACGCATACTCATAACTTTCGTCTGTAAAGCGAACGTTGGGAAGCGTATTCACACCGATGGTTTTCTGCTCCGTAAATAGCACCAGCAGCGAACCCGCATTAAACCGGATGCTTTCGCTGTAGTGAATTCGGCTGTTGAGTGCCATGATCTTCGCAACTTTGTCTTCACAATCGGGCCGAGGAAGCGCGTGTGCATCAGGTCCGACAAGCATTGTCTTCTGTTGCTTGGAATTCACATGCCACAAACACGGATAATCTGCAGTGTCTGGACACCCTTTCTCAACGTCAAACGCGCCCTCTCCGCCATCGCCGTAGATAGACAGCGGGCCCATACTCGTTTTAGCGATGTCAGACAACCGGCATATAGGAATTGAAAGCGGCTCTAACTGCCGCGGGAGGCGTAGCACGCCGTTTGCGAGTTGATGCGCCACCTGCGCCACGCTCATATCCTTGATGCGGCACACGGGCCAGCCCTCCTCAACGTCTGGCAGCGGTGCGTCCATCGCATACCCTACCGTCTCCGTGCCCACCTTGATTGGGTTTCCACCGGTGATACCGTCTTCAAGCCGTCGTAGGGGTGAAACCCGTAGCGCGGGGGTCTGTCCCTCACGATGCCCCTTCCCGCATCGGCTGTCAGGCAGTTGGTGGACTTGGTTCGCGATTTCGCGCGCCTCCAGCACGCCCGCCGGCCGGCGATGGAGGCAGATAAAGGTGCCGCGGCCCGTCGCCTGTCCCTTCCCTTTCGTTGCAACGACGAGGCACTCCGCGATGCCGGTATCCGCAGAGAACGTGCTGTTCGCAATCTCCTTATCGGCGATAGTGACGACGATGATGTCGCGATATTCTGTCGCCCAGAGTTTTCGCACCTTGCGCCAACTAGTGCCGGCGATGGCGTTGGATGGCAGCACTATCCCCATGACACCGTTCGGTTTCAGCATTTTATCAGCGAGTTCGACGAAGTGTGAAGCAACACCGGCATTTCCATCGCCGATGCTCCCTTTCAGGCTCTTGAGCGATTTTTTCATCGCACGTTCGATCTCCTCGTCTTTGTCGCCGAACGTCGTCTTCGGCACTTCAGAGTTTTTATCGGTATTCCCTTTGATATAGGGTGGATTTTGGATGACGATGTCAAACTCGCCGTGCCGAAATTCCTGCTGCGCTTGCGTGTTGATATCGCCCGTGCCGCCGACTCTGCGGCTCGCTGTCATCGGTATCGGCAGCGTCTCCGCGGGGTTACGGAGCAGGTTCAGCGCGCCGATGGCGTATTGCCCATCGGAACGGTGCGTGCCATATTCCATCGCATAGATACGCGTATCGCCGATTTTGATATTCGGATGCGTGCTAGCGATGATGGCGGCAGTGAGGTGCACCGCGTTCGGCAAAATATCGCAACCGACGAGGTTCTTCTCCAGCATAAACTGATGGATATCCTCGCTTTTCCCACCTGCCTGTTCGTGAAAACCGAGGAGGCGTTGATAAACGCCGTTCAGCAGTGTACCGGTGCCGCAGGCGAAATCGGCTATCTTCGGAAGATGCGCAACCTTCCGAGAGGCAGGTTTGGAACCTGTCTCTTCGTTCGTCACCGGTGGTGGAGGTGGGAGAACCAACGCGGAAAGAAGTGCCGCCGATTCAGGACGCGTATAGTGCGCCTTGATGAACCGCCGGTCGGTAATCAATTTTTGGAAGACGATGCCGGCTAGTTCGTGCTCCCGTGCGAGCCCCATCTGCTCCAATTCGCGCGCCGTGTTGCGGAGCGTCCACAGCACCGCGCCGACAAGCCTGTCATCCAGCGCGATGGCGTTAACAAGCTCGACAGCCACATCGTAGATAGAGTGGTAGTTTACCGTCTGGATAGTGTACCACGCGTCGAAAACCAGGTCAGAATCCAGCAGCCCGTTTTGTCCCCGGAGGCGGCTGAGTGAGGGCACCGTCTCAAGTTCCGGCTTCCCGGCGAGGGAACTTTGAAAAATGAACGCGTTCCCGATGATGAGCATCGCCATCCGGGTGGTTTGCGGACAGGATTCTTGATGGAGAGCCGACTCAATCTGTTTGCCGATTTCGGGCCGCGCCGCAATGGCAGTATCAACGAGTTTTCCCGCTGCTTCGATGCCGCGCTCCAGAATCTGGGCTGCCTCCTCAATCTTTGCGACAGGTGTCGCCCCGACGCGGATGGCATCGGCGATGTTTGAGACGCTGCCGGTGAGCCAATCTTCAGGGCCCGGCATCCCGCTGACTTGCGGAAAACGGTGCGGCGCATCCGTGCTGAGCAGGATATATTTGATGTCTTTTGCCGCTCCCATCTCAGAGAGAAGGCCACCCTGTTCGATAGTTCGGTAGCGGTGCGGGAACCGAATGGCGATGCCGGTATGAATTGTCTCGCCGGACTGCTTGAGCGTTTGGCCGAGACAGTCGTCGAGGAGTTGTCCCTCGCCGCTGGTATCCGGCGCGCGTTCGCCATCAACCTTCACCTCAATGGCAATAGCGTTCCGCTTCGGTTCGGTGATAACGGCATCCGGCTCCTTCTGATTCTCCCGAAACGGCCGGATCGGATGCGCCGCGACGCTCCAAGAATGCCGCATCGGGCGTAGCACATTCAGGAAGGCGACGGTGAGAGTGTTCTCGTTGTTTGGCATGTAATTTCTCCGTATTCGTTGTCCCCCGCGTGCCTTGACAGTGGCGAGGTAGGAGAGCCCTCCCGCGTCTCGATGCTCCCTGAAGCCTGTCTCCCGCGTGCGTCGACAGTGGCGAGGTAGGAGAGCCCTCCCGGTCTCGATGCTCCCTGAAGCCTGTCTCCCGCGTGCCTCGACAGTGGCGAGGGGAACCCTCGGCGATTAGCGTTCGCCGGGCCCTCGCCCTACGTTCCCGGGGCTGTCCGTAGCGCGGGGGAGCTCAAAGACTAAACCTCGCGAAACCGATATCCTACCCCGTGTACCGTCTCAATATGTCGCCCGAGGTCTCCGAGTTTCCGGCGGAGGCGGCTGACATGCGTATCCACAGTCCGGTCGATACCGTAATACTCCTGCCCCCAGATAACGTCCATGAGAATCTCGCGGGTGAAAACGCGCCCGGGGGAACGTGCAAACAAGGTGAGGAGCTTGAACTCCGTGGCGGTGAGCTCGATTGTCTCGTCTTCCGTCTGCACTTGATGCTTGTCCAGATCGATGGTGAGGCCGTGCGTCCGAATTTTTTGCGTCTCCTCCGTTTCTCGCCCAACTTTGAGACGGCGGAGGACAGCGGCGACGCGCAAAACGACTTCCCTAGGGCTAAACGGCTTCGGGATATAGTCATCAGCCCCGTGCTCTAATCCCCTGATTCTGTCCTCTTCTTCTCTCTTAGCAGTGAGCATGACGATGGGGACATGCTTGGTCCGCGAATCGCTTTTCAGTAAACGGCAGACGATGAGGCCGTCTACTTCTGGAAGCATGAGGTCCAACAGAATGAGGTCCGGCGGTTCTTCGATAGCACGCTGAAGTGCATCAGCACCGTTCCGGACGTAATCCGTTTTAAAGCCTGCTTCCTGCAGGTTATATCGTAGCAGTTCAACAATATCGCGTTCGTCTTCAACGATTAAAATCTTGGCTTGCATGGCATCCTTTGCTGTTGGCGTGTAGCGTTTGGCGTTAACCGCGTTTTCTCATTGATATATTTTATCATATAAAAGGGATGATGTCAAATCTTTTTGAGAGCCGTGTTGAAAAAAATTGACAGGGGGTGGGTAAGTCTCATTGAATAAGATACGCACAAAATGGGAACCGAAATCGTTCTCGTTTTCAGGTTTCGGGGGTTCCCACGCGGATTTCCATATCCGCCCGTATCCCGCCGAAAAATTAACCGAATTATTTTCTTAATCCTCAGGCGAGCCCTGACTCCCGACGGGGAAAACTGAATCGTTTCTCGGCGTTTCGTTTTTAACATTGAAAACGCGCAGGGAAATATGCTATTATCCCTGCAAAACAGAGAAAGAAGGTGAAGAGAAATCACAACGATAACAACATTCCAACGGTGGCAACGGGGAATCTGTCTCATTTGCCTCCTTGCGACACTACTTTTCGCACGCGCCGCCACCGGTATCCGCGGGTTCACGGCGGAAAATGCCGTTATCCAAAAGGACTATGAAGCCGCGTATAAAGCACTTGTTTCCCCGGAGATGTGTCGGCAGAAACTACGGCACCTCACCGAAGAACCGCACCTCGCCGGGACAGAGAATAGCCGGAAGGTGGCAGAATACTTGCGCGATGAGTTTGAAAACTACGGCTTGAAGGTGCAGCTCTACGAATACCACGTCTACCTGCCACACCCGCTTGAGGTGCAAGTAGAGATGGTCTCACCTACCGCCTACCAAGCCATGGGAAAAGAGGCGAGTTGGGAGTGGGACAAGGACTCGTACGAAACGGAGATTGTGCCGGGATACAACGCCTATTCGCCCGATGGCGATGTGACAGCGGAACTTGTCTACGTCAACAAGGGATTGCCGGAGGATTACCTATTTCTCAGGGAACAAGGCATTTCGGTTGAGGGGAAAATCTGCATTGTTCGGTACGGCGGCAGCTACCGCGGCGTAAAGGCGAAGGTCGCGGGGGATAACGGGGCTGTAGGCTTAATCCTCTACTCCGATCCTGCAGACGACGGCTACATGCGGGGCGATGTCTACCCGCGCGGCCCGTGGCGCTCTGCCGATGCAATTCAGCGTGGCACGGTGAAATATATCTTCCAACACGCCAGCGACCCGTTGACACCCGGCTGGGCGGCAACTCAAGATGCAGAAAGACTCACTCGCGCCGAAGCGACAGACTTGCCTAAGATACCGGTTGTACCGCTGGCGTATCGAGATGCGCAACCGTTGTTACAAGCACTCGCCGGCCCGAATGTGCCATCGGCATGGCAGGGCGGCCTGCCCTTCGCATATCACATTGGCCCTGGGCCGGCGAAGGTTCACCTCAAGGTGCGCTGCGAGCACAGCATCCGTCCCATCTACAACGTCATCGCCACTTTGGCAGGCACGGAATACCCAGATGAATGGGTGATTTTAGGCAATCACCACGATGCATGGGTTTATGGCGCGGCGGACCCCGGCAGCGGCACCGCATCGCTGTTAGAAGTCGCGCGATGCCTGGGCGCGCTCGCCAAAGCGGGGACGCGTCCAAAACGTACGATCGTTTTCGCCGCATGGGATGCAGAAGAATTCGGCATCATCGGCTCAACCGAATGGGTCGAAGAACTGAAAGCGACGCTGAATCAGAAAGCTGTTGCCTACCTCAACGTTGACATCGCCGCCACAGGCGGAAACCTTTATGTCAGTGCTGTTCCATCGCTGCGGCAGTTGGTTCGCGACGTAACGCAAACCGTCACCGACCCGGGCTCCTTAAAATCGGTTTACGAGATCTGGCAGACGAGACAGGGGAAAGCAGTTCCGCAGGTTGGCAACCTCGGCAGCGGTTCCGACCATTCGCCGTTTATCGGGCATGCCGGCATCCCCTCACTCAGCATGGGATTTGGCGGCCCCTACGGTGTCTACCACGCCATGCAGGACAACTTTTATTGGATGTCGCACTTCGGCGACGCAACGTTTCAGTACCAGGCGGCGATGGCAAAGATTTGGGGGCTGCTCGCGTTGCAACTAGCGAATGCCGATATTTTGCCTCTTGATTACGGAACTTACGCGGTAGACCTCGGGATGCCACTGAAGTTGTTGCAAAATGCCGGTTCAGAAATCAAGATTGCCTCGGAAATTGAAAAACTCGCCGAATTACTCGCGGCATGGGAAGAGGCGGCGGCTGCGCTGCATCAGGCGTTTGAAATAGCCCTGGAATCCGGAAACCTGCCGAATGTCGCAGAGATAAACCAGCGTTTGTATCAACTAGAGCGGCATTTGACAAGTGAAGCAGGTTTGCCACTGCGCCCGTGGTTCAAGCATCTCATCTACGCACCGGGACTGAATACAGGGTATGCCGCGGTCATTTTTCCCGGCGTTCACGATGCACTAGAGGCAGGGAATGATGCCGAGGTCCGCGCGCAACTCACCCAACTGGGGGAAGCATTTCAGCGGATGATCCAAGGGATTCATGAGATTCGGGGGCTCCTCCCCGACGATTAGGCATCCGCAACCGGCACGGCGGAAACGGCCTCTAATACAACGCTATCCCCAATCTGGGATGGGCAACCGTAGTCGGTTTGGACAGCGTAAATCTCTCCTTCCACCTCAACTTGATAGATGAAGTAATTCCCCTTAAACGCGCGGCCGACGATACGGCCGCCTTTCGCATCACAGCTGGCTTTCATCGTTAAGCATTCAGGACGGATTGAGAGGATGACTTCGTTGGTGGAAGTAGCGCGCTGACAAAGCGCGCCTACACGTATATGTCCAAACCGGGTCTCGGCCACTCCATCTTTCACGTGCACACGGATAAAGTTGGTTTGCCCGAGAAAATCTGCGACATACGCCGTTTTCGGCTGCCGATACACCTCTACCGGCGTGCCAATCTGTTCAACCGTTCCTATCTTCATCACGGCTAACCGTTCGGCGAAACTTAACGCTTCCTCTTGACTGTGCGTAACGAGCACGGCACTGATACCTTCGGATTTCAGGAGCGCGCGCACCTCTTCACGGGTTGCCTGCCGTAATCCCGGGTCAAGGCTGGAGAAGGGTTCGTCTAGCAAGAGCAGCCGTGGCCGCGCGACAATGGAGCGCGCCAAGGCGACGCGCTGCTGTTCGCCACCGGAGAGGTGATGTGGTAACCGCGCGTGGAAATCCGCTAAACCCACCATTTCTAGCACCTCCATGGCTCTGGCGCGCCGCGTCTTCTTCCGCATTTTTCGGAGTCCGAAGGCGACGTTATCAAGCACGTTCTTGTGCGGAAACAAGGCGAAGTCCTGAAAAACAAATCCGATGCCGCGCACTTCCGGAGGAACATGCACCTGGCCATTCGCAAACACGCGTCCCGCCACAGTAATCGTGCCAGCATCCGCCTTTTCAAATCCCGCGATGAGTCGCAGCGTCGTCGTTTTACCGCAGCCACTCGGCCCGAGTAGCGCGAAGATTTCGCCCGAATACACCTCAAAACTCACAGCATTGACGACAGGAGGCTGGTCTGCCCCGAATCGTTTGGTAATTCCATTGACAGTCAGTAGCGGTGTCATAACGTATGTCCCGCGCCGGAGGAGGGCATGTAGAGATTCAACGCAAAACTGATGAGGCTCAGTAGGCTCCGCGGAATGTAGTCCCCTAAAACGAGTCCGAGGAAAAACGGAATCGCCTTGCGATACGTCTGCCAACCAGAAAAACGGAGGATGAGGAACTTGATTAACCAACTCACCATCACAGGGAACCAGAAGTAGATAAGCCCGCCCCACGATGCCCCGGAAAGCACATATCCCGATGGATGAAGTGTCCACCACAGCAGACGGGTGCGGAGAAAATTGAGGAGAAAGACGAACGCGAAGCCGCCGGACATAAATGCCACCGCGCTGATATCCGGCTCCTTCGGATGCTGGAGCCAACTCTGAAGTGGATTGAAACTTTCCCACCCGAAGCGGCCGACAACGCCTTGGCAGCGCGCCAGCACGCCGTAATGATACGCCACTTGTAAATATGTCCAGAATGTGGCGAGCGCGCCAACGCCGATAGCGAGTGCCATCCCCAACAGCAAGGTTTTCCCCGGCATACCTGCCCGTTCCCCAATGCGAAGTGACTCGATCTGGTTCGGCATCGGATGTG
Organism: uncultured Poribacteria bacterium; assembly: GCA_958296135.1. Taxonomy (GTDB): domain Bacteria; phylum Poribacteria; class WGA-4E; order WGA-4E; family WGA-3G; genus AGPOR5. The sequence continues at coordinate 3,319,747 of CATQHZ010000001.1, forward strand.
AACGGTTGCAACGATTAAAGGCGTAGAGGAACGTCATCACGGTGAGGTTCGCCGCACCTAATTGCCGCGTCCCGAACATGCTTACCATCATCTGGCGCGGGTTGATACCGATAACTTCGTGGTAAGGCGGCCCGAGTTCCGCGCGCACGCGCCCGATTGCCAACGCAAATGCAATGAACAGGGCATAGAAAACGCCTATCGCCCACAGCGACATGCCGGCGGCATAACAGAACGCGAACACCAGCCCGACGCTGATAACTGTGAGCGCGGTAGTCGTCCGATAAGTGAAGGGTTCGCTGGTATCGTCGCCGCGTTCCCGGCCGAAGACGTGCCGGGCGAAACGCGCGAAATGCCGCCGCCCCATCCAGAGTGTCAGCACGGCGATGCCCACCCACGCGCCGGAGGCTCTGTCATTGAGATGGAGCACGCTGATGTTCGTCACACCGACAGCACTCGCAATGACACGCTCAGCACGGGTGAGCCAGAAGAAAAACCACGTCGAAAAGGCAAGATCCAACGGCATGAAATAGGTTAACCCGACAACCGCGAGGTTGAACGACATGGAGGCATACCCGATAGCGTTCCATGGACGCTCCGTAAAATGACTATCCAAGCGATAGTTCGGCGGCATCGCGGGGACAACCGGAAAAATGTCATGCAGTCCAGCCAGTACCCGAAGCAGCGCAGCCGCACCGAACCCAAGCCAAAGCGCGCGGGAACGGAAAAAGTTGCGGTTCGTTGTCATCTGCAACGGCAGCTGCGTTAGTGGGAAACTCAGTTTTTCGCGTTCCATCCACTGCTTGCGGAGAAGCAACCCGAGACAGAGCAGTGAACCGTAGAGCAGGAAAATAAAACCAGACCAGATGAGTGCCGGCCTTATCCAGATACGGAGGTGTTCTGCCCAATAAATGCTAGATTCACCCTCATAATAGCCGGCTAGCCATTCGTAGTCATGCACAGTGAGCCACGCCGGTATATGGTGCAGGAAGAGTTGGGCCCACTCGTTTTCGGCACTCGCGAACCAGAAAGGATGCGCGAGGGTTCCCATCAGAATTGCCATCATCGCATGGCCGGAGATAGTGGACACCATCGTCACCATAATGTAGATGAGCAGCAATTCCGCGGCGGTAAAGGCGACGCTCGGCGACAGTTTCCGAAGCAGCACGTTGAGCGCGAGGAGCACCACTAACGTAAAAACCGCGTTGGAAAACGGCGAGACTAGCGTGTAGACTGCATACCACAATTCACTAGCTATCCCCACCCAATACGCATTGACGATGACGAGGATGAGGCCAACGATTATCGCTTTTTTGGTGATGACATTGGGAGATTTTTGGGGCATTTTGACGATGGCGAGGGGAACCCTCGGCGATTAGCGTTCGCCGGGCCCTCGCCTTCTGCTTATTTCTCAGTAGGGCAAGACTGTCTCGTCTTGCTCTGTTCGGGCTCCCGATGTCACTAACATCGGCGAGTTGCGAACCCGAGCGACTCAGGTGAATTCGGTACTATTCCTCAGAAGTTGCCGCGCCTTCTCCCGGTTTTTCAACTTCTGTGGAGGAGAGGGACTCGGCACTCTCGGGCGGCGGGTTGAGGTATTTGTCAATCTCGCCAGCTTTGATGATGCGGAGGGCCTCCTGCAATTGCTTGTCGTATGCTAAATTCACGACGCGTTCAATGCCGACGTTGAGGTTAAACAGCTGCTCCGCACGCAGTTTTAACCACCGCAGTCCGACGCGGATGCCATCTGCCTCCAGAGATTGCTGTAACGCCGGCAGGGCATCCGCCAGTTTCGCGAACTCTTTGGGCGTTTCTCCCGTCCGCTTCAATTCATCCTCAATCCATTCTGTGACGAAATCTTCCACTGCGTCTTGCTCCGCAGCCATCCGCTGCATCACCTGTGCAATGCGCCCATATTTCTCAAGAGAGACAGCGACGTGTGGGGTGATGCCAGCTTTATGGATGGAGGTGCCGTTCGGCGTATAATAGGTGGAAATCGTCAGCGACATTGCACCGATGGTGTCGGAAGGCCCCAGCGGGTAGCGTTTTTGGACGACACCTTTGCCGAAGGTTTTTTGCCCGACTAGGAGGCCGCGGCGGGTATCTTTCACCGCGCCCGCGACGATTTCAGACGCACTCGCGCTGTATTCATTCACTAGCACAACCAGGGGCATAGCCGCATCACACAAGAGGTGCGGACTTGCAGGATACTCCTCGTTAAACTCACTTCGGCGTTCGTTCCGAGTGGAGACGATCGGCCCCTCGTCAATGAACGCATCGGCGACGTGATATGCAGCGTTGAGAAGCCCACCCTGATTGTCCCGCAAATCCAGAATGAGTGCCTTCATGCCAGCAGCGTTATGCGCAGCAAGGGCGTTGTTGAATTCCTCTTCTGTCCCACCCTTCCTGCCGCTCCCGATAAACTTCGTGATATGGATATAGCCGATAGACTCCTCAAGCATCGTTGACATGACGCTCGTAATCGGAATCCTAGCACGCGTGAGCGTCACCTCAAACGGCTTCAGAAATTCGCGCTGCACGGTAATTGTCACCTCCGTGCCCAGTTTCCCGCGCAGCATATCAACGACATCGTTAATCATCATACCCGTTTTTTCGGTGAGGTGGATGCGCTGCCCGTTGACTTTAGTGATATAATCACCGGCGCGGAGCCCGTGTGACTCAGCAGGAGTACCGGTAAGCGGTTTAGAAATCTTGATGAACCCACGATGGTCTGGATAGATATGGATGCCGAGCCCGCCAAACCCCGCATTATAGAGATTCTCAACGGAACGTTGATGGTCCCGTTCGGATATGTAGTAGGTATACGGATCGCCGATAGCAGCGAGCGCGCCTTTAATCGCACCGAGGTACATCTCATCGCTGTCAACAGGTTCGTAGTAATTTTTCTCGGCGATAGAAACCGCACCCATCAGGGCGCGGTTGAGCATCGCGCGGGTGATGCGTTCATCGCCACTCATCGCCTCTTTTTCACCGGAATGGATGAGGAAGAACGGAATGCCGATAGCGGCAAGGATGACGATGACGGATAATGTGTATCTTTTCATGGTTTTGCCTCTCTGTCGTTTAAAGTTACCTAGGTATTTCCAAGTGTCCCCTTATTTTAACATAATTTACACGTTCATGCAACATGATTTTCTAGGCCTGCCGCAAATCTATCATGACCGGTAGGCGCGGTTTCAAACCGCGCCTACGGCGAGTGTGCTGCATCAGTCTTTTTTCCTTCCCGCACGAACCGGCTTTCCCGTCTCGCCTGCCACGCAGGATGCGGCTGCGTCTTCCACCGGTTGTGAAGCCACAGCCACTGCTCCGGGTATTCGCGAATATACCCCTCTAAATGCTTCAGCAGACATGCTGTCCAGACCTCAACGTCGCGCTCAAAATTGTCGGAGACTTCCAGCTGCATCGGTGGCAAAATGTGAACGCGGTGCCGGTCATCGGGCTGACGGATGTCTAAGGAGAAGAGGAGCGGCGCACCAGTCTTCAGCGCAAGCGCGACGGGGCCCCGCACCGCTGAAGCCGGTCTCCCGAAAAAATCGACGAATACGCCTTCCCGGCCGGCGTTCTGATCTGCGAAAAATCCGACCGCGGCATTATCCTTCAGCGCGCGCAAAGTTTCTCGCACGGCGCGCTTCCGTGGAATTAATTCCAAACTGAGGTGCTCGCGATACTGCCAGATATAGGCGTTCAGTTTCACATTTTTCAACGGAAAAGCGATGGCTTTCGCCTGATGCGGAATGAGCGCGCCGTAAACCAGCGAGAGGAACTCCCAATTCCCAAAGTGTGGCAGAAAGACGATGGCCCCTTTTCCTTGTGCCAAAGCGGCATGGAGATGTTCCGCGCCCTCCACGGTAACCTCGCGCCAGATATTCTCTGCATCAAACAGCGGAAACCGAAGAAATTCGATGCAGGTTTTGCCGAGATTGATAAAGCATTTCCTGCAAATCTCTGGTATGGATTGAGCGGGCAGATATGAACGACATCCATCCTTACAAGCGTTTTCGCCGAACGCAAGCTGAAGGTTATCTAGGGCGGTCTGCCGCCGTTTTTTTAGCAAATAATAGAGCAGTTTGCCTATCCCGCTGCCGAGGCGCATCGCCCACGGTTTGGGAAGTTGCCGGCAGAACCAACCGAAACTCCGAACAATTTGATAGACAAGGGTATCTGTCGCGCGCTGCCAAAGCGAATCAGGATTTTCAGGTTGATAGGATTGGACAAAATTACGGCTTCTGTTGCTGGAAACGTGATTCTTTAAAAACATGATGGAGAGAGTATACCATATCTCTTCACAAAAGGCAAACCGGGGCCGTCCGCGGCGATTTTTCATTGGCATAAAACGGGAAATCTTGTAAAATGACTGCAATTCCTATAGATATTAAGGAACTAACGGTGTTATCGGAACGGATTCTTTTTTACTCCAACGGAGGGAAAACCAATGGCTAACTCAGCGGGAATTACTAGAACAATCGTGTCCATGTATCGTAACCATTTCGGGCTGTTTTGTCGGATTCTGCTGCCCGTGCTTATCCTCGCAATTTTAGTTGACATCGCGCTGTTTTTCCGAACCGCAGAGGAACTTCCGGCGGAGTTCAAGGTTGGATGGAACGTTAACACAGTTGATGGCATCGGCACCCTGGACATTTCGCAGCGCGAGCCGGGGTTTGACGCGAGATTCGGATTCTTTCCCTCTGTCAGATTAACGAGAGAGGATGGGAGCACTTGGATATGGAGCCTCGACCTTCGGAATTTCCGAAACGTCAATTACTACAGTCTCCTCCTACTCGTGCTTTGCCCATTATCCCTCGCTGTCGCCCAACTTTATGGCGGACAGAAGATAACCGCTAGAGAGGTGTGGCGGCACACCGGGCGCAGCATCTGGAAGGTCTTAGGAACAAACCTCCTCTTGGTGCTCATTTTGGATGGGCTCACTATTTTCTTCTCCTTCGCGTTACGCTGGTTTATACCGTGGGCAGTTTTCAAATCTATGTTTACAATAACCGTGGCGCACACCTATTTTCTCGTGTACGTCAGTCTCTATAATCCGTGCCTCATGCTTGAGCAGCACTCTGTGCTATCGGTTTTCCGCCGCAGCTATGCGTTGGTGAAAGGAAATTGGTGGCGGTTTTTCCTCATTTATCTCGTGACATCATGGGTGGCCTCAACACTTACCTCGGTGCTTCTGGGTTGCGCATTGCTGACGTTTTCAGTCTTTACGCCGGAACTCTCGTCGATTCGCGAGATATTGTTTCCATTCAATTTCTTCACACTGTTCCTCGGTGCCAATGTTGACGTGAGCTTAGCCAATTTACCGGGCGTTCCCACGACGGTGGCCATACTTGCCGCCAGAGGGTTGATTCTTGCATGCCTAGTCCCTATTTGGGCAATTGTGCCGACGCGTCTTTATCTGGAAAGGGCTACGGAGGAGGCATGCTAGAATCACCTCCTGCTGCGCAAGCCCATAGACGCGAAACGCCCATCCGCCAACCGATGGGTTTCGCGGAGATCTTGGATACAACGTTCACTCTTTCCTCGCCGCAACCTACGATGGGAGCGAGATGAAACTCTACTACGATGGAGAAGTGAAGGTGGAAACCGACGCGAAAGGCAAGATTGATACCAACGACGTACCAGTCTCTATCGGCAGAAATAGCGAAGGGCATCGAGAGCACTACGTCGGCCTTATTGATGATGTCGCTATCTGGAGCGTCGCGCTCACTGAAGACGAGGTGAACCAAGCGATGGACAAGGTTTTCCCCGTTGAGGCGTTGGACAAACTGCCGGCCCGCTGGGGTGAGTTGAAGAGTCGGTTTTAATCGCAGCCCGTTCCCGGTAGGCGCGCCCCTTTGTGGAACGTCAAACCGTGCCTACGGCCCGTCAGTAGGGTGAGCTCGCTCTACAGACACGCTTAGGATTAGGTTTGCTGCATCATGTCGCAAAGCTCCCGAATCTCGTCAATAACGGGGCCTTGCCAATTTTCCACATCCGGTCTGTGCGCATCGTAGACACCGGTCAAATCTGTCCGCTTGAGGATGGGAAGCATGCCAGCGGTGGCAGCTCCTGTCAATTCCTCACTACTTCCATCACCCACGTAGAGACATGCCTCTGGTTGCACCCGCAGTCGGTGGCACGCTACCTCATAGATGCTGAGTGATGGCTTCTTGAGATGCACATCACAGGAGAAAACAGGGGTGTCAATGCATTCGGCTAACGGCGATAAGGGAAAGAGCCGCGGCACGGAGGGACCACAATCGCTGATAAGTCCCAATTTTAAGCCCGCGTCTTTCAGCGTGTTCAAAGCGTCCAAGACTTCTGGCTTGGGGATGAGCGCGTTCGCCATGAATTTGTAGTGAATGTTGGCGGCATCGCTGTAGGCGCGAGCTCCTGAGCGCGGTTCGAGCCCCAAGTCCGAACAGATGGCACGCATAAGCTCCTCGATGCAGGCATAACGGCCTAAGCACCTATCGGCGTAGGTTTCTCCCATGCGTTGCCAGAATTGTGGATAGGGCACGTTGAGAATTTCAGCCATCTGCGCGACAACTTTGTCGTTCTCGCGGCGGCTGAAGTTGCCTACCAAGGTCCCGAACAGGTCGAAGATGATAGCACGTTTCTTGGGATGACGCAATGAGTGCAATAACATGGTTCATCCAGCGTCTTGCGAACGTATTTTTCACAAGAATGCAAAAAGGACAACGTCCGGATAAGTCAGCATTTTTGCGCGAGCCGATGCGAACGACGCTTGGTGCCAGTAGGAAAGCCGCCGGTCGTTCGCGGCTGGCAACCGGCCTAATCCGCGTCTTCGATCGCCACGTGCAGCTTTTCGACTAACCGATGCAGCGGTGTCTCATAAGATGCCTGGAGCCGCCGCAGTTCATCAGCGATGTGGAAAGCGACGAGCAACGGAATCTTCTGCTCATCAAACCCTTTTTGGCTGTATGAACTGACAAGTCCTTTGACGTATTCAATGAGTTCGTGAATATCCTCCGCCGATAAGTCCTCACTGGGTCTGATGGAATAAGGGACACCGAGGATAACGAATCGGATAGCTTGTTGTTCTTGTTCTTTCTGTTGCATAGTGTTTTCCTCGTTTCTATGAAATATCAAGAGCGTGCCGGAGTGTCGTGAGACACGGTTTCACGTCTGTCCACTTTTCAAAGGCGATGGCCCCTTGATGGATGAGCATTCCGATGCCGCCGAGCGTTTTGCAACCGCGTTCGGCTGCGGCGCGCATCAGCGGCGTGACAGGTGGCGTATAGACGATGTCATAAACGAAGGTGTGAGGCAGCAACGCATCGATGTCAATGAGCAGCGGTGCATCTGCTTCCATGCTAGACGTTGCCGTATTAACGAGAAGCGTGCTATTGCACACTGCCTCGTCGATGCGCGTATCGGTAAGCCCCATCCCTAACATGACAACCCCAGTCTTCTCCTGCATCTCTTCAGCTAAAGCGCCGGCTTTCGCCGCGGTCCGGTTTGCGATGACGATACGCGTCGCGCCCGCAAGCGCGAGCGCGACGACGACAGCCCGAGCGGCACCGCCCGCTCCCAACACGACAACATTTTGTATGTCGCAATGCGTTCGGTTAGAGGTTCCACAGCCAAAACGTCTTCTTCCCGGGTCTGCTTGCGAGGTTGTTGCAAGTTCGGTTTCGGTGTCGCCTGTTGCTTCGCGCAACGCCCGCAGAAATCCTTCCGCATCCGTGTTATCGCCGTGAATCTCTCCCTCGCGAAAGCTGAGCGTGTTGACAGCACCGATGAGTGCCGCTTCCCGTGAAATTGAAGTTAAATGCGGGAGAACAGCCTGCTTATGCGGAAGTGTGACGTTGATACCGACGATGTTCAATGCCTTGAAGCCTTCCAGCGCGTGCGCAATGTCGCCGGGCCGAACGTGGAAAGGCACGTAGACGTAGTCCAGTCCAGCTTTCGCGAGGGCCGCGTTGTGCATTTGCGGCGAACGGCTGTGCTCAACCGGTGCGCCAATCACACCGAGAATGCGGGTATGTCCAGTAATCCTTTTCGTTGTTCGCAATGTGTTCGGATACGTGTGTTGGGGGTATGACATGGCTTTACGTCATCTGTCATCGACGTTGTCAATGACTCCGTTCCTGGTGCTTTAGTTAACATTGGGGTTGACTTAGCAGGCCGCCTTGCCGTTGTCAAGACTGACGTTCCTTGGCTAAGTTTTTCTCAAAAGCATTTCAATCTGCTCTTTCGCCTGTTCCATCGTCGGATAGCGAATTTCACGGTAGCCACGCACTGTCTCCGCCGCTTCAATAGCACGGACGTGGTTTTCGTAACTTTCCGCATCAGTTGGAGCGAAGGTATCAATCACGCGCGCGAGATACCAGTCTCGGAACGCTTTCTCCTTCGCGTGCCACCGCGAGAGCCATCGCCGGAGGAACTTCATCCGCTTCATGAGATTGAGCTGCCAATTCCGCGTGTCAATATCTGCCTCAAAGTCCATCCCCATCACGTTGAAACGAGGACGATTGAGGTGGACGTAGTGTATTCTATCGCCGTTTGCCTCGTCAACTTTATAGCGTCGCTTATCGCGTAGGAGTTTTTCCTCACTCGTTAACAAGTGCGCGACGTAGACTTCGTCTTTAATCAGCATCACTTTATGGAGCGCGGGCATCGCCGCTTTCGTGGCGCGATACCCCTCAGCTTCCGAATCACGCGCGTGAATGTGCAACACCTTTTCAACGTATTGGCGAGCGTAGGCGATGTCTTCAAACTGCACTATATCGTAAATATGGAGGGCCAGCGTCCGATGCGTGTTGTCGTCCATGTCCAGCGTCGCTACGGTGCTTTCAACGAGCGACTGATAGGCGTGTGCCAACTGTTTGCCGCGCCGTTTCTTCGCCAAAATTTCGCGCTTTGCCGCAAGTATTTCGTCGTGGCACGAGGCGTTCGGATGCGCGGGGGGTTGTAATAACCCGCGTTGACGTAATCCATCTTCGCCGTTGGCGAAGCCTACGTTTATAGTGCTATTTTCTACAGCAAGCCGCCGCCCGGCGTTGAAAGCCTTCAGGTTTGTCTCTAAATCCGCAGGGCGCACCATTTGCTTAAGCGCGAGGTGAATGGGTTCTAATTCCAGCGGTATCAGTCCACGTTGGAAGGCGGTACCGAGCAGCATCATATTCGCATAGACTTTGTTGCCGAACATTTGTTCAGAAATAGCAAACAGATCTGCGCCGAAGTAAGCATCCGCATCCGTGCTGGCGTGGAGTGCGGTCTCCAAAGCGGCGACATCAAACGCCTCCTTGCCGATGAGCGTCGACATCGTCTCCGTTTTGGCGGTATTCACAACGGCGGCGGTGCGCGCCGGAGATGCAACACGAAAAAGAGAATTCGCATTGATACCGCGCACCGCCTCTAAAATGTCAAGCCCTAACACCAGATCTGCCTTGCCGTAGGCGATGATAGGCGCGACAGAAACACCGGGGTGGCTATAGGTGACGTGCGAGTAGACACCGCCGTTGCGAATTGCTAAGCCTTTCCTATCACAGAAGGTGACATCGTAGCCTTGCAGATGCCCAGCAACAACGAGAATTTTGGAGATAGTGCCAATACCCATGCCGCCGACACCTGCCGCATAAGCATGCCACGTTTTTTGTCCTGGCGCAAAGCGTGGTTTGCCCCCTTCTGGGGTGGGCAACGTTGTCTCATTAGACAGAAAAGACGTTGTCTTTTCTTGCATGTCTGTCCAAGGGAGGGATGCTACCTTGCGGGGCGGACGTTTGCGAGTAACGATAACCTCTTCAAAAGAAGGGCACGCGGATTTAATGCGCGCGCACGCGCCATCGGTGACACACGTGGACATGTCAATCCCGATTTTATCGCCGTAGTCGGTAGGAATAATCTTTAACGCCGGACATCCCGTCGATTTCGTGCATTCAAGGCAGAACTCGCAGACCTCGGGGGTGATATTAATGTGTCTTTCCCGCGCAAGAAACCCGTCCTCGGCTAGCGTCTTTTGTTCTTCGCGCCGCAGGCGGCGCTGATAGGTAATCGCGCACTCCTTATCGGCGATGACAATCTTGACACCGGGTTTAAGTATCGTTTTCTCGAGATATTTTTTGTAAGTACCCCGGTCTTCGGGGTTCGTACGGACGATGTCTATTTCGGAGTCACCGGCAAGGCCTTGCGCCACTTTCTCAATGTCTTGCGCGAATGTCGGATTACCGAGGATATCGATGTCGCCAGCCGGTGTCGGTTGGTGGCCCGTCATGGCCGTTGTCTGATTGTCCAAGATAATATAGGCGATGTCCTGATTGTTTTTTATCGAATCGGAGATGGCCGCCATGCCACCGTGAAAAAAGGTGGAATCACCCATGAAGACAACTTGTTTGTTTTGAATGAACGCGTCAATGCCTGCGCCAGCGGCACCACCGAGTGCCATTGCAGAGAGGTTGTGCATCAAGCGCGGAAAGGGTTCATATTTGAGCATCGAATAGCAGCCGATATCACCGTGAAAAACCAGATCGACCGGGGACGACTTGTGATGTTTTTTCATGTAAGCAGCATCCATAAACTGCTCCGTGATTTGGAGGAGGACGCTGGACGAATCGCGATGCGGGCACCCGGGGCAAAACGTTGGTGTGCGCTGCGGCATGTCAAACTGCTGTTCGGATACCTGCTTTTGCAGTGCTGCTTCGCGGTTAAATATTTGTGTCTTGGCGCGAAGTTTCTCGTATTGGCGCAAGGCGTTCGATGTGCAGTTTTGGTGCACGATGATTTCGCTGCGTAATGTGTCCTCGGCACTGTCAATAACTCCGTTGCTGGTGCGAAGTTTTTCGTCGGCTTTGGCAGCGAAGTGCTTGAAGAGGGGCACAAGCCGTTGGATGAGGAGGGAGGTATCTAACCCGGCCTCGGAAGGCAGCCCTGGCAACCCCTCCGGGAACTGCTTTCCCCACACCTGCACACGCCGTGTGAGTTCGCTGTTCTGATACAGCTGCGTCAGGCATGCCTTGAGTTCATTTTCAAGCAGAGAACGTTTCTCTTCCACAACGTAGCAGGCCTCAACCTGCTCGGCAAATTCTCGCACGATGTCGGTGTCAAGCGGATGCGTCATACCGAGTTTAAGGATAGGCATGTCTCCCAGAACGTTCAATTCGCCGAGAGCATGCTGCAAATAACTATACGCGAAACCGGCGGTAATGAACCCGAAGGCATATTTTTCGTCTGGGCGCGAAGCGTTCGGTTGGCGTTGCCTCGGCAGGCCAACTCCTACTACGTCTCGGCTAACGCGGGGCATCCCTTGGCTAAGTGCTCCTGAGTCTGGCCACTGAATCTGATTTAGCTTCAGGGCGCGGGCGGTTTCAAGTGCCTGAGGCAGTCGTTCCTCCAAAGTTTCCCGCTCAATACGCGCCGTATCCGGCGGTAAGACGACGCGCCGTGAGGCATCAATCAAGCCGGTATCCAAGAGGGTGGGGTTCTGCTGGTTTATCGTAGGATAGACATTCGGGTGCAGTTCAACGTTTCCGCCGCCATCCGCCTGATTCTGTGTGGCGAGAAGCACGACATAGAGGTTCGCCGCTTTGGATATCTGAAAGGCGATGTCCACCCAATCTTTGAGTTCCTGAAAGGTGCCGGGCTCCACCAAGGGCGTGTAGAGATGCCGTGCAAGGAACCGAGAATCGGCTGGCACCTGCGTGCTATGTCCCCACGTGTCATCCCCAACAACAACAACAGCACCGCCAATGGTACCAGCGAGATTGCTGATGGCGAGCGCATCGGCAGCGACATGCAAACCGACGCTTTTCATGAACGCAATCGCACGCACTTCTGCCATTTGGGAGCCGTTTAACCGGGCAATGCTCAACGCCTCGTTATTGGCTATTTGCGCGACAATACCGTTTTCTTTGAAGAGCGCGGCGTTACGCTGGATGACATCAAACACCTCGGCGAGAGGGGAACCGGGGTAGCCGGTGAGGAGACTCACACCGCTCTCCAACGCGCCTTTGACGAGCAGTTCGCAGCCAGTATAGACATTTGTGCCGTGAGCTTGTGTAAATCTTTTGTCCATTGTGTTATTTAACTGCTCCTTTACAGGCGCGTTCAAGTCTGGCAGGAGAACCTACAAACCTTGTCTTTCCTGTAGGCTAGCGGGGTTGTCTTAGCAGTCCATCTTGAGGTTGTCAGTTGGGCTCAGGCGAGCCCCTATACGTGCTTTTGCTATTCTCCTAACCTCTCGCGCGCGTGTGCGAGGCCGATTTCAGTTTCTTCCCCGCCGTGCATTCGCACAATTTCGCTGACGCGTTCTTCGGGTGTCAGCGGTTTCGCTGTAATGAGCGTCCGGTCTCCGATAACCTTCTTCTCCACCCGAAAATGTTTATCGGCAAACCGGGCTATCTGGGGGAGGTGTGTGATGCAGATAACTTGTGAAAATTCTGCGAGTTGCTTCAATTTTTTTCCAACGACACTGGCGACTTTGCCGCCGATACCGCTATCAATCTCATCAAAAATGAGCGTGGGAATATCGTCCACTTGAACAAGCACCGTTTTGAGCGCGAGCATGATGCGCGAGATTTCGCCGCCCGAGGCAATCTTTGCAATAGGACGCGGCTCCGAACCGACGTTGGGCGCAATTAAAAATTCTACGGCATCGATGCCATCCGGTCCGAAAGCGTATCGTTTCTCGTCAATTTGAAGCGCGTTTTTTCTCGTGCGCCAGGCGTTTGATAAGGGTTGTGAGTGCAAGCGTAACCCGTCATCGACATTGTCGATAACTACGTTTTCGTCTTCGTTTTCGTCTTCGTTTTCGTCTTCCTTGGGGTGAACAGCGACAATGAATCTTGCGTTGTCCATCCCCAGTGTCCGCAATTCCCGTTCAATCAGGACAGAGAGTCGTTTTGCAACCTGTTTCCGTTTGGCGGAGAGCGCGGTACACAGCTGCTGCGCCTCCTGCGTCACCTCGTCAATTTGCGCGTTCAGTTTCTCAATCCTTTCGGTACCGAAGTGTAACGCCTGGAGTTGCCGCGACGCATCGGCATGGTATGCCAGTATCTCTTCAATAGTGTTGCCGTAGCGTCGCCTGAGTTTTGAGAGGAGTTCCAAGCGTTCGGTGACTTCGGCGAGGCGCATCGGATTGAACTCCACCCCCGCCGCATACTGGCGGAGGTGCGCGGCGATATCCTCTATTTCATACAGCGATGAATCCAACCGTTCATGAACGTCGGACAGACTTGCGTCCATCTCACACAACTTGCCGAGAGATTTGGAGACAGTTTTCAGCAGTTCCAACACAGCCCTCTCTGACGCGTCCCGCGTGCGCCTACCGCTTTCCAGCTGGGCATAGACGCGGTTTGCGGTATCAAACAGCGTCTCGGCGTTGCTAAGCACCCGTGCTTCAGCCGCGAGTGCTTCATCTTCGCCTTCGACAAGGTTCGCCGCCGCCAATTCGTCACACTCAAATTCAAGGCGTTCCTTCTCACGTTCGGATGCTTGCACTGCCTGCGTCACCTGCGTTACCTCGTTTAGCAATTTTTGACGGTGCTGATAGAGCTTGCCAACCTGTTTTCGCATTTCACTGCAATCGCCAAAGTCATCTAGGAGTTTGACATGCGTTTCAGTCCGGAACAACGACTGGTGCTCATGCTGCCCGTGGATATCAACGAGCAAGGTGCCGAGTGCCTGCAGTTGTCTTAAATTCGCCATCTGCCCATTGAGATGGCATCGGCTCCGTCCGTTCGCGTTTATCTGTCGGGTGAGAATAGCGGTATCGTCAGCATCTAACACGGCGGCGGCAGATGCCGCCCAGAAAGGATGCTGTGGCGATGGCGCGACACCCACCTCCACTTTCGCCGCGGCTGTCCCTTCCCGAACAATATCGGCAGTGGCGCGCTCGCCTAACACGAGGCCTACTGATTTGAGGATGACAGACTTGCCGGCACCCGTTTCCCCGGTGAAGATATTCAACCCCGGCGCGAACTCTAACTCTAGTTCATCAATGAGGGCAATATTGCGAATAGAAAGGGCTTCTATCATTTCTTCTGTAATGGCGCAGAGCCTTTTGTATTGGCGCAAAGCGTTCGGCAAAACCGGTGCGGCAGGTTAACTAGCAGCCGCACTGCGGGCATCCTCGGCGAAGGTATGCAAGTCTTGACACCGTCACGACGGCCCGCTCAGTGGAGACATCTCTCCAAGAGAACGTGAAACTACCGCTAGGAACGACAAACTTTCCTCTTGATGTTTTCGCCTAACATGAGTTTCTCACGCAGGGCCCTGTAATAGTTATGCCGCCGTGAACGGATGAGCTGAATGGTGCGTTCCGCCTTGCGAACGTTAATCACTGCCTCCGCTCCAAGGCTATGCGTCTCCCGTTGTCCATCAACGAAGACATCAACGCTCTCGTAAGCAGAACGCATCTTGACAGTAATCTCCGCGTCGCCATGCGCGATGAAGGGCCGCACGGTGAGACTATGTGGCGCGATAGGTGTCAACAACATCGCCTCCAACTGCGGCGCGACAATCGTCCCCGCGCACGAGAGGGAATAGCCGGTGGAACCACTCGGTGTCGCGATGATGAGTCCATCAGCGGTATACGGAATAAACAGTTGGCCATCAATATAGGCATCTAATTCAATGAGCCGTGTGTAGTGACGGATGACAACATCGTTGAGTGCGAACGCCCGAAACGTGCTATTGACAACTACCTCTAACATCATTCGGTGCTCAACACGATAGTCACCTTGCAGCGTTGCCTCCAACGTTGGATAGAGTTCTGTCAGCGAAGCGTCCGTCAAGAAACCGAGGGTGCCGATATTGATGGCGAGGAGCGGCACGTTTTCAATCCCCGGCGTGTGCGCCGCGCTGAGCAGCGTCCCATCGCCCCCCAGGACGAGCAGCATGTCCGCTGCACGCACGATGTCTGTTGTCTGCATGCCTATCTTCGGACACCCCAATGCGGCTGCAGGCTCATCCGCTATGAGCGGCGTAACACCTCGCCGATGCAGCCACTCGGATACTTCTGCGACAATATCGGCGGCGTTCACTTTAGAGGTGTTGACAAAAAAGCCGATCTTTTGTAGTGGAGCAAAGCGTTCAGAGGACATTTCTCGTCTTTCACCTCTCTTCACCAATGCCGTCATCGACGTTGACGTTTTTGTCGTTCGCAAGGCGTTCGGCGGACGTTTCTGCTAGTTTCACGTCGCTCTACCAATGCCGTCATCGACGTTGACGTTTTTTGTCGTTCGCAAGGCGTTCGGCGGACGTTTCTGATGGTTTCACGTCGCTCTACCTGTGCCGTCATCGACGTTGACGTTTTTTGTCGTTCGCAAGGCGTTCGGCGGACGTTTCTGATGGTTTCACGTCGCTCTACCTGTGCCGTCATCGACGTTGTCGATGACTACGTTTTCGTTGAAGAACTCTTTGCGGAACGCCTCTCGACATACGAAAAACAGAGAATCACGCCGCAGCCTCCTAAAAACAGCATCAACGTGATAAATAGGTTCGCATCCAGCTGCGGGAGGATGTGCGCGGTATCCACCCGTTCGCCATCAACCATCACAAATTCGCGAAACGGCCACAAACCGTAAAGCGAACCTACCATCAAACCTATCAGAAAGGCAACGGTGAGGTTACGGTAACGGTGTAGCAGATAGTTCAGCAGCCGCGTAAATGCCACCAGTCCAAACAGACATCCGAGCGCGAAGGCAGCGAGCGTGAGTAAATCTTCCCACATCGCCGAATTCGGCATCTGCCGCGTGGCGAGGATTTCGGATGCGCCTGTCATCACCCCGTTAATCGCGGTGAGTAGCGGAAAATAGACACCGAACGCGAGCATCAGAAATGAGCCGCTGATGCCGGGCAGTATCATTGCAGAAATCGCCAGCGCGCCGCACCCAAACATCTTCGTCGTTCGCAACGCGTTCGACAAGGGTTGTTGGTGCAGTGACACCTCTCTGCGTAAGCCGTCATCGACGTTGTCAATGACTACGCTCTCTGTTGCTGCGGTTTCACCACCTGTCCCCAGAGAGATGCCGACTATCAGCACCACCGCCATGAGTAACACAACCAGTTCCTTGCCCCCAAACCCTTTGAGCATTCGTGCCGGTATTGCGATAGATATCAAAATGAGCCCGCTAAAGAAGCCATACGTTGCATCGTGGTGGACATTCAGCAGATAGACTATCAGTTTTGAGGTAAGCAACACCGCTGCAACCGCGCCTACGCCTAAGAAGGCGAGGAAACCCACATCCGCGCGGCGCAGTTCCGCTAGTGCATCCGCGCAGGCACTTTTTTTGAAGGAGAGCACACGAAGCACCTTTTTGACAGTAGTTAGTCGAATGTTCTGCAGTGCAGCGATGAGCCGTTCATAAATCCCTAAGACGAGAGCCAGCGTGCCGCCGCTCATACCGGGAATGATGTTCGCAACACCGATGAGGAAGCCGTTGACAAGATTTCGTATTGGTGCCAAGCGTTCGTCTCTGTTTTTCTGATGCTTTGACATCTCTCTGCCCTAGCCCTCATCAAAAAATTATCGGTTCCCTGCCCAGAGAAAGTTAACTCACCGAAAGGAACGACAGAATAATTGTGTAAAAAGCCGTATCTCGCGCAGCGGTTTGATGTCGCTTCGGTAATCGCCGTAGCAGGCTGCAATCGGTAAACTCTCTATCCGCAACCCGCGCCGCCCGGCTTTAATCAGCAGTTCTGACTCTGTCTCATACCGCTCTGTCTCAAGTTGTATCTGCGCTAAGACTGTGGCGCGAATAAGCCGATACCCAGACTGAAAATCTGGCACTGTTTGCCCACATAACTTTGAACCGACAAACGAAATGAGCGCGTTATTGACGCGCCGATGCAGCGGCATCGTTTCTCGCGCCCTGACGCGCGCGCCGATGAGGATATCAGGCTGTGTGCGCGTAAAATGTGCCAGAAAGCGAGGGATATCCGCTGGGGCGTGCTGTCCATCGCTATCCATGGTGAAAACTGCATCGTAGCCGCTAGCAAGCGCGTACGCGAAGCCTTTGCGGAGCGCGAACCCCTTGCCGCGATTCGGTGTATGCGCTAAACAGACTGCCCCGCTGTCCACCGCAATCTCGCCTGTCCTATCCAGAGAGCCATCGTCAATCACGACGATATCGCTGATGTAGGCAGCCGCCTCCTGAATAACCTGTCCTATCTGTTGTGATTCGTTGTAGGCCGGCAGAAGCAGGCAGATTTTCATCTCTTCGTCGTTCGCGAGGCGTAACCCTGTATCGCCGATGTTGGCCCACGAACGTGACATGGGGTTACGCTTTGCGCGCTACAGGAAACGCCCTATCCCGAAACTGTTTTTAAATTATACCACACGCCCGGATTTATGTCAACAAAATCTGATAAATGTGATACACTTTCCTTCGTTGTTCGCAAGGCGTTCGGTTAAGTTTGTTGGGGCACTAACGTCTGCTTGCATAACCTGTCATCGACGCTGTCGATGACTACGTTCCTGGTGCTATTTTTTCTCTTGACAATTGTTGCAGTAACGAACGTGGTTTGAGAAAGTGACGCGATATCCTCAATTCACCGTTCTCTCCTGCAATCCTACAAAAAAATTGAAAGGTTCAAACATGAAATTTCCGACGCTATCAGAGACAAAACGCCTAGTGAGGCTACAGCCGCCCACCGGGCGCGTCCGAATGGTGCTTGACACCGATACCTATAATGAAATCGATGACCAGTTCGCTGTCGTCCACGCGATGCTATCGCCGAAACAACTTGACGTTGAGGCTATCTACGCCGCGCCTTTTCACAACAACCGCTCCTCCGGCCCCGAAGAAGGCATGGAGAAGAGTTACGATGAAATCCTGCGGCTTTTAGACTTCTTGGATGTCCCCACCGAAGGATTCGTCTATCGCGGTTCAACGGCATTCCTCTCCGATGCCGAGGCACCGGTGAAGAGCGAGGCAGCAACCGACATGGTGGCACGCGCAATGGAAACCGACACAGACGAACCGCTCTACGTCGTTGCCATCGGTGCTATCACGAACGTCGCCGCCGCTATCTTAATAGAACCGAAAATCATTGAGCGGATAGTCGTCGTCTGGCTTGGCGGCAATCCGTTGTACTGGCCGCACACGCGAGAGTTCAACCTGCAACAAGACGTGCTGAGCGCGCAGATAGTTCTCAATTGCGGCGTGCCGTTTGTCCATCTCCCCGCGCGCGGCGTTGTCTCGCACCTACTGACGACTGTGGCAGAAATGGAACGCTACGTCCAAGGACAAGGCAAAATCGGCGATTACCTCGTCGAAATCTTCAAAGATTACCAC
Source organism: uncultured Poribacteria bacterium (assembly GCA_958296135.1). Lineage (GTDB taxonomy): Bacteria > Poribacteria > WGA-4E > WGA-4E > WGA-3G > AGPOR5. Next base: position 3,338,010 of record CATQHZ010000001.1, read on the forward strand.
AGCGAGCACTTCGCCTGGTCGAAAGTGATCTGGGATATTTCGGCGACAGCGTACCTCGTCAACAGCAACTGGGTGCCAACAGAGGTTGTCCACAGCCCCATCTTGACAGATGGAATGACGTGGAGTTTTGATAACAGGCGGCACTTCATGCGCGTTGCAACAAGCGTAGACCGGGATGCCATTTTCCGCGACCTGTTTCAGAAGTTGCAGCACAGTTAATCAGAAATTGGGCGGATAGAGACATCCGCCCTTACGTTACTGAGGACACGCTTCTTAAGTGCAACTCTTGGCTAACCCACCCACTCATCGCCGCAAATCACATCCAGCTGATCTTGCGGTTTATAGTAATCAGTAGGATGACGGTTTTCCCCCATATCGCCAAACAACCGTCGGCGACGCAAGGACATCCGTGCGAGCACTTCTGGCGGCAGCGTATCATAGTCGTAAGGGCGGCACCACATCTGTCCATACCGAAACGTGACACTCTTCCGAATCCGCTCTGTCCGATTCGGGCCGACACCGTGCCATAACGCCCACGGGAAAATGACTGCATCCCCTGCCTCCGCGAGGACTTGAATCGCGCCATCGGGATACGTGCCTTTCGTAAACGCGTTTTCTGGGAAACGGTGTTTGTGGCTCCCCGGGACGCACATAAAATTGCCCTGGTCAGGTTCAGAAAGAGCTGTCAAGAAAAACTGGATTTTGAATTGCAGCGGCAGACTCTCCGGATGCGGATAGATGCGTTGAAGCGAGGGACCGGCATCGGTATGAAACGCCATCAGCGCATCTGGCTCAGGGTGCCGGACATAAATCTGCGTTCCCATGATTTGGAGGTAGGGCCCCATCAAGGCGAGGATAGTACCGAAGGTGCACGGATGATCGGTGAGCCTGTCCAGCGCGTCTGTCCGCTCAATCGCGCGAATGATGGTATACGCGCCTTTTCCGCCTTTCAGACTGGGCGTTTGCTGGACATACGTTTCAATTACCGTATCCACAGCGATTAAAAGCGTCTCAATTTCAGTCGGTTTCAGCACCTGTTTGAGTAGCAAAAATCCTTGTTCATGCCACTGCTGCTGTTGGGCTTCGGTTAAGTGTTTCACGTTTTGCTGTTCCTCCCGGTAGCAACGGAGCGGGCAAGAAAATAATCGGTTCATTTTGGCGGGCGGATATAGAAATCCGCCCTGACGCTCTTGGCGCGTGCACGCGTTCCAAAAATGACTTCCTTAATTACTGAAACTTCATGAGCCCGCGCCATGATAGAAGGCACAAAGCGATAGCGAGGGACAGTGGACATCTCTGCAGCGAGACTGCAGAGATGACAAAGTTAAAGGTAGCGTGTTTACGCGGGGCGACACACGCACATTTTCTGTAGACGTGACCGTGTTTACGCGGGGCGACACACGCACATTTTCTGTAGACGTGACCGTGTTTACGCGGGGCGACACACGCACGTTTGCTGTAGACGTGACCGTGTTTACGCGGGGCGACACACGCACATTTTCTGTAGGCGTGACCGTAACGGCCCTCGCGCTACGGTTAAGGGGACCCCGCGCCATGATAGAAGGCACAAAGCCCTTCTAGTCAATCCGTTTGAGTCGGCCCCATGTAGTCGCCAACTTCTCACGCGCGTCAACGGCAAGGGTATCTTTGACGTTATCACCCGTAATCATAACATCGTCAAAACTCGCCCCGGTCTCCCATGCCCACACGCCGATCTTGCCGGTTTTGTAGGTGCTGTCCTCTTTCTCATCCTGCAGCTCACCGTTGATGTGCAGCTGGAAGGTGTCGCCTTCAACGACTACTTTGACATCAAACCACTCGCCGTTCTCTATCTTAAGTTTCCCGGCGGCGGGGATGTTGCTGGTAATCGCGACGCGCGTATCCCACACGCCCTTGCTGTGCTTCCACAACTCGGACTTGTTGTTCTGGACGTTGAGGTAGTAGATGTAGTATTCCATCTCGCTTTTCGCCCGGAAAACTAAGCCTGCCCAGTTGCCCTCGTCCATGCGGATTTTCGCCTCAACGGTATAGTCATCCCACTTCTCTTCGCCGACGAGGGAATGTTCGGCTTTCCCCCCTTTCTCAACTTGGTAGATGCCGCCCTTGATTGCCCACTTGCCGTTGGCGACTTCCCAGTCATCGTGCTTCTCCTCAAAATCCCACAGTTGCGTCCCGCTCCACGCGGGAAGGCAAAGTGCTACGCCGCAGAAGATAATGAGGTTTAAGGCAATAGCCATCTTTCTCATACGTTTTCTCCTTTTGCATTCGTATTCAAATAGGACTTACGCAAATGCCATGATTCAACGCCCGTAGGTGCCCCACTTTGTGGAAAGAGAAACCGCGCCGATGCAGTTCATTCTACCGTAAGTGAGCCCCCGGGTCTTGACGCGCGCGTCTGCGGAAGTCCAGTAACAAATAGTATATCATCATACCCGAAAAAAGTCAAAACTTATTAATTGGAAATTTTATTGGGTTTGCGGTATACTGCAATTGTTCGCCCGCGCACGCGGGATAAATTTAGACTTTCAAGGAGCATCATAACATGCACACATTCCGACATCATTGGATTTCTATAACACTTCTTCTCGCCTGTCTCGCGATCGGGGTAACAGAAACTCCCGCCGCTGTGAAGATTGGCCTCATTTACGATGTCCGCGGCCGTGGAGATCTCTCCTTTAACGATGCCGCCTACGCTGGTGCGAAAAAAGCCGCTGATGAATTTAATCTTAAACTCACAGAGGTGAACCCCGGTCAGAGCACCGACACCGAATTAGCACTCCGCCGGCTTGCGAAACTCAAATATGAGATTATCATCGGCGTTGGGTTTCGGTTCCGCGACCCGATTCACCGCGTGGCGGGTGAGTTTCCGAGCGTCAAATTCGCGCTAATCGACGAGGTAGTCCCTATGCCGAACGTCGCCTCGCTCACCTATCGCGCCCAGGAAGGCACGTTCCTGGCTGGTGTTATCGCCGCGCTCAAAACAGAGACGAACCGCATCGGTTTTATCGGCGGGATGAAAATCCCGCTGTTGGAAGCGTTTGAGATTGGCTTCGATGCCGGGCGGCAGGCAGCCAACCCCGATGTCCAGCTGCTCGTTGACTATGTCGGTGTCACACCACAAGCCTTCGATGATCCTGCGAAAGGGAAGGAGTTGGCAATTGCGCAGTATAACAAAGGCGCGGATGTCATCATCGCGGCAGCCGGTGCGAGTGGGTTGGGCATCCTCGAAGCGGCGAAGTCACTGAAAAAATGGATTATCTGGGTGGATTCAAACGGCAACCATCTTGCCCCTGGGCTCGTCCTCACCAGCATCATCAAAGGGGTAGAAATCTCTGTCTATGAGACGATAAAAAGCGTTCACGAGGGCACTTTCACCGGTGGGCAAAAGGATTATGGACTGAAAGAAGATGGCGTGGAATACACAGTGGATGACGACAACCGCGCACTGCTCTCGGACGACATTTTGGAACAAGTTGAGGCGTTTAAGGCGAAAATTATCGCTGGCGAAATCGTCGTCCCCTACAAAAGGGAATAGAAAATACCGACGCGGCGAGAGTGTCAGGGTGGATTTCTATATCAGCCTGTTACCTCCAAGGGCGACAGGCGGATACGGACATTCGCCACTACGAGCACAGCACGGAAAATGACACACAAACCCATCATAGAAATGCGCGGCATCAGCAAACGGTTTGGACAGGTGCAGGCGAACGCCGCCGTGGATTTCACGCTACGCCGCGGGGAAATCCACGCCATCGTCGGAGAAAACGGGGCCGGCAAATCTACGTTGATGAAGATTCTCTACGGACTTTATCAACCGGATGCAGGCGAGCTCGCCGTTAATGGACACCGCGTGGATATTTCTTCCACTCGGCGAGCGATGCGCCTCGGCTTAGGGATGATACAGCAGCACTTCACGCTCATCCCTGTCTTCACCGCGCTGCAGAACATTATCCTCGCGAAAGAGCCCCGCAAATTCAGAGCCTTCCTCAATTACCAGAAGGCGGAAGCGGAAGTAATGGCTCTCGCCGCGCAACTCGGATTTCAGGTGCCTTTGAATACACCGATTGAATCTCTGCCGATTGGCGCGCAACAGCACACCGAAATCTTGAAGGCACTCTACCATGGCGCGGAAATCCTTATCATGGATGAGCCCACAGCAGTGCTAGCACCGCAAGAGATTGAGGGCCTCTTTCGTTGTATGCACGGCCTCAGACAGGAAGGGAAAAGCCTCGTCATCATCACGCACAAACTTGACGAGGTAATGGCGATAGCCGATACCGTCACGGTGATGCGGCGCGGAAAGACGGTGGCATCTTTGCCGACTGCCAAAACTGATGCTACACAGCTAGCGGAACTGATGCTCGGTGAGCCTGTCGCACGTCATAACGTGGCAGGAGGCCCCCAGGCGGGGGGCCGTCGTGAACCGACTGCTTCTCATGCCGTAGGGCGAGGGCCCGTCCCGCACCAGGCACCCCTGCTCCGCTTGGAAAACGTCACTGTGCAGGAACAGCAGAAACATAAGTCTTCACAACTTGAAGACAGGCTGCTAAGGCAACTCAAAGCGTTACGTAGGGCGAGGGCCTGTCCCTCGCCAGGCCAAACAACCGCTAGGGACAACAAAAACGCAACCGGGCGGGCACTCCTACAAGGAATCACCCTTGAGGTGCATCGGGGCGAAATCGTCGGGATAGCGGGTGTCGAAGGGAATGGACAGACTGAACTTGTTGAGGCATTGACTGGGCTCCGCCAGATTCACGGCGGCACCCTCACCTTAAACGGGGAGGCGATGCGTGAAGACCCGGCCCTGCTCCGCGAGAAAGGGGTGGCGCACCTGCCAGCTGATAGGCACCGCCACGGCATCAGCCTCAATGACCGGCTCGACGAAAATTTCATCATCGGACGGCATAGAAAAAAGCAATTCAGCCGCTACGGCCTGCTGCAACACAAATCTATCCAACGCTTCGCGGCGAACGCGCTGGCGAAATATGACATCCGCGTAGGAGATATTGCGCAGCCGATTCGGACGCTCTCCGGGGGCAATCAGCAAAAGGTAGTCGTCGCGCGGGAATTGGCAGGCGGTAGACCGGCTCCGGAACTCATCATCGCCGCGCATCCGACGCGCGGGTTAGATATCCATGCAGCAAGATTTGTCCACACACGCCTCTTTCAAGCACGCAACAGCGGTAAAGCCATTCTCCTCGTTTCCTCTGAGTTGGAAGAACTGCTTCACCTCAGTGACAGAATCGCTGTGATGTTCAACGGACAAATCGCCGGAATTGTCAAACCAGAAGAGACAGACATGTCAGAACTCGGCGCGTTGATGCTCGGATTGAGCTGAGCGAGTCCCAGTAGGAAAGACCTCCGTTACGCCTATCCTATAGGAGATCAAAATGATTATTGATTCACACACGCATGCCTGGCCCCGGTGGCCCTATCAACCGCCTGTTCCCGACGATGAGAGCCGGGGCAGGGTCGAACAACTCCTCCACGAAATGGATTTGCACAATGTCGACCGGGCAGTGCTTATCTGCGCGCGTATTGATAGGAATGCCGATAACAACGATTATGTCGCGCAGTGTGTCAAACGCTATCCGGAACGGCTCATCCAGTTTGCCGATGTCGATTGCTCTTGGACAGAAACGTATCACACGCCGGGTGCAGCGGAGCGGCTCAAAATTGCCGCCCAGACTTACTCGCTTAAAGGCTACACGCATTATCTCAGAGGCGATGACGATGGAAGTTGGTTCTTTTCAGAGGAAGGACAACGCTTCTTTCAGACGACAGCAGACCTCGGTTTGATTGCCAGCATCGCAATGGGCGGCCATCAGCACGCGCCTTTGCAAAAACTGGCGGCTCAGTTTCCGACTATCCCCTTCCTGTGCCATCACATGGCGGGCACACGGGTAGGTGAAGCCGCGCAATTCAAACAGGTGCTCGCCGCCGCGAAGGTGCCGAATATCTACGTGAAGATGTCGGGATTCGCCTACGTTTCACAGGTTTCGTGGGATTATCCGTATTCGGATACACACGAGATTGTCCGCGCGCTCTATGAACATTTCGGCCCAGGCCGGCTCTGTTGGGGTTCAGATTATCCGGTGGTGCGTTCGTTCATGACATATCAACACGCGCTGGAGGCGTTTCGCACGCATTGCACGTTCATTCCGGAGGCAGACAAGGCGCAGATCTTGGGCGGCACGCTTCAGGGATTGCTGCGCGAATAAGCCGCGCCTATTTTCCTTCTGCAAATAAAGTTCAAATGAAACTCTTGATTAATGCGCCAATCGCGACTAGCATAGCTGCGGCGGCAATCCATTCCGCGCGACGCGCGCGGGCACCGATAGCCGCTTTCTCGCGTCCTTCCAACTTGCCGCGAATAAAGTCGACATCGCGTACCACGCTGAGAATATGCGTTTGCATCGCCTCCAAGCGCGCGTTTGTCTCCTGTCGCAGGGATTCAATGGCTTGCAATATCTGCTCAGTCACGGTTAATCCTCCGTTGGTAGTTAGGGCAAGGTTTAAGGGCTCGCGCTATCGGTATCAATTATTATACACGATTTCATTGCGATTGTCACACTTTTTTGCGGAAACTCTCAATTTTTCCCTTGTTTTTTTTATACAAAACGGGTATAATAAATTAGCAACGGACGCAACCCATCTTGCGTCACGTATTTAAGTACAGTAGGGCGAGGGCCCGGCGATAACGAATCGCCGAGGGTTCCCCTCGCCGTGTCCGATTAGAACTGTAAACTGCATAGGAGGAAAAACAGATGAAAAAGGTTTTTGTTTGGACAACGCTCGCGCTTATTCTCACGGCAAGCGTAGCATTCGCAACGCAGCTCCCGAGCGTGCAAGGCGAATATATTGAGGCGCGCGCCGCAAGCGTCTACACCGGCGCATGCCACTTCGGCGCCGAATTTGTGGACGGTGGCAAAGAGGCGACTCTCGTCTGGCACATTCAGCGCGGGACCTGGAACGAAGTACCGCTGGAGGGCTTAACTGCTGTGGCCATCGTCACTGCCAAGAAGAACTTGGCAATCGATACCGAAACCCGTAAGAGTGTGCTATACGTCAACACGGAAACTACGGCGGCACAGCGCACCGCACTCCGAGAGATGTTGGCGACAACGCAGACAGAAGTCCTCGGCGACATCGTTGCTACGCAAACGGCACCGATTGCCTTTACCAAGAAAGGCACGCAATACGATGTCACAGTAGGCGAAGTCCTCGCGCTTTCAGTGAACCGCTATCCGTGCGCGGCATGCACGCAACCGCTTCAAATCTGGTATGAACCGCTGATGAACATTCAGAACGCCATCGTCGGCAAATCGGAAGTCTATCGCTACAAAGACACGCATCTCCCCGTGACATGGCATCAAGGCGACGCGGTGAACAACGTCTTCGTCGGCGATTTCTCCATGTAACCGAGCCCAACGTTACGTTTGGCGAGGGCCTGGCCCTCGCCAAACAACAAACAACGCCGAAACGAACCGTAGGGCGGGGGCCTGTCCCCCGCCAATATCACCTAAAAATACCCGACTTACATCTCCGCTCTCCACACCTAAATAACTTGCTAAATTTGTTACCTAATTCTCAATTCTTTCGTTAACATTTACTGAAACCTGCCAGAAGGAAAAGAACCATTCCGAATAAAAGAAGGCTAGGTCCTGAATGGCTAGCGTTTCGGTGATTGGCAGGTAAAAATTAATAAAATCTCAGAAAAGGCGGTCCCTATGGACGAAACTGTTGAGGAATATCAGAAAGAACTCCTCTGGCGGACAGCGGCGGAGACCTTCTATCGTGTGGCGTATGCGGAGGGGCTTATCACCTCTGTGATCCGTGCTTGGCGGCCGATTGATAGCTTCATCAAAAGCATGGTGACGCTCACGACTATCGCCTCCGTAATGCTTGGATGGGCGGTGTGGGGCACCCCGGTAGTTGAAGCCGCCGGCACCGACTTAGGGAAGATGATATGGCTGGCAGTGGCCGGCACCGCGGCATTCTTAAGCCTGTTACATGTCATCTTCAAAATCTCCGACCGGATGGAGGACCTGAGCCACAACGCGCAGTATTTCAAGAGCCTACGTCTCAATCTGGAACGGTTCATCTATGAGATGGAGATCGATCCGGATTTCCCACTCGAACAATTCAAAACCACGTTTGAGTTGTATCGGGAATGGCTGCTTGTCGGCTCGCAAATGTTGAAGGATGACCTCCTCCTCACGCGCAGACGGCGGCTGAAGGTTCAGAGAAAGTTGAATCAACAAATGGGAGACATGATTCTATGAAAGAGCAACCTCTTGATATCCAGGCAGCCGTGCAGGAACATTCGGTGGCACAGCGGCCTGTCCACGCGAGTTATGAGCCGCCAGACCCGGTGCCGCAGTTTCGGCCCCGGCCGAGGCTGCGGCAGGCTCCTGCTTCCACACGGCGGTTATATCCTACACAGAGTGTGAATTTGGCGCAACAAGACCTCGGGCCACAGGAGGCACCTGAGCCATCACACCCTGAAGCGTAGCCGGCTCCTCTGTTGTTGCAGGAACCAACAGCACGTGGGCGAAAAAGGTTAGGGCAGAAGGAGACGTTATTATCTGCAATCATACGAAAAACTCCTGAGCGCGAACACGCTCTATCGCGCTCGGGAGCTCGCTCCTACGCCCAAACCGGAAACAGAGCGTCTAATAGGGCCGGTCGCTCGTTGTCAACGCGCACCACCGCGAGGCGAACAGATGGTTGAATAGCGCGTCCTGCGCCGCCGGCGTATGAATCTGCTTTAACGCCAGCGCAGCATGGAATCGGACATATCGGTTCTCGTCTTCCAACCGCTCAACGAGGGTAGGAATTGCCGGTGCCGCGAGTTTCCCTAACTTTGTGAGCGCACGAGCGGCGTTGTCGCGAACCCAATAGAAATCATCACGTAATCCCGTTGTTAATACTTGCACCGCTTCCGTGAGTTCCGTTTCCGCTGCGACTTGCTGGCCGATGAGCCCTAAGCCTTCCATTGCGTGTCGCCGCACCCATTGACTGCTGTCTTGTGCGGCGCGCGTTAATGCAGGCACTGCCTCCTGCGCGGTTTTCCCCATATCCGCCAGCGCATACGCCGCGCTCGCCCGGACAGGCTCGGAATCGGCAGCAAGCGCGTCAATCAGCAGCGGCACCGCGGGAGTGCCCCTGATGCTCAACGCATACCCTGCATAATTGCAGACCGCGTCGGAAACGCTATACAACGCTTGTTTCAAGGCAGGCATTGCGGCATCGCCGCCCTGCCCCAAACGATAGGCGGCGTTCAAGCATGCGCGCTCGTCTTCGCTTGACAAGGTTTCAACCAGCGTCTCCACCTCAGCCGGCGACGCGCCGTTTGCAGTCCCGTTCGGTTTCCCATAATACCAATCCCAGAGTGATTCCCACATCGCAGGATGTTCCTCTGAATCTGCGCAGCTGCCGAGGGATTTCCAATCTGAAGTCTGGCTATGCCACGCCGGCTCATTGTGCAAAGCCGGTTCGTCTAAGCGCGAAAAGAGGAACTTCAACATATACCGCTTTTTGTCGCTCTGATTCGGCATCGCACGATGCCAGAGATCATAGTGGACAATCGTCACTGTACCGGCCTCACCACAGAGTGCGAGCTCGGGTTGCGCGTGCGCGCTCTCACCGGTATCGTAATACTGCGAACCGGGTAAAACGGCAGTCGGCCCCATGTCCTCCGTAACGTCCTGCGGATAATAGAACGCCATCGTCCAGCGGCACCGGTGCCGGCGAATCTGCTCATCGCCTTCATAGGTATCCTTATGAAATACCTGTCCTTCGCTCCCTACTTGATTGTAGTGGCAGTATCGGTGCGGATGCATCACATAGTTGGGACCTAGGACTCCCTGCATCGCGCCGTGGACAACAGGATGCTCAAAGACTGCCTGAATTTCTGGGATGAGCGGGAGGACATTGTTGCCCAAATTGCCGGTCTGTGCGAACATCCGCTCCAGTTTGTCATAGATGTCCTCGTGAAAACTCGGCGGGAAATCAGCTTTCACCTTGACGTAGCCATTCATGATGAAATCCCGCATTGCCTGATCGGTAAGCTGCACTGCATTCGTATTCATTTGACGCGTTCTCCTCCTATTTTCTTGTGGAAATTATAGCAAACATTGCACGGAAAGTCAAGTTTTTGTATTGGCGCAAAGCGTTTGATAACGTCTTCCTCGTAATCACATCTCTCCGTAACTCCGCAGGGTTACGCCGCTTGAAAACGTGCCTGCGTCGCCTCGCGTAAGCGGGCCACCTTGTTGTTGCATGCTGTGCTCCTGCGGCTCAGTTTTTATCGGCTCAAAAAATTTGCGTTAAATTTCCGATGCTGCTATACTATTTCATAACGAGAATCAACGCAACCCGCGTAGGGCGAGGGAAAACCCGGCGAGCGCGAATCGCCGAGGGTTCCCCTCGCCATCGTTCAATAAAAAAAGAGGAACATTGCATGAACGCACCCGAAAGAAAGTGGGACGGAACCATCGTCCGCTATCCCGATCCGGCGATTGAGGTAATTGATGCCCGGTTTGCGACATACAAAATCGGCAATTCCGTTGTGGAAAGGCTGTGGACAGGCGCGCGCTGGTCTGAAGGCCCCGTCTGGTTCGGTGATGGAGGCTACCTGCTCTGGAGTGATATTCCCAACAATCGCATTCTGAAATGGGAAGAATCCACCGGTGAAGTGAGCGTCTATCGCCAGCCGTCTAACTATAGCAACGGCCACACCCGCGACCGGCAGGGCAGACTTATCAGTTGCGAGCACGGCGCGCGGCGCGTCACGCGGACCGAATACGACGGCACCCTCACCGTGCTGATGGATAGTTTCAACGGAAAACCGCTGAATGCCCCGAACGACGTTGCTGTTCATACCGATGGGCATATCTGGTTCACCGACCCGGGCTACGGCATTATGCTCAACTACGAGGGGCACAAGGCGGCGTTTGAACTGCCAACCTGCGTCTATCGCCTCAACCCTGATACCGGCGAGGTTACCGTCGTCACGGATGAACTGGAGAAACCCAACGGGCTCTGCTTCTCACCCGACTACACGAAACTCTACCTCGTTGACACAGGTGTCACGCACAAAGAGGGAACACCGCGGCACCTCTTTGTCTATGATGTCGTCGACAACGCGCTGTTGGAAAATAAACGGGTTTTTTGCGATATGACACCCGGGCTCGCCGATGGCATCCGGTGTGATATTGACGGAAACCTGTGGGCGAGTGCCGGCTGGGTAGGCGATGGATATGACGGTGTGCATATCTTCGCGTCGGATGGAACGCTCATCGGCAAGATTCATCTGCCGGAAATCTGCGCCAACCTCTGCTTCGGCGGCGTGAAACGGAACCGCCTGTTTATGACAGGCAGCCAGTCCCTCTACTCAGTCTACGTTGAAGCCCAAGGCGTGCCGCTTTTCTAAGACAGAAAAACAGAACCGCAAGAAACGTAGGCATCAACGATAGGCACGCCTATCAAGACAGGCGAGATGCCAAATTTAGCATCGAAAACGTCGTCTTCGCCAACAACGAAGAGGGCTTACGCCGAGACACGTTATGGCACCAACCCACACCTCCGAACGCCTTGCGAACAACGAAAAACTAGAATCCATTGATTGTCCGACGTGCGAGCGCGATGACTCCGAACTACTCTTCCGGAAAGACTCGCTGTCAATCGTCGCATGCAAGGGGTGCGGTTTGCGGTATGTAAATCCTCGCGTCCGCAGCCAGACCTTGGAGGAGAACTACGTTGAGGCCTACTATCCGCCTGAAAAAATTAACCGCATCCAGACTGACACGATGGAGTGGTTGCAAATGGCGGAACGGTTGGAGGAGTTGGAAAAACATCTCCCGACGCAGGGACGACTGCTGGATGTCGGGTGCGGGATTGGGACGTTCTTGCATCTTGCAGACGAACGGGGATGGCAGCCGCACGGAATCGAGCCCTCAAAAAGCGGTGCCGCCTGCGCAAAGGAAACCTATCAACTAGACGTGCAGCGCGGAGAACTTTTCGATGCAAACTTTCCGACAGCGCATTTTGACGCAATCACTGCCTATCACGTGCTAGAGCATATCTCGGAATTGAACCCGTTCCTCGGCGAGCTGCGCCGAGTTTTGAAGCCGCAGACCGGGAAATTGGTTATCGAGGTGCCGAACGGGGGGAGTCTGCAGAGTCGTCTTCAGAACGCGGATTGGCCCTATGTTCACCCCCGCGACCATCTCTACTACTTCTCTGCACGCACCTTGCCGAAACTGCTGCGGAAACACGGCTTCCGAGACATCACCTTGGGTAGGCCGAAGCGTGTGAGCCCCAAAGAAGGCGCGAGGTTCGCACTCCGCGGCGCGACGACAGCAGTGCTCGTCCGCCTCCATTTAGGCACCGTCATCCGGGTGTATGCCAACTAATGCTGCTGGAGGACTACAGAACAAACCCCGTGGGCGCGGCTCACCACCGCGCATCAACGCGCGCCTACGGAGAAATTGAAAACGTTTGAATGACATCGTTCATGAGGCACCTGTTGGCGATGGTTTCAAGCAACGCCACGTTCAGCGCGCCGGTGAACCTATATTTCGAGCCCGTGCAGACCGCGTTGACACCCGTGATGCCCAAATCTTTGACGCCTTTGACAGTGCTATCGCCGACAGCGTCAGTAACACCGGGTTTGAATTGCACCTCAATAGTCCAGTCCTCAGTTGAGGTAGTCCTTGAGTGCTCACTTCTACCAGAAGAATTCGGGACAGGAAGGGCTTTCCTACTAGAAAGACGCGCTGCAGTATATGTCTGCGTTATCGGATCGGCGAGCAGTTCTGTACTAATTCTATCAACAGTTTGTGCGTCAAGCGCGCCATCAAGCCAGAAGAGCGTCGCCGTTCGCACCGAATCAACGCCGCGAATCCCGAGGTCTGCGATATCCTCAAGGATGCCCTGTCCAACGGTGTCAGGGACTTCCGGTTTATAGTAAACTTCAATTTTCCAAGTTGTCATATTTTCTCCATAACCAAGGTGAAATCACCATGTCCGTTAACCGAACACATTACGCCAGACAAAAAATTTTAGTTTTCGGCGCGCATCCCGATGATTGCGACATGCAAGCGGGAGGTGTCGCCGCCCTATATACCCAACAGGGACATTGCGTGAAATTTGTCTCTGTGACTAACGGCGATGCCGGCCATCATGAAATGGGTGGCGGCACCTTGGCGCGCCGCAGGGCCGCCGAAGCACAAGCCGCCGCCGCAACCATCGGCATTGAATATGAACTGTTTGATAACCACGATGGCGAACTCTTGCCGACGTTAGAGAACCGCTATCAAATCATTCGCACCATTCGCGAGTTTCAGCCAGCGCTAATTATGACACACCGACCGAACGATTACCATCCAGACCATCGGTATACGTCGATGTTGGTGCAGGACGCGGCGTATATGGTAACGGTGCCGAACATTTGCGCGCTCACGCCGCACCTACAGAAGAATCCAGTCATTGTTTACCTGAACGACAGGTTCTTGAAACCCTATCCGTTCACGCCGGATGTCGCTGTCGGCATTGATGCCGTGGTAGAGCAGAAAATCGACATGCTACATTGCCATACCTCGCAACTCTACGAATGGCTGCCCTACAATAGCGGGACTTTAGCCGATGTCCCCGCGGGGGAAACAGCACGACGCGCATGGCTAGCGCAGCGGTTACTGACTCGATTCCACAGCATCGCTGAAAAGCACCGCGCGCTATTAGTCTCCCTCTACGGAGAAAAAGTTGGAAATGAAATCCAATACGCCGAAGTGTTTGAGGGGTGCGAATACGGGTCTCCGCTCACAGCAGAGAATATCCCAACGCTCTTCCCCTTTTTTTCTAACTCCTAACCCGGTAGGCCGGGCGGCGCGATTGCTTTTGCGACGCAACGCAATCGCGCAGACTGAAGGCGTAACGGTTTGAAACCGCGCTCGCTACAGCAAGAAAGACAAAAAATGCCAACAGAAGAAGCCAGTCCACGAACATTGATGGTCATCGTCTGCGTCATCGGTCTGATTTTTGCGATTGTGATGGTAATCCTCTTTTTCAACGCCGCCCCGGCGCGCTCAAACATAGAGGTGCACCAACAATCGACAGAGGATGCCGCGTGTCTCAAATGCCATTTGAAAGGTGACGAAAAGTCCCCGACGATGCCGCACCTAGACCTCGGCAACTGCAACCTGTGCCACGGGCTATCAAAAGAGCCGCCGCGCTAAAACTGCTACCCACGTGATGTCATCTTCTGGCTCGCGCGCGACTTGCAGACACTCGAAACGGTGCGCCTCCAAAACGGATTTGACTTGGGCGAGCTCTGTCTCCAAAATGCCTGAGAAAATGACGTGCCCTTCGGGATGCAGGCGCGGCACGCAGTCCGGGATAATAGGGAGAATCACCTTCGTTAGGATATTTCCGACGATGAGATGATAGGTGCCTCGCTGCCCTTTGAGCCCATCACCTTGCAACAATTGCACCTGCGAATGGACACCGTTATTGCGAAAATTCGATTCAGCCACAGGTATCGCTGCCGCATCTAGTTCAATCGCATCGACATGTTTTGCCCCTAACTTCACGGCGGCGATGGTTAAGATGCCGGATCCGGTGCCAATATCGGCGACGCTGTAGGCGCGGTTTGCAACCGCGCATCCTTTTACCGCTCCCTCCAACAATTCAAGGGAGAGCCGCGTGGTTGGGTGGTAACCCGTGCCGAATGCCATTCCCGGGTCCAGTCGGATGAGGATGTCTGTCTCGGCAGGCGCGATGTCCTCCCACGTCGGTGCGATGAGCAACCGTTTTCCAACGCGCTGGGGCGGAAAGGCTGCCTTCCACGCTTCCTCCCAAGCCTCGGATGCCACCTGTTTTAAGGTAACCTGCGCTGGATGCGGTTCAATCCCCCACGTCGGCAGTTGTGCAAGAAAATCTCGCAACTTCTGAACCTTCGCGCCGACCCTGTCATCCAATGGATAGTAGGCGATGAGGCGGGTTGTCGCCGCAGCGTCATCCTTGAATTCAACGCCGAGCGCATTCAATTGAAATAGATAGTTAGCAACCGCTTCGGATGCCTCGTGGGAGGTAGTTACCGTCATTTGTGCCCAGTGCATATTTTTCGGAGTAGCGCAAAGCGTTCGGCGAACATCTCTGGTGTAAGAACAGTGAACTTCCCAGGCCGACTTGACGTTGTCAAGTCTTGCATTTCTTTCTAACATCGTGAAAATCTGTATCGCGCAGCCGCTGATATTACCTTTTCTTTACGATGAGGAGTTCGTGAGCGTGCTTGACGTGCCCGGTGCCATTCTCAATCCGATTCTTGCCAATGCGGGTTTCGCCCTGCCCTAAGGTATACTGCCATTCAACCTCAATGATTCGGAAATCGGCATACCAGCCTCGGATAGTCTTGCAATCGTTGTAGGAAAGGACGAAGCCGCCATTATGCGCGTGGAGCAAGTCGCGTAGCAGTTCATGCTTGAAGCCGTTATGGTGCACTGGGAAATTCCGTTGTGGATAAATCCCCTTGAACATTTTCCCTTCATCAAGGTAGTAAGGCGGATCGCAGTAGAGGAATTCACCCGGATGCAGAGGAAGAGTTTCCTCAAAACTTCCGTGCCGCACAGATAAAAAAGGACACTGGAAATGACGTACCGTTTCCACCGCACGGGCATATTTCCCCGGCGACTCGTAAATCTTCGACATCCAGCCGAGGAAGCCGGGACCGTAGGAGAGATTGTGATTGAACCAATAATGCGCCCCCAATTCTAACGCATCCTCAATGCGGTTTTCGTCCTTCCAATGCGCTTTGAGTCTACGCTTAATCTCAGCGTATTGCGTCTTCGTGGGGGCCACCGTTCAAGTCTCTCCGCAAGTTGTTTACCTGACGTAAGTTGCACATGCCAATAGTTGACGAGGATATCAAAGATGTCGTAGGCTTGCACCCGTATACCGAGTTCTGCAGCGCAGGCAATCTCAACCGCGCCACCGCCCATAAACGGTGAAACTAGTGTCTCTAAGCCATCGGGCATTTGCTCCACGACATGCCCAACGCCAAGACTTTTCCCACCAGCATAACGCAGCGGCAGCCCTTTGTAACGCGCGTATTTATACCTTCCCCGGCTTCTCAGCGACTCTAAAAATAGCACTCTCAAAGAAGTGCCAAAAAAGTCCGGATAGATATCCTTTATCTGAGCAGGACTTGCGGAATAACGTATCACGTGCAATCTAATGCTCCTTTTTTTCTTCGCGCGTAGCGGACAGATGTAACGCTATAGACTCGGATTTGGTGCATCAAGACCGGGGGCTCTCCTACCTCATCAGGCCTGTCTACGCAGTGCCTTCATCGGCTGAATCGTTGTGGCGAAAGAGTTTATCCCAAAAACCGCCATGCTCCGTTTGAGAAGCTTCACCGAGAGACTCCGCAAACTCTTCTAACTTCTTGCGCTGCGTCTGGGTGAGGTGCCGGGGGGTTTCAATCTCGATGCTGACAACCAGGTCACCGGCAGCCGAGCGTTTGTAGTGCGGAACCCCTTTGCCGGGAATGCGCAACTGCGCGCCATACTGCGTGCCAGCCGGAATCCGCAACTCCTCGGTGCCATCAATCCCCTCCACCTTAATCTTCCCACCGAGCGTCGCTTGGACGAAGGAAATGCGTGCGGAGGTAACCAGATCGTTTCGCTCGCGGCGGAAGCGTTCATGCGGGACGACATTGACAACCACAAAAAGATCGCCCGGCGGCGCGCCGTTCGTGCCAGCCTCGCCTTCGCCCCGCAACTGATATTTGAAACCGGTCTCAACACCTTTGTCAATAGTCAACGGGATGTCACGCTTGACGCGGATGAGGCCCTGCCCATCACAAGCCTGACAAGGTTCCGTAATGATTTCGCCTTCGCCGCGGCAGCGGGGACAAGTGCGGGACATGGTGAAAAACCCCTGCGATTGGGTTACCTGCCCTCTGCCGTAACATTCAGGACAGCTCTGAACGCGCGACCCTTTTTTTGCACCGCTCCCCTCACACGTCGGGCAAGATTCAATTCGCGGCACCTCCAGAGTTACCTCTTTGCCATGGATGACATCTTCAAGCGTGACATCAAGGTTGTATTGCAAGCTGCGCCCGCGCTTCGGCGAACGATGCGACTCCCTGAAACCACCGAGCAGATCCCCGAAGACATCCCCGAAAATATCGTCAAGGTTGACACCAAAGCCCCCGTAATTGCCAACACTTCCTTCCATCCCGGCATGGCCGAACTGGTTGTAACGGCTCCGTTTTTCAGGATGGCTTAGCACCTCGTACGCCTCGGTGGCCTCCTTGAATTTCTCTTCAGCCTCTTTGTTCCCCGGATTCTTATCCGGGTGATATTTAATCGCGAGCTTCCGGTAAGCCTTTTTAACCTCGTTTCCATCAGCACTACGGCTGACATCCAGAACCTCGTAATAGTCGCGTTTTTGCGTCATTAAAGTTCACCTTTTCTAAACATAGGTGAGGGACAGTGTCCTGCGCTGCAGGGGCACGTCTCTGGGGCAGACACCGAGTCGCGGTTTTCCTGAATCGATGCCCACTGTCCCGCAGAGATGCACGCGAAACAGCGGAACTACCCTCGTCCTAGTTTCGTGGGAATTTCTCTCCTTTTTCACTTCAGGCGAAGGACAGGCCCTCGTCCTACGTCAAACCAGAACTGCAAGGATTTGACAACGTCAATGCGGCCTGATAAGACAACCTCTCAGGATACTGGTAACTAAACAGTGCCCCGCGAACAACAAATTACGCTGCAGCGTCACTGCTAATCCGTTTCCGGAGCCTGCTCTGCATTCTCCGCTGGGCCCTGGGAGACGACGACTTGGGAAGCGCGAAGGACGCGAGTGTGCAACTGATACCCGCGCCGATATTCCTCAACCACTTTGCCTTCAGGAACCTCATTCGATGGCACTGCAAGGATTGCTTGATGTTGGAGCGGGTCGAACGGTTGCCCAAGTGCCTCAATCGGCGTGAGCCCGTGGGCGTTGAGAGCATCCAGCAGCTGCTTTTGGACGAGCTGCACGCCTTCGCTGAAGTTAGCAAACTCCGTGTCGGTGTCGTTGGCACCGGTCTTTTCAGCGACGCTTTTTATCGCCGCCTCAAGGCTATCCAACACGGGGATAACCCCTTCCAACAGGGCTTCATTGGCGTACTGAAGTTTCCGAACCGTTTCGGCTTCCAACCGCTTTTTGGCGTTTTCTGCCTCGGCAGCGGTACGGAGGAGACGCTCGCGCTCTGCTTCATATTGTTCGCGCGCCGATGCTTCAACCGCCTCCAACTGCTCCCTATACTCCGATTGGAGAGCCTCAAGTTCTGCTACCACAGCTTCAAGCGTGCGTTCTTGCGGTGCTGCACAAGTCTCTTCTTGCGTTGTCTCCAGTTCGTCCTCACACGCCGGAGCCGCTGGTGTATCAACTACAATTTCTATGGGAACCTCTTTAACGTCAGACATTATTCTTCCTTTGTTGGGTTAGGTATCGGGCATGCGCGTGTTGAAAGCGCGCCGGTTGCCCCGTGACTACTGAGTTTGGTTCGCGTTAGCCATGAACAGCATCGGCGAACTGTTTCATCAGTTCAAACGAGCCATTTTCTTCAAGCACATTGCCTGTGACGATGAAATCCGCCCCGGCGTTGACTTTTTTCTCGGCGAGCACTGGCGTGCGGATGCCGCCGCCGACAATCAATGGAATGTTGATGTACGCTTTCACTGCGGCAATCATCGCATCCGAGACAGCGTGCTTCGCGCCACTGCCAGCCTCCAAGTAGACGAGCTTCATACCGAGGTATTGGGCGGCTAACGCGTGCGGGCCCGCGATATCCGGCTTATTGCGCGGAATCGGCATCGTGCCACTCACGAATTCAACAGCAGTTCGGTTGCCGCCTTCAATCAACAAGTAGCCGGTGGGGATGGGTTCTAGCGCGTAGCGTTGAATCCACGGCGCGGCTTTCACCTGTTCCCCGATGAGATAGTTCGGGTTTCTGCCACTGATGAGGCTCATGTAGAGAATCGCATCGGCGTGTGCAGTGAGGTGCATTGAGTCCCCCGGGAAAAGCACGATAGGGAGGCGTGTCGCGTTTTTCAACGTTTCCGCAATCGGATGCAAGGCGGTTGTTAAAAAACTGCCGCCGAGCAGAATCGCATCTGCACCTGCCTGTTCAACGTCGCATGCAAGCCGGGCGCACGTCGCAACCTCACACTGCTCCGGATCGAGCAGGACAAGATAGCCAGCACGATGTCTATTCAGGACCTCGTGGAAGTGGTTCAGAACCCAATGTGAAGCCAAATGGAAACGTTCCTTCTCAATAAAGCGTTTACGGATTTGCGCGTGTTTCCCGCGCGTGTCCTAATTATTTTACCACATTTATGCCCATTTGTCAAATTATTCGCCGCGCCAATTCGTAGAGCAAAACGCCTGCAGCGACACCGACATTGAGCGACGCTTGGCTTTGCCTTCTTCCCGCTGCTGTTAGCACGCCAGGTGCCATCGGGATACCTACCAAGTCCGTGCAACCTTCGCGTGCCTGCACAGAAATACCGGTATGTTCATTGCCCACGACAACAGCGGTAGGCGGTTCAAGTTCTAGCGTGTAGAGGGATTTCTCGGTGTGCGCAGTCGCGCCTAGCACAGTCCAACCCGCCTTTTGAAGTGCTTCAAGTGCAGGTGCGGTATCCGCCGAGAAAAAGAGGGGAAAGCGGCCCACCGCGCCGCGCGCAGCACGAATGCAGTTTTTATGAAAAGGACTTGCGCCTTCGCCACACAGCAAAACAGCAGAAACTCCTGCCGCGTCCGCTGTCCGCAGCGTCATTCCTAAATTATCAGGATTCCCGATATTTTCGGCGATGAGCAGCGTGCAACTCGGACTAAAGTGAAAATTTAGTTCATTAGATGCTGCCAAAAACCGGCGATAGTTGAGATGCACCGAAGCCACTACCAGCGGCACAGGACGAGTTGTGGTAACCGAACCCATGATGCCATCGCTGACTTGGTAGTAGGCGAGATTCTCCGCATGCGCCCGCGTGAGAAGGCTTTTCCCTTCTGATGTCGCAAGGAAACCGGCAGTGTAGAGAATCGTTTCCACCGGCAATCCGTCTGCCACGGCGCGCGCAACGATGCGCGCCCCTTCTATCACAAATTGCTTGTGCGCAAGTTTGCCCTTTAAGGCGGTTAATTTCCGAAACTGTGAAGCGATTGCATCCTTGCGCCTCGAAATGGTTCGCCGTTCCGCCTTGTTCTCACTGCCCCGTTTGACACCCCGATAAAAGCACCCTGCATCGGTTTGGACAAATTCACCCACTAGCACTTCCCTCAGCGCGTTGTCCATCCATGTCTCTGGGACATGAAACATGCCGATACTTTGCCGTGGATAAGCGAGCAGAAGTTCGCGCAACGCCCTTTCCGTTGTGGCGGTGATGGACACTTCGTAGTCAACCCTTTCATTTTCCGCGTCCGTTTCGTGTGTCGTGCCCGTTGGCCACATTAGCATCACACCATCGATTTTTTGCCATCCAGAAACACTCACCTCATAGGAGCAATCCCCTGAGCGCGATGCCTTAAAACGGGAAACTGCATCGGAAACCTCGGTGCCTTCTCTCTCCAAAAAAGCGATGATGTTTTCGTAGATGTCCATAATTACCAAAACGTTCCGAGATAAATCGCCCCAAGCCCGATAAATATGTCCCACTTCATCCAGCGTTGAATGAAGGCGCAGTTTTCCTTAGCGGCATCTCTCCACAACCGAATGCCCAAGTAGAGGATAACCAGATCTACGCCGAGCACAACAACCACTAAATAGATGCCTGAATACCACCCGAATAGGTACGGGATAGGACTCAACAAGATGACTACGGCTAAGCAGACTAACGCGATTTTCACGGCGAGTCGCGGGTTGAGAATCGCCAGCGTCTTAACACCGTTTTTCAAGTCGCCCTCCGTGTCCTCGAGGTCTTTCACAATTTCGCGCGGCAATGTGAACAAGAACGCGAACATTGCAGGAACAAGCGTGCCTGCCACCGATTCTATCGCTACGCCGCCGGCAATGAAGGTTAACCCTGTCAATCCGCTGACAACTAGATTGCCAATGAACGGCGTGCGTTTCAGCCAGAGCGCGTAGGTGAAAACGGCGATGGAGACGAGCATCGCGATGCCGAGTGCGTAAACGTTGATGCACGCGCCAAGCCCGATGCCAAGAGCGATGAGGCATATCGCAAAAATCAGCGCGGCGCGCCTGCGAATGCGCCCGGAAGGGAGCGGCCGCTGGGCCCTGTTGATGCAATCGATGTCGTAATCACAGTAATCGTTTATCGCGTTTCCAGCGGAGAGCAAGACAAGTGCCGAGACAGAGACAAGCCAGATTCGGATATCAATGAGGTTCTCCCACCTGTCTGCGCTAGCAAACATGCCACCGAGCCACGCGGAAACAAAAGCGATGACACCATTCAGTGGGCGCGCCAACTCAACATAATTTTTCGTCTGTCGCAATGCGTTCGATAAAGTAGATTGGTGCAATCACATGTTCCTGCGTAAACCGTCATTACGGTGCCGGTCAAACTGCCGATGCAGCTCGCCTCTCTTGAGAGGCGTAACGGTGTCAATGACTACGTTCTTGATGCTACGGACAGCTCCTCGCGCGCCGCTTAATCTTTGCCCTCCAACGCTCGGATTTTCGCCTCCAATTCCACCACTCGTTTCTGGAGTTTGGTAAATTCAGGGAGAAGTTCGGGCAATTTTCGGGTGGCGGCGTGGATGCGCAATTCTTGTTGATGAGGCCGCGCGGGAAACCCGGAGAGATGACTGCCGGGCGGCATATCCTTCGTCACCGCGGATTTCGCGTAAACGACACTGTCATCACCGAGGGTGAGATGCCCGGCCGCCCCTGCATGTCCCGCGATGTTCACCCGGTTACCGATGATAGTGCTCCCCGCGATGCCGGCTTGCGCGGCGATGCAACAATCTTCTCCGATAACCACGTTATGCGCAATTTGCACGAGGTTGTCCAATTTCGTCCCGCGCTTGATGTGCGTCACCGCGAGCGTTGCCCTGTCAATGGTAGTATTCGCGCCGATCTCAACGTCGTCCTCAATGATAACCGTGCCGATCTGCGGGATTTTGTGGTGCAGCGGCGTGCTTTTCTCACGGCGTGTGCCGACCGGCGCGAAGCCGAACCCATCACTCCCTATGACCGCGCCGCAGTGAATAATCACCCGGTCGCCGATAGTTACCTCCTCGCGGATGTTGACGTGAGGGTAAATTAACCCATCGGCTCCGATTTTGCTGCCTTCGCCGATATAGACGAACGGCTGGATGACGGTACCCTCGCCGATTTCAACGTTGTCGCCGATGACAGCGAACGCTTGGATGGCGACGCGCTCTCCAAGTTTCACATTCTTCCCGATAATCGCTGTCTCATCAACACCGGGGAGGGCCCGATGGTTTTTGTCCCACGCGAACATCTCCAAGACCTGGACAAATGCCCAGTAGGGGTTCTCCACGCGGATAGTCGGCATTCCGTTGCTGGCGACATCGCGGCCGATGATAATCGCTGCCGCCTTCGTTGTCGCTATAGCGGCGAGATACTTCGGGTTCGCGACGAAGGTAATCTGCGTCGGACAGGCCTCTTTAATCCCCGAAACGCCGCTAATCTCAATCTCACCGTCTCCGGATAACTCGCCGCCCAACTCTTTACAAATTTGCTTGAGTTTGATACGCATTTTTTTGAATCGCTTCTTCTGTTGTTGCAGGAATCCACAGCAATGAGTGGAAAAACGTCACTCGAAAAAGGGACGTTATTTTCTCCAACCATACGAAAAATTCACCACGCACCGGGCTACTCGGTGTTTTCGTTTAACGAGCCTATCAACCGCTGTGTGAGATCGTGTTTTTCGTCCACATAAAGCACAACGAGCCCCTTTTCAAGGATAATGTCGTAGTCGTCCGCTTCACCGACTTCAATAATCCGGTCGCGGATCTCCTTGTAAATGGGTTCCATTAGTTCCTTCTCTTTGTTCAGCAGGCCCTGTTGGCTTTCCTGAGCCTTCCGCTGGTATTCCTGCTGTTTTCGGAGAATTTCCGCCTCCAGATCCGCTGTCTGCGCCTCCTCAACGAAGAGCTGCGTTTTCGCCTTTTTGTCTCGAAGGCTCCGGATTTCGTCCTCTAGCGCATTCAGGCTCTCCTCTAGGCGGCCCCCATACACTTGGAGGGTTCCAATAGCCGCCTTCGCTTTCTCATACCCCTCCAGCACCTTTTGCGTATTGACTACGCCGAGTTTAAAGGCCTCCTGGCCGATACTGCCAGAAATGAGGCAGAAAGAGGCGATTAAAACAATTAACATTGATAGGCGTGCTTTGGCAGCACGCGACCCAAGTGATTTCATTTTTTGTATTTCCTTTCGGTGACTCAGCTCCCTCCTGGGAGGGAACAGTTGTCGGGTTGAATCCTTCATCGTCGTTGACGATGACTACATTTTCGGTGCCAAAACTTAGCGAAGGCATCCCCCACGTCAGCGGATGCGCATGGCAAGTTTCCCCGCCAAGGCATCTCTATCAAACGCTCGGGGTCAAGCCTAAAAGCCGGGGCCCACTGTGAAATGGAATTTGCCGGCCGGTTCTCCCGTAATCCGATCCAAGCCGTAGCCCCAGCCGAGTCGCACGAGCATGCCGAGCATCGTAAAACGGGCCTCAGCACCGACTGAGCGTTTCAGGTTGATTTCACGAAAGACGTTTGTCGTGCTCTCATCCCACACCTGTCCGATGTCAAAGAATAGTGCCGCCGTAAGTTGCGGGGAAACGGGAACGCGATATTCAAAGTTGGCGAAGAATACTTTATCTCCACCGTACGGGTTTAAACTATCGGGGTAAATCTCCCAATCCTCGTAGCCGCGAAGCGTATCCACACCACCGAGGAAGAAGCGTTCATAGAAGAGGAAATACGCGTCATTGCTTTTACTGCGCATGTAACCGGCACGGGCGTGCGCCGCAAAGACGTGATTCCACCACGGGCTGTAGAACCAACTAGTGTCCGCCGAGTATTTCTGGAACTGGTTGTCCGCACCCAAAATGCCGCCTGAATATTCATAAGAGAGCGTATTCAGAGAGCCGGCTGTCGGGTCAAACACCGAAGTGCGGTAATCGCGGGTGTCCCTGCCCACAGCGAACAGAATACTTCGCGTCGACCGGTCAACGATTTGTTCGTCCGGATTGTGTGCTTCAACCGCTTCGTTACGGAAGCGGACGGACAGGTCGATGTCTTGCGTAATCGGGTGCCCAAGCGTCACAGAAGCCCCTCTTCTGCCCCAAACATACCGGTCGTACGAGTATAAGCTCCCTGCGCGACGCAGTGCAGAACCGACTGTGCCGTAGTAGCGGCGGAAGCGGCGGTTATCGTAAAGCCGTGCGTTCAGCCGCGTCGGGGTACCTAAAATCCACGGCGTTCCGAAACTGAGCTCGGCAGTGTGATGGTCGCGGGTGCCGAGCTCGCCTTTGACATGCAAGCGGTAGGCGCGCCCTCGGAAATTATTTTGTCCAACTTCGGCCACGCCGAAGATGCCGCCTTCGCTACCGTAACCGCCCCCGAGGCTCAGCATGCCAGTGCGCGGTGTCTCCGCGATGTTCACCCTGAGGTCCTTCCGATTTTCGTCGGCAGTATCGCTTGGGACAAAGTCAACGGCACGAATGAAGGAGCCCATTTGAAACAACCGTTGCCGCGCTTTCCGCAAGGATTTGACATCCAGCAACTCTTCGGATTTAATCTTCAACCAATCTAACTCGCGTTTGACGACGTGCTCCTTCGTTTTTTCCAACCCAGTAATCACGACTTTATTGATGATGATGATGTCCCCCTCGTTGATGTTCAGGGTGATGTTCACGACACCGTTCACTTCATCAAACACGGGAATTGGCACGACTTCCGAGAGTAGGTAGCCTTTGTCAAGATAAGCCTGCTGCAGTTTTCCGATGGATTCATCGAAAGTGCCGCGGTTGAAAATTTCGCCTTCCGCCGGGTCAAGCATCCGGCGAATCTTTTTTTCTGAGAAGACTGCCTTTGCACCGGACTCCACTTCAAGGGTATACGCGCCGATCACAAACTCGGGGCCTTCATCCACGGTGATGTCCAAAATCAGCCCGGTCTTGTCCTCCGTGAACCGCTTTTCATGTCCCAGGACTTTCACCTGTGCAAATCCCCGGTCTTGATAGTAGTTTCGGAGGTTGAGCGCTAAGTCTTCCTCTTCAAACAGCATCTGATCGAAGGGTTTGCCGGTGCGTGTCTTGAGCTGCTTTCGCAACTTGTTGACAGAAACGCGTTTATTCCCAATGAAGTTAATCTCCTCAATCCTGACGCGAGGGCCCTCATTGATCTCAAAGGTGACCTGGATTGTTTTGGCTGCGCGGGTTTCTCCATCCGTAGGTTCCGCCTTGCTCTTTTCGTCCGGTTCAGTGTCGGTAACCTCCTCGGTGTTGAGGGGGCGGATGTGGGTTTGGATGCTCACCAAGTAGTAGCCCTTTTCGTGGTAGAGCTGCTTGAGCACGCGCTCGCTCTCCCACTGCCGCCGTTCGCTATAAATTTCGGCAGTCCGGAACGTCAACTTATCCTTGAGTTTGCCGGCACTCAACTCTTCATTGCCGATAAAGTTGATGTCGCCAATCTTCGGGCTTTCAACCACGTTGTAGATAACCTCTAGCCCGCCATCCTTAATGGATTCCACCGCCACCGAGATGTCGGAGAAAAAGCCGGTATCCTTGTAGAGGCTCTCAATGTCCTTCGTGAGCAGTTCCTGAGAAATTTCCTGCCCGACGTGCGTCTGAATGAGCGTCCGCAACATCTCCTCAGACGTGGTGTGAACCCCCTTAAAGGAGACCTTTCTAACGACAAGCCTCTCGTCAACTGCGGATGGGGCGGGCTCTTCCGATGCGACGGTAGGTTCCGGAGCGGCTTGCACTGCCTGTTCTTCGGCATACACCGTGCCAACGCTTAGCCCGGCGATGACGAAAAAGGATAGGCAAAGCGCAGTGATTTGGGTTAACATGTCTCTTCTTTCATCCATTTTCTTTCCTCCTATGCAGCGGTTTTCAGCGGCGGCGTTTTTGCATGGCGAGAGACAGTCAGAGACAGTCAGAGACAGTCACTCGCCGTGTGGTATAGTGGCAGCGCGCCTACACGTAAATCGGCGTTCCGGTGCTGTTCGCCAACTGCCGGAATGCAGCCATAAGTTTCTGTGTCACGGCTCCGGGCTGCCCATCTCCGATGACACGTCTGTCGATGTTGACAACAGGGATAACCTCGGCTGCCGTGCCGGTTAGGAAGCACTCGTCTGCAATGTAGAGCGCGTGCCGTGTAAAGATGCGTTCTTCTACCTGCATGCCCGCGTCGCGCGCCAATTCGATGACGCTGTTCCGCGTAACGCCTTCTAAAATGCCGATGTGGACAGGCGGCGTGACAAGCACCCCGTTTTTCACCCAAAAGATATTATCGCCGCTGCACTCCACGACATAGCCATCGGCGTTGAGCATTAGCACCTCAACCGCCCCGGCTTGCTTCCCCTCAATTTTCGCCAAGATGTTATTGAGGTAGTTCAGCGACTTGATTCGGGGATTGATAGCTTCCGGATAATTCCGTCGGATTGAGGTGGTTACGATATCCAACCCCTCTTCATAAAAATTTTGTGGATAGAGGGTGATCTTATCTGCAATAATAATGATAGTGGGGTTCGGGCACTTGTCCGGGTCTAACCCCAGATCGCCGACACCGCGGGTGACGATCAAACGAATATAAGCCTCATGGAGGTTATTTCGACGGAGTGTCTCCAGTACCGTCTCCTTCATGGTTTCAATAGGAGTCGGAATCTGTAGCATAATGGATTTGGCAGAGTCGTAGAGTCGTTCGAGGTGTTCATCGAGTTTAAAGACGCGTCCGTTGTAGGAGCGGATGCCCTCAAAAACGCCGTCGCCGTAGAGCAACCCGTGGTCGAACACGGAAACTTTGGCTTCAGCCTGCGGTAAAAATTCTCCATCGATATAAATCAACATAAATCCTTCCTTCAAACCGGTAGGCGCGAGCTCGCGAACACGCCGTCTACCTTCCTATTTATTCTGATGTTGAGCCTGATTGCAGAAAATAACGTCTCCTTTCCAGTGACGTTTTTCTACCACTTGCCAGCAGTACTGATTTTTCCATCGACGAGGTGAACAGTTCTGTCAGCCCGCTCGGCGAGTTCCTTATTGTGTGTGACGATAACGAACGTCTGCCCGGCTTGCGCGTTCATAAGCCATAAAAGTTCTAACACCGCCTCGCTACTGCGCGAGTCCAGATTGCCTGTCGGTTCATCAGCGAGGACAACTTGGGGTTGATTCATCAGCGCGCGTGCGATTGCGACACGCTGCCGTTCGCCGCCGGAGAGTTGGCTCGGGTAGTGTTCCTGCCGTTCGGAGAGTCCGACGTAGGCGAGCAACTCTTGCGCCCTCGTATAAACGCTGCGCGTATCGTAACATGAGGCAATCTCCTTCGCCTTGTCCGTATGTGGGTGTACCGAACTTTGTTGGGTAACTCCCCCGAGAATCGCGCTCATTGCAACGTTTTCAAGCGCGGTAAATTCCGGCAGCAGATGATGAAACTGAAAGACAAAGCCGATGTGCTCGTTCCGGAACCGGGCGAGTGCCTTATCGGGAAAAGTGAAGATGTCCTGTTCTTCGTAAAAGACAGTTCCTGCTGTCGGCCGGTCCAGCGCGCCGAGGATATGGAGGAGTGTGCTTTTGCCCACGCCGGATGCGCCGACGATGGCAAGCATCTCCGAAGGACGTACCATGAAATCCACGCCTTGCAGCACTGGAAGTTCTGCTTCGCCATCATAGTAGGATTTGTGTAAATCCTTAATGCGGATGAGTGCTTCTCGCGAGTGTGTCACACTGTCTCCCTATTTACGACTGACACGGACAGGGACAGGCCCTGTCCCTACCAGAAGAGCAAATTATTCGTGTTGCAACGCCTCAACCGGATTCAGATTCGCCGCCTGCCATGCCGGGTAGAGCGTTGCCAGCCAGCAAATCAGGAACGATAGCGCGTTGATGAAACCGACAAAGAACCAATTCACCTTTATCGGCAACTGATTCATCTGATAAATTTGGCTGAGCCCTAACTCCACCAGTGAAATCGGCTTGACGAAACAATAAAGCCCAAACCCTATTGAAACGAGCCAGAAGAGCCATAACGCCATTTTAAAACCGCCCGGTCTCGGTGTAATCCGCCGCAACGCAATCAGCACTTGTAACAAAACAGGCATAGCGACGATGAGGGCCCACCACGGGGACGGCCGAAGACTGTTGGAACTGAGGAGCCAACAGAGCGTGAGTCCCAATCCTGTGCCGAGCAGTGTGCCAAGTATTCCGATAACGCTTCCCTGAATCATGAAGATGCCCATAATGCTCCCACGTGAGGCACCGAGCGTGCGGAACGTGCCAACGTCCCTCGTCTTCTCCATGACAGTCATAATGAGCGTGCTTGCGATGTTAAAAGCCGCCACTAAAATAATGAGTGCTTCAATGACGACTGTGAGCGTCTTCTCTAACCGCAGTGCGGCGAAGAGGGGCGCGTGCACCTCCATCCACGTTCGCGCTATCGGGAGTCCCTCTAAAACAGAAAATTGCACCGTGTCCGTAATCCGTGGTGCCGCCTGAGGTGCCACTTCCGCGTCACGTAGCCGGACAAAGATGGCGTTGACACGATTGGCTCTGTTATACAATTTCTGCGCCGCCGCGATGTGAATAAACCCAAAGCTGTTGTCGTAAACCGCCAATTCCGATTCATACAACCCGATGACGACGAAGTTGGAGAGATCTGGGATGAACGTATCTGGGTTTATCGGATGTTCCTGAAGTTCCACGACGAGCCGCAAGATATCGCCTTTGACGATACCGAGCCGGTCTGCCAGGCGCGCGCCGAGCACGATGCCGCCGGTTACCGTATTATCGCTCAAGCGTTCTGCCTTTGCAATGAGAGGCGAATTCTGGAAGTCAACGGAGCCTGCCACAAATCGTGAGAAGCCTGTCACTATGTCTTCTTTCGCCGGTTCAATGCCTTTGATGTGAATCACGTCCTGAATTCTTTTGCTATGTTCAGGAAAAACGGCGACTTGTGAGTAAACCACCGGGGATGCGGCGACGACTTCGTCAAGTGCCTCAATTTGTGCAATGCGTTGTGTGTACCCTCCAAAAAAATCGCTACCGTGTAGCATCAACACGACGTGTGCCTCATTCGCGAGGAAGCGTTCCTTGAGGCCGTGCTCAACGCCGTTTAGAACGGCAATCGCCAGAATCACGGTTGCCACACCGAGCGCGACACCGCCGATCGAGATGATACTGATGAGCGAGATAAAGGACTGCTTTCGCCGCGAACGAAGGTATCGCGAGGCGACAAACCATTCAAATTTCATATTTTTTGGCGTTATCCCTCGATTTCCGCCCGGAGTCGCTCGAGTTCTGCTAAAGCCTGTTCAAGTTGGGCTTCGGCATCTTTGCGTGCGCGTGCCTCTTGCTGGGCTTGTGCCTCGGCATCTTTGCGTGCGCGTGCCTCTTGCTGGGCTTGTGCCTCGGCATCTTTGGCGCGCCCAAGGGCATCTTCGGCGAGATTCACGGCTTCTACCGCACGCGCCTCTGCTTCTAGCGCGCGTTCACTTGGCGGCTGCAACCACCGCCGCGCCCGAGCATCGTAAAAGCGCAAACCTTCGGGACGCTCACCCAATTCCAACCCCAGAACCGCGGACTTCAACCGGCCATCCACAAACGGTATCTCTTCATACGTATCGCCGACGAGCCGATACCCGATGAGCGGATGCTCAACGACACCATACGGAATGTAGAGATAATATTCTTGCACGCCGAGAAGAGACGCGTAAATCGCCTTCTTCCTACCCTGGTCCTGCCGATAGGTGCCGAGGCTGCCTACCTCCAACACAAAAGCCGGTGCGCGCCGTTCTTGCTCAATAACATAGAATCGCCGCTGTTTTTTCGAGACACCGTGAACGACGAAGACATCCGGCGCGACCATCTTCATTTTGACACCATCTCGGTAGTAGACGAAAAGATTGCCCGAGACATAGACATTCGGCGCGGCCGAGAAGTGCTCTTTAAGCGTCTCAATGCAATCCACCATTAAGTCGCGATGCAAGTCAGTTTCAGCCATAGGCTTCCCATCCGATTCCGGATAGTCAAGGGTGGGTGCAGACTGGATTTTTCGCTGCATTATTTCCCCTCCTAGCATTGTTCTACGCGCTTCCGACGCTCACGGGCGCGCACAAACAAAATCACGTTTGAGTATACCATAGAGGATAGACGCTTCAAAAACGCCGCACCGTTTGACCTCTCTCGGAGAGTCCCTCTCATAACGCATCCCTATCTTCTGCATCACGCGTCCAGAAGCAGGATTCCGTTTGAAGTGGTAAGCGTAAATCCGATTGAGACAGAGCTCTTGAAACCCGTATGCGAGTATAGCACGCGCCGCTTCGGTGCAATAACCACGGTTCCAATAAGGTTTTCCTACCCAATAGCCGAGTTCGCCGGTTCCGGGAGCGTCCTTAATCCCAAGTCCAATCGCGCCAATTAGAGTTCCCTCCTGTCGGCGTGTTATCGCGAAAGTTGCGCCTGCGCCCTTTTCAAACTGCTCGTGGCAGGAACTAATCCACTCTTCTGCCACACCATCTTCGTAAGGGTGCGGCATGCTACACGTCATATCGGCGATGTCACGTTCCCCGGCGAGGCGTTGCACATCCGCCGCGTCCGCAAGCGTCAACGGACGTAGTGTGAGTCTATCGGTGTGGCGTGTCGGTTGCGTTTTCATTTAACTCTCCGGTCGCATCTGTGGAAACAGAATGACATCCCGAATGGAGTATTGGTTTGTGAGCAACATCGTGAGCCGGTCAATCCCGATGCCGAGGCCGCCGGTGGGTGGCATACCGTATTCCAAAGCGCGGAGGTAATCTTCGTCCAACATGAACGCCTCTTCGTCGCCATTCTCTAACCGATTTGCCTGCTCAATGAAGCGTTGACGCTGATCGACCGGGTCATTTAGTTCGCTAAAGGCGTTGCCAACTTCCATGCCACTGATGAAAAATTCAAAGCGTTCCACGAATGCGGGATTATCGGGCTTTTTCTTCGCGAACGGAGATACCTCAATCGGGTAATCGGTGATGAACGTCGGCTGAATCAGTTTCGGTTCGACGAACGCGTCGAAGAGCTCGGCAATGATTTCCCCCTTGGATTCATCACCGGCCAAAGCAACCCCGGCGTTGACAGCCTCCGAGTAAAGTGCATCGGCGGACAGCGCCCCCGGGTCGAGGTTTTCGCTATGCTCCCGAATAGACTCTATCATAGTGAGTCTGCGCCAGGGCGGCGTGAAATCGATTTCATGCTCCTGATAGGGAATTTTGGTTGTGCCGTGGATGCGCGCCACCGTATTCGCGATGAGTGTCTCTGTCAACGCCATTATCTGGCGATAGTCGGCGTAAGCCTGATAGAGTTCCAGCATTGTAAATTCAGGGTTGTGGTCCCTGTCCATGCCTTCATTTCGGAAGTCGCGCGAGAATTCGTAAACCCTGTCAAACCCGCCGACGATGAGCCTTTTGAGATAGAGCTCGTTTGCGATGCGCAAATAGAGGGACTGCGCCAGCGTATGGTGATACGTCGTGAAAGGGCGCGCGCTTGCGCCACCGTAGATAGGTTGGAGCACCGGTGTCTCCACTTCAATAAAATTTTGCGCGTTGAGCATGTCCCGAATCGCTTGGACAATTTGTGTCCGCTTGATAAAGACGTTCTTTACCTCCGGGTTCATGATGAGATCGGCGTAACGTTGCCGATAGCGCGTCTGTTTGTCTTGCAAACCGTGCCATTTTTCGGGTAGGGGCCGGAGCGATTTGGAGAGCAGCTGCACCGCGTCAACGAGGACGGTGAGTTCCCCGGTGCGCGTCCGGAAAACCACGCCCTCAACCCCGATGATGTCGCCGACATCAAAGCGTCGATAAATCAGATAAGGTTCCGCGCCGACTTTGTCGCGGCGGACGTAAATCTGGATGCGCCCCTCGCTGTCTTGTAGGTGCGCGAAGCTGCTTTTGCCGTGGTCGCGCTTCGTCATGATGCGGCCGGCGAGTCGGATGCGTTGCGTTTCGTCAGGTGTCTCTTGCGTCTCGGCGAAGTCTCGGTGAACCACCGATGTGGTGTGCGTCGGTTCGTATTTATGCGGATACGGCTCCACGCCGAATTCGCGAATCTCGTGCAATTTGTCGCGCCGCTGCTGAATTAGAGCCTTTGTTTCTTCCAACGGTTCTTCCTCCTTTCCTTTTGGCTGTTTTAATTATACCTTAATTTTCGTGATAAGTCAACCGAAAAATTTGCGATGTCTGTTTTCACGGGCTGCGAGCGGTTTTTGGTTCTTCACGGCACGGCGAGGAACAGGTTTCCCTCGCCCTACGGTTCATCAAGGTTTTTCGGCTATTTCCGCTGTGCCTTCAACTTTAGGTACCCCTCAATGAAGGCATCTAATGCGCCATCCAACACCGCGTCAACATTGCCAGTCTCGATGTTTGTGCGCACATCCTTGACCCGCTGGTAGGGATGCAGGACATAGGAGCGGATCTGGCTGCCGAAGTTAATATCGGGACGTTCGCTGCGCTGTTTGGCGAGTTCTGCATCGCGTTCTTCGCGATACCGTTCATAGAGCCGCGAACGTAACAACTTCATCGCAATCTCCCGGTTCTTATGCTGTGAACGTTCATTTTGGCACTGCACGATAATCCCGGTAGGCTTGTGCATAATCCGAACGGCGGAATCGGTGACGTTGACGTGCTGTCCGCCTGCGCCGCTCGCGCGGTAGCAATCGATGCGAAGCTCTTCGGCTTGGATGTCCACCGCCACCGTGTCATCAATCTCGGGCGTAACGTCAATCGCGGCGAAGGAGGTATGCCGGCGGTTGTTAAAATCAAACGGTGATAGCCGCACGAGCCGGTGGACTCCCGCTTCGGCTTGTAGATATCCGTAGGCGGCTGCGCCCGCAACGAGAATAGTCGCGCCTTTAATGCCCGCCTCATCGTCCGTCGTCACATCGACGATTTCGGTTTTATAGCCACGCCTGTCGCACCACCGGAGATACATCCGCATAAGCATCTCAGCCCAATCTTGCGCGTCAATCCCGCCGGCCCCGGAGTGGATACTGAGAATGGCGTTATTTTCGTCAAACTCGCCGGTGAGCAGTAAACGGAGTTCCATTTTCTCCAAACGGTTCGTCGCCGCCGCCAAGCCGCTGGAGAGTTCGGCGTGTAAGGTGGTATCGTCTTCCTCAATGGCGAGTTCCAGCCAGGACGCTAATTCCTCAATCTCGCTGTTCAGTTTTTCATAGTCGGCGATTTCCTCTCGGAGGAAGGCGATGCGCTTGTTCACCTTTTGGACGCGTTGCGGGTTCTTCCAAAAATCAGGCGCGAGCGCGTCGTCTTCTAACCCCGCCAATTCATTCTGTTTTTCAGCCAGGTCAAAGATACCCTCGGAGTTCAAGCAACCGGGTGCGCATTTCTTCGACCTGGGTTTTAAGTTCTACAAGCATCTATTCTTTTCTCCCTTCGTAAATTTTCCATGCGAGCCATCCGATGCAGAGCATCGCGCAAAGGATCGGAAACCAATCGCCGTAGCGCGTATAAAGCGTCTGCCCGCCTGCTGCCGTATCCCCATGGGCGAGAGGCACACGCGCAACGAGAACCTCTTGCGTAGCGTTCGGCGTAATCAGCGGCGTTAGCGTCCTGCCGAATTTATCAACGACACCTGACACTCCGCCGTTCGCGCAGCGGAACACAGCAATGCGATTCTCCACCGCGCGGAAAGGTGCCATAGCGAAATGCTGTTCCGGGAACGCTGTCCCGACAAACCAAGCGTCATTCGTGAGGATGCCCATCACGCTCGCACCTTCCTTGACGAACTTGCGAAAGTGGTCTGGAAAAACAGACTCGAAGCAAATCGCAACGCCAATGTCAATTCCCTCGGTGCCGTTTCTTTTAACGTTTGACAGCGATAAAAGGTTTACTTTTTTTCCCGGCTCAAACGGTTCAAAGAGGATAAAGTTCGGGACAAAGTCAGGAATAAACCTTGCTAAAGGCACATATTCCCCGAAAGGAACGAGGTGCATTTTGTCATATTGCCCGAGTGCTTCCGCTTGCGGTGATAGCAAAAAGACGCTGTTGTAAAGTTTCTTTGATTCATCACGATGGGTTGTCCCGATAAGGAACGGAACCCCGGTCTCTCGCAGCAGCCGCCTAAACCTGCCGTGGGAGGCTGGCCACGCCCCTGTCACTACTTTCTCTCGCACCGCGGTTTCAGGCCACACAATGAGCTCGGGTGACACCGCGCTTGCTTGCTCTGTCAGCGTTATATAGCGGCGCAATATGGCCGGCACTTCATTACGGTTCCATTTCCGAAGTTGCGGAATGTTGCCGGGGACGAGCGCGACGTTTAAATCGTTTTGGCCTGGGGACGCGCTTTGTAAGCGCGCCTCCCCCAATTGCAGTTGCAAAATCCCGTAACCAAAGCAAGCGAAGGACAAGATGAGCGGCACTACCACTGCCGGTGCACGAAGTAACTTGAATAAATTGGCACGCTGAGGAACAGGCCCGCGCCCTACGTCATGAGATGCGTTGAAGATTAAAGTTGCGATACCGGCATTGAAAAGCACGATGACAAAACTCACGCCGTGCACACCGAATATGGAGACTATCTGTATCCCCGGCAGATTGTTCCACTGCGAATAGCCGATGCTTCCCCACGGAAACCCGGTTAACATCCAACTCCGCACCCACTCCAGTGCTGTCCAGATGCAGGCGGCCGCGATAGGAAATAGCACACTAGCGCTCCACGGCAACATGTGGACTAACGCGGCGCATACCCCGAAATAGAGCGCGGTATAGCCAACGAGGAGCAGGTACCCGAGCAAGGTCGCGTAGATGCTCGCATACGGATAGAGGAGCAAGATGGCAAGCAGCATCCCTGCGAAAAAGAGGAAACCCGTTAAGTAGCCGATACCGAAAGCGGACTTCCAACTCTTGGCATGCCTCAGCGCGACGAAGAGCGGCACCAGTGCAACCCAAGCAAGCGGAAAAAGGTTCGCATGTGGGAAGCTGCAAAACAGCAAAATCGCCGACAGTGTCGCGAGTATCCAGTGTTGGTAGCGTTTGACGAAATCTTTCGTAGGGTTACCCTCCACGAGAATTTTGGTATCCAACAGTGCGTGAATCATCCGTATTTTTTCAACCGCTCCTCTTCAATAATTTTCTTGCATTCCTCGTCAGTCGGTGGCGGGGTATCCGTTCTCACAATCGCGCGTATCTCCTCCAGTGTCATCGTCTGCGGCGGTCTGGGAATCTGCGGCGGCACCACCGTTTCCAAAATTTGACGGGCAAGATCAATCCGCACGGCCGCATCCCATTGCCGCACGCGCTCAAGCACCTCGAAAATCTGCTCGGAATCCATACTCTGAAACTCCTTATCGTTATCGGGTTAATAGAAGGGACCTCATCAACAGGAAATCGTTCCTATCAGCAGTGATGAGATAGGTTTTAACAACCTCCGCCTTGACGATACATCATCGGAAACAACGGTTTCAAATAGGGTACCACGATGTGACAAAAAAGTCAACCGTATTTTTTCAACCGCTCCTCTTCAATGATTTTGTTGCATGCCTCATCGGTGGGCGGCGGAGTATCCGTTCTTAGCATCGCGTGAATCTCTTCCAGCGTCATAGTCTTCCGCGGTCTGGGAATCTGTGGCGGCACCACCGTCTCCAAGATTTGACAGGCGAGGTAAATTCTCACGTCCGCATCCCATTTCTGCACGCGCTCAAACCCCTCGACAATTTGCTCGGAATCCATGTTTTGAAACGCCTTTAAAAAATATCCGCCTTCAACAAATACGCCATCTTGATAAACACAATCCGCTCTGTCTCACCATCGGCATCGCGGTTGTCGTTGTAGACGATGAAGAAGTTGCTCTCCGGACGATACTCATAAGCAAAAAGCCCGAAGACGCGGCGTTCCTTTTCCAAGGTAAACTCCGCACTGGCTCTCGCATACATCCGCTGCGCAAACTGATAATTCACGATGAAACGGCGCGTCCATTCCGATAGCCGCCACCGCGTAGCATCCGGTTCCCGTTCATGGAGACGCTGGAGGATGAACTCAAAACTGAGCTTTGGTGTAGGACGAATCGTAATCTCCGGTCGGATGAAGAACGTATCCCGATTATCGCGCACGCCGAATGTGCCGGTGTTCCGAATTTGGATATACTTCGGTGGAAACCAGCCCGCGAAAAAGCGCACCGTCCTGTCCGTAAAGGGCTCATTCTCATCGTTGACGTGATAATACCATTCAGGCCCGAGGAGAAAAAAGAAGTCTTTCACGCCGAGCAATCCGCTGAAATTCGCGCGGTGGTTCGTCAGTTCGCCTGCATGGTTTTCAAGCCGTTCATAAGTGACTTCCCCGCGGAGTCGTTCCAGCGCGCCTTTATACTGCTTGTTATAGCGACTTCTCAAGACGAAGCCCCGTCTATCAATGCGCGGGATAAAGCCGGTTTCGGGGTTAAAGTTTTCACCGATATCCGCGTAAATCGCATCAAATGAAAACACGTTCGTCCGCCGGTCTAATTGGATAAAAACCAGACCATCCGCTGTGTTTTCTGTCATGTTGAAGCCGCCTGCCTTCCATTCTCTGGCGTACTCCAAATTGAGATTCATCTCCGCGGGGAGCCGAATCCGCGCATCCATCCCGCCTGCCCTATCGTAGACACCACCGCGCTGCTTGTTTACACCTAAAACGCCGACAGATGAGGTTTTCCCCAACTCCCGTTGCAACCGAAAAACAGTATAGTTATAGTCATTAAGCGGTAAGTCTCCCGCCTCCATTTCCTGCTCTTCGTTTTCAGGGCCGGCGATGGCTCCCATCAAGGCGATGTTGTAATCGCTGACCTTGCCGATGACTTTCCCGCCGCCAACCAGGGCTTCGACGCGGCGGCTATAGAACAAATCGAGCGGCATTTGGAACAGTTCGTTTCCCTCAAGGAAAAAGGGACGTTTTTCGGGAAAACGGAGGGGGATGTCGGTTAAATTGACGAGGTCCGGGTCTGCCTCGATCTGGGCGAAATCCGGATTGAGCGTCACGTCCACCGTGAAATCGGCGATGGGATACCGCACGTCAATGCCCGCATCTGCCCTCACGCCAACTGGTTCATCGCCGATTTGTTGCGGCTTCAAGGTGCTGTAAGGCTTGAGTTTCAGCGGCCGCTTCGTCACCAATTCGGTAATCGGAATCCCGGTCAACCGTCCGAATCGAGACACCGCGTATTGGCGTTCACCCAAATCTACCCAGGTCTGCTCTTCGCCGAGAGCTTCATCGTTTCGCCAGAAGTTGATACCCCACGTTGTGGCTGTCGGCTCCTTTGGAAAACGGAGTGAGGCAAACGGAATGGCGAACTCGGCTATCCACTTGTCTGTATCCTTGCTGGCTTGTCCTGTCCATTCGCAGTCCCACGAAATGGCGGTGCCGATTTGAGACGAGCCGGTGCGGCGGTTCGCGCCTTCATTCGTGAGCCGCCGGTCTGTCTGCGTGCCGAGTGGATTCAAGGCGAACGCGTAGCAGTTACGGTTATCCAGAAAGGTATCAATAAGGATTTCGACGTGATCATCGGAGAAGAAGAACGAGTCGCGCCGCGTCTGATTCGCCGCGAGTTTGTGCATATCGCTCTTGAACGATTCAAAAGCGACGTAGAGGTTATTTGCATCGTGCGTCAGGTAAACGGTGGTTGCCTGCGATGCTGGGGCACCGCGCTGCGGCTCAAATTGGACGAATTGTCCGGTTTGGGCGGCGTTCTGCCAACATGCGTCGTCTAGTTTTCCATCGATTTTCGGGGGTGTTTCGGTTGAGACAGCGTTAATTTCTCGGCTAGCGGCGGCGATACCGCAGAGACAAACGATGCCGAGAATGCTTAGTACGATTTTCATAGGTTTTCTGATTTGGGAGCCTCCTTTTTTCGGTTGGGGGTATGTTATCGTATTTTGGGTTTTGTGTCAACTGCGAAAATTCAGGGCGATTTGGTTGTCTCAATAGAGGCGCGATGAAATCGCTTGGACTAGACAAAATCCTGCCCGCCTTGCGCGGGGCTCTCGCTTTTCTGAACCTGTTGCTTCAAAGCGGCACGCTCATGACAATTTGACAAGACGAGAACTGCTGCCTAGTTCGTAGCACGAGATGTCAAACCTTGCTTGCGAGGTAGCGAGGTTTATTTTTCTTCTAGGCGTAACGGGCCTGTCCCTAGCGCACCCGCGGTCGACGCGAAGATGTCCGATAGCCGAGAAAAAACAGATTTGATTTTTGGCGTTTTGTGTGGTATACTCTATTATGTCATCGGATTTGCAATTTCGACGAACCCACTTTTACGCGTTTCTATAACTAGACACAGAGGTAGGCACGTGAGCACGCAACCTGAAAATGTTATCACAGCCGAATTAGTCCGCATTCTGAATCGGATGAGTCCGAGATGGAAACTGGAACAACACCAACGTCCCTTCCGCGGCAGCCAGAAAAACCCCGACATTTTTATCACCCGACCAGGGTATGAACCCGTCGCCATTGAGGCAAAATACGTCGACTCGCCGGACGATGTAGTGGCGCAAGCACAGAAACATGTCGGCCGTGTGCTGGAAACCGAGTACGCCACGCGCACCGAAACCCTGCACACCGTCATGGCGATTCGGTACCCGGCGTGGTTCAAGGATGTCGCGGGCAGAAACATTGAGGAGAAACTCTGCCGTGCTACCGATCTTCAATATCTGCTCAAAGGCAAGAGCGGCGGCGAAACCTACCAATTTCCGCGCAACGGATGGGCGAACGGTACCGTTGCAGATATCGCGAACGCGGTGCATGTCGGGACAGTGCCGAGCGAACGGATTGACGATGCCGCAGCGGAAATGGAACGTGCTGTCAATATCGCCGCCCAGCAGCTGGACGATGCAGTCAAAGCACGTACCGCTATCGGGGACAGACTAGAGCACATCTTGCATCAAGAACGAGGCACACAGACCGCCCGCATGGCATGCCTTATCATCACGGACGCGTTTGTCTTCCAATCGTCACTAGCGGGCAAAGACTTGAAAGAACTCGCCGGCGACAACCTGTCGGCATTGAAGGCACTCGAAAATCGGAAACCGGTCCGCTCCCTCGGCCAGCATCTCCGCCAA
The DNA here is from genome assembly GCA_958296135.1 of uncultured Poribacteria bacterium. Lineage (GTDB taxonomy): Bacteria > Poribacteria > WGA-4E > WGA-4E > WGA-3G > AGPOR5. The sequence goes on from CATQHZ010000001.1 coordinate 3,377,277, forward strand.
ATGGATTTCGCAGACGTGCTGACAGACTGGGAAACCCTCCTGAAAGTCAACTACCAGCCGATCTTCGCCGATGCCATGCAGATGGTAACGGCAATCGCTACCGACGACGCGTTGGTAAATGAGCTGCTCAGCATCCTGTGCAAGGCGGCGAATGACCTGGTGAAGACGAGGCTCGCGCAGATTCATGAGTTGGCAGGTGAAGTATTCCAAAAACTCATCGTCGACCGGAAATACGTTAAGGCAAACTATACGCTGCCCACTTCAGCAGCACTGCTCTCAACGTTGGTATGTCCCGAACTTCCCGATGGGCGGCTGCCGAAAGTTGCCGACTTCGCCTGCGGGACCGGGTCACTGCTCAACGGCGTTTACAAGCGGGTGCAGCGGCTTTATGAACAGCAAGGCGACAAGGATAGCGCGGACATCCATAAAGAGATGCTTGAGAACAACCTCGCCGGTAGCGACATTATGCCGAACGCGACGCACATCACTTTTGCCAGTCTCGCGAGCGCGCAGCCAGAGATGCCCCTCGGCGCGACGCGGATTGTCACGGCACCCTACGGCAAGCAACCCAATGAGACATTCGCCGTAGGCGCGCTGGAACTCCTTGACGAGGAATTGCTACTGCCGATGATGGATACCGAGGCGGTCCAACTCGGCGGCGAGGAAAGTGCCACCGTTGAGATAAAGCGGATGTTCCGAAACGGCGAGATGGACATCGTCATCCAAAACCCGCCGTTTGTGAAACACAGTGCCGATGGAAACACGGAGGTGCCGAAAGTCGTCTTTCAAGGCACCGAGCGTCCATCGGCAGAAAAGAAAGAACTCCAAGCAGCCCTCCGGCGTAAAGGGACGCGAGTGGCTCACGGCGTGGCGGGACACAGTTCCTACTTCGTTGAACTCGCTGACCGGAAACTCAAGGAAGGCGGCACGATGGGTGTCATTCTCCCCGCGACAATCCTAGCCTCGGCATCGATGCAGAAAGTGCGGGATATGTGGGCGACAGAATACCACAACGTCTATGTCATCACCATCGCCGGCGCGAAGGGACATGATAGTGCTTTTTCGGCGGCCACCAAAATAGCAGAGTGCATTGTCGTGGCGACGAAGGGTATCGGAGACAACACCGGTGCTGCAACATTTGTCTCCTTGACCCACCGTCCGAATAGCCTGCTAGAGGCAACAGAGGTTGCGAACTGCATTCTCCGCAGCCATGGTGGTGAAGAGACGCTCAGTATCGGCGAGGATGCCGTGGGCAAGCGTGTAGAATGCCCGGTGGTTATTGGACAGACCTGGGGTGCCTCACGCGTCAAATCCGTTTCCGTGCTACAGACAGCGGAGAAACTTGCAAATTCGGTATTGTCTCTCCCACGACTCACGACATCGCTGTCCATTCCGATGGCGCGCGTGGAAGACATCGCTGTCGTTGGATTCACTGAACCTACTATTAAAGGGAAGAACGGTGCATTCACAGTGGTGAAAGGGTATGAGAAGAGTGACGACGGTTATCCGGCGCTTTGGCAGGCAAATTGTAAACAACAGCGTGCGATGATGGTCATACCGGATTCGCAGGCGAAAATCCGCACCGGCGCGGAAGCGAAAGCCGAACGCGTCTTGGCACGCATCAGCCAAGCCCACTACTACCTGTCACCGACGTTCAGCGCAACCTCGGCTATCGCGATGTTTACCGAAGAACCGAGCATCGGTGCATGCATCATTACAAACGTAGCGTTTCAGGACTCGCGCCACGGAATCGCATGGACGCTGTGGTGCAATTCAACGTTGGGGTTAGTCTGTCATTGGATGTACAGCCAGAAGCAACAAGCAGGGCGGGGACGGTTGACAAGCACAACCTTCAAAACCTTGCCGACGTTAGATGTCCGTCAACTCTCCGATAACGCGTTATCAAACGCAGCGGCGATTTTCGAGCGGTTAAAATACGAACGGATGCTGCCGCTCAACGAATGCGCCAAAGACGAGATTCGGCATGAATTAGATGCGGAACTGCTGACGCGAGTGCTCGGTATTGAGGACATCGGGGTGCTCGCTTCGATGCAAACGTTGCGGGAGATGCTCTGCGCAGAGCCGAGCATTCACGGTGGAAAGCAGTCCACGTGCAATCTGGATAAGGAATTGGAGAAGTTGTCCGCGCAGGGCATCGTGCTGCCGGGGAGGACAGCGGAAGCGACGGTGCTGCAGCAGGCGGTTATGGATTTCACGTTAGCTCCGCCACCGAATGCGTAAGGCTGCGGATAGTAAAATTGATTGCAGGAAACCGGATTTCACCGGTTTCCGCGAGGCGCAAGGGCAAGAGGTTAAGCAACTGAATAACATAGGGAACCACCTTTCGGGGGCCAAGTCGGGGGCCAAGTCTTTGGTAACACCGATAGAGAGAAAGCCCTAACCTAAGCGGTACTCTACTGACTTTGGGGCCAAGTGCACCTGAAATCTGAGTACTGTTGGGGAAATACGAATTAAGGATAAAAGAGAGAGTGTAGTGAGTGTATTCTCCTTTAAATGGGGTTTTTGAGCGCACTTGGCCCCCGAAACGCAACCGACTCGACAACCACAGGGCTCCGTGTCCGGGGCCAAGTCTAAAAGCAAATGACCGGACTTGGCCCCCATCATTTTGAAGAAAGAGGTACATTCGGGATTTTCCACTGGCTTGTTCGGTTCAACTACGGGCAAGCGGACATATTTTCGGGTGCCCAGTTTAATATGCTTTTCTTGCTGTTTGGTCATGAATTCCATATTAGCAGAGGATATCGAGCCGTTGCAGTTAGAGACGCGGGCACTTTTGTTTGGAATTGGATAGATAAACATGACAAATACATGAAGCGAATTCAATAACCGAACAGCCCTCGGGAAAACCGTCCCCGAATCTGTGTAAACCGATCCACACAATTCACGTTAAAATTAACGTTAAAAAAATGAATTCAAAAAGGAGGGCGCGTTTTGAGCGCGCTTTTTCATGAGACAACACTGGATTTTTGACAAGGCGAGGGACAGGCCCTCGCGCTACGGTTACCCTTTACTCATACTTTTCACAGTTGCACTGCTTTTTCCTGCGAGGCTCTGGGCAGGGCCGGGCCGGACCGGGGCGCAAATCCTGAATCTCGGCGGGGGCGCGCGGGCGAGAGCCCTCGGGGATGCTTTCTCCGCTGTCTCCGGCGATGTCACGACATCGCTGTGGAACCCGAGCGGCATCGCACAGATGCCGGAGAGCAAACTTCGCTCCGGCCAGAGCGCGGCGCAAGCGTCTATGTTTTACACCGACTACAGCGCGCCGTTCGGTGAGGCAGGCGAAGGTTTATACTACACCTTTCTCTCCGGCGCAATGCCCCTCGGCGATGTCGGCACCCTCGGTGCGACGCTCCAACTGCAAGGACAAGGCACGATTGCCGTGACTACCGATTCGCCCGATGTCGTCCGTGAGGAGAGCCTCGGCACGAACTGGGCATTGACGTTCTCTTACGCCGACAGGATTACCGAAAGCCTGGCAGCCGGAATTAGCGGCAAAATGATTCGGATGGTACTCGGCAGAGAAAGCGGGAGCTCTTACGCTGTCGACCTGGGGATGCAGTACCTACTGCCGCTTGATATCATGCCGATAACCGTCGGCGCAGCGATTCAGAACATCGGCCCCGGCATCTCGTTCATCGATGAGAATCAGGCGGATCCGTTGCCCCGCCTGCTCCGCCTCGGCACCTCTATTAGTCTTTTCCGCGCGAAGTACCACCACATCCGTTTCGTGAGCGGTATCACGGCGTACATTGATAAACTGGCAGAGAATGAAGATGAACTCGCCGCAGATTTAGAACGGTTGAACGCAGAGCGCGCGGACAAACTGACCCGAGAGCAACTGCTCTCCGACCGGGGTGTCGGTATCCGCGCGTTTGAGTGGCGGCACCTTCAAAAGAACCTCGGCTTAGAATACTGGCTCGGCAACCTGTTGGCACTCCGCGTCGGTTACAAGGCGGAACCCGGCATTAACGTGCCAGATTTGGCGGACTATTTTACCTACGGCATCGGTGTCCAGGTCTACCTTTTTAATCTGGATTTAACTTATGGCCCACGCTTCGGTCCGAGTCGCGAACGGCTCATTGAGGCAACAGGAATAGTGGTTTTTTAGTACCTGAAAAGGATCGCATCCGATAAAGGAACGTTAGGTCCTTAATGTCTATAGAGGTGAATATGAAAATCCACACGCAAATTGTGGTTCTTGCGATAGCGTTCTGTTTTTTGTCGGGTATCTGCTTCGCAGAAGCATGGCGAAAGACGGGCCCCCACTCTACGGTGAAAGAAGTCGGAGAAGCAAGGAAAGGGGAGGTAAATCCTCTCAACGGTTTCTACCTTGAGTCTGCGCTTGGAAATCGGACGTTGGAAGCTGAGGACGCGGCGACACCGCTGAAATCGCCGAACGAGGCGTTTCTGTATTCGTTCGTTTTACCGGGCGCGGGGCAATTTTATACCGGCGCGAAACGCGGGTATCTCTACGCCGCCGCGGAGGTGGGATTGCTCGCAACCTATTTTATTCTGCGCAACACTGCCGCAAATACGCGCGATGAGTATCGCGATGTCGTGAGGCAACACGTTATTTTTGACGGACCCGGGTCTTTTGATAACTGGGATCTGGTTGAGGATTTTGAGCACGCGACGCAATACGAAAATTGGAACCACGTCTACGATTCTGAAGAGACACGTGTGCGGACAGGCAAGTGGTATTGGGAAGACGCGCGCCCTTTTAAAGACGAGGAAGACATCGCCATCGATTTTGACTCGCGATACCGATTGGACGCATTCGATCTGCGGCAACGGGCGAACGATACGTTTGAACTCGCACGCACCTTCCTCGGTTTAGCGATTTTGAACCACGTTGTCAGCGCAATTGATGCACGCATCACGGCGAAAAATTGGAACCGAAAGCAGGCGCGCACGAACGCGGTGGAGATAGACGTGCAGGCGAGCGCAATGAAAAGCGCGGTGTTGGTGCGGAAATGGTTCTAGTTAGGTTCGTAGGTTGAGGGCCTGTCCCTCAACAAGTTACCCATGAAAAACAAGGACGGATACAAAAATGTCCATCAAGCCCTCAAAACTTTCAGACGCTTTAAATTCGGTTACGGCGATTCCTATCATCCCTTTCAGTGGGGACAAGATCGACTACGCAGGGCACGCGAAAAACGTTGACTATTTAATGCGTAACAACTATCTTGACGAAGGGCGGCCCCGCGTCATCGCCCTCGCGGGCACAAGCCTGATTCATCACATCAGTGAAACCGAGCAGCTCCGCCTCATTGAAAAGACAGGGCGGCAGATAGGAAGTGAGGGGCTCCTCATCTCCGGCATTGTGCCAAACCCGATTTACCAAGCGGGGCAGCTTATTGAGGCGCAGGCAGAACTCCCTCGGCCGCCGGATGCGTATCTGCTGATGCCTTTAACAGGGATATCCAGTCCCGAAGGTATCTATGAGCAGTATATGAAATTCGGTGAGCGGTATGGGAATTCGTGTGGGGCGCGGTTCCTCTACTATTTCCGGCAGCAGCGCGACATGTCCGCCGTTATCCGATTGCTGAAGGATTCGCCGCATTTTATCGGTGTGAAAATCGGCACGGGTGAAGAGGATGTAACACCTCTCGTTGAGGGTATCGGTGATAACGGCATCGTGATGTGGGGCATCGGCGACAGATGCACGCGCCCGGCGCAGCTCGGGACGAAAGGACACACCTCCGGCATTGCAGTCGCGTTTGCGCGTGCATCGGATGAAATCAACAACGCGCAACGCCGCGGGGATTACGCGACCTCGGCGCGCATCGAGGCAGACCTCGAGCCGCTTGAGGAAATTCGTTTCATCAACGAACGCATCTACAACTATTCGGCAGTGGTGGAGGCGATGATTTTAAGCGAGTTTAGCGATATTGCGGGTGGCACCGGCGGCCCGTTTAATCCGCGGGTGCCATCGGATATTCAGGAGCAGGTTCGCGCGGCGACGCGAATTTTGAAGAAGTATCATTAGGAGGCGTTGACAGATTCGGCATTTGCCTTGCACCTCGCTGAGAAATCGTGTACACTCAATGCAGCGGTTAAAACCAATGCATCGGAGGGATTTCATCATGCCGTATAGCCATTTTACGCTAGATACAGTGCGGGACGCATTTCAATTAGAAAGGGTTAACGCCCGGGGTATCTTTGCTGATGTTGAACCTATGAAGCCCAGTGAACTTCTCACCGCCGTGTTGGAGCGAAGTGTGCCTTTAGCCACCGCTATCGGTACCGAGAAGGCAAAATCCGAAATGATTGTCGCCCAGGTGCTCATTGAACTCGGCGAACTTTTAGAAAACCGCGTCAGCCTTTTTTCAGGGATTGACTTCAACGTTGATAAAGATGTCGGCTTGACAGGTGTGGCTGATTTTTTGATTAGTCTATCTCCGTGGCAATTTTCTTTGGAAGCCCCCGTCATTATCCTTGTTGAGGCGAAGGACGATGACTTGGAAATTGGCCTCGGACAATGTGTCGCAGAGATGGTGGCTGCCCAACGTTTTAACGCCACGAAAGGGAATAACATCCCCCGAGTTTATGGGGCCACCACGACAGGCGTAATGTGGCGGTTCCTCAAATTGGAGGGCCGGACATTCCACGTTGACATGGTGCCTTATCCGCTCGTGCCGTGTGATAAAATCCTCGGCATCCTCGCGAGTATGGTGGCACAAAAGGTGTGAGACGACGAACTAGGAGGAAATTTTCATGTCCTACGATAGCTTAACCTTACGTCTTGTTGCAGAAGAACTGCGCGAAACGCTTTTGGGCGGCACCTTCAGGCATATTGAACAAGCAAACCCGACAACCTTTTCGTTCAAGGTTGTTCGCGGGGTTGATACGCGCTGGCTGACAATCTCCGCGCATTCGGTGCACGCGCGCGCGCATCTCATCAACCGGCCACCGCCCGGACAGAAGCAGTCCTATCTCGCCGATTTTCTCACAACGCACCTCAGGCGTGGCATTATCACCGCAATCGAACAACTCGGCTGGGATCGGATTCTGAAAATCACTGTCCAACCCGTATCCGATGAACCCATTCAGCCATCGCCGAAGGCGCTCATCGCGGAATTTATGGGGAAGCATAGCAACATTATCCTCATAGATGCAATGGACGACAGAATCTTGGAGAGCCTCAAGCATATTGACGAAACGCAAAGCCGGCACCGGGAAGTCTTGCCAGGGGAAACCTACTGTTTGCCGCCGCAACAAGAGAAGGCAAATCCATTGGCACTCGATAATGCAGGGTTTACTGCCATCGTTGAAAGTCTCCCACAGGTAACTTGGCGCGGGCTGTTTAACAACATCGATGGACTCAGTCCGACACTCGCCAAGGAGATTGTCGCGCGGGCAGAAAAGATGCCGCCCTGGGAAGCGTATCAGCAGGTCATCGCCTATCTTGACGCGGCGCGCGTTGCCCCGCAACTGCTCCTTGATGAAACCACACCGATTGCCGTCTCTCCACTGCCGCTGCACCAATGGCCCAATGCTATCTGCCAAACGTTTGACACGATGAGCGCGGCACTCTGTGCCTATTACGAAGCGATTACTTTGAAAGAGACAATGGCATCGGAGCGGCGCACGCTCACGCAAGCGTTGGATAAACAGCAAAACCAGCTGCAACGAAAAACGAAAGGGCTGCAGACAGATTTAGCCCGCGCCGAAAAATCGGAGGATTACCGCATTCAAGGCGAACTCCTCCTCGCGAATTTGCACAACATCACCCGAGGACAAACGGAAGCAACGTTGCAAAACTACTACAGTCCGGCATTGGAGACACTCTCGATTCCGCTGAATCCGGAGCAGAGCCCCTCCGACAATGCACAGGCGTACTTCAAGAAATATACGAAAGCGAAACGCGGACGGACGCGCATCCTCCAACTCATCGCAGAACTGGAGGCAGAAGAGAAAGTGCTGCAGCTGTACGCCGCCCAACTGGAAGCGGCGGCGACGCTAGACGCACTGCAGCAAATTCGCACGGCGTTCATCGCGAACGGGTATCTCAAGGCGCATCAGCGGAAAAAGCAGAAACAGCCGGTAAGCGAAGGACCCTTCCGAAAATACACCTCCGCGAACGGGTTTCAGATGTATGTCGGCAGGAACAGCCAGTCAAACGATTTGCTTCTGCGCCAGATTGCGAAACCGCGTGATATGTGGCTGCACGCGAAGCAAATCCACGGCTCGCATGTCATCATCCGAAACCCGGAAAACCGCCCGGATATTCCGATGCCGACGTTGTTGCAAGCGGCGCAACTCGCCGCCTATTACAGCAAAGCGCACCACGCGAGTTATGTCCCAGTGGACTACACATGGGCGCGGTATGTGGTGAAGCGGAAGGGGAACGTCGCGGGGTATGTCCATTATACACATGAGAAGACGTTGTATGTGGAACCGGCACTGCCATCGTCAAAAGAAGATGAGACGAAACGCAATAATAGGACCCGGTAGACGCAAAAACGTATAATAGAGCCCGGTAGGCGCGGTTGCAAACTGCGCTAAATTTTTGTTGACATCATTTGTGATTGTGTTATATTATTCTCCAATTAACATAGGACAGACGCTGCAAGAACCCCGTGCTGGAACCTAACGCTGGCGCGGTCCTAGTAGGAGGCATCCATGATGAAACGATTTATTACAGCATCCCTGCTCTGCGTCCTCACGCTTTTTGGGACAGGCGCGACGCAGGCCTTAGACGAATGGGTATTCGTTGACATTGAACCCTACGCAAACACGAAACTGGTCGACCACGAATGGTGGACGCTCGCCAAGGGGGACAGCACTTTCTCCCGCCTGCCAATCGGCGAGGTAGAGGATTTTGACGGCCCCGATAAAAAGGTCCAATTCCAGATTATTGACGGGGCCATCGTCATTTTCGGCACTAACGCGGCGAAGTGGCCGAAGGCAGTCGAAGACATCGTCGTCGATGGCAAGGCGAAGTTTATCTATTTCCTCCATGCAACCGGATGGGAACAGAACGGCGTGCCGAGTTACAAATTCGTCATGAACTATCAGGATGGCAAAAAGGAGGACGTTCCTAGCTTCCGAAAATCGAGACACATCGTGATAAAAGCGGATTTATCGTGATAAACGCCAACATAAGTGCTATACGAAGTGTTACCGTGTTGGGCTCGGTCGAGCGTGCAGTGTTATTCGGGAGACCGAATAACACCTCTTCGGCTCAGCAGATCGTGCAGTGTTTTTTGTAATAACAAAAAACACATCTTCGGAAACCGGTTTGGAAACCTTTGCAAACCTGCCTACACGAGCTGCAGCAGCGTGTATTCACGCTCGCCTACACGCCCGCCCGCCAATGATATCACCGCCAGCGCATTGCCCATCCTAGTGATATAGGCGAAACACGGCAGACGGGAACACCTCATGAAAACGCATAATATTGCACTGCGCCCGACAACGGCACAGGTTCAACAATTTCATCAGCACGCGGGATACCGCCGATTTGTCTATAACTATGCTTTGTCCGATTTCAAAGCAGGGTTAGCTGAAGGCGAATGGCGGAATGGGCGCACGCTACGCACTCGGTTTAATGCCGTAAAAGATACGCAGTTTGACTGGCAGAAACCGCTCATCGCCCGCGTGGCATCACATGCCTTTGATGATTTTAACACGGCGTGTCAACGGTGGAAAAACAAGCTGTCCAAGTTTCCAAAGTATAAGCGGAAGTCGGGTAAGCAGTCGTTTCGCGTTGACAATAAACGCAATGCGATAAAATGTGAAGGTAAACGGCTTTACCTACCGAAGATAGGTTGGGTGCGGACGTTTGAAGCGTTGCGGTTTAAAGGTGACGTGATGCGCGTAGTGATTAAGAAGCGAGGGCATCGTTGGTTTGCATCGGTGCTCGTCGAAACCCTGTCAATGGTTTCCAAGCCCGATTTACGTGGTTTGCCTACCGTGGGCATCGATGTCGGTATCAACACCCTCGCCACTTGCTCCGATGGACGCACTTTTGAAAACCCGCGCGCCTTGGCCCGTTTTCAACGTCAACTCCGCCGTGCGCAACGCGCCCTAAGTCGTTCAGTCTATCGCAGTCAGAATTGGTGGAAGAAGAAGGAACGTGTTGTCCGTATCCACTATCGTATCGCTTGCATCCGCGAAGACGCGCATCACAAGGCCAGCACGGCGATTGTGAAAGGTGTCTCAGCAATCGGTATAGAATCTCTGAACGTGAAAGGCATGATGAAAAACCGCCGGCTTGCGAAGGCATTATCAGACGCGGCACTCGGTGGATTTCTCTCCAAGTTGAAGACGAAAGCACAGGCACTTGGCGTGCATATTGAGGAAGCCTCTCAGTGGTTCGCTTCATCGAAGACGTGCAGTGCTTGTGGACATAAGAAGGATACCCTCACGTTATCGGAACGTGACTATCACTGCAGCGGGTGTGGATTGCGGATAGACCGCGATTTGAACGCTGCAAGGAATTTGGAACCCTCGCCGCTGGTTTGACGGAGAGGTAAAACGCCTGTGGAGCTCGTGTCAGACCTCAATGTAAACGCATTTCAGTGTGTTTCGGAGGCAGTGAGTGTTGAAGCAGGAACTTTAGAAATCGGACAAACTCATACGGACTTGTCCAGATATGTCTCGATTTCAGGGAACAGGAACTAGAGATGATCTCCGGTTTTAACTCCGATGATTGGTGCCACGAAGGAACTGAGCTCAAGGACGATAATTCTGTCTGGGGCTGGATTAAAAAGGAAGGCCCGCCCTGTGGGCACGCCGGGCTCATTACCACGAAGTGGGAAAACCCGCGACCCGATGTCAAAATCGCGACGATAGACGCTATCTCTCTTGAATTAGGCTCCGTGCCTGTCATTCCGGCGATTACGTTAGGCGAGGCGACGCTCGCCGTAGAACCAGCGGAGAAATTGGCTATCACGTGGGGCAGTCTGAAACGCGTTCGTGATGAACTCTAGGAGTCTGTTTAACGCAAGGAAGCGCGAGACTGGATTTCGTTCCACGGCTCGCGCTTTTTGTTTGCATCCTTAACATGAACGGCGGGAAACCATAGAAATCTGCGCAAAACGAAAAATTTATTTGCAATTGTGCCGTTTTTGTGTTAAAATTCTGTTTTCACGAATGCACGCACGGAGAAAAATGAAATGAATAAATTGTTATCCGAAGTCGACCCGCAAATCGTTAAGATTGCCCAGAAGGATCTCGCACGACAACAAAACGCGCTCATGCTCATCCCATCCGAAAACTACGCGAGCCGCGCCGTGATGGAAATACAAGGAAGCATCCTCGCAAACAAATACGCCGAAGGCTACCCCGGCGAACGCTACTATAACGGATGCGAGTTCATGGACGAAGTTGAATCCCTCGCAATTGAACGAGCGAAGGCACTCTTCGATGTTGAATGCGTCAACGTCCAACCGCACGCAGGCACGCAGGCGAACATGGCGGTTTACTACGCCTTGCTTGAACCCGGCGACACGATACTCTCCATGTCCCTCAGCCACGGCGGACATCTGAGCCACGGCGATGCCGTCAATTTTTCCGGACGCTACTATAACGTCGTAACGTATGGCGTGAATGCAGAAACCGAACGGATTGACATGGACGAAGTCTCGCGACTCGCTCAGCAGCATCGGCCCAAACTCATCGTTGTCGGCGCGACAGCGTACCCGCGCCAGTTTGATTTCGCCGAGTGGCGGCGTGTTGCAGATTCCATCGGTGCCTATCTGCTCGCGGATATTGCCCACATCGCGGGGCTCGTCGCCGGCGGCGCTCATCCGAGTCCTGTGCCTTATAGCGATGTCGTCACGACGACAACCCATAAGACACTGCGCGGGCCTCGTGGTGCCATCGTGATGTGCAAGGCAGAACATGCCGCAAAAATCGACAGGGCGGTGTTCCCAGGCTTGCAAGGCGGGCCCTTCCTGCACACCATCGCTGCGAAAGCGGTAGCGTTTAAGGAAGCAAGTGAACCGGCGTTCAAAGCGTATCAGGCGCAAATTGTCAAAAATGCGGCCGCACTCGCAGCACGGTTAACACAAAACGGTTTCAGACTCGTGAGCGGCGGAACGGAAAATCACCTCATGCTCGTCGATTTGACTTCCAAATACGAGAAATTAAGCGGGAGACAAGCCGCCGACCATTTGGAAGATGCCGGCATTATTGTGAATAAAAACAGCATTCCTTTCGATAAAAGGAAGCCGCGCACGACAAGCGGCATCCGCCTCGGCACACCGATGATAACAACACGCGGGATGAAAGAGGAACAGATGCACCTGATCGCCGACTTCATCGCGGAAACCTTGGAGAACCGGCAGAAGACAGCCATCAAACGGCGCATCCGCGAGAAAGTGGCGGAATTGTGCACGCAATTCCCGATATACGGATACCTGTCCGCCCCAAAATTGCCAGAATAGTGGACTACAACGCAGCGATAGCCTACATCACCGAATTTATTGATTATGAACGGAGTCCTGACTTCTCACGGCAGGCGCGCCTTTATAACCTCAACCGCATCTCGCACCTATTAGGATTACTTGGAAACCCGCAGGAACGGCTGCGCGTTGTCCACATCGCGGGAAGCAAAGGAAAGGGCTCAACGGCGGCACTCATCGCGTCAATTCTCAGCTCCGCCGGCTATAAAACAGGATTGTTTACCTCGCCGCATCTGAGGACACCGAGGGAACGGTGCCGAATCAATGGTGAACTCATTTCCAAAACGGACATCGCGCTAGCCATTGAGAAGATGAAACCGGCGATTGATGAAGTGTCGCGTTCGGAATTTGGGCGCGTCTCCTTCTTTGAAATCTATACGGCACTCGCCTTCTGCTACTTTGCCGATAAAGCGACAGACTTCGCTGTCGTTGAGGTAGGATTAGGCGGACGCCTCGATGCAACAAACGTGGTGAACCCAGTAGCAACCGTCATCACGCCGATTGGTTTAGAACACACGGCGATCCTCGGCGAAACCTACACCGCTATTGCAGCGGAAAAGGCGGAGATTATTAAACACGGCTGTCCACTTGCCTTGGCCCCCCAAGTTCCGGCGGCACAAGCAGTTTTTGAGAAAATTGCGTCTGAACGGGCGGCACCAATCATTTCCGCGGCGGCCAACAACAAGTTGCGCCGCGCGCGCTTACAAAGCGCGACTACCGAGACTCGTGCATCTGTACCGGTAGGGCAGCACTTTGACGTGGAAAACTACCCAGGGCTTTTTATCCCGCTCTTGGGAGAGCATCAATGCATCAATGCCGCAACCGCTATCGCGGGAATTGAGTGCCTCAAACAGCGCGGATATACTATGCCACGTGAAAGCGTCTATCGCGGCATCGCGCAGGTGGAGTGGCCCGGGCGGATGCAGGTAATTCAGGATTCGCCGATTGTCCTGCTTGACGGTGCACATTCGCCAGAATCCATGCGGCTTTTATGCCGAGAGATACGCCGAAACTTCCGTTACAACCGGCTGATCTTCGTTGTAAGTCTCATGCGGGATAAGGCAGTGAAGGAAGTCGGCAAGATAGTCTGTCAAGATGCGGATGCCGTGATTGTCACGGAGGTATCCGATAACCCGCGGGTAATGCCTGCTCATGACATTCATCGCGCATGGCAAACGATGTGTCAAGAGGTCACCGTCTGTCCAACACCGAAGGAGGCACTGAGGACAGCCTTGGCATGGGCATCGTCAGAGGAGCTCGTCTGTGTGACAGGTTCGCTCTACCTCGTCGGTGAGGTTCTGCATCTGAAACTTGACACCCAGTCCGAAGATATGATAACGTAACCGGAAGCGTTATGGAAACGTGCCTACCAGAAATGAGAGATTTGCGCAAGTCCTATTCACAAAAAAATCCATAGGAGGAAATAATGCTTGAAATCAGTTCTCAAAGCGTAAAGCGTGGGAGTCGACTCCTGCAAATGTTGATAGTTCCGCTACTCGGGCTCGGTGTAGTCGAGAAGGCTTTTGCCCAAACCGCTGCCCTCCCCGCCGTGCCAACTGCATGGTGGATTGCCCCGGTCGGCTCCCTTATCGCTTTAGGATTCGCATTCTATTTTTACCGTGCTCTCATGAAACAGGATGAGGGCAACGCCACCATGCGCGATATTGCGCAATCCGTGCGAGAAGGCGCGATGGCCTACCTCAGACAGCAATATAAAGTCGTCGGCATCGTTTTCGTTGTGCTGTGCCTCATCTTTCTGTTTATGGCTTTTGTCCTGAACGCGCAAAACCAAGTCGTCCCGTTCGCCTTCCTCACCGGCGGATTTTTCTCCGGGCTCTGCGGGTTCCTCGGCATGAAAACCGCGACCAACGCCTCTGCGCGCACAACAAGTGCAGCAATGCAAGGCCTGAACGCCGGGTTGAAGGTCGCCTTCCGTGCAGGCGCGGTAATGGGGCTCGTCGTCGTCGGCTTCGCGCTCCTTGATATCACCGGGTGGTTTCTCATCCTCTACTATGTCTTCCCGAAGGTATTCCCCGGATTTTTGGCGGAGAACCCACTGCCAGAAATTACAGTGATTATGCTGAGCTTCGGGATGGGCGCGTCAACGCAAGCACTCTTCGCACGCGTCGGCGGCGGCATCTATACGAAAGCGGCCGATGTCGGCGCAGACCTGGTTGGAAAGGTAGAGGCAGGAATCCCAGAGGATGACCCGAGGAACCCTGCCGTTATCGCAGACAACGTGGGTGATAACGTTGGCGATGTCGCAGGGATGGGGGCAGACCTCTACGAATCTTACGCAGGTTCTATCCTCGCGACAGCAGCCCTCGGTGTCGCCGCTGTTGCCGCAAAGGAGCACGATAACCTCGCGCTCCAACTCAAATACCTCTCAGCACCGATGATTATCGCGGGGATTGGCGTGCTCCTCTCAATCCTGGGCATCTACATGGTGCGGACGAAAGAAGGCGCATCAATGAAGCAGTTGATGAGTTCGCTGAACCTCGGCATTAACGGGAGCGCGCTCGGCATCGCGCTTTTGTCCATTCCTGTGTTGCTCTACCTCGATTTGCCCAACAAATGGCAGATTTGGGGCGCGATTGTCACCGGGCTCGCCGCCGGCCTGATTATCGGCAAAGTCACGGAAGTGTTCACTTCTCACGATTATGCGCCGACGCGCGCCATCGCGAAGCAGGCGAAAACCGGACCCGCCACCGTAATCATTGAAGGCATCGCGGTGGGAATGGAATCTACCGCCATTCCGGTTCTGACGATTATCGCCGCGGTGGCCATCAGTTATTATCTCCCCGGCGGTACAAGCGCGCCATTGATGGGACTCTACGGTGTCGGCATCGCCGCAGTCGGCATGCTCGCAACGCTCGGTATCACGTTGGCAACCGATGCCTACGGCCCCATCGCGGACAATGCGGGTGGAAACGCCGAAATGTCTGAATTGGAAAAGAGCGTTCGAGAACGCACTGACCAGCTCGATGCACTCGGAAACACGACAGCTGCAACAGGAAAAGGGTTTGCCATCGGCTCGGCGGCACTCACCGCACTCGCGCTTTTGGCTGCTTACCTCGAAGAGATACGATACGGCCTGAAACACCTCGCGGGCATGGATACACTGACTATCCCCGGTGAAGGCAGCATTGATACACTGAAGGTGACAATCAACCAATTCATGGTATACTACAACGTCACGCTGATGAATCCCCAAGTACTGATCGGGCTGTTTATCGGCGCGGTGATGGCGTTCTATTTCTGCGCGCTCACGATGAAGGCAGTCGGCCGAGCAGCAGGAGCCATGGTAGAAGAAGTTCGCCGCCAACTCCGAGAGAAACCAGGCATCATGAAGCGCGAAGAGAAGCCGGATTACGCGCGATGCGTTGAAATCTCAACCGCCGGGGCGCAACGGGAAATGATTTTTCCCTCGCTCCTCGCGATTATTGTTCCTGTTGCTGTCGGCTTAATTTTTAATGTCGCCGGGGTGCTAGGACTCCTCGCAGGCGGGTTAGCCAGCGGATTCGTGTTGGCTGTCATGATGGCGAATGCAGGCGGCGCATGGGACAACGCCAAAAAGTTCATCGAACAAGGCGCACACGGCGGCAAAAACTCCGAGGAACACAAAGCCACCGTTGTAGGCGATACCGTCGGCGATCCGTTCAAAGACACCGCCGGGCCCTCGCTGAATATCTTGATTAAGTTGATGTCAATGGTTTCCGTGGTGTTTGCAGGCCTCATCGCCAAATATGGCGGCGCAGTCAGCGGATGGTTGGGCATGCAATAAAGGAAGGCAAACGTGAAATTCACAAACCTCATCGTCTATGCACTAGGCTCGCTTGTCATCTGCATCGTCGGGTGCCAACGGGGCAGCGGAGATCTTGTCGCCATCTCTTCGGATGCAGTGCCGGTTGAAGTTGAAAACTGGGGAACCGTCGTTGTTGCCGATAAAGCCGATAAATGGGGAACTGATGACTATGTCCTGAACGCCGCTACGATAACCGGCGATACGCTGACGCTCAATGTATCCTACAGCGGTGGATGTAAACGCCATGACTTCACACTCGTCGTCGCAGCGGCATTCATGGAGTCACTTCCGGTGCAACTCAGCGTCACGCTTGCTCACGACGCGAACGACGACACGTGCGAGGCATTCCCAACCGAAGACTATCACTTTGCCCTCGGTGCAATCAAAACGCTGTATCAGAAGGCTTACGGGCAGGGAGCAGGCACCATCGTCTTACGCCTTGAAGACGCGCCGGATGGACACATTATCTATGAATGGACGATGTAAATTGTGGTTCATTCTCCGGTAGGTGCGCATCGTTCGTCCCCGGTAGGCGCGCTTTCAAAGCGCGCCTATCAACTACTGATGCAAATTTGTAGGAGAACAAAAAATGTCAAATCAACTCAAACCCCGAAGTTATGCAATTACCGATGGTCCAGACCGCGCCGCCGCCCGAACCATGCTTATGTTCGGTGACGGCGGCTTGTCCCCGGCAGACCTGGATAAACCTATCATCGGGGTTGCGAATACGTGGATCGAAATCGGGCCGTGCAATTTTCATCTGCGGCGACTCGCGGCGAAAGTCAAGGAAGGCATTCGCGCCGCGGGCGGCACCCCGCTTGAATTCAACACCGTCAGTATCTCCGATGGAATTACGATGGGCACGGAGGGAATGAAAACCTCGCTCATTAGCCGCGAGATTATCGCCGATTCCATCGAACTCGTCTCCATCGGAAACATGTTCGATGCTGTCGTCGCGCTCTGTGGGTGCGACAAAACGGTGCCGGGCACCGTCATGGCACTCGCGCGGTTGGATATCCCCTCGCTCACACTCTACGGCGGTTCCATCATGCCTGGCCATTTCCACGGACGCGATGTCACTATCCAAGATGTATTTGAGGCAGTAGGACAGCACGCTGAAGGCACGATAACCGTCGAGGAACTCGATGACTTGATTAGCAAAGGCTGCCCGGGGCCCGGGGCCTGCGGCGGACAATTCACTGCCAATACGATGGCTACAGCGGTGGAAATGCTAGGCATCGCGCCGATGGGAAGCGGCAGCGTACCAGCTGTCGCCGAGGAAAAAGACAGCGTGGCATACGAAGCCGGGCAATTGGTAATGGACATGTTAGCCGCCGATCGCCGGCCCAGCCAGATTATCACCCGCAACTCCCTGGAAAATGCGATTACCTCCATCGCCGCGACAGGCGGTTCTACTAACGGCGTTTTGCATCTGCTCGCCATTGCACACGAGGCACAGATTCCAATAACGCTTGAGGATTTCCACGCTATCAGTCAAAGAACGCCTGTGCTCGCAGATCTGAAACCGGGGGGACAGTTCGTCGCCACGGATCTCTATCGCGCCGGCGGAATTCCGCTGCTCGCAAAACGTCTCGCAGAAGCCGACTTACTCCACACTGACGAACTCACCGTTACCGGAAAGACTCTCGGTGATGAAACACGGCGAGCCGTTGAAACCGAGAACCAGAAAGTCGTGATGCCGGTAGACAAACCGCTCAAACCGACCGGGGGGTTTGCCATCCTCAGAGGCAACTTGGCACCCGATGGCTGTGTTATCAAATTAGCGGGACAAGACAAGACGCTGCACCGCGGGCCCGTGCGTGTCTTTGAACGCGAGGAAGATACCTTTGCTGCAATTAAAGGCGGAAAAATCAGACCCGGCGATGTGGTGGCCATCCGTTATGAAGGACCCACCGGCGGACCCGGCATGCGCGAGATGCTTGGGGTGACAGCAGCAATCGTCGGCGCAGGGTTGAGCGAAGACGTCGCGCTTTTAACCGATGGCAGATTCTCCGGGGCAACGCACGGCTTCATGATTTGCCACGTTGCACCTGAAGCAGCGAAGGGCGGCCCCCTCGCTATCCTCGAAGAGGGAGATACCGTCGTGATTGACGCGGTGAACCGTCGGCTGGATGTTGAACTCTCCGATACCGAAATGCAGGCACGTCTGAAGAAGTGGACCCCGCCGCAGCCGCGCTATGCCCGCGGTGTCATGGCAAAATACGCGAATGCTGTCTCTTCTGCATCTGAAGGCGCAGTAACAGCGTAAAGCAGCGAGGAAACTACGCGAGACTTGGAACGCAGCGCGGGGGCTGTCCGCCGCAATCTCTCAACAGAGAAGGCGCACAACCTACCCTATACATGCACAAATTAGCATGCAAGGCGCGCTCCCAAAGCGCGCCTACCGGTTCGTCTCGCGTCAATAAAAAAACGTTGACAGGAAATGCATTTTATGCTAAAATCCCGCGCGTAGGACTAAATTGAGCAGCCAAACGATTTTTTGACAAGGGAAGTCGCGACATCAAGGAGATAAACCTTATGAAAAAGATGCTACTGTTATCAGTATCCATTGTGATGACTGCTGTTTTGAGTCTATCACGCGCATTTGCCGCAGATTACACCAAGTGGCATTTGCCGGAAGGGGCCGAAGCGCGGCTCGGCAAAGGGTGGATAAACGAATTGGAGTTTTCTCCGGACGGAGCGCAGCTTGCTGTGGGCACCACCATTGGTATCTGGATATACGATGTCCACACCGGTAAAGAACTTAAACTGCTCACCGGCGATATGGGCAGTGTGAAGGCTGTAGCCTATTCCCCGCTTGGATTTTACCTTGTCAGTGGTTATTCAGACCGGACGGTGCGCGTTTGGGACATCAGCACCGGCGAGGTTATGATAACTCTCACAGGACATACGGGAGCCATCCACACGGTGGACTTTTCGCCCGATGGCAGCATAATTGCCAGCGGCAGCGCAGATAAGACTATCCGCTTGTGGCACGCGAGCACCGGCGAACTTATGTCGATTCTACCAGGGTATGAGGGCACCGTTTATACCGTTAAGTTCTCACCCGATGGAAGAATGCTCGCCGGGGGCAGTGAGGATGCCACGCTCCGAGTCTGGCGGACTGGAACAGGGGAGCAGATGTATGAATTTACAGAACATACCGAGGCAATTCAGAGTTTAGCGTTCTCACCAGGAGGGCTCATCCTTGCCAGTGCAAGTACCGATGGAACAGTTCAGTTTTGGAGCTTAAAGGAACCCGCACATCGACTTTTCCCTCCAACGCAACACGATACCCCTGTTTACGCCGTTTCCTTCTCACCTGATGGCAATACGTTCGCGACCGGCAGTGCAAACAAGGCCATTCAGTTGGGCGACGCAACTACCGGCCGCCTTGTATCCACGCTTGAGGGACATAAAGATTCTGTACCTAAAATTGCCTTCTCACCCGATGGCAGCACTTTTGCGAGTGGGAGTTTGGACGGCACCGTCCGGGTGTGGGATACTCGCCTTCACCGCGAAATATCCCAGATGGCGGGGCACGTAGGCCGTGTCAAAGCGTTGGTATACGTTGAGGACAATCGCATCCGTGCCAGCGGTGAAGCGTTTGATGGCAAACTGCGTTTGTGGGATGCAGGTAGCAGCCGAGAATTGTCCATCCTTCCAGAACACACCGGTTTAACCCACGTCGCCGCCTTCTCATGGGACAGCAAAATCCTTGCAAGTGCAGGAAATTCAGATGGAACAACCCTCTTATCCGATATCGCAGGCGGAGTCTGGGATGACTTGTTGGATGTGAACCGTCACCAGCGAGTCTCTACGCTTAAAGGGAATGAACACGGCATCACTGCCTTGGCGTTTTCTCCGGAGGGAACCACCCTTGCGAGCGGCGGACTAGATGGAAAAATTCATCTATTGGATATCAACACGGGCCGTTCACTGAAAACCCTCAAGGGACCCGAGAGCAGTGTCACCGCGCTGGCCTTCTCAGCAACGGGCAGTCTGCTGGTAAGCGGTGAATCGAACGGCACAGTGCGAGTCTGGAATGCCCTGACAGGACAAGAAACATTAGATTTCAAAATCCTCGCCGGTGCGATTGGCGCATTGGCATTTTCACGAGATAACCGACTCCTCGCTCTCGGAGACTCGGAAGGCACAATTCGGTTATTCGGTTTTGAGAGAGAACTTGACGAAACAATCGTTACCCGACACACTCGCAAGATTACAGCGTTGATGTTTTCCAAGAATGGGAACATCCTAGCCAGTGGCAGCGAAGACGGAACGATTCTCCTCTGGGATACACAAATTGGTAAACGCTAACCGATATCCCGCCACCTTTCGTAGGCGCAATCTCTCATCGCGACATCTTTTCTCGGTAGGAGCGATTTCCAATCGCGAAACCACTTTTTGACGAGTTGAAAAATGGATGCGATAACACAAGCCCACTACAACCTCGGCACCGCTTACCTGAACGAGAAGCAGTATACTGAAGCGATTGCCGCGTTTCAAAAGGCGATAGAGACAGATACCGATTTTGCGGAAGCACATGGACAACTCGGAATCGCCTATTTTGAATTGGACAGGTTTGACGAAGCAGGAACAGCAGCGAAGGAGGCCATCAGGCTGAATCCGAACTATCAGCCCGCGCTCAAACTTTTAGACGCTCTCAAACAAGAACATTACGACAATGGGCTCGCTCTCCTCACCGAAGAAGGATACGATGGCGCAATCGCAGAATTCAAAGCGGCGATAGAAATCGACCCGGGGCTCATCGAAGCACACCACGCACTAGGACTCGCTTATCTCGCAATAGGCAAACTGGAAATGGCGAAAGAGAGGGCCGAAGAAGCGTTAAGGCTCGACGCGGAATATGAACCTGCCCAGGCTCTTTTGGATGCCATCAAGCCAGCACCAATACCTCCGGTGGAAGCAAAACTGCAAGCACCGCCCCCGGAAGCAAACGAGGAAGAGGAAGAGCAAACGTCCCCAACGGAGGTAACTCAGGAAGCAGCGCCGCAAGCACCGTCGTCACTGAAAACCACGCAGGGCTCGCCGGAAAAAGAGAAGCATTATGAGCAGGGAATTGCTTTTCTAAACAACGGACAATCTGAACACGCGATTGCCGCGTTCAAAAGCGCGAAAAACCTTGATGCGAATTATCGGGATGCACACTACGGGCTTGGCCTCGCCTATCTGAGAGTTGGTGCCTTGGACATCGCGGAAGAAGCGGCCGAGGAAGCACTCCGAATCGATTCCAACTTTTTGCCCGCGCATCAACTTTTGGATTCAATTGATTTCCAAAATACGCAGGCGAGAAAGCGGAGACGTTGGCGGAAAGTCGCGGTGGCTGTCGGTATCGTCGGGATAGCACTCATCGCTTTCGGCGCATTTCAACTGGGCTTCTTAAATGCATGGCTGAAACCCGCGCCACCGCCGAAGTTGGCCATCACTAAAGTCGCCTTAAATGAACACTCGGGGAACGGCTTCCTTGATGCAAACGAAAGTGGACGCATTCTGATAACCATCCAGAATAACGGCGGTGATGTCAGAAACGTCCAGGTGAAACTGGACCCGAGTCATCGCGCTGGCTTACGCTACAAACCCGTCTTAACACTCCAACAACTGGGTGGAAACAGCGAGCAGACTCTCACAATCCCGATTTCCGCCGAGGGGAGTATTCAGGGGCAAACCGTGAAATTGAACATCAACGTGATGGACAAGAATGGCATGCCGCTCGTATCTGAAGCCTTTTCTTTCAAAACGCAACCTTTGCCGCTTTCACCGCTGCCGGTTCGATAAACTGATAAGGAGGACGCGATGAATTCAAGAATATGGGGAATTATTGGGGGCGTGGCTTTGGTGCTCGCGCTCCTCTCACCCCTCGTGTTAGGCAGCTCCAAAAAGGTCGAGCGGCTCTTTGAGGATGCTGAAAAGTTGTATCAGCGCGCGAATTACAAAGACGCAATCGGCAAATATCGCGACGCACTCAGCGCATCGAAAAAGTTCGGCGTGAACACCGAACGGATTGACGGGGATTTCACCACACTTGTCAACTATAAAATCGCGCGCTGTTATTATGAGCTCGCGCAACAATCGGGCAACATCAATCACTACGCGACCGCGCTCAGCCACGTGAAAGCGGTTTTTCCAAACGCAGATGTTGTCAAGCATCGAGAAGAACTAACCTACCTCTGGGCACAGATTCTCCGCGCGACAGAACAGGTTGAGTCAGCAAAAGCGAAGTTCGCCTCACTGATCGAAAACTTTCCAAATAGCCGCTATATTGGGAATGCACGGCAAGCACTTGAGGATATGAACGCTGATAATCCAAATCCACCCCCTGTGCCGCCTGAATGGCTCGAGGACGCGCAAGATTTACTGGATGCGGAAGACTATGAGGCAGCATATCAGGCATTTGATAAGGCTGTTAACGACGAAAATCTTCAGAACCGACCCGAAATTCGGGCGGAGGCGATGTTCAAAGCCGCCTACTGTTTGGCTCAACTCAGCCGAAACAGCGAGGCACTTGACTACTATTCAGAACTTATCAAGAAATTTCCCGAAAACAGTAGTTACGTCACCAAGGCTTATGTCAACAAAGGGCAGATTTACGCTGCCCAAAGGGACTACGTCAACGCGCGCGAAAACTATGAAGCCGCCATGTCTGCCACGGAAGACCAGGGCCGGAAGGCAGAAATTTATGAGATTTATCATCAGACTTATCTCGTTCCAATGCGAGTGCGCACGCTCGCCAACATTGAAGAAAGGGAGTGGGAACAGAAACGTTCTGAGAAAGCGGCCGAAAAATACGCACGCCTCATCAACGCGAATAGGTTATGGGGAGAAAGACAATTCCTTGAAGCAGCCAAGGAATACGAAGCATTCGCAGCCGAACGACCGGCTGACACAGAAGTGCCTTACGCCATTTATCAAAGCGGCAGATGCTATTACCTCGCCGCTTTTGAAAAGGCGGAGCCATTTGGAAAGGCTGTCACTGTCTTCCAAAAACTCATCGATGCCTATCGGGACAGCGAATATGCTATTAAAGCTTACCACGGCATAGCATTAGTTTACCGCAATTGGGCGCAGAAACACGGCGATGACTCCAAATGGTGGCTCGCCATCAAAACGGTAGAGACAGCAAACGAAAAATACGCGGGCACTGAGAATGAGATAGTCAGGGAAATCCTCGGCCGTATGAAGCCAATCAAAGATAGCGCGCTCGCCTATTTAGGCACGATGGCGAAATCCAAGGCACAAGTCGCAATTGAGAAAGCAGAGAAGGACATCCAACGCGCGAACAAACGCAATACACAGAAGCATGCCGCTGCTTTAATGCAGGAATCGGTAAAGCTGCTTACGCATGCGAAGACAGCACTCGGAACTGCGAATTACGATTACGCTTTTAACTTAGCTGAAGAGGCATCGAAAAAAGCGCGCGAGGCAGTCAATAAGGCACGCATCGCGGAAAACCGGCAGAGTACCTACGCCCTCAAAGAGAATTACGTCTATGAAGGACACGAGGCTCTGGAAAAAGGCGCGCTTGTCACAGCGGAAAAGAAGGCGCGGCAGGCGTTGAAAATCGATCGGAACTCTCGCGCCGCCCACCGACTTTTGAACGCGATAAAGCAGACATACTACGGTGAAGGACTGGCGTTCCTTGACGACAACCGGTATCCCCAAGCCATAACCGCGTTTGAGAACGCTGCAAGAATTGACAGGAGTTTCGCAAAAGCGCACTGCAATCTCGGAGTTGTCTACATTGAGCAGAACCAAGCGGCCAAGGCGATTGCTCCGCTTAAAAAGGCTATAGAAGCGGACGCGAATTTTAAGGAAGCGCACTTTAACCTCAGCATCGCTTACATGCGCCTTGGCCGATTTGAATTGGCGCGCAACACGGCAGAAATTGTCGTGGCTCTTTGCGGAACCTCTCGGAAAGAACCGGTCTGCGAAGCCGCCAAAATGCTTTTGAAGTCTATTGCCGATTAATACCAAATGTCGCAATGCGTCAGGAAGGATATAGAAATCAGCCCTGACAGCGGTTCAATACCCTCTAAAACGGCACTATCGATAAGGCACCAAATCAATACCCGGATACGCCTGCGCGAGGCGTTCCAACGCCGCCGCTGTATAGTAGGCATCGCCGAGAGCAGGCCACCCAAGCACACGGCGCACCGCAGGAGTCGTCTGCGCGACAAATTTCATATAGTGCGGACTCGTCCACCCCGGCACCGAGCGCGTCGTTTTGCACCAATCCGCGTTATCGGCGCGATGGAAATGATACCCCATCCACGCGCGCTGTTTGCGCCGATTCGCAAACGGCTGCGCCGCATGGACTAAATAACTGGAACGGAAGGCGACACTCCCCGCTCTCGCCGTAACAGGAACAGGCTCCCCCAATTCCTCAAATTCACGCAAGTCGCGAATGCTGAGGCCGCCCGCTCTCCCCGGATGCTTTGCCCACACCGAACCCAATTGGTCCTGCGAACCGGGACAGACGAGCATCGGCGCACCATCCAACTCAATGTCATGCAGGATAATGCCGGACAGGATATAACCATACCGTTGCCAATCCGGATGCGGTGGTAACGGCGAATTGGTGGCGTTGTCGATGTGATACCCTTGCCACGGATGCTCACTATAACGCGTATCCGTAAGCCCCTCCCGCACGAAAATCTGCCCATAGCCGAGCCGGATCTCATCCGTATCTAGCAGCTGCCGCGCAATCGCTAAATACGCACCATTTTCCAGAAGCGCGTCCACCGCCGCCAACCCAGTCGGAAAATGCAGTGCCTTTCCAAACGGACCGGCGAGTCGTTGCATCGGTTCTGTCTGCTCATAAGCGTCTTGAAGTGCCGCCGGCTGTTCGTCCCATTTAGCACGATATTCGGTATAAGTCAACCCATCATAAGCGTTTCGTTCAATCGCCTCTAGCGCGGGGGCAACTCGTTCAGCAGGAAAAACGTCCGGCACCACGAGAGTCCCATCCCGTCTCCATGCCGCGAGTTGTTCGTGTGTCAGTTTCATGAGAACTTCTCCCATTTATCCTCTTCGACCGAGGCGTGAATGTTCTCCCACCACGCTCGGTTTTCAATATACCACTCGAGCGTCTCGCGCAACCCTTGCTCAAACCCTATTGTCGGTTCCCACCCAACCTCGCCGCGAATTTTCGATGAATCCAAGAGATACCGGCAATCGTGCCCGGGCCGGTCGGGGACATACGTTTTCAAGGACTGCGGTTTATCGACAACCTCCAAGATAAAATCGCTGATCTCCTCAATGCTCTTCTCAACGCCGCTGCCGACGTTGTAAGTCTCGCCAACTTTGCCATTCTGAATAACTAAGGCAATCGCGCGACAGTGGTCCCGGACATGCAGCCACTCTCGGCGGTTATGACTGCTCCGATAGAGCGTCAGCGGCTTATCTTGGAGAGCGTTCGTCGTAAAAAGCGGAATTAATTTCTCCGGATGTTGATAGGGACCGTAGTTATTGGAGCAGTTAGAAATTGTTATCGGCATCCCGAAACTGTGGAAATAGGCGTTCACGAGATGGTCAGCCGCCGCTTTTGACGCGTTATAGGGTGTCTGGGGCCGATACGCGGTCTTCTCCGTAAACGCGTCCTGAGAGTCCAGAGGCAGTTCACCGTAAACCTCGCAGGTAGAGATATGATGAAACCGCTGCACATCATACTTACGGGCGGCATCCAGCACTATCTGCGTGCCGATGACGTTCGTCTCAAAGAACCGTCGCGGCTCCAAGATTGCCCGGCTATTGTGCGACTCGGCAGCGAAATTGACGATGACATCCGGCCGGCGCGTTCTCAACACCTCTTCAACGAAAGCCGCATCTAGAATATCGCCGTGGGTAAACTCGTAACGCTGCGGATAACGTTCTATGACATCCGTGAGATTAGCGAGATTCCCCGCATAGGTGAGCCGGTCGAGGTTCACGATGGCATCGCCCGGGTAGTGCTGCAGCCAGTATCGGATGAAGTTTGTGCCGATGAACCCGGCTCCCCCGGTAACCAATAATTTCATGTGCGGTTTACCCCTCCAATTGCTCCAACAAATTCAGTTGCGCTGGATGCATCGGTTCCGCGCGCGTTTCAGGTTCAGGCACGCGCGGCAAAGGCTGCTGTTTTTCCGCGTCGCGCGCAGCGCGCTCAGCGTCAACTCTCTCCCCTTCTCGCGTCGCGCCTCTTCTTTGAGAACGTCGCCGCCCCTTTCTCGTCCGCTGCCCAGGTTGAAGGAGTTCCCACTCCGGCTTGCCGTTTGCTGCCTCAAACGCCTTTTGCACCTGCCTGAGTTCATAGCAGATATAAATAAAATAAGCATCTTCGCCGGTTGGCATCTCCGCGAGCGATTCAATGAGCGTTTGGAAGGCATCCGGTTCGTTTTCCTCAAGCCATTTCATAGATTCGGCGAAAGCCTCGCGCGTTCGCGCTTGATATAGGTTGTGGTTACCCTCCAGCAACACAGACCAGAGGCGGTTCACTCTATCGGTATGCTGCTCGCACGGTGTGCCTGCGCCGTTGAGCGACAGCCTGCGCCGGCGGCGTTCAGCCGCCACCGCACCAGTCCGCGGTTCCGGAGCGACGCGCACCGCCTCTCGGCGAGCCCGTTTTTTCTCTTCAAACCCTTCATAGAGTGTTAAAATCACCGAATCTGCCATCAGCGTGTTGAATCTCCCCGGAGCACGCTGTTTGAGAATAGATAACGACTCATACGCGTGTATTTTCGCTTGTGGCGCATCCATTTTCGCAAGCCGGACAACTCGTTCAGCATGCTGTTCAACTCGCGTCCCGACACCGCTCAGCTTATAAGTTCCTCGTCGTTTTTTACTCACCTATTCACTCCTTCTCTGTCTCTCAAAATTGGATACGTATATCTTATCATAAATGCGCGTGTGATGTCAAGGTTGTTTTTTTTATGTCGCGTCTCTTGAGACGTAGCGCGGGGGCCGTCACGGTCACGTCTACAGAAAATGTGCGTGTGTCGCCCCGCGTAAACACGGTCACGTCTACAGAAAATGTGCGTGTGTCGCCCCGCCAAAGCACGCTACCTTTCCCCGCGATAGAAACATCGCGAGGGACAGGCGGGGAGTCGAGACCAGGAGGTCTCTCCTACCGGGGCGGCCCGCGATCGAAACATGGCGAGGGACAGGCCCTCGTCCTACGGGCCGAGGGAGCGGACAGATATAGAAATCTGTCCTTACAGAATCGATCTGCGAACTGAATCTCTCTGAAATTTCCTTGACATAGAAAACCGAAAATAGTAAAATATCCCGAAAACCTGAATTGAACCCAACACCGAAGGAAAACCGCACCCAATGCCAACGCTCAATTGGATCGGAAAAGAGGCAGTTGTCAACCATCACAACGAAGTGCCTGTCCATACCCTCACGCATACCCCCGAACGTTCCAGCGAAACAAATGTGCTGCCATCGCCCGCGACAGGGAATCTGCTCATTGAAGGCGATAACCTCCTCGCGCTCAAGGCACTCCTCGCGCACTACGCCGGCAAAATTATCTGGTGTAGGGGAGGCGTGCGCTTCGACATTCTTGCAGGAAATATGTTAAACTCACTATAAAAAGGAGCATCCAATGACACAAAATCCGATGACATTCACCGCAGCGGCGTTGCACGACTGGGTCCAGCCCTTTGTTGAACGCCTGCTCTTCACCTCTCGTGAACGGCTCGTCGCACTGCTCGCACAGCACGCGGACAGAGCGGCACTCGAAACGGAGTTCCGCGAGTTTTTTGAAGGCTACATCGGACTCGGCTTTTCTCTCGAGGACGACGAGGCATCGCTCCTCGCCATGCTCGCCGCGGAGGAGACGTTTGCGCCGATGCACCACCGCGTCAAGAGGGTTGAAGCACAGCGAAAATCGTCACAGGACGGACGCATTGCGCGGCGAATGGGAGTAGGACCGCTTATCACGGACCCGCAGCCGGAGATAAAAGTCATTGAACTTTCAGACGCGGACTTCCGCGCGTTGCTAGACACGCTCGTCAGTTGGCCGCTTTTCACCGCCCGCGAACGCGTCGCCAAATGCCTCAAGGAAGCCAGAGCGAACGCATATCGCACCCCACGCCTACAAGAAAGCGAACAGGCAGCAGGCATAACCGACACGCACCTCAAAACCGCATTCTTGGAATTTTTCGTCTGTTATTTGGAGCTCGAACAGTTCCTTGAAAACTACGAATACGACCAGGATGAAGGCCTGGAAATGCGCCCCGAGGTCCTTGAAGAATGGGAGCGCAGCATTGCCGAGGGCGAAGCCGGGGGGAAAACCTATTCGCTAGATGAAGTCGCGAAAGAATTGGGATTAGAACCGTAATGTATACCTTAGAATTATCCGCACGTGCACAAGCGAATCGGCGGCGTTTGGATGCCACCATCCAAGCACGGGTTTGGACGAAACTGAACCGGTTATGTCAACATTGCGACTAGATCTCCCATAGGGCATCGTTGAGTATAAAGGCGAACATCTCTGGAGTGCCGACGATGCTGCTGAGAAACGCGAAATCGGCACCCTATGGGAGGCGCGGAGTAACGGGCAGTGTCTCTTCGTCATGCCGAGAGGCACCGATTTTGAGGCTATCCGCGCAAAATTGGGATAAAACCGTTCAGTGCCCCAGCGCGGTAGGTAGAAATGGGATAACTAAATGCCCCCGGGGAATGCCTCTGATTTGATTGACAAACCAATGCAAAACTGATAAAATACCCCACAAATCCACGAGAAAGGAAAAACAATGCAACGACGAAAATTAGGGAACACCGGACTCACCGTCTCCGAAATCGGGATGGGCACGTGGGAACTCGGCGGACGCGAATGGGGAGACATCGCCGAAACCGATGCCATCAATCTGCTCCGATACGCCTTTGACAACGGCGTTACCTATTACGATACAGCAGACCAGTACGGCGGCGGCCGCGCCGAACGGCTACTCGGAGAAGCATTCGCCGCACACAGCAATCAGGTGATTATCGCAACGAAACTCGGCTTTGAGTTAGACTCCGATGGCTGGATTAGCCACGGCTGGGAGCATCCGGACTTCAATGTCTCGCGCGCTTATATCCGCAAGGCCGTTGAAGGAAGCCTCACCCGCCTGCGCCGGGACATCATTGACATCTATCAATTCCACGCG
The DNA here is from genome assembly GCA_958296135.1 of uncultured Poribacteria bacterium. Classification (GTDB taxonomy): domain Bacteria; phylum Poribacteria; class WGA-4E; order WGA-4E; family WGA-3G; genus AGPOR5. The sequence goes on from CATQHZ010000001.1 coordinate 3,406,667, forward strand.
CCGCCTCCCGCTGCAGCATGGGACGAGGCGTTCGGCGCGATGGAAGAACTCAAATCCGAGGGGAAAATCCGTTTTTACGGGTTGTGCCTCGGCAGTGAGGCGGACGCGTTGAAGGCGATAGCGGAAACCGGTATCTCGTCCTTGATGCTAACCTACAACATTCTCACACAAGGCATGGCGGAACCGGTGATGAAAACGGCGCATGAGAACGGCATCGCCGTTGTCGTTCGGCAGCCGCTGTCATCGGGATTGCTCTCTGGCAATCTCACCCCGGATACCGTATTTGCCGAAAACGATTATCGCAAAACGTGGGCGCGTGAAAAGTTACTCGCTGAGCTCGCAAAGGTAGAGGAGATCAAAGCGATTGTCGGCGATGAAGCGCGGACGTTACCGCAAGCCGCGCTGCAGTTCATCTTAGCACACACCGCAGTCTCTAGCGTTGTCCCAGGGATGATGACATCGGCGCAAGTTGACGACGGTGTTGCCGCATCGGGTACCACGCCACTCTCGGATGCTCTCTTGCAACAATTGAGGAGGAGCGCATGAAAGTCATCGCAGATTTATGCGTCGTCCCCATCGGGGTAGGCGTATCCGTATCAAAATACGTCACCGCGTGCGAAGAAGTGCTGAAAGAAGCAGGATTGAAAACGAAACTGCACGCCTACGGCACTAACATTGAAGGCGAATGGGATGCAGTCTTCGTCGCAATCCGGCGATGCCATGAGGTGGTGCATGAGATGGGCGCACCGCGCATCACAACAACCCTCAAGTTCGGTACCCGCACCGACCGGCACCAAACGATGGAGGATAAGGTGAACAGCGTCCAAAAACAAGCGGCGAAAGGGTAAGGACAGATTTTTATAGTCGTCCTTACAAAAAAACTTGATTTTTTTCTTTTTTTCTGTTAAAATAGTTTGTAACTTTACAATTTTGACAAAAAAGGAGAAACATTTTCATGCAAAGGAGATTCTGGGTTTACGCCTGCTGCGCACTGGTATTTTTTGTAGCGGTGCAATTCGCAAGCGCACTAGATAAAATCGAGGGACCCTGGATGTGGATAGTCACCGAAAGCGAAGCCAATCAAGGCGGCGCAGGCGCAACCGACATTGACGGCATCGACGAAGCCACAAAAGGGAAACTCACCGAAGAAGATGTCGCGAAAGAGGGAATTACCGATAACATCCTGAAGGTCAAGTTCCCAGATAAACTCGAGTGGACCGAGGGCGAAATTGCCCCGGTCGGCGGGAACAACATCCAGGATATGCTCAACAAAATTAAGTTGGGCCCCGGCGGCGACATGAATGACTATTGTTCCTACGCCGTTATCAACGTCGTATCCAAGCAGAAACGCGGCGGCGTGGAAGCCCGCGTCGGAAGCGACGATTCCGTTAAGGTCTGGATGAACGGCAAAGAGGTACACAACAACCCTGTCAACCGCGGTGCCGCCGACTTTCAGGACACGTTTGACGTTGACATTAACAAAGGCGATAATGTGCTGATGGTCAAAGTGTGTGAGCGCGGCGGGGGTTGGAGCATGTTCGTCGGTATCGATGCCGATCTGGAATACAACCTGAAATTCAAAGGGTTGCCGGTTGAACCCGCTGGGAAACTAGCGACAACCTGGGCGAAAATCAGAAGCGCGTATTAAACGTTCAGACTGTAAGGGCGGATGTCTCTATCCACCCATTCGGTTGCGTGTAAGGGCGGATGTCCATATCCGCCCACCACATCCGGTCTTACCGTTCATCACAGTTCATCCGAGAACTGAATCGTCCAGAGCGTTCTGTATTTTTGCTTGATTTAATTCCACGTCATTTGTTATACTAATTGACGAATGACAAAGAAGGTTGTCCCATCCTTTCGTCAAGGGGTAGGACAACGCTGAATTTCACTTTAATTTTAAACCTAATTGGAGGTTTTTTAATGTTGAGAAAAACACTTACGATAGGGCTCGCATGTGTGATGGCACTTTTCGTCATGACGCAGATAGCACAAGCCCAAGATAAAATTACCGGTCCTTGGCTGTGGGTTATTGCTCCGACCGAGGCGAACGAAGGCGGCGCGAATTCTACCGATCTCGATCAGCTCGAAGCCGCCAGCGGCGGCGATGTGACAGAAGCCGATGTCGCCGCAAACGGCGCGAAGGAAGGCGATGCAGTCGGCGACTTGGCATGGACACTCGGTGAAATCACCGATACTGGCGGCGATAACGTCAACGATCTTGTCAATGAAATCGGCCTCGGCGAAGGCGATGTCAACGACCATTCGTCCTACGCGCTCATCACGCTGGAATCCGCCACGGATCAGGCCGATGTAACGATGAAAGTCGGTAGCGATGACTCTGTCAAAGTCTGGCTCAACGGCGAAGTCGTGCATACCAATGCTGTCAACCGCGGCGCAGGCGACTTCCAAGATGAGTTCCCAGTCAACCTCGTCGCAGGCGATAATCTGCTGCTGGTGAAAGTCAGCGAGCGGGGCGGGGGCTGGAGCATGTTCGCCGGCATCGATGCCGATGTAACCGCTGTCTATAAAGAGCCTGTGGCCCCCGTGACAGGCAAAATCACAGGGCCCTGGCTCTGGATTATTGCCCCAACCGAGGCAAACGAAGGCGGCGCGAATTCCACCGATCTCGATCAGCTCGAAGCCGCCAGCGATGGGGATGTAACAGAAGGGATGGTGGCAAGTGACGGCGCAGCCGAAGGCGATGTCATCGGCGACTTGGCGTGGACAGCCGGTGAAATCGCTGACACCGGCGGCGATAACGTCAACGAGCTCGTCAATGAACTCGGCCTCGGCGAAGGCGATGTCAATGATCACTCCGTTTACGGGCTCATCATTCTGAATTCGCCGGCAGACCAGGGCGGCGTGCCGATGAAAGTCGGTAGCGATGACTCCGTCAAAGTCTGGCTCAACGGTGAAGTCGTGCATACCAACGCCGTCAACCGCGGCGCAGGCGACTTCCAAGACGACTTCAAAGTCAACTTGAACGCTGGTGCCAACATCTTGCTGGTGAAAGTCAGTGAGCGGGGCGGGGGTTGGAGCCTGTTCGCCGGTGTCGGCGGCGAAGGCGTTACGACTGAACTGCCCATGGGGGCCGTGGCAGTTGAAGCGGCTGGTAAAATTATCACGACTTGGGGCAAATTGAAATCCGCCAAGTAGTGCCAACGCATAGTTAACAAAATTTCCGGTAGGCGCGATTGCAAACCGTGCCTACCGGATTTTTTCTTCTCGGTTCTCGGAAGGTAGGAAGCTGAAAACGAAATGGTGCTGCCTTCACCTAACCTGCTGCCATGATTTCCTTAAAAACCGGCAGCGATTCCCGAAACCCATCTTCTCGCGTGCCATTCTCTGGCTCGTAGACACTCTCCAGCGAAATCGCCCCTTGGTAGTTATCCCGCTTTAACGCAGCGACGATGTCGATGTAATAGGGGGCCATCTGCCCGCGGTTCATCGCACAGAAATCGAATCGCGCCGCAGGGACGTTCACAACCCCGTCCTTGAGATGCACGTGCGCGATGTGCTCGCGGATAATCTCGTAGGCATCCGGATACGGCACCTCGGTACAATAAAGCGAACTGCACGGATCCCAGAGCACCTTCAGGTGTGGCGGATTGCCTAAATCCTCAATCAGTTTTTTAGCGAGCACTGCCGATGTGACGTTGCAGGAGATAGCCGTCTCAACAACCAACGTGAGCCCCGCCGCTTCCGCAAGTTTCAACGGCTCATCTAATAACGTCAGGAGATTGTCCCACGCGCCCTCCGCTGCGTTCGGTTTGGAGCCGAAAAGCACCATCTCCTTCCGGAAACTAAAAATCCGCACCAGCGGTGAGCCGAGCTCCGCCGCAATGCCGATGCACCGCTGCAGCGTATCAATCTGCGCGCGATACGGCGGCGCGCTGGGTTCCGTATCGACAGGAATCCCTGTCAGGTTGTGATGCGAGATACACGAAACCTTCAAATCCCGCGCGGCGATGAGCCCGCTGACCTTTTTGATATCTTCAGGAGTCAGTTCGCCAACCTCTTTCTCCCAAAGATATTGCAATTCGACGAACTGCAGCCCGGTCTCTACCATGGTGTCCAGCGCATATTCAAAATCGCGGCTGATTCCGTCCGTGATGATTCCTAGTTTTCGCATGCGCCTCCCTCGCTCTTCTGTTCGGTTCTTTTCACTTCAACCCCCGCGATATTTTCGAGGATTTTGATAATCGTCCAGTTATCCTCATCGGGATTTACCGCTTTCCCGGCTTGGAAGAGTTCAAACGCCGCACTCGCCGCGAACAGCGGCACACCGCAGTCGTTTGCCATATTTTTCGCGAGCCCGAGGTCTTTGTGCATCGTCCCGATATTGCTTTGGCCCTTGAAGTTACGGGACAAGATATTTTCGGTCGTGTCCCGAAAGAGGAAGTTGCCGACAACGCTGGTGCTGACGACATCGCGCAAGGTTTCCGGGGCTACCCCCGCCTTCACCGCCAAGGTCAGTGCCTCAAAGATACCGGCATAAGTTGTGCCGATGAGGACAGCGAGCGCGGATTTCACAGTTTGCCCCATGCCTACCTCTTCGCCGACGTGATAGATGTCCCTCCCGACGGCTTCCAGCACCGGTTTTGTTGCCGCGAACGTCTCTGCCTCTGCTGCCACCATCATCGTCAGGGTACCGGCGGCTGCGCCCGGTGCGCCGCCACTGACAGGCGCATCGACGATATGCATCCCGCTGCTCGTCACGAGTTCTCCTACCTCCATCACTTGGGAGCGGCCAATCGTCGCGGTGCAAATGACGGTGCTTCCCGGCTTGAGGCCTGCTAACAAGCCGTTTTCTGTCAGCAGTGTTGCTTTCACCTGCTCCAGGTTAAGCACCATGAGAAAGACTGCGTCTGCGCATAACCCTACCTCTCTCGGGGATGTAGCGGGACGCGCGCCTTCTTGTCTGAGCGTCTCCAACGGTTCTGGCCTTACGTCATACGCCGTGAGTTCGTGTCCCGCTTTCAAGATGTTTCGGGCCATGCCCATCCCCATGTTGCCGACACCAATGAGTCCTACTTTTGCCATCAATTTCCTCCTCCAATTCGGTTTTGATATTTTTCTAGAGCCATCTAGTTCTCCCTTAGGTTTGTCAGATTTTGTGCATATTCCAGTCCAGCGAGGCTTCTTAAGCGAACTTTGTCCTAAATTCTCCCCAGGTAGATGCAGTTCAGTTAACCGGCGCATATCCTTTACGGTGATTGACGGGTTGTTACGTGTCGGGGCATGATAGAGTTTAGCCGATTTTCGCAAAAAAAAAATTTGCTATCAGTGTGAAATGTAGCATCTTTTGCGTTTTTTGTCAACACTATTTTGAAAGGAAACCAGAGACATTTAGTTTCCCTACAGGGAGGGCACGTTTTGACATCAAAACCGGAAACGAAATGGCACTAATCAGGAGACCGGGCGTGCCTTCCGCTTTGCATCTAACAACCGTCCCATTGCGGTAGAGGACACCGTCTCCATCGGTGCCTTCCCCGCTCGCGTCGGCGATACTGAACGTGCAGGCTCAGTATGCATCGCGGGTGCAACATCCGCTTTTTTCTGCCGCAACCGTGTTAACGTCTCCGGCACACTTTCGTCAGAGGGACTGCGCAAGCGCGCCCACAATTCTGACAAGTAACCCCGCGCAATACTGAACCGGCGGAGAATCATCTCCAAGACGAAAAGGACAACCGCGGCGATTAACAGTGCCTGTACTAACGATGCGCGGGTTTCAATAGGCTCACCCGAAGCCTGCACTATTTGCGCGACGGAAGGTTCGTAGCGTCCAAGCATTTTGAGCAACGGCACGTTCATCCCGAATGCCGCATACTCGGCAGGATAGGCGAAAGAGAGCGTTGCCGCGCGCTTCACGTTATCCGATTCCCGCTGCGCTGTGACAATATAGGCACCGCTGCCGGCTATCTGAAAACTGCCGATGTAGCGCGTCGCGTTCTGCTGTTGCATGGCCACAGTCTCGTGCGATGCATCCGGCCTGGCGATGTGGAGGCGATAGGAATCTTGTGAAGGCTGTTGCGTATCAATAACCGCCTCACCCTCACCGCTGCGGGATGATACGGCGAGCTCAAAGTCTGCATCTGCATCGTCCGCGGGAAGCGTCCAATTCACAATTTGTCCCCAAAACTGTCCGAAGTGCCGCCAAGAAATCCACGCTCGCGCCCAAGCCGGTTTAACATCCGATGTCCAAGCGATGGACTTTCCTAAGCCAAAACGCCACCCGGCCAGAATCGGTTCCTCGCGATGCGAACGTATGAAGAACCGGGCACCGTCTTTTTCCGCGGTTGCAACATAGCCGTGAAGCAGGGGTAGGGTGCTAATGCCAGCCAAAATCGGTGCCTCAGGGATAGCAAGAACCGGTTGAAACAGTTCTTGAACGATATAGCGTTGCGTTTCTCGGACGGTTTCGGTTAAAACCGCTGGCAATTCTTGCACATTTTGCACGAAGACAGAACGGCCGCCGCCGGCTCCCGCAATTTCCGTGAGGAGCGTTTTGTCGGCATCACCTATCGCAATTGTGGTGATACCGATGCGCGCCTCAGCGAGCTGCTTCGCCACATTCAGAAAACCGGAACGCTCCCCGGTAGAATTCCCATCTGACAAGAGGACGATGTGCTTCCGTTTCGCATCAGTAGTTTTGAGTATCTCCCCCGCTTGCTGGAGGGCATCTTTCATCATCGTCGTGCCACCCGCAGGACGGAGTCTTCCTACGGCACGGATAAGCGAACCCCGGTCGGCGGTGAGGGAGGAGATGACGTGAACCGCCGTGTTGAAACCGAGCAGCCCTGCAGTGTCTTCCGTCTTCAGATTGCGAATACCGGCCCGCACGCCTTCAATCGCGAGTTGGATTTTTTGGCGCGCGTTGACATAGTTGGCCATGCTCCCAGACGTATCAATCACAAAAAGCAGCGCGACAGAATCCTGCTGTTGGCGCGGTGTCATTTCCACAGGGAGGACACGTTCCAAGGCCGTGTTGGTATAGCCGCCCGGGCCGAACGCCCGAGGGCCGCCGATAACGACTAACCCGTGCCCAAGCACGCGGACATAATTTTCTATCGCGTTTAACTGCTGTGTTGACAGGGCATCCGCAGGAACGTTGCTCAGAATAAGTGCGTTACTGCGCTGGAGCTCCACCAATTCTGTGGGCATCTCCGCAGCAGAAAGAACCTCAACAATAAATCCATTTTCTTCCAAGACTGCTTTCAGCAGTCCGGCGTGTGCCGGTTCGCTCTCGACATACAAGACATGCGGCTTGTCCTGAATTTTGACAACACCGTAAGCGTGATTATTTTCAGGGATTGCGTCGCTGAGGTTCAGTTTTAAGTGATAGGTATGAATGCCCTCCGCTTTCACCTGTTGCACAGGCAGCTCAAGCACATGTCTGCCTCGCGGCAGCGTCCATTCTGCCTCGTGAATCGGCACGCTGTTGTGAGAGAGGGTGGCAGGCAGCACCGGGATGCTGCCATCGGTTTCAACAATCGCCTGTATCCGGAAGCGTTGTCCTTTTCTCACCTGAGTCGGCATCTGCAATTGATGCACCTGAAGCGCGTCTTGGACAGACTGCAGCGGCACCGCGAAAATCTCCACGTTACTCGCCTTGAGCAGTGGAAGATAGTCGATGAGGGCGGTGCCGCCAGCGTTATCAAGTCCATCGCTGAAAAGCACGATGCGGCGTTGGTGTGCATCTATGAGCATCGCCAACGCGCGTTTGAGGGCGGCGAGGATATCGGTGCCTTCACTCGGCGCGGACAAATTGCTATATGCCTCGGCAGTTAGCTGCGGCTGCACCGCTTTCGGCCGGAGTTCCAGCAGGAGCGAGGCATCCTGTGCGAAACCGATGAGGCCAAACCGGTCGGTGGGGTTCAACTTTGCGATGGCGGCGTTCATCAGGTTAAATGCTTCGACGCGCCGGTCCCGCGCGACGCTGTCGGACATGTCCAGTAAAAAGACAACCGATAGGCGTTGCTCTTGATGCGTTCTTTGCAAGTTTGCCAAGGCAAGCACAGCGCAAAAGATGGCACCGCCTCTAAGGCAAAACGTCACCCAGCGCCGCCATTTCACCGCGGCGACTTTTGTCCCTCGCCGCACGAGTATCAGCAGCGGCACCGCGGCGAGTAAAAGGAAAAAGAGGGGATAGGTGACGTAAAACATCTATAGACATCAAGCCCCTAATGAAGACTGAGAAAAGAAACAGGTTATTTTCTGCGATGGATGCGGGCGGATAGAGACATCCGCCCTTACACGCTCTCACGGCGAAGTTCCTCAAAATATTCTTCTGCCACTTGCCGTTCTGCCGTGTGCGTCAAGTTGTAACGCTTGCACAGCGCGATATAGTCGTGAACCAGCGTTGTCCGTCGCTGCGCATCTATATCGCCCCCTACAACCAGCATCGCTTTATAGGCAGGGATGGCGGCTTTTTCGACACGCTCCCGAATCTCGGCATTCTCTGCAAGGGATAACGCCTCTTGAAAATAGTCAAACACGATTTGGGCGGTTTCTGCACCCAAACCGACATCCTCCGGTGCCGCGAAACACTTCGGGTGCAGCCCTCTCGCATCGGCGTTGTCGTGGAGGAAGGTGATATACGCCAAAATCGGTGGTGCTGCAGCACCGTAGTGGAACTCTACAAACTCAGTTAAAAGTGCTTCATCGTCCAGCCGCGGATTCCACAAGAGTTGTGAGATGAGGTAATTCCTGAGCTCGGAGAATTCGCCGCTCAATCCGTTGCCATTCGCCTGCATGAAAACCCCTTTCGCATTGTTCCGCAAGAAATAGCGGACATTCGGCGCGATACTCCGCAGATTCGGGAACGGCAAATCGTAGGAACGGAAATTGGTGTTGTAATGCCAGAGCCAGATGTCGTCACAGATTTTACCCCACTCGTTCGTGTCTTGGCAGAACGCGCGGTTCCGTTCGCACGCGGGAGTATCAATCGCATGGAGCGTGCAGCACTCAATGCTACAGAGCTGAATCTGCACATTGTGGCGCGGGCGAAGCGTCTTGGGCGGCTTGCGGGTATACCAATACGCCAGCGTGCCAACCTTGACATGCGGATGCACCTTTTCAATGCGTTCCGCAACAGCATTGACGAACGTTAACTGTGAACCCATCGGTGTCTCTTCGCGACGGTTCAGTGCCTCACACGGCTCGCACCGGCAATATGCAGCGGTATCCGCTTGACTCACGCTGATGTTCGTCACATCCGGATGCGCATCGAGGTGCTGAATCGCCGACTCGGCGGCAATCTCAATGACTTCGGAATTGGTAACGCACAACTGCGGCCCCCCGCCGTGGGTATTTGTATCCCGTCTTCCATCCACGAGCGCGTAATACTCTGGATGCGACGCACCATAGGTATCAAAAGGCACCAGCCAATGAAACGAATGGTTGATGAGTTGCTGCTGCGTTCTCCCACCGAGGTTCTCGGCATCCGTCACCGTGTTGACTTTGCGCTTCGCAGCGAATTCTGGCACTTCCGAATTTTCGCGATAATAACTCCACCGAAACGAAAATGGCGGTTTGTAGAGATACCCACCGCACGGAATTTTCAGCGCAGCCGCATCGGGAACATAGGTATGCTCCGCCGTTAAAAATCGGAAACCAACCAATTCTTCAAGAAACTGATACACCGCGTAAAGAATGCCGCGCGGGCTCCCGCCACTGATGCGCACACCCACCGTTTCAACGTCAATGTTAATCTCCTCCGCGTCTAGGACAGGAGAGGCACCGATGTAAATGAATCCCTCAGCGTCCGGCGAGGGCTCCCACTGAATGACTTGGCGAAAATACTTTTGGAACTCTTCGGCGGCGTATTTTTCGGAGGCCCCCGCGGTAGGTGGAAGGACAACGCGCCAACGCCGCATCGCCGACAATGCCAAAACGTCAGTGCCAGAAGGGTGATACATGAGCGTTTTTTCTGTTGCCATGATTTTCTCCTGAATTTCTTACTATCCTTTCCGTTATCAGGTGTCTCTATACTAACAAAATCTAGCGCGGTTGAAAACCGCGCCTACCGGAGAATAGGTTCAAACGCCGCAGTCAGAGCACTGTGGAAGCGTGCAATACTGCCCGGCACGATGAGAAACCGCATCTATCGGGTTCGTTTTCAATGAGTTTACAGCACGTCGCGTTTTTTGTCAACAAAAATAGGGCCCCGCGTGTCATATATACTGACAACGGAAACCGAACATCGTTCCACTGTCATTTTTGTTGAAGAAACCTCCGCTTTTAGGTTACATATCTTATGAAACACCGTTTTAATCCGCTTCCAGACTTAGATGAACGGCTTGAGTTTGTCGACAACCAAGTGCGGCAGGCGCGCCGCAGCCTCAACCGGCAAGTAGAAGAGGCACTCATCCCCCTCGATATTCAGGAGGATTTCACCATCTCTGAACTGCAAGGCGATGTGATGCTTGTCTCCCGTGATGACGATTTGCATGACAAAATTGGGGAACTTCTCCGTTCTGAAGGCTACCCGTTCGATATGCCAGAACGCACCTCCGAGGCCATCGGACTGCTGAAACTGCGTAAATATCGGATGATTATCGCTGATTGCAGGCATAGACGACGTTCCCGCCTTTTTGACTATATTGAACGGTATCAACCGTTCGTCAAAATCATCACGATTGTGCCCAACCGTGACAGGGCACGTGAATCAATGAAACGGGGCGGCTATAGCTTCCTGATGCGCAAAGATTTTGACCCGGAGCAACTGCGAACCTGTTTGATAAGTTCGCTGCAGCTGCGGCACCGCGTCTGCTGGCTGCTCGCACACGGTGAACCGTGCAACCGCTCCTGCGTCGATAGTTACCAATCCGATGAAGATTTCGGAGAAATGCAAGAACGGTAAGGGCGGCCCTCTTCACATCCGTCCAGCCGTGAGAGTCGAAAATGGCAACAAACCTAGAATTCAAAGCACGGTGTAAATCGCTAGAGGCACTCCAAACAAGGTTGGCAGCCCTACAAGCGATGCACAGAGAAACCGTCCACCAAGTGGACACCTATTTTCAGACACCCACTGGCAGGTTGAAATTGCGCGAAATCGCGGAGACAGGCGAAGGGTGGCTCATCTACTACGAACGTCCGAATCAGCCGGCATCGCGCTACAGTCAGTACCAACTCTGCGAAATCGCGGATGCCGCTGCCCTGAAAAACTTGCTAACTGCCGCATTCGGCATAAAAACGACTGTCGAAAAACGACGCGAGGTCTGGATGTTCAACAACACCCGCATCCACCTTGATACCGTTGCCAGCCTCGGTCAGTTTGTTGAATTGGAGACCGTTTTCCAAGGACAAACTCATGCCGAAGCAATCGAAGAACATCAACACGTTAAAACAACGCTCAACCTAGACGCGGCAGAACCGGTCGCTGGCTCTTACAGCGAATTGGTTTGAGCACCGTGTCAACAAGAGGATTCACTATGTATTGTTCAATATACCGCAAACTGTTGGAGGCCAACACGGGAGTGAATAGCCACAAAAGGAACAAACTTGTCAGCATTTACGCGCAGGTGCCTTCGGTAACGAAACTCAAGGCGACCCGGGCATTGTTAGCCGATCTGAAAACGGCGTTAAATCGGCGCGATGACGTGGCACTGCCGCTGACGGCCATCCGGCATTGGCTTTACGAGAAGCGTTTGAACTAAACGAGACGCGCACGCAGCCCGTAGGGCGGGGGCCCGGCGAGCGCGAATCGCCGAGGGTTTCCCCCGCCATGCCAGGGCCCCCTCAGCGACTAACGCTCGCCGGGTTTTCCCTCGCGCTACGAAAAGGAGAAGGGTGTCCTGTCCCCGCCCTTTTTGTTTCCATCCTATTCATCTTTCAATCGCGAAAAAATCGCCTGAACCCACAGCGGAATCATCAACTCGTGATGCCCCGTAAACGTATACCCATGCCCCCCCATCTCCGTCGGACGCTTGACGACGTTCTCCACTGGCCGATACTGCTGTTGCATATCAAAATTCGCAGTCGTAAAATGAGATACCGTATGCCCCAGATTGCGAGCTATCGTTAACGCTTTCAAGAAAACTTCCGGCAGCATCACGGCGGAACCGAAGTTTAGCACAACGCCTCCGCCTTCCAAGCGCGTTATCATCTCTGTTAACAGACGGAAATCAGTAAAACTCGCCTCGCCGATAGCGGCACCATTTGCCGCAGGATGCTGATGGATAATATCCGTGCCGATGGCGACATGCACCGTTATGGGCACATCGTAGCGAATCCCCGCGGCGAGCAGACTGTAATCGGTGTAGGGCGCATCCATTTCAACAAGCAACTTGCCCAATGCTTCTCCCATCCCGATGCCGGTATCGACAGCACGCTGAATTGCCTCGTTCATCAAGCGTCCTGTCTCTTCCCACATGCCAAATTGCCCGGTTTGGAGATATGCGCCGACATCCTCCGAGGTCTCGCCGATAAGAGCTATCTCAAAATCGTGGATGCTGCTCGCGCCGTTAAAGGCAAAGCCGGTAATCACGCCGCGCTTTGCCAATGCGATTAACAGCGGGCTCAATCCGCACTTGATGACATGTCCTCCCATCATCACGATAACCGGTTTTTGCTGCTGATGTGCAGCGACGATGGTATCAACAAGTGCCAAAAAATCGGGTGCCTTCAAAATGCGCGGGAGACTCTCCAAAAACGGGGACAAGTCTACCGCCGGACCTGGCACGGTTGCAAAATTGTGAATGGAGACTTTGTTGATGCGTTCCTGAAGGGGATAGGTAGTTACGGCGGATAAGTCAATCGGACTCGGGCGTTTTTTCATGTTTTTCCAACGGGTTACGGGGGCTACGAGGTGGGAATGTTTACGTCCGCCACGTGAACCAACCGAAATGAAAACGAAATCGCCTTGCTACTCCGCCGCCTGAAATTCAAAAGCGTTCTCGATCTGCTCAAGGTGCAACAACTTCAACCGGGACGACAGGTGAATGGCGATAACATCAAAACGGCAGAGAGCATCTAACAAATTTTGAGACTGTAGATATGCCAGAGCAATTTTGGAAATCTGCTGCTGTTTGCGGAGAGTTACGGCATCTTGCGGCAGCCCAAACTTGAGGCTGCGGCGCGTTTTAACTTCTACAAAAACGATACAATCACCATCTCGCGCCACTAAGTCAATTTCACCACGTTGCGCGCGGTAATTCTGCGCAAGAATGTGATACCCTTTCTTCTGAAGGTGCGCCGCCGCGAATCCCTCTCCAATCTTGGCAACGTCTGAACGTGAAGGACGCATTTGTGTCTCTCGTTTTTGGACAGTTTACGTGTCTATGGGTGGATATAGAAATCCACCCTTACATTTCAGAATGGAAGTCGCGACAGGGAGCGCGTCTACTGCCCGATAGCGTAAAGCGCGTCATAAGTCCGCAGATAGAGCGTGCCATCAGCAATGACTGGCGATGCCGCAATGGGTTCACCAACCTCATTCGTCGCGACAATTTCAAAATCACGTCCAGCCTTGACAACGTTCACAACACCATCGCGGGATGTCAGGTAGATAAACCCATCGGCGTAGATAGGCGACGCGCGGTGCCGGTGCCGATGCGTGCGTTCCCGATAGAGCCGCTTCCCCGTCTTCGCATCTAGACACAGTAAATCGCCGTTCTCTCGGCACAGGTAGACGAATCCATCGTGGATAAGTGGCGAGGGGACATCCGGGGTGCCTTGTGGAAGTTTCCAGATTTGCCATTTGCTGTCGGTGATGTCCGCGCCTTGCGCCCCCGGGGCGATGCCCAAAACCGGGCCGTTTTTCGCGGAAGGCACCACAATGAGCCCTTCAGTTGCAACCGGTGAAGCCACAAAACGGAGTGAATAGTTGTAACTTGCTTCAGGATTTAGCCCACCGCATCGCCAGATTTCACTACCATCTTCAAGGCTGTGCGCCGTGACATAATCAGCACCAAGCACAACGAGGAATTCGCGTTCAGCGTCCCGATAGAGAATCGGCGAGGTATAGGCGTGCTCGCATTCAGCGGTGGCATCGCTGTCACGGTGATGCTTCCAAATCTCTGCCCCGGTCGCTTTGTCAAGCGCTAAAACCAGCCACGCGTTGCTATGGATAAGTTGGATGTAAAGCCTATTCTTGTCAAGCAACGGCGTTGTTGACATAACAAAGTAGAGGTCGAAGGTGCCGTAACGTTCCGCCAGGTTCGTCTGCCAGACCTGGTTTCCCTCAACGTCATGGCATGCGAGGTTACCGTTGCCGATGAACGTCCAGACGTGTTCGCCATCGGTTGAAGGGGAGGGTGCAGCGAAATTGCCTTCACCGCCACGCACAACGCGGTTGCCGTGGCCTAAGGTGCGTTTCCAGAGCACTTCTCCCGCAGTACTGACACATAACAAGACGAGCGCGTCCCCTTCAGCCGAGGTGAGGAAAATCTTGTCTTTCCACACTGCAGGTGTGGCCGCTCCTTCACCGGGCAACGGCAAACGCCATTTGACATTCTCGGTACGGTTCCAATGGATAGGCACATCGGTTTCATGACTCGTGCCGTTGTTACGCGGACCACGCCACTGAGGCCAGTTGTCGGCGAAACTGTTCGCCGCAATTGTCAACATGAAGAGGCATAAGAGCAGTGCCGCTCCGTTTTTCAAAATACGTGTCTGCATGATACAACTCCGTTTTATGCATGTTTAGTCCCGATTCAAGGAAACCACATTTCCACGGGTAGGCGGGTTCTCCCAGTATGGACAACTCCCATTCGGCAAACGAAAGGGCTAAGTAAACCGGCCGAATGCCGCAGACACCGCCCCGGTGGCAGCCGGCTTGCCGTTTATTTTCGGGCGTGAGTCTTACCGTTTTCGGCTTCTTCGGCGCGTTGTTCCGCCGCTTTCGCGCGTTGTTCCGCCGCTTCGGCGCGTCGTTCGGCTTCTTCGACACGTTTCTTCGCTTGTAAGTAATACATCAGCACTCGCTCCAGAATCTTCGCACCGACGACAATCAGAAAAGATACGGCAGCAGCAAAAAGCACCAGATGATGAAACACATCTTTCGCAATATGAACATCAGGAGTGCCAGCAGCGATACCGACACGTATCGTTTGCCAGACAGCCCAAGGCACATAAACGCTAGCGATACCGCTTTCTTGTCAAATGAATAATCTCCTTTAATTGGACGCGCCGTTTTTCTACTCTTCAACTGAATTGCCTTGATAGTACCGTCCAAGCACCTCATTCGCAAGGCTTCTACCGTTTTCAATAACACGGGCGGCGAAATCCAGCGTGACTTTCTCGAGCCCGGCTTCTTGCGCGCGCTGTTCAATGCGCGTCTGCGTGATATTCCGCATAAAACCGCCGGGGACTAAGTGCAACCGCTCCACTGCAGCCTCGGTCCACTCAACAAGACTCTCAAAGTGCGCCGTGGCAGATTCGGGCTGTGTCCGCGCCGACGCGCCTACCGCCCTGAGTTCAGGCGCGTCTTCTCGCACCGCCGCCGCTTCGCCCATGTTCTCATCAATAATTTGCGTAGCGAACGCGTTCGTGATAGTGCCGGTCTTTTGGGAACGTGCGGACTTCTCAATACGTGCTTTGACATTTCGACGCATATAGCCGCGCGGCACGCGCCGCAACGCCTTCTTCGCCTGTTCTGACCATTTGAGGCGAACGCCGTCAAACGTCTCCTCTTCCGCCGCGCCGCCCTCATCAACAGCGATGTGCTCCAACGCACTCTTGTCCACCTTATGAAAACGTTCCGTAGGCGAACTACACACCGGACAGTGGACAGGCTCTTGGGCATGCGCTGCGTAGCCGCATTCGCCACAGATGTAAGTTTCCACGGACTCCGATTCCAAAAGTTTCTGCTCGGCGAGTGTTTTGGCGACGCGCGTCAGTTTTTCAGAGGAACGAGCCGGCATAATCGCCTCCATCGCCTTGTCAATAACGCTCTCGGTAATTACGGAATGCCCGCGCTCAATGGCGAACCGATGAACTGCCGTCTTCGCTATGCCTCGCACCAGCGGCGGTGCCTTCGCCATTCTATCCAACGCCTCTTGTGTCCAGACGAGGGTCTCCTCCGCCTTCACGTCAATCTGTGGGAAATAGCGTTGACTTGACAACAAGACATTACACGGCGCAAGACGCAGCAGATTCTCCGCATTGCTACCTATGTCCATATCTTGCTCACTATGAACGCCGATGCGGCCTAAGACGAGGAGCCACGGGCCGGTTTTGCGGGCGTACTGCAGAATCTTTTCGTATCCCTTTCCATCAAGCAGCGTAATTTTAAGCGCGTAGTCGTGTTCATCTTTGGCGATAGCGCGGGAAACCTCCAGGTGCGACTGATAAATCTTCGCCAGCCCAGTATCAATCACGTCTTCGTGCAGTTGTTCCTGCTCCTTAAACCGGAAGGTGCGCGCAGCACGCTCCGTCAACACATTCACAACAGAATTGAAGACGATGTAGTGCAAATAAGGGTCGTAGACACCCACGGCTTCCACCTGTTTGTTAAACGCCTGCCCGAGGTGGAGCGCGGTTTTCAAACCTGCGAAAGATTCAGGGCTACCGTCAATACCGACGAGGATATTGCCGTTTTGTTCTTCTATCGGTTCCAGGTTCCGGACGACGAGGGTATCGGTAGTGACGCGCCGGACAACGCGTTCACAGACACCGCCAATAAGGCTATCCTTGACAGCCCCCATGCCGAGCGCGCCCATAATCACCATATCATAGTCGCTGTCCTGAATGTCCTCTACCAATTTGATGAAGTGTTTTCCCTCCGGCATTTTCGCTTCAAACGGAATGTCAAACGCCGCGCACTTCTGCTTCATCACCTCAAGGTAGGAATCAGAAATGAGTTGCAACCCCATTGTGATGAGGGTATCATGGATGCGGCGCTGCTTTTCGAGCTCCACTTCGTCCTGATACTCCTCCGGCAGGGTGTATTCCATCTGTTTAAAGCGCACGTCGTGCATTTTTGCAGCGTAAACGTGCGAACCTACCAGATGTGAGCCGAACTTCCTCGCGAACTCTACCGCCAAGGCGATACTTGCATCGGAGTAGTCCGAATTATCAACGGGAACATAAATTTTCTTTAGCATTTTTTAGTCTCTTTTTGCTCAGGATGCAACCGGTTGCAACGCAAACCCCAATAGCCACCGATGAGATGGGCCAACAACGTCGCTGTCCAGAGGTAAACCATCGCGGTTTGCCACTCCCAATTGAGGATAAACCGCCGCGCAACGATATTCAGCACAATCGGAATGTAGAGGCACCGGCTCCACGGGCGACTGAATTTTTTATACCGGACGCGATAGAAACCGAACGGGAAGTGAATCAGAAAAACCGCGACGGAAATCAGCAGATTCGGAACGTTATTTAGCATCTCACACCGCGCTCACAAACCTCAATACGCACGCATTGGACGCGCGCTTGAGGCAAGGGCTACTCAGTCACTCAGGAGTGTGTTGATGTCTCTGCGAAGACGCAACAGCGCGGGTTTGCTCCGACTATCGTAGCGGCCGTGGATTTTGCCATCCGGCGTGACGAGGACAAACCGTGTGCTGTGTAATAGTTCGCTTCCGTTGTGTCCCGCGGCTAAGCTGAACCCATCCTTGGCCAACTGATAGATGCGTTCCTTTTCGCCTGTCAGGAAATGCCAGCGTCTCTCATCCGCACCGTACTGCGCCGCATAACGGGCGAGGACCTCGGGGGTATCGCGCTCCGCATCTACCGAAAACGAAACGAAGTAGACAGGCTCCGCCACAAAATCGGATTGCAAGCGCGCCATTTCCAGCGTCATCGTCGGGCAAATTGTCGGGCAATGCGTGAAAATGAAATCCGCCACCCAGATTTTGCCACCGAGGTCTGCTAACCGCAGCGGCTGTCCCTGCTGGTTCGTCAAGGCGAAGTCCGGGAGCCGCGCGGGTAACGGTTGATTTGCATCGCCGCCCGTTTTAGGCATTGATGCCGGGCGTTTGTCAAACATCGCCCATAAATTGATGCCCGCGATGCCGATGATGACAAGCCCTAATAGCCCCCACAGCAGCGTGCTTTTGTTAAGTTTGCGCCGGTCGCTTTCGTTGGATAAACTCATCTGTTTCTGCCTACGCCTACGCGGCGCATTAATGGGACGTATTGACAACTTCCGCCGCGGGTTTTAGCCCCTCGTACCGCGAGGCCGCCGTGAGGTCGGGCATCAGCATGAAGACGAGGAAAACGCAAATAAGAAACGGCGTTATCACGATGAGTGCCAACGTCTTCCGCTCAAACTTCAAGTGCATGAAATAGTTAGCAACCAAAATCGCTTTGCCGCATGCCAATCCGATGAGCAAGATAGCCTTAAGCACTGTAGCATAGTCAGGTATTGCCACAGCCACTTCAACGATGGTGAGCCCCAGAAGCCACCAGAAAATATTCAGGTATTTCGGATGCTCTTTGTGATGTGTTCCTGCCATTTTTAAGTACCTCCTAAAGAGTGCCGCGATCCAAGACCGCGCCTACAGTAGATAGATGAAGGTAAAAACCATAATCCAAATCAGGTCGACGAAGTGCCAATAGAGCCCGACGATTTCCACCTCATGGTTAAACTCGGCCGTATACCGACCGCGCAACCCGTGGATGAGGATAACGATGAGATAGATGACACCGCCTGTGACATGCAACCCGTGAAACCCCGTGATGGTATAGAAGGCAGGCCCGAAAAGCGTTGAACCGCTAATAGCCGCCCCCGACAACCCGTGATGCGGGATTTCGGTTAACGTCAACCCGTGCTTGATGAGCGCGCTCCATTCATACACCTGCAGGCCGAGGAAGATGACTCCACCCGCGATAGTCAGCCCGAGGAAGGTGCACATTCTTGAAACGTTGCCGTTCTGAATGGACTCCAGAGCCTTGACCATGGTGACGCTACTGCAAATCAGCAGAAACGTCATAAACGCGGTCAGATTGATGCCGAGTATTTCGCTCGGCGGTACCCAGCCTATCGCGCCGGCACCTACCCGGACGGCCGCGTATACCGCCAGCAATGCCCCGAACGACATGGTATCCCCAACGAGGAAAATCCACATGCCGAGCTTGCCGAGGCTATCCGGCGTAAGCGACGGCTCGTATATGTCTTCAGTATGTTCTAACGTGGTAGCGTGTTCCACTCGATTTAACTCCTTTCATTTGCATATTAACACACATCGGATTTCAAATCCAACCTATTCGATCCAACGCAGAGCGACTACATTCTCCCCGGTAGGAGAGCCCTCCCGGTCTCGATGTCCTCCTCCCGGTCTTGATGTCCCCCTATAGGAGAGACCTCCTCCCCAGTAGGAGAGACCTCCCGGTCTCGATACTCCCCGGTAGGAGAGCCCTCCCGGTCTCGATACTGAATCCCTCTGCATCCAACGCGAGGCGGTTAAGACGAACCCATTCTATCCCGGTTTTTGCTTGCGCGCCGGTAATGATAGAAAACACTTCCGCCTATGAGCGCGACAATGGTAAAGGGCATCGCCATCATGAAGAAGATGCTGGAATTAAAACCTCTTCCGATGGGTTCCTTCAAGTCTTTGCAAGCGGGACATGCCTCAACGCACGTCGGCGCAATCAGCACGACAAGCATCAGGACAGTTCCCCAAAAGATGAATCGCATAAAGGTCTCCTATAAGGGCGGATGTCTCTATCCGCCCATCGCCCCCTAGGCGAGATATACCAAAACGTAAAGAATCGGCCAAAGCGCGACGACAAAAATCCAATAGATAGCGCAAGTCTCAACGCCGATGTGACGCGACGCGGCAAACCTTCCTGACACCGCCATTCCAAGCACGATGAACAGCCAAATGACTGCGCCAATCACATGCACCGCGTGGCACCCGAGTAGCACATAAAAGATGCCGCCGTAGACACCTGACTGAAGTGTCATACCACTGCGTATCAATTGCGCCCATTCGCTTCCCTGGACACCGAGGAAGAGCACGCCTAACGCCCCAGTGAGCAGCAGCCAATTGCGGAGTTGCTTCACCCGGTCCTTCTGAATTGCGCGGAGTGCCTGAAACATCGTGTAGCCGCTCAGGAGCAACAGTGCGGTATTGATGCCGGTCACCGCGCGGGGCAGCTGGATGTCAATATGCGATGGCGGCGGCCAAGTGACGTTCCCCATCCGAAAGACGAGAAACGCGCCGATAAGCCCGGAAAACAGCATCATCTCCGCGCCGAGCAGGACTAAGATGCCTAGTCGGGCGTTGCTCATCGGACGAACATCCTGCGGCAGTCTGTCCGGTGTATCACGTAACATCAGGGCCCTCCTCAGCCGCCACGGATAATCGCCACCGTCGCGACGATAACCAGGACCACGAACACTAAAAACAGCGTGATGCCGAGGCGGCGATTTCGGGTGCGATTGTCGGGTGTATTCATGTTAAACCTTATCCAATGCCATCGTGATAAAAATTATCGGCAGATAAAGCAGCGATGCGTATAACAGATACCGTGCCGCTTGCACCGAACGCGCAACGCCTAAATAGATGCCGAACGCCAGAAACGCTAATCCCGACAGCAGTGCTATCAAAAAATAGATACCGCCGGCGATGCTGAGCAGCGCGGGGAGTAAGCCCATCGCAAGCAGCGCGACACAGTTAATCACAATCTGCCGCCGCGTGCTCGCGCCATCAGGGTGGATGACCGGCAGTAACCGAAGTCCGGCCTTTGCGTAGTCCTCGCGGTAGATATAGGCAATCGCCAGCGAGTGCGGGAGTTGCCACAAAAAGAGAATCGCGAACAGCACCCATGCCTCCGCCGTCACCGTCCCGCGGGCCGCCGCCCAACCGACGACAGGCGGCAATGCACCCGGCACCGCACCGATAAGCGTGCAGAGCGACGTTTTCCGTTTGAGCGGCGTGTAGAGAAACAGATAGCTCGCCACAATGAGCGAAATAACTAACCCGCTTAGCGGATTCACGATGAACGTCAGATAAAGCATCCCACCGCCGGTAAGCATCACACCGAAAAGCAGTGCTACTAGCGGGAGCATCCTACCCCCTGGAAGCGGTCTGTCCTGTGTCCGCTTCATCTGCGCGTCAATATCGCGCTCAAGATATTGGTTCAACCCCAACACACCGGCGGCCGTCAAACCCGAGCCGATGAGGGTATGCAGGCAGCGCAGCCACTGAACAAGCTGTTGCGAACCGATATAGAAACCGGCCGCTGTCGTGATGAGTATCATCAAGACTAACCGCGGTTTGACGAGCGCAATGAAATCCGTTGCGCGGCCCAACGCGAGCGTGCTGCGCGCAGGAGGGCGCGTGGGTTCATCTACCTGATTTGCTAAATCCGCTGGTGTGGCGCGCATAATGGTTCTTCCGTTTTGCGGCTGTTTTCTCAAACGAGCTCTCCGTGGGCCGGCGTAGCGGGGGCCTCAGTCGTTGGCACGGCTGTGTGCCAGTAAATCTTCAAGGTTAACACGAAACTGGTAACCAGCATCAGCGCGCCGACTGCCACATGTCCGGTCGTCATCGTTACCGTGAGCCATGTGGACACCGTTGCGCCGAACGCGGTGAGTTTCACAAAAAACGCCCCGGTGCCGAGCATGAGCTGGACAGCCAAGAGTCCCACTAATACGGTAGGTTCGCTTTTGAGAGGCGTTGCAGCTTCTGCCTGCCATATCCGCCTCGCCAAAAGGAACGTATGGAGTGCCACCAAAAAGGCGAACAGGAGGTGCGCATCCAATCGATTCCCGGTGTGTCGCAAAATCGCGCCAAAAATCAGTTGGACATAAATCAGGCACGTCGTTATCAGGCTTAACCGCCGTAACTTACGTCCCTCTCCAACAGACGCGCCCTGTTGCTCCCCGGTAGGCGCGCTTTCCAAGCGCGCTTCGCGGGATGTCCACCACGCAATTCCACACAGCAAGGCGAAAAACGCCTGCGCGAGACAAGCATGCACTATCGCGAGGACAAGCGAGAGCTGCGTCACCCGAAGGCCGCCGAGGATTCCTTGCACAATCACGCCGATTAAGGCGAGCAAACCGAGCCATCGGAGCCACGTGCGCGAGTCTTTCACCCATACCATAATGAAGAGCCCTACCGTCAACAGCCCAACGAGCGAGCCCATGAGTCGGTGACTATGCTCATAAAGCACGCCGCCCACCATCTCCGACAACGGATACAGGAACATGTTGTAGCCAAACGTCGTCGGCCAATCGGGGACAGCCAGGCCGGATTCGGTGCTAGTGACAATGCCGCCGATGACAATCAGCAGGAAGGTTGCGCCCACCGCGAGGCGTGCGAACCGATGCAGCCACGGGCTATAAGGGTTTTCTGCTGTCTGCGCGTGCGTTTTCATAGAGGTACTCTATAGTGCGGATGGATATAGAAAGCCACCCTTACAAAAACCTTTAATCTCCACCCGTCGCATGTGCATGCTCAGGTTGCGCTTGCGGAATCCAATCCGATTCTTCACCCGGCACACTGTATTCATACGGGCCACGGTAGACAGTCGGGACCTGCCCAACAAAATTGCCGTGCGGCACCGGTGTCGGTGCTTCCCATTCCAGCGTGTTGACATGCCACGGATTCTTCTCTGCAACTTTGCCGCGCGACATACTCCAGAAGAAGTTGAACACCAAGATAAGCTGCGCCGCACCCAGCGTGAACGCGCTCATCGTGATAAAGATGTTCATCCCTTCAAATCCTTGCAGGAATTCATACTGCATCGGGTTGGAGATACGCCGCATGTGCCCACCGACACCGAGAATGTGCATCGGGAAGAAAGTACAGTTGAACGCCACGAACGTCAACCAAAAATGGATTTTGTTCAACACGTCGTTCATGTAGCGGCCATACATTTTCGGGAACCAGAAGATAATTCCGCCGAAGATAGCGAACAAACTCCCGCCGAAGACAACGTAGTGGATATGCGCGACGATGTAGTAGGTATCGTGGATGAAGATGTCCACCGGCGTGTTCGCCATATAGATACCGCTCAACCCGCCGATCACAAACATTGAGACAAAGGCGATGGCGTGAAGCATCGGGGACGTAAAACGGATCGAACCTTTGAACATCGTGCCGAGCCAGTTAAACGTCTTAATCGCCGACGGCACCGCGATGAGCATCGTCGTCGTCATGAACGCCGAACCTAAAACCGGTTGCATCCCACTTTGGAACATGTGGTGTCCCCAGACAATCCACCCTAAAAACGCAATCGCAATCATCGCGTATACCATGGAGCGGTAACCGAAAATCGGCTTCCGTGAAAACACGGGAACCAATTCGGATGCGATGCCCATCCCCGGTAAAATGAGGATGTAGACTTCGGGATGTCCGAAGAACCAGAACAAATGCTGCCAGAGCAGCGGATCCCCCCCACCTTCAGCCGTCGCCGTGAAGAATGTCGTTCCGGCAAGCCTATCAAAGATGAGGAGTGCCAACGCAGAGGAAAGCACCGGAAATGCAAGCAGCAGTAGAATCGCGACGATGAACAGGGACCAGATGACCAGGGGCATCCGGAACAACGTCATCCCCGGGGCCCGCATGTTGATAATCGTCGTGATGTAGTTAATCGAACCGACTAACGATGAGAAGCCCTGAATGAGCAAGCTAATTGCCCAGAGGTTTTGCCCCCATTCAACGCCTGTCCACTGCGGGTCCGACGAGAGCGGCGCGTAGCCTGTCCAGCCCGCTGCAGCGTGGCCACCGGGAACGAAAAACCCAATTGCCATGATAATCGCTGCCAGCACGGCAAGCCAGAAGGATAGCATGTTCAGGATAGGAAACGCCATGTCCCGCGTGCCAATCATGAGCGGGATGAGGAAATTACCGAACGCGCCAACTAAAATCGGCACGACGACAAAGAATACCATGATAGTGGCGTGCATCGTAAACAGCATGTTGTAAAACGCCGGCTCGATGACACCGTTCGGCATGTTTGCCTCAAGCCATTCTTCCTCTTCGGACTCGTAGATGCGCTCCCACATTTTGTCGGCACCTGTGACGACTTCGCCGTCCTCAAGGTATTGTGGTGAGGCACCGATGATAGGTACCGGTCTTTCCGGATAAGCGAGCTGCCACCGAAACATCAGTGCAAGCCCGCCGCCGACGAAGAACATTATCAGCCCGTAAATGAGGAACTGCTTGCCGATAGTCTTGTGGTCCAACGAGAAGATATATTTGCGAATAAAACTTTCTTCGTGATGATGTGACGCATGTTCGTTATCGTGCATCGTTATTTTTCTCCCTTCATCATAGTACCGGAGGGCGAGGGAATTTTCCTGCGTCTCTTGGCCCTCGCCGTGCCGCGACGTATCGAAAAATCGCCCCGGCCCAGTCGTCCGGCACCTACTGAGGCCACCGTTCCTTCACCCAGGCATCGTAGTCTGCCTGCGAATGAACATTGAGGTACCCGAGCATCCCAGAGTGCCCGAAGCCGCACAGTTCTGCGCACGGAATTTCATACCGCCCCGCCTTTGTCGCCTCAAACCAGACATTGATAAACCGATTCGGCAGCGCGTCCTGTTTCAGCCGCAACTGCGGTACAAAAAAACTATGGATGACATCCACCGAGGTCAAGCGGATATGCACGACAGCGTTGACCGGCACATGCAATTGGTTTTCCAATTCCAAGTCATCGGCTGTCCCGAATTCATTGTCCGGGCCGGGATACGTCATATCCCAGTTGAACTGTTTGCCACTGACTTGGACGAGAACTTCTGGATTCTCGGGAAACTCGTTCGGTGATTTGATCTTGTTCCAGTGGGGATAACTGAGCATCGCGAGCCCAAACACAATCACCGTCGTCGCCGCTGTCCAGACGATTTCCAGCGTCGTGCTCCCCTCAATGTAACTTGCCTTTTGCCCTTCCCG
The DNA here is from genome assembly GCA_958296135.1 of uncultured Poribacteria bacterium. Lineage (GTDB taxonomy): Bacteria > Poribacteria > WGA-4E > WGA-4E > WGA-3G > AGPOR5. The sequence continues at coordinate 3,431,461 of CATQHZ010000001.1, forward strand.
ATGCCGATATTTGATCAGGAAGGTGATAAGCGTTCCCATCACGAGGATGAAGACAACGAGCGTAATATAATAAATGATATAGAAGAGGGTATCAACACTCTGCCCGAACGTTGATACGTTTTCTGGAAGCCATTGAAGCATTCAGTCCTCCTTATTTTTTCTTCTGTATCGGCGTAAAGCGTTTGATACCACATCAAGTTGATTTGTCCCGCCTCTGTTTGGGATTAGGCGAGCCCAAACTATAGCGGTTAATACACGCTTTGTGCCAATATCAAAATTTAATCGACTTGTGAAGAAGCCGTCAACGTCGCGCCCCCGTATGTTAAAACACAAAAAAGTGATGTGATCAGCACAGAAAGCGTCAACGAAGACTCATCGCCGACTGCGCTTCCAGTATCAAAATAGAGGCATTGCCGGAACGCGGCGAGCCCATACGTTAACGGATTCAGTTTCATCGCCCAGGCTAGCCACCCCGGCACCCCGGCACTTGGGAAGAATGCGCCCGACAGCAGCCAAATCGGAATCAACAGTAGGTTCATGAGTGCATGAAACCCCTGCGTTGAGTCCATTCGCCACGCAATCAGCAGTCCGAGGTTTGTCAAACCAAACGCCAAGAGTGCCATCAAGCCCACGGTGAAGAGCACGGATGCAACGCCGAGTCGGATACCTACGAAGGGTGCCAGAGTTAGCAGCAGCACCCCTTGCAAGAGTGCCAACGTTGTTCCGCCTAAAGCTTGTCCAAGGACGATGTGCCAACGTGGCACCGGTGAAACGAGCACGCCTTGCAAGAAGCCTTCGCGCCGGTCGTTCACAACAGATATTGTCGCGAAAATCGCAGTAAAAAGCAACACTAAAACGACGATGCCGGGATAAAAGTATTCAACGTAGCCCGTATCCGAAGTCCCAGCAGGTTGAAACGAAGCACTCAGCCCACTCCCGATGAGGAGCCAAAACACCAACGGTTGCGCGATAGCACTGAAGAGCCGGCTCCGCTGACGATAAAATCGAACGATTTCACGCCACCATATTGTAGATACGGGCAGCAAAACCTTCAGCACAACGTTGTTCCTCTACTCAAACCGATTTCCTGTCAATTTGATGAACACATCCTCAAGCGTCGGTTTCCCAAACCGCACCGCCTGAATCTCATCAGGAAACGCGGTAACCACATCCTTGACAAACTCGTGTCCCCGTTCACATTCAACGCGCAAGTCACTATCGGAATTGCTCAGACAGATGTCTATATCTGTCCACCGCTCAGCAATCGCATCGCGAAGCGTCTCCACACAGGAACCGCCCCTTATAGGAGAGCCCTCCCGGTCCCGATGCATCCCCTTTGTGCATTCTATCAGCACGACATCGCCGCCGATTTGCGCCTTCAGTGCCTCAGGCGTGCCGAGGGCGACAAGCCGCCCCGCATCCAGAATGCCAACGCGGGTGCATGCTTCCGCCTCATCCAAGAGATGCGTTGTCAACAGAACGAGAATGTCTTCTGTCTCCGCGAGGGTTTGCAGGTAAGCGCGCAATTGCCGCCGCGCTCCCACATCCAACCCACTGCTCGGTTCGTCAAGGAGCAGGACGCGCGGGGAATGCACCATCGCTTTTGCAATCTCAACACGCCGTTGCAAGCCGCCCGACAACACCTCCACGCTTTCATCTGTCCTGTCCGCCACGCCGAAGCGTTCAAGGAGTTCAACAATCCGGGCGCGTAAACGTTTGCCAGTAAGCCCGTAGAGATGTCCCTGATGCAGCAAATTCTCGCGCACTGTGAGCTTGGAATCTAACCCTGGGTGTTGGAAAACAACGCCTAAGAGTTCCCGAATTGCTCTTGCCTCGGTAGCAGACAGATATAGAAATCTGTCCCTACGCTCTGCCGTTAACTCATGGCCGAGGATGCTCACGCGACCGGCCGTTGGCCGCAGCAGCGTTGACAGAATTCTAAACAGGGTAGTCTTTCCACAGCCATTCGGGCCGAGGATGCCGAAAACCTCGCCGCTTGCCACGGTAAAACTCACCTTGTCTAGCGCGCGCCGTGTACCATAATCGTGCGACAGATTTTCGACATCAATGTTGCCAGCCATAAACAACTCAAAACGGCCCCGGTAGGCGCGGTTTCCAACCGCGCGTGCTCGCGCGCCTACCGGGAACTTACATCTTTTTCATCGACAACGTGAAATCCTGCGTGACGGTGCCGCCTGCCTCTACTGTAACAGTAGCCGGCGATTCGCTGTTCGTGCCACACGCTTCATGCCAATACCCAAGCTGATACGTGCCGGGAGGGACATCTTCCAGCGTGAATTTGCCCATCTCATCTGTCACGGCGAAATAGGGATGCGGCACATAGGCGAGCCATGCGGACATCCAACCGTGGATATCGCATTTCACCTGAACCGGCCCTTCCGCTTTCTTGACTCCGGCGAGCCGCAGCTTCTTCCGGTTCTTCGTCTGCTGTTTGTTCACCGGCTTGTTGACGCTGCTGAAGATATGCACGTTGTGATTGACCTTGTCGTTGTTCAGCATCGTCAGACGCACGCCGACAGGGACAATCTGGACGTGAGGGGTGAATTTACAGCCCTTCTGGTCGATCTCGGGTTTCACCGCTTTATCAAGCACTTTGCCTTGGGAAATGTCTACCAAGTAGACAATCGTATTTTTTAAAGCGTTGCCTTCACCAACGACAAGCGACTCATCGTGCTTCTCGGTCGCGGCGCAAACCGTCTCGTCTTTGGTGATTTCAAGGATTTTCATTTCCGGCACGTCACCCTCAAACGTCACGGTGCCGCTAATCGTTCCGCCGTTGCTCACCGCCATCCCTTTATAGGATTCGGGGAACTGGAGCATCTGCATCTCACCCGCCTCGTGATGGTCGGCGAAGATTGGAAGGACATAGCAACACGCCAGAAGCAGCGCGACGCATGCCAACATGTAGGTTTTCATTTTTTGTAGCCTCTCTTTAAAGTTATTGATAGGCGCGCGTTAGCAGCGCACCTTTCAGAATCGTTTGGGTAGATTCACATCCACCCGTTTTTATTTATGAATTTCTCCGCCGCACGAACATTCGCAAACCGAACAACGCACCAACGGAGAGAAGTGCCACCAAAGGTGGATAGATAAACCGTCTGGAAGACGGGACAGGTTCTAGAACGAACGTATACCAACTAGAGATGACCCGGTTTGTGTCTACATCGCCATTCGCGCCATCCCACGCCGAGAAGGCGATAGGCACAAAAACACCCGGTTCAATCTGCAGGTCCTTCTTGTCGTCCGTTTTCAACGCACGTTTCACCCACAGATTGTATTGCCCATCCGTGTATGTCCCTTTCGCTTGGATGTTGCTTTGCACTGCCTGCACCTCAGCCTTATTAATGCCTTTGGCAGTCAGTTCCGTTACCTGCTCAGGCGCGGAAGCCTTCCAATGCCAGAGATAGACTGGAAGCCTTCCGCCCCAGAGGAAATACGGTTTCGGCGCAGTCGGGCCTTGAGGCACCTTGACTGGAAATTGGATGGCCAATGCATCCTCAAGGACTTTTTTGCCTGTTTCTTCGTCCTCTAACGCCGTGGTGTGCGTCCTGTCATCCCACGTGAAGAGGAACGCCACCTCGTTATCGTTATAAAACGATTTGACGTTAATCGAGTCAAGCGTCGGGTTGAACTGCCGCGGTTCAACGATAATCTGTCCGACGACCGGAAAGTAACTCGCTTTCAGCGTTTCCCATGCCGCATCGCCTAGCGCGGGCAATTCGCCGCCGACATACTGCGCCCTCAGCACATTATTGCCAATCGCCGGTTCCGGACGCTTTTCAGGTGAGAGGGACTTGACGTAGTTCGCCAGATGCCAACTCTTCTCATACACCACCCTCATCGCATTATCGAAGGTTTGCCGGTCTTCAGTGTTCAGGGTTTCGCCTTCAGTAATACTGAGTGCAATGTCAACGGCGGCATCCATTTTTTCGTAAAATTTCCCGGATTCCTCTTCCTCCGCCTCTGTCATTTCGTCTTTGCTTTCCAATTCGGTAAGACGTTTGGATTCCTCGGATGCCAACCCGAAATGCAGGAAACTGTCGCCTTCAAACGCAGGCATCGGTGAACCTGCAATGCCACCGATAAACCGCTTGAAGATGTCTTCAGTATCGCCGCCGCCCCTGAAATTCCAACCTTGCGCGAGATTCGCGGGCCAGGTCCGGAAACCCCACTCGTCGGTGAGGGTTGGCGCGGAGGTGCCGTCGCCGCGGCCGACATTGCCGTGACATTCAACGCAGCCGAGTTCCGTATAGAGAGCCTTGCCCGTCTCAACGCTCTGTTCAGAATATGCAATTTTACCGGAGAGGTCGATTTGCCGCGGGGCCTCGTTCTCTTTGAATCCCTCGTGAAAGGTTTTGATGTAGGCCACAACCTCCCACCGTTCGTTAGCACTCAGGGCAGTCTCCCAGCCCGGCATTGAGGAGCCGGGCATCCCCTCCGTGAGAATGTCAAATAAATCCTGGTCTGTCGGGAGTTGTCCCGCTTCCGTTGAGCGGATTTTATACAAACCGCGCGTGAAATCACGCGGTCTCGGGAGCAGATTTTCCGCAGCCGAGCCATCACCGCGGCCCTCAATGCCGTGGCAGTGCGCACAGCTCTTCTCGTAAACCCGCTTGCCTTCTTCGGAAGCCTCCGGTGCTTTCTGCGCGCGCGCTACCGAAAGCATCGATGCCAGCAACGCGCAACATCCGAGAAGCATCGCCCAGGCGGCGCGCCCGCCCGGGCGCGACTGCCCAGTCAGGAAAGTGATTTTTTTGTATCGGCGTGTCATTCTTAGTGCCCCTCCCCAAACGTTCGCGGCTGATAGCCGGTATAGTCAGAAAGGAACAGGATTACGTCCCAAATCTCGTCTTTTGTGAGCATGTTTTCCCAAATCGGCATTGCCGAATCCCACGGCGTGCCAGCCGCCGGTAACCCCGGGCCGCCCTTGCTAATCCGCCAAAAGAGGAAAGACTCTTGGAAGTTGGGGATGATGCCCGGGTCTTGGAAATTCGCCGGGAGCGGTTGCAGGGGCGATGCGAAATGCCCCTGTCCATCCAGATCATCGCCGTGGCAGTAGAAGCAGTTCTGATAGTAAACACGTCTGCCGTTCTCTACATGCGCCTTGAACGCCTCGGGCTCGTCTTTTTCGTAGTGCCGGAAGGGGTTCTCCACCTCCTGCATCTTCCCGATAACCTCATCTTTGTAGGTGAGCTCAAGCGGCGGCGATGGGTGCGCGTCGCGCGGATTTCCCGGCGGATTCGCCCGTTGCGCGAAAATCGAATAGGTATACGCCAGCAAAACCAGCGGCACCAACACGGCGACAACACGGCGGCGGACGCGCCGGTTATCGTCAACGAGCGTTTCGCGAAGAGGACGGAGGAACTCCCGAAATCGTGAATCCTCAACGGAGATATGCACCAAGATGGCGATAAGAATCAGCCCCATATACATCGCAACCACGCTACCCGGTATCGGCACCGAGATGACGCTACCGACGATGAACCGCAGGAACACCCAGCAGCCAACGAAGATGATGAGACATGTTGTGAATAGTGAAAGCCTCTTCATGGTTTACCTCCTTATTCCGCAGAAGTTTCTGTTGCATCCGCGGGGGTTGCTTCCGCCGTCGCTGCTGCCCCAGTCAACGTGCTTAAGAACGCCAGCAAATTGCTCAGATCCGATACTGATAACAGCAACGGGAAATTTTCAGGCATCGGCGACGTAACAAGCAACTTCTTGCCAAACGCGCGCGTGAAGACAGAATCCTCAATGTCAAACGTATCGATTACCTCCTCACTACCATCCACGTTCAAAACGAGCTCGTCATCGTCTAGCGTCCCCGATACTACAGAACCGACAATCTCATCGCCGTCAAAATTAACAATCGTCAGCAGGGTTTTTACATCGGTTTTAGAAAGCGTTTGAGTCCCATCGCCCACCTTGAGCGTGACGCTATCCTCGGTCTCCTCAACAATTTCGCCGCTCACCGATGCATCCGCATCCGCAGGCGTTAGCGTTAAAGTAAAATAGCCGTTCGCTTTCAGATTGGCGAGCTCTTCAATCGGTTCCTCATCCAATTCTGTCAATAGAATGGTGTGCTCTTCCTCTTCCCCGCTGGCCTTTTTGGTGCGGACGACAATCTGCTCTGTATCCTGCGAGACAAGCGTTCCCTGAAAAGTCGCACCGTTCGCTTTGACGGTCACCGCGCCGTAGCCGCTTACAATTTGCGCACCCGGCTTCAGGATCGACTCCTCAAGATACCGCATATCGTTAAAGGCAGCAATTTCGGATAAATCCGGCGCTGTGACGACTTCAAAGTCTTGACTCCCCTCGCCGGCAGCAGGACTTTCAATCCCTTTGACCGCGTGACACGAGATACACGCCGCTGACACGAAAACCTTCTTCCCAAGCGCAGGATCGCCGGTAAGCAGCGGCGGTAGTGCAGCCGCTACTGTCCCCGGATCTGCCCTATCAATCGGCTCATCATACGGTGTGGGATCGATTTCACCACCTTGGCTCTGCAAATAGGCGATAACCGCCTCAATTTCTAATTTCGACAGAGCAATCGGTGCCTTCCATATCTCCGGCATAATCTTGCCGTAGCCAGGCACCAGATAGTTCGCCGGTTCATACAAGGATTCAATCAGATACGTTTTCGCATCCAGACCGGGCTGGCGGTTCGCCGCGTTCGCGCCGATATCTGTCAAATCGGGACATCGACCCTTCGGTGCCGAGGGGTCGACGGTGTGACACGCGCTACACTGGCCCTTTCCATTAAAAATGGCTGCGCCCTGCTCAGCTACACTCTCCGGATCGCTCCAGTCAAGCGATGTCAAATTAATCGCCGTCGACGATTCCGGCACGAGCCCCGCGACAAACGCGTAGAACCAGATCACGGCGAGTGAGAACGTCAGCAGTTTCATGACACTGCTCCACACGATGATGTTCACCACTACCGAGATGATGAACCAGACCGACCAGGGGAGCAGGTTCTCTGAGGCGATCGGAAATGCGGATACCCCAGCGATATAGGCGATGAAACTCACCACCATTAAGATTAAACTCGCAACTTTTACCACCGTCTTGGACATTAATCAGCTTCCTCCATTTCTGTGGGCACCGCCTGCTGCTTCTTCTTTTCGCCCCATAAGCCGAGCCAGAAAATGAACCCGACGAGCGCGAAGAAGATTACCATGATGATAGCAACAATGTTCACTGCCTCACTGAGAAGCGGCGTGAATGCGTCCGGCGATGTATCCTGCATGACACCGAAGATGTGCCACGCCTCGCGAAGTCCGGAGCGCGCATAGCCCATCAAACCCATCAGCGACGTAAAGGTGATTGCCAAGAGAATGAGGACATACTGCGACCGGTCGGTCATTTCACCCCACTTGATAGTGCCAGACATCGTCGCCTTCCGATACATGAAAATGTCGATTATCGTCACGGCTACCATCACGACGAGCGCAATCAGCACCTGATAAGGTGTTAGCACGTTCACGCGCAAGTCTGTCGGCACGGTAAACCCAACGATACCGATAACGACGATAGAGACAGCCGAGAAGAAGAAAATGGAAGATATCGCGATGTTACCCACCTTTTTCCAACTCGCTGTCGGTGACTTACCCGAACGCCTATAAAAGAGGAAACTCAAGAATGTCGTCAGGATGATGATGTTCACCGCCGTATTTTTCGCTGTCATCAAGCCAAACAGCCCAAGGTGGGGGTGATTTGCGCCGCCCATCGCGCTCAACTCACTGGAGGTAGAAATTTTGGATAGCGTGCGCGGTGTCATCCAGATGGCCACACAGATAACGATAATGGCAATCATGTAAGGCCGATAACGTGCGTATATCTGCGCGCCATCGATGCGGCCCATCCCAGACCAGAGGTAGTAATTCGCGCCGATGAACAGCACACCAATCATCACCGCCTGAATGATAAACAGCCATGAGAAGAGACTGCCCATCATGTTGATGCCCATCGTGTTGTTGAACATGTAAATTTCGCGGCCTAGCCAATAACCCGCGAAGGGCAGCGGAATGAGTCCGCACAGCGCGATGAAGTTCCCAGTGTAACCCATCCAATCGTAGTGTGCCCTGTCCTCCTTGGTTTTCGCGACGAGGAAGCGGAACGCAGCGTAAGCCGCCACAATGGAACCGCCGAAGGCGATATTGCCGATGAGACGGTGAATGTTGACCGGCATCCACGTGAAGTTATTGACGGCTTCCCAGACGGTGGCCAAAAATTCGCCGGTAGTCTCATTATGGAGCGGAATCACGGTTGCATCCGTTATTCCCTCCATTGCCTCGGTTTGCGTCATGCCTGGGTTCTGTGCCAGTTTGCTTTCCAGCCACGATTGCCGCGTCGTGTCAGACAATTTGCCGTATTGTGTACCCGGGCTCGTCTGATAGGTGAGCCACGAGTTTGAGACGAACATAATCGCCGTGCCGAACACGTTCAGCAGGACACCGAGGAACAGATGCCAGCCTTTATGCCGCCCCTGCATTTTGTCCCATCCGTAGGAGTAGAGGTAAAGTGTAAACGTCTCGCCGAAAAATAGGACGACGTAAAAAATCATCGTCGGCCCGAATATGCCGCTCAGTTTGCTCATCACCTTCGGATAGCACCATATCAAGATGAAGACAAGCACGCCGCCGAGCAGTGCTGTCGTTGAAAACGCGCCCATACAGAGTTTGATGAACTCTTGCGCCATCCGGTCATAGCGTGCGTCCTTTGTCTTCCATCCGATGAACTCAATGATAACGGCGAACATCGGAACGCCGAGGATGAAGGAGCCGAACAATAGGTGGAGCTGTGCGGCAATCCACGCGGCGTTCCGACTGCCAATCTTCGGGAAGGGACGATATTCCGCCTCGCTCATATCCTGCGCAACTGCTGGCGCGAGCGTCTGAAGCAGGATTAACAGGATTAACGGGACTAGCAGGAGCAGCGGCTTTTTAAAACGGCACGCTACTCCGCGGATATCCAACCGTGTTTGCTGATGCTGTCTCAACGTGTTCTCCTTCAACCAAATGAACCTTCGTCTTAACCGTAGGGCGAGGGCCCAGCGAGTGCGAATCGCCGAGGGTTCCCCTCGCCAGGCGAAAAAACGCCTACGGCCGATGGACGAGGGAATGCGTGTCCCTCGCCATGCCACGTCGTATCGTAGACGACAACACTATTTTTTCGCGCGCTTTTTAAAATCAGCACTCGTAAAGTTTACATTCATATCGCCGCTCGCTGGCACCTCAACGGTTTTGTTCGCCGAACCGAGCTCTTCGTGCCACGCAATCACCCGCACTTTACCGGCCGGCACATCGGCGATGGTGTAGCTGCCTTTATCCGACGATGCCTCATACGCGTCGGCACTCAGCCATGCACCTTTGTCGTCCTTATCACCGGTTACAGCAAAAAAGTTGCTGTCAACCGCGACGATGTAGCCAGTCATCCACGCGTGGATATCACACGTGAATTTGATCTGTTCCGCCTTCCCAATTTTGTGGGGGATGACTTTTCCGGGCTGCGGAATCTGATAGTTTATTGCGTCGTTCTTTTTCGCATGGGAATGGACGTTGTGTGCAACCGGGTCGCTGGAGGTAATATCCACGGTAGAACCGGCAACAATTGCAAGCACATGCGGGTAATAACGGCAGCCCTTCTGGTCCATCACAGGGTTTTTCTCTGGAACGGTGGCTTTGGCTCCGCGCACGCGCGCGTAAATCACAACGTTCTTGATACCCTTGCCTTTTGAGACAACGAGTGCCTCCGATTTCGTGCCTTTGACAGCGTCAATGCAGTGCCGGTCTTTCGTGGCCTCCAGCATCGGCCGCGCCGGCGCATCGCCATCATACATAACGGTACCGGTGATGTTGCCAGCAAACGCGGTGCTGGCAATTATGCAAAAGGCAAGCAGTGCCATTAGGATTTTCATGATTTTTTCTCCTCTCGTCATTGAATTATGATTGAGTTATGATTAAGTTATGATTGAGTTATGTGTGTCAATTGTAGGACTCACGCAAATCCGCCATTTCGGGTAGGCGCGCTTTGGCAGCGCGCAGTCACCCTAAAGAGCGCGGTTGAAAACCGAGCCTACCGGGGGCGTTCTGCGTAAGTCCTGAATCGTTAAGCGGGTGTCGTTAATCCACCTGCACATCAATATATTAACACGCCAGCGGCGAAAAATCAAGGAATTTAACACCACAGTCGCGAAAAAGCGTCTGTCCTCAGAAAATCGGATTTATGGGCGAAACGTATCCTTAATATAGGCGAGAATCGCCCGTTGCTCCTCATCATTAAGGTAATAGTGGAACGCCGGCATATCGTTTTTCCCAGCGTTGATGCTGCCAAGCAACTGTTCGTCGTTGTGCATCTGCCACAAGGTATCGTCTGTCAGATCGGCAGGGTCCAGCCGTTTGAAGCGGCCGATTCTGCCGTTGCCTTCGCCGTTGTTTCCGTGACAACCGGCACAGTAGCGCGCGTATTTGTATTCCACCTGCGATAGATACCTCACGCTCGGGTCTATCCGTTTGCCCAACCAGATGAGTCCATTGAGCCAGACGATAATCATGACGATAACAACGGCAAGGTGCTTCATGATTCAAACGCCAGTTTAGCGTCCCAACGAAATCAGATAATCCCGAACGAGTCGAATCTGTTTTTCAGCGTCATCCCCGGCGTATCCGTCCACCGGTATATGTTGCCCTCCGACGAGGGGCCACGCCTGCGGCATCGCCGTGCCAGGCTGGAAGGACTGCGGGGCCTTCAGCCACTCGATGAGCCAATCCGTTTTGAGCCGCTCTTTCGCCAAAGAGAGGTCTGGCCGTCCCGCTTTGTCACTGCCTTCCGGGATTCTTTCGCCTTGTGAAGGGTGACAGGAAATACATTGCAGCACGTCAAAGAGCTGCTTGCCGACGCGCAATTCGGCGCGCGTTACGGTTAGCGGCTCAAGCGTCTCATACGGGAACGGTTCATCGTCCAGGACAGAGAAGTATTTAACCAGTGTCGCCGCCTCATCATCGGACAGCCCGAACGTCGGCATCCGCACCTTAAGTCCATAACGAATATCGGTGGGGTGCTTGAGGAATTCAAACAACCACGCCGGATAAACCTTCGCGCCTTCAGCTTGCAACGTCGGCGGTGCGAACTGCTTCGCATTGATGGCATCTAACCCTTCGTGCGCGATGACGACATCAATATAACTGCCGCCCTCACCTTCGATCTCGTGGCATCCCGTGCAGTTATATTTCTTCGCCAACCGCCGGCCCGCATCGATCTGGTTTAACTTATCAGTCCGATTATGGATATAACTTAGAGGATACTGTTGCGATTGGAAACTCTTCAGTAGCACAGCGAGTGCCTTTGCATCCTCGTCGTCTAACTGAAAAACCGGCATGCGGGAAGCAATCCGGCGTGTCTGGTAACGGCGCGGGTCTGTGACTTTGCCGAGCGTCCATCCTGTCCAACTATGTTCAACGTCAACGGTATCGCCGAAGTCAAATTCTTCTACTGTCTTGCCGCCGAATTCGCCTAGGTCTGCGCCGACTTTTGACTCGTTCTCAAACCCCGGAATGGCGTGGCACCCGAAGCATCCGTAGCTCCTGACGAGTGCTTCGCCTTCGGCTACGTCTACTTCACCGACTGACTCCGAAACGGCAGAAGGCGTTGCTTCTTGCAGGTTCATCAAGTAGGCGACGACGTTGTCTAATTCGGTCTCGCTCAAGCGCAAACTCGGCATAGACGTATCGGCATCGTAAGCTCTCGGGTCGCGAATCCACTGCCGGAGGTAGTTGGCCGTAACCTTTGTGCCGACGCTATCTAGCGCGGGTGCGAAATCGCTACCGAGCTCACCGACAGCATGACAGGTGAGACAGCCTACCGTTTTGACTGTTTCTTCACCCGCTGCAATTGCGCGTTGGGACTCGCTCACAGCGGAGGCTGATGCGTCAAGTGTGTCATCCCGCATTTGTGCGAGGTAGGCGGCGATGGATTTCACCTCGTCAACGATGCGGAGGACATAGTCGTTGGAGTAAGGATACTCCGTGCCATCGTCTGTCTTCACAACAATGCCGTTGGCAGTTTTGGTGACAACCCCCGTGCGTTTGCCCCCATTCTTAAGGTAAACGACTTGGCTCATGCCATCAGCAGGGAAAAAGTTGGGCATCGTGGCGTTCGGAAGATACGCCTCCGGCTTCTTAATCCAATTTTCAAGCCACGCGGTATCTTGCACCTTACTTCCCACTTTGGCAAGCGAGGGGCCGACTTTGTCAATGTTCTCAAGCGCGCTATACCCCTCTACGGCGTGGCAGCCGTGACATCCCAGGTCTTCAAAGAGAGCCAAACCTTTCGTGAGATTCGGCGCGTAGTCCTGCCGTTCGCCTGTCTGCGGATTCGTGTCATCTAACATCATCACGCCGTCGTGGCAGCGGCGGCAGTTAGACTCCATGTAGCCCTTGGTTTCTTCGGAAGTTCTCCCGGTGTGTTCGTCCATTCCGAGAACAGGAGTGAGCCAGTATTCGGAGTGCGTCAAGGCGTGCGCCGCTTTCGCCGTGAGGGCCTGTCCCTGTCCCCCATGGCACGGCGTGCATCCGAATCGGTCAACCGGATGCTTCGCGAGGAGAACATCGCGATGCGGATGTGTCTGAAGCACCGAACGATAGCCGGTCTCGTAGGCAATCTCAACTTCGCCAAAAATATCCACATCGTTGAAGGTGATGATGCCGTTTGGTGCTAACGTGTACTCATCCGGTTCCGCGTCAAACCCATCAATGATAACACTTTCACTGCCAACCTTGACGTTCGCGTGCTTGAGTTGATAGGTTACCTTGTTTTCGCCATCGCCTTCTACTTCAAACGTTTCTTGCGCGGACTTATCGTAGCCGGTTCTGTCTGCGGAGAAGTGGCAGGTTGCGCACCGGTCGGCGGTGTGATCGAACTCCTCAAGATAGTATTGCGTGATGGTTCGAGTTTCGTGGAACGGGTTTTCCAACAGGCTGCCGAGGAAGGTTCGCTTGATGCCGCTCAGTGAATCTAATTTTTCCTGAACACGAGCAACATTTTCCTGCTGCGCCTTGGCGGCTTTCAGCGTATCCAATTCCGCCTGCACCGCGACGATTCCCTCAGCGACTTCCGTATTGGCTGGGCTATATTTCTGAGCAATCAGGTAGGTGCTGAGCGCGGTTTCCCAATCCCCGTGAGTCTGATAGAACTGTGCCAACGCCTTGTTTGCATCGGCGAAGTTCGCTTCTGCAGCCAAGACTGCCTCGGTAAGTTCTCCTTCAATTCGGGATTCCATCTCCGCCAATTTCGTCTGCCATTTCTGCACGGTTGCGTCGCGTTCGCCTGCGCCGTGTGCTTTTGCCTCGTGGAGGCTATGCTGATATTTGTAGTTCACCGCGTCGGATTTGCTCTGCTCAAACTTCCGTTCCTGCAGTGCTTCGTCTAGCGCGACTTGCGCGCTCACCACCTCATTTTTTAAGCTGCGCAGCCGGCTCGGGTCAGCCGCTTGGCGCGGCGGAAGTTCCGACAGTGCCAATGTGGCCTGTTCCAATTCTGCACGCGTTTTGTCGTATTCGTATTGATAAAATTGCTGCTGGATCTGCTTCCAGGGGCGGCGGGTGATCATCTCGCTCCAGAACCCCCATAAGGTTACCAGCCCTAATAGGCCTGACAGTATAAAGAACAAAGCAGAATACGATTTGCTTTCAGCAGGGCTCTCTTTTTTGTTCCTCACGAAATTTTTAAACCTCCACATGTTTCGTCTCGGCTCGTCCTCTCGGCGGTTGCCGGCACCAGGCGCGCCTGGCACTCCGACACCCCGCCTCACAACCGTGGGTTCAAATGTTGAACCACGGCGATACCCAGACGTATTTGATCTTCAAGCCCAAGCGCAGTGCCATTTTAATCGGCAGTGCCAGCATGCTCAAGAACAGAAAGGAGACGATGACGTATCGGACGAGCCCCAGTTCCTGCAAGAAACGACTCGTCCCACGTTTCCAAAAATAGAAAATCGGTCCCAGCGCGAAATAACCCGCTACAACAGCAAATCCAAAGAAGTTCGCTGTCGCAGCCTCGCGAATCCCGAAGAGATAGGACAAGTTCACGTTAGTCAACGGTACAACGAGGTGCGGGTCCCATTTCTCCCAGGGCGCGAAGAGGTTCCAGCCGGGGCCTCGCAGGAACGTTCCGACTATCATCAGGACAATCCAGAGAATGATGAATCCGAAACAGAACACCGCGAGCGCGAACGGACGCTCCTTCAGTGTGTAATACCCTTTCCCCTTTGGATTGATGTCAATGTAGGGAATAGCGATGAGTCCCGCGATAATGAACCCCGGCAAGACGACACCGGCTATCCACGGGTCAAAGTATACCAGCATCTCCTGCAGCGCGAGGAAATACCAGGGTGCTTTGGAGGGGTTCGGCGTTTTCGTCGGATCGCTCGGTTCCTCAAGCGGCGCGTCAATCGTGATCGACCAGATGCCCAGCACCAGCATCACGATGATCGCGCAGACAAACTCGTTCCGGCACAGATAGGGCCAGACGTAAACCTTGTCATTTAGTGCGGCATCCGATGGCACACCTGTCTTGTCAGTCTGGCGTGCCTGCTTGTAGGAAAGCCACATAAAATATGGGATCAAAAAGAGCATGGCCAGGATAGGGACATTATCAGGTTTCGTCACAAGTGCTATAAAATGCTCCATATTTTCTCCTTATCGGGATTCGGAACCCGGCAGACCGGCACGTCGCGGATTACAGGGGCCCAGAGATACCTCCATCTTTGCGGACCCGCCAGAAGTGCAATGCCATCAGAACACTCGCCAACAGCGGCACAGCGACGCAGTGCAAAATATAGAACCTTAACAGCGTAGACGGGCCGACAATTGTGCCGGCTAGCAGCGCGAATCGGACATCGTTGGCTTGTGTCACCACATCCGGCGCGAACGGCCCCTCATGTCCTAGCCCAGGCGTCGCGCGCGCCATGTTGGTGCCTACCGTCACCGCCCAAAAGGCGAGCTGATCCCAGGGAAGCAGGTAGCCGGTGAAACTCAGGAAAAAGGTGACGAGCAGCAAAATGACACCGACTGCCCAATTGAACTCTCGCGGTTTCTTGTAGGAACCGGTGAGGAACACCCTGAACATGTGGAGCATCACGGAGATAACCATCCCGTGTGCTGCCCAGCGGTGCATGTTGCGCAGGAGCATCCCGAACGGAATGTCAAATTCAAGATACTGCACATCGCGGAAGGCGTATTCGGCCGTCGGGCGGTAGTAGAACATCAGCAGCACACCGGTAACGGCTGTCACGAGGAACATGAGGAAGGTAATCCCGCCCATGCACCACGTAAAGCGGAAGTTCAGCGCGTGCCGAGAGACCCGAGGCGGATGCAGATGCAGCCAGACGTTCTGGAGCACCTGTAATGTGTAGCGTCGCCCGGTATTTTCATAGCCGTGGCGAAATATCGAACGCCAAATATCGGATTTCGTAATCTTTTCTTTTAGTCCTTTACGTTCTTCGTTCATACTTCTTCCGTCCGACCGAGGCCAGACACGGTTCGTCTCCTTTCTGCGGGAGCGGCGTTCACGACAGCCGCCCTCACGCTAGACTTTCAGGAAGGAGCCCGGGTCGCCCCACTGCCCCTTTTCGCCTAAAAACTTCACAGACTTGTCGATTTCCAGCTGCCCATCTTCCGCCAGCGTAATTTTGACGCGTTCCAGCGGCCGCGGCGCGGGCCCTTCATAGTTAACGCCATCCCGGTCGAAACCGCTACCATGACACGGACACTTGAATTTGTTTTCCGAACCGAGCCAGCGCGGCGTGCAGCCCAAGTGCGTGCAAATCGTTAGCAGCGCGTAGAATTCGCCGTCTTCTCTGCGGACAATCCAGACACCGAACGGCTCTTTTTTGAACTTCTCGCTCACGCTACCCGGTGGGTACTCCGCGGGGAAACCAGCCGTGAAAACGGAGGACGGTTCAAACAGCACGCGGGGATACAGATACCGAACCAACCCCGGCCCGAAAGCCAGCCCCAGTGCCGCCGTGAAATTTCCCCAACCGAGAAACTTGAAAAATTTACGTCGTGATACCACTTCTGCTTTTGCCCCCAATCGTCGCGATTGCACGCTTAAAAAACGCACCGACACGCGAAAAAGTTAAAATATGAGGATGTTATTGATAGTATAGCCGAATTCCAAATTAATGTCATCAAAAAATTGCAATGTTAGCTCTGGTTCGATTATGAAGATGCAAAGCGCGCGTGAAAATCTACCCACCTTGCAACGCTAATTATTATACCATATTTTTTGCCTTTTGTCAACTATTTTTGAGATTTTTTTCGTAGCCCCCAAAATTCCGAGAAATCTCGGTTTACGCGCCCGCAATTTGATGGATGCTATAGGGCAGTTGACAGAACGTGATGCCCATCGGAGTCAAGTCCTTCTGACTGAGGAACTTGTGTGCCGCATAGACGAACGCCTTCTTCCCCGCCGCCTTGCACTGCGTAGCAATCTGCACTGCACGCGTCCCGTCTAACGCCGAAGCATCGCTCTCCAAAAATTCAAGCCTCGGTTCGTAGATGAGATAGAAACGGAGCGTCTCGGTTTCCCCGAAAAAATAGTCGGCTCGTCGCGCGATAACGTCAAGCGCGCTGCCTGTCGCAACGTAAGCGATATAATTCGCCAAAGTCTCGTAAGAGGGCATCGTCTCGCCGGAGAGCATGCCTTCCTCGTCAATGGGTTCGCCCAGTTCACAATAGGTGAAAGAGCCGCCGAGGCCTTGCCGCAGTGCCTCGTTCTTGGCGGTATCCACACCGTTGATGACGCGCCGAACGCGCTCAGCGGTGATACTATCGGCGTAATCTTCGCACTCAATGAGGATGAACTTGCGGTTGCCGCCATCTTCTCTGTTGCGCGCGAGCACGGCGTGCGCCGTGGTGCCGCTGCCAGCGAAGGAGTCAAGTATGATATCATCTTGCTCTGTGACAAGCCCAACCAGGTCCTTGAGCAACTGAACAGGCTTCGGATAGTCAAAGGCTCTACCGCCGAACACCTGCTTCAATTCAGCAGTTCCGTTTCCGCTGCTATATTCGGGTTTGTAAAGCAGTGACTTCGGCTTTTTCGTTGGCAATTCCCCTAGCGCGGGCCTCTGCTTCTTCCGCAGTCGGATCCCAGAGGGTGTCCTCTCAACAATGAGGTTGTGGGACTCGTTAAGGACTTTCTGCTTGCTCCACCGCCAATGCACTTCTGCGCCAGCGGTAATCGGTAATACCTTTTCATAATTCTGGGTTTCGGGGCCTTCAACTACCGACAATTCATTCTTCTTGCTAACAAAGATCGGATAGAACAAATTAGGTCTCTCGCTCCTTGGGGCACTTGCACCCGTGGCTTTCAGTTCGGCACCTTTTTTGTAGTACCCATAATCGTCTTGCAGCCATGACGCGAGTTCCTCCTCTTCCATGTCAAACTCGCTGATTTGAGCAAGAGCCCGATTTTTCGCCCAAGCGAGAGTGTACTCATGTGTCCCTGCGAATCCGAATTCGTTGTTGTTACCCTTGAGATTCATAACGGTCGGCAAGCAAGCGATAAAATGCACTTCACCGAAAATCTCATTCATAACTTGGCGTAAATGATGCACCTCATTGTCATCAATAGAAATGAAAATCACGCCATCGTCGGAAAGCAGCTCGTGCAACAGATGGAGCCGCGGCCACATCATGCACAGCCACTTATCGTGACGCTCTAAATCCTCGACATCAATCGGCGAGTTTCCCGCCAGCCACCGTCGCATGAGTGGGCTGTTGACGTTATCGTTGTAAACCCAGTTTTCGTTGCCGGTGTTATAGGGCGGATCGATGTAGACGCACTTGATTTTCCCCGCGTATTTCGGGAGGAGTGCCTTGAGCGCATGCAGGTTATCGCCGTGAATGATGAGGTTCTCATCCAACGAGGGCTGGTTTACCCCCCCCCTTCAAAATTTACATTTTTTAAGGATTTGGCTGCATCTACTTCCAGCGTGCGAAACGGCACGGTAAGGTGATAGGAATAGATGAATTGTTTGCCTCTGAAATCGAGTGTGGGCATGCGACTCCTTATGAAAATGATGGCATTGCGGTAATTTTAGCATTATCTCCGGGATTTGGCAAGCAAAATTTCCGAGATTCTCTCATCACAGCCTGTCTCCTAGGATTCAACGTAGCGAGTCATAGGGCCCCGGCTTTCAATCTCCGGCTGTCCTTGCCGTGCATAGAACGAAGAAAATCGGGCAACGATATCTTTTACGAAAGGAGGCGAGATTTGAATGCAGGGTTTTCCAAATCTCTTGGAAAATTCGTCCTTGCTCAGAGCTTGCAGTTTCCTGAAGTTGAGAAACCCACCATCAAAAAAACTAGTTTTTGGTAGCCAATGATAGTAAGTTGTGTAATTGTTACCAAAAACAGTCCGAAGTTTGTCTCTCTTCTTGCCTTTGTTCCTAATTTCATTCAACGCAGTGCTTACAATGTCATTTTCTCTTTCGATCTCAACGAGGAGAATACGATCCGTCTTGAAGTCACCGTTTTTTCTAAGCACAAGGTCGCAAGCTGGACTCAGAACGGTGAACCACTTATCATCAGCTGTCACAATGCTTCCTGTCGTAATCCTATCCAATATCGGAGGAAATAGGTATACCTCTTCGGGAAACACTTGTTCAGGAAAGGAGCGTTCTCCCTCTTCCTCAAGAAGCTGTAGCAAATGGTTCAACGTGTATCGCAGGAGAGCTTTTTCGGTTCGTTCCGAATTTTCTTTTTCGTAGGATATCCACGTTTCCCGTTGCGGCAGGAGATTTTTGAGAAAGACTTCACTCAGCGTCTTCTCAATAATGCCTCGCCCTCCCATAATCCGAGTGAGGCCTGTGTTAAATATCTCCTGAAACAACAGAAGATCCGACTCGTACGTTCTATCGCCCCGGCTATACATCTTGATCACTGACGAATGATCTGCCACCAAATCAACAGAATAGCCAGTCACAAAGATAATGGGGATTCTGGTAAACGGATCGCCTAGTTGGCGAACGATCTCATTTCCGGCATCCTCATCATTTCCTAGCCTCAAATCGATAATTGCCCTATCATAAGAGCCGTCGATTTTTTTCAACGCGCACGAAGCACTTTCAGCTATCTCATATTCGACATTCAGAGGGTACTTGGCATTGAAGATTTTAACAGAGTCTTTAAATGCCTCTTGTTGCTTTTCGTCGTCTTCAACGAGCAGAATTTTCATTGTATTCATTTCTCTTCCTCCATTTTCGGGTGGAGTCTGAAATGCGCACCCTTTTCAGATTCCAAGACTTTCAGTTTAAGCCCGTTTCGTTCCGCGGCTTCACCAGCTATCGCCAATCCCAAACCCGTTCCGTCTGGTTTAGTAGAAAAATGGGGCTCAAAGATTACTTCACTTTCAATGTGATTTGGTTCAATTCCTGGGCCGGTGTCGCGATAGTCAATATGAATCAAGGAATCTCCTACCGTCAAGAGTTCAATGCGGATTTTCCTCTTGGGCACATTTTTCTCACGCATCCAATAAAGGCTATTATCAACAAGATTCGTGAAAATCGCATAGATATCCTGATGCCACGCGGAAAATCTAAAACCGCAAGGATCTATAACCTCAGCAGATACATTGTGAGTCTCCATTTCGTTTTCAAAAACGGAAAGCGTGCCCTCTATCGTTTTCTTCAAATCCAACAGCTTCTTGGTGGTGCGTTTTTTCGCGGCTAGCGGGTCAAGTCTGCGGAAGAGCTCTACGAAGAGCACCGCATTCTGCCATAAGCCATCGGTAATTGAAAGAATTTCTCCAAGATTCGCCGGATCCTCGGTTTCCAAGAATATTTCAGACCAGTACTTAAGGTTCGGTATCTGGTTGCGGAAGTATCCAAGTGGGTGCCTGCCTTCATGAAGAATAACATTGATGATTTTCCCGAGGGTGGCCTGCCCTTGATAAATAGCAACAGCTTTGCGGATTTCATCAGCAGCCTTGTTTTTATCTTCCTCGTCTTGATCGATAATGTCAATAATTTTGTCAGCGGTTATTTTGTCGACCGAGCCCTTGGCGAGCTGCATACGGACGCTCCGTTTCATCTCTTCAAACGAAAAAAGCTGTTGCAGATCTCGCTCCACTTTGATAGCAGGACGGCTCAAGCCGGCCTTTTTTCTATAATCAAAACGCCGCCATTCAAGTTCTGTTATGACTTCTGTTGTGACTTCTTTCAGCCGATCGTAAGCCGGATTTTCCTTGAGTCCGTCCCGAGCACTCTTCTCGATTAAACCAGATTGATTTTCCGGCTCAATACCCACAAACCCAATCACTTGGTTGCTGCTGATGCGCTGTGTAGGATTATTGACACGTCGGCTATCCAATTTCATCCAATCAAAGCCAGCATCCCCTAGCGGTCTAATACGGAATCCGTTCCGATAAACACCGACACCGTTGTAGGCATTCAGAGACTGCCTGGCCTGGAGTTTTCCGACATAGTTACCGGATTCATCCTTGAGACCCCGCCGGATTAGGGACTCAATGGCCTCCTTTTCACGATCGTAGACTCGGATATCAATGTCAAGTTCACCACAGCCTGTTGGGGCCGTAGTGAACTTAATCTTTTCTTCCGGTATGTTGCGAGCTTTCTGTGAGGAATAAGTCAGCGTGCCTTTACCGTCAGCATTGATGTGCCCGGAGATTTTGTAGTCAAAGAAATCGAAAAGCGGATAGGGCTCAATAGTTTCCTCAATGTTCTTCGCATCCGGAAAGCCATCAACCGTTAAATTGATACGGAATTCGTCACCGCCGTGTCTATTGCTGAGAGAAGAAATCGCCGGTGACTTCAGTTTCTTCAATTCTAACTGAAGTTTTTTGAAGCGTTCCTGATTCCATTCAGCAAGAAGTTCACTACCTCCGTGTATCGTGAGCCGCGTTCCCTGCATTTCAGAGACATTCTCTGTTTCAACGAGAATTTCCACATCATCCAGATACTGCGCAGACTCAAAACTACTCCACTCAAGATAGAGCGTTGTTTTCTCTCCTTCAGGAGTGACTGTTTCAAGAAGCAAATCTGTGCCGAGAACAGATGCGGCATAGCGACCTACACCTTTACTTCCCTGCAATTTTCTTCCCAGAGGACTTCTAACCCTTTCACGCTTGTCTAAGGTCGATGGCACCATCCATTTGTTGATGACATCGTCCCTAGACATGCCATGTCCGTGATCGGAAATGACGACAGTATAACCACTACCATCGGCAGAGGCTTTGAATGCTATGTCGACATCAGGAGAATCGGCATCATAAGCATTTTTCACCAACTCAACAACAGCCGCATAATTGTCTTGAATCAGATCGCGGCCGATAGTGAAAATGTGCCGTCCTGCAGGCCGAATGGTATAGGTTGTGTCAGGCTTCATGATTACCAATTCTCCCGCAATTTTTCCGCGATTTTTTGGGCAAGAATCACGGGAACTGCATTCCCAATTTGACGGTAAGCCGGTGTCCGATAAGGTTTGCCACTCTCGCTCTCGAAGTAATAGTCATCAGGAAATGTCTGCAGCCTCGCCGCTTCCCTCGGAGTGAGAGAACGATTCTGCTTAATATCCGGATGAATATAATAGTGGCCATCCATCGCAATATGGGCGACGACGGTATGCGAGAACGGCAAATCTCCAGCGACAACCTTGAATCGGTTCACGAACGTTTCTCGGTTACGATGCGTTTTCAGTTCGTCAGGAAGATCGGTATATTTAAGGCGAACCTGTCCATCTTCCCAAAGGGTTACCGCTCTTCTATAAATCTCAAGATCGCGTTCGTTGTTGTAACGCGCCTGATGCAATGTCACCGGAAGTCCATCGTTTCGTATCCCTGCACCATATAACCATGCACTCTCACATGAATTCAGATCGCAAGGTCCTGCATCCCCTTCGCCGGCTTTGATAGGCGGCAAGTCCGAGAGAATGTCTTTCACGAAAATCTCTGGCGGACACATCTGTGGCTCTGGGTAGAAGCCACTTGATGTTCCTTTCTTGCCTACAAGAATAACTCTTTTTCGGCTTTGAGGCACCCCATAATCGTTCGCGGATAGCACCTTGCATTCGGTTTCATAACCTGCATCGCGGAATACAGATTGCATGCGGGATAAATAGGAATTCCCCTCTTCATCCTTGGCAGAACAAAGGCCCGGCACATTCTCAAACACGAAATACGCAGGCTCGTATCTTTTCAAGAACTCAGCATAGAAAAGATATAGAGTATTCCGCTTATCTCCTTTCATCCGGTTCTGAGAACGCGCGCGGCCGATAACCGAATAGGTTTGACAAGGCGGCCCTCCAATAATCAGATCGAGTCTTTCGCCACCGAGTCGTTTATCAATTTGACAGAAAATATCCGTGAGGGTCGCCTCAGCAATTTCGTCGTTGATAACCGATTGGATGAGCTCTTCCGGAACCCGACTGTATAATTCAGAGCGACTCATCCGGTCTTCCAGATAAGCGGCATAGTGCTCTTCTTGACCTTCTCTCCTCAGCCAATGATATGCCATCCGGGTACGGAGCGTAAAGCAAGCAGCCGCATCCATCTCCACATGCGCGATAGGGTGAAATCCGGCACGAATGAATCCTTCAGAAAGCCCGCCAGCACCGGCGAAAAGATCCAGAAAACTCAGTTCGCTGCTCATAACAATTTACTCCAATTCGATGCATTTAGCACAATCTCGTTCAAACGCCGCCAAAATCAACCTGAATGAAGTCGTCTACGGCCATTCAGTTTTAAGTGGCTGTCCCGCGATAGCGAGGGCAGACGCTATATCCAATCCTCCGCGGTTTCAGAACAAAGAAACTCGCCAGAATTGCAGTGTCGATTTTCAAGGAAACCTCAACCCTGCAAGTTGACTGCCGCTGTCTTTGGGTTACGTGCTTGGCCGCTCACAAGTCCGTGCGTACCTCCTTACCAAATCCGATGCGATGTGTGAATCCAAGTGCCTCGGTAATCCGAGTGCCGCCTAACACATGCCGACGGTGCCACGAACCCGTGCACCTCACACAACGCATTTACCTCATGGATGAACTCTCTGAAGTTGCAACGTCAAGTCTCCACTCTCGTGCGTTGCAAGTTGACTGCCTCCGTCACTGAGCTACGTGTTTGGATGCACGCACAAACAGCGCGTCATCCCTTACCTAAAACGATGCGGTGTGTGATTTCATGCACCTTGATAGCCCGAGTGTAACCTAGCGTAGGTTTCCGACGTTTCCACGAACCGGCGCGATTCACACAACGCATTTACTAACGACAAGAACGATTCAGTTCTCCCCGGGAGGAGAGCCCCCCGGGTCTTGATGGGTACGGTATCGGGATACGGATGTCCCGCCCACCGGTGAAAATGGCGTTCGCACTAAAACTGAATGTCTCTGACCTAACGACACACTAATTATACCACAAAATTAAGCGCAAGTCTAAAAAAACGTTTTAGCACAAATGCTATCGACAACGTCTTACATAGAATACCACAAAAAACAAAAATTTGCAAACAAAATTCGGAAAGCCTTCAAAGTCGGTTCACCAATCGGCTTGGACTCAAATGTTCATTAAGGCGAGGGACAGCTCCTCGCCCTACAGTGATATGAACATCACTTAATGAATAATCTTAACACTCAACAGCGGACTATCCTGCTCAAACAACTTACCGTTAATCGTCGCAGTGCCACGGAAAGTAAACGTGTAGGTACCCGGCTCTAAAGAACCAAGTGCCTGCAACGGTACCTTGACTTCGGTTTCGTTCGCCGGGAGCGTCGCGACGGAAGTGGTGATACCTTCCGGTAAATCCATCGGCGTAAGCGTGACAGCATCCGTAAAACCGCCTTGCCGCACTACCGTCAACGTCAACATCGCCTCCTTTGACAGCACAGTGTCGCTCGTATCCTCTGGCGCATTAGCAATCGCCACGGTGTCGTTTTTAACGCTGAGGCCGGAGGGTTCTCCTGCAATCGCTGTCTTTTTGGGAAAAACGATGCTAAAACGCAACGGCTCTACCGTCACGATGAAAGGTGCCTCGACGATAGTCAGCGGGATACCCGGCGTGGATTGCTTCACCGGCACGCTGTTGATAGTCGCCGTTCCTGTAACCGAAATAGAGCTAGTGCCGGGCGTTGGCACAACAGAGAACTGCTCTCTTCGCTCAAAACTCCCGGCTTTAATGGTGAGCATCGCTTCGGTTGCGCCTTCCGCGAGCGTCACAGGCGCAGCGGTAACACGGTTCGGCAGCCCAACTACGGATAATGCAATCGGACCGGCAAAGCCGCCCCTGCGGTTCGCACTTACGTGAATGTCAACGGATTTGTTGTGGACAACGCTTAAGCCTATCTCGGCCAACGTCAACGTGAATTGCGGCGCGCCCATCACCGTGAGCAGAATCGGATCCGGCGCAGCGGTACGTTCTATCTGTTGATTACCAACAGCACAGACTCCGACAATCGAGAGCGGCATGAGCCCAAGCGGCGCATCCCACGGCGCAGTTACCGTGAGCAACACCCGATTTTGACCGGGCTCAACAATGGTGTGACTCAGGGCAAACGTTTTCGGGAGCGCAGGACAGGTTAAACGAATCGGGCCATCAAAACCGTCAAACCGGGTTACGTCAACTTGCATCGTGACACTACTGCCACGACTGACGCGCGGATTATCAAACGCTGATACACGGTTCCGGGCATCTAGCCCGACGACGTTGAGCGCAAAGTCCGGCTCTAACGGACGGATGCTGAAGCGGTACGGATACGCCTCGCCACCCTGATTGTTGAGCTCTCGGATAGAGACAGAATAGGTGCCAGCCTCTTCAAACAGCCACTCAATGCGGGCATCGGACACCCCACTCGCATCATCGTCGTTTACCATCAAGACTTGTTCTTTTGCATCGCCCCAGGTTTCCATATTCTCAGCGTCTGACACCATGTTCTCGGCATCGTAGAGGGTGAGGAGCGCATCAAGTCGCGACGACAACTTCAGTGCATCAACCTCAAAAACGAGGCGTTGCGCGGCTCCAACCTCAAACGAAAACCTGTCTACATCTCCCGCTTTCTCAATCTTGCCGTTGAGCGTCATCGGTATCGTCACAGGATTCGCTTCTCCGCGCATGTTATTAGGCTCAGTTTCTGACATCTCGGCTAAATTTCCGATGGCAAACGGATGGACATTCGTCGCCAAGCCGGAGGGAGTTCTCACGCGCAGTGCCCGCTCACCTGGCGGTGTTTCCGCACCGATGGATATTTGGATAGACACCACCGTTTCAAGATTCGCGCCGCTGACAGCAATCGTATTCTCTGAGCCGCGCCGCCCACCAAGCGGGAAAATTGTCTCCAGATACGGCAATTCACCGATGCTCAACCGATAGCCGTAACCCTCGCCGCCTTTGTAACGGATATCGCGGATGTAGAGGGTATAGTTTCCAGCGGCCGCCGCGGTGTAGTCCAACAGAGAGTCAAATCCGCTGCCCATCCCACTATTGGCAACCTCCGTGCCCTCAGCGTTTTTCAGGACGAGGTACGAGTCAAGCAACGAGCCCATCCGCGCCGCTGTCACGTCACAGATAAGCCGAGCATCCTTTTCAAGGTTAAAGTTAAAAATATCTTCATCGTCAATCGAGGCGATATCGCCGTTGACGGTGACCGGCAATTCAAGCCAATGATAGGCATCGGGCGCATCTACCGTTTCATCTTCAATTATTTCTGCAAGGTTACCAACCACAAAACTTTGCGCGTTGGAAACACCGTAGGGGGTAACGATGCGGATTTGCTGAACACCTAGCGGCGCACTCGGCGCGATTGTCAGGGCAGCTGTCAAACTCGCGTCGTTGGGGATATGCCCAGTGACACCCGCGCCATCAAAGAAGACTGCAGCTTCCGCCGTCCTCTCTTTAATCTCGGCTGTGATACCGCTCCCACCGAACCACAACGCTGTCGCCGCACCGATGTTTTTCCCTTTCAAGGTAACGTCAACGGTAGTCCCTTGTTGTCCACCTTGTGGGAAAACGGCGGTGAATTCAGGCTGCACCTGCGCCCGCGCAAAACTGATAGTTAGAAAAAAAATAAGGAGGAGAATAGAGAACTGTTTTGTGAAATCGTGCATTTCTGCTTTCCTCGTGTTGTCGCTGTAATCTGAGAATTGATTTCTGAATCATCGTAGCTCAGGCTCGCCTGAACCCGAACTGTTTGAGACCTGGTAATCGCAAACGACAGAATCGAAGAACGAAACAACTCTATAACCAAGGCAGGGCGAGGGACAGGTCTCCCTCGCCCTACGGAATGCACCGAAGCCCTAGAAAATCCCGGCAATCGGTTCGCCTTTCACCAATTCGCGCGGCTGCTCCAAGTGGTTCAACACGATAGTGTGCGGGTCGATGCCGAGCGTATGGTAGACCGTGGCGAGAATGTCGCGCGGATGCACCGGATTCTCAAGCGGCGTTGAGCCCGTCGCATCGGACTTCCCATAAACCTGTCCACCTTTCACACCCGCGCCTGCAATCAGACCGGTGTAGCAATACGGCCAATGATCTCTGCCATCAGGCGCGTTGCTATTCCCAGAAGTGCTGATGCCCATCCGCGGGGAACGGCCGAACTCGCCGATAGCCAAAACCAACGTATCGTCTAACATGCCGCGCTGGTGCAGGTCCTCGAGCAGCGAGGAGACCGCGCTATCCAGCTTCGGGCAGTGCAGATTCTTCAGCGGACCGAAGTTCGTCGCATGCGTATCCCAGGCTGTCGTGTTCGGATCGCCGTTAGCAACGGAGGGCCAGTTCACCTGCACGAAGCGAGTACCTGCCTCCACCAACCGCCGCGCGAGGAGCGCGCTCTGTCCAAACGTATGCCGGCCATACTTATCGCGCACCTCATCAGGTTCCTGCGCCAAGTCAAACGCATTACGCGCCCGCTGCGACAAGATGAGATTGTAAGCCTTCTCATAATACTCGTTCAAGGCATAGGAATCCGCAACCTTGTCGATTTCAGGCATGCCGGCGTTAAGCGTCTCCAGCAGAGATTTCCGCCGTTTCAACCGCACAGGCGGCACCTCGGGACGCAGCGTCAGATCGTCCAGGTTAATGTCCTCATTCGGATCTTGGAAGAGGAAGTAAGGATCGTAGGCTCTACCGAGGAACCCCGCGTTCCCACCCTTGCCGATGATGTTGCTCTCCTGCATCGGACGTGGAAGCTGCACGGCTGCCAGCATCGGTTCATCCGGCGGACGGTAGTTCGCGATGTGCGCCGCCGCATTCGGATGGTCTGCAGGAGAAGGCGGATCCAACTGTCCCGAAGGCGCAACTTTATCCGGCGTTTCGCCTGTCACCATTTGATACATCGCCGCCGTGTGGTTGAAAAGCCCCGCCGGTGTGTAACTCACCGACCGGATGAGGCACGCCTTATCCATCTGCTGTGCCAAGCGCGGCATCGTCTCGGATAACTGAATGCCGTCCACGTTCGTCGGAATCGGATTGAATTCGCCCCGGATGTTTGAGGGCGCGTCCGGCTTCGGATCCCAGATATCAAGATGGCTGGGGCCCCCTTGCAAAAAGAGGAGAATGACAGAATTGGCTTTCCCCCACCCGTTGAGAGGCTTGGAGGGCTCAACTGCCGTATTCGCTCTGGCTTGGAGTGACAGGACTTGCGGCAGACTGATGCCGAGCATCGCTGCGCCCCCGACGCGTAGAAATTCGCGTCGCGAAAATCCGTCACACAATCTTCCTGGCATTTGTGGTAACGATAACATGATGTTGTTGCCTCCATAATGGCGGGAGCGTTTGTAAGGGCGGATGTCTATAGTTTCCGCCCGTTACAGACAGCGCAGATTGCGCTCCCCGCCGCGACATTAACGATTAAACAGGAACGCCGGACTGTTAATCAGTGCCCACAACAGATCTTGCGCTCCCTCTTCCTTAGACTCGGCGTTTGCGAGATGCTCAATCGCTACCGCGTATTCGGCCTTCTGCGGTAACCGAGAAAGCGTGGCAAGATACAACTCCTCAACGAGGGTTTTGTCGTCACTCTCTGCTTTCACGAGTCTCGCGATGCGTCCCTCCGGATCGATTAGCGCGTCTGCAACCGTCGGGCCGTTAATCAAGTTCATAGCGTGCGCGAGGCTGACCTCGGTGGTGCGTTCGCA
The DNA here is from genome assembly GCA_958296135.1 of uncultured Poribacteria bacterium. Taxonomy (GTDB): domain Bacteria; phylum Poribacteria; class WGA-4E; order WGA-4E; family WGA-3G; genus AGPOR5. The sequence goes on from CATQHZ010000001.1 coordinate 3,459,616, forward strand.
TTCACACGAAGTCTCGCGTTCCGGACGCCCGAAGAGTTTCAAGAAACCGTCGTCCTTCACCTTGCTATCAGGCAATTGGACAGCTCTGAAGTCTTTCGGCACCGCTTCAAACCTTGGACGGCTCCCTGTTGCCACGCCGATGGAATCAAGCAACTGTTCCGCTGTCAAACGCCGCGCAACCGCGTGGGAGAAGTTAATCTTATCCGCTTTGTTCCACTTATTCGTCTTGATACTCTGCTGATAGGTTCGGGAGCGCGCGATCGTCCGCATGATATGCTTCAAATCGAAGCCGCTCTCTACAAAATCCTTTGTCAACGCATCAAGCAGTTCCGGATTCGTCGGCGGGTTACTTGTGCGAATGTCGTCCACAGGCTCAATGATCCCGCGTCCCATGAAGTAACTCCACAGACGATTCACGCCTGCGCGAGCGAACATCGGATTGTCAGCGGCGGTAAGCCACTCCGCGAGAGCCTGCCGCTTATCGGCCGTGTCTGCATCCACTTCACCAAACGGGACAGCAGGTTCAATCACTGCCAACGTTCGGGGATGTTTCACAGGCGTTTCGGTATAATTGGCGTAGACTACCTCATCACCGGGCAGATGCCCCTGCTTGACTTTGACATCCGCAAAGAACGCGCCGAACTCATAATACTGGTTCTGCGTCCACTTTTCAAACGGATGGTCATGGCATTTATTACAGGAGAAGCGCACACCCAAAAAGAGCTGCGTCGTGTTTTCCACGGCATCGGTATACTCACGTGACACGCGGAAATAACTGGCCGCCGGATTGCTATAGGCACTGCCACTAGACGTAATCAGGGCGCGGACGAACTGATCATACGGCTGATTCTGCGCGATGGACTCATGAATCCACTGCTGGAAAAGCCACACGCCGCGCTCGCCGAGGAACTTCCGGTTTGATTGCAACAAGTCTGCCCATTTATGTGTCCAATGATCGACAAACTCCGGTGTCTCCACGAGTGCATCGATTAACTGCTCGCGCTTCGCCTTTGAAGCGGTTTTATCTGCCAAGAAGCTCCGAACCTGCTCAGGCATGGGCGGCAGTCCCGTCAAATCGAGATAAATGCGCCGCACAAACTCCTCATCGGTGCAGAGAGCCGATGGCAGAATCTTCATCCGCTTCAACTTGTTATGCACATGCGTATCAATGTAGGTGTACGTCGGTGTTTTTACCCATTTATAGCCGGTTCTGTCACCCATAACGATGATGCCGTTGGTGCTGTACGCGCCTTCATACCGTGTCAATATGGCGGTTTCACCGCGTCGTTCAGCGGTGACAACCCCGTCATCCGTGACTTTCGCGACATCATTAGCACTGCTGGTGAACTTAGCCTCGCGGGTGACATCGCGCGTGGTACCATCGGGATAGTGCGCAATAACGATGAGTTGTTGCTTCGTGCCGGGCATCGACAACTCTGCAGAATTCGGCAGCACCTCTAACCGTTCCACGCGCTGCGTGGTTTTCACGTCAGAGACAACACCTTCCGCTATCCACTGCCGAATCAGCTCGTAGTCACGCGAACCAGGAACAATCACCTGCCCGCCTTTGTGCGGCACTTCGGATGTCGGCTTCAGCAGCATCAGGCTCTGTTCGGGGAACGCGCGATTGAAACGCCGCCCCGATATATCCTCAATGAGGAGCTCGTAGTCAAAATCCGGGTCATAGCCGCGCAGGGAGAGTTTAAACCCGTTTTTGCCCTTCGCCGCGCCGTGGCACGTGCCGTTGTTACACCCGGCGTGACTCAGAAGCGGCATGACCTCCCGCACGAAACTCACCGGCGGTGCCTCCAGGCTCGTGACGTTCACCGGTAAATCGGTGCTGAGCCCTTTGACAGTAACGGCGATGTTCGTCGTGCCGACAGACACCGGGTAGATATAGCCATCTTCCTGCACCTGCACGCCAGCAGAAGAAGGAGTTAGGACCGCCCAGTGCGTTACGTCGATCCAACGTCCATCCGTTGTCCGGCCTGACACGAGCACACGGCGGCCATCGCGCGCATGCTGCAGCGTCAATGCCTCAGGATGCACCTTCAACGCCGTAATTTTGGGGATTTCAACACTCGCAGCCTTCTCCATTTCGCTCCAACTCGTCAGTTGGAACGCGAAGCATAAGGAGAATGCGATGAGGAGTGTCGCGACAAACTTAAACCTAGGTTTCATGATATCCTCCAAATAGGTGAGGCGGAACATGCCAGCGCGCATTGCGCTCCTACACGTCCCAGTCTCCCCTACTTCTGGTTTTTCAAATTCCCCCAGACTATTGGCAACTTGCCACCGGGGGATACGTCAGCGAATTCAGATTCGCTCGCTAGCCAATTGATAACGTTTTCGGTAAGTTGCTCCAGTTGTTCGATGTCCTCGTTGTTCTTATGATAGTTCGGGAGCCGCCAATTCATATTGAACACTTTTCCATCGCCGGCCTCCCAATAGCCAAAGGCGGCAATCCTATCGCCCCAGTCGTTCGCGGGCGGGCCCCACGCATTGGCAAGGGTAATGAAATCCTTCCAAATCTTATCGTAGTAGTCGCCGCTCTTCGGAAAGCCGGTGGAATTAACCTGAATCCTATCGTCAACCTGCGGTGCCTTCCCATCAATATTCTCAAGGCCTTCCACTAATCCGAGTTCAAGTGTCTCTTTCAGGACGGTAATACCGACGTTAATCCCATCTGCTGCGGTAGGACCGAATGCACGCGCCTCCGCTTTTTCGAGCCCCATCGGCGTTGCGTAACGAATCGCCCATCCTGTCAAGAGAACAGCACCGCCGCTTTCGGCGTAGTCCACGAACGCATCGATTTCCGCGGCGGACAATTCGCCCGGGTCGCTGTCGCCTTCGTGCCACCAGACGACACCGTATTGTTTAAACGTGTTGCTCTTCAGGGCATTCTTCGCCAGCTGCGTCGTTTGGAACGCCTTTTCGGCAAATTCCAACGCCGGCGACGTAAACGGCCCTTTCTCGCCAAGGTAAACAAAGCCGACTTCTACTGCCGCATCATTGACATTTATGATACCAAAAAGCAGCAAAAAAGTCAAGCAAAATATAAATGTTCGTTGCATTTTTTCTCCTCCATCGCTGCCCAAGACGCAAACCTTCCCTTTATCGTAGCGCGGGGGCCGTTACGGTCACGCCTACAGTAAAAGTGCGTGTGTCGCCCCGCGTAAACACGGTCACGTCTACAGCAAACGTGCGTGTGTCGCCCCGCGTAAACACGCTACCTTACTTTAACTTTGTCATCTCTGCAGCGAGGCTGCAGAGATGTCCACTGTCCCCCGCGATGCATCGCAACCCGCACGGTGAGCGACAGCCCTTCCCTACGGTGAATAATCCATGTCGCGCAGCCGTTCCCTCCCCATCTTCACAAAATTCGGCTCAATCTCAAAAGCGACGAAATTGCGACGGTGCCGCTTGCAGACGACAGGACACGTGCCTACGCCGGCAAACGGGTCCAACACCAAATCTCCCTGTGATGAACTCGCTAACACCATCCGCTCAATTAACTTCTCAGGCTTCTGAATCGTATTGAGCACTTCTCGGCACGCCAACTCCTTCGATTTGTAAGTCAACTGCTTGATATCGCCCCAGACATCGCCCGGATTCTTCCCGTTGGCATTGAATTTGGTTTTCCCAAACGTGCCATCTGCGACAGAAGGAACCCGTTCGCACCGGAGCCGATGTGTTAATTCTACTAGCTGCGCCACCCTGATTTCATCAAGGTTATAGCATCGCGGGCGTTTGCCCTTGATGAAATAGCAGATGATGTCGTAGTTGTTCGTGTAGTTAATCCTGCCTTGCGCCAGCCGACTGGGTTGATACCAGATGATCTTCGCGCGCAGCGTTAAGAACTGCCGATAATCAATGAAGTCAACGCAGTCCGGTTTCCCGAAGAGATAGAGCGCACCGCCCTCTTTCAACTTCGGCGTGAAACGTTCAATGAGCCCGAGGTTGAACTCCTGAATTGAGGCGATTTTGTCCCACGAATGCTGCGTTACGCCGTAAGGACCGTCGCACACAATCAGAGATACCGATGCATCTTCCACCGATTCAAGGAGCTCAAACGCATCGCCGCAATGGATAGTGTTGAGTTCAAGTGTCATTGCTTGGCTAAGGAACGCGAGGGACAGGAACGCGAGGGACAGGCCTTCACGCTACGGATACGACGCACCTACATCGGGCCGACTCGCCGCGGTCCCCTATCCATGGCGAACATGGAGGCATCGAAACTGCGCTTCAACAACTCCAACCTGAGAGCCTGATTGTCCGGCGTATGCCAGAGGTTATCAAACTCACCCGGGTCTGCCGCCAAATCGTAGAGTTCCCCCTCTTCGTGCCCGTGATACACAACTAATTTGTAACGCTCATCGCGATACATCGTTGCGAAAGAGTGGTCTGGCAAGTTAACCGCGTCGTAGTATTCGCACCGGACGAAATCGCGGTGATGGTTTGCTTCGGCGGTGCCGGTGAGGATAGGCATGAGCGTTCTGCCTTGCATCCAGTCTGGCACCCGTAAACCCGCCGCTTCCAACAACGTCGGTGCTTTGTCAGTTAGTTCAACGAGCGCGTCGCTTTTCAGGCCGCTAGCGATTTGCCCCGGCCATGAGAAGATAAGCGGCACCCGCACGAGTCCCTCATAAAACCGGCACCCCTTTTGGATAAGCCCATGGTCGCCGAGGGTTTCACCGTGGTCGCTGGTGAAAATGATGAGCGTGTTGTCGCGCTGCCCTGTCTCCTCTAGCACCTCAAGCATCCGTCCGACTTGCTCATCAATGAGTTGGATCATCGCGTAATAGGCGGCTTTAAGGGTTTGTGCATCGCGACGCGGTTCTGGATTTGCCACATCATCGGGACGCGTTCCGGCGCGCGAAAGCGGCGCGTGCGGCAAGATCGGACTCCGAATGTCCAAATCGTCGGGGGGCCTGCCCTTGGATTGGAAATCGACATTTTGCAGCCGCCGCTGCTGCGCCAAATCGCTTTCCCGGAAGAGCGGCTGCGGCATCTCCGCCGGTTCAAACCGTTCGCGATGCGTCTGCGGCGGATTGAACGGCGGATGCGGATCGTAGATGTTAACACTCGCCAGCCACGGCCCATCACGCTCCTCACGAATAAACTCAATCGTCTTCTCGGCGCACCACGTCGTCTGATGCAACTCGGCAGGCACGCCTCTTGCATCCTGCGTCAGTTCACCGAGGATATAACCCTTGGAACGCACCCAGTCTGCATAATCGTGTCCGACTTCCCAGTCATCGCGAGGCGCGTGGCTGTACTGCCAATAGCGGTAACCGTCGTTCACCCTCGGTTCAACCCGCCGATACGCACTCGCGAGATGGAGTTTCCCGATGAGCCCGCAGTGGTATCCTGCCTCCATCAGCATCCGCGTGACGAGCGGATATGTATCCGGAAAGACACTGTTACCGTTGCCATTTGCATGGACAGCACTCGGATACATGCCAGTGAGGAAACTGGCGCGACTCGGCGTGCAGATCGGGCTCTGGCAGTAGGCATGCGTAAAGGCGACCCCTTCTGCGACGAGGCTATCGATATTCGGCGTTGCGACGTGCGGATTGCCGAGCGCGCCGATGGTATCGTAACGCTGCTGATCTGTGCAAATCCAGAGGATGTTTGGCGTGTTGGTAGCCATGATTCAGCCCCTTCGTTTCTATTCAAAAAACAGTGAGACCTCGCTGGAGAATCCCTCAACGACATCCTCGCCGGTGAGCGTATCGTCACGCTGGAGCAAAGTGATGTCTGTCTCTGAACGATACACCGTTACCGTTTTCGCGGTAGGTTCAATAACCCAGACGAGGCGTGTGCCGGCTGCCAAGTAGTTGAACGCCTTTTCAACGATACGAGACAGCACATCTGATGGCGAAACTACCTCTACCGCCAAGTCCGGCGGAATCGGTAACCCTTTCTTTTTGTCTCCCGTCAAGCGTTCCGTGGCAACAAATGCGACATCCGGCTTCGCGACCCGTTCACCGACTTGGAAGGTCGTATCCGCTGTATACACCTTGCCTAACCGATTTTCGCGAACGTGCAACCCTAACGGTAAAATGACGTTGACGCTAATTTCTCCGTGTTCCCTTGATGTACCGGGCATCAGCACTAATTCTCCTTTAACGTATTCATACCCCTCTACGTCGTTTTCAAGGAATTCCTCCAGCGTCATTTTGATCTGCTCAGGCGGAACCCCTTCGTGCGCGAAGTGAGGCGGGATTGGATGCTTCGGTACCAATTTCCCCTCAACGTATTCATACCCCTCCACGTCGTTCTCAAGGAATTCCTCCAGCGTCATCGTGACATTTTCAGGCAGGGGTATTCCTTCCTCCGCGAGGCGGTGAATGTCAGTGTTCATTTCTCATACCTCTCTATAAACCTGTCGTGCCTAACGGCACTATTATTCGGATATGGAACGCCTCATTTACTTAGCGGTTGCGCTGAACCCTGTCGCCTTAACCACATCCGCCAAATCCGTGGCGGTGACAGCGTTCTTGCGCACCTTAATGACGGCCCGGTCTGGCAACGAAACTTCAACGCTGATAACGTCTTGGAGGTGTGTCAGTGCATCCTGCACTTTCGCTACACACGCCCCTCACGTCATGCCGCTCACCGTTAAAACGACATCTTCGCTAGCGGAACCCTCTATCGGCACAGACATAAACGCCGCGATTAATTTTGCAGCGCCCGGGTCGAAAATACGCACCTTGCCATCAAAACCGCCCGCGGCGAGTTGTGTGCCTGCCGGATGGAACGCCACGGCGAAAACGCCGACAGCATCACCGCGCATCGACGCGACGCGCGTGCCATCTGCCACGTTATAGACGCGCACTTCGCCCCCAGCATTGCCGGTAGCAAACAAACTCCCGTCTGCAGAAAACGCGACAGCCTCAATTGAACCAGATTGCGCCTCATAAGCCTTGATGAGGTTAAAGTCGGTGTTACCAACGTCCCGCCGGATTTCCCGGAAGATTTTGTAACGTCGTGGAATTCTGTCCTCGCCGCCGCTCAACACTTCGTCCGCCGAAGGATGCCGCGCGAGGGTATTTAGCTCGCCGTAACCCTTATTGCTGGAGTTGATGTCGTCAACGAAAGAACCGGTGTCTACCTCAACCAATTTGAGCGCGGTATCGCGCCCGCAACTCACAAAATGCGTGCCATCTGTCGAAAAAATTGTGCCGAAAACCCAGTCGCTGTGGTTATCAAATTTAACCAGCTCCTTCTCATCTGCAACAGAGAGCACGCGCACCGTCTTGTCGGAACACCCGAACGCGACGCGACTCGCATCTGGTGAAAACGAAAGCCCATAAACTGTATCATAACTCGCACGAATCGACTTGACAAGCGTGTTCGTCGCCGTATCCCACAACTGCACCTCGCCGAATTGGGCCGGGGAGCCGCCGGCAACGCCCAAAAGGTTACCATCAACAGCATACGTGAGAGACTGAATGCGGCGCGCCTTGCCGACTAACCGCGCCTTCAATTCAAAATGCGTCGTGTCATACAACAGCACCTCGCGGACACCCGACACTGCCAACGTGCCGCCATCGGGCGAATACGCCAGCGCGGAAACGACAGGCGGCACCGTGTAAACCGGATAATCTCCCTCGCCTAAATCGTCAACTTCCATCGGGGTATCGTCTTGCGCACCTGCCAGAATCCACTGCCGGAAGAGTGCCACTTCTTCCGCAGACAGCGGTTCTTGATTCTGTGGCATCGCAGGCTCATCGCCGGAAATCAGCTTGATGATGAGACTTACATCTGGCTTGCCGGGTATGATTGCCTCGCCTGCCATGCCGCCGCGCGTGAGCTCGGCGTAGGTTGTCACAATCAAACCGCCGTTCGGATCGCCGGGATGGTGGCACCCTTGGCAACTCCGCTTGAGAATCGGGACAATCTGTGCGTGATAACTTACGTCTGCCCTAACTGACATCGCGATGAGACAGACGCAGCACACTAAAATCCCTACGCGCCATACCTTCATATTGCGTTCTTTCCTCCACTTGGATTAGATAGCATTTTCCATTACATTAATTATACCACAATTTGATACATAATTGCAACAACTTTTTTCCCAACGGGGAAAACCTGTCCCTCGGTAGGAGAGACCTCCCGCGTCTCGATGTTCGGCACTTGTCCCCCGCGATCCCTCTCGATTGACCGCAGCATGGCGCAGCACAGGACCGCGCCCTACGGACTAAGGGCCCCTTCTACCGTAGCGCGGGGGCCTGTCCCCCGCGATCGTTCGATCCACACAAAAAACGCCCGAAGCCCCAGGACTTCGGCCATCTTCTCTGCAGATCGATGCATGGCGCGGCACAGGACCGCGCCCTACGGACTAAGGCCCCCTTCTACCGTAGCGCGGGGGCCTGTCCCCCGCGATCGTCCGAACCACACGAACCCCCCTCTCACCGTAGCGCGAGGGCCTGTCCCTCGCGATCTACCGACCTACACAAAAAACGCCCGAAGCCCCAGGACTTCGGGCCTCTTCTCTGCAGATCGATGCATGGCGCGGCACAGGACCGCGCCCTACGGACTAAGGGCCCCTTTTAACCGAAGGGCCCTTTTCACCGTAGCGCGAGGGCCTGTCCCTCGCGATCGTTCGACCACACCAAAAACACCCGAAGCCCCGGGACTTCTCTGTAGGTCGATGCATGGCGCGGCACAGGACCGCGCCCTACGGTAGAAGGGGCCTTTTCACCGTCGCGCGAATGTCTATCCCTCGCGATCGCCCAACCCAAACGAAAACAGCCGCAGCCCCAAGGGACCACGGCCGTTTTCTACATGGCGAGGCACAGCCCCGCCCTACATCTATTTCGCCTGCTGCTTCACAGCACCGAACGTCGTCAGCATCCGATTGGCCGCAGAGACAGGCCCCCGCAACATCCGCGTCGCCAACGTCGCCGGCCGCCCATCAAACGCGACCTCCTCGATCTGATAGTAGTACTCAACACCCGGCTTCGCAGACGTATCCGTAAACGTATACGTCTGACGCTCACCCGTCGTGCCAGCACCCGCAATCAGCGCAGCATTCAGCAGCGTGAAACCACTGTCACGTTTTTCGCTGCGGCGCAAGTTGAAGCCAGCGTTGTCAACTTCAGACTCCGTCGTCCAGGTCACGACAACCGCACCGGCCTCCGTGCGAGACACGGTGAAACTTGACAACTCCACCGGCAAGGCACCGCCTTTCCGATACCCCGGCGTGCCGATATCCTCGGCATGCCCATAGTGGAGGGCTTCCACGGCGAGTCGCTTGAGGTTCGATGCCAGCGCCCAACTCGCACGCTGCTTCCCTTTCAGTGCAACGCCGTTGTCGTAACGCCGAATCAGCGAGCTCCGAACACCTGCCTCGGCACTCACCGGCAACGCCCACGCCGGCGCATCCTTCGTCCGACGATTGCCATCGGTGTTGCCCACTTCGTCTATGAGGTTACCGTTGCTATCGGTAAGTTTCAGGTAGAAGCCTTCCGCGCTCAGGAACGTATCCCGCGCAGTCTTGATACGCAGATTCCTCGCATGCAATGCCAACAGGTTGTAAACCCGCTCCGCAGGAAATACCGTGCTTGACGATGCACGCGCAGGCCCCGCAACAATCAGCAGCGTCTGATTCGGTTGAATCACCTTCTCTTGCAACGTCAACGCCACAATCGGCCGCCCTACCAAGTCTTCCGAATCCACATTCTGGAACTCCAGTTCCCACCGGTTCAGATTGAGTGCCTCGGTTTTGGATTTATTATACAGCTCTATCCACTGTGGCAGTGTGCCGCCACCCGAATCAAACATCACTTCGCTGATGGTGATACTACCCTTCGGCGTAGCTGCTGCCGTTTTCACGGCACCATTCGGATACCCCGGTGTGCCTGCGGTGGCAGCAGAATTCGCCACCTTCCTGTCATAGCCGATACCGGTGAACGCCGCTTCTGCCCAGGCATCTTTGTGGTAACCCACAATATCTGCCTTCGCGCGCTGCCACACCTTACCGGAGCCGAGGGCCCCTTCGGTATCACCACCGGGAGCTTCACGCACTTGCAACGGCCAGACGTATGTATCATAGTCACCCGTCTGCTCGCGAACGAACGCATCCGTGTCACTGCCACCGCCACCGGCGACATCGACAAATGCCTCGTTCATACCGAGTTTCTCCTTCGCGTTCCGCAGAATCAACAGGAACTTCCCATCGTCCGGCAACGCGAGCCCCGAGGCAACGAGATACTGATGCGGCGAACCTTTCTGCTCTACATCGGCCGTAGCGATATCATCGCCACCGGCGAGAGACGTTTTCTCCGGCGAGGTACTCACCAGCAGCAACAGCCCATTCGCAGGCACGCTCACATCCGCGAAAACGTGGAGCGATGTATCTTCCTTTTGCCCATCGGCCACAACCGAGAGCTGATAGTCTTTCAAGGAGACAGCCGCGCCCGTGACATTCCGCAATTCCAGCCAGTCGTTTGCAGCACCGCTGCCATTGCCGAACTCGTTAAAAACAATCGGACTGCGAGGCACAGCAGACGCAGCAGCCTTCGGCGAAGTCTCCTCGGGGAAAAACGGCACAACCGGTATAACCGGTGTCTCCCGGACGAGCTGCGGAATCTCACGTCCAGACGTATCTCGCAACGGCACCAGATCTGCAGGCGGCACCGAGGCCGGCGCAGCACCAGACGCAACAGCAGGAGCCGCTGTCCCAGACTGCTGCCCAGTCGGCGCACCTCGCGGCCCAGACAGCAATATCGTCCCTGCCGGCACCTGTGTCTGGACAGAGGGGACAGCCACCGACTCTACCACCGGATCCGTGGCTGCCACCGTATACGCGAAGGTGACTTTCGTCGAATTCGTGTCTTCCGCCGCCATCCAAACAGCATGCCGCGCATTGGCTAACACCTGTTCACCCAGATACAACACCACATACGGCGGGTTCGCCCCTTCATACCGCAGATGCTCCTGGGTATACGTCACCACCACTTCAATATTATCTCCGAGGGTATGGGCACCCGCGGGGGGCGCAACAATCTCCGGCGGTTCAACCACGCGCAACGGGGCAACCGGCACCGTTTGGACTACCGGCGGAACATCCGGGTCTAACGCCGGCACCGAGGCCGGCGCAGTGCCAGAACCCACCGCAGGCGCATCTGTCCCAGACTGCTGCCCATCAGCCGCACCTACCCCAAACAGCAATATTGTCCCTGCCGGCACCAGTATCTTGAAAGAGGGCACAGACACCGACTCTGCCACCGGATCCGTGGCTGCCAACGTATACGCGAAGGTCACCCGGGTCGAAGCCGCGTCTTCCGCCGCTGTCCAGACAGCATGCCGCGCATTTGCCGGCACCTGTTCGCCCAAATACAACACCACATACGGCGGGTTCGCCCCTTCATACCGCAGATGCTCCCAGACATACGTCCCCGCCACTTCAATATTATCTCCGACGGTATAGACACCGGCGGCGGGCGCAACAATCTCCGGCGTACCCACCACGCTATCCACCGGCACCGTTAACGTATTCGATACCTTACTAAGGTTGCCCGCGATGTCCATTGTGGCACCGGCGGGAACCTGAATCGTCACATCGCCCTGAAACTCGCGGGCGGGCGTTATCCGCGCTTTGTAAACCAAGAATGATGCTGAATTCTTCGCATCACCGGGCGCATGCCCATCGGGAGGCGTCGTGTCACCATAATTCTGTGGTGCACGATGGTCGAGCCCGATGTAAACCGGGGTATCAATCGTCCAATCCAGCGAATTCCCAGCTGCATCGGTGATGACGATGTCTTCCGCGCCAAACGTCGTACCGATTTCCTCGGCGTTGGCACTCTTCGCTTTGTAATGGTTCGTAAAGCGGAATTCAACTTCAAACGCACCGCCCTGCGACACCGATTCCGTGACCCCTGCCATAAAATCTGTCACAGAGCCGGCACTGGGATCCAGGTTGACTATTGCGTTGCGTCGATCCTCGGTGTGCGTCCCCCCATTCTTTATCAAGCCAGGAATCCACACTGTCGCCGGGAAAGCATCCACAATGTGCTTGCCGACCCCGTAGGCGTATGCCTTAGCCCTGGTAACAGTATAGCCAGAATCAGCTTGTACCGGAGGACCGTACTCATAAGACACACCCCTCCAATCGGTGAGCGTAGGATCGTTAATCAGAAACGCCCGAAGCGGCGCTGAAACAAATTGACCAAAGTTATAATAAGTCCCTGTAGGAAACAAAAGGTCGGTGGAAGTAGTATAGTCTCTTATGTGCTTCGCACCTGATGGCAGAAGAGTGTTATGATCGGGATCAGCATGGGTATTATGCCACAGATTCTTGCCCACGAATTCGAGGTTATCGAGCTTGAGATCTTCCGCTCTCACGGTGTATCGAAAGGTGAGCGTTCTATCTCCGTCAGTCCTATCCGCATCGGTGAGTGTAAAATCCCAATCATTTGACACGAAATCGGGATGGCTACTGCTTTTGAAATTGGGCGGCCTCAGCGTCACACCCTCATCGGCTGTGACAGGTTCCGCAAACGTCATCTGAATTTCAATGGTGTCGCCTACACCGTAATAGCCGACTTCCGGGCTGTTGGCCAAAGTCACCGCGTTCGGCCCGGTGGGAAGGGACCAGCCATGCGGGTGCACCAATGCGCATGCTGCCGTGTACGCGGCACCGTAGATGTTGTGATGTTCGAGACACTCTTGGCGCACCTTGTGATAGCGGGACTTGCCGGTATGGGGCGCGGTGCTAGAGTACTTCACCGGGAAAGTGTTTGCAGGTGCCAGTGCCGGCTGGGCACCTTGTGCGTCTATCGGTGTTCCGAGCATCGAAACTATCCCGATGCCAAACAGCAAACCTAAGAAAAAAATGGAATACTTTTTCATAGGAAATTTCTCCTCTTAGAAAAATGAATTGAATAAAGGGTTTCAGCCGCCCTGATTGCGGCGGCAATGTTGTGAAAAGTTCACAAACGAAATCGGGAGAGCCGCCTCCGTCGCCGCCGGCACTGAGGGCAGAACAAGAGCACCGTGGTACCCACCCCACGGTGCTCCCGTCCTGGCTCTGCATTCCAACGTGGGAGAGAGAATTTCCCAGTACAACGCTTGTGAGCCCTGAAAAGCCAACGGTGAGTCAGGGTCGGTAGCGTGCGACGCGAAGAGCCCCTTGGAGGGGTTCCCAGGATGGGACTCCAAGCGGCATTGTGAGTCGCGCGCGCGAACCGGGTAGCGCGCGGCAAACGCGCGCTGGGGATCGTGTTGGCATTCAGAGCGGGGATATCCCCCCGGAGCCCCTTCCTGCCGAGAGCGGCAAGAGTTAACAGGCGTAAAGTAATGGGGGGGGGTGATCCGGTCTAGGGCATCATCAACGGGAGGCGCAAACGTGGATACGGCGCGCAGCCGCGGTGGCTGCTGCGTCGCTTTCCCAGAGATCTGCAGACGAATCGGATAAGCCGCGCGGAATTGAGTGTTCACGTTCGTGCTCCTTTTTCGTAGCGTCGAATTTCATGCCCCAAATCGATGATATAATATAATATACCACATTTTTGCACGTTTGTCAACTTAAAAATGTGATTTTAACGCGCAATAATGAGCATATCTATATAATATACCATATTTTCGCGTTTTTGTCAACTTAAAATTGCGAATTCCTTTAAATTCTATCATTTTTTAACATTTTTGTCAAGAATTTTTTTTGCGACTTAAAACGGCCCTGCAAGAAAGGCCCCTTTTCACCGTAGCGCGAAGGAAAACCTGTCCCCGGTAGGAGAGACCTCCCGGTCTCGATGTTCGGGACCTGTCCCTCGCGATCCGCCTTGATAGACCGATGCATGGCGCGGCACAGGACCGCGCCCTACGGAGCTAAGGCACCTCTTCACCGTAGCGCGAGGGAAAACCTGTCCCCGGTAGGAGAGACCTCCCGGTCTCGATGTTCGGGACTGTCCCTCGCGAGCCGCCTTGATAGACCGATGCATGGCGCGGCACAGGACCGCGCCCTACGGACTAAGGCACCTCTTCACCGTAGCGCGAGGGAAAACCTGTCCCCGGTAGGAGAGACCTCCCGGTCTCGATGTTCGGGACTGTCCCTCGCGATCCTCCTTGATTGACCGATGCATGGCGCAGCACAGGACCGCGCCCTACGGACTAAGGGGGCCTTTTCACCGTAGGCCCCTTTTCACCGTAGCGCGAGGGACAGGCCCTCGCGATCGTTCACGCACCAAGAAAGCCCCCTTTTCACCGATGCATGGCGCAGCACAGGACCGCGCCCTACGGACTAAGGGCCTTTTTACCGTCGCGCCAAAGAGGCCCCTTTCACCGTAGCGCGAGGGAAAACCTGTCCCCGGTAGGAGAGACCTCCCGGTCTCGATGTTCGGGACCTGTCCCTCGCAATCCTCCTTGATAGACCGATGCATGGCGCGGCACAGCACCGCGCCCTACGGACTAAGCACCTTTTCACCTACGGGCCCTTTTAACCGTAGCGCGAGGGCCGTTACGCCGAAACTTTGTCATCTCTGCAGCCTCGCTGCAGAGATGTCCACTGTCCCTCGCGATCGTTCACGCAACAAGAAAGCCCCCTTTTCACCGATGCATGGCGCGGCACAGGACCGCGCCCTACGGACTAAGCACCTTTTCACCGATGCACGGCGAGGCACAAGACCGCGCCCTACGGACGAAGGCACCTTTTTACCGCAGCGCGAAAGAGGCCCTTTAACCATCACGCGAGAACCTGTCCCACGCAAACGCTCAGACAAAACACGCCAGACTTGCAGAAATCGCGAATTTCTGTTAGACTTTGTCATCAACAGCGATGCTTCAATACCTCAAATTTTGTGATTTTTATCAACTCGGAGGAGAATGATGCCCGACAAAATGACAGGCGCGCGGTTTATTGCAGAAACCGTCCACGGTTACGGAATCACCCACGTCTTTTTTATGCCCTACATCGGTCCCAGAGCGTTGATGGAAATGGAACACCTGGGGATAAAACGCGTGCAGACGCACGGCGAGAAGGCGGCCGCTTATATGGCAGATGCCTACGCTCGCGTGAAACGCGCGCCCAGCCTCTGCATGGCGCAATCCGTCGGCGCGCTCAATCTCGCCGCCGGACTGCAAGACGCGTATCTCGCCTGCTCCCCAGTCATCGCGTTGACTGGACGAGAAAACCAACTGAATCAGCAACGGCACGCCTACCAAGAAGTAGACCACGGCAATCCGTTCTCGGCAGTGACAAAATACAGCGCGTTCGTCGCCGCACCGGAACAACTCCCCTTCTATTTGCGGCAAGCCTTTCGGGTAGCTACATCTGGCACGCCAGGCCCCGTCCATCTCGACCTGGAAGGAATTGCCGGCTCCGCTGTTATCGACAGGGAAGGTGAACTAGCGGTTATCATCGAAGATGGGTTCGCGCAGCTGCCGCCTTTCCGTCCGGAAGCAGAGACAGAAAAAATAGCGGCGGCACTACAACTGCTCGCCGATGCGGAACGCCCTATTATTGTGGCAGGCGGCGGCGTTACTGCCTCCGACGCGCGCGCCGAATTGATAACTCTCGCCGAGAAACTCTCTATTCCCGTCGCAACCTCTTTGAATGCAAAGGCGATGTTTCCGAGCGAGCACCGGCTTGCAGTCGGAGTACCCGGCTCATACTCGCGCGCATGTGCCAATCAAGCCGTTTGCGAGGCAGACCTGGTTTTCTTCATCGGCAGCCACACCGGTGGACAGGTGACGAACGGCTACCAAATCCCGCCACAAGGCACACCGATTATCCAACTGGACATCAACCCAGATGAACTGGGACGGAATTATCCGATCCGGTTGGGGATGCAAGGCGATGTTAAAAATACACTGCGCCGCATGATTGATGCCGCCGAGACAGCGCAACAGCGCACCGAATGGGTTCAACGCGTGCAAAAATTAGTGGAGAATTGGAAAGCAAGCGTCAGTGAAAAAGTCAACTCGGAGCAACTGCCGATGCTCCCCGAACGACTCTGTCGCGAGCTGACCGGTTATCTCCCTTCAGACGCGATTCTCGTCTCCGACACCGGACATTCAGGCATCTGGACAGGGACAATGATAGATCTGAAGCATCCGGAACAGACTTTCATCCGTTGCGCCGGTTCGCTTGGATGGGGACTCCCTGCGGCATTCGGCGCGAAGTGCGCGGCCCCCGAACGTCCAGTGCTGTGCTTTACCGGTGATGGCGGCATCTGGTATCACCTGACCGAATTGGATACCGCCACGAAATGCGGGATTAACGCTGTCATCGTGGTGAACAATAACCACTCGCTGAATCAAGAGCAGGGCGGCGTTGAGTCCGTTTACGGCGGACGCACCCCCGGCTCCGATGAACTCTGGCTCTTCCCTGATGCCGATTTTGCAAAAATGGCTGAATCTATGGGCTGTTTCGGGATAACCGTCAACCAACCGAGAGAACTCGCGGGGGCACTAGACGCGGCGTTCGCCTCGGGGAAACCGGCGGTTGTCGATGTCAAAACGCACGTGGAAGGTATCGCACCACGGGCGTGGATGCCTGCCTAAATTTTACCTCTGTCAGTTGGACCGGAGCAGACTGAACCACGTAAGCGCGGTTGGAAACCGCGAAAGGTGGCGTGTCGGCTTGCTTCCAACGCGCGCCGACCGGAACGGATAGATTGGCGTAACGCCTATGGCCTTAAGAATCATTGGCAGGTTTCAGCAACCAACGTATCTAAATTCACAAATTTGACATGGGTGCCGTTGTAATCCCTTGTGAAAGCATGCTCTATATCGTGCGCGACAACAAAATTCTTGCCTTCCGGATACTGCCTGCGGAAAGCGAGTAACGGACGAGGTGAAAATCCTGAAGCAGACCACTTGCACTCAATAGCGATCGGTATGTCCCGCACACGTCCAAGCACAAAATCCACTTCATGGCCCCTTTTGTCGCGCCAATACTGAATCTCGCGAGACTGTCTGTGCGCCATAATCTCGTTGAGAACAAAATGTTCCCAGAGCAAACCCAGGTCTTCCTGGCGCAGTTGGGACCACCCTTGATGATAGCAGACGAACCCGGTATCAAATCCGTAGACTTTCGGAGCAGCAACAATCTCTGTTGAACGACGCGAATTGAAGGGGCGGATAATATGCACGACGAAGGTTGCCTCCAAAATGGAGAGATAGTTTGATATCGTGACACGACTGACCTCGCACGGACGTGCAAAACGGGTAGCCTCGAAAATACCACCGCTCTGTGCCATCAGCAACTCCGTGAATTTCTGAAACGAGTAACGGCGTTCAAGCCGAAAAAGTTCTTGGATGTCTTTTGCCCAGTACGCATCCATCCACTCTTGGAACTCGCGTTCAGGAGGCGTTGTCTCAAGAAAAAACGGAGGCAGCCCGCCATGCAACAGACGATGGGGAAGGTCTACGCGATTGAAATCACCGAGGTCTGCCTTTATCATCGGGGTTAGCCACAACTCAGTTTTGCGGCCGGCTAGTGTATCCCGAAATTTCGCGCTCGCCCCGAGCGTTGACGAACCCGTCGCGATAACCTCAACATGTAAATAGTGATCTGCAGCAATTTTTAATAATTCCGACGGATTCGGTAGGCGATGAATTTCATCAAGAATAATCCGCCCGGCCCCAACACTATCAAGAAATCCTTGCGGCTCTTCCATCAACCGTCTGACACGCGGCAGTTCACAATCGAAATATTCACTATCAGGCAGTGTCTGGCACAAGCACGTTTTCCCAACACGCCGCACGCCGGACAGCCAGATGACCGGACGGCGTTCCCAGGCAGTTTTGATGCGATTGAGCCAAAATTGTCTATTTACCATACATTTATGTTCCTCAGCGCGCTACTATATGTCGGCCTGTTTGCATATAGTAGCACTATATGCAAAGCTGCTTGCATATAGTAGCACTTTTTCATACCTGAGCCGTACGCGAAAGGTGATTTCTAACATTGAATCAAGGCGAGTGCCTTGGGTATCTGCCTAATGTGCCCGTAGGCGCGGTTTTTAACCGCGCCTTTTCTCGTGCGTCATCTGTGCTTGCGCGATATCGCGGTAGTGGCCCGCCACCGCTTGATTTGGCTCAAGCCGCAACGCCTCATCGTAGTCACGCAGTGCCGCTTCATATCGCTGCAACACGAAGTTTGCATGCGCGCGGCCGATATAAGCATCCACAGCATCAGGTTTTCGCGACAGTGCCGCGTCGTAATCACGAATCGCCGCAGCATAGTCGTGCAGCTGGAAGTGCGTCACGGCACGGTTGAAATAGCCTTCTCCCCGGTCCGGTCTCAAACGGATGGCTTCATCATAATTCTGAATCGCCGCGGCGTAGTTGCCGAGCACATAATGGACGCTACCACGGTTGCAATAAGCCTCGGCATCATCGGGTTTCAGCCGGAGGACTGTAGTGTAGGCAGCAATCGCGTTTTCTCCTCGCCCGGCCTCAGACATGACACTACCGATGTAGAAAAAAGCATCAATAGCAATCTCTTCCTCGGTCCACCTTGGGAACGGCTCAAGGGCATCGCTTTTTGCGAGGAATGCCTCAATCTTTGCATCTTCCTCCTGAAGTTCAGCCCAGAGTTCTTCTCGTTTCGGAAAATGCTCTTTCTCGTGACTTATCATGAAAGTGCCAACACACGCCATCAGGGCGGCTAAAGGATGCTCTTCATCCTGGCCGAGGCTCCAGATGAAATCCTCCATCATAGCGGAGAGCCGTTTGTATTCGTCACCTGTCACTACAGCGCTGCGCAGGTTTGGGTTCCGATTGACAAGCTGGGTTAATAATTCCTGCACTTCTATCAGCCAGGGCACGGCACTTGCCGGAAAGGGATACACCGCAGTGTCTTGATTTTTTGCAGGGCGGTTAACTGGTTGCTGTGGGGCAAAGAGCACCTGTTGGTTCACACCGACAGAAACAGAGAGAGCGGGTAGCGATAATACATTCTGTGTCGTTCGTATCGGACTTAACATAGGTTCTTACCTCTTTTTCAGCCACGCATCATACTCGGCATGCGTGAACACTTCATGAACGGTAACCCACTGCGGTTTATATTGCATAATTGCAATCAAGCGCGCTTTGTTACCCCCAATGTTGAAAACGGTAAAGATGATTTCTTTTTTCACTCGAGGGCCTCGCTGCTCCGGATGAGCGGAGACTTCCTTTTTTACCAGATCTGCGTGCGGAAACACCTCACGAACTTCATTGATTGAACCGAACCGGCCTCTCTCAATCCATTTACGCCAGTGGTTGAATCCCGATTTGCTGTTTGGATGTCTCTGGACAAAATCGTCCAACTTCTGCGGAGAAACAATCTGCATCAGAAAACCATTTGTATTGTGTTGCAGGCGAGGGTTCCGCGCAGCTGCTTCGCACGTCCCAACACCAGGCGAAGCATCAACACTGAAACTACAGCCACCACCGCCCCGGCATCTCCCCAATAAATTTTATCGCCAGATAAGACAGACAAATTTAGAAAATGCACCTGCTAACTGAGTCGTTCAACCATCGTATTCCACCACAACATCGTCCCCATCGATTTTCACGGGATACGTAGCAACCCGCAGCGTTGCGTCTACGCGGCACTGGCCGGTTGCAATATCAAACGTCCACTGATGCCACGGGCAGCGCAAAACCTCGCCCAAGCCGTCAACGGAGAGCCTCGCGCCTTCCGTTGATGGCGGCGCATCGGCGGCGAACCTGCCGCTGAGTTCACCGGTGCAGAGCGGGCCCCGCTTATGCGGACAGATGTTCCGCACGGCATAAAAGGTGCCAGCGACGTTGAACACTCCAACACCCGCCTTGCCCCGGAACGGAACGATAATCTTCCGTTCCCCCGGCGGAATCTCCGATACCTTTCCCACGACAACCCGAGCCATGATTCTTTCTCCTATTTTCCCGACCGGACTGCAGCGGAAACTACGCGCACATTTCACCCAACTGTAAGGGCAGATTTCTACGGTTTCCGCCCGCCGGTCAGCATCATCCGATGATTTTCTTGCGCCTACGGCATGCGCAGGATATCCAACGCATTTTGTGCGAAAATGCGATGGTGCAAATCATCGGAAAGCTTTGGAAAGACAGTCACCGGGTCATTCCAATCAAAATGCGGAAAGTCCGAACAGAATATCAGCGTCTCGTCGGCATGGAGCATGTCCAACATCTGATACATCTGCTCCGGTCTCTCAGGCTCGTGCATCGGCTGCGAACCGATGCGGATGTGCTCGCGAAAGTATTCACTCGGCAGCCGCTTCACCCAAGGTGTCTGGTCGCGCAGGGCCTTCCAATCCGTATCAAGGTGCCACATCACCGAGACTGCCCACAACTGTTGCGCCTCAATAAGGGCAAATTTCAGGTTCGGGAACTTCTCGAACACACCTTCACAGATGAGCGACGTGGCATGCGTGCTGGCAACGTAAGGACGGCTCATCCGTGTTTCCATGTAGTAGGTAGGGTGCCCGACAGGTGTCGGTGTCGTCCGGGTTGCACCGCCGCCACCGCCGATGTGCGAGACAACCGGTAAACCATGTTCTTCACACGCCGCCCAGATGGGATGATAAAAGCGGTTGCCAAACGGCCGACTCGTCCCCATCGGTACCATCACGGCGACGGTGTCCTTCCGGGCTGCCAGTCTGTTAATCTCTTCAACGGCCTGCGGCGGATCTGAAGGCGATACGAGGATGGCGTTGAAGACGCGCGCGTCCCGCTCAAGCCAATGTGCAATCGTCCAATCGTTAAAGGCGCGGCAGAGCGCGGCCGCCCAATCCGGGTCTGGGAGGCCGGAATAGCCGTAGAACGGCGGCGGCCCGGTGAGCAGCGCGACATCAACATGCCACCTGTCCAAATGTTCCGTTTGGAGGAATTCAAGCGTGAAGTTGAAATCCCTCGGGTCGCCGCCGGTATCCTTATCTTCCGGACGTTCCTCCATCTTAAGGCGGCCCTTCAGATCGACGCGGTTGCTCCGAATCGGGATATTCGGATACCCACCGAGATGCAAGCCCTGGTCCAACAGGTGTTCCTGATAGAACTTCGATAGATAGGGCAACAGCTGGGTGGGATTCCGAAAATTGTGATGCACATCGCAATCGACGATGGCCATGCCGTTTTTCGGTTTGGCTGTCCAGCCGGGTGCCGTAACCGGTGTTGCGCCAAGTTGACTCATTACGAACGCCTCCTTGTGTCTAAAAATTCAACGTTTCTAGGGCCGAAGGGCCACCTCCGGAACGGTATCATGGGCCCAACCAGTACAGTCGGCATGGACGTACGTGACATCGTTAATCACAATCCGGCGATTGTCAGGAAACTTCTTCACCAAATCGTGCCCCCGGAGATGTTGTCCATCGTAGCGTCTGAAAAAAACGGTGCGGCCGCCGCTCTCAATGAAAACTTCCGCGAGTTCTCCGCCGTCTGGTTTAGAAATATCGGCATCCAAAACGCGGAGACACGTGAAGGTCTGCTCACCTATTGTTACGTCGTAGGTGCCTGCACCGAGTCCCTGCTTGTCAGTGAGCTTGTAGGAACCATCGGTTTGAAGTTGGTATCGCTCCTCGTCAACGATACGCCGTTGTGTCGGCCCGCCCCACTGCTCTTCAAATCCCTCGTCGCCGAGGGTATAGGAAACCCTGCTTCCCTCGTCTGTCCAAGCGACAGAAAGCCACCGAGTGTGCTCTGCCTCTAGCACGGCATACATCCACTCCGGGCCTGCCGGCCAGTCATTCTGCGTCCATTCCTTCACGCGGAGTTCTACACACGCAATGTCCTGAACCATTGCAGGCGCAATAGAAACCAGTTCTGTCACGGCAGCGAGTTTCAACGTTTCGGCATCATAAGTCGCCCAAAGATAGTGTTCGCCGAGCCGAGGAATAGCGAACCACCATTGGAGCTCAGGGCAATCAACCGCGGAGATTTTCTCTGAACTCTCGACAATCGTGACATCAGGACGCGTCGGCGGAAACGGATGAACTGGGATGTCATCATAGAGCGTCGGTTTCGTCCCCATATTAAGCCCCCTCATTCGCGAACGCCGCAGGCTTATTTGCGATACGCATGCCGCTTACTCCTGACGCTGAGCCGCTCAAACGCTGCCGCCGGAAGATATGTCCCCAAAACCTCTTGGATTTTCGCTTCCGAGAGGTTCTGCACAGTGATTAAAAGGCACTTTGAACGTGAAGCCGCCCAAGCCCTCTCAAAATCCTTGTAACTCATTCGACGCTTAGACAGGTTCGTCGGATGTTGGAGGTACACCTCGTTCGCCCTGTCATCGTATTGGACAACCGGCAGCAACTCCTGACTCTGTCGACTTTGGAGTAGCACGATGGGTGCCCATCCCTTGGCGATAAATGCCTTCAGGACTTCCAACGAACCGTTGGAGATAATCGCCATGTTATCCACTTGGCTGCGCAGCGTCGCGAAAACATCGTCAAGGCCGCCGTTCCCAGGGCGCGGCGGTGTCTTAAAGACATTGCGGAGATAGGGCATCTTCCGCAAATCTACCATCCCGGACGCAGGCAAATTCGCCTGCTGATTCTGCAGGGATTGCGTCCGGCTAGCCGTCGGGGTTTCTGGGACAGGCGGGAACTTTCCGGTCTGGGGGGGCGGCCCGCAACTGAGCACCCAAAACCCTAACGCAAAAATCAAAAAAACATTCTTCATTTGTTTCACTCCTTCGTTTAATCGATGCGAACTTTGACTTCTCGTTTCTCCTGCCACGATGCAACGATAGCTTCCGTGATCCGCAGGGCCTGTAGCCCATCGCGCCCACTCGGTTCAGGCGGACAATCAGCGAGCAAATCGTCAACCAACGCGGTCATCCGTAACGCGAATGTCCCATTAAACGCGAGTTGTTCGTCCCGAAAAATGGAGGGCCGGTATTCTTCAACTACCTGATTATCGCGCCGCATCAAGGTAGCGCGGGTGAGGACGTTGTCAACAACAATCTCGCCCCTGGAGCCGCAGATTTCCAGCCGTTCGATCGGATGGATAAAATCGCTATCCCAACTGGCGAGCAGCGTCGCAACTACCTCAGTCTCGTAGCGGAAAGAGATGGCCATGCTCGTATAACAAGCCTCCTCCCCATTGCGGGCCTCATGTTTTCTCGGTTTGGCCATCTCAGCACACACCGCGACAATTTCACCGCCGAACCATCGAAGGAGATCGATGGCGTGCGTCTCCAATTCGTAAAGCAGGTAGTATTCGCCCTTCCACGTAGATGCAGGGCCGCCCTGCGACAACTTCATATCCAAATAGTAGGTTTGGCCAATCTCGCCTGCATCAAACCACTTCCTGGCTTGGACGTACCCGGGCGCGAAGCGGCGATTGTAGTCAATTGCAAGGTGCACGCCGACTTCTTCCGCCTTCGCGACCATTTTCTCTGCTTCCTCGATGCGAAGTGCAAGCGGTTTCTCGGAAATGACGTGTTTCCCCGCTTCAAGGCACTCCATCACCGGTTCAAAATGCAGATGATCTGCCGTAACAACGTCCACCAAGTCGCATTCTTCGCACGCCAGCATCTCTCGGATTGAGGGGTACCACTTCGGCACCCCGAGCTCTTCGGCGCGGGCCTTCGCCTTCGCGGCATCGATATCGCAGACTGCCACCAATTCCGCGCCCGGGTGTTGGAGGTAACCCTGTTGGTGCCGATAGCCGATGCCACCGCACCCGACTGCTGCAACTTTCAGTTTTCCGTCCTTCATGATGTTTGCTCCTTTGAACAGTTTGGGTAAGGTTATCGTCGCGCACATCTCAATGTATATAATAAATCATACACCCAAAAATAGCAAGAAATAACTTTTTGATAAAAAAGACTTGACATTATTAAAACGCATCGCGTATAATAGATAGAGTAGAATACTTTTTATTGAGGCACCTTATCAAGGCCTCAAAATTTTTGATGTGAGGAAAATCGATTGGCTCAACAGAAAGCAACCAACATTACGTGGCACCAAGCGACTGTCACGGCGCAAGAGAGAGAACAATTGCTCAACCAGAAAGGCTGTGTCATCTGGTTTACCGGGCTCTCCGGCTCCGGAAAATCGACGCTGGCGAACGCCGTAGCGCAACTCTTGCACCAGCGACAGCATCACACCTACGTCCTCGATGGCGACAATGTGCGCCACGGACTCAACAAGAACCTGGGCTTCTCCCCGGAAGACAGGGCGGAAAACATCCGCCGCATCGGCGAAGTCGCAAAATTGTTCGCAGATGCAGGCACCATCGCTATGACAGCGTTCATCTCGCCCTACCGCGCAGACCGGGAGCAGGCGCGCGCCCTCCTCGCCGACAACAGATTCGTCGAAGTCTTTGTAGAGTGTCCGCTTGATGTCTGCGAAGAACGCGACACGAAGGGATTATACAAAAAGGCGCGGGCCGGCGAAATCAAGGAATTTACGGGCATCAGCGCGCCCTACGAACCGCCGCTCAAATCCGAAGTGACACTCAACACAGCGGAACTGTCCCTCGAAGAATGCGCGCAAGCAGTCATCGCGTTCCTTGAGGAAACAGACTTAGTCCCGGCAGGACGTTAATGTCTTGCAAACCTGAGGAATAATCATGAAACTGATTCAATTTCACCTGCCGCAGGTGGGCAAACGGCTCGGGATTGTCACCCGCGAAAACGACGTGATTGATGTCACCAGCAAGGAATCGCCGGGCGTGTTAGAAGTGCTTGAACTCGCTTATTACGAAGGAATAAGCCTCGGCGTGCTGCTCGCTGATATCCAAGAGCAGGTGGCACCCCCCGCGCCGATACAGATTCCGCCACCTCGGGAGGAAGAACGCGACACAGCGAAGAAGGATGGACTCACCCTCCAGGATTTGGATGTCGCACCCGATGAGAACGTTCCGCATCTCTTGGCCCCAATTGACGCACCCGAAGTGTGGGGATGCGGCGTTACCTACAAACGAAGCGCGGACATGCGCGATGATGA
Organism: uncultured Poribacteria bacterium; assembly: GCA_958296135.1. Classification (GTDB taxonomy): domain Bacteria; phylum Poribacteria; class WGA-4E; order WGA-4E; family WGA-3G; genus AGPOR5. The sequence goes on from CATQHZ010000001.1 coordinate 3,484,509, forward strand.
CAGCGAACAGGATATCTACAGCCGCATCTATCACGCCGACCGGCCCGAGATATTTTTCAAGGCGACACCGACGCGATGTGTCGGCCCTAACGGCTTCATCGGCATCCGCAGCGATTCTACGCTCACTGCAACGGAACCTGAACTCGCCTATGTTTTAGGCAACGACGGTGAGATAGTCGGCTATACCCTTTGCAACGATGTCTCCGCATGGGATATTGAACGCGACAATCCACTCTACCTGCCGCAGTCTAAAATCTTTTACGGCTGTTGCGCCCTCGGACCGATGTTCGTCACAACCTCCGAAGTCGATAATCCTTACGACTTGGACATGCGCTGCACTGTCCTTCGTGGCGAAGATGTTATCTACGCGGGAAGTGTCAATACCTCCCAAATTAATTGGAAGTTTGAACAGCTGACCGGGTTTCTGATGCGGGATAACCCTATCCCGTTCGGCACTGTTGTGTCCACTGGCACCGGCATCATCGTTCCAAACGAATTGCCGCTCGCCGCTGGCGATGTCGTTGAAATCGAGATTGACGGGTTCGGCACACTGTCAAATCCGGTTAAACAACTTTAGGAGGTAGCCCGATGTCGCTGATTGGGATGCACAAAACCGAATTGGATACACCCGCGCTGCTGGTAGATTTGGACAAAATGGAATCCAATATCCAGACGATGGCGGATTATTTCAAGACAGTCAATACAGAACTCCGGCCGCACGTCAAAACGCATAAAACGCCGCTCCTCTCGCATAAACAGATTGCCGCCGGTGCTATCGGCGTTACCTGCGCGAAACTGGGCGAAGCGGAAGCTGTCATTCACGCAGGCATCCGAGACGTGCTGGTGGCCAACCAGATCATCGGCACGCAGAAGATAGCGCGCCTCGTCAATCTTGCCAAGCAATCTGACATCATGGTGGCCGTGGATAACGCACAGAATGTGACAGACATTTCAGCGGCGGCGCGGGCGAAAGGCGTAACCGTCCGAATGCTGATAGAGGTGAACACCGGTATGAACCGCTGCGGCGTTGAACCCGGGCAACCGACGTTGGAGTTGGCGCGCCATATCCTCCGCGCCTCACACTTGAAGTTCGAGGGGTTAATGGGCTACGAAGGACATACCGTCGCCAAGCCGAACTACGCCGAACGCGATGCAGCGGCACGCCACTCTGTCCAACTATTGGTAGATGCGAAGCACTACCTTGAAAAGCAAAGCATCGCCGTACCAATCATGAGCGGCGGCGGCACCGGCACATTTAACATCACCGGGAGCATTCCTGAGATGACAGAGGTGCAAGCCGGTTCCTACATCTTCATGGATGCAACCTATCGCAACGTTGAAGGTGTCGGTGAACACTTTCAATGCGCCTTGACTGTCTTGGCAACCGTCGTCAGTCGTCCCGCGCCAGACCGGGTTATCGTGGACACCGGCATGAAGGTGCTTGCTAAAGAGTTCGGTATGCCTCAGCCTGTCGGGATGAATGGGCTTGAAATGGTAGGGCTTTCCGAAGAACACGGAAAGATGAACGCCGACGCAAGCGTATCCCTCACACCAGGGGATAAACTCGAAATTTTACCCACGCACTGCTGCACCACGGTGAACCTCCACGACAGATACTGCGGCATCCGCGATGGAATTGTCGAGTCCGTGTGGGACATCACGGCGCGCGGCAAAGCACAATAATAAGGAGATTTGCATGATAACGACAACCACACACAACATTGAAGGACGGCAGATTACGGAATACCTCGGCATCGTGACCGGGGAAGCCATCATGGGCGCGAACGTTTTTCGCGATTTCCTCGCCGGAATTACCGACTTAGTCGGCGGCCGGTCTGGAACCTACGAGAGCAAACTCGCCGATGGACGTGAAACGGCCCTTCGCGAGATGCAACAATTCGCGCAGCAACGCGGCGCACACGCTGTTGTCGGCGTTGACATTGACTACGAAGTCATCGGTGACAGCATGTTGATGGTGAGCGCAAGCGGCACCGCCGTTAAAGTTCAGTAAGCGAGAAGTGACTGCAGATTCTCGCGCACGGGAGGATGTCTATATCCTCCCGCCGCCACAGAAAATGACAGCCCCCGCACCATCTACGAGGAAACGCAGCATGAAAAAATGGAAAATCTTTTGTCTCACATGCCTTCTCGCCTCCGTTATCCTAACGGTTTGGCGCGCAGAAGGCTACATCAAACGACGTTATACCGTCGAACAAATCGTTGAAGAATGCTCCAACATCGTCTTCTGCACCGTGACAGAGATGAACGCCAAACGGCTAACGGTGAAACTCAAGGTGGAAAAGAACCTCAAAGGCCAGAGCGAATTTGAGGTAATCCAACTTCGGCTTGACGTTGGGCAAGCGAACTACCCCCAAAAAGTGCTGAAGTTGCTCACGCATGACACACCCGTGCTCGTCTTTTACGCGAAAGAGGGAGCGCGACTCGACAGTTTGGTGCATGCAAACGGCACCTGGTTCCAAGTGAAAGGGCAAGACCGGCGGGATAAAAGCAAAGTATGGTGGGGACTGACGCACATCGAAAAATATCTGAACGAGAGCCAGTCTTCCAAACGAACGTCAACCCCGAAGTTTCAGGAAGAATTGAAAGCGATGTTGCGCGAGCAGCCAGCAGCGCTAACAACAAAATTTCCCAACTCGGGCGCGACGCGACTCCTCTTGCTCAGGGCGAACACGCACCGTGTTGAACACCAAGCGATTTCGCGCCTTGCGCGCGAACGACATCTCGCCTACGATGATACCGGCGACCGGAGTTTGCCGGGGCTCAGCAGCGCGAACATCTTGTGGCTCGGCTTCCGAGCACTCTCTGCAGACAAATATCGCCTCCATGCCCGCCAAGAAAAGCGCATCAGAGACTTCGTCAGAAACGGCGGCGTTGTCATCGTCTCCGGACAAGACAGCGATGAAAATCGGCCCTGTGAGACTGGCTGGCTGCCAGAGCCGCTCCGCGGCGTAGAAAGCCCAGCACGGAACGCTTTCAAACCGACAGCAGAAGCAGGACACCTCTTCAAGCAACCGAACCGCATCCGTTCCGGGAAAATCGCAATAGACGATGGATGGAACAGGTGGAACAAAAAATATAAGGTGCTCGCAACAACCGATAACGGGAAGGAAATCGTCGTGGCAACGCTGAAACATGGAAAAGGCATGTATCTCATCACGAGTCTTCACAACCGAACGGAATCCAACGTCTCTCGCAACAGGGCGATGCTGGAGAACCTGTTGCATTTCGCCCTTGAATTTCTGGCGGAGTCCCAATAGGCAGAGGAGATGCACCATGAGAAAAATCATTCCAATGCTTTCACTGATGAGCCTCCTCGCTTTGACAAACTTCGCAAGGCCCGCCGAAGCTGTGATTCCCCAGTTGCTCGGACCGCTGTCAGCTCTCCTCGGCCTGATTCCGCAGATTCTCGCGTTTGTCGGCATTGCGGTTATCACCGCACTCGTGTTTGCGCGAGAGACAGTGAAGATGCTCTTTTACCGGTTGCGAGACTTCGCCGCCGCGCATAAAGTCATCGCATCGGTGCTGAGTCTGATTGTCCTCTCCGGGCTCGCATGGGGCACTTATCAACTTGTCACGATGTCATTACAACCAGCATCGACTGCGCGCTTACACGTTACACAGCGCACCGTGCATACCGGCACAGAGGCAATGCATCCATGGATAACATTCCGCGGCAGCGCAGGACGCACAGGGCATACTGATGAACGCCCCGGGCCGACTGGCGGCAACTTCGTGTGGATTTGCACGGCACCCGGTTCAGTGGCAGTCGATTTTTCTTCATCGCCCGCGGTTGTCGGCAATCGGCTCTATATCGGGGCATCTCAAGGCTCAATTTTCTCAATCGGCGGCGCAACTTATTGCATCGACGCTGATACCGGTGAAGTGCTCTGGCGACACGATTCCGACATTCCCATTTTCTCTTCGCCTGCCGTCGCAGGCGGCCGCGTCTACATCGGCGAAGGATATCACCAAGATAGCGGGTGTCACCTCAGCTGCCTCGATGCGAAGAACGGGGAACTGATATGGCGTTTTCAGACACAAAGTCACGTGGAGTCAACGCCTTTCATCAGTCAAGGAAAACTCTACTTCACCGCCGGCGCGGATGGCGTGTATTGCATCGATGCACTGGAAGGAAAGAAAATTTGGCATTATCCCGATGTCCACGCCGACATGTCGCCTGTCGTCCACAGCGGAAAAGCCTACTTCGGGACCGGCTACGGCGATTATCGCGTGTACGCCCTTGATGCACAGACAGGCGAAGAAATCTGGACGAAACCGATGGCGTACCCGGTGTGGGGAAGCCCAAGTGTCCACGAAAACCTCGTTCTCTTTGGGATGGGAACTGGAAATTTCTCTGAAAGCGCGCCGGTGCCGAAGGGGAAAGTCGTCGCCGTTAACGCCGAGACAGGGGAAACCGCGTGGGAATACGAAGCAAAAGATGCTGTCCACACAGCCATCGCTAGCCGCAACGGGAAAACGGTTTTCGGCTCACGCGATGGACACGTCTACACACTCTCGGCAACCGACGGAGAACTCCTCTGGAAAACCACCCTTGGAAGTCCTATTGTCTCCTCGCCAGCTGTCACAATGGATACGGTTTACGTGGGGAGCACCCATGGACGTGTCTACGCGCTTTCCGTTGATACCGGCAAAGTGCAATGGGAATTTGATGTCCGGCATTTTGACGGTGCTACGCGCGGCATTCAACTTTATTCATCCCCTGCTATTGCCAACGGGCGGCTCTACATCGGCTCAAGTAGCCGGTATATTTTTTGTTTGGGAGACACGGCACCCACGCAAATCCCCGCCGACCGGTAGAGAGCCTAGGTAACAGGCAGGCTATTATCCAAAACCCAGCCGCTCAGTCCCGTAGGGCGAGGGAAAACCCGGCGACGCGAATCGCCGAGGGTGTCCCTCGCCATCGTGAAACATCGCGGGGGACAGTGGACATCTCTGCAGCGAGGCGGCAGAGAGGACAACGTTAAAGGTGGCGTGTTTACGCGGGGCGACACACGCACGTTTGCTGTAGGCGTGACCGTAACGGCCCCCGCGCTACGGCAGGCGCACGCTGGCGGCGAGGCCGTCACGGTCATGCCTACAGAAAACTACCTTATCCCACCCCGTTCTAAGCGGGTTATCTGAACTCAAACAGGCCAAAATCAAAGGAGCATCAAAATGAAAAACTTAATTTTTCTCATGGCACTCGTCATGATTACCGCCGCCTCTGTCAATGCGCAGTGGCGGAGCAAAACGCACGATGTCTACAACGCGCTCACAGGCGTAGAAGTCGAAATTGACGGCGACCTGGGCGAATGGGACGGCATCATGGAATCCGTCACCGGCACCGATGGAACCCCATTCTGTGGTGTGGAATATCAAGGCAATGTCTTCCAAGAACACGACGGCGGCAAGTGGAAAGGTGCCGATGACCACGAGACGTGTTTCATGATAGTCTGGGATGAAAAGGCAGTTTATCTCGGCCTCATCGTTACCGATGACGAGCATGAACACGCAGCGGATGACGCATGGAACGGCGATGGCGCGCAACTCGCTTTTGAAATGAGTGGCAACCGGAAGCCCGGACTGCCCATGTGGCTCTACAACATCGGCTTAGACGATAAAGCCGAGAACATCCTCCCGGGCGCGTTGAACGAAAACCCCGGCGGCGCAGGTATCGTCCCAGACGATGACATCGTCATCATCCGAGACGAAGCGGAGAAGAAAACCTACTACGAACTTCGGTTCACCGCAGAGGAATTGCAGGTGAAAGGCAAAAAGTTCAGCGCAGGGTTTGAATTCGGACTCGGCATCTGCGTCAACGATGGCGACAAAGGTGCCGGACAAGACGGCCAGAAGGGATGGAGCGGGTGGTATACGCACGCCATCGTCTTCGGGAAAAACTCCGAACATACGGGGCTCGTCAAACTCACCGCTGAGAAAGCCGCCGTTGAACTGAGGGACAAACTAACGACGACGTGGGCATTGCTAAAATCCGCGCGATAAAGGAAACCCTCTTTAGGTCCTAGCGGACCTAAAGAGACGTTTTTCAAGCAAGGCATGGCTGCCATGTGGCCGCGCCAAAATGCCCCGCCGACTGAAACCTAATGCGCATGATGCGCCGCCTTGTGGTAATGCAACCGCAGCAAATCCACCCCAAAATCATCGGCGATGTGCCGCCAAACCGAGTGGATATGGTTCGCATCGTTCTGCGTGTTATCGTATTCCACAAAGAAAAACGGGCCGTGGAGACGGTAATAGTGCGGCATCCCGCGCGCCTCGCCGCCTGCCCACGCAAAATGAATATCGTTGACGCTGCCCTCGCGCAGCTTGCGATGCTCAATCGCCGCTACCTCGTCAGGGAGCCGGTCGATGTATTCATGCACCAACTTCATCAAAACCTCGCGCTGATGCGTCTCCATGGAGTCAGCGGGCAGTCCCTCCACCGCGTCAAACGCAACTTTCGGCACATCGCGCGTCAAAATATCGGACGGTGCATCCGCATCGATGATGCTCCGCTCCTTCTGCTCAGTACTGAGCGTGCCGAGAAGTTCCCGCGCGATATCTTCTTCCGCCGCAAGCACCCGCAATCCCTTCTTGTCGCCGGACGGTACCTCCGCCGGGTTAGAACCGAAGAAGAACGGGTTCGGCGAAATCAACTCGCGATTGACGACAGTGAAATTGAGAGAAACGTGATGCCCCTCGGCGCGCCAACCCCAAGCACCATTGCCGCCCGGGTCACCGAACACCGTAAAAAAGTAGGATGCCGGATCGCGAGCAAGTCTCGCCTGCCCAGCCGCTCGCTCAATCTCCCCAAGCGTCGTCTCCAAATTGATAATCGCGCGTGCTTTCTTATACCCACCCGCGCTGAGCCCGCTCTCCAGCAGCGCAAAGGCGGCTCCCTGCTGTGTCGCGTTCAATTCCTTGAGCGAGACACCCTTCCGTTCCCACATCTCAACCGGAATATAGTGCCACCGGAACCGTTCGTTCCCATCAAACGAAAGAGCCGCCTGTTCGCGGAGAGGCGGTGTCAGCGTATCCAAAAAATGCATCGCCGCTTGTGCCATCTGCGCGGCGGTTTCCGATGCCGGAATCACCAGCGGTGCGGGCATCGCATGCGTATGTGTCTGTGCCATGATGAAAGATCTCCTTTAATAGTATTTTTTATTGTAAACGAAAGCCGTTTGCAAATCAAGAAAATTTCTGTCTGAATCAGGATGTAGAGCCAGAATGGCGAAAGCGGGCCCTTTTCACCGTAGCCCGGTGGGCCCTTTTCACCGTAGCGCGAGGGCCTGTCGGCCGCGAGCGGTTCCTAGCACCGTCGCGCGAGGGCCTGTCCCTCGCGATCGCTCGACCGACAAGAAAGGCACCTTTTCACCGTCGCGCGAGGGCTTGTGCCTCGCGATCCCTCGACCGTGAAGGGGGGGGGCGGTTTTTTCCTTGCGCGGGGCTTCGCGAGGGACAGTGGACATCTCTGCAGCGAGGCGGCAGAGATGACAACGTTTCGGCGTAACGGCCCTCGCGCTACGGTTCAAAGGGGCCGTCGGTGAAAAGGGCCCCTTAGTCCGTAGGGCGCGGTCCTGTGCCGCGCCATGCATCGGTCTATCAAAAGAGATCGCGAGGCACAAGACCTCGCGCTACGGTGAAAGGGGCCGTTTTGTGTGGTCGAGAGATCGCGAGGGACAGGCCCTCGCGCTACGGTAGAAGGGGCCCCTCAGTCCGTAGGGCGAGGTCCTGTGCCGCGCCATGCTTCGGTCTATCAAAAGAGATCGCGAGGGACAGGCCCTCGCGCTACGGTAGAAGGGGCCCCTGAGTCCGTAGGGCGAGGGCCTGTGCCGCGCCATGCATCGGTCAATCAAGGGGCTTCGCGAGGCACAGGTTGTCCAGCGCGCGATGGTGAAAAAGCCCCTTAGTCCGTAGGGCGCGGTCCTGTGCCGCGCCATGCATCGGTCAATCAAGGGGCTTCGCGAGGGACAGGCCCTCGCGCGACGGTGAAAGGGGCCGGTTTGTGTGGGTCGAGAGATCGCGAGGGACAGGCCCTCGCGCTACGGTTCAAAGGGGCCGTCGGTGAAAAGGGCCCCTTAGTCCGTAGGGCGCGGTCCTGTGCCGCGCCATGCCGCGGTCTATCAAGGGGCTTCGCGAGGCACAAGACCTCGCGCTACGATGAAAGGGGCCCAACGGGAAAACAGATTTTTAATTGGACAAAAACGCGAAAATAGGGTACTATATAGATAATGTTTTATGTCGCTCTCATTTTCACTCCGAAACAATAAGGAGAAAAACTCATGAAATATCTATCAACTCTCACCCTAGCGGCACCCATTGGCCGCTTGAAGACTGCTGTCACCGCGTTGCTGCCAAAGCTGTGCGCGTTTGCGCGTTGCGGTGCTGATGCCACCCGATTTACCCCCCCCCTTGCTCTACGTCCGTTAACCTATGAGCCGCACGGCGGCACGGACACGCCACGCTTACCGCGAAACCGACACGTTTCCACGGGGAGCCTGCTGCTTTGGTTCGCACTGCTCACATTGTTTGCACTCCCGATGGAGACAGCGGCGCAATCCTGGTCCTTCAAAATCAATTGGATCCGGGTCTATAAAAATCCGAAGACTACGCCTTACGCCACGCTGCTAGCAGAAAAGAAGGTGCTCGGTAGATCGCGGTTGGGAAAGCTTATGAGTGGCACCAGAGTCAATTCTTTCCCGTTCCCTCATGTTATCAATCCGGGTGACGGTTTTGCAGGAAAGAACGCGCCGCTTCTTCCTTCTTTGCATCGGGTGAGTGTGCCTAGTAATGCGGATGTGCTTAGCGATAATGTGCAGGACCCGGATGCCCTTTTCTGGGTGGATTTCGATCCGTATGAGGGCTCCCTATTTGATACCGGTGCCAACAGTGGGCTTGTCACCGCCACGGAAAACACCGTGGTGCGCCCTGGGGATCTAGTCGCGATTGCGGTGAACATCGAGACATCGGATGGGGGTGGTAGCGTCTTCGCAGACATGGTACTCATGAAGGGCAAGCCGGAAGCGATGCGCCTCAACCCCAACTATATGCTGGATCACTATCTGCAGCGGGTTGGTGTGGATGCTGAAACTCTGGCGGATTTCACTGCACCTAATCGCCAGAATCCTGTACTCAGCGGCCATACCCACCCTGAGGTCTATAATGCCTACCTCTGGGGCCTCAGCATCTCCGGAAACCTTCGGGATACTCGCCAGCATACGCTCGTCTACCAGTTTCGGGTGGAAGCGAAGCATGTCGCGCTGAATGCAGAAGGTGCTTGGATGAAAGGCGGACCCGAGAACGTGAATCCGTTTAATGTCCCCTGGACTGGTAATGATACTTTTGGAGTGTTCACCTCCGCCGCGCTATTCAACAGCCGCTGCAACACCCAAGCCCCGGATATTGAGGATGAACCCATCAATGATCCTTGCCGGCCCACGTTTGACACCACCGATGCCGGGAAGGGGGGCCCTGTCTATTATCCGCGGATAGGTGACTACGAGGCGATAACGGAGATACTTGATGTCCCCACGGAGACCCAGACGGGGCCGTTTACCGTGACGCTGCGCTTCTATGAGGACTACGGTGACTACGGGCGCGTGTATGTGCGCCATGAGAGGAGTGATGCCTTTTTGGCGGCGTTTCAAACCAAACTGGCAGCCGGCGTGCAGCAAGGCACGGTGACTGATATTGAGCGACTGAGCGGGCAGTTCTCCGCTGATGGCGAGCTGCAGGAGTATACCCGCTACAAAGTCACCCTGACGCCGGGCTTAGCGCGCCGCGAGATGACAATAGAGGTGCCTGCTGACACGGTGTTTGACACTGGCGGCCGGGGCAATCAGGCCTCACGCCGCGTCACGGTGCCGGTAGATACGGTGTTGCCGGCGTTGGTAGTGGTCCAGCCGCGGATAGCACCGGCGGCGGGCGTGTCTAGCCGCGTGGTCCAGCCGCGGATAGTTGCACCGGCGGCGGCGGGCGTGTATACCCGCGGGGACAAGATCACCGTTGAGGTGCCGTTTGCGACGGATGGGCTGACGTATGAAGGCGAGCATCCGCCGTATGTGAGGTTATATCTGGGCGAGCGGGTGCCGGCGAATGCGCGGGATGCCGTATGGCAGCGAGGCGAAGAGCGCTCGGGTTCCACGATTGTGCCGTTCGTGTATGTGGTGCAAGAGACAGATCCCTTTGCGTCTTCGGTGCATGCTGATGTGAGTCGGTTAGCGATTCCTCTAGGAACGCTGTTAGTTGTTCGTGATGCGGGTCGCGCGCGGCGGGGCGAAGACCGGCTGCCGGTAGGTGCGGGTGTTGTTGCGCCGCCGCTGTCCGATGCTGCAGGGGATGCTGCGTTTTTACTGACAGATGCGTTGGGTGGTGCGCCGCTGTCTGTGACGGCTGAGTATCCGGTTTGGCCGGTTTTTCCACCTGTCGTGGAGGAGACGGCACCGAAGTCAGCTGCGTCGGATGTGCCTCGCAGTCCGCTGGTTTTCAACGAGTTCGGCAATGGCAGTGGTGCTGCAAATGACTGGTTGGAGCTGCGGAATGTCACGGGTTCGGCGGTATCCCTAAAAGACTATGAGCTCTCAATTGTGACCGATGGGCAAAAGGCAGACACGTCGCTCCTCGTTTTCGCGGATGTGAGTGTGCCTGCAAACGGCCTGCTGTTGGTAACAAACAGCGCGCCGGAGAAAACGCCGCTGGCAGGCGGTGAGAAGAGAGGGTTGTCGCATGCGTTTTTGGCGGATGCGGGGCTCTCGCTGCCCGATGATGGGAAGTTCCTGTTGATTCTGCGGAATGCGAAGGAGAAACTCGGCATGAACGAGGCATTTGTCGATGTCGCCGGTGGCGGTGGCAGTGACACGGATGCGTTCGTTCGCGAGCAGACGGGCGACTACGATACGCACGTCTGGCCCCTGCAAGTCCTACAAGCTCCCGGTGGTGATACGGAAGACGCGCTGAGTTCGGGCAAGGTCTGGTTGCGCGCAAAAGCGGATATCGTTGGGTATCATAAAGATGCATGGGCAGCGGCGGCGTTTACCGGTATCGGCTATGATAGGAAGGTGACGAAGTCTGCTGCCACCGCAGGCACGCCGGGGTATCCGAATGGTGCCATGAAAACGGCAGCAGCTACGCCGAAGGGCAGTATCACTATCAGCGAAGTGATGTTTGATTCGGGTGGTGGCACGCTGCCGCAGTGGATAGAACTCTATAATGCCTCGAAAACGGAGGCACTGAATCTGAACCGGTGGCAGCTGGAGTTCCAGAACGTCGATTCGGAAGATTTGGTAGGCAGACCTATTGTGGCGTTGACGTTGCAGGAGAAGGTGATTCAGCCGAATCAGACGCTGCTGCTCGTCGCGGGTGCTGCGCGTGCCTCGTCGGCGGATGTTTTCCCGGCCGATAGGGTTTACAACCTGTTGGCACTGCATCAGAGGAACCTGCGCATCAAAACAGCGCGGGATACGTTCCTGAGCGCGGAAGGCTTCTACCTGAAGTTGACAGACAGCAACGGTAACCTCGTAGATGAAGTTGGCAACACCGATGGCAATCGTCGGACGAAGGATGCGCCGGCGTGGGCGTTACCGGTGAGCGTTGAGGCAGGCGTTCGGAGTTCGCTCATCCGCCGTTACAAGGATAACGTGGCGCGAGATGGGAAGGAGAAGGCCAGCTGGGTCTTGTCTGCGAACGTCCGGCAGGTTGCCACGGGCGAACTCCATTATGGGCATGCTGACGATATCGGCACGCCGGGGTATCGGAAAGGCGGTGCCTTGCCGGTGGAGTTATCAAGTTTCACCGTGGCGCGCACGGAGGCAGGTGCGGTTGTCGTGACATGGACGACTGAGTCTGAGGTGGATAACGCCGGGTTTAATCTGCGTCGGAGTGAGCGGCGCGATAGTGGATTTACGCTCTTGAATGCTGCGCTGATTGCGGGTGCCGGCACGACGGGTGAACGGCAAACGTATACGTTTACGGATACGTCTGCGAAGCCGGGTGTTGCGTATTACTATCAGATTGAGGAGGTCGCGTTTGATGGCCGGCCGGAGACGTTAGTGACGCGTCGGTTGCGGGGCCCTGTGTCTGCGGCGCATCGGCAGTTGACGACGTTTGGTGCTGTGAAGCAGCAGAAATAAACGGCGCGCGGGTTCTGTGCCTGAACGATCGCGGCGGACAGGCCGCCGCGCTACGGTGAAATGCTCCCTCGTCCGTAGGGCGAGGTCCTGTGCCGCGCCGTGCATCGCGCGAACGATCTCTGGCGCGATGGTAAAAAGGGGCCTTTCTTGTCGCGTGGACGATCGCGGCGGACAGGCCGCCGCGCTACGGTGAAAAGGGGCCGTCGGTGAAAAGGGGCCCTTCGTCCGTAGGGCGAGGGCCTGTCCCTCGCCGTGCCTCGGTCTGAAGATAAAATCGGTTTTTCTGGGTGTTGGTGTTTTTTTGTTTTGCAGGTGAGATCGCGAGGGGAACCCTCGGCGATTAGTGATCGCCGGGCCCTCGCGCTACGGTGAAAAGGGGCCTCTTTCGCGCTACGGTGAAAAGGGGCCTCTTTCGCGCTACGGTGAAAGGGGCCTTTCTTGTCGCGTGGACGATCGCGAGGGACAGGCCCTCGCGCTACGGTGAAAAGGGGCCTCTTTCGCGCTACGGTGAAAAGGGTCTCTCTCGCGATCGCCGGGTTTTCCCTCGCCCTACGGAAAAACACGCAAACGCTTCGCAAACGCGCGCCCCCTCTCCCCAAACCCCCTCTAGCCGCTTGACGAACCCTCCTCCTATAATCCTGGAAGTCCCGCTCCAAATGCAATAAAATCAGCACATATAAATTTCTTGACAATTTATCGCAACTCCTGTAAACTTATTGGAAGTGCATCCGTTAAAAAAAACGTTGCTTGCATTTTATTTTTGTTACCCACAGGACGTTATGGACTCATTGATTGATGATGAAACGCTCGTCGCTCAGTTTCAAGCAGGGCAACAAGATGCCTTTGATGAGTTGATGAGACGCTACAAATCCAAAATTTTCGCGTATCTACAGCGTTCCGTTGGGAATTATGAAGACGCGGAAGACCTCACCATCGATGTCTTTGTCAAGGTGTACCGTGCGCTTGACACATGGCAGCCGAAGGCGAAGTTTTCAACGTGGCTCTACAAAATCGCGGCGAATCTCGCGATCGACCATCATCGTGCTAAAGCGCGCAACCCTATCCAGCCGTGGGATGATGAAGAGATTCCTGAATCACGGCTCGCCGCAACAGATCTCGCGAGCAATCCGGTCAAATCGTTGGAAGAAAAAGAGCGCGGCCGCATCATTCGCGAAGCCGTAGACCAGCTATCACCGAAGCAAAAAGCGGTGTTTATGCTCTGCCGATACGAAGGCCTCCCGATTAAAGAGGTTTCCGAAACGCTTGGAATTGCAGAAGGCACCGTCAAGATTCATCTCCATCGCGCCGTGAAACGGTTGCAGGACATACTTCGTCCGCTGTGGGAGAATAGAGACATCTAATTCAAATCCAACGTCTGTAGTTTGGGCTCGGGCGAACTCAAACGGCAGACACGGAGAACTGAATCGCTCCAGGTTTTAGGAGGATGTTTGATGCCAAAATGTAAAAAGTCCGAAGGACATGCCATCGACTATGTTTATACCCTTCTGCCGAAATCAGAAGTGGATACCTTTGAACAACATCTCAAGACGTGCGCCGATTGCACCGAAGAGGTTCAGAGCCTCACAACTGTGCTGCGTCTGACAGACGACGCGCAGGCAGAGGTAACGCTACCCGCACGCGCGCTACAAGACATTGAGATGAACGTCTACAAACGGCTTACCGCCGCGCAACCTGCGCGTTCGCGCGTCCGTTCCTGGAGTGCCATATTCACCCAAATGTGGGAGAGGCATCGCATCGCCGCAGTGGGTTCCCTGGCCACAGCACTCATCGCAATCGCTGTTTTCGTTAGCACCCCCTTCCAACCCGGAAAAACGGTGCAGTTAGACGCAGCCCAATCCGCGGATGCCCGGATGGAGCAATACAGACAGCAGGATATCCAACGCAGCTTAGAGGAGGCACTGATCACGCATCACCTCCGCAACGACGCATGGGAGACAGCGAGCCAGTTCCAACGAATGAAGGAGCAGGCACAAGGCACGAATTGGGTGAAGGTGGCGAATACGCATCTGCAGAACCTCCCCGCCAACGTCGCAGGATACTAGCCGTAAACTACGCATCCCCCTGAAGGGGGGCGGGAAACTTTTGACCGCGGGTTCAGCCACGAAGTCGGGCAGCGTCGGTATTCAGTCGCCATCCGGTGAGATACCGTGTCAGGACAGCATGCCAACGTGCGAACTAGAAGGAAAGAGCGGCACACTTCCCTGGTGTTCAAGCCGCCGATGTTGCGTGTGGATGGGGCAGCAGATACCCGCTCCGGCGGGAGTTAGCCCAGGGGACAGCTTAAGTCCCCCCTAACCTATAGGAGAAGAAACTGGCTGAGGTTTCCGCCAAGCAGCAAGGCTTGGGTTTCTTAAACTTTCTTAAATGAGCACACGAAAATCACTCGTTTTCTATCAGCGTTTGATGCGGCACTCTTGCCGCAAGAAGCGAATAGTGCACGCGCTGCTGATGTTCCTCTTCAGCATGACGCTGCTCACCGGCGCGCGCGCGCAATTTGACGAAGTCAACGCCTTAATTCAAGCAAAACGCTACCCAGAGGCAGTTACGAAACTGGAAGCACTTGCAAGGGCCGCTGTAAACGTCGACGCGCAAAGCTGGTGCTACTACCAGACCGGCGAAATCTACTACCACTACACGCAGCAGTACGTCAAAGCGGTGGCGGCTTACGACAACATCTTGAAACTTGAGAGAAAGGGACTTTCAACCGACGAACTCTTCCTCGCCGCCATTAAGAAGGGCGATGTCTACAGCCGAATGGGCAAATACGAGGAAGCAATCCAGACTTACCATACCCTCGTTGAATTGGCACCCGCAACGCATTTCGTGCATAAAACCGGCTTACAGAAAATTCGGGATATCCGCAACGCATTGGCTTCTCTCCACGTGCAACAGGAACTTGTCCGAACACACCACGGCACACCGCTCGCCGCCATCGCGCAATTTCAGATAGCCGAACTTTATCGCAATCCTTACCAACTCAATCGGCCAGAAAAGGCGATTGAGGCGTACGAGGGACTGCTGCAGGCGCACCCGGATGCCATCGTCGCGCCGGAAGCCCAATGGCGCATCGCGCATTTAAAGCACACCGCGCTCAATCAATTGCCATCGGCTATCGTCGCATACCAGAAAGTCGCCGATACCTATCCTACCAGCAATTTCGCAGCGGAAGCACTTTACCAACTTGCAAACATCTATCGCACCTCCGGGGAGATAGCACAGGCACTCCCCGTTTTCAAGACACTCCAACAGAAATATCCAAACTTCTGGAATATGCACGCCATCCTCTATTGGACCGGCGTGTGTCATGAAAAAAACAGGAACTATCCAAAGGCGGTAGCGGCGTTCAAAACCTTCCTTCATGCCTATTTGCCACACCTTGAACCGGGCTATTTGGGCAAAATCTCCATGTATGACAAGAGCGTCGCCGAGGTGAAGGCATTCCTCCGTGCCAAGATTGAGAAACTTGAGGCGGAAATGTCCAAAGCAGAATCCGAACGGCTAGAGAAGGCAATCGCGGATGGCAACTTTAACGGGGCATTGACTATCGCTCGGAACCTCATCGCCACGGCCCCCAATACTGCTGACGCAGCGGCGGCCGCCGCACAACTCCATTCTATCGAACACCGCGCCGCCATCCAAAACCTGCGCGCGCAGATGCAGAACAACACGCTGCGCGATGCTGAAAACGCGAGGGCCCTGTTACAAATCGGCACCATCTATGAACGGCAGTTGGCGGATTACCCGAAAGCGATTCAGGCATACCGAGAAGTGGCCGAGACATACGCCGAATTGCCTCACGCCGCTGAGGCACTCTATCGCACCGGGCTCGTTTATGCCGAACAACTCGCCGCACCCAACGAAGCACTAGCGGCTTACGAAAAGGTTATTCAGCAACACCCACACACGCTGCAGGCGATGATGGCAAACTTTCAGTTGGGCGAACTCTACAGAAAACTGCACCGCTACCCAGAAGCACTGCAGGCATACCAGACGACAATCGCGTATCCTGAGCGCGACCGGTATCTCGCCGGCGGGTATAAGGATAGTTTCGCGGATCGCGCTCAATTTCGCATCGGCCGCGTCCACTACGATGACAGGCATTACCCAAAAGCGCGCTTCGCTTTCGAGGAGTTTATCCAGATTCGGCCACAGTCACCACGACTCGCCGCCGCTTATATTTACCTCGCCGTTATCCATCAAGAGCAAAATGAAAAGGGACTCGCAGTGACATCTTACGAAAAAGCAAAGGGACTGCTCACAAACAACCCCGTGCAAATGGCAATGCTCATTGACGAAGCGGGCACCCTCGGCTTCCAAGCCACCGACGCGGCGGCGGTGACGCGTTTCCTTGATGAACAGTTGAAACGCCTTAATGATAAGTAGGGGGCGACAAGTAGGGGGCGACAAGTAGGGTGTCTTAGCGCAAACCGTTCCTCAGCCGCATGCGCCGCTGTTGCATGCTAATTCCCTGGTGGCATTTCTTTAAAACTTAACATCAAAAACGTAGTCATTGACAACGTCAATGACAGATATACGGAGGAAGACGTGATTGCACCAGAACCGTTATCAAACGCATTGCGAAAGACAGAAAACGTGTCAGCGACGCTCCTGAACGGCACTCTTCTCGCAAAGCGCATCCGCAGCCAGATTCGCAGCAAACTGAAAAAACTCACGTTCACCCCGGGCCTCGCCGTCGTGCAAGTCGGCGAAGACCCGGCATCTACCATCTATATCAGACACAAACAGCGCGATTGTGAGAAGGTGCATTTCCATTCAGAAGTCCATCGTTTGCCGGCGGAGATTACCCAAGAGCGGCTCATTCAGCACGTCGAAGGCCTCAACGCCCGGCAGGATATTCACGGCATACTGGTGCAAATGCCGCTGCCCGATAGCATAGCGGCACAGCCGGTCATCGATGCCATCGCGCCCGATAAAGATGCCGATGGCCTCACGCCTGTCAATTTAGGAAATTTGCTCATCAACCGGGAAAGGATTACGCCATGCACCCCAGCCGGGATTATTCATCTCATTGAATCTACAGGAAAGCCGGTCGCCGGTAAACAAGCAGTTTGTGTCGGTAGGAGTCAACTCGTCGGGAAGCCGGTCGGCTTGATGCTCCTCAATCGCCACGCCACTGTCACCTATTGCCATTCACGGACAAAAAATCTGACAGAGGTGACACAATCCGCAGACATCCTCGTTGTTGCTGTCGGCAAACCTGAAATTGTCACCGCCGACATGGTGAAGCCGGGCGCGCTCGTCATTGATGTCGGCATTAACGCCATCGGACATCGCCTCGTCGGCGATGTCAAATTTGACGAAGTGAAAGAAGTCGCCGGGTTTATCACGCCGGTACCGGGCGGTGTCGGCCCGATGACTCGCGCAATGTTATTAGAAAACACGTTGAAATTAGCAAGGGCGCGCTCCCAAAGCGCGCCGAACCGAAGTATTTAAGAATCTACCGGTAGGCGCAGTTTCTCACCGCGCACCACTACCGAAAAATGAGGACGATTATGGCATTTCCAGGATTTGAATTGAAGGATAAGGTGATGTTAATCACTGGCTCCGGCAAAGGCATCGGCAGAGGCATCGCCCTCGCCGCAGCGCAGATGGGCGCGAAGGTTATCTTGAATAGCCGAACTCTCGCAGACTTGGAAGAAGTCGCCGGGGAGATTCACACGAACGGCGGCGAAGCGGAACCTGTGGTGTTTGATGTGAGCAAAATGGACGAGCTTGCGCGCGGCGCACAAGCCGCTATTGACGTATGGGGACGCATTGATATCCTCGTCAACAATGCGGGGACTAACCGCCCTAAACCTGCGCTTGAACTCAGCGAGGAAGATTGGGATGCAATCTATGATCTCAATCTCAAAGGGTTGTTCTTTTTGACGCAGACGCTGGTGAAACCGATGATAGCGCGGAAGAACGGGAAGATTATCAACATCTCCTCAACGATGGGATTGGTAGGCGGGCCGCTGCGCACGGCGTATTCGGGCAGTAAGGGCGGCGTTGTGCTATTAACCAAAGGGCTCGCCGTGGAGTGGGCACCGCATAACGTCACCGTGAATGCCGTAGCACCGGCGTTCACTCGCACGCCGCTCGCAGATGTCCTCTTGCAACGCAAGGAATTTTATGAGGATGTCGTCCGCCGCATCCCGATGGGCCGCGTCGGCGAAGTCGACGAAGTCGTCGGGGCTGTCCTATTTTTAGCATCGGAAGCGGCAAACTGGGTAACAGGGCAAACCATTGCGGTTGACGGCGGTTGGGTGGCGTGGTAGTTAGGCTCGTAGGGCGAGGGCCTGGTCCTCATTAGGCAGCATTCGTCCCTTTCACCGGAGGGCGAGGGAAAACCCGGCGAGCGCGAATCGCCGAGGGGAACCCTCGCCATCTTTCGACCGGGTCGAAAAATACCCGAGGCCCAAGGGCAGAAAACGTTTGATTTGTCTCCCTTCTGTAGGGAAACCAGCTCGCCTGAGCTTGACCTGTTGGGCCGGGCGGTAGACGGGCCCGAACTACAGAGCGGAATCGCGTGTAAGATTTTCGCGCCGAAAGGTCTTTTTCTTGGCAATCCCGAAAAAAAGTGGTATCCTATTAAAGAATACCCAAGTGATGTGCCAATAAGGCACATAAATAGAAACGTCCACAAATTTAGGAGACAGAAAAATGAAACGCTTTTTTGTTTTTGCAAGCCTTGCCCTCGCGCTGCTATTTCAATTCGGCTGCGCCACGGATGAACAACCCGAAATCCCGACAACCGCCGATTCATCGGTTATCAGCGCGCCACCGTTCGCAGGCGACGTTCACCTAGAAGATATGTCCGAGGACGAGGTGAGGGCTCTCTCGCAAAAAACACCCCTCGAAATGATTACCGTGCTGGAAGGCACAGCCAAAGTCAAACTTCAGGTGCGGTTCCGCGGGTTGCGAGATATCGGCTTAGGCTTCCCGGTCTACGAGTGTGAATTCATCGATCCTTCGGCAGATGCCTTAGGCGGTGTCTCCGCGGGAATGTCTGGAAGTCCAGTCGGCCCACCGGGGCGTGTCATGGGCGCGCTCGCTTATGGCCGCGGTTTCGCTAAAGCACCCTATCCGTTCTTAGTCACGCCGATTGACGCGATGAAGGCCGCGATCGACCATCGTACGCTGGGGGAATTCTTGGAAGAAGCTCCTGCTGCACCGATGCACAGTCTCTACGCGCCGGTAAAAACACCGGTGATGGTTAGCGGCATTCAGGCGCACCGCCTCCGAGAAATCTCGACGTATCTGGAAGGTAGCGCATTCGATTTTGTTGAATTCCATGCCACCTTTGATGGCGCGCCCGCCGCACCGCCTGCTGGTTTCTCACCGCAACTTTCCGCAGGCGATATGATCGGTGTCGCACTCGTCACGGGCGATGTTACGAACGTCATCGGCTTCGGCACCGTCACGCAGGTCTACGGCGATAAATTCGTGGCATTCGGGCACCCGATGTCTACCACGGGGTACGCTGCACTACCTGTCTACAAGGCCGGCGTTCGTGGCATCGAGACGAGCCTACAGTCATCAGCGAAATCCTCATACGCCATCGGCAACCCCATCGGCACCATAACCAAAGATCTCACGCCAACGATTGTCGGAGAGTTGGGGCCGGGGCCGGAAACCATTCCTGTAACGATTGTCTATCACCCTGTTAACAACAGTGCCATAGAGACACATCACGCTGTCGCTTACGGCAACGAACAACTCATTGCAATCACTGTAGCAACTACCATTGACGCATTACGGATGGAGCGCAGCCCCGGCACGACAGAAGGCACTGTAACGCTTGCCTTTAAAGAGAGTGACAGCGTTTATACCGAGTCGTTCCGGATTGCGTCGGCCAATCCATTTAAGGAGGTGGTAGACACAGTGACTGCCATTGGCGCATCCTTCACAGACCTGCTTACCAATAGCACCGGCAAGGCTACACTGAAATCGGTGTCCATCACTGTTACGGACAGACCACAGATTGTCCAAGCCGCAATCGATGAGATTATCGTTCCCGATGAAATCACTTCGGGTGAGAGTGTCAACGTCACGGTAGTCTTGCTACCACATTGGAGTGTCGCGCCTGATGATGGCCGGACGATACAGAGAGACGTTGTGCTTGAAATCCCCGAGGGTTTCCCGGTGGGAGAGGCAACTATTACCGTTTCTGCCGCTGCAGGAGGGGGAACTCCCGAAGGCATTCCGCCTGAAGCCTTAGGGCAAGGACCGCCGCCGAATCCAGGCATTGGCTTCGATTTAGGTGAGCCAGCGGAACCTGCCCCTAAGAATTTGGACGAACTCATTGCGCAAAAGCTGGAAGAGCAAGTCGATCCCGGGTTAATCACGGTGACGCTGATGCCAGCAGGTTTCGGTCCAAACGTACCGCCGGTACCAGAGGAGGCTGCGCTGCCGCCACAAAACGCGCCACCGCCCCTGCCTGTCGATATGGAGGAACTGCCGGATGTCGGGACTGAACTTGTGATTGATGGTTTTATCGTGACAGGCTCTCAAAGCGCGCCGATCATGATTTTACCGGCAGCGGATGGCGAATAAATATGTCAGGGCGGATGTCGTTAATTATCCGCCCTTTTCCATTTTTCTCTCTGAATCCTCGCCAGGCACCGGTCGTCACAGAAACCGTCCTTAGGCACCTCAGCCAAGGACGATTCTCGCATAAGTCGGGAGATCGCGGGGGACAGGCCCCCGCGCTACGGGCAAAGAAGGCGGTTTTCTTCGCGAGCGCGGGGGACAGTGGACATCTCTGCAGCGAGGCTGCAGAAAGGACAACGTTTCGGCGTAACGGCCCTCGCGCTACGGGCAAAGAAGGCGGTTTTCTTCGCGAGCGCGAGGGATAGTGGACATCTCTGCAGCGAGGCGGCAGAGAGGACAACGTTTCGGCGTAACGGCCCTCGCGCTACGGGCAAAGAAGGCGGTTTTCTTCGGAATCGCGGGGGACAGGCCCCCGCGCTACGGCTAAGTCCCGCTCCTGCCACCGTAGGGCGAGGGCCTGTCCCTCGCCATGCACCGGTCGTCACAGAAACCGTCCGCGGCTTCTGGGCTGCGGACGTTTTTCGTGTCGGTCGAGAGATCGCGGGGGACAGGCCCCCGCGCTATGATGCGGCGGTAGGTTTCGCCGGGGACGCAGCACCGCGCTACGCTCAAAGAAGCGAATTTCATTTCCCTTCCATATAACACCGCACAATATCAATAATCAGCGCGATGTCATGCCGAGCCGATTCCAAGGACGTATAACACGCCGCGCCTTCAGTGATACACTCGTGGAAATGCCGCAACTCCCGCACGAACGCGCTCTCCCATTCCACCGCAGGATTTTTGCTATAGGTTACCCCATCCGCATCGATGCCGTGTATCGTCACCTCCGACAGAATGCCGCGCGAGAAGCCAGTGGGATAGGAGACCAGCACCCGTTTGTCATCGCCGTAAATCTCCAACGTCTCTTTGAAGTCCCACAGGTCAGGTAGATCTACCCAGGTCGCGATGCAGCGCGCCCCGTTCGGATACGCAAACACGATGCTCACGCCGCGGCCATCAGCCCAGACTTCCGCGCTCACCACCTCACTCGGCGAACCGAGCATCACGCGCAGGCTATAGATGTCATGAATCATGCTGCCGGCCAGCAAGAAGAAAGCGCGTTGGGCATCCGGGGATATCTCACCAATTGCTTGGGCGAGTGCCTTTTCGCGCGCCGCGCCCGCAGGTTTAAACGCCTCCGGCGGCACATCGTTGAACCGCTCCACGTCAAACTGACTCAAGTGCAAACTATTGTTCGGATGCAGGTGGTTAATCTGAACGAAGCGATAACTCTTCATGGTATCCACTTCGCGCTTGGCAAGTTGAAAGGCAGGATCATGCACTTTCATATAGCCTGCCTGCGCAACGGTGCCAGCCTTCCGTTGGGCAGCGAGCATTGCATCCATCTCTTCAAGCGAAAAGCAGACCGGTTTCTCAATGAAGACATGTTTTCCTGCCTCAAACGCGGCGAGTGCTACTTCTGTCTTCGGGTCCCCGTGGCAGAGCAGCACTGCCTCTACGTCTGTTTTGAGCAATTCGGTGTAATCTGTGACGAAGTCGGGGATATGGAATCGCTGCGCCACTGCCTTCGCCGCACCGGGCGACAGGTCACAGACAATCGGCACCTCAAATTCACGATGTAGTTCAGCAAGGTTGGGAAGGTGTTGGACCTGCGCAATCGCTCCACACCCGATAATCCCAATACGGACACGGCTCATAGTTTCTAACCTCTAGCAAATCATCTTGATTCTGTGTGCCTATCGTATCATATCCATGAAATTGATGCAATTTTTCCACCGGTAGGAGGGACATCCTTGTCCCGATTCGGTATGCATCGAGACCGGGAGGTCTCTCCTACGGGTGGGGTTTCGCTGCACCCGAATTACCCGTTTATTTCTTCAAACCTCATCCGGTCTTGACTTACAACGCAGCCGATTTTCATTGACAACGAAACCGAAATCTTGCATAATAATGGAAACAGACACTCTTCCGGAGGCAGTAGATATGGAACTGATAACTTTTCCGTGGCAAATGGTGATTTTGTGCGGTTTATCCCTCTGTGTGGGATGGGGGATCCGCGGCAATTTTGGGCATGAATACGGGGCGGCACTGCCTGGGGCTCTCGCCGCAATAGCAATTGTCCTTCTCTCCGGGCGCGAAGATTGGTGGCGATATGTCCACTATTTTGCGATGTTCGGTGCGATCGGCTGGTCCTTCGGCGGCAGCATGTCCTACATGCAGGTAGTCGGCTATACGCATTCGCCCCACTCGCCAACGGTGCTTTACGGCTTCGCGAATCTCTTCGTCATCGGTTTCTTATGGGCGGCACTCGGCGGCGCGGGGACAGCCCTGCCCGCGTTCCTCACCAGCGAACAGTTATCTCTCTTCTTCGTGCCGACGTGCGCGGTTTTTATCGCCTGGTCTGTCCAGGCTATTGTGATTGACTACCTTTCATCCCCAAAAACCGACAGATCTGGAAATCCATCCTTACATGCCAGACGGATGCAACGACACGAGAGCCCCCTCTATTGGTATGATACCGATTGGGTAGCTGCCCTCGGTGCGATAGTTGCCGCGCTGATTGTCGCGTTTTTCCGGGGCGGCTTGGATATGGGAATCTCACTCGTTCTCTATATGAGTATCGGTTGGTTCGCAGCGTTCCTGCTCCTGGTCAACGTCTTTAGGCTGCGCATGACTCCGCCGCGTGGTGATAATTGGGCAGGGTGCATCGGGCTTGTTATCGGCGTATTAGCATACTGCTGGCGGTATCAACTCGGCGGCGTTGCTTTCGCCACCTTGATGACAGGCTTCGCCGGTGGCATTGCGTTTTCGTTCGGGCAATTGCTGAAACTGCTCTGTATCCGAACAGGCCTCCAAACGAATTGGCACAGCGTCATGGAACAAACGCAAGGGTTCCTTTTCGGCATAGGTATCGCCGTGACGTTCTGCCTGCTGCGCACTCGCGCGCCAGAGTTGGAAGTTGCGCCGAATGTACCGCAATGGATGGAAATCACCGCAGTCTTCTTCGTACTCATCGCTTTGACATATCTAAACTACCGCAAGGCAACGACGACATGGGTTGAACAAGTATCGCCGTTGCCGGAACGGTTTTTCGGCTTGCCTGTGGCGGGCTGGTTTCGGCATTCACGCGGCTGGATAGGATGGTTTGAAATTTTCTATATCGGGCTCGGCGCTGCCTGCATCGGGCTCTTGTCAATTCATCTCCGCGAACCTCTCGCCTTCATTCCGACAAGTTGGCTTGGGAAAGGACAACTCCTCTACTTCGTCTTTTTGTGGTGGATGGTGATTTTCAATTTTGAGCGCGCGCTCGTGGGATTTAGTCCGCATCGGTTAGTGACAGAAGGCACAATTACCCTCAACGCGATTATCTGCACCGTGCTAATGGCACTCGGCGCACTAGTAATTCCAAAACAGACAAGCAGTCTCTTCTCATTTACCGAGTGGCTCTGGAAAACGTCACTTTGGGGAACCGCGGTGATGATAGGCAGTACGTTGGTGTTTTGGGGTATCAAACACGCGCTCTACGGGAAGGAACATGCCCCAGGTGCATCGCTGCACATCCGTTTCGGGAAAGACTCTAACGCACCGAAGGAGAAACCGAAAGCAGGGCAGCCACACCCTTAATACGATTTTTTATAGGTTGACATACGTTTGGAATTGTGGTATTCTACTGCTATCTATTTCAATAAAGGAGGATACCTCATGACTAACGAAGAACTCATACTCAAAAAACTTGAGGAAATGGCTTCTGAGATTAAGGAAGTCCGATCGGAAGTCTATTCCGAGTTCAGGAAGGTCCGCGAAGACAGTGCTGAAATGAAGGTGAACCAAGCCAAACTTGAAGGCAACTTGAACACCTTGGTGGCGAAGTTCGAGGACTACATCGCCGATGTGCGCGAACGAAAAACCGATACCAACGAGCGGTGGAAAATCGCCGGCATCATCGCATCCGGATGCCTCGCGCTTGTATCGTTGTTCCTCTCGATCTTCAAATAACCTGCCGTGGCAGCCGCGAGGGTAAAGCCTCGCGGCTGTTTCATTGTTTCCATCTCCAAACCCTTAACTGCCTTCTCGCTTCTGCCGATAAACCTGGCCGCTTTTGACGACAACAATCGGCTCCAGCTTCTGTTTGCCAATGCGGACTTGACCGCGGGCATCCATCAACTCAAACGCGCCTTCGCGCAGTTCAAAAACCACTGCATCCCCCCACGCGCCAACAGCCAGCGTGCCGACTTGCCCCGGCAGCAATATCGTGTCCGCTGGCACACTTGTCACTTTTTCCAACGCCGCGTCAACCGACATACCGAGGTACAGAAATTTGTTGACGACATTCACCAGGTCATAGACTGGCCCCTCCACGTTGTAGACGTGCAAGTCCGAGGAGATTGTCGTCGGTTCAACGCCTTGCGCCATTGCCTTGTCCACGACATCCCAACTGAAAGAGCCCGCGCCGTGCCCAACGTCAAAGATAACGCCGCGTTCAAGGGCTGCATGCACAGCGTCGCGGACTTTGCCGTTTTCATCCAAGATACCGCAGGGCATATCGTGAAAACAGTGCGTGAGAATATCGCGTTTGCCCATTACCGCTAAGATGTCGTCAATGGATTGACACCATGCGTCTTGCGGATGAACCATCAACGGTAGCCCCGCCGCATCGGCGGCTTCCCGCGCCCGGTGCAAGGGTAACATGCCGGCTCTCGCGCCGACGATGCTCTCCCGTGTCAAACGCACTTTGACACCCAGGATAATATCGCGATGCGCTTCTATCATTCGGCACGCCTTGCCGACATCCGCGTAATCCGGGTTCTCCAATTCGCCGATCTCCTGCGTCAGCATGCCTTGCGAAGAGATGTTCAGTTGCGCGAGAACCCGCGTGCCGCTCACATCAATGACGTATTTGCGGAAGCCAGGGAACGTATCCGCACCTGCCGAGCCGGCATCAACGACTGTCGTCGCGCCGCGCGCCAAACAGGTAGAGTCGGGTTCAATCCCAAAATGGCTGACTCCGTAGAAAACATGCACGTGCAAATCGATGAGCCCCGGCGTGACGAGGCATCCGTCTGCGTCAAGCACCTCACGCGCTTCGGAGGCAGGAATGTCGTCGCTAACCGCGGCGACGTGGCCGCTAGCAAATCCCACATCCTTGCGCGCGTGGATACCCTGCGCGGCATCGATGAGCATCCCGTTTTTGATGAGCAGTTCATAATTGCGCATGTTGATTTCACCTTAACCTTAATGCGTGCTTCCGCTATGCGTCACCGGACACCACCGGGACATGAGCAGATAATCAAACAATGCCGATTCCGCTGCCGGCGTGCCGATGCGTTTCAATGCAAGGACAGAGTTGTCCCGCACATACCGATTGCCATCGCGCAAGGCATCTGCCAATACGGGGATTGCGTCGCTTGAAGAGGGACCGAGCTGTGCCAACGCCAATGCCGCGTCAAACCGCACCTGCTCATCGTCATCGGAGGCAAGCATCTCAGTTAACACTGGCACAGCCTCGGCAGCAGCTGGGCCTATACTTCCGAACGCGTCAACGCTATTGCGACGCACCTCAACGACGTTGTCCCTCGCGCATTCCATGAGTGCGCGGACAGCTTTGTGCGCCGAGCCACCAATCTGTGCTAGCGCATAGGCTGCCTCAACTCGCACCGTGTCTTCTGCATGGCCTAACGCTTCGCTCAACGCAGGCACGGCAGGCTCACCTACTGCCCCCAATGCATACGCCGCCATCCGTCGCGTCTGCTCGTTTTCAGCACCGAGCGTCTCTATCAATTTCGGCACGGCAGGTTCGCCGATGGCACCTAACGCGTAAGCGGCGTTTAAACGCACCGGTTCATAAGTATCATGCAACGCCGAGATGAGCAGCGGGACTGCCTCTGCAGCCGATTCTTCCAACAATCCTAGTTCGTCCGCTGCGCGCAAACGCACTGCCGGATTCTCATCGCGCAATGCTGCGACGTGAGCCGCAAGGTTCCCGTTGGCAGTGGCAGAAAATTGCCCATTTTTCTCTCCTGCCATCCAATTCCAAACGTGCCGCCACGTTCCCTCGTGCGTCAACGATGCAGCGTCACCGTGCTCATGAAGTTCCACCGTATCCCAACGCGGATTCTTCACGTTCCACTCAGGGCCTGTGGGCTCGTCCATTCGGATGAACTGAAACTTCATCATATACCGCGTTTTGTCGGTGCGGTTCGCCATGGCGCGGTGCCACAGATCGAAGTGAATCAGCGTCACCGTGCCTGCCTCACCACTCATCGGCAATTCACCCTCGTTATTTTCCGTGGCGCGAGTGTTGTAATACTGCGTGCCGGGCAGAATCGCCGACGGGCCGATTGCCTCTGGCGCATCCTGCGGATAGTAAAACGCCATCGCCCAGCGCGGACAGTGGTGCCGCACCTTGTGGTAACCCCAATAACTATCCTTGTGAAATCCCTGCCCATCGCTGTGCGGACGGTTCTGATGCGGATGCCGATGCGAATGCATGACGTAATTCTCGCCGAGAATGCTCGTCAGTGCACCGCGCACGGCAGGCTCCTCAAAAACCGCTTGCAACTCAGGGACGCGCGGCAAAATGTTATTGCCCAAATTCCCCTCTTTGGCAGTCAACTCCTGCGTTTTGCGATAGATAGTCTCGTGAAAACCGCGCGATAACTCTGCCTTCACCGTAACATAACCGTTGACGATGAAATCGCGCATCTGTGCGTCTGTGAAAAGATGTGAATTGGCCTGCATGATGGAATCTCCTTTTCTCGAACTCCGCTCCTATCCATAATCAAAATGGGTGGAATTCAACCATTCACTATTTTACTTGACTTTAACTTAATTGTCATGTATTTTTTTAATATCAGATTTTTCTCTATTTTGAACGCACCTTCCGAGGAGAATACGTCAAAAAATGGAAAGCCTAACGCCACTTCAGAAACAGCAATAGCAGGAGCAGGGATACCTCGTTTTGGAAGAGGTGCTCGCCGCCGAGGAAGTTCAAGCACTCACCGAAACGGTAGATAAACTGGACGCGGAATTCCGACAAGGTGAGAATATCAACGCCGACACGGTTTTTGACAAACGCAATGTCATGGAAGACAACGATATTTTCGTCGCGCTGATAACTCATCCCATCACCTTCCCAATAGTGCTTGAGCTGCTGGGGCCCTATATCCAACTGAGCATGTCCGAAGTCATCGTGCGCCCGCCGAACCCGAAGGATAAAGGTTATCTGCACACCGACGGGGGCCAAGCAATGCAAGGCATCCGCGTCAGTGAGACGAGTTGGCCGCTCCAACTCAAGATTCACTATTTCTTGACAGACCTGGGTAACCCGGACAGCGGAAATTTCACCGTTGTGCCAGGGAGCCACAATCGCCCGTTTCCAGAGGAAGGCATCCCAGATGGCCCCTACATCCCCGAGGCGGTGCAATTGTGCGTCAAAGCCGGAGATGCCGCGGTCTTCCCACATGCGTTATGGCATGGTGTCGTGGGAAATAAATCGGCACAGCCGCGCAAAACGCTCATCTACTGCTATAGTCACCACTGCTTCCGGCCGTTTGACTACGAAAAAGCATCGCCAGAACTTTTAGCGCGCTGCACACCGCGCCAACGCCGATTAATCGGAGATATCGGCACCTGGAAACCGGGAGCCTATTTCTATTCACCGGCAGACCAGGCGGAGTTAATCTGCGGAGAGTGATTTTCAACTGCATCCATCACAGTCGGCAGAGGAGAGCGCGAGGGCCTGTCCCTCGCGGCGCACCAGCTCAGGCGAACGAGAAAACGAAATGGCCCTGAAACACCCCAAAAAGTTGTTGACAAAAAACGGGGCTTATCGTAAAATCTATGGAAATTGGCGAGGTGATGGCCAAAGGATAACTTACATTGATTCAACAACGCACCCCTACCAGCCTTTCCGCGCGAGCCGTGATTATCGGGCTCGTCTGCGCAACAACCGAATGCCTGCTCGCGCCCTATAACGATTACGTCATCCGCAACATCTTCCTCGCTGGCGGACATTTTCCGGTCGCGCCCTTCTTTGTGCTAACCGTTTTCGTACTCGGTATCAACGTCGTCTTAAAACAGGTGCACCCGAATTCCGCGCTGTCGCCCGGCGAACTCGTCACGATTTGGTGTATCATGCTCGCACCGGCTGGCATCCCGTCTTCCGGCATGATGCGCTACGCCCTCAGCCCGATGGTAGCTTACCAATATCTCGCAACCCCGGAGAATGACTGGGAGGCACTCTTCTCTCATTACATTCCGCAGTGGCGTATCGTGCAAAATCCGACAGCGGCGCGCTCCTTCTATGAGGGATTGTTCGCCGGTGAATCCGTGCCGTGGGGCGCGTGGATAACCCCTATCCTCATCTGGAGTGCCTACGTCCTCGTTATCTATTTCGTGATGATCTGCCTCTCGGTGCTTCTCCGCAAGCAGTGGGTGGAATATGAACGCTGCGCTTTTCCACTCGTCAAACTGCCGGTAGAAATGGCAGCGCAAGGCACCGGCAGACTCGGCCCAGTTTTTAAGAACAGCGCGCTCTGGTTCGGATTCGCGTTCCCAGTATTCCTGCACACTATGAACGGACTCCACACGTTCTTCCCCTCCATGCCGCACGTCCCACGCGATTTTTGGCTGAACCCCTACCTCTCCGAAAGACCTTGGAGCGCGCTCCGCCCATTCCAAATCGTCATCTTCTGGTCGATGGTAGGATTTAGCTACCTGCTGACCTTGGAGGTATCGTTTAGCATCTGGTTCTTCTTCGTCTTTTACAAACTCCAATGCCTCACCGGCGCGATACTCGGATTTCAACTCAGTTCAGGACCGGGCGTTCAGTGGACAGGAAAGTCCTTTAGCGCAGCGCAGGAGGCAGGCGCATGCCTCGCGTTTGTCGCCATCGCGCTGTGGAAAACGCGACCCCACATTAAAAACATGCTCCGATTCCGACCATCCGATGAAGCACTGCCGCACAGCGTCACCATCATCGGACTCCTCCTCGGCATTTGCGTCCTCGCTTTTTTCAATACTATGATGGGGATGTCACTTGTCTTCGCATTCGGGTTTGTGCTGTTCCTGCTAGCGATGTATGTCGTGCTGACGTGGCAGGTGATTAACGGCGGCATCCCCTTCATTAATCCATCCTTCTCGCCGCAGAGCTTCTTCCTCACCACACTCGGTACCTCAAGAATTCATCCTTCAACGGTAACCTCGCTCATGATGCACCCAGTCTGCCTCACGCTCGATCTACGTGAATTCATGATGCCGAATATCATGAACGGGCTGAAAGCGGCGGACGATGCGCGCATCAAACGGCGACAACTGCTCATCGCCATGGCCGCTGCGATGGTTATCGGGCTCGCTGTCTCCTATTACTCGGCGATAAAAATCAGTTACGCCCACGGCGCACCCTATACCGGCGGCAGCTGGTTCATGCGGCAGCTAGAAGGGCTCCTCACGAGTCCAAAAACAAGCACGAACTGGACTAACACCGGGTTTATCTTTTTAGGAAGCGGTTTTACGCTGTGGCTGATGTGGATGCGCCAGACCTTCGTGTGGTGGCCCCTCCATCCTCTCGGCTATACGATGCTGAGCTCGTGGGCAACGTTTAAGTTGTGGTTTTCAATCTTTTTAGGGTGGGGATTGAAGTTTACCATCGTCAAATACGGCGGACTGAAGGCATACCGTCAAGCGCGCCCCGTCTTTCTCGGCTTAGTCATCGGGGAGATGGTGTGCGCCGGGCTCTGGGCAATCATCGGGATGGTTACGGGGATTAGCACGGGATATCGCATCCTGCCGGATTAATGCAGCAAACGGACAGCTATAGAAATCCATCCTCACGCGGACAGAATGCGCTCCATCCGCTCTTGCACCTGCCCTTTCATCTCAGGGTGTGTGAAAATGTAGAAATCACCGTTCTGGATGGCGCGATAGACATGTGCCGCCACTTCTGCAGGCGACATTCCTGCCCCCATTTCGGCGCGGACATCCCGAGAATTGCCTGTCCGTGGAATATGTTGTGGCTGCGGTAACCCCTGGGGACGGTTCCGTTCTGAATCCAGAATACCGGTGCGCACCCAGCCGGGGCACAGCACATGCACCTGAATCTTCGCACCTTTTTGTGCCAATTCAGCGGCGAGGGTTTCGGAAAGCACGACTACGCCGTGTTTGCTGACTTTATAGATGCCTTCGCCTGCACCGCCGATTAACCCCAAAATCGAGGCGGTGTTAACGATATGACATTCAGTCTCTTGCGCAAGCATGCGCGGAACGAACGCGCGGATACCGTGAATTACGCCCCACAGGTTCACGCCCAGCACCCAGTCCCAATCGGCGAGGGAATGCTCCCACACCGGGCGGCTGCAAACGACACCGGCGTTGTTGCACAGAATATGCACCGCGCCGAAAGCCTCCAATGTTTGCTGTGCAAGGTTTTCGACATCAGCCGCGTTTGAGACATCCGTTCTGACAGCAATAACTGAGGCTCCAGCAGACTTGAGAGAAGCCGTCACTGCTGCCAACGGTCCCTCTTCCACATCGGCGAGGACAACTCTCATGCTGTCGGCGGCGAATCGTTCCGCCATCGCCCGGCCGATGCCACTCGCGGCACCGGTGACGACAGCAACGTTCCCTTTCTTACAAACGGGTGTGTGATTCATTTATTCAAAAAATTTGGCGACTTCACAAGAGAAGCCTTCCACGACATTTTCGCCGGTCAGGGTATCTCCGCGCGTAAGCAGTTTGAAGTCTTCGTTCGACCGGTACACCGTTACCGTTTTCATGACTGATTCAACAATCCATACCATCTGTGTTCCTGCATCAAGATACACTTGGACCTTTTCCAAAACGTTCCACAGCGCATCTGTGGGAGAAATCACTTCAACGGCAAGCTCGGGTGGTGCCGGTGAAGGATGCCTTCCTTCATCAGGCAGCCGGGCAGTGGAAAGAAACGCGACATCCGGTTTGAGGACGCGCTCACCGACTCGGAAACCGCCTTCAGCGACAACGCTGCCCAATTGATTCTCACGAACGTGCCGCTGCAAATACCAAGAAACGTTGCTACTGATTTTCGCGTGCTCCCACGATGGAGACGACATCGGCACTAATGCTCCTTTTACGTATTCGTAGCCCTCTAAATCACTCGCAAGAAATTCATCCAACGTCATCGTGATGTGTGCGGGAGGCGGCACCTCTGGCGCAAAGGGATACAACTCAGGGGAATTCATTCGCTCGGCCCTCCTTAGCCTTGCAGGACTGTTTTTTCACCATTATACTCGAAAGTTCAACGCATGTCAACTGTCTTTTAATGTTTCTCTATCAAGACCGGGGGGCCCTGCTACCGGCGAAAACGAAATCGGCTTGCGGAATGAGACATACCTATTCAAAAAGTTTGGCAACATCACAAGAAAAGCCTTCCACGACATTTTCTCCGGTGAGCGTATCCCCGTGCATGAGGAGGTTGAAGGGTTCATCGGCGCGATACACCGTCACGGTTTCTAACACCGGGTCGAGCACCCAAACCATCAACGTGCCAGCCTCAAGATAGGCTCGCACCTTCTCCGAAACGCGCGAGTGCACATCTGTAGGGGAGACTACCTCAACCGCCAGATCTGGGGGCACAGGAGACGCTTTCTTTCTGTTTTCAGGCAGCCGCGCTGTTGAAACAAACGCGACATCTGGCATCAGCACCCGTTCGCCGACTTGGAAACCCGTGTCTGATGTATAGACGCGCCCAAGTTGATTTTCATGGACATGCCGGTCCAAATACCGAACGACGCAGATACCAATCTCACCGTGTTCTAGTGACGTAGGGGGCATTGGCACTAATTCTCCTTTCACGTATTCGTAGCCCTCTAAATCGCTGGCAAGAAATTCATCCAACGTCATCGTGACAGATTCAGGAGGCGGCACTTCTTGCGCGAAGGGGTGCAGCTCAGGGGAATTCATTTTCTCCTCCCTCCTTAGCCTTGCAGGACTGTTTTTTCACAATTATACCCGAAAGTTCAACGCATGTCAATATTTTTTTCGCTCAAGGCATGGCGAGGAACAGTGGACATCTCGGCAGCGAGGCTGCAGAGAGGACAAAGTTAAAGTCAGGTAGTTTGCTTATGCGAAGCAACAGTCACGTCTATCAAGACAGTCGATCTGCCTTGTCAGATCGACTGTCCTACCGTAAACACGTTTTCTGTAGACGTGCCCGTAACGGCCCTCGCCCTACGGAATGCAGCAGTTAAAAGTGCATCCATCTTGGCGTACGGTTATAGCATTCGCGACCTAACCCGGAAACAAAGACGATGTGGACACTAATTCAACGCGAAATTTTGACGAACCTGATGACATTCCGCTTTTTTGTGGCAGTAGTTGCCTGCGTGGCACTCGTGCTTGCGACTACCGTCGTTTTAACGAACGATTACGCGCGGCGACTCGCGAACTATAACGCCGCTGTCACAAAACACAGCCAACGGAACTTCAGTGCCAAAACCTATTCCTATCAGTCCCTGTGGCTTGATAGAGCCCCCAATCCGCTGAGCATCTTTAGCCAAGGGCTCGACAAACGCGCCGCGAATACCCTCAAACTGGCCCGGGGTAGAGTCCCTCACCTGTGGGAAGATAACTACTTCAGCACCGATTACGACAATCCCTTTCGGCACCTTCTCGCCGAATTGGACATCGTCGCGATTTTCCAGCTCTTGCTCAGTCTGCTCGCGCTCGTTTTCGCCTATGATGCGATAGCCGGAGAACGTGAGGCGGGCACCTTACGTCTGATGCTCGCAAATCCGGTGAGCCGCGGCACCATTCTCTTCTCAAAATATGTCGGCGCGATGGTGTGCCTCCTGCTACCGTTTCTGCTCAGCTTCCTGTTGGCACTGCTCTGCCAGATGCTCATCGGTGTCATCCAGTGGACGGTAGACGACTACCTCCGCATCGGCGGCATCTTTGCCACCTCCCTCGTCTATGTCTCAACCTTCTACCTCATCGGATTGCTCATCTCAAGTGCGACGCGCCACGCAGCGACATCGCTCATCTTATCGGTTTTCGTCTGGATAGTCTTTACGCTCATTTATCCGAACGTGAGCCTCTTCATGGTGAACCGCCTCATCAAGACAGAAGAAAAGGTAGAACAAGCGAATCGTAAAATCGAACAACTTTGGGAACACTTCCATCGGGAGAGAAAGAAACAGCACAACCCGCTTGAAGGACGAAATCCGCTTGTGCACAGTAGCGGGTGGCATGGAACTGACGCAGGCAAAAACTGCACCTATATCGCCCCAGAATTTGAGCCGCAGATCCCTGCTGTTAAGGCATATTACCAATCTGTGGTGACACGCCGCATCCAGACAGCAGAAAAAACTTGGCGCGAGAGAAAGCAGGTGCTTGCCGATACCTACATCCGTAAATCCAACATAGCACGAAATGCACTGCGATTCTCACCCGCGGGATTGTATCAGTTGACAACGGAGGCATGGGCAGGCACCGGACTCCGCGGCGTAGAGGATTTTTTTACACACATGCGTCACTATCGGCAAACGGTGCTGAACTATTTCGATGACAAAAAGGCGTTCAGTTCACGGCAGTGGTTCGCGAGCGACCGGGGAGAAGTGCGTTGGGACGACATGCCGCGATGTTCCTATCGCCGGCCGAGGGCTGTGGAAAATGCCACCCAGGCCTTGCCAGATTTGCTCCTGCTTGTGGTTCTCAATCCGCTGCTGTTTTTGGCAACGTTCCTGATTTTCATCAAGAAGGAGATGTGAGATGACATGGCACCTCATTAAACGTGAACTTTTTGAACAACTCAGCAGCCTCCGGTTCTGCCTTGCAACTCTCCTCACCGTCGGCCTGATGGTTGTCAACGCCATCGGGTATATTGACGCGCATCGGACGCAACAGACCGATTACCGGCAGAAGACTACCGCCGCGTTGCAAGAGATGGAAAGACGGTGCGATACGCTTTACAATCTCGTCATCTCCGGGCCAGGGCAGCTTTACAAAAAGCCATCAAACCTCTCTTTTTGCGCGGCCGGCAGCGAAGATAAACTGCCGGATGCCGCAGCCGGTAGAGGCGCAGGCTGGGGAATGGGACCGAAGATAAACGGAGTTGTCTACTCAACATCCGGGTTATGGCGGATGGACTACAACATCCAACCGCCGCTCACGGGTAAAGACATCTTTCCAACCTTCCTGAAAATCGACTGGGTGCTTATCCTCACCGTCGTCTTCAGCTGCCTCGCGCTTGTCTTCACCTTCGATGCCATTTCCGGCGAGATTGAGAGCGGCACGCTGCGATTGACGTTGTCCAACGCCGTGCCGAGAAGGACACTGCTAACGGCGAAGTTTCTCAGCGCGTTCGTGAGCCTCAGTCTCTTATTTTTTATCGGCGCGTTGATGAACCTGTTGTTACTTTATCTCTCCGGCACACTTCAACTCACCACCGAGGAATGTAGCCGAATCGCGGGAATTTTCGTCGTCGTGCCCATCTATCTCTCGGTTTTTATCGCGCTCGGTTTGCTGGTGTCTTCCCGTGCTAACAGTGCCGCCCCGAGTCTCGTCATCTTGCTCCTTTTATGGACAATCTGGGTTATCTTAATTCCCGCCGCACTCGGAAACATTGTGAGTGGGCTTAATCCTGCCCAAAGCCGCCGAGATTCTTCGCGCCGGCACATCGTAAAGAATCAAACCAGGGAACGTTACCTCGCACGCGGCCTGCTAGCGGCGGCACCGAGTCGCACGCATCCACCGACATCCGCCACACAACTCTGGGCAGAATTCCTGAACGAAGACAGGCACGCCGCTGAACGCTCCAATCGTGAACTGCTCCAAACGCAAATTCGTGAAATTCAGCGTGCACAAAACGTCAACCGCATTTCTCCCACAGCGATTGCGCAGTCTGCACTAGAAGCACTCGCCGGGACAGGATTCCAGCGGCACCTCCAATTCCTGAAAAATGTGGATAACTATGGGAAACAATTCAACGATTTTCTCCTTGACACCGACCGGGCTGATCTGGACAGTTTGCACGTGCCTTTCGTCAGGGAGGGAATGTCCGACAAACCTGTTACCTTTGCAAGCATCCCCAAATTTGAGGACAAGACACGGTTAGAGGATGCATTCTCAGTGGCGATGCAGGAAGGGATGCTGTTGTTGCTCTTTTTTTTAGTGCTGTTCGTGGCGGCGCATGTTTCGTTTCAGAATCGGGATATATGAACCCTTATTTCGTATTACTCGCGCCACCGCAATAAAATTTCCACCAACCGTTCCACGAGCGGCTGGATGTCACTCGCTTTTCGGGCCGCCTCTAGCCGGGCGACGAGACGGCAAACGTCTGGGACATCTCGACTCAGATGCTGGGACAGACTCCGAAACTTCGCCTTTGCAATCTCTGCAGGTTTATCCGTGGCGGCGGCGTAGATAGCATCCAATTGGTTCATTAAGTCAAGCAAATCCCCTTTGTTGATGCCAAGTTGCGAGACATCAGATGCCGAAATATCCTGCAGTCTCTCCCACACCCACCCTTCCGGCGCGCCACCACTGGGGAGGAATAACACAGGAACGGCGCGCCTTGCCGAGCCCTGGATTTTTTCCTCAATTCCGCTATGACGCTGGTCTCCATCAAGAACAAAGACTGTGTTTTGAATCTGTCCGAATTTTCGGAGTGCCTCTGCATGCATTGGAAACGCGCTCGCCCCGGTGTCGCGTCCGACGTGAATCGACTCCCGTCGCATCCCCGCTTTAGGTATGAGAAAATCAAGCACACCTTGCAGAATGCCTTCTGCTGCCTCATCCTCACAAAGCAGGTTCAGTGCCTCCATCGCGCGCCCATAGAGCGCATTCTGAATGATGTCGCGATAAGGTTCGCGCACAACAACTTGGCCCAATGACTCATCCCTGTCCAGAAAAACCCGGCCGTGGCGCGGCACCGAGTCTAGGACGACCGGACTATGCGTCGTAACAATAATCTGAAGGCTGTTACGCAGTGCCAGTTGCTGTAACTGCAACATGAGCAGTTGCTGCACCCAAGGATGGAGCCCGGCCTCCACTTCATCAATCAGCACCAGCGCGTTTTTAAGTTGCGCAATCTCTTGCGACAACCGCAGCAAGGCACGTTCGCCTGCCGCCATGTGCAACTCGGAATACTTCGCACCGCCTTCCTGGGTTGCAAAGAGAAGGTTTTTGTTGCCGCTTGACAATTTGATAACCTCCGCATATCGGAACGGTAGCATCTGATGGGCGAACTCAATCTGTGATGCCGTTAAGGGGTTCTCTTCCGGTGCAGCGCTTAGCCGCGACATGTTGAGCACACCACGTACCTCCGCGGGGTTACTGATATTGCTGAGGGTCCGGAGATACACCTGCCGCTCGGGCTGACTCGCGTTTTCGCGCCTGAAAAAGCTGCGACTCCACCCCTTGGAACGGCGCCATTGCATGGAACCCTGCCCACCGGCGTTCAGGTAATAGAAAACTATAGTAATCTCTTGCCGCATATCCTCGCGCTCACCGTGTTTCGGACGATAATCAGGAAATAACCGAGACGGCACGAAATCCTTAACGCCGGCACCTGGTCCCTTGTAGGCGCACGCCGCGGCGAAAAGCACCGTGGACTTCCCCGTCGCATTGCCGCCAGCGATAACGCTCACCGGGTAATCAAACGTCACCTGTAAATTATGGAACCCCCGAATCCCATCCAGGTGAATCTCCGACAGAAAGTGCGCTAAATGCGGTTTCTTGCCTTGCAACTGTTCCCAGAGCTCTAGTAAGCGTCTCTCAAGCATAAATGACAACCTCTTTCCTGCCAAAAACTGAATCGTCCCGATATTTTATCATGATCGCTTGTATTAATCAAGCGCGTTATGGCTGCCAACCAGAGGCATGCAGTTGGCCCAACATCTGTCGGTGGAGCTCGCCCCATCGCAAACGGGGCCGGATCGGGCGAATCCCAACCCATAAGGCGGGGGCCATCGTGGATTTTTACGGGTGACATCAACAACGGAAAACTAAATCGTTTGATTAGGAGAAACCTCCCGGTCTCAATAGAGTGCAGTAGGAGAGACATCCCGGTCTCAATAGAGTGCAGTAGGAGAGACATCCCGCGTCTCGATGCCCCGTAGATGAAAGGGAAAGGCAAGGATTATCCTTATTGGCGATGCAAATTCAAGCTGGACCTCCCGGTCCCGATGTGTTTTTTTGGTGTGCCTGCATAGATAGGGATTAAAAATAAAACCCGGGGCGTGATGGCTGGTAGGCATTTTGCCGAAGACCCTCACGCCCCTTTTTCTTTTATTCCGCCAACCGCCGAAGCACATTATGTGTTATCCTTTCAACGACAGCATCCCCACCTGCCAAGCCGTGAGCCCAGTCTGTCGTCGCCGCAGTGAAGACAGTGCCGCCTTTGGTATAGACACCCATCGTCGCAGCACCCGTGCGCCCCTTTTCCCACCGCTCATACCATTCACAATCATCTGGATGCCAGCGGACCGGGGCAGTCGCAACGATAGTAAACCCCCCCGGGGTGCCATCGCGATAAGTAGGCACCGGGAGGCCGTCTGCATCTGTTAACTCGCACCCATCGCACTCATAGCCGACAATCGTGTCATCCCCGCCGAACGTGTCGTCCCGCGACAGGTTTGTCCCTTCAAATACCCAGTGCTCGGGCCGATGCACCGTGTATGCCGCCGGGCCATCCATGAATTGCCCATGGCTACGGTGATAGCCGCCGTAGAGAAACCCAACCCCTGTCAACTCGTTTTCCGGCCTGCCAACGAGGTGGTGACTCCACAACGTGCTGAGCGTGCTGTAATCACCGGTTTTGTAAACCGGATCTTGGTGGAAGTTCTGTTTCCAGCAGACCAGGGCGCGACCGGCATCTTCAGAACGCACCTGCCAACAGACTGAATTGCCGCTAAAAAACGCCGCGTTTCCGCCGTTGGCAATAAACGTCTCCAGATTATCGCGCATCGGCGCAGACCAGTATTCATCATGCCCAACGCTCAACACCAACCGATAGTTCTCCAAAAGTTCTGGACAGAATTCCAAATCAGAATTCGCGGCGTAATCCAGCGCGTAGCCGTTTTGCTCTGCCCAAACAATAAAAGGCAACTCCCACTGCTTGAAGATGCCGACGGTGGGTCTGTCAAAAGAGACGCGATTGCCCTGCAACTGGCTTTGTCCGTGAAATCCATACAAACTGAAGCCGCCCCAGTTGTTATACGCGTTATAGGTATTCGTAGAGAGTTGGAGTAAGATAGGGGTGTTCGCCGCTGGCATCGCCGGACGCACAATAAAAAAGAGGGTGCTTTCGGCGATGCGGCGATTTCTATAGACGTAAGTGCCGCCGCTATCCATCGCGCGGAGTGTGCCTTCATAATAGCCGCTCTGCCACGTCTCTGGCACAGCAAGCGTGAAGGATGTCGGCCAGCCGCATCCGTGCGATGAGGCTGTTTCGGGGATAGGATGCGCCGCACCGGGGAGTTCAGCTTGACTGAAAACGACTTCGCGCGTCGCCCCGACGCGCGCAATCTCAAGCGAATAGTGCGCCGCACTCGTGGAAATACGGAACTCGATCTCCTCACCGGGCGCGTAACTGAGCTGTTGCGGGTATCCATCAATATAGAGCGGTCTGATTTCCATGGGTATCCTCTCTATAAACATTGCAGTTGGGCTCAGGCTAACCCAACCTATACGGGGTTTAAAAGTAGGGTATCTTTTTTACTTTGAGATTAGCATATCATTTTGCCGATAGAATGTCAAGTGAGAGAAATT
Organism: uncultured Poribacteria bacterium; assembly: GCA_958296135.1. Classification (GTDB taxonomy): domain Bacteria; phylum Poribacteria; class WGA-4E; order WGA-4E; family WGA-3G; genus AGPOR5. The sequence goes on from CATQHZ010000001.1 coordinate 3,523,979, forward strand.
TCTTGCATTTTTCTGCAAAATCAGGGATAATAATAAAAACAGATTTTTCGTCTTTCGTTCCGCCCTTATTTCCCCTGTGACGGATGACGCGAGAAGACATGATTGAACCCAGCACCCTAATCGAACGCTTTGCGCCAGGACGAAGAAACATGAAACGTGTACCTTTCCAAACGCTGTCTGACCAGCTTTACCGTGTGCTTGCCAGCGTCGGATTTGCCGATGAGCGTGCGCTGTTATGCGCACGGCTGTTCGCCGAGAATCAACGCGACGGCGTTTACTCGCACGGCCTCAACCGATTCCCAGGATTCGTTGAAGGACTCCGTAACAAAAAAATCGATTTTCACGCGATGCCCGAGAAAACCGAGAGCTTCGGCGCGCTCGAACGATGGAACGGCAAAATGGGAGTCGGGCTCGTCAACGCGCAATGCTGTATGCAACGCGCGATGGCACTCGCCGAAGCACACGGTATCGGCTGCGTTGGCCTCTCTAATACGAACCACTGGATGCGCGGGGGCACCTACGCGTTACAGGCAGCCGAAGCAGGTTACATCGGCATCTGCTGGACGAATACCACCACGCTGATGCCACCGTGGGGCTCCACAGAAAAGAAAATCGGGAATAATCCGATGGCACTCGCCGTGCCGCGCACCGAAGGACATATTCTGTTAGATATGGCGATGAGCCAGTATTCAAACGGAAAGTTGGAGGTACTGAAACTGCAAGGCAAACAACTTCCGCTACCCGGTGGATACGATTCCGATGGAAACCTTACGCTGGAACCCGGCGAGATTCTCGATTCGGAAAGACCACTACCAGTCGGCTATTGGAAGGGCTCCGGGCTAGCGTTGGTGCTAGATGCAATGGCAGCCATCATTTCGGGTGGGCAGTCAACGCACAACATCGCGCAGCAAGATTCAGAATACGCAGTCTCCCAAGTCTACATCGCCATTGATGCCACGAGACTGATGGGACAGGCGGCGTTAGATGAAATGGTAGCGGCAATCCTCGCGGATTTCCACACGGCTAAGCCTTTAGATGAAAACGAAGGCGTGCGGTATCCGGGCGAGGGAATGTTGCGGACACGACGCGAGAGTCTAGAAAAAGGTGTCAGCGTGGACGAAAAGCAGTGGCAGGCGTTGTTGGAAATGCACACAATGCCATAATTCTGCAGGACGAGGATTAAACCGATGGAAACTCAACGGATACAATCACACCCGTCAATCATGATGGGAAAACCCGTTATCGCAGGAACACGCATTCCTGTTGAATTAATTTTAGAGAAATCCGCAGCAGGGGAGACTATGAGGCACATCCCCGTTTGACTGAAGAAGGTATCCTCGCGGCTTTTCGTTTTGCGGCGCAAGCAACCGCATAGTTTTTGCATTTCTCGCTTGCAGACTTTTTGAATAAGCGTATAATAGCATCAGACACAAACCAGACCGGAGAAAAATGATGACACTACGTGCAGGCATCGTCGGATGTGGTGGGATTAGCCGGAGCCACGCCGCCGCTTATGCAAACCTGGAAGATGTCCACTTCGTCGCACTGTGCGACATCAATCGCGAAGCACTCAATACCCGAGCCGATGAATACGATGTAGCAAACCGATACCTCAACTACGAGGAAATGTTCGCCCGCGAGGATTTGGATATCGTGAGCGTCTGCACGCACGCGCCACTGCACGCACCGATTGCCATCGCCGCAGCAAACGCCGGGATTCACGTCCTATCCGAAAAGCCGTTGTCCATCGATTTAGAAACCGCCGATCGGATGCTCGCGGCGTGTGAAAACGCAGCAGTGCATCTGGCAGTCAGCCACCAGTTTCGGTTTACGCCGCTGTTCCGCCATGCGAAGGAGTGGATTGACGAGGGACGCATCGGTGAACTTCGTTCCATCCGAGAGGTGGGCAAAGGACGCGAGGCAGGATTTGAACTGATGGAGATGGGTGTCCACTACTTTGACGAGATGGCCTTCTTCCTAGAGGGCATCGCGTGGATTCAGGCGCATATCACCTATCAGGAACGCGATGTCACGGAAGCAGACATTATGCACAGCAGTGAACTCTGCAAAACCGACCGGCGTGACAACGGTATCGTCGCGGGCGATACGATGCTGGTGCATATCGGCGGCGCGCAAGGAAGCTACGGCATTATCGAACTCTACCGCCGCCACCGCACACAGAATTGGATGATGGGCCCGCATATTCTCGGCTCGGAGGGGCAACTTATAATTAAGCCGCACCCCCAAACCGGCATCGATGAAATGTGGCACTGCCCCTCTGATGTCTCGTTTGCAGCGCATACACCGGCATGGAAGCGGGTAGAACTTGCCCCAGAAGCCTTCCGCATCTCCGGGAAAGCGTGGCCGCTGCGGCACACTATCTGGAGCGCGAAAAATATGCGCGACGCAATTCTCAACGGAACTGAGCCCGAACTCGGCGGACGCAACGCACTCACGTCGCTTGAGTGCGTCAGCGCAACCTACGTCTCCCATTTCAGTGGACAAAAGGTGAAACTGCCGTTGGAGGAACGGAGTCACCCACTCATGGCTATCGCCAGCAAAAGGACGACAGCATCCTGAATATCTATAGGAGGACATGCATGAAACTTGCTTTCTTTAACGACTATCAACTCGGTGTGATAACGGAAGGAGGCATTGTTGACATCAGCAATGCACTCAGTGGAATCTCGTATCATACCCCGCAAGAATTGATGAAAATGGTCATCGAAGATTTCGATAACCTGCAGCCAACGATTGAGGATGCGGCCGCAAGCGGCGAGGCAACCGCTCTTGAAAGCGTCCGGCTTAAGCCGCCGCTGCCGCGTCCGGGACAACTCGTCTGTTTGGCGGGCAATTACATTGAACCCGATAGCCCATCGCGCGGCGATTTCAACGCCTTCCTCAAATCACCGACCGGCATCATCGCCACCAACGAGACAGTCCAACTGCCAAAGGCAGATGTCACCGTGTTTCACTTCGAGCCGGAACTCGCAATTGTCATCGGCAAAACGGCGAAGCACCTCTCCGAAGCAAACGCGCTGGAACACGTGTTCGGTTACACGCAGTTTATTGACGTGTCAGCACGCGGATTGCCGGGCGGCTTCTTTTTAGGGAAGAGTTGGCACACGTTCGCGCCAATGGGCCCCGCGCTCGTCACCGCTGACGAAGTTGACGATGGAAACGCCCTCAGCGTGAAACTCTGGATTAACGATGCCCTGCAACACGATTTCTCTACGAACTCCATGGCACGCTTCATACCCGAATTGCTGGCGGAGGTTACCAACGTCCTCACGCTAGAACCGGGGGATGTCGTGTCAACAGGAACGCATCACGAAGCACTCACCGCCATCGGCGACAGCGATACGGTGAAGTTGTCAATAGAAGGCTTCGGACCGGAACTCGCAGTTGTCGTTCGCGACCCGCTCAAACGGACGGCGTGGCGCGGCTAAGAAAAAACTTGACAACAGCACCGATTTTTGTATATAATAACAGAATGGACGCAAATGCCGGAATTTTCCACCGGTAGGCGCGGTTTGAAACCGCGCCTACGGCGTTCAATTCGTAAGTCTTAAATAATTTGAAACGCTTTGTCTCTCGCAACGCGTTTGGCGAGTGTTTCTTGTGGTGTGTCGTTTGACGGACCAGTTTGTTTCTTGACAATAAGGAGAATTCATCGATGAAAAAACCCAGAAATATCGTCGCTCTCGCACTCTTCGCGGCTTTCTGCGCGTGGATAGCCGGATGCGGCGGCTGTAATCCGGAACCTATGCCGACAGGGATGAATCCCACGCAGGGACCCGAGACAGGCGGCACAACCGTCCGGATTACCGGCGAAAAATTTGATATGAAAAACGGCGTGAGCGTCACATTCGGCGGGAAAGCCGCCCAAAGCGTGACAGTACCGAGCAAGATGGAAATCACCGCCGTAACACCCCCTGGCATGGCAGGACAATCTGTCGCCATTGTCGTCACGAATAAAGGGAAACCTGAGGTGCCAGCCACGGTGCCGCAGCAGTTCACCTACACCGATGCAACACCACCGACGGTGACAATGACAGACCCGGGGGATGGCACCATGTTCTCTGACTACGAAGACTCGCTGAATGTGCGGAATAGCCTCACGGTTACGTTCAGCGAACCGGTTAGCAGCGATAGCGTCTCGGTTAGCGTGGCTGTTGCCAAAACGACGGACTCCATGAGCGAACCGATGGAGGCGATGCTACCCGGCACGGTGAGCGGCAGCGGTGACACCGTAACGTTCACCTCCGATATGCCGATGCGCGCCGGGCGCATGTATACCGTCACTGTCTCTGGTGCTACCGACATGGCGGGCAATGCTCTTGCAAACTCGCATAGCTTCAGTTTTAGCGTGACGAGCCCAGAGGTAATCTATAAGTATTACGTGCAGGAAGAAGATATGCGGGACGGCAACGGCGAACCTGCGCTCAAACGCATCGCCGCGCGCCCTGAGATTTTCGACAATGCTGAAAAGTGGGAACGGTTGGTAACCGCAAATCAGGACTATTACGTCCTCGATCGGACGAGACTGAGCGTTGGGCAATTGCTGCTCATTCCACGTGGTTCCGCCTGGGGTGATAAATAGCAGGGCCCCTATCCGGTAGGCGCGCTTTGTCCTATACCTCTGTCGTTTGGGCGCGCCTGCAAATCCAATGAATAAAGAGATGATTTCCGTAGGAGGGCCCCCTGGTCCCGATACCGCTGAATAAACGGATAATTTCCGTAGGAGGGCCCTCTAATTGGGCGAAGCTTGATTTTGAAGCGACGAAAATCATGACGCTGACGGTGTAAAGGGCCGTATGCGACACGTTTGGAGGTTTTTATGCTGGTGATACGAATCGTGCTGATTGCTTTCTTTGCGGTGGCATGCTTGGGTATTGAGAAGTGCGATCTCTCCTTGCTGCCGCCGGTGGAGGTGCAAGAGGCACCGGTGTATGTGCCGTTGGCAGAAGAGCAATTGTTGACGGTAGAGGAGCTCCGCGACTGGGTACTCTTCGCCGCTCTGACGGATTCAGACGGGTTGCCGCCGTTTCTCCATGACCGGGGTTTCCGTATCGGTTATGGGCCGACGGTCCCGGACTATGAGGGATCCGGTGTGACGCTCCATTCCTTTTATGTAGAGCCTTCGGAGGGGCGCGTTATGGATTACTGGCTCTGTCATCGAGCGGTGGAGTCGCCAGTGACACGTGTGGAGTTGAGGGCGAATCTGATGCGTGTCATCCTATTGACACCGCCGGCGGTTCAATCTGATGTGGAGGGTTTTGAGGACCGGGTGGTCGCCACTTATGAGCTCGTTGAGGGAGATTTCACGATGTTTGCTTTGGAACGGGTGGACGTTATTGCACCGTTGGAACTTTCGGACCCCGAAGTTGATGGAAATGTCCTCTACTTTGAGGTAGAGTGACGTTGGATGTGTGAAATGGCGGTGTCCTGGCGAAATATCCCACTTCAGCATTTGCACGGTGGGCAGGTTTTCCGTTTGGCCCTGAAGCCTTACCTCATTGACCGGGGTACCGCCATTCCCACGGTGGCTGTGCAGCCGACAGGCAACTGGTTGTTGATTGATTCTACCGGCGACAAGATCGATACACATCGAGACAGGGAGGACTCTCCTACCGGGCGTTTGGCGCGGCGAAATTACTGCGACTTCAGACGAGTCTGCACAGATCAATTTCGGTCGGCGGGCCATCCCTGTTCCGATACCGCATGCATCAAGACCGGGAGGGCTCTCCTACCGGTTTGGTATCACCAGAAGAACGAAGAAGCCGTGTAGCCACTACACGGCTTTCTTCATGAAAGGAACACGAAAACGATGTTTGGCACGCAAACCCATCCTGACAAACGCCTCGCCGAATACCGAAGTAATTTGATAGGCATCCAGCACCTACACCGATTAACACCCAGGCACCCACTGCCGAATCGACCGGTTACGGTGCATGTCACAACATCTGGCGGGCTCCCTTTTGATACTCTCCGATGTTGGATAAATGCAAACGGAACCGAGACAGCGTTTGACCTTGCTCCTCCTTGCAAGCATGCTGAGTGGCATACGCTTGAATGGCGGTACGTGCGTCATTGGAGCGGCCAGATGCCGCCGCAACCAAACGGCACAATTCTCAACTATCACATCGGCGGCCGCGTCGCTGGTTCGGATACATGGATTTTCGCGGATAACCAAGCGCGCACGAAAGCCACCGCAACCGAATTTTCCATCCCAATTGACGCATACGAAATGCCCGAATGGGCACGCGCCGCCGTTATCTACCACATCTTCCTCGACCGGTTTTATCCAGGCACCGGGGTACCGTGGAAGAAACCGACGAACCTCTCCGGGTTTTTCGGTGGCACGTTACGCGGCGCGATTCAGAAACTGGACTACATTCAATCGCTTGGATGCAACGCGCTGTGGCTCTCACCGCTCTTCGCAAGTCCATCGCACCACGGCTACGACGCAACAGATTACGACACGGTGGAACCGCGGCTCGGCACGAATGCGGAACTCCACGAATTGATTGACGAGGCACATCGCCGCGAGATGCGCATCATTATGGATTTCGTCGCCAATCACTGGTCCAACGAGCATCCGACGTTCCAAGAAGCACAGCGGAACACGGACAGCGAGTATCGGGAGTGGTATACATGGCAGCGATGGCCGGACGAATACGCGAGTTTTTTCGGTGTGAAGGGGATGCCGCAGCTGAATCTGAAGCACAAACCGGCGCGCGACGCTTTGCTGGCGTGCGCACAGCGATGGTTACGCGCGGGTATTGATGGATATCGGCTGGATTATGCCCCCGGCCCGCCGCATACGTTCTGGGCAGAATTCCGCCACGCGTGCAAATCGGTGAATCCTAACGCTTTTCTGTTCGGAGAGGTGGTGAGTCATTCGGAAGTAGTCGCATCGTATCTGCCGCATTTTGACGGGTGTCTCGATTTTCTGCTGGCAGACGCACTGCGGAAAACGTTCGCGCTGGAAACGTGGACACTGGGAGAGTTTGAGGCGTTCCTCGCCGCACACGAGCACTACTTTCCAGAGGGATTCGCGCTCCCAGCGTTTTTGGACAATCACGACATGACGCGCATCCTCTACTTAGCAAAGGAAGACAAGGCGAAGGTAAAGTTGGCGGCTTTAGTGCTTTTCACACTCCCCGGCGCACCTATCCTTTACAACGGAACGGAGGTAGGGCTCTCACAGCGGAACCCACTCGGCCGTTTTGAGGAGGCGCGATTGCCGACTCCATGGGGCGAAGAACAAGATAAAAATCTGTTGGCTTATTTCCAACGCTTGGGAGAATTGCGCAATCAGTTTCCAGAACTGGCCTCCAATAAAAGGGAGGTTGTTCACCTCAACATAGGCACCGGCACCTATGCTTACCGCCGCGGGCAGGTGTTGGTTGCGCTCAACACGAGTCGCGTTCCTCGCACACTGAATGTGACAGCTCCAAACCTTTCCGATGCTGCTCAAGAACTTCTGAATAGGCATCCGGTGGAAGTGAGCGGAGATGTTGTGCGAATTTCGCTCCCAGCACAGAGTAGTGCCTTTATTGCCTAGCAAACGACAGACAAAAGCACTGTGCAACTAAGCGCGTCGTTACACAGTGCTTCTGGTTATCAACACCTGCAATAAAGGTGTCAAGTTTATAGACTAGTTCCCACCCTCTGGAGGGGGCGGATCAGCTGGCGGATCAGCTGGAGGGGGCGTATCAGCATCCTCGTCTGCCATGTCATCGGCACCGCCGGTCATGTCATCGGCACCGTCACCAGTCATATCACCGGCACCGTCGCCAGTCATGTCATCGGCACCGTCACCAGTCATATCATCGGCACCGTCGCCAGTCATGTCATCGGCACCGTCGCCAGTCATATCACCATCCATGCCGTCAGTATCACCGTCTGTCATGTCATCGGCACCGTCGCCGGTCATGTCATCGGCACCGTCTGTCATGTCACCGGTCTCGCCATCTGTCATCTCCTCCATCATTTCGGCGGGGAGTTTGACAAAGACGCTGTCGGTTTCGGCTTTGGCGTGACATCCGTGGCAGCCCTCGCTACTTCCGCCAGGGATATCCCCGGCTTGCGGCATGAGTTCAGCATCCGCGGTCTCGCGGTGATATTGGACGTACTGCCACCCGTTGTGGGCTGCATACATTTCGTCGTCTGTCTTCATCATCATCGCGAGACGTAGAACGAAGGCGTTGGTGTCATCCATGATTTCCTTGGCAATCGCTGTCCCAACGGGGAAGGTTGCCATCGTCGCGTCTTTCAATGCGGTAACCCCGGCTTCGTTGATATAAACCGTCCGGGTGCCCATGCCGTGCGCGGCACCTGTTTCAGCAGGACTCATAGCGTCTTCAATAGCACTAGGCGCGGGAAGTGCGACGCTGGTCCAGGACGCGTACTCAGCCCCTGAGGCCATCATGGCTGTCATGTCGGCTGGCATCGTCTCTTCGCTGGGCTCTGCCGGTGGCAGCATTTGCTGTGTCCGCTCGCAGGAAACGAAGGCGACACAACAGATGAGCACAGCAATCAAAGCAAATTGAAATTTCAGCATTCTGAATGCTCCTTATCTTAAGGCCTTACGCAGCACGCGGCGACAAACTGCACCTACCGGCACCGCGGAAGGCCTGTTCTATTTGAAATAAAAGTGACCAGAAGTTGCTAGGCAAAGCACCTATCAATCTTTCTGGTTGATTTCTTCACAACTTCATTAAACATGATACCATATTTGCAGTTAATTTGCAATAAAAAAAGATTTTTCCGCTCATTTTTCATCAATTTGTAAGATTTCTGAACGGATTTTTAGGATCTCTCGGTTTTCTGGGGCTTGCGCAGCCGCCGCTTTAATTTCACGCCGTGCATCGGCGACACGGTTGAGCCGGTAATAGACGCGCGCGAGCGTGGCACGGTGGACAGGCAGCCCATCTCGCGCAACAGCTGCTTCGGCAAGACTGAGTGCCTCGTCAAGGTTTCTGTTCTCCGCCGCGAGCATCGCGGCGAGGGCATCCTTCGGAAACGAGACATCCGGCGCGAGATGAATTGCACGGCGGAAGTCGCTTTCTGCACCTGCGGAATCCCCGCGCTTCCAGCGAATTTGTCCGCGCCACCAATACCCCGGTGCCCACGTCGGTGCATGGCGGATACCCATCGTGAAGGCATCTTCAGCACCTTTCAAGTCCTCCGATGCTTCGCGGAGGTGTGCAAGCTGAGCGTAGGTATCCATGAAATCCGGCTCATGATGGATAAGCGCGAGGAAGTGCGACACCGCAACGGCGCGGTTCCCCAATTTCGCCTCTATCCTACCGAGGTGCAGCAGTGCCTGAGGCGAAGAAGGCTCTATCGTGAGAACGCGGCGATAGTTCTGCTTGGCTTCCGCCAACTTTCCGAGTTGCATCTGAACGTAGGCGTAATCTTTCAGCGCAGGCATAAATGTAGCATCCGCCTCCACTGCCTTATGAAGCAGTTCCAGCGCGTGCCGCGCCTGTTCTCCCTCAAGCAGTCGATGCGCTTGACGAAGGTAGCCTTCTGCGAGCGTGCGACGGTACCGCGCAAGCGCAGTTTCAGCACCAGTATTGTCACCGAGCTGGAAGAGAACATCCGCGAGCGCCTTGTGAAATCCGGGATTGCCCGGTGTGTGCAGGGTAGCGCGCTGATAAAAATCGCGGGCGACTGCAAACTGCCCGCGCTTTGCGGCGACTTCGCCTCGGCCAAAGGCCGCACTTGCAAGCGTGCCATCTTGCGTGAGGGCCTCCCGAAAAACGGCATCCGCCTCGTCAAGACGGTTAAGTTTAAGCAGGACATACCCAAGGTTGTTATAGGCGGCAGTTGCACTCGGTTCCAACTGCACAGCGACGAGATAGTATCGGCGTGCCTGTTCCAGATTGCCGCGCTCGGTTTCAATCTGTCCCAAGGCAATATACCATGCCACCGGCGCGCTTTCCCCCGCATTTTTAACCGCTTTTTGGAACCACGCGTCTGCCTTCTCCAACTGTTTATTACGATGATACGCGGTGGCAAGTTTCGCCTGCAGATTCGCCTCAAGTGTCAAGCGTTCCGCTTGCGGCAGCGTGGAAAGCAGCTCCAAGGTGCGCTGAAAGGCGGCAATCGCGCGCGGATACTCTTGCAATTTCACGGCGGCATCGCCCACCCCGAGGTGCGCGGGGATAAACGCCGGCGCGCCCTTGGCAAGAGCGTCATACAACACAAGTGCCTCAGCCCATTGCTCTGCTTGGAATGCGCGCTGAGCATCCGCCAATTGCCGATGCGGCGCATCTGCAGACGCAAAAAGGAGCCCCAAGGCGAAAAGCAGCAAACACGCTCGTGTGAGATGCAACAAGTTAGTCATCGTCTTCATCGTCCGAGGGCGCGTTCAGATTCGCCCCTGCCAATTCGGCATCTAAAATGTGCCAATTGCCCTCATCTTTCTGTTTGGCAAGCCACGCACCAAAATTGTCCTTCGCCTTTTGCTGGCGGAACCGTGCCAGAAGCTCTTCCTCTACGTCAGCATATTCTTTTCGGTTGCCATCAGCATCCTTAAATTCATCCGGATGCTTCTCAAAATATCCAAGGGCGAATTCCTCAATTTCAGCGGTGTTCACGGTGCCGACAAATTTGCGGCGAAAGAAGGCATCGTCAATAAGGCGCGCATACACCCATGCCTCCACAGCGACGATTTCTAACCCGTTTTCCTGCAAAACTCGGTAGAATGCTGCTCGGGACGAGAATTTTGCAGAGATAGCCGCCATCTGAGCCGCAACCTGCTCGCTGTAATTGCCGTATGGAGTGGACATGGTGCCGAGTTTCCCCGCGCCGCTGTCATCTTGTTTGACAACGCCGATGCGCACCGCTTCCAGAAACGCAAATTTCCGAGCGATGAGAATATCCAAGCCCGCGCGTTTGTCGAAGACAGTTGGTTCCGGCGGATAGGGTATCCCCATAACAGCGGCGACGCGGAACTCGTTTTCTAGTTCAATTTGCGTGATGGCGTGTCCCTCCACAACGGCAATTACCGCATCGATCCGCGTTTGCGCGTGCGCATTCCCGATAAACAGCAAAAGGAAAAAGGCAAGATAGCGTCTCATGTTTTTAGCGTGGATGCCGCGGTGTCAGCCACGCCTCCTCAATTTTCAGCCCGAAGCCGGGGCCGTCGTTCGGCGAGATATAACTTGCCTCTGGAAAAGATTCACCCTCAAACACCCGGGTCTCCTCCAACGGCACGCCGGGTGGGGTACCGAGGTAGTATTCCACCCATGGGGTATTCGGCATAGCGGCAGAGAGATGCAGCCCCGACTGCCGTAACCCACCGCCGTGAAAAATGACGGTAAGTCCCGCCGCATCCGCCATGTGACAGATTTTGACACATTCGGTTATGCCCCCTACCCAAAATGTGTCGGGCTGAAGAATATCCAAGCATCGCTTCTCAATAATCTGCTGAAACGGGAAGCGTGTGTAGTGGTGCTCCCCACTTGCCAACGATACCCAATCAACAGCCGCTCTCACCTGGGCAAGCCCATCAATATCCTCTGGAATGAGGAACTCCTCAATCCACTTGAGGCGATAGGGACGAAGGCATCGTGCCAAGCGGATAGTGTAATCCACATCAAACGCCATGTAGCAATCCAGCATAATTTCAACATCGTCACCTACTGTCTCCCGGGTCTTCGCTACCAACTTCTCGTTCTCTTTCAGTCCCCATGCGCCATCCGCAGGGCCGTAGGGGCACGCCAATTTCACCGCTTTGAATCCCAACTCCAGCTGCCAGTCTGTATCGTTGCCGGTGGCGTAGGCGAAGAGTTTTTCGCGCAACGGGCCGCCCAGCAGTTCGTAAACCGGCTGGTGCTTGAGTTTGCCGTTCAGATCCCACAGCGCGATGTCAATGCCGCTCATCGCACAACTGGTGAGGCCCTGAGAACCGTAGGGTTTCGACATGCGGAACATCATGTCCCAGATCTTCTCGACAGCAAAGCAGTTCTCGCCTATCAGCATCGGCGCGAAATGTTCATCAATAATCGCAGCGACAGGAGTGCCGAAGGAGGACTCGCCGAGGCCCCAGGTACCGTCTTCTGCCGTGACTTTCACGTAGACAGTGTCCCACTTCGGCATCCAACTAGAACGGTGCCGCTTATATTTTGGGTAGCGCGACATCGGGTTCGCGACTTCGGCGTGCACGTTCCACGGTTCGCGCCGTGGGGGTGTGCGCTGTCCCTCGCGCGGAGGAACGTTAATTCGGACTGTTTGAATGTCTTTGATTTTCATGTTTGTCTTCCTGCTTTGTGAGAATACGGCACCGCTTGTGCCGGCACTATCTTTTTTTGCGGATTATCCCCTGAAATGTAGAGAACGTCTCTGCACATCCGCTACGATTTCCTTCCGATAAAGCCCGCAAGGAAACCGCGAATCATTGAACCGAATACTGAGGGTATCCCTGACAGTAGGCCGGAAAAACATCGCCTGTCCCCTGATTTTTAGCAGCAGCGCAATGGACTCGCCCGCGACAAGCGTGAACGCCGGCGGAAGATGCGGCACGTAGGAAAACTGGTGATTTTCAAACCGAACCTCGAAAACCCTCAATTCCCTGTCGCCTACGTTGGTAATGACTAATTGCCTTCCATCAAGCTGAATATCAGCACGGCTCTCAACGATATCCATCGCAAACGGAAGAGGTAGCGTTATTTCCGAACGCCGGTCCTTCAGGCGTAAGACACACCGACACTCCTGGGCAGACAGTGGAACTTGTGGACGCAGCATAAACTGACATCCCCCCGCTTGCTCCTGAACCGTCAACAGTTGCTGCTGTGCTAGTTTTTCAGGAATTTCCGCCGCGGTGCATTCGATAGCCTCGCCATCGCTGCGGCGCACCCTTACCTCCGCATGTTGTGGCTCATCAAACAGAAAGACCTTGGGAAAATAGAGAACCGGCGGTTCTGGCATGAGATGCACTATCTCGTATTTCGCAACGAAGGGCAGCACACGGCGGTTTGCAAGATAGCAATTCGTTACCAGCGACGCATCGCATTTTCTGCGATAGGCATTTGAGGATTTCTCACTCAAAACCTGCACGAGAGGCGCGGTGCTGATACGTTCAAACGGTGTTTTGTTCTGGATACGGAAATCGCCTTCCGCAAACCGAAGAACCGTGCTCGGCTGGATTGTCCCTTTCAGTTCCCCTTTTCCAAAAATATCAAGCGAGAGCGGAACGCCTTCGGATTTTCCTTGCTGAATTTGCGGGAATGCTAATTCGGTATTTCGGAGAAAAGGGACAGCCCCATTCGTCATCCCCATCACGAAAATCGGCACACGGAACCCACTAGGAGATTCTACCGCGCTCTCCATCTCAAGCCACCCTAAATTCAGCCCCGGTTGGAGCCCCCCAGGCGAAAACACTATCGTGATATCCGTTTTGTCCGAACTCGGCAGACTCACAGTCTCAGGTTCAATTCGCATCCATTCAACCGAAGAACGGCACAGGAGTTTGTGTCTCTGTTTGGACTTATTTTGCAGGGTAACCTGCTGTCCATTCCTCGCGACGCGGATGCTAGATGCGACACCTTGGGAACAACAGACAATCTCATGCAAACGACTCGGGTCAAGGCGCGTTTCACCGTCAATTTCAGCGCGGAAGAGATACGTGCCCTCCGGAATACTCAACGTGACTCCGAAACTATCGGCGCGCTTCTCTAGAAAAAGCGTCCGCGGTGTCCACTGATTAAAATCACCTATCAAATAACCAGCCCGGGTTTCCTCCGACGATGGAAATCGAAAATCCCTATCTTCAAAAATCATCACGGTTTGAGGGATTTTAGATGCCGGTAGGACTTCGACCGGCAGCGGTTTCCACTTTGTAGGGACATCGTAGACAGCCGGCGTATCCGCCCGGTCGGATTCAAACGTCAGTTCGGTTTTTCCGATGATTTCATACCAACTCCAGACCGGAATTTTCTTATCCGACACGTCAATTTCCGCAAAATTACGTCCCTGTTCAAGTTTATCGACATTCACGGAAACAAGCAGACTGGCTGTGGCATACGGTTCAACACCGATTGTTCGTTGAGCAGATAGCCATGCAGCATCTGATTGAACGCGTCCCGAAAATGGATGTGACGTGATGTTTGCAATTTGGACTATCTGTTGAAGGAATTTTAATTTTGATGCCTCGGTGCTCGTTTTTGGCATCACGGCACCCGGCCGCCGCGAATTCAACTCATAGTGGAGCGCGCCTTGCGGGGTTTCAAGAACAGCGTCATAGGTAGGCACTCCCGGTTCCGATGTCTCTTGTGGTGTCACTGTAAGCCGTGTTGGCGGCGTGAGCCCGAAGTCGCCGAGCAGGGAAAAATCAAATGTTTCTGCTTGAGTGGAAACCAACGATACCTTCCATGCAGTGATTTCGCCAAAGTTGATGAACGCTGGCACTGCCACTTTTGCACCCGAGTCTTCAGGAAGGCGAACCCCTAACAACACTTTGCTAAATGCTTTACTTCTCGCGTTGGAGACAAGGTTCAGCTCAGCGATAGTGACGGTTGCAGCTTCCAACAATTTCTCTGGGACAAGCCTCAGTTCAATTTCTAGCGGCTCCGATGCTATCCTTAGTTCAGTCGGAGTCGGTTTTTGAGTCCTTTTCACCCAGCCACTGCACGCCCGAGGGATACGCACGCGTTCCACGCGCAGCGTCCTGCCGCCGACATTCCAAACGCGAATCTTTACCGTAGGCATTGGATGCTCAAACTCATCCACGTAGATATCCGGTGCAGTGTAAAGATACGGTTCATCAATTGGCGTAACCGTGAACGGAAGTTCCGCTGCATCTGGGGCCGGCGGCAAATATAATTGACGATGGATTGCCTTTAGGTGGTGAATCATCAAAAATGCCTCATTAGGTGAATCTGACAAAATCCTAAGCGAACGCCCGTTTTTTGTCAAGCCCCAAGTTATTCGTCTAACGGGCTCTTTGAAGACGAATCTTTTGACTGAAACACCCCATCATTCTCGGCATCCTCATCCGGCCAGTCATCATCTCCATTCCCATTTCCGTCCGAACGCAGATAGCGGTAAACCAAATATACAATCGGAATAGCAACACCAACCAGAATGAAGATGATAGCAATCACTTGCCCGGCGACGTTGTCCGTGTCCGAGGCAGTTTGCCGTTCCGGCATCGGCTTTTCAGGGCGCGGTTTTACAGGCGGCGTTGTCGTTTTCGGTGTTGGGGTGGGCTGCACAGGCTCTGGGTGTCTTACCTGCTGCGGTTCAGGTGCAGGGCCTGTTTTGAAAGGCGTTAACGGCACAATGCTATCAACCTTGCGCGCATAAGCCGCAGGCACCGTTCCAACAGTCCATCCGGTGCCGGTTGTCTCGCAGTAGTAATAGTTCGTGCCATCGTAGGCAAAAGCGGTGCCTTTGAAATCTCCGCTGACTCCGAGTGCAATGTGTCCGGGAGCGAAAATCAGTGCCGTTGAATCGCCCAGGCCGCTGAGAATAGCCGCCACAAGGATAGTCGTATCTTCACAGTCGCCTCCCCCTTCAATGAGCGTTTCAATAGCGTATCGCCGGAACTCATCATACCCTGTTGTCACGTCATCAAGCGTATACGGCAGAGATTGCACAAAACTCAAGACGAAATCTACCCGTTCTTGCCGGGACCAGCTCCGATGTCGCCGGAAGGTTTTTTGAAACTCGCGTATCAGATTGCCAACCGTCCCTGTGCCTTCCGCCACCAACTTGGGAATATCGTAGCGTTCTTTCCCAGAGTAAGAATTATACCGCTCCACGTCAATTGTCATCAGCACAGTATAAGACTTTCCTTGGAAATTCCACACGTACCGCCGCCCAATTGTCTGGCGATTCTGTTGCGGACGTTGCTGGTTGATGCCTTCCACAATCAGCACCTCGCGGAGTGCATCCTCTGCAAAACTATCCCCGCTGATAAGGCATCCGCTCAGAATGAGCAGTGCAAGAAAAAACCTCATATCACTCTCCTCGGATTACCACCGGTTTTTGCACGATGGTGCCATCTGCTATCCGTTGCAGTCCGGGTAAAACGACTTCTACAATGGTGCCAGGTTCCTCACCTGTCTGCCGTGAACCTTGGATCTCATGCGCCCGCGAATCGGATTTTGTGTATCCCACCTCAATTGGAACGATTTCGTAGCCGACAAGATGTAGGAATTTATCCATGCGTTCGGATAGTGCCTCAAACGGCATGCATCTTGCCACGCTGTTAAAAAGCCTGTCGGTGATGAACCGCGGAATAAAGGCATCGTATTCCGCAGAGTCTACCTCGCGTCCTTGTTCATAACCGATGAGCATCCCTTCAAACCGTGCCACATAAACGGCGCAAGTATTCCGGATGTCATCCAGTTCGGCATCCGTGATGCACTCAATTTCCACCGAGAGCGGCGGTGGCGACGGTGGTGACTCCCCGCGAATCGCGCTGAGTCTCGCTGTGATATCCTCTCTCCGACATGTCAAAGTCTCAATGACATTCGGGTTTGACTCACCCAAGCGTTCTAATTCGGCTTTCCACGTTCCGAGCGCTCGCGCCATCAGATTGAGAAACTGAAGAACCCTCTGACTTGGCGTAGCGGTTTCCATCTCACCCAACTCAATCGGTTGCCCCTCATAATAGGCACGCGCCAATGCCAAGACCTGGGCCCGCGTTTTCCGGACAATTGCCACTGCCTCTGCTTTTAATCCCCCGGTCTCATTGATGCCTGTTTTTAGCGAATCCAAGGGGGCATCGCTTAACGGTTCTGGTTCGGGACTTGGAGGTGCGTTTACAAGCCGCGGCTGCTCAATAGCCGCTGGTGCCTTAGCCTCATCCAACAGTTTTCGTAAATCATCTATGGAATTTGGCCACTCTTTTTTGCCTATTCGGAAATAGAACTTCTCGTATTTTTCAAATCCCTTGGGCAATTTCACCGTCCGTGAAACGCCAGCGAGCAACTGAAAATGTTTCAACGAATGATTTAATTTCCCCAGTTTCTGATAGCGAATGTCAATATATTTTCTGTCTTGACCACGGTTATTGAAGACCAGAATCGCCTGCTCATGTTCCCAGCCGGCTGAGATAGAAATATGCTCAATTATTGCCACTTGCCGCATTTTTCAACCTCATCCCATTACTCCCCGCGAATCACCACCGGTTTTTGCACGGGGGTACCGTCTGCTATCCGTTGCAGTCCGGGTAACACCACCTCAACAATGGTGCCGGGTTCATCCCCCGTCTGCCGTGAACCTTGGATCTCATGCGCGCGCGAATCGGCTTTCGTGCGCCCTATCTCAATCGGAACGATTTCACAACCGACAAGCCCTAAGAATTTATGCAAGCGTTCAGACAGCTGCTCAAACGGCATCATCCGCGCTACGCCGTTGAAAAGCCTCTCGGTGATGAACTGAGGAATAAATGTGCTGTATGCCTCTCTGTCTACCTCACGTCCCTGCTCGTAGCCGATGAGCATCCCTTGAAACTGAGCCACATAAACGGCGCACGCGTTCAGTATGTCATTCAATTCCAGTTCTGTCGTGGGCGAGGTTTCGACTTCAAGCGGCGGGGGCGCAGGCGGGGACTCCCCACGGATGGCTTGCAGTTTCGCGGTGATGTCCGATTCCCGGTATGTCAGAACGTCAACAAGCTCGGAATTCGCCTCATCCGATTGCACGACTTCCGTTTTCCATTTCCCGATGTCGCTTGCCAGCATATTTAAAAACCCTAACACATTCTGACTCGGCGTGGGAGTTTCGAGCTCCCCTAGTTCAATCGGCTGTCCCTCGCGATAAGTGCGCGCCAAGGCCGATACCTGTTCCACTGCCTCTCGAACAGCCCTCTCGGCTTCTTGCTGGTAGGCAATCAAAGTATCTTTCGTCACCTCGCCCACTTCCAACTTCTCCAAATCCACCTCTAGATTGTGGACGCGCGTATTGGTTTGCGCAAGGGTATTTCGGAGATTCTCCTGTGCCTCTTTCGTCTCTTTTAATTCCTGGGTGTTGTCTCTGCCAACCTTTTCAACGCGCGCTAACCTTTGCGTCAAATCTTGTCTCAGTTGGCAGGATGTGGCGTTCCACCCTTCTTTCAGTTCTTGCAACTGCTTCTGCTGCC
This sequence comes from uncultured Poribacteria bacterium, assembly GCA_958296135.1. GTDB lineage: Bacteria > Poribacteria > WGA-4E > WGA-4E > WGA-3G > AGPOR5. The sequence continues at coordinate 3,542,085 of CATQHZ010000001.1, forward strand.
GGACCGCCTGGAAACCGAGGATAACAAGCGCGGCTATAACGATAAGCACACCGAGGATAACAAGGGAATCCCAGAACCAAGCTGCCAAAAAATTCGGTTCCGCAGGTGCTTGTTCAGCGTTATCTTGTGAATACCCTAACGAGGCACCCCCAAACAAGACGAAGGCGATAAGCATTGCCGCAGCTATAAAACGATACGTAGCCATTTTCTTTTCTCCAGAATCTGAAAAACTTCGTGTCTTGAACTTGTGCGTCAGTCCATCAGAACCGGCACGGTAAATTCAACAGTCCGCGGTTCGCGCGCTTCAGGCAAATGGACTTCAAAGGTACCGTGGGCAGAATCTGACAAGGCGACTGAGAGAACAAACTCCCCGTTTTTGTTGTTTGCCCCCGCGTCTACCTCAAGCGTCGCGAGGTGATGCATATCGCTGCTGTCCGCCAAGGATAAGCCGCAGAAAAGATGCATATCAAATGGCGCAAGGGTTCCCTTGACACGAAAGGCTTTTTTCCGTTGATACGGAGGTGTCCACTCTTTCGGGATGAGCTCAACCCAACGGCCACTGGGTAACCTCACACCGAAGCAGAAGCGATAGGTAAAGTGGATAGGCTTTTCAAGGCTATGCGTCTCAAATTGCCGCACCAATTCCGCGCCGCCCAGAAGCGTGGCATCCTCCTGTGGCTCAAGGAAGGTGGCACTGCAACGCGCCTGCAACGATTTCATGAGCGCACTGCCTGAATCCGAAATCGCGCCTGAAAAACCGATGACAATCGGGACATTTGCCGCAACCTTTTTTACAGTTTGGAGCAAATCCGAGACAGGTTTCTCCGTATCCATGAAGAAGTCGGAATACCGCCGGATATCACACAACTCTAATTTTTCGCACGCTGCCTCTCGTTCACAAATCAGGTGATAGCGCGTTAAGTCGTGCCGCGAAAAATGGACGAGAAACGCCTGAAGTTCGTCTAAAGCGGCGAGTCTCTCCTGCCATGCATCCCGATAAGAGAAAGCGAGACACAGGCTCTGCGTGAGACAACTCCGAAGCACCGCGTTTGAGGCATTGAACCCCGGTTTCTCAATCCCCTTGAATGCCTTCCGAAGTTGCTGCCGATGCACCCCTTTCCACTGATACGGCGTGATAACATACACCGACATCGCTTCTTGCGGTAATTGCCGATGGAAAATTTCTTCCAGAAACGCGCGAAATAGGCACGCCAAAGTCGGTGCATCTGTCATCTCTTTAAGATGCAAATCCAACTCTGTAAACCGAACTTCTGTTGGGCGGTTTGAGTCAAGCCGATCGAACGCTTCCCCGAAGCATGCCGATAAGGTGCCATCGGCTGCCTGCTGGAAACCTACTTCCCACGGCAGGTTCAGTTCAAGGGATTCAATCCCATCGTCGCTTATCATCCCACCTCGAATTTCGGGCGCAGAAAAATCGATGATGCATACGCGTTTCTGCATGAGTCATCCTGTGTGTCATGAAGCCAACGGCAAATCAGATTTCATCAACAAACGCAGGGGCCTCTCGCTGGACAGTTGATTTGTACTCCTGCCCATCGACGAGTGCAGTTAATTCAATCTCGCCGCTGGCTTTGACTGCCATTTTCAGGCGTGCCTTTCGTAGGGCCACATCGGGTACCCGCTTTGGCAACTCAAGTGTGTAACTGTCAATTTGCGAAGCGTTTGCGAGGCTGTTACCCCTGTCGAAATGCTCGTGGACACTAATAAGGGTTGTCAGCGAATTAAGCGGGAAATCCGTAATCTCCGAACTTTCGTCAGGAATGCGTTGCCCTTTCGGAATAATTTCACCAAATACGGGTTTCCCGCGAGTTATCTGCAGGATACCGAGCCGCGAATGTGTTTTATTGGCCATGTCAACGGTTTTCACGGCATCTCCCGGTAACAGTTGGGTTACGCCATATTGTGCAGCACCAATGACGACACAGGCCTTGGGATGTTCAGCGAGGTGAATATCAACAACGTCTGTGGCATATTGTGAGCGGAAATGGGATGCCATCATCTCCTTGACTATGGGCATTTTTGACGATTGCCCGGCGAGGACTACGGTATTCGGAATAACGCCGCCCGCTTCGGAAATCATGGTATCAATAGCAGCGAAGGTTTTGTCTAATGCAGGTTGGATAAGCGTCTGCAATTGCTCCCGTGAGAGTTCCACGGTCATTTCACGTTGTGTCGGCGTTTCAAGGGTGCTTCCGTCATTTCCAATGTGCGGGGCAGAACGTGTCGGCTGCTGCAGTAGCAAGCTTTCAAGAGTGCTTACGCCATCTCCTACCTTAACCTGCAGGTAACCTAAGAACCGGGACTTTACTGCTGACTTCTCGCTGAGCGCCCTTTTCATATCCTCGGCAGCATCGTAAACGAAAGCGTTTTCCCGGGTCGCCCTATCAACGGCTGGCTCTCCAGAAGGCTGCAGGATTTTCCGCCGCTTCAGATACGGGATGTCAAACCGTATGCCAGGAGTGGCACTCCGAATCAGTTTCCCGCATTCATCCAGAACGAAGTCAACGATTGCCTGCGTCACATCGTCTCCACCGTATTTCGGATTTCCGCCGCGGGCGAGCGGTTCAATCTTGATCTCGTTACTGTCGCTTGTTACCTGCGACAGAACAATGTCAATGGTGCCACCCCCGAAATCGTAAACCATCAGTCTATAGTCGTCTGGCAGCGGTTCTTCACGTCCCCCCAAAATTGTGCCGATAGAAGCCGCTGAAGCTTCATCAATGAGGATGAGCTCGGTGATGCCGATGTTCTCAAACGCGAGTCTCAGATCTTCCTTCTGCTGCCAAGTGAACATCGTCGGGTGCGTAACTACACATTTCGTAACCTTCGATTTCGCCGTCAAGGTGTCCAAATGTGCTTCTGCCTGAACGACAAGGTATTTAAGAATCTCGGCAGCCACATCACGCGGTTGCAATTTCAATGCGCGCGGAAATTGGCGATTCCATTGATATCCCAACCAACGCTTCACAGAAGTGATGTAGTAAGGCCCATCGATTTCGCTCGTCCGAAAATCTTCCGCAGCAGACCCGACAGAAGATGTTCCCTTATTTGCAGGGTGACTGTGGTAGACAATTGACGATGGCATAATCTCCGAAGAACCTGCTTCGCCTCGCAACGGAATAAGTTTCGGCTCGTAGGTAGCCTCATCGATGTAGGCACAGCAAGAATTCGTCGTGCCGAAGTCAATAGCGACGTAATGTGGATATGGCTCTAGCCGCTCGACCTTTACGTTCAGTAGGACATCTTCGTACCGTGGTGCGGTCTCACAATTAATAGTAAATCGAATCGGATACGCACCCGGTTCGATATCAACCGCGGAAACCAATACATCTACGTTTCGGTGGCCACCCCCTTCAATTTCTATCGGATACTTGACATCTGGGAGGCTGACGAGGCCGGGAGGTCCTTCAATGTCAATCTCCTGAATTTTCAATAGAGACTCGCCTTGGTTCTGAAGCGTTAAGGTATGGGTTATCTCTCGTTCTTGCGTTATTTCCAGATTCGCTATGGGCACGAATAACTTCGGCGGTTCCGGTTCCAGCTCCGCTTGGATGCGAACCGTCTGTTCAATAGGTTCCGCAAGTCCGCGCAGTTCAAAACGCAAGGTTTCTTCATTAACCCCTTTGCGGAGTTTCCTGCAATCAACCTCAAGGCGAACGCGTTTCGCTGCGTCGCCTTCTTTATAGCGTCCTTTCATGAAGCGGACGCTCTTGATTTTTCCCGGTGAGAACTGAACGCGGCTAATATCAAATTGGCTCCGCGTCACCTCAACACGGAGCTCTAGGTTCATCGTCTCCGTGCCTTTGCGGTAGCGCGCCACGCTCGGGCTCGGCAGCAGTTTAAAAGCGGGCTCTGGCAATGCCCGTAGGGTGAGTGATTCTGTGCCTTTGAGGTTGGGCAACGTTTCATGAACACGCACGCGGATGTTCTCGGGTTGCAGCGTTAACTTCCCCGGGTCTACCTGTATAGCAATCGCGGCGGATTGTCCCGCGTTCACTTTAAACGGTTGCGCATACGCGGCATCCACAAGTTGATGCTTCGTCTTGAGCGGTTGAAAAGTCATCGGGCAGCTGCCGGTATTTTCGACAAGCAGCGTCGCCTCGCGGGTGGCCGTGTCATTCCTGATGGGGCTGTAAAACAGCGGGGCCTCCTTCCATCGCACCGAAAAATCGAAGGTTGAACAGCCACAATAGCCGCAATACCGCTCGTGCGCGAAGATTTCCCAACCGACGTTGCAGTTTGAACACACTGTGCCTGCCATACCCGATTATTCCTTCTTCAACTTCCCGATGTCCATATCCGCAAAAGAGAACGGCTTAGGTGTTCCTGCAGGCTTTTCCTGCGTCGGTTCAGGAGGCTGTGTCGGCGCGGACAGCGAGTCTTCAGCGGCAACTTCTTCAGTCGGTTCAGGTTCGCCTTCACCCCACACAGATTCGTCCTCGCTCCCGGTGCTCTCGTGTGATGCAGCTGTCTCGGCAGCGGCATGTCCCTGCACGTTTTCGCTTACCGTTTCGGAGAAACCGCCAGAGGCATACTCAGCCTCTTCAGAGGAGACTTCTTCAAAGCCACTATCCGCTCCTGTTCCATCTGCCATGCCTCCACCGCCTGGATTCGGAGAAACTTGATGTCTTTCAGATGCTGCCGCAGGTTCCGCGCGGAAATGTGCATCGAATATACCATCTGCATCGGGCGGTTCCACATCGCCATTAGGATAGACTTCACCCAGAAATTTTCTGTAAAATTCACTCAGTCTACGGCGTGCGTCAAGGTTGGCAACATCCTCAAGCAGATGATTGATGACTCCAGTGACGGTCTCACGGCCCAGCTGCGCGAATGTTAACTGAACCGCCTCGATGAATTCATCGTAAGAGGACGCATTCTCTCGACGAGAGAGCCTCTTCATTCCCTCCAGGTCATCGGACAAGCCGAGCGTTTGAACGAGCCCATCAACATAATACTCAAACACATATCTGCCGTGATGCAGCCGAAACACGTCCGAAAACGCCTCGCGGGTGACATGGCAGATTTCAGGTACCAGACGCGCTAAAGCCCGACACCATCGCGCGAGCCTATCACTTTTGTGATAAAGCTCCAGGTCAAACAGATCCGGATTTTTATGGGTTCGGTGCCCGTAAGCCGCGCGGCTCTGTTCAAAATGTTGCTTAAGCGTTTCGTAGGACACCAAGTCATCCAATGCAAAACCTGCCTCCTCTTCATAGAAAAAGAGGAGGTGGTCAACAGAAGATGGGCCTAGTCGCGGAAAGCCAAGTTGCTGCCCTAGGTCCGGTAACGCGTTCCCAATCGGATCGTGCCCGAAGATAATCTTCGGCAGTCTATCAAGCGCAAACACTTGATAATCAGGGTGGAACGTCTGATAGGGATTTGAGCGGCTCGCTAGATTCCCAATAATGTTGTTGCCTTGGTCGCGTAAAAGATTCTGCGCCTTTGTAACGACAGCCTCAACCTGAATTTGCTCTAACGCTAGCTGCCGATAGGTTTCCGTCATTTGACGCGTGATGTCTTCAGAACTTCGTTCTAAAAACTCGCGCATCGTTCTCCCACTGAGCAATCTACCGTCAGTGTCCATGCTGGCGATTTGGTGGTGTAGCACGTCCGCATCTGTATCAATTCGGTTTTGCGGGTTGTTTGCGACGATTTTCACACACTCCGATTTGGGTGCATTGACAGCAGCGTCGTAATCGTCTTTGAATTTCTGCGCACAACTCCCCAGGTTCGCCGCAATCTGGTCTAACCGCTGTTTAATCGTCTGCCGGCGATTAGGCCCGTCGGTATTGCTCGGTTGAACCCCAAAACCGAGTTCTTCGCGAACTTCCTGCAAAACCGGCCGCAGAAAATAATTTCGCAAGCGCACATAAATACTGTTGGCGTTCCCGGAAATCAAGTTGCAATAGGTTTCGATTAACTCTGTGCGATGTGCCTTAACCGATTGGAGGTGCAGGCCGATGAGTTTCGTCCAGCGATTGTTCTCCGCGCCCTGCATCCGGTCGAAATCCAACTCGTTCAGGTTTAAAGTGGGCAAGCGTTCTGGACATGCATCAATCGTGTCCTTGATTTTTTCATCAAGTGCTTGAAAGAACGCGCGGACATCACCGAGGCCGTATGTGCCTTGGAAATCAATGCGTGCTAACTGGTTGTTCAAAGCAGCAGCAAGTACCTCGCGGAACTTCTTTTTGCATTCAACCACCTGCATTTCCATTAATTCAAAATATTGGCCGCCCTGGTCAAACTTGTTCCGGAAAGGGCCGCCTTCGCCGCGTGGGAACGCTTGGATCAGGCTTTTCAGTTGCTGAGCAGTCGTGGTTTCCCTGCCGAATTCTTGTCGCGCTTGATTCAGACACGAATCAATTTGACTCTTGAGCGGTAACTGCCCTTCGGGATTGGTTAACACATCCATATTCCCGTTTAACATCTCATCCCACTCCTGGCTTGCGGCTGCCACAATCGTAGCCTCAGGCTCCTGCTGGCCTCGCCAACTTTCGCATAAACTCTGGCTGATTAAACATGCAGATGCGTTGGCGATACGATATTTGGGGTACCAAACCGCTGTCAAGCCAAAACTCGCGAGACATTTCACCATCGTAGGAATCTCACCTTCTGGCACAGGCTTTAAGTCCCCGTAACCAGGGTAACTTTTCCAATCGGTGCGGATGGCTTCTTTGTGGCCGCTAGTATCTCCGACAGCCTCGGCGAAGAGATTCAGGGCAACCATCAGGTTTAAGCCCTTCTCATCAAATCCGCCATCCGGTAGGGTAAACCTGAGGTTCGGGATTTTGCCGCTACGAGAGACAAGCATCGTGTAATCAAAGGGTTTTTGCTCCGGATTACGAACCCTGCGCCCACTTGGAAAGGTGACATCATACCTCGTATTTAGGCAGTTATAGTAGTTTAATTCGGAAAGGCTAGCGTAGCAATTTGCAGCCCGAGCAGCAGTATCCTCGTGTCCGGTCGCTTGATCGTTGTCGTACATGGTAAAAATGCCATAAATCCTGTTGGCCTCGTTACCGCCAAGAAGATCTCTGAAAAAGTACGCCACGTCAATAAGCATGCCGCTACAAGAACCGCCACAGAGCGAGCCAACGACATAGACGTTGATAGCATTCGAGTCTACGAGTTCCCCCTCGGGCACCTGCCCCTTGGCCATATAGTGTTGGTGCAGAATATCAACTGTCTCCTGCGTGGTAGCCGGGGCGATAATGGCGTTGCGCGCCGCAAAGAGGGTCTGCTGCATCTCCTGCCAATTTTCCCAGAGACACAGCCTCCCTGCCATCCGAATATTGCTGGCACCGGCTCGAAAACTTTGGGCAAAGTCCAAGAGCTGCGGATTGAGCCACTCCGCCAATTGCGGCCTGTGAAGGGGATGACCGGGAGTCAGCCGGAGGCGAATTGGGCCGATGTCATCAATCGTCGCGCTGACAACCTTGATTTGCTCGTAAGCCTGCTGCTGCTCCGTTGCCATCAGGTCCCAGTCTGCTCCGCGTACATCACCGTCTGTCTCAATGGCAATATAACGGAAGATAGGCAGCCCCGCGCGCGTATATTCCTCCGCCATGAGTTGGCGGAGGCTTTTTAGAATGTTTGTGCCGGTTGTTCCAAGGCCGACAAACAGTGTAGGTTTAATCATCGTGTGCTCCTTCTCGAAGCATTATGAGATAACTACCTCTTTTTAGGGTTAGGATTTCCACCCTGAGGTCTTTGAGTGGGCGCAATCGGCTTGGTTCTCTTCCCACCCTGAGTTGATAGGGACACTAACAGACAAATGTCCACAATCAAGAATAGCACATAGAGTGCCAGATAGATAGGGACATACCACCACTCGGCGAGCCGCGGGATGGCGCGGAGCCAAACCCAGATGGACAGCACCGCTCCTCCGAATATGTGCGCCCCGAGCGCGATGCGCCACGCGAGCGTTGTCGCTCGTTCGATGCCGAACTTGTTCATGAATAACCGGGCGAGCACAAACGCAATCACCCCCACGAAACTGTAAGCGGCGAAGTAGGCGTAAACAGGCAAAATCAACGGATCTACGAAAAAGTCAGCGATAATCTGCATCTGAGCTCCTTGCGTTGAGATGAAACTCGCTTTAAGTCTACCATATTCCCACCTTAATTTGCAAATTAAAATTCGCCGGATTAGAGACATTCAGTTCTCCCATTTCTGTAGGTTGAGATCGCCCGAGCTCAACCGGGGTCAAGATTGGACGATCTTGACCTACAGAGAAGAGGCCCGGTGTTGATTTCAAGCGTGATATCAAAAACGGAAACTGAATCACTCTGTTCGCCGGCTTGGGTTTTGGGAACGTTCAGGCAACTTCACTGTTAATTATAACATATTTTGCACATTTTTGCAAATTAAAAATTTGCAGAAGAATTTGTGCAGATCCTACCGGGCAAGTGGATTGGGATTATTCTCCTGCTCACCACCGCCAGGAAAGGCATCCAAACCATCCACACCTACGCGACTAGAGGTATCTGTCACGAATTCAAAATCGACGCGAACCTCCTCGGCCTCGTCCCCGCCGCGCCTTAAAACGAGCTGCTCCTGAGATGCTAGGAGCCGGCCCTCATCATCGGCATCCTCAAAAAGCCGAATCTCGGCTTTGTCGTCGCAATACAAGAAAGCGGAACTTCCCACATCAAAATGCAATCCGGCATTATCGTCCGCTCCAAACGCCAAGATTGTCTCTTTCGTCAGTGTAAAGTATTGCTTCTCGCCGAGGAGCGTTCCTGCTGCAGAGACTTGTGCCAATCCAATCTGGTGCTCAATCTGCGTTGGCTTTATCCATTGGCGAATCAGAAAGAACAGCGCGCCGACGAGCAGAATGAACAACGGAATAACCACAAGCCACATCGGAAACCCGCCACCCCCGCCGTGGAGTTTAAAGGGCACACTGATTGTCGCAAATCTTGGGTTACCATCGTAGGTATACTCAATATCCAACACCAACTTGTTGCCGTACCAATCCAAGTCGTTCTCTTTCGGCACGACGACACTGAACTGCTTGTCTAAACTATCCGGTGTGTTTGACACGTTCGCAGCGCAAAGTTTCCGGCCATCTTTGTATTGGACGTGACAGCGGACTCGCCCGATTTGGAAGGCACCTCTGTTAGGACTCTCGCTCCGAACAACGAGCTCAACGAGATACGCGTCTTCCGCAAAAACCAGGTCCAGCCGTTTTGCCGGTTGATACGGATTCTCCAGATCGGAGATATAGACGCTATCAATCACCACCGTGTAGTTCATGAGCGGAGCAGGATGCACTTTGTCCACGCCGTCGTAGTTATAGGTGACTTCAAGCTTCAACTGATTGCCGGGCGTAGCGAGTTCCGGAGTGGCAGGGAACGGTATCCGGAGCTCGTAAGGCGGCGGACTTCCACCCAGAGAAACCGGATCGACCTGGAGTACCTCAACTTCGTTCTCTTCGTTTACGATTTGAAGAGGCTTGCCGTTCTTGTCAATAACTTCCACTGCGACGCTGTCCAACTTAAATTTCGCTTTCTCGGAGTTCTTGGTGTCAACAACAAGGGTTTCGCTGATAAACTGTCCCGCGTCATCCTCTGAAAGAGACAACTTTGTGGCGGGCTCGTCCTGCTTCATCTGATTGGCGATGAAAATGGCATCAATGTCGCGTCGCTTTTGAATCTTGCGAACCTCAATTTTGACGTGCTTATTGACTAAGGTGCCCAGGATTAGCGGCGCGTAGTATGCCTCTTCGATTTCGGCGAGCCGCTTCAGGATGACGGCGATGCCAGAGTCACTTTTGCCGCTGTTATCAATGTCGCCATCTGTCACGAAAATCCAATAGGTTCCATCGTCTGCTTCGCGATACAACTCGTCGTAGACCTCGGTTTCGGCGCGGAGAAGGTAAGAGACGAGGCCGTAAAAAGATTCCGTCATCCGCGTCGCATCGGGCAGCTGGCTCTGGAATTCCGCCTGGTTCACCGTTCTTCGGCTGATTTTTTCGTTCCGCTGCTTTGCATACTCGGCGTAAGTCAAGACATCCCCGCTCTGGTAGAGCGGTTTGCTCACATAAGCGGCCTCGCACTCCTTGATATAGGTATCGTCAATATCGCGCAGTGGCTGCGCAGCGTTGGTGAAAAGTAGGTTTGTCACGTAGGCGTTGACACGCCGAATGTCCTCGGATTCCATGTAGGTGGTATAGGTATCTTTACCGGTTCTGAGGCGGAACATGCTGCCAGACACATCGTAGATGACGATGATGTGTTTGGCATTCGCAACAGACGTAAAACCTATCATAAAAACGAGCAAAACAGCGAGGCATGCGGCGTAACGCGATAAATTCTTCATCTCAATCTCCTAATAAATTCAGGCAAACCAACCGGTCTTTGCACAGAATAAACAGTTTGTCACCATATTGAATAGGCGCAGCAACAGGAACAGGATTATCCGGCATCCCCATCGCCAACGCTTGATGCGACACGGTGTAAGTCGGTTCAAGTTCCTGGAGAGTCAATCCAGATGAATGCGCCGAATAAATTCGGTTGTTCACCGCAATTGAACGGTGTGGGACAAACCTCTGCAACATGTTGCCGCTCCCCAGGTGGCTCTCCGAGGCCAAATCGATATCGCCATCAATGTTGATATGATAGGTATACCGTTTCTGCCCCGATTGATCGGAGAGGAACAGTCGCCTGCCATCGGTGAGCGGCGGATGAACAAAGAGTTTCAGGTGTTGTGCCACATTTGACACTGCGTCTAAGGTTGCCACCTGCGACAGTCGTTTGGTTCGCGGTTCATAACGCGCGAGACTGCGCCTTCCATTGCTGGTGCTCACTGCTTCAAAATAGACGCTACCGCCGAGCGAGATGGGTGCGGAAAACGATTGAGCTTTAAAGGACTTCGCTTGATAACGTTTGCTTCCAAGGTTCAGAGCAAAAATATGGCCGCGCTTGGAGGTGAAAACGACAGACTCGCCACAAAGCGTCGGAGACATGGGTTCGTTTTCCGCGTTGAAGAAATCGTGAGGGACGTAGTCTCTGTCGCGGCTAGTCAGTTCTAACAACAATACGCCTTGTTGCAGTCCGGCAATCATCGTCTGTCTGCCTGCCACATCGCATTTTAGCGGTGCGCATTCAGGCAGCGGTTCAATCTGGGCGGCATCCAGTCCCTTTATCTCAACGGGTTCCGATTTTCCATCCAAAACCGACGTTTTGTGAATACCGCCGGAAACCACGTAATAGAGATGGAGCCCGTGATAGACAGGCGTGCATCCATGCGTCAACGGCGCGTTGAAGGGAATGCTCCATTGACGCGAGAGATGCCGCTGCTCTGGATGCTTTGCAACCGTATAAGCATCTAAACGTTGTGCTTCAGGATTCGGCACAACGATGAGTCCATCAACGGCGAGTAGCCCCGGCAAGCTTTCACCGGTTTCTATCTTGGGGATTTCCGCTGCTCCGGAAAAGAACCCACAACTGTCCAAGAGTTGGGGCCCAGTGGGTTCTCCCATCTGCAGCGTTGCGGTCCGCTGCGGATTGGCATAAGCCATCTCCCACGCCGCCGGTCTCCTGAGTTTTTTCCCGCACTGCGTGCAAAAGCGGGCGAACGCGCGGTTCCAATGGCCTTCAGGACATAGGCAGGCAACCGTGGCGCACTGCTGACAATACGCCACGGTTGGGGTTTTTCTGTCATTCGCTGCAGGCAAATCGCAGGCACTCTTTTGGCTTGCAGTAGGACAGTTCGTCATTCCGCTCCCTCCGGTTCCGTTTCTGAGTAGACGAGTACAATCTCAATTCGGCGGTTTTTCGCGCGGCCTACCTCAGTCCAATTTGAGGCAACCGGATGGTATTCTCCATACCCGGTCGCGATGAGTGTGCGCGCATCGATGCCGACTTCATCAACGAAAAGCCGTAAAACAGCAATGGCACGAGCCGAGGAGAGCTCCCAGTTCGATGGAAATTGCTCTGTCTCAATCGGAATGTTGTCAGTATGGCCGTTGATTTGCACGCGTTGATATAACCGCTGGTTTTTCTCATCAGTTTCATAACGCTGCAATAACCTTCCGACGGTAGCGAGGGTCGTCTGTCCGAGAGGTTGCAACTCTGCCTCAGCCGTGTGAAAGAGGATCCTGTCGCTAAAACTGAACCGCTGCAGATTCCCATCGCGCTCAATTGCAATGGTGCCATCTGCTATCTCCGCTTCAAATTCTTTCGCAAACGCTGCCTGGATAGTCTCCTGCTTTTTCTCCATCCGGATTTTCAGAATCAGTTTGCTGTTGGCAATAAACTGAATGAAAAGGAAGAACAGGAAGATGAGCAGCATCGCGATGGCCACATCGGTAAAAGCGGGCCAGATATTCAGAACGGATTTTTGCCGCATGCGTAGATCCATCGAAATCTTCCTTGTCACTTCTCGCCACGGAACCACCGGCGGATTCCGGAAATCCAACGGGATACCCCAGGTTGACGCATCGTGTTGTTCAGTTCGTCTAGTTTTAGAGAAATTTGCTGCAACAACTCAACCAGGTCTCCGGTTGGAAGAGCCGTAGGCGGCGGCACTCTCGGGTCCGATGGTTTTGAATTCGCCGCAACCCTTCGGACAAGCTCAACAAGCTCTTGAATGTGTTGATTCTGCTCGTTAGCCAGTCTGCCGTATCCATTCAGATGGCCTTCAATCCGTCCAAACATCTGATGCTGTGCATCCAAGGCCGAACCAATCTGCAACTCCTCCGCAATCCGTCGAAGCAGCTGGTTCTGCACATCAAGTGCCGAACCAATCTGCAACTCGCCTAAGAATTGTTGGAGCACCTGAAGCATTTCCTGCTGATAAGCCTCAATGGACTGAAAGGACTGCCCGAGTTGTTGTCCATTTGTATCAAGCTGTTGCTGAATTCGCTCGAACGCCTGATTCTGTGCCTCAATTGCCGAGCGGATTTTCAACTCGTCTGCCAGTTGCGTCAGGACATGCACCACATTTTGCTGCTGCCCTGTGATGTCACGAATCTCGGAGAGCAAGGTATCGGAAAGGTTCTTAAGGAGCTCGGCTTGTGAGTCCTGATACTCACGCAGTGCCGCTTGCGATGCCTCCCTTTCTTCCATTACCAATTCCATCAGGACACGCACCATATCCTGATGCCGCTCTGAAACGGTGTGAATTTGGGATTGCAAGGCAGTGGAGAGCGTGTCAATGAGCTCGGCTTGTGAGTCCTGATACTCACGCATTGCCGCTTGCGATGCCTCCCTTTCTTCCGTTACCAATTCCATTAGGACACGCACCATATCCTGCTGCCGCTCTGAAACGGCGTGAATTTGGGATTGCAAGGCAGTAGAGAACTTGTCAATGAGCTCGGATTGCGATGCCTGATACGCTCGAATCGCCTCTTGCAACGCCGTGCTCTCGTCTTCTAGCCGCGGCACCGACTCTTCTAGGACTCGGTTCAGCGCGTCTTGATAGCCGCCAATTTCAGCCATTGACTGCGCTGTCATTGCCTTAAAGGTATCAACAGCGGAGGTGATTAGCAGCTGATACTCGTTGATTCCACCTAAACTTTTCAGGAGATTCTCCGAGGTTTCGTCAAACTTGAATGCCAATATCTGTTGCTGCTCAAGATGTCCACCCCATGAAGTATCGGTGAGTTGCTCAATCGCCCGCCGCATCGCGGCAACATTTTCATCCGTGGCGAACTTCAACATGTCGGTGCACTCGGAGAGTCGCTGAACAGCAGACTCAATTGACGCTTCTGGCGTTTGCGTGAAATGCGGCAATATAACAGTTGATACGAATTCCTCAAGTGCAGTGAGAAAAAACGATTGCACCCGACTAAAGCCTAAGCCGACAAGGCCTAAAACGAGTGACGTTAGCAAACCCGTTAACGTGGTAACGAATGCCGTGCTCATGCCGCCGACGGTGAGTTCCAGCGTCTTAGATATCTCAGCAAGTTTGTCAAAATCGTCGATGCCTGTCACAATGGGACGCACTTGGATGAGTGCCGTAATTAAACCCCATAATGTTCCCACCAAACCGAGGATAATCAGGATGCCGAGGATATGGCTGGCGAAACTGGCCCTTCGGCTCTCTTTGCCGGTGAGAATGTCAGCGAGGGCATCGTTATCAATTTGCCCACCGCTGTCTCTAATTTGGAGCAAAGCCCCGATGCGCCGATAGATAATGCTTCGAGGCCAAACCTTCGCCTCGTCGAGCCTCTTAAGCAAATGAGAGACATCCCCGAACCCATGATTGAGCGTAAAATAGGTCCGGACGCGCCTCAGATTTTCCCACTGCCATCCTATCCACGCCATCTGCAAAAGATAATTGATAACACCAATTGCAAAGAAGCCGCAAATTGCCCATACGATGCTTCTACCGGTTGCATCGTCAAGACTAAAAATAAATTGGAACAATTCTCCCACGCTGTTATCTCCATCAGGCAAAAACTATTAAGACTTATCAGCAAAGCATACCAAATTCCGCCAAAAAAGTCAAATTCACTTTTAGTTGTGGTCCTGCATTGACCTTTTGGGTTGCTGCTGGAGCCCTGTGACACTAAGGTTTTCGCAAAAGTGCAGGACTCACTAACTTTTTTTTGCGATTTTTCAATTGGTTTTGTTAAGGCGGTTGCAGCGTTGTGTCACAGGGGTTTCTCGTGCCTTGCGACAATTTGGATAAGGTCAATTTCGGTTAAGAAATTGACCTTTGGGTTAAAAATAGTTTCATGAACGCCTGTGCTACAGGGGTTCGTCGGCTTCGGCGAATTTTTGGTTGAACTCCCAGAGTTGCAGGACGGCTTGCCATTCGTCGTATTGCTGAAAGACGTATGGTTCTTCATTCTTGAGTTTGATATCCGCGCTTCCTTCGGTGTCGGTTCCGATGTCTGCTTGCGGATAGGGTTCGTCGGAGCAGTGTCCGAAGATGCTTGCATCGCCGATGGAGGTTTGCCTGTCCTCGCTGAGGAATCGTTGCTGGCCCGGGTCATAGTGGTATTCGGGTGGTTTTTCTGCTTCTTGTTGCAGGACGTTTGCGTATCGAAACCATCCGAATGAATTGCTTTTGGTCCACCGGTTCGTGTTTATGCGTGGAAGAGGGTTTCTCTCTCCCGCGCGCCGGTAATGGTACTGCAGACATCGAGACCGGGAGGTCTCTCCTACCGGACCTTCGCGCGATGGTGAGGGCCGGGGTGGTGGCCCTATCTTTTGAGCTGGGCGATGGCCTCCTCCACGCGCCGTATTCGAATCTCTGTAGGGAATGGATCTGTAAGTGCCAGACCCAATTGTTTCTCCAATTTTGGCAGGATGATGTGTTTGACGATACCGTCTAACTCCACCCGGTGCCGGGCCCCGATATGGCCCAAGACATGAGGGGCAACATACACGCCCATGGCCTCATCGTCCTCTTCGTCCAGATAGGGGAGGAGGTAGGGGACAACGGGCGGCCCCATGGCGATGAGGGCTTCGCGGACAGGGGCAGTTCCTATGTTACCCCCACACTCATAAGCGACGAGGGTTTCGATGGACCGCGGGTCGCGGAGATAGGCGAGTTCGTCTAGCAAGTCGCCGATTTCTTCTGCATGGGCCTCGCTCTCAAGATAGTCAACTATCGGTGTCAATTGTTGGACGAGCCCTGCGGTTCGGGGGTCTGCGTTGCCGCCCCAGGCGAAGGGGTTGTCGGCGATTTCGTCAAGTTTGGCCCAGGCCTTGGCGATGGGGTCGTCTGCATCGAGTTCGTCGAGGTTGCCGGGTTTGACGAGTTCTGGCAGTTCAATATGTTGTTGCCAGTCGACGCTGGGTATCAGGTCGCCGGTGTCGTCATGTGCATCGTCGTCGGGTTTCCCGTGGCCGCCGGGTTGTTCGTCGGCGGCGGGTGGCACGGGGAGTGCTGCGTCGAATTGTGCTTTTTGCCATTCGGCATAGAAGTAGAGGGCAAGGCAGAGGGCGAGCAGGAGGCAGAAGCTGCTGATGATAGTTTTGGCGTTCATGAGGGTTCTCCTCGTTTTATGGCAATCAAGTATCGAGCCGCGGGAGGGCTCTCCTACAAGGCTTCGAGACCTTTTGGCTCTCCTACCGAAGGGGAGTCGAGACGCAGGAGGGCTCTCCTACCGAACGCATCGAGACCTTTTGTCTCTCCTACGGGACTCAGCTTCATCTCGGGTGCGGGGAGATGAAGAGGTGTTGTTCGGATGATTCACGCGTGAGTCATCCGGTTGTCCTTTTCAAGGATGACCTGTTTGGGTTCCGACGAGGTGGAAGGGGACATCGCTTTTGTGTTCGGGCTTCCAACCGAGGGTCGGCTTTTTAGTTTGCCGGCGTTGCTTTGTGCTAAGACTGCGCGCACGGCAGTTTCGTGAGAAATGCCGTGTTGACGATACCGGGCAAGGGCAGCATCATAGGCGGTTATCGCTTTATGGTTTGGTTTGATGTTCCATGTTGGCATAAGATTTAGTGTAGCATATTTTGCACGAGAATTGCAAGAAAATTGTCTGACTCAGGATTTGCAGGATGAACGGGACTTAGGGTTGGCGCGCTGCGGAAGTGGCGGCGGCCGGGCGAAAGACAGGCCCTCACCCTACGGTAATGATGAAGGAAGCAACCTGAAAACGAGAGGGTTCTGACAATTGAAAAAAGATTTGACATATTTCGCGAAATGTAGTATAATTAACAATACTTTTCAACAGTAGGAAACGCGGGAAGGAAACCGATTTCTCTACCGCACCTGCTGAAAACTATAGGAGACATTTATGAACACTAAATATAGCGCAGTGCAGGCACGCGCATTTTCAATTGTCACGGCAATGGTTGTCGTGTTGTTTTCACTCTCGGCAGTCTTGCTGTCCGGGTGTGAACGGATGACGGAAGTGGTGGCACCACCGGATACCACCGCGACCACGTTAAAGGTTGGCGTGATTCAGCCGTCAAAGTATTATACCTCTTTCACCAAAGGTGCGGAACTCGCCCGCGCCGAAATCAACACAGCGGGCGGTGTCCTCGGCATGCAGGTGGCATTTGTCTATCGGGATAACCAGACTTCTCCGGACATGTTTCCCACGCCGGAGGCAACTATCCAAGTCGCCACAGAGCTCGTTGAAACAGAGAAAGTCGCGGCGATATTAGGCCCGATTTTCTCAACGAACGCGCTGCCACTGGCCCCGGTTGTTGAGATTCCGACACTCACCGCTGCAACGGATGCAAGCGTGACACAGGCAGGCGAGTTTATCTTTATCGTCAGTGCCCCGAACAGGTTGCACGCGCAAGCCATAGCGGAATTCGCCGCGAATGAGCTCGGCGCAAAAACGGCCGCCACGATTCACCAAGATGGCGATGTCTACTCCATAGGACACGTCAACGCGTTCAATATGCGTTTCAAGGCACTCGGTGGAGACATCGCTGTCGCCGATGTTTATCAATCTGGCGACACCGACTTTAGCGCGCAACTCGCGAAAGTGAAAGCAGCGGCACCGGACGTACTCCTGCTCTCCAGTTGGGCACCCGAAGTGCCCTTGTTGATCAAACAAGCCAAGGAGATGGAGATTCCTGCAACCCCCATCGGCGGCGATGGATGGGCAGATCCTGCGCTATTTTTCAACACGCTGGAAGATAACACGCCGTTAGACGGAAGTTACTTCACATCCGAACTTTACGACACGACAAATGCGCCGCCAAGCACGCAAACATTTGTCGCAGCCTATACCGAAATGTACGGGATAGCCCCCGATGGTGTGGCAGCGTCAGGCTATGACGCTATGAAACTCTTGGCCATAGGGATTGAACAAGCAGCATCAACAGAGCCCATCGCCGTGCGCGATGCAGTCGCCGGCATAACCGACTACGCTGGGGCCACGCTCATCTCTCGTTACGATGAAAACCGCAACCCTGTCAAAACCCTGAGTGGCGTTTTGGAAATTCGTGACGGGAAAGTCCAACCCTACGCCGCAATACCAGAAACGGATACGATGCCGACAGATGAAACATCTGATGCAGGGGACATGACGACAGATACGCCCGCAACGACAGATGAAACCACCGATGCGATGGATGCTGACGATGCAGGGGAGATGGATCCCGAGATGACCGCGCCAGAGGCAGAAGATATGAAGACTGATGCCGATGCCGATGCCGCAGACCCGAAGGATAAGACCGGGGATGGGGATGCTGATGAGGCAGGGAAGACGGATCCCGAGATGACCGCGCCAGAGGCAGAAGATATGAAGCCTGATGCCGATGCAGATGCCGCAGACCCGAAGGATAAGACCGGGGATGGGGATGCTGATGAGGCAGGGAAGACGGATCCCGAGATGACCGCGCCAGAGGCAGAAGATATGAAGCCTGATGACGCAGACCTGAAGAAATAAGTCCGGGGATTCCTCTGAGACAGAAAAGGCGGTAGGCGCGCCCACCCTATCTCGATTTCTTGCGGTAGGCGCGCCCACCCTGTCTCGATTGCCTGCGGTAGGCGCGCCCACCCTGTCTCGATTGCCTGCGGTAGGAGAGACCTCCTGGTCTCGATTTCTTGCAGTCTTGATTTCTTGCGGCAGGCGCGCCCCCCCTGTCTCGATTTCTTGCTCGGTTTCTACATACCGAGCACAACTGACAGAGCCGGCAAATGCGCGACAACCCCTGCGTGGTCTGACGGCCAGATGCCGGATGGGAGCAGGTCTGGCGTTTTGTCCCCCACCGTGTGCGTTACCACAGGCCCGGCGAGCTCATAATTCCGCACAAAAACCTGGTCGATGCGATATGACAACCCACTCTCTGCATTTCCGAGCCCGGCGGCTTGACAACAGGTATTCCCCGTAACACCAGCCTCCATCTGCCATACGTCAACATATCCTGCCGATAACAGCATCTGGTAGGCAGTGCCCTCAGGTGCCGCCGTGTTAAAATCGCCTAGTAAAATAATAGGCAATGTTTCATCGTGAAGAAGCGTTAGCAACTCCTGCGCTTGCGCAACCCGAATCGGTTCCCCGAACGCCTCTAGGTGCGTATTAACAACGCGATAGGTAACCCCGCCAACCGTCGCATCTATGGCGACGTACCCTCTCGGTACCTCCAGGAGGAGGGTTTCAATAGAGAGCGCGTTCATAAAATTCGCGCTTTCCACGCGTGAAACGCCGACATCGCTGCGCGCGAGGAGCACATCAAAGTCAGTCAGCCGCGCGTCGTCAATCCCGGCATCAGTGAACATCGGCATCTCAATGTCAATGTTTTCGACTTTAGCGGCAACCTGATAACTCAAGCCTTCCGCTTGTAGTGCGTCCATCAAAATTTGCAAAAAATCGAGGACGACTTCTTCCGCCTGCACTTCGCCTCCGGCAATCCTATCTCCCGGGGACTGCAGCCTCACCAAAGATACCTCTTGTAATCCGACGATGTGCGGTTGCGCAGTCTTGATAGACTTGGCAATTGCCGTGGCGCGCGCCGGAAAATCCGAGGCGATAACACCGTTATACATGTTGGCGACTTCTGTCGGCACCTGCAGCAGATTCGTTGTGGCCAGAAGCGGGTCCGCGCTCGCACCAACGTAGACGTTGTAAGTCATTACCGACAGCTGTTCCACTTCGGGGGCATCAACAGGCGGTGCGATAATTGTGTCGCTCATTTTCTCACATCCGGAAAGGATAGCGAGGCATATAAACAACGAAAAAACAATTTTGACTCGTGACATAATTTCATATCTCCTTTCAATTATTACAGAAATTAGCCAAGGCGCACCCCGCGTAAGCGGAGACGCAGAAGCAGTTTTCTTGCCAAGGCATCCTTACCGAACGCTTGGCGACAATACAGAAGAGGCATACAAAAACTCCCCGTCCATCGCGGTTAATTTGACACGTAGAATGTGGTTAATCGATGCCTCCGGCGTATCGACGAGGACACGCAGATAGTTATCCGTAAAGCCGGCAAGGTGTTGCGCTTGTCCCTCGCGGCTATCTTCAACGAGCAATTCCGTATCCTTTCCAAGCATCCGTCGTCGAAACGCCGTGCCGAGTTGCTGGCCTAACTGAATCATTGCGCGGCTCCGCGCGGCGGAGACATGCGGTGGAACCTGGGCTTCGTAGGTGGCAGCAGGCGTGCCTTTGCGGGGCGAATACCGAAACACATGCAGCTGACTGAAGCCAATCTGCTCCACAAATTGAAGGGATGTCTCAAAATCGGCATCGGTTTCACCGGGAAACCCTACCATGATGTCGGTAGTCATCCCGACATCATCGGTGAAGAGCGTCCGCAGTCTCTCAACGAGGTGTGCGAACTGCGCCGTGGTATAGCGGCGCCGCATGCGCTGCAAGACGTTATCAGCACCGGATTGCAGTGGGAGATGGAAGTGCGGCATACACTTCGGCAATGCGGCCATCCGTTCCGCGAGGACATCTGGAAAATACATCGGTTCAATGGAACTGAACCGGATGCGCGTGATGCCTTCAATTCCGTGAATCCGTTCTAAAATGTCGGCGATATCCTTGTCTCTACCCGAATCCAACCCATAAGCACCGAGGTGCACACCGGTGATAACGATTTCCTTAATGCCGTTGTCCGCGATGCGACGCGCTTCGTCCACGATGTCGGCAAGTGGACGGCTCGTCATGCGGCCGCGCACATAAGGGATAATGCAGTAAGTGCAGAAGGCACTGCACCCATCTTGCACCTTGATAAGCGCGCGCGTCCGTTTCCCCGCGCTACTCACCCCGCTGCTGAACCGTGCGTGTTCTCGAACTGCGTCGTGTTTTTCGTATTGGCGCAATGCGTTTGATAACGTCTCCGGTGCAATGAAGTCACTCTTCGTAGCACCGCGCGCCCCTTTGTTGCCTGCGGCGTTCCTCTGGCTGATTTGTTCAGCATCTAATGCGTCCAGATACGTCTGAAAATCCGCCTTTTCGCGATTGCCGAAGACCACGGTGACACCCGGAATCTTCTCTATCGCCCCCCGGTCGCTCTCAGCGTAGCACCCTGTGACAAGCACTTTCGCATCGGGTGCTTCTCGGAGCACCCGGCGGATAACCTGACGTGCCTTCTGGTCTGCAGTATTTGTGACGGTGCAGGTATTAATAAGATAGAGATCGGCGCGAGGCGTTTCCTCAACGACAGTGTAGCCGTTGCGAAGAAGCGTCTCCTGCATCGACTGCGTATCGTATTGGTTCACCTTGCATCCCATTGTAATGAGTTTAACTGTTTTCATCTCTATAGACATTAAGGGACTAACGGTGCTTCATCTACCTATTGCGAGGGGCACCCTCGGCGATTAGTGATCGCCGGGCCCTCGCGCTGCAGTAACTAGGGATTCCGAAGGACCGGCCCTCGCTCTTGGTTAATTGCCTACGGATAGTATTCATAAACGACAACTGCGACGCAGGCAATCGCAGCTGTTTCTGTCCGCAAGATATGCCGCCCGAGTGTTACAGGAATGCATCCCTTTTCTCTCGCAGCGTTCACCTCTTCCGTCGAGAATCCGCCTTCCGGTCCGATAAAAATGGCGATGGCTTCTGCGGGTGGTGCTTGCCCTTCCCACTTTTCACGTAGGGCGATGGCTTGTCCTGCGCGATGCCTCAACACTGTTTTGATATGTCGTTCCTGCTCATTTTCGCTGCAGATTAGGCAGAGCGCGAACTTCTCTATCTGCGTAAGACACTCTTCAAACTCTTGTGCGCGTGACAATTCGGGTAGCCAAGCGCGTCTGCATTGCTTTGTCGCGGAGACAACGACGCGCTGCCACCTTTCACACCGTTTCTGGCTCGGCTTTTGCAGCGAACGTTGCGAATGCATCGGCACAACCTGTGTCACACCGAGTTCTGTCGTTTTCTGCAGAATGAGCTCCATTTTATCATGCTTTGGCATTCCCTGAAAAAGCGTGAGTGACGGCGAAATCGGCGCGTGAAATGCATGAGACAGAACCTCTGCCTGTGTTGCAACTGCCATCTCCGTATCAAGCACGGTCGCGATATAGACTGTCCCCTCGCCATCAATAAGAGAGATATTCTCCCCCGGTCGGACACGGAGCACATTCCGGAGATGGTGATGCTCATGCCCTGTAATTGTCGCGATGTCTCCCTCAAACTGCGAAGGCGCGGCATAAAAGGTGTGCATCTGTCTCACCGTTCCGTTTAACGTAAGTGTAACGTACGCGCCCGTTGCTCCAGAGCATGCAGTCGTATTGCCGAATGTCGCATATAGAAATCCGCCCTTACCCTTGCCGCAACTTTTCAATGACGACTGCCGGCTGCGGGCTTCGGAAAATAGCCGTTCCTGCGACAAGAATCGTCGCACCCTTTTGGACTGCTAGCGGCGCGATTGCCGGCGTTACGCCGCCGTCAACCGAAATCTCAACGGCGAGGTTTTGTGCGTCAATCATTTGACGCAATCGCGCTATTTTTGCAAGGGCACTCCGTTGAAATGTTTGTCCTCCACGGCCCGGTTCAACGCTCATCGGTAGCACCAGATCGAGCTGCGAAAGATAAGGGATAACCGTATCAATAGAGGTTTCCGGCGATAAGGCTAAACCGACCTTGATGCCGCGCGCTTTAATTCCGGCGATGACCGCGGCTGGTGCATCGGCACTTTCGATGTGGAACGTAATCATATCCGCCCCTGCCGTTGCGAGCGCATCCAGATAACGGAATGGGTGCGTTACCATGATGTGAACATCAAAAGGCACATCTGTCGTTTTGCGGAGCGCGGCGATAGTCAACGGACTGATGGCAAAATAGGGAACAAATTCGCCATCCATGACATCAAAATGGAGCAGATCTGCCCCGGCTGCGACTATTCGCGTCACCTCCTCACCGAATCGGGTAAAATCAGATGCCAGCATCGAAGGGGCAATTTTCAGTTTAAACATGTTTTTCAACTACGATTGACGCAGAACCAAATGCAACGGAACAAACTTGAAATTGGGCGGATAGAGACATCCGCCCTTACATTTTCTAGGCACCCTCGGCGACAGAACAAACCCGGGAGGCGCGGTCGCCAATCGTGCACATTTGAAAAGCATGCCTAGGGATAAGAATGCCGGAACCTATTGATAATGAATTTCAGGCAATCTATTCCCATCTTCGTATATGTTCACACGTGTGCTACCGAAAACCCGAACGCCTTGCCTATCCAAGTCAACCACAGTGCCGGGGGCATAGTGCCGGTCTACCACGGTGCGTTCGCCGTGTTCATCACTGACAACGATTCGGATATGTCGCGACAGATTCCCCTCCTCGCTCACTAGGTGCTTCAGGGGGAGCAATCGCCCGATGTCTTTCGTTTCCCTTCGCGCGCCGCTGACTTCAAGTTGAACGGTGCTGCCGCCTTGGATGAGTTCACCTGCGGCAGGTTTATGCGTAATAATGCGCCCCTTCGGAATCTTCGGGTGCGGACTATACTGGATTTCAACCTTGAGCCCTACCTCTTCTAGTTTCGGTCCCACCTCTCTCACAGGCTGTGTGCGGAGATCTGGCAGTTGGATGCTTTGCGGCATTGCGCCGAGACTCACCAAGAGGTTCACATCGCTCCCCCGCTGTTGTCCACCCCCTTCAGGTGGCGATTGCGCGATGACGGTATTCGGCAGATACTTCGCCGAATGGACGTAGGCGAACCGGTTGGGCCGAAACCCTGCGGCGGTGAGTGTCGCGCGCGCCTCATCCAGCTGTTTTCCGATAACAGAGATAACCGGTGCCAACTCCGCACCGATGCTCACGGCAATTTCAACCGGCTGATACGACTTGATCCGGAAATTCGCCGGCGGATTTTGGGAGACGATTTCGCCTTTGGGCGTGGTGCTACTCGCTTCCAGAATAGTCTCAGCGGGACGCAACCCGGCTTCATCAAGCACGCGCACCGCTTCATAATAGGGCTTCCCGGTGACGTTCGGGACAACGACTTCCTCCGTCCGGACCCACCGTGGCATCACCACAAGAATCGTCAGCACGCCGACAATGCCGAGCACAATCAAGCAATAAAGCAACACTTTGAATATCGCAAATAAGGGATTGTTGATGCCTTTCATTTTTTGGGATTTCCTAGCGGTGGTTTGACATTGTCCCCCAAAACACTAAAACTTGCACTCTTTCGATTAGCCACGTCACCCCCCGCGTAAAGTCACGTTATCAAACGCGGGGCGACACTACAAAATCTCTCGCCGGTTTTCAGGTGGTATCCGTTTACAAAATCGCGCGCGTCCATCGCCTTCTTCGTTGCAGGTTGAACTTGCAAGAGTTGAAGCGTTCCTTCCCCCGTTGCGACGAGCAGCTGCGGTTCACCCGCTTCCACCCTCCCGTAGCGCGGGGGCCTGTCCGCCGCGTTTCTGACAATCTCAATTGTTCCCGGAAGCAAGGTGGGTGCCTGCTGCAGTGGCAGACAGCGGAGAATCTTGAGTCGCATATCCTCCCTGAAAAAGGCATACGCGCCGGGCCAACCTGCGGTGCCTCTCACGAGATTGTGGATAGCGGTTGCGGCGCAGTGCCAGTCAATGTGCCCTGTCTCCTTTGTGAGGCGCGGTGCGTGCGTCGCTTCGTCGTGATGCTGCGGCATCGAGAGGGGTGGCGCGCCCGCCGGCATCTCTGTCAGCACCTGCACCAACAACTTGGCACCGAGGCACGCTAACTTCTCCATCAACGTTCCGGTTGTATCCTCATCCCCAATGAGAATCCGTTCTGCACAGATAATCTCGCCGGTATCCTCTCCCGCGTCCAGCAACATCAGCGTGATGCCTGTCTCGGGCTCGCCGTTGATTAGTGCCCATTGCACCGGGGCAGCCCCTCGGTACTTCGGAAGGAGAGATGGATGCAGGTTGATAGTACCGCACGGCGGGATGTCCAACATCGCTTGCGGCAGCAGCTGCCCGAAAGCGGCGACGATGATGACATCCGGCGCGAGGCGTTCCAGCGTTCGGATAAAACTGCGCCGCCGAACCTTTTCCGGTTGATAAACCGGTAGGTTGTGCTGTTCCGCTACCACCTTGACAAGCGGCGGCGTAAGTTGTCTGCCGCGTCCACTGCGCCGGTCGGGCTGCGTAACGACACCGATGAGCTCATATTTGTGGGCTATTAATGCGCTCAGTGCCGGAACCGCAAATTCACTGGTGCCCATAAAGAGAATTTTCGTCTGTCGCAATGCGTTTGATAACGTTTTCCGTGCAATCACGTATCTGTTCCTTTGAACCTACACAAATCGAGACAAGAGCAGAGATAACGTCTATTGCGTTACCATCTCTACCGTGTGGTTTGCAGCGAGTATCTCGCTGGAGGAACCCTCAAAGCACGTGACATTTCCGCTATGAAAATACCGCGTGCGCCGTTCAAATCCCTGTCACACCGATGACCGTCTGCATCAGTAATCACCTTCGCACCGCCGAGGTTCTCGACAATGTTACCTGTCCAGCTAATCGTCTTTGACGTATATGCTTCATTGGCATCAACTACAAGAACACCG
Organism: uncultured Poribacteria bacterium; assembly: GCA_958296135.1. GTDB lineage: Bacteria > Poribacteria > WGA-4E > WGA-4E > WGA-3G > AGPOR5. The sequence goes on from CATQHZ010000001.1 coordinate 3,567,479, forward strand.
TATTCCTTCGCCTTTTGCTTCAGGAACATTTTGAACTGGTAATGCGATAACGTGAGCATTTGTCGGACAGACTTTTTACGGAGCTTCCTCGCACCACGCTTTGTCATCTGCTTTGTTTCAAACGTCGGCAGCAGGATAACGTCGTAAGTATTGACAAGGAAGTGTGCAACTTTCTTGTGTAGTTCCTTCACAAGATTACGGATTTTTAACTGAATCTTCTGTGCGCATTTTCGCAAGGTGCGCCGTAGCGGACGCTTTACTTGTGTTGCGCGGGCGTAGAGATTATCTGCATGTTGGCAGAGCCTCTGGATACGATTAATTGCATGATGTCCGAGCCAGCCGAACGCCGTTTCAGAAAACATTGTCATGAACGTCCGAACGCCAGGGTCGAGTGCTACGATATGTCCGCTTGAGTCTCGCGGTTTTGTTTTCTCGATGTAGCTGACGTTCATATAAAACCTGTCATGTTGCATGACGATGCGACTCTCCTTTACCTCAGATTCATGGTCACGTTCCGCCTTCTTGCCAGGACCTTGCGGCTTCGCGGGGAGCGGTTCTGTCATCTTCATTTCACCGAGTAAGCGGACATAAAAACCATGAGTTTTGATGAACTGCGCACACAGGTAAAACGACTTTGTGGTGTTCTTCTTCCTGCGGAACTTTACGCGTTGCGGTTCACCTGTTTCCTTCCACTTTCGCCGTGCTGCAGTCACCGCTTTCTGTGCATCCATCACTGCACCGACACGGATATGTCGAGGACAATTCGATGTCCACTCAGGCAGTGTTTTTAGCAAGTCGGGCGCATACACCTTGCGTCCTTTGTTAAACTGCTTCACCGCCTCGTTGTAGACGTAACGTGAGATACCTTCCCACCTACGGAGTCTCGCTTTCTGTGCCGTTGTGGGTAAGATTTCGATCTGCTTTGATTTCGTCACGGTAGCGTCGGAGTCCATACATCCGTGAGGAAAAGACGTGGAGAATCTCCAGCAAATCGGAAGTAAGTTCCTGTTCGGGACTGTGAGTAGTTTGGTTGAGAACCACGACTTCTCCACCGTTTTGCTCGATAAGATATCGAATGACTTCGCTGCCGAAGCGGGCGAGTCTATCCCGATGGGCGACCACAACGCGGCGTTTATCACCGCACAGGACTCTGTCCAATATCCGCTGGAGGCCTTTTCGCTTGAAGTTAATGCCACTGCCGAAGTCTTGGATAACTTCCGCTTGGGGGAACTTTTCTTGCATGTAGGCGACTTGCGAGGCGAGGGCGTCCGCCTGCGCTTTTCCGCTGACGCGGCAGTAGCAAATGGTAGAAATGTCTGGTTTTCGTTGAGCATCAACAAACTTCTGGACATCGTAACGCCGATGACCGCCTCCAGTGCGCACGCAGTCGATTTCGCCGCGGGCTTCCATCCTGCGAAGGTGCTCGATGGAAATATCCAACACCTGCGCAGCGTTTTGTGGTGACATTAGGTGATTCATACCTACATTATACCACATTTATTCGATTTTTCAAGTTAAAACGACATTTATACCGATTTACTCGGATTTTCGGGGTCCAGCACTCAACTCACCGTAGTTCCGCAGGGAGCGTTGTTGTCTGACGCGTTCCTGGTGCTAATGGCTATTTTTGCGTGATTCAGAACGTAATGAGCAGGAGTGGCACTGCGACTCCAGCCGCTGGCTCACTTGCCCACCGATTGAGCACGTTAGCAGCATGGCTGTTGCGCGCGCGGGAACTTGCGCCTACAAACCTCGGTTGGTTCAATCGAGGTAGACGCGCGATGGGGCCCTCTACTGGTTCTGCCTCTTCAGTCGGCGGCGGCGGTTCCCGTTCCTGAATCCGCGGCGCAGCACTGTCTACATCGCGAGTCCGCCACCAATCCCACACGCCGATGAACAGCGATAACGATGCGGCACCGATGCCGATTATCCGATAATCCCGCGGGGATAATTCCGGCGCGAATTGATTCTCGCGATACATTTTGATACAGCGCGTCACCAGGTAACTGTGAACGGCGGTAAACGGAAGAGAACTTAACGTGATAATCTCAAACCGGCGCAGCGCGCTCTCGTGATAGTGCTCCTGTGGTGCCTGCTGCGGTTGTTGCCCTGGCGGCAGCTGCGGCGTTTGGGCTAACGCCCGCGGTCCGACTGACAAAATAAGAACTATACTGACGACGAATAGCTGCAAGTTAAATTTGAACATAGGTTCCTCCGCTCGCGCTAGAAATTCTCGTCGCGCCGATGCCGGTTGCGGAAGATGTAAAAAATCAGCATCCCCGCGCCGATACACACCGACACATCGGCAACATTAAAGGTTGGCCAAAATAGTCCCCGGCTTTCAATACCAAATTGGAGAAAATCGACGACTGTTCCTAAGTAAACCCTATCAATAAAGTTTCCCACCGCGCCGCCAAGCAGGAAGCCGAGAGAAATGCGCATCCATCGGCTGTGCTGGAAGTAGAGGTAATAGACAAAAATGAAGGCTAAGGCGACAAACGTAACGAGAATCAGAAAAGTCCGCTGTCCTGCTAACACACCGAAAGCCGCGCCGCTGTTCCTATCGTGCCGAAGGTTGAAGAAACCGGGAATGATAGGATAGCCGCTCCCGTACGGCATGTGCTGTCGGATAAGCCATTTGCTCACCCAATCCAATGCCAGCACCGGCAGTGCCACGCCGATTACCGGGAGCGCGGTTCTCCAGGTGAAGTTCTTAAGGATTTTCATGTTTGAGCGACTCCCATTCCATTTTCGCGTCGTATTGCGCAGGCTGTAGTTGAATCCAAGGTGTCAGGAAAATGCTACCCGGCGCATCGCTGGCCGTTGGCTTCGCGCTTTTGTGAGACGTGCCGATCCTCGGTGCACTACAAAGGTTGTAACCATATTCGGATAAAAAAGGCGTGAGCGGTGCCAAGCGTTGAAGTAGCGCGGTGGCTATTAGCGATAGAGTGCGGAGTGCAGCGGCACTCATTGTGACAGGACGTTTCCGCATTAATCGGAGATAAAGCCCGAGGTCTGCCTCGCAGAATTCGACGAGGATGCGCCAGATGTCAAGGAATTTCCCATTCTCGTAAACCTGCTGCACCTCTTGCAACCGCGTCCCGGTTATGGCGAGCGCGAGCGCGTCAATGCGGCGATGCTTGTTCTTCGGAAGAACGTCGGTTTGTCTGCGCGCTTCTCGGACTATTGAGAAGTCATATCCGCCGGCGGCTTTCAATACAACGGCAACCTTTTCCAATAGAGTTTGCAGTTGCTGGTATTTGACTGAGTATTCTTCGGCGATTGTTTTCAATTGCGTCCGCTTCAGGCTCGGCGTTATCGCAACAAGCCGTCTAACATCCGGCAGGTAGTTGACGAAAAACGCCTCTTCAATCTCAAAATCTCTGATGCGCTTATCCCCGGTTGGTATCTCCCGCAGTGTCAGCTGCTTAAACGGTTGGCTCTCTTTAATCGGGCGGCTCCGGCTGAGTGCGGCGCAGAGGACGCTGATTTCTGCCAGCCACTCTGCAAATCCTGCCTGAGGCAAGAAGACGACGCTGACGGCCCCTCCCGGCGGTTTCTTGAAGTCGGAACTGTTAATCGTTTGCAATAGGTTCGCGAAGTGGCTATCGATGAGCGTCGCCTCTTTGCGGAACTCCTTTGAATTGCATTTCGGACAATAGGTATCGGTAGGTAAGAGTTCTTCAACGCTCAATCGGAACCAGAAATCAAACCCACGGCGGATAGAATCGCGGATAGCGAGGAGCGTATTTCTATCCGCCAGCGGTTCATCGCATTCGTCACAGAACAGAATCGGCAGCGGCATCCCCCACTGGCGTTGCCCGGATACCTGCAGTGCTGATAAATTCGCGCTGGCTTTTCGGGCTACTTCCATCGCTGCATGCCCGACGGCACCGTAATTATCCCAGTATTCTTGCGCGTTGACGAGTTCTATCGTCGGCTGATTTTCGGCAACCGAGAACTTCCAGTGTGAGCTGGGCCGAAAAACGGCTAGCGTCTGACAGCGGTGACAGTGGATTTCGTGCAGTGCGTCTTGCGATTGGGAACGCGTTCCCGCCTCGCGCGCGCATTCTGGCGATTTCAGGAGATGTCCGAACCGTGCTAATTCCGGCACGATGAGTTTATCTGCCGCATACAGATTCAATCCGCACAAAGTACCGGCTTCTTCTGTGAACCGGCCCGTCTCATCGAAAACCGCGCTAGAACTTCTGCCTGACTTTCGCGCGATGTAGTAACTCAGCGGATTATGCGCCGGATTCAACGGGATAACGCCTGGAAACAGTTCGTCCTCAGAACAGAATGCGCCCGCGAAACCACCCTTCTCGAGCATTGCCACTGCGTCGGCGGATACCTCCGCCGACACGGCGAAAATTTTCAACGTTTTCGATGGAAAAAGCGGATGCGAGACTTCGCTTTGTGCCAACTCATCACCAGAGATTTCCTCGATAATTTCCGGGGCCGCCCCCCCTTCCGGGAGAGATTGCAGGAAATTTTCCAACTGTTGTCTCGCAAAGAGAAGATATTCGCCTTCAAACTGCGTGAGACAGTAGGTGGTATTTTTCGTGATACCGAGTTCTGTCGTGCCAGCTATTTCCCATAGGTGTGGCACTTGGACACAGAAGAAGACATCTACCCCATAAGACTCTAAGCCGGTGCTGAAAGGGAATTTCACATACGCGTACCGCATTTCTGTGGCTACCCATCCAAGCGTTGCTTCATCAAGAGGCGCGATGCACTTCGGGCACCAGGGACTGAGCTGCGCCCGGTCCTGCAGATATCGATACTCCCGCAGGCGACTGATAAGCGGAATCAGTTTTGCCTCTTGACGGAAATCCATGTTTTTCAGGCCTGTGTCCCAATCGGCAAAATTACCCAACTGGTGCAGCTTCTCCTGCTGTGCCTCTATCCGTTGCTTATGGAGGGAGCGGCACCGTTTTCGGAAGAGCGGCAGATTCACAGGGGCTTTGGTGGTAGCCTCCTTGGCAACTCCGTCCTCAATTTGCGCAGGGTATTTCTCCCACGCCGGTACGTAGATAACCTGATTGCCTTGCATCAGTTCCACTTTGAGAAAGATATCTTGATAAACCTTTCGACAAAGGGTGCTGAGCGTCAGCGCGCGGACAGGTGTCGGCATCTCCCGAATAACGTAAGTTGTTGTCTGCGGTTCTTCGTCTTCGGGAGTTTCAACGTGGTGCGTCTGGGTGTGCGTGGGCCGGTTCAACTGCACCTTGCCGCGCTCCACCGGATAAACATTGACGTTCGCCCAGTGGCGCAAAATCGCCTCTTCACGCGTCCGGCCAGTAGCCGGTGCCTTTTTCTTTCTGCGGCCATTCCCTGGCGCACTTTTTTTGGTAGCCGGTCTTCCTCTTTTCTTCATATTTTTTCTTGTTCAAAATGCGTTCGGCGGACATCACCGATGCAGAGACGGTTGTCTCACCAGGCCGACTACACAGTGGGCAGCCGACTTGCGAGACATCGCCGGACTTGATAGGCGTAACCGTGGGCAGTGCTACTCGCTTCTCCCCACGCGCAATTGGGACTACGCACCCAGCATCTGCACCAGAACATGTAACAACATCAGCAGGATAAAGGGTGAAATATCAATGCCAAAATTCCTAGTTACTGGTTCAATCATGCGGCGAATAGGGTTAAGCACCGGATCGACGAAGTTGCCCGTGCTCCAGTAAATTCGCCTGATGACTATATTCCGCGTGCCAAAAACGAACCATGACAGAATGGCGTTGACGAAAACGACTATCATGTAAATCTCAAGCAGTTGCTTGAGAACACGTGCGACGCTGTCCATAAAAATGTGTTCCTCTCGCAATCGGGAGCGTGTTCCTATCTACTCCCTAACTCTGTCGCGCGTTCGGTTGCAGCAAGGATGGCTTCCGTTAGCGTTGCCCGTAAGCCGCCCAATTCAAGCGCGTGGAGGCCCGCCGCCGTCGTTCCACCCGGTGTCGTGACGCGATTTTTTAGCACGGCTGGGTGTTCCTCAGTCTGCGCTAACATCGTCGCTGTGCCTAACACGGTATGCGTTGCCAAGGTTTGCGCTGCCTGCCGCGGTAACCCAACGTGGACACCCGCATCTGCCAACGCCTCAACGAAAAGCGCGACGTAGGCCGGACCGCTTCCGCTGAGCCCGGTAACGGCGTTGAGATGATGTTCCTCCATCACCAACGTCGTGCCGCAGGCATTGAAAAACTTTGTGGCTATCTCAATATGCGTATCCGCTGCACGGCTCCCTTTTGTCAACACAGAGATGGCAGCCCCGGCAGCGGCGGCGATGTTCGGCATCACTCGCACGACAGGCGGCGGTGTCTCAAAATAGGCCTCAAGCGTTGCAGTGGACACGCCAGCGGCGATGCTCATGAGCCAGTGCTGCGGCGACAACACCTCTGCCACCTGTGGGATGACATACGGAACAGCACCCGGTGGCACCGCGCACAATATCGCGTCGGTATTCTGGGCAAGCGTGGCAATATTCGCCGCCGCGTTCACGCTTTTTTCAGCACGAAGTTGCGCGACAAGCTCCATGTCAATGTCCGTAACCCAGAGCTGACTGGCGGGCAGCGCGTTATCAGCAACGTTTTTGACGATAACGCCACCCATCTTTCCAACGCCTATCACACCGAGTCGGAAGTTTGCTGTCATGTTTAACTCCTATCGCGCTTGGGCACTCGCTCCTACCAGCGCGCTGCCAAAGCACGCCTTCCTCGGCTACGCTGAAACCGCTCCTACGCTGGCGGCTCAAAAATGGCCCTGCCGATTCTGACGAGGTTCGCGCCTTCTTCAACAGCAATTTCAAAATCGTTTGTCATGCCCATTGATAGAAATCGCATCTCAATTCCCGGAAATTGCTGCACTATCACCTTCTCACCGAGCTCTCTGAGATAAGCGAAAGCGGGACGGTTCGCCGCCGGCGTAGCCGTTAATCTCCCCATTGTCATCAGCCCAAGGACGCGCACCCGTGGATACGCTAAAGACGTTTCCATGAAGTCCAGCACTGCATCCGGCTCTATGCCGTATTTGCTGGCCTCGCCCGTTGTGTTCACCTGAACCAAAATCTCGGTATCCCGGCCGCGCGCTTCGGAGCAGCGTGCAATTTCGGCCAGAAGCCGCATGCTATCCACGGAATGAATCAGCGAGAACATCTCCAATGCCGGTTTCACCTTATTTCGCTGCAAGTGGCCGATAAGATGCCAATTGCTTCCAGACAGGGATTGCGAGGCACAGGTACTCGCGCTACGGTTAAGGCGACTGTATTTCTGTTGCGTCTCTTGCACTCGATTCTCGCCGATGAAAAGCACCCCGGCATCGAGGACTTCCTGAATCTCGGCTACGGAACGTCCCTTCGTGACAGCAACAACCCAGATAGAATTCTGTGAGCGGCCGCTCCGTTTGGCGGCAGCTGCAATGCGTTCATTCACGTTGGCGAGGTTTTCTGCAATCCGATTCAATTGCCTTCTCCTATTCTAAGCACGCTGAGAAGAAACGTCACACTAACGGGTTTCGTTCTTCCTCGCTAGTGGATTGGGCATCTACATCCTTGTGGGTTTTGTTGCACAACAGAAGGCCGACAACGGCTACTAACACCGCGACACAGACGATACCGATGCCCACTGTCACCGTGTGCGTTGCCTCCGTGTAAATCTGCGTGACTTGAACCGCGCTCGCGGATTCGGATAATGTGTCCCGATACTGTGCAGGATAGCCGCGCCCGAGAAGGATAACAATCAGGCCGACAATCCCGATACCGATAGATAACAGTGCAAATAGTAGACGCATCTCCGACTTTCTCCGCTTTTCATTCAACCGTGCGAATTCCCTTACATTAATGATACCACATTTCACGGCGTTTGTCAAGTCCAATAGCAATTTTTCTGACAACGTCGTTAGCAGGTTTTCCTACATCCCCACCCTAAAGGATGAAGAAAGTTGGATAAAGGAGAGCATTCGTCCCGTCCGGCCCCCTTCAGCCCGATAGGAATAAAAGTGCTCCGTGCAACAAGCAGTGCAAAACGGCGAGACTGAAATCGCCGCAGACGGCACACCTGACTCAACTAACTGGACAGCGTTTGCTGCCTGCAGCGCCAAGTTCGTGCCATCCTGCACAAACAGCCCGAAGTGCGCCGTAAACTGCGAGATTAAATCCGAACTAACGGTATAGCAACATTTTTGAATAGAGGGGCCTAAGTGGACAAGGCAATCTTCCGGGGCGGTGCCGAAGCGCGCACTCATTTCCTTAATGGCGTTGACAGCGATTTTTGCCAGTGTGCCTCGCCACCCTGCATGCACAATGCCGATAGCCGGTGTCGCGCTATCTAAAATGAACACAGGAACGCAATCTGCCGTGAACACACCGAGGGCACAACCCGGTGTAGCAGAGATTATCGCATCCGCCGGTTCTCGAACCTCCCCAACCGATTCCGCCTCAATGACTCGCGCACTATGAATTTGGCGGCAATAAACCAACTTCTGCACGCCGGTTGCCGCAAAGAAAATCTGTCTATTCGTTGCAACCGCCTTGGGGCAGTCTCCCACATGCTCTGCGAGGTTCAGAGACGCGTAAGGTGCTTGACTCACGCCTCCATGCCTGATACTGATGGCGGCTCTGACTAGCCCGGTCGCCTCCAATTCCTGAATGGGGTGATAAACTTTCATTTACGCCTTGTAATCTTCGCGCGGCGGACTGAAAATGTCCAGCGCGATGGCAGGTTCGTCAAACGCTCTCGCGCTGTGCTTCACATTGGAAGGAATAAGGTAAGCGTCTCCCGCCTTGATTTGCCGGGATTCGCCATCAATCGTGAGCTCAAACGTGCCCGCCAGCACCATGCCCATTTGTTCGTGCGGATGGCTATGTTCTGCCACAACACCGTGCGGTTGTAAGTTGACGAAAGACATCATCACCTTTTCGCCGTGAATCGTGCGAATGGTGGTTTTCCCATCAAAAATCGACTTTTCGGGCTGTTCATCGATGACAAAAAAGGGCATACTGCGTTAATCCTATTTTTAGCACTTATCCCGTAGGCGCGCTTTATAGGCGCGCCTCCCAACTACTATTCGATGCTACCCCTCTTATCCTACGGAAACGGAATATCCGACGAAGGCGGTTGCACGTAAAGAGCCCGCTTACAACTGGAGCAGTAAACGAGTTTCTGATACTTCTGCGCTTCCTTGAGCGTCTGTGGTTGGATAGAAATGCGACAACTACCGCAAATTCCTTTCATGCCGAGTGCAAGGAAGGGTGTCCGCTGTCGCTCCATCCACCGGTGATACTGCACGACGAGCTGCGCGTCGATTTGCGGGAGAAACGCCTTTCGTTTTTCCCGCTTCTCCGCGATGAGCGTTTCTAACTCTCGCTGTTTCGCTTGGAGCGCGGCTTTCTGTTCGGTGTTTCTTTCGTTTTCTTGCGCGGCTTCGGCTTCTATCTCCGTCAATGCCGCCTGGTGCCGGTCGATTTCGTCCATGAGCACCAGAATCTCGTCTTCTGTCTCGGCATCCTGCCGGTCAAGGAATTCGATTTGGCGTTCAAGGGCACTATAGGCATCGTTCGATGTCGCTGTCCGCTGTTCCGCCTTATATTTCTCGCGTTGCACCGCGTTCATTTCTAGTGCGGCGTTCTTTGAACGTTGTGCTTTCTCGGCTTCGGCGAGCGTGGCGGAAGTAGCCGCGATGTCCTCCGTAGACTTCGCGACGCTAGCATCCAACTGTTCAATTTGGCGTGGGATGTCTTGTAACTGTCTGCGGATTGACAACAAGCCGCGGTCGTGCTCTTGCAGCTGGTAGAGGGTAGCAAGCTGCTGTCTCAAAGAAGCGTCTGTACTAGACATGATGTTTCATACTCCTCCGTAGCATAACTCCTCCGTAGCATGGCTAAGACACAAGTCTTGCCTTACAATCTAAGGCACCTATTCAACGAGGTATGCGAAGAAAATGCCAAGTTGATATAACACAAAAAGCGGCACAGCCATCAATAGCATTGAGCCCGGGTCCGCCGGGGTGAGCAATGCCGACATGATACAGATACCTAGCAACGCGTAACTCTGTTTCTCCCGAAACCCGCGTGCGTTGATAACGCCGATTCGGGAAAGGAACGCCATCACAATAGGCAACTCAAAAGCAATGCCGAACCCTAAAATGAGCCGAGTGACGAAGTTCACATATTTTTCCAGATCCCACAGATTCTGCAAATCTGGAAGCAGTTGTGCCGAGAAATGCAACACAACGGGCGTTACGATGAAATAGGCGAACACCGCGCCCAAGACAAAAAACATTACGATGAGGAGGAAAAGCGGCACCGCGAACCGCCGTTCTGTCCTGTTCAACGCGGGGAAAATAAATGCCCATAGCTGATAGAGGATTATCGGCAACGATAACACAATGCCGGTCGTCACGCCTATCTTCAGGTAAGCCATGATGCCTTCAAGCGGGCCCACTTTGAAGAGCTCGGCGTTGACATGTGCTGTCCCGGCCCGCAAGGCGAGCGCGAGGAATCCTAGCGTCGACGTTTCCGTGCCACCTATCCTCTCAATAGCGGTGGCAAGCAAATCGTTCATTGAAGTTTCCAGCGGAAACTTGATGACCTTTTCAATCGGTTTGCTAAAGGATAAACTCAGCACCGTGAACACAGCGATTGCCACTGCTGACACGATAATTCGCCGGCGGAGCTCCTCAAGGTGCTCCCAAAAAGTCATTGCTACATCGTCACGGGTTTCCATAATTTCTCTGTATGGACGCGAAGCGTTCAAGCTGCATCCCTTGGCGGGGCCCCTCAGCTGCGTTGCGGTTGCGTTGGCATCCTTTCGGACACGTATCTCCCCAGAGCACCATAGGACGGCCACACCTATTATGCGTTGGACTTGGGCGTTTTGTCGCTTTTGTCTTTCTCGGTTTCGTTGACTGCCCGGTTCAATTCGTCTTGGATATCATTGCCCGCGCTCTTAAATTCCCGGATGGCTTTTCCGAGGGAACGCCCCATTTCCGGTAACTTCTTCGGGCCGAAAACGACAAGCGCGATGACAAGGATAACAAGGATTTCCATTCCGCCGAGGCTCATTTCCTATTCCTCCTTTGGTGAGATATGGCAGATTGCCTGATATGAAGAGTCTATCACGAAATCGGTTTTATGCCAAATTAATTTACGGCTGTCGCGCTACAGGGATTCACTTGGGATGCAGCCGATGTGCTATACGGCACACAACGACTGTCCACTCCGGTCTCCAACCGAGCTACCTGTTGGACGAGCAACCAAGTGTTGAAAAATCTTTCATGCATGTGACGAATCCTTATGATAGGTAAGCGAAAAGAAAAGGTGGTCCTTCCCAATCGATAACGGGGTAGCCCCACGCGCCTCTTGACGTTTCCACTCCAGAGGCGTGACTTCATCTGTCCGCCGTGACTGATTGTGGCTCATCATGATGTCCCCATAAAGCATTTTTGTCGCCATCTTAAACTGTTCCCCGAAGTCTCAACATATCGAGATAAGTCGAGACTTCTAAGTTCCTGCTTCATCACTTACCGCCTCCGAAACGCACCTGCCGATTTTGACGTAGGCATGCTTGCGAAAGCCAAGCATGCCGAAGATGTCTTATTCTGTAAACAGAATAAGACTGCGTCAAAATCGGAGAAATGCGAATACTACGAGGTCTTACGCGAGCACCACAGGCGTTTTGCGTCTCGGTCAAACCAGCCGCGACGTTTTCTTTGTAGTTCTAGATACTGCAGCGAAACAATCCTTTCTCCGATTTTTGTCGGTCGACGGCGTAGGCGTTCGGGACTACCGAACGCCGAAGATGCGCATTCGGCTTTGCGAATACGCTGCGCCGTCGACCGCGCGCAGTGTCATTTGCGAACAGGTCACAGACTGACCTATTCGGTTGTTCTAGGCGATCGTGCAGTGTTATTCGGAATACCGAATAACACATCTTCGGCGGTTTGTTACTACAAACCGCCTACACGATCGCCAGCAGTTATTACAAACTACCTACGCAAAAATCGGCAGGGAATCGCGTCGGACTTACGGCCCCCTCCACCGTCAGCGATGCAGTCGCACCACCGACTCTTAATACGCTTCACACGGGGGGTTAGGACATTACGCCTGCCTCTTGGTATCGTGCAGCAGGAAACGTTCTTCACGCTCCGTTCGCCATCCTCTCACCTGAGAGATAAAACGACTTAAATCAGATATGTTACGAATGAACGAGACTTACCGAGAATTCAATCGATTTACTCGGATTTTCGGGCTCTAGCACTCTCCTCCTTCCTAGCGGCACTGCGCGAAAACCTTGCGACTCAATTTAAATTATATCACATCAAGACGGAGGTTGCAACAAAAAAGTTGAATCGCTGCCGAAGCACGTTAACGGCGCGGGAAAAACGTATCAATGCCGGCATCAATATCCTCAATCGGGTGGCCGTATTGCTGCCGATAGTTGTCGTGGATACCCTGTTCTGTCTCGGTGAGTGCCGTCAGCGGAAAGGTGAGGGTTTCTCGGCTCCGTTTGCCCGATTCCGCCATCGCGATGTTCATCTCCTGGTCTTGCCTAGCCAACAGTGCGCCGTATGCCGGCTCTGTGTCGTTAAGCACGGCAGTAGCGATGCTGAGCAATTCATCTGCCACCGCAATCTGTCCTTCGGAGAGAGGATAGTGCTTAAGCGGGTTCTCCCACGTCACCGTCTGCTCAGGCAACTCCAACGTAATGTTCTCAATAACGGTGGCTCCATCCACGTCAATCGTGGTTCGCTTCGGCTGATATGCGATACCTTTCGCCCCAGATTGCAGTTCCTCAGCCGGTGTCACATAGATATCCTCGCCGACGATGGTGCCTTTGCTGCCATCAATCTGCGAGATACCCGTTTGCCCGCGTCCCAAGGAACGCGCATGGATGACGTTAGAGTATACCATCAGCGCAGTCGCGCCGTTATCAAATTCAATGAAGCCGAGGCTCCAATTCTCGCTAGTGTGGTGCCGCTTCATCCTATCAATGATCGGAATCACCGGGCTAGTTTGCACAATCCCGAGTGCCGACTTCGGTTCGCCGCCGGCGCGAAGCCGCAGCATGCTCATCCCGTGATAGCCGCCTTCGTAAAAAATGCGATAAATCCGAGCGACATCGCCGATGACATCCGCCGCGATAACCTCCGACAAGAACCGCTCGCGCGGGGCACGGTAGTAGTTCTCCGCCACTTCAAGTTTGACGTTATTCGCTTTGGCGCGTGCAATCATCAAATCTGTCGTCGGCAACGTCACAGCAATAGGCGTTTCACAGAGGATGTGAATCCCGGCATCCGCCATAAAGCACCCAACTGCATGATGCGCCACACCGGGCACAGTAATATCAACAACATCAAGTACTTCCTGCTCAACGAGTGCACGGACGCTGGTGTAAGGTGTCGCACCGTATTGCTTGGCATAGCGCGTCGCCACCTCCTCATCTATATCACAAATTGCGACGAGGTTATAGACATCTTTGAGTTTCGCGATAACCGGCAGGTGCGCACCGCCCCCGCGCCGCCCCGCACCGACTAAAGCAATATTGAGTTTTGACATGAAAAACCTCCTAACATGGAAAATGACAGAGCCCTGTCCTTGGCCTGTCCCCACCACGCCCGAGCGAGTCAAGAACGATTGGGAGAGACAGGCCCTCGCGCTACGATGGCAGCAGCATTTGCTGCTACATCAGAGGCGTGCGGAATGTGTGCAACTACCGAGTCCCATCCGATATTTGATGTCGTAGTTGATGATGAAGTCTAACTCCTCATCCGTGAAGCTGTAGTGTTCCGCAAGCACCCGGTCGATGAGGACTTTGCGGAAGTCGCTGTATCTTTGGGAGCGGCGAGCGTGGGATGTCGAGACCGGGAGGTCTCTCCTACTGGGCGGCGAGACAGGCTCTGCTTCATCAACAAACGCTTGCATCCGCTCAAGGCATGCTTCGTAGAGCGGCTCCAGGATATTTAGCGCGTTGACAAACCAGAACGATTCAGTTTTCTGTTACAGAAAAACGTTTGACATCCACTCCGGGAAATGCTATACTTTCACAATAAACGCTTGCCTTGGCACTGACACTATCACTATGCTTGCCCTCATCCTGAAAGAACTCCGTTCCTATACACGCTCCCGCAAATACCGGCGGCTCCACTTCCTGACATTAGCTGCACTCACGCTCTTGCTGTTTGTCGCCACCGTCGAATTTTATGCACAGAGCCGCACCGGTGCTGCCGTTGACGTAGGAAAACAAGCATACACCCTCTTCCTCGTCGCGCTTTTCCTCACGCAATTCCTCGTGCCGAGGCATGCCGTTGAAGCACTGCACAGTGAACGACATCGCCACGCGACGAACGGTGCACTGCTTCGGCTAACGCCGCTGTCAGACTGGCACATCTTGGCTGGCAAACTGAGCGCGGTTGTTTTGTGGGAATTGTGGGGCGTTTGGCTAACAATACCATTGCTGGCACTCTCAAGTTACATCGGCGGTTTTGCCCTGCCGCAATTGCTGAAATGCGGCGCGGTGCTCATCGGGAGTTGCATCTTTTTCGCACTCATCGGTACCAGTTTTGCCCTATGGCATTCGCCCATCCGGGCCAAAGGTATCAGTTACGGAGCCGCCCTCCTCATCACGTTCCTCCCGCTGATTCCTTTGCCTCATATTGACGCACTCCCGATGTTGGAGGCAATGAGCCCCCTCTGCGCACTGTTAGCTATCCTCCGTTCAGAACCCAGACAACTTTGGGTGTGGAACGTTGCGCTGTTTTGCGTCCTAGCTGTACCGCTTTTCTGGCTTGGCACGAAACGTTCAATAACCAGTTTTAAGTTACAGACATCGGTTTGAATTGACACCCCTCCACGAAGATTTCAAAGAAATCCGATGTTGTCTCCAACTCAATATGCTCAATGTTTTTGACGAACGCCTCAATCGCCGCACGTTTCTCGCGTGAAAGCAAAACCGCTTTTGCACCGCTGATAGCCGCGTTTCCGATTTTGACAATCCGCGCAGCAGGAACAGGAGCCAAAAACCCAATGTCAACGGCATCCTGCAGGTTGACGTAGTTCGCAAATCCGCCTGCCAAAAAGAGTCGCGCGATGTCCTGAGGCGCGCAGCCGTAGTGCCGCAGCACTATGAATTGCCCACAGTAGTTCGCCGCCTTCGCTTGTGCCAAGTTGCTCGCATCCTCACGGGAGAAGGTGATGCCATAATCCGGTAAGAGCGACAACTCACGCTGTTTCCTCTCCACAAAAACGCCTTTCGGACTCATCTGCTCGTGCCTGCGGAGCAACGCCAGCAGCGAAATCAGACCGGAACCACACAATCCTTGCGGCGGCTTTCCATCAATAGTCTCGTACGTAAACTCACCGTCGCGCCAGTTCATCGCCTCAATCGCACCGGGGTAAGCAGGCATGCCGTATGTGATACCGCCGCCTTCAAACGCCGGACCGGCGGGACAGGACGCGCAGACCATCCGTTCCGAATTTCCGACTACCACCTCCGTGTTTGTGCCGACATCAACGAGCATCATCACCTCGTCTCGCACGCTCATGTCAATTGCAACAAGATCTGCGGCGACATCGGCACCGACATGGCTCGCAATTAACGGCAGGCTGTAAACCATCGCTTTCGGGTTCGCACGGATGCCCAAACGTCGCGCCTTCTCGGTGAGCGAAGTCGTCGCGCGCACACCCTCGCGATACTCGTGCTCAATCACCGATTTATACGGTTTCTGCCCGATGCTCTGGACATCCTGCTTGAAGAAAATATCGCGCATCGTCGTGTTGCCAGCGACAACAATCTCATAAATCTCCTGCCGGACGAAATCATGTCGGATGCACATCGCCATAATCTCGCTGTTGAGCGCGGCGATAAGCGAACGACGCAGTTCACCCTGAAACTGTCCATCGTAGGAGATGCGGTTCATGATGTCGCTGCCGCCGAAACGCTGCGGATTCTCAAAGGCACTGACAGAAACTGTCTTTCCACTCTCAAAATCCACGAGCTGGGCGACGACTGTCGTCGTGCCGATGTCCAACGCAAGGCCGTAGAGATGGCCTCGAAACCGGTCTACCGGCTCAGTATCATAATAGACAACGCCATCCCGATGCGTCACCATCGGCTGCAGGTTGCTGTGCGTGCCAATGTCTACGGTATCTGTCAAAATCCTCGGCGTGCGGCGCAGCGGCTCAAAGGCTATGTCCGCGCCCGCATCCTGCACCACCGCTTGACAGGCAAGCCGGAAGTTATCCCGTAAGAAAGCCTCCGCTGCATTGAGAGGCGTAAGTGCTTGCATCCCCGCTTTTATCTCAACGATGCACTCGTGGCACTGGCCCGTGCGAAAGCAGGAGGTAGGCACTTGAATCGCCAACTCGTCCGCATAGTCAAAGATTGTTTTTCCGGCGGTAAGGGGTTGCGTTTTCCCATCGCAAGTGATGCTCCCGGAACCGTAATTCACGTCAGGTGCCGCGTCTGGCTCCATTTCCCACGCGTGCCGGTAGTCTAATTTATCGTCACCCACGCACAGCAGCCCGGTGCCCTCAGCAATCCGCCGTTGGTTGCGGCACCCGAACTTCGCAGTGCAGTGGTTTTTACGATTTTTGTAGGGACACCGATACGTCGCCTGTTCATCGGCGTGCACGACGAGTTCTTCAAAAATCGCTGTTATCTTATTGAGCCGTTTTTCGTATTCAACTTTGTCAATCTTCGTCATTTTTCTCTCTTCAAGCATCCCGTGGCGGGGAACTCCGGTTTGTGTCTCGGCTGCGCTAGGCACGCTTTGGAGAATTTCTCAAGACCGGCAGGGCCCCGCATTAAAATTCTTCATCGTCTTCTTCAAGGAACCGCTTGGCAAGCGCGACACACGCCAACGCGTCTTTGCCGTATCCATCGGAGCCCATATCATCAGCAAACTCCTGTGTGACAGGCGCGCCGCCTACCATAATCTTGACATCTTCGCGCAAGTCTTCGTCAATAAACGCATCGATCGTTTTCCCCATGTTCGGCATCGTGGTAGTGAGCAACGCCGACATCCCCAAGATAGGGGCCTGATATTGCTCCACTGCCTCAATGAACTCGTCTTCGGAGGTATCAACACCCAAATCGTGGACGACGAACCCCGCGCCCCGCAGCATCATGATGCACAGGTTTTTGCCGATATCGTGCAGGTCACCTTTGACGGTGCCCATTATCACAGTACCGATAGGTTCAATTCCAGCATCGGAGAGAATCGGTTCGACATGTGCCATGCCGGCTTTCATCGCGCGCGCGCAGGCTAAAACTTCCGGCACGAAGATGAAATTTTCCCGGAACTTAATGCCGACGATGCCCATCCCCGCGATGAGCGCGTCGTCCATGATTTCCAGAGCCTCGGTGCCGGCTCCCAGTGCTGCCACCGTCAATTCATCAACAGCACCGTGGTCTCCGTCAATAAGCGCGGCGGCGATATCCTGCATTGCCGGGCGCACTTGAGCGAACATGTCCGTGAAGCGCGCTATCTCATCGGGACGCTCCAGAAACTCTTCAATCTCTTCTCGGATGAATTCGTTTGCGATGTCGTTAATAGTTGCCACAGGCTTTTTATATCTCCTTAAAAAGAGGATACCACAACTGACAAAAAATTGCAAATTTTTACGACAGCAGATGCTGTTCCCACCATGCCACATACTCCGCATCGCTGATATCCGGCGAGAGGCCGCGCTTTTCCATCGCCTGCCTGAAACCTGCCGCCATGTGCTCATCCCAATAGGTGGCAACCTCCGAAGATTCCGGCACTTCTCCCATATCACCTGTCGTCTCTATCCACGCATCCAACTGCGCGCTGAGCTCCGCTCGCACGGCATCATAGCGTGCATCAGCTGCAAGGTTGTTCACCTCGTCAGCGTCTACCTCAAGGTGATAGAGCTCTTCGGCAGGCCGCGTCGGCTGCACGAACCGCTGTTGCACCGCCGACAACGCGCCTTTTTCAGATAACGCCTGCAGCAACGCCCACACCGGATACTGCTGTTTCTTGTAACCGTTGAATTGCATGTAGGGACGTTCCGGGTGATAATTGCGGATGTACTTATAGCGATGCGTCCGGATACACCGAATTCTGTCATCCGTGCCATCGCACCGGTCGCGGGCTGCGAAAATTGCATCGCGCCTCGTTGCATCCGCGCCGAGGAAGATTTGGCCCTGCATAAAATCAGGAATCTCAACGCCCGCGAGCGATAACGTCGTCGGCGCGAAATCAACACCGCTGATGAGTTTATCGCTGATACCGCCCGCTTCAACCTGCCCCGGCCATCGGACAATCAGCGGGATATGGATACCGCCATCGTAAAGAAACTGCTTGCAGCGGACATGCGCGCGTCCATGGTCGCTCATAAAAAAGATAATCGTATTGTCCGAGAGCCCCTCATCATCCAGCCGTTGGAGAATCTGTCCCACCTTCCGGTCCAGAATTTGGATGCTCTCAAGGTAGAGAGCCCAATCCTTACGGGTAAGCGGATGGTCTGGATAATAAGATGGCAGTGCAACGTCATCCGGGGAGATAGGGTGTCCCGGGTCCGGTTTAAAGACGCGGTGCGTGTCCGGAATGTTAATCTGCGCGTAAAAAGGTTGGCCTTCCGCGCGTTCACGCCAATCCACCGCATCAAACGGATTTTCACGCTGAAAGTTGAAATCTGTCTTCCCAGGGCGGTTGTAGGGCGGCCCAGGGCTGTTGCATGTCCAATAGCCGACTTCTCGGAAGCAATCGGTGATGAGTTTCATATCAGGAGGCAGAGGTTTGTCGCGATTGCTTCGATGGTTGTGCGCGTCAAAATGCGTCTGATAGGTCCCTGTGATGAGCGCGGAGCGGCTCGGCGAACACACCGGACACGTGACGAAAGCATGGGTATAGCGAGTGCCCTCGGAAGCAAGCCGGTCGATGTTCGGTGTCTGCACGGCAGGCGTGCCGTAACACCCTAAGTCGGGCGAGAGGTCTTCGCCGTAAATCCAGAGGACATTCGGTTGTTTGGTTTGCATGGTTTTTTCCGGATACCGAGTTGCGATTGGGATTCGTGTATGGGGCGGATAGAGACAGCCGCCCCATACGGGCTTTGTGAGAAACAAAACTATAAAGGCAGCTCACACCGACGCGCCATTGACATTGCCCACCACATACCGGTCGCGGAAAAGCGTCTGCCGCAGCGGCGGCATCGCCGCAAGCAGTTCCGGATGCGGCCTGTAAAGCTTCGCGAAACCGCTATCAACAGGACTATACAGATTGAAAATCGCTATCCT
The DNA here is from genome assembly GCA_958296135.1 of uncultured Poribacteria bacterium. GTDB lineage: Bacteria > Poribacteria > WGA-4E > WGA-4E > WGA-3G > AGPOR5. The sequence continues at coordinate 3,586,732 of CATQHZ010000001.1, forward strand.
GTCGTTATCTGTGTTCGTCCACGTCGTCGCGCTATGCGTAAGTGCCTCCGTGAAGAAGAGCAGTGAACCCGCTGGGCAACCGTAAGTGCTCCAGATATCCGACACCGGGTTTTGGATATCCGCTGGTGCCGTGTAAACCGACTTATGACTGCCTGTCACGAGCAGTGTGCCGCCTTGTCCCTTCTTCACCTCGGTCAATTCCCACACAATGCGGGTATGCGGACTATGGCCCTTGCCGGGGAACGCGTTGTAGTAGTGGACATCGCCGGGGAAACGGAGTAACCCATTCCCGTTGTGCGGCCCGAAACTGCCCATGCCGGGGGTGCGATAAAAGAGACTCGTGCTTTCAACCGAAAAGCCGTAGCATTCCGAGCTCGTCACGGCGGGGTGCGCCATGAATTCGTTGAGCAGCGAGACGACAAGCGGATGATCGATCAGTTTCTGAAGCGGGCCGCCGAGTGGCCCCCGTTCAGATTCCGGAATTGACTCGGGTCTATGGTGTAGCCGCGCGGCAAACTCGTGCATCTCCTTCAATTCGCCACCTGAGAACACTTCCGGCACGAGAAACCATCCATGCGTATCAAAAGCATATCGCTGTTCCGGGGGGAGCTCAGGCACGGCGAGTCCATCGGCGTTGCGCGCCGGAAATTGGCACGCATCCGATGGCAGGTGAAATCCGTTCGCGGTCTGATTTTCCATTTGGGGTCCTCCTAAATTTCGGCGCGGTAAGCAGAGGTGCGCTGTTCAAAATCGCCGTTGATAACGTTCCCGCCGGCGTAGGGTTCGCGAAAAAGCGTCTGCCGTTTCGGCGGCATCGCCGCCACAAGCCGCGGATGCGGCACCCAATTGGACCAGCGGCTCGCCACCGTGTTATACAAATTAGAGACGCAAACTCGTCCTGCACCATCGGCGTTAGCACCCCCACTCGCAATCGTCATCGATTCTGTGAAGAGAATGAGCGATCTGTGAAGAGAATGAGCGAGCCTGAGGGAACATGCACGTCTCCCACAGCGGGGAATCCACATCCTGCACCGCCTCCGGATAGGATACGCCGCTTTATGACTGCCCGCGGATGAACCCGTTACATCGATTTGCTTCAGGATTGCGAGATCGTGTGTTCTTCACCGCGAGTGCGTGCTGATCGCGCGTCAAGCGCTCCAGCCTCGCCGGGAACGCACGGTAAAGATGCGAATCGCCCGGCAACCGGAACAGCCCGTTTCCTGCGTGAGGGGCGGGCTGGTTTGTTTGTTTGTTGGAGTGTGGGGGTGGTGTGGGTGGTTGGGGGGGTTGGTGTGTGTGTGGTGGGGTGGGGGGGGGGGTGGGGGGGGGGGGTGGGGGGGGTGGGGGGGGTGGTGTGGGGGGTGGGTGGATGGTGGGTGGGTGGGGGGGGTTGAGTATTAGGATGGTCTGCCAGTTTTTGCAAGGGCCCGCCAAGCGCGCAACGCTCCGGTTCCGGGAGGCCATCCGGTTCGGTGCGCAGGCGTTCGCAAAATTCGCGCATCTCCCCAATCTCCGCATCCGATAAGACGCTCGGAATCAGAAGCCAGCCGTTCCGATCGAAGTCGTACTTCTGCTTCTGCGTCGGGACAACCACGGGCAATCCGTCAGCGTTAGCGCGCGTTAATTCTTCCGGTTCAACCTCAACGGCACTGCCGAGGTTTTTGTTCACAATAAAGGGTTTTGTCGTCGCAAGTTCTCTGTAAGCCATCAGCGTACGTCCTCCGTGCAATGTTCGCATGGGGAGAGTCTACCACGGAACCAAAAATTTGTCAACTGAACTCTGATAATACCCAAGACGATTTAGTTCTCCCTTTTTTTCTCTTGACACAAAACCCCCAATGTTGTTATCATATCTCTATGCAAGCATTAAATCTGAACCCTAATAGCAGAGCAGTCCGTGACTACTATGCCACGCTGCGACAATACGCCACGCACAGCATCAGCCATGAAGGCGCAGTCAGCACGCCGTTGCAAACGCTTTTGGATACCTGCGCCAAACAAGTCGGTGCCACCTTCGTGCCGCAATACGCGATGCGGCCCTCAGACGGCGCGGAGGCCAACCGCGCACGCATCGTCGTCGATGGCGCACTCCTCGACGCATACGGACTCCCTTTCGCCTTCGTTGAAGCAAAAGACATCGACGATGAACTCGAACGCGAAATCCGCCGAAAATTTGATGCAGGTTATCCTGACACCAACCTCCTCTTCTACACCCCGCAGCGCGCCGTCCTCTATCAAAACGGACAGCGTGTGCTAGACGAGGACATCACCGAGCCACAACGGCTGAAAGTGGTGATAGAACGCCTCTTCTCTCACCCGCTCGCCGCTATCGAGAATTGGCATACCGCCGTGGCGGAATTCCGCGAGACGGTGCCGGCACTCGGACGCGAACTCGCTGAACTGATTCAGCATGCACACGAAACCAATCCGCGCTTCAGCACGGCGTTTGCCGACTTTTATCAACTCTGCAAGACTTCTATCAATCCCAATCTGTCCCAAGCTGCCGTGGAGGAAATGCTCATCCAGCATCTGCTTACCGAGCGCACCTTCCGCACCGTCTTCAATAATCCCGATTTCACGCGGCGCAATATCATCGCACGCGACATTGAGAACGTCATCGACGCGCTCACCTCCCAAGCCTTTAGCCGACACGACTTCCTCCGCAGCCTCGACCGGTTTTATCTCGCCATCGAAGACGCAGCGCGCCTCTGTCAAGATTTCTCGCAGCAACAGCACTTTTTGAATACTGTCTACGAACAGTTTTTCCAAGGCTTCTCCATCAAAGTGGCGGATACACACGGCATCGTCTACACACCGCAGCCCATCGTTAACTTCATGGTGAAAAGTGTCGAACATCTCCTCAAAACCGAATTCAACCGCTCCCTCTCCGATACAGGGGTTCACATCATCGATCCGTTCGTCGGCACCGGCAACTTCATCGTTCGCCTTATGAAGGACATTGACGTGACGCGGCTAGAGGAGAAATACCGCGCCGAACTCCACTGCAACGAGCTCATGCTGTTGCCCTATTACATCGCGTGCCTGAACATTGAGCATGAGTATTTCCAACGCACGGGCGAATACCTGCCGTTTGAAGGCATCTGCCTCGTCGATACGTTTGAATTGCTGGAAGAACGACAGACGCAACTGTTCACGCGTGAAAACACCGAACGCGTGGCACGCCAAAAAGCCACCGACATGTTCGTCGTCATCGGCAATCCACCCTATAATGCGAAACAAGTCAACGATAGCGACAACAATCGAAATCGCAAGTACCCTGCGATGGATGCACGGGTGCGAGAGACTTATGCGAATGCCTCCAAAGCGACAAACAAAAATTCGCTCTATGACCCTTACGTCAAATCCCTCCGATGGGCAACGGATAGACTCGGCAAAGATGGCATCGTCGTACTCGTCACGAATCATAGTTTCATCGACGGTTTGGCATTCGATGGGATGCGGAAACATCTCGCCGAAGAGTTTGACATGCTCCACATTGTGGATTTGGGCGGCAACATCCGCAAGGGGAACCCGGGTGATTCCAACGTGTTCGGCATTCGCGTCGGTGTGAGCATCAACATCCTCGTCAAAAAGCAGGGGGCGCGGGATGGGCGCGGCCGCATTCTGTATCACGGCGAGACAGCGGCGTGGAGCAAAGAACGCACGTTTGATTTTCTGAACGAAAAAGAGCACGTCGGCAACGTGACATGGCAAGAGATTCAGCCGAATGCGCGGCATGTCTGGCTTACTGACAGCCTCCGCGAGGAGTTTGAAACCTTTACGCCACTCGGAAACAAGGCGGTAAAGACAGGAAAATCTGAGGCAATCGGGACGCTTTTTAAAGACTACTCTCGAGGACTGACAACGAACCGAGATCCGTGGGTTTACAACTTCAACCGGGAGGCTCTCACGGAGAACATCACTCGCATGATTGATGTCTACAACACGCAAGTGCTTCGGTGGGAACGGCGGACAGACATGACGAAAAGCATCAATGATTTTGTGGAAACTGATGTGACGAAAATCAAATGGTGTCGAGAGTTACGGCAGCAGCTGCAACGCGGCATCCTTGGCGAATACGCCGAGCATAAGGTTCGGACTTCACTTTATCGCCCCTTCACTAAATCAAACCTCTTTTTTGATCGGGTGCTGAATGGCTGTGTCTATCAGCTTCCCTCTTTCTTTCCGACGCGGGATACCGAAAAGGAAAACCGCGCGCTTTGTGTCAACGTGACACCCGAAAAACCCTTTATCTGTCTCATGGTTGACTGTATCCCCGAACTCGTCATGACTGGAGGATTCGGATCGCCCACGCAGTGCTTCCCGTTCTATACCTACGATGAAGATGGCACAAACCGCCGAGAGAACATCACCGATTGGGCACTGGCACACTTCCGAGCGCATTACGACGATGAAACCATCACCAAGTGGGACATCTTCCACTATAATTACGCCGTGTTGCATCAGCCGCACTATCGCAAACGGTATGAGGGAAATCTCCGGCGCGATTTGCCGCACATCCCCTTCGCGCCGGACTTCTGGGCATTTGCCAACATTGGCAAGGCGTTAGCGGAACTCCATCTGAATTATGAGGCGCAGCCCGAATACGCAGGGTTGGAGTTGATTGCCACGCCCGGTGTGCAGCGCAATTGGCGCGTGGAGCAGATGAAATTCTCGCCGGACAAGACGCAGATTCGCTACAACGAATTCCTGACGATAGCCGGCATCCCTGAGGCGGCATTTGCGTATCGGTTAGGGAACCGTTCCGCGTTAGAGTGGGTAGTCAATCAGTATCGCGTCAAAACGGACAAACGGAGTGGCATCGTGAACGATGCGAATCGTGCGGATGCGCCGCAATATATTGTGAAGTTAATCGGGCGCGTCCTCACGGTGAGTTTAGAGACAGTGCGGCTAATTGAACGTTTACCGGCATTGTAGGGGAGCCGGACGATTTAGTTATCCCGTTCTGTCGTTAACCGGCCCGCCAAACGCATCGCGAAAGACGAAAAATCGTGTCTCACGGCCACGGAAAAAACGGTGCCGGCACATTCGCACTCCAACTGACAAGACACCACACCACTGCCATGCTAAATTCACCGAAGACTAGCCCCAAAAAGAATGGCCGAAACCGCTGATACTGCCGAATCCCGCTGTAACGCAGGAGCGGCGTTTTAATGCTCCACGCGATGAAGACCGGAAACCAAAACACGATAAGTGTCCACGAAGCGGATAAGGCATACCCAAGCGGGTGCAGCGGCCACCACCAATATAACATTCTGAGCGCAACTAAGCCTGTCGTCACAAGCGCGCCGATGCCGAAGAAGAGCCCGCCTGTCGCGAGCAGATTCGAGCCCAGTCCCTCCATCGCCGCCACATTGTCCTGAAAGGCCCAAAGCGGATTCCCACGATACGTATAACTATACATATAGTTAGCCCCGTGCGTATAGGGCAGCCATAAGTGAAGGGCGGCTGCACAGAAAAACGCCAGCGCGCAGCCTAATGCTAAAACGCCCAACAATGAACGGTAAGCCAGGCCCACTCTGTCACTGATTTTTAAACTGTCTAGGAAACCGGTAAGGATTAATCCACGCTGATCTCGCGTGAAAATTGCATCCAGCAAAGACAGTGTCGTGAGGCTTGGTGCCCCTAACGTCGCCTTGCTGGCGATGAGTTGATAGAGATCGATCGGACGGAAGGAGGTTTCTGTCATTAGCAAACCGCCTTCTGCCGTGCTGCGCGCCATCACCACCGCCACGATGCAGACGTAAACCAGCATCTCAAATGCCGCAAATCCTAAGCTTAAGCCAGCGAGATGACACCAGCCTATCGCAAGAAGCAGGCAGACGATGAACCCCCAGACAGCTGTGCGGTAGGGGAGAATCTCGGCGGAGTCATCAGCTATGTCCCATCGGGCGCGGGCCTGTCCCTCGCCATGCTGCGAAGTGCCCAAACCGCGATTAAAGGCACGCCGAAACACACGGCGGAAGTGCGGAAAGCCGACATAGATGAACGAGATTATCAGCACAACATAAGCACCGGCTATCTGGTAGCCGATATAGAGCCGAGTTGGATAGAGCGGCATACCGCTTACCCGCAAACCAAACATCGCAGCGACAACATCTTGCAGCCGCGTGAGCAGAAAAAAGAACCACAGACTGAACAGCAGTTGCGTCGGCAGCAGGTAGAAAAACCCTACCGCCGCGAAAGAGAGAAAAATGGGGGTGTAGGCGATGGCGTTGAACGGCTGTTCCGTGAAATATTGGTTCAGGACATATTGCAAGGAGACACTCGGTATCTGCGGCCAGATTTCGTGAAGCCCATTTAAGGTGAAGATGAGCGCAGGCACCGCGAACCCCAGCCACATCAGACGGCTCCGAAAGAAGCCGCGCTCCTCATAGACAAACTCTAGCGGCAGTGAGACTAACGGAAACGCCAATTTCTCGTTTTCAACCCACTGTTTGCGCAAGATTGCCGCGAGGCAGAGAAACGCGGTAAACACCAAGAATACCAGCACGCCCCAGACGCACAACGGTTTTATCCATAGGTTCCACGGAATTGCATCGCCGGGCTCAAGGCCTTCATAGAAACTGACAGCGACAGGGGCTTGGCCTTTTTGTTCCGGCGAAAAGGGAATTAACCACGGCTTGATGTGCGGAAAGAAGAGCGTGTCCCAACTGTTCGTCTCATTGGAGAAATAGTTCACCGCGATGAGGGCCGGAATCAGTTTCTCCATGACACCGCGCGACGAAATCATTGAGGCGACGAGCATCATGCAGTAGATGCACATCAATTCGCGCGGGGATAAGCCAAAATGCTGATTCAACTTTTGGAACAGCCTATTGCCGAGCACCAAAAAGAAAAATAGCCCGATGACTGCCGGCGGTAACTGCAAAAAACCGATTTGGATGTAGGTAATCACCAATTCGGCATAAGAGACGATGAAACAGATGGCGATAACGCAACAGATACCAAGCGGAAGGAAACGCCATGAGAGGCGGTTTTCGTTTGTGGATAGCAATCTTTCTTGTCCTTTGCCCGACGATTTTGACTTTGAGAAAGTGTATCACGAACGCGAAAATCTGGCAAATGGAACGAAAAAATCAAAAAAATGAAAAAATGTCACTTTTTTTGTAACCGTTCCTCATATAAAAGCGTTTTAATTAAGTGAAACCAATTTTATCGCGCGAAAAAAGGTTAAAGGTATGTTCAATCATACACAAAATCCGCTTGTCGGGTTACCAACAAGGGCCCTGCGCCTCTATAGTGCATTGGAGGTTTTCCGGGGTGCGTATACTTCCCTGAGCGAACCGACGTGGTTTCGTGCACCAAGACGGGACGCGCTCCTCAAAAAAATCGGATTCTCCAAAGCCGATATTGATACCGCCATCAGCGAACTCACGCAAGCGAATTTGTTGCAAATCCGGGAACAGCAGAACACCCGGTGGTATCGCCTCAAATAATATGCCCAGCAGTGGACTCTTCGACAAACTCCCATGCCTCGTTTTGGCATCGGCATCGCCGCGTCGCGCCGCCCTCTTATCGCAAATCGGCCTGACGTTCGAGATACGCCCAAGTGATGTCGCGGAACCGCTGCACAACGGAACCGCGGCGGAAGTCACACAAAAACTTGCCTTGCTCAAGGCAAAAGCCATCGCGCGCCAGCACACCGAAGGACTAATCATCGGTGCAGATACGTTGGTAGCGTTAGACGGCCGACTTCTCGGCAAACCGACAGATGACGCGCACGCCACAGAAATGCTGACGCAACTTAGCGGCACCTGCCACGAGGTAGTCACAGGAGTGGCATTAATCGTTGTCGACTCTTCCGGTAGGCGCGATTTTCAACCGCGCACGCCTGCCGCGCGCGAAATTGTCTGGACAGAAACCACCAAGGTCTACTTCCGAGAATTGCGCAGCGCGGAGATTGCCGCCTATGTTGCAAGCGGCGAAGCATCGGATAAGGCAGGCGCATACGGAATCCAAGGGCGCGGCGCGGCACTCGTGAAACGCATTGAAGGATGCTATTTCAACGTCGTCGGACTGCCGCTAGCCAGTCTCGTTGAACAATTATGGAAACTTGCCCCGACAACCTGATGCCGAACGCGAAAACTTACACTCCGACTGAAGGCTACGTTGACATCGCGCCTCCCGGCGAAATGGGGACGCTGCAGCTCGGCATCCTCAACCTCACACCCAACGCCACGTACTTTGACCATTCCGATGACACTGAAGTCGCCTTGATTGCACTAGGCGGCAACTGCACCCTGTTAGTCGGGCATAATGGCAACAAAGCAAACGGTATCTTAGGGGAACGTCCAGATGTCTTTCACGGCGAGGCATGCGTTGCGTTCATTCCGCACCACACAACTTACGAAGTGCTCACGGGCGAAGCGGGTATTGAAATCGCCGTTTGCAAAACGGCATCGCACTCGGAAACGGCGGCTGTCATCTTAGGCGCAGGCGAGGTAGCAGACGAAACCAACCGGCACCTCCACATCACAGAAAATGAGATGCCAAACCGGCGCGGCGGCGAAGCAGTCTGCCTCATCCGATATCCGCACGAAGAAAGCACCACGGTCTTCCAATTTCCAAGCATCGGCGATGGAGAAAAGAAAGAGGCGGATATGATGAATCACATCCGCCCGTCACGCCTATTCTCTTTCAACAATTCGGGTTTCCCCGAATTGTTGCCCCCCGGTAGGCGAGAGCTCCCGGTCCCGATGTTCGGATTCTCTTTCAACAATTCGGGTTTCCCCGAATTGTTGTCCTCTGAGCGCGCCTATACGTTGTGGATAGCGCACGTGGTATAGAGCGTCACTCCCCTTCGATCAGCTCCCCGCCCTTTTTCAGAAAAGCGACAGCACTCCGAGAAATCTGCACCTTCACCTCCTGGCTGTTCACTTCGCCTACGGAGATGAGGATGATATTCTTATCGTTGCTGAGGCCGAGAATTTTGCCGTGCAACCCGCCGTTGGTGACGATTTCATCACCTTTGGACAGGTTCTCAAGCATGTTCTGGTGTTTTTTGCGTTTGGCTTGCTCCGGACGCCAGAGTAAGAAATACATTATCGCCCCCATCGCGATAAACGGAACAAGCAAACCTCCTATCTGTTCCATGAAGTGTCTCCTTCTACAATTTCCGGCAAGTGCGGTTTGCAACCCCGCCTACCGGGTTCGTTCAGTATTTGTTCACCTTACCCTAAAGAATCAGCATGGCATCGCCATAACTGTAAAAACGGTAGTTATGCCGGAGTGCCTCCTGATATGCCTCGCGAATCAGTTTGACATCGGCGAAGGCACTCACTAGCATAAGTAAGGTAGATTTCGGTAGATGGAAGTTGGTAATCAGTGCATCTACCACGTTGAATTGATGACCGGGGTAGATAAACAGCTCGCTCTCGCCGCGATAAGGGGTGACGGTACCAGTGCTCCCGGCCGTTTCCAGCGCGCGCACCACCGTCGTCCCGACAGCGACGATTTTCCGCCCGGCTCCCCGCGCCGAACGGATACGCTCCGCCCCAGCGGCGGTGAGATGGATGTATTCGGCATGCATCTTATGAGTGCCAATATCTTCCACCTTCACCGGCTGAAATGTGCCGATTCCGACGTGCAAAGTCAACGTAGCGGTTTTTATCCCGGTCGCGCGCAATCTCTCCAGCAGTTCTTGCGTGAAGTGCAAGCCGGCAGTCGGTGCAGCAATCGCGCCGTCGGCATCGGCGTAAACGCATTGGTACCGCGCCGCATCTTCTGCACTCGGCGCGCGTTTGATGTAGGGCGGCAACGGCACCTGTCCGATGCTCGCCAAAATGTCTGCAAACGTTCCCTCACAGTAGAAACGGACTTGACAGAACCCATCAGCTGGTATCTTAACGACTTCTGCGATAAGTTCCCCATCCCCAAATGAAACCCGCGTGCCAACCTTCAGACTCCGCCGGGGTCTGGCAAGCACTTCCCAAATGGCGCGTAAGGACAAATTTCTACAGCTGCCCGCTCTCTTTTCTCGGACGAGAAGCAACTCAACTTTGCCGCCGGTCTCCATTTTTTTACCGATGAGCCGTGCCGGAATCACTTTCGTGTCGTTCAGCACGAGCATCGCGTTCTCCGGCAGGAATTCGCCAATCTGCGAAAACCGGGTGTGATGAAACGTGCGCGCGTCTCTCTCAATCACCATGAGCCGCGAACCATCGCGCCGCTGAAGGGGGAACTGCGCAATGCTGTCTGCCGGCAAAGGGTAATCAAAGTCTGCAAGTTGCATATTAATAGAACAGCGAAGGTTGAGTGCCGACCGGGTAGTCAAAGTATTCATAGGCGGCATCTGTCGCGACGCGCCCACCCGGTGTCAGCATCAACAGCCCCTCTTTGATATAGTAAGGTTCGTAGACCTCGGAGATAGTGCGTTCGTCTTCACTGAGCGCGACCGCGAGTGCCTTCAGCCCCGCGCGTCCGTTGAATTTCTCAATAAGCGTGCGGAAATAGGCGTAATCTTGCGAGTCTAATCCGCGTTCATCAATGCCGAAAAACGCCAGGGCCTCCTCCGCAACCTCAAACGTGAGAACGCCGTTGCCCTTCACCTCGGCGTAGTCTCTGACGTTCGCCAGCAATTTATTAGCAATTCGCATCGTACCGCGCGAACGCCGGGCCAACGCGTATTCTGCCTCGTCTTCAATATCAATGTTGAGTTTCGCGCTGTTGATTCGGATAGCCTGCTGGATGTCCACCGGTTCGTAATAATCCAAATGGATGCGGATGCCGAACCGGTCGCGAAACGGACCGGCGAGCAGGCCCTCGCGCGTCGTCGCACCGACAAGCGTGAAACGCGCGATATCCAGTTGCACAACATCCGACGCGGGGCCCTGGCCAATCGCCAGATCCAACTGGTAATCCTCCATCGCCGGGTATAGCGATTCTTGGACATACCCTTTCATCCGGTGGATTTCGTCAATAAATAGGATATCGCCCTTCTCCAGGTTGGACAACGTCGAGACAATGTCTAGTTTCTCCATGACGGGGCCGATGGCCTGCTTAAAATTAGTCTCAATTTCATTAGAGATAATCTTCGCAAGCGTCGTCTTCCCGAGCCCCGGCGGACTGACGAGGAGCACATGTTCCAACGCATCTCCCCGCTTTTTAGCGGCTTCAATGTGGATACGGAGCTGCTCCTTGGCTCTCTCCTGCCCGATAAATTCCTTCAGCGTCTCCGGCCGGAGGCTATATTCAAAGCCATCGTCTTCAACAGCCAAATCGTGCATCCGGGAAGCATCCGATGTGTCGTGGTTAGCCATTCTCGCTTACCTATCGTCTGATGAATATTCAAATGAGTTCCGAACAGGACAGACGCAAATGTCAGCAGTGAGGAGGGGCAGTTGAAAACCGCACCTCCGAGGTCGAGTCTGCGGCCATCCTACCGAATATAGCGCAGTGCCTGCTTCACCAAATTTTCTCGCTGTGCCGACTCACCGAGCACCTTCTGCGCCCTCTCAACGGCTTGCTCAGCGTCAAGCTCCGATGCACCCAAATTGACCAGGATTTTTATCACCTCCGCGTCTGCTCCACCGGCGCGCGCCAGCCCCGCCTCGCCTTCAAATTTCACCTTCGTCATGTGCTTCTTGAGCTTCATGATGATGAAATGAGCGTTCTCTTTGCCCAACCGCGGCACCCGCATCAACGTCGTGGTATCGCCTTGATGAACAGCGCGTTGGAATTGCGGCGGTGTCAACTTCGCAACGATGTTTTGCGCCAGCGCGGGACCGACACCTTTCACCGTCAGTGCCATTTCAAAGACTTTCAGGGCATCTCTGGAAGTGAAACCGTAGAGGGTAATGTCATTTTCGCGATTTTGGTAATAATGCGTGTAAAAGGTGACCTGCTCGCCCACCAACGGTAAATCATCGCCGGTTTTCGGTGGAATATCCACGGCATACCCGATGCCGTTCACATCCACGACAACCTGTTTCGTGTCTTTATGGGCAACAACCCCTTTGACATAAGCAATCATTTTTTTCGTCCTTCTCGGAAAATCGCTGCGTGGCGAGGGAAACCCTCGGCGATTCACGCTCGCCGGGTTTTCCCTCGCCCCACAGTTACCGGAACCTCTCGCGCAACTCAAGCACTTTATAGGAACGCGCGTGGCAAAGCGCGACAGCAAGCGCATCCGCAGCGTGGTCTGGACGAGGTACCTGCTTAAGCCGGAGCAACGCTTGGACCATCCGTTGCATCTGGGTTTTCGTGGCTCGCCCGTACCCCACTACCGCCTGTTTGATTTGCGATGGGGTATACGTTGTAACAGGACATCCCGCGCTCGCCGCCGCAAGCTTCACGATACCCTTGACTTCGCCGACAGCAAACGCGCTACTCACATTCTTGCTGAAGAAGATATCCTCAAGCACCACAACATCAATAGCGAATTCCGTAATCAGGCGCGCCACTTCATCGTGAATCTGTTTCAGGCGCGCTTCCGATGCAGTCTGCGCGCTCGTCCGAATGTTCCCGTAGGCACGCGAAATCGCCCGGTTCGCGTGGGATTCCACCACGCCGTACCCTGTATTCGCAATGCCCGGGTCAATACCAAGAATAATCAACGGTTTTGTGTCACGATGAGACATCGCTCCTACCAGTGCTACGCGGCGGCCTCTAATAGGGCATCGGGGATGTCAAAGTTGGCATAGACTTTCTGCACGTCTTCCAGCTCATCAAGCGCTTCCATCAGCCGGAGCATCCGTTCCGCTTCCTTCCCTTCAAGTCTCACGGTGTTCCGCGGAATCATGCTGATTTCAGCGAGGTGGATGTCGGCTTCCGTCGCTTGGATTGCCGTTAGGACGTTATCGAACATGTCAAAAGGTGTGACGATTTCGATGCCTGTCTCCGAGGAGCTGATATCTTCCGCGCCTGCGTCCGCCGCAATCATAAAGAGTTCGTCCTCATCAATGCTCTCCGGTCCGACGACGACGAGGCCGCACCTGTCAAACCCCCATGCGACGCTGCCGCGTTCGCCCATTCTGCCATGGTGTTTACTGAAAGTGTGCCGGATTGCGGCGACTGCGCGATTGCGGTTGTCTGTCAACACCTCAATCATTAGCGCGACACCGCCAGGGCCGTATCCTTCGTAGAGGATTTCTTCATAATCAGCCCCGCCAAGCTCGCCGGTGCCACGAAGCACCGCTTTCTCGATATTATCGTTCGGGACATTGCTTGACTTCGCCATCGCAATTGCAGTGCGGAGCCGCGGATTCATGTCCACATCTCCGCCGCCGATGCGCGCTGCCGCGGTAATCTCCTTCACCAATTTGGAGAAGAGTTTCCCGCGCCTAGAATCGTTCGCCGCTTTCTTATGTTTAATTGTCGACCATTTTGAGTGTCCTGACATAACGTGTATCCTTCCTGAATTATCGGTTTCAAGTTGCGTCGGAAATCGCGCCTACAAAATGAGTATAGCACAACGCGAAAAAAAATGCAACCCAAATCGCTGGAAGAAAATTAGCAGATTCAGTTCTCTTAGCTGCACGCTAAATTCTGCCCCGTTCCTCAAGCATTTTGACAGTTTGGATTGCCGCCTTTCTTGCGGCTTCGTTGGCGATGCGCTCGCTTTCCTCGCGCGCGGTTTGCGCTGCGACGCGTTTGCCTTCCTTGGCGGCCCGTTTTGCCACCTCGTTAGCCGCTTCGTGCGCTGCTTCGTTGGCGATGCGCTCGCTTTCCCGGGTCGCCTGCGCTGCGATTTCACTCGCTACCTGCTTGGCAACCTCACTCGCAGCTTGTATCGCTACCTCTCGCGCGATACGCTCGTTTTCCTGAGATGCTTCTCTGACGATGCGCTCCACGTTGCTGGTTGTCTGCGCGGCGATTTCGCCTGCAATCTCTTTCGCGACCTCGGCAGCTGCCACGCGAGCGGCTTCGCGCGCAATCCGTTCGTTTTCCTGCATCGTCTCATTTATCAGACGCTCGTTTGTCGCCATTGCAGCGTCAACAATGCGTCGGTTCTCGGCGGTTGCCTCGCTGACGATGCGCTCAGTCTCCTTTGTTGTTTGCGCGGCGATTTCACTCGCAATCTCTTTTGCGACTTCGCGAGCGACTTCGCGTGCAATATGCTCGTGTTTCTCCATCGCCTCGTCTATAGCGCGCCGGTTTTCGGCGATTGCCGCGTTTATTGCGCGTTCGTTTTTCTCCATCGCCTCGTCAACGATGCGCCTATTTTCAGCTATCGCCTCGTCAACGACGCGGTGAACTTCCATGAGCAACTCGCGCCGGAATAAATCCGCCTCCTGCCGCCATAAGGCAACTTCTTTTGTCAGGTTATCGAATTTCTCAGCCTGATTATCGAATTTCTCAGACAAATTCTGCTGAGAGTTTTCAATCCGAGTCAAGCGATTCTCCGATTTCTCAGCCTGATTATCGAATTTCTCAGACAAATTCTGCTGAGAGTTTTCAATCCGAGTCAAGCGATTCTCCGATGCGTCGTCCCGCTTTTTGCGGCTCCACAGCCAGACGAGAAGTATCCCAATCCCAGTCGCAATCAGCGACGCGACGATAGGGAACACAAGATTGGTAAGTAACGGGTTAGAAAGCACAAAAACATCCTCCTTTTCAGTTAAACTTAACACAAGTATAACATAAAAAGGCACCGATGTCAAGTCAAAAAAGTTTTTGTTGAATAAACCTCGCGACGTGTGGTAAAATACTTAATCGAGCGTCTAAGGGGTTTTTTGTATTATACCCAATTCATCTCTGGCATCCGAGCTTGCAACCCTCCGATGTTAGTGACATCGGGAGCTCGCCCAGGTCAAACTTAGGCGTTTTTGGCTTACGGAACCGAGATAATTTTCTAACGTAATTTGGTATAAGGACTCGCGCGGGACAGCCCCGGTAGGCGCGCTTTGAAAGCGCGCCTACCGGCAGCGCAGGCGCGGAAGTCCTGTGTATCCTCTACGCTGATGAGTGGAGTGCTATGTTACCTTTTGTGCTTAAATTTGCAGATAGCCCGGTGGAGAGCCTTCACCGGATTAACGCCGAGATGCAACGCGAGGGCCGGCGCGAGGCGCTCGATCTGGACATTGAGGTTGATGTCCAAATTGAACTTTATTCGCAGGAGATTGACGGTGCGCAGACAGCACAACAAATCTTGCAAGAAGCTACCGAAAGCGCATATCAGGAGTTTATCGGCTTCCTCCGAAGCGTCTCGCATCCCGTGGAATTTCTGCCTTTCGGATTGCTGCAGCAATTTTCCGGCCGACGCTACTGCCTCATACTGTCTACCGCCCGCTCGCACGAACTCTTTGACATGTGCCACATGCAGCCCGACCCGAGGCACGCTGTTCTGCAATACGGCGGTTATGAACTTACCATCATCGCGAGAAGACACCTCGCGGATACGGAGGCGTTTTTGGTAGAACCGAAGAAGCACGCGCTTTTCATTCGCCAGGTCCGTGCCGAAGACACGATTCGCGTCTATCGCAGCAGTTTCATGAACCTGACCCGGGCAACACCTCCCCCATTCAGCCTGGATGCCCGCGAAATCATTCAGAACGTCCAACTGGAACTCGTAGGGCAAACAGAACGCGCCGTGCGGATAGAGCAACTGCTGATGTTCCCACCGCCTGCTGAAGAGGCAACTGAAGCGCGCATCACCAACTGCCCTGAGTGCGGCGGACGCGTCAGACCGCTCGGCAAAGAACGGCATTTCTGCTTGGATTGCGATTGGGATGATCTGCCGCTGCTAAAAAGAACCACATCGTGCCCGCCAGAAAATAATTAGGACACCCCTGATACATACCGGGAGGCGCGAGGCATATTCATAAATGGCTAATAATAGAACCGCGCTTTGACATAGAAAACGAGGGCTGTGTTGCCGACTGCGAGCACCGCGCCAACCACGGTCTGAAGCAGCGTATGCCGCTTCCGGTAAACCCGAGCCCAAGCAATCAACGGCACCAGCAGAAAGAGCCACCCACATTGAGAATTCACAAGCACGACAAGCACGGTAATGCACGCTGTCGCAACACTACTGTGGAAACTGATTTTCCATATCGGTGTAATCGCTGAGAACACAACGCTATTCGCGATATAAGCGACACCCGCCCAGACAATATGGTGCTCCGCATCAATCCAATACAGGATAACCGTGCCGACAATCATGCTCGCCAACGTGAAGCAGAGGGGTAGCAGGCGTTCCTCCTTGCTATGGAGGTGCCAGTCGCTGACTTTTGACAACCGAAACAGCATCCCGATCCAGAGAACAGGCAACACGGTAACGAACATCGCTAGAATCGTCAGCCACAGCAGTGTCTCGTGCGAGGTAACCGCATATTTCTCAACAACGACTACCGTCGTCGCAATCAGCACGAAAAATGGGCTGAAGACGAGGGAGATGCCCCAAGCCACCCGTTCACGAAATGCTAAGAGAGTGCTACGCGTCATCAATTACTTTGACGGTTCCAACGTCTTAAAAAATTCCACTAAATCGGCACCGTGGGTGGAGACGTTCACCTCGGTGTCAATTTTCGCAATATTCCCGGCTTTGTCAATGATAACGGTTAACCGCTTGACACGCCCATCAGGTGCATCTGTCGCGCCGAAAAGGAGCGCGAGGTGGCGGTGTGTATCCACCAAAAGCGGGAAATTGAGTTGATTCTCTGCCGAGAATTTCTGATGGGATTCAGCATCGTTCAGCGTAATCCCGAAAACCTGTGCATCGTGCAGAGCAAGACGACTCGACTCATCACGGAGCGAGCAGACTTCAATCGTTCAGCCACGCCCGAAATCGCGCGGATAAAAGGCAAGCACGACGTTCTTTTTGCCACGGAACTTGCTCAACTGGCGCGTTTCGCCTTTGCCATCAGTTGCGATAAAATCGGGCGCCGGTTGGTCCACCTCAATTCTCGGTAGCACTGTCTTAAGCATCGCGACAACATCTTCACCGTGTGTTTTAACCTTGACATTTTTATCTATCGAGCGGATGTAACCCGCCTTGTCAATGATAAAGGTGACCCGGTTTGAGGCGTTAAACTGAGTCATAATACCGCTATAGCGGCCGCTCACTTTAGCCGTTGGATCTGCCAGCAAGGAAAAGTCTAACTTCAGTGAGTCCCGAAAACGCCGATGCGTTTCAACAGTGTCAAGACTCACACCGAAAACCACGGTGCCGGTCGCTTTTATCTCGCTCAAATTTTCCCGGAGCGAGTTAACTTCAGTTGTTCATCCACCAGTGAAATCTTTCGGGTAAAAGGCGAGCACGACGTTCTTTTTGCCCCAGAACTCGCTGAGCGTTCGCATAACACCAGTATCATCTGGCAGCGTAAAATCGGGAGCTATCATCCCTACTTCCAGGGACTGCGATTGCGCCGCTGCTGCCAACGCCTTTGAATTTTTCACGTCATCCTCCGCGAAGACGGTGGGGCTCCAGAGGCCCACTGTGGACACAATAGCCCAACAAACGGCCGAAAATTGGAGAGCCCTCCTCCAAAACTTTTGAAACATTTCCGATACCTCAAAAATAGATTGATTAGGACTGCCGGACATAAGCGCAGTTTCAAACCGCGCCTACCGGTTGATGTAACTCTTTGCATAAGCTGCAAAGAGCCCTATTAAAATGATACCACTTTTTTCTGTGGCTGTCAAGCGAAAAAACGAACCGCCCAGAACTATTTGGTTCTCCGCTGGGCCCTGTGAAGGACAGATTGCTATATCTGTCCGTTTGTTTTGCATGTCGGGCGGATAGAGACATCCGCCCTTACAAACAACAGACCGGCAATGGAAAACGGCACCACCGCGCTAACTTGAGATAACGCCTTGCTCCTCAAGCCAGACTTTCAACGGAACATCCGCGTCCTTCGGCGAAAAATGGCCGTTGGCATTCGTGCCGCCGCCAAGGAGTTGCTGACGAATCGGGTCATTCCGTTCAAACATCTCCTTCGGAACGGTCATGTCGTCTTTGCTCCGCAGCCAGCGGTAGCCGTAGCCGTAGAAGAGCCCTTTGCGCGTGATGTCTGAATCGTTTTCGCTGCGCGCGTGCCAGATGCGCCGGTCGAAGAAAACCGCATCGCCGGGTTTGCAACAGACTGGGATGGCCCCTTCGGGGTGCGAACCGTCCATCGGCCGCTCCAAGGTATCCCACAGATGGCTGCCGGGAACGATGTAAAAATTCCCGCGCCCGATGTCTGAGCAGTCCGAAAGCCAATAAACCACCTTGAGCGAGAGGCGGGGCCGCGGGGAACTTTCAATTTCGAGGTTGACACGTCCGCTATCCTGATGCCATCCGAGGGGTGTTGACTTACCGCGGCGTTCGGCGGGCCGCGGCGGCGTGATAATCAGATGGCTATGATACGAATAGATGTTCCACCCCAAAGTCCCCCACACCTTTGGGAACGTCTTATACCAATCCAGAATGTTGACGAAAAGCTGGTCTTTCCCGAGGAAATTGGGGTAGAAGAAATTCTTGTGAGGTGTCATCGGACTTTCGGTGTAGGGATCGTATCCCGCGTCCAGATGTTCGTTGTAAATCTGATCGACGCGCGCCTCTAAGCGCGCGACAAGGGGCGGCGGCAGCGCATTTTCAACGATGAAATACCCTTTCTCGTTCAGCCCTCGGCGCTGCTCATCGGTAATCTGATGTTGCAGATGGCGTTCGTCAAGCATAGCTTCGTCCTCCTATCACGGTAAAGGTCCTTCTATCTCATCGACAAGACGAATGGAATGAATAACATCGCGGAGATCGGTGAGCGGCACGTTGCCATTGCGCACGCAATCAATGAAATGGCGATGCATCGTGAGCACGCCTTCATAGTTCGACGTATCGCCCGGGTCAACGCCATCAACTTCCCAACCACCCATGACGCTTCGGTTGTTATCCTCGTAAATTTCGATTTCTTCCGGGATTTTCATATAACAGCCGATGCCAACTCCGTGCAATTCGGAGCGGAGCACGCGGCCGCCGGAAGCCCGGTTCCCGAAGAGCACCCCCGTGACATTGTTATCAAACCGGACGAACGCCGTATAGCAGTTCCGCTGTTCTGCCCCGAACGTATCGCGATGCGCTGTGACTTCCACCGGTTCCCCGCCTGCCATGTAGCGCAGCAAATCCACGACGTGACAGACATCGTTCCACAGCGTCGTCGTAAATTCGCGATTCTGTCCAATCATTTGCTTGTTGAATGTCGTTACAGCAAGCGAGACGGGGCCCTTCTCAGCGACGCGCCGCATCGCCTCGCGCGTTACGGCGGCGTACCGCCGCTGAAACCCAACCATGCAGTAGACATCGTTGGCGACAGCGGCTTCCAGCAACTGCTGCGTCTCATCGCTCGTCGCACCCGGCGGCTTTTCAATAAACAGATGCTTCCCGGCGTTGAGGCAATCCAGCGCGGGTTGCAAAATCCACTTCTCGTTCATGACACAGTAAACGATGTCCAACTCTACCGTATCCAACATCTTCCGGTGATCGGTGAAGGACTGTGGGAACTCATATTTCTGCGCCACTTGGGCAAGCTTCGCCTCGTCAAGTTCACACGCCGCAAGCATCTCAACATCGTCCTCAAGCCGGTTGACGCTCGGATAATGCGCCCCCTGGCTGCGCCCGCCTGCACCGATAAATCCTGCTTTCAACATTGGGAGCGCCTCCTCATCTCAGATTATGATTTAATTTTAGCATATTGCCGAAAATATTTTCAAGCCAATTTTTGACCCGGGACAAAAAAACTTGACAATCTTCACATTTTGTAATAGACTGGTTTATGGAATATGCACACCGGCTGTTTTTTTACAGCCAGCCCTTTGGAGGCACTCTATGACGACACTACAAAAAAGCCTCATCGGCATCTTCATTTTTATCAGCATCTGTTTGGGATTGATGTGGCGCGCGGGACAAGTCGTCGCGGACGCTAGCCTCGTATGGTATAGCGTGATACCGCCATTGCTCGCTGTCACACTCGCTATTCTGACAACGCGCCTAATCTTAAGTCTCGGCATAGCCGTCGGCATCGGCCTTGGGCTTGCATGGACAAGACAGGATGTAACCGGCGGAATCGCGACCGGGAAATCGCTCCTATGGGAGATAGTGTGGTTCGCGCGCGAGGTTACCATCAAAAACGAACCTAACATCGATCTCTTCAATATCTGGGTAATCTTGTTCGTCTTGCTTATCATGGCGACGATTGCTGTCGTAGTCGCATCGGGCGGTATTGCAGGCGTTGTGACGTGGCTGTCGCGGTTTGCCAAGGGGCCGCGCTCTACGCAAATCATCACCGCCGTGATGGGAATTGTCATTTTTATCGGCGATTATTCCAACGCGATGCTCGTCGGCCCGACGATGCGGCCCCTAACAGATTATCATCGGGTGAGTCGTGAAAAGCTGGCCTATATCGTCGATTCCACCAGCGCGCCTATCGCAGGACTCGCCTTCGTCAGCACATGGATAGGCTATGAGGTTGGCCTTTTTAACGATGTCGCGAAATCCATAGGAATTGAACGCGACGGCTACTCCATGTTCTTTGACGCGCTCGGATTTCGGTTTTATTGCATTCTGACAATCATTTTTGTCATTGTCAACGCAATCAGTGGACGTGATTACGGCGCGATGCGGAAAGCAGAAGCGCGCGCGCGGGAGACAGGTGCCGTGGCTGAACCCGATGCCCAACTCGTCGGAGACACGACATCGTCGGAAATCGCGCCGAGTGCTGCCACACATCCGTTTTCAGCAGTGCTCCCGCTCCTAACGCTTTTTTCTTTGTTACTCGGCGGTTTCTGGGTAGATGGGCAGGGCACGGGCACCATCTTCTCCCTCACCGCATGGCGCGACGCGCTCTCGAATGCCGATAACGTCAAGGTTCTCGCTATTGCCGCCGCTAGCGGATTCTTCGTCGCGATAGTTTGCGCACGCGGGCTATCCAACATGAGATTCGCGGATATCGGCACCGCCGTGTGGAACGGCGTGAAGTCTAGTTTTATTCCACTGAGTATCCTGTTGTTGGCTTGGGGATTAAAAGCGAGTTGCGATAGACTCATGACAGGCGCATTCCTCGCGGCGATGCTGCAGGATGTCGTCTCACCACTCTGGTTTCCCATCCTCGTCTTTACGTGCGCGTCCGCCTGCTCGTTTGCTACCGGCACCAGCTGGGGCACCATGGCGATTCTCATCCCCACCGCGATTCCGGTGGCATTCGCTCTTGATGGAAATATCTACGGCCTGACGACAATCATCTGTTTAGGGGCCGTGTTAGACGGTGCCATCTTCGGAGACCACTGTTCCCCGCTCTCGGATACGACTATCCTGAGTTCTATCGCGAGTAACTGCGCGCCGCTGCACCATGTCCGAACCCAATTGCCTTACGCGCTCACCGTTGCAGGCATCGCCTTCGTATGCGGATACCTGCCGGCGGCGTTGAACATTTCTTCCGCTATCGGCATTGCGGCCGGCACGGGGCTCATTGTGCTACTGTTTTATGGGTTGTCGCGGCTGCGTTCGTCTTAACATTCAACACACTAGAAACCAATTATGAGTACTAAACTGAAAATATTTATCAGTGCCTTCGTCTTTGTCAGCATCACGCTTGCCTGTATCCTCGGTGCGCAGCAAGTCGATGCTGCCGCAGGACTCGTTTGGTATAGTGTGATACCGCCGCTGCTTGCTGTCACGCTCGCCATTCTCACAGCCCGATTCTTCTTGAGTCTCAGTGTCGCTGTTGGTGCAAGCATCGTGCTCAGCTGGATAAAACATTACCTGACGGCCGGCGAACCTGCCTCATCATTGATTCCCAATTTTTTCGGCGAAACTATCTGGTTTGTAGGGAAGGTGGCATTAGACTTAGAAAACATCTGGATGGCACTTTTCGTCTTTCTGATTTTGTCAATGATTGCGGTGGTGGTATCGTCCGGCGGCATGGGCGGCATCGTCGCGTGGCTCTCGCGGTTTGCAAAAGGACCGCGCTCAACGCAAGTCGTCACCGCTTTGATAGGCGTGTTCGTCTTTATCGGTGACTATACGAGCGCGATGCTCACTGGGCCTAGCATGCGTCCGATGACAGACAGGTTCCGCGTTTGTCGTGAAAAACTGGCATACATCGTGGATTCTACCAGCGCGCCGATTACCGGGCTCGCCTTTGTCAGCACATGGATAGGTGTGGAAGTCGGACTTTTTAGCGACGTTTCAGGATCTCTGCAACTCGGCCGCGACGGTTACTCCATGTTCTTTGACGCGCTCGGATTCCGATTCTACTGCATCCTGACGATCATCTTTGTCATCATCAATGCAATCAGCGGTAGAGATTACGGTGCAATGCGAAAAGCCGCAACCCGCGCACGGGAGACAGGGGCGGTTTCCGAACCGAACGCTAAAATGCTCGGAGACCCGGCATCTTTTACGAGCACGCCAAACGTCGTCACGCAACCGTTGTCCGCCATCTTACCGCTCGTCACCCTTTTCGCGCTGCTCCTTGGCGGGCTCTGGCTGACAGCGGTTTGGGTGAGGGGCGAAGGAACCGAACTCATCCTCTCACCCGCCGCGTGGCAGGCCGTGCTGGCGAAACTCAAAGCAGAGGGGAAAGAACTCGGATTTATCCTCTCCCTCTCCGCCTGGAGAAATGTGCTAACGACGCTGAAGACTGTTCAAATCCTTAGAATGCTAGCCTGTGCAGCGTGCGGCTCGCTTGTTGTCGCAATCATCTGCGCGCGCGGCTTATCAAAGCTGCAATTTCCAGACATCCGCACCGCCGTTTTGGCCGGGCTCAAGGGTAGCCTCGTCCCCTTGGGAATTCTCGTCCTCGTCTGGGGTTTAAAAACTGGATGCAAAAGATTGGAGACAGGGCAATTTCTCGCGTTGATACTTGAAGGAAAGGTGCCTGTCCTGGTGTTCCCGATGCTCGTTTTTGCAACCGGGGCCGCCTGCTCGTTTGCAACAGGCTCTAGTTGGAGCACGATGGCAATTCTCATACCTACCGCCGTCCCGGTAGCGTATGCAATGGACGGGGATACCTACGGCTTGACGACGCTCATTTGTCTCGGTGCGACGCTGGATGGGGCCATCTTCGGCGACCACTGCTCCCCGATTTCCGATACGACGGTTTTCAGCGCGATTGCCAGCAGCTGCGATGCGCTACACCACGTCCGAACCCAATTGCCTTATGCGCTCACCGTTGCGTTCATCGCGTTAGGGTGCGGCTATTTTCTCGCCGCGCTGGGGCTCTTTGCACCGCTCTGCATTCTCGTCGGGACAGGGGTGATTGCACTGCTCTTTTTTGGTATTTGTCGCCGCAGCGATGTGTAGCCGTGCGCGTTGCGCGGCTATACATCCTGTTCCTCTTCGGCTACGAATGCCTATCCGGGAAACGCAGAAACCGTTTCGCATTGCCGCCCATGATGTCCGCTAACGCCGATGCCGATAGGTTGGGCATCAGCTTTTCCACAACGGTGGTGAGCGCGCCGTATCCCGGGTCTTCCAAAATCCATGGAAAATCGGTCGCCCACATCAACCGCTTCGCACCGAAGTCATTCAGCAAATTGCGATGCCACCCTGCTAAATCCTGATACGGAAAGTCTGCATTGCTAAACGCGTACTGCCCAGAGAGATGCACGGTGACATTCTCAAACCGCGCCAACCGATAGGTAGTGTGCATCGCGAGGTTGTAGCCTGTCACCTGAACGCGCGGCCGCCCCTTCTCATCCCAACTGAATTTGCCTTTTCCTGGAGTCATCCCCAGGTGGTTGAGGACAACCCGCACCTGCGGAAATTCCTGAATCAAATAGGGAAGCAGGTGCGCATCAATAGCACGCGGATAAAGCCACAACACGTAATCCCGCTCCGCAGCGCAGCACCAGATAGGATACGTCTTGAATTCGCGCACATCCATCTTCGCAAAAATATCCCGCGGCCCGCCAAATTCGGAAAGCCGAAACCCGATGATACCGGGATAACTTGCCAACTCTGCCATGTAATCCGCAGGGCGCGGATGTTCCGGCGGGATAAGCCCAATCCCCAGAAACCGTCCCGGGTAGGCGCGCAGGCAGTGAAGCAGGTACCGATGCTGTGCCAAACTCGTTCCACCAATCTGGACAAGCACCGCCTGGTCGATCTGGTGTCTCTCCATTTCCGCCAGCAGTTTTTCAACCGGTTCCTCCCGTTCCGCCGGACAAACCGGTGTCGTCTCGCGCGGAAATTCGGGTGACACTTTTGTAAATACGTGCAGATGCGCATCAATTCGTGGCATAAAAGATTCCTCCTTCACTACAAGATGCCGGGATTCGGACCGCGCCTCTCCAGACTATGCCAAACTGAAAAGTTGCCGCCGCGCCGGAGTCTGACAAGACTCGGAGATAGCCGCGAACTGCTCTGGACTGACGCGACCCGGGGTCCGCTTCTCATAAATCAGAATAATTGATTGCCGCGGCACGTCCGAGTGGTTGTCCATAGACACGTGCCATCCATAGGAATTAAACATAATCGCCGTGCCGGCCTTACCGGGAAAAGTTTTGTGCCCCGGCATACTCTCTTGCCGCATCGGGCGCGTATAGGGCCCCGCGTCCGGCTTATGACTGCCCGGCACATAAGCAAATTCGCCGCACCCCGACGGGACATCGTTGACATAGATTTGCACCTTAATGTGCAGCGGACTGCTCTGGGGAACATCCGGGTGCCATCCCGTGTAACTCACCGGCCACGGGGCCACCGTCCGAACCTGCGGTGCCAGCAGAATCAGTTCGTCATCCGTGAACGCCATCAGCGCGCCGTAGTAACTCGGATAATCGACAATGTCGATGAAAACCGGGTCTTTCTCAAACGGATTCGGGATGTCATAAAAGGTGGCGGCGGCTTCGCCTGCTTCCACTCTCTCTAACCATTCCGCCTTACAAGCATCAGCCCAGTAATCAAACGCGGTCTGGAGTCGTTTCAGGGCTTCGCCCTGAATTGCGTTTTCAAAGACGAGGTAGCCTTCCGCTTCCCATTGCGCTTTTTGCGCTGCATCCGGTCGAATCATGAGATGCCTCCTATTTTATCTTGCCTCTGCCTGCAATCCGCCAAATCGCCTCAACGGTATCGGCTCGCACCGCGGCGAGTTCATCGTGGAGATTGCTCGTCATCCCTTGGTGTAGCGGGATGACAGAGAGCCGTTCGCCCACCCGAAACCGATGCGAACATCCGCTGACATCCACGTGCCCGTGTTCAACGGACATGCCATAAATCTTCGCATCGGAATGTTCAATGATATGGCCATAAGGTGTCGGCGGATAACTGGCGAACGTCTTTTGTCCGCCATCGACGATAATCCTGTCGGGTGTCGGCGTGCTGACGACTGTTACGATGACGCGGAGCGCGCACCGCCGCGGATGCAACATCTCCGAATTCCCGACGCGCGTCATGCCTTCATAGACATACGAACCGCTGCGCGTCTCCGTGCAACCGAGTTCCTTGGAGAATTTCTCCGCGCCTGTGCCGCCGCCGCTGATGACGTTGACGGGGATGCCATCGCGCGTGAGGCGTGCAACTGTCTCGTCGAGGAACGGCTTCGCGCGCGGATTGCTCGGATACGTCATGATGCCTCGAAAATCGAGCCCCGGCATCTTCATAACCGTCCGCGCGAGGTGTTGCGCCTCTTGTGGCGAACCGACACCACACCTGCCACCGCCCGTATCAAGTTCTAGTATCACAGGCACGACACACCCGTCTGCACTCGCTTGCTGAGAGAGCCCTGTCGCCGTCTCTTTGGAATCGAGAGCCACCGTGATGCGTGCGCGCTTCAGCAGTGCAGTCAACCGCTTCAGTTTCGGTATCCCGACGATATTGTAGGGAATGAGGATATCGTCGATCTCCGCGTCTACCATCGCCTCTGCTTCGCCGAGTTTCTGACAGGTAATCCCTTGCGAGCCCGCGGCGATTTGTAATTTTGCGATTTCTGGCACCTTATGCGTCTTTGCATGCACGCGCAGTGGAATGTCCAACTGTTTGCAGTACGCGGCCATCCCGTCAATGTTCCGCGCCAGCACGTCCAAATCGACAACGAGCGCAGGGGTATCCAGGGCTGTGATGTCCATCTATTTTCCCCTCCAGAGGATTTCTAGGAAGAGTTTATCTATTGTTTACCTTTTTGTCAACAAAAAACAAAAGTTTGTAACTCAGGCTCGCCTACTATCCAGGCCAAACGAATCAGGATCCGGCGATTCTGAACGACAGAAGTGATACGAATCAACGTCATACCGCGATTCCCGCGTGAGCCAGCCCGCCGCCCTACGGTAAAGATATGACGGTGCCCGTAGCGCGAGGGCCTGTCCCTCGCGAGCGGTGTTTGAGCCGGCCCGGTGCCCGTAGCGCGAGGGCCTGTCCCTCGCGAGCGGTGTTTCTGTCGGATGTGCCGCGCCGTCCCGTTGTTTTTAACGCTCATCGTGTTCTTTGCTGAACGAGGCGTTCGTGGCTGTCGCCGGTGGCGATGTCCGGTTTCCAAAATTTGACAAACCCACCCCATTTATGATATACTAATGAACATATCTTCACAAAAAAGGATTAAACAGAGCTATCCAGGTCTTCCCTTCACTCGGTAGTCAAAACTGAAACTAAATGGCTCTGGGAATCAAAAGTGAATAACGTCTTTGATACCCTCAAGGAACGGGGGTTCGTCCAGCAATGCACGCATGAAGAAAACGTCGCGCAACTGCTCGCCGAAAAGCAGATAACCTACTACGTCGGCTTCGACCCGACGGCTGAGAGTCTGCATGCGGGGAGCCTCGTGCCTCTCATGGCCATGGCGCATTTGCAGCGCGCCGGACATCAACCCATCGCTATCATCGGCGGCGGAACAACGATGATAGGCGACCCGAGCGATAAGACAGAGATGCGTCAGTTGTTACCGCGCGAACAAATTGCGGCGAACGGCGCAAGCATCTTGGAACAACTCCAGCGGTACGTCAAACTTGACACGCCGACGACTCACGCGAACAACGCGGGGGGACTGTTTCTGGATAACGCCGAATGGCTGCTGCCGCTGAACTACATTGACTTTCTGCGCGATATCGGCAGGCACTTCCGCGTTAACGAAATGATCCGTGCCGAAGCGTATCGCCAACGCCTTGACCGGGAAGAGGGACTCTCGTTCCTTGAATTCAACTACCAACTGCTGCAGGCTTACGACTTCTTGCACCTCTATCAGCAGTATGGATGCGCGCTACAACTCGGCGGCGATGACCAGTGGAGCAACATCCTCGCCGGGGTATCCCTGGTACGGCGGCTTGAGGGAGAACGGGTGCACGCGCTCACCTTCCCCTTGCTCACAACAGCAAGCGGCGCGAAAATGGGAAAAACTGCGGACGGCGCAGTCTGGCTCGATGCAAACAAAACATCGCCCTACGAATTTTATCAATACTGGATTAACACCGATGACCGGGATGTAGAGCAGTTCTTAGCCTATTTCACCTTTCTGCCGATGGACGAAGTGCAGCGGCTCGGCGGTTTGGAACACGCGGCAATTCGGGAGGCGAAGGCAGTGCTCGCCTACGAAGCAACGAAACTCGCGCACGGAAAAGCGGCGGCGGACAAAGCGCAGGCGGCATCGCGCGCAGCATTCGGAGGCAGCGGACAAGAACTGGAGGCAATGCCAACCTCCACTCTCCCCACTGAACGCATCCACGCAGGCATTCCTATCATGGAGTTATTCCATGAAGTCGGTTTAGCGAGTTCGCGGAGTGAAGCGCGACGGCTCATCCAGCAAGGCGGGGCCTATATCCACGAAAAGCAGTATCGCACCATCAATACCGTCGTCGATGCAACGCTACTAGAGAATAACGCGCTGCGTCTCCGTGCCGGCAAAAAACGTTACCATCGCGTCGTGTTTGAATGAAGCGGGACTTTATGGAATCAACCAAAACGCCCTTCAAACGGTTCATTTTTATCCTCATTGATGGCGCGCCTTACGCAGTCTTCAAAGAGTTAGTAGAAAACGATGTGCTGCCAAACATCAAGAAACACGTGATTGCACGCGGATGCCTCAAAAAAGCGGTCTCCGTTTTTCCCTCAACAACCGGGCCCGCCTTCACACCGTTTTTTATGGGCCTGTTTCCGGGCACAGCGAACATCCCCGGTATCCGCTGGTTATCCAAGGCAGATTTTCAGAACCCGCACCGGTTCAAACGCCCGGGTGTCTGTAGTTACCTGGGCCTTGACGCGTTGGATTTCGAGGCTGATCTTCCGGTGAACCCGACACTGTTCAACTTCTTCTCCCCGGTCAGCAACATTTACAATCCGCTTGCGCGCGGGTGCCCGCCTGACAAAAACCTGACGCGATGGGTGAAGCCGTTCGCTTATGCCTATGCACATTTCTCACATCAATGGCGGTTCGTCAATCAGATTGCGGGCCGCCATCTTTGCAAAGCCGTGGAAGCCGGAGATAGATTTGTGATGTGCCTCTTCCCCGCAGTGGACACCTTCTCGCACCTCTCGCATACGCAATCACCCCAAGTGATTGAAACCTATCGTGAGATAGATGCCGCCGTTGAGAAAATCGCCGACAATTTGCAAAAGACGAACGCGCTTGATGAAACGCTGATGCTGATAACGAGCGACCACGGTATGACGAACACGCACACCCACATCGATGTCGTGAAACAAATGGACGATGCAGGCTGGCGATGCCTGCATTACCCGCGTTTATGGCGGCGCGGTGCAACAAGCGCAAGCATGGTATCCGGCAACGGAATGACACATCTCTACTTTAAAAACGAAGGACCCGGCTGGGGAAAACGAACCTCTTTTGAACACCTCCAAAAAATGGGAGTCATTGAGGCACTCTTGGAACTTGAGGGATTAGCCTTAGTCGCCGGGCAAAGCCGCGAGGGAAGCATCATCGTTCAAAACCGAATCGGACGGGCGAAGATAACGTGTCAGGCAGGCACGTTTTCTTACCGATTTGAGCAGGCAGACCCGCTTGGATACGGCGTTTGTTATGACACATTGTCTTCCAGCGAAGTGCTGCGTCAGACTTATGACGCTGCTTATCCGGATGCAATCGTCCAATTGTGGCAAATCTTCCAGAGCAACCGAACCGGTGACCTGGTTTTGAGCGCAGCAAGCGGTTATGATTTACGCGCCCGTTATGAAATTCCGGAGCATCACGCCACGCACGGTGCTTTGCTCGCTGAGCATTTGCATATCCCCCTCGCGATGAACGTGCCGATTGCCGAGACATGCATCCGGTCTGTTGACGTTTTCCCAACAGTTTTGAATTTGTGTGGCCGCGTTGTCGCGCAGGACCCGAAAATTGATGGAAAAATTGTCTATTGATGTGAAAAAAAAAAGAATTTGACATTTACCATAAATTGTGGTAATATATAGTATCAGAATTTTTTAAACGCTTTGCTGCGACGCACGTCTTAAGTTGCAGAGAAAAGGCGAAATAGACTTCACAACCGAAAGATTTGGGATTTGAATAATGCAGACGTTTGAACATACCACCTTATTTACCGCACACACCGACCGGGGCCTGTTCGCACCCGCTTCCTTACGGTATGGCTATACCTACGCCTGGACGCTCTTTGCGCTCGGGGTGTATCTCTATTTGTACCTCGGCCGTGGGTGGTGTAAGGTTCGTTAGCAATCACGTTTTGTTTTAACCGATCCCATCGCTTATCACCCAACGTCGAAACCCGTTCGATGTTGGGTATTTTTTTTAACGGACTGGAGCGTAGCCGAGGTTCCGTAGGCGCGATTGCAAATCATGCTTATAAAGCATGGAAACCGCACCTACCGGAAATTGGCGAATTCGCGTCCAGCCTATTGAATAGTTCGGCAGCGTTGGATGCAACGCAGTTATGTGTCGGAGGGACATTGGAAACCATGGTAATCGTTACCAAGACAGATGCAACAGCGGAACAAATCGGCACTGTTGTCAAACGCATCGAGGCAGCGGGGTTGAAAGCGCAAATCTCGACCGGCGAACAACACACCGTCATCGGTGTTATCGGCGATAAATCGCTGCTCGGCGACATCCCGATCGAGTCAATGTCAGGCGTTGAACGGACAATGCCCATCACCGCCCCGTTCAAATTGGCGAGCCGTCAGTTTCGGGAGGAACCGACTATCGTTGCTGTCAACGGCACGAAGTTTGGTGGGAAGCAGCTCCCCGTCATCGCCGGCCCGTGTGCCGTAGAGAGCACGGAACAGATTGTCACTATCGCGAAGTTAGTGAAAAACGCGGGCGCGAGTTTCATCCGGGGCGGCGCATTCAAGCCGCGCACCGGCCCCTATAGTTTCCAAGGCTACGGCAAAAGCGCGCTCAAGATGCTCAAGGCCGCCAAAGAGGAAACCGGGCTCAGCATCGTCACCGAAGTCATGACACCGCACGAAGTGGAACTCGTCGGAGAATGGACAGACGTATTCCAGCTGGGGACGCGGAACATGACGAATTTCTACCTACTACGTGAGATAGGTAGAGCCCAGAAGCCGGTTATCCTCAAGCGCGGTATGGCCTCAACGATTGAGGAATGGCTGCTCGCCGCCGAATACATCCTCGCCGAAGGAAATCCGGATGTGATTCTGTGCGAGCGCGGCATCCGCACCTTTGAGACGCACACCCGCAACACGCTCGACCTCAATGCAGTGCCGGTGGTTCACGAACTGAGTCACCTGCCCATCATCGTTGACCCGAGCCACGGCACCGGCATCCGGAGCCTCGTCAGCGATATGACGAAGGCTTCTGTCGCCTCCGGCGCGGATGGACTGCTGCTGGAAGTACATCACGATCCAGATCATTCCATGACAGGAGATGGCGCGCAGTCGTTGTTCCCAGACCAGTTCACGCAGTTAATGCAGGAACTGAAGCCGATTGCCATCGCTGTCGGCCGTGAGATATAAGCGAATGGGGTTCGTAGCGCGAGGGCCCGTCCCTCGCGCTACGGTATCACGTGAGGCACGCGGCGGACAAGCCCCCGCTCTACGGTATTATACCAAATTAGGTTGATTTGGTATTAGGGCGGCTTAGCGAAAGAGGAAGGAGGAAAAATCCGTGGACGATTTTGAAGCGAACCAAGAACAAGAAAAAGTCTATATTTTCGATACTACACTGCGCGATGCCGAGCAAACGCCCGGTGCCGCACTGGGTATCGAAGAAAAACTGGAGATTGCAAAACACCTCGCCAAACTGAACGTGGATGTCATCGAGGCAGGCTTTCCTATCTCCTCACCCGGCGACTTTGATGCCGTGCAACGCATCGCGAACGAAGTAGAGGGCCCTGAGATTTGCGGACTCTCCCGCGTCGTGGAAAAGGACATCACGGCGGCGTGGAAAGCCATTGAGGACGCGCCGCGCGCCCGCATCCATACTTTCGTCGGCACATCGCCGATTCACATGGGACGCATTACGCGCACAACACCGGAAGACACGCTGCGGATGGCTGTGGATGCAGTCGCTTACGCGAAGAGTTTGTGCACCAAACATCCGGATGCCACTGTTGAATTCTCGCCGATGGACGCAGGACGCACCGAACCGGCGTTCCTCTATAAAATTGTAGAAGCTACCATCGCTGCTGGCGCAACCGTTGTCAATATCCCAGAAACCGTCGGCTGGACGGTGCCAGCTGAATTCGGAAACCTCATCGCGGGCATCAGAAAGCACGTCCCGAATATTGACGATGCCATTATCAGCATCCACTGCCACAACGATTTAGGGCTCGCCGTCGCGAACAGCCTTGAGGCGATTCAGCAAGGCGCACGACAGGTGGAGTGCACTATCAATGGGCTCGGCGAACGCGCCGGGAATACCTCGCTAGAAGAAGTCGTCATGGCAATCC
Organism: uncultured Poribacteria bacterium; assembly: GCA_958296135.1. GTDB lineage: Bacteria > Poribacteria > WGA-4E > WGA-4E > WGA-3G > AGPOR5. Next base: position 3,618,475 of record CATQHZ010000001.1, read on the forward strand.
GGACCCGGCGCGATTATTTCAAAGGATACTACACCGACATTAACGCCAAAGAAATCGTGCCGATTAGCCGACGTGTAAGCCGCACGATGGGTATCGCGGTGCAACCCAACAAAGCCATTGTCGGCGCGAACGCCTTCGCGCATAGCTCGGGCATCCATCAAGACGGTATCATTAAATCGCGCGTCACCTTTGAAATCATCGATCCGAAGGAGATCGGCTGGAAGGAAAGCCAGTTGATTCTGAGCCCGCGTTCTGGACGGAACGCTCTCAAGCATCGCCTCAGCGAACTCGGTTACGAAGTGCCACCGGAGCAGTTAGACAAAGTCTACGAACGCTTCCTGAAGGTGGCAGACAAGAAAAAGGCCGTTCATGACGCAGACCTCGAGGCGATTATGAGCGACGAAATCCGAGCCGTGCCATCAGTCTTTGAGTTGGATTACATCCAGGTCGTGAGCGGTACCAAGATTTCGCCGACAACCACCGTCGGTGTTAAGACAGAGGATGGCGTTGTTGAAAACGCTTCTACCGGCGACGGCCCCGTCGATGCCGCCTTCAAAGCAATAGGACAGATTGTCAACATTCAACTGAACCTGATTGACTATCAGATCCGTTCGGTAACGGAAGGCGAGGATGCCATCGGCGAGGTCTCGCTGAAAGTGCAGGACAACGGGCATATCATCACCGGCACCGGTGCAAGCACGGACATCATCGAAGCGAGTGCCAAGGCATATATCCATGCTGTCAATAAGTTGATTCAACTCCGCACGGAGCGGTAAGCTGCGATTCACCGGAAGTGGCTGCACAAGCCTCTTCCGGTTTTTAAGCGAATTGCCAACAATTGCGAGATATGGTAAATTGTCTCCATGGCACAGACACGAATTGTCTATTATCGAGAAGCGAGCGGACAGATCCCAATGCAGCGATGGTTTAACGGTTTGCCAGAGGATTCACGTACAACCTGCCGCGAAGCAGTAGTCAAACTGCAGAAGTTAGGTAAGACACTTGGTTTTCCACACACGCACCCTCTGCGGGGCGGAATCCATGAACTTCGGGTGAGAGTGCGGAGACTCAGGTACCGGATATTCTACTTTTGGCACGGTGGGACTGTTGTTCTCACACACGGCATCGCGAAGAAGAGCGCGGCTGTCCCCCGACGCGAAATAACTCGCGCGCTAAAACGCAAACGGCAGTTTGAGCAAAACCCGACGCTATATACTCAGGAGGTTGACAATGGGTGAAAATAGGCAGATTACGGATGCGATTGAGATTATGGACAAACTCTATTTTACTCATCCGAGTCCCGAGACGCTGGCACTCCTAGACAAAGCGGAAATCAACGGCGAAATCGCGCAACATGTCTACGATTTACGCAGATGCAGTCAGCGAACCCGAGCGGAATTCGCGGAAATCGTCGGGCTTTTCCCCAGTGACATTGAAGATTTGGAGGAATCGGCTTATGAAGACAACCCGCTCGCGGTGCTAGCGCAGATTGAGAAGGCGTTCCTCAAATTCTTTGAGACATGGGGGACACCTGCCAAAACGCTCTACGCAAACGCGCTGCTCAACACGACGATAACCGGGTTTAAATTCAGGTATTTTCGTTACCATCTCGGAAGGACAGCACCTCTCAACGGCACTTGTGCAGTAAGAAAGCCCTCCCAGTCTCAAATTCTGAGGGAACCGCAAACGGTTCAATTCCTCCTTTCGGAGTTAGAACCGTGGCAGCACTCACTCGGAATTACCCGAGACAAACTGACAATCTTCGCCCGCGCCGGCATCACGGAATGGTGCAACCTTGATGGCAATTTCTACATTGTGTTCACCGGTGATGCGAATGAGCACATTCGCGCCGTGGATGTCCACAAACAGGGCATCGATGCGCTCGTGCAATATCTCCGCACCGGCGAACGCACAGCCTTGAAACAGTGGCGGCAGGATATTGGGTTCCAGGAAGAATCCCGCTACGTCAGGGAGTTGGAAGAGGCACTCCGCGACAGGACGTTCGCCGAATTTCCGGATACAGAGCAGCTCGTGATGCATCTCGTCGCGTTTGTGAAGTCGTAAACAAGTCTGACGCAGCCTCAACCCCGTAGGCGCGGTTTGTAACCGCGCCTACCAGGCCAAGGTTTGCAAGTCTTGACAACGTCAAGACGGCCTGTTAAAGGTGGTTCTACGCCAAGTCAACGTCAAACCACCGCTAGAAAATACGAAAATTACCAATCTTCGACTAACTGCACCAACAACCGCACGCCATAACCCGATGCCCCCTCAGGGATATAGGTAGAACCCTTCATTCCCCAAGCCGTGCCGGCGATGTCAAGATGCACCCACGGGTAATCTTCGACGAACTTCTTCAAGAACGCACCGCCCGCAATCGTGCCAGCGGTGCCATCGCCGATATTCTGCACATCGGCAACTTTGCTCTTGATGCCCTCATCGTAATCGTCCCACAGCGGCAATTCCCAAACGCGCTCGTGCGTCTTTTCCGCGGCAGCCTTGACTTTGTCCATTAACGCCGGATCGGTGCCCATCGCGCCCGCAGCGACATGCCCAAGACACGTAATCACGGCACCGGTGAGCGTCGCCAGATCGATAACGCCTTGCGGGTTATACTGCGCTATCCATCCGAGGGCATCCGCTAAAACCAGCCGTCCTTCCGCATCGGTGTTGAGAATCTCGATTGTCTTCCCGCCGTAGGAAGTAACAACATCGCCCGGTTTAATCGCGGTGCCGCTCGGCATGTTTTCTGTCGCGGCGATAACACCGATAACATGCACGTTCGGTTTCAGCTGTCCGATCGCCTGCATCGCGCCGAGGACCGCGGCTGCACCCGACATGTCGTGTTTCATCTCGTGCATGCCTTTTCCAGCCTTGAGCGAAATCCCACCCGTATCAAAGGTGATGCCTTTCCCGACAAGGACGACGGTATCTTGCCCTGACACCGTAGCGCGGGAGCCTGTCCCCCGCGTTCCCTCACCTTCCGGAAGATACTCCAAAATGATAAACCGCGGTTCCTCAACGCTGCCTTGTGCGACAGCAAGGAGTGTGCGGAATCCTTTCTCCTCCAGCGTGGTCTTGTCAAACACTTCACAACGAAGCCCATTTTCGGCGGCGACATTCTCTGCCTTTTCGGCGAGTTGCACCGGTGTGAGATGGTTCGCCGGCTGATTGCTCAAATTGCGGGCGAGCATCGTACCCTCGGCGATGGTTTGACCGCGGTGAGCGGCGCGTTCCACCATCGGCCTGCTTGGCCCACTCTCAGCGAGAAAGGTGATGGAATCAAGCCGCTTCTCATCATCGTCTTCCTGCACGGTTTTGTGCTGATTGAATTGGTAAAGCGCGAGCAAAATCGCTTCCGCCGCTGCCTGAACCATATTCCCCGGGTCTGGGACTTCGTCGGGGATCAGGAACGTTGCGGTTTTCAACCCCATGTCACGCACGGACTTCGCTGCGTGGCCGGCAACCTGTCGCACCTTTTCCACGGTCAACTCATGATATGCACCAAACCCTACCAAGAGGACGCGAGGCGCGGTCATTGCGCCGCGGGTATAGAGCAGACTCGTGCTTTTCATCTTGCCTTTGAAGTCACCCAGCTCTATCAATTCGCGAATGCGCCCGCCTAATGCCTCGTCGGCGAGGTGGAGGTATCCACTATAGAAATCGGGATTTTCTAGCATACCCATGACAACGACATCGGTTTCTTCTCTCCGAAAATCCCCAGTTTTGACAGCAATGTTCATAAATTCTCCTTAAGTTCAGAGCGCGAGGGCCCGGCGAGCGCGAATCGCCGAGGGTTCCCCTCGCGATGGTGATGAACGGGCGGATAGAGAATCCGCCCTTACAATGTGTGCTCGTTAGGCAGATATAGGCATCCGCGCCTATTTAAAATTGGATAAAAAACGTAAGGCTTGACAACGTTAAGACGGCCTGGTAAAGGAAGTCATTTTCCAAGTCTACGTCAAACTACCGCTAGGAAATACGAAAATGCCGCATCCCGGTTAAAACTAACAGCGGCTCCTCACTTGTGACGGTGAGAGAGTGGTAGGTGTTCGCGGGGACATCAATCCGGTCGCCGGGTCCAGCAGTGCCTTGTTCATCCGCTACTTCAACCTCCGCGGTCCCCGATAACACACAAACAACCTCGTCTTGACTGTGGATGTAGTTGAGGTAGGCACCGCCGGGGCGGCCCGTCCATTCGTAGGCATCGAAGCCTTCGGAGTGCAACTGCTTTTTTAGCGCGTCAATATCCTCGCTTTGATCTGTCCAACGTGATTTCCAATTCATCGCATATCCTCCTTAACTTCTCAGTTTTCGGTGGACGAAAGCCTCTTCCGGTAGGAGGGACCTCCTGGTCCCGATTAGGAGGAACCTCATCGGGCAGAGGCCTGTCCCCCGCAATCCCTCAAGGACGAAAGCCTCTTCTAGTAGGAGGGACCTCCTGGTCCCGATAGCAAACTGAATCGCCTTATAGTGGCTCTAACCGAACCGGACAAACTTTCAATTCCGCCGTATGCGTTACCGGATCGTAGCCGGAGCCGGTCAGGAGGTTGACAGGGACATCCGCGAAACTGAAACTGGCGAAAACGGTGCCGCGCGGCGAACGGTTCATCGCCTTCACTTTAATGGTGATGCTGCCTCGCGCGCTGCTCATTTTGCACCACTCCCCATCAGTCAGTCCCCATTTCTCAATGTCGGCAGGGTTCACCTCAAGTGCCTCTTCAGGAAGTAGATACTCAATACCCTGTGCGCGTCCGGTTTGCGTGCGGGTGTGGTAAGACTGCAAGCGGCGGCCGGTCGTCAGCCATATTGGGAACGCATCGTCAATTGTTTCGGCCGGGTCGCGGTAATGCACGTTTGAAAAGACACCGCGCCCGTTAACAAACTCGCCTTCATGTAACCGTGGCGTGCCGGGGTGCTCCTTGTGCGGCACGGGCCACTGATACTCACCTTTGTCAACGCGTTCCCAATCTAAACCGGCGTAAACCGGCGAAACCCGACAGAGTTCGTTAAAAATTGGCGTGGGTGAGTCAAAATCAAATCCGTTAAAACCGAGGCGTTGTGCGAGTTGACAGATAATCCACCAATCCGGCTTCGCCTCGCCGGGGGGCGGCACCGCTGCGCGCATCCGCTGCACCCGCCGTTCCGTGTTCGTGCAGACACCGTCTGTTTCTCCCCACGCCGTCGCGGGGAAGACAACATCTGCAAGTTGTGCAGTCTCTGTCAGGAAAATATCGATGACAACGAGATGTTCTAGTGAACGCAAAGCATGCTCGCAATGCTTCCGGTCCGGGTCGGACAGCAATGTGTTTTCGCCATCAATGAGCATCGCATGAATGCTGTCACCGCACAATTCCAGCGCAGTTACTTTTGTGATGCCCTTCTCCAACTCAACCTCGGTGCCATACTCACGCTTGAACTTTTCCTGATTTGCGGGTTCTGTGACAGATTGAAAGCCGGGGTAGTTGTTCGGCAGCGCGCCGCTGTCGCCGGCACCCTGGATGTTGTTTTGCCCGCGCATCGGGTTGATACCGGTGCCTTCGCGCCCAATATTGCCCGTCATGAGCGCGAGGTTGCACAGACTCTGCACATTCTCAACCCCGCAAATATGTTCCGTGATGCCGAGCGTGTAGTAGATGGCACTTTTGTCCGCGCTGCCATACCACATCGCCGCTGTCTCAATGTCCTTCGCCGGCACGCCTGTGATGGTTTCAGCCCATTCGGGTGTCCACTGTGAAATGTGTTCAAAGAATTCATCAAATCCAACGGTGCGGTTTTTGATAAATTCCTCGTCAACTAACCCTTCGCGCGCAATAACGTGCGCCATGCCGAGAAGCAGCGCAGTATCGGAACCGACACGAAGGGGTAAATAGAGATGCGACATCTCCGCCAACCCGATGCGTCTCGGGTCTGCGACAATGAGTTTCGCGCCGCGCGCAACTGCCTTTTTCAGTCCCGTCGCGGCGACAGGGTGACACTCCGTCATATTCGTGCCGATGCAGAAAATGACATCAGGCTTTTGCATGTCCACGAGAGGATTTGACATTGCCCCGCGCCCAATTGTCGCTGCCAGCCCGGCAACGGTGGGCGCGTGTCAGGCACGGCTGCAATTGTCGATGTAGTTCGTGCCGAATCCCGCGCGGATGAACTTCTGCATCAGATAAGCGGCTTCGCTCGGGGCGCGCCCAGAAGCGATGCCGTAGATGCTGTGCCTGCCGTGCGCAGCATGCGTTTTGCGGAACCCTTCTGCTGCCCTGTCAAGTGCGTCCTCCCAAGTTGCCTCGTGAAGTTCGCCATCTTCTTCACGAACAAGCGGCGTTTTGAGTCTATCAGGATGCTGCACGAAGTCGTAAGCAAATTGCCCTTTGACACAGAGCGCGCCCTGATTGGCGGGGCCGTCCATCGCCGGATGGACACCCACAATCTTCTCATCTTGCGTGAGAATGTCCACAGAACAGCCGACACCGCAATAAGGACAGATTGTCCGCGTTTTTTCAAGTGGCGCGCGGTTAGAAACCGCGCCTACCGGGACAGCGCGCATCGCCTTTTTGTCCGCAAGCGCGCCGGTGGGACACGTCTGGATGCACTGCCCACAAAAGGTGCACGCCGAATCCTTGAGAAGCCCATCGAACTCCGTGGCAATCTGTGTATGGAAACCGCGGTTCATTACCGTGATGGCGTGGTCTCCCTCTTGTTCAGCGCAGACGCGCACGCACCGATAACAAGAGATGCACAACTCGTAGTCACGAAGGATAAACGGGTTGTCATCCGATTTACTCGTCCCAGATGTCGCGCCCGTTATCTTCCCAAGTTCGGAGCGCGAGGGCCTATCCCTCGCGAGCTCTCTTTTTGGAGTTACCGCATATCTATCGCGGAGTTTCGCGAGCTCCCCAGAGGCATACCCACGCAACGGATGCACATCCACCTCCCGATTCTCACTGATAACCATCTCGATGAGCGTCTTCCGATACGCCTCAATCTCCTCCGTTGCGGTGCGGACTACCATTCCCGGTGCCGCCTGCGTCGTGCAAGATGCCACCGGGTTTCGCGCGCCTTCCAATTCAACGATGCAGAGCCTGCAACCGCCGAAGGGTTCAAGCCGCGTATCATAACAGAGCGTCGGAATCTCTTTGTGATGTCGCTGCGCGACTTCAAGAAGTGTCTCACCTTCAGAAAAGGCGACTTCCTTGCCATCAATTGTTAGTTTATGCACCATCGGAGTCATCCTCATTCATACGGTAAACCGTAGCGCGAGGGGAAACCTGTCCCTCGCGAACTTCGCATACCGGGCGTTTTTTTACTCGTCACCCTCAAAATCGATCTGTGGGACTTCCACGTTGCCAGCAAGAATCGCTTTTTTCACTTCCTCAACCTTCGCTTGCACCTCTGCAGGCACCTGAGCTTTCAAGGCCGGATTATAGTTCATCGAGATCGCGCCATCGCTCGCCATCGTGAAGACATAAGACTTCGGTTCAAAAGTGCCTTCTTTGACATGTCGCGCAATCTGCACAAAAGCACCCGGCGTAATGACTGCATTGGCAAGCACCGTTGTCGGCGAGACTTCACTCTGATCGCGGTTGGAACCGAACGTCCAAACAAATTTCCCGTTGGCTTGCTCTTTCTCTACCGCATCGAACACACCGCGCCCCGCCGCATCCGCGTTATGAAAAATAAAGTCAATGCCCTCCTGAATTTGCGCGAGCGCGAGCTCCTTCGCTTTACCGATGTTTTCCCAGTCGCCCACGTACGCGCGGCGAACCTCCGCGCCCCGGTTGACACTTTTCACGCCGCCTTCAAACGCCATAAACGTGCTATTCACAGACGGAATGTTCTGCCCGCCGATAATGCCGATTTTGTCTGTCTTCGTCATCATCCCGGAGATGACACCCAACAAGTAGGAGGCTTGCTCAAGCCGAAAGATGATAGGCGAGACATTGTCCATGATAGTACCGCCCGAGGAAGTAATAAAAACGGTTTCCGGGAAATCCTGCGCAACCGCTTTCGCAGCGTCTTGATACTCGTAGCCGTGCCCGAAGATGAGATGATACCCATCCAGCGCATAGGCACGGAAGTGTTCCTCCTGGTCTGCCGGAGTTCGGCTCTCGACGTGACTGATTTTCGCGCCGAGTTCCTTTTCAATCCCCTTGAGCCCATCGTAAGCCAGCGCGTTCCAGCCAGCATCGCTGATAGATGCAGGCAGAAGCATCGCTACCTTGAATTCCTTCGCCTTGTGCCCATCAGCGTCAACATTCGCACCGCCGAAAAGCAGCACCCCGATTGTGAGAAGACAGATGGTTGTCCAATGCTTATGTTTCATGAAATGTTTTCCTTCTGGTGAACCGATAAGCGCAGTTTCAAACCGCGCCTACCGGCAGGGCTTTTATTCGTTATCCCCAAACGCAATTTGCGGCACCTCCAGCGTGCCAGCGAAGATCTGCTTCTTCGCCGCCGCAACCTGCTTTTGCACTGCCGCCGGCACTTTATCCTTCAGTTTCGGGTTATAGTGCATCTCAATCGCACCGCCTTTCGTCATTGTGAAGACATAAGGCTTCGGTTCAAAAGTGCCGCTTTTAACAGCGCTGGCGATTTGCACAAAGACATCCGATTTGATGACAGAACTCGCTAAAATCGTCGTTGGCGAGACTTCATGCTGCGCGCGGTTAGAACCGAACGTCCAGCCCTGTTTCCCGGCGGCTTGCGCGATTTCCACCGCCTCATACATGCCGAGGGCTGCCACATCCGCGTTGTGAAAGAAAAAGTCAAACCCCTCTTCAATCTGCGCAAGCGTTATTTCCTTCGCTTTGTCCCGGCTCACCCAATCGCCGACGTAATTCCATTGCACTTCAACATCGGGGTTGACACTTTTCGCGCCCGCCTCAAACGCGACAAACGTGCTATTAATGGACGGGACATCGCGGCCGCCGAGCACACCGATTTTACCACTTTTCGTCATCGCGCCAGCAAGGATACCCAAGAGGTAGGTAGCCCCTTCGGCGCGCGAGTCGATCGGTGCCAGATTCGGGGCAACAGCGATGCTCCCCGAAGTATTGACAAAGATGGTGTTTGGAAAATCAACGGCAACGGTTTTGGCAGCCTCTTGATACTCGTAGCCGTGCCCGAAGATGAGATGATACCCATCCAGCGCATAGGCACGGAAACGCGCCTCCTGGGCAGCAGGCGTAATGTTCTCAACGTAGGCAATCTCCGCGCCGAGCTCCTTTTCAATCGCTTTGAGCCCCTCATATCCCAGCGTTGTCCATCCCTGGTCATCGATGGAAGCAGACAGCAGCATGGCAACCTTAAACGGCTTTTCTTCTGCCTGATGCTTATCGGCGTAACCATTCGCGCCGCTGAGCAGCATCACCCCAATTGCGATAAGCCACGCTGTTATCCAGCAAATCTGTCTCATGAAAATTCGCCTCCGTTCTTTATTGTGCGGGTACCGAGTCTGGCAACGTATCGAATTGTTCCAATGCAGGACAAGCGGAGTCTTCGCGGTTCATCGGCATTATGGAAGTCTGCCATGACTCTGTGTTTGTTCATTGATTCTCCAACCAGAGTTTTGGTATTCTCTGCCATTTCGCCCCGGTAGGAGAGACATGCCCGGCTCGATACTTTGAGAGCAGTATAGCATATTGACGCAGAAAAGTCCAATTTTAACGCGAACACGCTACCCTCATGTCCTCTTGCTGACAGATTCCGTTGCAACCTTGAACATAGCCTTCACTGCGCCAAACAGCATCAGCAGATTCACCAAGGCAAAATCTGCGCGGTTTTGGGGAAATATGTCACCGACAAGCCGTCCGAATTGCCACAAATTGCCATCGGTGACAATGCCATACAGTGGCAAGTCTCGCAGTGCTGCTTGAAGATGGCACGCGCTTGTTGCCCGAGGTCTTGTTGCGCATCCGCACGCCCAACAAATCCTAGCAAGATGAAGATGAAAAACATTACGAAAGAGTTGCGATGTTTCATAGAAAATTTATTTCATGCCCGGGGAATCTGTAGGCGCGCTTTGCAAGCGCGCCTACCGTTGAGGCTGACCAAGTCCTAGTGACTGAGTGCCTCTAGGAACATTTCAAGGCTCTCTGCCGACGCGGCGGCAGGAGCCAGCTGCCTGAGCCGCTCCACGTCGTCGATCGTTTCAAGAAGCGGTCTTAAGGAACGCACAGACGTTGTCTGAAAACGCGCTTCGAGGAAACTGAGGATAGTCCCAATCGTAGCATTCCTCTCGCCTTGCTCAATTCCTTGTGCAAGTGCTTCCTCAACCGCTGGTTTTATCGCCTTTTCGGCATAGCCTTTGGCATAGCGTTGGAAAAGAAGTGATTCGTTCACCATGTCCTCCGTTATTGAACTCATTATCAATTCTTCGGTGTAACCTAACTGCCCGAATACACCGAGAACGGCCAGTAAATCATGCCGATGCTCCCTGCTCACAGACAGCGAGGATGTTGCATCAATGCACGCTTTCAACCATCGTTCTGCGCTCATGCCTTCGGGCGGCCGCATCAATGGCGTAAACGGCATCAAGCCCGGTGCCTGCAATTCCAAAACCGAGGGACCGTCAAGCTCAATTAGACGGACTACCCGATATGTCAACAGATAACACGGCTTGCCATGCCGCTCATAACCATATCCACCCGGGTCGTTGCGGCCCGCCTTGGCATGCAAGTAGATAACCGTGCTGTACACCGGCTTCTGATGCTCTGCAATCAGGAACCCGTGATACCCCGCCACGCGGAACGGCATCGGTTCTCGGCTGTTGCGAGCTTGCACTTCCACATGCGAGATGCTCTCCTCCTCGCCAATACTCACCTCCCAGGTACTATCAGCGTGACGCGTTTTCAGCGTCGGCTGCTCCGTATCCAGTCGCCTCAGCACTTTCAGGTTCGGTGCATCCTGGAGAAAGGGGAGGAGCGTGTCAGCGTTATGCAGCAGCAGATGCTTTGCTGCATCGTCATATTGTGCCATGATAGAATGATTATACCTCTTTTTCTGAGAGGATGTCAACCAATTTTTTTCAGTTGCATCTATTTCCGAATAAGCCTCTTCCGCGTAATGAACGCCTGCTATTCACACCATATCATATAGAATACCACAAAAAGCAGCAATTTGCAAAAAACATTCCTGACACAAAATGCCCAAACTTTAGGACATCTCGGCCAACTTCCTCTGCAGCCACCGCGTCATCGGCGCATGCCCCGGGTCGCACACTTCAATGAGATGCCCCGGCAACGGCTGCCCAATCAACGCTTCCACATCCCGCCGGCGTTCCGCAACAACCAACGGGTGCTCGCTCGCGACATTGAACTTCTCCCCCGGGTCGTTCCGAATGTCAAACAACTCATCGCCTTTCTCATCACGATAGCCGACAGCAGTGCAAAAATTCCAAAGGTTATCGCGCACGCTGACGCGCCCACGCGCATTGCCCATAACAAATCCAGCCCATCCCGTGATAATCCGTTCGCGCAAGAACGCTTTCTCCTGTGTGACAAGCGGCCACATATCCTCGCCATCTGTCCAACCGCACGGAATTCCGAGTTGATTCAGAAGCGTCGGCATCAGATCGTGATTTTGGACGAAGGCGGAGACATCCCTGTCACTCGGGCCGTTCGGGTGCCGAATCATCAGATTGAGCTGCGTATTAAATGGATGCAGCTTGTTCGCGCCCTTGCCGAAGCTGCCATGGTCGCGGAGTTGCGTACCGTGGTCGGACATCAGCACGACGATGGTGTCATCGCGAAGGTTCAGCGCGTCTATTTTGTCTAACAGCGCGCCTACCCACTTATCCACAAACGTCACCTCGCCGAGGTAGAGTGCCTCAATGCGGCGGAGCTCTGCCTCGGTAGGGCCATCGCCTTCGTTTGCGCTGCCCGGCGTGATGAAATCCTTCCCCTCATACTCCGGGAAATAGAAATCGGCGTAGGGTTTGGGCGGATCCCACGGTTCATGCGGGTCGAAACTATCCACCCATAGGAAGAAAGGTCCCACGGTATGATTATCGTCAAGCCAATCGGATGCTGCCCGAAAGACGCGCGCGCAACTATAGTCATCCTCCGATTCGCGGTGGCGTTGGCAGAGCAGATAGTTGACTAAACCAGCGTGCCGCTGCCAATTCAGCGGTTCACGCACGTGCTCGCGGAGTCGCGCTTCAATGAGCCTCGGGTCGCCGCTGCGCCAGTTATCCGATTCTTGTCCTCGGATGAAATCGAAATGTGCGAAGCCGCGCGAGAAGTTCATCGTCGGTTTAAACATGTGGTAGGTATCGGCGATGAGCGCGGTGAGATACCCGCGCTCCAGCAGCACCTCGGCAAGCGTATCCTGTTCCGGTGGAATCTTGTGCCAGCCGGGCGCGTGGTGCCAATGCCCGCGCCGGTCGAAGTTATATTTCCACGGGAAACTGCGCATCCCGGTGAAATTCGCGCGGCGGACTTGCAGCGTCGGCTGTCCTTCGCCGAAGGCACGCGTAAATCGGACGCTCTCGGATGCAAGCGCGTCAAGGTTCGGCGTTCGAGCGTGGCTGAATTTCTTCCCGCTGCCGATGATGTCAGCGCGGAACGTATCTAAGCAGATACAGATAATGTTCATAAGTTAGCCCCCTTTTCCTCACATCATTTCGTCAAGGATTCTCTTGATGGCTTCTCCCGGGTCTGCCGCTTCCAAGACCGGTCTGCCGACGACGATGTAGTCTGCACCGCGAGTTATTGCCTCTGCCGGCGTTGTGAAGCGCCGCTGATCGCCTGTGGCTGCCCATTTCGGCCGAATGCCCGGTGTGACAATCACGAAATCATCACCGCACGCCGCCCGAATCGGTTCAATTTCCAGCGGCGAGGCGACGACCCCGGCCAATCCCGCTTCTTGCGTCTGTCTCGCAAGATGAACTACCTGTTCCGTGAGCGGCCGCTCAGAACCGAAACTGGCCTGAAAACCGGATCCATCGATGCTGGTGAGCATTGTCACACCGAGCAAGATGGGGCGGGACTTCCGAGAAGAGGCAGCATCCGCACTTACCCGCGCAGCCTGCATCATCTCAATGCCACCGGCGGCATGCATGTTCATCATGTGCACGCCGTGTTTAGTCATCATGCCGACATCCCGCGCTACCGTGTTTGGAATGTCGTGAAACTTCAGATCGAGAAAGATGCGATGCCCGTTCTGTCCGAGCCATTCAAACCCCGCAACGCCGACAGAACTAAACGCCTGAAAGCCGAGTTTCACCCACGGCACGCCCATTTCCATCAGTCTCCCAGATATCCCTTCAATATCTTCCAGATCGCCGGTATCCAAAGCGACAATGAGTCTGTCTTTCAATGTGTGAGTCTCCTTCGGGCGGATATAGAAATCCACCTTAACAACCCGGATTTCGGAGGTGAAGATAGCGAGGGACAGGTTTTCCCTCGCCCTCGCGCTACGGTAAACTGTGAGAGAACGCGGAGATAGGCCCTCGCGCTACGGTAGGGGAACCGGTTTTATGTTATCGCCTAGACCGGTTTCCCCAACAAAACCTGCTCAACCGTTCGCAGCGTCTCGCGGTGCGCATCGTCAATCTGCGTTTGGCAGGTATAGATTTGCAACGCAATCTCGTTCAACTGTTCTTCAAACGCCTCGCGCATCCGATGCACTTCATCAGGAGAAGTCCCGCCGAGGCTGCGGTTGTTGCGGATGGCGAACGCCGCATCTAGAATCTGCTGCAGTTGCGAAATCGGAATCTCGATTCCTTTTTCCTTTAGCAGGCCCTGCGTTGCTGCCCAGTTAGCGAACGTCTTGTCTTGCTTCACCAATTCCCCGACGAGCCATCCGACAATCTCATGGCATTCTCGGAAACTGATGTCGTGTTCTGTGACGAGATAGTTCGCCAATTCCGTCGCCGTTGCGAAGTTAGCGTTCGCCAATTCTGCCATCCGTTCCGCGCGGAAATCTGTCGTCTCAAGAAGTTCCGGTAGCACACCGAGGCACGCCTTGACGATATCAAACGCCTCCCACAGCGGCGGTTTGTCCTCCTGAAAATCGCGATTGTAGCCCATCGGCAACCCCTTGAGATTTGTCAGGAGATCGAACAGGGCCCCATAGACGCGCCCTGTGCGCCCGCGTGTGAGTTCCGCGATGTCTGGGTTCTTTTTCTGCGGCATGATGGAGCTCCCGAAACTATAGGCATCGTCAAGCACCGCCATCCCAAATTCATACGTCGTCCAATAGACAATCTCTTCGCTAATCCGAGACAGGTTCGCCATCAGCAGCGACAGCGCAAAGAGCGTCTCGGCGATGAAGTCGCGACTGCTGATAACGTCAAGCGCGTGTTCGTGTGGTGCGTCAAAACCGAGCAGTTCTGTCGTGAGGTGCCGGTCGATGGGAAACGTCGTGCCAGCTAACGCGCACGCGCCGAGTGGGTTCGTATTCGCAAGCGCGTAAGCGGACAGCAACCGCTTCTGGTCCCGGAGGAACATGCTCACGTAGGCAGTCGCCCAAAAACCAAGGCTGATCGGCTGCGCGTGCTGCGTATGCGTATAGCCCGGCATCACGGTATCCGTATGCTCTTCAGCAATCTTGAGAAACGCATCGCTGAGTGCGGAGAGACCGCGCTGAACGTTGAGGATTTCTTCCCGAATGTAGAGGCGCGCGTCCACAAGCACCTGGTCATTTCGCGAGCGTGCGGTATGGAGTTTCCCGCCGAATTCGCGCCCCGCATTCTCAATGAGATACGATTCGACGTTCATGTGCACGTCCTCTTTATTCGGCTCGAGCGTCAGAGTGCCGTTTTTGAAGTCTTCTTCCGCTTTGCAGAGCCAGCGTAAGATTTCGCCCAGGTCTTCGTCGGAGATGATGCCTTGCCGTGCGAGCATGATTGCATGCGCTTGGCTGCCCCAGATGTCGTATCCAATCAGGCGCGTGTCTGCCGCAACGGATTGCGTAAAGGCTACCGTCCCGGTGGTAAGAGCGGTGCTGAATCTGCCACCCCAGAGGGTTTTTTGTGGTGTTTCCATGATAACTAAATGTCAAGAACGATCCCAGGCCCCCTGAGCGAAGTCCGGCGGTTCGCGCATCGGTTCCCAGGGCGGAATCTCAAGTTCCACGCCGCCGAACGGTTTGAACAGCGTATAGATTGCCGTGCCAAGGTCTGGCGTTCGTTTTCGATATGATGAATCTCCCGCGCCACGAACAATAGGGGCGTTATCTCACCGCCGACGGCCGGCGCGGCGACATCGGTTGGATAATCTTCCGCTGATCTGGAGTCAGCCGTGCCAATAACTCAGCCGAATGCGGATAGTCAAACCGCTCGCGGACGTACCTCGGCGAATAGCGGTAGACAATCGAGCGGCGATACCCCGGATTAGTGCGTTCCGCCGAACCGTGCGTAATCGCATCCGTGAACATCACCACATCGCCGGCCTTCAGATAGATTTCCTTCGTCGCGACAGCAGTCCCTGCAGGTTTGCCGCTCACGCCATCGTAAACCAAGCCTTTGCCATCAACTTCCAAGCGCGGGTGAATCTCCGTGCATTTGTGGCTACTCGGCACCAGCACCGGCGCGCCATCCCCGGGTCCGATGTCGTTGAGTGCCATCAGCACGTTAATCTGCCCAACCATCCACTCGCCGGTGTTCTCCTGCCGGAAAGTGAGGTAACTCAATGGGACATGTCCGCCGCAGTGGATGTGGATAAAACCCCCTTTACCGCGAACATTCAGGAAATTCTCGTGGATGGAAAGCCCGTTGACTTCGGAATGGATGTATTTCCGGACGAGACGAATCCACGCCGGATGATCGATCAGTTTCTGGAAGACATCGCCACCCTCAATGATATTCTGAAAATTCACGCCGTTTTCGACATTGTAGGTGTGCGTCTCAATATTGCCGAGCCAGCGGGGAATCCGGCTGTTTTCGGCGTTGTCCGTTTCCCACGGGGTTTCCACATATTCCCAGTGTGCATCGATCCAGCCGTTGATTGCACCCAGGTCTTCCGCGGAGAGCGCGTTTTCTAAGATGAGATATCCCTGCAGGTCGAAGAGATAGTCTTGTAAATCTTGGCTCATGCTTTTGCTCCTATGATACCAAATCAATATCAATAGTGCTCTTCTGTCCGGCGAGCTCGCCCTATTTGAAAGCGGGCGAGCTCAAACTATGTCCTAAATCGTTAGAGATAGGCATCCAATTCCGCTGGTGTTGGTTTCGGTGTGGAGATGCCGTCTTCGGGAACTTCCACCTGCGCTGTCCATGCGATAGCGTTGAGGATGAACTTGCGGAGCCGGTCATCCGCCCAATTGCTGTGCAGGTGTCCGCCGGTAAATCCGAAGCCGCGGCCACCATCGGCGCGCTCCACGCCCCATGCGAGGTGCTGCGGTTCACCGTTCGCGACAGATTGACGCACGTGCGGGTTACCGCTGTGGGGGCCATCCGGTCTGGCAAGCGTCGATGCCGGCGCGATCGCACTCAGCAGCGGCATTACGCCCTGCATATTCTCACGGAACCGCATGTGATAATACCACTCATCCTCTAACGTAAACGGCTCTAGCCCGCGCGTTGTCGGGTGTTCCGGGAACGAGGTGAACGCCGCTGTCCAATACGGATTGACAGAGAGATGCGTCTCAAAGTAACCGCCGATCCAGTCTAGGAAGCGTTCCCCCGGTTCGCCTTTCGGCACTTCAACGGCATAGTGCAACATCGCGATGCCGATGCCCTTATCCGCCAATTCAGAAATCTGCGCGAGGTGTGGGATGCAGAGGTGCCTCGCGCCGCCATCTGAATAAACAATGACAGCGGCCGTATCCTCAAAAGCGGCGGCATCGGTTGGCCAGCCTTGATAGACAACGGCTTCGACATCTGCCGCGGTTTTATTGAGCAAATCAGCGAGGAGGTTGCATCCGCCGGGGTGCTCATGCGCGCCGCCGCCGTGGCTCGCCTTCCCTGCCACCATAACGATTCGTTTTTTTGACATACTTTCTCCTTTGTTGGGAATATTTGATAGTTTATCACATCTCTCGGTTTTTTGCCATGAATTTTTATTCATTGACAATCCGACGCAAAACCGCTAAAATAGTTTCTAAATTCCTAGACAGACGCACGGCGAGGCACAGGGACAGGCACAGGCCCTCGCCCTACGGTGAAAATAGCAAGGAGCACCACAATGGAAAAACTCGCAATCGTTGATACACATGTCCACCTCTGGCACCCGGCACACCTCAGATACCCATGGCTGGAGGACGTGCCACTGCTCAACAAACCTTATCTGCTAGAAGATTACACCGCCGCGCACGGAGAACTGCCGGTTGAGGCAATGGTTTTCGTGCAGTGCGATACGCATCCCGATGACGGATTGAAGGAGACAGCGTGGGTAACCTCTCTCGCCGAGGCAGACCCGCGTATTCAAGGCATCGTGGCTTGGGCACCGCTAGAGGAAGGCGAACGCGTAGCCCCGTTTGTCGAGAAACTAGCCGAGAACTCACTCGTCAAAGGCATTCGCCGCCTCATCCAATCCGAAAGCGTTGACTTCTGCATCCAACCCGACTTCGTGCGCGGTGTCAAAACCCTCGCCGACTACGGGTTGAACTTCGACCTCTGTATCTTCCATCCGCAATTCGCCAATACGATTCGGCTGGTAGCGCAGTGCCCGGAAATCCAATTTATCTTGGATCACATCGGCAAACCCGATATCAAGAATCAACTGTTTGAACCGTGGAAGCAGGAAATAAAGACGCTGTCGGAATTCCCGAACGTCCATTGCAAAGTCTCAGGGTTGGTGACAGAGGCACATCACGGGGCGTGGACACCCGCGCATTTGCAGCCCTATATTGAGCACGTTATCGCCTGCTTCGGTTTTGAAAGGGTGATATATGGCAGCGATTGGCCCGTCTCAACGCAAGCCTCGACGTATCCGCGCTGGGTGCAGACGTTGCAGGATGCGGTTTCGGGGTGCTCAGCACAGGAAATGAGAAACCTGTTTCGTGAGAATGCGGTGAAGTTTTATCGGTTGTAATACCAAATTCACCTGAGTCGTTCAGGCTCGCAACCCGCCGATGCTAGTGACATCGGGAGCCCGAACGTGGCAAGACCGGGCGGGCTCTTGCCACGGTGCCCGCGGGGGACAGGCCCCCGCACTACGTGCCAAAGAGGTTACGGTAGGACCCGGGCGAGCCCTACCTACAAGGAAATAGAGCCGGTTTACCCTTTCGCCTTTACCTCGCGGCGGCGGGGATGCAGCACGAACTCTGTATAGCCGTTCGGCACTTCGCACCCTTTGAAAACCAGATCCAAGGCTGCCTGAAACGCAATGCTCTCGGCATAATTCGGCGACATATTCCGATATGCCGAGTCTCCCGCGTTCTGCGAATCGACGACTGCCGCCATTCGTGCAAACGTCTCTGTAACCTGAGACTCGGTGACGATGCCGTGGCGCAGCCAATTCGCAATATGCTGACTCGATATCCGCAGCGTCGCCCGGTCTTCCATCAAACCGACGTTGTGGATATCCGGGATTTTTGAACAGCCTATACCCTGGTCTACCCATCGCACGACGTAGCCGAGAATGCCCTGCACATTGTTATCCAACTCGGACTGGATATCCCCGGCTGGCACCTCGCGTTCGCCCAAGAGGGGCGGTGTCAGCAAGTCAGCCAGACTCGCGCGGCCTCGCGCGGACAGTTCCTCTAACCGCTTCGCAACGTTGACTCGGTGGTAGTGCATCGCGTGGAGCGTCGCCGCTGTGGGAGAAGGCACCCATGCTGTCGTCGCACCCGCCTGCGGATGATTCACCTTCGTCTCAAGCATCTCCGCCATTTCATCGGGTTTCGTCCACATCCCCTTCCCTATCTGGGCGGTGCCGGGCAATCCCGTCTCAATGCCAATATCGACGTTCCAATCTTCATAAGCACGCATCCACGGTTCGTTGCGGATGTCCATCTTAGGAATCACCGCGCCCGCTTCCATGCTGGTATGGATTTCATCGCCGGTCCTATCCAAGAACCCGGTGTTGATAAAGACGATGCGCGCCTTCGCCTGTCTGATGCATTCCTTGAGGTTGACGGTGGTGCGCCGCTCCTCGTCCATAATCCCGATCTTTATGGTATTTCGCGCGAGCCCGAGCGCGCCCTCTATCCGCTCAAACAGTCGCACCGTGAACGCGACTTCTTCAGGACCGTGGAACTTCGGCTTGACGATGTAAACGCTGCCTGTACGGCTATTCGTGAAATCGCCGTTTCCCTGAAGATCATGCATGGCGGCAAACGTCGTCACCATCGCATCTAAAAACCCCTCCGGGATTTCCTCGCCATCTGCAGTCGTGACAGCATCCGTATAAATATGGAGTCCTACGTTCCGAATCAGGAGGAGACTGCGCCCGGGCAACGTCAACGTGCTTCCATCCGGCGCGGTGAACGTCTTATCCGGTGCCAAGCGGCGCGTGAGCGGCTTGCCGTTTTTCTCAAATGTCGTCTCCAGCGTGCCTCGCATGATGCCGTTCCAGTTACGATAGACTTGGACTTTATCGGCGGCATCCACAGCGGCGACAGAGTCCTCACAGTCCTGAATTGTCGTTATCGCCGATTCCAGAATCACATCAACTACGCCAGCGGGGTGCGCCTTCCCAACGGGATGCCCCCGGTCCAGCCGCACCTCAATGTGCAACCCGTTGTTTTGGAATAGAATCGCGGTGAGTGCCTCTCCAACTTGCACGAAACCGACGAATTTATCGACACCCGCTAAGCCTACCTCGCTGCCATCGTTAAGGCGCGCGCGCAACTGTTGTCTCATCGCCTTACTGCCCGATGAGCGCGGGCCTGTCCCTCGCCCATCGGGAACCGGTTCAACGGTTTTGAGCGAAAACTGCGTAACGTCAGAGAAACTTCCCGATTCAAGCCCGATTGCTTCGTCTAAAAACTTCTCCGTTTCAGCAATGACGCTGACCCCTCGGATGGGGTTATAGTCGGTGCCGCGAGTCGCGCCATTTTCCTCGCTGATAACATCGGTACCGTAGAGCGCGTCATAGAGACTGCCCCATCGGGCGTTCGCGGCGTTGAGCGCGTAGCGGGCATTATCTGTCGGCACGACGAGTTGCGGCCCTGATATTGTGGCGATTTCCGCGTCAACGTTCTCTGTCGTCACACGGAAATCCTCGCCTTCCGGGATTAGATACCCGATTTCGGCAAGGAATACTGAATACGCCTCGCTGTCCATCGGTTCACCCTTCCGCGCGAGGTGCCACGCATCAATCTGCCGCTGAATTGCATCGCGTTTATCCAAGAGGGCGCGGTTTTCGGGTGCCATCGCCGTGACGATGTCACTGAACGCTTCCCAGAACGCATCCGCTTCGATACCGGTGCCCAGCGCAATCTCGTCTCTCACCAATGCATATAAACCTTCATCGACTTTGAGATTCCCGATTTCAACTCGGTTTCCCATGCTAACTCTCCATGTTCGTTCGGAATTTGCGTCAATTATAGTCAGAAATCCTTAGTGTGTCAACTGTTTTTTACAGCAGCATTTCACACCGTAGGGCGAGGGCCGTTATCCCCAATCGCCGAGGGTTTCCCTCGCTGTGCAACGAGCTCACCCAAAACCGTTCTCGCCCAAGGACAGGCCCCCGCGCTCCGAGCCAAGGGACGTTTGTTGGAACAATCAAAACTACAGACAAATTCTTGCGAATATCTCGCGCGCGTGCTATAATCAAAATAACTAAATTCACAAGTAAAAGGATTCATAACGCGACATGAAAATCGGAATTATTGGCTGTGGAACGATTAGCAGTGCCTACTTTGGGGGCGCGCAGAAAACGGATATTTTAGAAATCAAGGCATGCGCAGATCTTCGCAGGGAAGCCGCCCAAGCGCAGGCAGAAAGATACGGATGCCAAGCACTCACCGTCGACGAACTCCTCGCCGATTCGGAGATTGAACTCGTCGTCAATCTGACTATTCCGCGAGCGCACGTGGAAGTCGGACTGCAGGTACTGGAAGCCGGCAAACATGTCTATTCCGAAAAACCGCTCGGCGTGGACGTTGAAAGTGGAAAGCAACTCATTGCACTTGCAGCGGAGAAGGGATGCCGCGTCGGTGCTGCCCCCGATACGTTTCTCGGCGCGGGCATCCAGACTTCTCGGCAGGCACTGGACGCAGGGGCAATCGGCAGCCCTATCGCAGGCACCGCATTTATGTGCGGGCACGGACACGAAAGCTGGCACCCGAACCCTGCCTTCTATTACGACATTGGCGGCGGACCGATGTTAGACATGGGCCCTTACTACGTCACCGCTTTGGTGAACCTCCTCGGGCCCGTTAAGCGTGTCGCGGCAATTACGGCGAAGACGTTTGAGGAACGCATCGCGACAAGTGAAGCGGTAAAAGGGTTACGCATCCCTGTCAAAACGACGACGCACCTCACCGGCACGATGGAATTTCACAACGGCGCAATTATCACGATGATCATGAGTTTTGATATGTGGCGGCACAGTTTGCCGTGCATCGAAATCTACGGTGAAACGGGCTCGATGCAAGTCCCCGATCCAAACGGATTCGGCGGAACGGTGAACGTTGCATCGGCGCGCGAAGGATGGGAGTCGGTGCCGCTCGCCTTTCCCAACAATGCGCGCATGATAGGCGTAATTGATATGGTAGCCGCAATTCAGGCGGGCCGCGTGCATCGCGCAAACGGAGATTTAGCATATCACGTGCTAGAGGTGATGCTCGCTTTTGACAAGTCCTCTGAAACTAGCGCGCATGTTAATATAGAGAGCACCACGGAGCGTCCTGCACCGCTGCCAACCGGTCTGCAGGAGTGGACGGTCGCATAATCGCCCATCCCACCACTGCCACCGCCACCGTAGGGCGAGGGAAAACCTGTCTCTCGCGAGCGTTCTGGGGGAGATCGGCACATGGCGGGACAGGCCCCCGCCCTACGGTGAATAGATGAACGAGCGCGAGGGAAAACCTGTCTCTCGCGAGCGTTCTGGGGGAGATCGGCACATGGCGGGGGACAGGCCCCCGCCCTACGGTGAATAGATGAACGATAGGGATAAGGTTTTGAACGCCCGCGGCCCCCCTTCCTCATAAATTAATCGTAATATACGTCTCCAACCCAAACACGATCGCCACCGTCCCCCAAAACGTCGTCACCACAAACTCACCGAGCACCAGCCCGAGGAAAAACGGTGCCGCCCTCCTGAAACCCCCGATGCCGCCGTGTTTTGTAATCACCCACTTCAGCACGAAACTGACAAGAAGCGAGAACCAGAAGAAGTTCATCGTGAAAGTGCTGGTGACAGCATAACCGGCGGCGTGAAACGGAAACCACATCCACCGTCCGCGCAGGAACGCTAAAAGCACGGCGACAAGCGTTCCGACGCTGACCGCGCCGATAACCGCGGTGTCTGCTCCTGCCGGCTGCGTCAGCCTTCTGCCGAGCCGCTCAAACGTCTCTCTGCCTGCCCACGCCGTGTAAACGCCATCTTGGTAAGAGACGTGCAGATACGCCCAAATCGCCGCAACGATGCCGACACCGATGGCGACAATTATCGCGATGGCGAATTTTCGCCCAGAATTCTGGCTGTCAATGCGGGCGCGCTCCGCAATTTTCAATCCTTCCAAGTGATGCGGCATCAATAGGCAGTCGTAGGCGCGGTTGAAAAAGTAGAGATAGGCAAGCCCTGTCATGTTGCTCGCGCCGAGTCGCTTCGCGCCGAACATAGAATACATCATCCGGTCGGGACCGGCATAGTGCTGGTCATGGACAGGAGAGCCGAGTTCAGCGCGCATCCGTGTAATCCCCGTAGCCAATGCGAAAAATAGCGCGAAGAACGTCGCGATTACCCACAACGACATCCCCATCTTATAGCAAAATCCCACCAGAAAAGCGAGGCTGAGCAGCAGCCATACCACCGCTGCGCGATAAGAAATCGGTTCTCGCGAATCTGTTGTCGCCGCACGCCTGCTAAAAATTGTTCGCACTACCTGCATCAGATACCGGCGCGCACTCCAGACAGCGACGAGCCCAATGCCGATATACGCACCGAAAGACTGCTCGGCTGCGTAAGGGAATTGCGGCGCGAACCCGAGCGCGCTGCCTAGCACGCGCAGCAGTTGCCAATAGAGATAAAAAAACCAGCACGAGAACGACAACTCTAGCGGCATGAAAAACGCCAATCCAACGGCGAACGGATAAATGCCGACAGGCAGCCAGTTAATCGCGTTCCACGGACGCGTGGTAAAGAAATCGGCGATGTCATACGCGCGGATACCGCTGAGACGCGGCACTTGCGGAAAGAGGTAGTTGAGCCCGTTGAGCAGATCGATGCCCGCGGCGATGCCGAACCCAATCCACATCGCGCGGCTGCGGAAAAAGCCGCTCCTCGGATTCGCCATAGCCAGCGGCAACTGAATCAGCGGATAACTCAACTTCTCGTTCTCTGTCCACTGCTTACGGAAAATGAAATTGATGGAGAGCATCACCGAGAACAGCGCGACGAGGAAGAGCCCCCACCACACCAGCGGCGTTATCCACGCTTCAAAGTACCGGTAAAACGTCGAACCACCGCCGAAGAACTCCGTGAGCGCGCGTTTATCGGTGACTGATGTCCATGACGGAATGTAGTGCCAAAAAAGCGATTGCCAATCGTTTTCCGGTGTCGCGAAGGCGGAAACGTATCCGATGATAGGGATAAGAATCTGCACGCACATGTGCCCGCCGATAGCAGTGGAGAGGCAGAGCATGACGTAAATCGTCAGCAATTCGGCAGGCGAGAGCGCGAGGCGCGGGGCAACTTTTTGGGAGAGGCGATTGACAGCGGTTAAGACGAACAGCAGCGTAACCGTGTTGTAAAGCAGCGAGATCATCGACATGTGCGCGATGTCCCAGCGGAGGCCCATCATCTGCCAGATTGCGTTAAGTGGGATAAGGAGAAGCCCGATGCCTACCGCCTTCAAACTGAGCGGAGGAAACCGGTCTGTCGCGTTTCGCATTATAGTCCTGCCAACAAAAACCCTCTCTTTTCACCGCAGCGCGGGAGCCGCGACGATGTCGTTGTTTGAGTGGTCCGCTGCCACCGGCACGGAAACCCTCTCTTTTCACCGGAGCGCGGGAGCCTGTCTCCCGCAATCTCTCGGCCAATGTCGTTGTTTGAGTGGTCCGCTGCCACCGGCACGGAAACTCTCTCTTTTCACCGTAGCGCGGGAGCCTGTCTCCCGCGATCTCTCGACCGTAACGAAAAAGGGAGCTGTGGATATAGACTGCATTATACACGAAATGCGAATTGGGGTCAAGTTTTTAGGGTGTGATTTTGTTCATTTGAGGGAGGTGGCACTGACATCTTGGGCTCAAGCGGCTTTTCATTTTAGGTTAATGACATCATGATAGTATTCTGACGAAAAATGAACTTTTGTTTCAATCTCGTCATCGAGAGGCTTTTCAGTTCAGGTCCAAAAGATTCTAATGGAAATCCTATTGGAGATTGGTTTCAATCTCGTTATCGAGAGGCTTTTCAGTTCAGGACGCACGGACGGCGGCGTGATAAGACAGAGACTGTCAAGTTTCAATCTCGTCATCGAGAGGCTTTTCAGTTCAGGTTTGATCCTGGGACAGACACGAAGTTTTCAACATAGTTTCAATCTCGTTATCGAGAGGCTTTTCAGTTCAGGGAGGCCAAAATTCATCAGGGGTTCGATGAAGGGAAGTTTCAATCTCGTTATCGAGAGGCTTTTCAGTTCAGGCCGCAAGAAATGCGTCATCGGTAGTGGATACGGGCCGTTTCAATCTCGTTATCGAGAGGCTTTTCAGTTCAGGCTTAACCGACCGAGACAGCACTGTCTTTTTTCAATTGAGTTTCAATCTCGTTATCGAGAGGCTTTTCAGTTTAGGAAAAGCAGTTGATTTTGTCAACCGATGCCGCCCAGCTCGTTTCAATCTCGTTATCGAGAGGCTTTTCAGTTCAGGGAAGAAAGGCACCTCATATACCTCATCAGGCATGCTTGGTTTCAATCTCGTTATCGAGAGGCTTTTCAGTTCAGGGCAAAAGAGGTTGAGGATACCTACGAGGCATACACGTTTCAATCTCGTTATCGAGAGGCTTTTCAGTTCAGGCTTAGAAATCCCTTGAGCTGGCCGGCGACTTTCGTGTTTCAATCTCGTTATCGAGAGGCTTTTCAGTTCAGGTCCATACAGAAAAGTTGCGGTTACACAGCCGCGGTAAAGTTTCAATCTCGTTATCGAGAGGCTTTTCATTTCAGGAGCGGCGGCACAGAATGCCGTGACGGTGGCGCATTTCGTTTCAATCTCGTTATCGAGAGGCTTTTCATTTCAGGTTCAAGTGAACCAGGAGAACTTGATTCTTCATCCAGTTTCAATCTCGTTATCGAGAGGCTTTTCATTTCAGGTCAAATTCGCGTTGCAACCGCGTTTGTGCGTTTTACGTTTCAATCTCGTTATCGAGAGGCTTTTCATTTCAGGTTCTGCATCGGCGGAGGCGCGTATACGAGCCTATCTTAACGTTTCAATCTCGTTATCGAGAGGCTTTTCATTTCAGGTTCGAACGCGGGGTTGAGCGAGGAAACAAATAATGGTTTCAATCTCGTTATCGAGAGGCTTTTCATTTCAGGGGTGAACCGTGTGTGAGCATCAAGGTGCCCGGGTCAAGTTTCAATCTCGTTATCGAGAGGCTTTTCATTTCAGGTTGCAAGCGCGATTGATTTTCAAAAAGCGTTATGAACTCTGTTTCAATCTCGTTATCGAGAGGCTTTTCATTTCAGGTCGCATTGTTTCGACAGGTCTGTGACCTGATTTTCCAATGGTTTCAATCTCGTTATCGAGAGGCTTTTCAGTTCAGGTCCGCAAGTTTTTCACCTGCGGGTCCGCTGACGCGAGTTTCAATCTCGTTATCGAGAGGCTTTTCAGTTCAGGGCTGGTAAAGAACAAGTGGACGGGCAAGGTATTTCCGTTTCAATCTCGTTATCGAGAGGCTTTTCATTTCAGGCAATATGGTTGCTTCGATGACCTGGATGAGTAATCGTTTCAATCTCGTTATCGAGAGGCTTTTCAGTTCAGGGAACAGCTTGAGGCGGCTCAGGCACTGAACGAAGAGTACAAGTTTCAATCTCGTTATCGAGAGGCTTTTCAGTTCAGTTGAATGAGACCGAGAAGAAAAACAGACGCGTAAATTGGTTTCAATCTCGTTATCGAGAGGCTTTTCAGTTCAGGTCCGCAACTCCAGCGAATGGCGGACGGCGGTAGAGAACGTTTCAATCTCGTTATCGAGAGGCTTTTCATTTCAGGATGAAGAGTATATCGCCTTCACCTTGCCGTTTGAGGAAGTTTCAATCTCGTTATCGAGAGGCTTTTCATTTCAGGAGCCGCCGCTGCGGAGTTAGGGATGCTAGACTTGCAGTTTCAATCTCGTTATCGAGAGGCTTTTCATTTCAGGGCGGCGGTAAAAATCCGCTCGCATCTTTTATCTACCCTTGTTTCAATCTCGTTATCGAGAGGCTTTTCATTTCAGGTCGATGTCGTAGATTTTCGTGTCGTTGTCGTGTGTTTTGTTTCAATCTCGTTATCGAGAGGCTTTTCATTTCAGGTCGCCATTCGCCTGGCGGAGGCGGATTCGCCCAACGTTTCAATCTCGTTATCGAGAGGCTTTTCATTTCAGGGCAACCTGTTTTGAATTGGCGGCGGTGACGCGCATTGTTTCAATCTCGTTATCGAGAGGCTTTTCATTTCAGGGTAAAGCCCGGCCGAAACGAATAACTATCTGTATCAGTTTCAATCTCGTTATCGAGAGGCTTTTCAGTTCAGGGAAAAATCCTCCATTGAACCTTAGACAGGCAGAAGCGTTTCAATCTCGTTATCGAGAGGCTTTTCATTTCAGGGATGCAAGCGTGCTTGTCTTCAATGTCAATCGCGAGGTTTCAATCTCGTTATCGAGAGGCTTTTCATTTCAGGAAAGAAACCCGCTGGAACCTACCGGGACTCATCCGAGTTTCAATCTCGTTATCGAGAGGCTTTTCATTTCAGGTCTTGTCGACCCATCGTCCCACTGGATGACAGGGTTAAAGTTTCAATCTCGTTATCGAGAGGCTTTTCATTTCAGGCTGGGTCCCGATAGGCGCGGGGCAGACGTTCACATACGTTTCAATCTCGTTATCGAGAGGCTTTTCATTTCAGGTCCGTGCCTGCGGAGCCGCTGACGTGCCCTGCCTGAACGCCCGCATTTCTGCCAGCGCGCAATTTTAACATAACGGTGCATGCTAACTGCCGGTGCAAAAATTCTGTCCAGCCAAGACACATAAGGCCCAATCCCTCGTCTGCCAGGGAGACAGGAATGCCGGTCCCCTTTCCCTGACAGATTTTTCCTGAAAACTGAATTTCATCAATTCATTTTACACTATATACGAGTTTTTGTCAAGTCCTTTTTTCAGACCGAGGCGGTGAATCTGCTTTTCGCAGGCCGCGCAGAGATGATAAAACGTCACGGTATCCTCTCCCAGGTCGATTTCCGCTTCCAGCCGATGTTGCAACCGGAGGAACGCGCGCCGGTCGGTGTTGCATTCAAAGATGCTGTATTGGACGCGCGTGCCAAAGTCCTGAAGGATTTTGGCGACTTTGGCACGGCGTTTGTCATCGGTGATGTCGTAAGCGACAGTGTAAAGCATGATTGCTCCTTTCGGTATCGGGACAAGGATGTCACGCCTACCGGGGTTTTATTCGAGACCGGGAGGGCTCTCCTACCGCTGTCTCATCGGGACCGGGAGGTTGCTCCTTTCGGTATCAGGACAGGGATGTCACGCCTACCGGGGTTTTATTCGAGACCGGGAGGTCTCTCCTACCGGACGGTGAGCGGCGTGTATGCGTCGATTTCGTCTGTCAGGTATTTCGCGAGCAAGCGCGCCTGTAATTCCATCGCGCGGCGGAAACTGAGTTTATATTTAAACACGGGATGCGTGAACGTCTCATTTTTCCGCGTCTCGTAAGCGGCGTAAAACTTCTTCCGGGCATTCGGTTTGAGATACCACCCCCCGTGGTTTTGCTCAAAATCGTCCGGCGTGAGCTGCCGGGTGTTGATCAGGGTGATGACAACGGAGTCAGCGATGATGGGGCGAAATTCCTCCATCAGATCCAAGGCGAGGCACGGCTTCCCGTATTTCAGTTGGTGGAAGAAACCGATATACGGGTCCATCCCGACTATCTGGATTGCGGCCATCATGTCCGCTGTCAGCAGCGAGTAGGCGAAGCTGAGGAGAGCATTCGTCGCGTCTGCAGGAGGCCTCCGGCTCCGGCGTTGGAAATCAAACCCCATCTCCGATTTGAGCATAAAGGCGAAGGAGCGGAAATACTCGCCGGAAGCGTTGCCTTCCATTCCGAGCAGTTGCGTGAGGGCTTCGGCGTGGGGTACGCGTTTTTGCATACCGTGCATCGCCTGAATGCTTGCAAGTAAAGGCGCGAGCGCGTCCTCGGTGCCTTTTTCGGCGCGCCATTTGCGGCGTTGGAGCATCGTGCGCATGTTCCAGATTTTCCCGTGCACGAACGCTTTGGAGAGCGCGAGGCACTTCTCGGCGTTATCGGCGACACGGTGTTGCGCACGGCGCAAAAGCGAATTGCGGGAAACTTGCGGTGTCAGCGCGCCGTGATACCGCCCGTATGCAGAGAGAAACACCACCGGGATGCCTTCGTGTAAGAGCGTCTGCATTGCCGGTGTCGTCAAATTCACGTTACCAGAGATGACGACTTGTCCGAGGTGAATGAGCGGAATATCGCGGATTATCTCGTTTTCTTTCGCCACAAGGATGCGTTCGCCTGTCTTCTTGATAGCGCATCCCGGTTCATCAACGTAGAGGACATTATCAATGCCCAGTGCCGGCTTGATGCGTTTCGGACGTTCATCTAATTCGTGGAGGTAAGCCACTTCGTCGGGCAGGCAGACCGGGCGCATGCTACATCCATTGCACCGGTTATCATGGACAGGTTTCGGAATCTTGCGGGATTCCTGCAGGGCGCGTGCCTCGTTCAGATAGCGGCGCGTCGTTTCGCGGAGTCCTGCGTCAAACGGCACTTTGCGCCGACGCTTGGAACCGATGTAGAAGATATAGCCGTGCGGAATGGATACGCCGGTTTTCTCTTCTAGGAGCATCCCCTGCAGACAGAGTTGCACCTGGTCATTGAGCCAATTCCCCATCCCCGCCTTTTTGAATTCAACCGGGTAGGGCACGCCATCTTTCTCCTCAACCAGGTCTGTGTATCCCGAAACGCCGAGGGTATCAGAGGCGAGGTATTGCCGCCGCGAGAGAGTCTTGTCGCCCTTGCGTCGATTCCTCACCTCGGTGTGAACATGCTCGTGCTTAATTTTGCCCTCCTCAACGTGCGCGTTGATAATTTGATGCCCCTCCACCGATTCGTAGTAGAACCGTCGAGGACAGAAAACGTAGGTGTTGATTTGTGAGAGCGGAATGTAGGTTTCGGACACGGTTATCTCCTTTTCTGTTGCACGGGCGGATATGGACATCCGCCCTTACCGTTCAATTGGGCTTGCGAAAGCGTTTGGTTTGTCCCATCCCCATCGTTGTTTTGTAGCCGGTGCCGCAGTAGAAGGCGAAATCGGCTAAACAGTTGGCAATCAGCATGTGCCGAAACTCTTGCGCGTCATCGGAGTCCAGGCGACAGGTGCAGTGTCCTACCCATCCGATTTCGGTGTGCCGTCCGAAGTTGAGCGCACGGGTTTTGGTCTCGGCTTGCGCTAGGCGCGCGTGTTCGGCAATGAACGCGAGGAATTCCGTTTTCTCCAATTTGACGGGTGCGAAAGCGTTCCATTTGTTTATCCAGCTCTGATAACACCGCACCAGATCGATTTGGGTATGGTTATGCGTCTTTTGCCCGCGGGGTGTCATTGTCCGGAAGGCGGTTGGTGAATAGAAGCGGAGTCGGATGTGGGTATCGTCCTTTGCGTTCTGGATAAGTTGCGCGTAAGTGGCGTTACCGCTCCACTTTTCCGATGCTGACGCGTGCGCCACCCACTTTTTAACCTGAAACGTTGCGTTGCCCAACTGAATCGGCGGGATAGTGAGCGTCAAGAAAGCGACACCGAAGTGCGCGAAGAGTTCGTCATTGAGGAACGTGAATCGGAGTCTACATTCAGTGCCAGCGCGGATACGGAGTTGATTTTTTCCGCGTGGGGTGCCTTTCGCGACCAGCGGCGAAACGGTGAAAGGCTTCTGAGTGGCCGGTGCGTGGAGTTCTTCGGCGAGTTCGCGGTTAGTTTCTCTCATGATGGAGAGGAAAGCGGCGTGTGCGTGGTGTCCCATTGTTGGGCGTAGCGTCACGTCGGTTTCTGGGATGAGTGAGAGGACGGTGCTGATTGGCATGGAATTTACCTCCTACGGGTTTACGGTTGTTGCTTCTCCTTCCATTTTCCTTGCAACTCTGCATGGATAAGGAATGCCCGCGCCCCGAGGATGAGCTGATAGTCTTTCCGTCGTCCATCCGCGAAGGTTACGCGCAATGGATAGGTAACTTGTCGCTTCGTCTCAAGAATGCTGTTGAGGACAGCGCGATTCTCCATCTTTGACAGCAAGCAGGTGAGATACCGTTTTGCCAGAATATCTTGGATTTCTAAGGGAACATATCCGTTTCTGGTTAATCCCAACCGCAATCCTTTCAGTGCGGTAGCCCCCCAACAATGTTCCTTTTCAAAAGATTCCCGATCAGCTCCTCTTGCATCGTATTCAAATTGGACGCGATCCGGTGGGTTTTTGAAATCGCGAACGTGCACGAAGAATTCGCAGAAATTTCCCCAATCGCCTGTGCGTTTGTAATACTCGTTCTTCTCTAGGAAGGTGAATGCGCAGTGTTCCAAGATATGAAAAAGATCGTACTCAGTATGCTCGGCGGTGTTTTGAAAGAGATGGCTCGGGTCGTAGATACCGCACCGAATCCCTATCTCCGAACTCCGAAAGTTGAAGAGCGACTGGATCGGGTAAAATTTCTGTTTCGCGTATTCAACGACTTGTTTTCGGTTGGCGGGGCGTTTGAGGAAACCTTTGATTGCCTCGTTCAATTGTGCAGGTGGAACAGCCCGGAACTCTTCCAATTTTCCCCGGAGCCAACTCTGATGTTCCCAATAACTCCACGTTGCTTTTTCTTGTGCCTGTTGAATGAAATCGTCGTAAGCGTTCTGAGGATGCGCTTCAATGACCTTTTCGTAAGTGAAATGCCACCGTAACTTCTTCGCGAGTTCGTCAAACGTGACATCACTCTCTGGCACAAAGACTTCCTTCAGTGTGTCAAAAATTTCACGGACGCGCCCTTGGTGCTCTTCCGAGGTTCGCTTGAAATGCTCATAGAGCGGGTAGAACGCTTCCAAGATAGCATAGGACTGGACGTAGTGGTAAAAACGGTTGTCCTCGCCCAGCGCATCTTTAACGATTTGGGCAAACTCTCTCCGTTCGTAACTTGCACCTGCATCCAGTTGTGAGTAAAGCTTGCCTTGGACAAAGGCGTGGCCGATGCTCAGGTGACTGGTGTCAGGTTTGCCCAGTAACCGGCCGGCTCTGCCGACGCGTTGGGTAAACTCAGAGCCATAGAGCGCGTCAAAGCAGACGAAATCGATGTTTTGGCGCGATTTTCCTGCTTTGGTGAAGTTGTATCCGATGTCCACGGTCGGAGTTGCGAGCACGCACGGAAAACGCTTTGTCGCGTCACGACGTTCTTTAGTGCTAACAGCCCCCGTGATTAAACCGAGTTTTTCGCGAAGACCTCCGTGTTGAAGAACCTGCTTAATGTCATTAATAGTTCGGAGAGAACTACTGATGATGGCCCCTTCCATGTCTGCATCAAGCAAGTCCCGGATGTGCTCAGGGTGTGCCTTGAGGGCATCGTGCATCTTGTTACTGTGCACCGTCAATTCAAGCGCAGAGAGCGTCTGTATCTTCTCATAAGTGCTGCTCTCCTCAGGCTCGTTGTCAGGACTGACAAGCGCATAGGTGAGCCGAATCTTTTCAAGATAGGTGAGCACCTTCTCATCAGGGGTGGCCGAAAGCAGGCAGATTTTCCGTCCTCTATCAAAGTAGCCGTACTCTTTTGACAGCATGAAAAACATGAGAAAATTGGCGAACTGCTTGGCGTTGTAGTAGTGAAACTCGTCAATGACGACGTAGTCAAATCCGCGTAAAAAATCGCCGAAAAGGTTCGCCCTATCCAATCGCGAATAGACAGCGTAGAAGCACAAATAAAACAAATCCGGATTTGTGACGAGGATGAGCGGCGTTCGCTGCCTCAATTTGGGAAAGTAGTCACGCGGGTTTTGGACGAGTTCGTGCAACTTTCTGGCATTTCGCACACGGTAACCCGGGTCGTCAACTACCTCCCACTCCCGCAACTTCTCTCCCGTGACTTCGGCGACGACGAAATTCAGTCCGTGTTCCGTAACAAACTCGCGAATGTCACCCGCATGCTGGTGGATGAGTTCGTTCGTTGGAGCAATGAACAAAACGTTTTTGTCTACGAGATCGAACAAGCGGAGCAACGAGGCGCGAGTTTTGCCCGTGCCCGTGTTGTAGGTATTAATGACGAGCTCGTTCGTCTTGAGAGCATCGTAAGTCCGCTGTTGATGGTAGAGCGGCGGATGCCTAAAGTCAAATTGGTTCGTCGGGTTAATTTTTTCATACCCGGCATTTAGGGTGACAGTTATCTCAGGCATCGGGGTGCCTCCATAGAATTAGTAGGGTGTGCATTGCGCCACAATTTAGCAGCGCGATGCCTCCCCTACGGTAAAACCGACAGTCAGTCTAAAAATCGGTATAAAACCGCATCCCTGCGGGTAATCGCGTTTTCGCATCATCCGCTAACTGATAGAAATCGCCTGACAACTGAACCTGGCGAATGAGCGGTGTCGGACGAATATTGAGCAAATCGAACATGCCAATTTTCGTCTCCGGTGGCAGATCGTTCGGATTCAGATAATTGGGATAGGACACGTCTTCCGCCTGTGTTTCCCGATAGTGCTGTTTTCGGGCGGAGATTTTCGTCTTGCTCATGAATTTACCGAGGCGGACGTATCGCGGAATCCGGACTGTTTCTTGGCTTGTCACGTAGAAAACGCCCGTGTTTCCAATCGAGAGCAGTTTGAGCCGTCCAATCTGCGGAAAATTCGCCGCGCGTGCTTTCAATCGCTGGTTGAAAATGCGCCCCCGGTCCACCGAAATGGCGTTCTGCTCCATCTGATACCAATACGAGTCTGAAAGCGCGTTGAATTGCACCACCGTGAAGCGGGTTTTTCCAGTCAACGTCCCCGGCGTAATATAGATACCTGCTTCGTTGAGCTGCTCCAAATCTTCGGCATAAGTGATGTCGCCGCTGTTGTGATAACCCGCATGACACAACCCGAGCGCGTAAGCGAGCGCGTAGTTACCGACAACCGGCTCGGTTTGGAAAAAGTTGTTTACCTCGCGACTCGCGAAAAAGAGGTTTTCCATGAGTTGGAATTCGCAACGATAAATATGCATGTGATACCTCCGGCGTTGGGTAGGCGGTGCCTACCCAACGTTTCACTTACCCACGCGGGTAGAGCGCGGTAATTGCCTCCAGCAGTTCTTTCACGTCAGTTGGGGATGTGAATGTCTGCCGAATCTCACCGATGAGTTCGGTTAATTCTGCATCGGGGATAGGTTTTAGAGTGCCGATAACTTCGTTCCCCAAATCTGTCACGGCTCCGATGATTTTCGATTTAACCGTAGTCTCATCCAGCGGGAATTGCCGCCCATCTTCACCGAGCCGGTCGTAAACGGTCTGTGTCAACTCCAGATTGCTGAAAAGTTCACAGTCGCTAAAAATCGCTCCGACGATGGTGTTCCGCATTTTGCCCAGCCGTGACGAAATGGCCCCGTAGCGGCGGCTCCGCAGCACGTTCGCGATGACGTAGCGAATCTCGCTCGCAGTTAAATCCTTGAGCGTCTGCATGTCAATGAACAGCGTTTCCGGTTTGACATACTCGTCCTCTTGGATGCTGGAGGAGGGCTGTCCAGTGACAGGGTCCCGCATGGTATTGTTATCGTAAAGCGCGTTGAACGTCCGTTTTGCCGTCACCGTTTGGTAGGCCAGGACGCTGAACGCGTCGTCCGTTATCACGCGCGATTTCTGTGCGCCACCACCGCCGACAGCATAACCGTAAATCATGCAGTCTGCGCAAATCCCACATGGCTTGTTTCGGTTCAAGGCACAGATGTTATCGTCACTTTCTTCGCGTTTTCCTTTGTTCTCTGCAGAGAACAGCAAGTTGTGCTGCCGCAAAATCTCGCGTCCGGTGCGGCGTTCAACGGCAGTCTGTTTACGCTTGCTAATCGTCACGCGAGAGATAATTTCCCGTTCTTGAAGTCCGGCGTGAACAGAATCGCGTGCCAGCCCCTCGCCGGAACCTTCCGTGCGGAAAATCATCTCGGATTCCGCCTTCCGCAGCACCACCAGTGTTAGGTAACGGCTCTGCGGGAAGTTTTCGTATTGCCCCACCATAAAGCCGGTGTAGTTGTCAAGAACACTCATGACTGTTGTTCCCCCTTCTCTTTGTCGCGCTTGGGAATCATCTCCGTGATGAAGTAGAGATATCCGGCGCGGATCCGTCTACGGTTTTCAAGCAGCTCAAGCAGATTGCCATGGTAGACATTTTTGTAAATCTGATCGAACAGCACCGCGACGAACTGTGAAATGTTCTCCAACTTTTTCGCGCCGAAGAACTGCGTGTTGATGCGCTCAATGGCGCGGGCAACCTCTTTTGACATGATGGCTCGCGCTTCCTCTTCGGTCTCGCGCTCAGGCTGCCACCGTTCCAGGCTGTCAAACGCCACATCAAGTGGTTTGGCGAGCGCATTGTCCTTGAGACTGTCGCCTTTCAATCGTCCTTGCCACGCGATACGCGCGAGTTCCTTGATGTGAGGCATAATCGGTTCGCCTCCTTTCTGCGCCACAACATCGGCAAGAAGCGGTGCCGTGTCGCGGACGGTTGTGAACTGCAGGCGTTCATTTCCTGCATGTTCGCGTTTAATCATTCGATGGGTTACGTAGTAGAGCTCAAGCACATCGTAATTCAGGCTCCGAATCAATCGGACGAGATCTGCCGCATCAATGCTTCCGATCTTCGCACGGATTTCATGGAGTCTGAGCAATTGCGCAAAAACCCTTTGGGTTTCGGCACTATTCATGTCATTTTCCGGCAACCATCCGCGAAATCCAGATGGAATATGGTCGATGAATAAGTGACTGAATTGTTCCGCCGAAAATAACGGGATTGACGAATCGGTTAATACTGCACGGCACCCCAGAAAGCGTTGATAGAGCAGGGCGTTTTCGATAGCAAACAAAACCTTCTCTGTGTGGTTATCACCTGGCGCGTTAACAGGCACTGTTAAAATATTGCCGAGGGCTTCGGAAAACTTCGGCAACGGGTTCCCATTGACTTTCGTCCGCGAGAATTCCAACTCTAACAGCGTCTTCTCACGATAATTTCGGAGGGCATTATCCGTTTTGAGAAGGACTGCCGCAAAATCCGGGTTGTGGAACCTCTCTTGTGCCGCCCGAAAAGCGTGGATGAACATATCGGTGAAAAACGACGGCGGATACAAGTGGATAAAAAACGTCGCCGCTTTCTCTTTTTCCTTTTTGCTGGTGCTGACGCGGTAACAGAGTTTGTCCAGCATGTACTGCGTTCGGCAGACGATACAGACGCGGCGAACCGGGCCATCCGAGGAACCCCCTTCAAGCCGATTGGAAAATTGCTGCACCTTAATGTTCTGCGGCACATTCGCTTTCCGCCATTTGTCGGTATCAAATTCCGAACCGCAGGTGCAACACTGAGCATGATTATTCGCAACGTAACGCGCCAGATGCGAGGCGAAATTCTGCTCTCTGCTAACAGCGAAGTCAAAATCAACGTATTTGTGAACGTAATCCGCGAGGATCCCGAACTCGCTTTCGGCTCGTGCAGTCTCCATGAGAATTGTCCCATCTTGGACAATCAACCCATAGATTTCGTCAAAGTTCCGGCCGCTGTTGTAAAGGTCGCGCCCGATGATGTACCCCCGGTCGTAGCGGGCATCAAACAGTTCGTATCGCGGACGACAATTTGCATCCTCGGTTTCCGATGGTAACGCAAGTAGGTCGTAAACATGCTTCCAAGCATCCGTAACGGTGTGAGCAAAGTGTTCTTTCACGAAGATGTAGTATGTCCGAACTAACTCCCCTAACCTCAGAGCTGCATCATCGGGCGGAAGCAAATAAGCATTCTCCGACAGGACCTTATCTACAAGGCTCGATTCCGGGGCATCTAACTGAAAAAAACTGAGTTGCCCACCTTGACTCTCAAAGTTCGGAGCCCGTGAATGCTGCAGCGGATTTCCAGACTTCTCGCGGGCTTTTTCCAGTTTTGCCCGACACTTGGCATTCATATCATCCACTTTATACTTCCGCTCGCTGACGATGTTCCGCACCTCGTTCCAGATGCGCTCAAAAGGTAACCCGAGCGCGAGGCACTTTTCGTCAATCTTGATACCTGCGGGCCTGCCTTGGATGAACTTGCTGAATTCGTCGCTAGTTTTTGATTCAACATTAGCAACAATCCGGTTGCCAAGGGTTGCGATTTCGTCGGCCGTAATCTGGACATCGCGATGCCGTTCTACGAGGTATGCGACACCATCCGGATAAAAAAGGAGCGGCAGCAGATGCTTTTCCGCCTCAAGATACGCCACAATCTCGTTGTGGATGAGGTTCGTCAAAATGCCGCGTTGTTCGCTGACTTTATGGTAGACGAACCGGTATTGAACGTCATCGAAAATCGGGTTCAGCGCACGGAGGAAGTCTCCCTTCTTTGCGCGTTCCTCCAGCGTTTTCGAGAGATCGATGACATCTAGTGCCTGGATAATCGGGACGAGGTAGTTCAAAATCCTGTCCTTGTCCAGCAAATACGGAGCATAGTCCAGATCGAGGGTTTCGTCATAGACGTTGTGAAACCGTGAATGGGCACGGACGAGCACCTCAATGTCCTTCACGTAACCTCGCCACTCCGGGAAGAACCGTTCCATCTCAAGTTCTGTCAACACCGAACTGACATTCGCTGCGTTGGCCAGATAATTGAACGAACGCTTCACGCCCTGAAACTCGTTAAGTTTGTTCAGATCATGGACGCTGAAGGCACTGAACAACACTTGGACTTCAACGTCATTCAATTCCAAGCGCGGACGCAACCGTTCCAGAATGAAGATTCCGTTGAGGATGTGGAGATAAAGCGATTCGCCAGCCTTCGCGCCGTATTGGATGATTTCCTGATAGGCGCGCAGTTTCCTATTGGCGATTTCGTCTACATAAGTGCAGAAGATGGTGTCATGCCCGGAATCGATACCGAGTGACAACAAGAGTTCTTCCGCTTCAGATTTCTGTTTTGCCATGATGTTTCCTTTCCGATTGCATTGGCTTAAGGTTCATTATAGCAGCACCCTTGCAAATCTGCAACCGATTGTCGATCTGCTTTAATTATACCACAAAAAATTAGCGTTTTACGCAAAAGTGAAGAAAAACCGGTCTTTTTTTACGAAAATGTCAGATTTCTCGGAATTTTCTTGAATTTTCGCGCGGAATAGGGTATAATTTTAACAACAGATGTAAAAATCGCGACCGAAAACTGTTGCGTATGCCGAGCTATCTCCTTACGATTAAGGAGAATAGGCCGCCCACCTTTCCTGCAAGGTGGTTTTCTGCCAAATATAAGAAGTAAAATAGCAGCCGAAAACTATTGCGTACGCTGAGCTGCCTGCCGACCGGTCGGCAGGATAGGTTGCCCACCCTCTCGCCAGGGTGGTGTTCTACCCTTTACCAGAAGTAAAATAGCAGCCGAAGACTATTGCGTATGCTGAGCTGTCTTCCGGCCGGCCGGGAGAATAGGTTGCCCACCCCCTTACGTGTGACGTAACGGGGTGGTTTTCTGTTTTAAAGCTCAACAAGGGTGCCTTGCTGTTTCGCTTGCGAAAAAATTTCGCCCAGGTCTTTGGAATCGTATTTAAGCAATTCCGCAGCTGCTCTCGCCACAGCGTCTGCTAGCCTGATGAGCGGTTCGTTTTCATCTTTTTTGATTCCACGCACCTTTTTGACAGAACATTTGAGTTTCCTCAAGCGTGTCTTGTAAATATGGCCTTTTTTGTTGCCGAGTGCGTCAACGTAGACGAAAACCGAGGCATCAGGAATAGACAATTTGTGAACGGCTCGTGCAATGCCTACAATTGTCGCGTTATCGTAGTCTGTGGTTTTCCGAAAAACACTGTAAAACACAGCGGCCCCGATTTAGGGCGGATAGGGACATCCGCCCTTAACAAATTGTAGAACCGAAAACCGTCCAACAACACGAAGCGACTTAGTTCGGCATCGTCTCTGCTGCAGCATCCCCAAAATAGATGGCATGCATCCCGCGCACAATCTCCTCAACCTCCGCGCGGAATTCAGGAGGAGACAGCACCTCCGCCGCATCTCCCAAACTCAATACCCAAAACGTGAATTCCCGCGTCGGCACGTGATACCGCACAATCACTGAACCATCCGAGCACCGCTCCATAATCTCCTGAGAAGCATGACGCTCCTTCTCCTCAACAAGATACGCTTTGTGCGAGGCAATTTTGAGATGCACGGTGATGGGCTCACCACTAAACAACTCCCATCGCGACGCAAGGTTCGCGGCTAACGAAAATGCCGCGGGACGCTCAAACGGCTCATCTGTCAATGCAATGTGCCGGAAGCGGAGGATTTTGAAGGTGAGCGACGCGTTCTCCGATAAATTGGAGCGCGCCTCCAAATACCAATCTTCCTTCCGGAAAAAGATGGCATACGGATGAAGCACGTGCGCAACCCTCTCAGTTTTGCCACCCGGTTGGTAACTCGCACGCACTGCCTTTTGCGTATGGAGGGCCTTTTCTAACACGCGGAAGTGCCCCTCAACTTCATCATGGCGGTTCCCGGCTTTGAGCTTCACCGAAATCTTCGCCTCTCTCGCAATTTCCTTCTGAATGTCAGCGGCGAGCGGTTTATTGAGTTTGCCTATAACACTCTTGAGCCGTTTCTCAAAAGGCGTACCCTTTGCCGCCTCAACAGCGGCCGTTAAAGCGTGGAACTCTTGTCTCGTGATTTCTGGATGGGGACGCGGCCGCTCCTGCTCAATCCAATAAAGGGCGCGCTCCTTTTTCACGACGTAGAACTTCTCCAAAATCTTCAGGTCTTCGTAAATGCGCGTGACATGAACACCGAAACGCTCAGCCAGAGCCCGGACTCTCAACCGTGATTTTTGGAGGAGCGCGGCTAACTTGAGGATGCGTTCAACCTGTCTCCGTCCATCGCTGTATCCCATATTTTTCTCCTGATTCATGGCGATTTCATTAAGTTTAACACATCCAAACGCGCAATTGCAATTTTTCTTGCAAAATTAACGCATTTTATGCTATAATTTTTTGCATAATGCAAAATGGCATCTTTATTACAGGCACCGATACCGAAATCGGCAAGACGGTTATCGCGGGTGGCCTCGCAGCGTGGATGAAACAACGGGACGTTCATGTGGGAGTCATGAAACCTATTAGCAGCGGCGGCGACGCAGACGCGCGCTTCTTAAAGCACGCCGCACAAGTGGACGATACACTCACGCTCCTAAACCCCATTCGCCTCCACTATCCGCTTGCTCCATCGGTTGCCGCACGTCTCGAAAATAGAAAAATAGACATCGGCGCGATTGACACGGCGTTTAAGGTACTTCGCGAGAAATATGAATTTCTCGTTGTGGAAGGCGCAGGCGGCATCGCAGTGCCAATTCAGGGCGATTTTCTCGTCGCACACCTGATAGCGCACCTCAAATTGCCGATGCTGATTGTCGCGCGCGCAGGCCTCGGCACGCTGAACCATACACTGCTGACCGTGGCGTTCGCACGACAGGCAAACCTCCCAGTCGCAGGGATTGTGCTGAACGCGATACCGCCTAAAGTCACGGGGTTCGCTGAACAGACAAACCCGGAAGAAATTCAGCGTTTGACAGGCGTGCCGGTGCTCGGTGTTTTGCCGCATGAAAAACGGTTAAGCGAACCGAAGCCAGATCTGGCACTTTTGGCGGGGTTCGTGAATCAGTACGTAAAATGGGAGCAGATATTTTAGATGTATAGCGCGATTGTTCTAGCCGCAGGGTTAGGCAGAAAAGTGTGGCCTTACGGCGAATTCCGTCAAAAATGCACGCTGCCGGTCGCGAATACGCCTATCGTGCGCCGAGTCGTGGAGAATCTCGTGCAGGTAGGATGCGGGCAGATCATCGTTGTCGTAGGGCATTACGCACAACAGGTGCGCGGGGCCATCGCCGACATTCCCGAAGTGACGTTCGTAACGCAACAGACGCTTGATGGCACAGCAACGGCGACGTTGGAAGCAGTCAAGCACCTCAAAAACGAACGTTATCTCGTGGTTCCGGGTGATATTGTAACCGCACCCGATAATTTACGTAATTTGATTAACGAGTACTCTAAACAAGAAGCAGAAGCGGCCGTGCTGATGCAACCTCTCGGACATGAAGACGCAAGCAACTGGCTGTGTGCCGATATCAGCGGCGAATGTGTGACCGGCATTGAAGGGCATCCGCGCGGCGGTTCGCATCGGCTCTGCGGCGTTTATGCTTTTAAACAGAAGGAAACGACACCGTATCTCTTAAGGAATCCCGGCATTGTGACGCGCGTGCCTGTCGGCGGCATGCCGCCGCCTGAATCGGACATCGCGCAATCTATTCAGTTGATGATTGACGACAGAAGACCGGTGTTAGCGGTGGAAACGACGGAGTTCTTCGTTGATGTCGATAAACCGTGGCACGTACTGGAAGCGAATCGGCGATTGATGGATTATCTCGCGAATCAGATTGAGGAAGACTGCATCGCAAAAGGTGCAACAATCTCAGAGGCTGCGGAGATTAACGGACGCGTCGTGTTAGGCGAAAACTCGGCAATCGGACCGCGGGTAGTCATTAACGGCACGTTGATTGCCGGCGCAAACAACAACATCACGAACGGCGCGATTTTGCATGGAAACCTTCTCGTCGGAAACCAATGCCGCATCAGCGATTACTGTGATATCGGGAACAGCGTCATCGGAAACCGATGCATCGTTGGACACGGCGCAGAGATGTCGGGTGTGCTGTTTGACAAGGTTTACCTGTATCACTACTGCGAGATGTCCGGCGTTTTCGGATGCGCCACCGATATCGGCGCGGCAACAGTGTGCGGCACACTACGGTTTGATGACAAGGATACGCCGATGCAGATAGAGGGACGTTATGAAATACCGCCGTACGGCGCGAACGCCACTTACATGGGCGACTATTGCCGAACCGGTGTCAACGCCATCATCATGCCGGGGCGGCGCATCGGAACTTACAGCGTCGTCGGCCCAGGCGTTATCCTCTACGACGACGTGCCGAGCAAAACGATGGTGATGGCAAAGCAGGAGTTGATAACAAAGCCCTGGGGACCAGAGCGTTATGGGTGGTAGCCGGTGAGAGCAAACAGC
The DNA here is from genome assembly GCA_958296135.1 of uncultured Poribacteria bacterium. Classification (GTDB taxonomy): domain Bacteria; phylum Poribacteria; class WGA-4E; order WGA-4E; family WGA-3G; genus AGPOR5. The sequence goes on from CATQHZ010000001.1 coordinate 3,659,987, forward strand.
CTGGGCGCGCGTTGTAAGCGCGCTTCCGGTAGGAAGATGTACCACCAGCGTTTTTAGAGGAGCTCCTTGAGAACCGCGGTCAGCTCCTCGTTATCGGATGCGAGTTCAAAGGCGCGCTTGATTTTATCTTCACGGGCAGTCTCGGGTTGCGATGCGCCGCCCGGTTCCCACAGGACTTCAAGTTCCCTCGGGTTCAGCCTATCGTAGGTGACTTTGACAAGCGTGAACGGGTAATTTTCGGGAATGAGGATAATCCAGTCAATGGTCTCTCCGCGCGCCGAATATTGCCTATCCACCGTCAGCTTTGCGTCCTGATGCGGCACGTTCTTCTTAATCCACTGCTTCCGGTCGAGGGCATCGTTCTCAAAATAGCCGACTTCAAGCCAATTGCGGCCGGCACCGTTAGGTTTTGTGGTAACTTCAATGCGTTGCATGGGTGTTTGGTTCCCCGTGTTTGGATTTTTCATGAATTTTAACATGCATCGCGAAAAAAGTCAAGTTTTTTAGGAATATCAGACATGCAAGTGAGTATGAGATATGGACAGGGAACATTGCCGGTAAACATTCCTGATAACAATCTGGCGGGCATCTTGGAAACGTCGGAACGTGTGCCGCTGGCAGATGCCGACGCAGCGGTTCGGCAGGCGATTGCGGAACCGATTTCTTCACCGGCCTTAGCGGCGTTGGCGCGAGGCCGGGACTCCGCCTGCATCGTGATTTCCGATGTGACGCGCCCTGTCCCGAATCAGGTAATCCTGCCGCCGCTGCTGGAGACGCTTGAGGCAGCAGGCATCCCGCGCGAGCAGATAACGATTCTCATCGCCACCGGCATCCATCGTCCCAACGAGGGGAACGAATTGGAGGGTATGGTGGGCCGTGCCATTATGGAGACGTATCGCATCGTCAACCACTTCTCGCAAGACCCGGGGACGCACGCCTATCTCGGTAAAACGCGGAACAGCACGCCTGTCCATATTGATAAGACGTATCTCGCCGCCGCTCTGAAAGTGATTACAGGGTTGATTGAGCCGCACTTGATGGCAGGGTATTCCGGCGGACGGAAGGCGGTTTGTCCGGGGCTCGCCTCTGTAGAGACGATGAAGATTATGCACGGCCCACACTTGATGGAGCATCCCAAGTCGGCTGTCGGCATACTCGATGGCAACCCGTTCCACGAGGAGGCAACAGAGATTGCCTTGATGGCAGGTGTCGATTTCAATCTCAACGTCGCGATTGACAAAGCGCGGCGGATAACCGGAGTTTTTGCGGGTGACATGGTGGCATCGCACCTCAGCGGCGCGCAGTTTGTGGAGAATCAGGCGAAGGCAACGCTGCCTGAGCCGGTGGATGCAGTCGTCGTCTCTAGTGCGGGACATCCGTTGGATACGACATTCTATCAGGCGATTAAAGGGCTACTCGCCGCCGTTGAGATTGTGAAAGAAGGGGGCAGTATCCTGCTCGTCGCAGCCTGTAGCGAAGGCATCGGGAGCGGGCCGTTCACCGATCTGGTTTTTAAAACGCGGGATTTGCGCGCATTCGTCGAAGGACTTTACAACCCCGCCAACTTCGTCATCGATCAGTGGCAGTTGGAAGAATTGGCAAAAGTTGCCCGGAAGGCGGACATCTATTTTTATTCCGAAGGCATTCCGTATCAGCAACAGGCGAAGTTGTTTGTGCATCCCGTGCGCGAACCGCAGGCGGGTATCGAGGCAATCTTAGCCCGCCACGGCACCGACGCGCAGATAGCGGTGATTCCTGAAGGCCCTTATGTTCTCGCGCAAGTAAAGGCTTAACGAACACCGCGGAAAAAGTAGCATCGAAAACGTAGTCATTGACAACGTTGATGACAGATGGACGGAGAAGAACGTCATTGCACGCACCTCCGTTATCAAACGCATCGCGACATACGAAAAAATGGCAAAATCAATCGTAGTCCTCAGAGCCTATCAGGACGGTTTGCACCTGAACATCACGCCGACATTCTCTGTCACCGAGGTTACTGAAGCGATTCGGAAGGAGTTTGAGCGGATGAATCAGCCGTTGGCAGGCGTTTCCGTGCAGATTGACATGAATGCCCCACTCCTGACAGAGGCAGACCTGGCTTATCTCAAGACAGAACTCCAGGATACCTATGGCATGGAGGTTCGCGGCCTCAACATCGCTGATGGCACAGGTGACAGTACCGGGGTGCTCGGTGAAAAACGGCCCCTGGCTGCTCGCGCCGAACGCGGCAGAATCGAAAAAACGCGGGTAGTCCGGGAAACTATTCGTTCTGGGCAAACGGAGGACTTTCCAGAAGGGAACCTCATTATCTACGGTGATGTCAATCCCGGTGGCGAGGTGAGCGCGGGTGGGGACATTGTTGTTCTCGGTGCGTTACGGGGTAGCGCGCACGCTGGTATGAACGGCAAATTATCTTCTGTCATCATCGCCATGAACCTCGTGCCTTTGCAGTTGCAAATCGGCAACTACATTAGCCGCCCGTCTTGGGGACAGAAGTCGCGCGGGTATCCCGAAATCGCGCGTGCTGGGACGGAAGATATCATCATCGTTGAGGAATTATAAGTAGGAGGAGAATCATCGATGGGCAAGGTTATCGTCGTAACATCAGGCAAGGGTGGGGTTGGCAAGACAACCTCCACGGCCAACTTGGGCACCGCGCTTGCCCTTATCGGGAAAACAGTCGTCGTGATTGACGCGGATGTCGGACTCCGGAATCTCGATGTCGTCATGGGGTTGGAGAGCCGCATCGTCTACACCTCGATGGATGTGATAGAAAATCGGTGCGAGTTGTCAAGGGCACTCGTCAAAGACAAGCGGGTGGAAGGGTTGATGCTGCTCGCGGCTTCGCAGAAAAACAACAAGGACGACATCCAACCGGAGCAGATGAAAGCCATCTGTACGGAGTTGCGCGCCACTCACGATTTTGTGCTTGTCGACTCCCCCGCCGGCATCGAGAGCGGGTTCCGCAATGCAGCCGCGGGGGCAGAAGAGGCACTCGTCATCACAACGCCGGATGTCTCCGCTATCCGCGATGCAGACCGGATTACCGGCTTACTGCAACACGAAGGAGTCGAACCGATCAACCTGGTGCTGAATCGGCTTTCGCCAGAGATGGTACGGAAAGGCAACATGGTGAGCCAGAGCGATGTTGTGGGCCTCCTGAATCTCAAGCTTATCGGCGTCGTGCCAGAAGACCGGGAAGTCATCGCCTCAACGAATCGCGGGATTCCGCTGGTGCATAACAAAAATTCGCCGGGTGCACAGGCGTACATGCGCATCGCGAAGCGGTTGACGGGACAGCGGATACCGATTCCAGAACTTCGTGAGAAAGGCTTTTTCTCTAACATCCTTGACTGGTTTTCAGGGAATAAATAGGTAGGGAGTCAGCATGAACCTTCGACGGTTATTTGGGCGGCAACCCAAGTCAAGCAGTGTCGCGAGGGAGCGGCTCAGACTGGTTATCTCGCAAGATAGATTCGATGTTGACGAAGAGTCAATGCGTAGATTGCAGGCAGAGCTCATGCAGGTGCTGTCAAAACATTTTGACTTCCATGTGGATGAAGTTCGCATGTCGCTAAAACAGCGCGGGAATTCCTACGTGTTAACGGCAGACTTCCCGAACGTGAACGCGAACAAGCAGGCTTAAAACGTTTAGGCTTGTCGCAGACCGGGGGCAGTAGTGCGTTTGGACAGGCGCGCGCCCCGTGGACTGTGCGCGCTTCCGGCGCGCCTACCCGTAAGAATGGAGATACGCTATGAATCTTATGAAATTATTTGCGCGAAAACCGAAATCAAGCGGTGTCGCGAAGCAACGTTTAAAACTCGTTATCACACAAGACCGGTTTGATGCGAATAACCGGGACATTAAACAGTTGCATCGCGAATTAGCGGAGGTGCTCGCGAAGTACTTCAATTTCACGATGAGTGCCGCGCAGATGTCGTTAAAAAAAGAAGGGAATTCCTATGTGCTCGTCGCGGATTTTCCTTATGAGAATGCCGGTTAAGCTCGGGGACATGCAGCCGGACGCGGGAGAGGACAGCTCTTCCATCCGTGCTGCTGCCCTCGGCGAAACCCGCCGCACCGCGGCGCGCTGACATGGCCCCGCTCTTCATGCGTTTTTTGCTTGCAATACGCCGGCGTAAGGCGTTAAACTATTTGCAAGGCGCGTTCCAAGCGGGCGACTTTGACGGTAAGGAGAAGGGATAGTGCAGGAGAATCACCTCGATGTGGGGCAAGACGAGAGTCCTGTGGACACGCGGCGCGACAACGAAATCATCGCATTTATCGGGATTCCTCGGAAATGGGTAAACCCCGCGATAAAAATCTTTTCGCTTATTTTCGCAATCTATGCTGGGTTCGCCGCGGCGCATGAATTCGGCCGGAGTGGGCCGTTGATGGAGAACGCGAAGCAGTTCTTCATCCATATCGCCGCGTTCAGTGCAGGAGGGTCTGTTATCCTCATTGCGATTTACAATGGGTGGGATGTGCTTATGTATTTAACAACACGCTTCAAAGCGACGCTCCAGCAGCGCGTGAAGAAAGCGCGAGCCGAAGGCATCGCTAAAGGCATCGCTGAAGGCATCGCTGAAAACCAACGCGCGTGGCTCGCGTGGAACAACCGGCGGCTCGATGCCGAGATAAAGGGGCTCCCTTTTGATGAGACACCGCCGAACGGGACAAACGGCGACACGCAAAATGGGCAATAAATCGCCCGACGTACTTTATGGGTGTAGGGTGCCAAGGGCGGTGCTCTACACCTTGTTTTTTGCAGGAGGCGCGGTTTGTCACCGCGCCTACCGGGACATTTAGAGAATCAACTCCCAGATTGCTTGCGCTACGCCGTTTTCGTCGTTGGTTGCAGTAATGTAATCCGCGCACGCTTTAATGGGCGCAACCGCGTTGCCCATCGCCACGCCAAAACCAGCCACTTTGAGCAATGTCTCATCGTTGTAACTATCGCCGAACGCTACCACTGTCTCCATCGGGATATCAAACTGCGAGGCGAGTGCAGTGAGGGCGCGCCCTTTCGTCACCGCCGGATTCATGAACTCAATGTACTCCGCCTGCGTCTGCGTGACATAGAGTGCCTCGCCATACGCGGTTTTGAAGTGCGCCAGCAGCGGCGGCAATTCTTCCGGCGCATGGATAATCAGCATCTTCGTCGGCGTTTCGCCGCTCAATTCACGAAGATCTCCCACGGGTGTGGCGGGGACACCCGTTCGGCACTCGTAAAGCGCGCTCCATTCGTTACGCACGGCGACATAAAGCTCGTCGTTCAAGCAGTAGTTGAGATGTAAATCCTGCGCGACGCACTCGTTCACGATTGCCATCGCCGCATCCGCCGGGACAGGCGTGTGGTGATACACTTCGCCGGTGGTCGCGTGCTTCACCATCCCGCCGTTATAGGAAATAATCGGATTCTCTAACCCGATTGCATCGCTAATCGGTTGGATAGAACGGTGCATCCTGCCAGAGATGAGGACGACAAGCACATCGTTCTTGACGAGCTCCTGAAGGGCAGCGCGGTGCTCGGAGGAGACTTCGTGCGCGCTGTTTAAGAGGGTGCCGTCTAAATCGAAGGCGGCTAAACGACATTTTCGTCTTGGCGCAAAGCGTGCGTTTACGGTTTCTGGCTGCATAGCGGCTCCTTGCGTCAGCTGTCATTGACTACGTTTTTGGTTCTGCTTCACCTACAAAACTATTGCCTGTTCCGTTTGCCGATCAAAAAGGCGCGTCTGCCCCGGGTCAAAATCGAACCAAACCTTCTCGCCTACTGCGGCTCGGAATGTCGGATGCGTGCGGACGCGGAGGAGAATCGGGTCCTGCGTTTCGGCCGCCGTTCCGAGGCGAAGATCCAAGATATTGGCGGAACCGAGGGGTTCAATGAGATGCACGTCGGCAGCGAGTCTCCGTTCGCCTGGTTCAAGCGCGGCACGGATATGTTCCGGCCGGATACCGAAAACCAGGCCGTTCCTCTCAACCGCTGCAGTCAGCTTCGCTTGTTGCTGCGGCGGGAGAGGCAGCCAGATATCGGTATGGCTGAGGCGCAGCGCGGGGTGTCCCTCACGCAAACCGAGTTCGGCACCTAGGAGGTTCATCGTCGGCATGCCCATGAACCCGGCGACGAAGAGACTTTCCGGGCTGTTGTAAATCTCGTGTGGGGTACCGATTTGCTGTAGCACGCCCTGGTGGATAACAGCGATGCGATCGGCGAGGGACATCGCTTCAACCTGGTCGTGCGTGACAAAAATGGTAGTCGCGCCGAACTCGTGCTGGAGGCGTTTCAATTCGGCGCGCGTGTCTACCCGGAGTTTGGCATCCAAATTTGCCATCGGTTCATCAAGCAAATAGACTTTCGGCTGCCGCACCATCGCCCGGCCAAGGGCAACGCGTTGCATCTCTCCACCGCTGAGGACACTCGGCTTCCTGTCCAACATCTCGGATATCTGTAAAATTGATGCCACCTTCTTGACGCGCCTGTCAACTTCCGATCTTTCCACCTTCACCGCCTTGAGTGGGAAGGCGATGTTACCGTAGACAGTGAGGTGTGGATAGAGCGCGTAGAATTGGAAGACGAAGGCAATGTCCCTGTCGGCAGGCGACAAATCGTTGACACGTTGTCCATCAATCAGGATATCGCCTTCTTCGGGGTGTTCAAGTCCTGCGATGAGGCGGAGCGTCGTTGTCTTCCCGCAACCGGAGGGGCCCAAGAAGACGACAAATTCCTTGTCCTCAATTTCCAGATTAAAATCTTTGACAGCGGTGACATCGCCGTAGCGTTTGACAATGTTTTGAAGTTTGATGTGTGCCATAATTTCCTGCAGGCGCGATGCCTTTCAGCGTATTCTATAAATTTACCACACATTTTGTATTTTGAAAAGCGAAAATTGGAACGACCCGGGCGATTTATTGGGTATACCGACATCCGCCCTTACGTTCCAAAGTGGATGATCGCCTGCATCACCGCCCCAGAGATAAGCGGTACCGTCAAATTATCGTCAATCCGAAGCGGGAGAAGTTCCACGACGGTAGCGACAAACGCGCCCACAACCCCCACCATAGGATGAAACTTCTGCGCATCAGTTAGTAGCTGAGGGAGTTTCCACACACCCGTCTCAGGTAAATAGAAAAAAAAGAGGGAGAGCACCGTGCAGACGACAAAACAGGCGCCGCTTCCCTCTAAGCTCTTCTCGCCGATGAGTTTCGTCTTACCCCATCTTTTTCCGACTAACGCCGCGGACATATCCCCCAACACCATGAAGAAGATGCAGACAATCGCGAGGGCCTTCTGAAAAAAGAGTATGCAGAGCAGCGCGCTGATGAGATAGTAGGTTGCTCCAGTGATTGCGCCTCGGCGTTCATGCGTTCGGAGCATTGAAGTGAAGATGCGGAAAAAGAGCGCGCGGAATCGCGCCGAACCCGATTTTCCGAGTTCCACGATTAGCGCAACGCCGGTGAGGCTTCCTACCAGCCACAAAATCATCGGTTTATCCAGCCAGAGATAAATAATAGGTAGGATTAAACCTGAGAAATGGATGCTTTTCCGTCGTAATTCGGTGCTCATGGGTGTCCTCCTGCCTTAATTATCCACAGATTCCAAGATAAAATCAATTTTTCTTTTTTTTGTCAAAAAAATAACACAATTTTGTCACATTTGGGCATTATAATTTATAGGACTTACGCAGAAGAGACTGCAGTAGGCGTGCTTTCATGAAGCGGCAGAAAATAAACGGGGAATTTTGACTCACGGGCGGATAGAGACATCCGCCCTTACAGCTGAATGGCATAGCGTTGAGAACACATTTCAGATCGAACGCTAAACGAAGTTAACTTTGAAGGACTTCACGGCTATAGGGAGAAACATGGAACGGCAACATCAGTTTTGGTGCATTGGGCTGTTGCTTTTACTGCTTGTCCCCGCGGGCGGGCGCGGGCAGACAGAAACAGAACAACTCGTAAAAATCACAGGGAGTGTTGTTGATAGTGCCACCGAGTTGCCGCTAGAAGGGGCGGCGATAAAGGTGGTGGATACCAACCTCCGAGTGCATACCGATGAGACGGGCGCGTTTTCGCTCAAACTGCCGAGCGGCACCTACACGCTGCAGATTACCGCACCCTTTCACACGGCAGCAGCCCTCACCGATTTTGAGGTGAACGTTGGGGAACAGGTGGAACCAGTGCAGGTCGCGCTCGCACCGCAAATAGTGAACCTGGATGCGATTCAACTGCCAGTTCGGCTGAGCCAGTCAAGTGAACGGGGGCTTATTGAAAAACGGATGCGGAGCTCACGTATTGAAGACAGCATCAGCACGGAAGAGATTAGCCGCCTTCCCGCAGCCTCCGCAGGCGAGGCGATTAAACGGGTAACAGGTGTCAGCATCGTCGGTGGGCGGTACGTATTTGTGCGCGGACTGGGCGAACGCTACAGTAACACGCTGCTCAACAACGTTGAGATTCCGAGCCCGGAACCGAATCGTCGGGTCGTCCCGATGGACATTTTTCCGGCGAGCCTCTTAGCAAGTTTGCAGACGGTGAAGACGTTCTCCCCAGACCAGCCGGGAGGCTTCGCAGGCGGGTCCGTGCAGGTATTTACTAAAGACTTCCCTGAAGAATTGACGATGTCTCTCTCCATGTCAACCGGGTTCAATACCCAATCGACAGGCGCAGACGGGTTGACATACCCGGGCGGCGATTTAGACTTTCTGGGGTTTGACGATAGCACGCGGCAGCTGCCTATTATCGTTCAAGAACGCGCTGCAGATTTGCCGATTCGGGAACGCGGGCGGTTCACATCGGCAGGGTTTACGCCGCAAGAGATTCAGGAATTCGGACAGGCGTTCTCGAACACCTGGTCTCCGCAACGCCAAGAGGTGCCGGCAAACCAGAGTTATAAATTCAGCCTTGGCAACAGTAGCACACTTCTGGGCAAGGAGTTCGGCTACCTCGGCGTGCTTTCCTACGGTAACAGCTATAGTTACGGCACGCAGGTGCGGAATGCGTTCCGCCTCGGGCTAAATGAGACGCTCTCACCTGTCACCTCCTACAATGTGGAGCGGAGCGGCAATGAAGTCAACTGGGGCAGTGTGCTGAATGCAAGTTTGCGTTTCTCACCGCAACATCAACTCAATCTGCGCACCCTTTTCACCCACACGGCGGAAGACGAAACCCGCCTGTGGGAGGGCTTCAACGCCGATAGAAACACCGATATGCGGAGCGCGCGGCTTCGCTATGTCGAACGCGAACTCTTCTCTGGACAACTGGCCGGCACGCACGATTTTGAATTCGGCGGCCCGGGGATTTCTGATGCATCGCAGACAGACGATGTCGTGGCCCTGCCGAGGCCGGACCTTTCCATGGAGTGGCGGCTCACCTACTCGCGCGCCTCGCGCGATGAACCGGATACACGCGAGACCATTTACGAAGACAGGGGCAACGGCAGGTTCACGTTCCGCGATGTCACGCATAGCGGCAGCCGCTTCTTCTTCGATTTGGAAGACGATGAATACAACGCGCGCGTCGATTGGCGCGCACCGATTGGGGCAGAGGGGCTCTTCAAATTTGGCGGGCTCTGGCGAAATCGGAACCGGACATTCGATGCCCGGCGGTTCAGGTTCCTGCCATCGGACAATGTGGATACCACCGTAGATCTCGCCTCGCCGCCGGAAGTCCTCTTCCAATTCGATAACATCGCGCCGCGCATCTTTGAGCTGCGCGAGTCTACGCGCGCAACCGACAATTACCTTGCAGCCCACGATATTTATTCAGGTTACCTCATGCTGGATACGCCTTTCACCCAGAAGTGGCAGTTGATGACAGGCGTGCGGTTGGAGGCATCGGCACAGAAGGTTACCACCTATAATCCGTTTTCTGCCGCAGCGCAGCCGATTGTGGCGGATTTGGATACGCTGGACTTGCTGCCGGGGCTAAACCTTACCTATCGGTTGACAGAGCGGATGAACTTGCGGGTTGCTGCGTCCCGCACGATAACGCGTCCGGATTTCCGCGAACTCGCGCCGTTTGAGTTTACCGATTTCGTGGGCGGGCGAACCATCCTCGGCAATCCGGAACTGGAGCGGACGCAGATAGACAACTACGATGTCCGCTGGGAGGCGTTCCCGCAACTCGGCGGCGTTGTCGCTGTGAGCGTCTTCTATAAGCGGTTCCAGAAGCCGATTGAACAAATTGTGCAGCCCCAGGCGGAAGTGCGCATCACCTACGAAAACGCCGATGCGGCAAACAACTATGGCGTAGAGTTAGAGGTGCGTCAGAACTTAGGCGGGCTGACACCGGCACTGAGCAAGTTTTCTATTAACACCAATGCCGCACTGATTACATCGCGAGTCGTGTTGCCAGATATCGGCATTCAGACTTCTTCGGAGCGGCCGCTTCAGGGGCAGTGTCCCTATATTGTCAATCTCTCGTTGGGCTACGAGGATGACAATTGGGGACTCTCTAGTACAATTGCCTATAACATTTTTGGCAAGCGGCTATCGGAGGTGGGCAACCACGGCGTGCCGGATGTATATGAACAGCCGCGCGGGCAGTTGGATGCAAGTTTCAGCCGGACAGTTGCAAACTACTTCCGTATCAGTTTCTCGGCGAAGAACCTGCTCGATCCTTATGTGCATTTCAAACAAGGTGAGGAGATTTACGTGCGGTATAAAATTGGCAGGGCCTTCTCGTTCGGGATAAGCTATCAACTCTAAACAGGAGATTTCGGCAGGAACAATTTAGCGCGGCAACTGAGGCATCAACACGTCAATGACAACTGTTCGCAGAGAGATGTTCATGCACAAGAACTGCTATCAAACGCATTACAAATGACGAAAAAACGTCAAAAATAATTTATAACATCGTAACTATTTTGTAACAATTTTGGGGTATCCTTAAACGTGAAGCGGCGGCGTTGATGCTGCCAACTTATACAGACATAGGATTTAGGCAATTTCACATTTCCCCTGGCTTGAAACCGAGCCTCTGGGAGAATGGCGGAATATGCGTAAATCCTAACGAGAAAATAGACTAGCGGGGTTTGTCCCGACGGTTGTTAAAGCGAAAAAAGGAGTTTTGTAAAATCATGTCAAAGATTAGGTTTAAACTGTTTCAGTCGATGCTCATCGCCCTGGCCGGGTTCGCGACGGTTTTTGTCGGGTGCGGTGCAGATGACGACGTGACTACTGATGCGGCAACCGCTGAAACAGCGGAGGCAACTGAGGAAATTATCACTGTTGGCGGCCGCACCGTAGTCGTGCTGACAGACAAGATAGCGGCGGATAGAACCCTCAGCGCGGACAAAGATTACCTGTTGCGCGGTGCGGTGTTTGTCGAGCCCGGTGCAACGTTAACGATTGAACCGGGTGTTAACATCTATGGGGAGGGCGCGAGTCAGGGAACGCTCATCATCGCGCGCGGTGGGAAGCTCATGGCCGAAGGCACCGCGAACGCGCCTATCGTCATGTCAAGCGATGCCCCAGATGGCTCGCATGCCCGTGGCCAGTGGGGCGGCCTGATTATTAACGGCAATGCTCCTACCAACCAAGGTGAAACCTTCGGTGAAGGCGACACGGGTGCCTTCGGCGGCAACAATCCCGCCGATAGCAGCGGCATCCTACGGTACGTCCGAGTTGAGTTCGCCGGCATCGAATTTAGTCCAGACAACGAACTCAACGGCATCGCGCTACAAGGTGTCGGCTCCGGCACTATCATCGAACACGTGCAAGTGCACATGAACCAAGATGATGGCATTGAAATGTTCGGCGGCACCGTCAACCTCAAATACGCGCTCGTTACCGGCGCACGGGACGACTCGTTTGACTGGACAGACGGCTGGAACGGCAAGGGCCAATTCTGGGTCGCGCAGCAGTATGGCGACGACGCGGATAACGGCTTTGAAGCCGACAACAGCAGCAAAAACAACGAAGCCACACCGCGCTCCAACGCGACTATCTATAATGTGACACTTATCGGCGACCCGGGCGGTCCGGAAAGCGATACCGGGATGTTGATTCGTGAAGGGGCGGCAGGCACCTACGCCAATTTTATTGTCACCGGTTTCAACAAAATGGGGTTGGATCTCAACACCGCGGCCACGCATGCACAGGCGAAAAGCGGTGCCTTAGTCGTGAAAAACAGCATCTTCTTTGAAAACAAGAAGGGCAACTTCGGTGATGAGAAGGACGACGATGGGTTTGATGAAGCATCCTGGGCTGCCGGTAACGATAACGATGAGAAGGACCCGGGGCTGAGGGCACCCTTCAACAAAACTGCGCCAGACTTCACGCCCGGTGCCGGCGCAGCCGGGGTTGCGCCAGCGAAGCCGCCTGCTGATGGGTTCTTCCAGCAAGTGAACTTCATCGGCGGCGTAGATCCCGCCAGCAATTGGACAACGGGGTGGACGACGAGTGCGCAGTATTAGTCGGTTCTCGCTTGTAGGCGCGCTTTGGAAGCGTGCCGCGCATACATTCTACGCGCTCATCGCCTGTCTACTCTTTTGGAGTAGCCTCAACGGCTGTGAGCAACCCGCGTGGACAAACAGTCTCGACTCGCCAGGCCAACTCGGCCTGGCAGTCGTTGACGCTTTGAATCGGCAAGACATTGAACGGCTCAATCAGTTGCGGGTGCAGCGCGATGCGTATCTCGCGTGGCTGTGGCCTGCCTTCCCCGCGAGCCGCCCACCGAGCAACTTCCCCGAAAACTTCGCATGGGAGAACCTGAATAAAAAATGCACCCTCGGCATGCAGCGGGCAATCGCACGTTACGGCGGACACAATCTGACGTTTGTGGACATCCGCTTTGATAAACCGACTGAGACTTACGACGGGTTCCAGCTGCTGCGGGGAACCGTTTTGACGTTACGGACGGCCGAGGGAAACCAGAAGGTGGAACTGAAGATTCTCGGCTCGGTTGTGGTAAAGGATAAGCGTTACAAATTGTTGAGTTATCAGGATTAACATACCGTAGCGCGGGGGCCTGTCCCCCGCACTCCCTTCTTGGAGGAAGAAACCTTATGAACTACACTCACTCTCACTACGCGGCGGTGAAGGAAAAAGGAAAACGCCGCCGGAAAATCGCAGCCGGTGTCTCCATTGGCTTGCACGCCATCGGGATAATCGTCCTCGGTATCTATCTTATTCGGAAGGCAGTCCTAGAAATTAACACAGACGCGATGCAGAGCGTCTTCGTTACCGAGGAAAAACCGCAGCCGAAGCGTCGGACGCAGCGGCGTGAAATGCGGAAAGCACCGAAACCGAAGACGTTTAAGATTCGCGCGCCGAAGGGCCAGCCCGTAACGACGAGTGCGAAGATTCCGGTGGGCAATGCGCGCTTCACCTTACCGACAAGCGAGGGCTCCACGCGGCCTGTGATGGCACCGAACCCGGAAGGACTCGGCCGCTCCCTTTTTGGCGAATCACGGCAGGCGAACATCATCACAACGATGCCGAAGTTTGAAGTGCCGAAGTTCGAGACGACAAGTTTGGCGATGCGGATGGATATGGGCACGAGTCTCGCACAAATGGAATTCAACGAACCGGGCAATCTTGAACTGGCCGCAACCGATTTTGGCAGTTCCAAGCGTTCGTTTAACGAGTTCCTGAAACAGGTGCGTGAACGCATCAAGCAGGTGCAGCGGTTTCCGCCGCGCGTCCGGCGTTTAGACGACGGCACCGCCACGACAGTGCGGTTTACGCTGTTTAAAGACGGCACCGTTCGGCATACGGAAATAACTGCTTCTTCGGGCTCGCGTGCGTTAGATAACGCCGCTCTCGCTGCTGTCCAGAATGCTGTGCCGTATCCGCCGTTTCCTGAAGAGCATCATGGGAGCAGTTTGCGGTTGGAGCTCCCAATTGTTTTTAAGTTAGTGAATTAATCATAACCCCTCATTCATACCGTAGCGCGGGGGCCTGTCCCCCGCGATGTTGACACCAGAACACCAACCTACTCCGGGGAATCCTAGAAATCCTGCTTCACCTTCGCCTTCTCCTCATCTACGAATGCCAGCAAAACCAACCCGACGAGAAAGAAAACCATCAGCGAAATAATGGAGAGGCGCGCGCTGCCCGTGACTTGGGCGATAAACCCGAAGGTGAGCGGCCCGAAGGTAGCAGAAAATTTGCTGAAGACAGAGTAGAATCCATAAAATTCCGCACTTGCCCCTTCGGGAATCATCGCGCCGTAGAAAGAGCGGCTGAGTGCCTGTGAACCACCGAGGACGAGGCCGACAATGGCACCAAGCAGAAAGAATTCGGGCGCCGTTCGCGTAAAATAGCCGTAGGTGACAACACCGCTCCAGAGGAGCAGCGTGAGCATGACAGTCCGTTTCGTGCCCATGAAAGCTGCGATGCGGCTGAACACGAGCGCGCCGCCTATCGCAATGATTTGGACAGCGAGGAGTGTCACCATCAGCACTGTCGTGGAAAGTCCGAGTTCTTGCGTGCCGTAAATCGTCGCCATCGTGCTGACGGTGTGGATGCCGTCGTTGTAAACAAGGTAGGCAATGAGAAAGAGGGTGAGGTGTTTAAACTGCCGCACCTTTTTGGCGGTTGCAATAGTTCGGCTGACACCAATCTTCAGATAGTCGGGCCATTGCAGCCGCGCGTCGCTAGGTTCATCTCTCGTTTCGCCGGCGCCGCGTCTTTCCGGGCGCGATTCCTTCACAAACTTGACGGTGAAGAGCGTCCAGCCTGCCCACCAGAGCCCTGCCATGCCGATGCCGATGCGCGCCGCCATCGCTTCACTAATCCCAATAACATCGTGCATCGCGACGAGCGCAAGCGCGATGGCAAATTGCAACCCCCCACCGACATATCCAAAGGCATATCCTCTGCTAGAGACAGCATCCAATCTTGCTGGCGAGGCAATCTGCGGTAAAAACGCATCGTAGAAGACGTTTGCGGCGACAAAGCAGACTTGTGAACCGATGAAGAGCAAAATGAGCAGCCAGACATTGCCGGCGGTGCAGAAATAGAGGAGTGTTGCGAAGAGGCTGCCGGTATACGCGAAACTCACCAAGAACTTTTTTTTCGCGGCAGAGAAATCAGCGATGGCACCAAGCACAGGTGCACAGAGGAAAACGATGAGCGCGGACGCGCCCAACATATAACCCCATAACGCTGTCGCACTGAACGTCTGCCCGGCGATTGTGACACCGGCATCGCCGACAACGGCTCTCGCGAAATAGTTCGGTAGCAGGGCGGCGACGATAGTGGTGCCGTACGCGGAATTCGCCCAGTCATACATGCACCAACCGAAGAGTGTTTTTTTATCGTTTTTCATAACCGATTTTTCGCTGTGCGGAGAGGATTTCGCTTTATTGTGGCATATTTCCTTTGGAAAGTCAAGCGCGTTTTTCAATATGCCTTGACATTTTTTCTCATTAAAGGTAAACTCTCTAACAGCAAGAAATCGGAGGAGGCTAACAAATGGACACAAAAGCGCACGTTATCAATTTTGAGAAGCAGACACCCATCGACCGGGGAACTGGCGTGAAAACGGTGCCGCTCGCCGGCAAGTGGCTGGATGCCACTTCGTTAACCAACGGCGTAACGATGTTTGAGCCCGGTGCCGCGATTGCGCGTCACTATCACAACTGTGACGAATCTGTCACGATTCTGGAAGGCGAAGCCGCCTGCGAAGTGGATGGCGAAGTCTATACCATGAAAGCGTTTGACACAACGTTCGTGCCGGCGGGCATCCCGCATCGCTTTTGGAATGAAAGCAACGCACCGATGAAAATCTTGTGGACATACGCGTCTGTCAATGTGACGCGAACGTTTACGAAAACGGGCGAGACCGTGGGGCACCTATCCGCGGGCGACCAGGCTGTCGTCACGTGAGGGACGATTGAGGTTGCATTTGGGTTGCAAGGTGTGGTATCCTATCTATTATGAATATCCGTTTGCATAACGGCATCGGCGAGCAAGCCGGGGCGAGTCTGCAACGTCTAACCGATGCGCGGGTTCTCTTCGCCGCGTCTCGGTGGCGTGGCGCGATGTATCTCGCCGGCTATGCCGTCGAATGCCTCTTGAAAACGAAGTTAATGCAGATTTATGACTGCCGCACCTTGCGCGAATTGGAATTGGAATTGGAACTGAAACGACGCTCCATCCTACCGGCGCACGGGACAGTCTTTACGCATCACTTGGAAGGGTTGCTAAGACTCGCCCCAGGCCATCATCGCCTGCTGAACAATAGTGAAATGTCCTATCTGTTTAACGATGTCAACCGATGGACACCCCATTGGCGTTATGACCCAAAGCAAGCAAGTCCTGAAGAGGCAACTCAGTTCATGACTCATGTTGATAGGGTGATGCACTGGATAAACACAAATATTTAGAGGAGGAGTTCGCCGTGGCATGCAAAACAGCAAAACGCAAAATTTACGAAATGCTGAAAGGCGGGCGTTTCAACGATGAAAAAGATTTCGTTGATGTGTCCGATGGGGGATTCGACGGTGAGACTATCCATATTGTCATCATCAGCCGAAAATTTAAGGGCTACACGATGAGCGACAGGGGGCGAATCATCTGGGAGGAGATGTGGAAACATCTAACTCAGAACGAGTGGCAGCACGTGTTCCTCTCTATTGGCATGCTCCCCGAAGAAGTCCGCATCTTGTAATGGAGGCATAGCGATGGAGCGCACAGCACTGCGGGAGAAAATAGAGGAGACGCTCAAAGCCGGGGCCTTCGGCGGACCGGACTACTTCATCGACGTGTTTGATGATGGAGACGCATACGTCCGCATCCTCATCATCAGTAGACAATTTGACATTGAGAACTATAATCTGGAGGAACGCGATGACCGGGTTTGGGAGAACCTCTCCAAAACGCTCACGCAAGAGGAACTCGGACGGATTTCCCGCATGGTAGTGATACACCCTGAGGAAATCAAGTGGTATACCTTATGAAGCAAAACCACTTGGTTTGAGGAGAACTTATCCATGGCATGCGAAAAGGTGAAACGAAAAATTTACCATCTGCTCAAAAACGGGTATTTCAACGATGAGAAAGATTTCGTGGATGTATCCGATGGGGATTTGACGGTGAGACTATCCATATCGTCGTCGTCAGCCGAAAGTTCAAGGGCGGTATGACATCGGACGAAAGAGGCGACATCATTGACGCTCAGATCTGGGGCCGCTTGCCCCTGGACGAATGGGGCAGCGTCTTCCTCACTATCGGCAGGCATCCCGAAGAAGTCCGCATCTTGTATACGGACACGTCTATCGCCGGATGAGGCGCGCGTTTTTAACGCGCCTCCCGGAACTTAAGGAAAATGCGAATGGCCATACAAACCTATATCAAAGACAACCAGCCCGCGCTGTGCGCGCTACTACAAACGCTCGTCAAAATTCCTACCGTCAACCCACCCGGCGATAACTACGCTGAGATTGTGGGACTGCTTGAGGCGAAGTGTCAGGCATTGGGAATGCAGACGCAGGTAGTCCCTGTGCCGACTGACTACGCGAATGAATTCATCTCCAACGCGGAAAACCATCCGCGCCTCAACCTCATCGCGCGGTGGGATATCGGTGCTGAAAAAACGGTGCATTTCAATGGACACTACGATGTCGTCCCGGTCGCAGGCGACTGGCGGGTGCCTCCCTTTGGCGGCGAGATTCACGACGAATGGCTCTACGGCCGCGGGGCCGATGATATGAAGGACTCCATCGCCGCACTGCTGTTTGCAATTCAGGCACTTCAGGAGACAGGCGCGACACCGAAGTTCAACGTCGAATGCTCGTTCACGTGCGATGAGGAGACAGGCGGCGATTTGGGCGCGGGTTATATCGTCAAACAAGGATTGGTGAACGCGGATTACGTCGTCAATTGCGAGGGCGGCGGCGGCATGAACATCGGCAATGGACATAACGGCGTGCTCTGGCTCGACATCGCCGTGAAGGGCAAGGCAGCGCACGGCTCTCAGCCGCATAAAGGGATAAATGCCTTTGAGAAGACAGCAGAACTGGTAGCGGCGTTGCAACGACTCAAGCGTGATTTAGCATCGCCAACGCGCGCATTCACGCTAGCCGATGGCTCAAAACGGCACCCCACCCTCAACATCGGCGGCACTTTTCGAGGGACGGAAGGCGATAAAATCAACACGGTGCCAGCACACGTCACGTTCTCAATTGACAGGCGGATTACGCCGACAGAAACGCTAAGATTCGCCGAACTCGAATTGCGAGACACGCTCTCAACCGCATGCGAATACTACGAAGAACTGAACACCGACACCCAAACGCTCTTGCAAATCGAACCGTGCTTAACCGATGAAAAATCGATGTTCGCGCAAGCCTTTGCAAAAGTGGTGCAGGCAGTCCGCTTCAATAAACCTCAATTTAAACCCACAACCGGGTTCACCGACCTCCATTTCTTCGTGAACAGTGGGTTGCAGGGTATCGGTTACGGCCCCCGCGGAGAAGGCGGACATGCGATAGACGAACGCGTGCATATCCCAGACCTGGTGCGGACAGCAACGATTTACGCAACCTTCATGTCGCGCGCTGAATTTTAGGGAGAAAAAAACCCATGCCCTTTGAGAAATTCCAAACGGCGACGCTCACACCGGATGCCGAACGATTCCGACAACTCAAACAACTCTTCCCCGACTGCGTCACCGAAGGAAAAGTCGATCTGGAAAAACTTAACCGATTACTACATATTCATGAGGGGGGGGGGTAAACCAAGAAGGCGAAAGATACCGCTTCACGTGGGCGGGTAAGCACGATGCGCTTCGTCTGCTTAACCTGCCGACAGAGGCAACGTTAAAACCGTGCCGCGCCGCCTCCCTCAATTTTGACGAATCCCAAAACCTCTTCATTGAAGGCGATAACCTTGAGGTGCTGAAACTCCTCTACAAACCTTACTTTGGGCGCATCAAGGTTATCTACACCGATCCGCCTTACAACACCGGCAACGACTTCGTCTATCCGGACAACTATGCGAAGCCGTTGGATACCTACCTGCAACTATCGGGGCAAATCGATGCCGAAGGCAACTTCCAGACGAGTAACCCTGAGACAAGCGGCCGTTACCACTCGGCGTGGTTGTCGATGATGTATCCGCGGCTCTTCCTCGCGCGACAGTTGCTCACGGAAGATGGCATCATCTTCGTCAGTATCGATGACCGGGAAGTTTACAACCTCCGCCTCCTGATGAACGAGATTTTTGGCGAGGAGAACTGCCTGCAACAATTGGTGTGGCAGCGGCACGCAGGCGGCGGGAATGACGCGCGGCATTTTGCGACGGACCACGAGTATCTCCTCGTCTACGCGAAAAATCTGAACGCAATTGACAGGCTCAGACGGCCACTCACTGATAAAGAGAAAGCAGGTTACACGGAGAAGGACGAACACTATGCAACCCGCGGTCCGTATAAAACCAGCATTTTCTTGGCAATGCGTCCTGATAACCCTGCGCCCGGTTTACGTTACGAGATCGCGTGTCCTGATGGCACGAAGGTTTTGAATGAGTGGAAACAAAAGGAATCGCGCTTTCTGCAGGCGAAAAGTGAAGACCGGATTGTTTTCAAGCAGAACCGCAAAGGCGAGTGGCGCGTGGAGTATAAACTCTATCTCAACGAAGCGATGCGGGTACCACGCAGTCTGTTATCAAAAGTAGAACAGAATAGTAAAGGCAGAGCCCAGCTTCGCGAACTTTTCAACAGAGATGGCATTTTCTCTAACCCGAAACCAGTCGGCTTAATCAAGCACCTGCTCCAATTCAGCACCAGTCGCAATTCGATCGTCTTAGATTTCTTCGCGGGTTCCTGCACGACAGCGCAGGCGGTGCTGGCCCTCAATCGTGAAGATTCGGGCAGGCGGCAGTTTATCATGGTGCAATTGCCGGAACAGACACCCGAAAAATCGGCGGCACGCGAAGCGGGGTTTGAAACCATCGCCGAAATCGGCAAGGAGCGGATTCGGCGCGTTTGTGAGAGCATGCCGGCATTGGCTGGCGGTGACTGCGGCTTCCGCGTCTTCACCCTTACCGAATCTCATTTCTGTCAGGAGGAGCGTCTGCCAGCGGAGGATCTCCAGACTTACATCGCCCAGTTGGAGAGCACCGTGGACCCGCTCCGTGAGGGGTGGAGAGAGGTGGATGTGCTTTATGAAGTGGCACTTAAGGAGGGATACCCCCTTGACAGCACGATTGAGAAGGTGGCGGGCCTAGAGATGAACACGGTTTTTTGCATTACCGCGGAGTTAGGACAAGATGCACGCTTGCAAAGCGCACCTACCGCAGACCGGCGGCGAATGTTCTATTTGTGTTTAGACGCGGAACTCTTGGCTGAGGATGTCGCGCGTTTGGGGTTATCCAAAGAGTCAGTGTTTATTTGTCGTGATGTTGCGTTAACGGATACGCTTGCGGCGAATCTCGCGTTGCAGTGCTGCCTCAAAACGCTCTAGTCTCCAACGATGAACAAGCAATTCCAACGACATATTGAAAACTTCACGTGCGGAAATTGTGGCGCGTTCGTTGAAGGAAACGGCTACACCAACCACTGTCCTGAATGCCTCTGGAGCCGGCACGTTGATGTCAACCCCGGCGACCGGGGGGAAACCTGTCGCGGGATGATGGAGCCCATCGCAGTCCTCCAAAAGCAGGGTGCTTATATCCTGAATCACCGCTGCATCAAGTGTGGGGTTGAAAAGCGGAACAAAACGTCAGCAGTTGACGATTTTGATGCCATCCTCCGAGTCGTAGCGGGAGGCATCTAGTTATCCGATGCAGACTTGCGCACGAGTGCCGCCTGTTTTGCTAGCCGTTTTGCTGCCGCTATCTGTTCCATGATTTGCGCGTTTGACCAGGAGACAGCGACGAGATAGCGCGCTGCTTCGGGAGTGTTTAGCGTTTCAACGCCGAGTGCAACCTGCAGCCCGCTTGTAGCAGTATGCCTGATGCCCGCATTCACTCCGCTGCCATCAAATTCGAGGTGCAGCGCGATATCACCTCTTGCGAAAGCCGGATGGAATTCCGTGCGGATCCCTACAAACAGCCCGATACCCCGGTCTTCGGCCGCAAAACGCCCGCGGCCGATGCCGATATGGCCAGAAATAAGGTGAATCCTCGGCAGATTGAACGTCTTGCTGACAGCGAGAAATTCGGAACGTGCAGTTTGAGAAAAATCGGTTTCCGCTACCGAACGCAGGAGGTTCTCAACGCCTATCGCCACGCTGGGGATTCCGCCTGATTCCTTTAAGAGTTGCGCTTTCAGGTGCGCCAACACACCGGTAGTCTCGCTTTGGTGAGATAACCCCATCTCCACCCTATCAAACATGCCGAAGTTGAGGCGAAGCGCGACAGCGTTAATTTCCCGCGCGCGCGCAGCCTGTGCATTTTCAAACGCGATGGCCGTTCCCGCACCGAATATGCCGTGTTGAAGCACAGTGCCGGTTGGCACATCCATCAAGCCGCTCTCGGTAAACAGTTCGCCGTTAACGGCGTTCGGCAGCATGAGGAGCGCGATTAGCATGAGCCAACATCCGCTTTTGCGAAGCATCATGAATTTTTCTCCATATAACGGAGACCGGCAGCAGCTCCGACGATAACCTTATCGGCGCGATTGACGAAAAGCCCGTTTTCTACCACACCGGGGATGTTGTTGAGTGCGCCTTCAACCTTCGCCGGTTCCGTAATCCCGCCAACTGGACTGAAATCACAATCGAGAATATAGTTTCCGTTATCGGTGACGAGTGGGTGCTCGTCTCCGCCGCGCAAGATAGAGTGCCCACAGAGTTGATTGACTGCTCGCTGCGTCGCCTCCCATCCGAATTGGACAATCTCCACGGGAAGCGGATAGGTAGTGCCGAGGCACCGCGCGCATTTGCTCTCATCAACGACAATCAGGATACGTTGAGAGACGTTGGCGATAATCTTTTCCCGCACTAACGCCGCACCGCCGCCTTTGATAAGGTTGAGGTGAAGATCTGCCTCGTCTGCACCGTCAATCGTCAGGTTGATTGTGGGGTGCGCTGTCAGTGTTGAAAGCGGAATACCCTGCGCCGTGGCTATTCTTTCCGTGCCTTCGGACGTAGGGATGCCGACGATGTCCAAGCCGGCTCTCACCAAAGTACCGATTTTCAGGAGAGCGTAATAGACAGTAGAACCGGTGCCTAAGCCGACTACCATCCCGGGGCGGATTTCTTCAGTGGCTTTTTCTGCTGCGATTTTTTTGAGGTGTTGGGTGTTCATAACGGAAAAAAGTGTATCAGAAATCTGTTTTGCAATCAAGGAAAATTTAAGTTTGACATTTTTTGCAGGTTATGATATAATGCATTGTGTCATTGCAAATCGCGTTTTTAACCAGACACAATGCCTGTCAAAACTCAAAAAAACGGCGGGTTTCAAGATTCGCCTCACTCCAATCAAAGGAACGAGAAATGGATTTCAGTTTATTCTCATTTAATGTTGTAGATATCGGGCTACTGAGCATAGGGATAGTCGCCTGGTGGCGGCAGAAAACTCGGACTAACCGAATAGAAAAAGAATTGAAAGAGTCCGAAGAGCAGCGCCAGACCGAGAAGGTAGCATACGAAACCTTTAAGGCGGAATCGGAGCAGCGGTATCGCGACCTGCAGAGCACGTCCGACCGGCGCTATACCACCCTGAAAGGAGAACATGATACCTTGAAAGGAGAACATGACATCCTGAAAGGGGAGCATGACACCCTGCAACGAGAGCATAACATTTTGCAAGGGGAGCATGACACCCTGAAGGTCGCGCACGAAACGCTGAAGGAAGAATCGGAGAAGCGGTACCGCGACCTACAGAGCATGTCCGACCGGCGCTATACCGCCCTTCAGGACGAAAATCGCGCGCTTCGTGAAAAGTATGACACCTTATCGGCGGAATACAGCACGTTAAAAGCGGAACACGAAACGCTGACGACAGAGCACGCCGCGCTCAAGGATGGATATGCCGCCTTAACAGCAGCACATGCCGCGCTCAAGGATGGACACGCCACCTTGACGGCAGCACATGCCGCCTTAACAGCAGCATATACCGCACTCAAGGATGGACACGCCACCTTGACGGCAGCACATGCCGCCTTAACGGTAGAACATGCCGCGCTTAAGGATGGACATGCCGCCTTGACAGCAGCATATACCACGCTCAAGGACAGCCACGCCGCGCTGACCAAGCGGCAGACTGCGCTGCAGGAAGAACACGTCTCGCTGAAGGCGGAACACATCGCCTTGACGAAAACACACGACACGCTGATGGCAGAACACCAAACCCTTCAGGCAGAAAACGAAGTCTTCCGCAAGGAGGTTTCTAGCCTTTCTGTCGTGGTAAACGTGCTTGAGAAAGACAACAAAATGCTCAGAACCAAATTGGAGAACTTGACAGGTAGGTATGAAGAGCTCCACGAGACACTGGATCCTCTCGTTAAGGCATTGATGAAGGTGCACGTCAAGGAAGAGGACACCGAGCACGAATAGGAGGGCAAACACACATTGCACAAGCAGAATCGCAAAACTCTCATCGAAAAAATGGGACCGCGGAGCGTCGCCATCTTCGCCAGCGCGCCGCCCGCGATGCGCAACCACGACACGGAACACCTCTATCGCCCGGACCCGAATTTTTACTACCTCACCGGGTTTGAAGAGCCAGAAGCAATCTGCGTTCTCGCGCCGGAACACCCGAAGCATCAATACATCCTCTTCGTGCGCCCCAAAGACAAGAAGGCGGAAACCTGGAGCGGAAAGCGCATCGGTGTCAAAGACGCGCGGCGGCACTACGGCGCAGATAGAGCCTATCCCATCGATACATTCAGCGAGAAGATTGGGGAATACCTGAAAAATGCAGACACACTTTACTACGCACTCGGAGCTAACGACGAAGTTGACAGCGAAATCCTCCATCTTTTCACACGTTCGGTGAAGGGACGCATCCGCTCTGGCAAAGGGTTGGATACGCTCACGGATCCGAGTCCTATTCTCGCCGAATCGCGCCTCATCAAAAACGAGGAAGAACTGCGACGCATCCGGAAGGCGACAGAAGTCACGGTAGCAGGACACTTGGCAGCGATGCAGGCGGTTCGCCCCGGGATGTATGAATACGAATTGGAGGCGGTCGTTGAGTCAACGTTCCGCAAGAGCGGCGCGAACGGCACAGCGTTCCCCACTATCGTCGCAAGCGGCGCGAATGCCACAACGCTCCACTACACGCCCAATAACTGCCAGATCGAAGCGG
Organism: uncultured Poribacteria bacterium; assembly: GCA_958296135.1. GTDB lineage: Bacteria > Poribacteria > WGA-4E > WGA-4E > WGA-3G > AGPOR5. Next base: position 3,684,191 of record CATQHZ010000001.1, read on the forward strand.
ACGCGCTTGTCCTGATTGACGCGGGCGCGGAATGCGAACGTTACTGCGGCGACGTGACGCGCACCTTCCCCGCCAACGGCACGTTTACTGACGCGCAACGGGACATCTATCAACTGGTGCTCGAGGCGCACCACGCTATTATTGACTGCATTCGTCCCGGTGTCTCGATTGACGAACCGCACCAAAAATCGATTGAGCTTTTGATGGACGGTATGCGCCGCCTCGGCCTCTTAAGGGGGAAAAAAAAGAAATTGATGAAGAAAAAGGCTTACGAAGAGTTTTACATGTATCGGGTCGGGCACATGCTCGGCTTGGATGTGCATGATGTCAATTGTGTCCACGAACCGAACGGCGACTTCAAAACCTTCCAACCGGGGATGGTAATGACAATAGAACCGGGCATCTACGTCGCGGCGGATACGAAGGGTGTCCCGCCAGCCTACCTCGGCATCGGCGTGCGCATTGAGGACGATATCCTCGTCACCGAATCGGGGTGCGAAGTTTTGACAGACAGCGTCCCGAAGGAGATTGATGAAGTTGAGGAATTCGTGCGGGGCGCGTGATATGCAACGTGAAGGAGCCCAGACGCAGGAGGTATCTCACCCTTTTAGTGCGGATGCCAATGTGGTGCGACTTGTTGCCGAAGCGCATCGGCTTCGGCACGCCTATTTGTTCAATCCGATTTTTGCGACAGAGACATCGCTAATCGACTTGCTGCCGCATCAATTCATCGCCGTATACCGCCATCTTCTGAAACATTCTCCCCTGCGCTTCCTCTTAGCTGACGATGCCGGTGCTGGAAAAACCATCATGACCGGGCTCTATATCCAAGAACTGCTTCTGCGGCGGCAAGCAGAACGGGTGCTGATTGTCCCGCCCGCCGGCCTCATCGGCAACTGGGAGCGCGAACTGCGAGTCTGTTTCCGCCTCCCATTTCGCATTCTGTCCAGTGCTGACGCGACAAATACAAATCCGTTCGTCCACCCCGAAAATCGCCTCGCCATTGTCAGCCTGGATACGCTGCGGCAGGAACGGATGCAGGAACACCTCTTTGACGCGCCGCCTTACGATTTAGTCGTGTTCGACGAAGCGCATAAACTCGCCGCACGCCGAGAGACGGATGGAGCAGTAACGAAATCGAAGCGATACCAACTCGCCGAGCGGATTGCCGCGGCGGCAGGAAAGAGCCTCTTACTACTCACCGCAACGCCGCACATGGGAAAAGACGATGCTTACTATTTCCTCTGGCGGCTGCTTTTGCCCGAACACCTCGCCGCACAAAAGACGTTTGAACAAATGTCTGAGGCGAAAAAATCGCAGCACCTCCTCCGCAGGATGAAGGAGGAAATGATTAGTTTTGAGGGGAAGTTAATATATCCGACGCGGCGGAGCCAGACAATCGCCTATCCGCTTAAGACAGGAGAAATGAGCGAACAGTCGCTATACGAACAGGTCACGGCGTATTGTGAAACCTACTTTGACCTGGCAGGCCAGTACAACCGCTCTGCCGCAAAAATGGCGATGATGGTGCTGCAACGCAGGCTTGCCAGTTCAACCTTCGCGCTGTTGCAAAGCCTTATCCGACGCAAGGAAAAACTTCAGACAACGCTTCGCGAACTCCGACAGGGAGGCCTGTCCATCGAACAATTCGGAAAATCGCAAACGGAACTGCCAGATAGTGACATCCGAGATGAGAAAACGGGGGACGAGGAGGAAGCCGTGGATGGCCAGGAAGAGGCTGAACGGGTTGATGAGCGGCTGGCTGCGGCGACAACCGCGCACTCCGCCTCAGATTTGGAAGCGGAGATTCACCACGTCCATGAACTCACCGAACTCGCGAAGACGGTTTACGCACTGAAAGCCGAAAGTAAGTTTGAGAATTTGTGGACAGCACTGAAGGAATATCCAGATACAAAAGTCCTGATTTTCACTGAACACCGCGACACGCTCAATTTTGTTACCGGACGATTGGAGGCGTTGGGATTTACCGACAGAATCGCGCAAATCCACGGCGGTATGAAATACCACGAACGCGAAGAACAGGTAGAATTTTTCCGCGACCCGGGCGGGGCCCAATACCTCATCGCAACCGATGCAGCTGGCGAAGGAATCAACCTCCAATTCTGTTGGTTGATGGTAAACTACGACATTCCGTGGAACCCTGCCCGGCTCGAACAACGAATGGGACGCATCCATCGCTACAAACAAAAGCATCCCGTCGTTATGCTGAACCTCGTCGCGCAAGATACTCGTGAAGGCCGCGTCTTGAAGGTGCTGCTGGAGAAACTGGAGCAGATGCGTCAAGAACTGAGCGACGATAAAGTTTTCGATGTCATCGGACAGCAATTCAGCGACATCTCGCTATCCCAACTCATCACGCAAGCCATCACGCAGGACGAGACCGGGGCATCCATCCAGACTATCAACACACAGTTCACGCTGGAAAATCTCAAAAATCAGCTGGACGCACGGCAAAAATCGGTCCCGGCTAGCGAAGTCAGGCGTTTATTGGCGAACGTTCAGGCGCAGCGTGAATCCGCCGAAACGTCCCGCATGATGCCCGCTTATGTACGCGGCTTTTTTGAAGATGCCGCCCCGATGCTAGGGTACCGAACTGAGGGGAAAATCGACAGGACTTTTAAACTCGCCGCGTGCCCAACATCCGTGCAGGAAGCACTCAATACCTACTCGCCAGCCCTGCGCGCCCGGTTAACCTTCTCACGCGAACTCGCGATACCTACAGGCGTTGCGCAACCGCAGGCAATCTTTCTGCACCCGGGAGAACCAATCTTTGAAGCAATGTTAACCGACTTCTTGGAAAAGTTTGCCACCGAAGGCGACCGGGGTGCAGTTTACACCGACCGGCAGGCAGACGAACCCTACCTCTTTTATCTCGCGAGAGTGCCTATCCTCCAAGCCGCTCACGTCATTGACGAGGGAGTTACCGGGGTGAAACGATTCGCAGACGGCCGATGCGAACCCGCACCAGCCCATCTCTTGTTGACACTCACACCGCAGACAGAAAACGCCAAGGCTTTCTTCACTGATGCGCTGTCATTGCTTCCACTTGCAGACGAGGCGCAACCCGTTAAAACCTTCGTCACGGAACACTTTGGCAAACCCAAGGTTGCTGCCACCCGCAAGGCACTTCAGTCTGAATTAGCAGCCAAGAAAAGCCAAATCCGAATCTCTTTTAACTTGAGGAAGGGCGAACTTCTCAAACAGCGGCGCGAGTTTCAAAAGGCTGTCGCTAACGAGATTCCAGCGGCGCAAACGAAACTGAACACCTGTGAACGCGAACTGGATGCAATTCCGACAAAACGCAAGGCGGCAGAAGCAAAACTCACAGCGGAAATTGAGGATATCCAACCGGGCGACGTAACCCTCTACGTCCGCGCACTCGTCACACCACCCCCAATTGACGACGCGCTGCCGACGAAGACGCTCCGAGATGCAGAGGAAATTGCACTCCAAACCGTTATCAACTATGAACGTCAGCACGGGGCCCAGGTGGAAGATGTCTCCAATCCGCACCTCAAAAACGGGTTCGACCTCCTCTCCAAACATCCCAGCGGCGAAATCCGTTACATTGAGGTGAAAGGCCGCACCGGCGTGGCAAGTGTCGAATTAACCGCAAACGAATGGCTACAGGCGATAAATCACAGATGCCGATACTGGCTCTACACCGTCTATCATTGCGACACCAACCCGCAGCTCTACCGATGCCAAGACCCGGCTGCAAAACTCATCGCCAAATCCAAGATGAGCGTCACAATCAACGCCAGCGACATCCTGCAAAAATCAGAACCGCTCCCCTTGTAGGAGAGACCTCGGGTCCCGCCTACCATCCCGCCTGTAGGAGAGACCTCCCGCGTCTCGATTCCCCTTCCCCTGTAGGCGAAACCTCCCGCGTCTCAACTCCCTCCTTTGTAACCATTCCGTGAACGGAACGTTTTATACAAAAACACAAAACCAAAGGAAACAAACTAACATCATGCCACGAAGACTCATCGAGGAGGCTTTTCCACTCCAAAAAGTCTCCGAGGATTCAACACACGAACAAAAGGTTAGCCGAGGAAAACCAAATAGCCTACATTATTGGCCCGCGCGCCGGCCCCTCGCCGCCTGCCGCGCCGTGACGATAGCCACACTCCTCCCAGATCCCGCCGACGCGCCGCAAGCCGTGAAGGACGAATACGAACGGCTCTCCGGCTCACCGATACCGAGCAGACAGCGGGAATATCTCTGCGATCTGATTGCGTCCCTCACACGATGGGGCACCGAAGACGGTGGAGCAAAGTGGAACGCGAATAACCAGAAGGGACGCTGGCTCAACAAACTCCGCATCGCCAGAGAACTCATCCAGAAGGCTTACGGGGGACAGCCGCCGCACGTCATGGATATGTTCGCCGGTGGCGGCGCGATTCCGCTGGAAGCAATGCGCCTCGGTTGTCAAGTCACCGCGAACGACTATAACCCCGTGGCGTGGTTTCTCCTCAAATGCACATTGGAATACCCGCAGCGCCTCGCCGGAAAAACGCATCCCCTTCCCAAACTCAACCTCGCTGAACAGCCCGAACTGACAACCGGAAATCTCGCAGCGCACGTCCGTTTGTGGGGACAGTGGGTATTAGAAAAAGCCCGCGCCGAACTCACGCGCTACTATCCCCTAGTTGATGGCAAACCGACAGTCGCCTATCTCTGGGCCCGAACCGTTCCCTGTCAAGACCCGAGATGTGGTGGAACGGTGCCGCTCCTCAAAACTCTCTGGGTATGCAAAAAGCCGGAGAAAACCCTTCCTGACACCCACGAAAATCGGCAACGGCCCGACTTTCTTCGGCTGAAGAAAACGAAAAATCAGACGAAAGTCATTATCAACGCGAAGCGCGCCCTCAAACTCCATCCGGATAAAGAGAAAAAGCAGGTCCGCTTTGAGATCGTCGCGCCGAAAGATGACAGCGAGGTCGATAAACCAACGATGTCCGGCACATCGGCGACTTGCCCCTTTTGCGGAGTCCAGCAACCGAAAACCTACATCAAACGATGCGGACAGGAGGGCAAACTCAAGGCACAAATGACAGCCGTAGTCTATCAGGAGACGTATGGCAAGGAATACCGTCCACCGACAGATGAGGACATTGATGCAGCGAAAATACCTGCGGAAGCATTGGAAGCGATCGCTAATGAAATTCCGCATGGAATCCCCGATGAACCGATGCCTGGGCCGAAAACACTCGGATTTAGCATCCCGCTCTACGGCTTCAAAAAGTGGTCGGATTTGTTCACAGATCGGCAGTTGTTGGCGTTGATGACATTGGTGAAGTGGATACAAACAGTCAGAACAGAAATGGAGAGGTTAGGATACTCGCGAGAGTGGGTTGAAGCTGTACCTGCATACCTTGCAGTTCTGATTAACAGAATCGCGGACTACAACTGCACCTGTGCAAACTGGCAGTCGAAGGATGAAGCGGTTTGTAGTCTGTTTGTCGCTGCGAGAATTCCAATTACTTGGGATTACGTTGAAACAAATATGATTGGCAATTCGGTTAGTTCGTATCAAAGCCATCGGTTACTGCAGCGTCAAGCGTTGTCCCACTTATTCGGCGGATCGCATTTTGGAGACCCTTTGCCCACGGTGAACTGTGGCGATATTCTGACGACAACGCTCCCCTCTAACGTAGATCTAATCTTAACAGATCCGCCATACTACGATGCAATTCCTTATGCCGACACTTCTGACTTTTTCTTTGTCTGGAACAAAAGAAATGGGTTCACACCAGAAACACTTGGTTCTCAGACACCGGATTCAGTTGTGCCAAAAGAGGAAGAATTAATTCAGCATGCCGCTCGGTTTGGCGGATCTAACAATAAGGCGAAAACGTATTACACAGAAGGTATGACAAAAGCGTTTGAGAAAGCACATCGCGCTATGTCCGATGGGGCACTTTTCGTTATCGTCTTTGCCCACAAAGAACCAAATGCATGGGAGACACTGCTGAATGCGATTATTGGTGCCGGCTTTACTGTAACGGCATCGTGGCCAATTGATACAGAAAAACCAAATCGGCCTCGGGGTATGAATTCTGCTGCGCTCGCCACTTCCCTTTGGCTTGTTTGCCGAAAGCGGCACACAAGTGCAAGAGCGGGACATTACGGCAAAGTCAGACGCGACATGCACGAACGCATCACCGAACGCCTCCGCTATTTCTGGGATGTCGGAATCCGAGGTCCCGACTTCGTTTGGGCGGCAATCGGGCCCGCTTTGGAGAGTTATTCCCGTTATACGGAGGTGCGGCGCATGGATGGGAAACCGTTCACAGTCACCGAATTTCTCAAAGAGGTTCGGCGGATGGTGACAGATTTCGCCTTGGGGGAAATTCTGCACGGCGCGAGCACGGAGGCGTTGGACGAATGGACGCGCTACTACCTGATGCACCGAGACTATTTCGAGACAGCAGACGCGCCTGTTGGTGAGTGTATCCTGTTAGCGCAGGGATATGGCTTATCGTTGGACGATTTATCGGCGAAGGACATCGGCATATTGAAGCGGACCTCGTCGGGCAATAAACGCCGTTTGTTGGGACACACCGAGCGCACTTCATCTCAGGTGGGATTACCGCACGCCTCCGGCGAACTTCCGATGATAGACAAGATTCACCGCGTCATGAATTTTTGGGCGGAGGGTGAGAGAGCCCTGCTTGATGCCTATTTCCATGAGCAGGGACTTGGTGAAAACGAGCTCTTCAAGGCTGTCGTTCAGGCACTGATTGAAACGAGTCACGATGCCAAAGCGCGTTCGCTTTTGGAGACGTTGATGGGTTATGAACCGGGTGATTACGCCTCGGTGCCCTCAACTACCGTGGCCGAATCGCAGCAATATTTTGAAGGTGTCCGGTAATCTCTCAACTCTCCCCTGTAGGAGAGCCCTCCCGGTCTCGATGGGTGCAATATCGGGACAAGGATGTCCCTCCTACCCCAGAACAGGAGAGACCCCCCGGTCTCGATTCCCTCCTAAATCGTTTTGACCGTTGCGTTTTTTTATCTTGACATTTTTGCGGAATTTTGGTATAATAATATCTATCTTTAAACAGGAGGCAGGACAGATGAAATTAGGGTTCCTATTTCTCCTCCTCGGTCTGATGCTCTTTAACGCGTCGGCGTTTGGCGAACTGAGCGTTGAGGATATCGAGAAAATTCGCGCAATCGTCAAGGAGATTGTTGCCCAAGAAATCGCGAAAGTCACCGGCAAAATTGATGGAATCACCGGCAGAATTGACAGAATCGATAAACAGTTAGATCGAAACTTTGCCTTGATTTTGGCACTGATAGCATTCATGGGTGTCGTCATCGGGCTTCCGCAATTCCTTGAGAGAAAAAAAGATGCGAACAAGAGAGGCAGATTGCGGTGCAGCAACAACAAATTTTGGCGCAACAGCGGCAAATCGACGAGTTGTACCGGAAAATAGATGCCCTAACCCAAGGTGGCCCTCCAGGGTTGAACGCCGGCGTAGGCACCGAAGACGTTCCCCGCAGTTCATAATGAGAGTTGGAGAGATTCCAAAGATAGCCAAGGAGACAGAAACAGATGAGCGCATGGCATGAAAACTGCATTTTAAGAGATGACGTGCGGGAAGGCACGCTGACGCTTGCAGACTTCGCCGCAGATCTTTACGGCGTGCGGACAGGCGACGCGCCGCCTGTCTATCGCTTCGCCGAGGCGTTTTTCGAGAGCACCTACCCCACGCATAATCTCAAGACATTGGTGCGAGACGTGCTGCTTCGGTTGTCGGGCAGCCCCGAGGGTAAGCCGGTTACCCGCGTCCAAGTCGCTTACGGCGGCGGCAAAACGCATGCACTCATCGCGCTGTTGCATCTGGCAGAAGGTGGCGATGCCCTGGAAAAATATCCAACCGTGCAGGAGTTCATCGGGTTCAGTGGCCTAAACCGCCTCCCAAAAGCCCGGGCCGCCCTGTTACCCTTCGACAAATTTGACGTGTTAGAGGGACTCTCGGTGCGGAGCCCCGACGGTGAATGGCGGCAAGTGAAAACACCGTGGGGCGCGCTGGCGTATCAACTGGCGGGAGAGGCAGGCTTGGAAAAAGTCGCGGCGCATGAAGCAGATTATACCCCACCAGCGGAACCAATTCTGGTCGAACTCCTGAAAATGCCGCAAGCGGATGAACGCGCCACGCTCATCTTGATTGACGAAGCACTCATCTATCTGCGCAGTGCTGTCAACGCTGACCCGAGGCGATTGGGAACCTTGCAGGATTTTTTCCAAATGCTGACGCAAGCCGTCGACAAAATCGAACGTGCCGCCCTCGTTGCAAGCCTCATCAGCTCAGATAGTGCCACAAATGATCCGACTGGCACACAAGCCTTGGCTGCGATGGAGCATGTCTTTCGGCGCGTCGAAGAAACGGTTGAACCGCTCTCGCATGACGATATCTCAGAATTGCTGCGGCGGCGGTTGTTTGAAGATGTGGGGAATGACAAGACACATCGGGCTATCGTCGGTAGCCTAATCGGCACGATGCGAAGATTACCGCTACCCAATTCACTGACAGATCCGGCGGCATCCGAACGCTTCTTAAAATCTTACCCGTTTCACCCAGATCTGATTGAGATCTTCTATCAAAAATGGACGCAACTCAATGGCTTCCAAAAGACCCGGGGGATGCTTCGCACGTTTGCAACCGCCCTGAAAGAAGCTGATGGGAGAGACACCGCCGCTTTTGTCGGACCGGGCGTGTTGCTCGGAACCGTTGGCGAACCGTCAAAAGCTGTTCAGGAACTTATTCTGGCGTGTGAAGAGGGCAATCAGTGGACACCCATCCTCACGGGGGAACTTGAGAGAGCCCGCGCTGTGCAAGAAAAGCTGCCATCTCTCAGAAACCGAGAAATTGAGACAGCGGTGCTTGCTACCTTCTTGCATTCCCAACCGCAAGGAAAGAAAGCGGAAACGACAGACCTCTATCTGTTGCTCGCACATCCAGACGTAGACCCGATGTCGGTAGAGCAAGGGCTTTCGGAGTGGCGAAAGCACTCATGGTTCCTCAAAGAAGACGAAGACACCTGGGCACTAGGGACAGCAGCAAATCTCACGAACATGCATGTCCGGGCAATGGGAAGAGTGACTGAAGAACAGATTAGCGACGATTTGGTGAAGCGGATAAGTGATGCCAAACTCGGACAGAATAGCGATAAGGTGGCCGTTCACGCATTCCCCGATTCACCAGCCGATGTCTCTGATACCCCCGAACTCCACTTTGTCATCGCCGGCCCCGAACACGCCGAGGTTCCAGGGACAGATGTCCCTTCATCCCTCAAAGCGTTTTTTGAGAGAACCTACCGGAACAGCGTCATCGTGCTCGCCCCTGAACACTCCCAACTCACAGGATTGCGCCAACGTATCCGTAAAATTCTGGGATGGGAGAACATTGAGAGAAGTGACGAGATAAACCTTTTGACCGGCTCCCAGGAAGCACTACTACGACAGCGCAAGCGAGAGGATAGAACCGGTATCTCAGACGCTGTCAAATCGATTTATAAGGTCCTCATTGCAGTTGACGAGGATGGCGAAATTGCGGCGCGTCAGTTACCACACGGGACAGACTCACCTTTTGAGCGCGTGAAGGCATTTTTGGTAGACGAGGATAGACTTCTGGAAACAACACTCGATCCGGATCTGCTCACCCCAGCAGAGAGTTACTTTGAGTTGTGGGGCGACACTGAAACAGCAAAACCAGTCCAAGGACTGTATGGCATGTTTGCCAGTCTCCCTCGTCTGCCTCGATTGCTGAGCCGACAGGTATTCATTGAGTCGCTGCGGCGCGGCGTTACGGAGGGACGGATTGTCCTCCGCGCACCCCGGCCAGACGGTTCGCAGCGCACCTATTGGCGCGATGCACCCGCTGATGAAGACTTCTGGCAAAAAGACTTAGAAATCGTTCCGATCGAGCACGCCGAACTCCACGAACTTAGTCCAGAACTCTTGCGCCCAGGACGATTACCCGCCTTGTGGCCGAACGAGAATGTTCCGGTGACAGTACCTGCAATTCGGGAATTTTTTAATGGAGACGACGTTCCGAAACTCGCATCTGACGCTGTGTTTTTGGAGGCAGTCAAAGAGACAGTCCGGTCGGGTGTCCTCATGGCGCGCAGCGGCGACAAAGCCTATTTGACGGAAGTCATTCCGGACGCGGAACTCACTGACGAATTGGAGTTGCTCGCGCCGCTCTCACCTATTCGCGGCTCAGAACTCAGCCGAGAGGCCTTGCCAGAGGCGTGGGAGGGAGGAACTTCGTCTATCGGCAAAGTGATGCAGGCACTGGCGAAGCACAAAGGCTCGCCAATCCCGTGGCAGCTGATTGTTACTGCCATCAACGAAGGATTGGGTGGCAATCTCTTTAAAATCGCTAGCGGAGGTCCTTCGTGGCCTTGTGATTTTGATGTGGCAGATAAAATCGGTCTGCAAGTTTCACAAGATTCTGTTGCGCCGCCATCGCTGCCCGATCCCCCTGGCTTGTCCGACAAACCATGGGCAAGGCAGGCCGCGTCAACCCTCACTGAAACCGAGATTCAGGATTTCGCGAAAATAATCGGCGATTTGACTGAGATCGCACCAGATATTGACTTTCAATTCCACATCTCAATTACGGCTACTACCGAAGGAGGACAGCCATCATCGGAGGTGTTGGCACAAATAAACGAGCATCTGCGCAAAATTGCGGATAAGTTGAAGTTTGGTTAATCGAGCGGTAGGAGAGACCTCGGGGCTCGACACCCCGCCCCGGTAGGAGAGACCTCCCGGGCTCGACTCTCCTCCCGGTCGCGACAAAAAGGAGAAAACCACATGGCAAAACGAAAGAAATTATTCGGCATGAACCATTACCAAAAGAAATCGCACCGCCGCCGCGAAGACCGGCTCCGCGGCAACGAGGTGGCATACTACCTCGCACTCGCCTACTCTGACAATCCGGATGAGCGCGTCATCGCTATGGACAACCTCTGTCCCTGCCACGTCCGAAAACGCATTGACAAGGTCTGGGTAGCACTCTTCAGAGGCCTGGTAGACCCGGATCTGCGCGTCCGACGCGCCGCATGGCATACGCTTGAAGACGGCGGAAACCCCGACGACCCGAGGCTGGAACCCCTCCTTGAGAAAATCGCAAAGGAGGAAACCGACCCGAGGCTCCGCCAAAACGCGCTCGACCTCATCGCCGAGAAGCAGCAGACGGAAGCCCAGAAAAACGCGCTCATCGGACTGAAGGCGGACTACTTTTCCGGGAAATGTGATTGGTGCGGCGAGAAAAACGTGCCAGTCACCCACGATTACGAAACCGAAATTGAAGTCGGTAATACCAAGCGGTTCGCGCTCACCTGCGAGGATTGTGGGTAAGCACGGCGCGCCTACCGAACCCCAGGACGATTCAGTTTCCGGATAAACGATAAGGGACAGATTGCTTGATGGAGAGATATAGAAATCTGCCCTTACAATCTTTATCTGTCGAAAAAAAATTGAAGAAAATCTGCCCATCACATAACTAACCTATTAACATCTGAAAAAGGTGATAACGATTCTATGATTCCTGATGATGTCTATGTCCACAAAACCGTAGAAGGCGATGCGGAGGCGTTCAACGAACTCGTCAGTCGCCACCATGCGAAGATATACGGGCTGGCGTACCGGATGCTCGGCAATGCTGACGATGCCGCCGATGCAACGCAAGAGACGTTTTACGAGGCTTACAAATCGCTTAAATCGTTTCAATTTCAGGCGCAGTTCGGCACATGGCTGTATCGCATCGGCATTAACACCTGCCAGCAGTATGTCCGCAAGGCGCAATCGCGCGAACGAACGCTGACTGCCTATACCGATGAGGTTGCAGTCCGGGGGGTTGCCTCGGACAAATACTCGCCTGAACGGCTCGCGCTCAAGGCGGAGCAGAAGCAAATCGTTCAGGAGGCCATCAATCGGCTACCACCGAAGCAGCGCGAGGTAGTCACGCTGTTCTACATGCAACACCTGAAATACCGGGAGATCGCCGAAGTCTTGGACTGTTCCGAAGGAACGGTCGCGTCCCGGTTGAATCAGGCGTTGAAGAACCTCAAGAAGAAGTTGAGCAAGTATTACCACTCCCCGGAATAGTTGCACTGACCTGGGCGTGCAGGATACTTTATGCCTAGTGCAGCCGAAAGGTAACCCGCCAAGCCAACCAAACCTAACGCTTGGCGCAAAGAGAAAAATATGAATTGTGAACAAACTCGTAAACAGCTCGTTTTACACCGCGGGGGGGCCGCCGGCTCCCGCGAGGCGCAAAGTGCCTCCTTGCAACACCTCCGCACTTGCACCGCCTGTCAGGTCGAGTATGAGGCGTTGTGGCACACGGCAACGGTGCTAGAGAATACAGAAGCACCGATGCCGCCGGCGGGACTGTTGGCGCAGATCCAGCAGGGTATTCGGCACCTCCATAAACGGCGACAAGTCGCGTTCTTCGCGAACCCGATGTCGTGGTGCTTCGACCGGCTGAAGGTAGAGTTATCGCCGCGCCTCGTCAACGCCATTGCGATGCTCTGCTACGTGCTCGCCTCCGCGTTCCTCGTCAAACTCGCGTTTTTCAACGGTGCCCCAGAACCCGAATTCGGTTTGACAGCCATGGAAGAAAGCCGCCTCCGACACGTGCGGATGTCGCGCGCTTCGTGGGGACTGCTCAAAGGGGCCGAGAAAGAACGCACCGCAACCGTGGCCGTACCAGCACAGAAATCCGAACTCGCTGAAAAGCGTTTTCGGGCGGTTCCGCAAAATACACAGCCGGTAAACCAATTCTTTACGCTAGATGCCGTTGAGATGTGGATGCCGCAAGCCGTCGATACCTCTGACACCTTGCAACGCGAAGTGCAGACGACCGATCAGAAATTGACGGTATTTTGGAACCACATCAAGACGAGTCTATAGACGCGATCTCCCCCTGTCGTTCGGGCTCGAATGAGCCCGAACTCCTTTTAATCTCCCTCCATTTTGTCTGAAACAAGATTCACAGGATGAGGTCTCTCCCACAAGGCGGGGTTTTCTCCGAAAACAACCTGTGTTATACCCCTAATCTTCCTACGGATCTAAAGTAGTTTTTCCCTTAACATAATCCTAGAAATCTTGCGAATCCTGAAAGCCCTGCTTAAAAAACTTGACAGAAAACCCTTTTTTGTGTAAAATGTGTCACATTACTTAAAACGTTTTGCGCGAGAGAGGAGCATCGCGAGCGGATGGCATCAACAACCGAAAACTCTTATGAAAAACCGCTACTGGAAATCGCGGGCCTGAAGACAGTCTTTCCAACAGACGATGGCATCGTCAACGCCGTGAACGATGTCAGTTTTGAAATTGCACGCGGGCAAACCGTCGGCGTTGTCGGCGAAAGCGGTTGCGGGAAAAGCATTACCGGGCTGTCGCTGCTCCAACTTGTGCCATCGCCGGGGCGCATTGAGGCGGGGCAACTCCTGTTCCACCGCAACGGCGACGAAACGCCGCTGGACATCGCCCAGGTCTCCCCGAAAAGTGAGTTGATGCGCCAGATTCGCGGCAACGAAATCGCCATCATCTTCCAAGAACCGATGACATCCCTCAATCCTGTCTACACCGTCGGCAATCAGATTGCAGAGGCGGTTAAGCTGCACGAGGGAGTTAACAAGCAAACGGCGCGCGAACGTGCTATTGAGATGCTCGCCCGGGTCGGTATTCCTGCACCCGCGCAGCGCGTTGACGAATACCCGCATCAACTCTCCGGCGGGATGCGGCAGCGCGTCATGATTGCGATGGCACTCTGTTGTTCGCCAGCCCTCCTCATCGCCGATGAACCAACGACAGCCTTGGATGTCACCATCCAAGCGCAGGTGCTCGCGCTCATGCAGGAGCTCCAAGATGAGATGGGGATGGCCATTATGCTCATTACGCACGACCTCGGGGTTATCGCAGAGCTCGCCGATGAAGTCGTTGTGATGTATGCAGGACGCGTCGTCGAAAAGGGAAGCGTTGACGATATTTTCTATAACCCGTTGCATCCCTATACGCGCGGATTGCTCAAATCTATCCCCATCCTCGGCGGCACCGCGCAGGAAACGTTGTCCTCTATTCCGGGGACGGTGCCGCATCCGTTGGCACTGCCTCTCGGTTGCTCGTTCGCGCCCCGATGCACGGAACGGATGCCGGCCTGTGAACAGATGCCGGAACTCAAAATCGTTGACAATAAACACGCAGCGCGGTGTTGGCTGCACGAAAAAATGTAAAGACTGATCGCTGATAGACAATAATCATGACAAAACTGCTAGAAGTGCGAGACCTCCGAAAATATTTCCCAATACAGAAAGGACTCCTGCAACGCACCGTCGGCTATGTCAAGGCGGTAGACGGCATTAATTTTGACGTGCATCGCGGCGAAACCCTCGGGCTTGTGGGCGAAAGTGGATGCGGCAAGACGACAGCAGGACGGTGCCTCCTCCGCTTAATTCCGACGACAAGCGGCAGCTTCACCTTCGGGGAAGAGCAGGTAGATCTGGCGACGTTAACGCATCGGGAAATGCAACCCTACCGCCGACGCATCCAGATGATTTTTCAGGACCCGCACGCTTCCCTCAACCCACGGATGACGGTGGCAGACATTGTCGGGGAACCGCTGCGTGTCAATCGTGGGGCGGTAGCAGCAAACTCGCGAGCGCAAATCCAAGAACGCATCGCCGAATTGCTAGAATCTGTCGGCTTGAAATCGCAAGATATGCGCCGATACCCGCACGCCTTCAGCGGGGGGCAGCGGCAGCGCATCGGCATTGCGCGCGCGTTGGCACTGAACCCCGAACTGATTGTCGCCGATGAGCCGGTCTCCGCACTCGATGTCTCCGTGCAGGCGCAGATTCTGAACTTATTGGCGGAACTGCGTGAGAAGTTCCAGCTCTCCTATATTTTCATCGCGCACGACTTGAGCGTTGTTGAACACATTAGCGATAGAGTCGCCGTGATGTATCTCGGCAAGATTGTGGAGATAAGCGACGCGGAGACGCTGTATAGTGCGCCACAGCATCCTTACACGGAGGCGTTAATCGCCGCCGTGCCGCTCCCCGACCCGAGCGCGCAACGCAAACGCGAACAAATCCGATTGGAGGGTGACGTGCCAGACCCTTCGCAACCGCCGACCGGGTGTCATTTTCACCCACGGTGCCGTTACGCAACCGAGCAGTGCAAGCAAGAAACGCCGCAACTCCGAGAAGTCGCACCCGGCGTGCAGGTAGCATGCCATCACAGCG
This sequence comes from uncultured Poribacteria bacterium, assembly GCA_958296135.1. Classification (GTDB taxonomy): domain Bacteria; phylum Poribacteria; class WGA-4E; order WGA-4E; family WGA-3G; genus AGPOR5. The sequence continues at coordinate 3,699,485 of CATQHZ010000001.1, forward strand.
AGACGTTGGAGTTACGAGGAGTCTCATGAAAAATCTTGAAAATGTCCTCTTTTATGGCGATTGTCTGGACAACCTCCGAAAATATATTGCAGACGAGACGGTAGACGGCTGCTACCTCGATCCGCCGTTCAACTCCGATGCAAACTATAACCGGCCTTTTCAGCGCAAGGAGCAGGGGAAACAGCAGAAACCGCCGGCGATGGCGTTCCACGATATGTGGCATTGGGACGAAGCAGCGCAGCGCGCTTACGAACGCCTGCTCGCCGCGCCGCGTGCCGAGATTGCAAACATGGCGCGCGGCTTGTATCTCATCCTCGGTGAGAAACCGATGACAGCCTACTGCTTCTACATGGCAGAACGGCTCATCGAAATCTATCGCGTGCTGAAACCTACAGGGAGCCTCTATCTCCACTGCGATGCGACAGCGAGCCACTATCTGAAAGTCATCCTGGACGCAATTTTCGGGGAAGGAAATTTCCGAAACGAGATTATTTGGCACTACTACAATAAATTTGGTGCCGGTAAAAACGTCTTCGGCCGCAACTATGACCAGGTTTTGTTTTACTCAAAGACGGATAAATACCAATTCAACCCGCTTCGAGTCAAGCGTGAGAAGCCGGTGCGGCAATTGGTGCGTGAAAACGTCAACGGTGTCTTGAAAAACAAGCGTGACGCGGAAGGAAATCTGATGTATCGCGTTGTTAATGACAAAAAATTGGATGCCGTTTGGACGATTCCGTGCCTGCAACCCGCTTCACGCGAGCGGCTCGGCTACCCGACACAAAAGCCGTTAGCACTGTTGGAAAACATCGTCAAAGCGTGTTCCAATGAAGGGGATTTAATTCTGGATCCGTTTTGTGGGTGCGGCACGACGCTCCACGCCGCACACAAACTCAACCGTCACTGGCTCGGCATGGACATCAGTTATGGCGCGATTAACGTCGTCAAAGAACGGCTACAAGACGCTTTCTCGGACAATGCCCTCCGCTTTGCCATTTACAACGCGCCTGATTCTTATGAGCAGGCAGTCGCCTTAGCACAACAGGAGGCAGCCGAGGTCCAACTGGTTCAGGCAAAGAACCGGCAAGGCCGCAGCAAGCATCAGGCGCGGTATGATTTCCAGAACTTCATCCTCGGTCAGATTCGGGATGCACAGGGCCGCCTGCTGTTGCAACCCAGTCAGAGTCTCAGTCGCGATGGCGGCATCGATGGCTGGGGCACGCTTTATCTCGGCGTTGACGAAAAGGGGCAGGACAAAGAGGGGCTCATCCTTGTCCAAGTGAAAACCAGCAAACGCATTGGGCGGCGCGAGATAGACGAATTCTATGGCGTGCTGAAGGCAGAGGCGGCTTCGATGGGCATCTTCATCAGCCTCTATGGACACCGCCTGAACGGTTATGAAGAAGTGCTGAGTCCGGAGGCGAAGGCGCGCGTGGCTCTGCTTCAGGAACGCACGTTTGTGCATCCGTTAGATGGCCGTGCCTGGCCCGAATTCCAATTCTGGAGTGTGAGCGATTTGATGGAAAATCGGCAGCCGCAACTCCCGAGTTCTGCCAGAAGCGACGTGCCAAAAGCCGTGCGCGAAGTCGAAGAAACACAACTCAAATTGGAAGTTGCGGAGGTTTAAGTGATGACAAACGCCCTCTTTTACGGTGATTGTCTGGACAATCTCCGAAAATATATTGCAGACGAGACGGTGGATGGCTGCTACCTCGACCCGCCGTTTAATTCCAATGCAAACTATAACCGGCCTTTTCAGCGCAAGGAGCAGGGGAAACAGAAGAAACCGCCGGCGATGGCGTTCCACGATATGTGGCATTGGGACGAAGCAGCGCAGCGCGCTTATGAACGCCTGCTCGCCGCGCCGCGTGCCGAGATTGCAAACATGGCGCGCGGCTTGTATCTCATACTCGGTGAGAAGCCAATGACAGCCTACTGCTTCTACATGGCAGAACGGCTCATCGAAATCCATCGCGTGCTGAAACCTACAGGGAGCCTCTATCTCCACTGCGATGCGACAGCGAGCCACTATCTGAAAGTCATCCTGGACGCAATTTTCGGGGAAGAAAACTTTCGGAATGAAATCGTCTGGTATTATGACAACCGGCTCTCTCGAAAAGCCGCGCAGTTTTCGCGATTGCACGACACACTTCTCCTCTACGGCAAAACAAGAGCGGCGAAGCACGCGCTGATTTATGACGAAAATTGGACTCCCTCGCCGACGCAGGAACGTCGATTAGCACGAGGTTACGAATTTCGCAAAGGGGCCCTGATTATCTACGACGAGGCGAAATTCGCGCAGAGCGGCATTGATGAAAGCCAGTATCCCCGCGTTTATCGCTCAAAAGCGGGCCAACCGCCGCTGGGAGATGTCTGGTCCATCCCGATTTTGAACCCGATGGCGAAGGAGCGGCTGGGTTATCCAACGCAGAAACCGCTCGCCTTGTTGGAACGGGTTATCAAAGCTTCGTCTCAGGAAGACGATGTGATTCTGGACCCGTTCTGTGGCTGTGGCACAACGCTCCACGCCGCACACAAACTCAACCGACGCTGGCTCGGCATGGACATCAGTTACGGGGCCATCAATGTCGTCAAGGAACGCTTGCAGGATGCCTTCGCCGATGAAGAGCTTCGGCTCGGAAACGGGTTCTCCCTCTATAACACGCCTACCTCTTATGAGGAAGCGGTCCAACTGGCGGAACTTGAGGCGCAGGATATTCAGGGAGTTGCGGAGAAGAACAAGCAGAGCCGGCGCAGCAAGCATCAAGCACGGTATGACTTCCAGAATTTCATCCTCGGTCAGATTCGGGATGCACAGGGCCGCCTGCTGTTGCAACCCAGTCAGAGTCTCAGTCGCGATGGCGGCATCGATGGCTGGGGCACGCTTTATCTCGGCGTTGACGAAAAAGGGCAGGACAAAGAGGGGCTCATCCTTGTCCAAGTGAAAACCAGCAAACGCATTGGGCGGCGCGAGATAGACGAATTTCTCGGGGTGATGTCAGCGGAAGAAGCCACGATGGGCATCTTCATCAGCCTGCACGGCCATCAGCGCGCAGGCTACACTGATGTGCTAACTCCCGAAGCGAAAGCGCGGGTAGCACAAGTTGGGCAGCGCACGTTTGTGCATCCGTTAGATGGCCGTGCCTGGCCCGAATTCCAATTCTGGAGTGTGAGCGATTTGATGGAAAACCGGCAGCCGCAACTCCCGAGTTCCGCTAGAAGCGACGTGCCAAAAGCCGTGCGCGAAGTCGAAGAAACACAACTCAAATTGGAAGTTGCGGAGGTTTAAGTGATGACAAACGCCCTCTTTTACGGTGATTGTCTGGACAATCTCCGAAAATATATTGCAGACGAGACGGTGGATGGCTGCTACCTCGACCCGCCGTTTAATTCCAATGCAAATTATAACCGGCCTTTTCAGCGCAAGGAGCAGGGGAAACAGAAAAAACCGCCGGCGATGGCGTTCCACGATATGTGGCATTGGGACGAAGCAGCGCAGCACGCTTATGAACGCCTGCTCGCCGCGCCGCGTGCCGAGATTGCAAACATGGCGCGCGGCTTGTATCTCATACTCGGTGAGAAGCCAATGACAGCTTATTGCTTCTACATGGCAGAACGGCTCATCGAAATCCATCGCGTGCTGAAACCTACAGGGAGCCTCTATCTCCACTGCGATCCAACAGCGAGCCACTATCTCAAGGTAATCCTAGACGCGATTTTCGGTGAGCAGAACTTCCGGAATGAAGTTATCTGGCGCATCGGATGGGTGAGTGGGTTTAAGACGCAGAAGCGAGGTTGGATCCGCAATCACGATACGTTGCTTTACTATACGAAAACGCCTGCAGCACAGCAAGTGTTCAACAAGGAGTATTTGCCGTATCCGCCGGGTTATGTCCGACGAGACGGGGCGAAACCGAAGGGCAAGGGTATCCCGATAGAAGACACCTGGAATTGCCATTCAGGGGATAGACTGGACTCAATTATGATCAAAAGTTTCTCCACTGAAAAATTGGGGTATCCCACCCAAAAACCGCTGGCCCTCCTTGAACGCATTATCAAAGCGTGTTCCAATGAAGGGGATGTGATTCTGGATCCGTTTTGTGGGTGCGGCACGACGCTCCACGCCGCACATAAACTCAATCGACGTTGGCTCGGCATGGACATCAGTTACGGGGCCATCAACGTCGTCAAAGAACGGCTACAAGACGCTTTTTCGGACGAAGCACTCCGCCTCGGCAACGGGTTCACGATTTACGATGCGCCCGATTCCTACGAACAGGTGGTAGCCTTGGCACAACGAGAAGCTGAGGAAGTTCGGCAGGTGCAGGCGAAGAACCGGCAAGGCCGCAGCAAGCATCAAGCACGGTATGACTTCCAGAATTTCATCCTCGGTCAGATTCGGGATGCACAGGGCCGCCTGCTGTTGCAACCAAGTCAGAGTCTCAGTCGCGATGGCGGCATCGACGGCTGGGGCACGCTTTATCTCGGCGTTGACGAAAAGGGGCAGGACAAAGAGGGGCTCATCCTTGTCCAAGTGAAAACCAGCAAGCGTATCGGCCGGCGCGAGATAGACGAATTTCTCGGGGTGATGTCAGCGGAAGAAGCCACGATGGGCATCTTCATCAGCCTGCACGGCCATCAGCGCGCAGGCTACACCGATGTGCTAACCCCCGAAGCGAAAGCGCGGGTAGCACAAGTTGGGCAGCGCACGTTTGTGCATCCGTTAGATGGCCGTGCCTGGCCCGAATTCCAATTCTGGAGCGTGAGCGATTTGATGGAAAATCGGCAGCCGCAACTCCCGAGTTCCGCTAGAAGCGACGTGCCAAAAGCCGTGCGCGAAGCCGAAGAAACACAACTCAAACTTGAGGTTACGTAGCGCGGCCTCCGTCCCAGCTAGCAGTGACGTAGCGCGGGGGCCTGTCCCCCGCGATAGGACAACAATCAAAAACCTAGAGGTGCATCATGCGCAAAGTAACAGCAACCTATCAACCACCGCATGCGATGTCGCCGGAGGAATTGGCAGCGTGCCGCCGGCACCTGGAACGTCAGTGGGAGACTCAACGCGTGGATGCGGCATTGCTCCAACGCGCCTGGGACACTGCCTATCAAGTGGCGGCGATGCTCTATCAAGACTTCGGCGCGACGCGCGTCGCTGTGTTCGGCTCCCTCGCAGAGCCAGAGTGGTTTACCTCCCAGTCGGACATTGACATTGTTGCCTGGGGCATTTCGCGGGACGCGTATTGGGATGCGTATGGCAAAGTGATATACTTCGAGCCGGCGTTCAAGATTGATTTCGTCACCTTTGAGGAGACGAAAGGCCTTTTTCGAGAGCGCGTGCAAAGTCAAGCCGTTTTCATTGAAAACCACGCCGGGGGGACACCGAAGCAGCCCGCTGCTGCCTATTGTCCCCCTATTTCGGCGGAGAGAGGAGGACGCTACGAAATGAACCGAAGCCGACTTATCCAACGAATCGCCGATGAACGCGTAAAAATAGAAGGAACGATTGCGCGAATTCATCGAGGTTTGGTAAGAATTGAACTGACTGCTGCCGAGGACAGAGAATTTATTGAAGGGAATATCGCGACAAGCCTCGCCGAGGGCTACGAAGGGATGGAAAAAATCTTCAAACGCATCGCCCGTGAAGTGGACACGCATGTCCCAAGCGGTGCTGAGTGGCACAAAAGACTGCTCGCCCAAATGGCTGCACGCCGCGTGGCGCGTCCCCCTGTCCTCTCCCAGGAGACAACCGCACTATTAAGAGAACTCTTAGAGTTCCGCCACAAAGTCCGCAACATCTACGGCGACGAACTGATTTACGCAATCACCGAAGCGCATGCAAAGCAAATCCCCCAACTCTTTGCACGCGTGTGCGCAGACCTGGATACTTTCGCCGATTCACTCGAAAAGGAGGAATCTTCAAAATGAAAACATGTCGACAGATTTTCACATTCACCTTACTCATCCTGCTCGTTGGATGCGCAGGAAACCAAATCGAAAATACATCTAACTTCCCGAACGGACTGGAGGCGACAGAGGCACCCATGCTCGCAAAGCAGGTTGCCGATGGCACGCTGCCGCCCCTCGCCGAACGCTTGCCGGAAAACCCGCTCATCGCTAAAACCGATTTTGATGGCTACGAAAAACTCGGCATCTATGGCGGTACCTGGCACCGATTCCATACTCACCCCGAGCTCGGGACATGGAAGATGACAGCCGGCTACGCGCCACTCATCCGGTGGAAATTCGATGCCTCCGGCCTAGAACCCGGCCTCGCCGAATCATGGGAATTCAACGAAGATGGCAGCGTACTGACGCTGCATCTCCGGAAAGGTGTCCGCTGGTCGGACGGGCATCCGTATACCTCCGAATCGTTTGCTTTCTGGTATGCGCTCTGTCTTGACAAGCGGCACAAATATAACCCCCCGGTCTGGTGCAAGGTGAACGGTATCCCGATGGAGGTGGAAACGCCCGATGACTACACAATCGTGATGAAATTCGCAGGACCGAATTGGCTCGTCCCGCTGTGGCTGGCGACTGGGTTTTGGTGGTGCAATCAATACAACATCCCGAAGCACTATATGATGCAGTTTCACCCCGAAGGCAATGCGGCGCATGAGGATTTTATCCAATTTGAGAAGGAGAATCTACCGCACCAAAACCCCGAACGTCCGACGCTGTGGCCGTGGCGCGTCAGAAAATATGAAAAGGGCGGATTTCGGGTGGAATTGGAACGCAATCCGTATTACTATGTAGTGGACACGGAGGGAAGGCAGCTGCCTTACATCGACACGGTGAAAACCAGCTTGGTGCCGGAACCGCAGGTGCGCGTACTCAAAATCCTCGCTGGCGAAATTGATTGCCAATACCGCGGCATGGAATTGCGAGATCTGGCACTCTATCTGAAGGGACAAGAGAAGGGAGGCTACACCGTGCGGCGATGGAAAAGCACGGCAGGCGCGCAACCAGCCATCCTGATTAACTGGACCGCGCCAGACCCGGCGTTACGGCAACTCATCCGCAACCAGAAATTTCGGAAGGCACTCGCCTACGGCATTGATAGGGAGAAATGCAACGAAATCGCGTGGCGCGGGTTGCTCGAACCGCAAGCCGCCACGGTGAGCCAAGAGGGATGGCACTTTGCCGACGAAGACGGGCAAACGCTGTTTGAGGCATGGAAGCGCGCCGATGCCGATTTTGACATCGCAGCAGGGAACCAGCTCTTAGACGAAATGGGGTTAACGACGCGCGATAAGGACGGCTACCGGCTGCGCCCCGATGGCGAACGGATTGTGATGCTGATGGATGTCCCCAGTTCCAATCTGAACAGCCAACAGAACGACATCGGGTTGATTATTCAGGAAGGGTGGGAGGCACTCGGCTTAAAAACGATGCTCTACACACCACCGGGCGCAGAACTGAGTCTGCGCCGCACCCTCGGCAAATTCACGATTAGCATGCACGGTGAGGCAGAGATGGATCTGTTTACCTATCCGGATTGGGTGTTTCCAACGCTGCCCAAGTATTGGCACCCGAAGGTGGGCAAATGGTATGAGACCGGCGGCGAACAAGGCGAACCTGCCACCGGGCCGCTCAAGAAGCTGCTCGATTTATACGACGCAATCAAGCGGGAACCCGATGCAAAACAGCGGCACCAATACGTCCGAGATGCCGTGCAGATTCATATTGACGAGGGGCCGTTCCATCTCGGTTCAGCGGCGCGTTCGCCTTCGCTGCTCGTTGTTGCAAACCATTTTCACAACGTGCCAAATGATGGCATCCTGGGGCCCTGGGCTATCGTCACCCCCGCGACTAGCTATCCCGAACAGTGCTGGATAGACAAAAACGGACGTTGAACGACATCCGGATACGCGGTTTCCAACTGCGACTACCGGAAACTCTGTCCCAGAGAGGAGGCAAAACCATAGGCACTTACATCCTTCGCCGCTGTCTGCTCGCATTGCCGACACTGCTGGCGATTTCTATCATCTCTTTTATTATCATACAACTCCCGCAAGGCGATTACCTCGATAGGGAAATTCAGCGGCTCGAGGAAGAATTCGGCGATAGCAGCTCCCTCGCGCAAGTCGAAGAACTGCGAGAACGCTACGGCTTGAACGATCCGCTGTGGAAACGCTATTTCATCTGGATGGGCGGTTTCGTGCGCGGCGACTTCGGCGAATCCTTTGAGTATAAACGCGAGGTGCATGAACTGATATGGGACAGACTCGCATTTACCCTGATTATTTCCATCGGCTCGCTGATTTTCACGTATGTCGTTGCCATTCCACTCGGTATTTATTCGGCGACACATCAGTATAAATGGTCAGATAATTTTCTCACCTTCCTCAGTTTTGTAGGGATGTCACTGCCGGCGTTTCTGGTGGCGTTATCGCTGATGGTGTTCGCGTTTGACATTTTCGGCGTGCCGCTGTTCGGGCTTTTCTCGGCTTACTATGAAGGCGCGCCGTGGACCTGGGGCAAACTGGGAGATTTGTTCAAACACCTCTGGATTCCGGTGATTGTCGTCGGTGTCAACGGCACGGCGAGTTTAATGCGCATCATGCGCGGTAACTTGCTTGATGTGCTCGGGCAACCGTTCGTGCAGACGGCCCGCGCGAAGGGATTGAAAGAAGTTGTCGTTGTCGGGAAGCACGCCGTGCGCATCGCCATCAATCCGCTCATCAGCATTTTAGGGATGAGCCTGCCCGGCATCCTCTCCGGCTCCGCTATCGTATCCATCGTGCTCGGTTTGCCGACAGTCGGGCCGATTCTTTTAAGAAGCCTGCTCAATGAAGACATCTACCTCGCCGGCACGCTGTTGATGATGCTGAGTTTGCTTTTGGTTATCGGAAACTTGTTGGCAGACATCGCCCTAGCATGGGTAGACCCGAGGATTCGCTATGAATAACGATAATTCACACGTTCATGAGACAGCTAACCGCGATGATACCGTAGGGCGAGGGCCTGTCCCTCGCCAGACAGCAGACCGCGGGGATACCGTAGGGCGAGGGCCTGTCCCTCGCCATGCCCCAGTTTCATCAGAAGACGCAGAAAACTCCTCCGAAGTGGGACACTTGAGTTACCGCCAACTCATCTGGCGGCGATTTCGCAAGAATCGGATGGGGATTATCGCCGGTGGGGCGCTGCTCATCTTTTACATCGTCGCCCTCGGTGCCGATTTCTTCGCGCCGTACCACTACAACGAGATTAACATGCGGCTCCGGCACGTACCGCCGCAACGCCTCCATTTCTCACCGCGCGATGGCGTGTATGTCTACGGACTCAAATCTGTCCGCAACCCAGAAAGCCTTGAACTTGAATTTACGCGCGATCTGGAGAAACGGCATCCTATCAAACTCTTTTTCAAAGATGCGAAAGGCAGACGGCACCTCTTCAGTTCCGAGGGACCGATGTTTTTGTTAGGTACAGACCGGATGGGGCGCGACCTGCTTTCTCGGATGATATACGGCGGACGCGTATCGATGACACTCGGCTTAGTCGGCGTGTTTCTGAGCATCGTCCTCGGTTCCATCCTCGGCACAATTTCTGGATACTGGGGCGGTTGGGTAGATAACCTCATCCAACGCATCATCGAAATCCTCTCGGCGTTCCCAGATATTCCGCTGTGGATGGCATTAGGTGCAGCACTACCGCCCGGTTGGAGCAGCATCCAGATTTACTTCGGCATCACGATAATCTTATCAATTATCCGTTGGGGTGGATTGGCGCGGCAGGTGCGCGGAAAAGTGCTCGCGTATCGGGAGAGCGATTTTGTGATGGCGGCCAGCGCAGCAGGGGCCGGGCATTGGCATATCATCACCAAACACTTGCTACCAGGGTGTTATAGCCATATCATTGTCATCGCCACCCTCGCCATCCCCGGCATGATTCTGGGAGAGACCGCGCTCAGCTTCCTCGGCTTAGGCATCCGGCCGCCCATGACGAGTTGGGGAGTACTGTTGGAGGAAGCGCAGCGCGTCACCGTCTTGCTCCATTATCCGTGGCTGATTTTCCCAGCGGTGCCAGTGCTTGTCGTGGTTATCGCCTTCAACTTTTTAGGGGATGCCCTCCGCGATGCCGCCGATCCCTATTCAGATTAAAGGAAAACACTATGTCTACAGACAAGTCCCTCGGTTTTTTCGCAACAGACGTTTCACTCACCGACACAGCCGCCATCGTCACGGGTTCAAGCCGTGGTATCGGGCGTGCAATCGCGATTGAATTGGCACGCCAAGGTGCCGATGTGCTAATCAACTACAACCAGAATCGGAACGCCGCCGAAGAGGTGCAGCGCACCGTGGCGGCACTCGGCAGAAAGGCGGTGATTATCCAAGCCGACATCAGCGACTTGGATGCACACGAAAGACTGCTTCAGACCGCGCACGATGCTTTTGGGCGGGTAGACATCCTCATCAACAACGCAGGCATCACCCGCATCGCCGACATCCTTGAGGAAACACCCGAACAGTTCGACCTGGTTGTCAACACGAACCTCAAGGCACCGCACTTTCTCACGCAGCGCGTGGCGAACTACATGGTAGCCAACGAGATTCGCGGGTGCATTATCTATACGCTCTCCATTTCGGATACGATGGCATCGGACAATCGGACAGCGTATTGCATCTCGAAAGCGGGGTTAGAGATGAGCATGCGCGCGTATGCCGGCCGATTGGCGGCGCACGGGATTAAGGTAAACGGCATCGCCGCCGGTGTGATTGATACTGATTTATCGCGCGTCCGGATTCCAGATTATGAGGAAGCGGCGGAGAAAGGCTATATCTTTATGGTGCGCCCCGGCACGCCAGAAGATGTAGCGCATGCGACGATTGCCGCTATGAAGTTATACGATACGGGGGTTGTCCTGCCTGCCGCCGGCGGGGTGATGACTCCGCTGCTGAATTTGCGAACGATGGCGGGATTGGAGATGAATCAGTAATCATGGCTTTACACCCCTGACTTCCCTCGTCCAAATTCCGGCAAGTTCCATCATCGCCGGGTAGGCGCGTAATTGAAAGGGCGCGGTTGCAAACCGCGCCTACGGCGTTCATGCTGCACATTGCCTAAAAAGGTTGACTTTTGCGTTGGCATAGGATAGAATTAAAATATTCATTACAAATTTTCCAATTTTTAGGTGCTATGATGACAGCCTACGCATTTTGGAACAACAAGGGTGGTGTTGGCAAAAGTTTCCTCGCTTTCGTCGCCGCAACCGAGTATGCTCACACTTACCCCGACACAGATGTCTATGTAATTGACCTGTGTCCACAGGCCAACATCTCCGAGACTTTACTCGTTAATCCCCAGAAGATTCACGAGCTCATTGGGAGGAAAACACGAGCGACAGTCGCGGGCTACCTTGAAGCGCGGCTGAATTCTCCGTTCCGCGTTATTGAGGACGTTTCCCCCTACGTTTGTTATCCGCGTGATTTCAACCGGAAACTCCCGGGGAATTTGCGTTTGGTGTGTGGAGACAATCTGCTTGAAATTCTATCTGAAGCGATTCGTCAGACCTCGCAGTTAACTATTCCCGTAGACGCGTGGAAACAGGTCCTTAGTTGGATTAAGGACCTCACGGTGGCGTTGCGCAAGCAGAGCGGTGACAGAGACGCGTTGTTCATCCTTGACTGTAATCCGAGTTTTGCTATCTACACGCAATTGGCTCTCGTCGCCGCAGAGAACATCGTTGTGCCTTTTACGGCCGATGATAGCTCCTGTCGTGCTGTTGAGAACGTCGTTGCGTTGCTCTATGGACACGGCATAGGTGATCCAAAGATAGAAGCATACGCGAGAATTAGTTTTGCCAAAAAAGCAAAGGAGGAGGGATTGGCAATTCCAAAACTCCACACCTTCGTCAGCAACCGCATAACGCGCTATCGTGGAAAAGCAAGTAGAGCGTTTGAGGCGGTGAGCGAAACTATTAAGGGAACCTTGGACACCCTTCACAAAAAACACCGCCAAATCTTCGCGGATCCAAAAGAGGTTCCAAGCGAAAGATTCATAGAAATACCTGACTATCCTTGCGCTGGTGTGATGATGGAAACCGTCGGAGTGCCATTATCTCATCTTCAACCGGGATTGAATAAATTCCGGGGTAAACAAGTTCATCTCGATCCGGAGCCTTTAGCCCGTTATCAAAACGCGCTTGCGGGATTTGTGAAGTATTTTTAACAATTTGACTTGACAAACCTCCGATTTTTTGATACACTGATGCATTATGAAAAATTTAAATAGTATCGTAGCAGCTCTGCTCATCCTTACCTCCATTGGGGTATCAATATTGTTTACTATTACAGCGACACAGCGAGATTTAAACGGTTTAGAGAGCACTATTTGGCAAATTTTTACCTTCGCAGCGGGACTCTCGGGTTCGTTCATCTTCGGCAGACAGTCTGCTCGTGAGGCAGCGAGGGAAATCATCAGACCGCACGCCCGGTCTGCGTTCCGGCGAGTGCTTTTTCTCTATCGAAGTCTCTCACGGGCATCAGCCACGATAAAATTATCGCAGGCCCCAGAGTCTGAGGAAGACCCCCAAGTGACACTCGCTAAACTCGATACAATCGTGACTGAACAATTGGCCGCAGCTGATGATGCCCTGGAGGATTGGCGAGACATTGTCCCCGAAGATGTAGAAGGGTTAACCCAAAACGGTGGTTTGATAACACAAGGAGGAATTGACAATGATGAAACCAATTCGCGGCAAAATCGCACGCGTGCTTAACACACGCGAAATCGCGCTTAACGTCGGAACCGCACAAGGCGTAACCCTCGGCATGCGCTTTGACGTGATGGACTCCAGCGAGATGGATATAACTGACCCTGACTCTGGCAAAGTGTTAGGTTCTCTAGAGCGCCCAAAAGTTAGGGTAGAAATTATCCACGTGCAAGAAGATTTGTCGGTGGCACAAACTCCAGAAACGAGTGTGAACGTCGGAGGCACCGGCTCCTTAATGAGCCTGGGTCCATTTGCTCGGTCTCTTATGCCGCCCAACTGGGTAACTAGGTATGAGACACTAAAGAAAACAGCGAAAAACACGAAGGAGGAACTTGATGAGGAAGATAGCCTAGTGAAAACCGGCGACCCTGTCGTGCAAGTCCTTGAACCGGGTGCCGCGACTGGCAATCAGGTCGTGCAAGTCCCTGAAACCAACGAGGCAAACCCATAGGAGAGACCTTCCGCGTCTCAACTCCCCGGGCCCGACACCGGTAAACACAACCTCACCGAAAACCCGAGGAACACTGTGCCACGACTCACCGAACAGGAACGACAAGAAGTCATCCGCTTCATCGAAGCAGACAAACCGCTCCCCGACAAATACCGCTTTCTGCTGTTTGAAGACACGCGCGAGGCCGAACTCCTCTGGAACGGCAAAACCGCTGAAGTCTGCAACACCGTACTGCCGTTCCAAACGCTTGAACGGGTGGATAACCCTCGCGCTGAAAAGCAGCCCGCGACGCAACCCGCGCTGTCTGACGAACGCGGCAGGCAGCTCAAAGGGTGGACCAACAAGCTCATCTGGGGCGATAACCGACTCATCTTGTCCTCTCTCAAAAACGGACCGGTGCGCGCGGAAATTGAGGCACAAGGCGGACTCAAAGTCGTCTACATCGATCCGCCCTTTGACAGCGGCGCGGATGTCCCCATGAATATTGAGATTGGCGGCAAGCAACCGAACATCCTCGAAGAAATCGCCTACCGGGACACCTGGGGCGAAGGTGCAGATTCATTCATCGCGATGCTCTACGAACGCCTAAACCTCATTCACGAACTGCTCGCCGAGGATGGAAGTATCTATGTGCATTGTGATTGGCGAGTCAATAGCCTCATCCGCCTCGCAATGGACGAAATATTCGGGCAGGAAAACCTTGTTAATCAAATTGGGTGGACATACAAAACCGGCGGCACCCCAGAAAAAGTCGGTTTCGCAAAAAAACATGACCAGGTTTTGTTCTATGCTAAAGGGACAAAACCGATTTTCAACCCGCTTTATCAGAAATCTTATGTGCCAACGCTGCCCGAACCGCACACAAATTCAGGAAAGCGGCTCCGTGTCCAGCGCGACGAAGTCTGCGAACTCTGTAAAAACGGCGGACCCAGCGAGAAGTATCGGATGGTGATTGCACGCGACGTTTGGGCCGATATCCCCGCTATCTACCGTAACGATTCGCAGCTCACTGACTATCCCACGCAAAAACCGGAGGCACTCCTTGAGCGCATTATCAAAGCCTCTTCCAACGAAGGAGACCTGGTCGCCGACTTCTTCTGCGGCTCTGGCACTACCCCCGCTGTTGCCGAAAAGTTGGGCAGGAAATGGATCGCGGCAGACCTCGGGAAGTTCGCCATCCACACGACACGCAAACGGATGATAGGCGTGCAGCGTGAACGCAAGGCGGCCGGCGAAGACTACCGCGCTTTTGAAATCCTCAACTTCGGCAAATACGAACGGCAGTATTACATCGGAGTCAATCCGAACCTACGCAAGGCTGAGCAGCAGAAGCAGGAGAAGGCGTTTGTCGACCTCATCTTGCGTGCTTACGCCACCGAAAGGACAGACAGGTTCCCGCCTTTTGATGGCGTGAAAGCGGGACGACTCGTGGCGGTCTGCCCCGTCAATTTACCGGTGACGCGTCCGTGGGTGGAGGAGCTCATTTTGGCGTGTCTCAAGCATCGCGTCACTCGTATGGACGTTCTCGGTTTTGAGTTTGAGATAAACCTGTTCCCTACCGTGCTGGAGGCAGCGCGAAGCAAAGGCATTGACATTGCGCCGAGATACATCCCGGCTGACGTGTTTGACACGCGCGCAGTGGAACGGAATCAGGTGGTGTTCCACGATGTAGCGTTCATTGAGGCAAAACCGTTGGTGACACACAGCGAAAACGGCGCGCCTGTTACCGTCGCAGTAGAACTCACCGATTTCTCCGTTTTTTACTCACAAGATGCCATTACGCATGCCGAACAGACGCTCAAGAAACCGGGCAGTCGCATCGCCGTCGAGCAAGGACAAGTCGTGAAAGTCACGCGAGATGCGGACAGAATTTTCCGCCGCGAAGTGTTAACGGAGCATTGGACGGATTGGATCGACTCCTGGGCTGTCGATTTTGACTTCGAGAGTCAGCGCGAGATTATTCGCGTGCAGCACCCCGAAACCGGGGAGTGGGCAGAGCAGTGGACAGGTGACTATGTCTTTGAGAACGAGTGGCAAAGTTTCCGCACGCGGAAGAACCGGGAGATGGAATTAACCAGCGCGCCTTATGAGTGCACACCGGGCCGTCGGAAACTTGCCGTTAAAGTGGTTGATATTTTCGGTAACGATACGATGACGATTGTGGAGGTGTCGGTATGAGACCTTCTGCATTTAAGGAGATAATGATGCAAGAAAATATGAGGATATCCATGTACGAAGTCGTGGGCGGACCCTTTTGCGTCGCTTCCGACGATGGACAGAAAATCTACGACCGGATTGCTGCCGCTCTGGCGGCAGACCGGGATGTTGCCCTCTCATTTCACAATGTCACGGCACTGACCTCGGCTTTCCTTGATGCCGCAATTGGCCAGTTGTATGGGACATTCGGCGAAGACCAGATTCGTTCGCTGTTGAAGGTGGAGGACGTGGAACCGGATGACCTTGCGCTGGTGGAACGTGTGGTTGTCAACGCCAAACGTTACTTTGCAGACCCGCAGCGATTTGAAAGGGCATATCGCGAGGTAATGGGAGAAGATGACGATGAACCATAAAACCGAGGCGGTGGAGGACCACAACTTTACCGCCCAAGACAAGCTCTTTCTGGATGCCAATATCTGGTTGTATCTTCATGACCCTCAAAAACAGCACTGCTGTCAAGCAGATTATGAACCACTCTGATTCGGCGTTAAACGCGGTGTGAGATTACCTTTGACACTCTTCGCAAAAAAAATAAAATTGACTTTTCTGGTAAAATGCAGTATCATTTAAGATAAGTTTTATCAGAAGCAACTGGGGCGCGCTTCCCGATACGCCTCGGAATTACGCCAAACCTTCTTGATTAGGAAAGCTCGGAACGATGACAATTGTGGAGGTATCCGTATGAGCCTGAAAATACAGGTAAAAAACCTTGGAATCTTAAAGCATGCCGAATTTTCGCTGGGCGATTTGACGATTATCTGCGGCGGAAATAACACCGGCAAAACTTATGCAACCTACGCGCTATACGGTTTCTTACGGAATTGGCGGGATCTTATCCGTTTTTCTGTTAGCGATGCACAAATCCAAAGTCTACTGACAGAAGGTATCGTTAAGATTAAGTTGACAGACTATGTCAAAGACATTCGTCAGAGGCTTGCGATGGCGGCCAGGAAGTATACTGCTCAATTGGACACTGTTTTTGCAGCACCTGAGGGCACGTTTCGTAACAGCAGGTTTCAAGTTCAGTCAGGTTCTATTGACTTACTTGATAGAGAGTCCGAAGGAACAATGTCAATTGGCAGAGTCCCACTTTTTACCTATTCTAAAAGAAAAGGGAGTGAAGAACTGATAATTGCACTATCAATGGAAAGGGACTTGGAAAAAGAGACAGAGCCTAGTTTGGCAGCGAGTGCTATTCGCTTCGCTCTCAACAAGACCATTTTTTCCGATGCTTTCCCAAACGCCTTTATCTCCTCGGCCGAACGCACCGGTGTCGCCATTTTTAGCAAAGAATTAAATTTTGCTCGCAACCGCCTCCTTGAGGAAATGGGACAATCGGACAAAAAGATTAATCTGCGGGTATTGCTATCCAAAGCATACCAAAGTTACCCTTTGCCGATTGAAGACAATGTGGACTTTACGCGCCAACTTGAAGATGTTGCGAAAAGAAAAAGTTTTCTCGCCAAAGAGCACCCTGAGGTGCTGGAAGACTTCGCTGACATCATCGGTGGCGATTACGACGTAACGCAAAATGACCAGGTCTACTATGTCCCTAAAGGAACACGACGCAGATTGACCATGGTTGAGAGTTCAAGTGCTGTGCGCTCACTCTTGGACCTCGGTTTCTATCTGCGCTGTGTCGCGAAAAAAGGCGACCTGCTGATGGTAGATGAGCCGGAATTGAACCTTCATCCGGCAAACCAGCGGCGCGTCGCTAGGCTCTTCGCGCGGCTCGTAAATAGCGGTGTGAAAGTCTTTATCACCACGCATAGCGACTACATCGTCAAAGAACTGAATACGCTCATCATGCTCAACCACGATGATAAGCCGCACCTGAAGCGAATCACCGAGGAAAATGGCTATCGGCGCGATGAATTGATTAAGGCAGCCCAGGTCAAGGTGTATATGGCGAAAGAGGAGTTGCTGCCCTTGGAAGAAGGGCAGAAAAGACGGAGAAGGGGGCTCACTTTCGTACCCGCAGATATCCATCCGCGCTTTGGCATCGAAGCCGCCACGTTTGACGATACGATTGACGACATGAACCGCATCCAAGGAGACATCGTCTGGGGGGCAGAGTGAGGATAGTGAACGATATTGAAATCTTACGGGAAATGTTCCACCCTGCTGCCTTAGTCGCGCTTCGACCGGGGCAAGGTAAACCTGCTGTTGAACTAACAGACGCAAAGGCTGACACGACTGTCCAAATAAAGGGATTACCTCATGAGTCTGTCGTTATCAGAGCAGAGGATTTTGAAGTCCCCTGGACCGTCTTTCGTTCTATAAACGGCCAACGCAAGCGAGCCGATTTCGTGATTGTAGCCAACGAAGATGCTAAGAGGTGGATTATCTATATTGAGACGCAAGCGGGCAATTATAAAACTGCAGCGCACATTATAGAACAATTAAAGGGGGCGCAGTGCTTCATCGGTTACTGCAAGTGTATCGGAAAGTCGTTCTGGGAATCAGAAGAATTTCTTGACGGCTATGAGTCCCGGTTCGTAAACATCGCCGGGCTTAACCTTGAAAAGCAAGGAACCCGTTCCTACTCTCCCCACATTCAGTCCAAAGGGAAATTGCATGACACTCCTAACGCGTTTCTGAAAGTTTTAGGGAGTCCGAATCTCTATTTTCGTCATTTAACCCAAGTTCCAAGGTAAAAATCGGTGCGCTGCAATGATACAGCGCACCGATCAGCCCAAAAATCCGCGGTCTCCGGTATGCGGCAGACGCGCCCCCACTACTCCCAAACTCCAACCTCCCGCAGAATCGACTTCTTCACCTTGCATACCATCGTATACGCCGGATCGAAGACGTTGCCCATATCATACTGCACCGCCTGTCCCAACAAGATGTGCGCCGCGCGCTTCTTCAAACCGAGCTCGCCAAGCCAACGCACGAGCTCCGTCGTCGCATGCTGAACCGCCTGAGCCAACGGCCGCGCATTGCCCGCCGTGAGGATATAGTCCGCATTCTCCGCACGCGGCCAGTTAATGCTTTTCCCTTTGATAACGTTCACCGTAAACTGCACGTCAAAGGAAATTTCTACCCCCGTGCCGACGATTTCGCCATCGCCCTGCACCGCATGCCCATCGCCGAGGTGAAACAACGCACCCGCCACAAAAACCGGCAAGTAGACTGTCACTCCCTCCTGAAAACCGCGGTAGTCCATGTTACCGCCGTGCGTCGAGGAAGTCGCTGTCGAAATCGCCTGGCCACGCGGCGGTGCAACCCCGAAACAGCCTACCATCGGTTCAAGCGGCAGCGTGAATGCACCCAGCTGCGTCTGAGGGGATAGCAACGTCGCTGTCCATTTCTCAACGTCAACGTGCCATTCCGCGCGGCCGCCCGCCGGCATCTCGGCAGCGACATACCCCGGGTCAAGGACATTCGGCGCAATGACGGTGGCAGTCCGCCCAATCTTACGGTTCGGAAGAATCCGGTCGAAATGCACCGTTAACGTATCTCCCGGTTCCGCCGATTCAATATAGAAAGGCCCCGTCTGTGGGTTGCCGCCCGGCGTAACCTGCGTGTCGGTGGCATCGTAGCCGGCGTTGTCCACCGTTGTCGTGAAGACGGTGTCGCCGCTCTCGATGTGTAGCACCGGCTCGTGCGCGCCGAGCGCGGTGTGATAGTGCGTCGGTTGAAAATGATGAATCGCCATTTTAAACACCTCGCTAAAAAACTTGACAAAATCTCTTCTTCGTGGTAAATTGAATTAAAAATAAAAAATAGGAACTTGAAAGGATAACAATGAACTTCAAACAGAGACTTATCGCGCTGTGCGTGTGGCTTATCCCGATAGCCTATGCGCACGCAGCACACAACTGGACAGAGCAGATCGCCGCCTTTAAACCGATGGTGGTGAACGTGGAGACTTCGTCCGAAGTCGTCTTTGAAACGGAGACGAAAGGCACCAATTTCGCAACCGGCTTCGTCGTCGATGCCGAACGCGGCATCATCGCGACGAATCGGCACGTGACAGGCAGCAGCCCCGCCTACGTCAAAATCAACTTTCACGATGGCAGCTTCACCGAGGCGCGCATCCTCCACTACGATGCCACGCATGACTTCGGGTTCTATCAGATTAACCCCGCCGAAGTTGAATTTGAAATCCAAGCCGTCGAAATCGGCGCATGGGATGAACTCTCCCTCGGCGATGAACTCCTGCTCATCGGCAACAACGACAAGGAGGAGTATTCCATTAAATTCGGCACCGTCGCCAACCTCAACGTCAACAAAGGCGACAGGCATTCCAGCTACATCCACACCACGTTTGACCGGACTGGCGGCTCCAGCGGCAGCCCGGTGTGGAATACGGCGGGAGAAGTCATCGCTATTCACGCGCGCGGCACCGATACCTCCAGCTTTGAATTGCCTGTCGACTATCTCATCGATGCCCTAGAGTTAATTCGCAATGAGATACCGATTCAGCGCGGCGAAATCGGCGTAGACCTCGAGCTTATCTCCATCGGCGAGGCGATTAAACACTTTAATTTCCCCGCGGCACTGCGGAAGGAAATCGGGCCATCCAAAGCCGGCACGCCGAAGGTGATTCAGATTGAATCCATGGTCCCGCGCACAACGGGCGAAACGATGCTTCGCGCCTCCGACATTATCTATCGCATTAACGAACAACTCATCAAGGATGATCTGTATACTTTTGACGCTGTGTTAGACCGGCACGTCGGCAAAACGGTCAACTTGGACATCTATCGGAACGGCGAGAACCTCCGCCTTGACGTTCCTGTTGAAGACCTGGAATTAAAGAAGGTTCGCCGCTTCGTCCGGTTTGGCGGCGCGGTTTTCCACGACATTACCCCGCAGCTGCGGCGCATGCTCTACCTTGAGGCGGACGGTGTCTATTTGCCGCACGCTGTCGCCGGTAGTAGTTTCTCCCGCGTCGGTTTGCAGGAACGGAACGGCAATTCTAAAGTCGTCATCCTCAATATCAACGGCAAGCAGATTCGCCATTTAGACGATTTCATTGCGGCATGCCAAACCATTTCCGATGGACAGCACACCTACGTTGTCGTCCGAGATTTCAACCTGTTTGACAGCTCCCCAACGCCGAAAAGTTTGACGGTGAACCTCAAATTCGGTCCGCTGCAACAGTTTGAGTGGAATCCGGACGCGTTGGATTGGGTGAACGTGCCGGAATAACTAAAACCGCAATTCCGCAGAGACGAAATCTGATGCGAAACGCTTCTCGAAAATGCGGGCATAGTCGATGCGGATGCCTTTCCACGCGATGCCTATCCCGGCAGTGACATCGCCGTTTGAACTGCCGAGTCGGATAGGCAGATTCGGGAAGAGGTGCCACTCCGCGCCGAGGTAAAGTTCCGGCGTTTCGCCTTCGGTAGAAAGGGCGACATCAACCGAGAATTCAAAGGTTGCAGGGTTAAAAACCCCGCCTACCGATGTTATATCCGCAGCATAGCGGTATGCTGTGCCGAAGGTTATCCAGTGGACCCCGTGTCCATCAAGGTTTTGCAAAAGGCACCCGAATTTGAAGTCTGCGCGCGGTTTGATAAGCACGCCGATGTCATACGCTGTCTCGTAACCGAAAAATTGATACACATCTGACGGGTGTCGCCGTTTGAATTTGAGGCTCGCGCCGAGGGCGGTGTAGGAACCGATTTGATATGCAACGCCGTAATAGTTAAAATCGGGAACGCCGCTATCAACGCCGAGGGCGATTTTGTTGCCCCAGAAGAGCCCATATCCCCGGTAACTATAGCCGATGCCCTTCGGATCGAAGCGGTAATCACGTCTGTCGTGGAATTTATTGACACCGAAGAGTTTCACGCCCTGCCCCTGAATGAGCCCCGCGGGGTTCCAAAACCCGGCGGTGGCATCGTCTGCAACGGCGGTGAACGCGTTGCCCCTGCCGAGTGCCCGCGCACCGACGTAGAGGGGACGCGCCAATTCAAACGGCATTTTCTCTCGCGACGTGGGAGTCTCTCCACTCGCGGGAATTATCAGCCACAAAAGGCACGCTATAAATAGGCAGTGCCTAACGGCACTATTATCGGAACCGTGGACGACATACATGAAAAGATACGCGGTTTTCATATTTTTGCGTTGTTTAGCACGGCGAGGGAAACCCTCGGCGATTCGTGAGCACCGGGCCTTCGCCCGCTACGTCCTTCGGAGTTTGTCTTCCTAAGTTGTATTGGCTTTGTCACTGCTTGCATATCTGTTCAATTTTAGCACAAAATGCATGATAATTCAACCGGCCCGCTTTACCTCGTCAGCACACCGATTGGGAATTTAGAGGACATCACGCTGCGCGCCTTGCGTATCCTCAAGGAGGTAACGCTCATCGCAGCGGAGGATACGCGTCTGACACGCCGCCTGCTAACGCATTACCAGATTCAAACCCCGGTAACCAGTTATTTTGAAGGGAATCAGCAGGCGAAGCGCGACAAACTGCTCGCACGCCTGAAAAATGGAGACACAATCGCGCTCGTTTCGGACGCTGGCACGCCGACTATTTCCGACCCGGGCTACCCACTTTTACAAGGCTGCATCGCCGAAGGTATCCCCATCGTGCCTATTCCAGGCGCATCGGCGGTGATTACGGCGGCGGCCGTCTCCGGCCTGCCGCTGCATCACTTTACCTTTGCAGGCTTCCTATCACCAAAAGCCGGAAAACGGAAACGACAATTAACTGAACTCAAAACCGAAAAAAGAACGTTAATCTTGTTTGAATCGCCGCATCGGCTCGTCCGTTTTCTGGAGGATGTGCTCGAAGTGATGGGCGAACGCGACATCGTCATCGCACGCGAACTGACGAAGCGGTTTGAGGAGATTAGCCGCGGCTGCGTCACAGAACTGTTAGAAAAATTTCAGAACACCGCGCCTCGCGGCGAATTTACTATCGTGATTGCTCCAGATGGGAGCAAATAGGAAGAAAAAAATGACTATTGACGACACTTCACACATAGCGGTTATCGGTGCCGGACTCATGGGGCACGGCATCGCGCAGGAATTCGCAACCGCTGGTTATACCGTGCATCTGCACGACATAACCCATGAAAAACTTGCGACAGCGCAGGCGCAAATTGAGAGAAATCTGCACCTGCTCGCCGAAAACGGTATTATCACAACGGAGAAGATTGCACCAACGCAACAACGCATTCATACTACCACCGACTTAGCGGCAGTAACCGAAAACGCCGATTTTGTCGTGGAAGCGGTTACCGAGAACTTACCGTTAAAACAAGAGATTTTTGAGGAATTGGACGCGCGCTGCAAGCCCCACACGATTCTGGCGAGCAATACGACTGCACTCATGCCAAGTCAAATCGGGGCGAAGGCGAAACGACAGGATAAAATCCTCAACACGCACTATTTTAATCCGCCGTACCTGATTCCGCTCGTGGAATTGATTCGCAGCCCTGAAACATCGGATGAGACGGTTGCGGTGACAGCCGAACTCTTGACGCGCATCGGCAAAACGCCAGCGATTTTGGAGAGAGAGTCCCTCGGTTTCGTCGGGCCACGCTTGCAAGCCGCCTTAATTCGGGAAGCAATTTTCATCGTGGAGCAAGGCATCGCGAGCGCCGAAACCGTAGATCTCGTCGTGCGGAACAGCTTCGGGCGGCGGCTGAGCGTCGCAGGGCCCTTTGAAGTTTTTGAACTCGCGGGCTGGGACCTGGTGCTTGCCGCTTTTGAAGAACTCTACCGGGAATTGAACAGCTCCCCCGAAATCAATCCACTGCACCGAGAAATGGTGGAAGCCGGCAGACTGGGTGTCAAATCCCGGGAAGGCTTCTTCAAGTGGAACGATGAAAACCTGCAGGAACTGCACGACAGGATGAACCGCGCGCTGATTCAGCAGGCAAAATCCGAAGCGATTTAATTGGCGGATAAAAAAAGGCAACTTTTTTGCATCACGGGTGTGTCACTTTGTGAACTGCGACTTTTTGGCAATGTCCACCTGTCCCGTTCATAACAAGCAACTGAGCCGTTCTAGTTGAAAGATACCCAGCCTTTAAAACCCCTTTGGGGGTGCAATGTTCATAGAGGCATACGTCAATGACAGAACCGATGACGAGCGCGGTGCGAGTTATTGGCGAACGCATGGCCAGAATGGAGTAACGAAGCCTGTGCCAAACAAAATTGATAGCGCGCGGTTGTCGTGTCAGTAACGCGCACCCCGAGGAAGAATGTTAAAAAAACTTCGCGAAAATCCCAGATTTTTACGTAACCTTTTGATACCCCTCGCGGGGGCCACCGCGCTAACCTGGCTCGCCTTCAACCACAAGCAATTCTGGGCATCCCTGATGGAAATAAAAGCCGCTTTTCAGAGCCTTGAGACAGCGCGCGCGTATATTGAAAGTTTTGGCGCGTGGGGGCCCGCTATCTCGGCACTGCTGATGGTTTTTCAGAGCGTCATCGCACCGCTGCCAGCGTTCCTCATCACGTTCGCGAACGGCACATTGTTCGGCTTCTGGTGGGGCACACTCTTGTCGTGGAGCAGTGCTATGCTCGGGGCCGCGCTCTGCTTCTCTATTGCCCGCGCCCTCGGCGCGCAGCCCATCGAGAAAATCGTCGGGCACCGCGCCATTGACAAGACAAACCGATTCTTTCAGCAATACGGAACCTATGCCATTCTCATTGCCCGGTTAGTCCCAGTTATCTCGTTTGATGCTATTAGTTATGGCGCAGGATTGACACGCATCAGGTTCCTCGGATTTTGGATTGCCACCGGGATTGGGCAACTCCCGGCAACCCTCGTCTATTCTTACCTCGGTGAGAAGGCATCGGCATCCATCCGGTTGATGTTGTGGGGCTTCGGACTCGTGATTGCAATTTCAATCATCGGCTGGCTGGTGAAGGTGCAAAAATCCCAAGCGAATTTGTAGTGACAAATAACCCCGGGTAGGCGCGGTTGGAAACCACGCCTACGAGAGAAAATTAAGGAGAATGCAACATGATTCGGATAGGTGTCATCGGGGTGGGAGGAATGGGCAACGCGCATTGCAACTCTCTCCCAAACGTTGAAAATTGTGAATTTGTCGGTGTCGCTGACCTACGGTTGGAAGCGGCACAAGCCGTTGCGGAAAAACATCAGATTCGCGCGTTCCGCGACTATCAGGAACTGTTGGACATCGTTGATGGGGTTGTCGTTGCAACACCGCCCGTGGCGCATACAGAAGTAGTCATCGCAGCGGCGAAGGCCGGCGTGCACGCGTTCTGCGAAAAACCGCTCTCATTGACGCTCGCCGAAGCGGATGCCATGATTGACGCGTCGGACACGGCCGGCACGCATCTCATGGTGGGACAGGTGCTACGCTTCTATCCTGTCCACGCCCTCGGCAAACAACTCATCAATGCAGGCGACATCGGCGACATCGTCTATATTGAGACGGATTACACAGGGCCCTACAACGCACCGCGCACCCGGCCGGATAACTGGTACGGCACCGTCGGCGGTTTGTTAGAGAACGGCATCCACAAGTCAGACCTGGTTAACTGGTTCGGCGGCACCGCGCTCACCGTTGCTGCCGAAGTGGGCAGTTTCTCCGGGCATGACGATTGGGAAGATTACACCGTCTCGCTCATCCGTTACGATTCGGGCGCAGTCGGAATCTTGCGGTGGGGCGGCTTCCTCGGCGCGCGCGGCACCAACGAAACTATCATTGATGGCACTGAAGGCTCACTACGCTTGGATATGGCGGCAGACCTGGGCTATCTCAAGAAGCGCGGTGCCTCCGAATGGCAGGAACTCGTGCCTGCCCGTGACGTGCCGCACGGTGTCGTCGGCGAGTTGACGCATTTTGTGGAGTGCATCCGCGATGATACACCGCCCCTCATTGATGGCAGAGGCGGAAGGCATGCAGTGGAAATAGTGTTGGCAACCTATCAATCGGCGCGAGAAAAAACGAAAGTCGCACTGCCGATGTAAGGCGGGAGCGCGCTTTGAGCGATACGGGCGGAGACTTAACGACATCCGCCCTTACCAAATCATGCTCTTCTTGGCACTCAACATCGTCCTGCTCTCCGGGTTCGGGCTGATCCTTAAACACGCCAAAAACAACCAGCAACGGCTGAACCCCATCGGTTTTATCAACTATCTGACAGCGTTTTTTCTCTCCACCTGGGCCCTGTCACAGGCACCGGACTTCGCATTCTCAAAGTTGACGGTGGCGTTAGGGTTAACAAACGGTATAACGTATGCGCTCGGGTTCAAACTGTTCACCGTCGGCATCCGCTTAAGCGGGATTGTCGTTACCGCCGCGCTCGTCAGGCTGTCCATCGTGATACCGGTGCTGGCGGCGATGCTGTTTTGGCAAGAAATCCCGAATCTGTGGCAAGTCCTGGGGCTCCTATTTACCTTCGGTGCTATTCCGTTGCTCAGCCGACGCGAAAAAGAGCCTACCTACACCTTGCGAACTGTGGACACCCGCACTCCCAACGCGCACCAACACCCGCACAGCCCGCAAGGCTTGGGGGTTGTCGTCGTCCTAACGATTTTGTGCGTTACCGGCATCTCCCGGCTGACGATGAAAGCGTTTAACGAGATGTGTCCCGCCGATGAAAAATCTCTCTACATGAGCCTCCTTTTCGGCGTAACCGCCATCGTCTATTTAGGTGTCTGCATCTATCAACGGACATGGCCGAATTGGTGGGAGGTATTCTACGGCGTGCTGATAGGTGTCTGTAACCTCGGTGGGAGTTGGGCACTGCTTGTCGCGTTAGACCAGGTGAGCGCCTTGATTGCGTTTCCAATGTCCAGTTCTGGCGGTGTGCTGTTCACCATGTTTGTCGGGATGGTATTTCTCGGCGAACGATTGAGCCGCATGTCGTTGGTTGGCGCGCTCATCGCAACCGTCGCGTTGATTTTCATTAATTTGAAGGGGTGAAACTGCGTCATTTCGCAGCAATGAGCCCGTAGGCGCGCTTTGAAAGCGCGCCTACGGTATTCGGACCGCGCCAGACCGGGGGCTCGTTGCAGGTCGAAGAAATGCGGGAGAATCTGGGATAAACCCCGTAAATCGTAAAAAATCTGAAAATAAACGTGACGTTTCTGTTTTTATGTGGTATAATATAGGTAAATGCAAAACAGATTAGTGAAGATTGGTGAAGCCGCCGAGATTCTCGGCACGACACCTGATACGTTACGTCGGTGGGAGCGTGCTGGCGAATGACTCCCGACTCGCAAGACGAAAGGCGGAACACGCTATTACGCCACCGATACACTCTACGGACTCCATGAATTGGATATGCCCACCGTCTGCTACGCACGCGTTAGTAGCAGAGAGCAGAAACCTGACCTTGACCGCCAACACGAGGTGTTGGAAGCATACTGCGCTGCAAAAGGCTGGCGCACTCAAGTCATCAGGGACCTCGGCTCTGGCATGAACTATTCCAAGAAAGGACTCCGTCAGTTGCTAGAGATGATTCTACGCCGAAATATGAAACGCCTTGTGCTGACGCATAAGGACAGCCTCCTTCGCTTCGGTGCGGAATTGATATTCGCCCTGTGTGAAATTCAAGGCATCGAAGTTGTGATAATCCATCAAGGCGAACGCCCCTCGTTCGAGGAAGAACTCGCCCAAGATGTTCTTGAGATTATCACCGTGTTCTCGGCGCGCCTCTATGGAGCCCGCAGTCATAAGGCACGGAAGACAATTGATGCCCTTACAGCGGCACACGTCGCCTCTCAACCGAAGCAGGTTGAACG
Organism: uncultured Poribacteria bacterium; assembly: GCA_958296135.1. Taxonomy (GTDB): domain Bacteria; phylum Poribacteria; class WGA-4E; order WGA-4E; family WGA-3G; genus AGPOR5. The sequence goes on from CATQHZ010000001.1 coordinate 3,726,557, forward strand.
GGACTTAAACGATGGCACTACGAGCCCAGAAGATAGCACTCAACCCTAGCGAGGAACAAGTTGCGATGTTCTGTCGTCACGTGGATTTCGCCCGTGTCGCCTATAATGCGGCGCACTCGGAATCCCGTGACGCCGCGCGTTGGATGTCTGTCTACGACATTAAGAAGGCATTCAACTCTCGCAAACGTGACGTGTTCCCCGAATTCGCGGACTGCTCGCAGAACGCCGGTAAGAATGCCATCCACGCCTTTGAGGATGCTCGCCAACGTTGGAAGTCGGGACAGAACAACCGCCCGAAACGGAAGACGCATAAGTCAAAGCCGTCATTCCAGATTGACAACGGCGTTGGCAGTGTGCGCATCACGGAGGATGGTAAGTATGCTGTCCTTCCGAAAATAGGTACTGTGAGGTTGCGAGAGAAACCCCGCTACGTCGGCGAGATTCGCCGCGCCTTCGTATCCCGAAAGGAAACCAGCACATGGTATCTCAGCATCCTCGTCGAAATTGATGTCCCTGAACCGCCCGACACGTCAGCCCTCCCCGCTGCAGGTTGTGATGTCGGCATCTCTGCCCTCGCCACGATGGACGATGGCACTGTCTACGAAAATCCGCGTGCCTTGCGCGTCAATGAACGCAAACTACGCCGCGCCAATAAGGCACTCGCCCGCAAGACGTTCCTGAGCAAAAACTGGTGGAAGGCGAAGGAACTCCTCGCCCGCCTGCATGCCCGTATAGCAAATGTGCGAACCGATGCCCATCATCAGGTGACACATCGCATCCTGCAAGGCATCTCTGCACTTGGCATCGAGAGCCTCACCGTGAAAGGTTTGATGAAGAACCGCAAGTTGAGCAAGGCACTCGCCGATGCAAGTCTTGGCGGCTTCCTCGTCAAACTCAAATATAAGGCGGTTTGGCGCGGCATCCGCGTTGTGTCGGCAGACAAGTTCTGGCCGTCGACACAACGATGCAGCTCTTGCGGATACGTCAAACGTGGCGAATTCAAACTGACGCTCAAGGACAGAGAATACCACTGCGGTATCTGCGGATTCGTAGAGGACAGAGACATCAACGCAGCTATAAATCTTCGACAGCTCGCCTCAAGCACAGAGGAGAGTCAAAACGCCTGTGGAGATGCTGTAACACCAACTCAGGTTGGCTGGCATCAGAACCCGCGTGTGCGCGGAAGAAGCAGGAAACCGCTGACCTCTCAGATACTCGTAGACTTTGCACAGGTTTCCAGATAAGTCTACATTTGACGAGATTCTCATAGGTTATGTAGTGCGGTATTATTTGCGCTGCTTGACAGCCCCGAACGTTGTCAGGTGCCGGTGCGCAGGCGTGAACCCCGCTTTCACTCGCTGCGTCGCGAGTGTCTCACGGTGGCCAGCCAACGACACCTCCTCTAGCCGGTAGGTGTACGCAACGCCGGGCTTCGCCGTTTTATCTGTAAAGGCATAGGCACTCCGTTCGCCCGTGGTGCCAGCACCGAGAAGAAGCCGCGGCGTGATGCTGCGGAAGGCCGCCTTGCCCGTTTCACTGCGCAGGATGCTGAACCCGGCATTGTTCACCTCCGACGCGGTAGCCCACTCGATGACGACACCGGCATCGGTTCGCGCAATCTGGAAGTGTGCCAATTCCACCGGTAACGGCCCGCCTTCGCGGTAGCCCGGTGTGCCTTTGTCGTCCGCGCGTCCATAATAGACATCCGCACTGAACCGGTTGATGTTCGCGGCGAGCACCCAGCCCTCCCGCACCTTGCCATCTTCGGCTGTGCCTTTGTCGTAACGCCGAATGAGGGAACTGCGCCCCGATTCGGCCGGGGCGAACGGCAGCTGCCACGCAGGCGCATCGTGCGTCCGACGATTGCCATCCGTATTCCCAACCTCGTCCACCAACGCGCCGTTTTTATCGGAGAGTTTCAGCGTGAACCCCTCGGCACTCAAGAATGTGTCGCGTGCACTTTTGATGCGCAGATTCTTCTGATGCAACGCCAGCAGGTTGTAAACGCGCGATGCAGGGAAGACATCCGCCGAGGCGGCACGCGCATCCCCTGCCACAATCAGCAGCGTCTGATTCGGCTGAATCACCTTTTCCTTCAGCGTCAACGTGACAACCGGTCTGCCCACCAAATCTTCCGAATCCACATTCTGGATGTCCAGCTTCCAGCGGTTCAGGTTCAGTGCCGCCGTTTTGGAGGCATTATACACCTCTATCCACTGCGGCAGGGTGCCGCCCGCTGAATCCACCATGATTTCACTCAGGGTGACACTGCCTCTCGGCGTGGCTGCCACCGGTTTCACCGCATCGTTCGGATACCCCGGCGTGCCAGCCGTTGCCGGCGCGTTCTCTACCGCCCGCTCATACCCGACACCCGTGTAGGCGGCTTGTGTCCATGCCTCTTTGTGGTAACCGACGATGTCCGCCTTGTCGCGCCGCCATACCTTACCCTCCGCAAGGGCGGCCCCGGTATTCTCACGCGGATGCTTCGTCGCTCTCAACGGCCAAATGTCCGTCTGGAACGCGTGCCCTTTGTCCGCGATAAAAGCATCCGTGTCGCGGCCACCCCCGCCAGCGACATCAATCACATGCTCCCCTTTGCCCAGTTGCCCTGTCGCATTCCGGAGCATCAAGAGGAACTGCCCATCGCCCGGAAGCGTCAGCTTCGGCGCGATGAAGTAGCGGTGCACCTGACCGGCTTTCGCCCCGCCCGGCACGGTGATGTCCACACCCCCGGCAAGACGCGTTTTATCGGGCGGCCGCTGCGTCAATAGCAAAATACCGTTAGGCGGAATGCTAAACGGCGCATCCGATGGAAATACCACGAGCGGTACCTCCACTTTCTCCCCATCGGCGACGATGCTGATGCCCCAATTTTTCAGCGGCACCGCCTCAGCCGTGACATTCCGCAGTTCCACCCAATCGTTCGCGCCCACGGCACCGTTGCCTATCTCGTTGAAAATCAGCGGCGTGCGGGGAATCTGCGTCGGTTTCACGGGCTGCACTGTCTCTGTAGGGGGAAGAACCAACACGGGCGAACCCAGAACAGGCACCTCTTGCGTCAGCGGTGATGCCGGCTGCTGCGGCTGTCCCTGCGAGGGCTGCGCAGTGTCCCCTGGAAACGCGACGATGCCGCCAGGGCCCGTGTCAGACGTGCTGTCGGTGCCAGTACGTTCGCTTATCACAACCTCACTCACGCCATTGCTGATAGGTGCCGTCTCGGGCACGACAATACGCGGTGCCCAATGGATGACACTCGCGACATCCCCCGGCTGCACTTCATAGACGAACGTGACAACAGTAGAATTCGCATCTCGCGCCGCCTGCCAATAGGCGCGCCGCTGATTCGCCTCCGTTCGTTCCCCTAAATAGAGAACGATATACGGCCGATTCGCGATGTCCACATTCGCGGGGATATCCACATTGTCATCGTCAAACGTAAGTTCCAGGGCGAGTTCGCTACCCACGGTATACCCCGTCGCCGGGGGCGGCACCACCGCGACATCGGTTATCACCGGCGGCGTATTGTAAATTACCACCAACGGCGAGGCGGCACCGCTGTAGGTATCACCTGTCAACGTACCAACACTGCCGCTTTTCACTTGAAACGTGTAGGTGCCTTCCGTTGTGACGGTGACAGGCACGGTGTAGCGGGCACTAGACGCATCGGAAAGCGTTAACTCACCGAACGTCGCCGCCCCTTCACCGGTGACGCTGATGTCTCCCACGCTAAACGCCGCATCGCCAACAGTGGCAAGAGACTCCGAGAAATCGAAGGACACTGTCCAATTCGGTTCACTTGTAACGCGCCTTTCCCCTGTCAGCGCGACAGAACTCTCAAACACTAGCCCAATAGACATCTCGTCTACACCGGTAACGGTGACGGTGAGCCGCTGCGTCGTGCTTAATTGCCGCCCACCCGTCCCACTCGTCGCCGTAATCAAAACAATATAGGTGTTGTTACCTGCCGCATCAGCCGGCGCAGGTGTCGTGTGTGCCGCATCCGTCGGATTCTCAAAATCCGGCGACACACGGAACCGCAACACACCGCTGCTAAACGTGAACGCGCCGCTATCCGTGCCACTCAGCGAATACCCGGTAATCTCATCGTCCGAATCTACGTCCGTTGCAACGACAGTAACGACAGCGGTGCTAGCCGGGGTATTTTCCGCGACAGTGACAACATCACTACTGCTGAAAACCGGCGCATCGTTCGGCTGAGATGTCCCCGTAACCGCGTCCGACCAGGGGCCCGTGTCCTCCGCATTTGTCGCACGCACCTGAATCTCAAGACTCGTCCCCTGTGTCAACCCGGTTATCGTGGCTGTCGTGCCGGTACCGGTGTGCGGATGAGCCGTGAAACTCCCGGTGTTCCCCACGCGATACTGCACGTCGTAGTCCGTTATCGCCGGGCCTGTGTTAGTAGGGGCACTCCAACTGACGGTAATACTCGTGACTGTCGTGGCAGTGACTTGCGGCGTAGCAGGTTTGCCAGGTGCCTCGGCCACATCCGTAACGGTGACGATGAGCGTCTTACTCACCGATAACTGCCGAGCCCCCGTGCCACTCGTCGCCGTGATTGTCACAACATACACGTTATTAGTGGCAGCATTCGCCGGCGTAGGGCTCACCGCATCTGTCGGATTTTCATAATCCGGGGCTGACGCAAACGTCACCGCGCCAGTGGACGCATTGATGGAGAACTTCGCGCTATCCGCGCCACCGCTAATCGTATAACTCACCGCATCGGTAGTCACCGTATCCGCATCGGTGGCGGTAGCGGTTGTCACAGCAGTGCTATTCTCGGCAACATTGAACGCTGTCGTGCTACTGCTGAAAACCGGCGCGACATTCGCGGGCGTTGTCCCATTTTGACTCACCCAAGCACTCTCGCCTTCAGCATTTGTCGCGCGAACTCGCACATTATAGGCTGTCCCCGCTGTCAACCCCGTGAGTGTGGCAGAGACAGTCGTACCCGTATGTGTCCAAGTGCTCCACATCGTAGCCGTGCCTAACTTATACTGCACATCGTAGCCGCTCAGGGCCGGCGTCCCTGTAGGAATAACTGGCGCAGTCCAACTCAGGGGCAACTCTGTCGGTTCGGAAGCCGCAGGGGTGACGGTTAACGCCGTGGGAACAGGCGGCGGCTCAGCCTCATCCGTAACGGTGACGATGAGCGTCTTGCTCACCGATAACTGCCGAGCCCCCGTGCCACTCGTCGCCCTAATTGTCACAACATACTCATTATTGTTGGCGGCATTCACCGGCGTAGGGCTCACCGCATCTGTCGGATTTTCAAAATCCGGGGCTGACGCAAACGTCACCGCGCCAGTGGACGCATTGATGGAGAACTTCGCGCTATCCGCGCCACCGCTAATCGCATAACTCACCGCATCGCCGCTATCACTATCGGTGGCGGTAGCGGTTGTCACAGCAGTGCTATTCTCGGCAACATTGAACGCTGTCGTGCTACTGCTGAAAACCGGCGCGACATGCGTGGGCGTTGTCCCATTTTGACTCACCCAAGCACTCTCGCCTTCAGCATTTGTCGCGCGAACTCGCACATTATAGGCTGTCCCCGCTGTCAACCCCGTGAGCGTGGCAGAGGTAGTCGTACCGGAATGTGCCCAAGTGCTCCACATCGTAGCCGTGCCTAACTTATACTGCACATCGTAGCCGCTCAGGGCCGGTGTCCCTGTAGGAATAACTGGCGCAGTCCAACTCAGGGGCAACTCTGTCGGTTCGGAAGCCGCAGGGGTGACGGTTAACGCCGTGGGAACAGGCGGCGGCTCATTCACATCCGTAACAGTCACGATGAGCGTCTTACTCACCGATAACTGCCGAGCCCCCGTGCCACTCGTCGCCGTGATTGTCACAACATACACGTTATTAGTGGCAGCATTCGCCGGCGTAGGGCTCACCGCATCTGTCGGATTTTCATAATCCGGGGCTGACGCAAACGTCACCGCGCCAGTGGACGCATTGATGGAGAACTTCGCGCTATCCGCGCCACCGCTAATCGTATAACTCACCGCATCGGTAGTCACCGTATCCGCATCGGTGGCGGTGGCAGTTGTCACAGCAGTGCTATTCTCGGCAACATTGAACGCTGTCGTGCTACTGCTGAAAACCGGCGCGACATTCGCGGGCGTTGTCCCATTTTGACTCACCCAAGCACTCTCGCCTTCAGCATTTGTCGCGCGAACTCGCACATTATAGGCTGTCCCCGCTGTCAACCCCGTGAGTGTGGCAGAGGCAGTCGTACCCGTATGTGTCCAATCGCTCCACATCGTAGCCGTGCCTAACTTATACTGCACATCGTAGCCGCTCAGGGCCGGTGTCCCTGTGGGAATAACTGGCGCAGTCCAACTCAGGGGCAACTCTGTCGGTTTGGAAGTCGCAGGGGTGACGGTTAACGCCGTGGGGACAGGCGGCGGCTCATTCACATCCGTGACAGTCACCGTCAGCGTCTGCGTGGCAGTCTGGGAAGGACTACTACCGCTGGTAGCCGTCACCACAACGATATATTCGTTGTTGCTCGCCGCATTTGCCGGCGTGGTACTCACGACATCTTGCGGATTTTCATAGTCCGGGACAAAAGAAGAAGCAAATCGCAGCTTATTGGTGTCAGCGATTTGGAATCTTGCCCTATCAACACCAGCCGTAGTTGATACGGCATAGGTGATCGACGTATCTATGTCCGTATTGGCATCCGTGGCACTCAAGGTCGCGATGTTTGCCGTGGCAGCCGTATTTTCCGCTACGGAGGCTGTGGCCGTTGCAGCAGAAAACGCCGGCGGCGCATCGTAATAGACATCGACTAACCATGTGCTGTGAGCCCAGACAACAGCATTACCGGCCCCAGGGTCTATTCCCGTGAACTGAAACAGCTGAGTCTGAAAAGTGCCTCTTCCACTCGGCGTAAGCGTCGCTGTCCAGACTTTTTGATCGGTGGCACTCCGCGTGGGCGCGGACAGGGTAGCATTGCCATTTCCAGCGAGAGTCTGAAAGTTGCTTGCCGATAACCCGCTGACTACCGCCGAAAAAGTTACTGTGAGTGTAACCGGGCCGGTTATCCTTTGATATGTCTCAGGAGTCATTGTCGCGGGGGGGGTATAAGTGTAATCCCCATGATGCTTGGCTCCGGATAGTGCCACGGTAAAGCTTACGCTCGCGGCGTGTGCGGTTGACGTTGCCATCAATACACACAGCAGGAGCACCAGGCGTGTCAGAGACTTCGTTAAAACCCTAAACTTAACTCGTGTTGAGGGGGGGGGGTAGTCTTTTTATCATGTTTCGCCATAACATTCATCATTATCTCCTCTATAAATATTTAGCTTCGGTGACGCAGTTTCATCTCTAGGCCCTGTAGGAGAGACCTCCTGGTCTCGATGTCCCCGGTAGGAGAGCCCTCCCGCGTCTCAATGTCCCACCGTAGGAGAGACCTCCCGGTCTCGATGTCCCCGGTAGGAGAGACCTCCCGCGTCTCGATGCAGTAGGAGGGACATCCCTGTCCCGATGCAGTAGGAGGGACATCCCGCGTCTCGATGCAGACAGAAACTAGACACCTCAGCGAAGTTAACAAACATAATACCATAAAACGCCGAAAAACGTCAAGTTTTTTTTATAAATCGCCTCGCGCGAACCGTCAGAAAGCATCGAGACCAGGAGGGCGCGCCTACGGTAGGAGGGACATCCTTGTCCCGATACACAACAAATCGAGACCGGGAGGGCGCGCCTACGGTAGGAGGGACATCCTTGTCCCGATACACAACAAATCGAGACCGGGAGGGCGCGCCTACCGGGAAAATCGAGACCAGGAGGTCTCTCCTACCGGGCAATGTCAGTCCATCTTGAATTTGCATTGCCAATACGGATAATCCTTTGCTTCTTGGACGAGCCCGCGTCGCACTGGGTTCTCGTAACAGTAGCGGATAATGGCGTTCAACGATGCGTCCCGGCGAATGCCATGGTCATAATAGGTTTCTTGCCAAAGAGAACCGCGTCTACCTAACAGCGCGTTAATCTGCTTCGCCGTAAAATTCTGCAAGGATTTCATGACGTTTGATAAAGTCTGTTTATGTCCTAGTTGAATCACGGCGTGAACATGGTCTGGCATCACCATGATGCAGTGCCATGTTAACCGTTCGTCAGTTTCTAGCCAATCAAAGCATTGAAAAATAATGTTTGCAACGTCAGCATTAGCAAGAATCGGTTTTCTGTTCAACGTTGCGAACGTGAGAGCATAGTATGTTCCCGGTATAGAGCGTCTACCTTTTCGCAATTGCCGATATCCTCGGCGCGGTGTTTCATTCATAGCCTTTCCCTTAGTAGGCGCGCCCCCGGTTAGTAAGCACCCCCATCCGGTCTCGATGCAGGAAGCGGCACATCCCGGGCCCGACCTGTCCCGATGCAGGAGGCGGCACATCCTCGTCCCGATGCAGGAGGAGAGCCCTCCCGCGTCTCGATGTCCCCGGTAGGAGAGACCTCCCGCGTCTCGATGTCCCACCGTAGGAGGGACATCCCGGTCTCGATGTCCCACCGTAGGAGGGACATCCCGGTCTCGATGCAGGAGGGACATCCCTGTCCCGATGCAGACAGAAACTAGACACCTCAGCGAAGTTAACAAACATAATACCATAAAACGCCGAAAAATGTCAAGTTTTTTTCATAAATCGCCTCGCGCGAACCGTAGGAAAGCATCGAGACCAGGAGGTCTCTCCTACCGGGGAAATTGAGACGCGGGAACTCATCTATCCGCCGGTGCCGCCAACTTCTCGGAACGCCGCATCCATTCCTCAATGATAATGTCGGTGCGTTCTAACAACCGACCAATCGTGCGTTGCACGTAATAGAGAAACCCGATGATGGCCATCAAGACACCGATAGTGACCCCTATCCACCAGCGCAAGGTTGCGCGCAATTCCTGGATGTCGGTTGTCACCTGCTTATCCCGCATCTCCTGCTCGCGCCGAAGGGAGCGGATTTCAGTCATCATTTCGTTCCTGAGGGAGCGGATTTCGGCCGCCGTCGCCTTCTCTGATGCCTCTAGTTTCGTATTCACGTAGGCCTTGAGTTGTTCTGTCTGTTTCTCGTTAGCAGTAGAGACAATCCGCTCCACGGCCTGCAGGTCTGCAGCAGTAAGCGCGCCAAACACCGGCACAGCCAAAGCAAACGCGAAAAACATAAACACAAGCACTCTCATGTTAAAATCCTCCTTGACTTCAGCGCGCAAGAAACGCGCGCGCAAGCGGCTGTAGGGAAACCAACCCGCCTGAAGCGGACAGGCCCCCGCACTACGGAACGCGGCTTGCTGTCTTCACAGGAAAACGATAATAGCCAAGAAACGCAATATCCCGCAACCCCCGGAAAAGCAACCGGCGCACCCCGAAACGGCTCGCCGCCCATGTCTCAATATATCGTTCGGCATCGCGAGAAGCCAGACGCGTGAAACGGCGCGGCTTCCCGATAAAAAGAAGCGGACCCCACTCAAACAGAAACAGCCCGAAACGAACCTGCACTTGCAACGTCTTCGGCAGCTGCATCACGAACGCGTCCATTACTTCAAGCGGTTCATCTAATGCCGTATCGCGCGCAACACCTACCATCTCGGCGCACACGGATTTCAAAATGCGGCGCTCAGTTGGACGAAAAAAGTAGGTTTTCATACGTTACGACAAATAGGCTCGGCAGAACTCGCGCGCTTCCCGCACCGCCTCCGCTTCACCGTGTTGAATGTCTAACACCTTGACGACATCCCCCGGCACCCGCGCGAACACCGCATCCCAATCCAAATCCCCGCTCCCCGGCGGATGATACGCCGCAAGTCCCTGCAAGTCATGCAGGTTCACCCCGATGAGGTGTTCCGCGTATGCCTCCAGCCACGTATGTGCGCGGCACAAACCGAGGCACTCCTGTAGCGCGGCGTGCGCCACATCGTGCCAATAGCGCATCGGACTGCCGTAGAATTCCTCAAAGAATAGGCCGACTTCGTCAAAATTCGGCAATTGATAATAGCGCGGACGATTTTCAATGGCAAGGTAGAGGTGCATCCGCAAGGCGCGTTCATTCAATGCGTCTAGGCTTCGGAGGACAGCATCGCGATGCTCCGCCTCCTTGCGCTTTCGCCACTCCGTCGCCTCGGTTACCTTTTCGCGGAACGCCTCAAACTCGCGTTCGCCGCGATTGTAAAGAGCTGTCAGCAGATACGTCCTGTCGTAGGTATCCACTTCGCCGAGGTGCAGCACGACTACCGGCACCTCCAATTCAACGGCGAGTTCCATCGTTCGCACGGTGCGGCGAACTGCCTCCTGCCGTTCATCGGTGTTAAGGCTAGCGAGTTGAACCGGGGAGGTCTCGCCGCTGCCCGCAGCGCGAGCGCCTGTCCCTCGCGAGGCCGCTCCCACCACCGTAGCGCGAGGGCCTGTCCCTCGCGAGGCCGCTCCCACCACCGTAGCGCGAGGGCCTGTCCCTCGCGATGGATTCGGACAACAACTATGGATAGAACAAGGCGGCTTTTCGCGGAGCAGCGGCTTGAGCTGCTCAACCTGCTCATGCGTCAGGTGCCGGCTGAGTCCGAGCGTATCAAAGCCGAGTTCCTTCAGCTCGTCAAACAGTGCCGCGCCATCGGGTTGTTTTAAAGCGTTCCAGCGTGTTGAAATGGCTAACATGTTTTTATCAAGCCGTCACGTTGACTTTTCGCCCCTCAATTTTCAGTTTTCCCTGCGCGTACCACTTAATCACCCGCGGATAGAGCTGATGCTCTTCAATTTGGATGCGCGCATGCAAGCTCGCCTCATCGTCCGTATCCAACACGGGCACCGCTGTCTGCGCGATAATCGGCCCGGAATCGACACCCTCATCGACGAAATGCACAGTAACTCCCGTGACTTTCACGCCATACGCCAACGTATCGGCGACAGGATGCGCGCCCGGAAAAGCAGGCAGCAGTGTCGGATGCACGTTGAGGATACGATTCCGATATTTGCGGACAAATGGCGGTTGAAATAGTTTCATAAACCCCGCGAGGACTATCAATTCCGCGCCTGCCTGCTCGATTTCACGTGAAATTGCCGCATCAAAATCGACGCGGCTCTTAAAATCTTGGGTTTTGACAACGCGCGTTGGGATGCCGGCACGTTCTGCGCGCGTGAGCGCGTAAACCCCCGGCCTATCGCTTATCACAACAGCGATGGCGATGCCGCCGCCCGGGTCTTGATGGAGTTGCTCTATCAGGGTTTGCAAGTTAGTCCCGCTCCCTGAGACGAGGACAGCTATCTTCAATTTCTGTTCCTTGTGTCTAATTGACAGGCGCGCTTTGAAAGCGCGCCTAAAACCTGTTACCAATACGAATTATTCGTCGTATGCCCCTCTGGGATAGGCACCCATACGCCGCCCGTTTCCGCCGCTACCTGCTGCTGGAAATCGTCAAAAGTGCCGACAACGCTGACGCGGGCATGCTTTTGCTGAAGGAGTTGAATCGTGGCTGCCGCCGAGTATTCGCCTTTTGCCGGTTCATCAGTAATCAAGATGAGATAGGGCTGTGCATTTGGCCTGAACTTAATCCGCCGCAAGCCTTCCGCCACAGCGTCTAACAACATCTCATTCTCTTGGCACGGCAACTCGGCGATTTTGCGAACCTGCTCAAGCGTTTGCGGTGGATTGAAAACGTTCACCATGTTGACAGACGCACGCGTCCGAAACCGCACCACCCCGAGCTCGTAGTCAATCAGCGCGTTATCCCAATCCCGGACGAGAAGTTCAAACTGCTTCAAAAAGTGCGGCAGTTTGTCCTCCATGCTTTTGCTACTGTCAATAAACAAGATAATATCCAGGGGTGTGTTCGCTCCCTGTCCGGAGGCGTAGTTTGTCAGCGCGCCGCCAATTTTCCCGACATCTGCCCATTGTGCCTTGCGCAGCGTTTGCGTTTTAGAACGGGTAACTCCCGGCGCGTGCGGCTTCGGCATCGCGTGCGGCTTCGGCGCGTCTTGAGGAATACCGTGCCACTTGCCCCCGGTCTCGGCCGCCAACTGCTGATGGCCATCATCATGGAGGCCAATCACATTGACAGCAATGCCGAATTCGCGGCAGTATGCGATAGCATCCCCTACCGTTATTTCCTCTATGCTGGTGAAAGGTTCGTCAGTGACAAGAATAAAATGCCTTTTGGAGGTAGCCCGAAATCGGAGTGTTTTCACCGTCTGCACGATGGCATCCAGCGCGTTCTCATCTTGTTGCGGGATTATCGCGCGGATAGCGCGCTTGTATTCCGCCAGACTCTTCGTCAACGGAAGCACTTTAATGATGTTCTTCCCCCGGTCTGGATGCATCCAGAATTGCGTCAATCCGAGGGCGTAATTTATGCTCGCCGCGCTATATACGTCTATCATCTCCATCAGATGCTCCGCGACAGCGTTGATATTATCGCCCATGCTACCGCTCGCATCGATGAGAAAGACGACATCAACCGGGCCACCATCGCTCGTCTCAACAATTTCCTGCGCGAGCCCTTTCATCAATTGACGAAACTGCGTTCGATTGACAAGCGTCTGATGTTTCGGCGTGTCTTTGGAAGCGAAGACTTCCTCGTTATCCGTCCCCGCCGTAACGTTAAGCAACGAGGAGGTAATTTTCGGCGCACGCACGCGCTGATGACTCAACACGCCGCTTCGTTTTGTCCCGTAGCTGCTGCCGCCTAGCACACCAGCCGCCTCTGTCGTCGGCAGCTCGCGCGCAACATTTTGTAAGGCACGAGAGGCGGTGCTGACATCCGGTGTCACTCCCGGTGATACCAGCTCCTGCCTCAGACGCGGCTGCGTGGTTTCGACAGGGCGCGTCGAGACGAAACGCTGCTGAAACCCGACATCCGGCGCAATGGATGCCACCTTTGCGACAGAGACAGCTTCCGTGTCTCGCAGCGGCTCACGAAAGGCAGGCGCGTGCTTTTTCAGCGGCACCTTGGGTTGAAGTGGTTTGGACACCGGCATCAACTCCGCCTCAATACTTCCCTTTACCGACGACAGCGGCTCATTTTGCACCACGACGTAGAACGCCGCCACGAAAAGGCACAAGTGGAGGAGCAGAGAGATGAACAAGGCACGACGCGTCGCAGACTTCATAGAGGTTCCCTCGCGCTACGGGCAGTAGAATTCTATCGCAATTGAGGGACTTTCAACGAACGCTTCGGTTGCTCGTCCCGAATTACCTCAAAAGAGATGAGTTTTTCAGTAGTATCAAGTCGCGCTTGCGCGGGGCTGTCAAACCGCTCGCCAGACGGCGCGTAAAGCGTCACCCCTACCATCGTGAAAACGGCGAAGCATAACGCAAATGTGTAAACCGAGATGTGCGTCCAAACGTGATGCCGCGCCCACCCAAGCGAAGCCTCAATGAACTGGCCAACACGATGGAAAATCGAACGGTGCTGCCGCTGATGTTGATGCATCTCCGCCGCTCGCGTTATCACGGTAGCGGCGAAATCATCGGAGGCTGGCAGAGGAGCCTCCGCACGGAGAAACCGGTCTGTCTGTTCAAGCCGCCGCACATGAAACGCGCAATTTGGACACCGTTTCAGGTGCTGTCTGATGAGCAGCCGTTTCCACGCCGGCAGCTCCTTGTCAATATAGGCCGAAAAGTGCGTGTGAAGTTCTTCACAGTGCCTCGCCGAGGAGACATCCCAATCGCTATGCCCCGGACCGAGCTCCCAACTGCGACGATGTGAAGGCTTTCTCTCATTTTTCATCGACATTCTCCCCCAATCCTGCCTTGATGAGCAGCTTTTTCATGCGCTGGCGTGCGCGGTGAATTAACGCTTTCACAGCTCCCTCGGAGACACCCAGAATGTCAGCCACCTCTTCATAGCGCAACTCCTGATATGTGACGAGCGTGAGTGCCAAACGTTGATTCTCCGGCAGCTGCGCGAGGGCTTTGCGGACAAGCTGCTTCCGTTCGTTTTTCTCCGCAAGCACGTCTGGCAGATAGCGCGTATCCTGCATCATGCTTGTCTCGTGGATATCCGCGCCTTCTTCCACGAGTTCCTCAAAGGAATAGGTATTTCGCCGCGTCCGATTCCGCACCTCGTTTCGGGACAAGTTGGTAGCGATGGTATACATCCAACTTTTGAAGGAGGCAGTCGGCTGATAACGGCTTGCGTTTTGGAAAATGCGGAGAAACGTATCCTGAGCCAGGTCTTCAGCACGGTGATAGTCGTTGATGAGGCGATGAATGTAGTTAATCAGCGGTTCCTGATGCCGCCGGACAAGCAATTCAAACGCGCTCATATCGCCCTTCCCGCTTTGCATGATCAAATCTTCGTCTGAAACAAACATCTTGTATCACCCAAAGGGAGTTTCAACCCCCTGATATAGCCGACAAGAAGAAATAAATCTCGTTGAAGCAGTGTTCAAGCTATTGCGAGTTTGAGTTTGAGGCGCAGTGCTGTTTTATAGGCAGCCACCGCTTCTTCCCGCTTGCCTTGAAACGTATAAACCGTCCCAAGTTCCGAGTGCAATTCGGCGTGATTCGGGATAAAACGGATAGCGCGTTCGTAAACCTCAACTGCCTCATCGTAACGCTTCAGCAGCCGATAAGTAGCGGCGAGATTGAGATGCGCCGCTGCTTCCCTGGGTTCGCACGAAATCGCCTTTTTGTAGGCATCGATAGCTGGCTCATACTCACCAAGCATAAAACGCGCCAACCCAAGGTGGAAATGCGCCTCTGCAGATTCGCGGTTGTGTTGTAGCACCGCCTGAAATTCCGCAATCGCCGCCGAATATTCCCGCGCGTTCAACGCCGCCGCGCCCCGTTTCAGGTGCTTCGCAACGGTTTGATGCGTGTGAATATCGACGCGGCCGCGCTGAACGTGGTCTGCTTGTCTCCGGTTTTCGGTAACGCCTGACGTATCGCTTGGGGTTAAGGAGCGGTTCTCATTCGGCTTATCCATATCACTGCCTATCTATATCGCGCGCGATGCGGAATCCGATGACGAATTCGGCATACCCATCGCTAAAAAAATCGTAACTCGTGCAAGTGCTGTAGTCATGATTGTAATACCACGCGCCGCCGCAAGCAACACGGAAATTGCCCGCATCGTCATAAGGCGTGCCGGTCCACTCCCACACATTTCCCACCATATCGTAGCAACCGAAGGGACTCACGCCATCAAGGAAAGTGCCGACCGGCGTTGTGCCATCCGCGCCAAGTTCAGCGGTATTGCACCGCGGCCTGTCAATTTCATCACCCCACGGAAAGAGCCTCGCCTCGGCACCGCGCGCGGCGTATTGCCACTCTGGAAACGTCGGCAATCTGCCATCGACGTAGTCGGCATACGCCGCTGCATCCTCGCAGGTAACCCAGACGACAGGATGGTCTGCCCTGTTTTCAGGATAGGTCCCGTTTGTCCAATCCTGTGGCGGCTCGCGTCCCGTGTCCATAACGAACCGATGATATTGCGCGTTGGTGACAGGGTAGACACCCATCTCATAACTATCAATTTCCAGTGGCGCGGTGTCTTCGCCGATAAGCGCAGTGCCTGCAGGAATGCACACGGTTGCATCGAGAACCTGCAGGGCGGCATCGCGAACTTGCGCGTCTGGATGTGCTAGCGCGCATCCTAACGGTGAAATGAGCTCGCCAACCGGCGGCACTAAGTTCGGCGGTAGCTGCTCCCAACCAAGTTCAGCACTTAACAGCAGCCGTGCTGCATCGCTGAGGGCATCGTTGAAGTGCCAGGGCCAATAATCTCGGAGGAGTTGCTGGAACGCCCCCGGGGCATCGCTGTCAATCAGTGCAATGCGGGTTTCCTTCGGCCGTGTGATATTGAGGATGTTCCGCGGTGGACTGCTGTTCATAATATGCACGCGCTAAGGCCCCAGTGGAATTCTCAAGAGCTGCCTAATTTTTTGCAAAACCTCTGTTCTTACCATACCTCTTTGCCCACCGGCGGCCCGAAGTCCATCTCTTCGTGCCGATTATCTTCTGTGATTTGCGCCAAAAGGACTGCAAGAGTATCGCCGGGGTCCTCAAACTCAAAGAAATACGCCTCTTCCGGAAACTCCCGCACCGGCTGTGTCGCGTAACCTTCAGCAACTGTGGTTTCAACACCCGCGTTCAGATCGGGTGCCTCCGACTTAGGTAGCTGCGCTAAAAGGTCTTCCAGCTCAAAGCAATATGCCTCTGCCGGAAACTCCCGCACCGGCTGCGTTGCGCGCTCTTCGGGTCCTGCAGTTTCAACAAGATTTTTCTCTTTAGAACTCATTGGCGAGATACCTCATTTCTCATAGGCTTGTCTGGAGTCCATCCCCCACAAACACTATTATAGCACTATTGTAGCATAGGGTGCATTCAAATATCAACTTTTTTCTTCGGAGAGCCCTCCCGGTCTTGATGTGTTGGATATCGGGACAGGGATGTCCCTCCTACCGGTTGGCGCGCCTGTTTTCCAAGCCGACTCACTTCTCGGATGAACTGTAGGCGCGGATTTCCATATCCACCCGTTCGATCTGGGGTAAGGGCGGAAACTATAGAAATCCGCCCTTACAATGTGCCTAAAATTGCCGGAATCTCATCCAACGAAGCGATTTCATAATCCGCGCAGACCTCGGGGTTGTTCGGAATTCCTTCGCGATTCAGCCAGGCGGCATACGCGCCCGCTGCTTGTGCCCCTGCCACATCACTTTCCAGTGAATCTCCGACGTGTAATAACGCCGTTAGTGGGCATCCTGCCTTCCGGGCGGTAATTTCAAAGACGCGCCGGTCGGGCTTCGCCACGCCAACATCTTGGGCGAAGACGACGAAGTCAAAACGTCGCTCAAGTCCGCAGCGTTCCGGATAAGAGTTTCCGTTCGACAGAATTCCGAGTGTGACCTGCGGGGCTAGCGCGTCAAGCGTCGGCAAAACATCGGGATACAAGGTAATATCCTCAAAACGGTGTTTCAGGTATATCGCATTGAGATGCGCAGCGAGCACTTTGTCCGGGTGCCCGACATGTTCAAGCGTCCGCTCAAATGCGAGTCGTCTGATGTGCTCCAGGTTCCAGATTTCGCCCTTCACTTCGTCGGCGACGCGCTCTCGAATGCCTATCATCGCTTCAATCGTCAAAGCGCGGGCATGTTGTGTCTGGACATGTCGGCGGAGTTCTATCAATGCATGCTTTAGCGAATGCCGCATGACTTTCTGGAAATCCCACAACGTCATATCGGCATCAAAAGAGACAGCTGAAATTTTCACGGTACTTCTCCGGATTTGTTGTGAAGGCAATTTACGTTGTCTGCACACCGCTCGAAGCATGAATCTGGACAAATTTCCATGCTTCGTCACTTTTCTCCAAGACACCCGTCATCCGCATGATGAACTCTTCGGCAGGGCTGCCTTGCCACCGAAGCCGCCAGGTTTGCCGCGTATAAAACCACGCCACCTCGTCGCGCTCCTGCACCTCAAGGTTCAGAAAGATGATGCTGAAATCCTCGGTGCTGGCGACGTGGTTTTTGTAATACGCCGCAATTGCCGAGCCGCCCGTGCCGCCTGTGCCCCCCGTGATAATCTCACCGGCATCCGTGCCGATTTTCACGTAGTGCGAAACGGGGTGCATCAGCGCGATGAGGGTTTCAGCATCTCTCGCAACGAGCGCGTCAAAATAGGCCGTCACCGTATCATGCGCAGTCTGCATCGTGAATTCCAGTGAGCGCGTGCCACAAGGCACCGCTCATTTGCTCGCAGGCCTGCACCACGGTTGCTTGGGCATCCGCCGGCAACGCGCCGATGCGCACCAGCAGTTTTTCCGCCTCGTGCTCGTTGTGCGAATGCGTTTCAAAATACGGCTCCACCGTCTTGGGGAGTTGATAGAACTGCTTCAAGCCGGCGAGTTTGGACTGCGCGGTGGCAGGTTGCTGCGCCTCAAAAGCGTAAAGCGCGCCTAACGCCATCGCCGGCTCAGCAAAGAGTTCGTCCGCTGTTTGCAGCAGTGCTTTCACTTGCGGAACCCGTGCTTCGGAGACAGCGGTGTCCAGTCCATCGGCGAAGTCGGCCCACATATCAATGTGTTCCGTCTCCTCCTCGGCGGTTTCGGCATCGTCAAGCGTCTCCCATCCCTGCGGCAGGGTGGAAATGAAGGCACCGTATTCTCGGGCATAGTGCTGCAGCGATGCGACAGGCAATTCGCCGGCACTCCACGCTTGGTAGAACGGGTGGTTGAGTAAGTTGTAAGCTGCGATTTTTGCATCGAGTTGTTGCTTGATATTCATCAAAGTTACTCCTTTTTTTCTAGTTGCTATGGGCATGGCGAGGGACAGTGGACATCTCTGCAACGAGGCTGCAGCTCATACGTCTGTGCCTACACAATCGACAGCAGATGACAGCGTCTCGGCGTAACGGCCCTCACTCTACGATAACGCCGGCTCAAGTTAAAACTACGCAAGATAGTTTAACACATTAAACGAATTGATGTCAAGAATTGGAAAATGAAATCCAGAACGGTTCAGGGAGTTCAGGCTCGCAACCCGCATCGTCCCGTGCCAGTCCTTTTTTTTGTTTAATTAAAACCCAAAATATGCTATAATTAATTATCATCTCAAATCCATTGTCAGAAAGGAAGAAGCGTGCCGATGTCAGAAAAACCAGCACCCTACCAAGGCATCCCTGAAGACAGGCTCATCCTGCGCGATTACCTCGCCGCGGACCGGACGATTCTCGCAAACGAACGGACGTTCCTCGCCTACATCCGCACCGCGCTCACGCTGTTCGTCGCAGGACTATCCTTCGTGCATCTCAAAATCTTTAGCTCGCCTATCGTCGAGACAATCGGCGTTATTTTCATCTTACTCGGCATCGTCACATTCCTCGTCGGCCTTGTCAGATATCAGCGGATGCAAGGACTCATTCGCGAGATTAAACGCAAAGAATTAGGAGAAGAAAACCCATCATGACACTAAAAGAAGTCGTCGTTACTGGGCAAAATCAGGTGGTACTCCAAACGGCCGAACTCGATACATCGGCACTCGCGGCTAACGAAGTGCTACTCGACACCGAATACACCTTCATTAGCAGCGGCACCGAACTCGCCAACTACACGGGTAGAGAACCGAAAGTCTTTCAGAAAGGCGCATGGTGCGAATACCCGTGGCGTTCCGGCTACGCGAACGTCGGCATTGTGCGCGAAATTGGCCCAGGCGTAACGCGAACTGCCCCCGGCGAACGTGTCTTCACATACGGCCGGCACGCCTCAACTGTCCGTTACTCTCAAGACCGGCTCATCGCACCCGTTACGCAAGATATCGAACCGGGCGTTATTGCTGCATCCCGCATGGCAGGCGTCGCGATGACGGCCATCGTCGTCGCTGAAATCCCAACGAACGCCACCGTCATCGTCTTTGGCATGGGGCTTGTCGGTAACCTCGCCGCGCAGATGTTCCAGATACACGGATGCCGCGTCATCGGCGTAGATCCGGTGCCAGAGAGGCGCGCACTCGCGCAACGGTGCGGCATTGAACATACTGTCGGCGGGAGCGCAGACGAAGCACAAGCACAACTTCACGAACTCACGAACGGGGAACTCGCCAACATTACCGTCGATGCCGTTGGGCATAGCGGCGTTGTGATGCAGGCCCTTCGCGCCACGGCCAACCACGGACAGATAGTCATCTTAGGCACGCCGCGCGTTTCTGTACCCGGCGATCTGACTGAACTGCTCTCCGAAACACACTTGCGGTGGATTATCATCCGTGGGGCATTGGAGTGGTGCGTGCCGATGTATCCGGACATCGGCTCCCGCAACTCGCAGTGGAGCAAGCAACAGACAATTTTTGACTGGATGGCGCGACAGCAGTTGCACGTCGAACCGCTCATCTCGCACCGTCTCAAGCCCGAACAAATCAAGCAAGCCTACGACGGCCTCCTCAACGAACCGAATGTCTACACCGGTGTCGTTTTGGAGTGGCACGCCTAACCGGGCGCGGCCGTAGGGCGAGGGCCCGGCGAGCACGAATCGCCGAGGGTTCCCCTCGCCGTGCCAAGGATACAAAAACTTATATGTTCATCAACTGCACTCACTCAGAACTGCCAGCGGGCCTCAAAGCGCGGCTCAGCCATAACCAAGTTACCGCCCTTACCTTCTCACCGGATGGCACCAAGATCGCCGCCGGTGGCGAGGGCCGCATCTGGATTTACGCGCGGGACACCGGCGCACAGTTTGCCATGCTACCCGGGCATACCGCGCGCGTCCGAGCCCTCGCCTTCGCACCCGATAACCGAAGACTCGCCAGCGGCTGCGACGATAACACACTGTGGCTCTGGGACACAGACACCGCCCGCGAAATATCGCTCCTCGCCGGGCATACCGCCATGGTTGATGCGATAGCTGTCGCCCCAGATGGAATGCCGATGCCGGCCTGGGCAGAAGTTTTGCCGACGTTTACAACATCCCCCGGTCGGATTCGCGCCCTCGCGTTCGCACCCGCCAACTCTGCTCAAGACATACTTGCCAGTGGTAACACCGATGGAAAAATTCGGCTGTGGGATTTGGATACGGGACACGCTATTCATACGCTCGCCGCGCACGACGGGCTCGTCTTAGCGTTGGACTTCTCGGCTGATGGCAACCATCTCGCCAGCGGCAGCTCCGATACAACCGTCCGACTGTGGGATATAGAAAACGGTGAACTCCTCGCAACGCTGATTTCGCACACCGACTCGGCGCATGCCGTGGCATTTTCACAAGATAGAGCCTACCTCGCCTCGGGTGGGAAAGACCGGCAGATTCGCATCTGGGAACTCTTGTCCTTATCAGAAACAACCAAGGCTGAAACTGCATACGAACGCGACAGCATCGCGACAGCCAAACTCCCCGCGCAGGAGAGTGCCATCCGCGCCTTAACCTTCACCGAAGATGGGCAGCTTATGAGCGCGAACCATGATGGCACACTCTACTTCTGGCACGCTTAAACCGCCGCACGAAACTTGAAATGACGTTGATTTGTCTCGCCGCTGTAGGTGGAGATTCGCCTCAACTTCACCTACAAAGGAACGCGACCATTTAAAAACTAAATGCCGCTGCTAGCAAACCCAAAGCGACTCATCCTGAGCCCGCAGACAATCTACGGAGACGGCTAACTCATGCGTCCCACTCCCAAAGACGACACCCTTCAGCAGCGTCACATCCGAATAATCGCGACCCCAGGCCACCGTGATATGCTGCTCGCCCAGCATCTGATTATTCGTCGGATCGAAGTCTACCCACTCGCCGCTGTTTCCGGTAGACGCGCTTCGCGAGGGATCGGCCATCGCGCCATAGGGGAGGCTCTCGCTTGCCAAGCGCGCCACATCCGGAAAATAAACCGAAAACCACGCATGCGATGCATCCGCTCCCACAAGACGCGCCTGCCCCGGGGGCGGAACAGTTTCAATATACCCGCTCACATAACGCGCCGCCAACCCCATCGCCCGAAGACACCCGATACCCAAATGCGCAAAATCTTGGCAGACACCGCGACGATGCCCCAACACCTCCGCTAACGGTGTCGCAACCGTGGTAAACCCCGGGTCGTACGTGAAATCGGTATAGAGGCGCGCCATTAAGTCTTGCACCGCATCTCGCAGCAGTCTCCCCGGCGCAAACGATGGCGTTGCATACTCCCTAAGTGCCGATAACCGCATCGGAATCATCGGCGAATCTAGCAGATACTGCCGTATCTCTAAAATCTCCGGATGTTGCGCCGTGTGGAGTTGCGCACGAACCTCTTCCCACGTTGCGCCTTCAGCAACTTCGCGCGCCGCCGTGCTACTCTGCTGCACCTCCACACGACTCGTCACGGTGATGGTAAGTGCCTGATGCGGCCGCTGAATCGCAAAATAACAGACAGTATTCCCGAAGAAATCCTCACGCTCCCGATAATTCGCCGGCTCTGGTTCAACGACAAATCGGCTGCGGCTAACCTGTTGCAAATGCCCCCACTCCGACAGCACCCCATTCGGCGTGTAATGTTTATAGGGCTGTCTTGCGAAACTCCGCGGCATCAGCCGCGCCTCGTTATAGGAGAGATTCGCCGTGTCGCTATAAGTGTAGTGCGTTTTATGCGTAATTTGATAATGCACTGTTTTTCTCAACACCGGTAGGAGAGACCTCCCGGTCTCGACTTCCCCGGTACAAGGAACCTCCCGCGTCCCGATTCATTCCGTAGGAGGGACATCCCTGTCCCGATGCCTCCCCCGGTACAAGGAACCTCCCGCGTCCCGAGACTCTTATACATCGGCACAATTTCGTATCAGCCCGTAGCGCGAGGGAAAACCCGGCGAGCGCGAATCGCCGAGGGTTTCCCTCGCGAACCCCGTCCCCACGAAAAACCCACGGTTATCACTAGTTTATCCGCACCAACTGCTGCGGCCCCTGCACATGACTGAAATACGTCCGCGTTAACGCATCTGAAATTTCCAGAAGCAGCTGCGCCAGCCGCGCCAGAAGTTTCTCTAACCCCTGACGCTCTGGCATCTTTTCAGAACGTTCTGCGAGCTGCATCGTATCCGAGAGTTGCAGCTGCGTCAACGCCTCCAAAATCAGCTGCTCCTCCGGACTCAGGCGATACCCGAGTTTCTCCCGCGGCAGCGAACGGATTTGCGCCTGTAGCCGTTTTAATTGATAGACGAGGGCACGTGGATTACTTTCATCAAGCAGCAGCAATTCCAGCACCGTCGGAAAATGCAATTCCGCGCGATACCTGCCGCGATAGGTAATCAGACTCTCCGCCGCCGCCAAAATGGCTTCCAGCAACCGCTGTTCAACCCAGTTATCAGATGCCCCGACGAGACTGGAACGGCACAGCCAAATCAGCAGGAGCGCGCGTTCAATCCGCCGCCCCATATCAAGGCTGAGCCAGCCTATCGTCTGCGTCATGCTCTCGGCGTTCAAGCCTGTTAGGGCAGCGAGAAAAATCATCAGCTGATCGATTTCTGTCTGGATATCCTGCTGTGCGCGCGTCTCCAATTCCTTATTGCCGGGCGGCGCGCTCCGCCAGTCCTGCCGTTTTTCCAACACCTTTTTCTCAAGCGCGCTACACAAACTTTCAATGTTATTCATCACGCGCCATGTATCAGTAGACCATCTGTCACGCACCGCATACGCGGCACTCACCATCGCCCGGAGCGTTGAGACAAGACTGCCGCGCTGTTTCGTGTCGAGAGTGATAGCAAACAGTTCGTCCGTTAACGTCGTCCCCTTGGACGCGTTGCGTCCATCAGTGTTACCAGAGAACCCGGTCACAGCACGGAGCAAACTGCGCAGATACGTCAATTCCGAGCCCCCTCGCGTGCCCTCTGTTAACGGACTTGCCTGCAATGTATCCATGATAATCCGCAGCAACCGCGCCTGTCCCTCCGCACGTTCCGCGTAACGCCCTACCCAAAACAGATTTTCGGCAGAACGGCTCGACAACCCCTGCGAATTCCCAACGTTGTCATACGCCAACGGACGCAGGTAGCCGCTCTTTGGCTGCCGCCATAGACTGACGTGCGGCTCAGGCTCATCGGCGAGGACCCAGGTATCCTTACTCACGCCGCCGGCCCGGCTCGAGACGATGAGCGCGCCTTTCTTCGCCGCGCGCCGCGTGAGCCCCCCCGGCATCACAACGTACCCCTCTTTTTGTGCGAACAAGAAACTGCGGAGCGTCGCGTGGCGCGGCTCAAGCCTGCCTGCAATCAGCGAAGGCGTTGTCGAGAAATGCACCTGCTCCTGTCCGACGTAAAGATGCGGTTCCGCACGAATCCGCTCGCGGAGCGTCGCCCGCGCCGCGCTGCTCATCTCTGCCCCAAACAGCGGATAGGCATCCATCGGTTTTCGGTGAATCGTTTTGATAACGAGGCGTTCAAGGTTCTCTAGCACATACGCCAACTGCTTTGGCTGCCCGCACCACCACGTCGCCACCGATGGCAGAAGCAGTGAGCCGCCATTAGGCACAATGCCAAACCACTTTGCGATGCCCGGCAGAAACGGCATCAAGCCCGGATTCTCCAAAACGCTGCTCCCCGGCGCATTCACCACAACGACATTGCCGAGCCGAATCGCTTCCATCAACCCTGCAACACCGAGCCGCGAGTCCTGCCGTAATTCCAGCGGATCGCAGAAGACATCGTCCACTCGCCGCAAAATAATATCTACCGGACGCAATCCATCAAGCGATTTCAACCAGACGCGCCCATCCCACACCGTCAAATCATCCCCCTGCACGAGGGTATAACCGAGATAACTCGCCAAATACGCATGCTCAAAATAGGTCTCGTTGAGCGGACCGGGTGTCAGCACAACGACATGCGGGTTCGCTTTCCCGTGTGGCGCGATTTCTGACAAGCCGTTCTGCAACGCACGAAAGAAGAAAGAGAGCCGATGCACACCCACATCGCCAAATAGATTGGGCATCACCCGCGCCAGCGCAGTACGGTTTTCAAGCGCATACCCCGCACCCGACGGAGCCTGCGTCCGGTCGCTCAGCACCCACATTCTCCCATCAGACCCGCGTGCCAAATCCGCCGCATACATCAGGAGAAGCGACCTCCCAGCCGCAATCCCATCACACCCCCGCAAAAATCCAGCGTGTGCATAGACAACCTCCGGCGGCAGCACCCCTTCCTTAATAAGCCGACGTTCCCCATATAAATCCGCCAGCACGAGGTTCAGCAACTCGGCGCGCTGCGTCAATCCGGCAGAGATAACCTCCCAATCCGAATGCGATAAAATCAGCGGAATCGGATCCAACTCCCACGGACGATGGCCCCGCTCTTCCCCATGCACAACATAGGTGACACCGTTCTCCCGCAGCAACCGCCGAACTTCCCGGTGACGCACTTGCATCTCATCAAGTCCAAACGACTCAAGTGCCGCAATGAAAGCGCGCCAATGCGAATTGACATGCCGCCCCGAAGTCAGCATCTCATCAAAAGACGCATCCGCAGTCGTATATATATCCTCAATAACGGTGTAGTCTGTGTCGTTTGAACGCTGCATACCTTTTGCCCAATCCCCGCGCCATCCCAGATTTTCTCAAAAACAGCGAACGGTAACGTCCATTACGTCACGCGCTGAAAACTCGTTGCCGCTGCACTGCTTGAAATATTATAATACGCCACATCTCGCAAAATGTCAAACCTATTCTGAATCCCGCGATTCAGACAAACGAAGCCCGCGAAACAATTTTCTTGCAATTTATCCCAAATCACGTTATAATCCTCCCTAAATCACCCAGGCTGGAGGCCAATGATGCTCAGCATCAAACCCACGCACAAACCGATAACAACCTATTACGCCGAACTCGGACAGTATACGAGCCTCGGCGCACAACACGAGGGAGCCGTCCGCGTCGCCTTCCAAAACCTGCTGCAACACTATTGCGGACAACGCACGCTCACGCTGATATGCGAGCAGACGCGCACCACCCCTAACGGAAACCAGATTCGCATTGATGGCGAAATCGTCACCGACTTCGGCTTAGTCTTCGGGCATTGGGAAGCGAAAGACTTGCTCGATGAGCTCCCCGCCGAAGTGCAACACAAGTTGACAACGGGCTATCCTGCCAAAAATATCATCTTCCAAACCCCGCACCGTGCGAGACTCTACCAAAACGGTTCGCTCGTGCTGGACTTGGACATCACCGAGCCGCGCCAGCTCGTCCAACTGCTCGAGACCTTCTTCGCCTACACCGAAGAAAACCTCGCCGACTGGGATGCAGCCGTGGACACTTTCCAAGATACCATCCCCGAGCTCGGCGCGAGACTCGAAGCACTCATCCAAACCGAACGCCAAAATACGCCCGACTTCCGCGAGGCGTTCGCGAACTTCCATCGCCAATGCCGAGACGCAATCAACCCTAACCTCGCCGAAACCGAAGTCGAACGGATGCTCGCGCAGCACCTCTTGACAGAACGCATCTTCCGCACCGTTTTTGATAACCCGGATTTCACGAATCGGAATATCATCGCGCAAGAAATAGAAAAGGTGATTCGCGTGCTGACGCGGCACGCCTTGAATCGGAATCAGTTCCTCAACAGTCTTGATGGATTCTACGCCGCTGTGGAAAACACGGCGCGAACGCTGACAGACTATTCGCAGAAGCAGGCATTTCTCAATACCGTCTATCAACGCTTTTTTCAAGGGTTCTCTGTCAAAACCGCCGATACACACGGCATCGTCTACACGCCGCAACCCATCGTCGATTTCATGGTGAACAGCGTGCAGCACCTCTTGAAAACCCACTTCGGCAAATCGCTGTCCGATACAGGTGTCCATATCATCGATCCGTTTGTCGGCACCGGCAACTTCATCGTACGCCTGATGCAGGAAATCCCCGGCATCGCCCTAGACAAAAAGTATCGCGGCGAACTCCACTGCAACGAGGTGATGCTGCTGCCTTATTACATCGCCACGATGAACATCGAACACGCCTATTTCGAGAAAATGGGACGGTATGAGCCGTTCAAGCATATCTGTTTCGTTGACACGTTTGATACCTTCGGGCTCATGGACACGCCGCATCAGACAGGGCAGTTTGCCTTTCTCACGCAGGAAAACACGCTGCGCGTCAAAGAGCAGAAAGATACCCCGATGTTTGTCGTCATCGGCAATCCGCCATATAACGCGAGCCAGACTAACGAGAACGATAACAACAAGAACCGGCCCCACGAAGCAGTCGATGCGCGCGTCCGCGCTACCTATGCCGCTGCCTCCACGGCGCAACTGAAAAACAAACTCTACGATCCTTACGTCAAATCCCTCCGCTGGGCATCGGATAAAATCGGGGAAGAAGGCATCATCGCGTTTATCACGAACAACAGTTTTCTGGATGCGGCGATGTTCGATGGGATGCGGCAGTGTCTCGCCGAGGAATTCGACTGGCTCCACATCGTCGATCTGGGTGGGAACATCCGCAAGGGGCAAAAGGGAGATTCCAACGTGTTCGGCATTCAAGTCGGTGTCAGCATCAATCTGTTGGTGAAGACAAAGGGCCCTCGGCAAGGGGCCGCGCACATTCTCTATAACGATGAAGCGGCTGAGTTGCCGAGAGAACAGACGTTCCAATTTCTGGAGGAACGCGAGCACGTCGGCAATCTCAAGTGGCAGGAGATTCAGCCGAATGCACGCCAAATGTGGCTCACGGAGGGGCTCGAACCCGACTTTGACACCTTCATCCCGATGGGCACCAAGAAAGCAAAGGCGGCGAAAGGCGATGTTGAAGGCACACTCTTTAAAACTTATAGTCTCGGCGTGGTGACGAACCGTGATGCATGGGTTTACAATTTTGACGCACGCGCCTTGACAGAGAATCTGTCTCGGATGATGGAGTTCTACAACGCGGAAACATCTCGGTGGCAGCGGCGAACCGAGCGTGACATAAATGTCAGCGATTTTGTGAGTCAGGAGCGCACCCAAATCAAGTGGACAGACCGGCTGAAAGCGGCATTAAAAAAAGGAACGTTGGTGACGTTCGCGCCCGAGCAGATTCGCACGTCTCTCTATCGTCCGTTTACCAAATCGCACCTCTATTTTGACAGGTTGATGAACCAACGTGTCTATGTGATGCCCGCCATCTTCCCGACACCGGAGACCGAACAGGAAAATCGGGTTATCTGTGTGCCAAGCACCGGAGCACGCACGAACTTTTGGTGCTATGTAACAAACGTCCTCCCGAATTTGACGCTAACGGGAACGGACGGAAATCAGTGTTTTCCCTTTTACACCTACGACGAAGATGGCACCAACCGCCGAGAAAACATCACCGACTGGGCTCTCGCACAGTTCCGGGCACACTACGCCGACGAGACTCTCTCCAAGTGGGACATTTTCCACTACAATTACGCGGTGCTGCATCATCCTGAGTATCGCGAACGGTATCAGGTGAACTTGAAGCACGATTTGCCGCATCTCCCGTTCGCCCCAGAGTTCTGGGAGTTCGTGGAAATTGGGCGGCAACTGGCAGACTTGCACGTCAATTATGAAGCACTTGACGTGCTGCCAAACGTCGTTGAGACACCGGGCGTGCCGCTGAATTGGCGCGTGGCACAGATGAAGTTGTCAAAAGACAAGACCGAGGTGCGCTACAACGAATCGTTGACGCTAGTGGATATTCCGCCGGCCGTGTTTGATTATCAGTTGGGGCGGCGTTCGGCATTGGAATGGGTCCTCGATCAGTATCGAGTGAAGTCGGATCCGAATGGTAGCGGTATTGTTGCGGATCCGAATCGTGTTGAGGATGCGCAATATATCGTTCGGTTGCTTGGGCAGGTGATGCGTGTGAGTGCGGAGACGGTGCGGTTGGTTGGGGAATTGCCGTCGCTGTTTCCGTCGGACGAAGAACGTCCTTCTTCACCGTAGGGCGAGGGCCTGTCCCTCGCCGTGCATCGGTCTATTGAACGTCACTTCTTCACCGTAGGGCGCGGTCCTGTGCCTCGCCATGTATCGATCTATCAAGAAACGATCGCGGCGGCCAGGCCACTACGGGACGAAGGACGATCGCGGGGGACAAGAACACCCCACTTCACCGTAGGGCGAGGGCCTGTCCCTCGCCATGTATCGGTCTATCAAGAAACGTTCGCGGCGGACAGGCCACTACGGGACGAAGGACGATCGCGGGGGACAGGCCCCCGCGCTACGGGCACCGGGGGGTTGTCTGATACCGTAGGGCGAGGGCCTGTGCCTCGCCAGGCATCGGGCCATCGAGAAACGTTCGCGGCGGACAAGAACACCCCACTTCACCGTAGGGCGAGGTCCTGTGCCTCGCCAGGCATCGGGCCATCAAGAAGCGTTCGCGGCGGACAAGAACACCCCACTTCACCGTAGGGCGAGGTCCTGTGCCTCGCCAGGCATCGGGCCATCGAGAAACGTTCGCGGCGGACAGTGGACATCTCTGCAGCGAGGCTGCAGAGATGACAACGTTAAAGTAAGTAAGGTAGCGTGTTTACGCGGGGCGACACACGCACATTTTCTGTAGACGTGACCGTGACGGCCCCCGCGCTACGGGCCGAAAAACGTCACGCCGACAACCCTCATGGAGGAACTTGTCATGAAAGAAACACGCCAAAAGTATCCGATCCCCGACTTCGATCCGGAGACTTACACAGACCCGATCCTCGAAGAATGCTACCAGATGAAACGGGAGTTCAGCGCGCAGTTCAAGGACCTTGATGAACTCCACGACTATTTGGTGGCACAAGGAAAAAAGCGGCGGAAAGAGGGCAAATGGAAATATGCCCCGCTGCCGCCGCACCTGACCGAGGATCCCGACCCGGGGGAAGACTAGCCCGGCTTGACGCAGATCCACCGCGTTGTCGCGGCGGCAGGGTTGTCGGCCTGTCATCATCTGCACGCCGACAACCCTCATGGAGGAACTTGTCATGAAAGAAATACAACAAAAGTATCCGATCCCCGATTTCGATCCGGAGACTTACACAGACCCAATTCTCGAAGAATGCTATCGGATAAAGCGGGAGTATAGCGAGGAACTCAAGAACATTGAAGACCTCGAGGCGTATTTCATAGCCCGAGAGATAGAAAATCGGAAGAAAGGCCACAAATATCTCCCGATTCCGCCAAACTTGGCGCGCTATCCTCATCAGGAGGAAGACTAACCCCCGCGTCGTCGCGGCGGATAGAGACATCCGTCCTTACATCTGACCTGCACTACAGAGGCAAGACGCATCAACCTAAGGGCTCCACCGCAGATCCAAGGTATACGGATACTCCGGATTAACATCATCGGGCGGCACATCTGCCGGGCCTACCTCCGAACCACCGGCCACAAACTGCCCCGAGGCAGGCAGCGCAGGCCGCTGTTCAACAACCCCCGGGGTATGCCCTTCGCCGGTAAACCGACTCACCCGTCGCGATTCCGCCTCGTAAGCGTTTACCGGCAATGTCTCATAATGGCGCCCACCGGGATGAGAGACATGATAGGTGCAGCCACCAATCGCGCGCCCATGCCACGTGTCAATCACGTCAAACACGAGCGGCGAGTGAATGCCAATAGTCGGATGCAGTGCTGATGGCGGCTGCCACGCCCGATACCGCACCGCCCCGACGTATTCGCCATGCGTGCCAGTACTGTGCAGCACCAAACGCTGTCCATTACACGTAACCGCATAACGAGAATCTGTCAATCCGCGCAATTTCACCTGCAGCCGTTCAACCGACGAATCCACGAAACGCGAAGTGCCAACACGGGCGATCTCCTCGCCAAGCACATGCCAGGGCTCAATCGCCATCCGTAATTCCAAGGCTATCTCGCGGATGCTTACCGTGCCTAACTTTGGAAAGCGGAATTCAAAAAACGGAGCAAGCCACGCCATGTCAAACCGATACCCAGCCGCTTGCAACTCCGCGACGACTTCCTCCATGTCCGCCTTGACATAGTGGTGTAGCATGAACCGGTCGTGCAATTCCGTTCCCCAGCGCACTAGTTCCCCGGTGTAAGGCGTGCTCCAAAACCGCGCAATCAGCGCACGGATAAGGAGCATCTGCACCACGCTCATCTGTGCGTGCGGGGGCATCTCAAATGCACGCAGTTCCAGTAACCCAAGCCGCCCGCTCGCTGAATCCGGCGCATACAACTTATCAATGCAAAATTCCGCCCGGTGCGTGTTGCCCGTCAAATCTACTAGCAAATGCCGCAGCAACCTATCCGCAAGCCAGAGCGGCGGTTCTTCTACGGTTTGCAACCCCGCTGCTTTATCCGGAATCTGCTGAAACGCCACCTCCAATTCATACAATTGTTCATCGCGCCCCTCATCAACGCGCGGTGCTTGACTCGTCGGCCCGATGAACGTCCCAGAAAACAGATAAGACAACCCCGGGTGATGCTGCCAATACGTAATGAGGCTCCGCAGCAAATCAGGGCGCCGCAACAACGGACTATCCGCCGGTGTCGGCCCACCGATGACGATGTGATTGCCGCCGCCTGTCCCCGTGTGCCGCCCATCCAGCATAAACTTCTCTGCACTCAACCCCACCTGCCGCGCAGCTTCATAAAGCGTCGTGATATTATGAACGAGTTGATGCCAATTCTCCGCAGGCTGAATGTTCACCTCCACTACGCCCGGGTCGGGTGCAACGCTAAGCAACTGAATCCGCCAATCCTGCGGTACCTCATACCCTTCTAAAATGACAGGGATGGCTAACGCCTCGGCTGTCGT
This sequence comes from uncultured Poribacteria bacterium, assembly GCA_958296135.1. Lineage (GTDB taxonomy): Bacteria > Poribacteria > WGA-4E > WGA-4E > WGA-3G > AGPOR5. Next base: position 3,757,706 of record CATQHZ010000001.1, read on the forward strand.
CTCAACCGCAGCAAGGAGCGACAGATAATGTTCAAGATGCGTCAGAGGTGGCATGAAAACGTGCAACCGTCCCTCGCGCGGCTCAATACACACCGCGGTTTGAAAAACCTTTTTTTCCGAATCACTCTGGCCCTCGTCGGCACGGTTTTCAACCGCGCTCTCTTCTGGTTCCCGATTGCCAATCGCGTCCTCTATCTGCTGTGTGAGTGCCGCCCGCGCCTCCAACGGATCCCGTTCATAAATCTGCTCCTGCTCTTCAGACAGCGATTCAAGCGGCAGCCGATACCCCATCGGCGAATTGCCCGGCACCAAATACATCCGACTCTCTCTGAATTCCCACGCGCAACTCGCCCATCGCTCATCCTCCCATCGCAACGGTAACGCATAGCCGACCGGCTCACCGAGACTCTCCTCTCGTAGCAACTGCGCCAACCGCCGCCTCTCCGATGCCTCTTTAAAATTGAATTCAAGGGGATTGACGTTGACCGGCAGCTTGCTCTCTGTCCACAGAAAAAAGAGGCTGTCCTCATACCCCGGAGAAATATGCGAGCCATTAACACCCAAAACCGTCGCGAGGTGGCGCAAAAACCGTTCCGCATGTTCGCGCGTGAAGCCGTAATTCTTCTGCGGTTCAGCAAGCAACTTATCGTTTTTCCAAATAGGGATACCATCTTTCCGCCAAAAACACCCGAATTTCCAGCGCGGCAGCGGTTCACCGGGATACCATTTCCCTTGTCCATAAGTCAGCGCGCCGCCCGGTCCAAAACTTTCGCGCAGCCGCTTCAGCAACTGCATGGCAAGTTGCTGCTTTTCTGGGCTGTCCGCTTTGGTATCCCACTCAGCACCCTCCGCAGGCTCGGTATCCAAGCGCGCATCCTCTCCCGTAGGCGCGGTCTCCAAGCGCGCATCCTTCACAAAAGTCGGCTCTCCTCCCATCGTCAACCGAATATCCTCGCGCATTATCACCTCATCAACGTGCTCTCCGAGCGCGCAGATCTCCTGCCACTGCGTCTGCGTGTAAGGTTTCGTAACGCGCGGGTCCTCGTGAATCCGATGCACCGTGTTGCGATACGTAAATTCGGTCTCGCACTTTCCCGTGGTGCCGGTGACAGGTGCTGCACTCACCGGTTCTGGCACGCACGCCAACGGGATATGTCCCTCACTCGCCAACAAGCCGGAAGTCGGATCGAGGCCTATCCATCCCGCGCCCGGCGCGTAAACCTCGCACCACGCATGCAAATCGGTGAAATCCCGCGCGGTCCCGGCAGGGCCCTCAATCGGCTTCTGATCTGCAACAAGCTGCACGAGGTACCCAGAGACAAACCGTGCCGCTAACCCCAAGTGCCGCAGCATCTGAACGAGCAACCACCCGGTATCCCGACAAGAGCCAGTCCCTCTCTCCAACGTCTCCTCACAAGCTCGAATGCCCGGCTCCATCCGAATGGTATATTTTATCTCCTCAGCAAGGCGACGATTGACCTCAACCAGAAAATCAATTAATTTAGTGCCACTCTCCCGGTAGCGAATGTTTGCCAACCGCTCCATCAACCGCGGGCCACTCTCCTTCACTTCGAGAAAAGGTGCCAACTCTTTTTGAAGTTGCGCCTCATAGCAAAACGGATAACGCTCGGCACTCGCCTCAAGGAAAAAATCAAACGCGTTAATCGGTGTCATGTCGGCAACCAGAGCTACCTCAACAGACAGGGTGCGAGTTGGCTCCGGAAAAATGACGCGCGCCTGATAATTTCCAAACGGATCTTGCTGCCAATTGATGAAATGTTCTTCCGGCTTAATTTTCAGCGAATACGCTTCAATCGGCGTTCGGCAATGCGCCGCAGGCTTCAACCGAAAAATATGCGGCGACAGCATCACCGTCCGGTCATAGCGATATTCAGAAAGATGGTGGATTGCTACATGAATTGCCATTTTTGATATATCTGTCTCCTCGCGCGGCTAGTTATATTGACTTTGAACCTGTCCATTCGCCGCCGCGTCCTCAACGGGCCGCAGCGCAAAGAACATTTCATGAATATCCGCTCCAACGAGGTTGAGCTTCGTCTGGAATGCATCCAGAAACTCATGCAACCCGCTGGAGAGCACCTGCTTCACTTGTGCATAAGCAAATTCAGAACGGAGCTGCCCCAATCGCTGCTCTGCCGGGTTCGAGAACGTCTCCAAGGGCGTGCCAGAAATGGCGTGTAGGGATTCCTCGGCCCTGGAGAGGCAGTGTAGCACGGAGCGCGGAAATTCCCGGTCCAGCAACAAAAACTTGACGACCGGCGTCGGCGAGATGAGTCCGTAGGTGCGGCGATACATTTCAAACGCGCTTGCAGAATGCAACAGCGCACCCCACTGAATATCATCAAATGAGGTATCGATGTGCCAGACAGATGGCAAGAGAATGAAGTACTTCACATCAACGATGCGCGAGGTTTTGTCGGCCCGCTCAATCAACCGGCCAAGGCGGCAGAAGTGCCACCCCTCGCTGTGCGACATGCTGTTATCTGTCAACCCTATAAACAGATGGGATGCCATTTTGATGTCACTGAAAAATTCATGAGGCTCCGCCATCGCCCACTCCTCCGCCGTCTCCATCACCGTCAAATAGGCAAGATTGAGCTGCTCCCACATCTCCGATGAGATATTCTCACGGATAGAACGCGCATTCTCCCGTGCTGCGCGTAGGCAGGAGATAATTGAGTTTGGATTTTTGGTGTCAAACGTGAGAAACCGAATCACCGCCTCCTGCGATGCTTCGCCGTATCGTTCGGCGAATACCTCATCGTCGCCTGTCGTGGCGACCAGGGGCTGCCACTGTGTCTCCATCCCCACAGGCAAATCCAGCATGAGGTGCAGATTCACATCCACAAACCGCGCAACGTTCTCCGCGCGCTCAATGTAGCGGCTCATCCAATAAATCGATTCTGCTACGCGACTCAGCATAATCCTATTCCGCTCCCTAGAACTTATGATACTCTGGACAAATCTATCCTAATCTGACCTGTCCTCTTATCTGTCGTAGTTGCTGTTTCAACGCGGCTTGCCTCCGAGTGAGGTCTTATAGTCGCTCCGCAGCCGTTTTACCTCTCCGTCAAGCTCGCGGCGAGGTTTCTTAAATTATGCGCGGCATTCAAGTCGCGGTCGATGACCACGCCACATGCCTCGCAGTGATATGTCCGCTCCGAAAGGGACAACTTCGTCTTCTTATTCCCGCAAGCACTGCACGTCTTCGATGACGGGAAGTTCAACGGTGCTTCGATAATCTCAACGCCGTGTGCCTCTGCCTTATACCGAAGCATCGTCAGGAAACCACTTAATGACGCATCGCTCAACGCCTTTGCAAGACGGCGGTTTTTCAACAAGCCTGCTACGCGTAGACGCTCGATGCCGAGAACGTCAGCCGCTTTCACAATCGCTGTGCTGGTTTTCCTTGTGATGGGCATCCTCACGGAGACAGCAGATACGATAGTGACTCTTCTGAACGCGGAACTGCTTCCGATACCAGTTTCTGCTTCGGTAAACCGAACGAGATAGCTGACGCTGCGCACGCCGCAACTTCCGTAGATAGCGGTAGAGTGCCTTCGGGTTTTCAAACTCAACACCATCGGATGTCACAGCAAGTGTCTTGATGCCAACATCAACACCAACTACCCGCATAGGAACCGCCTCAGAACGCACCCGTGGCGCACTGTCGGAAACCACCTTCACGAGAAACGATAGAAACCACCTTCACGAGAACCGATAGAAACCACCTGCCTGCACGTTTTGAGACGACACACCGACGAATCTCGCCACGCCAACGCAACTTCTCGCGCAGGCGAACCCAGCCAATCTTCGGAAGGTTGACACGCTTTTTCTCTACCTTCACCGTGCCTGCGCCGTTGTCAGCTTGGTAGGAACTCCTACCAGATCGGTTCTTATAGCGCGGGAAACGGTTTTGTTTAGATATCCAGCGTTTCACTGCATCACCGAGATTGCAAATCCCATTCTTCGATGCATTTTGACTGAGCTCGCGGCACCACGGATAGCGTTCATCTTTCACGGCGTTGAACCGTTTGCGCAAGTCCCTATCGGATAGGAATTCATCGCGATCGAGTGCCGCCTTGAATTCCGAGAGCGCATGGTTACGTGCCACGCGGGCATAGCCGCAGTGCTTTGCAAGTAGCGTCGCCTGCTTATTATTCGGGTCCAACGCAATTAAATGCGCTTTCAATGCCATAGGCGTCACCGTTCGCCGTTGTTTTTCCTTCCTACTCAGGTAAGGTGGAGGTGAGAGACACGGCGGGATGCCGCGCTTAGTAGGGCTCACCTCCCAACGGTAACTACATTCTACCACAAATCCAAGCCGACTGCAAGTCAAAATGCACATCGATAGATTAGGGTAGGTTCTGCTAGATTCTCATAGAGTTCTCGCCACTGCACCGAGCCCCATTTACGATGCATTCGACAACACCCACGTATCCTTACTCCCGCCGCCCTGCGAAGAGTTCACGACGAGTGAGCCCTTCTTAAGCGCGACGCGCGTCAATCCACCAGGGAGGACATAAATCTCCTCGCCATAGAGGATAAACGGCCGCAAGTCAACGTGTCTGCCTTGAAAGTGCCACTTGGCATTGTCATCAATCAGCACAGGCACGCGCGAGAGGGCCAGCGTCGGCTGTGCAATGTAGTTGCGCGGATTCGCCTGAATGCGCCGAGCGAACTCCTCCTGCTCCGCTTTGGTGGAATGCGGGCCAATTAGCATCCCATACCCACCCGACTCGTTAGCGGCTTTGATAACGAGCTCATCCAGATGCTCCAGCACGTACTTCCGGTCGGAATCCTCCCAACACATATACGTTGGGACGTTCGGCACGATAATCTCTTCGCCGAGGTAATACTTGATAATCTTCGGCACAAACGCGCACACCACCTTATCATCGGCAACGCAAGTGCCAGGAGCATTGACAAGCGCGATGCGCCCAGCTTGGTAAACCTCCATCAGCCCCGGCACACCTAGCATCGATTCTGACTGGAACACTTTCGGATCCAAGAAATCATCGTTAATCCGGCGATAGAGGACATCAACGCGCTCAAACCCCTTCGTCGTCCGCATGTGCAGAAACCCGTCAAGCACAACCAGATCGCGGCCCTCCACCAATTCCACCCCCATCTGCTGCGCGAGGAAGGAATGCTCAAAATAGGCAGAATTGTAGACACCCGGCGTAAGGACAGCAACCTTCGGCGCGCTGATCTTGTCGTTTGCAAGGTATTGGAGCATGTTCAGCAAACGGCTCGGATAATCTTCCACTGGCTCAATCCGCGACATCCCAAACAGCTGCGGAAACGTCCGCTTCATCAGGTTCCGATTCTCCAACACGTAGGAGACTCCCGATGGACACCCGAGGTTGTCCTCCAACACATAATACTGGCCATCGCTGTCGCGCACCAAGTCTGTCCCGGTGATATGGCACCAGATGCGGCGCGGCGGGTTCAAACCGATGCACGGCTCAAGATACCGGTCGGACGAAAGCACGACATCCGCCGGCACCACGCCATCCTTGAGAATCTTCTGTTCGTGGTAGACATCATCAATGAACAGATTCAAGGCGTGAATACGCTGCTTAAGCCCGCGTTCTATCCACGCCCATTCGCTCGCGGCGATGATGCGCGGGATGAGGTCGAAGGGAAAAATCTTCTCAACGCCTTGTTCATCGGCATAGACGTTGAACGTAATGCCCATTTGCAGCAGCGCACGTTCGGCCGCAATCTGCCGACGCAGCAGTTCTCCAACTGGCAGCCGGTCGATATTTTCTACCAACATCTGCGCGGCCGGGCGCGGGCTACCATCCGGTGCAAACATCTCATCAAAAAAATCGTCCGTGGAATATCCATCAAATATTGACATTGCAATCTGCTCTCTTTCAGGCCGCCGGGCTACCGTAGGGCGCGGGCCCGGCAATCGCGAATCGCCGAGGGTTCCCCTCGCCATGCATCGTTCGTCCTAGGGCGGCACCACTTGTGTTAATTTACCATATCTTTCCACAAATGTCAAATTTTGGAAGGACGATCTGGCGGCTGGGGCTGCGACTCAAACCCATAAATCCGACGCATTACCGGTGTAGCGCGGGCAACTACCGCCGGCTCCAAATAATGCACGAAATCAAACATCGGTTTGATAAAGGAACGGCAACAGAAACAAATCAACGCAATCCGCGCCCGTCCGGTCTTATTCGCACCCGCAGAATGCCAGACTGCGCCGTTAAACAGAAATACCGAACCCTTCGGTGCAGACAGCCGCACCTCATCGGGATGATGCGTCGTGCCAGGCGGCGGCTTCACCCCTCGCCGATGAATGCCCGGCACATACCGCGTGCCGCCGTTTTCCGGCGTAAAATCGTCCAGCAACCACAGGCTATTCGCCACGACAGGAAAACTCGGCAGGGGTTCCGGCATCGTGCCGAGCACGCTATCCACATGGTAACCTCCATCCGGCGCACCCGGTTCAATGATGTTGGAGGTAAGCGTGCTGAGCGTGTAATCCTCGCCGAGCAGGTATTCAAAAAACGGCATCACTTTCGGCCGGGCAACGAGCTGCTCGTAAATCTCACCCTTGTTCACCAACCACCGAACGTGTTGCCCGTGGTCATCGGTATGCCGGCGCGCGGCGCCAGCCCGCCGCTCCGCCGCTGCGAGGCGCAGCAAATCAGCCCGATACATATCGAGCTCCGCTGGAGCAAGCACATCGGGAATCACGATGCATCCCTGCTCATCCAATTGCCGCTTTTGCGCTTCAGTAATACCCATTTTGCTTCCTCCCTTTACGCCGCAAAATCCTTCAGACACTCCTCATACACGCGAAACCGTTCGCCTTCTTGCTCTTCCGCATCGACAAGCTTGAGCCACAGCGCGCTATCCTTATGCGCACCGCTCAACTGCCGGCGACTGCCGAGATGCGCCGGATCCGGCCCGCTCCATACCACCTCGCCGCCCTGCAAATAGATGAAATTCCCGCGATACCGGTCGATCAGCGATTTCTGGTTCTCCAAATAAACCAGCCCCTGCTCACATGTTGTCCGCCGCCAATTCGCAACCGTTTCAGGGCTATCTGTCTCCACTGAATCGAACTCCGCCAACGGCGCGGTAACTTCGCTCGTCCAATCAATCTCGTCAAGGTTTACCGTGCCGTATCCGCGACGCGCAGCGATGAGGATATGGTTCCGGTCCCGTTTGAAAGGCGGTGTCGGCCAATCCGACCTCGGGTCGTGCCCCATCAGATGCATGCCGATGGTATCGGTTGCAATGGGATGGTCTCCTGCAATAAGCGCGTTACAGATTCTGCCTTCGCCGCCCCATTCGCGGCCCCACTGCCCCGTCAGCGCGTCAATGATATTGAGGCACGGCTTCGTTATCAACGCAAGATCGGGCAGCACATAAGAGAGACGAATCAGGTGGTGATAATAGCTGCGCGTTCTGCCTTCTGGCAGCAACATCGGCGGCAACCCGAACAGATTCTTGGTGCATAACGTAATGCCCATGAAGGCATGATTTTTCATTTTCGCCACAGAGACGACAGCATCCGCATCGTCAAAACAAGCACTCAGCGTGTAACGATCGAACATTGAACCGCCGCCGGGGACATCGTAAACCTTAAACGGTGGCAGGTTAGAATCGACAAAATCCACCCCGAATTCTTTGAGGTGATGTTCATAATTAAAACCGGGCGGCATCCGATGCCCGTGCGTATATGGATTCGTATCCGTAGCCACAATTTGCGCGCGCGTATGCTCCTTCAGCAGCCGAAACACCGCTCGGCACACTGCATCGTCCACCAATTCTCTTCGTCGGCCCTCGTAGTAGATAATCCGCTCGTGCGGCTTCATCATATTCAGTTTGATGACAACCTTGTTAGCCGTTTCAATGGGTTTCCAGGCGCGTGTCAACGGATCGGTAATCCGGCGCAGCGTCTGATAAATTTCTTCTTCTGTCGCCCGATAATCACAATGCGCCGCCCGCACCTTAAACTGTTTTTCCATCATATCCCTCGCCTCACAATCTTGTTTCTTTTAAAATAACATCTTGTCCAAAAATTATCAAGACATTTTTTATCTCCTCCCACGTTAAATCCCCCGCGCACCGTCCCGCGCGGTCCTGTCCCACGCAAACACCTGCAGAAACAAAAAACGCCCGCAGCCCGGAGGCCAGGGCGTTTTTGATACAATCGACGCACGGCGCGGCACAGGACCGCGCCCTACAGTGAAAAGGGAACGCGGTTTGAGAAATTCTGCATCCCCCGATTTACGGGTGAAAGTGGCGTTAAAGTTTCTGCCACTTAAAATGAACCGTCAGTCCAGTTCCATCTGAAGTAGAAAAAGTGAGATAGGTCCCATCCCAAGCATAGGAGGTTGGATCTCCATCAAGTGATAAGATCGTTCCATTAGCACTCCAAGAGTAACCTAAGTGGTCAACCTTATCACCTCCATCGAACACGTAATTCATAGACCAGGACCCGCCGCCGACGTTGAGGTTGAGTTGCCCGAAGAGGTCTGGAGGACGGACAACAATGGAACTTCCATCCACTTCAACCTCTATCTCAGTCGCCGTATACTTTCCGGTGAGTTCATCCATCGCTTCATCTTCATCGTCTCCGCCGCAGCCGACGAAGGCAATGGCGAACAACGCAACCAGCATTAACGCGAAAACGCGAAAACTATTTTTCATCAAAAATCTCCTTTCTCGCACCATGGCGAGCAGTTAAAGAAGCCAGACGCAAAGGCGCGCTTTGGCAGCGCGCAGACAAGAAACTGCGCCTGTCTTGTGCAACAGAAATAGCCCGTAACGAGATAGAACTCGTACGGGATTGAAGGCAAAACGACGATGGCTACCGACGTTGCCTTGTGAAAATAATGATTAACGTATGTTACGGGGGGGGGTAAATCGCCCTAACCGATTGTCAAAACAACCGATGGCCTGTGAGGGTGCGAAGGCGCGACACGATGCACTACAGAGGGGTATCACCTTTCCGATGTTACGATGGATATGTGCGTTATGCATAGTTGTCGCGCCTTGAGAGATTTCGGATAGCCGCCGTGCCACCCATTTTTCAATAAGAATTATACCACAAAAAAGAATTATACCACAAAAATTTCAATTTGTCAAATTTTTTTAATAGAAAATCCCAACGCACACCGTAGCGCGAGGGCCCGGCGATCGCGAATCGCCGAGGGTTTCCCACGCGAACGTCCGATCTCCAACGAAAATCCCCCACGCACCGTCCCGCGAGGACCTGTCCCACGCAAACACCTGCAGAAACAAAAAACGCCCGCAGCCCGGAGGCCAGGGCGTTTTTGATATTATCAATGCATGGCGCGGCACAGGACCGCGCCCTACGGTTCAACAGCGGTTTTCTGCGCCCGCAGCCCGAAGACCCGGGCATTGCCTGATATCATCAATGCATGGCGCGGCACAGGACCGCGCCCTACGGTTCAACAGCGGTTTTCTGCGCCCGCAGCCCGAAGACCCGGGCATTGCCTGATATCATCAATGCATGGCGCGGCACAGGACCGCGCCCTACGGTTCAACAGCGGTTTTCTGCGCCCGCAGCCCGAAGACCCGGGCGTCTCCTGATACAATCAATGCATGGCGCGGCACAGGACCGCGCCCTACGGTTCAACAGCGGTTTTCTGCGCCCGCAGCCCGGAGACCCGGGCGTTTCCTGATACAATCGACGCATGGCGAGGGGAACCCTCGGCGATTCGTGATCGCCGGGCCCTCGCCCTACGGTTCACTCCACGCCCTACGGTTCAACGCAATACAATCTGGCCAGAAAACGGCTCACCCTGAACTCGCCCTACGGTTCAACAGCGGTTTTCTGCGCCCGCAGCAATCGCCGCATCACCTTATTCGATGCAGTCCGAGGCAAAGCCTCCACTACCACAACCTCATCAATCCGAAACAACGGATTCAGACGCTGACGCAATGCCGCTTGCAACGCTGTGTGAATTTCTGGTATGGAAATCGCGCCGAGCGGCACAACATAAATCACCAACCGACTCGGCCCCCCATCCTTCGGCGATACCGCCACCGCCGCCGTTTCCCGAATCCCATCAACGCCGTTCAGCACCTCCTCAATTTCTGCAGAACTCACCTTAATCCCACTCAAATTCATCGTATCGTCAACGCGCCCATGAATCCGATAATATCCTCTCGCTAGCCGCTCCAGCGCATCGCCGTGCCGCCGCAGATGCGGCTGAGGCGTTCCGGAAAAATAGACTTCATCATGCGCTGCATTCAGCAAACGCCTTGACAACCCCAGCGATGGCGGAACAATAAAAACCTCGCCGTTATCCGCAAGATTCCCCTCCTCATCGCAAAGCACAAAATCTAAACCGAGCGCGGCGGTTGTAAACGTCGAAGGCGCAGCCGGTTGCACGCGCGTACCTGTCACATACGCACCCCCGATTTCTGTCCCACCGCAATATTCAATCACCGGCCGGTAATCAGCCAGCGACATCAAAAATAGCATCTCCATCGGATTAGAACATTCGCCGGTTGAACTGAAAGCCCGAATCGCGCGCCAATCTAGGCCCTGCATGCAGCCGCTATTTCTCCACGCACGCACCAGCGTCGGGACGACACCGAGCATGCTTACCTTCGCGTTCTGCACGAAAATACCGAAATCTCGCCCGGTCGGCACGCCATCGTAAAGGGCAATTGTGCCCCGATTGATAAGACTCGCATAGATAAGCCAAGGCCCCATCATCCAACCGAGGTTCGTCGGCCACGCGAGAACATCGCCGGGATGAATATCGTGATGGAGGAAAGCATCCGCCGCGCACTTTATCGGCGTGGTATGCGTCCACGGAATCGCCTTCGGCTCCCCTGTCGTCCCCGACGAAAAGAGGATATTCGTATGCGCTTCGGGATAACACGGCACCGCCGTAAACGTCTCGCAGGCACTCAGAAAATCCGCCCACGTCAGATCGTTCCTACTCGCGTTTAACTCCGCCGCTGTATCCGACAACACAACTGCCCTCGGCGCGTTTGCTGCAACAACCTTCTCATACAACGGCAGCCGTTTCCCACCCCGATCAATAGCATCCTGCGTAAAAACCGCCTTCGCCTTGCCGATACGAAGCCGCGTCGCAATCTCCGCTGGCGCGAAACTATCGGCAATGGACACTACCGCGCACCCCGCCTTCACAATCCCCAGATAAATCGCGACAGATTCCGCATGCATCGGCATATCAACCGCTACTGCATCCCCCGGCTCCAGGCCGAGTGCCACCAGTCCATTTGCAACGCGGTTCGTTAGACATTCCAACTCCTGATAGGTAATGTCTCTCAGCGTCGGATCCGTTTCGCTTCGCGCGATAATCGCAACCGCATCGTCAGGGGCGGTGAAACAACTCGCAACGATGTTATAGCGGCTCCCTGTGATGTTCAGGTTTCTACCCGCACTTTCCACCTTGAGGGAAGGGACATGAACCCCCAATGTTTCAATCATCATCTCCCAAAACGCAGCACGGTTATCCACACTCCACGCATGAAATTCGCGATAGGTCTCTAACTCCAACTTCTCCATCAACTGCGTAATGTTGGCCTGCGCGATATCGGTTTCAGACGGAAACCAAGCCGGCGGCGTTCCTTGCGTCTCGGCATGCCACGCCGCATACACCCTCTCATACAGCAGTTGATGCACCGCGAACGGATGCCTCGGCGACAAGATATTGCGTGAAACCTCGCGCCAACACGCCGCCGCCCCCTTTTCCGCCAAAAGCGCGTTCACTGCCTCCACTGCCTCTGCCCCTAATCCATAAGCGATGAGTTCTTTCGATGTGAGCATTTGTCTTGATTGTCAGGGCGGATGTCTCTATCCACCCATCGCCATCCCTTTTCCCGTAGCGCGAGGGAAACCTGTGCCTCGCCATCCTCACATGCCGCTCGACAATTCCCGCAACCGATTCACAACCGCGACAACTTCCTCAGCCACAATATCTACCTCTTCCGCCGTGTTATAGCGCCCCAAACCGAAACGCACCGCCGTCACTGCAAGCGCATCAGGAACTCCCATCGCCGTTAGCACATGCGACGGCTTAACCGACTCCGAATCGCACGCCGAACCCGTCGATACCGCCACCCGCTTCAGTCCCGACAACAGCGAATGGCTTTGCACCCCTTCAAAACAGAGATTCAAATTGCCGGGCAGCCGCTTCACCGGATGCCCATTGAGATGAATATCCGTCAACCGCGCCCGTAGTTTCTCATACAGCCTATCACGCAACATCCCCGTAGGAGAGCCCTCCCGGTCTCGATATCCGCCCACCCCGTCTTGACACAATTCACACGCCGCCCCCAAACCGACAATCCCGGCCACATTCAACGTGCCAGGCCGAACCCCCATCTCCTGTCCGCCGCCATAAAAAAGCGGATGCAACTGTAGCGGCGGATGTCGTTCATATCCGCCCGCGCGAACATACAGCGCGCCGACTCCCTTCGGTCCATACATCTTATGCGCTGTCAGCGATGCCAAATCCAGGCCCAATTCATCCATATTCGACAGAAGTTTGCCGATGCCCTGCACTGCATCCGAATGAAACAGCACGCCGTGTTTTTTCGCGATGGCGGCAATATCAGAGATCGGGTTAATCGTGCCGACTTCGTTATTCGCATACATGAAACTCATCAGCACAGTTTTCGGCGTAATCGCGGCTTCCACATCGTCCGGATCGACCATCCCGTATTTATCCACAGGTAGATACGTCGTCTCAAACCCTTCCGCCTCCAGGGCGTGGCAAGTATCCAGCACGGCGTGATGCTCCGCGGTGCTTGTGATAATGTGATTTTTCCGCGTATGGGCGGTTGCGATGCCGCTGATGGCAAGGTTATCCGATTCTGTCGCGCCGCTCGTAAAAATAATCTCCACAGGCGAACATCCGAGCAGCGTCGCGACTTGGACGCGCGCCTTCTCTACTGCATCCTTCGCTGCTGCGCCAAACGGATGCATGCTAGCGGCATTCCCGAAATGCGTTGTCAGATAAGGCATCATCGCTTCCAGCACTTCAGGCGCGACCGGCGTTGTCGCATGGTTGTCCATGTAGATGATGTCTGTCACGAGGGTGTCTCCTTTTTGGTGCGATAATCCGTTTGGAACATAGAGCGGGGGCCGTTACGGTCACGCCTACAGAAAACGTGCGTGTGTCGCCTCGCGAAAGCACGGTCACGCCTACAGAAAACGTGCGTGTGTCGCCTCGCGAAAGCACGCTACCTTACTTTAACTCTGTCATCTCTGCAGCGAGGCTGCAGAGATGTCCACTGTCTCCCGCGTGCGCCGTGGCATGCCGAGGAAAACCCTCGGCGATTCGCTATCGCCGGGCCATCGCCCTGCGGACAGGAAGACAAATTTTTATCGTCGTCAAACACACTACAACCGCTCGCGGAACATCGCCATCATTCCATCCGGCGGATCGAACGGTAATTCGACTACCGTATTCGTCAATCCGCTATAATAAATCCCCAACAGCAGATTGAATTCCGCCAGCGATTGCGGCAAATGCGTCGGATGCACCTTGCTCTCATCGTCCAACCACTCAAGCAACGCATCGGTGAGGCCGCCCTGCGCGATGACATCCTGCGCGCCGTAACTCAGGTCGCCGCCTTCATAACCGCCTACGGGAGTGCTGCGTTCCCAACTCTCAAACCGCCAGTGGACGAACCCATGTTCGCCGAACACACAGACCCGCTTATGCCGATTGTTGCCGGTATCCGGCAGCACGCGCGGTGCCATCTCCGGCCCGAAGGCGACCGAGGCTTGCACGCCGTTCGCATAAGTGACTAACGCTGTCGCATTGGCAGGCGAAGGTTGCGCGCCATCCAACTGCCCTGCCCCCGAAATTTGCCCATGCACTTTCACCGGACGCGAGTTATCAATATAAGACGACACCAATTGCAACACGTGCGGTGCCTGATCGACAGGCGGATTCCGCGCGCTCGCCTCTATAAACTTAATCGCGCCGATCTGCCCCTCCGCCACATCTCGCTTCAACGCAAGGTTCTGCGGATGGAAATTGAGCTGCGTATTGACAACAAACTTCGTTTTGGTGCGCTGCGAGAGCTCGGAGATCTGCCGCCAATCCTCACTCTCCACTGCAATCGGTTTCTCGACAATCGCCGCCGGCACCCCGTGCTCGGATGCCTGATGCATCAGCGGGTATCGGATACGTTCGTTCGTGCCGCGCAGCACCGGCGCAGTCACGATGTGTAACAGATCCGGCTTTTCCTTGGTGAGCATCTCATCGAGAGCGGTGTATCGGGCACTGATGCCAAATTCATCACCGAAATCGTTGAGAAGCTCTTCATTCATATCGCAAATCGCGGCCAGTTTTCCGCGTTTGACGTGTTCGTAAGCGCGGGCGTGTCCCCTTGCACGCCCCCTGCACCCCAAAATCGCACTTTTATACATTCGGTTCCTCCGTATCCACATTCCTAATTTGTGTTGATGATACCACAGAAGCAATTTTAAAGCAACAACGCGAAACGTAGGGCGGCCGCTCGTCCATGTCTGTCGCCAGGCATCGAAATCGCTACCCCCTCACCGTAGCGCGAGAGCCTGTCCCACCGATTGGGGCGGCAATAAGCGCGCCCTCCCTGCTCAATACTCCCGGTAGGAGAGACCTCCCGCGTCTCGATGCTCCCCGGTAGTCGCGCCCTCCCTGCCTCGATGCGCCCCGGTAGGAGAGACCTCCTGGTCTCGATGCTTCACCGTAGGACGCGGTCTTGTCCCTCGTCATGCATCGACCTTCCCTTTCACCCTCATGCGAGGCCCCTCGCCATGCCGCGGTCGTCCCAGGAAACGTCCGTGATGCCGGGTCGCCGACAGTTTCATTACGGTTTTCGTCTGTCTGAATCAGGATGGACAAGATGATAGGGCCTTGCAGCATAAAAATGGCTTGACCTGTAACCGCAAGATGTGTTAACATCTCCATGAAGGCTATAGACATGCCGCCGCGCCGCGCGTCTGTTGCTTCTTGTTTGAAGGTGTCTATCTAAAAGAAACTCAGTCTGAGTCTTGCGTTGACGCAGACTTCATGAGGAGGATAAGTTTATGAAAAAACGAACGTTCGTTTGTTTCTTGATTTTCACATTGTGTGTTTTTCACAGTTCGCTGCCAGGGCCTGTTTTTGGACAGGATGCCTCACTCGCCAAACAGGTGCTGGAAAAATACCGCGCGACGCTCACGCGGGAGGACATTCAAGCAGTGCTGCCGGACGTCTTGAAGGGGCTGAAAGCCCCCAACATTCAAAACCTACTGACTCCAGCTATCATCAAGGCCGCTGCTGCGAATCCAGAGCTCCTAGCCTTTGTGGGAGTTGAGCAGCCTTTCATCGACTTACTGAAAACGGATGCCGAACTCCAAGTGATGTTCAACGATGCGCAAGTGCAGACGTTGCTGCAGGATCCTGCCGCAATTGACGAACTCGCCGCTGCGTTGAACGTAGGGGAGCCGCCAGTTGCCATGCCTTCGCTCGCTGAACAGGTGTTTGCAAAGTATCGCGCGACGCTGCAGCGAGCCGATATTCAAGCGGTGCTGCCGGATGTCTTGAGGGGGCTGAAAGCCCCCAACATTCAAAACCTACTGACTCCAGCCATCATCAAGGCCGCTGCTGCGAATCCAGAGCTCCTAGCCTTTGCGGGAGTCGAGCAGCCTTTCATCGACTTGCTGAAAACGGATGCCGAACTCCAAGTGATGTTCAACGATGCGCAAGTGCAGGCACTGCTGCAGGATCCTGCCGCAATTGACGAACTCGCAGCGTTACTCAACGTTGGAGAACCGCCGCTAGTAGTTCCACGAGTGGAACCACCGGTAGTCGTCGAACCGCCGGCACAGCCACTGTATTGGATAAATACGAGGAACCGCAGACTCTATCGGATCGCCGGTAGCACTGTCAAAAACATTGTGCCGAGCGTCCAAAACGCAACCAGCATCACCGTGGATGCAGTACGGAGTAAGGTGTACTGGACAGAAAAGACTGGCGCGCAACGCGGCAGAATTCGTCGCGCGAACCTCAACGGTTCCAATGTTGAATTGGTGAAGGCCTTAACCAGCGTGCCGCGCGACTTGGCGATTGACTCGGCAGGCAGCAAACTCTATCTAACGAACGCCTGGGGCAAAATTCAACGTCTCAACTTCAACGGGACCGCCTTCCAGCCCAACCTCATCACCGGGTTAGAGTCGCCACAGCACCTCGCCCTGGACGTTGCAGGCGGCAAAGTCTACTGGACAGAGCCGGATAGCCTGTGGCGCGCGAACCTCAACGGCAAAAACAGAGAAAAACTCATCGCCGATTTAGGAGAGATAGGCAGCATCGCAGTCGCGGGAAACAAGGTTTACTGGACAGAAAAGAATAAGGTTGGCGGCAAAAGGGGCACTATTCGGCGTGCCGCCCTTAACGGTTCAAATGTCCAGACCCTCGCCACGTTATGGAGCATCCCGATTGGGATTACGGTGGATAGGGTGGGGCATCATCTCTATTGGACAAATTCCAATGGGCGGATCCAACGTGCGACCCTGGCGGGACAGCATCTCCAAAATCTGGTCACCGGTTTGGGCATGCCTGCCGACATCGCGTTAGGTATCGCGCCAAGTGCTGCAGCTGTTGCCGCCGCGCCTGCCCCCGTGGCGGTGTTGCCCAATACGACTGTCCTCCTTGCTAACTATCCAAACCCGTTTAATCCGGAGACATGGCTCCCCTATCAATTAGCGGTGCCAGCGGAAGTCACAGTGACGATTTATGCAGCGAACGGTGCAGTAGTGAGAACCCTATCTTTGGGGCATCAGTCTGCCGGGCACTATGAGAGCAAGTCTCGTGCAGCGTATTGGGATGGCCGCAATGCACAAGGAGAACCTGTTGCGAGCGGTGTCTATTTCTATACCCTGCA
Organism: uncultured Poribacteria bacterium; assembly: GCA_958296135.1. Lineage (GTDB taxonomy): Bacteria > Poribacteria > WGA-4E > WGA-4E > WGA-3G > AGPOR5. The sequence continues at coordinate 3,774,623 of CATQHZ010000001.1, forward strand.
GGCGGGAGATTTCACGGCGACGCAGAAAATGGTGATTCGGCAGTAGGAGAGACCTCTGGTCTCGATGCCTTGTAGGCGCGCCCTCCCGCGTCTCGATGCCCGGTAGGAGAGACCTCCTGGTCTCGATGCCTTGTAGGCGCGCCCTCCCGCGTCTCGATGCCCGGTAGGAGAGACCTCCTGGTCTCGATTCTTCCCCGTAGGGCGAGGGCCGTCACACCGAATCGGAACGGAAAACGGCCGCAGCCGATTTTCTCCTCGTTGAAAGACCGCGGGGGACAGGCCCCCGCGCTACGGGAGAAACGGTATTTTTCATTGTGATTGAGGGATAGCCCCCGCGCTACGGGAGAAAGGAAGGAATCGCCGCGCCAAACGTAGGGCGAGGGCCCGGGGCGGCCGCCGGGCTGTTAAAAAACGTTGACATCACACGCAACACGCTGCTATACTTTAACTATCATGCAAAATGCATTAGACCAGTTTTACACGAAAAAAGAGATTGCGGACACCTGTTGGAAGCATTTTAACGAAGTTCTTCCGCGCTTACAGCGCGCGCCTACCGATGTAAAAAACAATCTGTTCTTCATAGAACCCTCAGCAGGGACCGGCGCGTTCTATAACCTCTTGCCGCCGCAACGCAGGTTAGGCACGGATATTGAGCCGAAATGCGATGGCGTGATAGCACAAGACTTTTTTAAACTATCGGGCGGATATGGACATCTGTCCTTACTAAATGAGCCTAGCGAAACTGTCATCATCGGAAATCCGCCGTTTGGCAAACGCGGGAAATTGGCGATAGCCTTCTTCAATCACGCCGCCTATTTGGCAGACACCGTCGCCTTCATCGTGCCAGTGAATTTCCGGAAGTGGACGGTGCATAAGCAGCTCAACTCCAGCATGCAGTTCATCAGCAAATTGGCTCTGCCGAGGGAGGCGTTCTTACTCGGCAACGGCAAACCTTACGCGGTTAACACAGAGTTTCAGATATGGACTCGGTGGGAAGCCCCCGGATATCCAGACATGCGGCTCTACCAACCGTTGCCTATCTCGCACCCCGATTTTCAGATGTGGCAGTATAACAACACGCCTGCCGCACTGAAAGTCTTCCGAAACAACTTTGACTTCGCCGTGCCGTGCCAAGGCTGGCAAGATTACTCACGCAAGGAGACTGAGGAAAATCGATGCGAACGGAACAAGCAGTGGATATTGCTGAAGGCGAAAAATCCAAACGTCCTAGCGCGGCTCCTGCGCATCGATTATGAACGTCTCGCACGAGAGTGCGCCACCGCTGTCCCCGGCTTCCGCAAGGGAGATCTGGTGCAGGCATATTCAGGAGAAAAAACGCCCCAGGCCCCGTAGCGCGAGGGAAAACCCGGCGAGCGCGAATCGCCGAGGGCTCCCCTCGCAAACCCGCGAACCGATGATTATTGGGACAAAGGAAAAAACCATGAAATATTACCTTTTCATTTTCTTATCATTCTGCGCGATTATCCCGTTTTCTGGGTGCCAATCCCAGGCACTGCGCGCCCTCATCGAACCGCAGGAATGGACAAACTACGCCGTCACGGAAGGCGTAACCTGCACCGATGCCGCGATGATAGACGGCGATGCGAAAACCCGCGGGTATGCAGACGGACGATGGATTCATCTCACGCTGCCGACTCGGAAGCCTATCCATCGCATCGTCATCCGTGGCACGAACATTCGGGACGCGATGGTGTATCAGAAACTCCAAGGCAATGGACGGTGGCAGGCAATCCAGCAAGTCACAAATAACCGAGGCCCGGCAATTGAGATGCGGATGAGCGTCGTCACGGAGGCACTCCGCGTCTATATCAGCGGCACCACTGATGATAAGCACAGAGCACGAAAATTTTCCGAACGTCACAACGCGATGGTGCCGCAAATCCAACTCGGCAGAGCCTATGCCCACGAAATCGAGGTCTACGGGTTCGTTTCAAAGGCAGTGCAACCCTGATGCCCAGTACCGATTTTCATGTTGGCATTTTTTGTGCAACTTGTCAACACGAAAAAGCATCTGATGATGTTTACCAATTGCAGGGGTCATCGAACTCGTCGAAGCGAATCGAACGCCACGTTCCCTCTTCGTGGAGATACACTTCTATATCGGCCGCATGAGGCGGGGCCGCCCCGGTCTGCCGATAGACGTATCGCTGTGGGCTATTCGATCTGAGTGAGAGCCCGTTGACAGCGTGAACATGAAACTCAGATCCAAAATCCTGCCACCAATTCTTGCTGTCAGACTCTCGCGTGTAAAAACTCCCTTCCGCGTAGGAAAACACTAAGCCCTCTCGCGCCACCCGAAAACTCACCTTCGTGCGAGTATCCACGGTGTTGAAGGTGAGGATGCCCGTGTTTGTGTCAGCGTCAGATGATAACATCAAGTAGACTTGCTGCGCTGCATCCCGTGTTCCGACGAGATAGTAATCTGAACATGGAATTCTCCTGTAGGTTAGGTGCAGGCAACCCCACACCGATAATGGAGCAAGCAACCTACCTGCTCTCTGCCTACAAACACACCTCAACCGCCCAATGGTTCGAGTAGTTCAAGAAGAGTTCAAAAGAAAAAGGGAGAAGGCATCCGCGCCTTCTCCCACATAATCGATTACCTCTCAATGGGTATGTTCGCATGCTCGTAAATCGGACTCAGTATGTGGCTATTCGGACCAATTAATTCTAGTCCCACATGCGTAGTCTCATCTAGAAGTTCCGCTTTGACGATAACCTCGTGTTTCATCTCAAGTTTGACTACGGGACCGCGGTCGGTTAATTTTCGTTCACGGATAATCTCATGTCTAACATCATCGCTGAAGTTGAGAACCTGCCATGCTCGACTATCCTTAAGAACTGCATAATCAAAAATGTAGTCTTTTGAATATGTGCCATCGGGGTAATAAGGAAATCGCACATCAAATGTAAATCGATATGTGTTAGATTGTCCGATTTTCTTCATTTCCAACAGATTCACATGAATGTCTGTTAGAGAGAAGAAGGAAACAAGCACTCGATTCCCTACATTAAAAGCACTATGGCGATTAAGCCACCCCGCAGCACCTGGAGAGAGTTTATCTTGATGCTGTCCATAGGACATTATGAAGGAATCGTCTCGGTAATCATGGTGGAGTCCCATTGCATGTCCTAGTTCATGCGCCAGCACATCCCATGTCCAACATCCGCCAAATACGAATACTTCACCCCAGCTAGAAGTGCCAGCTCCTAATCCGCAACCACGTACTCCAGGCACATCTATGAAGAATACATTGATGCTTCTTCGAGGGAACAATTCGCCATCCCCATCATATCTATCCGCATTTATCATATCGACGAGCTCTCGTTCAATCTCATTCCATCCGTGTGTTTCGTAATAGTTCGCCGATTCTTTTAATGTGATTCGGGTTATACTCACACGATGGGTCGCATCTTTATGAAACGGAAACGTTTTCTTGCCATAGCCGTGACGTTTCATCTCATCTGCAAAAAAGCGTTGTGCTTTCTTGACAAGCTCATCAATTAGCACAGCGTATTCTGCAAAGTCGGCTTCGGTTGGCGGAATTGGCTGCGAATCTGGTTCGAGATAGTAAACTCGCACCGACACGCGAGGCCCGTGTCCGAATGGCAACTCTGGCGCGCCAGCATAAAAATCATCACTGCCAACGGAGACAGTGGGTAACATCGGTGTTGGCGTGTCCATCTCGTCACCGCATCCCGCCACTATGAGCATGATAACGACTATCATCGTTATCGCTCCGTGTGTGTTAAAATGTAAATACATTATTATCCTCTCCTCTGTATCGGTATTTCGTCCAATCTCTTGCAGCACCCATAAGAAGCTTTTCATGGAAAGAGAGTTTGTCCATAGGAAATGTTTCACTCATGAGTTGTTCTCGGAAATTCATATCCAAATAACCCCAGACACCTTTCCAGTACATCACTGAATCCTTTGGGTCTGGAGTAGGAAGGTCCAATGCACCACCAAGAGCCTGCATATCAGGAACTGAGACTACATATTCCTGAACTTCGAGATAAATCAGAGACCTCGTGGTATTCCACAGCATTCCAAACTTCATCCCATTGAATTTGGGTGTAGCAGGTCCGTGTAGTTTAACAGCATAGTCATCTATCCCGTTCGTGAATCTGACTGGAGCATCAAGAATGTAAAATTGCTGGGTTGCAAGACACGCCGGTTCTGAGGCGACCATGGGTTGTTCCGCACCGCATCCGATGAGTCCGATTCCTGCACACACAGCGACTCCAATACATGCGAGTGTCATGAGTCTTGTCATGTCGTTCCTCCATATTATGCGCGCTGTGCGCGATTAAGCATTCTCAGGTTATCGCGAAACGTTCGCGATAACACCTTAATTATACCACAATTTTTTCCATTTGTCAAGAAAAAAAATGCAAAAAAAGTGATTTTTTTTGCATTTATTGTGATATTTTATCGGCATTTGCGGTGTTTGTCAAGAAATATTTGACAAAAAAGTGAAAAAATGTTAACTTAATAGCAAAAAGGAGATAACATACTATAGTCCGCGTTTCTGTAGATGGAGCCCACCCGCTCTTAACCTATTCAGGATTGGTTGGCGGATAGGTTTGCAGAACTTCAGACACTCCCGAACAACTCAGGCACCTCGAGTATGAGAGGCTAATCAACAAACATGAAACGCTTGATTTTTGAAGATATATACACCTGGCCGGTCTTCAGTGAAGAGCGGCAGATTGACTTTAACGGACATCTGTGGGTGCGGCAGGAGGGAAATATCCTGATCGATCCGGTCCCGATGAGCAGTTCCGACGAAGCGCAGCTCGCTGAACTTGGCGGCGCGAAGTGGATCGTCCTCACCAACCGGGACCACGAACGTGAAGCCGCCGCCTTTCAGGAACTCACTGGTGCCGAGATAATCGTGCATGAGGCGGATGCCGATGCGCTCAGCGTTACTCCCGCGCGAACCATTCACGACTGCGAAGAAATTGTCCCAGGACTACACGCCGTGCATTTGCGTTACGGAAAGAGCCCCGGCGAAATCGCGCTCTATTTTCCCGGCAAGCAGGCCGTCCTCTTCGGCGATCTGGTTGTCGGCGAACCGATGGGCGCGGTGACGCTGCTGCCAGATGCAAAACTGGCAGACGCGCCGAACGCCGCGCTGGAACTGCGCAAAATCCTCGCCCTACGCTTCAACGCAATCCTCGTCGGAGATGGCCACTCCATCTTCAGGGACGGCAGACAACGCCTCCTCGACTGCCTGCAAGCACGACGCGATATTTACATCAACCGCATCCACATCGATGAAATCGACTGGGCGCAGAAACACGCACCTGCCCCTTATGATTTTGAGGATAAAGACATCGACGCGCTTATCGGCAGCAAAAATCTGGGGTACCGCGTTATTCGGCTTCAGCCCAGCAAGATGAGTTTCCCAATGCATTTTCATAACTTCGGGGAGGAAATGTGCTATGTGATGGAGGGGGCATGCACGCTTAGAACCCCGCGCGGCGATGTGAACGTGCAACAGGGAGATTTCATCGCGTTTCCACCGGGTGCGATCGGCGCGCATAAATTCATCAACGATACCAATGCCCCCGTAACGTTGTTCATTCTCGGCACGACAATCCCTCACGATGTAAGCGAATATCCGGATTCCAACAAAGTGTTGCCTTACATCGTCGGGAAAATTTATCGGAAGGATGAGAGTCTCAGTTATTGGGACGGGGAAGTCTAATCGCGCTCTGTCGGACGCGTGGACAAATTCGTCTTCGGCGGAACATCCCACGAAATGTGCCCACAGCGCGGGCACCGCATCTCAAATTCAACAAGGTTCCGGACAGTGCCTGTCCTCACCGGCTTCCGCCGCGTTTGACACTGCGGACATCGCGTCGCGCGGAATTCATCAATATCGCTCTTGCTAAAATGCGCACCTATCTTAAAGGCTACCAGCAACAGCACGACGATGAAGAGGCAAACCACCACAAAAATGAGGAAGGGAAGAAAGGATACCACTAGGATTAAAAACTAAGCCGAATCAGCGGAGCCCTCGCGGCAGCCTCCCGATAAGTATCTTCTGTGACAACATCCGCAAAGAACGACGCGAAGAACGCGCCAGCATTCTCCAGAAATTCAGGCAGGTTCATTCCCATATAGACACCGTTTGCATCGTTACATTCAACAACGACTTGCCGCAACTTCTCGCGCCCGGCAGTGGAGAGCGTCCGCAGCGGTCTCAGCATCCGTGAATGATACTTGATATGTGCCGCCGACACCTGAATTAACCCCTGCAGAAAAAGCCGATACGTATCCTCCGCTTGGTGCCACAGCCCTTCCCACGCCTCGTGTGCCTCCCACCAATACGCAAAGTTATAGAGATCTACGCCGTAGAGGTAATCTTCGTTTTGCCGCCACATCACCGGCGAAAGAGGCGCATCGAGTCCCGAGGTCTCGCCGCCTGGTTCATAACTATGTCCAAGCGGATCCCGAATAGGATGCGGCGTAACCCCCGGAATATGCCGATACGGCGGGAAAGGTTTGTGCGGACAATATCGCGGCCACTGTGCATCAAAAGGGTGCGGTTGCTGAATCATTGCTGTTTTCCTCTTTATTCTGATTCGTATCATCTCTGTAGGGAAACCAGATGAGTTCGCCGGGGTTAACCTGTTCGGGTTCCCTGCGAAGCAGCCCGAGCCCGAACAAGGCTCCGTTGTAGGAGAGACCTCCCGGTATCGCCTCGCCTCCCCTGTAGGAGAGACCTCCCGGTATCGACACGCCCCCGGCATCGGGACAAGGATGTCCCGCCTACCGGAGCCCCCCGGCATCGGGACAAGGATGTCCCTCCTACCGGAGCCCCCTGGTATCGGGACAAGGATGTCCCGCCTACCGGCCCACTCCGACATAATAAAACCCTGCATCGCGCGCATCTTGCGGCAAATACACATTGCGGCCATCAATCAAAATCGGCATCCGCATCTGCTTAGCGAGTTTGCGCAACTCCAGTTTGTGGTAAACGTCCCATTCGGTGACAAGCACCAGCGCATCCGCTTCGTGAGAGAGGCGATACACATCTTCCCGAAAATCCACTGCCGTTCCGTCCAGCGCCATCTCTGCATTCGGCATCGCAATCGGATCGTGCGCGCGAACGCTGGCTCCCTCCGCAACGAGACATCGGATAATGTCCAACGCAGGTGCCGAACGAACGTCATCCGTGTTCGGCTTAAAGGCGAGTCCGAGGATGCCAATAGTTTTTCCCTTAATCGTGACTCCTGCTCCACAGCACCTTTTGAACGCAGCGCGCAACTTTTCAACGATGACTTCGCGCTGCCGAAAATTCACGGCGCGCGCGGCTTCCGTAATCGGCATTTCATAGGCCGATTGCGCCGCCACCCCTAACAACGCCGCCGTATCCTTCGGGTAGCAGCTGCCGCCCCAGCCGAGGCCTGCCTGCAGAAACCGAGGTCCAATACGCGTGTCAAGTCCGATGCCGCGCGCGACTTCTGTCACGTCTGCGCCGACTTTCTCACAAAGTCCAGCGATTTCGTTGATAAAACTGATTTTCAGCGCGAGGAACGTATTGGCGGCGTATTTCAGCATCTCCGCGCTGCTCGGGTCTGTCGTCATCATCGGCGGTAGATGGTATGCCTCAGGCCGCGGGAACGCGCTCGGCGGGTCGAACGTCTGTTCAAGCAGCGGCTGATACAAGCGACGTAAGGCATCAATAGCATCATCGCAGTGCGCGCCGACGACAATCCGGTCCGGATAGAACGCCCCTTGCAACGCCAAACCTTCTTGTAAAAACTCCGGGTTCGATGCAACGGAGACATTCCCTTGAATCCCGCGCGTCGCAAACACCTCATCGACAACTTCGGCGACGCGCCGATTCGTGCCGATAGGCACCGTCGATTTGACAACAAGCGTATAGTGCCGATGTGGATGGCAGACTTCTGCGACTTCTCGCGCCGCTTGTTCAACATGCCGCGTGTCTGCTTCCCCGTTCTTTTTCGGCGGCGTGCCGACAGCAATTAAAATGAGCTCCGCTTCTGGAACCACCGCGGCAACGCTCGGCGTGAAACGGAGGGTATGTCCTACCTCGTCAAGAAGTGTCTGGATGCCGGGTTCATGGATAGGGCTTTTCCCTTGGTGTAACAGTTTGAGTTTATGGGTATCTTTATCGACAGCCGCAACCTGATGGCTCAGGTAGGCCAGGACAACGGCGGTGGTTAAGCCGACGTAGCCTGTCCCGATGATTGCGATTTTCACATGTTTCTCCTCATTGACAGCGGAATTGCTTCTACAAGAATAGGGTACCATCTCTCGCGATTTTATGCAAGGCAATTCGGCCAAAGGCATTTAGTTTTCCAATTTTCTTTCCCCTACGCGGCCGGGGCAGCGGGTTTTCACGGTGAGAAACGCCGAAAACTAAATCGTTCTGCAAATCGGTTTTCATTTTCATTTGACATCGTCTCACTGGATATGTTATCATTTTAGGACTGACGTAAGAGTGGATTTTTATATCCACCCGACGCGCACACACTACCGGCGGATATGGACATCCGTCCCGACAAAAAGAGGAATGTCAGATATGTCTACACAGACTCGTAACGTCCTAATCACCGGCGGCACCGGCATCTTAGGCAGTGCTGTCACAAAAGCATACATCGCGCAAGGCGACAACGTCGCTGTCACATACCTGTTTGAAAATGAGGTGGAACGCTTCAAGCAGTATAACCCCGACATCAGCGAGGAGGTAACCTTCCTGTTCGCAAACGTCACCGAAGAAGCTGAGGTTCAGAAGTCGTTTCAGGAATTTCAATCCCAAATCGGGCCGCTTGATATCCTGATAAACATCGTCGGTGGCTTCGTCGGCGGGATTCCTGCGGCGGAACTTGAAGTGGAAAAATGGGATTTCATGATGGAACTGAACCTCAAATCCGTCTTCCTCTGCTGCAAAACGGCACTGCCAGAAATGACAGCGCGCGGCGCAGGCAAGATTGTCAACGTTTCGGCGCGCGCCGGGTTGAAAGGTGAGGCTGGCATGAGTGCCTACTGCGTCTCCAAAGGCGGCGTGCGCACCTTGACAGAGGCGTTAGCCGCCGAAGTGATGGATGCCGGGGTCAACGTCAACGCTATTATGCCAAGCGTCATCGATACACCCGCGAATCGCCAGTCTATGCCGGACGAAGACCCGGGCCGTTGGGTATCCCCCTCCAACATCGCCAAGGTGATATGTTTCCTCACCTCTGATGAGGCGGCGGTTATTAATGGAGCAGCCATTCCGGTTTATGGCCGCGCATAAATTGTAAGGGCGGATATGGACATCCGCCCCTACAGTGCATCGCCGTGCATTCCAAAACTGAAGCTGCCGCGTCAAATCACATTTCCTATTGCAATCGCCTTAAATTTGTGGTATAATGCAATTTCAATGGAAATGTTCGCAAGAAAGGAGAAAAAATGATGAAAGTCGGTATTCGAGATGGGATGTTGCCCGTTTCCTTTGAAGAATCGTTTCAGAAAGCGAAAGACATCGGGTTTGATGGCATCGAACTCTGCATGGGTGTCAACTACCGCGAGCACCCCCTCTGGCAGGGAGGCGGCGTGGATAAAGTGAACAGCCTCGCGGCGGCCGCCGGTATTGAGGTAGCATCGCTGTCACCCGGAGGGTTCACCGCCTATTCGTTCATGCATCCAACCGATAGCACGCGGAGCGAAGGAATCGCCAAACTGCAATACCTAGCCGAAACCTGTCCGAAATTGGGCGCGAAAGTCATCTTAGTGCCATTTTTCGGAAACGGCCAGATTCAAGACGCGCATGTCACGGCACCACGGTTCCTTGATGGCTTGAAAGCCGCCGCTGAAACCGCTGAGAAACACGGTGTCTTCCTCGCGCTGGAATCGACGTTGAGTGCCACGCAGCACCAACAAATTATTGACAGCGTTGGTTCGTCGGCAGTCGGTGTCTATTACGACATGGGGAATGCAACGGGGTTCGGCTATGACGCGCCCTCCGAAATCCGAGCCCTGGGTAGTGGGATTGTGCAAATGCACATTAAGGATACCGGTGGCAATCACGCCGGCGAAGGCGATGTCGATTTCCCCGCCGTTTTCGAGTCAGCGCACGCCATCGGCTACGACAGCTGGTTCGTGCTTGAAACACCCGGTAAAGATGAGCCGGTCGCCGCCGCGGAGAAAAACCTCAATTTCGTCAGGAATAGTTTCTGATACAGCGCGCATCTCACGCGCGCCTACCGATGTTACGGAGGGGTTGCTCATGAACAATCCAAAGGCGATAGTCCCGCATGTTGAAAGCGGCAAACTGCTGGCATTGCCGACGCGCGAAGCGGAGCAATTGTTCCAAAGTTACGGCAAGCAGCAGCAACTCGAGATTATTCACGCCACTCGCGACCCGAGGGAGCGAGAACAACTCTATTATCTCGTCCCGGATTGTACGGAACTCATCCAAGAAAGCCCAGCCGAAGAGGTACTCCAGATCTTCGACACCATGCTTGGCACCGGGCTCGCCTCCGGGCTGCTGCCCTGTCTCTCAAGTGAACAGTTTGAGACACTCGTTGATATTGCAGTCTGGCGCGATGGAGAATTAGACGAAGAATCACTCGACCTCTGGTTATTTGAGCTCTCTGAATGCGAACCGGATGACCTGGGCCGGTTCCTCGCCGAGATAGACATTCGGCTCCTCGCCCAATTGCTCCACGATAGAGTCATCTTGGAAGATAGTTTCGGCGCAATGCTCATTGAAGCAGGATTCATCGACCCGGGGTTGCCCTCAATTCAATACGCCGATGAACGCGCACGCGCTGTTGTCGATGCCATCTGGGAGGCCGATACCGAACTCTTCGCAGCACTGCTGCGCGAACTCTTCGCAATTGACGAAGAAGGCGATGCTGAGGAACTCCGAGCCGCCGCAACCGCAGACGCACAAGGAGAAAGAACCGAACGAGTTGAAGAACGCGACAGGGAATCCGGCATCGATGTCACCGAGACAGACCTGATGCAGCAGGTAGATCTGGACTCGCTCCAACTCCAAGAAGATGAGGATGAGGATGAGGATAAGGACGAATACGACTACTATGATGACGACGAATAAAGCGGCACTCGTCGCCGCGACACCGCTCGACAGGCAGCTGTTCCTCGCGCAAGCCCTCGCACACGGCGATGCCCTGGGAAAATTCTCTACAGAGGAAGCGGACGCGCTCTACCAGAACATCGCCGCAATCGCGCACAAACTCATTACGATGAAAACAGCTGACCTCGCCGATGAATCGCAACTCCGAACGCAGGTTCAAAACGCGTTCACGCTTACAAGTCTGGGACTGGAATACGGCAGCCAAGGAAACCTAGACAAAGCTGTCCGGGTGCTTACCCGGAACCGCACTGTCACATTTTTCCAGATCGGCAGTACGCTGACAAGCCCCTTGTTGGATAGGGCGCGCAACCTACTAAAAAAGGGGACGATTCTGCCATCTCTCCCCGGGGCACCCCCGGGAACCTCGGATATTCAGATTTACAACCCAGCGGAGCAGGCGTTCTTAGAGGCCGTCACGAAATACCAAACCACCATTCGCACATCGCAAGTCACCATAAGGGACCCGGTGACATCGCGCAACCTATCCCGCGTGACTGACGTAGAAATGGTCGACCGGCAATTGAGGTGCATCGAAAATCGGTGGCGTTATGTGCGCGCTTTGCCGTTGGATAACGTCTTGAAACTCACGCCGCCGCTGAGCTCCTTCGCGAACCCGATTGAATACCTCACGCTCGGTTTAATAGTCAATCTGAGTCTCCATCGGCGAATTGATTTCCAGTTGAATGCACACACTCTCGCAGATTTCAACGCGATAGCTTATGAGAATGGCAACATTTTGCCGCCCCTCCGCAAACGCCTGCTTAAGTGGATCGCCGACTATCTTGCGGAAGCAAAGCAGCCGGAGGCGGTGCAGCAGTATGCTGTCAGTTATTGGGATGAGTGCCTGAAACTGGACAGCCCCAAGCCGATGCTTTTGTAGCGCAGCGTCATTCTGCCGAGAACCGTTTTTTCGCCGCCGCGATTGCTTGTCGCGCTTCCGGCGTACCGATGTCGTTCAGCGCGCGTTCTGCCATCATACGCCGTTCGCTATCCGTCCCGTTGAGTGCTTCCGTGAGCGCGGGCACCGCTGGCGAGCCGATAGTAACGAGTGCCCGAACAACAAGCCTGCGGACGTTCCATTCCGGATCGGTGAGGGAACGCATCAGCGCGGCGAGAATATCTTGTAGGCGCGCGCGCTTAGTCGCGCTATTATCAAACCGTTTGCCGATTTCGCCGAGGGCATAAGCGACATGAAGCCGAGTCTCCATCGATTCTGCAGCTAAGGCATCGATGAGGAACGGCACGGCGGGTTCACCGAGCTGCTGTAAGGCGATAGAACCGACAACGCGCACGTTTTCGTCCGGATCGGACAGCACAGAAATCAACGCAGGCACGACCCGGGCCGCCGGCGTTGCAATGTCGCTCAACGTCCAAGCAGCGGTTTCCCGAATCTGTGGATTTTCATGCGATATCCCCCAGACGAGGGCATCAATCGCGCCAGGGCCCATCGCCACGAGTGCGTGAGCCGCTTCGGCGCGGCGTTCCGCCTCCGGGGCCCCAAGTTGGACGACAAGCGTTTTCGCCTCTCGCGTTTGCAAATAACATGCCGACAGACATAGCAGCAGAAGCAGTAGGAGGGACCTCGGGGCCCGAATCAGGTATTTCATCAGTAGGAGGGACCGCCGGTCCCGATGTAGGAGGGACCTCGGGGCCCGAATCAGGTATTTCATGTTGTTCAAAAGTATAGCACAGTCTCACATTTTTGGCAAACTTCTCGCCAGGGTGATTCAGTTTTCAAATCCGGAGGCATTCGCGCGTATCATCGTAGGGCGGGGGCCTGTCCCCCGCCGTGCCCGACGCGCGTATCATCGTAGGGCGGGGGCCTGTCTCCCGCCGTGCCCGAGCGCCTCGGAAATTCGCGAGGAACAGGCCCTCGTATGTCTCTATCCGCCCTTCTCCCGCACCGGGAAAGGAAAAATGAAAGGAGCATCACGGTTTTCGCCAATGTGCAAAACCAGATAAGAAAAAAATGCAATTAGAAATCGCAACCTTCGGCGCAGGCTGTTTTTGGTGTGTTGAAGCAGTTTTTCAGCAGCTAGAAGGCGTTCACGAAGTTGTCTCCGGCTACACCGGCGGCACCACGGACAACCCAACTTATCAAGAAATATGCACGGGGCTGACAGGACATGCGGAAGTCGTCCAGATTCGGTTTGATCCGAGCGTTATTCCCTACGCGGCGTTGTTGGACGTTTTCTGGCACACGCATGATGCGACGACATTGAATCGGCAGGGCGCAGACCACGGTACGCAGTATCGCTCTGCGATTTTCTACCACGATGAGGCGCAGCGGCGCAGTGCCGAGCAGTCCAAAGCGGAAATGGAGAACTCCGAAGCGTGGGACGCGCCGATTGTCACGGAGATAACAGCGGCGGCAACCTTCTATCCGGCCGAGGGTTACCATCAAAACTATTTCCGGGACAACCCGTATCAGCCGTACTGCCAATTTGTGATCTACCCGAAAATGCGGAAGTTCACAAAGGATTTTAAGGATAAACTCAGAACCGATGCATCAAAAGTTCGTTAATCTGGAAAATTTCCGCTTGACAGATTTCACGAAAATTGATAGAATACCCTATCTTTACCTAACAGGAGGAAATTCTTATGATGAAATTGGTTATGTGTTTAGGCATCGCATTGCTTCTGGTGATAACTCCCGCCTTCACAAAGGCGGAGGAGTTTACGGACGGGCTCGTCCTCTACCACGCCTACGATGAAGGCGACGGTGCTGTCGCCGAAGACCTCAGCGGCAACGGGCACGATGGCGAAATCGATAACCCTATCTGGGTGGATGGCAAGTTTGAAAAAGCACTTGAATTTGGCGGCGAAGGCAGCGGCACGTTCGTCACCGTTGAAAGCACGCCGAGACTGAACGTCAACGAATGCACGTTCATGGCGTGGATTAATGCCGAACATTGGAACGGCGTCCGCCAAATCGTCGGCAAATCTGTCCACGGCGGATGCGGCGGCCGGGTGCAATACGGGCTGTTCAGCGAAGGCGGCACTTTCAAACTCCGCTTTGAAGGCGAAGGCGCCCGAGCCGACATCTCCACAGATCTGCCTGACACTGAGAAGTGGGTGCATGTCGCTTTTACTAACGACGGAAAAACGGGCATCATCTATATCGATGGCGATGCCGTGATCGATCAAGCGGTACCGGGAAAACTCGGGGCCAACGATGACCCGTGGCGCATCGGACAGGATTGCGACCGCGAGAACTACATCTTCGCCGGCATTATCGACGAGGTGCGTCTCTGGAATCGCGCCCTGAGTGAGAAGGATATTAACACCTTCAAAGACCAGGGTGCAAAAGAGGCACTCGCCGTGGATCCGAGCGGTAAACTCTCAACCACCTGGGGCCGCCTCAAAACGTCCCGATAATAGTTTGAGGCGAGGGAAACCTCTCCCTCGCCTCACATAAAAATCGCTTGACAAATTCTCTCACCGTGAATATCATGACTAAAGAGATGGACGAACCAATAAAAACAGTCGTCTGTAGAAATTGCAACGCAGCAATCGATGAAGAGACGTTCGTGACACATCTGAAAGTGTGCGATAGCTGCGGACATCACCACTATCTGACGGCTCACGAACGGCTCGAGCTCCTCATTGACGCGGGCAGCTTTGAGGAACACGATGCGGATTTATATTCTATCGATTCGTTGGAATTCCCAGAATATCCGCAAAAATTGGCGCGAGACATCGCGAAAACAGGGCTCCGCTCCGAGATGCTCTCCGGCATCGCCAACATCGGCGGACACCCAACTGCCATTGCGATTGGGGATGTTAGGTTCATCGGGGGGACATGCGGTTCTGTTATCGGTGAAAAGGTTACCCGATGTATTGAACGCGCGCTTGAAAATAGGGTGCCGTTAGTACTCGTCTCCGTGAGCGGTGGGATGCGGATGCAGGAAGGCACGCTCGCTTTGATGCAGATGGCGAAAACCGCAGCGGCGTGCGCAGCCTATGCCAAAGAGGGAGTCTTTTACATTTCTGTCGTCACCGATCCGACGTTTGGCGGGGCGACAGCGAGTTACACCTCCCTCGGCGATGTGATTATCGCCGAACCCGGTGCGCGCATCGGCTTTGCGGGCCCGTTGGCGGTTGCGAGCCTACGCGAAGAACTCCCCGAAGACTTTCAAAAAGCGGAGTCATTGCTGGCACATGGCTTCATCGATGCCATCGTCCACCGCGCCGAGATGCGGCGGATGTTGATGGAACTGCTTGAATTCGCCCGCTAAAAAAACTAACGAACCGTAGAGCGAAGGACAGACACTCGCCCTACGGATACCACTTGGGGTTTTTTGTAGCCTCAATGAAAAACAAGCGTTAATATAGATGCAACTCTTGCTCTTCGTTCAGGAAAACCGCGCACTAAAAAATCTCTAAGAAAAGCAAAATAGGAATAGAACATGCCGAAATCACTCGTCGTTGTTGAATCGCCGGCGAAAGCGAAAACCATCAAAAAGATTTTAGGCAGGGATTACATCGTTGAATCCTCTGTCGGGCATATCCGCGATTTGCCGAAAAAAGAGCTCGGTGTCGATATCGAAAACGCCTTCACGCCCAAATATGTCCGCATCCGCGGGAAGGGGAAGGTGATTAAGGCACTGACAGAATCGGCGCGGAAGGTAGATACCATCTACCTCGCCGCTGACCCGGACCGGGAGGGCGAGGCCATTTGTTGGCACCTCGCCGAGGAATTGAAGAAGGCGAAGAAGCCCATCCATCGCATCGTCTATAACGAAGTTACCAAAGGCGCGATTTTAGAGGCTATCCAGGCTCCGGGGCAGATTGACATGGCACTCGTTGATGCGCAACAGGCTCGGCGCATTTTAGACCGGCTCGTCGGATACCAGATCAGCCCGATTTTGTGGCGAAGCGTCAAACCAGGGCTGAGTGCCGGCCGGGTGCAGTCTGTTGCCGTACGGCTCATCTGCGAACGCGAGGCAGAAATTGAGGCGTTCAAACCACAGGAATATTGGACGCTCACCGCCACGTTGTCGCCGATGGAAAAGGAGCATCTGTTCCTCGCGAAACTACATCGTATCGGGAAAGAGAAGGGGCAGATTAACAACTACGGCTTTCTCATCGATGCGGCGCGTGCCAAAGCACTCGCCGCCGACGCGCAGACGCAACCCTATATCGTCGAAAAGGTGAAGAAACAGGAGCGGAAACAACGCCCGGTGCCACCTTTTATCACGAGTAGTTTGCAACAGGAGGCGGCCCGCAAACTCCGATTTACGGCGAAAAGGACGATGCGCATCGCACAACAACTCTATGAGGGACTTGAACTCGGGAGTGAAGGCTCCGTGGGCCTCATCACCTACATGCGCACCGACTCAACGCGCATCGCACAAGAGGCACTTGTTTCCGCGCGCGAATTCATCAAAACAACTTACGGTACGGACTATCTGCCAGCGCGCGCCGTGCAGTATCGAACCAAAAAAGGCGCGCAAGACGCGCACGAGGCGGTGCGGCCGAGTGTGCCATTGCGCACACCCGCGTCACTGAAACCGTATCTCAACGATGAGCAGTATCGCCTCTACGAACTCATTTGGATGCGGTTCATTGCAAGCCAAATGAAGCCTGCCCTTTTTGACGCGACGACAATTGATATAAAAGCCGGGCAGTATCTCTTCCGGGCGACCGGCGCTGTCATGAAGTTTAAGGGGTTCCGGAGCGTCTACATGGAGGGAGAAGACGATGTCACTGCCGATGGCGATACCGAAGCAAACGTCTCCCTCCCCATCGTCAAGGAGGGCGATAGGCTCGATTTGCGCAAGTTGGTGCCGAAGCAACACTTCACGCAGCCGCCACCCCGTTACAACGAAGCAACGCTAGTCAAGGCACTGGAGGCGAAGGAAATCGGCCGCCCAAGCACTTACGCGACAATCCTCTCCACTATCCAAGACCGGGGATACGTGGAGAAAGACCGGGGCCGCCTGCTACCGACAGACATCGGAAGGCTTGTTAATCAACTCCTCATCCACGGCTTTCCCAACATCGTTGATGTAGAATTCACGGCGAAGATGGAGGAGCAACTGGATACCGTCGCCGATGGCAAAGTAGCATGGGTGCGGACGTTAGGCGAGTTCTACCCCTCGTTCCAAACCGCACTGAAAGAAGCACCCGACAAAATGTATGAGGCGCGCAAAGCGATGGAAACCGAATCCGAGGAGATATGCGAGAAGTGTGGCGGCAAAATGATTATCAAGTGGGGCCGTTATGGGCGGTTCCTCGGGTGCGCGAACTATCCGGAGTGCCAAAACATCAAACGCTTGAACGGCGATGACACCGCGTCTGCTGAACCGGAACCCACCGACACTCAGTGCGATAAGTGCGGCTCGCCGATGGTTATCAAGGTGAGCCGCGCGGGTGCCAAGTTTTTATCGTGCAGCGGCTACCCGAAATGCAAAAACGCGAAGCCGCTCCCGATAGGTATTGACTGCCCGGAGAAAACCTGCGACGGCTACCTCGGTGAACGACGCACGCGCCGGGGCAAAATCTTCTACGGCTGCAGCAATTATCCGAAGTGCGAGTTTTCGACGTGGGACAAACCGGTTACGGGGCCTTGCCCGGCATGCAACGCACCG
The DNA here is from genome assembly GCA_958296135.1 of uncultured Poribacteria bacterium. Taxonomy (GTDB): domain Bacteria; phylum Poribacteria; class WGA-4E; order WGA-4E; family WGA-3G; genus AGPOR5. Next base: position 3,792,357 of record CATQHZ010000001.1, read on the forward strand.
ATTCTCGTTGAGAGAACCCGAAAACTGAAGGGGAGCGAAGAGGAGGCAACGCACCTCGCCTGCCACTCGAAAGCGTGTGGGTATACGAACCAATAAATGAGACGCGGCAAAAATCGCCCGAGCCCGCAGTGCCAGGGCCTGTCCCTCGCAAACCCGCGCGCCACAGTCTCGATACCGATGCACCCGGTAGGAGAAACCTCCTGCTCTCGAACTGGAGAAAAACAGGCCCGCGCGCCACAGTCTCGATACCGATGCACCCGGTAGGAGAAACCTCCTGCTCTCGAACTGGAGAAAAACAGGCCCGCGCGCCACAGTCTCGATACCGATGCACCCGGTAGGAGAAACCTCCTGCTCTCGAACTGGAGAGACCTTGAGGTAGGAGAAACCTCCCAGTCTCGAACTGGAGAAAAAAAATGATCCAAGTCCACCAAGTCAGTTTCAGTTATGGCGAACTGAGCGTGCTTGAAACAGTCAGCTTTCGGTTGGAACGCGGCGAATTCGCCTTCCTCGTCGGACCGAGTGGCGCGGGGAAGACAACCCTGCTCCGGCTGTTATACCGCGACCTCGTGCCAACAGCGGGCGACCTGAGCGTCATCGGACAACCCTTATCGGAACTGACCCGGTTAAGTCTTCCCTACTTTCGGCAGAAAATCGGGCTTGTCTTTCAAGACTTCAAGTTTGTGCCGCATAAGACTGTTCATCAAAATCTCGCGCTGCCCCAGAAATTGATAGGCGCGAAGCCGGCGACGCTCCGGGAGAATGTGAACAAACTCCTGCATCAGATGGGGCTTGCGCACCATAAAGCGGCGCGGCCGGCAGATATCTCCGGGAACGAACGGCAGCGGCTGGCCATCGCGAGAGCAGTTATCAACCGGCCGCTGTTGCTGCTCGCTGATGCACCGACAGCGGATTTAGACGCACGCCTCTCCCTTGAAATGATGGCACTCCTTGATGCCTTGAATTTCCAAGGAATGACTATCCTCATCGCAACGAGTGACAAACAACTTGCACAAAAATGCAATAAGCGGATTATTGAACTGAGAGACGGTAGTATTCGTTGATTTTCTCTTTTGTTGTTTCTCGCGATGGTTTGACGTTGGCTTGGAGAAGTGTCTCTCGGGCTCAGGCGAGCCCGAACTACAGCCCGTCAGGACGTTGTTTTTTCTTGCAGGCTTTGGCTAAGGGTTGCAAGTCGGCCCGTTCCGTCAACGTAGACTTCCGAGGCTAAAAAACCTGTTCCAAAACATGCGCTATCATCTGGAAAACGCCTTCTCTCATATCATGCATGCAGGCATCGCAAATCTGATGAGCCTTCTCAGCATCGCGTTTACGATTGTGCTGCTCACAATCTTATTGCTCAACCACACTTTTATTGCACAGCAGCTGACATTGGCGAAAGACGCGCCGACGCTCGTCGCATTTCTCAAGGACACCGTCAACGAGCCAAAAGGACGCGCGTTCGTAAGCCACATTGAGAAAGACGAACGCATCAGCAGTGTGTATTATGTCTCAAAGTCAGAAGAACTCGCACGCGGCGAAACCAAATTTAAGGATGTAGGCCGCCTCATTAAAGAGGCTTTTCCCGGAGTTATCCCTTTTCAAGCCTCACTTGAAATTTATATAGACGAAGAGATTGTAACACGGCGAGCCTTAGAACAAATCGCTTTGGATATTAAAGCGTATGACGAAATCGAGGATGTCATGCTGAAGGGACAAGGCGTGCTGAACGAGTTGTTGCGCGACGCGGCGCGGCTAACGTTCGCCGCACTTGCTGTCGCCATCGCGATATGCTGGCTGATTATCCGTCACACCGTCGGAAAGACGCTGGCAGCCCGCAAGGACGAACTCGCACTCATGGAACTCCTCGGCGCGTTCCCGCGCTACTTCCTCATTCCGCTCCTCATGCACGGGATTTTCCTGGGCGCGTTCGGAACAGGATGTGGACTCGGCGTTTTCTACGGCTTGTTTGTCATGTTCAGATATCAACTGGGCGCGGTGCATGTTCTACCGATTTATCAGCCGATTGCCATCGTCATCGGTGGCATAACAATTGGCATAATCGCCGGTATCTTCGCGCACAGGAAATTAACGCAAGGAAATGAAAAATGAAAAATCGTGACATCAGTGCCATCTTCAGAGCCATCGGCGCGCTTTTGCAAATCCGCGGTGACGATGCCTACCGCGCACGCATTTACGAACGCGCCGCCGACATCATTGATGGCTTAGCCCGTGAACTCGCTGAGATGCACACCCTAGCAGAATTCCGCGCCATACCCGGCATCGGCAAAGCCATTGAAGACAAAACAGCCGAAATGATTGAAACGGGACGCTGCAAATTCTACGATGAACTCACGACTGAAATGGGGACAGAAGTGTTGGAGTTGTTGGAAATCCGCGGCATCGGCGTGAAAACCGCCAGCAGGTTCTATAACGAACTCGGCATCCGAAACATCGATGACCTCGGGGAAGCACTAGACAGTGGACAACTCAGAAGAATGAAGGGCACCGGCAAGAAAAGCCTGAAACTCATCGCCGAAAGCTTGAAGTTTCACGCAGAACAGAAGGGGACACGGCCACTGCAGGATGCACTGAACATTGCCGAACGGCTTGCCGAACTTGTGAAAACGGCACGGATAAAACGCCACGAATTCACCGGCGCGCTACGCCGACGCGAAGAAATCTGTCGCGGCATCGACATGGTTGTGGAGGCCGATGGAGAAATAGGGGCTACCCAGCAATCGCTACTAGAACTTATTGGCGAAGATGCCTCGGTGCCGGACAGGGATACCAACTGCATTCAATTCCACATCAATCGGGATTTTCCGGTGACTCTCCATATCTGCACCGCTGACGCATACAATGCAACGCGCTTCCGCACCACTGCCACCGAGGAACATCTCGCCGCACTCCCTCAGACTGAAGAAGGTAAGGGCGGATGTCTCTATCCGCCCACCCCCGATACGGAAGCCGCCATCTATCAAAAAATGGGTTTACCCTATATTCCCCCGGAACTCCGAGGGGATGCAGACTCCATCACCGCAGCGGCGGAAGGCACCTTGCCCCGGCTTGTGGCACGCAGCGACTTACGCGGCGATCTTCACGCACACACCGACTGGAGTGACGGCCGAAACACCCTCCGAGACATGGTAGAAGCGGCGAAAGCGGCAGGGTTTGAATACATCGCCATCACCGATCATTCTGTCTCCTCTACCGTTGCCAAAGGGTTAGACAGAGAACGGTTGTTGCGCCAGATCGAACAAGTTCGCGAGTTGGACGCAGAGATTGAGGGCATCACAGTGCTTGCCGGTTCGGAGGTGGATATTCGCGAATATGGGCACCTCGATTTTCCGGAGAGAATTTTGGAGCAACTGGATATCGTCGTCGCAAGCGTTCACAGTCATTTCTCGCTTTCGGAAGAACGGATGACGCAGCGTATCGTTCGCGCGATTGAGAGCCCGTTCGTCCACATTATTGGGCATCCTACTGGCAGGTTGCTTGGCAGACGGCCGATGTATCCGCTCAATCTTGAGGAGATTATTGCAGCCGCCGCAGCAAACGGGACGGTGTTGGAAATCAACAGTGCCCCGAGCCGCTTGGATCTGGGGCCTGAATTTGTTCGTCAGGCGAAGCGCGCCGGAGTGCAGTTAGCAGTCAACACAGATGCGCATGCGATTGCGCAACTAGAGCATCGTCGTTTCGGCATTAACGTCGCCCGTCGCGGATGGCTGACGAAAGCGGAAGTCATCAATACCTATACTTTGGATGAACTCAACGCGGCGTTCGGCATCGGAAGCAGTCGCCAAAGAAAGTAGCCCGTAACTCGTGATACATGTATGGTTTTCTGATGCAGATTACTTCGTCACAAAAACTGAACGATTTTTCCCAGAGACATCCGAACAGCAAACCGGGCCTGGCTCGCTGGCGTGAATTGATAGCGCAAGCCAATTTCAATTCAATCGTTGCTGTGCGTGAAGTGTTTCCGCACGCCGATCTGGTGAAGAAGAACGTGTCTACGCCACTCGGACAACCTGCACGCGAAATGACATATACCGTGTTCAACATTGGCGGCAACAAAACACGCCTCGTTACAACAATCCGATATGAATTACGACGTATTCGCGTCCATTATGTGTTCACGCACGCCGAGTATGAGAAATGGCTCAAGAGAGGTTAAGAACCCATGTTAAGTCCGATACAAACCACGCAAAATGTATTACCGTTGCCGATTCTTTCTGTCTCCGCTGAAGTGAATCCGCCAGAGCCCTTTGTTTCGCAGCAGTCTCACTTACCGGAAGTGAATCACGTTCCTGAGGCAGCCCTCCTTCCGGAAGATTCAATTCCCTGGCTGCTAAGCGTCCAAGAGCTGCTAACCGAGCTCGTGAGTCGGAACGCCGCTCTCCGCTGCGTCACGGTGACAGAAGATGAATACGAACACCTCTCCGCAATAATAGACGAGTTAACTTGGAGTGTTGGGGATGATGAAACGCATCCCTTAGCCGCCGCAGAAGCATGTGTCGGTGATTTTATGAGGAATTACGAAGATAAAAACTTCCCCAAAATGAGGGACCTCTGGCCGGAACTCCGCGAACAGGACCCGATTATCCAAGAAATTCTCGACAAGACCGGGGCGAATAAGAGGCACCTTTACGTCCCCACAGAAGAAGAGGTGGCCATTGATGCCTTTTTCGGCCTTGGAGGCTACCTGTGGGAAAAGGGACTGGGAGAACAAGCCATCTCGGCTTACGACACGGCTCTCCACCTGAAACCCGATTATGCAGCGGCTTATTGCAACCGCGGGAGTATCCATTACGCCCTCGGCAACCACGCGGCGGCGATCCAGGATTACAACGAAGCCATCCAACTACAGCCAGAGCGGGTAGAAGGCCATTTTAACCGCGCCGTGACGAAGTTTCAGATGCAGGACTATGCCGATGCAATTCGCGATTACGACGCGGCCCTCGCACGAAAACCGGATTATGCGGACGCTTATGTGGGCCGCGCCCACGCAAAATTCGCAATGCACCAGTACGCCGAAGCAACGCGCGACTACGATGAGGCACTGCGTCTCACTCCAAACGACGAGGTGCGTTACTATCGAAACATCGCGCAAGCCCGCGCAACAAACGGAGACTCGCCGCTTACAGAAGGAAACCAAAAGGAGCAAACATGAAAACACTGACACACCTTGCACCCGCAAAACGCGCGATTATCATCGGTATGGACGGGGCAAGCATGGAACTCGTCAAAAACTCTATCGACTGGGGACACGCACCGAACATGGCACACCTGCTTAACACCGGCGTGTATCGCCCGATGATAGGCGTGTTCCCGACGCTCACACCACCCGGCTGGACAGCACTCTCCACCGGCTCATGGCCCGGCACGCACAAGGTGATGGATTTTAACATCCGCGCCCTCGGCGAACAACTGGACAAGAGCGTATGGGGTATCAACACAGGGCTTTGTCAATCCGAATACCTGTGGAATCTCGTTGAACGTGCCGGCGGTAAACCGATTTTGGTAAAATGGGAGATGTCCTGGCCGCCCACCGTCAAAACGGGGATTCAGGTGGAGGGAACGGGCCCCGGGGTATCTAATCACCACCAGATTGCAGGGTATCACCTCTTCGTTGCCGGGAAATGGGCACCGCGTCCCATCGGCGGCCAACGCGATCCGGAAACCTTAGACCCGAGCGCGCTGCAGAAAATTCAACACATCGATCCTGTAGAAATCCAACCTGTCCCTCAGGCCCGCCAGGGAGAATTTCCATACCCGCCCTCAGAGAAGCCTGTGCTGGCAGTTGAATTGACTATCCAACCCTTAGCGCGCGGCAGAGAGGATATGAACCGCGGCGAAACTGGAACACCGAAACCGTTTTACGGGTTCATCTATGCCTCCGGCGAAAACGGATACGACAAAATACGCATCTGCCGAACCCGTTCCGGCGACGATGTCATCGCCGAACTCGGCGTGGGAGAGTGGAGTGACTGGTGGCTAGATGCTTTTGAAATCGATGGCGAAGAAGTGGAAGGCTACGTGCGGATGAAGCTGGTAACGCTTACGCCGAACGCCGATGCGTTTGAGTTATTCGTGCCGCAGATCTGGCCCCGAGAGGGATACACGGTGCCTGCAGCTGTCGCGACGACAATCGACGAAGAAATCGGTTCGTTCCTTCAGAATCCGGCGCGCGACGCGCTTGGGCAACTAGACGACGATACCTATTTTGAGCTGCTGGAGTATCACCACCAACGCCTCGCCGATGTGGCAACGCACCTCGCCAAAAACAACGACGAGTGGGACGTGCTGATGGTAGAGACGCACGCGCCCGACTACGCCAGCCATTTCTTCCTCAGCCAAGCGGATGAAATCAGCGGTGCGGCTCCTGAAACCATCCACCGATGCCGTGAAGGCTTGCGCCGCACATACCAATCCGTCGATAGGATGATAGGACGGTTGATGCAACTCGCCGATGAAGACACCGTCATCCTCGTCTGTTCCGACCACGGTGGCACGCCAAACCAATTCCGGGCTGTCGATATTGAGAAAGTGTTGGAGGAGACAGGATTCATCGTCCGCGCCGAAGATGGGGAGATTGACTGGAGCAAAACCCGCGCTGTCAATGTCGGCTTGGTGCATATCTTCATCAACTTAGCTGGGCGCGAACCGAACGGCATCGTCGCACCGGCAGACTATGAGGCGACGCAACGTGAAATTATTGCAGCACTCCACGCTTATCAAGATGCAGAGACAGGAAGACATCCCTTTACCTTAGCGGTAACGCGCGCGGATGCGGAGATGCTCAATTTACACGGCGAGCTCGTTGGAGACGTTGTCTACGCGTTGCGGCCGGAGTTCGATGGCGCGCACGGGAAGCAGCTGCCTTCCGTCAGTTTCGGCATTGGTGGGCAGCATTCGACGTTTATTCTATCAGGTGCAGGCGTTCGGGAAGGTGTTGCTTTGCAGCGGCAAGTCCGCGTCGTTGATGTTGCGCCGACGCTTTGCTACTTGCTAGGACTCCCGATGCCAGCGAACGTCGAAGGCGGCGTGGTTTATGAAGCGTTAGAGGATGCGAATTGGCATTTGACGCGGCTGGCAGAATTGTCCAATCGTTAAATCGCTCCATTCACCGTAGGGCGAGGCCCTGTGCCTCGCCATGCCACGTGCCACCTTTTCACCGTAGGGCGAGGTCTTGTGCCTCGCCATGCATCGGTCGACTCAAAAATGCCAGGCTCCGGACAGTTCTCTATCGAGCGAGGGATCGCGGCGGACAGTGGACATCTCTGCAGCGGGACTGCAGAGATGCCAGCGTTTCGGCGTGACGGCCACCGCCCTACGGACGGGAGGCGCCTCGGCTGTTTTTCGTTTCGAGCGGGAGACCGCGACAGACAAGCCCCGCGCTACGGTAAAAGGCAGTAGGATTCGTTAAAAAAGTCCTAAGGCACCCGATGAATATAAACATCATAATCCTCACCGCGCGCATCACTCCAGACGATAATGGCTTTCCCAGCACCAGCCACTACTGCCTGCGGTGAGATTTGCTCTTTCTTCGCGGTGCAGACCGGCACCCCATCTGTTTCCCACAGAACCTCGCCATTAGCACTAAGGCGTTGCGCATAGATGGCATCCTCGGTGGTATCGCCGAAGTCTTCGCGGTAATCAAGCCAATAGGCTATCGCGCCGCCATCACCTGCGGCGACGAGCCGCGGCTCACGCTGGACCCCGGCACCGGTGCAGACCGGCACTCCCTCCATTGCCCAAAGCACTTCGCCTGCCGCGCTCACCCGCTGCGCATAGATGTCGGCGAAGATATCGCGCTCATCCCACCAAACGACGATGAAGCCGCCCGCGCCATCCGGCAGACAACTCGGCTGCTGCTGATTCACAGCCAACGTGCAGATAGGCATCCCATCCTTCTGCCAAAGCGCGGTGCCATCGGCATTGACATGCTGCGCATACAACTGCGCACTCGTGTAGAAACGCGGATCGTTGCGATAATCTGACCAGGTGAAGAACGCCCCACCGTTCGCATCGCTGACGACAGCTGGGCCTCCCTGATTGCCCATCGCTGTGCAGATAGGCATCGCGGGCGAACCTGTTGTAGGCGCGCTTTGGAAGCGCGCATCTAAACCCCACATCGGTACGCCTGCTGCAGACAGGCGTTGCGCGAAGATGTTCCAATCCGGCGTGCTGATGTCCCACCATGCAAAAATCGCGCCGCCCGCGCCATCGGCGATTAAAACCGGGTCATACTGGTCCCCCTCGCCTTTGTAGGCAGGAACGCCGTTTTCTTCCCAAACCGGTTTTCCGGTGCCGTCAATTTTCTGTGCATAGACATCTTGATTGCCGTTTCGCCAGTCTTCCCACGTCACAATCACGCCGCCCGCGCCATCGGCGATGGCTTTCAGGCCGTCTTGTAAGGACGGTTCGGTGCAGACAGAGATGCCTTCGGGTTGCCACAATTTTGTGCCGCTTGCGTCAATGCGTTGCGCGTAGATGTCTTGGTTGCCGTAGCGCGTATCTCCCCAGACAACGATGGCACCGTCGTCTCCATCGGCTACAATCAGGGGCCAACTTTGCGCGGCGGGCGTATCACAAACGGGGATGCCATCGGGGTTCCAGAGCATCTCGCCGGTTGCGCTGACGCGCTGTGCGTAGATGTCGCGGTTTGCATCGCGGGCATCACTCCACGCCACGATGGCACCGCCCGCACCATCGGCGATTAGCACAGGGAAGTGTTGTTCGTTCTTCGCAGTGCAGAGCGGCACATTTTCTGTCGGCGAGGCAACCCAGGCTGCGAAAGCGGTGCCGATGCTCAGCAGAAGAGAAAGCAGGCAGACGCTGAACCATTCGGGCCGCCAATAACGTAACACAGCCCTAGAAAAATTATGGAGAAAAAGTGGGTTCCTGGTCGAGGATATAGCCAATTGGGTTTACCCATTTTCTTTTGCGGGTGTCGTAAACGCCGTAGTGGAGATGCGGTCCGGTGCTGCGTCCCGTGTTTCCGACGTAGCCGATGACTTGCCCGCGTTTCACTTTCTGTCCTACCTTGAGTCCGTCCACGTAACCCTTCAGATGCGCATACAAGGTTTTCAGGTGCTGTGGCGCGTGGTTCAACTCAATCATCTTGCCGAGGTATGCGTCCCGTTTTATTTTCGTAACGGTTCCATCGCCCGGCGCGAGGACTGGCACGCCTGAGCGGGTTTTGATGTCCAGTCCCCGGTGAAATTCGCGTTTTTTCGTCAAGGGATGGATGCGCGTCCCGAACGGCGAAGAATACCAGAAAACCCGCTTCTGGTTTCCTTCTGCCACTTCCAATTGAACCGGCAGCACTGAGGGATACCCGTTCGCTTGTTCTTCATGCTCGACAACGTAATCGTAAAGCGGCTGAATCTCCTGTCTCAGGATGCCGGGCGTGAGAGGTTGCGTCTCGGTATTTCCGCCGTATGTTTCGGAGTCGGTGGGCGCGTGGTTCGTACCCGCTGGTTCCCCAAAATCGGTTTCGGTTTCCGAGTCCGATGTCGGTTCATAAGTACCGCCGCCTTGTCCGAGGATGCCCAACCCCTGTTTGACCTTCACGGCCATGTCGCGGATATCGTTCATTTCCGATTCAACGTTTTCGAGCGCTGTCTCAACGATGAGTTTCTCCTGCTCCAAGCGTTCAATTCTCTCCAATGAATCTTGTCGTTGTTTTTCGGCGGTAACCGATTTCTTTTTTTGGAAGAGTCCGTAGCCTATCCCGCCGCCTGTCCCCACAACGGCGAGGAGCACAACGAGCGCGAGTAGCAATAAGTGCCACGGTCCGATTGGATGCTGGCGGAAGGACTTACCGCCCGATGACATAATAATGAAGGTATACATCAAGAAGTTATCCTTTGCGATTGAAGTTGCAGTGGCGGTAGGCGTGCTTACCGCCACGTCGATTAAATCAGCAGTTCGCTCCCGATAGGAAAAAACTGGTCTGCGATGTGTTGTAAATCCATAGAAGTGTTGTGTTCAAACGCCACCACCTCCACGCGTTTGTCCTGTTGTTTGATGAGCTCTGCGAGCGGGCAAAAGTCACCGTCGCCACTAGCGAGTATGACGACATCCAGCGTGCCGAGCATTGAGACGACATCGACAGCGATGCCGACATCCCAATCGCCTTTCGCCGAACCGTCGCCGCGCAGACGCAAGTCCTTGCTCTTGATCGTATACCCGTTATGCTCAAGCAGTGACAGAAAGCTGGACTGATTAATCTCCGGTATCTGCACCACATAGGCATACGCAGCCTCCAAGTGCCGCGGGCCGACTATCAGGTCGAGCAGTTTGATGTAATCCACGCGTCGGGCAAACCGGTCTTTCGCGGCGTAAAACATATTCTGGACATCCACAAATACGCCAACGCGCGGCTGCTCGGAAGTCAGCGCGTGCCTGCCGGCAGCGTCCGGCGGCGTATCCAAATAGGTGAGGGTGTCGCGAATCCGTGTCAGGGCACCGCGCGTAGCATCCTGGTTTTTTTGCAACGCGTTGTAATGCGCATCAAGGCTCGTCTGCAGCTCCTCCAATCCCTGATTGCCTTTGTAAACCGCTTCTTCAACTAACGTCAGATCCACGGCGAAGGTTTCTTTTGCTGCCTTAATTCGTTCGTATTCCTTGAGCTGGGCCGCCGTATTTTCCTGTGCGGCAAACAAGTTCTGATTCTCATACTTCAGCTGCTGCAGCTCCTCATCGGTTTGGGTATACTGCGCCTCCCGCTCGCGGAGAATGCTGTTCTCCTGTTCAAGGACGTTCAACCGTTTCCGGTCAACTTGATACTCCTGCTCTTTGGCTTTCAACGCCTCGTTTTCCCCAAGCAGGAACGCAACATGCTGCTCCAACCGCTTATGCTTCCTCTCCAGCGCCGTGTACTGCCCCCGCAAGTCATCCCGTTTGCGTTGGAGAAGCTCCATTTCCCGGGTCTGGTTTTCAAACTCCTGCTTCGCGCTTTCCAAACTGGAAGCGTATTCGGCTTGGATGCGTTCAATCTTCTCGGTAGTGAGCTGATTTTCGCGCTCGGTTTCGTGCGCAGCGCGAGTGTCCGCGTCGGCGTGTGAGATGTGCAGGAGGTTATAGCCGTGCGTCGCAACTGCTGTCCGCTCATCGGTTAAAAGAGCCCAAACGACTTCAGCGAATTCGCCCGCCTCGATGAGCGTTTCGGAAGTATCAAAAAACATTTTGATTTCCTCAACCTCCATATAGCCGACGCGGGCAATCGCTGCTTCCGCCTGTTCGGAAAAGAACTCGCAGACTGTATCTTCAACGGCAGCCTCGACAAAAAAGGCATCCGTTAAACTGGCCAACAATCGTCGTTTTGAGAGTGAGCAGAGCCTGTCTATGTCCGGCACAAGCCCTGAAAGGGTTACCAATTGGAAGACAGCACGCTGGTCTAGAAGCATACCGAGCAACCACGTGAACTGGCCCCGCCGTATTTGCAATTTTGGGTTCAATTTTGACATTGTTCACTTCCTCCGCATGGGAGGCGCGGATGTTCCATCGTTAAATTTTGATAATTTTTTCTCGGCCTTGGTGTATCCCCCGGGTTGCGTTGCGCGTATCAACGATGACTTGGGCGTGTTGCACAACTTTCTCGTAATCGATGCCGCCGTGGTCGGTGAGAATCACAACGCCATCGACACTTTCCACAAGCGCGGGGGTCAGCGGTTGAGAATAATAGGTTTTTGGCGCATCAAGAACAAAATCTGATACGTAAGGATCATGATACACGAAATCCGCTTTTTTGTCAAGAATTAATCGGATGACTTCAATTGCAGGGGATTCTCGGATGTCGCCGATGCCTTTTTTGTAAGCGATTCCCAAGATGAGGAGTTTTGAACCGTTGAGCGGTTTCCGTTGGAGATTCAGTGCATGCGTGATTTTGTCAAGCACATATTTCGGCATCGCACCGTTAATATCACTGGCGAGTTCGATGAAGCGCGCGTGATGATGATAGGCACGCGCCTTCCAGGAGAGATACTGCGCATCGATGGGGATGCAGTGCCCACCAGAACCGGGCCCAGGATAAAACGGCATAAACCCGAACGGTTTCGTCGCAGCAGCATCCACAATCTCCCACACATCTAACCCCATCTTATCGCAAATCAGTGCTATCTCATTGATGAACCCAATATTGACACTGCGGAAGGTGTTTTCTAGCAGTTTGACCATCTCTGCGGCGCGCGGTGAAGAGACGGTGTGCGTTTTAGCGATAAATTGCTCGTAGAAGGCGGTAGCCATGTAAGTGCATTTCGGGGTAATGCCGCCAACAATCTTGGGAGTGTTCGTCATGAAATAGGTGCTATTGCCAGGCTCAATTCGTTCGGGTGAGAAGGCGAGGTAGAAATCGCGCCCTACCCGCGGACAATTCTGCGTTGTGCCAGATACCAGCATCGGTAGGACGATTTCTTCAGTTGTGCCGGGGTAGGTTGTGCTCTCCAGAATAATCAGCTGCTCGCGATGCAGGTAGCGCGTAATCTGCTGAACGGCGGCATGGATGAACTGCATATCCGGCGTTCGGTTCGCGTTCAGCGGCGTCGGCACGCAGATATTGACGGTATCCAATTCGCGAAGCACGGCATAATCTGTCGTCACCTGAATGCGTCCAGCCTCAATCAAATCGGCGAGGATTGGCCCGGGGACATCGGGAACGTCGGAGGTGCCGCGCTGCAACCGCGCGATTTTCTCCTCGCAGATATCAATGCCCGTGACGCAGAACCCGGCGTTCGCGATGGCCACCATGAGCGGCAGCCCGACATAGCCGAGTCCGATAACACCGGCGCAAGCGGTACGGGTTTCAATTTTCTGAAGAAGCGTTTTTTCCATCATTCGCCGGTTTCCGTTAGCCAACATACTGCTGCGTAGAGGTTGGTAAAGATTTTGTCGGGTTGCGGTGTTATTGCGTTTGCATCCGCGCGCTGGGAATGAATGTAGCGACGGTAACTCTCGCGTCCATGCCCGGTTAAAACCAGTATCGTTGAGGCACCCGCGCTGTGGCCTGCCTCAATATCCGTTAGTGAATCGCCGATGAAATATGTTCTTGACACGTCAACGCCGTGGTCGCGGGCGGCGCGAAGTAGCATTCCCGGCTTCGGCTTTCGGCACTCGCACCCGACATCTGGATGGTGTGGGCAATAGTAGACAGCGTGGATTTTTCCGCCGGCCGCCGCAACCTCGATAACCATCCGACGGTGGATATCCTTCAGGTTCTCCTCAGTAAAGATACTTCTCCCGATACCCGCCTGATTGGTAATCACAATAACACGATACCCGTTTTGTGTCAAGTTTCGGATAGCCTTCCGGGCGTTTGGAATGAAGGCGAACTCTTCCCACGTTCCAGCATAACCGTAATTTGGTGGATTTTGGATGAAGGAGGACGCTTCCGACGTTTTGTTGATAACGCCGTCTCTATCCAGAAAAATCGTTTTCATCGTGCCTCAATTGCCGCTAGCAGTTCTCCCGGTGTGACAGTCGCGCACCCCATTTTCCCTACAACAATGCCGCCGGCAAGATTGGATAACTCAGCGGCACTCCGAATATCGGCGCACCGCTTGCAACCAAGTGCGAGCGCGAAAACGGCGGTGACTGTGTCACCCGCGCCCGTTACATCGGTAACCGCGCTTGATTGCGGCGGCAGATGCTCCACTTGATTGCGCTGGAAGAGCGTCATCCCTTTTTCGTCGCGCGTCACCAACACAGCGGTGACAGCGAGCCGTTCCAAAATCTGCTCACCGGCGGCAGCAAGGCTCGCCTCATCGCTCAGTTTTGTGTCGACAGCAGCACCTGCTTCTTTCTCATTCGGCGTGACAGCGGTTACGCCTTTGTAATGCCAGAAGTTATTTTTCTTCGGATCGGCGATAATCGGGATGCGCAAGGGCTTCGCCTGTTTCACGACAGCTCGAATGAGTACCGGACTGACAACTCCCTTATCGTAGTCCGCGAAGACAATCGCATCCGTTTCTGCAAGCTGTGCGGTGACAGCATCCAGCAATCGCGCCCGCTGTCGCGCGGAGATTTGATGCTTCGCCTCTTTATCAAGACGGAGTAAATGGTGTCCCTGCCTGTTTTTTTCTGTTCCTCCGACGATGACGCGAGTTTTCGTGCTCGTCGGCCGCTGTGCATCCGTGCAGATGCCGGTGCTGCCGATACGTCTCTCGGCGAGCATCCGGCGCAGTTCTTCCGCCGCGCTGTCTTCCCCGATGACACCGATGAGTTCTGCCTCGCCGCCTAAACTGGCGATGTTCTGTGCGACATTCGCCGCGCCGCCGCAGCCTGTCGCTTCTGCAGTGATGTCAAACACCGGCACCGGTGCCTCCGGAGAAATTCGGTTGACATCGCCCCAGAGATACGCGTCAACGATGATATCCCCGATGATGATGACTCGTTTGCCTTGAAGTTGTGCAAAAAGCGTTTTTAAGTTCACGAGATTATACTAACAGACATCCGCAGGTTAAAGCAAGCAGCATTTTTATTTATCGGTACTTTACGCTATTTCATTTTTTCAAGCAAGAATTATTTTTCGGCGGAAATAGAAATCCGCCCTGACAATTCACCCGCGGATTTTGCTTGACAATTTTGATAGGATATGTTAACCTATTTTAACGTTGGAGAATGGGGATGTGAGAAGGGAGAAGGCGACGCAAAAAGAAAAAGTGGAGGATACCAGACTTGAACTGGTGACCTCTTGCATGCCATGCAAGCGCTCTCCCAACTGAGCTAATCCCCCACGTTAATAATGCGATTGTTTTAATTATACCACATTTCCGTGCGAAATGCAAATTAAATTGCACTTTTTTGCGGAAAATTATCAAAAAAACGACCGGAAGGCTCAAAATGATAACGAAATCACAGATTGACACCGAAAAATTGCGGGCGAACGCGCCATTTTTCGCGCGCGTGCTCGCGGTGAACAACACGGAGCAGACGCTTCTCTTCACGCTTGAGAACCTCGGACGGCTGCCAAAAGGGTTCGATGGCGAGGTGTTCCTCCCGTTGTTCGCGCATTCAAACCCGAAAATTCGCTGTCTCGCCGTGAAAAACGTCGGGAAATTGAAAGACGAAGCGTTCTTTGAGGCAGTGTCATCGTTCGCGCGTGCCGAGAAAAACACGCTGTCTCGCCGCGAGGCAGTGTCGGCAATCGGCAGGCTCAAAACCGAGAAGGCGATTCCGGTGCTGAGTCAGTTCCTGACAGACCCGGATCCGAAGATTATCCTGCAGGCAGTGCGCGGATTGCTCTGCTTCAAGGAGCACCCAGAAGTCCAGCAGTGCTTAACGCCGCTTTGCGAACATCCCAATGAGCTCCTCCGGGAACACGTCACGCAGGCGTTGGCACCTGTTCGTGCGTCCGAAAGCATCGCGCATAGCCGGCGAAAACTCCCGCATTCTATCAGCCCCACCTTCCTGAAAAACGTGGTTGTCTGTGCGGATGTCAGTGAAGCTTTGCAAACGATTCCTGCAGAGTCAGTGCATCTCACGTTCACGTCGCCGCCCTACTACAACGCGCGCGATTACACGATTTTTGAGAGTTACGAGGCGTATCTCGAATTTCTCGTCGCCGTTTTCGCGGAGACGCATCGGATAACGAAAGAGGGAAGGTTCCTCGTGCTGAACACGTCCCCGGTCATCGTGCCGCGGATTAGCCGCGCGCATGCGAGCAAGCGGTATGCTATCCCTTACGACATCCACCCGCGCCTCACCGAAATCGGGTGGGAGTTTATTGATGACATCACTTGGGTGAAACCGGATTATGCCGCGAAGAACCGGAACGGCGGTTTCTTTCAACACCGCAAACCGCTCGGTTACAAGGCGAATTCTGTCACCGAATCGGTTATGGTTTATCGGAAGAAAACGGACAAACTGCTCGATTGGAACATGCGGCAATATGACGCGGAAACAATTGAAGCCAGCAGAATCTTGGGCGATTATGACAAGACAAATGTCTGGCAAATCAATCCCTCAGCGGACAAAGTGCATCCGGCCGTCTTTCCGGTTGAGTTGGCGGTGCGCGTTATTCAGTTCTACTCCTTCAAAGGCGATTTGGTGTTCGACCCGTTTGGCGGAAGCGGCACCGTTGGCCAGGCGGCAATGGCCCTGGAAAGGTATTTTCTCCTCTGTGAAAAAGAGGCAGAATACGTGGAACGCGCGATGCAACGGCTTGACGCATCCCTATTCTCCCCCGAACAGCCGCCAAGGAGCCTCTCCTTGGCAGAACTTAACACTGAAGAACGGAGAAATCACAAACCGTGACTGTTACTGGAGTCGTCATTAAGAATATCATTCGCAAACTCATCGCGGGTGAAGATTACCGGTCGGAAGTCATTACCCTAATCGATGCCGAGTTCTTGCAATACGTTGTGGATTTTTTCAAACGCATTGCGCACGCCAAGTTGGAGAATCAAGCCGTAACCGCCGATTGGTATAGAAAGGAACTCCTCTGCGATGAGTCGCTGACCAAGGAGGAGGTAGCCGTCCATTCGGGCATGAACATGAAAACTATCTCCAATATGTATAACTCGGCGAGCAAGAAAATCGTGCTAGAAGCATCGTTGGAACACTACGATGCGCTTTACAACGCGATTCATAACCTCACCGAGCAGGACGACGTTGACATAACGTTAACCATAAAACTTCGTCACGTAAGCGTTGACCTGAGTCTTAACGAAAGTTTGGTTGTCATCAACACGCTGGCAGTCAAACGTTCGGCACTTCGCGGCGGATTATGGAGCACTGCCGGGAAACAGGTTGAAAAACCTCTGATGGCAACGCTTTGTGCCCTTTTCCAAGTGCCGAGAAGGTTCTTCGATCAGAGCAATCTTCCGGATTCATTGCGTGAAGCGGATTTTTATCTTCTCGATGAGACCGGCACGCGGCACCGCTGTGAGGTGAAACTCATGGGAAAAGGTAACCCTGAAAGTGCAGACGTGGTTTACGCGCGCGGCAGCCGTGTGTTGGTTGCCAACAAACTCTCTGACGCAAACAAAGCGCAGATGGCATCAAATGACATCCTTTGGGTCGAACTCCAAGCAATCCACGGTTATCAGCGATTTGAGCAGGTGCTCAAGGCACTTTCTATTCCGTGTCGCCCGTTTACCGGAGAACTGCAACCAGCGTTGGATAAAATTTTGCCTGTCATACTCTCCGATGACGTGCAGGCCTCCGTCACGCCAGAGGCAATTCTACAAGAACAGGAGCAAGGGCTGAATCACCTTTCAGAACTATTGGTTAAATTGTAATGAAAATCTTAGGTATTGACACCGCAACCCCTATCGGAAGCGTCGCCTTAATTGATGGCGAAAGCCTCATCGCAGAGCATACGCTCAATATCGTGCAAGCGCACTCCTCGCGACTCATGCCTGCGATTGACACCGTCCTCAAATGGGGCGACATCACCGCGGCGGAACTCGACGGATGCGCCGTCGGCATCGGACCGGGTTCCTTCACCGGCATCCGCATCGGCATCGCAACAATCAAATCGCTCTGTTACGCACTTGATAAACCGATTGTCGGCGTTTCAACGCTAGAATCCATCGCCTATAACCTGCGCTGGACTGAAGGCATCATCTGCCCAATACTCGATGCACGACGGAACGAGATTTACGGGGCTATCTTCCGCGGTGGAGACAAATGGCAACGCCTCAGCGATGATTGCTGTGTAACGGTTGCGTCATTTCTTGCGGAATTTAGCAAGACTAGAAGGGTTCTCCTATCGGAAATCGAGACCGGGGGGACGCACCTACTGCCGTGCACCTTCGTTGGCGATGGACTGGAGATTTATGCGGATGCGGTGCAGGCGGTACTAGGCGAAGAAATCCGCTTCGCCGATGCAATTTTCAATGTGCCGCGCGGTGCGACAGTCGCACACCTCGGCGCGCAACGCTTACAAAATGGGGACAGCGATAGTTATTGGACTTTAGTGCCGAACTATGTTAGAATAGGGCTCTATTGAGGAGGGAAACTACCTTGTTTAAGGATTATCTCAGAGAAATAGAGCAGAAATGGCACAGCGGCCGCGCAACCGAACATACCTATCGCTCGAATCTGGAGCGGTTGCTCACCGATTTTCTGAAATCCGATGAGTATACCGTAATCAACGAACCGACGCACCTCGGGCGCAACGCACCGGACATGCTCATCCTCAAGAATCAGCAACCAGTCGGCTACATTGAGGCGAAAAATATTGGGGCTAACCTTGACAAAGTTGAGGAAACAGAGCAGCTCCAACGCTACCGAAACGGGTTGGAAAACCTGATTCTGACAGATTACCTCGAATTCCGCCTGTATCGCCAGAGCAAGAAGCACCAAAGCGTTCGGCTTGGTGATGTCTCGTCGCAGCGGCACTTTCAGTATCTTCCTGAAAACGAATCCGACATCAGGGATTTGCTGAACGCCTTCATCTACGGACATCAACCTGTCGTCGTCATCAGTCCGGAAGATTTGGCGGCGCGGCTGAGTCAGAAGGCACTTCTCCTTCGCTACGGGATAAGCCGTATCCTAGAGAACGACAACGCCTCAAAACTCGGCGAACTCTTCGCGGCGTTCAAAGAGCATCTGGTTGAAGGGCTATCTCCATCGCAATTCGCGGACATGATAGCCCAAACGATGACTTACGGCCTGTTCGCCGCCCGCGCCGAACACAAAAGCGGGCCGTTTACGCGAGAGAGTGCCGTGAAAGGTTTCTTGAAAACCAGTCCCTTCCTGCACGCAATTTTCACGCGTGCCGATAAGGGGCTCCAGGAAGATGCAAACCTGCTTTCACAAGAAATCCTGCTTGACGCGGATCTGAATTGGATTGTGGATGACTTGGTTGCATTCCTTGAGGCAAGCGATATCCATAACCTCCTTAAGGGTGTTGCCCAAGGCGATGCCATTGTTCATTTTTATGAGACATTCTTAAGGGCATATAATCCGAACGAAAAGAAGTTGCGCGGGGTATACTACACGCCGGATGCGGTTGTCTCTTACATTGTGCGCAGCGTCCACCAGATTTTGCAGAGAGACTTCGGTATTCCGAATGGGCTCGCCGCCACCGAAACCGTCGCGCAACACAGCGGCGCAGCGCGAACCCAACCGCGGGTAACAATTCTCGACCCGGCCACCGGCACCGGCACCTTCTTACGGCACGTCGTTGACAAGGTGCATGATGTCTACATAACCGCGCAAGGCAATTCTCCGCAAACCTGGCCCGATTACGTTCGGAAACATCTCCTGCCGCGCCTCTTCGGTTTTGAACTGATGGTAGCACCGTATGCGATGTGTCACCTCAGTTTAACGCAGCACCTTGTCAGAATGGGTTACCACTTTACGGAAGACGAACGGCTGCATGTTTATCTCACCAATACGCTGGACGAACGTGACTTGCAGCTCTATCTCGCTGAGGAGAACGCAATCGCGAAAGAGGGCGATGCCGCCATCAAAATTAAGAAGTTATATCAACTGATGGTTATCCTTGGCAACCCGCCTTATGCTGTCCACTCGGCAAACAAAAGCGATTGGATTCACAACCTGCTGCGCGGTTTCGATGGTAGCGACACTGAGACAGCGAACTACTTCCAAGTTGATGGGCAGCCACTCAACGAGAGAAACCCGAAGATGCTCAACGATGACTACGTCAAATTTTTCCGATTCGCGCAGTGGCATATTGAACGGACAGGTTATGGCGTGCTCGGCCTCATTACCAACCACGGCTACCTTGACAATCTCACCTTCCGGGGAATGCGGGAAAGTTTGATGCGCACCTTTGACGAAATTTACCTGCTGAACCTGCACGGGAATCTGAGAAAAAAAGAGAAAACTCCCGACGGTGGGAAAGACGAGAACGTGTTTGATATCATGCAAGGAGTTGCAATCGGCTTCTTTGTCAAAAAGGAAGGAGACGCGAACCTACCCTGCCGTGTCTTTTACGCCGACAGCTGGGGAAACCGCGCAAGCAAAATGAATTGGTTGGCGGAAAACGATATCCACACCACACCGTGGCGAGAAATTTCGCCTACGTCGCCGCACTACTTCTTTGTGCCTAAGGATGCAACCTACGTGGAAGAATACGAAAGCGGCATAAGCGTTAAGGAAATTTTCCAGGTCAATTCCGTAAGTATCTCTAGCGGCAGAGACAAATTAACGATTCACTGGACGCGAGAAGACGTACTACAAGTGGTTCGTCAATTCCGCTCGCTGTCGGTAGACGAGGCCTGTCAACGATTCAGTCTCGCCGAAGGGACAGTAGCACTTATACGAGCGGATCTGGACGAGCCCCCAGAGAGCCCTGGTACCGCCGAGCATATTGTGCCAATTTGCTATCGGCCGTTTGATACGCGCTTTACGTATTACACGGGACGCTCTGGCGGCTTTCACGACAGGCCGCGACGTGATGTAATGCAGCATTTCCTCAATGCTTCAAATGTGGGGTTGGTTACGGCTCGGTACAATCCACAAGCGTCTGGGTGGTGTCATGCCTTCGTCTCTCACAATATGCTAGCCATCTCCAACCAATACTACTTTTTTCCGCTCTACCGTTACCCAGATGGCGGAGAAGAACCTGAACCGAATTTTGCGGAAGGATTTGCCGAGCAACTCGCCCAAAATTTGGGGTTGCGTTTTATCGGATGCGGCTGTGGCGATTTGCACGAAACCTTTGGCGCGACAGATGTCCTACACTACCTCTATGCCGTGCTCTATGCTCCCAGTTATCGGGAACGCTACGCAGAATGCCTCAAAACTGATTTTCCGCGTATCGCGTTCACACATCAGCGAAACTTTTTCCAAGTGTTGTGTAAATTTGGCAAACGGTTAGTCAATTGCCATATCCCAACTTCAGAGGGCGAGGTTCACAAAAGCGAACCTCGCTTCGATGTGGTGGGCAGCAACGTTGTCGGGCAAATTCGCTATGATGCATCAGTACCCCAGGTCTGGATAAATAAGCGTCAGTATTTTGAGGGAGTCATTCCGGAAGTGTGGCAATTTCAGATTGGCGCATATTCCCCTGCGCAAAATTGGCTGAAAGTTCGGAAGGGACGCATCTTGCAACCGGAGGATATTCGGCACTATCAGTCCATCTGCCAAGCCCTGCGTGAAACCCTATCGGTGATGGCAGAAATCGATAAGGAAATTGAACGGCATGGGGGATGGCCCTTGTAGAATTCCCCTAATCGGCGAGGCAAAGCGACTGAGAAAAAATAGCATCGAAAACTTAGAACTTAGTCATCGTCAACGGCGATGACGGCCTTACGAGAACAGACGTTCTTTTACCAGAAACGTAGCACGCATTGCGAACAACAAAAATAGTCCAAAACACGTCCACACTTTTCGGCGCGCATCTCCTCGGGCGGCTTGGTGCGCTCGTGATAACTATCTGGCTCATGCCGCGGTATTTCACCGCAAACGCGCTCGGCGGCTATTTCGTCGCGATTGCCCTCACGAACCTCATCGCCAGCCTCACGGAGTTGGGGCTCCAAAACCCGCTCATCCGAGAGATGACGCTAGACTTGCCGCGCACTCGGCAATTCCTCGGCAACGCGCTCCTCGTGCGCGGTGTCTTATCGCTCATCGCCTACGCCCTCATGATGATGAGCGGCGTGCAACTCGGCTACGCCCCGGTTATCGTAGAGATGATAGTCTTTTTAGGGCTGGCAGAGATTGCCAATTCCCTCGCGCAGCTGTATCGCTGCGTCTTCCGCGCGCACGAACAGATGACATACGAGGCACTGACCGTGGTGGCCGAGCGCGGTGCTTTCGTCCTCATCGGCGGCGGCGCGATTTTGCTCGGATATGGGCTTGTACCTGTCTGTCAAGCGATGCTGGCGGCGAGTTGCATCAACCTGATGCTGAGCATCGGCATTGCGAAATATCGATTTCTGAGTGCGCCGCGCACGGCGCAGGACAGGTTTCCCTCGCCCTACCGGTTCAGTTGGCAAATCGTTGAAGTGCTGATGCGGCAGGCATTGCCGTTCGCAGTCGGTAACCTCTTCAACCTGCTCTATTTTCGCATCGATGCGATTCTGTTGTCAAAACTCAGTCCAGATGGCGTAGATGCGAATACGTGGTACGGCTTGGCGTATACGCTAGTTAATGCGTTCACGATTCTGCCGGGCGCGTTCATGATGGGCGCGATGTTCCCCGTCCTCTCCCGCGCGTTTGAGCAAGCCCCAGCCGAATTCCCGAAGGCATACACATTCGGCGTGCGGTGGATGGTGCTGAGCGGCATCCCGCTCGCCGTGGGGCTTGCAACCCTCTCTCACGAGATTACCGCGGCATTATTCCCCGCGGAGACGGTAGATAACATCGCGGTAGCATTGCGATGGCTCGGCGGTTCCGGCGGACTTATCTTCTTAACGACAGTCGTCTTGACAGTGCTACGCGCCGCCGATAAACGCCGGGCGTTCTCACTGCTCATGGCGACAACCGCACTGCTAAACATCGGTTTGAATCTGTTCCTCATCCCGCGGTTCAGCCACGTCGGTGCAGCGATAGCGATGGTTCTCAGCGAGGCGTATCTGCTCATCGCCGGGTTCGGCTACATCTCAAAGCGGCTTGCCAAACTGACCGAAACGGGATTTATTGTCAAGGCGGTTGTCCTCTCGCTTTTGATGGGAGCAGGGCTGGTTTTGATGAGAGGGTTGCTGTCGGTTTGGGCGTTGATTCCGCTAGCGGTGTTGTTTTATAGCGGTGGGCTAGCGGTTTTGGGGGAGTTCCGCACGCTAAAAAAACTTGACATTGACTCGGGAGATGAGGTATAATAATAGAGAGAAAACATCACATAGGAGGAACAGAGATGTCAATTCGCGAAGGAACGATGCACTTAACAGTAGAACGCCTGCTTGATAGCGTCAGGCAGCTATCTCCCACCGAATTGTGGGAGTTCACCGAGCGGTTTGTTGTGGCGCAAATGCTTGGAATTGAAAGAGGTAAACGATGCGTTTTGGGCCTATTAGGGAATTCCTGAAAAAATTTTGATGGAAAAATTAATTTGACATTCTTAACAAAAAATGATATAATTTAATATAGTTAACGACGAACCGAACGTAAAAAGGAGGGCTCGGTGCAGTGGCGATAACTCTATGAGATACTAGGAGTATCTGCCCTAATCTAGCAGTGTGCATTTTTATTTGCAGTCGCCGTGGATTTGTGGTAGAATGTAGTTACCGTTGGGGGCGAGACGGCTAGGTGCGGCTGCCCGCCGTGTCTCTCGCCCCACCTATCTAGCAGAAGGTGACAACCAACGGGAACGGTGACGCTATGGCACTACGAGCCCAGAAGATAGCACTCAATCCAACTGAGGAACAGGTCGAGGCATTTAACCTGCATGTGCAATTCGCACGCGCCGCCTATAATGCCGCGCATTCTGATTGGAACGCCGACCGCCGTAACTCCCTCTATGATTTGAAGAAAATCTTCAACTCACGGAAGCGCGAGGTGTTCCCCGAATTCGCCGCGTGTTCTCAAAACGCAGGCAAGACTGCTATCCACGCTTTCGGTGATGCTATCGCCAGATACAAATCGGGACAGAATGGTGCGCCCAAACGGAAGACGCATAAGTCTCGCCCCGCGTTCCAGATTGATAATGGTGTGGATAGCGTCAAAATAACGGAGGACGGCAAACACGTCGTCCTCCCGATAATTGGACAGGTTAGGTTGCATGAAACCCCTCGATGGACAGGTGAAGTTCGCCGTGCTTTCGTCAAACGCATCGCACATCGTTGGTATCTCAGCATCCTCGTCGACGTTAACGAACCGGAACCGCCTGATAGTTCCAACCTGCCCGCCGCAGGTTGTGATGTCGGCATCTCTGCCCTCGCCACGATGGACGATGGCACTGTCTATGAAAATCCGCGTGCCTTGCGCGTCAATGAACGCAAACTACGCCGTGCAAATAAGGCACTCGCCCGCAAGACGTTCATGAGCCGCAACTGGTGGAAGGCGAAGGAACGCCTCGCCCGCCTGCATGCCCGTATCGCCAATGTGCGAACCGATGCCCATCATCAGGCGACACATCGCATCCTGCAAGGCATCTCGGCACTTGGCATCGAGAGCCTCACCGTCAAAGGTTTGATGAAAAATCGCAAGCTGAGCAAGGCACTCGCCGATGCAAGTCTTGGCGGCTTCCTCGTCAAACTCAAATATAAGGCGGTGTGGCGTGGCATCCGCATTGTGTCAGCAGATAAGTTCTGGCCGTCAACACAGCGATGCAGTTCTTGTGGATACGTCAAACGTGGCGAATTCAAACTGACGCTCAAGGACAGAGAATATCACTGCGGCATCTGCGGATGGGTAGAGGACAGAGACGTTAACGCCGCTATAAACCTTCGACAGCTCGCCTCAAGCACTGAGGAGAGTCAAAACGCCTGTGGAGATGCTGTAACACCTACTTTGGTAGGCTGGCATCAGAACCCGCGTGTGCGCGGAAGAAGCAGGAAACCGCTGACCGAACAGAGACTCGTAGACTTTGCACAGGTTTCCAGATAAGTCTACATTTGACGAGATGCTCATAGGTTATGTAGTGCGGTGACAATGAATACCCAAGGACAGATGTTCGGCGGAAACTGGACAGATCAAAAATTGGAGTGCGTAAGGAAATACCTGCGCGCCTACACAACGATTATGGTTAAGCAGCCCTTTCGTTTCGCTTACAATGTATTTGAGCAAGTGGCTGATAATCCGCTTCTTCATTACAATTCAAAAAATGTTCCCCTGTATCTGCTCTGCTTTGCCGCAGGAAACCCAAAAGGGGCACCAACGGCAGTAAAGATTGCCCAGCATATCCTAAACGGAATGCGAACCGGCCCACAACTAACGCTTGAAATATAAGAGGTAACCCAATGGCAGCTCAAACATCCAAAATCGAGTGGACAGAATCAACTTGGAACCCCGTCCGCGGATGCACGCGGGTCTCAGAAGGGTGCCGGTTCTGTTATGCTGAACGGATCGCGTCGCGATTTTCTGACGAAGGCATGGCATACGAGGGCCTCGCCGAAAACACCAAAGCCGGTCCGCGCTGGACACAGGAAGTCAGGATTGTCCGAGAAGCGTTCAAGGCACCCCTGAAATGGAGAAAACCGCGCCGAATTTTCGTCAATTCCATGAGCGACATCTTCCATGAAAAGATCGAATTATCGACGATTCAGGAGCTCTTCGATGTCATGAAGAAAGCGGATTGGCACCAATTCCAGCTCTTGACGAAGCGAGCAGAACGGCTATTGGCATGCAACGCCGCCTTGCCGTGGCCGCCGAACGTCTGGATGGGAGTGAGCGTGGAAGATGAGCAAGTTATGCATCGGATAGATGCGCTGCGGCAAACCGATGCGCGCATCAAATTCCTCTCACTTGAACCGCTCCTCGGTCCGCTTCCGAATTTAGACTTAAGCGGGATAGACTGGGTTATCGTCGGCGGAGAATCCGGTCCGGGTGCACGTCCGATGGATAAAGCATGGGTGATTGCCATCCGAGAGCGGTGTGCGGAGGCGGGTGTGCCGTTTTTCTTTAAGCAGTGGGGTGGCGTGCGTAAATCGAAAACGGGGCGCGAGTTGGATGGAAAATTTTATGACGAGATGCCGCACACGCCGCTATTGCAAATGAGATAGAAAATCTAATTGCGGGCCTATCATGGAATCGCCCGTATCTGGCGGATTTCGGAAACCTCAGACACCGGCGGCGAGATCGGTTCATGGAATGCCATCTTCGCGGCAATTCTCCCGTAACTGTAACCATCACGGCGGGCTAACAATCGTAAATCCGCAGTGGTGCCGCTTTTTCGCGAATCTTTCACATCCGGTGCGAAATATTTGACACGGCATCTACGCGGCTTCCCTTTGGGCGTTTTATCAAAGCAGTTAATAACCCCGCGCCATTTCGTCCCATCTTGCGTTGTGAGCTCAACATGGTCCAACCGCCGGAACCCGTTGCTTTCCGCCCGTTTTTCATTCGGGAGGAAGAAGCCCGGGGCCTTCATCTTGAAAGTCTTGCGCAGATTATCACGCCGTCCATATCCCTCCGCTTGAATCACGTCAACTTGGAGAGAACTTGGTTGTTTCGGGAGACACGCAACCGCGGCCGCGTCGTAGTAATGCGTCTTTGGCAAGCCTGCGAGGTTTCGGTTATGTGCTGTTTTTCCGCCAGTCCCGCTGAGAACGGGCAACTTCATCGCCTTGAGTATTTCAAAGAGTTTCCAGCGAATCGTGTTCACTGCAGCAGCATCAGAAAGCCCTTTCTTTGACTTGCTCACAGCGGATTTGACCTTTTTCGCAAACTTTTCACCGCATTTCGCTTCCAACGCGTCACCGACAAGATTGCCCTTTTTCGCGTTGCACGGACGACACGCCATCGTGAGATTGTCGGGGCGACTGGAACCGCCTTTCGCTTTAGGGAGGATGTGTTCAACCTCAAGGCGAACATTTTTGTCCCCACAATAGGCGCACTTTCGTCCGGTGAGTTCCAAGAGGTATTCGCGAATTTCGCGCCCGTGAAGTGTGCCTTGTTGATATTGAATCCCATGAATGTTGGGCTTGTCCATCAACTGCATATCAAACTTCACCGTTTCAATCGCGAGCCGTGTTATCGGAGAGACTTTGCGGTATCGCCGCGTCCACGTCTCTATATTGAAAACACGGGACATGAGGCTCGGTGCAACCCATCCGTTATCCGCGCGCTTTTGATGAGCAACACGGACGCGCTTCCAACGCTTCTTTTGGCGTTGATTCGTTTTCGTTTTCGGCAGACGTTCCCACCGATACCGCGGATCTCGCAATTGTGCCCACGAGACGCGATTGAAGTGATTCTGCGTTTGACTCGTATCCGTGCCTTCTGGGGCCTTGGCGCGTTGATACGTCCATCCCTCGTCAGTCAGCACCGGCACTTTTCGTCCGCGGTTTGCCCAACGCGCAGGACGATACCGTAGATTCCGAGTGCGGCGACCGCGGCGGAATCCAGACCGGTTAGTCAACGCTTTCTTTATCTGCCTTCCACGATGGTGGAGTTCCGCGGCATAGATGATATCGCCAGTCTCCGATGTGATGGCGATGCCCGATGTTTTTGAACCCGGATCCCAACTCAGGGTGTAGTTCCCGGTAACAATCTCATCGGCAGGCACCGCTTTTTTCAGGATGATTGTAAACGGATGTCGGTTCCAAACAGCCGCCTCACCACGCTTCAATAAACGTCGCGCTATTGCCGGGTGGCACGGTTCCAATACGTTCTTGTTTCTATCAATCACAAAAACTTTTGACATAATGTCCTCTCCTGCTACTGCAGAAGGTAATGTGAGCCTCGCCAATGTTATCTCTGCTTAATTCAGGGTTGACTGCCTCATCTTGACAAGAGACTGTTTACAGAGCCCCCACAGTGCTCCCGACTGGCTCCATCGGCGATCCGACGTATCTGGAGGTGTGATAACAGAGATAACGTAGTTAGTGAAAACTTAAGCTAGATACCGATTCAATTAGGCAACAAGGATTCCACCCCTTGTTCCCCGCTCCGCAAGCGGAGCTAACATGGTTTCATTGCAACTTTGCTGTCAACCTCCCGCAACATTTGCGTTATTGGAGGTAGACAGCAAGTCCTTACGCCGCAAGCACGGATGCACACGGCGTGATGCCGAGCGTTGCAACTTTACCATGCTCAAGCGGTAACTGAAGGATTTAAGCCGACTCCGCGCAGCCGGAAACGCGTTGCAACTTTACCATGCTCAAGCGGTAACGGTTCCATCTCGATGCGAGTTTGCGTCGTGCGGCACTGGTTGCAACTTTACCATGCTCAAGCGGTAACGCTGCGCTTTGCGGTTTAGCTCTCCCCACGCGATTGTTGCAACTTTACCATGCTCAAGCGGTAACTCGTAAGGATAGGCGAGTGCCTTGTCAATGAGGCGTTCGTTGCAACTTTACCATGCTCAAGCGGTAACTTTACCTAAACTATAATGCGTAAAATTGACAATCTCTAGTTGCAACTTTACCATGCTCAAGCGGTAACGCGTGTCGTAAGATTCTGCCGCCGCGTAGATGGAATGCGTTGCAACTTTACCATGCTCAAGCGGTAACCTTCATCGTAAGCCTCTTCATCGTAGGTGAAGAATTGTTGCAACTTTACCATGCTCAAGCGGTAACCGCTTGATGAACCTGCTGTTGATGAACCCCAGCAGGGCAGGGCGGCGTTGCAACTTTACCATGCTCAAGCGGTAACCAGCATCTTGAAAAACAAGGTGCGGGTGCTGCGAGCGTTGCAACTTTACCATGCTCAAGCGGTAACAGGTTTTTACGTCTACTTGCGCCGGCCCGCCAGCCGGCGCGGTTGCAACTTTACCATGCTCAAGCGGTAACTGAACACGAAGGGCGGGGTGACGCGCATGGGCGTGAGTTGCAACTTTACCATGCTCAAGCGGTAACCTCTGTATAACCTATGTTAATCCCGTCAAATCTAGTTGCAACTTTACCATGCTCAAGCGGTAACCTAAAATATCCATTACATCTTTAGGCATTGCCAGCCTCGTTGCAACTTTACCATGCTCAAGCGGTAACTTAAGGTCTTCGTGAAGCCCTCCCTGCCCGTCCAGGTTGCAACTTTACCATGCTCAAGCGGTAACCATTGCAGACGAGCATTGATGTGAAGACCGGACGACTGTTGCAACTTTACCATGCTCAAGCGGTAACGTCATAGATGGCTTCTAGCATAGGCGTGAGACGCGGTGTTGCAACTTTACCATGCTCAAGCGGTAACGCGCAGCGTCAGTCTCGGTAGCCGGTGCGGGTGCCGGTGTTGCAACTTTACCATGCTCAAGCGGTAACTTTTGGGGTTGATTTGCGCTCATGGCGTTGCCGACAGGTTGCAACTTTACCATGCACAAGCGGTAACAAATACTGACAGCGATACGACTTCCCGCCAGAACCGTTTCAACTTTACCATGCTCAGGTGGTAACCGGCAACTATGTTAAAGTATACCACGCTTTCTTCTGAATTGCAAATGAAATCGACCTATTTGGTTAGCATCCCGCGTCCGGAAGTGCAATGCTAAAGAAGCGTGTGGTGCTACTAACCTCATACAAGTTTGTTCAAATCGACAGGTAACCCGACAGATTTCATTTCCTGAGCCAGTCTCAGTTTCCATCCATCCTCGCTCTTCATTGGAATATAAAGGAGTC
Organism: uncultured Poribacteria bacterium; assembly: GCA_958296135.1. Classification (GTDB taxonomy): domain Bacteria; phylum Poribacteria; class WGA-4E; order WGA-4E; family WGA-3G; genus AGPOR5. Next base: position 3,821,483 of record CATQHZ010000001.1, read on the forward strand.
CATCAAGATCGGAGGGGTTTTCTAGTTCCCCTTTAACGAGCAAACAGACTCTTCCGCGTTCCAACTTTCCTTGAAAATAGCCGAGTTCTAGGATGACGTTTTGACGAGCCCGAAGTTTGAGATCCTCATCTGCTTCATTCCTTAGGGCACCAACATCATCGGGAGTCAGCAAAGCAATAGCAAACCTAACGTTGTTTGCCAATTGCTCAAGCTTCTCAATAATCGTTAGACCGGAGTTGGGTTGGTTTTCAAGGATGATTTCCTTGAATCCTAAATCCCTGAGGAACAAAACGACAGCGTTTTTCGCCGCATCGTCCCGTCCATGCACGATAAACACTGAAGTGTCCGCAGGAGTGTCTGAAGGTAGATTACGCAGATTTATCTTTCCCACCGTTTCAGATCTGGCTTCCACCGTAGAACCTTCTTGTGCTATCTGTAACCGTGTTAACTGTTCCGGATCCAAAACCGATATTTCGCCATCATCAACAGAATCCACCTCTTTTGCCTTCGGGTGATAGGAGAGGTAGGAACGTTCCCCTTTTCTTTCTTCGATGATAGCGAGCCATATACCGCCGCAACTCCCTTCGCAGCACAGCGTTTTTTGTCTGTCGCAGAGTTTGATTTCAAGTTGATGCGAAGCCCCCCAGGGACAAGCAATGTCAATAAATTCGTGAGGTTGTGCCGGCGTGGAAAGAAGGACTTTCCATGCACCACCTCGTTGCAAGATACCATGCACCTTCTTACCTGTCGTATCTACGATAAGAAGGTCTTTCCCATCAAATGCCCCTGAAGGAAGCATTCCATTATAAGGTCTATACATTATTTCTCCTTCCACCCGCAGTTCCAGAAAACCCGCACCAGCATCGTTACATTTCAAGGGAAACCGTTAAGTTCTCTCATACCATCGGTGCATGAGCGCAGCGTTACCATAACCCGACACCGCAATGGCGATGCGAAGCCGGTAACTGAACGTACCTGCATCCTTTTCTTTTAATTATACACGAAATGGTTAGAAATGTCAATTTTTTTAATGATTATCAATCTCCCGATGCCTCGGCACCGCCGCGCGGGTTCCCCGTACTGGATTTGCCCACCACGAGTGGTTTCCACCCTCACGAACTAAGTAGCAGCCGTGTCGTCTGAGGTGTTTAATCAACTGCCGCAACTTCATACAGAAATTTCCACTTCCTCATATTCGTAGGCGGCGCGCTCTCGTGCGTCTTGCGCTTCAAACTCCAATGCCTCGCGAAGTGTAATTTGGAGCGTATCTAGCAACGCCTCTCGCGTCCGTTCTTGGCACGTCACGCCCGATACCTCGCGGATCCACCCAATCCACCACTCACCGCGGTGTTGGATCTGAGCCGTATAGGTTTGTGACATTTTAAATCTCCTTCCCATCGCTACAATTCTCGACTAAAGGTATAGTCCTTGCAACTCCTCAAAAAAATGCGGAAACGTTTTACTCACACATCCCGGGTCACAAATCTGAATCCCAGGAACTTTCAAGCCTATCAGCGAAAATGCCATCGCCACGCGATGATCGCGGTAGGTATCAATCGCCGCGGGGGTAATAGGCGCAGGAGTAATCTCTACGCCATCGCGATGCTCTACCACCGGTACGCCTAATTTGCGCAACTCTGTCACCATCGCATGAATCCGGTCGGTTTCTTGCCAGCGGGTATGTTCAATGTTTCGGATAATCACTTTGCTATCGGCGAAGGGGGCGATGGCCGCCAAGGTCAACGCCGTATCGGAGAGTGCCTTCATATCTACGTCAATGCCGCGCAGACGTTCCGGTCCGATAACCTCAAGGCCATCGGAAGCGGCGTTCACCCGACACCCCATCTCTTCCAAGACGCGGACAAACTGGACATCGCCTTGCGCGGAATCGAGATGCAGGTGCCTCACCTTGAGCCGTCCCCCTGTGAGCGCGGCTGCAGCGAAAAAATAGGAGGCATTGGAGGCATCCGGCTCAATGTGATACTCGCGCGGTTGATATGACCGGGGGCCTGCGATGCGGAAATGCCGATAATTGTCATTGGCGACGGTTACGCCGAATGCCTCCATGACAGACGTGGTAATGTCAATATAAGGCGTTTTGAGCGCGCCGACAACCTCAATCTCCATATCGTTTTTGGCGCAAGGCGCAATGAGAAGCAGTGAGGTGAGGAATTGACTGCTCTTGCTGGCATCCAATCGGGTTTTGCCGCCGCCAAGCCCGTTTGCCTGCACGATGACAGGGAGATGGCCGTTGTCAAATTGTGAGCGCGCGGAAACGCCGAGTTGCGTCAGCGCGTCGAGTAAATCGGAGATAGGCCGGCTGCGCCGCATCGGCTCATCGCCATCAATGATAAATTCGCCTTGCCCGAGCGATACATAACTGACGAGGGAGCGGGCAGTAGTGCCAGAGTTCCCGATGTAAAGTGCCGCGCTCTCCACCGGTATATACCCGCCGTTGCCGTTGACGTGAAACGTCGCCTGTGCTTCATCTGCATCGATTTGGGCTCCGAGTTTTCGCAGGGCGTTGCACATATAGCGCGTGTCATCGCTGAAGAGCGCGCCGGTTAACGTGGAGTGTCCGTTCGCCAGCGCGGCAACTAACAACGCGCGGTTCGTATAACTTTTAGAGCCCGGCACCGCTATCGTCGCATTGACTGGTTTGCGAAGGGGTTGAATCTCAATCATTCGGAAATCCCCAACTCCGTGAGCAACTGCCGAATCTCCGCTTTGGCGGCATCGCTCACCGGCAACAGCGGACTCGTCGTGTGCGCTTGGCAGACACCGAGAATGTCCAAGCAAGCCTTCATCCCGCTCACGCCTTGGCCGTAGGTGTAGATTTTGCTGAGCCGGAGCAGCCACTTTTGCAACCGATGCACTTCGTCAATATCGCGGGCCTTCCCAGCATTGTAGAGCGCGACAGCTTGTTTCGGTGCAACGTTTGAGATGGAAACGACACCGCCATCGGCACCGAATAGCAAAGCCGCGCCTAGCGCGGTATGCGAACCGAGAAAGATAGAGAAATCATCCCTATCTCCAAGCAGTGCTAAAAGGCTCAGGCAGTTGTTCCAATCGCCGGAACTATCCTTCATCCCAACGATGTTATCGCACCGCTCTGCGAGTTCAGCGACTATCTGTGGCTTAATCGCCGTTTTTACGGTAGAGGGGATGTTGTAAATCAGCACCGGCAGGGCCGTGCTAGCTGCGATAGCTTCATAGAATTCAACCAGGTCTGCGTCATTGGTGGAGGGGTAGTAGTAGCCCGGTGTCGCGGCGACAGCATCCACGCCGAACTGCTGCGCAATCTCAATGTTTTGGATAACGCGCCGCGTGCTGGTATCCATCACACCGCTGATAATCGGCACGCGGCCGTTGACGACTCTCACGGCGATGTCAATAGCGCGCTCGCGTTCCGCGTTTGTCAACGTTGTGAACTCACCGGAAGTGCCTAAGAGATAGATGCCGTGAACGCCGTTGCTAATCAAACGGTGGAGTTGCTTGGTAAACCCGAGCTCATCAACGCGTTCTTTTGCATCCAGCGGCGTTACCGTGGGGGTAAAAATTCCTTCAAATCGGACATTCATTCGTTTCGCTCCTCAGTCAAGCTGGCTAAGTCTTTTGAGTTTAGCAAATTATGGTTCGGTTGTCAATCATTTTTTTCCTCCTCCGATGCCTCCATTCTCTCCAAAATGCGATCCAACTTCTCTGTAGCCGCTTTAATTTTTCGCCAGATAATGACAGCGGACACTCCAACTGTGAGGGGAAAAACGAACTGAATTATTTCAGCGGGGACAATTGGAATGAGCGATTTGCACTTTTCTGTCACGTACCCAATCGCCGGGAGAATGAGCCAATTCCAATCCTTCACAAAAGTGATGTATTTTCGGATGCGGCCGCCTTTGGGAGGAATTGGGACAGTGCTGATTTCATATTTACCGGATTGGACATCAAACCGCACGCTAGTCCCTTCTTCCGGTGTTGAAGAGACCTCTAACATGCCTGTCTCCTGGTCGTATTTAATGTTCACGTTTTCCTTATATCGCAACTGTAGCAGGCGATAGTGCCTAACAGTTTTGCGCTGATAGAACACGCTCGCCTACTTCGCGCGCAGGCGTAGATTTATATGCCGCGCGGACAGCCCTATAGGTTAACCTGCCCGAACGGGCGTGTTGGGGACAGGTTTTATCATAAATTCCAGTTTTCCATCTTTAAAATAGCGCCGGATCTGCGGGTCTTTTAAATCCAGCGCGAAATCCGAGCCACTGACAGCCTCAATAATCAACAGGTCATTCGGATTGTCGGGATGGACGATTTTCGCGTTTCGGTGCCGATATTCCTTTTTCACAGGTCTTCCTCCTTGTTGCCATACAGCGGCCGGTCTGCAAACGCTGCAATGCCCGACCCCGGGGATAAAACTGACACGCTACATTAAGTTTATCACATTTTTGTTACCGTGTCAAATTTATTTGCCGCCCTCTTACCCACTCCGTTTCAACCTGCCGACGCGCTTGGCATATTTCTCGCCGAGATGGAAGACCCAAAATCCAAGCGGAATCAGCACAATCCCGATGATGAGTAGTAAGAACAAATTGCCCGCTTGGCTCTCAACCGACGCGTTTTCAAGCATCGCCGCGCGGATAGACTTGAGGGTGTAAGTCGCCGGGGAAATCCAAGAGAGCGGTTGCAGCCATTCCGGCAGCACCTCAATCTCATAATAAATGCCGGAGATTAACAGCAGCAGCGATTGGATAATCCCCGTCGCCGCTTGTCCTTTTTCTGGCGAGAGCAGCGGAAAAATTGCAGCCATCAACCCAATTCCGATGAAAGAGAGACTGGAAACGGTTACCGTAATCGCCATCGTGAACCAATTCGCGCGCCCGAGGTTGATGTGCTCGCCGAAGAAGAGGGGCATTATCGCCAGGACGAGCCCTGTCCGTAAAAGTCCATACAGAATCGCGAATAAGCAGGAGCCGACGAGGTGCGTGATGCGGTGAATCGGTGCCATGAAGGTATACTCTATGGTGCCTTCCCACCGTTCCCACGTAATTGCATCGCTCACCTCGCGCATCATGATAGAGAGAAAGCCCCAGATGAGCGCGCCAATGACGAGATAAAGCACATCATCGCTCGAGCCGCGCCCCACCATGATTAAACCGATAGTTAGCGCGTTGACAATAGAGTAACTGAAAAACAAGATTTCCCAGCTGAGGTACCGCTTCAGGAGATTAAAATTGCGTTCAATGAAGGCGTAGGAAACCACGGTTTCCCGCACGAGATTCAGCATCGGTTTATTCCTCCTCGTCCCCGATATCTTTGCCGGTGAGCGCGATGAAGACATCTTCCAACGTCGCCGGCGCACCGTTCAGTGATGGCACCCGGGCGATGAGTTCCTGGACAGTGCCTTCCGCGATGAAGCGTCCCTTATCAATAATGGCGATTTTGTCGCACAACCTTTCCGCTTCCGCCATATCGTGCGTCGTCAGCACGATGACAGCATGCCGTTCGCGGCGGATATCCTCAATAAATGCCTGCACATCGCGTTTGGATTTCGGGTCCAGCCCTGTTGTTGGCTCATCAAGCAACAGAAGCATCGGCGAAGTTAACAAAGCACGCGCAATCGCTACCTTCTGCTGCATCCCGCGCGACAGGTTCTCCATCTCTTCGTCCATCCGCGCCGCATTGAAACCAAGGCGTTCTAAAATCTCACGTGCTTTTTTCTCTGCGGCCTCCGCGGAGATGCCGTAGAGGCGCGCGGCGTAAATCAGGTTTTCGGTGGAGGAAAGCCGTTTGAAGAAAGATGCCTCAACGGAAACGCGGTTCATCACCTGTCTCACCTTCAGACTCTCAGTCACAACGTTGTCGCCGAAAACGTGAATGCTGCCTGCATCGGGCAAAAGTAAGGTAGAAATACAACGAATCAGGGTAGATTTCCCAGAGCCGTTCGCACCGAGGATGCCGTAGATCTCTCCGATGCCTACCTCCAGCGAGATGTTGTCAACGGCGCGGATAGTCTCTTTCTCACGCTTAAAAAACTGGCGCAGGCGTTGGTAAAAATGTAGGTTCTCTGCCAGCTTTGTCCGCTTGGTTCGATGAAAATCTTTCGTCACCTCGCGGACAGATAGTCCATGGATTGGTTGTTCCACCTCTTTTTCCTCTATAGACATTAAGCCCCTAATGGTGCTTTATCGGCATGGGGCCAGAGCGATTCAGTTCCCGGATGAACTGTCCAGGGCGGATGTCCATATCCACCCTGACAATCGGGAGATTGAAAACGAAATCGTCCTGGGTATAGGGCCTTTTCTTATTGACATTTTTCGTCAGATTTTATAGCATATCCCTGAAGCTTCGGGTATATGGCGCGCGATTTAAACAAGGCTCGCCTGACTGCATTTTAACCGAAAAGGCGGAAAATTCTTCAATATATCGCTATTTGCTTTTACCGCTGCTGGTGCTATTTTACGTCGTTGTTGCGCAGCAAGACAAACTCGCTGTCACATGGGCGCAAATGAAGGCGTTACCTTCCAGGTAGGTTTCTTTCCCTATTTCTTCCAGTTCGGCAGACGCGCTTTCCAAGCGCGCACGCGCCACAAAGTGCGCGGTTAAAAACCGAGCCTACCGAATCCCGGCTACAGACATCCTACGCAAGTAATGAAGCAGAACCTGCATCCAGAAATACAGCGCAATCCGGGTGCGTCTGCAGGATAGACGCGGGATGCATCGGTGTTATCGCACCGGTGAGGCAATCGCGAACGGCTTCTGCTTTGCGTTCATCGGGGACAGTGCAAATAATTGACTTCGCCATCATGAGCTGGCGGATAGACATGGAGATAGCTTGGGTTGGCACCTCATCAAGCCCAGAAAACCATCCCTCGCCTACCTGCTGAAGCCGACACGCCTCATCCAATTCGACGACAATATAGGGCGCGTCGGTTTCAAAGTCCGCGGGCGGATCGTTGAAGGCGAGGTGCCCATTTTCGCCGATGCCGACGAATGCCACGTCAATCGGATGTTGCGCGATAATGCTATTGAGCCGCGCGCATTCCGCTTGCGGATTGTCCGTTTCGCCGTTCAGGAAATGCACCGTCCCAGGCTGCACCAGATCGACAAGCCGTCCCCGCAGATATTTGCGGAAACTGGCAGGATGCGTCTCTGGAATCCCGATGTATTCGTCCAGATGGAACATCGTCGTCTTGTCCCAGTCAATGGCGGTATCCGCAGTGAGCGCGGCGAGAAAATCAAACTGCGAGGCACCTGTCGCGACGATGAAGTTCGCGTGTCCGTGGGCGCGGAGTGCCTCTTGGAGTTTCGTGCTTGCGGCGTGTGCCGCCGCTTCGCTAGTTTCGCGTTTGGTTGTCGTTTTAAAAATCTTCATTGTTTCATTTACGGCTCTTAAGGGGAGTGAGAGATATCCGCCCTCACAAAAGCATACGGGTGAAATCCCGTTTCCAACTCGGCGAGAGAGCCGACAGTTTTCGGGCCCGCTCGATTTTCCCAAGGTTATCCTTATCAAAATAGCGCAGGTTCAGAATCTCCGTAACGCTCATTGATTCGGATGCCCTTTCAATGCGGATGATGGCATCGCCGGCGGTGATATCTCCTTCCGCAAGCACCCGAAAATAGAAACCGACACGGCGGCTGGCTAAGAATTGTTTCGCGAACCCTGGCATTCCCATTTTGGACTCCAACTTGAAACAAGGAACGCGCGGTTGCGTGACTTGCAATTTTGCCGTTTCCCCTACCTGAAAAACATCGCCGATATGGATAGCGTCTTCCACCATGTCTTCAACGGTAAGATTTTCGCCGAATTGGCCGGCGGTTAAGTCATCTCGCTGCAACACCTCTTTCCAGAAAACGTAGTGCTCGCTCGGGTAAGCGTAAACGGATTTATAGGTACCACCGTGGACGCGAAGATCTCCCTGGCCATCGCCGTCAATGTTCTTCTCTCTGAGCATGACGGTGCCGGTTACGGGTTCTTTGAAAATCCCGGTCAGGATAGTTTTTCCGCGGTATTGGATAGGTTTCGGTTTTGAGACGTTTATAGATAAGAGTTGCATCATAGTAATGAGTATACAAATTTTTTCAGGTTTTGTCAAGACTTTTAATCGCATTCGTCAACGATGGTTTGTCCACAAGCGGGTTGAAGGAAAAGACAAGGGCGAAGTGAATGCCTTCGTCGAGTGATGCATCTTGTTGCGGTTCGGCGGGTTCTCCATCGCCATCGGTTTTCCAGTGGCCGGTTTGCTCGGTGGTATCATCGGCGACATCCGTTGGGACAACCAAATTGCTTGGATGTCTCTGGAAAGTGATGTTGATTTAAACGGCGCGTTCTGGTATACTTTGTCACAATAGATAGGAGATAAAAATGCACGAAGAATACCTGAACGTCCTCCAAAGCAAAGCCGATTCAGATACGCGAGTGCTAGCAGCTTGGCTTGAGGGAAGCCTCGCCAAAGGCACCGCCGATAAATACTCGGACATGGATATCCACCTCTTGGTTGCCCCAGAAAATAAGGGCGCTTTCCAGCAGGAACTTGAATCGTGGATCTCCGATATCCAGCCCCTAGTCCTTTTTAGAGAGACGTTTCCGGGGCAAATGATAACCGGTATCACCGAGGCGGGATTGCGTCTTGATGTCTGGTTACATTCAGGCACAACGATTTCACGGGACCGGGCGGCCGTTCGCGTGTTGTATGCCGATGAAGGAAGCATTCAATTCAAGGAGGCACGGGGAGATAGCAAACCGAAAGAGGTTGCTTCAGCATTAGCGCGGCATTTCAACGAGTTTTGGCGGTTGATTGCCATCCTGCCTACGGTTCTCGGACGTGAAGAGCACATCGCGGGGTTCATGGGAACGGCATTTGTGGGGATGGCACTTACGGAAGTGCTCATCATCGGCGGCGGGAAACAACGAGATAGAGGCGTGAAAAACGTCAACGATTTTTTGCAACCGGAACTCAGAGAAGAAATTGAGACAGCATTAAGCAAGGTAGGCCTCGGTAGAGAACCTCTGGCAAAAGCGCATCTCCGGTTAGCCGCGATGATGCAACGCTATGGCCCAGGCATTGCAGCGCAGCACGGACTCACGTATCCTTTCGCTTTGGAAAAGGCTGTCATCGGTTATATTGCGAGAGAGCTACAGTTGTTAGGACTTTCGGGGTGTTTAACCGAGTTACACAGATGTTAACCCATACATGCCGCTTATTTTCTTATGTATCTTTCCCAATAACCGTTCCGGGCGCGCTTGATTGAGGCGGCGTATTTTGGGATACTCCCTTCACAATAGAAAGGCGGCACTGATGAAACACGGAAGCAGATTACGTGCACGGAAGGCACTTGCCAGGGCCCGAACCCAATAGGGTGCCTCAATGCCCATCTGCAGCGCGAATGTCTACAGAGGGGCATTGGGTTTTCCGCGCTATTCAAAACCACCCACTTTCGCCGCTTGCGGTGCGCGCGTCGGAAGCCCTTTCTTTGCCAACGTGTCTGCTGGCACATAGTCGGAATAATCCGAAATCCCGCCGTGCGTCAGCGCATAGACGACGACGTTCGTCATGAAGCGATATACGCCCGGCGAATAGTGCACACTACGCGTCGGAAGACTCACCGACTCCATCGCGCACATATAGTCCCGACGGACAATGAGAACGGACAACTTCTCATCGACAGTGATACCTTCAAGGTAGTTCCGTTTCGGCGGACGCGTCCCCCACCAGAAAATGTCAAAGCCGATCGGCGGGCCGCCCATTTCATAGAAGTTGTTGTAAACCTCGTGGGAGTTCAAGATACGTTCAATGTGGTATTCCGGCATGACGTACCGCATCTGCGCGAGGAAGAGCCGCACCATTGCCTGCGCAGGCGCATTCACACCGCAATCGTCAAAGACGAGGAACCCGCCTTTTTCCACAAGATATCGGCGGAGCCCCGCCGCCTCTGCCTCAGAAAATCGGCTATCCATTTTCCCGCCGCCATACTGTCTAGCGAGTAGGTTACGGGAATGCGTGAGCGAAGGCTCGTGCCCTGTCATAAAGGCAAGCGGCATTTTTAACAGATTCGCATCCGTCAGTTTCACCGCACCACCCTCAACGTTCATGTCCGTCTTGAGCTTGGTGCGTTCGTTGAGCCATTTCGTCAAGGCGTTCAACGAAGACGCATCTGCCCACCAGTCGGAAAGAGTATGGCGGATACGCGTGAAACGGAAAACACCGCGGATGTCTCTCCCTACACCGACAACGTGTCCACCCGGCTCGCCTCTTTCAAGCGGCCGCACGTCCCCGCCGCCGAGAGGGATGCTCCTCACGACATCGTCTAATCCATTTTTCACAGCACCAACGTGCTGCACCATCGCAAGCCCCGGTGCCCGCTCAAATGTGACTTTGAGTTGGACATCGCCCGCTGCTCCCCGATTCATACGAGCGGAACCTGCGGAAGGTGCAGTCGCCACAGGCGATGAGAAAGCTAACGCCCCGGGCGCATCGGATACCGGCAGCACTGCCTGCATCCACTCCTGCGGTTGCACATTTGACACGACAACACTCGGAACGCTCGGGTTCACCGGCGCGTCTACCTTGACAACCTGATTTGTGAATTCCAGCACCGTCTGCGGCCGGAAAACGGTAGACTTATCAAGAGCCTTCGTAACATGCGGTTTCACCTGAACAGGTTCAGAGACAACCGTGTGCTGTGGCGATACGACAGGCTTAATCGGCACTCGGATGATGGGCCTATGCACTATTGGCGGTTTCGGGGGCTCCACGGCAAAGAGGTCAAAATCAAAAAAAGCCTCAAAATAGTCGGTTTGACTGATGAGGTAGAACCCTGCGATAAGCGCGATGACCAGGTGTAGCACCAGTGCTGTCACCAGCGCGCTTGAAGTTCTTTTCGCACTCATTGTTTAGTCCTCCAAAAGATGTTTGCGCGTCTTAACGCGCCCCTTAAAAAAACTTATTGCAAATATAATTAGCAAATTCTATGCCAATTTTTTGGTATTCCTAGCGGTTGTTCACGTTTAACGTGGAAACTGACGTTGTCTTGCCAGAACGCATTGACGTTGTCAAGGCTTACGGCTCTTTTACCTCAAACAAAGATGCCCATATTTCCTGCCGTAAACCCGTTAAATTACCCAAAAGGGGCAAAATCCCTTTTAAAATGCACGAAAAGGTCCTTTGGGGTTCCTAGCGGTTGTTTCGCGGCGACTTGGCTGTTGACGTTGTAAATGCTTACGGTTCCAGCTATCCGGAGAAAAAATGCAACTTTTTGCGGTTTCAAGTGTATTAACAAGTAACAGGCTCAACATGAAGTTGTGATAAGGGTAAGGGCGGATGTCTCTATCCGCCCGTATCGCTCAAAAATCACTCATTCATTTTTTTTAATCTTCATGCGCTCTGGTTTCCCTACAGAGAGGATACAAATCAACATCATTTGGTATAACAGACTCAGCCAGAAACCGTAGGAGGATACGTATGAATTTACTCTTGAAGATTGCCGGCCTTGCGGGAATCGGAGGTGTGGTATGCCTATTTTTAGTGTTCGCGCTCCGAGTGCCATACGCCCAAGATAAACCCGCTAGCGGTGCCATCCCCAGCGCGCCGAAGCAAAAATCCGTGATGCAACAACGCACACGAGCCCGTGCCAGCCAACGCCAAGTGGACTTCGGCGAAAATGAAGCGTTTTACCGCGTCATCATCGACAACAATCTCTTTCGGCCCCTCGGATGGAAAAAGCCGGAGGACAAGCCATCGTATAGCCTCCTCGGCACCGTTGTTGACACAGACAACGCGCGGGCGCAGGCGATTCTACTAGAGCCGCGGACGAATCGCTATTACTTTGTCACCATCGGCGAGAAGGTAGGCGATACAACGGTGAAGGATATTCAACCGAAACAGGTTATCTTGGACGAAGCCGGAAAGACGATAACGCTGAAGGTAAGTCCGCTGCAGTTCCTTACGCAATCGCGCTCGCGCGGCGGGCCCGGGCGAGATGACGATGCACGCGCGAAAGCCAATGCCAAACGTAGTCACGAAAGCGGAAAAGCCGCGGTGAGTCCCAATTTGAACGTCGTGATTCCGAACAGAAAGCCCGGCAGATTTCAGATGAGCGCGGGGGTAGCCGAAAAGTTTCGTAATGCTTCGCCGGAAGAGCGGCGGAAGATGATAGAGCAGGAATTCCGCAAGCGGTAAGCGAGAAGGAGGAGCAACGCAGGTGATAGAAGGCGGAATAGTGACGGCTACTAACGAGACAAACCGACCTGGGCACCCGCTATCTTGTCATTTCTCGCGACGAAAAAACTGCTTCCGCAAAAAATGTGCAACTTTTTCGGCTTTAGTTTGTAGTGACGAATAAATGAAAAGGAGGATTCTCATGAAAACCCGTTTTTTTCCAATTGTTCTCGGCGTATGCCTCGTTTCCCTGATTGGAGTGGCACTCTTTGTGGTGTCGCGCTCCCAAACGGAGGCACCGATCGCGTCAGAGAGCATAACAACAACAGCGGCGCACCAAACAGAGGAGACAAATGTCAGCACAACCTCCACGCGCGACGCTGAAGAAGTTGCGAAAAACCCCCAGTCTGCGAAGAGTCCCGCCCCATCTGCCGAAGAAACAGCGAAAATGGACGCTGTTAAACAGCAGCTCGTCCAGTCACTCGCTCAACGGTTTGAAGGGAAAACGCTTGCCGACGCGCCGGACATCGATTTCTCGCTACAAGAGATGCTTGACATCTTCGCCGATGCCCAAGGCAAAGAGCGGATTGATATCGGGCAGATTGGACTGTATGCATTTCAAGAATTCGGTCCCGGCGGAGATCCGGCGGACTACGAACCCGAAATGGCAGCGAAGGTTCACGAAATGGTTTTTAATACCCCTGGCGACTTTAGAGAGGTCCTGAGTGTTGTCGGAGATGCCGCCCACGAAAACCAGGATTTTTTGGTATGGAACCTGGCCTACTTCAAAGGCGACATCGGCGCAGGAATGGGGTGGATGATGGAACAAATCCTCGTCGCAGGTAATCTAGAGGAGGACCCGTTTTCTGTCCCGCCAGAGATGGCACCCCTCTTCGCGCCCGCTGTGCCAGAGGAAACTTCCTCAACAGCACCGCCTACGTTTGTGGAGACAGCCGATTCTCAACCTGACGCGCCCGCACCGATGTCAACCGCGCGGATAACAACTATCCGAGAGACGCTGTCTTCACACGGCACTGATGAAGGCATCTTGCATCTGCTTGAAACCGATGAGGCAGCGGCAAATTGGATTTTGGAACGCTTCGGTTCCTCCGAAGAAATAAAGGCATGGCTGGCTTCCGATGAACAGCCGCCTGCGGCACCCAAGCAAGCACCGAGTAGCCAACAACCTTTACCAACGGAGGTGCAACCGTGAGACAAAACACCCTCGCAAGAATCAGGAACGGGATATTACTCCTTTCGCTCTTTCTGCCGCTCTGCCTCGGTAACGGCTTAGCAGGCGCGAAAGAAAAAGTCCCGGTCGGCGAAGTAGTGAACGGCATGAAAGACATCGCCGACAAGAAAGCACAGAGCAAAGCGGCTTTAGAGCAGGGGGCGCGGGCACCGTTAACCGATGCGCAGCAAAAACTTCTCCAGACACTTCTGAAGAACCGCGGGCCGGTAGACGAAGTCTTGTCAACCGCGCCCTATCTCGCCTACCTGAAGGAGCAAGTGGGCAAGGAATATCCTAACTTTCCTGCCTACCTCGCCGCGATGCCGACACCGAAGCGAAAAACCGCTGTGTTGTTCGCGTTTAAGGATGCCTTCTCTCCGGAGACATCGGCGAAAGAGTTGCACATCTTCGTCGATTACTATTTCAAAGCGCGGCGACTGATTGCGAAGAAGGGATTCACCATCCTTGACACGGAGGCGGCCGCCGAATTCAGAAGCATCTATCTGGTAAAACCTTATGCCGAGTTGATGCAGAAGGAGTTCAAGGACATCCCTTTTCCGCTGTTTTTCAAGAAAATGATGCAGATAGGGGTGATTCCTGATAATCTCGCCGCCATGCATACTGAAGTGTTTCAGCGCGCCTGGCGAGAACGGCTGGAAAAGCACGGCGCGGCGGAGGGGCTTCTGCGGTGTGCCATCGCAACGCCAGCCGAATTTGCGCTGATGCGTTCATTTTTTCAGGAGACAGCCACGTTTGAAAAGTGGATTATGGAGGCAGCTGAAGGTGATGCGGCAGAAGAAAACTCGCCGAGTCCGTAGGACGAGGGCCGGTCCCTCCCGAATCCTTTAGTTCTCCCCCTGCGTAGTTTGCGATAACTTGAGCGCAAACAGGTGGAGCTCAGGCGAGCTCCACCTACACGGAGGGACACGTTTTGATTTCACTGTTGAATGCCACACCTAAAACTGAATGCCAATGCCTATCCCTCCTCCTACCGGCCAAAGAAGGTTATGTGCGGGGTTGAAGCTGTCCCGCCAAAATCGCGATGAGTTCCGCTAATGTCGGAAACCGGTCGCGAGCCTCCGGCGGCAGGTTAGCGAGGTGCGTTTCGCTAACGAAACGATACATGTCCGCCGCACCGGACAAAATTCTCGGGGTTAACCCAGCATATTCAAAGGTTGCCGAGATTTCCTCCATTTCGCCGATCCATCGTCTTGCCTTAGGCGGCATGCCCGGCAGCCCTTTTTCCATCCGCTCAAAAAGCGCGGATTGACTTAACCGAAACTCTGCAGTGAGCGCATCCGAAACGCCCAAGACTTCCGCCGCCGTCAGGAGTTCAGTGCAGAGCGCAGTTAACCCTTTCGTTAACGAGGCATAACACATCTTAATCGCCGACGCGAGCCCGATTTCATCGCCGAGGGAACGCACGTCTAAGCCATATCGGTTGAGTGCCAAAAACGCTTCAAGTGCCGGCCCTGAGGCATAGAAGCGCGTCGCGCCAGAGGTCCGCGGCGGTGGGCCGATGATAGACGCATCCACAAACGTGCCGCCTGCCGATGTGATAACCTCGCCGAGTTTGCGCACCGTCTGCGGCGCGATGGCGTTGCAATCCGCATACGTCAGCGGCGTATCTGTCACGAGCAGTGCATCGGCGACAGCTGCCGCAGCGGACATCGCCTGTGCTGGCACCATGATGGAGAGCACCAGGTCTGCCTCGGTGACGAGTTGCCGATACGTCGGCACATCAATAATTCCTGCTTTTTCGGCGAGCGCGCGAGTGCGAGCACTTCTCCCCACTAGACAAGTGATGACGCGCAACCCGTTTTGACGCAGAACATCGCCGACGGTATGCCCCATATCACCGGGACTTAAAATTCCAATGGTGTCCGACATATTTGAAAATTCCTATAGACATGAAGGACCTAACGTCCCTTTTTTTCATATTGCGTTGAGTCAGTGGCGCGCTCCCAAAGCGCGCCTACCGGCCTTGCACGCTTTAAATCCGAATGCCAACATCAATGAGAGCCTTGAATACCAAGACAGCCCCCAGAATAATCACAACGGCGGCACTGAAAATCGGCAACCGTTTGAGCCAGACACCTTCGCCGGTGAACCGTTCAATAAACGGCTTCGCCACTACCATCAGCACGCCGATGGCGACTAACACTGCAGCGAGCCCGAACGAAAACGCGCACAAGATAATGATACCCCACGTCAGTTTGTTGAGGCTGATGGCAAACAGCAGTCCCACGAGCGCGTCAACGCACGGCACGATCCCCCCGGAGATGCCAAGTGATAACAGGCCCCAAAAACCGGTCCGCGTTGAAACTTCCGCCGGCGCGTGCGAGTGGGTGTGCCCATCGCCGTGATGATGGTGGTGGCCATGCGCGTGCCCGTGGTCGTGGCTATGGTCGTGCCCATGTCCGCGCCCACCATAATACTGTTTCATATTTTTTGCCAGAAGCCACGCGCCGATGCCGGCAATCAACACACCAGAGAACAGACTGAGCCACGGGACGATGTCCTCTGGCACCAAATAATTCTCCGCCAATAGCATCACTATCCCGAGGGCGATGACGCTGAAGGTGTGCGTGAACGTGACTACCAGCCCTAAGAAAACAGCATCGATAATCCTGCCTTTAGAACCGACTAAATACGCGGCGACAACCGCTTTGCCGTGGCCGGGAGTTAAGGCATGCAATCCACCGAGCACGAATGAGACAACTAAGGCGACGACTGCCAACTGTAGCGTGAGCGGTTGCGTGATAAATTCTTTCAACCGGTCGCCGGAGTGTTCGTGGCCACTGTCCGCAAACGCCGTAACGCTGCTCATGAGCGTGACAATAACGAGAATGATAAGACAAGCATAGCGTTTCTTCAAAACGAATTTCTCCTCAGGTTGCGGGCGGATAGAGACATCCGCCCATACCCTTTGTCTCCCTTAAACGCGCGCGAATTTCTGGAAGCGTCTCTCCGCGATGACTTCGCTGACGTAGATGTCGCCTTTTGAATCGAGCCAGATGCCGTGCGGCGAATCACTGAATTGCCCTGGGGCAGTGCCTTTCTCACCCCACTGTCCGATGACTTCGCCATCAAGCGTCATAATGCTGATGCGTTGCCCCGCTTCGGCGATGTGGATAATGCTATCGGCATCAATGAACAGATCGTTCGGAGAACGAAGGTCGCGCCATTCGGTGAGGTATTCGCCATTCGCATTGAAAATCTGGCATCGGAGGTTACCCCGGTCCAGAATATAGACGCGTTCATTGCTATCAACAGTGACATCGTGCGGGAGGTTGAACTCGCTGGGCCCCGTGCCCGGTGCTCCCCACGAGACGATGACATCTCCATCAGCTGTCATGCGATGCACGCGCGACTGTCCGTATCCATCGGAGACATACATCTCACCAGATGCGGAGAGGACAGCGCGCGTCGGTTCATTAAACGGTGTGCCGGGCGCGCCCGGTCTATTGACGGTGCCGAACGTCTGTAGCAGTTCGCCATTAAGCGAGAACTTGCAGACGGTGTGAGCTACCGTGTCAGTCGTATAGATTTCATCGTCCGGGCTAATCCAAATGCCGTGAGGTTTCTGGAAAATATCTTTTCCCCATTCCGCGATGAGGGTGCCATCTGCCTCAAAAACGAGCATAGCGGGTTGTGGACTGCGGTTGTAGACGTAAACCCGGTCGTTCGAGTCACACGCCACGCCGGAAACGAGTCCGAGTTGCGGAATCATTCCCCAGCCTTCCACTACCTCATATTGATAATCGCCGGTCCCGAAAGTTGCCATGGTCCTGCCTCCTGCGTTAGTTGCATTTGCTGTGTTGCTTCGCGACGATAGCCTTCAGAATCTGCACAATGCGTTCGGCATCTGAAACGCTGTTGTATTCCGGCGCGAACGCAATTGTGAACGTCGGTTTTTCGGAGTCGATGTCGCGAACGATGCCTCGAATGAAAGCCCAGGTAGCCGCGACGGTGTAGCACCCGAAGATTTCCTGTTCGGGATTGTCATCCTTTTTCCAATTGAGCCAGGCGGCAGCAAGCATTTCACCCAGGAGTTGCACCTCCAGATCGGACGCGTCGATACCACGTTTGGCCTCATGCGCAATCAGATAAGGCGGATGAATCTTCCCACCGATGTCAAGGGCAAGCGCGCCATCCGCCTCACCTTCCAAGTGGAAATTGGGATAGACAGCTTTCAGTGGAACGCCTGCCCACGCTTGAATTGCACCCTGTTCGGCGAGGACTAGCATCGGGTAGATAGCGCGCCCACACCGTCGCCTCGTTCATGACGCTCAAGTGGCGTTGATACCAGATGGATCTCAGATAGTCAATTTGCCCGAGCTCCGCGGAAGTCAAGGAGACTTCCTGCATCTTCTCCCAGTCTTCGGACACCCCCGCGATTTTGTTCAGAGCCACCAACGTGCTGAGTTTCTCTTCTGATAATTCTGAGAACCGATAGGTTTGCATGGATGAATTCCTCCACTTCTTGCCGAGACTACAAATGCTTGGCAACGATAGCCTTCAGAATCTGCACGATGCGTTCGGCATCCGAAACGCCGTTATACGTCCGCGACTTCTCCACGGCGAACGCCGGTTTTTCGGCATCCATCTCGCCGACAACCCCACGAACGAAAGCCCAACTATCAGCCACCGTATAGCACCCGAAAATCTCGGGTTCGGAGTTGACATCCTTTTTCCAATTGAGCCACGCGGCAGCAAGCATCTCGCCGAGGAGTTGATACAGCGGGTCCGGCGCGTTCACGCCACGCTTCGCCTCGTGCACAACAAAATAAGGCTGACGCATCCGTCCCAAAATGCACGGGGCGAGTGCACCATCCGCCTCACCTTCCAATTGAAACCTGGGATAGGTAGCTTTGAGCGGAACGCCTGCCCACGCCCGAATATGTCCCTGTTCCGCAAGAACTAAAAGCGGATAAATGACACGGGACCAGAGGGTGGCTTCGTTCATCGCAATCAACTCAAGCTCTTCCAAACTTGACTTAAAAACGTCAATGCGTCTGCCTTCTTCCCCGGTGAGGGGTATCTGCATTTTCGCCCAGTCTTCAGACACACCCACCTTTTCGTGCAGTGTCACGAGGGAACCGAGCGTTTCCTCAGACAACTCGGATAAACGATAGGTTTGCATGGTTCAGCATCTCCGTTTGTTGCCGGCTACAAATGCTTGGCAACGATAGTCTTCAGAATCTGCACGATGCGTTCGGCCTCAAAGATGCCGTTATATCGCTTTGACAGTTGGACAGCGAACGCCGGTTTCTCAGACGCAATCCCGCTAACAACACCTCGAACAAATGTCCAGTTGTCCGCTAGTTTGACATTCTGGCGATGCCTTGCAGGGGTGAAGAATGTCCTCCCCGCCGAACATCGCCGATTACAAGATGTTCCTCTCTCCGACAGGTATCTTGGGTAACCGGCCCTCAAAGTGCTCCTGAATGAGGTAGAATTGGAGACGCGGATAGGCCATGTCCCACACCGGATGCTGCCACATCCCTGCCAAGAGGGCTTCGCGCCGCATGCCGGGTGTCGGCGGCTTCGTCACAACGAATATTCCCAACTCGGCATCGGCGTTCACCATCGCAGTGCGAAACGCGCGCACCTGGTCCAACGTGAAATTGCCACCCTTGACTTGTGCCACCATCTTCCCATAGGCACGCCGGCCTTTCACCTTGCCTATCGGAAAGCGATAGGTGCCGTCAATGCCACCATCTGCCACTTTTTTCGCGTTCGATTTGAATTGGAGAACGTGCGTGACGCACCATTCCTCAAACTCACGCGGGTTCTCGCGCGCCAGTTGGAGCGCAGTGTCCACATTCTCCGGCGTGCCGGTGAGGACAATGCTGTCGGTGAGCTGCGGAAAAAACTTCTCCACTTGGAGTTTGACGGCACCCGTCGCAAGATACGTCAGATCGATGCCGAGCCATCGGCGGTTGAGGGCCTCAGCTGCGATGAGCGTGGTGCCGCAGCCGCAGAAGGGATCGAGCACCAAGTCGCCTTCGTTCGTGGCGGCTTGGATAATCCGTTTATAGAGCGCAATCGGCTTCTGCGTCGGATAACCAACCCGCTCTTTCGCCTGCGAGTTGAGATAGGAAATTTCCCACACATCCCGCATCGCCTTCTGCCGACTCGTATCACTCGTGTAGTCCTGCACGATACTGCCACTCGACTCTATCGTTGTCCTTCGTTTCCCTTTGTGCTTGGACTTAGGGCTATAAGGCTCTGTCAAAGCGTTAAACTGCACAGACGCTCTATCCTTGGCATAAAAGAGGATGATGTCGTGCATCCTTTGAAATCGACTTGTTGCCCCTGTCCATCGTTGATAGGACCAGACGATTTCGTTCATGAAGTTCTCCGGTCCAAAAACTGCATCCATCAGGAGTTTCAGGTAGTGACTCGCTGTCGGATCGCAGTGGAGATAGACAGACCCGGTTGGTTTGAGGATACGCCGCATCTCCACGAGACGGATAGCCATCATCGTCAGATACGCCAACATCGGCGTGTCCTTCAAAAACAGCGACATTCCTTCTATCACCTCCCCGATTTTGCCACCCACATCGCAGATGAGTACCTCGCATGTCTGCGCCGCAGCGGGGCCCCATGTCCACGTATCAGTGAAGGCTTTGACAAGGGTATCGGGTTCATTGCCATGTTCATCACGATAGGGCACGAAATAGTCGCGCTTGGAATTGAACGGCGGATCCGTCGCTATGAGATCGAACGTATCATCGGGACATTTGCGCATCTCCTCCAGGTTATCCCCCCGGATGAGCATGCGCCCCTTGTTTAAAATGTCTATGAAAGCAGCATCTATACTATAGTGCATTGGGTAGCCCTCCGCTCAAAAATGCAGTTGATGAACAGAACGGCGCGCGTGGTAAGCGACAGGTTTGCATCGTTCAGAACCTCCTCTTTCGGTTTACAAGATGTTCCTCTCTCCGACAGGTATCTTGGGTAACCGGCCCTCAAAGTGCTCCTGAATGAGGTAGAATTGAAGGCGCGGGTATTCCATGTCCCACACCGGATGCTGCCACATCCCTGCCAAGAGGGCTTCGCGCCGCATGCCGGGTGTCGGCGGCTTCGTCACAACGAATATCCCGAGTTCTGCATCGGCGTTCACCATCGCAGTGCGAAACGCGCGCACCTGGTCCAACGTGAAATTGCCACCCTTGACTTGCGCCACCATCTTCCCATAGGCACGCCGGCCTTTCACCTTGCCTATCGGAAAGCGATAGGTGCCGTCAATGCCACCATCTGCCACTTTTTTCGCGTTCGATTTGAATTGGAGGACATGCGTGACGCACCATTCCTCAAACTCACGCGGGTTCTCGCGCGCCAGTTGGAGCGCAGTGTCCACATTCTCCGGCGTGCCGGTGAGGACAATGCTGTCGGTGAGCTGCGGAAAAAACTTCTCCACTTGGAGTTTGACGGCACCCGTCGCAAGATACGTCAGATCGATGCCGAGCCATCGGCGGTTGAGGGCCTCAGCTGCGATGAGCGTGGTGCCGCAGCCGCAGAAGGGATCGAGCACCAAGTCGCCTTCGTTCGTGGCGGCTTGGATAATCCGTTTATAGAGCGCAATCGGCTTCTGCGTCGGATAACCAACCCGCTCTTTCGCTGTCGGCGGAATGAAATTGATGTCCTCCCATACGTCGTGCATCAACACACCTTCCCGCTGCGTTTCCCGCTTGATATAGCTGCCATCCTCGCCTCTCAACCGGATGACCTTGCCATCAACAACACCGCGAACCGTATCTTCAATATACTTCTCGTTGGCATAAGCCTGTAGCGGTTTCGTAAAGAGATACCGGTCCGTTTTTGAATACCAAAAGACGATGTCGTGCATCTTCTGAAACTGCTTGGAGGCAGCTGTCCACCTGCGATAATGCCACACAATCTCATTTCTGAAATTCGTCTGGCCGAAAACAGCGTCCATGATGAGTTTCAGGTAGTGACTTGCTGTCGGATCGCAGTGGAGATAGACAGACCCGGTTGGTTTGAGGATACGCCGCATCTCCACGAGACGGATAGCCATCATCGTCAGATACGCCAACATCGGCGTGTCCTTCAAAAACAGCGACATTCCTTCTATCACCTCCCCGATTTTGCCACCCACATCGCAGATCAGCACCTCGCATGTCTGCGCCGCGGCGGGGCCCCATGTCCACGTATCGGTGAAGGCCTTGACGAGGGTATCGGGTTCATTGCCGTGTTCATCACGATAGGGCACGAAATAGTCGCGCTTGGAATTGAACGGCGGATCCGTCGCTATGAGATCGAACGTCTCATCGGGACATTTGCGCATCTCCTCCAGGTTATCCCCCCGGATAAGCGCGCGCCCGCTGTTGAAGAGGTTGTGTGTGGACTGCATTTTAAAAGAATCCATTGATGAACAGAACAGCACGCGTCGTATTTGCTTCCTGAAATCCGGTCGCATACAAGACGTTCGTTTCGTCAAGATAGGTATAGTTATTCGCCCCGAAAAAGTGCGTGATTTCAAAATTTAAGCGGAACGTTCGGCCGAAATCGTAGTGGATGCCGCCGCCCCAATCAGATAAGTTCGCGCCGAAGTCAAAGACACGGAAGTTTTGACTGTCAAGTGCGGCGTTTCTAAAATCGAGCCGTACCGTGCTAAAATATGCAAACGCACGTGCTTCTCGGTAACGATAAACATTATGATTCCGAACCCAAATTAAGTCAAGTTGCATTCGGTTATCCCATGATGCCTCGGTGGCCCTATCGTCCTGATTGAAGGTGCCGCGGAAGTCCTCAAAATCTTGCGAGCGGTAGTAGTTGGTATCGCTCATCCGGATGTAGGCAAGCCGATTCGAGAGCGCGAGCCGAAGGTTTTCGTTCAAATCGTAAGCCACGGTAAGTTTCGCATTCGCCATATCGCGGATAATCTCCTGGTCAAAATCGGCCCTGGTATACAAATCCGCATCCAGATCATCCTGATTGTCTATCTCCACATCCTGCAAGTCGCGAGTGTAACGCAGTTTCAGTTCCGTTTGGAACATCGCGGGCATCAGCGTCGTCCGCCGCGCATATTTTTTGAAGGTGCGTTCGTCACGATTAAAATAATAGATATTCCCTTTCTTGTCAATTCCTTTCAGTAGGAGTGCCGCATCCGCTTCCCGTTCTCGCTGGAAGGGGACGAGTAGTTTTTGGGTGAAGTCTCCCGCCGTCGTGAACCTTTGCACGCGTCGGAGGCGATACCGAAAGGTGCGTCCCTCTGTGGGTAGGAGCATCTTCCCGGCTGTGACACCGGCGTTTAGGAATCGCCTCGGGTCGTCAAGTCGCTGCGGGAGCGTGGAGACGAAATCCTTTTGATACTTCGCCTTGTCCGCGACGAGGAGCGTTCCGTCTGTCAACGCCGCGATGCGGAATGGCGCGATAAATTGTCCATCCGCGTCGCCATAGTCGCCAAAAGCGCGCGCAAACGTGCCATCGGCCCCATATTTCAAAACGCGATGTCCCTTTTCATCAACAATATAGAGGTTGCCAGCCGCGTCTACCGTCATATCCGCGGGCTGAATCACTTGTCCCGCGCCGGGTTGCGCGATGGCATAGCGGGCAATCGGTTGGCCATCGCTATTCAGTTTGTAAACTACGCCCTTATCACAAACGTAGAGATTTCCTTCGGCATCCACGCTCAATAAAAAGGAACGCTTCGTGTCGCCGTTTGGGATGATAATAGCGTAGTTGCCCTCGGCATCAAGTCCGGGGGCAGCGGCTTCAAGGCTTTTCAGTTTCTGGTTCAGAACTTCAAGTGGATAACTGGCGAGAAACGCGCCTTGTGCATCAAATTTGTGGATACCGGGCCCGTAGTTAAAAATTCTCGGGTTCTCCGTATTCGAGATGTGCATCAACATCCAATCCATGACGTAGATGGCACCATCCACACCGACAGCGATGGCAGTAGGATTGATGAAGCGAAACACCCCCGGGTCTTCCATCTGGATGTCAAAGATAAAAGTACCGGTGCTACTGAATTTCTGGATTCTGAAGTTATCAGTATCCGTAACGTAGATGGCCCCATCGGGACTGAACGCTATGGACACGGTTTTTGCGAGTTGCCCTTCCTGTTCGCCTTTTCCGCCGAATTCACCGACGAATTCAAACGTTTGCGCGGCACTCACCCGCAAGGGGATGAGACAGAGTAGGAAAAGCGTTAAGTTTTTTAGTATTGCCTTACGGAGCATCGTAGTCCTTTCACCGCCATAATGTCGCGGGGCCAATCTCGTCAGAGGGTGTCTATACCGCACTGATAAACCTAGCCACATCTCATTAAATGTGCAAGTATCTGTCCAACGTGGGTTAGGCAGTTGCAAAATGGATGAGGGCTTGGTTCGGTTTGATCTTCCGCCTTCCACGCGTCCAGCCTACTCCCGTAGGTGTTACAGACGCTCCAACGGCGTTTCGGGTCTCATCCGTGCTGGAAGCGACCTGCTTCAGATTTATCGCGGCGTTCACGTCTCTGTCTGCTTCAAACCCACAGACACCGCAATGATAATGGCGTTCCGATAGCGACACCTTCTGCTTAACATAACCGCAAGAACTGCATCGCTTGGTAGACGGCCAGAACCTGTCTGCTTCTACAATGCTAATACCACGTCGCACCGCCTTATATTTCAGTTTGACGAGAAAACCACCGAGGCTTGCATCGGCAAGTGCCTTGCTAAGCTTGCGGTTTTTCATCAAACCTTTGACGGAGAGGCTTTCTATACCGAGAGCAGAGATACCTTGCAGAATGCGATGTGTTGCTTGGTGATGCGCA
This sequence comes from uncultured Poribacteria bacterium, assembly GCA_958296135.1. Lineage (GTDB taxonomy): Bacteria > Poribacteria > WGA-4E > WGA-4E > WGA-3G > AGPOR5. Next base: position 3,845,655 of record CATQHZ010000001.1, read on the forward strand.
TCGCTACGGATATTCGTGATTCGCATAAGCAAACGTGCTAGCAATGCCTTCGCCTTCCACCATCCACCTGAGCGGTATTGCTTGCGTGAAAGGCTTTGACTCAGACGTTTCAATTTGCGTTCCTGCGTGCGTAAGGCACGAGGATTTTCATAAACCGTGCCATCGTCCATCGTGGCGAGGGCAGATATACCGACATCGCAGCCTGCTACGGGCAGGGCTGACGTATCGGGCGGTTCGGGTGCGTCTACGTCAAAGAGCATACTGATAAACCACCTGTGAGCTGTCCGTGAAATGACAGCACGCCTGACAGAACCTGTCCAGCGAGACGTATCTTGCCGATTTTCGGGAGGATGACGTGTGTGCTATCCTCCGATACCTTGACGCTATCCACGCCGTTGTCAATCTGAAACGATGAACGGCTGTTATGCTTCTTCCGCTTCGGGAAGTTATTCTGTCCCGATTTCCAACGTTGGATAGCGTCATGGAAGTTGTGAATGGCGTTCTTCCCTGCATTTTGTGACAGGTCACAAATGTCGGGGAATACCTCACGCTTACGTTGATTAAACAGCTTCTTCAAATCGTAAACCGAACGGAATTCGCCTGCTTCGAGACCTGCTTTGAAATCGGAATGTGCTGCATTATAGGCATTCCGTGCGAAGTCGCAATGCTGATTGAGCAGCTGCCGCTGCGCCTGAGTCGGTTGAAGTGCTGTCTTGTGGGCTAGAAGTGCCATCTGTGAGTTCCAGTTCGATTTGCTTTTGCGGATTCGGCGTAGCGCCAGCCGTTTACGTCTTGCGCGAAGACGTGCTGTTTGTTATTACAAACAGCACTACGCCGAATCCGAAAGGAGGCGTTGTGTGCCGCCGTGAGTGCCTCGATCGGCTTATGCTGGCGGAAACCACTGACGCGGACATAACACATCGGAGGCGCATCGAGGGATTTCAGACCATCAGGGCACCTGTGGCGTCGCAGCGAGTGCCACCTTTCGTTTTCCGTGCAGGTAGCAATTCGCCTGTCTCCTCTGCCGATTTTGACGGAGGTTGTTTGGTACTAAAAACAACCGAAGATGTGTTTTTTGGAAACCTTCGCAAAAAACACTGCGTCAAAATCGGACCACCTACGCAGCGTCTCTCGTGGTGCCGAGTCACTCGGCAGCCTCACCCATCTTAACTCTTATGTTTTCCATATCTCTACGTTATACCCCATTTTTAGAGACACTGCAAATAAAAAATGCAGTTGATGTAGAGGATGACGGATTTAACCCGATATGTCTAGGTTATTACGCACTGCACCGAGCCCCGTTTAAATTCGGATGCCTTTTTTCGGATGTTATCCAGAATACCGTTCACAAACTTCGGCGAATCCGGAGTGCTATAGGTTTTGGCAATCTCAACCGCCTCGTTGATGGAGGTGGCCGCGTCGATTTCCTCACAATAGAGGATTTCATACGTCGCGCATCGCAGGATAGACAGGTCGACGACAGGCATCCGGTGCAACTTCCAATTTTTCGACGTGGCTTGAATCACCGCATCAATGGCCTCCCTATTTGCAACGGTATTTTGAACGAGCATCGTCGCGAACGGCCGAAATTCCGTTGGCGTTCCATGGTTCTGCCAGAACCTGTTGATGACATCTTGCACGGGGGCATCTGTCAACTGAATCTGATATAATAGCTGCATCGCGATGATGCGCGATTTTCTCCGAGACGACATAGCGTATCCTTTAGTGAAAAATTTAGGTTTAACCCACGTCTGATATTATACACCATTTCACACGGTGTGTCAAACGAAAATGAATCGCGGATTCGCACGGCGAAAAGATTTTCAGAAGTTAAGGAGCAGCACCCTCTAGCCGTGTCGCGAAAAATTCTTGACATTTATGTGAAAATCTCTTAAAATTTGACACATTAGCCTTTTAAGAAAGGAAACCCCTTATGGATTGTAACCAGAGAGACTACGGAACTGTTGCCGGCCCGCACCCGCGCACTGCAAAAGCAGGACTCGAAATGCTTATTGCAGGCGGAAACGCTGTAGATGCCGCCGTCGCCGCCGCATTCACAGAGGGAGTTGTTGAACCCTCACACAACGGCATCGCGGGTTACGGCGGGTGTATGCTCATTTACCGCAAGAAGACACAAGATGTCCTCGCTATAGATTACAACACCGCCGCGCCCGCCGCGGCCTCGGCGGACATGTTTACCATCGAAAAAGCAGACGTTCCCGCGGGCTATCGGGTGCCGGGGCGCGTGAACGTGCACGGCCCGCTGTCCATCGGTGTGCCGGGTGTCGTCGCAGGATTGTGCCTGGCGTTAGAGGAATTCGGCACGATGTCCCTCGCTGATGTTCTCCGGCCGGCCATCCATTCAGCGCGCTACGGCTACGCGCCTAACAGTGCAAACCGCAGCGGCATCGCAGCGAATGCTGAACGGTGGAAGCAAGAATTCCCAGAAACGGCGCGCGTCTTCCTTAAAAATGGCAGCCCGCCGAAAAAAGGGGAAACGCTCACGAACCCAGAACTCGCCAGAACCCTAGAAGCTGTCGCTGAAGGCGGTGGCCCCGCGTTTTACGAAGGAAAAATAGCGGAGACACTAGCGAACCACATTCAGGAACTGGGGGGATGCTTAACCGCCGAAGATCTGAAGAACTATCGTCCCTTTATTACGGAACCGTATGAAATCTTCTATCGGGGCTATTCGGTGTATACGGCTCCCCTCGGCGCGGGCGGGCTAACGACATTGCAGATGCTCCGCTTAGTTGAGGAATATGATATGGCGGCGATGGCTGTAGCCGAACGGTTCCATCTCTTCGCCGAGGCCATGAAGGTGTGCTGGCCCGAACGCCTCCGCCGGTTCGGAGACCCGAGTTTCGTTGAGATAGACATAGCCGAAGAACTATCGGATAACTTCACTGCAACACGCCGCAAAAAACTGAAGGCAGGGCTGGCATCGCCGCAGCCCGGCGAAGTTGTCTACCACGAACCAATGAATTGCACAAGCCATATCTCCACCGCGGATGCAGATGGAAATATGGTGTCGTTGACACAGACGCACGGCGGCGGATTCGGTTCAATGGTCACGGTGCCCAGCACCGGATTGCTCTTCGGGCACGGGGTAGGCCGTTTTGACCCGAGGCCAGGGCTTGCCAACTCTATCGGCCCCGGGAAACGTCCGTTGCACAATATGGCACCGTTCCTCGCTTTGCGCGACGGCCTGCCGTTTGCCACCTACGGCATCCCCGGCGGCCGCACTATTCCAAACAACCAACTTAACATCAGCGTCAGCCTGATGGATTTGCAAGTACCAATTCAGGACGCGTTAGACGCACCCCGGATTCACACCGATGGGGCCGAACCAATTCAGGTGGAGACGCGTGCTGGCGAAGAGACGCGTGCTGCCCTGCAGAAACTCGGCCACGCAGTTACGGAAAGCAGCGGCATCGGCGGGCCCGGGCACGGCATCGTCTTGTGGGCTGACGGCAAGCACCACGCCGGCGGCACAGATCCGCGCGGCGAAGGCAAAGTCCTTGCGCGCTAAGCAAGCCATGACTTTGATATCTTTTTTATCAACAACACAAGGAATCTTGACACTATGTCACAATTTGTCAAAGCCGCAACAACCGAGCAAATCTTGCCCGGGAAATGTATCGGCGTGAAAGTTGAAGGCGTTTTTATCGGTATCTACAACGTCAAGGGCGAGTATTACGCCATGAACAACATCTGTCCGCACCTCGGCGGCGTTTTGAGTTACGGTTTTCTAGACGACAGCTGTATCACGTGTCCGCTGCACATGTGGGAATTTGATGTCACCACAGGAAAGTGCGTCTGGCCGGGCGAGGAAAGCCTACCCACCTATCCTGTCAAAGTGGAGGGTGACAACATCCTCGTCAACGTGGACGCGCCAAACGTCCCCAGTCCGTAGACTCAAGGGCGCGTTCTTCGCAGGCAGACCTGGTTTGGAGCGCGAGGGCCTGTCCCTCGCCTTCATCAATCGTGCCTCTTCTCATAGCGCGAGAGCCTGTCCCTCGCAAGTCTTCAACGAATAGGAGAAACATAATGGCATACTTGCTCACCGGTGGCATGGGATGCATCGGTAGTTACGTTATTCGCGACCTGCTCGCCGCCGGTGAAAAGGTAGTAGTTTACGATTTCGCTTACGACTTAACCATCCCGAAGATGGTGCTGAAGCCCGAGCAACTAGAAGCGTTTACCTTCGTGCAGGGCGACATCACCGATCTGCCGCACGTTCTGCGCACCATCCAAGAATACCAGATCGACCGGGTTATCCATCTCGCTTCGTGGCAGGTGCCGGCATGCAATGCGAATCCGCCGCAGGCGTTGAAAGTTGTCTGCGAAGGCACCATCAACATGTTAGAAGCCGCCCGAATTCTCAATCTCACGCGTGTTGTTTGGGCGAGCAGTGTCGCGGTGTTCGGTGCGCCGGCGGATTACAATCACGAGCAGATTCTCAACGACGCGCCGCACTATCCTAAATTTATCTACGGCGCATGCAAATCCCTCAATGAGCGATATGCCGCGCACTATTTTGATGCGTATAGCGTGGACTCGATTGGACTCCGGTTTACCGCTGTCTACGGGGTAGGCCGCACGCGCGGGATGAGCTCGTTCACAACGCAGTTGATTGAGGCGGTGGCGTTAGGACAACCGCACGCCTGTCCCTTCGGCGACGATGCAGTCGATTGGCAATATGTGGAAGATGTCTCGCGCTCCATCGTCCTCGCCTGTACCTGTCCGACAACGAAGACGCGCGTCTTCAACGTGAAGGGCGGCATTCGGCCCGTCACAGAGGGAGTAGCGTATCTGAAAAGTTTGGCACCAGAGGCACAAATTACGCTGGAGCCGGGTGTATTCGGCATCTCGTGGGATTACGACGCAACGCCTATCGCGGAAGAGATGGGTTTCACGCCTGCCTACACGATGGAGCAGGGGATTCTGAAGACGTTCAATCTGTTCCGTGCACGCGCGGGGTTGGAAACGTTGTAAGGACGGTTCTATATCCGCCTTTGGTGTCTGCTTGCCGCCTATAGCTCGGGCTCGCAACCCACCGATGTTAGGGACATCGGGAGCCCGAACTGTCGGTGCCCATTGGGAGTGAGGACAAGAACCGGCGAACTGGTTTCCCTACGAACGCACATGAAAATGTGAAAACTGAATCGTACTGTTTCCGCCGCCTGTCCCTATAGCAACGTCGTCTTCGCGAAAATGAATGCCAAGACACAGACAATCGCTGTCAAGGTGCGTTTTTCACTTCTCATCGCACGCGCCCAAGAAAAATCGTGGCACGAAGGATACGGATAGGGACGCGCACGCGGCACAAAACGCGGCACCTTCGCTTGATACGCCTGATAGACAGAACCGCACGCCTCCAACAGATATCCCTCTTCAACGGCGATGATAGGAAGATACTGCAAGACATAACCAACGACGAGAACCGGGATAAGCCAATCGACATTTGAAACAAGGCAAACGCCGAAACTGAGCAGGAAATTGCCTAGATAGAGCGGATTCCGGACGTAACCGTAAGGCCCAGTCGTCACAAGAGCTCGCGCGGCACCGAGTGTGCGCGCCCGCGTCGAAGCACCTGCATAACCGACTGCCCATATCCGTAAACCTTCGCCCAGAATCATCAAGAGGATGCCGAGAGTTGTCCGCTGCCACGTCGGTTGCGCAAAATAGAGCAGCGTGAGGATGAACGGTACCGGCGTGAAACTGCGGATTTTAAAGAAGAAGTTACCGAGAGCTTGCGTTGTCTTCACTCTGTCATCCGTGCGCGCTATTTCACTATCACCATCCGGCGCGGTGCATCGTTTTTCCATAGGACCCCGGTAAAACCGTCAACCCCGGCCCACAAGGGATAGACTGCATCGGTACGTTTGTTCTCAAAACGCGCTTCATACGCATCCGTTTAATCCTATAAATCCTGATGCTACTTCGGTGTGCGCCAAATCAGGATACTCCCAACAGTCGCATACAGGATATTCGCACCCCAACACGCCACAAACGGATGAAGTTTGCCGTTGACGCTGAGCCCCTCTAACGTCGCGAAGGAGAGGGCCCAATAGAGAAACGACAAGAAAAAAGCGACAACCAAACCCGCGAAGAAGCCCGTTCTGCCAAAACGGATGGCAATCGGCGCGCCAAGCATGACGACGACAACCGCAGCGAACGGATACGCCGTTTTGTGATATAACTTCACCTGCTCCCGCCGCGAAATCTGGCCGGCAGCTTGTTTATAGGCAATCTGCTCCCGGAGCTCAGCGATGGTCATCGCCCTCGGGTCTTTGTTACTACCGATAAACCGCTCGGGTTCCTCGTGGCGTTCAAGTTGTAGTGCCGTGAACGTCTCATACGCAACCTCTCTCCCGGCATCAAACTCGCGGACATAGCCATCGGCTAATTCCCACTGCGCCGGACTCAGTGTCCACATCGCCGACTTTGCAAAAGTGACGCGGGAGAGCTGTTCGTTCTCGTCGTACTCATAAATCGTTAACTGATGGATGCTACGGGATGCCAGATCGATGCGCCGTGAGAAGAAAGTGCGGCCATCCTTCCCTTTGAAAAGGATATTTCTGCCGCGGCGAGGCGGCACCTTATTTTGCAAAAGGTGCGCATGATGGAAAGCCGGCGATGCAACTCTATCGTAAAAAATCGCGAAGAGCACGCAGATAAGCAACGTGACAACGATGATAGGCGCAAGCAATCGGTAAATGCTCAAGCCGCCTGCCTTCATCGCTGTCCACTCATTGCTCCGAACCATCCTGCCAAGCACGAAAAAGACAGCGATGAATCCCGTGATAGGCACCATCTCCATAATCCGTCGTGGGGCTTGGTAAAGCACAATCTTGATAGCGGTGATATAGGCAATATCGTCCTCAAATTTTTTGATGTCGTAGTCCAACAAGCGGACGAGGACAATTAACGCGCTGAGGAACAAGAGTGCCACCATGAAGGCTTTGAGGTATTCCCGAAGCAGATACCGGTCTAGAATCGTCATCTTTCGTATTGGCGCGGGCGTTTTTTTCGTATTAGCGCAAGGCGTTTTTTTCGTATTGGCGCGGGCGTTTTTTTCGTATTGGCGCAAGGCGTTCGTTCACGTCTCCTGTGCAATCACGTCTCCGCACGTAGAGACGCATGCGCCGTTGTTGCATGCTGCGTTCTTGGAGCTAAGTTTTTTTATGAGTCGGGCGAATTGCCGGTCTGCACCGACGTGCTTTCGTGACTCGGATGAAATGCGTGGTTCAGGACGAATTTGCTATCTCTCTCGCGCCATGCGTGGAGTTTCCCTTCGCCGATGATGCTGATGTTCATGACGATGCCGAGCACACCGATAACGATATTTGGTAGCCACATAGCGAGGACCGGGGACAGAATACCGTTTAACCCCGCGCTCTGTCCGACTTGGAGCAACAGGTAATAGGCGGCACAAAGCACCAATCCGATGCCAAACCCAATCATCTTGCCACTCCGCTTCACCATCATACCGAGCGGGACACCAATTAATCCGAACGCGAGGCAAGCAAACGGGATGGCTAACTTTTTGTGATACTCGACTTCGGCATTGCGGAGCCGCTTGAGGGTATACGCCGGGTTCTCGCTGGTTTCCAGGGACTTTTGCAGCGTGCCGACAAACGCTCGCAGTTGGGCGAAACTCATCGTCCTCGGAGTCTGGTTCTGAAATTCGCCGCGTTCCAGGTCTGCCTTTAACTGTAGTGAGAGTTCTTGCTTCTGAAACTGCGTCACACGGAAACTGTCCGACTTGTCAGCGGCAGGTTCGTAAGTGTGGCCATCGTAAAGCGTCAACATCGCTCGCCCACTTTGGAAACCGAGTTCAGCCTCTTGGGCATGGCTAAAGCGCGGTCTGCCGTTCCAGATGCTATCCCAAATTTTGACGTTCTGCATGCGGCCGCTGTCAGCATCCGTGGATTCATACATCCAGAGCTTGCCTTCGCTCTCCAATTCCTTCATGACGGTAGCCTCCTCCAGCACGACAGCAGGGTTGTGCCTGCGGATGTCCCGCGTGAGGGTGGCGTAAGCGCGGTTCGCTTGCGGCATCGCGTAGTCTATCAAGCCCAGATCCATGATGCTTAGAACGCTTGTCAAAACTAACAACGGTGTCATCACCTGATAGAAGGCGACACCGTGCGCCTTCATCGCAACGATTTCGTTATCGGTAGAAAGCCGCCCAAGCGCAAGCAAAATGCCCACGAGGCTCGCCATCGGAATCGTTAGCACCAACGTCGCTGGCATGACGTAGATGAGCAGTTCAATAAGGTAAAGCGGATTTACCCCTTTCTGCACGAAGAGTTGCGTCAACCGAAAAAGGTCATTGAAGATGAGGATAAAGGTTAAACAGGTGAGCGCTATGATAAAAGGTGGAAAAAACTCTCTGAGTATATACCGTGCTAAGATTTTCATATCGTTTGTCGCTGCGCAGATGTCTCCTCGGTAGGAGCAATTCCCGAATCGCTCGCGCCGCTCCTATCAGTTTTTTGTCGTTCGCCAGATGTTGTTTGGCCGCGGTTCACTTTGCCATTTTGTTGCATTATCAGGAGAGAATCTTCATAAAATAATTTGCCATTTTCTTGTGAGCGTGTTATCATCAGAGACATGAACCTTACGCTAGCATCCATTCAACTGACAGGGGCTGACTTATCGGAGTTCGCCGCGCGCCATGCTTCCGCACAAGAACTCTACTCTCCGACCGCCCCCAAGCCGCCCATCGCCGAATTTGGTTGCCGCGATAGATGGTGGTTAAACCACACGGCAGCGCAGCAAGTGGCTCTCCATTACTGGTTTTTTGACTCGCCGGCTGCGGCGCGCACTGCTGCGGCCGAAAGCAGGGCGCGGCTTACCGCACGTTCTATCCCCCTATCGGAATCGCGCTCAGGAGATAGTTCCTACTATCAACCGCCACCGAATGCAGAACATGGCCTCGGTGACATCGTATGGCAGGCCGGCGCGAATTTCCTGTTCGCCCGGTACACTGTCGTCGTGTTGGTAGCACAAGTTGGCCGCGAGGTGCCGGTAGAAACAACTCTCTGCATTGCCCGCAAAATCTTTGAGAAGATTGAGCAAGCAGTCTCGTGCCCATAGGCATGGCGGCCGCCCACCCTAGGCCCTCGCCCCACGGGAAATGCTACAAAATCTTTGTAGCATGGCGAGGGAAACCCTCGGCGATTCGTGATCGCCGGGCCCTCGCCCCACGGGAAATGCCGGTGTGCTAATAGTCCTGATACCATGTTGCGGACTGCTTGGCAATTTGCACATTGTCCGCACCACCGAATTGACGATGGTTGAACCACGGGAGCGCGTTTTCCGCTGCCGCGTTCGCGTTCGTGAAATTCGTCGTCGCCTCGGTTGCAAGGAAGCGGTTAACGGCAGCGGTGTCCGGATAATATTGCACAGCATCTTTCCAGATGGCTCTGCCGCAGAGGAAACCGCTCGCACCTGCCTCAGTGGCAAGGTGCACATTCTCAATGAATTCCTCAATATCCACACCCGCGCTCAAAATCACCCACGGCAACGTTGAGGCCGCGTCTAACCGCTGGCAGATATCCTTCACTTCCGCGAGCGTGTATGCCGAGTCACCGGCATAAAAACTCCTATCTTGATAATCGGCCGTATATTTCAGGTCGGCGGGGAACTCTAACTTCAGAATGTCAACCTTATAGCGTGGAGCCGTGAACTCCTCGACGCTGCGGATAACCAGGGCCGGTTTCTGCTTCGCGAATGCTACGCTTTTGGTAGTGCCTTCCAGCGCGTAACTGACGAGCTCTAACAGAAACGGCAGCTCGTGCTTTTCACACTCGTCACCAACGTGTTGCACAAACGCTTGCTGATGCTTGAGCGTCGCCTCGGAGGCATCGGGGTGGTAGTAGGCGAGAAGTTTAATCGCATCGGCACCAGCACGCTGCGCCTTTGCGATAGTCCAATGTTCGATGGGATTGGAGAGCCGTTCGTTCTCGCTAACGCCCTCACTGACATAGCCCGATTCTTCATAAGCTAACAGCAGTGCGACATCCCGCGGAAGCTCTGCAATGGAGTACGGATACCCGTAAATCGGATCGGTGAGGACAGCGGTGGCGTTCGGTGCAAGCGAACGGGTTATCAACGTTTTGAGCGCGGCGACATCCGCGTATTGGACATCCGTTTTCTCCTTGTTGAGGACATCCGCGAGCGCCTGCACCATGGAACCACGCTGGTCGATCGCCATCATCTTAAACCGGCCATTAGCGTCGGCGAGTTTCATGATGCCGCGCAATTTTCCAGAGGAAATATCGTTCATCAAAATCTCCTTTTCATAAGGGGGTTGCGCGCCGCCAAAGCGCGCCTACCAGCCTTGTTAGTTTAAGAGCGGATTTCTCTATCCACCCGAAACTTAATATTCACGTTCAACGAAAAAATCAATTAGCGATAGAAACAGCCGCTTTGCCATGCCATCAGGGAGATGGGCAAAATTGTGCGTAAACTGTCCAGCCGCCTCTTGCAAGAGAGCCTTGGAGCGGCGTTGTGCGTACGCAATGGAGTCGTATTTTCGCATTAACTGTAGCACGCTTTCGATATCCGCTTCCGTTTTCTCATCGCGCGGGCGCGCCATGATGTCAATGACGCGCTGCGCTTCCGTTGGTGTACACGCATTGAAGAGGTGGATAAGCACCAGGGTACGCTTTCCTTCGCTGATGTCGCCAGCGATTTCTTTCCCGTATCGGCCGACATCGCCGATGAGATTAAGGACATCGTCCTGAATTTGGAACGCAACGCCCAAGTCTTCGCCAAGTTGAACGAAAGCATCAACTTCCGCGTCACTTGCTCCACCGATAATTGCGCCGACACGGCACGGCGTGATGCAGGTATACCACGCCGTTTTCTGGATACACATCGTCAGGTAATCCTCTTCGTCAAGATTCCATCGGTTGCTGCCTACCCAGCTGAGTTCAATGTGTTGTCCCTCAACGACTTGGTTGCTCAGTTGGATGAATTCGGAGAGAATGCGGAAGGCCAGTTCGTGCCCGAGAATCTCTGTGTTGCGGAGGAGCATCTCCCACATTTTACAGTGGAGCGCATCGCCAACGTTGATAGCCATCGGGACCCCGTGCTTTTGATGAAGGCACGGCTCGCCGCGCCGAAGTTCAGAACCATCTTCAATGTCATCGTGAATGAGAAGCCAATTTTGGAGGAGCTCCAAGGCAGCAGCCGTATTAACAGCGCGTTTCGATTCACCACCGAAGGCCTCGCAGATAAGCAGACAGAGCGCCGGCCGTAACCCCTTCGCCGCTCGACGCGGATAGTCCAACATCATCTGATACAATTGATGCACGTCCTCGTGCGCGTCTGTCGTCGGCAGAAAGTCAAAGATGCAAGTATCCACCTCGCGCTTGACATCGCTGAGGTACTCGGTGACGTTCGCTGTCATTCGCGAAGCGTTCAATTGGCATTTTGGGTTCAAGGACATTTGTTTCCGTCATCCGTCACCGACGTTAGTCGATGACTACGTTTTTATGGAATTGTTTAATTATACCACATCGCGCAGTAAAAATCAAATTTTAATTGTTCTCGCGTAGGGGCGCCCCGTTTGCCAGACTGTAAGGGCGGATGTCTCTATCCGCCCGTTTGCATCGCGGATTCGGACAGAACTAGAAATCTGTCCTTACGACACGTTCGCAACATCCACATCCAACGCGATGAACCGGTAACCAAGCGGTTTTATCCGTTCCACCAAGGCCTCGCGCAACGCAATTGCGCGTGCAAATTGCGATTCTGATACCTGTACCCGCAAAACCGGGGAATGATCGAAGAGGGACGCGCCTTCAATCTGGAACTCGGCGAGGACTTCATGGATAGGCGCGAGTGCGGATGGGTTCTGTTGATTCTCCATGTTACGAACGCCGCCTCCAGTCGCTACCCGCCATGAACCCGCCATCAACGAATACCATCTGTCCAGTAACAAAGTCGGAGGCGTTGGAGGCAAAGAATATCGTCAACCCCGCTAAATCTTCCGGTTCGCCCCATCGATAGGCAGGGGTGCGATTGAGAATCCATTCATTTCGGTTGTCTTCGCGCGCGGGCGCAGTCATCTCGGTGCGGATGAAGCCGGGGGCGATGCCGTTCACCTGAATGTTATGCTCTGCCCACTCCACGGCCAGAAGTTTCGTCAATTGCAAGAGGCCCCCCTTTGCAGCGGTGTAGGCGACGCTCGTCGGCAGTCCTATCGCGGAGGTGAGCGACAGGGTGTTAATCACCTTGCCAGCCTTCTGTTGCCGCATCACTCTCCCGCAGGCTTGCGCCAGAAAGAACGCGCCTTTCAAGTTGACATCCGTGACGAAGTCCCAAGCAGCCTCGGTGAATGCCAATGCCTCATCCCGAATGTTGACACCGGCGTTGTTGACAAGCACGTCAAGGCTGCCGAACCGCTCCACAGTTCGCGAAACGAGCGCCTCAATTTCGCTGAGATTGCTCACATCAGCCTGAAGGGGCAGAACGTTCTGTCCTGTCTCCTTAGCAATCTGTTCGGCGACTGGTTCCAGCGTCTCCATTTTTCTCCCGACGATGACGAGTGATGAGCCGGCCCCCGCGAGTCCTTCGGCCATCGCTTGTCCGATGCCGCGGCTCGCCCCGGTGACGAGGCTCACTTTACCATCCAACCGAAAGTGTTGGATGATGCTTGTTGCGGATGTTTGATTCATATTTTTCTCTTTTAGGACGGTGGCGAGGGACAGGTTTCCCTACGCCCCGCGGGTTATGTTGGAATAGACAATCGCGAGGGACAGGTTTCCCCACGCACCACGATTAACCTTACGGCAGCACTCCCTCAGGGTTTGCGTATTCTACCAACAGCTCGCTATCAATAACCTTTAGTTTGCCGTTGTGCTGCTCGGCAAGGGAGACGAGCAACTCCGCGCCGGGGGAATGTTTCACATCGATTTCAAGCGCGACGACATAGATACGCGTGTTGTTCAGGTTCTTTTGCCGAATTACCTCAAGAATCTTCTGGGTATTCGTCTCAATCGGATACTCCCGAATCGCGACAGGCAGCCCGTCTGTCACCAAAACAACGACAGAGGCATCTAGACTGAGAGAGGCATCGAGTGCTGCAAGAATGTTAGTTCCCGCATTGCCCTCAATGCGCTGCGGTGTAAAACTCTCCAGATACTTCAACGTCCGCTTTATGTTTTTGGCGTTTGCCGGGAGCATGTTCTTGTGCATGGCTTTCGCTGTGGTAGAAAACGCTACCACGTTGAGTCTATCATCGCTGCCAAGATTCATGACAGAATCCTTGATGGATTTGACAGCCAATTCCAATTTTTTTAGCCCGGCAGCTTGCATGCTCGCGGAAATGTCAAGGCAGTAGACAACATTTTGGGGGCCTTCAAACTCGTTCAGGAAATCGATGATACCGAGCCGGTCCCTGGAGCCATCGTTTCCACCGCCACCGAGGAGGCCGCCCTCGTCACCGGCCTGTCCATCGCCGCGGAATCTCCCCATGCCATCGCCGCGGGCTCGGACTCTGCCGGTAACAATACCGCGGCCATCGGTGCGCCCGGGTTGCCGAATCAGCCGGCTCAGGTTTGAGGCCTCAGCATCGCGCAGTTGCGCGTCTGTCATCACATCAGGGACGATTTCACTCAAGGCGGCGTTGTTGATTTCCACATCTTCAAGCACCACGCGCGGGCTGAATTTGATGACTTCGTCCTGTTTGTTCCGAGCAGCCTCGATTTTCTTTTCCATCGCATTCCTCGCGAGTTGCTGGCTCGGGTCATACAATTTTTTGGACAGCGGCGGTTTCGGTCTCTTTCGCCGCTTCTTCGGCGCGTCCGCATCGTTAATGAAGTCAACGGCGAACGCGTCCGCCTGTTCCTCTCCCGACCGGTTCATCGGGAGGAAGAGGTAGACGATAACTACCACTATATGTAAAATGAGGGAGAGCAAGATGACAGACCGGATGCGGTTTTTCCGGCGCTCGGCATCAATGCGCCAGTCTGTCAGTTGGTTCATTAACATTGTTCAGCTCCTATCAACGTCCCGTCTACGGCGACTGCGAATCGCCTATGCGTGACACGTAGCACCTCTCGTAGCCACGAGGTTGCATACGGTTAGGTTGTGGTTGGCGTGGCCCTCAAGGCACACGCCCGCGCCCTAGGGTTACGTTCCGTGGGCGTTTCGCTACAGTTTGGCAATGAGTTGATTCAGCAACTCTTTGAGCTCGTCATATCTGCCTTTCAACCCATAAAACGCCTGCTTGAGTTCATCAATCTCGTCGGCCTGTCGGGCAACCTCTTTTCGGAGAAACTTATTTTCCTCTTTGAGTTCCTCATTCTCCGTCCGAAGGGTAGCGTAACGCCGGTCGGACGCGCTCTGGAATGCCTTAAACTCCTCTTTGAGGGCGTTGTGTTCCTCTCGAAGGGCGTTGTGTTCCTCTCGAAAAGCGTTGTATGCCGCTTTGTGGGCTTCTTTCTGGGCTTCCAGCCGTTTGTCCGCCCATCTTTTCATTATCCAAAGCCCGATAAGACTGATGCTCAACACGCCGATGTCTATGCCAGTCAGCGTTATCCAACTAAAACTCATTTCAGTCTGCCTCTCTTTTTTATCAAACCGACACACGTCATCATTCGCCGCAGCGCTGCGCCGGTGCTATATTGAAGTCTCCGAAGACAACTTTTCAAACGCCTCAATCCACGTTTTGCCTTCGGGTGTAAGTTCATAGTAGGTGTGGTTACGGTGCTTAATCCACTTCCCTTTGACGATATTTTTGCGGTAGTGAATGATGCGTCCTTCCACCCGCTTCAATCCCCCGAGTGCTCTTAACTTCCGGTGCCGACGATGCATCTCCTCTAGCGGAATTTGCAACGCCTCGGCAACAACGATGGAATAGTCCATGCCGAACTCTTGATGGTGCTTGAGAACAAAATAGTCAGTCTCATCAAGTTCGGCGAATGCGGGGGCGAGTGATGCCTCTGGCGGAGTTTCGGCTGCCTGAATCTCCTGCCACGATACCTTCAGTAACCGCTCCGTTCGCAAACCTTGCACCGCGCCGCACTCGGAGTGATGGACGGTAATGGTTCCATCCTCTTTGAAATAGCCGATAACCGGGGCCTTCGGTTGCGGCGCGCAACATTTGGCGATTTTATAGGTGAGTTCAGTTCGCATTTTTCTATAAGGTTGCCAGAGTGCATACTATTTTTAAAACCAGATTGCATCCCTACAAGCGGCGCGCTTTGGAAGCACGCGACGTACCATCGGTTTGCGTTGCCGCAAGGCCTGCAACATGTTCTCGGCAATAGCGTGAACAACCGGAATCGCGACACTATTACCAATCTGCTTCCTCAGCTGCATCAAGCCACCCACGATGTGAAAATCTTCCGGGAAACCTTGCAAACGCAACAATTCCCGACCCGAGGGCCGCCGAACCCCGTTCACCAAAAGATAGTTATAGGATGCTCCCGCCCTTAACGCACACGAGAAGGGGAGCACCGAAATGTTGCCGCCCTTGTTTTCATGCCAAATTGATGGATAAAACGGCTCACCCTTGCACTTCTCACGCCGAGAACTGCGGATATGTTCGGATGCAAAGAGACTCGGCGCAACGCGCGCATCGGACTCAAGGATTGCTGACAGCGGTTTGTAAGTCCCCGGGCCTCGCGGAAAATCAAACGCAATCGGCGCCCGGAAGCCGACGATAAAAATCCGCTCTCGTTTCTGCGGCAACCCGAAATCGAGGGCATTCAACACCGCGTGATAGGTGGTATAGCCCAATTGCGACAGGTGTTCCTGTATGATGGCGAACGTTCGCCCCTTGTCGTGAGTGCGCAATTGCTTCACGTTTTCAAGAAGGAAGGCATTCGGTTGCTTCCGTTTTAAGATACGCGCGATGTCAAAAAACAGCGTGCCGCGGGTGTCTTCAAACCCCTGTTTATCGCCGAGGATGCTGAACGGTTGACACGGAAATCCCGCCAATAAAATGTCGTGTGCAGGGATATCAGCCGCGTCAATTTGGGTAATATCGCCGGCAGGTGTTTCGCCGAAGTGCTGCGCGTAGGTTTTCTGCGCGGGTTCATCCCATTCAGAACTAAACACGCAGGTGCCGCCTAACTTATCAAAGGGGATACGCATCCCGCCAATTCCTGCAAAGAGATCGATGAAGGTGAAGTCGTTCATACTGTCACAAGCACCTTGTAGCGTCATGGAATTTTACCACAATGTTGGGGAGTCTGTCAAGAAAAAACGCGTGCCTCATGGCTCATACACTTTTCAGGTGTTTCAATTTCGCCCTAACGCCCGATACCCGATGTCGCTGCGGACATGTGCATCGGCGAAATTGATGGCGGAAACGCCACGGTAGGCTTGCTGAATCGCTGATTCCAGGCCCTCTGCAACCGCGGTGACTCCGAGCACGCGCCCTCCATCGGTTAGCACCTGTCCATTATCACGTTTTGTGCCGGCGTGAAAAACGGTGACTCCCTCAATCGCCGCCGCTTCTAGCAAACCGTGAATCACCTCCCCGGTCTCGTAAAGGTCTGGATACCCGCCGGAAGCCATGACAACGCACGCTGCTGCGCCCGCGTGCCATTCGGGCTCAGCGTAACGGTTGAGCGTCCCATCAATACACGCAATAAGCATCGGAACTAAGTCACTTTTGAGGCGTGGCAAGAGAACCTGTGCCTCCGGATCTCCAAAGCGGCAGTTGAATTCCAACACCTTCGGACCGGCATCGGTTATCATCAAACCGACATATAACACACCTTTAAAGGGACATCCGATAGCCGCCATGCCGTTAATCGTAGGATAAACGACGCGCTCCATCACGTAGGCGTGCAATTCGGGTGTAATCACCGGCGCGGGCGAATACGCGCCCATCCCGCCAGTATTCTTGCCGGTGTCCCCATCGTGGGACATCTTGTGGTCCTGCGAACTGACGAAAGGGACACATGTATGCCCATCGGTAAGAACGGTAAAAGATGCCTCTTCGCCGATGAGTTCCTCCTCAATGACGACGCTGTCGCCTGCCGCCCCGAACGCCTTGTCCACTAAAATGGTTTTCACCGCCTGCGTCGCTTCGGCGACGGTGCGCCCCGGAATAACGCCTTTGCCAGCGGCGAGGCCGTTCGCCTTGACAAAAACGGGGACATTGCGCGCTTTGATGTCCGCTATCGCTTGCGCTGCATCCACATACGTGCGGTACGCCGCCGTGGGAATGCCGTTTTTTATCAGCAACTGTTTGGCGAAATCTTTGCTTGCTTCAAGCTGCGCGGCGCGCTTATCCGGGCCGAACGCTTTCAGCCCGCGGGCGCGAAAGGCATCGACGATGCCAGCTGCTAAAGGCACCTCCGGCCCAACGACGGTGAGAGCGATGCGTGCGGATTCTGCCCACGTTACGAGCTCGGCAAACTTGTTGTCCAACGGCAGCGCAAGGCACTCCGCTATCTCGGCGATGCCAGCATTGCCGGGGACACAATAAATTTTCTCGACGAGTGGGCTCTGCGCGATTTTCCAGACCAGCGTATGTTCCCGTCCTCCCTGTCCGATAACCAAAATGTTCATGTTTTTTATCCTAAGAAAATCCTTTTTAAGAATATGATACCATGATGTTTTGAGAAAAATCAAGGAAATTAATTTGAAAAATCGTTGTAGGTATGTTAAACTGAATGCAGGAGGTTTTGAACAATGTGCACGTATACATTCTCGCAATTATCGGAAGAGACGCTGAAAAGCCTCGTGACATTGGAGGGGAAATACGTTGCTGCAGCAGAATGGGATAAAATGCGGATAGCCCTCACCGATAACGAACTCAAACGGCTTGAAACTCTCACATCGACATTGCGCGGGCGCCATCTATTCGTCATGAACGAATCGACCTTGTGGGCGCGTGCAATTTATCCGATGCTAGTGCTCGCTGAACAGGGGTATGTCCAAGCGTGGAGCGGTGTGCCACTAAAAGCCGCCTATGCCGCGTTTGGACTTGAAGGTGAGGCTGATGGCGCGCTCGCGCCCTCCCTCGGCGGAAGAATTCAACCGCCTTATCTCATTGTGCATGAAGCGAAACGCGGGCTGAACGCGCCAGACCCGCTGTATCAACTCACCGGCGAAATGCTCGCCGCCGCATGGCTCAATTGGAAGCAAGACTCCAACCCCGAACAAGAAATCTTCGGATGCTACACCGTCACTGACACTTGGGCATTCGTCCGCGGGATTATCAGCGACATTGACACCGAAAAACCGACGTTCACTCTTGAATTTTCACCAGACTACAACGGCATCTCGGACGCGGAACACATCGTCCAACTGCTGAAATTTATCGTCGCAAAGCAAATCGCAGTATAACAGGAGAAACTCATGATTACCACCCTCGCTGGACATCACCATGAACTCACCGCTGTTTTTGCCGATGCACGGCAACGCGTCACTGACGCACGCGGCGGAACTCCCCGCGACTTGAACACGCCCTACATTTTTCCGAACTACACGAAAACTGAATGGGAAACACGGGCAGAAGCCTTACGGCAACAGATTCGCGTCGCAACAGGCTTAATCCCGACATCGGAACCAACACCCCTGAACGCCAACGTTTTCGGAAAAGTTGAACGCGAAGATTACACCGTGGAAAAGGTCTGGTTTGAACCGTTGCCCGGTTTCTTCACGACTGGCAACCTCTATCGGCCCAAAGGCAAACCGGGGCCGTTTCCCGGCATTATCAGTCCGCACGGGCATTGGGCGCGCGGACGCATTGAGGACATCAAGCGCGGTTCGATTCCGGCGCGCTGTATCAACTTCGCAAAACAGGGATACGTTGTCTTCGCCTACGATATGCTCGGTTACAACGACAGCGGCAAGCAGATCGAACACCGCTACGGTGGGGCCCGGGAAAGTTTGTGGGGGTTAAGCGCGATGGGGCTGCAACTCTTAAACGGCATCCGCGCCATCGATTTCTTACAAAGTCTCCCGAATGTAGACAATGAACGTATCGGATGCACAGGCGCATCGGGCGGCGGAACGCAAACCTTTATCTTAACAGCCGTTGATGAACGCATCAAGGTATCCGCACCAGTCAACATGATTTCTGGGACGATGCAGGGCGGCTGCCTCTGTGAAAACGCCCCGAATCTGCGGCTGGATGTCAGCAACATTGAGATAGGCGCGTTGATGGCACCGCGCCCACTCCTGATTGTATCGGCGACGGGAGACTGGACGGTAAGCACACCGACGGTTGAATACCCCGCCATCCAAAGCATCTATGCGCACTTTAACGCCGAAGAACGGGTGCATCACGTGCAGGTAGACGCGGAGCATAACTATAACCGCGAAAGCCGTGAGGCGGTGTACGCCTGGTTCGCAAAGTGGCTACTCAATGCGGATAAACCGGAAACAGTCAAAGAGGTGGCGTATCAGGTGGAACCTGACGACGCGTTGCTGGTTTTCTCCGAGTGCGAGATGCCAGCACACGCGCTGAAACAGGAAGAATTTCTGCCAACATGGGTGAATCGCGCGAAGAAAGCACTCGAAAACCGCAAACCGAAGAATCCAGCCGAACTTGAGACGTTCCGCGCTGAGATGGGAAGCGTCCTACAACACGCGCTCGGCCTCCAGCTCCCGCAAAGCGAGGATATCACGTTCGGGGAACCTGAGGGCGCGTTCCCGACAACCTATCGCCGGCACTATTCTGTCCAACACCTCGTCATCGGCAGAAAGGGGGTAGGCGATGCCATTCCCGCTATTTTGGTTAACCCGAACCCGCCGGTAGAATGCTGTCCCTTAACCCTCGTCGTTCACGCCGAAGGTAAGGCGCAGTTTGTAGACGAGACGGTGGAAATCGCGGCCCGCTCGCTGTTAGCAGGTTCGCGTACCACCTCTGACTCGAGTATCCTCACCGAGCTGCTCACTTTGAACCACAAACTGCTCCTCATTGATGTCTTCGGAACAGGAGAACACAACGACTATCAGCGAGCGGAGGATACCACTTACTTCACCACCTACAATCGGACAACGGCGGCGTTGCGCATCCAAGACATTGTGACAGCACTCCGCTGTTTTGCAAACCGAGATGAGGTTTCAGAGGTGAATCTCATCGGGTTCGGCGAAGCTGGGTTGTGGGCAATGCTCGCTGCCGGCTTCACCGATGTCGCAAACGTTGTCGTGGACACAGCACAATTTGATAACAACATGGACGTTGTCTGTTTAGAGTCCTTGCCGATACCGAGTCTCCGTCAAGCTGGGGATTTTCGGACAGCAGGAACGCTCATCGCACCACGTCCCCTGACGCTCTATAACACCGGGGAGGTATTTGATACGAGGTGGATTACGGATGTTTATCGGAACCTCGGCGCATCGCATCAGCTGCATGTGGAAAAAGAAATGTTGTCTGAGCGGGAAGTCTTCGCGAGATTGATAGGAGAATAGATGGGGGTAAGTGCGGATATGAAAATATCCGCACTTACCGTCGAAGGGGCGCGCTTGCAACGCGCGCCTCCCAGAAATTAGCCTACGCTTGTAGGTTGTAACCACGCTCGTTGTGCTGAGAGAGGTCCAACCCCATGCGTTCATCATCTGTCTCCACGCGTAAACCGATGGTGGCATCCAAGATTTTGAGCGTGATGAACGAAATCACCCCACTCCACACCACCGTGATGACGATGCTGATGAACTGCGCCCACACTTGCGCCCCGATGTTCATGCCTTCTGCCAACCCAACGCCACCGAGTGATTTCGCGGCGAAAACGCCTGTCAGGAGAGCACCCACAATGCCGCCGATACCGTGCACGCCGAAAGCGTCCAACGAATCGTCGTAACCGAGTTGTCTTTTTAGACTGGTGGCACCCCAGAAACAGACGATACCGGAGACGAACCCTATCACCAGCGCGCCCATCGGCCCGACAGAACCAGAGGCAGGCGTAATGGCGACTAACCCCGCGACAGCCCCGGTCGCGATGCCCAGAGTGCCAGGTCTGCCGTGCCGCACCCACTCCACAAACATCCAGGTAATCGCAGCGGTTGCAGTGGATATCTGCGTGACGAGCATCGCCATGCCAGCAGAACCGTCTGCTGCGACAGCACTTCCAGCATTGAAACCGAACCAGCCTACCCAGAGCATTGATGCACCGATGACGGTGAGCGGCAAACTGTGCGGCTGCATCGCTGTCATCGGGTAACCGAGTCGTTTTCCGACTAAGATTGCAGCGATTAAAGCGGCAACGCCAGCATTAATATGCACGACAGTCCCACCAGCGAAATCGATAACTCCGAGCGTGTGAAACAGGGCTCCCTCGCCAGCCCAGGCCATGTGGCAGATAGGCGTGTAGGCAACTACCGCCCAGACTGCCGAGAAAATGAGCATCGCTGAGAATTTTATCCGCTCAGCGAAAGCACCAACAATAAGCGCAGGCGTGATAATCGCAAACGTCAATTGGAAGGTGATAAAGACGGTTTCAGGGATAGTCCCACTGAGACTCTCCACACCGACACCCCGCAAAAACATCGTTCCAAGCCCACCGATAAAGGAATTGAGGTTGGTTTCCCCTGCGGCCATACCAGCGGTATTGAAAGCCAAACTATAGCCACAGATAACCCATAAAACGGTGATGAGCCCTGTCAACGCGAAGCACTGCATGAGCACCGATAGCACGTTTTGGACGCGCACTAACCCGCCATAGAAGAGCGCGAGCCCGGGGATAGTCATAAATAGGACGAGGGCCGTGGCCGTGATAAGCCAAGCGGTGTCCCCGGAATCGAGGGCATTCGATTCTTGTGCCAGTGCAAAACCTGGCACGCCGCAAATCAATAACACGACAAGTATGGGCAGGACGCGCCCCCTCAAAAGCGTGCTATGTTTCTTGATACATCGTGATGAACAGCGTTGTTGCATCCGAATCCTCCGTAAGCATTAATTGCTTTGTTGTTTTTAGCAGGCGGACAGCTTTGTCCGCCCATTCTCTGTGTGTAGGGACGAATATGCGAAGTCCGTCCAATTATTGCTAGGGACTATTATAGCAAAAATCAAAAATTGTGTCAACTATTTTTTTCCAACAGTGCTATTGAGTTTTCTGTTTTTGTAGGACGAAGCCTTGTTATTGGGGTGAGCGAGCGCGGGGGCCTGTCCCCCGCGCTACGGGCAAACGGAGGCGTAACGAAAAAGAGCGGGGAGCAGCTGCTCCCCACTCTTCAGTTCGCGCAGCACAATGATGGATGTCCATGTCCACCCAGGCACGGCGCGTGAGACAGATTTCGGAAAGTTTAACGGAGTGCAGAGACGTTGAAGTCCGGATAGGCATTTGCACCGTGCTCTTCAAAGTCAAGTCCGCGCATCTCTTCTTCCTCGCTGACGCGCAAGCCAGTGGCAGCTTTGATGCCGTAGAACAGCGCGAAGCCGGTAATTAGACACCATCCGAGAACGGCGATGACTCCGACAAACTGTACCCAGAGGAAGCCAAAGGCGGCCCCTTTATCGGCGGCGAAGAAAACACCGTCTGTTTTGTGGAAGAATCCGAGGAGGAGCGTGCCTAACGCACCACACACGCCATGCACGGAGATGGCACCAACCGGGTCATCGATGTGGAGGCGTTCAAGCAATAGCACGCTCAGCACCACGACGATACCGCCGAGTAAACCGATAATTACGGCAGAGGCCGGGGTAACGAACGCACAAGGTGCCGTAATTGCTACGAGTCCGGCGAGCGCGCCGTTGAGGGCCATACCTGCATCCGGTTTACCAAGGATAATCCACGCGGTAATCATTGAGGCAATAGCCCCCGCTGCAGCGGCGATGTTCGTGGTTACCGCGATGAGGGAAATGTCCGCTGCGTCTGCACCCATCTGGCTGCCGGGGTTAAAACCGAACCACCCAAGCCACAGAATAAAGACACCGAGCGCGGCAAGCGGAAGATTGTGCCCGGCAATCGGCCGAGGGTTACCCTCGCCATCGTATTTGCCGATGCGGGGCCCTAAGACGATAGCACCCGTCAATGCCAACCATCCCCCTGTCGAATGGACAACCGTTGAACCGGCGAAGTCAAGCATCCCCAAGCTTGATAACCACCCGCCGCCCCAAATCCAGTGCCCGACGATGGGATAGATAATGCCGGTGATGAAAAGGCTATAAATCAAGTAACTTTTGAACTGCGTGCGTTCCGCCATCGCGCCGGATACGATGGTAGCTGCCGTCGCAGCGAAAACGAGCTGGAAGAGCCACGCCGCATACGTCGGAACCGAACTCCACTCCAGTGAACCGAACGCGTTAGAATCTGCCGGGACGAACCAGCCGCTTGTGCCCATAAAGGCGTTCCCCGCACCAAACATAAGCGCAAACCCAATCGCCCAGTAGGCGATGGAGCCCATGGAGAAGTCCATGAGGTTCTTCATGAGGATGTTCACGGCGTTCTTGGCGCGAGTAAACCCGGATTCAACCATGGCGAAACCCGCCTGCATAAAGAAGACGAGGAATGCAGCAACCAGCACCCATAGCGTATCCGCCATATACTTCGCATCTGAGACTTTCTCGCCTTCAACAGCCCCATTGAGGGCGAAGGCGTTCGCGCTCAGAAGACAGACGAGAGCCAGCATTATAACGATGCCCTGATAGAAACTTCGAGGAATCTTTTTCATGTCAAATATCTCCTTTGTCTTGAAAGCGTGCTCTCGACGTTGAGAGCCGCTTCTCACACCAAATTAACCTCAGCAAGACAAATCAACCTAAGTCGTGCCCTTGCCTCAACAGCGAATCGAACTGGATTCGCTGTTATTTCTACAAGGCTTGCTACCACGAGCGGACGAACGTCATGCGCCCAGTCAGCCCGGTATCCTCGTCCTCTTTTTGGGTTTCAAACCCAACGAAAAGCCCCAAGGTGTTGTTTTCGCCGTAGCCGAGGTTAAGGCGGCCGCCAGCGACAAGGCTACCGAGCCCGCCGTCATCGCCTAAATCAAGCGTTACTTCAACTTGCGGGCCGACAGCGACGGTGTCGTTAATAGCATAAAGAATGAAATCGCGCGTATACAGCGCATCTCCCGCATCCTCATCAAACGGAGAATTGAAGAATCCTTGAATCCACGATTCAAAATAGATGGAACCGGCGGTGAGATACGTAAACAGCTGCGGAGCAATCAGCGAAGAAGGCCCATTCGGCGCAGTATAATCAAAACCGATGCCTACCATCGGGAGGAAACTCAGCGACAGCGCATCGCTGTCAACAACAGGAATACCGAGGCCGATGTCGAATTCACCGAAGGTATCCACGACGTAAATATCGCTATCCAGCGAGATACTGCCGAGGGAGTGACTGGCACCAAACCAGTACTGCGTACCCAAGCCGTCCGTATCTATTCGGAACCACCCAGAGGTACTGGATTCTTCCGCTTCTTCCATCTCCATTTCTTCCCCCATTTCGTGCTCTTCCGCGTAGACTGAGGGGACGCTAGCAACTGCCAACATGCACGCGATTGCCAACAATCGGGTTAACCAAAACGCTTTACTTCTCATGAAAGAAAATCTCCTTTTAGCAGGGCGGAGGGACTATCCCATGCCCAACAATTTTGTAAAAAAGCGCGCCGATGCGCGTCACATACCAAATTCACCGCTACCGGATTTGTCTTGATACCGGCATCAATTTGTGATATATTTCAATATGAGCGGCACTAATATAGCACCTATCTTTCACTTAAAGCAAAATGCGTGCCAATTGTCGCTGAAAGCCTATCTCCGCCGATGAAGAAGGGACATGGAGGCGTGCGGCTCTCGGGTTGCTCGCTGAGTGCCCTCCCTATTTTTCTGCGCTTAGGAGACAAACTGATAATAAAAATGCTGAAATTTTCATCAAAACATTGCCAAAAAGATTTGCAATCGGTAGCCGCGCTGTGGAAATGCACGCCGCTGTTGAGCACCGTTGTTATCATTGGCGCGATGCTCCGATTCTGGAAACTAGGTGAGTGGAGTTTCTGGAAGGACGAAGTCTTCATGGTGCTAGACGCGCAACAGCTCACCCTAGACAACTCGCCTATTAACCCGATTCCGTATCTGGCGGTGAAGTTATCCATCATCCTCGCAGGCGATAGCGAATGGGGAAGTCGCCTCATGCCATGCATCGTAGGCATTCTCTCTATTCCTATCATCTTTGGTTTGGGAAGGACGCTCTTCAATTGGCGGGTAGGGCTTCTCGCAGCGGCGTTCGTATCGTTCTCTAGTTGGCATCTGTTTTGGGCACAGAACGCGCGTTGTTCCTACATCTGGACATTTCTTTTCGCGGCGTTAACGGCGTGGCTCTTCTATCTGTCGGTAAAACGCAATTCCATGCTGTTGACATTCGGCGCGCTTTTCACCTGTATCTGTCTGATTTTATCGCATCTCCTCGCGGTGTTTATGGTGCCGGCGCTAGCGGTGTACGCGGTATTTTGTCTGTTGGATTTGCAATCTGGCGCGCCCTCCCGGTCGCGATTAGAAAATCGCGACTACCGAAAGATGTGGCTAAATTTGCTCATCTTTTTCGGGCCGTTCGCCGCACCGATGCTAGCACTCGTGCACCCGAAAATTCACGGATACCTCTTCTCCGGATGGGGGCTCAACGAATGGAGTCGCAGCCCCCTCTACATTGTGCTGACGCTCGTCCAAGGGGTGAGTATCCCAATAGCCGTTACCGCTTTCTTCGGGGGCATCGCCTCCCCATCTAAGCGTCCCACTCGGTTTCTCATCTGTTACGCCGGTGTCCCGCTGCTGCTCTTTCTGATTGCATCGCAGTTCCAAAACGTCGCAGGCTACTATCTATTCTGGACAACGCCGGCGTACTTCATCCTCGCCGCAGTCGCATGTGAACGGCTATACGCGAAGTTAGGACGCACGCTCTTCGGCGCGCTCGTACCCTGCATCCTCCTCCTAAACATGGCAGCACAAGACTATCTCTATTTTAACGTCGAAAACGGCGGGCGGCCGAAATGGCGCGAGACTTTTGATGTCATCCGAACATATAAGAAACCTAACGATAAAGTGGTACTCTCAGAACCGGAGATGGGGAAATATTACCTCCCAGAATTGGAAACGATTTACATCGGGAGTTTGATAGAAAACGCGGCAGGATTTGAGAAGCAGTGGATATCGCAGAAGCACCGGTTGTGGTTCGTCGTCGATGTGGGGAGTTTTAACGTGTTCGATGCAAATAAGAAGGTACGTGAATGGATTCGCCAGCGCGGACGCATGGTTCGCACGTTACCGACATTTTCTCGGGCGAAAGAGCGCACGATCTACCTCTATTTGCTGGAGTGACACCAAATTGTGTCGATTCGTCTCGCATCTGTAGGTGGCACTCGCCCGGTTTTGCCCTGTTTGAGAACGCTTGGAGACAGCTGTCCTTACCCTTCCTGCGAGAACGGAAGCGGCCTGTTTTTTCTCATTTTAATTTCACAAATGCCTTCCTATCGGATACCATTAACAGTAAAACTTCGCATGCGATGAGGTGTAACATGAAATTCACCGATGCAGTTGCCTCGGGCATTCTTCATCTTCAGCAAAACCGTTTTCGCGCGGGCTTGTCTATTCTCGGCATTTTCATCGGCATCGCGGGGGTGCTTTGCATGATAGCCATCGGCGATGGCGCGAAAAAAATCATCGTCAAAGATATCGAAAAACTTGGAGGGGCGAATCAGTTCACACTCTGGACGCGCACCTCCACTTTCAAACGCGGACGGCTCCGCCGCACCACGGAACGATACACCTTTGAGGACGCTGAGGCACTTGAGGCAGAATGCCCCGATGTCCTCTATGTCTTGCCCTATCATGAATCGTTCGACAACCCTGTTAGCACCCGAACTGGAAATCAAGCCGTGGCATATTTACAAGGGACTACTGAAAACTATGCACTCGGCATGAACTGGGAACTACAAGTTGGCAGATTTCTCACCGAAAATGATGTAGAGACAGCCACCCAGGTCTGCGTCTTGGGTTCCGGCATCGCGAGGGAGTTGTTTGGATACGCGTCTCCGTTAGGGCAAGAAGTAAAGATCCGGTATTATTATCATCACCGGCAAAAGCCCGTCCGGATGCGCGTTGTCGGTGTGATGAAACCGAAAGGCCGTAGCCTCACCTGGGAGTATTCCTTGGATGATGCCGTCTGTATCCCATTGACAACCTGTCAACAACGGCTAACAGGCACGCGTTACGTTGAAAACTTGATTGTCTTTTTTCAAAAGGGCACCGATTTTAACAGTGTCATCGATTCTGCTAAGGATGCCCTGCGTAAAAGACACCGGGGGCAAGATGACTTTATCGGGTACTACGTGCCGCAACTGACGTACCATCGGCTGGCGCACATCCAAAAGGTGATAAAGATCGCCCTGGGCAGCATTGCCGGCTTCTCGCTGTTTGTCGGGGGCATCGGTATCATGAATATCTGTCTCGTCTCTGTTGGTGAGAAGACGCGGGAGATAGGGCTGCGAAAATCGGTGGGCGCAAAACGGAAGGACATTTTCTGGCAATTCTTAACCGAATCGGTTTGCCTCTGCGTTTGTGGCGCGCTCCTTGGCGTTGGGGGTGGATGGCTCGCGGCACATGGCATGGCCTATCTCGCTGTCCGGATCGCGCCGGTAGTACCGGTGTGGCCGGTGGTTTTGTCAGGACCCTGGATCGTCATTGCAATAGGTTTTTCATTCTTACTAGGAATTGGTTTTGGTCTGTATCCGGCAGTTCGGGCTGCACGGATGTCGCCGATAGATGCCCTCCGGACAGATACCTAATACCGAATTAAGTTGGTTTTTCGTCAACGAGACAGTTGAACCTCATTTGGTACTACGGCATTGAAACGGTTCAAACGAATTCGGTATACGTGGACAAAAAAAAGAAAAAGGCGAGGGCAATAGCCCTCGCCTTATGCATTGTGGCAATCCAACGTGACTACCAAGTGCGCGTGAAACTTAACCTGCCCGTAAGCCCAGTGTCATCTTCGCCCTTTTCCAAGTCATAGCCGACGAGGACACCGAGGGTGTTATTTTCACCGTAAGCGATGTTGATGCGCCCCCCGATAATCGTACTGAAAGGGGTAACGCCATCAACAAGCCCGAGAACCGTTTCAAACTGCGGGCCCAGGTCAACGGTATCGTTAATCTTGTAGGTAAGCCGATTCCGAGTATAAACCGTGTTCGTCGCGTCGTCTGAGAAAGACGGGAGAAAGAACGTCCCGATCGTCCACGATTGAAAATAAAACTTACCTGCAGGTAAGAAGACAAACATCTGCGGAAAGAGTGTCGCGGGGCCGTTCGCGCCAGCATAGTCAAACCCAACACCGAGCGTCGGCAAAAGGGTAAGACTCATGCTGTCGCCTTTCACAACCGGGAGGACAACGCCGAAGTCATACTCGCCTCTCGTGCCGCCAATATAAATAGTAGAAGCCAGCGGGATACCGCCGACGACATGCGTAGCACCGATGAGGAAGTTCGTCCCTAGCGAATCGGTATCCACGCGGAACCAGCCGGGAATGCTGGCCTTTTCTTCCGCCGCTGCACCCTCTTCATGCTCAGCGTGGCTCTCTTCAGCCTCATGGCTGTCCGCAAAAGCCGTCGAAAATCCAGCAACGGACACAACACAAATGATCACCAAAAGATAGGTTAACCAATGCGCGTTGATTTTCATACAAATCTCCTTATTTTTACCAAGGTTTACGCAAAAATTCACAGGCACCGGGCAACGCGGCCTCAAACCGCGCCTCTGCCGGGGTGTTACGCGTAAGTCCTATTAACATGTTACGCAAGTTAAAAACGATTTTTCTCGGTTAATGATAACAAGAATCGCGCGAAAATTCAAGAGGCTTTTTGAACCTCGGCCATCAGCCGTTCCAATTTCCGCTTATCTTTGATACCTTTCGATGCCTCTACACCTGAGCAGAGGTCGATGCCGTGCGGCCGGAGCGTCTCAATCGCCGCTTTGACGTTCTCCGGACGAATGCCGCCAGCGAAGAAAACAGGCAGCGGGCTCTCCGCAATGAGCTCGCCTGCAACGTGCCAGTCACAGGTTTTGCCAGTGCCACCGTATCGCGGTTTCTCACCGCGCATCTCAACGGTGTCAAAGAGGAGAAAATCGGCACCCGCATCGCAATAGGCAGCCATCTCCGCGCGAACGGCGCGAACATCTACGTTCTCTCGGCTTCCCGCGGGGAGATAGACAGATTTCCAGAGCTGGCACTGAACCCTCCGTCTCAGCGTTTCAACTTGTTGTGGCGGTTCCCGCGCGAGGAGTTGCACTGCAAACGGGTTAATCCGCGATACCGCATCGCAGATGTCCGCAGTGGTGCGATTGAAGAGCAAAAGCACCGTCGGAATCGGACTGCCTTTGGCGATTTCCACCGCCTTGGCAGTAGAGAGAGAGCGTTCTGATGCAGCAACGTCAACGAGCACACCGGCGTAATCCGCACCAGCATCGGCGGCGAGTCGTGCGTCATGAACGGAGGTGATACCGCAGATTTTGACGCTGCAACGTGTATTTTTGGACATATCGTAAAATCCTAATCCTATTGGAACCGGAAGGACCCGCCTACTCGCAGAAGATTGTCTGCCGGTCGGCATCCGAATAGCAGATAATCATCGTGACAGGCTGCCAGCCGGTGTTGACAGCGTTGTGTTTGACGTTCCGCGGAATACGCAACATCATCCCCGGTTTGAGCGGGATAACTTCATCGCCCAACTTGTGGGCGCACTCCCCAGAGAGGACATAGATGAGCTCCTCACAGTTCGGGTGGTAGTGCGTCGGATTACATTCACATGCGTTAATGTAAACAATACCGAAGGTCATCTCTGCGGCCGGATCGATCTGGTTATTGCAGAGCCACTTGATAGCACCCCACGGAAATTCAAGGGCCCCGGCTTCGTTACTATTCGTTAAAGTTATTTCCATATTCGACTCCTTTGGTAGACAGTAGCAAAATCAGATTGAGAAACAGGTTAATCGACTCTCGGCATACGCTTGCAAGCCGCATGGCGGTTCTTCATGCAGATAACCGACAGGCGCGCAGAGAGCCCTGACACTGCCAATATCCATGTCAATCTGCCGGTGCGTATGCCCAAAGAGGACATGCGTGACAAGCGGCTCCTGCAAGCAGATCGCGCCGAACCGCACGCTCCCCATGAAGGCGCGGAAAAAGTCCCACGGTAATTCCCCGTGGTATCGGATGCACTCCCGAAACGGAACGTGATGCGTGACGACAATGATACGCGACACCTCTTCACGGAGAACAGTGAACTGTTTGCAGAGTTTCGCAACCAATCGGCGCGTCACGGCAAGATCGGTGTCTCCCCACTTCGCGTATCGCTTATCATTCCAGACGACACCCATCAGTTGTTTTTGGGCATACTGCGCATCGGAAAACTCATAACCTTCCGGCGCAAAGGAATAATCATACCAACCGATGGTGCCACAGAAACCGACTTTGGCATCGGAAGGACAGATGTCTCTAGCCACCCGTTGTTTGACAAACGGTGCCTCCATGAGCGGATGAAACCCGCACTCATAACAGAGTGCTGAGATAATCTGGCATTTCTGTTCACTCGTGACATTCGGCGTCTCAATAGCCCAGATGTCATGATTGCCGGGAACGAACACCTTGTCACACGCCAACTCTGCCTCGTGAAAGGCGTTGAGGGTTTCTGAGAGGGCCGTTAAATGGCGCGCCAGGTCGCCGGCAAGGACGAACACGTCAAGTTCAGCAGCTTTCACTGCGCAAATCAGATGCGGCACGAGCGCCTTATTCTGCGGCGTAACATCCGTGTGCAAATCTGAAATGAGTCCAATTTTCATGCCGCCTCTCAACACCGAGTTCTTTTCTCTAATCTACATAAGCACCCGATAGAGCCAAGTGGCGCCTGAACCAAAGAGGTTCACCGGGTATTACCTCGGCTCAGACGCTAAATTCTTGAAGACCTCGGCCAAAAAGATGCGAATGCCGGTGTCGTCTTCTTGGAACCGGGTGCGCTGGCGTTCTAGTGCCTCAAGTGCCGGTGCATCGCCGATTTTTGCGAGGGCATCGACGAGTGTGAGCTGGATTGCCGGTTCCTCGGCGGATTCTAGCGCGTTAATGAGCAGATTCCGCGCCTTGGTACCGCCGATACCGCCGAGCGCGGAAACAGCGATATCCTTCGTGCTTGTATCCGCACCTTCAAAAGCAGCGATGAGTGCGTCAACGGCCGGGTCGCCAATCTGACTGAGGGCCAACCCCGCTTGAAAACGGATACCGGGAAGCTCCCCCGGATTTTTGAGCACCACGACAAGCGCGTCAATTGCCGATGCCGGTCTCAGAATGCCTAGCATTGAGAGGCAGGCACGCCGAATTTCCTGTTCCGGTTCCACCGCACGTTGGATATACCGCTGCGCAAGTGTCACTAACTGCCCCTCGTTGATTTTCTGATGCAGTGCCGCGGCACGGTGACGGAATTGTGTACCGAAGGGAGCCTTCAACGTCGCCGTATTTTCGGCAAGATCGACGGTGAGCAATCCCAGAATCGCGGCAGATTCTAACTGCTGTGCCTGCAGACTATCAGCCGGAAGCTCATCTACGTTCGCGGCCTGGAATTGCTGGAAGAGCTCATTGAGCGCGCTCAATTCTACGAGCCGTTCTAAACTGCTCACCGCCGCTTTGCGAAGTGAAAGCTCGGAACTGTTTGTGAAGATATCCATGAGCGGCTCAACGGCGCGCGTATCGCCGAGCTCACCAAGCGCGGTGACAGAAGCGATTTTTACACCGATGAGCTCCGAAGTTCGGAAAGTCACCTGCTGTTTTGAAAATTCGCCGAGCGTCTTCTTGTAGTCGCCAAGGCTGTGGATTTTCCGCTCATCGACGACTTTTTCGACAATATCGCCCACCTCAATATCCAAGTTTGCAGCGGGAGTACCGGGTTGGATTTCCTTGACGCGGACGGTGCTGCCACCCTCAACCTTCAACCCAATCTTATCGCCAAGCCGACGAATAGCGATGCGAAACGGCGGTTTGTCTTTGATATAAAGAACTAGGTTATTATCCTCATCAATCGCCTTTTTCATCGCGCTGTTGAAATCCCCAGCGTTTTGGATCGGATATTCCGCAATGATATAGGAGATGAGCTCGCCTACCTCCACATCCGCTTTGTCCGCTGGGCCGTTTGGTGTCATGGCCAAGACGACAACACCACTAGTAGACCAGCGGTTCTCGAGGTCGCTGTCAAGTTGCTGCACCTCCATCTGCATGCGTTCGTCGTAGTAACGGCTGTCACATCCGAGCCCGAAGACGAGCGCGAGAAAGAAGAGCGGCAAGATAAATGCGTTTGGATTTCGGTCCGCAAATGTTTTAAGCATAGAAACTCCTTTCGGACGGTATCAAGACCGGGAGGGCCTGCCTACAAGTCGTTAATTCGCGAACGGGATAACGACTTCCCGGCTGCTCTGTGCCTTCAGCGCGTCTAAGAGCGGCACCACCGCTTTCTCATCGCCGAGAGAGGACAAAGCGCGGATGGCATCAACGCGTAACGACGAACCTTTGTTCTGCACAATTTTGACGAGTTCTGGCACGGCAGCCCCACCGATTTTGCCGAGGGCCTCCACAGCGAGCTGGCGAACCTCGGGCTTCTCCCGGTCCCGTTTCCATTTGGCAGAACCTGAGTCAATCAGCGCGGCGAGAGACGGAATCGCTTGTTCGCTGCCCACTTCGCCGAGTGCTTTGACCGCGTTCAGGCGCGTTTCCATTCTGCCGTGGTCCAGCAGTTTGACTAATATCGGAACGAGCGTCCCCGGGTCTTCCTTGCCGAGATGTCCTAGCACCCAGTGTGCATCGTGCCGGTCGCGATTGTCTTTAGACTTCATCGCTTTTTCGAGTTGGCTCAAGAGTCGGCTCCGGTCGCCTTTTCGGTATACCTGCTGTAGCGCAACAAGGGCGGCGTTCTGAACATCAGGTTCATCGTCGCGGAGCGTCTCAAAGATAAGCGTCTCAAGGTATTTACGCTGTTCGGTTTGATAAGCGCGGAACATGTGATTGCCACGTTCAGCAATAGCGGCTTTCTCCCACTCCGGGGTCCCAGGTTCGTAAAACTCCTGTGAGTCGTAAAAGCCGAGCAGATAGTGCGCTTCAGCGATATCCGGCTGTTGCTGGATGGCCAGTTTAAATTCGCGCACGGCGCGCTCCTCTTTTCGCCGTTTGTCGGACTTAATCAACTCCTTCCCTTTGGACAGGTTTTCGTTCTGAGTGCCGCACGCGACGATGAAAACGGCAAGCCCGAGGGCAAGGCAGAAGGAGCGTAGTGAACTTATCGCGCAATTTCTCATGATAGGTTCTCCATGACATTCGCCAATAAAGGCGGGCTGTAAGGGCGGATGTCCCTATCCACCCTTACACGTTCGCTTTTACTGGTCGAGGAGCTCCTGCTGCTCACCATCAGCGGGTGTATCAGCAGAACTCTCCGGGGCAGGTTCTTCCTCGGCACCGAGCTCCTTTTGGAGGATGACGACCGGTTTTTCAGAGAACCCCCAGTCCTTATACCGTTGGATAACGGGGCCATCTGTCGGCGCGATTTCGATCTCAAGCGTTTTAACGCCGTTCTCCGCCGCGGTCGCCTCGGCAGCCTTGATGAGGTAATCTGCCACACCGAGCAGCCGGAACGGACCGGACACGGTGAGGGCACCGACTTGCCCGAGCTCGGCGTTACCGGGGTGCTTTTCCACCTTGATTTGCCCGATGGCGTAACCGCTGGCTTCTGCGACGAGCCGGAAGGTTTGGCTCCCATCCGTGAGCTCTGCCCTGAGTTCCTCCGTTACCTGCTTTTTGGTTTTATCCGCGAAGCAATATGTGTGTAAATGTTCAGCATCGTTTTCTTCCGCTGCCCGCACTTGTAGCGTGCCAGTCAGGTCAAAGTTTTGATTTGCCATTGTGATTTCTCCTATTAGGCCTTACGCAACCGCGCCCCGCCGACAGGGCATGGCGCGTACGCGCAAGTCTTAAGCATATAAAATGCACGGCGAGGGACCGGTTTCCCTCAACTACCCACTATTTTAACATAATTTCGCCCTAAATTACAAGAGAAAAACGTGGGCTGTCAGAAACATTCAGTTTTCAAATGCACTGTCAAATGCACTGTCAAATGCACTGTAAGGACAGCCTGCTATATCTGTCCGTGTGCGGGGAGTGTCGGGTGGGAGGCGGAGATAGAAATCCGCCCTGACAATTAACCGACAACGAAATGCAGCTGCAGGCGGCGCGTTAATTCCCCTCCGAAGAATCGTCAATTTCAGCCGCCGTATCTGTCTCAGGCGCCATATCTGTCTCAGGCGCCGGCGCGTCTTCTTGCCCGATGCGCAACTGCCGTTCAGCATCGATAACATCCCGATTAATTTTTCCGATGCACCGATTCAGTTTCTCAATAAGGACATTATGTCCCATCATCGCGCGGCGCATCTGCCGAAGCTGATCGATGACGAGTCTGAAGGTGCGGACAAAGTCGCCTGCGTCTAAGTCAGCGTAGCTTTCCAACTGATCAAACTCACAGCCGCGGCTCCACGCCAGCATCGCCGTGCAGAGGCGAAGTTCTAGCATCGGGGTAATCTCGGAGACCTTGTGCCGCAATTCCAACCGCTGGAGGCGTGAGAGCTCACCGCTTACTGCGTCCAATGCGCCTAGCAACCGCGCATTCTTGAGCGGTTTATAGTATCCATCTTTACGCGGTTCAGAGACTATTGCCACCATGAGGCAGTTGATTTCGTCCTCGGTGAGCCGTTCAAAAAAGCCGCTGAACAGCAACTGCGTGAGTTGGAGTTCATACCCGTAGATGTGTGAGGCGGTGCTGCCGCGCGGGAGCACCGTTTGCCCCTCAATATAACCGAGGGCCTTCAGCACCTTGAGGCGCGCCGCTATCTGGAGGCGCGGGTAATTCTCGATGACATTCGTCTGCTGTTTGAGTTTCTGAATGCGCTGTTCCCCTCGGCGGATCTTTTTATAGCGCGCGGTGCATTGGCCCAACTGGTGGCATCCGTCGCACAAACTCTCCGTGCTCCCCCCTTGAACCTTCTTAATCTGCTTGTGAATTGGGGCCAGCCGCTTGATGCGTTGCTTCCGCTGCTTTTTCCCGCGCGTCTCCGCTTTGATTTTCGCCATGTCTACTTGGAACCGCTGGAGCGCCTTGGCGATATTCCGCTTGACGCGATAATGCATCTCGAGCTGCTCAACGCCATCAACGCCATCGTGGATACATGCCGGGCGCGGCAGAGCCTTGCATTTGCCATCAAGCGTCTCAATCTGCGTGTTGAGCTCAGCAATGCGGGTGTAGTTTTGATGGTTGCTCAGACTCATCGTGTAGACATCGTAAATGTCGTCGCCATATTTCTCATAAAGATTGAGAATACTGGAATAAGAGAGGTTAAACTGACTCTCTATCGGTTCAATCTTGTTGGCGATGACTTTGCGGATTTCGTCCGCATCGGCGTAGAACGGCTGAATTTGCGCATAGACGTAGCCGATAGTGTCAATGCCGCGTCTTCCCGCACGCCCCGCCATCTGATGATACTCGCGGGACTTGAGATACCGGAACCCGATGCCATCAAATTTTTCAAGGCTATCAAAAACGACGGTGCATGCTGGCATGTTGATGCCGACAGCGAACGTCTCTGTCGTGAAGAGGAGCCGAATTAAGCCCGAGGTGAAGAGGCGTTCGACTACCTCCTTGAGCGTAGGCAGCATCCCAGCATGGTGATAAGCGATGCCTCGGCTCACCAACCGGCGGAACTCGGCGATGTCCTTCTCCTCAACGATGTCAAATTGGATGCAGAGCGCGTCAAATCTCGCTAAAATCTCGGTTTTCTGCCACGGCTTCAGCAACGTCGGGTGCCTACCGTCCGCGTAATGGGAGGCGTTGGCTTCACAGCCCTTGCGGCTAAAACAGAAATAGAGGCACGGCAGCCGATTTTCGCGGTGGAGGTAAGGGAGCAGCTGCGTCTCTACCATATCGGAAGGAAGCACACGTTTTCCGGTATCCTTCTTGTCGCGCCACTCTTTTGCACGCCGCGCCTGCACCGCTTTCTGCTGGATGCCGGCGATATGTTTTAGCGTGCCGATGCCGTAATCGGTGAAATAGACGTAATGCTCTAGCGGGACGGGACGTTTCAGTTCCTCCACTACCTCAATCTCAATCTCCCGCACACTTTGCATCCACTCGGCGAAGTGCGCGATATTCGGAATCGTGGCACTCAGGCAGACAAATTTGATATGTTGCGGCCCGAAAATGAGGCTCTCCTCCCAAACAGTGCCGCGCGCGATGTCGTTAATATAGTGGATCTCGTCAAAAATAACGTAGGAGACATCGTCAAGCCGCTCAATGTTATCGAAAATCGTATTACGGAAGATCTCGGTAGTCATCAGCAGCACTTGTGCGTAAGGATTCAGCACCACATCGCCCGTAACGATGCCGATTTTCTCACCATACTCGGCATAAAAATCGCGGTACTTCTGATTGCTGAGTGCCTTAATCGGTGCGGTGTAGATAACCCGACGGTTCTCTTGGATACACTTTTCGACAGCATATTCGGCGATTACCGTCTTCCCGGCGCCCGTTGGCGCGGTGACAATCACCGAGTTATCCCGATTAATCGCCGCAATCGCATCCTCCTGAAACCGATCCAGTTGCAACCCTTTGTATTCCATCAAGACCTCCTTTGCGTAATCTGTTAAAGCATAGTGTAACCTATTTTCGCTTTTTTGTCAAGAAAAAATTGAATTATTACTAGGTTTATTTCGCTCCCTTGAACCGTAGGGCGAGGGTCTGTCCCTATCCATGCAGCGAACGTCTCAAAAAGCGTCCGTGGCCTCTGGGTTGCGGACGTTTTTCGTTGCGGTTGGGGGCCCGCGGGGAACAAGCCCCCGCGCTACGGTGAAAAACGAAATCGTATTGGAAAATTTCGCGCAAATCTGATACAATAGACACATCAAGTCCATAGGAGGAACACGGAGATGAACCAACACAACTTCACCCTCACTGACTCGGAAATTAACTTTTTCAAGACATTCGGGTATCTCGGCTTCCCACAGCTGATGGCAGACCGGATTTCGGCGATTCAGGACGCATTTGAAGAAGTCTGGGAAGAGCACGGCGGCGGACATAACGGGCAACCGCACGAAGGCATGGCGCGCTCCTGCATCGTGCCGTTCATCGATCAGCACGAAGAACTCTGCTCGCTCCTCGATGACCCGAGGATTCTCGCGATTGCTAAGACACTGCTCGGCGACGATTTCAATTACATGGGCAGCGACGGCAACTTCTACGTCGGCGATACCGGCTGGCACTCAGATGGCGGACATAAACTGGAAGACCCGAGGCATATCAAGATTGCCTTCTACCTCGACCCGCTGACACGGGACACCGGCGCGCTGCGCGTCATTCCCGGCAGCCACCTCTTCGGCGATAATTACGCGGATGGACTCTCCAAGCAAATCGGGAAGAGCCAAGAGTTATGGGAATTGCACGGGAAGGATGTGCCGGCCGTCGCCCTAGAGACAACACCGGGCGATCTGGTGCTGTTTAACCACAACACGAAGCATGCCGCGTTCGGCGGCGGCAAACGGCGGCGCATGTTTACCATCAATCTCTGCCAACGGTACCCGGCGGAGAAACTGGACGCGCTGCAGGCATACATCAGTGGGGCGGCGCGATTCTGGATCGATCGGAAATACAGCGAGAAAATGGTGAGAACGGCAACACCAGAACGGAAGATTCACCTCGAACAGGTGAGGGCGAACGATGGGCATCTGGCGGACTTGTCGCGTCAGGCGCGGGGACGAATGAGCGAACCGTCGCGCGGCTAATACCCAGGAGTACGCCGAACGAATTCCGTAGGCGCGGTTTGAAACCGCGCCTACCGGTGTTTATGGCGCAGCAGCTTCTCGCCACGCCTGCCGAACGAACGCAATCGACTGCGCAAACCCTTCCTCGCCTGAGCGGCTCGCCTCTTCAATGCTGAGCCAGCCGTCATAGTTTGCTGCTCTCATGCGGGCGAAGACTTGGGGGATTGGGGCGGCACCGGTGCCGACGCGCACCGGCTCAAACACCCCAACTTCGCGAAGATCGAAGATATGAAGCACGACAACCCTGTCAATAACTTCATCTAGCAGCGCGAGGACATCTTCGCCGAGAACAAGCGGATTGGCAGTATCAAAGCAGACACCGAGAGGCGTATCGGCGAGGGCCTCCAGGATTTCTAGGAAAATTTCTGTCGGCTGAGAGAAGTCCCAATAGTCCCACGGCGCACCTTTGGTGTGGTTCTCATAAGCGAGAGTGATGCCGCGCGTGTCCGCCTCATCAAGGGCGCGGCGGAATCCTTCGGTTATCCACTGCACGCCTTCATCGCGCTGGAGGCCGGGGTGGTTTTGTCCCGCCGTAATGCGGACGAATCTCGCCCCTAACACGTCCGCCAATTCAATGTCCGCCTTGAGTTGCGTCAGTTCAACTTCGCGTCGCGTTGCATCCGGGTGCGTAAAATCGGAATAGCACGCGAGCATGCAGGGCGCAATACGGTATTTTTCAAAGGCAAGCGCGGCACGCATGATGTTCAAAGTGTCCGCGTTGCGCCGTGGGAAAAACTTGATGCTAAAATCCACCGCATCAAGCCCCAGTTTCGCGCCCAAACCAATCCAGTCGGCAACGGTGCTTCTCTCGCTGAAGATGTCATCGTAAAGTGAAACAGGGAGACAGCTCAGTCTCATTTGTCATCTTCCTCCGGGACAGGTAAAATAGTAACCTTCAAGCCGGGGACAGAACCGCCTGCCTCTTGCACGATGTCAATCCCTTTTTGGGCATCCTGTTGTGCGAGCTCTTCGTGCCCGAGGGCCCGGTTCGCTTGGGCGCGGAGGATGTAGCCTCTAGCATCATCGGGCTTGAGTTTGACGAGTGCTTCGGCATCCTTGAGCGTTGCAGCGGGCATGCCGAGATTGAACTTCGCAGCGGCACGCGACGCGAGCGCATCGATGAGCCCAGGGTGAAACCGGAGTGCCTTGTCGAAGTCCCGAATGGACTCCCGATATTGCTGAAGATCATATTTTGAATTACCGCGCGCGTGGTAGCCTTCGGCGAAGCGCGGGTCGATTCGGAGTGACTCGTCAAAGTCCTTAATGGCTGCAGCGTGCCGATTCAGCTGCCTTTTCGCCATGCCACGGGAGTAGTATGCCTCCATGTTATCGGGGTTGTGTCGGACATCAATGTCATAATCCTTGATGGCCTCCTCGTAGTTGCCCATTTCATAGTTCGCTTGCGCACGAAAATGGTAGGCATCCCGTTCCTCGGAGTTGAGTTCAATAGACTTATCGTAATCCTTGATGGCCTCTTCATACTGGCCGAGGGAATATTTTGCGATGCCGCGTAGATTGTATGCCTGATTCAGGTCTGGCGCGCCGAGCTCAATGGCAAGGTCAAAATCGTAGATAGCGTGCTGATAGTGGCCCCTCATATTCTTAGCGAGGCCCTGCTTGATGTAGTAATCGCCGCTGTGTCGTGCCATGATGTTCTCCTAAGGCTCTGCCTTTAAAGATGTCGGCTTATTGTAGCATCTTTCCGCAAAATGTGCAAGTTTTTTTGTTAGGTGCGATGGAGCGATTCAGCTCCCCCCGGTAGGAGAGACCTCCTGGTCTCGATAGCTGTAAGCGCGCACTCCCGCGTCTCGATGCCCCGATAGGCGTGCCCTCCCGCGTCTCGATAGCTGTAAGCGCGCACTCCCGCGTCTCAATGCCAATAAAAAACTTTTTCCTTGCACAAAACAGACATTTCAGGTTATACTAATTAACGGGGGTCCTATGTTGCTTGGGTGATTCAAAATTATGGGAAAACCAGTTGGTTTCTCATTATAGCTGGAGTGCTGGGAGCACTTCTGGCCACATTTATACTTATTCGGATCAATCGTGTTGCCTATCGAAAGATTCATGAATTGGAGGATTTGTAATGGAATGGGTTGCCCTTTTCACGCTAGTAATGTTTCTCACAGGGCTCGGTGTCATCGTCCGAGATGTCATCAAAGAGGCCAATAAAGATTGAAAGCCACATAGGAAACGCGGAAACTAGTCAGGTTCGCCCAGGGTTTCCGCGTCCATCAAGGCAATCGTTTGCCACTCCCTATCGGAGGATTTGTGATGGAATGGGTTGCAATTCTCACGGTGGTGATTTTTTTCACAGGGCTCGGCA
Organism: uncultured Poribacteria bacterium; assembly: GCA_958296135.1. Taxonomy (GTDB): domain Bacteria; phylum Poribacteria; class WGA-4E; order WGA-4E; family WGA-3G; genus AGPOR5. The sequence continues at coordinate 3,885,795 of CATQHZ010000001.1, forward strand.
TTGTCATCCGGGATGTGATAAAAGAGGCCAATAAAGATTGAAAGCCACATAGGAAACGCGGAAACCGTTTTCCGCGTTCTAAGGAGGAAATTTGTTATGCGTATTCAGTCAAATCAACGCAGGTTTGCAGCACTTCGTTTGCAACTGCATCTCGCAAAATTAGGAATTATCGTAGGAATGCTTATGTGGACAACCGGTTGCAAGAAGACTATCGAGGGGCCACCCCATGTCCAAAAGGTGGAATGGGGCTACGAAGCAGAAAATGGCCCCGACGTTTGGGGACAACTCAGCCCAGAATATAGCCTGTGTGCGGTAGGACGGCACCAATCTCCGATCGACTTGGTGAACCCGATGCCGGCAGAACTCCCGGCTATCGCCTTCAACTACCAACCGACACCCCTAGACATTCGTCATACCGGGCATACAATTGAGGTGGGATACCCTGTAGGAAAACCCGCTGATTCCGACACAGGAAACTGGCTTGAGGTTGATGGAACGCGGTATCAACTCCTGCAATTCCACTTTCACACGCCGAGTGAACACACGGTGGCAGGCGAACTGTTTAATATGGAAATGCACCTCGTTCACAAAAGTGAAGACGACACACTGGCTGTCATCGGAGTGCTCATTGAGAAGGGCAGCGAAAACGCCGCTTTTAACCCGATTTGGGCGCATCTGCCAACCGCCCCAGGCGAAGCGAAACGCATTGAGAACGTCACCTTCAACGTTGAGGATTTGTTGCCGAACACGCGGCACACCTACCGTTACGAAGGTTCGTTGACGACACCTCCCTGCTCCGAAGGAGTCAAATGGTTTGTCGTGACAACACCGATTGAGATGTCGGAAGAGCAAATTTCTGCGTTCGCAGCGATTATCCATCGCAACAATCGCCCGGTGCAACCCTTGAATGGGCGCGAACTGCTCGTAGATGTGATAGAATAAGGAACCACTCCCGAAAATAAAAAGCCGCTTCGACCGGATTCTTATGGTAAAAATGCTTCTTAGTCCGTAGGGCGCGGTCCTGTGCTGCGCCGTGCTGCGGTGAAAATGCCCCTTAGTCCGTAGGGCGCGGTCCTATGCCGCGCCGTGCATCGGTGAAAAAGCCCCTTAGTCCGTAGGGCGCGGTCTTGTGCCGCGCCGTGCTTGGGTAAAATGCCCTTAGTCCGTAGGGCGCGGTCCTGTGCCGCGCCATGCATCGGTGAAAATGCCCCTTAGTCCGTAGGGCGCGGTCCTGTGCCGCGCCATGCATCGGTGAAAATGCCCCTTAGTCCGTAGGGCGCGGTCCTGTGCCGCGCCATGCTGCGGTCTAGCGAGAGGGTTCGCGAGGAACAGGTTTTCCCGCGCGCGAGGGTGAAAGGGGGCCTTTCTTATCGGTCGAGAGATCGCGAGGGACAGGCCCTCGCGCTACGGTTAAAAGGGGCCGTCGGTGAAGAGGCCCCTTAGTCCGTAGGGCGCGGTCCTGTGCCGCGCCATGCATCGGTCTATCAAGGAGGATCGCGAGGAACAGGCCCTCGCGCTACGGTGAAAGGGGCCGTTTCGCGGCGAACAGGCCCTCGCGCTACGGTGAAAATGCCCTTAGTCCGTAGGGCGCGGTCCTGTGCCGCGTCATGCTGCGGTCTATCAAGGAGGATCGCGAGAAACAGGTTTTCCCGCGCGCGAGGGTGAAAGGGGGCCTTTCTTATCGGTCGAGAGATCGCGAGGGACAGGCCCTCGCGCTACGGTTGAAGGGGCCTGTTTCGCGCGACGATTAAAAGCCCCTTAGTCCGTAGGGCGCGGTCCTGTGCCGCGCCATGCATCGGTCTATTGAGGAGGATCGCGAGGGACAGGCCGCCGCGCGACGGTGAAAGGGGGGTTCGTGTGGTTCGGACGATCGCGAGGGACAGGCCCTCGCGCTACGGTGAAAGGGGCCGTTTCGCGGCGAACAGGCCCTCGCGCTACGGTGAAGAGGTGCCTTAGTCCGTAGGGCGCGGTCCTGTGCTGCGCCATGCATCGGTGAAAAGGGGCCTCTTTCGCGCGAGGGTGAAAAGGGCCGCTCTGGACCTGGATGCTGTAACCTAAACCTTGACAAAAACGTTAAGAAATGATAGCATCTAAAAAAATCACATTTTTAAGTTGACAAACACGCAAAAATGTGGTATACTATTTATGTCATCAATTTGGTTGGGCATGACATTCAACGTCACGAAAAAGGAGCACGAACGTGAACACTCTATTCCGCGCGGATTATCCGATTCGCCTGCAGATATCTGTGAAAGCGACGCAGCAGCCGCCCTGGCTGCGCGCCGTATCCACGTTTGCGTTTGCGCGTCCCGTTGATGATGCCCTAGACCAGATTACCCCCCCCTCACTTTACGCCAGTTAACCCTTGATAGACTCGGCAGGAAGGGGCTCCGGGGGGATATCCTTGCTCGCAATTCCAACATAAAAAACCGCGCGCGGTGCATGCGCGCGACTCACATTGCTCCGTGGCAACCGCTCACGTTCGCGTGGACGCGGCTGCCACGGGGCTTTTCGCGTTGCACCGACGGCTGCAACGTCGAAGTCCACCAGCGTTGTTCTGGGGAAATTTCTGTCCCCACTAGGGATATAAAGGGGCAGGATAACCGTGGGCCTCCGCCCACGGTTACCCTGTTTTCTCCGAGACTGCGCTACCTGCTGCGCTCCACTGCAATCGGTGGGGCGGAGACGGTATTATCGGGACCAGAGGTCCCTCCTACTCTTCATGTTTCCGCCGCAATCGGTGCGGCTGAAACCCCCTATTCATTTTATTTCATTTTTCCAAGAGGAGAATTTTCCTATGAAAAGGCATTCCATCTTTTTCTTATGTTTGCTGCTCGTCGTCGGGATAGTTTCGATGCTCGGCATACCGACAGATGCCTACGCAGCAATAGTCATAGACACGATTGAGGTTTGGGTGAATCCGGATATGGTGGCCACAACCTCAGAAGATAACACGCCTAACACAATTAGCACGGACTTGGGCTATGGCGCGAATCCGGCTTCAGGGCAGATAGTCGGCGCAGCCAACGCAGCTCGGCTGCCTAAGTTTGTTGCAAGCACCGGTTTTGCAAACGGTACGCTGAGCGGCGGGACAAAAGTGACCGCGGCCAACGCAAGTTCAACCACAGCGGTGTTTGGGGACACAATTGCGATTGTGATTAACATGAGCGAATCTAGTAGCAACCTAGACTGGCACTTCGGAAGTATACTGATACCGGGTTATGATGGATGGGCAGGAGGAACCCGAACCTTGTATGCTAGCCGCGCTCTTGCAGCACCAAGCGCACCCCTGTATAACCTGAATCTATCAGATGCCTCACTAGTTTATGCCTTTACGGTGAGGGCGGATGACTACGACACTGATGGCGGTTGGTTTACGTTTGCTAACGGTGCCTCGCCCTTTAGAGTAGACGCAAACACCGCACCTCCAGACGGGGGGTTTGACCCAGCCGCCATCCACTACCCCATAGTGGATGGCGGTGCCCCGAATCTGGCAGCGGCAGCCGAATTCCCGGTGAAGTTCGTTGGTGCCCCGACCCATACCGGACCGTCCCGCTATTACCAGGTGCGCCAAGAGTGTCTCCAATATCACGGTCTCTTCGGCGACGCTTACACGACTGCATGCACTTTGGTGCACACGCATGGTTGGGCCCTTGCCGACGAGGTGAATTTGGACAATAGCCCGCAAGCCGCCTTTTACGGCCTAGGCGACACCATTGCAATTCAGGTGACGTTTAGTAAATCCGTCATCGCCGACGCTGGTGTGACGCTGAAGGTGCAACCCCCGTTCGGCGGATCGGAAACGTTGTTTGAACTCACCGATGCGGATAGGACTGACGGAGATAAAACGCTCACCTTCCGATACACCGTGAAAGCGGGAGATCGGAAGTTCAGTAGCATCGATATCGAGGACCAAAATCTGAGGCATAATACCCGTGCTAGTCGGAATTCTGAAGATTTTATTTTAAACCCGAAGCACATAAGGGGCCAGGGTGGCATCTCTTTTGATTCGGATTTGAGGTTTACTCACGATTTTGAAACGCCGCTTCGGGCGTTTCTGATCAACGAGCCTATGCTCAGCAGTTGGGAGGATGCGAGTTATAAATATGGGGATTCCGACGCATATGCCGATGAATACGCCCTGGCGGTCATCAAGCACCTTGTGGATGCTGTCCCGCCGACGGTGTGGATTGCCGGCTTGATAAAGAATGGGGAGACGCACACCGAGGATAGGCGCAACGCGATCGTCAACCTGGATCCCAGTGCATCTGGGTTCCCTGTGACAGATTTCGCGGCAGAGATTACGGAGTCGGTGTCGCAGTCTGGCGCGTTTGACGTTGAATTCCGCTTTACGAACCATTACAAATCGGATGGTGCCCTCGCCGAGGAAATCGGGACGACGTTTGGCGCGGAGGACATCGTCCTCACCGATGCAGCTGGGAATTCGCTGGACTGGACGGTTGCTGCCCCGGTTTACATTGGGCTTGACCATCGTGCAGCACAGAATTATGGTGACACGACGCCTCCCGATGGGCATGCGCCCGGTGATGCGAAGGGTTCAGCGTCGTTCCTCGTCTACAAAGCGACGATTACGCCGCCGTTCGGTTTCGTCGGCGATGTCACTATCGCATTGCCGGCGGGTGCCACGATGGACATTGCGGGCAACGCCAGTCTGGCATCGAATACGTTGACGGTGCCGGTGGACAATCCGTTGCGCGTGGTGGAACCGCCGGAGATTGTCGAGCCCCCCGCGGGTGTCTATACCGCCGGGGATAAGATTGAAGTGTCGGTGACGTATGCCCAGGAGAATCTGCGGTATGAAGGGGCGAACCCGCCGTATCTGGTGGTGTATCTGGGTGAACAGGTGTTAGCCAATGCGCGGCATGCTGTTTGGACAGCGGCGGCAGCCACAAATTCAACAACAGTGACATTCGCGTATACGGTGGCAGCCACGGACACGGTGACGGATGCAGTGCGTGCTCCCTCTGTCGAGATACTGGTGCCGGAAGAAACGACGTTGCTGTCTGGGCCCCTAGGTGCGCCGGATGGGCAGCAGGTTGGGACAGCGGCACCAGCTGTTGCGTCTGGTGCTGCGCCGGCCTCGGTGCCGGTGTTAGCCCCGGTGGAAAATACGTCTGGGCGGGAGGTTGCGCCTGTCGTCCGGAAGACACCGGTTATACCGGTTGTGCCGTTTTTCCCCGAGGCGGCTTCGCCGAAGGCTGCTGCGTCTGCTGTGCCACGTTCGCCCATTGTTTTCAACGAGTTGGGCAATGGCAGCGGTGCTGCAAACGACTGGCTGGAGCTCCGCAATGTCACGGGTTCGGAGGTATCCCTGAAAGACTATGAGCTTTCGGTTGTGGCCGATGGGCAAAAGGAAGATACATCGCTCGTCGTTTTCGCGGATGTGAGCGTGCCGGCCCATGGGCTCTTACTCATCACGAACAGTGCGCCGGATAAAACGCCGCTGGCAGGTGGTGAGCAGAGAGGGTTGTCGCATGCGTTTTTGGTGGATGCGGGGCTCTCGCTGCCGGATGATGGGAAGTTCCTGTTGATTCTGCGGAACGCGAAGGAGAAACTCGGTATGAACGAGGCATTTGTCGATGTCGCCGGTGGCGGTGGCAGTGACACGGATGCGTTCGTTCGCGAGCAGACAGGGGACTATGATACATACGTGTGGCCGTTGCAAGTGCTACAAGCTCCCGGTGGTGATACCGAAGGGGCCCTCGGCTCCGGTAAGGTGTGGCAGCGTGCCAAGGCTGATATTGTGGGTTACCACAAAGATGCCTGGGCAGAAGCCGCCTTCACCGGTATCGGCTATGACAGGAATGTTTCCCAGTCGGCGGCGACGGGTGGCACACCGGGGTATCCGAATGGTGCCGTGAAAACGGCAGCAGCTACGCCGAAAGGCAGTATCACCATCAGCGAAGTGATGTTCGATTCGGGTGGTGGGACACTGCCGCAGTGGATAGAGCTGTATAATAAATCCAAAACGGAGGCACTCAATCTGAACCGGTGGCAATTGGAGTTCCAGAATGTGGATTCCGAGGAGCTCGTCGGTAGGCCGATTGTGGCGTTGACGTTGCAAGAGAAGGTGATTCAACCGAATCAGACGCTGCTCATCGTCGCGGGGCCGGCGCGTGCGTCATCAAGCACGGCGTTTCCTGCGGAGCGCGTTTACAACCTGTTGGATTTGCATCAGCGGAACCTGCGCATTAAGACTGCGCGGGATACGTTCCTGAGCGCGGAAGGCTTCTACCTGAAACTTACCGATAGCAACGGTAACCTCGTAGACGAGGTTGGCAACACTGATGGCAATCGTCGGACGAAAGATGCACCGGCGTGGGCGTTACCGGTGAGTGGCGAGGAAGGTGTTCGGAGTTCGCTGATTCGGCGTTACGACAAAGGCGTGGCACTGAAAGGGAAGGAGCGCGCGAGTTGGGCTCTGGCATCGAACGTCAAGCGACTCGCCGTGTCAGACCTCCACTATGGGCATGCTGAGGACATCGGCACGCCGGGGTATCGCGCTGGCGGTGCCTTGCCGGTGGAGTTGTCAAGTTTCACCGTGGCGCGCACGGAGGCAGGTGCGGTTGTCGTGACATGGACGACGGAGTCCGAAGTTGACAATGCTGGCTTCAACCTGCGCCGCAGCGAGAAACGCGACAGCGGTTTCACGCTGCTGAATGCTGCGCTGATTGCGGGTGCTGGCACGACAGGTGAGCGTCAGACGTATACGTTTACGGACACGTCTGCGAAGCCGGGTGTTGAGTATTACTATCAGATCGAGGAGGTCGCGTTTGATGGGCGGCCGGTGACGTTGGCGACGCGGATGTTGCGGGGGCCAGTCTCTGCGGCAAATCGGATGCTGACGACGTTCGGTGCTGTGAAGCAGCAGGCGAAATAGATGGAGGGCGGGGCTGTGCCTCGCCATGTAGAAAACGGCCGTGGCCCCTTGGGGCTGCGGCTGTTTTTTTCGTGCGTGATGGTAAAAAGGCCCTTAGTCCGTAGGGCGCGGTCCTGTGCCGCGCCATGCTGCGGTAAAAAGGGCCCCTTCTACCGTCGGGCGAGGGCCGTCACGGTCACGCCTACAGAAAACGTGCGTGTGTCGCTTCGCGAAAGCACGCTACCTTTAACTTTGTCATCTCTGCAGCCTCGCTGCAGAGATGTCCACTGTCCCTCGCCGTGCCTCGCGCGAACGATCTCTGGCGCGAGGTAAAAAGGGGCCTTTCTTGTCGCGTGGACGATCGCGAGGGGAACCCTCGGCGATTAGTGATCGCCGGGCCCTCGCGCTACGGTGAAAGGGGCCTCTTTCGCGCGTCGGTGAAAAGGCCCCTTGTCCCGTAGGGCGCGGTCCTGTGCCGCGCCATGCATCGGTGAAAAGGCCCTTAGTCCGTAGGGCGCGGTCCTGTGCCGCGCCAGGCATCGGTCTATCGAGAGAGATCGCGAGGGACAGGCCCTCGCGCTACGGTGAAAGGGGGGCTGTTTGGGAGGTCAGGCCCTCGCGGCGGACAGGCCCCCGCGCTACAGTGAAAAGGGGCCTTCGGTTAAAAGGCTCCTTAGTCCGTAGGGCGCGGTCCTGTGCCGCGCTATGCTTCGGTCTGTAGAGAAGATGAAGGAAATTTGTCATTTTTTCAAATTTTTCTTGACAAACGCGAGAAATGTGGGTATAATTAAGGGCATAAATGTCACTAATTACCATTTTTCGCGTTTTTTTCTTGACAAACGCGGGAAATGTGGGTATAATTAAGATAATGAGATTCGTTATCACGAAATTACGCGCGACTGCAGCGTGCCGCTTACAGAAAATGTGATGAACGCGGAAATCGTGAACATTATTAAGATAATGAGATTCATTATCAGTTTTATAACGGCACATCAGGAAGGTTTTCCATACCCGCCTGCCTAACGAAATTTTGTGATAATGAATATCAATATCAAAATAGAGTCAATATGAAAAAACAACTGGCTTTCCTCACCGTTTGGGGAATGTTTATTTGCATAGGCGCGACCGCCGCGGGCGAAGCTAATCCGTTCTCGGTTTCCGGGTACGGCGTGATTCACTATTCTCACTTCAATTGGGAACTTGACCCGGGCCGGCGCGCCGCCATTGACGTGGAACGCCTCGTCATCGCACCGAAATACCGACTCAACGACACCATCCGCCTCGAAGCGGAACTGGAATTTGAGCACGGCGGCACCGGCAGCACGATGGAATTCGACAAATTCGAGGAATTCGGCGAATTTGAGACAGAGATAGAGAAGGGCGGCGAAGTCATCGTCGAGAAAATGGCAGCCGTGTTCTCTCTAAAGCCAGCACTCAACTTTCGCATCGGACATATTATCGTTCCGGTCGGACTGGTGGCAAAGCGGCACCGGCCGCAGCACTACTTTACCACGACGCGGCCGGAGGCAGAAACGCATCTCATACCGACTATTTGGCACGAGACCGGGGTTGAACTCTTCGGCACACTCGGCGCGTTCAACTATCAAGCGCAAATCGTCAACGGATTAGATTCAACCGGGTTTAGTTCGCGCCACTGGATAGTGCCAGGGCATCAACTGCGGTTTGAGACAATCAACGCCGAGGCACCCGCATTTGTGGGACGACTCGATTACGCGATGCGTGAAGGAGCAACTATCGGCATCGCCGGCTATTATGGAGACACTGCCGCCAATCGTCCGAAACCCGATGTCGACTTCACTGCAAACGTCGGAATTGTCAGCCTGCACGGGTTTTATGAAGTGAACGCCGTGAAGGTGCGCGGTCTGGTGCTTTGGGGAACGCTCGAAAACGCAGACAGGCTCTCCAAAGTCAACCGCACGCTCTCCAATAACCTCAATGTAAAGCGGACACCTATCGGCAGCACCGCCTTCGGGTGGTATCTTGAAGCAGGTTACGATGTGTTGTCGCTTTTTAGGGCCGCGCGCGCAAAAAGTGCGACACCTCGTGCAACATTAGATGCATTCGCCCGTTACGATTATTACGATACAATGGCCAGCGTCGAAGGCGTTATCTTTGACAACCCGCGGTGGGAACGCACCACGTGGACATTCGGCGTGAACTACCACGCACATCCGCAGCTCGTTTTCAAAGCACACTACTCCCTTCGGCGACTCGCCACAAAGGATAAAAATCGGGAGAATACCTTTTCACTCGGTTTTGGTTTTCAATATTAATTCATGTTTCATCAGACGTAGCGCGAGGGAAAACCTGTCCCTCGAAATCATCAAAAATACGGAGGAACTAACGCCTGTCAATGACAGGCAAGATAAACGTTATGAAATGCTATAAACTCTGGCACTTGTTCTCTTGCATGCTACTCGCATTCGCTATAGTTGGCGGATGTGGGAGCGACGACGAAGACGAACAGGATACTGAAGCCAATGTCAGCACGGCAGCCTTTGAAACAGGCACGATGCTCAATGACTTCGCCAACACCGTCGTGTTAGCTACCTATACCGAGTTAGACAACAAGGCAGATGAACTGCTGACGGCTGTCAAAGCGTTGGCGGCGGATACCTCGCAGGCGAACCTCGAAAAAGCGCAAGCAGCATGGAAGGCGACGCGAACGCCCTGGGAACAGAGCGAGTCGTTCCTATTCGGGCCCGTTGATACCCAAGGACTGGACCCGGCACTTGACAGTTGGCCCGTAGATCACGTGAATCTCCAATCCGTTTTGGACAGCAACGACACGCTCACGGTGGACTTTGTCAGCGGTTTGGAAGACACACAGAAAGGGTTCCACACGATTGAGTTCCTGCTGTTCCGCGAGGGAAACCAGCGCAAGGCATCGGACATCACCAAGCGCGAATTGGAATACCTCGTCTCAACGACACAGAATCTCAAAACGAGCACTTCGCAATTGCGCCTCGCGTGGGCACCAGAAGGCGAGAATTTCGGCAGTGCCGTCGCGCAAGCAGGGGCCGGCAGCGCGATTTACCCATCGCAGAATGCCGCCGTGCAGGAGATGGTGAACGGCATGATAACCATCGCCGATGAAGTCGCCAACGGCAAAATCTCCGACCCTTACAACGAATCGAACACTACGCTCGTCGAATCGCAGTTTAGTTTCAATTCCATCTCGGATTTCCAAGACAATATCCGGGGGATTCAGAATGTCTACATGGGGAAATTCGTGGCAGATGGACAGGGACTCAACGAATTTGTGAATAGCAAAGATGCAACGTTGGACGCACGCTTCCAAGCGGAGGTGCAAGCGGCCATTGATACTATCGGTGCCATTCCAACTCCGTTCCGCGATGCAATTACTGCCAATCGTGCCGATGTCCAAGCCGCGATTGACGCTGTTAGCAAGGTGCAGCAAACGCTAGAACAAGATATCCTCCCGCTTGTCCAAGCGAGTGAGTTTAACTAATCCTTGAAACCGGTAGGGCGAGGGAAACCTGTCCCTCGCCATGCCACAGACTAGCAAGGCAACGTCATGAAACATCATATTTGGCTATCCTTAACTCTCTTCGGATTACTGCTGCAGGGTGCTTGCGACTCCACATCACCCATCGCCGTGGACTCCATGCAGACGTTTTCTACCGGCGCACTTTCCGGGGGCGAAACCACTGTCTTTGACGAATCCAGCCATGCCTTCTCGGTGCCCGCGCCCAATCTGAGCGCGGAAGCACTGGCAAAACATCTGGAAGGCGACGTTGAATTTGAGGCAGTGTTTGTGACAGCACCTGCAGTGGTGAATCCTGGGCTCGGACCTGTCTATAACAACGTCTCGTGCATCAACTGCCATGCACGCGATGGCCGGGGCAGACCGCCGCGTACCAACGAGGAACTGGTAGCACTGCTCTTTCGGCTGAGTCTGCCGCAGACTGACTCCGTGCAAGAAGGAAAACCGCCGATGCCAGTGCCGGGCTTCGGCACACAACTGAACAATCGCGCCATTGTCGGCACGCCGCCGGAAGGCACCGTCCAGATAGACTGGACTGAAAAACCGTTGACGACAGAAAATGGCACGCGTGTGCATCTGCGCCATCCGAACTACACGCTTACGGAAACCTATCGTCCGCTGCCAGCTGACGTTGAAGTGTCGCCGCGTGTCGCGCCAGCAGTCTTTGGCCTCGGGTTGCTAGAAGCCATCCCGGCAGAAGCCATCCTCGCCTATGCAGACGAAGCCGATAGCAACGGTGACGGCATCTCCGGCAAGCCGAATTATGTATGGGATGTGGTGCAACAGCGGAACACCCTCGGGCGATTCGGGTGGAAGGCGAACCAGCCGACGCTCCTGCAGCAGGTAGCCTCGGCGTATCACGACGACATGGGTATCACCACCGCGCTGTTCCTGCTAGAAAATTCGGTAGGGCAATACCCCGATAGGAATGAGAGCCCAAGCGCGACAGCAACGCCAGAGGTAAGCGACGATATCCTAGAAGTCGTGACATTCTACGTTCAAACGTTGGCGGTGCCAGCGCGGCGGAATGTGGATAACTCACAAGTCCAACAAGGGGAACGACTTTTTGCGCAAGCGCAGTGTGCAAGCTGCCACGTCCCGACATTCAGGACAGGCGTTTTACGCGGTGTACCATCAGTTAGCAATCAGACAATCCATCCCTATACGGATTTGCTGTTACACGATATGGGCCCCGGTTTGGCAGACAACCGTCCCGATTTTCACGCAAGCGGGACAGAATGGCGAACGCCGCCGCTGTGGGGTATCGGCCTGGTGCAGCGGGTGAACGGCCACACGAACTTCCTCCACGATGGCAGAGCGCGCAACTTAATGGAAGCGATCTTCTGGCACGGTGGAGAAGCAGAGGCATCGCGGCGCGCCGTTGAACGGATGTCGCAGGCAGAACGCGACGCGCTGATTATGTTTTTGGAATCATTGTAAGGGATACTGGCTCTGGCACTTGAGAGCCCCAGGCTTGTTTGTTAGGACAGAATTTACGTTGCAATCGCCATTCACGATTTGAATCGCGCCTCAATGTATGCATACCGGTTGCTCATGTTAAAAAACGGCGTTTCAGTCGCGTGCGGCCCCCGAAAAATGCCAAAAAAAACTTGACATCCCGCCTCACTTGTGGTATACTATTAACAATCTAAGCAGAAGGAGGCATATCATGACAGAAGAAAAAAGAGAGACGATTGTCAAAGAGTTGACTATCGCTTATTGGGCGGAGATGGAAACCACGATTAACTACCTGGCGATTTCTGTCGATTTGGATGGCATTCGCGCCGAAGAGATTAAGAAGTCTCTCGCAGCGGATATCCAAGCGGAGCTCACGCATGCACAAGAACTCGCGCAACGCATCAAAGAAATCGGCGGCCGCATCCAGGGCTCTCTCGCCTTTAAACCGGAACAGGCCTCGCTCCAACCGCCTGCAGATACAACAGATGTCGTGGCGGCCATCCACGGGGTTATTGAGGCAGAAAACGGCGCGATCGAACAGTATAACAAAATTATTCGGTTGTGCGACGGAATCGACTACGTCACGCAAGATCTCTGCATCAAACTCCTCGCGGATGAGGAAAAGCACCGGCGCGAATTTGTCGGATTTCTCAAGGAATATGAGAAAGACTGATTCGGCTGTCCCATTGAGCATGGCGGGGGCCTGTCCCCCGCGCTCGCTCTCAGGAAACGATGAACAACGGGTAGCGATGCCCGTTGTTCGCTTTTAACGCCGCTATTTCTTTGTCAAAACAGTCTCCGCGCCATCATCGTTGGTTAAGGTGAGGATGTCTCCTTCCAAACCCCACGTTCCATTCCAATCTTCTAATTCGGCATCTTCCTCGGTCTGCGCGGCGAGCCCTTTAGCAAGACTGTCAAGTTCTTCTCTGGCAACATCAATGGATGCTAATGGGAAAGCAAACTCAACAGTTGCATCTGCAGACTCGTGAACCAGCGTCAAAGTTGAACCAGACACGGCATAAGTCCCTTGTATCGCCAGATCGACATTGAAAGTTAGCCCATCCTCTTGCCCTTCCACGCGGGCTTTCCAGAGCAATGAACTATCGGCAGCAAAGACAACTTCAATCCATTGGGTTGTTTCGTCATCGGGCACAACGGTTCCCCAAGTTCCAACCAGGTCTTCTGCAGATGGTTCATCGGCATCGCCGCCGCAACCGCTGAGCACGACTACCAGCGTGAGACCGGAAAGCAGCATCGCGATAACAACATTCTTCCCAATCACTTCTCCACCTCCCATAAAAGGCATTTGAAATGTTTGTTGATTTGATAGCGTGCTACCTTCGGTTAATTAATTCCGCGGGAGCGGGATTTCATCACCATACTGTTTTGCAGTCTCTATCCAGCAGACAACCGCGTCCCGCCCATTCTCAAGCACCTCCTCAGGCGTTTCTCCATCAGAGATACATCCTGGAAGATCGGGAAATTCGATTAAATAGCCGCCGCCTTCCTCAGCAGGCAAGACACTCGTAATAAATGGGTACCCATTACTCCGTCCGCAACCTCGGATCCAAGGCATCACGGACAGCATCGCCGAATAGATTCGCCGGCAACACCAACCCGAACATAAACGTGAACGCCGCCGCCAGATTCCACCATACAATCGGGTCGCGGGCGAGCTCCAAACGTGCTGTGTTAATCATGTTGCCCCAACTCCCAGTCGTCGGCTCCACGCCGATCTGAAGATAACTCAGCAGTGCCTCTGTCAGCACCAAACCGCTAAATCGCAAAATGGAGGAGATTAGCACGATGTGCATCAGGTTGGGAATGAGATGCTTCAGGATAATCGTGGCACGGTTGACACCGAACGCCTCGGCGGCTTGGACATATTCTAATTCGCGGAGCTTCAACGTTTCGCCGCGCAAGATGCGGCACAAACCTGTCCAACTGCTAATGCCCATGATGAGGCAGAGGTTGAAGAGCCCCTGTCCGAATAGAAGCATGAAGGCGACGATGAGCAGGATACTGGGAATAGAAGCGAGCGTGGAGTAGAGGTATTGCACGCCATCGTCAACCCAACCGCCGAAGTAACCGGCAACAACGCCGAATAAAATCGCAAACGGCACGGCGAGCAGCGTCGTAAATCCGCCGATAATTAGCCCCGTGCGGATGCCTTTCAGCGCGCGATAGAGGACATCACTCCCAACTTTATCCGTGCCCAGCCAGTGGCTCCGTGGATAGTTTAGCGGCGGGTATTCCCGTCTGCCGGTTTCCGGTGAGGTGCTTTTGGCATACAGATGCGTAGCGAAGGGCGCAGAATAGGTCTTCTCTGTCCTCTCCCGAAGCGGCGTGCAGAGTCTGTCCAAAATGCTCAGTCCTCTCGGTTTGTAAACCACTTTGCCGCTTTCGTTCCAGATCAGCGTGTTGTCTTTGCCTACCACCGGGTCGCGCCAACTGATGCTATCCAGCACGCCGATCAGCACATAGAGCGTGAGAATGCCGAGACAGACGAGCGCGAGCCGGTTGTGGCGGAGCTGTCGGGCAGCATTTCGCCAATACTCGCGGCGGGCGGCGTATCGGATAAGCCATCCGCCAGCGACAAGGCACGCAATGACGACAAGATTCTGATACGCATCAGAGCCCCATATCCAGCTGAGCCGGTCGCCGATACCGATGTCTTCTGTATCTATTCCAAAAAGAAAAATAGGCATTTATTCGATAGTTGAAAAATGGCGAGGGGAACCCTCGGCGATTCGCGTTCGCCGGGCCCGCGCCCTACGGAGCTACGATGGGCCTATTCTGTCTGATAAACCGCCTCGCGCGAGTGGAACCCATCTTTGATGACAACCTCATCGAGATTCGCTTTGTCCACCTGAACAGGGGTGAGCAAAATCGATGGCACGTCAACTTTACCGTTGTTGACAGTCTGCGTGGCTTCCGCAATCTGTTCTCCCTTTGCGAGGGCGACAGCGGCTTGCGCCGCTTTCGTCGCGATGAGGTGAATCGGCTTGTAGACCGTCATTGTTTGCGTGCCTTTGAGAATCCGTTGGCATGCGGATAACTCTGCATCTTGCCCCGATACCAGCACCTTCCCGGCGAGGTTTTGTCCCTCCAATGCTTGAATAACGCCGCCTGCTGTGCCATCGTTGGAGGCGACAACGGCATCGATGCGATTGTTCGTCTGCGTCAGCACCTGCTCCGCCTTCTTCAGTGCATCGCGCGGGTCCCAGTTGAACGCCCAGTGCTTCCCTTCCGCAACCAACCGAATGTCGCCTGCGTCAATCGCCTCTTGCAAGGCACGGAGCTGCCCCTTCCGGAGGAGCTGCGCGTTGTTATCAGTCGGCGCGCCGCCGAGCAGGAAATAATCCCCCTTGGGTTTTTGGCGCAGCAAGTATTCCGCCTGCAAATAGCCTACCTGCTCGTTGTCAAAGGAAATGTAGAGGTCTGGTTCACTCTCGCGGATAAGCCTGTCGTAAGCGAGCACCTTGATGCCTTCAGCATGGGCCGCTTGGACAATCTGCGCAGCAGCAACGCTATCCTTCGGAATAACGACGAGAACATCCACGCCTTGCGTGATCAGGTTCTCAGCCTGCGCGTTCTGTCGCCGTTCGTCGCCATCGGCGGATTGCACGATAACTTCCGCGCCGAGTTTCTCCGCTTCAGCCTTGAAAATATCCCGGTCCTTCTGCCAGCGTTCAACCCGTAGCGAGTCCATGGAGAGCCCGATTTTAATTTTCTTGGGTGCAGAAGGATCGGCACACCCGCAAAACAGGGCGAGGCATCCTACCAATAAGATGACGAGTGCGCGCTTGCAAAACGCGCTTATGGGTAATGTGCGGTTCATATTGCCCTCCTTATTGCGATTTGGGCGGGGCCTCTGTCTCTTCCTCGGCGGTTATCTCCTGCACGACATCGCCGATATTCAACGAATCCGTCCCCTCAACGAGACGGAAAACCGACATCTTATCGCTCTGAATCTCAACGACGGTGATGATGGCGATTTTGCGGCGCGTGTACGTCAGGATTTCACCCGTGTCTATATCGCGGACCGGTTTGCCTTTGGAATAGACAGCAAACTGCTGATTGATGGCCATGCGCTTAGCCGGACCGATTTTGACATAAATGTGGCCCAAGTCCTCGTTATCAACGTATTGGATTTTCCCTTTGAGGGAGCCAACTGCTGCCGTTTCTGCGGGTTGCGTATCCTCCTCGGCGGTTGCGGGCCGCGTCTCCCACGGCGTGATGAAGTTCGGGCCCACGTTATCGCGGAGCGCGACGACTACCTTGATCAACGCTTCGTTCGTCACCATGCCGAGGAGCGTTTTGTTGTATTCTGGACTTGCGAACTCAATTTTGTTGAGTGCTATCGGGTTCACAATCGGGTTGGGATTTTTTTGCTCCGTGGCCCGCGTCTGTCCAAAGGATAGATTGGTTCCCTGCTCCGTCACACTAGCTTCCAAGGCGGCAGCTCTGGTTCCCGCAAGCGAATGGTCTAGGCTCGCGACGATAGGGAGTTCTGTCACCATGATTTTTTGGGTTTTATCGTAAAACTTAATGGGTTCGCCGTGAGCATCGTAACCCTTGAGATGCAGCTTCACCGTAGCACGATGGAGATACCCCATCACCTGAATGCCTGTCATAAAACTCGTGTTGGCTTGGCTCGTTTGCCGCCCGCCTTCTCTCAGCGTGCGTGAAGCGTTGGCTCTCAAACGTTCCTGATTAAAATGTCGAATCTCCCCGGTAACGAGGACATCGGCGTTGAGCAGTCCGGCAAACTTCGCGCGCTGTACGGTATCTAATTTTTTCAGCATGTCGCGCGAGAGCGTCATCTGTGCCATAGCATCCAGCAGTTCATTCCAACTCACCGGTTGATAGACGTTCGTTTCGGCGAGTTTCCGGTTGAGCATCGTCACGAACCCTATCTTCAGATTCCACGGTTCATAGATGTTCTCGATGCGTCTCTTCTTGCCGAAGATTTTCCCGATGAAGCCTGGAATGCACCCACAACCGGTGGCAGAAGCAAATTGGGTCCGGTCCGCAAAATAGAGGACAGCGATGCGTTTCCCTGCAGGATGCGCTTCCTCCTCCGAAGTCGCACCGCTACTGGCGATAACGCCTACCATAAGGCACAAACTGAGCACGCCTAACAGTGAGAATGCGAAAAAGCGTTTCATGTCAGCCTCCTATAAACATTTCGTTTTAACTATCTACTTAGTTAGTCTACTACAAGGTGGGTTTTAATTCAATAAAATTCGATTTTGTCAGATTTTTTCATAAAAAAACTTGACAAATGCTATCAAAATATGCTAAACTTATGTTGAAAAGTCGAAGAGTGGCTATTTTGAAAACGGGCGGCACTTCAGATTTGTAAGTTTCGCCCTCACGAAATTTCACAAGGATAAACTGATGAATACATATCATGTTGAGCGTATTGATGCGCTTGAAGTTCGGGTTGAACGGGTAGAAGGCTTTTTGGAGCAGATTGTTGCGAACGTCGCTGTGCTCGCAGAAAGCCACGTGAAAATCGATCAGAAGGTTCAGGTGCTTGTGCAGCAGGTTGGACAACTCGCCCAAGTTGTTGACACCCTTTCCAAGAGCCAAGCGCGAACCGCTGAAGAACTACGTGAGATGCGTATCGCCACCGAGCGTGAAATATCGCAACTTCGCGAAAGCCAAGCGCGAACCGACGCACGCTTTGAGGCACTCGCCCAGCGCGAGGTAGCGCGCGACAAACGCAACGAGCAGCGCGATGCAGCATTCAACCGGAAATTGGACGCTCTCGCCGAAAACCAAGCGCGAACCGATGAACAACTCCGGGAGATGTGTGTCACCGTGGCGCAGGAGATGGCGAACCTCCATGAAAATCAAGCACGAATCGATGCGCTCTTTGAAGCAGCCGCCCAACGAGATGCAGAACGCACCGAACAAAATGCCGAACGCGACGCGGCATTCAACCGGAAATTGGACGCAAGCGATGAAGCCCGAGCCCAAGCCGATGAAGAATACCGCAAAAGCCGAACCAATGCCGAAAGGGAGATGGCTAAACTCCGCGAAAGCCAAGCACGAACCGACGCACTCTTTGAAGCAGCCGCACAGCGAGATGCAGAACGAGACAAACGCGAAGCAGAACGAGCCGAACAGCAAGCCGCACGCGACATAGCACTTGACCGGCGACTTGAAAAAATCGCCGCAGACCGAGAGAAAGCCAATCAGGAATACGCTGAGATGCGAGCCAACGCCGAACGAGAAATGGCTAAACTTCGCGAAAGCCAAGCACGAACCGACGCACTCTTTGAAGCAGCCGCACAGCGAGATGCAGAACGAGACAAACGCGAAGCAGAACGCAACAAACGGGAAGCGGAACGAGCCGAACAAGAAGCCGCACGCGGCACGGCATTCGACCGGCGACTTGAAAAAATCGCCGCAGACCGAGAGAAAGCCAATCAGGAATACGCAGCACTCCGCGAAAACGCCGAACGAGAAATGGCTAAACTTCGCGAAAGTCAAGCACGAACTGACGCACTCTTTGAAGCAGCCGCACAGCGAGACGCAGAACGAGACAAACGCGAAGCAGAACGCAACAAACGGGAAGCGGAACGAGCCGAACAAGAAGCCGCACGCGGCACGGCATTCGACCGGCGACTTGAAAAAATTGCCGCAGACCGAGAGAAAGCCAATCAGGAATACGCAGCACTCCGCGAAAGCCAAGCGCGAACCGATGCGCTCTTTAAGGCAGCCGCCCAACGCGATACAGAACGCACCGAACAAAATGCCGAACGCGACGCACGATTTGAGCGGCAAATGGAGCAACTCAACGCGAATCGGGAACGGGCGGATCGAGAACTTGCTAAGCACAGCGAGAACCTCGCACGATTGGAAGCAATGTTTGAGGCAGCCGCCCAACGAGACGCAGAACGCACCGAACAGCAAGCAGCCCGCGACGCGGAATTCAACCGGAAATTTGACGAAATCAATGAAGTCCGAGCCCAAGCCGATGAAGAATACCGCAAAAGCCGAACCAACGCCGAACGAGAAATGGCTAAACTTCGCGAAAGTCAAGCACGAACTGACGCACTCTTTGAGGCAGCCGCCCAACGAGACGCAGAACGCACCGAACAGCAAGCAGCCCGCGACGCGGAATTCAACCGGAAACTGGACACACTCGCCGAACTGAAAGCGGCACTGAGCCCTTGGAAACTGCTCTTTGGAATCATCGCCACCGTCACAGTCACGCTCCTCCTGACAACGCTCGGCGGAGAAGTTATCAAGTACCTCTCAACGCTGTTTTAGCAAACCCAACAGGCGGCGCGCAAAACGCCGCCCCAAATCGACAGGGCGGATGTCGCTACCCGCCCAACTCATACCGAAAGGAACCATCAACCATGGCACGAAATAGACGGAATACACCGCAGACGCGGCCATACCATCACGAAACCGAAACCCGAACGAACAACCCATCCGTTGGGCTCGGTGCCGAAGGGGATATCACTGAAATGCCACAAGCGGAATACTACTACAACCCGCATCTCCAACCCATCCTCCGTTTCAGTTCAGACAATAAGACCCCCCCCCTGCTCAACAAATATATAGTATAATCCAAGATGCGCAACAGCGGCCCCTGACCGCGGACGAAGCACAGCAGCTGACAGACGCGCTCCACGCGCAGCCGTGGCTCGAATGGGCAAACAAACGCGAGGAAGGCGCGACATTCACCGTAGACCCGGTCTCGCTCTTCATACACGAACGCCTCAGCGCGCAAGCCATCCTCGAAACCGCCAAACGGAATGACATCCAACGCGACCTGTTCGCTGATCCGCAGCAGAAATATCGGGATGCCGTGAAATTCTACGAGCACGATGTGCCGTGGTCCAACCGGCTCATCCTCGGCGATAGTCTGCAGGTGATGGACTCACTCGCGCACCGCGAAGGCCTGGCAGGCCAGGTGCAAATGGCATACATCGATCCGCCTTACGGCATCAACTTCCGCTCTAACTTCCAACCGGAGGTGTTTGATATGGGCGGCGCCGACAGTGATAGACACCTCTCGCGCGAAGTGGAACAGATTAAGGCGTATCGCGATACGTGGGAACTCGGCTCCCATTCCTACCTCTCCTATCTGCGGAAACGGTTTGTCGTCACTCGCGAACTGCTCAAGGATTCAGGGAGCATCTTCGTGCAAATAAGCGTTAAGAATGTCCATCAGGTGCGTTGCTTGCTGGACGATGTATTCGGGGCGGACAATTTTGTGGCGGAAATTATCCTGAGAACGCGCAGCACCTCCACGAGTAAGTACCTATCAACCCTAAACGACTTTATCCTCTGGTATGCCAAAGACCGGGAGCAATTGAAGTTTCGTCAACTGTTCTTGGAGAAGGTGCCTGATAAAAGTAGATTCTCAAAGGCGGAATTGCCAACCGGTGAGATAGTGTCGGCCTCCGCCACGCAAAGTTTATCCCAAAACTCGGAACTTTTCACAACCAGTAGTCTGTTCTCTACTTCCGGTGGAAAAAGAGAGAACCAAGTCTTCACCTTCCGTGGTAAGGAATATAGGCCTTTACCTCCGAGAGGATGGAGGTGCAGCCTTGAGGGATTAGAGAAACTCGCAAGAGCGAACAGGTTAATCCCACTTGATACCAATCTAGGCTATAAGTACTACTTTATTGACTCGCCCTACACGGAAGTGACAAATCTTTGGAGTGAGCAACTCTCCGAAATAAACAAGATTTATGTAGTGCAAACCAACACAACTGCTGTCCAGCGTTGTATGCTGATGAGCACCGACCCGGGCGACATTGTCCTAGATCCGACGTGCGGCAGCGGCACCACGGCTTACGTTGCAGAACAATGGGGACGACGGTGGATAACCATCGATACTTCTCGCATCGCAATAACTCTCGCGCGCACCCGTATCCTTACGGCGACGTTTGATTACTACAAACTCAACGATGAAACGAAGGGCATCGGCGAAGGGTTCATCCTTGAGTCGGTTCCACACACGCAACTCAGAGACATCGCGAACAACATCGCGCTAGAACCCATCTTTGAGAAGCACGAACCGATAATAGCGGAGAAGCTAGCCGCTCTCAACGCCGCCTTAAAAAGCGTTACGCCCGCGCTAAGAGAACAACTCAAACTGAAACTGCGAAAGAAAACGAAACGTGAACTGACGGAAGCAGACCGGCGACGATGGAATTTGCCTGAAACGGCGTGGGAAGAATGGGAGGTGCCGTTTGACACCGAACCCGCGTGGCCCGAGGCGTTGCAGAAGGCGTTGACAGATTTCCGGAAAGCATGGAAAGCGAAGATGAAGGCGGTTAACGACTGCATCGCCGCATCAGCAAAGCAGGAGAAACTCGTCGATCGTCCCGAAGTCCAGAAGGACCTGCTGCGCGTGAGCGGCCCCTTCACGGTAGAGGCGGTGCAACCGCCAGCGGAGTCGTTGGACGTGGAAGCACGGCATGGCGAATCAGATACGGAGCCGGCGAACGCCGCCGCGTACCTGGAGCGGATGGCGCAGCTACTAAAAACAGACGGTGTCCACTTTGAAAGTGAACACAAGAATTTCGCACGATTTGAACTGCTGACAGGAGACATTCTCTTTCACGCAGAAGGGCAGTTTGAGGATGATGAACGCGACGTAGGGGTTGTGTTCGGGCCACAGCACGGGCCCGTAAATGCTTTAATTGTGGAAGAATGCTTGTCGGAGGCGCGCCGCCACTACGATGTGCTGCTGTTCGCAGGCTTTCACTTTGAAGCGGAGGCACAGGCGATTATTCAGGACAAGCACAAACGCGTGCAGACACATCGCGTGCAAATTGCACCGGATATCGCAATGGCGGACTTGCTCCGGCACACGCATAGCGATAAACTTTTCACCGTCATCGGCGCACCGCGAACAGAGGTGGAGAAGACTGACGATGGGCAATTCTTTGTCAAGATGGAAGGCATGGATACCTACAATCCGGTCGATAACACAATCGAACCGACGCAGGCGGATAAAGTCGCGGCCTGGTTCTTGGATACAGATTACGACGGCCGCACCTTCTGTCCCACGCAATCGTTTTTCCCAAATAAAAAGGCGTGGAATAACATCGCGCGCTCGCTGAAAACAGTCATTGATGAGGAGAGCCTAGCGGCGTTCTCGGGGATAGAGTCGCTCCCGTTTGCCGCGGGCCAGCACAACCGCATCGCCGTGAAGGTAATCGATCGGCGTGGAAATGAGTTAATGAAGATTCATAGACTGTCCGCTTAACCGTAGCGCGAGCGCCTCATATGGCGCGCGAAGAACAGGCCCGCGCACGACAGGGACTCGCGCTGCGGAACCTGACAGCCGCAATTTATTTGCAATTTCCCGCAACATGTAGTATAATTAGTTCATCATTCATTCGGAGGACGAGGGACAGGTTTCCCTCGCCCTACGGTGAAACTAGAGTAAAGGAGCAATTATGCTAAAAAAGCCTCGCGCTTTGTGGATACCGCTCGTCTTGATTGCGCTCAGCGTATTCTGTGGGTGTAGCGATAAGAAAAATACCGAAAAAAAACGTGCCGATACGCGCGAAACGGAATGGCTATCGATTCTGGGCGGCTCAATCGGCGGAAGCTTCTCGCAGTTTGCGGGTGGCATTAGCCGCATCGTCGGGCATCAGGAACCGCACCTAAAAATATCGGTGGTAGCCTCCGCCGGTTCGGTTGAAAATACGCGCCGAGTCAACGGCGATACCGAAGCACTCGGTGTCGTCTTCGCATCGGAAAGTTACTTGGGTTACCACGGCGAAGAGATTTTCGCCGAGGAGGGACCGAAAACCAACATTCGGATGGTAACGCTGCTCTTTATGGCCTATGATCAGCTCTCTACGCTCGCGAACAGCAATGTGCATCAGCTTGAGGACATTGTCGGCAAAAAGGTTGCTAGCGGCCCAAGCGGTTCCGGCACAGCACAGACGCTGGAACGGCTCGCGAAGTCGGCTGGTATCTGGGGGAAGTTCACGCCCATTTACAAGGGCGGCACCGCCGCCGCCGAGGCACTACAAGATGGACAAGTCGCCGCCTTCCAGTGGCTCGTCAGCGTCCCAAACAACGCCATCATTCAATTGACAACCATCAAAACTGTCCGAATGATCGACCTGGATACACCCGCCAAGAAATACGGGTTCTATGAAAAATATCCGTTTTATCTATCGGGCGCGTTGCCGGAGGGAGCATACGAAGGGAAAGTGGCACCGGTGAAAACGATTCTGATGCCGACGGTGCTGATAGCCCACAAAGAGGTGCGCGCGGAAACTATCTACGCGCTCCTCAAGCATGTCTACGCGCCGGAGGGGCACCAGGCCATGCTCCAAGTCAATCAGGCAGCAGCAGACATGACGGTTGAAAACGGCCCGAAAGCGTTTATCATCCCGCTGCACGCAGGTGCCTACCGGTTTTGGAGTGAACAGGAAGTGGAAATTCCCGAACACGCCAAACCGGTTGACTAAGAATAACGAACGTAACTGACCGGGAGGCGCGCGTTGCAAGCGCGTTCCCCTCGGGTCAAGGAATCGCGAGGGATAGGTTTTCCCGCGCACTACAAAAAATCACGAAAGGAATTCTAAAATGCAGATTAACTTAGGGCGTTGCTTCGTGCAATCCCTCTCTCTTATTGTTGTGACAGCGTTCATTATCGCCCTCAGTGGGTGCGATAGGGTTCAGAAAGACCTGGTGCCGACAACGGAAGTAACGGAAACAGAAACACCTCATAAGTTGACAATCGCGGCGGGCACCCCGGGCGGCAGTTTCGAGCCGTTCGCGCGCGCGATTGCGGCTATCCTGATGCAACAGGAACCGAGCATGGCAATCGACATTGAGCCCTCGCCCGGCTCTGTCGAAAACACGCGCCGCGTCCATGACAACCCGAATTCCCTCGGGCTCGCGTTTGCCGCCGAAACCTACCTCGGTTACAACGGCATGGAGATTTTCGCCGAAGAAGGTGCCAAAACGAATGTTCGCGTCGTGACGTTGCTCTATATCGCGTATGCGCAATTGGCAGTTACCGAAGCCAGCGAGATTCAGGAATTCGCAGACCTGGCGGGCAAAAACGTAGCAACCGGGGGACTCGGCTCCGGCACGGCACAGACGCTAGAACGTCTTGCAACAGCGGCTGGCATCTGGCAACAGATTACGCCGGTTTACAAAGGCGGCACAGCCGGCGCGATGGCACTCCAAAGTGGCGAAGCAGACGCTTTTCACTGGCTCGTCGGTATTCCAAACGAGGCAATTAGTGAACTCGCAGCGAATACCCCTATCAGAATGCTGGATTTGGACGCGCCCGCCAAAGCATCCGGTTTCTATAAACAGTATCCGTTCTACCTCTCCGGGACAATTCCGGCAGGCGCATACGGCGGCGAGGGGCCACCAACTGTCAACGCACTCACAAGTCTGACCCGGCCGCAACCGGAGGCACCCGTCAACACAATTCTGATGCCGACGCTCCTCATCGCGCACAAGGATGTGCCAGCGGAAACCGTCTATAACTTCCTCACGAGCGTTTACTCGGCAGAGGGGACGCAAGAAATCATATCAGCAACGCAAGGCGCCGCCGCGGATATGACTATTGAGAATAGTCCGAAAGCATTTGTCACGCCGCTCCACGCCGGCGCATACACATTCTGGCGTGAGCAGGGAGTGGAAATCCCGCAACAGGCGATGCCTATAAAATAAAGTTTTCGCGGGAACCATTGGAAAGCGCGCGGGCCTGTCCCGCGCCATCTCCGCTGCAAAAAAATCATTGCAACCGTTTTGGAAATTATGGTATAATTTTTTCTGAATGACATTATGGGGTGCTCAACTAGGTTCGCGCTCGGAAGACCGCGCCTACAAAGAGCTGAGAAAACACCCTTTGAACCTGATCTGGATCATGCCAGCGTAGGGAAATACAAAATCAACATGTAGCAATATGGGCTGGTAGGAGCATCGAGACCGGGAGGACTCGCCTACCGGAGGAGCATCGAGACCGGGAGGACTCGCCCACAGCAATGTGTGCTCCTATTGTTTGCATGGCGAGGGACAGCCCCTCGCCCTACGGTTGAACGGACAGTGGATGTCCGAAGCTGTCTCCTTTTCGCGCGCCGGTATGTTATCCACACCGGAAACAGGAGATAGCTTTTTTCTTGGGGATAGGTAATGATGCTAACTTCCGCGAGGCACATCACTACTGTACTGCCGTGGGCAATCCTTTTCGGAATCCTCGGGGCATGGGAAGCCGGGGTGCATATTTTCAACACACCGCACTATATCTTGCCCACGCCTTCCGACATCGTCGTGACGCTCTTTGAGAAGCGAGCCCTGTTGCTGAAACACACGCTCGTCACGCTGGAAGAAATGTTGCTCGGCTTTGCGCTCGCCGCGGGCATCGGCATTCCGCTCGCCGTGCTGATGTTTGAATTTCCGGTGCTAGAGAAGGCATTCTATCCCTATGTCATCGGTTCGCAGACGGTGCCGGTGTTCGCCATCGCGCCGTTGTTGGTGCTGTGGTTCGGCTACGGCATCGCGCCGAAAGTCATCATGGCCGCGCTCATCGTGTTCTTCGCGATGGTGCTGAATACATTAGACGGGTTAAAGTCTGCCGATCCGGATACGGTAAACCTCTTCCGGATCTTGCGGGCGAATCGGTGGCAGATTCTGTGGAAAGTCCATGTGCCATCCGCACTCCCGTCTATTTTCACTGGTGCAAAAATCGGCATATCCATCTCGACGATTGGTGCGGTGATAGGCGAATGGGTAGGCGCAAGCGCAGGCTTGGGGTATCTCATGTTGTACGCCAACGGCCAACTCCAAGTTGCACTGGTTTTCGCGGCGATTTTTTGCCTAACACTTTTAGGCCTGGGACTTTTCGGGCTGATGACGCTGTTGGAGGCATACGCTATGCCGTGGCGACGCGCATCAGCACGTCAATCCCGAACATGAAGGGGAGACCCCTCGTTCAGCTTTCACGGACTGTGGCAGGGCAGAACTATCAGCCCAAACACAGCCAAACAACCACTAATAACGAAAAAAAATAGGAGAATTCTCATGAAAACGATAATTTGTTTGATTTTTGCTATCAGCTGTGGTATCCTATGGATAGGACAAATTGATGGCCACGCCGACGCACATAAGGCAAACGAACTGCAAAAAGTAACGCTCCTGCTGGAGTGGTTTCCAAACGCAGACCACGTCCCGCTCTACGTCGCCCAGGAGAACAAGATTTTCGCCAAGCATGGGCTTGAGGTAGAACTCCACTGGGGCGGCGACCCGAGCGCGCCGATTAAACTCGTCGCGGCCGGGAAATATCCGTTTGCTATTGATTACCAACACGGAGTGACAATCGCGCGAGCGGCAGACTTGCCGGTTAAAGCAATCGGGTTGCTCGTGGAAAAGCCGCTCAACACGATTAGCTTCCTTAAGAAATCCGGCATTAAAACGCCGGCGGATTTCAAAGGAAAGAAAATCGGCTACACCGTCGCACCACTGGATGTCCTCCTCTTTAACGCCATCGCCGCGGAGGCCGGGTTGGCGGAAAGTGATTACGAACTAGTAAACGTCAGCACGAATATCTCCGCATCCCTGATGACAGGCAAGATCGACGCAGTCATCGGCCCGTTTCGGAACTTCGAGATTAACGAGTTGAAACTTGAAGGCGCGGAAGCCAGTTATTTCCCGCTGGAAGAGCACGGCATCCCAGACTATTATGAGC
Source organism: uncultured Poribacteria bacterium (assembly GCA_958296135.1). Lineage (GTDB taxonomy): Bacteria > Poribacteria > WGA-4E > WGA-4E > WGA-3G > AGPOR5. The sequence goes on from CATQHZ010000001.1 coordinate 3,912,369, forward strand.
TCGTTATCATCTCCAACGATGCGTCTTTGCAGGAGAATCCGATGACTGCCAAAAAACTGATGATGGCGATTCGGGAGGCGATTCAATTCACGAAGGAGAATCCGGACGAAGCACTGAAACACTTTTTCAAGGCGAATCCGGACATTCGGAAAGATTTGAATGAGCTCGCTTTTCGGGATACGTTGGAGGTATTCGCCACAACGCAGGTTCAATCCGCGGAGAAGTGGGCAGCCTTCGTGAAGTTTGCCCATGAAAAAGGGTTAATCTCCAAAACAGTCACGGCGGAAGAACTGTTTATCAACGTGTTGGAAGAGTAAACTGACTGAAGAAACGCCGCTTCACCGTAGGGCGAGGGCCCAGCGAACGCGAATCGCCGAGGGTTCCCCCTCACCATGGTGACAGACAGTTGTAGGAGAGACCTCGGGTCTCGACACCTCGGACGCACTAGCCCGCGCCAGGCACCGGACAAATTCATGGTAGAAAACAGAAACGTTATCATCATCGGCGGCGGCGTAATCGGGCTCGGTATCGGGTGGCAATTAGCGAAGGCAGGTGCCTCCGTCACGCTATATGAACGCGACCGGGCAGGGCGCGCCGCCTCTTGGGCTGCCGCTGGGATGCTCGCACCACTCGCCGAGGCACATACCGAAGAACCTGAACTCCTGAAGCTGGGATGCCACAGTTTGGCACGCTACCCGCAGTGGGTGAAGGAATTAGAGGCAGACGCGCAGATGTCCATCGGTTATCGCACCGAAGGCACGCTCATCGTCGGGTTGGAGCCTGATGATACGCATCAACTTCAACATCTCTACACGTCGCAAAAACAGTTAGGGCTAGATGCTGAATGGCTAACCGGACGAGAAGCGCGTGCAATTGAACCCGCACTCTCACCGCGTGTCACGGCAGCAATCCGATGTGCAGCAGACCATCAGGTAGACAACCGCTGCATGGTTACCGCGTTGCCGCGTGCTTACCAAGCGCGCGGCGGCGTATTATGCGAAAATACCAGCGTAGAACGAATTGAGGTGAATAACGGTGTCGCAACGGGAGTGTCAGTAGGAGAGACCCCCCGTTCTCGATGCAATACCGGCGGAGAACCCTCCCCATCTCAATTGCATCCCCCGGTAGGAGAGTCTCAACTCCCCCCGGTAGGAGAGACCTCCCGTTCTCGATGCAATACTCAGTCTCGATGCAATACCCAGTCTCAACTACATGAGGCTGACGTGATTATCCTCGCGGCGGGGCCCTGGTCATCGCAGATTCCGGGAATCCCGGATGCCATCCGTCCGCCGGTGCGTCCCGTCAAAGGGCAGATGTTAGCACTCCAGATGGAGGCAGGCATCGCCGTAGAGACGGTTATCCGCACGGTGCGGGCACGATATCCGACATCGGTGTATCTCGTGCCGAGAACCGATGGCAGACTCATCATCGGTGCCACAAGTGAGGAAATGGGGTTTGATACGCGCTTAACGGCGGGCGGTATGTTTGAACTCCTCCGCGGCGCGTGGGAGGCTGTCCCCGGCGTTTATGAACTGCCGATTTTAGAGACATGGACGGGCTTGCGCCCGGGGAGTCGAGACAACGCGCCCATCCTTGGGCATACGCCCATTGAAAACCTGATTGTGGCGACAGGACATTATCGGAACGGCATCCTGCTCACGCCTGTCACCGCCTATGAAATATCAAAGTTAATTTTAACAGGCGAACCGTCGCCGATAATCGCGCCGTTCCAACTTAAACGCTTTCTTTGAACGTCGGCAGAAATACCAATTTGCAAAACAATGAGAATACGCATTAACGGTGAAAACAAGAACGTCAACGCCGAGTTAACCCTCTACGAACTACTGAGTGAAATGGAAATCGAGCCAACCCAAAACGGCATCGCTGTCGCTGTAGACAGAGAAGTTGTGCCCAAAACGGCGTGGCAGAAAAAGGTGCTCGGTGAAAATAGCGAAGTTGAGATTATCCGCGCTGTTCAGGGTGGATAGCGGCCCGTTCAACCGTAGCGCGAGGGAAAACCTGTCCCTCGCGAGGCTCAGAACCGCCCCCTGCAACCGTAGCGCGAGGGCCGTCACGGTCACGCCTACAGAAAATGTGCGTGTGTCGCCCCGCGTAAACACGCTACCTTTAACTTTGTCATCTCTGCAGCCTCGCTGCAGAGATGTCCACTGTCCATCGCGAGGAACAGAACCGCCCCTGCAACCGTAGCGCGAGGGCCGTTACGCCGAAACTTTGTCATCTCTGCCGCCTCGCTGCAGAGATGTCCACTGTCCCTCGCCATCTATGATGGATAATACAAATGAATCTGATGCTAGGAATAGCAAAAATATGAACAGCCAAGAGCCCCGCTGGATACAACGAGCCACTAGTTTTGGCAAGGCTTTATCGCGATTGCGAGCCGCTGTTGAATTGGCGGCGCAACGCGAACTCTCCGATTTGGAACAGCAAGGGTTGATCCAAGGGTTTGAATATACTCACGAATTGGCATGGAAGACCTTGAAGAATTTCCTTGAAGCCCAAGGCGTGCAAAATTTATACGGGGCGAGGGATACAACCCGTGAGGCTTTTAACCGAAGCCTCATTGAAAACGGCGAAGTCTGGATGGATATGATTGACAAACGCAACCTGACTTCGCATACGTATGATGAGGCAACTGCAGATCAGGTTGGGGACTCTATTCTCAACACTTACTTTGTGGAGTTTGAGACGTTGCTAAAGAGACTCGCTCAACTGAGGCAGGGAGAATCTTTATGAAATACGGATTGTCAACGCGGACGCGCCAAGAGCTCGCCAAGGTCTTCAGTCGCTACCCCGAAGTGGAAGAAGCGGTATTATACGGTTCGCGGGCCAAAGGCACATATAGAAACGGGTCTGACATCGATCTGACACTCAACGGCAGTGCAGAACTCACACATACTATTGTCTCTCGCATCGCGAATGACTTCTATGAGGGACCCCTGCCCTATAAGATCGATCTCTCCATTTTCAACAAACTTCGTAACCCGGAGATGGTTGCGGAAATTCAGCGCGATGGCGTAGTACTTTACAAAAAAGGTGATTTGGGCGAGCCGGTAGGCGCCGTTGAAAACCGCGCCTATGGGGATGTACGAAAACAAAACCCATGCAAAAACTAAAAATCGCGGATAAAACCTATCACTCCAGACTGCTCATCGGGACAGCCGGATACCCGAATTTTCACGTGATGACAGAAGCAGTAGCGGCAAGCGGTGCCGAAATCGCTACCGTCTCAATGCGGCGCGTGAAATTCACCGACGTGTCCGGCGAGAATGTGTTTGCGTTGCTCCGCGAGCGCAGCATCACCATTCTGCCGAATACAGCAGGCTGTTTCACGGCGAAGGATGCCATCCTCACGGCGCACCTCGCGCGCGAGGCACTAGAGACACCGCTCATCAAACTGGAAGTCATCGGCGATGAACAGACGCTGTTTCCCGATGTCGAGCAGCTGCTCAGTGCAGCGGTGACGCTAGTCAAAGACGGGTTCACGGTGCTGCCCTATTGCAACGATGATCCGATTACGTGTAAGAAGTTAGAGGATATCGGGTGTGCCGCCGTAATGCCGCTCGGCGCGCCGATCGGCTCAGGCATGGGCATTCGGAACCCCTATAACCTACAGATCATCCGCGGTAGCGTGCAGGTGCCCCTCATCGTCGATGCCGGCGTCGGCACCGCATCAGATGCAGCGGTGGCGATGGAATTAGGATGCGACGGTGTGCTGCTCAACACCGCGATTGCGAAGGCGCACCGCCCGGTGCTCATGGCAGAAGCAATGAAAAAAGCGATCGAGGCGGGCAGGGCGGCATTTTTAGCGGGCCGCATCCCGCGCAAACTCTATGCGAACGCCTCTAGCCCGCAAGAGGGGCTCATAGCACCGCTCCTGTAGGAGAGACCTAAAGATCGCGGGGACAGGCCCCCGCGCTACGGTGCTCATAGCACCGCTCCTGTAGGAGAGACATCCCGCGTCTCGACTCCACTTCTGGTAGGAGAGACATCTGGTCTCGATGCAATACCGGCGGAGAGACATCCCGCGTCTCGATGCAATACCGGCGGAGAGACTCAATCTAAAAAAGGAGAACCTCATGAAAAAATCAACGTTACTTTCCCATCTATTCCTCGCGATGCTCTTTTCGGCAGCGGTGAATATCCCAATCCACGCCGCGAACGTCACCGTCGGCGTATTGGCAGGAAATAATAAACTCGGGGAAGTTGAGGAAGCCGCTTACGACTGGGTATCCGATAACTTCCAAACGACGCAGTTGCTCGTTGACAAGAGCGGCAAGTTCAAGAATAACAGCGGCACCGCAGTGCCACCTGAACAATTCGCCGTGCTTTGGCTTTTTTACACGGAAACGGACACGTTGCCAGACCCATTCCTTGCCAATGCGACGAAGGACGTGGTGCGAGACTATGTGGAGGCAGGGGGCACACTGTTTCTTTCAGCCTTGGCACTCCGCTACGTTGTCGAAATCGGGGTTGAAAAAGGCGGAGACCCGAGAGTCTTTATGCCCCTCGGCAAGGACCCGCCGGCAATCGGCGTTGTCCCCACCGCCGATGGAAAAAACCATCCTGTTTTTGAAGGGTTTGACACCGCCAAACCCGTTTTCCTCACCAGCATGGCACAAGAAGGGTTTACGTCAGATTTCTTCAACTTTGGTGCAGACCCGGGCGGCGTTATCCTCGGCACCAAGACGCGCGGCGGTGGTGCAGGCGGCGGCGAGCGGCCCTTCGTTGAATATGAAGTCGGCGACGGAAAAATCATCACCCTCGGACATCACAACGGCGTTTTCACCGATGCGAAGTCCAAGGAGGGAGATAATCTGAGAAAGCTGACGACGAATATCCTCAACTACCTCGGTGAGAATTCGGCGTTCCTCGCTGTTGAACCTGAGGGAAAGTTGGCAACAACGTGGGGTAATCTGAAGACGGTGCAGTAAATTGTCTGGGCGGATGTCGTTACTATCCGCCCACAACGATATTACTTCACCACCAGCATCTTCCGCGTCGCCCTGAAATCGCCCGCGGTGAACGTGTAGAAATACACCCCACTCGCAACGTGTTCACCTAGCGCGTTTCGGCCATCCCAATACGCCGCACGGCTGCGGATACGATAAACACCAGCCGGCTGATACCCGAAGTCTAGCGTCCGAACCAGCTTCCCATCCGCAGAATAGATGGACACCGTCACATCCGCCGGCTTTGCCAACTGATACGGGATCCATGTCTCCGGATTGAACGGATTCGGATAGTTCGCGAGCAGCAGCGTCTTATCCGGGACCAGCAATGCCAGAAGTTGTTCCAACTTCGCTATCCCACGCCGGAACGCAGGCGAACCGGTGTTTTCTGTATGCAAGAGATTCAGTGCCCACTCCACCGTTTCAAGCGTCAGCCCTGCAGGTAGCGCAGCGTTTGATGGCGCGGCCGCCTCACCCTCACCGAGGTGTGCAGCGACGAGCGCGAAGTCTTCGCCATTCACAACTCCATCCCCATTCACATCCGTGCGAGGGTTCTGGATAGGCTGCCCCATCGCCTGTGACACAAGTGCCAGATCTGCAAGGTTCGTCACGCCATCCTCGTTCACATCCCAAGCCGGGTGCGCCGCAGCTGCGGATGCTGCTACTGCACCACCCACATTGATGCTAATTGCGGGAGACGTTGCCGGAATGATCGCACCGGTAGTATCACCGAATTGGAAGTTCCGGACTCGCACGCGCGTTTCACCCAATGCCTTCACCCGGAACGTCACCGACACCAACCCGCCGGCACCAGTGACACCGCCTGCCGTAAGCCGCGAGCCACTTAACCCAGTAATGGTGCCGGCCTGGTTGTCAATCGTGCCTTTCCGGAAGAAGGTAGTACCACCGCCGGTTTCCAGAAAACTGCCTTCGCTAACCCGCGTAGCACTGAGCGCGGCAGGATCGAACTTCAAATCGAACTGCCACCCCGCCAAACCGGTAACCTCTTCCGCACTGAGATGCAGCGTGAAGGATTGGCCTACCGAAATGCGCGGGGCATAAGGGGTATAGGCGAGTCTGGCACCGGGCAGCAGCACAGAATAGTCCGTGCCAGCTTCAAATCCAAAAAAGCCGCTCCAGCCGGCGACGTATTCTTCGACAGCAACTAACAAGATGTTTTTGCCCTGTTTCAGGGAAAGTGAAAATTCAGCTTCGTAATCTTCAGCTCCGCCACTTCCTCCCACACTATAAACCAATTCACCGTTGAGCCAAACTCTGGAACTATCATCGGTCCCGATGAACATTCGTGTACGCTGCTCTCGCGGCGACACGATAGAAATTAACCCGTATGCAACATGGTCATCTACATCGCCTTTGCCCAAGCCAATGGCGTTGACAAGGTTGTTGATGTTATTGCCGCCGTTTGGGGAGAGGGTGCCGGGTGTCCATACCCTATCGCCAACAGCATCTCCAGCAGTTGCACCGTCTGTGGCAATCCCTTGTTCTGTCACAGAGCCGCCACTCGCTTGTGCCAACAAATCTGCTTTATCATGTGTTGTGGGTAAAATCACCCAGAGCCACGGTCCCGTGATTTTCGGCCCGCCGAGTGCGGAACCTGAGACTGGGTTTCCGGATAGACGGATAACTGTCTTTTCGCGTAACCCTACCAACGGAGAGACATCGGATATCCGGTTGCCTTCAAGGTTTAACCTTTCCAAGTTGACTAAAGTTGCCAGGGGCGATACGTCCGATATTTTATTCTCCTGAAGATGCAGTTCTCGCAATCTGGTTAATTTCGCCAGTGGTGAGACATCCGATACGCCGCTTGAATCAATTGTCAACTCTCTCAAACTAGTTAATCCCGCCAGTGGCGAGAGATCTGATATGGTTCCGCCGCTAATTCCCATCCATCCCAGTTTCCTTAATTTCGCCAGTGGCGAGAGGTCTGTGATGCGGGTATCCCACGCTGCCAGCCCATCCAGGCTGAGCATGCCTGAAACCCCGGAAATGTCCGAAATCGGATTGCCATTAATCCCTAACCCACCCAACTTGACTAAGCCAGAGAGTGAGGATAAGTCGGTTATCCGATTCTCCTCCAACCCTAACCACCCCACGTTGATTAACTTTGCGAGTGGAGACACGTCGACAATCAAATTATCTCGCAGTTTGATGTTCTCGATACGGGTGAGGTTTCGGAGCGGTGTCAGGTCGGTTATCGCATTATGGCGCAGTTCTATCCGTTCGAGATTGGTGGCAACCTCCAGCCCGGTCAAATCGCGAATGCCCTTGCGATCGGCGTGTAGATTCGTTAACCGCAGCATGTCCGCCCGCGTGAGTTGCGCATTTTCCGCTTTACCCAACGCCTTATGAATTGCCGTGCGCAACTGCAGATCAGAGATGTGAACGCCGGAAACAGGCGGTGTTTCATCGTCATCGGGAGTGACGACGGTGTCTTCGGAAAACAGGGCGGCAACCAGTGTGCTGAATTGCGATGTCCAGGTATCGCGTTGCACGCGCCCGTTGTCCAGCAGCAGTCCCTGCAATCCGGACGTTTGTAACTTTCCGTTCCGAATTTCTTGGCGAAAGGCAGACGTTGCGAAGCCGACAGCGGCTGCGGCGTGCGCCGCATCGAAGGGTTCTTCAAACCGCTGTTGCAAGCGTTCCACCGGCTCAACGCCACCAAAGATACCTCCGGCGGCTTCCAATGCCTCTCGGAAGCGTTGCGTATCCTCTGCCACCAGTGCATCCATCGTCGCCTGTTCGACATAGAGCCGCAGTGCCTGTTCTTTGTCGTAGGCCGGATTCGCTTGCTGCGCGACTACTGCACGCACACCGTCTGTAAACTTTTTCATCCCCTCCGTGTGGCACCCGATACAGGAGAGCCCATTGTGAACCACCGGATCGCGGGCAGCGGGATTTGAGACGATCTCCACCGGCGCATCGTCCAGCCGCGTCCCTGCCGCCGTGGCGAGGTAATATGCCTGCAAACCGTTGGGCAGATTGAAGATAATCTCGCCGCCATCGTGCGTAAAAGAGAGCGGGTGCGTAAAAACATTTTGACTGCCGACGTTCCCGGCAAAATCGTAGGATTTCCAATACGAGCCATACCGTGAGCGGTGCCGTTCCACCACGCGATTATTCTCGGAGACGCGGGATTCATTGAACCCGGCACGCCAGACGCGCACGCCCGGCGCACTCTCGATGTTGCGGGCCACGTTCACCTCCAACTGGGTCTCCAATTCCCGGTCCGTCTGCGGCAAATCAAGAATGTCGTTGTAGAGGGGCGGCAGGGAGGCAGTCGCCAGGAACCAATCCACATGAATGAACGGCACCTCGGTGTCCGTTTCCTGCTTCAGCGTGGCCATTTTCTGCCTCAGCGTGGCATAGGTTGGTGAGTTTCCGTAATCAATAGCATAGGGATAGACATCTTCCATCAGGGTCCATGCATCGGTGACATCCCAATCGTAGTGGCGCAAATCGATGTAGAAGAGCGTTTGGGCTACGTCAATGGGTTTCGGCTTAAGAATCTCGGCTCCCCAGGAGAGGCTGTTAATCAGTTTAGAGAGTGCGCGGCGATATGCGCCGAGTGCCTCATTGCTTTCGCCGGCGTTATAGAGATGCGTCATAGTGAAATAGCGCACGTAGGGCCGGTCAAACGGATCAAGGGAACTCACATGCCGTTCAATAGCGGTGAGCATTGCATTCGGCGTGATGAAGGCGCGTTGTGTGCGCGCAACTTCCCAATTCAGTGCGCCGGCTGCAATCCAGCGGCGCACGGTATCAATCTCCGTTGGCGTGAGCGGGTCGCGTCCCAATGGCATTCTTTTGTGATTGGGCTGATTCGGAAGCAGTCGGAGAAAAAATTGGGATGCATCAGGACTTCCTGGAACGACTGCCCCGGATGCAATCAACACAGGGTGCTGAATCGAGAGAAACTCCGTGAACGCGCGGTTTTCGCCGTGGCAAGTCTCGCAGTGCTGCTCAACGATGGCACGCGCTTGTTGTGCGAGGGGCTGTTGCGCGGCAGCGCTCCCAACGCCTAGCACGATGAATGTCAAAATCGTTAGTGTCCAATAGTTGAAATTTTTCATTAAAAAGCTCCTTTTCTCATTCGCATAGGTAGGGCTTTAGCGAACCCTACGGATGAAGGTCAAACGGATTTTCCTATGCTGAGGCGATAAGCCTATTGGCTCGTAGCGCGGGGGCCTGTCCCTCGCGAGCGTGGCACGCCAAGAGACAGACCCTCGCCCCACGGGCAGTCAAGTTGGTTTAGCTCCTACTTTCCATCGCGCGGGAGCTGCGGCCGGGTTTTCATCGCGTCTAATTCGCCACGCAGCAACGCAATCTCTTCTTGCAGCCGCGTGATGACAACTTCGGCCTGCTCGCGCGCGTGTTTTTCTGCTTCCAACGCGCGCACGCGTTCTTGCAGCTGCGCGTTGACAGCGGCCGCGACGGCTTCGGCCTGCTCCCGCGCACGTTGCTCGCGCTCACGCGCACGTTTCTCGCGTAAATACATGATATGCTCCCACACCAAACACGGCGCAACAATCACGGGGGTTAGTTTTCATCCCCCTCGCGCGGCGGCTGCGGCCGGGTTTTCATCGCGTCTAATTCGCCACGCAGCAACGCAATCTCTTCTTGCAGCCGCGTGATGACAACTTCGGCCTGCTCGCGCGCGTGTTTTTCTGCTTCCAACGCGCGCACGCGTCCTTGAAGCTCCGCAGTGACAGCTTCGGCTTGCTCCCGCGCACGTTGCTCGCGCTCGCGCGCGTGTTGTTCCTGTTCCAACGCGCGGACTCGTTCTTGCAGCTGCGCGTTGACAGCGGCCGCGACGGCTTCGGCCTGCTCCCGCGCACGTTGCTCGTGCTCCCGCGCACGTTGCTCGCGCTCACGCGCACGTTTCTCGCGTAAATACATGATATGCTCCCACACCAAACACGGCGCAACAATACCCATACCCAAACCGACACCGTAGTGATACATCTGAATGCCGATATTCCGAGCCACCGCCGCCACGGAGGCCACCCACTTCACCTCCGGAAAAATGCCAGAGGCAATTTCAGATGGCACAACAATGAGCATCGTCGCACAAAAGGCGTAGCCAAAGGCGGCTCGCGCACGGCGTTTCCAAGATTCGGGAAGCTCGCCCAGAAAATTGGAAGACGACTCGCGGGGTTGTTCGGTGTTCTCTTGTTGGTTTTCTTGTTCTTCTTTCAAATATGATACCTTATTTCTCGCGAAAAGTCAAGTGGCCCCCGTAGGAGGGACATCCTTGTCCCGATACTCCTATCCCCGTAGGAGGGACATCCTTGTCCCGATACCGTACCCATCGAGACCAGGAGGTCTCTCCTACCGAGAAAATTCAAGACCGGGGGAAGGCAGGATGGCACATCCCCGGCCCGATACCCCCTAGGAGGCACATCCTTGTCCCGACATCCCATCCCCGGTAGGAGGGACATCCTTGTCCCGATGCCCCCGGTAGGAGAGACCTCCCGGTCTCGATACTCCCATCCCCGGTAGGAGGGACATCCTTGTCCCGATACCCGCCTGTCTCGATATCCTACTTCCGAATGAGCATCTTCCGCGTAGCCCGAAAATCGCCCGCGGTCAGCGTATAAAAATAGATGCCACTCGCCACCGGTTCACCCAGCGCGTTCTTGCCATCCCAATACGCCGCACGACTCCGCTCTTCATAGCGACCGGAGGCCTGATACCCCAAATCCAGCGTCCGAATCAGGCGGCCATCCACCGCATAGAGCCACACCGTCACCCGCCCCGGTTCAGACAGGTGATACGGGATCCACGTCTCCGGGTTAAATGGATTCGGATAGTTCGGCAACAAGACAGTCGCTTCCGGGCGCAGTGTTGCAAGAATCTGTTGGAGTCTCGCGATTCCCTCTCGGAACGCGACAGACCCGTCGGTTTCTAGCTGCGCGAGTTTTATCCACGCCTGAACCATCGCGGGCGTAAGTCCACTGTCCATCGCCAGAATACTCGGCGCGGCAGCCGATGCCCCATCAATGTGTTGCGCAATCAGCACGAGGTCTGCGATGTTGATTTTCCCATCACGGTTGACATCCGTTTGCCGGTTCAGGGCTACCGACTTGCCAAACGCTTGGCCCACCATAATCAGGTCCAGCACGCTCACCTGGCCATCACGGTTCACATCCCAAGCAGGCACGCTCACCACAATGCGCGCATCCGGCGCGTTCACCGTATATTCTGTCCCCGCCTCAAACCCAAAAAAGCCGCTGAATCCTCCATGCGCGTGGTTGTCAAGCGCAACCAACAATACATTCGTTCCTCGTTTCAATGAAACCGAGAAAGCGTCTTGGTAATTGTCAGCCCCACGGCCAACGAGTGCTTGGTGAACCAACTTGCCGTTGAGCCACACTTTGACAGCATCATCGCTGCCCACCAGCATCGTCGTGGTCTGTTCGCGCGGTGACTGCAGGGATATAGAGCCGTAAACGACATGGTCATAGATTTCGCCACCGCTTCCCCAGCCGAGCGCAGCTGTCATCTCGTTGATGTTATTATCCCCCGTGGGAGAAAGAGCATGGGCGCGCCATTTGCTACCCCCAACCGCTTTCCCCTCCGTCGCACCGAAGGTTGCTACCTTCACTTCTGTAGCAGCACCACGAGTGACCTCGGCGAGCAAATCCCGGTCATCCAATTGGAATGCTGGCACGAGTGCCCACAACCAGGGACCCTCAATTTTTGGACCGGCGGGTGGCGAACCGTGGTAGTTATGAACAGCGGCCCCCTCATCAAAACCCGGGTTGTCGCTCCAACCGATAGGTATCCTTTCCGCTAACGCCGCCAACGGCGACATGTCAACGATGTTGTTGTGGCGAAGGACGAGCCGTTCTAAGCTAACTAACCCCGCAAGAGGTGAAACGTCCGATATCTCATTGCCGGCAAGATAGAGCTCTCTCAACCCGGTTGCCCCCGCCAAGGGCGTGAGGTCCGATATCCCGCCGCCGCAGATATCTATTGTTCTGAGTTGGGGCAAGTTCGCAAGGCCCGAGAGGTCATATATCGGGGTACCCCACGAGTGATAGGTTTCTAGATGGTTCAATCCTGCCAAGGGTGCCAGGCTGAATCCCACGTTTTCGCTTATCCAAAGCCCTTTCAGTTTTTTTAGATTCGCGAGCGGCGTGATGTCCGATATCACGTTATGACCTAAATTTAACCATTGTAAGTTAACTAAGCCGGCGAGCGGCGTGACATCCGATAGCAAATTCCCATCCAAATCCAAATTCCATAATCGGGTTAACCCAGCGAGCGGTGTGATGTCCGATATCAAATTCTCCTCCAAATCCAAATGTCCCAATCGGGTCAAACCGGCAAGCGGCGTGATGTCCAATATGGAATTGCCCTCAAGCCTGAGTTCTTCCAAACCGATTAACCCGGCGAGGGGAGAAATATCTGAGGTGGCGCAGTGATCCATATCAAGCCGATTCAGGTGGACTAACCCTGAAAGCGGTGCCAAGTCGGATACCGGATTGTGGCTCAGCCCTACCCCGTCCAATTTTGCTAAGCGGGTGAGGGGAGATACGTCAGTTATGGCGTTCTCCTCCAGTCCCAGCCACGCCACGTTGACGAGTTGCGCGAGCGGCGTGATGTCGGATATCTGGTTGCCGCGCAGCTTGATGTTATCCAAAGCGACAAGGTTAGCCATCGGCGCGAGGCTCGATATCGCGTTGTGGCGCAGTTCTATCCGTACCAGATTGACGGCCGCCTCCAACCCGGTCAGCAGGCGGATCTCCCTGCCATCGGCGCGAAATTCGGTCAGCGTCGCCATCTCCGCGCGCGTAATCTGCGCGCCTTCCTCCTTACCGAGGTGCTCCGCTAGGGCGGCGCGGAGGTTCAAGTCAGGAATGTTCACGACTTGGGCGGATGTCTGCAATGTCGCGCACAGCATAAGCGCGCTGATGAAAATGAGTGTAGTGTGACGAAGTCTCATTCGGTTTTATCTCCTATTTTGTCAGATACGGACGCAAATGCCAGATTTTCGCCCCGGTAAACGCGGCTTGTAACCGCGCAGGCCCGGAAAGCGCGCTTACAACGCGCGCCTACGGAATTCGTCGTGCGTCCATCCTATTTGCTAAGAATGTGTGCCTAAGGTAGACTGAAAGTCCCATTGCCGAAGCAAAAAAACTTAATATGAGATTGATTTTACACAAAATGTGCGCAAATGTCAAGTCTTTTTGTCAAGAAAAAACCTCAAAACTACCCGTTGACAATTTGCAAGATTTCCTATAGAATACGCCTAGGAAAACCAACATGCAAAGAAAAAACGTCAGCGCGCGTGCAGTGCTCATCGCGCTCCTCTTTACTATCCCGAACTCCTACTGGCTCATGATTAACTGGGGCCCCTCCGGTTACGGCACCGGCCAGAGTTTCCCAACCGTCTCTACAGTCTACTTTAACGTCATCTTTATCGTGCTGCTCCTGATGGGCATCAATCCGCTGCTTCGCGCTTTCCGGAAAAGCGCGTCTCTCAGCGATGGCGAATTGATGGTAGTCTACCTGCTGCTCTCCATCGCCTCCTCCATCGCCGGGCACGATACACTCCAAATCTTGTGGCCCCTCCTGACTTATCCGATCTGGTTCGCGAGCCCAGAGAACGAGTGGGGCGAAGTTTTTCAACAACATATCCCTGAGTGGCTCTCTATCAAAGAACGGAGCGCGCTAGCGGCCTTCTATCAAGGCGATTCTACACTCCACACAGCGCAACACCTGCAACTCTGGATGACACCGGTGCTGTGGTGGAGTGCCCTGGTCATCGTGCTAACATGCATGATGCTCTGCATCACGCTGCTCATCCGGCACCAGTGGGTAACACACGAGAAGTTAAGTTATCCCGTGATTCAGATTCCGCTTCACCTCACCGAAAACGGCGGACGTGTGTTGTTGACAAACCGGCTGTTCCTACTCGGCGCTGTGCTGGCGGGCGGGATAAATTTACTCAACGGGCTCCATTTCCTCTTCCCTGTCGTGCCGGGATTAGGCGGCAGCCTCTACAACCTAGGACAGTATTTCCAGACCAAACCGCTCAGTGCCATCGGCAGACTCCCCATCGCTGTCTATCCGTTCGCGATTGGGATGAGTTTTTTCATCCCGCTAGAGCTCTCATTTTCGATCTGGTTTTTCTATCTCTTCCATAAAATGACGCGCGTGTGGGGGACGATGGCGGGCATCGGGCATCTGCCGGGGTTCCCGTTCCTCGATGCACAGTCGTTCGGTGCGTGGTTCTGCCTCGGCATCTCGGCTATTTGGCTCACTCGCAAATTCATCGTGCGGCAGGTGAAAATGGCATTCCAAAGCACGGCGAACGGAAACCCTGCTGAACGCACGCGCATCCGATACGCGATAATCGGATTGATAGCCGGAAGCATCTTTATCCTCGTTTTCTTCAAAAGCACCGGCACGCCGATTTTCAGCATCTTCGGCTATTTCGCGCTCTTCTTCGCGCTGGCGATTGCGATTACACGCATCCGCGCAGAAGTCGGGCCGCCGGCACACGACGTGCCGTGGAGACCGGATAAAGTGCTCGTCTCTTTCATCGGCACGCGCCGCATCGGCGCGGAGGGGTTGACGACGTTCAGCATGTTCCACGGGTTCAACCGCTCCTACCGTTCGCATCCAATGCCGATTATGTTGGAGGGATTCAAGGTGGCGCAAGTGCGCGGGTTGTCGCATAACCGCTTTATTATTGCCATCATCTTGGTGACTATCGTCGGGACGCTCTCCTCGGCGTGGGCATATTACGCGCAAGGGTATCACTACGGCGGCGCAGTCTACGGCGAACAAGCGCAATGCCGATGGACCTACGAACAGTTGAAGCAGTGGCTAATCAACCCGCAGGCCATCGATGTCGGCGCGGTTTCTGCATCCGGCGGGGCAATCGCACTGACGACACTCTTGATGGTGCTGCGCCGACGGTTTATCTGGTGGCCCTTTCACCCCGCAGGCTACGCGCTGTCGCTCAGTTTTTGGAATACGAGCTGGTACTGGTTCTCGATTTTCTTGTCGTGGGGGATAAAAGCGATTCTGTTTCAGGCAGGTGGGTTGCGCACGTATCGACGCGCAATGCCGTTTTTCATCGGACTCGTCATCGGCGAATTCATCGTCGGCGCGATTTGGACGCTCATCGGCATCTCATTAGAGCGCCCGATGTATCGCTTTATGTTCTAAGGGCGGATATAGAAATCCGCCCTTACAAACGGATCCGGGCGGATATGGGAATCCGCCCACGCAAATCGCTAGATTGCGAAAGTTTTCTCATCATCAATCACCGCGAATTCAAACCACGTCTTGGCATCCGTGTGCCCCAGCATCTTCTTCACAAATGCCCACTCCCTTTCCGAGCTCGGACCGGCTTGAAGCAGCCGTTCGTTATGTGCCGCAATGTCCGCCTCGTCCTTCGGGTAGTTCTCCCGCAGCCACGCGTCAACCTCGGCATCGGTTGGCAGCGTCTTGAGTGCTGCCGCGAATGCGTCAGGCGTGAGACCGAGGAATCCCAGCGCAATCCGGTCCATCTTGGAATCCTCGCCGTAATAGTAAAGCCCCAGCGAGTCGGAGTTTGCGGCGCGACCCTTGTCTACCATCCGGGCAACGTGGACGATGCCGCAAATATCGGTGACGAAGGGGCTGCGGGGTGCGCGGCGTTCAAGATCGACTATGCCGAAACTGCGTTCATCATCAACGTCTTGAAGCGCGACCCAGGTGGTAATCTCCGTGGGACTTACGCCGACTTCGCGGCAGCGCGATTCAAACCGTTCGCGCGTCTCTTCACTAGGCGCGTAGTTGACTAACGTGTGGTTGAACGCATCGACCTCGGCCGTTGATTTGCCAGAATTTTCCAGCACCCAGTCGCCGAGCTCAAAGTTATTCGGGTTATTAACAGCGGCCTCTTGAAAGTCAGCGGCGGAGATGCCGAGGAATGCCAAAATGCGGACATCTTGTCCGGAAGCATCGCCATATTTATACTCGCCGATTTTCCCGGCGCGTTCGGCGCGAGCCTTGTCTGCCATGCGTGCAACACCACAGATGCCGCCGACATCCTTCGCCCGCGCACTGCGCGGGGGCCGCTCGGTGAGAACCACCTGCCAGAAACTGCCCCAATCGTCCAATTCCATGGATTGGAGCCCCGTCTTAATATCGGTGCGTCCCGGTGCAAACCGAGCGATACGTTCCTGCATCCGCTGTTTGTGCTCATCGGTATCGGGCAGTTGTGTGAGCCTCTCCTCATTAAACGCCGCTATCTCCGATGCCGTCTTGCCGCTCGTCTCAAGCACCCAGTTGCTGAGGGCGGCATCGTCGTGTTCTTTCACGGCCGCCGCGAATGCATCGGCGGAGATACCGAGGAACGCGAGGACGCGCCGGTCTAAGCCTGATGTCTCGCCGTAGAGATAGTCACCGAGGGTTTCCTCGTTTGCGGCGCGTGCCTTGTCTGTCATCCGTGCCGCGCCAACAATACCGGCAATGCCGAGGTTTGTCGGGCGGCGTGGGGGTTGACGTTTCAAATTCATGAGTCACTCCTTCCGCGTTGCAAATTTGACGCGAATATAGTATTATATTTTCCATGGATATGGTATCATATTTGCAAAAAATGTCAAGCGCGAATTGTTCAGTGTCCAAAACGATTTCGTTTTCGGAAAGGGTTATCGTTTTTATCAAAAGTAGGAAGCGAACATGAAAGTCATTGTTGTTTTGCTCGTGGCGTTGGCTATCTTACAGGGCCCGGCGTTCGGCGAGTTCTCCGATGCGGATTTGAAAAGGGTAGAACGACTAATGAACGCCGCGCTGGTGCCGGTGATAGAGGAGCTCAACGAACTGAAGACCGAGGTCCAAGCGGTGAAAACGGAACTCGCCGCTGTGAAAAACGCCGTAAGCGAATTGAAAGGCGAGGTCCGCGTACAAGGAGATCGAATCTCCGATCAAGAAAATCGGATCACCTCTCTGCAATCGCAACTGAATTCGCAGACGAACGCCCTGCTGGTTGTGGCAGGATTGCTGGTGACGGTGCTACTGTGGATGCTCAAGTAACAGTGGGATGCGCGTCGCGAGGATAACAAAACGATTACGTCGCAGCAAGAGACGATTGTGGCACTGCAAGCGGAGATTGAACGCCTCAAATTGGGCATTGTCACGGGGCAAGGTAAACCGGTTGCGGACAACGTGACATCGTAATGTTACGAGGATTAAACGGGCGGATGGCTGCGGAATACCTCTCACGCATTTAGGAATGGGAGGCTCGGAACGTGGAGCGGGTTCGCGCGCTTATCACCCTCGCCGAAAAGCGTGGCACAACCTTGCGCGGTGTCATGGCACAACAGCGAGGGACAGGCCCTCGCACTACGGTATAACATCGGCATTGCGAGGGACAGGCCCTCGCACTACGGAACAGAGACAGCGTTTATGGAACGAAACACCCTCTATTACGGCGATTGCCTCCACGTCATGCAACAATGGCCCGAAAACACCGTCGACATCATCGCCGCCGTTGAAGATGGGGATAAGCGAATACCCGCGTCTGCAGTTCTTCTCGGTTGAGGACTACTATGCAAATCGTGCGCCGTTGCAATTGCCGGCGTTGTCCAACCCGTGGACAGGCAAACCGAGGCAAGACTCGTTGTTGGATAAATTGGGAGGGTTAAACTGATATGACAACCGAAATCCACTTGTTGAGAAAGATTGAAAAGAATTCTCGGCTGCCGGAGAAAAAACATAACCGGTATTGGGACTTGCGCCGCAAGCGCGAGGAAAAACCGCTGACAGAAGCGGAATCGGCGGAATACCTCTCGCTCATTCAGGAATGGGAGGCTCGGAACGTGGAGCGGGTTCGCGCGCTTATCACCCTCGCCGAAAAGCGTGGCACAACCTTGCGCGGTGTTATGACACAACAGCGAGGGACAGGCCCTCGCACTACGGTATAACATCGGCATTGCGAGGGACAGGCCCTCGCACTACGGAACAGAGACAGCGTTTATGGAACGAAACACCCTCTATTACGGCGATTGCCTCCACGTCATGCAACAATGGCCCGAAAACACCGTCGACATCATCGCCGCCGTTGAAGATGGGGATAAGCGAATACCCGCGTCTGCAGTTCTTCTCGGTTGAGGATTACTACGCGAATCGTGCGCCGTTGCAATTGCCGGCGTTGTCCAACCCGTGGACAGGCAAACCGAGGCAAGACTCGTTGTTGGATAAATTGGGGGCGTGATAAGCACGGCGAGGGACAGGTTTCCCTCGCCCTACGGTTACAAGGCGTTTTTCCGCTACTAGGACGTGTAACATGCGCAAACCTATTTTCATTATCTCCATACTTGGCGTGCTGCTGTCGGTGCTCTTGAGCGGTATCTATTTTCATTTCTCCTACTTTGAGCCGGATACCGTCTCCTATCTGTTTCAGGCGAAGTTGTTCGCGGCGGGCAAACTTTCGGTGCCAGCACCACCGGAACACGGCCTCTCATCCTCGCCGCACATTAACATTCTGAACGGCAAATGGTATTCAAAATATCCGTTCGGCAATGCCTTGATGCTGACGCTCGGCGTGTTGATAAATGCACCGTGGCTGATTCCCGCACTGGCGACAGGGGGCGCGCTGTTTTTCCTGTATCTCCTCGTGAAAGAGATGCACGGTGGCACGGTGGCCCTTATTGCCGCGGTGTTGGGGCTTATCTCGCCGGCGACGCTGGGAATGGGCGCAACGTGGTTCAGTGAACCAGTGAGTCGGTGCTGCCTCGCGCTCTATTTGTTCGCGCTGATTCGGACGTTGAAAGGCACGCGCGCTTCCAACGCGCGCCCATCGGGATTTAAAAACGGAATCGGGTATCCGCTGTTGTCGGGGTTCGCTCTCGGATACGCGTTTAATACGCGGCCGCTCTCCGCCGTGGTGTTCGGTGTCATCGGTGCAGGACTGACGCTCTATACTATCGTCACGAGCAGATATAGAAATTCACACTCACCCGCTCAAGCGCGCGAAGAAACGGACAGAAACTATAGAAATCTGCCCTTACAAATGGGAGTGTTCTTAGTCCCGTTTTTCATCATGGTAAGCGTATGCATGGCATGGAATGCGCATTTCACTGGCGATGCGTTCATGTTTACGCACACCGCCGCGCAACCTTACGACAAAATCGGATTCGGGAAACGGACAGAAGGATACGAACCGAACCTTGAAAACGCTTTCGATTTCACACCCGCATGGGCAATTGAGCGGACCTGGAAACACATTCTGCCGTGCATCAGTTTCAACGCACTCGGCTGGGGCGGGTATCACCACAAGTTACTTACGGGAGAATCCGGATACCCATTCCTCGGTTTCATCATTGCGTTTGTGCCGTTACTGATTCCGTGGTGCCTCGCGTTGCTGCCTTTCTTCCATGCCTCGCGCAACCGATACGATTGGCTCTGCCTCGCGCTCATCGTCGGGAATCTATTGCTTTACGCCTGCTTCTATTTTGAAGGCTCAACCTGGGGGTTCACCCCTGTCAATGCGCGGTATTATACTGAAACGACGCTGCTCGCGTTCATACCGTTGGTGGCGCGCGGAATGTTCATCGCCTACGAAAAAATCAAACAGACGAAACCGCTGATTGTTACGGTAAGTGCCCTGCTTCTCCTGCTCAGTGTCAATACGGTATGGAGTTATGTCCGCATCGGACACGTCTATCAGAATTGGAGCCCCGTTTATCAGAAACTGCCCCCGATGGTAACCGAACGCGGTATCCACAACGCCGTGATTTTCGTTGCAGCGCACCGGGGCGCGCCGATCGGCGACTATCCGTTTCAGAACTTACAAGAGGCGGATATCGTCTATTTCAAACTCGGGCCCGCCCCGCGCTGGAAGTTGACAAACAGCGATTGGCAGCGAGTCTACGCGCAGTATTTCACCGGCAGAGCCGCCTATCTCTATATACCGCGTGAAAACAGCCTCACGCGTTTATCACCGGAACCTGTCCCCCGGTAGGAGAGACCTCGGGTCTTGATTCTCGGTGCCTGTCCCTCGCGATCGCCCGACCTCCCCAACGGCCCCCTTTCACCGTAGCGCGAGGGCCCGGCGATCACTAATCGACGAGGGTTCCCCTCGCGATCACCCGACCTCCCCAACGGCCCCCTTTCACCCTCGCGATCGATGCATGGCGCAGCACAGGACCGCGCCCTACGGACGAAGAAGCATTTTCACCGCAGCGCGAGGGAAAACCTGTCCCTCGCGTTCCCAAACGGCCCCTTTTTACCGTAGCGCGAGGGCCGTTACGCCGAAACTTTGTCATCTCTGCAGCCTCGCTGCAGAGATGTCCACTGTCCCTCGCGATCGCTCTCACGCCGAGAACGTCCGCAGCCCCATAGCGCCAGGGAAAACATGGCCCTCGCAATCGCCCGATCCCCCAAACGGCCCCTTTTCACCGTAGCGCGAGGTCCTGTGCCTCGCGATCTCTCTCGCACCGAGAACGCCCGCAGCCCCGTAGCGCGAGGGAAAACATGGCCCCCGCAATCGATGCATGCGCAGCACAGGACCGCGCCCTACGGGAACGGAAGGGTCGCATGGCGAGGGAAAACCCGGCGAGCACGTTCCCAAACGGCCCCTCTTCACCGTAGCGCGAGGTCTTGTGCCTCGCGATCTCTCTCGCACCGAGAACGCCCGCAGCCCCATAGCGCCAGGGAAAACATGGCCCTCGCTATCGGTGCACGGCGCGGCACAGGCCCGCGCTCTACGGGAACGGAAGGGTCGCGTGGAGATCGAGAGACAGCGAGGGACAGGCCCTCGCCCTACGGACTAAGGAGCATTTTTACCGTAGCGCGAGGGCCCGGCGAGCGCGTTCCCAAACGGCCCCTTTTTACCGTAGCGCGAGGGCCGTCACGCCGAAACTTTGTCATCTCTGCAGCCCCGCTGCAGAGATGTCCACTGTCCCTCGCGATCTCTCGACCTCCAAGAAAGCCCTTTTTTACTCGCGCAAAGCATGGCGCGGCACAGGACCGCGCCCTACGGACTAAGGCCCCTCTTCACCGTAGCGCGAGGGCCTGTGCCTCGCGATCGCTCTCGCACCGAGAACGCCCGCAGCCCCGTAGCGCGAGGGCACCCCTCGCGAATCGTTTTTTGTGCATTTTTTTTGCATTTTAACTTGACTTTGCCCCAAAAATGTGGTATAATTAATACATGAATTAGTAAAAAGCGCATTTTTAACGCAATCTTTCACAGAACCGCGCCAAACGCTCGCGCGGACACGCGAACGAGAATACAGCATTACACGACTTTAGAGACACACGATGAAAATACGAAACCTCCTCCGACAACCCGCATCGGACACGACGCTCTTCTTCTGCTGCCTCTGCGCCGTCCTCGGCGGCATTATCCTCCACAACGCAAACAAACAGGCTGACAGCTTTATCACCATCGCCCACGATGAGCCGGAACGGTTCGTCAATGGCAAGAATATCTTAATCAAGAGGGTGCACGAAGACAGCTGGGACATCGCCTACGGCTTTTCCGACGATTGCCCCGCCAGTGAAAAAACCGAGGAGAACCTCGCTATCATCCGCGAAGCCTTGGAAAAAGCAATCAGAATGTGGTTAGCTCCTCTACGGGAAATCAGCGATAAACCGATTGTCGATAAGTTCAATTTTTATGATCTCAGTAAAGAGACCTGGCACATCTTCGCTAGGTTTAGGTGCGATTTTGGCAGATCGCGTGCTGGCCGTGAGGTGAGAAAAATTGTCATGAAAAAAGTAAATTGGGGAAAACCTATTTCTCCAGACCTGCCCTATCGCTTGAGCGACCTACTGCATGAACTCGGACACACCTTCGATCTCGCCGATACCTATGTAGAGGAGGGGAGGGGGGAAAGCTTTGTCAGCACCGGCAACCTCAGCAACACCAGAGGCAAACACCCGAAATCGGTTATGTCCTCGGTACATTGCAGGGAGAAACTCTGTGATGACGACAAGAAAGCTATGCAGTGGCTGTATCGCTATCACTACGAGGGACTCGATCCCACAAACTGCCCGCCGGACTATGTCTACGATGAACTCCCCGGCGATCGACAAATCGGTGGCTGTGTGCCCCGGCAACCGCTGATCTTTGAGGCTCGGCAAGGACATATCAGTCTTGTAATAAGAATGACCAAAGAAAACAAAAACCTACTGATCAATGATCAGGATGCGGATGGCAATACGGCCCTGCACCATCTACCTCTCTCGGTGCACGAAAGGGTTTCCGATGGAGCGTGGGAAGAAGTATTACAATCGGTACTCGCCTACCCAAATATCGACATCAACATCAAAAACAACGCCCAAAATGGACACAACACTGCCCTACACCTCGCGGCTCGCTTCGACAGACATGTCATGGTCAAGATGTTACTCGCAGTCACAGGCGTTGAACTCAACGCCCGCAATACCCTCGGCATGACCCCCTTACACTACGCGGCAAAGCGTGGACATGTCGAAAGTGTCAAACTCCTGCTGGCGCATTCAAACATCAACCCGAATCTCCGCACGGAGGCAGGGCTCACCGCCTTGCAGATTGCGCAGCGGCGCGATGACATCAACGCGGTCCTCGCCGCCTGGGCGGCGGAGCCAGAGCAGCTACTGGCACATAGATACAATAACCTGGACCTGGCGAACTTCATCCCGTCGCCGTCGGAGTTACAGCAGGGCCGTGCTGAGATCGCCGCGTTGTTGCGTGCGCATCCGCGGATAATCCTACCGGCGGCATCAGACATCAACGGCGATGGCATTGTGAACATCTTAGACCTCGTGAAGATTGCCAATGTGTTTGGGCATCCCTTCGATGGCCCAGAGGATGTCAACGGCGATGGCATTGTAAACATCTTAGATTTAGTGTGGGTATCCGGCGCGTTTGGGCAGGCGGCGGACTAAAAAAACCTGTCCCTCGATGCTCCGTTGTAGGAGAGACCTCCGGTCTCGATGCCTTCTCCCTTTTCACCGTGCGCGAGGGAAAACCCGGCGAGCGCGTTCCCAAACGGCCCCTCTTTACCGTAGCGCGAGGTCCTGTGCCTCGCGATCTCTCTCGCACCGAGAACGCCCGCAGCCCCATAGCGCCAGGGAAAACATGGGCCCCGCAATCGGTGCATGGCGCGGCACAGGACCGCGCCCTACGGACGAAGAAGCATTTTTACCGTAGCGCGAGGGCCTGTCCCTCGCGATCGCTCTCGCACCGAGAACGTCCGCAGCCCCGTAGCGCGAGGGAAAACCCGGCGATCGCGAATCGCCGAGGGTGCCCCTCGCGATCGGTGCATGGCGCAGCACAGGACCGCGCCCTACGGTAAGGGAAGGGTCGCGTGGCAATCGAGAGACAGCGAGGGACAGTGGACATCTCTGCAGCGGGACTGCAGAGATGACAAAGTTTCGGCGTGACGGCCCTCGCGCTACGGACTAAGGAGCCTTTCCCTGTCCCCCGCCATGCACCCCTACCGCACCTGCTCCAAAACGACAATGTCCCCAGGATTCCACGATTGCGCGATGATATAGAACTTGCCACCAATCTTCCGAATTACCGCACCGTGCAAATGCTGGAACGTCTTTACGCCGAGCTCTTCCTTCAGCATGACGGTTGAGACAAGATTGTTACCTTCCAAAATGTAGAGCGGCGCACCTTTATTTTTATCAGGACCATGGAGACACGCAACGACAGCATACCCCGCCTCATAGTCGATGCTACACGGAAAAGCACCTTTGATCAGCGGCAGCGTTTCAAGATACGTGCCATCAGGAGAATAGCGTTCAACTTCCGCATTCGCCCGGTCGGAAATATCCAACCGGTTTGTGCCATACGGCACCGTGATGTGGTGCCCCGTCCCGAATTGCCCCGGCTCATCACCCTTGCCGCCGAATGCCAACGGATACCACGCTACTAACGGCGTAAAATTGGTAGACGCCGCAATACTCCCGAGGGGAGGACTTCTTCTACCAAGGTTCGGCGCAAAATTGGTAATCTTCGCACCCAAAATATAGTCCAATTTCGAGTAGCCGGTCGTGACGTAAAGCATACCATCGACATGCGTTACGCCTGTCGGCACAAACTTGCCGCCCTCACTGAAATAGGTGTTAACCGCCTGCACTTGGAAATCAGTCATCGCGTCGGGGGCCTCTAGTGTGTGGACGAGCTTGCCATCTAGCGTCGTTGTGAACACTTTTCCGACATCGTTCGCGGGAAACGAGAGGTAAGGCGTGCCATTGGTGGCTGTCCAGACAGTGGCATAGTGCGCATTCGCCGCTTTCAAAGCAGGCGGGGTTTCAATAAGCCGCGTCGTCTTCAAATCTGCACTGATTTGGATGATACCGACACCAGGGAGCGCGAAGTAGGTTTCACCCTTGCCGGGCCGCCGGTCTACGTCAAATCCGCCGTGTGCTTTGTCAATCGCGGCGACGACTTCGGGAGGAAAGTGCTCGCGGGTGTAAAGCACTCTGAATTTCAGCGCGCCTTGTCCGCTCGTCTGCTGCACCGCTGTCTCGTGGTGCGCAACGAATTGGAAATGCTCAGCGGATGAACGGACATGGAAATCTGTCCCCACATTCGGGGCGTGTTCGTTCACGTGCGCGGCAGCATTGCCTATTGCGAAGGTAACGCTGAAAATTAGCGTGAAAAGCATTAAATATCTCATCGTAAAAATCTCCTTCGTGAGAGTGTGAGGGACAGGGCCTCGCACTACGGGCCAAAGGCACTTTATGGTTGGATCATCGCCCGGAATTTCTTGGTAAATTCGCAGCTGCGTTTGACGCTCGCCACGTCTTCCATTTTATATTGAACGACGAGGGGGCCGGCGAAGCCGATTTCTTTCAAGCCGCGCGCGAACGTCTCAAAATCGAAAACACCACCGCCCGGCTCACCGCGGTTGCTGCCGGAGACATGCACATCGCCCAAGCAAGCCTTCATCGCGTGTGCGGCAGCATGCGGCTCCGCCCCATCGTTGAAAAGGTGATACGTATCGCACGTCAGATAGACAGGTAATCCCGTGTCCTCAATGAAGGCGACACCTTCGCGGTAGTTGTCAAGCGGGCAGCCCTTCTCGAACTCCAGCGCGATTTTCATGCCGTTTTCCTGACAGGGAGAGAGCATGTGCGATAGGTTATCGGCGAGCGTCTCCAGCGATGCTGCCCGCGACGCATCCGCGCAGGGATTCACCCAGACTCCGATGACATCAGCCTCAAAACGGCGCGCGACCTCCAGCACAATCTCAAAGTGCTTAAGTGCCGCCTCCTTTTTTGCAGGTGTCGTCAAAATATGGTTGCCAAAGCCTATCGTCGGGGCGATGAGGTTATGTTTTTCTGCAAGATTGACTGCATCCGCTATGCCAGCGGTGTAGGCGGGTGCACCGGCTCCCGATGAAGGTTCACCGAGAAACGCGGCATTCACGGGGATGTTGATGCCATCGTATCCCGCCGCCGCCACAAGACTGAAGATGTCGGCACGCGTCAATCTGCCTAAGGTGCCTGCGTAAGGGTCATAGCAAACAGGTAGCATTTTTTCTCCTTGAAAGATTTTTGAGGCTATGCTAGCATGAATGCAGTTCTGTGTCAAGACACAACTTTTTTGAAGAAAACCCCTCTTGAAGTTGACTAACTTCACATCACATCTCAGGACTTGCGCAGAACGCCTCAACCGAACATGACAGATTTGCGGAAGCCCTAATCTATTATTTTTCAGCGATGCACGGCGAAGGATAGGCCCGCGCCCCACGGTATGAAAAAAAAGGAGCATCTCCATGAAACGCACACACAGCATTCTTCCCATAATCGCCATCCTGTTGGCGGCTATCCTGATGAGCAGCTGCTCACGGACAAGTGACTTGCCCATTAGTGATAGCGGCGAAGAAGACAACACCGAATTCGCGCTGGACGAACAATACGATAAAGTCCGAGCCGGCGCACGCCTGATTTTAACCTACGACGCGCAGACGAATTCCTTCAAAGGCACCGTCGAAAACACGACGAACGAAACTTTGAAGCAGGTACGCGTGGAAGTCCACTTGTCAAATGGCATTGAGCTCGGCCCGACAACGCCGGGAGATCTTGCCCCCGGTGAGACAAGAGACATCGTGCTCATCGCAACCAGCACCGACTTCAACGGATGGACAGCGCATCCCGAAGTCGGCGGCGGCGGTGGCGGCGAATCCGGTGAGAGCGGACATAGCGGCGAATCTGGTGAACATGCCGGAGAACAAGGAAATGAACACAATTAGAAGGATGCGGAAAGGGATAGGGAAACCCGGTTATGGGCTTCCCTGCTCCCGCGGCCTTAGTGCCGCTATGAAATACCTATTCGCACTCATACTGCTATTCGGGAGCGCAGGGCTCGCATACGCAGCAGCTGCCCCCGACAACATCCTCAAAAACGGCGACTTCGACCTGAACCTGGAGCAGTGGCACCCTTGGACGCACGAGAGTGCCGCCGCACTCTTCCAAACAGAAGGCAAAAAGGCGGAACCCATCGCGGGGAAGAAAGCCGCCGCTATTGAAATCAAAAAGCCGGGCAACGCTCCCTGGCACATTCAGTTCTATCAGCAGCCTTTCACGCTGGAGAAAGGCAAGACGTATACCTTCAACCTGTGGGCGAAGAGCGAAACACCGCGTCCTGTTCGGATGCGCATCCTCCATCAGGGAGACCCGTGGAACGAATACGCTGTCAAGGACATCAATCTGTCTGAAGCGTGGAAGGAGTTCTTCGTCACGTTTACCATGCCCGCGGACGATGTGAATTCACGCGCCGGCATTATCATGGGCGGCCAGAAAGGCGACGTTTGGTTGGATCATCTCCGTCTTTATGAAGGCGAATTTGTCAGCGACATCGAAGACGCAGCACCGCAGGCAGTCGAACCTTCGGCTAAATTGGCGACGACGTGGGCATCCATGAAACTGTAGATGAAGGCTCGCGGGGGACAGGCCCCCGCGCTACGAGGGCGAAGAGGCGAGTGCGGGAGCGCGATGCGGTTTTTTCTTGCAAATTCGGGCGCAAAATTGTATCATATCCGTGAAACCGCGCACCTCGGCAGTATCAAAAGTTGTAGGAGCGAATTCCCAATCAAGATGTTTCATTCAGGAGGCAAACCGATGAAATTCGATAAATGTTTGACGCTCGTTTGCACCGCCATCGTTCTCTGCGCAGCAGTCACGGCGGGAGTACACGCGCAAGCTATTGAGGACGGATTGGCAGGACACTGGACTTTTGACGACGGTGACATCAACGGCGACACCGCCGTAGACGCTCTCGGCGAACACGACGGCGAGATTAAGGGCAAACCGCAAGTCGTAGAGGGCATTGTCGGCGACGCACTCAGTTTTAACGGCAAGGAAGATTATGTCGTCATGGGCGCAGTTACCGAAGGACAGAACGTCACCTACGCAATGTGGGTGAAAGTAGCCGCCCTTCCCGCGGGCCCAAAGGTTATCATCTGGGACGATGACCCGCAGGGCGGCGGCGACTCGTGGCTGGAACTCCTGGCGGATGGCACAGTGCAAACCCAAAGAAACGGCGACGGGTTCGGTGTCTTCAAAACCACAACGCCTATCCCAGAGGACGAATGGACGCACATCACCTTCGTCGCCGATGGCGATAACGAAAAAAAGATCCTTTACCTCAACGGCGCAGCGGATGCCGAGGCTGATGGAACAATCAACAGCCGCGACACGCGCAGTCACGTCGTTGTTGCCGTCGGGCATGACAGGAACGCTTTTATCAAACCGCTCTATTTTGAAGGCGAGCTCGACGATGTCGCCGTTTACAACCGCGCATTAGAGGAAGACGAGGTTATGGACAATTTTGCGATAGCCTTCGCGGTGGAGGCGAACGGAAAACTCGCGCTCACGTGGGGTGCCATAAAAACGCGCTAGTTTTTCCGGCAGGCGCGCGTTGCAAGCGCGCATGACGCAACGAACGCGGGGACAAACCACGCCTACCGATAAGGAAGGAAGGCGTGCTCAGAAACATACCAAAAATATGAAATTGCTGCCTATTTTTATCCTCTCGCTTTTTATCGCATCGGCATCCGTTGCAAACGCGCTGCCTGCAGACGCAGAACTCCAAAACGCTATCCAAACCGCCCGGCTGTTTACGAAACTCAAACCGCGCTACACTGCTAATGAGATAAACGAATGCGCAACCGATAGTTTCGTCACGCTCGCCAAGAATTGGCAGAACGTGCCCTCGGTACATCGGCAGGAACTCAAGGGAATATTTCTGCGGCCCGGACTGCCCGGCAGTCTGTTCGGGGATATGGTGCTACCCCAGCAGTTCAACACGCCGCACTTCAGACTCCACTACACGCGCGTCGGACCGCAGGCACCCCCCCTAGAAGATTTCCACCCGCGCAACGGGGTCCCAGATTATGTCGACATTTGCGCCGATGCCATGGAACGGGCCTATCACATACAACTCGATCTGATGCAGTTTAAAAAGCCTTATCTCGATTTTTGGGCGATGCAGAACGGCGGCAATCACAAATACGATGTCTATCTCTTCACTTTCCCCGCCCTCGGCATTACGACAGCAGACTGGTTTGAGGGACGTGTGCTCTCCACAGCACTGACGGTGGCACCTTATTTTATGCTCAACTCGCGCATCTACGACTACGTCGGGAAGGCCGAGGGGAAACGTTATATTGAGACGACTTGCGCGCACGAATTCCTGCACGGCATCCAATTCGGCTATAACGCTTACATGCCAACGTGGTTCATGGAGGCATCCGCAACATGGATTGAGATTATGACTTACGATGGCGGACGCATCAACGATGGCGACAATATCCCAGACCCGGACGAACCCAACGAAACCGATGCCTATAACTACTATATCCATCAACTGCGCCGCTGGTTCTTGCACCCGGATATTGCACTAGAAAGCCGCATCGGGGACCACGAATACGGCTCGGTTATCTGGACATTGTACATGGCGGAACGGTTCGGCTACGACATCATCAGGGAGTTCTTCGGAAACACTACCGATGGCAGCTATCGCGAAATGGGCAATTTCTACGATGTCTTCACCGACCGGGGCACCAACCTCGCGGAAGCGTTTAAGACGTTCACGGTGTGGAATTATTTTACTTACGACAGGGCAGGGCTGCGAACGGGCGCGCAAGGTTACACGAACGCGCATCGCTTCCCACCGGTTGCGATACATCCTCACGATGTCCACGCCGCCTATCCGGTCCGCACTGATTTTGACTCGGAATCGATGCCCGAGCATTTCTCGGCGCGTTACATCGTGTTTCGGCCCGCGGGGATTCTGCCAGAATTCGCCGTGAAAATTGATGGCGCAGACCTGGCACCAATAGACACACGCAACCTGACGCGCGACGACGCAGAGGATATTCAAAATGAACTCAACCGACACACGTTCACCGGGTTGCGCGGATGGGCAGCGAAATTCATCGTCAGAAAACGGAACGGCACGACAGAAGTGCGGGAAGCCTTCACCTATCAGCGTTCGCAAGAAGCGCAAATGACGTTCAAGGATTTCGGCGGCGAGATTCAGGAAATCACGCTCATCCTCATCAACATGCATCCCGATGTCGAACAGGTCATCGTGCCGGGCGGTACTTTTGGCGGCTCGGTGAGTTATATGGCGGGGCCCCCACCGGTAGGCAGGCTTGCAAACGTGCAAGTCCGGCAAGGAACCAGCGGGCCCATCGTGGCGTGGGATGTTACGAATCCCGCGGGCATCCAAGAAGTGGCAATTGTGCGCAAACGCTACACGCTGGCGAGCGAGACAGATGTGCCGCAACCTCTTCAAAACGCCGCGGAAGTGCTTGCCGCCGCCGACCGGGACGGAAATGGCATTGCGGAGGACGATA
This sequence comes from uncultured Poribacteria bacterium, assembly GCA_958296135.1. GTDB lineage: Bacteria > Poribacteria > WGA-4E > WGA-4E > WGA-3G > AGPOR5. The sequence goes on from CATQHZ010000001.1 coordinate 3,942,166, forward strand.
TAACGCTCGTCGGGCGCGTGCCTGTGACGCAAACCCGATTTGAGGATACCACCGTTTTTCAAGATGTTGATGTCACTAGTGAACTCTTCGATGCGAATACTGTCCACTATTTCTACGCCGTCGTGCCGGTTGACGCGATGGGTATCCTGGGCACGCCGAGTCTCGCGCCGAATAGCATCACACCGGCATTTGATTCTGGGAGCGCGGCACCCGCTTTCTTTATTCAGACGCAGCGGCGCGGCATTGGCGTGTGGCGAGTTGAGGTGCGCAGCACGCACGAACTGCAAAGCGCCCCAACCTTAGGGGTGGAAAGTCCCGACAGGCAAAGTCATTCCATCTTTTTAACGCGAGAAACGCCGATGAAATGGGTGGGAACGCTGACAACAGACGGGTTTCCGCCGCCCGGCACTTATCTCTATCGGATTCGTGGTGAAACGCCCGCCGGCGTATCAGGCTCCCGCATTTGGCAAGGACGAACCTTCAACTATATCGCGACGAACACGCATCGAAACGTCACCGTCGCGCCGAACCCCCTCTATGCCGGGCAAAGCGGACACCTTCAGTTCTATCCGCGAGGCTTAAGCGTGCAAATTTACGACGCGCAAGGCACCTTAATTAAAGTGCTTGACTCCGCCTCCGAGTGGGATTGCACCAATCAACGCGGCGAAATGGTATGTGCCGGGCTCTATTTCTTCCGCGCAACCGATGGGAACGGCTTTGTCAAAACAGGCAAATTCTGTATTGTGAAATGAAAAAAGCACTCTATTCCTTCCTAGAATTAGGCATCACGAGTCCGGCAGCCGCGGGCTCCAACCGCGCACGCCATAACGCGCGCCTACGGGGTTTGTCCTGTGTGAACTCGCTCCTCTTTATCTTACTGATTTTGACAGGGTGCGGAGACGACGGCCTTGTCAATCCGCACGGCGAAACAACGCTGCCCCCACCCGATACAACAGGCCTCCACGCCATCGATTTTCCGACAGATACCGGCTCCGCATGGACATACGTCAACGTTAACACGAATCAGGAATTTACAGTACGCATCGAAGGCACGCGGGACATCAGCGGCACAACGCATCGGCAGATGACTGTGGGACGAATTAGTCCGGTTGCGCAGGACGCGCTCGACAGGGAGGCACTCGACCATTTATCCGCGAATGCTTTCTATTTTCGTGTACCAACGGAATCCGAGTTTTTTCAGGAGTTCCCGTTCCCCATCTCTGCTACCTACTTTTACAAAACGCCGCAAGCGTTGATAGAATCGGCGTTTGACGCTTACATCTTCCCGTGGAGTAATCCGACGTTTCATCAGAAGCACGCGCCGCCGCGCCGCGTATGGGATTTCCCGCTGAAAATCGGAAAAGAGTGGACAGTCTTTGAAAAAACAGTCGGAGACCCGGTCACGGTGACGCGCTATGTCGTGGATAGAGATGTCCGAATAACCGTGCCCGCCGGCAGTTATCGCACCTATGTCGTTCAGGAAGAAGCAGTTTTCGGAGACAGCGACAATCCGACAACGCGGTTCATCAGCCCGCCGGCAGCGTATTGGATCGCACCCGAGGTGGGTATTGTCCAATATAGATATAGCCAGTATCGCGCTACTGATGCACTGGCGACGCAAACGTTCGCGCTGAAAAGTGTGCATCTGCCGGGACCGAACACGGACTGATACGCAATTCACCGTTGGCAACTATCAGGAGCTCTGGCTCTACAGATGAGCCCCAACAGCACCGTCTCTGAACCGTAGCGCGAGGGAAAACCCGGCGAGCGCGAATCGCCGAGGGTTCCCCTCGCAGCGGAGTCTCTATATCCGAACCCCATCTCCAAAAAAAGATGAAAAATCTAGCGCATCGGAACATCCCGATTACCATTATCGGCGGCGGGATACACGGCATATCCATCGCGCTACGCCTACGCCGCGAAATGCCGACGACAGCACTCGCCATTGTGGATAGGCATCCGCTGCCGCTCACGGCGTGGCAGCGCAAAACCGAACGTCAAGGCATGACGTTCCTCCGCTCACCTGCTGTCCATCATATCACGCCTGATGCGTTAGGCATCGTTGAATACGCCGAACACCACAACCGCAACGATGAATTGGCACCGCCGTACGCCCAACCTTCAACGCCGCTTTTCTGGGATTTTTGTCATGATGTGTTAGAAGAAGGCATCGCGAACGGGGGGGAACGCCTACTGGAAAATGGAATTTATTATCAATTTGATGTCGCGAAATTGCGGTGGGATAAGGGCGCAGGTTCATATCCGTTCCGCCTAGTTTCAACCGAGAATGTCGGCTTTCGGAGCCGGTGTGTCATCCTCGCAATCGGTTCTGATGATTGTGCTCATGTGCCGCAGGAATTTGTGCCATGGCAACGCCGATGGCCGGAGAGGATAGTACACGCATCGCGAGTTTCGGTGAGTCCGGGGGATTGCGAGGGCCAAAGGACAAAAGAAAGTCCCCTCGCGCTACCGACTGAGCAGAAGCCGATTGCCATCGTCGGAGGAGGATTAACAGCTGGCACGCTGGCAAGAAGCCTCAGCGAACGCGGACACGAAGTAGTGCTCATCGCACGGCAACCGTTGAAAACGGAGCAGTTCGATTTTCCACCAGCCTGGTTGGGACCGAAGGCACTCGCAGAATTTACGCGGGAGACCGGTTTTCAGCGGCGCTATGAAATAATCCAACAGGTGCGGGGGGCAGGAAGCATCACGCCAGATATTGCAAAAGCCTTGAAGGACGCACCGCGTGTCGCTATCTATACCGACACTTGCATCCGAGACATCACGGAAGAGCGCGGGAAAACGCTACGCCTGCACCTTGAGAATTCAGGCATCACCCCAGAAGCAACGAAGCAACCGCTAGGAACAATAAAAAACGTTTCTTGCGTTATTCTCGCGACAGGGTACCGATTTAACCTGCGGCGTTATCCATTTTTGGCAGAATTGCTGACACAGCACGAAGTGCCGCTTGTCCGCGGATTACCCAGACTTGATGCCTCTCTGCAGCTGCTTCCTGTCACCAATCTTTTTGGGACAGGCACTATCGCGCAATTGCAACTTGGGCCCGCGGCAGGGAATATCGCTGGCGCGAGTCTCGCCTATGAACGCCTACGCAAACAAATTTTACCGCAGTTTGCCTAAATTTCTGCAGACACCCGTGCTTCTGAATTCGGTATTATGCCTGCTGCGCTACCATGCTAGCGAGGATGCCCAGGATTTTATCACACTACCGGATTGGGTAGAGCTCCATATCAATGTGCAAACACCTTGCCGCCAATTTGAGGAATTTCCAATCTACGCCTGTTGTAGTAGCACCATAAACCCACGAGATGTCATTCCCTTTTTCCGCGTTAAAGCGTTGGGCGGCAACCATCTCTGCCGCACACTGCCCAAGCCCAAGCGTGAGGGCATCCTTCTTCGCCCCCACAAGAGCCATGACAGGGGCCTGCAACAAATGCTGGACAGGGGACAAACTGACTAAAAAATCGCACACGCCTGTCAATTCGCTATCCACATCAACGCTGAAGTCAATCCCCGAAAAAAGGCTGATGCGCCGGTCCGCGTGTTCGCGGAGTTCAACGAGAACCGGGGCGACTATCAATTCTGACTTCGCCTTCTCTGTGTTGGTCGCACTCGCTAACTGTACATTTCTCGCCAAATCTGCAGTGAAACGGGACCGCGGGGCCACCGGCACGACTTCAGCGAAAAGATTCGCGGACTCGGTGATTTCTAACTGGAACGTTGTCACTACAGCATCCAACGTAAAACTACTATAGGCCATCTGATAAAACCTCTAGCGGGTGAGCGCATACGCGACGACGTTCATTCCCTGCTTAAATGCCCAGACCCGCTGTTCTTCGCCGCCGGGACTGCACGGACGCCCTTCCCAAGCGCAGTTGAGATCGCTCGGACAAAAGTAGACCAGCAGCCGGTCATCGTCCATGATAGCCTCGTCAGCGTCGCAGACACCGGGAATCAGTTTATCGCCGCCCATATATTCATCATGCTGATAGAGCGTGTGGTAAATTGGATGGCTCATGTCCAGCGTCTCGAACTGCTTTTCGGGGTAGACCTGGCGCATCATCTCGTAGATATACGGCCGCAAACCGCCCCTGCCGCCATTAAGGCGTGCGTCGCAATCTTCAACGTGAAGGAAGCCGCCGCGTTCAAGATACTCACGCAGCTTCCGCACCTGCTCCGTTGACAGCCGAATCCCGCGGTGTCCCGTCATAAAGAGATACGGATAGGCAAACAGCCCAACATCATCGATGTCAACATACTGCGGATTTTCACGAACCTCCACGTCAATCGAAGTATTCGCGGCAAGCACTTCCGAAAACTTCAGGTCGGACTGCCAATAGTAATAGTTAAGGATGTTCGTATACCAGTCGCCGCCCGGGTATTTGAGGCGCACGAAGGTGAACTTCTCCCCGGTCGGATTCATCTCCGGATAGTGGTGTTCCACGATGCCGGGCCGGGAGTAACTAGTGCCATAGTGGAGGTCGCGGGCGGCATCGTAAGGGATGTACTCGCGGAAGCCGAATTGTGCTTCCGCTGTCTGGAGCAAACTTCCTCCGGTGATGGCAGAAGCAGCGATGCCAGCGGCACCTTTGATAAAGGAACGCCTTGACAGCGGCCGCGTCTTCTCTTCAGTTGGTTTCCAGTTGATTAACATTGCGTTTCCTCCTTTAACGTATCTGAACCGTCGCGCGCAGCGCGATTGCTACCCCCTGCCGTAGCGCGAGGGCCTGTCCCTCGCAATCGCTACTTCTTGAACCGTAGGGCGAGGACCTGTCACCCGCAATCGCCCTTCTTGAACCGTAGCGCGAGGGCCGTCACGCCGAAACTTTGTCATCTCTGCAGCCTCGCTGCAGAGATGTCCACTGTCCCTCGCGATCGCCCCGCCCTACCGTAACACGAGGGAAAACTCGCGATCTCCCCGCCTTACTGACGCACGATGACCTGTCACCCGCAATCGCCCCTTCTTGAACCGTAGCGCGATGACCTGTCACCCGCGATCGCCCCTTCTTGAACCGTAGCGCGAGGGCCGTCACGCCGAAACTTTGTCATCTCTGCAGCCTCGCTGCAGAGATGTCCACTGTCCCTCGCGATCGCCCCGCTCTACCGTAACACGAGGACCTGTCACAATCGCCCCTTCTTGAACCGTAGCGCGAGGACGTGTCCCTCGCGATCGCCCCGTAGTACCCGACGCATGGCGAGGGACAGGCCCGCGCCCTACGGGACGCGGCGCGAATCTGGGCACGGTGAGGAACACACCCGCGCCCTACGGGACGCGGGACGAATCTGGGCACGGCGAGGAATACACCCGCGCCCTACGGGACACCGGGGGTTTCCATCTAATACGGGTTTCCGAGGAGCACAAACGTGACGCTTTGCGCTGCTGCCCCTTGCATCTTTGTGGCACTCTGGCTGCTTGCAACTGCACGGATACGGTGTTTCGCGATGCCGAGGTCCCGGAGGAATTGCGCCGCCGCTGCCGCACGCTGCGCCGCCAATCTCCGATTTGCCGCCGGATCCCCCGCCTGCCGCGTGTGCCCCACCACGCGAAGATAATACTGTGGGAACGATTTCAGGTCGGCGGCGAGCTGCCGCAGCGCGCGCTCGCTATTCCGAAGAATCCGCGCATTGCCCCTTCCAAATTGGATAGGCTCTATCTTCATCGCCGCGACCGGCGCTAGCGTATCCCAATTCGCAGTTGACAACGGATTCAACGTTTCCTCTCCACGCACCTCTTCCGCTACCGGGGTGTTGCCGATGACAATATCGTCTAAGCCCCCACCCGTGTTTGATGTCAAAACACCGGGATGGAAGTTATCGTGGTGTAACGAACGCAAAATGCCCTCGTAATAAAGCGAACCGTAATCTCCTGAAACCGGGTCTGCAGGGATAGAATGGGTGCTGACTAGCACCTGCATAATCTTCCCTATCATCGCTTCAAGCCGGTCTGTCCCTCTCGCCGCCTGCCCGGAAATCACGCCGAAATGCGCATAGTTCTCCATCGTGTTCCGCCACTCAATGCCTTCAACCAGTTTAAGCGTCTCAGCCCGGTTCAGGGCATCGCCATACTGCTTCGCATCCTCCTGAATTAAGGACAGCAATCTCTCATTTACCGGAGACGTGCTTTGCACCCGCGCGCTACCAGCCTGATTGTGATAATCGTAGTTTGCGCGCAGATACGCCTGAACGACGTGCGTGACGAGCTCCGAGTTCGCGCTCAAAAATTCGCGCTGAACCACAAGCACATCAACGATGTAGCCTTTGAGTTTGGAACTATCCAGCAACAAATGCACCCCATCAATCGCTAATGCCTTCGTCACATAAGGTTCCCAAACGACATAAGCGCGCGGTTCATCCGGATCCGCGGATTTGAGTCGCTTATAGACAGCCTTGGCACCGTTTGCTTCCACTGCCCAAGCAGCAGGAAGACTCGGCAGGCTCATCTTGTTAATCATAATCCGCGCCAGCGTTTCGCTCGGCGAATCCGGCGTGATGACGATGCGCGCCCGCGGATGACTCAAACTCGGAATCTGGGGCACACCACGCTGATACGCCACAATCGCATCCGCACCTTTGGATTCATCAATAACCAAGACAATCGAACCCGGAAACTCGCCGATAGCACTGCCAGCCTTGAGGTAAGCGTCAATAGTAAACACTGCCATCTGATGCTTGCCGCTTTTCAGCGCGCGCATCCTGCCGATGTAATCCGCTTTATCGTCAACGAAGGTAAGTTTTATCCCCTGCCGGTCCAGCAGATTTTTCACAGCAAGCGAACGGAGAATTGCATACCCCGGAAACGAGTCGTGTGCGACCTTAATCTCGTGCGCATAACGCTGCGTACTCGTCTGCTTGACAAGGTCGCCGCGCAGCCGCGGCTCAACGACAAACTTATAGACGAGCCCGATTATCCCAATGAGTATCAGCCAACTCGCCACCATGATGATCTTGCTTCTTTTCCCATCAGCGTCCATAATGTTTAGAACCCTGTCTCATCGCCTTTGAAGTTCACGGATGTCGAGACAAGGGGGGTTCCTCCTACCGAAGAGCGCAACTCATCTCTTCCTTCGTAAAATGAAAAATGCGATAACCGCGACGGTAAGAACCGGCATCCACAGGAAATTACCGATTCGGTTGCGGCGCGGCTTTCGGGCCTGCTGAGCCGGTGCCGCGGGTTGCGCCGGCGGCGGTTCAACCGGCCGTTCCGTAATTGCCGCATTGCTCGGCGGCATCGTGAGCCGCTGAATTAAGTCCAAGGCGAGCTCGGAGGTAAGCGGCGCGATGTCTTCAAACACTTCCTCGCTACTGATATCCGTGCCCGTATCGTCGGTAGTCTCGGCGAGAATCTGCGACACCGCCGCTACCAATTCGCCGGGGTTGTCCGCTCGCCGATAACTATCCACCATGTTGGCCAACATGTGCTCCTGCTTCATATCCACGCCGATGACATCGATGCGAATCTGCCGGTTGATGACTTCCGGCGTATACAACCGGACCTTGCGCGCGTCCGATGCCTCGCCATCTGTCACAACTAACAGCCGATAACTCCCGTAGTTATACTGCTTCTCCCGCTGCGCCACAAGGCGATTCGCACCCAAACGGATATACTTTCCGAGCGGCGTACCGCCACTCGGCCGGGGTAAGTCAATAGCAGCCATCAGTCTCGGCATGTCAATCGGACCCAACGGATACACCCAATCGTTTGGGATGTTTGCACCGCTGAAAACCAGCAAGCCGATATGCGTATCTGCCGGGACTTTCGCCAGAACCTCCCGCAGTGCCGCCTTTGCCGCGTCCATCTTCGTCAACGTCCGGTCGCTGCTAAATCTGTCTTTCATGGAGCCGGAGGCATCCAAGATGACGACGATATTATCCGAGTGGAGCGTATCATCGGCACGGCTCATCTGAACGAAAATAAACACGCTCAGGACGAGCAGCCACCCTATATTTCGCTGTTTCATATCTGTTGCCTATGGACGGAAACCATAGAAATCCGCCCAGACCCACTAGCATATTCATCAAAAATCGAAATCTGAGACAGCAACTGCCTCCGCCGATACCTTAATCAAGGCGAATTCAACACGGCGGTTTTCTGCCGCTTCCTCAGGGCTCGTCGGTTTGGCGATGACAGGTTCCTTAATCCCAACTCCTACCGGCACAATCTGGTCTGCATCGATGCGTGCATTTTTGCGGCGCGCGTAATCAAGGATTGCCCGTTTCACCGACTCCCCGCGCTTCTCGGAAAGTGCAAGTGCCGCTTTCATCACCTGATACGGACTTTCAACCGAACTTGCATCGTCAAACCTTTTTTGCTCAATCAGGCGAATTAAGGCCGCGGTATCCTCAAGGCTAAACGGTTTCCCGTTCATAAAGTATTTGTAACTCCCGCGCTTGCCGGTGCGTTTCAAAACTCCGCTTTGAAGCCCAGTTTTCACCATCACGCTGAGCGTTCGAGACGGGTCGCTGTGCCCCTTGATAGCAACGGCGGCGTTGCCGTATTTGGAGGCGAGCTCTACCACCCGGTCAAACTCAGCACTGTACTCGGTGTCGCTGAAGGTATCCTGATTCGCCTTGAATTGAATGGTGAAAGAAATGAGCGTCTTTTCGTCTAGCACCGCGTCTTCGTTAAACGTCTCGATCTCGGCGCGCACCACCTCTTTTTTGAACCGCTGCTGCTTGAGCTGCGCCGGGGCATCGACGGTTGTCGCGAGCAACTCCTTAAACATCGGGGCGTTAAAATTCAAATCGGAGGGGATGAGCGCATAGCGTTGCTTCGCGAACCCCCAACTGACTGCCATGTCCAACCCCGCTTTGTTGAATCCCTCAAAGCCCGTGATGGTATTGCTCGGGTCGTTGAAGAAAGCGATGTTGCCGGGTTGCCCGACGAACGTGCAATCCGCGATGAGCCCGTGCGCGTCCTCCTCCAGCGTCGGCAGCACCTCTCTGCCGTAGATAGTCTGCATCATCGTCAGCAGCGTGATGTATTTCGCGGAGCCGCTCGATTCGTACGCCTTTTTCAGGGCGACTACCTCCTCCGCGCCTTTGAGGTAACCGGCGAAAAACCGCTCAACAAAAGGCTTATAGGCATCGTAGAAATCTTTGCGGCACGCATAGACATCGGCGATGGAGCGAGAGAGGGTGGCCGTGCTGACGACGACGTGCGCGCCTTTCACCGTGCCCTCCGCACCCGTCCCCGTATTCTCAGCACCGCCTGTCAACCCCAGCATGTCCGGCGTGATGACAAAACAGCCGGCGATAGACGCGTCATTGCGGAAACGTTCCGCCGGCCCCTTCGCACCGGTGAGTTCATCTACCCAAACAAGCTGCACATTTGCTTTTGTGAGCCGCGCGGTTCTCAACATATCGTAGAGCATACCGACGTGCGGCCCGCCGTTTTGGATGGCAATCTTTTTACCGTTCAAGTCAGAAATCTTTCGGATGTTCGCGCGTCCGACAAAATGGTCTCCTGCAGACCAGGTGAGTTGTCCAAACACAACCGGTTTTGTGCGCGCATCGCGCCCGACAGCTTCGCTTGCCTGCGCTATCATCCTAAATGTACCGCGCAAAAAGGGCGACTTGCCAGAGAGGTAATCGCGCACCTGCTGCTCGAAATCGTCACCCGGCACCAGCTTCAGGTTCATGCCTATCTCCTCCATGATGGTGCCCGGCTGCGTCGTGAGCCCACCGTTGGCATGGAAGAGCGCGGCTTCGCCGCCCCAAGTAATGTAGGGCACGACAAGCGGTGCTATCGCTGTCACCTCTTTGACGGTAACAGGGCCGACTGCATCGGCGAAGCGTTGCTGCGCGTCCGCTCGCGGCACAAGAAAAAGGATGAACAGGCAGACAACATACGGTGTAGCGCGCTTACAAAGCGCGCCTACCGATGTAGGTGTAACTAGCGTGGCTTTGCTTTTCATATCTATTTGCTCCTCGTTGGAGTGAGTGTATTTTTTATTTTAACATAACCTCTTTAAAAATGTCCAGTTAATTTTTTGTACCACAGTGATACCACCCACACGCTAAAGATAGCTCTTCCGCGGGATGCCGTGACGTTCCAATTTGTTGTAAAAAGTCCGTTCCTTCAACCCCAACGCCTTCGCGGCGTGGGCGCAATTCTGGTCACACCGCGCGAGCGCGTCCTCAATACACGCCTTCTCTATCGCTTTCAACGCTTCCGGTAGCGGTGTTTGGAGAGGGACTTTCACGGTGTGGGCAGCCTCGCGTTTCAAGGCTTCTTGGGGAAAGTCCACTTGCTGCACTTCAGGACCCTCAAAGTGTTTCGGGAGGTGCTCCGGTAGGATCGGACTACCTTTGGCAAAAATGGCCGCGTAGTCCATCGCATGTTGTAATTCGCGGATATTTCCGGGCCAGTCATAGGTTTGGAGGAATGCAAGGACTTCCGGACTCAGTAGGCTGTGCGGGAATCCTTCACTCTCACACGCGAACCTCAAAAAGTGTTCCGCCAACAGACAGATATCCTCACGCCGCTCACGCAACGGCGGCACCTCAATCATAACAGTGTTCAAGCGTTGATAGAGGTCTTGGCGAAACCTGCCTGCCTCAATTTCGGCCGGCAAATAGCGGTTGGTAGCCGCCACAATCCGGACGTTCACATGAATCTGTTTGGTGCCGCCGAGGTGCCGAAACTCTCTTTCTTGGAGCACGCGTAACAAGACCGCTTGAGCCTCTAGCGGCAGTTCTCCGATTTCATCGAAAAAGAGCGTGCTTCCATCAGCCTCTTCAAACAGCCCTTTTTTCTCCTGATATGCATCGGTAAACGCGCCCTTCTCATGTCCAAAGAGTTCACTCACAGCCATGGCGGACGAAAGGGAAGCGCAGTCAACAGGAACCATGTCTTTCTCGCGCGATTTTCCGTTGAGGTGCAAAGCGCGCGCAACGCCCTCCTTGCCCGTCCCTGTCTCCCCCAAAATCAGCACCGTTGCATTCGTTGGGGCAACGGCCTCAATGAACTTCAGCATCTTGAACACCTGAGGACCCTCGCCAACGATGCCTACATAATTCCCTTTCAAGTCCGAGCGGGTGCGCGGCACCGGTTCCATCAAGCCACTTGCCTGATGCTCGGCCCGCGTATCCACCGTTCTCGCCGCAGGAATTGCATGCCGGATGTGGTAAACTGCATCACCATCCGCGCGCGCCAGCGCAGGCACTAACGGAGATACTTTGTAACTGTGACGTTCAAGAAGGGTGCGGACATTCGCCGCCTCGGACGCATCCTCGATGATGAAAACGTGTTTTCCGTTTCTACTTTCCATCCCGTTTCTCCTTTCGTAGGATATGGAAAGCATAACCGATTTTTCAAAAGAAGTCAAGAAAAATTTGCGAAGAGGAGTTTCTAGGCAGAAAGGTAAAGCAACTATGCCCAATTCACCTTTGAGAACTCGGTGGCACGTTTCAACTTGCACGAAACCAGAAAACCCGCGGCACCAACTATTTGATGCGGCGGGTTTTCCTGATAACCGAATTAAACAACACGCGGTTTCACTCGTTGTTACCCTGCGTGTTGTTTCGGATACCGCGCCGGGCGCGCGGTGGGTTAAACGGGAATCTGCATTACTGCCTTTCGTGCCCTACGAACTTCAATGCGTTTGCTATCTAACCGCTGTTGTCTCAGCTTGTCTTGCGGCTCGCTTACGTTCACGCGCCTCTCGGATGAGTTTTTGGATACGCGCTTTTTGCTCAGCACAACATCCGCAGGATTTCTTCGTTACTGAAGAAGTAGGTGCCACTTCAGGTATGACTGGATTCACGGGTGCCTGTCGGTGAGGCGTATGCATCGGGAGAGTCCCCGTGGCGTAAGCGACAAACACGGCGAGAATTGCCAGGAGCGCGAGCGTGGCAATGCCATCCAGAAAACGGATATCTTTCATTTACCTTTCCTCCTGTTGTCTCCGAAGGAACCGTGTGACATGCTCAGCGACTTCCGGATCTGACGCTTGTAAACGACGGAGCCCTTCTTCAGCACCATAGCGATTCAAAGTTTGCACCGCACGGTTGAAACGCTCGGGCGAAAAGCGCTCGCGAAGCGAGATTTTAAAGCCTTCTTCAGTGGAAAAATCTGGTTGATCAGATTCCCCAGCGGTAACCCGATCTTCAAGTTCTGCCTCAACAGCGTCGGCGTTTGGCGAAAACTGTCGACTCAATTCAGCCTCAATTTCCGCGTCGCTCATTTCCAAGAACCGATCTAGAGGAATACCTATGGATTGCTCGAAGAACCTGTGCATTTCTTCCCACTCGGCATCGTCCAAATCTCTCATTTCGTCCAACAAGTCCGGCCTTGATGCAAGATCTGCTTCAGGCATTATTGGCTCCGGAGATTCCTGAGAGGATTCAATTGAAGCCCTATCTGACGCTGCATCGGTTGGCTCGGGTTGTTGAAGTGGGGATATTTTCTCTCCATCCGCGTTGAGATAAACATCCTCGTATTGGACAGAAACCCGTAATTCCTCGTATTCTGGCGGTGGAGGTTGTGAATCCCAGAGCGGTGTCCTATCCAACGCCGCCAGATATGCCTGGATAGCCGCTCCAATCTCCGGATTTACGGCATGTGACGATGTTCCAACCCGCAGATCCTCGACAGTTCCATCAGCATGATGGGTCCGCTGTCTATAGACTGTCAGCATATTGGGATAGAGTTTTGTATACTCACCGGTGATCCGATTTTTCTCTAATCCGATCATGTCGGGATCGGTCTTCATGAGTTCCTCCGCCATCTCTTGCAACTGAGCTGCATCGCGCTCATGATACAGCAGAAAATAGCGGCGATGTTTCAGGACCGCGAGGATTGCGTCTTTGGCACCGCGTGACCGATCCGATGCCTCGACTTCCTCAATAGCCGCGTTGATTTTGTCAAGTTCCTTCTGCCCCTCTTCCTGGTCGGGATGCGAATGCTCAACCTCATACGGATACTCTGTGACAAGCTCTGGGTTTTCACGCTGTAAGTCCCGAAGATGCGTTCCCATCAAGTCAAGTTGTTCTTGAGAAAGAGGATTCTGTTTCTCAAGTTCGATGATGGCGAACGTCGTATCGAAATAAACCTGTTTTTCTTCGGGAGTCAGTTTTCCCGAAAGAGAACGCAGTTTATTGATGTGTATCTGGACTTCATCCTGGCCAAGTTGATGCCGGTCGCGAAGGAAAAATATCGCGCAGCCAAGCATCATAATGCACAACACGCCTACTGTGACGATTCTCTTATTTAACACGGTTCTATCCTCCCGTAATAAGATTCCCGGGGGGTAAACCCCTGTCAGTTTTCGCGGGGATGACAAAGACTGACAGGGGTTCGTGAGGAGCCTGACGCACCCTACGGGCTCGCGCAGAATCTCCAATTCGTTTGATCATCCCGATCCGCGATGGAACTGCTAGCATAAGCGTCGCCTTCCCACCGTGGAGTCCCGAGGTCTACGACTTGCTCTTGCTTATAAGGGTAGAAGCACTGCGTGCTCTCTACGGAGACACCGGCTGGTTTCTCCCTCGGATTGTTGCTACCAACTCTCGCGTGTAGCGAATAGTCGAGATAGTGCCAATGTGGGACAATCAGGTTAGCACCTGTCGTCATGTGGGACCAAGTAACGGACGCTCTTGCTTCCGTTTGGGAAGTATACCAAGGGCTTCCAACGGAGCAAGTCGCGTTCACAACTAGCGGCAGTGCCTTGGTTGAAAGGCTAATGATAAAACCGCTAGTCAGGAGCAATCCTAAAATTAGGATGCTAACGACTCTTTGGTAAACATTGAAGTTTTCTCCTTTTTTCCCCTCCCGCTGAAGAACGGAGAGGTCGGAAAGATAAAAATAGAAACCTTCGCTAGCAACGTTGGGCAGAATCCCCGGATGCGTTTTCATGATGCCCAACGGGATAGTGTCACTGATGCGTTCCGATTGTTACGCGCTACCTGACCTGTCTTTCACACGCAAACAACTCATGTTCAACTCACTTTTGTGATTTTTGTCAAAATTCAGGCGCAGCAAGGGAGCAACCAGAACTAGGTTGTGTTTAAATTTTGGCGGGCGGAGAGAGACATCTGTCCTTACCGTTCAGACAGACCCCGTAGGCACGGTTTCAAACCGCGCCTACCGGTGTAGGTGTGACTAGCGTGGCTTTGCTTTTCATATCTATTTGCTCCTCGTGGGGGTGAGTGTATTTTTTATTTTAACATAACCTCTCTAAAAATGTCCAGTTAATTTTTTAAGGCGGATTCGGTGAAGGCTCGTAGCAGGGGGGCCAGGACCGGATACCGGCAACCGAGGATAATATGTGATAACACGCCGGCAACTGGAACCGTGCGAGCATCAGTGGATGATGAAACAGCCACTTGCGTCGAAAACAGTAATATGATATACTAGTTCATGTCAGAATACTTCATCGGGTGTCTCCTGGAATGTTTGGTTTGTTCATGCTAGGATACCCCAATTCCTGACAGTTTGCAACAACGATTTATGAAACACCCTCATTCAAATCAACGACAGAGGAGGCATTTCGATGAGAACCTTAGCATGGCTCGTGCTGCTCTTTTGGCTCAGCGGCGGTGTGTTCGCCGCTGCCGAATACCTGCACGAGGCGCGTGAACCTACCGCGCTGGAGCAAGCGGCGTTCGCGCGCCTAAAAAATAAGTTTCCCGGTGCGGTGCTGGATGCGAACCTTAGAACCTTCCGTAACCTCGCCGAGAGTCCCGAATATCTCACCTTCCTCGCCGAAGCATATCCGGACGCGGCACCGCTGAAGGCGTTTGAGGAGATTATTGACTTTGAGAAGATTATGAACAGGATTTTGCCTCCGAAAGAACGCTACCTCAGCTTCTATCGGGCGCAGTTCGGGGCGGGAACAGTAGACGAGGTAACGGATGAGGAACATTTCCTCGTCCACTTTGACGTGACGACGAAATGGGTTCGCGAAGCATCTAAAGCTGGCGGAGAGCTATCGAACGCTGAGCGCACTGATGGGATGAGGCGTATGTCAGGGCGCACTCCTGCTAGACTCATGGGTACATCGGCGGCGAGAGAAATGCTGGCACGCCGCTTCGGCATTGACGCAACTATCAAACTCACACAAGCGGAATGGACACCGATTGTCCAGTATTTCAAAATGCCGCTGGGAGAAGTAGCCGATGCGCACCTCGCCGAGGATGTGCGCTGGATAAAAACCGTCTTTGAGACGTATGGGCAAGCCGATGGAAGTTTGCAGATAGCACTCCAGGATCCGCTGCTTTTCAATCGAATCGTGTACGCGTTTAACACAGACAAGACGTTCCTGACCTGGGTCTATCCCCCTGTGGATAGGCATCAAAAAGCGCGCTTGCTCCCTGGATTAAAGCCGAGTGCAAGCCCGCCAAAGGAACGTTAACTCTCTAAGCCCCGGCGGACAGATGCACCGCCGCGCGGCGAGTTTCGTCCGCGTGCACGTTTCACAACGGGCGCGCGGGCAAACCGCACCTACCGGGTTGGCACGGCTCTCAACTTTGCAACTCTTTTGGAGATACCGCACACAACTCAAGGTTCTCGCCAGCATCAAAACTATCGCGGATATGGAAATCCATCCTTACATTCCGGAATGAGTCTTACAGCTTCAATTTGCCCCACACGGTGATGAGCAACCGCGGCTGCGGCACAACCGGCAATGCCGCCGGATCGAACCAAGCCGCATCAAAATTAGAACCCGCAGCGGTGAGCTGCACCGGGACACCGCCTCCCAAATCGATTTTGAAAAGGTGCAACTCCTCGCCAATAGTTTGTTGGTAAATCAACTCACTTCCACGGGGAGACCAGGCCGGATCGGACGTTTTCGTGCCATCCAAAACAACAAGCCGTTTCAACCCGCTACCGTCGCGATTGATGGAATAGAGCGCCGATTGAATATCAGCCGCTTTGCCATCCCCTTTGACGACACCCGCTTGCTTATCGCCTTTCTTTACCTCCGGGGCATCGCGTGCCTCCCGCGCCTTATCGAGAAGGAAATCGAATATATCTAGCCGCGTGAAGGCGATTTGCGCCCCATCGGGACTCCACGCCAAATCCATGGCCATCGCGCCTTCCATCGGCGCGATTGTCTCTTCCTCCCGAGTCTCTACGTTGATAACCCGAATCTCACCTTTCTCCGAAACAAAGGCGATTTCGGTCCCATCGGGTGCCCAAACAGGGAAACTTCCATCTGCAATACGCTTTTCACCCGTGCCATTAATTGAGGCGATATAGAACTGCGGCACTTTTTTGTCTTTCTTGCTGCCGCGCACATAGACAATCCGTCTCCCATCGGGTGCCCACGCCGGATGTTGTCTCACGTCCCATTGCCGGAAGACACGCCTGACGTTTCGTCCCCGCGCGTCCATGAGATAAAGATCGAGGAAGCCATCCCGGTCGGACGTGAAAAGGATATGCCGTCCTGTCGGAGACCAGGTTGGGTGGTAATTGTTTCCATCCAAATGAGTCAAACCTACCGGCTCCGTTCCATCGGGATTCATCAGATAGATGTCCCATGCGCCATCGCGGCTTGAGGAGAACGCGATTTTGGCAGTTGCCGGGGCCCTGGCGAGACTTACCTCAACGCCGGCGAGCATCAGTATCAAACTGAGCGCGCAAAAATATGAAAAATGCATCCGTTTCATCGTTCATTCCTCCTTCGGGGTTCGTTCTCTGTCCTATCAAAAATCAGCAGTGCGTCCGCGGTCGCGCGTCCCTGTTGCTTCGGCATCGGACGAACGCGCCGGTTGCCGCGGGCTGCCTTTTGGGGTTTCTCTCGTGAGTTAACACTCACTACCTTATCTCGGATGATGAGCATAGAGGAACTGCCGCCGTCAAGATTGAGCGCATCTGTCGCCCCCCATTCGGCAAACAATTCCGCGAGGCGCGGCAACGTCACGCCGCGTCTAACCCCGGCATCCACGGCGGTTATCGTTACAAAAAGCAGCGTGCCATCCACCTTTTTCCCGATAGCGGTGCGCGGGTGCCAGAAACTATGGAACGCTTTGTCAAACCCTTCGGCCTGATACGCTCTCGTGGAAGACGCAATACCATCGCGGAGTAACAGCGGTCCGCCGCCGATAATATGTTCGCAACTCTCCCACAGCGCGCTGTCGCCGACGCGTTCCGGAATGACTGTCTCGCGAATCTGCACAGCATCTCCAACGGCCAGGTTCGCTAAGAGCACCTCCCGTTTCTTGCCGCTTGCGGAGAGGATGTAGCCATCGGCGGGGATGCGTAGGCTGCCGGTTCTATCGTAAATGCCAGCAATTTCGCCGTTTTTCACAACTACCTCAACGCCATTGGGCATTGTCAATGTCACGCTGTGGAAGTCGGAACGGTAAAGCACCAATTCGTTTCTGCCGCGGCTACGATTGAGGCCATCAACCCGGAACCTCTCGCCGTTCGGGAGGATGAATTCTATTTTCAGGACAATCCTGTCAATGGACGTTTCAAGTTTGCCGTTGACAGTTCTGAATCCGATGACAGCTCTACCTTGTTCAGGTTCACTGTGCCATTCGCCATCAATCTTCAGCGCGCCGACAGATTCACCGCGGAAGGTGCCTACCATCTCAAAGTAGCCGCCGTTTATGGCGGCGAGTGCTTTGTGCCGCCGCGCCAAAGAACGTAACGTTTCGGTGCCGATGCCAGCCTCCAAGGCGCGATAAGGACGGATTTCCACTGCAGCCG
Organism: uncultured Poribacteria bacterium; assembly: GCA_958296135.1. GTDB lineage: Bacteria > Poribacteria > WGA-4E > WGA-4E > WGA-3G > AGPOR5. The sequence goes on from CATQHZ010000001.1 coordinate 3,959,843, forward strand.
GTGACATTTCAAGGACGTTCGTCAGCACCCCTCTGTGTTGCATCTGCCGATGCACGATGCCGGGCGCGATGCGCTGCGTCACATCGCGCCGGGAGAAATCGAGATAGGAGGTGACATACTGCTTGAGCTGACTGAAGCGCGCGGCACGTCCGGTCCAGATACCGAGGACGAAGGTGAGCAAGAAGGCTACCGTCAGCCAGAAGCGTGGATATCGCTTCATGCCATGGAAGCCGCGCCGCATCAAATAGACGATGTCAAACATGATAATTTGTCGTTGTTCCGTAGGGCGAAGGCCTGTCCCTCGCACTACGGGGGCAGGGTAAGGGTTGCAAGTCTTGACAACGTCAAGACGGCCTGGTAAAGAGAGTCAGCAGCCTCAGTGATGCTCAACGAACGCCTCGCGAAAGACAAAAATTCGTTTCTCCCATGCATCACACGTTGCATACGTGCGTTGCACGGAGGCACCGATATAATTTGCCGGCGTGCGGAGTGCCGCGCGTTGCGCATCCGTCAGTTTGTCAAGAAACGGCCGGAACGTCTCATCTTCCCAAAGCAGCGCGGAGAGACTTTTCCCTGTCTCATGTACCTGCGCAATCAACTGGCGGGTGTGCTCATAGGCATCAGGAAATCCGTAATACGCCATCAAAAGATAGATAGGTTCCGCAATCGTATCCTCCGCGCTGAGGGCTAGGTTCCGGCGCATATTCTCCGCCTTGACATCCATCTCCCCCACGGCGCGCTGCAGCCGGTAGATGGCATAATCAAACGCGGTGAACAATTCCGTTAAAAAACGGCTTGAGGCAGAATTCGTCAGGTCGCGCTGATGTTCAAGGATACTGTCCATAAAGACAGTTTGCATGCGTGGCACAAACGCCTTCCAGAGACTTTTGACGTTCTCATACGCCTCCGGATTTACCTTGTGCGGCATCGTCGATGAACCGACAAGCTGGGGATTATATTTCCTACCTACCTCCGCAATTTCGGTGCGGTAAAGGTGCCGCATATCATCGGCGAAATTGGCAAGCACGGTGTAAGCCGCCGTAATCTGATACGCCAAGTCCGCTATAAACTCCGGCTCCACACACTGCGTTGACGTGTGTGTATCGGATGGCTTCAAACCGAGCAAGGCAAGGAAATGTGCCTCGATTTGTTCCGGGTGCTCGTGAATTAGCGCAAGTCCATTAAACGCACCGACTGCGCCTGAAAATTGGCCCCGCAGGTTTTGGGCGGCATCGTGAATCTTCTCAATGCGCGTGCCGATACGACTGACGTAGAGTGCTACCGTGTAGCCGAAGGTAGTCGGTTCGGCGTGTTGTCCGTGCGTCCTGCCGATTTGCACCGTCGCCGCATGCTCCCGCGCCAACGCAATAAGCTGCTTCTCGAACGCCACCATATCGGGAATAATAACGTTTTCCGTGAGTTCTTTGAACCGCAAGGCGGTGGCAGTATCAAGTATGTCGGCGGATGTCGCAAACAGGTGAACATAGGGGCGCGCTTCAGACGAAATCTTTCGCTTGATGACATTCACAAGCGAGCGGATGTTGTGCCGGATGCGCCGCTGTTCCTCGTAAACCTCTTCTGCCGTGACGAGGGCAACTGCCTGTGCCACTTCATCGGCGCTCTCTGTGGTGCAGACACCGTAGTCTGCGAGGGTGCGCACGAGTGCCGCCTCTACTCTCGCCTGATAGGTGACGTAGCCCGCCTCGGAGACGTAAGGCAGAAGCCGTTTCATAAATGCCGTGTCGCCACCATAGTATCGAAAATCTAGTGGACTAACGGCTTCGTAAAGTTCCATAGAAAGTGTTTCTCCATTCTCGGTTTTAATAGCGCACGCGTTGGCTGTGCCGTTTTGGCTCAGGCGTGTCTGCTATCGGTTTCAGTCGCGGCTTCAAAGACTGCATTAAGTGCGCCAAAGAGTTCTGGGAATTTGGCCAGCAAGAAAGGCGTTATGTTTTGCGTAAAAACATCGCCAGAAAGCCGCCCAAATTCCCACGATTTCCCATCGGTGACAATGCCATATACCGGACAAGCCGCATCGTCATTGATTTTCTGTGCGGCGACTAATTCGGCGAGACATTGTCCCCAGCCCAGTTCAAAATCGTTCTTCTTCGCCTCTACCATAAGTATTAGCGGGCTTCCGACAACAGTTTTGCCTAATTCCGATTTGGTGGAGACGAAGTAATCTGGCGTGCCAGTCAAAATGTCATCGTAAACGATGGATTTCCTTACCCAGAGTGCACAAATATCTGCATACGCCTTGTAGACTTCCCGTAAGACAGGAAAGATAATTGCCTCTGTCCGGATTGCCTCGGACGTGAAAACATCAAAGTGCTCCTGAGTAAACGCGAGCTCTTCAAGAAAATGCTCCGACGGTTTTGAAGGTTCCCCCTTGACGAAGTCACTTTCCGAGTAGGTGATTCTGAATTGCTGCTGCACCTCAGAGACTGTTTTGAAATCGCTAAATGCCACGGGCTTCTCCCTCCTTTTTTCACGCTTTAGATATTATACCATATTTCGCGGCAATGTCAAAATAAAAAAGATTTGACATCTAGTCCCAAATATGGTATCATAATTAATAAATACAATTTTTCGTTTCTAAAAAAACGAGAGGGATTTCGCATGTTTGAAGAGGTATCCCCACAATTCACGTTTGCAGACAGGGAAAAAGCAACTTTGGATTTCTGGCGTGAACACCACATCTTTCAGAAAAGCATGGAATTGCACAAGGCGGACCCGCCCTTCGTCTTTCTCGAAGGACCGCCGTTCGCGAACGCACCACCCGGCGTGCATCACGTCCTCGCACGCATCATGAAAGATGCTGTCTGCCGCTACAAAACGATGACAGGACACTATGTCCATCGAAAAGCCGGCTGGGACACGCACGGACTCCCCGTTGAATACCAAGTCGAAAAGCAACTCAATATCACAAATAAGGCGGAACTTGAGGCATACGGTGTTCAGAACTTCATCGAAAAGTGCAAGGAGAACGTCTTCCAATACGAACAGGAATGGCGGCTCATGACTGAGCGCATCGGGTTCTGGGTGAACCTAGACGATGCCTACATCACGCTGTCAAACGATTACATTGAGAGCGTGTGGTGGGTGCTGCGGCAAGCGTGGGATAAGGAGCTCCTGTATCAAGGACACAAAGTGCAACCCTACTGCTGTCGATGCGGCACAACCCTCGCTACGCACGAAGTCGCACTCGGTTACAAGACTGTCGAAGATCCTTCTATCTACGTGCAGTTCCCCATCAAAAACAAGGAGAATACCTACCTACTTGTCTGGACGACAACACCGTGGACGCTCCCCTCTAACGTGGCCATCGCTGTGGGCGAAGATTACGATTACGTCTGCGTTGAGCATGAAGGACAGAATCTCATCCTCGCAGCCGAACTTTTACCGAAAATGTTCGCGGAGGAACAGCCGAGGGTGACAACACGCTACAAGGGACATGAACTCCTCGGTTGGCACTACGAACCGCTGTTCGACTTCGCAGAAACCGCACAATCCGGAGCGCGAGGGACTGTCCCTCACGCGCTAGCATCGGCCAGCGAGCGCGCCTACAGCATCGTCGCAGCCGACTTTGTCACGCTCGAAGATGGTACCGGATTGGTGCATATCGCCCCCGCTTTCGGACAAGACGACTACGATATCGGACAGAAATACGGCCTGCCTTTGGTGCAACTGGTAGCCCCAGACGGAACATTTGTCACTGAAGTAGCCCCGTGGGCAGGCGAATTTGTGAAAGATGCAGACTCGGGTATCATCGAAAACCTCGCAGGGCGCGGGCTACTGTTGAAAGCAGATGAGTACACGCACGAATACCCGTTCTGTTGGCGATGCGATACGCCGCTGCTCTATTACGCACGCGAGTCTTGGTTCATCCGCACCACCGCCATCCGCGAACAGATGCTCCAGCACAATCAACAGATAAACTGGTACCCTGAGCATATCAAAGAGGGACGGTTCGGCAATTGGCTGGAAAACAACGTCGACTGGGGGCTGAGCCGCGAACGGTACTGGGGAACGCCGCTGCCGGTATGGACATGCAACACCTGTGGAAATCAGCACTGCATCGGCAGTATCGCCGAAATGAAGGAGCACGGGCAGATGGCCGCCGATGCATCCGTAGCGCAAGGGCCCGGCACTCGCAATGTCCCCATCCCTGACGATATCGAACTCCACCGTCCCTACGTCGACGATGTGATTCTCACCTGCAAGAAATGCGGCGGCACGATGCAGCGCGTGCAAGATGTCATCGATTGCTGGTTCGACTCCGGCTGCGCGCACACTGCACAATGGCACTACCCGTTTGAGAATCAGGATATGCTGACGCAGGCATACCCCGCTGATTTTATCTCCGAAGCCATCGATCAGACGCGCGGCTGGTTCTATAGCCTCTTGGCTACCGGCACGCTGCTCTACGATAAGCCTGCATACAAAAATTGCCTCTGCCTGGAACTCATCATGGCAGCAGATGGACAGAAGATGAGCAAAAGCCGCGGCAACACCGTCGATCCGTGGACAATTCTGAATGAACAGGGTGCCGATGCGATGCGGTGGTACATGTTCACCGCTTGCCCGCCGTGGGCGCAGCGCGCTTTCAAACTTGAGGGAATTGACGAAGCACTGAAGAAGTTCATGGGCACCCTCCATAACGTCTACAGTTTCTTCGTCATGTACGCCAATATCGAGGGAAGTTCCGTCCAATCCGTCACGCAAGGACCTGCCCCTCACGAACTTTCACTCATGGATAAGTGGCTCTTGTCGCGGCTCCATACCACTATTGACACGGTTCGCACCGAGATGGAAAGTTATCATCTCACGAATGCGTCGCGCGCAATCGAGGCGTTCATCGCTGATCTGAGCAATTGGTATGTTCGCCGTTCACGCGACCGGTTTTGGGGGGCGGAATCTGGCCCGGACAAGCGCGCTGCATACGCCACGCTTTACGAGGTGCTGGTAACCGCCGCGAAATTGTCCGCACCGTTCGTTCCGTTTCTGGCGGATGAGCTCTACCGGAACCTCGTCGGTTCGCTTGATGACGAGGCACCGGTAAGCGTTCACTTGGCACTCTACCCTGTCGCGGATGAGACGCTGAAAGACGCGCAGCTGGAAGCCGACATGGCATTCGTACGTGAGGTTATCAGCATGGGACACGCCGCTCGCAATCGCTCCGGCATCAAGACGCGGCAGCCGCTCTCAGAACTGACGATAGGCGGATTGTCCGAGGGGCAACAGGCAACCGTTACCTATTTAGCAGAACTCGTGCATGCGGAACTCAACGTCAAATCCATCTCCTTCACGAAGGATATGAACGCCTTCGCGCAGGTAACGCTCAAACCGAACTTTAAGGTGTTAGGACCGAAGTACGGAAAGAATGTCCAAGCCATCGCGAAAACTCTCGCCACGGCTGATGCAACAAGTCTGAAGGCGGAACTCGATGCAACCGGCAGCTTACAAGTCGGGACTTTCACCCTCACGCCCGAAGAAATCGATGTGCAGACGCAGCACCGGGAAGGCTTCTTCGTGGAGGCGGACGCACAGAAATTCGTCGCCTTGGCGACAGAGGTGACGCACGAATTGAAGTTGGAAGGTTTGGCGCGCGAGCTCGTTAACAAAATCCAGAACCTGCGGAAAACGGCAGATTTTAACGTCGCCGACCGGATTCAGTTGAGCCTCACCGCTACATCGCTGGTTCATGAGGCGTTTGAAGCACATCAGGACTATATTCTCAGGGAGACGCTCACCACCGAGGTAGTTGAATCGCCCAGAGAAAATGCGTTCAGCCGCGTCGAAAGCCTCAACGGCGAAGAGGCAACGCTGAGCGTCCTGCGTGTGTAAGGGTGGATTTCTATAGCCACCCTTACCACCAATAGAGGGAAAATAGGTTGACATCTCAGAACTTGCTGCAGCAATTACCATCCATCGAAAAACTGCTGAACACATCGGAGCTGCGTGAACTGCAAGCCACCTACGCGCGCCCGCTGGTGATAGAAGCACTACGCGCCGTCGTCGCTGATATCCGAAAGGACATTCTCCGCAACAACGGGAACGTCCAGCCGCCAGCCACCGCCGTATACGCACGCCTGACTCGCCAACGTATTGAGACTCAGGTTTCCTCGCGATTGCATCCTGTCGTCAACGCCACCGGCACAATAACTCATACCAACTTAGGCAGGGCCCTGCTCAGTCCCACTGCCTGCGAAGCCATCCAGCAAGCAGCGCAAAACTATGTCAACCTTGAATACGACGTGGCTACCGGTAAACGGGGACATCGAGATAGGATAACCGAACCGCTCTTGCAAGAATTGACTGGAAGCGAAGCATCCACCGTCGTCAATAACAATGCCGCAGCGGTGTTATTAGCCCTGCAGACGATGGCGCATGGCAAAGAGGTGATTGTTTCGCGCGGAGAACTCATTGAAATCGGCGGCGCATTCCGCATCCCCGATGTCATGGAGGCAAGCGGCGCAATACTCCGAGAGGTAGGAACTACCAACCGAACCCATCTACGGGACTACGCCGAGGCAATCACGGAAAACACGGGACTGCTGCTCAAGGTACACCCGAGTAACTACAAAATCCTCGGTTTCACCGCAACACCGGCGATGGAAGCCTTGACTGAACTGGGCGCACAGCACCGCATCCCCACCATGGAAGACCTGGGTAGCGGCGCACTCGTTGATATGGCGCAATATGGACTGCCGTGCGAACCCCTCGTCGCTGAAAGCATCGCAAGCGGCGTAGACATCGTCACGTTTAGTGGTGACAAACTCCTCGGCGGCCCGCAGGCAGGACTCATCGTCGGCAAGGCCACGTGGATTGAGAAAATGCGTAAAAATCCAATGATGCGCGCACTCAGGGTAGATAAACTTACCCTCGCCGCTTTATCCGCAACGCTGCAACTCTATCTCACCACTCCCTCAGCCGATAAATTAGCCGCCCAACTGCCGATGCTCAACCGATATACGCGCCCCATGGAAGCACTACACACCATCGCCACGAAACTCGCACAACAACTTGCAAGCATCTTTGGCGAAAAGGTTCAGATTCAGATAGCAGAAACGTACGCGCAAATCGGAAGCGGCGCGCTGCCTGTTGAAACGTTGCCGAGCGTCGCCATCGTGCTGGAATCCACCGCGGTCTCTGCCGAAGTGCTTGCAGCGCATTTCCGAGACGCGAAGGTGCCAGTAATTGGGAGAATCAAGGATGCGCAATTGCGGCTAGACTTGCGGACCATCTACGAGAGAGAACAAGCATGGATAACTGAAACAGCAAAACAAGTCTCATTGAAATTATGAAATCGGTTTGCATCCCTTCCACCTTTAGCGGATTAATGTTTATAGCGGCATGCTGCATCATCTGCGTCTTTCTTTGTGGCTGCATGCAAGATTCAGATGTGCCACCCACAGAGATTGTCTCTCCAATTGATGGCGCGACAATGGTGCTCATCCCTGCAGGCACGTTTCTGATGGGCTCTGCTACGGGCGATAACGATGAGAAACCAGTGCATCCAGTCTCGCTTGACGCATTTTACATGGATAGCCACGAAGTAACAAACGCGCGCTATCGGGCATTTGTAGACGCAACAGGGTATCCTGAGCCGCCACTCTGGCACAACCCAAGGTTCAACGCGCCCGATGCCCCGGTTGTCCGAGTCACATGGCGCGATGCCGCCGCTTATGCAGCATGGGCAAACAAACGGCTGCCAACCGAAGCAGAATGGGAATATGCTGCCCGCGGAAATCTCGATGGAAAACTTTATCCAAACGGTGATATAATCACACATAACGATGCCAATCTCGGCGGCACGGACGGCGCAGATAAATGGACATGGACAGCACCCGTAGGGAGCTTTCCGCCGAACAACTATCATCTCTACGACATAGCAGGCAACGCCTGGGAATGGTGTTTTGACGAATACAACGGCGACTTCTACAAGGTGAGCCCGAAACATAACCCCCGTTTCGGCAGAACATTGGCACCGAATAGCGACAGGGAAATAGACACTCGCGAGCAGCGGGATACATTCCGTATCTTGCGCGGCGGCGGTTGGGGTGGCAGCCCCGAAGCCCTGCGTGTCGCAGACCGGTGGTATCATCTCACCTCGGGAAGCACCATCGGTTTCCGATGTGTGAAAGAGGTACCTTAAAAAACTGCTTGACATTCCAAACACATTGAGGTATAATTTAACATGAGAACGCAATACGATAGTGCCGCCAAACATTTGCTGATTGAACTCGGCGAGCCAATCCTTAAGTATCTCCTAGAGACACCTGACATCAAGGTGCTTAGAAGGCTGGATACGGAACAGCAGCAGATGTGGGTGCGGCGCGGCGATAGCACGGTGCGGATGCTTATCAACGGTGAGGAGGCGGTAGCGCATACGGAAGTGCAATTACACGACAGCCGTGATAAAGAAATGCATTTCCGGCTTGCCGGTTATTGTGGCTACCTCGTCTCGGAAAACAAGATGCCGGTGTATTGCACCGTCATCTACTTGCATCCCCGCGCTGGCAGGCGCGACCCGGGCGGATACTCCTACGCGTTCGGAGACGCTCATCATTTCGCCCTACGATATAAGGTGCTGCGTCTGATTGACATCGAAGGCGTATCGGTGTTAGAGACACAGGAACCAGCGTTGCTGCCTTTTACGCCGCTGATGAAACCGCCAGCGGGAATGGATGAAGAGCAGTGGTTACACGAGTGTGTTACCGCTACAGCGGCCGCGCCGGTGACAGACGAAATCCTCGCTGACTTAATGGCACTGCTCGGCGTTTTTGGTAGTGCAGCGTATAGTCAAGAAAAGATTAATCGTTTTATACGGAGGGATCTCGTGCAAAATTCAACGTATTTTCAAAGTCTCTTTGCGGAAGAGAGAGAAGAATTCATGGCGGAAGCCAACAAGCGCGTCGCAGAAGCGCTAGAGCAAGCAGCGCAAGCCCGCGAGCAAGCAGCACAAGCCCGCGAACAAGGGGAACGGCGTGGGATTATTGATGGCCTCATGGCTCTCCTCGGGTCGCGATTTGACGCTACAGCCGTGCAGGTCCTTCGCCCAACTTTTGAAAACGTCAAAGAACTCGAACGCCTCAAGCAGTTACTCCCTGCCGCCGGGCAGGCACCGAACCTTGAAGCGTTCTTGCAGAATTTGGCAGAAGAGTAACCCGGCCGCGCACTTCGTGTGAGAACGACAAACCGCACACGGCCCGTAGGGCGAGGGTTTGTCCCTCGCCAAACTAACACAGCCGCCCCACACGTAGGGCGAGGGAAAACCCGGCGAGCGCGAATCGCCGAGGGTTCCCCTCGCCATGCTAAGAATTGTCAATAGAGGTCGCTCATGAAATGGCGTTTGAACAAAGATTATCTGTTCCCGCTGATTTTTGTTAGTGTGTTTATCCCTCTTCTCGCGAGTATTAGCTCTTCGTGGCTTGAAATCGTTATCGGATATCTGCTTTGCTGTGTTCCTATCCTATGGTTGGCACAGAAGAAATCCGAAACGGAGTCAACCCCGGAATCGGCGCAATCACAGAAACATGACGACAACCGTAACCAGAGTTCGGAACCAAACGCTGTCGGCAAGGCACTCGTCGCTCAGGAACGGCGGAAATTCTTTTCGCGCCTGAAAATGTGTGCAGTTTTCGCGCTATTTGGTTGTTTAGGGGCAGGGACTGTCTCCGGGATTTGGTCTGGACTCCTCAATAGATGTTCCGCTTGCGGAAAGTTTGATGCCGAAAAAGCGCACCGGATGCCGGCCCACCCGAGATTGGGTCCTATTTATAACTGCCAGTTAGATCAGATGAAGCAATTTTCTGTCCCCAAACCGAGGCGAGATAGGCTTATTCCGCCGCTTGACGACAGATAATTCGCAAAGTCGTGGCACGCGCAAAACGGACAGATAGAGACATCCGCCCTTACAGCCCGGCAGACACGCGGTTGCAAACCGCATCCACCGGGTACATCGTGTGATTCTTAATCTTGAACCCCTAGGAACGTAAGACTTGACAACGTCAAGGCGGCCTGCCAAGCCAACCTGATGTGCTAAGCAGTAGCAAAACAACGCCTCGCGAAAAACAAAAACGCCTCGCGAAAAACAAAAACAAAAAAATGGCAGTTGCAGTTGAATTAACTCATGTCACCAAAGCCTTTGATACCACGCTTGCAGTTAACGACGTGAGCCTGAAAATCGAACCGGGCGAATGCTTTTTTCTGCTCGGGCCCTCCGGATGTGGCAAAACTACCTTTCTCCGCATCCTCGCAGGGTTCTACCAACCCGATGCAGGCGAATTGCGGTTCGATAACGCAGTGATGAACACCATCCCGCCGCACCAGCGCAACACCGGGATGGTATTCCAAAACTACGCCCTCTGGCCGCACATGACTGTCGCGGAAAACATTGAATATGGACTCACGCTTCGCAAACTGGCGAAAACCGAACGCCAGCAGAAAATCGCCGAAGTGTTGGATATGGTGCAAATGGCAGAATACGGCAACCGGCCCGTCAACACGCTCTCCGGCGGGCAACAGCAGCGCATCGCACTCGCCCGCGCCCTCGTTATTGAACCCAGTGTGCTACTCCTTGACGAACCGATTAGCAACCTCGATGCCGCCCTCCGGCAGCACATGCGCGACGAAGTCAAGCAGATTCACAGCCGCACCAACATTACAACATTCTACGTCACGCATGACCAGGTGGACGCGCTCTCCATGGCTGACCGGATGGCAATTATGCAAGACGGAGTGCTCGTCCAAGTCGGAACGCCGCGCGAAGTGTATCAATTCCCGAAAAATACCTTTGTCGCAAGCTTCATCGGCGAGACTAATTTTATTCCCGGGCGCGTTCTGAACGTATCAAACGGCAGCACAACAATTGAGACACCTGTCGGCGTGCTTCAGTCCGAAACCGTCTATCACGACTTGGCACCGGGCGCGCAAGTGCAATGTTCAATCCGACCGGAGGCAATACATCTCGGAGAACTACAAGCCAAGAACCGGGTTACAGCGAAGGTCGCGGCCGTCAACTACCTCGGCAGAATGGAGGAATACCAACTCGTTGCCGCCGGCATCCCGCTGAAAGCAGTTCACTATGACCCGGGCACCGAGGCAAAGCGGCCGGGCGATACCGTTGAACTCGCAATCTCTGCCGAGGCAGTCATTCCGCTGCTAGACTAGGATAACCAAAATATGCAACTTACACCAAGCCAACAAGAAGCACTCGATATTGAGAACCACATCTGTGTAACCGCAGGTGCCGGTTCAGGAAAAACCAGGGTATTGGTAGAACGCTATCTCAAAATCCTGCGCAAAACGGACGCAAAACCGAACGAGATTGTCGCCATTACCTTTACGGACAAAGCCTCCGCCGAAATGAAGAAGCGCATCACCAAGACGTTAGTTGAGGACGAATTGGGAGACGCGCAATGGCAGCGGGAAGCAGCCGAACAGATAAGCGCGGCACCCATCTCAACGATTCACGCCTTTTGTTCGCGCATCCTGCGGGAATTTCCGTTCCAAGCAGGCGTCCCAGCGAACTTCGGCATCCTCCAAGGCATCGAACAGAAACTGCTGCTTCAGACAACCGTCCAAAACGAGTTGAAGGAAATCGCCACGAACGCTGAAGACGCAGACCGGGGCGCGCTCACTTGCTTGCTCCGATGCTACGGAAGCCGAAAGCAATTGGAAGAACTCCTCTTCAAAATGGTGGAGAAACGCGAGGTGGTGGAACGTCTGAAACGTGAAGTCTATGGCGAGCATACCAACGCCGAAATCCGCCAGAACTGGGAACAGCGCATAGCTGAGGAACAGAACCCAGATGTTGACAAATGGCTCAACTGTCTTAACGCTGTCCTAGCGATTGCGAAAGGGAAAAACGCGCCGGAGGTTAGAAGCTTAACAACCCAATTGGAAGAGAAAACCGAAAAATCGGCCGCGCTGGAAATCCTGCGAGAGATTGCATGTTTAATTACAATCAAAAGTGGGGCCATCGCGAAGAGAGACTTTCTCGGCAAGGGTGTTGACATAACTTCCATCAAAGCGGAAGTCAAATTTCTGGAGTCCGCCTCCAAGGAGGTTAAAAAATACGAACCGCTGAACGACGATGACGATGTTCTCATCAATACCACAAGCGACGTGCTCCACCTCTACACGCGAATAGAGACAGCATATCGCCACGCCAAACTCGCGCAAGGCCAATTGGACTACACCGACTTGCAACTCAAACTCCGTGACTTGCTCAAGAATAATGCCGACATTCGAGAGCGGCTGCAGGGACGCTACCGATACTTCATGGTAGACGAATATCAGGACACGAACCCGTTACAGTCCGAACTCGTGATGCTCCTGACAGACACCCTTCGGCGCGCAAATCTGTTCATCGTCGGCGACGCGAAACAGGGCATTTACGGGTTCCGCGATGCCGATATTCGGGTTTTCAACCAAACTCGCGAGAAAATCGAGGCGACGCAAGGCGCAGCCATTCGCCTAAACGAGAATTTCCGTTCACTGCGCGATGTCGTCGGGTTTGTCAATCTCTTCTTTAATAGCTTGATGGGAGAAGAGCGCGCGAACGACTTTGAGGTTGAGTATGCCCCACTCGTCCAAGGCCGTCATGCGCCAGAAAAAGTCATGACGAATACGCCAGAAGCAGAAGGCAAAATCGAAATCATTCTCGGCCAAAAAGGCGACGAGGCCGTCAATGAGAATGAGCTCATCGCGAGGCGCATCACAAGCCTGATTGCGGAAGGATTTCTGGTTTGGGATAAAGATGCCGAACTGCTCCGCCCGATTCGATATGGCGACATCGCCCTCCTCATCCGCAGTCGAACCCATCTGCCGGAGATTGAGAACGCGCTGCTTGAAGCAAAAGTGCCCTACCTCACCGCCGGCGGTATCGGTTTCTATCAACGGCAGGAAATCTACGATATGTGGAATTATCTCCACGTCCTTGACGCACCGGACGAAGGCGATGTCTCACTCGCTGCCGTTTTGCGCGCACCCTTCTTCGGTATCTCCGATGCCGAACTCTACGAAATCTCGCGACAAAAGAACGGAGGTTTCTGGGCGAAAGCGGAGGCGCGCTTACAAAGCGCGTCTACAAGTGATGCAGGTCTTCAGGCAGCGATGGCCTGTCTGAAAACGCACAGGGAATTGGCAAAACGCATCCCTGTAAACCAACTCATCATTAACATCGTTAATGATACCGGGATGATTGGCACGCTAGCAACAGGGCAGCAGGGAACGCAGCGGTGGGCGAACTACCGAAAGTTGTTGGAACTGGCGCGAAACTTTGAGAAGGACGACGATAAGTCTACGCTAACCAGTTTCATCGAATTCCTGCGGATTTTGATTGACGAGGAACCTCGCGAAGGGCAAGCACCGGTTCAAATCGGCGACAAGGCAGTCAACATTATGACTATCCACGCGGCGAAGGGACTAGAATTCCCTGTCGTTATCCTGCCGGGGCTCGCTCAAGGAACTCAAAGCAACAGAGAACCTTTTATTGATGAAGAACTCGGCATCGGCTTTAGCCCACGGCATCCGGATAAGGGTTACGCGAAAACTGAGCCGAGCATCGTCGCCGTGATGAAGAATCGAGCGAAAATAAAAGAAGATGCCGAAAAGAAACGGCTTTTCTACGTCGGTGCAACGCGCGCCCGCGACCGGCTCATCTTCGCTGGCTCGCTAGAAGCGAACAGCAAACAGCGAAATATGCTGGAGTGGCTCTACACGCACCTCGGTGTGCAGACTGAAGAAGCACTGTGCCTCCCTGTTGAATTGAGAACGTATTCAGATGGCATAACGAACTGTAACGCTTTTAAACTCCCGATTCAGATTTTTCGGAAGTTGGATGACATCAAGGTTGAACCTACCGAAGCCGAAGCATCCGTTGCTACGGAGATGCCAGAACCTCCGCTCGGGGAGTTAGTCCCGCCGACTGTCAGTAACGCCTATTCTGTCACCGCCCTCGCGAATTATGCGCGGTGTCCCATGCGGTATCGGTTGGAAAACGTCCTCCGAATCCGGACTCACAAGCACAAGGATTCTTCCGAAGAGGACAGTTACGATGAAATGGAGGCACCGGCGTGGGATGGAACCGAGATGGGGCGCGCCGTTCACGCTGTCCTCTCGCGCATTGAACGACAGACTGATGTAGCGACGGTTGAGAAACTGATTCATCGAGCCTCTCGCGGGTATCGCTCCACTTCCGAGGCAGCTATTCGCGAGCATGTTGACAGTTTTCTCCATTCTGATTTGGGGGAAACCGCCCTTGCCTCCGCAGCGGCAAATCTCTGCGAACAGCAAATCCACGCCGTACTCGGCGAACACATCCTGGGCGGAAGGTTGGACCGGCTGTTTCAGAATGCAACAGGGCACTGGCAACTCATCGATTACAAAACCGGATCCGTTTCAGATGTGGCGATACATCGCCCGCAAATGGAACTTTACGCGTGGCTGGTGCATCAGCGGTATCCAGAACAGCCCGAAGTCACCGTCAACATTTTCTTTACCGCTCAGAATCAGTACGAGACGCTGCACTTCAAACGCGATGAATTGCAGCAGATTGCGGCGCGTTGGCAGACGATAATCGCGAATTTGCAACGCGGCTCTTATGAAAAGAACCTCTCGCATTGCCAATCTTGCCCATACGCCGACACCGACAACCGTTGTTTGGTATCTATCGCCCGAAGATGACAGTGTGTAGCCGCCGGTAGGCGCGCTTTGAAAGCGCACGCCTCATTACCGTAGCGCGAGGGCCGTTACGCCGAAACTTTGTCATCTCTGCAGCCTCGCTGCAGAGATGTCCACTGTCCCTCGCAGTCCATCCTTGAGGAAACAATAATGAAAAATTTACTGACTTTCGGAAGCATCATCGCCATCCTGCTTGTCTCGAACCCACTCGGGCTCGCAGGCACGTGGCGCGACGATTTTGAAGACAACGATAGCCGAGAATGGAAAATTTTTAATCTAGACCGGCAGGTAGAGAAATGGTGGATTAACGATGGCGAAGCTGTCGGCGAAATCTTCCTACCCGGCTTCATGAGCCTCTGGACAACAGGCGAACTCTCCTGGCGATATTACTCCCTCTCCTGTCGCGCAAAATTGGTTGACGAAAAGGACGAACCGCCGAGCATCGGACTCACACTCCACGACAGAGGCGAAGAAGATACGCGATACCTCTTCTTTATCGACTACGTTTTCGGCACCGCCCGAATCATCAAGGCACAGCCAAATGACTGGTTCCCTGTGATATTCCCATTCGCTGCCGAGATTGACACGTGGTACGAACTCACCGCCACCGTTTATGAAGATGGCACGCTTGAATTTCAGGTGGACGAGGAAGTGTTCAGTGTGATTGACGAAGAACCACTGAAAGGCGGGCAAGCCGGACTCGTTGTCTCGGATGCACAAGCACGGTTTGATGATGTGGAAATCACCGGCGCGAATATCCGCAACGGCGGACCCGGAAAGCCGCGTCCCGTTGCACCGCGCGGCAAACTCGCAACCACCTGGGGAAAACTGAAATGGCAAAACGGACAATAGGCATCGGTATCATCGGAATGGGATGGATGGGCATGACGCACGCCCGAGCCTATCAACAGATTGCCGATAGGTTTCACCAGAGCGGACTTCAGCCCAGACTCATCATCTGTGCCGATGACGTTGAGCAACGCGCCACCGAAGCGAAATCGCGCTTCGGATTCAAACAGGCAACTACCGATTTCCGACAGGTGCTGAACGAAAAGCACGTGGATGTCGTCAACATCGCCGCACCAAATGATAAGCACCTTGAGATAGTCGAAGCCGCAACGGCGGCAGGAAAACACGTTTTTTGTGAAAAGCCAGTCGGACGGAATCCCGCGGAGACGAAAGCCGTTGAGACAGCGGCGCAACGCGCAGGGGTTCTCACGTGCGTCGGCTATAACTACCGATGGGCACCTGTCGTGCAGCACGCACAGCAACTCATTTCAGAGGGCAAACTAGGAAAACTCACGCACTATCGCGGGCGCTTTTTCGCCGGCTACGCAAGTCACCCACGCACCGTACTCTCATGGCGGTTTCAGAAAGAAATCGCAGGACTCGGCACACTGGGAGACCTGCTTTCACACGTCATCGACATGGCGCGCTTCATCGCCGGGGACATCGCCTGTGTTGTAGCACAAAAAGAGACTTTCATCCCCGAACGTCCCTTAGCAACAACAGGTTCCGGCACACATTTTACCCACGAAAACTCGGAGGGACCGGTGGGCCCCGTCACGAACGAGGATTACGTCGGCGCACTAGCGCGATTTGAAAACGGCGCACGCGGCACATTGGAGGCATGTCGAATTATTACCGGACCAAAGTGTGAAATGGCGTTTGAAGTACACGGCACAAACGGCGCGCTACGCTGGAACTTTGAGCAGATGAACGAACTAGAAATATGCCTGCCGACTGAAAACGGGTTTGCTGACGGCTACACGCGCGTGTTGAGCGGGCCCGAACATCCGTTTCATAGCCATTTTAACCCCGGCCCAGGTGTCGGCTTAGGGTACGATGATTTGAAGACTATCGAAGCGTATCAGTTTTTGAAGGCTGTTCGCGAAGGGAAACAAGGCAGCCCCGGCTTTCGCGAAGCCGCCGCTGTCGCAGACGTGCAAGCCGCCATACAAACCTCTTGGGAACATGAACAGTGGATGCCTGTTCAAAAATGAACGGAACAGCCGCAACAGGATCATCCTCAGATGTTCACCGGGTTGCCGAATTGAACCGCGATCGCACCGTAAGGCGAGGGCCTCTCCCTCGCATGCGGAGGGTATTGAGTCTTATGAGAAGCGTGTATCCAGAAAGACGGTTTTTACTCCTGATGGATTCAAACGAAGAAACGGAGTTAATCAAAGACATTCTGAAAAGTCCCCTTGACCTGGCTTCAAAATTAATTACCTCTCTTTTTGAAGAAAGCCTGGATGAAGTGAAGGATGGGCTTGATGTGATAAAGCAATTTGCTGCAGGAATCGGGCGCGCCGAAAAACTTGCGGACGGGTATACGCTGGCCGCTTACTACCCCTCTCTGTTTGCCTTCCATCAAAATTTCCACAGTTCGTTTCGGGCTAGGCAGGGAAAAGTCCTTGAGAAGATGGTGCAGCGCATCCTCCAGAAATACGGACGAGGTGAGCACATCCCCGATACTAACAAGGATCGGCTCTCCCTTTTGGGTGAGATTTTCGGTACGGAAGAACTCCCGAAACTTGATATTGACGTGCTCGCCGCGGATGTCAGAAATAAAAAAACACTCATCATTCAGCTGCGTTCCAGAGATGATACCGGCGGCACCACGGCGAAAGGGTCACTTGTTGATTTCCTCCGAGAACTCTTAAGGCTGGAAACGGTCCCGCAAAGCGATGTCCTCTATCTCGTTTGCGTTTGGGATCCTCGCGACGCGCAACAAAAACGCTCCACGGTGAACAAGATGTTTGCCGCGTTGAAGGATTTCGTTGCAGTAAATGAGGCAGATTTCCACGCAATTGTTGAACATGAAGTCCCGTTACGGGAAAAAATTTCCCTCAAAATGGCTTACGGAACCGATGAGATAGCCACTTCTCTCTATGAATGGATGAGGAGTAATAAGCAGGAAATTTTGGACGCTATATCTACCGTTGTTGCTCACGTGAGTGACTGGGATGATTTGTGGATTGCTTACACCCTCGCGAGTCTGGAATTGGAAGTCGCCGCGTTTTCTGGCAGATCAAATGTGACGTTATTAAACGAAAAATATGATAAAATAGGTATCTGTTTTGACTACACATCTTATCAAATCTTGATAGATTCAATTGATAGGATTGTCCAAAAGATGATTCCGCTCTGGACAGAAGATAGTATTCCCCCAAACGCGTTGTCCGACAAAGCGCAGTACATCAGGGATTTGCTGTTTCTGAAGGCACACTATGACCAACCGTAAACTCAAAGAACAATTGACGATTTTCCCCGCAACTGCCGCGCCCGATGTCCCCATAGACACGTCTGATTCCGAAGAAATAGTGCGCGTCTCTTTTCGGGAACTCGTCTCGGAAATTCGGAATACCGGCTACCTGACGCACGCCATTGTTGCGTATCCGGCGAAATTCATCCCGCAAGTCGTAAGGTACGCAATTGACGCTTACACAAGCGAAGGCGATTGGATTGCCGATCCGTTTGCCGGTTCGGGAACAGTAGGCGTAGAGGCATCTCTGTGCAAACGCAATGCCATGCTCCTCGATCTGAATCCGCTTCTGAACCATCTCATGCCGATGAAGGTTTACCGGGGGAAAGAGCCGCTGCGCGAGGAGATATTGTGGGAGAAGTTGGAACGCATGGCACAGAGCACCGAGCAGTTTCTTCCCCCCTGGTCAAACGTCACCTATTGGTATCCGGCGGAGATACTGGAAGTCCTCTCGCACTATTGGGGCTTCATCAAAGCCGAGGACGACTGCATCTATACGCGAATTATCGAATCGGCGTTGCTGAAGGCGGGCAAGCACTTTTCGTATGCCGAGCACCGCACGCCGAAACTCGCACGCTCCAAAAGCAAGTTGAAAGCCATCGAGGCACTACTTCAAGAAGACTGGGAAACGCAGCTAAGGGCCATGGTGGGCAGCCGCTCTCTGAAAACGCTCAGGAGCCTCAACGAATTTGTCAGCGTCACACGGCAGCACGACAGTCGTGTCGAAAGTCGTGTTGAATTTCATGGCGGCGTGGACTCGTCCTATCACCGGATTGAGCGGGAATGCAACGCGCTAATCACCTCGCCGCCGTACCTGCAAGCCCAAGAATACATCCGTTCAACGAAGATGGAGTTGTTCTGGCTCGGCTACAGCGAAGAGAGGATTCGCGAACTGTCGCGACTGGAGATTCCCTATCGGAAGGCAGACCGGATGATTCACACGCCAACGCTGGAGAAAATCCGCGCAATGTTGAAACGGCCAGACCTGGGGAAGCGGCTCGATTCGTATTTCTGCCACACCCTCAACGCTCTTGAAAACGCAATGGATTCCTTGGAACCGGGAGCACCAGCTTGCATCTTCGTTGGCAACCCGAAGATCGATGGCATAGAGGTGGAAATCTGGCGGATAGTGATGGAGTACTTCACTGAACGCGGGTTTGCTTTCGAGAAAGTCTATGAGGATAGAATTCAGACGCGGAAACTCTTCGGCGCACGGAAAAACAAGAACCCAGACGGAATGAAATCCGAATTTATGCTGGTTTTGCGAAAATGAAAACCTTAACAACACTCGTAACAACGCTGCTGCTCTATAACTGGCTCGCCACTGCCACAGCGCAATCCTTGTTACCGCAATGGACAGACATCACGCGCACAGCGGGCATCGATTTCGTCCATAACAACGGTGCCTTCGGCGAGAAATACTTGCCCGAAACGATGGGCTCAGGCTGCGCCTTCCTCGACTACGACTCAGATGGATGGCAGGATATCCTCCTCGTCAACGGCAAAGATTGGCCCGGGAAACCGACAGGAAGACGGCAGACGATGGGACTCTATCGCAACAACCGCGATGGCACGTTCACCGATGTCACCGAAGCCGCTGGCCTCGCAGTGCCGCTCTACGGCATGGGAGTCGCTGTCGCAGATTACGATAATGATGCAGACCCGGATATTTACATCAGCTGCCTCGGGAAAGACAGGCTCTTCCAAAACATCGGAAATGAGGATGAGGGCGCGCTTACAAAGCACGCCTACCGAGAGGTTACGGAAACCGCTGGCATTCATAACCCAGGCTTCGGAACAAGCTGCGCATGGTTTGACTATAACAGAGATGGCTACCTCGAACTCTATGTAGCAAACTATGTGGAGTGGAGCAGAGAAACTGATATTTTTTGCACGCTAGACGGGACGAACAAATCCTACTGCACGCCTGAATCTTACGCCGGACAGGCAAGCAAACTCTTTACAAACCGAGGCAACGGCACGTTTCTCGATGTCTCCCGCATCGCACGAATTGAGGATAACACCAGCAAATCTCTAGGCGTGTGCATCTTTGATTACAACGCCGACGGGTGGCCAGACATCTTTGAGGCGAATGACACGCAACCCAATAAACTCTATCAAAACAACGGCGATGGCACGTTCATAGAATCCGCAATGCTCGCCGGCATTGCCTATAACGAAAACGGCATCGCAACCGGGGCAATGGGCATTGACGCAGCAGACTATGACAGAAGCGGCAGGGAAAGCCTCGTTATCGGGAACTTCTCTAATGAAATGCTCAATCTCTATCATAACGAGGGCGACTTCTTTATTGACGACGCACCCATCGCGCACATCGGGAATACATCCCTGCTAACACTCACCTTCGCCTGCTTTTTCTTTGACTTCGATCTGGACGGAAACTTGGACATTTTCACCGCCAACGGACATGTGGAGACAGACATCAACGCTATCCAGAGTGAGGTGACATACGCGCAACCGCCGCACCTGTTTCACCATCAGGAAAACGGAAAATTCACAGATGTCCTCAGCCCAGCATCCGTTGGACGGGGGCCTGGCCCTCGCCATGATGTTGGTGCCGATTTGCGCAAACCGGTTGTCGGCAGGGGGGCCGCCTACGGCGACATCGATAACGATGGTGACTGGGATTTACTTGTAACTACCTCCAACGGCCCTGCATATCTCTTCCGAAACGATGGCGGGAACCGCAACGCGTGGATTAAGATATCGCTTATCGGGCAAACCAGCAACCGTGATGGCATCGGCGCGCAGATTCGCGTTACCTCTACGTTAGGAACACAGACGCACACTGTCAAAAGCGGTTCAAGCTACTGCTCCCAGAGTGAGCTCACCGCCATCTTCGGCCTAGGCGAGCCCTCCCAGGCTCGCATTGATAAAATTGAGGTGCGTTGGCCCAGTGGGGCTGTCAATATCCTTCAGAACGTCACACCGAATCAGCATCTCCGCATTGAGGAGAGTGCCCCATAGAGAAAGCCCTGCCCCGCAAGTCTCGACAACGGTACGGGGAGGGCTCGAAGCGGGCAGCCGCTATGCGCCGCAGCCAAAACAACGCCTCGTGAACAACTGCCGAGAACTGCGCATGCTTGCTTGCGAAAGCCAAGCAAGCAATCTTCGGCGTTCTGTATTCAGAACGCCTACGCAGCTCTCGAAAAAAATTTCACAAATCAAAAATAACCTGGGCGAACCACCCACCATCCGGCGCCTGCACCACCTGCAACTGATGGTAGGTGACACTCTTAATCTCCGTGTAGACTTCGTGCTTGTCAAAATTTGCAGGTTCGCCGTAGACATCCGCCGCGACTTCCGTCACGCTACAGTGGCGGACATGGGCGCGCTTAAAGAAAATGGCCTCTGTCTCGTGTCGGAAGTTAAGTTCATCAAGCCAGGCGACGAAGAGCTCCTCAACAGAATCCGCGGTGACGTGGATATGCACCGACACCGTCTCGTCAATCGTATCCACGACAGCAAGCGTCTCAAAGAGGCCTTGCGCGGCGTTAGCCAGTAGTGCAGTCAGATTTTCGCCGAAGACTTTTAGGCCCATATCGGCGGTATGTTCAAGGTATTCATAAGGTTTCGCGTTTCTCATATTCTCAGTCCCGGGTGGAAGCCGAACGCCTCGCGAATGACAAATAATTCTTAGCCACGGGATACAAGCATCGCCAACGGTGATGCGCCCTGATAAGTCAACGATATGCACCCAGGGGCTGCTGAACCACGCCTCGCGAACAACAAAAATTTTTACTATAGGATACCATAAAACTCGCCCGAGGTCAAAGAAAAATCACCGTTTCTTTCTTGACATTTAAAATCGTTTCGGGTATACTTAATACCAACGTCTGAGCTGGCTAAAGGCAGGATCAGGTAGTTTATAGCCTTGATACGAGTTCTCTCATTGAGGTTCTACAGCAAAGGTTAACCACACATGCCAATAGAAACATTTAACGATAAACTCATCCGCCGCCTCAAAACCGAGCCGCGTTTCGTTGATAACGCCGGAGAACTCATCCCCGCCGCCGTGAAAAACAGCGCGTGGCAACTTGACACCGCACTCGTCAGAATACTCCTCGGTGAACCCGAACTCAAGGCGAAGTTCTTCACCGAAATCGATGGACACTGGCTCTTCAACTATAACACCTTCATTACCTATCTCTCCGACAAGAATTTCCTCGTTGATTCCTACACCCGATTCCGTAACAAAATCGGCTTGAACATTGATGAGAAATTTTTGCCGGAACGCGGCGAAGTCGCACTCGTTTGGCCCTATAAGGACTGCGTTTTGGAAGGCGGCCAGACGCGCAACGAAGAACAGCGGAAAGAAGTCTTTTTCAACGAACGCCTCGCGCCAGACGAAATCAACCGGCTCCTTGAACCAAAGGGCTCGGTGCAGTGGCGAGAACTCTATGGGAATCTAGCAGAACCTACCCTAATCAAGCAGTGTGCATTTTGACTTGCAGTCGGCTTGGATTTGTGGTAGAATATAGTTACCGTTGTGGGCGAGACATCCAAGCACGGCTTCCCGCCGTGTCTCTCGCCCAACCTACCTTGGATGGAGGTTAACCAACGGCGAACGGTGACGCTCTATGACATTGAAATCGCATTTAATTGCGTTAGACCCGAATAATAAGCAGGCGACGCTGCTTGCAAAGCACTGCGGCTATGCCCGCGTTGCCCGTAACCATGCGCTCTCGGAATTCAAGGCGGCACTCGACCGCGATGAATTCCTATCCGATATGGACTTGCGCAAAAGATTCAACGCCGTGAAAGATGAACGCTACCCGTGGTGCCGCAAGCTCAGTCAAAATGCATCGAAGAATGGGATTTGCAATCTCGGTGATGCAGTGAAACGCTGGGTCTCTAAACAGAACCGCTTCCCGCGCTATAAGAAACGATCTGGTAGGATATCCTACCAAGCTGACAATGGCGCAGGCACGGTGAAGGTAGAGAGAAAGCGTGTCAAACTGCCGACGATAGGCTGGGTTCGCCTACGCGAGAAGTTACGATGGCGCGGCGAGATACGCAAGTGTGTCGTCTCGAAACGTGCAGGCAGGTGGTTCATATCGGTTCTCGTGAAGGTGGTTTCCGACAGTGCGCCACGTGTGCGTTCACAGGAGCAGCCGCCGCGTATCGTTGGTGTCAATGTAGGCATTAAGACACTCGCCGTGACATCTGATGGTGCTGAGTTTGAAAACCCGAAGGCACTCTACCGAAACCTGCGGAAGTTACGGCGTGCGCAACGTCAGCTCTCTCGTTCGGTTTATCGGAGTAGAAACTGGTATCGCAAGCAGTTCCGCGTGCAGAAGATTCACTATCGTATCTGCTGTCTGCGTGAGGATGCCCATCATAAGGCAAGCACGGCGATTGTGAAGTCGGCTGACGTTCTCGGCATCGAGAGTCTTCGTGTGGCGGGCTTGTTGAAAAACCGCCGTCTTGCAAAGGCGTTGAGCGATGCGTCATTAAGTGGTTTCCTGACGATGCTTCGGTATAAAGCAGCGGCACACGGCGTTGAGATTATCGAAGCACCGTCGAACTTCCCGTCATCGAAGACGTGCAGTGCTTGCGGGAATAAAAAGAAGAAGTTGTCCCTCTCGGAGCGGACATATCACTGCGAGGCATGTGGCGTGGGTATCGACCGCGACTTGAATGCCGCGCATAACTTAAGAAACCTCGCCGCGAGCTTGACGGAGAGGTAAAACGGCTGCGGAGCGACTATAAGCCCTCAGAGTAGGCACACCTCGTGTGCTTCGGAGGCACGCCGCATTGAAACAGCAACTACGACAGATAAGAGGACAGGTCAGATTAGAATAGATTTGTCCAGACTATCATAAGTTCTAGGGAGCGGTGAGCGATGAAGATAAGGCACTGAATCGGGAATTCTATGGCGAATCATCATGAGAAAACAATGAGATGGTTTGAAACACGAGGCACTGTGAACCCGCTATATCTTGCAAGGCGGGACATCGTCTCATTTACACGCTCGCCAGCAGTATCCAGAACAGACTGCATCAAAATCGGCACTTCAGCGTGCGGGAGTCTGTCAAGATGAGAAAGTCTCTTGTATACCTCATGCTCATTTTTCTCTCGGTGGGCGCACTTACAAAGCCCGCCCACGGGGAGGAAAGTAATGCCCCATGGCAGTGCGGCACCCCTTTGCTGATTGCGCAATCTGAGACTGCCAGAGCGCTTTTACTAAACGTAGGCCAGCAGCCCGTCCCCAATCATCACCTACCGGCAAACGAAATCAAGACCGGAAGGGCCCACCTACTGCAACCTGCCCCCGCAGCACCTGTCCAACTCGGACAGATAGACCGGTTTTTTATTCACATCCCAGAGATGGAAGTGAAAGCCACCTGCATCGCGATAGGCGAACACCTCTACGTCTACGTTGAAAACTCGGTGCGGCACCTGCTCACGAATCGGGAAGCGGTAGCCATCGCAGCGGAGTTTGACGCACGCATCTATCCCGAAGTCCGCAAGCGGATGGGCTCTGAATTCCGACCGGGGCTTGACAGAGACAACCGCATCACGCTGTTGATGCACGATGTCGGCATGAACGCCTCCGGACGCGATTATGGCGGCTATTTCGCACCGGCAGATCAGCTCCCAACAGCACACAATAGCAATCGGCGTGAGATGCTGTTCATGGACATCTATCAGTTCCGGGAACGCACACGACACACCTTTTACAGCAGTCTCGCACACGAATTCGGACATCTCGTTAACTGGTTTCAGAACGGCGGCACCACCGATCAGCGGTGGCTAGAGGAAGGCATCGCCTGCTTTGCCGAGTGGGCGGTCTACGGTACTGTCCACACCATTTATGTCGACGGCTATCTCGCCGCCCCCGATGTTTCACTCACCTATGCCAACACCCCGAACGTCTATTACGGCGGCGCGTTCCTGATGCTGCTCTACCTCTATGAGCAATACGGCGGCGCGCCCCTCATCCGCCGAATTGTGGAAGCGGATGCCCTCGGCCAACAAGCGATTGAGAACGCGTTAGCCACCACGCAATCTACAGCAGGGCGAGGCACAGGTTTCCCGCGCCCCACGGGCACAACACGGACTTTTGCCGATGTCTTTCTGAACTGGGGACTCGCGAATTGGCTCAACGATAACACGCGCACCAAACAGTTTGGTTATCAAAACCTGCGTAACCGGAAGGTCACGGCTACCGTCCAGCGTGTCCGAAGTTACCCAATTTCTGCCGACACTATCCCGATTAAAACCTGGGGGGCGCACTACATCCTGTTCCAAAATCTGCCAGAGACGCTGGAAATCGCACTCAGCGGAAACGAGGGAGGAAACCTCTATGCAGCGGCACTCTATTTGCCAGCCGCTGCCCCCGCGCGCTTACAAAACGCGCCCACCCAGATTGCGTTTGATGCACAAAATAACGGAAAGACCCGGGTTGAAGGCTTACAACGAAACGGACAAATTATCCTGACAGTAACAGCAGACGCACCACAAACACTCCGATATGTTGCAGTAGGAGAAACCCCTGCTCCCGAATTGCCCCTAGTCGGCGAACCGAGGCAACCGACTCAATCACGCGGTGAACCGCAAACCGTCACCTTCTCCCTCGGCAACCGAACGCAACCGAGCGCGAAGAAAACCAACGTATCCTATATCCTTGAACCGATGACGCAGCTCCATCTCGCCAGCGACTATCACGATATCGCGCTTCACGAGGCCACAACCGGCGAACCTTATCTCTATGCAGCCAGCGATTGGGGATTAGAAATCTTCGCGCTCATGGATGCGGGTAACCCTGTCCGCGTCGGTGAAATCGCAACGCCGAGGAAGGCTCAGGCGGTGGCAGTGAATGGCAACACGGCCTATGTCGCCGATGGAGAGGGCGGCGTGCATCTCATCGCTATCAATTCGCCGCCTGCACCGAGAATTGTCAAAACGCTCGGCGGCTTCACCGACGCGCGCAAGGTTCACATCGTCGCTGGAAAGGTTTATGTGCTGGATAGCGAACGCGGGCTACTCGTTTTTAACCAACCCGATACGCTGAACGTTCCAACGCCGAGGCCGCGCCGCTCCTTTAAAACCGCGGGCATGCCACTCCATATCTCCATTGCGGACGATGCCGTCTACCTAAGCGATAGCAGACAGGGACTTCACATTCTCAAACCGAGTCCCCTCGGCAACTTTGTAAGGGAAGCCGTTATTCCGCTCCTCGCGCACGATTTTGTCGTAACAGGAACAGGCACTGCCTATATCGCAGGCGGCAATCTCCGCGTCGTTGATTTCCAAGCCCAAGACGAAAATCCCCCTGCTCCTGTAGCGCGAGAACCTGTCCCGCGCGCGCGCCAGCCGGAAGTAATTGCAAGTCTGGGTACTCCCGGACTCGCCACCGGTATTCAGGTGGACAACGGCACCGTTTATCTCACAGACCGGCAGGCAGGGCTGCACCTCATCAATGTCCGCAATCCTCAGCAACCGCAATGGATTTCTTCGCAACCCACGTTCGGAAATGCGAACGATGTTGCATTGTGGCGCGATTTCGCCTACATTGCCGATGGAAAAGGCGGCATCCAAACCATCGATGTCAGCACTCCGAACTCGCTGAAATGGATACACCGCTACGCAGCCGATGGCCCGGCGTATGGACTTGATGTAGTTGTGCAGCCAAATGGAGAACGCACTGTCTACATCGCAAACGGCGCAGGCGGATTGAAGACTGTGGTATTGACAACGCCTTATGAAGGCACCGTCACGCAGGCGTTGCCGCTTCCCGCGTCTGCCACGACAGCCCGCGTCGCGCTCGCACAAAGCGCGCACACGGATAATGGAAACCACTACGGCTTCATCGCAACCGAGACGGGGATGTCTGTCGTTGATTTAGCAGGCAACACGCTTGTGACGCACATCCCCACAGAGAACCCTGTTATGGACATCGCGCTCCATGAAGGCTACGCCTACCTCTGCGCCGAATCCCTCATCATCGTTGCGCTTGATAGGTTTGTCACTATCGCCGAACGTGATATGCGCGGCAGTGCCTATCGGATTGCGGTTGACGGTTCACACGCCTACGTTGCCGCCCTAGAAGGAGGAATGCACATTTTTGACATTACCGAACCCGCGATGCCGCGCCGCGTCTCCAGTTACGCCACGCAAGGCAACGCGACTGAAATTGCACCCGCATCGGAACGCGCGTATCTGTTGGACAGCCGCGTCGGCGTTGTCGTGCTAGATGTCACCGAACCAGACAAACCGAGACAGGTGGGACACTACGCAAACGCCGCGCTCCCCATCGATGCCAAAGTGCATGAAGACGCTCTCTATCTCCTAGACAGCGAGAGCCTTCAGATTATTGAAACGCACACGCTGACAGCCATCTCACGTTTTGAGGGACTCCGCTACCCCTTTGAATTTAAACTTGTAGATACCGCCATCTACGTCGCCGATCTGTATCAGTTGCGCGTTTTTCAGGTGCATCCGCACCGCTTCGGGCTCGCCGTAGAGGATGAATCGCAGTTTGCTGTAGAACAGGAACAAGCACCTTCATCGTCCGACGGTGTGTTTCACCTAGGGCAGAACTTCCCGAATCCGTTCAATCCGGAGACGTGGATTCCATATCAACTCGCCGCCGCGGCGCATGTCACATTGTCCATTTACGACGCGGGAGGTAGGCGCGTCCATGTCAAGGTAGCTGGACATCAGCGTGCCGGCGCGCATACGGCGTATTGGGATGGCAGGAATGCTACCGGCGAACCTGTGGCAAGCGGCATCTATTTCTATACCATTGAGGCGGGGCATTTCCGCGCAACGCGGAAAATGTTTATCCAACGGTAATTTTTCGTCCCTGAAAAATTGAATTCCTCTTGTTTTCAGAACGGACGCAAACGCCTAAAACACCCATCCGGTAAGCGCGTCCACGCGGTTTGTTCCGCGGAACTCCTATTTTGTAACCCAAACCTACAAAAAACGTTTTTCTATATAGTCAGGACGGAGGCAAAACCAGTCCGGTAGGAGCGATTTGCAACCGAACCCCTCCCTACCGCCGTCCTTCCGAAAAGCAAGAAACGTAAGAAACGCCTTGCAAACAACAGCAAGTCCGGGAGGACTGCAGTGTTTATAGGAGAACCATAACATGGCCACCAACAGCATAACCGGTCGTTTTCGAGACATCGAGGTATCCTTCAGTGCCAATGGCCCGCGAATTTTGATGAGCCTGGAAAATCTGGCCGCCCATGAGCGGAGCGTCCGCGTCATGTATCAACGGCTGCCTATCAGTGGGCGTGCAAATTGGACTGATTTTCACCTCACCGACGAGAAGGAGTCCGCCGTTATGCCTACAGACGTAATGCAGGCGTATCGCCTGACCTTTTTCGTGGATGACGATGAACCGATTTCGACACACATCGAGAAGATTGTCGAAGAATTGGAACGCCTCAGAAGCGAGGTACCGGAGCCGCAACCGGAGCCAGAACCCACTGCACCCGTTGCAGCAAATCAGGCGCGCGTCCCTACACCCCCTATGGAAAGAGACGCAGACGAAAAACGCCCGGGGCCTGTCCCTCGCGCGCTTGCGGCTGTGCCGCAGGACGACGACGCAACTCCTGAACGCGCGGCAACGCCGCCTGTCGAAGAAGAGGCAGCATCTCTGAACCCTAGTGCGCCGGGATACCCCTCGCATGCCTCGCCAGTGGCAGAGGCACAAGTCACTAGCGAGCCCGAAGCCGTCCCACAGAGTGAACCCACAACAGTTCCCCAAAAGGGCGGACCGCGGGCGGCTGTGGAAGCCGCGGAGATTTCCAATTCGCGAGAGACAGGTTCTCGCGATACGGTGGAACGGGCTGCCGCCCAGTTCAAAGAGGCGAGCGCGGCACTTGCCGCAAAGCCTGCCACGGTGAATCGGGTGGATACCCTGCAGGAAACGAACTTTGGGTTCCAGATTAGCATTCCATCGCTGCCGCCGAGTGCTATCGCAGCTCGGAAGAAAACACGGGCAGCCATCAGCATTGGAGCAACATCACCAGTTGCCCCGGTGCAGAAGGGTGTCTTCGGGAACATCGTCCAAGTCCTAGGAATCTCCGCCGGTGGACGGCGGAACAAGGCATATTATCAGGAGGAAGGCGAACGCGTCCAGAACGAACTCCACGACAGAATTGCGAAGCTTGAGAAGGATTATGAAGATGGCTGCGGGCTCGTGCTGGAAAATTGGGATGCAGACACGCTCAGCCAAGAGGAAACCGCCGTGTTCCTCCTGAACCTGATGGTAAGCGAAATTGCCGCCTGGCGGAAAGAAGCGAAACAGGAGGCACTCGTTGAGACGCTCGCCGATATCGAAGCAACGCTCAAGCAGACGCTCAAACAGACGCGCGGCGCATCCGTACCGTCCCCCACGGTCTTCGCCGCCGGGCCCGTCGCTGATAATGAGCGCGACTTAGAGAAAATCCGGAACGAGTGTAACGGCTACATACAGGGGTTCACGAAGAAACTCGCGAATCTCGAGAAAAATCACGCCGCGAAGGTGGAGATCCTCCCCTTCAAAAAGTTCCTCGTGGAATTCGTGCGGGATGTGCTGTTTCTTAATGTAGCAAAATGCACGCATCCAGCCCCGGTGCCGAAGCGGCTCGGCTGGTTTCTGGAACTCATGGGGTACGAAGTGATGCCCATTGAGATTGGGGTGACGAAGGTATCAAGCCGACATCACAAACTGAAAGGCGCGAGCACCAGCGAGTTTGAATCCGGCACCATCATTGAAGTCATCACGCCGGGGTTGCAATCCACCGATGGACACCGCGTCATCCAGACAGCAGTCGTGATTCAGAGCCAGTAGGTTTTTCCTCAAACGGCCCGAGAAACATAGCGCGGGGGCCAGGCCCCCGCGCTCGCCGAGGCACGGCGCGGGCCAAAAAATGAAGGAAATACCCGCGCCCCACGGGAAACCGCGACGATTTCAGAAATACCCCAATCTAATTAGGAACAAAAAAAATGAAGACTCGCGAACAACTCATCTCGGCAATCGCGCGGATGCCGCAGGTAGACATCGGGCACTTTCCGACACCACTCGAGGAATGCCCCCGCCTCTCCGACGCACTCGGCGGCCCGCGCATTTTCATGAAGCGCGAAGATTGCTCCGGCTTGGCGTTTGGCGGCAACAAAGTCCGTCAACTCACTTTCACCATCGGCGACGGTGTCCATCAAGGCGCGGATACGATTGTTCACGGGGCCGCCTCGCAATCAAACCACTGCCGCCAAACCGCCGCAGCCTGCGGAAAACTGGGACTCCACTGCTACCTGCGCCTCGCCCGCGACCACAAGAGCATCCCCCAAGGGAATTTATTGTTAGATCAGCTGGCAGGCGCGGACGTGGAAATTGTCGATGTCCCCTTCGGCCCTGAGTTAGATGAACTGAAATTCGCACTCGCCGATGAATTGCGCGCGCAGGGGTTGAAGCCTTACGTTGTAGCATCGCCGCGCTCCACGGCACTCGCAGCGGTTGCATTCGCGTGGTGCATCGCCGAGATTCACGAACAGCAGGAACGCTTGGGCATTGACGCAGACTGGATTTACACCTCGTCTGTCGGTGGCACACAAGCAGGCTTGGTGCTTGGCACGAAGGCACTCGGCATGAAATTGAAACCGTTCGGCTGCGCGCCGATTCAATGGGAAGGCAAACTAGAGCGGATGAGCAGCGCCGCCAACACCGCAGCAGAACTGATAGGACTTGTTAATACACACGTATCCCACGCGGACATCCAGAACACGGACGACTACATCGGCGAGGCATACGGCTACCTCACGCCAGAGTGTATCGCCGCACTGAAACTTGTTGCCAACACCGAGGGCATATTTCTAGACCCGGTTTACACAGCGAAGGCGATGGCGTGCTTGATTGAGCACATCCGAGAGGGACACATCGGTGCCGATGAAACGGTAATCTTCCTGCACACGGGCGGCACACCCGCGATATTTGCGTATCATGAAGAGTTGCTCGCAGAATAAAACACCTCCAGCTCCAACGTCATTTAGTATGACGCAAATTTTGAAATTGTGTTATGATATGCACAGAAAGGACGCAGTTGCTGAGGAAAACGGCACGGCGAGGGCCAAAAACGAAGGAAATCCCCACCCCTCGCTCTACGGTGATATGAATAGCTGCGCGAGAGCACAAGGCGCGCGCTTAGATACAAATCAGAAACGCATCCGCCACGCCATCATGCAGACGAGGAGAAACTTATGGAACGTTTGGATAGTCTTCATCCATCAATTAACGATTACCTACACAACATTATTCCCGCGCGCGACGCGGTGCTAACGGAAATGGAGGCATACGCACGCGAACGCCGGTTCCCGATTGTCGGGCCGCTCGTCGGGCGCGTGCTGCATCAGTTAGTGCTACTGACAAACCCAACGCGGATTTTCGAGATGGGCTCCGGCTTCGGCTACTCAGCGTACTGGATGGCGAAAGCATTGCGAGAACCGGACGCGTCTATCATCTGCACCGATGGCTCACAGGAGAACGCAGACCGGGCGGCGGCGTATCTCGCCCGCGGCGGTGTGGCAGAACGCATCGATTACCGCGTCGGCAACGCACTCGAAATCATCGATGAAACCGAAGGTGAGTTTGACATTATCTACAACGACATCGACAAAGACGGATATCCCGAAGCCTTTCGCAAGGCAATCCCACGCCTCAGGAGCGGCGGATTGTTTGTGACAGACAACATGCTGTGGATGGGGCGCGTCGTCAAGGATGTACCCGACATCGCACCGGAAGAGGAGCAGTGGCTGCACAAAGCCACGCTCGGTGTGAAAGAATTAACGCGGCTCCTTTATAGTTCGCCTGAGGTGTTCACGACGATTATTCCGCTTCGCGACGGCATTTCAGTCGCCGTGAAACGCTGATTCAACAGAGATACGCGAAACACTCTCCGTAGGCACGGCAACAAACCGAGACTACCGGCAAAGGCATATACCGATGCTATTTCGCTTTTCGCTCTACGGCTTCCTAAAAAATCAACGCTACTATGACGCGTTTCTGATTTTAGCGTTTCGGGAGAAAGGGCTCTCCTTCTTCCAAATAGGCCTCCTCATCGGGTTTCGGGAAGTCTGCACCAATCTCTTTGAAATCCCCTCCGGCGCAATAGCAGACCTTTACGGCCGCCGCCGCGCGATGATATTTTCCTTCGTTGCCTATATCGCCTCCTTCGCAACGTTCGCGCTGAGCGAGTCAATATTTCTGCTTTTCGGCGGGATGTTCTTCTTCGGATTGGGGGATGCATTCCGAAGCGGCACACACAAGGCGATGATTTTCGACTGGCTGCGGTTGCAGGGCAGATCGGACGAGAAGACGAAAGTTTACGGCTACACCCGCTCCTGGTCGCAGATGGGCTCGGCGGTTTCTGTCCTCATCGCGGGGGCCCTCGTCTTCTATCGCGGTAACTTCACCGACATCTTCTGGTTCTCAATTGTCCCTTACGCATTCAACATCGTCAACTTCTTCGGTTACCCAGCGGTGTTAGACGGCGACAGGAAAAGCGAGTTTTCCTTCAAAGCCGTTACGACGCTCCTGGGGAAAGCGTTGAAGCAATCCGTTCAATTTCCGCCTTTGCGCCGATTGGTTTTTGAGGGAATGGGATTTGAGGGGATGTTCAAGGCGAGCAAAGACTATCTCCAGCCGATTCTCAAGCAAACCGCGGTCGCGCTGCCTTTGCTTTTAATGCTCGATGAATCGAAGCGGACAGCGTTGTTGGTGGCAGGCGTTTATTTCGTGCTCCATTTCCTTTCCTCCTTCGCCTCCCGAAATTCACACCGAGTCACGGAATGGCAAGGTAGCGATGAAGGGGCGGCACGGTTGATGTGGTGGGTAGATTTAGGGCTCTTCGCGCTTTTAATTCCGGCGTTATGGTTCGTCG
Organism: uncultured Poribacteria bacterium; assembly: GCA_958296135.1. GTDB lineage: Bacteria > Poribacteria > WGA-4E > WGA-4E > WGA-3G > AGPOR5. The sequence continues at coordinate 3,992,696 of CATQHZ010000001.1, forward strand.
GGTATCCCGCCATTATCGCGCTTTTCGTCGGTTTGGCAATCCTGCAGAATTTCTGGCGGCCGGTGCTGATAAGCCGTTTCAACGCGCACTCCACACCAGAGATGAGTGCGACAGTGCTTTCTATTGAAGCGCAGTCCAAATCGCTAGCCACGATTGTCCTCGCGCCACTGCTCGGTTGGCTAGTTGATGTGGTGGGTGGATTCTGGCCGGTGGGTGTTGTCGGGACGTTGATTGCTGTCGTCATTCTTCTCGTATACCGAAACAGGGATATCATCGAACAAACGCCCTAGGCGCGCTTTGGAAGCGCGCCGCCTCGTCTCACGCCTTCTGTGCTACCATGCTTGCAAGGATACCGAGGATTTTGTCGCAACGCTCCAGCGTGTAAACCATCATATCGATGTAGAGCTTCTGCCCCTCCAATTTCAGAAACCGCCAATTGATGCCTGTCGTCGTGGCACCGTAAACACACGGGATGTCATTCAGTTTGTCGGCATTAAAGCGTTGCGCCGCCACCATCTCTGCAGCACATTGCCCCAAGCCCACCTCCAAGTTATCGTCTTTTGCCTCTACCAGAATGATGGCGGGGGCTTCTAAAGAAAATTGCCACGGCGACAAACTGATGAGAAAATCACACACGCCTGTCAAATCGTCTCCAGTATCAACGGTGAAATTAATGCCCGAAAAAAGACTGACGCGGTGCTCAAAATGCTCGCGGAGCTCAATAAGAATCTGGGCAACGATCATTTCCGACTTCGCTTTTTCCGTGCCGATGGCAGCGGCTAACCACACATTTCTCGCCAATAACGTCGTCAGAAATGCGCTCGGTTCCACCGGCCCGAGTTCTGAAAAAATGCCCTCAGCGTTAATCCGTTCTAATTGAAACGCTTCCCGCACCGTATCTATGGTAAAGTCGCTATATGCCATGATGAGAAAACCTCCGTTGTTCGGCTCGCGCAGGCAGCTCACGCCTTCTGTGCTACCATGCTGGCAAGGATGCCGAGGATTTTGTCGCACTGCGCCAGTGGGTAGACAGTCATGTCAATAGAGAGTGTCTTTCCCTCCAATTTCAGGAACAGCCAATCGATGCCGGACGTAGTCGCTCCATAGATACACGGAATGTCATTCCCGTGTTCGGCATTAAAGCGTTGCGCCCCCACCATCTCCGCAACGCACTGCCCCAGCCCAACTGTCAGAGCGTCCTTTTTTGCTTCCACGAGGACGATGACAGGAGCCTCCAATTCAAACTGCTCTGGCGACAGACTCACTAAGAAATCACACACGCCGGTGAGTTTTGCCTCGACATCCACGGTGAAATCAATCCCCGAAAAAAAACTGATGCGCTGTTCAAAGTGCTCCCAGAGTTCAAACAAGACTTCGGAGACAATCAGTTCCGACTTCGCTTTCTCGGTGGCAATCGCGATAGCCAACGGTGCCTTTTTTGTCAGAGCCCTGGCGAGGGCTTCACTCGGTTCCACTGGCTCTATTTCAGAAAAGAGTCCGATAGCCCGGACTGTTTCTAAGCCAAACGCTTTCCGGACTGTCACTAACGTAAAGTTGCTATATGGCATGATGAGAAATCTCCTGTGTAGCGTGCCTCACGCCTGCTGCGCCACCATACTCGCGAGGATACCGAGGATTTTCTCGCACTGCGCGAGTTGGTAAATCGCCATGTCCATGTGGAGTGTCTGTCCTGCCAATTTCAGGAAAAGCCAATCTATTCCCGACGTGGTAGCACCATAGACACACGGAATGTCATTCCCGTGTTCGGCATTAAAGCGTTGCGCCGCCACCATCTCTGCGACGCACTGCCCCAAACCGTTTATCAAGTTGTTGTTTTTTGCCGCAACCAAGATGATGACAGGTGCTTCTACAAACGCTTGCCAAGGCGACAAACTGATTAAAAAATCGCACACACCGATTAAGTCGGCATCGGCATCAACGTTGAAGTCAATCCCTGAGAAGAGACTGATACGACGCTCAAAGTGCTCGCGGAGTTCAACGAGAACATCGGCGACAATCAGTTCAGAACGCGCCTTCTCTGTGTCAATAGTGGTGGCTAACGACACCTTTCGCTCCAATACCGAGGTGAGAAGGGCACTGGGGGTTAGCGGCGCAATGTCAGCAAAGATGCCTTCAGCGGCAACCTTCTCTAGGTGAAACGCTAGCAGCACTTCCTCCAATGTCCATTTGCTATACGCTATGATGAGACAACCTCTTGTGTCAGTGAAAACTGCGCCTATTCCGTCGGCGTTGCTTCCTCCGTTTCCGCAGGAGATTCCGCCTCTTTAAGCGTCTCAGCCTTCTTGATGAGCCTATCCACGTTCGATTTGAATAGCATGAAAAGGGTATCCTTATCGTCGCGCTTAACGTAAAGTTTGCCCTCCTCTTCTTTGCCGATGAGCAACGTCGCCGTGGTGCCATCGTTCAACGTCGCGGCGATGGAAGAGTGCGGCGAGGCTAACTCGTATTCGGAAAGTGCTTTCGGCTCAGCGAAATCGTCCGTCTCTAACTGGCTGAACGTCGTCAGCAGACTGTCCACTTCCGTCTGTTTGACAGCAGACGCTTCCGGGGTGAGCATCTGCCACGTGCCTTCCGCATCCAATCGAAGCGCCACCGTTTCCTCCGGCGACGTGATGTTCAACTGCGTAACGATGCCCTTGTTGAAATCAAAAATCGTCCGGTCCTTCCACGTCCGCGTCCCTTTGTCAAATACCGATTGGAGATACCCCTGCGCGACGTAGACATCGTTAGAATCGGCAACGCGCACATAGCTGCTCAGAAAACCGGGCGTCGTCTTCCCGACAAACAGGTGAGCCAACGGCGCACCGTTCGCATCCATCAATTTCGCCTCAACGCCGGTGGTGCTATCTACCTCAAACTCCGCCCGCTTGTCAGGATTCGTGGAGACGAGCCGCGTATTTTTAAATTCGCTCACCTTCGTCAGCAATTCTTCCACGCCTTCGGCATCAGCAGGATAGTTATCCAGAGAAGCAACTACCCACTTCCCATCCTGCTTCGCAAGCCTTGTCGTTTCACCAGAGGCGGTGATTTCTATCTGTGCAACTTGTGCCTTATCGAAATTCGGAAACAGCGGCATGGCAGTCTCCACCTTCTTTTCATACTCGCTCTGCCCGAAGGGGTTCTCGAAGAACAAGACGACGAGGGCTAAGACAACGAAAATGCCGCCTAAAATCAGAAGTTGGTATTTCGCAATGCGTTTGGATAGTGTCATTGAGTTCATACTCTCCTTCCCAGGGCTGTCATCGACGTTGGCGATGACTACGTTTTTGATTTTTCTCGCTCGCAATGCTTTGTTTAAACGCTTTGCGTCAGCGAAAACCTACAAGTACGGAGGAGTCGCGGGGGACAGCCCCCGATGCTACGTGGTACTGTAGGTTTCCACCATCCGTTTTGCCCGCCTTTTCAAGAAATACCGCAGCAACCCAAAGATAACCACTAGCAATGGGATGCCAACGATAGATAGGTATTTGTAAAAAGTTTTCTCAAATTCAGTTGCTGCGCGGAGCGGCCGGTCGGTGATAGCGTGCGAACGGATACCGATGAGCGCATCGCCGAGCGTCAACCAATCCACAGCGTTTAAGAAAAAGTTAATCCCATCGGGCCGCATCTGTGCCAGAAATTGCGCGGTGCCGACCACAATGATTTGCGTCTGCGCGCTTTCTGTCTGCGTGGCGCGCTCGTCAGCACTCGGCGCAACCGATGCCTCGCCATCAGTTCCAACAACCGGCGGAATCTCTTTATCGGCGTAGAAACTGGCGAACGTCCCTTCAACCGCTACTGCAACGGCGTAGGGTTGCATATCTCCCGGCGGAATCTGCGCGTTGGGCATGAGGTTATAGTACCCCTGCAGGCTCTGCCCGAATTCACTTGTTTTTGCCAATGCCGCCGCCGTGTTCCCCTCCCTCGCAACTACGTCCACAGAACTCGTCCACGGCAACGTCAACACTTCTAACTGATTCGTCACAGAATGCTCTGTGGAGAAATTCGGTTTCACAATTTTGACGAAATACGGATAAGGTTGAATTACCGTCATGAACCCTTGTTGGAATCGCGCCGTGTCGTGAAACCGCCTATCTACCAGGAGGTTATTGCCAAGCGTCACACCGTAATGAGCCAGCATGTCGTTTAACCCGGTGCTTAGCGGGGCCGCCTGCAAGGTGTTGGGTTGAAACTGAACAGAATCGACCAGGAAGATTGTCCTACCGCCGCGCATGATGAACTGATCGAGCTCATATTTTTCACGCTCTGTCAACACCTGCCGCGGGCCGGCGACAACCAGCGTTGCAACAGCAGCGTCAACCGCTTTGCCACCTTGGAGACTCACAGAGGTGATGTTGTATTGCCCCTTGGCATTTTTATCTAAAAGGGTGCGCAACCCCTGCGAATTTTGCGCGTCGATATCGATTTCATCGTGCCCCGTCAAAAAGCCTACCGTCTTCGCCTCTTTCGTCGTCACTTTGAGGAGAGTCGACGTGAGTTCATACTCCAAGTTCGCAGTAGATTGAACGAGGGGCAAGACTTCCTCCTTGCCGCTGTAACCAATGCCGATAGCCATATAGACGTTCGCTATCTCGGCTTTATCCTTTTTAACGACATTGATCTGGACTTCCTGAATACCCCTGAACCGGAGCTCCTGCTTTTGGCCCTCATCAAAATCGGCAGTATTGACGAAATCGATCTGAAGGTTTTTAGAGAACGCGTTGTATTCGTCCAACACATCTCTGACATCCCGACGAATTTGCGCAACTTCCGCCGGCTCCGTCGAAAAGTAAGCGGTGACGGTGACAATGTCGTCTAGCGTGTTCAGCACATTTTTGGTAGCACCCGAGATAGTATAGCGCTTGTCTTCGGTGAGATCGGCGCGGATGAAACGGCGCGTTGAAACAAAATTCATCAGCGCGAGAATGCCGAAAAGAATCACCACAAACGCCACAGCATTGCTACCGTGTGTCAATCGTTTGTTTGCCAAGAATTTATTACCCCCATTCGCGACCGGATGGAAAGACACCCTCCCGATAAAGGACTCTTCAGACCCGGGTGTCTACACCGGGCGCGCCTATACGCTGCAGGACTGACGCAAATGCCGAAACCCCCGTTCGAGAGGCCCGCTCCCAAAGCGCGCCCACGGGGTTTGTTCAACGTCAGTCCTACTCCGGTTTATCGCCATTTCCGGCTCTCAACGGATACCGAACTCAGCGTGAGAAAGAAGCCGATAACCGAGAGGTAGTAGATAATATCGCGGGAGTCAAGCACGCCGCGCAGAATGCTACTGTAATGTGCACCGAGTCCGAGATAACTGAAAATCGGGAAAAGCCAATTCGGCGCATTAAAAAGCACAATGTCTTCCCCGATAATCAGCATCACAAAACAGGCGGTAATACCGAAAATAAAGGCGATGATCTGGTTTTCTGTCAGTGTTGAGGCGAACAGCCCTATCGCAAGGTACGCGCCGCCCATCAGCAACAGCCCGATGTAACCGCTGACAATCGTGCCGCCATCCGGGTCTCCAAGAAGGCTCACCGACAGCGGGAGGACGAGCGAGAGTAGCACCGTGACAGCAAGCAGCGCATAACTCGCCAAATACTTACCGATGACTACCTCGTAATCCCGAATCGGCAGCGTCATCAGGATTTCTACCGTCCCCAGTTTCTTCTCTTCCGCCCAGAGTTTCATCGTGACAGCGGGGACGAAAAATAGGAAAATCCACGGCATTAACCCGAAAAACCCGCGCATCTCAGCCTGGTTCATCAGAAAGAAGCCGCGAAAAAAGAGCCACGAAGAAATGCCCAAGAAAAATGTGATAAAAATGTAGGCGATAGGCGAATTGAAATAACTTCTAAATTCCTTTTTGAGGATAGCTGTGATGTTCGTCATAGTCTATAGTAAATACTGAATCCGTAGCGCGAGGGCCCGGCGATCACTAATCGCCGAGGGTTCCCCTCGCGATTTCTCACGGCATGTAAACCTGCTTCCAAAGCACGCTATTCGCGCACCGTCAAATTCAGGAATACATCCTCCAAATCGACCGATTCTTGGCGGAGTTCCGTCAAACTCCACCGGTTATCCACGACAACGTGAAACAGTGCCTCCGCGGCATCGGTTCCCTGCACCGCCGTAACTCGATAGCCGACTACGCCATTGTCCGTTTCAACGTGTGCCCACTGCGAGACGAAGTCAAGCGCGTCCAACTTTGCCTCAATTTCCGATTGCGGGCCGCGGATAACGATATGCACGATTTCCTCACCCTCCGCTTGGCCCGCGAGTTCTTCAGGTGTGCCGTTCGCTACAATCTTCCCATCGTTGATGATGAGGATGCGGCTACACGTAGCGGAAACCTCCGGCAAAATGTGGGTGCTGAAAAGCACCAGTTTCTCTTGCCCAATGTCCTTAATCAGGTTACGAATCTCAATGATTTGGCTCGGGTCAAGTCCAGAGGTGGGCTCGTCTAAAATCATGATAGGCGGATCGTGGATGAGGCTCTGCGCTAATCCTACCCGTTGGCGGTAGCCTTTCGAGAGCTCACCGATGTCCTTCTGGATAACGTCCTCAAGCCCGCAAAGCTCCACCACGGCGCGGATGCGCGCGCGCCGCTCGCTTTTCGGAAGGCTCCGAACCTGCGTCATAAAGTTTAGGTACTCGATGACTCCCATGTCCATGTAAAGCGGCGCGCTCTCCGGGAGATACCCGATGGACTTGCGAACCTCTACCGACTCCTCAAATACGTCATAACCCGCGACGCTGGCACTCCCTGCATCCGCGGAGAGATAGCAGGTAAGGATACGCATCGTCGTCGTCTTCCCAGCACCGTTGGGACCGAGGAAACCGAGCACTTCGCCGGCGTGTGCATCAAACGAAACGTTGTTGACAGCGACAGTCGGCCCGTAGGATTTTGTGAGTTCTCTAACTTCAATCATAAAACGTTTTCTAACCATCCAGGCGCAGTTGATAAAAGATACGTTAAAATAATACCACAAAAATATCGAAATGTCAAGAAAAAAATTTGAGGGGGGGGATAGCGGCATTTCGTTTGTCGAAATAACGCGAGGTGGATACAGGAGGAGGGAAATAACTGAAAAGCCCTACCAGATTTTCACAAGTATAGCAACTATCTGCAGCACTCGGGCAATCGGCTCATGTGGCATGTAACCCGCGTACCTCGCGCGTCTTGCCTGCCAGATATGATCGGCTTGTATAACGCCTTTGAGTTCAATTGTTCCTGTGAAATCTTTGGTACGAATCATTATTCCCGGTGGGACGGGAACACCAAGGTCCTTGCGATGAAGTCGAGCCAGACGACATCACCGTGCCGTGGAACATACATAGTTAACCTTCACCAAACCTCTTTGCCCACCGGCGGCCCGGTGTCAACTTCGCGAGAAAAGCCGGACTTCGGCGCGCCAGGCTCGGGCTCTGGGACATTTGCGAGGAGTGCCTCCAGCGTCCAATCCGGCGGCGACACAGGACCCCGGTTTTTATCTCGACGAGGGGCATCGCTCATTGCTACCTCAACATTCTCATCGGAAAAGTTGGGCTCTGGGACATTTGCGAGGAGGGTCTCTAGCGTCCAATCCGGCGGCGACACTTGGGGATGAGGCTCGGATTCTCGCGTTGTTACGGAGGCTGTGACTGGATTCATTGTCATCTCAGGGCTCCTGCTGCACGGTTTTCAACCACACTATGGATGCTGTTTTGGAAATGGGCGGTACAGGACTTGAACCTGTGACCTCTTGCATGTCAAGCAAACGCTCTAGCCACCTGAGCTAACCGCCCGTAGAAGGGGTGAAGGTGGCGGTCGGAATCGAACCGACGCATAAGAGTTTTGCAGACTCTGGCCTTACCACTTGGCTACGCCACCGGATTTTTGTCGTATACCTAATGAATCTGAGTCGTTCGGGCTCGCCTGAGCCCGAATTGATAGTCGACACGGGCCCCGGACCTTGACACCCGAGCCCGATGCGCCCCCGGTAGGAACAACTTCCTAACCGCGATAGGCGAAAAGCGGGAGACGAGATTTGAACTCGCGACCTCCACCTTGGCAAGGTGGAGCTCTACCACTGAGCTACTCCCGCACAAACCTGAAACATGCTGGCGGTTTTCAAAATTCGCGCCCAAAACCGCGCATATACCCGAATGCTTATATAGTATACCACATTTTCGCGCGAATGTCAAATTAAAATACCAAAATGTGACATTTTTGTCAAGAATTGTCGCAAAAATGTGAATTAGGTGCGATAATCGGCGTTAATGCGGATGTAATCATAGGAATAATCGCACGTCCACATCGTTATCGCTGCATCGCCGGCACTTAAATCGATGGTAATCCGCACCGGATCTTGCGCGAACAACTCTGTCGCCTTCTCCTCGTCAAACCCTGCGTCCATTCCATCTTTGACAAGTTGATAGCCGCCGAGCCAGACATTCACCTGATACGGATGAAATGCCGCGCCCGACTTCCCGATGGCCATCATGATGCGTCCCCAGTTGGCATCGTTGGCGAAAACTGCTGTCTTAACTAACGGCGATTCTGCGACAGCGCGCGCCGCTTTCTCTGCATCCTCCCGGTCTTTCGCGCTTGTGACGACGACTTCAACGAGTTTCGTCGCGCCTTCGCCATCGCGCGCGAGCACCTTGGTCAACTCAGTGCAGACGCACTGGAGTCCCGCACAAAACGCCTCGTAATTTTCGCCATGAGCTTCGGCGATGTCAGGGTTGCCTGCATTTCCCGTGGCGAGGAGCAACACCGTGTCGTTCGTGCTCCGGTCTGTATCTACCGTGAGCAGGTTATAGGTATCATCGACAACGCGAGTCAAGGCGAGCTGGAGCGTTTCGCCTGCGATGCACGCATCCGTAGTCAAAAACGAGAGCATCGTCGCCATGTTAGGAGCTATCATGCCTGAACCTTTCGCAATCCCGCCGATTCTCACCGGTGCACCGGCAATCTCTATCTCAACTGCGACAGACTTCGGGTGCGTATCGGTAGTCATAATCGCCTCGGCGGCATCACTTCCACCCTCGGTGCTGAGTGCCGCCGCGGCGAGTTGGATCCCGTTCGCGAGGGTGTCCATCGGCAGTTGTTGCCCGATAACGCCGGTTGAGGAGACGAGGACCTGGTTCGCCGCAATGCCGAGGCGTTCGGCTGTCATCGCTGCCATCTGTCGCGCGTTCGCCATGCCGAGTTCGCCGGTGCAGGCGTTGGCGTTACCGCTGTTGACAATTATCGCTTGCGCCGTCGCGGCGGCGAGGTGCTGGCGGCAAACCTGCACAGGTGCAGCGGTAACGCTATTCTTCGTGAAGACTCCCGCGGCAACAGCAGGCGCATCTGTCACGATGAGGGCCACATCTTTCTTGCCCGATTTTTTCAGCCCGGCGTGCACGCCCGATGCGCGCACGCCGGAAACCGCCGTGATTCCGCCATCTATCTTTTTCATCAAAACGCTCCTAAAGCACGAATGTGAGACACATTATACACTATTTTTAAGAAAACGTCAAGTTTTTTAATGCCCCCCCCTCACCGTAGGGCGAGGGAAAACCCGGCGAGCACGAATCGCCGAGGGTTCCCCTCGCCATGCCACGATCGCGGCGCACAGAAATCTGCCGGCCTTACCGTAGGGCGAGGTCCTGTGCCTCGCCATGCATCGATCGCAGCGCAGCCCCCGGGCAATACGGCATCCCAGGCCCTCTTCGGACTAGCCGCCCATTGCAGCAGCGACGATAATCCCCAACGCAATCAGCACACCCGCCACGGCGACACCCGCCGCGGTGTTGTTCTCCTCGGCGATTTGGCGGTTCAAATCGTAAGGCGTCGCCCAATCAAAGACTTTGTAGCCTATCATCAGCACAATCAAGCCGACGATGCTGAAGACGACGCCTTCAATAATCAGCCCCGCGAGGACTTTGAAGTTAATCATTGGGCCGTCTGCTGTCACGACCGGAGCATCTTGCGCATTCGCATGCGTGCCAAAAAGCGTCATCGCAACAATCGAAACGATGACGAGGCAGAACGTGGTTGATACAATCTTCTTAGCCATTTTCATTGCCTCCTATAGACATTGCAGTTCTAACAGACTGCTAACGGAGGGACAGATAGAGACATCCGCCCCTACAAGGTTCGGTAGGCGCGCTTTGAAAGCACCCCCACAATTAGATAAAAAATTGAAATTGCACATCCACGGTGGCGTGCAGGTGTTTGATGAGGAGTGTATCCTTCTCCGCGATATAGAGCCATCCGGAGCCGGTGTCACCGCTTTCTTCCTCAAGCGATTTCACGGCGGGGAGCTCGGTCTCAATATCAAGGCTTCGGGCGCGAATACCACGCGGCGGGCGGCCGTAGCCTGCGATAAGTGTCCAACTCGTCTCGTCTGCGGCGTAACTCAGATTCCACGTCAGGCCGCCCCCTTTGGTGAGGGTAAGTCCCTCCACTTTAGCACCCGAACTCACATGGATATTACCGGTGATGGCGGTTTTCACACCCGGGTCTAGCCCGAGAAGCGTATAGACGTTCACCATAATATCCGCGGGGTTAAGGTGCGGACCGCGGCCTTCAGTGCAGAATGCATAGAGCCCATCAGGATAAGTGCCTTTGCGCTCGCCCTCTGTCCACTGCTGATACATCGCACTGACGACGATGCCCGCCGCAATCTTCTCCCACGGCAGGCTGTCCGCGTTACCGCCCGAAGTCGCGCTTTTTACACGAGCTAAGTGCTGCAGATAGTAGGCGAACACCAAGCCATTCCACTGCACTGGCACGCCAAACCACGGGTGCGTATAGAACGTCGTCCCGAAAACCGGAACCGAGGCGAAGCGCATGCTGAGCCGGTCGCGGAGATGCCAATGGTAGAGGAACGGCAAACCGGCTTTCGCCCAGTATGCTGCGCGCCGGAGATACGTTTTATCGCTCGTGATTTGATACGCCTCAACATACGCACCGAGTGCATAGGCGGCGGCAAGGAGATCTGGCTGATACATCGGGCATTCCCACAACTGCGCCCCGCGCGGCACAGCGAATTGCTTCATGAATTTCAGCGCCTCAAGGCCCGCCTCTCGCGAAGTCGCGTCCCCGGTGATTCTCGCGTGTTTGAGAAGCGTCAGCGCGGCGTTCGCGCATGTGCCAAGCACAGCATCCCCCGCGTTACCGAGCGTTGCAGTTTTATCGTCTGCCGGATACCACCGCCAACTGCCATCCGGTTCCTGCTCGCTGACGAGGCGCAGTGCCTCGGTTTTCATGAAATCCACAGCCGCCTCAAGGTGGCCGACATAGAACGGAAACTCCCATCTCAGAATATGACAAGAGCCGCGGGCGGCTAGACTTCCCGCGCCCGATTCGGCGCGCGTGCTATTGCGGATATCCGCAACGCGCCGCTTAACGGCCTCATCCTGGGTAGCAAGGTAATCATACCAGAGTAGCGTGCCGACACCCGGTTCGTTATGCGCCGGCCAACCGATACAGTGACGCGATTTCTGCGTCTCGGCATCCCACGTCGTCTCCATAAACCCATGCCGCGAAAGCAGGAGCTCTTCTTCGTCGCCGCGGGGCGGTTCAAGCGGCTCTGGGAAGCCGTAGGCATCGCACCAATGCGTTACCGCATCTAGCACAGAGGCAGTCCCCTCAACAATCAGCTCGCTTTTGATAGTCACAGGCCGACCCGATTTGAGGGAATAGGGCGTAGCCGCAAGCGTCTGATTCTCCTCTACCCACGCCGGCACCGTCGGGAGAAACACGCCCATCAACGTGTTTCGCTGAGAATGGTGCCAATTGGGGGAGGCAAAAATAGCGGAGAGGCACTGATTGTCGCCATCCCACTTATCCAAAGGATTCCAGATAATGCCGACGACGCTTTTCTGGACTTCTACTGCCATAGCCGGCACGGTAATTTTATACGGATGCGGGACTAAGCGATTGTCGTGCGGCGGCGCGGCATCGCGCGGGTTCGAGGAACGCTCAGTACCTTCCAAAAATTCCAGCCCAGGGAATAGGGCAGCAGTCTTCTTGTCGCGATTGCGTCCTTGATGGAAGGCGCAGAGCATCGGACCATGGAAGGCGAGCAGCTCTCGCTCTTCGCTGCCTTCGCTGACTTCCAAACGTGCCTCGTTCTGAATGCGAGTCGCGTTCTCGCCGAGAATCCACTCGCTCCGATACTGCCACGTCACGCCATCGGCATCGGTGTGTGCACCGTTCATAGAGACAATAGACTCGCCGCCGCTGTTCCCGGCAAGTTGGTAACTCAATGGCGTAAGACGGAAAGTTTTCGGACTTCGCAAGGCGTGCGATAACGTCTCGGGGGCATTCACGTCCCGCTCCGTAGAACTGGCATTACGGAGTCGAACTGACGATGCAGCTTGACTCTCTTGAGAGGCGCGCTCGTCGATGCCCCCGTTTTGGCCGCTATGAGAGTAAGTCACTTCGGACAGCGCGGGGCAAACGGCAACCTGCTGATAGGTACCGGCCTTCGCGGCAAACAGCGCGTAGTATTCAAAGCCACCGGAAGAATTCCGAACAAAAACGACGCGAAGGTGCTGATTTCCCATCACGAGGTGTCCATCTTGCGAATAAGTGTGCAGTTCTTTCGTCACTTTGGCAGAGAGTTTCGGCAGCGCAGGACGAATCTCAACGCTGCAGGCAGCAGTGCAGCTGTTCTCGCCCGCAGCAGTTTGACAGCGAAGCGACGCAGAGACGCTGAGCGAGTGTGACGAACGGCGCAGAAGCCAAGAGACGGTGGCTTCTGCACCCGGCTCAATCTGTTTAATCGTCTGCGTTGGACGACTACGCCATAATTTCACACCGTTGATAGTCACACGCGCGCTGTCCGCCTCGCCGAGGGGCGCATCACCTGTATTCCGAACGGTGCATTGCACCTCAAAATCCTCACCCGCTGTGACGACAGCGGCGGTGGCACCGAGACTCACAATTTCCAACTTCGGTTGGGCGGCGTATAACGTTAAGGCTTGTAAGGGCGAATTGCCATAGTCACCCAGGGCAGCCTCGCATCGCGCACGGACATCTCTGACAGCTTCGGAAACAGGTGTTGAAACGGCTGGATTGAATTCAAACAGCCGCTGGCTCGCATCAGCAAATTGCGCGAGAACAGTGCAACCGTAGAGTGCAGGTTCTGCAGCACCCTTTGCTTTGCGCAGTGGACATTGTGTGAGTTTGAGCAGCCGCGGTTTGCCCCACACTGCCCATGCATAGTTGCTATTGCCCGCTACGTTACACGCTGTCAGAAAGGAAATGCTTATCTCTTGTCCCGCGTATTCGGTAAGTTCCACGGCGTGCTCATCCCATCGACACTCGGCTGAGACGCTCTCAAATCTTTCGGAACTCGCAACGCGTTCGTTCGAGGTTACTAACGCGGGGCGGGATTTCCTACCGGGGCTGTCATCGACGTTGTCTTGGTTCTGACTGTTCATACCCGCCCGTTCCTCAATCTCGATGCTGAACCGTACGCCACCGGGCCGCCGCTCGGCATCGTCAAACACAACACCGTCCCGCAAACCGATGAGGAAATGCAGAAAGAGTTTTTCGTTATCTGCAATGTCCGGAAGCAAGAGCGCGTAAGTAACCCGCGCCGCATTCGTTGGCGTTGGATGCGCGAAGATTGCGGGATGCTTCACACCGCCAACACAATCGGAACCACTGGCAGACACCTGCTCCGCACCAGATACCTCACTTTTTTTAAACAAGGCAACGAAATCATAGAGAACCTCGCGCACACCAAGTTCAGGCGCAGCATCGGCTTCGGGTGCCGTACCGTCGCCGCCGCTGCCATCGGTATCAGGTGCCGGAGCATCTTCATACGGGACGTTCTCAGCGTCAGACAGCGTATCCTCTGTCACCGTGTCCGGGCCAGCCGATACTTGCCCAATGCATGTCGCCAGAAGCCGTTCAAAAACAGTCACCATTTATCTCTTTTCACTCCATTTCTGTCTCATCGCCTGCATCTCCGCGTTCAACTCGGGAACAGGGGCCGCGTGCTGCAACTGCCACTCACCCGACTCGTCCTTCCGAACCGGCTGCCGTTGCGCGACAGGCACAATGCCAAACGGACGGTGCGGCTCAAGCTGATACCAATAGGCGACAGAAGACATCTCATTGCTGAGGTGGTTGCCGTGGCCGTGCTCAATCGTCACCCGAATCTCCTTCTCAAAACGGATAGGATTTTCGAGGTGATAAACGTAAGAGGACTGGTACCCATCGGTATCGTCCTCATGGATAGACGAACCGTTGTGTGCAAACGCGTTCTTCTGCATGCCCCAAGCCTGATTCAGGTAATCTTCAGAACCCGTGCCGTGTAAATCGGGCGGCCACTTGTAGCCGTCAATCCAGATCATATCGTCGCCTTCGCCCCACCACGTGCCTTGGAAATTGGTAACGGAGAGATTGCAGCCGACATAGTGGCCCCTGCCCTCGGCGGACAAAATCAGGTAGTTGGTGTCCCAGGCAAGGCGTTCAGCATTGACGATATTCGCCTCCGATGCATTGACCCGGATTTCGTGTCCCCAACCATCGCACGGGTTTTCGCGAAGGAATTGCGCATGGAAATAAGCAGTATCGTCACCGAGCGGCGCGGGATACTGCTCGTAGTCAATGTAGAAGTATTGGCGGTGCGGCGTATCGCCCTCGTTGACGAGCTCGATGCGGGCGGCACGGTTAAACGGCATCTGCAGATAGCAATTCAGCGCGCACCCCGTGTTGAACGCGTTATTCTGAGCTGTGGACGCGGAGAACGGAATCGAATCGTAAGAATTGACGATTTCGTTGCCCAGCCCGAAAAAGTCACCCAACGGACACAACACACTCGGATGCTCCTCGTCGTCCCAAAACATCCGAATCAGCACGTTCCGATACCCGTTTGGCTGTGTCAGCCAGATGTGATTGATACATCCGGGGCCCTGGATATCCGCGAGAACGCAAGTCGCTCCGGGGGCGATGTCCCAAGCATCGTTATTGCGCCCTGTGGTATCCCACGAGGAGGCGCGGCCGGAGCGTGCGTCTTTCACACGCGTCAACGATGATAAAAGTCCTTCAAGATAGGCCATGTCGTTCTAAATTCCTCTTTTTGTTCTTCCTAGCGGTTGTTCGGCTCACGTGGGGAAAACTTATCTGTTCACTGCCAATTTAGCCCGCTATTACGGACTTCATCTTTTCCAAACCGACGCGCGCCACTTCCCCCGGGTCTTCCTCCCAATACGAAGGGTTGAACAACTCCAGAGAGACAACGCCGTTATACCCCGCGGCTTCCAAGATGGATAGCATTTGCTTGAGAGCGAGAATACCATCGCCGGGGTAAACCCGGTCTGCATCGGTTTGTTCTTCACGCGCCGGACGCGCCGGCGCATCGTTGAAATGGAAAATCGCGATTTTGTCGGCGGGAATGCCACGCATGTCGTCAATCTCTCCGCCACCACGATAGAGATGAAACGGATCGAGGACAATAGTGCTATCCGGATGAGCTGCCACGCGCATCACCTCCCACGCGTGCTTGACTTTGTTGACTCCATCAACGAACCCGAGGAATTCCATCGCCGGTTTCACGCCGAAGTCGCGTCCAAGTTCCAGCAGTTCGCGGTAATTCTCGCCGCCCAACTGCAGGTCAGCTACTTCGCGCGGTGGACTGGAAATGATGTAAGTCGCGCCGACAGCGGCGGCTTGCGCCATGCGCCGTTTTGCCTCTTCAAGCGCCTTCTGATGTTCCGCACCCATCGTATTGAGCCAGCCGTGCAAGGCGATAACCGTGGGCACTGAAAGCCCCCAGTCATCCAGCGCGCTTTTCACATCGGCGAGGGAGCCGCCCTGCTCCTCGTATACGGTAAGGTCATCGTTCCAGAGCTCAATCGCCGAATAGCCGGTTGCGCCCGCGATGCGGATTTTATCCATTAACCCCGCCGGGCGAATGGTACTAGTGTTGAATCCTAACTGAAATTGTGCCATTTTGTTCCTTTACAGACATCGAGACCGGGAGGTCTCTCTTACAAGAAGAAAGCATCGAGACGCGGGAGGGCTCTCCTACAAGAAGAAAGCATCGAGACGCGGGAGGGCTCTCCTACCGGGGGTGTTCTGCATCATGCTCAATTATTTCGCCATCAATGCCCGAATGAAACGGACATCTATCCGCGCCAGATCGATGACGCTATCCACCGGTTCGCCGCTGTATTCGCTATGAAAACTGATGGGCCCGGAGAAGTTTATCGCCCTCAGCGTGTTAACGGCGGTTTCCCAATCAACGAAGCCTTTGCCCATGCGCACGACTGCGCCGCCTCGCATCCCCGGCGAACGCGCCAGGTCCTTGAACGCCATCACAGCAAGATGCGACTTGACAATATCGAGAGCCATGTTAATCGGTTCGCCAACGATGGAGAGGTGCCCAGTGTCAGCGAAAACGCCGACATGCCGCGCGTCAAACCCCCTGACAAGGTTCATCACGGCACAAGAATTGAGGCCCATGGAGGTCCCGGAATGGTTATGGATGCATGTCCGCGGCCCGTATGCCTCCGAAAGTTTCGAGAATCCATTAAGTTGGCGATGGATAAAATCGACTTGGTCCCAATAGCCGCCATCGTCGGCGTGCCAGTGCCAATATCCGAGTTTGATATTCTCAACGCCCGCTTC
The DNA here is from genome assembly GCA_958296135.1 of uncultured Poribacteria bacterium. Taxonomy (GTDB): domain Bacteria; phylum Poribacteria; class WGA-4E; order WGA-4E; family WGA-3G; genus AGPOR5. The sequence continues at coordinate 4,009,320 of CATQHZ010000001.1, forward strand.
GCCCGCCGCGGCGTAGACACGAATTGTCGCCTCATCGGTAGGCTCAAGAAAATCGCCGGGTGTCGTAATTAACGGGATAGACAACCCCTCAGCGGCGAACCGTTTTGCAGCGGCAGGCAATGCTGTCGTCGCGTTTTCGGGGTTGACCGGATAGCCGGGGCGCACACACAAATCGGCACCTTGGACACCTACGGCATGGAGCGCCTTGATAATGTCCGGCACGTCCAAACCTTGTAAGTGCTTTGTGAACATAATAAATTTCATAACGAAAATCTCCTACCAATCAACGACAGTTCCATCATCAGGGTGGAACGTCTCCGGATTCCGCCAATCGTGGTCGGTCTTGTCTTCAAGCGCATCTTCATCGAGCTCAATGCCCAAGCCGGGACCGGTCGGTAACTCCACAAACCCGTCTTTGAAGACGAACGGATTCTTCAAATACCCTTCACCGAGCGTGGTGTGTTCCTGCATCAAGAAATTCGGGATGGAAGCATCGAGTTGGATGCACGCCGCCAGCGAGATCGGGCCGAGGGGGTTGTGCGGTGCAATGCCGGCGTAGTATGCCTCCGCCATGCCTGCGATGATGCGAACTTCGTTGATGCCGCCAGCGTGACACAGATCTGGCTGCAGGATGCTCGCCGCCTGCTTCTCCAAGAGCTCACGGAACCCCCACTTCGTGAAGACGCGCTCGCCGGTAGCGATAGGCAAATGCGTGCCACGCGCGATTTCGGCCAGCATGTCCACGTTTTGACACTGAATCGGCTCCTCCACGAACATCGGTTGATACGGTTCCAACGCTTTGATCAGCAGCTTGGCGGTTTGCGGGCTAATCGCACCGTGAAAGTCAATCGCAAGATCGATCTCGGGGCCAGCAGCCTCGCGCAATGCAGCGAAATGGTTCACTGCCCGGTCGACGAAGGCCTTGTTCTCAATAATGCGCGCGGGCCGCCCGCCCGCAACACCGGTTTTAAAGGCCGTAAACCCTTTGTCAATCCACGCCTGAATGCCACCCGGGTCGCCGCCGCCCTTGTAAAGTCGGATTTTGTCGCGAGTCGGCCCGCCGAAAAGTTGGTAGACAGGCACGCCGAGTGACTTTCCGGCGAGATCCCAGAGTGCCTGTTCTACGCCACTGAGCGCGCTTGTCAGAATCGGGCCGCCGCGATAAAATGCATGCCGATACATCGCCTGCCAATGATGGACAACGCGCCTCGGGTCTTCGCCGATGAGGTAAGGCGCGAGCTCGTCAACTGCCTGCGCGCAGGTTTTCGCGCGGCCCTCTAAAATCGGTTCCCCGAGCCCGACTAATCCCTCATCGGTGTGGATTTTGAGAAAGAGCCAGCGCGGCTGCACTAAAAAGGTTTCCAATTTGGTAATCTTCATGGAGGTGCCTCAAATCGGTTGTTTTGGCTTTACGTATTATGTTATCATTTTGGGCTCAATTTTGTCAACATATTTTTTCAAAAAGATAATGCCGCAGATACACCAACGTCCGTTCGACTGCCCCCAAATTCTCTTCAATCACCTGCTTCCCAACTTTCCCTGCCGCCATTCGCGCCGCTTCGTCAGACAGCCATTCGGTGATGGCAGCCGCCAGCTGCGGTGCGGTATGCACCCTCTTCGCCGAGCCTCTCTCCAAGAGCAGAGATGCCTCATAAGCGTTATGGATAGTCGGCCCGAACAAGACCGGCTTGGCCATCGCCGCGGGCTCCATCACATTATGCACGCTGCCGCGAAAACTGCCGCCGACGAACGCAATGTCTGCCAACCGATAAAGTCTCGCAAGATGCCCCACCGAGTCAACCACAATTGTAACGACTTCTGATAAATTTGTCCCAGGTGCTAGTTCTGAGAAACAACGGTAGGTTAATCCCTGTTTCTCCAATTTTGCGCGAATTTCGGCTATCCGTTCCGGTGTCGGTTCATGCGGCACGAGAATCAGGTGAGGAACAGGCGCGCGCGCCGAGCGCGCCTGTTCACGCAGCAGTTGATATGCTTCCAACAATACCTCTTCTTCCTCCGAATAAGTGCTACCGGCGATGAAGATAGGATGTCTCAAAGTGGCTTGCCCTGGAAAAAACTCAGCGGCTGGTTCAATCGCCGTGGCGCGACGGTAGACCTGCTCGTAACGGGTATCCCCAGTGACGACAATCTGGTTTCTCGGGGAAGCGTGTTTGCCGGTTGCACACAACTGCTCAAACCGCGCCGCGTCTTCTTCAGAAATGGCACAATGCAACGTAATATGCCGATGCACACGCCTGAAAAACGGTCTCGCGAGGAGAGATAGCCGATTCGATTTGGCATGCAACGTCCCCGCCACGACGACGCTAGGAATGCCCCGTTCGGATGCCTTCCACACGAGGTTGGGCCAAATATCAAATTTGGAAAATACCACGATGGAGGGAGCGATGAGACGCATCAAACGTTCGGCGTTTGAACCGGTGTCTAAAGGCAGGTAAATGGCCGCATCGGCGTACGGATATTTGCTGACATTCGGCGCGACAGAAGGTGAGAAAAAAGTCAGCACGATCCGCGCCTCCGCGTAAATCGCCTCAATGAGCGGTTTCGCCTGTTCAAATTCACCCACAGAAGTGAAGTGAAACCAGGCCGTGCGCTTGAGGTCCCGGGCAGAACGGAGCTGCGTCTCCAGCCGCTCAAAACCACCTTTCCGGCCGCTGATGCCCTCCCGAATTTTAGGGTTGTAATAACCTGCGGCGTGAAACCCGACGAATATCGCCGGAACAGCGAGCGCGTTGTAAATAAATCGCCAGAACATGGGGGTGCCTATAGAGATGGTGCGAAATCGGACGCAAGGACTTACGCCGAAACAGCCCCGGGAGTCGCAGTGACAAACCGCGACTACCGGAACGCGAAGCTGCGTAAGTCCTATACGTAAACGGTGTGAGGGATTAGAGCGCGTCTAAGATTTTCTTCTTGAGGGCCTCTTTGGGCATCGCGCCAACGATCTGCCCCGCCACCTTCTCGCCTTTGAAGACGAGGAGCGTCGGGATGCTCCGTACGCCGTACTGCATCGCCGACTGGCGGTTGTCATCAACGTTGAGCTTCCCGACTTTGAAGGTGTCCGCGTTCTCCGCAGCGAGCTCCTCCAAAATCGGCGCAATCATCTTGCACGGGCCGCACCATTCCGCCCAGAAGTCAACAACAACAGGCGTATCTGACTCAAGCACCATGCCCTTAAAGGTGGCATCACTGATTTCAAACGTATTTCCTGACATGAGAATCTCCTATTTCAGTAAATAAAATCGATTTTTTTGTATGCCGCAAAGCGTCAGAACAGCAACGCTGCCTGCAATAATAGCACGAACGCTACTGAACAACACCTTGTGAAGTCCAAAAACACGGACTTCCGTATCTGCGCGTTTTACGAATCAACGCATTAATTAGGATACCCTATTCCAAAAATAATTGCCACAAAAAATTTGACATCCAACTCATTTTATGATATTCTTAATAGAAGCACTCCTATATGATGAGGCCTTAACACGAAAGGAGGAAGAAAAATGCGGCATACAACAGAGATTAAACTCGCCAACTTGGCAGATCTGATTAGAGCCCAAGATGGCACTATCAAACCCGAAGAAGTTCGGAGCCTCACCGTCGAAGACGCACTCGTTGATACCGGCGCGAGTCGCTTGTCCTTACCGAAACCGATTATCGAACAACTCGGGCTAGTCGCCGTCGGACGGATGCCGTCGAAGACTGCGAACGGCACCGTGAATCGGACTATCTATTCCGGCGTTGAATTTACCATACTGGGACGCTCGGACATCATCCAGGTAACAGATTTGCCCGCGGACGCGCCCGTACTCGTCGGACATATCATCTTGGAAAAACTCGACCTTAATCTTCACATTGTGAAGGGGTTAATCTACAATCCAGACCACGGTAACGAATGGATTGACGAAGCGTGGTAAGCATTATCTCCCCCGCGAAACGGAATATCGATGCCAGCAAATTTTTTGCTGGACAAAAAAAGCCAAACGTGATAAATTTGTTTAAACACAAGGAGGAGACTCATGGCAGACAAAAAGCAGAGCCCGAAAGAGAACGCGGCTGAGAAACCGGGGAAAACCACTATCTCGCGCCGGAATTTCCTGAAAGGGGTAGGCACCGGTACCGTCGCCGCTGCAGTTGCCCCGACGGTTCTCATCGGTGCTGAGAAAGCCGCGGAAGCCCAAATGGGCGAGGCAATCACTAGCGCGACGATTCAACTGAACATCAACGCGAAGACGTACGAAGTAGAAGTCGAACCGCGCACGACATTGTTGACGGTGCTGCGCGATGGCATCGACACCCGCGGTAACCACGTTGATTTGACCGGGGCTAAACTCATCTGCGACCGGGGCGAATGCGGCGGTTGCACGGTGATGGTAGATGGCACATCCGTTTACGCCTGCATGATGCTCGCGATTGATGCGCAAGGCAAGCAGATAACGACTGTCGAGGGACTCGCAGAGGGCGATACCCTGCATCCCGTGCAAGAGGCGTTCATCCAACACGACGCACTGATGTGCGGTTTCTGCACACCGGGTTTCGTCGTCTCCGCGGCATCACTACTGAGCGAAAACAAGAAACCGACGCTCGAAGAGATTAAGATGGGGTTGTCAGGCAACACCTGTCGTTGCGGCACTTACCCCTTCATCTTTGACGCAGTGAAAACCGCCGCACGGAAGATGTAGCGGGTGGCTATAGAATCCCCACCCTTACATCCCGTGGGCAAGGAGGTTAACGATGGCATCATGGGGAGAAGCAAGTGAATCGCGCCTCATCGGCAAACGGGTAACACGTTTGTCCGGTAAGGACAAAGTTACAGGCAAAGCGAAGTATACCTTTGACATCAACCGACCGGGGATGCTTTATGGACGCGTCCTGCGTTCCGAAGTCCCGCACGCCACCGTGAAGGGCATCGATACGCGTGCCGCCGAGGCACTGCCCGGTGTCAAAGCCGTTATCCCGTTGATTGAAATCGGGAAGAAACTCCGCTACCAAGGACAGGAAATCGCCGCTGTCGCCGCGGAAACCGATGACATCGCGAAGGACGCACTCCGATTAATTCAAGTAGACATGGAGGAATTGCCCTTCGTTGTCACGGAATCAGACGCAATGGCGGAAGGCGCGCCGCAAATTCGCGAGGATTGGAACGGCAATCAGAGCAACCCGAATATCCGCGAGGAAGGCACACTCGAAGCAGGCTTCAAGGAAGCCGCCGTTGAGGTGGAAGCCACTTACCACACGCCTGTCCAAACGCACGTCTGCTTGGAAACGCATGGACATGTCGCTGAGTGGCAAGACGAACAGAACCTAACCGTGTGGGCATCCACACAGGCGGTGTTCGGCACGCGCAATGATCTTGCGCAGCACTTTGAGCTGCCCGCGAACCAAGTGCGCGTCATTACCGAGCACATGGGCGGCGGCTTCGGCAGTAAATTCGGACCGGGGATGGAAGGACACGCCGCCGCGGAACTATCCCGCATCACCGGCACAGCGGTGAAACTGATGCTGACGCGGAAAGATGAGCATCTTGTCGCCGGTAATCGGCCCTCAATGACGCAGCACGTGCGCGCAGGGGCGACAAGCGACGGACGGCTCATCGCCTACGATATGCGCGGCCACGGCACCGGCGGTATCTCTAGCGGCGCGGGGTTCCAAGCCCCCTACGTCTATCACGTCCCGAATTTCCGAACCGAAAAAGTGAACGTCGCTGTCAACGCCGGCAACCAACGCGCAATGCGCGCACCAGGGCACCCGCAAGGCGCGTTCGCAATGGACTGCCTAATGGATGAACTCGCCGAGAAACTGGGCATGAATCCACTAGAATTCCGCCGTATCAACGACACCAGTGAAGTCCGCCAAGCACAATACACGCTCGGGGCACAAGAGATTGGCTGGCATCGTAGGAACAGCATGCCAGGCTCCGGCACCAGCGTGAAGAAACGGGGCATGGGACTCGGCAGTGGACGCTGGGGCGGCGGCGGTGGACGCGGCACCGAGGCGCGCGTTACCATCAATGCTGATGGCACGGTTGAGGCAGTCACCGGTACACAAGACCTCGGGACCGGCATCCGCACCGCCATCGCGATTATTGTCGCCGAAGAATTCGGCCTTGCGCCAACCGATATTACCGTCAAAGTCGGCGATAGCGCGCCCGGATTACCCTCCGGCGGCAGCGGCGGAAGCCAGACGACTGCATCTGTCGCCCCGGTCATCAAAACAGCGGCGGCGGCGGCGAAACAGAAACTGTTTGAGCGCATCGCGCCCCTGCTAGCGGCACCGGTGGAAGAATTGCGCGTCGGCACCGGCACCATCTATGTCGTCTCCGACCGGACGAAGACAATCACCTGGGCACAGGCGACAGGACAGCTCGGCATGGAGAGCATCAGCGAAGGCGGACAGTGGGACGAAGAACTCCGCCAAGGCGGTGTCGCAGGCACGCAGTTCGCTGAAGTAGAAGTGGATACGGAAACGGGAACCATCAAGGTGCTTAAAATTGTCGCCATCCACGATTGCGGCTTAGCCATCAACCGGCTGACAACCGAGAGTCAGATTAACGGCGGCGTTATCATGGGGCTCGGGCAGGCATTGCTCGAAGAACGCTTCATGGACGCGCAAACCGGACGGATGATGAACGCCAATCTTGAGGACTACAAAGTCCCCGGCACTTTCGAGATACCGGAGATTAAATCGATCGTTTTCGACACGCACCGGAAGGTCACGGGTATCGGCGAACCGCCGTGTATTCCAACACTCGGTGCCATCGCGAACGCGGTTTACAACGCCATCGGGGTCCGCATCCGGGAACTGCCGTTGACACCGGACAAAGTCCTCAGTGCCCTCGCTGAGAAGAAGGCGTAAAGGAGAGAACTTGCGCACACCTCACACTTTGCCGCGCGGCGCGCTTTGCAAGCGCGCACGCGGTGAAGCGCGCGGGGACAAACCGCGACCACGAATGGTGCCGCGTAAGTTCAAAGGAGAGACGCAATGGAAAAATTTAGTTACGTCAACGCGACGAACCTTGAGCAAGTCACCTCCCTGCTGAACGACAGCGGGTGGGGAGAGGTGATGGTAATCGCCGGCGGCACAGACCTGCTCGGCGAACTCAAGGAATACGTTGAAACCCCCAAGACGCTGGTGAATCTGAAGACGCTGCCGGGGATGGACAGCATCGCAGCGGATGCTACCGGCCTGAAAATCGGCGCGTTAACCACCGTCGCTGACATCGCAATGCACCCAACGATTCAGCGTCATTACACCGTGCTGGCGCAGGCGGCGGCATCTGTCGCCACCCCACAGATTCGGAACGTCGGCACGCTCGGCGGCAACCTCTGTCAACGCCCGCGCTGCTGGTATTATCGCGACGAAACCGTCGACTGCCTTAAGAAGGGCGGCGAGATTTGCTATGCCGTTGAAGGGTTGAACAAATACCACGCCATTCTCGGGGGTGACCCGGTTTATATCGTGCATCCATCCGACATCGCACCGGCGTTAATCGCCTTGGGCGCGACGATTAAAATTGCCGGGCCCGAAGGCGAGAAGACGATGGCAGTTGAGGAATTCTTCACCCTGCCTGCGACGAACCCGTTCCGGGAGAACGTGCTTGAACCGAACGAAATCGTCGTTGAGGTGCAGGTGCCGCAGCCGAAACCGAACACGAAGAGCCTCTATCTGAAAGCGCGAGAGAAAGGCGCGCCAGACTTCGCACTAGCGAGTGTCGCTGGCGTGTTCGAGATGTCAGGCAGCACCTGTAACACCGCCAGCATCGTTCTGGGCGGCGTTGCCCCTGCGCCTTGGCGTTCTAAAGAGGCAGAAGCCGCGCTCACCGGCAAGATGATTAGCGAGGCTGTCAGCAAGCAGGCAGGCGCAGATGCCGTCAAGGACGCGCAGCCCTTGAACGACAACGAGTATAAGGTAGTATTAACCCAGAATCTTATCAGCCGTGCCGCGATGATGGCGGCGCACGCATAGGAGGCAGACATGACTCAAGCCAAACCTTTGCCCCTTCTCAGTCGCCCGATATGCCAGTATCTCCGGACGAAGGCGATTTACATTCCCGGGGGCAACTTACAGAATTTGGTTGAAACGAACCCGGAATCGCATTATTGGTGCAATTGCACGATGCAGGTAGTCGGCCCGGATGACCGGTTTGTGGCACCGGATGCGTGTAAGCAATCGCGTGCCTGTTTCATCCCCGTCGGCGGAAAACCGGTTGTGTAGAGAACGACGTTCACTTCACCGTAGGGCGAGGGCCCGGCGAGCACGAATCGCCGAGGGTTTCCCTCGCCATGCAGCGCGCGTTCCTTTCACCGTAGGGCGAGGTCTTGTGCCTCGCCATGTACCGATCGCATCAGAAAACAGCCGAAGCCCAGAGGCCCCGGACGGTTCTCTATCGATCGAAGGATCGCGAGGGACAGTGGACATCTCTGCAGCGAGGCGGCAGAGATGATAGCGTTTCGGCGTGACGGCCCTCGCGCTACGGTAGCGAGAAGCGAATCGGCACCGCAGCCCGTAGGGCGAGGGCCCGGCGATCACGAATCGCCGAGGGTTTCCCTCGCCAGGCATCGCGCGTTCCTTTCACCGTAGGGCGAGGTCTTGTGCCTCGCCATGAAGCGATCGCATCAGAAAACAGCCGAAGCCCAGAGGCCCCGGACGGTTCTCTATCGATCGAAGGATCGCGAGGGACAGGCCCTCGCGCTACGGTAGTGAGAAGCGAATCGGCACCGCAGCCCGTAGGGCGAGGGCCCGGCGATCACGAATCGCCGAGGGTTTCCCTCGCCAGGCATCGCGCGTTCCTTTCACCGTAGGGCGAGGTCTTGTGCCTCGCCATGAAGCGATCGCATCAGAAAACAGCCGAAGCCCAGAGGCCCCGGACGGTTCTCTATCGATCGAAGGATCGCGAGGGACAGGCCCTCGCGCTACGGGGACTAAAAATGCCGCTCAAACCGTAGGGCGAGGTCTTGTGCCTCGCCATGCACCGATCGTATCAGAAAGCCTTCGCGGCCTCGGGGTTGTAAGCGTTTTCCGGTCAGGTCGAGGAGTCGCGAGGGACAGTGGACATCTCTGCAGCGAGGCGGCAGAGATGATAGCGTTTCGGCGTAACGGCCCTCGCCCTACGGTGAAAGGGCCGGTTTCCGTGTCGTTGAGAGATCGCGGGGCCTGTTCCCTCGCGCTTCAGTAGGAGAGACCTCTGGTCTCGACAGTAGGAGGGACATCCCGGTCCCGACAGTAGGAGGGACATCCCGGTCCCGACATCTTCAGTAGGAGAGACCTCTGGTCTCGACAGTAGGAGGGACATCCCGGTCCCGATACCCAAAAGGAGAAATTCAATGAAAACATTAACGCTTTTAACCTTAACCCTGCTATTAACCGCCACGATGGCACTGACACCCGCCAACGCCCAAGATTACCAGCGGTTGGGCTTACCCGAAGGTGCCACCATGCGCCTCGGCAAAGGCACCATCAACGAGATTGCATACTCCTCCGATGGCACCCTGCTAGCGGTTGCGAGTTCCATCGGGATTTGGCTCTACGATACTGCAACTTACCAAGAAGTAGCACTGCTCACCGGGCATACGGACAGGGTCTATAGCGTTGCGTTCAGCCCAGATGGAAACACGCTCGCCAGTGCGAGTTCGGACGAAACCCTCCGTCTGTGGGATGTCACCACCGGCGACACACTAAACACCCTCACCGGCCATACCCGCGATGTCTTTAGCGTTGCGTTCAGCCCCGATGGAAACACACTCGCCACTGGCAGTGAGGACAAAACCCTCCGCCTATGGGATGTCACCACCGGCGACACACGCCAAACTCTCACCGGACATACCGCCGGTGTCTCTAGCATTGCGTTCAGCCCCGATGGAAACACACTCGCCAGTGGCAGTGTTGACACCACCGTCCGGCTGTGGGATGTCACCACCGGCGATACACGCCAAACTCTCACCGGACATACCGCCGGTGTCTCTAGCATTGCGTTCAGCCCTGATGGAAACACACTCGCCAGTAGTGGGAGTCGGCGTGACACCACCGTTCGGCTGTGGGATGCTGCCACCGGTGACACACGCCAGACACTCACCGGACATACCAGCAGTGTCTTTAGCGTTGCGTTCAGCCCCGATGGAAACACGCTCGCCAGTGCAAGTGGGAGAGGCACCGTCCGTCTGTGGGATGTCACCACCGGCGATACAGTCCAAACCCTCACCGGACATATCGGCTGGATCTCTAGCATTGCGTTCAGCCCAGATGGAGACACACTCGCAAGTGCGAGTGGGGGTTGGGACGGCACCCTCCGTCTGTGGGATGTCACCACCGGCGATACAGTCCAAACCCTCACCGGACATATCGGCTGGGTCTCTAGCGTTGCGTTCAGCCCCGATGGAAACACACTCGCCAATGGTGCGGGTTTGGGTAAAGACTCCCTCTGGCTGTGGGATGTTGCCACCGGCGACACACGCCAGACCCTCTCCAGGCATACCGGTGGTGTCAGGAGCGTTGCGTTCAGCCCAGATGGAAACACACTCGCAAGTGGCAGTCAGGACAAAACCATCCGCCTATGGGATGTCACCACCGGCCAAACACGCCAAACACTCACCGGACATACCCTCGGTGTCTCTAGCGTTGCGTTCAGCCCGGATGGCCGCACCCTCGCCAGTGGGAGCTGGGACAAAACCGTTCGTCTGTGGGATGTCACCACCGGCGACACACTAAACACACTCACCGGACATACCGGCTATGTCTTAAGCGTTGCGTTCAGCCCAGATGGCCGCACCCTCGCAAGTGGGGGTTATGACAAAACCGTTCGTCTGTGGGATGTCACCACCGGCGACACACTAAACACCCTCACCGGACATACCCAGCGTATCTATAGCGTTGCGTTCAGCCCTGATGGAAACACACTCGCCACTGGCAGTTGGGACGAAACCATCCGCCTGTGGGATGTCACCACCGGCGACACACGCCAAACACTCACCGGACATCCCTGGGGTGTGGAGAGTGTTGCATTCAGCCCAGATGGAAACACACTCGCAAGTGGCAGTTATGACAACACCGTCCTGCTGTGGGATGTCGCTACCGGCGACACACGCCAAACACTCACCGGACACACCGGTGCTGTCTATAGCGTTGCGTTCAGCCCCGATGGAAACACACTCGCAAGTGGCAGTGACGATGCCACCGTGCTCCTCTGGGACATCGCACCGTCTGCACCCACACCGGTGCAAGTCGCTGAAGATATCAACGGCGATGGCGTGGTGGACATTCTGGACTTAACGCTTGTCGCCGCGCAGTTCGGACAGACAAGTGAAGACACTCCCGCTGATGTCAACGGTGATGGCGTTGTTAACATTCAGGATCTGGTGTTGGTGGCTGGGGCCTTTGGGGAGGCAGCTGGCGCGCCGGGGTTCGCGCCGGGGCATATCAGGACCGGGAGCATCGGGACCGGGAGGGCTCTCCTACGGGCGGCGGATGTGCAACAGTGGCTCGCGCAGGCGCGACGGCTGGACAGCGCAAACCCTGCGTATCAACGCGGCATTGCCGTGCTGCAGCAGCTCCTCGCACGCTTGACCCCGAAACAAACCGCGCTGCTTGCCAACTATCCGAATCCGTTTAACCCGGAAACGTGGATACCGTATCAGTTGGCACAGGCCGCAGAGGTCACCGTCAGGATTCACGCATCGGATGGGAAACTGGTACGCACCTTGGAGTTGGGCCAAGTTCCGGCGGGCGTATATTCGGGCAAGTCCCGCGCCGCGTATTGGGATGGCCGCAATGCGCAGGGTGAGCCCGTGGCGAGTGGCGTGTATTTCTACACGCTGCAGGCCGGAGATTTCATCGCAACGAAGAAGATGCTGATTCGGAAGTAGGAGAGACCTCGGGTCTCGTCTCCCCGGTAGGAGAGACCTCCCGGTCTCGATGCCTCGCCGTGCAGCGCGCGGCCCCGCAGCCCGTAGGGCGCGGTCCTGTGCCGCGCCGTGCAGCGATCGCATCAGAAAACAGCCGAAGCCCAGAGGCCCCGGACGGTTCTCTATCGATCGAAGGATCGCGAGGGACAGGCCCTCGCGCTACGGTAACGAGAAGCGAATCGGCACCGCATGGCCCGTAGGGCGAGGTCTTGTGCCTCGCCAGGCACCGATCGTATCAGAAAGCCTTCGCGGCCTCGGGGTTGCGGGCGTTTTCCGGTCAGGTCGGCGGATCGCGAGGGACAGTGGACATCTCTGCAGCGGGACTGCAGAGATGACAACGTTTCGGCGTAACGGCCCTCGCGCTACGGTAAAAGGGCCGGTTTCCGTGTCGTTGAGAGATCGCGGGGCCTGTTCCCTCGCGCTTCAGTAGGAGGGACATCCTTGTCCCGACATCTTCAGTAGGAGAGACCTCTGGTCTCGACAGTAGGAGGGACATCTGGTCCCGATACCCAAAAGGAGAAATCCAATGAAAACACTAACGCTTTTAACCTTAACACTGCTATTAACCGCCACCTTGGCACTCACCACCGCCACCGCCCAAGATTCCCAGCGGTTGTTGGGCTTACCCGAAGGTGCCACCTTACGCCTCGGCAAAGGCTACATCAACGAGATTGCGTATTCTCCCGATGGCACCTTGCTTGCGGTTGCGGGTTCCAGCGGGATTTGGCTCTACGATACGGCTACCTATCAAGAAGTGGCACTGCTCACCGGGCATAGCGACAATGTCTGGAGCGTTGCGTTCAGCCCAGATGGAAACACACTCGCCACTGGCAGTGCGGATGACACCGTCCGGCTGTGGGATGGCACCACCGGCCAAACACGCCAAACACTCACCGGACATACCGACAGCGTCTGGAGCGTTGCGTTCAGCCCAGATGGAAACACACTCGCCACTGGCAGTGATGACAACACCATCCGGCTGTGGGATGGCACCACCGGCGACACACTAAACACCCTCACCGGCCATACCGACGGCATCTCTAGCATTGCGTTCAGCTCCGATGGAAACACACTCGCAAGTGGCAGTGCGGATGACACCATCCGGCTGTGGGATGTCGCCACCGGCAATACACGCCAAACACTCACCGGACATACCGACAATGTCTGGAGTGTTGCGTTCAGCCCAGATGGAAACACACTCGCCACTGGCAGTGTTGACAAAACCCTCCGGCTGTGGGATATCGCCACCGGCCAAACACGCCAAACACTCACCGGACATACCCACTGGGTCACTAGCGTTGCGTTCAGCCCCGATGGAAACACGCTCGCCATTAGCAGTCGGGACGAAACCCTCCGTCTGTGGGATGTCACCACCGGCCAAACACGCCGAACACTCACCGGACATACCCGTGCTGTCTGGAGCGTTGCGTTCAGCCCGGATGGAAACACACTCGCAAGTGGCAGTTGGGACGGCTCCGTCCGGCTGTGGGATATTGCCACCGGCAATACACGCCAAATCCTCTTTGTCTTTAGAGATGAGTGAAGCCAATCCCGCTGATGTTAATGGTGATGGCGTTGTCAGCATCCAGGATCTGGTGTTGGTGGCAGCCGGCGCGCCGGGGTTCGCGCCGGGGCATATCGGGACCGGGAGGGGCATCGGGACCGGGAGGTCTCGATGCTTTGAAAGGCGCGGTTGCAAACAGCACCTACCGGATGGTTCTCATAGGACTAGGGAAACCTGTGCCTCGCCGTGCAGCGCGCGGCCCCGCAGCCCGTAGGGCGAGGGCCTGTCCCTCGCCAGGCAGCGACCGCATCAGAAAGCCTTCGCGGCCTCGGGGTTGCAGGCGTTTTCCGGTCAGGTCGGTAGATCGCGAGGGGAACCCGCGCCGATTCGCGATCGCCGGGCCCTCGCCCTACGGTAGCGAGAAGCAAATCAGCCCCAAACCGTAGGGCGAGGGCCTGTCCCTCGCCATGCACCGATCGCATCAAAAAACAGCCGAAGCCCAGGGGCCCCGGACGGTTTTCGTGTCGGTCGGGGGATCGCGAGGGACAGGCCCTCGCGCTACGGTAACAGTGGCGTTTTTCGTGTCAATGAGCGGAAGCAAATCGGCACCGCAGCCCGTAGGGCGAGGTCTTGTGCCTCGCCATGCTCGATCGCATCAGAAAGCGTCCGCGGGCTCGGGGTTGCAAGTGTTTTCCGGTCAGGTCGGCGGATCGCGAGGGACAGTGGACATCTCTGCAGCGGGACTGCAGAGATGACAACGTTTCGGCGTAACGGCCCTCGCGCTACGGTAGTGAGAGGTAAATCCGTAGGGCGAGGTCTGGTGCCTCGCCAGGCACCGATCGTATCAGAAAACGTTCGCGGCCTCGGGGCTGCAAGCATTTTCCGGACGGAATGGACTAAATGACGCTCTTAAAACCCTTAATACAATGGCTACACGTCGGCTCGGTTGTCCTGATGATAGGCGGCTTCTTCTTCTTTCGCGTTATCTTAATGCCGCTCGCAAACCGCCTCCCAGATCCGGCGGCATTCATCACATCGGCACTGAGACGCTTCAGCAGCACCGTCTGGTGCGCGCTGCTAACCATCCTGATTTCGGGGCTCTATAACTTTATCACCTTCTTCAGAACGGCACGCGGTGGTGCAGCCGCGGAAGAGATGTCATATTTCTCGCTCTACATTCTCGTCGTGGGCATCAAACTCTTCATCGTCTTTCTAATATACACGCTTGCAATTCTCCTGACATTCCCCTATCCCGTGTTTGAGATATTTCAAAAAAAGCCTGCGCCGTGGCTCAACCTCACCGTGATGCTAGGGTTCATTGTTATCTTTCTATCCGCCTTCTTGCGCCGCTTGGCGTAAAAACACAGATAGGCGCGGTTTGAAACGGCGCACCCTTCAAAACGTCAAGACAGATTGCTATAACCATGCGTTTCCAGTTAAGCAAGCCTATCGTAACCTGAAAAACAGCACACCTCACTGAACTCGGCAAAAAGTTGCTAGGCCTCGAAACGTGGGGATAAGCGAGCCGCCATTCCCGTCCGGTAGGCGCGTTCTCCAACTGCGCCTACCCGGTTAACTCTACGAAAGGAAACCTCATGAGCCATCAAAACGAAAACGTCATCACCGGTGAACTCGTCCGCATCTTGAGAGGGATGTGCTACAATTGGAAAATCGAAGCACAACAGCGGCCCTTCCTTGATAGCCAAACCGAACCCGACATCTTCATGACGAAAAAGGGACACGAACCCATCGCCATTGAAGCAAAATACGCTTCCGTGCAAGAAAGCATCGTGCGAGAGCAGACCAGGGCACACATCGGCCGCGAATTGGAAGCCGACTACATCGAAACCAAAAAGCATCAGCACACCGTGATGGCCATCCGCTACCCCAACTGGTTCAAGGATGAGGACGGAGCCACTATCGAACGGAAACTCCGCAAAACCGACGAACTCCTCTATCTGCTCATCGGCAGGAGCAGCGGCGAACGCTACCAATTCCCAGAGAAGGGATGGGCCACCGGCACCGTCACCGATATCGCCAACGCGCTCCACGTCGGCGCAGTCCCAAGCGAACGCATTGACGCAGCCGCCAGGGAAATGGAACGCAGCATTAACATGGCCGCACAACTGCTTGACAAGGCGAGTGAAGGAAAACCCGGGATTGCAAACGCTATTGAGCGCATCCTGCACCAAGAAGCCGGCCAGCAAACCTACCGCATGGCGATGCTCATTATTACCGATGCATGCGTCTTCCAATCTTCACTCGCCGGCAAACCGGGAATGGAGACTGTCCGCTCGCTGAGCAATCACATCCGAGATATTGACTACGTCGCCGTTGTCAGAGACTGGGAGAAAATTCTGAAGGTGAACTACCGTCCCATCTTTGAGGATGCGATGCGGCTCGTCGAGGCACTGTCCATAGACGACAGGCTTGTTCACAAGGTTCTCCGAATCCTGTGTGAGGCAGCGAACGATCTTGTCCAGACCGGACTCGCGCAGATTCATGAACTCGCCGGCACGGTATTCCAAAAACTCATCGTTGACCGGAAATACGTCAAGGCAAACTACACGCTCCCGACATCGGCGACGCTCCTCTCCGCGCTTGTGCTACCGACATTGCCTGCCGGCGAACTGCCGAAAGTGGCGGATTTCGCCTGCGGCACCGGGGCACTGCTCAACGGCGTCTACCAACGCCTGCAGCGGTTATATGAACAGCAAGGGAACAAGAAGAATAGTGCCGATATCCACCGGCAGATGCTGGAAGCGCACATCGGCGGCAGCGATGTCATGCCGAATGCAACGCACATTACCACCGCTGTCCTCGCTAGCGCGCAACCCGACATCAACATCGGAAGCACCCGCATTGTCACCGCCGCCTACGGAAAACAGCCGAATGGCAGTTACGCTGTCGGCTCGCTAGAACTGATCGATAACGAACTGCTCCTGCCTACCATGGATAACGAGGCGGTGCAACTCGGCGGGGAAGAACATACCAACGTCGCGATAAACCGCGTATTCAAGCACGGCGAATTCAACATCGTCATCCAAAATCCGCCGTTTACAAAACCGAACGCCGACGGCAACAACGAAGTGCCGAAAGGTGTATTTGAGGGAAGCGACAGACCCGAGGAAGATACGCGGGAAATGCGCAAGGCTCTACGCGAGAAAAACACGCGCGTCACTCACGGGATGGCGGGGCTCGGCTGCTACTTCGTAGATCTGGCCGATAAAATGTTGGCTGCGGATGGGACACTCGGTTTCATCTTACCGGTGACGGTGCTGGCATCGCCGCACTGGCGAAGGGTTCGGGATATGTTCGCCACCGAATACCGTGACGTGATAGTGGTGACTATCGCGCAAGCGAAAGGCTATAATAGTGCCTTCTCCGCCGATACGAGTCTCGCAGAATGCATGATAGTGGCAACCAAGGGCAGAGGTAAAACGACGGGACGCGGGAAGTTTGTGAGCCTTAATCACAGACCTAGCAACTCGCTTGAGGCAACAGTTATCGCCGACCACATCACGAGAAATGGAGGCTCGCGTCGTTTGGAAGATTCGCTGAGCGGCGGCGAGCGCATGAAAATTGGCGAAAGCACCGTAGGGCAGATGCTCAATTGTCCCCTGCCAGAAAAAGCGGAATGGGCGGCATCCCGCGTGAAGGCAATGGAACTGCTTCAGTGCGGCCGATTACTCGCCGAAGACACACTCTGGCTGCCCACCTGCACATCAGGAAAGCCTATTCCGATGTGCCGTGTTGAGGAAATTGCAACCCCAGGAATGTCCCACCTCGCGGTTTATGGAGAGGGAGAGCAAGGCGCGTTTGACATGGCGATGGGTTATAGTCAAACAGACACTTATCCTTGTCTCTGGAAGGTGGACTCGCCAATCCAACGTGCGATGGTTGTGCAGCCAGATTCACACGGAATCCTGCGGCCGAATGCTCATGCCAAGTTGCAACAACTCCTAGGGCGGAATAGTCGCGCCCATTACAGTTTACTGCTGAGATTTACAGCAAATTCTGTCGCGGCTCCTTTCACAATCAAACCTGCAATAGGTGTGAATACCATAACAAACGTGGCTTTTAAAAACCCGCGATACGAAATCCCATGGACACTCTGGTGCAATTCCACGTTGGGCTTGCTCTGCCACTGGTTTCATAGCAGTAAACAGCAAGCAGGACGTGGTATCCTATCACTGCATACCTTACGAACACTTCCAACGCTAGATGTCCGCCAGTTAACCGACGTGCAGTTAACGGCGGCGGAAGCGGTTTTTGAGGCGTTGAAGTTTGAGCGGATGCTCCCGTTCAACGAATGTTGGGATGATCTGGTGCGCAAGCGTCTTGACGAGATGTTGCTGACGAAGGTGCTAGGCATCACCGATGCGGCTATCCTTGCGGCGATGCAGACGTTGCGTGAGATGCTCAGCGCGGAGCCGAGCATTGACGGCGGGAAGCAGTCGCGGTGCAATCTTCTGAAGGAATTGAAAGAAGCGTCAGCAAAAGGCATCGTGTTGCCGGGGATGACAGCGGCATCGCAAGCGGCGTTAATTGCTGTGCAAGAGTCAACATCCAACGTTGGAGAGTTTATTCAGGAGCTGTTGTAAAGGTCGTAACACCGGGGCTAGACCGAATTTCCTCGCATGCATTTATTTTCTCTTGACATTTGAAATAAAATATGACACTATAAGATATATCAATTCAAAAAGGAGGCCAGCAATATGCCTGTCGAAATCCCCATTGAAACACGGGAGGAATCGGGACACACAAGTTGGCTGAGATATTCGCCGACATGTCAACAAATCTCCAAAACGATTTGGACGATTTATCTTCTCAAACCAGAAGGAGTTTTGGGGACGTAACTCTTGCCATTATACTCAAAACTTCGCCGGCGCAACCCTCTCTGCCGGAGACGCGCCCGAAGGAAATGCGGAATTTTCAAGATTTCGCAGAATTCCTAGATAACACCATCAGACTCCATGACAGTCGTTACAAGTTCGAGACGTACGACAGTCGTGAGTGGAATTGGTATATCAACGACCCTTCTCTTCTTTTTGCGCTGCTGGAGAATATGACACAGTATGAATCGAACTTGAATGCACGTTTGCAGCTTTGGCGCAAAAGTGAGGAAGACTAAGTTTGAGCCGCTTCTTGACATTTAGCGTGAGATAGGGCATAATCCTTAAAGGAATCTATTCGTTTGAAAGAAGAGCAAGAAAACCAACAAGAAAACGCCGAACAATACGGCAAGTCGTCTTCCAACTTTTTGGGTGACATCCCGGAAGCGTGGAAACGCCGTGCGAGAGCCGCCTTTGGATACATTTTTTGTGTGACGCTGTTTATCGTTATTCTCTCTGAAACGGCTGCCGGCATTTTTCCGGCGGTGAAGTGGTTCACCGTTGTTTCGACGGTGCTGCGGCACATTGGGACTCAGCTGTATCACTACAGTCTCGGCTTGGGCACGGCAATTATCGCCTACTATTTGGCATGGGAGAACATCATGTATTTACGAGAAAAACGCCGCCGCGAGAAAGCAGAGGCACTCGCCGCCGCGGTCAACGCGGAACTCCAACGCGCCCGTGAGGAGGCAGAAGCCACCAACGCGCAACTCCAAGAACGGATTAGCGCGTTGGAAACGGAAGTCACCGAGTTGCGTCGCGCGTTAAACGGAGCGGCTGCACGTTCGCCATCGTCCAACGATGAAGACAGTTAGAACAGGCGCAAACCCGAACCCCAGTAGGCGCGGTTGCAAACCGCGCCGCTTCTCATGCAAGCCCGCCTATGAATCGCACCGCGCTCGCCCAAGCACCGGATACGCCGGGTCATTGTAACCTTTCCCCGTATGCTCACCCGGCGGCACCAACGCATCGATAGCAGCCTCATCTGCCGCACTCAGCGTGCAATCTAGACAGCCGAGGTTATCCTCCAACTGCGCCATCGTCCGCGGCCCGATGATAGCGGACGTGATAAGCGGATTCGCCAGCACCCAGGCCAACGCGAATTGCGTGAGCGTTTTGCCGTGCGCGTCTGCCAACGGCTGCAACTGCTGTGCAACTTCATAACTCTCATCGCGGAGCTCAGTCTGCAAAATGCGCCTATCTTTTCGCGCAGCCCGAGAACCCTTCGGCGGTTCTTGTCCAACGGAATACTTCCCAGACAGCACGCCGCGCGCTAACGGACTGTAAGGCACAACCCCTACGCCGTATTTCTGGCAAAACGGCAGCAGCTCCACCTCAGCATCGCGATTGACGATATTATAGAGCGGTTGGGCGCACACAAATTCCTCCAGCCCGAGTTCTGCGCTTGTCCATAACGCTTCGCAGACGCGCCACGCCTCAAAGTTCGAGCAGGCGATATAGCGCACTTTCCCCTGCCGAACGCAATCGTCCAGAGCACGCAACGACTCCGCAATGCGAGTCGATGCATCCCAGCGGTGCAGGTAGTACACGTCAATATAATCCGTGCCGAGGCGTTTGAGGCTCGCCTCCACTGCCGACATGATATTCACCCGATGCGAGCCGCTCTGATTCACATCGTCTCCCATCGAACCGTGGACTTTCGTCGCAATAACCCACTTTCCCCTGTCGGATTTAACCGCCTTCCCGATGACGCGTTCCGATTCGCCATCGTTATAGACATTGGCGGTGTCCATAAAGTTAATGCCTGAATCCAGCGCGCGGTGGATGATGCGGACAGAATCCTTCTCATTCGTTGGCCCGCCGAACATCATCGTGCCGAGGCACAGCGGCGATACCTTCACACCCGCGCGTCCAAGTGTTTTGTATTCCATGATTAGGCTCCTTTCTACGTTATTCCCTGCAGCACATTTTCGTCACTTCGCATTACGCCATTCGTATCCCGCCGTTGACATCAAGCGTTGCACCGGTGAGATACCGTCCCTCTTCCGATGCGAGGAAGAGAATGGCAGTCGCAATCTCCGAAGCATCGGCAACGCGCCCGAGCGGAATCTGGGCTGTCATATCCGGATGGTTTTTCGCCATCTCCGTCGCGGCGATACCCGGCGCGATAGAGTTCACCGTTATCCCATACTCGCCGAGCACCCGCGCCAACGATTTCGTCAGACACATCACCCCCGCTTTTGAAGCAGAATAAGGGGCAGACGCAACGATGCCGCCCACCTGTCCCGCCAACGAACCGAGGTTGATGATTCTCCCAGACCTTTGCGTTTTCATCGTCTCCATCACCGCTTGCGAACAGAGAAAGGGGCCCTTGAGATTGACAGCCATCATCCGGTCCCATTCTTCTTCGGTGCAGGCATCAATGCGAGTATAACTGAAAATGCCGGCGTTGTTGACGAGGATATCGATGCGCCCAAATTCGGCAAGCGTCTGGCGCACCATCGTTCGCACCGATTCGCCATTAGAGACATCCGTTTCAATGACTTTGCATTTTCGGCCGAGTGCCTGAATCTCAGCGGCGGCCGCCTCAGCGTTAGCGATATTCACTTCGGGGATGACAATTTCCGCGCCTGCCCTTGCGAAAGCGAGGCATGTCGCTTTTCCAATGCCGCCCCCGCCGCCTGTTACAATGGCTACTTGTCCTGCCAATCGCATGTCTGTTTCTCCTTTCAATCAGAACGGTTCAGTTTTCAACGGAAACGGCATTTCTACCGGTAGGAGGGACATCCCTGTCCCGATGCTTGCGGCTCTACCGGTAGGAGGGACATCCCTGTCCCGATGCTTTCGGTACCGAGACGCGGGAGGGCTCTCCTACTGCAGAAAACGAAATCGTCCTGCCTCTCAATTTTTTTCTTGCAAAATTACACTAAATTTGGTAACATATTACCATTATCACACGAACGCTGTAAAAAGTCAAACACCTACTGAAAAGGAGACTTTGGATTATGAGACACCCCGAATTTTTGCGCTGGACGCTGCTCGCGCTAGTGTTTTCCTTCGTTTGCACAGCGGCGGCACAAAACTATTATCCGGCTACTATCGGAAATACGTGGGTTTTAGAGAGTGACACCGGCGAAGACCGGCGCACCTACACCCTAGAGGGCCCCGAAACCGTCGATGGAAAAGAACTCACCATCCTTAAAATCGAGACCGAGGCACCCGACATTGAAACCACCGACATTGACCTGTATTTCGTAAGTGTCGGTGATGAAGAAATCGGGCTGCACAAAACCATCTTGGACGAAGGCGTACTTGGCATCGTAACTGCTGTTTTTGAACCAGCCGCCACTTTCTTCCGATTACGGTTAGCGGTAGGCGATAAGTGGCTAATCTCAGCGGAACTCAAACTGGCCGTATTAGGCAGAGAGATCGACTTGGAGAACATTACCGATGTAGAAGTCGTCGACGTTGAAACGGTGGAAACGCCCGCGGGCACCTTTGAGAACTGCGCCAAGATTGCCTTGCGGCAGCGCGTCAAATCCCCGTTCCTCAATCTGGACTCGACTTCCTATCAATGGTTGGCACCCAATGTCGGCCCCGTCAAATATCTCAACAGTGACGGCATCGAATACAACCTTGTCAACTCCAAGGTTGGCGAACCAAGTGGCGAGCCAAGTTACGACGTGACCGGCGATGGAGTCGTTAACATCTTGGATCTGGTATTCGTCGCCTCGCGCTTCGGGCAGGCAGACGCGACGGCAGATGTGAACGGTGATGGTGTCATTAACATTCTGGATTTAACGCTCATCGCACAGAATTTCTGAGCACGCAGCGTCGTCATCCGTAGGGCGAGGGCCCGGCGAGCACGAATCGCCGAGGGTTTCCCTCGCCGTACCAAGGTCTGACGAGAAGCAGAAAACACGAGTCGTTATCCGTAGGGCGAGGGCCTGTCCCTCGCCGTGCCAAGGTCTGACGAGAAAACGTTCCTTCCGCAGCGATAAAAAACTTGCAAATAAACGCTCAATCGCGTAAAATAAAAAGGACACCATGGTAACGTGGAAATTGGCGTTAGCCGTTATCATCATCGCTATCCTCCTGATGCTCGCCGGGATGTGGGTTGGATACCGCTACGTGAGACAGCAGGATGACATCACGCCGGCGGCGCGGGGTGAAAATCCGCGCACGCTAGGTTTAACCGCAATCGCGGAACAGACTCGTCCCAACTGGGACACTAACGTCAGGATAGGGCTGATACCAAATCAACGCGCTTTATAGGGCGAGATCGGGAGAACTCAAACTACAGCGGGGAATTTGGCTTGATACCGATCCGGACATCAATTTCAGAGGACTGACGTACCCCCGGTAGGCGCGCGTACAACGCGCAACTACCGGACAGAAAACGAAATGGCGGTCAGTCCTAAATGTAAAAAAAGGAGATCTGACTGATGAAAAATATCGTACGCATGCGTTGGCTAATGCCAATTCTGGTATTCAGCTTGGTGTGCAGCTTCAATTTGACAGCAGCTGCACAGAATTATTATCCCTCCGCCACTGGCAATATGTGGACATTAACTAGCGTCGATGGCACAGAGCAACGCACCTATTCGCTTGAAGCCCCCGACATTGAAGTCGGTGAAGGGATTGTCCGCCTTAAAATCGCAACCGCAACCGTCGGCACAGACACGGTGGACATCGACAACTACTACGTCACCGTCGATGCGGAAGGGATTAAACTGCACCAAAGTATTACGGACGAAGGCGCGTTCGGCATCGCCGAAGCGCAGTTTGATCCGCCGGCTAGTTTTTTCCCACTGCCGTTAGCTGCAGGGGATGCCTGGCAGATTGTCGCCGAGACCGAACTGAAACTCGTCGGCGCAACAACCAGCACCACTAGCGCAGAAGTTGTCGCACTTGAGACAGTCACAACGCCCGCGGGCACCTTTGATAACTGTGTCAAGATTCAGTTGAACCGTAGGGTTGTCACGCGCCTCGTCACAACGCGCTCAACCTCCTATCAGTGGCTGGCACCCGATGTCGGCCCCGTCAAATATCAGAATGACCAGGATGTTGTCTATGAATTGACGAATTACAACGTTCTTCCCGAGACACCGGTGGTAGAAGAACCTATCGCCGAAGAAATGGAAACACCGGAAGTGCCAGAAACAGAGGAACCGGCGGATGAGGAAACTGGCGGAGAAGAACCAGCCGCTGAGGAAACTGTAGAAACTGTCGAACCGGTGGCACCCGAAGAACCGGCGGATGAGGAAACTGGCGCAGAAGAACCAGCCGCTGAGGAAACTGATGGAGAAGAACCAACTACTGAAGAACCGGCGGATGAGGAAACTGACGGAGAAGAACCAGCCGCTGAGGAAACTGTAGAAACTGTCGAACCGGTGGCACCCGAAGAACCTGCCACAGGCGAACAGGTGATGCCAGCCGGCCCCAGTTTCGAGCTCGCACTGGAACCGGGATTGAACCTGATCTCTGTCCCACTGATGCCAGCCGAACCTTACACGGCGAAATCGCTCGCGGATATGTTAGGCGCAACGGTTGTCATCAAACTGGATTCGATGACTAAGGAATTTGTCGCCTACTCCATCGCGGAAGGTGATGACGGCTTTGCAATCGGCGGCGACCGCGGCTATATCGTCAATACCCCGGCCGGCGGGATGGTGACGTTCACGGGAGAAGCGTGGACAAATCTGCCTGCGGAAAAACCCGATGTTGAGGCACCAGCCGTAGAAGAACCCGCCGCTGAGGAACCTGTTGTCGTCGTGGAACCCGCCGCAGAAGAACCCGTTGTCGCTGAGACACCGGCAGCAGAAGAACCCGCCGAGGAACCTGTTGTCGTCGTGGAACCCGCCGCAGAAGAACCCGTTGTCGCTGAGACACCGGCAGCAGAAGAACCCGCCGAGGAACCTGTTGTCGCTGAGGGTGAAGGCGAAGCACCCGCTGCCCCGGCTCTCCGCATCTACAACAACGCATGGGCGTTCGTCGTCACCAGCGATTTGCAGGGAATGGAAGCCGGCGCGTCCTACACCGTCGTCGCAGAAAACCTGCGCACTGGCATTGTCACCACGAAGAGGGTTACCGGTGACGCGCAGCGCAGCTCCGCCGCTTGGGCAGATCTGAATCGCAAGAGCGTCGTGGAAGCCGGCGATAAACTGGAAGTCGCGCTCTACGATGCGCGCGGCACCATCGTCTCCGGGCCCTTCCAGCGCACCGTGACGACAGCGGATATCCGCAACGCCTATCTCACACTGCAACTGAGAGTCGGCGATGTGCAACCGAAGGATACCATCCTCGCGCAAAACTTCCCGAATCCGTTCAATCCAGAAACTTGGATCCCCTATCAGTTGAGCAAATCGACTGAAGTCACGCTCCAGATTTACGACATCTCTGGGCGTTTGGTTCGGACGTTGGAACTGGGATGGAAGCCGACCGGTTCTTATATGACGCGGTCTAGTGCGGCGTATTGGGATGGCAGAAACGAACTTGGCGAACGCGTCGCGAGCGGCACCTATTTTTATACGCTCCAGACGCAAGATTTCGCCGCCACCCGCCGGATGGTGATTCTCAAGTAGCCATCGCTGATAAAAAACGCTCCGAGTCACCGGCACACCGCTGATTTGGGGCGTTTTTTTATGGAAGGAAAATCAAATGCGCGTAAACAGCCTATTTGTGCTACCGCTATCGCTTTTACTAATCAGCAGCGTTGCGATGGCAGCACAAAACTATTATCCCATGGATATCGGCAACGTGTGGGTTTTAGAGAACCAAGACAGCACGGAACGAAGCACCTACACCGTTGAAGCAACTGGGGAGCAGGTCCGCCTGCTCAAAATGACGACAGAAACCCTAGGGACAGACGTTACCACGACAAACCGCGCTTTCGTAGAGGACACCGAAGATGGAATCAAGATCCACAAAATCATCGCAGACCTCGGCACAGTGTTCGGCGTAGCGAACGTTGATTTTTCGCCGCCTGCCACCTTTTTCCCGTCACCGATGAAACTCGGCACCTCGTGGGAACTTGAGGCAACCACCGAGGTCAACCTCCTCGGCCCCGTGACACTTACCACGAATGCCGAAGTTATCGCATTAGAAGATGTGATAACCCCTGCAGGAACGTTCAAACACTGCTTCAAAATTCGGTTGCGAAGCAAAACACGTTCCGCGTTGTTAACGAGCCGCTCCACTCTCTATCAATGGCTGGCACCGAACATCGGTCCCGTGAGAATTGAAACCGATCAGGATATTGTATTTGAGCTCGTCTATTCCAATTTGATTTATGACGTGACAGGCGATGGGATTATCAACATCTTGGATCTGACGTTTGTGGCATCGCGTATTGGTCAGCCTGCGCCAGAGGCAGATGTCAACGGCGATGGCATTGTGAATATTTTGGATTTGGTGCTTATCGCGCAGCATTTTGCTTCCCGACTTCCACCGTAGCGCGGCGGCCTGTCCGCCGCGATCGCCCGATCCCCCAAACGGCCCCTTTTACCGTAGCGCGAGGGCCCGGCGATCGCGAATCGCCGAGGGTTCCCCTCGCGATCTCTCGACCCACACCAAAACCGGCCGCAGCCCAGAGACCGCGAACGCTTTCTGTGACGACCGAGGCATGGCGAGGCACAGGACCTCGCCCTACGGTGCGCGGGGCGGCTTGTGTCTGCCGTAGCGCGAGGGCCGTCACGCCGAAACTTTGTCCTCTCTGCCGCCTCGCTGCAGATATGTCCACTGTCCCTCGCGATCCTCCGACCTGAACAAAGAACATCCCTTTTACCGTAGCGCGAGGGCCGTTACGCCGAAACGTTGTCATCTCTGCAGCCTCGCTGCAGAGATGTCCACTGTCCCTCGCGATCTCTCGATCCACACGAAAAACACCACTGCCACCGGAGCGCGAGGGCCGTCACGCCGAAACTTTGTCCTCTCTGCCGCCTCGCTGCAGATATGTCCACTGTCCCTCGCGAACGCCCGATCCAAACGAAAACCTCCCGCAGTCCAGCGGCCGCGAACGCTTTCTGTGACGACCGAGGCATGGCGAGGCACAGGACCTCGCCCTACGGTGCGCGGGGCGGCTTGTGGCTGCCGTAGCGCGAGGGCCGTTACGCCGAAAGGTTGTCATCTCTGCAGTCCCGCTGCAGAGATGTCTACTGTCCCTCGCGATCCCCCGATCCACACCAAAACCGGCCGGGGCCCTGGCTTCGCCTGTTTTTTGATGCGAGCAAGCACGGCGAGGCACAGGACCTCGCCCTACGGGCCGCAGGGCCGATTTGCCTCTCACTACCGTAGCGCGAGGGCCCGGCGAGCGCGAATCGCCGAGGGGTCCCCTCGCGATCGCCAGATCCAAACGAAAACCACCGCCTTGCACCGTAGCGCGAGGGCCTGTCCCTCGCGATCGTCCGATCCACACGAAAGCCGTCCGCAGCCCAGAGACCGCGAACGCTTTCTGATGCGACCGAGGCATGGCGAGGCACAGGCCCTCGCCCTACGGTGAAAGGAACGCGCGCGGCACGGCGAGGGACAGGCCCTCGCCCTACGGTAAAAGGAACGCGCGCGGCACGGCGAGGCATCGGGACCAGGAGGTCCCTCCTACCGGACACTTTTTTCACGCGAAAACAACCTATTTATTTTCTGGATCTTCAGATGAATTCCGGCATGCTATAGACTCGCGCGCATCCAACGTCAAATCACTCCAGGGCGCATCCCGCATCTGCCACGCAAACGTGAGCGGCGACTCGCCGCCGTTATAGAAAACCACTTCCGCGCCAGAATCCGCGCCAATCAGAGGCCGCACGAGAGAGAGGAGCGGCGATGGCAGATGTGGTTCTCCGTTTTGCCGTTTGACATGCAAAATCGGCACAATCTCACTCTGAATGTCACGCGTGCCGAGCAAAAGCGGTCCGTAGCATGCCGTCACCGCGCCTTGTCCCCAGTTGCGTCCATGGCCGGCGGCGACAGAGCAGACTGCGCCGCCCATATCGGCGTGCTCCCTCCCACCGCGCAACACGCGCCGGGCGATAGTCAAACGCGTCGCAGCACCTCCCAACGCCCGCGCCGCGAACGATACATCCCCCGTTACTTGATACGCGAGCGTCAACGTCGCAGTCGACGGTTCACGAATCGGTTTGACAGAGCCGTCATCTGCCCATTCTCCCCAGTATGCCATATCGGCGCGTTTTCCAACCCCGGGTTCGCGGCGGCGAATCTCCTGCGGAAACACAAGCGCGAGCAAATCCGGCGGAGAAGCCGGCAGCTTCTCCACCTGCGCACGGATGTCGGCATCGAAGACAGCATCGTTAAATGTCCAGCGATAATAACTGAGCGCGGCTGCAGCCGGATCATTGTAAGGGTCGCGCAGGGAATCCACTAGCGGTCCAACGATGCGCTTCGCTGCCCTCTGGAAAACAGTGTCACCGGACAGCCGATACAGAGCTCCGAGTGCATAGATGGCACCGGAGGCGAGGAGGACTTCAATGCCTGCACTCGGGTCGTTCGGGACGTGGTGTGTGCTTGCAACAAGCCGATGTAAATTCTTGGCATCGACCTCCGTCTCGCTGAGCCCATTTCCGTCCAAATCCCAAAGCAACGGCATCGGGTCTGGCGCGGCGACGAGGCGTTCAGCCCGCTTCTTCCCGTAGCGCAACGCCCACTCCAGATAGCGGCTTTCGCGCGTGACACGATACGCCGCGAGGGCGATGTGAATAAATCGGAAGTGCTCCGCCAATTCATAAGCGTCCTTCTCGGCGTTCTCCACAAAACGACTGCCGATGTTATAGCCGATGAAGGTATCGCGTTCATAATCATACCACGGCGGGATTTCCGGTACCCAATTCCCGATGTGTTCGGCAGCATCTGTCAACAGCGCGACAGCTTCCGTATCTTCCGGCACTACGCCGATATAGCGCGGTAGGAAGAGCAGAAAAGGCTCAGGCCCGTGGTGCGCCTCCGCCTTCGGTTCGTACCCGTGGTGGCAATCGCGTTCCACCCATCCTGCCAGCGCGGTTTTCAGGGAACCGAAGTGTTGCAGGACAGCCGCATCCCCAGTAATCAGATAGTGAGGAAACCATGCAAGGGCATAGTTTGCTTCGTCCTCGCCGCCATCGTTTGGCCCGGGCGGATCGAGCAGCATGCTCTGTTTGAGCCACCGTCCCATTTCTGTCCTGAGCGCGGTGTAAGCAGTCCAGCATTCATGGATAAGATTTTTCATAAGTTTGCACCTACTTGCATCAAAATGTCACTTTTTTCATCAGAAGGTGTTCAAAAAATAGACAATATCTTCTCAAAATCGCCGAAAATCAACGATTTCTTATTGGCACAGAAATTGCTTAGACTCTTAACGTAAGCCTCCTTGGGTGAGCCGGAACCACACAACCTCGGTTTGTCATGATACTGCGTTAGATGATATGATTGGGGCAACGTGGCTTCCGGCTCTTTTTTCATGATAGGCATGACGCACAAACAACTGAGAAAAGAGATGGATTTTGCGTGAGGCCGATTATGAAATCAATTTCCGTAAGGTGCGGATGGGCGTGCTCTCCGAGAACCATTGCCCCGCCACGCGCCACACACTGCTCGAAAACGTCGGATACACGTGCATCATCCCGCTCAACTTCCGGAGCGGTATTCCCTGCCGCATCGCCAGCACGTATTCATGGAGAACCTCTCCCGCATGCGCGCCGACAAGGTGAACCCCCAATATCTTCCCGCGCCACCGGCTCGCGATAACTTTAGTAAAGCCGCGCGTCTCGCCTTCAGCGACTGCCCTGTCCACGTCCGCCTGCGCGAGGGTGAAGACATCAACATCGCCATATTTTTCGCGCGCTTCTACCTCGGTCAAGCCGCATCGCGCTACCTCAGGCTCACAAAACGTCGTCCACGGCACGACAGAATAGGCAATCTTCTTGGAGAAAGGAAAGAAGATATTCCGCAAAATCAGTTGCGCTTGATAAGCGGCGACGTGCGTGAAAAGATAATGCCCGATGACATCGCCCGCCGCATAGATATTTTTCACGTTCGTCTGCAGTTTGCTGTTAACCTCAATCCCGCGCGTGTTGACATTCACGCCGATTTCCTCAAGGCCGAGTCCTTCCACATTCGGCGCGCGCCCAGCGGCAATTAAGATTTTGTCAAATTGTTGTGATTCGGCACGGTTTTTATCGTCACGGAACGTAACGTTCAGCGAACTCTCGGCATGGCGAGGGACAGGTTTCCCGCGCCCTACCGGAGGAGGGGCATCGCGGTTGTCAATGCGCGCAATCTCCGTGTTGAGGCGGATAGTCATTCCCTCCTCTCGGAGGAAGTCTAGCAAACACGCGGAGACATCAACATCTTCCTTCGTCAGAATTCGAGCTCCCCGTTGCGCAAAAGTCACCTCCGCCCCGAGGCGATGAAAAGCCTGTCCCAATTCAACCCCAATCGGGCCTGCACCGACAACGAGCAGACGCTTAGGCAATGCTTCTAACTCCCAGACCGTTTCACTATCCAGATACTCACAGGTTTCTATCCCAGGAATAGATGGCACAGCGGGCCGAGAACCGGTGCTGATGACAAACTTTTTGCTGGTGAGGGTTCGCGTTTGTCCGCTTTCGGTATCCTCAACGACGAACGTATTACGTGACGTAAAATGCCCACTGCCGAAGATGACATCAACCCCCATATCCCGAAATCTTTCAGGGTTATCGTGCGCCTCTTCGATTTTCTGCTGTGTGCTGCGCACATACGCCATCGCTTGCTGGAAATCGGGCGCGCGGTTGAAAACCTCACCCTCGCCGAAAAACCCATATTTTTCTGCATGCTGGAGCTCATTCGCAACCTTCGCCACTTTGAGAAGTGCTTTGGACGGCACGCACCCTGTCCAGAGGCAATCTCCACCGATGCGGTGCTTCTCGATGAGCGCAGTTTTCTTACCCAACTTCGCACCTGCCACGGCGAGCACCAATCCCGCGCTGCCACCGCCGATAATTGTCACATCGTAGTTTGTCACAGTCTTCTACCCTTGTAGGAGAGCCCTCCCCTCGGTAGGAGGGACATCCCTGTCCCGACACCTCCCCTCGGTAAGAGAGACATCCCGCGTCTCGATTATCCCCTCGGTAGGAGGGACATCCTGGTCCCGATATGAGTGAAAAAAACGCCCCGTAGGAGGGACCTCCTGGTCCCGATACCGCACCCATCGAGACCGGGAGGTCTCTCCTACAAGAACTAACATCGGAGGGTTGCGCGCCCCAACTACAGAAGGAATTTTGCATTACCTTTTCATCCGCAGCACACGCCCCGGGAGTCGCCCCGTCGCATTTCCCGCTGCAATGACAGGAACGCCGTTAACGAATACCCACTCCACACCGACAGGCAGTTGAACCGGTGCTGCCCAGGTCGACCGGGCTGCCACGGTATCCGGATTGAAAATAACGATGTCCGCGGCAAGTCCACGGGCGATTCTACCCCTGTCAGCTAGGCGAAAGCGTTCCGCCGGAAATCCGCTCATTTTATACACAGCCTCCTTCAGAGAGACAAGCTTCCGTTCACGCACGAACTTGCCGAGATACTGCACAAAACAGCCGTAACTGCGCGGGTGTGGATGCGGAATATTGTAAACGCCATCGCTGGCAATCATCATGCGCGGATGCGCCGCCGTCCGGTCCAAAATCCGTTCGTTTTCTGCCGGCGATGTCGCCCACGGCATCACAGCGGTTTCAATGCAAGCCTCTTCGCGAACCAGGTCAAACCCGAATGCCGCGTGGGATTTGCCTTCACTTTTCGCCGCCTCGGCGAGCGGCATCCCGATAAAGCGACCGGAACGAGTATAACCCACAATCTGGTTGCCTTCCCCCAATTCTTCCTGCAAATACGCAATCGATTTCTCGCGGACAGCCGGCTTCTCCAAATTTGCCAACATATCTGTCGGCGCACCTGTCTGAAACTCCATCGGCAGCATCATTGCGAGATGCGTCATGCCCGCAGGATAAAGGTAAGATTCAAACGTCAGATCGATGTCGTTCCTGTCAACTTGCTCAAGCACCTCAGCGGCTTCTGCATCCACTCGTTCATGCGAGATATGTACCGGGATTTCGGCCTGCTGTGCGATGGCAATCGTCTCCTCCCACGCGCGTTTTCTGCCGACGAGACGGTAGCGGATATGCGCCGCATAAATGGCATCGTAAGCCGCCGCGATTTTTGAGAGAAACACTAACTCGCGTAAATCCGCATTCGCCGACGGCTGATAGTCAAGTCCCAAACAGAGACAGCATGCCCCCGCTTCCAACCACTCGCGCGTGGCGCGTGCCATCGCCTTCAATTCGGCATCGGTAGCCGGACGCGCATCCCATCCCATCGCCCCAAGGCGCACGGCACAATGCGGCACCTGCGGATAGAGATTGGCTGGAATGCGGCCGTGAAAAATGTCCAAATACGCATCAGGCGTTTGCCAATCCAGAGCCAATTTTGCATCGCCGTATGCAAATTGTGTATAGTGCCACAATTCTCCCGCGAGCTTTGGAGACAAAGGTGCCCAGCCGAAACCATCGGGAGCGGCCAAGTGTGTCGTCACGCCTTGACTGACAGCGGCGAACTGATCGCGGCCGCCAAGCAGCGCAATCTCGGAATGGACATGCACATCAACGAAGCCGGGACAGACGACGCTATCCTTCGCAGAAATCCGATGCGCCGTTTCCGCATCCCGAAGCACGCCGATAGCGGCAATTGTGTCGCCTTGAATGCCGATATCCGCAACGAACGGAGCCCGCTTGCCGGTGCCATCAACGATGCTCCCACCCTCAATTATCACATCAAATCCCATCACATTCACCTCCTTTGTGTCAACGAGTCTAGCATGAAAAACTAAAGGTGTCAAGAAGAAAAGTGCGCGTGCAGGCCTATTTAGTTCCCCAAGCCCGAATTACAGAACAGGAGAACTGAAACGAAATGCAACCGCGCCACAATTATTTTCTTGACAAAAAAGATTCGTTATGATAGACTAAATGGACGATACATTACATTTTGGGGAGGAATACAGATGCATCAGGCGCACGCCGCAATTTTACTTCTCGTGACGCTGGCACTCGGCCTAAACGGCTGTGGAGAAAGTTCTTCCGGCGGAAGCGGACTCACCGATGTCGGAAGAGGCGAACCGATTATCGTGGACGCTGTCATGGCAATCAGCGTCTTTGAAGAACGTCCCGACGGCATCACCGACACGTTCAACGCCGATGTCAACGAACAAATCTTTTTGTGGATGTTATGGAACAATATTGAGGCACAACACACAGTTGAAGTGTCATGGTTCTCACCCGCCGATGACCTGGAGGATCCGCCGTTCTGGACAGAATCCCAGACCTTCACTTCAACAACCGGCGAGAAAATCACCTGGTTCTACATCGACACGCCCGCGGATACCGGCGAGTGGTTCGTGGAAATCTACCTCGATGGGGTTTTTGAACGGAGCCACATCTTCTGGATAGAATAGGATACCCCGTAGGCGCGGTTGCAAACCGCCCAAGGAAAACCCGCATGGATAAACTCAAAATCGCACACATCGGCACAGGCAGACGCGGTGCCGGCACTTACCTCCCCATCATCGCGAAATTGACGGCAGACCTCGAGCTCGTCGCCGTCTGCGATGCACGCGAGGAAAGCGTCACCGAACAAGGCACAACATACAACGTCCCCGCTTACACCGACACCGAACGGATGCTGGACGAAGTGAAGCCGGATATCTGCGCCATCGTCATCACGCCGAGCAACAACCACATCCCGGGGCTCCTCTGCTCCGAACGCGGGGTAAGTTATTGCACCGAAACCCCCATTGACACAGACCTCGGGTGGGCTGACAAAATGATAGCATCCGCGCAGGCGAACGGCACGAAGCTGGAGGTGAACGAGAACTATTATCGCGTCCCAACAGAACGGATAAAACGGGAGATGATTCTCGCCGGTGTCTTCGGCAAAGTCAACGCCGCCTATAACGATTTCCGCGGGCACGGCTACCACGGCATCGGGCTTATCCGCAGCTATGTCGGCTTCGAGAATGAACCCATGCGCGTTTACGGCTTCCGGAAGAACTACGAGGTGCAGAATCACGTCTGGCGGACGGGGCAACCGCCGCGCAATACCGAGGATTGGCAACACGCTATCATCGAGTTTGAAGACGGCGCAGTGGGGATTTTCAACTTCAGTAGCCTCTCTTACGGTTCGCCGCTGCGCGGGTTCAACGGCTCCAAGTTTTACGCCGAACGCGGCATGTGCTTCCGAAACGAGGCAGTCATCCTCAACGAAAATGCCGACGAACAGCGCGCGGTGACTCTCACGCGGCGAATCAACAACGTGGGCGGTTATGAAACCCTCGCCGCACTCGTAGCAAACACGAAACCCGAAGTCATTTGGGAGAACCCGTTGCAGCAGTATCCGCTCAGCGATGGCGAAATCACCGTCGCATCGGAATTGATGAGCCTCGTCAACGCTGTCCGCAACAACACGGAACCGGAATACGGTGCCTACAACGGCCGGAAGGACAGGGAAATTGACATAGCGATGGCACGTTCGTGGGCAAACAACGGCGCGCCCATCACCTTCCCGTTGACGTACGAAAGCCGATAGCGCACCGCTGCTAATTTTCCTTGACATTCGCAACAAAATTCTGTATAATTGAATTGCACTCGCAGAAAAACAACGAAATCGGAGGAATCTCCCATGTTAAAACCGTTTCGACTCATGCTCACGCTCCTATTGCTCTTCAGTTTCAGCGTAACGCTGATGGGCAATGAGTGGGCAAATTACTATTTCCCCGACGCGCTGGAAAGCTACTGGCTCTACGAAGACCAGGATGGCAACGAACTCACGCGCTACGCCGTGGAACCGGTGGACATTGATGGCCAAACGTATCGGGCCTTCAGTTACTCACCCCGACTTGAAGACTGGAAAGATTACCAGTACTACGTTCATCCTTATTTTTACAGCGTCGGTGACGAATGGGTAGCCTTTTTCGTCGGCAACGATGTCGAAAACGCAATAAAGGCCGTCACAGCGCAGCAGTGGGACGAAGTCCTCGCCGTAATGCGGCAGGAGATGAATAACCAACTCCCACCCGGGGTGAATGTCGACATAAACATGACATACGAACTTGAGGTGGAAGCGCAGGACTACTTCTATTTTCTGCCGACTCCCGCAACAGCCAATGAGGAATGGGAGGCCATGCGGGCCAACGTGAAAATGGACCTCAACATCAGCATCCAGAGCGATCTGGAGGGATTTCCACCCCTTAACCCGAACATTACGATGTACCTCACTATTGTGGAGACCGGAAACGTCGTGGACACCGAAACCGTCGAGACAGAAGCCGGCACCTTTGAGGATTGCCTGAAAATTGAATACCGCACAGATGCAACGATGGAAACGTCACCGCCGATGGAAGACGCAGAATCGCTGTTTTCAAACGAATACGGCGAAACCCTGACAACGCTCTGGTTAGCACCTAACGTCGGAATTGTCAAATTCGTCCAAGAATCCGAGGCCTTGGATACGGAGAAGACCTTGGAGTTAACGCAGTTCGAGCTCAAATCCGCTGAATCCGGAAGCGACAGCAGCAACTAATCGGAGGGTTCCCTCATGCGCAAACCGTTTTGCTTTTTACTGAGTGCCTTGCTCATATTCACCTCCAGCGCGACGCTGATGGGGAACGAATGGGCAAACTACTATTTCCCCGATACACTCGGAAGTTATTGGGGCTACGAAGACGAAAACGGCGACGAACTGACGCGCTACGCCGCAGAACCCGAAGAGGTTGATGGCGAAACCTATCGCGTCTTCCGCTATGAACCTGCCCTAGACGATTGGGCAGATTATCTTTACCATGCTGCACCCTATTACTACCTCGTCGGTGACGAGTGGGTTGCCTCCTTGGCCGGCGAATACGTCAAAAACGCATTCACGGCACGGATAACCGAAGAATTGGAAATACTCCGCGCGATGGCGGAACAAGAAATGAGGCAACAAGGTATGCCTCCCGGTGTTCACATCTCGCTGAGTTATGACGTTAGCGTTGAAGCGCAAGACTACTTCTATCTGCTCCCAACACCGGCTACCTTCAACGAAGAGTGGGATGCAACGCAGATAAATATCGAACTCACCTTGGGGATTGATATACAGGGCGATACCGCCATGTTTCAGGGCATGGAGGAGACACCAGATCTCAAACTGTACTTCACCATCGTTGAAACCGGGAACGTCACGGAAACTGAAACCGTGGAGACAGCGGCTGGCACGTTTGAAGATTGCCTGAAAATCGAATACCGCACCAAAACCACCGTTACCGCCTCCGAACCGATGGAAGGCGGGCCACCGCCAGTCCCGGGGGAAGCTGTCACGACACTGTGGCTGGCACCCAACGTCGGCATTGTGAAATTCGCGCAGGAATCTCAGGCTGTTGTGTTAACACTGATGCCGCCGGCAGAATTTCAGGCTCCCATTACTGAGAGAAGCCTGGAATTAACGCAGTATGAAATCAAACCGACTCATATAGGAGAACCCTCCGGTTCCGATAACGAATGAACACGTTCTCCGTTTACCGCCCCCGGCGGCTCCGTGCAAATGAAAACCTGCGACGGCTCGTTCGCGAAACGAAACTGTCCATCGATGACCTTATCTATCCGATGTTTGTCGTTCACGGCAGGAACGTCGCAACCGAAATTTCGTCCATGCCGGGATGCTACCACTACTCGGTAGACAATCTCGTCACCGCGGCGAAAGAGTTGGCAGCCCTCGGCATTCCCGGCACCATCTTGTTCGGTATCCCTGAGGAAAAGGACGCGCTCGGCTCCGAGGCATACGCCGACGATGGCATTATCCAACAGGCTGTTCGTGCGATTAAGGATGCCGTGCCAACTCTGCTCGTCATCACAGATGTCTGCCTCTGTGAATACACAGACCACGGGCATTGCGGCATCGTTGAAGCAGGTGACGTGCAAAATGACCGGACGGTGGCACTGCTCGTCAAGGAGAGTCTCTCGCATGCGCGCGCCGGGGCCGATGTCATCGCACCGTCAGATATGATGGACGGCCGCGTCGGCGCGATTCGCGAGGCGTTGGACATGGACGGATACTCGCACATCCCGATTATGGCGTATGCTGCGAAATATGCGTCCGCTTTCTACGGGCCGTTCCGCGAAGCCGCCGAATCCGCGCCGCAATTTGGCGATAGACGCTCCTATCAGATGGACGCGGCAAACGCCGAAGAGGCACTCCGGGAAGTCGCATTGGATATTGAGGAAGGCGCGGATATCCTCATGGTGAAACCCGCGCTCGCCTATCTTGATGTCATCCACCGCGTGAAGACTGCATTTCAGACCCCGGTTGCCGCTTACAACGTCAGCGGTGAATACGCGATGATTAAAGCCGCCGCGCAAAACGGCTGGCTCGACGAACAGCGCGCTGCACTGGAGGCGTTGACAAGCATCAAACGCGCCGGGGCCGATATGATTTTAACCTATTTCGCGAAATCGGTTGTCAAATGGCTATCACCTCTTCAACCGTAGGGCAAGGGAAACCTGTCCCTCGCCAGGACGCGAGCACCCTCGTCATGAGGATACAAAAAATTGGAAAACACTAAATCTTTAGCCGCATGGCAAAAATCACAACAATTTATCCCCGGCGGTGTCAACAGCCCGGTCCGCAATTTCAGCAAAGTGGAAGGCACACCGCGTTTTATGGAACGCGGCGAAGGCTCGAAAGTTTACGACATTGACGGGAACGAATATATCGACTACCTTGCCTCGTGGGGGCCACTCATTTTGGGGCATGCGCATCCGAGTGTCGTGGCCGCAATCACCGCCGCCGCCTCGCGCGGCACCAGTTTCGGCGCACCGACGACGCTAGAGACTGAACTCGCCGCGGAGATTGCCAACGCTGTGCCTTCTATTGAACAGGCCCGCCTCGTCAACTCCGGCACTGAGGCAACGATGAGCGCGATTCGCGTCGCGCGCGGCTATACCGGCCGCAACAAAATCATCAAAATTGACGGGTGCTACCACGGACACGTCGACTATCTGCTCGCCAAAGCCGGTTCGGGTGTAGCGACGTTTGGGCTCGCCGATAGCGGGGGTGTCCCCGAAGATTTTGCCCGCAATACGCTCACCGTGCCTTTCAACAACGCCGATGCAGTAAGCAAGACGATTGCGGCAAATCCCGATGAAATCGCGTGCCTCATCCTTGAACCTATCATGGGCAACATGGGCATTATTCCGCCGCACGACGGTTACCTCCAAGAACTCCGTGACATCACGGCGGCGCACGGCATCGTCCTCATCTTCGACGAGGTGATTACCGGGTTTCGGGTGGCATACGGCGGCGCGCAAACCTACTATAACGTTACCCCGGACATGACATGCCTCGGAAAAATTATCGGCGGCGGCTTACCTGTCGGTGCTTATGGCGGAAAACGGGACATCATGCGCTGCGTCGCACCGGAAGGCGATGTCTATCAAGCAGGCACACTCTCCGGAAATCCGCTGGCTGTCACCGCCGGCATCACGACACTGAAACACCTCGCCGAGCCGGGGGTTTACGAACAACTTGAACACCGCGCCACCGTGCTCGCAGACAGACTCGCCGAAGCAACCAAAAAACATGGGGTTGACGCATGGCACAGCCGAGTCGGTTCCATGCTGATGCTCTATTTTACGCCGGAGACTGTCACCGATGCAGACGGCGCGCGCACCGCAGATACCGAACGCTATCGGCACTACTTCTGGGGGCTACTGGAACGGGGTGTCTATATCGCACCATCGCAATTTGAGGCAGGGTTCGTCTCCTTGTGCCACTCGGAGGAGGATATTGACAACACCGTGAACGCCGCAACGCAGGTATTGGCGCAGCTCTAAAGTCCAGTAGTTCATCTCTCCTTCAGTAAGAGAGAACTCGGAGTCCCGGTGAATCGGGAGGTTCCTCCTACTGAAGACAAATCATCTAAAAAATGCCAAACTTTGATCAGATTGTCCAATTGATAGCCGATGACCTTGGTGCCGTTGAGGCGAAACTCACCGAACAAACGGCGAGCGAGTACAGTTTTGTCGACATGGCAGTCCAGCACGTCGTCAAAGGTGGCGGCAAACGGCTCCGTCCCATTCTCGTCGTGCTTTCAGCGAAAGCGTGCGGCTACGAAGGCTCCGATGCGCACACCCTCGCCGCCGTCGTGGAGCTCATTCACGTCGCCTCCCTCGTGCATGACGATGTCCTTGACGAAGCGAGCATTCGCCGCGGTCGCGAGACACTCCAGACGAAGTGGGGCAACAAAGTTGCCGTGCTCGTCGGCGATTATCTGCACGCGCGTGTCCTCTCGATGCTGGTATCCCGCCGCGCCGAGGACCCGGCCATGGAAATCCTCGCCGATACCACGCAGGCGATGTGCGAAGGCGAAGTCATACATGCCTACAAAAGCGGCGATTTTGACATCACCGAGGACGAGTATCTCAAAATTATCAGTTTCAAAACCGGGAAACTGATTGCCGCCTCTTGCACCCTCGGCGCGCACCTCGGCACAACCGATGAACGGCAAATCGCGGCACTCACAACATACGGACAACAAATCGGGACAGCCTTCCAGATTGTCGATGACTTGCTTGATTTCGTAGTGGCACCGGAGAAACTCGGAAAGAATGCATTCGGTGATCTGCGCGAAGGCAAACTCACCTTTCCCATCATCGTGGCCCGCTCCTACTGCGACGATGCAGAGAAAGATAAACTTGAACACGTGCTGAATCCGCATACCGACGAAGCAGCGGCGATAGCCTTCGTGCAATCCCTGTTTCAGCGGTACGACGTTGGGCCTCACTGTTTGACAGTTGCGCAAACCTA
This sequence comes from uncultured Poribacteria bacterium, assembly GCA_958296135.1. Lineage (GTDB taxonomy): Bacteria > Poribacteria > WGA-4E > WGA-4E > WGA-3G > AGPOR5. The sequence continues at coordinate 4,048,436 of CATQHZ010000001.1, forward strand.
CGCAGACCGCGCCAAATCCGCATTGCAAGCGTTGCCCGATACCTCGGCGCGCACGGCGTTGGAGCAACTCGCGAATTATGTCGTCTCGCGGGATTCATAGCGTTGGAAGAAGGGAAAACAAAGGAGATTTTTAAAATGGGTTTCACTTGGTTTAATGTGAGCATTATCGATGTTGGGGTGCTTAGCATTAGCCTTATTGGGCTCGTGTGGTTATATCGGGCGCACAAGGCTCTTAAGAAGGAAAATGAGAAGCTCCAGCAACAAAACGCGGAATTCCAGCAACAACTGCTGATAGTTCAAAACGAAAACGCGGAACTTCAGCAACAAAACGTGGAACTCCGGCAACAAAACGCGGAATTCCAGCAACAACTGCTGATAGTTCAAAACGAAAACGCGGAACTCCAGCAACAAAACGTGGAACTCCGGCAACAAAACGCGGAATTCCAGCAACAACTGCTGATAGTTCAAAACGAAAACGCGGAACTCCAGCAACAATTCCGCGAATTTCAGAGCACCGCCGATCGCCGATACAACACGTTGCAGGAAGAATACAACAGCCTGCGGAAGGCAAACGATAAACTCCGAAAGGAACTGGACGAAGTCAAACGCGATAACCAGTCCTTACGGAACAACTTCAACCAAATGACAGGCAGGTACCAGGAGATCAAAGCCTTAATCCTGTCCGGTAGGTTGAAATAGTCCTCCGCTTGTGGCGACGCGCCTATCGGTTTTATAAGAAAAAATAGGAGGAAACGTTCATGATGTTCCTTATTGGGACAATTATCGTCGGCTTGGGCATTATTTTAGATTTCGCGAATTATCCGTGGATAGCGGATGCCGTCTATCTTATCGCCTTCGCCGTAGTCGCCGTGCTGGTAAAAGCTGGCAAGGCACCGGATTACATCAATGCCGAATTTGAGGAAGTTCGGGCCGAAATTGTTGGGATGCGGGTGCAGCAAGACGAAACGAACGCCGAAATTGGCAAACTCAAAGTCAAGAACGAGGAGACTAAAGCCGGTGTCGCCCTCATGTCCGAGGAATACCGGATAGTCCAAGCCAGGGCAGCACGACTCACAGTCGAAAACGCGCGGCTCCTCGCCGAACTGGAGAAAGAGCGGAATAAGGTTAAACAATACGAATCGAACCAGCCCTCGCGAACAGAGTAACCTCAAAAATGTTTTATCCTGTAGCCCTCAACCTCCAGCACCGAAAATGCCTAGTTGTCGGCGGCGGCACCGTCGCCGAACGCAAAGTCGTTTCTCTGCTCCTCAGCGGCGGCGAAGTCACGGTGATTAGCCCCGAGGCAACCGCACTGCTCGCGTTCCTCGCGCAGAACGGCCAGATTGTGTGGCAGAACCGGCAGTTTACTGCAGGCGATACGCGCGGCCATTTTCTCATCTGTGCCGCCACCGATGAAACGCCGATAAACACCGCCGTTTTCACGGAGGCATACGAAGAAAACCGGATTCGCTTAGTCAACGTCGTCGACGTTATCCCGCAGTGCACGTTCGCCGCCGCATCTGTCGTGACAGATGGCGAGCTCATGCTCAGCATCTCCACTAGCGGCAAGAGCCCGGCGACGAGCCGCCGCATTCGCGAACATCTTGAGGAGAAACTCCGGGCAAACTCACTTTACACCCTTGGATATCAAAACGGAAAGCCCGAACTCATCCGGAACCAAGGGCTGCCCTATCCGATTTATCTCCTCTTGGAAAATCGCCGGTGCGCTGTCCTCTATCGTGAGAAAACGCCGGAGATTGCACGCCGCATCTCGCTTTTACGCCAATGCGGCGCGGACGTCGTGCATCAGCCGAAAAACGTTGAGGCGGCGTTCCTCGTCATCGCCGAATCGCCTAATATCCCAGAGCATGCGCCGCTACCGCTCAGAGAATACGTCATACAGGCCGATGCCGGAACCTTTCGGACACCGCACCTCATCACAGATGAGAACCTCATTATCAGCATCTCTACCCACAACGGCGAGGAAGCCGCAGGCAAAGCAAAACGCCTGCAACAAACTCTCGCAGCGCAGTTTGAAAATAACGGATACGGCGCGTTTATTGAATTCCTCGGAACGATTCGTCCCGATATCCTCAACACTTTTCAGACTTCAAAAGCACGCGCCGACTTTTTCGAGACACTGATCAACTATCGGGCTGAGGCACAAACGTGTTGCTTACGACTCACCGATGCGACGTGCTCCGCCGAATGCCTCTTCAACTGGATTCGGCGCGGCGAATCGGAACGCGCTAATACCCTCGTATCGAACCTGCTCAACCAACCCCGCAGTCGCGCTCTCAAAGCGCGCCTGCCGGCAAACGGGGATTCATGAACTTTCTATTTCTTGTCACACTGCTGATATACTTAACAGCAAGTATCTTTCAGGCACTTTCGCTCGCGATAGGGAACCGCTCTGACGTATCAACCCTTCGCCCAACGATTGAAAGCATCGCCTTTTGGGGAACTACCATCGGATTCGCCTGTCTGACGCTTTTCATCGCGCTCTGGTGGCTCCAACAGGAACACTTCCCGATGACACACTGGACAGATTCTACCGCCTTCTTCGCCTGGGCCACCACGCTGATATACCTCATCATCGTCCGCTTGACGCACCTCCGCGCCCTCGGGAGTTTCGTCGTGCCGGTTGCATTCCTCGCCATCCTCATCGCCTATAGTTTCGCTAGGAATACCTCAACGCTGCCAGAACAACTGCACAACTATTGGCTCGTCGCCCACACGTCGCTGATTTTTCTCGCGTACGCCGCCTTCATCGCCGCCTTCGGGTTCGGACTCATGTATCTCATCGCCGAAAAGAGAATCCGCGCGAAGACAGATACGCTCTTCTCTAACCTGCTCCCGGCACTCGGCAATTCCGATGAATTCGGCTATCGATGCATCTTCATCGGAGTCATTCTGCTATCCATGGGCATCATCGTCGGCAGTTTATGGACGCAATACATCCGAGAACTCCCCTGGAAATGGCTTGACGCGAAGATTATCTTCACCCTTCTCACGTGGTTCATCTATGTCGCGCAAATCGCCATCCGTCAACTCTGGGGATGGCGCGGCCGCAAAGCCGCCTATGCCGCCATCATCGGCTTCGTCGCACTGCTATGCACCTATGCCGGGGTGAACCTTTTTTTGGACAGCATCCACGCTTGGCGATAAAAATCGGTTTTTTCTTGACATGCCTCCCGAAATAGGGTATAATTAAAGGCAGAGGCAAAAGAGCAATGGAAAACTTCATGGAAACATACCCCGGCCCGCAGCACAACAGACATCCCGACGCTGAAGCCGTGCCCACATGCAATAGCCAGTGTGAACCCCGCACGCAACATACGAACCCCCTGGTCTCCGTCGGAACGAGCCATCACGTCGCGCCGATTGCGTTCCGGGAAAAATTGGCATTTTCCGACGAACAACTAGTCCACTCGCTGCAACACCTCCGGGAATCGCAGCACGTGCAGGAGGCAGTCATCCTCTCTACCTGCAACCGGGTAGAAATTTACGCCGTGCCAAACGCGCGCCGCAGTGACGAGGCATCCGCTACCCATCTGCTCGAATTCCTCTCGCGCTACCATCGCATTAGCATGGACGCTCTCAAGAAGTTCAGTTATAGCCACCACGGACTGGGCGCAATCCAACACCTCTTCAGGGTGACAACCAGCCTCGATTCCATGGTAGTCGGCGAAGCGCAAATCTTGGGACAAGTGAAAGCCGCCTATGAGGACTCTCGTGCCGCCGGCGGGGCAGGCACTATCCTCAATCGGCTTTTTAACAAGGCGTTCAGCGTCGGCAAGCGCATCCGCACTGAGACGACTATCGCTACCGGCGCTGTCTCTATCAGCTACGCCGCCGTCGAACTCGCCAAGAAAATCTTTAACACGCTGGAAGGCAAAACCGTAGCCATCATCGGCGCAGGCGAAATGAGCGAATTGACAGCGAAGCATCTCGTCGCCAACGGCGTTTCCAACGTCATCGTCGCGAACCGAACCTACGAACGCGCCGTCAAAATCGCCGAGAAATTCAGAGGGACACCCATCGCTTACCAAAGCAACCTCGGCTTTCTCATTGATGCCGACATCGTCATTAGCTCCACCGATGCACCGCAGTACCTCATCACGCCGCGGCCCCTCGCCGATGTCATGCGGAAACGGAAGCACCGCTACATGTTCCTCATTGACATCGCAGTCCCGCGCGACATCGAACCTGATGTCAATCACATCGACGGCGTGTTCCTCTATAACATCGATGACCTCGAGGCGGTTGTCGCTTCCAACCTCAAAGAACGCCAACACGAAGCCACACGCGCCGAACAACTTGTCGCCGAAGAAGCGAAGCAGTTCCATGCCCAATTGCAAACCCTCGAAGTGAGCCCGACGATTAAGGCACTGCACCAGCAATTCCAACAAGTCGTTGCAGCAGAACGCAACGCCTGTTTTGAAAAGGCAAACCTGTCCCATAAACAGCAAGCCGCCGTAACCTCCATGACGCAGGCAATTGTCAAAAAACTCCTCCATCACCCCGTCAAAAATCTACGCCAAGCCGTGAACGATAACGAAGCAGACCACGGGCAATACGTCCACGCCTTGCGGGCACTGTTCGCGCTAGATGCCACCGACAATGAAATGTAGCAGAAAAATGAAACTATCACTTACCATCGGCACGCGAGGCAGCCAACTCGCACGCTGGCAGGCAGAATTCATCCAAAAACAGGTGAACGCGCACTTGCCAGAGGTGGCGGTATCCCTCAAAATCATCAAAACCACCGGCGATGCCATCCAGAACCGCTCACTGCGCGGACTCGGAAAAGGTGTGTTTACCAAAGAAATCGAAACCGCGCTGCTCACAGGTGAAATCGATCTGGCTGTTCATAGCCTCAAAGATTTGCCTACGGAACTCCCCGATGGCCTCCACATCGCCGCAATTCCGGCGCGGGAAGATGCACGCGATGCCCTAATCACATGCACAGGAATGACATTAACGCAGCTGCCAAAAAACGCCACAATCGGCACGACGAGCCCACGGCGAAAAGCGCAACTCCTCCACGCACGCCCAGAGCTGCGCGTCGTTGATGTACGCGGTAATATTGATACCCGCTTACGCAAACTGCAAGAAACCCATTTAGATGGAATTATCCTCGCCGCCGCAGGGATTAAACGCCTGATGAAACCGGACATTATCACACAGTTTTTTGATACAGAAACAATGGTGCCAGCCGTTGGACAAGGCGCACTCGCCATCGAAGCGCGGGCAGATGATAACACCGTGGTTTCCGAACTCCTCGCACCGCTCAACGATGCACACGCAGCGGCCGAAGTCACCGCAGAAAGAACCGTTTTGGAGCGGCTCGGCGGCGGATGTCACGTGCCTATCGGCGCGAACGCGACGCATCGCAACGGCGAACTCTCGCTTATCGCAGCTGTCTGTCATCCCGAAGGCACATCGCGCATCGTGGAGAGAGGCACCGGAACACCAGACAACCCGCAAAGTTTAGGGGAGGTTGTTGCAGAAAAACTTCTTCGGAGTGGGGCCGCAGAACTGCTTATAGCAAATTAACCTGGGCACGGAGCGTGGGGGCCCGTCCGCCGCGATTGTGGCACAGCGAGGGACAGGTCTCCCTCGCCCTACGGACGGTTGGCGCAAACGTCTGCAGGGCTGGCACTTGGGTTTCCAAACGTTCTTGACCTGTTCGAGGTTAACTGAAGAATATCCCCCTTGTAGGCGAGACCTCGGGCCTCGACTCTTCTCCGGTAGGAGAGACCCCCTGGTCTCGATTTCCCCTTGTAGGAGAGACCTCTGGTCTCGATTTCCCCTTGTAGGAGAGACCTCCTGGTCTCGATTTCCCCGGTAGGCGGGTCTCGATTTCCCCGGTAGGCGAGCCCTCCCGGCCTCAAATGCGTCGGGTATCGGGACAAGGATGGACCGCCGACAGACGAGCGTCTCAAAACGTCTCCCTAGGTCCTACGAACCGATAGGCGACAAACATGTCACCCCGAACGGAACTGAATAGCATTTTTGCGAAATAAAAAAACTTGATTTTAATTGTGAAATTTGTTATTATTTCATCAGAAACTTTATCCGAAACCCCCACGGCGCGCCTTCCAAAACGCTGCCGCGAAACATTACGAGGAGATTCACACAAATGAAAAAGACACTCATTGCCGTTTTGACACTGCTCTTAACGGCCACACTCTTTATTTCTGTCACGAACACCACCGCCCAAGTGGAAGCAGCAGTTGTGTCCATCCCAGATGCCAACTTAGCCGCAGCAATCCGCGATGCCCTCGGCTTGCCTTCCGGTGCGCCCATCACATCGCATGCGATGCTCAATTTAACGAGACTGGACGCGCCGGGGCGTGGGATAACGGAACTCACCGGGCTGGAATATGCAACCAATCTGATAGTGCTGGATCTTCGCTACACGGCTGTATCGGATGTGGCACCCCTCGCAAAACTTACACTACTGATACACCTGAATCTTGGCTGGACGGCGGTAGCGGATGTGGCACCTCTCGCACACCTCACACAACTGACAACGCTGTGGCTTTACAACACGGCGGTAGCGGATGTGGCACCTCTCGCAAAACTTACACTACTGAAAAGGCTGTCTCTTTCCTGGACGGCGGTAGCGGATGTGGCACCTCTCGCAAAACTTACACTACTGAGAGAGCTGGATCTTCGGAACTGCCCGTTGAATGCCGCCGCACACCAGACGCATCTCCCCGCCATACAAGCAAACGGAACAGAGGTCAAATTTGATCCGTTTAAGCCGATCCACTTACCGCGGGTGCCAGGGCTCGTGTCCCTCATCTACTTCCGGCCCAGCGACCAGCCCATTCGTCCCAACGTGGACGCTGAAATTGATGGCCTCATTAAGAAAGCCCAACGCTTCTACGCAGACGAGATGGAACGCCACGGATTCAAGAGAAAAACCTTCCAGTTTGAAACGGATGCCCACGGAGCCGCCGTTGTGCATCACGTCAACGGGAAATTCACAGACGAGTATTATCGGGATAATAGAAACTGGCGTGAAAAAATCCGAGAGCAGGTTCACGCCCCAGTTGGAAACATTACTGTCCAGATGATAGATACCGATGGACCACTACCTGGGACTTGCGGGGTCGGTGGTGGCTCTCCTTATGGCGGTGGCCGTGCAGGGATTTACTGTTGGGCCTGGAGGACCCTTGCGCATGAACTCGGGCATGCGTTTGGAATGGATTATCACGATTTCCGCGACAATGCCTATCTCATGAGTTATGGGTCTCAGGACGAATTGTCTCACTGCTTTGCGGAATGGTTGGATGTCCACCCCGCTTTCAACACCCCGCCAGCTGTCCGCAGGAATGCACGCGCCGAGATTGAGATGCTCCCCGCAACCCTCGTGGCTCCACCGAATACCGTCCGTCTCCGTTTTGCGGTAACCGCTCCGGCCGGATCTCTCTATCAAGCCCGGTTGCTTACGCGAGAAACGACTACTCTCACCGGTAGTAAATTTAATACCGGGGGATTGATCGATTGTCAGCGACTCAATGGAAACCCAACGAGCAGCACCGTTGAATTTGTGACTACCGCTTTGACACCCGAAACTAAATGGGTAGAACTTTACGTTATCGGTAGGGATGGCAGCGGACCTGGGCAAAGGTTTCCCATTGATGTTTCTTCCCTATTGCCGGCTGCCAAAGTTGTCTCTATTCCCGATCCGAATTTGGCAGCAGCGGTGCGTGAGGCCCTTGAACTCTCATCCGGCGAAGCCATCACGACGCATGCAATGCTAAGGTTAGATGCGCTTGGAGCACGCAATGCCGGGATAAAAGACCTCACCGGGCTGGAGCATGCAGTCGGTTTGACAGCGTTGAATCTGCGCGGAAACTACAGCGACCAGGGGTGGGTCAACAGCAATGCGATATCGGACTGGTCGCCGCTTGCAAAATTAGCCAAATTGCAAACTCTGGAACTTTCCTCTATGTCTGGCTTGGTGGATGTGGCACCCCTCGCAAAACTCACACAACTGACAACGCTGTGGCTTCGCAACACGGCGGTATCGGATGTGGCACCTCTCGCAAAACTTACACAACTGACAAACCTGTATCTTCGCAACACGGCGGTATCGGATGTGGCACCACTTGCAAAACTCACTCAACTGACAACGCTGAATCTTGAAGGCACGGCGGTAGCGGATGTGGCACCTCTCGCAAAACTTACACAACTGACATCGCTGAATCTTGGCTGGACGGCGGTAGCGGATGTGGCACCTCTCGCAAAACTTACACAACTGAGAGGGCTGTATCTTCACGGCACGGCGGTATCGGATGTGGCACCTCTCGCAAAACTTACACAACTGACAACGCTGTATCTTGACTCCACGGCGGTATCGGATGTGGCACCACTCGCAAAACTTACACAACTGACATGGCTGGATCTTGGCTGGACGGCGGTAGCGGATGTATCGCCCTTGTTAGGGATGAGTCCGGGAGAAGATTCTTGGGATGGTCTGTATCTGAAAGGCTGCCCACTGAGTTATGCCTCCCTCCACACGCATATTCCGGCGATACAGGCGAAGGGGATAGAGGTGGATTTTGACAACATCGCGCATCCCGCTCCCGCTGGAGCATTTCCTATCGTCACGCCTGGCGAGGTGGATTTTGACAACATCGCGCATCCCGCCCTGCTGAAAATCTCCGGTGATGAACAGGAAGGCGCGGGGGACACGGCGTTGAAAAACCCGTTTGTCGTGGAGGCGATGGATGAGCACGGTAAGCCGATAGTCGGCAAGACTGTTCAGTTTGAGGTTCTTGCAGGAGGCGGGACGCTCAGCACTCAAACCGCAACAACGGATGCGCGCGGCAAAGCACAGATAACCCTCACGCTCGGCAGGTCTGCAGGAATAAACAAAGTCAAGGCGACTGCCGAGGGGATTGAGTCTTGGGCGTTGTTTACAACGGTCGCGACGGAAGCGGCACCGCAATTGGCAGCGGATGTCAACGGCGATGGCGTGACAGACCTGGCAGATCTGGCCATCGTCGCGCAAGCGATGGGCAAACCTGTGCAAAACCCTCGCGCGGATGTGAATGGGGATGGGGTTGTTGATGGTGAAGACTTCGCGCGTGTCGCTGCAGCCCTCGGTGAGGGCGAGGCGGCTGCACCGTCACAGGCCGTGCTCCCTGCAGGGCTCACGCTTGAAAAAGTGGAGTGGGCCCTGAATCTCTTGCATGCGGAGAACACCGGTTCTCCTGCGTTTCAGCGGGGGATAGCGAAATTGGAAGGATTTCTTGCGCTCCTGGTTCCGGAGAAGACGCTGCTGCTGGCGAACTACCCCAATCCGTTCAACCCAGAAACGTGGATACCCTATCAGTTGGCAGCCCCTGCCGAGGTGACGGTGACAATTTACGCAGCGAACGGTGCGGTGGTGCGGACGTTAGCCCTCGGACATCAGCGTGCAGGAGACTATGCAAGCCGGTCTCGCGCGGCGTATTGGGATGGCAGGAATGAAGTCGGTGAGCGGGTTGCAAGCGGGGTGTATTTCTATACATTGCAGGCGGGGGATTTTGCGGCAACGCGGAAGATGCTTATCTTGAAATAGCGCGATTGGGAAGCGCGCCTACCGTCCCGCTTCCCCTTGTAGGAGAGCCCTCGGGTCTCGATCTCCCCGGCCCCTTGTAGGAGAGACCTCGGGTCTCAATGGCCCCTTGTAGGAGAGACCTCCTGGTCTCGATTTCCCCGGTAGGCGGGTCTCGATTTCCCCGGTAGGCGAGCCCTCCCGGCCTCGAATGCGCGGATATCGGGACAAGGATGGACCGCCGACAGACGAGCGTCTCAAAACGTCTCCCTAGGTCTGCTAGGCCGCCACTAAAAGATAAACGAAGTTATACGAAATCCTAAAAACACTGATGAACAACCACGGAATCGTCTACATTGTCGGCGCGGGGCCCGGCGATAGAAAACTCATCACCCTCAAAGCCGTTGAATGCCTGCAGCGCGCCGATGTCGTCATCTATGACCTGCTCCTGAACGATGCGCTGCTGGACTATTGTCCGCCGCACACCGAAAAAATTCAGGCACCAGACCCTCGCATCCGAACAACCCGCCAAGCCGAGCTCAATCAGCTCCTGGTCCAACACGCGAAGGCAGGGAAAACCGTCGTCCGTCTGAAAGGGGGCGATCCTTACGTTTTCGGGCGCGGCGGCGAGGAGGCACTCGCCCTCACCGAAGCCGGCATCCCGTTTGAGGTGGTGCCCGGCATCACCGCCGCTATCGCCGCGACAGCATACGCCGGCATCCCCGTCACGCATCGCGACTACGCCTCATCGGTTGCGTTCGTCACTGGGCATTCCGCCGCGATGCGCGCCAATTCAAACATCAATTGGGCGCACCTCGCCACCGCCGTGGACACCCTGGTCGTTTACATGGGTGTTGCGCACCTCGCGCAGATTGTGGAACGCTTGATAACCCACGGCAGAAATCCGCAAACGCCTGTGAGTCTCATCCGCGTCGGCACGACACCGCAGCAGCGCGTCATCCAAGGCACATTGAAAGATATTGTCCAAAGAGCAACGGGTGCGCAGCTCAAAAGTCCCGCCGTCATCGTCGTTGGCGAGGTAAATCAGCTGCGCGAACACCTCCGTTGGTTTGATACCAAACCGCTTTTCGGCAAACGGGTGCTTGTCACGCGCGCCCGCGCGCAGGCCAGTGAATTCGCCGCGCTGCTAGAGGCGAACGGTGCCGAGGTAATCCAATTTCCCACGATAACGATTCAGCCGCTCCGAGAGAACCCGCGCCTCGCCGCCGCCATCGCCGCCTTGTCCGAATACGGATGGGTGATTTTCACGAGTGTCAACGCCGTTGAGATTTTCTATCAACGTCTCCGAGAAATTGGCAAGGATGCACGCGTTTTCAGCAGATGCAAAATTTGCGCTGTCGGCAAAAAAACGGTTGAGGCGTTGAACGGCATCGGCATCCACCCCGATTTCGTCCCGACGCAGTCGCGCGGCAGTGCTATCGCCGCCGAGATAGCGGATGTCACCGATCAGCACATCCTCCTCCCGCGCGCCAAAATCGCCACCGCCGAACTACCGGCTGCTTTACGCGCGAAAGCAGCACGCGTTGATGACATCCCACTCTACGAAACGCTCGCCGTCGCCAACGAAAACCACGATGCAATTGCGGCGCAGCTCTTAAACGGCGAGATTGACATCGTCACGTTCACCAGTTCCTCAACGGTAACGAATTTTTTAGCAATGTTTCCTGCAGATACATTGACAGACGTTCGCGTCGCTGTCATCGGGCCCTCCACACAAGCCACAGCGGAAGCACACAGCGTGCCAGTCGACATCGTCGCACCCGAAGCAACCATAGAGAGTTTGGTTGAGGCGATAATATCAAATTTAGGTCCGTAGGACCTTAGGGAGAGGTAGGCGCGCCCTCCTGCGTCCCGCTGCAATTGGTAGTCTCAATGCAATTGGTAGGCGAGCCCTCCCGCGTCTCGATGCAATAGTCCGGTAGGCGAGCCCTCCCGCGTCTCGATGCAATTGGTAGGAGAGACCTCTGGTCTCGATGCAATTGGTAGGAGAGACCTCTGGTCTCGATGCAATAGTCCGGTAGGAGAGCCCTCCTGGTCTCGATGCCCCGGTAGGAGAGACCTCCTGGTCTCGATGCTCAAAACGCGAGTTCTCGCCCTGCCGCGCGCCCAGAATTTTATGGCAGAATCACCCAGGGCCTAAATGTCTACAGCACCAAATCTCTTCGACCTCATACCCGAAAAAATCCCTTGACATTTTTTGCATATTGTTATAAAATACTCATAACATCACGCATACCGTCGTCGTGCAAGGGAGAAAAAAGCCCTGTCCCTCGCCAACGTTACCAAAGGCCGATGAACCCTACGTCTTTCAGGAAGACGACGAATAGGAAGCCGTCCTACAACTCTGAGTGTTTAGCCAAAATGTTTCAAAAGCCGACGAACCCCTGTAGTACAGGCGTTCATGAGACTATTTTTAACCCCAAAGGTCATTATGTTAGCCGACATTGACCTTTGCCCACAGTCACAAAAAGCGCAGCAAGCCCTGTGACACAGCGGTGCAACCGACCTGGAAAAACCGCTTGAAAAATCGCAAAAAAAAAAAATTCCGATTTTTCGTTTTGCAAGAACCCGAGTGTCACAGGGCTCCAACCGAATTCGCAAAGGTCAATGCATGACCACCGTTAAACCACAAGGGCGGCGCGCCCTCCCGCGTCTCGATTGAACTTTTCGTTTTTGATGGCAACCGTGAACATCCACAACGCGCCCCACGCTGTCTGAGCACCGGCTGCCGCAAACGATGGCTACCGAATAACTAAATGTCTCTGATTCTCACTCCTGAAACTGTCGGGATACGGATGTCCCACCTACCGAAAAAAATCTTTTTTAAAGTTTTTACTATAAAAAACTTGCAAAATGCATTAAAATGTGGTATACTATTAATAAATAAACGTCATTTTGTCCTATTAGCAGAAAATGAAACAGCAACTGCGCGACCGTTTTGGACGCATCCATACGAATCTCAGAATTTCTGTCACAGATGTCTGCAACTTCCGGTGCATCTATTGCATGCCTGAAGACATGGCATTCATGCCGGATGCCGCCCTGATGAAGTTTGACGAAATCCTGCACCTCACCCGCATCTTCGCCGGGCTCGGGGTGAACAAAGTCCGCATCACCGGCGGCGAACCGCTCGTCCGGGCTGGCGTGCCGCAGCTCATCGCGCAACTGAAGCAAATCAACGGGGTGAAAGACATCAGTTTGACAACCAACGGCATCGGGCTCATTACGCAGGCGCAGGCACTCTACGATGCCGGGCTCCGCCGAATTAACGTGAGCCTTGATACCCTCAATGAGGAAAAGTTCGAGCAGATGACGCGCCGGAAAGTACTGTCACGCGTCATCGCTGGGCTCAAAGCGGCACACCAGTGCGGGTTCGACCCGATTAAAGTCAACGCCGTTGCAATGCGCGGGTTTACCGACGACGAAATCGTCGAACTCGCAACCTTCGCACGAGACAACGGCTACCAACTCCGGTTCATAGAATTCATGCCGCTCGATGCCGATGATATCTGGGGCAGGAATATGTTCATCCCAGGAAAAGAAATTATCGAAAAAATCAACGCTGTCTATCCGCTGGAGCCAGTAACTCTCAACGGCGATGCCGCCAGGGATGCAAAAAGTGACACGGCGAAACGCTACCGATTCGCAGATAACGGCACCGAAGTCGGCGTGATACCCTCGGTAAGCGAACCGTTCTGTGAAAATTGCAACCGCGTCCGCCTCACTGCCGATGGCAAGTTCCGGACATGCCTCTTCTCGCTAACCGAGACAGACTTGCTCACGCCCCTACGCAACGGCGCATCGGACGAAGCGATTGCGCAGCTGATTCGCGATGCCGTCGCACAAAAAGCGGCAGGACATAAAATTAACGCCGCCGATTTCATCAAACCCGAACGAAACATGTCACGCATCGGCGGATAACACAACAAACGATAGCACGTAAATAACCCATCCCGACAGCAGGCCGTTAGGCCTGCAATGTCTATAGGAGAACAACGCAACGAATGAGCAATGCCCTGATGATTAAAGATTTGCACATCAGTGTCCAAGGAAAACCGATTATCAACGGCTTAAACCTCAACGTCAACCAAGGCGAAATTCATGCTTTGATGGGACCGAACGGCTCAGGCAAAAGCACCCTCGCCAACGGGTTAATGGGGCATCCACTCTACGAGATTGATGCCGGCGAAGTCGTTTTCAACGGTGCCAACATCCTGGAATTAGAGCCCAACGAACGCGCGAAACTCGGACTGTTCCTCGCATTCCAATACCCGACAGCCATTCCGGGCGTCAGTCTCGCAAATTTCCTGCGGCTCGCTGTCAGTGCCGTTCGTTCAGAAAGCGCCAACGGCACCGGGACTCACGAACTCATCCCAATGCGGGAATTCCGCCGAGAACTCCGCCAGAAAATGAGGCAACTCGGCGTTGATGATTCCTTCGCCACGCGCTACCTCAACGACGGGTTTTCCGGCGGTGAGAAAAAGCGCGCCGAAATCCTGCAACTCGCGATGTTAGAACCCAAAATCGCCATTCTTGACGAGACAGACTCTGGCCTGGATATCGACGCAGTCAGAATCGTCGGCGAGAGTGTCAACCAACTAATCGGACCCGAATTGGGGGTGCTGATTATCACCCATTACCCACGACTGTTGGACTACATCCGCCCGCAGTTCGTGCACATCCTGCTTGATGGCAGAATCGTTGAATCCGGCGGATGGGAACTCACGCAGATGTTAGAGGCAGAAGGATATGACCCGGTCCGCGAGAGATATGGCATTGCCGAAGGGTAAGCCCACCGCGCACCATCGCGCGAGGGAAAACCCGGCGATCGCTAATCGCCGAGGGTTACCCTCGCGAGGCTGCGTCTTATCAGAACAATCGCGGCGAACAAGCCCGCAATTTCGTCTTATCAAAACAATCGCGGCGAACAAGCCCGCAATTTCGTCTTATCAAAACAATCGCGGCGAACAAGCCCGCAATACGGAATAAGGAGAAAAACGAAAATGGCAACCCCACAAACCAACACCGTTGACGAACTCGGCATCAGTGCCGAGTACCAATACGGCTTCCACGACGACATCAAGCCGACGTTCAAATCCCGGAAAGGCCTGGACGAAGAAGTCATCAATCAGATGTCCGACATCAAGGGAGAACCCGACTGGATGCGCCAGTATCGGCTCGACGCTTACCAAATTTTTAAGCAGAAGCCGATGACAAAATGGGGCGGCGACCTTTCCCAACTTGACTTTGACGACATCTACTACTACGTCAAAGCCTCCGACCGGAGCGAGAGAAGCTGGGACGACGTGCCAGAGGACATCAAGCGAACCTTCGACCGGCTCGGCATCCCGGAGGCAGAACGGAAGTTCCTCGCCGGGGTCGGCGCGCAATACGACTCCGAAGTCGTCTACCACAGTATCGTCGAAGAATTGGAAAAAATCGGGGTGATTTTCCTGGATACCGACACCGCTATCAAGGAATACCCAGAACTGGTGAAGAAGTACTTCGGCACCATCATTCCCTCGGCGGATAACCAGTTCGCCGCGCTGAACAGTGCCGCGTGGAGCGGCGGAAGCTTCGTCTATGTGCCCCCCGGGGTGAAAGTGGAATACCCGCTGCAGGCATACTTCCGCATCAACAGCGAGAACATGGGGCAGTTTGAGCGCACGCTCATCATCGCCGACGAAGGCTCGCAAGTGCATTACGTTGAAGGCTGCACCGCACCGACATACAGCAGTGAATCCTTGCACAGCGCCGTCGTTGAGATTGTCTGCATGAAGGGTTCGCGGGTGCGCTATACCACCATCCAGAATTGGGCGAACAACGTCTATAATCTCGTCACGAAGCGAGCCCTCGCTTACGAAGACGCGCAAATGGAGTGGGTGGACGGCAACCTCGGCAGTAAGCTGACGATGAAATACCCGAGCGTCTATATGATGGAGCCGGGGGCGCGTGGCGACATTCTCTCCATCGCCTTCGCCAGCAAAGGGCAGCATCAAGATGCCGGTGCCAAAGTTTACCATTGCGCACCGCACACTACCTCGCAGATTACCTCGAAGTCCATCAGCAAAGATGGCGGACGTTCCAGCTATCGCGGGTGGGTAGATGTTGCGAAAGGCGCGAAGGGATGCAAATCGCACGTCGTCTGTGACGCGCTCATCCTTGACAAGGACTCGCGCTCCGATACGTATCCCGTCATCGAAATTGGCGAGAACGATACGAACATCGAGCACGAAGCGCGCGTCAGCAAAATCGGTGAGGAGCAACTCTTCTACCTTATGAGCCGCGGGCTCTCAGAGGAAGAAGCATCAACGATGATTGTCAACGGGTTCATTGAGCCCCTTGTCAAAGAGCTCCCGATGGAATACGCTGTCGAGATGAACCGCCTCATCCAACTCCAGATGGAAGGCTCCGTCGGTTAGGAAGGTGTCATGCAAACAGGAGAATTTTCAAAAGCGTTTGTTCAGAAACTCGCCGAGGACGAACCCCGCTGGATGCGCGACAAAAGGCTAGAGGCCTACGCGCGCTACGAGTCGCTGCTCATGCCGCACACCGCCGAAGATGATGTGTGGCGGCGCACCGTAGATATGCGCACTCAGGACTATTGGCGGCGCACCCGGCGGCACCTCCGCGGGTTCGCCGTTGATACTTATCATCCAAGTATCCCATCGGTAAGCGCACGCGCCAATCGCGCCCATGAGGATGACGAAACCGCCGGCACCCTCGTGCAAGTAGATGGACAAACGCAACAGCACACAGTCTCAGCAGAATTGGCAAAACAAGGTGTCTACTTCGCAGACATCAGCACGGCGTTGAAGGAACGCGAGGAACTGCTCCGCGCCTACTTCATGAACAAGGCGGTTACGCTTGAAACGAAGTTAAAAAGCGGTAATATCGCGCTTCATAACAAATTTGACGCACTCCACGGCGCATTCTGGCACGGCGGATACGTGCTGCATGTCCCAAAAGGGGTACACGTTGAAATCCCACTGCGCGTCAGCATCGCTCTGTCGGCAGCGAACCGGGCAGATTTATCGCACGCACTCATCATCGCAGAAGCAAGCAGTCAGGTTGTCCTCTCGGAGGAAAACTTCTCAACCGATGCAACGGCGAGTGGCATGCACAGCGGCGCAGTGGAAATTTTTGCCGGACAGAATGCCTCTGTCACCTACGTGCAAGCACAACGGTGGAATCACCACGTCTGGAATTTTGCATCACATCGCGCCATCGCTGAACGCGATGCGCAACTCTGCTGGGTTACCGCAACGTTCGGCGGACGTTTAAACAAACTAAACCAGGTCTCCGTGCTCGAAGGACCCGGCTGTGACGTGAAAATGCTCGGACTCTCTTTTACAGACCGGCGGCAGCACTTAGATGTCAGCACGGCGCAAGAGCATGTCGCACCGCATACGTCCAGCGATCTGCTCTACCGAACCGTCATGAAAGACCGGGCGCAAACAGCGTGGGGCGGCAACATTTACGTCTATCCGGAGGCAAACTACACGGACGCGTACCAGAAAAACGACAACCTCGTTCTCAGCGAACGCGCACATGCAGATACGTTGCCAGGGTTAGAGATTCAGGCACACGAGGTGCGCTGCACACACGGCGCAACCGCCGGGAAAATAGATCCGGAGCAAGTCTTTTACCTGATGAGCCGCGGCGTGCCTTACCCACAGGCGGAAAAACTGATTGTCGATGGGTTCTTTGAACCCGTCCTAGCACGGATTCCCCTGGAACCCGTCCGGGAAGAACTGAGCGCATCCATTAACCGAAAGTTAGGTTAATCTAGACGAACCTATATCAAAAGGCGAGGGACAGTAGGAGAGACCTCCCGGTCTCGACACCTGCCCCCTCGTCCTACGCAAAATATAACGGCGAGGGATAGGTTTCCCCCGCCCAACGGATAAGTAGCGCGCTTTCTAAGCGCACCACACAATCTCTATAGAGGAGAAACTCACAATGAGTCAACCTAAAATCATTGCTTACATGAAACCAGTCTGTGGCTGGAGCAACGGCGTCCGCGCCATCTTCGCCAAATATGGACTGGCATACGAAGACCGGGATATTATCAACAACGCGGACAACTACCGGGAAATGGTTCAGAAGACGCGGCAACCGTATCAGCCGTGTGTCCAAATCGACGATGTCGTACTCGCCGATGTCAGCGGAGACGAAGTTGAGCAATACCTCGTCGACGAGGGGATTGTCATGTCTAGCGCCACGGCGACAGATGTCCCCACCGACCAGGCCTGCGAAGACCACGGCCCCGCCGCTGTCAACATCGGTTTTGCAGGACGGTAGCGCGGTTCACAGCCCCCTTTCATAAGGACGGAGGGCGTTCATATTCGGCCTCATGGCCGCCGGTAGGCGCGATTTGAAATCGCGCCTACCGGGCCCGTTTGAGGATAAAAAATGCACACTGCCAATTTTCACCCTCTTGACGTGGAAGCTATCCGCCAAGATTTTCCGATCTTCGCGGGGGAACAGCCGCTCGCGTTCCTGGATAGTGCGGCATCCGCTCAGACACCGCAACCGGTTGTCGCAGCGATGGACACGTATTACGATACCTATCGTTCCAACATCCATCGCGGTGTCTATCGCATCTCCGAGGAGGCAACAGCGCAATATGAGCGGGCCCGTGAGAAGGTTGCAAAGTTAATCAACGCACCGAACGCACGTCAGATTGTCTTCACGCGAAACACAACGGAGGCCATCAATCTCGTCGCATACAGCTGGGGAAGCGCAACTATCGGGAAAGACGATGAAATCGTCCTCACCGTGATGGAGCACCACAGCAACCTCGTCCCATGGCAGATCCTCGCGCAGCGCACCGGAGCAACGCTCCGCTTCGTTGAGATAACCGATGAAGGCTTGCTCAACTTTGCGCACCTCCGTGAACTGCTGACTGAAAAAACCAAACTCGTAGCAGTAACGCACGTCTCCAATGTACTCGGCACAGTCAATCCACTCCAGTCGATTATCGATGCCGCGCACGCCGTCGGCGCAAAGGTAGTCGTGGATGCCGCGCAATCGGTGCCACATTTTCGGGTGGACGTGCAACAACTCAATTGCGATTTTCTCGCCTTCTCCGGACATAAAATGTGCGGACCCACCGGCATCGGCGTGCTCTACGGAAAATTGCCGTTGTTGGAAGAGATGCCACCGTTCCTCGGAGGCGGCTCCATGATTCGCACCGTGGAACGCGACGTCTCCACTTATGCCGATGTTCCCGCGAAGTTTGAAGCAGGTACGCCTAGCATCGCCGAGGCAATCGGGCTCGGGCACGCCGCGGATTACATCACACAAGCAGGGTTAGAGGCAATCCACGTGCACACACAACAACTCCTGCAACACGCGCATCATCGCCTCAAGGAGACTCAAGGCATTACCCTCTACGGCCCCGAACCGCATCAGAAAGCCGGGGTACTCTCATTCAACGTAGCTGGTATCCATCCGCACGACATCGCCGGCATTTTGGATATGCACGGCATCGCAATCCGCGCAGGACATCACTGCGCGCAACCGCTCATGCAGAAATTGGATGTCATCGCCACAGCGCGCGCCAGCTTTTACCTCTACAACACGCTGGAAGATGTAGAACGTTTATACGACGGCCTGCGCAAAGCACAGAAACTGATGCACAGGAGAAGTCACAGCCGGTAAGAACGACTGCCGCATCGCAACAAGGAAATGCAAGGCACAAAACCCTCGTCCCCTACGGCAGGAAGTCGCGCACGGTTAAATGATTTGATCACCCCTCGGAGAAACCGATGAACATCTATCAGGAAGAACTACTAGATCACTACGAAAACCCGAGTAACTACGGCACACTGCCAAATCCGGATATCTCTCACGAAGAAGACAATCCGTTGTGTGGCGACAGAATTCGGCTCGATCTGGTTGTTGAAGACGACACTATCAAGGAGGTGCGGTTCTCTGGGCACGGATGCACCATCAGTCAAGCCGCCGCCTCGATGTTGACAGAAGAGATTGAGGGGAAAACCCTCGCCGAAGTCAAACAATTCTCGCGAGATGACATCTTGGACATGATTGGCATTCCGTTAGGACCGGTTCGCCTAAAGTGTGCATTGTTGCCCCTCAAAGTCCTGAAAGCCGGCGCATATGGCATCACAGGATGGCCAGGCGAAGAGGATTTTTCCTAGCACCGAAAAGCGTTTCATTACAATGATTCGCGCAACGACGTTTGTCCGCGTAACCCGTCATTACAGGCGGCAGTTGAACTGACGAAACAACTCGCCTGTCTTGTGATGACAACGTTTTTAGGAAAACTATGCCAGAATTTTACAAAGTTGCCAAAGTGAATGAAGTGCCACCGGGCACCAAAAAAATAGTCGAAGTGGATTTCGTCCCAGTGCTACTTTTCAACGTCAAGGGCGAATTTTACGCGATAGAAGACGTTTGCACGCACGATGGCGGGCCCCTCGGCGAAGGATGGTTCAACGGCGACGAAATCGAGTGCCCACGCCACGGCGCACGGTTCTGCGTCAAAACCGGCGAACCCCTCTGCATGCCCGCCGTCGAGGCAGTGGAATGCTATCCAATCAAAGTTGAGGACGATGATATCCTCATCAGCGTGGATTAACACCCCAACTTACCTGGAGGACGAGGACTTGTCCCTCGCCGCGCATAGGCGTGGCGATGAACACCCTAACTTACTTACCCGGAGGACGAGGACTTGTCCCTCGCCTTGCCATTAGGAGAAAATAAAATGGTATCCGAAGAATCCGTATTCGAGGCAATCAAACAGATTATCGACCCGGAAATTGGCATCAACATCGTCGACATGGGGCTTATCTACGGCGTTGACATCAATGACACGACTGTCGATATTACGATGACCTTGACGAGCCCCGGCTGCCCCGCCGGCGGGCAAATTATCAACGGCACACAGCACGTCACGCAGCAAATGGACGACGTTGACGAAGTGAACGTGAATGTCGTCTGGACACCGCGCTGGAGCATGGAAATGATGAGCGAGGACGCAAAGGACGAACTCGGCATCTTCTAGGTTTCTCGTCTCAGCACCAGGCGTTCGGACACGCCTCCTGTGCAATCACATTTCCATACCAGTTCCGCAGGCACCGTTGTTGCATGCCGCGTTCCTAGGACTCAGTTTTTTGGCCGATGCAATCGAGTAAACAACCCAAAACCCTCAAAAAGCACGACACCGCCTTCCAGATCGAGTGGAAGGACGCGCACGTCAGCCGGTATCCGTATCCTTACCTCCGGCAGATGTGCCCGTGCGCCGAATGCGCCATCATCAGGCACAAGGGACAGGACATCCACTCCCTCTTCTCACCGCAAGGTGACGGCGATGTGACGCTGATTGAGGTGACACCGGATATTCAGCCGCTGGACATCCAACTCGTGGGCCGCTACGCGCTCCAATTCAGTTGGAACGATGGACATGGGTTCGGCATTTATCCGTTTGACGTGCTGCGCGAGATTTGTCCCTGTCCAGACTGCGCACAACAAGCATCATCAAACTCATCGTAGGGCGGGGGACAGGCCCCCGCCATGCCTAAGGAAAACCCCGATACATGCAAACACCACAGTTACCCGAAATTTCACCACGTGCCCTCAAACAGCAACTTGACGCAAACAAAACAGTGCTGTTACTGGATGTGCGCGAACCGCACGAATATGACATCGTGCACCTTGACGGCGCACGCCTCATCCCCCTCAACGAACTGCCGCAAAATGTGGACAGCCTTGACCCGGGGCAGGACACCGTCGTCTACTGCCACCACGGCACGCGCAGCCTGTATGCAACCGCTTTTTTGCTACAGAACGGATTTGACAACGTTAAAAACCTAGATGGCGGCATCGACCGGTGGGCAGCTGAGATTGATTCAACCCTGAACAGATACTAAAAATCGCAAGGGCGGATTGTAGGCGAGTCCTCCCAGTCTCGATTTCTCTCAATGCCGCGCCTTAGCATTGTAGGAACGGATGGCTATATCCACTCCCTCCTGAGAGGTAATATGATTGTTGAATTTGAAAACCGCTCCGGCGAATTAGAGCAAGCGGACATGGAAATTGACGAACCGTGCCCCATCTGCTGCGGCATGCTCTTCCCCATCGTGGAGTCCCAGCCCGAAAGTGGGTATCGGTGCAGCAGCTGCGGGCTTGTCTTTGAACCTGTTGAAGAAGAGTAGACAGAACTCGCGCAGACCTTGGAAGCGCGCTACGGATAGGGTGGGCTTCCATGGCGCAACTACGGCAAGCCTTAAGACGAGGATAAGGCCTTGATTCACAAGTATAACACATCTTCGTCTGAGCTGTAATCAGATCCGACTACAGATTTTTTGATGGCGCAGCAGATACCCGCTTCGGCGGGAGTTAGCCCAGGGGACGGCTTAAGTCCCCACCTAACAGATGGAGGAAGAAGCCCGCTGAGGTTCCCGCCACGTCTAAAGACTTGGGATTCTCTTGCTTCTTTGTTGAACCATGATAAAATGCGCACTTATCAGCGGCAGAGGCATGGGACTCATGCACGGTGGAAATTTCCACGCCCATCCCGACGCAGAAGTTGTCGCCGTTTGCGACATGGATGCCGAACTCCTCGCAACAGCTGAGGAAAAATTTGGCGCGCCCGGGTACCCGACGATTCAGGAACTCCTAGCCAATTGTGACGCAGAACTCGTACTCATGATTGTCAACGAAACCCGGCGCATACCACCCCTACGACAACTACTCGCCGCCGGACAGAACGTCTTCACCGAAAAACCGCTGTGCGGGTTAGAGGGACAATCTCGGCTACGCGAGGCAGACCTCGGGATAGCAGCACCCGCCATCAAAGAATGGCGAACCTCCCAACTCAAATTCGGCATCGATTTCAACTACCGATTTATGCACCACTTCCGCAAACTGCATGACGATGTAGCGGAAGGAAGATTGGGCGAAATCCGGACCGTCCGCGCCCGAGCCCATTTCAACTGCTGGTCCCACGTCATCGATCAGGTGCTTTGGACGATGGGACTGCCAGAATGGGTAAGCGTTATCGGCGACCCGAGCGAAGCCGGCGGCTGGCAGCGACTCATCCATATCGGATGGGCAAACGGAGCCATCGGCTCGCTGGATGGCACAAACCTGTGGGGTTACGATGACCATCCGCTACGCGTCATGATCGTCGGCGATAAATCCTACGCCGAAGCGCGCGGACTTGATGGCTGGTACCGCCGCCGAGCATCGAACAGTTCCGAAGAGGAAGAACTCTGGGAAAGCGAGGAAGGCAAACCGGAGATGCCCGAATCTTTCCGCAGGATGGCTGACGGTGTCATCAAAGCGATGCATGCCGATACCGCATTCCCCGCAGACGGTGAAGCAGCGTGGAATGAGCTGCTGTTTGAGGCAGCGGTGCATCGCTCCGCCTTACAAAACGGTGCTCGGGTCTGCCTCGCAGACGTGGAAACCGCCGCAATGGCCCTATAATACCAAACTCGCTCATTTGTAAGGGCGGACGCTATATCCGCCCGACACATTACCGCACCCCCAAGCGTCTCACCAGACGATTCAACTTCATTGGGTATAAAACCGTTGAGAGGTTAATGCCTATAGGAGGAAACGTTCCATCATGAAAACACGTCACTTACGTTTAACGAGTCTCATGGCGTTCGCGCTGTTGCTGACACTCGCGATGCAAGTTACCGCCGCCGAACGCCTCCACTTCGACCGGGATATTCGCCCAATTCTATCGGATAAATGCTACGCCTGCCACGGGCCAGACCCGGCGCAACGCCAAGCCGAACTCCGACTCGACACCAAAGAAGGCGCATTCTCCGCGCCTAGCGGTTATCCCATCATCGTGCCGGGCGAACCTGAAAACAGCGAACTCGTCGCACGCATCACGCACGCAGATGTAGAACAGCGGATGCCACCGCAGGCATCGAATCGCCAACCAACGCAAAAACAGATTGATACCCTCATCCGATGGATCGCCGAAGGAGCAGAATGGGAAGAACACTGGGTATACAATCTGTCAGAACGCGTCGAACCACCAACAGTTCAAAACAGCGACCGGGGCCGCAATCCTATCGACCGGTTCATCCTCGGCAGATTGGACGCAGAAGGGCTCAAACCCGCCGATGCAGCAGACAAACGCACGCTCATCCGCCGACTGAACTTTGACCTGACCGGGTTATTGCCAAAACCTGCTGAG
The DNA here is from genome assembly GCA_958296135.1 of uncultured Poribacteria bacterium. Classification (GTDB taxonomy): domain Bacteria; phylum Poribacteria; class WGA-4E; order WGA-4E; family WGA-3G; genus AGPOR5. The sequence continues at coordinate 4,072,201 of CATQHZ010000001.1, forward strand.
GTAGAGCAGTTCTTAAGAGATGAACGCCCCAGTGCTTACGAGGAACTCGTCAACCGCCTCCTGTCTAAACCGCAATATGGCGAACGCATGGCGATTTATTGGCTCGATCTGGTGCGATACGCCGACACAAGCGGCTACCACTCCGACGAATCCGTCAGCGTCTGGCCCTATCGCGACTACGTCATTCGCGCTTTTAATGACAACATGCCGTTTGACCAGTTCACGCTAGAAAACCTCGCCGGCGACCTGCTGCCCAACGCAACGCGCGAGCAAAAAGTCGCATCCGGATACAACCGACTCAACCAGACAACCGCTGAAGGCGGCGCACAAGCGAAGGAGTACCTCGCTATCTATGCCGCTGACCGGGTGCGCACCACCGCATCCGTCTGGCTCGGCGCAACACTCGGATGCGCACAATGCCACGACCACAAATTCGACCCCTATACGGCGAAAGACTTTTACAGCTTCGCAGCCTTCTTCGCTGACATCGAAGGACCCGGCGTATACGGCGGTGGCAGCAAATGGGCACCCGTTGTAATGCTCCCTACCGCCGAGCAGCAAACAGCATTGCAGGAAATTGACGACGAACTGACGAAATTGCGAGAAGTTTTTAACGCATCATCACCTGCCCTAGAAGCCGAACAGGCACGGTGGGAAGCAGAGATTCTCTCCCTGCTCCCTTCAACAGAACCCGCCGATTTCGCATGGGTAGATGACGCGCAGCACAACGGCGGCAGAACCGATGGTGTGTGGGAATTCGTCGGCAAAAATGAGGCACCCGTTTTCAGCAAACTGCGTTCGCGCCGACAGACAGCGAAACCAGAACAGACAATTCAGCACAGTTTCAGAGGGGCCAACCGGAAGTTTACACTGGACGAAGAAGACCGGCTCTTCGCCTACGTCTGGCTCGACCCGGGTGCACCGCCAGAAACCCTCATGCTCCAATGGAACGACGGAAATTGGGAACACCGCGCCTTCTGGGGTGAAGATAAAATTAAATTTGGGGGACTCGGCAAGGATACACCTGCGCACAAACCGATGGGGCCCTTGCCTGAAACCGGCGAATGGGTGCGGCTCGAAGTCACGCCGGCCGATGTGGGATTGGAGCCGGGGAGCGTCCTCAACGGAATGGCGTTCGTCCAGCACGGCGGCACAGCCTATTGGGATGTCGCAGGCATTGCAACTACGCGCGGCTCGGAAGTGAAACACACCCACACCGAACCGGTCATCAAAGCAATTCAGGTGGACACCTTCGTCAGAACAACCAGCCAGAAAAAACAGATCGCCGCTGAGTATCGCCGCATCGCACCCGCACTTGACGGAATCCGCAATCAGATCGCAGCATTAGCGCAGCAGAAAACCGATATTGAAGCGGAGATGCCCTATTCACTGACAACCGCCTCGGGGCAACCCCGCACTACCCGTGTGTTGCCGAGAGGAAATTGGATGGACGATTCCGGTGCAATAGTCGAACCCGCAATACCCGAATTCCTCGGAGACCTCGGCATCAAAAACCGCCGTTCCACCCGGCTCGAACTCGCACAGTGGGTGGTGTCAAAGGACAATCCGCTGACAGCACGCGCTTTTGTGAATCGCCTCTGGGCACTCTTCTTCGGAACAGGGCTATCTCGCGTCCTCGATGACCTGGGTGCGCAAGGAGAACCGCCCGTGCATCCAGAATTGCTCGACTGGCTCGCGCTGGAATTCATGGACAGCGGATGGAATGTCAAGCATATCGTGAAACTCATCGTCACCTCGAATACCTATCGGCAGTCTTCAAAACCGACGGAGGTGTTGCGCGAACGGGATGCTTACAATCGCCTGCTGGCCCGACAGTCACGGTGGCGGCTTGATGCCGAAGTTGTCCGAGACACTGCCTTGCAGCTGAGCGGCCTGCTTATCCCCGACATCGGCGGACCGAGTGTGAGACCGTATCAGCCGAAGGGGTATTACGCGAACCTCAACTTTCCAAAGCGGACGTATGTCCACGACACCGGGGAACGTCAGTACCGTCGCGGGCTGTATACGCACTGGCAACGCACCTTCTTGCATCCGAGCCTGATGGCGTTCGATGCACCAAGTCGACAGGAATGCACAGCGGAACGCGCCACTTCCAACACGCCGATGCAGGCGTTGACGCTCCTCAACGATCCGACTTACGTGGAGGCAGCGCGTGTGTTTGCATCCCGCATCCTCAACGAAGGTGGAGAAACGCCGACAGAACGCATCAACTGGGCATACCAATGGGCATTGTCTCGTCCCCCGCAACCGAAAGAATTGGAAATCATGACAGCGGTTTATGAAAAACACCGCGGCGAATTCACCGCCGATAGTGACGCTGCCGAAGCGTTAGTCGCAACCGGCGACGCGCCCGCAATAGACGGAGTTGAAATCAATGAACTCGCCGCGTGGACTTCCGTGGCGCGCGTCATCTTGAACTTACATGAGACAATTACGCGGTATTAGGATGAAACTGGTGGAAAAAGCCTCATCCCGATAAAGGACCGCTCAGATCTTAATCGCTATAGGAGGATAAGGAATGGCTACGGATATTCACGAAGAAACCAACCTTCGCCTCACAAGGCGCACGTTTTTAGGGAAAACGGCGCGGAGCGTCGGTTCACTCGCACTCGGCTCCCTGCTGATGCCATCGCTACTCAACGCAGCACCGAAGATTGAACGATGGCCCGGCATCATCACGGAACCGCATGTGCCGCCGAAGGCAAAGCGGGTTATCCACCTCTGCATGGCAGGCGGCCCCTCGCATCTGGAAACGTTGGACTACAAACCCAAACTCGCGGAGATGCACGGCAAGCCGATGCCGGAATCGTTCACTAAAGGGCAGCCGATCGCGCAGCTCCAGAATCAGGAGCTCAAATGCCTCGGGCCGACACACGCATTCCAAAGGTATGGGAAATCGGGACAGCAGATCAGCGCGGCGTTTCCGCACATCGGAAGCCTTGCCGATGACATCTGCATTGTCCGCTCCCTGCAAACCGAGCAGATCAATCACGATCCGGCGCATACCTTTATGAATACCGGCACGGTGATTTCCGGACGGCCCAGCATGGGCTCGTGGCTGCTCTACGGACTCGGCAGTGAAAATGATAACCTGCCGGGTTACGTCGTCCTTATCTCCTCGGGTGGTGGGCAGGACCAGCCGATTGCGACGCGGCAGTGGCACAGCGGGTTTTTGCCGGGGCAGTTCCAAGGCGTACAGTTCCATGCCACCGGCGACCCGGTCCACTACGTCACAAACCCTAGCGGCGTGAACACGGAACAGCAGCGCGACGTTGTCGATGCCGTGCAGACGTTGAACAGCATGCTTGACGAAACAGTCGATGACCCGGCCATTGCAACGCGTATCAGCCAATATGAGATGGCGTTCCGAATGCAGACAAGTGTGCCGGAGCTCACCGACATTTCCAAAGAACCGCAGCATGTCTTGGACATGTATGGCGCGGTGCCAGGCGACGGGTCCTACGCTTCAAACTGCCTGCTTGCACGGCGGCTGGCGGAACGCGACGTGCGGTTTATTCAACTCTACCACCGCGGCTGGGACCATCACGGCGGCATCCAAGACGCGATTAAAACGACAGCCGGCTATGTAGATAAGGCCACGGCAGCTCTCGTCACAGATTTGAAACAGCGCGGCATGTTGGACGAAACCTTAGTGATATGGGGCGGCGAATTCGGGCGGACCCCGATGGCACAAGGCACCGGGCGCGACCATCACATTCGTGGGTTCTCAATGTGGATGGCAGGCGGCGGCACCAAAGGCGGCATCAGTTACGGTAATACCGATGACTTGGGGTATTACGCCGTCGAGAACATCGTGCATGTCCACGACTTCCACGCAACGCTGCTGCATCTCCTCGGGATCGACCACGAGAAACTCACCTACCGCTTCCAGGGCCGGGACTTCCGTTTGACAGATGTGCATGGGCACGTCGTGCGGGACATTTTGGCGTAGCATGCCACGCAGCTGCTTTGCAGGGCGAGCTCGCCTGAGCTCGCCCTACAAATGCGATACAATTCAGATGAACGGAAGGCAAAGGAGAAATCATGAGACACCAACCTGAAAACATTATCACGGCAGAATTAGTCGGCCTCCTTAACAAAATGAGCGCAAACTGGACGCTGGAGCAACATCAGCGTCCCTTTCGGGATAGCCAGAAAAACCCCGACGTGTTGATGACGAAGGCGGGACATGAACCCGTCGTGATTGAAGCAAAATACGCTGACACACCCAACGAAAAACGTCTGTTAGAACAAGCCACAAAACACATCGGGCGCGAACTGAAGCAGGAGTATAACCTATTAACCAATGTCCTGCACAGCGTCATGGCAATTCGCTACCCAGTCTGGCTCAGAGATGTAGCCGGCAGGGATGTTGCACAGCAACTTCGCAATACCGATGAACTCCTGTATCTGCTCATCGGGCAGAGTGGCGGCGAGCGTTACCAATTCCCCCGCACCGGATGGGCGAAAGGCACCGTCGCCGACATTGCCAACGCACTGCATGTCGGCGCTATACCGAGAGAACGCATTGATAAAGCCGCCGAGCAAATGGAACACGACATTGGAGTCGCCGCGGGATGGCTTGAAGCCGCGATTAAAGAACGTCCCATCATCGGCAAGCGAATCGAGGATATCCTGCACCAAGAAGCTGGCGAGCAGACTTACCGAATGGCAATGCTCATTGTCACCGACGCGTTCCTGTTTCAGTCCTCACTCGCCGGAAAGCAGGGAATGGAGAAAGTCCAATCCCTGAAAAACCACCTGCAGCACCCAGAATTCTCCGCTGTCGTTCAGGACTGGGACGCGATTCTGAGCGTGAACTACATCCCTATCTTTGAAGATGCAAAGCGGATTATAGCAGTCGTCGCCACAGATGACCGGCTGATTGATAGACTCCTAGCCCGCCTCTGCGCAGCCGCAGCCAACCTTGTTGAGACGGGCCTCGCCCAAATACACGAACTGGCAGGCGAAGTCTTCCAAAAACTCATCGTGGACCGGAAATACATTAAGGCGAATTACACGCTGCCGACATCGGCAGCACTCCTCGCAACGCTAGTATGTCCAGAATTACCTGAAGGGAAACTGCCGAAAGTTGCAGACTTTGCTTGCGGCACCGGCTCGCTGCTAAATAGCGTTTACAAGCGCGTGCAACGGCTTTATGAACAAGACGGCGGTAACTGCGCGGACATCCACCAAGAAATGTTAGAGAATAAAATCGGCGGCAGTGATGTCATGCCGAACGCCACACATATCACCTTTGCGTCTCTCGCAAGCGCGCAACCCGGCATCCCGCTCGGTGCAACCCGCATCATCACCGCACCCTACGGAAAACAAGACGGTGAACTGTACGCCCTCGGTTCGCTGGAACTGCTGGACAGCCAGGAATTGTTCGATCCGATGGAACTCAAAGCCGAACAGGTAAACGGCAATGGAAATATCCACGTCGTTATGAAGCGCGAGTTCCCCGACAGCGAAATGGACATCGTCATCCAAAATCCACCGTTTATCCGGCCCGGGTCTGACGTGGGAAGAGGGATACCGAAGACAACGTTCCAGGGAACGCAGCGGCCTGAAGAAGAACAGAAGGCAATGCAAGCAGCTTTGGGACAGAAACAGACACGTGTCGCGCATGGGCAAGCCGGATTTGTCTCCTACTTCATCGAGCTCGCCGATAAAAAATTGGCGGAAGACGGTACCATGGGGTTCATCCTCCCTGTGACAGTGCTCAACTCGCCGGCATCGCAAAAATTGCGGGATATGCTGGCAACGGAATACGACGACGTAGGAGTAATCACCATCGCCGCCGCGAAGGGGCGCGACTGCTCTTTTTCTGCAGATACAGATATGGCGGAGTGCATAATCGTCGCAAAAAAAGGAAAGGCAGAGACAACAGGACGCGGGAAATTCATCTGTCTGAACGAGCGGCCGCAGAGCGACTTGGAAGCAATTGCAATTGCGAATTACATGGCAAACACCGAGGCCCCGCGTGCCTTAGAAGACGCGCCAAGCGGCGGGAATATCCTCCGCCTCGGAGACGAACAGGCAGGACAGATGCTCCGATGCCCACTGCCGGTTGGGCAACCTTGGGTGGCAGTACGGATTAAATCGATGGCCCTGCTTCAATCCTTTAATCAACTCGCCAATGAGAAAACGTTGTGGGTGCCGACACATGTAGAAACCGTGCAGATGCCGGTGTGCCGGGTTGATGAGATAGCCACCCCTGGCTACACCGATTTTAGGGGCGTGTTTGAGATGGTGAAGGGCAATAGCGGCGACGGGTATCCCTGCCTGTGGAACACAAACAGCGAGGCGCAACGGGCGATGGTTGTGCTCCCAGACTCACGCGGCATCCCGATACCCGGTGCGGAGAACAAAGTGAAACGGCGCGCGCGGCTCAACAGCAGAACGCATTACAATCTCATTTTGGGCATGGCATCTAGTTCGGTTGTGGCTCTCTTTACAGAGGAGACGGCTATCGGTGTAAAGCATATCCCAAACGTCTGGTTTGAAAACCCGCGACATGAGATTCCCTTTACGCTCTGGTGCAACTCAACGCTCGGTTTTTTATCTCACTGGGGACATTGCAGCAAGCAACAATCGGCGCGCGGCAGGTTATCTGTTGAAGCGTTACGCAGCCTCCCAACGCTGGATGTGCGTGCCTTGAGCGATGCCCAACTCTCGGCAGCCGAGACAGTGTTCGCCGCCCTAAAGTATGAGCGGATGCTCCCGTTCAACGAGTGTTGGGATGACGATGTCCGAAAATCGCTGGACGAGCGGTTACTCACCGAAGTGCTCGGCATCACCGACCCGGGTGTCCACGCGGCGATGCAGACGCTGCGGGATATGCTCAGCGCAGAACCGAGTGTCAATGGCGCAAAGAAATCTCGGTGCAACCTCCTGAAGGAATTGAAGCACCTGACAGTGCAGGGCATCGTGCTACCGGGGATGACATTGGCGGCGCAAACTGCTTTATGCTAAATTAAATCTGGGACATCGCGAAGGACAGGCTCGCGCCCTACGCGCCACGGACAGCCCCTTCTAAGCCCGAAAATCCGGCACCGCCACCGGCACCCCACCCTTCGCAATCGACTCCTCCGAAACCAACCCCGGCACCGTGAAATCCATCGCCGTGTAGACATCTAGCGGTGGCACGGTGTCGTTGAGGATACTGTCCACGAAATCGCGCACTTTAAAATACTCGCCTAAATCGCCTGCATGCTCCGCTTCGGCAGGCGGGTTCTTCCACCGTTCTGGCAAGAAATCCGCCTCAAATGCCGAAAGTGCTCTCCACGTTTCACCGGCATCCATATCGGATAACCAAACCTTGGATGCCGCACCAAACCCGCGCGAACTCTCATAACACCCTTTCGTCCCCTGAAGACTGAAATAGGAATTCGCCGGACGGTTGGAGAGCATGTCAATCCGAATCTTAATCAAACCGCCGCTCCCCGTTTTGCAGAGCATCATCACCGTATCCTCCATCGCATGCTCCGAGTCCGTGTGAACGCCTGTCCCCAGACAACAGACACTGCTCACGCGCTCATCGAACCACTGCAACACCGGTCCGAGGCTGTGCGTCGCATAATTGCACCGATTAATGCCGACTTGCCAATAGTAACGCCACGTCGGATTCCCGGTCGCGTCGTGATGGAGCGATTTGACGTTGTGAACGTATTCCCCCTCGCCAAAGTAAACCTCGCCGAATAACCCTTGCGCCACCATATTGCGGATGAGCACATTAGAACGGGAATAGCAGGTATTTTCCGCCATCGTATATTTGGCGGATGCCTTCCGCACAGCGTTCACCAATTCATAGCACTCGTCTAACTTAACCGCCGCTGTCACCTCGCTAATGACGTGTTTCCCTGCCTCCAACGCCTCAATCGCCTGCGGCACGTGCAGGTTCTCTGGTGTCGCGAGGACAACCATATCTACCGCATTCAGCATCTCCGAATAATCCGTGAACCGCTGCCGAATACCGAACCGTTCCGCAACGCTATGAAGGGCGGCTTCGTTGATGTCACACACCGCTGTGATGTTGGTTTCGGCTATCGCCGTGAAAGGTTGCACGTAAGAACTTCCCCGGTGCGCGCCGACAATTCCGACTTTCAGTTGATTCGCCATATCTATCTCCTCCCGTGAGTGAGGGGCAGTATAGCAACGTGTCCGGAATTTATCCACTGATTTCCTGCTCTTCACGGAAAAATCATTTTTTTTCATTTTTTATGGTACCTTTTGCCAGAAATCAACGTCTATGTGTTTAAAAGCAGGTATGTTATCCATCGCATTTGGCAAGGGAACCTTCTTCCTCCCGGTGCCCCAGGCATAATGAGAGAAGTTCAGAAAAAGTTGGGTCATTTGTCAAAAGATGCCCCACAAAGGAGCAAATCATGCACACGAGACTTGATAACCCATCGGCCGACGAACTTTTTGCGAACACTGAGCGTGCCATTGCGTCTACTCCGCTCCTCAGCACTGAGGAGGAGCAGGCGTGCGTGAGAGAGGGGACTGAGGAAGCACGCATACGGCTTATTGAATCTTACATGCCGCTCGTGAAATCGATCGCCTTTGGTTACAACGGCTGCGGCGTTGATGTCAAAGACCTTTTCCAACAAGGCATGATGGGGCTCTGCAAAGCCGTAGATAAATATCAGCCGGGCCGCGGCAGACTCGGTGCCTTCGCCCGGCATTTTATCTCTGGCGAGATACGCTGTTATCTCAATAAGGAGCAAACGCTGCTCCACCTCCCGAGCCCACTGCGCCGCTCAGTGAATAAGTTTCGCCGCGTGTGCAGGCAACTGGGCGAAGGCACAACAGACGAGGCTATCGCAGCGGCGATGGGATGCGATGTTGAGCACGTGCCCTGTTTTCGCGACTGCGCGGAACATCGCTTTGAAAGCCTCGATGCACCTGTGGGCGACGGGGACGATGCGGAAACGCTAGGGGAGACAATTGGAGAACTTGACCCGGGCTTCGCTGAAGTTGACGCGAAACTGACCGTGGAACAGCTGCTGTCCAAACTCTCTCCGACAGCGCGCGATGTGATACGCCTGCGGTATGGATTTGAAGGCGAACCGATGAGTCTCCGGGAGGTAGGCACGCATGTTAACCGCTCCCATGAATGGGCGGCGAAAGTAGAGCGCGCGGCGATAGCGAAACTCCGCGAACACGCACAACGATAAAAAAAAGCGCGGATGTTGCGAAATGTTCATTTTTTCTGTCATTTTTCTCATTTTTCCTGCAGAAAAAGTTGACAGTTTGGAATTTTCAGCACATATTAAGGGTATGGAGCCTGACATTTTCATTTTCCGGTCGGCTTCTTCCGTTTTTCTACAGAAAAAGTTGACAGTCGGTGGGACACTCTGTGGTACCCGAGTTTATACGAGAACTACATACGTCTACCCGGCTGAACACTATATTTTGTTGTCGGATAACACGATTTTTCACGTAGATCACGGCGACACGTGGGTGAGTTTTCCACGAGAGTTCCGGGTTAAGACCGCGACGAAAAGAACGCGCGCGGAATTTTGAACACCGAAAACATGGACGACGATGAAATCGCAGCAGCGACATATCATCAACTCCTTGAGCAGTTCGGCGATATGCCGGAGGTTCATACCTATCATGAATTGAGCCGGAAATTTGTATCCGGACTCACCCTAGAAGAGAATATCGCCTTCGTTGAAGCCGCGCAATTCTTGTTTCCTAATGAGACGAACCGGAAAACTCTTGTGTGGTTAAAGTGGCGCCAAGCCAAAGAGATAGACTTACCCGCAGGGGCCATAGCCGAACCCACAGAAGAAGATCTGGCGTATCTCTATAGTCACGGAATTCAAGTGATGCGCACGCCAACGAGTCTGACTATCTATACGGGGCCCTAAAGAAACCCCAGCGTTTACGCACATTCCCTACGCTGGCATTGGGCACCCACTTTGTAGTGAGACAGAGTCTGATGCCGGTATAGGGCGCGACGGCACGCGAGAACCGGCACTCGCCCTATAGGAACAGGAGAATTTCGCGCTTGCAAAATTCCCCTTTTTCCTATAGAATTAAAAGCACACGAGGGACAGCCCCTCGCACTACGTTTTGCTACGGTTTAAGGAAAAACGCCGATTCCCAGAAAATGTCCAACAAAACGCTTAATCACCTGCTCATGGCCCTCACCATCCTGTTCGACTTCTGTTTCGTTGCAACCGCCATTCTCGTCGCTTATTGGCTGCGGTTCATATCCGGATGGTTCGAGGCAATCGCTTTGCACAAAGGCGGCACGCCACCGCTAGCAGAGTATTTCCGCCTCATTCCTATCATGGCGGGGATATGGTTACTCACGTTGAAAGCGTTGAAACTCTATCAACCCGAGAGCAACGCCACCACCGACGCATTTTGGCAACTCTGCAAAGCCGCCCTCATCGCACTAATTGCAACCTTAGGCGCGCTCTTCTTTATCTACCACCACGATGCCTATTCGCGCTGGGTTATGCTCATCGCAACCGGATTGAGTCTGATGTGGCTGTTCCTCGGCCGCCTTGTGCTAACCCGCTTCCGACAAACTATCTATGCGCAAGGAGTCGGCGTGAACCGCATCGCCATCGTCGGTTACGATGAACGCGTCCAAAAATTTATCAACGCCCTCTGGGCCAAAGCCGACAGCGGTTATCAGTTGATAGGCATCATCGACACAGTAGGAGAGCCCCCCCAGTCTCCCGACCCCGTAGGAGAGACCTCAGAGCTCAACACTCCCGCCCCCGTAGGAGAGACCTCCCGGTCTCGATTTCCCATAGGAGAACCCTCAGGTCTCGATTATCCCCCGGTAGGAGAGCCCCCCCAGTCTCCCGACCCCGTAGGAGAAACCTCCCGGTCTCGATTTCCCATAGGAGAGCCTCTCCAGCCTCAACTTGAACACCTTGGACACAACGCGGAGGCACATCACATCGTTCAAAAGCACCGACTTGACATCCTCTTCATCGCATCGCCGACGGTGCAAAATGAGACTATCCTCCAAATTCTTCGCGACTGCGAAGGCGTGCCGGTGCAGATTAACATGTTCCCAGAACTCTCCGAATTTATCACGGGCGGCACCGGAGTCAGTTACGTTGAGGGGACACCCGTTATTCAGTTACGGGATACGCCCATGCAGGGTATGCGAGGCATCGTCAAGCGCGCGATAGACATCATCTTCAGCGCGGCGGCGTTAATCGTGTTGAGCCCCCTCATGTTAGCAATTGCAATGGCCATCCGCCTTACCTCCCCCGGCAAAGCGATTTTTCGGCAGGAACGCACCGGCAGAGCCGGCAAGCGGTTCCAGATTTACAAATTCCGTTCCATGCGCGCAGACGCAGAGGAAAACGTCGGGCATATCTGGGCAAAACCGGACGACGCGCGACAGACATCCCTCGGCAAGTTCCTACGACGCTGGAGCCTAGATGAACTCCCCCAGTTTTTCAACGTCCTCAAAGGCGACATGAGTCTCGTCGGACCGCGGCCAGAGATGTCTGGGCTCATCCCAACGTTTCGCGACTCCATCCCGCACTACCTCGCACGGCAGCGCGTGAAGGCTGGCATGACAGGATGGGCACAAGTCAACGGACTGCGCGGCAACACCTCGCTAGAAGAACGCATCTGCTACGATAGAGACTACATTGAAAACTGGTCCCTCGGCTTGGACATGAAAATTATTTTCAAGACGCTGTGGGCAATCAAAAAAGGCCCGCGGTAATTGCGGAATTCATCCAAAATACCGGCGCACAAAGGGCCACGCACCCGCCTTGTAATACCGATGCCCACCCTCGCCGATGTAAAGTTCACACCGCTCCGGCACGCCTGCCACCGAGTAAATCGCCCTCAGCCGTTCATACGCCAACTCAACCTGAGCGATGGGGAAAATGCCATCATCGCGCCCAGCAATCGCACAGAACGGACGCGGCGCGATTAAACCGGCGACATCATACATCTCACCTAACCGCATCAACCCCGGCACATAGTTGCAATCGCAGTGGTGAATAGTGCCGATGCTCCCCTCAAACGTGCAGAAATAGCAACTCGGCACAGCGACAGCAATGCGGGTTTCACACGCAGCAGCGAAGAGCGAGACGGTGCCGCCGCCCGAATTGCCGGTAATCGCGACGCGCTCCGCATCTACCGGCAGGTTCGCAATCGCCCAATCGATAAGACGCGACATGTCCCACACCCGCTCGCCGATAGGTGTCCTGCCGACGAGCATGCTATGCACCAGTTCCTCGCGGCAGGAGTTTGTCCGGTTGGCGCGCTTCGCCGCTTCCGTGCGAGTCTCGCCGAACGCGCGCGTCGTCGGCGCAATGGCGATGTACCCCTCCTCAACAGCCGCTTGCCGGGCGATATCGCGTTCACCTGCCAGCATCTCCTCCTCCTCTTTCTCGTTGTGCGCAATGCCAGCGTAGAGATGCGGATGGTTATGTCCGTGCGGCGCGAGAACTAACGGCAGGTTTCCCGCAATCGTCTTCGGCAGCAGCAAATAAAACGGCAGCGGCACCGACGGTTCTACCCACAGATGCCAACTTTCGCGGACATGGTTGCCCATGTCCAACGATTCGGTGCGTTCCGCTCTCGGCACGTAACCTGCCAAATCAGATTCCATGTTATCCAAACCGAGTGCTTCACGCAGTTTCGGGCGAAAAGCGGCTTGCCATGCCTGCAAGCCCTCCCGGGAAGTCACCCGAAATTCGTAGTCCCTCGGCACAGAGGCGTATAAAGATTCAAAGTGTTGCGCGGCATTATAGGTGGTTTCCATGATGCGACTCTCCTCAAAATTTGGTTTTTTCTTGACAACGTTCACAATTTTGTGATAATCTATGGATATGCAGTATACACGAACTCTCAATATAGGGCAACTTACGCGTAAAATGAAAAAAATCGGACACTTTGAAGATTTTGGTCGACATTGAAGATATGCACGCTTTTTTAATCAAAAATCGGGCGTTTTTCACGTTTTGGTCGACCTTAAAAATAGAATCGTGAGTTTCCTGCAAGGCGCGAAATCCTTCGGACGCGGCGCGATTTTCCGGAGACTTCTAATTGTCCATGACAAGCTACGTCCAGCGGAATGTAGTTGACACCCTTGAGGCCTGTGAAGATTGCCGCGGGCCTCAATACTAGCACAAATAGAGAACCACGAAACGGTCAATGGCCTAGTTAACAAGGCGCGTCAACGCGCCTGTCTTTGGCATGGCGCACGATGCAAAACAGGAAGAGCATAGACAGCTCTCGGCCGCCTTAATCAGGGCTACCTAATATAGGCAGTCAAACTGAGAGGATGAGCGGAATAAGCGGCGCGTAGCCAAAAGCGGATATGAACACTATCCGCCTTAACCTCCGAAGGGCGCAGCTAGAAGCGCGTCTACGGACGGCTGGTAGCGCGCACTGTGCCATGCGAGCCTGCACAGTGACGCACTACAAACTATCTTACGAAGATACCCGTCCAGACGGTTTATGAGATGACTTCCGGAGCCATTTAGTTTTCGGTTTCGTCGCGGAGCATTGCGCGCACCAATTGCCGTAGTGCAGGAGCACCTGCTCCCGCACTACGGGGTGGGAAAGTTAAATGGCTCTGTGACAATCGAGGTGCATTATGCGGAAACTTGCGTTTGCTGCTATCATCGTGCTGCTCGCCGCCGGCATCATCTTCATCTATGCCGAATGGGAGAAAAAGCACTTCACCGAGAATCTCCCGAAACCCCCGGCAAACATGGAGTCACCCGATACATCGTCAGAGGAGGAGCCGTCGTCTACCCTTGAGGTACCTCCTGCGTCGCAGCACCAAGGCACACCGGAACAACTAGAGCAGGATAGCGAGACAACTTCCGGACAACTTACCACGGAAGAAGACGATTGGCCAACCGTGCCCCATCCTTATCGCCACGGCCACGCACGGACACCTGATCCGGGGAGAAACGAGAACACTGCCACCCAGGAAACATCTGAAGCCATGAGTGACGACGAACTTTGGGACCGGGACCTGAACCAACTCATCGAACGGTTCGGAGATATCCCCGAAGTTCATGCCTATCTGGAATACGACCGGCGGGTCAGAACCGGACAGCACATCACGCTCGAAGAGGATATCGCTTTTCTTGAAGCGATGCAGTTTCTGTTCCCTAATGAGGCGACTCGCAAAACAATCCTCCTCAAAAAATGGGAATTGAAAAATGGTTTCATCTTGCCAACGGCAGCGGATTTGGAGTACTTCAAGAGTGAGGGCATCACGGTGCTCTACCATGAGGACGGCTCTCTCAAGAAAATCACTACGAAGTATTAACGGGCCTGATAAGACCGCGGTTCCAAATCGCAGTGCTATTGGAGCCGCGGCTTTTTTTCGTGAACACGGCATTCTCCCCGGTACGAGAGACATCCCTGTCTCGACGCAGGCAGGACCCCCCGGTCCCGATACTTCTGGGATTTCGTTCTATCCATTTGATTTTATCTCCGTTTTATGCTATGCTATGCTATTCCTAAGGAGGCGAAAACACTATGAAAGTATTGATAACCGGTGCAAGCGGCAAACTCGGAACCTTTGTCATCAAGGAATTGGCCGAACAGCATACACTGACGCTTATGTCGCGCCGGCAACCGCCGGACGAATTCTCACATCTCCCGTTTATTCAGGGAGATCTGAACAATTTCGAGGATTGCCAGCGCGCCGTCGAAGGCGTAGACGCAATCCAACACCTCGGCGCGCAACCGGGGCCCGTAGATCATCCCGATATGCGGGCGAACGCAGCGGCGCAAGGCATCCCTTTCGATGCAACCTTCAAAACCAACATGCTCGGCACCTATTACCTCATGCAGGCGGCTATCGAAGCAGGCGTGCAAACGGTGGTAATGTCCGGCAGCAATTGCGCGTTAGGGCACGGCTTCCGCATCAGCAAAACCGACATCCCGATAGATTACCTGCCTTTAGACGAAGAACATCCGTGCTACCCGGAAGATTCCTATAGTTTCTCCAAACGGCACGGCGAAGCACTGCTGGAGAGTTACACCCGCGCCTACGGTATCCGAACCTACGTCACACGCCCGGCTGGTATCTGCCCTGAAGACCGGCGGCAGCAAATGGCAGAAAATGCGAAGCCGACTACCGGCTGGACACCGTGGCTGTGGTGTTGGGTAGGCAGTGAAGATGTCGCCAGCGCACACCGATTGCTCATGGAAAAGGCGGAGACGCTACCACCGCACGATGTCTACTTCCTCAACGCAGACGACACATCGGCGCTAGAACCCTCGCAAGAGTTAGTAGAACGGTTTAAACCGGAACTGCTTTCCAAAGTGAGAATGCTCCACCGGCACCAATCGTTTATCAACTGCGACAAACTGAAGCGTGCCATCGGTTGGCAGCACACCACATCGTGGAGATGACGGAAAACTGTCTACAGCCCATAGCGCGAGGGCCCGTCCCTCGCATGCCTTCCCTTCATGAAAAACTATTTCGGAGGAAAAAATGAGCGACAGAGTTCGCATCGGAATCGTCGGCGTGGGAAGCATCTCCGTACGCGGAATCCTCCCGCACCTCACACAAGACGATGTCCAAGACAGACTACAAGTCACCGCCGTCTGCGACCCGGTTCCCGGCAGAGCGCAAGCCGCATCCGAGAAGTTTAACGTGCCGCACGCGTACGAAACCTACGAAGCGTTGTTGGCGGACGGACATGTGGATGCCGTGAGCATCGCATCGCCGATCGGGTTGCATTATGAACAAGGAAAACTCGCCATTGAACACGGCGTGCATGCACACTTCAACAAGACAATGACAACTACCGTCGAGGAAGCAGATAATCTGATTGCCTCAGCGGCAGAAAAACGTGTCAAATTAGTGGCTTCGCCCGGCCAGATGCTGCGGCCAATCAATCAGGAAATTCGCCGGCTCGTCAATGACGGCGCGCTAGGAACGCTGACGTGGGCAGCCACCGGCTCAGCCTTCGGCAGATACCACGAAAACGAATCAGTCCGCCACGGCGATGATCTCCTATCCAATATTAACCCCGCGTGGTATTTCCGCAAACCGGGCGGCGGCCCGCTTTACGACATGACTGTTTACGGCCTGCACACGCTAACCGGCATTCTCGGCCCAGCGAAGCGGGTAACAGCGTTCTCCGGCGTGCGCATCAAGAAACGCGAATTCCGTGGCGAAATGCTCCCGTGCGACATGGACGATAACACCTTCATTTTGCTGGACTTCGGCGAGGCCTTTTTCGCGTTTGTCTACGGGGCCGCCGCCGGATCCCAGGTCAGAGGCGGATTAGCAATTCACGGCACAACCGGCACAATTGAAGGCGGTTCCTTCAACGGCAAACCGATTCCGGACATGGAACTTCCGCACGTGGTAGGAACGCATCGGAATATTCAGGAAGCGCATGTCTATGAGGATATCATGCAGTTAGTGGACTGGATCCGTGAGGACAAACCGACTCTCGTCACGGCGGAGCATGCGCGGCATGTAATAGAAATTTTTGACGCAGGCTACCGGTCTGCGCAAACCGGGCACGCGCAAACCTTGCGAACCCGCTTTTAATCGGCCCGCAGCCCGTAGGGCGCGGGAAACCTGTCCCTCGCCATGCTTGTTTCAAAAGGAAATAACCTTATGCCAAACGCTTTATGTATCGGTGAGCTCCTCATCGATTTTGTATCCACCACCCCGGATGTGACGCTCGCCGATGCACCGGGGTTCGTCAAAGCCCCTGGCGGCGCGCCTGCGAATGTCGCCGTCGGATTAGCAAAACTCGGCATTGATGCCGGGTTTATCGGCAAAGTCGGCGCAGATGCGTTCGGCGATTT
Organism: uncultured Poribacteria bacterium; assembly: GCA_958296135.1. Taxonomy (GTDB): domain Bacteria; phylum Poribacteria; class WGA-4E; order WGA-4E; family WGA-3G; genus AGPOR5. Next base: position 4,089,022 of record CATQHZ010000001.1, read on the forward strand.
CCTGCGCGAGACGCTCGCACAGCACAGCGTCAATACTGACTACCTCATCGCCGATGATACATCTCGCACAACGCTAGCCTTCGTCGCAACGCGCTCTGACGGAATGAAGGACATCACCTTCTATCGGCACCCTGGGGCGGACACCCAACTCTCGCCTAACGAAATTGACGAAGAATACATTCAATCGGCGGAACTGTTCCACTACGGCTCTGTCAGCCTGAGCCATTCGCCCAGCCGAGAGGCTACGCTGAAAGCCATCCACTGTGCGAAAGCAGGCGGCGCGCTCCTCTCCTATGATGTGAATCTGCGGTTGATGCTCTGGGATAACGCAAACGATGCCAAACGGCGGATCTGGGAGGTAATGCCACACGCCGATATCGTCAAAATATCCGAAGAAGAATGGGATTTCATCATGGGCGATGTCAACTTTGCAAGTGGGGCGCAACGCCTTATCGCGCAGGGCGCAACCCTTGTCGTCGTCACGTTAGGCGAAAAGGGGTGTTACTACACCAACGGCAGGGCCGCAGGCACGGTTGACGGAATCGCTGTCAACGTGGCGGATACCCTTGGCGCAGGCGACGCGTTCGTCGCGGCGATGCTGTCCCAACTGATACAGCATGAACATCTCAAGGCACTTGACACCGAACAACTCGACGCGATAATGCGCTACGCGAACGCAGCGGGAGCATTAGCGACGCAGAAGGTGGGGGTAATCCCTGCATTGCCTACAGCCGCGGAAATTGAGGCGTTTCCGTAGAAGCGAACACGAAATCGTGATGCTACCGCTCCATACATTTTTCGCTTGACATCCGGTAGTTTTTGTGGTATCCTTTAATGAAGGTTTATGTGAAATACGACAATTTACCGCCGAAAGGGCACGAGGGACAGGCCCTCGGGCTACGTGCCACGGAAGAGCTTCAGAATAAGGAGTGAAACGTGAAACATACAACCCGAATAGAACTCGCGAATCTAGCCGATATTCATTTGCTCAAGCGAGGATTCATCAACCCGGAAGAGGTGCGGCAGGTTACCGTCAAAAAGGCAGTTGTTGATTCCGGGGCAAGTTGGTTATGCCTACCGAAAGGGCTCACTGAGCACCTCGGTTTGACAGCCGTCAGAAGCAGACCTGCCCTAACCACGAACGGTGTCGTAGAGCGGACTGTTTATTCGCCTGTTCAATTTACGATATTGGAACGCACGTCAACGATAGAGGTTATTGAAGTGCCGGATGGGGTGCCAGTCCTCGTTGGCCACATCGTTTTGGAGATGCTCGACCTCAACCTTGACATCAAGGAGGGGCTCATCTATAATCCTGAGCACAACGGCGAATGGATTATTGAGTTGCTCTAACTCAACACCGCCGCGCTTTAACCGCATACATCGGCCACGAAAAATAGAAATCCTCACCCACTGGACGGACGGTGTAGTGCGCCTTCGCCTCATCCGGAGAGAGCTGCGCAAAGGCATCGCGGATCTCACGCACCACTGCCGGCGGGTTCTTCTCTGGCCGCACCCACCATAAAAACGACATCTGCGCATTTCGTGCATGCGCAAACCGCTCTATTGTAAAGCCAGCCGCCGTAATCATCGCATCCCATTGAGATGGCGGATAACCATACACATGCGAATCATCTCGCAACGTCTCCACCCGATTCTGCCACCTGATAAGTTCCTCCGATTCCGGCGAGACTGAATCCACCATGCAGAACAACCCATTCTGCCGTAAAACCCGATGCACTTCGCTTAAAAATGCCGGCACATCTTGAAAGTGATGCGGCGCGAGACGACATGTCACCAAATCATAAGAGGCACTAGCGAACGGCAGTGCCTCCGCAGCGGCGAGAGAAAAAGCAACGTTCGGTATCGCTTGTTCCTGGGCCAATTCAGCCGCCTTGACGAGCATCTCCGCTGTCAAATCTGTCGCGATGACATTCGCGACGTTGGGTGCAAACGCGAACGCCGTGAATCCTGTCCCGGTGGCGATGTCTAGCACCTGTTCCGTGCCTTTCGGTTCGGCAAATTCAAGGATGACATCAAGAGTATCGCCTTTGGCATGCGCCGTGCTTTGCGCGTAGTACTCGGCATGTTGGCTGAACTGTGCTTTGACAGTGTTGTGAATAGATTTCATTTTATGCCACGTTCTCCACGTGCACTTCTTCCGTTTCGGGTGCAACTGCAACCGCGGGCATCGCCTCGGCCAACGGAGCGATCGTCAGCCGGCAACCGAGGGCCTTGAGGATAAGGGCGAAGGTGTCTAGCGGCGGTGCTTCATTGCCGGAAAGCAGCTGCTCCAATGCCTTCGGTTCAAGTTGTGTTTGCTGTGCAAATTTGGCAACGCCACCTTGTCCCGCGACAACGATTTCAACCGCGTCCAAGAATATGGCAGTTTCCCCATCAACCTGGTATTCTTCTAGTGCTAATTGGAGGTAGTCAATCGCTTCCTCCCGGTTCGCAAAGTCTTCAAGTAAAACTTCGCGTAATGTTCTGAATTTTCTCATCGTTGGGCACCTTTGTATTCCTGCCAATAAGTTTGCGCACGCTGAATGTCCCGAGCTTGCGATGATTTGTCCCCACCACACAGAACCAGGATAATTGTGTTCCCGACTTCGCGAAAATAGATACGATAGCCGGGCCCAAAGTCCAGACGCAACTCAGAAACTCCGCCGCCAACAGGACCACAATCCCCAAAATTACCGCCTTCAAGCCGCGCAAGGCGTTTACGAATGCGGTTGCGTGTCCGCAGCTCTGGCACTTTTTCTTTTACCCATTCATTGTAAGGTTCTCGTCCATTGGCAGTCTGGAAGAACCGTATCTCTCGTGGATGCGCGTTACGCATGCGGTCTGCTCATTAATGTTTCTCAGTAAGGACAACTTGCAACCGCGCCCTACGGCACTGCTGCCCTTGGTGCCAAATAGAACTAAGCGACGTTTTCGACGTGCACTTCTTCCGTTTCGGGTGCAACTGCAACCGCAGGCATCGCCTCGGCCAACGGGGCAATCGTCAGCCGGCAGCCGAGCACTTTCAGGATAAGAGCGAAGGTGTCTAGCGACGGTGCTTCATTGCCGGAAAGCAGCTGCGCCAGTGCCGCCGGTTCCAGCTGCGTCTGTTTCGCCAACTTGGCAACGCCACCCTGTGATGCAACGAAGGTCTGGAGCGACATGAGAAATAGTCGCGTGTCGCCATCATTTTGATATTCTTCTACAGACAGTTGGAGGTAACCAATCGCTTCCTCCCTATCTTTAGCGAGCCTTTCAATGAGGACTTCCCGCCATTTTCTCATTTGTCTCATCGGTGTATCTCCCAGTTGCGTTTGCTGTGCCAATTTGGCAACGCCACCCTGCGAGGCTACGACGAGCTCCAGCGCGGATAGAACAGTAGCAATATTCCCAAAGCGTTGATATTCTTCCATTACCGCTTTGAGAAAGCCTACTGCTTCCTCCGGGTCTCCAGCAAAGTCTTCAATGAAGACTTCCCGCAACGTTCTCATTTTCCTCAGCCGGGCCCAAAGTCCAGACGCAGCTCAGAAACTCCGCCGCCAACAGGACCGCAATCCCCAAAATTGCCGACTTCAAGCCGGTCAAGTCGTTTCTGAATGCGGTTGCGTGTTTCCTTGTCCTGAATTGAATCAAGCCACTCATTGAAAGGTTCGCGTCCAGTTTGGGTACGGAATACCTCAAGTTCTCGCAGGTGTGCATCACGCATGGACACTCTCTCGTCTTTGGCTTGACAAAAACCATGAACTATTATATCCTAAGTCCAGTTTTGCGCAACGGAAAATCGCGCGATGCCCGAGTCTAATCAAAAACGATAACCCCCCGCGCGTTTTCGCCTGCCTCCATATCCGCGAACGCCTCGTTGATTTGCTCAAGCCGATAGTGACGCGTGATGAGTTCATCCAACTTCAACTTGCCCTCCTCATAAAGCGAGAGCAACTTCGGCATATCTACCCGCGGGCGGCACGAACCGTAGAAGGAACCGATTAACTGTCTTTCTGTTGATACGAGATGTTGCGCCGGAAGGCTCACTTCCGCCTCATGATGCGCCATCCCAACGATAACCGCAGTGCCAGCAGCTCGCACCATCCGATACGCCTGCACGATTGTCTTCGGATTGCCGATTACCTCAAAGGCGTAATCCACGCCGAGGCCGGCTGTCACTTCGCGAACAGCCTCAATCGGATCGGACGCGCCAGCGTTCACCACATCCGTTGCTCCGAAACGTTTGGCGAGATCCAGTTTCTTCGCCGCGATATCAACAGCGATAATCCGTTCCGCTCGCGCCAACACCGCGCCTTGAATAACGTTCAATCCAACGCCGCCCGCGCCGATAACCGCCACCGTGCTCCCTGGTTCCACCCTCGCTGTGTTGAGCACGGCACCCACACCCGTCGTCACACCACAGCCAACGAGCGCGGCCTTCTCTAACGGATAGTGCGGCGCGATTTTAACGAGGTTTTGTTCCGGGACTACCATGTACTCGGACATCGTGGCGATGCGAGCCATCTGGTAAATCGGCTTGCCCGATTTGTTGTAGAGGCGATAAGTACCGTCTAATTGAAACCCACGCGGCACATCGTAACTCTCGCAGAGGCATACCTTGTCCATCAGGCACATCCGACACGTGCCACAATAAGTGACAAACGAAAGGATAACCCGGTCGCCGGGACAAAAGTCTGTCACCCCATCACCGACGCGCTCAATCGTGCCAGCACCTTCATGTCCAAGCGCGACAGCATCATTGTAGTAGATGGCACCGGTGACGACAGATAAATCGGAATGGCAAACGCCACTCGCGCCGGTGCGGATAAGCACCTCGTTGGATTTCGGTTCTTCCAACTCCAATTCCTCAACGACGACAGGTTCGTTGTGTTCATAAACAACGGCAGCACGCGTTTTCATAGGTGTCGTCCTCCGTTCTAACGGGCAGCCATAGACATCCGCCCTGATGTGCAAGACACGGCAAGGGACAGGCACGCGCCCTACAAGAAACAGCGAAAACCATAGAGACCCGCCCCTACAGTCTCTTGCAAAGGATAAGCCGCAACTACAAGAGTGATTCCAGATAGTTCCTCGCCTTGCGCATCGACTCAATCGGATCGGACTCGCCTTCATAGACGACAGAGAGGCAACCGTTATAGCCAACGCCGCGCAAAATGTCTAACACGCGGGGATAGTCCAGCCATTCCTCCACGCCGCTATCGAGCTGGTAAAACTTAGTGCGGACATAGACAGCGTGCGGTGCCGTCTGTTCGATGCTGGCGTAGCAGTCGTAGCCCGGATGCGCCGAGCCGCGATGCCCACTCGCACCGGGGGAACCAGCATATTGCCCCGTGTCCAAGATATGCGTGAAATAGGGATGGTTTGTCGCCTTCAACGCGCGTAAAACAGCATCGCCATCGCGCGTAACGTTATTGTGGTTGTGGTTCTGCAACCCGACGAGGATACCGGCGTGATACCCGTATTCCGCCACCTCTTGGAACCCCGCTATCATCGGCGGCCATAAGGTTTCCTCATCTTCACAATCATCGGGGACATAAGCGGCGAAGACGCGAACGAGGGGGCAACTCATGTAGGCCGCCACATCGATCCACCGCTTAATCAAGTTAATCTGTTCGTGGTGTTCAGCAGCCGGGCGGCCGAAATTGTTGCTGACCCCGATGTAGCCGAGCGGCAAGCCTTTGCGCATCAGATCCTTCTTTAACTCGCGCATATAGGCGGCATCGGTGGACTCAAACGCGCTAGAATGCAACTCAATCACGTCAAACCCCAAATCATAGACGATTTGCGCGAAAGCGGTAGCGGTGGTATTCTTGACATTCAGGGACATTGTGCCGAGTTTGATCATGGGACGGTTCTCCTCTCGATTTTTGTTACGATTGCGGTACGGCGAGGGACAGCCCCTCGCCCTCCGGGGCCTACTTCAATCCAAAGCGCGTTTTGCTACGGGCCAAGAGGCGGTTCTTTTATCAAAATCGCTGTCTGCTGATTCAACACTTGTAGGAACGTTTGCAAAGTCCGTTGCAGTTCCTGGATGTGCTGCAGGTCTGCCTCAAGCAGCGTGACACGTTCGTCAAGGGTTTCTAACCGGTTCAGATGTTCCAGAATCTCCTGCACCATGTCGCGCACTTTCCGGTGGTGCTGCCGGTCTTCTTCCAACTGCTGCACTTTCTCTACCGTTAATGCGAGGGTTCTCTGCGTTTCTGTCAAATCCCGTTGTAAACTTTGCGTAAAAGTGATTAATTTCTCCAGCGTATTCGTGGTTTTGTAAGGCGGTTTCTCCGTTTCCACGTGAGTATTTCCTGGCGGCGCATAAAAATGAGAGGCCGCGGGCTCTTCCTGTCGGCGTGCCTCGCCCGGGAGATGCTCGCTGACTTGGGGGACTTCAAGTTCCGGGCCAAAAATACCGAGCAACTTGATGTGATACAGAAACGGAGTATAGTGGCCCTTCCGTTCAGTGTAAGTGATTTGCACCCGGATCTCCTCGTCAACCTTCAACGTATTCAGCCGACTATGAATATTCCGAATGACTACCTCGTTATACCCGAATGCGTCATTCGACTTCGGATTTAACTGCCGGAGGTAGCGAACGAGCTCAATGCTATCGGCACTCTCCCGCAGCGTGCCCTCTGGCGTTAAAACACCGACGATACCTTCGTCCGGCGTATCCGAACCGGGTGACGATTGCGGCTCCGGGAGCACAATGTCCAACGGCACTTCGCCATGAACCGCTCTCATACCGAGGTTCCAACTGGTGAGAGAGCGTCTGCTACAGAACGCGATGAAGTCGTACTGAATTGCCATATTTTCTTCTCTCCCGGTAGACACGGCCCCTGTGCGCGCTGACGAAGCGCGCCTACCGGCGAATTATCGGATTATTTCCTTAACCGCGACCTCACCTGCGTGAGTGTCGGAATACGGGAGGTGCCGACACCTTCCACGGCAAACGATGCCACACAGTGCGCGAAATTGAGGGCCTCGGGTGCCGAACGCGTCTGATAGTAGTTGATTAAAAAGGCCGTCGCGAACACATCGCCGGCACCCGTCGGATCCACCTCGGTAATCGGATATGCAGGCGAATTGAGGACGCTCCCGTTTCGGAAAAGTTTCGCGTCCCGCGAACCGCGCGTCAACACGACAATAGGTACCAATTCAATATACTTCTCCAATGCATCGGGGTAAGTCCCCAAATCCTCGTCGCTGAGGATGAGAATGTCGGTGTACGGCAAAATCTCGTGTGCATTCTCCCACTGCTGCGGAAACACACGCCCGCTGTCATCCCACTGCCGCATCCAGCCTTGCGGCGTTATGCCGATTAAGGGCTCATCGCCAAAACTGTGAACGAGCGCCGCCTCCACCTCGCCCGCGATAGGACAGAGATAGACAATATCGGGGCTCCGCCACTCAGCAGGAACATGGCGTGAGCCCAAGCTCTGGGCTACAGCCGAGAGAAACTGCTGCCGGTTGCCGTGCGCGTCATAGCGGTTATCAAAAATCGTCGTCTCCGGCGATTCGTGATACGCCGTCTCAATACCAGCCAACAGCGGATTCCCCCGGTCGAAATTTGCGCCGACTGCCGTGACTGCACGGACAGGACAGCCGAGGCCACGCGCTGTCAATGCGGCATACGCGGCGGAACCGCCGAGGATATACCCATCAGGTGCCACATCATAGCAAAAATGTCCCACAGAGAGAAACGTTGGCGGCATTGCGTTATCCTTAGAGTTCAAAGACAGGCTCCATGCGGGCCCACCATTCGCCCGGCTGCGCCGCCGCGACCGGCTCTTGGAAGGCGCGCATTAATGCATCCCACTCCCGGCACCGCGGGTGCTGTTCAAGGTAGCGCGGAAAGTCACGTTCAATATCAAACGCATCCACAGTCTCCATCGCCATGAAGAGCTGGCGGCCCAGAAGATAGATATCCATCCGGGTGATGCCAACCGCTTTCAACGCGGCGACGACTTCGGGCCATGCATCGCGGTGATAGGCTTTATATGCCTCAATAAGGCCCGGGGCGTTTTTCAGGTTCAATGTTAAACCGAAGTGTTTCATATAAAAGTTTTACTCAAACAAATTATCAACAGCACTTACGCCCCTTCTGGTAGGCTTGGTTCAAGACCGCGCTGACGCGAAGCATTTCTGCGTAAGTTCCAACCCATTAACTGCTATCCTACTAAATTTTGACATATTTGTCAATATTTTTTTCAAAAAACATTTTGCAACGGCGAATCTGCACTTGACATCACCGAACATCTTATGCTATAATAAAAACAAAAAACAATCTATAGACTTTAATGCGCTAACGCACGCTATCGGAATCAAGCCTTTTGCTACCTCACCACAACGCGCAGAGAAAATTGCTATGAAACGCCTCCTTCGGAAAACCATTCCAAACGCCTTGATTCTGTCCATCGGGCTGCATCTCCTCTTGTTTCTGACGCTTGGGACGTTGTATCGCCAAAAATCAGTGCAACCCTTGGAGCCGTCTACGGAACTCGCGCTGGCGAAGATTCGGCCGCGAACCCCGTTGCGCCCCTTGAAACGTCCGCCGCACGTCCCGATAGAATCTACAACGGTGCTACAGAAAATGCAACCGACGAAAGTAGTAAAAGTCCAGCCAACGTTGTTGCAACCCGCTGCGCCAGCCGTATTGCACCGGGAGACGACAATTCGTCTTCAAACACCCGGGCTCCCCACACCGGCAGCGGTGGGATATACTGGCGGCAGTGCCTCGCCGGTGCCAGGGTTGGACGGCAGCATAGGCAACGGAGTCGGCTCAGGCGTTCCTGTCGGCAGGAGCCGGACCGGCGGCGGGGCGAAGCGGTTTCTTCAAAGTCCAAATGAAGAAACCCTAGATGGCATCGCGGAACTGACGCTGCCAGCACTGGCACTCACCAAAATCGGCCGGCACATTGTCGCCAACCGCACCGTAGACAGGGTTGACATCGTCTTCGTGATTGACGGCAGCGGGAGCATGAAAAACGACATTAACGCCGTGCGAGAACATCTCAGCCACATGACAGAACTGCTTGACGCAGCGGATATCGATTTCACCATCGGCATTGTCGCCTTCCGAACCGGCACAGGGTATACCCTCCTCGGCATGGATTTTGAGGTTATCCCGCAAACGCGTTCCATTGCTCAGATTAAAAAGATATTAGGACAATTGCGATGCAGCGGCGATGAAAAGGCACTGGACGCGCTCGTGCGTGCAGCCGATGAAGTCCGTCTCCGACGCGACACCGATGTCCATTTCATCCTCGTCACAGACGAATATGTGAGCGGCGCGTACTCTTCCATAGACGTGCTAACGAAGATGAAAATGGCGAAAATCAAAGTCGATGTTATCGGACGCGATGAACCCTCTCAAAAGTTTCTTGCGAAAAGCACCGGCGGATTGTGGCTGCCGATTTCGAGTCTCGCGGTGCATTAAAAAAGTGATGCATGGGAACTGGATGACTTTTCTTCACCCTTAATACCGAGAATTTCAAAAATTTCACAGCATCGTGTGTCACGGGTTTATCTTCTTCTCGATGAGTGCCATGCGGGTAAACCGCGTGATAACACTTTCGGCGTTAACAGCATACCACTTTCCCTCTTCAATTGTCATGACAGCGGTGTTGCGCTCGCTAGCATCAAGGGTTTCGGAAAAGAAATCGGCCGGTAACCAGTTTTCATAGGTGACAGGTTCACCATCACTCCATTGCCATTCCGCTGCTGTGCGGCTGAACCCTATCCAATAAAAGTCGCCGCCAAAAACCGCTGATACCCACTGTTGTTCCTCTTCATCGTTAAAAGTGACAAGGTGTGCATCTTCGGCAGCGGCGAGGGCGAGTGCCTCGTCGCGCGTTTCGCAGCGGATACGTTTGTAGGCGTGCGAATTCGCAGGATTCACTAGCCATACGTCGTTAGAACCCAACTTCGGTTGCGGTTTGGGTGCAGATGCGTCTGGCACGGCAGGTGCAGCTTTCACCTGCACTTCCGGTTCAGGAGAGAGCGGCTTGCTGTCAAACGTTAACACCAAATTGTCGTAACGTTCCCCCGGTTTGAGGAGCACCGGCTCAGCCTCGGCTTCAAGTCCCCTGTATATCGCTACCAGCGTGTAGAATGCATCGTCGTCCTTTTCTTTTAGATAGTGGACAAAGTAGCCTTCGGCATCCGTCCAGGGAGTGCTGCTCGAGCCGCCCGCGCCGCTTCCATCCGCCTGTCGGGAGCGGACGCTTATGTTAATTCGCGCGTTGGAAAGCGGTGTCCCGTCTTGAAAAAGGAGCTGTCCCCGCATCCGCATCCGAGGTTGCACCGTGACGACAGCGTCTTCAACGTGCATCCCCGGTCTGATTCCAAATACGATTTCCTCATAATCTTCGCGAGGAGAGAAGACTATCCCGCGTATTCGGAGGGCTCTCACTTCAACATCGGGTTCAAAATCGGCATGCTCCATCCCAAAACTGCTGGCGACGAGTGCCTCCAAACTGTGAGTCTCAAGGGCATCCATGAAGAGTGCTGTTATCCCTTCCGCGTTTATTTCCTTCAGACGGTTGGGAAGGCGTGAGTCTATATCAGGAGGCAGCGCACCGAAGTAAGCAGGACCGGACGGGATACCTGTAATGGAAAACCGTCCATCTGCATCGGTGCGTGCACGCCGCAGGCGTGGATAGTCCTCCGGGAAAAAGGCATACAAGGGCATATCCAGCGCGTCCTCCATTTCGGCAGGCCCTACAAATATTGGTAAATCGGCAATAGGATTACCTGCCACATCGACAACGCGCCCTGCAAAAGTGCCAGTCTCTGCTTGTGCGAGGCCCCCGTCTAAAGCAAGGCACAAGAAAAGCGCGAGAAATGCAAGCGTTCCAGTGAAGTTTGCGCGGTTCATCAGTCTCCCTCCTTCTCAATGAGCGCGGTTCGTAGGATTTGCCAAGGTACCTGTTCAGGGCCGATGTCCTCCCACTTGTGGCGCCAGATGACGTAATCCTCATCCCCTCTGTCGGTGTCGTGCGGCTCATGCCGTGCCCAGTTGGTGTAGGTAACAGGTTCGCCACTGTGCCATCGCCACTCTCCCTCCTTTGCGACATCGTTGAGCCCAATGAGCATTTGATACGGGGGGAAAACGCGTTCCAGCCACTTTTGCTCAGCCTCGTCGTTAATGGAGACAAGATAGGCTCCCTCTCCGCTGGCCTGGAAGATGGCATCCTCCGGGCCGCTACACTGGATTTTTTTATAGGCGTGTCCATTGCCCGGGTTGATAATCCACACGCCGTGCGGGTCCAGCCCAGGAGAGACAGACGCGCTCGCACGGTGCCGACGGGAAGCATTGCCAGACAGCGGTGGCATCAACGGCATCGTGAACTTCAAAACCGGGGAGAACGATAATGCATCAGGTTTCAGCAAAATCGGCTTCGCCTTGGCACGCTGGCCCTGATATGTCGCCGACACCGTGTAATAAGCAGGCGCATGCGTTGTCCATCGAGACACCAGCTGCACAAATTCTCCCTTGACATCCGTCTGTATTGTCCAGCTCCTGTTACTTTTGCTTCCATCGTCTAAACTCAGGAGTTGTAAACGGAGTTTGATGTCAGCACTGACAAGCGGTTTCCCATCCACGCGGCGCACTTTCCCTTGTATCCGTAGCATTTGCCGCACCGTAATTTCAACGTTTTCGATACGTTCGCCCGGCTCCGGGACAAAGACGATGCCGCGGTCTCCCGGAAGTCCGCTCGCATAGAGGATGAAGCCGCGTATGTCAACGTGCAAAACATCGGCCGGCGGTTCATAAAGCGGGAGGAGCCCTAATAGGACGGGCCCCGGTTCAAAGTCGGTGATGGAGAAATTCCCATCGGCATCGGTAACCGCAGCGAACGCCCTCGGGTCATCGGCCCAGTGGCTATTTTCATGGACTGGCGCAGTGAACCACGCCCCATCGCCATCTTCCACCGGCATCAGTGCTATCCTGATGCCGGTAAGCGGTTTTCCCTCTTCATCAACGACGCGGCCAGAAAACAGCGAGCGTTCCTGTGTCCTGCTGTCTGAACATATTGCGAGAAGCAGTCCTACAATGCCGATGAGAACTGCCAAAGTTCTGGGATGTTGACGAATCATGGGTTTATCTCCTTCTCGATGAGTGCCATCCGCGTGAGGCGCAAGACAATACTGTCAGTACCAACAGCATACCATTTTCCATCAGAAAACGTCATGATAGCGGCAAGCCTTTCGCTGGCATCCACGGATTCATCAAAGAAATCGTCCGGGAGCCAATTTTCATAGGTGAGCGGTTCACCGCTGTCCCACTGCCATTCGGTAGAGTTTTGCGCGCGGCGGAGGCCAATCCAATAGCATTCGCTGCCAAACACCGCCGCTATCCACTGCTGCTCCGCCTCGTCGTTAAGGGTGAGGAGGTATGCGTTTTCCGCGGTGGCTTGGGCAAGTGCCTCATCGCGCGTTTCGCAATAAATTTTTTTGTAGGCGTGCCCGTTTGCCGGGTTGCCTATCCAGACTTCTCTTGATTCATGTGTCGATGGGGGCGGAGGCGTGGAAGAAGCATCGCTGCTTTCGCCTGCATCCGATGCATCCGTAAGCGGAGTTTGTGATTCTATTGGCATGTCAAAAATTTCCGCCCACCTTTGACTCGGCGACGGTTCGGGAGCAGTCGGTTCGCTGTCAAACCTCAACACGAGTCCATCATAGCGTCCGCCCGGTTCAAGTAGCACCGGTTCACCTACCGCTTCAAGCCCCTGGTATGCTACCGATAGTGTGTAGAAGGCGGCATCATCTCTCTCGTCCAGATAGTAGACAAAGTGGCCATCGCTGTCTGTCAAAGGTTCTCTGCCTGAACTGCCGCTGCCCTTGCCACTTGCAAGGGTGTACCGGAGCGGCAGCGAAACCCGCGCGTTGACAAGCGGCGTGCCATCCTTGAATACAATTCTTCCCCGAATGCGCATCCGGGGCTGCACCGTGACGATGACGTTTTCGACGTGGCCCCCCGGTTGGAGCCCAAACGCAATTGTCAGCCTATCTTTATCAAAATCGTCACGCGGATAGAAGGTGAACCCGTGCATCTGAATCGAGACGACTTCAACATCGGGCTCAAAATCATCTGGCTGCATCCGCGGAAGACGCTCCATGACTTCCCCTATAGTCCCTCGTTCTTGTTCCGATGTTGTAATTGCCGCCATCATCAAGGACATGAGTCTCTCTACAGCATCACTGGGGAAGCGTGCCTCTATATTGCCCGGAAGTGCCCTGAAATATGCAGGTTCAGGGGGGATGCCGGTGATGGAAAACCGCCCCGCTGCATCCGTTCGCGCGCGACGCAAAAGCAGGTAGTCCGTCGCACCCCACAGCCCGTTAGGGCCCAGCATTGAACGCATTTCAACAGGCCCTATGCATACCGGCAAATCGGGAACGGGATTCCCCGCCACATCCACAACGCGCCCAGTGAAAGTAGCAGGTGTCTCCTGCGCCAGGCTGTCTGAAGCAAAGCAGAAGAGAAATACCACAATTGCCGTTAGAAATGCAGCTGCCGTAACGTCTAAGCGTTTCATCGTTTAATCCTCCACGGAACGCACTTCCCTTTCAAGGAGTGCTGTCCGTAACAATCGCCAGGGTACCTGCTCAGGCCCAATATCCTCCCACTTCCCATTCTGCCAGATGACGTAATCCTCATCCCCTCTGTCGGTATCGTGCGGCTCATGCCGAGCCCAGTTAGTATAGGTGACAGGTTCGCCACTGTGCCATCGCCATTCGCCTTCTTTCGCGACATCGTTGAGCCCAATGAGCATGGAGTGCGGTGGGAAAACACGTTCTAGCCACCACTGCTCAGCCGCATCATTAATGGAGACAAGATAGGCACCTTCCGAACTAGCCTGGAAGATGGCATCCTCTGGGCTACTACACCGAATTTTGATGTAGGCGTGTCCATTTGCCGGGTTGACAACCCACACGCCTTCCGCTTTGAGCCCCGAAGATGTTGAAGCACTCGCACTCGCTTCCTGCCGACGCGCGCCGGTGACAGGGGGACGCGGCGGCAGCGAGACGGTGTAGGCAAACGTCAACTCAGGCATGCGTTCACCCGGTTCAAGGATAAACGGCTTCGCTTGGGCGCGCTGCCCCTGATACTTAACAGCCACAATGTAGTTCATTGACGGCTCTTGAACCTCACGCGCAGGCATTGGAACGGGAAATTGCGGGAACCACGCGGGCCATATCTCCGCAGGTTCCCCCGCATCGTCCGCTAGGTATTTGACAAAGACTCCCGCCGCATCCGTCTTTAAACCACCATAAGAGCCGCTGCTGCTTGCCGAGCCATTTAGAGCCTCTGTCCGGATTTCAAGTCTGATGTCAGCCTCAGCGAGAGGCGTTCCATCCATCTGCAGCACTTTGCCTCGGATTGCCGGCAAACGCCGCACCGTCACCTCTACGTTATTGATGCGAGTCCCTTTCTCAGCAGCAAATACGATGCCGCGGGTTTCATCTTGTTTGGTTGGATAGAGGCTCACACCGCCGAGGTCCACTTTGAATAAACCCTGTCCCTTCGGTTCATGATAAGGAAGTAGCCCGAATAACAGCGGACCGGGGATAAAGTCGGTGATGGCGAACTGCCCTTGGGCATCAGTTTCGGCGGAGAACGCCCACGGGTCTTCCGGCCAGCCACCTATTGGAAACCACGCCCCATCGCCATCTTCCACCGGCATGAGGGCAACGGTAACGCCAACAACCGGCGCGCCTGTCTTATCAACAACGCGACCGGCGAAAGTAGAGGGAGCGTCCTGCGCGATACCGTAGTGCGATGCGATGAGGCAACATACCAAAATGCTAGTGAGAAAGGTGGGAAGGTTTCCGAGGTATAAGCGGTTCATAATCAAATTCTCCTCTAAAATCGGATAAAAAGTTAGAGAACCGAACGCATTGAGAACATTTTAACATCTCTTTATGGCATTGTCAAGCAAAACGAATTTAATTTTCGGAGAAGAAACTATCGCTCTCCTACCTCCGTCCGATAGTGAATCGTCAGCAACGGACGCAGCAGTTCATCGGGATGCTCTTTGGAAGCAAACACAACCTCACCCTCGCCATCCTGCAGGGCGAAAAGGTAACCGTAGTTGTAATCCGGGTTCGCCACCCAAAACCGCACTGCCTCGGTGATATGTTCACCTGTCCAAGTGTATCGTTTGCCGCCCTCCGTAATCTCAGCCGTGCTATCCACGCGATGCGCCACATCTTCGGAACCGTTGTAATCACTCTCCTTGTCCCCGTTTATCCCCGCCAGCATCGCTTGCGCGGGCGGTTTATTCCACGGCAGGTTGCGGTGCAGCGCGCTGTTGTAGGTGAGTTCGTTTTCCGCTGCCGGCGACGAAGTGCCTCTTCCTTCGCGCCACGGCAGCAGCACGCGTCGGAGCACCACGGTCGCCGCGTCTTCACACCGCTGTGCATGGAGACTTAACGTCGCTCCCAAAACTTGCGCCGGCCGTTCAATGCCCATATCCGCGAACGCCTCAAACAACTCAAAGGCGACGAAGAAGACACCGCCTGTTGCGGTGCAGCGCAAATTCAGTTCCGCACCTGAATTATAGTTGCGCGTCTCTCTGTCTTTCGTCACGATGAGGCTGGTATCCTGCAGCGTCGAAAATGTGACAGCTTCGCCTGCGCCGAAAGTTATCTCGTTCTCCACCGGAAGTGTGACAACTATTCCTGCTAACCCCGCCCCTTTTTGCAAAAGGGTATACGCTTTTCCCACTTCCAACGGCGTGGTGAACAGCATCACGCGAGTCCCGCGTGTATCTAGCAGGGCACTTTCTACCTGGATACCCGGCGCAATCTGATAATTAGCAACGTTTTCCGCGGTTTCTGCTTCAAGTTGGCCATCAAATTGTAACTGAATTGCGGTTCGAGAGAGCGGTGCCGCCTTCAAGAATTTTGGTATTTCTGCCCAATTGTCTGCCAAGAAAAGCAGGAAGCATAGAACGGCCGCGCCCACACCTTTAAAAACCTTCAAAATACGCCTCCAAAACGGGCAGATATAGCCATCCGCCCTTACCTGACGAAATGCACGCTAGCAAAGCATGCCTACCGGTGTTCTACATCCATCGTGATAAAAACGGCATTCAACACCTCCCGCTCACGCCGGCCAGAAGGTTTGTTGACAACGTCATCGTTAACGAAAAAGGTGCTAGACGAACCGCCATCAAGATTAATCGCCTCGGTCGCGCCGAGTTCCAGCAAGATGCCGGCCAGCTCGTGGAGCGTCAATCCAGTACTATACCGCGGCTGCCGCCCATCGGCGACGACTAAAAACAGCGTATCCGCGTTGTAACCGAGGGCGGTGCGCGGCTCATGACTCAGATTGAGCACCGATGTCCGCCTACCGGGACGATGCTCCTTTTCGGCCCGGTGCATCTCCACAAGCGTCGGATGTATCTGGCCGCTCTTGAGGAGTCGGAGCCGGCCGCCAATCGCATGGCGCGCTTGATGCCACACCGGCGGCGAGAGCGTGAACGTCATCGTGCATGCCACACCCGCCCCGAATTCGGAGACAGGCGGTGTCTGCACACGTGAACTTACCCAGAGAACCGCTCCATCTCGCGGAATCGCGCTGTCCCCATCTCTCGTCACGCCGCTCACACGATAAGGATAAGGCTCGCGCGGCACAGGCCCTCGCGCGACATGCCATGGGCCGGTTAAAGATTGAGCAGCACCGGTAAGAATCACCTCTTGCCCACGGCGACGGTTGGTGCGCGTCGATGCTCCCATCCGCGGCGTGTAAAGCGTCACCTCGCACCCATCTAGTCGCCGCTGGTTGATGCATCCGAGCGGCAATGTGTGCGTGCCTATCATCACACTAGCTCGCATCTCAACGGGGCCACTGAGAAATTCGCCGGAGTCGGTTACACCAAAACAGGCATCGGCATCCGTCGGCTGCGTCATGAGCTCGCCATCTTGGATGTGTAAATTCTCTAATACGCCGCCGTACCCGCGCATGTCGCCGAGCACGCCGAAGCCACCGTTAACCGCAACAAGGACACGCCTATCCCCGCGTCGCATGCGACGCTTTGCCATTGCGCGAACCGTCTCTTTCCCCAAAATCTGTGAATTTGCAAGAGATACCTCAAAATGCAACAGCGGTTGATGCCGAGACATCTCCGCCACGTATAGCACGCACGTCTCAGCATCCCAGTCATAACGATAGAGCCGGAGCCCAGGCGACAATTCGGCCGGAAATAACGCCGTTTTCTTCCCACCGGCTTGCACGAAGACCGCGGGCAAGAGTAGGAAGCAAAGGAGGCACCCTATCAAGTTTTTTGTATGCCGCAATGCATTCGGATAGGCATTCGGATAGGCATTCTGTGATGAGAACACGGCTTTACGTCCTCCATCATTACTCTGACAAAGCATCTCGCCTGTCTTGATAGGCGTGCCCTTGACGATGACTACGTCTCTTGAGATATTTCGCCTTTTGTCCGCCGAATTTGAACGGCGAAATAGGCAATCGGATGTTCTACCGGTGGATGAAGTTTCTTGACGGTGAGCACCACTTCATCCACCGCGAACTGTGCCAGAATAGCCATCGCTATCGTCTCAGCGAGTGCCTCAACGAGTTGAAACGACTGACGCGTGCCGATATTGACGATGAGTGCCACCACCTCAGCATAGTCAATCGTTTCAGTAAGCGCGTCGGTTTGGCAGGCTGCCTCAAGCGAACAGCCTAACGTTGCGTTGATTTCATAATGCCCACCCACCTGCCGTTCCGCTTTGGGAACACCGTGGTGGCCGTGAAATCGGATGCCTTTGAGGATAATTTTGTCCATTGAAAACAAGAACCTTGGGCAGCGCAAGCGGCTATGTATTCACGACATCCGCCTTGAAGAAAGGCTACTCTTCAGCAATCTCACCGACGGTATGGCCGGGCTCAACCAGGTCGCGAATCTGTTTTCCATTCTTGCCACCGGTGTAATCAATAGCACGGATTTTCCAGCTCTTGTCCTGTTTTCTCAGCGTGGAAATGAGATTGCCCTGCTGATTGCCCCACGCGTACTCGCCGCGCAAAACGGCATCCTTCCCGCGGCCATCAATAGCGATGAAGGTGATGTCCACGTTCATCTTCCCGCCGCGCAGCCGGAAAATACCGTCCCACGCTTTCTGCACCGCATTCCAACCGTCATTTCT
Organism: uncultured Poribacteria bacterium; assembly: GCA_958296135.1. Classification (GTDB taxonomy): domain Bacteria; phylum Poribacteria; class WGA-4E; order WGA-4E; family WGA-3G; genus AGPOR5. Next base: position 4,107,175 of record CATQHZ010000001.1, read on the forward strand.
CTCAAAAGTGCCGGCCCAAAAGGTCCACGCGGTAAAAACTTCGTCCTCCTGCTTCTCGCTTTTGAACCACGTGTCGCCTAGCGTGTCAACATCCTGGTCGCCGTGGGCGATGGCGTAGACTTCGTAAAGCGCGCGAATCGCATCCTCCTCAACAGCGAAGTCAATATTCCTTTCAATAGTCCCAGCCGGTTCCGAAGATTGCGACGGAGTTGCCGTTGGAGTTTGCGTTTGCGGTGCTTCCGTCTCCGCATCGTCGCCGCCACACGCCATCAGCCCAGCAGCAAGCAAGACGATCAGGAAATAACAAATCGCTTTCGGTTTCATACGTATCTCCTCCGTTCAAGGTAATAAACTAGCACTATTTTAGCAGGTAGCGCGATAAAAGTCAAGGGGAAATTTTAATGTCGCTCGTCTTAAAAACGATTTTGTGGTATAATCATTGCAAAAGGCATCGCGACCGGATAAGGATTAAGAACATAATCGGGTAATTTTTGACCGGCGGGCGGCCAGAGACATCCGCGGCTCCACCGCGGCCCGCTCCGGAACATTGCCCGATGAAATCCTGAAACTTCACGAAGTCGCGCCTACCTACTTGCAAAGGAGTACCGGAATGAACGTTACAGTCAAATACTTCGCTGTCTGCCACGAGATGCTAGACAGAACCGAGGAAGAGATGCACCTCCCCGAAGGTGCCACCGTCAAAACCATTTTGAAACGGCTTGAGGAAGAATGGCCGGAAATCGCCGAGTTTTACGAGGTGATGCAGATGTCTGTCAACTGGGAATATGCCACCGAGAATACGGAACTCGCCGATGGCGATGAAGTCGCGCTAATTCCACCAGTGACAGGAGGCACTGATGTTTAAGATAACCACCGAAGTCATTACCGGAACGGAAGTTCGAGAAGCGGTAGAGGGCCCTGATGCCGGCGCAATCGTCGTGTTCCTCGGCACCGTGCGGAATAACACCGATGGCAGACCGGTGACTTGCCTCGAATACGAGGCTTATCCGCCGATGGCGGAGAAAAAAATGGCGGAAATCGCCCAAGAAATCGCGCAAAAATGGGGCGAATGCCTTCGCGTCGCCATGATTCACCGCACCGGAAAATTGGAAATCGGCGAGGTGAGCGTCGCTGTCGCTGTCGCTTCGCCGCACCGAAAAGACGGGTTCAAAGCATGCCAATACGCCATGAATCGCCTCAAGCAGATTGTGCCTATCTGGAAGCGCGAAGTGTGGGCCGATGGGGAAGCGGAATGGGTGAAGCCGGACGCGGTTTTCTTTGACGCACCCCAGCCGCGCGCCTAATCCCAGGGGAATGCGGAATAACAGACCCGAGACAAATCAAATTAATTTGGTACCCGCAAAGAGCGCGCTTGCCAAGCGCGCCGCACGGGGTTTGTTGTGCTAACACGCACGCTTATGAGGTTTGTTCTGCGACGCAGCGTCTAATGTAAGGGACATCGTCTGCCCACAAACCTTCAATTTGTGCAGACAGTGCCCATTTGACATCCCGCGGCGTGAGGATAAACCCGGCTTCCACGGCGATGCCTTTCGCTTTGAGTTGCGCCATCTTGCACCGAATGGAACCGGTGAAGGGTTTAAAGTGATTCACTTGCATCCACCCCAAGACGATGCGGTTTGCGTCAATCGCGGTTGCTGCCTTGAGGAAATCCGCCATTGGGTTGATGAGAATCGCGCTCGTCTGAAGTTTCGGTTCTAACTTTTTTGCCCGAACGAGCAGCTGCTTCCGAAAGTAGAAAGTGAGGATGCCCACCAGATCGACTACCTCAAAGCGTCGGATGCGTTCCACGATGATATTGAGCAGTTCGTCTGAATCGGATTTCGGTTCAATGAAGCACGGGAATTGGTGTTCGCGTGTCAACCGAAGCGCGTCGTCGAGGTGAGCAATCGGTTCGTCCGAATCCTCCACAGTCAACTGCTGCACCTCTTTCCAGCTGAGCGCGCTGAGCGGCGTTGTACCCCCGACGGCTTTCTGAATGCTGTCCTTGTTGAAATCGACGTGAATGAGGACCGGCTCCTTGTCTCTCGTGAGGCAGACATCGCATTCATAGCCATCCGCGCCATCGGCAAGGGCTTGTTTAAAGGCGGCGAGGGTGTTTTCGGGCGCGCGGCCCATTCCGCCGCGATGCGCTAGTAATTGCATCTTCATGGCTTGGTTGTCACACAACTCTGGCGCGCTTTGGAAGCGCGCCTACCGGATTAGGACTGTGTCACGCCTTCTTGTGCCACATCCGCTCAAAATTATCCTGCGGGGTGAACCCTAAGACGCGCTTCGTCTTGAGGTTGGAGAACTGCTGATGCGGCAGATCGGCGAAGATGTTGAAAATTTCGCAGCGCGAGGGCAATTCCGCCAAATCGATTTCCAATCCCAACCGAAACGCTTCGCCGGCATCACGCCAACTCACGGAAAACGGATTGAGATCGGTGCCTTCCGCCGCGTCGTCATCCTCTCGGAAACTGAGGAAGAGGTAGCAAAGCACGTAAATATCGTAATGTTCGGTGAAGACTTTGCAGATTTCCTGTCCGAGCCCCTTCGTCAACGGGTAGAGCCCGGTGCTAGTGTGCGGCGGGACATCCGGGTTAATCTCGTAGTCGTAATGGGTATAGTCGTCGCCCTGAATTGTGAAGTGAGGGCCGGTGTTAATGACGCGGCGGATGCCGTGCTCAACGGCGGCGCGCATTGTGTTATAACATCCGCGCGTGCTGACATCGAACGCTAGCTGCCGGTCAGCGCGGAGGACGGAGCAGTTCAGAATTGCGTCCATTCCCTCCGCGGCACGCATCACGTCGTCCAACGAACTAACATCAATGTGCATCGATTCATGTGGTGTATCAATGTCGTTGATGTCCGTGACGCGCAGGGTGTAGTAAGGCTCTAACGCCTTGACGACGTGCGGTCCGAGGTAGCCGTTGCCGCCTAAAATAAGAACCTTCATGATGAATTGCCTCCTATTGTCAGCATTGATGCAAATTCCTGTTCTCTAGTCAGCGCGCTGAGACTGGAACCGTTGCTGTTTCAAACCGCGCCTACCGAGCCAAGTCTGCATTGATGCTATTGTGCTGGAACGAATTGCGGCTTGAACTTGAGATGTCCCTTCGCTTTGTCGCTCGAAAAACGGGAGCCGGGGAACTCGGATTGAATATGAAAGATGCCCCATTGCGATGGGGATGCCAGCGCGCCTTGGATAGCGGAGATGGCATCGTTCATCTCAAGCCATAGGGAATCAAACCCAATAGACGCGTTCGCTGCGTTAACGAGATTGCCGAGTCGCAGGCAGGTGACGCTGAGTTTCCGTTCCCGCGCGAATTCCCTGCAGGTGAATTCACCGAGGTGCTTGGAAAGCACAAAACCGTCCACGGATGGCCGGGGCCGCCAACTCTCCGTAACAGTCCAGTCTTCGCCGTGTTGCTCAAAGAGACGCAGGGTGCTGACGTAAATGACGTGCTTCACGCCTTCCGCCGCTGCCGCCATGAGGAGGTTGTAGGTGCAGCGCGTCTGATAGTCAATAGCGTAGTTCTCCGGCTGCGCTGCTTTTGCCAAAAGTGCCGCGGGGATTTCGGCGATGTGGACGATGGCATCCATGCCGCGCACCAATTCGTTCGTGGATGCGTCATGTCCCAATTCGCTTTCCACAAACTCCGAATCCGGTGGAAAGGCAGTTTCAACCGCATGCAACTCTGTTAAACGGAGCGTGTGTGATTCGGCGAGGGATGCTGCCAATCGGCGCGCCAATTCAGAACCTGCCGAGGTAATCAATATGTTCATGGCTTCTCAAGCCTCCTGGGCCGCTCGAATTTTCGCCGCGACGTTACCGATCTCTTCCAAATCGCCTTCACTGGGCTGCCACGGGAGTCGCAGCGGGTCCGCGGCCCAGCGCGGGATAAGATGCAGATGGAAATGGAAAATGGTCTGGAACGCTGCAGGCTCGTTTGACTGAAAGAGGTTCAGCCCGTCTGGGTTTAATGCCTTCCGCACCGCTGTAGCGAGTGGGATGGCAGCTTCCATAATTTTTCCGCCGACTTCCGGCGGCATATCAAAAATGTTTCGGTAATGTTGCTTCGGGATGACGAGAGTATGTCCTGGGTTGGCGGGCGCGATGTCCATAAACGCCAAGACGTGCTCGTCTTCATAGACTTTGGTTGCGGGGATTTTCCCTGCAACAATCGCACAAAAGATACAATCCATCGGTTTATTTCCTTCTATAGTCATTTCTCAAATGTATTTTAGCAAATTTGGAAGAGAAAATCAATGTTAAAAAGATTTGCGTTTTTCATAGGATTTGTGATAAAATATATTACGCTTGTAGTTCGCCGATGGCACGCGCGTATGTCACAAAGCGGCGCGTTAACTCTACTGTAACTATGGAGGCACTAACAAGGGACGATGTGAGACAGGAACTCTTGGAACGGCTAGAAACGCTGACGCCCGGGCAGCAAAAACAGCCCCTGAATTACACGCGGCAACCTCTGGGCGAACGCCCCAAGGGCATCCCGGGTAAAGGCAGAGTTGGTAGGTTCAATAACGGAAATGCTTTCCCTCATGACACAAAACCCCTACACCCTCATCCATGAAGACAACGAGACAGCCGCCCGCGTTGGCGAACTTCACACGGCGCGCGGCGTTGTCCATACGCCCATCTTTATGCCTGTCGGCACGCGCGGCACCGTGAAGGCATGCACGCCGCAAGTGCTATCCGAACAAATTCACGCCGAGGTGTTGCTGGCGAATACCTACCACCTCTACCTCCGTCCCGGGCACGAGATTGTCCGAGATGCCGGCGGTTTACACCGGTTTATGGGATGGGAGAAACCGATTTTGACAGATAGCGGCGGGTTTCAGGTGTTTAGTCTCGGGCCACTCCGCACGATTACGGAGGAAGGCGTTGCGTTTCGTTCACCAATCGACGGCACGGAACATTTTATTACCCCGGAACGTTCCATCGAAATTCAAAGCGCGCTCGGCGCGGATATTATCATGGCATTTGACGAATGCCCCGCGTTACCCAACGACTACGCCTATCTGAAAAACTCTATGGAGATGACGCTGCGGTGGGCAGAACGGTGTCAAAAGGCGCATCAAAGTGCGAGGTTGGAAACCGCGCCTACGGGTGCGGCTCAACTGCTATTCGGGATTGTGCAGGGAGGAATGGAGAAGGACCTGCGGCGTGCCAGCGTAGAAGGCACCGTCGCGCTTAATTTTCCCGGGTATGCCATCGGCGGCTTGAGCGTCGGTGAAGAAAAGGCGTTGATGTCCGAGACGCTCGCCTATACCGCGCCCCTCTTACCCAGAGAGAAACCGCGTTATTTAATGGGAGTCGGCACACCGGCAGACCTGGTGGACGGTGTGAAGTGTGGCATTGATATGTTCGATTGCGTGATGCCGACGCGAAACGCGCGCAACGGCTCGCTCTTTACGACAGCGGGCATTGTCCGCATCCGCAATGCGAAATATCGGCGCGATTTCGGTCCGCTGGATGCCGACTGCGCCTGTTATACTTGTCAACATTTCACGCGTGCCTATCTCCGGCACTTGCACATTGAAAATGAGATTCTCGCTTCACAGCTGAGCACTTTGCACAATCTGCACTTTTATTTATGTTTGACACGTGGCATGCGGCGCGCTATCCTTGATGGCAGTTTTGCGGCGTTGACGAAGGATGAACCGAACGTTGGCGCATTGGTGAAATTAGGCAGACCTTAGCCATTCCTTGAGTGCGGGAGACAGGCCCCGCGCTACGTTCCAGGAGCACATCAGGCTGTAGGGAAACCAGCTCGCCCGATACGGACCTGTTTCGGACATCATTTCACAATGAGCATCTTCCGCGTTGCCGCGAAATCCCCCGCCTGCAGCGTATAGAAATACACCCCGCTTGCAACCCGCTCGCCGACTTCATTCCTGCCATCCCAATACGCCGCACGGCTCCGACTGTCATAACTCCCTGCACGCTGATGTCCGAGGGCCAACGTCCGTACCACCGCACCGTTCGCCGCGTAAATTGTCACCGTCACCTCGGCAGGGGTTGCCAACTGATAGGGTATCCACGTTTCTGGGTTGAACGGATTCGGGTAATTGGACAAAAGTGCAGTTGCTTTCGGCGTAAGCGCGGCCAAAATATGTTGCAGGAAGCGGATGCCCCGCTGTGATGCTGGAGCTATCAGAGCCACCTGTTGAGCTTGCGTCACCCACCGCTGCACGTCTGCCGCGGCGAGTGTCTCAAGAGCACTTCCAGGGATGGCGGGCGCACCCGCGCTAGCCCCTATTGCACTTGCTACCAAAACAAGATCTGCGATATCAACAATACCGTCATCGTTGACATCCGCATGCTCATCCTGCTGTCCAAATAGCGAGGCAATCATCACGAGATCTTGAATATTCACAACGCTATCCCTATTCACATCGCCCGCAACTGCGGGTCCTGCAGGTCCCGAAGGTACTACCTCTCCATTCTTAATACGCGTGAACGTCCGGTGCCCTTCCGCATTAATCAGGATGATTGGCGAGATTTCCAATACAGATGCTTCCCGATGGAGAACAAGGAAAGTTAAGGCTGCAAGCGTGCCATCCCCGCTACTTGCTCCACCAAGGGATGTCGCTGCAATCGTCACTTCATCGGTATTCCATTCAACGTTTTCAGCGATACTCGGCGGGACAATGAAAGCATCTGGCAGAAAATCGCCTGGCTCACTCCTCAGAAAGTGGAGGATACGATAATTAAACCGTATTGTTGCTTCATAGCCGACAATCTCTCTCGCCTCTGCAATCTGCAAATTCAACGTCAAGGATTCGCCCACGTTGGGAAGTTCCACTGGTGATGGCAACAGAGAAACTAACGCCGCCGTGTCTAGCTCCTCGCTTATCCCCTCAGCAGTTACATCTCCCTCAACACCAACATACACAGTCCAATGCCCATAGGTATTATTCACTTTTACGAGCAAGAGATTGTCACCTGCCACCAGATTAATCGGGAAGGTTTCTTGAAAATCGGTCGCTCCCCGAAATGCCGGATTGTTATGAACAACGGTGCCATTGAGCCAGATCTTAACCATATCATCGCTGCCCACATGCATAAGAGCAGCCCGCGCGGTGTCAGATCGCAGCGTGATTAAGCCATAAAAAGCGTGGTTGTCTGTCAGCACGGCATAGGACGGATCGCCAGCCAAGTGCGCCCTCGTCACACCTGATTGTTTAACGAGTTTATTGATGTTATTCCCCAAACTCCCCGTATGACTATCATCAACAAGGACGCCCGGCTGCCATGCATAGTTGCCGACAACATCGCCGGGTTCAGCCCCATTCACCGCCACATCAGCTTCTGTCACGGCACCACCGCTCGCAACAGCGAGCGAATCAATGTTCGTTATCCGCTCAAACTCCTGACCTTCATGCCACATTTCATTAGTGGGAGCAATGATCCAGAGCCACGGCCCCGTAATTTTCTCTGGTGTTTGGGCGTGTGCCAGCGGTGTTAACGCTAACACGATGAACGCGAGCCCTATCAAAAACAGTTTCTTGGACATAAAACTCTCCTTATGTTATCAAAGTTATTTCGTTTCTCCGATGCACCGCTTTTCGCAGGGCCCGACACTCGGCGAGGGACGGGCCCTCGCCCTACAGTCGTCATCAGCTACTTCCGGATGAGCATCTTCCGCGTTGCCGCGAAATCGCCCGTTGTGAGGGTATAAAAATAAACCCCGCTTGCGACAGGTTCGCCGACTGCATTTTTGCCATCCCAATACGCCGCACGGTGACGGCCTTCAAAGATACCCGCAGGCTGTTGCCCTAATGCCAATGTGCGGACCCACTTCCCATCAGCGGCGTGGATAGAGACAGTGACTTTCGCCGGGTTTGCCAACCGATACGGTATCCATGTTTCCGGATTGAACGGATTCGGGTAGTTGGCAAGCAGGACTGTCTCTGTCGGGGTTAACGCCGCCAAGAGTTGCTGCAGGTAGCGCATCCCGGGCTGATACTTGGCATCGGTAAGGGAGAATTGTTCCGCCTGCGTTAACCAATGCCGCACGTCCGCAGCGGAGAGTGTACCAACGGCACGTCCGGAGATGGCAGGCGCGCCTGCGCCACCGCCTATTGCACTTGCCACCAAAACAAGATCTGCGATATCAACGATACCATCACCGTTGACATCCGCATACTCATTCTGCCGCCCAAATAGCGAGGCTACAAGAACGAGATCTTGGATATTGACGACACCATCACGATTTGCATCACCTGTGACTACCGAACGCACTACTTGCGCATCCTGAACGCGCGCAAAAGTCCGGTTCCCATCTGGATCAACCAAAATGATTGGCCATAATCTTAAGATGGAGGTTTCCGTGCGGATAACCAAGAAGGTTAAGGTTGCAAGCGTCCCAGAACCTTTTCCCGGATTCACAAGGGATGTCCCCGCAACCGTAACACTGTCAATATCCGTGCCGGAATTTTCATTCAGCACCGGCGGCACCGTAAAGGCTCCTGTAGGCAGAAAATCCCCGGGCTCGCTGCTTAAAAAACGGAGGTTTCGAGAGTGATACGAAATGGTGGCTTGATAGCCCATAATCTCGCTCGCCTCGGCAACCTCCAAATTCACTGTCAGAGACTCGCCTACGTCAGGCAGTTCCACCGGCGAAGGAGCCAGCGAAACCAATACCTTTGTTGCTGTCGTCAGCGGTGCAAGTTCATCAAAGAAACTCTGCTGATCCGTTGCCTCCTTCGGATAGATTGTGACAGCGTCGTGTGTCGCAGCGTCAAAGTGCAAGTTCATGTAACCATCACCACCCCATTCGCTACACCGAAAAACAAGAACATTCGCACCCCTCCGTAACCGAATGGCCACGTTGAAGTTCACCTGGGTCGCGCTCCCCGTTACCCAGTGAGAGTTGTTATACCATTTTTCGCCGTTGAGCCAGATTTGCGCGTGGTCATCGTGCGCCGGTGACATCACCGCTGTCATCGCGCGCGGCGCATCAATCACGATAACACCGTAAGTCTCAATGTAATCTCTGGGACCGCCTCTACCCATATTGTGCGCATCCGCCGAATCAATTTCAAAGACGCTCCACCCGCGCGTCCCGCCATGGTCGGCTCCCCATTCCACATCAGTTGTCTGTGTGAGAAACAAACCTTCAAGCGTTGAAAGGGAAGCATCGGTAATTGCGCCGTCTGTACCTTCGACCATGAGATCTTGGATGGCAGCGGCTCCTTCATAGCGAAGCCCTGGCAAGGTAGAGTCTGAGAACCCACCGTTGTTTTCGTAGTTGCCATCAGGTCCGTACCACTTGGTAATCCACGTTTCCACTCGTGAATGGTCTTCGCTCAATGGGGTACCTATTGGGTCTACTAAGAGCTTGTCTTCAGTTAGAGGACCGCCAGCAATATTTACAACAACTTGGGCTGGTTCCCCTATAATCTGAGGCGTTTGCGAGTGCGCGCTTTGCATCAGCACACACCATGCAAGTGCCATTAAAAACAGTTTTTTGCACACGGAAAATCTCCTTTTTTCGTTTAAATGCTAATCTTAACAGGGGAAAATCAAGTTCAAAATGCACTCCAATGCAACCCAAATAGCCCGCGACGCGAGCAGCGCGTGCGGGAATGAAGACAAAACGGCACCGAAGGATTTCAATGCTAGATTGTGCTGTAGGATGATTAACGAATATGAAGGGAGAGGTAAATCGTAACTGCTCGTCAACGCAAACGGAAACGTGTGACAGCGCGACGAAGGGGCCAGACGCACACAAGGCGTGCTGCGCCTCGCGGGGCCCGGGCAGGTCTACGGCGACCTGTTTGGAAATGGCATTGAAAATTCGCTGGTTCACTGGTGTCGTTCCTCGTCCGGTTACGTTTGCAGTCCTTCACGTTTTGAATTTGCATCAATTATCGCGAAAAACGCAAAAAATGTCAAGTTTTTGCATTTTTCGCGAATACGTTTAAACTGGTGCGAAAACATTGCCGACAATTTCAAAACTGATTCAATTTTAGCAAATTTTGCATTTTTGTCAAGTTTTTTCTGGAAAAACAGAACGATTCAGTTGTCTGTAAATCCGCGATTCAGACAGCAGAAATCACCCGACCAAATACTGAAACACCGCCGACAAATTATCATCGGGCGAATAAAGTTGCGATACTTCCAAGTCGTGTTCGACGAGCAGCTGCGGGAGACGCGCATAAAACGCATCCGGCTTCGCTGTCTCGATGATGACATCGCCATTGATACCGCCGAAGGTGACGCTCAGAATGTCGTCAAAGGGGAGGCAGACCGCGGCCAAGCGACGCGGTTCGGCGGCATTCAAGTAGACCTTGTGCGGGTGCCCGTCGATGAGTTCGCGGATATCGGAGATGGTGCCCTCCGCCAAAATACGTCCCTGATGGATAAGCAAGATTGTCTCTGTTATCGCCTCTATCTCGTAGAGGATATGGCTTGAGACTACCATGCTGATGCCTTGTTCGGCGAGTTCGGCGAGAAGATTGAGGATGTGCCGCCTACCAATCGGATCCAACCCGGTCAACGGTTCGTCAAGGAAAAGGAGTTCGGGTTCATGCAGGAGTGCCTGCGCGAGTTTGATGCGCTGCCGCATCCCCTTGCTGTATGAACCAATCGGTCTGTCCTTCGCTGAAAACATGTCAACGGTTTCAAGGGCGCGCAGACTTCGTTCTGCCCCCTCCGTTTTATCATAACCACTCAACGTGGCGAAGAAGGCGATGAACTCAAAGCCGCTCATAAATTGGTAGGCGAGTTCTATATCTGGACAGTAGCCCACCTGCCGTGTGAGCCCTGGGTTGTTCCAAACAGGTTGCTCTAGCACGGTGACGGTGCCTTGGTTCGGCTTGAGTTGTCCGGTCATCACTTTGATGAGGCTTGTTTTTCCTGCACCATTCGGGCCGAGTAAGCCGGTTATCCCCGGATACATCGTCAACGTCACATCGTTGACACCCATCACCTCGCCATACCATTTGGAGAGGTTTTCTGTGCGGACAATTGCTTCGTTATTCATCGGACCCTCCGTGTACCGTAGGGCGCGGGCCTGTCCCTCGCCGTGCTGCAGTTTGCCCAAAACTGTCCATGTTTTCGCGAATTTCCAAGGTCGCCTCCAGATTCTGGATGCCTGCCGTGGTGCCGATGGCGGTGACGCAGGCGGCACCGGTTGCAGCGGCGAGTTCCGCTGTCGCCTTCAAATCCCATCCCATTACCGTTCCTGCGAGAAATCCTGCAACGTAGGCATCGCCTGCACCCGTCGTATCCACGACGTTGACGGGATATGCAGGCACGAAAATCTCTTCCGAAGGATGTTGAGAGCGGGAGGGCTCTCCTACCGGCCCCCTGCAGACGTAGCTGCCTTGTGTGCCCATTTTAATGCCGACGGTGTGGATGCCGTAGGCTCTGAAAAATTGGGAGATTTCACGCAACGGCGGCGATTCGCGCCCCGAGGCATCCCCTACCAAGTGTTGGGCTTCTACCAAACTTGGGAGGAAAATGTCAACGTAAGGCAGGCACGGTTCCAAGGTTTCTAACCATTTTCCGGTTGCATCCCAGGCGGTATCAAGCGAGGTGGTTATTCCGAGTGCCTTCGCTTTTCGGAGGACGTTTGCCATCGGTTCACCATCAAAGTTTGGCATGACGAGTGAGCCGCCGATGTGTAGAATCTTCGCGGTTTTGATGATGTCCCAATTGAGTTCTGCCTCGCGGAGTTCGCCGTTGGCACCGAGGTAATGGCAAAAACTCCGTTCACCATCGGAGGCGACAGCAACGAAGGTGAAGGAAGTGCTCACATCGGTTTCGGAAGCATCCGCTGTCACCATGCCGGTGGTGTCCACGGCGTTTTCCGTGAGCGTTTGCAAGACGAGATTGCCGAACGCGTCGTTGCCAACTTTGCCCATCGCGCCGACAGATATGCCCAACCGCGCCAGCGCGATGGCGGTGTTATTTGCACAGCCGCCGCTGTGGATTTCCATTTCGTCAAAAAGTGCGAGTGTGCCCTTGTCGGGGAACCGGTCTATCGGCCGGCCAAGCACGTCTACGACAAAAATTCCGAGCGATAGCACATCCATTTGTTTACCTCTGCGAACGAAGCATGGCGAGGGCCAGACCTTCGCCCTACGGGGCTGTGGGCCGTTTTGACGCAAACATTATCACTAACGTTTCGTCAGTAGCCTGCTGAACTTCCGCCGTGTTCCTGACCGGGCGCGATGTCCACCCAATCTGCATCGCGTTCTCTGAATTCAAAAGATATTGTAACACACCTTCGCGCTGTAGGATTTGCGCGAACGCCTTTCGGGGGCCGTCAAGTCCCTCGTCGGGTGGCACTCTTTTTCGGGTTGTGTCTACTCGGGTCAGGTGCGCTGAATCTATAGACGCTTTATCCCACGAGAAAAATACCTCTTCTACATAAGTCCGCGGATGCCACGGTTCCACGACTGCTGCACGCACTTGAAATGCAGTGCCTTGGAGGGCTGTTCCTAACCCGCTGCCGGCTGCGCGCTCCACCGGCTCTAACGGACGAATAAAGGTGCTTTGCGGCAGGTTCATTAATGTTTCTTCACGCGCTGCTGCCCGAAGCGCGACGTAACGCTGTAAATGCGCGCGGTTCCGTTCCGGATAGAGAGATACAATGCCGACGCGGTCTGCAGCGATGCGGTTCGGCAAAACCGTTCTCGCGATGCCGAGCGCGCTGATGGACACGAGGACAAGTAACGCGCCGCCTATCCAATAGCTGCGTGGCGGCCGCCCGCCCGATGCCCGCGCCCTACGGGGACGCGGCGGCTTTTTACGACGCGCGCGTTGCTTAAAGATGAAGAGCACACCGCCGAAACTGAACAGATACACCGGGAACGCAATCGCGAGGAGTTTAATGAGCGGCACCTGTGTCGGCATTTTTTTTAGGAACTGTGCGGCAATCTTCTCCTCGTGGCTGCGGTGCGGCGCATACCGGTCTGCGAGGTGCCGGGCCGATTTGCCGTGTGTTTCAAGCAGCCTGCGCCAGAAGGTTTCACCTGTCTCTTGTTCTGCCGAGAGATTGCGGGGGACAGGCCCCCGCACTACGGTAAATGGACGTTTTTCATTCTGCATGCCATAGGATGTCCGCCCGCCTGTGTCCCTCGCCATGCCACGCGCATTAAAAAGCGCGTCATAGTCAAACGCAAAACAGAGAATCTGACCTTCCCCAAAGTTCCGCTTCGCTATGGAGATGTCTTCGTCAGTGCCTAGCACCACTTGGCAGCCATTTTTCGGTTTGAAGACAATGCGTTCGTGTCTTCCGGGCGGAGTCGCGACCGGGAGGGCGCGCCTACCGGTTTGGGATGTCTCAGCAGTTTCCACGCCGATTAACTGGACCGGGAGGAAGGGTTCAATGAAACTGCCTTGCAGATAGCGGAAATTGCTCCCGCCGGAGACGACGAGGGTGCCGCCGTGCTGCACCCAATCTAACAACGCAGTTTGCTGTGCTTTGGTGACGTTTCTCGCCGTGAGTGCAACCTCCCGAATGACGAGGATATCGACAGCGTCATATCCTATCCACTGCGTGGGGAGCGCGCGTGAATTCGGCAGATACCTGACGTGCGCCTGCGCGTCCTCCCCCACTTGTTGTTTGTCCAGAAATTGCTTGAGTTTGTCCCCGCTCGGTGCCAACGCTAGCACGAAATAGTCCTTGAGTTGTATCGGTGTCGGCGGTGACATTTCTGTCGCATTAACAATACCGTAGGGCGAGTGCCTGTCCCCCGCCGCTGTTTTGTTACCAGCACCGTCCGTCTTGACAGCGTCAAGACGGCCTGGTAAACGTGGTTTCTGTCCCGGACGCTGTTGAGCAACGCCTTGCGAACAACAAAAAACTTGAATTACCAATTTTGTGGCGATTTTCGGACAGTAGATGTAGAACCGTTTCAACTGCTGTTCGGTTGCGCCGAGTTTCAGCGGCGTGGCATACCGCTGGATGAGCGCGTCTGAAAAGAAATTGCGCACCTCAATGACGAGTTCGCCGATAAACGGTTCGTGCTGACGCTGCACCGTGACATCCACTGGTGCCCATTTCCCTGTTTTGTAACCGCCGTTGAATCCGAACGTGACATTCTCCACATCCACCGCGCCGGAGGAAACCGAAGTTGTGAGCATCAAGAGGAACAGGCTTATGAGATAAGGCGTGCGGGATTGATACATAGTTGCGTCTCCACTGCGCCGTCAAAGGCGTGCGTGCTAAAAACGCCGTTGCCTAACATAATCATTGATGCGATGCCGCCGTTTGCTTCAATCTGCGCGATTGTCTCAATAACGCGCGCATCGCTGAGCAGGCCGCTCTCCACGGAAAACTGCTTGGATACCTCAAAACAGGCGGTGAGGCGCTCGGAGCTCGGTTCAGTGCGCGAGAGAGTTCTCAAGACAGCCAACGCCGTGTCAGCCGCCCGATTGATACGCGCTGTCTGTTCAGGATTGCCTAGCACCGCGCTCGTCTGAATTGGGCCGAAGTACCGATAATAGATGGGTTGTTCGGCAATGGGCAATCTGTCGGCGACGAGCGGCGCGCCTTCCTGCAGTTTGACGAGGAAGCCGCCGTGATATTGCGAACAGACATCGCCCAACCCGGTCCGATTCTCCACTTCAGCGACATGCGCTATCATGGCGAGTGCCTCGGACGTTTTGCCGATGCCGAGTTGTTCGTTGAGCGCGTATGCAGTTGCGAGTGCAGCGGCACCGCTTAACCCGAAGCCACATCCTAACGGCAGTGCTGAATAAATGGACACCTTGGTTCGCGAAGGATAGCCTATCTCGCTACGGGCAACGTTTCCATCTGTGAGTTTATCCACAACGGCTTGCACTGTCGGAAAACCGATCGCCGCGCCATTAAAGCAGATTTCTGTCTCATGATGTGGGGACACGGTGACGGTGACACCCTCTTTCACGGTAAACCCCATGCCGAGGGAGTGCATCCGGGTTGCGTCGGCGTGTGGAATAATTTTGAAGATACAAGAGATGTTGCCGGGGGCAAATGCGCCGGTCATGTTTTTTGTATGTCGCAATGCGTTGTTCATCTGCCGCTAGGATAAGAACATTTGCCTTAGCAGGCCGTCTTCACGGTAATCAGTCAAGTTTACACCGCCGCTCGCCTGTCTTGAGAGACAGGACCGGTGTCAAGACTTGCATACCTAACTCAGCAGATTCAGATCTGCTATCTCAAAGTGCCGGTCGAACCCGAAAACATCAGCGATTTCGTATTCCTTACAAATGACGAAACTGGTGCAATCTGTGAAGGCCAATCGGGCAGTGTTGTATTGACGAAAAAGTTCTTCAGCTTTCTTAAACCTGTCTGCATCAATTCTTCTCAGGGTTAAATCACCCTTTTCGACAGCACCATGAATGAAGTCGAGGAACTGAACGGCGGCAAAGTGGCTCGCGTCATATCTGATGCGTGTAACTGCCTCATCAATGACGTAGTCTGTAGTGAACATTTGGACTCGCTGCTGTCGCAGCCGGTCGTGAATTGCCGTGGCCTGCGCGTGATACCCATCTCGGCGGTTTGCACGTGCAATCCACGCGCCAGCATCGACAAAAACCTTCTCAGGTATCCAATTCATAGATGACACCATGGTTGATAGAACCGTTACGCCTATACTTTGAATCTCAGATTTCCCGAGTCTTCCCTTTTTCCGTAGTCTCCTCGGATGCCGATGCCGCTGTGAGTGCTGCTATCTCATCAAGCCGCGCGATGGATTCGGCGTATCCTCTGTCCATGCGTACATACCGCTCTTCAAGGGTTTCCTCGCTGATATAGCGGCACTCCACACCCATCGTGAAATATCGGACGAGGCTCACGGATTGCCGAAGGATGCCCGTGAACACCGTCTGAACACTCCGGCCATCGAAGCCGAAACTATTGGCAATCTGTCGGTAGTTGCACGCCTTGCGCTGCGCCGCGCTGCCGTACTTCAACTGCTGCAATTCACGCAGAAAATGGCCGTATTTGCCAAGTTTCTCGCCACGATAGCGCAAGATATCCGTGAAACAAGCGAGATTGTCTTTCCCTTCCAACGCCTGCCGTTGCGCATCCGGCACCGTCTTTTTTAAAGCCTTGATGTTCAAGGAATCAATACAGAGCGTGTAAAGGCTTGATACGAGCGCGTCAAAATCGCGCTGTTCGTCCGGTGCTGGCACTGTCAAGTCGGCGATGTAGGGTTCCTCGCCCGCCGCCAGCAGCAACTGCCAGCCGAGGTATTCGTAACACTTTGAGCGCAGCTCGTAATACGCTTCCCGAAACCGATGCCGGGGTTGTTCGGCATCCCTAAAGGGGATATGTTTGATGTAAGTCTCATAATACCCCTCACTCACGCCACCATTTGGCGCGATGTTGTGCGTGCGCCAGTGCTGTTGCTCCTCATACGGTAGCCTGCTGAGGCACGGCAATAGGACACTGACCTTCTCGCCACCGTAGTTGTCAATAGGGATGCTCCAATGCTCGTCTAGACAGACGAGGCGCATGTCCCAGACAAAATAGTCATCAGGCTTTTCTCGATATTTGTCTAACACCCGCGTGTCAAAATCGACAAAGATGGGGTTGTTCGTCATCCCGCGTGTCAGTGGGAAGAACACGTTTTTTGTTAAGTTCGCTGCACGCGTCAGTTCCTGCCCATTTTCGTCAACACCGATGATAAATGCAACGGGGGATTTTTGGTTCGTGCCAGTCTGTTTAGATTTCATTGTTGAAATATCTCCTTTGCGCTAGGGGATTTCAAATCATTAGGACTTACGCAGAAAAGACTTCGGTAGGCGCGCGTTGTAAGCGCGCCACCGCGCCTACCGGACAGAAGATATAGATTTGCGGACTTCCTATTATGATAACATATTTCAAATCGTTTGGCAAGTTTTTGTCCGTCGCAAGGCGTTCGGTGAGCCTCTCTTATGCAGTGAAGGGAGTCTTCCCAGGTCATCTTGACGTTGTCAAGACTTGCAGTCTTTGGCTGCAAGAAAAGACAACGTCTTTTCGGCCTGGTAAGGGGCCGTGCTCATTGAATTCGCGGCCAAGGAACGGATTGCGAAGCAGGAATAATTGGGCCTGTGGGAGGGTTACACAGCCCGCCGGGGCGGCGCGTATCTCGGATGGAAAGCACCTTCGCTGCCCTGGTCCGCTTCGATTTTCGCCGCTTGCCCACCGCCGGTGACAGAACATCTAGCACCGTCTAATTCGGGGAGGACATACCGATTAAACCACGCGCCCATCTGTTGGCGCATGTGGGTGATGCGCGCCTGCTGCGACTTCTCATCGCTCAGGTTTTTCCGTTCGCCCGGGTCATTGACTAAATCGTAGAGTTCGTGCGGGCCGTAGGGATAGCGGTGGACATATTTCCACTCCTGCGTGCGAATCATGCGGACGGGGCCGTATTCGTCAAAGATGACGATTTCGTCTTTCGCGTCGTTCGTTTCGCCGGAAAGTGCCGGAACAAAACTTCGCCCGGGGCTCATCTCATCGTTCGGAGCTGGAAGGCCGAGGTAGTCCAGCAGCGTCGGCATGAAATCGTATTGGCTCACCATCGCCTCGCTGATGCGCCCTTCAGGGATGCGCCCCGGATGACTGACGATGAACGGGACTTTCACCGAGTTTTCATACATATTCAGCGGGAAGGTGCCGTTGCCTTTATGCCAAAAGCCGTGATGCCCACACGAATAACCGTTATCACTGCTGAAAACGATGAGCGTGTTCTCGCGAATGCCGAGTTGCGCGAGCCGCTCTAAAATTCTGCCGACGTTTAAATCGAGTGCTGTTATCGCCGCGAAATAGCCTTTCAACGATTCGCGATTGCCCATGTGGACAGCGGCACCCTGCACCGCCCACGGATGCAACGCCTCCTGCGGACACGTCTTGAACGGACAGTCATCGTAGGAATCAACAATATCCTGCGGATGCCCGGTAAACGGCGTGTGCGGCGCGTTGTAGTTCACGCTCAGGTAGAAGGGGCCCCCCTTATTCTCAGAGATGAAATCCAGCGCGTCATCGGTGATGACATCGGTGAGGTAGCCGCGGTGCATTTCTACCTGCCCATTACGAATCATGTCCGCGTCGTTATATTTGCTGCCGCCGGTGGGCAAAGCGAACCAGTGACTGAACCCGTGCTGCGGTGTCAAGCTATCGCCGAGGTGCCACTTGCCGCTGAGCCCGACAGTATAGTTACTGTCGGCGAGGACATCGGTGTAACAGGTGAGCCCATCTAAATACCGGGCCGGATTCGGCGGCATGTTTCCATCGCGAATCCAGTCATGCACGCCGTGTGCGGAGGGAATGCGACCGGTCATCAGGCTGGCGCGTGCCGGTGAGCAGACGGGGCTGGTGCAGAAGAAATTCGGGAAGCGGGTGCCTTCTGAAGCGAGCCTATTGAGAGAGGGGGTGCGCACTTCATCGTTGCCGCAGCAGCCGGCTGCCCACGGGCCCTGGTCATCGGTTAAAATGAAAATGACGTTGGGTTGGGTTTGCATTGTGAATCCTCTATAGATATTCGTCCTTTGTTCCCGTAGGGCGAGGGGCTGTCCCTCGCCGTGCCTCAACGCGAGTCTCGGGATAGACATCCGGCTATGCCACCGGAAATCCATCGCCGACAAGCGGTTCGCCATCCGCCACCTCAATCGCAGGGACGAGGATGTGGCCGGGGGATTGCGCGTTGTTATAGCAGACTCCTTGCGCCATGAAAATCATCACAAACGCACGCCGTTGCCATTCGGTGACGTTCGGCGGGGTACCGTGAAAGTTTAAGCAGTGATGGAACATGCACTCGCCTGCTTTCAATTCGACTGGGATACCGTGACTAATGTCCATGTTTTGCCGTTCATTCCACTGATTCGGTGGCAGTTCGCGGCCTTCTTCCCGCGCTTTGGCGGCGGCTGCGTTCGCCCTGGCTCTCGCAGCGACAGAGAAGCGTTCATCTTTGTGGCTCTTCGGCATGACATGCATGCAGCCGCTGTCCACGGTTGCATCGTCTAGTGCGAGCCAGCAGCTGACGATATTCGGAGGGCTGAGCGGCCAAAAGAAAAAGTCGTGGTGGAAGCCGAAGTGCCCATTGTCGTGCGGCGGCTTGGAAATCACCTGGTCGTGCCATAAGCGCGCATCTGGCGTATCCAAAAGGGCCCGCACTGTCCCTGCGATGAGCGGATGGTGGATGGCACGTTCATAGTGGCCATCGCGCTTCCACATATTCACGTATTGGTGAATAGCGCGGGGGTGGCCGCTCCCTCGATTGAGCCGATTCTCACCCCGGTCGTGTCCATATTTGAATTCGGGGGACGAATCGTCGCCTGCGCCGAGTTCTAATTCAATAACGGCATCCAACCCGGCGCGCATTGCCTCAACTTCTGCGCTATCTAAAACCTTGCCGAATTTGAGGTAGCCGTTCTCCTGAAAGAAATCGATCTGTTGTTGTGTTACCATGCTATTTCTCCTATGATGAAGGCTTAGCAAAGCCATCATTTTCAGTCTGATTATATCGGAAATTGATGATTTCCCGCTGTTAATCCGCCATCAATAACGAAAACAGCACCTGTGGCAAAATTGGCTTCATCGGAGGCGAGGAAAAGCGCGGCGTTGGCGATGTCTATCGGTTGCCCAATGCGTCCGAGCGGATACCACGGCGTGATTTCCGCCAAAATCTTCGGGTTGCGTTCAAGCATCGGTTCCCACACCTCTGTCTGGATAGTTCCGGGGCAGATGCAATTGATGCGAATGTTATGTTTGCCGTGTGCTACGGCCATGGAGCGGGTTAACGCAATCACGCCGCCTTTCGCCGCAGAATAGGCATGGATGCCTTGCAATCCAATGAGGCCGTTGACAGAAGCGATATTGACGATGCTGCCTCCGCCACCTTGTTGCATCACCGGGAGAACCGCTTCGGTGCAGTTGCTGGTGCCACGAAGAGCGACTGCCAAATTCGCCTCCCAATTGTTGTTTAAAACGTCTGCCGTTGCACAGATAGCGTTGTTTACCAATATGTCAACTTTTCCATAAGCGTCACCTGCCGCCGCGATGAGGCGTTCTGCTGCGTCGGCATCGGCAACATCGGCGTTAATGAATATCGCTTTTCTGCCTGCATCCGTGATGGCGGAAACGGTTGCCGTACCGAGGGTGTCATTTACGTCATCAACGACGACGGTGGCCCCTTCTTGTGCGAAGCGGATGGCGATGGCTTTGCCGATGCCGCGCCCAGCTCCTGTGACGATGGCGATTTTATTTTTGAGACGCATCTTGTTTTTTCTCTGGTTATGCCGACTATTTCAAGACGTTTTTTACCTTGTTTTTTTCTGCGTTGAGTGGTAGAATAGTGACATCCACATTAAAGTGCATTCTTAAACGCGTAAGGAGAATCAAGACATGACAGCTGCTGGCATACGTTGGACAGTCCGTGACCGGCGTGGAAACGAGATTTATCTCACACAGGAGCGGTGGCAACATGTCATAGACCCAATTAACCATCCCGCAATGGAAAACCACGAGGCAGACCTGAAGGATACAATCCGGTACGGCATCCGAAGGCAAGAGGCGTTGGATCCGCGGAAGTACCGGTACGTCAGAGGTTTTAATGATCCGACAGGCTGCAATACGCATATTACCGCTATTGTCCTTTTTGGGTTTCGCGATAACTCAGTTGGAGAACCTATCGCGAATAATTACATTGTCACAGCTTACCAAACGGAGATTGGGTAAGCACAAATGGGGTGAAGCCGCGCAACGCGCTTTCACTCAATACCCTACAAACAACCATGAAGCAACCAATTTTCAACTACGACGAAATGAGCGATACGCTCTATGTCTCGTTTGCACCCGGCGAAAAAGCCACCGGTATTGAACTGACAGAGCATATTTTGCTCCGGTTGAACAAACATGAACGACGCGCTGTCGGACTTACCTTTCTGAATTACTCGATCCTCGCGCAGCAGACAGAAATTGGGCCCCGTAGTTTTCCACTGACGGGGTTTGCCAAATTGTCGGATGAACTGCAAGAAATGGTGCTGGAAGTCATGAAACTTCCACCCGTAAGCGAGTTGCTGCTGCTTTCATCGTATACCCCTTCAATTTCGGATACGGTGCCGATTACGTTGTTGCAATTCGCTAATGCTGCAGCGTCTGCGAAATGAAGAGTTTCGTGCGCTCACTTTGAGGGTTGTCAAAGAAATCCGCAGGGGGCGCGTCCTCTATAATCACACCCTCATCGAAGAAGAGCACCCGGTCCGCAACCTCGCGGGCGAAGCCCATCTCGTGCGTGACGACCAGCATCGTCATGCCGGAACGCGCGAGCTCTCGCATCACGTCTAGAACCTCGGAAATCATCTCCGGGTCGAGCGCGCTCGTCGGTTCGTCGAAAAGCATGATCTTCGGCTCCATCGCCAAGGCACGCGCGATGGCGACGCGCTGCTGCTGCCCACCCGATATCTCCGCGGGGTATTTATACGCCTGGTCCTTGATATCCACCCGGTCTAGCAACGCGAGGGCCATCTCTTCTGCCTCACTTTTCGGAATTTTTCTGACGCGAATCGGCCCTAACGTAATGTTCTGGAGGTTCGTCAGGTGTGGGAATAGGTTGAACTGCTGGAACACCATGCCGACTTCGCGACGGATCAGGTCGATGTTACGAAGATCATTGCTGAGCTCAATGCCATCAACGATGATGCGACCGCGGTGGTGCTCTTCCAATCGGTTAATCGTCCGGATGAAAGTGGATTTCCCTGAGCCAGACGGCCCACAGATTACCGCGCGTTCCCCTTTTCGGAACGAGGTAGTAATGCCTTTGAGGACATGAAAATCGTCAAACCATTTGTGGACATCCTCGCACACGATAATTGGGTCCGTGCTTTCGGTTCCATTTTGCGTTAACACGTGAGGTTCCCCCTTTTTTCTTCCTTCTTCCTAGCGGCGGCCCGCCCCAGGCCCTCGCCAGACGAGCCATTTTACCTGTCGGTTGCTGTCGGTTAACTGTCGCTAGTCAATGTTTACGCCAAGCGCGGCCTCGATCCGTCGGCTGATATAGGACATAGAATAACAGAATATGAAATAGATGACTGCTGCGAATATGTAGACTTCGGCTTGGAGACTCAACCATTTCCGATTTGTCAGAACGCCCTTCGCGATGCCCAAGAGATCTAGCAAGCCGATGATTGTCACAAGGGTGGTGTCCTTAAACAGCGCGATGAATTGCCCCACAATCGCCGGGATGACGGACTGGAGTGCTTGCGGTAAGACGATGAACCGCATGGTTTTCGGGTAATTGAGTCCGACGGCTTGCGCGGCTTCATACTGTCCTCTAGGGATAGCCTGCAGGCCACCGCGCACGTTCTCCGCCATGTAAGCCGCAGAGAAAAAGGTAATGCCGAGCATTGCCCTTAAGACTTTGTCTAACTCAACATCCGGCATGAAAATCGGAATCATGAGGTTCGCCATGAACAGGATTGTGATGAGTGGCACGCCGCGGATTGTCTCAATATAGACAGTGGATGCCCACTTGAGCGCGGGGAGCCTGCTGCGCCGGCCGATTGCCAAAAGCACGCCGAGTGGGAAGCAGAAAAGGATGCCAACAACCGCCAAAATGAGTGTCAGCAGCAGACCGCCCCAATTCGCCGTTGGAATCGCGTTCTCCCCGAACCCGTGAAGCGTTATCATCATCACCGGAAAGGATAACACCCATCCACCCAAGACCCAAGGACGCAATCGGTTATCGCTAACAGTGCCTTTCGGCACAGCCCATTTATAGCGGATGAGCGCGAAAGCCGCCGCCATGAGTGCTGCGCAGCCAAAATAGCCCGCGCGCGTGCTGAGTTCAAAGGGTAACACGGCGAAGAATAGCAAAACGCATGCAATGCCGACAGAGAACCTGAACGTCAAGCCGCCCCAGATGCTGGCACTCACTCCTGCCAGCGCGCTCAAGAGATAGAGGATACTCCAAACGCGCCATATTTCCTCCCTTGGATAGGTGCCCACGGTAAACAGTTGCAGATTGGCAGGGATAACCTTCCAATTCGCCTCGGTGAATACCCATGTCAGAACGCCCTTGAGAACGAGGTATAAGAAGACGAGTGCCAAGCAGGTGAGAAGGGTGTTGAACCATGTGCTAAAAAGGTTCTCCTTCATCCAGGGAACTATCCCTTTGCTGGCTGGCGGTTTGAGTTCAATGTGTTGTGTTTGTTCTTCCATATTCATCGCGTTCCTATCGGTTAAGTTTAACGCCCGGTGCGGTTAATGTGAAGCCGACGGTTATACCAATTCATCGCTGCCGATGTCGTCAAACTCATGATGAGGTAGCTCGCCATGATCATCGCGAAAACCGGGATGGATTGCCCAGTTTGGTTCATCACCGTCTCGCCGATGTTGAACAGGTCAGGGAAGCCGACTGCAATCGCCAAGCTAGAGTTTTTCGCCAGATTCAGATACTGACTGGTGACCGGGGGGATAATGATGGGTATCGCCTGAGGTAGCACGATGAGCCGCAGCGTCTGGACTTCGTTCAACCCAACTGATTTTGCGGCTTCGCGCTGCCCTTTTGCGACGGCTTGTATCCCGGCTCTGACAATCTCTGCGATGAAAGCCGCGGTATAAACCACGAGCCCAATCAAAAGCGCGGCGAATTCAGAGGATAGGTTTATCCCACCTTGGAAATTGAAACGTTGCAAAACCGGTAACTCCAACGTAAGCGGCCCGCCCGGTGTCAGAAACCATCCGAGAATGGCAACGGTGAGGAAGGCAGGGAGGGCCCACTTCGCGCGGAAGCCGGGGCGTTCCTGCCGTTGCAATTGCCGCCACCGCACGATATAGAGGATGCCCGCTAAAATCAGACCGGCGAGCAAAAAGCCGAACCAGATCTTTATTCCCGGGGCCGGTTGCGGTGCGGGCAGATAGAGACCGCGCTGGTTAATGAACACGCCGCCGAAAAATTCCAAACTCTCCCGAACCCTCGGTAATTGCCGCAGGATGGCATACCAGAACAAAATCTGCAGTAGCAACGGGATGTTCCGAAAACATTCAACGTAGGTAGCCGCGATGTTGCGGATAAGCCAGTTCTGAGAGAGGCGAGTGATACCGACGAAAAGCCCCAGAATTGTCGCACAAGCAATCCCAATCAGGCTAACTTTTAAAGTGTTGACGACACCTACCCAGAAGGCTCTCAGATAGCTGTCAGATGGCGTATACGTTATGCCTTCAGAAATGCCAAATCCGGCTTCATTTTGGAGGAAGTTGTCTTCGTGCCAAAAAGCAAAATCGAGCGTGACTCCAAGTTTTTGGAGCCCTCTGAGCATATTGGTGTAGAGCAGTGCGGCCAACAGCACGATACCTGTCAGAAAGAGCACCTGAAACAGCACGCGGAGCACGCGAACATCCCGCCAGAAAGGGATTTTTTGCGTCCCTACGGTTTCCTGTCTCTTTCCTTCACTGTTCTCGTTTTTTGTTTCGTTCATCGTTTCCTGATAGAGGACTGACGCAGACGCTACCTAAACCGTCCGCAGTCCCGTAGGGCGGGAGCCAGGCCCCCGCTGTCCCTCGCCATCCACCCTATTGTAAGGGCGGATGTCTCGCTCCGCCCGTTACCCAGGAGAAGACAGCCGCCTAGGGCAAACATTGCATTAACGGAACGGCATTGCGTAAAGCAAGCCGCCCTGCGTCCACGGCTTGTTGATACCGCGGGGGAGGCCAATAGGCGTGAGATTGCGTTCAAAGATTTCGCCGTAATTGCCGACAGCGGCGATGATTTGACGCGCCCAAGTTTTAGAAAGTCCCAGTTTCTCTCCTAAATTCCCACTCTCGCCCAAGAAGCGTTGAATCTCCGGCTTATCCGATTTGAAGGTAGCCACGTTGGCTTGCGTGATGCCGTGCTCCTCGGCGAAAAAGGTGGCGTAAATCACCCAACTGACGACATCGTTCCATTTGTTGTCACCGTGGATAGTCAACGGTCCTAACGGTTCCTTTGAGACGGTTGCGTCAAGGATAACATGGGCATCCGGATCCTTGAACGCTTGTCGCTGCGCAACGAGCTGAGACTTGTCACTCGTTACAACATCGCAGCGGCCTGCCAGGTAACTGCTGTAGACGGTATTCTGTTCTTCATAGACTAATGGGGTGAAGTCAATGCCTAACGCCCGCATCGTATCGGTAAGATTGAGTTCTGTGGTGCTACCGGACTGCACGCCGATGCTTGCACCCGCTAATTCTTCGATTTTTGTGATGCCGAGTGCTTTTGGGAGCATGAACCCTTGCCCATCGTAAAAGGTTGTTGGCGCGAAGTCTGCACTGACATCGGTGTCGCGAGTCAGCGTCCAAGTGGTGTTTCGGATTAAGACATCTATCTCCCCAGTCTGAAGCGCGACGAACCGGTCTGCCGCTTTTAGCGGGGTGAACCGCACTTTGTTTGCGTCGCCTAAGACCGCGGCGGCAATGGCACGTCCAAATTCGACATCAAAGCCGCGCCAAGTGCCGTCCTGCTCCGGGTAACTGAACCCGGGTAGCCCGGTGTTCACGCCGCAGACGAGCACGCCGCGCGCTTTGACTTTGTCTAGCACACTGCCTTCCGCGCTGGCAAGCAGCGGAAATACGAGTAATATCGCGAAGAACGCAGCGATAACGCGCACCCCACGAAACCAAAATTGATGCATGAAATTTTCTCCTATAAACAGTGCAGTCTGAATGAACTGCGGTTTGGAATTGTGTCTTGCATAGCGATAGGACAGACGCGGCAACGTCCCCCGGCAAAAGACAGCATAACGGCCGCGGCAACGTCCCCCGGCAAAAGACGGTATGTGTCCATCCTAAGACATTTTTATCGTGTCAAGAATAATTATAGCATGTTTTGACATTTTTTGCCAATTAAAAAGACGTTAGCACAAAACCTAGCGTGGGATTTGACATTTAACGGCAAATAGAGTATCATAATAATAGACATAGTAGGACTGACGCAGAACAAACCCCGTAGGCGCGCGTTGTAAGCGGGCCTACCGAACAGGCGTTCGCGGAACAATACAGGAGGAACCCACTGTGACAAAATTGACATACTTTCTCATCGCACTCATCGTTGCGGGGCCAGCATACGCAGGCTTAGACGACAAATCCCTCGTCTTATACCTCTCCTTTGACGAAGGACAAGGCGGAGATGCCAAAGACGGTTCCGCCCATGGACACGATGGCGAACTCATCCAAAACCCGAAATGGGTGGATGGACAATTCGGCAAGGCACTTGAATTTGACGGGACAAAGAGCCAGCACGTCATGGTGCCCATCAACGATACCTTGCAGCTAACCGAGCAGTTCTCCATCGCCTTCTGGGTAAAACGCGGCGATGCCCAAATTCGGGAATGGAACTATATGGTGACTGCCGGCACCCTCAAATGGGCATCTATCTTCAGAAACGGGGACCAGAAAACCTATTTCTGGAGCACATCGGGCGGCGCGTGGGCACAGAAAGCTGTCACTAACGACATCCAACCCGATGACTGGGTGCATCTCGCCGTAACACATGACACGAAAGCCGAGGTCATCATTTACAACGATGGCAAAAAAGCGGGCGGCGGCGCGAAACCCCCGGTCGTCGATGAAATTGACGGCTCCGTCATGGTAGGCGCGCGGCACCCCGGCGAAGAGTTTTTCACCGGCATCATCGATGAGGTGTTTCTCTTCAACCGAATCATCACCGAAGCAGAAATTAACGAGATCAAAGATGGCGAATTTCTGCCGGTGGAACCCGCGGGAAAATTGGCTACCACCTGGGGCAGCGTGAAAGCATACCGCCAATAGGACAGGCGTTTTGCGGATGAGGCCCTGCGCTGTCCGCCTCCCGTAGGCTGGCCCTTTATGCATTTATTTATGCGGTGCTACCTCGCGATACTCCTCATTTCTGGCGCGATGGGAAACCTCGCCACCGCTAACAGAGCCGATGTGCATTACCGAACCGCTTTAGCCTACCACGCACTGGAGGAATTCGACCGGGCGGTGGCAGCATACCAGAAAGCCATCGCTTGCGAACCGAATTCCTTCAATGTGCATCTTCACCTCGGCGTTGCGTATTCGGAGCTTAAGCAGTATCAAGCCGCGCTTGCCGCTTACCACAAAGCCGCCCAACTCTCATCTACCAACGCGCAGCCGCACTATAACATCGGTTTAGTCTATCTGAAGCAGGGAAAATTGCCTCTCGCACGGGAAGCCTTTGAAAAAGCCATCGCACTTGCCGCTGATTTCGAGGATGCCTACAACGGCCTCGGCGAAGTGCTTATGAAACAAGGGGCATTGGCGGATGCTGCGCGTGTCTATACAAAAGCGACGCGGCTCAATCCAAACGGAATCGCCGCACTTGCCGGCCTAGGCAAAGTCTACGCGAAGCAGAAACGCTTGCCACTCGCAATTGATACGTTTGAAAAGATTATCGCCATTCAAGCCGATAACACTGCGGCGCACTATCACCTCGCGCAGGCCCTGATGAAATCCGGAGAACAGGAGAAGGCAGCCGCAACGATGGAATTCTTCAAAGTGCTGCGCCAGACAGCCCTGCTCCTTGAGGAGGCACAAAAGTGGGTGAAAACGCGCCCGGCAGATGCGAAAGGCTATAACAACCTCGGCATCGTCTACCTCGCGCGCCGTCGCGCTGATAAGGCGATTCAAAACTATCAACGCGCCATCGCATTAGCACCGACATTGGCGACGGCGCATTACAACCTGGGGCATGCTTACCATAAACAGGGCAAATTGCACCTCGCGATTGCGGCATATCAGCGAGCAATCTCTGCCGATGCGAACCTCGCGATCGCGCATAATAATCTGGCTGTCTGCTATATGGACAGGCAAGCGTTAGATAAAGCGCGGTTTCATGCCAAGACCGCCGTGCGTCTCGCACCAGATGAATGGAATTATTGGGATACCCTCGCGCAAGTCCAAACGTTGCTCGGTTTAAACAAATGAAATGTATCTCTCATCTGCTACTCAGCCTCACCCTTTCCACCCTCGCCCATCCGCAACCCCAATTCGTCGATGCCACTGCCGAGGCTGGCATCACCTTCCGGCACGTCGATGGACGCAGCGGACAGAAATACCTCATTGAAACGCTCGGATCCGGCGCGCTCTTCTTTGATTACGATAACGATGGCAATCGCGACCTTTATATCGTCAACGCTAACACTATCCCCGCTGCAACCGAAAACCGAAATACCCTCTACCGGAACAACGGCGACGGCACTTTCACCGACGTAACAGAAACTGCCGGTGTCGGAGACATCGGATACGGTGTCGGCTGTGCAGCTGCCGATATTGACAACGATGGCTACGCCGAACTTTACGTCACAAACTTCGGGGCTAATCGTCTTTATCATAACAACGGTGACAGAACGTTTACCGACATCACCCACAAAGCAGGCGTTGGCGATGAACGCTGGGGAACGAGCTGCGCCTTTCTTGATTACGATTTAGACGGAGACGCAGATCTCTACGTCGTCAACTATATGAAGTTTTCTGTTGCAGAAAACCGTTGGTGGGAGACGCGCGGCATCCGAACCTATTGTAGTCCGACAGATCAGATTGCCGGCAGCCACTTCGTCAGTGAACCCGATATCCTCTATCGCAATAACGGCGATGGCACCTTCACGGATGTCACGGCGGCTTCGGGGATATCGCATCGTGCCCTCGGCCTCGCCGTGGCAGTCGGCGATTACAATAACGACGGCACCCCAGACCTGCACATCGCCAACGATATGGAGGCAGACCTGCTATATCAAAACAACGGCGACGGCACGTTTACTGAAACCGCCGCCCTCACAGGTGTCGGCTACGACGAAAACGGGATGCCTGGCAGCGGCATGGGCAGCGCATTCGGTGATTACGATAACGATGGATACCTCGATCTTGTCGTCAGCAACGCCTCCGCGCTTCCGGTTATCCTCTATCACAATGAGCAGAGTCAATTTTTCAGCGATGTCTCGTATGTATCAGGGATCGGTGCCGTCACAGTCCCCTATTTCAAGTGGGCGGTGGAGTTTTTTGATTACAACAACGATGGATATCTGGACATTTTCGTCGCGAATGGGCATCTGCAAGAAAACATCGGGCTTTTTTCTGATGCCACGTATGCACAGGGAGATTTGCTTTTCCAAAATAACGGCATCGCGACCGGGAGGACGCGCCTAGCGGAAGAGGACAGGCCCCGCTTCACGGATGTCTCATCTATCGTCGGACTGACGCAGTTGCCTCCCAAAGTCGGGCGCGCCGCCGCTTGCGGCGACTACGACAACGATGGCGACATTGACATCTTTCTCAACAACTCCAATCAACCTGCAACACTCCTCCGCAACGAGGGTGGCAACCGCAATCATTGGATAATAATTCAGACGTTAGGCACTTCTATCGGCGCGCGAATTACTGTGAAGGCGGGAGACTTATCGCTAGTCAGAGAAGTTCGGAGCGGCGCGAGTTATCTCTCGCAAAGCGATCTGCGCGTTCATTTCGGGCTCGGGGAGCATACCAATGTGGAGCTGCTTGAGATTCGTTGGCCGAGTGGGCACGTGGCCCAGTTTTTTAATTTGAAGGCAGACCAGGTTTTGCGGCTTGAGGAGGGAAACGCGGTGATGGCGCGATAACCTCGCCATCGATTCACCTCCAAGGTCCCCCCGAAAAGACGAGTGCCGTAGGCGCGGTTTCCAACTGCGCCTACGGGTGATAAACTCAGGGCATTTGCGTCTATTCTGGCTTGATAGGTGTGTGGCACTGGCGATGAATTCGGTTTGTTGCCCGCGTTTTTTGTCCCCGGGGAGGGATTCAGTTTTCTTCGGCTGTAGTCTGCACTCGGCCATCGCAAATAGGGCAAGATCGATGGACTACCGTAGGCAGTCTTCAAGAGGCGTAACGGTGTTGATTTTCACGGTGGTTCCATCAAAAACGGAAAACTGAATCGTCTGGCTTTGTACCATTTTTCCCTTGATATCAAAACGTAGATAAGGTATCATAAAATAAAGTTCGATCCAAGGAGAACCTCCAATGCCAATCACCGACGCGATGCCTGAATTAAATCGCAAACTGCAGTTTTTCCCCGTTGAAAACGAACAACCCGCGACGCTCACGCGCGCGCAGCTCCAGCACTTCAACGAGAACGGGTTCATCTGCCCACTTGATGTCTTCTCTGAAGCAGAAATTGCTGAACACCGCGCCTATTTTGACACTCTCATGCAAAAGGCAGTCGCCGCCGGATGGAATAGTTACTCCATTAACGGCTGGCAGACACACTGCCCCGGCATCTATGATCTGGTTAACGAGGGCAGAATCCTCGATTACGTGCAGGATCTGCTCGGCGAAAACCTGGTCTGCTGGGCAACGCACTATTTTTGCAAACTGCCCGGCGAAAAACAGCAGGTAAGCTGGCATCAGGATGCCTCCTACTGGCCCCTCTCGCCGAGCAAGACTGTCACCGTCTGGCTCGCTATTGACGACGCTTCCGTTGAGAACGGCGCGATGACCGTTATTCCGAAATCGCACCGGCACGGACAAATCGCCTTTGAACGCAGCACCGCCGAAGAAAAGAATGTGCTCAGCCAGACCGTGGTCGATCCGACGCAATATGGCGATGCACCCGTGCCGTTTGAGATGAAAGCAGGGCAGATGTCATTGCACTCGGATTTGCTGCTCCACGGTTCTGAATCAAATACCTCCGACCGGCGACGGTGTGGGTTAACAATGCGGTTCGTCCCACCGGATGTCCGATCGGCGAATAGTTGGAACCAACGCGCCATCATCGCTAGAGGTAGCGACATGAGTGGACATTGGTGCCATGCGCCTCGGCCGACAGAAGATGCGATACCGGAACGGCAATAATCTCTAAGGGCTGGTAGACGCGCTTTTCAAGCGCGCCCATAAAGTAGGTGAAGATTCACCGGAGCTTGTCCTGAATGTCATACAAGGAATGGCTCTGAACTATTCCCAGACCAGAGCAGGGAGCAGGCGAGCCCGAACTACAGCGTTTAATTTGGTATAAATCGTTCTGTACCGAATAGGCAATAGGGGCAGGCAGGGTTTTTGGCGTATGTTTCCACGACGCATCATTTTTGCAGCGATTTCTATCTCAATTGCGGCGAGTTTTCTGCTGTGCGGCTACGAGTTCATCCGTGCTGTTTCCACCTCTCTATTCATTGAGAGTTACGGCGCAGAAAACCTGCCGCGCGCCATGGTAGCAGTGCCGCCGAGTCTCTTGCTGTTGCTCTATATCTACGGCCGTCTGCTTTCGCGACTCGGTGCGACGCGCACCTTGGCGATAACTTCGCTGCTGTCAAGCGCGTTAATCTTGGGGTGCTATCTCGCGCTGACCCGCGGTGTGCATTTCGCCTCGGCTACCATTTATGTCTTCCGCGAAGCATACATCGTGATTATCGTAGAACAGTTCTGGTCCTTCGTCAACAGCACGCTCACGCCGACACAGGCGAAGCGTATTAACGGTCCCTTCTGTGCCGTTGCCTCGATAGGTTCTGTCGTGGGCGGCGTGCTCGTCGGCAGATGGGCGGAACCGTTAGGAAGTCAAACGCTGCTGCTATTCACGGCAGCCTCTCTCGTCCCATCAACGATTTTCAGTGGCATCGCCTACACTCTCGCTGGCGAACCGAAACCGACGGTGGCAGAAGCAGGTGGGCAGCACGGGCACCTTGGGGGCCGAACGCTTTTCCGTTCCAGATACCTCGTCTTTATTGCGTTGCTCATCTTAAGCACGCAGGTAGTCTCTACTGTCCTCGATCTTCGTTTCAACGGGCTCGCCGAAATCGAGCGACCGGATGTCGATGCAAGAACTGCTTTCTACGGCACTTTTTACGCGATTTTGGGCGGCAGTGCCGCCGTTTTACAACTGATAGTCGTTCCGTTTGCGTTGCGGTTTATTTCAGTTCGCGTGATTCATCTCGGCATCCCGATGGTGCATCTACTAAGCGGCCTCGTGCTGACGTTGCGTCCCTCATTGCGCACGGGTGCATTGGCGTACCTGCTGTTCAAGACGTTTGACTATTCGCTCTTCCGGGCGGCGAAAGAATTGTTCTATATGCCGCTCTCTTATGACGAACGGTATCGTGCAAAGCAGCTCATTGATTCGTTCGGCTATCGCCTCGCGAAGGGCGGCAGCGCGGGTATCATTGAACTCGTGCGCCTCGGTGTTAGGACGATGCCGGGGGCCGCCTTCTCCATCACTGCCATGGTAATGGCCGGTATTTGGACCGGCGTTGTCTCCAATTTGACAACGCAGTATCAGAAATTGGAGAAATCAGACGAAACCGTTTCAGTTTCCGATGAGTGAACTGGTTCGGGGGTTACCCATTAAACTTTTATGCGGTATAATAGACAGAGTTTCGGTTTTGACGCGGCGCACGCGAAGCAGCCTATAATGGTACGCGACACTTGATACAACCGGTTTTCCAATGAACATTTTTTCGCAGCACAAGTTGCGCGATTTTGCACAGAGACATCCGAACTGCAAATCGGGACTCGCCCGCTGGCGCAACTTGATATCGGCAGGAAGTTTCGGTTCACTCAACGAACTGCGTGAAACGTTTCCGCACGCTGACCTGGTGAAAAAGCCCGTGGTCCCTCAGCCAGGGCAACGTCGCCCTCGCCTCAAAGACGAAATAAGGTTTACCATTTTCAACATTGGTGGTAACAAAGCGCGCCTGATTACAACGATACGATATGACTCCCAAGTTGTCACTATTCATGAAGTCCTCACGCACGCCGAGTATGATGCGTGGGCGAAAACGAGGTAAGAAACAATGTTAAGTCCTATCCAAACGACACTAAAGGTATTACCCGTGCCCGTTCTCTCTGCATCCGTTGAAGTGAACCTGCCAGATGCTATTGACCGACAGCCCCCTTCCTTGAAGCGGCCTGGCCTCCCTGAAGCGCACTGCGTCTCGGAGGCAGCACTATTTCCGGCGAGTGCGGTACCCTGGCTGCTTGAGGTGCATGAACTGTTAACCGAACTCGTGACTCGGAACCCTGACGTGCGCCGCGCCACAGTGAATGAGGCCGAATACAAAAAACTCACAACAATCCTGGAGGATTTGATGTGGGCTGTCGGTGATGATGAGCAAGACCCTTTATCCTCCTTATTCACATGTGTCGGTAATTTCACGCTCAGGTATGAGGACGAAAACTTTCCAAACTGGGATGCCCTTTGGCCAGAACTTGAATCGGCGGATGCGGCGGCCGAAGCAATCTCACCGAAGCGCAAAGCCACCGCCTCCCCACCGCCGGGCTGGGCTGACGAAGAAGTCGCCCTTGATGCCTTTCTCTCGATGGGCCACTTCTTATGCGAAGCCGGCCAGGTAGAAAAAGCGATAGCTGCCTATGACACCGCCATCCGACTGAACCCTCATGCCGCCGAGGCGTATTGCAACCGCGGCAGCGTCCATTATGCCCTAGGCACCTACGCCGCCGCGATGCGGGACTACAATGAGGCTATCCGCCTCAACCCCGCGCGCGGAGAAAGCTATTTCAACCGCGCAGTGACACACTTTCAGCTGCAGCACTACAAAGCGGCGATTCGCGATTACGCCGCGGCACTCGCACGTAACCCTGATGATGCAGGTGCCTATATCGGCCGCGCGCATGCCAAGTTCGCGCTGCACCGCTATGCGGCGGCGCTGCTTGATTACGACGCGGCACTGCGTCTCACGCCAGATGACGACGCGGTGCGACGCTATCGTCACCTCGCACAAGCGCAAAAGACAAATGGGGAACCGTAATGTCAGATCGTTCCGCGCCGTACCAGAATGATTCTGTTCTCCCTTTCTGTAGGGCAGGCTCGCCCGAGCCTGCCCATTTGAGCTCAGGCGAGCTCAACCTACAGATACGAGATAACTAAGTGTCTCTGGTAAATGTCTCTGGCATTGGAGAAAAAACTTGACATTTTAATGGAATTTGCGGTATAATAGAATTTATACTGTTTTTAGGAGGACAAATCTCATGATGTCCCAAATTTTTACCGGAACGCAAACAAAATGGATGCTCCTCTTCGTCGGGGCAGTATCCCTCATGATTTGCGGATGCGCAGTGAAACCGCAGCCGGCTGTCGATGTCTACATGGAGCCGGTGGCGGAACGTTCGCCTGCGCAAATCGATACCGAAACAGGCACGATGACGCTTGAACAAAAGGGAGTCGCCGTGACCTTGCAGCCGCTCACGGAAGTAGATCTGTTCGCGCTCACCGATGACCCGGGGATAAACCCCTATCTCGTCGTTGAACGGAATGGGGCTGTTGAGCCGCTCTACACCGTTTTTGAAGTGACGGTTCACAACCTCGATACCCCGCGCGTGCAGGTTGCCGAGGACGCGGCAGTGCTGATTGATAAGAACGGTGCGCAACACGCCGCGCTGCCCTACGATTACTTTGAGCGGCTCTACGATGACGTAGACACCTCTCGCAGCGAGGTAATCGCGCGCCCCTATTATCCTTATCACTACGCGCCCTACTATCCTTCGTATTATCATCACTCCTACGTTGACGTGGAGGCGTTGGAAGAGGGACGCAGCATGGCGCAGGATAGCATCTTCGCTGGCGGCAAGTTATTTCGCGGCGCGAAGCGGCGCGGGCTCTTCATCTTCGACCGGCTTGACAACGATGCAACCGAAGTCAGGATGGTTGTCTCAGGCATCCGGATTGTCCCGGCAGATGGACAACAAGTTGAACTTGAATTTAAGTTTGACTTTAAACAGGTAGTTGCGCTAAAATAATCCGAACAGCAGGATAGACGCAGCACGAAACCATTCGGCTGCATGCCTCACCGCGTGCGCGCTTCCAACGCGCGCCTATCCAAACTGTTCAGCGCAATACGACAGGAACTCAAAGCGACTTGCGTTTTCTGCCACAAAACTTTTCAGGATACCCGCTCACAGGTGCCAACCGGAGAAAACGCGCGCGAAAGAAAGGAACATAGAACGATGAAAAAATGGTTTTTAGTGCTTCTGCTGATGGGCCTCGTCCTTCATCTTGGAGGGATGCTGCCAAGCGAAGCCGCAAAAGAATTGAAAGTCGCTGTTGCAGGGCCGTTTACTGGCAGTGCGGCGGCATTCGGAGAAATGATAGAACGCGGCGCGAAGTTGAAGGCCGACGAAATCAATGCCGCGGGCGGCATTCACGGCATGACGCTGACACTCGTCTTTGAAGATGATGCTGGCAAAGATGGCGAGGCGAGCCTTGTCGCGGAACGTATCGCCACAAACCGCGAAATCCTTGCAGTCGTTGGGCATTTTAACAGCGCGTGCTCCCTCGCAGGCAAACCTATCTACAAACGGGCAGGCATTGTTGAATTGTCACCCGGCTCAACAAACGTCAATGTCTGTAAAGGCAGCGATTGGACGTTCCGGAATTTATATCGCGACGATTTTCAGGGGCAATTCATCGCAAAATATATTAAGAATGTTTTGCCCGAATTACAAAATGTTGCCGTGTTCTTTGACAACGACGACTACGGCAGAGGGCTCGCTGATGCCTTCACGGCCGAGGCGAAAGCCGTCGGGCTGAATCTTGTCGCCTCGGAAGCATACGACAGGGATAATACCGATTTTAAAGCCCAACTCACCAGCATCAAAGCCAAGAACCCAGATGGCATTTTCATCTCTGGGCTCTACGGCCAGGCAGCACTGATTGCAAAACAGGCACGTGAAGCCGGTATCACGGCACGGTTCTTCGGCGCAGATGGCGTGGATTCACCCGATTTCCTCAAAATCGCGGGCCCCGCCGCCGAAGGCACATACCTCACGACACCCTTTCTCTTCGGGCTGGGGAACGAGGAAGCACAAGTGGTTGCCGACAATTTTGAAGCCGCCTACGGGGTAGCACCCGACACCTGGGCCGCGCTCAGCTACGACGCTGTCGGAATGATTGCCGCAGCAATTGAAGCCACTTACTCAAAGAAAGCCGCTCTCAAGCAGAATCGGAAAGCCATCCGCGACTATTTGGCCTCCCTGGACACGCAGGAAGAAGGATACAAGGGCATCACGGGGCTCACCTATTTTGATAAAAACGGGGATACCCTGAACAAACCGGCTTACGTCAAAATCGTCAAGGATGGCGAATTTACGGCGGCTCCTCAGCAACTGCTGAATTTGGACGCGCTGGAATAATACCAACAAGATGGACGCAAACGCCTAAAACACGCGCGCTTCCAAAGCGCGGCTTGCGTCTGTCCTAACCAAAACGTTCCGAGGTAAGCGGGCTCTCCCGGGCATCCCGGCCTCCAGCCTGCTAATGCCTCATAGCGAGTGAATATTTATAGCACGGTAGGGCGATGGACACACATCCTTCGCCTTACCAGCCTTGCAAATTATGGCACAATTTTTAGAGCAACTTATTAACGGCCTAGTTCTCGGCGGCATCTACGCGCTCATCGCGGTAGGTTATACGATGGTTTACGGCATCATCCAACTGATTAATTTCGCGCACGGCGAGATTTTCATGTTTGGGGCATACTTCTCGTTTGTCCTTGTTGCGGTGTTGCAGGTGCCGTTTTGGGTAGCGTTACCTATCTGCATGCTGCTCTGCGCGGGGATGGGTGTAGCGATGGATATCATCGCGTATCGGCCGCTCCGCAAAGCACCGCGGTTATCGGCGTTAATTACTGCCATCGGGATGTCCCTCGCGCTGCAAAATCTGGCCCGGATTATCTGGGGAGCACGGCAGCGCACATTCCCCGAAGAATCCATCCCGGTTATCTTCTTAAGTGAAAATGCAATTCCGCTTCCCGGAGGGGCGGATTTACCGTACCGCGACCTTTTTATCATCTTATTCGCCGCCGTGTTAATGATTCTGCTAAATCGGCTGATTTACTTAACCAAAATAGGCAAAGCGATGCGTGCCTGCGCACAAAATCCTGTCGCCGCCAATCTGATGGGCATCCAGACGAACCGGGTCATCGCCGTGGCGTTCGCCATCGGCTCGGCGTTGGGGGCCGTCGCCGGTGTGATGGTGGGGTTACGCGAAGTTATTGAACCCACGATGGGTTACTATAAAGGTGTCGCCGCGTTCGCAGCCGCCGTGCTTGGCGGTATCG
Source organism: uncultured Poribacteria bacterium (assembly GCA_958296135.1). GTDB lineage: Bacteria > Poribacteria > WGA-4E > WGA-4E > WGA-3G > AGPOR5. The sequence continues at coordinate 4,144,187 of CATQHZ010000001.1, forward strand.
GCAATGTCACCGGGGCGATGATAGGCGGCCTCTTAATCGGGCTCGCCGAAGTGCTTGGAGCCGGCTACATTTCCTCTGGCTACCGACTGGCGATTGCCTATATTATTATGATTGCTGTCATCCTCATCCGGCCATCAGGACTATTTGGAAAAACAACAGGCACCCGTGCCTAACCGGCAGCGGGCATGCTCCGAAAATGATGCGAGATACATTAACACCGAAAAACATCATCCTCTGCGGCCTCATCTGTTTTCTGCCGGGACTTACCTATCTCCTTGATTACACCATCCAGTGGTTGTCCTTTCAGGATATCTCTGTCCCAACCAGTATCCCAAGTGGCGATTATCTGCTGCGGATTATTGTTCAGGCAGGCATCTATATGCTCCTTGCTGTCGGACTGAATATTGTCTGCGGATTCACTGGCTTGTTGGATTTGGGCTACGTCGGGTTTTATCTCGTCGGCGGCTATACAGCCGGCCTGCTGATGACGCGGCTCGGTGTGAACTATTGGCTAGTGCTCCCGATTGCCGTGCTGAACGGCGCGTTATGGGGACTCCTGCGAGGAGCACCGACACTCCGACTCACCGGCGATTACTTCGCCATTGTGACGTTCGGATTCGCAGAACTGCTTTTCCGCATTATCAAAAATTGGACCTGGCTCATCGGCGGGCCCAACGGGTTTGTCCACGACATTCCGTCACCCACGCTCTTCGGGATAACTCTCGACCAGAATTGGCACAACTATTACCACATCCTTATCTTGCTGGCGTTGGTGGTGCTTTTCACCTATCGGTTACAGCATTCCCGCGTTGGCAGAGCCTGGATTGCTATCCGCGAGGACGAACAAGCCGCTGAGAGCATGGGCATTAATCTGAGTCGCTATAAGTCACTGGCGTTTGCAGTAAGCGCGGCCGTCGGCGCACTCGGCGGCGCATTTTTCGCCCAATTTCGCATCAATCTCAGTGCAACTGCCTTTGAATTCTGGGAATCTATTTTCATACTCTGTATGGTAGTGCTTGGCGGAATGGGGGGGATTAAAAGCTCCATCATCGGCGCAGCGATTTTGGCATCCCTCGGCGAAATCTTACGCATCAGTCTGCCTTACCAACTGAGCGGCATGCGTTACCTGGTCTTCGGCATTATTCTCATTGTCCTGATGCGCTTCCGGCCCGGAGGACTCATCAAAGGAGCGTAAGGCAGCTATGCAGAACACCCTCTACTTCGGCGATAACCTCCAGGTGATGCGAGAGATGCAAACCCACAGTTACCATCTCTGCTACTTCGATCCGCCGTTCAACAGCGGCCGCAACTACAACATCTTCCTCGCCGGCTCCACCGCGCAACGCAAAGCGTTTGACGACATCTGGCGATGGGACGACGCGGCGCGCGAGAATCAGGCCGCTGTTCTCCACTACGATGGCAGACACCCGGAACTCGTTGAGACGATGGATAATTTAGCGTTCTGTTTACAATATATTAACTATTGGTTAAGAAGGGGGGGGGAAATCAGAAGAATCGATGCGTGCCTATCTCGCCTTCATGGCCCCGCGCTTGGCAGAGATTTGGCGGTTGTTGACTCCGACAGGTAGCGTCTATTTGCACTGCGACCCGCATGCGAGCCACTACCTGAAATGCATGATGGACGCAGTTTTTGGCGCGTCGAATTTCCGGAACGAGATTATCTGGTGTTACGCAGGCGGCGGCATCCCGCGCAAGGATTTCCCGCGCAAACACGACGTGCTTTTACGATACGCCCGCGGGAAAGATGTCATCTTTAACACCGAATATCGGCCCTATGGCGCACACAACGTGACAGGCAAAAGGTTCACCGACCGCGGCGGCACCCGTGCGTTGCACTATCGCGAAAAAGGCACGCCCATTAACGATTGGTGGACTGACATCAAGCCGCTGATAAATCTCTCCAAAGAACGCCTCGGCTACCCCACCCAGAAACCGCTCGCGCTCCTTGAACGCATCATCAAAGTCTCCTCTAACCCCGGTGACATCGTCTTCGATCCCTTCTGTGGCTGCGGCACGACAGTAGATGCCGCGCACGGCCTCGGTAGGCATTGGGTAGGCATCGACCTCACCGTTCTCGCTTTGGGGCCTATGGAGCGGCGGCTCAGCGAACGCCATGGACTTCGTCCGAACGTCGATTATCGCATTGAGGGGTATCCCACAACCTGCCAAGATGCCATCCTCCTCGCCGAGCAGAACCCGAACGACTTCGCGAATTGGGCAGTCACCCGATTGGGACTCGCGCCAACACCGAACAGCAACGATGGCGGATTTGATGGCACGGGGCGGATTACCCTATGGGAAAATAGGCACCTCGCCGAGGCGACGCAGACGAAACTGCCTGTCATCGCCGAGGTGAAATCGGGAAGGCGTTTGAACCCGAATCAGGTGCGCGCCTTCCGCACAGCAATGCGGGATAACGGGGCCGCCATCGGGATTTTCATTACGTTGCACGAAGTCACGCGGGGGATGCGCAACCTCGCCGAAGAGGAGGGATTCATTGAGCACAACGGGAAGCATTATCCGCGCTTGCAGTTCTGGCAGATAACGGATACTTATTTTGAGGAGGGACTCATACCGGTGAATTTGCCATGGCAAATCGATGAACGGCCAAAAGCGGAACGGCATTACGGCGGAGAGCAGACCTATCTAACGACATAATACGTAGCGTGCGGGCCTGTCTCTCGCGAACCCCGATGCCCTTCCCCGTCGCGCGAGGGCCTGTCCCTCGCGAACCACCGCCCTTTCCCCGTAGCGCGCGGGCCTGTCCCTCGCGAACCACCGCCCTTTCCCCGTAGCGCGAGGGCCTGTCCCTCGCGAACCACCGCCCTTTCCCCGTAGCGCGAGGGCCTGTCCCTCGCGATGCTCCGGCCGCAACGAGAACCGGCCGCCGGCCGGCGGTTTCAAACATTTTCTTTCTAATGCTCTTCCCCCGTAGCGCGAGGGCCTGTCCCTCGCGATGCTCCGGCCGCAACGAGAACCGTCCGCCGGCCGGAGATTGCAGCCTGTTGAGGGACAGGCCCTCAACCTACGGGGAGGGTAGTTTCCATGATACCGTAGCGCGAGGGCCTGTCCCTCGCGATGCTCCGGTCGCAAGAGAACCGTCCGCCGGCCGGCGGTTTCAAACATTTTCTTTCTAATGCTCTTCCCCCGTAGCGCGAGGGCCTGTCCCTCGCGATGCTCCGGCCGCAACGAGAACCGTCCGCCGGCCGGAGATTGCAGCCTGTTGAGGGACAGGCCCTCAACCTACGGGGAGGGTAGTTTCCATGATACCGTAGCGCGAGGGCCTGTCCCTCGCGATGCTCCGGTCGCAAGAGAACCGTCCGCCGGCCGGCGGTTTCAAACATTTTCTTTCTAATGCTCTTCCCCCGTAGCGCGAGGGCCTGTCCCTCGCGATGCTTCGGCCGCAAGAGAACCGTCCGCCGGCCGGAGCATCGCCGCGTGTTGAGGGACAGCCCCCTCAACCTACGGTTAAGGGACTGTTTTTTGGAACGGCACCAGCATCTCACAAATCAGCAACAGGAGCGCGATTCCGACAAACAACTGGAACCGTTCCGCGTAGCCGCCATCGGAAGTCCCCACCTTGAATTTCCGCGTCGCCAACTGTGCGAGTTCTCCCGCAAGCCGCCCACTTTGCTGAGAGATTTCCGTTTCATGATAATAACGTCCGCGTCCCTGTTCGGCAACATCGCGCAGTGTCTCTTCGCCGAGTTCGGTTAGCACCAACTGTCCGTTGACATTCCGCTTATACCCGGTGCCGCTTGCGAGCGGAATAGGCGCGGGCTTCCCCGAATTTCCAATGCCGATGCAGTAAACATGCACGCCGGCACTCGCAGCTGCTTTTGCCGCTTCAATCGCTGTGTCCCCGTGGTCTTCGCCGTCTGTCCACAAGATTAACGCTTTATGTGCACTGTCTCTTTCCTGTGTGGGCGCGTTTCCCCGGTCGGTGCGCGATTCCCTATTCAGGCGGGCAACGGCAGTTTCAATCGCATTTCCAATCTGCGTTCCGCTGTGAACGAGCGTCTTCGCCGCTATCGCCGACACGAATTCTTTGAGCGTAGAGGTATCGGTTGTCAAGGGACAGACGACGAAACTCGCCTCAGCAAACAGCAGCAACCCGATGCGGTGCCCCTGCATCTGTTCAATCAGCGCGAAAATGGCGCGTTTTGCGCGGCTCAATCGACTCGTTTCTTCCCCATCTTCGGCCAGCATACTCGTTGAAATATCAAGCGCGAGCATGATATCCACAGTCTGCCGTTGCACCGGTTCCCGTTTTTCGCCAAACTGCGGTTGCGCGGTAGCGAATGTTACGAGAAGATAGCTCGCCATTAGCAATCCTGCTTGGATTTTGCGCCTTCGTGCATAAGTCGGGTTGAGAATGCTGTGAAATCGTTCGCGCGCCTTCCGCTTCTGCCTTATCCCGAAGAGCGTTAAGAGGAAGATGGGCGGCACACTCCACAGCCAATGGAGGAATTCGGGAGAGCCAAAGTCAATCCAGGTCATGAGTGTCCCTTCAAACCCGCCTTTAACCGTAGCGCGAGGGCCGTCACGCCGAAACGCTGTCATCTCTGCCGCCTCGCTGCAGAGATGTCCACTGTCTCTCGCGATGCTCCGGCTGGGCGGCATGTTGAGGGACAGGCCCTCAACCTACGGCATTCCTGCCTTTAACCGTAGCGCGAGGGCCGTCACGCCGAAACGCTGTCATCTCTGCCGCCTCGCTGCAGAGATGTCCACTGTCCCTCGCGATGCCCAGCCTGAGACAACCGCCGGCGGTTTCATTAATTGCCTAATATCGTATTGCGGATGCGTTCAAAAACCTCAACCGCGTAGTGGAGATGTTCCTGAGAGGCGATGTTAAAAGAGATGCCGAAATTCTTCACCGTCACATTCGGCAGATTTGCGCGGCACTCCACAATGTGAAGCGGCGTAAAATCGCCATGGATATCTACCCGAAAGTGCGTTGCGCGTTTTGAGGGATAGGTATCTAACCACCAGCATCCGCCGATAGTCATGCGGAGTTTTGCGATGCGCGGGCGGACTGTCGCGCCGCACGATGTAGCATACCCGAAGAACTCGGAGGCGACGTTGAGCAGCTCCTTGTTCGTCTCTAGCGTCTCCATAAACAGTTCCTGCGTCATAAACCGATGTGCAGTTTCCCGATACGTCCGTTCTTCCTCTTTCAGGACAGTCCCGCCGAGGACGGTTTCCGTGGCGACTAAAATTTCATCGGGCGCGTGGTAGGAAAAATAGGAGATATAGTTGATGTCAATGTTTAAACTCCGCATGTATTCGGCAACTTCTAGTACGCGCGCGTCAACACCTTCGGAGACTAGCACCAGGCGTTGTTTCTGATTGAACGCCGATTTCGGGATATCGCCGATGGAATACTCGAAGAACTCGCTATGCAGTGCCGCCAGCGACGTGAATTCTTTCCCCTGTTGTTGAAACCACCGGTAAGCCAGCTGCTCCAATTCAATGTAGACGAGTTGGGCTACGCCCGCGGCGTATTCCAAAATCTGCGCGATGGCGGTGCGCGATGGGCGGCCGCGCTTGAGCTCAATGATAACGCAGTTCCCCTGCCGGTCTAACGCCAGCAAATCGATCTTCTGTTTTGACGTGCTGAGGGGCGGCTGCCGGCTGATGACGCAAAGCGGCTCGCCGAGAACCAGCGTCGGATCTTGCTCCAGCAAGTCTTCAAAGTCCCGTTCCGCGCCGAAACGCAGCGGTTCAAGTCTCCCAAATTTTCTCTCTTCCCAGCGATAAACTTCCATGTTTTTATTGCGTTTGGCAGCGGACCCGGCTCTGCGTCTCGGCTGACGCGGGGTATGCCTTGGCTCAGATTGTTTACAAACTTAATTCCGCGTTCAACCACTCAATTCGTTGGCGATAGGCCGCCACTTCTGCCGTGATGCGTGCTGCATCCCATTCGGAGAACGCTCCGAGAAATCGCGCTATCTTGGGTGCGATGTCAACGCCTTGCCCCGCTGTCAATCCGATGCGGGTGCGCCGCCAGAGGAAATCTTCCAGATTCATCGCCATTTCTCCCCAAAATGCGTAGCGGACTTCCGCCTTCACGAACGGAAAGGCTGCTGTCAAGGCTTCTGAAAGGGTTGCATCTTCAGCCATCCACTTCCGGATGACATCGGCACCTGCGTCGCCATACCGCCGAATAAGGCGCGTTACTGCGGGATTACACCCCTCGCCTACCGGCGCTAAGTTCAGTAACGGCAGTGTTGCTGTTTGACAGTGCCGCGCGATGCCCAGTTTTTCTGCAAGCCTGTCCACCGTTTCCTCCGCTATTTGTCGATGCGTCGTGAATTTCCCGCCGTAGATATAGATAACCCCGCTCGCGCTTTCAGCTATGGTATGCCCTCTTGAAACGTAGTCTCCGTAAGATAGAGGGAGGTATCCGCGTCTTTTCTGGGCGATGAGGGGCCGCACGCCCGCGTAAGCGGAAATAACGTCGGAGCGGTTTAACGCGGCGTTCGGAAAAACTCGCTTTGCTCCCGCCAATAAATAGTCCACTTCCGCAGCAGTGGGACGGACAGCGTCTGGTGCTCCCTCCGGATGCGTTTCGGTGGTGCCGAGGAGCAACAGGTTTTGGTATCCGTTCGTCGTCTCTCCGGCACTCGCACCCACCGGCAAGAGAAAAATAACACGCGGTTTTCCCTGATGCGATTTCTCTGAACGCGTGAGCGTCGCGATGCCGTAGTGACTCCCCGGCACGCGCGGCACAAGGATGTGAATCCCTTTCGCTTTCTGGGTTGTTAACTTCGGCACGCCATCATGGCACTGCTCCTTCTCCCACACCTTGTCTGTCCATGGGCCTGTTGCTGAGACGATGTGCTTCGCGCGCACCTCAAATTCATCGCCCGTGAGACTATCTGCAACTTGAACAACTGTTTCAGCCCTGGTTTGTCGCACAAAGTTAAGAAAACGGACGTAGTTGGCAACTCTCGCGCCGTGCGTATGTGCATCCTTCAGCGTGAGCAGGCACAACCGGGCATCATCCACCGTGCTATCCCAAATGACAGCGGCCCCCTTCAACCCCGCTGTCTCAATCGGACCGAGGTGCCGCTGAATTTCCACAACATCGCGGATAACCTCAGCCTTCTCCCTCCTATCTGTCTGCGAAAGATGGTTATAGAAATGCGCCGCCATCTGGATGCCTGTGAGAGGATACCTATCGCCAGCGTAACAGAGGATAGCGATAGGCAGCGGCCTGACAACGTTCGGCGCAATGCGTAACAGCACCTCGCGTTCCCGCCGCGCCTCCTTCACCAGCGCAATGTCGCCTTTGGACAGATACCGAAATCCGCCATGCACCAACTGCGAGGTAGCACTACTCGTCCCGCTGCCAAAATCGCCTTGCTCAATGAGCCCGGCGCTGATGCCGCCGTTCAGTGCCAAATCACGGATAATGCCCGCGCCGACGATTCCCCCACCAATGACAAGCACGTCTAAGTGCGCTGTCTTTAAGGTTTCTATATTTTCGGCGCGAGTGCGAGCAGAAAATTCTGTATTTTTGTTGTTCACAAGGCGTTGTGCTGCTTCCATTTGGCAAATCCGCTTGACTGAGCGGTTCGCATTGACGTTGTCAATACTTACGTTTCTGCCTCAATCCAAACCTATTAAAGGCGGCACGACACGAGAGCTCCCTCGCGCACCGAGTATCCAGCAACTTTTCATTTCACGTTTTCAATTCCCCGCGCATAGCGGGCCAGCGGTTCCGCATGCGCGACACTCTTGCGGATGGCAGTGAGAACGCCTGCCGCCGCGTGCGGCACAGGGTTCGTCAACAACGGCAAGAACACCAACCGGGAACAGGCTTTCTCGGTGACAGGCAATGCGCCGACGGAATACCCTTCATACGTTCCACCCATCGCTGGCGTGCAGAGTGCGCCGCGTCCCTCTGTGTAAATGTCAAGGCCCTGCGCGAATAAGGGCAGCGTGTGCAGTAACGGATACGGATTGCTATTTGTTGACATGCCTCCTGAAAAAACCGGCACGCCATCTCCTACCACAGCAGGATAAGGGTTGTTATTCGCCAAGACTCCCTCTTTGCGGAGCGCATCGGCGAAGACTTGTGCAGGAAGGCCGTGCAGCTCTTCTTCGCGATAGTGAACAGGAAACCCGAAGAACCCCGCCGGTTCCGCGCCCGGATATCTTGAAACGGAATGCACACCCGGCACCTCTCGCAAGCCATTTGAAATTTCGTCAATATAGGCGCGGCGGCCAGCATTGAGCGCATCCAACTTCTGCATCTGCACCGAGGCAATCCCGATGGCCAGCGGGTGCGCGCGAAACTTAACGCCGAGCCCCATCATCGGGAGGTACGCGTAGTTTCGATGTTCTGCATCAATATCCACTGTCCTGTTGACTTGGCCGAGCAGACAAGCGCGTTCAAAAAGCGCAGCACTATTTGTCGCCAGCATGCCGCCTTCGCCGGCACTGACTGATTTGCTCCCTTGTAAACTCCACGCACCCGCGTGCGCGATGCTACCGCACGGCGTGCCTTTGTAAGTTGCCCCGTGCGCGTGCGAACAATCTTCAATAACAGGCACCCCAGTCTCTTCGCTGAGTGCCATCAGCGCATCCATGTCGCAAACGTTGCCCCACAGATGCACGGCGATAATTGCCTTCGTGCGTTCAGTAATACGCCCCCGAACATCGGCGACATCGATGAGCAACGTGCTCGGGTCCACTTCACAGAAGACCGGCTTTGCCATCAACATCAGCGCGGGAGTGATGGAACCCATCCACGTGTAAGTCGGACAGATTACCTCATCGCCAGGGCCAACCCCAAGCCCGAACATCGCGCTATGAATCGCCGCTGTGCCGTTGACAACGCTTATCGCGAAGCGCGTCTGATGCCGTTCACGCCACATCGCCTCAAATGCTTGAACGGTGGGCGACGCACCCGACAATTCATTGCGCAGCGTCATCTCATACGCAATCTGCGCCTCTGCCTCCGTCATTTGGTGCCACTGCTCCAATCGAGGAAAGGGGGCCTCTGGCGTTCTTTCAAAGACAGGCGTGCCGCCGAGGGCGGCCGGTATTTCTGCTGAAGATTGTTTTAAATGCGACATTTGTGGTATAATAAATTCATATTTTGTGTCATAATACTTACGTTTATGATAACATTTCTCAAAATTTTTGTCAAATTTATTAACGATTGAGCTGCCCCTACTGTAGTTTACGCTCGCCCCATCGCAAACAGTGGGCATCTCTCCAGGTCCCGCAGAGATGACAACGTTAAGGCGTAACGTTCAAGCTCAGGCGAGCTGGTTTCCCTACGCGGACCGGACGGTGGTTTCCAATTTTTTCGTTTCAGCAGTGAAAACTAAAACTAAATCGCACTGACACCTGAAACTTTGCTAATGCCGAAGAATATCCGAAACGTCTCTCATTTTTTGCGACAATTGCTGCGGAATTTTATCCCATCGCTCATCGCGCTCTGCGGATTTTTCCTGCTCTGTGGGCTCGTGCTGCTCGTGAGGGGACAGAATCCGCTGGAGTTCTACTCTGTCATCCTCGTCAGTGGCTTCGCCACTTTCGACGACTTCGGCTACGTGCTGTTTAACGCAACGCCGCTGATTTTCACCGGGCTCGCTGTCGCCATCGGCTACAAAGGTGGGCTGTTTAACATCGGGTGTGAAGGACAACTCTACGTCGCCGCCTTCGCCGCTACATGGATAGGCATGTTTCTGAAGCTGCCATCTGTCGCGTTAATCCCATTCTGCGTGGGCGCGGCGTTCATGGCAGGGGCTTTCTGGGGCGCGGTGCCGGGATTCTTGAAAGCGAAATACGGCACACACGAAGTTATCAACACGATTATGATGAACTTCATCGCCTTCGCGTTGATGAATTACCTCGTCACATCCGTTTACCAAGAACCGAATCAGATGAATCCGCAAACGCCGCCGATTCATGAAGCGGCGCGCCTCCCGCGGTTAGCAAGCGTGCTGCCGTTCGTTACACAGAGTAACCCGCTCAACGCCAGTTTCCTATTCGCCTGCGGTTGCGTTATCCTCTGCCATATTTTCTTATCACATACCCGATGGGGATACGAGCTCCGTTTAGTAGGGAACGCGCCAGACGTTGCCACTTATGGCGGCATCAACACACGCGCCGTGATTGTGTGGACACTGGCGCTCAGCGGCGCGCTCGCGGGAATGGCGGGTGTCACCGAAGTGATGGGATACCGCTACCGGTATTTGGATAGCTTCTCACCCGGCTGGGGTTTCACCGGCATTGCTGTCGCGCTCTTGGGCAGAAATCATCCGTTCGGCGTTTTGGCGGCGGCACTGCTGTTCGGATTACTCAGCAAAGTCGCATTAGATATTGAGATTCTACTGAATGTGCCGCGCGGGCTATTTCTCGCCGGGCAAGGGCTGCTGATTATCTGTCTCGTCAGCATCGATGGATTTTCTCGCAAACCGTAGGTAGGCTAGGGCGCATTGAAAGCGCGCTTTTTGGATTGTAAGGGCGGATGTCTCTATCCCCGCCCATGCTGAAAAAAAATGGTTCTTGAACTCATTCCAACCACATTACGAATGACAACACCGCTCGGATTCGCCGCCCTCGGCGGGATTTACTCCGAACGTTCCGGCATCATTAACATCGCGCTCGAAGGCATGATGCTCATCGGCGCGTTCGGCTATGTCATCGGCACACAAGCATCGGGCTCAACGTGGATAGGCATGCTCGTCGGCATCGGCTTCGGGATAGCGTTAGCACTGCTACACGCTGTCGCCACCGTCACCTTTCACGCCGAGCAGATTGTGTGCGGCGTGGCGATTAACATTCTGGCGTTGGGCATCACCGAGTTTATTTTGCCGACATCGGGACGCGTAGCGGGACTGCCACAGTGGCAGGTGCCGATTATCGGTTCGTATAGTTTCCTTGTCTATCTCGTGCCAATGCTGATGGGGATAAGTCACATTTTCCTCTTTAAAACGCCGTGGGGGTTGCGGTTGCGCGCCGCAGGCGAATCGACAGAAACACTCGCCACGCTCAGTCTGAGCCGCGCCGCGTGGCAATATGCTGCCGTTATTTTAAGTGGCATCCTCACCGCGACAGGTGGCTGTTTTCTGGCATCTGAAGTCCACTATTTTACCAAGGGGATGACAGCCGGGCGCGGCTATGTCGCACTTGCTGCTGTCGTCTTCGGGAATTGGCGGCCGTTAAGCGGCGTTGCAGCGTGCCTTCTGTTCGGCTTCGCTGCCGCTTTTGAGCTTGCAAACCAGTGGAATATTCCCGTGCAGTTGCTCAATAGTTTGCCCTATATTTTAACGATGGTGGTGCTTGCGGGATTGGTAGGCAAATCACGTCCGCCTGCCAGTTTAGGGAAGATGCGCACGTAAAAAAGTCGCATTTTTTGTGCGGATCCGGTAGACTCTTTGCCATCACAGTAAATTCTCTGGAAGGAACCGAAAAAATGGTGAAACAGTTTTGTCTCCTCATTGTTATATTGATTGTGTCCCTCAGTTGTTCGTGCGCGCCGGAAGTGACGATGCCGGATGAGAATTTGGCTGCCGCTGTCCGCGCCAAACTGGGCCTCAAACCAGCGGCTCGTATTACGCAACAGGCATTGGCGAAATTGACGCAGTTGCATGCTGGCGACAAAGAAATTGCTGTCCTGACCGGGTTGGAACACGCCACGAATTTAAAGACCCTCTTCATTGGGTTTAACCAAATCCGCGACATCACGCCACTCGCGCAATTGCCGAACTTGAGGGAGTTATGGCTCTCTGATAATCCGCTAAGCGACATCACGCAGGTTACACAGCTGACAAACCTGTCGGCGTTAGAGCTCGGCGTGAATCAAATTGACGATGTTACGCCGCTGATACAAATGACGAACCTCACGTCGTTGTTCCTCTTTCGTAACCCCATAAGTGACCTCACGCCGCTGACACAAATGACGAACCTCACGTCGCTAATACTCAGTATGTGTCAAATTGAGGACACCACGCCATTCGCGAAAATGACACACTTAAGGGAGTTAGCCCTCGGTGGAAATCGTATTCGCGATATCACACCGCTCGCACAATTGGCGAACTTAACGACGTTATGGCTCTACCAGAACCAAATTAGCGATATCGCGCCGCTTGCGCAGTTGGCAGAATTAAGGGATTTAGCCCTCGGGCAAAATCAAATTCAGGACATTGCACCGCTGACTCAACTGCCGCAACTCACGAAGTTATGGCTCTCAGCGAATCAAATTCAGGACATTACGCCGCTCGCAAGAATGACGCAGTTAACGGCGTTAGGACTTGACCGGAATCAAATTCGGGACATTACGCTCCTTGCGCAATTGACGAACCTAACGCAGTTATGGCTCTCAGCGAATCAAATTCAGGACATTACGCCGCTGGAGCAATTGACGAACCTAACGGAGTTACGGCTCTCAGCGAATCAAATTCAGGACATTACGCCGCTGGAGCAACTGACGCACTTAGAGGTTTTACGGCTCGGGACAAATTCAATTAGCGACATCGCACCGCTCGCGCAATTGACGAATCTCACGGAATTATCTCTCGCTTGGCTTCAAATCAGTGACATCACGCCGCTCGCGAACATAACACGCTTAAGTCACTTATTTCTTGAAGCGAATCAAAGTCGCGACATTACACCGCTTGCGAACATGAGGGACTTAAAGTCGTTATCTCTCTCGGGCAATCAGATTGAGGACATCGCACCGCTAGCACAATTGACGAACTTAACGGAGTTAAATCTCTGGCGAACGCAAATCCGCGATATTACGCCACTCGCACAATTGACGCAACTCACGACGTTGAACCTCAGCGAGAATTCACTCAGCGATATGACGCTGCTGACGCAACTGCCGCAACTCACGAAGTTGTTTCTCGACGAGAATTCACTCAGCGATATTACGTTCCTGTCACAACTGCCGCAACTTAGGTTGTTAAGCCTCCGCGAAAATCAAATTCGTGATATTACGCCACTCGCGAACATGAAGGACTTATGGAACCTAGATCTCGGGGGAAATGAGATTAGCGATATTAGCCCGATTACGCAATTGCTGAAGTTAAACATGTTAGATCTTGATGAAAATCAAGTCAGCGACATTAGCCCACTCACGCAATTGCCGAAGTTAGACATGTTAGATCTTGATGAAAATCAAGTCAGCGACATTAGCCCACTCACGCAATTGCCGAAGTTAACGAGTTTATCGCTCCGGAGTAATCAAGTCAGCGACATTACCTCGCTACCGCAATTCCCGAAGTTGACACTAGTCACTCTCGATGCGAACCCAATTGTAGACATTACCCCACTCGCGAAAATGGGGCAACTCACCTGGTTATCTCTCGCCGATAGCCAAATCAGCGATGTTATCTCGCTTGCGCAACTGAAGCATCTCACGCACTTATTTCTCAAGGATAACCACATTGCAGACGTTACGCCGCTCGCCGGATTGGTAAGTCTGAAGAAGCTAGAACTTGAGGGAAACCCCATCGTGGATAGGGCACCACTCCGCGCGCTCCTCAAGCAAAATCCCGACATGACAATCGATATTGATGTCAGTGAGACAGACACCCCGCCGACAACCGAATAGCCCAGACTGCAGCAGCACGGCAAGGGACAGGCCCTCCCTCTACGGCAGCAAAGAACCTCCCGTCACCGTAGCGCGGGGGCCTGTCCCCCGCGATGAATTGCTGCGGCGCAGAGAGGTTAGCCTTCGCTCCCATCTCCTAACTCATAATAACTGGTATGGCGGCTGTAGTAACCGTAGGTTTTGGCGTGCTTCGGATGAATCATGTTGCAAAGCACGCCGATGCTTTTCGTGGGCAAGACTTCCGTGAGATGACGCACCCCAGTCAGCATATCAAACCGCCGCGTCTTCGTGATGTCAAACACGTAGACGACAGCATCAACGATGGGGGCTAAAATCACCGCATCGGCGACAGCGCGCACCGGCGGCGAGTCAATCACTACTACATCGTATTCGGCGCGTGCCAATGCTAGCCACTGCGACATCATATCGGAATTCAACAACTCGACCGGATTCGGCGGCACGGTGCCACCCGATACGAGATGCAGATTCGGAATACCCGTCGGCTTGACTGTCGCGTGGAACACATCGTCTCCGTTTGCCGCATCCATGCTGATGAGTGCCTCGCTTAATCCCGGCTTCCGAATAGCAAGGGAGGTTGACGTTGTCTCTTCTGCTGCCGCGGTTTCTGTAGCAAACGTTTTGTGCTGCGAAGGACGGCGCATATCGGCATCGATGAGCAAGACCCGGGTGCCTTTCTGGGCCAATGCCACGGCGAGATTGGATGATACGGTGCTTTTCCCCTCCCCGCGCGTCGCGCTGGTGACAAGCACCGTTTTCAGCGCACTGCCGGGAGTCAGGAACGGCAATTTCGCCTGCAGCACCCGAAATGCCTCGGCAGCCCGCGAGTGGGGCGCGTCGTGAACGATGAGTTGCGGCTCCTTCCCCCGGACCCTTCTGCCTACGGAAGGGATGACTCCGAGGAAACTCGGCGGATTCGGAAGCGATTCCAATTGCCGCACCGCCTCTTCTAAGCGCAGATAGGTATCTTGGAAATAATTCTTGGCCACGGCGAACGTGAAGCCGAGCAACCCGCCGAGGAGTGCCCCTAAAACGAGGTTCAACTTCATCCGCGGCGCAATCGGTTCTTCCGACTCGCGTGCCATATCTAACACCTTGAGATTCTCGGTGCGCGCTTCGGCGACAATCTCCGACTCCCGCATCTTCGCTTCCAACGCAATAATCTGCGCGTTGTAAATTTCAACATCCCGCTTCAACCGAAACAACTTGATTTGTTGCGCAGACCAGGTGCTGAGCTGCGCAATGTGCGCCGCAATCTGTGCTGAAACCTGATTCTTCTGCTCCGTGAGACTCTTAATAGTTGCCTCTGCCTCGTTCACCTTCTCCGTGAGTGCTTGGTGCAGCGGGTTGTAAGCCGTCGTCGTGCTGTTAATCTGCTGCTCCTCCGCGGCGAGGCGTGCCTTCGTCTCCGCGATTTTGTTATCTAATGCCGCAACGTCCGGATGCGTCTCATCGTATTTGCCCATCATGCCTTGACGTTCAATTTCATACTCGTGCAGATTGTCGCGCAATTTGGAGTAAGAAGGGTTCGTCGCCACCGTCTCCGACACGAGGTTCTCTTCCACTTTCGCCAATTCCGCAGCGTATTCTTCCAGTTTCAACGCCGCGCCAGCCAAGAGCCCTATCAACTGATTCTCCTCCAATTGGAGTGCCAGAACGAGCTGCGCTTGTGTGCCTCCCTCCGCATTCAAGGTAATCTCTGGATAGTCGCGCTGAAAATTAAACAGTTCCTCTTCCGCCGTTTTCAGGTTCTGTTGCGTCTCCTCCAGCATTGACTGCGGCAGCGGCTTCTCCCACCAACGCATCTGCTCCTCTGTCTCTGCCTCCACTACCTGCTGAAAGACAGCGACGATTTTATTGCACAACTGCTGCGCGCGCGCCGGTGTCCGCTGTTTCACGGTAACCGTAATCACGTTCCCATCCGATGACTCCTCAACCTTCAACTGCTCCTCAATGAGGGTTTTGATGAAAAAGTCTTCCCACTCCTCCACAGTGAGCTCTCCCTGTTCCGTCGCCCCCTGCGCCACGTCGATGTTGAACACGTTCGCTAGCCACACCAGCGTCCGCCCGCGATGGACAGGAAGAGGTTCCAGAAGTCCTTCTGCTCTTAATTGCCGCACCGCAGGCGCGATAACCAAATCGCGAGATTGCAACTGCGCCGCATACGCACCCAACGATGTCCCACCAAGAAGCCCCGCTAACGGCAACTGCGATAGCAGCGAAGGAGTCTGTTGCCCATCCACCACGCGAACCGTTGTCTCTGACTGATACACCGGCACTGTGAAATCGGTGACGAGGAATGCTCCCAAAACGGAGAGTAAGAAAATCGTAAGCGCGCTCCACTTATTCCGAAAAAGCATCCAAAAATAGTCCGATAATCGGATTTCTCTAATCTCTTCAAGTTGCCGGTCTGTTGTTTCTTGCATCTTCAGTCTGTTTCCTTTTTTCTCTCGTTCGCAAAGCGTTCGGCTGGCCGCACTGGTGCATTCGTCCATTCTCTGTAGAATAAAAGCACCTGAGCTTGACTGTTACGCCTCAACGGTGTCATCTGGTTGCGCTCGGTGCCCGCAAACTACAGATTCCCCGGTAGGCGCTGTTTTCAACCGCTCACAGGTGAGGTTGCGCGCTTACAACGCGTGCCTACGGGGTTGAGGCTGTGTCCATCCTACCTAATTCCGTAGCCCAAGCACGTTCACGAGCAGGCTCGTCAGCGAAGCGGCAAACGTCAGTACGCGCCAATCAATCCGCATCCGCTCCCGAATACGGATCTGGTCATCCGGATTGAGGTAAACCTTCGAGTGCATCTCGTCAAAGTTCAATTCCTCGGTTGTGCCGTTTGCACGCGTCAGGATACACTTCTTCGGGTTCGCTCTGTCTTCGTTTAACCCGCCTGCCATCGCGACGGCCTTTCCTAACAGCACGGGTTCCGTGATAACATATTCGCCCGGTTTATCTACCGCGCCGATGACGCTAATCTTCGCCTCCGCTAGTGGGATATACAACGTGTCGCCAGGGCCCAACATCGCCTCCCCGGTATCCGATGTCAAGTCTACGGAAATGCGTCCTTCGTTAGTGATGACTTCCGCCTTGCCCAGGTCTGTGAAATCGGCTCTGGAACCACCGGCGAGTTTTAACGCCTGAACCGCAGGAATTTGTCGTACGGAGATAGGATAGACACCGGGTGCCATCACCGCACCGATAACCCGAATAGGACGCTGCTCAAAGGCAGATGGCACGATGATAGTGTCGTAGTCTCGCAAGGGAACATCGGGACCGCCCGCCTCAACGAGCGCGATAAAATCTACCGTCTGGTAAAGTTCTCCATCACGCCAGATGGTAACCCCGGTCAAATCAGCGAGCTCATAGTTGATGCCCGCCGCCGCCAGCGCATGCATGAGGTAAACCTGTCCTGTCTCAAAGACATGCGGATTCCCCCGGCCCCTCGGCTCTACGGCTCCGAGCACCAGAATGGTGCGCTTCGGTTGCATCAGCGTCACGAAAACGCGCGCACTCGGCAACCGCTCAGCAAATGCCGCCTGCATCCGAGCCTCGAGTTCCGAAATCGTCACTCCTGTCGCTTTGATAACGCCTATCAGCGGATAGGAAATGTAGCCATCCGGTTGTATCGGGATAGGCGTGCGCTCCTTGCTATATTCCGGATACCCTTCCACCGTTACCACAACCTGGTCACCGGCTTGCAATTGATACGTCGTGAACTCGTCGCCGTGCGCTACCTTGGTTGCTGGCACAATAGGCACTCCCTCGTCTTCAATAACGGTGCCTTCGGCCGCCACCGATTGTGCCACTAGGGAGAGGGGCTGTCCCCTATCGTGGCCCGCGCCAAGCGAACTTCGGCCTATTCCGAGCTGCCCCAGAATTAACAGGAACATCACGAAAGCCTGGAACCTTAAAAATGCTGTCTTCATCAATCCAATTGCTCCTCAGCCAGTAGGGCGAAGGGCTGTCCCGCGCCAAGCGAACACCAGCCTATAATGAACAACCTCTGTCTGAAATAATTTATCTGTTTGTTGCATCATTGAACCAAATCCATCGTTAATTCTGTTTTAGCGGCTACCGTGCGAAAATGCAAGTAACGGGGGCAAGATCCGGCGCTCGGGTTTCCCGACAGAATAGAAAAGCGTTTCTCCATCAATTCAGGCGCGCTAGCAACTGACGCAGCACCCGAATATTCCGCTCAATAGCCGCTACTTCCACCGGATTCTCCTCAATCTCAAGACACCTCTCAAAAACAGAAATCGCGTCGCTGTAAGCACCAGTTCTGTAGAGCATGTAGCCGAATCCGCGAAGATCGCCGGCGGAATGCGGCAGGAACCAAGTGATGCGCTGCGCCGCTCGCAGTGCTGCCGCATCGCGACCCAGGCGTGTATAGGCATGCATGAGATTCCGCAAAATACGCGCTAAAATCTCCCTATTCGTCGCTTCGGTTAACATGCTCGGCAGCAGGCCTACCGACTGTCCGAAGGTTCCCTGGAGTTTCGCCTCCAGGGCCTCCTCCGACATGACTTTCCCAGTGTCAAACGCGTCAATAAAAACGTCCAGATGTTCACGCTTATATTTCACGAGGAAATGGCTCGGGAAATTCACGCCGACGAGCGGCAAACCTGCGCGTCTGCCGACTTCGATGTAGACGACAGACAGCGTAATCGGCAGCCCCATTTTTCTGTTGAGGACGACGTTGAGGAAGTTGTTACTCAGCGCGTAGTAGTCCTTATTATTCCCCTGAAATCCCTGCTCCTCAAAGAGATAGCGGTTCAGCTCAGCGATGTGATGCTCGGGGAACGCCGTTTCCTGCACCTTTTGACGAATAGCGTCAGCCATCTCATCTAACCGATGCAGATAAGCGGCGATATCCAGCTTAGGATAATCGCTTTGTGCAATGAGCAGGGCACCGACTGCCAACTCTAACTCATTATCGGGTAAGTTCGCGAAATCAAAAACCGGGTCTGGTGGACGATGTACCATGGTTCCCATCCCCCTATTTTGCAGGGCTTTTGTCGTTCGCAATGCGTTCGGACAGCATCAATTGGACGAAGAAAGGTTCTTGCCAGGGTGCCTTCACAGTAGTCAGGTGTCAAGGCTTACGTTCCTTTTTTTTATCGGGTTGCTGTCTCACAATTCTGCGCGGCAACCCGTTATCCAACACCCCTAAAAGCGTCAGATGAAGTTGCGCGCGGGGCGGGAGCGTCTCTGTCAACGCTTCTTCCGCCTGTTCTATCTGTCGCTGCATCTCTTTCCGTTTCGTCCGGTGCTCCGCCAAAGTCTCCTGAATTTCCGCGTCTTCGATGGCCGGATCCTTTGCGAGTTGGTTTAAGATTTGCAGAGTTTTCGTCGCTTGAATCTGTTTTTGCCGTTTGAGTTCCCACATCGCTTTGATTTGGATTTTCTGTTCTTCCGTTACGCCGAGGTCAGCCAGTGTTGTGCCTTTTTCCTTTTGCGCCCAGGCGATAACGGCGCACGTGGCGAGAATGGCGAGTATTCCGACGGTGCGTTGTATCCACACATTTTGCATACGTCTGCCTCCTGTTAAGAAAAGTTTAACACAGCATCGGAAAAATGTCAAGATAAAAATTCGTTTGCACAAAAACGCGCGATAGACTACAATAAACTTAAATTAGGACAGCCGCAGAACCAACCCCGTAGGTGCGGTTTTCAACAGCACAACCTCACCCGGGCGCGGTTGCAAACCGTCACACCGACAGGAAAGACATCGTTTTTGCATTGAGCCAGCGGGACAATCCTCTTCCGCGCCTACCGGGGGCGAATTATAGCATTTGCGTAAGTCCGGAACATATCTCGAACTGTCTAAAACACCAATGCAACGTTCAGAGGAGCCCTATTTTGGAAAAAATCCGCGAACTCGCTGCACTACTCACATCAGGAATTGAAGACTACGACGAGCAAGTCAAGGTACTTCAGACCGAAAGGTTGAAATACATCCGCCTCGCCATGACTGAAGGATTCGGCACAGGTGAAGGCGAATCTAAAGACTCATGGCTCCTGCACCTGAAGCAGCTGGAAGATTCGTTGACGCGCCGGCGAGACGCGCTGCGGCAGGCGATTCTCATGGCAGGCGATGACATGCGTCAATCGGAGGAATAAATGGAACTTGTTTTATCGCGTTCAAACCGTAGGGCGCGGGCCTGGCCCTCGCCAAGCATAAGCGTTCAAACCGTAGGGCGAGAGCCTGTCCATCGCAAGGCACCTACCTTACGATGGAACTTCTGGTGCACAATCCTGCTGACATGCTTCACTTTCGTGGGATACACCCTCGCGCAAAAAACGGACACCACCGAAATCATTGAAAACGCATCCCGGCACCAGAATCTGGGGCTCGCGTATCTCGAAGAGTCCCAACCCTCTAAAGCTATCGCTGAGTTTGAGGCACTCATCGCTCTGCTCCCCAATGAGGGAATCGGCTACGGTAACCTCGCGGTCGCGCATTTAAGGCTCCAACAGGCAGATGCCGCCGAATCGGTAGTGAAGCAGGGTATCCAAGCGGCACCGATGGATAGTCAACTCCACTTCATCTTGTCGGAAGTCTATCAGCTGCAGGGGAAAACCGTGCTGGCGGTAGCGGCGATGACGGAGGCGGTGCGACTCGCCCCCGATAACCTTGAATTTCGCTATAAACTCGCACGCCACTATTTGGGACAGAGAAATAAGCCGGAAGCATTACAGGAAGCAAGCACACATCTACAGGCACTACATGACATTTCGCCCGCCAACATTGTCGTGCTGATGAAACTTGCACAAGCGCGCCTATCGCAAGGTGAACCCGAACAAGCCAAGCACCTCGGCGCAGAATTGCACGCGCTATTATCGGATACCGACGCAGAGAAACTGAAATACCTCACGCAGGGGATGACACAGATCGAACAAGGTGACGTGAAAACGGCGGCGCGAAATTTCCGCATCTTTGAAAACTTGCATCGCGCCACCCCGCGCTATCAGCAAGGCATCGGCGAATTGGTGACAGACATCTTAGGGCATCCGATCGAAACGTTCAGCCCAGGCTCCAAAGCGCGGCTCACTGCCAAACAGACCGGGGCTATTCCGGTGCAGTTTGTCGACATCACTGCAGATATCGGACTGGGCAATGTCCAAGTTCCGATGGAAACGGGCACGCCTTCAGTCTCTCTCGCTGACTACAACGGTGATGGAAATCTAGACATGTATATCGCACCGATAGGCATGCTCTTCCGGAATGCAGGAGAAACGTTTGTCCGCGCTCACCAATTTCCCGAATTGGGTGCGCACACGGCGACGTTCGCCGATCTGGATAAAGATGGCACGCAAGAACTCCTCTTGCAAACCCACGCCGGAATTACCGTCGTGCACTTGCAAGATACAGATACCGTAGCGCGAGGGGCTGGCCCTCGCCACGCTCCAATCGTGCGACATGCAGATGCTGAAGAAGCCACCCCCGCGCGCTTATTGCCAATTGACACAGACCACGATGGAGATCTGGACTTGCTTTCAAACTACACCGTGGAGCGAGGGAAACCTGTCCCTCGCCGGGCGCAGAGCCCCCCACGAATGTATCGTAACAACGGCGATAGCACCTTCACCGATGTTTCAGAGCAAACCTTCCAGCAGGATACCGTAGGGCGAGGGCCTATCCCTCGCGATGCTTCAGTCGGGACAGCCGCACTCGCCGCTGATTTCGACGACGATGGCGACATTGATATCTTCACAACGCACGGCGGAACGGGATGCACGCTGTGGGACAACCTCCGCCAAGGGAGACTCCGTGCCCGAACCGATGAAACCGGCATCGCGCAGGATGCACACTACTCGGCAGCCGCCGCTGGCGATTATGATAACGATGGCAATGTCGATATCTTCCTAACCACCGAGACAGCCTATCACCTCTATCGCAATCGAGGCGATGCCAGTTTTGTGCCAGAACGTAGAGGTGGATTTCTATATCCACCCGAAGCAGGAGCGCGGGCCACCGACGTTCAAAATATTGACTATGATAATGACGGGTTTGTTGATATCTGGATGCTCGGCGAACAGGGGATGTCCCTCCTTCGGAACGATGGAACAGGGCGGTTCACCGAAGCGCGAAACTCGCTACCACCGGATATCGCCGGCATTGCCGGGGCAGTCGGCGATGTGGATAATGATGGAGCACTAGACCTTTTTTTCATTGACGGCCCAGGGCAATTGCGCGTCCTGCAAAACCGCGGCGGCAACCAAAATAATTGGATACAGGTGAAACTGGAAGGCATTACCGCAGGAAATAACAAAATTAATCGAGACGGCCTCGGCTCAAAATTGGAGGTGAAAGTCGGGGACCTGTATCAGGTGCAGTATGTCTCACAACAAGTTTCGCATTTCGGGTTAGGCGCGTTTGAGGCGGCTGATGTCGTCCGAGTCGTCTGGACAAACGGCGTGCCACAAAACGTCATCGCGCCCAAAGCAAGACAGCGGATTTTAGAGAAACAGGTGCTGAAAGGTTCCTGTCCGTTCCTCTACGTCTACGATGGCGAACGCTATCGGTTTGTCACCGATTTGTTGTGGCGCGCGCCGCTGGGGCTCGTCACCTCCATGGGGTTCATCGCGCCCGATGAGACGAAAGACTTCGTCAAAATCCCGGCATCCTACATCCAGCCGAAAGATGGAAAATACTCCATCCAAATCACGGAGGAATTGTGGGAGACAGCGTATTTTGACGTAGTGAAACTCATCGCGATCGACCATCCTGAAGGCACGGATATCTTCACGAATGAGCAATACACCCCACCGCCGTTTGCGGAATTCAAGGTGTATGGCGTTGCGGAGAAACTGCATCCGAACGCTGCTTTCAATCATCGCGGAGAGGACGTTTCGGAGGCGTTGCAGGCGTTGGATTACCGCTATGCGGTAGAGCATGCACCCGGTGTTCATCAAGGCGTTGTTGAACCTCACGCGATTATCTTAACTCTTTCCAGCCAGCCGCAGTCTGTCCCTCGCCGTGCCCAGGCCGCTATAAATAACGATACACCCGTAACGTTGTTCCTCAGCGGCTGGATTTTCCCGACAGATACGAGCATCAACGTCGCGCTTTACCAAAATCCTGCAATAAGTCCGAAATTCCCATCAGTATCAGTGAAAAATGAAGCCGGCGAATGGCAAACGGTTATTGAGATGATTGGCCTGCCCGCGGGCAAAAACAAGACTATCGCCGTAGATCTGACCGGCAAATTCCTGTCCGACGACAGACAGGTCCGGATTGACACCGATTTGCAGATTTACTGGGACGCGGCATTTTTCATCGTCGGTGAGCAGGATGTCCCGATGCACCTCACCGAATTAACACCGGACAGCGCGGATTTGCACTACCGCGGCTTTTCGGAGATGTATCGTCCGACACCGCACGCACCGCATCTGTTTGACTACGAAAAGATGACAACAACGGCGCAGTGGCGGGATCTGGCGGGACACTACACCCGCTACGGCGATGTGAAACCGTTATTGCAAGCGGTTGACGATATGTATGTCATTCTCAACGCCGGTGACGAAATCACGGTAGAATTTGATGCATCGCGCCTGCCGGCGTTAAAGGCAGGATGGGTGCGCGACTTCATCCTCTATAGCGATGGATGGGACAAAGATGGCGACATCAACACGCTTACCTCGCAAACGGTGGAGCCGCTCCCGTTTCACGGAATGTCTGCTTATCCCTATCCCGATACCGAGCAGTATCCTGACGATGCCGAGCACAGACGGTATCGGTTAGAATACAACACTCGGCGAGTAACGCATCGGTTGCCGCCATTGCCCGGGGCCGCAACAAATGAACGTGACAATTAACCGCAGTGCAAAGTAAAATAACCCATAGTTAAACCCGTTTTTTCGCCAAGGACAACCGCTATGCAATTCAACCTCAACCAAACACGCCACTACCTCCGCGAAGCCGATTTTAACTCCCTCTTCATTGACGGCCTCGGATGGGACCGGCATCAGCAATCCCTCACCGTTACCGTTGATGAAACCGCTTATGTCCTCACCGCTATTGTCGAAAAGCGCGGCATGGTGTTTTTTGAGTGCGCAACAACCGATGAAGCGCAAATGCCCAACTACTCCACGCGGCGCAAAATCCAACGAAAAGTCGCCGAATCTGTCCACGAACACGTTATCATTTACACCGACGCTGCGAAAACTACCCAGATCTGGCAGTGGGTCAAACGCGAACAAGGAAAACCCGACGCGTGCCGCGAACACCGCTATCATCACCAACAAACTGGTGACGCAATCCTCCAAAAACTCAAGACCATCGCCTTCAGCCTGGCGGAGGAAGAAGGACTAACACTACCCGATGTGACAGGCCGCGTCCGCGCCGCCTTTGACGTGGAACGCGTTACCAAACGCTTTTATGAACGTTTCAAAAAGGCACACGATGCATTCCTCACATTTCTGAAAGGCATCCCTGATGGAGAGATGCAGCAGGGGTATGTCTCCGTCATGCTCAACCGTCTGATGTTCATCTACTTCATCCAGAAAAAGGGATGCCTCAACGGCGATGCCGACTATCTCCGCACGAACCTCACCCGAAGCAAAGCAGCAGGCACCGACAGGTTCTATAAAACGTTCCTCTGTCCCCTCTTCTTTCAAGGCTTCGCGACACCCGAAACCGAACGCACTGAGGAGACGAACCGACTCCTCGGCGAGGTGCCCTATCTCAACGGCGGTATCTTCCAACGCCATCAAATCGAGCAACAACACGGCGAAGCTATCCACATCTCCGACGCGGCGTTTGAGCAGCTCTTCGCTTTCTTTGAACAGTATCAGTGGCACCTTGATGAGCGGCCGCTGCGCAACGATAACGAAATCAACCCCGATGTTCTCGGCTATATCTTCGAGAAATACATCAACCAGAAGCAGATGGGGGCCTACTACACCCAAGAGGACATCACCGAATATATCAGCAAGAATACACTCATCCCGTTCCTTTTTGACGCGGCGCGCAAGGGGTGCAAAGTCGCCTTTGAAGGTGATGCAAGTGTCTGGCACCTGCTCCAAACTAATCCAGACCGGTATATTTACGATGCTGTCAAAACCGGTGCCCAACAAAATTTGCCGCCGGAAATCGCCCTCGGCATTGACGATGTCTCTCAACGGGCGGCGTGGAATACCCTCGCATCGGACGCGTATGCGTTGCCAACAGAAATCTGGCGCGAAGTTGTCGCACGGCGGCAGCGGTATGAACAAGTGCGCGCCAAACTCGCAAACGGCGAGATAGCCGACATTAACGCGCTCATCACCGAGAATCTCAACATCCGCCAATTCGCGCAAGACGTGATCGAGCATTGCGAGGGCCCCGAACTACTCCGAGCGTTTTGGAACGCTATCACACAGGTGACAATCCTCGATCCGACGTGTGGTTCAGGTGCGTTCCTCTTCGCCGCGCTGAATATCTTGGAGCCGCTCTACGAAGCATGCCTGGAACGGATGCAAGCCTTCGTTGATGAAGCAGAGCCGGTCTCGCCGCCCAGTAGGAGAAACCTCCCGGTCTCGCCGCCCCACGCTCGCCGCGCCCAAAAATACCCCGACTTCCGTGACATCCTCGCGCGTATTGCAAAACACCCGAACCGCCGCTACTTCATCCTCAAGTCAATTATTATCAACAACCTTTACGGGGTAGATATTATGGACGAGGCAGTGGAGATTTGCAAACTCCGCCTCTTCCTCAAAATGGTAGCGCAGCTTGACGACGTGAACCAGATCGAACCGCTGCCAGACATTGACTTTAACGTGCAGGCCGGCAACACGCTTGTCGGATACGCCACCTACGACGAGGTGGAAAAGGCAGTCACGGGAAGATTTGACTTTGACAACACGATGGCGCGCATCCGTGAACGCGCCGAGGACGTTGAGAAACTCTTCTCTCTCTTTCGTCAGCAACAGACAGAACTGGGCAGCGATGTAACGCTGGCGGACAAACAGGCGTTGCAGGAGAAACTGGCAGAGTTATCCGACGAACTGAACGGCTACCTTGCAGAGGAATATGGTATGGATACCAGCAAAACTGATACGTATCAGCAGTGGCTTTCGTCGCATCAACCGTTCCATTGGTTCACCACGTTTTACGGTATCCTCAAAGAGGGCGGCGGGTTTGATGTGATTATCGGCAATCCGCCCTATCTGGAATTAAGACAGATTGATTACGCGCCGCCGACAAATCTGGCAAGTTACCAGAGTAAGGCAATTCATGCAATGTGCGTGGAACGGAGTTTACAACTCTTAAATCCGCAAGGGTGCATGAGTATGATTGTTCCGATGGCGTTGGTTTCTACACGACGCATGCAAATCGTCCAAAGCCTTTTGGAAAAAAGCCGTAATGTCTGGTATGCTAACTATTCATGGCGGCCAGGTAAGTTGTTTGATACCGTAAATCGGGCACTGACGATTTTCGTCGCAGTGCCTTCAGAATGTGGCCAGACCTTTTCTACGGACTATCAGAAATGGACTTCCCAAAATCGG
Source organism: uncultured Poribacteria bacterium (assembly GCA_958296135.1). Lineage (GTDB taxonomy): Bacteria > Poribacteria > WGA-4E > WGA-4E > WGA-3G > AGPOR5. Next base: position 4,170,294 of record CATQHZ010000001.1, read on the forward strand.
GATTTGCTGATGTATGCGGTTAATTATGTAGAAGTACCGCGCCACAGGCATGCGTTTTGGGTGCCAAAGTTGGGAAAGGAACTTGAAAGTTCCTTGCTCGAAAAATGTACGAAAATAAGAAATTCGCTGCGGTTAACGGCGCGTAAAGGTAAGCATCAAGTTTATTACCGTGCCGCCGGCGGGTTGTATTGGAAGGTATTTACGGATTTTCCACCGGCATTTACGGTTAATGGCCAGGCGAGTCGTTCCTCTACCGCGACATCATTCGGCGTTGAAACCACCGAAATCGCAAAACCTATTATCGCAATGTTGAGCAGTAATTTATTTTGGTGGTGGTATACGGTTGCGTCAAATTGCCGCCATCTTACCCCGTATGACCTGCAGAATTTCCCTGTTCCTCAATCTGCGCTTGAGGAACAGGAACTCGCTAGACTCGGCGAGGCGTATTTGGCGGACCTACGTCACAACAGTGAAATGAAGGTTCGCAATCAAAAGTCAACAGGTCGAACCGAAACGCAGTCGTTCAAAATCCAAAAGTCTAAACCGATTATTGACAAAATCGACCGGGTGCTTGCGCAACACTACGGGTTCACGGATGAGGAACTAGACTTCATCATCAACTACGACATTAAATATCGGATGGGGCTCGGCAATGCCTGATACGCTATTATCTTGCTGCGTCACGGCGAATGCGCCGCAATGGGACATACAGACAAACCGTCGCAACCAGCAAAATCCCTGCCAACACTGCATAAGGAGACGCATCCGCCTCATAAAGCCAACCGCCGAGGAGCGGCCCGAGGATACGCCCCAGACTTAAAAATGCGTCCATAATGCCGATAGCCGTGCCTTGCCCAATGTGCGTCTGCTTAGAAATCCACGACGTATTCGTCGGACGGATGAGTTGGTTGCCGATGCCCGCAATAGCCAAATAACCCGTGAGCATGAGGAACCCACTTTCCGCCACCGCCGTAGCACCGCCACCCATCCCTGTCCCTCGCATCGCGTGGAATGACAAAAGTGCCATCCCTACCGCGTTCAGCACCATCCCGACGAGGATGAGCCGCCGTTCCCCGAACCTGTTAATCAACCGTCCGAGTAAGCCGCCTTGCAACGGCACGACAATCACACCGATTATCGCGAACATCCACCCCATCTCTTTTTGTCCGTAGTTCCACCCTTTTTCAATGAAAAGCGGAAACGTCGCCTCCAATCCCGCGAAACTGAAGGTAGTAAAAAACGCAACGAGGAAGAGCGGATTGAGCGGCGATTTCAACGCTGTCCAGAATTCCTTGTAACCGTAGTGCGAAGGCCTGTCCCTCTCACGCTCCCGACCGGATTCGTCGTGTTTCTCTCCCTCCGATAGGCGCGCTTTCAAACCGCGTCTATCGACATGAGGGAGCGACTCTGGCAACAGGAGCATCACGAAGAAAAAGGTGAGCAGCGACAAACCGCCTGCGACAAAGAACGGCACATCGTGCCGCCCCAGGATGCCGCCAATCGCAGGCCCCAGGATGAAACCGAGCCCCATCGCCGCGCCCATCAATCCCATCCCTTTCCCGCGCGCCGCTAACGTTGTGACATCGGCGACGTAGGCCATCACCGTCGGTAGCACTGCTGCTGAAGCGATGCCGGCTGCACCCCGCGCGATGAAGAGCCACCCGTAACTTTTCGCAAGTCCGAAACCGACTAAAGCGATGGCGTTACCGAGCAAACCGAGCAGAATCGCCGGCTTTCGGCCATGCTTGTCGGACAGTCTGCCCCACAGCGGTGCAAACACCAGTTGCATCCCGGAATAGATGGACATCAATACGGCAATCTCGGTGGGCGTTGCCCCGAGATCTTCGGCGTAATAGGCGAGGTTAGGAATGATGATGCCAAACCCAAGCATCACAAAAAATAGGGTTAAAAATAGCAGCAGCAGTCTCGATTTTTCCATATTTTATTTTGGCACAAAGCGTAACGAACACAACATCCAACCGCAGCGCGAGAGCCTGTTCCTCGCAAGACTTGGCAAACAAGGTAAGGCCACCCCATTCCACCGTAGCGCGAGGGCCGTCACGCCGAAACTTTGTCATCTCTGCCGCCTCGCTGCAGAGATGTCCACTGTCCCTCGCAAGGCTTGGCAAAACCACGTGCCACCGTAGTGCGAGGGCCGTCACGGTCACGCCTACAGAAAACGTGCGTGTGTCGCCCCGCGTAAACACGCCACCTTTAACGTTGTCATCTCTGCCGCCTCGCTGCAGAGATGTCCACTGTCCCTCGCAAGGCTTGGCAAAGTAACCACCTCTGCATATCGGGCTGACGCTGGCAGGCTCCATATTTAAGAACATATTCATCTATTATAGCAGGTTTACCGAGATGTGTCAACATTAAAAACGTCTTTTCCTTCCACCGTCGCGCGATGCCCCTTCCACCGTCGCGCGATGCCCCTTTCACCGTCGCGAGGGAAAACCTGTCCCTCGCGAACGTTCAACCCGCCGAACGCATTGCGAAATACAACAAACTTTTTTATTGAATTTTTATTGAATTTTTGCTATCATAAATTGAGAGGTGCAAACACCCCCGATAACCCATTCACAACAGGACTGACGCAGCTGCTTCCGTAGAGCGGGGGCCTGTTCCTCGCTGTGCGCGGTTTCAAACTGCGCCTACCAGACAGAAAATTCAGTTAACCACATCAGCCCAGAAGGCGCTGAACAACCGCTAGGAACAACAAAAAATGTCTTTGGAATTCGTTCATTTGCACAACCACAGCGAATATAGCATGTTGGATGGCGCGTGCCGCATCTCGGACATGGTGGCCTGGGCCGTGGAGAACAGCGCACCGGCTGTCGCACTCACCGACCACGGTAACATGTTCGGCGCATGGGAGCTTTACACCAAAGCCACCGCCGCCGGGGTCAATCCCATCGTCGGATGCGAGGTATATGTCGCACCCGGCCACCGAACAACCCGCGGGAAGGGACAAGGCGGTCCGTATCATTTGACGCTCCTCGCCGAGAACGCGACCGGCTATCAGAACCTCTTGAAATTGGTGTCGCTTGCATACATCGAAGGGTTCTATAGCAAACCGCGCATCGACATGGAAATCTTGCGGGAATACCACGGCGGAATTATCGCCCTCACCGGATGCATCCAAGGACAGGTACCGCAGCTCCTCTCTTCAAACAAGCGTGACGAAGGTGTCAAAAACTTCTTGGAATTGCAGGAGATTATGGGTGAGCGGAACCTCTACGTGGAGGTGCAAAATCACTACATCGACAAGGAAATCGCCGCCTACCCGATAATGGTGGAGTTGGCGAAGGAATACAATCTGCCGCTCGTCGGCACAAACGACTGCCATTATCTCCGCAAAACAGACCATCGTATGCACGATGTCCTGCTCTGCATCCAGACAAAGAAAACCGTCAACGACGCAGAACGGCTGCGGTTTGACAACCACTTCTATTTCAAGAGCATTGACGAGATGCGCGAGGTGCTGAAGGATTTCCCGCCCGAGGCAATCAGCAACACGCTTGAAATCGCCAATCGGTGCAACCTCAAACTCGATTACGGCCAAAGCCTGATGCCGACGTATGAGGTACCGGAGGGACATACAAACGACAGTTATCTCAAGGAGCTCTGCTACGAAGGGCTACGCAAAAAATATGGTGGACACCTCTCCGAAGAGATATGCAAGCGGTTAGACTACGAACTTGACATCATTAAGCAGACCGGCTATTCCGGCTATTTCCTCATCGTGTGGGATTACGTCAATTACGCGAACCAACAGGGATACCCGCTCTCCGCGCGCGGCTCCGCCGCCAGCAGTCTCGTGCTGTACGCCCTCAGCGTCATCACGTTCAACCCAATGGATTACGACTGCCTGTTTGAGCGGTTCCTCAACCTTGAACGCATCAGTCCACCTGACATCGATATCGACTTCGCCGACCGGGCGCGGGAGCACGTTATCGAGTATCTTGTCAAAAAATACGGACAAGATTCTGTCGGGAAGGTCGCGACGTTTGCGACACTCGGGGTGAGATCGGCGATTCAGGATGTCGGCCGCGCGCTAGAGATGGACATGAGCGAGGTGAAAAAGTTGACGCGGCTGATTCCGGAGATTCCGAAAATCACGCTGGACGATGTGTTGGAACAGGTTCCTGAATTCCAGGCACTCGCCGGGAAACCGGAAAATCGGGAGTTAATCGAGCTCAGCAGCGCCGTTGAAGGCATGAAACGGCATGTGTCGTGCCATGCCTCCGCCATCGTCGTTTCAAACGGCCGCCTCGCGGATCACGTTCCACTCTTCAAGGATAAACATGGGCAAGTCGCCACGCAATTTGAAGGCAAAACCGTAGAAGATGTCGGCATCGTCAAATTTGACTCCCTCGGCGTGCGAAGCCTTACCGAGACTTACGACTGCCTCAACCTCATCCGCGAAAAGCACGAGAAGGACATCAAGCTGGAGGACATTCCGTTTGACGATAAACCCACCTACTCGCTCATCAGCAAAGGGTTGATTGCTGGTTTATTCCAATTGGAAACTTCTCCAGGCATGTATCGCGTTGTTACGCAGCTCAAACCCGATACGTTTGAGGAGTTCACAGCGATTCCGGCACTTTACCGTCCCGGGCCGCTTGAAAGCGGCACGATGCAGCAGTTCATCGATAGGAAGAACGGCTTGCAACCGGTGACTTACATGCATCCATCGCTTGAGGACGCGCTTAAGAACACATACGGGGTCTGTGTCTATCAGGAACAGGTGATGCAGATCGCGCGCGATATGGCCGGGTTCACACTCGGTGAGGCGGACATCCTCCGCTCCGCAATGGGCAAAAAGGACGAGGCACTGCTCGCCGCACAGCGCGATAAATTTGTCCAAGGCGCAATGGAAAACGGCATCGCCAAAAAGGAAGCGGAAGAAGTGTTTGCCCTGCTTGAACCTTTCGCCGGCTACGCCTTCAACAAATCGCACTCGGTTGCATACGCTATGTTGGCCTACCGCATGGCATATCTCAAAACGCACTACCCGCGTGAATTCATGGCCGCCATGATGACCGGGGAGGCAGGCAGCACGCCGAAAATGACGCGATACCGGACCGAATGCGCGAGACTCGCCGATTTCCTCGGGGTTGAAATCAACCTACTCCCCCCGGACATCAACAGTAGCCAGAAAGATTTCACGGTGAATGGCAATGACATCCTTTTCGGACTCCTCGCCATCAAGAGTGTCGGCGACGCAGCGATAGACGAAATCGTGGCGGCACGCGAAAAGGGCGGCTCCTTCACATCGCTACAGGACTTCTGCGAACGCGTCAACACCAAATTGGTGAACAAGCGCGCCATCGAAAGTCTCATCATGAGCGGAGCCTTCGACTCGCTTGAAGGACACCGGGCGCAACTACTTGAAAACGTAGAACTCGCCATGAAGGCATCGCAGACAGCGCGCGATGAACGAGAACGCGGACAGATGAGCATCTTCGGCGACATTGAGGAAAAGCCACCCATAACCGTAACCTTCACGGAAACCGAAGAATGGAAACCGCTCGAACGCCTCATGAAGGAGAAAGAACAGCTCGGCTTTTACGTCTCAGGACACCCGTTGGAAGAATACGGTGACGTTATCGACAACTTCACCAACGCGACTACGGAGAACCTCGTCGAACATCAAATCGGCAGCGAAATCTACCTCGCCGGGATGATCACGGAGGTGAAACTCCTCACCACGAAGAAAAAGGGCGATTCTATGGCAGCCCTCGGATTTGAAGATCTGGAAGGCGCAGTAGAAGTCGTCGTTTTTCCGGATGCATATAAAGCCTCCTCCGCCTTGTTAGAAGAGGGGAACGTGGTGTGGATCCGCGGCACTGTCGGCCAAAACCGCCGAAACGGCGACGCGCAGGAAGAACGGCAAATCCTCGCCGAAGAAATCTCTGATATTAGGGCTGTCATTAAGCAGCAAACCTCCGCGGTTGAAGTGACTATCCTGGAGGAAGACATTGACAACGTCCAGAAACTGGAGAGGCTCCAGCAGATCGCACAACAGAGCGAGGGCGACAATGACCTGATTCTCCGCCTTATGAGCCCGAAGTTCGGCGAAGTCATCGCGCAGTGTAGTGCTGCGTACGACATCGCCTACGAGCCCCCGGTTATTGAGAAAGTGAAAGATTTATTCGGCGCGAATTGCATCAAACCGAGCAACCGTACCATCCGCCAAAATAAGAACCGTGCCTCACAGATGGATTACGTGTAGGCGCACACCGTAACCCAGATAACGTCCCTTTAATCCGTAGGGCGAGGGTTCCCCTCGCCATGGTGTGCCCCCCGTGCGCGTTTTCTGTCTGAATCAGGAGAAATTATTTATGCAATACCGCACCCTCGGCAAGACAGGCCTCAGTGTCTCAGAAATCGGATACGGCGGCGGCAGAGTCCGCCCCGAACACGATGAAACGCAACTCATCAAGATGCTCCATCACGCGCTTGACAGCGGCCTCAACTATCTCGACACCGCGCCCACCTACGGCGGCGGCTATAGCGAAACCGTCATCGGCAAGGCCATCGCCGACCGGCGAGATGCCTGCATCGTCGCCACCAAGACAGAAGCGTTCGATCCGGATGGCATCGCCGCCGATGTGGAAGGTAGCCTCCAACGCCTCAGCACCGACTACATTGATGTGCTGCAATTCCACGGCGGCTGGTTCTATGCGGAACATACCGAACAGATTCTGAACGGCGGCGGGTTAGCGGCGTATCTGAAACTGAAAGAGGAAGGAAAGGTTCGCTTTATTGGGTTCTCTGCGGATGGTCCCTCCGGCGGCGTGGAGCAACTCATTGCCACCGGCACCTTTGATATGATGCAGATTCATTACAACCTAATGTATCAAAGCACCTGCGATGCGTTCAGCAAACGCGGCGTTATCCCCGATGCCGCCGCACAAGAGATGGGCATCGTGCTGATGCGTTCCACGACAAGTAACGCCTTCCAAAATCTCATGCGCCACTGCTTCCCCACCGAGATGGCAGACGTTGACGTGGATAGTTTTCTGCTCAACTTTTCCCTATCGAACCCGTTGGTAGATGTCGCCCTGATGAGTCTGCAAAGCAGGGCCGATGTCGATTGGACGAACGCTGTCTCCGACGATGTCGCCTCGCGGCTCAATCTGCAGGCAATCCACGGTAGGTAGGCGCGGAATATGAGCATAGCCAACGGTGCAGCGGCCTCCGTAAGGCGGGGGCCTGTGCCCCGCCATCGTTCAACAACAAAACCCGCCAAACTACGCCTCTGATGCCGCCTTCTTGCTCAACACCTCCACGAGATGATAAGCATAGCGTCCGACATCCTGAATCTCGGTCCCCCGGTCTTCCAGCCGAACTTTGAGCGTCCAGATATACCCCGGCTCATAGTTGAAACCTTGGATGCTTTCGTAGAAAAATTCCCACGCCTGCGTCTCCTCGTTGAATACAAGGAAGCAGGTCTGCTCAATGAAACCCTGGCAGGTTTCGGTATAGGGACCGATGATGAGAATCTCCATGTTTACCTCGCCGGGCGCGATGAGGGAGTCAATTGTGTCTGTCCTATCGCATCCAAGGCTAAGCGATAAAAGTAGCAATGCGATGGTTAGCATGGATTTGGTTAGAAATTGCATGTTTTCTCCTTGTTCAGACAGCCGTAGGGAGGGGGCCTGTCCCCCCATCCTACGTGTCATGGAACGTTTCAGGTAACCCCGCGACAATCTCCTGCGTCTTCAGACTCACCGTGATGACAGAACCGATGAGCGCCACGATATACCGTGGCTTCTCCGTGTTGTTCGCATCGTTGACAAGCTGACTCCTATCATACGTCTTCACCTGATACCCATTGATGAGCCAGTCCAACGCCGAACGTTTCCCCAACCGATACGCAAACGCTTCCGCCGGAATCCCAGCCAACGTGAGAAACTCGTTGTATGCCAGCCGCGTCCGGTCTTTGGACAACCGCATCTTTTCCACGCGCAAATTGAGCGGCGCATCCGGTTTCGTGATGAACTTGAGCGGATATTGCGGCTGCGCCTCGTAGTTCACGTGAATCTCCGCCAACCGCGCCCCGGCGTTCGCAAATGCCCAGAAGTCCCCGGCGTAGGGGATATGCGGCAGATCGCGCTTCAGGTCCGCGGCGTAGCGTTCACGATACGCCGGATGGTGCAGGATGCCATACGTATAGTTGAAGATGTCCCACTTGGCGATGGAATCGTCGCCGTAATGCGCGCGAAATGCCGCGAGTGCCCAGTCAGTGACGTTTTCACGGCGGTTGGTGCCGTCTTCATCGTAAACATAGAAAGGGAAGCACTGCGAAGCACCTTGCGGGAGTATGTCGGCAATTTTGTTTACCATGAGCGCGAACATCGGCCAGGCCCTTCCGGTCTTGAGCCAGATGACCCGGTTTTCTGTCTCTGTCGCCGGCGTCGGAAAAGTGATCGGAAACACGGACACGATATGATTGAGCGTTTTGTCAAAAAACAGATTCGTTTTCGTGAAGGGCCGGTAAATTGCCTGCCGGATTTTCTCTTCCGCAAATTCTGCGGTTTGGCCGCTCATCAGTTTCCTTTTCAAACCTGAGCTCCACTTGACTTTTGTTCCATCATCCACGACGAAATCATCGACAGACATATCCCGATTTGTTCGCCGCTCCCAACCGAATACCTGATAGTTGTAGGTTTCAATGGTAGACTTGACGTTTTGGATGAGGGTGTCTTGGTTAAAATTATAAAGCCAAGCATCCCGGGCCGTTTGCAACCCGAGCCCGAATTGACGAAAAATCGCCGGAACAGATGCATCGGTTGCTGTCCTCGCTTTTTTGAGCCCAATAGGGACAAAAGTGCCAAATTCCGAGTGAAGTCCGCTAGTAATCCATGTATGCCGCGCATCAGGTTGAATCTGTTGCCACGTCACATTGCCTACATGCTGGCATTCCGCTAGAAATTCAAAGGTGCGGGATTTATTCTGGCATCGCGTCTCACCATTGTAAAGGATGCGAGGCGGCTTGGAGGATGCCTGTTTTGTTTTCACAAAAAGGTTAATGCACACACCGCACTGAATGCCAAAGACATTCGCATCTCCCGGTTGCCCTTCCCGGACATTCCCACCAAGGTCTAGCACATGAAGCATGTCAAAATCTGACGCGAGATGTTTCCGCATGCCATCAAATGAGATGCCTTCGAGAAAACTGTGGTTCGTCACGAGCGCGACAATGCCCGCCTCGCCAATCCGATCCGAGGCCCACCGAAGTGCTTTCACGTAGGGGTCGTAGAGCGAATTTTTGTTTGCCGCTTTCGAGTCATTCGCATAAGTAGCCCGGACTCGCGCATCTATCGTGGGATACTTGCGGTTCTTGTTGTTATCGTTCTCGTTTTTCTGCCCTGTGTTGTAGGGCGGATTGCCAATCACAACGAACATCGGCGATGCCTTCTGCTTTGCCACGCGCGCTGTGTTCTCCGCTGTCAAGAGCGAGAGCTGCCGGGCTTCCGCCAAATCGAACGTATCCACAAGGGAGATGCCTTCAAACGGGAGATACTTTTCGGTGGCGGCGTAAAACTCGTGTTCAATGTTGATGCTCGCTATGTAATACGGCAGCAATAACACCTCATTGCACCACAACTCCGAACGGTATTTCGCCTCTAACTGGAACCGGTCTATCTCGCGCATCAGGCGGACGATGAAGTTGCCTGTGCCGACAAACGGGTCGATGATGTGAACGCCCGCCTCGGAGAGGGAGCGGTTGAATTCGGTTTTCAGCAGATAGTCAACGCTCTTCACCATGAAATCGACGATAGGCTGCGGCGTATAGACGATGCCGTGCGTATCGGCGACTGCTGCAGAATCGCCCTGAAAAAACTGCTCGTAGACGGTATTCAGGAAATGCTGTTTTTGCGAGAAATCGACGAGGGTGACCGCTTCGCGTTCAATCGCCCGGTAGAAAGGGTTCAGATTTTTGAGGAATTCGTCCCTGCTGAACGCATCCTCGGTAAGTGCCCTGATAACCTGCTCAATTTCGCGTGCAATAATATTGCGCTGCGTAAAATCCGGATTCCCAAAAACAGTCCGAAACGTTCGTTCCGTTAAAAGGTGCTGGATAAGCATCTCCTTCACCGCCGCTTCGGAGAGGTTCGGGTTAATCGCTGTCTGGCAAAGCCGATGGAAATTGGCGAAGGCTGTTTGGAACCGGGCACTCGTGCGATGTTGGGCTTGGATGAGTTCCGCCGCCTCGCGCTTCAGTGCCGGGACAATGTCCCGAAATTCGGTGACAGCGGCTTCCCACTCGGCGGCATGTTCGCGTTCGTAGGCGAAGAAGCGTTTGAGGACAGCGACGAGGTTCTCCCGACCCGTGATGTCCTCGTCAAGCACGAGGGCTCCGTGCTGATACAACATCGCGCGTTCTGGGGTTTGAAAGAGGATGTTATCTTGCGGGTAGCCGGCATCAAACTTGCGCAGGGCTTCGGTAGCCAGATTGCCTTGAATGCCTTTCGCCTCCCAGGTACCACAGGGGAGGTTGTATCCGTCAAGCAGGACACCGTCGAGACGGATGAGGTTGCTGTGTTTCCCCGCAGCGCGGGTGCCTGTCCCCGGGGCTTTTTCCACCGGAGCGCGCGGGCCTGTCCCCCGCGAACCCTCCGGAAGTCGCAGCGTGTATTCACAGACGAGCGTCCAATTTTTCTGGCGCGCGCAGACTTCAAGGAGTGCTTGAAAGGCGGCGCGCACGGCAGTTTCGTGGGTGACTCCGTGCTGGTGATACCGCTCAAGCGCATCGTAATAGACGGTTATCGCTTTGTGGTTCGGTTTTATGTTGAGTGTTTTTGTTGTTCGCATGGCGTTCAATAACGGTTGTTGGTGCAATGACGTTCTAAAAAAGATTTCGCTTGCATTTATCGCGAAAAATCGGTATACTCTCCTTAACATTCTTTTAATTAACATTTTCTATTAATTGAGAGGAAGGCAATGTATAACGTAACTGGTCCACGAATGAAGGACCTCCCGGCAGATGAACGGCCACGCGAGCGGCTCCTGAAATACGGCCCCGAAACCCTCAAAGACTCCGAACTCCTCGCGATTCTGCTCAAAAGCGGTTTCAAAGGCACTACCGCCCTCCAACTCGGCGAACAGATACTCATAGAATATCAGGGAGATCTGAAGCAGATGGCCGATACCCGCGCGCAACGATTTGAGAAGATTAAAGGCATCGGCAAAGCGAAAGCCGCGGAAATCGTCGCCGCCCTCGAGCTCGGAAAACGGTTGGCACGCTTCCACGGCGAACGCGACAAGATTACCTCCCCTAGCGATGTTGCAGACCTGCTGATGTCCAAAATGCGCTACCTCCAAAAAGAAATCGTCTGCGTCCTCTGCCTGGACACCAAAGGCGGCGTGACGACGAAAGGCATTGCCGGAGACCTCGGCGATGCTTTGACATGGGGGAAGCGGCTTTCAGAAACAACGATTTTTGAAGGCACGCTCAACGCCAGCGTTTTCCATCCCCGCGAAATCTTCCGCTTCGCAATTGAGGAATCTGCCAACTCCGTTGTCCTTGTGCATAACCATCCATCCGGCGACCCGCAGCCAAGCCAAGAGGACATTCGGGCGACGAAACAACTCATGGAGGCAGGCAATCACATCGGCATTAAGGTGCTAGATCACATCATCATCGGTGATGGCATCTTCGTGAGTCTGAAGGAGGAGGGCTTTATTTAGGCGGCATCTCCTAAAGCTTGTAGGCGCGCTTTGCAAGCGCGCACGCGCCTAGATTAGCTCGCGTTGCCTCAGCACCTCATAGAGCAGCACGCCTGCCGCTACCGAAACGTTGAGCGACGCAATCTCTCCTAACATCGGGAGCCGGACGAGGTAGTCGCAGTGCTGCTTGACGAGCCTGCGGATACCATTGGATTCACTCCCCAAAACGAGGCACAACGGCACAGTCAAATCGGCATCGGTATAGGTAAGCTCGGCATCCTCAGCGGCGCCGACAACCCACACGCCCGCGGCCTTGAGCGTCTCAAGCGTACGGGCAACGTTCGTCACTTTGGCTATCGGCACATAGTCAGACGCACCAGCTGACGCTTTGTGGACAGCCGCGGTGACATCTACGGCGCGGTTCTTCGGAATAAACACGGCATCCACATCCGTCGCGTCAGCAGTACGGAGAATCGCGCCGAGGTTCCTCGGGTCTTGAACACTGTCTAACATGACGAACAACGCCGGTTTGTCCTGACGCTGAACCTTCTCCAGAATCGCCTGCAGCTCCCGATAGCGCGTTCGGCTGACCTTGGCTATAACGCCTTGGTGTGGAATATCGGGCTCCAGCGCGTCTAGGTGGTTTCGGGCGCAACGTTGATAGCGAACGCCGTTTCGTTCCGCTAACTTGATAATTTGGCGGATGCGCGGGTGGCTGCTCCCCTCGGCGAGCCAGATGTGCTCTATCTCGCGCACGCCGCTCCGCAAGAGTTCTATAACTGGGTTCCTGCCAACTATCTGCTCTGCCATATCGGTATCTGCCCGAATCAACTAATTGCCACGGACGAACTTAATATCCGGACCGCGGGGCGTAATTTTGATACCCGGGTCATCGGTTTGGCACAGCACGCAGGTGATGTCGCCGACGTTGGCATTCTCCATGCGCGGTGCCAATTCACCCCGTTTAAAGACAAATCCTAAAATCTCGTCCGCAGGTATTGTGCTGTCACAATTACCGCACGGAATGGCTTCCCCCGCTTTGACTGTGGCTAAAAGTTCTGCTGCTTTCATCGTCTTCCTTTCATTCAGTGAACCCGGTAGGCACGGTTTTCAAACCGCACCTACGGGGTTGGTTCTGCGGCCGTCCTACAAAAAATACCGCTCTTTCTGTTTGTCAACTTCGTATTCTTCATACGCCGCCTTCGCGGCGTCAACTTCCGAGACTTGCGCGATGGGCACATCCCACCACGATTCATACCGCGGCACCTGCTCGTAGTAGTCCACGTCAATCTTCACCACAGTGGTACGCGATGCTTCGCGCGCGTCGTGCAGTGCAGATTTTAACTCCAACAACGTCTTCGCTTCAATCACGTTCGCGCCAAGGCTGGCGGCGTTCGCGGCGAGCTCTACCGGCAAAAATGCGCCTTGCAACTGTCCGCTCTCCGCTTCGCGATAGCGGAAACGGGTGGCAAATCCCTGCACCCCGGTCGCACGTGACAACCCGCCGATGCTACTATGTCCATCGTTGTTTACCAACACGACAATCAGTTTATAGCCTTCCTGAATGGAAGTGATGATTTCCTGCGCGAGCATCAGATACGAACCGTCGCCTACCATGACATAGACATCGCGCCCCGGGGCCGCCATTTTGATGCCGAGCCCGCCGGCGATTTCGTAGCCCATGCACGAGTAGCCGTATTCCAAATGGAACTGCTTCGGGTTGCGAGCGCGCCACAATTTATGCAAATCGCCCGGCAGACTGCCCGCTGCGCACACCATCACATCTTCAGGACGGGACACCTCGTTCACGACACCGATGACTTCACTCTGACTCGGCAACGGGCCGTGTCCAAGGTGATAGAGCCGCTCCACCTCTTCTTCCCATTCGTCCCGATAGTTCTCAATGCGCGCCGCGTAGTCAGCAGACACCCGATAGTTGCCCACAGCGGTAGCGAGTTCTCCTAGCGTGACACGCGCGTCGGCGACGAGCGGCAAGGCGGCATGCTTGAACGCATCAAACGCCGCAACGTTAATACCGATGAAACGGACATTCGGGTTTTGGAACGCGGTCTTCGAGGCCGTGGTAAAATCGCTCAGACGTGTGCCGATGGCAATAACCAGGTCTGCCCCCCGTGCGGTGATGTTCGCGCCCGGTGTCCCCGTAGCACCGATTGCCCCGAGGTTCTGTGGATGATTATAAGGCAGGGAACCTTTGCCCGCAAAGGTCTCGCCGACAGGAATGCCGGTCTGCTCCGCAAATCGGGCAAGCTGATCGGTGGCCTCACTGTAAATCACACCGCCGCCAGCGATGATTAAGGGACGCTCACTCTCGCGAATCCATGCAGTCGCGCGTTTGAGCGCGCCTACATCAGCACGCGCCCGCGGAATCTGGTAAACCCGCTTTTCAAAAAGTTCGACCGGATAGTCATAGGCCTCCGCTTGGACATCTTGCGGGAGGGCCAGCGTGACCGCGCCGGTTTCTGCCGGTGAGATGAGCACGCGCATCGCCTCCGGCAGCGCAGTAATAATTTGCTCCGGCCGATTGATTCTGTCCCAGTAGCGCGAAATAGGTTTGAAGCAATCGTTCACCGAGAAGTCCTGCGAACTCGGCGACTCAAGCTGTTGCAAAACCGGTGCGACAAGGCGGGTTGAAAAAATATCGCCCGGTAGCAGGAGAACCGGCAAACGGTTAATCGTCGCGCCAGCGGCACCGGTAATCATGTTCGTCGCGCCCGGCCCGATAGACGTAGTGCAGGCAAGCGCGCGCAGCCGGTTGTTCATCTTAGCAAACGCCGCGGCGGTATGCACCATCGATTGCTCATTCCGAGTCTGGTAAAAACGGAACGAGTCGGCGGATTGATGCAACGCCTGTCCAATACCGGCGACGTTGCCGTGCCCGAAGATGCCGAACATGCCGGCAAAGAATTGCGTTTCATTGCCATCGCGTTCAACGAACTGCTGTTGAAGAAACTGGACAATGGCTTGTCCCATCGTGAGTTTTCGTGTTTTCATGATACATATCTCCTGGGTAATTACAGGCCGCCGCGTTCGGCGACAAATGCCTCCACTTCGGGGAGTGTCGGCATAAAATTGGCACAGCCGTGCCGAGTGACGACAATCGCGCCGGTTGCATTGCCAAACCGCGCCGATTTTCCCCAACTCCACCCGTTCAGGTTACCGTAAATGAAGCCGCTGGCGAACGCATCGCCGGCACCGAGGGTGTTGTAAACCGCAACCGGAAAAGGTTCGGCGTGCATCCTCTCCCCAGTCGCTAAATGGATATCCGCACCTTCAATCCCACGCTTCACAATCAACGCCTTCAACCCCGCACTTAAGAGCGTGTCAATCGCCGCAGCAATATCTCCCGCAATATCAGGATTTGAGATTTGGGAGTGCGCAATCGTGAGTTGCGAGAGGTTCGTCAGCGTAGCAGCCTTGATTTCCTCCTCGGTGCCGATAGCGATGTCAATTTGGGGCAAGACAGAACGGACGACAACCCCGAATGCCCTCGGGTCATGCCACTGGTCTGCCCGGAAATCCAGATCCAAGAAGACCCGGGTTCCATCAGCCTGCGCCTTTTCGGCGGCATAGAGTGTGGCACATCGGCTCGGTTCCTTGCTCAAGCCGGTACCGCTTATCAGCACCGCTCGACTTTCGGCAATCGGCGCGGCGAGGACATCGTCAATCGTGAGCTCAATATCGGCGCAATTGTCACGATAATAGATGAGCGGAAACCGGTCTGGCGGTTCAATGCCGAGGACGACAGCACTCGTGCGGTGCCCCGGCTTATGCACGATGAACCGCGTCTCCACGCCTTCTGCCTTCAAAAACTTGAGCAGAAATTCACCAACCGGGTCTTCGCCGACACCGGTGAGTAGCGCGGCCCGGAGCCCGAGGCGTTGAATCCCGACGCTAATGTTAGTGGGGCACCCGCCGACAAACGCGCCAAAACTCTGAATATCGGCGAACGCGGCACCGATGTCATTAGAATAGAGATCCAAGGAACTGCGCCCGATGGCAAGAATATCATACATTTTCATACTTTTCTAGGCTTGAACCGGGATTTCCGCGAGGAGTTTCTCCGTCTCAATAATGGCTTTCGTCGGTGATGACAACTTTTCGCCGATTGCCACAATCAACATACAAAAATCGTAAGCGGTTTGCAAATCGCCCTGGAGATACGCGCTTTCAGCGGCATTGAAATAACAGACAGTAGCGGCGGCGCAGCATTCTTCCACTTGCGATTCTATATTCGCATACGCATAGTTGTCTGCCGAAAGGATATAGGCCTTCCCCGCCTCTACCCACGCGCGCTGCAGTTCAAGCCGCCGTGCAAGGCGCGAATAGTAGACAGCACTATTTCTGGCGTTCTTTCTCGCAGGCCGCTGTTTATTCGCCGCGGCGTAAGCGAACCGGGCGCGCGTGTAACAATTGGCAACGAGTTCCATATCGTCCTCTTTGCCGAAGGCGTGCGCTTGTTTTTGATAGAACGCGCCGAGCTTCTTATACTGCGCGTTCGCTTGCCGCCTCCGTTCCTGTTGCGAACAAATTACGGCTTGTTGATAGATGCGAAGGGCATCGCGTTCGTGCGGGTATTGAATATCGCTATGGATTTTGTCCAAGAGAAATTCCGGCGAAGCCTCCTCAATCAGCAACCGGTAACTGCTCGCCGCCCTGACAACGGGTTGGACCGGCGGTGGCAGGACAGGTGCCTCTGCCACCGCCGCGTCTTCATGCTCCAGCCATGCCCGCAGGAGTGCCTCTTCGTTCGTCGGTAGTTTCTGAATGAGCGCAATAACACTATCAACCGTCGGGGCCGATGCGTTCCGAACGCCCTCCCAAGAACTGAGGTGCTGGAAAAGGTTATCTGCCTTTTCAAGGAGTGAGGCGTTCCCGGCGGTATCCCCATTTTGCGGGACATACTCCTTCAGGCAGAGATGATGTGCCTTGTGAAGTTCGGAAATAAGGCGCGGATATTCAGACGCATGCACCTGCCGGCCTGCTTCGTCGTAATGTTGATTCAGCTGCGCTACCAACTTCTTGTTTTTGTTGCTTATCTCTTTCCGCTGGTGTTCATAAAAGAGATTTTGGTTAATCCGCTCCGCCACCTCGCGCGAGATGCGGAAGGTTTTTCTGCCGCGTTCTAGTGCCTCCGCGAGTGTCGTTTTTCGGGAACCAGTGCCCGCGTTAATAAGGCGTGATGCATGCTTCACGTATTCACTTTGGCGTATTTCGTTAAGCGCGTCATACATCTCATCGGCAGTCTGGTAACGCTTGTTAAGTTCACGATGGAGTGCCTTCTGCAAAAAACCGCGCAAGAGTTCAGGGCAGCTGTCCAGATGCTCAATTTCGCCCGAGGTTTTTTGCGTGTCCATCTCCTGGCCTTGCCCAGAAAAGGGAAAGCGACCGGTCACGGCTTGATAGATGATCAGGGCGGTAGTGTAAAGGTCTACGCGAAGGTCATATTTACCAAAGTGCTGCTCGGGTGCCATATACCGCCGGGTACCCGTCATCGTCGCCGCGAATTCGGTGGTATCGCTGAAAATGCGCGCAATGCTAAAATCTGCCACTTTCGCTTGTTTATCCGCCGTGAGAAGGATGTTCTCCGGCTTCATGTCCCGGTGCATAATCTTCTGAGAATGTGCCATTTTTAGCCCGCGGCAGACATCTAAACTAATATTGAGTGCCTCTGTTACGTTCAACACCCCGTTCTGCATCAATTCGTGCAGGCTTTTCCCTTCAACATACTCCATGACAATCAACGCCATGTACCGGTCGAAGCCGGGTTCAACGGTATGAATTGAGACGATATTGGGGTGTCCCCAAATCTTCGACATCGAGCGGATTTCGCTGATGAGGTATTTCATTCTCCCTTGTAAATAGGAGTCCTTGTGTAGCGCCTTAATCGCCACGGCGCGGTCTGTCATTTCTTCGTGCGCGCGAAAAACGGTAGAAAAGCTGCCGCTACCCAGCAGTGCCTCTATCTTATATTTCCCTAGGATCTGTTCGTTAATCTGCATGGCGACTCGCTACAAGTTAAAGTTGTGGGAAGAATACCTTTTCGTTGTCCCGGTTGCGGGGGAAATGTTGTTACCGTTGCGCTAACGTTAGCAAAAATCGGGTTAATTGTCAAGAAAAAACGGAAACTGCCGCTGTTTACGGCGTGGCTTGCACCGCGGCTACCAATTTCTGTGCCCTTTCGGTGAGCACGTTGAATTCACCGGCTTCAATGAGGCGGTTATCCACGAGCGCGCTTCCGACACCTAAGGCGGTGGCACCGGCGGCGATAAACTCGGCGGCGTTATCGGCGTTGATGCCGCCCGTCGGCACGAGAGGAATCTGTGGCAGGGGAGCTTTCACATCTTTGATATAAGCGGGCCCGACTCCCCCCGATGGGAACACCTTGACATAATCTGCCCCGGTCTCCCACGCCGCCAGAATCTCTGTCGGCGTAAAGGCACCGGGGATAACGACTTTGCCGTATCGGTTGCATACGTCAATCACATCGGGTTTTGTAACGGGACTGACGATGAATGCCGCGCCGGCGAGCATCACGGCGCGCGCCGTCTCCGCATCAAGGACGGAACCGGCCCCAACGAGGACAGCATCGCCGTGCGCCGCGGAAACGTCGCTGATGACTTGTAACGCATTCGGCGTTGTCATCGTCACTTCAATAACGTTGACACCGCCTGCGTGAATTGCTTCGGCGGCTTTCATCAGTTCGTTCGCGCTATTGGCACGAATGATGGCGATAATCCGGCACGCCTCGATGCGTTGCATCTGTTCTAACTTTGTCATAATTTTTTCTTGCAATACGTTTGTGAATATGTTATGATTATTAAAGAGGTAGTTTTGTTGTTCCCAGTGGTTGTTTGACGTTGGTTGAGAGGGCATCCCCCCTGCGCGGTTCGCAGTGACAACGTCAAGTCTGTCTGGTAAGGCAACGTCATCAGTCCAGGGCAGCCAAACAACGCGTTGCGAACATCAAAAAAGCCTGAAACCGCGTTGGCAGACGCGGCAGCCCTCATTCATAACGTAGGTTCTAAAGCATGGAAGTTGTTCCACTACTCCCTTATCTTATCAGTTTAGTCGTTTTGCTGGTGCTCTCCGGGTTTTTCTCGGGCTCGGAAACGGCGTTATGCGCGCTAACTCGCGTGCAAACCGAGCGGCTCCGCCTCAAAAAACGCGGCGCGAACGCGATTGTAAACTTCGTTGACAACCCCCGCCGGTTGTTTATTACTGTGCTACTCGGCAACAACTTAGTGAACGTCGCGTTTGCTATCCTCATGCTATGGGTTGTCAGGCGCGTGTTCCCAGCACCGCAATACACCGAAGTCATCCAACTCGCCGCGGCGACAACGTTCAGCGTGCTCCTGATGCTGATTTTCGGGGAATTGGCACCCAAAACGTTTGCGATTAAATACGCCGAGCCCTTTGCATCTTGGACAGCAAAGCCGCTGTGGGTGTTCTCCATTGTGATTACGCCGGTGCGCGCTGTCCTGCGCCGGATTATTGACTTCCTCGCGCCCATCTTCGGCGGAAACTTCGCACCGAGGGAACAGTTGACTGCAACAGATTTTCAAAACATCGTTGACACCTATCACGAAGAAGCACTACCCCCGGATGAACGCGAAATCGTCAGCAATATCCTGCAATTACGCGCCATTGAGGCGAAAGAAATCATGGTGCCACGAACCGAAGTCGTCGCCGTGCCTACCACCGAGTCAATTCAAGATACCTTAACCCGCGCAAAGGCATCCGGTTTCTCACGCATCCCTGTCTATCAAGAACAGATTGACAATATCTGCGGCATCTTCTACGTGAAAGATCTGCCGCAGTGGCGACACTTGGAACTTGCGTCTCTCACGATTGAGGCGTTTCTCGCAATACGGGAAGCGCAGCCAGCCGCACCCAGCGCACCGCTCATTCGCGAACCAATCCGGGTCCTTGAAACAAGGAAAATCGGGATGGTGCTACCGCAGCTGGCGCGCGAAAAAACCAAAATGGCGATTCTCCTCGATGAATACGGCGGTGTCTCAGGCATTGTCACCACCGAAGACATCGTTGAACAGGTTGTCGGCGACATCGTTGATGAACATGACATCCCCGCCGAATCTCGCTATATCCAACACTCCGAAGAACCGCTGGCACTGGAGACTTCCGGACGCGTGAGCGTCCGTGAAATCAACCAACAGTTCGGATTAAAACTGAGCGAAGAAGGAGCCGACACTATCGGCGGCTATGCATTCGGACTCTTCGGCCGCGTCCCATCCGTCGGTGAATCCTCCGTTGACAACAACGGACTCACTTTTGAAATTGTCGCGACAGAGGGAAACCTCATCACGCTGCTGTTTATCCGGGCCACCGGTGCCTAGGCGCGCAATGTATCGCATAGAGGAAACATTGAAGTTACTGCTCTTATCCCTTTTTTTAATAGGCGCAGGAGGTTCAGCACAACTGGCCGTGCTCGCCTCGTTCGCTATCGTAATACTGATTTGTCTCGCACTGTCAGCCTTCTACTCTGGTTCAGAAACGGCACTCGTCTCTGTCAATAAAATGCGGATAAACCAACGTGTTGACACCGGCGATGCCAAGGCGAAAATCGTACACCGACTCATTGAATCGCCAGACAAGATGCTGGCACTCACGCTCGTCGGCACAAACCTTGCCAACGTCCTCATCGCCCAATTCGGAGAACGGCTGACGGCGGGCGCACTGCCGAACCTCACCGAAAGCCTACAAGGACTCATCGCCACGGTGGGCATCACTACCCTGCTCCTCATCTTTGGTGAGATTTTACCAAAAACCATTTTTCGTGTCAAGGCCGAGAGCTTGGCACTGCGATATGCTTATCCCTTGCGGCTCTCTGAACTGATACTAGCCCCGATTATTTCACTTGTGCAAACGGCATCGCGCCTCATCGTCAAACTGATAGACAGAGGGACGAGCGCGCCAAGCCCCGATGCACAGCGCGAAGAACTCCGCTTGTTAGCCACGATGGGCGAACGCTCCGGCAACCTCCTCACCGATCAGCGGCGGATGATTCACAGCCTGTTGGACCTGCAGCATCGCACAGTTGCACAAGTAATGGTGCCACTCGTGGACATCGTCGCAACAGAAAAAAGCACGACGTATGAGGAATTTTTGCAAATCGCCGCCGATGCAGGCTGCTCGCGAATTCCTGTTTATGAAGAACAAAGCCATAACTTCGTCGGGATTGTCCACCTCCTGGATGTCATCTATGCGGATAGCCAACCCGACACGATTGAACCGTTTATCCGCACCGATTTGCACTTTGTCCCCGAATCGAAGAACATTAACGCGCTCCTCAAAGAGATTCAGGAAAGCCAGCATACGATGGTATTCGCTGTTGACGAATACGGGGGCATCGTCGGGCTCGCGACTGTCGAAGATTTGGTTGAAGAAATCATCGGCGAATTCGCCGATGAACGCGACGGCCCAGATTTCATCCATCGCATTACCCCGCGCATCCTTGAGTGCGACGGCAGAGCCGAAGTCGATATACTGATAGAACACTACGGGCTACCTATTCCCGAAGGTGACTATGAGACAGTCGCCGGCTATATCCTGGGGCGGACTGGCACAATCCCCAAAACGGGGACAGAACTGGAGTTGGAAGATGCTGTCATCACCATTACCGATGCGGATGCGCGGGCCATCCGAAAAATTCGCATTCGGCGGCGACTGGGACGTTTCTCATAGGGAGCCGCCCAACAATGGACTTAGACGAAATTAATCTGATGCGTCTCGTTTCTGTAGGTGGAGATTCGCCGGAGCGGGCGCCGCTATAAAATCCCAAGCGGCGGCATGACGACAATTTCATCTGTCACCATCCCCAACGGCTGGCGGCAGACAGACACCACCGCTTCCGCGACATGCTCCGGTTTCAGCATCTGCTCAAAGTCTGGATGCACCGAAATTTCATCCCAAAACGAAGTATGCACCGAGCCGGGTAACACAGCCGTAACCCGGATGTTATGCTGACGGCCTTCCTTGGCTAATACCTTTGTGAACGCCAGCGCGCCCGCCTTCGCGGCGCAATACGCGCTGGACGCGGGGAAAGACTCCCGCGCCGCAATGGAAAGCACGTTGATAATTTGTCCACTGCCTTGCGCGAACATCGATGGAAGCGCGTGCTTCGCGCAGAGAAAGACACTCTTTAAATTGGAATCAAGGACGCTGTCCCAATCCTCCGGGGCGAAATCCACCACAGGACCGAAACGGCCGCTGCCCGCGTTGTTCACCAAAATATCCACGCGCTGATACGTCTCCAGCGTCCGTTGGAAGAGCCGCGCCACAGCGTCTACCTGCGTGACATCAGTAGGAACGGCTATCGCCGCAACACCTTCCTGTCGGAACGCCGCAGCGACGTTCTCAACATCGTCAGGGGTGCGCGCGGCGAGAACCAGCTTCGCGCCTGCCTCAGCGAAAGCGAACGCTGTCGCCTTGCCGATGCCTCGCGATGCACCGGTAATGACTGCAACCTTTCCCGCAAGCGTTTCTACCTCTATAGCTGGGTATCTCATGAGCGAGTGCCTCCTAGCGCGCCGCTTGTCCTGCGCTACGTGCTATTTTGGATGCATTTCAGAAATTCGGAGCGAGTGGAATTGTTCTCCCGAAAGATGCCGCGCATGACATTCGTCGTCATCTTCGGTGCCTGCTTCTCAACGCCGCGCGCCATCATGCACAGGTGTTGCCCTTCCATGACGACAGCGACACCTTGCGGCTCCAAGGCGGTTTCCAAGGCCTCGGCAATCTCGCGGGTGAGCCGCTCCTGCACCTGCAACCGTCGTGAAAACATATCCACGATGCGCGGAATCTTACTCAACCCGATAATCCGTTGCCGCGGAATATAACCGACGTGACACCGCCCCCAAAACGGGAGGATGTGGTGCTCGCAAAGACTGTAAAACTCGATGTCTTTGACAATCACCATCTCGTCGTAGTCCTCGTTAAATACCGCGTTGTTCAAGATTTTGTCAATGTCTTGATGGTAGCCGCTCGTCAAAAATTGCATCGCTTTCGCGGCGCGGTGCGGCGTTTTCACTAAGCCTTGGCGGCCCGGGTCTTCACCCAGATTCTCTAGCATCCGCGTGAAGAGCCCTTCTAATTCAACAGTCTCGTTACGCTGTTTATTTTTCATACCTATAGGCGTAGCATTGGCACACACACCCGCGCTACGCAAGCAAAATGCGTCTCCATCTCTATTCACCGTAATAGTCAAAATGATTTTTCGGCGTCTCGCGCAAACGGATACGGTGTAAGGACACCGGTGCTACCGCCGGTGCCAGCGCATCCCACAACACCTTCACGAAGTTCTCCGACGTGGGGTTCAGCGTCTCGAACTCTGGCGTATCCAGATTGAGATGCCTGTGATCAAACCGTGCATAGACTCGGGTTGCCACCGCTTCGTCCAGCAGATGCAGCCCCGCGACGAGCCCCGTTTTCGCATCGACATCGCCCTTTACGGTGACTTCAAGGACGTAATTGTGGCCATGCCCCGCCGGATTGTTGCACTTCCCGAAGATATCGCGGTTTGCCGCGTCGCTAAGGACGTGGCTGTGCAGACGATGCGCAGCACTAAACTCGTAGACTTTGGTTAGGTAAACCATCTGTCCTTCTCCATAATAGTCGGCGAATTGCGTTGTCGCCGAATACAGGCGCACCCGATGCAGCAAGCCGCCCGGCAGAGACGAAGCCAGCCGCCCCCAAATCTCAATCGCGATGTTTTCGTTCGACGGTTGCAGATGCGGGTTGCGTGAGAACACCGGATGCTGAAGGTTCAAATGCCGATGATCATAGTGTGCAAGCACTTCTGCCTTCAACAATGCGTCTAACGTCACCAAATTGATAACCATCCCGTTGTCCGCATCGAGTTCCCCTTTCAGCATCACCTCAAGCACGTAGTTGTGGCCGTGGCTATTCGGGTTCGCGGCGGCACCGAAGAGCGCGAAATTCTCCGCGTCGCTCCATTCCGGGATGCGATTGTAGTGCGAGGCTTCAAAAGCAGTCTGCCGGGTTAAGTAATACATATCTTCAAAGGAATCACGCGCGGGAAAGCCCTCCTACCGCGGTAGTGCTATCAATTCGTCTCCAGCCGACTCATATTGCACCGACATGAGCCATTCGCCGCTACCGCGCAGCTGCACGTTGCAGCCTTTTAGCCATGCAATCAAGAGTGTCCGGTCGCGCGCTTCCCACTCGCAGACCATCCGTCCGGAGAGTGTATCGCAAAGCACTCGGATGTTCTTGACATCCGCGGTCGCCTCTTCACGGAACCGCTTCAGCAATCGCGCGACATCTTGGCGCGTCATGCAGGCGATGGCATGTGTCGTGATAAATTTCGGCATAAGTCAAATCCGGTCCATCCTGATTCCGTTTTTAGTCGCGGGCGATGGGCGCGCCGACAAGATTGCCCCACTCCGTCCAGCTGCCATCGTAGTTGCGCACCTTCTCATAACCGAGCAGATACTTCAGCACAAACCACGTATGCGATGAACGTTCACCGATGCGGCAGTAAGCGATAGTCTCCTTGTCCGCGTCAACGCCTGCGCCGCCGTAGATTTCCTGCAGTTCGTCGTGAGATTTAAAGGTGCCGTCTTCGGCGACAGCGGTTGCCCACGGGATGTTCGCCGCGCCGGGGATATGTCCGCCGCGCTGCGCTGTCTCGTTCATGCCGGGCGGCGCGATGACTTCGCCTGAAAATTCTGCCGGCGACCGGACATCCACGAGGTGAATCACACCCTGCTCCAACGTCGGCAGGATGTTGTCCTTCGTCGCGCGCACGTTATCGTCAGGAAATTTCGCCCGATACCCGGTGCTCGGATAAGAGGGAACCGCGGTGACGAGGGCTCTGCCTTCATCTATCCATTTTTGGCGGCCGCCGTTCATCACCTTGAGTAGGCTTTCGTCATGCCCATAGTAACGGAATTGCCACAACGCGTAAGTCGCGAACCAGTTGTTATTGTCGCCATAAAAGACGACGGTGGTATCGTTGCCGATGCCGCTGTCGTTGCAGAGTGTCTCAAACTGCTCTTTCGTGAGAATGTCGCGCCGAACCTGGTCGCAGAGCTGCGTCTGCCAGTTGAGCCCGACTGCACCGGCGATATGTCCTTCGGCGTAAGCAGACGTATCGACATCCACTTCAAGCAGGCGGATGCCGGCATCGCCGCCGTGTTGTGCTACCCACTCCGTGCTTACCAAGACATCGGGGTTTGCGTAATTTGCCATTTCTGTTTTAAGTCTCCTTTGTTGTTACTATATTATACTTTGCTCACAGCAGTTTGTCAACTACCGGAGGCGTTTTTCGTTTGTCCCGGTAGGCGAGCCCTCCCGGGCTTGATACCCATTGAAGGCCCCGCCTCACTGGGATGTTCACAATACCTCATAACCTATTCGTCGTCTTCGGTGCGGTTTTCGGGACGCGCTCCGCATCCTCATCCGCGAGTGCCGCCGCAGGAATATAGTTGCTGTAATCCGATATATTCCCGTGCGTCACGGCGTAAACGACAATGTTGATGAGTTGCCGCGCTGCTGCAGGCGCGAATTCGTCTAACACCTTATTCCGGTCTTGATAGTGACCGAAGAAAGGTTTCTGCACCGCGCCATCCATCACGTGTATCATCGCCTCGGTGTCTACGAGAACAGCCAGCCGCCCGTCAATGAAAACGCCTTGCAACTGGCTATACGCTCCATGATGGAGAAGGGTGCGTCCGATCTTCCGCACAGGAAAACGGAGCGGGCCGTTCAATTCATAGAAACTGTCGTAGAGCTCGTGGTCGCGGGGGATAACCGTGAGGTGGTATTCCGGCAAAATTTGCCGTAAGACACGCCGCGCCGGACGCATTGCGTCCTCCGTATTGCCGTGCGTCGGCATATAGATAAACCCACCGCGATTGATAACGTATTCACGGATGCGCTGCGCCTCCCGCTCGGTATACCCTTTGGTAGCACGCGCACTCTGCGTATCCCAGATAGCGTCGCTGAGACCAAGCGTGTTACTCTGAAGGACCGAACCAGAGACCGGCTCCATGAAGATAATCGGCGATTCAAAGAACGCCGCATCGGTAATTTGAACTGCGTCAACAAGTTGAGTGTGAACGCCGGTTTGCGCGTTCAACGCCTTGACTAAATAGGGCAGACCTGCCCCAAATCGGAGATGTCCGATACCGCTGCCTCATATATCAAGGTTCGGGTGCAGCGGATCATCGAGCCGGACGAGGTTGAGCCGCCCCAGTATCTCCTTGCCACGGCCTTGGATAATAGCCCCCGGTGTGCCCTTCGGGAGCGGCGGCACACTGTTACCGAGGACAATGTTCTCCGTAACGTCTGCCAAGGCGGCATTCATATTTGCAACGCCAGCCCCTCCGACGAGCGAGTCCAATCCGGAATGGCTTTTCCCGCGGCCTTGACTAACTCCACCGGCGGAGCCGAAAGCCCCGCGCCCGGTGCCAGCATCCGCACCGCCGCCATCTCCACCACTGAGTGCTGCTGTGAGGGAACTCCCCTGACTCAAGCCTGCGGAAATCGGCGCATCCGATTCTATCGCCAGGTCTGCCGCCGTTGAGAGCGGCTGTGTCGTGTCTGGCCGAATAGGCGCTGCGCCGGCAACGTTCACCTGCTCACGCTTGGGGGCTGCCGGCCTGTCGGCTATCACCGGCATCGTAGATACCGATTTCAGAGACGATGTCGCCTCCCGCGCAACGGTTTCCGAACGACGCGAAGTCGGCTCAGATTCCCGCGCCACTTGCCAATTGACCACGGGCGTAGGCGCAACAAACGGCTCCGGGGCATTCAACTCCCGCAACTTCGCCTTCGGCGGCGTGACGGTGAAGAAACTGACATCGATGGTGTCCCTTGGCATCTGATATTTGACAGTGAGCGCAATATACGCTACGGCGACCGCGAGGCACACGTGCGCCACCAGCGATAGCGTCAATGCCAAATGTATACGACGCGATTTCATGATACCTACCTCCATTTCTTATGAAAGGTTAGAACATTACAATCTTTATTATCTTATATCTTACCTGTTTTTCACATATTTGTCAAGTTTTTTATGCAAAATCCCAGAACGATTCGTTTTCGGTGTTTGATGTCATCCGTGAAAATCAACACCGGACCGCGCTCTGTAGGGCAGTCCCGCCTGCTCTTGACCTGTTCGGGCTCGGGCACTCCCGAACGACAGAAAGAGGATAACTAAATCGTCCTGGGGATTCAATGAGCCCAGTGGAGAAAAAAGTGCAAATAGTGTAAGGTGTAAAATGAATGCACGATGCAATGTTTTGACAGACTCATTAGGTGCCGGATATAGGCTCGGTTTCTAGCCGCGCGCCTCGGCCCCGGTAGGCGCGGTTTCCAACCGCGCACTTTGTAGAACGCGCTTCCACTGCGCTCCTACCGATTCGGCACCGGCCCTAAATAACGGTTGATGCTCAACTACAGCGGCGCGCATCCCAAGACGCACCCGCGACAACTAATACGGTGCGCGCTTACAACGCGTGCCTACCGATGAGGAGACAAATTCGTGACGAATAAACAGATTCTCGCCGCCATTTTGGCACTGCTGCTAACCGCCACCCTCTTTGTGACAACCGCCACCGCCCAACTCGAGGCGGCGGTACCGGGTACCGACGCAGCAGTCGTTATCCCCGATGCGGCCTTGGCAGCAGCGATCCGTGAGGCACTCAGCCTGCCTGCCGAGCACTCCCTCACCGCACAAGACATGTTCGCATTAAGGACACTTGACGCAACCAATCGCGGGATAACAGCCCTCACCGGCTTGGAAGCCGCAACGAATCTTATAACTTTGAACCTTGCTGGGAACACCGGTGTCTCGGATGTGTTGCCGCTTGCCAGTCTCACACAATTGGAGGAACTGTGGCTCGACAACACCGGTGTCTCGGATGTGTTGCCGCTCGCAGGCCTCACGCAATTGGAGGAACTGTGGCTCGCCAACACTAGTGTCTCGGATGTGTCGCCGCTCGCCAGTCTCACACAATTGGAGGTGCTGTATCTCCACGGCACTGGTGTCTCGGATGTGTCGCCGCTCGCCAGTCTCACACAATTGGAGGTGCTGTATCTCTGGGGCACCGGTGTCTTGGATGTGTCGCCGCTCGCAGGCCTCACACAATTGGAGGAACTGTCTCTTGACAACACCGGTGTCTTGGATGTGTCGCCGCTCGCCAGTCTCACACAATTGGAGGAACTGTGGCTCGGCGGCATCGGTGTCTTGGATGTATCGCCGCTTGCCAGTCTCACACAATTGGAGAAACTGTATCTCCACGGCACTGGTGTCTTGGATGTGTCGCCGCTTGCCAGTCTCACACAATTGGAGGAACTGTCTCTTGACAACACCGGTGTCTTGGATGTATCGCCGCTTGCCAGTCTCACACAATTGACGAGGCTGTGGCTCAACGGCACTGGTGTCTCGGATGTATCGCCGCTTGCCAGTCTCACACAATTGACAGGGCTGTATCTCTGGGACACTAGTGTCTTGGATGTATCGCCGCTCGCACGCCTCATACGATTGGAGGAACTGTCTCTCGGCGACACCGGTGTCTTAGATGTGTCGCCGCTCGCAGGCCTCACACAATTGACGGGGCTGTGGCTCAACGGCTGTCCGCTGAGCGATGCCTCCCTCCACACCCATATTCCCGCCCTGCAGGCGAAAGGGATATACGTGGCATTTGATGCCCCTACCGAGTTGTCGCCTGTCGTCCACGTCGGAACGGATGCACTGCCACCAATGTATTGGATAAACACAACGTATCGCAAGTTGTATCGGCTCACCGGGGATGCCGTGAAATACCTTAATCCGTATGTTCAGAACGCCACCAGCATCGTCGTGGATGTGGCAGGAAATAAGCTCTACTGGACAGAGCAGACCGGGGAGAGAAGCGGCAGAATTCTTCGCTCAAACTTCAACAGTTTCACCAGTGAATTGGTAAGGGACTTAACCAGCGTGCCGCGCGACTTGGCGATTGACTCGGCGGGCGGCACACTCTACTTAACGAACTCCTGGGGTAAGATTCAACGTCTCAATGTCGACGGTTCAGGCTTCCAGCCCAATCTCATCACCGGCTTGGAGTCGCCACAGCACCTAGCCCTGGATGTGGCGGGCGGCAAGGTTTATTGGACAGCACCGGGGAGCATCTGGCGTGCGACTCTCACCGGCAAAAACAGAGAAAAACTCATCGCAGATTTAGGTGCTATAGGCAGCATCGCGGTGGCAGGATCCAAGATTTATTGGACAGAGGAGAACAAAAATGACACAAAGAGCGGGAAAGTCCGGCGCGCCGCCCTAGACGGTTCCAATGTCCAGACGCTCGCCACGTTGCTGAGCGTTCCGAGTGGGATTGCGGTGGATGCAGTGGGCCGTAAACTCTATTGGACAAATTCCAAGGGACGCATCCAACGGGCGAACCTTGCGGGCAACAATATCCAGAATCTGGTGACGGGACTTGGCATGCCTGCCGAGCTTGCGTTGGGACGCACCGGCGGACGTGCTGCACCCACAGTGCCTGCAATACTTCCAGAAAAAACTGTCCTGCTCCCAAACTATCCAAATCCGTTCAATCCGGAGACGTGGCTCCCCTATCTGTTGTCAAAACCAGACGAAGTCACTGTGACGATTTACGCGGCGAACGGCGCAGTAGTGCGCACCTTGGCCCTCGGACATCAGCACGCTGGCAGTTACGCAAGCCGAAGCCGTGCAGCCTATTGGGATGGCCGGAACGCGCTAGGTGAGCGCGTTGCTAGCGGTGTCTACTTCTATACGCTCACCGCTGGCGAATTCCACGCAACGCGGAAGATGCTCATCCTGAAGTGAGTGTGTCTCGCAGTTATAGTACCGGTTTCACAAACTGCTAGAATGACGGGGCATGCCATCGCCAGAGGCCGACGGTGCCTTGGCCCGCCACGGCATGTCCGAACCGTCATGGGCAGTCCCGTGCCTGCAACGATGTCAACCCCTGTCGTGGACATTCCCCCCCACGGCGGGGGTTTCTTCTGGAGGTACCCTGCTTTTGCGGCGATGCGTTTAATACCAAATGAGGTTGATTTGTCTCGTCACTGTAAGTCCAGATCGGATGAAGTTTAAAGAAAGAAACGGCTCATTTTTCCCCGACAGAAACGGGCGGAAACCATAGACATCCGCCCTTACACTCGCAGCGCGTGCTCGCTTCCCGAACATTGTCCGATTTCATACTCAACCTTCATCTGCTCCTACCCTATAAGGATGGACCCAGCGTAGCTTTTCATGGGTGCCATCAAAAACGAAAAACTGAATACCTCGGAGTTGACACGCAAACCGAAATTAAGGTATACTATATTTAGAAACATTGAGACTTGGAGGGCTCTCCTACTGGGGAACACGATTCGGGAGTGAACATGACAGAAAATACCCAACATATCTTGGATACAAAGCAGCTGAGCCGACACTACGGCGGTGTCATCGCCCTGCACGATGTCACGCTGCATGTGCGCCCATCCGAAATTTTTAGCCTCATCGGCCCCAACGGGGCAGGAAAAACGACACTGTTTAACTGCGTCACAGGATTGGATAAACCGACAGCCGGAACCGTCAATTTTTTAGGCACACAGATTACGGGCCTCCGGCCAGACCAGGTTACGGAGCGCGGCATCGCCCGAACGTTCCAGAACATCCGGCTCTTCTCAGAACTGACAGTGCTCGATAACGTCAAAATCGGCAGGCATCCGCGCACGTCGAGTGCACTGCTCGGTGCTGTGCTACGCTCGAAGAAGCAACAACAGGAAGAAGCAGACATCGCCGAACGCGCACGGGAAACACTAGTGTTTGTGGGACTCGGCGACGTTGTGGAGCAGACAGCAGGAAACCTCTCCTACGGAGATCAGCGGCGCGTCGAAATCGCCAGAGCCCTCGCAACCGAGCCCAAACTCCTCTTGTTGGACGAACCCGCCGCCGGGATGAACCCACAAGAAACACAGGAACTCATCACGCTTATCTATACCATCCGCGAACAAGGAATTGCAGTACTGCTCATCGAACACGATGTTAAACTCGTCATGCAGATTTCCGACTGGGTCACCGTTTTGGACCACGGACAGAAAATCAGCGACGGGAAACCGGCAGACGTGCAAAACGACGAACGCGTCATCACGGCGTATTTAGGAACAGCTGACGATGCTTGAACTCAGGAACGTTCACACCTCATACGGTAATATCCGCGCCGTCCGAGGCATTTCAATTGAGGTGCATCCGGGCGAAATGGTCTGCCTCATCGGCGCAAACGGTGCCGGCAAATCGACAACACTGATGACTATCTCCGGCGTTCATAAGCCCGCACAGGGAAGCATCCACTTTGAAGGCGAGGACATTACTGACACCTCGCCTGAGCAACGCGTCGCGCTCGGTATCTCACAGGTACCGGAAGGACGGCTTATCTTCCCGGAGATGACAGTCTTGGAAAACTTAGAGCTGGGGGCATACCTCCGAACCGATAAACCCGCGGTCAGCACCGATTTAGACAAAATGCTTGCCATGTTTCCGGTGCTAGCCGAACGGCAGAAACAGCGCGGGGGCAGCCTCAGCGGCGGCGAACAGCAGATGCTCGCCATCGGCCGCGCACTGATGTCAAACCCGCGGCTGCTCTTGCTGGACGAACCCTCGCTCGGGCTCGCACCGCTCATTGTCAAACAGATTTTTGAAATCCTCCAGCAGATTAACGCCGAAGGCACGACAATTCTGCTGGTAGAACAGAACGCGCACATCGCGCTAGAACTCACACACCGCGGCTATGTCATGGAGACAGGCGAGATTCCCATCGAAGGCTCTTCCGCCGAATTATTAGCCGATGAACGAGTGCAGCAAGCGTATCTGGGGGAGTAACAATTTTTTCGTTCGCGATGCGTTGTTCGGGTGTCTCTGGGGTTGAGACGTTGTCTTGTCAGGCCGCATTGACGTTGTCAGTGCTTACGTTTTTGAGGTATAGTTTAATGTATCCAACGCTGATTGATTTCGGGCACTTCGGTATCCACAGTTATGGACTGATGTTGGCATGCGCGTTTATCACTATCGTGTTCGTGTTGCAACATGAATTGAAGCGGCGCGGTTTTGTCTCGGAAATCGCATCGGCCATCGTGATGGCGGCAGGAATAGGCGGCGTTGTCGGCTCGAAACTCTACTCCGCACTTCAAGACGGCCAACTCCGCTTTGACGAACTCTTCTCAACGAGTGGACTCGTCTGGTACGGCGGCTTAATCGGGGGCAGTCTCGCCGCGAGTCTCTACATCCTCCGTTCGCCGAACCCTTATTTACCGACAATCGATATAATTGGTCCGACGCTGCTACTCGGTTACGGCATCGGACGCATTGGGTGCTTTCTCGCCGGCGACGGTGACTATGGCCCACCATCAGATTTACCGTGGGCGATGGCATTCCCAAACGGCACCGTGCCGACAGATGTCCCAGTGCATCCCACACCGCTCTATGAGACCCTCATTTCGCTCGCTTTCTTCGGTATCCTATGGACGCAACGCCGCCGAATTGAGAATACGCCCGGGGTCATGTTCGGCGCGAGTCTTGTCCTACTCGGTGTAGAAAGGTTTATCGTGGAATTTTGGCGCATCAATCCGCCAGTACTGGCGGGATTGACAACGGCACAAGTTTTTAGCGTGTTCCTCGTCATTTTCGGCATCGGTTTTATCTTCTGGATGCGCAGCCGCCCGAAGACTGTGCCGGTGGCACCTGAAGTGGAACCGTCTGCACGGGAAGCGTCAAAAGGGAGGCCGCGGCCCCGGAAACGGCGGCGTAGGTAGGTGACATTCTTCACGCTAAGGAGCAAAACCCATGATGAATTCACAATTTGAGTTCTGGGACGACACGGAAAACTACCGTGCATGGGAAGAAAACGCAATAGCAAGCTTCCTTGAAGATGAAATGTGAGGATAGCAGATGCGGGGGACAGGCCCCCGCACTACGGTGAGGTGGATTCGGTTTGAAATCGCTGCGGCGGAGAACAGGCCCCCCGCGCTACGGTATCGGCAGGCGCGGTTGCAAACCGCGCCTACTGATACCCTACTCCAACTTATTCTGATTTGTCTTCGGCCGCCACGTCCGAATCAACTCTGTCTCCAATAATAACGTCGCCGCCGCATCCCCCGTGAACTCTACCGAAAAGACAACAATCGTCCGATACAACTGCAATTGATTCCGCAATTCCACGTTCGGTTCTTCTGACGACAAATGCTCCAGCAACCGCCGACGCACGCACGTCCGAGACTCACCGACATAGACGCACTCCAGCCGCTCACTACCGCTGCGCGGCCGCCATATCGCATACACACCCCGCCGCTCTTTCGGTAACTGCGAGACCTCGGCGCGCGTATACGGACGAAACTCACGCCGCAAGTTATGTGCCACTAAATAAGCGTTCGATGCCTCTCGCATGACGAAAGTCCCCCCTAGAACAAGCTGCGCTGCCGCGCCGAACGGCTCGCATCCCATATCTCTGTCCACTGCTGAACCAACGTGTTGTAAGCCAACGCGCTCGCCGAATCGTCTAACGCCTCATAATAACTATACAACACGCGCGCCAGACGCTCCGCCGAATCCTCCTGAGCCCCCATCGCACGAACCACCGCCGCACACGCCTGAATCCCACCGCCAACCGCCGTATCCGTCAGGTGAAATACCATCCGCTGGCACCCCTCCCACGCCGACACCTCGGCACTCAATTCCCGCTCATAATACTCATCGCGACGGAAAAGCTTCACCCGGCCGCGCGCCGCTGTCAATACCTTCTCGTGCAGATGTGCTACGTCTACACCCGTAGCGGTAGCCAGCAGCTGCGCCGTGCCAAAATTCCCCTCCTGATACCCGTGCTGCTTGAACCACGTCAAACAGAATTGCGTCGTCTTATCCAACGCGCCGCTCTCCTCCTCATGATACGCGGTGATCTCGTCGTTGATAGACTTCAGTGCCTCACGGATAGGGATAATCTCCCCGCTGATGCGCATCACCTTGCTATAACGGGAATATACCTCCATGCCAGGGCCGATGGCGGCTTGCGCCAGATCTACGGGACTGATTCGTGCCGTGCGGGTAAGTCTGCGAAGCGCGTCCGGCATCGCCTTTTTCAGTTCCGCCTGAAAGTTCCGGAGGGTGATGAACGGTGCGTCTTTCGGGCGCGGCCGGCAGACGAGCACAATAGACGAGGCGAGCATGTTTTTCGTTGTCTTGAACCCTTTCGTTTGCTCAGTGCGCATGGGCCAGGTGCAGACTATCTGAAAGCCGGCGTTCACGATTGCCATCAGCATTGTTTCCCAACCGGTGGAGGTTTTGCCATCCTTTTCCTCTTCCTGCTGTTTGTAGGCATAAAAAATAGAAGAGGGAAACTCAGCGGAGCAATGTTGGCGCATCCGCAGCAGTGCCTTGCTGAGCAACTTCTCGAACCGAGTTGACGAAGCATCAAACCGCGATGGGATAGCGACTATCTCTTCCGCCTTGGGCGTTAGCATACCCGAGAACAACTCCGGATACATATCGCGAAGCAGCGGCCGGATCCACACATAGAAGAAATCCGAGAGGTCGGCGTAGTCAATATTATCGTAGTAGGGCGGATCTGTGACAAAAACGGGCCCATCGGCGGCGTGACGGGTAGTGGTTGCATCGGCTTGATACACTTCACCTTGATGCGCAGAAACTGGCAGATTCCCAATCACCTTTGCAATCCACGCCACCTGCGCCATCCAATTCTGGGTTGAAGTGGAGAAAGGATTGACTTCAGAAAAACTCCACGTCATCTGAAGTGCCTGGCGCGTGAATGTAGGTGCGATAAAGGTGCCAGAAGGTTCCCAATACGAGAAACGGCAGTTAGTTTCAGCAGTTCTGCCAACGGCCAAAGCGAGATAGGTGCACACGGAATCCGCGTATTTGGCTTCCGCGCCATCGTGTGTGAGACGCGTGTGAACCTCTGACAGCAAATCGCCGAAGGTATTCAAAGCGACGAGTTGCCTTTCGGTAAAAAGTTGATGCCAATGCGTAATGCCGTAGCTGCGGCCGCTCACCAAAGTTGGGTTATTTGGCATCGCTTGCCGCGGGCGCCGCTGGGATTCAGCGGACATCGCCACGTCAATATGTTCCGCTGTCGGCGCGACGAATAACTTGGGTTGTCCCTCGGCGACTATCGCTGTCATCGTTTCGCCCATCTTGCCGGCTCTCGCCTGCTCGCGGACATAATCCAATCTGACTGCGCTACCGCAGGCGATACAGTGCGCGCCTGTGCGTTGGACGGTAGGTTTAGGCATACCATCATCATCGTGATTAATATACTTATTTATTGTGAGGGGGGGGGCGAAGGCCCTTTCACCACCCACGAAATAGTATTCAATTCGCGATTAACAACGGGCTTAACCCAATGCTCATTCCCTTTCTTTTTACAAAGGTGGAACGTTGTCATCAGCGGCTTATGCAGACCGCAGGCAGGGTTAATACACGGCACCGTGCGCGTCCACAACCATGCAACTACAGTAGCAGAGGTCCCGTCGGGCAGCTGCACATCGGGGTAGAGATGCCCAATGCGTTTGTATGCCTCCTCGCGCATCCACGCACCATAGTAACGGATATCGTTCGCCAGCCCTGACGTGCCTTTCCAAGAAACGCGCTCGGCATGTTTGCCTGTGCCGGCGAACATGCCGAGCGGATCTGCATCGGGATTCACCGGTTTCTGATTGTGGAACTGCGGCGGCAATTCAATCATCGCCTTTGTTATCAGCACAGGCAGCGGGTTCAAATCGGAACCGCGGGCGAGTAAGCCCAGTCGCTGCGCCTCCAGCGAGATGGAACCGCCGCCACAAAACGGATCGTAAACCGCGGGGCAGTGCTCGCCGAGGTATCGCAACACCGCATCGGGTTCCGCGGGGGCAGTCTCGCCGCGGTGACGTGCAATAGAACGGGCAATTTCATATCGCGCCGCCGCCAAGATATTCTCATCGTTGCTATTTTTCCACACAACGAGCTGCCGGAGGATACCGTGGAGTCGGTTGCGTTCTGCGCCCTGGTCGCTCTCGGTAGGAAATTCATCCTCGCAAGAGCCCGGGTCATCCACCATACTGGCAAAAATCACAGCGCGGCATGCTGCGAGGGGTCGCCGCGCCCAATATCGGTGTAACGTTGAGGGGTGGCCATGCGTCAGGGAGGCATCCTTCGCTGACTCTCGGTTGATGGTCTCCAACGGCAGGCTCACCTCAATCAGTTTCTTTCGGTGTGTTGACATACCGGTATCTCGCTATTATCAGGACTCTTTCATTTTCGATTTCAGTTTCCGGCCTGTAAGGGTGGATTGCTATATCCGCCTGTCATCGGATGCGAACAGACAGTTATAGAAATCTGTCCTTACAGGGCTCAGTGGAGAAAGGCATCGTTCTAAGTTTGCGGCGGGGCATCTAACCCCAAACGTCCCCGCAGGTAGAGGCTCAATTTTTTCATCAACCGCAGATGACGCGTTGGCGAAATGGAACCGATATAAGCTGCTGCCTTCACCGGACCGACCGGCATCCATTCCAGAAAACCGAGCCGAATCACCGATTCCGGTGCTTTCAGGTGCATGAGGTTATCGTCTTCTGGTGTGACTTTCTCGTCAAAACCTTCAATGTAGGAACGCCGTGCCGCCGCGCTTGAACTGAGGCCACAACACAAGAAACAGGCATAGTTTGATGGCAGCGTTCGATAACCTGCTGGTGCCTTGCGGAGTAAAAGCACCGGGCGCGGTTTTGCGATACGCGCTACCTTTTCCTGCAGACGCGCTGCCCGCTCTTGATATTTTGTGAGTGCTGCCGCGTAACGTTTTTGGCGTTCATACAGCGAACTCAACCGAATATAGACATCGGGGAGTTCCGCAGAGATTTCTAGCGCGCTCTCAAGCCGAAGTATTGCCGCCGGCAGGTTATCCTGCATCTCACAAAGCATTGCCACTCGGAGCAACGTCTGGATGCGGGCATGTGGTTCTTGCTCTTGGGCAAGTCGATGCTCCTCGCTCAGCTGCAGTGTGCGAAGACGAGCCAGCGGCAGCCGCGCCAAGGCTTGCTTTTCCTGAAAGTAGGCCTGAATCCCCTTTTGAAACGCCTGTGCTTCGGCGTGGAGGGCCGCCGCCGCTTCATGCACGCCTAACGAAAGAACGATGACATCACGCGCCTTAGGTTCATGCATCCACATCTTCTCCTGCATCCACGGTATAGTCGGGTTCATCGTCACCATAAGCTGCCTCAATCCCGCGCGGACCGAGACGTAACAACGAATCCCACGGCTCTTCAGCATCGTCATCCCCGATGCTATAGTCGGGTTCATCGTCGCTGTAGGCCGCTACAAGTCCTCGCGGGCCGCCGCGCAGCAGCGCATCCCACGGCGCGTCCGATGTTTCTCCCTCTATCGGCGTAACCCACGGGCTCAGCCCATTTTCCGCTTCATACTTTTCCAGGAGATTCTGAATGAAGTCTATCAACGGGGAGAAAAACTGTTGCTCATCTGCACCGATGTTAGTGATGAGCCGGTCCAACGTCATCACCAACTGTTGATACTCTTCATCCTTCAATGATGTTACGAACGGTTCTTCGGTTCCGTTGACGAATGTGTCCACCGCTGCGGCAAGCAAGTGCGGCGCGCTATCCGTTTTAACGGTAGGCACCACACCGACAGAGTTGGGTGGCATGCGTTGGCTGTCCGTTGACATGATTAACTCCTTTTGTGTCGTTCTAAGTAGTATACCATGCAAAAGTGGTATCGTCAAAAAAAGCGGAGGCACCTTATCCTTGGAATTCGGCACCGAGTTCCGCGCTGTTATTTTTCACAGAACGCGCGGTGTTCTCCGAGAACCCATCGGCCTTGTCTGCCGTGACGATAACCTCCACAGTCACCTCGCCGCCATCGTCGTGCAAAGCGCGGGCAATCTCACTCTGTAGGAATTCGATATCCTCCCTGAAATCTATCTCCAATTGCAGCGTTTTAGTGACGACAACGCGCCTCGGCCCGGTCATCTCTGCGGAGTCGGCCTCTGGGAGCACTCTCACCAGCGGTTCTTCGGGCTCCGGTTCAGGAACCGGCTCCTCCATCAGCAATTTCGCCATTTCGGGACTTATCAGCACGGCGGCACTCCCCTCGCCTATTCTGACAGCTCCCGACACCGGTTCGAGAAACCGGTGGTTTACGTAGTTTCCATCTTCATACGCCTGTGCGTATCCGAAGTGACCCTCCGCCACCCCGGCTCGGATGCATCGGATGAGGACATCCGGGCTTTTCAGGCGTGGCATGTAAAGGTGACGCGCCATGAACTCCCAAAGCGTATCCAGCACAATATGCTCCTGATAATTCTCGCTGGACCAGATATATCGGCTCAGCATGTCTGCGAATAACGCCGGTGCCATATCCGTGATGATTGTCTCGTCCTTTTCAAACTGTTTGCGCGCATGCCAGAGAATCCGGCCATCATCGGGGCTAATCTCCGTTTCAGTGATGTGGTATTCATCCTTCCTCGGGTTCTCTTGCGATGGCACCAACAAACGTCGATACGTCTTGAACAACCGCTCCCTCGCCGCATCGTCAGTTACCTGCACATTATCTACCGTCTGGTCAAAGCGCGCATCTTTCAGGTTTGGCACAGCGGAGTAGAGTTCGTGCCCGTTGAGGATAGAATCCCAAGCGAGGTAGCTTCTGACGATATTTTCCAACTCTCGGATATTGCCGCGCCGCGCGCCGATGAAGAGAAGCGTATTCCGATAGGCGCGCTGCGTCTCGTCAGAACCGCGGTACCGGAGAATATGCTCCACTTCCGCCCGCGCCGTATCCGAATCTGTGTGCCGGCTCGGTAGAAGGCGATGCGGCGGCAAAATCACAATCTGGAGCCTATCCGAATCCGGCACCTCCCGCGGCGATGTCGGACAGACGTGAGCCCCCGGGTCCCTCCCCACAGTTTTATTCAGCATCTCAATGATATGTCCATGCACATCTCCCTCCGTGAATCCCTTCGACCGGTCGACTGCCACCTTAGTGAGGTTTTCCTCGGCGTGGAAATAATACCGGTCGTCCAGATTATAGAGGAAATAGAGCGCGTTGCTCATGCGGTGGAGCGCGTCGTTGTAAACCGAAACGCTCTGCCCCGGCAGCACGGTGCCGAGGTGAATGCTCCGGATATTAATGCCTTTGACGGCACCACTCGGCGCGCTGCCGAAGAATACCGTGCGCGCAACGCGCCGCGCCGCCCCACCCATATCAAGAAACGATTGACTCGCGCTGTCAATCCGGTCTGTCAAACCACCATCGCTATCAACTTCGGTGATGACAGGAGGCCACTGGCCGCCTTGGCGGCTCAGCAGCCCCGTAAATTCGTCCGCAAGCGACGGATCGCTCAAGGTGAGGTCTGCAGGCATTATCATCGGCGAACGGTTCTCCCGCTGATAGAGGCGGCTAATACAATTCGCCATGATGCGCAGGACACCGCGCGTACGCTGGAAACCGGGCACAGCACCCCAATCCGAATGGAGCCTGTCGAAGACCTCGGGATGAATCGGGTAGCAGTCCTTCATCCGCTGAAGGTATTTTGCATCGCTGACATTGTCGGGGTATTCACGGCGCGCATTCTGGTAGTGCTTTCGGAACGCCTCACACGTCAAATCGCGAGCATCCTCGTCAATCTCGCTGCCGAACAGCCGGCGGCGCACCACCTCAAACGCCTCGTTAATCTCTAACGGTGCCCAGACGTTCTCAATCCGTTCAAAGATTTCCTCAACAACGTTCGCTTCCTGGCCCGCGTCTTCTTCCTTACCGCTCTCGTCAGGGCGAATGTCTATATCCGCCTGTTCCGCCAGGAGTTCCTCGAGTTTCTGGAGTGCCTCGTTGCCGGCTGCCGCGCCTGCCTGCGTCTGGCTCTCTGGCAACGTCACAACCAGCGCGATGTGCTCACAGCGGCGCACCGACTCGGTCAGCGTCTGGAGGAAGGTATAGATGCTATCTTGCGTAACACCTGTGACATTGCGGACATACGCAACCAGCTCATCGATTAAGATGACAGACGGACCGACTTTCTCAAAGAGAGCATCCAACTGCTTGCCACCGGGGGAGATGCCCTGCCGCGCCGCTTCACCGATGATGTCGTAAGCATCTTGTCCGCCAAGTTGATTCGCCATCATGCCCCAGAGGGTGTTGAGCGGCTCGCCGCGCTTTGTCGCATCGGCATCCGTGGTGGAGAGGTAAGTGCCGACAAGCACAGAGACGTTTGCATCGATACCCATCGCCGGATGCCATTCGGCTTCCTGCATGATGTCGTGAATTTCCGCGCGCAGGCGGGCGTATGTGTCTTCCGGCAGCGTGGTGAGAATTTCCGCACTCGTCACGAGGTGATAGAGCGCAATGAGGCTGTGCGTCTTGCCACCGCCGAACCCTGTCTTCATCTGGATAACTGGTTCGCCGCCCTGGTTTCCGCTGAGCCGCCGCAAAGTATTAACGATTAATCCGCGGAGCCCCGGCGTAATGTACGTTTGGTTGAAAAAAATCTCCGCCTCGCCGTACTCCGCCGTCTTCGCTCTGCCTTCGTAGACTTCCTGCAAGTCCGCCGCGAATTCGGATTTCCGGAAGGTGCCGGTGATGACATCCTCGTTGGGACGAATCACATCTCGCCAAGCGGGAAGCTCGACACCCTTTCTCCGGTTTTTTGTTTTTCGCACAGCATTGTTTGGCTGCTTCTGTCCTGATGACGTTGGATTAGCAGACCGGATTGACGTTGTCAATGCTGGCATGTCTGTCCCCTTTTGTTGTTTTTCGTGCTCTTCGATGAGATTATCACGTATCCCCTCAACTTGTTGTCTTTCGATGGGACAATTGATTGCGCCAAGCATATAGGCAATATCATTGAGGCGCGCGCGGGTATCCTCCCGGTCCAAGTCGCCTGCCCCGGGGTGCGCCGAGAGGTTCCGCGCGTCCGCTATCATGCCGACACGGCTGCGGATATCCCGCTCGGTGTTGAACTG
Source organism: uncultured Poribacteria bacterium (assembly GCA_958296135.1). Classification (GTDB taxonomy): domain Bacteria; phylum Poribacteria; class WGA-4E; order WGA-4E; family WGA-3G; genus AGPOR5. Next base: position 4,210,992 of record CATQHZ010000001.1, read on the forward strand.
CAGCGCGAAGACATCGTCCCAATATCTCCTGATGCAGTGTGCGAAATCGCCCACATCTAACGGACTCCTCTCTTCGGAGAGCTCTTCCACCGTCGTGCCGCGAACCTGCTTGAGACACCGCCTCAGGAACGGGCGCATCGCCTCGCGATAGATGTTCAGCGCGCGATTGAGGGTTTCTTGGTTCGGGTATTTGGATTGATTCACGTTTTTCGTCCTCCTACAATAGGCGATTTTTGGGAATTGTATCAAAATTGTTTTTTGTATGAAGAAAAAACGTCCCGCAGCACGTAGGGCGAGGGCCTGTCCCTCGCTATGCACTCCGAGCCCCGCATTAAATAGGTTTCCACCATGGCGCAATTCGTGGCCGGAAGCCCCTCTGGAGTTCATCGCCGCGGCAATAATCACGAAGTCTTCTGCTGCCAAATACCTCGCGATGCGGGTTTGATTTGTGGGAGTTGCCCCATCGATACCAAAATTGATACAGGAGCGCGTGCAGTTTGGCATCGCTGTCTGGTGGGACACCGCCGAGCTCTTCCTCTTCAATCACGTGATGCCACCACAAGGCGATAGGTGAAAGTGCCGGTTTCAGTTGCTCCAAAACCGCCGAGATGCGAAACAAATCTCTAGTTTTTAGTGCCTCGCGATAAACCTTTCTGCAGCTTCGTTCGTACTGGGCGATTTCAGCAGCCCACGCTGCGTGTTTGCGAACCCACTCACTCGGATCGTTTGCTTGCAATGCCTTAAGCACCTGAACCGCTGCGCAGGTGCCAAACCATGGCAAAATGGAGACCCCTAGGTTGCGTTCCTTCGCGGTGTGGCTCACTAAGTATTTCTGCGTTGCCAACTGCCACAATTCGTCCTTGCCACCCTCAGTCAAAGCGGCAAGTGTCATACGCATAATGTCGTAGTCGTTTGGACTTTCTTCCAAGAGTCTGCGCCGGAATTGACGGTGTTCCGGCAAGTTGCAGTCCTTCACCCGCCAGAGCTGCGCGAGAAACGTGGCATTGTACGTTCTGGCGTTCTCTGCCTCCCATCGGCGATAGTAGTCCATCGCAGCACTCGGTTTGAAACGGAGTAGTAAACAGAGGACTGCGTCTGTCAGGTCCAATACCTTTCGATGCTGTGGCCTTCGTGCGAGAAACCCCTCTGCCACTGCTGCGAGAAACCCCTCTGCCACGTCCAAGAATTCGTCTGGGTGTTGTTCGGCCCAAATCCGAAGGACATCTCTGTTGATGGTAAAGCACGATTCGGCTACCAGACCTGGGATACCCTCAGGCCCTTGAAGGATTGAACTCGGTGTCTTCAGCAGGTCGCGCCCCCACCGGGAAAATGCCGTGCGCCGGTCTGGGGAGCAGAGGAAAGAGCCCACAATTTCTGGCGGTAGGGACTTGAGTGTCTCATCCGGAGGTGCATCGTTGCCCTCATAAATAGGGACTGTGAAGAGCCAGCTGTTCTCGGCGAAAAGATGCAGGCGGAGTCTTTCATCAGTAGCAGCATGAGTCAAAAATTGATGTGGTTCCGATAACGCGAGCCAGATGAGCGGAAATGTTCCGGCCGCGTTCGGTTCTCTCCTTTTTAACGCTTTCACCGCCCGTGCAGCGGCGTTCTCTTCCATTTGGGTGCCATAGGCGTAAAGCGCACACCAGTACTCTTGCACAGACCAGACAGGCACGCCGCCGGTCATCGTGGGTTGAGCGTCGGCGGAGAGTGGCGGTAAGGCTGCCAATTGTTGCTGCGCCAAATCCCGCACCGCTGCCGGGAGCAAATATGCAAGCAAACTTGGTATTGGTTCATAGGCAATGGAGTACCGCAGCAACTCATTGTCCGCCAAAAATTCAAACCACTCCATCAATTCACCCTCGGCGGCGGAGAAAAGGAGGGTTTGGGTTAACAAACTTGCATCATGAGCAATATTCTGTGAGGACGCATCTTCTTGAGCCAGACGTTGCCGCATGCCAAGAATAGCCGCCGTGATTTTAGCACAATCGTTTGGCTGAAAAATAACGCATTGAACGTCGTGGAGGTTATACAGCGGTGCGTTGTGTTTCAAAATGTCTACCTTGAACTCACACGCCAGTGTCGCGTAATGTTCGGGCTCGAATTTGGCCCACCAGGGCATTAATTCCTGCATACAAGCAACCTTTAGAGTCATACTATGGTTTTGATGCCTGCCTGAATCCGGTAGGACGTAGCGCAAAACTTGCTTGATTTGAACCAGATCCAGCTCCCTCAAAGCCGGCAAATCGGTGCGAACCGCTAATTCGCCCAGGCCAGGATAACTCTGATTCGCATTCTCGACCGGTGACTCGCTTGTGAATAACGACTCCCGCGCGCGAATCCGATCGACAAAGGGTCTGAAACGATGCTGTCGCCATTGGGCTTGCCCCTCTTTCTCTTCTGCCGAGAGGGGCCATTGTAATCTCGGCGGTAGTTCCACGAGACAAAGGGACGCCGCGAGGTGACGAACACCCGCCAAGACATCCGAATCCTCGTCGGCTTGTTCGGCTAATGAGCACAGCGCATCTACAACCGCTTCAGTGTATCCCCAACGCATCAAGAGACTCAACGTTTTGTCAAAGTCGTGCACGTAACGGTTGTCCTCGTCACGCAGGTGTGCGGCGCACCTTGCAAGCGGTTCTAGGAATGGCGGTGCTGGCCGCTGTGAGAGTATGGAGAGGGCAGCGGCGGCTAAGCGCGTTTGCGCAGCCTCTCGCTTCCGCGTCGCTTGCGATATCGCGCCCCCTTCGCTAGGGTTCACTATTGGATTTGCTGGCGTGCGGAGCCATCGGGTAAGATATGGATGCCGATGCAGTGCTTTCTCGGGTGCCTTGCGCCAGACGGTGGCGAGCGGTACGATGAGTGCCATTTCCCGATTGGGGAAGTTGGATTCTTCAAACTGAAGTTCAACAAGGTGTGCATAGGCATCCGGATCTTCTTCCGCCCAAAAGGAGACCCGGGCTTCCGTAATTCGCGCGTTGTGACTTCCGAACCAAGCCTGCATTAACGCGGCGCGTTTTTGCGACAGTCGCTTGGGCGGGATGTCAGGCGGTGCTATCGCTGTCAGTTGTAGCGCGACAAAAAGTGCCTCGGTTCGCAACTCTTCTGAAGGAATTGGTTCAAGTTCTTGCCGGAACCGATCTGCCAACTCCCTCACGTCGGTAACGTCCGTCGCGTCAAAAATCTTGGAAAGGTAAAGTGCCCACCCGAGTATCACGTGTTCCCGACTTAACACCGCTTGCATCTTGGAAGCCTTTGAAGCGATGCGTTGTTCTACCAAGTCTTGACGAATTTCCGAATAGCTTGGCTTGTCGAAGCACTCACGGAGCAGTGAATAGGAAGCATGTGGGGCTGTTTCAGCATTCCGCCACTTCGCTTCGCGTGCAAGTTTGGCCAGGATGTCCTCAGCGTCCTCGGTTCTTTGCCAATCCAGTTTTTGACGAATCTGTGGGGCTGTCCGTTCGATTTTGTCACGCAAATCCATCCACAAGACTAACTCCTTCGTCACGGAATCAAAGGTATGCAATCGCTCCCGGAGCCGAACGCATGTCTGAAAGTATCGAGGAATGCTCGCAATCTCCCGCAAGGCATCCGGTAATTCGTCTGCAGGGAGCCCTTCTCGAGCGAGGGCTGCCGTTAATTCCGAGTCATTAAAAGCGGGAACCGAAATGTGATGGCATCCTTTCCACAAGGTGTGTTCGAAGTCCCGGTATGCTTCCAAAGTACGTGTGGTAAACAGCATACGGATTCTGCCCTTCCATGCATCTTCGTGGGTGAAATATTCGTCCAGAATTCGCTTTGCCGCTGTAATTGCCTGCCTTTCATTGACACCGTCAAGGACAATAAGAGTTGGCTGGCACCATCTGTTTTCAACCTTCTTTTGCAACGTGACGATTTTCCGCGCCTCCCGAGAAGGATAGACGTGCTTGAAGCAAGAATGCAGCAGCTCCTGTATGGAGTTGCAATGCTCCCACTCTGGACTGTTTAACCAAAAAGTGACGACATTTTCATCCGCGCAAATGGGCTTCACTGCCTTGGCCGCGAGCCACGATTTACCGGTGCCTTCCTCGCCTTCCAGATAGCAAGGTTGGGGCGAGTTCTGCCACCATTCTTCGACGGCCGCTGCGAGGGATGGGCGCGGTATCGCTTTGGACAAGTTTATCTCATAACTGAAGCGCATGTGGTGAGCCCGATGTTCACCAAAACGCTTGCAGAGATAGGCTGCAGCATCCTTCTGAACCCGCTCGTACGTCTGAATGCCTTGTCCCAGTTTGCATCGGAGTTCCTCGATTTTCTCACGCGTTTTTGGGTCTGCCGCCTCCGCTTGAACCCACTCCGATAATGCTTTTTCGTTGGTTGCAAAGCAACCAAAGCCTTGGAGACTTTCCCAGTAGGTAACGCAGAGAGCCCCGATGTCTGAAAGTTCATCAGACAACTCAAGGGTGACAATATCCAAGCCCGTTTCTTTTTCAACCTCCTCCAATCTATCCCGCAATTGAGCCGTATCACGGGATACGGCTAAGACATAAACTTGGAGCTCGGACACGGTTCGTACAGCGCGGCGAATGTCTCCTTCAATTGATGATGCTTCAAAGTTTGTTGTGGTATACCGCTTGGCTTGAATCGATACCTCACCCGATAAACTTCTCGCATCGCCGCTGGGTTGGTCACCCGATCTCGCGACGACAAAAGGAATTTCAAGCGGCGATTTTAGCAATATAGCAGCGAATTCTTCAAACTCTCTAGGTTTCAAAGACTGAACGAGTTTTTTTAATTTTTGCCATTCCATGTTTGTCTCCTTTAAGTAAACTCATAACGTACCGCAATAGGCGGTGAATTTTTGCGGCGTGGGCAATCCGATTAAACGCGACTCGGTTTCGTTAATAATTATATCATATTAAACGCCACTCGGTTTCGTTAATAATTATATCATATTCATGTCGAAATTGCAAGCAAAAAGACTTTTGCACCCAGGTGCCTCAGTTTCCCCGAAAACACACGCGACTGTTGAGCGAGGGCCTTCCCCTGTCATGCAGGTTTGCTGAGTGATGAACGCTCGCGGGGGACAGGCCCCCGCGCTACGGGAAAAAAACGGGTTGCTGAGTGATGAACGCTCGCGGGGGACAGGCCCCCGCGCTACGGTAGAAGGAGCCCCTTTACCTTACTTGTCCATCGCCATAAATAATATACTTATAACTCGTCAACCCCTCAAGTCCCATCGGCCCGCGGGAGTGGAGCTTCTGTGTGCTAATCCCTACCTCCGCACCGAGCCCAAATTCATAGCCATCCGTGAACACCGTGCTGGCGTTGATATAGACAGCGGCGGAATCCACCTCCTTCAGGAACCGTTGCGCGGCGGAATAACTCTCGGTGATAATCGCATCCGAATGGTGCGAACCGTATGTCTCGATATGCTCCACCGCGCTGCCAAGACTATCAACCACCCGCACCGAGAGGATATAGTCAAGGTATTCGGTGCGCCAATCGGTTTCAGTCGCGGGGGTGGCCTCCAGAACGAGCTGCCGCGTCCGTTCGCACCCGCGCACCTCTACCTTGGCATCGCGCAACTGCTCCCCGATAACCGGCACGAATTCTTCGGCGACTGCCTCGTGGACGAGCAGTGTCTCTACTGCATTGCAGACACCCACTTTGTAACCGACTTTCGCATTCAGGGTGATGTTGGCTGCCATGCCCAGGTCGGCGGCTTCATCGACGTAAATATGGCAGATGCCATCCGCATGGCCAAGCACGGGGATGTCCGATTCACGCATGAGGTATTGGACGAATTCGTTGCTACCCCGCGGAATAACCAGATCGATGAATTCCGGCAGCCGGATGAGTTCACGCACGGCTTGTCTATCCGTTGTTTCCACGAACTGAATCGGGTCTGGGATGCCTTCGGCTGCCGCCGTCTCACTGAGAATACGCGCCAACACGGTATTAGAATGAATCGCTTCCGAACCACCGCGCAGGATAACGCCGTTCCCAGATTTAATGCACAGCGCGGAGACTTCCACGGTGACATCGGGACGCGACTCATACACCACGGCAACGACACCGATAGGCACGCGGATTGTGCCGATTTTGAGGCCATTCGGCCGCTCGCCCATGCTGATGATTGAACCAATCGGGTCTGGGAGTGCTGCCACTTGCCGAAGGTTGTCCACCATCCGGTCGATTTTCTTGTCGTCAAGCAGCAGCCGTTGCATGAGTGGCGCGGCGAGTCCTGTTTTCTCACCGTTACCCAGGTCTACGCGGTTTGCCGACTGAATTTCGTCTTTGGTGTTGCTGACGTTTTCCGCCATCGCTAGAAGCGCGTTATTTCGCACATCGGCGGAGCTGCGCGAGAGGACACGCATCGCGGCTTTCGCCTTTTGGGCTTTGGATTGAATCATTTGTTGGATGTTTTCACTCATCGTGTTTCCTCCACTTGGTTTGTTTGAGCTCGCCTGCGCTCAAACACGGCGAGCTAGGAAATGAACGGCTAATCTTTTCCATCGAAGATAGGCGGATACAGACATCCGTCCTGACACTCATCGCGGTTCTTCCCATTTGACGTTCTCGTAAATATCCGGTACGGGCAGCGCGCAGTTAATTGATGCCAGCCGCAGCACCTCATCACGCGCTCGGAGTTCGCGCACTATCCACTCGGAGCCTCGGCGCAGGTAGTGTTCCACGCGAACCTCTTTTTGCGCGACGAGCACATATTCCCGTAGAGATGCCAATTGCCGATGCAGCCATTTTTTGTTTTTCCTACGTGGTTTGGCCCGGCGCGGGACAGGCCCGCGCCCTACGGTTCTTGCGTCAACGTGGCCCGGCGCGGGGCAGGCCCTCGCCCTACGGTTCTTGCGTCAATGTGGCCCGGCGCGGGACAGGCCCTCGCCCTACGGTTCTTGTGTTAATCCAGCAAGACGAGATTATCGCGATGGATAATCTCATCGTAATCGCGGTAGCCGAGGATTTTATCAATATCCTTCGTCTGCTTGCCGGCAAGTTGCGCCGTTTGGGTTGAGTTATAGTTGACAAGCCCGCGCGCAAACTCCCTTCCCCAGGTTGACGAAATGTCCGTGAAACACGAGACAGTATCGCCGTAGTCAAAATGTCCCTCAACGCGGCGAATGCCAACAGGCAGCAGACTTTTTCCGCCTTGCACGAGGGCATCCCGCGCGCCGTTATCGACTAACAGTCTACCTTTCGGCGGGCGCGAATAAGCAATCCACCGTTTCTTGCCAGCGATGCGCGATTGCGGCAGGAATAACGTGCCGAGACGTTCGCCTTTCAGGAGCCGCGTCACGACAAGCGGTTCACTCCCAGCTGCCAACACCATCATCTCCCCGGAGCCGGTGACAATCTCGGCGGCGCGCAGCTTCGTCAGCATGCCGCCCGTGCCCGCGCTGGTGCCCGCATCCCCCGCCGCCGCCCACATCTCCTCCGATATCGCGGCGACGGTATCAATGAGCTGCGTTTCCTGATGAAGCCGCGGATCGGCGGTATAAAACCCCGCCTGATCGGACAAAATGACGAGGAGCTGTGCCTCGGCGAGGTTCGTTACGTAGGCAGACAGCGTATCATTATCGCCGACTTTGATTTCTTCCACCGCAACGGTATCATTCTCGTTGATAATCGGAATCACGCCGAGGTGGAGCAACGTCCGGAGCGTGTCGCTCATGCGGATGTAGCGTTTTCTGTCGGAGAAATCGTCCTGCGTGAGCAGCATCAGCGCGGCACGCTGCCCATAGTAACGAAACCGCTCTTCATACGCCGACATCAGCCGAATCTGTCCGACTGCGGCAGCCGCTTGCAACCCCGGTAACGTCTGTGGACGCTGCCGAAAACCAAGCTGCGGCCACCCCGCCGCAATCGCACCCGACGTGACAAGGATTACCTCCACCCCATCTTGTTTGACAATCGCCAAGTCATGGACAAGCCCATCAAGGGCGGCCTCGTTGAGGTTCGCGCCCGTTGAAAGCGTGCTACTGCCTACCTTCACGACAAGGCGTTGCACCCGGGAGAGGTGCCGCTCGCTACGCGGCAAACTCAGGAGCTCTGGTTGCCCTACAGATTCCCGCACCGAGGGCTTTCCGCCTCCTTCACGACTCGCCATGCAAGGCTCGGGGGCTGTATGTGAACTCGAATTCATCGATCTGGACTGTATCTCCTTCTACTGCGCCTGCGCGATGGAGCGCATTCATCACACCCATCTTTTTCAGTTTCCGATAGAGCAGAATCAACGCTTGCTCGTTCTCCATATCTGTCATGAGCACCGCGCGCCGCGGCTCCCCACCCCGGATAACGAAGCCGTCAGCCGTTTCGACAAGTTCAAAGCGCGCCCGCGGCTCTGATGGCAGCTTTGGTTCAAACGTCATCGTGGCTTCCGCCGCTGTTCGCGCGCGCGCCTCCAGATGCCGTAACGAACGATACGCTTGATGCATCAAACGGTTCACGCCTTCACCCGTGATTGCCGAGATGGGGAAGACGGGCCGTTTGCCGAAATAGGCCTGCACGCGCGCCAAATTCGCCGCCGATTCTGGCATATCTATTTTATTCAAGGCGATGAGATGCGGCAACTCTGTCAACATTGCGTTGTAATGCCCCAACTCAAGATTCAGTTGCTCATAATCAGCAACCGGGTCCCGCCCATCTGTTGCACCCAGGTCAAGCACGTAAATCAACATTTTCGTGCGCTCAATATGGCGCAAAAATTGATGCCCGAGCCCTGCGCCTTTGTGCGCGCCCTCTATCAATCCGGGAATGTCTGCGAGGACAAAATTCTGCTCACGATTGATGCGGACTACCCCTAAATTCGGACGAAGCGTGGTAAACGGATACGCCGCGATTTTCGGCGTGGCGGCAGAGGTTCGCGCCAATAACGTCGACTTGCCTGCGTTCGGATACCCCACCAACCCGACATCGGCGATGAGTTTCACCTCAAGGCTTATCTCGCGTTCTTCCCCCGGCTCACCCTTTTCCGCGACGCGCGGGGCCTGGAACGTGCTGCTTTTAAAGCGAGCATTGCCTTTGCCACCGATGCCGCCGCGGGCCACGACAACGCGCTGTGCCGGCACCGTCAAATCGGCGAGAACCTCCGCGGTGTCCAACGTTCTCACAATTGTGCCGACAGGGACTTTGACGATGCAGTCTGCGCCATCTGCGCCGTTACGCTGTTTGCCGGTGCCGTGCGCGCCGTTACCCGCGACTTGACGAGGGTTATGACGAAAATCGATGAGTGTGCTCATGCCGAGCGTCGCGACGAAAATCACATCGCCACCGTGGCCGCCGCTGCCACCATCGGGCCCACCGCGCGGCACATATTTTTCGCGACGGAAACTGATGCACCCGTTGCCGCCATTGCCGGCTTTGACTTCAATTTTGGCAGTGTCCATTTTTTTGTTGTTCCTAGCGGTGGTTCAGCTGTGTCTATGAAAATAGCGGCTGCCTATCAGGCCGAACTCACGTTGTGAGTTCTTACCAACTTGTTGAACTTTTTGTTGTTCCTAGCGGTGGTTCAGCTGTGTCTATGAAAACAGCGGCTGCCTATCAGGCCGAACTCACGTTGTGAGTTCTTACCAACTTGTTGAACTTTTTTGTTGTTCCTAGCGGTGGTTCAGCTGTGTCTGTGTGTGCGCAGGGGACAGGCCCCCGCGCTACGGTGAATAAGGACGGTTAGCGTCTTTACACCGCCTCAAAACCGGCTTCCGTTATTGCCGCTGTAAGGTGGGCAGTTGTGACGCGCGTCTCGTCAAAGCGCACGTCGGCTTCGCCCTTCCGCAGGTTAACTTTGGCGCGCTGAACGCCTTCGACTTCTGTCAATGCCGCTGTCACCGTCTTCACGCAGTGTTGACAGGACATCCCGTTAATTTTGAGTTTTAGTTTTGTCATGATGATACCTTCCTCGGAAAATTACGGCCACATTCAGGGCACCGCCGCGTCTCTGTCCGAATAGCTAAACCGCAGTTTGGACAGACGCGCTTCGTCTGAAAACGGGTGGAGATACGTGAGATAAGGATTATCCCAAAAAAGAGGATGAGTAGGAACGCAACTTCCCAAAATCCGATATTCACCTTTTGTTCTCCGCAGCTCCTGATAACGGGTTGTAAGCCCTAGTCATTCAACGGTTCATTTTAACAATTGCGCAAGGACAGCCCCTCAACCGGGCTATGTGGCCAAGCCGCGCAAGGTTGCCAGATTCACCGCGTGCATCGTTTTCAATTCCGGCGTTTCAATGATGAGCGGCACCTCCGCAAACCGGGCATCATTGACGATGAACGCGAACGCCTCCAAACCGATGTTGCCTTTGCCGAGGTGCGCATGCCTGTCCACGCGGCTCTCATATTCCGATTTCGCATCGTTGAGATGAAACGCCTGCAACCGTTCCAAGCCGATAACCGCGTCAAACCGCGCAAAAACTGCCTCGCAATCCGCCGCCGTCCGCATATCGTAACCGGCGGCGAAGACGTGACACGTGTCAAAACAGACACCGAACCGCGCCGGATACCGCGACATCGCAATCACATCGCGCAGGTGCTCAAAGCGGTACCCGAGGTTTGTCCCTTGCCCAGCGGTGGTTTCAAGTAGCACAGTGACTTCCGGCGCATCGGTAGTTTCAAAGAGTTCGTCAAAACTTTCTGTCAGCCGTTTCAAACCGAAACGTTCGCCTTCGCCCAAATGCGCACCAAGGTGTGTGACGATGCCGCTGATGCCGAGCCGCGTCGCCAATTCCAGCTGCACCTGAAACTGCGCGCGCGACTTTGACAGCACATCCGGTTTCGGCGAGGCAAGATTGCTCAAGTGGATATCGTGCGCCACCACCTCGCGAATCGGCGACTCGCTCCACGCCGCCCTAAATTTTTTGAGCCCATCAGTGGCAATGGGTTTGGGTTTCCACTGGTTCGGATTTTGAAGAAAAATTTGTATCGCATCACAGCGGAGTTTATCGCCGTTTTTGATGGCGTTGTGTAAACCGCCCGCTGTCGATACATGCGCACCAAGAATCATTTTTTTTGTATGTTCGCCAAGCGTCCGGTCAGTCAAGACCGCGCAGGGCACCCTCCTTTGCGTTTCGGTTTTTTTCGAGACCGGGAGGCTCTCTTACCGCAGGCAATCGAGACCGGGAGGTCTCTCCTACCGAAGGCAATCGAGACCAGGGGCTCTCCTACCGAAGGCAATCGAGACCAGGGGCTCTCCTACCGAAGGCAATCGAGACCAGGGGCTCTCCTACCGAAGGCAATCGAGACCAGGGGCTCTCCTACTGATGATGTCCTGAAACTTCATGCGAGCCCGACTACAGAAGTTAATCCGGTAAACAAGGGTTAGCATCGGTGCAAGGCAGTCTTCACACCGCGATGCGCGGCGGCATTCTCAAACGCCTCTAAGCCGCGCTCAATCGGGAACCGCGCGGTTAACAACGGCGCGAAATCTAACGCCTTTTCTATCAACAGCTGCCGCGATGCCGCAAGGCTTGCGCGCGAAAATGCCCACGATGCCATCAGTTTATGTCCATCGTAGTGAAACTGTTCTAAGTTAATGCGGAGTTCCTCGCCTTCCGGGGCGAGCCCGAAGAAATTGATGCACCCGCCTCGCCGCACAACGTCAAACGCGAGCGCGATGGCAGCAGCGTTGTTCGTCGTCGCTGAAATGACGGTGTCCACCCCACCGTGAGTAATGTCTCGGAGGTGCGCGACAGCGTCATCAGAGACATCAAACGCTGCATCGGCACCGACTTCTTCGGCGACGGTTCTGCGATGCACGAGCGGTTCCAGCATATACGTTGCTAAACCGCGTCGTTTTGCGAGCTGCGTTAACATCAATCCGACCGGTCCCGCGCCGAGGATTGCGACGGTACCAGTAGGCGCGTCCTCCCGGCCGCAAGGGCTATCACCCAACGTCTCCTGCATCGCATTGAGACAACAGCCGAGGGGTTCAAGGAATAGCAGCACCTCTGCAGGAATAGTTTCCGGCACGCGGATGAGTTTGCCGGTATCCACACCGTGCTTTGGCATGCGGATGTATTCCGCGTAGCCGCCGTCAATGTCATGTCCGATGCCTTCGATGGTGTTGCAGTATTTATCCCGGTCATTTTTGCAGTCAAGACAAACGCCACAGGAAAGCATTGGATTGACGGTAACCTTCTCGCCTATTTTGACATCCGGGTGTCGGCTCTCCACAATGAACCCGGCAAGTTCATGTCCCATCACGACAGGGGGCGCGTAGTCGGATACGTCGCCTCGGAGGGCGGCCAGGTCGGATGCACAGATGCCGCACAGTTCCATCTGGATAAGCACATCGCCCGCGTCAAGCATCGGGATAGGTTTATCTTCGATGCGCAGTTGGCCGATTTTTTCAAAAACGATGGTTTTCATGTTTTCATTTGTTGGAAACTACGGCGCGGGAAAACCTGTCCCTCGCGCGCGCTTCTTTCTCCCAGCACAGCGAGGGACAAACCCTCCTACGGAAACAAGGACATTAGGAAAATTCATACGGCACAGTTTCCGCCTGATGTGTCTTAGAGGATTTCTCTGCCAAGTCCATCACGGCGATGACGCGGCGCGCCGATTCTGGCGTTACCAACAGCGGGGTGCCATCGTTCAAGTGCGCGACGATGTTCTGGTAATAACTGGGGCCAGGGCGACCGTGGAACCCTACCATCTGCTCCTTCGGGTGTCCTTCCACTTCAGAGAGCACCTTGAACTGTCCATCGCCTGAAACAATCGCGCCGTGAGAACCGAGCAGTTTCCACCGCGGTCCGCCGATTTTCGCGATGTTTGACATTTGGATATTCGCCATGCACCCGTCTGCGAAGCGGATGATGGCTTGCACGTGGTCTTCGTTGGAAATGTCGTCCCAGACGAGGTTCGGCTGGTAGAACCCGGTGACGTTAATCATCGGTGCTTCAATGACGTTGAGCAACCAATCGAGGTAGTGCGCCCCCCAGTCGTAGAATTGCCCACCGGAGATGGCTTTCACGCTACGCCACCAATCCGGATTCGGTCTGCCGTATCCGCCGCCCCACATCTCGACGTTGAAAACTTTGCCGATAACGCCGGAATGAACCAGCTCGCGGAGCGTCCAAAAATCTGCATCCCAACGCCGGTTGTGATGCACGGATAACATGACACCGTTTTCCTCGGCGGCGGTAATCATCTCGGTGGCTTCCGCAATCGTGATGCACATCGGTTTCTCGACGACAGCGTGCTTGCCGGCATTGAGGCACGCCACCGTCGGTGCGCAGTGCAGACTGTGCGGGAGAACGTTCGCAACCAGATCGACCTCGGTGTCGGCGATGAGTTCTTCAACGGTGTTATAGGTTCGGATGCCGGGGAAATCCTGTTTCGCCGCATCGGTGCGTGATGCGTCAATGTCGCACACGGCGACGCAGTGGATGCCATCGGTGCGCTCCATCATATTCGCGTGTGCCTTGCCCATATTAAAGGCTGCGCCGTAACCAAGCACAGCACCTCTAATCGTATCTGCCATTAATTGTGGCTCCTTCTTTCAAATCTGAATACGTTAATTATAACATAAAAGTCGGAATAATGGATAGATTTTTTGACAATTCGGCAGAAAGATGCAAAAATATCGATTTTCTTGAAAAAACTGCATTTTTTATGGTACCTTTTGCCGCAAAACAACGTCTACGTTTTTAAAAGCGTTCATTGCGCATTCCGGAAATTACGTTTACTATGACGAAATCGGGCCCGGCGATTCAGAACTCTGGCAGGGGTGGACGTATCTGCAAGTAACCGATAGTGACACACCCTTAGGTTCTCTCCGACATCAAAAGGAGCGAAACTATGCGAATGCTTGTTTTCACGACGATGCTCGCTCTGTGCCTACTTGGCACGGGAGAGGCTGCGCCACCATCTCCAGCCGGTGGCGAATACCTCCGCATCTACGAGCAAGGCGACTATGCCGCTGTCCCAGACCACGACGACTTTGACGTTAACTTGCAAAAAAATGGATTCACCATTGAAATGTGGGTGTATCTGGAGCGGCCCTTGAAGGAACGCGACGACGCAAGGGCCCAACCCTTGGAAGTCTGGTCCCTCCTTTACAAAAACGAGAGTTACAGATGGGATATGTTTCCGCCCGGCTCTCCGAGTTTTCACTTTACCTTCCGAGAAGGATTCCACGCAGGAGGCCTCCCCGGTTTGAAGGCAAAGTTGCCGCTGGAGCAGTGGCACTACATTGCTGTCACCTTCACAGAACAGTATCGGCAGCGCTGCGTCAACAACCGGCTGCGAGGGACGCGTGGCAGCCTGCTGAGATTTGATAACACCGATGGGCCCCTCCGCATTGGCGGCGGCCGCAAGCCCTTACTCGGGATCGACCCCGGGCCCTTCCTCGGAAAACCGGTTTGGGTGGACTTCACCGGGGGCCTGATTGACGAAGTCCGCATCTCAAATGTCGTCCGATATCCCGCAGAGGGTATAGCGGAAAAAAAATGGAACGAAGTCTGGGAGAAAACCATAGAAGTGCCGAAAGGCCGGTTTGAACCCGATGAACACACGATTGCTCTCTGGCATTTTGATTTTGAGGGCGCACCGGAGTCAAAGTGGCGGGATGCCGCCGGAAACGGACATCACCTCACCTACAATGGCACCTACTTGCATGTCAACCCCCATGGCAAACTAGCCACGACATGGGCAGACTTCAAGATGCGTCGCTAGCGCGTAGACACCCAGATTCAAGCCCAGGGCTGCTAAAGCAGAAAAATGCAAAAATGCAGGGATAACGCATGCAGGAACGAATGTCCCGTTTTTACGCTAATTTTTTGGCGGACGAAAGTCGTGGGCTTAGCCCAATCTTTTATTGCACGCGTCTTGTAGGAGAGACCTCCTGGTCTCGATTAGGAGGGACATCCCTGTCCCGATATTGCACGCGTCTTGTAGGAAAGACATCCTGGTCTCGATATCGCACGCGTCTTGTAGGAGGGACATCCTGGTCCCGACACCGCACGCCTCTTGTAGGAGGGACATCCCTGTCCCGATTAGGGGGGACATCCTGGTCTCGATATTGCACGCGTCTTGTAGGAGAGACCTCCTGGTCCCGACACCCCACGCCTTCTTGTAGGAGGGACATCCCTGTCCCGATTAGGAGGGACATCCTGGTCCCGATATCGCACGCATCGAGACGCGGGAGGTCTCTCCTACGGGGGCGCGCCGCTGCCAGCGCGCTAGCCCGCGAGGAAAGACTGATGAATTCAGGCGAGCCCGAACTACTGAAATACCGTATGGTGCCATACGGTGCAAAGGCACACCTACCGCGCTTTCAATTCACCCCAACGCGTCGTGAACTTGCCGCGCGCACCGACATGCCCCTTCAGGCGCGTCGTCGCCAAGGGCAAACGCACACCACCAAAAGATACCTCTTCCAGCCGATAATACGAGACAACCCCCGGCTCCGCCGCAGTATCCGTGAACGTGTAAATATGCTCCTCACCAGACGTGCCAGCACCCAGAATCAACGCCGGGTTGATAATGCGAAACGGCCCCTGTCGACTCGCGCCGCGCAAGATGTTGAAACCCGCCAAGTCTACCTCTGACTCGGTAGTCCAACGGATAACAACGCCCGCCTCCGTTTGAAGCGCGTGGAACTGCGACAAGACAACCGGCAACGCACCGCCTCGCCGATAACCAGGGGTACCGAGGTCTGTCTCACGTCCGAAATAGGTGATACCCACGAGTTTCACCTGTGACGCGCTCACCCAACTCGCCGCCTCCGTACCCGGCAGCGGCGCGCCATCGGCATACTTGCGCAGCAGCGAGACACGCACGCCATCGGCCGTCTCAAAGGGCGGAACTTGCCACACCGGTGCGTCTTTCGTCCGAGCCACACCATCTAAATTCCCAACCCTGTCAACCAGAACACCCGCCGCATCCAAGAGCTGCACCGAGAAACCCAGCGGATTCAACATGTCGTTCCGCCGCTCACGTAGGTTAAAAGCCCGCTTATGACGGAAACCAAGGTGGTACACCCGACTCTCCGGAAAATGCCCAGAATGCTCATCATGCCACGTCGTGAGTAGGAGAGTCTGGTTGGGCAACACGGTGAACGGCGAGAAAGAAATCCCCTCATGCCGATGCCGCCGCGCATTCTCTACATCCAGATATTCCACTACCAACCGCCAGCCTTCCAGCGCCACCGGCGCTGTCAAGGACGGATTGTAGAGCTCTATCCACTGCGGACCGGCACGGGCACCGCCAGTCGTGAGCATCAATTCGCTCACACTCAGCTGCGCCGTAGGAGTTGCCGCGGTCACAGCCGGCACGTCATACCCGGGTGTGCCGAGGCTCGTCGCCGCATCCGCAGCACGACGATACCCAAGCCCGCCGTGATACCCACTCGCGCGCCAAGCAGCAGCGACATAACCGCGTTTCTCCGTGGAGACCCGCTGCCAGGCCTCTCCTTCTGTCAATGGCGGCGCATCGCCCGGAAGCTCGGTGCCTTGCAGCGGCCACACTTGCGTGCCCCCCTCTGCAGCGAAATAGCCGGTCTCGCGGAAGTAATTCCCCGCCACATCCTCCAGTGCCTCCGAGGTGCCATTCTTATCAATAGCACTGCGCAGCAACAACAGGTAGCGCGTCGCCGGCAATTTCAACCCCGATGCGACGAAATAGCGATGCGTCGCACCTTTTTTGCCAGCACCTGTCGCAATGTTCACCCCACTAGCCAAGGCTGTCTCGCCCGGCGCGGTGTTTGTGATGAGCAACACCTCCCCCGCCGGCAACGTGTAGGCCGGGAACGTGACGAGAACCACATCCCGATTCGCCGCATCGCCTGATGGCGCAACGATACTGAGCTCCCAGCCCGAAAGCGAAAGTGACGCATCGCTGATGTTTTTCACCTCTACCCAATCGTCTCGGGCTGCCGAAGCATTCCGAATCTCGTTGAAAACAAGCCGATCCAAGGCGACAGGCGCAGGCTCCTTCACCAGCACGGGCACATACCCCGTGGTGCCGAAACCGGATGGAGACCAGGGGCTGAAGCCCGCCTCAGTCTTCGCCCGCACTTGCAACTCATAAGTGGTACCCGGGATTAAGTCGGTGAGCGTGAGGCGCGTCTCTGTCCCCTTATGGCCTGCATCTGTCCACGCCTCGCTGTCCTCTACCCGATAGCGCAGCTCATAGCCTCGCACGGCATACGACGGCGCGGCCCACCCTACCGGTAGACTGGTAGGCAGGAGGGGGGGGGTAACTGTTGTTACCATCGGTGCCGCGATCCTCGTGGTGCCGAAACCGGATGGAGACCAGGGGCTGAAGCCCGCCTCAGTCTTCGCCCGCACTTGCAACTCATAAGTGGTACCCGGGATTAAGTCGGTGAGCGTGAGGCGCGTCTCTGTCCCCTCGTGGCCTGCATCTGTCCACGCCTCGCTGTCCTTTACCCGATAGCGCAGTTCATAGCCTTGCAAGGCATACGACGGCGCGATCCACCTTACCGGCAGACTGGTAAGCAGGGGGGCACCTGTTGCTATCGTGGGTGCCGCGAGGGCACCGGGGACCACGTTAATAGTGAAGGTAGCCTGGAGCGTCGTTTCCTCGTGTGTCACCGTCGCCACCACGGTTCGCTGCCCGAGGGGTTTGCCCGGCGTGAAGGTAGTCTGTACCTCTCCTTCCTCCGCGTCGCGCAGGTTATACGTGGGGTCCAACGCCGTTGTTTCCGCCGGATCCACGGTGCCCTCTCCCTCTGTCACTGCAAACGTCACCGGCACGCCAGCAAACCGTTCGCCGTTTTCATCCAGCACCTTCACGACGAGTGCTTCCGGCAGTGCCTCGCCCGGCCCGACGGCTTGCCCATCACCAGAGACTATCTCAAGCGTTGTGGGAACGCGAGAGGCAAAGGAGATTCCCCAGATCCAGTCAGGGCGGTAAATAATAACCTCATTTCTTTCTACAATAATGGGAATATGCGTGTAGAGTGAAGGGTAACTCAGCGGGTTAGTAAGGTGCAAGGTCGTGGGTACGTTTCCCATGAAAATTAAGTTAATTAATGCCGTGAACTCCGTGAGCGGTGAAACATCACGAATCTCATTGCCCTCAAGCCAAATTTCTTTTAACGCTGTGGCACCTCGGAGCGGTGAGATATCGCGGATTTCATTGCCCCTAAGCCATAACTGCTCCAAATTTGTCAAATCCCCGAGCGGCGAGATGTCAGTGATTAGGTTGTTCATGGCATATAGCGATTCCAAATTCGTCAGTGCTTGAAGCGGCTGAAGGTCCCGGACACCGATAGAAGCGATCTGTAACTCTGTCAGTGCCGTCAGGGTGCTGAGTCCCTCAATGTTATCGCCAAGATTCCGGTTAGCCGAGATTCTTAACGTCTTTAACAGTGTCAGGTTTCCGAGCGACGGGATGGATTGAATGTCATTAAGGCTGACATCTAATGTCTCCAAACTCGTCAGGTTTTGGAGAGGCGTGAGGTCGCGAACGTTATTACCTAGGACGTTAATGGTCGTCAAAAGCGGTAGATTTCCGACCGGTGTGAGGTCGCTAACGTCATGATGCCAGACAGTTAATGTCGTCAAATTCCTCGCATGCTCTAGCCCGACTAAGTTTTTTATAGGCGTCGCTGGTTCTCTCAGATCCGATGCACCGATAGTCAGCGTTTGCAGGCCGTTCATCCAGATCACGGGAATGGGATTGTCATGCATTATAGAGAGTTCTGCCCTCACCGTAGCTTCCAACGCTGAATCAGTGAAAACAACATTCTGTGCAGAAGCCACGGGGATCCAACAACTGAGAAACACCAGTAGCATGACAAAAAGTGAGATAAAACGCCTCATGGTCTGTCTTCTCCTTTTCGGTGTAAGGTATGCGAGGAAGCAAGCGGTGCTTGCGCCGCATACGCAATAGGTTTGAGTTGTCTCCCTAGGGCCAGATTTCCGTATCTCGTCCTACAGAGACGCTGCAAATCAAATAGATTATATCTAATTTGCGGAAAAAAAGCCAGTTTTTTGCAAAAACTCCTCCTCTAACCCGTAGGGCGAGGGCCGTCACGGTCACGCCTACAGAAAATGTGCGTGTGTCGCCCCGCGTAAACACGCTACCTTACTTTAACTTTGTCATCTCTGCAGCCTCGCTGCAGAGATGTCCACTGCCCCTCGCCAGGCTGTCTGCGTCAAACGCACAATCGCGGGGGCCACGTCCCCGAACTACAGCGTTGTGCGCGTCAACCCCAGCGGCCGCCGCCGAATCTCATGCCACGGCCCCGTAATCGCAAGCGTAATCCCCTGATTCTGGATGTTTATGAACAGCGTCGTCCCATCCGGTGAAAAGGTTGCGCCTGCTAATTCGGACGTATTCCCGGCGTTACGCGCGAATCGGTAGAGATGCCCGTCTGGCGTTACGCCTACCAAAAACTGCTCCCTCGGTCCGTCTTCACAGAGGATCAGGTCTCCCCACGGTGTCACCGTCAGGTTATCGGCGTTTTCGAGGAGATTACTGTTGTTCGGTTCAATGAAGAGTGCCAGCGTGCCGGGCTGTTTGTCTTCGTCGGTTGTGCCTTCGTAGGGGCTCGGCGTGTATCGCCAGATTTGCCCTTTTCGCTTGATACCGCCGTTCGTGCAGGCGATATAGAAGTCGGTGCCGCTGAACCATATCCCTTCACCGCGCGCGAACTTTGCCGCGGCCTTTCCGTCAACGCCTTGTTTGCGAAGATCATCCTTCGGCGACTCCACGTTCTCAATATCCACCCATGCTACATCCAAAACTTCGCCTACCGGGAGAGGTTTGTATGTCCAGGGGAAGAACTTTTGTGTGCCGCTTTTCCAATTGCGGGTATCCGCGCCTTTCACATCACGAATTTGCAATGCCTGCAGGCGGCCACCCTTAGCAAGTTCACCTTGTTGTTCAGGAATAAACCGATAGATGAGCCCATCGTTTCTATCCTCGGTCTGGTAGACAATGCCGGTTCGCGAGTCCACAGCGATAGCCTCATGGTTGAACCGTCCCATCGCCTTGAGCGGCACGGGCGGGGCAAGTCCCACCGTAGCGGAGACAGGCACCTCAAAGTTGTAACCGTGGTCCCGTTCGTAAGTTTTCTCCGCCTTTTGGACGGTTTCCTCGCAGGTTACCCAGGTCTGCCACGGAGTCGGCCCGCCGGCACAATTACGGATAGTGCCAGCCAAACTCAGGAAATGTTTGTCCAGCGTCCCCGTGCGGGTGTCATAGACGAGCGTCGTCGTGCCCCCAAGCCCTGGTGTCTCCCCTGAGCCTGCCTCGTAGAATTTGCCGATTTCTGCCCGCTCAATCTTCTCGTTATTCCACCCAAAGGCACCGAGAGTCTTGTCGGTTGCGTTCAATTCGTGATTGCGGACGAGGAGTGTCTTTCCATTTGGGCCGGGGAAGGCGGCCATGCCATCGTGTTTGCCCGGCACCCACAGCCCATCGTCCATCATCTCCCCGGTTCGTGAGATACCGATGGCGGTGAAGCCTTCCGGCAGGTCGAGGAGCCGATTTGCGCTCGGCATAAACTGATAGGGCAGCTCAGGTTTGAAGCAAGGGATGTTGTTGAGTAAGGCGCGGTTACATCCTAGAAAACCGAGGCTGACTGCGACAGATGCACTGGCGAGCGCGCCCGTGCGTAGAAACTGCCGACGCGATAATTTGCTCTTCATTTGTTTTTTCTGCCTAGTGGTGGTTCAGCTGCGGCTGTGAATAGGAAAAGCCACATGCCTTTGAAACCCCTCTACGGGGTGCAATGTTTATGGACAGCGTCCACCTACCAGGCCCTCCATGTTGAAGTGCTGTGTCATCCTGCGCGCTGCAAAAGCGCGACATTTGCATCCTCCAATTCATTCGTAACTTAACTATAGCGTAATTGTTTTGAAAAATTGATAAAAATTTATGACAAATTCAATTTATTAGGGCCCCCGCGAACTCCCGCCCTGCACGAAAAACGCCCAAGGCTTTCTCTCTTGGCATCAGTATACCTTCAAACGTTTAACGTGTCAAACAATCTTTTAAAATAGCATAGGTATCCCGTCTTCAGTTTTTAATTTTGAAAAGCAACAACAGGCCCTTTCCTTAATGGGACAACTAAATGCCGCTGTGGGCTCACCCTAGGAGCACGTCCCAAAATCGCCATGCCTAAGAATTTTCTTGCATTAACCTTGCACAATATGTTTTAATACGATAAACGCTTAAGGAGAACCTGAAACGAATGGAAAATCATGGATATGCCCCCGCGGAAATCGAACCGCACTGGCAGGCAGTGTGGCGCGAACGCGAGGCATTCAAAGTGCCAAACGACATTCACATACTGAAACAGAAGCCCAAATTTTACGTGCTAGGCATGTTCCCTTATGCTTCCGGCGAAGGACTGCACATGGGGCACCCTAAAAACTATGTCCCCACCGATGTCTTCGCCAATTTCCGGCGCATGCAGGGGTATCACGTCATGCACCCGATGGGATGGGATGCCTTCGGGCTGCCCACCGAACGAACCGCCGTGCGTGAAGATATACACCCCGCACACATCACTCAACGGAACACCGATACGTTCCGACAGCAAATACAACGACTCGGCTTCTCATACGACTGGGCACGGGAAATCGATACCTCCGCGCCTGACTATTATAAATGGACGCAGTGGATGTTCCTCCGCCTTTACGAAAAAGGGTTGGCATACCTCGCTGATGTCCCTGTCAATTGGTGCCCCGCCCTCGGCACCGTCCTTTCTAACGAGGAAGTCAAAGACGGAAAATACGTCGACACCGGTGACCCGGTGGAACGCCGACTCATGCGCCAGTGGATGCTTAAAATCACCGCCTATGCCGAACGGCTCCTCGAAGCACTCGAAGCACTCGACTGGCCCGATGGCCTCAAGGAAATGCAACGCCACTGGATCGGCAAGTCCGAGGGCGCGGATGTTCAATTTCGTGTTGTAGGAGAGACCTCGGGGCCCGACACTGATAAAACCTTCACCGTCTTCACGACGCGGCCCGATACGCTCTTCGGTGCAACCTATTGCGTGCTGGCACCAGAGCATCCACTCGTCCCCGAAATCACATCGCCGGAACAGGAAGCCGCTGTCACCGCCTATGTCCAGGAAGCAGTCAACAAATCCGACTTGCAACGCACAGACCTGGCGACAGAGAAAACCGGCGTTTTCACGGGGGCTTATGCCATCAACCCGGCGAACGATGAACCTATCCCCATCTGGGTGGCGGACTATGTGCTGCTTACCTACGGCACGGGGGCCATCATGGCAGTGCCCGGCCATGACGAACGCGACCACGAGTTCGCCACAACGTTCGGTATACCCATCGTTGAGGTGATTCAGCCGCTCGAAGATGAAACGTCTCCCGGAGACGCGGTTTCCAAACGCGCGCCCTCGGCGGACTTACCCTTCGTCGGCGACGGCACCTGCGTCAACAGCGGTTTCCTCAACGGACTGCGCGTCGCTGATGCTAAGGAGAAGATGATTGCATGGCTAGAAAGGGACAAGAAAGGCGCGCGGCAAGTCCAATATCGCCTACGGGATTGGCTCTTCTCCCGGCAACGTTATTGGGGCGAACCGTTTCCGCTGGCACACTGTGAAGATGGCAGCATCGTCCCACTATCCGATGAAGAACTGCCAGTCGAACTGCCGCCTGTCGATGCCTATAAACCGACAGCAGATGGCGAACCACCCCTCGCGCGCGCCGCAGACGAGTGGCTGAATATAACGCTCCCAGATGGACGGAAAGCGCGCAGGGAAACCAATATTATGCCGCAATGGGCCGGTTCCTGCTGGTATTATCTCCGCTATCTGGACGCGCACAACACGGAGACACCGTGCGACAGCGAATTGGAACGCTACTGGATGCCGGTAGATCTCTACATGGGCGGCACCGAACACGCCGTTCTACACCTACTTTACGCACGGTTTTGGCACAAAGTGCTTTACGACTGCGGACTCGTCTCAACGGAGGAACCGTTCCAAGGCCTGGTAAATCAAGGGCTAATTCTCGCTGAATCTTATCAAGACGAGGCCGGCAAATACTACTACCCGCACCAAGTTGAGGAGAACGACGGCACGTTCATCGCGAAAGCCACCGGGACACCGCTCCTCGCGCAAATGGAGAAAATGTCCAAGTCAAAGTTAAACGGCATCAACCCCAACGATGTCATCGATACCTATGGCGCGGATGCCATCCGGCTCTACCTCCTGTTCATCGGACCGGTCACGGCGAGCACGCCGTGGCAAACCGCGGGGGTAGAAGGTGTCCATCGGTTCCTCCAGCGCATCTGGCGGCTCATCGTCAACGAAGAAAACGGCGAACTCAGCACGCGGCTCACCGATGCACCCGGCGAAAGCAACCCCGAACTCTGGCGCACACTGCACCAGACTATCAAGCAAGTCACCGAGGATACCGAGTCCATTGACAAGATGAACACCGCCGTGAGCGCGATGATGGTCTTCGTTAATAATGCAACTCAAGCGGCGACACTCCCGAAGGAGACGCTCAAAGTCTTCCTGCGGCTCCTCGCGCCGTACGCGCCGCACATCGCGCAGGAATTGTGGCACCGCCTCGGCGAAGCGGAGCTCCTCGCGCATCAAACCTGGCCGAGACACGACGAACAGGTCCTCGCAGCGGCCACCGTGACGATTGTCGCACAAGTGAACGGCAAACTCCGCAACCGGCTCCAACTGCCTGTGGATGCTACCGACAAAGAGGTCCAAGAAGCCGCCCTCGCTGACGAACGCGTCCAGCGGTTTGTCGCAGGCAAGCCGATCCGGAAGACCATCGTTGTGCGGAATCGGCTCATCAACATCGTCGTGTAGGCTCGCAAGAACGTAGGGCGAGGGGCTGCCCTCGCCGTGCCATAGCACCCCGTAGGCGCGGCTTCAAACCGCGCCTCCGGCAAGGCGAAAATATATGAATCATAACATCGAAAACGTAGTCATCAACAACATCGATAACGGCACTGGTAGCGAGGTGTCAAACTACCAAAGAACGGATCTGAACACATTGCGAAATACAGAAATCTCTATCATCCCCTTGGGCGGGCTCGGCGAATTCGGTTTGAACATGATGGTGTATGAAACCGACAACGACATCATCGTCATTGATACCGGGTTCATGTTACCAAGTTCCGATATGCCCGGGGTCGATCTGATTTTCCCGGACATCGGTTACCTCGTGGAACGCCGTGACAAAGTGCGCGGCATCCTCCTCACGCACGGCCACGAAGACCACATCGGCGCGTTAGCCTACGTGTTGCAGCAATTAGATGTGCCTGTCTACGGCACGCAATTGACGCTCTCCATCGCCAGCGGCCGCCTGCGAGAATACGGCGTGTTCGGGAAAGCCCAACTGAATAGCATCGCCCCCGGCGATACGGTAACCCTCGGTGACTTTACCGCCGAGTTCATTCACGTCACGCACAGCATTCCGGACGCAGTCGCCATTGCACTGCGCACGCCCGCGGGGATTATCGTCCACACCGGCGATTTCAAATTCGATACGACACCGGTTGATGGGAAGTTAACGGATATCCATACGCTCGCACGCCTCGGGGAGGAAGGCGTTCAACTGCTTGTTTCCGACAGCACTAACGCCAACTGGCCGGGACACACGGCATCGGAACGGAGCATCTACGACGCGATAGACACCATCTTCCAGAAAACGGAGCAGAAACTCTTCCTCTGCACCTTCTCTTCAAGCTTGCATCGCATTCAGCAGTTCATCGATTTGGCGGACACACATCGGCGGCTCATCGCTGTCACAGGACGTTCGCTCATCAACAATGTCCGCACCGCCTCCGAGCTCGGCTACTTGAAAATTAACCCGGACTATCTGATAGATGCCCGCGATGCCTCGATGTTCAAACCGCACGAAGTCGTCATTTTGAGCACCGGCAGCCAAGGCGAACCGCGCTCGGCGATGGCGTTGATGGCCCTCGATAATCACCCCTTTTTGAAGGTGGAACCCGGCGATACCGTCGTCATCTCCGCACGGATTATCCCCGGTAACGAAAAGTCCATCGGCCATGTCATCAACCACCTGCTCAAGCGCGGCGCGAAGATATTCCACGAACGGAACGCAAACGTGCATGTATCAGGACACGGGGCTAGCGAAGACCTGAAGTTGATGCTCAACCTGCTGCACCCCAAGTTTTTTATTCCGATGCATGGCGAGTATCAGAACCTCGTGCGGCACGCCGAACACGCCGAATCTGTCGGAATCCCACACGAAAACATTAAAATCGCGGAAGACGGAGAACTCATTCGGTTGACGCGCGATACGTGTGAAGTATTCGGCAGAAAAGGACGCTCAGGACGCGTGCTGGTTGATGGCAAACCTGAAATTGAGTTGGAGGACATCGTCCTCCGCGACCGGATTACGCTCTCGCAAGATGGCATGGTAATCCCGATTATTGTCCTGCACAGCGACGCAGGCGCGGTTGCCACCGAACCGGAAATCGTATCCCGCGGCTTTGTCTACATGGACAAATCGGAGGAGTTGATCGATGAGGCGAAACAGATTACGCTGCGCGTCATCCAGAACCTGAGTGACGAACAGAAGGCCGAAACAGAGACAGTCCAAGACGAAATTCGGGGCGCGCTCCGCCGCTTTTTCGCAAAGCAAATGCAACGGAGCCCCCTTGTGCTCCCCGTTGTCATGCGCGTGTGATTTACTGCCCCGGTAGGCGCGCCCCCTGGTCTCGATGCGTGCATCATTTACCACGCACCCCGTAGCGCGAGGGCCTGTCCCTCGCGATGCGTGCATCATTTACCACACGCCCCGTAGCACGAGGGCCGTCACGGTCACGCCTACAGAAAATGTGCGTGTGTCGCCCCGCGTAAACACGGTCACGTCTACAGAAAATGTGCGTGTGTCGCCCCGCGTAAACACGGTCACGTCTACAGAAAATGTGCGTGTGTCGCCCCGCGTAAACACGCTACCTTACTTACTTTAACTTTGTCATCTCTGCAGCCTCGCTGCAGAGATGTCCACTGTCCCTCGCGAGGCTACATCCTGGAAGAAATCTATGCAATTAAAAACAATGTATGAAAAAATATGGGATGCGCATCTCGTGCGTGCAGACGCAGGCGAGGTGCCAATCCTCTATATTGACACGCACCTCGTGCACGAAGTCACATCACCACAGGCGTTTGAGGGATTGCGGCTCGCCAACCGAAAAGTGCGCCGCCCGGAACGCACCTTCGCCACGATGGATCACAACGTCCCGACGACAGACAGAACCTTGCCGGTCGCGGACCAGATTGCCGCCAAGCAGATGGAGACGCTCGCGGAAAACTGCGCCGAGTTTGACATCCCGCTCTACGACATCAATAGTCCCGACCAGGGTATCGTGCATGTCATCGGCCCGGAACTTGGCATCACGCAACCCGGCAAAACCATTGTGTGCGGGGATAGCCACACCTCAACACACGGCGCGTTAGGCGCGCTCGCCTTCGGTATCGGCACCAGCGAAATCGAACACGTGCTTGCAACGCAGTGCCTATTGCAACAGAAATCGGAGACTTTTGAAATTCGCATCGATGGCACACTCCCCTACGGCGTAACAGCCAAAGACATCATCCTCGCCATCATCGGACACATCGGGATTGATGGCGGCACCGGCGCAGTGGTTGAGTACACCGGGGAGGCCATCCGGGCACTCAGCATCGAAGAACGGATGACGATTTGCAACATGTCCATTGAGGCAGGCGCGCGCGCCGGGATGATAGCCCCCGATGACAGCACCTATGAATACCTTGCAGGGAAACGCTTCGCACCGAAAGGCGCAGACTTCGATGCCGCCGTGGAACGCTGGAAACAACTCCCTACAGACGAGGCGGCAACTTACGACAAGACTTTGCAACTTGACGCAGCCGCCATCGCACCGCAGGTGACGTGGGGCACAAACCCAGGGATGGTAACCGATGTGACAGGACGCGTACCAGCTCCTGCAGAGATGTCCACCGACGACGAGAAGCGCGCTACCGAACATGCACTGGAATACATGGCACTCACCCCCGGCACGCCGATGACAGACATCGCCGTGGACAGAGTATTCATCGGCAGTTGCACGAATTCTCGCATCAGCGATTTGCGCGCCGCCGCCGAAGTCGCGAAAGGCAGAAAAGTCGCCGATACCGTCAGTGCGATGGTAGTCCCCGGGTCGCAGGCAGTCAAACGGCAAGCGGAGACGGAGGGCCTTGACGACATCTTCCGCGCAGCAGGTTTTGAATGGCGTGAGGCGGGTTGTAGCATGTGTCTCGGCATGAACCCGGATACTCTCACGCCGGGCCAACGCTGTGCCAGCACATCGAATCGGAATTTTGAGGGACGGCAAGGCAAAGGCGGCCGCACGCATCTCGTCAGTCCACAGATGGCGGCAGCGACAGCCATCGCAGGCCACTTCGTCGACATCCGCACATTCCGGTAGGAGAGCCCTCCCGCGTCTCGATTCTCTCCCGAGTAGATGCTCGCGGAATTGGCATCTGAAAAACGGTGGGCGCAGCTGTTTGCGGACTCCCAATGAGGAACATCGGCGCGGCGAAACGCAACCCCTGATTCCTTAATCGTAGGGCGAGGGAAAACCCGGCGAGCGCGAATCGCCGAGGGTTCCCCTCGCCACGTTTATTTAATAGGAGGATACTAGAAAAATGGAAGCATTCAAAGAACACGTGGGGCTCGTTGTCCCCCTTGACAGAATCAACGTTGACACCGATCAGATTATCCCGAAGCAATTCCTGAAACGCATCGAGCGGACCGGCTTCGGCGACTTCCTCTTTTACGACTGGCGGTATCTCGAAAACGGCGAACCGAACCCGGCGTTCGTGCTGAATCATTCGCGCTACCAACGCGCGAGCATCCTCATCGCCGGTGTGAACTTCGGCTGCGGCAGTTCGCGCGAGCATGCGCCGTGGGCGTTGCAGCAATACGGATTCAAGGCGATTCTCGCGCCTTCGTTCGCCGATATCTTCCGCAATAACTGCTATAAGAACGGCATTCTGCCGATAACCCTCCCTGCCGAGGTCATCGCGGATTTGAGTGATGCGGCGCAAGTTACGGAGAGTTACCGTTTGATGGTAGACTTGGAGGCGCAATCGGTTATCTGTCCCGATGGCACCGCGCACCCGTTTGAGATAGGCACTTTTGAGAAGCACTGCCTCCTCAACGGGCTTGATGAAATCGGCTGGACGCTCCAGTTTGAGGCAGATATCGCCGCATTTGAAGCGGCAGAATAAATAAAAACGGGCAATGTTCCGGGAGGTCCCGCCTACCGAAATCAGATGCATCTGGTATGACTTCAAACCGACAAACCCGTCGTTTTCCAAGCCATCAGTGCGCCCCGGTAGGCGCGTCCTCCCGCGTCTCGATTTTTGTCGGCTCTCCCCGGTAGGAGGGACCTCCCGGTCCCGATGCCGAGAAAACGGCGTTCTCGTCAAAAACAGAATGCCTCTGACAAATCCGCGCATTGACATTTATTATACTTTAGAGTATAATACTTTAGCGTATAATAAAACGGACGCGGAACACCCGGTAGACGCGCTTTCCAAGCCCGCCCGCTAGGAAGAACGGAGTGACAAACCGCGCCTACCGGTAGGGCCAGCTATAGAGACAAACCCATGTTCATCAACCGCGAACAAGAATTAACCTCCCTCGACCAAATGTGGCACTCGGATGCCGCCGAATTCTTCGTCCTCTACGGCAGAAGACGCGTCGGGAAAACCGAGCTCCTCACCCAATTTTGCAAAGGCAAAAGGAGCATCTATTTTCTTGCCAGCCAACTGAAAGAACGGGACCAGCTGCGGCAGCTCACCGAAGCCGCACGATACGTCATCGAGGACGCGCTGCTCCACAGCCTCATTTGCGGAATGCAAATGGTGGCATGCCCCGGTCGGCGAAAACGTGCTCAACCGTCTCATCGAAAATTCGCAGAAAGTCCCCGGTGCATGGCGGCAGCATCCCCGATATCTACTATTTTCCCTCAGCGGTTGGACAGATGCTCTCAAACAGCGAGCGGCGAAAGAGGGAGTCTGCCTCATTGACGCAAACGCTTTATAGGAACAAAAAATGCCAAAACTGATTGTCAAAAATTTCATTCATATCCGCGAGGCGGAAATCGACATGGACAAAAAGCTCGTCGTTTTTATCGGTGAACAGGCGAGCGGCAAAAGCACCCTTGCGCGGCTGCTCTACTTTTTCCGCCACGTCACCTACGCCCTCCGCAAATGGGTCTGGATGGTGAATTGGGAAGGCGAGCAGCGGCTCAGTTCAGCGTTCTATCACCACCTCGCGCAGCAATTCCGCCTCTTTTTTGGCGAACTAACGCGCCTCGGGCCGTTTGAGATGACGTATCACTATACCGAGGAGAGTTCCGTCACCATCGCTTTAACGGACGATGGGCAACTCAACATCACGCTACCCGCGCCTATGGACGAGATGAACGAACTTTACGGGGAGTATCAAGAAGAACTGCGCGACGCGAAGGCGAAGTCTCTCAAGGAGGGCGATGCCCGAGAAACTACGTTTACCCCCGGCGAACGGATGCTCATTGAAATCTTCCTCGGGGCAGGGATTAGCAGCATCTCCGAACGGCTCTTCGGCACGTATCTCAGCAGCCTCTATATCCCGGCAGACCGGCAGATTGTCTCAAACTATCCCGATGCCTTCAAACGTGTCTTCTACGGCGGCATCAAAAGGGATATCTTTGAACGCGACATAGAACGCAACCCCGCACCCGCCGCGCAGAGCTACTTACTGTCGCGGCTCCTGGAGAAAAACGAGGAGTTCTTGCAAACCTTTAACGAGCAAGACTACCATGCCCTCCTTGCCGAACGAACAAGCGATGAGGATGACGATGTTGATGCCGCACCGGTAGAATTCCTCATGGAGAAGATGGCGCGCATCCTCAAAGGCACTTACGGACCGGCGGACGACAAAAAATCGATGTTCAATCAGCCTACCGGCGAAGGCTCGGTGCCGTTACAGGCAGCTTCAGCCGGTGAACAGAACGCGCTCCGCCTCCTCCAAGACATCTTCTTCACCGTGCTATATGATGAAGGCACATTTCGCGTCATCGAAGAACCGGAGGCAAGCCTCTATCCAACCGCGCAGAAGGAGCTGATCGAGATTATCGCGTTGATGCTGAACACGGCGAAATGCCAAGTGGTGCTGACAACGCATAGTCCGTATGTGTTGTCCGTGCTTCAAACCCTGCTGCGTGCGAAGCAAGCAATACAAAATCAGCCTACCGCAGCAGACCGGATAGCCGCACTTGCACCTGAACGCTGTTGGCTCTCTGCGGAAGATATTGCTGTCTATCAGTTGAAAGAGGGCGCGTGTCATTCCTTGATAGATGCCGAGAGCGAAGAGATTCTCCGCAATCCGCTAGCGGCGTTATTGACAGCATTTTCGCTTGACATTTCGGCGTGAATTGGGTATCATTTTATGCGTAAGGAACAAAGCGATTTTCGCGGTGGAAGCACATCTGCCTTCGCCGCTAACTTAACAGGATTGACGCAGAACGTCCCCAGTCGGCGCGATTTCAAACCGCGCCTACCGATTAAAAAAGGAACCGCATTATGAACAAAACCGTTTTCAATTTCATGACTCTCCTCTGCATCGGGGCACTCGTGTGCCTCATGGGTTGCGGAAGTAAGCGCACTTCGCCGCTTGCACAACAATCACCACCGCCGCCACTGCCCGATCTGCCCGACTGGGTAGATAGCCCACCGCAGGATGACGACGAATTTCTTTACGTTGTCGAATCCGGCGCATCCCGCGACCTGGGCCGCGCGCAACGAAAAGCGATCCAAAACGCGAGAGCCGCCCTCGCACTGAAAATCGAGGCAGCTGTCACCGTCCTCGTCAAAAGTTTTGAGGAAGAAGTGGGCGGCGACGCGGCGAGCGCGGAGGCCAATGGGCTCTTCGCCCAAATCTCGAAGACCGTGGCGGATCAGCGGCTCGTCGGCTCGAGCCCTGCCAAAGTCCATCGGCTTCAGAACGCAGATGGACTTAGCAACACCGTTTACGTCTTGATGGAACTGCCGACCGGCATGCTCGGGGCTCAGGCTGTTGACACTATCAGCCGGGATAGGGCGTTATACAACCGCTGGCGCGCTTCAGAGGGGTTCAAGGAACTTGAGCACGCTGTCAAGGAAAAACGTGCACAAGATGGCGAGGAACAACCAGAAACCGGGGCAACGCCGTAACTCCTGCTAGGCGCGGGCACCGACCCGCGCCTCTCCGGCCCCAACGATAGCAATGGAGAAAATGCAACGCCTTTGCCTCCTTTTTATCCTCACGTTTCTGCATGTCGGATGTCAGCAGGCGAAAGTGAAAGCACCTTTTACTGCTACCGTGAAAAGGGCAAAAATCGCCTATCCGCAGTGGTTTTGGGCACCGCCACCCCGTCTTCCGTTTCCGACCGCGGTGGGTTACTCGGCTGTCTCACACTTCCATCCCGACAAGGCATTAGAAAATGCAACAGAAGACGGTATTGAGAGGCTAGCGAAATCTATCCATGTTCGCATCCGCGGCGAACGGAGCACTATCAACGGCAAACTGGTGCAACAGTTTCAGGAAGAGACTGAGACCCGGGTCAAGGAAAACGTCCGGGAGGCACATGAAATCTTGGCAATCTATCAGGAAGAAGGATTGACGATGGTGCTGGTAGGAGCAAGCACCCAATCTCGACAACTATCCGCAAGCGTTACCGAGCCCAATGCCACTGTACCCGACTGGATAGGTGAACTTCCTCGGCATCGCGGCTATTTCTATGCGCGCGGGCAAAGCGTCCTGAAAAATCGTCCGAAAACGGCGTGGGCGCAGGCAGAATATCAAGCGCGCATCGCGCTCGCCTTGACGGTAACCGCCAGCGTCTCGCACCTCGAAAGATCCGCGCGGGGGCAAATTGACAAAGTCACTCGGACGTGCGTAGATTTAACGTTGAGGGGAATCCAGATCGTTGCGCGGTGGTATGATGCGGCGGAGCGTATCTGCTATGTCCTTGTCCGCGTCCCAATTAACGCATAGCAAACCACCCTTGTCGGCGCGCCCTCTGGTCTCAATGCTCTTCCGGTAGGAGAGACCTCTGGTCTCGATTTTTCCCTGTCGGCGTGCCCTTTGGTCTCGATTCTTGTAGGCGCGCCCTCCCGGGCCCGATACAACGCTGCGGGTAGGAGGGACCTCCCGGGCCCGATATCGCACGCATCGAGACCAGGAGGTCTCTCCTACGGGTGGTGTTCGTCTGCACCCGAAGTCCCCGATCAAAATCGGGAGAACTGGTTTCCCTACGGAGACAAGACAAATCAACGTCATTTGGTATAAGTCAGCTGCACAGTAGCGCGGAAGCGTCTGCCTATGCGGTGTATTAACCACTAGGTCAAAAACGAGAAACTCTATGAAAACCTTTCTCATCTCACTTTTTGTCGTTTTACTTTGCGGTGCCCTCATCTTCCTCGGCACCACAGCCCTGTTCTCCCAAACCCGCCGCGGCATGAAAATCAGCGTCCGCACGAACACCGGCGAAGACATCGCCCTCTACAACGCCTCCTACGCGCTCGTCATTGGAAACGGAAATTACCGAAACGGCTGGGACCCGCTCCCCGGTGCCCTACAAGACGTGAAAGAAGTCGCCGAGGCACTCAAAACACACGGCTTCAACGTCACACTCAAAACA
The DNA here is from genome assembly GCA_958296135.1 of uncultured Poribacteria bacterium. Classification (GTDB taxonomy): domain Bacteria; phylum Poribacteria; class WGA-4E; order WGA-4E; family WGA-3G; genus AGPOR5. The sequence goes on from CATQHZ010000001.1 coordinate 4,243,610, forward strand.
GATCTCACCGCAGATGAATTTATGGACGCGTTACTGACGTTCGGGTTAGAGCACGGCGAAGACGAAAACAACCGTCTCCTCTTTTACTACGCCGGACACGGCTACACCCTGCCGCTCGCCAACGACCAGGAGCGCGGCTACCTCGTGATGATCGACGCGCCAGACCCGGACAGCGACAAACGCGGCTTTGTGCGAGCGAGCGTCAACATGGAGACGATCGTCGGGGAATCCAAGGCGATTCTCGCACGGCACGTGCTATTTCTGTTTGATTCCTGCTTCTCCGGCACCATTCTCAACGCCCGCGACCGGGTGAGACCCGAGAGCATTTCAGATAACATTCGGTACCCCGTGCGGCAATTCATCACCGCCGGCCGCGCGAACGAACCCGTGCCGGACCGGAGCGTTTTCAAGACAGCGTTCCTGGACCTCATTGAAGGCCGCGCCACCGATCCGTTCCGTGATGGTTACATTACCGGTACGGAGTTAGGAGTGTATCTGGTGAATCAGGTGCCGATATACAACCCGGCACAACATCCACAACACGGCAAAATCCGAGATCCGAAGTTAGATAAAGGCGATTTTGTGTTTGTGCTACCGCGGCGAAACACTGCCGAACTGCCTACCCTCGCAACCTTGAGCGTGACGAGCACGCCGAGCGGCGCGACCGTCTACGTTGCCGGTACCGCTATCGGCAAAACGCCCTTACGCGCCTATGCAATTGACACGGGGGTGCGGCGCGAGAAGCAGGTAGACATCGGCTTAGAACTTGCCGGTTACAAAAGCCGTGTGAAAAGCGTTACATTGACAGGTGGACAAACCCTCCCCTGGGATGTCCCCTTGGAACCTATGATTGCGCCGACGATTATTGGACAAGATGGCGCGGAGATGGTGCTGATTCCCGCCGGCGACTTTCAGATGGGCAGCAACGACAGCGAGGCAGAAGACTATGAAAAACCGGTGCATACCGTCTACGTGGATGCGTTCTACATGGATAAATACGAAGTGACGAATGCGCAGTTCAAGGCGTTTGTCGATGCCAACCCGCAGTGGCAGAAGGACAAAATCCCTGACAAATACCACGATGGAAACTATTTGGGTCACTGGGATGATAGTACTCTCAAGAGTTTCTTGGGGGAAGGGAACCAGCCAGTGGTGTATGTGAGTTGGTATGCGGCGATGGCGTATGCACAGTGGGCCGGCAAACGGCTGCCGACAGAGGCGGAGTGGGAGAAAGCCGCCCGCGGCGGGTTAGTGGGCCAGAAATATCCCTGGGGCAATCGTCCGCCGGATGGCACACAGTGTAACTTCGCTGATATCCACCTAGCCAACTTGAATTTCGAGGGGCTAGATTGGGCAGATGAAAGTGTGGACGATGGTTCCGCGCTGACTGCCCCTATCGGCCGTTATCCGGTCAACGGCTACGGCCTACATGACATGGCTGGCAATGTGTGGGAGTGGTGTCTTGATGAATATGATGAGACTTTCTATAGGCGTTCGCCGCGTCGGAATCCGCTCGCGGGGGAGATGCCCCGAAGGGAAGTGATTACTAATTACAGAAACGTTACAACCTCCCGCGTGTTGCGGGGTGGCAGTTGGTACAATACCGCGCAGAACCTGCGCGTCGCCAATCGCCTCAGCAATACGCCCTCGTACACGTTCAACGGCATCGGTTTTCGTTGTGCGAGGGCTGTTACCCCTTAGTCCTTTACCTCTTTACCCCTTCTGATCTGCCTTGCAGATCAGACCGGTATGGAGGGGGTACTTAATAAGACCTAACGGCCGGCCCGGCACCTATTTTTCTGCGATAACCCCGCTTACTATGCGGTTTCGTCCTGCGAAGTTTTTTTAAGGATTGCTATGAAAACCACGCGCCTCTCTCTATTTCTCATATTCCTCATCTCCCTCACAACAACCGCGCACGCCGCCAAACCGGATTGGGTCAGCAATTTCGGCGTGTCCAAAAGGCATCCAGCACACAGTTATCTCGTCGGGTTCGGGAGCGCGCGGGGGAACGGTGCCGAATCACGCCAGATCGCCGCAGATAACGCACGCGCAGAGGTGTCTCGCCACATTGTCACAAATATCAAAAGCGTGATTTCCACGGGCGAGGCAGAGACAAGGCACGGTGTCTCCGAACATTTCAGCGCAACCACTCAAAGTTCCACTGCACTGCAACTGATGGGACTTTCGCTTGAGCACTACGCTGACCAGCATGCCACGTATGTCCTGGCATGGATTTCCCGCGCCGAGCTCAAGCGGCTCTATACGCAACGTGCCGTGGAGTTCCGCGAGAAAATCCGGCGGATCATAGCGGATGCCCACGCCGCAGAAAACGACGAAAAGCCCTCCCTTGCCGTGGAGAAATACCTGAGCACCGCGCCGCTCTACGAAGCGTTGAAAGAGGCGGAGACCATCTTGACGGTGGCAAAACTCTCCAGTAGGCGCGATTTGCAACTTGCAAGCGATGCCTTCGCCGAATTAGAAAAAGCCACAAAGGGCGATTCCGGCGTGGGAGATACCCCCCTGATGTCGCACACCGAGGTGATGAACCGCGTCGAGAAACTTGTCTCAACCGCCGCAATCACTTCCGTTGATGACATCGCGCGGGCTGTCGTCTTTCAACTCTCAAAACAGATGAGTCACCTCACAGGCAAAGTGTTGCTGGTAGCCCCTACCTATCAGGATACGCAGATGAATAGCCGTTTTTCGCGTGAATTCCGCGCCGCGCTGGAGACACAATTCGGACAAATCGGCAAGTGGCATACCGTGACTGAAAAGCATCGTTCCCGCGGAAACGTTCGTCCCCGTTCCGCGCAATTGATGCGCGATTGGACCAGAAGTGCGGGCGCGACGTTGCTGCTCTCCGGCACCTATTGGGAAAGCAGCGATGCAATCACCCTCCGGACGACGCTGCGCGATGTGAATACCGGTGCAGTCAAGGCAGGCACCGCAGTCACCTTCTCGCGTCTTACGGATATGGACTTCAAACCGCAAAATTGGCAGTCTGCCCTCATATCACAAAAAGCGTTCGCCGAAGGCGAATTCGTCAGTGGCGCGCTGCGGGTGGAAGTCTGGACAAACAGGCCGAGTGAGCATCCGCTTTATACCGAAGGCGAGACGATGACAGTCTCTGTCCGCGTCAATCAAGAGGCTTACATCCGCCTCCTCTATATCCTTGCCGATGGCCGGTACACGCTCCTCTACGATAACTACTACATTGACGGGTCGAAGGTTAATCGCGTCGTTGAGATTCCGGAAGAGTTTGAGTGTGCAGAGCCGTTTGGCGCAGAATTGCTTATCGTCGCGGCGCGCACCGATAAGTTCCCTGCCATCGATACCTACGAAAGCGATGGGTATTCATTCTTGAAGGCAGAAGATGCCGAACAAGCAGCTCGCGCTTTTCGCGGCATGAAAAAGAAGCAGCAACGTCCCGAGGCCCAACAGAGTGAAGCGCGCCTTGTGATTACAACCCTCAGCAAAAAGTAGAAAACGCCGAACAACCACAGCGCGAGGGCCTGTCTCTCACGATCGTCCCTCAAGACAAAAACTGAAGGAAAAAACACAACGTTCATCCGGTATCGAAAAACCTTGCTTTTTAACACGCAACATGCTAGAATACACGTCATCATGAAGCCCTTCTTCATCTCTCTCATTATCATAGCCCTCTGTAGTGCCGCGATTTTCATCGGCGCGCCAGACCTGTTCCCCCAAACCCGCCGCGGCATGAAAATCACCGTCCGCACAAACACGGGCAAAGAAATCGAACTCTACAACGCCTCCTACGCGCTCGTCGTCGGAAACGGCAATTACACAAACGGCTGGGACCCGCTCCCCGGCGCAACTCGCGACGTGCAGGAAGTTGCAGCGGCTCTCAAAACACACGGCTTCAACGTCACACTCAAAACCGACTTGACAAAGAACAGGTTTGAGGATGCGTTTGAGACGTTCGTCCAGAACGGAAAGAACAAGGATGCCCGACTCCTTTTCTACTACGCGGGACACGGTTACACCGAGGAACTCGCCGATGGCGAAAACCTTGGATACCTCGTCATGGTAGACGCACCTTTGCCAAAAAGCGGCGGCATCGACGGTAGCAAAAGTGTGGACATGGAATCGCTGGTGACACAATCACGGCGGATGCAGTCACGGCATGTGCTGTTTGTGTTTGACAGTTGTTTCTCTGGCACGATTCTCAATACGCGCAGCCAGATTCTGCCGCCTTATGTCTCAAACAACGTCAAATATCCCGTGCGACAATTTATCACCGCCGGCCGCGCGGATGAAACCGTGCCGGATCACAGCGTTTTTAAGCAGGCGTTTCTGAACCTCCTTGAGGGCCGCGCGCCTGAACCTATTAAGGACGGTTACGTTACCGGCGAGGAGTTAGGGCTCTATCTAAAAACCGAAGTCCCGAAATATAACCGCGGGCAAAACCCGCAATATGGCAAAATCAACAACCCGAAACTGAACCAGGGCGATTTTGTGTTTGTGCTGCCCCAGGAGGCTCCACCACCCCCCGGCGAAGTCTTATCCACAACAGCAACGTTAAACGTAACAAGCACGCCCAGCGGCGCGACGCTCTATCTTGATGGAATCGTCATCGGGAAAACGCCGCTGCGCGGCCATCAGATTGACACGGGGGTGCGACGCGTCAAAAAGGTTCAGGGCCGCTTGGAATACGATGGTTACAAAAGTCGAACAACAACCTTGACACTGAAGGGTGGGCAAAGTGTGCCTTGGAGGGTTCGGTTAGAAAAGTTTGCCACCATCGCAACCTTGCAGGTAACCAGCACACCGAGCGGGGCGAGTGTCTATATTGACGGGGCCGCCGTTGGGAACACACCGTTACGCGGCCATGAGGTTGACACGGGAACAAAGCGAGAAAAGCGGGTAGAACTTGGCATAGAACTTTCCGGTTACAAAAGCCAAGTGAGAGGTGTAACGCTGAAGGGAGGACAAGCGGTGCCGTGGGATGTCCAATTGGAAAAACAGGCAACTCCTCTGCAAGGCGCGCACACATCAACGATTATTGGGAAAGATGGCGCGGAGATGGTGCTGATTCCCGCCGGCGACTTCCAAATGGGCAGCAACGACAGCGAGGCAGACGACGATGAAAAACCGGTGCATACCGTCTATGTGGACGCGTTCTACATGGATAAATACGAGGTGACGCATGCGCAGTTCAAGGCGTTTGTCGATGCCAACCCACAGTGGCGGAAAGACCGGCTCCCTGACAAATACCATGATGGAGACTACCTGTCTGAGACAGGGAACAGTTGGGAAGGCAACTATCCGGTGGTGTCTGTGAGTTGGTATGCGGCGATGGCGTATGCGCAGTGGGCCGGCAAACGGCTGCCGACAGAGGCGGAGTGGGAGAAAGCGGCGCGCGGTGGCTTGGTAGGCAAGAAATACCCGTGGGGGAATACAAAGGCAAACTACAGCATGGGTGGTCGCTACACCAAGCCGGTTGGCCGTTATACACCGAATGGTTACGGTTTATACGACATGGCTGGTAACGTGCAGGAGTGGTGTCTGGATGCGTATGATAGCGATTTCTATAGGCGTTCGCCGCGTCGGAATCCGCTCGCGGGGGAGATGACCCGAAGGGAAGTGATTACTAATTACAGAAACGTTACAACCTCCCGCGTGTGGCGGGGTGGCGGTTGGGCCAATCCCGCGCTGTACCTGCGCGTCGCCGATCGCGACGACGGTGCGCCGCCGGACGCGAACGGCTACGTCGGTTTTCGTTGTGCGAGGGCTGTTACACCTTAGTCCCTTACTCCTTTACCCCTTCTGATTTGCTGTGCAGGTAGTGGCATGACATACAATGGCATTTCCAAAATCGGAGATGAAAATGCCCTTGCTTTTTAACGCACAACATGTTAAACTTTCCTCATCACAACACAATAACGGAGTCAACCTTATGTCCCCAAAAACCCTATCCCTCATCGTCACCTTCACCTTAATCGCGATGGTATCGCCAGGCCCAACTCCTGCCGCGCCAGACGCGGACTATTTCAACCACATCACCCTCTTTTCAGATGGCAGAATCACGCGCTTCACGGAAATGCCCATCCGTGTCTACATCTCACCCATCCTCAAGGAGAGCCCCTATCTCGCCGAACTCCGCTACGCGATGAACGAATGGGAAACCGCCGCCCCCGAAACCATCCGTTTTGAAGAAACAGCGGTGCCAGAACAGGCTGACATCCGCGTCAGCTGGGGACACAGCAGCCTCATGGACATTCAGGATACGCGGCTCGGAAGCGCGGAATTGACGCGCTTGAACGCCGCGCAAGGGTTTAAGGTGGAGGTTATCCTGATGCTGGAGGGAAATGGCACTATTGGGGAACTGTCGCAGGAAGAAATGCGCACAGTCTGTCTGCACGAATTCGGACACGCTATCGGGCTCTGGGGACACAGCCCCCACCCCGCCGATATCAACTACCCCACGGCGACAGCGCAGCATCCTACCGGGCGCGACATCGCAACCTTGCTGAAACTTTACGCCACGCCGCTCGATACGCCTCAGCACGACATCGCAATAGAGCTGTTGAAAGCGGAGGTTGCGCGGAAACCGAGAAATCTGCGGGAACACTATCTGCTAGGCGCAGTCTATTTTGATAAAGGCGATATGGCAGCGGCGATTGATTGTTTCCAGACGTGTCGCAAACTTGATGCCAACTTTCAACCGGCGATAGAGAGACTCCTGCAGGCATACCAAGAGACAGGACAGGCACCGGCGGCGATTACGTTGCTTGAAAAACGCATCTCGCAAAAGCCGTCGCCGGCCGGCTATAACACCCTCGGCATTTTCTATTACGGGCAAAAAGAGAACGAGCGCGCAATGCGTGCGTTTGAGAACGCGTTAGAGATGGCACCGCATCATAAAGCCGCAAGGCGGAACCTGCATCAACTCCTCCGAGAAAAAGCGTTCAGTGCACTGGCTGACAAAAATTTCGCGGCGGCGACAGCGGCGTTTGAGAAGGCGCTGCGGATTAAGCCGCTTGATACCACCACGTATCACCTGATGGGAAACGGCTACGCGCAAGTCGGCGAGTTTGAGAAGGCAATTGCGTATTATGAGAAGGCACGAGAAATGAACCCTATTGACGCAGTCATGCGCCGAGATCTGGCGCAATGCTACAACAACTACGGTGTCGCCTTGAGAAACCGAAAGCAATGGGACGCGGCAATTCGTGCTTATCGGAATGCCTTGAACGTCATGCCAACGTTCGGGCTCGCGCGCTCAAACCTCATCGATGCGTTATGGCAAAAGGGGCGTGCCTATCGGGAAGCGGGGGAATTGGACACGGCGATTAACGCGTATCAAGAGGTGTTGAAGCTCCAGCCGAACGATATGCAGGGACGCAGCCTACTTGGCGAACTCTATCTCAAAAAAGGGGACTATACAGCGGCACTAGCAGCATTTCGCCAGGTTTACACCGCGATGCCGAACGCCGAATGGGTGCAACACAACCTCATCGCCGCCTATCATCACGCCGCCCGAAGTTGCATCCAGCAGGAACGTTACGATGTGGCCATTCAACACCTTACGGCGGCACTCCGCATCGTTCCAACAGACCTGAACCTCCGTTTAAGTCTCGTGCATGCGTATCAGGGCGCAGGCGATGACAAACGTGCCGACGCAGAACTCTCGCGCGTTCTCGCGCAAGAACCGCATAATCCTCAGGCGAAAGCGGCACTGATGAACCTGCACATCCGACGCGGCAACAAACTGATGCAGCAACGGAACTACGCCGCCGCCCTCAACGAATTTGAGGCGATTCTCGAAGACGACAGAGACATTCATATTGACAATACCATCGCCTATCTCTATCTGATGCAGGGAGAGTTTATGAAAGCATTGACAGGGTTTGAGAAGGTTTTTCAGCGCGACCGGCTCAATATGCCCGCGTTTCGGAATCTGCTATCGCTTGAATCGCAACTCGTGCGGCGGTCTGACAAATCGAAGGCAGACACCTTGGTCCGCGTGCGGTGTGCAGTCGCAATCTGTTTGATGCACCGGAAGCAGCTGGACGCAGCGATGAAAAAATATGCATTGGCGTTGAAAGGGAAACGCGAGCCTTTGCACGCGCTTCTGATTGAAACGGGTAGGGAATTAGCTCAGCACGATGCGCGCAATCGGGAAGAGATTTTGCAGTGGGTAGAAACCCTGAAGCCCTGATACCGTAGTGCGCGGGCCCGGCGAGCGCGAATCGCCGAGGGTTACCCTCACCATGCAGCCACCCTCGCTAAACCGCCCCTGATACCGTAGGGCGAGGGCCCGGCGATCACGAATCGCCGAGGGTTACCCTCGCCATGCAGCCCACCCCTTTAACCGTAGGGCGAGGGCCCGGCGATCACGAATCGCCGAGGGTTACCCTCGCGAAACCGCCGCCCTCTACCGTAGCGCGAGGGCCTGTCCCTCGCGATCTCCCGACCGTAGGGCGAGGGCAGTTCCGCCTACATGGAAGCCAGCCTGCATTGCACCGCATAAGCAGGATGACCTCCGCCCGCGCCATGCAGCGATCGCGGGGGACAGGCCCCCGCGCTACCGGCCCGGGATAATTTTCTCAACATGACTACCGAAAGGAAATCTTAACATGGCAAAACAGACAGAAAACCCGGTGACAAGTCAAATTGTTCCGTTATTACGCGAGATGTGTCCCGAATGGAAATTTGAAGAACAGCAGCAACCGTTAAAAGGTAGCCGCCGGCAGCCCGATATCCTAGCGATGCGCAGAGGACATGAGACGGTTGCCATCGAGGCGAAGTGGAGCGATGCCACCGCGCGTAACGGCGTAGCCCAAGTCCGCGAACGGTATCTGGGACGCACGTTGCTGCCCGAATTCGTCGGCGCGAGCCTGAAACTGAAATCGGCCATGGTAATTAGATACCCGACACGCCTAAAGAAAAAGCCGGGTGCGGAGATACCAGCGGCTCTGCGGGCAGCGGATGACATTGAATCACTGCTCATCGGCGAAAGCCGGGGCGAATACTACGAATTCCCAAACCTCGGCTATGCCCGCGGCACCCTCGCCGACATGGCAAACGCCCTGAAAGTGGGCGCAGTGCCAAGCCAACACATCGCCGAAGCAGCCGAGAAAATGGAGGCAGAAATTCAGGTTGCCGCGAAGTGGTTGAACGATGCTACCGAAGACAAGTCTATCATCGGCAACAAATTGGATAACATCTTGGATCAGCACTACTGCGAGCAGACCGCGCGGATGGCATGCCTCATTATCACCAACGCGTTCGTCTTCCAGCACGCTGTCGCTGGAAAACCGCAAATGGAGTCAGTGCGGCCGCCTGCCCACTACAAGGTGAACGGCATCAAGTTGACAGAAGTGGTGGAAGATTGGGCGGCGATTCTCAAGGTGAACTACCAACCCATTTTTAAGGATGCCCGCCGAATGCTGTCCGAAGCGTTCGTATACGATGAAGCGATGGCGAACAAGGTGCTTGAACAACTTTGCGATGCCGCATGCACGCTAGTGGCATCCCACCTCCCCCAGATTCACGAGCTCGCCGGTGAGGTATTCCAGAGCCTGCTGATAGACAGGAAATACGTCAAGGCGAATTACACGCTCCCGACAAGCGCAACCTTGCTGGCCGCCTTGGTATGTCCGAACCTCCCAGACGATGGACGGTTACCGAAAGTAGCCGACTTCGCATGCGGAACAGGCGCGCTACTGAACGGTGTCTATAAGCGCATCCAACGCCTGTACGAAGAACGCACCGGCGAGAGCAGCATCGCTATCCATCGTGAAATGCTCGAAAACAATCTCGCAGGCTCGGACATCTACTCCCACTGCACCCACCTCACCTTCGCCGTAATGGCGAGCGCGCATCCAGAAGTAACACTCGGCGCGACCCGGGTCATCACCGCCCCATGTGGACAGCAAGCCGATGGGACATACAAAACCGGTTCGTTGGAATTGTTGGATAGCCAACTGCTGTTCGCCAATTTCGAGGCAGAGGCGGAGATAGCGGGGGGCGACAGCGAGGCAACGGCGGAACTGAAGCGGACATTCCCACACGGCGAAATGGACATCGTCATCCAGAATCCGCCGTTTTTAACGTCTGGGGCGGATCCTAACTCTAGCGATCCGAAGCGCGTATTTGCGTCGGAAGGACGCAGTGATGCTGAACAGAAAGCGATGCTGAAGGAACTCGCATCAAAGGATACTCGTGTTTCAAACGGTCAGGTTGCATATTCCTACTTCGTGGAACTTGCAGAACTGAAGTTACGGGATGGCGGCCGGATGGGAGTAATTCTTCCGGCGACAATTTTAACGAGTGCTCTCTTCAGTAAGGTTCGTGAGATGTGGGCAACAGAGTACCACAACGTCGTCGTAATCACAATCGCCCAGAACGATGGACACGACAGCGCATTTTCAGCCGACACGAGCATGGCGGAGTGCATGGTTATTGCCGACAAAGGCATCGGGAGAAACACGGGCAGAGCGACATTCGTCTGTTTATCCCAACGTCCCGATAGCACCCTAGCCGCACAAGCAGTATCCGATAGCATCCAGCGTCAACCGCTCTCTCGTCAGTTGGAGGATGACGCGCTGGGCGGTGATAATTTGAAAGTTGGGGATGTCAGCATGGCGCAGGTGTTAGAATGTCCCATCGGTGCAGGCGAATGGGGCGTGTCCCGTGTGAAGTCCATGTCGTTGGCGCAAATTGCCTACCAGTTACGTCAGGGACGCTTGCTGTTGCCGCAATTGATGGACGGAATTGACATCCCAATGTGTCCGTTGGGCGAGATTGGACAAGTCGGTGCAAGCCATCGCGACATCAAGGATAAGGATAAACGTGGTGCATTTGAGATGCACAGGTGCGAATCCAACGTGCAAGAAGGATATGATGCCCTGTGGAACTTGCAATACATAACGCCGCAACGTTCGATGCAAGTCGTGCCAGACCATAAGGCACAGATTAAGCCGCAGAACGTAGAAAAGGCACACAGAATTTTGCGTCAGCACAACAGCCGAACGCATTATCACCTGTATCTGGGATTTAATGCCAATTCGGTGTTGGCGCATTGGACCGAGGTTCCAGCGTTAGGAGTCAATCTCGTTACCAATGTGAAGTTGGAAGACGTTCGTTACGACGCTGCGTGGACGCTGTGGACAAATTCGACGTTGGGAATGCTATGTCATTGGACGACAGCGGGGAAGCAACATCCTGGACGTGGGACGTTGACGTTAATGACTCTCCCGAATGTTCCGACGCTGGATGTGCGTCAGTTATCCGCCGAGCAGTTACAAGCCGCCGAAGTGGTGTTCGCCGATGTGAAAGCCTATCGGATGAAGCCCTACAACGAGTGCGCGGACGATGCCTGGAGAGCGGTTCTTGATGCGCGGTTGCTGTCAGAGGTGCTAGGTATTACCGATGCAGCGACGCATCAGGCGATGCAACGGTTGCGTGAGATGCTGTCTGCTGAGCCGAGCATTGCTGGCACGAAGAAGGAACGGTGTTGCTACGCGAAAGATCGGAAAAAGGCGGTGCGCAGCGGTGTGCCTTACGCCTACGACGACGATGTGGAGGAGCGGGCGTTAGCAGCGGCGCAGGCTGAGTTAGCAGGGCGGGGCATCTATCTTCCCTGAGCCCTTCCTCCCGTAGGGTGAGGGCCTATCCCTCGCGAAACCGTCCCCTTCTACCGTAGCGCGAGGGCCTGTCCCTCGCGAATCGCCGAGGGAAACCCTCGCCATGCCGCCACCCTCGCGAAACCGCCACCCTCTACCGTAGCGCGAGGGCCTGTCCCTCGCGATCTCCCGACCGTACCGCGCGGACCGTCACGCCTACATGGAAGCCAGCCTGCATTGCAGCGCAAAAGCAGGATAACCCCGCCCTCGCCATGCAGCGATCGCGGGGGACAGGCCCCCGCGCTACGGGCTCAGGCGCGTTTACTCCGCGCGACAACTCGCGGGGGACAGGCCCCCGCGCTACGGGCTCAGGCGCGTTTACTCCGCGCGACAACTCGCGGGGGACAGGCCCCCGCGCTACAGGCTGGGGCGCGTTTACTCCGCGCAACGCATCGCGGGGGACAGGCCCCCGCGCTACGGGCTCAGGCGCGTTTACTTCTGCGTAGGGTGCGGGTTGGTATTAGCACAAAGCCCCTGTCCCCCAAACAGATTGGGGGACAGGGGCTTTCAGGAACTTTCGGGGTTGCCTTGTTGGGCAGTCGTTCGCTTCGCGCTAACGGCCGCCGCCACCACCGCCGCGGCGGTTGCCACCGCCACCCCAGCGGTTCATGCGTTGTGCTTGTTCCGTCTGGCGTTTCTTCGTCATGGCGTTGAGCTTCGTCATCTGTTCTTCTGACAAAACCTCTTTAAGTGCCATCTGGAATTCGCCACCGACTTTTCCAGCGATAGCCATCATGCTTTGCCGCATCTGCTGCCGGTCGCCGGATGCCTGTAACTTCTTGAGCTCCGCGCCAAATTCATCACGGGCGTTCTGATAGACAGGGCGCGCCTTCAGGAGCGTCTCATCGTCCACCTTCAGGATGAACGTCAAGTCTGTCCAAGAGTTATCAACGATGGAGGTGGGGTTCATCATTCCCCCCATCATGCCGCGTCCGCCGCGTTCGCCGCGTTCACCGCGTTCGCTTCTCTCCGGCCGCTGTGCCGAAGTGGCGAAGTCAAAAACAAACATACCGACGATTGCGATGACAGCAATCGCGCCAAGTGTCAACCATTTCTGCTTCATTTTCTTCTCTCCTTACTTGTTATTATGAACGCCTGCCGAGTTGCAAAAGAACGGATGCCGAACAAACCCCGTGGGCTCGCTTTTAACCGCGCCTACCGACCCGGCGTTTTCGGCATTTGCGTTCATCCTGTGCAAATGAACTTCCTCGCATAGGCGTTCCGATTTGGGTTTCGTCTCTTTAGATAGATATGTTAGGAAAAGGTTCGTCTTTTTTTATTTAGACAGACTCGGCACGCCTACGGGAAATGGGGCGCGCAAACTAGAAAAATTGACATCCCATAATTTTTATAGTATAATTTTCCCCAAAATGCTAAAATTGTTTGTCACGCTTATGTCACGCCTACCACAGCTACAAGGAGATTGCTGTAAAAACCGCGCTTATATGACTTAGGAAAAGTGGATAGCACGTGAGACGTAATCTTGGAAATCCTGATTAACGTCTTAAAAGGAGGCAACAAACATCCAGATGGAAAACAGAACGGAAAATTGGAAAGACGCACTCGCACACATCCTCCAGAGTCCAAGTTCACGACTCCGATTGGCGGAACCGTTATCCAAACATACCCACTTCGGCATCGGCGGCGAAGCAGATGCCTACTTTGAGGTGAGCACACTCGCAGAATTGGTAGCCCTAGCACGGTTTCATCGCCAGTGGCGTATCCCTGTCGCCGTCATCGGGCGCGGTTCCAATCTACTCGTGAGTGACGCAGGATTCAACGGCATCGGCATCCGCCTCATCGGCGCACTCGCGCAATTAACAGTTGATGGAAACACCGTGTCAGTCGGCGCGGGCGTGTCGCTGCCGCGGCTCTCAAAAGCGATGTCACGCCGCGGGTTGAGCGGCGTTGAATTCGCCCTCGGCATCCCCGGCTCCGTCGGCGGCGCGCTCATTATGAACGCCGGCGCATGGGGCAGCAGCTTCGGCGACATCGTCACGAACGTCACCGTCATGCACGACACCGGCGAACTCACCGAACTCTCTCACGCCCAAGCACGATTTGAATACCGGCACAGCGGATTAACCGAATATTTCTGTGTGACAGGCGCGACGCTCGCCCTTGAACCGGGGGATGCTGAAACGATAACCGAACGGATGCAAGCCTTCTACAAACAAAAGGTCGCGACGCAACCCTTCGCCGAAGAGAATGCAGGGTGTATGTTCAAAAACCCACCCGGCGATTCGGCGGGAAGACTGATCGACGCATGCGGATTGAAAGGCCACCGCATCGGCGGAGCGGAGGTATCAACGGTTCACGGGAATTTCATCCTCAACAGTGACAACGCAACGGCGGCGGATGTGCTCAATCTCGTCGCGCACATCCAACAACAGGTAAAGGAAAAGACCGGTGTCTCCCTCCAAACCGAGGTGAAACGGTTAGGTTTTTAGTATTGGCGCAAGGCGTTCGTTTAGCATCCCTATTTGAACGACGTTTGTCTTACGTCATCCGCATGCGCCGTTGTTGCATGCTGCGTTTCATGTTTTTCGTCCGTAGGCAGTGCTTTAGCAAAGCCAGTTGTCATCCCAGCCCCCCGTAGGAGAGACCTCCTGGTCTCGATGCCTTCTCCCTGTCTCGATGCTTTTCCCCGTAGGTTTTTAGTATTGGCGCAAGGCGTTCGTTTAGCATCCCTATTTGGACGACGTTTGGCTTACGTCATCCGCATGCGCCGTTGTTGCATGCTGCGTTTCATGTTTTTCGTCCGTAGGCAGTGCTTTAGCAAAGCCAGTTGTCATCCCAGCCCCCCGTAGGAGAGACCTCCTGGTCTCGATGCCTTCTCCCTGTCTCGATGCTTTTCCCCGTAGGAGAAACCTCTGGTCTCGATGCTCCCTGTCTCGCCTGTCCCCGCTTGCATATCTGGGAAACATTAAAAAAACTTGACATTAACCCAGCATTGCGTGTATAATTATTTATTGTTCCTAAGTAGTGATTTGACTCAAGAACAGTTAACTTAACAGGCCTTTATGGTTCTGTTACTAACTAACACGAGGTGTGAATTATGAATAAAGAAGACCTTATTCTCCAAAAACTTGAGGAGATGGCGGCGCAGCAACAGGAGATGGCGGCGCAGCAACAGGAGATGGTGGCGCAGCAACAGGCTCGGGATGCTGCGGAGGCTGCACGGATAGCAAACTTAGAGTCTGAGGTGAAGGAAACCCGCGCGGAGGTAACGGAAACCCGCGGCGAGGTAAAGGAAACCCAGGCGGAGGTAAAGGAAACTCGCGGCGAGGTAAAGGAAACTCGCGAGGAACTCCACGAAACCCGCAACGTAGTCACGGAGACGCAGGCGGAGGTAAAGGAAACCCGCGACGTAGTCACGGAGACGCAGTACGAGGTGAAGACTGTCCAAAAAGACCTGGGAACTACCCACGATGCGTTGAACCAAACCCGCGGCGAGGTGAAGCGAAACCAGTCTAGCCTCCAGGCAGTCTTGGAAGACACCGGAAACATGAAGGTTAACGACGCGGAACTCAAGGGCGAGCTGCATGCACTAGATACCAAACTGACAGGCATGGTAGAGGCCTTGGAGCAACGAGTCAGTACCTTTATCGCTAACCTGCGCGAGCGGAAACTTGACACCGACGAACGCTGGAAAATCGGTGGACTTGTCGCCACCGCCTGCATCGCTGCCGCCTCTATGGTTCTCTCTCTTATCACCTTTTTCAAGTGACCGGCACCGGCACGCGGTGCCATTAGGACGGACACCGAACCAACCCCGTAGGCGCGCTTAAAAAGCGCGCCTACCGAACGGGCGTTTTCGGAATTTGCGTCCGTCCTGTTCATTAGCCGCTCTATCGGAATCGGTGCTTTTCCTTCGCTCGCTAGGGCCGGATAACCGTTCCATCTCTCCGGCGCACAGGAGCCCAGCCACCGTTGAGCGGATGTTCCGGGAACGGGAATCGCGCTGCGAGTGCCTCATCAAGATCCATGCCAAGCCCAGGGGCCTCTGTCGCCCAATAACAGCCATCGCGAATTTCGGGGCAGCCGGGAAAGACTGCTTTCGTCTTTTCCCCGAAAACGTGCTGCTCCTGAATGCCAAAATTATAGCACGCTAAATCCAAAGCGACGTTCGCAGCATGTCCCACAGGCGACACATCCCCCGGGCCGTGCCACGCCGTGCGCACACCGAAAAACTCGCAGAACGCCGCCAACTTCCGTGCCGGACTGATGCCGCCTATTTGCGAAATATGCACGCGGATGAAATCGATGAGCCGGTCTTTGATAAGGTGGACGTATTCGTTCGGATTGTTGAACAACTCACCCATCGCAATCGGTGTGCTAGTCTGCTGACGCATCAGTTGAAAGTAGTCGACATCCTCTGGCGCAAACGGATCTTCAAGGAAAAAGAGGTGATACGGCTCCAATGCTTTCGCCAGATTAATCGCCTGAATCGGCGGAATTCGTTCGTGGACATCGTGGAGGAGCTCCACTTCGTCGCCTAACCGCTCACGCAAATGTGCGAACAACTTGATAACGGTATTGACATAAGGTGTCGGTTCAAAGGCAGGCGTGCCGCCGCCAGCTGCACCGTAAGTGGCATAGCCGGGGATTGCCACCTGCGAGCGAACGTAGCGATACCCCTGCGCCATATAACGCCGAATGTTCTCCTCAACTTCCTGGAAATCGCTACCCCCGGCGTGCGCATAGAGGGGAACTGCCTCCCGGCACTTCCCACCGAGCAGTTGATAGACAGGCATCCCCGCGCGTTTGCCCATGATGTCCCACAACGCGATATCTACACCGCTGAGCGCGTTGTTTAACACAGGGCCATTGCGCCAATAGGAACTGACAAAGCTGGTCTGGAAGATATCCTCGATGTTACTCGGGTCTTTCCCGATTAGGAACGGTTTGAGGTATTCATCAACAGCGGTTGCGACAGCGAGCGGACGTTGCGTAAACGTCGCGCACCCGAGCCCGTATAACCCCGGTTCACTTGTCTCAACTTTGACAACCACGAGGCGGATGCCATCGGGTGCCGTCA
This sequence comes from uncultured Poribacteria bacterium, assembly GCA_958296135.1. GTDB lineage: Bacteria > Poribacteria > WGA-4E > WGA-4E > WGA-3G > AGPOR5. Next base: position 4,260,308 of record CATQHZ010000001.1, read on the forward strand.
AAATGGTTTTCACGTTCGTGATTTTCAAAATAGCTATTCTCCTGAAGTGTAGCGAACCTAATTTGCGGCTATGAGGTAAGCAGCTCCGCCGCTTCTCTCAGCCTCTCGGGGAAACCAAACGGAAACGCTTGGGGTGCTAAGATGAGTGCCGCTTTTCCCAAGGGGGTTATCTCACAAAAGCCATCGTCGGTTGACGTTACCAGTTTGCACCTTTCTAACCGAGTCATTTGCCGGCCGCAGTTTTTGCGCCACGGTATCGCGCCGCTGGGATAGACATCCGTTCTGAGGCGGGTCACAAGCGTATCTATCACAACCTGCTTGGGCACACTCGCCCTGTCAGCGATATGCTGCAGTAGCACACGCTCCATTTCACCCCGGGGCAATTGAAACGTATCCAAGAAAGCAGCGTCAATCGCCGCGGGTGGATCGTGCAGAACTTCCCGTCCAAGGGCTGTGATTTGGTAAACCCCGGCTTCGGTGTTATCAATGAAATCCACACCGATGAGAGCCTTGCGGGCATCTCCCCAACGTCGGTTCCACCTGAGCCCACAACTCGGCAAGGTAGCGCGTTGTTGCGCCGGCGTAATTGCAAAGCGCGCCGTTACCGCTGCGCGCAACGCAAGGTAGTGATAGCTCTCCCCATCTGCAACATGCAGAAGGAGCACAGGAAGAATTGCATCAACACTAGGCAGCTTAAACTGCCGCCAAAAAGCGGAATTGATTGCCGCCGGCGGTCGGCTTAAAACATAAAGCCCGCGTTCGGTGATGTGATAAGTCCCATACCTCTTTGACGGGGTGAACGCCACTAACCCTTCCTCATGGAGCGTGTGCAAAATTGTCAATAGGCGCGCGCCAAACTTATTCACACCGTTCGGCTTTAATGCATTCTTATCGGCATCTGTTAGCGAAAAGTGCTGCGTTAATCCACTTTTCACTTCAGACTGGAGATATTCTCGCCCATCAGCAATGTGTTGAAGGAGCGGAAGTCTCATTTCTCGACAACTAGGTATGGCCATTTTGCATAGTCTCCTCGTCCATAAGGACATTTTTTACAGTCTACCAACTCGGACGTGACATGTCAAACGAAACCGAAAGTGAAAAATAATTTGATTTTCCGCGAGATATGCTGTATAATTGCTTAAACGCATCGATACAAACGTTCTTAACAAAAAACATAAACTCGGAGGTATGCCTCATGTTTTTCGGTTTTTTCGACCCGCTCTATTTCGTCTTCCTCGCGCCAGGGCTCGCCTTATCCCTATATGCGACATTCAAAACGAAGCGGACGTTCTCAAAATACTCGCAAGTTGGCTCGCGAAGCGGCATGACCGGGGCGCAAGCCGCCGCACTCATGCTACAACGAAACGGCATCCACGGAGTCAGCATTGAACGCACAAGCGGATGGCTGAGCGACCACTACGACCCGGGCCCCAAAGCCCTCCGTTTGTCGGAAGATGTCTATTCAAGTCAGTCGTTATCCGCAATAGGTGTCGCCTGCCACGAAGCGGGACACGCAATTCAGGACAAGAGCAACTACGGTATGCTGAGCCTCCGCACCGCCCTCGTCCCCGCGACAAACTTCAGCTCAATGGCATCTTATATCCTCATCATGATAGGCTTTTTCATCCAACCTTTTTTGTTGCTAGGCGTAGGGTTGTTTGCAGTCGGTGTGGTGTTTTCGCTGATAACGCTCCCCGTCGAATGGGATGCCAGCAAACGCGCCAAAATCGCCATGGATGAGGCAGGACTGCTCTCACCCACAGAAAGTCGAGATGCCGGCAAAGTGCTGAACGCTGCCTTCTTAACCTATCTGGCGGCCGCCGTGACGAGTCTGCTCACCTTGGTCTATTATCTGTTCCGGCTCGGCATCTTGGGCGGTGGCGATGAATAACGTTCGCTTTTCTTAAACGCCCAGTGGCCCATAGGGCGGGGGCCTGTCCCCCGCCCTACGTTCTTGACATGCAACGATTACGCGCGACTCTGAAGAGCCACCCCGGGCCACTGATTATCCTGCTCGGTAATGTCGACGACGATGCCATCCGGGTCTTCAACTTTGAAGGCTTGGGAGGGAAGTTCGCCGGGGTTTGCATCGTAAGGCTTGCTGCCATCTAAGCCTTCCCACGTAATCTGGAAGCCGAGTTCCTCGCACCGTTGCGCCGCTTCCTTCAAATCCGGAACACGGACACCAATGTGCAGATAGTCCAACATCCCGCCGACGTGCCCGGGACGCGCCGGGCCACGGTGTTGGAAAACGCGGAAATTGTGATAACCATCGGTGAGGTCATAGCACCCGTTCATCGTTGAGAAAACGCGTAAACCGAGTGCATCGCGCCAGAAACGGATGCTTTTTTCCAGATCCGTCGTGCGCACGCCAATGTGGACAAGTGTTGTAGACATGAAAATGCCTCCTATAAACATAGCTGTCCTAACGGACAGTGATTCGGAATGACCGGTTCGTTAAACCCAGACGGTAGGTTCGCGACCAGCGGCGCGGTGTTCATAAAGCAGCTTGACATCATCGGGCAGCTTATCAAACACTTCGCCGGGAATAGTTGCAGTATTGACACCGAAGAGCTCCAAATTCAGCCACCACGGCGCGTATCGAACAACGACCGCGGTGCGTTTGCCAGCACTCGGATTCTCGGCGTTGGAATGCCAAATCCGGCTATCCATGATAAGCACACTACCGGCACTCCCGGTAGCTTGCAATTCGCCGGACAGCGGGTTTCTGTCGCCGATACCGTCTTCTTTGCCGCGCGGGTTACGAAGATCGACATGCGTCTTCGGGACTACCCACGTGCCGCCGTTCTCTGCCGTAAACTCGGAGAGCATCCACAGCGTGGTAATACCGATGACAGCATTCGGGAACGGCTGCCCGATGTGCCATTTCTGGTTCAAGTCATACGGGAAATCGGAGTGATACGCGCGCACCAATTCATAGTGCGGCGGCCGAATCTTATACTCCGTTTGTGAGATGCGGACTTGCGGCCCCAATAATTCGCGGATAACCGCGAGGAGCCGTTCATTTGCCAAATGCGCCGCAAAGCGCGGCATAAAACTGACAACGTTGCGCTCCCAGCGGCCGTGCTCTTTCGAGAAGTCGTTGTAGTCCGCCTCCGAGGTCTCAACCTCTTCGCGAACCGCATCCACCACATCGGCAGGGATGACGTTCTCCACGACGCACCAACCTTCTTCACGTAGTTGCGTCACATAAGGTTTAATTGTTTCTGCCATAGTAGCCTCCTTTGGGAAGAGAAGTTGCACGATGGCTTGATGATACTATTTCGCGTTAAAAATTGCAAGCGAAAAACCGCCCCTTGGAGCGTAGCGCGAGGGCCGTTACGGTCACGTCTACAGTAAACGTGCGTGTGTCGCCCCGCGTAAACACGGTCACGTCTACAGTAAACGTGCGTGTGTCGCCTCGCGAAAGCACGGTCACGTCTACAGAAAATGTGCGTGTGTCGCCCCGCGTAAACACGCTACCTTACTTACTTTAACTTTGTCATCTCTGCAGCCTCGCTGCAGAGATGTCCACTGTCCCTCGCAATCCTGGGGTGACAGGTTACGCGCCCTCGCGGTTATAGCGAATCGCCTGTTTAATCAGCGGCGTAAGCCGCATGATTTTGCCAAGCGAACCGCTAACGCCGATTTCACGCTGGGTAATCGCTGCCATCACATTAAGTTCGCCCATCCAGAATCGGTGCGCGACATTGCCTGTCATCGTCAGTTCGACATCGGGAATCGCATCGCAGGGCCCGCAGACGATGGCGTATGCCCCATCCGCGGCGGTTAACGTCATCGTAGCGTCCGGCTCGGTGTAGTGAAACCGCACGCACAGCCGCAAGGATTTCAGTGCCTCTTGGACTTCCGGTTCTGTGGCGATGCGTTCAAACAGCCCGCCGATTTCGGTATAGAGTTGTTGGGGGTTTTCAAATCGCGTCATGGTGTGCAGTATAACATACGATGCACCCAAGGTCAAGAAATGAGTTTAAAACAACCAGACGAATTTGTAGAGAATGCGCAGCTAGCTGGCAAATTTCCAGCACCGGCGGTTTTGCGCAATGCGCGTGGCATTCCGAGTTTCTGCTTTAATTCTCCTATCGGGTGGCTCCAGGTCATCGGTGAAGGAGCCAGCGTTTCGCGGCTTGACTTTGACGGCATCCCGCCGCGCAGTATCCCCGAAATTCCGAATGTCCCGATTTTAAGGGTTGTGTTTGATATCCTCACGCGCTATTTTGCCGGAGAAAAAGTCGATTTTTATCACGTGCCGCTCACGCTCATCGGCGGAACCGAGTTTCAGATAGCCGTCTGGCACACTATCCGGGAGATTCCCTACGGTGAAACGCGCTCCTACAAATGGCTCGCCGAACAGATTGGCAGGCCGAAAGCGGTGCGTGCCGTAGGCGGCGCAGTCGGCGCGAATCCCATTTCCATCATCATCCCGTGTCACCGAGTCATCGGCAGCAACGGCAGATTGGGCGGGTATGGCGGCGGCATCAAACGGAAACGCCAATTGTTGGAACTCGAAGGGTATCCGGTTGAAACGTTGAAGTAGGAGAGCCCTCCCGGTCTCGATGCCTGGTTGTAGGAGAGACCTCCTGGTCTCGATGCCTGCCTCCCGGTCTCGATGCCTGCCTCCCGCGTCTCGATGCCTTGTCAATTTCGGGACCAGGGGAACCCTCCTACTGGTGAGAATAGGCGCGCCCTCCCGGTCTTGATATTCTTGACTTTACTGGAAGGCACCACCGATAGCTCTATCAACCACGATGTCTATGAATAGGATACCCTCAAGGAGAAAAATGAAAACACTCGGTAAAGCCACCCAAGCGATACACGCGGGCGAAGACCCGCTTGCGCGCCCAAACGAAAAAAGCGGCACACCTTTGATGCCGCCCATCTATCAAAACAGCACCTTCCGCTTTACAACCGCGGCGGAATGCGCTGAAGCATGTACCAATGAAGAAAGCGGCTACGTCTACACCCGATGGGGTAACCCGACACAGCAGCTTCTGGAACAGAAACTCGCCGTTTTAGAAAGCGGCGAAGCAGCACTTGCAACCGCCTCCGGCATGGGCGCGGTGAGCACCGCACTCCTCACCGCGCTCGCCGAGGGCGGCCATGTCATCGCGATGGAGACGCTCTACTCCGCCACGCACCACCTACTCAACGAAGACTTGGTGTCGCTAGGCATTGAGACAACCTTTGTCGATGCCACTGATGTGAATCAGATTGAACGCGCACTTCGCCCGGACACAAAGGTTATCTACCTTGAAAGCCCAACAAACCCGCTTCTCAAATTGGTAGACCTCGGGGCATGCGCGGAGATAGCCAAAGCGCACGGCGCAATCACAATCATTGACAACACGTTCGCCACACCTTGCGGACAGCAACCCATTGCACTCGGCATCGACGTGGTGCTCCACAGCATGACGAAATACCTGAGCGGCAACGGGGCAGTCATCGCCGGGGCGATTGTCGGCAATAAGCAGTTCATTGCGCGCGCGAAAACCGGGGCACTCCGCAACTTCGGCGCGGTAATCAGCCCGTTCAATGCGTGGTTAACGCTCCATGGGATAGCCACTTTGCCGCTCCGATGGACGCAACACTGCAAGAACGCGTTGCGCATCGCGGCGTTTCTGGAAACACATCCCGCTGTCGCATGGGCGCGCTACCCTGGGTTGCGCAGCCACCCACAGCACGAACTTGCTAAACGCCAGATGAACGGGTTCGGCGGGATGATAACTTTGGAACTCAAAGGCGGCCTAAGCGCGGGCGAACGGCTCGTCAATCGGCTGAAACTCTGCGCATTAGCCGTGAGTCTCGGCGATGTCCGCACCCTCATCTGCCACCCGGCTTCTACAACGCACTCGCTCGTGCCAACCGAAATTCGGCGGCAGACCGGCATTACAGACGGCATCGTCCGAATTTCGGTTGGCTTAGAGGATGCCGAGGATATCATCGATGACCTGGGACAAGCATTTTCGTAAGTCCCCATGCGTTGTTTCAGTAGGCGCGCTTTCAGAGCGCCTACCGGCTAAATTCCGCGTCTCGCCTACTAACATTACCTATCAATCACACCGGGCAGCTCGTTCAAGCGATTGGATTGTAAATTCTGGATATAATTCTCGTTGACATTGTTCGAGGGATGCGTCGCCTCTTTGTGCGGTTCCGGAAAATCCTTAATCAGTTTCCGATAGACATCGTCCGCCAGTTCAAAATCGCCGATGTCCTCATAAATTTTCCCTACCCAGTATTGGGCTTGGCGGCGGTTATCGTAATCGTAGGTAGCGTTATCCGCGACTTTTTGATACGCCTCAATGGCATGCGCGGTATCTTTATTCGCGTAAGCAATTTGCCCGATGTAAATCTGCGAGTTTGCGGCGTTCTCGTTGCGCGGATACCGGTCGATCGCCGCCTCCAGCTGCGCGATAGCCTCGTCATACTTTCCGAGTTTTTCATACGCCCAGCCGATGTAGAAGTGTGCATCTTGTCCAACCGAGGCATCTGGATAGAGGTCGATCACTTTTTGGTAACCAGCGATTGCCTCCTCGTATTCCCCTTCTGCGAGGTAGGTTTGCGCGACCCCGAAACTGGCAAGCGGGGCTAATCCCGGGTCGCCGGCATCAACGACGTTTGTAAACTCAACCCGTGCTTTCTCGTATAGTTGTCGCTTGAAGTAAATTTCGCCGGAGACGTATAAAATCTGATAAAGCAGCGGGTTATCGCGGAATACCTCTCCGAGGTTATCAAACTGCGCCAACGCCAGGTCAAAATCCCCCTTGCCGTAGTGGCACATTGCGATATTAAACTGCGCTTGCGCGACTAAGCCGCTGCCGGGGTATGTCCCGATTAACTCGGTGAAAAGCGCGATGGCTCTGTTGTAGTAGGCATCAGTTGATTCAAGCGTGCCGGTCTTTTTCAACTGCTCGCCGATCTGGTAAGAAGCGAAGGCGATGGCATACATGGAGTCATCGGCCCACTCGCTGTCAGGATAATTGTTAATTAATCGGCGAAACAGCGCGAACGCCTCCTCATCCGTGCGAGTGATGCGGGAAGCGAGCTGATAGATGGCATCGTCCGCCCACAAACTATCGGGATAGTTATCGAAGACTGCCCGGTAACCGGCCCGCACTTTGCGTAAGCGGTTTTTATCCGGTTCGTCAAGATCAACGGGGGGATTGTCCAATTTTTGGACGTCGGCCCATGCCTTGTCTGCGTTGTTGTAATAGTGCGCGTAACTGGTATCGGTGCTTGTGACGCGCCCGAGCCAGAACCCACCAGCGAGCGCGACAATGACGCAAATTTCTGCGATGATGAACTTTTTCATCGGTATTTCCTCCAAAACGTGTGTTAGTGACTATGATAGCACAATTTTCAAAAGATGTCAAATCTTGTTTTTAACAGGCGGAGAACCGGTCCCTACGCCTGTTAGGGCCGTAAGAGCTAAAGAGTCGTCTCTCGCGAGCGGGCCCTCATCCTAAAATTCTGATTCAGACATTGCAAATTACCGCTAAACGTGGTATCATATCCCAATTGGAAAGGAATGAATCAAAAGTCGACATACCTTTGAAACCCCGTTTAGGGGTGCAATGTTTATAGGAAGATTTATGCAAACCCAACGTATCTGCCTCTGGTCTGGGCCGCGAAACGTTTCTACAGCATTGATGTATGCCTTTGCACAGCGGCGTGATACACGCGTCATTGACGAACCACTCTACGGATACTACCTCTATGCTACTGGCGCGTCGCACCCTGGCAGTGCGGAAGTCATCTCGGCGATGCGGACAGATAGCGAACAGGTAATCCGTGAGGTTATCCTCGGCCCGTGCGAGAAGCCGGTGCTTTTCATGAAACAGATGGCGCACCACCTCGTGGACATCGACCTCGGTTTTCTGCGCGAGACGGTGAACGTGCTGCTCATCCGCGACCCGAGAGAAATGCTCCCATCGCTGGAGAAAGTTATCGGGAAACCGACATTAGCAGATACCGGATTGAAGAGACAGGCGGAGTTGCTGCAGTTTTTGAAAGAGTTAGGGCAGTCGCCACCAGTATTAGATTCGCGTGAGTTGTTGCGCCATCCGGCGAGTGTGCTGCGTCAGTTATGCGAACGGCTTGGGCTCCCTTTTGAGCATGCGATGTTATCGTGGCCGCGCGGGCCACATCCTGATGACGGGGTCTGGGCGAAACATTGGTATCGTAACGTCCATCAGTCGACGGGTTTCGCGCCCTATCGGCCCAAGACAGGTCTGTTTCCGTCAGCGTTGTGCGATATCTTAGAGGTGTGCGCGCCCTATTACGAGGTGCTGCGCGCCGATGCGCTCGTTGCCCCCGCTGGGACGTAGGGCGAGGGCCGTCACAGTCACGCCTACAGAAAACGTGCGTGTGTCGCCCCGCGAAAGGATGCTACCTTTAACCTTGTCTTCCCTGCAGCCTCGCTGCAGAGATGGCCACTGTCCCTCGCCGTGTGCTGTTGCGCTTGAGGGTTTGCGAGGGACAGGCCCTCGCACTACGGTTAAAAATGCTGTTTTCGCGGCTTGCGAGCCCCGGGTCTTCGCGCGATAGTTGAAGGCGTGAGCGGTTTGATGAAGAGAGGAAAAACTATGTCCCCACAATTACCTGATGCCAGAAACGAAAACATTTTGATTGCTATCAACGGCGAATTGTTCCACCGCGAAGATGCGAAGCTCTCCGTGTTTGACAGCCTCGTTCAAGGCGGCGATGGCGTGTGGGAGGGATTGCGTGTCTATAACGGCAAGATTTTCGCATTGGATGCGCACTTGGACCGGCTGTTAGATTCGGCGCACGCAATGGCCTTCGCTGGCATTCCGACGCGCGGCGCAATCAAAGCGGCGATTTTTGAGACGCTCCGCGCCAACGGGATGCGCGATGGCATCCATATCCGCTTGACGCTCAGCCGTGGCAAAAAGGTTACGTCTAGCATGGACGCGCGCGTCAATCAATACGGGACAACGTTGATTGTCCTCGCGGAGTGGAAGCCGCCTATCTATGCGAGTAGCGGCATCCGCTTGATTACCTCGGCGATTCGGCGGAATCCACCGCAGTGCATTGACTCCAAGATCCACCATAACAACCTGATTAACAACATCCTTGCCAAACTTGAGGCGAACGTCGCAGGCGTGGACGATGCGATTATGCTTGACATCCACGGCTACGTTTCTGAAACGAACGCGACGAATATCTTTATCATCAAACGGGGTGAGGTACTGACACCGCATGCGGATAGTTGTCTACCGGGGATTACGCGCGGGGTTGTCATCCGCATCGCCCGCGAGGCTGGCGTGCCGCTGACAGAGCGGAACGTCTCCTTAACCGAGGTCTGGACAGCGGATGAGGTGTTTACGACGGGGACTGTCGGGGAATTGAGCCCGGTGCTAGAAGTCGATGGCAGGCAGATTGGCGCGGAGGCTCCTGGGCCGGTAACAGCGCGGTTGCAAGAATTGTATGCGGCGTTAACGGCGCGGGAAGGGGAGCCGTTGCCGCCGCGATAGTGGTAAGTTCCGTAGGCGCGGTTTGTAACCGCGCCTACGGCGAGTGCCGGTTTACTGCGGTGGCGGCGGTGGCGGCTCGTGAAAGGGTTGTCCGTTCGCTGCCGCGTCTAAGCGGCGCGTATTCCAAGCGTTCCACTGCCGATACGTTTCAGCGGTGCCTTCGGCTCTACCTTCAACTCTACCTTCGGCTTTACCTTCGGCTCTACCTTCGGCTTTACCTTTGGTTCTGGCTTCCGCTCTGGCTTGCTCGACGCGCTTCTCTCGTTGCGCGCGAAAATAGTCTCTCAGAATCATCATGATATCGATACCTCCAAAAATGAAGACGACAGACCCGAGGGCAACGCCCATGAAATCCCCCATGTAGGAAATTATCGATTGCGTTGTCTCCATCGGTGGTTTGCCTTTTGAAACCTCGTGTCGAATGAGAAAACAGGCGTATACGCCAACTTCCAGCGCGTAAACAATGAACGCCGCCACCACCCATCTCAGGCGAACCGTCAGCAGCGACACGCGCGCCTCTGTTCTCTCCGAATCTTTTTTCATTAGGAATGCCTCCGTATTAAAATACCCTATCTCGCGCTGCAGATGCAACAAAAAACGCGCGGTTAGGAACATTTGTATAGTATACACTACCTAATAACCTATTGTCAACCTTTTTTCAAAAGACTTTGGAAGGCTACCTAAATCTTATAGAGAGATAGACTCGCGAGAATGTCGCTGTCCGTAACGACGAGTGCCACAGCCAAAACTGTTATCGGCAACTCCCCGGCAAACCGCGCCAATTTTTGCTCATCTTTCTGCGTCGTCACGACGCATTCCGCACCCGTCTGTTTCAACTTGCGTCGGATGCGCTGACAGTCCGCTTCTGTGTAAGCGTGATGGTCTGGGAATGCGAGTAAATCAACGGTTGCCGGCGTATATTGGGTGAGCGTTGTAACGAAAGCGTTCGGGTTACCGATGCCACACACGGCGAGCAGTCGCTTTCCGCTGAGCCAACTGAGGGATAATTGTTCCGAATCCCTAGCAGCACGCAGGCGATAGAGCTGCATGGGACGGTGAACACTCTCCATAATTGGCGTATTCGGTGCTAATCTGCCGAGTTTTTCCTTAATGTCAGAAAGGACAGCTTGCCGCTCTTCTTCCGGTAGAAGAGCCCTCCCGGTCTTGACGTTGACGGGTTTCGCGCCCCTACCGGGGAGAGCGAAATCGGTCCGAGTCAATAAGATGATGTCGGCGCGGTGGAGGGCTGTGAGGGGTTCACGCAGCGTGCCAGCAGGTAAGAGCTGCCCTGTGCCGAAAGGGCGTGTCGCATCGACGGTGACGATGTCAACATCTCGGTGGAGTTGACGATGTTGGAAGCCATCGTCAAGGAGGAGCACCTCGCTTTTAAAGCGAGCCATGGCGAGTTGTCCCGCTGCGTAACGATGCCTGCCGACAAGGATAGGAATGCCGGGGAGGAGGCGCGCCATCATCGCTGCCTCATCGCCGCTCTCCGCGAGGGAGCAGCGGCATCTCTCGCCATCTGAGACAATCGTAACGTTTTTTGCGCGCTTGAAAAGCGCGCCTCCCGGTCGGGAGGAGTGGCGTTTGTAACCGCGCAGAAGGACAGCGACGCGCACGCCATCTGTTTGGAGCTGCTTTGCAATGGCGATGACTGCCGGTGTTTTGCCTGTGCCGCCAACGACGATGTTGCCGACGCTGATAACGGGGCATGGTAAACGGCGCGTCTGAAAAATGCCGCGCGTATAGAGTATGTCTCGCAGCGATACGACTGCGGCGTAGGCGCGCTTTAAAAGCGCGCCTACTGGCCAGAGAAGTATGCGGAGAAGTCCTGGCCGGTCGCTTGTAATGAGGGGATAGAGCGCGGATTTCATTTGAGATGTTCTGTCACCAGTTGCGCGGTGCGTTCGGCCGCGCCGGTTGAACCGAGCTGCGCGTAAACGGCACGCAACTCCTCACGCTGCGCCTCTCGTCTGTGCGGGTGTTGGAGGAGCTCAAGAGTGTGTTCCGTGATTGCCCCTGGCGTGAGTTCTGTCTGCAGCAATTCGGGCACAATATCTCTCCCGGCGATGAGATTCGGCAAGCCGCTCCGCTCCAAGGGGCTCAGCGTCTTGATGATGCGCCAATTAAGCGATGAAGTGCAGAAGAGGATTATCATCGGTGTGCCGATGCACGCCGCCTCCAGCGTCGCTGTGCCGGAGGTGATGAGCATCAAGGTTGCCGCGCGCATCGCCGAATATGTCGCGTCTTCAATAATGTGAATTGGAGGGATGTCTGAAATCCCACGGCGACATTCAGCGAGGAAATCTCGCGAAATCCCCGGTGCTAACGGGAGGAACCACTGCGCGTTCGGATAGATACGCGCGATGTTCGCAACCCCTTTTAGCACCGGCGGCAGGATGTGTCGGATTTCGGAACGACGGCTCCCCGGCATCAACCCGATGACAAGACTGTCCCTGCTTATCCCAAGTTTTTCACGCGCTGCTTCAGGAGTGAGAGCTGTCCGTGCAAAATCGACGAGTGGGTGCCCCACAAACTCGGCGTTTGCACCGGCGTTTCGGTAAAACTCTGCCTCAAAGGGGAAGATGGCGGCGATGACGTTCGCCCACTTTGCCAGTCTCTTCGCACGGCCGGCACGCCACGCCCACGCCTTCGGGGGGATGTAGTAGACAACAGGCACTTGGTGCTGCCACGCAACTTTCGCCAACGGCATGTTAAACTCGGCGAAATCGACGAGCAGCAGCGCATCGGGACGTTGCTGGCGGATGCGCCGTTTTAGATGCCGCTGCTTCCGCAGGAACATGGGCAGCGCGCCGATGACATTCGCGAAGCCCATAATAGCGGAATCGCCGATGTGAAGGTCCAACGTTACACCTGCCTTTTCCATCAAATCGCCGCCCATACCGAAGAGCGTCATGTTGGGGCAGAGTGTTTTGAGGTGTTTTGCGACGTACGAAGCGTGCAGGTCTGCCGAGGGTTCCCCCGCGACAATCATCACGTTTGGCATTTTTTGTCTTTCGCAAGGCGTTTGATGGATACCCAACTAGCGGACACCGTTGTCTTACCAGGGCCGTCATCGATGTTGTCAATAACTACGTTCCTGGCTCCCATCCTTAACACTGTTAACGATGGAAAAACTTGTGATAGAAAGCGATACAAAAAACGGACGATGCGGTTAAGGCATCAACCCCGGCACTTGAAGCCCTTCCGTTTCAGGTAAACCGAACATGAGATTCAGGTTCTGAACGACGGCACCTGCTGCGCCCTTGCCCAAATTGTCAATTGCGGCCATGACAACCACGCGGTTAGTTCGCGCGTCCATCTCAAGTCCAATATCGCAATAGTTACTACCGAGGACTGCCTTCGTTTGTGGGTATTCGCCAGCAGGTAGCACGCGCACGAACGGTTCGTTCGCGTAGAACGCCGCATAGCGTTCAAGCACAGCCTCCGTGGACATCTCCTGCTTCAGGCGCAGATAGACGGTGCTGAGAATGCCGCGCGTCATCGGGACAAGATGCGGGGTAAAGGTGACGCAGACCGGTTCAGCCGCAACGGCACTCAATTCCTGCTCAATTTCCGGCGTGTGCCGATGGACACCGATATTGTAGGCTACGACGTTGGACTCACGATTCGGATAGTGCGTATTGTCGCGAGGCTTCGGGCCCGCACCAGAAATACCGGACTTGGAATCAACGATGATAGAATCGCGAGCCACCGCGCAGCTGTCAAGCAACGGCATCGCTGCAAGGATGGCACTCGTGGGATAGCACCCCGGATTTGCCACTAACCTTGCAGTGCGGATGTCCTCACGATAGCGTTCGGGCAATCCGTATACCGCTTGCGAGATAAGTGCCGGGCTGGTATGCAGCACGTGATACCACGCTTCGTAGGTATCGACATCCCTCAGCCGATAATCCGCACTGAAATCGACAACACGTAACCCCTGCGCCAGAAGCGGTGGCACGAACTCCATGGCGACTTTATGCGGGACCGCCAACACCACGACATCGACCTTCGCCTTGAGGGAGTTGATGTCCAACGCTTCAAAATCAAGGGATAGGAACCCCCGGAGATGTGGCAGGACGCTGTCAACGCGCTGCCCGGCGTAAGTTTCAGAGGTGCACAAGGCTACCTGGAGTTCCCCCGGATGGTTGGCGAGGAACCGCAACAACTCGCTTCCGCTGTATCCCGATGCTCCAACAATGCCAATTTTTGTCATATTTTCACCCTACAGACGATGTGAGGTCCTGTGGTATTATTGCGAAGTCCAACATCCCTCCGTGTATGCCTCGCGGTTGAACAATTTTTGACGTTCCGGCGTGGCGCGTGCCATCCATTCCGCGGGAATCTCCTGCGTGTAACGATGCGGCGGCCCCGCTTCCTTGAAGATGTCGATGGCGAAGATACGGTAAGGTTGCGGGGAATCTACCGGCTTCGCTTCGACAGCGTGGAAGATGCGCGCGTCTATGTAAACCATGCTTCCCGGCGGCAAGGCGAGGCGTTTCTCTTCTAATTTGCGGCCAGCCTCCGAATCAAAATCGCCTGCCAACATCCGGTCCGGGGTCGCGTCGGCTGTCGGCGCGACGCGATGGCTGCCGGGGATAACCTTCAGGTTCCGGTCGCCGTGCGTAAACCCGTTCGGATAGTAGAGAATCTGCACGTAATACTTGTCGCGCTCGGCGAGGTTGACCGGGTTCTCATGCTTCCAGTGATGATGGTCCTGATGATACGGGATGGCACCGATGCCGCGGGGCGCGATGTTGAGCGCGGAGTGACAGAAGTGGTAATCCGCGCCGATAGTCGCAGTGACGAGTGCCGAAATGAACAGGTCATCGATGAGCCGGTCGCTGTAGTGTTTACGTTCGTTCCACGGACGCACGAAATAGGTTCTCAATTCGCCGCTGTCCTTTTCTAACGACTCAATGTATCGGTTCACGGGTTCAAGGTGCGTGATTTCGTCAGTGAGTCCTTCGCGCGCCTTGTCCGTAAGCACGTCCGGATAGGCGATATATCCGTCGTGATGAAAGGCATCGATATCGGCCGGTGAGGGGCCAGCTAAGCGGAAAAGTGAATCCAATTGGGTTGTCATAATCGTTGCTCCTTGCGCGTTCAGCCTACAACTGCTTCGCGACGATAGCTTTCAAAATCTGCACGACGGCTTCGGCTTCAAAAATGCCGTTGTAGACGCGCGAAAACGCCGCGGTGAACGTCGGTTTTTCAGTGTCAATGTCGCCGACGATACCGCGCACAAAAGTCCAACTGCCAGAGACAGCGTAGCAACCAAAAATTTCTTGCTCCGCATTCGGCGGCTCCGACTCGCCTTCCCAATTCAGTCGTGCGGCGGCGAGCATCTGGCCGTAGAGTTGCACCTGCGGGTCTGGTGCATTCACGCCGCGCTTTGCCTCATGCACGATGAAATAAGGCTGGCGAGGCTTCCCGGCGGCAGCGGGGGCGAGGGCCCCATCTGCCGCTCCCTCTAATTGAAAGGTAGCATAGGCGGCTTTCAAGGGAACGCTTGTCCAGGCCCGAATGTAGGCTTGTTCTGCGAGGACTAACAGCGGATAGATGGCGCGCGCCCAAAGTGTGCCTTCATTCAAGACGACGAGGTTGAGATGACGTAAGATGGATTTGAGATAGTCAATTTGGGCGACTTCCGCGGAGGTTAGGCCTTCTTGCTGCACGTTATCCCAGTTATCAGACGTATCTATCTGGATATGGAGTGCCACAAGTTCCCTGAGCGTCTCTTCAGACAACTCTGAAAAATTGTAGGTTTTCATCGTTCATATTCTCCCCTTTTCAGTGCAGCGTGAGCCCGCGAGGGATCAGGTTTCCCCTCGCGCTACGGACGGGACGGCCTCAAGCACATGCGCCGACTCCATTGAACCCGAAGTGCCAGGCCCTCGCACTGTCTACAATTGCTTCGCGACGATAGCTTTCAAAATCTGCACGACGGCTTCGGCTTCAAAAATGCCGTTGTAGACGCGCGAAAACGCCGCGGTGAACGTCGGTTTTTCGGTGTCAATGTCGCCGACGATACCGCGCACAAAAGTCCAACTGCCAGAGACAGCGTAGCAACCAAAAATCTCTTGCTCCGCATTCGGCGGCTCCGACTCGCCTTCCCAATTCAGTCGTGCGGCGGCGAGCATCTGGCCGTAGAGTTGCACCTGCGGGTCTGGTGCATTCACGCCGCGCTTTGCCTCATGCACGATGAAATAAGGCTGGCGAGGCTTCCCGGCGGCAGCGGGGGCGAGGGCCCCATCTGCCGCTCCCTCTAATTGAAAGGTAGCATAGGCGGCTTTCAAGGGAACACCTGCCCACGCTTGAACGTCGTCTTGTGCCGCAAACACCAGCATCGGATAAATGGCGAGGGCCCAGAGTGTCGCTTCGTTCATGACGACGAGATCGCGTTCACGCCAGATAGATATGAGGTAGTCAAGGTATCCGAGCTCTGGCGGTGTTAAACCTTCTCCCTGCATCTTCTCCCATTCGCCAGAAACGCCTCTCTGTATATCAAGCATCACGAGTTCCCTGAGCGTTTCTTCAGACAACTCTGAAAAACTGTAGGTTTTCATCGTTCATATCCTCCCCTTTTCAGGGCAGCGTGAGCCCGCGAGGGACAGGCCCTCGCGCTACGGATGAGGGGGGCTCTAGTGTTCCATCGGGCGAGGGACAGGCCCTCGCACTACGGATGAGAGGGGCTCTAGTTTGATGTCGGGCTAAGGACAGCCCCTCGCCGCGCAGCAGGTGCTCGCGCTGTCTACAATTGCTTCGCGACGATAGCTTTCAAAATCTGCACGATGGCTTCGGCTTCAAAAATGCTGTGATATTCGCGCGAACATGCCGCGGTGAACGTCGGTTTCTCGGTGTCAATGTCGCCGACGATACCGCGAACGAAATTCCAACTGCCAGAGATAGCGTAGCAGCCAAAAATTTCTTGCTCCGCGGGCGGTTCTGTCTCGTCTTTCCAATTCAACCATGCGGCAGCGAGCATCTGGCCGTAGAGTTGGACACGCGGATCGGGTGCATTCACGCCGCGCTTTGCCTCATACACAACGAAATAAGGCGGTTGTGCATCCCCTGCGGCAGCGGGGGCGAGGGCCCCATCTGCGATTCCTTCCAACTGAAAGGTAGCATAGGTGGCTTTCAAGGGAACGCTTGCCCATGCCTGAACGTAGTCTTGTGCCGCAAGCACCAACATCGGATAAATGGCGAGGGCCCAGAGTGTTGCCTCGTTCATGACTACCAAGTTCCGTTCGCGCCAGATGCCTCTGAGGTAGTTAAGGTATCCGAGCTCTGCTGGGGTTAAGTCTTCTCCCTGCAAGTCCTCCCAATTGCCAGACGTATCTATCTGGATATGGAGTGCCACAAGCTCCCTGAGCGTCTCTTCAGACAACTCTGAAAAACTGTAGGTTTTCATCGTTCATATCCTCCTCTTTTCAGGGCATCGTGAGCCCGCGAGGGACAGGCCCTCGCGCTACGGACGAGAGGGGCTCTAGTTTGACATCGGGCGAGGGACAGGCCCTCGCGCTACGGACGAGAGGGGCTCTAGTTTGACATCGGGCGAGAGACAGGTTTCCCCTCGCGCTACGGACGAGAGGGGCTCTAGTTTGACATCGGGCGAGAGACAGGTTTCCCCTCGCGCTACGGACGAGAGGGCTAGTGTTCCACTGTCCCTCGCCCCGCGCCCCGCGCACACCCCGGTTTACGTGGGACGAAATGCTCTACTGTGTCCCTGCTCCTTATATGTTTCTAACAACGCTGTCAACCGTTGGACAATCTCCGGCCGCGCCTCCCACAGATTGCGCGTTTCACCCGGGTCATCGTAGATATGATAGAGTTGTCCCGGTGTTCCCGATTTCGGCCCACCGTCACGCGGGGGAGGCCAGCCGCCTGAACCTTGTGTCCCCAGAATCAATTTCCACTCGCGGTGTCGGATGGAAAAAACACCGGTGCTGGAATGATGCACGATGGACTCGCGCAGTGGGTGTTCGGTTTTTTCGCCTAACAACGCGGGCAAGATATTGCAACTGTCCTGTCCGGCATCGTCAGGGACTTCCGTGCCGACGATAGCGGCGCAAGTCGCCATCAAATCAGTGAGGCATGCGAGCGCATCGGTTGACGTGTTCGGTGCGATGACACCGGGCCAGCGCGCAATCAACGGTTCGCGGTGGCCGCCTTCCCAGATATGCGCCTTGTAACCGCGCCAATCCCCGCATGACTTGTGGTTGTAGAGATGATAGGGCATTGGAGTGGTATCGCCTTGAATTCTGTCGCCGGGCAGCGCGCCGTTATCACTCGTGACGCAGATGAGCGTGTCGGCAGTTTTGCCCGTGCGTTCCAAGGCATCCATGACTTGTCCCACCATCCAATCGACGAGCCATACCAGATCGCCGCGGGGGCCGGCCCGGCTCTGTCCCCGCGCGAAGTCTGGCACGACTGCCTCCGTGCACGGCTCATGCGGCGCGGAAGGCGTAAGATAGAGGAAGAACGGTGCATCCGCATCGGCTTGTGCTTCAATATATGCCACCGCTTTTTGCGCGATAAGCACATCGGCGTTTTTATGTTCCCAGCTCGGTGCCATCCTGCCCGGCCGACTCGTAAACTCAGGGACTTCGTGATAGACGCTGGGGATTTCCACGAACGCGTCGTTCTCAATGAAGCCGTAGGGCGGCTGGCAGGTGGGGCACCCTGCGTTGCCGTAGAAATAGTCAAACCCTAAGTCAACAGGGCCACCTGTCAGCGGCGCGGTGAAGTCAATATGTTCCTCCAATTCGCGGCCCGCATTCTGCCAGGGTAGCGGCGCGTTGAAATCGTAATCGTAACCCGGCACCGTTGAAAAGCCGAGCCCCAAATGCCATTTGCCGACACATGCGGTGTTGTAACCGGCACCTTGCAGCAGACTCGCTACCGTCATGCGTTCCGGCTCAATGAGGGGTGGTTCGTAGCCGTAAAGCACACCGTGTTTGAGGCGGCTCCGCCAGCAGTATCTGCCGGTGAGGACACCGTATCGAGTCGGCGTGCAGACAGCAGAAGGAGAGTGCGCATCGGTGAAGCGAATTCCCGCCCCCGCGAGTTTGTCCATATTCGGCGTTGGGATTTGCGAGTCAGGGTTATAGCATCCGACATCGCCGTATCCCATATCGTCTGCCATGATAAAGACGATGTTTGGTGATGAAGCCTGTTTTTGCATAGTATACCTGCCTGAATGGAGCGGTTTCTTGCGTTTCTCATGCTTATTCAAAAGCGGCCCGCAGCTCGGCAACGGAGTCCCAGTGAAACCCGACGATGTCGATGATTCCCGCAAGATGGCCGATAAAGCAGCCATCTTCAGTGTTTGCCTGACGTTTATTTACTGGCAGTTATGATAACGGCATCCGCTATTAAGCGCAAGTTGTTCCGTTTTCAGGTGTTACTTTTGGACTTTCGCCTTCAATTCAGCCAGGTCATTCTCAATTGCCGCTTCTTCGGCATAACTGGCAAATTCCCGTTCTCGCGTTGCATCCGTGAGCTCAACATCCGCTTCCGCCGCCGCCTTTGCCAAGGTGGAGGCCTCATTGGTATCGCGCTCCATTTGGCTCAGCATCTCCACGGCCTG
Organism: uncultured Poribacteria bacterium; assembly: GCA_958296135.1. Classification (GTDB taxonomy): domain Bacteria; phylum Poribacteria; class WGA-4E; order WGA-4E; family WGA-3G; genus AGPOR5. Next base: position 4,279,412 of record CATQHZ010000001.1, read on the forward strand.
GCTGCCCTGGAGCTCTTCCAGCATCTGCTGGAGATGTTCGTGCGCGTCAACGTTCCTATGCTGCGCGATGACGACATCGCGCTTTTGCCGCGTCTCCGCCGTTTTCTGTTGCAGTGTCTCCAAGAGCGCGGTGAGTTGCGCGACGATTTGTTGTTGCTCCTCCCACTGCGCTTTGTATCGGTTCGCGAGTTGCCGGTAGTCGTTGCGGTGCCCGAGGTCTTCGCGAGCCAAGTCCTCGCGCCCGGCTTGGATAGCGATAGCGGCGCGTTCTTCACACCGTTCGGCTTGTGCCAGCGCGCCTTCATAAGCGTCCCGCAGCTGTTTTTCTATGCCGACAGAGGCATCCACTTTCTGGCGCGCCTCGACGAGCCGGTTCGTCATCTCAAGGATGGCATCGTCTAACACCTTTTCTGCATCCTCGGTTTCCGGCACTTCTACTGCCTCAGGTTCAGATTCTGGTTCCGCATCCACAACAACCGTGCGAGCCAACTTATCCCCCAATCTTTGCCGCTTTTTCCCGAAACCCCAAACCAGATCGAGCGGTTGGAGGACCAGGCCGGTAAAACGGCGCACGAACGAATCTTTGAAGGTGCCCGGTTTGCCGTCTTTGAGTCGGACTACCCGCAGCGACATCACCCTTTTGCCGAGGCCCTGTCCGTTTCTGAGTCCATCAATGAAGAGTGCTCCGAATGTCCACAACGCAAAAGATAGAGCCATAAAAACAGCAATTGCCGGGTCTGACGGCGAATGGTGCGACAGCAGCGTGAATATCACGGTCAAAATCACTTGGACAACAGATAAAAACGCCCCATCAATGAATAACGCAACCGTGCGTGCCATTCGGGAAGCCAATGTGAACTTTTTTCCGGCGATTTTAAGAGTCTGCATAAGCCATCTCCTCCGAAAGGGATGCGAGAGCCCGCTCCGCGTCGGGCAAAGGGGTTAGCGCGTTCGCTCGGGCTCAGCGTCCGCGCGGACCGGTTTATGCTGAAATTTCGTCTTTAACTCGGTGAGCTCTTCGTCAATCGATGCTTCTTCGGCATAACTGGCAAATTCCCGTTCTCGCGTTGCATCCGTGAGCTCAACATCCACGCCCGCCGCTGCCTTTGCCAAGGTGGAGGCCTCTGTCACGTCTTGCTCCATCTTCTCAAGCAGTTCAAAAGCTTGGCTATCCTGAACTTCTTCCAGCATCTGCTGGAGATGTTCGTGCGCGTCAACGTTTCTGTGCTGCGCGATGACGACATCGCGCTTTCGCTGCGTCTCCGCCGTTTTCTGCTGCAGTGTCTCCAAGAGCGCGGTGAGTTGCGCGACGATTTGTTGTTGCTCCTCCCACTGCGCTTTGTATCGGTTCGCGAGTTGCCGGTAGCTGTTGCGGTGCCCGAGGTCTTCGCGAGCCAAGTCCTCGCGCCCGGCTTGGACAGCGATAGCGGCGCGTTCTTCACACCGTTCGGCTTGCACTAGCGCGCCTTCGTAAGCGTCCCGCAGCTGCTTTTCTATGCCGATGGATGCATCCACTTTTTGTCGCGCCTCGGCGAGCCGGTTCGTCATCTCAAGAATGGCATCGTCTAAGATTTTTTCGGGTGCCTCCGTTTCGGTGGGCTCGATTTCCTCAACTTCCGATGCTAAATTGACTACCACCGTTTCAGCAAACTTATCACCCATCCGTTGCCGCTTTTTGCCGAAGGACCAGAAAAAGTCCAACGGTTGGAAGATGCCCGCGAAACGGCGAACAAAGGAATCCTTGAAGGTGACCGGTTTTCCATCCTTTACACGGATAACCTGGAGCGACAGCAGTTTTTTCCCAAGCCCTTGCCCGTTTTTGAAGCCATCCATGAAAACCATACCGAAGGCCCATAAGGTAGGCGCAAGCCAAGGAAACGGATGAAAATGGCCTTGCCTCAAGGAGAACGGCAACAGCAGGAAAACCATAGCTAACTGCGTGATAACCAGCGTGTTAGAACGCAAATTGCTTTTGCGTCCAAATATCCACAAGGCGGCACTGAGGAACGCGAAAAATAGCACAGGATGAACTGCTGATTGAAGAAGAAGGAGCAGCAGGATGGAAGCAGCTAAGAGCGTCCCCTCTACAAAGAACGCGAACAACCGGGATAACCGGGAAGCCAATTGGAACGTTTGCCCTGCGATTTTAATAGATTTCATCATGCACATCCTTCGTTTGCGTTTGAGAAACGTCGCGCGTTGAGATGGTTCACTAAGTGTATAGAGACAACCACCGCTAAAAAGGATAGTGAAATTTTGCAACAAGATTAGCGGACATTTGCACTTCGTCCCTCTAATCCTGAAGAACTTGATTCAGCGGAAAAAAGCATCGCTGAGGTGCACAGTGCCGTCCAATTCAATCTCCATTACAGCGTCGGCACCGTCACTGCCACCTCGCGGCCTCCGTTTTCAGACGAATCGATAACTCCCTGAATGATAACGTTGGTGAGCATCACGCCGTAAGCATCGATTGGTGACGGTTTGCCCTCGCGGACAGCATCAATAAACGCGGTATCTTCCGCGCGGAACACGTCAACCGCCTCAAATTCAGTGAACGCCTCGTCGTGGATTTCGCCCGCTTTGTCGCCGTAGACGCGCACGCCGTCCTGCGGCCCGCGCACCTCGCCGACACCGAGCCGGAGCCCCGCCTTTTTACCGAGGAAAATCGTGCCGCCGAGGGAGTCCATGTTCATGCACCAGCAAGTCTTGAATACCATCCGCGCACCATTCTCAAAAACCACCCAACCGATGCCGAAATCTTCCACCTCTGTCTCGCGCAGCGCAGGATTCCACGTGTTGTGCCGGCTGAGGTAGTTGGAGGTTATCCCCGAAACCGCGACCGGCTTGGGATGCCCCATCAGATAGAGTGCCGTATCCAACGCATAAACGCCGATGTCAGCCGATGCGCCCAGGCCGGCTGTCGCCTTGCGGATGAAACTGCCGCCCGGGTTGCCGCGTCGCCGGTCCGCCACGGTTTCGACGTAGTAGATATCGCCGAGTGTGCCAGCGTCAACGATTTCCTTCGCCTTGATTACCTGCGCCGAATAGCGGAGTTTGAGTCCTACCATCAAGATTTTATCGTTTTCCTGAGCGGCACGCCACATCGCAGCGGCTGCGTCCAGCGTCGCCTCCATCGGCTTCTCACAGAAGACATGTTTGCCAGCGTTCAGCGCGGCGACGGTAGGTGGCGCATGCACGCCTGTCGGGGTGCAGACGTAGACTGCCTCGATCTCGTCCATTTTGAGCATTTCGTTGTAATCGCGAAAAGTTTGCTTAATGCCCCACCGTTCTTTCGCGCGCTCCAAGTTTGCAGGAACAAGATCTGCCGCGGCGATAATCTCCGCGCCATCAATGTTCGCGAGCGTTCCGCAGTGTGCCTGCGCGATGCCGCCCGCACCAATCAGCCCTAGTTTCACTGTTCTCATTTCATCTCCTCATTTTGGGCCAGGGGCCCTTCTACAAGTTCTGTTTTATTATTTCCGTCCATCTTATTAGTGCATTTTAACGAATTCTGCTTTGGAAGTCAAGGAAAATTGTTTGAAATAATTCTCAGTGTGGGGTATAGTGCAACCATACGACTACATTCGCGGAGGAAAACTGTTGTGAAAGCGGCACAATTCTATGGCGGAAAAGACATCAGGGTAGAAACCGTCCCAGACCCGAGGCCACAAGCCGGACAAGTGCTCGTGCAAGTCGAAGCAACCGGCATCTGTGGCAGTGACCTGCACGGGTATCACCATTCACCGGAAAAGCCTTTGTCACCGCGCATTGGGGGGCATGAATTAACGGGACAGATTATTGATACAGGCAGGGAAACGAGCGACTCTCCCTCGCATATCAAGCGCGGCGGACGGGTTGCGATTGAACCGATTGTCCCGTGCAATACCTGCCCGGAATGCCTCAATGGTTATTATAACATCTGTGCCAAGTTGCGGCATGGCGGTGGCGGGTTCGCGGAGTTCATGGTTGCTCCCATTTCCAACGCGTATGCATTGCCGGATAGCGTTTCTGCTGAGGGCGGTGCGTTGGCAGAGGTGTACGCTGTCGCCGTTCACGCTGTCAACCGGGCGATGGTTTCTCCCGGCGACCGGGTTGCGATTATCGGCAGCGGGCCTGTCGGGCTGACGATTGCGCAGGTAGCGGACATTGCAGGGGCCACCTCTATCGCTATGTTGGGGAAGCCGGATGGCCCCCTCCAAATCGCCCACGAAGCGGTAGCAGCTGTGCCAATCAACGTTGATAAAACGGATGCCGTTGCGGCGATTCAGGAGTGGAGCGATGGCAGGGGCGCGGATGTCGTCTTTGAAGCTGTCGGCGGCACGGCGAATACGCTGGAACAGGCAACGGAGATAGCGGCGAAACGGGGGAGAGTCTGCATGGTAGGCGGCCATCGCACGCCGCTCACCTTTTCCGAGCGGTTCGCGCGGAGCCGAGAGCTTACCATCACCTGGTCCTTCTGTTACGGCAGGCGCGGCGGGAAAACAGAATTCCAAATCGCCATCGATTTGCTCGCCGCTGGCAAACTCGATCCGAATCCCTTGGTAACGCATCGGTTCGGTTTGGACGATATTACCGAAGCATTCGCTGTTGCCGCCGGACGAGATGAACACGGTTCAGTCAAAGTGCTCGTTTTCCCGCAATCGGCTTGATAGCGTAGGGCGATGCCCTGGGCCACGCCATGGAGTCAAAAAATGGAATCTCTTAATCTACTTGTTTTTGTTGGAACGGAAGGTATCTACCACGCTCATGCAGAGAACGGGCAGTTCCTCACGGCACTGCTCAACGAATCTGACGCTATTACCGCCACCTTTTCGCAAGACGACGATGTGCTTGCGGATGGGCTCGGCGCGTATCACGTCGCGCTTTTCTACACCGATGTCGGAGAACTGACAGCGGCACAAGAGGCAGGGCTGCTGCGCTTTATCAAAGCAGGCGGCGGCTTTTTCGGCTTACACACCGCCGCTGCATCCTTCCGAGAATCTGAGGGATACCACGGCATGCTCAACGGATTTTTCAACGGGCACAGTCCCTACATGGACTTCACCGTCACCGTGAGCGATGCCGCGCATCCGATTACGGAACGGTTATCCGATTTTGATGTCACGGATGAGCTCTATTATCTGAGGCATGACGCTGGTGCCTCGCACCACCTCATGCACGCGTATGATAAGACGAAGGACGAGACGCACGTCATGGCGTTTCACCATGCGTATGGCGCGGGGCGAGTCTTCTACTTCGCGCTGGGGCACGACATGGCAGTGCTTGAGAATCCGAGTTTTCAGGAAGTCATCCGCCGGGGGGCGTTGTGGGCGGGCCGGCGGATTTAGGGGGTGTCACCGGCTGCAGCTCCATTGGTATAATGAGGCGCGGCACTGCCCTAGAAATCCTCATGCCGGCTAGAAGGATATAACACCTCATCCGCCGGATAACGCCTATCCCCCGGTGACTCAGCCCACGGCAAGTTTAGCACAGCCGCTTCCGGTGTCTCCATAAGCTGCCCCTCATGGGTAACCGGGTCTGCCGTTTCCGCGCGCCATGCATCTAGGCGAGAACGCATTTCTACCAAAACATCCCAATACGCCGGATTTCCTGCAAGGTTATTCGCCTCCGACGAATCGAATACCATATCGTAGAGCCGATGTGTTTCAGTCTGCAGCTCTCGCCACCCCTGCTCCATCATGAACGTCTTGCTGATGCTGTCGTCGCAGTTCGGCATTGCCCACCGCTTCATGCTGTCATATCGGCGGATGTATTTCCACCGATTAGTGCGGATGGCGCGTTGCGGTTCATAACAACAGTGGTAATTCACTTCGGCGAAGATGGCATCGCGCACTTCGTCAGCTTCGCCGCGCACTAGCGGGAGAATGGAGGTGCCTTGCAACCACGGCGGTGCTTCAATCCCTGCCAAGTCGCAGAGCGTTGGGAACAGATCGATCTGGCTCACTAACCCATCCACGACTTGTCCGCCGCTGAACCCCCCCGGGCCGCGCACAATAAGCATCACGCCGATACCGTGGTCGGTGAGGTGACACTTCATTCGAGGGAAAGCGAGTCCGTGGTCGGTGGTGCATATCACCAGTGTGTTGTCCGCGAGCCCATTTTCCTCCAGCGCGTCAAAAACGACACCCATCTTCCTATCTAGCGTTCGCGCCGAATCGATGTATTCCGCCATGTCCTGCCGAGTGACAGGCGTATCCGGGAACGGCGCGGGCGGCTTGACATACCTCGGGTCGGTTTTCAGTTCGCCCTCTGGCTGCGGGTCGAACCCTTTCTGTCGGCGGTGCGTCTCACCGAACCCGACATCTAAAAAGAAGGGGGCATCCGGTTTTTCTGCTATGAACGCGCGGGCCCGTTCTTCTGCACCGGCGCGGACGCTCCCATCGGATAAAATCCGCTGGTAGCCGGTATCCTTGATATCTTGAACGACGTGCTGAAACCCTGCCAAGGCGGTGACGTATCCGGCTTGATTGAGGGTATGCGGGATGAGCTGCGCCGGCACCGGGAGGCTCCAGCCTCGGTTGGCTAAGCCGCCCATGCCGCAGCTATGCGCCCATTGCCCGGTGAGCAGTGCAGCTCGCGAAGGCGAACACGTCGGATTGGCGCAAAAGGCGTTCCGAAACAGCACGCCTTCTTCGGCGAGTTTTTGAATATTCGGAGTCGGAATGGCGTGGCCATAGGGTTGCACATACCGCCCCGTGTCATGAGAATGAATGTAAACGATATTTGGTTTGTTCATATTTCTCGTGTGTTTGGGCATTTAGAGAGTCAGACTTGCCCGGAGAATGTCAATAACCACCTCAACAATCTCCGTGAACACCTCTGCTTCCAAAACGCCGAGTTGCCTCACTATGAGATTCTGGTGGGCAGTGAACAACTTAGCTGGAAGAGCATAACTCACCAGACTTAACGAACCCGTAGCAAAACTAGCCGAGGTTAGCCGGATAGTTCGGTATCCCCTCACCGGATTACTCGTAATTTGGATGATAGCCCAATCCTGGTGTCCTGCTTCTGCGAGAACCACAGCAGGCCTGAACTTTGATGCCGACAGGTCTGAAAATGGAAAACGGACTAAGACGACGGATCCGGCTGCAAGTGGGCCCATGCAGCATCCTCCTCTGGGCGGAGCCAGTGCTCAGCAAGCGCAGCTTCGCTTAGCAAGGCGGTGTCAGAGACACAAGATTCCTCGCTGAATATTGTGACGAACGCGCGTGCCGGTTTTGGCAACTGCAGCGGTTCAAGCAATGTCACATTGCCTTGTTCGTCAACGGTTGCTTCAACAACTTTTAACATTGGTTTATCTCCATTCTTTTTGTTATGATTTGAAAATCCATAGGACTTAGACAGAAGCGACAGCGGGCGGTAGGTGCGCTTTGGAAGCGCGCATTCAACGCCAGCGCGGCTGCAAACCGCGCCTACCGGCAGGAAGAAATTGAATTGCGCAAGTCCTAATCCATAACAATAGGTTCAACCAGCATCGCTTTCAGACGATGGATCTGGCTGCAAGTATGCCCATGCGGCCACCTCTTCCGGGCGATTCCAGAGAGAGACTCCATTTAGCAAGGTGGTATCCGGAACATTAAGTTCCTCGCTGAAGATAACTACGAACGCGCGAGCAGGTTTCTGCAACTCAATTGGTTCAAGCAACTTCACAGTGCCTTTTTCATCAATTGTCGCTTCAACAACTTTTAACATAAGAGTATACCTCACAAGCGTCAGAATGTCAAGGAAATATATTATCAACGGGACAAAGCGTCCCTAAGTGCCTCACACAGATTATCGGGCGGGTCGAACGGGATATCAATCGGTTGGTGCGAGAGGGCACTCGCATAAATGCCTAAAACGGCGTTCCACTGATGCAATGCGCGCTTGAGATGCGTGCCGACAGGTTTCGCGTCGTCTTCGAGCCAACCGAACATCGCATTGGTGAGCCCGGCTTGCGCCCGCTCATTATTCCTCACGCGGTCTGCCTCGGAAGTCAGCATGCTGTATTCGCTCATTTTTCGAGTTTCAACACCGCAGTCACCAAATTCTTCAAAGAAAGCGATGCCTTCTTCGCCGTAAGCGGCGACGCGGCAATGCTTGTAAATCCCCGGGTCTTCGCTAACGCGCCGGGATGCAGAACCCGTAGTCCACTGCCCGTGGACACCATTTTCAAATAGCACCTGACACGTCGTTGTATCCGGCCCAGGGTAAGTGCTGTTGAAAGCCGCCGCACCGCTAGCATTGCCGAAGACTTGGACAATAGGTGCATCCGCGTTGAGGCACATTGCCCAATCGATGATATGCGTGCCTTGCGCGGCGATATTCATACCACACGAGAACGCTAAAAACAGGATTTCGCCCAAGTAGCCACCCGCCACTGCTCGTTGACAGTTTGTCAGATAAGAATGCCAGCGGAACTGCTTGCCTACGCCGAATTTAGTCGAAGTCTGGCGCTCCAATTCGGACAGCAACCGCCAATCTGCCACGCCGCAAGCTATCGGCTTTTCAACGATACATGCAGGCACACCGAGTTCGGATACCATCGACATCAGTTCGCACACCTGGTCTGGCATAGTGACGAGATGCACCAAGTCTGGTTTCTCGGCGCGAAGCATCTGCTCGGCATCCGCGTAGCCGGGAATCCCGAAGGTCTTGGCGAATTTTTCGCGACGCAATGTGTCTGAACGGTTGGCACACGCGACGAGCTCGCCTTGATAGACGTGTTGATAGGCGTTCGCGTGCCCGTAAGCTCTACTGCCGCAGCCTATGATTGCAGAACGGTATTTTGGCATAAGGATATCCTCTCGAGCACTTCATAGTGAGAATGAAATCAGGTTATTTCCGCAAACATCCCGCGTGTCCGTAGGGCGAGGGCCGTTACGGTCACGTCTACAGAAAATGTGCGTGTGTCGCCCCGCGTAAACACGGTCACGTCTACAGAAAAAGTGCGTGTGTCGCCCCGCGTAAACACGCTACCTTACTTTAACTTTGTCATCTCTGCAGCCTCGCTGCAGAGATGTCCACTGTCCCTCGCCTTGCGACAGCACACACGGAAGACAGCCCCCTAACGTTTCGTTTTGACGTGGGCCCACACCGTCGTCAACCGGCCGAGCGGCGACACCGGCGTAAACCCGAATATTCTGCCGAGCCCATCGTTCATAATCTCGTTGATATCTGCCTCACTTAAAGCGGTGTTGAAGATGGCGACATCGTCCATGAGGCCCCGCGCGGGACGCTGGTCTGCCATGCCACCAATCTGGAGCGACTGCCCGGTAAGTCCGAAAACGCCGCCGGTTTTTGACTGCGCGTCAACCTTCCCATCGACGTAGGCTATCATCTCCTTGCCATCGTAGGTAAAGGCGATGTGGTGCCACTTGTCGTCATTGACGAGCGTCGGGCCAGAAACCCACGAAGGTGCAAGCTGCCCACTGCCTATCTCCACCTTCCCGTGCCCGCCGCCTCTGCCGGGGCCGAAGATATTCAACAGGCAGGTATACTTGAAATTGATGATGGCGTGGTCATCGTTGCAGCAGCCGCCCAGAACCACCTTCTCTTTCTTCTGGAGTTTCACCCACGTGGTGGTGGTGTATTCTTCAGCGCAGCTGTCGAGACTTTTGGAAGTCGGCACCATCGCAATCTGAAATTCCTTATCGCCAGATAAGCTGAGGGCCTTCTCAAATTTCCCATCGTCCACCAATGCCGCGCCCTTGAGCAGTTCGGCATCGTTGCCGTTTTCAGAAGAATCGGGGGACATATCCTGTTTATCCACCTCATCGAAGAGCCACACGCCGACGATGTTTTTGGCATCAATCGCCGCATCGCTCACGGACATCGTGGCGATGAGACAGATTCCCATGAAAATCGCTAATTTCCGCATGTTCGGTTCCTCCGTATCGGACAGACGCAACCCCAACGCCGTAGGTGCGGGTTGCAACCGCACAACCTCCCCGCCTACCGGATTTGCGCCGGTCTTGTAGAAAAATATAGTGAGATTTTACCTTAATGTGAGGTTTTTGTCTAGAAAAAAGTGACATCGTTCAGAGTGGTTCAGTTCGTGGATAACCTGTAAGGACAGCGTCTAACGTGACAGAGAGACTTCAAGGCACATAAACGCCTAACGCGACACCAGCATCCGTAGCAAACCAAAGTTTCCCATCCTTTCCCTCAAACACCGAGCGGACGTGAGGATGCGGTAACCCCGCGCCGGTGCTAAAGTTTTCAAACGTCTCGCCGTTATAGATGCTGACACCGGTGCCCGTCACACGTAACTCCGCGCTTACGTCCGTTTCGGTTTCATGCATGATAAGTTCCTGATGCACCCCCGTAAACCAAAGGGTGCCTCGGCTATCTTGCAGGATGCGGACAACCCGATTCATCGGAAGCACCTCACTGCGCGGAAATCTCACGAGTGCTTTGCCATCATATCGGCACAGCCCTTGTTCTTGGCTAATCCAGAGGTTTCCATTCGCATCAAACTGCAAATCTGTCAGATGTCCGGTCTCTTGGTGCCCCATCACTTCAAACGGGGCGAACGCCGTATCCACGGCGAAATAGCGGTGCTGAGCGGTTTGGACATTGTAATGGCTGAGGCCGGCATCGCTGCCGAACCAGAAGTTCCCGGCGGCATCCTGCGCGATGGCTCTGACATCATCCCACCACTCGGGTAAGACGTTCATGCCGGTAGGGCCATCCATCATAAGCGTGTTGAACGTTGCGCCATCGTAACGACTCACGCCATTAGTTGCGAACCAGAAGGTGCCGGTGTTGTCCTCAAAGATATCGCTAACGGTTTTACCGCCGAGCCCATCCGCGGGGGTAAAAACGTGGAATGTCTGGCCATCGTAGCGGCTCACGCCTTGTCCCGTAATCATGTTCGCTTTCAGAAACGTCACTCCGGTGCCAAACCAGAGCAGCCCTTGCCGTTCTTCAAAAATAAGCCCGACGATGTCTGCTGCTAATCCATCTGCAGTCGTGAAGGTGTGGAAGTGCGTTCCATCGTATCGGGTGACTCCCTCGGTGGTGCCGAACCACATCGTGCCGTGGCTGTCTTCAAAAATAGCGAGCACGGTGTCGCTTGCGACTCCATCCGCTTGGGTGAAGGTTTTCTCGATGCGGAGTTCCCCCGCGTGACTGATAGATACCGCCCAAGAGAGCAGGAGAAACACTGCGAGCAGTCTCGCGCGCAATTGGCTTTGCATTGAAATAACTCCTTTCGTTGTCGTCTTAACTTTTGTCAAGGCTTAGTTTTTTAGCATCTCCACAATTGCTCGATGCCCCTTGGATTCCGCCAGCATTGCCGCCGTATCGCCTTGCTGATTTTTCAAGTCGGCATCGGCCTGATGCGCAAGCAGAAGTCGCACGATGTCCGCATATCCGCGCCAAGCGGCATACATTAACGCTGTCTCACCCCTGCGGTTGTGCGCATTGACAGCCGCGCCTTTTTCAAGCAGCCGCTTCGTTAATGCAACATCGCCTGTCTTATGGATGATGAAAATGAGCGGAGTATTGCCGTTGGCATCCGCTACGTTTACCACCGCGCCGTTGTCAATGAGGAACATCGCCACATCGGCATATCCCTTTTCGGCGGCAATGAGTAACGGAGTGCGCCCCAACGCGTCTTTGTGATTCACCTTCGGACGCGCCGCGCGGGTTGCGTTAACATCGCCACGCCAGACAGCACTGAGAAAATCATCCGGTAATTCGGTGAGAATGTGTTCCTGATTGGCAGGGAGGTTTTCGTAAACTTCTACAACGCCGCTCGGCCAGCGGATTTCCAACCGAGATGCGCCGGTGTTCTCGCCCAAACCGAAGTGCAAACGCGCGTCGTGGCTGCTCAGATAACTCGCGCATGGAGTGACATCACGGATGTGCCGCCTCAGCCCGTAGGGCGAGGGCCTGTCCCTCGCCGTGTCATCCGTTAAAATGACGCGCGCCCCAATCCCATCACGATTGCTGACTGTGCCGACGGTTTTTATCCGCAGCCAATTTTGCTTATTCCCGCTTTCGTTTCGCAATAAAGTTGCCGGGCCGTTTGACTGCGTGACAAGCATGTCAACATCGCCATCGTTATCGTAATCGCCGAAGCTGCTCCCTCGGCTGACTTGGGCACGCTGAAAATAGGGGCCGGCAGTATCAGAAATCTCGCTGAACGTGCCATCGCCGTTATTGCGGAAGAGCTGGTTTGGTTGCGCATACGTGAGGACATCGTGCGTCTCAGCAATATTGTCAATGATATGCCCATTCGCAATGAAGAGCTCGAACCAGCCATCGTTATCGGCATCAAAAAAACCGGTGCCGAATCCGACATAGAGATAACTCTCTTTTCCGAGGCGCGCCTCATAAATCACATCGGTGAAGGTGCCATCGCCGTTGTTACGGTAAAGCGCGTTCGTCTCGTAAGAGAGGTTCGTAACGAAGATATCCAGCGTGCCATCGCCGTTGTAATCGCCCGCGGCAACGCCCATGCCGGCTTGCGCCACGCCGTTGAAACTATAGGCGCACCCGGCGAGGAGCGAAAGCTCGCTGAACGTGCCATCGCCGTTGTTAAAGAAAAAGTCGTTGCGGGTGTCGTCGTTGGCGACATAAAGGTCTGGCGTGCCATCGTTATTGAAGTCTGCCGAGACGACACCTAACCCCTTCCCGTGAAACATCCCGCCGATGCCGCCCACGCCTGCTTCTTGACTGACATCAGTGAACGTTCCATCGCCGTTGTTGCGGTAGAGTCTATCCGGCGCGCCTTCAAACAGAGAGGGATGGCAATAAGTGCGCGTCTCGCCTTCACCACACGGACGATAGGGCACATCCAGCGAATAGTTAAGATAGTTGACGACAAACAGATCGAGGTGCCCATCTCTATCATAATCGAGGAAGCACGCGCTGCTGCTCCAGGCCGCATCGCCGACACCCGCGTGCGCGGTGACATCGGTAAAAGTGCCATCGCCGTTGTTGCGATAAAGCACATTCGCCCCGAAATTGGTAACGTAGAGCTCGGTATCTCCATCGTTGTCGTAGTCGGCGCATGCAACGCCTTGGCCATAGTTGCCTCGGTTGCCAACGCCTGCAACGGCGGTGATGTCTGTAAAGGTGCCATCGCCGTTATTCTGATAGAGCGCAGCGGAAGTGTTGGGACGCATTGCTATATCTGTCCGCCCTGGCCAATAGCCGCTGTTGACGAGGTAAATGTCAAGCGCGCCATCGTTATCAGCGTCAAAGAAGGCACCGCCGGCACCGAGGGTTTCAGGTAGATGGTAGTCTCCCTCTGCACCGTTGACATGTCGGAAGTGGATGCCAGCCTCTGCCGTAGCGTCAACGAATTGGACATTCGCAGTTGATAAGCAGGGTATCCCACAACAAAAAAGGAGGATGAGCAGCATTACCGGTAGGCGCGCTTTCGCAGCGCGCTTTGGCAGCGCGCCCACGCGGTTGGTATGGTTGGTGGCGTGGATAGCGTTTTTCTGCGATGCAAGGTTCATAATCTTCTCTGTGAAATCGCATCGGGTGAATATAGAAATCCACCCTTACGTTCCTTACGTTAAGGTGCATCTGCCGCGAGGCGGAAGCCGATAAAACTGGTGCCACTTTTTGGATATTGCCCAATGCGCGTTGCACATCGTGACAAAGGCACCGGGTTCAGCCACGAACCGCCTTTCACCACGCGCCGACTGCCAACCGTGGGGCCGGTAGGGTTCCGTTCTTCACTTCGGTGGTAATAAGTATCGGCGTACCAATCCGCTGTCCATTCCCAGACGTTGCCAGCCATATCCAGCGCGCCGTAAGGACTTGCGCCTGTTGGATATTGTCCTACCGGTGCAAGGTGCTTGAATCCGTCTTTTGCATGCCACACGTTCGCGTGAATAGTTTTATTTTTTAGGGGTTGTGAAAACGGGCTTCCCCACGGCCATCGGCGTGCATCCGTGCCGCGGGCCGCTTTCTCCCATTCCGCTTCGGTGGGGAGCCGCTTTCCAACCCACGCCGCGTACGCTACCGCATCGTGCCATGACACGCCGACGACAGGATAATTCGGCTTGCTTTTCGCGACATCGGGCCACTCGCCGAATGCCTCGCCGTAACTGATAGGGGTATGTTCGCTCTCATCGCCGCCGGCCGCCAGCCAAAATGGGTAATACGCTGCATTGGTAACCTCGGTTTTGCCGATGTAGTAGGCATCCAGATAGATGTTGTGCGCCGGTGCTTCATTCGGAAACCGCCCATCTTCGCTTCCCATCGTAAAGATGCCGGCAGAGATGAGGAGCATTTCAGGTTCTGCCATCGCGCAGGGTAGGCATGCAAAGCGGAGAAAAAAGACAATAAATATCCCCGCTCGGTAGGCGCGCGTTGTAAGTGCACCGAAGGGGTTCGTCCTGCGTGCGTCTTGCTTATTGAGAGTGTGACATGAGACGTTCATATTCTTGACGCGCTTTCTCCGCCTCGGCATCGGCACCGGCGAGGCGATACGCTTTAGAAAGATTCAAATAGAACCGCGGCTCGGAAGGCTTTAAACCAATCGCGGTCTGGTATTGTTCAATCGCTTCGGGGTACTGCGCCAGCATCACATAAACCCCGGCAAGGCTGTTGCGATAGGTGGCGACGTTCGGTTTGCGCTGGATTACCGCCTGATACATCGCCATCGCCTGCCAATAGTTTTGCCGCTGAAAGTGAAGAAAACCGAGTGCCTCGTAGCCGCGCGTCTCTTCCGGCGCGAGGGTGACATAACGTTCTAACGCCTGCAGTGCCTCACCCCAATTCTGCCGTTTGAGATGGTGCCGGCCGAGTTGATACCACACCTGCGCGTTGGCAGGTTCTTGGCGCGCATACCGCTTCAGATGCGTCAGTTGTTCTTCCTCAATGGCCAACGTCTCAAAGCGTTTTAATGCGTCCTGCGCCGCCGCTATCTTGCCGATGCGTCGATAGGTTGTGCCTAAACTGAAGTGCGCCTTGGCGTGAAACGGGTTCATTTCAAGCAGGTTTTTGAACGCTGCGATGGCCGATGTCCATTCCTCCTTTTGAAGATGCACGAGCCCGAGCGTGTAATGCGCCGTGTGTGAAGTTGGGTTCAATGTCACTGCGTGTTGAAGTTCAATAAGCGCGGCATCTGTCCGGTTGTCACGAAAATAGGCGATGCCTAATAACGTCCGCGCGCGCGCGTGGTTGGCATCCAGCTCGACGGCTTTCTGTAATACGTGAATGGCTTCATCGGTTTGCCCTAACCGGATAAGCAGCACGTCGCCGAGTTCGCAGTATGCCTCAATATAGTCGGCATCGGCGGCGGTAGCGCGCCGAAACGCATCGGCGGCGGTGTCGAATTCCGCCATGCCGCTATAAATCAGGCCCAGCACGCAGTGCGCGTCCGCTAACGAAGCATCGAGCGACACTGCCTTTTCCAAGGAGGTTCGTGCTTTTTCCTGTTCGCCGTGGGACAGCGCGCGCAGCCCGGCATCATACAACCGCGCCGCAGGCGAAGCAAACGCGATGCCCGCGTGGAGGAATAGGAACAACGTGAGAGGAATTCTGAAGCATGAGATATTTTGATGCCTCATCGTATTGTGCCATGAGTGAACGTATGCGACGGGATGTCAAATGATTTTTTTTGCGGAACCCGGCGGCGCGGTTCAAAACCGCGCCTACCGGCAAGGTTACCGAACTACCGCGACTTCTTTATCGCCGCCCACGCTGTTGTCAACCGGCCCTGTGGGGAGACAGGCGTTAATCCAAGCACTGAACCGAGTCCATCGTTCATCAGCGTCTGGATATCCGCTTGCTCAAGCGGGACATTAAACACGCCGATTTCGTCTATCAACCCGAGCGCCGGTCTCGCGTTGTTGGCAGTGCCGCCCAGATTGACTTCCAGCCCTAGCGCGTCAAAGGTACCCGTGGTATCCTGCTCCTTATCGACTTCGCCATCGATGTAGACAATTGTCTTCGCGCCATCGTAAGTGAAGGCGAGATGGTGCCAGGTATCATCGTTGACTGTCTCATCGCCGAATAGCCAACTCGGCGCGAGGCCGCCGCTCCCTACCTCAACTTTCCCTTGGTTACCACCTCTGCCCGGCCCGAAAACATTCAGAATGTTCTTCCACCCCTCGGCAAAGGCGATAATCATGTGGTCATCGGCGCAGCACGAACCGTGCGGATCCCCTTTACGTTGAATCTTCACCCAAGCAACGCCGGTGTATTCCTCGTTCGTGCTGTCAAGGCTCGATGAAGTGGCAATCTTGGCGTAGTCATCGTCGCCATCGAGGCTGAGAGCCTGCCCCCACTTGCCGCCACCGGCAACCTCGGCACCGTTCATCAGTTCACCGTCGTTTCCATTGCCGCTGGCATCGCTGACATCGCCATCGTCAAAGAGCCAGACACCGACAGCGGTTGCACTGTCAATCGCCGCGAAACTTTGGAGCGGCAGTAGGCTGAAACCTAGTGTCATCAGTGCTAAAATCGGCAGAAGTGCCCAATGCTTTTTCATGTTTACAGTTCTCCTTTTGTTATGCATAGTGAATGGTTTCCGAGACACCGTGTCGCGGAAAATCCTAGTCACTTTTATTTTGTCATAAAGTGCGTCTGAAGTCAAGCGATTTTTTAGATGAAGACTTGCGCAGAACAACGTGGCCCCCTGCAGCAGTTGTGTGCTTGTTGTGGCGGATTGTAAGGGCGGATGTCTCTATCCGCCCGTAGCCGGCGAAAAAAAGAGCCCTTTCTTTTTTTAATCTTCATCTGAGCCTGTCCTGTTTGCGATAGGGAGAGCGCAAACGAAGCCCGCGAAACAATTTTCTTGCAATTTATCCCAAATCACGTTATAATTTTCCCTAAATCACCCAGGCTGGAGGCCAATGATGCTCAGCATCAAACCCACGCACAAACCGATAACAACCTATTACGCCGAACTCGGACAGTATACGAGCCTCGGCGCACAACACGAAGGAGCCGTCCGCGTCGCCTTCCAGAACTTGCTGCAACACTATTGCGGACAACGCCATCTCGCGCTGATATGCGAGCAGACGCGCACCACCCCTAACGGAAACCAGATTCGCATTGATGGCGAAATCGTCACCGACTTTGGCTTAGTCTTCGGACACTGGGAAGCGAAGGACTTGTTCGATGAGCTCCCCGCCGAAGCGCAACAGAAGTTGACAACCGGCTATCCTGCCAAAAATATCATCTTCCAAACCCCGCACCGTGCGAGACTCTACCAAAACGGTTCGCTCGTGCTGGACTTGGACATCACCGAACCGCGTAATCTCGTCCAGCTGCTCGAGAGCTTCTTCGCCTACACCGAAGAAAACCTCGCCGACTGGGATGCAGCCGTGGACACTTTCCAAGATACCATCCCCGAGCTCGGCGCGAGACTCGAAGCACTCATCCAAACCGAACGCCAAAATACGCCCGACTTCCGCGAGGCGTTCGCGAACTTCCATCAGCAGTGCAGAAACGCAATCAACCCCAACCTCGCTGAAACCGAAGTCGAACGGATGCTCGCGCAACACCTCTTGACAGAACGCATCTTCCGCACCGTTTTTGATAACCCGGATTTCACGAATCGGAATATCATCGCGCAAGAAATAGAAAAGGTGATTCGCGTGCTGACGCGGCACGCCTTGAATCGGAATCAGTTCCTCAACAGTCTTGATGGATTCTACGCCGCTGTGGAAAACACGGCACGGACGCTGACAGACTATTCGCAGAAGCAGGCATTTCTCAATACCGTCTATCAACGCTTTTTTCAAGGCTTCTCTGTCAAAACCGCCGATACACACGGCATCGTCTACACGCCGCAACCCATCGTCGATTTCATGGTGAACAGCGTGCAGCATCTCTTGAAAACCCACTTCGGCAAATCGCTGGCAGATACAGGTGTCCATATCATCGATCCGTTTGTCGGCACCGGCAACTTCATCGTCCGCCTGATGCAAGAAATCCCCGGCATCGCGCTAGACAAAAAGTATCGCGGCGAACTCCACTGCAACGAGGTGATGCTGCTGCCCTATTACATCGCCACGATGAACATCGAACACGCCTATTTCGAGAAAATGGGACGGTATGAGCCGTTCAAGCATATCTGCTTCGTAGATACGTTCGATACCTTCGGGTTGATGGACACGCCGCATCAGACAGGGCAGTTTGCCTTTCTCACGCAGGAAAACACGCTGCGCGTCAAAGAGCAGAAAGATACCCCGATGTTCGTCGTCATCGGCAATCCGCCTTACAATGCGAGCCAAACCAACGAGAACGATAACAACAAGAACCGGCCCCACGAAGCAGTCGATGCGCGCGTCCGCGCTACCTATGCCGCTGCCTCCACGGCGCAACTGAAAAACAAACTCTACGATCCTTACGTCAAATCCCTCCGCTGGGCATCGGATAAAATCGGGGAAGAAGGCATCATCGCGTTTATCACGAATAACAGTTTTCTGGATGCGGCGATGTTCGATGGGATGCGGCAGTGTCTCGCCGAGGAATTTGACCGGCTTCATATCGTCGATCTGGGTGGGAACATTCGCAAGGGACAAAAGGGAGATTCCAACGTGTTCGGCATTCAAGTCGGCGTGAGCATCAATTTCTTTGTGAAAACGAAGCAGCAACGCGCGGGCATCGCGCGCATCCGCTATACCGATGAAGCCGCCGCTTTGTCGAAGGCACGCACCTTCCAGTTTCTCGCAGCCCACGAACATATCGGGAATGTGACGTGGCGCGAATTGCAGCCAAATGCGCGCCAACTGTGGCTCACGGAGGGGCTCGAACCCGACTTTGACACGTTCCTCCCGATGGGCACCAAGAAAGCAAAGGCGGCAAAAGGTGCTGTTGAAGGCACGCTCTTTAAAACCTATAGCCTCGGCGTGGTGACGGCTCGCGACGCATGGGCTTACAACTTCAAGCCGGCCGCGCTGCAAGAAAATATGACGCGGATGATGGCCTTCTTCAACGCCGAATGCGGCCGGTGGGAAGGGCGCGCCGACCGGGATGTCCACGTGAAGGATTTTGTGGATACCGATAAAACGAAGATAAAGTGGACCCGGAGTCTGCTGTCAAAGTTGCGTCAGGGCAAATTGGCAACGTTTTCGCCGGAAAAGATACGCCATTCTCTTTTCCGGCCGTTTACCAAAACGCACCTCTACTTGGATCGGATGATGAACGAGTGCGTCTATGTGATGCCCGCCATTTTCCCGACACCGGAAACCGAACAGGAAAATCGGGTTATCTGTGTCAATCTGACGAAAGAAAAACCTTTCACCTGTTTGATGGTAGACTGCATTCCCCAACTTACGATGACAGGGGGGTTTGGTTCACCAACACAATCTTTCCCTTTCTATATTTACGATGAGGACGGCACCAACCGCCGAGAAAACATCACCGACTGGGCTCTCGCACAGTTCCGCGCACACTACGCCGACGAGACTATCACCAAGTGGGACATTTTCCACTACAATTACGCCGTTTTGCATCATCCTGACTATCGCGAACGGTATCAGGTGAACTTGAAGCACGATTTGCCGCATCTCCCGTTCGCCCCAGAGTTCTGGGGGTTCGTGAACATCGGGCGCGCTTTGGCAGACTTGCATGTCAATTATGAAGCACTTGACGTGCTGCCAAACGTCGTTGAGACACCGGGCGTGCCGCTGAATTGGCGCGTGGCACAGATGAAGTTGTCAAAAGACAAGACTGAGGTGCGATACAACGAATCGTTGACGCTAGTGGATATTCCGCCGGCCGTGTTTGATTATCAGTTGGGGCGGCGTTCGGCATTGGAGTGGGTCCTCGATCAGTATCGGGTGAAGTCGGATCCGAATGGTAGTGGTATTGTTGCGGATCCGAATCGTGTTGAGGATGCGCAATATATCGTTCGGTTGCTTGGGCAGGTGATGCGTGTGAGTGTGGATACGGTGCGGTTGGTTGGGGAATTGCCTTCCCTCCTTGTCCCGTAGGGCGAGGTCCTGTGCCTCGCCATGCATCGGTCTATTGAACGTCACTTCTTCACCGTAGGGCGAGGGCCCGGCGATCGCGAATCGCCGAGGGTTCCCCTCGCCATGTATCGGTCTATTGAACGTCACTTCTTCACCGTAGGGCGCGGGCCCGGCGATCGCGAATCGCCGAGGGTTCCCCTCGCCAGGCATCGGGCCATCAAGAAGCGTTCGCGGGGGACAAGAACACCCCACTTCACCGTAGGGCGAGGTCCTGTGCCTCGCCATGCATCGATCTATCGAACGTCACTTCTTCACCGTAGGGCGAGGTCCTGTGCCTCGCCATGTATCGATCTATCGAACGTCCTTCTTCACCGTAGGGCGAGGGCCCGGCGAGTGAACGATCGCGGGGGACAGGCCCCCGCGCTACGGGACGAGAACGTTCTATGTCTCTCCAACGATCGCGGGGGACAGTGGACATCTCTGCAGCGAGGCGGCAGAGATGACAACGTTTCGGCGTGACGGCCCCCGCGCTACGGGCACCGGGGGGTTGTCTGATACCGTAGGGCGAGGTCCTGTCCCTCGCCAGGCATCGGGCCATCGAGAAGCGTTCGCGGGGGACAGGCCCCCGCGCTACGGGACGAGAACGTTCTATGTCTCTCCAACGATCGCGGGGGACAGTGGACATCTCTGCAGCGAGGCGGCAAAGATGACAACGTTTCGGCGTGACGGCCCCCGCGCTACGGGCACCGGGGGGTTGTCTGATACCGTAGGGCGAGGTCCTGTCCCTCGCCAGGCATCGGGCCATCGAGAAGCGTTCGCGGCGGACAGGCCACTACGGGACGAAGGACGATCGCGGGGGACAGGCCCCCGCGCTACGGGTTAAGAACGTTACCGTATCACCGGAAGAAAGATTAACCCGGTTCCGCCGCCTACGAAAAAAATTTGACAAATCCTCATTTTTGTGGTATACTAATTAAGCAACTTCAATTTTGTTGAACGAACTCCGTAGGTGCGTTTGCAAACCGCGCCTATGTGTAGCGAATTGTGGAATTTGTGTTTGTCCTATTGGAGGCCTGTTTTGCTATCCGTAGTTGAAAACATTGGCATCGCCCCCTCGGTAATGTGCGCCGATTTGTGCAATTTGGAAACCGATATCCGGCGATTGGAAACCGCCGGCATCGACTTGCTTCACTTTGACTTGATGGACGCGCACTTCGTGCCGAACATGCCGATAGGACTTGCACTCCTCGCGCAGTTACGTCCGAAGACAGCTTGCGCGTTTGACATCCATCTCATGGTGGAAGACAACGATTTTTTTGTGGCGGCAGTCGCGGACATCGGCGTTCAGCAAATCGCTGTTCATGTGGAATCCGCGCGGCATCTGGATAGGACGCTGTCCCTCATTCAGGCGCGCGGCGTTAAGGCAGGTGCCGCGCTCAACCCGGCGACACCCCTCTCCGCGTTAGACTACGTCGTGGACAGACTCGATTTTGTGTTGGTGATGACGGTGAATCCCGGATTTGCGGGACAGACATTGGTGCCCGCGACGCTTAAAAAGATTGCGGATTGCCGCGCATTTTTAGCGAAACGCGGACGCGACATCCCGATTGAGGTAGATGGCAACGTCAGTTTTGAAAATATCCCGAAGATGGTGGCTGCTGGCGCGGATATCCTCGTCGGTGGAACGAGCAGTGTCTTTCATACCGATGGCACGCGCGCCGAAAATATCCGGCGGCTGCGGGATGCCGTTGGAGACGGCCTCGCGCAACGGAAGCATCTAGGAACGTAGCAGTCGCCAACGGCGGCTTCAGCCCTGGGTAAGTGCAATGGAGATGCCTGAGAACCCTTTATCGAACGCTGAAAGCGCTGAATTGATGGAAGCACTCGTGCTGCACGGCATCGGCGATGTGCGGCACCAGCGGATACCGAAGCCGTCCCTCACGGAAGGCACAGTGCGCGTCCGCATCGGGTTTTGCGGTGTGTGCGGCTCCGATATGCCGCGCATCTTCACCAAAGGCACTTACACCTTTCCGACGGTGTGCGGGCACGAATTCGCGGGCATCGTGGAGGCGTGCGGCGCAGGCGTTGACACTTTCTCGCCCGGCGATGCTGTCGTCGTCTTTCCGCTGCTCTGGTGTGGGATGTGCCCGGCGTGTGAGCAGGGAAACTATGTGCAGTGCCACGACTACGACTACCTGGGTTCGCGGCGGGATGGCGCGTTTGCCGAATTTGTCGTCGCGCCGAAAGAAAACCTTATCCGCGTACCGGAAAAGGTCGCGTTGGAAGAAGCAGCGATGACGGAACCCGCGGCTGTCGCCTTACACGCGCTCCGCCGAGTCGGAACATCGCTCGTCGGTAAAACGGTTGCGATTTTCGGCGCGGGCCCGATCGGACTCATGGCAGCACACTGGGCACGGATAATGGGTGCAGCAGACGTGCTTCTCTTTGACATTGTCGCGGCGAAACTAGCACTCGCGAAACGTCTCGGATTTCAGCATGTCTTTCGTAGCGCAGCCGTAGAAGCGAACGCTAACGAAAACCGGCACGGCTCCGTAGCACGAGGGCCTGTCCCTCGCGGCTGTGCAAAAGACGCGGTAGAAATCGTCAGTGAGCACACGGATGGGCAAGGCGCGCATGTCGCGATTGAAGCCGCCGGCGTGCCGCAAACCTATCGCGATGCCCTCGGCAGTGTGCGTCACGGTGGCAGCGTCGTCTTGCTCGGCAACCCGATTGCAGACGTAACCTTGCCAGCACCGCTCATCTCGCAATTGATGCGGCGCGAGGTGACGCTCCTCGGCACCTGGAATTCCGATTACAGCACCGCCGGTAACGATGATGATTGGCGCGCTGTGCTACAAGCGATGGCATCGGGACAGCTGTCCCTCGCGCCATTGATTACGCACAAAGTGCCGTTGGCAGATGGCCCAGACATGTTGCACAAAATGAAGGATAAACAGGAATTTTACGCGAAGGTGCTTATGCACCCGTAATACCCGATGAACCTTAGATTGCGAGGGACAGGCTCTCGCGTTACATGCCAAAGGACGTTTGCAATGATAGCAGCGATACTCGAAAGCCTTGAAAATTTAACCGTCCGAGAGGTGCCGGAACCCGAGATTGACGATGATTCCGCCTTAATGCGCGTTGAATCTGTCAGCATCTGCGGCTCCGATGTGCGCATCCTCCACCACGGCAACCCGCGCGTCAAACCGCCGACGATCATCGGCCACGAAAATGCAGGCGTGATTGTCAAAACCGGCAAAAACGTCACCCGCGTCCGAGAGGGAGCCCGGGTCTCCATCGGTGCCGATGTGCCGTGTGGGCAGTGCCACTGGTGCCGAAACGGGCTCGGTAACAATTGCGAGATTAACTACGCCATCGGTTACCAAATCCCTGGGGCGTTCGCACAATACATGAAACTCCCGCGCCTCGTGTTGGAAGAAGGACCGGTTACGTCATTCAGCAGTGCCCTCAGTTTTGACGAAGCCGCCCTCGCCGAACCGCTCGCCTGTGCCATCAACGGTTTGGAGCTCGTGAACATGTCACTCGGCAAAACCGTTGTTATCATCGGGCTCGGCCCCATCGGATGCATGATGATAGATTTGGCGCGAGTGATGGGCGCGACGAAGGTTATCGGGGTGCAACGCAGCAAACTGCGCATGGAAATCGCCAAGTTTTACGAAGCGGATACCTACATCGCCTCTGAAGAAGAGGACGTAGTGGCACGGTGCCGCGAGGAAACTGATGGCGAAGGCCCGGATGTCGTCGTCACGACATGTGCATCGGTGGCGGCGCATGAGCAAGCCGTTGAGATGGTAGCGCACCGCGGCTACGTCAACTTGTTTGGCGGCCTGCCGAAAACGATGCGTCCAATGAGCATTTTGTCGAACACTATCCACTACAAGGAGTGTTTTCTGACCGGTTCACACGGGTGCGTGCCGCGTCACCATGAATTGGCGGTGCGGCTCCTTGAAAAGGGGCTCGTGCGGGTGCAACCGCTCATCACGCACCATTTCCCGCTCGTGGAAATTGACAAGGCGTTTGAGGCGATGGAATCCCGAAAAGGGATGAAGATTATGATGCATCCGAATGGGGAAACCTCATCCCCGTCGGGCCGCGCTTAGACAAACGTGCCGCGCGTAGACAAACGTAACGAGGAACCACACGTATGCGTGACTTTTCAGAATATATTCGGGACTTACCCGATTTTCCGGATGCGGGTATCCTTTTCAAGGATATTACCCCGCTTTTAGGCAATAAAACCGCTTTCCATGAGGCTGTTGAGGCATTGGCATCGCGGTTTGAATCCAAGGCTATTGACGTGGTTGTCGGCATTGATGCACGCGGCTTTATCCTCGCCGCGGCCCTGGCATATCGCTTGCGGACAGCGTTCGTCCCTATCCGGAAGCGTGGGAAGCTGCCCTACGCAACGTATGAGGCCACCTATGAATTGGAATACGGCATGGACATCCTCACGATTCATCAAGACGCGTTCTCGAAGCAGAGCCGGGTGCTTATCTGTGACGATGTCCTCGCGACGGGGGGCACACTCGCCGCTTCCGTTGAGCTCGTTGAAAGGCTGGAAGGCGAGCTTGTCGGCATCGCGTTGCTTGCGGAGTTAACCGAATTGGAAGGCCGAGAAAAAATCGGCGACTACGAGATTTTCTCGCTCATTGAATCTTAGTTGCTGTTCTCGCCGGAGAAATATCAGACGCGCCTGTAGCTCAGCGGACAGAGCAGAGGCTTCCTAAGCCTCGTGTCGGGGGTTCGATTCCTCCCAGGCGCGCCTCTCACTGGGTATGATGACGAAACATAGGAAGAATTGATGTACCGATTCAGTATCTGGAAAATTGTTTTAATCCTCGGGGTCTTGCTGTTTTCAGCCCTATACCTTATTCCTACCCCGGACCGCTTCTACAACCCGTTATACGGCAATCTTCCGCTTTGGATGCAGGAGAAGCTGCCCCGTTTTGAGGTGAGCGAAGAAGACGAAAGACGCGCGCTGAAGGTGAGCCTCGCGGACGTTGAC
This sequence comes from uncultured Poribacteria bacterium, assembly GCA_958296135.1. Taxonomy (GTDB): domain Bacteria; phylum Poribacteria; class WGA-4E; order WGA-4E; family WGA-3G; genus AGPOR5. Next base: position 4,304,315 of record CATQHZ010000001.1, read on the forward strand.
TACCCCGAAGGCATCAACTTCCAAGACGCAACACAAGAACTGCAGGATGTCTTCCGCGTCCACCTCCGAAAACTCGGACTTGAAGAGACAGCCGATTATCAGTTTGATACCACCGAGGCACGCGACTTCTACGTCCTGCTGACTTCGGAGAAGGCACGCCAAAATCCGAGCGCAACCCTGGAAAATCTGCAGCTCTACGGAAGCCTCCCGGTAACTCTTCGCCGGCTCATCCCGAATAACCGACTCAAACTCGGACTCGACTTGCGCGGCGGTGTCCATCTCGTGCTTGAAGTCGACCTGGAAGCCTCAAAAACGGAACTCCTCCGGGAAAACCGTCTATCCATTCCCGATAGACTCAGAACCGAGGACGTTTTATGTCGAGAGGTGAAACAGGTAGACGCACAGGAGGCACTCAACGTGTTTATCGGTATTCCCTCACGGCTCCGGGCGGATGCAGCGGAAAAGCAGACGTATCTGGAGAAGGCGCGCGACCTCCTGAACGAACTCGAGTTTTTTGAAGACGTGCAGACTATCGCCGAAACCGAGACGCAGACTACCTATCAGCTGCGCCTCAGCCAGAGCGGCATTCAGAAATACAGCGACCAGGCGATTCAGCAGGTGTTGATTGTGCTGCGCAATCGTGTCGATGCATTCGGGGTATCAGAACCTTCCATCCGGCAGGAGGCGAATAAACCGCGAATCATCGTCGAACTGCCCGGCGCGAAGGACTCCTCAAAGCCGCTTGAAATCGTCAAGGACATGGGACGGTTGGAGTTTAAATTAGTTGAGAAATCGCCAGCCGGCGGGAATTTGTGGCGCGGCTCTGGCGATACGCCGCCACCCGATACTATCCCCGACAGCACCGAAATCCGCTATCACTATGAAACGGGTGACTGGTATGTGCTGCAAAGCCCCGTCCTCCTGAGCGGGGACCGCATCGTCAACGCCGGTCCCTCCACCGGCAGAACGAGTTTTGACATTGTCGTCTCCATGAGTTTCGATGGCAGCGGCAGAACTACGTTTGCCAAAGTCACAGGCGATAATATCGGCAGACATCTGGCGATTCTGCTTGATGGCAAGGTGCAATCCGCACCCGTTATCAATGACCAGATCCTCGGCAACGCGATTATTGAGGGAAACTTCTCTTTTGAGGAAGCAAACTATCTGTCCAACATTCTCAAGGCGGGGGCGTTCCCGGTAGGTGTCCAGATCGCCGAAGAACGAACGGTAGGACCGACTTTGGGACAGGAGTCCATTGACAATGGCGTTACGGCGGCACTCATCGGTATGGTAGGTGTTGTCGTCTTTATGCTCGTCTATTATCGGCTTTCCGGGACGATTGCTATCATCGCGCTTGTGTTTAATATGTTGATTATCCTCGGGGCGTTGGCGGGCTTCGGCGCGGCCTTGACGCTACCCGGCATCGCGGGATTGGTGCTGACTATCGGTATGTCTGTTGACGCGAATGTGCTTATCTTTGAGCGGATTCGCGAGGAATTGCGCGCGAGAACTTCCGGCACCGGCGGTGTCTGGCCGGCGATTGAGGGCGGTTATCAACGCGCCTTTATTACTATTTTGGATGCGAATCTGACGACGCTTTTCACCGCGCTTGTCCTCTATCAATTCGGGACCGGGCCGATTAAAGGGTTCGCGGTGACGCTCGGTATCGGCATCCTCGCTAGTATGTTCACGGCGATTATCGTCACGCGGGAAATATACGGCCTGGTCATCGGCAACCGGGACATGAAGAAGCTGAGCATTTAAAGGCTGGCGCGGGACAGTGGACATCTCTGCAGCAAGGCTGCAGAGATGATAGCGTTAAAGTAAGGTAGTTTGCTGTAGGCGTGTCCGTGACGGCCCGCGCGCTACGAGCCAAAGGCCGCACGCGGAAAGGATAAACATTTTGGAATTATTAAGAAATACGAAATTCGATTTTATCAACAAACACCGCACTGGATTTATCATCTCCGCGGTGATAATCGTCATCGGTTTGGTATTCCTCACCATCAACGGAGGCCCGCATTTCGGCATCGACTTCCGGGGCGGCGTGAAAATCCAAGCCAAATTTAACCGGATGGTCACCGAAGCAGAGTTGCAAGCGAAGTTGTCCGAATTGGGCTACACGCGCGCCTCGATTCAGTTGGACCCGGCCCAAAACGAAGCCTCTATCTCCATGGGGTATCGGCCTGAAGCAGGGGGCAGCGTCGGCAGGAGCCTCAACGACGCGCTCTTAGCCGGCGGAGACGGATGGCACGCGATGCCTGAAGGTGTCAGCGTTTCCGAGGTAGGCCCCAGCGTCGGCCAAGACCTGAAGTGGGCGGCACTCTGGTCTGTCCTCTGGTCCATCGTGATTTTACTCGTCTATATTTCGTGGCGATTTGAGTTCCGTTTCGCCATCGGCGCGATTGCTGCACTCGTCCACGATGTGCTGATTACGCTCGGCATCTTCGCCGTGCTGGCAAAGGAGATTAACCTCCCCACCGTGGCGGCGTTCCTAACGATTATCGGGTATTCGCTCAACGATACCATCGTCGTGTTCGACCGGATTCGAGAAAATACGCAGACACTGCGCGGCACGGACTACCTTGAGGTGCTGAACCGCAGCATCAACCAATCGCTGAGCCGCACCGTGATTACCTCGTTGACGACGCTGTTCGTCGTGTTAGTCATCTTCTTCCTCTCTAGCGCGGGCGCGGAAATTAATACGTTTGCGTTGGCACTCATCGTCGGCGTGGTGGTGGGGACGTATTCGTCTGTCTTCATCGCGAGCCCGATTCTGTATATCTGGCATCAGCGTCAGCGAGAAGCGGAGGTTTAGGTTATGAAGATTTTGGTGATTAGCCCTTGCTCAGGGGCGCAAAAAATTGCCGCCGCGCCAGCGGCTGAATTGTATATTGGGACCGAACACCGGTCGGTGATGCAAGGCGTAAAAGCGGTCCGGCAGAATTATGGAGAGGAAGCCATTGATTTACGGCTTCTTTCAACAAAACATGGGCTGCTTGAAGAAACCGATGTTATTGACCCATACGATGTTCCTGTCATAGATAGTTCTATTTCTTGCGGACTTCGCGAAGAGATAGTGAGTTTAACGGCAGATTACGACCTTGTTTTCTTCCTATTAGGATGGAAACACTATAGGAAACTACGACTTGATTGGCACATCAGAGGAGGTTCTGAGGAAAGCGTCACTCGGATTTTCTTAGTCGCTGGAGCTGCCCGACGTTACACTCCTGATGTCCTCGGTCGTGTGGTCATGGATCGTCCTGAAATTAAGGAATTCAGTGGGTCACGCTTCTTCAAGGGACGAGTGTTCCAAAATTTGTGCAAGACGGTCTGTCGAAAAGGGTTCAGCGTCTTTGAGGATGTCAAACGAAACCCAAAGCAGATAATTGCGCTTGCTCGCGAGTCATTAACGGAAGCATAGTCCCGTGAAAACCTTGGTAATCAGTTCCTGCACGAGCAAGAAACTGAATCACAACGCTCCCGCCGCCGAGATGTATACCGGCCAACAACATACGCTGTTGATGGAAGGGGTAAACCAAGTCCGAACGCGCTACGGGCAATCAGCCCTCGATCTGGCTATCATTTCGGCGGAGTATGGCCTGCTCAACGAACGCGACGTAATCTCGCCTTACAACGTCACCTTTCAAGGGATGAAGAAGGCGGAAATTTTGGAGAAGAGTCGTCGTCTGCAACTTCATGAACGGGTGACGGAGTTAATCGCGCGGTATGATACGGTTTTCTTTCTGTTAGGGAAAGAATATGTTCAGGCACTTCAACTCCCCTTGGGGGAATCGGGACCGGGAGAACCCGCCTACCGCCGGGGAGGAGTCCCGGAGTCTGTTACCCAGATTTTCCTGCTCGGCGCGAGTTATCGCAGGCTCATTCCTGATGCGCCGAATGTCCATTTCGTTCCTGCAGGGAGTGCGTTGTCGCAGACACTTGGAGTCATGGGAGTTGCGTTGAAAGGGTTCGTGTTCAAAAAGATGTGCGAGGCTGTCTGTCGTGAAGGGCTCAATCTCTTTGAAGACATCAGACGAAATCCACAGATGGTCCGCGACATTGCCATGGAGAGCCAATAATACTAAATGAATCAAAGTAGTTTGGGCTCGCCTGAGCTGAAACAGGACAAGAGCCAGCGAACTCATCTCCACCTAACGGGATGCTGTTACGTCTCGGCCCGGCGAGCCCTACGGTAAATTAACGGTGTAATTCAAAGATGCATCTTCCAACACCTATTCCCAACGATACGCCACGGCGCATTATCGGGCGCTCGGCACCGATGCAGGAGGTCCTTCGCCTTGTGCGGCAGGTTGCGCCGACAAACGCCACGGTGCTCATCACCGGTGAGACAGGGGTGGGCAAAGATGTCATCGCGCAAGCTATCCATGAGCGCAGCCCGCGGAAAACCGGACCGTTCAAGGCTGTCAACTGCGGTGTGTTTCACGGCGAGCTGTTGCAAAGCGAGCTTTTCGGACATGAGAAAGGCGCGTTTACCGATGCCGCCACCCTCCGCCGCGGCGTGTTTGAACAAGCACACACCGGCACGCTGTTCCTCGATGAAGTCGGCGAGATGTCGCCTAAAACGCAAGTGGAGTTCCTCCGCGTGCTAGAGACGCGCGAATTTACGCGCCTCGGCGGCGAAAAAAACATTCACGTGGATGTCCGAATTATCGCTGCTACCAACGTTGAACTCGGCACATCCGTGCAGCGGAAAACCTTCCGGCAAGACCTTTACTACCGTCTCAACCTCTTTCGCATCCATATCCCACCGTTGCGTGAGCGTCGCGAGGATATCCCGCTCTTCGTCCACGCGTTCATCGCTGAATTGAGTGCCGAACACGGGAAACCGGTTACCGGTATTACGCCGGCGACACTCGCCTATCTTGAACAGGCGGACTGGCCAGGCAACGTGCGGGAGCTCCGAAATGCCGTTGAAAGTGCTATCATTGTCGCCGCATCGGACGAATTGGAACGCCGCGATTTTCCGCTTGATTCGGTGCCTGCGCCGGTCGCTGTGCTGCCCACATTACACACCAATGCCCTGGCACCTGTTGCTGCCGAGCCGCTCGAAAACGTGGCGATTTACAAGACAATTCTCGGACTGATTTTCGCTGCGCTGCGCTTGCTTGGAGACGATGCTTCCAGCCTCATGCCGGGGAGGAATGAACTGCAGATAGCGATTCCTGATGAGGATACCAGTTGGCTGCAAATCGCTGATGATGTGGATGCATCGGTTATCCTGCAGAAGGCGTTAGCGGTGCTTTCAACCGTCGCCAAACAAATGGAGGAAACGCCTTTGCCGCTGCCTGTACCGGTTGCGGAAGTTCAAGACCGGGAGGGCGCGCCTATTGGCATTCGGGACCGGGAGAACCCGCCGACAGGGGTTCTTGATGTGGCAATCGTTCCAACGGCGTTTGACGAAGATACCATCGGCAAAGTCGGTATGACGATGGCAGAGATTGAGAAGGCTGCTATCCAAAAGACGCTTGTGGAGGCAGACGGAAATAAGACGGAGGCGGCGAAGATTCTGGACATCGGCGTGCGAACGTTGCATCGGAAATTGGAGGCGTATCGGCAGGATGAGCAGGATGGCTAGCGCGCGAGGGACAGGCAACACCTCCTATCCCCGGCGGGTTATTCCTCTACCGTGCTGTAGTAAATCGCATTGAAGAGCAGCTTAAATGTGCCGTGCGATTGCCCCCGATGCTGCGGTTTGAATCCAAAGAGAACCACACGTCCTGCGCCGAGGGAAGTTTCTAATAACGCGCCTTTCTGGCGGATGCGCTTTTCTCCCTCAAGCCACCCGCTCATCAACGGATTAAACGCCGGATACGTCGCGATAACTGCACCGCCGCGCGTGGCATCAAAAACAGGCCCCGATTTGAAAAAGAGTGCCATCTCCGGTGCTAACCCATACCCAATCGGGTGCTTCGTCTCTATCCGTGCGCGCAACAACGAACCGGGACAGAAAAATACCGCGTCAGTCGCTTGATTTGTTTTTTTTACCACATTGACGATGCCTCGCTCACTGAGCCCAAAGTATGCCAACGGCAGTTCTGTCGCGCGGTTGAGGCAGATGAGACTGCCTCCCTCTTCCACGAACGTGTGCAAATTCGCCAGTCCCTCCGTGCCAATCCCCCCGACATATTCCGGCGGCAACGCGCCTATCGGATGCCCGTTGAGAATAGCAGCAGCTCCCATGTCCGGCAAAATAATTGCATCGTATCGCGATGCCAACTCGCCCGCGCGGATTTCCGCATTCGTGAGGCTATAATAGACGCATTCGTGCGTATCCAACACCCACCGCGTCCATCCTTCGTCCATGTTTGCTGTCCACGGTTTGTAGAGCCCAACGCGGGGAGGTGTCAGTTGTGAGAACGTCCGGGTGAAAGTTTCGTCGTCAAGCGCGGCATTTGCGTAAATCTGGATGCCAAATTCCTCCGCCAACGCCTGTATCTCTTCAATTTCTAGCGATGCCTGTCCTTGCTCCGTAGTGCGAGGGCCTGTCCCTCGCAAACGTGCCGCATCAGAAACCGTTCGAGGCGTTGCTATCCTTACCAAAATCGAGCCACGCGCAAACTCTTTCCCTTGCACCTCAAGTTCACGTCTTGCCCAATACATTTGATATCGCGGGGCACCGTCCGCCAATTTCGCGTTAAACAGGCGATTGAGGACAATAGCCTCCACGTTCGATCGGTTTTCAAACAGATACCCGGTTGGCTCCGGCACGCGGTGCAACTTTCCCTGCACCGTTGGAAGTGTCTCAACCCGCGTCACATCCGCCTCAAACGGATGCACCACCGTCACCGTGCGGACACCCATTTGTAACGGCAGCGTCCATCCGGCGATGTCGTAAGGACGCTCGGGCGGCGATTGCGGCGAAGGCCGGCGTTCCGGATACTGCTGCACCTCCAATAAATCCTTCGCGTGCGCGCGAAAGGGTTGCGACATCAAAACGACGTAAGTTCCTAGCGGATATTCCACGCCATCCGCCGTAAACGGCGCGTTCGCCTGATGGATTTCAACACCGCCGCGCTGGAGGATGTCCAACATCTTGCGCGCGGTGTGCCAGTCGCGTTGCTGCATGGGGATGAGGAAGGCGCGCGGCGGTTCATTTTTGCCCTTCTCTATCGCTTGCAGCCCCATCTGGTAAAAGTTCCTCTTCAGCGTTACCCGATGCTGCGCGGCAAATGTGAGAATAGAACGCGCCGCTGCCAATTCATAGTCAACGATGTCTCGCAGCCGCCACCATCCCCCCGGCCACGGTTCAGGGAAATTGGTTCGGAGGGCGTATTTATCCAAGCCGCGCCGATACCCTTTGAGCGTTCCGTGCGGTTGGAAAATCGGGGTGGCAATTTTGACGCGCGCCGCCTCCGTCAAAATCCCCACCATGTTATGCCGATACGGCACGGTGCGAAAGCCGCCGTGCCACCACGTATCGTAGACTGCACTTGAAAGCACGCCGGTGAAACCTTGCGAAGTGAAATCAAAGGCGAGTTGCGCGCCGATGAGCGATAACGTCCGTTGTAACAGCGGCGGGATATTCGGATTCACCGGCTCAAAATAGGGCGGAATCACGAACCGCGGTCCGCGATAACTCATCTCATGCACATCGTAGACGACTTCCGGAAACCATTCCTCATAAAGCACGCGCGTGAGCAGCTGCGTCTCAACCTGCGTCAACATGAACCAATCGCGGTTGTTATCGTGTCCCGTGTATTTCTGATACAGCCACGGCAGTTCTGCGCCTTCATACGGCGTGCCAACTGTGCGCTGATACCACTCCACGACAATGTTCAACCCATCAGGGTTTGCCGAAGGAATGAGCAGCACGATGACGTTCTCGAGAATCGCCTGCATTTCGGGAGTCTCCGCCATGGCGAATTGATAGGCGAGCTCCATCGACATCTGCGATGAGGCAATCTCGGTGGAATGCAAATTGCAGTTGACCAGGGCGACAGTCTTGCCTTCCTCACAGAAGGTATCTAACGTATCACGTCTGTCTGCATCGGGATAAGCGAGTTGCCGCTGGATGGCCTTGTAGCGCGCCAGATTCGCCAAATTCTCCGGCGCAGAGATAAGCAGCATCACAAAATCGTCGCCTTCTGTCGTCTTACCGAGGACTTCCAGTTGCACCCGGTCTGACGTGTCCGCGACGTGCCGTAGGTAGTTAGAAACGGCTGTCCATCCGGCGACTTTGTAATCCGCGCCGACTTGAAATCCGAGTGCTTCTTCGGGGGGCATCGGCTGCGCAGCGAGGGGCGAGATGGGTATCCAAAAAGCGAGCAGTAGCAAGGATATCCAATTGTAGTGAACGCTATCAAACCTTTTCATCAGCGATTTCTCCATTTGCATCATTTTTGCCCGGTGGGCGCGGTTTGATGTCCCGCAGTTCCGTAGGGCGAGGGCTGTCCCTCGTCGAGCCATGGCGTACGCGGGGGACAGGCCCCCGCGCTACGTTCCAAGGGGGTTTTGATCTTCATCCGAGGGCGATTTCATTGAAAGATAGTCAGAGTCTAACATAAATCACGCGAGATGTCAACATCACAATTGGCATGCATCGGACGATTTAGTTCTTGAATGAACGGTAAGGGCGGATGTCCCTATCCGCCCGTTCGATTTCGGTGAGAAAAGGCTGGACTTCAGACGCATCTTCAACTCAAAGAGGTAGCGTGCCCATCGCTGGTGCTAACCGAGCCACTCGGCAGCCTCGCCCATCTTAACTCTTATGTTTTGCATATATCTACATTATACCCCATTTTTAGAGAGACTGCAAATAAAAAGTGCAGTTCATACAGATTATTACGGAGTTAATCATAAGTGTCTAGGTTCTTGCGCCCTGCACCGAGCCCCTTGTTGCCGAACCAAGCGTTCCTTCAGACCTGGAATTCCCCATTCAAACAACATCGATAAAAAATCTTTCCTTGACAATTTCTCCACGTTATGATATTTTATACAGAAGGTTTTTGGGACATGCATCCCCAGAACATCTAAACACGCGCTCAAGGAGGAAAATAGGACGGACGCAAGGGCTATCAGCTGCCACCGGTAGGCTCGGTTTGAAACCCCGTCTACGGCGTTGAGTCTGCGTTCGTGCTAGAAAAGAGAAACTGAATGAAAAAAGTTGACATCATCCCATCTATAAACATGGAACGCCTCAACTGTCTCTTTGGCATTTTGATTGCACTGCTGACGGTTTGCCTCGGCTGTGATACAAAGCCGAAGGGCCCGAGCAATCTCTCGGTAGGGAAAAGTAAGCTGGTCGACAGCGGGCTCGCGCTAGAGGCGGTGAAACATCTCGAGAAGGCGGTGCAGGAGGAAGAAAAGAAGGTGGAGCCGCGCGCGCTCCTGCTGCTCGCTTATTCGCACGGGCTCGCCGATAACAGTGCGCGCAGCCACGGTGTTGAAGCCGAATACAAAAATCAACGCGCGCAACGGATAGCGGCACTCACCGAGGCGGAAATGAAGGCTATTCTGCAGACGCTCAACAACCCTTCGCGCATCCGCAAATCAGGCTTGCAAGTGCTCGTTGACAAAGGCACCCCGGCAGCCGCGCTGCTGCTAGAAAGTCTCGTGAAAGGGAGATATCCTGGGCTCCATGAGAGCTTCACCGAAATGCTGTTCCAGATTGGCAGCGCGGGGCTCCCGCTGATTTTAGAGGCACTCTCGGCGGCGGCGACACCGTCGCCTGTCAAGGCGAAGCTGGTCCGCGTCATTGCGGACATCGGCGATGAACAGGCGATTGATGCGCTCAAATCCCTGCAACAAACTACGATGGATGCCGGGCTGACGATGGAGATAAACACGACGCTCTATCAACTCGGCGAGGCTGCCTATAAGGATGCCATCCTCGCGGGGTTAGGCGATAGCGATGTCGCGGTCCGGCGCGCCGCCGCGAAGGCAATGGTGACTATCCGCGACGTTCCGCCGGAAACCCTCATCGCCGGCCTGAAAGACAGCGATGCCGCCGCGGTCACGGATTTGGTAAAAGCCCTCGCGATGCACCGCGATACCGCTGCGGTTGAACCGCTGCTAGCTGTCCTCACCGGGGAGCTAAGCAAAACGCCGAAGCAGGCTGCTATTGATACGCTTGAGATTTATGCGGCGAACAAATTGGCGAAAACGTTGGCCAGGGACGTTACCACGCTCCTCACCGATGGGAAGGTGAGCGATGCAAACAGTAGGCTCCATCTCGTGTTGCTCCTCAAGCGGGAACCGCTACGCAAGCAGATTCTTGCGACAAACTCTGTCTACCAGTTGGAGTCCAAGCTCTATGAATACTATCAAAAGACTGAGCAGAGTGAACAGGTGAAAACCACGCTTTCGCAGTTGTTGGAGCTGCTTTCCCGGTAGGGCTTGGGTTGAAACGGCGCGCTGCATGAAGTTTCAGGAAAGTGCGCCGAGTAGCACACGGTAAGCACGCCCGCTTTAACCCGTAGGGCAGGGGAAGCCTGTTTCTTGTGGTGCCGCGGCGTCCCGGGGGCCATACGGCGAGAGCAGGTCCCTCGCCACGCTGCGATTGCCAACATTAATTTTCTTGACACAAAAACGGAATTATTGTAACATATTTGTTAACATTGTGCTCGCTTTATCCAGAAGGCGCGCTTGCGAAACATGCAGCGCACGCGGAGGCGAGCCTATAGGAGGAAACATAAACGGAACATGAAAAGAGTTTTGACGATATTGCTGCTTATCGCTGTCGTGAGCATCGGCTGCCAACAGGAACAGGTGATTACCCAACTTGAAGTCGGTCGCGCGAAGTTGCTAGACGCGGGCCTTGCCGTCGAGGCGGTAGAGCACCTCAAGCGTGCCGAGGTGGAAGAAGCAAACAAAGTGGAGCCTCGTGCACTGCTAGTGATTGCTTACGGCTACGCGCTTGATGAAAACATGGCGAAAGTGCTCCATCTGGAGAACGAATACCAGGCCGAACGCGACCGGCGGATTCCGGAACTGGGCGAATATGAGATGAAGAAAATTCTGCAAATTCTTGACGAACGCCACCGCGTCCAGAAATCCGCCATGAAAATCCTTGTTGATAAAGGCGCGCCCGCTGTCCCGTTCGTTTTGGAGGACCTCGTGAAAGGCCGCTATAAGCATGTCCACAACGACTTAATAGAAATCTTGACGCAGATCGGCTCCAAAGCGGTCGACCAGCTCCTCGCCGCCGCAGGCGACGCGAAAACGCCTGCCGCTTTGAAGATGCGGCTCGTCCGAATCATCGGTGACATCGGCGATGTGTCCGCCACTGCCGGCTTGGAATCGCTCGGAAACGCAACACCGCACGCCGGGGTAAAGATGGAGGTGAACACCGCACTCTATCTGTTCGGAAACAAAGCGTATCAAGATAAAATCATCGCGGGACTCGACGACAGTGACGTTACCGTCCGGCGAGCCGCTTCCAAGGCGATGGTTTCTCTCACCGCGCCACCGACAGCCGAGATAGTCAAGGAACTCAAAGATGAAGACGACACCGTGCGGCTGTACGCCGCGGAGGCACTACAGAAACATCCTGATGCAAGCGCGGTGGATAACCTCATTGACGCACTCACGAGCAATTCCACCACGCACACCAAGCAGGTGTTTCTGGATACGCTGAACCTTTACGCCGAAACCGGCCTCGCAAACGGGTTAGCAGGACGGCTCATCACCCTGCTCACAACTACTGAAGTCACTGAGCATGAAGACAGGCTCCGCATCGTGCAACTCCTGAAGAAGCCTGCCCTGAGGAAGCAAATTCAAGAGGCAGACCAGTACGACAATCTGCCACACAAACTTGACGATTATTTCCGGACGAAAGAAGGCAACGACATGGTGAAAGTCGCGCTCAATGAGCTCCTCCTCGTGCTAGAGTGATACACGGCTCCCCAGGCCGTAGCGCGAGGGACAGGCCCGCGCCGTGCCGTGAAGTTCCGGAGTCCGTAAGGCGCGGGCCGTTCAAGAAGGTTCGCGGGGGACAGGTTTTCCCTCGCGCTACGGACCACGGACGTTTAATATGGAGGCACTTCCATGCAGAACTATCCGAACGACATCAAAATTATCAACATCGAGCAGGTTACCGTGCAAGTAGATCAGCCTGCCATCGGCTGTAACTCCGGTGCAAAGGAGATAGTCCAGCCGGACCCGAACAGGAAGTGGAATGAACGCATCATCCGCATCCAGACGAACGATGGAACACTCGGATGGGGGGCTGGCAGTTGGGGCACAACTACCGCCGAAGCCGCGCGAGGCGCGCTTAACCGAAACCCGTTTGAGCTCCTGAATCCGGAAATCGGAGTCGTCGAAGAGTTCCGTGGGCTTGAAAACGCGCTGTGGGATATTATCGGACGCATTCTCGGCAAGCCGGCGTATCAACTGATGGGGGCCGAGGCACATAGCAACGGACTCCCCGCTTACGACAGCACTATCTACTTCAATGATCTTCTGTATGACACGAAGGCTGAGGGGCTCAGACGCATCGAAGACGATGTCAAAAGCAGCCTTGCCAACGGGTTTGTCGCCTGCAAAATGAAAATGGGACGCGGTAACCATCTCATGGAACGTAAGGCGGGGCTCCATCGCGACATTGAACTCGTCCGGCTTGCGCGCAGCACCGCCGGCGAAGGGTTCACTATCCTCGTGGACGCAAACAATGCGTATACTTACGATGAAGTCATCACTTTTCTCACCGAAACTAGCGATTGCGATGTGTTTTGGATCGAGGAGATGTTTGACGAGGATGTTGAATTGTATCGCAACCTCAAAGCGTGGATTCAAGAAAAAGGATTAAAAACGCTCATCGCCGATGGCGAAACCCGCACGCGGGAACCGCTTGAATTCTATGAGCCGTTCTTTGAGGCGGGGGTTATTGATGTCATCCAACACGATATGAAAGGGCTTGGGGTGACCGGCTGGCGGCGGCTTGCCGATATGGCCGGGGCGGCAAATGTCCAATGCGCGCCGCATAACTGGGGCTCGCTGCTCGGCTTCTTCCTCAGCCTCCAATTCGGGAAGACGATTCCGCATTTCCTCTACGGCGAGGTTGCAACGCTCACCAGCGATGTCGTGGATACCTCCGGTTTCAAGTTTACGGACGGCTTTTTCACGGTGCCGGAAACCCCCGGCCTCGGCCTGGAATTGAACGAAGAGGTCTACGCGGAACGTTACGCAGGTCAGGAAGAATGGCAGGTTGCCTAAAAACCGCCTTTGGCTCGTAGCGCGCGGGAAAACCTGTCCCTCGCGAACCTCCAACCTGGGAGCATCTGAAGGCGACGAACGTTTTCTGATTCGTTCGCGGCCTGGCGAAGGTCTGGCCCTCGCGAACCTCCACCCTGGGCGAATCCGAAGGCGACGAACGTTTTCTGATTCGTTCGCGGCCTGGCGAGGGACAGGCCCTCGCCCTACGGTATCAATGCTAGAGACAAACCCATGTCAAAGATTCTCGTCGCGATGAGCGGTGGCGTGGATAGCTCCGTCACTGCCGCCATGATGGTAGACGCGGGGCACGATGTCATCGGCATCACTATGCGCCTCGGCGCACCCGATACAATCGAGGTTGAGCCCGAACGTCCCAACTGCTGTTCACTGGAAGGCATTGAGGACGCGCGCCGCGTCGCCACGCAACTCGGCATCCCTTTCTACGGTGTCAACTACGAGGATATCTTCCGCGAACAGATTATTGATTACTTCGTGGAAGAATATCTCGTCGGCAGAACGCCGAGCCCGTGCATGGTGTGCAACCGCGAACTGAAGTTCGGTAAACTCCTCGCGCTTGCCGATACGCTGGAGTGCGACTTCATCGCGACAGGACATTACGCCCGAATTGAACGGCACCCAGAGACAGGACGCGCGCTATTACGCAAGGCACTGAATCCTGAGAAGGACCAGGCCTATTTCCTCGCTGCGCTCACGCAGGAGCAACTTCGGCGCGCGATGATGCCCCTCGGCGAATATACCAAAGCCGAGGTGCGCGAACTGGCCCGAAAATATCACCTACGCACCGCCGAAAAGGACGAAAGCCAAGAACTCTGCTTCGTAGCCGATACCAACTACCGACGCTTCCTGCAAGACAGGGTGCCGGAGAGAATTGTGGGCGGCGATATTGTGGACAAAGATGGCAACATCCTCGGCAAGCATCAGGGAGTGCCGTTTTATACCGTTGGACAACGGCGCGGGCTCGGTATCGCCGCCGGAAAGCCGCTCTACGTGACGCAACTCAACGCTTCGGTGAATACCGTCGTCGTTGGGGAATCGGAAGCACTCTTGGCAGACACGATGCACGTCGAGCGGATAAACCTCATTGCCATTGACAGATTAACGGGGCCGATGCGTGCCACCGTCAAAATCCGTTCCCGCGATGAGGGAGGCATCGCGACGATTTCGCCGCTGAGCGAAACGGAGGCAGTCGTCAAGTTTGACGCACCGCGCCGAGCAATTACGCCGGGACAAGCCACCGTCTTTTACGATGGCGACTACGTCATCGGCGGGGGTTGGATTAAAGCGTAGAACCCACCTCCCCGTAGGCGCGACCTCCCGGTCGCGATGCCTATGGTTAGGAGAACAAGCATGCAGCAAACCTTCACACCTGAAAACTTCAAAGCCGAATTCAGAACCCATTTTCAGAAACTCATCATCGCTTGGGGGATTTTGATGGGCGCGCTATTGCTGCTTCACCTTTACCTATGGCAATTCGCACCGTTTTTTGCGACCCGAGATTGGATCGAGCCCGATTTAAGGTTTATCGCTGTCGGTGGGAGCATGTTCGGGCTCATCGCTATCGGGCTTTTTAACGGCATTGGGATTGTTGCCATCAGCACATGTAATGCTGTTGGGATTGTTGCCATCAGTGGTGGTAATGCCGTTGGGATTTTCGCCATCGGTACGAACGCTGTCGGCGTTATCGCCATAGGCTATAGCACGCTAGGGGTTATCACTATCGGCGGACAAGGCATAGGTATCTATTCCCTGTTCTACCACAAAAGAACGGAGAGAAATGCCCGCTGGTATCGAGCCAGATACATGCTCGCACCGCACCGTCAGGATGCCGAGGCGGTAGCCTTCTTTGGACGTTTTCATCCGAAGCGTGTTGCTGCAGTCATTCTTCTCGTTGGGTTCCTCGCTGTTTCTAGCGGCGCGGCTGCGGTAGCACTACCCTGTTCACACTGCGGGGAGATTGTCTTAACGTTGAACAAACAGAACCTTTTTGGTAAACACCTGATTTATTGCCCGCGTGCCGATCGGTAGGTACCCGATGCCCCGGTAGGTTTTCCTCCCGGTCTTGACTCTCCGGTAGGTTTTCCTCCCGCGTCTCGATGCTAAACTAAAAACATGCAATACCTATTTGAAAATACCCAACTACCGAACCGCACCCTCATCCGCGGCGATAACTTGGCTGAGATGCGCAAACTTCCAGACAATATAGTGGCTCTTATCGCGACAGACCCGCCCTTCAACTCCAAACGCGACTATTTCGTGCCTTACCGCGACGAACACGGTAAGGCCCCCGATACGCTCGTTAAGGCGTTCACCGATACGTGGAAATGGGGAGCCGCTGCGGAAGCCGCGTGCGACGAACTCTTATGCGAGGTAGGCGGCGCGATAGGCGAGACGATTGAAGGACTCCAAAAGTTCTTAAAGCAGACACCGATGATGGCATACTTGGCGATGATGGCCATCCGTCTGGTGGAGATGCACCGTATTCTCAAACCGACAGGTTCGATGTATCTTCACTGCGATGCGGCCGCGAGCCACTATCTGAAAATCCTGATGGATGCAATTTTTGGTAGGGCGAATTTCGTCAATGAGATTATTTGGGGATATGGACTTGGTGGGAGTTCAAAGCGCGCCTTCTCCAAAAAACATGACGTTATTCTGTTCTACTCAAAGCGTCATGACTACTATTTTGAAAAACCGACTATGCCCGCTACCAGCGCGATGCTGGGAAGCAAGGAGAAAGGGATGCTTGATTATTGGACAGACATTCCCTCCTTGAACAACATGGCAAAGGAACGCTTCGGATATCCGACGCAGAAGCCTATCGCCCTCTACCAGCGCATCATCGAAGCCTCCAGCAAAGAAGGCGATTTGGTGCTCGATCCGTTCTGTGGGTGCGGCACAACGCTCCTCGCAGCGGAGAAACTGAACCGGCGTTGGCTCGGTATTGATTTGACGTACCTCGCCACGGGGGCCGTCACATTGCAGGTGGAGAAATTTTTTCCACAACTGAAGGACAGCGTCACTGTCATCGGCACGCCGGAAAACGTGGAGACAACACTCCAACTTGCACGCGAAGCCCATGGTGCGTTTGAGGCGTGGTGTATCACGCATGTGCTGAAGTTCACCTCCAATGCCAAGAAGGTAGCCGATGGTGGCATTGACGGAACGTATCGATTTCCCATCGGCAAGGTGAAGGGCCACAGTGCCTACGGCAAAATGGTGGCGCAGGTGAAGGGCGGCAGTTATGGCCTTGGGCATATCCGTGAGTTCCGCACGGCGATGGCGAACGCGAGCGCGGATTTAGGTATCTTTGTCGTCACGAAGCCGCCAAGCGATGACATGCTCACCGAGGCACGCCGGGCGAAGACATGGAAGCACCCGTTGTGGGAGATGGAATATCCGCGGGTGCAGATTTATGCCATTCAGGACTATTTTGCGGGCATTGAGCCGAAGGTTCCGGTGGGTGAACGGCGCGTGTTGTAAATCGCGATGATGAAAACGAAACTCCTCTGCATCCTTGGCCCCACAGCCGTCGGCAAAACAGAAATAGCCATTGAAGTAGCGCAACGCCTCAACGCCGAAATCGTTTCCGTTGATTCCCGACAGATTTATCGGAAGATGGACATCGGCACGGCGAAGCCGATGCCGGCAGAGCAACTGGCAGCGCGACACCACCTCATTGATTGTGTTGACATTGCGGAACCGTTCTCTGTCTCGGCGTATCAGACTCTGGCAGATGCCGCGATAACTGACATTCAGAGCCGGGATAAGCGCGTGATGCTGGTAGGCGGTGCGGGGCTCTATTTTCGGGCGATTGTCGATGGTTTGTTTGAAGGACCGGGGGCGGATGCGGCGATTCGGCGGCGGCTCCGGGAAGAAGCGGAACAGCACGGGTTAGATGCACTCCACGAACGTCTTCGTGCTTGCGATGCGGCATCTGCGGCGCGCATTCATCCGAACAATCTGGTGAAAGTCATCCGCGCGCTGGAGGTTTATGAACTCACCGGCACCCCGATTTCGCAGCTGCAACAGCAGTGGCATAACGAACCGCGGTATCCGTTCATCGCCTTCGGGCTGACGATGCCGCGGGAGCAGCTCTACCGGCGGATTGAACAGCGCGTTGATGTGATGATTGACGATGGGTTGATTGAAGAGGTGAAAGGGTTGCTCGCGCAGGGAGACTCTCGGAATTCCAACGCGCTCCAAAGTTTTGGATACAAAGAGCTCATCGCGTATCTGGATGGGACATGCACGTTAGACGCGGCAATAGCGCAGTTGAAGCAGAACACGCGCCGCTTTGCGAAACGGCAGTTGACGTGGTTCCGGCGCGATGCTCGCATTGAATGGATAGAACGGGTATCAACGGCGCAGGTTGTGGAGACACTTTCGTCCTGCATTCCGTAGGGCGAGGGCCGTCACGCTCACGCCTACAGCTCAATGCCACATGATGATGCGTATCGCAATTGGCGCATACCAGGTCTAATTTGCGGCGAATTCGCCGGGCCATCGTCGCATCAAGACGCTCAAAGCCCTCTTCTGCCTCTGGTAGAATTATCAAGCGATACATTACCACCCCAACTTTTCCGCGAGTTCCTCCATCGTTATCCCTTTAATTTTTCCGGCTTTGTAATCCGCCATCTCCTGCTCGATTTCGGCTTCAACTTCTGGGGATAACTCAAATCCATCGTCCGGATCGTAGTGATATGCCTCCAGGGCGAGTGCCAGCAGTTCATAAGCGACGAAGAACTCCCGAAACGCCAACTCCAATTGCTCGCGCGAAGGGGCCCCGGCCAGCAAGGCAACAACGCGTTCACGCACCACGAAGATTTCCTGCAGGACGAGCCTTCGGACGAGCGCGCGAAAGGCCTCTGGTGGCAACTCGGCTATCTTCTTCTCCGGCGCCACATCGCTGGCGAGATAGCATCCTGTCCGTCTAGCCCGGCGTTCCTCAAGCGTTGTCGTCCGATGGGCGAGGATATAGGCGCGGTGCCGCGCCAGTTTTTTGGCGAGGGGGGTGTGGGGCGCGAGGCCTTCCCCCGGGTCTGCCTCATAGTCATCTAGCCAAAAGGCGATACTTTCATAGCCGCAGAAAAATGCGCGGAATTCCGTCGCGAGCGGCGATTCGGGAATCGGCACGCCGCCTATCGGCCGGAGCAGCGCGCCGGGTTCGACGTGAAAGGCGGCTGGAGTGACAGCATGCTCATCGTAGCGGGCTGAGCCCGGGTCTTTCAGCAGCTCAATGAGCCGTTCGCGCGAGTCAAAAAAGGCTTCCGCCTCGGTGACTCGCTGGAGCAGTTCGCGTAAGTCGTCTGTGGACATGTCGCCTAATTTTTTCATCTTGTCCTCCAATACTTATGAATAGACTTTGCTTCGATGGTTGACTCGGTGGACGGTAATTTCTCTGGTTCCCTTATTGAAGGAATAAACAGCGCGGTAATCTTGCACTCTCAAGCGGAACCTGCCCCGGTCTTTGCCTTTCAATGCCACATGACGATGCGTATCGCAATTGGCGCATACCAGGTCCAATTCGCTGAGAATGTGCTTGCGGATGGTGGCATCTAACCGTCGCAGCCTCCTTCGGGCGCGTGGCTTGAACTCTAACGTGTACATTTCAACGAGTACCCAAATTCCTTCGCGATTTCCTCAAATGGGATAAGTTTTGCGGTTCCAGCCTTAATCGCCGCATCCTCCTCGTCAATTTCAGCTTCAACTTCTGGGGATAACTCAAATCCATCGTCCGGATCGTAGTGATATGCCTCCAGGGCGAGTGCCAGCAGTTCATAAGCGACGAAGAACTCCCGAAACGCTAACTCCAATTGCTCGCGCGAAGGGGCCCCGGCCAGCAAGGCGACAACGCGTTCACGCACCACGAAGATTTCCTGCAGGACGAGCCTTCGGACGAGCGCGCGAAAGGCCTCTGGTGGCAACTCGGCTATCTTCTTCTCCGGCGCCACATCGCTGGCGAGATAGCATCCTGTCCGTCTAGCCCGGCGTTCCTCAAGCGTTGTTGTCCGATGGGCGAGGATATAGTCGCGGTGCCGCGCCAGTTTTTTGGCGAGGGGGGTGTGGGGCGCGAGGCCTTCCCCCGGGTCTGCCTCATAGTCATCTAGCCAAAAGGCGATACTTTCATAGCCGCAGAAAAATGCGCGGAATTCCGTCGCGAGCGGCGATTCGGGAATCGGCACGCCGCCTATCGGCCGGAGCAGCGCGCCGGGTTCGACGTGAAAGGCGGCTGGAGTGACAGCATGCTCATCGTAGCGGGCTGAGCCCGGGTCTTTCAGCAGCTCAATGAGCCGTTCGCGCGAGTCAAAAAAGGCTTCCGCCTCGGTGACTCGCTGGAGCAGTTCGCGTAAGTCGTCTGTGGACATGTCGCCTAATTTTTTCATCTTGTCCTCCTATGATGGTGCGATGTGGCCGCACCAGAAACCGAGTCATCGACAACGTCGATGACAGATGACGTAAAGAACCGTTATTGCCCCAGAGCCGTATACGAACGCCTCGCGAACAACAAAAATGTCAATCACATTTCCACAGAAAATCCTAAAAACGGTTCTTCGCTTCGGAGCACCGCCCATCCCTTTTCTGTCAAGCGCAGACTTCCGTGCTGTGCGTCCCTCACCAACAGTTTCTGTTGGATGAATTGTTGGATGAGATAGTTCCACTGCGCTGCGCTATACTCCATGCCGATGCCGTAGGTAGAGAGTTTATCGTGTCCATTTCCAAGAACTTTTTTCGCCCTTGAACCGCGTAGCACACTGATAAGATGCGAACCACCGAAAAGTTCCCCGGTCCGATAAACACAAGAGAGGAACTTCTGCGCCGGCATCGTCAGATTGATGCGTTCTTCGTGTGCGCGGAGGCAGTTGTCGCATGTGCCGCAATTGGCTTGTTCGTATTGTTCTCCGAAATAGGCTAACAATTCTTTGCGGCGGCACGCCGGTGAAGTCGCCCAATTGACGAGCGTATTCAACCGTTCTATCCGTCCTGTCCGTTCACTCGGCGCGCCTTCATCAATGAAATGGTGGATAGTATCCACATCGCCGTAACTGAAGAGCAGCAGGCAGTCGGCCCGTTGCCCATCGCGCCCTGCGCGGCCGATTTCCTGATAGTAAGACTCCGGCTCCTTCGGCAAGCCTGCATGGAGAACGAAGCGGACATCGGGTTTATCGATGCCCATTCCGAAGGCAATCGTCGCGATGATGACTCGGATGTCGCTGTTGATGAAAGCGTCCTGATGCTGCGCGCGGGTGTTGCTATCCAAGTCTGCGTGATAAGGGAGTGCCTTCATCCCGTAGGTGCCTAAATTGTGGCACAGCGACGCGACCTGTTTTTTTGTCTGGCAGTAGATAATGCCAGATTCCCCGTGGTGCGCATTGAGAAACGCAAGCGTCTGCCGGAGCAACTCAACTTTCGGTTCCACGGCGATGAAGAGATTCTGCCGGTCGAAACTGGCGATGAACAGGTTTTCCGCCTGCAATCGGAGCAGCTGCGTGATGTCCGCTTGCACCCTCGGCGTGGCGGTTGCAGTCATCGCAACGCAGACAGCATTCGGGAACCGTTCGCGCACCGAAACGAGTTGTCGATACTCCGGCCGGAAATCGTGCCCCCACTGCGAGATACAGTGCGCCTCGTCAATCGCGAGGCACGCGACATGGGCTGCGTCAAGCATCAGCAGGATTTCATGGCGCACGAGGGTCTCGGGCGCGACATAGAGCAGCTTGATTTCGCCGCGTTTGACCTGGCGCATCGTGTCAACGTAAGCGTCATAGTTCAGCGTGCTGTTGAGAAAAGCGGCAGGGATGCCTCTCTGTTGCAGCTGCATCACCTGGTCCTGCATGAGTGAGATAAGTGGCGAAACGACGACAGATACGCCCTCAAAAATGAGTGCGGGCAGTTGATAGCAAAGCGACTTTCCGCCGCCTGTCGGTAGCACAATCAATGCGTCGCGCTGTTTGAGGATATGGGTGATGATTTCTTCTTGCAATGGCCGGAAGTCGTCGTGTCCGAAGACGCGCTTGAGAAATTGACGTGGCGTTTGAGGCGCGGGCATGTCATCCCGCGGGCGTTGAGACTGGGAGGTTTCTCCTACCGGCGCAGAAAAGCGAGACTGGGAGGGCTCTCCTATAGGTTTTTCCGCTGCCAAAAACCAGCCGGAAATCTGCGCGCGGCACCGTTCCTCATCATCCTGTCTATCTGTCGGTTTCCACCACTGAGCAAGTGATACGCGCACGAGCGTGTCAGCAGGGATGGTTTCCAACGGTTCTTCAAAACCGACGAATGTGAGCGTGCAACCGCCATCGTCCGTGGGGTAGCGATACCGGACGCGTCGTCCCTCCGTATCACGAGTGAGCTCCTTGTCGGGCCGCCAAAACGTTGTGCTATAGGGCGGGATGCCGCGCTGCTTGGCGATGTAAAGCGCGCCGCTGCCGGTTTTCTGTAAGAGTCCTTCGTAGAGTTCGCGCGGGTGCCCGATTTTGGGAGGCATCAACAGTTCAATGGCACTTTCCAATTCTGTTACGGTGAGGAGGTGCTGCTTCTCAGACACGATGATGTTTTCATAATGCGGCGGAATCAGGGCGGTTGCAGGTTTGGCGGCAATCTCCCAGAGTGTGCCTACCTCATATTCGCGATTCGCGCCGTCGTGCGGCTCGGCGTTGGAGGGGATGAGCCGCACACTCTCGCCTTGCTCGGTAATCGCGCCGATGCACGCGCCGCCGCCCATCCGCGTCTTCGCAACAATTAGCACTCTCATGGGACAATATCCTCAACTTCTAGGCCAAGTTCTGTCGCCAGTTTCGCCGCGACGAGCGAACGGTGGCATGCCGCCGGTTCCCTTTCAACGCAAAAGAGCGCGATGACTTGGGCATCGGATTCTAGTTCATCTAACAAACTTTGCGGTTCAAAATGCGCGAGACATTCGGTGTGGTATGCCTCAATAAACGCCTCTCCCAATGTTGTGCGTTCGCGCTTGGCGGTTTTCGTCGCTTTATCCGCAGCCGTCTGCTTGTCGCGAACGGCTTTCGTCGGCGCGAGTGCTTTGCAGTGGCGGTAGCGGATGCCGAGTGCCAAAAGTCGTGCTTGCAACCGTTGGCTGTTGGCGAATGCGTAAGTCGCGCCGCGCACGCCGCGCCGGCTGCGGATATCGCAGAAGGTATCTACGTTTGCTGCTTGCAAGGCATTAAAGAAACTTTCCGCGTCGAATCCGTATACGCCGATGGTGATAATTTTGGGGGTTTTCATCAATATTTTTTCGTGTTCGGGCGGATAGAGACAGCCGCCCTTACGAATATCGCTTGCGCGAGTGGAACGTCTCCTCGCCAAACAGCGGCAGTTGTCCTCCTGTCAGCCGCTCAATGATTTGCTCCTGCGTCTGCAGTTCGTCATTTTCATCGATGTGACGCACCAGAATATCCGCTGCAGTCAGCGTCGCGCCGATGAGTTTGCTGCGATGGCAGTTCTCCGGCTTCCCTTCGCTACATAGGAGGACAACGCGGCGTTGCTGCGCGAAAGCGCTGCGGAGGCGCTCGATACCGCGCTGATAGTCCGCCGTCGCCTTCACCTGCTCGTAGTCAACTTTTCCGTTCACGTAACACGCTGCGTCATCGGGGTGCCCGCCGAGGGTATCGCCCATGAAAATGTAGCGAATCCCGTGCCGTTGCAGTTCCGCTGCCAGAGCCGCTTTGGCAAACGCCGGTTTATAGCGCGAATAAGGCGCGGAACGCACGTCAATGAGATAGGCAATCTCGTGCCGACGTAACACCTCTATGAACACTTCGATCGGACGGCTGCCGTAGCCGATGGTATAAATGGGGATGGCTGCTTGCTTTTCCATGATAACCTATATTACCACATCGCCCGCGAAAAAGCAATCAAAATATTCCTTGCGATTTTGTGCAGAATTTGTTATACTATCACAAACAAAAAGAACATTTTCATCAACATTTTGTCTAACCCAAGGGAGAACCCATGAAAGAGAGTTTGCAGAACATCGGCGATCTCATCGCGGAACCGAGTGCGGCGTTTGGACGCATCAAATCTGCACCGAAGTGGGGTGTCGCTTTTGTCGTCTTCTATCTGTTTTCTGTCCTGCTTGGATGGGCAGTCGCGCCGTATTCCGCTGCGCTTATCGCCGAACAAATGTCACAAAGCGAACTGTCGCCGCAAGAACGTCAGGCTGCTGAGACGATAACGGGTGTCTTCAAGACAGTCGGCCTGTTTCTCTGGCCGATTTTCATGATGCTGTGGTTCCTCTTATACAGTGCTATCCTCAAACTCGCGGCGCGTTTTGGTAACAACGATTCCCTGTCCTTTCGGCACATCTATGCCGCTGTCGTGCATACGGCACTGATTGGTTGCGTGATTGCCCTCGTCAACACGGCTCTGCTGCTCCTGTTCCGAGACGTTGCGGATGTGAAAAACGCCGCGGATATGAAAATGATACCGGGCTTGCACATGCTGTTCGGTTCACTTGAGAATGTGAGACTGATGACGTTTCTGAGTCATATCAATCCGTTAAGCGTGTGGGTAATCGCCGTGACGGCCATCGCCGTAGCCGTGCTTGCCGATGTAGAGAAAACCAGGGCCCGGCTCGCGGCGGTAATCATCTGGCTCATTGGTATTATGGCTGACGTGCTCTTTCTCTCTTAACTTCTGCCGGTAGGAGAACTCTCTTGAGCGTGAGAAATTCATGAAAGAAAGTTGGCAAAACATCAAGCACCTCTTCGTTGCGCCGAGTGCGACGTTTGCGCGGCTCAAAATCGAACCGAAGTGGGGCATGGCACTCATCCTCTTTTGTCTGCTGCAAGTTGGAGTGACTTGGGCGGCGGCACCGTTTACGGAACGCCTCATTTCCCTCGGCCTGGCAAGGGAGCGTATGCCGCGCTATCTGATTGAAGAGGTGGCACCGATTATTGGCCATTTTGTGCTCTTGTTCTCCCTGATTGTGCCACTTATCGCGATAGTGGTGCTCAGCGCGATACTTACCTTCGCGGCGCGAATTTTCAGGGTGGATGCCGCCGTCCGGTTTCGGCATATCTATGCAAGTCTCACACATGCAGTGCTCATTCCGACGCTCGTCTATTTCGTGAATACGGCGTTTGTTCCGGTGCTGAGAGGCATTGAGAATGTCTGGACACCAGTAGATATGCAGATAGTCCCGGGGTTGCATCTATTAAGTTCTAGCGAGAACATGCAACTGCTAATGTTTCTGAGCCACTTCAATCCGTTAAGCATCTGGCCTGTCGCCGTTTTGACAATTGCTGTCTCGGTTCTTGCCGACACCGGGAAGATAACGGCATGTTTTGGCGCGATACCTATCTGGTTGTCGGGTGTTGCCCTGGAGCTGCTCGTTTTTAGATAGGGAGGAAAACCCCCTTTGGAAGTCGCGCTTGGAAAGCGTGCCTACGGGATTTGCTCAGCGTCCGTCCTATGTCCATCCTATGTCGATTGTCGATAGCAGGGACGAGTTCCTGAGCGCGATGGAGGAAATCGCAATGAACACAAAAGAAAGTTACGCGGAACTACAAGAGAAGATTTTAGGCGCGCGGCGCGTCTGGCGACGCGGGCTCTTCTGGACCGGGGCAGCCATCGTCCTGACAGGGCTGCTCGCGATAGTCGTCGGCGAATCCATCGTCGATTGGCTGATGCCGTTGCCGAACCCGGTGCGCATCGCGTTGCTCGCTGGCATTGTCATCACGACAGGCTACCTGCTTTACAGGTATCTCGTCAAACCGCTGCGGGCATCTCTCACGCTGCGGGATGTCGCCCTCAACGTGGAACGGAACCACCCGAACCTTGAGGATAGACTCGTCAGTGCCGTGCAATTCGGCAATCGCGACACCACGGATGCGATTGAAGCACACATGTTGCGCCGGTTGCTTGAGGATACAACGGAGCGCGTGAAAGGCATCGATTTCAAAGCCACCGTAGATGGCAGTCGGACGCGGAAGCACGTCGGTATCGCCGCCTTAGTCGTCGCCGGGTGTGCCGTGCTGTCGCTTTTGTTTCCCTCGGAGATTCATACGAGTTTGCTACGGGTGCTGGTGCCGTGGGAGAAAACTGAGCCGATTTTGACGACGAAGCTCACCGTTACGCCCGGAAATGCGCGCATTTTGCGCGGGAAAAGTTTGCCGATTCACGTCACCGTTACCGGTAAAGCTGCCGATAAAGTTATCTTGACGTATGGGGCAAATGATGCCGCTCGGGCGCGCTTGCAACGCGCGCCTACCGAAGAGGGCCCCGCTGAACAACAGATTAATATGGTGCAGCATCCGGAGGATAAACGCGGCTTTGCTTACGAGATTTTCAACATTGACGCGGATATGGCATACTACGTCCAAGCAAACGAGGCGACATCGGAACGTTACACCGTGGATGTGTTTGAGATGCCGCGGGTGACAGACATCGCTGTTACCTACACCTATCCAGAGTATACTGGGCTGAAACCTGTCGTGCAGCAAGGCACAGGGGATATCCATGCTGTTGTCGGCACCCGTGCAGAAATCCGGTTGGCGACAAACAAAGCCATCCAAACGGCGACGTTTACGGTGAAGACTCGCGACCGGCAGGACGCGGCTGCCGGGACGGCGCGCTTGCAAAGCACGCCTACCGAAACGGATGAACCTGCTGCGCAGACACAAACGGAGATGGTTATTTCCGATGGCAACACGCTCACGACAACGCTAGATGTCTCCGAAGATGGGACATATTCCGTTGAACTCTTCTGCATTGATGGATTCAACAATGAGATTCCGGTTGAATACGAAATCCGTGCAGTGCCAGATAACGCCCCCGAGGTTGTCATCAAAGAGCCCGGGCGCGATGTCAAAGCGACAAAATTAGAAGAGGTGCAAATCGTCGCCGAGGCGAAGGACGACTACGGCGTTGAAAAGTTGTCCCTGATGTATCGCGTCGGTGCTGGCGAATTGCAGGAGCTCGCCATGGAGACAGCGGATATTGAAGAACAGCATCTCCGCCGCGGCACTTATACCTTCTACATGGAGGAGTTTGACGTGGAGCCGGGCGAAGTTATCTCTTACTATGCGCAAGCCACCGATAACAATACGCTCACCGGACCCGGCGAGGCAAACAGCGAGATTTACTTCATTGAGGTGCGGCCCTTTAACGAACGGTTCCAAGAAGAAGAGGGGGAACCGGGAGAACCTGCGCCGAATGTCGCCTTGGAGCTCATCGCCACCCAGAAGCAGATTATCCGAGAGACGTGGCAGCATATCAACGCCGCTCCTACGCCCATCACGGAAGACTATCGGTTCGCCGTAACGCAGACAGGAGAAAAGCAGTCCAAAGCGAAAGATAAGACGCAGCGGTTCGTTGACGAAATCAGCATGGCGATGCAGACAGCCGCGGTCGCGCCGGAAATTCTGATGAACTTGGAAGATGCCATCGACAGGATGCGCGAGGCGAGCGATAGCCTCAACGCCATCCAGCCGACAGCGGCGATGCCCCCCGAACAAGAAGCGTTAGAACTGCTTATCAAAGTCGGCCTTGAACTCCCAAAAGTGCTGACACAAATGCGCAATAGTAACCCGCAAGCCGCGGAAAACCTTGAGTTGGAGATGGAGGAACTGCAGAGCGAAATTGAGCAAGACCAGGGCGAACTGGACCAGGAGATGCGGGAGCAGACGCAAGAAATGCTGAATCAGGCGCGGGAGATGTTAGAGGAACAGCAGCAACTCAATCAACAGAGCCAGCAGTTGGGTAGAGAAAACCAACCCTCACCGAGTGAGATGCAGCAGAATAGCCAGCAGCAGGGACAGTTGTCGCAGCAAGCGCAGCAGATGTCCCAGCAGTTGGGACAGATGCAAGGCAGCGGACAAGGCACCCAATCGCAACGCCTCAGTCAAGCCGGGCAAGCGATGCAGCAGGCTGGCGAGCAGATGCAACAGGCGGCGCAAGGGATGCAACAGCAGGAACCGCAGCTGGGTGCCGCCAAGGGGGAACAAGCGGCAGCGCGGCTTGAAGAGGCGATTGAGCAACTGGAGAGCGTCGCCGCCGAACTTTCTGAGGATGCGCTTGAGGACGCTGTGCAGGCACTGCAGCAGTTGACGGAGGAGCAATCTGATGTGCAACAGCAGACGCAGGAGTTGCGGAATCGCGCGGCGCAATCGTCAATGCAGCCGGAAGATTTCGAGCAAGCCTCTGATTTGGCAAATCAGCAGCGGGAGCTTCAGCGAGAGCTGGAGTCTCTTGAGGGCGCGTTGCAGCAGCTTCAGGAGCAGCTCAACGCCGAGAATCCAGAGGCATCTCGAAACGTAGCGGATGCCGCCAGCCGCCTCACGGAAGAACAGACAGCGGCGGATATGGCGACGGCGCAGCGCGCCTTGCAATGGCGGAGTTTCCGTGCCGCGGACCAGAATCAGCAAGAGGTGCTAGAGACGCTGGAGCAGGCGCAGTCAGATTTGCAGCAGGCGCAGGCGAATATGGCGACAACGGAAGAGGCGCAGCTGGAAGCCGCTCTGGCACAACTCCAAAGCATGGAAGCACAGATGCAGGATATCCAACGCGAACTCCAAGCGATGGAGGAAGCCGGAGAAACTGCGGAACAGCAACGTCTGCAACAGCTTTCCGAACAGCAACAGCAGCTCCAAGAGCGGATGCAACAGGCGCAACAGGCGATGCAAGGACAAAACGGCGATGGCGATGCTGAAGAGCAGCAAGGACGCGCGGGTGCCGAATCGAACCGCGAAATCGAGGAGTTGTGGCTGGGTTTGCTGGATACGATGCGGTATCGTCCGAGCAACCGTTCGCGGCCGTTTCCGAAATACGAGATTGTCATCCGCGACTTGAAGAAGTTGGAGTCGGCATTAGAAGAGCGACTCAACACGCTTCAGGAGAAGAAACGGCTCTCTCAGGTTGCGAAGGAGGATGTCCCGCCTGAATACCGCCGTCTTGTTGATAATTATTACGAGTCTTTGTCGCAATAAACCCCACAGCTCCGTAGGGCGAGGGCCTGTCCCTCGCCTGATGAGATGATAGGCAATTGAGGGTTTGGAAAAGATGTCTTGCTTTTTTTCACCCACTCGTGTATAATTAGCCAGCCTGATGCAAATGTCAATTCAGGTGCTCCAAAATGTATGAAATTGGCATCACAGAGATTAACACGCACGTCCGCCGCCTCGGTTATGTGTCGGCAATCTTGAAGTTGCTGGCGCATAAAACGCTCAGCGAGTCCTTGCTCTATAAGCGTCTTGAGAGGTGGAGCCTTAACCATGAAATCGCAATATTGACAAGACGCAGGACTATTTTCGGGTGCTCGCCGGGGTGTTTCACTGCTTCACAGGGCTATCCGAATCAACCGATGTTACCAAACACAATCGGTTCTGCCTCTGGATAGATGAAATGGAGAATTTCATCTATTTCACGCCGCCACAATACCGTCCCTTTGGACAGGGATTGCGCGAACTTGTAGACAGGCTGCCCTATTTCTTCACACTTTTCATGAATTTCACGCTCACCGCGCCTGAGGAGTCTGAGGAAATCGAACTGATACTTGGAACCTATCTGATAGACCGGGTTACGCAGCAAATTTTCTTTCACGAGATGGAAGAGGCGGCGATGCTGCAGTATGTGAGCGAACTTCTCTCTCTCCCCAGACCACGAGTGCAGCCCAAAACGTGCTATGCACCGTTTGTCAAAGATGCACTGAAACTTCTCTTGACGAACTTGCAACGCCGCACACCGAGAGACGTGAATAAGCGGTGCCGGAACATCCTGCTGAAGGCGTTTGAAACCGGCGTTTTTGCCACCGGCACTGGCGCAGAAATCACGGTTGACTTCGTCAGGAAAATGAGTCTGGAAGAACTAGATAGAGAGATGGGGTAACGTCCCCTCACGGCGCGCCCCCATCTGCGCCCAAAAACGGAGGAACTCTATGTCACAACCTTTCATCGTCACGCCCGGCAGTAGCATCTGTTTAGCGGACTACGACGCGAACTACACCGGGCATTACCGCAAAAAAGGTGAAACGAAAAGTCCGCTGAAAAAACTGCAGAAGCGATTAGGAAAACTTCAGGAACTCCTCTACGCCGAAAGCCAGCGCGCACTGCTCATCATCCTGCAAGGCATGGATACTTGCGGAAAGGATGGCACTATCCGCGGTGTCATGTCCGGCATCAACGTGCAGGGATGCGATGTCGTCAATTTTAAGGTGCCCTCTGCGCGTGAGGCTGCCCACGATTTCTTATGGCGGGCACACCGAGTCGTGCCGGGAAAAGGCACAATCGGCATTTTCAACCGTTCGCATTATGAGGATGTGCTCGTCGCACGGGTGCATAACCTTGTGCCGGAAAAGGTCTGGGCTCTGCGATACCAGCAGATTAACAATTTTGAGAAGATGCTGGTGGAAAACGGAACGGTTATCCTGAAATTTTTCCTCCATATCTCCAAGGACGAACAGAGAACGCGGCTTGAAGCTCGGCTCAGCAACCCGGCGAAGCATTGGAAAATCACCGAATCCGACATTCGTGAGCGCGCTTACTGGAACGATTACATGCAGGCGTATGAGGCAGTTTTCAATACCTGTAGCACCGAGTGGGCACCCTGGCACATCATCCCCGCAAATAAGAAGTGGTATCGAAACCTCGTCATCACGGAACGTGTGGTTGAGACGCTGAAAAAGTTGGACATGAAGTATCCGGAGCCCACGTTCGATATTTCGCAAATCGCGATTGAAGAGTAAGCCCGGTAGGATGGGCGCAAAACCAGTCCGGTAAGCCCGCTTTCAAAGCACGTCTACCGGGAAATCTCTATGAACCGATAAGGAGAAACCGATGCTCTCAACACAGCAACTTGCACAATTTGAGGAGGAAGGGTATCTCAGGCTCTCCGGCCTCATCCCCGAAGCGACTGTCACAAAAGCAGAAGCAGCGATGTGGCAGATGATGGGGATGGCGGCAACTGACCCGGGTTCATGGACGCACTTCCAACGTCCACCGCTCTCCGGCTTTTACATGGAGCAGCTGTCAAACGGGAATCGGATTGAACTCTTCGGTGTGACGCATCCCGATGTCATGGCGTGTTGCACCCCGGACTACCTCGCTATCCTCTATCAACTCGCGGAGAGGTATCCGGAGATTTCGCACTGTCAAAGCCGACAGCCCGATGGCATCTGGGCCCTCAATCAGTTTCCGGATGATAGACAGTGGAAATGTCCATCGCCGCACCTCGATGGCGACTTCAGGGATTTGCGGCTAGACCCGGGCTGCTTTCGCGCGACAAGTTTAACCTACCTCACCGACGCGCATTCGCACGGGGGGACAACGATGATATGGCCTGAAGGGCCACAACGGATTCGCGCGTTTCGGAAACAGAACCCGCATTTCTCCACCCGGGTCGGCGATGTGCGCGCCCTATTCCCACAGATGGACTTAGGTGAACCGATGGAAGTCACCGCCAAACAAGGCGATGTGCTCCTCTTTCACCATCTGCTGCCGCACGCCGGCACGATAAATGTCACGCCGCACCCGCGCTTTGCGATTCGGTATATGTGCTTGTGCCGCGACTGCCGCATCTGGCAGAAGAAAGGCGAATGGAACATTTGGATGCCTTAGCACGCCGAGGTAGGAGCGATTTCTAATCGCGACACCCTTGTAGGCGCGACGCCTTCAATAGAGGATAACCTGATGATACACGCTAAAAACGCAAAAACCTTTTGTGCTATCGCAGCCGCTGTTCTGCTCGGTGTCATATTTATCAACAACGCAGCCGCACAGAAGGTGTTCGTCCAGACAGGATTTGAAGAATTCACCCTCGGCAAACCTCCAGAAGACTGGGAGGCAAAAGGCGACGGATGTGAGGTTACCGATGACACCGTCAAAACCGACAAAAAATCGCTCGCCATCTTGGGCGGCGCAGATGGCGACGGACTCGGCGTGCCGATAGAGACTAATAACCCGATTACCTCCGTTGAATTCTGGGTTTACATTGAGGGCGGCGGACGCGCTTTCAACGTCAAAATCAGTTCCGCCGATAACATTGCCGAAAACAACGGCTGCACTTACATCAACTGGGACGCGGATATGGTGCGCCTCTACGACGGTGCCGCGTGGCAACCGATCGGCGACTTTGAAACGGATACATGGAAATATGTCCGCATTGTCGCTGATTTTGACAAAAGCGAGTTTGACTTCTACGCAGGCGACAGCCGGGAAGCAGCACTGACTGCAAAACCGGAAAAGGGACTCGCGTTTCGGAACGCCGCCCTCGCACCAGTAGCCAAGTGGCTCGTCTTTTATGTCTGGGGGATGACTGCCGCTGGCTACGTCGATGAACTGCTCGTTTATAGCGGCGATGAACCGCTGGAACTTGCGGTGGAAGCAGGCGGTAAACTGACGACGATGTGGGCGAATATGAAAACAGGAGACCGGGCCCGGTAGGTGCGGTTTGCAACGGCGCAAATTGATACGCGCCTACCCGAAATTGAGGAGGGATGCCGAAGATGAACCCTGAACCTATGCAACTCACGCCAGCGCAACGGCTGCACTTCGACATCTACGGCTTCGTGCTACTCAAAGATGTCCTGAACAGCAATGAAATCGATGAGATGAAAAGCGCGCTCTATCGGATGAAGGCAGATACCGACAGGGAGACAAAACGAGTCTACACGCGCCCGGGTGGAGAACACCACGTGCTTTTCGGCAATCTTGTTGAATATGACCCGGCCTTATTGGCATACGCCGCGCATCCCAAACTAGTACCGCTCGTTGAGGAAGTAGTAGGCGGGGCCATCCGACTTGAGGAGACCGAGGCGATTATCAACCGCCGAAATCCGGAGACAGCACTGAGCGAACTCCGCAAACGCCGCTATAACCCGACAGGCTTTCATCGGGGGACGCAGCAAGGCTGGGGCACCTACATGGAGCAGAACAAGTTCCACTGCATCTTTGTGAAGACGCTCGCCTACCTCACCGATGTCGGCCCCGATGATGGCGGCACGTGTGTCATTCCGGGCAGTCACCGGTTGACGTGGCCGCAAAACGAGATGATTGAGGCTGCGTTGGCGGATGACAAACTTATCTATCAAGTGGAGGCATCCGCCGGTTCCGTGCTCCTTTTCGCCGAGTCGCTCGTTCACAGCACGACTGCCATCCGTAGCGACAAGGAGCGGGTCATCCTTATCGCCGGCTACACGCCGCCGATGGTTCGCGAATGGCCCGGCAATGAAGTGAACCCCGAATTTATTGAGACACTGCCGTCGGACATCCGTCCCCTCATCTCCGGCAGCGATAGTTGGCATTGGAAACGGCGGTACTAAGCCTGCTGTGGCCCGTAGGGTGCAGGAAAACCGGTCCCTCGCTAGCCTTTTATGCCCCCGATGTCCGCGGCATCCACAGCGGCTCCTTCCCCATCTCCGCGAACAACAACTTCATCACGAGCGCCGCCTTCAACTCGGCATGCGCGGGCGAATGCCAAAGGTTGTTGATTTCGCCCGCGTCTTCCTGAAGATCGAACAGTTCGCCGTAATCGCGGTTGTAGTAGACGGTGAGTTTATAGCGTGCGTCAACGTAAGTTTTGACATGAACCGTGGTTGGTTCGTGGTGATTTTCGATGATAACGTGCTCCCGAACGCTCGTTTGTTCGCCGTACCAGACCGGACCCTGGTCTTCGCCTGTCATCGCGCGCGGAATGTCAATCCCAGTGGCACTGAGGAACGACGGTGCCAGGTCTACTAAACTTTGCAACGCATCCGATTGCACACCGGCTGGCACCACTCCCGGATACCGGACGATGAACGGCACCCGAATCACATCTTCGTAGTGGAACGCGCCTTTCGCGACGAGCCCGTGCTGCCCGTAAAAATGCCCGTGGTCGGACGTGAAGACGACAAGGGTATTCTCCGCAAGCCCCAACGCGTCCAGTTTCGCCAAGATTTGCCCGATGTATTTGTCCATCAGGCTCACCATGCCGTAATAGACAGCGATGTCCTTCGCGAGTTCGTCCTTGTCGCGCAGATGCGAATTGAACCCGTGGACACCCTTCCCACTTTCGCGCCACGCAGAGAAGTCAGGTTTCCGCTGCTGCGTCAGTTGAAAATGCGGCGGGTTGTTGGCATGCTCCCCTTCGGTGACAGATGGCACCGTCAGGGAGGCTGCATCATACATCGTATCCCACGGCTCCGGCACGAGATATTTCGGATGCGGATCGAAGAAACTAGCCCAGAGGAAGAAGTTCTCACCGTTCCGCTGATACGTTTCTATGAGCGCGTTGGTGCGTTCGGCAATCCACGTATCGTAGTGGTATTCTTCGGGAATGGGCCATTTCCTATATTGTCCGCGGGCATTCCCGGTCGGCGGTGCGAAATAGTCGCGCCAATTCGTGCAGCCTTTTTCCTCCATCCAGATGGCGTAGTGCTGTCCGACGTGCGCCTCATCGGCGTGGTTGCGGGCGAGTTCGACATGCTCAAACCCATAAAACGGTTCGTTAAAGTTGCGCCAAAAATCCAGGTCCTGCAGAATCGGATAGGATTCGAGGGATGGGAATTCGTCGGTGCCGTGCAGGGGTTGAAAATGCGCCTTGCCGACGAGTGCAGTGCGGTAGCCTGCCGCCGTGAAATCTTCGCCGACGGTATGCTCCTCTTCAGAGAGCTTCGTACCGAGGGCCCAGGCTCCGTGTTGGCTTGGGTATTTGCCTGTGATGATAGAGGCGCGCGTCGGCGTGCATGTCGGGTTCGGGCAATAGGCGCGATTGAAGAGCATGCCTTGCCGCGCGAGGGCATCCAAGTGTGGTGTCTGAATCTCTGGGTTGAGACACCCTAACGTGTTCCAATGCTGCTGGTCACTGGTGATAAGTAAAATATTCGGTCTGGTTTGAGCCATAGTATGTTCCTCTACCTGTTCCGCAGGCAGCACTGCTTATACTTCCGGCCACTGCCGCACGGACAAGGCGCATTGCGTCCGACTTTGCCTTCGGCGGCTTGTCCCGGCATCCTCGGAGTTTTCGCGGCGTTCTGCCGTTGGCGCAGCATCGGCATGATGCTATTCGCCGGCTGCCCCTGATGAAGTGCAGCCGCCATCATCTTCATCGGTTCGTCAATGTGCTTGAAAAACTGCTTGTAGCCGGCACAGAGATAGTTCAACCCATCCTCGCCTGTCGGGGTTTTGATGAAGCGGTTTTTGGGGCAACCGCCGTTGCACACGAACTTCACCTCGCAGGTGCGGCAATATTCGGGGAGCGTATCGCGCTTATCGGTGCCGAATTTGCGTTGGAAGTCAGAATCCACCAACTCGGCGATAGGCGTATCCGCAATGTTACCCACGTGATAGTCCGGCGTAACGAAATGATCGCAGGAGTAGAGGTCTCCGTTATGTTCTAACGCGAGGGCATCCCCGCAGGTCTGGTTGAAGACGCAGAGACTCGGCGTATACCCCATCCATGCCTCCAACGCGACATCAAAAATCTGCACGAAGATGGTGCCGATGTCGTTCATCACCCACTCATCGAAAATCTGGCAGAGGAATTTGCCGTATTGCCGTGCCGTGACAGAGCGCGGTGACACATTCTTGCCGCCGAAATGTTCGACTGCGGGGATGAACTGCATAAACTCCGCGCCAAGTTCCTTGAAGTAGGCGTAGACTTCCTTTGGCGACTCGGCGTTGTGGCGGTTGACAACACACAGCACATTGTAGTCAACCTGATGCTTCTGCAAAACGCGTAGTCCGCGAAGCACCTGCTGGGACGATGAACGCCCGCGTTTGTCATAGCGGTATTTATCGTGAATCTCCGGCGGCCCGTCAATACTCACGCCGATGAGGAAGTTGTTCTGCTTGAAAAACTCCCCCCATTCGTCGTCGAGGAGCGTGGCGTTGGTCTGAAACGAATTCTGGATTGTCATGCCGGTGCGGCGATACTTCTTCTGATAGGCGATAGCGCGGCGGAAGAAGTCTACGCCCATCAACGTCGGTTCGCCGCCTTGCCATGCGAAGGTGACTTCGTTGACTTGCTGCGCCTCGATGTATTGCTTGACGTAGTTCTCCAAAATCTCGTCATTCATCCGAAATGAGTTGGTTTCGGGGTAAAGTTTCTCTTTATCAAGGTAAAAGCAATATTCGCAATCGAGGTTGCATATCGGCCCGATGGGCTTTGTCATGACATGAAACGCGCGGGGTGCTCTGTATTGAACCATTATGGTTTTCCTCTCTCGGCAAAAATCGGGACCGGGCCCTGGGTATCGGGACCAGGAGGTCCCTCCTACCGGGCCCTGGGTTTAGGTTACAATTTAGCATATTTGGGGTTTTGTTTGCAAGAAAAAAAGAGGTTCCGCCGCGGAAACCTCTTTTCGGTAGGCGGGTTCTCCCGGTCCCGATTCTTCCACTGTCTGAGCGATCAAGTCGCCAGCATCGTGGACTCTGCCGTAATTTCCATCCTGAGGGATAATCTGAAATCTGGGTCTGAATTTTGTTTGCAAGAAAAAAAGAGGTTCCGCCGCGGAAACCTCTTTTCGGTAGGCGGGTTCTCCCGGTCCCGATTCTTCCACTGTCTGAGCGATCAAGTCGCCAGCATCGTGGACTCTGCCGTAACTTCCATCCTGAGGGATAATCTGAAATCTGGGTCTGAATCAGGATTTGCAGGATTAAAGAATTAACAGGATGAGGGGCAACTTTTGCTGCATCGTGCAACCGGTACAGCCAAATCCCTGTGAGGGCGACATGTTTATAGCAACGTTGGCATCTACGGAGAGCCGCCAAAAACAACGATGCCCGAAAAGAACTTCGGTGGTTCTATCCGCACCGTTTTTAAGACAATAGTTTCTCTATCATCTCATCTATTTTCTTCCATTTCCATTCGATCAAGTCGCCAGCATCGTGGACTCTGCTGTAACTTCCATCCTGAGGGATAATCTGAAATCTGGGTTTGTCTAACCCCGCGGCGATCTGAACCTCTTCTTTGACACCGGGCGCATTATGCGTATCTTGTCGCACGATAACTATCACGATGTCAGATTTACGAATCTGTTTTTCGGCTTTTTCCACCCAATCGTCGTTTGGATGATATGCCTCTTGAAGGGAATAATCCCGAAGAGCATAGCAAGAGTTTTCCTTGCCCTGCCCGAAAAAACTTCCATGGAGTTCTTTGTCTTTGTCAAACGCAAAACTCACGAACACACGAACCGTAGCCATATCTCACTACCTCCTTAATGTTATTGCGAGGCTGCTATGACGACTCTGAACCTGACTATCTCTCTATGGGGAATGCCCGCCCCACCGATGGGACGGGCAATGCGCTTACTTTTTCGCTTGTACCTTGAGTCGGCCGAAGATGAATTCACACGCTTGATACTTTTTCCGATTATCGATGTAGCAACTCAATTTCCGTAAGTCACGCCCGTCGATAACCCAGTTGTTATCTAAATCCATCCCTCTGAGCCGGTCAATAGAATCACGAGGTTCCCAAGAGGCAAAGGCGCGGTTTAGATACTCACCGTAGTTGTCAATGACGTGACGTAAATCCGCGTTGTCAACGCGCCCACTGTAATCCACATCGCCGTTTGAGCGTTGGTGAACCAACCGAGTGTTGAAGACACGGATTGAGTTTGGCTCTGGCGACAGGTTAGGTTCGTAGTAATACTTATCCGGGCCAGGCTCATAAAACAGTTGGATTCGCACGAACTCGACTTTCGGGTTGACACCCGGTGTGAGAATGCGTATGTTCCTAAACTTCAGGGTGACGAGCGTTCCTGAAACTTTTCGGTTAGGATTTCCACCATCTACCTGCACGGAATCCAGACCATGGACATGGATGAGTCGTTCCTGAAACCATGTCCGGTCTCTCCGATGGAGCCCTGCCGACAAGTTCCTGTCATAAACGCCTGCCGTAAAGAACCCTTTTTTGGGCGCGGCCACCTCATCAAATATCAGCACTTCGGGTGGATAGCGGAAGTCAATCTGGAATCCGACTATCCGTCTACGTTCCACGTCCTGATATGCATTCAGAATTTCAACATCGATTGAGAATTCCTGAAAGTTTTTATTCGGTAGCACGGTTTGGTAGTCCTTGAAAAACACCACAGGATCGGTGTGTTCCAAGACACGTGGATATTGTGCGCAGACTGAATTCACTCCAATCAGAATCAAGCTGGCAATGATTGCACTGCACAGCATGGCGTTTAGCATTTGTTTCATGTTCAACCTCCGTATAGAGAATGCCCGCCCCACCGATGGGACAAGCGGTTGTTATTAATCAACAGGTTTCGGCTCACCTACTTCCGTCTTCGGTTTATATAGGCGCGGATCGATCGGATTATCCAACAAACGCCACCGCTCTCGCCGATTCATTATCCTATCTCGCAACTTATAGCGTCTGATGTTGCGCAGCACGATTGCACCTTTTTCATATCTTGATACCGTGCCTTCCACCCAAATGATGTCATTGGGACGAACATCGGATGGGAGCCTGTTGAGTTCCGTAGTTGTCAGTTCGATGCAGACACTCTGCACTTTCTGCGTTCGACTTTGCATCGGATCTCCGATTTCAAAATAGATGCGGTGAAGCTCCCCTTCAGATTCTGCCTTCCAGACTCTGCCGAATCCTTTGCAAATCTTGCCCGAGTATTCCCACTGTGCAGCCAATCGATTGGTTGCAAAGGCGCGATAGATTTGACGTGCATCAAATGCCTTATCATAATCTCTAAAACTTTCGCCAGCTTTGCCAGGAACCGGCGTGGACATACATCCGCTCATGCTTATCACAATCACCGCGCCGAGGAGCATGGCGTTCAACATTCGTGTCATGTTAACCTCTTGTGAAGGATGCCCGCCCCGCAACGGGGATGGGCAGTTGTTATTAATCAACAGGTTTCGGCATTGCCACCGTGCCGATGCGGAGACGTGCATCGCGTTTGAGTCCTTGTCATATAATAATACTACAAATCCATCGAAATGTCAAATTTTTCTGATGTTTTTTTACAACATGGCACGGAAAATGTTCAAAACGGCTGAAAATCCTGCATTTGCGGGAAAAATTGGCAGATGTTGGGTGAGAGGTGTCGCGCGTCGCACCTATTTTCGGTGGATGTGTCTTTTTGAGACAGCCCTCAGAAATATCCCGATTTCATTCTGGCACTTCACGCGAGCCCGACTTACGTCCGGAAGGGCAAAAATGGAATCCTGAATGGCTCTGAAAACGTGCTTGACTTTTTTTATCGGATGTGGTATCCTAACCTTCTAACGTTTTATTTGTAGGGGCGGATATAGAAATCCGCCTTTACAGATTGGCGAAATTTGGTATAACACAAGCATGGAGGAATCCATCATGAAATCGCTCAGTATCAGCATCGCACTGCTCTTCTGTCTTTGCGCCGTTTCATCCGCATTAGAACCCGATGACCCGGCCATCGCCGGCGTATGGCTCTTTGAAGGCAACGTTAAGGACGCGACAGACAACGGCAACGATGGAAAAATCGCCGGCAACTTTAAGTTTGAGGCCGGCAAATTTGGAAAGGCTATCATCGCCGCTGGCGGTGGCAGTATTGATGTCCAAGATTCAAAAAGCCTGCAGAGTGTCAAAGATGGGTTGACTGTCGCCGCCTGGTTCCGGGTGGATGCCGACTCAGACACGGGTGTCAGGAAAAACGGCGCGTATCTGCTAGAGGACCAGTCTGGTGGGGAGCCGGTGCCTGACGGGTTCTCCTTCCGCGTCTGGACAGACAACGGCATTACGCCCGGTTTCTACGGCAAGACTGAATTGGAGCAGAAGAAGTGGTATCACATCGCTGGCACCTACGATGGGACGAACGTTGAGATGTATGTTGATGGCGAACCCGAGAGCGTCAAAGGCGCGCTGTCTGCCGACAAAGCTGCTTGGAAACCCGAGTGGGGTGGGAAGGTTGCGGTGGGCGAGGTGTTGCAGCTCAAATTCGGGCCGGAGCAGTTTACCGGTGGTATTGACGAAGTCGTCATTCTCAGTCGCGCGCTGGAGGCGGAGGAGATTCAGCAGTTGCTCAACGGTTGGGAGGATGCGTTCGCCGTTGAGCCGGATGGAAAATTAGCGACGACGTGGGGCCGGATGAAGACTCTCCGGTAATTGCATCGCCGGGCATATTTTGCGTTTGATGTGCAGGGATGGCTGGAGAGGTTGCCCCTGCACATCAAATCAGGTAGCCACACGAGGATGACGAAAATTTCCGGGATAGGTAAAAGGAAACAAAACCGCATGACTCAAAAAACTGCATTCATCTACCACCCCGAATCCCTGAACCACGACACCGGCCCCAACCACCCCGAACGCCCAAACCGACTCCGGGCCAGTCTCGCCGCGCTGCAGAAAAGCAACGCGTGGGAACAACTCCACTTAATTGAACCGCCGCACGCCACCCTCGCGCAACTTCGCTACGCGCACGCACCAAACTATAGCGAACATATACGAAAGCACTGCGAACAAGAAATCCCCCTAACCTACGATACGCCTGTCGTCCAAGCATCGTTTGACATCGCGCGGCTTTCGACAGGCGGCGTGCTGCAGGCGGCAAAGGCAGTCGCAACAGGCACGGTGAAAAATGCGTTCGCCCTCGTGCGGCCGCCCGGACACCACGCTACGCCTAATCGGAGCATGGGGTTCTGTCTGTTCAATAACATCGCCATCGCGGCGCGCTCCCTCCAACGCGAACACGGGTTCGGCAAAATCGCCATTGTGGATTGGGATGTCCATCACGGCAACGGCACACAAGACATCTTTTATGAAGACGCTTCCGTGTTCTTTTTCTCTATCCACGAATCGCCACTCTATCCGGGTACTGGCGCAAGGAATGAACGTGGTTATGGACACGGACGCGGCATGACGCTCAACGTGCCGATGCGCAGCAGAAGTGGAGACAGCGAATACATCACTGTCTTCGAGGATATCCTCCTGCCTGCGTTACGGAAGTTTTCACCGGAGATTCTCCTCATCTCGGCAGGATTTGACGCGCACCACCGCGATCTGCTCTCTTCAACGGAAGTCACCGCGGCAGGGTTTGCAACGCTGACTGACTTGATTCTTGCAGCCGCTGAAGAAACCGCATCCGGCCGTGTTGTCTCGGCGTTGGAGGGAGGCTATAGTTTAGAGGGGCTCTCTGAAGCTGTCGTGGCGCATGTGGAACGGTTGGCGGCCCAATAGCGCGGTTACAAAGCGTGCCTACCGGTAGTTATGAGGGCTGTCTACATTTTCTTTCCAATATGGATGGCGACGATGCCGAACGTCTTCCGATAAAACTGCACATCCGTTAGCCCGCATTTTTCCATCATTTCTTTCAACGCGTCGCAATTCGGGAAGCGCATGACAGAACGAGGGAGATAGCCGTAAGCATCGTCTTTATTGCGCGAGATGAGATTGCCAAGGAACGGCAAGATGCGCTTGAAATAGAAATAGTAGAGTTGTCGGAACAAGGGGTTCACGGGTTGCGTAAATTCCAAGATGGCGATTCTACCGCCCGGCACCGCGACGCGCGTCATCTCGCGGATACCCAGTTCCAGATTTCTGGACACCGATTCGGTGATGAAGGAGGGCAGCTCAGGAAAACCTGCGCTGCGAGGTAGAGACGTAACGGGTTGGGCATCTGAGTCCTGTTGAGGGTTCTGGGCGAATTCTGCGTTTGCGACGTTCCGAATGCCGAAGCCTACCGAGACAATGTCAAAGGTGTTGTCCAGAAACGGGAGTGTGAAGGTATCCGCTGCAATAAACGGCGCGCTGGTGCCCCGACGCGCCACCTTTTGATTTCCCACGACTAACATCTCAAGGCAGAAATCTGAACCGATAACGGTGCCGCCCTCATTAACCCCGGTAGGCGCGCTTTGCAAGCGCGCGAGTTCCTCCGCGTAGGCGAGGGCCAACTCACCCGTGCCGGTGCAGACATCCAGCACCTTGCTTTTCGGCGTGACGCGGCTTGCCTTCACCGTCTCGCGCCGCCACATCGTATCGCGCCTGAGACTTAGGAGCGAATTGAGGAAGTC
Organism: uncultured Poribacteria bacterium; assembly: GCA_958296135.1. Lineage (GTDB taxonomy): Bacteria > Poribacteria > WGA-4E > WGA-4E > WGA-3G > AGPOR5. The sequence continues at coordinate 4,345,447 of CATQHZ010000001.1, forward strand.
ATAGTGGCGCGCGATGCGGGCAAAGAGGTTTTTGATTCGGTTTGCGTGCATCGTCTCTATCCGTTGTGAACCGTGCTTATACCGGGTTAATCTTTCTTCCGATGCGGCGGCAGCGGCAGATATTTCCGCCCCTCTTTCCGCCGTTTTTCTCCTTGCGCTGCCAAATACTCGTAGAGTTCGTCAAGGTCCTTGAACTGCGCGTTGAACTCCCGTTTCATCTGGTAGCATTAATACATTGAGCGTCGTCTGTGCAGGACTTAACATTGTCTCTTACCTCCTCTTCAGCCACGCATCATACCCGGCATGCGTGAGCACACGATGGATTGTCACCCGCTCACGCTATTTAGGATACCACATCAACATTTAATTTCCAAGATAAAATCTACAGGCCGTACGCAAATTCCGAAAACGCCCGTTCAGTAGGCGCGCTTTGATGACACTTCAGTACGAAATCGGACGATTCTGAATTTTCATGAAAGCGCGCCTACAGCCGCAATTCCGCACCCAACTCCCGATTGAGACGCTGAACCACCTTCTCATGGAGCCGGTTAACCGCTTTGTCTGTCAACGTCTCGGTTGCGGAATGATACGCAATCGTATAGGCAAGGCTCTTCTTGCCCGCCGGCACCGGGTCGCCGACATAGAGGTCGAACAACAGCACGGATTCTACCAACTCGCCGCCTGTCGCATAGATGAGGGCTATCGGTTCGTCTGCCGGAATGTCGGCATCCAGCACAATCGCCAAGTCACGTTGGACTTTCGGATAGATGGAAATCGGTTCAAAGCGTTTGGAGAACGCAGCGGCTTCCGAGAGTACCCCCAGGTCGAATTCAAAAAGGTATGCCTTGTAGGGCAAATCGTAGTTTTCAAGAACGCTCGGGTGCGCTTCGCCGAAGATACCGAGTCGCGACCGGGAGGGCGAACCTACCAGCACTTGTGCATTGCGGCCGGGATGGAAGGTGGGTTCATCGGTTCGCGCAAGCGTGTAATCGACGATGCCGCACACTTCCAGCAGGCCCTCCACGATGCCTTTGATGTCAAAGAAATCAGGAGCGCGATAGGCATCGCCGTAGACACCGCCGCCAATGTCACCAGCGAGAATGCCTGCCACGCGCGCCGGTTCATCAATGCCACACGCAGCAGTAGGGGGGCTTGGCACGCGCGCATCCCCCACTAGGAACACCGTGGACACCTCAAATAACGCAATAGTGTTGATTTGGTGATTGTGGTTGTGCCGCGCATTTTCAAGCAGACTCGGCAATAGCGTCGTGCGGAGTACGGACATCTCCGGGCTCAGTGGGTTTCGCAACTGCACTGCCTCACGACGCGCGTCTTTTTCACCCAGGCGGAGCCTGTCAAAGCAACTCGGAGCACAAAAACTATAGTTTACCGCCTCCATCATCCCCGATGCCAGCAGAAAACGCTTGACGCACCGATGAACTTCCAGCTTGACATCTGGTTCCGGCATCGGAATATCCCCTTTGGGCAACGTCGTCGGGATGTTATCGTAGCCGTAGACGCGGGCGATTTCTTCAACCAGATCGATCTCGCGGGTAACATCCGCGCGGAACGTCGGCACGGTAACCTGATAGGTGTCAGCATCACTATGCTCAATGTGAAAACCGAGGCGCGTTAAAATCTCCACCATCTCTGTCGCTTTAATCTCGGTGCCTAAGACGAAATTGACGCGCGCCGGCCGAAGTTGCATCTGGCATGGCGGCACTTCGCCCGGATAGACATCAACAGCCCCTTCACAGAGGGTGCCACCGGCGAGTTCAACGATGAGATGTGCCGCCCGGTCCAGCGCAACGATGACTGCCCCCGGGTCCGTGCCGCGCTCAAATCGGTAGGATGCATCCGTGTGGATGCCTAACGCCTTTGAGGTGGCGCGGACACTAGCGGGATTGAAATAGGCACTCTCCAGGAGCACATCGCGCGTCTCTTCCGTGATTTCCGAATCGTAGCCGCCCATGATGCCCGCGAGTGCCACCGGCTCTTCGGCATCGGCAATGACGAGCATGTCGGGAGTGAGTGCCCGTTCAACTTCATCAAGCGTTGTTATCCGTTCGCCTGCCGCCGCCCGGCGCACAACGATGCGGTTCTCGGCGAGCTTGTGATAATCAAAGGCATGAAGCGGTTGCCCATATTCCATCAGCACAAAATTCGTCACATCAACGATGTTGTTGATAACGCCTACGCCTACAGATTTCAACCGACGCTGAAGCCATTCGGGAGAGGGGCCGATTTTAACGCCTTGAATAACGCGCGCAGCATAGCGCGGGCAAAGCGCGGGCGCAGCGATGGACACCGAAGTGGTTTCTCGGATATCAGGCCCGCTAGCGTGCTTAAAAAGCGCGCCTACGGAGTCTGGCAGCTTCAGCGGATTACCGGTATCGGCGCGGATTTCGCGCGCCACGCCAATAAGACTGAGGCAATCGGCGCGATTCGGCGTAATCTCTAACTGCATGACGACATCGTCTAATCCTAACGCCTCGGCAAGCGGAGTGCCGGGGGAAAGGGCTGACGGTAATTCCATGAGGCCCGCGGCATCGTCTGAGATACCGAGCTCTTTTTCGGAGCAGAGCATTCCGTGAGATTCGGTGCCGCGCAGTTTGGCACGTTTGATTGTCAAACCGCTCGGCAATTCCGTGCCGATAGTTGCAACCGGGGCCAGCATGCCTTCCCGCGCGTTCGGTGCCCCGCACACAATCTGGAGCACTGCTGCCTCGCCGACATCTACCCGGCAAACCACCAATTTATCAGCATTCGGATGCCGGGTAATCGCGTTCACTTTGCCCACGACTACACCCGCAAGTTCGGCACCGAGGTGCCGCATCGATTCAACTTCAATGCCGAGCATTGTCAAGCGTTCGGCCAGTTTGCTGGGGGAAAGCGCGAAATCGATATAGGTTTTTAGCCAATTGAAGGTTACGTGCATAAATCAGAATCCTCCCTTTTCCAGAGTGCATAACGGACAGATATAGCAATCTGTCCTGACAGGTGTCCTAAAACTGCCGTAAGAAACGCAGGTCATTCTCATAGAAAGTGCGGATGTCGGGGATGCGGAATTGGAGGTTCGCAATTCGCTCCACCCCCATGCCGAAAGCAAACCCCGTAACCTGCTCAGGCTCATAGCCGACCGCGTGGAATACCTCAGGATCGACGGCGCCTGCACCCAGGATTTCAATCCACCCGGTGCCGCCACAACTGCGACACCCCTCACCACCACAGACAGTACACGAAATATCCACTTCGGCACTCGGTTCTGTGAACGGAAAGAAATGCGGCCGAAAGCGCATCTGCGTATCCGCACCGAACAACTGCCGCGCAAACGAGGTTAGGATACCCTTCAACTCGCTAAAGGTTACGTGTGTATCCACTAGCAATCCCTCAACTTGATGGAACATCGGCGTGTGCGAGACATCGTAATCGACGCGGTAAGCCTTGCCCGGCACAATAATGCGCACCGGCGGTGGCTGCTGCTCCATTGCGCGAATCTGCACCGGCGACGTGTGAGTGCGCAAGAGATGCCCATCGGTAAGGTAGAAAGTATCGTGCAAATCGCGCGCAGGATGGTCTGACGGAGTATTCAGCGCGTCGAAATTGTAATAATCCGTCTCCACCTCGGGGCCCGTGGCGATTTGAAACCCCATCTGTGTGAAAATTGACGTTATCCGCTCCAAGGACTGCATGACAGGATGCGCTTTCCCGTATGCAGGCTTTCTGCCCGGAAGCGTGATGTCCACCGACTCGTCTGCCAGTTGTTGTAACTGCTGTTGGCGTTGCAGTTCCTGCGCTGTCCGCTCAAACGCCTCGTTCAATTCGGCACGAATCTGGTTTGCCAACTTGCCGACAACAGGCCGCTCGGCTTTGGAGAGTTTGCCCATGCCTTTCATCACCGTTGTCAGTTGTCCGTTGCGTCCGAAATATTGGACGCGTAGCGATTCAAGTGCGTCCAACGTTTTGACCGCGGTGAGCGCGGTGAGTGCAGCGGCGTGGATTTGGTTTAATGCGTCTTGCATAACAACCTCACATCCGGTAGGCGTGCTTTGAAAGCGCGCCCGCCGATAAAAAGAAACGCCTGTCACTTTATCTTATCCCACACTGGGGACGAAAGTGACAGGCATCTACTTCCGCGGTACCACCCCGCTTGGCAAATTCCTTTAAGGGAGCTCATCAGCTAACCTAGCGCGCTTGAAAAGCGCGCCTACCGGTGTTGATGGCGAAATTTGCCCGCTTGATTTCTTGTTCGGTAACGGTGAACGGACCGGCGCGACCTACTGTCCTTTGCATCCGGGAGGACGCAGTTGGGGTTCAGTTCGGCGGCTCTGGGATGAAATTCGGCTGCTGCTCTCAAAGCCGCGCTTTCAGCCGGTGGCGCGGCATCTCTACTTGAGATGGGATTGCAAGTTTCACCCTATCTCAGCAGCTTACTGTGTCCCTTCATAGCCTTTGATTTAATGTTGTAGCACTTACGTAGAAACGAGGGCTGTCAGCGCGCCCTCGTGGCGTGCGCGGTTGAAAACCGCGCCTACCGGTAGTGGCGTAATCCCAAATTAATCTCTATCGTTCAGGCTCGCCCGAGCCCGAACCGTTTGCGATGGCGTACTAGCAAACGACAGCATTTCGGAGAACCAGAAGGTTCTGTCTGTTTTGGTATTATCCCTTTGCCAGGGAGACCAGCTGTCCAAATCCAGACTCATCGTGCACAGCGATATCGGCGAGAACCTTCCGGTCAAGTTCAATTCCCGCGGTTTTGAGTCCGTGCATGAATTTGCTGTAGGAGAGTCCGTGGAGTCTTGCAGCGGCGTTAATACGTGCGATCCAGAGTCGTCTGAAATCGCGTTTGCGCGCACGGCGGTGCGCGTAGGCGTGATTCCACCCCTTTTCTACCGCCTCAGTAGCAGTGCGCTTGAGGTTGTTCCTGCCGCCGCGGTAACCTTTGGAATGCTTTAGCATCCGTTTGCGGCGTTTGATTCGGACGTTCCCTGTTTTTACTCGTGGCATTTACGGCTCCTCTCGCAGCCGGCTTTGCGTAGCGGCCGCGGACAATAGTGTGCCCAGGCGCGCGGCGCGCTGCCGGACAATCGCTCGAATCGGAGGGAAGATTCCGTTCTCTACTGATGAATAAGACGCTTTAAGCGTTTTTCGTTGCTCGGGTCGACGAGGGTGGCTTGGCGCAACCTGCGCTTGCGCTTGGAGGATTTGTTGATGAACAAGTGGCCCGCATAAGCGCGATTGCGGCGGATTTTGCCTTTCGCCGTAAATTTGAAACGCTTCGCCGCACCTTTATGGGTTTTGATTTTCGGCATTAGAAATCCTTCTCATCATTCGGGGCAAAACCTCTGCCCCCTGCTGGTTTCTGTGACGTTCGTTCGCTGCTGTCGTATGGGCTGCCATGCAAATCCAAGACAGCAGACTGATGTTCTCGTTCTGAGCGTTTTCGGGTTCTGTCGCAAGTTGCAACGGGTTGTCAATCAAGTGTCCGCCTGCATCGATACCGTGTTGGCGGCGACAACCTCTTGCACTGCCTCGCGGCCCAGAACACCGAACGCCGTATGCGCTAGCACGAGCAACACAAGCAGAACTGCCGCTCCGATTTCAGGAGACACTCCTGCAGGGTAAGGCGGGGGCGCGAAGGCCCCCGCGGTCAGCGTACCCGTAAATCATGCCGAAGACTTCGGCATGAGGAGCATCGACATCATGCGCGTCTCCATACGCGGCGGTTGTTCCACCTCGGCGACTTCCGCCAGATCGTCCCGGAGCCGCGCGAGCATGTTTCTACCCAAATCGGTATGGAGCATTTCGCGGCCCTTAAACCGAACGGTCGCGCGGACCTTCCAGCCGTGCGCAAGGAATTCCGCAACGTGCCGTTTCTTGAACTGGTAGTCGTGCTCCGCAGTATCCGGCCGGAACTGCATCTCTTTCAACACAACCTTAGTCTGCTTCTTCCGGGCCTCGCGCGCGCGCTTATTACGCTCGTACTGATACTTCCCGTAGTCCATGATTTTGCAAACGGGCGGCTTCGCATTCGGTGAGACTTCCACCAAATCCAAACCGACATCTTCAGCACGCCGCATGGCATCGCGCGTCGGCGTTACGCCTACCTGATTGTTGTCCTGGTCGATCAACAGCACCTCTCGGGCCCGAATCTGATAATTCGAGCGGCTCTGTCGTTCTCTGGTTCTCTGATTGCGTCTACCTCTATAGTGTATTTTTCACACCCCCAAGTTAAAGCACGCTTCTGCTTACAGCAACGTGTAAGCACCGTGGGACACCCGCCGGGATGTTGCCGGCTCGGTTGTGCCCAAAATCGTAAGTACCTAATTATACCACATTCGTAACGAAAATGCAAATTAAAAAAAGCCGATTGTCCACAACGTGCGTAAAACGATAATGCCACCGGCCAGTCCGCCGAAGACGCACATGAAGCCGATGCTGACGATGAGCGCGAGCCGGACGATGCGTTCGCCGAGCTGCGGTTGTTCGATTGCCCAGGCACGCGCGAGGACAAAGGTTAAGGCGACACTAATAAGGTTCAGCAGGCACGCGCCTAAAACGGCCAAGAGTAGCCCTGTAAAATCCACCATCTGCATGGTTTCTGGCAGCGAGCCGTATTGTGAATAACGCTGGATAACGCCGATGAGCACGCCGCCCAAGATGATGATAAAACCGATGAAAACGGTGATGGCTTTTTTGAACGCAGTTCCCATTTTCGTTTCAACGCACGCCCGCCCTGGATATATGCCATTAATTATAGCATATTTTCGGTTAAATTGCAAATTTATTTCCATTTAACCCAAAAATTCTTGATTTATTCAAAAAAAGATGGTAAACTAATTGGCACTGAGAACTTTTGAACGCGAAGGAGTTTTTTCATGGGCGTAACATACACTTCGGCGATTGCCGATTTTATTCAGAAATTGGAGACGGACAACCCGCTACCGCCACTCGTACCGAAACAGGAAGCGAGCGCAGCGTTGACTGAATCCCTCCAAGCGATGTCCACAGACGCGCTGTTTGAAGGACAGACTGTGAAAGATACTACGTTCGGCGAGGCGATTAAAAGCGGTTTGCTCCTCTGGAACGATGCCTTGGACGAATCGCACACTATCTCGCAGGAACTCGCAAACGCAACGGGGAGCTATTGGCACGGCATCATGCACCGCCGTGAACCGGACTATAGCAACGCGAAGTATTGGTTCGGACGCGTCGGCACACACGCCATTTTCCCCCAAGTTCGAGACCGGGCCCTCGCGCTTTACGAGGAGGCATCGCATCCCTCGGAGGCACTCGCCAGTATCGGGCAAACTATCGCGGCGAACGAGGAATGGAACGCGCATCAGTTTATTGACTGGTGCCAAGCAGCCGAAAGCAAGATGGAATCCGATGTTGGCCGTTTCTTGAAACAGGTGCAGGCGGAAGAGATTCGGCTGTTATTGGCGTATTCCTATCGGAATGCCCTCTGATACAAATGAACCATCGGAATTTCAGGAGGCGCGCCCTCCAGGTCGCGACGCATTCAGTATCGGGACCGGGAGAACCGGCCTACCGAAAACTTTACGCGCTTTCGCTCAATAGAGCAAAGGAGATTTCAAATGTTCACCCGAAATAGAACTGCCACAACAGGCACGCGCATCCTCGTATGCGCCAGTCTGTTGCTGATAGCGTTTTGCGTTAACTTCGCCGATGCCGCTTCGGTGAAGGCAGGCTACCAATATCAGGAAATCAAGGCGCTTGCTAAAAATCTCGCCTACGACAGCGAGCCCGCGGAACTTGAGAAGCTGATCGAGAAATCGCGAGCCTTTATTAAGGCGCACCCAAAATACAAACGGGTGGACGAAGTCTACTACCGCCTTGGCAACGCCTTAATTCGCCTTGAACAGACAGAGGAAGGCACCGCTGTCTTTGAAGAGCTCATTCGTGACTACCGTTCGGCGCGCTACGTTGAACGCAGTTTGCTGGAATTGGGGTTGGCTTACGACAAACTCGGAAAGCACGACAAAGCGGATGAGGTTTATGAAAAGTTGATGAACCATCCCAAGTATGGCTCCCGCGTGCAAGCCCAAATCGCAGCGAAAATCCTTGCGTTGGACACAAGCGAACGGAACGGGGAAGAGCCGAATCCTTACGGCCCGCCGGCGAGTGCGTTCGTCGGGAAACCAGCCAAGGATTTTGAGGTAATCGAGCTGAAAGGCGAGGCACTCTCGTTAGCAGACTATCGCGGGAAAGTCGTGCTACTCGATTTCTGGGCGACGTGGTGCGGGCCCTGTCTCAACGAAATGCCGCACGTCAAAAAGACGTACGCCACATACCGGGACCAGGATTTCCAGATCATCGGTATCAGTCTAGACCGGGGCAAACCGCCGCTGGAGGCGTATCTGGCACAAGAGGAGATTGCCTGGCCGCAATATTTGGATGCAGGTGGCAAAATCGCCACCTTGTATAATGTCCGAGCGATTCCGTCTACCTTTCTGATTGATGGCGAGGGAATTGTCCGCAAGACGAACCTCCGCGGCGGCGCGCTTGAGAAAGCAGTCGCGGCATTAGTGAAGGAAAACACGGCGAAGCAGGCAGAGAAAAAAGCGGAAGCCGCTTCGCAATAACGTGCCCTTTCACCCCGTTGAACCGGTAGGGCGGGGGCTCGCGAGGGAACCCTCGGCGATTCGCGCTCGCCGGGTTTTCCCTCGCGCTACGGGGTGAGTGACATTTTTTCTCCCATAGGGCCGGGGGGTATTTCCTTCGTTTTTTGGCCCTCGCCGTATCGTTTAACCTATAACCGATTGCCGCCAAGGCTTTCAAGATTATCGCATATAAGGAGGAACTATGGCACATGTCACCTTAAAGGATGTCACTAAAATTTACGATGGCGATGTCCTCGCCGTTGAAAAAGCAGATTTTCAGATTCCTGATGAATGCTTCACCGTGCTTGTCGGCCCATCGGGATGCGGCAAATCGACGATTTTGCGGATGATCGCCGGGCTGGAAGAGATAACCCAAGGTGACATTTATATTGATGGAGAACGCATCAACGATATGCCGCCGAAGGATAGGGATATCGCCATGGTCTTCCAGAATTACGCGCTCTACCCGCACATGTCCGTCTATAAAAATATGGCGTTCGGGTTGAAACTGCGAAAGTATCCGAAAGCGGAAATCGAACAGCGAGTTCGAGAGGCAGCGGAAATTCTGAGCATCTCGCACCTGTTGGCGCGGAAGCCGAAGCATCTCTCCGGCGGCGAACGGCAGCGCGTCGCTGTCGGCCGCGCAATAGTCCGACATCCAAAGGTGTTTCTATTCGATGAACCGTTGAGTAACCTCGATGCAAAACTGCGCGTGCAAATGCGAATGGAAATCAGCCGACTGCACGACAGGCTCAACGCCACCATCGTCTATGTCACGCACGACCAGGTTGAAGCGATGACGATGGGGGACCAGATTGTCGTCCTCAACGAAGGGAAAATCCAGCAGATTGCCGACCCGGGCACGCTGTATCATAACCCAGCGAATCAGTTTGTGGGCGGCTTCATCGGCACGCCGCCGATGAATTTTATTCAGACCGGCATTCGCCGCGAAACACTCCAATTTGAAGAATTTGAAGTGCTGTTGACTGCCCGTCTCCAGGAAAAGTTGCAAGATTTTTCGAGAGATGCGGTGACACTCGGCATCCGTCCGGAGGACATCCAGGTCGGCGATGCATCGAAGAATACCGTGACAACGCGGGTGGAGTTAGTGGAGCCGCTCGGCAACCATGTGCTTTTGTATCTCCGAGCGGGGGAGAGTCATTTCATCGTGCAATCCGACGGTGTCACTATTCCGAGGCACGACGCACTGCTGAATGTCCATTTTAACATGGACAAAGCGCATCTGTTTCATCCGGAGACAGGTGAATCGTTAACCGCCGTTTAGCCACCGGGGCGCCCTTTCTTCCCGTAGGGCGTTTTTTTCGTCCGTAGTGCTGGGGCCCGGCGAGCGCGAATCGCCGAGGGTTTGCCTCGCGATCGTTCACGCGACAAGAAAGGCCCCTTTTACCGTAGCGCGAAGACCTGTCCCTCGCGCTCTCCCGATCGACAAGAAAGGCCCCTTTACCGTAGCGCGAGGGCCTGTCCCTCGCGATCGTTCACGCGACAAGAAAGGCCCCTTTTACCGTAGCGCGAGGGACAGGCGAGCGCGAATCGCCGAGGGTTTCCTCCGCCGTGCCGCGCTCTCACAATTCCTGAAGCTGCTGCCACGTTTCCTCGTCTATCGGGATGCCTTCTTTTTCTCGCTTGCGTTGCTCCTGAAACCCGCGTTCTCCCGGCACCCGAATGTCTGCGCACTTTTCCGATTTAAGATACGCGACGAACCGTGCTATCTCCTCGCTGAAGCCGGGAAATCCGCGAAAATTGGCGATGTTGAGCACCATGACAAACAAACCGTTCCCCACGCGTGCGTCTTCGCCGCGGCTGCACCCTGCCCCCGTCAATGCGCCCGCGAGAATGTCAACAATCACGCTGAGCCCGAAGCCTTTGTAACCACCGAACGGCAAGAGAACCTCGCTGTCCGCATTCACGCGCCATTCAGGCGGAAGTGCCTCTCCACGATACTGTTTGAGACGCATCTTCCCCGAGGCCACAACGCTGGTAGCCATATCTAACACAATCGGTTCTTGATTTTTTATTGGCACAGCGCAGGCGAGGGGGTTAGTAGAGAGTCTACCTTCCGTGCCGCCGTACGGTGCAACGCAAGTACCGCCACCGTGGTCATTCGCCATAAGCAGGCCGAGCATCTCGGCATCTGCGGCGAGGCAGGCGTATCCACCTAACCTGCCGCTCTCGTTGCATCGCGAAACTGCGACGGTGCTGATGTCGGTGTGGCGTGCCTTCTGAATTGCGATTTCAACGGCGCGCGTCGCAATGACAGGACCGAAACCCCAATGCCCGTCTAGCACGGCGATTGATGCGGATTCTTTCACCGTGTCAAGCGGAGCACCAGGCTGAATAAGTCCGGCTTCCAGTTCCCGCACATATTTCGGCAGATGGATGACTCCGTGTGAATCGTGTCCGACACGATTTGCGTCCACCATAGAGCGGGTGACGATTGTGGCTTCCGCTGCCGGCACATCCCATTTTTGGAAGACATTGAGACAGAGTTGCGTCAGTTTTTTTGCGGTAAGGTTTGGCATTGTGTTGCTCCTAAATGTGAGATGCTAATATTTTATGTGGGGCGGGATTGGTTGTCAAGTGCAAAGACTACCCCTTTCACCGTACGGCCCCTTTTCACCGTAGCGCGAGGGCCGTTACGCCGAAACGTTGTCATCTCTGCAGCCTCGCTGCAGAGATGTCCACTGTCCCTCGCGAGCGTTCACGCGACAAGAAAGGCCCCTTTTACCGTAGCGCGAGGGCCTGTCCCTCGCGAAGCCCAGACCCACGAAAAACAGCCCCGCAACCCCGGACACCATCTTCTCCGCAGATCGGTGCATGGCGCAGCACAGGACCGCGCCCTACGGACGAAGGGGCCTTTCAACCGCAGCGCGGCGGCCTGTCAGCCGCGAGCGTTATCGTTTCTCCGATGCATGGCGAGGGACAGGCCCTCGCCCTACGGACGAAGGGGCCTTTCAACCGTAGCGCGGCGACCTGTCAGCCGCGAGCGTTCGCGCAAGGCACGGCGCAGCACAGGACCGCGCCCTACGGACGAAGGGGCCTCTTAACCGCAGCGCGGCGGCCTGTCAGCCGCGAGCGTTATCGTTTCTCCGATGCACGGCGCGGCACAGGACCGCGCCCTACGGACGAAGGGGCCTTTTCACCGTAGCGCGGCGGCCTGTCAGCCGCGAGCGTTATCGTTTCTCCGATGCATGGCGCAGCACAGGACCGCGCCCTACGGATGAAGGGGCCTTTTCACCGTAGCGCGGCGGCCTGTCAGCCGCGAGCGTTCGCGCAAGGCATGGCGCAGCACAGGACCGCGCCCTACGGCAGCCACCAGCCCTGTCCCTCGCGAGCGTTCGCGCACGGAAAAAGATTGACATTCCGCCGAAATTCAGGTATACTATCATAAATCTTTAACAGGAATGGCTTATGAACTCACCACATCGCCCGAATATTCTTTGGATTTCATTAGAGGATACAACCCCACGCTTCGGTTGTTATGGGGATGCAGTCGCACGCACGCCGAATATCGACACACTTGCCAGCGGCGGATGCCGGTTCCCGAATGCGTTCTCCACCGCCGGAGTCTGCGCGCCGAGCCGCTCGGCGATCATCACCGGGATGTACCAGACCTCCATCGGCACGCATCACATGCGCACGACGCACACGAACCAGAACACGCCCGACATGCCGACTCCGTATGCCGCCGTGCCGCCGCCTTATGTCAAGACGTTCACGGAATATCTACGCGGCGCAGGCTATTATTGCACGAACAACAGCAAAACCGATTATCAGTTCACGCCGCCAAGCACGGCGTGGGACGACTGCAGCAACACGGGACACTGGCGGAATCGGGAGGCGGGACAACCGTTCTTTTCTGTCTTCAACCCTACCGTCACGCACGAAAGTGGGATGTGGGAGCGCGAAAATGGCCGGCCCTTAACGACAAATCCTGATGACGTGCAATTACCGCCCTACCTGCCGAATACACCGAAATCGCGCGAGGCATTGGCCCGCCACTACGATAACCTCGCCACTGCCGATGCACGCGTCGGGGAACTCTTAACTCAGTTGGAAGAAGACGGACTCGCCGACAATACCATCGTCTTCCTCTGGAGTGACCACGGTGAAGGGCTCCCGCGCGGAAAGCGTTGGCCCTATGATGCAGGCATTCGGATTCCGCTGATTGTGCGCTGGCCCGGTGAAATGTCGCCTGACAGCGTCAGTGAACAACTCGTGAGTCTCATCGATCTGGGGCCGACAGTGTTATCGTTGTGTGGCGTGGAAGCACCGGCGCATCTACAAGGACAACCCTTCCTCGGCCCACAAGCGGTGGAACGGAACTATATCTTCGCCACCCGCGACCGTTACGATGAGTCTTACGACAGGGTGCGCGCCGTGCGCGATAAACGCTATAAATACATCAGGAATTATTACCCCGAAAAGCCCTATCTGCTCTGGATCCCGTATCGCAACCGGCACCCAGTGATGCAGGAAATGTGGCGGCTCTACGCCGAAGGCACATTGGACGGAGACCCGGCGGTGATGTTCCAGTATCCCCGGCCCGCTGAGGAACTTTACAACGTTGAGAACGACCGGTATGAGCTCAACAACTTAGCATCGGAGCCCGGGCATCGCGATGTACTGGAACGGATGCGCGGCGCGCTAGCACAGTGGCAAGCCGATTTCGGCGACATGGGGGACATCCCCGAAGAACAGATGGTCGCGAGGTGGTATCCCGATGGAAAACAACCGCAAACTGCCGCGCCAATTTTCATTCCGATTAACGCAGCGAACCCCGGCATGGAGGTGGCAGCGTCGGGTGGGCAATGGGCGGCACCGCTGCTATTGCAACTTCACTGCGCCACGCAGGGCGCGTCTATTGCGTGGACGATGGAGCCGGGTGAAGATGCGCGCTGGCTGTTGTATACGGAGCCGTTGCGGATGCCGAGAGGCGAGACCACGGTGCGCGCCAAGGCGGTCCGCATCGGTTATCAGGAGAGTGATGAGCGAGTGATGGCGGTGGAGGTTGCGTAGCGCGAGGCCCTGTCCCTCGCGTCCCCTCTTTTGTGAGTATCTCTATCTTCGCACGAAGCAGCCCGCGGGGTTACAAACCTCGCCTGCCGATAAAAAATGGGGTTGGCTCAGTTTCGCGCTCATCGGCATCGGGATTTTGACTGCCATCGCGCAACTCAAGCCGCCGCCGAATACCGGATTCGCCATCGATTGGAAATTTGACTACGAAACAGAGCACTTCTTCAAAGTGCTGAAGCTCATCTCGCGCGCATATCTGCCTATCCCGAAGCCAACGCGCCACTTTTGGAATTCGCAGCAACTTGAGGCATACCCGCTCTTCCAAACCCTCCAGATGCCGCTCTGTTTTCTCCTCATTCTCTTCGGCGTCGGGTTGACATGTAAACGCCCTACCGCCTTGCTCATCTATCTCACCGCAACACTCGGACTGCTCGCGTTTTTCTATGTCAAGTATTACGGCAGCATCCGTCACCACGGATTCCTATTCCTGACATTTCTGACGGTTGCGTGGATTTATCGGGAGTGTCCGGAGATAGGGACAGATGCACAGTTGAAAACCGCGCCTACCGACAGCGAGGAAACGCGTCCGGCACGCGCGTTCAGCATCATCCTCACCCTCATCCTCGGCTGCCATTTTATGGGTGGTGTCATCGCCGTTAGCATGGATACCCGACATATTTTCTCTTGCGGCAAACAGACAGCTGAATATATCAAGGCACAAGGGATGCAGGAGATGCCGATGGTAGGCGACACAGATTTCGCCGCTAGCACCATCGTCGGGTATTTAGAGAAAGCGGTTATTTACTATCCGCGCGGAAGGCGGTTCGGTTCATTTATCCGTTGGGACAGCGCGCGCACTACGGATGTTCCCGACGCGGCTGTCATTGAAGCGGCAAAAGTGTTAAGCACGCAGACTTCACAACCGGTGCTGATTATCCTGAACCGCGCCGTGAGCGCGCAGCTGCAGGAACGGTATCGTCTCATCAACGTGGCACATTTTACCGGTTCTACCATCAGCGACGAAGAATTCTCCCTTTATCAAATGCCCGCGCACTAAAAAAGCGACAATTTTCCGTTAAATTCAAAAAAAGTCATTTTTTTCGTTTTTTATGGTACCTTTTGCGCGAAATTCACGTCTAACGTGTTAAAAGCAGGTATATCCAAAAAAGTTGGGCCATTTCTCCGAAAATGCCCTACAATGAGGAGATATAATGATGCTGAGCAACATTGGCGATGGATTTTTCCGCATGTCAACAGTCTCTCTTTTAGAGGGAGGCAAACGGAGGAAATCAAAATGAAAACGGCAGTGAAATGCCTAACGCTCATCGGGATACTTGCGCTGTTCAGCCTTGTTATCACCGATATTGCTCCCACGGATCACCCGCCCTCAAGGCAGGAATCTCGCTGGGTAGGCAACGTCTACGGTTCGGTTGAGATATGGGGGCTCAGTTGGAATCACCCCCGTACAAGCACCTCGCACCACGTCTCTGTCTCTAACGAGAGCGACTTCAACGCGAGTTACCTTTACGAGTTTAAGCATTCAATCCTTGAAGGCGGGGGACATGAGATAAAGATGCCTAACCCACCGGTGGAGGTAACGCTTAAGCCCGATGAGGACGCTGTCTTCATGAAGACAGCGAGTCTCGGATTTACCAATCTCAACAATCTTGGGATCGAGCCTAACGGCATGTTTACAGTCTCTGCTTACAGCCGCGTCGAGATTCACGCAAGGGGTGCCCGCGGTGGCTGGAAAGTGACACTTAAGCATAGGTTCAACGAATAAGGCGGCTTCAGCCACCGCATCCGCGTTGCCTGTCACGCTGAGGGGGTGACAGGCAACGGCGCCGCTCTTAAGAGCAGGAGAAATACCCATGAACAGACACAAAATCGGCAGCGTTTGGCGATACGCCGCCGCGCTCTGCCTCCTCTGCTTATGCGTTCACCGGCCCACGGTTGCAGACATCGTCTTCACCTCCAACCGCGATGGACAACTAGCGTCGCTTGACAACGAAATCTACATCATGAACGATGAGGGCAGCAACGTCCGCCGGATAACATACGATGGACACCGGAAAAGACTCGTACGGTGGTCTCCCGATGGCAGGCACCTCCTGTTTTCCATGGATTTAGCCCCCGTCACTCCCGGCGAGGAGAAACAGAATGACATCTTCCTGATGCATCTGGGCAGGCACCGGGTGCAGACACTCATCGAACATCCGGCGCTAGATGGCCAGGTGGCTTGGGCCCCCGATGGCCAGCGCATTGCCTTTTCAAGCACGCGGAACGGCCTATTGGAAATCTATGTGCTGCATCTCAATAGCGGGGCACTCCAGCAACTGACGCACAGCGAGGCCGAAGTCCGTGGATACGCAATGGCACCGGACTGGGCGCCCAATGGCCGCGAGATTGCCTACGAACTCGCGTTGCCCGGGCAAGGCCGGCACATCTACATCATGGATGCGGATGGAAAACGGAATCGGCCCCTCGTCAAGCAAGCACCCCTTATCCTAGGGACAACCTTGATGAACTTCAGTCCACGCTGGGCACCGGACGGTGAACGTATTCTCTATCGCGCGGTGACGTCCGTACTAGAAGGAAACACCTTTCGATTGGCTTCAGCACGTTTCATCATTCGCGACAGACAGGGTGCCACCCCCCGAGCCCTTGACACCCCAGACACTTGGCGACTCAACGCAGCGTGCTGGGCTGAGGAGGGAGCGGTGATTCTTTTTGCTGCATCCGAAACTGACTCCTTGATGGACACAGTTAGGCCGCCTTACGATATCTATCGCTATGAACTTGCCAGTCGACAGATTACCAACCTCACTAACCATCCTAGTGAGGATTGGGCGGCGGACTGGACAGCTCACAGTCTTCCTGTTTCCACTACGGGGAAACTCACCACGCAATGGAGCCAGATAAAGGCCGGCAAGTCGTCAAGCGGCCATCCCCCTTTTTAGCCGCTGCATCCCTTGGCGTGCGAGATGCTACGTAGATTGGGGTTTTAGGTTACGGACGCGCTTTCAGTGAACGGGTGTCAGCCGGCGCGAACGCCCGTTCATTCTAATAGGAGAATAGAAACCATGAACATCAAACCCATACATGCCATCGACATTCTCGTGATATAGGCGCACCAGCTCCTTGGAAACAGCGTCACGAACCTCTTTACGAAGGGCACGACGCAACACCACATCCACCTTGCACCCGAACTTATCATCCAAGAAATCCCCAAGTCTGACAAGATGGAACAGACTAGCACCGGCATCGAAATCTACCAACAGAGCCAAGTCGCTCGCCGCACTACGGCGACGGACGTATAGAGAATAGCCACTGAGCCAAACTCAAGATTGCACTCAATGTCGCAACCCCGCCAAAAATCCACATCCCTAACCGAGTCTTGGCATGATGGGCATTGACCTCATTACGCGCACGCGCTTCAAGCGTACCGCGTATCCACGCAACGTCTACTTTAACATCCGCAACATCCGCCTGCGTCTGCTTCACATCTGCCTGCGTCTGTTTTCCATCCACCTGCGTCTGCTTCACATCTGCCTGCGTCTGTTTTCCATCCACCTGCGTCTGCTTCACATCCGCCTGCGTCTGCTTGATATCAGTTTGCATCTGGGGAATAGGGGCAGTCTGCACCTCCAGCTTCGTTAGCCTATCTCCCTGTGCTTCCAACATCTCACGGGTTTCGCTATCCATAGTCACACCTCCATTATTGTTTTGACAACTATTATACGACATTCCAGGAGAAAAATCAAGCTTAAACCGCACAGAGGCCAGAACGATTCAGTTCTCCCCTTTTGTAGTTCGGGCTCGCCCTGCTTCGCAGGCAACCCCAACAGTGGACATCTCTGCGGGAAGATGGACGATCAGGAAAACCTGAGCGTCTTGACAGGCGTGACCCCGCAGAGATGCCAAAGTTTAGGCGTGACGGTCCAGCTCGGGCGAGCTAGTTTCCCTACAAGGAGGGGGCCGTTGTCAATTTTCACTGTTGACATCAAAACCGAACACGGAATGTCTTTGCGCAGCGGCAAACCATAAAATAACCAGCTCTGTAGGCACGGTTTGAAACAGCACCTACCAAGGATACGCATCCAACGCCCCTTGCCACCTTTTAAGCTGCGCCACGCGCTGGGCGGCATCGGTAGGAATTTCAAGCGGCCTGCCGCGGGTATCCACTACCAAACCGACGACACCCCCCATCGCTGTCGCTTCAACGGCGTTGCCGCGTCCAGCCCCGAGGTCGAACCGGCGTTCGGGGTGGAGCTTCACCGTCGCTTTTTCGCCCAATGCAAGCGGATACAGCCGCAGTTCACCAAAAGAGATTTCCTCCATCTGCGGCGGTTTGCCAGCGATGTCGATTTCAACGGAGAGACACGCCTCACCCTGCTTCCCTACGCCGACCGGGGCGATACAGGTACCGAGGTGAATTAAACAATCGCGTTCAAAAACGTGCGTCGCGGCTTCCGCATTCACCTGCGCGAGGACACCGAGCTGCGGCATCATGAAGATACTATCCACGGCGAGGTGCGTGAGCCCCTCGGGTTGGAATGCATCTATCATCATCAGCATCGCCTGCTGCCGGCGCGGCGCATGCGACAGCACGCCGCCACTCCCAACCAGCATGTCTAAACTCAGCATATTCACAAGCGTCTGCCCGCTTTCTGTCTGATCGAACGCTTCGGAGATGGTGCGCTGTTGCTGCACGCCGCGCAATTCCACGGCGAGCTGCTTGTGTTGCTCAAACGCTAACCGCAGTGCCTCGCGCGCGATGGCTTGTTCCAAAACCAACTCCTGCAACGTTTGTGGAATCGTCGTCGGGCGAATCATCTTGTTTTTCACGCGATTCCGAAGATCTCCCACCTCAATGTCAAACGGCACCCATCGCAGGACGTTCTCAAGTCCGGCTTCGGCGAGGACGTTAGAAACGCTATAACTCATGCCGAGGTTCGCACTGACGGTGCGATTGAAAATCGGCGCCGCCTCCCTATTTTTGAAAACGGAGAACACATCGGTAGTCGCGCCGCCGATGTCCACACCGACTACCTTAATATCCTGTTGCGCCGCTACAGTCTGGATAATCGCGCCTACCGCGCCCGGTGTCGGCATGATAGGCGCATCTGTCCAACCGATGAGTTTCTTATAGCCCGGCGCGTGTGCCATGACGTGTTCAAGGAACTGCTCCTGAATCTTGAGGCGCGTCGGCATCAACTCCTCGCGCTCTAAAACCGGACGGAGATTGTCCACTATCTCCAAGGACATCACACCTTCCAAGCATTCCCGAATCAGTTCGCGGGCATCTTTGTTCCCGGCGTAGATCAGCGGCAGCTCGTATGCAATGCCTAACCGCGGCTGAGGCCGCGCCGCGGCGATAATCTCCGCCAATTCCACGACGTGTGAAGTGGTGCCGCCATCTACGCCGCCGGAGAGGAGAAGCATGTCCGGACGCAAGTGCCGAATCCGTTCAATCTTCTCGTGCGGGAGGCGTTTGTCGTTGGATGCGATGACATCCATGACAATCGCGCCGGCACCGAGCGCAGCGCGCTCCGCACTCTCCGCCGTGAGATTCCGGACAACGCCGGCCACCATCATCTGCAACCCACCGCCTGCACTGCTGGTTGAAATGTAGAGATCTACGCCTTCGTCGCCGCGTTGCGGTTTCAAGATAACCCCATCGTCCAGCAATTTCCGGCCGGCGAGCTCCTCCACTTCGGTGATAGCGTTGATAACGCCAGCGGTTACGTCTTCGACAGGTGCCTCCACGGTGGTAGGTGATTCGCCGCGCACGATGAGCTGATAGGCACCGCCGCGCTTCTCAATCAGAATCGCTTTGGTTGTGGTGCTGCCACAATCTGTGGCAAGAATCGAACGGATATCCCCTTCTGGCATAGGTGTTGTGTTCCTTTGGAAGCGGGCGGATAGAGACATCCGTCCCTACAATCGCCTTGGTTAATACCCCAACTGCTGCAAATACTCGCGATTGACAGACATGCGCTCCACATCCGACCGGGCTTCTACCTGCCCAGGGCATGCAGTAACCCATCTGTCGTAGCCGAGCTCGTCTAGTGTCGCCATGATCTCGGGGAAGTCCATAACGGTGCCGCCGCCCACATCCACCCAGTTCACATCGTAAGGCGTGCCATCGCCGCCGGTAACCCCCGAATAATCCTGCAGGTGGACATAGACGAGCGCATCGCGATAGCGGCGGATGGATGCAACCGGGTCATAGCCCCAAAGCGCGGAATGCGACACGTCAATACAGAGTTTGCATTTGCGGAGCAGGCTCATATATTTCGCCCAGTCGTCAATCGAATCGACGGTGGTGTTGGTATGGATATGATAGCAGACCTCGAGGCCATACTGCGCCGCGTATTCTGCCCAGTCTTCGGACACATCGGCGAGCGCGGCAAGATCGGTGTTATCTACCGGCCGGTCGCCCGGTTTCCCCGCACCCATAAACATAAAGCAGTCTGCTTCCACTTCCGCTGCAAAATCGATGCGCCGTTTGTTCAGTTCCATCTGCTGCCGCTCCTTGTCCAGCGGCAGTCCACGCGCGGTGACAGCGGCGACTGGAAGTCCGACGTTATCACACACCTGTCGGATGCGGTTCGGCGTGCCTACCCAGTCTAAGGCCTGCCGCATTTCCCAGCCATCCCAGCCAGCCGCCTTGAGCTGCGTAAGGAGTTCCTCGAAATCTGGCGTTTGCCAGCGTAAGGTGCTGTATCCAAATTTGAAAGCCATAGTTTCCTCCTAATGACACCTCGCGGGGGACAGGCCCCCGCGCTACGTTCCAAAGAACTGCCCCTCTATCGTAGGGCGAGGGCCTGTCCCTCGCCAAACAACGCCGTTCAACGTTTCTTTAACCACGATACAACGTCCGCATCTGCTGGATAACCTTCGGCAATTTCGCGAGAACCTCGTCAATTTCCGCCTCCGTCGTATTTCTGCCGAGGGAGAAGCGGACGGTGCCTTGCGCTAACCGCGGCGGCAACCCTAATGCCGCAAGCACATGCGACGGCTCCATCGAACCCGAAGTGCATGCCGAACCCGTCGAAACACAGATGCCCTCCATATCCAACCGCAAGATGAGGCTTTCGCCCTCAATGTTTTCAAAGGAGACGTTGAGGGTGCCGGGGGCACAATAGTCTGGATGTCCGTTATAGTGAAGCCCACTGAGATGCGCATCTAACCCCTCGCGCAATCGCTCGGTTACGTTATGGAGGTGCGCGGCGTAAACACCCTGCTCCCGTTTGGCAAACTCGGCAGCGGCACCGAGCCCGACGATGGCAGGCACATTCTCCGAGCCAGCACGACGATTCCGTTCGTGCGAACCGCCGTGGACAAGATTCGCCAATCGGGTGCCGCGGCGAATGTAAAGCACACCGATGCCCTTCGGCCCGTAAATTTTGTGCCCCGACAACGTCAGCAGGTTAACACCCAACGCCTGAACGTCAATATCCAACTTCCCTACCGATTGCACGGCATCGGTATGCAACGGAATCCCATGCTCTCGTGCAATCTCGCAAATTTCTTCAAGCGGCTGAATGGTGCCGTTCTCGTTGTTGACGTGCATGATGGATATCAGCACCGTCGTGTCGCGAATAGCGGCGCGAAGTTGCTCCAAGCAGACACGGCCATACCGGTCGACCGGGAGATACGTCACTTCAAACCCGCGTTGCTCAAGGTAGTGGCACGTATGCAACACGGCGTGATGCTCCACAGACGAAGTGATGATATGATTCCCCTTGCCCCGGCTCTTTTCGAGTTCCGTCAGCCCTTTGATAGCGTGGTTATCCGCTTCAGTACCACTGCCGGTGAACACGATTTCGCTTGAACTCTTCGCACTGATAAGCGCGGCGACTTGCTCGCGGGCGGTATCAATCGCGTTGCGCGCCTCGCGTCCGTAGGCATGAATGCTAGCACCGTTGCCGAACGCCTCTGTGAAATAGGGCATCATCGCATCCCGCACTTCGGGACGGAGCGGTGTAGTGGCGTTGTAATCTAAATAGATACGTTGCATGGTTATGTCCGTGCGCTACTCATAAGTTCGATGATTCAGAAAGGTTATCCGATTCGGAAAAATTTCAACATTCACCCGGTTACGTAAAGCAACACCACCGTTCCGATTTAAAAACGAGAGGTTCACCGTATGCGTCCCTGTGGGAAGCGGCATCCGCACCATCAATATCTGGTTCGGCAGCGTCTGCCATGAACGCGTATCCGCGCCTTCTGTAAACACACCGGCAAGGTTCACGAGTGTCCCTAAAAGACCGTCTTTCTTGTTTGCCTCGCGGTATAGGAGGTATTTTCCCAAAGCACGTAACAAAGTTCGGAAGAGAATTATGGGGTAATCGGCCTCAAAGGTTTCCAACGCGATTTTTTCGACATCTTCTACCAAAACCCCTCTCGCCTGCGCTTGGCCCACCTGCACGTTAATCCCCGCGAATTTCGGACGTTTTGAATGGCTTATAGGCATCGCAACGCGCAGGAGGTATTCCAATTCAACTTCGGGATAGGTTCGTCCCTCGCGCCCTAAAAGTGTCGGAATAAACTTTTCAATTTCCTCATCGTCTTCGCCGAACTTATCTATCTTCAAAATAGGAAATACCAGGTCGAACTGTTCCTTCTCTGGCACATATCCCGTTTCATAAAAGAGGATCAGCTCGCCATGGCCTTCAGGATGTGCAGGCGGTTCCCCATATTGCTTTTCGTAACGCGTAACAAACTCAGTAAATCCCAATTTGCGCGACAATCTCACCAGAGAATTGCCAACATCTTCGGGCAGTGACACCTCTGTCTTCTCCGCGGCCTTTTGATAATATTCTTCAGCCTGTCGGTAAGAGATGAAGGCATCGTTCCACTCACCGGCGGCTTCAAAAACCATGGCAGACAGATGCGCCGAAAAAGCACTCCCAAAGAAATCATAGTTCTTAACATCACTTTTGAACGCGTTGATGATGCCTGCCGCTTGGCGGCATTCTACGAGTGCCCCGTCAAGTTGATTGAGATACACGTAGTTGAGAATCTGATAGTAGTAGCCCAAAAGCCGCTCATAACGTTTGCCGGGATACGGACGCACCTTATCGGAAGTGAGAAGCGAGAGTGCCTCTTTTGAAAGACTCTTCGTCCACCGGTCATCGGCGATAACTTCTGCCTGCTCAAGGGCCTGGTTGCTATCCGAAAACTGGTTCGCGTAATGCGCAACCAACCCGAACTCAAAGAGCAGCGGGATATCCGCCTTCTTCGCCGCCTGTTTCTTCAGGTTCGTGTAGGCCTGCACATACGCCCCAGTCTCCATCGAAACACGGAGCTCTTGCATGCTATACGGACTACACCCCACTGCTAGCAAGAACAATAGGAACAACAGAATCGGTAATATTTTGCTCATAATTTCGTGTGTGGGCGATAGGCGCGCTTTGATGAAGATTCAAAAAAGAAACGGCTCATTTTTTGCCCGATGGAAACAGGCGGATAGAGACATCCGCCCTGACACGCATAGCGCGTGCACGCTCCCCGAAAATCATCCGATTAACTACTGAAACTTCAAGGCGGCGCGCCGACAAGCGCAACTACATTTTGAACTTACCGCGCCCGATGAACTTCTTAATCTTTTTCTGCCCGATCCAGACTTTCTCGTTAGTCTCGATGTTCGTCAACGTCAAATCTGTCTGATAAAATATGACCTGGTCGCCACCCTCGCGGTCTTCGATGGTGTTGATTTCGCCTGTCATCATGTAATCGGCACCGAGTTCCCGGCCCATCCGTTTGATGGTTTCGATGGCGGCGAATTCGCCCTGGTCGGTGCGCTCCTCGCGAAGCTCGCCACGTTCACTAGCACTTGACACAGTGCGAACCTTCCCGGAATTGATAAAAGCGCGCTCAATATCGCTAATGAACGTCTGGACAGCAATGTGCTCCATGCTCTTGTTCCGAATGCCACCGACGATGACGACCGGTTTCGCCGATGCATCTACCATGTGATCGGTCAGCCAAGGATGGGTCAAACAATCGCCGATGATGCCATCCGCCACGAGGCGGGAATCAGAATCGTTCCAACGGCCGGAAAGATCGATGGTGGTATCGCTATCGACGCGCGTCACCTGTTTCGCAGGACTACACCCGATGAGAAGGACAAGTCCGAACAGTAGAGGATATGTCAAAATTTTATACATGAGGCTTTTTCCTTTCTTTATTGCGGGCGGATAGAGACATCCGCCCTTACCTTTCTTTATGCGGGCGTTTGCCCGCGTATCATGTAGCGCGGGGGGCCTGCCCCCCCGCGAACCTTTCGCGTCCCACGGACAAAGGGGACATGCTTAGGTTTCATTTTCATCAAAATCAAAAATCCAAATCGGCTTCGGCAACGATTTTGTCAACGCAAGCGGCAAGAGGCATCGCGCCGATGTCGCCATCATCGCGGCTGCGGACGCTGACGGTGCGGTTCTCCTGTTCGCGTCCACCGATGATGAGCATATACGGCACCCGCTCCAAGCGCGCCTGCCGAATTTTCGCGCCAATCTTGTCGTCGCTACCGTTCAATTCAACACGGCACCCCTTTTGCAGCAGCAACTGCTGCACTTCTCTGCCGTAGTCGACAAAACGTTCGCTGATAGTCATCACGACGCACTGCACTGGTGCCAGCCACGTCGGAAACGCGCCTGCGTAATGCTCAATCAGCATCGCGATGAAACGTTCAAAACTGCCGCACAGCGCGCGATGGACGACAACAGGACGCTTTTCACTACCATCCCGCGCAACGTAAATCAACCCAAAACGTTCCGGCAGCTGGAAATCAAGTTGCACAGTGGCACATTGCACCTCGCGGTTGAGCGAATCCTTCACCTGAAAATCAAGTTTCGGCCCGTAAAATGCCGCTTCGCCCGGGTCTACCGTGTAGGCGATCTGGTTGTTTTTCAGCACGTCTTCCAGCATGGCTTCGGCGCGATGCCACACCTCAATATCGCCCATGAACTTTTCCGGGTTGCGGGTGCTTAAATTGCACCGGAACGGCAGGTGGAACGTCCCGTAAATCCGCTGAAAGAGCCCGAGGATGCGTTCATACTCCTCGGCGATTTGCGCCTCGGTGATGAAGTTATGCGCGTCGTCTTGGCACAGCTGCCGCACGCGCGAGAGCCCGCTCAGCGTCCCCGTCGCTTCGTTCCGATGCAACACACCCTGGTCAAACAGGCGATAGGGCAAATCGCGATAACTGTGGCGTTTGCTGCGGTAAATCAACATGTGCGCTGGGCAGTTCATCGGTTTGAGCGCGCTCGCCGGTTCACCCTCTCCGCTCTCAATAACGAACATATTCTCCCTGAAATGTTCCCAATGCCCGGACGTTTCCCACAGGCTACTATCGTAAATGAGCGGTGTGCGCACTTCCTGATAGCCTTCGCTCAAATAGAGCTTCCTCACTTTCTCCGACAAGAGGTTGTAAATGAGCGCGCCTTTCGGCAGCCAAAACGCGCTGCCGGGCGATTCCGGGTACATCTGGAACAGTTCCAATTCGCGCCCCAATTTCCGATGGTCGCGCTTCGCGGCCTCCTCGCGCTGTGTCAAGTAGGCTGTCAGGGCAGCCTTCGTCTCCCAGGCAGTGCCGTAAACCCGCTGCAACTGCTCACGATGGCTATCGCCGCGCCAATAGGCACCGGAGACGCGGAGCAGTTTGAAGTGGCGGCATTCACCGGTGGTGTCAACGTGCGGGCCCTTGCAGAGGTCGGTGAAGTCGCCGTTGTGATAGATGGACACGCCTTCGTCAGCGACACCTTCCGCGCTTGCGCTGACCTCCCGGTCAGAAATGCCATCGATGAGTTCGAGTTTGAATTTCTGGTCGCGCGCGGCGAACCAAGTGCGCGCCTTGTCGTAATCCCAGTTCTCCTGCAGAAAAGGCACGTTCGCGCGGACCATCGCCTTCATGTGCCGTTCAATTTCGGGGAAATCGTCGGGCGTAATCGGGCGCGGCACCTCCATATCGTAATAGAACTCGTTCTCAATAGGCGGGCCAATCGCAAGTTTCACGCTGGTTTCGCCATCAGGAAAAAGTTGTTGCACGGCATACGCCATGATATGCGCCGTGGAATGACGCAGCCGCTGTAGATACTCGGCGTTGTCAGGTTGATTGGATTCATGCATTGCGGTTTGCTCTCTTTAAAATTAACGCTTTTTGTCAAAGCGCGGATTACCTTAATATTTTAACCTATCCGGGCGGCAATTGCAAGTTTTTTTGTTAGGCATCGGCAAAATCCCTTAACACCATATCACGAAAAGGCAGAAATGTTAAGAAAAAAGCTGCCAGGCCCCATTTAGTTTTCACATTTTCGCGTCTCCTTCGTAGGTGGAGATGAGCTCGTCGGAGCTTGAATTGTCTGAAGGGCCCGATCGGTTCAGTTCCGGCAGTTCGGGCCTGTCCGAGCCCAAACGCGCAGGAGAGGAAAGCACCAAATAGAGAACTGAATCGTCCTGAAAAGCATCGGGACGAGGATAACCCTATTTTTCCAGTACCGTAAAAAGGCAGCGTCACGCGTTTGACGCTGCCTTTTTACGGTAAGGGTGCCCCGATTAATCGGCCGTTTCCCCTGCTTTTAGTGTGGAGCCTCACTTTGAACATGCTGAGCTCCCGATGAGACTTTTCCACTGCTTCATGGCGTGTTTCAAACCCCTCACAACGGCTCTCGGCGAGACATGCATGGACTGAGCGGTTTCGGCGAGAGAAAGCTGGTCCAACAGATACCGTTCTGCCATTTGCGCCTCGTCCACCGGGATGACAGCGAGCAAATCGATTGCCTCTATCGCCTCCTCGTCCATGGATAAGAGCCAGTCGTCAAAACGGTTGGCGACAGTTTTCAAAAACTCTCGCGCCCGTCTCACCCTGTTCCCGACAGCTCTCTCTGTCGCGTGGGTTAACGCCGCTATCTGCTTGTATGTGGAACCTTCAAGATGATGGAGTTCCAGCACCTGCCGGTCTTTCGGCGGCAGCAAGAAAAGCAAGCGGTTTTGCAGCGTAACCCGCGTCCGCCTGATGTCGTACTGCTCTGTAGACTGGTAATCGACTGCGTCTCCAATGTAGCGCGACTGCGTGTCGTCAAAAGGGACTTGATTGCCCCGATGTTCAGTTTCACGAAGCCTATCTATGGCAAGATGCCGCGCGATAGTTTTTAACCACCCCGGAAATTTTGCCGCATCGCTGAGCCGATGGAGATTATTGAACGCCTTCACGAAGGCATCGTCGGTGACCTCCTCGGCATCCTCGTAGTTTTCCAAGATGGGGCGGACTACCTGGAAAACGGAATGGTAATACTTTCGGTAAATCGAAGTCTGGGCGGCTTCGTCGTCCGCCAATTCTTGGATACGTTCTGCGTCATCGTTCATAATTCCTTCCTCCCATATTTGAGGTGAGGTAACTCAGATTGTATGACAGCACCGATAGTCAACTCAGTTGCAGTATCCGTTCTGCATCTTCATCATTCCTTCTTCTGCGTTGCAGTGAGGGAACGATGAAAATGCACACTTTTAACACGTTAGACGTTGATTTGGGACAAAAGGTACCAAAAATAATGATTTTTTATTTTATCAGAAAAACCGATTTCTTGTCAAGGAAAATAATTCATGATACGAGAACACGGATATCCATACGTCCGGTTGCGCAGCCGCCCTTTTCATCGGACTTCCGATGAAAATCGAGGGTGGAATTACGCGAACTTTTGTCAGCAGGCCGCGCGGCGGGCAGTGAAACTGAGAACTCCATCTCAAGTTTGAATCATGATGTCCTGCTCTAAAGGTTGCGGACAGGTTCCGAAACGCTCCCAGTAGTGCGATTTGCCCCGCGCACAATGATTTTCTTTGGAAAGTGGCGAGCGGCGCGCCAGCGTGACAACAACCGGAGAACGAAAACGTTCTCGGAAGGGCACTTTTCACGTCAGGGGCTCTAAATGATACCCTCGGCACGCAAAAAAAATGAAGGCCGCTTTCAATTTTTTTGACATGAGATGCTTTTTGGCGGGACATCGTTGCGCCCCCCTGCAGCGGAGGCAGATAATGAAGTTTAAGAAAAGAAGAGGGGTAATTCCGAGGCACTTGGCTGGAAACACTGCAGACAGAAGAATCTCCGAAAAACGCCGTTGATAAGTAACAAACGGAATGGTAAATTTTTAGCACTGACGCAGACTACACCCCGTAGGCGCAGTTGCAAACCGCGCCTACCGGTACTGAATCGCCCTATAGTTGAAAATCTCTCCTACAGAATTTTGTTGAAATCTGTTAGAATAAACAAAACCCCAAAAGGAGACCGGACACATGCCAACGACACTCAAAGCCGGCAGCGCGAGCGCGAATATCACGCCGCCCCTCGGTACAGCGATACCCGGCGGATTTCGAGCGCGATACGCCGAAAATGTCGACGACGAACTCTTTGCAAAAGCCATTGTGCTCGATAACGGCGAAACCCGCATCGCCATGGTAACCTGCGATCTCATCGCCGTTACACAGAAAATGGTGGACTGCGCCAAGAAGCGCATCGCTGACAGGTGCGGCATCCCACCGGCACACGTGATGGTAAACGCCACGCACACGCATACCGCCGTGGCAATCGCTAACCTGCTCGGCACGCCGGAGGATACCGATTACACCGAATGGGTACCGCTGAAAATCGCCGATGCCGTGGAATTAGCCGTCTGGCGACTGGCACCAGCGCGCGTAGGATTCGCAAGCCTCAATGAAGAACGCATCACCTTCAACCGACGGTGGCACATGAAAGACGGCACCGTCCGCATGAACCCCGGGGTCGAACACCCAGACCTGGTTAGCCCTACCGGCACGATCGACCCCGAGCTAACGATGATGTTCGTGGAAGCAGCGGATGGCACACCGCTCGCCGCCATCGCCAACTTCTCGCTGCATTACATTGGCACGGATAACGGCAACGCGCTCTCCGCGGACTATTTTGGGCATTTCGCCCGGTTGATGCAACGTTATCTGGGAAAGACCTGCGTCTCACTGCTGTGGAACGCCGCATCGGGACAGATTAACAACACTGACTTCAGCGGAAAGAGGAAATGGACAGCGCGTGGACATCAGCAGGCGGAGAAAATGGCGAATGTCCTCGCCGGGCATTTTATCACTGAAATGCAGTTCATGGAAATGCACGAGACGCTGCCGCTCAGTGGGCACCTGCGCACGTTCACGTTCCCGCGCAAACGAATCACCGCCGAAGACCTCGAGCTCGCCGAACGGATCTTAGCCGTGCCGCCCGGCACTTACGACAATTATGAAACAGGCCCGTTCAGTTGGGTAGTCGGACAGCCCATCCCGAAGGCGTTGGTTGACATCTACGCCTTGGAATGCCAGCGCGTAGCAAAGTTGCCCGAACACCTCACCGCGCCCATCCAAGTCATCCGCATCGGCGAGGCAGCGATCGCGGCGTTACCCGGCGAAGTTTTCGTCGAGACAGGCCTGAACATCAAGTCAGCATCGGATGCAAGCCCGCTGTTCCTCGTGAGCTTAGCGAACGGCTATATCGGCTACATCTGCACAGACGAAGCGTTGACGCAGGAGGGGGGCTACGAAACATGGGCGGCGATGTCGTCTTTGCCGGCTGTCGGCACGGTGCCAGCGATGGAGGCTGTCGTCGCGGCGATGTTGGACGCGTCTCACCCTCAGTAGGCGCGGTTTCAAACCGCGCCTACCGCGAATTTTCTAACGTCCCGGGCTAATGACTAACTTTCCCAGGGAGTGAAGTCACCTTAACCCAGTTTTCCCCTTTTTCTTAAACAGAAAGGACAGGCACATCGTATTATGCCTGTCCTAACGTTCAACTATAGACATTAAAGTCCTAACGGTCCTCTATCGGAATGAGGCACTTTCCGCTTTTCCCGCTGGCGCGCTGAAACACATCGCGCACCGAAGGCACTTAAGGTTAGACCGCGGCGGGACCCCGCTCACCTGTGCGGATACGGATAGTCTCGTCGATCGGCTGGACGAAGATCTTGCCATCACCGATTTTGCCGGTGGACGCTGCCTGCTGCACCGCCTCCACGACTTTGTCGACATTCTCTTCCGCCACGACGATTTCCAACTTCAACTTCGGCACGAACTCGATCGTGTATTCGCTACCGCGGTATAACTCCGTATGCCCGCGGCTGCGTCCAAACCCACGCACCTCGCTGACGGTCATCCCGCGGACACCGACGCTGCTCAGTGCCTCCTTCACCTCCTCCAACTTGAAGGGGCGGATAATACATTCTAACTTTTTCATCGGATTCTCTCCTTGTTAACGTGCGCGGCTGCCAAGCGCGCCTAGCAACCGCGCCCGAAGGATTGCGCCGGGCGGATTGCAGAACAACCCACCCGAAAACACCTTAAATGTCGTGATAGAGGTAGAACTCATACGGATGCGGCCGCATGTTCATGGCATCAACCTCATTCTCACGTTTGTAATCGATCCAGACATCAATGACATCCTGAGTGAACACGTCGCCCTTCAGGAGATACTCGTGGTCATCCTCTAATGCATCGAGGGAATCGCCGAGGGACACGGGTGTGGACTCAATGTCGGCGAGTTCTTCCGGCTCCAGATCGTAGAGGTCCTTGTCGAGCGGTTCGCCCGGATGGATGCGATTTTGGATGCCATCAAGGCCCGCCATCAGCAGCGCGCTGAACGCGAGG
Organism: uncultured Poribacteria bacterium; assembly: GCA_958296135.1. Lineage (GTDB taxonomy): Bacteria > Poribacteria > WGA-4E > WGA-4E > WGA-3G > AGPOR5. The sequence continues at coordinate 4,375,770 of CATQHZ010000001.1, forward strand.
TACGGGTTACAGGACGGGTCCGGCGTGCGGAACTCAATCCGTTTCCCCTTTTCACTCTTAGAGTAGACCGGGATGCGCACACACGCGCTGCGGTTCCGCTGCGAGTAGGCGATGTTCACGGGGGCTTCATACCCCGGCACCAACCGCTTGTAAGAGTTGGTAGTCGGCGCAATGATGGCACACAGAGACCGGGCATGCGTGAGAAGGCCGCCGATGTAGTAAAGCGCGTCATCGCTCAACAGCGAATACCCCTGCGGATCGTAGAAGAGGTTCTTCCCGTTCTTCCACAGACTCTGATGCACGTGCATCCCAGAACCGTTGTCTTGGAAGAGCGGCTTCGGCATGAATGTTGCAATCAGGTTGTGAGCACGCGCAACGTTCTTGATGATATACTTATACAACGCCATTTTGTCGCCGACCCGGGTCAAGGTGTCGAAGCGGATGTCAATCTCACCTTGTCCTGCAGTCCCCACCTCATGGTGATGCATTTCAACATCAATGCCTGCATCGATGAGTTTGAGACAGATTTCGGAGCGGAGGTCTTGGAACGTGTCGGAGGGCGGCACGGGGAAATACCCCTCTTTGTAGCGCGGCTTGTAGGCGAGATTCGGGTTCTCCTCGCGGCCGGAGTTCCAACTCCCCTCAACCGAATCAACGTAGTAATACCCCGAATGCTGCGTCTGCTCATAGCGAAGATCATTGAACATATAGAACTCCGCCTCTGGCCCCCAATAACTGGTATCCGCAATCCCGGTGGCCTGCAGATATGCCTCCGCCTTCTGTGCGATATGCCGGACATCGCGCGTGTAATTCTCCAACGTAATCGGGTCTTTGATATTACACGCAATGCTCAGTGTAGGCACCTGGCAAACCGGGTCGATCATCGCTGTCGCCGGGTCCGGGAACAGCAGCATGTCGCTCTCATTAATCGCCTGGAAGCCGCGGATACTCGACCCGTCAAAACCGATGCCCTCCTCAAAAAGGGATTCGTCCAAGTCACTGGACAAGATGGTTAAGTGTTGCCACATCCCAGGGAGATCCATGAATTTGAGGTCGATTATCTTAATCTCGTTATCTTTCGCGAGCGCAACCACCTCACTTGGTGTCATTGTCATTCGCATTTCCTCCTAAATTATAACTCACAACTAACTGTCGGATAGGTTCGTCCACTGAATGCGCAACTCATTTCATTTGACGAACACGTTACCAAAATTAAACAAAGCAAAATCTATGCCAAGTGCCGCAGCGAGTCGCCAGATCGCGCTACCCTTGACAAAGATAAGGATGCATACGGGATTACCTCATCGATTACCCCATCGGGTTTGCTAAATTATTAGGCATAAAATTGCCCAACATTTCAGCATTTTAGCACCTTCCATAGGCGCGCTCAAACCGCGCCTACCGAAAACCAGCAGCAGGACAACCCCTACGAAAATTCAAAATCTTTCGCGAAACGACTCGTTTCGGGGCTGTTTTGGCCCGCGTACTTGTTCGCCGGCTTCTGTCGATACGGCACTCTTGCAGGCGAAGAGAGCTGCTCAAAAGTGAACGCACAAATCCGCATCCCTGGATACAATTTCACCGGCATGCGGCCGAGGTTGCCTAATTCCAACGTCGCGATGCCTGTCCAGCCCGGGTCGAAGAGCCCGGCGGTGCTATGCACGATGATGCCCAGTCTGCCGAGGCTGCTTCTGCCTTCTAGGCGCGCCATCACGTCATCGGCCAGTTCCAGTTTCTCGCGAGTTGCAGCGAGAACAAACTCGCCCGGTTGCATCGTGAAGGCATCGTCATCAGGAACGTCCACGCGCCGCATCAAGTCGTTGGCATCGATTTCACCGCGCAAATCGATGTAGGGATACTTGCTATGCTCAAACACGCGAAACGTGTTGCCCAACCTGAAGTCAATTGAGCAACTGCCGAGCTGCGTCTCTAAATCCGGCGCGGGCGTAATTTTAATTTTCCCCGCCTTCATATACTCAAGAATGTCCCTATCTGACAAAACCATGATAGAATTTTACCATTTTTTGCAAAAAATGTCAAATTTTCTTCTTTTTCATCAGGCGCGGTTTGAAGAACCATGCCCGCAACCCAACCGTAGGCCGAGGGCCCGGCGAGCGCGAATCGCCGAGGGTTTCCCTCGCCACCCCCTCGGCCGCCTAGAGAAATCCGCTATGACAGTGTCAACGAAACGACTTTATTCTTCCCACTCCTCCGGGGCGACACCACGATAGGCGCAATCCAACAGATTCACCGGATGCATCGCTCTCATCGGTAACCCATGCTTTTGGATACCGAGTTGGATCTGGAGGAGGCAGCCCGGGTTACCGGTCGCGACGATGTCCGCGTGCGTCTCAGCGATGTGCCCCATTTTACGTTCCAGAATTTCCTGTGACAATGCCGGTTGCGTGATGTTATAGATGCCCGCGCTGCCGCAACACCACTCCGATTCGGTGAGCGCCACTAACTCAAGCCCCGGAATCGCTTGGAGGACTTTGCGCGGCTGAGCTCCGACACCTTGTCCGTGGAGCAGATGGCACGGCTCGTCATAAGTGACGCGCCGGTGAATCTCGTCAGTCGGTGGCACCATCTCGATTTCCGCCAAGAATTCGCTGATGTCGCGCATCTTGCCGCTGAATTGCTTCGCTTTTTCCGCGTAAACAGCATCATCTTCAAGGAGCACATCGTATTCCTTGAGTGTCGCGCCGCAGCCCGCAGCGTTGATGATGATTGCGTCAAGTTCACCGGTATCAAATGCATCAATGTTCTGTTTCGCGAGCGTTGAAGCAAAGTCGCGCGCGCCGTTATGGAGATGTAACGCGCCGCAGCACGTCTGCTGTCGCGGCGTGACTACCTCGCAACCGTTACGTGTCAGGACGCGGATGGTAGCCAAGTTCGTTTCGGTAAAAACTTGGTTCATAACACACCCCGGTATGAACCCGACACGATAACGCGTTTCGCCATCGGCAGGCGTGATGTCGCGTATCGTGTATTTGAGCCGCGGCGGCGGGATTTTCGGCAGCAGCGATTCCATTTTCCCAAGCCGCCCCATCACTTTGAGAATCCCCGTTTTTTGGACGAGCCAGCGGATGCCTAGCCGTTGATAGAGCCACATCAGTTCAAACAGCAGGTCCAACCGTTCTCGGTGTGGGAGCAGCTGTTTGAAAACCAGATTGTTCCAGAACCGATAGCCTGCGGCGCGGTTTGCGTTGTTTTCATAGATAGCCCGCGCCTGCTCCAGCAATTCACCGAAGTGAACACCAGAAGGACACGCCGTCTCGCATGCCCGGCAATCCAAGCAGCGGTAGATATATTCCGCCCACTCCTCGTTAAGCGGTGTGGCATTTTCCGCTTTGAACGCGCTCCCCATGAGATACAACCTACCCCTCGGCGAATCAGTCTCCAGCCCCAATTCGCGATAGGTAGGGCAAGTAGGGAGGCAGAGCCCGCAGTGCGTGCAGGCATCCCATTTCTTCCAACTGAAAGTCTCTATGCCGACAAGCGGCTGTGTCTGTGGATTGGACATAGTTATTCTTTCTTATACGGTTTATCTCCCGTATACGGGAGATAACACCTTTTTCAGCGGCGAAGCCGTTCGCTCATCGCCAGCAGAAAAAACAGGACAGTGAGCAAAATCATGGCGATTGTGCCGACGATAAAGCCGATGTTACCTTGGGCGGCAAAACTTTTTTTCATATTCGCCCGGCTGTTTTCACGAATCTTCTCGGCAAGTTGCTGTTTGTCTTCCTGCGACAACTCGCCCCTTCTCAGGGATGTAGACTTTGGAGTCGTACGGAAATCCTTCGCGCTTTTCCGTTTGCTTATCGCCGTTCGGAAAAGGACGAACGCCAATAAACAAGGAGCCAACCACCAGATTATCAGCGGGATGGAGGCAAAGAGCATAAGAATCTTCACGATGAGGGATTTCGCAAACTCATAGAGAAATTCCATTTTTCCACGCTCCCGGCTTCCCAAATCCCTACCCCTCGCCAAAACGCTCTGCGTCAACTTCCGATTTCCAGCCCGAAGGTTCCATTGACGCAGACAGACGGTTACGCCGCGTTTTCCGTTTTGGGAAGATAAGGATGAAAAGCACTACAGAACAGACAACTGTCATAAAGAAACCATACATTTTCGTTGTCTCCTCATCCCTCAGCAGCACCGGAGAGCAGCCTCTGTCGCGGCTCCGAATACCGAATCAACCACGCCGAGTAGTGCAGGCAAATCATCCGAGGTAAAACTGGTTCGGTTTCGTGCAAAGACATCCCCGACGAGCCGCCCAAACTCCCACAATTTTCCATCGGTGACAATGCCATGCACAGGAGTCGCCGCATCATCATTTATCCTTTGCGCGGCCACCAATTCAGCGAGACATTGGCCCCAGCCTTGCTCAAAGTCGTTTTTCTTTGCCTCAACCATCATTATCAAGGGACTGCCGACAACGGGGATTCCCAGTTTCGACCGGGTCGCGACGAAGTAATCGGGGGTACCGCTCAAGGTTTCGTCACAAACGATGGATTTCTTTATCCAGAGCGCGTAATCCTTGGCATACGCCTTATAGACTTCCTTCAGAACCGGAAAGATAACCGCCTCACACCGCGCTCCCTCGGACGCGAAAACGTCAATATACTGCTGGTTAAATTCAAAGTCTTGCAGAAAATGCTCCGACAGGGTGGAAACTTCACCCTTGACGAAGTCATAGCGCATGTAGGTAATCTGAAAGGTTTCTAGCACTTCAGGAATGGTGTTGAAATCGCTAAAGGCCATGGATGCCACCTCAATTAAACGGCCGTGCCCATGATAATCTTCGTGACTCCTTCGTTAAGACTACCCGAACGGTAACCCTGCAAATCCAGCGTGACGTGCGCGTATCCCAACACCTTGAAATGTTCGCTGATTTGTTGACGCGCCCCCGCATGGAGGAATCGCGACATCTCCGCCGGTTCCAACTCAATCCGGGCAAGCTCTCCATGGTGCCGCACTCGGAACTGACGAATGCCTAAATCGTAAAGGAATTGCTCGGCTGCATCGACTTGCCGCAGCAATTCGCGCGTAATCCGCATACCATACGGAAAACGGGAGGACAAACACGCGAACGCGGGCTTATCCCACGTCGGAAGCTCCCACGCCTTTGAAATCTCGCGTATCTCCGCCTTCGTCAGGTTGACATCGATGAGCGGTGCCTGGATACCCATCCGCTTCGCCGCGTCCATCCCCGGCCGATGATCGCCCACATCGTCCGGAATCGCGCCGTAGACAATAGTGCCGACATCGTAGCTCTCGGCGATAGGACGGAGTTTGTCAAACAACTCTGTCTTGCAGAAATAACAGCGATTTGTCGGATTGCTGGCGTAGCCTTCCAACGCCAATTCCTCGGTATGCACCGTTTCAAAGCGGATGCCGAGCTGCTTAGCGATATCCTGTGCCGCCCGCATCTCGCGGATGGGATAAGAATCGGATATCGCAGTGACAGCAAGCGCATTGTCACCGAGCGCGTGCTGCGCCGCCTCCGCGAGGAAAGTGCTATCCACTCCTCCCGAAAAGGCAACGATAACCTTTTGATACTCGCGCAAGCAGGAGTAGAGCGCGTCTACCTTCGCTTGCAGGATGGACGATTCCAATGTTTTCATTGACTCTCTCCTCCCGAGTCTCTCTTAACGCGGACGTTCCGCTAACTGAATCTGCCGCAACTGCGAACTGAGCAACTGCCGTTTCAAACCGCTGAGCCTGTCAATAAACAAAACTCCGTTGAGATGATCGATCTCGTGTTGCAGCGCACGCGCCAACAAGCCATCTGCCTCAATCCGAACCCGTTCACGCGCAACGTTAATCCCTTCGACGACAACTTTCTCCGGACGCTTCACATCGGCGGTGACATCCGGAATACTCAGGCACCCTTCCTCCGCGACAGCTTCCCCCTCCGCACTCAGGATTTCGGGGTTAAACAACATCACCGGCTCGTATGCCTCGTCGTCATCCTCACCTACGTCAACGATAAGGAAGCGTTTCAAAACGCCCACCTGCGTTGCAGCAAGCCCAATACCGTTGCCGGTGGCATACATCGTTATCAGCATTTCCTCCGCGAGTTGGAGCTCCGCGGCGGTAATTTCCTCAACCGGTTCAGCCTTCTTGCGGAGAACCGGGTCACCGTAGTAGCGGAGTTGCAGGGGGGCCGTTTGGCGCAAACACGGTTCTTCTTCAACCACCGCATCGGCAGCTGGCTGCGGATCTTTAGGTTTTCTTTTTCGTCTTGGCATTCTGTTAGACCTGGGTTCTTTTAAGATATTTTAATATTTTAACGTTTTTGTCACATTTTGTCAAGAAAAATCTCGAAAAATCGAAATACAGATTGCATGTCACCCAGGACATTTGCGTTTTCAAACTCCGGTCGTGGATATGAGAACTGAATTGCTCTGGCACGCCACCAGAACTTTGTAATTCTGAGAACTTACCTGCTAATCCTCTCACCGGTCATCTCTGCAGACAACGCAGCGGATATGTCTTTCTTGTAGACGTAACCCTGCAAGTTCGCGATTCAGACAAAAATATTCTTGACAATTTTTTTTGAAAAATTGTATCATAATTTGCAAGTGCCAATTAGCAATTCCTTTTTTGAATTTTTTCGCTTGACAATTTTTTGAAAATTTGCCATAATGAGGCAAAAGTTGAAGAAAAATTGTCTTACCAACTCAGGAGGCAAGTTCAGAATGAAAAAGTTTTATTTGTTTACCCTCGCAACGATGCTGATTTTTGCCCTAATCGGGGGGGGGCAAATCGACTCTGCGTTCGCGCAGAAAGTCAACATCATAGGCGGCCCGATAAAAGAGGCCGATTGGATGAAGAACCCCGGAAAAGCCGCGCTCAACGAAAACCATGCCGCGGAGAAGACGTGGATTACCAAGTGGTACGGCCCCGAAGGCAACTACGAAAACAACGGGTCCTTCCAAGCCTCCGCGCCGAAGGACCTCATTGACGAAGGCACCAATGGCAAACTGACGCAGATTTCCCTCTCCACCGTCGCCGGGCTGCAAAAAACCAAAACCATCAAAATGGCGTGGGATAAAGAGCACGGGGGCACACGAGAGTGGACCGTCTTTGAAATCGAACCGGCGAACGGTGACAATATGAACCGCGACGGCCCTGTGGATAATATTGATACCTACGGTATCGTCGTGATTGCCGCACCCGAGGATATGAAAGCCGTCATGTCACCCGCGCACGATGACCACGCGCAAATCTGGATTAACGGCGAAAAGTGGTACAACAACTCCGAATGGACAGGTGCCGCGCAGGAAGTTGATTTCAACATCGAAGTCCAATTGCAAAAAGGCGCGAATGTCTTGCTTTACCGCGTCGGCGAAAGCGGCGGATCCGCTTACCTCAATCTGCACTTTGACGACAACACCCACAGAGTCGCCAAAATCTATCCTGACAAATCCGATGACCAGGACAGCTTCTTCAAGGAAGTTGCAGGTGTCCTAGCGGTGGACCCTGTCGGAAAGGCGACAACGACGTGGGCTGACATCAAGCGCAATCGTTAAGCGCGAGCCCATTTCGGCGGAAGCATCCGCTCCCGCCACTTATCCCACTGAACTGTAGGGCAAGCTCGCCCGAGCTCGCCGCTTCGGGAGTGGACGAAGAGGGACAAACCCCTCAGCAGCATTCTTGTTATTTTTTCTTGACAAATTTGCGTTGAAAGACTATAATTTTGTCATGAATACTATGAGACGCGCGGAAACAACATTGTTTCCGCGCAAAACTTACCGTAAATAATAAAGGAGTTCAAATGAACACATTTTCTCGTTTGACGCTCGCGATGGCGATGCTTTTCGCCCTCGCTGTCAGTTTCTCGCACTTCGCCACCGCGCAGGGCGTTGTGAACATTTCGGGCGGCCCACTCGCCGAAGACGCGCACCTGGAAGATCCGACAGAGGCCCCACTGAACGAAGACCACGCCGATGTTGAAACGTGGATTACCAAATGGTATGGACCTGAAGGTAACTACGAAGATAACGGCGGATTCCAAGCCTCGGCCGCCATTGATATCATGGATGAAGGCACCAGCGGTAAAATCACCGATGCCTCCCTCTCCACACTGGAAGGGCTGCTCCTCACGCAGACTACCGATGTCGTCTGGGGCGATGACCACGGCGGCACACGCGCCTGGACCGTCTTTGAAATCGACCCGGCCGATGGAGACAATATGAACCGCGGCGGCCCTGTTGATAACATCGAAACCTACGCCGTCATTGTTATCGATGCACCTAGTGACATGACCTCCGTGATGTCGCCCGCGCACGATGACCACGCGCACATCTGGATTAACGGCGAAAAATGGTATAATAATTCCGCATGGACAGGTGCCGCGCAACAAGTCGACTTCAATGTCGAAGTTGAGCTGCAAAAAGGCGCGAACGTGCTGCTCTACCGGTGCGGTGAAAGCGGTGGCTCCGCCTACTTCAACCTGCACTTTGACGATGCAACGCACGACGCTGTCACCATCTACCCAAAGGACGCAACCGATAAGCAGAGTTTCTTTGATGAAATCACACCGCTTACCCCGGTTGAACCGAAAGGGAAGTTGACAACGACCTGGGCTGACATCAGACGCAAATAGCGCGTTCGTCCAGTACTCCCTCTTCCAAAGGCGGTTTGTAGCACAATCGCATGCGACAAGCCGCCTTCTTTTCTTCCCGCCTCAAAAACGCTCTGCCTACCGTAGGGCGAGGGCCCGGCGAGCGCGAATCGCCGAGGGTTCCTCTCGCCACACTACAAACTCACCCAAACTTTTTTCGCCTATTTCAACACCCACTTGGATTATCGCGGTTTCGCTCCAGCCGTCCAACACGAGGAACAGGCCCTCGCAATACGGACTAAAGGAGGTTCTTGGGACAATCAAAAGGATTCGTCACAATTCCTTGCAAATCGCATCGGTATCCTGTATAATAAATACCATGTGGAAAAGTGCCCTCAAAATCTCATTCATCACAATATTCGCCCTCGCCCTCGGTGGATGGTTCGGAACCTGGTCCCGCGATATGCAGTCCGGTAACGAGGCCTATCGACGCGGCGACTATGACGCAGCATTGGCTGCCTTTCAGCAGGCAGTGCTCCAAAAGCCCGATAACCCCATCGCGCACCATAACCTCGGCACCGCGCTCTATCAGCAGGGAAAGTTTAAAGCGGCGGCGGCGGCGTTTCAGGTGTCGCTCCTCACGGGAGAACAGCGCGCTGAGACTTATTACAATCTAGGAAATGCACAATTCCGAGCCGGGGAACTCGGCAAAGCGATCGAATCTTATCGGCACGCGCTGCGGCTAACGCCGACGGATGCGGATGCAAAGCACAACCTCCAATTGGCACTCCAACTGATACAGAATCAGCAGAAAATGAGTGGACAGCAAAAGACAGGTAGGAGGGATACCCCGGTCCCGAAAGTTTCCCAATCCGAGGCGCGCCGATTATTGGAGCAGCTGCGCGAAAAGGAAAACAGCATCCGGCGCAAGTCATTGCAACGGCAATTCAAAAGCGGCTATCGCCGGGAGAAGGATTGGTAATCGTTCTGTAAGGGCGGCTGTCTCTATCCGCCCGATACCTGACCAAAAACATGCAACGTTTCTCAACGCATCATCAAAAAATCATCTTCATCACTTTCGCGCTCTTCTCCCTCCTTGGCACCGGAAAAGCAGAAATTGATGTCTCCGCCATAGTCCAACCGCGAGACATCCAATTCAGCGAGAAAGCGACCTTGGAACTCATGATTTCGGGTAATACGCTCATCGAACATATCGATGCGCCGCGGTTCAATTTTCTGCCGGCGTTCCTAGCCGTGCCGACGCATTCTTCCACCACGCCGCGGCTGGAAGGCGATAAAATCGCTGTCTCCAAGGCCTGGTCCTACGAACTTATCCCACAGCAAGTGGGTGATTTCGCGCTCTCGGACATCCGCTTCTCTTACCAAGGCACGCCCTATTTTGCGAATCCCGGCTCCATTCGGGTGAGCGGCGAGGACACGTATCGGGATACCTCCACCGGCGGCATCCATCAAGTTGAGGCGCAGGTAACGCCATCGAACCCATATCTGAATCAGGCGGTGACGTATACGTTCCGGTATCTCTATACCACCGTGCTTCCCACGCTAGAATCGCCTACCGCCACGCTTCCCGATTTGTCAAACTTTTTAGTGGAAGCACTCCCATCGCCGCTGAACGAAACGAAGCACGTTCGCGGACAAACGTTTCAGGTGCAGGCACAGGTGCGGCGGCTCTATCCCCAGAAAACGGGACGCATTGTCATTGAACCCGCGTCACTAATGCTACCGCTCAACAGCGGTCCAAAAACTTTGAAAACCGCGCCGCTCATTCTAACCGTCCGGCCACTGCCAGAACTCCCGGTAGGAGAGCCTTCCCGGTCTCGAAAATTTTCCGGTGCCATCGGCGAATACCAAATCTCCGCACAAATCGACAAAACTCAAGTTAAAGTAGGAAGCGGCCTGACGTTGTCCGTGCGTCTCTCTGGACGCGGCAACATGCAAACGGTCACCGCGCCTCAGATTCCAACGATACCGGGTGTCACCGTCACCGGTCCGACTCCTGGGGCAGGTTCTACTCCGGAGAGTTATGTCTACGCCTACGCGCTTGTGCCATCGCGAGAGGGGCCGCTACGCATCCCGGCGATTGGCTATACCTATTTCGCGCCGGAACTCGGCACCTACCAAACGACGCACACAGCACCGATCCCGTTCACCGTGCTCCCCAAACCGAGCGCGGTGGTTGATGTTGAACCCGATGGCGTGGCGTGGGGGCAGTGGTTAATCTTGATAGGGGTCCCCATGCTCGTTATCGGTTTAGCAGCGGGAGGCTACCTGTGGTATCGTCGCGCTGCAGGCGGGCGCGCGGACGCTGAAGAGCGCGACGCGCCTACCCCAGACCGGGAGGCACTCGCTGCCCTCAGCAAAATCTTAGAGAGTCGTGCAGATAACGCCACGGCGTTCGGGAACGCCATTGCCCAAGCACTCTATCAATATCTCAGTGAAACCTTAGGCATCTCGCTAGTCGGCGGATCTGCGAGCCCCGACGCAGTGCAAGCAGCTTGCGCGAACGCAGGACTCTCGGATGCCACTATTCAGGAAGTAGTCAATATCCTGTCGCAGTGCGATTACTATCGTTTTTCCCCTGCGCCGCTTCCCGTGGATGAACGACAAGCGTTAATCTCCCGCGCTGAGAAGGTAATTCGACAGATAGAAAATTTGAAAAAATAAGCATCTACCCTCGCCCTACAGAACTGAGCGAAGGTTGTGGAACTAACAATCAAACATAAGAAAGGAAACAAACAAAATGGAAATCCTCTCACTCTTCGTCCTATGGTTACACGTCATCGCCGCGGTCGTCTGGATCGGCGGTAACCTCATCATTGCGATGGTAATCGTCCCTTATTTTAGGAAGAGCCTTCCGCCTATCCAACGGGTTCAGATTTTGGCAGAGATAGGCAAACGGTTTGAGCCTGTCGTCTGGGGGTGTGTTGGCGTGCTATTCTTCACCGGTATCTTTAACATCTTTACGGCGGGTATTCTCACTGCGCCGCCGGAACTGATCGGCGCGTTTATGCGCACGCTGTTCATCAAACTGATGCTCTTCATCGTGCTAATTATCCTCACCGCGCTGCACGGCTTTGTCTTCGGCCCGAAGATGTCTGCCGCGATTGCGGGATTAGACATCAATCTTGAGGAACTTCCGCCGGAGGTTCAGCGGCTCCGTTCGCAAATGTCGGTAGTGTCCAGTTTGATGGGCGTTGTTTCGCTGCTGATTTTGTTGGCAGCAGTCGCGCTTCGGATGGGCATCTGATTAAGTGTCCACTTAACCCGTAGGGCGAGGGCCGTCAAGGTCACGTCTACAGCAAACGTGCGTGTGTCGCCCCGCGAAAGCATGCTACCTTTAACGCTGTCATCTCTGCCGCCTCGCTGCAGAGATGTCCACTGTCCCTCGCCATGCTAAATCCTTACAGAGGACCTCATGCGCATCCAAATCCTCGCCGATGTAGGCGAAGGACTCACCATCCCGATTAACTACAACCATTGGCTCTCCGCGACTATCTACCACTTCCTCGCGCGCTCCGATGGAGCATACGCCCATTTTCTCCACAACGACGGCTACATCGTTGAGAAAAAACATTTCAAACTCTTCACCTTCTCGCAGCTTATGGCGCGCCAGCGATGCGTGCAGGGACAAACCATCCAGTTCCGATCAACTCTCGTCTGGTATGTCTCGTCGCCGATAGAACGGTTCTTAACCCATTTCGCCGACACGCTGCTGACCGAGGGGCGATTATTCGTCGGCCCGCATCGGCTCCAGATCCAAGATGTGAGAGTCCCGCGCGCACCTCACTTTACGTCGGAGATGCGCTTCCGCTGCCTATCACCGATTGTCATGTCCGCCTCCCGTAGAAGAGAGGGACAACCCTATTGCCACTACTGCACCCCCGACGATGCCGAGCTCCCCGAACTCATCCGAAAGAACCTCCACCGGAAGCACGAGGCAATCTACGGAAACCAACCGCCGCACGATGACCGGTTGTCCTTCCATTTCGATGCAGGCTATCTCCATCGGAAGCGCGGGCGCGTCACTCGTTTAGTGGACTACAAAGGCATCAAGATCCGTGGGACGCTCTGTCCGTTTCGCGTCATCGGCAGTCCTGCGCTCATCCGCGTCGGTTACGAGTGTGGGTTTGGAGATAAAAACAGCGCGGGGTTTGGGATGGTGGAGATTTAACGACCGGTTTTCTTGACATTTGTTAAGAAATCTGGTATTATATATAGTAAAGGAGGTGATTGATGTGGCAGAAAAATTGGAATTGAATCTGGGAAAGTCACAGCCAACACAAACCAATCCTGAGTCGGCACCAATCCCACCCTTGGTGTTGGGCTTAACAGGCAATCCGTGGACAGACTTCGGCATCGTTAGTTTCTGTGAGGAACTGCGATTCGCGTCTTTCCTGGAAGACCTGAGGTTGACACCGCACGAGGCAATTATCACCGTTGATAATACCGATGATGAAACGGTTGGCGAGTGGCTAAACCAGATATTCCGGGAACGATGGAATCAACTCTATTGGTTGAGCCGCGGCGCAAAAATTCTTGAACACCGAACATTCATTTATGACGATGATGGTTTCGTTAATCAAGACCTGTCAAAAACGCAGACTACCGAAAGTGATCGCGCCCAGATTAAAGCGAAATGGGCAAACAGTCCAGTTAAGGGGGAAATGTCCCTGACGCAGCAACGGTTTAACTTTATCGGGACCTCTCGCGATGCGAAGGGCCTCAGTGTCAAACAGCGAAATAACATCCAAGAGTTCATTCTAAATTGGAGGGAACCTGTCGGGAAGAAGGTTTGTGAAACTTCGGGCCGGCCATCTGCAGAACTAAAGAAATTGCTCCAGGTGGTTAACCCTTTTGCAAACAAGCATCATAACACGAAAGTCCGTGGTGCGCTTGCAAGTAGTGTTACCCCGGAAGTCGGTCCGCTCTACTATCTGATTAACCTTTGCGCAACGCTTGATGAGGGTATTCCGTTTGTCTACGACCCGAGTAAGCAAGCAACCCGGCTAATCCTTCCGGAGATGCCAGACCTTGTGCTCTTAGCCAAAGTTTATGCTCGGTTGCGGGAAAACCTCAGAGACGACCTGAGGCAAAAGGAACTTTATCCTTATACCAACTTGCGCTTTAGACTGCAAATGTCTAACCGGTACGCGCTCGTGCTCGCGCTGTTTCATAACATCTTTTATGAGTTCACGCCTGACGAAGACCATGGGACTGAAGGCGGATGGGATTTTTGCCCCCTTGTAGAAGAATCTGGCGAAACAGCTAAACAACTGACGCGTTGGGTTGTTATCCCATTTACGAAAGATCAGGTTGTCAAATTTCAGAATTTCCATACCGTTGTTGTCAACCATCGGTTATACGAATTCATTAAACCGATTGACTTCAAGCCTCAGGAAATTAAGTTGGTTACGGACATTCTAGCTCGGATGAAACCTAAACCGAGAGCACCGGACGGTGAAAACGCCCTCGGTCAATTGAGCGAAGCAATTGCGACAAGCAGCCCGTATCTCCTAAAGACTGCGCTGTTCAGTCTATGGAAACATACGGATGCGGTTACTTTTGTGTTAAGCTGTGGGGCCCCACATCCGGTGCGGCTGCTTCAGCCTTTTATTACCCACTTCTTGGAGGTAAACCAAGTGCTAACCCCCGAATTGCGCGAAGATCTGCGCGCCTTGGGCACCACAATAGGGAATACTTTTCACGCGGATGTGACACTCATTAGTAAGGTGTTCAACATCTCAAGTGCGAGTGCATTCCGGGAAGCCCTGAATGTGGTGATGAACCGCTTATATAAAAAAAGCACAGACCCGAGAGTGAAAAAGCTTTTTCCTGTCAAGCAGGAGCGAGTCACTCGCATTTTGGATGGGTTGACAGACGAGCATTACAAGCAGATGGCTGAGACGCTTTCCACATACGTCAGCCTCGCCGCGTATAACGCCAATGTTAGCCAATCCAAATCCGATAATGATGGAGGACAAAATGGCTGATACGACAACTGCCCTGAAAGGGGTTACAATAGTCTGGCTCAGCAAAACCGACTTAAGCAACCTCAACGCTGGTGAAGGCGGCGGGGGCAACGTGACTGAACTGAAAACGTATGATAACGGCAGGAAACCTTACGCGTCCGGACAATCGGTTCGGCATGCGCTGCGTGAGGCAATTCATCGGAATAACCCCGGCGTATTCCTTTGTGTTCCTGAAACACCTTGCACGCAGGTAGCGGAATGCTGGCTCTGCGATCTGTTCGGTTTTCTCAATCCGAAATCTGGAGAAGGGTTTGACAGACGCTGGTCCCCGATTAAGGTTACGCCGGCACTCGGTCAAATTGCGAGCGACATCGTCACAGACCTGCTCATTCGCATGAGCGACAAAGAGCGGGAGGATAAACAGACTTCAGACCAGCGGATCGCCTACGTCCAGATGATGGCGAACGTCTACCGCGTTGGGTTATCCCTTGATGTCGCGAACGTTGGCAAGGTTGTTGAGCCGCAATACGAAGGGAAGGGCAAAAACGCTGAGTTCAAAGGGTGGGAAACTACCGTAGAAATCGGCCCGGAAGCGAAGGTTGAACGGGCAGTCGCCGTTTTAGATGCAATCGGCGGCATCGCTGACTTCGCGAAACAAGCACGCAACGCCGCTTCGCTCGCTCCCGACATTTTCCTTGCGTCAACGCACACCCGATACTCCCATCGCACCCTTAGGGCCCTGGAACTTGACAAAAAAGGCGAAGTGAAAACCGACGTTCTTCAAGTCATCTTGCAAGATCTACGGGACGATGACGCGGAGATTTTCTGTGGTTTCACCCCAGGAGTTGTGCCAAACGACGACGCATTGACGCAACTCCTAGAGGAATTTGGTGTTGAGATGGTCAATCCGATCCGCGCTTTGAAAAATCTCATCGCATCCGTGCGAGAGGCGCGGGTAGAGTAACCCTACCGGCGGCGGGGATCTGCGAGGATGCCCCGCCTTAAGGGGATTATGTCATGGAAAAGATACTCACCTTTGGTGTCATCTGCCCTTTTTGGGCATCATTTCGCCACCCAAGTACAGTGAACGTTCATGTCACCTATCCTTTTCCGCCGCCTCCAACGCTTTACGGCATGCTGAATGCGGCAAGAGGCAAACCGCAAGACTGGAACAAGGACCGGGAGGACTGGCAACTTTCGCTCGTCGTGGAGTCCAACGGGGAATTTCTTGAAACCTTTAGCAAGATTTTGAAACCTGCCCGAGAGGATTATCCGGTATTTGATCCGATGCGGACGATACTCATGCGCCAAAAGTTGGTAAAGGTTCACTACTCTATCTACCTCAAGGCCAAGGAACCGTTGCTCGTTGAGGCGCAGCATGCACTCCGCACGCCCCACTGGCCGCTCTACCTCGGCGAATCGGATGATGTGGTAGATATTATCAACCCGCGTCTTGTCCAAAGCCAACCGATGAACGTCCAGCAGGCGCACTCAATTATACCAGGGTTTGTAGAGGGGTGCCAATTGGTAAACGTGCCCTTCCGCTACACTGAGGCTACGAGAAAGCAGTGGCAGGTTGAACGGCAAATCTACTCTCTCCCGCCGGAGGGGAAAGCGGCCGCTTTAACCGAGCCTCGCTTAGCATATCCAATTGAAGGAAGGAACATCATTTTTAATGGAAATTCTGGGTAAATCTAATCAAACGCTACGCGGCCATATTCATGACTGTCTCACCGTCTGCGATGAGGTTATCGCAAGGCGGGAACCGTTCCTGCGCCAATTTTGTCTGCGGTACGGTTGTAGTTGGGAAGAAGTGCGCCAATGCCTTCGTTTCGCTGTGTGGTTCCACGACATCGGAAAGGCTTCTGACGAGTGGCAGGCCTATATCCGAAATAACGGCGGCCGGATCACGCACGCGCTTCCCTCTTTTGGCATAGGACTTATGGCGAGTAACCCACCTCGTCCTTTTGATAACAGTCCCCGTTATGCCGCCTTGCTCGCTATCCTCGCACACCACGGGCAACTTCACAAAGATGCCTTCCGGGAAGACAACTACCGGTGGCAAAACGTCACTTTGCCGGTTGATTACATCAACGCGCATTTCAACGTCTTCCGCGAGTTTGAACCTAATTTTCCTCTTAACCCTTGGGGGCTCAATTCGCTCCGACTTGGGAAAGTTTGTAAGGCGATAACTTACCTCAAATCAGAGATTCATCAGCAGGGGAATCTTCGGTTTAAGGCTCTTTATTCGCTCATGCTGAATGTGCTAACCGCCTCGGATGGATACGCTAGCGGCAATTCTCCTGACGGTGGCACACCGCAGAATCCGCGAGCGACGAACCTAACACGTGAGGAACTCTCTGGTATTCACAACCTGTTCCCGCTTTACGATAACGCACCGCTGAAGAATCTCCGGTTCGGTGCCGAACCAAACGACATGCAGCGGGAAATCGTTCAGCAACACTCAATACGGGTAATTTTAAACGCTGGCTGCGGCGAGGGCAAAACTGCCGCCGCGCTGCTTTTTGCCCAAAAGTTATTAAAGGAAAATCGCATCGACCGCGTTATCTTTACGCTTCCGACGAAATTCACGGCTAACAACCTCAGCCGAGATTTAACGGACAAAACGGACAAAAAGATGTATGCAATCCCCGAAGAACTCGTCGGTATTACACACGGTGATGCGGCAGAGTTTCTTCGGCAACGCGCGCGAGAAAACAAGGAAGAGGAACAAGAAAACAGCGAAGACGAAACCGAAAACCTCATCATGGCCCAGGTGTTTGAAAACAGCATCTATGCCAAACCGGTGACTATCTCCACCGTAGATCATCTCCTGATGAGCCTTTACCACGGTTACAAATTCGCAGATCGTGCCTTCTCTAATGTCGCCTCTTCGCTGGTGGTTTTTGATGAAGTCCACTACTATGAAGAGCATACGATGGGTGCAATTGCTGAAGCCATGCGCCTGTTAACTGAATTGGAAATCCCGCACCTTGTGATGACTGCCACAATTCCCAGTGTCATTCATCAGGCGTTGGATAAACTGGTTCCAAGTCAACCTTACACATTTCAGCGCGCACCGGCGGTTATATCGGGCACTACCGAGCCCAAAACGCCGTTTGAAATTGAGCGGTTTTCCGAAACTTTCATTAACGAAAACCGCGAAGTCTCGCCTGAACTGCTCGAACATGTGGAGCGGCACCTTGATCGGCGGCAGATTATTTTTGTCAACCAGGTCGCGCGTGCGAAGCAGCTCTACCGCGCCTTGGAAAATGCCGGAACTGACGAAAATCTCATCTGCTATCATTCCGGTTTCATTAGCAAACACCGCAACGAAAAGGAGCGGATTATCCGCGCCCTCTTTAAACCTTCTGAAAAGCGCGAGCGAGAAGAAGTTTCGGCATTGGAAGCCTCCGGGTTTCAAAACAGTGAACCGTGCATTCTCGTCTCAACCCAAGTGAGCGAACTCAGTCTTGACATTAGCGCGGATGTGATGTTTTCAGAAATCGCGCCGATTGATTCGATTGTACAGCGCGGCGGTCGACTCCACCGAAAAGGGGAATACCCGCGCGCCGGTGACAACGTCTATCGGATGTATGTTGCACCACCTTACGATGACGAAAGGGGGTGTCTGCCTTATAAGCCTGAGATTTTGCAACGTTCTTGGGAGACGCTTGGACACCGTTATACCTTTCAAAACGCTTGTGAGTGGGTTAACGCAGTCTACACTGACTCTCTCCGGCTCATGCACCATGAACTTTCAAAAGCGATTCTCACCGATCTGGTCTTCGGCAAAAAACCGCAAGACAATTACGGTGAGGATATCGCGGAAGAAGGGCACGTTGTCATTCGCTTGCCGAAATACCAAACTTACGATGTCGTGCCTTGGAAATTTGTGGATGTCGTTAAACAGGATTATCGGAATTACAAGGCACACCACCTCAGCATTTCGGAAGGGGCATTTCGCTTTGCCACTAGTCAACGTAAAATTTTGCAGCGGAAAGCAAAGCAACAACTGACGAACCGCAGGGGAAACACGCGAGAGATTGAGCTTCCTTTTAACGCTATCCACGCCCGTTACACCTTTGAAGTGGGGCTTGAACTTGACGAGGAAGCTATCTCAAATCTTCAGTAGGGCACACTTATGCAATAAAAGGAGCATCTCATGCAAAACCCAAACCAATCCCACATCACCGGCACCGCCATCAACTACCTCTATATTTGCGAACGCAAACTTTGGTTCTTTCAGAACCACCTTGAAATGGAGCATACGTCCGAATATGTCGACATCGGGCAGCTCCTGCACGAGGACACCTACCCGCGCGAGAAACGGCGGGAATGGCTCATCGATGGCATGGTTCGCATCGACTTTGTCGATAAGGACGGCATCCTTCACGACATCAAATCCGGTCCCGCGATGGAGACAGCGCATGTCATGCAACTCTGTTATTACCTCTATCTGCTTAAGAAGAAAGGTGTCACCGACCGGAAGGGGGTTATCAATTACCCGCGCCAACGTCGAACTACCGAGGTAGAACTCACCGCCGATAGAGAGCGCGAACTGGAGGCTGCCATCGAGAAAGTCACCCAGATTGCAGCGATGCCCACTCCGCCTCGCGCAGACTATATGAAAATCTGCAAGTCCTGCAGTTATCAGGAACTCTGTTGGAGTTAAGGGAGGAACTTATGTCCCGCAATTACTACATCACGCAACCCGGCCGATTGCGTCGGAAGGATAACACGCTCTATTTAGAGCCGGAGGCGGCACCGCGCATCCCTATCCCGGTGGAAGATATTGACGCGCTTTACCTCTACGGCGAACTCGACCTGAACACGAAACTGATGAACTTCTTGGCACAGAAGCACATTCCGTTTCACGTGTTCAACTACTACGGCTATTATTCCGGAAGTTACTATCCGCGGGAGTATCTCAACTCCGGCTCGCTCCTCGTCAAACAGGTGCAGCACTACGAAAAACGCGAGAAACGGATGGAGCTCGCACGGGAGTTCGTCGCATCCGCCGTCTTCAATATCCTGAAAATCCTCCGGTATCATACAAACCGAGGAAAGGATTGCGCCGCCCAAATTGAGGAGATTGAGAAAATCGCTGCCGACAGCCGCGCGGCGAAAAACACGAACGAATTGATGGGATACGAGGGGCTCATCCGCGATACCTATTACACCGCTTTCAACACGATTCTGACGTTGAAAACGCCGTTTGAGAAACGGGTGCGCCGTCCCGCGGACAATCCGATTAACACCGCTATCTCCTTCGGAAACTCAATGATGTATGCGGCGTGTCTCACCGAAATCTACCGGACGCAACTCAACCCGACAATCAGTTTTCTGCACGAACCGGGCGACAGACGCTTTTCCCTCAGCCTCGATCTCGCCGAAATTTTCAAACCGCTCATCGTTGACCGGATTATTTTCCGCTTGTTCAACCGTGGGCAACTCAACGAGGCGAAACATTTTGAGACAGAAGTGGGGGCCTGCTATCTCAATGAAAAGGGACGAAAGTTGTTCATCGCAGCGTTCGATGAGCAATTGAAACAGACGATCGCGCATCGGAAACTGAAGCGCAAAGTCTCCTATCAGCGGCTTATCCGTCTGGAGTGTTACAAACTCATCAAGCACCTCGTCCGGATGGAGCCGTATCAGGCACTTCGGCCGTGGTGGTAGAGAGTGCATCTTGGGTGCATCGGGGAGCGTCTTCCGGCGCGCGCCCGCTATTAGAGAGGTGAAACATCGTGTATATCATTCTCGTTTACGACATTGAAGTCGCACGCGTTGCGAAAGTCTGCAAGTATTTGCGGCAGCACCTCAACTGGGTGCAAAACTCGGTTTTTGAGGGATACTTAACCAAGGCGCAGTTAGCGCGCGTCAAATCCGGGTTAGCGTCACTCACAGAACCTGAAAAGGACTCCGTGATCCTCTACCAGTTGCGCGATGCAAGGTGGATGGACAAGGAGGTGATGGGATTAGACAAGAATCCTGCGACGAACCTGCTCTAAGCAAGGTTTCGGCCGGAATCTGCGGATTGCATTCTGCTGTCGACCTGGTGTGAGAGGCGGTTTCTTAGGTTGATTGCATGCGCTAATTTCGGAGAAAAGTGCCGATAGATGCGTGTGTTACCGAAGTCCGTCGACCTCCTGGGGAATTGTCACTACTGCCGGTCGCCAGCAACTCACCTAGCGAAATAAAAAAAATGGAAATTAACTTGACAAGTACCGCAGGGATGTGGTATCATATATATGCTGTCTGCGGATAGCCTTTTAATCGCACCAGTTTGGAATTGAAACCGTGTTGCCGAATGAGTAGATAGACGTGTTCCAGAGAGCTTTTAATCGCACCAGTTTGGAATTGAAACTATCTACCGCAGGAGTAGGTCGGTCTGTGACCTATTCCCCTTTTAATCGCACCAGTTTGGAATTGAAACGGTTTGAATTAGAACCACGTTTAGATGAGGATTTCCGCCTTTTAATCGCACCAGTTTGGAATTGAAACCAGCGATACGAGGATATCGGCAAGGTCATTCAGGCTTTTAATCGCACCAGTTTGGAATTGAAACAGTGGGGGCCACATAGCCCCCGCCAAAGCAAAATCCTTTTAATCGCACCAGTTTGGAATTGAAACAAGGTCGCAGACACGGTGGCTCCGAAACCGCAACTGACTCTTTTAATCGCACCAGTTTGGAATTGAAACACCGGCAACGCCGATTTTGTAAAAACAGCGGCGACTTTTAATCGCACCAGTTTGGAATTGAAACCTTACTATGACATATATTATACCACATTTTGAAGCAAAAGCTTTTAATCGCACCAGTTTGGAATTGAAACTTTGCCCTCAGCAACAAGTAACGCTGTATCGGCATCGCTTTTAATCGCACCAGTTTGGAATTGAAACTCGAAACCTTCCTGCGTAGGTATCGGTAGCACGCGGGCGCTTTTAATCGCACCAGTTTGGAATTGAAACTGGAATGTGTGCTAACCTCAAATTATTCCGATGAAGTCCTTTTAATCGCACCAGTTTGGAATTGAAACACAGTCTGCTCCCCGATGCTGAACAGCGTGTCTATCTTCTTTTAATCGCACCAGTTTGGAATTGAAACAATAAAACTGCAGGTCTCGGTTTTCAACATGCGCGAGCCTTTTAATCGCACCAGTTTGGAATTGAAACTGTTCATGGGCTTCAGCCCGGGCGCGATTACACCTACAACTTTTAATCGCACCAGTTTGGAATTGAAACGGTAGCCACTGTGGCATGACGCATCAGCACATTTTCGTCGGCTTTTAATCGCACCAGTTTGGAATTGAAACATTGATATTACCGCATCAATTTAAACTGTCACTTGTCTTTTAATCGCACCAGTTTGGAATTGAAACAGGCGCATCAGTCTCTCAAAGACTGATACCTCTTTCTCCTTTTAATCGCACCAGTTTGGAATTGAAACCAGATTGCCCAGTGCGTGAGCGTTGCGACGGTGTAGCTTTTAATCGCACCAGTTTGGAATTGAAACGCGCGTTTTCCTTTCACGCTGTCTTTCCGGAACGTCAACTTTTAATCGCACCAGTTTGGAATTGAAACACTTGAAGTGGTCAATCAGAATAACTGGAGATATCCTTTTAATCGCACCAGTTTGGAATTGAAACGATGGCTTCTTCGATCCGCTCGCGCTCTTCGCGGACGCTTTTAATCGCACCAGTTTGGAATTGAAACATGCGGCTGCCAGCCAACCCACGCGCCCTTTTCTCCACCTTTTAATCGCACCAGTTTGGAATTGAAACATGGCGAGTAGGCACGCATCAACTATATCGTGATAGCCTTTTAATCGCACCAGTTTGGAATTGAAACTTCAGGCACGCATCAACTATATCGTGATAGCCGCGCTCCTTTTAATCGCACCAGTTTGGAATTGAAACTGCTTTGGACCGTATGTCAAATTCATTATCAATGACCCTTTTAATCGCACCAGTTTGGAATTGAAACATGGCTGATCTGACCAAATCTCGCAGGTATAATTCCCCTTTTAATCGCACCAGTTTGGAATTGAAACTTTGGACGATAGGTTGTCTTCATTTATCGCGCACTTTTAATCGCACCAGTTTGGAATTGAAACCGAGGCGACAGGGTGTTGACTTGCCTGGCTCTGCCAAAACTTTTAATCGCACCAGTTTGGAATTGAAACCTTTTCTGCGAGCGCGGGTTCGGCATCGAGCGCGGCGACTTTTAATCGCACCAGTTTGGAATTGAAACATTCAACGTTGAGAGCATCAAGCTTGTTCTGATGCTCTTTTAATCGCACCAGTTTGGAATTGAAACCTCTGTATGACCGAGGTCAGGGACTTCCTGCTTCCTTTTAATCGCACCAGTTTGGAATTGAAACTCCAGCACGGCTAGCATTGCAGCGGGGCAACGGGCCTTTTAATCGCACCAGTTTGGAATTGAAACCACTCTCAAACGCCGCCTTTAAACAGCGCGCCGCCTGCTTTTAATCGCACCAGTTTGGAATTGAAACGCACGCGAGGCGATGAACGAAGTCTTTCGCGCGCATGGCTTTTAATCGCACCAGTTTGGAATTGAAACATGGGAAGGTTGGTGCGCCCGCCGTTATCGCCCTCAACTTTTAATCGCACCAGTTTGGAATTGAAACTTTTGAATGCCGCGCGGGCATCAAAATAGTATTTTTCACTTTTAATCGCACCAGTTTGGAATTGAAACGATAACCTCTTTCACATCCTCAATCATCGCCCGCGTATCTTTTAATCGCACCAGTTTGGAATTGAAACGTGAACACGGGGGAGAGTGATGGCATCATCTCATCCATCTTTTAATCGCACCAGTTTGGAATTGAAACAGAGAAGGCAGCCAGGTCGATAGACATAGAAATCCTCTTTTAATCGCACCAGTTTGGAATTGAAACATCCTTACGAGGGTGGAAAGAAACGCATTTGGGGACTTTTAATCGCACCAGTTTGGAATTGAAACCGGGTAAGGGCGGAGTCTAGTCTCCGCCGGTCTCAAGTCTTTTAATCGCACCAGTTTGGAATTGAAACGATGCAATTGCTACGGAGGCGGGTCCCTCGGTAGACTTTTAATCGCACCAGTTTGGAATTGAAACACTGGAGTGATTAGCCTTCTTCCAAGAGCCAATCGGCTTTTAATCGCACCAGTTTGGAATTGAAACACTTTTTTCATGCCGCTTGCATCCTGGTCGACTTCAAACTTTTAATCGCACCAGTTTGGAATTGAAACACTAGCAGGAATGTCCTTTTGCCACTTGCCGTCAGACTTTTAATCGCACCAGTTTGGAATTGAAACTCTTATTTTCCGGAAGAGGCGCGGTATGTCGGGTTCGACTTTTAATCGCACCAGTTTGGAATTGAAACCGCGAAGATCTTCAGACTCCTTCGAGTTCTGCTCCGCCTTTTAATCGCACCAGTTTGGAATTGAAACTTGCAGAGAGAATGAAGACGTTGATTTTGCAAAAGCACTTTTAATCGCACCAGTTTGGAATTGAAACCCAGCGAGCACAGACAACCTACCGGAAACCAGCGTAGCTTTTAATCGCACCAGTTTGGAATTGAAACTCTCGCTAGCGAGGCGATGAAGCGAGGCGAATTCACTTTTAATCGCACC
Organism: uncultured Poribacteria bacterium; assembly: GCA_958296135.1. Taxonomy (GTDB): domain Bacteria; phylum Poribacteria; class WGA-4E; order WGA-4E; family WGA-3G; genus AGPOR5. The sequence goes on from CATQHZ010000001.1 coordinate 4,399,971, forward strand.
AGTTTGGAATTGAAACCTACAGCAGAGAGGCGTATGTCGACAGCACACTATACACTTTTAATCGCACCAGTTTGGAATTGAAACTTGAAGTATGAGGCATCTATAGTTGAGCCTTGTCGAACCTTTTAATCGCACCAGTTTGGAATTGAAACGAGATCATCGTCTCTCTCGAAGTATTCGAGCATAGAGACTTTTAATCGCACCAGTTTGGAATTGAAACGTGCATGAGGGGGTTGCGGCACCTACTGATAATCTTTTAATCGCACCAGTTTGGAATTGAAACATTTGCCCAAGTGGGATACAGAGAACGCCGTTGCCTTTTAATCGCACCAGTTTGGAATTGAAACACATTAGCGAGACATCGATGCTGGCATGCCTCGCTTACTCTTTTAATCGCACCAGTTTGGAATTGAAACCTGCCAAGCGAGGCATTACCGATTTGCCGCTCAGCCTTTTAATCGCACCAGTTTGGAATTGAAACAGGTGAACTTGATGCGACTGAACCTAATCGGAGATACTTTTAATCGCACCAGTTTGGAATTGAAACAAAAAGCACCGCGTAAAACTTCTTCTTTCTCATGTTACTTTTAATCGCACCAGTTTGGAATTGAAACTTCGGTATTGGCTTAACATCTTCTCACTCCTTAGCCTTTTAATCGCACCAGTTTGGAATTGAAACCTTCGAGCTGCATCATAAGGTCTTGAGCACTTAACTTTTAATCGCACCAGTTTGGAATTGAAACTTACCTGCGGCGACTCAGGATGCGACAACGATTGCTTTTAATCGCACCAGTTTGGAATTGAAACTTCTCTTCTGCCCACTCTAAATAGTCAAAGCGATTTCTTTTAATCGCACCAGTTTGGAATTGAAACGATATCTTTTCCAAGCGTGCGGGTAATCCTTATGCGATGCTTTTAATCGCACCAGTTTGGAATTGAAACCTTGACACAGCCAGAAACGACACACAAGCCGCCGATGGCTTTTAATCGCACCAGTTTGGAATTGAAACTCTATTGGGGACGACTGGGTGCTTTCAGGAGCAACAACCTTTTAATCGCACCAGTTTGGAATTGAAACCCTTATCACATTCCCGCAACGGTGCCAGCACGTCTGCCACTTTTAATCGCACCAGTTTGGAATTGAAACTGTCGCCATCATCAGTAATGCGAAGGAATTCGGTTTCTTTTAATCGCACCAGTTTGGAATTGAAACAGATTATCAGGATACAACCACGATTGAAATAACGCTTTTAATCGCACCAGTTTGGAATTGAAACTCCTTCATCTGTTGAATGAAGTCCTCTGCAGAGGCGAACTTTTAATCGCACCCGTTTGGAATTGAAACCTATCAAGAGCGCGGATTTACGATGAAAACGCTTGCTTTTAATCGCACCCGTTTGGAATTGAAACCGGATAGCCCAATGCTGCAAGCTACGTCTTAATGGAAACTCAAAAAAGTCAACACGCACCAATTAGGACAGCGGCGTTACTCTGTGGAAACCCCCGAAAACCGAAAACTAAATCCGCCTCCCTTCCCCATTTTTTCTTGACATCAAAACAAAAATCAACTAAACTACCTCAATAATGCTCGCAAATCTACCAAAAAGTCATCGCTAACCGTAGGGCGAGGGAAACCCTCGGCGATTCGCGCTCGCCGGGCCCTCGCCGGGCCCGAAACTGTAAGGGCGGATATCTCTATCCGCTTGTTGGAGAAAAACCGATGAAAACCTTCACTACGCTCAGCATCCTCATCCTGATCCTGGTCTCCGGCTGCACCAACACGCAATATCAAGAGATGCAACACGAACGCGATACCCTCATCGAGAATTACGAAAACCTCCGGCGCGAACACGACAGCGGAACGCTTGAAACCGAAATCACCGATAAACTGCTCGGTACATGGAAATTCCTCAACCTCGAAGTCGAGGAGAACGATGTCACCGAAGAAGTCGCAACCGCAAAAGCCGCGCTCTACGCGCTCGATCTGCAGAATCTCACCCTCGTTTTTTTTGAGATGAACGAATCTTACTTCTACCGCGGCAAAAGAGGCACGACAGAATTCGCAGGACAGTTCAATATCACTACCGTCCGGTTTGGCGATGAACCGTTCCCATTCATTCGGTTCATCAGACGCTCCGGCCCGCTGATGCCGCAGCTGCTCTTCGCCGTCGGGCCTGATGGAAAACCCCTCGGTCTCAAAGGCGCGTCCGGGTTCGCCGAGGCGAAGGCCGCCGAAATCGGCATCTCTGTCACGGACGACAGACTCTATTTACTGATGTATGGTAAGATGCAACTGAGTCCCGACGGCTGGGTGCAGAGCGGCGGACTCCAATGTTCCTTTGAACGCATCAAGGAGAATAAATGATGAAAACCTTAGCCATCCTCAGCATGAAGGTGCTGCTCTTCACCAGCTGCGCCACCCTGCCAACCCAGGAACTTCAGCAAGAACGCGAAGGGCTCATCGAAGACCTGGGAGATGTCCGAGAACAATACTATCCGGACAAACTCAAGAACGCGATAAGAGAGCTGCTGCTCGGAAAATGGCAGTTTGTTTCCATAGAGGTCGAAGACGGTAGCATCAACAAGCAGAAGGCGAACCCGCAGGAAAGTGAATCGCCGACAGATGCCAACGGACAAGTCACCACCCAGGAACAGCTGTCGGAAGACGACGCAATCCGGTTGCCCCCTGTCAAGGTAACGGACAACCCCGCCAGTCAAAACATCGCAGCGGCGAAGGCGGCACTCGTCGCATCTACCCGCAAAAACCTGACGGTAGAATTTTTTGAGCGCGCCTCTTCCTACTATTATGCCGGTAAAAACGGAAGCACTGATATCACCGGACAGTGTAACGTCACCACGATGCGCTTCGGGGATGAGTCCTATCCGTTTATTCGACTCCATCGACGCACCGGGATGGAAATGATGGAATTCTTATTCGGTTACGAACCGGTCAGGCATGCGCTGGCAAGGAGCAGACGCACCAGATTCGTCAAAAACTATGAGCGGGACGCGCGAGGCAACCGGCGGCTCCTAGCCAAATCCAGAGCTTTCCCAATCGCTTCAACGATGGGCATCGCGGTGACAGAAGACCGGCTCTATCTCATCGCGTATGGCGACATGGAATTAACGCCGAAAGGCTGGATGCGCACCGGCGGCCTCCGATGCACCTTCAAAAGAGTCAAATAAAAAAGGAGAAACCATGAAAACCTTAGCCATCCTCAGCATGAAGGTGCTGCTCTTCACCAGCTGCGCCACCCTGCCGACTCAGGAACTCCAGCAAGAACGCGAAGAACTTCTCACGGAACTTGAAGATGTCCGCGAAAAACACCATCCGGACAAACTCAAGAACGCGATAAGGGAACTGCTGCTCGGAAAATGGCAGTATGTTAGCCTAGAGGTTGAAGATGGTAGCATCAATAAGCGGAAGGCGAACCCACCACAGAAAAGCGATTCGCCTACGGATGCCAACAGACAAGTCACCACCCAGGAACAACTGTCGGAAGACGACGCAATCCGGTTGCCCCCTGTCAAGGTAACGGACAACCCCGCCAGTCAAAACATCGCAGCGGCGAAGGCGGCACTCGTCGCATCTACCCGCAAAAATCTGACGGTAGAATTTTTTGAGCGCGCCTCTTCCTACTATTACGCCGGCAAAAACGGAAGCACCGATATCACCGGGCAGTGTAACGTCACCACGATGCGTGTCGGCGATGAATCGTACCCCTTTATCCAGTTTAATCGACGCACGGGGATAGAAATGCTAGAGTTTTTGTTCGGTTACGAACAGGCAAGGCGCGTGGTTGCAAAGATTAAACGAATCGCACGTGCCAAAAGACGCGAGCTCGGAGAACAAGGCAGCATGAAGGTACTCGGTAAAGCTTTATCGTTCTCAGTCATTTCAACGATGGGCATCGCGGTGACAGAAGACCGGCTCTATCTCATCGCGTATGGCGACATGGAACTAACACCGAAAGGTTGGATGCGCACCGGCGGCATCCGATGCACCTTAAAACGCGTGGAATAGTCTGAAATGATGCGAGCCCCGCCTCTTTGAACGTCGGGTGGGGCTCTGTCCTCCGCCATGCTGCAGGCAGTTCATCGCCGGACGTTCGCGAGGGACAGGTTTTCCCTCGCGCTACGGGCTGCCAGAACATCCTTGGCACATAGGGCGGGGGCTGTCTCCCGCCATGGCAATACGAAACGGAGAATGTTTCTGTAAGGAGACACCCATGAAAATCTTAACGTCACTCGCCTTTCTCATCTTAGCTCTGGTATTCACCGGATGCACCACCGCCGAATACCAGAAAATGCAGCACGAACGCACTCGGCTCCGCGAGATATACGAGGATGCCCGCCGGAAACATTTCAACGCGCCAACAGAAATCAAGCACGCAGTCATCGACAGCGTGCTCGGAACGTGGCGACTGCGCAGCATCGAGATGAAAGAAGGCGATGTCAGCGAGGAAATTTTGGCGGCGACAGTCGCCCTGGACGCTTCCAGCCGTAAAAACCTCACCCTCCGCTTTTATCGGGACAACACCGTGCCGCGTTATGAAGGCATCAACGGAAGTATCGTCATTTCGGGCCCATTGACGGTGGGCCTCCGCCGTATTGCCGAAGAACTGTATCCGCTACTCATATTGCTGCGCGGGCAAGGGCTCTCGCCAGCAGAATTTCTACTTGAGCATAGCGCGGCAGAGCTCTATCCGCGCATCGTGAATCTTCCGCTCAGCATCTCGGTAGATGGCGATAGACTTTTGCTCACCTTAGATGGCGGCATGACGCTGACTCCTGATGGTTGGGCACAGCGCGGCGGGATTCGGTGTGCTTTCCAACGGATGAAAGAGGAGTGAGTTTTCTCGGATTTTTGTTCATATCACTGAAGAAGAGGCACGCCAATTGGAACATCACTACGGATGTGAATTTTGGGGGACGAGCGTAACCCGAGAAGACAAAGCCTATTACGATATCCCCAATAATATCGCAGCACTTCTCCCCGTGCTTGAATTGGCGTATCGCCACCGTAGCGAAGAGTGATGCGGCTTGGAGTTAGCGGCGCGCTGCTGTGGCGCGCCTACCAGAACCTTCTCAGGCGCGTCCATCCCCATTCGCCATCGCGCTCCTGAATACCGCTTCAACCGCACCAAAGAGCCGAGGCAGGTCATCTACCGTGTAGCGCGTTCTATCGCGGGTATAGACATCACCGACGAGCCGCCCAAATTGCCACTGTTCGCCATCGCTGACAATGCCATACACCGGAAAAGCCGCATCGTCATTGATTTTCTGGGCAGCCACCATCTCCGCGAGGCATTGCCCCCAACCGAGAACAAAATCGTTCCGCTTCGCCTCTACAAACAGAATGAGCGGCATCCCGACAACAGGGATACCCAACTCAGAGCGTATAGAGACAAAGTAATCCGGCGTGCCCGTCAACGTCTCATCGTAGGTGATGGACTTCCCTATCCAGAGCGCGTAATCCTTGGCGTATGCCTTATAGCACTCCCATAAAATCGGATAGATGAGCGCGTGGCACCGAGCCGACTCCGACGCGAAAACATCAATGTGCTCCTGGGCAAACTCAAAGTCGTGCAGGAGATGCCCCGGCGGCGTTGACTCCTCGCTTTCGATGAAGTTACCCCACGTGAAGGTAACCTTGAAATTTTCTAGCACTTCATGAACCGTTTTGAAATCACTAAATGCCATGGGATTTTCCCTCCTTTCTAGCGTTAGCCCCATTTTGTTGTACTGGCGTTCGGGCTCATCAGCCACCGAACGCCAACAGAGAATTGGAGCTCAGGCGCGCCCGCCGCCTTTTCCCATCGCGCTCCTGAAAATCGCTTCAACCGCACCAAAGAGTTCCGGCAGATCATCCGCCGTGTAGAGCGTTCTATTGCGGATAAAAACATCGCCGACGAGCCGGCCAAATTCCCACAATCTGCCATCGCTGACAATGCCATACACCGGGCAACCCGCATCGTCATTGATTTTCTGGGCAGCCACCATCTCCGCGAGGCATTGCCCCCAGCCAACCTCAAAATCGTTCCGTTTCGCCTCTACCATCATGACTAAGGGAGCACCAACAACTCTTTTCCCCAACGGCGACCGGGTGGAGACGAAGTAATCCGGCGTGCCCGTCAACGTCTCATCGTAGGTGATGGACTTCCCTATCCAGAGCGCGTAGTCTTCGATGTATGCCTTATAGCACTCCCATAAAATCGGATAAATCAGCGCGTGGCACCGAGCCGACTCCGACGCGAGAACATCAATGCTCTCCTGGGCCAACTCAAAGTCGTGCAGGAAATGCGCCGGCGGGTTTGCAGCCTCACGCTCCACGAAGTTTTCCTCCACGGAGGTGATGCCGAATTGCTCCTGCACTTCAGCCTCTGTTTTAAAATCACTAAATGCCATGGGATTTTCCCTCCTTTCTAGCGTTAGCCCCCATTCTGTACTGGCATCGGGCTCATCAGCCACCGAACGCCAACAGAGAATTGGAGCTCAGGCGCGCCCGCCGCCTTTTCCCATCGCGCTCCTGAAAATCGCTTCAACCGCACCAAAGAGTGCCGGCAGATCATCCGAATCAAAACTAGGGCGGTAGCGGGTAAAGGCATCGCCGACGAGCCGCCCAAATTGCCACCGTTCGCCATCGCTGACAAGGCCATACACGGGCCGAACCGCATCGTCATTGATTTTCTGGGCAGCCACCATCTCCGCGAGACATTGCCCCCAGCCCATCTCAAAATCGTTCCGTTTCGCCTCCACCATCATGATTAAGGGAGCACCAACAACGTTTTTGCCCAACGGCGACTTTGTAGAGACGAAGTAATCTGGCGTGCCCGTCAACGTCTCATCGTAGGTGATGGATTTCCCTATCCAGAGCGCGTAGTCTTCGATGTATGCCTTATAGCACTCCCATAAAATCGGATAAATCAGCGCGTGACAACGGGCCGACTCGGATGCGAAAACATCAATGTGCTGCTGAGCCAACTCGAAGTCGTGCAGAAAATGCGCCGGCGGGTTTGCAGCTCCACGCTCCACGAAGTTTTCCTCCACGGAAGTGATGCCGAATTGCTCTTGGACCTCGGCGGCGGTTTTGAAATCGCTGAATGCCATGACGGTTTCCCCTCTTTTTCGTTTCTTATAGTCTATCACAAACTTGAAGGCAATGTCAACCTCTTTTCGCGCGACACTCACTGTCGCACCGTCCGCAACTTCCCACGCCAATCTACCCGCACCTTCCAATTATTCCAACGCGGCAGCAACACCGTGCTCAGCGTCGGTTGCCGAATGCCGCTCATCCATACCAAGGTTACCTGCCTCTGCCTCGGAGCGTATGCCACCCGAAACTTGGCACCGTTCACGGAAAATTCCCGCGGATACTGCGCCTCAATGTCAGCAATCGTAGCATCGTCTATTTTAGTAAACCGCAAATCCTCGGCGGAGAGGAGTTCGCACTCCTCTGCCGCTTCCACGCCTAATTCTGTCAGTCGCGAAACTAACCACGCCTGCGGCGTTATCTCTGCCGACACTGAATTTAATGCGCAATGCAAATGCCACGCATCAATCGCTCGGGTCAGCTGTTCTCCCACCCCCGAAAAGAGTTTACCGGAAAGAATCAGAGAAGCAAGTGCCTCTCTCAACAATTCCCCACGTAGAGTCCTTTGCTCCCGCCCAATCTCGCGGCCCGCGTACGTCGTCACGACTTCGGCGATAATCTCCGTTCCTACCTGTTTCGGGGCGGTCACTTCGGATGTGCCGATGCCTGCCTTCACAAGCGTCTCGAACGTGCAAGGCATGGCGGTGCGTCCCATCAACTGCACACGCGTGCCTTTCGCAATGCCGACAGTCTCCAAGATTAAGGCAGCGTGCCGCTCTTTCGGCACCAGCGAATCTGAATCCAGTAGCACCTCCGCTTGTCCATTTCCCCATCCCTTCCCTTTCCGCCTTCTGACATAAGCACAAGCCGGCCACTCCCGTAAGAGATAGTCTATCAGTCCGGTCCGATTCGGATGAGGCGCATCCAAAAAACCGGCAGGCACTTCTATCGGCGGCAGCTCAAAAAACGCGCGCAGCTGCGTCGCAATCCGGCGGCATTCAGCGAGGGCATTTTTGTGGAGGTGATGCCGTTTCACATCACCGTGACGCAGCGTGCGGATAGCCGCTGTCGCATCGCAGGCATCTCCGCGGAAGAGCTCCTTTCGGCGTGCTTCCTGAACCGCCTCCTGTTGCTCATGCGGCAGATGCTCCATGCGCCGCCATAACGGCGCGGGACGTTCCAACGTCGCAACCAGAACTACCAACTCTGGACGAAATTCCCGCGGGGCTTTGACTAGCAATCGCGCGTGCAGCGGATTGACCGGCAGCGTGCACAATTTCGCGCCATACTCCGTGAGCGTATCATCTGCTGCAAGCACACCCCAACTTTTCAGTTCCGTTTGCGCACGTTCCACCGCAAAATCCGGTGGCGCATCCAAAAAGGACAAATCTTGCGGCCGATAGCCGGTGGCGGCTACATCCAAAACAAACTGCGTCAAATCCTCGCGCCGAATCTCCGGCGGCGTTTCAGGTTCCAGTTGTCCGTGTTCCTCCCAGAGTCGATAGCATCTCCCCGGCCCGAGTCTGCCTGCACGCCCGCGGCGTTGTTCCGCCGAGGCCTGCGAGATAGGCCGTAACGCCAGGACGATGCGTTGACTTTGATGGATGCGCTGCCGCACAAGCCCCGCATCCACAACCGCGGTGATGCCGGGAAGCGTAATCGACGTTTCGGCGACATTCGTCGCCAAAATCACCCGGCGGCGGCGCGATTGCGTCTCAAACGCCAAGTCTTGCTCTCCCGGCGGCAAATTACCGTGTAGCGGGATAAGTTCAACCGCTCGGAGTCGGCGCAGCGCATCGTGGCACGAACTAATCTCACCTTTGCCGGGGAGGAAAACCAGCACGTTTCCGTTTGTCTCCTGCAGCGCACGGCGAACGCCTCTCTCAACGCGCTCCGTTAAGTTCCGAGAAGTTGGCACCACCGTACCACCGAGGTACTTCACCTCAACGGGATAGACGCGGCCTTCCGCGCGCAGCACCTTTCCGCTAATAAATCGCGCGAGGGGATGCGCCGCTATTGTCGCCGACATAATAACAAGATTAGCATCCGGCCGTTTTTTCCGGCAGATGGAGAGAACCAGGTCTGCCTCCACACCGCGCTCATGAAATTCGTCTAAAATCAGCGTGCGGTAACGGCCAAGCTCCTCTCCCGCCGCGTATCGGAGTGCCACCCCCGGCGTAACGAAACGAATGCCGGTTTCGTCGGAACTGACATCCTCAAACCGCACGGTGTAACCGATAGAACGGCCCAACGATTCGCCATGCTGCTGCGCCACCCACCGGGCAAGCGAACGGCATGCGACGCGACGCGGCTCCACGACAAGTACCGGCCCCGGGCACCACGTCGGAATCTGCGTCGATTTCCCGCTGCCAGTCGGTGCAACGACAACGACGGGGCCCGTAGCAAGTGCAGCGCAAAATGTCGTCTTTAATTGTGTAATAGGAAGGGTTGTTTCGTTCATCACGCGCATTATTATGGAGGTAGATGTAGACGCTCGCGGCGAGGCAGGTTCGGACGCGAACGGACGCGGACGGTTTTCCGCTGGAAAATTCACGGGAAGGCGCAACACAAATTCGGGCGCGCCGAACTTTGCCAACGCGCCTCGCGGATTATTGACGCTTGTCATCAGTCTGCTGCGCCTCGCGTGCTTCCAATTCGGCGATGCGTGCAGCCTTCTCGGCATCGAGTGATTCCAATTCGGCGATGCGTGCAGCCTTCTCGGCATCAAGTGATTCAAGCGCGGCAAGGCGCGCAGTCTTCTCGGCATCACGCTCTTCCAAATCGAGGATGCGATTGATCAACCGCTCGCGCTCTTTAATTTTGAACAACACTTTTTCAATCCCCCAATGTATCAGCGCGGCGAGTAAGACACTTGCAATCGAGACAGTTTGCGCCGCACTGCTGTGTTTCTGAAGAGTGGCAACAAGCTTGACACCCTGCTGGCTGTTAAGGTTTTCTTGGCCATGTACATAGGCGAGATACCCAATGAAGGACAACAAGGCGATGCCTACGAGTATCGGACCTCCACTGTTTTCTAAGTATCGCGCACTAAACTCTGGCTTTTCTGCTTTCTGCATAGTCTATACGAATTCCTCCTTTTCTTCGTTTCCATCCCCTGCAATAGGGGCCACCGTTAACCGCTGTATCCATCGCCTTTGTATCTTTAATGATACCATAAATCCACTGAAATGTCACGTTTTTCTGATGTTTTTTACAAAAATGTCCAAAACGGCTGAAAAACCGACATTTTCCTGTGAGAGGATTAACAGGATTAGGGGCACCTGGGCTATCAACTCCTTTTCTTCTTCTGATCGAACAAGTGGTGGCGGGATGCCCAGACAGCACGCCGCTCATGCAGCTCATCTTGAAATCCAAGCCGACGCGAGACAGACATTTTTCACTTGCAATTTTATCGCAAATCACGGTATAATGTGTTTATGCCAACACTCACTCTCAAACCAACCCACAAAACCGTCACGGCCTACTATGATGCCCTCGACCGGTATCGCCAACACGGCGTAACGCACGAAACTGCTGTGCGCGCCGCCTTTCAAGCACTCCTTGAAGCATGCGCACGACAACTTGACTGGACACTCATCTGTGAACAGACGCTCCGACTCCCAGGCAGAAACCCTCTCCGCCTCGATGGCGCGCTACTTGACGAGCACAGCCTCCCCCGCGGCACCTGGGAAGCAAAAGGCGTAAAGGGCAACCTCCGCGCCGAAATCGACAAGAAATTCGATGCCGGTTACCCGCAGGACAACATCCTCTTCCAGACACCGGAACGCGCGATGCTCTACCAAAACGGCACGGAAGTGCTGGACGCAGACATCACTGAACGCGAAACCCTTGTCACCGTCCTGCAGACATTCTTCGCCTACGAACGCGCCAATGCCGCCCAATGGCGCGCCGCCGTCGCGCGGTTCAAGGAACTCGTCCCCGAACTCGGCACCGAAGCCGCAAACATTATCAAGACGCAGCACCAAACCAACGCGCAATTCCGCGCCGATTTCGCCGACTTCCACCACCTCTGCAAAACCGCCATCAACCCGAACCTCTCCGAGGCAGCCGTCGAGGAGATGCTCATCCAACACCTCCTCACCGAACGGATGTTCCGCACTGTCTTCGAGGACCCGGATTTCGCACACCGCAACGTCATCGCACGCCACATTGAGAAGGTGCTGAAGGGACCGCTCGCCACAGTCTGGAACCGTGGCGAATTCCTCAGAAAGTTGTCACCGTTCTACCGTGAAATCGAACGCGAGGCAGCGACACTCGTCGACTTCTCGCAGAAACAGCACTTCCTCAACACCGTCTATGAGCAGTTCTTCCAAGGCTTCTCTGTCAAGCAAGCGGACACGCACGGCATCGTCTACACCCCGCAACCTATCGTCGATTTCATGGTGAAGAGCGTCGACTACCTGCTCAAAACGCAGTTCAATCGCTCCCTCGCTGACAGCGGCGTTCACCTCATCGATGCGTTTGTCGGCACCGGCAACTTCATCGTCCGCCTCATGCGCGAAATCCCCAAGACAAAACTGGAAGCGAAATACCGCCACGAACTCTGGTGCAACGAGATGCTGCTCATGCCGTACTACATCGCAACGCTCAACATCGAGCACGAGTTTTACGCCGCCACGGGGACATATCTCCCCTTTGAAGGCATCTCCCTCGTCGATACGTTCGACCTGGCGGAAGACCGGCAGCTGTCGCTGTTAACCGAGGAAAACACGGCGCGCGTCGCAAAGCAAAAGGCATCCCCGATGTTTGTTGTCATCGGCAACCCGCCTTACAATGCCGGGCAAGTCAACGAAAATGATAACAATAAGAATCGCAAATATCCCACGATGGACGCTCTGATTCGGGATACCTATGCCAAGGATTCTCGCTTGACGCTCAAAAATTCCCTCTACGATCCTTACGTGAAAGCACTCCGCTGGGCATCCAATAGAATCGGCAAGCAGGGCATCGTCGCCCTCGTCACCAACAACAGCTTTCTGGATGGCGCGTCGTTTGACGGAATGCGCAAACATCTCGCCCAAGATTTTGACGCGCTCTATCTCCTCGACCTCGGCGGAAATGCCCGCAAAGACACCCTGGTCTCCAACGCAAACGTCTTCGGCATTCGTGTCGGCGTAAGCATCAACTTCTTCGTCAAAAGCGACGCGGTAGGAGGGACTTCCCGCTCACGACTTCCTGCGCGCATTTTTTATCACCGCACTGACAACAAGTGGGATAAAAACCAGAAGTTTGAATTCCTTGGCCACTCCGAACACGTTGGCAACGTTGACTGGCAAACGCTTCAGCCCGACGCACGGCATACCTGGCTCACCGAAGGACTCAACCCTGAATTTTTGACATTCACACCGATAGGGAGCAAGGCAGCAAAACAAATGAAAGGCGCAGCGGCAGGCGTGATTTTCCACACGTTCAGCAACGGTGTAAAAACGAACCGTGATGCCTGGGCTTGCAACTTCAACCGAGAAACGCTCGCTGCAAACATGCAACGGATGATCGGTGTCTATAACGCGCAGGTGTCCCAGTGGCGCGACCGGGAAGACACATCGGAGATAAGTGTGGACGATTTTGTGGATGGTGATGACACAAAAATCAAATGGAGTGGCGATTTGAAAACCGCACTCAAAAAGGGGATTTTTGCCCAGTTTTCCGATGAAAAATTGCGCACGTCTCTCTACCGCCCTTTCACCCGCCCCTTCCTGTTCTTCGATCGGTTGATGAATAATAGCACCTATCTCTGGCCCTATATCTTTCCGACACCTGACACTGAAACAGAAAATCGGGTGATTTGCGTCAGTGCAATAGGCGCGAACAAACCTTTTCACACGTTGATGGCCTCCGTTATCCCGAATCTACATTTAACCGGTGATTCCCAGTGCTTCCCCTTCTACATTTACGATGAAGACGGCACCAACCGCCGAGAAAACATCACCGACTGGGCCCTGGAAAACTTCCGAGCCCATTACGGCGACGACACCCTCACGAAGTGGGATATTTTCAACTATACCTACGGTGTCCTGCACCATCCGGGTTATCGCGAACGCTACGCCGCTGATCTCAAGCGCGATCTGCCGCATATCCCTTATGCCGAAGATTTTTGGGCATTTGCCGAGGCCGGTGCGCAGCTCGCCGAACTGCATGTCAACTACGAGACGCAGCCCCAGTACCCGCTCACGTTTGTGGAAGATGCGACGAAGCAACTTGATTTCCGCGTGGAACGGATGAAGCTATCCAAAGACCGGACGCGGCTCATCTATAACAAGTTTTTGACGTTAGAGGGGATTCCGCAGGAGGTGTTTTCGTATCGGTTGGGGCCGTATTCGGCGTTAGAGTGGGTAGTGAAACAGTATCGCGTGAAGCCAGAGCCGAGGAGTGGGATTGTGAACGATGCCAACGATGCAGAAAACCCGCGGTATATTGTGGATTTGATTGGTTCGGTGATTACGGTGAGTTTGAAGACGATGGAGATTGTCGAGGGGTTGCCTGAAATACTCTATGGAACGGAGCGTTAGGGCCTGAGCGGCCGCCACCACGTTCGCGGGAGACAGGCCCCCGTGCTACGGTAACTAGCCTATCGCGGGAGACAGCGTCTGTAGAGCAGAATCGCCTAATCCTGACCTGTTTGCGATGCGGCGAATTCATCGCAAACGACAGAAAAGGAGAACTGAATCGTTCTGGATTCAGACATTTTTTGTTGACAATTCTCCAGTGTTGTGATACTATATATCCTATCATTTGGAAGCCTGCCACCGGAAAAGGGCGTTAACAAGAGGACAGGCACCCGCCCTACGGATTTAATAGTGCGGTAGGAAAAAAATCACTTACCATTCACGTTCGCGAGGGACAGGTTTTCCCTTGCGCTACAGTGAAAGGCGTATTGACTTCTTAAAGGAACATCATGCAGAAATCTTATTCCCTCCTTCTCTGGATAGGGTTCATCTTTCTCATCGGCGTGAATTTCGCCCACAGCCAGCAGTATGTCATCGTTGATAGCCAAAACGGCGACAGACTCACCGGGGTCTGGCGCGGTGCCAACGATACCGAATTTGAGATTGAATATAACGGACAGGTTTTGCGCCTCCCACTCATGGGACACACCATCCGTTGGACAGCAAACTTAGAGCATGTGCCGGATAGGACCGCGGTTAAGCACTATCGTAATGGGCTCGATCTACTGGAATTAAACTCACCCGAGCTCGCGAAACGGCGATTTGAAGCCGCGCTGGAAGAATTCCCAAAATACGCAGACGCGCACTACCAACTCGGATTACTCTATCAAGCAGCGGGAGAAACCGACGCGGCGTTGGAACGCTTCCGTTCGGTGGCGATGATAGATGCCGCCAGTTTTGAACTCGTGCCGCTGTTTCGGAAGATCGGCGACACCGCGCTCGCTACCGAAAATTACGTCGCGGCAGTCGATGCTTATCAGTTAATTCTGAACTATCACGCCGAACACGAGTCGGTGAGAACACTGAGTTACCTCACCGGGTTCTTGCTCGTGGAACAATTACAGGACACGGAGAAGGGACTGGCACTGCTTGAATGGGCGATCAAGCAGTTCCCCGATGCGCCGTTGCATGAAAAAGCAGTCTTCCAGATAGGCAAACTGCAGGCGGCGACGGCGCAGTTGGAAAACGCGCGCCACACCTTGTCAGGATTCGTGCAACGTTATCCAGAAAGTGAATGGGTTTATGAGGCGCGCCTCGCCCTAGCGATTGTGAATCTACGGCTCGGTAGAAAACAAGAAGCAGCCACAGAAGCGAATCTCGTCCGAACGCTGAGCACCGATACGGCGTTAACGGAACGCGCCGAAGAAATTCTGGCGGAGAGCGCGTGGAGCGTTTACTCGCAATTAGAAGGGCTTCCCGATAACGCAATTCAAGCCATCGCTATTGACAGCACGCGGCTGTGGATTGGCACGCCAAAGGGAGTCATGCTCGTCGAAACCTATCTCGATGGCTGGATGCCTATTCCGGCGGTTGCGAACCCGATTAATACGCATTTCGCGACGGTGCCGGATGTCCGAGCGATTGCGGTAAATGCGCACGAAGTTTGGATCGGCACCCGACATCAGGGCGCGCTCCATTACAATCAAGAAACAAATGCAATCACCATCTACGCACCACCGGATGCCCTGCCGAGTGCCTGGGTCCGCGATATTCAGATGGATGAGAAGGAGCTCTGGTTCGCGACAGATGCCGGCGTAGTGCGCCAGCCCCGCGAAACCGGCGAACGCTTGGTTTACAATACACAGAACAGTTTCATCCCATCAGACGATATTCATACGCTGGCGATAACCGACACAACGCTCTGGGCCGCCGCGCGAGACGGGAACGTTGCGACGTTCGACCGGCAGTTGCAGGAGTGGCAATCTTATCACTCCACCGAAACCGAAGAAGGCACCGCCATCGCCAGATTTGACGTTGCCGCGGAGCAACTCCTCTTCACGTGGTTCAACGCAACAGACAAGGCAAACGGCTATTTTCAGGCGGAATGGAATGGCGACAGCGGGCAATCCACGACACTCCTCACCGGCATTGAAGAACCCGCCGATTTAGACGCGATTTACATCGCTGGCGTTGTGGATACATCGCCGCTAGACGAAGCAGACGCGCTCCCACCCAACGGCATAGAAACAGTGCCAGATGAGCCGCTACCGGAAACGGAATCCGTTGAGGAAAGTTTCCCTGAAAGCGGCGAAGATGGCATATCTTCTGACGCACTGTCTAGAGTAGGAGAGCCCGCCGGTCTCGAAAAACTGCATACCCCGTTGGTGCTCTGGATAGCCACGAACGACGATGTCTTTGTCTACTATACCCGTTTAGCCACCGATAGCGGGTGGAAGACAATCCGCACGCCGCGGACGCTCATCGGGGAATCAACGGCGCAGTGCATCGCCGTAGCAAATGATAGAGCTTGGATCGGCACCTCCAACGGGCTCGCGACAATCAGCGCGCAGACATTGAACAAGCAAGAGGCTCAATAGATTTTTGGTTATTCCTAGCGAGCGTCAGACGCGAGTTCGATCGCGAGGGACAGGTTTTCCCTCGCGCTACGGGGACTCGGGAGGTTGCCTGGACGATTGGAATCCGCTCAAGCTACCAGACCCCCGTGCTACGGTGAAAAGATAAACGCTACTATGTCCCAGCAACCGACACGCATCAAACAACTGACGCGCTGGCACCACGCGCGACCGCAGCACGTCGAAGACGAGCTCGTTGTTGAAGAACCACTGGAAATTCGGGTGAACCAAGAGAGTCTCATCGTCGTCATGCGCACTCCCGGGCACGATTTTGAATTGGCGGCGGGGTTTCTCTATACAGAAGGGCTCATCAAATCCAGCGACGACATCCACATCATCGCCTATTGCGAAGATAGCGAGGATAACATCGTCAACGTGCATCTCGGAACGGAACTGCAGGCGGGATGGCAGCGGAACTTCCATGCAAATGCAAGCTGCGGGCTCTGCGGCAAAATGACAATTGAATCCGTCAAACTTCAGGCACCGGCAATAACTGTCGGGACAGATTTCTATATCTGTCCGCACTCGCTCTACCAACTCAATGCACGGTTGCGAGAAGCGCAATCGGTTTTTGAGCGGACAGGCGGCCTCCACGCCGCCGGGCTGTTCAATGAAAACGGCGAGCTCTTAATTATCAGAGAAGATATCGGCAGGCATAACGCCGTGGACAAGGTCATCGGGCAAGCGTTGTTGGCAGACATGCTACCTTTAGAGCGGCACATTTTGATGGTAAGCGGGCGCGCCAGTTTTGAGATTGTGCAGAAGGCACTCTTCGCGCGGCTCCCTATCATCGTCGCTGTCTCCGCCGCATCCACCCTCGCTGTGGCACTCGCGCAAGAGGGAAATCTGACGCTGATCGGTTTCATGCGCGGGGAGAATATGGCAGTCTACAGTTGTCCGGAGCGTATCCGCGCTGCAGGCAGCTGCGCGCGCGAGAAAATTCATCAATCCTGACGCTCTTTTTCCTACGACGTGTCTCTAGACGAGACGCGCCGTGAACGGCAAGGTAAACACCGTAGGACGCGGAACAAACCCCATAGGCGCACGGCTCCAAGCGCGATTTCAAACCGCGCTTATCGGGTTCCCGATGCTAATGTGTTTCAGTCCTGACTATCCTTTCTCTGCGACGTGTCTCTATAGACATAAACAATCCTTATAACAAAGGAGTGAATCTCTCATGAACTTCATTTTGAGTGGCATCCAATGGACAGGCAATTTCCTCTTTCTGGCAGTTGTCCTCGGTACCCTCATTGTTTCGTGGGTATACGCACATCGGCTGCGCGAACGCCACGGTGCGGATTTTCCGTGGAACAAAGCCGGCAGCATCATCGGCATTGAAGTCTTACTTTGGATTGCGTTTAACGTTTTCCTGGAATTCTTCAAAGCCTATTGGCTGCCAATTACCGTCATCGCGATTATTGTCATCGCTGTCGTTCTCTCGCGAAAGAAGAAGCGGCGTTACGTCTGACGCAAGTCAACCGGGGGCACCACCGTAGCGCAGGTATGTTCTACAGGGCCCCCACACTTATCAAAGGATAGGACTTACGCAGCACAATCCCATAGGCGCGCGTTCCAAGCGCGCAACCTCACGCGGGCGTGGGCGAAAACCGCGCCTACCTACGAAGAATCATGGGATTCAAGTAAGTCCTGAGGAGATAAAAATGCCACGCACAGGCAGAGCCGTAGTCGCATACGGCCAAGATTTTGAAATCCGCGAATACCCGGTGCCGGACCCCGCGCCAAACACCGTGCTACTCCGCCAAGAGTTAGCCGGTATCTGCGGCACCGACTTGCATAACTGGCAGAACGGTTTCCAACGGGAGATCCTCCTAGGACATGAAAATGTCGGCATCGTTGAAGCAATCGGCGACGGCGTGGAAACCGACTATGTCGGCACGCCGATTCAAGAGGGAGACCGGATTATCTTCGCGCCCGGCACCAACTACGGCGGTTACGGGTTCCAATGGAATCCGGACGAGGCACCCCATTTTCGGGGCGGCTTCGCCGATTACATGTATCTCACCTACCCAAACACCTGTTTTATGAAGACAGATGCGTCGCCGGAGGTTGCCGTGCTCACCGAACCTTTCACCGTCGGCGTGCATGCTGTCATGCGAGGAGAGATAAAACTCGGCGATACCGTCGTCGTGCAAGGCTCCGGTGCCATCGGGTTGGTAACGCTGGCCTGCGCGAAACTGAGCGGTGCAGCAAAGGCGATTATGGTAGGCGGTCCTGCCGGACGCTTGGAACTTGCCAAACGCCTCGGCGCGGATGTCACCATTGATATCGAAGAGGTTACCACTGTCGAAGAACGCACCGAGTTGGTGAAGGCGGAAACACCGCGCAACGCGGGGGCAGATGTCGTCTTCGAGTGTGCTGGCTTCCTCCCCGCTACGCCCGAAGGACTCGGATATACGCGTGCCAGCGGCACCTTCGTCGAGGTTGGACACTTCGTCGATATGGGTTCGATCGACTTCAACATTAACCAGTTGCTCATGCGCAAGAACCTGCGGGTGGAGGCTATCTGGGGAAGTCGTTATGAACATTTCGTGCGTGGGCTGCCGCTCCTTGAAAAGAGCGAGCTCCCCTTCGCCGACATGATCAGCCATCAACTCCCGCTTTCACAAGTGGAAGACGGCTTTAAGGCACTCAATGGCGACTATCGCATTAAGGGCGAAACCGCCATCAAAATTGCTGTCCGCGCCGAGGAATAATACCAAACCTCTGTAGAGACACCAGATCTCCCGATCTTGACTCCCGTTCAAGGTCGGGAGATTCTGAACTCCACAAGTTAATTTGGTATAAACTACGAGCATAGATTGCTCGTGCAGAGAAACGGAGTGAATTGATAATCAATCCACTCCCAGAGAGTTATGACCTAGCGAGTTTATACAGCCCGTGGGCAACTCTGACAACTAAGCCGGCAGGCATTAGATGTTCACCTAAATCCACGCCGATAGCAGAAGAAAGATTGTCGACACAATTACCTTCTGCTTCCCATGCCGGTTTAATCGCGCTGTCTATATCTCTTTTTCGGGTTATGCCGCGTTCCAGGATCCTTAAGACCCGGTCTTTGCGGACGATCCGGTTGCCAGCAGCGTATTCGTCGCTCTGCCAAGTAATATAAGACTGTCGTTCGCTATCAGACATCACCCGATAACGGATGCCATCTTGATACGCATATTCGTGATTCATTAGTAAATCTCCTTATTGGGCATCCATGCCCCGAGGAGTTGAATTGGGAGGTGGAACACCCACCTCCGTTAGTATATCAATTAATAAATTTCAAGTCAAGAAAAGAGAGGAATAATTATGTCAAAAACCTATCGCATCGGCTTCGCTTCACTCGTGCACGACCACGTCTGGGGCGAACTCCATCACTGGAAGGCGCATCCCAACGTCGAAATTGTCGCCGCCGGCGACATCAATGTTGAACTCCGAGACCAGTTTCGCACCGAGGCCGGCGTTGATAACGTCTACACCTCTTGGCAAGAAATGCTGGAGAAAGAGGAGTTAGACATCGTCCAAGCGGCAGCAGAGAATAACGCCGGTGCAGACATCGTTGAAGCCGCGGCGGCGAAAGGCATCCACGTCGTCTCAGAGAAACCGATGGCCGCCCGCTTATCGCAGGCAGAACGGATGCTCGCCGCAGCCGAAAGTGCAGGCACCTTACTCATGGTGAACTGGCCGACAGCATGGAGCCCCGCACTGAACACCGCAACGAACCTCATCCAAGAGGGCGCAATCGGCGACGTTTTCTACTTCAAGTGGCGTTCCGCGCACAACGGCCCCAAGGAAATCGGATGCTCGCGCTACTTCTACGAATGGCTATACGATGAAGAGAAAAACGGTGCAGGCGCATTGATGGATTACTGCTGTTATTGCGCCGATATGTGCGCCTATCTCCTCGGCCTACCGCAGCAGGTAACCGCTTTCCGCGGCACGTTCGTCAAAGACTATCCGATTCCGGACGACAACGCCGTCATCCTCATGAAATACGGCAACGCCTTCGGGATTACCGAGGCATCATGGACACAGAAGGTAGGCTATGTCACGCCGAACCCGGTGGTTTACGGCACCGAGGGCGCGCTGATGGTAAGCGGCAACGAGGTGCACCTGCACCCCGCCGGCGGCGATGTCCAAGTGCTCACGCCGGCGGCGATGCCGGAAGGTTCACGCAACGCAGCGGAATACTTCATTCGATGCCTTGAAACCGGCGCGCCGATCGAAGGACTGTGCAGTGCCAAAGTCAGCCGTGACGCGCAGGAAATCTTAGAGGCAGGGCTCGTTTCAGCAGATAGCGGACAGGTAGTCAACTTGCCGATGACATAACGGGTATTTCCCCACAAGGCGATTATGAAGTTGCAGTAGGAGAGCCCTCCCGCGTCTCAATGTCCGCTGAAATGAGTTTTCAATCTTCATCAGTCTTGTGAGACGAGCCCTTCTTCAGGGCCTAATGAACCTAAAGCCGCTTGATTTTTCATCATACATTTCAAACACAAGGAGAACCTTATGAGCGATAGAATTCCCATCGCCTTACAGTTGTATTCCATCCGAGAAGATTGCGCCCGCGACCTGTCTTACTGCCTGCAGGCAGTTGCCCAGATGGGCTATGAGGGCGTTGAATTCGCCGGCTACTACGACAGAACCGCGGCAGAACTGCGCGGCATGTGCGATGACTTAGGACTCAAAGTCGTCGGCACGCACACGCAACTCAGCACGCTCCTCGGCGACGAACTCCAAAAAACGGTGGAGTTCAACCAGACCCTCGGTAACCCGTATCTCATCGTGCCGGGGCTGCCTGAGCCGTATCGTAACTCGCGGCAGGCATGGCTTGACACGGCGAAACTCTTCAACGAAATCGCCGAAAAAATCGCCGACCAGGGTATGTTCACCGGCTACCACAACCACGCCGTTGAATTCGCACCGATGGATGGCGAATTGCCGTGGGATACCTTCTTCGGCAATACCCGCGACGATGTCGTCATGCAGCTTGACACCGGCAACGCGCTCCACGGCGGAGCCGAGACCGAGCCGTTCCTCAAACGCTACCCCGGCCGCGCCAAACTGGTGCATCTCAAAGAGTATTCGTCCACGAACGACAAAGTGCTCATCGGTGAAGGCGATGTGCCGTGGGACGCAGTCTTCCACGCCTGCGAAACGATCGGCGGCACCGAATGGTATATCGTTGAGCAGGAAAGTTACGCCTACCCACCGATCGAATGCGTGGAACGATGCATCGAAAATCTACGAAAAATGGGGAAAATCTAGGGTTGCACGCAGCCGAATCCGCCCTCTTGCTCTGGTGGGAAGATTTCTACCACCCCGTTTTTGAGTATGTCCTACCCAAAATCGGAACGTTGGAGGGCAAAAAGGTGCTGGAACTCGGCACCGGGACAGGCGGCACAGCAACATTGCTTGCCAAACGCGGCGCAACCGTTGTCGGCATCGATTTACTGCCTTTTCGCCTCGCCGAAGCGAAGGAACGGGCAGCGCAACACAACGTCGCCGATGCAGTTGAGTTCGCGCTCATGGATGCAACACAGCTCGCCTTTCCAGACAACACCTTCGATGTTGTCATCTCCAAATCGGTGCTGGTGTTTACCGAACACGCGCAGACCGCGGCGGAATGCTACCGCGTCCTCAAACCGAACGGAAAGGCGATTTTCATTGAGAATATGCGCAACCACCCGGCAGTATGGCTCTATCGGAAGTTGTGCCTGAAATATGCCAGCAAGTTGCGCTACTTCTCACTGCGCGACATTGAGACAGTCGGTGCTGAATTCGAGGAGATGGAGCATCGTGAGTTTCATCTGCTTGCCTTGGGCGCGCTCTTATGGCAACGCGGCATCGCTATCCCC
Organism: uncultured Poribacteria bacterium; assembly: GCA_958296135.1. Classification (GTDB taxonomy): domain Bacteria; phylum Poribacteria; class WGA-4E; order WGA-4E; family WGA-3G; genus AGPOR5. The sequence goes on from CATQHZ010000001.1 coordinate 4,421,965, forward strand.
GCGTTTTACCGGTGGACACTCCGATGTCTTAAAGGCATTGATGCGTTTCTCTTGCGGCTCTTCCCTTTCCTCAAGCGATTCTGTTGGATCACCGCGATGATTTGCGAGAAGAGAGCCGGTCGTCTTCCGTAGCGCGAGGGACAGGCCCTCGCGCCCTAGCCCCAACACGAACATTTCTCAACATCCCATTTGGGATAAAAGAAAAACGGCTCAGCATCCATGCGATGCTGAGCCGTCTCATTTTGGCAGTCTCTGTAGAGATTGGAAGGACTTGAGCCAACTTGCGTCAAGGGTCTCTGATAGGCGGATATATCTTGCCACAGCAGCCCCCAAAATGTAGTCATTGACAACGTCAATGACGGATGACAGAGAGAGCGGGCATTGCACCAGAAACACTCGCCGAACGCCTTGCGCCACTACAAAAACTACCGCTTCTTGAGGTTACCCCACGTGGTAGCGAGTTTGCCCTGTGCTTCGACAGCAACAACCGCGCCACCCGCCAGGTCACGCACTTCATCTTCGCTTAAGGCACGGTCCCAGAAGTAAACCTCATCGATCATGCCATCAATCCAGATGTCGTTGCCTTCATCGCCGCCGCGGGCCCTGCCGACTCCGAGTTCAATCGGTTCGTTGGGGAACGCAAAAAGGGGCGGCGTAATTGCTCTCGGATGCTCTTGCCCACTTTCGGGGATGATAGTGTCCCCCCCGGTAGCCGAGGAAGTCACGTAGGCTTTCGCCTCGGTGCCATCGACGACATAGGCGACGTGCGCCCATTCTTCCGCCGCGTAAACCCCATCGGTGCGGAACCACCCTTCGGTGCCTTCCCAGCAGCTCCCCCAGGTTAGGTCGGTATCGCTGACGGTGCAGATGCGCACCATGAAATTCGCGCCCCATCCGACTTTTTCGCCCTTGAAAAGCACGCCGCCGTGGTCCCGGCCGCCGCCCTCGCGGATGTAAAGCCACAATGAGATGGAGAAAACCCCATCCTCTTTTTCAAGACTCGCGTCGGACGGAATTTCAACATATTGCCCGGTGTTCTCGCCAGTGGCGGGATTCTCCGGGTTTTCAAGGTTGAGTGCCATCCCGGACTGCCCAACTGCGACGCTGGCACCGTTCATTAACTCACCATCGTTACCGCCGATTGAATCGTTAGCGGTGCCGTCGTCAAAGTTCCATACAGAGACGAGGCCGTCTTCCAAAGCGGCGTAACTATTGACACTGAAAACCATGAGCGTTAAAAACGCAAACAGACATAATTGCTTCATAATAGAAAACTGTTCCCCGAAACGCTGACATTCGCAGGGAAGTGTCAGGTTTCTAAGTTCCTGCTTCATCACGATGTGCCTCCAAGTGAGGGCTTACCTTCGCTCCACAGGCGTTTAAGGTATTAACTCTCGGATACGAGAGGCGTGTATAACGGACGCGGAACGCTCCCGGAGGCGTGCTTTCAAAGCGCGCACCGTGTCACCAGCGCGGGTGAAAATCGCGCCTACCGTGGCTGCGTCCGTCCTATCATTTTAACGTAGCGGGTTCGTGATGCAATTTCACAAGCCCGTGTTGAATAAATAGGAGGCGACGCTGCTCGCCGCCTCCTTGCATTTAGCGGCGGTGGTAGGATTTCACCTTCCCCCATGTTGTCGCTAATTTCCCTTCGGCTTTGACGGCCAGAGCCCTGTCGGGGCGTTTGCCGTTCGCCAGGTCTTGCACCTCGTCCTCAGACAACGCCCGATCCCAGATGATTATCTCGTCAATGAGGGCATCAAGGAAGGTATCGTTCCCAGCGTCGCCGCCAATTTGCCGGCCGGCACCGATTTCCAGGGGCCGATCCTCGAAAAGGTTGTAAGGTTCAGGAGCAACTTGCGGATTCGCTTGGCCGCTAGCGGGAATGTTGATTTTGCCGCCATCTTCCTGAACATAAGCGATAGCCTCTTCACCGTCCGCTGTCTGACAGACATGATACCACTCCTCGGCATCAATTACGCCATCAGTCCGCATCCAGTTTTCGTTACCGCCATTCGTTGTGCCGAAGGTCATGTCGGTATTATTAAGCGCGAGGAGCCGGAAGGTGAAATTCGCGCCCCATCCGACTTTTTCGCCTTTCCAAACGCCAGCGTGGTCCGCGCCGTTCCGGACGTAAAGCCAATACGATACGGTGTGCGGGCCTTCAATGGCCTTTTCAAGCCCGTTGTTGAAAGGCACCTCGGCACGCGTATCCTTACTGCCATCCACGTCTAACGCCTTGCCAAACTTGCCTTTATCGACAATCTTCGCGGCTTTAAAGAGTTCACCGTGGGCATCCCCAACGGCATCGGTGACTTTTCCATCGTCAAAAGTCCACGCGGCGATGACTCCATCGTTCAAGTCTGCCTGCACAGAACCGAGTGCCAGCGCAACGACGAAAAGGACTGAAATAAACAATTTCATTTAAAAATTCCTCCTCTAGTTAAGAGAGTGGACAGAGGCACAAGCCCCGGCCCAATAATTTTTTAAGGGTGGTAGGCCCCGGACGAGACCTGGGGCAACGAAAATAGCCCGCGACGAAACACTCCGCCTGAAGCAGAGCGCGTGCGGGCACGAAGACAGACCAAGGGGGAACCCCGATGGTGCCTTGAAACGGATAGTGATTAACGAATGTGAATGATGGGGGGGGGTAATTCTGCCTAGCCGATTGTCAAAACAACCGACAGCACGTAGGCGCGCGAAGAGGCCGCGCGCAACGCCAACGCGATGCGCGTGAAAACTAATCGCTTTCTCCTCGCTGAAATTGATACGTGCGTTCTGCATGTCCATCACCCCATAGACATTAAGGACCTAACGGACCTTTATTGGAATAGGTTCTTTCGATATGTCGATAGATTTGGGAAACTACCCAGCTCCCCCATAGATAGGAATTATCGACGTAATTCCATCCGTGACATCAAATATACAAAAAATTTAAATTTTTGTCAACGTTTTTTGCAAAAATCTGATTTTTGAACAAGAGCTGTGAACGTTTGCTTTGACATCAATTCTGCAAATCCTGATTGGATTTCACTTGCCTTATATTTGCTATAATGCTAGACTAACAGCTAATAGAATTTCAGCGAAAAAAGAAGGATTTATTCGTGCAGATTCCCCAACAATACGCCATCAACCTAGTCGCGCTTTTTCGGCGCGCCGTTCGCCCATCTCTCATCGCGCTCACCTTATTCCTCACGTGGGGGTGCGATTCACAGGAGAGTCGGCGGAAACAGCCGCCGGCACCGAAGTCGGAAGTTGCCGAAGTGATGAGTCCCGTCGAATTTCCAAAACCTCGCGCTGTGGACTGGCACATGTTCATGCATGATTTAGACTTCTCCGGGATAAGCGCGGATAAGACGCTCACGCCGCCGCTCCAACTACTGTGGAAATTCAAAACCGGCGGCCCACTCCACGCCTCACCGGTGGTTGCAAACGGTGTGCTATACATCGGTTCAACCGATGGCAAGTTGTATGCGCTCAATGCCAAACGGTGGGACATCAAATGGGTTTTTAACGCAGGCAGTGCCATCCGATATTCAGCCACGGTGTTAGGAGCCCGTGTCTATTTCAGCGCGAGGAATAATAAGGTTTACGCGCTCAATGCCGACACAGGCGAACCGGTGTGGGAGTTTAAATCCAAGAGTTGGATGGACGCGCCGCCCATCGTGGTAGATGGGAAACTCTATATCGGCGCGTTTCCCTCAAAAATCTATCAATTGAACGCGATAACTGGAAAACTTGAGGCGACGCGCGAACGCACTGTCCGAATCCGGGGGGTTGAATATGGGTGCGCCAACGGCGAATTCCGTCCGATCGCCCCGCACTACAACGCACCACTGTGGCGAAAACAGACTGCAGGAAGCAACAGCTACCCTATTATCGCAAACGGGTTCGTCTATATCGGCGCGCGCGATGGACACATCCACGCGTTTGACGCGGCATCAAAACGTGAAACGTGGACATATCAGACGCGCGGTTTTATTGACGCAGCACCTGCTGTCTCTGACGGTATCCTCTACGCTGCCTCCGGCGATGGCACAGTCTACGCATTTAGCAACGTCTCAACAACTCCCGCAAGCAAACTTGCCAATGGCAAGGCACCCCCTACTCCCGCAGGCGCGCGTTCCAAGCGCGCAAAAGGAACCGTCACGCACGATAACGCCCCAGTCCACGCCGCTCGGAACGGACAAACCGAGAAACCGCTCCTCCACCTCAACGATGGCGTTGTCCTGCCGATTGTGCAAACTGCCGACAGATGGTATGAGGTAGCACTGCCGAACGGCGAACTCGGTTGGATGGATACGTTCGCCTTCGGACAGTTTGAAGAGACAGAAGGCGTGCTGTTTAATACTAACTTCTGCGGAAAACCTCGGACACTACAATTGGTTGAAGGCGCAGAATACCCACGCTGGAGCCCAGATGGGGAACTCATCGCGATGCTGAAAAGGACAGAACTCCGCGGGCGGTATTGGCAGGCAAGTGAACTGCTAATCATGGACAAAGCGACGGAACGAGCACGCAAACTCTATGCCGGGCCGATTTACAACCCGCATGTCTCCTGGTCCCTCGATAGTCGGCTTTTGGCATGTGAGGTTGATGAAAAGGGGGAACGTTACGTTTACACGATAGATTGGAAACTCGGCCGGGTTAAGAAGTTAATTCAGGGCGATGGCCCCACCTGGTCGCCCACTTCAAACCGGCTCGTGTTTCGGCGGCGCGATAAGGGGATGGATGTCGTCTACCGCATCAACAGCGACGGGAGTGGGACGCAGGCGATTGCGCGGGTGCCGGTTGAACGCCGCAAGCAGTCTTACACCTACCTGCCCGCGCCGTCCTGGGCACCCGATGGGACGCGCGTGGCTTTCGGTGTCCACCACCAAAAATATGTCGGCATCCGCATCCAAGGTGTGGAAGGGAAACGTTTAAAGGAGATACCGACGCAGCATCAGCACGTCGCGCACCTCCACTGGGCGGCAGACGGAACGCAGCTCGCTTACGTGTTGTCAGGCAGCAACCGTCCGGGGCAACTCATTGATAAGCAGCTCCACCTCGCCGATGCGATTTCTACGTCAACGCAGACGCAGATTCTCAAACATACGTCGCCAGCCTGGGCACCGGCAGGGAAGCAGTTGGCATATTTGGAACGCGAGGATTGCGAGGGGCTCCGCTGGAAAGTCTGGATTTACGACGTTGAGAGCGGGCGCAAATGCCCGATTGCACGGACGCAGCTGAAGGTAACATCAGTCGTCTGGATGCCGGACGGGGAACATCTCTGCTTGTGGCACACGTCGGATTACCTGCGCGATAACGCCTACAAACCCGCAATAACGAAGGGGTGGATTGTGCCTGTTAATATCCCTAAGATATTAACATCCAACAAACCTAAATCTGGCTTGTAACACGCCTCATAACCCGTAGGGCGAGGGCCGTTACGCCGAAAGGTTGTTATCTCTGCAGCCTCGCTGCAGAGATGGCCACTGTCCCTCGCCGTGCCAACTGAAAAATTCGGATGGAGATGCCTAACATGAAACCGAACATACTCTGGATATGCAGCGACCAGGAGCGATTTGATACGCTCGGCTGTTATGGAAACCCGTTCGTGCAAACGCCAAATTTGGATACATTGGCAGCCGAAGGCGTGCTTTTTGAAAACGCTTACTCGCAAAGCCCAGTCTGCACGCCGAGCCGCGCCAGCTTCCTCACCGGCCGATACCCACGCACGACGCGATGCCGACAAAATGGACAGGCAATCCCACCCGATGAAAGGCTGGTAACAAAACTGCTCCACGACGCAGGATATGTGTGCGGATTGGCAGGTAAACTTCACCTCGCGCCATGCAATCCGCGCGTCTGTAAAAGCACAGAAAAACGCATTGATGATGGCTACGCTCAGTTCTTCTGGTCGCACGACCCGAGCGATGTCTGGTCCGCGCACGATTATACGCAGTGGCTGCAGGACAAAGGCCGCCGCCGAGGAAGCAAGCCGTTCGCCGATTCAGCATACGTCCAAGTGATTCCATCGGAGGAACACAGCCAGACGACGTGGAGTATTGAACGCGCGATGTCGTTCATCAGGAATGCCGAACGCTTTGAGCAACCGTGGCTTTTCTCGGTGAATATGTTCGATCCGCACCATGCGTTCGACCCGCCAGTCGCCGCCCTGGAACGATACCGCGAGATGCTAGACGATATACCGCTCCCGAACTACGTTGAGGGAGAATTGCAAGATAAACCGATCTGGCAGCAAATCGACCACGGTGGCGCGTACGGCAAAAAATCTGGGTATCCTTACACGGAAATGACGAAGACAGACCATCGTTGGGTACGCGCCGCATACTGGGCAATGATTGACGTAATCGACGCGCAAGTCGGCAGACTGCTCAATTTCCTGGAGGAAATCGGGCAGAGAGAAAACACAATCGTTATCTTCATGTCCGACCACGGTGAAATGCTCGGCGACCACGGTATCTATCTGAAGGGCCCTTATTTCTACGAACCCGCCATCCGAGTGCCGCTGATTATCTCAGGACCAGGGATGCTGAACAACGGTTCGCGTTCCAATGCACTCGTGGAATTAGTCGATCTGGCACCGACGCTGCTGGAGGCATCCGACATGGAACCTCACCCCGGCATGCAAGGACAGAGCCTCCTCCCGATGCTGAAAGGCGAAGCACCGTTGGATACGCACCGCGCCGATGTCTATTGTGAATACTATAACGCGATGGGATGGCACAGAGAACCCGTGGCGCACGCAACGATGGTGCGCAACAACCAGTACAAATTAGTCGCCGCGCACGGCACAAACAGCGGTGAACTCTACGATTTGGATGCAGATGCACAAGAGACACACAATCTCTGGCACGATGCAGATTACAGAAACGTTCGGATAGAAATGCAAGAGCGGCTCATCGACAGGATGGCTTGGACAGTAGACCCGCTGCCAGAACGCCAAGCACCGTGGTAGGTTTTTTGTCCCTCGCAAGGCGTTGTTCATCATCGCCCGGGATGATGAAGTTGCTTTAGCAGGCCGCATCGCCGTTGGCGATGCTTGCATGTGAGTAATCTTTAGGAGTAACACCTTTCGGTAGGCGCGCTTTGAAAACGCGTCCATTCTTTTCGGGAAAGCAACTCCTGATTCGTCCGGAGGCTCGCCTCGTGGAATTGATAATCGTCCTTGCCGAGCCGGTAATAACACCGGAGGTGCCCGGTATCAACCGCCTGTTTGAGTGCCGCAGCGGAAATGCCGAGCATCAGCGCGGCTTCGGTGAGGTTATATTCAACGGTAAATGCACGTATTCGCATACTATCTCCTTTTGCAAAAAATAACGCAAAAAGGAGACAGAGGGTTTCATATTAACACGTTACAAAAAATACGGAAGCACTTAGCAATAGCGGCGGACAGGCCCACGCACTACGGTTATCGTTTGTCGCTTTCAATATGCCTGTTCTGCTGCATCGCGATTTGCCTGAATGCGGAGGCAGAAAATGTGTTGTCGCGCTGGGATAAGGCAATTTTTAACAGCATTTACGACGCGCCGCCACGTCGCGAACCGATGTGGACGTTAATGGAAGGCATTACCGAATTCGGACATTACCGCGCCGTGATGGGAGTCTCCATGCTGCTCATGGCGTATGGCAACGAATCGCATCGGCAGACCGGGAGACTGTTGTCCTCGGCGTTCTTGGCGACAGGAACGATTACCTATGGCATGAAACGGCTGATCGGACGAAAGCGGCCGCTTGATGAGACGTTAGGGAATCCCGCTTTGCCATCGGGACATACGTCGCTCGCGTTCACTTCCGCCACCATTTTAGGGTATCAGTATCCGCGGTGGCGGGTGCCGCTTTACGTTGGTGCGGGACTCGTGGGATTTTCGCGCATCTATTTAGGGCGGCATTACGCCTCAGATGTGGTAGTGGGCGCGGCGGTTGGCACAGCGGTAGGCGTTTTCGTCTGGCATAAAGCACCGATGCTCTTGCGGTGGGAATTTTAGGCGGCGCGGTTTCCAACCGAAGCGATAGCGAGGGGTCGGTGCAGTGGCACTTCGGTTTCAGCTGCACATGCCATTGAGGCCTGGAGGTAACCGAGTGCTTCCTCCCGGCAGTTCCCAAACCATTCGATGAGGACTTCTCGCCATGTCCTCATTTTTCTCATCGGTGTGTCTCCTTTTTTGATTTGTGGAAAACATTCGCCTTAAATCTCATAACGCACTAACTTGCGCGCGGCTTCCACAATCTGCGATGCATCCGGAATAACAAAGTTCTCCATGACAGGCGCGAACGGCACCGGCACCGGCGCAGCAGTGACACGCTCAATCGGTGCATCGAGGTAGTCAAACGCCTCTCGCACGACGAGGGCGGCAATCTCCGCGCCGAACCCTGCTCTACCAACCGCCTCATGCGCTATCAGCAACCGATTCGTCTTCTTGACAGAATTGAAAATCGTCTCCTTGTCAAGAGGCATCAACGTCCTCGGATCGACCACTTCTGCAGAGATACCTTCGTCGGCGAGCACGTCTGCAGCAGCGAGTGCATGGAGCACCATCCGCGAGGTAGCAAGAATAGTGATGTCGTCACCCGCGCGTTTCACATCGGCGACACCCAACGGAATCGTATACTCCGCCTCAGGCAGGTCTCCCTGTTCGGTATAGAGGAGTTTATGCTCAATAAACATGACCGGGTTGTCGTCACGGATGGCTGTTTTCAACAAGCCTTTCGCATCGTAAGGCGTTGCAGGCATAACGACGAGGAGGCCGGGGATATGCACAAACCACGCCTCCAAACTTTGCGCATGTTGCGCCGCCGATGAGCGACCGGCACCGCCTTGCGTGCGAATCACAAGAGGCACATCCAATTGCCCGCCAACCATATAACGGATTTTGGCCACCTGATTGACAATCTGATCCATGCCAACGGCAGTAAAGTCAATATACATCAATTCGGCAACCGGACGCATGCCAGTAACGGCAGCACCGAGCGCAGTGCCGATGATGGCGGCTTCAGAGATAGGCGTGTTGCGGACGCGCTCCTTGCCAAATTGCTGGAAGAGGCCATCCGTAACCTTGTAGGCACCACCGTACTCGGCGATATCCTCTCCCATTAGAAAGACTGATTCGTCGCGGTGCATCTCCTCAACGAGTGCTTCTTTGAGGGCATCGCGGTAGGTAATCGTTTTCATTGTTCGGTTCCTGTTTCCTCGTGGGGCTCGTCAACCGGACGTGGCTGCAGTGTGACATATTTCCACCCCAACTTCTTCCACTTCGCCGATTGGGCCCGCAAATAGTCGCCGAATTCACGAGTCGTTTTGAATTCGGCACTGATTTCCCGTTTGATGCGATAGCACTCTTCAAGAACGGGATTCGTGTAGGTGGCCGGATCGAAGTCAAGCTCCGAGGGCTTTCCTGGCGTTTCTTTCATGATAAATGCCTCATGCACGGCGGTAATCATCCCGCCGTTGCTGGCAAGATCGATGCCGTTCAGCAGTAAGCCGCATCGGAGCGGCGTAAGCAATCGCGCGTCGTTCCCGCCTTTCAGTTTTCTGTTTCCTCGTGGGGCTCGTCAACCGGACGTGGCTGCAGTGTGACATATTTCCACCCCAACTTCTTCCACTTCGCCGATTGGGCCCGCAAATAGTCGCCGTACTCGTAAGCATCTTTAAATTCGGCACTGATTTCCCGTTTGATGCGATAGCACTCTTCAAGAACGGGATTCGTGTAGGTGGCCGGATCGAAGTCAAGCTCCGAGTGCTTCTCTGGCGTTTCTTTCATGACGAATTCCTCCATTAATTCCGAAGGTGTGCAGATGACGACAGGTCGAAAACCCGCTGCTAGACACACCTCGTTAATAAGTTGCCGCTTGTCTGGCCTGACAAGATGCTTATGGTTCCACGAGACGAGGTATTCAACGCCATGAACCGCTGCAATGGCGATATGCTCCGCATCCGGACGCAAGTTTTGTGGGATTGCTCCTGCAGCTAGCAAGTTTTCACACAACGCATCCGCCACCGGTAACGTTTCCAATACTCTTACATCAGTTAACGCTGCAACGCGTCGTTGAGCGGCAGCTGCATCGCCACGGCTCGCCTCGTTGAGAACAGCATCAGAAGTAACAAAGTCAAACCTATCTGCATATTCTGTCCAAAACCGCCGGGTTTCCCGTTGCCACGCCGCCATTTTTACATCGCGGGTTGCACGCGCGACGAGTTGGCTCACAACTGTCGTCTCAATATAGACTTGCGGATTGACATTGCTGTAGTGTATCACAAAAATTCCTTTCTTGCAACAGAAAAGTGCGCGGCCGGCAATTCCGGACGGTTATGAAATCAAGCCTTCCACTTTCATCCACTCAATTGTCTGTGCGAAGGCATTCACCGTTTTTGCGATGTCGGCTTCGGTATGCACGGCGGTAGTCATCCCGCCGTTGCTGGCAAGATCGATGCCGTTCAGCAGTAAGCCGCATCGGAGCGGCGTAAGCAATCGCGCGTCGTTCCCGCCTTTCAGTTTCCGGTAATCCCACTCGTAGGGATTAAACGCAACGGCACGGACATCCTTCTCACCGTGCCCGATGAGAAGTTTGATGCCAGAAAATTCCCCATAAACCGCCCAATCCAAGCCGTGCGCGTCAATAAGCTGGTTGAGTGCATCGCGGAGTTGCTTCGCAAGGCGGTTTGCCTGCTGATGCGGTTCCCCAGTCTTGACGATGTTGAGCATCGCGATGCCAGCGGAGGCAGAAAGAGGATTCGCGTTAAAGGTGCCAGGGTGCGGCATCTTCAAGCCGCGTTTCTCTGATTGCATGGAAATGAGCGCCAGAATCTCTTTTTTCCCGACGAGCGCGCCGCCGGGGAGCCCCCCTGCTAAAATCTTCGCGAGGGTTGTCATATCCGGCGTGACATCGTAATAGGCTTGCGCCCCGCCCGGTGCAACGCGGAACCCCGTTATCACCTCATCAAAAATGAGGAGAACGCCGTGTGATTCCGTGAGCTCCCGCAGGTGTCTCAAAAATGCCCCATCAGTTGGAACGATGCCGAAAGACGCACCGGTAGGTTCAAGGATAACGCAGGCGATGTCAGCATCGGTTTTCAAGAGCGTCTCAACTGCATCGATGTCGTTCGGTGGACAGAGCAGCGTGGTATCCCGCACCTCTTGTGGAATGCCCGGCACCGGCACTTCAAAAGGCGGATATGCCCCCAAAATCAGGCTGTCGTGCCAGCCGTGAAAATGCCCGGTGAACTTTAGCACCTTGTTCTTGCCCGTGTAGGTGCGCGCGAGACGGATGGCCATCAGCGTCGCCTCGGTGCCAGAACTGACGAACCGGATGCGTTCCGCCGATGGAATGAGCTCGGTTACGAGTCGCGCCCATTCCAATTCAAGCGGATGGCACGCGCCATAGTGAGTGCCGCGGTGCATCTGCGCGGTTACCGCTTCAACAACAGCAGGCGGATTGTGGCCAAGGAGCAACGCACCGTGGCCCGCCCAATAATCGATAAATTCGTTTCCTTCAAGTCCCCACTTCTTCGCGCCATCCGCGTGCGAAATATAGACAGGAAAGGGTGCCATATAACGGCTGTCGTGCGTTACGCCATCGGGAAACAGTTGTGTCGCGGCAAGCGAGAGTTCTCTATCTTTTGCGAAGGTTTTTTGATACCGCTCTAAAATCGTTTGCATGTTTTTTTCCTTATGGACTGACGCAGCCCCGCGATAGGCGCGGTTTTCAACCGCGCAGTCTGTTCTCTCGCGCGTTTGCAACGCGCACCTACGGACATGATGAATTCGCGTCAGAGCACTCGTCAATAAAATTCGCTGTAATAGTCACACAGAATATCACCATCGTGTTTAAAGGCGACTGTTTTGGGGAGTTCTTCCGGTCCGAAGAGCCCCGCCTCCAACGCCTCCGCGCCAGCACTCGGAACCCCGGAGACAATTCGTCCGACATACACGATAAGCACCACGGTGCGCTCCTCATTCGGATAGACACCCAACAACCGTTCCAATTCCACCCGCACGTTTGCCTCCTCCTGCGCTTCGCGAACGGCGGTTTCTTCGGGCGTATCGCCGATGTCAATGTAACCTGTCGGGAAACTCCAATGGCCGTAACCCGGTTCATTTCCCCGGCGGATGAGCAAGAGTTTTGCGTCTTGAAAGGCAAGCACTCCCGCCACAGGCTTCGGGTCGCGATAGAAAACGAACTCGCAGGCGGTGCAGACTTGGCGGGGCCTGCCTTCAATGCGCCTCTCCGCCAGATGCGCCCCGCATTTTGGGCAAAACTTAAATTCTTGATGCGCCACGAACTCCCTCAAGCCAAAAGGTTTAACCTGATAATACACCCAGCGACAGAAAATGTCAACCAAAAAGTGAGCGGACGCGACTCCTGGATGAACCGTGTCGCGTCCCTCAAAACTAACGCGCAGTCTTCAGTCGTCCCCATGTTGTCGCTAGTTTACCGCGCGCCTCCACCGCGAGGAAGCCATCAACGCCATCGTTCATGATGGTGTTCACCTCTTCCTCCGTTAACCCGCGCTTCCAGATGTTCAAGTCATCCATGAGCCCGTTGAACGGACGGTTATTGTCAATGTTAAAGCCAACACGTGCTCCTGAATCCCAGTCGGGCGCGATGGGGGTGCCAACCCGCGCTTTCTCTTCACCAACGTTATTCCCGTTGATGTAAAGCACAGCGAGGCCAGCCGCGCGGCTGAACGTGCCGGCGTAATGCACCCACTCGTTGGCCTTATTCTTACCCGCGCGGATGTCAAAGATTGTCGTACCACCGGGGCTCCGATTGAGCCAGCGATAATTGCCATCGCCGCGCGCCTCTGGATGCACGAGCCACGTGTTGTCACCAGCGCGGGCGTTGAAAATCGCCATGTCGGAGACCGCCTCAACGTTAATCCACGCTATGAGGCTCATCCCTTCTGTCGGAATATCGTCCGGGTTAATGTTCGGGCCATCCAGATCGAGGAAGCTGCCAGAGGCAAAATGGGCGGCTTTCCCAAACTTCCCATCGCCAGACTGCGTCACCTTCCCGTTAATCGCGCCGTCATACCCGCGCCCAGATTCTTCAACGACAGTATCGCCGCTGAACTTCTCGTAATCAAAGTATAGCACCAGGTCCGGGTCCAACACAGCGGCGGACACGCCGCTGACGAGAACTACCAGAAGCAGGCACGTCAAAATCACCATTTGAGTTTTCATTTCACAAATCTCCTTTTTTTCTCAAACCAATTGTTAGCATTAAGTTTAACATTTTTTCTTGCAGATATGCAAATTTTTGTTATTCGCCGTGCGTTTTCAGGTTCACCATGGAAATCGATACGGACAGATATAGAAATCTGTCCTTACGCTCTACTTATGCAAATGCCGTATTTCCCCCGGTAGGCGTTCAGTTCATAAATCCTACTTAATTTCCTTGATTTTAACACCGTTTTTTTGTAAACTAAGACGTATGAACATCGCACCCATTGATTGGGCAATTCTCATCGGTTATATCGTGTTCGCGCTCGGACTCGGCATATACTTTTCCAAGCGAGCGGGACAGAATATCAACGAATTCTTCGTCTCCGGACGCAATCTACCGTGGTGGCTCGCAGGCACCTCCATGGTAGCAACGACGTTCGCGGCGGATACACCCTTGGCCGTCACGGGGCTCGTTGTCAACGACGGCATCGCCGGCAATTGGCTGTGGTGGAACGCTGTGTTAGGCGGCATGCTGGCGACGTTTCTCTTCTCACGGCTCTGGCGGCGCGCCGAAATTATCACGGACGTTGAATTGACAGAACACCGCTACTCAGGTGCCTCCGCGAGTTTCCTGCGCGGCTTCCGGGCCCTCTATATCGGCCTACCGATTAACTGCATTACGATGGGATGGGTTATTCTTGCCATGCAGAAAATCGTCGTCCTCACCTTCGGCCTGCCGGAGACAGTGAGTTGGGAAATCACGGTGCTGCAGACGGCTTTCAGCCTCACCATCAGCACAAAGGTGCTAGTTGTCATGGGGTGCCTGCTCATCGCCGGCATCTACTGCGCGCTCTCCGGGTTCTGGGGCGTTGTCGTGACAGACCTGGTGCAATTCGGCATGGCAATGGTAGGTTCCCTCGCGTTGGCAGGCATCGCTGTCCACAAGGTAGGCGGTATCAACACATTGAAGGAGAAACTGAACGAGATTTACGGTGCAGAGCATACCGTGCTGAATTTTACACCGGATTTCAGCGCAGGCGAGATGGCAATCCTCACCTTCGGTGTCTATCTCGGCGTGCAGTGGTGGGCATCCAACGGTGTTGACGGCAGCGGCTACATTGCACAGCGGATGTTCGCCGCGAAAGATGAACGCCACACGCTGCTGGCGACGCTGTGGTTCAATATCGCGCACTATACCCTCCGCCCGTGGCCGTGGATTCTTGTCGCGCTCGTCGCGATGGTAGTCTACCCCGGACTCGGCGAACTACAGCACGCCAACCCCGCCTTGCGCGATGCAGAGGCAGGCTACCCAATGTTGATGCTCAGTTACCTGCCAACCGGGTTGCTGGGGTTAATGTTAACGGCGTTCTTGGCGGCGTTCATGTCAACAATTGACACGCATCTCAACTGGGGCGCGTCCTATCTCGTCAATGATTTTTATAAACGCTTTTTCAAGCCGGAAGCCGCCGCAAGTCACTACGTCGCCGCATCGCGAGTCGCGGTGGTATTCATCATGATTATTGCAGGCGGCGCAAGTCTATTGATGAACTCCATCGCGGGCGCGTGGAAATTCCTTATCGCCTTGAATTCAGGTATTGGGCTCGTGCAGATTCTGCGGTGGTATTGGTGGCGCATCAACGCCTGGTCGGAAATTTCAGCGATGGTGGCGGCGTTCATCGCCTCTATCGTAGTCTTCACCCTGCCACAGACGAAAGACGAATTCGCGCTCCAGCTCCTCATCATCGTGCCGTTTTCCACGGTGGTGTGGGGCATCGTCACGTTTATGACTTCGCCTGTTTCAATGGAAACGCTGACGAAGTTTTACCAACGGGTGCGCCCCAGCGTGGCAGGATGGAAGCCGGTTATCGCGACAATAGTGCATACAGATACCACAACTTCTCCCGCAGGGCGAAGGCCTGTCCCTCCCCATGCAACGGATACCCCAAGAGCGGCACCTGCCTTGCTCGCTTGGGTTGTCGGTGTCATTTTCATCTATGCAACACTGTTCGGCATTGGCAAACTGCTGTTGGGATTTACCGGCATCGCCGTGATTTTTCTGGCGATTGCAATCATAGCCGGTGCTATCATGTATCACAACGTCGGGCGGAACTTTAAATCCAATAACTGAGGAGGCTAACCTTTGCAAAAGCGTCATATTACCGCAATAGGAATTATTCCGGCGCGTTATGCCTCCAGTCGGTTTGAGGGAAAGCCGTTGGCGGACATCTTCGGAAAGCCGATGGTGCAGCATGTCTACGAACGCGCCTGCCGGGCGGAAACCCTCGATGAAGTTATCGTCGCTACCGATGACCGGCGCATTTACGATGCGGTTGCTGGATTCGGGGGGAACGTCCAACTCACTGGCGAGTGTGCCACCGGCACCGAACGCGTCGCCCGCGTCGCAGAACAACTAACGTGTGACATCGTCGTCAATATCCAAGGAGACGAACCGCTGCTTGAACCCACGCAACTCAACATGATGATACAACCGTTCGGTATTAACTCCCGTGAACGGGAGATAACACCGTCTAGTTCGGAAGTGCAGGTTTCCACGTTAAAACAGCGAATTGACACACTCGCGGACTATCGGGACGTGAACATCGTGAAAGTTGTTACAGACCTGCAGGGGAATGCGTTATATTTTTCACGCGCATCGATGCCCAGCAGCATCGATGAAGCAACACTCCCAGATTTGCCGGTGTATCGGCATGTCGGTTTATACGCTTATCGGCGGGAAGCCCTCATCGCTTTCACGAAGTGGGAGAGCACCCCTTACGAAAAGGCAGAAGGGTTAGAGCAACTGCGCTTCTTGGAACACGGCGTGCCCATCCGTGTCGTTGAAACCGATACGCCGCTTATCGGCGTAGATGTCCCGGCGGACTTAGCCCGGGTCAAACAGATAATACCTTTTAGAAAGGACTGAGGTATGAGGAAGTATATTTTCGTGACAGGCGGTGTCATCTCCGGGATTGGCAAAGGCATTACGACGGCATCGCTGGGCCGGTTGCTCATCAACCGCGGCTTCAAGGTGATGGTAGTCAAAATCGACCCGTATCTCAACGTCGATGCAGGCGTGATGAACCCGTTCCAACACGGCGAAGTGTTCGTCACACACGACGGGGCCGAGACAGACCTGGATGTCGGCAACTACGAACGGTTCCTCGGCATCGATCTGAATCGGCACTCCAACTTCACCACCGGTTCTGTCTATAGCGAAGTCATAGCGAAGGAGCGGCGCGGCGATTACCTCGGCGAAACAGTGCAGCTCATCCCCCATATCACCGATGAAATTAAACGTCGTATTTATCAAATCGGTAAGGATACCCACGCGGATATCGTCATCACCGAGATAGGCGGAACTATCGGCGATTTTGAGATGCCGCCCTTCGTTGAGGCACTCCGACAAATGGCAGTAGAAGTCGGCCGCGAAAATACGATGTTCCTGCACGTCTCACTCATTTATACGCTACCGAACGGTGAGAGCAAAAGCAAACCGACACAACATAGCATCCGAAAACTTCAAGAGTTGGGTGTCCAGCCAGATTTACTGCTGTGCCGCACCAGCAAACCGCTTGATAAAAGCGTGCGCACGAAAATCGCACTCCTCTGTGGTATCAGCGAGGACTACATCTTTGAAGGGTTAGACACGAAGTGCATTGACGAAATTCCGCTCAATTTTGAGAAGCAGGGGATGGGGACTCTTGTGTCTAAGAAATTGGGGTTGCCAAAGCGCGCCTCGCAGGATACCGAGTGGGTTTCCATGGTGGATAGACTCAAAAATCCGAAGCACGCCGCCCGTATCGCCATTGTTGGAAAATATACTACCGGCAGCGATGCCTACATCAGCGTTCAAGAAGCGATTAAACACGGCGGAATTGCCAACGAAGCAGCAATCGAGATCCGGTGGGTAGACGCAGAAACACTCGTCGGAAGCAACTCCCTCAGCACCGATTTTGAAAATGTGGAGGGCATTCTCGTACCGGGCGGGTTCGGATATCGCGGCATTGAAGGAATGATAGTTGCGGCGCAGTACGCCCGCGAAAACCGTATCCCCTACTTGGGGCTCTGTCTCGGAATGCAATGCCTCGTGATAGAATTCGCTCGGAACATCGCCACTCTTGAAAAGGCGAACAGCACAGAAGTCGACGCAGAAACGCCGCATCCTGTCATCGATTTGATGCTTGAACAGCGCGCCATCGCAGACCTCGGGGCGACGATGCGGCTCGGCCTTTATCCATGTGTGCTCAAAGAAGATACGAAAAGCTACGCCGCCTATCAGCAACCGATTATCGTGGAGCGGCACCGGCACCGTTACGAGTTCAACAACCGATACCGCTCCGAATTCAAGACGGCAGGGCTCTGCTTTAGCGGCGTTTCGCCGGACGAAAGCCTCGTTGAAATCGCTGAAGTAACAGGGCATCCGTGGATGGTAGGTTCGCAGTTTCATCCCGAATTTCAATCGAAACCGCTTGCACCGCATCCCCTCTTCCGCGATTTTATCGCCGCAGTGCTCCGTTATCAACAAAAAAACACCTGCGGCAGTACCCTATCGTAAGGACGAATTTGTATGGATTCCGGCCATCCTTTAACAGTGCCCTTAGGCACGACAGGTTTATAAGTGCAGATTGCTATATCTATCCGAATGGAGAAGAACCATGAAGAACACAGCCACAGTCCACTCACGCGCTTGGTATGGCGACGAAGAACTCACGCTGCATTTTCCAACCGGTTGGGAAGTGGAGATATTGGGACCGAAAGATGGTCCCGCGCTCTCTGACACGCAACTTGCGCAGGCATTCGCTGAACCCATCGGCACACCGCGCATCGCAGAAATGGCAAAGGGTAAAAAGAGTGCCGCCATCGTCGTCGATGACCTGAGCCGGCCGACACCTGCCGCGACGGTTATCCCTTTTCTCCTCCGCGAACTCACCGAAGCCGGTGTCCCGAAATCGGAGATTCGGTTTGTCGTCGGAGGCGGCTCACACCGGCCCCTCACCGACGCGGAAGCCGCCAAGAAGGTGGGCACCGATATCGCCACCGAATACGAAGTGACGAGCCATAACTTTATGGCCGGTGATCTACGCGCATTGGGAAGCCTTGACAACGGCCTGCCCATTTATGTCAACCGTGTCGTCGCCGATGCGGATTTCAAAATCTGCCTCGGTGGTATTTATCCGCACGGATCCGTCGGTTTCGGCGGCGGCGCGAAACTCGTCGTACCCGGCATTGCCGGGTTCGCAACGATGTTCTATTTCCACTCCTTCTCGCCGAGCCGAGGGCACGCCGTGATCGAACGCAAGGGCAGCGAACCAGATCATCGCGATTTCGCCGAGGCAGTGGCAGGAAGACTGGGACTTGATGTTATAGCCAACGTCGTACTGAATAGCCGCCGCGAAATCTGCGGATTGTTCGTCGGCGATTTTGTGCAGGCGCATCGCAAAGGCGCGCACTTCGCTCTTGATACCTACGGCACCGAGATTCCGGAAACCAGCCGAAAAGAGACAGACCTGGTGGTACTGAACTGCTATCCGCTAGATGCAGATCCGATTCAGACCGGGAAGGCACTGTGGGCATCGCGCCATTTTGAGAAGGCATGGAAGATGGCTCTCAACCCCGCTAGCGACGGTATCTGCTATCACGGCCTGTTCGATCAGGTAGATTACGCGCGATTCCTGCAGCAGCGGGAAGGGCAGACGCTTTCCGAATTGCCCGCGCCGCAACTCGGAAGGCGTGAGCAGTTGCACGTCTGGTCTGAGCATTTTGGGGTGGATGATTTCTATAAGAAACATCCGGATGCGTTGCTCTTCCGCGATTTGGAGCAATTAATTCAGTTGTTCTCGGAGAAACTGCCGGCGAATGTGAAGGTGGCGGTGCTGCCTGCCGCGGGCATCCAGGTCCTCGCAGAGAGCAATTAACCTCGCTCCTCATCCGTAGGGCCAGGGACAGCCCCTCGCCCTACGTCGAACGCTTTGCGCCAATACAAAAAATGCTAAAAAAAATCAACGCCTCCCTCGGCAAGATTGAAACCGGGTTGCTGTGCCTGATCGTCGCGATGATGATAGGGCTTGCAATCCTCAAAATCCTCCTGCGCTACGTCTTCCACACCAGCCTCCTGTGGAGCGACGTGATGTTGCAACACTTGACGCTCTGGCTCTGCTTCCTCGGTGCAGCACTCGCTACCTGCGAGAGACGACATATCAGCATCGATGTGCTCAGTCGGGTTTTGCCAAAAAATATCACGCGCTGGAGCACGCTCATCGTGGATAGTCTCAGTCTCCTCGTGGTGGCAATTCTCGCCTATTACGGGTTTGAATTTCTCGGAGACGAACAGCAGAGCCCAGCCGTGCTAATCGGGAACATCCCATTGTGGTGGGCGAAGGCTATCATCCCGCTCGGGTTTGTGCTAATCGGCGTGCACCTGATTCTTCAGATCGGTTTATGGGTTTCGGACAAACACAATCAGGAGAATGAGGAAAATCAAGAACGGGCGCGCGCAGACTGAGTAAAGCGAGAACGGGAGGGCTCTCCTACTGATACCATATCACAACTGTCAGGAGAATGAGGAAAATCAAGAACGGGCGCGCGCAGACTGAGTAAATCGAGAACGGGAGGGCTCTCCTACTGATACCATATCACAACTGTAGTTCGGGCTCGGGCGAGCCCGAACACGGCAAGCTCAGGCGAACTGGTTTCCCTACAGACAGGGGCGGCAATCTGAAAACGAATTTTCATCAATGAGGATGCAACAGAAGGAGAAAGAAACGCATGGGTATATTAATTGGCGGTGGGTTGGTGCTTTTCGCGCTGTTTGGCGGCGCGCTCTTCGCGCTACTCGGCGCAGCGGCGATTATCGGCTACGCCACCGCTGGCGAACCCATATCGACGATGCTAATCGATTTCAATCGGCTCACTAAGAATCCCACGATTCTGGTGATTCCGCTGTTTACGTTCGCCGGGTATCTGCTGGCCGAAGGAAAGGCACCACAGCGGCTGATTGCGTTCGCGCGTGCCAGTGTCGGATGGGCACCCGGCGGCATCGCCATCGTCGTGCTGGTTACGTGCGCGTTTTTTACTACCTTCACTGGGGCATCGGGCATCACTATCATCGCGCTTGGCGGCTTGCTCTACCCCATCCTGCGCCAAACCTATACCGAACGGTTTTCACTCGGCTTGGTGACTGCCTCCGGGAGCATCGGGCTGCTCTTTCCGCCGAGCATTCCCCTCATCCTCTACGCTATCATCGCGCAGGTGCGCATCGACAGGATGTTATTCGCAGGGATTATTCCCGGCCTGCTCATCCTCTTCGTCCTCGGCACCTACTGCTGCGGATGGAGCCTCTTCAAACGCACAGAAACAATCCGGTTTGACTTGAGGGTTATCTTCCAAACCTTATGGGCGGCAAAATGGGAACTGCTTCTGCCGTTTCTGGTACTAGGCGGTATCTTATCTGGCTGGATTACGCTCGATGAGGCTGCAGCGTTGACTGCCATTTATGTCTTCGTCGTTGAAATCGGCATCCACCGTTCTATCGCCGTGCGAGAATTGCCGCGCATCGTCAAAGAGAGTATGCTATTAGTCGGCGCGATTCTCATCATTCTCGGCATCGCGCTCGGATTGACAAATTATCTCATTACGCTTGACGTGCCAACGAGTGTGCTGGAGTGGATTCAAACCAAAACCGAGAACAAGGTGATTATGCTGATTGGGCTCAACCTCTTCCTACTCATCGTGGGATGCCTGATGGACATCTTCTCAGCGATTATCATTGTGGTGCCGCTGCTGCTACCCCTCGCGGAGGAGTTCGGGATTGACAAGGCGCACCTCGGCATCATTGTCTTGACGAACCTTGAAATCGGGTACTTGACACCGCCAGTGGGGATGAATCTGTTCATCTCGAGCCTAAAATTTGAACGGCCGGTCGTGCTACTCTACCGTTCGGTGCTGCTGTTTATCGGCCTGCTCCTGGTCGCCCTTGTGTTGGTGACGTACCTGCCGGAGTTGAGTCTGTGGCTGCCGCGGGTGTTAGGGAAAACGCCGCTGTCGATTTTGTGAACTGTAAGGACAGATTTCTATAGCTGCCCGTTCGGTTTGCGTGACAGGCGGATAGAGGCATCCGCCCTTACAATCCTCGGGCGTGGCATGGCGAGGGAAACCCTCGGCGATTCGCGCTCGCCGGGCCCTCGCCCTACGCGTTAAACGGCGTTCATCGGGCAGACTTCATCTCACCCCACGTAACCGCCAACTTCCCAGCCGGTTCAACATCCAGACTGACATCCATCATCTCGCCAATCTCTTTCTCGTCAAGGACGCGCCCCCAGAACGAGATTTCGTCAATGATGCCTTCCGCACCGTTGTTCATGGCGATATAATCAATGGTTTCCCAACCGAACCTTGGTTTTTCGTGAAGTTTCGGAAAACCGCCGGTGATTTCTCGGCTCGCCGCCTGCTCCTTGCCATCAATGTAAAGGAAAGGTGCCTCGCCGCCGAAATCCCACGTGATGGCGACATGGAACCACTCCTCTTTCTTAATGATTCCCTTCGGATCGAACTCCACATCTTGCCAATCCCCATCGTCTGCGGCTTCAAAGTAGAACCCAAATTCCGCGGGCGTGATGTCCGCGTGCGCGGACCCCTTGCCGATGAAGAAGTATATGGGACCGAGACTGGCATCAAAGAGCCGGTAATCTTCGCCATCCCCACCATCCCAATCCGGTCTGAACCAGAACAGCAGGCTCCCTGCCTCGGTGATAGTGTTCGGCACTTCAAGGAAGCTTTCTGCACCGCGGAGTGCGATGCCGGCGGCGTATTTCCCTTGCCCGGCAACCCATTTCGCGTTGCCGCCGAAAGTGCCGTCGTTTCCGTTGCCGGTGCCGTCAACTGCCTTGTTGCCGCTTCCCTCGCCGATCCAGAGGAGCAAATCGGCATCATCTGGAATGCCAGCAAACGCGGTCCCAATGCACATCAGGCTAATCAGTAAGCTCAAGAAGAGATATTTCATCATCACATTTTGACCTCCTAAGTATTGTTGAACGCATTATAGCAGCAGTCGCGAATTAATGCAACAACGTTTTCGGCGCGGCAGCCAAAACCCATCCTTGCCCCGTAGCGCGAGGCCCCGTCAAACGCAAACTGGCAAGTCGGTGGCGAGGGCCTGTTACTCGCCACCCACCACGTGCCAGAGATGTCAGAAGGCCGCGCGATGTCGCGAGCCCTCGCCCAATGTTGGCGAATTAGAGACACATTTTGCAGCATTTTTAGAAATTATCGGAAAAAAAGTCAAAAAAAGACCCGGTTTTCCGAAAAATGATAAAAAAAAACAAATCAACTCTAAATCTTGCCTCAAAAATACCTATACTTAAGTACAAAGGTTTGGGAAATTCGGTATCCATCGGATATCATCGCCCAACCGAAATTATTAGCGACACATGCTGCGGATTAAACTAGAAAGGAAGCACTGGTTTTCCCCGTTTTTCCTTTATCCAATGGAGGAAAATCTTCCGCGAACGCATTGATGCAACGGATGCATCAGCGGCTCACGGCGTGTTTACCCTTCACAAACCAAAATAGGAGGAGGAAACAATGCAAAACTTCCTACGTTTCACGACAGTCATACTCTTCGCTATCGCCTTCCAATTCACCGGGTGCGGAGACGCTCCCCCGGATATCGTGGCACCGAAGGGCGAAGAGACAACGGCGCAAGTACAGACACTTGCCCCAGAACCGATAGCAACCAAACCCACACCGGAAAACACGTTCGCCAGATTGCGCAACCTGTTTCCGCTGCCCATTGTCAACGCGGACTTCACAACGCTCCGAAAAGTGCTAGACTCCGATACATACCTGGATTTTCTGACGCAAGAATTTCCAACGGAAGAACCCTTTCAGACCTTTGAGGCGTATCTTGAGGTTGCCTCTCCCGATGAGGAAAGATACCTCCCCTTTTTGAAAAAATGGGTGGGTAACCCCACGGCAGAGGATGTTGAACTCATTCATTGGCTGACAGGGAAGTACCGGGAGGTGAATCTTCACATTTTTCGGGTCGAATTCCAGCGAGATATCCGGCAGGGAGATATCTTTCATGAAGCAGGCAGGGCGTTTAAAAAGATCGCCGTTGTCGCGGCAGCCCCCCGGGTGGAAGCGTTCATGACTCGCCATGCCCTTCAAGACGACTTCGGCCCGGCACTTGAAGCCTTTGTCGCAGCAACAGAGCGGGAGGATGCGCGGTGGCTTCATGAGCAGTTTGAAGCGCAGAATGGTATTGATGAAGGGCTGTTATGGGTTGCCCTTCGCAAGCCTGCACTCATCGGTGAAATCCTGCACAACTTTTCCAACGCCGATGTGTTTTTGAAATGGGTCGAGGTAACAAAGGAGCAGGCTTAGAGAAGTCTCGGATGTGGGGGTGATTTCATTGATGTCACCACCACTCACCATCCCCATGGAGGATGCAACCATGAAACGCTTTTTTTGTTTAGCAACGTTCCTACTCCTCGCTATCGCCTCCCAGTTGCTCGGATGCACCGACACGACACCCGACATCGTGAAAGCGAGCGATGAAGAAACAACCGCACCGGTTGAGACACTCGCCCCGGAGCCAATCGCCACCAAACCGACACCGGCGGAAGGCACCTTCGAGGCATTGCGGCGCAAGTACCCAACCGTAATTTTAGACGATAACTTCGTCACACTCCGGAAGGTCACCGCTTCCGATATCTACACGGATTTTCTGACGCAAGAATTTCCAACCGACGAACCGTTTCAGACGTATGAGGAGTATCTCCAGGTCTCACCACCTGACCCGGAGAGATACCGTCCTTTTTTGGAAAAATGGATCGGTGAACCGACAGACGAAGATATAGTTGTCGTTCATCGGATGACAGAGGTGTTCCGTGAAGTGAATATTATCCTTTTCGGTAAGGACTTCGCCATCGGAGACATTCTCGCGATTTTTGAAAAAAAACTAGGGGTTCTTGAGGAGGCACCGGTAGACGCGTTTCTGAAACGCCATCATCTGAATGCAGAACATTTTGCCATTGCTTTTGAGGCGTTTGTTGCTGAAACGGAAGCGGCGGACGCGCGGTGGCTCCATGAGCAGTTTGAAGAACAGCACAGCATTCATAGCGGCATGTTATGGAGTGTCCTCCGAAAGCCCGCGATCGTCGGTGAACTCATGCAGCATTTTTCGAGTAAGGATTTGTTCTTGAACTGGGTAGACGAGAAAAGGTTGCCCAACCAAGAATAGGCATTGCACATCTCCCGGGAGGCGCGGTAGAAACAGACACCGTAAAGAGCCTTGTTGAAAACCGCGCCTACCGAGATTCAGTTACGTCCGGCCTCTAAAAAGGACTTCAATCTGTCGGTGCTTCCCGCGATAGTCAAACCGGGCTCATTTATCCCCATTATCCCCAGACAGCATATGTCAAGTGGGATGTGTGGGAAGAGGAGGACGGCACCCTTTCTCGCTATCCCGCGCGCGTTACGGGCAGATCTGGTGTCAATGGCTATGAAGAGAGCTTGGCCGAAGGGATAATTCCATCGCATATCACTGTGATTGACTACGAGGAAGCAGGCATCGATGCGTATCAATTTCTCGATTTCCAGCACGAGTGAACATGCGGATACCCGATGCAGGCGCGGTGAAAACCCGCCCCCGGGCTGGAAAAATCGTATTTTTAATGTTACCCTTGACATTTTTTGTTGAAAAGGGTAAAATAAGAGAAAAGCATCTCATCAGCACCGAAAAACGCGATAAAAATCGCGAGACTTGCGACTGATGAGAGAGAATACCGCCGTGCAACTGCACGACAGGCATTCTTCCGGAAGTAGAAACTCACCTATCACGGGAAACCTGCTTTGAAGGAGGAGAGAGTCATGTCGTTGAGATGTTACCGGCAGGGCATCAAATGCCCGGCCTACAAGCACGTGGGGACTTTCATTCCAACGGATGAGATAGTCGAGCCGCTTTTTCCAGATTTGCAGCACTGCGCGAAATGTATGGCGTATGCTGGCTCTGCACGTCCAGATCTGGCAGACCATCTGATGTCAGAGGCATCCTTGGTGCTTATTGAAAAGGGGCCGTTATATAATCCGCAGCACGAAAGTGGTGCAAAATTCGGCACCTTCATCCGGCCGCAGATCTGTGGCGCGCTGACGATGGAGAAAGAGAAGGAGTGCAAATACAGCGAGATGGAGTCGGGAGACCCTGACAAACAGTGGGACCCGTCCCAATCCCGATATGCGAAAGTCAACGAGGATATCGGACGGCTGTGGCACCTGCCGGACCCGAGCGCGGACCCGATGCATCAGACTGACTATGATGTGTTCGCTGAGGATTTCAAGGTGCTCCGCCGGAAACTCCTGAGAAAGTTGACATCTGGCGAACGTCGCGTTTTCCAGCGAAATCGGGAGGGTATGCCAAATATCGAAATCGCGGCGGAGCTGGGGCTCACGCCTGGGCGCACCAGCCAGTTGAAGCACCAGGCCATCGTGAAGTTGAAAGCCGCCTGCCGAGAATTCGGCATCCTGGCCTAACGTTTTTTGGGAGGTTGAACCCGTTTTGAGCAGAATCACATTCCCTGTCTAGAGGCGATTGCATCTTCTGTGGTGCGCTCGCCTCTTTTTTTGCAGCACTCTTTACGCATTCTGTGATGAACGGATGCCCTCATTGGGCGGATATAGAAATCCTCCCCTACACGCACAGCGCGTGCACGTTTTCCGAAAATTGTCCGATTTCATTCTGAAACTCCAACTGCTCTTGACTTGTTCGGGCTTCCTGACTACAGAAGTGAATTTGGCATCACATAGCGGCCGAGGTCGCGGAGGGAAATCGCGGTATAACCGTGCTCGGAAAGGTATGCCATGTATGCCTCAAACGCCTCCGGTTCAGTGTTTACCCACGGATGCTCAATATCTGGCACGCCGTGGAACGTGAGAATCGAGATATGTCCCGCTTTCGCTTGCGCGAGAGCCCACGTGAAATCGTCAAAATTCCAATGCGGTCCCGAGGCACCTGTGGTTGGAATGAGGAGGGGATGGTGAACAGCAGGATTATAGGCGGGGCCCCTGCCGCCTTCGCCATCGTAAGGGAATTCGGGGGCGACACCGCGACGCGCAAATTGGAAGCCGTGCTTTGAAAGCACTTGCACTGCCGCTTCGCCGTGGCTATAGCCGGGGTAACAGAAGGTTGTCGGGCGCGGAATGCCGTATGCCTCACACTGCGCGTCAATGTGTTGCAAGTCCCCGCTGAGTGCCGCATCGGATTGCTGCGTGACGTTTCGGTGATGGCGCGTGTGGTTGCCGATTTCAAAACCGGCACCGTGTAAGCCGCGCACCTCCTCCCACGTCATATAGGCATCCTTATTTTTGAGGAACCCGAGCCCCTCGGTGATATAGAACGTCGCGCCGAAACCGTAATGCGTCAGCAGCGGCGCAACGAAGGTGGCTTGCGATTTGCAACCATCGTCAAACGTGAGGACGACGAGTTTATCGGGAATAGGGGGGCGTTGTGCGTGTCTCATGCTACGGTATTTTATGTGAGACTGCGGTTTTTGTCAAGAAAAATCAGAACCATTCAGTTTTCGATTGCCGGTCTCACAGCTCTGACAAAACTTCAGAACGATTTCCTTGACAAAAATTCGGAATTCGTCTAAAATAAAGCCAAACTTGGGAGGTGTGAACATGATTGATCGACGTGAATTTCTTAAATCGATGGCAGGCTTGACAACGGGACTCCTCTTGTCCTCTGCAGCTACAGGAACCAGCGCAGAAAATAGTGCCAGCGACCGGCTAGGTCCGCTTTTGCCCACGCGGCGGCTCGGGCGCACTGAGGAAGCAGTGACGATGCTCGGGGTTGGCGGCTGGCATATCGTGAACATGGAAGAAGCGGAAGCACAGAAAACGATTGAGACAGCACTCAAAGGCGGCGTGCGGTTCTTTGATAGCGCGGAATCTTACGCCGAACACGGGGTGCGAAGCGAAAGCCGCCTGGGCAAACTGCTCGTGCCGAAGTATCGGGACGATATTTTCCTGATGACGAAGACGACAGCGCGCGACGCGGAAGGCGCACGGGAACACCTCGAAAAATCGCTCAAACGCCTCAATACCGACAGACTCGATCTGTGGCAGGTGCATGCAGTACGGAATCCCGAAGACGTGGATGAACGCATCGATAACGGTGTTTTCGAGGTGATGCAGGAGGCGAAGGAGGCCGGCAAAACACGCTATATCGGTTTCACGGGGCATTCAAGTCCCGCCGCGCACGAACGCGTGCTAGAACAAACCGATATCTTTGACACGTGCCAATTGTCCATGAACCTCGTTGATGTCAGTTACGAGAGTTTCATCGAGAGGGTTGTGCCGATACTCCTTGAACGCAACATCGGTATCATCGGCATGAAGGCGTTGGCGAACGGCGGCTTCTTCGGCGGCTCCAGGCATGGACAGCACGGCATGAATCCCAAAGTCGTGCCCAATCGCGTGAGCATCGCCGAAGCGATCCGGTTCGTCTGGGCACTCCCAGTCAGCACGCTTGTGACGGGCCCAGATAATGCGGCGCAGTTGCAAGAGAAAATCGACATCGCCAAGGCGTTCACCGGCATGGACGATGACGAACGGCAGCGACTCATCGAGAAGGTCGCGGATATGGCAGGCACCGGCGTTGAATTCTACAAAGCTTAACCCGTGCTCCTTCGTCGTTCCTAGCCGGGGTTTAGCATGTCGCCCTACGTTCTTCCAGGGTTCAAACCGCGCATGGAGAAGGTTGCGCGCTTACAACGCGCGCCTACGGGGTTCGTCCCGCGTCAAGCCCATTATTTGCGTATGCGTCCTACTTTGCGCCTGTCTCCCTGCAGCCGCGAATGTCCAATTCATAGATGTCACCGAGGCAGCAGGCATCCGATTTCGGCACGCTACCGGTGCTACCGGTGCACGTTACCTGCCGGAAACGATGGGGGCTGGCTGCGCGTTTTTGGACTACGACTCCGATGGCAATCTAGATATCCTACTGGTGAACGGGAGAGACTGGCAGGCACCGGATGCAACGCAAACCGCGCGCCTTTACCGAAACCGCGGCGATGGAAAGTTCACGGATGTTACCGAAACGGCGAAACTCAACGTGCCGATGTATGGCATGGGCGTAACAAGTGCTGATTACGATAACGACAGCGATGCCGATATTTACCTCACTGCTGTCGGCAAAAATCGGCTGTTCCGCAACAACGGCGACGGGACGTTCACGGATACCACCGACTTCGCAAACGTGGGTGACGCTGGCTGGGGAACGAGTGCGGCGTTCTTCGATGTAGATAAGGACGGCTGGCTCGATCTCTTTGTCGGCAACTACGTTGCGTGGACACCGGAAACGGATGTCCCTTGCACCGTCGCGCAGCACCGTTCCTATTGCACGCCGACGGTTTACGCAGGGCAATCTTGTCGCCTCTATCGCAACCGAGGCGATGGCACGTTTGAGGATGTGACGTTACACGCAGGACTCGACAATCCCAATGGAAAATCGCTCGGCGTAGCCGTCTTAGATTACAACGACGATGGGTGGCTCGATCTGGCTGTGGCCAACGATACGGAGGCGAATTTCCTGTATCGGAATAACGGCGATGGCACATTCACCGATGAGGCGATTGTGATGGGAGTCGCCTTCAGTGCATCCGGCAAGGCGCGCGGAAGCATGGGGATTGACGCAGCTGATGTCTATAACACCGGCGGCACCGCTATCGCCATCGGCAATTTTAGCAATGAAAAAACGGCGTTCTTCTACGCAGAACCGGGTGCCGATTACTTTGTTGACACGGCAGCCCGGGTAAACATCGGCGAGGCAAGCCGCCGCGTGCTGACATTCGGTCTGCTCTTCTTCGATTGCGATTTTGACGGATACCTCGACCTGTTTTCTGTCAATGGGCACATTGAACCGGAGGTGGGAAGGCATCAGCAGCATACCCCTTATGCGCAACTGCCATCTCTCTTTCAAAACCGGGGCGATGGCACTTTTCGCGATATCGGCAAACGCGCGGGACTGCAAATTGCCGGTGTCGGGCGCGGCTGTGCCTACGGCGATTACGATAATGACGGTGACTTGGATCTCCTCGTCAGCAATAACGGCGTTGACGCAAATTACGGCATCCCTTGGCTCTTGCGCAACGATAGCGAGCCCATCGGGAATTACCTCCGCGTCAAACTTGTCGGCACGACGAGCAATCGGGATGGGATTGGCGCGAAGGTGCGCGTGACAACGGCTGACACGGTGCAACAGCGGTTGGCGCAGACCGGCAGCAGTTACTGTTCTCAAAGCGAACTGACATTAACATTCGGGTTAGGACAAAACGACACGGTTGCACGGCTTGAGGTAACCTGGCCCTCCGGACAGATAGACAGGCATGTTGCAATCAAGGCGAATCAAAGCATCGCCGTTGTTGAAGGAGCATCCCAAAAATGAACAGACATCTCTATGGATGCCTCTTTTTGGTGATTGTGTGGCTCATTTGCGGATGCGAGGATACGCCGCTGCCTGCGCAGAAACAGCCTGTCACGCAACCCGCCGCGAAAAAACCTGCGACATCTCCCACCGCGCAGGACTACAATAACAGCGGCACAGCTTATCTGCGCGAAAAGAAATTGGACGAGGCGGCAGCTGCGTATCAACGTGCCATCGCGATGAAGCCGACGCTCGTCGCGGCACACCACAACTTAGCCACGGTTTACGTGATGCAAGGGAAACTCGGCGAGGCTATTGAGGCGTATCAGCGCGTGATTGCGTTGTGGCCAGACATGGCGGCGGCGTATGCAGACCTCGGCAGAGCCTACGGACTCGCTGGCAGGTTAGATGAGGCAATCGCTGAATTTGAGAAGGCACTCACGCGCGATGGAACGCTCGTCCACGGCTACTACGGCATCGGCGTGGCGTATCGGCACAAACGGATGTTCCCCGAAGCCATCGCCGCGCTTGAAAAGGCAATCTCCCTGCAACCCGAGCTTCCGGAAGCACTGATGCAACTCGGCACCATCTACCGCGAGACAGACCGGCTCGCGGAGGCGATTGCGGCGTTCACCGCAATGAATCAACTCAGGCCAAACAATGCACAAGCACACCATGAACTCGGCGTGTGTTATACGCAGCAGGGTGCATATCGTAAGGCTGTCGCCGCGTTTGAACGTGCTTTGCAGTTAAAGCCCGAGGATGCTGATACGCAGAACCTTTTGCGTGTCGCCCAAGCCCGTTTGGCACAGCAAAAGTAAGGACAGATGGCCATAACTGTCCGCCCTTTTTTAAGAACAGATTTCTATGGTTTCCGCCCCAACGATTTTTAGAACTTAATCCCTAATCATCTGTCTAATTGTTAACCAACCTAACACCAAAGTCTGTAGGGCGCGCTCGCATTCAAGCAGCAATCCAAAACTACAGACGCTTCCTATAAGGACAGATTTCCATATCCGTCCTGATGAACGCCGGAAACGGGCGGAGATAGAAATCCGCCCTTACAATCTGGCACAACTTCCAAAGGAGAAAAAAGATGCAACAGGCTCTATTTGTTACGCTGTTCATCGCGGTATTTTCCGGAGCCACCTTCGTTGCCCATTCTGCGGACATCGAAGACGGACTGTGGATGTATCTACCGCTTAACGAGGGCGCAGGTCAAACCGTCGCCGACCACGGCCCCAACGACTTTGAAACCGAACTCAGCAAAACCGCGCCGAAATGGGTCGATGCCAAGCATGACTCCATCAAAAACGCGATGGAGTTTGACGGCAAATCCACTTATGTCAAGATTGACATGGCGGCGCAGAAGAAGGACATTGACTCGCATTTTGACGATAAGAAAGGCATCTCGATTTGTGCCTGGGTCAAAGTGTTGAAAGTCGGCACCGATGCGCATGGACAAACACGGCAGCCTATCGTCATGAAAGGCAACGCCAATGCGTGGGAATTCGCGCTCTACGTGTATGACGATTTCGGCGCGGGGATGTCGGTGTGGACATGCCCCGGCTCCGGCGTTTCTGAACCGCATGGTGCTGGTTCCGCGCCACAAGGCAAGTGGATTCATCAGTGCGGCACGTTTAAACTGAAAGAAGGCGTGCGCGTCTACGTCGACGGCGATAAAAACCCGGTCGCGGAGCTCGGCGATAACGGCGGCGGCCCGTGTGAAACCGGCACGCGTCCGGTGTTCATCGCGCATCGGGAGGACGGACAATGGCTCAACGCTGTCATTGCCGAGGTCTTCATGTGGGACCGGGTAATCGACATCGATGAGATGAATCTCGCCATGGAAACTATCGGTGGGTTGGCAGTGCAGCCGGGAGGGAAGCTGACTACCACCTGGGGCAATGTGAAACGCCGAAGGTGAGTAGAAGTGCTCAGAGCGGGACCAGGCGATCCCGCTCTACGATGGAAGAGAGGCCGAATCCATCTAAGCCAGCAGCTCCCGCTCCGCCGGATTCATTTTGAAACCGCCTGCAACAATGTTGTTGTAGGGCTCCTCCGGGGCGCGGCCGACAGGACGCATGCCCGGTTTATGATACCCGAAGCGGACTGCCTTCCGCCACTGCTCCGTCCGATTCACCTCAGACCAGTGGATAAGGCAATAACTGAAGAAAATCACATCGCCTGCCCGCGCCGGAACCGGAATGGAGTCAAGGAAATCCGGGTGATACTTATCGGTAGGCAGATGCGGCGCGGTGCCTTCACCCGTGATATGCTCCCGCGGTCCCTCCTTATGGCTGCCGGGGACGACACGAAGCGCGCCGCTCTCAAAAGGCGCGTCGTCAAGATGCACGAGGCAATCCACGAAATCAAGCCCATCGTGTGGGTAGAACGGATAGTCCTGATGCATCGGGAACGGCGTGCCTTTCTCCGGCGGCTTGGCATGCAGCACGGTGTGGTGCCACTGAATCGTCTCGCCGATGAGCGATTGCACGGCACCCGTCAACCGTTCGTGGAATATGACGCGTCCCCACGTCGCGGAGTAGAAGTGCGGGTTGTGCATGAAGACTGCCTTCGTCGTATCCTGGTCTTCCGCCTTGAGGTAGCGTGCGCGCCAGGGGCCGGGCCAGCCGATCGTCTCCTGTCCCCAATTGTTAATGATACGCACCATTTCAGATGCGAGTTCGCTCGTCTCCTCCGGTGTGAAGAGTTGCTCCACTTTGAGGTAGCCGTTCTCGTGATAAAAATCAACCTTGTCTTGCGTAAGCATGGTAAGCCTCCGTTATGTCAACTGAAGCACTCCAACGGAGTGCAACGTTTATAGCGATTACTAAATTTTACGCTAAAAGCGGACGTTTTGTCAAGGTTTTTTAATTGAACCGAATTACCTAACAGTTTCCAGCCGGTTAAGAGCCGTCTCTTCATCTGCCTCAATTGCGATTTCGACTGCACGCTTCGCGCATTCCAAAAGGTGCTTGGATTGCCGGCGCAGGTTAAAGGACTCGGTGACCTGCCGTTCGATTTCAGCCTGCTTCTCGTCGGACAGAATGGGAATGAGCGTTTCGGCCACCTGAGCTGGCCGCCAATGGGGAATTACTGAGCCTCCCACATCACGATTCACCTGCTCTTGCGTCAAAATCGAATTGAGCACCAGCGTCAGATAGTCAGTGCGAATGCGATCGGATTTGCGCTGCAACCGAAGGATGCCGCCCGCGGGAATCATTTTGGGCGGCTGTTCGCGCAGATGATGTGCGATGCCCGGCGTTGCATCCTTGCTGAGCAGGATTTCTCCCTGTTTCGGTTGGTGTTGCTCAAGCTCAACATACAGTTCTTCCGAGATGTATTTCTCTTGCGTGATTTCAAACGGGCTGAGATTGCTCACGCGCACGAAGGGGATGCCTGCCTCACGGTATTTCCTGCTACCTACCTCAATGCATTTTTCCAGCGTGACGAGATTTCCGAGCGTATCCCAACCTCCCGGATAGCCTTTAATGGCATTAACGATGTCATCGTATCTCGGCCGGAAGTATCCCGCGTCAAAGCGTTCTGCCACCTGAACATCCGAATAGTTTTTGACGAAGGCGAGTTGCGGCTTAGGCTGCCAGTCGGTAAGGCTGACTGAGGCAATGATGAACGCTTGGGCTTCTGCGTATCGCGCATTTGATAACTCCGTTAAATCTTGCGAACGCAAATAGATTTTTTCGATCTCATCTGGAAGGTATCTCCAAAACGGCATAGGGATTTGATATAGATGAGGCGGCGCGATTTCAGGTTGTAGGCTGCCATATTTCCCTTTCTCCATCATGGCTCTGCCATATTTCGTGTTGAGAAAAACAGCGAGAAAGAAAGGGTTCAAACTACCGCTTTTGACGATAAAGGTATGGGATGACGATATCGCCTCTTCACGTTCCAGATAGATGGCACACAAACCGGGGGTTCCCGATCGCGTTATCAGGATGTCTTTGTAGTGGATAGTGTTTTCCTTCAAACGCTCCGCGTCCTCTGCCGATATATAAACAGGATTAGTCGTCAGATCAACGGAAAGCGGGCGAACGTTTTGCGATCTCAAAAACAGAACGCCCTCGTCCACATAATTTCGCTTTATCTCCTTGGGGTGCCTGATTTGGACCTGAAAATCAATTAACTTACGTGAACTGATTTCTTCAAGTCGGTTCCAGATCCTCAGATAGTCAGGGTGGAAAAACTCTGCATCAAGCCGCATAGAATGTGACGCACTTACCACGGATTGGTAATTAACGATTGAATACCGCATTACTTAGTCTTTCCATCCCTTTTCTCTATCGCCTTCCTCGCCTTTTCGGGAAGGTTATTGTAGAGGTTTTGAATTTGTTTAGGCTGTGAGATTAATGACTCAGCGATTACGTTAATCAGGCCGAAAAGCATTCCAACGTCGGTCTCATCGCTAAAATCGATCACCCCAGGGTGAACAGCTTCGTTGCCTGTTACCCTCACAATGTCCAATGATTGTTGGACTTGTTCGTCAAGCCCTTTTTTTACGAGATTTCCTACGCTGTCGTTGATAGAGCCCGTTTCGCCAAGGAATTTGAGGACCATTTCTATAGCCAATCTCAACAAGGCGCAGGCAGCGCGAGGAGATTGATTGGCTATGTTAGCAGCTTCCTCATAAACTTCCTTCACTTCGCATGGTAAATCGTCGTTTGCTGGCGGGGACGTGCGCCCCCGGGGGTAGATCATCTTTTCTGATAACCAGAACGTTGTCTGCTTACAGTGTGAACAACAAGAGGATTTGACCTCTGCCTTGTCAATCATAATTGGGTTCAGCTCACTACCCGGTACAAGGGCTCGCAGCGGATGAGGTGATAGATTAACATTGCGGAGAGGCTCCCATCGTTGACTTGCATAAACTTGGCAATAGGGACAGTGAAAATTCCCACTGCCATATTTGGGCGGAAAATATTTAGACATAATTATCTCCAAAAACTCAAATTCTCGCCCTTTGCCCACTCAATAAAGGCTTCAGCGATGCCATCAGGCAGTTCGCCATCGTGATTGTGCAAATCGTGCCCAACAATCAGATGGCCGTTTTTATCCAGTCTATAGTTCCCATCACTATCTTCAAGATAAGTGTAGTCACCAGAAGTGTCCTTCCCCCCTTTCTCACTCATAGCAAAAAAGATGGGATAGTCGTCCATTTTTGGGCAAAGCGGTCCTGCAGCGGAATCGTCGTTCCACTTTTGGACAAACAACACACTCGTTTTGGTGCCAGTGTGCGGTTTGAACGTATTGTTATTGAGTCCAACCACGGCCAAGATGCGAGCGTGTGCAGCGATAAAATCGCGGATATATTTGTCGGAAGTATTATTGAACCTGCCTTGCGGCAGCACAATCGCCATGCGGCCGCCGGGTTTGAGAAAGTCCAGATTGCGCTCAATAAACAGAATGTCACGTCCGACTCTAGTTTGCACCTTCCCATTTCCCTTGAAACCGAGGCTGTATTGATGGAGAATGCGGCTCTCCTTGATGTCTCCGGCGAAAGGTGGATTCGCCATAAGGATATCAAAGTGAAACCGCCGGTTTTCGTCTTTCTCTGCCCGCAACGCTTTGAGTCTGTCAAACCCTCTGCTGTAGGTCATGATCCAGATTCGATCACGTTCGACCCGGTCGCTCCACCGCTCATAATCAAGCGTGTTGAGATGCAGAACGTTCGTTTCACCGTCGCCCGCGATTAAGTTAAGAGTTCTCGCAACTCGGACGGTCTTTTCGTCAAAATCAATGCCGAACACCTTAAGGACATGCTCCCTATCTTCCTGCGGGATTTCCGCATTGGTGAAAGTCCTGCCGGTAAGTTTGAAAAGGGTATGCACGGGAAACCCGCAACTCCCGGCAGCCGTATCGATCATATATTCTCCGGGTTTCGGATTGAGCATCTTCACGCACATGTCAATGACATGTCGCGGCGTGAAGTATTGTCCCTTTTCGCCCTTCGCCGATTTGCTCACCAGATATTCAAACGCCTCGTCAACTACCTGCAGATTGGAGTTGAACAACTTGATATCCTGCAAACTAGAGACGCAGACTGCCAAATGGCTGTCGGAGAGTTTAAACGCCGCAGTTTCCGGGAAAACGCCTGGCCACTGGTTTCGTGCGTCGTCGAAAAGTCGCTGCACTTTGGTTTTCAGCTCAGACGGAGTCTGCCCGGTGTTTCTGAACTCCATGCACCGAAAGTCGTCATCCAGAATCTCTTCAACGGCCTGCTTGAGAACCTCATAATCTGAGCCGTTTGAGGCATAGGACTGCGGTGGTTCTTGTATTGCCGTTCTGATTTCCCGCCGCAGGGTGCGGTTGATAAACGTTTTGTCTTCTTGGCTCTTAAACTCATCGTAGAGTTTGGTAAAGATGAGCTTGAAGACTTCCTCGAAAACGTCCACGCCCGCGTTGGCGAGGACCTCATCTTCCAATTCCAAGATGATTTCTTTCAAGGATTTCCGTTCGGCGGCGAGTTTGTCCTTAAGAATCAGGTCTTTCAGTGTCCAGCGTTCGTTCAGGATATCCGAAAGAGTTTGATTCGCAGTAGGAATATCGGTGATGTCCTCAAAGTAATTCGGCTCTCTGCGGTGGTAGTGCGAAATCTGTTGTCCGTTTGTCCACACACCGATGGGCGCGCCGGTGGCGTTGCAGTAGGAACGGAGTTGCGCCTTGCCATCCTGCAACTTCGGCTTCTTTACCTCAACGATGATATAGGGTGTATCCAGCCGGTCCTTGTCAACGACAACAATATCGGCACGTTTCCGTTCCCGACCGAAACTGACAGAAGATTCAAAGGCTAACCGCGTTCTGGGATAGCCGTATTTCTCGAGCAGCCGAGCCGCGTAGAGCTGGCGAATCAGTTCTTCGGGTTTCAACTGAACCACCTTATTCCGAACGGCGCAGTTAATGCAATGCGTCTCCTTACCCTTCACCGTTCCGGTCCAGACTCTTTTGTGCAAATCCCGAATCTCGGTTTCCGTGAAAAGGTCAAGATGGTAATCGCTGTCCCTCAGTATGTCTCGGATGATGTCTTTCGCTATCATAGTTATTCGGATGTCCCCTTTTGTTGAATCATGCACCGCAGTTGGGTCCGAGTGCTGCCTTTTCGCTGCGGCCGTTCACGAACCCGCACAATTGAAAATGTCTCAATATAGGATACCACAAAAATCCCAAAATGGCAAACAAAAAATGTGCGCGTAGCATTTTGTGGAAGAACAAGAAAAATTATACCACCCCAAAAAATCCTTTTGTCAACCCCTAAAAACGCGGCTTTTTAATCTTCAAGCACCATCGCGATTTCCACTGCCTGCTTACCATGCAGCCGCAACGCTTTGGATTCCCGCAGCAAGTCAAAAGATGCTGTGACACTTTGTTTGATGCGTGCCTGCTCCGCTGGAGAGAGCAGCGGAATCGGGAAATCCAGAATGTCATCATCGTCCAAGGTGGGATAGGAGGTGCCGGTGCTCGGCTTCAAGGACCAGGTAAGAAAAACGTCTGTGCATAAACACGACAACAACGTTTCTTTGTTAACCCGTCCCTTTTCTCGCAGGACACAAAACGCGCCGCTTCCCACGTATCCATCTTCCTGGACAATGGTAATCGCGCCTCGGTAGGTTCGGACTTTAGAGACGATGATGTCCCCCTTTTTCAAAACGCGCTTTGCATTCGCTGGCAAATCTTTGCCCAACAGCTCCTCAGCGGTGATATCCCCTGTCACCGTATTGACGCTCCCGATTTCTACGTAGCGATACACTTTCTCCGGTTCAATTTTGAAGGTGCTTTTGTTGTGCTCAAATTCGTCGCGAATGCGGGTATACCCATGCGGATATCGCTTAATCGCCGCTTCAATGCGCTCGTATTTCGGTTGGAAATAATCGGCATCAATGCGCGATTCGCACTGGACATCAGCGTAACCCTTCTCAAACGTGAGAGCGGCGAGGGGAACCCAATCAGTCAAATCATCTGACTGCCAAAAAGAGAGGTTCTCCCGCTTCGCCCACGCAACGAAAGATTCTGCAATGCCATCGGGCAGTTCCCCGTCGTGATTGTGTAAATCATGTGCAACAGTGAGATGCCCATGTTTGTCCAACTTGCAGTCCCCGTTACCGTTTTTCAGGTAAATATAGCTGCCTGAGGTATCCTTGCCGCCTTTTTCGCTCACGGCAAAGAAAATCGGATAGTTATCCGCCTTTGGGCAAAGTGGGCCCTGACCCGGGTCATCGTTCCACTTTTGAACGAATAAGACACTCGTTTTGGGACTGGTGTGCGGTTTGAACGTGTTCTCATGCAAACTGACGACAGCCAAAATGCGCGCCTGTTCCATGATAAACTCGCGGATATGTTGGTGCTTAGGGGCACTGAATTTCCCTTGGGGGAGCACAATCGCCATGCGCCCACCGGGTTTGAGGAAATCGAGATTCCGCTCAATAAACAGCACATCGCGCCCGACTTTGGTTTGCATTCTGCCGTTTGGCTTAAAACCGAGGCGATACCGTTGCAAGATGCGGCGTTCCTTAATGTCCCCAGCGAAAGGGGGATTGGCCATGAGCATATCAAAGTGAAACCGCTGGTTTTCCCCAAACTCGGCTCTGAAGCCTTCCAGACGCTTGAACCCACCACTATACGTGATAATCCACTGCTTATCGCGTTCTGTCCAGTCATCCCACCGTTCATAGTCTAGTGTGTTCAGATGCAGCACATTCGCCTCACCATCGCCAGCAATCAGGTTGAGCGTTCGCGCAACTCGCACCGTCTTCTCGTCAAAGTCAATGCCAAACACCTCACGGATATGCCGCTTGGCCGCTGCAGCAATGTCGCCCGCGGTAAACAAGTTGCCGGTGAGTTTGAAAATCGTATGCACCGGAAACCCACAACTCCCGGCAGCCGTATCAATCATGGACTCACCGGGTTGCGGGTTCAGCATTTTCACGCACATGTCAATGACATGTCGCGGCGTGAAATACTGTCCCTTTTCACCCTTCGCCGATTTGCTCACCAGATATTCAAACGCCTCGTCAACTACCTGCAGATTGGAGTTGAACATCTTTATGTCTTGCAAACTGGCAACGCAGACTGCCAAATGGCTGTCCGACAACTCAAACGTTGAACCTTCTGGAAAAACGCCTTTCCAGTGGTTTTTCGCGTCATCAAAAAGGCGTTGGATTTTGGCTTTCAGTGCCGCATCCGTTTGCCCGGTGTTTCTGAACTCCATGACGCGAAAGGCATCGTCCGGAACCTCCTCAATCGCTGCCTTAACAGCCTCAGC
The DNA here is from genome assembly GCA_958296135.1 of uncultured Poribacteria bacterium. Taxonomy (GTDB): domain Bacteria; phylum Poribacteria; class WGA-4E; order WGA-4E; family WGA-3G; genus AGPOR5. Next base: position 4,460,831 of record CATQHZ010000001.1, read on the forward strand.
CTCCGAAACATCAAGAGCGTTAGGGCTGCTCTGTCCCTGTGTAGCCGTCCTCATGTTCTGCCGCAGGAGGCGATCGATGAACGTTTTGTCTTCTTGACTCTTAAACTCATCGTAGAGCTTGGCAAAGATGAGTTTGAAGACTTCCTCAAAGACATCCACGCCCGCATTGGAGAGAACCTCGTCTTCTAGTTCCAAGACGATGTCCTTCAAGGATTTCCGCTCAATGGAAAGTTTATCCTTGAGGATGAGGTTTTTGAGGGTGAAACGTTCACTTAGGATATCCGAAAGCATCTGGTGAACGTTCGGAATCTCGGTAATCTCCTCAAAGTAATTCGGCTCTCTGCGGTAGTAGTGGGAGATGTACTGTCCATTCGTCCACACTCCGATAGGCGCGCCGGTGGCATTGCAATAGGAACGAAGCTGCGTCTTGCCCTCTAAGAGTTTCGGCTTTTTCACCTCAATGATGATATAGGGGGTATCCGGCCGGTCTTTGTCAACGATGACGATATCGGCGCGCTTCGTCTCCCGGCCAAAACTCACCGGGTATTCCAGAGCTAACCGGTCTGGGGTGTAACCGTACTGGGTCACGAGCCGTGACACGTAAAGTTGGCGGATAAACTCTTCCGGCTTGAGTTGGATCCCCCTATTCCGGACAGCGCACGTGACGAACGCAATCTGCTTGCCTCTGACCGTTTGCGTAAAGATTCTTTCGCGCAACACCTCAATCTCGGCTTCCGAGAAGAGGTCCAAGTGATAACTGCTATCTTTCAGAATGCGTCGGATGATGTCGGTTTGCAACATAACGAGGTTCTCCCGCTCTGTGATTTTTGACACAGAACAATAAGATTATACCACCCAAAAATCCTTTTGTCAACCCTAAAAACGCGGCGGCTCTCGCAAGACCATTTAGTTGTACCGTATCTGTAGTTCAAGCTCGCAACCCTCTGCATGCATGCCGAGAGGGTTCCGATGTGAGTGACATCCGGAGCCCGAGCAGGTAAGGAGCAGGCGGTACTTACCTACAGGGTGGGCAAGGCAGTCTGCTGACGCAGGGCGATGCAGACACGCTTTCTGTAAGTGTAACCGCACGCACATTTTGAAGAGACGTGCCCGTGATGCATTTTCACAAGTGACATCAAAAACGGAAAAACTAAATCGCTCCACGCTTTTTGAAAATAGTGTTGACATCCGAAAGACGTTGTGGTATTATTCACATAACTTGCTATTGTGTGTGAAAGGTATTTTTCATCACGCCATGATTGTTCCTCAGTTCGTAGGGCGAGGGGGAGTTATTGGTACGGGATGCGAACGATTTTTGGCTGGATTGGCAGAACGCGAGGGACAGTGGACATCTCTGCAGCGAGGCTGCAGAGATGACAACGTTAAAGGTAGCGTGCTTACGCGGGGCGACACACGCACGTTTTCTGTAGGCGTGACCGTGACGGCCCTCGCGCTACGGCCCCCCGGGGGTAGTTATCCAAGAGAAACAATTTCCTTGACTTCGCAGCGGAGATATGTTAACCTATCCTTCAGAAATCATCAGTGAAAGGTGCAGTGAATGGAACAATGGATTGAACAATGGATTACTGGGTTAGCCAACCCATTCCTTTTCCTTATCATCGTCGTGACGCTTTACACGCTAGGGAAAGGCGCGGATTGGCTGGTTGATGAAGCGGTGGTGCTCTCAACGCGATGGGGCATGGGGAAGGCAGTCATCGGCGCGACGATTGTGAGTATCGGCACGACGACACCCGAGGCCGCCGTCTCCGTGCTATCAGCAATTCAGGGAAAGCCGGGGCTCGCCCTCGGCAATGCAGTGGGCTCGATTATTTGTGATACGGGACTCATCCTCGGACTCGCATCGCTCATCGCGCCGTTGCAATTCAATAGACAACTGGCTTCAAAACTATCGAACGTGCAGGTAGGCGCAGGGATTCTTTTAGTAGTAGGATGTTTCCCGTGGACATCACCGGCGAAAGTTTTTAGTCAAGGCGGAACGCTACCGCAACTGATAGGCTTCGGCTTTATCGTTTTGCTAGGGCTCTACATCTGGCAGTCCATCCGATGGGCGGCTTCAATAACCGAGGATGGCAGCGAGAAGAGTGATGAATCAGGTGAGGCATCCGCGAATTCGTTCGCCATCCTCGCGAAACTGATTGGCTCAATTGCGATTATCGTCATCTCTGCGCAAATTTTGATCCCGAGTGTGAGCGTCATTGCGCAAAGAATTGGGGTGCCGAAGCATATCATTTCGGCGACGCTGGTGGCGTTCGGCACATCCCTACCGGAACTCGTCACGGCAATTACGGCGGTGCGGCGCGGACACGGCGAATTGGCTGTCGGAAACATCATCGGCGCGGATATCCTGAACGTTCTCTTTGTCGCTGGTGTCTCCGCAGCAGCAACGCCGGGTGGTTTGCAGGCAGATGGGCAATTTTTCCAATTCCTATTTCCCGCGATGCTGTTCATTCTCATCGTCTTCCGGTGCGGAATCTTCGTCTCAGGGAATCAGTTGAAACGTCCGTTTGGGGTAGTGCTCGTTGGAACGTGGTTAGTCGTTACGATTCTGAGTTATATTTTCTCAATAGAGATGCATTAGCGCAGTCCTTTACCGTAGGGCGAGGGAACTGTCCCTCGTCAGTCGGAGGAATAAAAAATGGATAAGAATCAAACACCGGCAGCGGAGACGCAGTATTATCGCGCAACCGCTTTTGCTGATGCAAAGCCGGAACATGCAGCTCCCGGTGCTACGCCTGAACGGCTGGCACACTTGGAGGAGCACGGGTTTGTCATCATCAACGATTTTGTTGATAATCCTTGGATTCCGATTCTCCGAGAGGCGGGCCGGCGGGTAACCGAGGCGTGCGCGCCAGAGAACGGTTATAGCCAAATCAATTGCTCGAAAGGTTACGTCCACCGCACGGGCGGCGATGAACCGTGGGCAATTCGGGGGCTCATCCATCCAGCGTTCAACGAACCGTGTTTCGCTGAATTCCACGGAGCTCCCGATTTCCTTAACTTCGTCAGTTCGTGGTGCCATGGACTCCAGCCGGAAGAACTCTCGCTGAGCGGTATCCTGCTGTGGTGCAATCCGCGGCATCGCGAGAATAAACTGGGGTGGCACCGAGACGTGACGTGGTGGGGCACCGGGAAGAGTTATTTCGCACAGCGGGAAGTCCGCGGCGAAGGACCCGAGGCATATTCCGAGGAGACCGAACGCATCCGCTGGAAGGAAATCCGGGAGAAAAACGCGAAAGCCATCACGGAACGCAACGGCGTGAGCATGTTCTTGGCACTGACTGATGACGAATGTCATGAACTCGTGCCGGGGAGCCATCACCGATGGCGGACCCCGTTTGAGCACGATGTGCTACTGCCGCAATCCATGAAAGACCAGGGGGTGCCGTATACACCGAGCTGGAACGGCGAAGACCCGCTGCCGGGCCAGGTCGCGATTCGACTCAAGGCGGGCGAGGCACTCATCCGCAACGGCACGACTATCCATACAGGGCACACCGTGCCAAACCGGGAACGGAACACGCTGTCTATCGGCTGGTCCAAGTGGAAAGGCGAACCGACTGACAAACCGTCTGTCGCCGATGTGCGGCACGCTTGGCAGCTCGACCCGGCCGTGCGGGAAGCACTCCCTTATGACTGGATGAAGACAGCGTGGGACCGGTGGGCGGCAACACAGAAACTCGGCGATACGCTGGAAGACCGGTATACCGGGTTTGATATCAAGCACATCAAGGCGGGACAGGTGCTTGGTTGGAGCGGTGAGTTGGAGCGGCAAGCTGCCGCCGATGGAGAATCGTGGGAGGCATTCCAAACGGCGGTGTGAATCAGCCAACCATCCGATAACTCGTAGCGCGAGGGCCTGGCCCTCGCAAACTCCATATCGAAACGACAAATGTCCAAGGCGAGGGGGTGTTCTTGGTTAGAACGGTTCGGGAACTAACCGCACGAACGGCAACGACACCCTATCCAACTCTTCCCGTATCGCCGCGTCAAGTTCCCAACCGACACCGCCGAGGGTATCGTCAAGCTGCGCGATAGTATCGCTGCCGCTGATGGCGACGGTGACTTCGGGGTGCGACAACACCCACGCCACGGCGAGTTGCGCCGGCGTTTTACCTAGCTCGCCAGCGAGCCGCTTCAACGTCGCGATGACTTGTCCGGTCGCGCCGCTCATCCGCCGGTCAAATTCGTCGCGGTAGCGTGTCGCCCACAATGTGCCCTCCGGCGGCAGTTCACCGGGCGAATAGACACCGCTCAGTAAACCGACTGCGAGCGGACTATAAGCCATCACGCCTAACCCCTCCTCCTGCACCAAGCCGAACATGTTGCTCTCCAAATCACGATTCAGCAGGTTATACATATTTTGAACGCACATATAGGGCGTAGCGTGGATCCTGTCGGAAATCCAGAGTGCCTTGCAGACCTGCCACGCTTGATGGTTGCAGCACCCGATGTAGCGAACCTTGCCTGAACGCACCAGATCATCGAGCGCACGGATAGTCTCCTCCTGCGGTGTCCCGACATCAAACGCGTGGATGAGGTAAACGTCGATATAGTCGGTCTTGAGACGCGACAGGGAACGTTCAACCTCACGCATAATGTGGTAACGTGATAACCCGGAGTCATTCGGGCCAGGGCCGATGTTGCTGAAAACTTTGGAGGTAATCACCACATCATCCCGTTTGCCTCGGATGGCTTTGCCGAGGATGACTTCTGAACGTCCGATGTTGGCTCTGTCGTCCATAGGGCCGTAAATATTGGCACAATCAATGAGGTTGATACCGGCATCAATGGCGTGCTCAATGACGCGCTGCGCAGCGCGTTCATCGCCTTGTCCTCTAAAACCCAATCCTAATGCGAGTGGACTCACTTTGAGTCCCGCTTTTCCGAAATTGATGTAGTTCATGATACTGTTCCTATTGCTTTATCCAAACGATTTCGTTTTCAAATTTTTGCGGTTGTTCATAGGGCAAACTCGCCGGATTTTGACCCGGGTGAACAGGCCATCGCCCTATCAGAACAGAACCGATTGGGCTCAGGCGAGCCCAATCTACGTCACCGGCCGCCTAACGCCTTGCGCCAACACGAAAAACCTCCGTGACAACTTCATCTGTGCGGATGCCTTCGCCTTCGCCTTCAAAGTTGAGGAGGATGCGGTGCCGAAGCGCGGGCAGCAGCACGGCATCTACGTCCTCAAACGCGACATTGTAGCGTTTGTCCAGCAACGCCTTGATTTTCGCCGTTAAAGCGATCGCCTGCACGCTCCGTATGCCCGCGCCAAGGTGAACATAGCGTTTGACGATGTCCGGTGCCGCCTCGGAATCGGGGTGCGTCATGCGGACGAGGCGGATGATGTAGCGTTCAACATGCTCCGCGATGATAACCTGACGGACTAGCCTACGCATCTCGTTGAGCGTCGCCGCGTTCGTCACCTTCTCCACCTGAATCTCAACATCGGAGGTGGTGCGGCGCAAGATTTGGACTATCTCGTCCTCACTCGGAAATTCGACGTGCAGTTTGAAGAGAAACCGGTCGAGCTGCGCCTCCGGCAGCGGATAGGTGCCCTCCATTTCAAGCGGGTTTTGTGTGGCAAGCACACAGAACGGTTCTTGGAGTTGGTGACTCGCGCGGCCGACAGTGACGGTGCGTTCCTGCATCGCCTCCAGAAGTGCGGATTGCGTGCGCGGTGTCGCGCGGTTAATCTCATCGGCGAGGATGAGCTGCGCGAAGATGGGACCCTCTTGGAATTCAAACTGCTTGCCGCCGCGCTCATCCTCAACGAGAAGCGTCGTGCCGGTGATATCCGAGGGCATCATATCCGGCGTGAATTGGATGCGCTTGAAACTCAGGTCCAACGTCTGGCTGAGCGTATGGATAAGCTGCGTTTTGCCTAAGCCGGGGATGCCTTCAAGCAAGGCGTGCCCGTTGGCGAGTAGGCAAAACAGGATACCCTCAATAATCGCGTCTTGTCCGACAATGCGCTTCTGGACTTCGGTTTTGACGCTACCAAAGGTTTCGCGGAAGAGGTGGAACTGAGTTTCTAAATCCATGTTTTTGTATTGGCGCAAGGCGTTCGATTGGCTTTCCCTGTGCGATCACGTCTCCCTACGTAAGCCGTCATCGCCGTTGGCGATGACTACGTTCCTGGGGCCATGTCTCTGTAGGGAAACCAGATCGCCCGATCTTGCCCTGTTCAGGAGGCGAGCCCAAACTACAGAGATTAAGTTGGTGTTACCAACTTTTGCCCCCAACGTAGAGGGCGCGATTTTCCATCGGGAGGGAAACGCGCAAGCCGCCTAAGCGGTGCGATTCAATGATACCCATCAGCATCTCTTGGCTGCGGCGCGCGAGCTGGACGGGGCCCTTCGTCTCCCGGTCTTCGTCAAGTGCCTCGGCGATGTCCGTGATGCCCATGACGGTGCCAGTGGCGCGCGAAACCTCAGGAAAGGGAACCTCCTCTAGGAAAGTGCCATCTTTCTTACGGAATTGGCATTCTCGGCTGTTGTTGAGGACGCGGATCTTGCCGCCGGTGCCGCACACCTCAAACTCAGGCCCTGTGCCAGCGGTGTTATATCCGTGCACCCCGTTGGCGAAACGGATGTAACCGCCGGCTATCGCCGGATCGACGTTCAACCGATTGCCTTCCCAATCGGAGTCCTTACAGATGATAGCGCCTTGCACGAAGTCTACCCCCGGGTCGCCCGCGAGGAAGAGGAGCATATCGGCGGCATGAGTTAGGCCCCAGAGCGCGGAAGATGCCCCGTACTGCGCGATGGTGCATTGGACATCGCCGATTTCACCAGCATCGACGAGTTCGCGCACCTTGCGGTAGAACGGCATGTAGCGGCGTTGCGTGCCGTAGTTAAACTTCACGCCGTGTTTTTCCACGGCATCTACCATCACATCCGCCTCTTCCATAGAACAGCAGAGCGGTTTCTCGCAGTAGATACCTTTGACGTTGTTTTCGGCGGCGAAAACGGTTATCTCGGCGTGCGGGCCCGGGCGCGTGGCGATACAGACGATGTCCGGCTTTTCCCGCTCAAGCATCTGTTGGTAATCGGTATAGGCGCGCTCGGCACCGTAGCGTTGCCGGATTGATTCGGCCTTTTCAGGCACCATATCCGAAACAGCAACCAGGTCGGTCCGGTCGCAGGCGACAGCGGCGGCCGCGTGTGAAAAAGGTTGCCAGATGAAACTATCGGGACGATTGGCGACTTCATCGTCAATCGTCGCGCCCATCCGTCCGCATCCGATGAGACACGTTTTGTAGGTGCGTGGCATGAGTTTTCTCCTATCCGTGGGCGCGCTTGGAAAGCGCGCCTACCGGTTTATGACAGTCAGCATATTGATTCGTAGGGCGCGGGCCGTTAGCCGAAACGCTGGCATCTCTGCAGCCTCGCTGCAGAGATGGCCACTAGCCCTCGCCAGCTCACCATATTCACTTTAGTCCCCGGTGTAGAGTTTGCCAAAATAGGGCCGGAAGCCAGCGGGCCCGGGGTAGCCGTCCCAATAGTTGGGATTTTCAGGGAATTCGGATTCGCCGCTGCTGCGGAGCCATGCCATGAGTGAGGCATCGGTGCCGCGGCGTTCAATTTCGTCCAGGGCAGCGGCATGCAGCTTCGCGACGACATCGGGATGCTCGGATTGAACTTCTTCCAAGGAACCGCGCCTGACGAGACGCGATGTTTCCGGTTTTGCCGCTACCTCCAAACTCCATTCACCATCAAAAGCAGTGAAAAGATTCATAGTCGGGTTGTTTACGGCGTTGCTCCATCTCTCGATGCTTCCGCCGGATAAAGCGAGCTGCCGTTCGCCCCCAACCGTGTCTGAAGTCCCTTCGCGCGCAGGCGTTAAAATGTCGTATCCCTCAATGCCCCCGGGAGCCTCTTCGCCGAGAATGTTGAGAATTGTCGGGAAGAAGTCCTGAGGTTGGACGATGACGTTGCTTCTGCCTGAGTCACCTTCCGGCAAGCGGATGAAGAGGGGGACATGCGCCTCTTGCTCGCGGACAGGTTGTCCCTTGCCAAAATTCCCGCGCTCGCCGACGTTGGTGCCGTGGTCGCCCGTTAAAATGACCGCGGTGTTTTTCTCTAACCCGGTGGATTTCAGCGCGGCTAAGAATTCGCCGAAGCAGTGGTCCATCCATGTCAACTTCGCGGCGTATTGCGCTTTGATGTGCGCCTTCGCCTCATCCGAGAGGTTCGGATTGTTTCTCCCGCCGCCGAGGGTGCGCGGATCGACGCGGCCGTCGTAGCCGGGGCGCGTGTCGTATTTCTTCATGAACGCCAGTGGTGCATCCCACGGCTCGTGCGGATCGAAGCAGTCCACCCAGAGGAAGAAGTTTTCGCGGTTTGCATTATCCTTGAGGAATTGCGCCGCGGTGTTAAAGAGTTTCGCGCAATTCCAATCTGCCGGATTTTTGCGGTTTCGGTTGGCGCGGGCGTAACTCCGCAGCATGCCGGATTCCGCCGCCTTATCATCAATGCAATCAAATAGCGACTGCCGGACCCAGTTGTCTGGCCATTCGACGGTATCAGTAATCCAGTCCCTATCCACTTCTGCGCCTCGGACGAATGTCCAGGCGTGGAAGGGCCAGTCAAAGTTGTGTCCGCCGTTGACGAGGTGCGGCGTATCGTGAATAAGTTGGGTCGCGTATCCTTTCTCTCCGAGCGTCCACGGCAAAGTAACGCGCTCGTGTCGGAGCGGTTTCCATGGATGGAACGGCGCGCCGTATTGTCCGGTGATGACATCGGTGCGGTAGGGGATAGTCGGGAAACTCGCACAGAAGGCATTGTCAAATGCCCAGGCGTTTGCGGCGAATGCGTCAATGTTGGGCGTTTCAAGCCAGTCGTTGCCGTTCGCGCCGATGTAGTCGTAGCGGAGTGTGTCAATAACAATATAGGCGAGGTTCACTTCGGTTCTCCTTTCAATGTGTCTAGGACTTACGCGGTTTCAAACCGTGCCTACCAGAAATGATTTATAGGATTCGCTTAAACCCCAAAAATCACCACTTCGGGATTGCACCGAGCAATAATTTCTGCTGCGACGTGCCATTCTCTCGGAGTTTGGTGACGCGGGGGCCGTCAAAAGGCTCACGGGATTTCATCCACGCATTCTGATAGCACATCAGGCAGACGCGCCGGCGTTGCGAAGAGGTATTGGCGGCACCGCGATGCCACGTCCAGCCATCAAACATCACCGCCTGACCCGGGGATACCAACACCCGTTTCTCATCGGGGAGTTGGATAGGGCTCGGTGGTGGCCGGAACGGAGCTCTGTGGCTGCCGGGTTGAATCACCGTCGGTCCCGTATCATCCGTGATTTCGTCCAGATAGTAGCCGCAGTTAATCTGCGCGGGGAGACTACCGTAAGGCGTGCCGTGCGGTGCAACGGGCCAAGGGCCATCGCGATGCCAATTCTGGTCTGGCGTGCCGGGCTCGGTGATGCGCGCCGTCGCGCTGTGCAACTGGACACACGTGCCGAGGATCGCCTCCATCCGATTCATCACAGGCGGGTTGTCCAATAGAAAAGCGAACCTGTCGTCCTCTTCAAGCAGTTCCCCTATGAATTGGCTGTTGTCGCGGCGGGCGTAACTTTCGTCAAGCGCGGCGCGTAAATCTTCTAACTGCCCAGGCGTTACAGCGTTATCCACGACGAGATAACCCCACCTGAGAAAGAAATCAACTTCCTGCTGCAGTTGATAGTCCAAGTCAACGTTGAGTTGGGATGGAACGGAAAAATCGGCCATCGGTTATCCTCCTGTCTCGCGATAGCGCACATCAGGGCGGATAGAGACATCCACCCCCTACAGGCACAATGCGCGCCCGTTTTCCAAAAATTGTCCGATTTCATACTGAAACTTCATCCGAGCCCGAACTATAGAGGCGAATTGGGTCTTAGCCAAGGAACGCAGCATACAACAACGGCGCATGCAGGGCTACGTCAGTAAACGTTATTGCATCGGAGGTGTGCTCAAAGCTTTGCGCCAAGACGAAGAATTGCACCGCGGTCGGCGGCTGCCCATTCTTCCCACCGTTCTTCGTCGGCGCAGAGAAACCCGGAGTTGCACCGAGGTTGCAACTGTTCATCGACACCGAGGAGCCGCATTTGTTGATGATTATTGGCGGCTTTTGCTTCGGCGAGCAACTTCTGCGTGTGCGGGCCGCTGTGATGGTCTGTGTGTTTGAGCCATGTCAAGTTGTAATAGATACTAAAGAAATAGCGCAACTGCCCGGAAGTATTCGGCGTGCCAGAATGCACCAGCCCGTTATGCGTGATGACGACATCGCCTGCCTTCATGTGGATGAGGGTTTCATCCGAATGCGGTTTCGCGCGTGCCGCGTCTGCCATCGTGAGCGGCGTGCGGTGCGAACCGACGATGACGCGGAGCGGCCCAAACGCATCCGTCAAATCTTGCAAGTAAGAGATCGCGTTAATGGCATTCGGACGGTGATATGCATCCGTGTAAGGCACATGCGCCCACCGGTCGCGATGCCACCCCGAAACTCGCCCCTTCCCCTTCTCCGGTTCAATTGAGGAAAATGCGGCGAGCGTCAGGTTATCCAACTGCACAAACGGCCCCATCACCTTCTCCACGAATTCAAGAATAGTAGGATGCGTGACAGCGGGCCACATCAAATCGGGTGCCAATTCTAGGGTGTTTCCGAACCACGTTTGCCCGTTATTTTCGGCGGAGAGCTGCCGGTGCTTCTCGCGCCAGAGGTGCATCTGTGGCTCGGCGAAAACCTTCTCAAAAACGGTGAAGCCGTTGGTTTTGTATGCCTCAAACCGCTCGTCTGTTGTCATTGTTGTTTTCCTCTATCGTCTGACCTGTTACGGGCGGAGGAAATCCGCCCTTACACTCCTGTGGCAACGGATAAATCTAATCTCCTACCTAACGGAGGCCCCCTAAGATATCCGCTGCGAGTTGCATGGTTTTCACCGCCTCGTCTAAATTCGCGGCGGGAAACAAGACAGGCGTATCGTTTTTGACGCAATCTAGGAAATACCGGGCTTGCTCAACGGTGCCGCCTGTGCCCGCGCCTGTCAGTTCGTGTTGTGCGCCATCGCAGAAAACGGTTCCGCGGGACACGCCTTCCAAATAGGCCGAGATGTCTCTGCCGTGAATTTCATAACGCTCAAGGCGCGCATCGGTAGTATAGTTGGCGATGAGTTGCGCAACGCAACCGTTGTCAAACAGAATCAGCGCGGCATGGACATCTTTGAACACCGAGATGGAACGTTGGACGACGCTATGCACCTCTTTCACATCAGCTTCGGCGATGGCGCGCAACGCATCTAGCGAGTGGATAGGCGTTTCCAAGAACATGTTGTCCATTAGGTGTTCCGGGAATTTCCCAGAACGCGACAAACGGGTGATGCTCTTGTGGAACTCGCCGACGAGCTGCGTGACAGGCCCGCGTGCCGTTACGCGTCGTTTCGCTTCGACAATGAGAGGATGAAACCGCCGATTCCAACCTACCATGCCTTTTGCGCCGGTTCGCTTCGCGGTATCTCGCAAATTTATCGTCTCTGCGACGCTCATCCCCGGCGGTTTTTCGAGCAGCGTATTGACACCGCGCGCGAGGCAGGGGAGAGCAGCTTCGCCGTTGAGATGCGCCGGTGTCGCGACGAAGATCGCATCCAAATCCTCGGTGTCTAGCAAGGCATCGATTGTCTCGTAGCGGTTCGCGATGTTGAACGTCTCACCAGCGGCTTTGCGCGCTGCTTCAACCGGGTCGCAGATTGCGACGAGGGTGGTATCTTCAAATTGCGAGAGAATGTTGAGATGGCCGCGCCCGCGGCCCCCACATCCGATGACAGCAACGCGTATGGAGGTTGCCATAATGTTTTCCTGCTCCTCGGTTTGGCATTTTTCCATTAGCATAGCATGTTTTTAAAAATGTGTCAACGAAAAAAACGCGCGAGCGAGGAAAGTTAACTCCTCGCTCGCGCTAGTGGGCCCTTGACGTAGGGAGAGAACCTGTCTCTCGCGATCTCTCAACCCCCAAAACGGCCCCTTTCACCGTAGCGCGGGGGCCCGGCGATCACTAATCGCCGAGGGTTCCCCCCGCTATCGTTCGACCCACACAAAAAACGACCGAAGCCCCGGGACTGCGGCCCTCTTCTCCGCAGATCGATGCATGGCGCGGCACAGGACCGCGCCCTACGGACTAAGGGCCTTTTTACCGACGGGCCCTTTTAACCGTAGCGCGAGGGCCGTCACGCCGAAACTTTGTCATCTCTGCAGCCTCGCTGCAGAGATGTCCACTGTCCCTCGCGATCTACCTAACCACACGAACCCCCTTTCACCATCGCGCGAGGGAAAACCTGTCCCCCGGTAGGAGAGACCTCCCGCGTCTCGATGTTCGGATCTTCTTTACAGACCGACGCATGGCGCGGCACAGGACCGCGCCCTACGGACTAAGGGCCTTTTTACCGACGGGCCCTTTTAACCGTAGCGCGAGGGCCTGTCCCTCGCGATCTACCTAACCACACGAACCCCCTTTCACCCTCGCGCGAGGGAAAACCTGGCCCTCGCGAAACGGCCCCTTTTCACCGTAGCGCGAGGGCCCGGCGATCGCGAATCGCCGAGGGTTCCCCTCGCGATCGTCCGAACCACACGAACCCCCCTTTCACCGTAGCGTGAGGGAAAACCTGTCCCTCGCGATCCCTCTTGATAGACCGACGCATGGCGCAGCACAGGACCGCGCCCTACGGACTAAGGCGCCCTTTTTACCATCGCATGGCGAGGCACAAGACCGCGCCCTACGGACTAAGGCACCTTTTTACCGTCGCACACGAAAAAAACAGCCGCAACCCCAAGGGGCCACGGCCGTTTTCTACATGGCGAAGGACAACCCCCGCCCTACATCTATTTCGCCTGCTTTTTCACAGCACCGAACGTCGTCAACTGCCGATTGGCCGCGGAGACTGGCCCCCGCAACATCCGCATCGCCAACGTCGCCGGCCGCCCATCAAACGCGACCTCCTCGATCTGATAATAGTACTCAACACCCGGCTTCGCAGACGTGTCCGTAAACGTATACGTCTGACGCTCACCTGTCGTGCCAGCACCCGCAATCAACGCAGCATTCAGCAGCGTGAAACCACTGTCGCGTTTCTCACTACGGCGCAGGTTAAAACCAGCGTTGTCGACTTCGGACTCCGTCGTCCAGGTCACGACAACCGCACCTGCCTCCGTGCGCGCCACGGTGAAACTTGACAACTCCACCGGCAACGCACCACCGCGCCGATACCCCGGCGTGCCGATGTCCTCAGCATGCCCATAGTGGAGGGCTGACACCGCGAGTCGCTTGACGTTCGACGCCAGAGCCCAACTCGCACGCTGCTTCCCTTTCAGTGCAACGCCTTTGTCGTAACGCCGAATCAGCGAACTCCGAACGCCTTCCTCAACACTCACCGGCAACGCCCACGCCGGCGCATCTTTCGTCCGACGATTCCCATCGGTATTGCCCACTTCATCTATCTTCGTCCCATTCCTATCGGTAAGTTTCAGGTAGAACCCTTCCGCGCTCAGGAACGTATCCCGCGCAGTCTTGATGCGCAGGTTCCTCTGATGCAGTGCCAACAGGTTGTAAACCCGCTCCGCAGGAAACACCGTGCTTGAAGACGCACGCGCAGGCCCCGCGACAATCAGCAGCGTCTGATTCGGTTGAATCACCTTCTCTTGCAACGTCAACGCCACAATCGGCCGCCCTACCAAATCTTCCGAATCCACATTCTGGAACTCCAATTGCCACCGGTTCAGATTGAGTGCCTCGGTCTTGGATTTATTATACAGCTCTATCCACTGTGGCAGTGTGCCACCACCCGAATCAAACATCACTTCGCTGATAGTGATACTGCCTTTCGGCGTGGCAGCACCCGTTTTCACGGCACCATTCGGATACCCCGGTGTGCCTGCGGTGGCAGCAGACTTCGAGACAGTCCTGTCATAGCCGATACCGGTGAACGCCGCCTCTGCCCAGGCATCTTTATGGTAACCCACAATATCTGCCTTGGCGCGCTGCCACACCTTACCAGAGCCGAGGGCCCCTTCGGTATCACCACCCGGTGCCTCACGCACTTGCAACGGCCACACGTAGGTATCATAGTCCCCTGTCTGCTCGCGAACGAACGCATCCGTGTCACTGCCACCGCCACCGGCGACATCGACAAATGCCTCGTTCATACCGAGTTTCTCCTTGGCGTTCCGCAGAATCAATAGGAACTTCCCATCATCTGGCAAGGATAGCCCCGCATCCACCAAAAACGCATGCGACAACCCTCTCTGCTCACCACCTGCCAGCGGCGTTTTATCCGGCGCACTGTTCGTGATGAGTAAGAGCCCATTGGCCGGCACACTCACATCCGCGAAAACGACAAGCGATGTATCTTCCTTTTGCCCATCGGCCACAACCGAAAGCTCATAGTCTTTCAGGGATACCGCCGAACCCGTGACATTCCGCAATTCCAGCCAATCATTTGCAGCACCGCTGCCATTGCCGAACTCGTTAAAAACAATCGGACTGCGAGGCACAGCAGACGCAGCAGCCTTCGGCGATGTCTCCTCGGGGAAAAACGGCACAAACGGCACAACCGGTGTCTCCTGGACGACAGGCGAACCCCCCGGGGCCGCCGCCGGCACCGAGGCCGGCGCAGCACCAGAACCCATCGCAGGCGCTGCTGTCCCAGACTGCCGCTGTTGCTCAGACAGCAACGTCGTCCCTTCCGGCACCTGTATCTCGACAGAGGGAGCACGCACTGTCTCTGCCACCGTGTCCGTGGCTGCCACCGTATACGCGAATGTCACCCGGGTCGAATTCGTGTCTTCCGCCGCTGTCCAAACAGCATGCCGCGCATTCGCTAACACCTGTTCACCCAGATACACCACCAGATACGGCAGGTTGGCCCCTTCATACCGCAGATTCTCCTGGGCATACGTCACCGACACTTCAATCTTATCTCCGGCGGTATAGACACCCGCGGGGGGCGCAACAATCTCCGGCGTACCCACCACGCTGTCCACCGGCACTGTTAACGTATTCGATACCAGATTCCCGTTGCCCGCAATGTCCATCGTGGCACCCGCGGGCACCTGAATCGTCACATCGCCCCTAAAACCAGCGGCGGGCGTAATCCGCGCTTTGTAAACCAAGAACGATGCCGAATTCTTCGCATCACCGGGACTGTGCCCAGCGTCTCCGGAGTAATTCTGTAATGCACGATGGTCGAGCCCAATGTAAACCGGGGCATCAACCGTCCAATCCAGCGAATTCCCATCGGCATCGCTGAAGACAATGTCCTCCGCGCCAAACGTCTCACCGATTTCCTCGGCGATGGCACCCGTCTCAGAGTGATGGTTCGTAAAGCGGAATTCAACGTCAAACGCGCCGTCCTGCGACACCGATTCCGTAGTCCCTGCCGCAAAATCTGTCACAGCGTGCCCAGATGCACTGGGATCCAGGTTGACTATCGCGTTGAGTCGATCCTCGGTGTGCGTCTCCCCATTCTTTATCAAGCCGGGAATCCACACCGTCGGCGGAAGGGTATCCACAAGGTGCCTGACGACTGCCTGGGCGTAGGCAGCGGCCTTCGCACCGGCAAGAGGGAGGGGCCGCTCCCAACTTCGATAACTCGTAATCGTTCTCCAATTGTTGGGGCCTTGCCACGTGTTGTCAATTGAATCATCCTGAATCAGAAACCTCCGAAACTCCAATTCAATATCGTGCTGAAACCACGTACCATAATCAAAAGTGTAGCCAGCCGCGTTTTTTATGTGCTGCTGCTGCGCTGCGGGAAGCCACTGACCCTGACCATTTACCTCCCACTTACCGGAACGGGCATTATGCCACATACTGTCGTCAAGAGTGATGCCATCGAACACCCGATCTCCCACTTGCACGGTGTATTGGAAGGTGAGCATTGCATCTCCAGTCAGATCCGCATTGGTGAGTGTAAACAGCGTTTCCGGTCCGCTTCCGGTTCCGGTTTTGAACGACTGGTGCGTCTTCAGCGTCACACCTGCGTCGGCAATGACGTTTTCATCAAACGTCATCCGAATTTGCATGACATCGCCTGCCCTGTAATAGCCGACGGTCGGACTATTCGCCAAAGTCACAGGGTTAGCCCCGGTAGGAAGGGCCCAGCCATCAGTTCCCACCAAATCGCAGTATCCCGTGTACTCGGCACCGTAGTGATTGTGATAGCGGAGACAATCTTGGCGCACCTTGTGATAGCGGGACTTGCCGGTCTGGGGCGCGGTACCAGGAACAAACTGCACCGCGTAAGTGCTTGTCGATGCATCTGTTGTTATCAGTGCCGGGCGCTTCCCGTACACTACGGGATAATTGACACCTGTAGTGTCAAACGCGATCGTCCCTTGATTCTGCACTGGCCATCGGTTATTAGAAAAAGGGGTAGCCGTTGTTGAAGACTCAAGCCACCCACCGTCGGTATCAATGTCGCCATTCTTCACCTCATAGACGTAGACAGCGGTAGCATTTGCAAGTACTGGACTGAGCCAACTATGTGAGCTGCCTTCCAAGTAGACGTTAGGAGTCGGTGACTGTTTAATCCCGCCTGGGTTATTTGTCAGATCCGTTGGTACTGCCAACCCGGCCGCATCAAAACCAGGGAAGTTTAACGTTGCGAACCAGATCCTTACATTCTGTAGATGAAGCGCAATCGCGATGATATCCCCCGCACGCGCCGTGACTGGGGTTGCGCTATCGTGGTCGTTGGAGTCAGTAATCTCGGTACCGCCGCTCAGCGTGCCGTGGCTCGTACCGAGTTTCGCGTACGGCCCCCCCCCACGGTACCCCGTATCGGCGTATGCGACGACACCTCGGTTGGATAGTTAGCATCGGCGATGCTGGTTACCATATCTGGGTTCACGTAGATTTTAATGCCAGCTACTGATTCTACGGCTTGTGCGTCTATCGGTATGCCGAGCATCGAAACTATCCCGACGACGAGCAGCAAACATAAGAAAAAAATGGAATGCCTTTTCATAGGAAAATTCTCCTCTTGGAAAAATGAAATAAAATGAATAGGGGGTTTCCGCCGCACCGATTGCGGCGGAAACATGAAGAGTAGGAGGGACATCGGGTCCCGATAATACCGTCTCCGCCCCACCGATTGCAGTGGAGCGCAGCAGGTGTCGCAGTCTCGGAGAAAACAGGGTAACCGTGGGCGAATGCCCACGGCTATCCTGCCCCTTTATATCCCTAGTGGGGACAGAAATTTCCCCGGAACAACGCTGGTGGCCCTCGACGTTGCAGCCATCGGTGCAACGCGAAAAGCCCCGTGGCAGCCGCGTCCACGCGAACGTGAGCGGCTGCCACGGAGCAATGTGAGTCGCGCGCATGCAACGCGCGGTTTTTTATGTTGGAATTGCGAGCAAGGATATCCCCCCGGAGCCCCTTCCTGCCGAGTTTATCAAGGGTTAACTGGCGTAAAGTGAGGGGGGGGTGATCCGGTCTAGGGCATCATCAACGGGAGGCGCAAACGCAAACGGGGATACGGCGCGCAGCCGCGGTGGCTTCAGCGTCGCTTTCCCAGATATCTGCAGGCGAATCGGGTGATCCGCGCGGAATAGAGTGTTCACGTTCGTGCTCCTTTATTAGTTGCGTTAAATTTCGTGCCCTAAATTAATGACATAAATATTATACCACATTTTTTTGCGATTGTCAAATTAAAATGTGATTTTTTTAGATGCTATCATTTTTTAACGTTTTCGTCAAGGTTTAGGTTACAGCATCCAGGTCCAGAGCGGCCCTTTTCACCGTAGCGCGAGGGAAAACCCGGCGATCGCGAATCGCCGAGGGGTCCCCTCGCGAAGCTCTTATTAACCGTAGGGCGAGGGCCGTTACGCCGAAACTTTGTCATCTCTGCAGCCTCGCTGCAGAGATGTCCACTGTCCCTCGCGATCGCTCGACCTAAATCAAAACCGCCGAAACCCCGTACACCGCTATCTCCTCTTCAGACCGCTGCATGGCGCGGCACAGGACCGCGCCCTACGGACTAAGGGGCTTTTCACCGCGGCATGGCGCGGCACAGGACCGCGCCCTACGGACTAAGGGGCTTTTCACCGCGGCCTGGCGCGGCACAGGACCGCGCCCTACGGACTAAGGGGCATTTGCACCGCAGCGCGGGGGAAACCTGTCCCTCGCCAAACGGCCCCTTTTCACCGTCGCGCGAGGGCCCGGCGATCACTAATCGCCGAGGGTTCCCCTCGCTATCTACCGACAGACACAAAAAACAACCGAAACCCCGTGCTGCGGCCATCTCCTTTTCAGACCGCAGCACGGCGCAGCACAGGACCGCGCCCTACGGACTAAGGCACCTCTTCACCGTAGCGCGAGGGCCTGTTCGCCGCGAAACGGCCCCTTTCACCGTAGCGCGAGGGCCCGGCGATCGCGAATCGCCGAGGGTTCCCCTCGCGATCGTCCGAACCACACGAACCCCCCCTTTCACCGTCGCGCGGCGGCCTGTCCCTCGCGATCCTCCTTGATAGACCGATGCATGGCGCGGCACAGGACCGCGCCCTACGGACTAAGAAGCATTTTTACCCGCGCGAAAGAGGCCCCTTTCACCGCAGCATGGCGCGGCACAAGACCGCGCCCTACGGACTAAGGGCCTTTTTCACCGACGCATGGCGCGGCACAGGACCGCGCCCTACGGACTAAGGGCCTTTTCACCGACGGCCCCTTTTTACCATCGCACCAGCAATCGTTCGCGCAAAGCACGGCGTTCAATTCCGCGACTCAGGAATAACCGTTAGCGTTACCCGATTTCCATCTCGCAACACGACAACCTCCACGGGTTCACCGATTTTCACTGCATCCAAAGCATAGGTATAATCGTAAATATTGGCAATCTGCTGGCCACCAAACTCAACAAGCACATCGCCGCCTTTTAAGCCTGCTTTATCGGCGGGCCCTCCGGCACGGACACCGGCGAGTTTCACGCCAGCAATATCGGTGCTGTAATCGGGAATAGTCCCCAAGTAAGCCCGAAGCGTGTCGCGAGAACCGCCGCCCGACTGACTTCGCGCAACTTCCACGTATTCAGGCCGTTCGGCGGCAGCCGTTAAGTCCAACAGTAAACCGTGCACGAGCTGCGTCAGCCGCTCCAGGCCCTCATAGTTGAGGGTTTCCACGTCATCGGTGGGACGGTGGTAATCTTCATGGGCACCGGTGAAGAAATTCAAGACCGGCACCTTTTTCGGATAAAATGCTGTTACATCGGTTGGAAGATACGGGTCAGACTGAAGCGTCACGTTAAAGCCGATGGGAACATTCTGCTTCTCAATCAGTGCGGGCCACACACTCGATGAACCAACGCCTTGAAGTATCAGTTTGTTATCTTGCAGCCGGCCCACCATATCAAAATTGAGATACGCGGCGATTTTCTCTAACGGAATCACCGGATTTTCAACGAAGTAGGAAGAGCCGATTAGCCCGATTTCCTCCCCAGACCAGAGTGCGAAGAGGATGCCTCGATGAAACTTGTCTGGCTCCGCCTCGCGCATTTTGCTAAGCTTTGCGGCCAATCCCAAGACGACAGCGGTGCCAGAGGCGTTGTCATCTGCACCGTTGTGAATCTGTCCTTCTTCGCCTTTCCGCGCGAGCGAGCCGGTTGCGCCGTAGCCGAGCCCATCATAGTGCGCACCGACGACGATATACTCCGCATCAAGACCCGAGCCTACTGGCGGAAGCAATGCGATGACGTTCCGGTCGGTTTTCTTCACTTTCTCGACTGAAACTGCGATTTTGATAGTGACATCGGGCAACGGAAATTGCCCGACAAAATGCGGATTCTCCACATCAAGTCCCGATTGAACCTCCTTTAATCGCTTTCCCGAAGGCGCGAACAGCGCGTTCGCCACAGTATCGCTGATGGAGGCGGCGATGATGCCCGAATCCGCGAGGCTATTATCAAAATCCAATGGAATGAGCTTGCTTGCATTGGGCGAATTCGGTCCGGCGACGACGAGGAACGCCTTCGCGCCGCGCTCTCGCGCCTGCATCGCTTTATAGCGCAGGCCGGCATACCGATTCAGCTGCTGCCGCCGCTCAGGTTCAACCTCTTCTGGGACATAGCGGAGCGCGACCGCGATTTTGTCTTTGACATCTATACCCGCGTAAGAATCGTAGCCTTCTCCCATTTCGCCGGGGACGGTCAGTCCGTAGCCGATGAAAACGACTTCGCCTTCAACCACGCCGTTGCGCGAGAAAGAGAGCGGCATAAAATCGGTTTCAACGCCGAATTCCAATCTTTCTTCTCCCTTCTGTCCATGCCCCGCAGGCGCGCTTTGTAAGGACGCTTCACTCATCTGCCGCATAAGCCAGAACCGATTTTCGTTTGGAACAAGTTTTCGCCCTGCGGTGAATTCAAATGTTTGGAAGTAAGGCGAGGCATCGCGGGGGACAGGCCCCCGCGCTACGTCATCATCAGAGGGCGAGGCATCGCGGGGGACAGGCCCCCGCGCTACGTCACCCGCAGCACCTCCTGCCTCGCCAACGTCCCTCATCTCGTAGGGCGAGGGCCTGTCCCTCGCCAGGCTAACGGGTTTAAGGTTGAGTTGCGCGAATTGTTCGGCGATGTAATCCGCCGCCTGTTTCGCGCCTTCGGAGCCAGTCATCCGTCCTTCCAATGCGTCATCTGCAAGGAATTCAATGTGCGTTTGAATGCTCTTTTCCGGTCCGCGCTTTAAGGACCCGGCCCTCGCCGTGCTGTTTGCTTGATGCGGTTCAACCGCGTGTCTGCTTTCCGGTGCCGCCGCAATCGCAGCCAATGCCGCTTGATGGTTCCATACCGCCAAATAGAGTTGCGAAACGTCTTGGCTGTTGCGGTTTGATGTCCAACACAGCGTATCTCCATCGGGTGAAAAAACAGGGAGGCCATCAAATCCATCTGTGTGCGTCACGCGGATGGGTTCGTGTCGTCCGGCGGCATCGACAATGAACAACTCAAAGTTGGAAAAACCGAACTTGTTGGAAGCGAAGACGACATACGCGCCGGAGGGATGGAAATAAGGTGCCCACGACATGCTATCAAAATCGGTGAGCCGTTTCACGCCTGAGCCGTCCACGCGCATCGTGTAGATGTCGGCTTTGCTGCCATCGGGTGTGAAGTGTCGCCAGACGATGTGTTGCCCATCAGGTGTAAAGAAGGGGCCGCCATCGTAGCCAGGCCTATCCGTCAACCTTTGCTGGTCTGAGCCATCGGCGTTCATGATGTAAATTTCGCCGAAATAGGCAGGATCGAGTTCCAGCTGCTTCAGTTCCCGCGGTGACAATTCGCTTTTTGGATATGCATCGCGGAGGGAGCAAAAAACGATGCGCGTGCCATCGGGTGAGTAAGATGCCTCCGCGTCGTACCCGGGGGCCTCTGTCAACTGCGTGAGGTTGCTGCCATCGCGGGTAGCGGTGAAGATGTCCATCGCCTCATCGTAATCCCAGCTATAGCGGCGTTCCTTTCCCGACTCGCGGAATTCAAGTTCCTCCTCCTGTTTGGCAGTGGCGAATCTATCGTGGTGCGTTGAGGCGTAAAGCACTTCATCGGTGCCGGGGCGGAAGAAGGCGCATGTCGTCTTGCCTACGCCGGGTGACACGCGATGCGTGTCGCCTGTCTGAAGACTCATGAGATAGATTTGGTAGAACGGATTGTCGGGCTCGCGTTCGCTTTGGAAGATGAGCGCGGTGCCATCTTCGGAGAAGTATCCTTCCCCTGCGCGCTTGCCGCTGTATGTTAATTGCCGGATGTTGCTGAGAAACTGTGCTTCTTCTAGCACCGTCTCGCCTGAGCCCGTTACCGAAATCGCGAAGCACAGCGCGCAACACACGCCTAACCATTTTATGAAATGCATGTCGATTTCCTCATTATACGGAAACGCGCGACGGCGCGGGTATCACAGATACTGCGCCGCCATCTTTTTCAAGAACGCAAGCCCATCCGTCGCGAGGCTTTCCGCACTCGGCGCGATGTCACGCCAAATGCAGGTCGCGGCGGCAATCTCTTTGACAGCCGGTGTAAACGACTCGATCACCAGCCATCTGTCGTAATTGATTTTCGCGAGCGCGCTGAAGACATCATCCCAAGCGACTAAGCCGGTGCCGGGTGTACCCCGGTCGTTTTCACAGCAGTGGACGTGATGCAAGAAGTCACCGGTATTGACGATGGCTTGCCCCTGGTTCTTCTCCTCAATGTTCATGTGGAACGTATCCAAATGGACTTTGAAATAGGGGCTCCCCACCGCTTCGGCGAGTTTGACTGCATCCTCGGCGATGTTGACAAAATAGGTCTCGAATCGGTTGAGTGGTTCACTAGCGAGGGTTACGCCGTGGTTGCCCGCGAATTCGGCGACTTCCTGGAGTCCCTCAACGCACCAGTCCCATTCCTGCTGATTCCTGCCTCTGCCGACGAGTTTGCCCACAGCACTATACATCGGCCCGACGTAAGTGTCGCCGCCGAGTTCAGCAACGAGCTCAATGGCGCGTTTGAGGTAAGCCTTCCCGTTTTCGCGAACGCCCGGGTCTTCATCAATAGGGTTCCGGTCGGGGCTCATGATATTGCATCCGATGGCTTGCAACCCGGTCTCTTTCAGTGCGGCTTGCGTATGTGGAATATCCACAGTCTCCGGATCGAAGATGGGGATTTCAACACCGTCGAACCCCATCTCGGCGACTTTGGGGATAAGCTCTACGGTTTCCCGGTCAAACTTATCCGCCCAAAGTAATAAATTGACACCAAATTTTGGCATTTTTTTGTTATTCTCCTATAACATTGCACGCCTAACGGCGTTTTAAAGGAATGAGATTTTTCCTATTGATTGGTTTTTCGTCTGAGCGCAGAAAATAACGTCTCCTTTCGCCCTGACTTTTTTAGGCTAATGGAAACCGTTGGTTCCTGCAACAACAGAAGAACTGTTTTTTAATGTAGCAGAAACTGCAATCTGTTGCAAGTGAAATGTTGTGCAAAAAAAAGCGCGAGCAAGGAAGGTGAAGTCCTTGCCCGCGTTTTGAGTTCAGATGAGAGTCAACCTCACCTGTGCCTAAAAACATTCACGTAATTTCCGAACAGAAACGAAACGAATCAACCTCATTTAGTATTCATCCTGTGAATCTCATGAATCCTGATTCAGGCAGCAGCCTCGCGCGTCAGAAACCGCGCCGCCCGCCAAGCGACACCCTCATCCTGGAAATCCGCGATTCAGACAGACAAAAACACAGGCAGGGAACGTACTCTCTACCGTAGGGAGAGGGACAGGCTAATTATCTTAAATCCTAAAAGCTCGCATCTTCGGGTGAAGGACCGCGAGGGACAGGCCCTCGCGCTACAGGGGGCCGGGCATTATCTTCGGGTGAAGGACCGCGAGGGACAGGCCCTCGCGCTACAGGGGGCCGGACATTTTTCGGAAGCAAGACCGGGAGGCACCTCCCACTGAGGCAGACTAAATCCCAACAACGCTATTCGTCAAGCCAGCTCATCATGCTGCGGAGATTTGTGCCGACTTCTTCGATCTGGTGTTCCGCTTCCTGCCGGCGGAGCGCGCCGAGGACCGGTTGGTTCGCCTGATTTTCTAGCACCCACTCCCGGGCGAACACACCACCCTGCACGTCCGCTAAAATCTGGCGCATCTTGTCGCGGACACCATCGTCGATGAGCATCGGGCCGCGTGTCAAGTCACCGTATTCAGCAGTGTTGCTGACATCGTTGCGCATTTTGCTCAAGCCACCCGTGTAAATCAGATCGACGATGAGTTTCAACTCATGGAGGCATTCAAAATAGGCCATCTCCGGTTGGTAGCCTGCCTCAACGAGGGTATCAAAGGCAGCTTTGATGAGCGCCGCGGTGCCGCCGCACAGCACTGCCTGCTCGCCGAAGAGATCGGTTTCAGTCTCCTCACGGAACGTCGTCTCGATGACACCGGCGCGGGTGCCGCCGATGCCTCTAGCATAAGCGAGCGCGATGTCGCGCGCCATGCCGCTCGTGTCTTGATGGATGGCGATGAGGCACGGCACACCGCCGCCGCCTTCAAATACCTCGCGGACGAGAGAACCGGGGCCCTTCGGCGCAATCATCGCCACGTCAATATCAGCAGCGGGGACAATCTGACCGAAATGGACGCTGAACCCGTGCGATACCATCAGCATGTTGCCAGCCTGCATATTCGGTGAAATCTGCTCGCGGTAAACGGCGGAATGCAGTTCATCGGGGATCAGCACCTGAACGATGTCTGCCATCGCCGCCGCTTCTTCAACGTTCTTGACGGTGAGGCCTTCTGCTTCGGCGCGTGCTTTCGAGCGGCTCCCTTCGTATAAGCCGACAACGACGTTCGCGCCGCTGTCTTTGAGATTGAGCGATTGCGCTCTGCCTTGCGCACCATAGCCAATAACGGCGACGGTGCACTGTTTGAGCAAGTCAAAATTCGCATCGCTATCGTAGTAAATTGTTGCCATTTTTGTTGTTCCTAGCGGTGGCTCAGTCTCCCAGGTCCTAGCAAACCTAAAAAGACATCGGTTTCCGACGATGCATCGTTGCCAGACACTCACTCAGAACTGAACCGGTTTAATGAGGAAAAATGAGATGTCCACAAGAACCCTCAGAATCCTGCCACTCCTGATTCAGACACTGGTGCCGCGCAGCATGGCGATTTTGCCGGTGCGGGCCAATTCGAGAATGCCATAGGTATCAAGCACTTCGATCGCCGCGTTCAGTTTTCCCTCATCGCCGGTGATTTCCAGCGTGAGAGAGGTGGGTTTCACGTCAACAACGCGGGCGCGGAAGATTTCTGCGACTTGCAGAATCTCAGCCCGCTCCTGCGGCTTCGCGCTGAGCTTGATGAGGACGAGCTCGCGTTCAACATGCGTGCCGGTAGTGAGGTCTGTCACCTCAATCACGTCTATCAGCCGGTTCAGATGCTGATAGATCTGCTCAATAATCTGCGCGTCGCCGTGCGTGACAAGCGTCATTTGTGAGATGCTCTCGTCGTGCGTCTCTGCGACGTTGAGGCTGTCAATATTGAAGCCGCGCCCGCTGAAAAGCCCTGCAACGCGGGCGAGGACACCGAATCGGTTTTCGACTAAAACCGAAAAAATATGTCGTTCTTCTGGATTCATGTCTCTTTCTCTCATTCTGTCACGTAGCGCGAGAACCTGTCCCTCGCAAACCTAAAGGCACCTGCAACCGGCGCACGAGGGCCTGTCCCTCGCAAACCGCCGACTGACAAATTAGGACAACCCGCGGATGACATCACCGAGCCCCGCGCCCGCCGGCACCATCGGGAAGACGTTCTCCTCTTCGGCCACGATGAAATCGATGACGACAGGCCCGTCGTCAATCCCCTTCGCCTTCTGCAAGGCGGGCCGGACATCTTCGACATGTTCAACGCGGAGCCCGGTGGCACCGAACGCCTGCGCGAGCATCGCGAAATCAGGGTTATCGTGGTAGTCAACGGCGGAATAGCGCTTGCCGTGGAACAACTCCTGCCATTGCCGCACCATCCCCAAATACATGTTGTTGATGATGAAAATCTTGAGTGGCAGCTTCAGCGTAATCGCCGGCACGAGTTCCTGAATCGTCATGATATAGGAGCCGTCGCCGTTAATGTTGACTACGGTTTTGTCGGGGCATCCGAGTTGCGCACCGATAGCGGCAGGCAAACTAAAGCCCATCGTGCCGAGGCCGCCGGAGTTGAGCCACTGCCGCGGCTCCGTGAATTTGAAATACTGCGCCGCCCACATCTGATGCTGTCCGACATCCGCAACGACGATGGCATCGCGGTAATGCTCATAAATCTGCTCAATGACATATTGCGGCATCACCTTGCCGCCCTTCTGCTCGTATTCAAACGGATATTTCTGCTTCCATTCCTGAATCTGAGCCCGCCACGGATCGATGTCGGCCTTGCCAACCTGCTTGTTCAGTTCAGTGATAACGCTCTTCGCGTCGCCGACGACCGGCACGTCAATCGGCACATTCTTCCCGATGCACGATGCGTCAATGTCAACGTGAATCTTCTTGGCGTTCGGCGCGAATTTGCCGAGGTCGCCCGTAACCCGGTCATCGAATCTGGCACCGATGGCGATAACCAGGTCTGCGTCCGTGAAGGCGTAATTGGCACAGCAGGAGCCGTGCATGCCGGGCATCTCCATGGCGAGGGGATGCGTCTCCGGGAACGCGCCGAGCCCCATCAAGGTGACGGTAATCGGGATGCCGGTTTTGAGGGTGAACTCGCGCAGCTCCGCAGCGGCATTCGCGAGGACAACGCCGCCGCCAGCGTAAAGCATCGGGCGTTTCGCCTGCTTTATCAGTTCTACCGCCTTGGCAATTTGGCTCGGGTCGCCGTGCACCTGCGGTTTGTAGCTGCGGATGTTCACCGATTCCGGATAGTGATAAGGTGCCTCCTTGATCTGGGCATCCTTAGCGATGTCAATGACGACAGGCCCCGGCTTCCCAGTGCGTGCGATATGAAACGCCTCCGCAACGACATCCGCCACCTCATCGCTACTTTTGATAAGGTAACTGTGTTTGCAGATAGGACGCGTCACGCCGATAACGTCGCACTCTTGGAAGGCATCGCTGCCGATGTAATGCGTAAAGACTTGCCCGGTGATCGCCACCATCGGGATGGAATCCATGTAGGCGGTTGCAATGCCGGTGACAAGGTTCGTCGCGCCCGGTCCCGATGTTGCAAGGGCAACACCGACTTTTCCGGTGGCGCGGGCGTATCCATCAGCGGCATGTGAGCAGCCCTGTTCGTGCCGCATCGGGATAAGTTTTATATCTGTTTCACCGTAGAGTGCGTCGAAAATCGGCATCGCTGCGCCACCGTTGACACCAAAAATATATTCAACGCCTTCCTGTTTGAGACTTTCAATCAGGCTCCTGGCTCCTGAGAGTTCCATGCCAATTCTCCTATAATCCGTAGCGCGAGGGCCCACCCCTCGCAAACTCCAGACCGTTCCCGAAAATGTATATCCGTCCAAGCGAATTAAAAAAAGCCCGACTCGTTCCAGATTTGGAGACGAGAAGGGCTGCAAAGGGCCTTTCCGTGGTACCACTCCAATTCTCTTTCTCACTGCAGCAGGGTGCGCGCTTTTCAAGCGCGCCTACCTGAACAGTCTGTAGCGCGAGGGAAAACCTCGCCAAATCGGCCATAGCGCGAGGGCTAGCTCGCCAATGAGAAAGAGCACTCATTCGGATGCGATAACGGGCATCACACCGGCCCATCCTAATTAGGTCTGGCACTTGCTGCCAAACGTCGGACGGTTCAGATGGGCAGCTCCGGGGCGACATTCAGTCAAGGTAACTTGAGGAGACCTCTCAGCCTATGAGTCTCCCGCTCTGGCAAGCCCGGGCGACTTACTCCTCCCCTTCAACGCTTTTATCGTGATCAATCTAATTATTTAATTGTAATTCGCGCACACGCGCCTTATTTAAGTATACCACATTTTAACCCAAATGTCAAGAAAAAATGTGATTTGGCAGAAATTTCGCCCGTAGCGCGAGAGCCTGTCCCTCGCAAAAGCCAAACCGTAGCCAAAAAAAGTAGGGCTCAGACGAGCCCTACCTACGGATTGATGCTACGCGTTCGCGATGTAGAGTTCGTTGACGCGCGTCCAATTGATGACGTTCATCCACGCCTCAAGGTAATCGGGACGGCGATTCTGGTATTTCAGATAGTAGGCGTGCTCCCAGACATCAACGCCGAGCAGTGGGGTGTGCCCCTGCATCAGCGGGCTGTCCTGATTCGCCGTGGAATAAATCTCCAGGCCGTTATCGCCGAGGACGAGCCATGCCCATCCGGAGCCGAACCGTGTCGTCGCGGCGGTGCCGAACAGGTCGCGGGCTTCTTCCAGCGAGCCGAACGTGGAGGCGATTGCGGATGCGATTTCGCCGCCGAGCTCGCCGCCATTCGGGCTCATAGTAGCCCAGAAGAGCGAGTGGTTCGCATGGCCGCCGCCGTTGTTAATCACCGCTTGGCGTTTGTCTTCGGGCACCCGGTCAAGGTTTTGCAGCAAGTCTGCAACGTCCATATCCGCGAGGTCCCCGAGGCCCTCAAGAGCAGCGTTCAGGTTGTTGACGTAGCCTTGATGGTGTCGCCCGTGGTGGATTTCCATCGTCTGTGCGTCAATGTAAGGTTCCAAAGCATCGTGCGCGTAAGGCAAAGCCGGTAATGTATGTGCCATTTGAATTCTTCGTCGGAGTTTCATTCCAGCTCGAACGAGTTCCGACAAAAAACCTCCTTAAAATATGATGTAAAAAGTATAACAGATTTGCGATTTATATGCAAGCGAAAAATTTATGCTTCCGCATCCATGCTTTCGGGAACCGCGCCGACGCGGCACATCTGCTTGTAGGCGCAATAACTACAGGGTGCCGTTTTGTTGCGCGGTGTGAGTGGGAAGCTGCCGTCTTCCTCGGAATCCACAAACGTATTCACGCGGGTGATGAGCGGGAATTTGCCGCTGCTCATCGCGTCTACGTACTGCTCAACGTAGCCGACGACGCGCTGAAGAGTGCCACCAAGAAACTCATCCAGCTGGCCATTGGATGCCCCAAACTTTCTCCACACTTCGCCGTTATACGCTTGGAAGGCACTGTCGTTGAGCGCCTTGTTGCCGAGGCCGAGTTCAACTGTGCACGCATCAAACCGAATTTTGTGATACAACCCCGCCGCTGGGGTGTATTTCCCAGGCAGCAGATGCTTCGCAATTTCGAGATAGATGGGCAGTTGGAGAGCACGTCCCTCCAAGATGTCTCGGATCCGAATTGTTGAGCCCCCGGTCTTATAGTCAATGACGTTAAAAACGCCGTTGCCGATATCAATCCTGTCGATTTTCGCATCCAGCAGCACCCTGCCGATAGGGATGGACCGGGGGCGACTGAGCTTCGCATCGGCGTTCCCCTGCTCTCGTCCGATGTTGACTTCAAAGTAGCGGGGAACAACCGGTAAAGCGGCATCGCGCTCCGCCGCAAGCCATTTGTGCAAAGCGATTTGCAACCGCTCTTTCTCTATCTGCCAGAAGAGGTTGTCTCTGCCAATAGCGGTCTCTTGCCTCGTGCTGAGGCGGTCGCGGTGTTCTTCAGAAGCGCGCTCCAGCACTTCATCCAATTGCCGTTTTGCTTCGTCAAAGTTCCCCGGGTCAGGCTGTTGTCCGTTGCGGCCGGTGTAGAATTCAAAGAGGATCTGGTGGACTAAGATGCCTTTTTCAAGCGCGGAGAGTCCCTCTTCGTCATCTCTCGGTGCCTTGAGTTTTAGAATTCTGTTGGCGAAATACTGGAACGGGCACTTCGCATACGTCTCTAATTCTGTGACAGAATGTGGGTCGTTTCGCAGACTCGCGAGGGCACTGTGGTTTTTCGCTGTTAAGAACCCTTCGTAGTCTAAGCGATTGTGCGTTTCCTCTCGGCTTTTTTCAACAAGGGAGACATGGTTCACCAGCGACATCGCCGCGTCTAGCGGCTCGGTTGCCGGGGCTTCAGTTGCCCACACATACTGCCCATATTTCTGAAGGAAGCGCGCGCGACTGAATTCCCCGGTACTCTCAACCTCTGCGGTGCCAATCCTCGCGACCTGCTCAAGTTGGGCAAGGAACGGTGAAGGGATGAGCTCTGATTCGTTTTCTGTCTTCGGGCTTACCAGATAGAGACGTTCTCGGAAAGCCTTGAGTGCCATATAGAAGAGGAATCGCTGCCGGCACAAGTGATCGGACTCGCTAGGGACGTGGGTATCGGGGAGCAACACATCAGGACGATAATTGGCAGGGAACCTACCATCAATGAAGTCACCGAGGATCACCGTGTCAAAGTCAAGGCTTCGAAGTTGGGATAAACTGAGAATGCGCACGCCGCCGCTCGTTTCAGGCGTTGGATACACCGTATGCGCCGCCATCAGCCGGAGCCACTGGACGTATTCATGATATTGGCACTTCGTCTCAGCAAGTGAGCGACACAATTCTTTAACCAGTTTTTCAAGTTCTTGACACGCAGCTATTTCCGATGAAATAACGGAACTATCAATCGCAGCCGGTGAGTTCAGAATGTTGGGGAGAACCTCTCCCTGTTCAAGCAGCGCGCTAAAATAGGCTTGAAACTCCATCGGTGTCATTTCCTTATCTTTCGACGGCATCTCACCCTGAGAAAAATAGGGAGATTCTGGCGGCACCGCACTCTTCGTCAAACAAGAAAAAATTGCCTTTACCAACGGCGACTGCGCGAGCGGACACCCTTCTGTCACTGAATAGGGGATGCCGTGCTCGGGAAAAATTTCGGCGATGCGCTGTAGATACAACCGGAGGTTGTGATACGTGACACAGATATCATCTAGTTGACACGCGCCGCTTTTGATGCGTTGCCGGATGAGGTGCGCAACCTGCTCTACCTCGTCTGTCCGGTTCTCCGGCCTGACGAGTTTAATTTGCGCGTGCAGATCCAACTGTGAACCTTCGTCTGAATTAGAACGAAACAGGTTATCGGCGAAATGCGAGACACGTTCTTGCTGGTGTGGCAGCACGGTGGTAGCGTGAGGGCCTGTCCCTCGCGAGCCCTCGCTTGAAATGAAAAACGCAGTTATCACGTTGGAATCGCTGAGCTCCTCAAAGAGTTTCTTAACATGCCCAAACAGCGCAGGATTGCCTTCGCGATAATCCGATCGGAGGTATACCTGTATATTCGGCATATCAGCAATCTGTGCCAAAAGTTTGACATCTGTTTTGGAGAGGACATCAAAATCCTCCACGCTAACGAGGGAGACACCTGGGAACGCTTTCCTCATCAACTTCGGCTCGAACTGTGTGGCAAGGAAAAGGTGCTTTCCCTGCTCATCTATCCATCTGCGGTTGAGCTTGCCCTGATACTTACCGTAAATCTCCGAGAGGGCGTTCAGGTGCGCGTTTCGCGCCTCCAACTCAAAGTTTTCCCATTCGGTATCGTCGGTGCCGCGCTCTTTAAGATAATTAATCGTGTTGACAATGAGGGACAGGGTGCTATCCGGGGTGGGAACATCTTGCACCGGACGGAACGACTGCCGCTCTTGTTTGTCAACGAGCTCGCGTAGCCAAAGAGTTTGCAATCCGGGTGAAATTTCTGTGCGTTTTTTGTTCCAATCAAGTTGCGCGTAGAGCCGTTGCACAAATTTGGCTAACGTATGCACGCGCAGATTCGCGACTGTCCCGCTCGGGTGATACTGGAGCAATTCGCGTTGTCGTTTCAAACGCGCCGAATGGGTAGGGACAATCACGACGAATGTTTCTGCGCGGTCTGCCTCAATACGAGCTTTGAGGATGTTTTCAACGTCTTGCATCTGTTTTCTCCGAAGTTGACGCGAAACTGTTTCGCGTCAAACTCTTCAATTGCCTAACGCGGGTTTTAACGTTTTGTACCCCGCGGGTGGAAAAGCGAACTTCCAACACGATAAACCGGCAGTCAAGAATGGTTTGCGCACGGTTTCCTCACCGAATTTGTGTACCGAGGGGGACTTCTGTCTCCAACGTTGCCAAAACCACCGAATCCCCACTCGCCGCAAGGAGCATGCCTTGCGATTCAACACCGCGGAGAGTTACTGGCTCTAAATTCGTTACGACGATGACCTGTTTTCCGATTAAGGTTTCCGGCGTGTAATGCGCCGCAATGCCCGCGACAACTTGCCGTTTTTCGGCACCCAGGTCTACCTGCAATTTCAGGAGCCGGTCTGCCCCCTCAACTGGTTCAGCGGCGATAACCTTGGCAGCACGCAGGTCCAACTTTTGGAAGTCCGAAAAGGAGATAAGATTGCTCGGAGATTTTTCCGCCTTCTGTTTCGGTGCCGCCTTTGGGCTTGGAGGCGGCGACGCTTTCTTCTGGCGCGTCTTTTTATCAATGCGCGGGAAAATCGGTTCGCCGCGCGCTATCGCGAGGTTTTTCGGTAAGCCGCCCCACGTCGCTATCGTATCAAAACCGTTTGCACCGACAGGTAAATTCAGCTGCTGTCGGATTTTGTCCGCCGTGTCGGGCATAAACGGCGCAATCAGCACGGAGATGATGCGCAACGCTTCCAATCCGTTGTAAAGGATGGTGCCCATGCGCGGCCGCTTCTCCGGGGTGTTGAGCGTCCAGACTTCGGTTTGCTGGATGTAGCGATTGATGCGCCGCACGAACCCCCAAATCGTCTCTAACGCCGTATCAAAAGCGAACGTCTCCATTAAAGCGTCCAATTTCTGAAGGGTTTCCCGATGCATCGCTTTGACTTCGTCGTCGAATTCGCCCGGTGTCGTCGGTTCTGGCACTCGCTTGAAGTGTTTGCCGACGAGGCCGAGGACGCGATTGAGGAGGTTCCCCAAATCGTTGGCAAGATCGGCGTGGTAGCGTGCGTTTAATCTGCTAAGCCGATAGTCGCCATCGTTTCCGAAACTAAATTCGCGCAGCAGATAGTAACGGAAGGCATCCACACCGTAGGTAGCGATGTCGGTATCCATATCGATGAAGATGCCGCGCGTCTTGCTCAACGCCTCGCCATCCTTCGTTAACCATCCGTGCGCGACGATGTGCTTCGGCAGCGGGAGGTTCAACGCCATCAGCATCGCAGGCCAGATTAAGGCGTGGAATCGGGTGATGTCCTTCGCCATCATGTGCACATCCGCAGGCCAAAAGGTCTGGTATCGTTCGCTTTCGGTTTCGTAACCAAGCGCGGTCATGTAATTGCTCAAGGCTTCGATCCAGACGTAGGCAATGTGCCGCGGATCGAACGGCAACGGGATGCCCCACGATACAGAGGAACGGGAGATGCTCACATCTTCCAACCCCGCTTCTAAAAAACTCAGGAGCTCATTTCGCCGGGGTTCCAGATGGATGAACATCGGGTTCTCGCGGATGTGCGAACTCAGCCGCTCTTGATACTTGGAGAGTCTAAAGAAGTAGTTTTCTTCCTCCACCCATTCCAAAGGCAATTGATGAACGGGACAGATTTTCTCCTCGGTCAGCTCTTTCTCCGGAAAAAATTGCTCACACGGACGGCAGTAGTGGCCCTCGTAGGTGTCTTTGTAGACATCCCCGCTTGCTTCAAGGGCGGTGAGGAATTTCCGGACCCCGCGCTTGTGCATCTCGCTCGTCGTGCGGAGAAAAATGTCGTGCGAGATGTTCAGCCGCTGCCACAACTTTGTGAACGTGGGTGCCATCTTATCGCAGTAGGCTTGCGGTGCGAGGCCCTCGTTCTCGGCAGATTTATGCACATTCGCGCCGTGTTCATCAACACCGGTGAGAAAGAACACGTCGTACCCCTTGAGGCGATGATACCGCGCCAAGACATCGGCGGCGATGTTGGTATAGGCATGCCCAGCGTGCGGTTCGCCGTTGACATAGTAAATAGGCGTAGTGACGTAAAATGCAGTCATCGGTTTCCTTTGGTTCTCAATTATTGTCTGTTTTATTGCATTTTACCATAAAATCCTCTGTTTGTCAAGAAATTTTGTGAGTCCAGCGTTATTTCGCGGCATCTTGTGCAGCCTGAATTTCCGATAACAGCTGTTGATACGCAGTCCTATCCGGCTCCATTTCCAAGGCGCGACGAATTGCAGACAACGCCTCCGAATATTCCCCATGACGGTAATAGGCGTAGGCGAGAGTATCGTAATGCTTTGCCGTGGGGGATAACGCAACCGCCTGCCTCGCTAACGCAACCGCTTTTTGCAATTCCTTGCCGAGTCCGGCGTAGACGCGCGCCAAATTGTTGTGTGCCTCCGCCGATGTGCTATCGGCAGAGATTGCGGCGTGGAATGCCCGGATGGCATCGGAAAACCGTTTTTGGTTAACAGAGATGATACCCAACTTTAGCCATGCCTGCGCATCTTTAGGGGCAATCTCGGTGGCACGGGTATAGACTGCAATCGCCTTTTCCAAGGCGCGCTGTCGGATAAACAACTCGCCGAGGCGATGGTAGGGCGGCAAAAACACCGGATGCACCGTCGTCGCAATCTGGTAAATGCGTTCTGCCGCCGATAGATTATCGACAGATTCGTGGAGTTCGCCTAGTTTGACATATAGCATCGGCATGTTCGGATTTGTATAAAGTGCCTCACGATACTGATGCACTGTATCCCCGTAAGCCTTCAGACGGGTGAACCGCGCCATCGCGGTTTTAGCATGTCCGGCTTCTCGTAAACGGCGGTAGGTGAGAGCAAGGCGGTAATAGGCTTGTGCGAGATAGGGATTGCGCGCAATCGCATCGCGATAATAGATGACAGCCGCCGTGAGATTATTCTGCATCTCTGCCACTCTGCCCAACCCGTAATAGGATTCGGTGGACTCCGAGTCTAGGCGGATGCCGGCGCGATAGGCACGTTCAGCCGCACTCAATCGGCGTTGGAGAAAGTGGACATCGCCGAGGTGGAGGTGCGCCGCGGCGGTTTCTGGGAGCAGCGTCACCGCCCGCTTGAGGTGTTTTTCAGCCAGCAGCAGTTGTCCCTGCGCTTTGTGGACGATGCCGATGTGCAGATGCGCGCTGCCGTGGACGTGTGGCGGCGCATCTACTGCTAATGCCGCCTGATATGCAGATATCGCTTCGCTGAGCCTATTTTTTTCTTCGTAGATAATGCCGATGTAGCAGTGGACGAGACTCTGAGCGGGCGTTTGTTTTAAGAGGGATTGAAATTCGGCGAGCGCCTGGTCATATTGCTCCAATTCAAGATAGTGAACGGCTTGTCCAAACTGCGCACGCAACCGGGAAGTCGCGCCTACATCAAACTGCACTCGCGACGGGGAGATTGTGCCGACAGGCGAGGCTTCCTGCCACGCAGGTTGAACGAACACGCCGAAGAAAAGAAGCAGGAATGGGTAGAGAGGCAGCGCGCGCGCTAACATCAAGTGAACCTCCGGGGGTAGAAACTTTCCAACTACGCCACAATTGCAACAATGACAGCGGCCAGCGCGACGATGGGAGAGAAATGGAAATCCGCGTAGCCTTTCGCGCTATCCCCCCGCTCGTTGCTTCCACCCTGACGCTTTCAAGGGAAGCGCGCTTAAAAAGCGCGCCTACCGAGATGAAGAATGCGCCCACTTTACAGTGGCAGCGCGCGCCTACCGGGTTCGGATAAGAAATTAGTCACGACGGGCTTTCACAGAGCCCCATGTCGTGGTAAGTTTATCCTTCGGCTCAACGGGGAGCAGATTCCCATCCATCACATCTACCACCTCGTTATCACTGAGGGCGCGGTCGTAGACGTAAAGGTCATCGATGTAGAAGAGAGCAGCACCGTAGCCGGTTTTACCGACGTAGAGTTTCTCTTCGCCTTGCGCGTGGTCCTTCGGAACGGCCTGTTCCTCGATTTCTTCGCCATCGATGTAAAACCGCAGCTGGGCACCCTCTTTGACACCTGCAATATGATACCATTTACCAGTGTCAAACTCATCGCCTTCGCCGCCGGGCCCGGTGCAATGCGTCCCTTGGTTTCCTGGATTGAACCGATAGTGGATGTGCAAGGTAACGCGGTTGCAGGTCCAGATACCGGGAGACCTGTCAGAGCCAGGGGCCTTTTTGGCGATGATTTGGTTCCAACTCCCGGAATTCTTTTCGGTGAATTGGAGCCAAAAGAGATAGGAATTATCCCCGTAATCATCTAACGCTTTGAAGGAGTCAACCGTCATCCCCGTCCCGGCATCTTCGCAGCGCAACGCGCCGGATCCGTAGACAATCTCCTTGTCAGTTATCTCCGCTTTATCAAGCTGCCCATCGTTCCCGCCGCCGGTTTCATCCGTCACCGTTCCGCCTTTTTCGTTATCGAAACTGAAATAGAGGATGAGGCCGTCGTCTTGTACCGTGGCAGCCTGCGCGACAATTGCGTTGCTTCCGAGAAGGAGCGCAATCGTGAACAAAAACATAATCGCTCGCATGAGTAAACCTCCTCATACTATGTAGATTTGCACTGACGCAAACCACACGTCCCGTAGGTGCTGTTGAAAACCACGCCTACGGGGGGTTCCGCGTAAGTCCTACGTAGAAAAGAATTAACAACTTGTGCGAACCTCTTCCGCAAAAAAGAAGTCCGCGTTCCGACTCATGATATTATTTTACAAAAAACGCGACAATTTGTCAAGAAAAAAAATATTTGACCTGGGGATGCGAATTTGGTATAATATTTTTGCTGTAGTTTTAAAACTTACGTGAAGCCGATAGGCGCGTGATGCGAAGTCACACGTTTCAAAGGATAATGTAGCGAACAGACGCAAAAACGAAAAATGCCGCAAACCCAGAATAAACCCATTGCTGTTGTCGCCTTGTGCGGAAGCCTGCGGGAAGGCAGCTCCACGCACGCTGCCCTTCGTATCGCCCTTTCCGGTGCCGAAGAGGTGGGCGCGGCAGTTGAATTGCTTGAGCTCGGGGCGTATCAACTCGTCTTCCAAGGTTCTGTCTCAAACGAGGCAGACTATCCGCCGGATGTTTTCGCGCTCCGCGAAAAGGTGAAGCGCGCCGATGGAATACTCCTCGGCTCGCCGGAATATCACGGCAGTTTCAGCGGCGTGCTTAAAAGCGCGCTGGACCTGATGGGATTCGCTGAATTTGAGGACAAGGTTATCGGGCTCGTCGGTGTCTCCGGGGGACGGATGGGCGCGGCGAACGCGCTGTCTATGTTGCGGATAGTCGGCACCGCTTTGCGCGCCTGGGTAGTGCCGAACGATGTCTCCATCCCGCGTTCGTCTGAGGCGTTTGATGCGCACGGCAACTTGCACGATGCCGAACTCGCGGCGCGCGTCAAATCTGTCGGCAGGGATGTCGCATTGTTCGCTGCCATGCACAACCAAACCCCGGAACAGAAAACATGAGCACAATACACAACTGGGAGACATGGCTCGGCACAGACGAGGCAGGAAAAGGCGATTACTTCGGCCCGCTTGTTGTCGCAGGCGTTTATGTGAACGCTGAACTCCGCGAGGTATTTGCAGAACTAGGGATTGCAGACGGGAAAACACTCACGAACCGGCGCATCCGGCAACTTGCAGAATCGATGCGCAGCGGCTACGCGGAGGCCATCGCTGTCGTGGAAAAAATGCCCGCCGAATACAACGCGCTTTATGGCGATTTTCGCCGACGCGGGAAAAACCTAAACCATCTGCTCGGCGCGCTCCACGCCGAAGTCATCGAAACGTCGCACGTCCGATTGGGCGAGCAACATGTCTGTGTTGACCGGTTTTCCAACGCGGATGTCATCACACCGCAGATAGGCATCACCATTCGGCGCAACTTGCTGATAAAGCAGGTAACAAAGGCAGAAAGAGACATCGCTGTCGCCGCGGCATCCGTCATTGCCCGGGATGCGTTTCTGTCAGGCATGGAGACGTTGTCTGAAAAATATGATTTTCAGTTACCGCGCGGTTCATATCAGGTTACGGAAGCCGGCAAAGAATTTGTCGCGTTGCATGGGGCGGAAGCACTAGGCGATGTGGCGAAACTCCATTTTAGTTTAACGGATGCTGTCCTCGCGCCGAAGTTATTTCGTTTTCCTGCCTTGTAGACAGAATAACTAAATGCCCCCGTGCAAAAACCTAGTGGCAGGAATACCAGGAGACACACCGATGACAAAAATGGGAGACTGGCGCGAATTTTTAATCAAAGCACTAGGAGAAAACTTAGCAGGTATGGAATGCGTCACCGAAACCGAGGTGGCGCGCATGGAAAATGTGGCATAAGGAGGACTTGCGCGAATTTCAGCATGTCCTCTACGCCGCGAACATACAAAAATCATGAAAGAACTCTTTACGATTCATTACGCCGAAGTCGGCCTGAAAGGGAAAAATCGGGCGTTTTTTGAGAGACGGCTCGCGCAAAACATCAAGCAATCGCTGCGCGGCACCGGATACGCCTTAGTCAAACGGCTCCACGACAGGATTCAGGTGCAGTTGGAGCCGCACGCCGACATCGCCGACATCAAGAAACGCCTTAGCCGGGTGATGGGCATCGCACATTTTGAACTCGTCTGCCGCACCGAGAAGAACATGGCGGCGATTAAGGAGACAGCCCTGCGGCACACCGAGGGCAAAACGTTTCAGACGCTGAAAGTGGAGACAAAACGTTCGGATAAAACCTTTCCGCTGCTCTCCCCGCAAATTAGTGCCGAGGTAGGCGCGTATCTTATCCAACACACCGGCGCGCGCGCCGATATGCACACCCCAGAACTGC
This sequence comes from uncultured Poribacteria bacterium, assembly GCA_958296135.1. Taxonomy (GTDB): domain Bacteria; phylum Poribacteria; class WGA-4E; order WGA-4E; family WGA-3G; genus AGPOR5. Next base: position 4,499,010 of record CATQHZ010000001.1, read on the forward strand.
TCTGTCGCATCGAAGTCTCCCAAAACGCCGCCTATATTTACACGGAGAAATTGCCGGGCATCGGCGGGCTGCCTGTCGGCGTGAGTGGCAAGGTGCTGGTGATGCTCTCCGGCGGCATCGATTCGCCTGTCGCCGCGTGGCGACTGATAAAACGCGGCGCGAAAGCCGTTTTCATTCACTTTTACAGCTACCCCTACACTGACAAAGCCTCTCTGGAAAAGGTGATGGAGTTGAGTCATATCTTGGCTGAATCGAACTATCGGAGTGCCCTTTATCTCGTTCCGTTCGCCGATGTGCAACAAGCCATCGTGGCAGGAACGCCCGCACCGTTTCGGGTGCTGCTGTATCGGCGATTGATGACGCGGATTGCCGAACGCGTTGCGGCCCTCGTCGATGCGGAGGCGATTGTCACGGGTGAAAGCCTCGCGCAGGTTGCATCGCAGACGTTAACGAACCTGCGCGCAATTGAAGCCATCGCCGACATCCCGATTCTGCGTCCGCTCATCGGCGATGACAAAGCGGAGATTATCGCACAAGCGGAGCAGATAGGCACGTTTGCGGTATCCACGCTGCCGCATCAAGATTGCTGTTCGCTTTTCGTCCCAAAGCATCCTGCGACGCGCGCCACCGCCGCCGATTTAGAACGCGCCGAGGCGGGTTTGGACATCGAGGCATTGGTAAAAAGCGCGATGGAGGGGATTGAGAAGCGGGTGGTGAATTTCCCGTATGAATAGAGGACCCTCTTTACAAAAGGTTATCCACTGAGACAAAAAATTTAACTTTTTCCTTGCCTTTTTTCTTAGGATATGATAAACTTTAGTTAATTGGCAACAAGCGTGCGCGGCTGTACGTATTTTCTGTTGCGCCTATACAATATTGCTAAGCCCTCGGAGATAAGGTATGAAGGTAAACATCTCACAATTGAGATCCGCTGACCTCGGTGCAGTGGACACGTTAATGAAGCGTTACAGTCAGACGCTCGGTTTTCTGCCCGGGCAAGCACTGCAAAGTTACCTTGAAAAAGGAACTGTGTTAGGAGCGACTACCGATGCAGGTGAACTCGTGGGTTACCTTCTCTACGCCGCCTATCCAAACTACTTCCGGATTACGCATCTCTGTGTATCGGAAGAATACCGAGGGAAAGGTATCGCGAAGCATCTCGTCGATGCATTAAAGATGGCTGCCGACACCCAAAAGGTTATCAAACTTCATTGCCGTCGTGATTTTCCGGCGAATGATTTGTGGCCCAAATTGGGGTTTGTCGCCATAGACGAGAAGCCTGGCAGATCCAGGGCCGGACACCGTCTGACAGTCTGGCATTTTCGGCTCGCTCCAGACGACCAGATGGAACTTTTTCAGGCTGCAACGTCTGATGATACTCTTGACATTGTCATTGATGCCCAAATCTTCTTCGATTTTGATGAGCCGGATAGCGATAAAACTCAGCCATCTAAGGCACTGCTGTCCGACTTCTTAGTTGATTCACTTAACCTCTGGATTACGGATGAGCTGCTGAATGAAATCAATAGGCAGGAAGATCGCGAAAAGCGCGAAAACTCGCGGCGCAGCGCTCATAATTTTCCCAAAGTAGAGTCTGTGCCACACCTCATCGAAGAATTTGATAACCGGTTAAGGGACTTTCTTCCAAAGCGCAGGGCAAGCCAAGAGTCTGATATTAGACAATTAGCGCGGGCCGCCGCTTCTCGGATCAAAACCTTTGTCACCAAAGACCATGCGCTTTTGGAAGAGGCAGAGAAAATCGCGGAGTTGACCGGGCTTGAGGTAATCAATCCAGTGGACTTAATCGTTCGACTTCACGAGTTGGCTAAAAGGCAATCCTACGCACCGGATTATATTGCAGGTTTTAACCTTCGTTGGACTCGCTTGGCCTCTAACGATCTCACCTCTCTTTCTTTTAATCCTTTTCTTCTCCTACAGGAGACGAGTGGTAAATTCAGAGAAAAATTGGAATCCTTAGTTGCGCAAGTCGATTGTTACGAATGCGAACTTCTCCGGTCCGGGGATGAGGTTATCGCCATCCGAGTCCTCACAGTAGGTGCCAATAAGACGCTCATGTCTCCCTTGGCGAGAGTTGCACATTCTGCAGACCGGACGCTATTCGGCCGTTTTTTAATAGTCGACACAGTTTCCAAAGCGGTGGAAAAGAATCAGGACATGGTGGCATTTGAAACTACTGAGCTCACTCCCAGCTTAATGCCATACTTGCTAGAGATGGGATTTATCGCCGGTAACAGCAGTTTCGTGAGGTTCTGCTTCTCGCGTCGTTTGCGCCGCACAGAAGTCTTGGCCGAGATCTCTGCGCTGTGCCCGGAAGCTGCACGCAAGTATCAGGACATGTCAGAGCTTGACCTTGAGCGTTGCTGCTCTCCCCTTGTTTTGAATCCGCCAGAGCAAGAATGCTTTCTGGTACCCATTCGTCCGTTCTACGCGACTGGACTGATTGACAGACATCAGTCAGGGAGAGAACTTTTTGGCGGCAACCCCAATGTCCTACTGCGCTGGGATAATGTGTATTATCGAGCCGCAAATCGTCACAGGATGCTTAAACCCCCTGCCCGAATTCTATGGTACGTCAGCAGTCCGAGGCAACAAATCATTGCCGTGTCCGGTCTGGACGATGTCTTAATTGATACCGCTAAGGAGCTTTTCAGGCAATTCCGAAAATTTGGAATCTTGAGATGGAGAGACCTCTACGAAATGTGCGCTCGGGATCCGTCAAGAAACCTCATGGCGTTGAAATTTTCGCACACGTTCCTGTTTCGGAAACCGATTTCATTGGCCGTGATGAGAGAGGTAGGCATCTTGCATCCACAAGGGCCTTTGAAAATCTCGCCAGAAATCTTTCGCGAACTCTTTCAGAGAGGATATCCAAACCAATGACGAAAGCAACAATGCAACCCTTGCTTCTCGCCTTGAAGCCCTGTTACGCAGATATGGTTTTTGAAGGGCTCAAAACCGTTGAACTTCGACGGCGGATCGCTTATGATATGGAAAATCGCGACGTGTTCATCTACGTTTCTAGCCCCACTATGGCACTGCGCGGCGGGTTCCACGTTGGCCACGTCTGGCAAGATTCTCCGGAAGCAGTATGGGACATAGTGTGCGATCTCGCTCAGGTGGAGAAGCGGGATTTCGACATCTATTTTGAGGGCAAAACTGTCGCCTGTGCCTTTGAAATCAGAGAGGTTTGGGAATATGAAAACCCAGTCAATCTCCACACGTTGAGGGACCAATTCCCAAACTTCGTTGTCCCGCAGTCATGGCGTTACGTCCGCGATGATGAGCACCTGTTTTTCAAGTTTTTCCGGACAACGCGTCCGAAACCAACAAAAGTCTCCCATATTGAGAAACGGCAAGGGCGAGTCCAACCGTTGCATCCTCAACACGCCTCCCTTTGAGGCGAGCAACCTGACTATGGCGCGAATAAAAAAATGCAAAAAAATCTTGCTTATTCGGCTCAGTTCACTCGGCGATGTTGTGCTGACGACACCGGCCATCCGCGCGGTGCGCGCGCATTTCCCAAACGCGCATATCGCTATGCTCGTCGCGAAGCAATCCGCCGAGGTCCTTCGCGAAAATCCGCACCTCAATGAGATTCTTCGGTTTGATAGACTCGCCCCAGACAAGGATATTGGCGAGATGTGGCGGGTTATCCGCACGCTACGCGAACGGAAATTCTCGCTGACGATTGACTTCCAAGGGAAATTTCGGACGAAGGTGTTAGCGTACCTCAGCGGTGCCGCCGAGCGTGTCGGGCGAGGAAGATTATGCACTGTCCGTGTCCCACAAGACAAATCGCAACCGGGAGAGCGCGCATCCAGAAAACACGCAACGGAGCAAAACCTCGCCTTGCTACATGCAATCGGCATTCCGGCCGAAGATCGGACGTTGGAGATGTTTCTCGCTGAATCTGAACGCGAAGAAGCAACCAAGCGGTTTGACGCAGCAGGCATCCCCAGTAGCAAGCAACGCCACGTCCCGATAGTCGGCCTGTTTCCCGGTGCAGGGTGGAAGTTGCGGGAATGGATGCCGGAACGGTTCGCCGCCATCGGAGATAAACTCGTGCGGCACTTCAACGCGCATGTGCTGATTTTCGGGGGCCCACAGGAAGTTGAATTGGTAGCCAAGGTCGCCGGACTGATGCACGCGTCCGCTGTGCCGTTCGCTGGCAATCTGCAGATTCGGCAGCTTGCAGCATGCCTTGAAAAATGCAGCCTCTTCCTCACCAACGATACCGGACCGATGCACATCGCCGCGGCGGTGGGAACCCCTACCGTTGCGCTGTTCGGTCCCGGCAATCACCATCGGTTTCAGCCGCTCGGCGTTTTGCACCAGACACTCCGTCACGATGTACCGTGTAGTCCGTGTAAGCAGTTCACGGATAAGTGTCAAGATAACGTCTGTATGAAACGGATTCGCGTTGATGAGGTGTGGGAAGCTGTAAGGGCGCGCTTACAACGCGTGCCTACATTAACTGGCTCTTACCCACACGCCGCCTCAAAAACGCGGAGATGATTTCCGCCGAGCACCTTCTGGATGTCTTCATCGGTATAGCCGCGCGCGCTTAACTCCGACGTGATTTTCGGGAAGTCTGTCGCATCCTTGAGGAGCTCACCGCCGCCATCAAAATCAGAACCGATGCCAACGTGGTCGATCCCGGCGATATCGATCGCATACGCAAGGTGATTGATGAGCTGCGCAAACGGCGGTGTCTTCGTCCAGCCATCTGCCGTGATAAACCCCGGCACGAACGTGATACCCACCACGCCGCCGTTGGCTGCCAACGCCTTGAGTTGCTCGTTCGTCAAATTGCGGGAGTGGTGGCACAACGTCTCGCAATTGCTATGCGATGCGATGACCGGGCGTTCCGAGATATCCAGCACGTCCCAGAACCCGCGCTCGCTGATATGCGACACATCTACTAGCATGCCGAGCCGGTTCATCTCTCGCACCAAGTCCATCCCGAAGCGCGTCAAGCCGCCGCCCATATCACTCTCGCTGTTGCCAGCCGATGCCCACGTATTCGGGTTGTGCGTCAAACCGATAGAGCGCACGCCGAGCAGATAGAGTGAGTGCAGAATATTCAGGCTCCGTTCCACCGCCTCGCTGTTTTCAATGACAAGCACGGCGGCGAGCTTACCCTGCGCTTTCGCCGCCCGGATGTCGTCCGCTTTCCGAACGATGCAGATGTCGTCCGCATTTGCTTGCACCTCCGCCGTGAACCAGCCGAAAGCATCCAACGCGTAGGCGAGATGGTTCTTCCACGCCCGGGTCACGTCTACGGCAAAGAAGGCAGCATCAATGCCACCTTGCCGCATTTTCGGGATGTTGAGTTGGATGCCGAGTGCCGCCTCTTCCGGCGGCACCGGACCGCGTAGATAGGCGATAGTGCCGGGATACTGCGCGGGGTCCTCGATATTTTCATCGGCAAGACTGATGTTGCCCCGGCGGATGTGCGCGACGATGGCATCGTTATGCGAATCAATAACAAGGGATTGATGGTGCAACTCCAAGGCGCGGGTATCTGATGGCATTCTGATTGTTCTCCTTTTTTAATTCGGCTTACGCGGCACAATTTTGGCGCAAGGTCCGCTCAATCTAAGACTGTCTGTATCGTTCGTTCGGCGATTTCCGGCGTGATGCGCAACGTTGACGCAACGGTGTAGGGCAATTGGTGCTGCGTGACATACGCCGACAAATGCGTGAGTGTCTCCGCAATCGCATCGGGAGAAACAGCAGTCGGACGGTAGTTAATCTGTAAGCACTCCAGCGCGTGCCGATACTGAAGCCACGGCTGCGATTGCAGCACAGCCATGAGTAAGATGCCTAACCCGACTAACTCGCCGTGCAAAACAGGCACTGTCAACCGGTTCTCCAATGCATAGGTGAAATAGTGCTCGCTTCCCTCTTCCAGCCGGCTGTGTCCACAGAGATTGCAGAGCTGCACCTCCATGCAGAGTAACTCAAAGAGGCACGTTAATCCCTCAGGTGTGCCGCTGCCAATGTCCCGCGCGTTGTCTAAAAGCGTCTGGAGGAGCGCGTCGCCGATGTCAACGGCTTGGCGCGTAACTCGTTCGTCGGCACGGTTCTCCCCCAACTTTTCTGCCTCCTGCCACTCCCACATCGCCGTTGCGATGGAGAGGACATCCGCCGCCCCGCTCGCGCGCATGGATGCCGGCGCGTTGCACAAGACTTCCATGTCAACAATAACGGTGTCCGGCGTTTTTGTTGGCAGGTAGCGGACACACCCGGCTTCTCGCACGCCTGTTGCATCAGTGAGGAAAGCATCGGTTGAGAGAACGGTGGGCAGCGCGATGAGGGGTAAATTGTTCGCTGCGGCGACGAGCTTCGCGGTGTCTATCGCCAATCCGCCGCCGATGCCATAAACCACTTCGCCTTCACACGCCTCGGCGATGGCTTCCATATCGGCCTGCGTGTTGCCGTGAATAGAGATGCGCTGTCGCGGATTTATTGAAATGGCCCTAGCGCACTCCCATGCCGGCTCCGTTGTCAAGACAATAGCCTCACTCGGGTCTTCTACCGTGGCGAAGGGACGTTTCTCAATACTCGGTAATCGTGAAATTTCCATATTTTCTGTATCGCTTGGACAGGTGTCAAACCCTATCCCATAGGCGCGGTTTGTCACCGCGCTTACCGGGGGATGCTTCCGTCTTGTGGCTCAGCCTGACATCAGATGCATCAAATCAACGTGGTAGATTTGCCGCGAGCCTTCATGCACCGAATCGAAGGTGACTGTCGTTCCATCGGGGGCCCAGCGCGGGTGCAAATCGCATCGGATATCGCCGGTAAACTGTTCTTCATGATGGAATTCGCCTAAGGGCATCTGCCTATTTTCGGCGATGTTGTAAACCATCAGTGCCGCTAACCGTGCCTCGCCGCGTGGGTAGGTATCGCACAGTAGCCACTGCCTATCGGGTGAAAAAGAGGCGTGTCCATCACTCGGTAGCACGCCGCGTCCAAACGGCGTGAAGTCGCGCGCGCCATCGGTAAATTCAACGAACCCCATCTCACCCGTAATGTCGGAGGATACGAGAATCCGCGTCGGCGTTCGCCAATCAAAGTGCGATACGCGGTATCCGAACGGAATCTGCATCTCCAACTCGGAACCGTCCGGGCGAACAGTCCAGAGGGAGGAGTAGAATCCTTTTTCGTGGCGGCATCGGCAGAAGAAGAGGATGCGCGTGCCATCCGTATTGAAAAGGACATGATTAAACCACGTCCTCCCTCCGACGAGGCGTTCATCGCCGCTCTTCTGGACAACCTCAGCGATGGTGAGGACAAGTCGCGCGCTTCCATCTTGCAGATTGAGGAGGTATAAGCCATCATCTTCAGGCTGTGCCACAATCTCATCCGGGTTCATCTCATTGGCGTAGCCGACTACGGCGCGGCAGTGTGCCATCCGCGCATAGTTCAACCCGATAGCGAGCGGTGCAGTCGGTGAGATGGCGGCAATCGCGCCTTGAATCGTTCGGACTGCCCCGGTTTTCGGGTTCACCGCGCGGGATACGAGTGTGCCATTGTCCCAATCGTTAAACGTGAATTCCTCGCCTATCCAATGCAACATGCTACCCTGTTGGAGGTTGAAGGCGGTGGTGTTCGCATACGCGGCAAATTCGCGCGTTTCTCGGTGGAGGAGGCCGACAGCGGCGACATCTTCCAGCACCGGGCGGTGGGTATGGAAACCCGTTTCAAGCGCGAGGTGATATGTGCCGGTGCTATCCCACGGGTTGATACCGTAATAGCCGAAGAAATGGTGTTTGGGAGTCGTGGATAATCTGTTAACTTTCATCACTCTAAGGTTTTGAAACAAAAACCTGCTTGCATCGTTTTAAAGGGTAAGACTCGCGCGAAATCAGATGAACTCGCTGAACGCTGGAATCTCCGCCGAAGACACCGTAGTTTTCCGGCACTCTAATTTGACTTGACGCATAGGGTGAGGGGCTATCCCTCGCCATGCATGCAGCCACACAGGAAGAAATGAAAATCGTAGCCAGAACAGACATAGGCAAACTTCGCGACCGGAACGAAGACTCCTACTATTTTGACGCGCCGCTCCAACTTTTCGCCATCGCCGATGGCATGAGCGGGCACGAAAGAGGCGACATGGCGAGTCGTCTCGCGATGAGCGTTATTGAGGAGTGGCTCGCGGCCAAAGCGCACGCCTATAGCGATTTGGGGCACATCCACAAACTTGAAATCCTGAGCGAACTCGCCACGCAAGCGAACCAACGTGTCTATACTACCGCGCAGCACCAGGCGCAGCAACGCGGCATGGGCACAACGCTCGTCGCCGGCTTTGCTACCGCCAGTTATCTGGCATACGTCTACGTCGGAGATAGCCGGCTCTACGTGTTACACGATGAGACGCTCACACAAATAACGACAGACGATACACTCGTGCAAAAAATGGTGGACGAGGGAAAAATCACGCCCGAAGAAAGCCGGGTACATGCGAAACGGAATATCCTTATGCAAGCAATCGGCTTGGCCCCCACCGTCACCGTCCATGCCGATGTGCATCCGCTCACCCCTGGCGACATCATCCTCGCATGCACGGATGGCCTGCATGACCTGGTTATCGATGACAAGGAAATCGCGGACACGCTGCTCTCGGCACCGAATATTGAGGCGGCATGCGAAAACCTTGTCCAGAAGGCACTTGATTACGGCGGCATAGATAACGTTACGGTGCTCCTCGCGACGGTGGAGTAATCTTACGCAACCCGCGTAGGCGCGGGGTTTCAAACCGCGCCTACGGGAGCCAGGGAATCGCGCTCAGGAGCTCGCCCATCCCTTAGTCCGCCTGCAGTCCCAAGAGCAGCGCGTCTTCATCGTATTCGTCGGATTCGGGGAGCGGTGGTTTTTCCAACACCGGTAACTCAATCCGGCCTGCCTCTGCCCACAACCGCTCCAGGTTATAGTAGTCACGTCTTTCTGCGAGAAAGATATGCACGACAAAATCGACGTAGTCTAACAAGAGCCAGTCTGCCTTGCGTGCGCCCTCCCGATGCCAGGGCCGTTGTTCCCAGTTCTGTTCCAGTTCCTCGATGACAGCTTCCGAGATACCTTCAACTTGGATGTCGGAGGCACCGCTGAAGATTGCGAAGTAGTCCGTGAAGCCGTCAAGTTCGCGCAAATCGAGGATAACGCCGTTTTGCGCGCGCCTTCCCATTGCTGCGGCCGCCGCCGCTTTCACCATGGCTAATGTGTTATTTTCTCTCATTTATCATGCCTCCCTGTTTCTCTGCCGGTAGCCGCGCCCTGATGGCGCGTCCAATGCCTGCACGGTGCAAACCGTACCTACGGCGTTTATTCTGCGTCCGCGAAGGTGTGATTATAGGTATGCAGTGTATCCGGATGAATCATCACCCGTTTCTCAAGGAGATGCTGGATCTTATAGCGTGCTACGTGATGCACGGCGTGCGGCAGATGCGTGTAAGCTAACGCCCGAACCACGTCAACTCCTTCGTGTGTGCGCGTCGGCTCCGCAAAATCAGCGACGTAAAGCACCCGCGCGATTGTGCCCATCAACGGGCTACCTGTGGTATGGCACCGGATCGCTTCAAGCACCTCCAGGTCTGCCACAGCGAACTGCTCCTCAGCAAGTTTCACGCCGATGAGAGCGTGTAAGAGCGCGGGGGTGCGCTGCTCCACCGGGTCGAGTTGGAGTTCATAGCGTGCAGCGGCACTGAACAATTCTTCCCGGTTCATCCACTTCGCGCAATCGTGCAGCAGCGCGGCGAGGCTGGTTTTCCAGATATCGACGCCATGGCACCGCGCGAGCTCAATCGCCATCTCCTGCACAGAGAGGACGTGATGGTAACGCTTCGCTGTCAGTTTCACCGAGAGATACGCCTGTATCTCAACGGATTTCGGGTGTGCCCGGAGCACTGTTTTTGAACAAAGTGGCAGTTTATTCGGTGCCATCGTCAACGTTGATTCCCAATTCGGTCAGAATTTCGTGTTCTGTTTCAGACGTTATCGGAACAGGCAAGGGGGTGCTGATGGCGTATTCTTCGTTGAGCCATTTGCCCAGGTCTATCGCCTTGCACCGCGCGCTGCAGAAAGGGAAGTTTTTTGGCAAGGGTGTGCCTGCTTCCCAGACGAATTCGTAAACCGTTCCGCACATGCTACAAGTATGTTGCATCTCTTTTTATCCTCAATCTTACCGAAAACGTTTTTGATGAAACCGCGGCACGGCGAGGGCCAAAAACGAAGGAAAGTCCCTCGCCCTACGGGTTAAAGGTACCCCCCGCGGTACAGCAAGGAACAGGCCCTCACCAGCCGATGACGCGGGAGTTACCGATACAGTCGATGCTGATGGATATATTCCCGGACAGGTGCGGGGACGAGGTATCGGATTGAACGTCCCTGCGCGATGCGTTCCCGAATCTCTGTCGCCGATATATCCACACCCGTTATCCGAAAGGTGGTAACGCGATTCCGCACTGTGGGTGGCACGCGCGTCAGTTCATAATTCGGGCGCGTCGTCGCTATCATCATGCACCGGGCTAAGACTTCATCAAAATCCTTCCAGATTTGATATTCAATGAGTGAATCCGCGCCGATAATCCAACCGATGTTGGCTGTGTCGCCGTAGAAGGTTTGCAAATCCTTCAATGTCTGGATGGTATATGAAGGCCCGGCGCGCTCTAACTCCATCCGTGACACCTCAAAGCGCGGGTTTTCAGCCGTGGCTAAGCACACCATCTGATAGCGGTGTTCTGGTGAGACGATGTCGGTTGCGTATTTATGCGGCGGGCGCGCTGAGGGCATAAACAGGATTTTATCGTAGCCTAAACCCTCCCGCACCTGTTCCGCACTGAGCAGATGCGCGTAATGAATCGGGTTGAATGTGCCGCCCATGATGGCGATTTTCTCTCGGGTCTTCATACCGCGTCCGCGCCTTGATAGTAAAGTATACAACTTTTTAGAAGAAAAATCAATGAAAAAACGCCGCGCTACCGTAGGGTGAGGGCCCATCCCGCAATAGGAAGGAACGCGAGGGACAGGCCCTCGCGCTACGAACCAAAAAGGTTTCTATCTTTCGCCGAGTGTTACCGCGTGCATCTGCACCCGTCCCTCCCGGTAGATTTTTAGGCGGACCTGCGTATTTGGCGAGGTGCTCATGACACACTGCAGCAGCTGCGGGTAATCTTCCACACGATGATTGTTGAACTCAAGGATAACGTCCTTGGGTAAAAGGCCGCTTTTGTGCGCCGGACCATCTTCAGTAACACGCGTGATGAAGACACCGGATTCGCCCACCTCAATCTGGACACCGAGCCAGCCGCGCGCGACCTTCCCGTGCGCGATGATTTCGTTCGCAAGCGCCGTGACTGTTTCGATCGGAATAGCGAAAGTCACCCACCCTTGCGATACCGGTTGGACGTGAAATTTCGTGATGTGACTTCCTTCAACAACCGTCGGGAAACTCGGTGAGGATTCTGTCAGCACAGCAAGAATCATTCCGACAACTTCGCCTGCGGTATTGACTACCGCGCCGCCGCTGTTGCCGGGCGTGACAGGGGCGTTGATTTTGATGACTTCGGCGCAGGGGTGCTTAGGCAAGATGTCCCACCCACCGACGACACCGAACGAGATAATCGGGCTAGCACCGTAAGAGTTGCCCACCGTGACAACCCAAGAGCCGCTATCAATGTTGGAGGAATTGCCGGGGCGCATGTGGGGGCGCGAGCGGCCAGCGCCAGTGTTGACACGCAGCACGGCAATATCCATCATGATATCCTCGCCGAGCAGTTTGGCATCGGCACTGCTGCCATCGTGAAAGACGACTTCTACCTTGTGGACATCCGCGTCAAACGTCGTTGTGACAACGTGCCCGGCGGTGTCGATGACAATCCCGGAGCCGATGCTTTGCCGCGTCAGCACCGGTTTTTTCTGTGCATCCGGCGGGAATTGCGGCAATTCAATCTGATGTGTTGCCACCACTTTGACAACCGCTGGGCGCGCAGACGCGACTACCTTCTGAAATTCTTCTTCAATCTGTTGTAGCATGTTACCCTGCGCAACACCTGGTGCAACGGCGTAAAAGAGCAGGCAGAGCAGTGCCAGCATCAGTAGCACAAGTGCTGGGTTGGTTAGATTCAAATTGTCAGGACGCATGTGTTTATCCTCTGTGGCGCGGATGAATTAAGTGAAAAGGCGTGCTTTCCGAAAATTATCCGATGTCATTCTGACACTTCATCAGCGGCACGGTGAGGGCGTATTGCCCTCGCCGAACGGTAATAAAACTGGTGACTACAGCCCTCCTTGTGTCGGAACGTTGGTGTAACTCACCTGCTTTAAGACGTAATGCTGCATCGGTTGCGATGAGATGCTGGTTCCGGCGAAGCCGGGAGGCACTGCCGGCCCGCGGGTGCGCGTCTCGCTGCGCGCTGGCGTGGCGCGTTCGGCAGGCAATTGCCGCGGCTGTTCCACGGTAGGTATCGCGCGGCCTGGGTTCCGCTCAAACAGAGCACCCTGGTAAACGACGTAGGTAGTCGTCGTAGCGAAAACCAACAACAGCGCGCCGTATGCCCACCGTGGTAACGTGAACCCGTAGACAAGACGTTTCCAAAAGGGGACTGTGATGCGCGGCTCTTCGGCGAGCCGTTGGTGTAACGTCGCCATAAAGTGGGGCGAAGGCGCAACTTGCGGTAACGCCTCCACTTCGGTAATAGTTTGCGCGAACAGAACGTAGTCGCGCTGACATTCCCCGCATGCCTCGATATGCGCCTCAAAACTTCTTAAGGTTCGATAATCGATTTCGTCTTCAAGATGGGCGGAGAAGTGTTGCTCAGCCTGTAAGCAGTTCATAATCTCTCCATGAAAGGTTTTAACTTATCCTTCAGCATGAGTCGAGCTCGGTTGATTCGAGATTTTGTCGTGCCGGGGCGGATTTCAAGCACCTCGCTGATTTCCTCGTAACTGAGGCCTTGAATATCGCGAAGCACCAGCGGCTCTCGATATTTTTCCGGTAACTCCGCGATGGCTTTTCGGAGCGCGTTGTGGAGTTCCTTGCGTTCAAGCACCACATCGGGTTGATAAGAGACATCGGCGGGCGCACTGGCGATGCGGTTCTCTGCATCCGCCGCTGCATCGCCCGGCTCCCCCTCGCTCACCGTGTTATCCACCCAATGCCGGCCACGGCGGCCGCGGTCGCGGAGCTCGTTTTTGCACAAGTTCGACGCAATGTGATACATCCACGTGTTAAATTGCGCGTGCCCCGGCTTGTAACGAGGCGCCGCTTGGAAAATGCGGATGAACGTCTCCTGAGCCAAGTCCTCCGCACTGTCTCTGTCACCGATGAACCGCGCGATAAAATTGATGAGCGGCTGCTGATGTCGACGGACTAAGAGCGTAAACGCGCTCTCATCACCTTTCTGAAAGCGTTCCATTAATTCATCGTCTAATTCAGGCATCAGTTCCCTCCATCGGTGCTTACTATCTTATTATACACCTAACTACCGATTTAGTTGCATTTTTTTACATCTGCAGAACTTGACCTCGAAACGTTTTTCATGTTATGATGAAAATCGCGCAAAGATGATAGCGAATTTTATCATATATACCCCAAAATGTCAATTTTCTGGAGGGAACTATGTTTGAACAAGTTTTACAAGAAGTTGAGACGCAATGTCGGGAAGAACGCATCCCGATGTTAGGGCCCGAAAAGGCGGAATTTCTCGCCGCCCGCGTAGAAAAGGCCAAACCGACGCTGATTGTGGAGTGCGGGACAGCCATCGGCTACTCCGGACTCTGGATGCTGCGCGTATTGAAGCGGCTCGGCTCGGGACGCTTGATAACGGTGGAGATAGATGCAGACCGGGCACATCGCGCGCGTGACAGCTTCAAACGTGCCGGCGTGGCAGACCTGGTTGATTCGCGCATCGGCGATGCACAAGAAGTGCTGAAAAGCATTGACACCCCGGTCGATTTTTTGCTCCTTGACAACAACTTCAGCAACTACTTTCCCTGCTTCCAAGCGATTGAATCGCGGTTAACGAACCCAGCCACGGTCCTCGCGGACAACGTCGGCATCGGTGCCAATGATATGGCAGATTACCTCGCGCACGTCCGCGACCGGTATGAGTGCGAGACACACTGGTTTGACATTGACTTGCCGTGGGTGAAACAGGACGCGATTGAGGTGAGTAGTTATCGGCGGTGAGCAAATAGGCGCGCTTGCAACGCGCGCCTACCAGGGTTTATGAAGCCCTACCGAGGATAGCGTGATGAGGACTTACATGAAATACGATTTTACCGATATTGCACGGCTACCTGCGCCAGGTGACAACGTTGCTATCGCGACGCAGCGGTTGGAAGCTGGCACCCAGATTCGCCACAACGACAGCTCGTTTCGGCTGTCACACACGATTTTAGAGGGGCATCGTTTTGCCATCCAGCCTATCGCTGCGGAAGCACCGTTGCTGTCCTGGGGATTGCCGTTCGGTTTTGCCTCGGGCGCGATTGCCCCCGGCGATTACGTCTGCAATCAGAAGATGATTCAGGCGTTGACGATTCGGAACCTCGATTTCGCGCTGCCGGCGAGCCCCAATTTTCGCGATGCCATGGCGCCTTATACCCTAGACGCGGCAAAATTCCGCGCGGGACAGCAGGCGGCACGTTACGAACACCAACGCGCTTTTCTCGGCTATCCGCGGCCGGGGAAGCGCGGTGTCGGCACGCGGAACTACATCGTCGTGATGGGTACAACGTCGCGCACTGCCAGTTTTGCGCGACAACTCACCGATAAGTTTGCTGGCGTTGCCGAAGCGTACCCAAACATCGATGGCATCGTCGCCGTGGCACACACCGAAGGCGGCGAGAGCCAAAAACCGAATAATCTGGAGATGCTCCTCCGAACCCTCGCCGGTTTCACCGTGCATCCGAACGTCGGCGCAATACTCCTGGTTGACTACGGGACTGAATCCGTTACCAACGAGATGCTGGCGAACTACATGGCGCGCGAGGGATATGAGACAGACAATGTGCTTCACCAATTCTTTCACTTGCAGGGAAGTTTTGACGCGGACTTAGCCGGTGGGGCGGAGATTCTCAACAGCTGGCTTGAGAAAGTCAACGCTGTTGAACGAACAGCGCAACCGTTGGAAAAACTCAAAATCGCGTTGCAGTGTGGCGGTTCGGATGCGTTCTCCGGCGTCTCTGGCAACCCGCTCGCCGCTTATGTCGCGAAGGAGGTAATCCGTTACGGTGGGTGTGCCAACCTCGCGGAGACTGATGAACTCATCGGCGCGGAGGCGTATGTGCTGCAGAATATCTGCGATCTGCCCACAGCGCGCAAATTCCTCAACACGATTGAGGACTTCAAGGAGCGAGCCGGGTGGCACGGACATTCTGCAGAAGGGAATCCATCGGGCGGCAACAATTTCAGGGGGCTCTATAACATCGCTATTAAGTCCATCGGCGCAGCGATGAAGCGGCACCCGGATGTCTGCCTCGACTATGTCATCAACTACAGCGAGTTGATGGAAAAGCCAGGCTACTATTTCATGGATAGCCCCGGCAACGATTTAGAGAGCATCGCCGGGCAGGTGGCATCCGGGTCCAACATGATTTTCTTCGTGACAGGCAACGGCTCCATCACCAACTTCCCCTTCGTACCGACGATTAAGATTGTGACAACAACGGGACGATACGAGATGCTGTCAAACGATATGGATGTGAACGCCGGTGAATATCTCGATGGCACGCCGATGGATGAACTCGGTGAGGAGATGCTAGAACTGACGGTAGATGTCGCATCCGGCACGCGTTCGGTGGGCGAAAAAGCGGGGCATTCGCAAGTCTCGCTGTGGCGCGATTGGAAGCAGACAGGGCCCGCGGATTTGGCTCCGGCACTGGAAGCATCGGCGTTGAAGTCAGGTGAACCGGTTGCAATTGGAACCGAGGCAGCAGCAACTCCCGCTGCCAAACAGACGTTCCGCGCCTTCCAAACAGCAGCCGGATACAGAACCGAGCAGCTCGGGCTCATCTTGCCGACAAGTCTCTGTTCCGGGCAAATTGCACAGATGATTGCGCATCGTTGCAACGAAAAAGGTATCGGCAAGGAGAAGGGTATCTCCCGATTTGTGGCACTGCCGCACACGGAGGGGTGCGGCGTTTCCAGTGGGCGTTCCGAGGAAATTTACACCCGCACGATGATAGGCCACCTCACGCATCCATCCATCGCGCTCGGTTTGCTCCTCGAACACGGATGCGAGAAAACGCACAATGACCAGGTGCGCCACGACATCCTGCAACTCGGCATCTCTCCAGAACGATACGGCTGGGCAAGCGTGCAACTCGATGGCGGCATTGACGCTGTCATTGAGAAGGTGCAAGACTGGTTTGAGGATACCCTCGTCAAGCAACCGAAGAACCCTGTCGTTGACGCGGCATTGGCGCACCTCTGTATCGGTATGATGTCAACAGGCGAATGCCCCGAAGGTTTGGCGGCGTTAACGCACACGATTGTCCGTGCAGGCGGAACCGTTGTCGTGCCAGCGAATGCGACGTTTCTTCCAGCACTGCACGCGCCTACCCCGACATTGGCGTACGGGCAAGCTGTCGAAAAGCCAGGGTTGCATATCATGGAGACACCGACAGACCAGCCGACAGAGACGTTGACTGGATTGGCCTCAACCGGTGTTGCACTGACACTGGCGCATGTCGTCGGTGCGCCGCTCCAATCGCATCAGATGGTGCCGCTCATTCAGTTGACTACCGACACCGCCACACAAGATAAATATGGTGACGACATGGATCTGGCTACCGATGATGTGGCAGCGATGCTGGCATGCGTTCTGGAGGTGGCTTCGCGTCGCTATACGCCAAAACTGCACGGCAAGGGGAACACGGATTTCCAATTGACGCGCGGGTTATTGGGGATTTCAATGTAATTGCTGTTCCCTGAAATCGCGACATATCTGGACAAGTCCGTATGAGTCTGTCCGATTTCTAAAGTTCCTGCTTCAGCACTCACCGCCTCCGAGTCACACCAGGTGTGCCTACTATGAGGTCTGACACGAGCTCCACAGGCGTTTTACCTCTCCGTCAAACCAGCGGCGAGGGTTCCAAATTCCTTGCAGCGTTCAAATCGCGGTCGATGCGCAACCCACAGTCACTGCAGTGATAGTCACGTTCCGATAACGTGAGGGTATCCTTCTTATGTCCACAAGCACTGCACGTCTTCGATGAAGCGAACCACTGAGAGGCTTCCTCAATCCGCAACCCTAATGCCGTCGCTTTCGTTTTCAGCATCGCTAGAAATCCCCCGAGTGCTGCGTCTGATAATGCCTTCGCCAAACGCCGGTTTTTCATCATACCTTTCACGTTCAGAGATTCGATACCGATTGCTGAGACACCTTTCACAATCGCCGTGCTTGCTTTGTGATGCGCGTCTTCGCGGATGCAAGCGATACGATAGTGGATACGAACAACACGTTCCTTCTTCTTCCACCAATTCTGACTACGATAGACTGAACGACTTAGGGCGCGTTGCGCACGGCGGAGTTGACGCTGATAACGGGCCAAGGCGCGTGGGTTTCCAAAGGTACGTCCATCAGAGCAAGTGGCGAGGGTGTTGATACCTACATCGATGCCCACGGTAGGCAACCCGCGTAAATCGGGTTTGGCTCGGGGCGTGGTTTCGACGAGCACCGATGCAAACCAACGATGCCCTCGCTTCTTGATAACAACGCGCATCACGTCGCCTTTGAACCGTAATGCTTCAAACGTCCGCACCCAGCCTATCTTCGGCAGGTAAAGCCGTTTACCTTCACATTTTATCGCATTGCGTTTATTGTCAACGCGAAACGATTGTTTACCCGACTTCCGCTTATACTTCGGAAACTTGGCGATTTTGTTTTTCCACCGTTGACACGCCGTGTTAAAATCATCGAAGACATGTGATGCCACGCGGGCGATGAGCGGTTTCTGCCATTCAAACTGTGTGTCTTTTACGGCGTTAAACCGAGTGCGCAATGTGCGGCCGTTCCGCCATTCGCCTGCTGTCAAGCCCGCTTTGAAATCGGACAAAGCATAGTTATAGACGAAGCGTCGGAATCCGGCATGCTGATGGAATTGTTGAACCTGCGCCACAGAGGGCCGCAAGGCAATATGATGAGTTTTCATCGTGTGTTCCCGTATGCTGTGTGTCGCCTATATCATAAGGTGGGCAAAAGGTTTGTATCTCCCGTAGACGGGAGGACATACCGAAACACTTCGTATAGCACTTATGTTGGCGTTTATCACGATAAATCCGCTTTTATCACGATGTGTCTCGATTTTCGGGGGCTAGGAACGTCCTCCCAGATTGGCCACCTCTGTATTGGCTCTTACAACGGCAACGCAATCGGCGCGCCGATTTCAGAGGAGCGATACGTCGCCTCCGCCAATTCAATTCCATCGCGGCCGATGCGGCCGTGCGTTGTCGGCTGTTCCTCGCCGGCGATGCATCGGAGCCAATGATGAATGCTGGCCCCTTTGGCGGCGACACCCCAATACCGTTGCTCGCGCTGCGCCGCCGACATATTGCGATAGGTATCATCGTCCGGCACCGGCGCGGTGAACTCTGCCGTTGATGCCATATCGTGTGTTTTCCACCGGAGCCCATGCCGTATGAGTGTCGCGGAACCGTTGCTTGTGACGAGGCCATTCCCGCTATTGCCAATCTCCGCCGCCCAACTCTTCATCATCATCCCCACGCCGCCGTTTTTGAAGTGCACGGTGAGGACAGCGTTGTTTTCCACAGCAGCGTCAGGTGCCGGATATGTGCCGCCGAGAGGGACATAGCTGGTGACACCGTAAACGGAAGTGGCAGGCCCATAGAGCCACAGCCAGATATCAAGGTGATGAATCGCTTGCTCCACTAGCATCCCGCCGGATTCCGCCTTGACAAATAGCCACGGGTGTCGTTCCGGCGAAAACCAACCGACCTGGTTGGAATACGCCATCTGCAAGGTGCCGAGAGTGCCATCGTCTAGCAATGCCTTCAGTTTTTGATGCCCCGGGTCAAAGCGCATCATATATGCTACCATGAGGAGGACATCGGCGTTCTCCGCGGCGGCCACCATCTCGTCGCCCTCGGCGACGTTGCAGCACATCGGTTTCTCCATGAGGATATGTTTGCCTGCAGCTGCCGCGGCCAGCGTGATGTCGCGATGGGGACGGGGATGCACGCACACGTCTACCGCGTCAATATCCTTTCTATCGAGGAGCGCGCGGTAATCGGTATAAGCATCCGCACCGAATCGAGCCGCTTGTTCGGTGGCCGATGCTGCGTTAATGTCGGCGATAGCGACGATGTCGGCGCGCCGTGTCGGTTCTTCGTAATATGGGGCATGGAGGCTTCGGAAAATGCCGCCGCATCCAATAATGCCAACGCTGATTTTGTCCATGGGATGTCTCCTATTTTAGGGATTGCGAGGGACAAGCCCTCGCACTACGGACTACGGGCCACTTTTTTTGCGCAGGAGGGGCGGTGGGCTCTCATCCTCCAAGAGTGCAAGTGCTTCAGCGATAATCTCGTGTTGCAAAGCCGGATTATTCGGTTCGCCGAGCGGGTGCCCGAATGGATACGGCACCAACAGCGCACGCGGCGGTTTCACATGCCTCGCGATGCTCTCAACAAGCGCAACAGAGACCGTGGAGATGCCGACTTCTTCAACCGCACGTTGGATCAGGCCTACAGACTGATTGCACACCGGTCAAACCGGGGTCAGGAACGCAGCGTCCACGCCATCACCTTTGAGAAGCCGCGCGACTTCCGGGGCAGTCTCATCAATTAGCCGTTGCGGTTTCACAATGGAGCCCATGAAACTGAAGTGTCTGTGATTGAGGCACCCGATTGTGCCATCGCGTTCTAGCTCGCGGAACCTGTCTAGCGGAAAGACGAGGTTCGCGTCAAGTTTGGTATCGCTGGTATCGTAAGCACGGCTTTGATGCGCGATAGCGACGCTTTGCGTTTCAACGGTGTTCGGTATTTCACGATATGAACAATCGCCGCCCGAGATGGTTTCATCGAAAGGCGGTTGCTCGTCTAGGTAGAAACCGGCAGTAGTCACCAGCGCGACGCGGCACCCGCTCAGCGGCAAACGGAGCGGCGCGTGCGGGACGGTGTCATACCTTTGATAGCGGTAAGCCTTCATAAAAAGACGTAAACGGAGACTCAGTTCGTTAAAAGATGCGATGGGTTTACCTCGTTTGTTGTAGCTGCCTTGGCTCCTAGCCGTTCGCAAAAATGAGGCGGTTTCTATTCTGGCACGGCAACTGGACTGTCTCTCCCGTTATCCCGCTCTCAATCGTGGCGAATCCGATTTCGTTGACAGCGGTATAATCGTCACGCGCGCAGTCGGGAAGCGCGCCGCCATCAAGGTAATCGCTAATCTGTTTGTAAGCGATTTTGAAAGGACTGGCGTTTTCGGGAAGCCCGAGCGGGGCGTTGTCAATGACTTTTCCATCTTTCTGCACAACCGTGCCAGAGTAGAAGCCTGTATTCACTACGCCTTCACTGCCGAGAATATCCACCGAAAATCCGCCGCGCGCCCCATGATTTCCGACGTGGAACCCCATAACGCCGCTTGAAAAACGGATAGTAGCACCGACAATCGCGGGTTCCGGTTCGTAAGGCGCGGGGACATTCCCACCGCCTTTCACGTAACCGGTTACCGAACCCGGGTCATAGCCTGCAAACTGGCAGATCATGTCGGTGGTGTGGATGGCAAACGACAGTACACCGCCGCCGCAGTAGCCGATGACGCTTTGCACCTCGCCGATGAGGCCATCTCGGATAAGCGATTGGAGCCGGATGAGATGTGGGCCCCAGTGCCGCGTGTAATCAACAACGATGGGGATGCCTTTTGCGTCTGCGCCGGCTGTCATCGTGTCTACCTCTTCAAGCGAACAACCAGCCGGCTTTTCAAGAAAGATTGCCTTGATATCCGCCGTCAGGACGTTCTGCATTACTTTGAAATGGTGGGGGCCACGCACACAGACAGCGACAATATCCAACTCTTCGCTCTCCAGCAGCTGGGTGTCAGTTTCATAATAATTGATGGTGCCATCTGGAAAGGCCGGACCCCACGTCTGTTGAAACTCGGTTTGGCGTTCGGTGGACATGTCTGCCACTGCCACCAATGCGGTTGTCTCACAAAGCCGGATGCCGCCCGCGTGGCAATAGGGATATGGTTCATCGGGGGTTGAATAGCGGGAGGCGATGTTGCCTAACCCAATAATGCCGACACGATACATTGGAATTGCTCCTTTGTTCGGAACGTGTTGCTATGGCTATGAATTATACCACAAAAATGTTTCGGTTTGCAACTGCAAATTACCAGGGGCATTTAGTTGTCCCATCTCTGTCGTTTGAGATGAGTTCGCCGCATCGCAAACAGTGGACATCTCTGCAGCGTCATGGCGGCGTGACAGGTTGAGACCGGGCACCGGGGAGGTTGCGCGCGTCCAAAGCGCGCCTACGGAGTTGAGTCCGCGTTCGTCCTGAAGATATATAGAGTCTACCTCAATTCTATACCAAATGTCAACTTTTTTCCAACCGAAAACGAACGCATCCGGCGTATTTCATAAAATCTCTTGACAGAAAACCGTTTTTTAGGGTATAATTAATGTGGAAATGATGCAGGATATCTGTCAGTGTCGTTGCTGATGCCGGGGCAACGCAACGACGCGTTTTTTCGGCGTAACGGAGGTAAAATTATGGCAACAACGAATTTGAAACAACGGATTCGCAACGGAGAACATGTCTACGGCGTTTCTGTCTCAATGACGACATCGCGCGACGCGCTCGCCGCTCGGATTGAGGCGGGCGGCTACGATTTTGTCGCCGTCGATAGCCAACATTCGGCACTCAGTGAAGAACGGCTCGTTGCATTTTGCAACGTGGCAGATGAATTGGACATCCCGGTCAACTTTCGGATTAAGCATACCCGGAACGCTTACCTCATCGGGAACTACCTCGACCTAGGTCCCGCCGGCATCGAGGTGCCGCAGGTGGAACTCGATGCGACGGTGGACGAAGCAGTCGCCGCTTTTTACTATCCGCAGCAGGGGATTCGCAGCTGGGGCGGCGGCGCGCGCAAAAATTCTGCCGGCCGCGAACGGCTCGAATACGCCGACTGGTGGAATAATTACGGCGTGCTTTGGATGCAGATTGAATCGATTGAGGCGGTAACGCATGCCCGGCAGCTTGCCAAACCCGGCGTGGATTGTCTCTCCTTCGGGCCCGCCGATTTGACGTTCAGCATTGAGAGCCACCCACATCACGCACTCCAAACGGTGGATGCGTGCGTGCAGTATGTCGCAAGCGCGTTGGAGGAGAGCCCCACCACCGTCTGCTTCCGGAACGGCAGCCCGAACACCCGTCAAAAGTATGCGGACATGGGTGTCACCGTGTTTTTAGAATAATGAACTACGCACTCATCAGCAAGGTTATAGGAGACAGAGACCGGGGAAAACTGCGGGAAGGCGCGCGCCGGCTGGCGAAAATGGCGCATAAATACGGCATCCCGATAACATGGGCCATGGCCGCCGATACCGCCAGAACCTTGGCGAAGGACCTCACCGCATGGCACAACGAATCTGGCGATGAACCGTTGCTCATGGTGGACATCAAGCCGCTGTGGGACGCGAGCTGGCAGCACCACGTAGCGCGAGGGCAGGCCCCTCGCGATGCCTCAACCCAAACGCAAAACGGAGCGCGAGGGCCTGGGCCGGCCGGCCGCGCCCTTCCCATCGGGATAGAAACGGAATACCTCGCAGAACATCTCGTCAACATGCGGGAAAAGTTGCCGAAGTTCATCACAGCGGAGTGGGGCAAACTGACGCGGGCGATGCCGTGGGCGGAGCCGGGCACCGCAGGCGCAGTGTGGAAACATCACGTCCTACTTCACGCTTTGGAAAAAGCCGGGTTTCAGTGCCTCTGGGGATACCATCACGAAAATGCCGAGACTGATAACGGCGCGCCTTTCGGATGCTTTTATCCATCGGCGGAACAGCACAACTTCAGCGCGCCATCAGCAGACGGGATAGTCGGTATCCCGTATCAATCACCACCGATAGAAAATGTCCGCGCCGCGCTTTTGAACGATACGCCGCTGCAGCAACTCAATATCTATCTGGAGAATTGCGCATGGAACAGGTGGCTCGGCTACGTCGAACATATCAACGCGCTGGAAGTTGCAGAACTCGGAGAAGAGACGCTAGAACGGCTGGATGCCTATTTCGCTCACGTCGCTGATGCGGAAACGATGAAGGTAGTACCGCTACCCGAAATGGTTCGCGATTACCGGACGAACTGCCAACGCACTGAGCCCACCTTTCTCCTTTATCGTCAGGGAACCGGGGAGTGTGCAACCGCAAAAAAAGCGGTTTTTTACTACGATGCTGAGTGTCAACTCACCTTCACCGAAGGCACAATGGAGCCGGTCGAAATGAAAAACTACGTCTCGCCACGGGGCGACGCGGCGATTGATGGTGCGGAGTATCATTTACCGAAAATAACGCAACTGCTGCCAACTCGACAGCGTTCGGAATTGCGAATCGCCTTGACGTTGGAATCGACAAAGGCGATGCCCTACGGCGTGGCGATTTGGGGAGACCACGGGGGATTGCGCCTCGCCAAGTCTAACGCCGAAGCAGTAGCATGGATAGGCGAACATCTGTTGTTCGCGCGCCTCGCCTTGCAACCCGGCAACAACGCATTTGAAATTATTTTAACGATTTGAAAATCACACGCACAACAATTCTGGGAGGCGCGCGCAGCTTGAAACCGCGCACGGATGAAGCTGCACGCTTACAAAACGCGCCCACGGGGTTTGTTCTGCGGCCGTCCTAAGGACTAAAAAAATGGAAAAAGTTTTAGGTTTAAAATGCCGAGAATGTGAGCGGAGATATCCCAAAGAACCGCTCCACGTCTGCGAATTCTGTTTCGGACCGTTGGAAGTTGACTACAACTACGAAGTCATCCAAAAGTCCATATCCAGACGCTCTATTGAGCAGGGACCGGAAAGCCTGTGGCGATACGCCGCTCTCCTGCCGATTGATGAAGAACCCACTGCCGGGCTCCACTCCGGCTTTACGCCGCTCATTCACGCGAAAAACCTGGGCGACGCGCTCGGCGTGCCGGCACTCTATATCAAAGACGATTCAGTCTGCTACCCGACGCTCTCTTTCAAAGACCGGGTGGTGGCGATTGCGCTAAGCAAAGCGAAGGAATTCGATTTCGACACCGTCTCGTGCGCGTCCACCGGCAACTTGGCGAATTCTGTCGCAGCGCACGCCGCCATCGCCAATCTGAACTGCTACATCTTCATCCCCGCCGATTTGGAACTCGGCAAAGTGGTCGCGTCGCTCGTCTACGCGCCCACCGTCGTCGGCATTATGGGCACCTACGATGAGGTAAACCGCCTCTGCAGTGAGATTGCAGGCGTATACCCATGGGCGTTCGTCAACATTAACATCCGGCCCTTTTACGCCGAAGGTTCTAAAACGCTCTGCTTTGAACTCATCGAACAGTTAGGGTGGGAAGCACCAGCCCACATCGTCGCACCCGCCGCCGGTGGCTCGCTCGTCACGAAAATCGGCAAGGCACTCAAGGAATTCCATCTGCTCGGATTAATTGATAAACCAAACACCAAAATACACGTCGCGCAAGCGAAAGGGTGCGGGCCGATTGTTGACACGCTGAAAGCAGACAGCGATTTTGTCAAACCTGTCAAGCCGGACACCATAGCGAAATCGTTAGCGATAGGGAATCCGGCGGATGGCATCTACGCCGCCGATACGGTTCGGAACTCCGGCGGCGCAGGCGAGCACGCAACCGATGAAGACATTATTGATGCCATAAAACTCCTCGCCGCCACCGAGGGAATTTTCACCGAAACAGCGGGCGGAGTCACGTTGGCTGTCACAAAAAAACTAATTGAGAGCGGCCACATCAGCCGGGACGAACGCGTTGTCGTCGCTATCACCGGCAACGGGCTCAAAACGGTGGAAGCACTCGAAAACCAGACGGAGGCACCGCACATCATCGCACCACAGCTGAATGCCTTCCGGAAATTGATGGCGACGGTTGCATAGGCCCTGTAGGCGGGAACTCCAGAACTCGATGTTAGAAGAATCAAGACAGGGAGAATGCGCCTACTGGCACCTGAGACGAACCCAATCTACGATGGGGAATGTGGCATAACAGACATCATGATAAAACCGAAACCCGGCATCGAAACCATCCAACCGTATCAGGGCGGTAAACCGGTCGAAGAAGTCCAGCGCGAATTGGGTAT
Source organism: uncultured Poribacteria bacterium (assembly GCA_958296135.1). GTDB lineage: Bacteria > Poribacteria > WGA-4E > WGA-4E > WGA-3G > AGPOR5. Next base: position 4,524,353 of record CATQHZ010000001.1, read on the forward strand.
CGCTGACATTATCAAGTTGGCATCCAACGAAAACCCGCTGGGGCCCTCGCCGTTAGCGGTGCAAGCCATCGCGGAAAATGCAACACAGGTGCATCTCTATCCCGATGGCAACGCCTACTACCTCAAGGCAGAACTGGCGAAACATGTAGGCGTTTCAGCCGAGCACCTGATTCTAGGGAACGGCTCCAACGATGTGCTGCAACTCGTCGGGGAAGCATACCTCGCACCCGGCGATGAGGCTATCTACGCGGCGGGGGCCTTCATCGTCTATCACCTCGTGACGAAAATTTGCGGCGCGACTGCAGTTGTCGTCCCGATGCAGGACGATACACACCACCTACCGGCGATGGCGGCAGCAATCACGAAGAAAACGAAGGTTATCTTCATCGCCAATCCGAACAACCCTACCGGGACGATGGTAACAGCGGACGAAACGGCGGCGTTTATGGCACAGGTGCCAGAAAACGTGCTCGTCGTTTTCGACGAGGCCTACTACGAATACGTCACGCGCACCGATTATCCGCAGACGCTGCCTTACATCTTGGAAGGACGCAACGTCCTCATCACGCGCACTTTTTCCAAGATTTACGGGCTAGCGGGACTTCGCATCGGTTACGGCATCGCGCCGCCGGCGATAGGTGAAACGCTGAATCGCGTGCGGCAGCCCTTTAATTGCAACTTGGTGGGACAGGCGGCGGCACGTGCCGCCCTCAAAGATACCGCGCACGTCCAAGAGAGTCAGCGGCACAACGCAGCGGGAAAAACTCTCTTGGACAACGCGCTTGACGAGCTCGGGGTGGGTTATATCCCAACCGAAGGCAATTTTATTATGCTGCATCTGAATAACTCGGGGGCCAGCATCGCCAACGCGTTGATGAGAAAAGGTGTCATCGTCCGTCCGATGGCAGGCTACGGTTATCCTAATGCGATTCGAGTCACGATTGGCAGGCAGGCGGAAAATGAGCGGTTCATCGCGGGACTAGGAGAAGCGATAAGGCGATAGGTGAAGAACACCTGACGTTTCAAGTCACTCATCGCCGTAGCGCGAGGGAAAACCTGTCCCTCGCCACAACGAACGCGGCAGACATGCCCCCACGATACGAACTCATTTGCAGGAAACCCTAAAACGAAAACTATGAAAGAAATCCTCCAAATCAGCAACAAACGGCCCACCCGGAAAATTAGCGTGGGCGATATCCCCATCGGTGGCGGCAGTCCTATCTCTATCCAGACGATGACGACAACGCTGACGCACGACATCGATGCTACGCTCGCGCAGGTAGAACGATGCGCAGCGGCAGGCGCGCAGATTGTCCGGGTCGCTGTCCCGGAACAGAAGGATGCGAACGCGCTCAGCACGCTTGTCAAACGCGCACCGGTGCCAATCGTGTCGGACATTCATTTCAATTACCGCTATGCGCTCGCCGCGGTGGACGCAGGCATCGCGAAGGTGCGCATCAACCCCGGCAACATCGGTAGTGAAGAACGGATTCAACAGGTGTTGTCTGCCGCCAAAGCGGCGAATATCCCCATTCGCATCGGGGTAAACGAAGGTTCGCTTGAGAAGGACCTGTTGGAGAAATACCCCTCGCCGACAGCGGACGCACTCGTTGAGAGCGCGATGCGGCACGTCAAGATCTGCGAGGCACACGATTTCAGGGACATCGCCATCTCCGTCAAATCCAGTGATGCGCTGCGGATGATAGCGGCGAACCGGATGCTCTCGGCAAAGGTGCGTTACCCGCTGCACCTCGGGGTGACAGAAGCAGGCACGCCACGGCGCGCGCATGTCAAATCGACGCTTGGCATCGGCACACTGCTGTTGGAAGGCATCGGCGATACCATCCGCATCTCTATCACAGGAGACCCGGTTGAAGAAGTCTTGACAGCGAAGGAGCTCCTGCGGACCCTCGGCATGGCGGAAGATATGCTTGATGTCGTCTCCTGCCCCTTCTGTGGACGGGGAGACCCCGAGGCAGATTACGAGAACATCGTCTCCATGGCAGAGGAACTCCTGGAAAAACACGGCATCAAAATCCCAGTGGCGGTGATGGGGTGTGAAGTCAACGGACCGGGGGAGACCCGCAATGCTGAAGTCGGCATCCATCTCGGTGGGAAGGAGCTCGCCGTGCTGAAGGTGCGCGGCGAACGGGTGAGGACGTTCCGCGGCAAAGCCGAAGTCAATCCGCAGTTTCTGGCAAATGCGTTGTTAGAAGCGGCGCAGCAATTACAAAAAGGTTAACTGCTACGCCGTAGCACGAAGCCTTGTCCCTCGCGCTCTTCGCAGATGCACGAACCGAACGGACGACAGATTCAGGATACACTCTGCTTCTTGCTGTTCGGTGACAACCGCAATGAGGGCATCAATTTTCGCATCCTGCCGATCGGCGCGCGTCGCCCAGTCACATCGGGCATCCACCTCGCGAAACAGCTCAGCAGTATGCTCCTTAATCAACTCAATCTGCTCGAAGGAAAAAATAAACTCCCTCAAAAAAATGCATTTCCTTCAAAAATCTATCAAATCCATCGTTATCCAGACCGGGGCTTTAGGGCTATTTTTCTTCGGATACCATAAATTCCTGGGCTACGCGATGCGAGAGGCATCGATTAACATCGGCGCAGTGAAATTTAACAGCCATTTCGTGCCGCTTTATGCCGAACCGCGCGTCGATTTGCATTGGTGGCTCTTGCCTGCTATTCTCGTGTGCATCGGGTTTCTGGTAATCTGCCGGAGGTATTTCGTCACGGATGAGGCAGACGACTTGGGATTTCGACACGGCTCAAGCGCAGTTGAAAACCGCGCCTACGGGGGAATGAGTGCGACATTTGAAAACCGCGCCTACGGGGGACGTTCGCCACTTATCTGGATAGCTGTTGGCTGCTTCATCGTCATCCACATCAGCATCGCGCAGATTGATGGGTATCGCGAGAAGGATGATGGGGAACGGATTTTGGCTCTTTTGGAGCCTTACACGCGCACGTCCCTGGAATACTACGGGGACGTGCCGCGGGTTGATGAGAAGGGCCTCCGCGGATTTTTGCGGGGCTACAGCGAACCGGCGTTTTTCAATACGCTCTCCGGGCACACCCGCACGCATCCACCGGGGGGAGTGATATTTTTGTGGGGTGTCAGCAAGTTATTCGGCTATAACTTGGTATCAGCATCGCTGGTATCAATTCTGTTTACAGCGTTGACAGTCATCCCGATTTATCGGCTGGGGACGCGGCTTTACGGAGAGAAAGTTGGGCGATACGCGCTCGCGCTCTTCCTCATCACGCCGAACTTTGTCATGTTTACCGGCACGTCGATGGACGGCCCCTTCAGCGTCTTTCCTATCCTCAGCCTCTATCTCTTCTACAAAGCCATCGCTTTGCATCCACTCAAGACGGGACTTCCTTCCGCCGCACCGACAGAACGCGATGAGCATCGAGTGGAGTTCCTCTACCGTTTCTTTACGGAAAAGCGGCGGAATCGGTTGAAGGAGATTCGGCAGCAGTTACGAACGTGGAACGTCTATAGCTTGCTGACAGGGATTTCGCTGGCCCTCGGCATGTTCATGACGTATTCTACCGTGGTTATCGGAATTTTTCTTTGCGTTTTGACGTTGTTGCCCGTTGCGCGCTTGGAAAGCGAGCCCGCCGGGAATTGGCGCGGCAACTTCGTTCGGCATACGAAAGTGCTGTTGGTAGCAGGCGCGGGGTTTGTCGCGTTTTATCTACTGCTCTTCGTGCTGACAGGGTTCCGGCCGATTGAGGCACTCTGGGCAGCAATTAAGAAAGATGAGGCGGGAATGGGCACCGGATATGAAAGCATTGAGCGATATTTCCATATCAGCTTCGCAAATCTGTTCGCGTTCCTAATCGGCGTTGGCCTCCCGATAACGACTGTTTGGCTGCGGCAATTAGTGAAGACAGCGCGCGCCTGTAGGGAAAACGGAACGAACGACACGTTTGTCATCGGCTACGTGATAACGCTCCTCTTCTTTGCCTTTTCAACGCTGTTCACGATGGAGGTAGAACGCATCTGGATTTTCATGGTGCCGTTTCTGGTTATCCCCGTTGCGAGATATCTCACGGAGCGGCCCCGCGCGGATTTCTATTGGGTGGCGGGGATGTTGGTTGTCCAACTGATTGTGTCTGAGGTATTGCTGTATACGTATTGGTAGTCTGTCTGAATCAGGATAGACAAGATTTCAGGATTTTTCCGGATTAGGAACTGTTCGCGCGATGAAACTCGCTTAGGGCTGACGAACCTAAAGCGGGCCCTTCCTAACGAATCGGTATAAAACATTGCGGATTATTTACGTCATCGATTCCATGACAAAAGACGGTGCCGAATCGCAGTTACACAAGAACTTAGCGCGGTTATCACCAGCCCGGTATGAGGCTTACGTTGTGCTGAGCCGTGCCATGGGAGCACGCGCAGACAAACTTGCCGCCATCCCCTGTGTGCAAGAAGTCTCCCCCATTGTGCCGGAAGGCAAACGCGCGACGCTCCTCGAAAAAGCGTTCATCTTGGGCGGCATTGTGAAGGCACTCCAGCCGAACCTCGTGCATAGCTGGCTGTGGTACTCCAATTTTCTGTGCGGCTTCTCCCGAAAACTCGGTTTTTGGAGAAGCGTGCCGTTCATCGCATCGCAACGCGGCGATTACCACGCGAGATACGGTAAACTCCGGCTCTGGTTCACTGAAAAATTCATCTACCACACCGCGGATACCTTGCTGACGAATTCGGAACACATTCAGCGAAGCCTCTGTCAACGGTACCCGGACAAAAAGATTTTTGCTATCCCCAATCTGCTGGAACTACCGGATTGTAACGACAGTTTGCTATATCTGTCCGATGCGCGCGACTCAGACGAAAAACGGATTGTGAGCACCGGGAGATTCGCACCAGAGAAGGGGCACCGTTATCTCATAGAGGCGTTAAGTTTGCTCAAGGAAGCGCGCTTACAACGCATGTCTACCGGGGAAAGCGCATTAACGTGGCGATGCACATTCCTCGGCGAAGGCGAATTGGAGGCGGAACTGCGCGGGCTCGCAGCGAAATATCACATCACCGAACAGATGGCGTTCCCAGGCTTTTGCGACGATGTGTTCCCCGTGCTTGCGACAGCTGATGCCTTCGTGCTTCCCTCTCTACACGAGAGCTCGCCGAACGCCTTAATCGAGGCAATGGGCATCGGATTGCCGTGCATCGCATCGGAAGTGGGCGGCATCCCAGACCTGATTGAGGACGGGAAAAATGGGCTCTGTGTCCCGCCAAAAGAGCCTGAAGCGTTGGCGGCGGCACTGCATCGGGTGTTGACTGAGCCAGACTTTGCGCGCGAACTCGGCAGAAACGCGCGACTGACTATCCAGCAGAGATTCAACAACGACGAATCTATCCGAAAACTGGAAGAGATTTATAGGACATCCGCGGCACGAACCCCGTAGGCGCGATTTCAAACCGCGCACAGTCGCACCGTCACCACCGGTAAGAACAGATTTCCATATCTGTCCCTATGACAACGTCAATAACAGCTATACGAAGAGAAATGGGATGACACAGAAAACGTTAACGAACGCCTCGCGACTGACAAAAAACGTCATCGCATCGGTAGTCTGTTTATCAGGGATGCCTTTCCTCATTCGGGAATGGCTGTGCCGTGATAAGGTGACGATGCTGATGTATCACGATGCGAAGCCAGCGGTGTTTCGGAAGCATCTCGCCTACCTCTCGCGGCATTACACCCTTATTTCGCTAGATAGACTCGTTGATGCCATCTACCAATCGGATTTCTCGCAGCTGCCGCGGAAGAGCATCGTCATTACCTTTGACGATGGACATGCAGGTAACTTCGCAATGCTGCCGATTTTCAAGGAATTCGGCATTCGCCCGACGCTCTACGTCTGCACACAGATTATCAACACGCATCGGCACTTCTGGTTCAAAATCACCGGGCAATCCAAGCGGGACAAAGCGCGGCTAAAGAAAATGGCGAATTCAGAACGCTTGGCGCGACTCAAGCGCGATGCAGACTTTGAACCGGAAAAGGAATTTACAGAACGGCAGGCTCTCAATCTGGACGAATTGACAGCGATGGCACCGCACGTTGATTTGCAACCGCACACCCAATTCCATCCGATTTTGCCGCGCTGCACAGAGACTGAATGTGAACAAGAAATTCTCGGAAGCAAGCAGGATTTGGAACGGCTTTTGGGAGAAACGTGCAACCATTTCAGCTATCCGAACGGCGATTATTCGGCGCGCGAGATTGAGGTTGTCAAGACGGCAGGCTTCCGTTCCGCACGCACGACAGAGATTGGGTGGAACACACCGAGAACTGTCCCGTATCACCTGAAGGTTATCCCCATGACAGATAACGCAGGCCCTATCCTCTTCCGCGCCGAGTTGACTACAATTCCGCAGCGGCTTTTTCGGCTGTTTGCGGCGCTGATGTCATTGCAATTTGCGGGACTGACGCAGAACGCCCGCTGACAGAAAATTGATTCGTCCTGAGACTTGACAACAAAAACGGTTTTCGTTATTATCTCTCTATACAATTCCAATAGGAGGAAAATCATGAAATATTTATCGCTAATTTTAATGCTCGCCGTGGTCTGCAGCACTTACGCGTCGGCGGATTTGCTGGAAGGGCTCGTGCTTTACATGCCCCTTGATGAAGGCAGCGGCACGAGCACCGAAGACTTTTCGGAGAATGGGTTCACCGGTGAACTCAACGGCGGTGCAAACTGGGTAGATGGCAAATTCGGGAAGGCTCTCCAATTCAGCGCGTCTGCTGATTTCGTCGCCGTTGCAGACCACGAGGCATTTCACATCGAAGGGGCAATCACGCAAGCCGCGTGGATTAACCTCGACCGGCTGCCGAGCGCGCACGCCATTATCTTCGGCACCCGCGCGGGAGGTGGCGGCAGAAACATCGGATTCGGATTCGGCACAAATCCAGCAAACGGCATTAAGGTCTGGACGAACGGTGCCGGCGGTGGGTTCTTGGACATCAACGACAACGAAACCGCGCTGGACACCGGCAAGTGGTATTATCTCGCCTATACCCATACCTCGGATAACAACGGGCTGGTGGAAATCTACGTTGATGGCGAACTGACACACGCGCAGGATTCCAACAATCCAGTCGCGCCATCGGAGACAACGAGTAGCATCCAGATTGGCACCTGGTCAGGAGAAGCATGGCCGGGTATCGTTGACGAAGTCCGTCTTTGGAACCGTGCGCTCTCCGCTGACGAGGTGAAAGAGAGCATGGAGTTGGGGATGGCAGCATTCTTCTTAACCGCTGTCGATCCGCAAGACAAACTTGCCACTTCGTGGGGCAACATTAAGCGACTGCGTTAAATCAAAATCGCATACCTTTCAACAGCGTCACAGAGAGTTCCTTTCAGTCAGAAAGGAGTTCGTCAGTCGGGCTCGCCCGAGCCCGACTCCGCTCACGTGCCGCTGTCATTCGCACCCTGCAGTAAGGGCAGATTTCTCTCTACCCGCAAGTCAAAATACCCCGTTTCTTTGAAGCCATCCAACAGGAACAGAATGTGACAAACTGGCACCGCGCTTACATTCAAAACGCACAGCGCGAACTAGCACGCGGCACAACGCGCAAACAGAGCCACGCGCTGAACCTTAAGGCCGCTGGCAAAAAAGTCCTTGATGTCGGTTGCGGCGCGGGAAATCTTCTTACTGTCTTCGCTAACGATTCGCCCGAACTCCTCATCGGTGTTGATGTAGATGCGGTTTTCTTGGCACACTGTAAGCAAGTCGGCGTGCCATTGTTTCAAGCCGCGCTGCCACATTTGCCCTTCGCAGACGAAACGTTTGACCTGGTTACTTGTTTCCTCGTGATGCCGCATGTCCCCGATGACACAGAGGCGTTAAAGGCACTCGCGCGCATCTTGAAACCCGGCGGCACCCTCGCCATCTCTGGACACGGAATGGGGTTCCCACTCGGGCACCTGAAACGCTTGAAACCGAAACCGCTCCTCATGTATCTCGCCACCCTGATTTATAGCATTACCGGGAGAAAATGGATGCGTAACACGCTGCAAAACGATAAGCAGATGTGCGATATTCTCAAGGGCATCGGTGTGGTACCGGAGATGCAGTTTTGCACGAAAAAGACGCTAGGGTGCGTCAGCACGTATTGGATTCGGGGAACTAAGATTACCGGAAGAACGTAATGATGAACGACACAAGCCGCACTACATAACCTATGAGCATCTCGTCAAATGTAGACTTATCTGGAAACCTGTGCAAAGTCTACGAGTCTCTGTTCGGTCAGCGGTTTCCTGCTTCTTCCGCGCACACGCGGGTTCTGATGCCAGCCTACCAAAGTAGGTGTTACAGCATCTCCACAGGCGTTTTGGCTCTCCTCAGTGCTTGAGGCGAGCTGTCGAAGGTTTATAGCGGCGTTAACGTCTCTGTCCTCTACCAATCCGCAGATACCGCAGTGGTATTCTCTGTCCTTGAGCGTCAGTTTGAATTCGCCACGTTTGACGTCTCCACAGGAACTGCATCGCTGTGTTGACGGCCAGAACTTATCTGCCGACACAATGCGGATGCCGCGCCACACCGCCTTGTATTTGAGTTTGACGAGGAAGCCGCCAAGACTTGCATCGGCGAGTGCCTTGCTCAGCTTGCGGTTCTTCATCAAACCTTTCACGGTGAGGCTTTCAATCCCAAGTGCAGAGATGCCTTGCAGGATGCGATGTGTCACCTGATGATGGGCATCGGTTCTCACATTGGCGATACGGGCATGCAGGCGGGCGAGGCGTTCCTTCGCCTTCCACCAGTTGCGGCTCAGGAACGTCTTGCGGGCGAGTGCCTTATTGGCGCGGCGTAGTTTGCGTTCATTGACGCGCAAGGCACGCGGATTTTCGTAGACAGTGCCATCGTCCATCGTGGCGAGGGCAGAGATGCCGACATCACAACCTGCGGCGGGCAGTGCTGACGTGTCGGGCGGTTCCGGGACATCAACGTCGACGAGGATGCTGAGATACCAACGATGTGCGATTCGCTTGACGAAAGCACGGCGAACTTCACCTGTCCATCGAGGCGGTTCATGCAACCTAACATTACCTATAATCGGAAGGACGACGTGTTTACCGTCCTCCGTCATTTTGACAGTATTGACACCATTATCAATCTGGAACGCAGGGGCAGACTTATGCGTCTTCCGTTTGGGCGCACCATTCTGTCCCGATTTGTATCTGGCGATAGCATCACCGAAGGAGTGGATAGCATTCTTGCCTGCGTTTTGAGAACACGCGGCGAATTCGGGGAACACCTCGCGCTTCCGTGAGTTGAAGATTTTCTTCAAATCGTAGAGAGAGTTACGGCGGTCGGCGTTCCAATCAGCATGCGCGGCATTATAGGCGGCGCGTGCGAATTGCACATGCAGGTTAAATGCCTCGACCTGTTCCTCAGTTGGATGGAGTGCTATCTTCTGGGCTCGTAGTGCCATAGGCATCACCGTTCGCCGTTGTTTTTCCTTCCTACTAAGGTAAGGTGGAGGTGAGAGACACGGCGGGATGCCGCGCTTAGTAGGTCTCACCTCCCAACGGCAACTATATTATACCACAAATCCAAGCCGAATGCAAGTCAAAATGCACACTGCTAGATTAGGGTAGGTTATCCTAGTATCTCATAGAGTTATCGCCACTGCACCGAGCCCTAAAGCGACGCAGTAATATGAAAACACCGAGAATTTGCCGCGGTTGAGCATTATCAATAGAAACCGTAATGCGAGATAGCCCACAACAAACGAGGCCAGCATCCCACCGCCGATAATATGGAGAGGTATCGCGGTATCAACGACATCGCGCATTTTAAGCACCACCGCGCCGAGGATGGCAGGAATAGAGAGCAGGAAGGAGTATTCCGCCGCCGTTTTCGCAGAAATTCCGCACAAGAGTGCTACCGAGATAGTCGCGCCTGAACGCGAGATGCCGGGCGTAATCGCGCACCCTTGCGCAATGCCGATAAGCGGCGCATGCCACCACCGGAGTGATGTATCCGCTGCTCCTGGTCTGCCGCTGCCGTTTTTCCCGCAGACGCGCGTTGGAAGCGCGCCCTCGCGCCGCAGCCGAGGCAATTGGAGAACCCCGCCCGTGACAATTAACATCACACTCACCAGCCACACCTTCTCAAAAGCGGATTCTAGCGTATCCTTAAACAGCACGGCGATGAGCCCCGTCGGCACTGAACCGAGCAAAATCAGCCCGATAAACTTCAGTTCAGGTTGCTGCAGGTCGCGCCGCGCAACGGCCGCAACACCGCCGCTTATTAAAGTGCCGATAGCACTACGATAGACGACGAGGACAGCGGCGAGCGTGCCAACGTGAAGCATCACGTCAAAGAAGACGAGCGGTTCACTCAAGCCGAGGAACGCCTGCGCAAGGACAAGGTGCCCGGAACTGCTCACGGGCAAAAATTCGGTCGCGCCTTGTAAAATGCCGAGGAGAATTGCTTCAAGAAATGTCATCGTTTTTGTATTGTCGCCAAGCGTTCGGTTAGGTTTTCTCCGCAGGGCAGCCGTGTTTACGTATCGGGCTGACGCTGCGGATGCCTTCGCTAAGTCCAAGGTAATATCATAGCAGTTTTTGCAAAATTATGCCAGCACAATTACGCCCGTTCTCTATTCGGGCATCGGGCGAATAGAGACATCCGCCCTTACAGAACAGTGGCGGCCTCAAAAAAGATTGACACTATTCCTTATATATGCTAAAATAGTATCAATAAACTGAAGGAGGCATACAATATGCGCAGAAATCTAATTGTGTTCGGGCTTGCAGCGGTGTGCATTTTCGCTGTCAGCCTCGCATACGCCGTGGAAGAAGGCGACATCCTCGTTTACTACTCCTTTGATAAACTGAGTGGGAATACCTTCGAGGATGGCTCCGGCAACGGCAACGATGCAGAGTTAGTCGGTAAAGGTTCGCTAGTTGACGGGCCATTTAACAAGGCTGTCCATTTGAACGGCGGCATCGTCCAAATGGAGGCTAACGATTTTATCGTGCCTATCGGCGAGAAGGGCGAAATCACGATGGAGGCCTGGTTCTACCTGAACGAGCACGCCTCTTACGACGGTATCATCTCCATTGAAGCCGCAGCCGGCGGCTGTTGCGAATTCCGCACGATGGTGAACCCGGGCTTCAATCCGTTCTGGGATGCCGGGCACCACGCCGATAAACAGTTGGGCAACTTCCAATTTGAAGAGGACGAATGGTATCACTACGTGTTAGTCGCCGATGGCAAAGACGGGAAAATTTACGTCAACGGCGAATTTATCGGGGCGCAGCCGGAGAATTTCAAATGGCCGAAGTTCAAAGAGGCAGCGATTTACATCGGCGCAGGTGAAAACCCAAACCTTCACAAAGTGGAGGACGCGATTATTGACGAAGTCGTCATCTACGCCAAAGCGTTGACGGAAGACGAGGTTCGCGCTTCAATGGAGCTGAGCGTGCCGGTTGTGCTCGCTGTTGAGGCGAACGACAAACTGGCAGTTACGTGGGGCTCCTTGAAATCCCGTTTTTAAAGTCCCGAATCATGGCAAATGCCTTTATGCAGGGCAGCATCACCTGCCCTGCTCTGCTTAGGCTCGGACGAGCCCGAAATACAAACGGAAATTGTTGTGAGACTAGCGAGGAGACATTATGAAATTCGGATTTTTATCCAAAATTTTTGAAGGGGCCTTGAGCATTGAAAAAACATACAACGAATGCGACAAGGCACTCAGCGAACTGAGGGCATACAATCAGAAACGGAAGGCGGCGAATGGCACCCTATCCCCCGAAGAAAAGGCGGAATTGGATGCAGTCGTCAACACCGCGATTGAGAATGCCACCCGCATCATTGATAAAGAAGGCGAACGGCAGTGGCCAGGTGTCTTTCGGGAAATGCACAAGAACCTGGCGGACATCTATTTGGAACTAGACCGGCACGATAAGGTGCGCGAGGCGTGTGAACGTCTGCAGGCCTACGGGACGGTGGGCAAGCAATTCGCCGACGAAGTGATGCAGAGTCTCAACGAGAAAGAGGAAAACGAGTCTGCATAGGGTGGGCGAAATGGAATTCCTGAACCCTGCCGCGTTCTATCTGCTAGGCACGATTCCGATTGTCGTGGCACTCCATTTCCTGAAACTGCGCCGCCGTGCCTACCGCGTACCGAGCCTCATGCTGTGGCACACCATCGCTGAAGATAGGCAAGCCAATGTCCCCTTCCAACGCCTCCGGCACATCTTGCTGCCGCTGCTGCAGATGCTATTTTTGTTGATGCTGACGCTGAGCGTGGCGCGTCCCGCCGTGCGCCGCGCAGGGTTCATGCACGGAAAAGCGATTCTCATCGTTGACAATTCCGCCAGCATGCAGTCAAATGAACTGGGACAGACACGGCTTAAAATGGCGAAGCAGGCGGCCCAAGAACTTATCCAGCAGATTTCCGCGAGCGGCGGCATGATGGTGCTAGTAACGCACGCCGCCGAAACGCATATCCAACAAGCGTTCACCACAGATATGGCACAGCTGCGCCGTGCGATAGAAACTATCGCGCCCACCGCCGCTGTCGGGAGTCCGCGTGCCGTCTTCGATGCCGCCGCGCACTACGCAGATTCATCCCAAGATAAAGTCTTCTTTATCAGCGATAATTTCAAGACGCTTCCCGATACTGCCTTGCCGCTCCATAGAATCGGTGTCGGCACTGAAGCGGAGAACATCGGCATCGTGCAATTCAGTGTGGAAATGGCGAACACCCCTCGCGGCAAAGCGTATACCCTCCTCGCGGGCATTCAGAATTTCACCGATACCGACAGAGAGGTGAAGGCCTCACTAGCATTAGCCGCTCCTTTAAACACTAGCACCAAGAACGTAGGCATCGCCAACGGTGATGACGGCTCCCGCAGAGAGAGTTTCTTTGCTCAAGAAACCCTTACCGAACGCCTCGCGAACTACGAAAAACCTTTTGATGACAAGGTTGTCTCCATCCCAGCAGGGCGAACGCAATCGGTGCTGTTTTCTGGCGATGCAGCAGGGTTGGAGGGACAGGTTATCAGCGTCCGCCTTGAACTCACAGACGATTTTCCGCTGGATAACACTGTATCCTCGCTCCTCCTTCCGCGGCCGCCGCTCCACATCCTACTCGTCAGCGACAGGGAGCTCTCTCTGCTGACGCACCTTTTGAAAACGCACGGAGAACATGTGGAAGCGCGCCAGGTTTCCACAGATGCTTATCACGGCAGCGGCGATGCAGATGTCACCCTTTTCGACAGGTTTTCGCCTGAAAACGTCCCGACAGGGAACGTTATTTTTCTCAATCCGCGCGAGACATTGCCATTTGGGACAGACGTTGAAACGGACACCGCCGCCGCGCGCGTGATTTCAGAAGATAAAACGCACCCGCTCATGCAAGGTGTATCACTGATAGGGCTGCAGGTGAGCGAAGCATCGCACAGGGAATTGCCTATCTGGGGACGTTCGCTTGTGGAAACGGAGAAGGGTTCCCTGATCTGGGCTGGCACTGAGGCTGATAGGCAGATTCTCGTCTTTGAGTTCGATGCCTTCACGCCGGAAATCTCTGCCTTCGCGCTGACTATCCCGGCAGCACCGCTGTTTATTTATCACACTTTGGCGTGGTTTGAAGCGGGGACAGCACCCATTCAGCCGCTTTCGGACAGATATGGACAGCAGGCCTTACGTCACGCCTTCCGCACCGGCGAAAGTTTGAGGATGGCGTTTCCGTCAACGGCGCGCATTCACGTACAGAAACCTGATGATACCCGAATTGAAGTGGACACCGGCGTGTTTACGCAAACAGACATGACAGGCATTTATACCGTTTTGGTTGAAGATACGCCGGTTGAACGCTTCACGGTAAACTTACTTGACGCGGCGGAGTCTACACTCTCACCACCCCTCACCACATCAGCAGAGACAGAACGGGCAACTACGGACGCGCCTTTGCAACCTGTCACGCAGGAGGTGTGGCGGTGGCCGGCGGTTTTGGCGTTCGCGCTGCTGCTGCTGGAGTGGGGAGTTTATCACCGAAAATCTGAATAGGAACACGGGCGGATCTGAACGAAATCCGCCCTTACGATGGAGACATCCGCCTTAATGTGCCTCAACGCTTATCAATGCGAGGATCTCCTCAACCAATACCGCTTTCTGCTTCGCGCCGATAAAACTGCCAACAACCTCCCCGTTTTGGAATACGATGTAGGTAGGCGTTGCCCGAATCTCATATTCTGCAGTTTTCGCCGGCTGGGTGTTGACATCCAACTTGACGACAGCGAACGTCTCGCGATGCTCTGCCGCCACTTCCGCTACAATCGGCTTCATCAACTGGCACCATCCGCAGAACTCCGATTTGAATTCAACAACGATCGGACGTTCAGAACCTAACACAACGCTGTCAAACGTCGCATCGGTGACTTCAAACGGGATGCCGGAAGTTTCGCCGAAATGCCTCGCAACCAGCACCAAGTCTAGGATATTGACGATGTCGTCACCATTCAGGTCTGGGTTGGGGCTCTCATCCGCAGTGGATGTCTCGCCAAAGTGCGCGGCGACGAGCGTCAAATCGAGGCCATCTATCATTCCATCGGCATTCAAATCGAGGCGCGCGACGTTGGCATCATCCGCGTAACTTGTGCTTAACATTCCTAACGTAAAACTGAGCGTTAGGAAAAAATAAATTAAGGTTTTCATCGTTAGGTTTTCTCCATTTTTACACGGCGAGGGACAGACCCTCGCACAAGGTTTTCATCGTTAGGTTTTCTCCATTTTTACACGGCGAGGGACAGACCCTCGCACTACGAACAGCGAGCAAGAACGGACGAGCCAAAGTGCTCGTGCCACTCCTTGATTGCCGCTGGAATAGCTTGGAGGTTTTCAATCGTGGTTTGGAGCGGGATGGCGCACTCCGGGCCGATGAGCGGCACGCCTGCCTCCAGATTTCTCACAACCTCCGCTTTCACGTCCTCCGGCTCCTTCGCAAACAAAGTCTCGGGGTTATTGATATTGCCGACGAGGGCAATCCGATCCTGAACAATGTCCATCGATTCCTGTGGTTTGTTTTTGGAATCGTAGTGGAAGGCAGCCATCCCGGTTTGCGCGATGTATTCCATCCTATCAACGGTGCGGCCACAGATGTGCAAGATCAGCGGAATCGGAATGCGTTCGACAAATTCAATGTGCAGGTCGCGGAGGTAGCGGTGGTAGTACTCGCCGCTGACTAGGTCCCCGGTGGCGTGGTCTGGGAGAGTGAGCGCATCCGCGCCTGCCTCAATCTGCGCAATGCCGAACTGCACAGTGGCTTCCTTCATCCGGTCTAACGCGAGTTTGGTTTTGCCCGGGTCATCGAGAGACAACAACAAGAAGGGCTCCACGCCGAAGCAGTGGTATCCGAGCGACCAGGGCCCCATCGTCTTCCCAATCACGACGACTTCATCGCCGTATTCCTGCTTCAGAATCTTAATCGCATCCAACACGCATCGCGTATCCGGGTGCGTCAAGAAATCGTCAGGAATTTTGATATCGTCTACATCTTCCCAAATCGGCTCGCGCATCCGCACCGTCGGCCAGTTATCCTTTTGCTCCCACTGAATGCTGCAACCGAGGGCACTCGATTCTTGGACGATGGTGAAGACCGGCATGATGGTATCAAAGCCGAGCTCGGTATAGCCGGTAGCAGCAAGGCGCGCCATCAATTCAGGTTCGCGATTCGCTTGCGGGAAAGGCGCATCCACCAGATCCATCAACTCCACCGTGGCGACAGAAGTCGGGTTACAGACAGGTGTCCGGTCAGTAGGTTCGTTGCGAAGTGCGGCAAGCACGCGTTCGCGGCCGGTCATCGATTTTTGCATCTTCGGTTACCTCATAACTGTTGGCTCGGCGCGGCGAGGACACCGCGTGCCGCTTCCATCTCCGCCTCACGGAGGACGACACGGACGTTCGGCGCGCGGACTAACAGCAATCCCACTAGTGCGTCGTGCGGATGCCCACACGCGAAAGCGACGGTGTCACTGCTGTCTTCAACACGTGCCATCTCTCCCAATTTCATCAGGCCCCCAGCAATAGCCGAGACCCGCCGTGCAGCACCGCGTCCCTCGCCTTCTGCCGCAACACGATAGATGCCGGTTCCAACAGAATCCACCGTGATAGTCAGCCGCGATTTCTTATCTAGCGTTTGCAAAGGACGCTGTTCAATCGGGCTACCCTGGGCGAATTTGCATGCCGCTAAAAAGACGCGCCGGCACGCCGCTTCATGTCCCGCACCGCAGTGAAAACAGAGCCGTCCATCCGGCGTTTCTTGCATGCCGCCAAGCGTTTTCATCGCCTGCACGATGGACTGAACCCGTTCGTGCGAGCCTTCAACTCGGCTGTAGGTATGCACGAGGAAGGCGGGCTTGCCATCGCGTTGCTGGCGGTATAACGCGAGGGTGATGTCATAGAAATGCAGATCGATCGGCACAAGTTCAATGCGCCTCCCGATGTCAACGACGCGTCTCATAGTTTTGGATTTCCTAGCGGTTGTTTGGCTTCTCCTTGGCTGAGAGAATTCAACGTTATTAGGTTTACGGCGAACGAGCCGGCTAGGCGCGCGTCCAAAGCACGCCTACCCGGCAAAAATCGCGCATCAATAATTGACAAGATAATCATACGCCTTTTCAGAGACGCGGCGGAGGATGTTAGCGCGCCGCGTCACCCAAGCACCGAAAGACTGATACCGATTCCGCCGGTTCGTCTTGGTCCTATCTTGAATCATGCCGGTAAAGACATACGGGCGCGTTCTGCCTCTCGAATCCTTGAAAACCAAGATGCCGCTGTCCGCTACCAAGCCGTAGACCGTGCCGGTCTTGTTATAAACCTTGACTGATGCGGGGATACGAGTCTTTTTGTAGATGTAATCCCCGTTCGGCAGCTTGAGGTACCACTTCATTTTCTCCGAATAGGGGAGGTTGCCGTTCCACAACTGCACATAAAACCGATTCAAATCATGCGCGGAAGTCATGTTCCGATACGTGCGTCCCCCTGCCGGGATATACTCAACAATCCGGGTCTGCTGAAAATAGGGATAGTTCACTCTCAAGATGCGCTGCACTCGCCGCGGGCCGCCGAGCAATCGGATAAAATAGTTAGTCGCCGGGTTCGAGCTCTTCTGAATCATCAACCGCAGCTGCCGCCGGTTTTTATCGGTGTGCACTTTCCGCCGCTGCTTCACTTCGTGAAAATAAGCCAGCATCACGAAGTTTTTGATGAGCGAGGCGGCCATCATCGGCCGGTCTTCATTAATGGAGACGACCTTTTTCTGCCGGGATAAGTCATAGACGACGAAACTCGTCCGCTCGGTTGAGGCTAACTGGCGGCTCCGCCGATATTTTTTGATGTATCGATCGATGCTTGCTTCCAGCCGCGAATCTAAGGTGCTCGCGCGCAACGCGCCAGCTGGAAGGAAGCACGCTGTCAGGATGACAAGGAGCGCGGAAAGATACCTTTCAGGCCTCCAACAAACGTTCACGCTTTGTCGTAGGGCGCACAGTTTGTCGGTGCACATTCGGATGATTGCACGTCCTATCATGTTAAATTTCATTCCTCTTTTTGTAGAAATTCGCCTCATTTTTTACAAGGCAAGTGTTTCACAATGGACGAGAGAATGCCCCTCGCCATGCCAAAACCGCCCTTTTGACTTGTGGGCTGATATAGCAAAATCACTCCGCAGCGACAAGTGGCAATTGATAGCAGGCAGCCTCCCGGTCGTTCCGCACGAGCAGATAGGGGGCTGCGAATGCCGGTGTATTCCACGTCCTGCCTTCCAAGGCAGTGAAACGCGCGAGCTCCACGAGTGCCGCCGGATTCGGTTCTATCAGCACCACATCGCCGGACTCCGTTAGCACCAAAATGACACCCTCAACAGAGAGGACTTGTCCGTGCCCATACCGGCCACGCTTCCACTGCCGCTTGCCATCTGCAAGATTGAGACAGACGAAAATGCCATCGTCCAGTCCATACAGGTACCCGCCATCATGGAGGACAGTAGTGAATTTTGCCTTGAGATATATCGTTTCCCATAAAAGTGAAACGTTAAATTCCCCGGCCGGGTTACGTTCGACCTGGAATAGTTTCCCGCCGACTCCGTAAGCGGTTGAGACGAAAAGCCGGTCACCGGGAAGAGGAAGCGGCTGCGAAACGCATTCAGCCTGCCCCGCTGGCACCCAAGGCTGTTTCCAAAAAAGTTCACCAGTCGCGGGTTCATGCGCAGTGACGAGGCCCTGATTGAAAATCACAAGCTGTTCTGTGCCAACTAACGTCGTTAAAAACGGCGAACTATAGCCGGTGCTCGCCCGATATCCCTGCCAGACGACTTTGCCGCTCTCCTTGTGATACGCCACCGGGCCGCCCGCACTGACGATAACAAAGTCACCGAAAACAAGCGGCGAGATACTCACACCCCAATCCGGCGGCTCCGCGGCGTTCTCCTCAAAAATGTTGGTTGTCCAGAGCGGTTCCCCTGTCTCAAAATCGAGGCAGTTGAAGATGCCGGTTGAACCAAGGGTGTAAACCCGATTGCCTGCGATTGTGGGTGTAGCGCGCGGACCGATTCCGGCGAGCGCGGAATCATATCTGCCACGGTCGCGATGGCTCCACTTTACTTTACCAGTCATCAATTCATAACAGACGACCTTTTCCCATTCGCCTTCTTGTTCCTGTGTGATGGCAGAATCTCCGACCACGGCAAACGCAGACCAGCCTGCACCGATGGGTTGCCGCCAAATGAGTTCAGGCGGATGCTTCTCCCAATCCTGCTCCAAGCGGATGCCTTTGATAACAGCATTCCGGTCAGGTCCGAGGAATTGCGGAAAATCTGTCCCTAAGGTGAGTGTGCCTGTTGTGTTCTCAATTGTGACACTTTCCACCGGTTTGCTTCCCCATCGCCATTCAACTATCGGTGTGAGATCGCCGCTAACGCCTGTAATTCGGAAGAGGATGCCGAAGATGCCGAGGCAGACGACAACAACTAACAGCGAGAGCAGTCTCGCACGCCATGGCAAACGTGAAAGCAATAAGAGCCAGAGCACTCCCAGAACAAGGGAGAAAATCAGGATGAAAATTGTTAGGAACACTTTGCTTTCGCGTTCCGCTGCATCCACTCCCCAAAGCACGCCGATGGCTATACCGACGAGAATTCCGATGATGAGCAGCGGCCACCAGCGCGCGCGTTTCTTGGTGGTATCCAAGAGAAAGCCTCCCTAAACGTGAAATGTTTTGTCTATAATAACATTTTTTGCTAAAATTTGTCAAGAATAATTTTTCTCAAAAATGCTTGACACCATACGCCAAAACAGGTTATCATAACTCCAAGCATATACGGAGGTTTCTCATGCCGAACATTGAAAAAGTTTTTGACTCACCCGGCCCGCAACCGAACGGGATGCAAGCCACCGAAGCAGGGCTCTGGATACTGGACCAGGGCACAAACGAAGTCCACCTCGTCTCTTACGAAGGCGTTGTCCAAAAGACGCTCGCTACCGGCTCTGATAGAGGCAGCGGGATTACCGATACAGGCACGGCACTCTGGCTGGCATCAACCTACAGTTGTGAGATTCTTTCTGCCGATCCAACGGATGGAAAGACGCTTGCCTCGTTCGCCACACCTGGTGCAGGGAAGACAGGCGCGCACGGGTTAGAATGGCGCGACGATAAACTCTGGATGGCAGTGCCGCCCGCCGCGACGATTTACCAGGTCAACGCCGACGACGATTTCGCGGTGATTCATACGCTCCCCGCGCCCGGCGACAGACCTCACGGTATCGCATGGGTAGGCGATGAACTCTGGTGCGTTGAAACGAACCATCGCGCTATCTTTCAACTCGAGCCAGCGGACGGCAGGCACCTGAACAAGATTGAGATTCCGGAACCGCACCCGGAACCGCACGGGATGACATATTGGGACGGCTATTTCTGGTACTGCGATGCGCATACAACCGCTGTCTGCCGAGTCGCATACCCGTAGGGCGAGGGACAGGCCCCTCGCCTCACATCGATGATGAAAACAACTATCGGCCGACTTCTCAACATGGGCAAAAACTGCGCCGCTATGAACATGGCAATGGACGAGGCGATTTTGCTCTGGCAAAAAGAACAGCCGCGTCCGACGTTGCGTTTTTACGATTGGGCGCGGCCGGCGTTCAGTTTCGGCTATTTTCAAGATATCGCTGCGGAAGTTGATGTGGCAGCCTGCCGTGCAGATGGGATTGAATTGGTGAAACGGATGACAGGCGGCGGCACTGTGGTGCATGGATGGGAGCTTACCTATACCCTAACCCTCCCGCGCGATTCCAGACCGGCGAATGCAGCGTTAAAAACCTCGCCTACGGGTACAGGAGAGATGGCTGTTTCGGAGGCGTATCAACAGATTGGGGAGTGCCTCGTGGCGGCGATAACGCAACTTGGCATTCCCGCGCAACGGCACGGCGACGCGGCTGAGGTTTCCGATGCACCAAATATCTGCCTAACCCAACCTGCGAAACACGATGTGCTGCTCAACGGTAAGAAGGTAGCAGGCGTTTCGGTACGGCGCAATCGAAACGCGATGATGTTTCAAGGGTATATCTCGTTGGAGATGCCGCCGGATGCCATCCTAGCACGCATATCAAAACGCCACGAAAGCCAGCAGATGGCGTGCGAAAAGTCAACGGCTATCAATGCAGAGGGACACGCAATAACGAGAAGCACGCTCATCCAAGCGATTTGTGAAACGTTGCAACTCGGAATTGCGTTTCCATCAGGAAAACTATTACCAATTGAACGTGAGCAGGCGGCGGTTCTAGCGAAAACCAAATATGTCACCGACGCGTGGAATTTTAGATGAACCAGAGTCAGACTGTCCTCATTCCGCCCGGCGGGTTTATCATGGGCACCGATATTGAGGCCTTTTACGGCACTGCCCTAGCGAATTCGGCGCATGCCAAACTGGATGAGGCACCGATGCACATCCGTTTTTTGGAGGCATATCGGATAGCGCAGTATCCGGTGACAAACGCCGAATACGCCGCGTTTGTCAAAGCGACGCATCATCCGCCGCCCGCACATTGGAAAAACGGAATACACAGCCCGGACGCTGCCAAACTCCCAGTCGTCCAAGTCAGTTGGCATGACTGCAACACGTATGCACGGTGGGCAGGCAAGCGGTTGCCAACCGAGGCGGAATGGGAAAAGGCGTGCCGCGGTCCCGATGGACGGATTTATCCGTGGGGCAATGCGTTCGCCGAATCACCCGAACTGACGCAGATTTTGACATCGCACCTCACACCCGTGGGCAGTCGTCCAACGACAGCAAGCCCTTACGGAGTCCACGAAGCCGCGGGGAATGTGTGGGAATGGACAGCGGATTGGTATCAGCCGTATGCTGGCACAAAAACGGCGGCTGTGCCGAAACATAAAACGCTGCGGGGTGGTTCGTGGTTGGAAGTGCGCGATGGCACGGCGAAACGCTATTTTCGGTGCGCAAATCGGCTGCACGCGCCACCCGACTACACCGCAGGCAACATCGGATTCCGATGTGTGCAGCCACTGCCGCCGGGACAGAACTACGCCGTCCATGTCCCGACAGCAGCACTCACGGATTATGTCAAGCAACACAAACACCGCAATCTCACGCTGATTCAGAAACGGGCCCTCCGCAACAGCATCAAAGACAGCGGGATTGCGTTGCTCCTCATCGGCGGCGGCACTTATGCTTATATCGTGAGGCCGGATGTGGTGTTAGGTGCGGTAACAGCGGGAATTATTGGGCTCGGGTTCCTCTTCAGTGCAGGTGTGAATTTTTGGCGGCGATGGCGCGCGCAACAGAGGATAAACCAAGTCAACTCGGAACATTTCCTACTTGACAAAAATTCAGATTCACGGTAAAATCTTTGTAAACGCAAGGTTCGCTCTATACGGAGGAAAACGATGAACCCGCTAAGTTTAGAGCACTGTTTAACCGATACGGAAAAACAGCAATTTGAAGAGAACGGCTTCTTGGCCGTTGAGGATGCCATCCCACAGGAAATGGTTGAGCGGCTGCTCGCCGCGGTAGATAGGGTGGGCGCGGCGCATCTAGGCGCAGAAACACTCCCCGCCGATGCACACTTCAACCTCCTGGATTTCGTCGGCAGGGACGAGGCGTTTATTGAATTGCTAGATTGGCACACGACGTTCCCGAAGGTGTGGGGCATTTTAGGCTGGAACATCAAACTTTACCACTCGCACCTGATTGTCTTGCCGCCGCTGCCCCCGGAAGAACGCGATAAACCGAAACGCCTCGGCTGGCACCAAGATAGCGGCCGCCTGAACATCGAACTGGAAGGTAACCCGCGGCCGCGCGTCTCGCTGAAAGTAGCCTATTTCTTGACAGATACATCCGTGCCGGGACGCGGCAACTTCTCCGTGGTGCCCGGCAGTCAGAAGTGGAATAGCCTAGAAATGCCAATGGAAAAAACGGTCGACCCCGAGAACGCGACCGCTGTCTTCGCGAAGCCGGGAACCGCTGTCTTTTTCGACCGGCGGCTGTGGCACGCGGCGGGACGAAATACGTCTGACATCACGCGCAAGGTGCTTTTCTACGGCTATAGCTACCGCTGGCTGCAGCCGCGCGATAACATGACGGTAGCGCATTTCATGGAACGTTCCGACCCGGTTCGCCAGCAGATTCTGGGCAAAAGCACCGGGGGCATGGGTTATACCTCACCCGGCGAGAAAGATGTGCCGCTCCGCGCATGGATACAAGAGCACCTCGGTGCAGAAGCAGTCGCGCGCTAACCAGAAATAACCCAGTAGGCGCGCTTTCAAAGCGCGCACGAACGTCAGCATACGCGATCCGCGCCTACCAAGTCGTTCCGCGTAAACTGTCATGTCAGGAGGTAAAAATGGAGACGCAACAAACCTACACTGCTCATATTGAACACCACGGCGAGTGGTGGATTGGGTGGATACTGGAAGTCTCTGGCGTAACGTGTCAAGAACGGACACGAGAGGACGTTCCTAGCTTCCGAAAATCGAGACACATCGTGATAAAAGCGGATTTATCGTGATAAACGCCAACATAAGTGCTATACGAAGTGTGACTGTGTTGGGCTCGGTCGAGCGTGCAGTGTTATTCGGGAGACCGAATAACACCTCTTCGGCTCAGCAGATCGTGCAGTGTTTTTTGTAATAACAAAAAACACATCTTCGGAAACCGGTTTGGAAACCTTTGCAAACCTGCCTACACGAGCTGCAGCAGCGTGTATTCACGCTCGCCTACACGCCCGCCCGCCAATGATATCACCGCCAGCGCATTGCCCACCCTAGTGATATAGGCGAAACACGGCACACGGGAAGATCTCATGAAAACGCATAATATTGCACTGCGCCCGACAACGGCACAGGTTCAACAATTTCATCAGCACGCGGGATTCCGCCGATTTGTCTATAACTACGCTTTGTCCGATTTCAAAGCCGGCTTAACTGAAGGCGAATGGCGGAACGGCCGCATACTGCGCACTCGGTTTAACGCCGTAAAAGACACGCAGTTTGAATGGCAGAAACCGCTCATCGCCCGCGTGGCATCACATGTCTTCGATGATTTTAACACGGCGTGTCAACGGTGGAAAAACAAGCTGTCCAAGTTTCCAAAGTATAAGCGGAAGTCGGGTAAACAATCGTTTCGCGTCGACAATAAACGCAATGCGATAAAATGTGAAGGTAAACGGCTTTACCTGCCGAAGATAGGCTGGGTGCGGACGTTTGAAGCGTTGCGGTTCAAAGGCGACGTGATGCGCGTAGTGATTAAGAAGCGAGGCCCTCGTTGGTTTGCATCGGTGCTCGTCGAAACCACGCCCCGAGCCAAACCCGATTTACGCGGGTTGCCTCCCGTGGGTATCGATGTCGGTATCAACACCCTCGCCACTTGCTCTGATGGACGCACCTTTGGAAACCCACGCGCCTTGGCCCATTATCAACGTCAACTCCGCCGTGCGCAACGCGCCCTAAGTCGTTCAGTCTATCGCAGTCAGAATTGGTGGAAGAAGAAGGAACGGGTTGTCCGTATCCACTATCGTATCGCTTGCATCCGCGAAGACGCGCATCACAAGGCCAGCACGGCGATTGTGAAAGGTGTCTCAGCAATCGGGATAGAATCTCTGAACGTGAAAGGCATGATGAAAAACCGTCGTCTTGCGAAGGCATTGTCGGACGCGGCACTCGGGGGATTTCTCTCCAAGTTGAAGACGAAAGCACAGGCACTTGGCGTGCATATTGAGGAAGCCTCTCAGTGGTTCGCTTCATCGAAGACCTGCAGTGCATGCGGACATAAAAAGGATACCCTCACGTTATCGGAACGTGACTATCACTGCAGCGACTGTGGATTGCGGATAGACCGCGATTTGAACGCTGCAAGGAATTTGGAACCCTCACCGCTGGTTTGACGGAGAGGTAAAACGCCTGTGGAGCTCGTGTCAGACCTCAATGTAAACGCATTTCAGTGTGTTTCGGAGGCAGTGAGTGTTGAAGCAGGAACTTTAGAAATCGGACAGACTCATACGGACTTGTCCAGATATGTCTCGATTTCAGGGAACAGGCATTGCTGGAAACGCTCAAAATCACGCTGCTTGAAATCTTAGCGTATGACGCGGAGCAAGCACGTCAATCGGGTTGAGCCCACTGTTCCGGATAACGGCTGCAGTGCTACGGAGAAAGCGTCACCATTCCGTTCGCAGCAAGATGAAATGTCCCTTCTTGGATGAAGTTATCCAAGAGGGGACGCATCCGCTGCACCAGCGTCCTCCCTGTCGATTTGTAACCCAAGAGTTTACCGGCTTCGGTGACGAGAGCATCCGGCGGCATGGCACCCTGTGCCTCAAGCACCCTTTTCATCGCTTCCGCGATTTCTTCATCGCATATCCACTCAATAGTGGGGTTTTCTCGTCGGCGCACCTGAAGCTCGCACGCCTCAACACGCCACAAGAAGTCGCCTCTGCGCAGCATTCGCCGATTTGCCTGCCGCTTCCGCTGCGCTTTCAAGATGCCTGCCTCAATTGCATGCTTAATTCTCGCGCCAGCTCGCTTGACTCCCCACAGGGAACGAATTCGCAGGACCACGGCATCAACATGGACAGGGCCCTCAACCGCTACTACCTGTTCCACCGCTATCGCAAGTTGGGAAGCGTCTTGCTCCGGTAACGTGCCGCGGATCGGGATGCCCAAGTCTGCGCATTCAACGTATGAAGTTGGTGCCGGTAGTGGCGGAGGCGGTGCCGGTCTGCTTTCCTCAGGCGGCGCCTCAGGGAGAATTTGAACGGGTTGTTCCGGAGGCGGTTCTTCAGGTATTGCGATTTTGGCGCGTTCTACCGCCGATAACAGCCGCTGTCCCGTTTCTGCACGATGACGGTACCAATCAGTAGACCAGATGCGATGAATCTTCCATCCTAATCCCTCCAGCACTTGCTGCCGCAGCCTATCCCTATCTCGCGCCACAGGCGAACTGTGATACCGCGCGCCATCGCATTCAACGCCGAGAAGATACCGGCCCGGGGCACCCGGGTCTGTCACGGCAAGATCGATGCGGTAGCCCGCGCATCCCACCTGTTTGCTAACCGTGTAGCCGTGGTTCGTGAGGAATTCATAGACTGCGTCCTCAAACGGCGAATCAGTGTCGCCGCCTGTCGGCATCGCAGTTTGCAAGTTCCGATTTTCGGCATAATCCAAGAAGGTTTTCAGGGCCCGCACGCCGAAAGGGGCACTCTCATCGATGTGCAGCTCGGCAGCACGGAAATTGGAGAAGACGACGCACCGCTCCCGCGAGCGCGTGATGAGCACGTTCAAACGGCGGTGCCCACCTTCTTGGTTGAGCGGCCCGAAGTTGCGATGGAGCCGTCCTGTCCCATCCTTTCCGTAGCCGATGCTGAGGAAGATGGCATCGCGTTCGTCGCCCTGAATCGTCTCCAGATTCTTGACGAAGAAATGTTCGTCACGGGTACTGGCGAAGAAGGTCTCCATCTCTGGCTGCTGACGCAGCTGGCGCTCCACCTCATCAAGAATCGCTTGTTGCTGTTTGC
Organism: uncultured Poribacteria bacterium; assembly: GCA_958296135.1. Classification (GTDB taxonomy): domain Bacteria; phylum Poribacteria; class WGA-4E; order WGA-4E; family WGA-3G; genus AGPOR5. The sequence continues at coordinate 4,550,432 of CATQHZ010000001.1, forward strand.
TACTGAAGGTGCCGACTCCGAGGCTTTTGTCCGGATAGTCCCGAAAATGCTGAAAAGCGGCTTGCACGACAGCCTTCGCCTCTTCCCGATTGGCGGCGCTGCGTCCCCGGTCGTAAGTTGCATGCGGCAGATAGACAAACTTCAGTCCGAGGTGCTTCACATCTTCAAGCGGCGAAGGAAAGATGAGCAGGTTGTTGTCATAAAATTCTTGATTGGAAACGGCGATGAGCGACTCGTGCCGACTGCGATAGTGCCACTTTAACGCCTTCGTCGGAAACGCTATTTTGCAGAGGTGTAGAATGCTCTCCACATCAACGAGCGGGATGATGCCGTCTTCATCGTCCGTCTCGGTGTCGTCAACGATGCTGTCGAAAAAACGGGTGGGTGGCAGCTGGCGCGTATCGCCGATGACGACAGCTTGTTTGCCGCGTAACAGCGCGCCGAGCGCGTCCTCTGGCCGAATTTGACTCGCCTCGTCAAACACGATAACGTCAAAGTGGAGCAGACTCGGGTCGCAGAATTGCGCGACAGAGAGCGGGCTCATCATAAAGCACGGCTTGATTTTTTGGATTAAGCCGCCGACGGTGGACAGCAGTTTTCGGATGGGCATGTGGCCGCGCTTGCGGTTAAATTGCCCTTGGAGAATGCCGACTTCGGAGTCGCGGGACGCGCCATCGATAAGCCGCGGGCGGTTTTGATGCAACCGAGCGACAAGCCGTTGTTGATTCAAGGTGAAGGAAGCACTGTCGTGCGCGCGAAAATCCGCAATCTTTTTTTCGTGCAAGTCGCGGCTGAACCCTTGCAGCGGCAGGCGGCTCATGAACGCCTCGTGGAGGAGCGCGTCGGCGAGGTTCCCCTCAAAACAGGCACCGAGGTCTGCAGGTTCAAGTGCCTCAATGTGTTCCAAAAGCGGCTTCGCAATCGTCTTTTCGCACGCTTTCCGCCGCATCATAAACTGTCCCCAAGCGGTAAGTTGCGAACGCGCGTGCCGCCACATGTCAAGCCGCACGCGGAGTTCCGTGAAGGAAAGGTTTTCCGCAGACTCTCCAAAGAGCCGCGTTGCATCGGTACCGAGACGTTGAAAGAGCCGATTGCGCTGCGCCACGAACTCGTTTTCGGCGGCGGTAATTTGGGCGACAAGCGTCTCGATTTGCTTGCGCGAGATGCCTGCGTTAACGATGTCCACGGCATCTTCCCTCAAAGAGCCATCAAGCAGACAGCCGCGAAATTCAACAATCCATTCGGCAAATGCACGAAGTAAGTCTACGTCGCTATTTTCGCCGAGCCAGTGTTCGCCGAAGAGTGAGCGGCCAGCTTGTGTCAAGGCTTGCATCTCTTTTCGCAGCATGATGCAGTGCGCCAATTCCCCCAGGTCTGCAATAAGCACTGCCGGTTTTCGGGGTGCGGCTGCTTTGTAAAAACTTCGGAATTCACGGTTGATGAACCGGTAGCGGCTGTTCAAGAGGCGCAACCAACTAGCAGACAAGACTTTATACTCGTCAAGCAGACCGGCGACATCTTGTGTGAGCGCGGCTGGTGTAAACTTTGCGTTAGCCGCGGCAAGTGCATTTTGCATAGCCTCAACCCCGGCAATCAACGTTGCTGCGTCTGCATTCTGCCGGTCCCACGCCGGATTCAACAGCATGTCGCGTGCAACGGGCATGGCTCTTCTCATCACGTCGGCACCTTGCTTCGCGCGAGAGAGTGTGGCGAGGGTATCAGGAAGGCGAAGTCCGCCTATATCAACGAGAGGCGTGAACGCCGCTTCTAGCGTATCCAACGCGTCCCCGCAGGTATCAATCAGCGTGTTAATTTCTCCTTCCACGAGTGGGGTGATAACACCGGGGGCGCAGCCGCGCCACGGGTGCTCCGCAATTGGCATTACGCGCGGCAGCAGCGTCGCCACATTCTCAAGTTGCAACTTCGCCGCGTCCCAATCTCCCCGGTCGCTTTCAGATGGGTTCTTGAACCGCACCCGCATCATCTCGCGTCCGACGTTCTCGAAATGTCGCCGTGCGTTCTCCCGAATCCCGAACAGCGTATAGGGCGACTTCCCTGTCTCGCCGATAGGTTCATGCACTGCGTTGACATACGCATTGAGCTCCGCCTTCTGTGAATCGACTTTGGAAAAGAGGCTGTCCGCTTGATTTAGCCGCGGCGGCTGAGACGAGAAGACCCGTTCCAACTCTTGCAACACCTCGCGTTTATTGGACTTGTGGCTGTGCAATTCCAAACAGAAGTCACCGAGCCCCACCCGGTCCAGCCGGCTTTTCACTACTTCCAATGCGGCCATTTTTTCACTGACGAACAGGACATTTTTGCCAGCGGCGAGCAGTTCGGCGATGATATTGGTAATCGTTTGGGATTTACCGGTGCCGGGCGGGCCCTCAACTACCAAGTTCTTGCCGGTTTTAATGTCCTCAATGACAGCAATCTGCGACGAATCCGCATCCATGACGTGATAGAAATTCTCGCTGGCTTGCGTGTCTACCTGTTCCGGTTGAAACCCGCCGCTGCCCCCTATCCCGGTTGTCTCGCCAAAAATCGTTCCCAGTAGCGGATGGGTATCCACGGCCCACGCTTCGGGCTCCAAATCTTTATACATCACAAATTTGGTGAAACTGAAAAAATCGAGGTAAATGTCCGGCACAACGCGCCAGTTTTCCCGCCCGGATATTGCATCGTTAACAGCCTGAAAATAGGCATCAATACCCGCCTTGTCTTCGGGCGTTTCGAGCGTCGGCAATGCCACGTCTTGCTCCGCCAGTTTTGCCTCCAGAGAGAGATTCGGGGATAACTCCGCGCCACTCCAGCAAAGATTGAATCGCGTTCGCACCTTCTGGCGTTCCAATTCAACAGGGATGAGAATAAGCGGGGCACGATGCCTACTCTCAGCACTCGCGCTCTCTGTCCACTCAAGAAAGCCGAGGGCGAGATACAGGACAGAATACCCCTGCTCATTAAAGACAGAACGCGCCTGCTGATGAATGTAATACAACCGCTTCTGGAGCGCCTCTTTGGACAACTCTGTCTGCAAAAGCCGGTCGGTGTGATGTTCCGCGGGTTCGGTATCTTCCAACCACGGCATCGGTGCAGCCTCATCCTCTTCAAACTCGGATGCCGCCTTTTCAGAAGGCTTGAATTGCATCGTCCGTTCACTGAGAACGAGGATGTCAAAAACCTCTCTCGGGATTTCGTCGATGACCGGGATGCTCCGTCGCCTGCTTGGCCGGAAATTGAGGAGACGGTTCCGGCCTGTCAAGTCGAGGAGGTTTTCCCGTGCTGCCTGCAGTTGCGCGGCAATGGTTACGTTTCTATTTTTCATGATTTCCTATAAACATGTTCCCCTTAATCCGTTGTCCCTCGCAAAGCACTGAACCGCCCCACAGGCACTGAACGGCAAAAACGTCTGCTTCACCGTAGCGCGAGGGCCCGGCGATCGCGAATCGCCGAGGGTTCCCCTCGCAAAGCAATGAGCATCAAACACGTCCGCAGCACCATCCCGCAAAGCACTGAACCCCGCGCCCAACAAGCACTGAACGGCAAAAACGCACGCAGCACCGTAGCGCGAGGGCCTGTCCCTCGCAAAGCAATGAGCATCAAAAACGCACGCAGCACCAGCCCGAAAAGCAATGAACCCCGCGCCTAACAAACGCAAGCCTTTTAGACCGGCGACTGCGAGGGACAGGCCCTCGCACTACGGTGGAAGGCACGCGGCACCTGCGAGGCACAGGCCCTCGCACTACGATGGAAGGCACGCGGCGACTGCGAGGCACAGGCCCTCGCACTACGATGGAAGGCACGCGGCGACTGCGAGGCACAGGCCCTCGCACTACGGTGGTACGGGCACGTAGGAGAGACCTCCCGGTCTCGACTCCCTGGCAGACTCGCACTACGGGGGTACGGGCGCGTAGGAGAGACCTCCCGGTCTCGACTCCCTGGCAGACCCCTCGCACTACGGTGGGAGCACTACCAATCCGCCTTCCTATTATCCCACAGATGCGCGTTGACAGCCTCCTCGTTCAACTCGGTGCCCCAGCCGGGGCGCGTCGGGGTTCTCATGAAGCCGTCCACGATTTCCGGGGGGTGCGTCGTCAAATCGTCTTTCCACGGGACATCGTCAATGTCTATCTCCATGATTCGCACGTTCGGTAGCACAGCGCAGAGACTCGCGCTCATGAAGGTGGCAAGGTGGCTGTAGTAGTTGTGCGGCGCAACGTTGAGTTGATACACCTCCGCCAAATCACCAATTTTCTTCGACTGCGAAAAGCCGTTCCACGGCACGTCTATCATAAAGACATCGGCGGCGCGCGCTGCAAAATAGGGGAGATAGTCGCGCATGTAGTAGAGATTCTCGCCGGTGCAGAGCTTCGTCGTCGTGGAATCCTTAATCTGACGGATGGCTTCGGGCGAATACATATCAATCTCTAACCACAGAAGCTCGAACGGTTCCAATGCCTTAGCGATGCGCATGCACGCCTCAGGCTTAAAGTTGAAGTTGAGATCGAGGTTGATGCCGACATCCGGGCCGACAGCATCGCGGAACGTGCCGATTAAGGTGACGATATGCCGCAGCAGTCCTGGGGTGACGTTGCCATCGGTAGTGCCCTGTCCGCCGCCGAAACCACTGAAGTAGACAGAGGCCGGGTCGCCGGGGACGACGATATTCGTTTTGAGCGCGGTGAAGCCTTTCTCAACGACTTCGCGGCCGAGCGCGGCGATGTCGTCCATCGTCCTTAACGGCGGCACGCCGATGAGTTCAAAATTGCGAGCACGCGAGGAACCACAGTGGGACCAGTAGACTCGGACTTCGTCACGGGTGGGCCCGCCAAACAATTCCACGACAGAGATGCCCAACGCCCTCGCTTTGATATCGACGAGAGCACATTCTATGCCGGCGATTGCCTTCGCGGCGATGCCGCCGGGGCTCTGCCGGGAGCCACGGATCATGTCCCAAAATCGCATTTCATACGCACCCGGGTCCCGTCCGATGAGCAAAGGCGTTAAGTCTCTGATAGTTCCAACTACGCCGTTGGGGCTTCTGCCATCGCTACATTCGCCGTAGCCGGTGATGCCTTCGTCGGTTTCAACCTTGACGAAAATCCAAGGCCGCCAGCCAGCATCGACGATAAAGGTTTCAATATTGGTAATCTTCATCGCTTTCTCCTTCCATTCGGATACAGAAATCCGCCCTTACAGTCTAACAGAATTTTCTCCGGTAGGAGGGACATCCCTGTCCCGATTTCTCCAGTAGGAGGGACATCCCTGTCCCGATTTCTCCAATAGGAGGGACATCCCTGTCCCGATATAAACACCATCAACCCCAGGACGACTCCCCCTACCGGGGATATAGGTTTACAACTTCTCCTCGCCGATTCGATTCAAGGAGCGCATCGCAGATGCGCATCGTATTCACCGCGACGTTCGGCCAGTGTTCCTCAAGTTCTCCGGATTGCACGATGTCCGAAAACCGCTCTATCATGGCGACTTCCTGAATGCATGTGCCGGTTTCGTGTTTGATGTTATCCGCACCGTGGATCCAGAATCGCGCCGCTTCTTCAGTTTTCGGCACGGTGAAATCGTCACAGACGATGGACGCGCGCGTGCCAGCAACCTCAAACCATTTGCGGAGCGCGGTATCAAACCCGCAATCCAGTGTGGCGATGCGTTCATCGTCAAACCAGAGGATGCCCGCGAGGTTAAAATCCACCCCGACTTTGTAGCGCGCCGTAGCAAAAACTTGCGTCGGCATCTGCTCATAAGCCCAGAGAATTGCGCGGACGCAGTAGTAACCCAAATCGCCGAGGCTGCCGCCAGCGAATTCCTTCATCGCGCGGATGTTGCCGGCAGGAACGGTATCCCAATTGAACGTGAAAGCGGCGGTGACTCGGCGGAGTCGGCCTAACGTGCCATCGGAGAGTTTCTGCTTCATCGCAGCGGTGCGTTCGTGATGCACCCACATGACTCCATCCATGAGTTGCACGCCGTTTTGGCGGCACGCATCCGCCATCGCAATAGCCTCACTTGCGTTCGCGGAGAGCGGTTTCTCACAGAGGACATGCTTGCCGTGTTCAGCCGCCTTGATTGTCCATGCCGCGTGGAGTGACGGCGGCAGCGGGATATAAACGGCATCAATTGTTTCGTCGGCGAGAAGCGCGTCGTAAGTGCCGTAGGCGTGTGGGACGTTATGTTTTGCTGCCCAGGCACTCGCGCGCGTCTCTTCACGACTCGCGACTGCAATAAGTTCCGCGTTCCGGGCGAGATGGAGCGCGCGGGCGACTTTCGTGGCAATATTCGCTGTGCTGAGGATGCCCCAGCGGATTTTCGGCGTTCGCAATGACGTTCTCCTCCGTATATCTGTCATCGCCGATGGCAATGACTACGTTATTGGTGCTAAGCCAGACAGATACGGACATCTGTCCTTACACGTGGCGCAACAACTCAAAGTCGTCATCAGGTTTCGGTTGCGATATTTTAGGTTTGAGGGAAAGTATACAAGATAATTGAAAATAAGTCAAGCAAGGCGCGACTATCTCCAGAGGCATTTAGTTTTCCGCCCCTTCACCGTAGGGCGAGGGCCGTTACGCCGAAACGTTGTCATCTGCTGTCGAGCGTGTAGGCGTTCTGTTTACAGAACTACTGCAGATGAGCTGCAGCCTCGCTGCAGAGATGTCCACTGTCCCTCGCCATGCTCCGATTGTTACAGAACGGTAGTCACGCTATTAAGAAACAGGTTGCCCTATTTCGCTGAATTGCTTCATGAAAAAATGTGTCACAAAATGTTGTTGACAAAAAATGAAAAATAGGGTATCATTTTATTTTGATTTACGAGGACATGTCAATTCAACGGAGCAGAGGTTGCAATGAACGTGAAATGTCTACACCTTCTATTGTGTGGGCTGCTGAGCGGTGCTTTCATCGCTTGCGATGCCCCGAATTCCCAAAAACGTGCGGAAGAAACGCTCGTTTTTAACGTCGATGCGACACTCCTCGAACCTGCAATAACAGATACGACGCTCAACATCACGATGGCTGCGCCGAAGGAATGGAAAAAAATTGACGATGCGCTGTTGGCAAAGGTGATAGAGCAAGTCGCACCGCATCTTAGGCAAGAGTTTGAGCTCGCACCGCGATGGATTTTCATGAACGTGCGTTCGCGCGCGATGTGTATCGTATCACAGGTGAACGGCGTAGAGATTGCGCCGGACGACACCTTATTAGAGACGCAGGAGTCTGCCTACCGCGATGCCTTTCCAGAGGCAACGGTGGAGCGGGCAACTTTTAGAAAAGATGCTTTCCGCATCCATCAACTGATGGTAAGTGCTCCCGATTTTGTGCTGATTAAACTGATCTGCGATGCGCCGGAAACCCTCATTTTCGAGGTGGATTACGTCGTGCCGAAGGCGGTTTATGCAGCGGAGCTGCGTGCCATCGAATCATCGCTCGGTTCTATCCATGTGAGAACCGATTCACCTTAAAACCTAAGGAGAACCTTATGCTGACAAAAATTTCAGCTGCACTGCTGATTGTCGCGATGCTGTGTGTCATCGGCTGTGCGGCGCATATCCACAAAGTGGGTAACGGCGCGCAAGGCACAGAACTCATGGCGGAGCGGCAATGGTATGTCCTGTGGGGCATAGTCCCAATTAACGATGTTGATTCACACGCTATGGCCGCAGGGGCTACCGATTACGAAATTGTAACCGAGTACACCCTGATTGATGGCATTATCAACGTCTTCACCGGGGCCGTCACAGTTCAATGTCGGACGGTGGCTGTTCAGAAATAACCGTTCGCGGATTCAGGAGGTAAAGCCTGTGTCCATTGGCGCGGGCTTTGCTTCTCTACCGCCGCGATGCCATATCAAACCCCACCGCCGCCACCAGCACGATACCTTTAATAATATCCTGCCATGAAGCATCCATGTTCGCCATGCTCATCCCATTGTTGAGGCTCTCCATAACGAGCGCGCCTAAAAGGGCACCGAAAATACTCCCGCGTCCCCCCATCAGACTCGCCCCGCCGATAACGCACGCGGCGATGGCATCTAATTCAAGCAACCGCCCTGCCTCCGGGCTCGCACTGCCGACGCGCGCTGTCAGCACAACGCCAGCAATCGCCATCAACGCACCCATCGTCGCGAAAACGCGAAGCGTAATGCCTCGGACGTTGACACCAGAGAGATATGCCGCCTCCGCATTCCCGCCGACAGCGTAGACATAACGGCCGAAACGGGTGCGGTTCGCAATAAAATGGAAGACGAACGCAAGCCCAAACAGAACACACACCGGAATCGGGATACCTTTGTGCGCATTCATGACGGCAACAAACGCTACGATAAGCAACACTGTGCCACCCATTCTCATCAGAAACATGAGCCGAGAGGATGGAGAACTATCGCCGGAAAGCGGAGTGAATGCGTCAAAATCGGATGATTGCCAAATCCGCACAACAACCACAACCACGGCAATTAGCATTAACCCCCACCCAACTGACTGCGGCAGGTAAGCGTTACCGATTGACTTTAACCAATTGTCCGGTAGGAGAATGGTTTCTCCTCTCGTGAAAGCTAACATCAAGCCGCGATAGACAAGAAACCCGCCTAAGGTGACGATAAACGCCGGCACGCGCTGATACGCCACGAGGTATCCCTGCATCAGTCCCATCAGGATACCCAGGCAGATGACAGCGAGGAGCGTCAACACAATCGGTTGCCCCCACCAAACGTGCAGAATCGCGGCGACAGCACCGAGTAAACCGGAACCAAATCCAACGGAGAGATCGATGTTAGCAGACACGATTACCAGCACCATCCCTACGGCAAGGATGGCCGTCACCGCCGCTTGGCGCGAGAGATTGGATAGATTTCGGGTGCTGAGGAAGGTGCCGCCTGTCAGCAACGTGAAAATTACCCAGACACAAACGAGGGCAATTACCATCGCATACAGGCGGAAATGTGTAAATCTCATTTTGGTGCAAACAGCGCAGCAAAATTCTCTGACGTTATCTTCCCGATTTCCGCTACCGTAGTGCCGCGGAGTTCCGCTATCTTTTCGGCGACAGCGCGGACATACGCCGGTTCATTCCGCTTCCCGCGCCACGGCTGCGGCGCGAGCCAAGGGCAGTCCGTCTCAATAAGAAGCCTATCGGCAGGCACTTCCCGCGCCACGGCGTGAACATCTATCGCCTTCGGATACGTCACAATGCCGCCGATGCCGATGTATACATTTTCAAGCGCGAGGCATCGGTGCATCAATGCCACGCTGCCGGTAAAGCAGTGCATCACACCGAACGCCCCATCGTCCAGTGCTTCCAAAATAGGCAAGATGTCGTGATACGCCTCGCGGTTGTGAATGACGATAGGCATACCCCGGTCTGCCGCCATTTCAAGTTGTTCGGCAAACACCTTTTTTTGCGCTTTGGGTGTTGAGTGGTTGCGGTAGTAATCCAACCCCATCTCGCCGAACGCCAGCACTTTGGGATGTTGCGTGAGGTTAGGAATGTCAAGGAGTTCCGCGCGCGTCGCGCTTTCAGCATTGTGGGGATGCACGCCGACAGTGGCGTAGACGTTGTGATATTCGTCTGCCAATTCGGCGGCGGCGAGGCTGGTTTCATAATCGATGCCGATGGCGAGGATTTTTTCAACGCCAGCCTTCCCTGCGCGCCTGATGACAGCGCGCCGGTCTTTGTCAAATTGAGACATTTGGATGTGCGTGTGTGAATCAATGAACATATTTCTCTCATCCGCGAGGCGTTCAATAACGGTTGTTGCGGCAAGGACGTATCTCTACGGAGAATCGCCATCAACGTCTTTTAGTCCTGTTCAGACTGCAAATGCCTGTCAAGGCCGAAAGCCGTTGCTAACTGAGCAGATTCATGTCCATTACCTGAAAATGCCGGTCGAAGCCGAAAGCGGTAGTGATAGTCTCATTTTTACAAACCACAAAACTGGTGCAGTCTGTAAAGGAAAGCCGGGTAGTGTTACGTTCCCGAAAAAGCTGTTCCGCATCGTCAAAAATTTCCTGACTCATTCTTACCAATTTCAACTCTTCCCGCGCGAGAATGTCGTTGATAAAGTCAAGAAATTGGACGGCCATTGCGTGGTGCACGTCATATCTGAGTCGGGTGACTGTTTCATCAATGACGTAATCTGTTGTCACGAGCCGTATGTCCAATCACTTTAATTCAGCGTAAATTTCCAGCGCAGTGTTATGATGCCGGTCTTTCGGATTCGCCCGCGCAATCCACGCGCCCGCATCAACAAAAATCGGCGAACCTATCTCAACAAAATTCATGCTTTTGCATCCCTTTCGTTAAAAGGCTAGAAATCATCGGGAACGACATCGTGGTTGATAGAACCATCGGTGGCTGGCCCGGGCGGCAGAGTCGCGGCGAGTTCTGCCATCTTTGCAAACGCCGCGACTCCCTTCTCGTAGCCGCTCGCGATGCGGGCCCGCCGCTCTTCAAGCGTTTCCGCACTGATGTCAAGGTGCCTCACAAGAGATGCATAACGACTTACGATGCGCACCGCTTGTCCAAGGAGGCCTACAAACACCGCGCGGTGACTCCGATTATCGTAGCCGAAGTCATTGGCTATCTGCCGATAGTTGCACGCCTTGCGATACGCCGCACAGCGATGACGCAGCCGATGGAGTTCACGCAGAAAATAGCCGTAGTGGGCAATGGGAACCTGCCGGTAATACAAGATATCCAAGAAACAGGCAAGGGTATCTTTCCCCTCCAGCGTCCGTCGTTGCTCCACCGGCACTAACTTTTTGAGTTCCGGGATGTTCAGCGCGTCGATGCAGAGCGTGCAAAGACTTGACACCAGCGCGTCAAAATCCCGCAGCTCGTCGGGTGCCGGGAGTGTCAAATCGGCGATGTAATGCTCCTCGTCCGGGTGCGGCGGCAGCAACAATTGCCAGCCGAGCCGTTCATAACACGTCGCGCGCAGCTCGTAATATGCCTCCCGAAACCGGTGCTTCGCTTTATCCAAATTGCCATCCCGATAGCGGCCGTCCCAAATGTAGAGCCGATAATACTCCTCGCTCACGCCGTAAGCCCCGTTCTCGCGGCCGTTCGGCGGAATGTTGTGTGCGCGCCAATGCAGCTGCTCTTCATACGGCACCCTGCTCAGATACCCCAACAAGACTGTCACTTTGTCCTCGTGGTAACTGTCAATTGGCATATTCCACTGATAATCACAGACGAGCGACATCGGCCAGAGCGTATATGTCTCCGTGTCTTGCCGATATTTGTCTAACACCCGTTTGTCAAAATCGACGAAAATAGGATTGTTAGAGATGCCAATCGTCGGATAAAACACCTCTTTTAACTCGCAGGTGTGCGTGATTTCGTTCCCGTTTTCGTCCACGCCGATGATGAAGTCAACGTACCTGTCCGGGGGAGCCGGGGTATCGGTGAATCTGATTGTCGGTTTCATCTTTATATCACCTCCTTACAATTATGATAACAGACCGGGGGCAGGTTTGGCAATCGAAAAACAACCCGCTACATCAACGGCGTGCGGATAACGGCTTCAAGCGTGTGTGCGCGGGGCGGCTGCGTTACCAAAAACAGAATCAGTTCTGCTACATCCTCCGGCAGCGTCAGATGTTCAATCACATCATCAGGATGGTTCTCGCGGCGCATCCGGGTATCCACAGGACCGGGACAGACGACAGAGGCTTTCACGCCGTGCGGCCGCCCCTCGTTATTTGTCGTCTCCGTGAAACCGACGACAGCGAATTTAGAGGCGCAATACGCACCACCGTTGACATGCCCAGACTTGCCGGAAACAGAGGAGACGTTGACGATATGCCCAGCCTGCTGCCCGCACATCAGCCCGAAGACAGCTTGGGTGCAGAGGAAAACACCCTTGAGGTTCACCGCCATCGTCACATCCCAATCTTCTTCCCGAATTTGCGGAATCGGGTTGTGAATCGCCACGCCAGCATTGTTGACGAGGATGTCCACCTTGCTGAAGGTATCAAGCGTCTGTGCTACCATCGCATCAACGGCCGTTTTATACTGGACATCCGTTGGAATCGCGAGGGCGCGCCTGCCGAGGGCCCGCACCTCTTCCGCAACAGCGGCTATTTCGGTACCCGTCCGAGCGGCGAGGACGATGTCGGCACCCGCTGCCGCAAAGGCTAACGCGGTGGAGCGGCCGATGCCGCGCCCGCCGCCGGTAATCATCGCAACACGGTTTTCAAGTTTCATGAGTGTCTCCTATATTCATCGAGCGGTAGGAGGGACATCCCTGTCCCGATAGACACCCCATCGAGACTAAGAGGGCTCGCCTACTGCAAGCGCGCCTACAGACTCTATGCAATTTGATACGCTGAAAGCTTCGCTTTATCAAACAAAATACCGTGCCCCGGCCGGTTCGGCGGCGAGAAATGGCCGTCCTTCAGCGTCAACGTCTCTTCCAGCACCAGATCTAGCGATGGAATATATTCCACGAAAAGCGAATGCGGCACCGCAGCAGAAAGATGCACGTGCAAATCCATCAAGAAATGCGGCGATACCGAGAGCCCGAAACATTCCGCTGTGTGCGCAACCTTCATCCATTCGGAGATACCGCCAACGCGCACCGCATCCGGCTGCAGGATATCCGCAGCACCCTGAGCAATATATTCCTGAAAGACAAATTTATTGTAGAGCGTCTCCCCAACAGCAATCGGGATAGTCGTCTTCTCGCGCAGGACAACGTGGCTATCTACATCGTCCGCCTCAATAGGCTCTTCAAACCAGAAGAGCCCCGCGTCTTCCACACGGCAAGCCAATTGAATCGCCTCGCGGGCGTTCCACTTCATATTCGCATCTATCATTAGGTAAGGTGCCTCGCCGATGGCCTGCCGGACCGCGTGCACGCGCGCCACGTCTTCGTGGAGGCTGTCACGCCCTACCTTCATTTTTATCCCTTTGAAGCCCGCTTCTACAAACGTTACCGATTGCCGGACGAGCGCCTCTTCGGAAAGGTGGAGCCACCCGCCATCGGTGTTGTAAACCGGCACCGATGCCCTCGCACCACCGAGGAGCTGGTAGAGCGGCAATTCGGCACGCTTCGCCATCAGATCCCACAACGCTATGTCCACTGCCGCCATCCCCAAACCCACGATGCCGCCCCTACCAACCCAATGCGTCTCCATCCACATCCTCTGCCAGATCCTGTCAATGTTCGCCGCATCCTCTTCCAAGAGAATCGGCGTGAGATAGGCATCCATAATCTGCTTAATCGCTGCCCCACCCTTGCCGATAGTATAGGAAAATCCGGTGCCTACCACACCATCAACATCTTCAATCTCAATGAACGGAAACTCCATAGAGACGAACGCTTGGATGGCATCAACGCGTTCAACTTGCGGCGGAATGTCGTAAAGCGCGGTGCGGACTGCTCTGATTTTCATGCGTCCTCTCCCACAGTAAGCGCAGTTTGAATCCGCGCCGTTATGCACCCAAATTGCCGGTCATCTTCAACAATCTCTCGATACAAATCCGAGAGGCTTCCTCTCCCGCTTCCGAGAAGGCTTGCCCCGCCGGCCGGTTGAGAATAGCATCATCGATTTTGAGCGACGGCCGCCAGTGCGTTTCCAAGCAGAGATGCCCCTCATAACCATCATTGACGAACGCTTGGAGCTGCCCCTGCCAATCAATAATCCCATCGCCGACAGGCACAGACTCCATCTCGCCGGTATCAGGGTTTGCACCCGCATCCTTGAGATGCGCATGGATCATCGTCGGTTTGAGACGATTGTAGGCATCCGGATAGGGAGTTTCACCGGCCCTCGCATGCGCCTCATTCGCAGGATCCCAGATGGCGCGCACGCTCGGCGAGTCGATCTCCTCAATAAACCGCGCCGTCAGCTTAGCCGTGCTGAGAGAAGTCGTCGACTCATTCTCCATGCCGAGAATAATGCCTTCGCCATCGGCTATCCGCCGCGGTTCATCGTAAGCGGCGATGAGCTCATCCCAACGCACCTCCGTCTCCCCGGTATCCCAAAAAACAAACGTGCGGATGAGGGAGGTATCAAACGCTTTCGCCGCACGGACGCAGCCCTTCAAAATGTCCAAATGCTCCTTCCGCTCCGCCGCATCGTCCATATCGCATTTGAAAAACGGCGAGGCAATACCGATAATCTCAATACCGGTGCCATCAAGTAAGCCCCGCATCCGGCCGATGTCTGCATCAGTGAGCTCGTGGGGCAGTTTATCCCACACCGAACGGATTTCGATGGAATCAAGGTTAAATTCTTTCACAAAATTGACTACGGTGGCGAAGTCTTGCGAGACTTCGTCACCAATCACGCCGAGTTTAAACATAGTTGTGCTGGCTCCTATAAACATTGCTAAGGTTAATGATATGAGATAATAGCATGGAATAGGATTAATTGCAAGTTTTTTCTAGCCACCGTCCCCTCTCCCCGCCACGCGAAAGAGGCCCCTTTTCACCGTCGCGCGAGGGAAAACCCGGCGAGCGCGAAAGAGGCCCCTTTCACCGTAGCGCGAGGGCCGTCACGCCGAAACTTTGTCATCTCTGCCGCCTCGCTGCAGAGATGTCCACTGTCCCTCGCGATCCTCCGACCCACAAAAAACGCCCCTCTCACCGCAGCGCGAGGGAAAACCTATCCCCCGCGAAGCCCCTTGATAGACCGCAGCATGGCGCAGCACAGGACCGCGCCCTACGGACTAAGGCGCATTTTAACTGACGGGCCCTTTTCACCGTAGCGCGAGGGCCTGTCCCTCGCGATCGTCCGAACCACACGAACCCGCCCCCTCGCACCGTAGCGCGAGGGCCCGGCGAGCGCGAATCGCCGAGGGTTCCCCTCGCGATCTACCGACCTACACAAAAAACAACAGAAGCCCCAGGACTTCGGGCCTCTTCTCTGCAGATCGATGCATGGCGAGGGACAGGCCCTCGCCCTACGGTAGAAGGGGCCCTTTTTACCATCGCATGGCGCAGCACAGGACCGCGCCCTACGGACTAAGGGCCCTTTCACCGAAGGCCCCTTTTCACCGTAGCGCGAGGGCCTGTCCCTCGCGATCGTTCGACCACACCAAAAACGCCCGAAACCCCGGGACTGCGGCCATCTTCTCTGCAGATCGATGCATGGCGCGGCACAGGACCGCGCCCTACGGACTAAGGCGCCCTTTTTACCATCGCACGGCGCGGCACAGCACCACGCCGTACGGACTAAGGCACCTTTTTACCATCGCGCACGAAAAAAACAGCCGCAGCCCCAAGGGGCCACGGCCGTTTTCTACATCGCGAGGGACAACCCCCGCCCTACATCTATTTCACCTGCTTTTTCACAGCACCGAACGTCGTCAGCATCCGATTCGCCGCAGAGACAGGCCCCCGCAACATCCGCATCGCCAACGTCACCGGCCGGCCATCAAACGCGACTTCCTCGATCTGATAGT
The DNA here is from genome assembly GCA_958296135.1 of uncultured Poribacteria bacterium. Classification (GTDB taxonomy): domain Bacteria; phylum Poribacteria; class WGA-4E; order WGA-4E; family WGA-3G; genus AGPOR5. The sequence continues at coordinate 4,565,858 of CATQHZ010000001.1, forward strand.
AGTACTCAACACCCGGCTTCGCAGACGTATCCGTAAACGTATATGTCTGACGCTCGCCCGTTGTGCCAGCACCCGCAATCAGCGCAGGATTCAGCAGCGTGAAACCGCTGTCGCGTTTCTCGCTGCGGCGCAGGTTAAAACCAGCATTGTCGACTTCAGACTCCGTCGTCCAGGTTAAGACAACCGCGCCGGCTTCATTGTGCATCACCGAGAAACTTGACAACTCCACCGGCAAGGCACCGCCTTTCCGATACCCCGGCGTGCCGATGTCCTCAGCATGCCCATAATGGAGGGCTGACACGGCGAGTCGCTTGACGTTCGATGCCAGAGCCCAACTCGCACGCTGCTTCCCTTTCAGTGCAACGCCTTTGTCGTAACGCCGAATCAGCGAACTCCGAACACCTGCCTCGGCACTCACCGGTAACGCCCACGCCGGTGCATCTTTCGTCCGACGATTGCCATCAGTGTTGCCAACCTCGTCTACGAGGTTACCGTTGCTATCGGTAAGTTTCAGGTAGAACCCTTCCGCGCTCAGGAACGTATCCCGCGCAGTCTTAATGCGCAGGTTCCGCTGATGCAAATCCAACAGGTTGTAAACCCGTTCAGCAGGAAACGCCGTGCTTGATGACGCACGCGCCGGCCCCGCAACAATCAGCAGCGTCTGATTCGGTTGAATCACCTTCGCCTGCAACGTCAACGCCACAATCGGCCGCCCTACCAAATCTTCCGAATCCACATTCTGGAACTCCAGTTCCCACCGGTTCAGGTTGAGTGCCTCGGTTTTGGATTTATTATACAACTCTATCCACTGCGGCAGTGTTCCACCACCCGAATCAAACATCACTTCGCTGATGGTGATACTGCCTTTTGGTGTGGCAGCCCCCGTTTTGAGGGCACCATTCGGATACCCCGGTGTGCCACCCGTCGCCGCAGACTTCGAGACAGTCCTGTCATAGCCGATACCGGTGAAGGCGGCTTCCGCCCAGGCATCTTTGTGGTAACCCACAATATCTGCCTTGGCACGCTGCCAGACCTTACCGGAGCTGAGGGCCCCTTCGGTATCACCACCGGGAGCTTCACGCACTTGCAACGGCCAGACGTATGTATCATAGTCCCCTGTCTGCTCGCGAACGAACGCATCCGTGTCACTGCCACCGCCACCGGCGACATCGACAAATGCCTCGTTCATACCGAGTTTCTCCTTCGCGTTGCGCAGAATCAACAGGAACTTCCCATCATCCGGCAAGGATAGCTTCTCATCCACTAAAAACGCATGCGACAACCCTTTCTGCTCGCCACCGGCGAGAGACGTTTTGTCCGGCGAGGTACTCACCAGCAGCAACAGCCCATTCGCCGGCACGCTCACATCCGGGAAAATAATCAGCGACGTATCTTCCTTCTTGTCATCTTGCACGACACTGAGCTCCCAGTCTTTCAAGGAGACAGCCGAACCCGTGACATTCCGCAATTCCAGCCAGTCATTTGCAGCACCGCTGCCATTGCCGAACTCGTTGAAAACAACCGGACTGCGAGGCACCTCGGAGGCAGGAGCCTTCGGCGAAGCCTCCTCGGGGAAAAACGGCACAACCGGTATCACCGGTGTCTCCCGGACGAGCGGCGGAATCTCACGTCCAGACGTATCTCGCAACGGCACCGGATCTGCAGGCGGCACCGAGGCCGGCGCAGCACCAGACGCAACAGCAGGAGCCGCTGTCCCAGACTGCTGCCCAGTCGGCGCACCTCGCGGCCCAGACAGCAATATCGTCCCTGCCGGCACCTGTGTCTTGACAGAGGGGACAGCCACCGTCTCTACCACCGGATCCGTGGCGGCCACCGTATACGCGAAGGTGACTTTCGTCGAATTCGTGTCTTCCGCCGCCATCCAAACAGCATGCCGCGCATTGGCTAACACCTCTTCACCCAGATACAACACCACATACGGCGGGTTCGCCCCTTCATACCGCAGATGCTCCTGGGTATACGTCACCACCACTTCAATCTTATCTCCGAGGGTATGGGCACCCGCGGGGGGCGCAACAATCTCCGGCGGTTCAACCACGCGCAACGGGGCAACCGGCACCGTTTGGACTACCGGCGGAACATCCGGGTCTAACGCCGGCACCGAGGCCGGCGCAGTGCCAGAACCCACCGCAGGCGCATCTGTCCCAGACTGCTGCCCATCAGCCGCACCTACCCCAAACAGCAATATTGTCCCTGCCGGCACCAGTATCTTGAAAGAGGGCACAGACACCGACTCTGCCACCGGATCCGTGGCGGCCACCGTATACGCGAAGGTCACCCGGGTCGAAGCCGCGTCTGCCGCCGCTGTCCAGACAGCATGCCGCGCATTTGCCGGCACCTGTTCGCCCAAATACAACACCACATACGGCGGGTTCGCCCCTTCATACCGCAGATGCTCCCAGACATACGTCCCCGCCACTTCAATATTATCTCCGACGGTATAGACACCGGCGGCGGGCGCAACAATCTCCGGCGTACCCACCACGCTATCCACCGGCACCGTTAACGTATTCGATACCTTACTAAGGTTGCCCGCGATGTCCATTGTGGCACCGGCGGGAACCTGAATCGTCACATCGCCCTGAAACTCGCGGGCGGGCGTTATCCGCGCTTTGTAAACCAAGAACGATGCCGAATTCTTCGCCTCCCCAGGCTCATGCCCACCGGGATAAGAAGGATGATCAAGGGGCAGATAAGAAGGATGATCAGTCTCCCAATTAGGAACAGCGTACTTCTGTGCTGCACGATGGTCGAGCCCAATGTAAACCGGGGCATCAACCGTCCAATCCAGCGAATTCCCAGCTGCATCGGTGATGACGATGTCCTCCGCGCCAAACGTCGTCCCGATTTCCTCGGCGATGGCAGTCCTACTCGTCGCGGAGGGATGGTTCGTAAAGCGGAATTCAACTTCAAACGCGCCGCCCTGCGACACCGATTCCGTAACCCCTGCCGTAAAAACTGTCCTAGGGGGATCGGATACACTAGAATCCAGGTTGACTATCGCGTTGCGCCGATCCTCGGTGTGCGTCCCCCCGTTCTTTATCAAGCCAGCAATCCACACCGTCGGCTTGATGGCATCCACAAGGTACTTGGCGTACGCCTCGGCGGCTGCCCTAGCAGCAGCAGCATCATAGGTGGCTCTCCCAGTGCCGTACCTAGAATCCCCATCCTGCCATTCGGGGAGCGTAGGCTTGTTGGCCAGAAACCTCCGAAGATGCGTTTCAAAAGGGTTACGAATGGGAAAATAATTCAAGTTCGGAGCCGGAGGAACGTGGGTAAAACCAACACGATCCCAATTGTTGTCATCCAGGTCTTTTACGTGCTTCGCGCCTGATGACTTAATCGAGATATTCCAATTAGCGTCACGGGTATTATGCCACATATTTTGGTTATCAATAGTGATGTGACCGAACTCCCGATCTCCCGCTTGCACGGTGTATCGGAAAGTGAGCGTCTCGTCTTCGTCAGTTCTATCCGCATCGGTGAGTACAAGCTCCGGTTGCACGGAGCCGAACCAACCTTGCAGCCGCAGCGTCACACCCTCATCGGCTTTGACAGGTTCATTAAACGTCACCTGAATTTGAACCTCGTCGCCTAAGCCGTGAAAGCCGACTTCCAGGGCATTGTCCAAATTCACCTCGTCCGGAAGGGCCCAGCCATGCGTGTGCACCAATTCGCATGCGCCCGTGTAAGTGTCACCGAAGATGAAGTGATGTTCGAAACACTCTTGGCGCACCTTGTGATAGCGGGACTTGCCGGTACGGGGTCCCGCCAGCAACTTCACCGGGAAATCTGCAGGAGCTGCCAGCTCCGGTCCTTGCGCGTCTGTCGGTGTTCCGAGCATCAAAACTATCCCGACGACGAACAGCAAACCTAAGAAAAAAACGGAATATCTTTTCATTGAAAACTCCTCTTAGAAAAATGAAATAAAATAAATAAAGGGTTTCAGCCGCCCCGATTGCGGCGGCAATGTTGTGAAAAGTTCACAAACGAAATCGGGAGAGCCGCCTCCGTCGCCGCCGGCGGTGCTGAGGGCAGAACAAGAGCACCGTGGTACCCACCCCACGGTGCTCCCGTCCTGGCTCTGCATTCCAACGTGGGAGAGAGAATTTCCCAGGACAACGCTTGTGAGCCCTGAAAAGCCAACGGTGAGTCAGGGTCGGTAGCGTGCAACGCGAAGAGCCCCTTGGAGGGGTTCCCAGGATGGGACTCCAAGCGGCATTGTGAGTCGCGCGCGCGAACCGGGTAGCGCGCGGCAAACGCGCGCTGGGGATCGTGTTGGCATTCAGAGCGGGGATATCCCCCCGGAGCCCCTTCCTGCCGAGAGCGGCAAAGGTTAACGGGTGTAAAGTAATGGGGGGGGGGTGATTCGGGCGAGGGCATCATCAACAGGACGCGCAAACGTGGATACGGCGCGCAGCCGCGGTGGCTGCAGCGTAGCTTTCACGGATGTCTGCAGGCGAATCGAAGGATCCATGCGAAATCGAGTGTTCACGTTTGTGCTCCTTTTTCGTAGCGTTAAATTCTATGCCCAATCAAATCGATATATATAGTATACCACATTTTTGTGCGTTTGTCAAATTAAAAATGTGATTTTTTTAGATGCTATCATTTTTTCACATTTTTGTCAAGAATTTTCTAGGGGCCCTTTTCACCGTCGGCCCCTTTTCACCGTAGCGCGAGGGCCCGGCGATCTCCCTTCAAAACGGCCCTTTTAACCGTAGCGCGAGGGCCTGTCCCTCGCGATCTCTCGATCCCTCAAAACGGCCCTTATTAACCGTAGCGCGAGGGCCTGTCCCTCGCGATCTCTCGACCGATAAGAAAGGCCCCCTTTCACCCTCGCGCGCGGGAAAACCTGTTCCTCGCGAACCCTCTTGATAGACCGATGCATGGCGCAGCACAGGACCGCGCCCTACGGAACTAAGGGGCCCTTTTCACCGACGGGCCCTTTTCACCGTAGCGCGAGGGCCTGTCCCTCGCGATCGTTCGCGCGACAAGAAGGGCCCCTTTTCACCGATGCATGGCGCAGCACAGGACCGCGCCCTACGGACTAAGGGGCCCTTTCACCATCGCGCAAGAACCTGTCCCTCGCAATCCCTCTTGATAGACCGATGCATGGCGCAGCACAGGACCGCGCCCTACGGAACTAAGGGGCCCTTTCACCATCGCGCAAGAACCTGTCCCTCGCAATCCCTCTTGATAGACCGATGCATGGCGCAGCACAGGACCGCGCCCTACGGAACTAAGGCATGCATGGCGCGGCACAGGACCGCGCCCTACGGAACTAAGGGGCCCTTTTCACCGACGGCCCCTTTTAACCGTAGCGCGAGGGCCGTCACGCCGAAACTTTGTCATCTCTGCCGCCTCGCTGCAGAGATGTCCACTGTCCCTCGCGATCGCTCGACCGACACGAAAAACACCCGAAACCCCAGGGCTACCGCCATCTCCGTTGCGGATCGATGCATGGCGCGGCACAGGACCGCGCCCTACGGACTAAGCCCCCTTTTCACCGATGCATGGCGCGGCACAGGACCGCGCCCTACGGAACGCAGCGCGGTCCCCCTTTTAACCATCCCCCGCAATCCCCCGCGCAAGAACATAAGCATCTTGACCAGGGCCATAATAATTCTTGCGCAGGCGACAGATGCGAAATCCAAATTGCCGATAGAGAGAATGCGCCGCTACATTCGCAACATCTACCTCCAAAAAGACCTGGGTTCCGCCGTTCGCCGCAATAATTTCCAATGTCGTAGCGAGGAGATATTTCGCAAGCCCGCGCCGCCGATATGCAGCAGCAACGGCGAGATTGAAGAGATGTCCCTCATCACAGACTATCCGAAACACCACGTAGCCGACGATGCATTCGTCAAGCCGGGCGACATAAAAATGCTCGTTCGGCTTCGGGTTGCGAAGCCCCATTCGGAAATAGGATGCGTGCCACGGGGACGTGAACGCCTCGTTTTCAATCTCCATCACCTGCTGCAAATCTGCCGGTTGCATCTTCTCGAAAACCACGGCTGGAAACGGATTTTCCATGGTGAGGCACCAATGAACGTTGAAAAAATAGCAGCGAGCACGGAGTTATCGTCAGGCGAAGTCCACAAACATTTATTTCGCCAAATTTCGTGCTTCTTTGAACTTCCGCTTTGCGAATTGTCCCCACTCTTTGAGTTTCTCGTTGCGGAACCCCGGGTCTTTCCATTCGGCGGTGGCGAACTGCATCGCCTCTTCTTCGGAGAGCGGCATCTGCGTGAGGACGGCTATGGCTGCCTCGCGCTTCGCCGCGTCTTTGCATGTCCCAATCGCCTTCCACGCGTTCCCCAGGTCTTTGTGCGAATCAATGATAAGCACGCCGAAAAGGTCGTTGACGATATCCCACCGAGCCCCGCCTTTCTTCGCATCGTATTGGAACGGCGTGAACCCGAGCGTGAACGGATTTGTCACGATGCACCGGTCCCCGAGTTTATCGTAGAGCGCGGGGAGCACACTTGCGCGGTTCAACCCGCCTGCCCACGTCGGGCCCTCCGGATCCGTGTCCGGAAGCATCCAGAGTTTTTGGCCGCGCTCAGAAAGGACAAATTCGATGAACTTTCGCGCCACCTCCAGATTCGGCGCGCCTTTGAGAATAGCGATCGAGTCCGGGTTGACGACGGTCCCATCACTCGGCATGACGTACTTAATTTTATCGGCACCGACAACGACAATCTGTCCGTATGCGTAAAAATCAATCGCCATCCCATAAATGACCTCGCCTGTCACCACGTCTTTCGGAATAGCGTTTGCCCCGGCAGAGAATCTTCGCACGTTCCCGCCGATTTTTGTGAGGAGCGCGAACCCATCTTCCCACCCGTGGGTTTGGAGAATGATTTCATACATCATGTGCGCAGAGCCGCTCTCCCTCGGGTCAGCCGCACCGATTTTACCGCGCAACGCTGGCGCACCTAAATCCTGCCACGCTTCTGCCGCCGGGAGCCCAAGCAGCACTCGCAACTCATCGTTGGACATAATGCCGAAACTTGATAACGCCGCGCCATACCACTGATACTCCGCATCGTAAACCGGAATACCGTGGAAGGATTGCGGAATCTGTTCCAGTTGTGCCGCCGGCAGTTTGTAGGGGCTCAAGAGGTTTTGCGATGCGAGACGCAGGTAACTGTCGGTGCCGCCACCGAAAAACAGGTCGATGCCGATGCCTTCGGGGACGCGCTTAAACTCCGAGTCGATAAACCGGTAGTTAGAAGAGGTGCCGCCGACATCGCGCCAATCGACTTCAACGCTCCTGCCGGTCTGCGCTTGATACCACTTCTTGAAATTTTTATCAAATTCCGTCTGAATGCCCTCCGAGTGCGGTGAGATGATAATGAGTTCATCCCGTGCAAATAGGGCAGTGGGCAGTGCTAGCAGACAGAACATTATTCCGATTAAGCACTCCAGCGGAGTGCAATGTCTATAGAACACAGGTTTGATTCTCCTTTATAATTTTTCCTAACAACAGCCCCTTTTAACCGTCGCGCGGCCTGTCCCCCGCGAACCCCTTGATAGACCCAAGCATGGCGCAGCACAGGACCGCGCCCTACGGACTAAGGGCCCTTTTCACCGACGGCCCCTTTTAACCGTAGCGCGAGGGCCCGGCGATCTCCCTTCAAAACGGCCCTTTTAACCGTAGCGCGAGGGCCGTCACGCCGAAACTTTGTCATCTCTGCCGCCTCGCTGCAGAGATGTCCACTGTCCCTCGCGATCTCTCGACCGACACGAAAAACACCCGAAACCCCAGGGCTACCGCCATCTCCGTTGCGGATCGATGCATGGCGCGGCACAGGACCGCGCCCTACGGACGAAAGGGGCATTTTCACCGACGGCCCCTTTTAACCGTAGCGCGAGGGCCTGTCCCTCGCGATCTCACCCGCCACCAAACATACCCCTTTTAACCGTAGCGCGAGGGACAGGCGAGCGCGAATCGCCGAGGGTTCCACTCGCGAACCCCTTGATAGACCGACGCAAGGCGAGGGCCTGTCCCTCGCGATCTCACCCCCAAACAAAAAAACACCAACAACCCGAAAAAACGATTTCATCGGCAGACCGCAGCACGGCGAGGGACAGGCCCTCGCCCTACGGACTAAGGGGCATTTTCACCGAGGCATGGCGCGGCACAGGACCGCGCCCTACGGACTAAGGGGCCCTTTTAACCGAAGCATGGCGCGGCACAGGACCGCGCCCTACAGACTAAGGGGCCCTTTTAACCGACGGGCCCTTTTAACCGTAGCGCGAGGGCCTGTCCCTCGCGATCTCACCCGCCACCAAACATACCCCTTTTCATCGCAGCGCGAGGGAAAACCCGGCGAGCGCGAATCGCCGAGGGTTCCACTCGCGAGCGTCCTACAGGCGCGACACAATCGCCGGCATCTTCCACACAAGAACGATAATGCCAACAAGCAAAATAAGATACCACACGATTAAGGTTCGGATGCGCGTCCGCTTGAAGATGGGACGCCGCGGGCGTTGCAATTTCATCAGAGCTCCTTGCACGATTGGAAACCGCGCTTACCAGGGGTGCAAACCTCAAGGTTCAAGCCCGTTTCTTCCACGGGGTTGAGATTCCGTGTTTGACAGCTTTGATGCTAGAAATCCCGTAATCGAAGACTGTCTCGATATTGAATTCAAAGCCTTCGTAGCCGACTTTCTCGCCGGCACGCGGCAATCTGCCGAGCAGCATGAGGATAAAGCCGCCGATAGTATCACACCGGTTCGTGGCGATGCCGATGCCTAATTCAAGGTTGACATCGGCGATGGCGGCACGTGCATCAAGCCGCCACGCACCTTTGCCGAGTTTCTCAACGCGCGGCGCATCGCGCTTCCGATTCCCAGCTATCTCGCCGACAATCTTCTCTAAAATATCGATTAATTCGACAAACCCGACGCAACTGCCGTGCTCGTTAATCACGATGGCAACCGGCATCTCAGACTGCCGCAGCTCCTCCATCAACTCGATAGCCGGCTTCACTTCCGGCACATAATACACCTCCCTCACGAAAGAGGAAAGATCCTCGAAATGCTGGCCGGTTGCAAGCACCTCCACGGTGTTGATGACACCGAGGAGCCAGTCAATCCGTTCGTTATAGATAGGAATGTAACGGTAGTTGAATTGATGATAGAGCTCGCGGACTTCTATAGAGGACGAAGCCAAAGTCAAGGCGACTATCTCCGACAGCGGCACCATCACTTCGCGCGTCGTCCGTGTTGTCAAAGAGAAGACAGCGCGTAGCAACTGCGCCTCCTTTTCCGGAAACGCATCGATGTTCTCTAATAGCAGTTTCCCGAGCTGCTCGCGCGAGGGAGTCGCACTCCGTTTTAACCCGCCGAAGAACCCGCGCTTCTGCTGCTTTACCTCCTGTTCGTCATAGACAACAAGCGCGTCAGAGTCAACGAATTGAACGTTCGCGCCTTCCTGTTTACCCGGTTCAAGCGCAGGATTCTTTTTCTGTTCTGGATTTTGGGATTTCATATCGCTCATATCGCTCATAGTTCGCATATCTCGCAAGACAAGTATTTTTCCGTGGGAAACGGGCGGAGACTTAACGACATCCGCCCTGACAGACACAGGCTGTGCACGCGCTCCGAAAACGCCGCCCGCCTTAATTACCGAAACTTCGTTAGAGGCTTAATAACTACAAAGAGCTCTCCTCCTGATGAAAACGCAAACCGGCGCGCTAAGGTTTCAGAATCACGCGAAAGCAGTGAGCGTCAACTCCGTCTTCCCGCCGAGCCCCGCGACCACGGGGAACGTGCGTTCCGCCGGTTTGCCACCCTTTGGCACATACCGGACTCTCGGCGAAAAATAGGCATAAAGCGCGGTGTTGCGCGGATTCGGCGAGGCATTCGGGCCTGAGCCATGCACCATGAGGCTATGGAAAAACAGGGCACTGCCAGCGGCAAGCGGCACATCCATTTGCTGTTGGGCCACATCCTGCCGCTCTGTCAACGCTGCATCTTGTTGGCGCGCGATGTTCCCCCATTCCTGCATGCCCCACAGATGGCTCCTCGGAATCACCTTGAAACAGCCGTTCTCCGGCGTTGCCTCGTTGAGCGCAAGACTCACCGTGACAAGGTGCGGCGGTTCCATCGGCCAATACGCAGAATCCTGATGCAACCCGTGCGATGAACCGTGGAACGCCGGTTTGAACATCAAGGTGCTTCTGAACAGCAGCAAATCCTCACCGATTAAGTTCTGGACGACTTCAATCAGTTTGGGATGCTGCGCCAAATTCCGAAACACTTCGGAATACTCGCGCGTGTTCTCCGCCTTCCGCAGCACGGGTAACCTATCCCCTTGCGTCTCATCTTTGGCAAAGGGTTCGTGCTGCACGTGCCGGCGTGCGACATCCGCCACCCCTTTCTCCGGGGCAGCTTCCTGCCCGGCGGCGAACTGATGCAACCGGTGAATCTCGGCTTGACACGTTTCAACCTCCGCCGGTGAGAGCAGGTTCTCAACGACGAGATAGCCCTCTCTCTCAAAAGTTTTTGTCATTCGCAATGCGTTCGGTAAGGGTTTTCCTTGCAAAATGATTCTCCTTCCGTTATCCGTCATCGACGTTGTCAATGACACCGTTTTGGATGCGAATTCATCCGCCGATGAGTTGTTTCACTTCCCAGACAATGCTTGAAATCGCGAAGCCGATGTAGACACACGACGCGATGAGCATCATGCCGGTAGAGAGCCGCTTCGGTTTCGCAAACTCAGGCAAAAAGCGGTGATTCATATAGAGTGTCAGCGGCACATAGATTGCCATTGCAAAACCGCCCATGTAGGCGGCGTTAAAGAGAAATCCTAATTCAGTGACGTGCAACTGCTCCATGACGAAAGTGATGACACACCCGCCGACAATCCATATGCCCGCGATGATGAGATACCACCAACTCAAGCTGCGTTTCTGTGCGCCGCGAAAGTTGGTGTAGATAATATCGGAAATAGAGCGCGCCACGCCATCAACAAGGGCCAGCTGCGTGCCGAAAAGCGTGGCCACGCCGACAAGTAGGAAGATGCGCTTGCCGGGCTCCCCCCAGATTGTGCCTAAAATGTTTGCTTCGTCATAAATGAGCTGCCCCGCCTCCGGCACAATCCCCGCCGGACGCAAAACGGCGAGCGCACCGAAAATGAAGAGCAGAATCGTGAACGTGTTCAAGGCCCAAAAGAAGAGCACCTGGTCGCGCTTGACATAAGTCCACCACGCCGTGAAGCGGTTGCGGTTCTCTTCTGTATCCTCAAACAGAAATCCGGTGGCCGGGGCCGTCTCAGTCCTACCGCGCAGCGGGTTTTGGAGCCCCGGTAATTGCGCGCCCATCCCAATATTTTTGTCCCGGAGATAGAACGTATAGAAAAGATTCGCCGTGCCACCTGCACCCGCGAACACCAACGCGATAAAAAACTGTTTTACCGTCATACCCGGGTCTTTGTAACCCCAGTTTATCAAACCCGCACCGAGCTCCTTCCACGTATCCAGTGAACCGACAGCAATCGCAACGACAATCAGCCCGATTGTGACTACGGCGACAAGTGCTTCTACGGTGTGCTCCACGGATTGATAAACCAGCTTCGGCCCGAAGAGGATGAGCGCGACGGCTGCGAAGGTGACGACTGTCCAGAATGTATCTGAACCCCAACTCTCGGGGCCGAGAATCAGTGCCTTGAGCGCGAGTCCCGAGGCACGCGCCCAGCCCGGTGCAATCCAACCCACGACAGTTAGCAAGATGAACAACGGCGCGAAGCCACGCCAAATGCGGCTATAGCCGGTATAGACAGTCTCGCCGGTAGCGATTGTCCAGCGGCCCACCTCAAAGTTAATCCAGATTTGGAGGAACACGCCGAGGACTGCCGCCCATACCATGCTCCCGCCATATTGCGCGGCGATACGGGGCCAGATCACGATTTCGCCAGCACCTATAGAGAGCCCGACTAAGATGGCACCGGGGCCCGCAATCTTCCAGAAGGATAACTTTTTCTCGGGCATCTCAACGATTTTGAAATCGTCAAGCGGTTGATAAAATTTTTTGTTGTTCACAAGACGTTCAATGAGGGTTTTCGGTACAAGCATGTCTGTCTCCGTCTATCCATCATCGCTCCATCATCGCTCCATCATTGCCAACGACGATGACACCGTTTTCGGTGCTAGTCTGACAAACGAATCGCCTCGCGTAACAATTCAATAGGGTGCTTGGGCAGCACGCCGGTGCCGTGTTCCAATTGATGCCGACAGGAGAAACCGGGAGCACTGAGCGTTACACCGCTCGCCAGACTTTCACGGACAGCGGGAAAAAGCCGCAGCTCGCCAATTTTCAGAGAGAGTTCATAATGCGCTTTTTCATAACCGAACGCGCCTGCCATCCCACAGCAACTCGAATCAATCACCGTGACATCGTGCCCAGGCGGTAAACTGAGCATTTCCACCGTCGGTTGGATACCGACGAGGGCCCGTTGATGGCAGTGTCCATGTAGCAAGATGTCGCGAGGGTTGTCCGTAAATTGCATCGCGAAGTCAGGTGTCTCCGCTACGTGCCGCATCAAAAATTCCTCAAACGAACAGGTGGCTTCGGCGACGCGTTTGGCCTCAGGCGTGCTGATGAGCGCAACGTAATCATCGGTGAACGTGGAGGTGCAGCTCGGTTCACACCCGATAATCGGGATGCCCGCGTCGGCGTATTGACTGAGAGACGCGATGTTGTAACGCGCATTCTCACTCGCCTTCTCCAGCATGCCCTCGGAAATCAGCGGGCGGCCGCAACACCGCTTCTCCGGTAAGATGACGGTGAACCCTAATGCTTCCAACACCTCAACGGCAGCCTTTCCGATAGCAGGCTCACTGTAGTTCATGAACGTATCGGGAAATAGCACCACCTTATGCTGTCCAGGCCGCTGTTTATCTCCGCCCGCCGCTCGCCGCTTACCGAACCACTGCGTGAAGGTAGGCCGGACAAACGTCGGCATCTCTCGCCGCCTGTCCACACCGAGCAATCTCTCGGCAAGCCACTTGGAAATCCCGTTGTTCACTGCCCAATTAGAAAAAGGCGCGAACGCTGAACCGAACGGTGCCAGCGAGGCAATCTCCCCAAAAAGCCGCCGATGCAACGGAAGCCCATTCGCTTTGTGGTAATGCGCAAGCACCTCATACTTAATCTTCGCCATATCCACGTTAGACGGACACTCCGCTTTGCACGCCTTGCACCCAAGGCACAAATCCAGCACTTCATAGAGCCGCTCGCTAGTGAATTCGGTGTGCGGCAAAGCCCCAGAGATGACAGAACGGAGCGCGTTGGCGCGGCCGCGCGTGGAATGCTCCTCTTCGCGAGTGCCGATAAAGGAGGGACACATCGTGCCAGTAAGCGTTTTTCTGCACGCGCCGACACCGTTGCACATCTCAATAGCCCCGCCGAACCCATCCTGATTTGAGAAATCGAAGTAGGTATCAATCTCAATAGTGTTGTATTTCGCACCGAAGCGGAGGTTCTCTGTCATGGGGGGCGCATCGATGATTTTGCCGGGGTTCATGATACCGCGCGGATCGAAGGCGTTTTTCACCTCGCGGAGGGCTTGGTAAATCTGCGGGCCGAACATGCTCTCAAGCCACTCGCTTCGGACGAGCCCGTCGCCGTGTTCGCCGCTCATCGCACCGCCGAGTTCCAGCAACAAGTCGCGCACTTCGCGCGCGATATCGTGCATCTTCTGGATATCCGCCTCGGACTTAAGATTCACAATAGGCCGGTTGTGCAACAGCCCGACGCTGGCGTGCGCGTAGTAGGCAGCTGTTGTATCGTGCGCGGTGACAATCTGCTCAAAACGGCGAACGTATTCGGGGAGGTGCTCTATCGGCACGGCGGCATCTTCCACGAAGCCCACCGGCTTTGCATCGCCCTTCATGCCCATCAGCAAGCCGAGCCCAGCCTTTCGGGTGTCCCAGACGCGCGCCTTCTCCGCCGCTGTGAGGCACCGCACGAACGCATAACCGAATCCCGCGCGACGCAACGTCTCCTCAAGCCTATCCAATTGCGCGTGCAGTTCTGCCGCCGACTCACCATAGAATTCCACGGCGAGGAGGGCCGCCGGCTCTCCCTCAATAAAGGTGGTAACGCGTGAGAATTCCAGCGAGCCGCGCGTCATGTCCAATATCGTTTTGTCGATGAGCTCTACCGCCGTCGGTTCACACGCTAAGATGGGTTGCATCGCCTCCATCGAAGCAACGAGCGTCTCAAAATGCACAACGCAGAGCGCCGTCATTTTTGGCACGGGGACGAGGTTAACCGTCGCCTCAACGGTGGTTGCGAGTGTACCTTCGGAGCCGACAAGGATTTTCGCCAGACTCAACGGACGTTCTGCATCGCATCCGTCTCGGCGGTAGGGCGTTACTTCTTTCGAGCCAGCGTTGGGGACAAACTCGTCAAGGTTATAGCCAGCAACGCGACGCAAGATGCGCGGGTATCTCTTCCGAATCTCCGCCGCGTTGTCGTCACAAATGCGGCAGAGCTCGCGATAAATGTGCGCCTCTAACGAATCGCCACGCTGTTTCGCCGCCAATGCCGCCTGCGATATCGGGGCGGCTGTTATCTCATCAGCATTGGCAAGAACCAAATCAAGCGACATGACGTGATCTACCGTTTTGCCGTAGATGAGGGAATGCGAGCCAGCTGAGTTGTTTCCGATGGTGCCACCGACGTTCGCGCGACTGCTGGTGGCAACATCGGGGGCATACATGAGGCCGTGCGGTTTGAGACGATGGTTCAATTCGTCAAGCACGATACCGGGTTGCACGCGCGCCCAATGCTCCTCGACATTCACCTCAAGGAGCGCGTTCATGTATTTGGACATATCCAGCACAACCGCTTCGCCAACGCTTTGCCCAGCGAGGCTGGTGCCGCCGCCGCGCGGCAAAATCGGCACGTCGCGCTCAGCAGCGATTTGCACCGTTGTGATAACGTCCTGCTTATGTTTCGGAATCACAACGCCTATCGGTTGCATCTGGTAGAGGCTCGCATCCGTGCTGTAGAGGGCCCTGGAATACCGGTCGAATCGGACTTCACCCGCCAGTGCATCAGCGAGGCGTTGTTCAAGTGCCGTTGTGGAAGTGTTCATATTGGCTCTAAAACGGGCGGACATGGAAAACCGCCCTTAACAAAATGGCGAATTTTGGAAAAAAAATAAAAAATCACAAAAAAATTTGACATTGCCGCGAAAATAGGGTATAATTAAATATTAGAACGCCCCTGTGGTGGAATTTGGTATACACAGCAGGTTGAGGGCCTGTGCCTTAATTGGCATGCTGGTTCGAGTCCAGTCGGGGGCATTTTTCGTCTTTCGCGAGGCGTTCGGCGGACGTTTCTGGTGCAAGGCGGTTTTTCTGCGTAACCCGTCATCGCCGTTGGCGATGACTACAATTCGGTGCTAAGTTAGGTAGGCACCCCGCCCATCTCACGCCTCAAGCATTTTTTGTTGTTCGCGAGGCGTTCGGCTTTTTCGTCTTTCGCGAGGCGTTCGGCGGACGTTTCTGGTGCAAGGCGGTTTTTCTGCGTAACCCGTCATCGCCGTTGGCGATGACTACAATTCGGTGCTAAGTTAGGTAGGCACCCCGCCTGTCTCACGCCTCAAGCAGCTGCTGGTATTCTTGATACGTCCGTTCGGCAATCGTCTCCCACGTAAAATTTTCCACGCGCGCTAATCCACGCGCAATAAGTTCCTCGCGGCGCGTCTCATCGTGCGCGAGGCGCTGGATACACGCCGCTAATGCGAGCGCGTCTGCCTCCGGAAATACAAGTCCCGCGTCGGCGATAACGTGTGGAATTTCGCCCGAATCGGAGCCGATGACAGGAACTTCACACGCCATTGCCTCAATTAGCACCCTGCCAAAAAATTCTACCCACCCCGGTGTGGTGCGCGATGGCAGGACGAGCGCGTCCATACAATTAATATAGGCCGGCACCTCTTCAGGCGGCACGGCATCCACCCAGACAATCCGGTCGGCGATACCGAGGGTTTCCGCCGTCTGGCGGAGCATCGCTCCATCTTCGCCTTGCCCGACAATTAGCAGTTTACAAGGAGTGCCTTGTTCGTGCGCGCCCGCTTCAATCAGCGTATTCACCCCTTTCATCTGCAGGAGTCTGCCGACATATCCCACCACAAAACCGCCGGTCAGCCCCAGCGAATCTCTGAGCTCCCTTACATCCCTTTTGTGAAAGATGCGCGTGTCAACGCCATTTGGAAACGGCACTTGTCTGCCCGTGTAACCGCGCTGGACTAAAATCTCGCCGGCGTTGTCACTCAGCGGAAAGGCGAGTTCGGTTTCACGAAACACGCGCCGTTCTATCCACACCGGCACCCTACCGAACCGTTGTTTCGTCGGAATGCTGAGCGACGTGCGGAAGATAAAGCGACTGTTCGGACAGAACTTCCGCTTCAACCGCACCGTCTGCAAGGCGTTGAGACTCCACGCTTCTTCCTCAAGATGGATAATATCCGGGTGGAAATCCCGGAAGTGGGGCATCAGCCCACGGCGATAGTAGAAGCGGCTGCCATACCCAGAGAATCGGATCGGGCATGGAAATTCTTCACAGCGAGTGTTAGCGTCCGGTTCAAAGACAATCTCCTGGAAACTTTCATACCAGCGTTCCGGTGTGACAACGCGCAGCGTGACATCGGGTTTCTCCGCGATGAGCGCGAACTTCCGCCGATACGGTTTCATGATATAGGAATGGGAGAGCACTAAGACGCGCACGAGTGTTATGCCCCGGTGTCTTCAGTCACTTCAACGGGACTAGCAGGCCCCGCCGTGAACACGATGCTCTCTTCGGCTTCCTCATCCACCGCTTCATCTGCAGCAGGCACCACCGCATCACTCGTGTCTGCGAGGACGGCCATCAACTCCTCAAGCCGCTGGCGAATGCCGGTGCGTTCTTCCTGCGCGGTTAACTTCTCATGTTCGTAAGCCGCATTTAACTCGCCATTGCGGGTTTCCAATTCTTGAATCCGCGCGTCGCGTTGGAGCACATCACTGTTGAGCCGCGCGATTTCAGCCTCAAATTCCAGTTTCTCCGCCCTTAATTTTTGAACCGTCGAAATGGCAAGTTCAACGTGTTCTTCTAGAAGGGCAACAACGTTTTTTTCAGGTGATTCAGACATAGTGCCTTCCCCTATTCATGAGAAATGAGTGACAGATGCTCATCATCTGCCCAATTCGGACATTCATGCACGTAGTGGAAAAGATACTGCTGCGCGTACCCCACACCGGCGCCGAAATAGTTTTGCGCGAACTCACGAATCTCGCGCGGCGTAGCCGGCCGCCGAAGATAAAGCGTCTCAAAAATCCGCTTTATCCAGACATCAATCGGCAGTGCCTCAAGGTGCCCGAGTGAAAAAAGACAGATACAATCCGCAACCTTCTCACCGATGCCTTTGCGGTGCATTAATTCGCGCTTCGCCTCAGGATACGCCAACCGTTTCAGATGCGGCAGCGAGAGTTCGCCGCTCACGACAGCTTGCGCAGCACCCTTGAGATAGTCGGCCCGGTAGCCGGTCCCGCACGCAAGGAGCTCGTGACTCTCTGCCGCAGCAAGAACGGCCGCAGTGGGGAAACTATAATCGACGTAACCCTCCAGCGTCAGTTCCCTCCCGAAACGTTCGGAAAGTCTGCGGATAATGCCGCGAATCCGCGGCACGTTATTGTTCTGAGATAAAATAAACGACGCAATTGTTTCCCAGAGTTCTTGGTTCAGGATGCGCATCCCCCACAATCTTTGAACGGCGCGATGGATGTAGGCATCGGTACCAACGGCGGCAAGGATTCTCGGCACATCGCGTTCAATGTCAAGATAGTGGCGAAGGAACGCCGTTAACTGTGCCGCATCTTCAGAAGCGGAGCTCTCAACGGACAGGGTGATTCCGTGTTGTCCCTTCTCAGATGCGCGCAACTTGAGTATCCTGCCCTCCACGACACCGTAATAGGCATCTTCAATGCGGTTCCATCGAAACGACTGTCCCGATTCAAGGGTATATTTCAGATTGAAATCCATCACGCCCTGAATTTGCATCGCAAAAAAACTCCTCGCACGTTCTCTGCTTAATTAGTATACACAGATTTGGGAGAATAGTCAAGTTTTTTTATCCAAAATAATTCACACGTAGGAAACAGACGGATTGAGAACTGCATCGTCCTGGGGTTCTCCTTGTTAGCACTCAATGTTTATTGTAGCATATTGTTCGGATGAAAATCAAATTATCCCGAACGATTCAGACATTTTTTTGCAGCCGATGCGAAAATCTCGTGCCGCGTAAGCCCTATTAAAAAAATTTGACATTTGCAGCATTTGCGTGTATACTATTAATATGGAAGTTCTATAGCAATCGATCAGGAGATACACTTAAGAAATGATTATCTTTTTACGGGAAAAATTTATTGCGCAACTCTTTATGTGGGTAATCGCTATCGTGTTCTTGGTAGGCACGGTGCTGCTCTACAACAACTCGCAGGGCGGCGGCAGCGGCCCCGAATCCGAAGTCGTCCTCCGGATGGGCGATGCCGAGGTAACGCGCGGAAATTTTGAGAGTGCCGTCGCGAACGCCATCCGCTCCGCACGAAACCAGCGATACGGCACCGAACCAAACCGAGAAGAAACGCAGAATTCGGTCATCGAACAGTGGATCCAACAGACGATTATGAGCAGCGCAGCACTCAGCGACGCAGAGATAGAACGCTACATCCGAAGCGATGCCGAACGGGTGAAGCAGTACAACCTCTACCAACAATTCGGATTGGTGGATGACTACACGCAAAACGTTCGCTTACAACTCAGCGCAACGACACTGCGCGATACCATCCAAAACCTTGAATTGGTAACGGATACCGAAATCGAACAAGATTTCCGGCTCGAGGCAGACAAGGCGAAACTGAAGTTCATCGAATTCAAGCACGCCGATTACGCAACAGCCATCGAGGTTGACGATGATGAAGCGGCGGCGCACTTTGAGAAAAACCGAGACACCTACAAGGAAGAAGAACAGGTGAACGTCAAGTTTATCAAAGTGAGTCCAGCCGATTATGTCACCGAATCGGACGTTCAAGCCTATTACGATGAGAACCCGGGCGAATTCACAACGGTCGAAGCTGTCAGAGCACGGCACATCTTGAAAAAATTCCCCGACAACGCTACCGATGAGCAAAAAGCCGAGGTAAAAACGGCGGCGGAAGAACTGCTCAAAACTGTCACCGACGAACTCGCGAAGGGCACCACATTTGCCGAACTCGCGGAGAAGCATTCGGAAGGGCCCTCTGCCAGCCGAGGTGGCGCGCTCACGGGCTCTAATTCAAACCTGCCGCCCGGCGCCTACTTCGCGCGCGGCGACATGGTGAAACCTTTTGAAGACGCATGTTTTGACACGCTCAAGCCCGGCGAGGTCAGCGAACTCGTCGAAACCCAATTCGGGTACCATATTATCACATTGGAAGAGAAGAAACCGCCGGAGACAAAACCGTTTGACCAGGTGCAGTACGACATCCAGCAAAAACTGGTGAAAATCCGGGGCGTTGAAGAAGCGCGAAAAGTAGCAGCAGACCTGCTCTATGAGGTAGAGATTCAGGATTACGACGCTGCGATTGTCCTTGAAAGGTATCAAGATAAGGCACCCTCAGTGCAGGAAACCGGGCTCTTTAGCCGCGATGCCGCCACTATCCCGGAAATCGGCCCGAAATGGAGTTACCACGGGCTCACCGAGGCATTCTTTGACACGGAAGTCGGGGTGATAAAGGTGGTTGAAGGCAAAACATCGGCCGGTGACGTGGAGGCGTTTTTTGTCGCAACCGTGCTTGAAAAGAAGCCTGCGGCTATTCCGCCGTTTGCGGATATAAAGGCGACGGTGATTGAAGACGTGCGGCAAGAGAAGGCGAAAGCACAGGCTTTGGCAGACGCGCAAAACTTGATGAATCAACACCAAACAGACGCATCGCTCGATGCCCTCCTGAAAAAGTATCAGGCACCCGAAGGGCTTGCAGCAGACCGGCTTTCCGTTCAAGATAGCAATTTGTTCTCGCTCTCTGCCAACAGCCACTACATTAGTGGTATGGGCGATTCCAGCGAGGCGATGTTTGCCGCGTTTCGGATGAAGGTTGATGACATCCGCGGTCCGTTTCAAGGCGATACTGCTGTTTACATCGTCCAACTAACTGAACGGCAGGAGCCTGATTTGGAAACGTTCCAAACGGACACAGATGAGCAGACGCGGCATCGCCAGTCACTCATTCAGACGAAAAAACGGGAGGCGTATCTGAATTGGTTCGCCGCGCGTAAGAAGCAGAGTGAGCCGTGGATTCATCCGGACTACCGGTAAGCGAATTGAATAGCGGGCGGATAGAGACATCCGCAACTAAAAATCCACCGCTGTAGTTCGGATTCGTCTGACCCGAACACGGCGAGCTCGCTCTACAAATACGCAACCTAACCGGTAGGCGCGCTTTGAAAACGCGCCTATGCTGTCAGGCGGGGGCCGCTTTAATGAAGGTGTTCATAAAAGAAATTGCGGCGTTTGGGAACATATCCCAACTCCGAGATAGTCCGTTCGATCTCCTCAATCGGCATACAGTAAACAGTGCCCGCCTTGCTGACAACGTTCTCCTCTATCATCGTGCCGCCCATGTCGTTGGCACCGAATTTGAGGGAGAGCTGCCCGATTTTAGGTCCCTGCGTCACCCACGAAGACTGGAAGTTGTCAAAGTTATCGAGGAACAACCGGGAAATCGCCAAGGTTTTGAGGTATTCAAAACTGCCGGCAGGCGGAATGTGCGCAAGTCCCGTGTTGTACGGTTGGAGGGACCAGCAGATGAACGCCGTGAACCCGGCTGTCTCGTCCTGCAAATCGCGCAGGCGCATGAGGTGTTCAACGCGCTCGGCGTAAGTCTCGACATGCCCATACATCATAGTGGCACTAGACTTAAGCCCGACGAGATGCCCCTGGCGCATCACTTCCAGCCATTCGTCGGCGGTGCATTTTTTCGGGCTGATTTCGTCGCGTGCATGTTCGGTTAAAATTTCGGCACCGCCGCCGGGGATAGAATCGAGCCCAGCATCGCGGAGGCGGATAAGCACGTCGCGCAGCGGCATGCGGTTGATTTTCGCAAACCAGTCAAGCTCGGGCGGCGAAAAGCCGTGGATGTGGATGCGGTAATTCGCTTTAATCCAGCGGAGGAGCTCTTCATACCAGTCCAACTTGAGTTTGGGGTGCAAGCCGCCCTGCATGAGAATCAGTTCCCCGCCCAGGTCAAGCGTCTCTTGGATTTTTTGCCCAAGCTCCTCACGTTCCATGACATAAGCGTCCGGGTCGCGGCGGTGGCGGTAGAATGCGCAAAAATCGCAATCGACGTAGCACCAATTGGTGTAATTAATGTTCCGGTCAACGATGTAGGTGACATAGCCTTCTGGATGCTTACGCTGGCGCGCCATATCGGCGGCGTGCCCCAAAGCGAGGAGCTCATAGCTTTTGAAAAGCGTCACGCCATCGTCAAAATCCAAACGCTCACCTGACAGCGATTTTTCTAAGATAGGTTGAATAGTTGTATCCATACAGTACAGTTGTCCTTCGGGAAGACGGGCGAAATTGCGCGTCGCGCGCGGTTCCGCCCGCACAAAAACGGCAGAATTATCAATGTTACTATAAATTTTACCACTTTTCCGCGCGTTTGTCAATTTTTTTATCATTTTAATTTGACATTCGGGAAAAAATAGGGTATAATTAAAGAGACTTCACCTGAGGTTTGTCTGAAAAACCTGCTAGCTAACTGAATTGGGAGGCACAAAAATGGCAGCCGTTTATCACGAAGACTTGGAGAAGGAAAACGAAAATTACAACAAATACCGAGCGGTGAATCTTATCGCGCAGCGCGCTCGCGAGTTAAACGCACAAGGGTTACCGAACATTTCCTCCGGTGCACGGCAGAAACTCGTTGTCGTCGCCACCCAAGAACTGGTCGCCGGGAAAATCGGATTTGAGAAAAGCGAGACGAAACCCCAGGATAGCGGGCTTTCCTCAATATTTGACGAACCACCCGAATCTCCGGACGACGATGATTGGCGCGAAGGTATCTTCAAAGAAGATTACATCGCCAAGGAAGAAGAACCCGAAGAGGTTGAACCCGAAGAGGGGCTTTAGCGGCACGGACGGATACCGGACATCGTGCCGATGCACTAGCATTCAATTTTTTCTTGACAAACGCAAAAAAAGTGGGTATAATTACGTATAGAGACTTTCTCATTCGGTTTTATGGGACATGTTTCGTCATCGCTGACGTGGCTCAATGGTAGAGCAAGTGATTTGTAATCACTAGGTTGGAGGTTCGATTCCTCTCGTCAGCTTCTTCACGTGACATGCCTACCTCGCTATCTTTCTTATATGGGGGCGTGCTTGAGTGGTCAAAAAGGGCAGACTGTAAATCTGTTGGCAATGCCTACGGTGGTTCAAATCCATCCGCCCCCATCCATTTTTAGCAAACGCATTTTGCGCGGGAGTAGCTCAGCTGGTAGAGCATTGGCCTTCCAAGCCATGTGTCGCGGGTTCAAATCCCGTCTCCCGCTCATTGACGTTTTCATGTTTGCCGACGTAGCTCAGTAGGTAGAGCGCGTCCTTGGTAAGGACGAGGTCACCGGTTCAACCCCGGTCGTCGGCTCCATTATCCTGTGCGTCGCGCGAGGCGGCGCGCAACTCGCTCCGATAGGGTACCGATATGCCTCGAGATATTGTGACATTAGCCTGCGACGTATGCAGTCAGCGGAATTACGTAACAACCCGGAACCGCCGGACGCATCCCTCCCGGTACGAGCGGAAGAAATTCTGCCGCTTCTGCCGGAAGCATACACAGCATAAGGAGACGCGCTAACGCGGCGCCGCTTGATATGAACAGCGTCTTGTAGGCCAGTAGCTCCAACGGCTAGAGCGTCGGTCTCCAAAACCGAATGTTGGGGGTTCGAATCCCTCCTGGCCTGCTTTTTCTTATGCGGGCGGATAGGTGAACATTCGCCCGCTTACACAACAAAAACGGGTGCTAATACTAAATGAGATTGATGCGTCTCGCCTCAATCACAACCGTCCCGCAGCGATGTCCACTGAGTGATGTCCACTGAGTGATGTCCAACAATAGCGATAGCGGTTCATTTGGTATAACCCGCGCTAACAAGAACGAATGCTTATGATAGCTCGCATCAAAAATTATCTGCACGGAATTAATTTGGAATGGCAAAAGGTGTCCAAACCTGACGCGAAAGAGGTGCAGGCTAGCACCATCACCGTCATCGTGGGCTGCGCCTTGTTGGGCCTTTTCATTTTTTTAGTTGATGGGAACGCTGGGACTCCCGCTTGGAGCAGTCCGATTTTTCTCCTTTTGCTGGTAGTCCTCCCGGTCGCTGTCTTTTCTGTCGCGCGAACGTGGGAGACTCGCAGGACGCTTGCAACCGTTGTCGCCTGTGCCCCTTTAGTCTTTGTGCTCGTGAGCCAGTTCGCCCTCAGTCTAGAGGCGCCGTTTGGCAGCGGGTTCGGGTTAGCATTCCTCAGGGCACTCTTTATCCGGTCGGTTGAATAAAAGGTGGATATAGAACCGCCCGACACTGTTTTAAGGTAACCGGAGATGGATGGATACTGGTACGTTGTTCAGGTTTACACCGGACATGAAAATAGGGTGAAACTCAACCTTGAAAACATGGTTGCGAGGGAAAACATCCAGAACGAAATCTTGCAAGTGAAAGTCCCTCTCACCGAAGTTGTCGAAGTGAAAGACAGCAAGCGCAAGGTGAGTTCGCGGCCGTCCTACCCGGGTTACGTCCTCGTCAACACACTGCATGAACTGGGGCTGTACGTTGAACCGCAGATCGGGCAGAAAAGTTGGGAGCTCATTAAAGGGACTACGGGGGTAATGGGGTTATTGGGCCCCACCGAAAGCCCGAGTGCCTTAGAGGCAGAAGAAATTGAACGGATGTTGAGCCTGTCAACGCTGGAAGAGGAACAGCCCCCGGTCCCTGCCATCGAATACGAGATTGGCGATGAAGTGCAGGTGGTTGACGGGCCCTTCAGTGGATTCCCTGCCGAAATTCAGGGCATCGACACGGAACGCCAGCGGTTAAATCTCAGCATTACCATCTTCGGCCGCGCAACACCGGTTGAACTCGGCTTCCTCGAAGTCGAAAAGTTGTAGCAGGACGACCGGGGCAGTAAAGGAGAAGTGAACGTATGGCAAAAAAAATAACAGGCGAAGTGAAACTCCAGTTAGTCTCCGGGCAGGCAACACCGCAGCCACCTGTCGGGCCCAGCCTCGCGCCCTATATGATTAACCTCCAGGAGTTCATCAAATCCTTTAACGCGCAGACACAGCACCAAACAGGGCTGGTGGTGACAACCCTCATCACCTGTTACAGCGACCGGTCATTTACGTTTAGCGTGAAATCGCCGCCCGCGGCCATTCTGCTGAAAGCCGCGGCGAAAATCGCCAAAGGTTCCGGCGAACCGAACCGGACGAAGGTCGCGACTGTCACGACAGACCAGGTTCGCGAGATTGCGCAGACCAAATTGCCGGATTTAAACACGACAGATTTAGAAGCTGCAACGCGGATGGTAGAAGGCACCGCTCGCAGTATGGGGCTGACGATTAACTAACCGATGACAGGAGGCACCGCGCAAAGGAAATGGGAAAAAAAGGGAAGCGATACCGCGGCATCAAAGAGCAGATAGACAGACTTCAACTTTACACCGTCGATGAAGCTATCTCGCTCGTCAAAAAAACGAGTGCCGTGAAGTTCGATGAGACTGTCGACTTAGCATCGCGCCTCGGCGTAGATGCCCGGAAAGCCGAAGAGAACATCCGCGGCACTGTCTCACTGCCGCACGGCACCGGTAAATCGGTCCGCGTCGTTGTCTTCGCTCAAGGCGATAAGGCACGCGAGGCAGAAAAAGCAGGCGCGGATTTCGTCGGCACAGATGAATTGGTTGATAAAATTGTAGAGGGCTGGCTCGACTTTGATGCCACCATCGCCACACCGGATTTGATGCGCAGCGTCATGCCGAAACTCGGCAGAATTCTCGGACCGCGGGGGTTAATGCCTAACGCAAAAGCCGGGACAGTCACCATGGATGTCACCGAGACACTCCAAAACATCAAAGCCGGACAGATTGAATATCGGGTGGAACGTTCCTCCGGCATCGTTCACGTCCCGATTGGCAAAGTCTCGTTTGACGATGAACGGATTAAGGAGAACCTCCACGCTGTGATGAGTGCCCTCGTCGGCGCGCGGCCGTCCTCTGTGAAGGGACGGTATCTCCGGAGCGTTGCTATCTCATCAACAATGGGGGTCGGTGTGCGCATCGATCCGCAGCAATTTACATAAGCGCGCATCGATCCGCAGCAATTTACATAAGCGTTAGGACAAACGCAGACGCAACGCCGTAGAGAAGGCTCGCATTTGCGTCAGTCCTGAGCGTGATAGAACAGAGTCGTAGAACGTAGGTGCCGCTGGCTTAATATCCTACCGAGGCTTGAAGGAGATGGAAACCGCCGCGCGTGTGCCCCGCAGCGCGCCTAGCGTGAGTTCATCTCACTTGATGTAAGCCTCCAAACCGTTGGAGGCTTTTTGTTTACAAGAATTCGGGGAGATGTATCTATCCCGGTAGGAGCGATTCCAGATCGCGATACGGAAAACGAAGGAGCTGACACATGCCGAACCAGGCGAACGTTCAGCAAGCAGAACACATTCGCGAAATCTTTGAAAACTCCGATGTGATTCTGCTCACAGATTTTCAAGGACTGACCGTGGCAGAGACGAACGAACTGCGGCGCAACTTAAATGCCGCCCAGGTCCAGTATAAAGTCTGTAAAAACACGTTAATCAACGTCGTTGCGCAAGAGAGAGGCATTGACGGGTTAGCACCTTATCTAAAAGGCAACACAGCACTCGCAACGAGCAATGACCCGGCCGCATCGGCAAAGGCACTTCTCGCTTTTTGCGCCGAACACGAAAATCTCACGATTAAGGGCGGTATCCTCGGAACCCGGGTTATCGACGCAGCAGGCGTTGAAGCCCTCAAGGATATGCCCTCACGCGACGTGATGATTGCGCGGGCAATCGGGTGCATAGGTGCCCCCCTCACCGGCCTCACCCAGGTCTTGAGCCAAGGTTCACCTGTCAAGAGCATGGTGAATGTCCTCAGTGGAACGATACGCCAAGTGACCTCGGTGTTAACCCAGGTCGCCGAGCAAAAGAGAGAGGCTGAAAACGCCTAATTTTTCATCAAGACTCACGCAAACTTCTAGGATGCCCATCCGGTAGCCGCGCGGCGAAAGCACGCTTATGGGTGGGGTTGTTCCGCGTAAGTCCTATTCAAGAAAGGAGCCACATTATGGCTGCAAATATCGAACAACTGATTGAAGAGATCAGCAATATGACGGTGTTAGAGCTGTCAGAGCTGGTCAAAGCGTTAGAAGAGAAGTTCGGCGTGAGCGCGTCCGCTGCGCCGATGATGGCGATGCCGGGGATGATGCCGGCCGCCGCCGCTGAAGAGGAAGCCGCCGAAGAGGAAGAGCAGACAGAATTTGATGTCCAACTCAAAGACTTCGGTTCCAAGAAGATTCCCGTTATCAAAGAGGTCCGCGCAATTACAGGGCTCGGCTTGAAGGAAGCGAAAGAGACAGTCGAATCCGCCCCGGTCGTCATCCAAGAGGGTGTCGGCAAAGAAGAAGCCGAGAAGACGAAGGCACAGCTGGAAGAACTCGGTGCTACCGTGGAGATACTCTAGCGGCTCCAGCCTCGCGATTTCCAGGGCGTGCGCGCGGCCCCCGCGCGCACGCCATTCCTCTCCGGTAGAAGCGATACCCGCAGATAAGGCCGACATTCCATGTTCAGCATTATTGACGTTTTCTACCTCGTCTTTAGTCAACTCGCTGTCGGTGGCTTCGCGCTACTTCTCCTTGTCCCCAAAGGGTTGGTAGGCGCGAATTTTTATCGACTGATGGGCGGCATTTATCTGCTGGTTATCGGCTTCGCGCGATGCGCGATTCTCTCCATTAACAAGCAGCCAGTAACCCTCCGCCATTTTTTCACTCCATCGCAAGATATGGAGTCCCTCTTCACCCTGTTCTACTTTCTCAGCGTGCTCATCTGGACGCTGAGTTGGTGGTTCAAATTCCCGCACCTCACCCGCATCCTCTTCTTCGTGGGACTGCTCAGCGGATGCATGTGGCTCTTTTGGAGTCCACACCGCTACTTAGCCCTGATTCCCAGCGAGGCGGTTCTCATCGGCCAAAGCGGCACCGCCGGCTACCTCCTCTTCAGCACGCAATTCGTATGCGCCGCCATGCTACTCGGCACCGTCAACAGCGGCATGTGGTTCGGACACTGGTATCTCGTCACGCCAGACTTGCCAATTCGCTATCTGAAGCGATTTAACAACGTCTTGCTGTTCTCACTGATTGGGACAACCTGTCTCTTTGGCATCGCGCTCCTTTTGCGATGGAAATCCACCGACGTTGTCCCCTTTAATCTCTATTATCACCTGATTTTTAGCATGCGGCTCCTCATCGGGCTCGGCGGAACACTGTTCCTTTACTTCATCACCTGGGATTGCCTGCGCGATAAATCGGTGGCAGTGGATGCTGTCGGCGCGACGCGCGCCGCCACAGGTTTCCTTTTCATCGCTATCCTCACCGTCTTTATCGGCGAATGCTGTAGCCGATTGTTGCTGCTAGAAATGCGGTTTGTTCTTTGAACAAGGCCGATGCAGAACCGACACCGTAGGCACTGCAGTTTTTTCGCGCAAGTCCGGTGAAAAAATGTTTCTTGCAAATTAAAATCAAATATGCTAGAATAATTACAGCACAACGTAAAATCACGGAGGCACAAATGAAATCGCAAATTTTCTATGAACCAGAAAACATGAGTCTGGAAGAACGGCCTGTTCCAGCAGCGAGTGACACCGATGTGCTCGTCCAGGTGCGTTCTGTCGGTATCTGTGGTTCGGATGTCGCCTACTACTTCGGCAATAGTTCCCTTGAAACCTCCGATGGAAAGGGACCGCTCATCCTCGGACACGAGTTTACCGGCGAAGTCATTGAAGTCGGCAAGGATGCCGCAACCAATGGCGGGTTTACAGTAGGCGACAGAGTTGTCGTCAACCCGGTCCAATCGAATCCACATTCGGCCTGGAGCAAGAAAGGGTTATCAAATCTATGTCCCGAGAAGCGCGTGCTCGGTGTCGGCGTTGACGGCGGGTTCGCGGAATACGCCGTTTCCGATTATCGCTGGACGGTGAAACTCCCCGATAACGTCACCTATGACCAGGGTGCACTCACCGAACCCCTCGCGTGTGGGTTATACGCCGTGAACAACCTCAACGCCGAAGCAGGCCAGACCGCGGTAGTGTTCGGCCCGGGCCCCATCGGGTTGATGATGGTGCAGGTGTTGAAAAGCCGCGGCTTGAAAAACGTCCTGCTCGTTGGAACGCGCGATTATCGGCTGGATGTCGGCAAAGCGCTCGGGGCAGACGTGGTTGTCAACGTCAGCGATACCGCTTCGCCCCACTACGTCGCGGACTTAGGTACCACCATTCAGGAGCTCAACGACGGTGAATTGGCAGACCGCGCCATTACCGCAACGAGCTCGCTGGATGCCATTCACACCGCCTTGGAAGTTACCGGACGACACGCGACCGTCGTCATTTTCGGGCTCCCCGGCGATAGCGATGTGATGCAGGTGCCCATCTTGGATACCATCCTCATGGACAAAACTATCCGCTTCTCATGGCTCGCGCCCGATACGTGGGAAGAGGCAGTCCAACTGATTGCCAGCGGCGATGTCAACATGGACAAAATCATCAGTCATGAGTTCCCATTGGAATCCCTCGTGGCGGGAATAACGAAGGTGCGTAACCGTGAAGACAGCTGCACCAAGGGATTGGTAAGAGTCTCCGCCTAATCCGCTACTGAAGTCCGTAGGGCGAGGGAAAACCTCTCCCTCGCCGTGCATCGATTGCAAGGAAATTGAGAGCTCATGTCTCACGTTAACGACAATTTGCAGACCGGCCAGGTGCTCTGCGGCGATAACCTAGAACTCATCCAGCAATTGCCCGATGGCTGCGTCCAATTGGTAATCACCTCACCGCCCTATTTTCAGCAGCGGGACTACGGCGGCGGAATGGGCAACGAGAAAAGCGTTGATGCATACCTCACTACGCTTTTGCACCTCTTCCGCGAATGCGTGCGCGTGCTGAAAGACGATGGCAGTCTCGTGTTTAACGTGGGGGACAAGTATCAGGAAAGCAACCTGCTCCTCGTCCCCTATCGCTTCGCGCTCGCCGCGACAGAGACAGGATTGGTGAAACTAGTCAACGAAATCACGTGGGTGAAAAGCAACCCGACACCACGGCAGTTTCGTCGTCGCCTCGTCAGTAGTACGGAGCCGTTCTTCCATTTCGCCAAGTCAGACGACTATTTCTATGAGCTCAACGGATTTTTGGCAGAAACGCAGCCGCCGAAGCCATCGCGCAAAAAGGTAGGAACGAAAGTAGGACAACGCTATTTTGCGCTCATCGCGCAATCCGATTTATCGGAAGCCGAGAAGACTGATGCCCGGCGTGCCCTCACCGAAGTCATCCAAGAGGTGCAGTGCGGCAAAACGCACAGTTTCCGGATGAAGATTCGCGGGATTCACGCGGAACCGTTCGGTGGGCAAATCGGTGGACGCACCCTGCAGATGAAGAACAAAGGATTTACGATTATTCGGATGCACGGCAACAAAATCAAGCGCGATGTGATTGAAACACCGGTAGCCGCTGTCAAAGGGAACAAGCATCCCGCTATCTATCCGGTAGAAATTGTGGAGGAGTTTCTCCGCCTGCTCACGCCTGTCGGCGCGCTGGTGTTGGATCCGTTTATGGGCTCAGGCTCAACAGCAGTCGCCTGCAAAAAACTCGGCAGACACTACATCGGCTATGACATTAATCCGGAATATTGCGAATACGCGCGACAGCGGGTTGCAATGATTTCATCCGCACCACCGCGGCTCTTTGATGAATCATATCCGTGAGGAACGTGCCATGGGCATCCCATTCTTCATCGTTTTTGTCCTATCAATCGTCTTTTTATCGCTGGGGATAACCGCGATAAGTGACTTCGTCTCTATCCAATGGCAGCAAGAGGCGACGAGTGAGACAACCGCTGTCATCCCTTACCTCAGCTTCCGGTCTGATTACTGGGCGATGACGCGATGCATCGCTGGGTTTGCCCTCTTCTTGACGAGTCTCTATTTCATGGGATTTTTTCTCTATCTGGAAGAGCGCGAAAGCGGACGAATCATGAAAAATGTCAAAAGCTTCGTTAAACTCCGACAGTTTATCGAACGGCACCAAAAGGAGGAAACTCGTAAATGAGACGTCTCATACGGAAACCGATAGGCATCGCACTCGCTGTGTGTCTTGCCACCTTCACGGCAATCAGTCATGCAAAAATCGACCCGGGCACCGTTGCCGGTATCTGGCTCTTCGATGAAGGCAAAGGCAAAACCGTCGCCGACTTATCCGATAACGGAAATGATGGAGAACTGAAAGAAGACGCGAAATGGGATGCCGGCAAATTCGGACAAGGCGTTGTCTTTGACGGGAAAGACGACTACGTTGAAATCGCCCCATCGCCCCTATTTAACCCGGAGGTATTCACCGTCACGTTCTGGATGCACCCCACTGCTGTCGGCGGCAATAACCCCGCGGGGAAAGGTTCCGCCACCCTCGTCATTGCTAACGGCAATCCGGGCGATGGCGGCGGCGCAAACTGGTGGTTTGAATTCTGGAACGCTGGCAACTTTGAATTCAAGAGTTGTCAAGCCGGTTGTGCCGCCGCAACGACACCGCTTAACACACCAGACAAGTGGTATTTTATCGCCGGCATCTACAACGGCACGGAATACGAACTCTACATTGATGGCGAATTTAAGTCAAAGGGACCGAATAAAGTCGGCGCGCCTGAGAAGGGACTCCTCATCGGAAGCGGGCTCTGCCCCGCAGGACACGGCTGTGATGGCGGCTACTTCAAAGGCATCATTGATGACGTGGCGATGTTCAGCGATACCTTGAAAGAGGCAGAGCTGAAAACCCTCATGGACGACGGTGTCGGAAAAGTGCTCGGTGTCGCACCAGTGGAACCGACTGGAAAATTGGCAACGACCTGGGGAAAACTCAAGGCAAACTAACAACTTGTAAGGGCGGATTTCCACATCCGCCCGTTCAGAGCGCACTATGAGAGAAAAAGAACGAGCATCGCTCACAACACCGATACCGCGTTTAAAAAATGACCGGCTCCTGCGCGCCGCACGCCGCTTGCCGGTGGATAGGGTGCCCGTGTGGATGATGCGACAGGCAGGCCGCTCGGACCCTGCGTATCGGCGCATCCGAGAGGAGATAAACCTCCCTTTGGAGCATCTCTTCCGCACCTGTCCCGTGCCGATGTCGGAAACCGCCGCAGAATGGGCAGTGAAGATTTCGATGCTACCGAAGCGCATCGGCGTAGACGCGATTATCGTCTATAAAGACATCCTCACGCCGTTGTGCCCGATGGGCGCGCATTTTCGGTTTACGCCCGGGCCCGTCCTCAGTGAACCTATCCGCAGCCGGGAGCAGATAGAGGCACTTCAACCGCTTGATAACGCGCCCTCGCAACTCGCGTTTACCGGAAACGTCATCGGCAAACTGCGAGAAACCTTGGACAAAGAACTACCGCTCATCGGATTTGCAGGCGCGCCAATGACGCTCGCCGCCTTTCTCATCGCCGGAACAAGTCCAATGCAACGTGACAGCAGTAGACTCTCCGAACCGGCAAAAATGGTGTTTCAGATGATAACCGAGGCACCGGAATTGGTGCATCAATTGCTCGCACGCTTAACCGATGCCACTATCAATTACCTGAACTACCAGATCGCCGAAGGCGTTCAGACAGTCCAACTGTTTGAGTCCATCGCAGACGTAATGCCGCGGACAATGTATCAAGAATTCGTGTTGCCGTATCATCAGCAGATTTTCGCCGAACTCAACCGGAGCGTACCCGCGATTCTATTCGCAAAAGAGTGCGCATATCTCGATTTGATGCACCAGAGCGGGGCCGATGTGCTGAGCGTCGGCAAATGCGTAGAACTCGCTCAAGCAAAGGCAGAAACCGAAGGAAACCCTGTCGCTTTGCAGGGGAACGTCGACAATGACATCATCCGAGATGGCACATTTGCTGACATCACTACGGCCGTCCACGACTGCCTAAAACAGGGTGGAAAAATCGGACACATTCTGAACCTCAGCCACGGCTTGCATAGAGACACGCCGTTTGAAAACGTCAAACATTTCGTGCACGCCGCGAAAACGTTCCGGTAGGCTCTACGCTTTGAACCGTAGGGCGAAGACCTGGCCCTCGCAATGCAGCGGAGGTAGGAAGCAGACAGAGGACTCTAAATGAGAACAAAACGCGCTGTCCCGATGGAAAACCCTTACGCACCACGGCAATACGGCGAACTCGTTAAGGTAACGGAACGCGTCTATCTCTTCCGCAACGTCGTTAATTCCACTATTATTATCGGCGATAAGGGAGTCGCGGTAATTGACACGCAGGTGAATCAGGCCATGGCGCGACGCCTGTTCAAAGCGGTTCGTCGCGTGACAGACAAACCGCTCTTGTATGCGATAAATACGCACTACCACTGGGATCATACCAATGGCAATGCCGTTTTTCATGCAGCCGGCGCGACGATTGTTGCACGCGAGATGACAAAAGATTTTATGGTATCTCGCTCGCCACGGCAAGAGGCATTTCTTGCCTCGCGCGGTTTTAAACTGGGGGATGCGCCCGTTCTTCCGACGCAGACGTTCGCGCAGGAGATGGAACTGAATTTAGGCAATCAACCGCTGCATCTCGTTCACTTAGGCAAAGCGGAAACAGACGATGCAACCGCCATCCGCATTCTGTCAGAGGAATGCATCGTATCCGGGGACACCGTCATGACAGGCAGTTTCCCGATTTTCGGACAACCTGTCATGAACGAAGGGCTCATGGCGAACCATGATTGGATAAATACCATCAAGGAACTCCGCACTTATGCACCAAAACACGTTCTGCCTGGGCACGGGCCCTTAGCGCATAATGCAGAAATGGAACTGCTGATGCAGATTGAATCCTATTTCTTAACCGAAGTACGAAAACGCGTTGAGAAAGGCATGCCGTTAATCGCGCTCTTGGCAGAACTGGAGGCGAACCTCCCCGAGTGGATTCGGGATATCGCCGAGGTCTGGGGGACACCGCGTTACGCGATTTTGCGCGTCTACCGTGGGCTCATCGATGAACCGGAGCCGGGATGGCAGCACTTCAAGCCCTCCGCTATTCCGACAGCGGATGAAGAAAGTCTCCGTAAGCAAACGCGCGCATTGGCAGATTTTGACGCATATCGCGAAGCCTCGGAAGAAGTGGAGGAGGGAAATGACTTCGGCTTAGCTGTCGCTATCTTAAAAAGCACGACAAAAAAATATCCGCATCTGCCAGCGGCGTGGACAGAATATGCGGGCGTGCTGATGCGGGCATCCCGCACCGTGTCAAGCGTGCTAGAGAAGGGTGACTTCTT
Organism: uncultured Poribacteria bacterium; assembly: GCA_958296135.1. Classification (GTDB taxonomy): domain Bacteria; phylum Poribacteria; class WGA-4E; order WGA-4E; family WGA-3G; genus AGPOR5. The sequence continues at coordinate 4,599,524 of CATQHZ010000001.1, forward strand.
CTCCGAAGCCAACAAGGCACTTGATACCGCCTTGGAATTGGATGCGGGTTACGCGCCAGCGCATCTGTTGCGAGGACAGTACCAAATCCTGTCCGCTTACCGCAACGGCGATGAACCCGATGATGGGCTCGCCTCCATTCACAACGCGATGTCCCTCGGAATTCAGGGCACATCTCTCGCGCAGGCACATTTTTGCATCGGGATGGCACATCGCACGAACGGAAACGAGGTTGAAGCGAAAGCCGCCTTCGCAAAAGCCATTGCTGCGGACGCACGATTCATGCCAGCGCAATTAGCCAACATGGCTTAACTCATCCCGTCTCGCCAGGGCCTGTCCCTCGCGATGGCTCAGAGGAGATAAAAAATGTCTCACAAAACATACGATAGCATTCTGCTCATCGCGTTTGGCGGGCCAACACCCGGCTGCTGCCAAAAATATGACATCTGTCCCAGCGAGGCATACTGCTTCGTTGAAGGAATCGTCGGGACAGCAGCATCCCAATTGCCAAGAGTGAAAGATGTCTCCAGTCACTACATTGAACTCGGCGGCTTCTCGCCGTTCAACGAACTGACGTTCCAGCAGGCGCGCGCCCTCAAAGCCGGGCTTAACGACAGAAACGTCTCTCTGCCCGTTTACGCCGGGTTCCGGCATTGGCATCCCTATTTAAAGGATGTCGTCGCCGACATCGCACAAAAGGGGCACCAAAAAATACTCGGCATCATCATGGCCCCCCATCAATCCAAAGTCAGTTGGGAGTGGTATATCCAAGCGGTGAAGAAGGCAATCGATACCTTGCCGGATACAGCGCGCCCCGAGATTGACTATTTAGCCCCGTGGTGGACGCACGACGGCTACATCGGTGCTATCGTAGAACTGATTCAAAGCGCGTGCAACGGGCAGTTAGACAACGCCACCCCAGTCTTCACGGCGCACGCCATCCCGAAGCCGGCGGCGAAAACCTCACCTTATACGCAACAATTCGCGGAGACAGCGGCGAAAGTGGCAGAGAAACTCGGCAAAACCGAGTTCGCTTTGGCATACCAGAGCCAAGCCGAAAACACCCCTGTCGCATGGACACAGCCCGATATCAACGACTGGATTCGCGCGCAGAAAGATGCAGGCATTCAAACCATCGTCGCCTCACCTATCGGGTTCCTCTGCGACCACGTTGAGGTGCTCTATGACCTGGATATTGAAGCAAGGGCGACAGCGGCCGAATGCGGTATTGAGTTTATCCGCGCCAGCACCGTCGGGAGCCATCCGAAGTTCATCAACATGTTGGTAGACCTGGCCTGCGAAAAATTCCAATGAGGAGAGAACGCGGGGGCCTGTCCTCCGCGCTACGGTGAAGTATGGTTTGCATGAAACAGAAACCAAAACGCGCCATCGTCATCGGCGGCGGAATTACAGGCCTCGCAGCCAGCTACCGCCTCACGCGCGAGGCAGAGAAAAGGGGCATCCCGCTTGATGTTACCCTACTTGAGGCGAGCACCCGGGTCGGCGGTGTTATCCACACCGTCCATCGCGATGGCTTCCTCATTGAACACGGCCCCGATGCCTTTATCTCCACCAAACCGTGGGCGAAGGCATTGTGTGAAGAACTCAGCATCGCCGATGAATTCATCAGCACGAACCCAAACATGCGCCGTAGTTTTGTCGCCCAGAACGGCAAATTGCATCCTGTCCCGGAAGGTTTTTACATGATGGCACCGGGCGCGTTTCTCCCTTTTATTAAGAGCCCCATTTTCAGTTGGCGCGGCAAACTCCGGATGGGCCTTGATTTGCTCATTCCTCGCCAAGGCAACGATGCAGACGAATCTGTCGCCGATTTCGTGCGGCGCAGGCTCGGCACCGAGGCGTTTGAACGGATGGCGCAACCGATGATAGGCGGTATCTACACTTCCGACGCAGAAAATCTCAGTCTCAAGGCGACATTTCCGCGCTTTGTGGAGATGGAACAGGCACACGGCAGCATCATCAAAGCACTTTTGGAAACCAGAAAGCGGCAGGCAAGCCAAACACATCGTGATACCAGCGGCGCGCGTTACAGCCTCTTCCTCTCATTCGCCACCGGCATGCAAACCCTGGTCGACAGGTTACAGCAGGCGCATCTCACCGTAGCGCGAGAGCCTGTCCCTCGCGAGCGTTCACCCAAGGCACATCTCCGCCTGAACACCCGCGTGGCAGTTCTTCAGCAACAAAAAAACGAAACGGGATGGCAGGTATCCCTCGCCGATGGCGACGTGCTTGCGGCAGAACTCCTCTGCATCGCGCTTCCTGCACCACAAGCAGGCACCTTGTGTGAAAACGTTTCACCGGCCCTTGCCAAGAAACTCCAAGCGATTCCCTACGCTTCCTCCGCCACCCTCAACGTCGCTTTCCGCCGTGAAGATGTGGCGCATCCGCTGAACGGAACGGGGTTCGTCGTGCCAGTAACAGAAAGGCTCTCTCTCATCGGGTGCTCGTTCAGTAGTGTTAAATTTGCAAACCGCGCGCCAGCAGGACACGTTTTGTTGCGCGCGTTCGTTCGAGAGTGCACCAGCGAACTGACAGAAACGGCACTGAAAGAGATAGCAGCCTTGCTCGGCATCAAAAAAGAGCCCCTTTTCTCTGTCGTGAGCCGGCACACACAAGCCATGGCGCAGTACCAGGTGGGGCATCAGGGACATGTCAAGGAGATTGAAGCACTCGCGAAAGAGTTGCCCGGACTTGCGCTGGCCGGCAACGCCTACCACGGCATCGGCATCCCGGATTGCATCCACAGCGGCGAACAAGCCGCGCTCGCGCTCCTGGATTCACTCATAAATGAGGAAAACTGATGGAACTCGGCTTAACTTTCCGGCGACGCACACTAACTATATATGTATGCCTCGCGATTTTCCTCGTCGCAGTGTTCGCGCTTACAAAGCGCGCGGATAGAGGAGACGCACGCGCAGAAACGACGAACCGGCACGACGATGCATATCAAACCTTTCAGGCAGGAAAGTGCAAAAGCTGCCACCCTGCCATCTGGCGCGAGTGGGAAAAATCGATGCACGCTCAGGCATGGACAGATGCAATTTATCAAGAAGCCGCCGCGCAAATCGCCGACCGGGCAGCCAGCTGCGATGCATGCCACGCACCCGAACCAATCCTCGTGACAGGCATCGGAAAAATGCCGATATTGCGCGACCGGCACCGCGAGGCCGGTGTTTCATGCCTCGTCTGCCACCTCGATGCCGAGGGAGCAATGCACGGACCGCCGGCAAGTGCCGAAACGAATTTTCATCCGAATATCACGAATGCTGTCTATACAAAACCGACTCCGCTCTGCGCCACGTGCCACGGGCAACAGAGCGTTCCCGCGCATGATCTGGTTTCTAGTTTCCTCAAAAGCCGCTTTGCCACAGAAAACAAAACTTGCGCTACGTGCCACATGCCTGCTATCAAACGCCTGCAAAGCACCGCGAGTTATGAGCGTATCGCGGGACGGAAGCATACGTGGCAAGGCAGCCGCAGCGTCTCGCAACTTAAACGCGCCGCTACGCTGCATCTTGGGTTTGCAGAGAAAAAAGCGACGGTGACACTTCAGAATAAAGCCGCGCACCTTTTACCGGGCAGTGTGATACGCGTCATTGTGCTGGATGTCACCCTTTTCGCGCCCGATGGAAACGTGCGGCAAACGTCGCAGCACACCTTTTCCGCAGCGCAAGACAATCGTCTTCACCCCGACGAGCAGCGAACATTCGTCTTTGACGCGCACTCAGGTGACATGCTTGAAGCACGCCTACGGTATCAGTTAACACAGGAAACACCGGAGACATCATGGATACAGATGGCAGAAGTGCGCAATCTCGTGCCATGAAATCGAAGCATTTTGTGCAGCACTGGAAAATCATAAGGGCAGATCACCGGCAAATTCTGTAGGAAATTTTTTAATTGACAATTTTTATGGATTTATGATAAACTTCTCTATAAGTTTTGAAATTTTGGTGAAAAACTACTCGGGGCACAGCTTATTTAGGCAAAATTGAATTTTTTCTTGACATTTCTTGGAAAATGTGGTATCATATATACTTGAAGTGTCGTGCTGTTACGATTTTGATTGTTGATGTCCCTCTGAGTTTGGGAGAAAGTTCGCGAAACCCGTTTAATTGGCCGATTAAAACAGTTGCTTAATTTTAGCACATTTGTTAAAATCATAACTTGTGCACGATGGGTGAATTTTCAACCCGACAACAAAATACGCTCGCGGAACTGCCGAAACGTGGTGTTTTCAGAGACTACCGGCAACCTGTTTTTGAAACGCCAAAGCGGTTTTGTATCGGCATAGGGAGCTAGAGCGGAAACCCTAAATTTTTGAGGCGCGGAAGGAGCCGCAGGAGCAGTTTGCCAACATGTTTAGCGGCTGCATCCTAGGAAAAAACTTTTTGCTTGCTTTTCGCGCGTGAAATCGTGTATAATAATCCTATCCTAGGATGCCGTGCCTCTTGGGGGTAGGAACGTTTAAATGGAGAACAGCACCGAACGGTTCTGAAGCGGCCACCGCATCAGAACCAGACATTGCTGAACTCTACCGAAACAAGTTGGATAGACATGCCGCCGCGCCGCGCGTCTGTTTGCTTCCCGTCCGAAGATGTCTATCCAAAAAAACTCAGTCTGAGTCTCGCGTTTACGCAGACTTCATGAGGAGGATAAGTTAATGAAAAAACGAACGTTCGTTTGTTTTTTGATTTTTACATTGTGTGTTTTTCACAGTTCGCTGCCAGGCACCGTCTTCGGACAGGATGCCTCGCTCGCCGAACAGGTGCTGGAAAAATACAGCGCAACACTGCAACGGGAGGACATTCAAGAAATCCTTCCGGATGTCTTGGAGGGGCTTAAAGCACCGAATATTCAAGCACTCCTGACGCCGCAGACTATCACGCTCGTCGTGACTCAACCGGATCTGCTCACGCAGTTCGTGCCCGGTATTGACCCGGCATTCGTAACGCTGCTGAAAGAGGATGCGGAACTCCGGACGATGCTCCAGGATGCACAAGTGCAGGAGTTGCTAACGAAGCCCGCCGCAATCGACGAACTCGCAACTGCGTTGAACGTAGTGGAGCCGCCGCCAGTTGTTGAACCACCCGTAGTGGCACCACCCGTGGAGATGCCCTCGCTCGCTCAGCAGGTGTTTGACGCGCATAGCGCGACGCTCATGCGGGCCGATATTCAAGCGGTGCTCCCGGCAGTCTTAACCGCTCTGAAAGCACCGGAGATCCAAGCACAATTGAATCCGGCGATTATCGGTGCCGCCATCGCGAATCCAGATCTCTTAGCAGCTGTTGGAGTCGAACAGCCTTTCATCGACTTGCTGAAAACGGATGCCGAACTCCAAACGATGCTCGGCGATATGCAAGTGCAGGCACTGCTGCAGGATACCGCCGCAATTGACGAACTCGCAGCGTTACTCAACGTTGGAGAACCGCCGGTAGTGGAGCCCCCCGTGGAGCCGCCTGTGGTGGAACCACCGGTAGAACCGCCTGTGGAACCTCCCGTGGAGCCGCCCGTAGTGGAGCCGCCGGTAGTGGCACCGCCGCCCGTTGCGCCGCCTGCTGAATCAGCAGATCCGTTCGCGCCGATAACACCGGCAAATGCATCGATCCTCGGCAAATCCAGGCTCGGCGGCCTTGAACTTAATAAATTCTCTGGCCGGCAATTTGTAACCGAACTGCTTGAGGCAATCGGTATAACGCCGCCGCTTTTACAGGCCGCCGGATACACGCAAGACGGGTTGATTGAAGCAATCCTGACTCAGGTTCCAAAAGGTTATCTGCCCAAGAAGCAAATTAAGCAGGTTTTAGCGTCCAAACATATCAAATACTTCGACGAAGAGATTGATGGACAAGACCTCGGGCAACAGTTGGACTACGAGAATTTTGGGAACGCCATCACACCGAGGATTCTCGAGCTGGCTTATGGCAATGAACCCAATCGTAAATACGCCACGAGCGATCATCTGAACGTTTACGCGCGGGTACCATCTGCAAACGTCGGCGGGGTTGAGTTTAGCCTCACTGATGGACGGACGGTAAAAGCGCAGCAGATTAGTCCAGCCATCTTCGGGGCAGATACCTTCCCGTATACCTTCCATCTGGAGGAAACGCTCGCCGCAACGAACCTGCCTGCATGGCCGGGTTTGAGCACGCAACTGTTCTCCAACGTTGTCCTTCGCTACTCGCAAACCGGGTTGAACGGAGACTATATCGCCGTTGATATGCAACCCATGACCGGGGCAGATGGCGGTGTCGTTTGGGAAACGGAGATAGGTGTCACAGCGGGTAGCACTTACTACTACTTTGAAGTAACGCTCGCCGAACCGGTGACACTTGAGGTGTTGGATCGGGAAAAGATTGCTGCGATTGTGCAGAACGTACTGGCAGGAAATACCGTGAGTATGGCTGAGGTGCTGCACGCAACGAAGTCCTACACCATTGAAAAATGGGCAATGCCAGACCCGCGCAACCTTCAACTTGCAGACCGCGGCATTATTGACGGTTTGTTCACCGCAGAACTCCAATCCGCACTGCTTCCCATGCTGTTAGAAATTGGCAACAACCCCACTGGACAGCACATTGCAAATGTGCTTGAGAAACACCAATGGAAACTTCTGAAGATTTTTCAGAAAAATGCCAACGCACTGACAACGCAGTTTGAGAACGCATTCGACCCGATGCTCTCCTCAGTCTTCAGTATCCCGCAGATTGATCCTGCAACAGAATCTATCTGGGCAGCCAGCATTGATGCTATTGCCGATGGCAACTACTACTTAGGTGCCATTGTCCATGATGCCGCTGGAAACCCGTTAGATCAGATGCAAGGCGAATTTACGGTTGATACGAGTGCACCGGAAGCCGATATTCAGATTACCCCAGGCGCAAACGCAACCGGGTATATGAACGAAGCAGGCGTTTATGTTGCCACCGCACCGACAGCAGGCACCACCGCTACCTTGAATATCACGGGGATGCCGAAAGTAGCTGACGTGGCACCGGGCGAAGGGTATCTCTTCTATCAAGAAATTCAATTGGATGCAGACGGCATGCCGCAAAGCGCGTGGATGCCGCTTACCGTTGACGCAACGATGCTCGCCTCGCGAATCTGGGACGAAACCCTAGCACAACTGGACCGGCAGGGAGCCATTCCAAAGCAATTTTCGTTCATCCAAGGGGTGCCTTTTGAGCAAATCTTGGCTCTACTCACCCCCGGGCTCGTTCAACAGTACGCCAATCCGTTCCTCAAGACGCTCGAACCACAGATAGGGAAAGTGCAACTATCTGAGGAAGATAGTCAATCGTTGCTTGACATCCTGGGTGCTACCCTCGATCTGATTAATTCGATTCCCATCACTTACGGCGAACCGAATAATACGGTAACGATGGCGATTCAGGGTGAGCAGATGCCTCTCCTGCTCGGCGATTACGGCGTTCGGGCAATGGGAATTGATACACTCTTTAACATCAGTGCCCACACTGCACCTACGCACATCAGAATTGTCGCACCGGAATACGATACCGCCGCGATTACGCTCGCCGTTATCGGCGATTGTAACGGAGATGGCGATACCGATGACCCGGGTGAAAGCGGGGCTGTCGGTGACATGACAATCTTCGCCAATACGACAGCGAACGTCATGTTAACGATTTCCGTTGGCAATCGCACAGCGCATCCAGCAGCCGTAATGGTGCAATACATGGATGCTAGCGGCGCATGGCAAAACATTGGCGAACTCGACCTGGGTGGTGTCGCTGCGGGTGACACACTGGAGGTAAGTTGGAACGTCACAGATTTTGACGCGCTTGTCGGTGCAGGCAACAGCGTGATGGTGCGGGCAATCGCAGCTAACGCGCTTGGCCTCGCAGACCCCGAGCCGGTATCGGCACAGATGATGTTGGACGCGGGTATCTGCCCGGTTGTGCCGGAAGTCTTGACGATTACCGTTAATCCTGCAGGAACAACCAATCCGGATAGTGGCGCACCGCAAGGCATGCTCACTGTGAACGCAGCTACGCCGGAACGCACCACTTCTCCGATTACTTCCGTGCGGTTTGAGGCCAAACGGGGCAGTGACACGGCATGGAAAACCCTCGGGCCTGGTACTTCAGACACTCCCCAACAATGGAGCATTTCGGTTGATACTACCACATTGGAAGACAGCATCACGGCGAGTAGTCCTGCCGCACGCGATGTCTCTAGAGATAGTAACGCCTATACCGTGCGTGCGATCGCCGTCGCAAACGGGACTGACTATGCGTCGGCGGCTACCGCAACATTCTCAGTAGACAATGTTGATGATGTTGCGCCGTTAGGGCCAACTGTTATCTTCTTAGTCGAGGATAGTGCCGGTGTCATCGCAGCGGATGGTAGTGGGGCCTACAAGGTGGGTGGCATCGTTGATGACTCAGTGGCATCACCTGTCGCCACGTTTACCATCCAACCGACAGCCGACGACGACACATATGCCTCGGTGAAACTGGTGCAAACCGCAGCGGATGGCACCACCACCGAAATCGCGGGGAAAGCCGGCGAACTGAAACTCACGGTGGATGCCGGCGCGTTAGAAAACGCGCAGTATAGCTTCCAAGCCCTAGCGGTGGATGCTGCTGGCAATGTCGAAGATACTGCTTCTACCACAAGCACTGTTGTCAATGTTGCTAACTTCCGGGTAGAGGACATCAGTGACACCGCAGTGACAGCTGTTGATGGCGTGAACGTCGAGAATCCGGCAGAACCTATTCCCGCGCGCGACTCTGTCACGGTGAGTTTCACGGTGGCCAACGGCACCGTCGCAGTTGAGGAACTGAGCGCAACTATCAACGGCAATGCAGCAGCAAGCCAAACGGCAGAAGGACCGGAAAATACCTTCGCTGTAAAGGTAGATGTTTCGGAACTCACCGAGGGCACCTATACGCTCCAAGGCGTAGTAACCCAACGCAATGGGTCAGTATCCTTTGATCTATCTACAATTACGGCAGCGTTTGAAGTCTTGGCACTTACCGTAGATCCTGCGGCAACAACGAATCCAGACAGTGGCGCACCGCAAGGCATGCTCACCGTCAATGGATATACGTCGCAACGCGCCACCTCGGAAACCACCGCCATGCGGTTTGAAGCAAAGCGGAGCGGAGACACCGACTGGAAAGTCATCAACACTACAGATGAAAGCACCTCTGTGGCCGTGGAAGGACAGGAACTCGTCGGCATTATCGAAGACCTGGTAGGCATTGCAGCCAGCGGGAAAGAGGAAGTGCCGATTGCTACCACCTTCCGGAAATGGACAGCGTCGGTTGACACAACGGAATTGGAAGACACTATCACCGCGGATAGCCCCGCTGCACGCGACGTATCCAAGGATGATAACACCTATATGGTACGCGCTGTGCTGATTGTCAATGGCGCGGAAATCCCATCACCCGCGGGTGTCACGGCGACATTCTCTGTCGACAACGTCGATGATGTTGCGCCGTTAGGGCCAACTGCTATTTTCTTAGTCGAGGATAGTGCCGGTGTCATCGCACCGGATGGTAGTGGGGCCTACAAGGTGGGTGGCATCGTTGATGACTCAGTGGCATCACCTGTCGCCACGTTTACCATCCAACCGACAGCCGCGCCCAATACGTATGCCTCGGTGAAACTGGTGCAAACCGCAGCAGATGGCACCACCACCGAAATCGCGGGCGAAGCCGGTGAACTGAAAATTACGGTGGATGCCGGCACATTGGAAAACGCGCAGTATAGTTTCTACGCCCTAGCCGTGGATGCTGCCGGCAATGTCGAAGATACTGCTTCTACCACAAGCACTGTTGTCAACGTTGCTAACTTCCGAGTGGAGGACATCAGTGACACCGCAGTGACGGCTGTTGATGGCGTAAGCGTCGAGAATCCGGCAGAACCCATTCTCGTGCGAGACGCTGTCACGGTGCGTTTCACGGTAGCCAACGGCACCGTCGCAGCCGAGGAACTGAGCGCAACTATCAACGGCAATGCAGCAGCAAGCCAAACAGCAGAAGGACCGGAAAATACCTTCTCGTTGACGGTAGATGTCTCAGAACTGCCCGATGGCAAGTATACCCCCCACGGTGTTGTTACGCAACGCAATGGCGCGGTATCCTTTGAATTGGTACCCATTACGGTAGCCCCGCAAATCGAGGCCATTACGGTTGACGCTGCGGCAACAACGAATCCAGACAGCGGCGCACCGCAAGGCGTGCTCACCGTCAATGGATATACGTCGCAACGCGCCACCTCGGAAACCACCGCCATGCGGTTTGAAGCAAAGCGGAGCGGAGACACCGACTGGAAAGTCATCAACACTACAGATGAAAGCGCCTCTGTGGCCGTGGAAGGACAGGAACTCGTCGGCATTATCAAAGACCTGGCAGGCGTTGCAGCCAGCGGGAAAGAGGAAGTGCCGATTGCTACCACCTTCCGGAAATGGACAGCGTCGGTTGACACAACGGAATTGGAAGACACTATCACCGCGGATAGCCCCGCTGCACGCGACGTATCCAAGGATGATAACACCTATATGGTACGCGCTGTGCTGATTGTCAATGGCGCGGAAATCCCATCACCCGCGGGTGTCACGGCGACATTCTCTGTCGACAACGTCGATGATGTTGCACCCGTCGGACCGACTGTCATTCTCTTAATTGAGGATGCCGCCGGTGAGATTATCCCAGATGAAAATGGTGCCTATACGGTAGGTGGCATCGTTGACGACTCGGTGGAGTCACCTGTCGCCACGTTTACCATCCAACCGACAGCCGACGACGACACGTATGCGTCGGTGAAGTTGGTGCAAACCGCAGCGGATGGCACCACCACCGAAATCGCGGGTGAAGCCGGTGAACTGAAACTCACGGTGGATGCCGGCGCGTTAGAAAACGCAGCGTATAGCTTCCACGCCCTAGCGGTGGATGCTGCCGGCAACGTGCAGACAGATGAATCGCCCACAACCACTGTCAACGTCATCAACTTCCGATTGGCTGACATCAGTGAACTGGCAGTAACAGCTGTTGACGGTGAACCTGTGGCGGAACCGCCTGCAGAACCGATTCCACTCACAACGTCAGTAACGGTTAACTTCACAGTTGCAAACGGCTCACTGAGCCTAGAAGATGTGACAGGAGCAACTGTTAATGGCAGTGAAATGCCACTCGAAACTGCGGAAGACCCGGAGAATACCTTCGCATTGACGGTAGATGTGTCCGGATTGCCCGACGGGCTCTATACACCCGCCGGTGTCATCACCCAACGGAACGGTTCAGTCTCCTTCCCGCTTTCCGCGAGTGAAGCGATGATTAACGTGGATAACACCGCGCCGATGGTAACACTCGAGGCTCCGTTAGCTGGACATACGATTGATAGTCTGCCTACCGTCCTCGCTAAATATGACGATGGCGCAGGCAGCGGTGTTGACGGAACTACCGGTAGCGTGGCATTGATGCGCATCCGGCCAAACGATGCCGAAGATGAAGTCGTTGACGTAGAACCGACAGCGATTGAGAAAAACGGGACCGAGTTAGTCTACACCCGCAGTGAACAACTGCCCGGTGGGGCATATCGTGTCGTCGTGGAAGTCGCCGATATCCTCGGAAACGTCGGTGAGGCTTCGGTTGAATTCGCCATCAGTGGCACAATTCCCACAGTCGCGATTCAGGCACCTCTCTCTGGGCAAACGTTTGAGCATGGCACACCGCTTATCAGTGGCGAATTTTCTGGTGCCGGTACGTTGACGGTAACGACATTTACCGTTGACGGTGCGGACGCAACGCCAGTGATAGACGGAAACCGATTCTCTTACACGCCTGCAGATGCGTTGGCCGATGGCGAGCACACCGTCGCTGTTGTCGTCACGGATAGCAACGGCAAAACGGCGCAAACATCTGTCACCTTCATGGTGGAAATGCCGAAAGATACGACACCGCCTGTCATCTCCGAAGCAGCACCTTCTGGGCTAATCAAGGGTGACAGCTGGGTGACTATCTCCGCCGTTGTAACAGACGAGCAATCGGATGTCGTCACCGTGCGGTTCGGTATAGACGATAAACCGCTTCGCTCCGTGCCTCGCGCGCAAATCGCTGAAGGACGTATTAACGTCGCTGACAGTTTCACGCCAGGGACGCACGCGCTCAAAGTGGTTGCAATCAGCGAAGGTGGCACAACGGAACATTCGTGGACGTTCACGCTCGTCGTTGATAACGTCGCACCGACAATCACCTCCATTACGCCATCCGGCACTGTCCGCGCTGGACTCCCGACAATATCGGCGAGTGCCAACGACGAATCCGGCGTTGACGAAATGTCTATCGTCGTGATGGATAGCAATGGCAAAGAGGTAAAAGGCAACGACGAAGACGATGGAGAAGACGATGTCGAAGGCATCACCCGCATCGACTTCATGCCAGAGAATCCTCTTGATGAGGGGACTTATACGATTGAAGTGCGGGCAACGGATACCATCGGAAATTCCGCGACAGCAAAGGGAACTTTCACCGTTGATTTCGACACGGCTGCCCCAGTCATCACGATGTCATCCCCACAGCAGGATGCACGCTTGACCGAACGCCGGCCGACGATTACAATCACCTTCGCCGATGCCGAATCCGGGGTGGATGCCGATTCCATCAGATTCGTCGTCGACGATCAGCTGATTAACCTCGCACCGCAGCAGAAGTCAGCGTCACAGGTGGTTTATGTCTCACCGACTGACATGGCTTTCGGCAAGCATAATGTTAAACTAGAAGTGTCTGACATGGCGCACAAAGAAGGCAACGTCTCCGATAAGAACAGCGATGCCCGAAAGGCGAACATGGCAGTCCACGAGTTTAGCTTCTTTGTTGAGAGCGAGGAAGGGCCCGTCTTGGCAGCCCGTCCGATTAATGCTCCTAACCCGTTCCAGGAGAATACTCGGATTTCCTTCACGCTGACCCGGCAATCCACGGTGAGCATTGTCATTTACGACATGACGCTCCGGCCAGTTCGAGTGCTGGTGGACAACGAGGTCTGGGATGCAGGCGAGTATATTGGCAAGAATGCAATCGGTTGGGACGGAACAACAACCGGTGGCGAAGACTTAGCTCGGGGCATCTACTTCTGCCAGATTCTGGTGGCAGACGGGTTTGAGCCGGAATACGCTATTCTGAAGCTCGCCCTGACGCGCTAAGCAAATAGGTGTCTACCTAATCGGGGAGTCAACGGGCACCCGTTCACTCCCCGATGTGGACGCTGAAGGACTCGCGACCGGCAGGTCGCGCCTACAGGAGGATATAATGTCTATAACAAAGCAAATTGCGAGATGGGGCAAGCAGTGCCCTACATTGCTATGCGGTTTAATACCCGTTTTGTTTCTTATCCTAGCCGTGTCACCGGTCAGTTTCGCTGGCGTGAATGCGATGCCGCACTTGAAGTTAGGTGCGGGGGCACGTTCCATTGGCTTGGGCGGTGCCTTCACGGCGATTGCCGATGATGCAACAGCCACCGTTTGGAATCCAGCAGGCCTCGGTGCTGGGCAGGATAGCCTCAACTTTTCTACCCAGCGGCTCTCCCTGGATAGGACTCATAACTTTCTCGCCGTAACGAAATCCCTCGGCAGTGGCGCGCTCGGACTCGCCGTGACAAACGCCGGCGTGAGCGGTATCGCGCAATACGATAAAAATGAACGATACGGCGGCGAATTCAACTACAGCGCAAACGCGTACTCCCTCTCTTACGGCCACGGATTTGGCCACTTCAACATTGGACTCAGTGCCCGGATGCTGATGGACAACTTCGGCACAGAAGGTGTTGAGAACCAAAGCGGTTTCGGCGGTGTTGATGTCGGGTTGATGGGACACGCACTTGCCATTGACGTGGGGGAAGAGCAGGTGCCAACGTTCCATTATGGACTCGTTGCGAAATACCTCGGCGCATCCCTCGGTGATGACACAGTGCCAATGGTTATCAACCTGGGCGTAGCCTATGACCTCTACATGGGCAACGTTGTCACCTTCGCAGCCGATCTTGAACACGAAATGGTGGCCCTCGATGAGAGCACCACCGGCATCCGCCTCGGTGCTGAATACACGATTGTCACCTACAAATCCACGGCGTTTTCCCTCCGCGGCGGTGTCAGAGCCACGCGCGACGTGCAGAACCTCTTCGGCGGATTTGGCGTGAACATCGGCGGCTTACAGATTGACTACGCTATCCAAGATGGCATGGCGAGCGAAATCAACGGAGTCGGAACAACGCACTTTGCGTCCCTCTCTTATAGTTTCTAGTAGACAAACGGAACGTATGCACCGGTAGGCGCGCTTTGGAAGCGCGCACGGTTGCATAAGTCCTGAAGGAGAAACATGATGAAAATGATAAGAGCCACGCTGAAGTTGGCACTGGTTCTCTATATTTGCGCAGCACTCAGTGGCGTTTACGTGTTATCCGCCTCCGCCAGAATCACACCGCACACAGGCGACGAAGATACCATGTTAATCACCATTGAGAAGGGTGACACGCTCTGGCACCTCTGCCAAGAGCATCTGAAGGACCCGCTCCGCTGGCGCGAACTGAGCAAGTATAACGATTTCACGAATCCGCACCTCATCTACCCGGGCGAAGAACTCCGCATTCCGGTAGCGATGGCCAAAGAGATAGTTCAGGCGGAAGAGGAAGATGTCGTGATGCAGCAGGAGGAGCTCGAGCAACTTCGTGCGGAGTTGGCAGAGTCCGAAGCGACGCGCGAGAAACTGATGGCGGAAATCGAAGGGCTCAACGAGAATATGGAGGAACTCAAAGGCGAACTCAAGGCACTTGAGGAAAACCTGAAATCACAAGAGAATCTGATGGAAGCGGTGAATGAATCCGCAGACGAACTCGGTTCTCACGTGAAAGAGGCACTTGAAGCCAACAAAGCCGCTATCAAGGCGAAACTCGCACACCTTGACGAGCATCTCGAAGCGTTAGGGGAGATGCTTGAAAAGCGCAAAATGAGCGCAGCAGCAACCCACAAACTTATTGAAGAAATTCAAGGGAATGTGGCGATGTCTTTGGAACAGATTGAGATGAGCCAAAAGGGCATCGCCGAAATGAAAATGATGCTCAAGGACGCGAAAGGCGTGCATGAGGAAATGTCCTCAGGCAAACGGACTTTGGTGTTCCTGACAACGGCCGCGGCGGGAATCGGATGGCTCGCCATCAATCTCATTGGCGGACGCAGCGGCGAATAAGAAACCTCTCCGTCGCACTCGGGAGCTCGTTCCTACCTCTATAAACAGGCCGTGCCTAACGGCACTGTTATCGGATGTCCATCTCGACTCCCCATTTAGGCAGGGAAGGTGTTTCAGACACCCTCCCTGCTTTTTTATAGTTTTCGTTATTGCATGGTGTCTTATACAAGGATACCCGACAAAATTTATGAAAACCTCAAGCGTCTGTCAATTCCCACACCTGCTCATCACGAAATCCATCCAACTCTATGGCGATAGAGCCGGGAGCAAAGGAAATTTCAGGTTCGCCGGGCTCGCTTGGATACAGGGAGAAAAAACCGTTTTTATCCAAGGCGACGCACAGAATCTTGCGAAACCCGCCGAGTGGCTGCGTCTCCATCGACTCGCTACCCTCGCACACCGATTGAAGAAACCGATGGTTTTATGGAACCTGCCGATGGTTCGCGTTGCGACAGCGCACCCACCAGCCTCCTTAGCTCTCGCGCACGCAATTCAGAAGACTGAACTGCAACTGCTCAAACTGCCGCACCCTATCGTCACAGTTTTTGATGGCACAGTCAAGTGGGATATGGCGGAACTCGCATGGAGAGATGGAGCGGTGCTGATGGCACCGGCGCGCGACAAGGGACAGGTTTCCTTCACCTTACGGGATGAAAGCACAGTTTCATCCATGCAGCCGAACCTGAAAATCGCCGCACACACAGACGAACTTCTGTCGCACCTTGCTGCGTTATTGCGGGACCTCTCCGCAATGCCTGCCACAAAATTGATTGCAAATCGGCATGAATCTCTGCGGAAAAATGCACGCGTGAACAGCGCACCTACCCAAACAGAACCAGGTGTTCAGAATGTTTGAAGCAAAATTGAGACCGCGGCTTGAGACAGCCCTCGCCGTTGTCGCAAACAAAATGGTTGCAATCGGCATCACGGCGAATATGGTGACGCTCTTCGGGTTCGTGGTGAACCTTATCGCAACCTTTTTCTTCGCAAAGGGATATCTTGTAACAGGGGGGATTCTCATGCTGCTCGGCGGAAGCTTTGATACGCTCGATGGAGCAGTCGCTCGGGCCCAGAACCGCCTCCGGCCATCAGGCGCGCTCCTCGATTCTGTCATCGACCGGTATTCGGAAGGCTTCCTCTTCCTCGGCGCGCTTATTTACTTCTACGGGTTAGAAAGCCTACTAGGGATAATCCTCGCGTTTGGCGCATGGTTCGGTTCAATTCTAGTGAGTTATGTGAGGGCCAGAGCCGAGGGACTCCAGATAACCTGCAAGGTGGGGTTCATGCAACGCCCAGAACGCATCATCCTTTTCGGGGCCGGCACGCTCCTGCAAGGCGTGCTTTGGCATAAATTTCCCCCCCTCCAAGCGAATGGCATGATTCTGCTTTGCACGCTTGGCATCCTGACGCTCGCGTCGCATATCACCGCCATCCACCGGTTGATTTTTTCATTCCAAGAATTGGGCCGTTAGCCGTAACGCAGCCCCGTAGCGCGAGGGCCCGGCAATCGCGAATCGCCGAGGGTTCCCCTCGCGAACTCTTAACCGAAACGCATGGGCATGGCGAGGGACAGCCCTCGCCCTACAAGTGATGAACAGCATACGGAATTAGCCAAGCCCGAGGAGCGACACGATATCCAAACCAAAAGGCTTCAGGATGAGGTTTGCTGAGTAGGCAAGCACGGTAGCGACAAGCACCCCTTTAATCCACCCTTCGCCCTTTGCGACTGCCCAGTGGCTGCCAATCCACGCGCCGGTGGCGTTACCGATAGCTAAGGTTATCCCTAACACCCACACAATCTGGCCTTTGCTGATAAAGATGCCGAGCGCGATAATCGTATAGGCGAAGATAATAAACACCTTGAGCGAACTGGTAATCACCAGGTCATCGCCATCAATAATCCGCAAAGCCGCGATAATCAGCAAACCCGTGCCAGCCTGAATGAACCCACCGTAGATGCCGATAAAAAAGAGAACAATGCCCGTGATGATTTTGTGGTGCGTGTCGCCAGGGTTGATTTTATCGTGCAGCCACTCCGTCGGATTGAATAGCGTTAAAAGCAGCATGCTCACGAGGACAACGGCGAGAATCGGCTCAAATACTTTATCACCCGTTCTTGTCGCGAGAAAGGCACCGATCGCCGCCCCTGCAACCGCCGGGATTGCGAGGGCAATGGCATAACGGAAATTTGAAACCCCCTTGTTCCGGAACCCAAGAATAGCACTGAGGTTTTGAAAAAGGATTGCCACCCTATTCGTGCCGTTCGCGTACGGTGTCACATTCTTATTCTCGGCAGCACTACCTGCCGCCGGGAGCGTATCGGCGAGAGCCGGGAGATCTAACAAAAAAATCAGCATTGGCAGTGTCAACAGAGAACCGCCGCACGCAAGCGTATTCAGGAAGCCCGCTAACACGCCTGTCCCGAGAAGCAGGGCGAGGTATAAAATATGGCTCTGAATGAACTCAAGCAATTCAAACATTTGTGTTTTTTCCCTTTCGTGACCCGCGGCGGGAAGCCGAACGCGAGACAGCGCGGTTTGAACGCCGCTGTGTCGTCTTCGCGAGTCCCATTAAGAAAACGGCGACAAGATTGCCGAACACAACCGCGCATCCGAGCCCTGTGAGCAACAAAAACCCGCCGATGCGAAGCAAGCCATCGCCAAACGGACAGGCCCACCTCGCACTGAAAATAGCGAACGCGGGAATGAGCACTCCAAGCATAAATCCCACAACCGCAGCGATACCGGCGATGTTCTGATATTTTTTCAACGCCGGTAATTGGACTTCAAACATTTCGTATCCTTTCTACATCCTTTTCGATTTTGACATGGCGAGGGACAGGCCCTCGCCCTACGATAACCAACCCTTACTCCCGTAGCGCGAGGGCCCGTCCCTCACAAACTCGCAACGGAAAAGGGCGTTAGTAATAGCCGAGGTATCTATCCCTACCCTGCACCAGTGCCTCTATTTTCCTATCAACAACCGAACGTTTGAGCATCCAAAAACCGCAGTCCGGATGCACCCAACCAACCCGTCCGGGGCCCAATACCTTTTCCGCTTTCTCGATGCTTACCGCCACCGCGTCCGGCGTTTCAACGGGGTTGACTTTTACGTCAATCACACCGATACCGAGGACAATATCCGCCGAGACCGCTTTGAGTGCCTCCAAATCTGCCGCCGGCCGATGCTTCAACTCTAACACGAGATGATCGCACCGGAGCAGGTTCAAGAAATCGATCAGCGCGCTCCAAGTCCCTTTTTGGATAACCTGCCCGCCGTAGTTACCGAAGCAGAAATGCACCGCCTTCTGTCCGGGAAACGCGTCAAGGACGATGTTAATCGCAGCAGCGGCAAGGGGGCCATCGTGTGGATTGCCCGGTATATTCGCCTCATCAATTTGGAGGCAGGCGCATTCAAGTTCCTGCACTTGCGCCGCCAAGACTTCCGCCAAAGCGGTGAGCAACGCCTCAAAATCGCCGTAATGCTTATCCAACAAGGTGCGTGCAAGCATATAGGGACTCGTCACGGTGAACTTGATATCCTCGCCAGCGACGTTCGTCATCCGTTGACAATCCGTGACAAGGTTTAGCGTGCCCTCGCCGAGGGACGCGTGAACAACCCCCGCGGGCTTCGCGCGAAATGCCATCGTCTGCAGCTGCCGAAATTCGTGCCACTCCTGTCGGCCCACTTGTGCCCGAATGCCCTCTAACGGCCGAATAAAATAGTCTATCATCCCGTTCGTATCAGGGTGATTGACATCAAAGCGGTAGAGTTCGCCATCCGTGGGCATATCGATGCCGTGTTGCCGTTGAATATCGACGACAACGCGCGTCGCATCGATGAGTGCCTCTTCAGTCGGCATCGCCGAAAGCCACTGTGGAATCGGGTAAGAACCGACGGTTGTGGTTAAAATGTCGGGTTTTTTCTCTGTTGAATGTTTCATATCATTTGCGGCCCACGACTCAGGAAACCTTCTTTTCCCCGTAGCGCGGGGGCCTGTCCCCCGCGAGCACTCAACTAAGGTATCGCGAGGGACAAGCCCGCGCCCTACGATTAAGGTAGCGTCAGCTCAAAGGACTCCAATTCAAAAACCGTTTCGACAGTAACTTCGCCCCGGGTCTGCGCTTGTGTGAATTTGATGATACCGACATCCGGAGCAAGCCACTTATTCACAACAGTAATGTCAAGCGGGAAGTCCTGATTACCGATATCAAATCCCCACCGAAATGACTCTTGAACCTGAAAGACATGCTCAAACGTTCCCGCTGGCACGCTGACTGTTTCTTCGGAAAGCACCTCAAATTCGTCAAGTCCGCCACCAATAGGAAACAGCTCGGGAGTCAATTGCGCCTCAAACTTGACATCCCATGCCTCTCCCGGAATGAGCGGAAATTGGTAGAGCGGTAGAAACGGAACAAACATAATCGTGTCTGTCGTGCCCGAAGTCGTATTTTGCGCATGTTGGACAATCGCAACAACCTCACCCTTTTCGTCAAGTTTATTGCCGAGGTAGGTGTAGTTCACGACGTTTTCAAGCCCGTCAGCCGTGCTAGATTTCTGAAGGACAAAACTGTCGACTGTCTTCCCGCCTTCCAATTGGATTTGTATGGTATCCACGATTTCAAACGTAATTTGCGTGCCTTTCTCGTCGCGGTATCGCCAGATATTCCCAACCGCGAGAGGATAATAGTTTCCTGGGCGAACGCGCCAGACGCGTAGATCCAAGGTGCTAGTCGTTGATTTCGCGCCATCGCTCACGGTAAGCTCAATCTGGTATTTGCGTTCCGTTTCGGGTGCCGCCCAGACTGCGCCGGTATCAGTTTCAGTTAACTCCCCTTCCGTCGCCGACCAGGTGAACGTCAAGATATCGTTCTCGAGGTCTGCCACTTCCACACGGATAGGCACGTTCGCGCCCGGCGGCACGATATCCGATTCGGTTTCAAAAACCAGAATCCGTGGGGCGAAGTTGGTAGCGCCGCCATCATCGCCGCCGCATCCTGCAGCGATGAAGAGCGGCAGGACGCAGAAAAGCAGTGGTAACCAGCGATAACCGATTTCGGGACCGGAGAGCCCTCCTACATCACGATGCATCGGGTTTTCCTCGTAACACCTCACGCGAGCGCGCCGCGCCGTTACCAGTGACGTTGTAGGCGAACGTGTTCATCAGCCGGTCGCGCTGCGAGTCGTTCGGCGCAGACCCGTGGATGATCAGCGCGTTAAAAAACACGCCGTCTCCGGGCTCCATTTCCACGGCGACAGCGTCTTCGCGTTCGTGATAGTGCCCGGGGAGGAACACGCCGAATGTCTGCTGCTTCCGCTCATGCTCTTGCAGCCCCCATCTATGGCTGCCGGGGACAAATTGGATGCACCCGTTCCCCAAATTCGCCTCGCTGATGGCGAGTTGGCAGTTAATCATGACAGGCTTGTTGTCATCATTTTTCCAATAGGCGTAATCCTGATGCCACGGGATAGCCGTGCCATCGCCGCCCGCCTTCGGAAGCAACTTGCTATGGAAGAGCGAAATATCCGGCCCCATCATCGCCTCCAAGCAGTCAAGCACCGCGTTGGAACGAAGCAGTTTATTGAGCGTGGGGCTCACGAGTTCGCTGTGCATCAGCTGCTTAATCCGCGGCGGATGGTCTGCCGTATCGTAGACTTCCCACGAAATGCCGATACCGTCGGCGGGAGTTTTCGCCATGCGGTTATGAATGTCTTCAACCTCCACCTGAATCCGCGCAATGTCTTCGGCCGAGACAAGCCCTTTTTTCAGGAGGTAGCCATTTTCCTCATAAAATTGCTGTTCTGTGGCTGTAATTCCCATGTTGTCGCTGAGCTCCTTTCTATGATTATGGACAAGATATATTATATAGCATTTTCAGCGAAATGTCAAGGGTATTTTTCCTCAAACGAAATCACCGCCCACGAACCGTAGCGCGAAGGCTTGTCTCTCGCAATCCCTCAACTGAGACGAAATCACCACCCGCGAATCGTAGCGCGAGGGCCTGTCCCTCGCGTTCATTCAATCCTAACTCAAACCGTAGCGCGAGGGCCTGTCCCTCGCGTGCATACTGAGACGAAATATCCACCGCGAACCGTAGCGCGAGGGCCTGTCCCTCGCGTTCGTGCCATCCGGCATGGCGGGGGACAGGCCCCTGCCCTACGGTGTCATAACAGAAAAAGAAATAGGCGATTGAAGCGCGCCCGAAGGACGCACCTCAACCGCCTAAATCATAAAGGTTTGCGTAGGAGCACGGATGAAAACCTGTCCTTCGCCGCGATGAAAGGTTACGTGCGAATCAATATCTTGCCTGTCGCCGTTGCCAACCGGTACGGAATCCACGTTTCGGGTTGAACAGACAGATTCAGAGATCTGCCCTTACAAACCGAATATGATTACCAAAGCTATTGACCCGAGGTTACCCGGAAATAGTCAAACGAGACTGTGAGTCTACCGGGAGCTTCGTATTGGCAGATACCAAGGTAGAGCCCGACTTCTAGCGGCCCCTGGAGCACCACGGTTGTGCTACCGAGAGAAATCCACTCACCCTCTGCATTCGGCTTATACCAGGCCTCATATTCGTCGCCGTTCCGCGACAAACGCATCTTGATTGGGATATTTCCTTGTGGCGGATTGTAGTTTGGGGCAGCTCCCACAACCGGTCGCAAACGATGTTGATATTGGAGAAACGCTGTCTGCGGGGTACCCCGGCCACGGATTGGTTCACCTTCAAAAATATCCTGGACGTTGCCATTTTCGTCTGCAACACCATGTCCCCATATCTTCAGGAGCACCCATTCACCATCACGCCCAAAGGCATCCTTTGTTGTTGGTGAATAGATGACGAGCCCTGCGATTGAACACACATCTTCGTGATCGAAAACCAGCGAGGTTTCCACGGTAAACTCGTCCTCGTCGGTTACCTGATAGAACCGTGTCGCGTTACTGTAACTCCATAAATTTTGATTGAAGGCCCCCTCAACGACAAGATGTCCATCTCTCAACTCATAGGGGCTTTCATCACCGTTATAGACCTGCCAAAACGGTTGAATCTGGCCGCTGCCATCAAATTCGTCGCTCCGCAGCATCATTGGCGACGGATCCGCACTCACCTCCGCGGGAGTTCCGATACCTAATGAATCGGGAGATGCGTCGGTAGGAGGTGCTAACATGCTCGGTGTCTGATCACATCCAGCGAAGGAAAGCACAGCCCCAATTAAAATGACAATAACTAACGTTGATTTTAGCATGTTGACTTCCTTTTCCATAGAGGCCGATAGGCGCGCTTTGGCATCGCGCACGAACTATCAAATGCAGCCGTCAGCATTACGAATAATTTGCGTAAATTGTTCGTGTGAAGTTGTGAAGTATTTGAAACACTACGATAGATCGACAACCGCAATGCCTCTTTTCAAAACGAAAATAAATAATAAACATTCAATGGAAGATGCAGGGACAAGTTTAAAACCTGCCCCTACCAATCAACCGATACCAACGTCCTGTCTGTCGTTCGGGCTCGCTGAAGTCCACAATCGGCGAGATTCGGCGAGCGCGCCCGAAGGACGCACATCAACCGCCTCACTCATGGAGTTATGGTCTTAAGGGGTAACAGCCCTCACACAACGGAAACCAAATATGCTACTCGTGAGCATAGGCGTATAGAATTCGCGAGAGGCGACGCGCACGCCATCCGCTTGAGAGTTCCAAGACCCGCCGCGCAAGACGCGGGCGGATTTAACACTTTGAAAGTTATCTTGTATCCATTTGATCGTAGGTGCCCCAGAGAGCGGATTCCGGTCAGGAGAATCAGCGTAGAAATCGAAACGCCATTCGTCAAGACACCATTCCCACACGTTCCCCGCCATGTCGTATAATCCATAGTCGTTCGGCGCATACCGCCCAACCTCTGTCGCTTCACCAACATGCGGGTAGTAATTGGCATTCTGGGGGGAAATCGTGTTACCCCACGGATACTTTTTGCCCTTCAGCCTACCGCGGGCAGCGTATTCCCACTCTGCCTCCGTTGGAAGCCGTTTATTTGCCCATGCCGCATACTCCATAGCTGCATACCAACTCACATACACTACCGGATAGTTGGCTTTCCCAATAGGATAGGTATTGCCATTCCAATCGTTGAGGTACTGGCCACCGTGGAATTTCGCCTGAATGTTCCCTTTTTGCCACTGCGAATTCTCATCGATAAACGCCTTATACTCGGCATACGTCACCTCGTGTACATCCATGTAGAACGCATCCACGTAGACGGTATGCACCGGCTTTTCATCGTCGTCTGCATCTGCATCGATGCTGCCCATCTGGAATTCTCCGGCGGGAATGAGCACCATGTCTCCGCGCGTGGGTGGTGCCACGGGTGGCATCGTTGTGTCCACGCTGCTCTCCGGGGATACCACGGGTGGCATCGTTGTGTCCACGCTGCTCTGTTGTCCCTCGGATGGGGGCATTGTGTCTCCACCGCCCTTACCGGGAAGCATCTCGCTTGTCCTCCTACAGCCATCCACAGCCATTACAAAGGCGACTACTACTAAAATGAGAAGCGTTTTTATTTTTTTCATACTAAACTCCCTGGGGTGAAAACTTGGATAGCAAAATGTAGGGGCAAGTTCAAAACCTACCCCTACAAATCAATTTACTTCCTGACAAGCATCTTGCCCGTCGCCGAGAAATCACCCGCGGTGAGCGTGTAGAAATACACGCCGCTGGCGACGCGCTCGCCGAGGTCGTTCCGGCCATCCCAATACGCGGCCTGGCTCTTGCTCTGATAGACACCAGCCGCCTGATGTCCTAACGCCAGAGTGCGAACCAAGGTGCCATTCACAGCGTAGATGGACACCGTGACATCCGTGGCTTTCGCCAACTGATACGGAATCCACGTTTCGGGGTTGAACGGATTCGGATAGTTCAGCAGCAACTGCGTCTCTTCCGGCACCATTGCCTGCAACAGCCGTTCAAGATTCGCGATGCCGAGGTCGAAAATGGCTGCCCCGTCGTCCTCAACCTGCGCCAGGTCGATCCACGACTGAATCGTTTCAGGCGTGAAGTCTGTCTGTTCTCTAACGCTTGCGGACAGCGGCGCGGTTCCTACCTGATCGTTCGCCCCCCTAACCTCAACGGGTGCCACTGCCTTTCCCCAGTTTGGATGTCGGGAGATCAAGATGAGATCCAGCGTATTGACAATCCCATCGTTATTGACGTCAGCGCGCGGATCCGCGGGAACTTCACCAAGTTCTGCGGCTATCACGACCAGATCCATAACATCCACCAGTCCATCCCGATTGACATCCTCTCGGGGATACTGGTGTGTCGCAACCACCGGGTTGCTGATAATATGGTAGGATATCCGGTTATGTTTTGGTCGGCTTGAAGCCTGGTCGAAAACCAGTTCAGGCACTGTCAGCCGGCCGGCATTACTGATATGAGCGGAATTACTGAGTTGCACATTATGCAGCCCCAATGCTTCCTCCGCAAATTGCTTGATCTTGAAATCGATCTGCAGCAATTCGCCAGAGCCATTGACACCGTCCACGGGATCGGTGAGGACAGTAGCACCATCGGCATCCACAGTCCTGCCAACACGCGCTTGCCAGATACCGGAGATTTTGCCTGCACTCATGGTACCGGACTGAAACGCGGCATCTACGTCACCGAGTGCCAGAAAATCACCTTCTCTGACTTCAACGGCCTCTAGCACCACCGGATTGTAGGCAATATCCATCTGCCAGCCGGCTAAATCTGTCACATATTTGATCCCGATCGAGTATGTGAAGGTATCGCCGACAGCGAGAGGGAGGTCCTCAACCTTCGGAGTCGCAACAATGCGGGTTATTTCCACCTCTTCGCCCACCTGAAAAGCATGGACGTAGAGAGCATCAAGTGTCGTTGCATCTGCTTCGATTCCAATGCGTCCTGCCACATGGAAAGTCACATTGGTGTGTATTTTCCCAAAACGATCGGTGACTCCGCTTTTTGGATCGACTGATGCAACCGTAGGATCCGGCTGTATGACGCGATTGTTACTGTCCACAAAACCGAGAACCCGAAATGTGACAGTTTCGCCCGCCTGCACAGCACCGTCGCGTCTGAGGGTAATGGTGAGCGGCGTTGTATCACCTACCTGATACTTTTTTTGAACCCGTTCAACCTCAGTTTCCGCTTCAAACGTAATTTGCGCAGCGGCGTTCCCCGTAAGCATCAAGACAAACCCGATGCATACAAGCGTCAGTAAAATTGAAAACGTTTTCATTACAATCTCCTATTCGTTAAATGAGCGAAAAATTCTTCAACCGAAAAACCTTTCACCTTTATAGATAAGCACCCCATCAACAATCCGAAGATTTTTGATGAGATTCCACAAATTCCAAACCGACCGGAGCCCGTTCGGAAATCTTCGTCAAACCCTGCTGCCGTTGCAGCGGGCGCGAGGCACGATTGAACCCACGCGGGTTTTCGCGTCCTCGATGCCTCGTCGTGAGGCAAACAGCGGGGCGCGCCCCGCATTCCGTAGGCAGGCAAGTTGCCTGCTGTTCGGTTCGATTAAATCTCCCTGCCTCGCGGTAACAGCGCAACCACGAACACGTCAAGACGCAAGCAGGCTGTCCCCTGACAGACGTAGGATGCAGTGAGGGGCCAAGTGCTTCGTCCGCGCACATTTTCAACTGAGGTGTTAACGTAGTTCGTTTGATTCATCAGTATCGCCGTCGCCCGTTTGGAGCGTTCAAACTTCGTAGTAGCGTCCAATAGATTCTGTTAGGCTGGTGACGAAGGGCACTCCCTGCACCGAGCCTGACGATTTTCTAAATGATAACCGATTTAACCATTTTTGTCAAGGCTGTTATGAAATGATTTCTACTATGGTAACCGATTTGCATTATTTTATCAAGCCGTTTTCTGAAAACCCGCAAAGTGGGCGCGACTTCAAAAACGACAACTGCATCATTCAATACGTTAATTATACACGATTTTGCATTATTTGTCAAATTAAAATGCAAAAACGCGTAGTTTTCCATTATGGTAACCGATTTTCACATTTTTGTCAAGGCCATTTTTCAAACCTCGCGCAGCGGGCGCGGCTCCGAAAAAGGCAGCGTTACCAATTAACGTCTTTAATTGTACACGATTTTTCAAAATGTACCAAATTAAAATGTCAGAAAAATGAGAACATGCCTCAATTTCTTGAAATGTTAACACAACGTGCCGCTAGATGCCAAATCGATTGACTTTGCTGCGATTAATTATACACAAATTATCAAAATGTGTCAACTCTTTTTGTGAAAAAAATAGAGCCGTTTCGTTTTTCCATCGGTATCGTTTTGGTTTTTGCAGCAATCTGTGCAGAGCGAGGGACAGGTTTTCCTCGTCCCACGGAAACAGCACAGATGTCTTCAAAAAAATTTGTTGACCTGCATCACGAAATTTGCTATAATGACAGAAAATGCCATACATCGGAGAACATCTCATGGACTACACACTCCAAAACTGTCAAAAACTCGTTGACGACTGGATTCACGACATCGGCATCCGCTACTTCTCGGAACTGACCAACACGGCGATTCTGATGGAGGAAGTCGGGGAACTCGCACGGCTCATGGCACGCCAATACGGTGAGCAGAGCTTCAAGGAAAACGAACGCAACCGCGACCTCGGAGAGGAAATGGCGGACATCCTCTTCGTGCTTCTCTGCTTGGCGAACCAAACCGGCGTAGACCTCGAGGCGGCTTTCAAGCAGTCAATTGAGAAGAAGACGCGGCGCGACACCGAACGCCACCAAAGCAACGTGAAATTGAGAGAGTTGTAGGCGCGACCTCCCGGTCGCGAAACCGTAGGAGCAACCTCCCGGTCGCGCCTACCGAGGATTCAAACAATGACTTTCCACAAAATTCTGTCCTCTTTGTTGCTATGCCTGCTCGTCGTGCAAGGCGGATGCGCGACCGGCTCTGCACCAAAGCAGATAGTCGATCCGCTGGTTGAGCGGAATCAGCAGTGGCGCGAACACGTTGAGCGAGGCAATGAGGAACTCCGGCGCGGAAATCTGCGCGATGCACTCGTTGCCTACCAAGCCGCTGTCGCCATTCGGCCGGATGCAGGAGCCCCTCAGCAGAAAATCGCGGAGATCTACTTCCAACTTGAGGAGTATGAAAACGCGCGGGATGCGTTTGCCGTGTTTCTGGCACTAGAACCCAACAACGTCAACGCGCTGAACTACGCCGGCTACATCTCCGAAAAACTGAACGATTATCAGGCCGCCGCCGAACACTACAAGCAGGTGCTTACCGTCTCCAAGGATAACCTCTACGCTTTGAATCACCTCGGTTTGGCTTACAAACAGCTGGGACGGCTCGATGAAGCAGTGAAGGTTCTGCACGAGGCGTTAAACATCGATCCGAAATGTGAACGTCCCGAAAGCGAGAATTTGCACAATTACCTGGGATTAATCTATCTGGAACAGGGAGAAGTCGGAGAGGCAATCGCGGAATTGCGTGAATCCATTCGGTTGTTCCCGAAAGATGTTTGGGCGCGCCAGCAACTCGCGGCACTTTACGAAGACAAGGGGCGTTACTACGAAGCACTACTCCAATATCAGGAACTCTTGGAGGTCGCGCCGGACAATCTGCTCGCGGTGACGCGGCTGCAGGCTTTAGCGGAAGAAATCGCGCCGACCGGGGTGGCAGTTCATATACCACCTGTGGATCTGTTGCAAGTGGACGCAGACCTGCGCATTGCCACCGCGCCGGATGCCGACGCTTATCCGGATGCCGACGCGCTGATCCTCTTCAACCACTTTAGTCACGATGTCTTGCCGACAGGGCAATCCCGTTATACCACGCATCAAGTCGTCAAACTTCTAACCGAGAGGGGCATCGAGAAATACGACGATATTGCCATCCCCTACCAGCCGAGTGCACAGAACATCGCGGTGAACATCGCACGCACTATCGCCGCTGATGGCACGGTGCATCAACCGCCCGCCGAGGCGTTCAACGATGTAACGCCGCCAGGGCTGTTATCCCAAAATCTCTATTCGGATACGATGTGGCGCGTCATCTCAATGGTAGGACTCACACCGGGAGTCTGCATTGAATATCAGGTAACGCTTGAAGATAAACCTGAAAACGCTGTCGGCGGAGAGACGTGGATTACCGGCGGGTTCAATTTTCAATCGACAGAGGTAACGCTTGAAACAAGTTACGCGCTTCGTATCCCAAGCGCGTGGCATTTTCAGTGGAAAACGGAGAACTTCAGTAGGAGAGACCTCCCGGTCTCGATTCGCTATGATGAAAATGGCAACAGTATCTACGTGTGGCAGCATGGCGAAACGCCGGCACTCACAATTGAAGAAGGAATGCCCCACGTCAACGACATCGCGCCGCGGTTGCACTATTCCTCAATCCCCTCGTGGAACGATGTCTACCAATGGTATAAGCAACTTGCCGCAGACCGGTACGCGCCGGATGCACAGATTGAGGCGATAGTCCATCAACTTACAAAGGATTTGATGACAACATCGGATAAGATTCGCGCGATTTACCACTTCGTCGCCTCGCGCATCCGTTACGTCGGCATTGAACTGGGACAGAGCGCGTATCAGCCATCTCCCGCTGCAGAGGTACTGCAAAAACAATACGGCGATTGCAAGGACAAAACGACATTGCTCATCGCGATGCTAGAACTTGTCGGCATCCGCGCCTATCCCGTGCTGATTAACCCATCCCCTTATGAACGGACAGATACAGAACTGCCATCGCTGAACCAATTCAGTCACATGCTGGCGGCAGTCCCGGTTTCCGGTAGGAGCAACCTCCTGGGCGCGATGCCCCACTATATCTGGCTCGATGCAACCTCGCAAACCTGCAGTTACGGAAATCTGCCATACAGCGACCAGGGACGAAAAGGGTTTCTGATAGGTGAAGAGCAAGGCGAGTTTGTGGATATCCCAATTTTCCCGGCAGAAACTAACCGGCTCGTGAGCAAAACAGAATTGTGGCTCAGCGAAGAAGGTTCCGTGAGAGGGAAACTCCACATTGAGACGCGCGGGCAATACAGCCTCAATGCGCGCTGGACCTATCAACAGGTACCGCCGAACCAACTGCAGACGACTTTGGCTACGGAGCTCAGCCAGCAATTTCCAGGAATTGAGGTAGCGTGGAGCAACATCTCCGACTTGGAAAATCTTAACGTGCCCGTGGAGATCGAACTCGGTTTTCACGCCAAGAATTACGCCACACCGCTAGAAAATAAGTCGCTCGCAAAAATCGCTACTACCGGGGAAATGCTCATGCGCTTACCGATTGATGAGTTCGCAGAATATGCGGAGATGGTTGCCGCGCCGCAGCGTGCCTATTCACTTGACCTCGGTTACCCAACGCAACTTGAAAAAGCAATTCAGATTCATCTACCGGAAGGTTGGACTGCCGTTCTCCCCGCGGATATCCATCACACGACAGAGTTCGCCGAATTGACTCGGCAGTATAGACAGATTGACAGCACAGTGACTTATCGGCTGACGTTTAACCTAAAAGAGCGGATAATCCCCGCGGAGGCGTATGCGGAGACAAAGCGGTTTTTTACGCAATTGGCGAGGGAAGATGGGAGTCGTTTGCTGTTACAGACAATCCCCCGCGTCCCGTAGGGTCCGTGTCTCGGTCAAAGCGCGCGAGGGACAGGTTTCCCTCGCGCTACGGAACGCACACAGATTAACCCTTGACATACTTCCAACCGTCAACCAGAACGGGGAGCCCGCGGATCAGGCACATCGCAACGGCGACGGAAGAGATAATCACGCCTGCTAATTCTAAACCAACGACGAATTCAGGGTAGGCACCGAAATTTTTGAACGTCATCACGCCGCCGAGGTAGAGAAAGGCGAGCGTCTTGGCGATACCATAGATGCTGCGGCTTGCGCGTGAGCTCGTGAGAGCGCGTGTCCAAGGAGAGGCCATCATCGTCTTCTCGCCGAACGCGGTCTTGCCTTCCGCAAAGGCGGCACTCCGCAAGCCATCTGTGAAAAACCCGCGCGCAATCACGATGGCGGGAATCCAGAACGGAATCAGCCCAACGACAGCGAAGTAAACCCAGAAGATACATTCGACAATCCGGTCGCCGACGATGTCAAACAGCGCACCGAAATCCGATGTCTGATTCAGTTTTCGGGCAACGTAACCGTCCACCGCATCAAGGAACAAAATCACTCCTATCATCGCGACAAGCAGAACGTCTAAATAGACATGCTGCCCGAAGAGCGAAATCACGACGAAGACCAAAGCTAGGCGGAAAAGCGTAATCAAATTCGCAACCATGGGGGAGTCCTCCGACATTTTTCTATTTTTTTAACGTCTTCTTGTAACATGACTTACACAAACTCCTGAAACGCCTACGGGGTTTGTTCCGCGTAAGTCCTATATAAGATATAATAACGTAAATTGTCACCTAAATCAAGGTGAATAGGAGCGAATTGCCAATGAACGAAAACAAAAAACCGAACATCGTCCTGATTCTCAACGACGATATGGGCTTCTCCGACCTTGGCTGCTACGGCGGCGAAGTCCATACCCCGAACCTTGACCGGCTCGCCGCGGGCGGGCTACGATGGACGCAGTTTTACAATACCGCGCGGTGCTGCCCCTCCCGTGCTTCAATGCTCACCGGGCTCCACCCACACCAAACCGGAGTCGGCCACATGACGAGCGACGACGGATTAGAGGGATACCGCGGAGACCTGAACAACCGGTGCATTACCATCGCAGACGCTGTCCGCCCTGAAGGATACGGCACGTATATGAGCGGTAAATGGCATATCTCGCGGCATACCGGCCCCGAAGGACCGAAACATAGCTGGCCCTGCCAGCGCGGGTTCGACCGGTACTACGGCATCATCACGGGGGCCGCCAATTTTTGGAAACCGAATACCTTGACGCGGGATAACACGCGCATCCAACACGATGAACTTCCCGAAGGGTATTTCCTCACCGATGCCATCAGCGACGAAGCGTCAGCGTTCATTCGGAATCACACCGAAAAGTCGGCGGAGAGCCCCTTCTTCACTTATGTCGCCTACACGGCACCCCACTGGCCCCTGCACGCACATGAAGAGGACATCGCACGATATAACGGACGCTTTGCCGCGGGCTGGGACAAACTCCGCGAAGAACGGCTCTCACGGATGCGGGAGATGAAAATCTTGGACGAGGCATGGCGGCTCACTGCACGCGACCCGTCGCAACCGCCATGGAGCGATGCGCAGTATAAAGAGTGGAATCAACGCCGCATGGAGGTTTACGCCGCACAAATCACGCGGATGGATACCGGCATCGGGCGAATTATTGATACGCTCGAAGAGACAGGACAACTGGACAACACGCTCATCCTGTTTTTAGCCGACAACGGCGGTTGCGCAGAAGAACTCGGCAGACCGCCCGCAAGACGCGAGGGCGGTTCGCTCATCAGCACGGAGACGACTTCGGATGGCAGACCTGTCTATCGCGGCAACGACCCGAGCATTATGCCGGGGCCGGAAACCACCTATCAGAGTTATGGCGTGCCGTGGGCGAATCTGTCCAATACGCCGTTCCGTGAATACAAGCACTGGGTGCATGAAGGCGGTATCGCTACACCGCTCATCGCGCACTGGCCGGAGAGGATTAAAGCCGCAGGCGAACTCCGCCATCAGCCGGGGCAACTGCCCGATATTATGGCGACATGCCTTGACGTTTCCGGGGCAACTTATCCAGATGAACACAACGGGAACCCGATTTTGCCGTTAGAAGGCACCAGTCTAACCCCGATTTTCGACGGAAAAAACAACGGAAAAGAGGTGCTGTATTGGGAGCATGAGGGCAACTGCGCCGTGCGCCAAGGCAAATGGAAACTCGTCTGCAAATTCCCTGGAGACTGGGAACTCTACGATGTGGAAGCAGAGCGGACCGAGATGAACAACCTCGCCGACAAGCATCCGCAGAAGTTGAAAGAGCTCATCGGGCTTTATCAGAACTGGGCTGACAGGTGCTTTATCTACCCGTGGGACCGGCTCCAAGCGCAGCGCAGACAGCAGCGCGCGTAAGAGTGGATGTTTCTATCCGCCTGCATCTAGGACTTCCAAGATGAGAGGCTCGGTGCAGGGAGCAATAACCTAGGAACGTAGGGCGGGGGCCTGGCCCCCGCGAACTTCGTGACATAGCGAGGGACAACGGAAACGCGGGACAACTCCTGAAAATCCGCAATTAAAATTTGCAAAAAGCGCAGAAATGTGATATAATATCTCCACAACAACTGAATAAGCAAACGATTCAGGTGCCGATGTAGGGTGAAACTTGCAAACCCTGCGACATCGGAGAATAGGGAAGCGCGGTGAGAATCCGCCACGGCCCCGCCACTGTGAACG
This sequence comes from uncultured Poribacteria bacterium, assembly GCA_958296135.1. Lineage (GTDB taxonomy): Bacteria > Poribacteria > WGA-4E > WGA-4E > WGA-3G > AGPOR5. The sequence continues at coordinate 4,632,142 of CATQHZ010000001.1, forward strand.
ATACTCCTCTGTGAGCAAGCCATACGGTTCGGAGGAGAGTTTTTCACTTCAAAAACCACTGTCGTCAGATGGGAAGGTGAAGTGGGAATTTTTGTTCGGTGCAGCAGAGACCCGTTTTTCTTGGCAACTCACAAGAAAACGTCGTTTCCTGCAACAAGAAAGCATCGGAAGTCAGGAGACCTGCCTGAATCGTGTTTCATACAGCTGCTTTCGCGGGAGAGCAGTGGAACAACAGCGCGCACGAGAGGCACTCCGACTTTCACGATTTTGGAAAACCTACCTCCGTATGAACGTTGCCACATCCCCTGTCTTCCCACGGAAAGCAGGGATTTTTTGTTTCATTACGGAGGAATCATGCAATTTTTGAAAAAGTGGGTAGCGCGGGCTATCCTCTTCACCCTTCTCATGAGCCCGGCTTTTGGCCAGACAGACGTGCAGCATCTCGCTGTCGTCGTCAATGCGCTTACTCATCCCGACTTGGGCATTTCAACTTCACTTTCACTCATCGACCTCGCGGAACCTAACGAGAAACGCGCGGTTGAGAACCAAGTCATCCCGCTCGGCAACGTGCCGAGCGATATCCTCATTCGCGGGCATCTCGCTTACATATCCAACGTCTTTAGCAGCAACATCTTGATTATCAACCTGCAGCGGCGCACGATTGTCGGAGAAATCCCAATCCGCACCGGTGCCCAACCACAAAGCCTCGCCTTTGTCGATGAGAACAAGATGTATGTCACCTGCGACGCAGCGCACGAGGTGCATGTCGTCGACATCCCAAATCGCAATGTGACGAAGGTCATCACCGGGCCCTTCAACAAACCCACCGGCATCACGCTGCTGAACGGCAAGGCTTATGTGACGAACGCGGCATGGGAGTGGGACGCAATTGAAGGCAAAGTACATTACCACGACAGCAGCGTCACGGTGATTGATACCACGACAGACACGGTATTGAAATCTATCCCGATGCCGACAAACGCCGGCGGGATTGTCAACGATGGCGAGTCAACAGTGCTCGTCAAGACAACGGGCGACCTGAATCTCATCGCCGGTAACCTCGTGTTTATTGATACGACTACCGATGAGGTTCGCAAGACGGTGCCGCTGAAAATGTCACCGGGTAGTTTCGCCATCAATGCGGAAAAGCAGCTGTTCATCCAAGGTGGATGGCAAACCCCCGGTCTCCTTATCTATGATGTCGTCGCAGAAAAATGGGTCCGAGATAAAGATGACGCGCTCGTCGATTTCGGCGGCGGTTCGGGCATGACGTTCGCACCGGACGGCAGCCTCTATATCACCTATCCCGATTGGACCGGCGGTGGGCAAGACGAGGTGCGCGCCATGGGCACCGACGAAACGCTCCTCAAAACGTATCGCCCCGGCCCCGGGGCGGATAACGTAGCCATCGCACAGATTGTCCCCAGACCTGAGGATATCAACGACGATGGGTTTGTGAACGTCGAAGACCTGGGCATCGTCAGTCGCTACCTAGGCGAAAGCGGCGTAGATTTGCGCGGCGATATCAACGCCGATGGCGTGGTAAACGTGCTTGACCTGGTTATTATCGCAAGCCAACTCTAACGGACGCAAGTTTCATCATCCTCGGTAGGTGCGGTTACAAACCGCACCTACCAGTAAGGGAACACGCAATGCGAAAATCGATAGTCTGGCTCTATAAATACACCCTTAAAGGGGTTTTAAAGGGATGGTATCTTTTCCTATTTCCGCTGTTGCTTATCAGTTGCGGCCCGAGGGAAACGAAAGATGCATCGCTAGCGTGGCAGGTGACTTTCTTCTCCCTCGGTGCAGAGCTCCAATTTAGCCGAGGCACCCCCCGCGAAGCAGAGACACAGAAGCAGTCACCCTCCCAAGTCAAAGCTTACCGAACGCTTGGCGACAAGACGAAAACGCTAGTTGCGCAGCTCGATTTTCCCACGGCACCGCGCCCGGTAGAATCGCTCTACTTTGAATGGCACGAAGGCGAAACCTACCAAATTGAGGTGACATCGCAAACAGGGCAGGTCAGCTTCCAACAAGTGACTGCCCCGCGTTCTACCGCACGCGGCAGTTTGGAAATATCGGTCCCGTACGGTGCGGCTGCGCACGCGAACGCCCCTTCACTCGTGCTGCACGACAGCGAACTGACTGCTACAGTCCTGGTCAGAAATGGGACAGCTGCACCGCCATCAAGCAACCGGCGGAGGCCTGTCCCCCGCCATCAAGCCGATTTTCACGTTGAAGTTTGTCTCCCTTCTACACTGACTGTCGTGAAATGGCCAGAAGGTTGGACAGCAAAACATACCGGTGAAGAAACCTGTCTGACAACGTCCGGCACATTTACCGTCGCTGGCGAAGTCTGGTATCGGGAAGTGGTGCTGAAAATGCCGCGCCTACTTGATACTGGCACCGCTGTTATTTCGGGCAAGGTTCGCTTTGAAGCGAGTGGCGAATATAGAAATTTCGTCTTACAGAATCGCGAGGATACGACCTGGGAACACATAACCGAATTGCAACTGCAGGCGGCGACAGTGGAGGAGATAGCGGCCCAGCTCGCCATTGAAGATGTCCAGATGCCTACCGATGATGCCGGCACCGCCGACCCGAGGCAGCGCGCCGATACCCTCTATCACGCGCAGCCACTCCTCGGCCGGTGGGGACAGTCCCCGATTGATGTCTACACGCCGATAGCACACCAAACGGTGCATCTCCGCAATCACAGCGAGTCAACTCTCCATGTCGTCGTCTCCTCTATTAACCGCGACGCGAAAAGTGGAAAGGTGATTCAGTTTCTCGCGCCGCCCGAGGCAGTCAATGCCGGGACAGATATGAGCGTATCCTTCGCGAGCCTGCCGCCAGGGACATTAAGTGCTATTCCGCTGCCGATTTACTTCAATCCGCTTTCGGCGAGAGCCGGCGAATACACGCGCGAGATTGAGGTGAAAGTTTGGGGCAGTAACGCCACGGTGCTGCGTGAACAACGGCCGCTCCACATCGTCGTGCCGAATCGACAGGCATTGTTCATCACGGTGCTAGCCGTGCTTGCCAGCAGCATCGGGTTAGCGGGCGTGCTTCGGCATCACCGCCAAATCTTTGCACGGTTCACGACGAAACAACTGATTGTCATCGCGTTGTTCGGCGCGACCGTTTTTGTCTGCGTCATCATCCCATCAACGCTGTTTTTGAACCTCATCCGCGCTCTCCTCGGCCCCGTCTCAGTGCTGTTGACTGGGCTGATGAATGAAACGCTCTACTATGCGTTGCTGACAGCGTTGCTCATTTATATTAACGGCTCACCGCAAAAGGCAGAACAAGAAGAATGCGCGGTTGAAAACCGAGCCTACGGAAAAACGGAGAAAAAACCGGGCGTGATTCTCCTGGCCTCCGCCGTGCGCCTGTTGCTCGGTGCAGTCACCTTCGGGCTTTTCACGCCGATGGAAATTATCTATACCGGCACAAGCGTGCTGTTACTTGAAACGGGGTATCGGCTCGTGCAACGGCGCGGTTTATTGGCATGGGCAGTGGCACTCGGCATCTGCGATGCGCTTGCTGTCTATGTCGATTTTCAACTGTCCATTGTCTTCTACCGGCTCTTCTACGCAGATTGGTATATCGCAATGCGCATCCTAGTTGAAGGGTTCGCCTATACCTTTATCGGCGTGCTACTTGGCAGCCGATTGGGACGCGGACTCTGGCGCGTCGCTGACTAACTTGACTCTACAGAAATAGGAAAAGAGAGGAACTCTCAAAATGAAGAAAAATCAACTTCTGGCACTACTTTGTCTACTCATCGCCTTCCCTATTCACGCGTTCGCAGCGGACATGAACGTTGTCTGGACGCGCACGGGTGCCGTGCTTGAAACGGAACAGCACGTTAAAGGCACGCTCAAAATCGAAGTGTTATCAGAAACGGAAACACTTCTTCCTGCCAAGGTCTCACGGCTAAACCCTCAACAGATGCTGATGCGATGCGCGTGGGAACCGAACCAGAACTATCACGTGACGCTCACCTCTGATGCAGACGTGCTCGTTTCAGAATCCCGAACGCCGCTCAAACCAGTGCTGTATCCCATCCGGACGATTGCGTTGGATGGAGTGTTATCGCTCATGGAAAACCTGCGCCGCCCGGCAAAGCCGACAACGGTAGCGTTTTCAATGAATGGAGAAAATGTCGCCATCGCAACGGATACAGGGCACCTCGCGATTGTTGAGACACTGACTGGCGAAACAGTCTGGAAAACCCGCATTTCAGAGGGATATGTCAAACACGTCGCCTTCAGTCGCGACGGAAAGTACCTCTATATTAGTGAACAAGCAGCTGATGGATACATCTACAGTTATGACATCAGCGCGCTTGGAAAGCGTGCCGCCCGGCAGTTGTGGAAATATCGCACCGCTGACGACATTGAGTCTTCTACGCCGCAAGACCCGGGCAGTGTTTATGCGTGGGTGCAATATCCGGGCCCGTCTCGCATGCTGACGCTGCCAGATGGCGACGTGCTTGTCGCAAGCGTGCATTCGTGGACCAGGGACGATGCGCCGCATCAGAAATCCCAACTCTACCGATTTGATGAAGAGACAGGCACCGTCAAATGGAAATGGCCCACCGATGGCGCGCTATCGAAAGTTTTGCGATGGTTTGATGTCAGTGCCGATGGAAAAACGCTGGCACTTTTAACAGATAAAAGTGGGAAAGGAAACGGACAACTTGTCGTCATCAATGTGGAAACGGGCATGGAACGATGGCACGCCACCTTTGAACCGCTCAAACCCTACTTTGAGGGAGTCACCTTTTGGCGCGGTGTCAGCATCTCACCCAATGGCAAGTTTATTAATGTGACAACCGACGATGGGCGCGCCTTTATTTTTAAAAGCGCGACTACCGGAAAACAGCGAGAACAGGAACCACTCTGGCATCAAAATTTGACGACTCCCCTAGAAGTGAGCGGTGTCCCGATTATCGCCACTTCCGGCACCATCGGCGCGACGAATGCTGCCGCGCTCTTTGTCACCGGCGATACTTATATCCCGTATCATCTCCAAAAAGGCGCGCAACGTCCGACTACAGCGCATCCAAACGGGATGACATTGTTTGCTTATTCATGGGACGGTGAAAAGGTATGGCAATGGCAATTGGAGAATATGCCGCAAGGCTTACGAATTGACACCCCCGGTCGCTATGCAGTCCTCGCCGTTTCCAAACGGAGTCAAAACCCGAATGAAAGCCTACACGGCGTTTCCCTCTTCGATCTGGAGGCCGAAGGAAGCGGTTTGGCGAAATACCTCTACACCTACCGCACGGAAGGGCAGCTGCCTTACGATACGCTTGCCATCAGCGCAGCTGGCACCTTCATCGCCGTGGTGGAAGTGCCGCTCGTGCTGCCAGATGAGACAGTGCGCGGCAAAAATCGGGTGCATATTCTGTATTAGCAGAAATAAGTTGACATTTTTCCATAAAAATGGTAAAATATGTCCATAATAAATTTATAGAAAGGATATTTACCTGATGAAACAAACTTTTTGTGTCATGTTAACGTTGCTACTGGCCGTCGGCTGCGTCAATAGTGTTTTCGCACAAACGTTGATGAGCGACGAATTTGATGGCACCGGCCAGGCACTCAAATCCTTTTGGCAAGTCAAGGACGGAGAGAAGAGTCCTTGGGAGCTGAAAGATGGACTGCTCCTCGCGGAAGCGGGGTTTGACCAGAATCTGTGGGGCGATGATACCACCACGCGCTTCTATCAAATCACCGACCAGGACGAGTTTGACATTGAAACGTCGATGGTTGTCGATTACGCAGATGCCTGCACCGTCGCCGGCATCGTCGTCTACTCCGCCGCAACGAAGGATACCCAAGACCGCGATGGCGAATGGGTAACGCTGAAGTTGTGGGGACGCGGGGCAGCGCAGAACAACAACGCCGTGCTCCAGTATCAACGCCGTCAAAACGATGCCGCGCCTTATGTCGGAACGCAACCCGACTACAATCCAGAACAGGGCGTTATCCCCATCGAACTCCGCATCAAACGCGAAGGCGACGAATATGAATCCTGGTTCAAGCCAGATGCCCAAGGCGACTGGGTTTCTGTCAGCAAAGTTACCAACGAACTTCAAGAACCCCTTGAAGTCGGCATTTATGTCGGTATCTGCGAAGGCGAAGGCCCCGGCAACATGACAGTCACGTTTGACTATTTCCGTGAGGCTTCTAGCCCCGCGACACCCGTAGACCCGCGCGATAGACTTGCTATCACGTGGGGTGAACTGAAACGCCAGTAACCTGGCACCTCTCCCGGCTGGCGGCTCTCATGTCGCCAGCCATCTTTCTCATAGGCGCGCTTTCAAAGCACGCAACATAAAGCCGCAGCACGAGGGACAGGCCCTCGCCGTGCTGCGCTTACACAGGAGATAGACTTATGAAACAGATAACTATTTTAGTGCTTATCGGCATCGCGATGATTTTCGGCACCTTCGCCGCCGAAGCCGCTGATTCCCTCGGTGACCCGTTTGATGGCAACGCTTTAAAAAACCCGAATTGGCAATGGAAAACCTCCAGAGAGGAAGGCGTTGAACCGAAAGAGTGGGACCTCGGCAAAACGAAAGCCGGCTGGCTGCACATCACCGGCGAACGCGACCGAAACCTCTGGCCCGATGATACGACAAACCGGCTCTATCAGGAACACGAAGGCGATTTTGACATCGAAACGCACCTCTACATGGACTACGAAGAAGCCTGCGTCGTAGCGGGAGTCGTCGCTTTCTCGCCTACCACGAAGGACCATCAGGGACGAGAGGGCGAATGGGTGACGATAAAACTCTGGGGACGCGGACCGGCAAACGATAACAACGCTGTCATTCAATACCAAAAACGGCAGTTTGATGGCGGTGAAGGCCTCGTCGGCGTAGTCCCCGGCTTCCAAGACCCGGCCGGCGAAATGGAACTTTACATGCGCCTCCGCCGAGAAGGCGATAACTTCACAGCATGGTGGAAACGGAAAGCGAACGATAACTGGACCGACATTGGCGAAACCGAACAAGAATTCGATGAACCGATCGAAGTCGGCATTTATGTCGGTATCTGTGACAACAAAGGCACACAGATCGCCCAGTTCGAGTATTTTGAAGACCTGCTCGTCCCGTTTGATGTCTCGCCGCGTGCAAAACTGCCGGTTGCTTGGGGAGACCTCAAACGTCGGCACAGCGCACCCTGAACCCATATTTACTGTAGGGCGAGGGCCCGGCAATCGCTAATCGCCGGGGGTTCCCCCTCGCCGTGCCACGGAAGAATAAAAACCCGCTATGCAGCAACCAAGCTGGCCATCTACACCACAGATTATACACGGCGACTGCTTAAACAAGTTGCCAGAACTTGAAGAGGCATCCATCCATCTTGTCGTGACAGACCCGCCCTATTTTCTCGATGGCCTCGATGCCGACTGGAAGAAAGGACAAAAGGGTGCGAAACGCGCCACAGGCGTTATCGGTGGGTTGCCAGTCGGAATGAAATTCGATCCGAAGCAGGGGATTGCCTTACAGGCCTTTATGACAGAAGTGAGCCGCTTGATGCTCCGGGTGCTGAAGCCGGGCGCGTTCGCAGTCGTGTTTAGCCAGCCGAGGCTGGCTCATCGGATGGCGATAGGACTTGAGGACGCGGGGTTTGAAATTCGCGATCTTTACGCATGGCACTTCACTCGTCTCGCACAATTCAAGGCGTTCTCTATGGATCATTTCGTCAATCGGATGGACAAAACGGATACGGAAAAGGAGGCTTTGAAGGCACAACTGCAAGGACGAAAAACGCCGCAGCTGCGCCCGCAATTCGAGGCGATGATCCTCGCACAGAAACCCCGAATCGGAACGTTTGTTGAGAATTGGCGAATCCATGAAACGAGTCTAATTGACGCGGGTGCCACCCTAGACGGTTCTGCGCCAAGCACCGTGATGACGGTAGAAAAGCCGCGACGCAGCCATTTCAATGGGCACCTGACGGTGAAACCCGTTGTGCTCGTTGAACACCTCATCCGTCTTTTTTCTGTTCCTGGCCAGATTGTGCTTGACCCCTTCCTCGGAAGCGGGACAACGGCGGTGGCCGCAATGCGATTGGGTAGAGCCTGCATCGGGATTGAAATAAACAGTGAGTCTATTAGCATCGCAAATCGGCGCGTCGCAGCTGATGAATAACGCTACGTTTTTTCTCAGGAGGTTTATGCCCACATATTACACCTGATATACAAGAATTTCAAGTAGGGCTATACCCTCAACCACCGGGGCCGGGGAAACCTTGCGACGCGCATCTCACGCCACAGTTACAGGCACTCGTGAACGCGATACGGGATGCAGAAATTCTTGCCTGCAGGCACATCCCTCCTGGTTGTGTCAAGCGTCGTTTTGAGGTATTCCGTGAATCAGATTTGTCTCACTCAGAGAAGGAAAAACAATGAGCAGGTTTGAGATGCAAATCGTTGACCTGAAAGGAGTGAAAGAAAGGAATGCAATTCAGGTCCTTCGGCTGGAAAAACTTTATATGCGGGAGTACGGCCCCACTTTCTTTGCTACGGTTCGATACGCCCGCGAGGGAGTCGAACAACGAAAGCGGCTCGGAACCGCCAAATTTTTTAAGATGCCGGGTGCATGCGCCGCAATTCCCACAGGATGCTCAACTTTTCTTCCAGATATCTCGCCGGTTCAGCACCCTGACACAGGAACCCTATCGCGTGGCATCCTGCGGTGCAACCTACCCAAACGGGGATAATTCTGATGAGGTCTGGCGCGAATTCTCTTTACGGCACTGCAACGGGACACTTGATGACGCGGATACCACAGAACTGCCGCCAAAATTGCTGGCAGAAGCCTCCCAAAAAGCCGTGGCAACCCTCATCCGCAGACGCAAGGAAACGCCGCAACTGCTTCAAACGATTTTGGCGGACTCCGGAAACCATCTCGCGTATGACGCACGCAAATCGCATCCACCTAACTTTCTCAAGTGTCGCGTCACTGAGCCGGAACGCCCGCGGCACGAACGCGAGATGTTTGAGATAGCGCGGAAATTAAGCGCGGCGACCGGCAAAGACTACAGCATCGCGGCATACGGCGGCTCCTATCACGGCGACAAAGGATTTGATGAGGTGTGGACACACTTCTCCCTCAGAATCTTCAACTTTGACAAATGAAAACCTTCTATTTTGCCTGCTTCATTTTCAGCGTGTGGAGTCACACTGTTGTCGCAGCACTCACTGAAACTGCGCAACAAGTCCTCGCTACTATAGAATGGGTGGATATCCCGGAAGGCACATTCCTCATGGGCTCAACGCGCGAAGAGGCAGAAGCCGCTTACGAAGACGCAAGACTGCGGAGCTCCCTGCTGGAACAACACACCTTTGACGCGGAGGTACCGCAACATCGCGTCTACCTCGCCGCCTATCAGATGTCACGGTATGAAATCACGAACGCGCAATACCGAGCCTTCGTTGAGGCAACCAGCCGCCCTACGCCGCGCGGACATAACGGCGAAGACACCTGGGCAGACGAGACGCTCAACGCCGATGAACAACCCATCGTTGGCGTGACATGGTTTGACGCGCAGGCGTTCGCAGAATGGCTCGGCGGCAGTCTCCCTACCGAAGCGCAGTGGGAACGCGCCGCACGCGGCACAGAAGCACAAATGTACCCCTGGGGAAACGAACCGCCAAAGGCACGCCACCACGCCAACTTCGCCCGCCGATACAATCGGCCAATGCCGGTGGGGACGTTTCCCAAAGGCGCATCACCAGACAGCATCGCAGACCTGGCGGGAAACGTTTGGGAGTGGTGCCTCGATGAATACAGTCCAACGTTTTATCAAAACGGACACCAGACGAAAAATCCGATTAACCTGCGCTACCGCGATGTGTTGCGCGCCCGCGTCATCCGAGGCGGCGCATGGGACGTCGGCAGCGCGTTCCTCCGCTCCGCCTTGCGGTTCAAATTCTACCCGTTGGATGCAACGCATACGATCGGATTCCGGGTCATCCGTCCACACCCGCAAGTCCAAACAGGATTAAAGGATTAGGAGGATTCACAGGACCGCGTAGCGGCCCCCGCCAACGAATGATGGAACGTTATCTGCTCATCCTTCTCATCCTCATTTGCCCACGCTTCGGCATCGCCGAACCCTATTTTCGGGACATCACCGAAGAGATGGGACTTGATTTCCGGCACGTCAACGGATTTTCTGCCGAACGCCGCCTCGTCGAAACAATGGGCAGCGGCGGTGCACTCTTTGATTACGATAACGACGGTGACTTGGATCTCTATCTGGTTCAAGGCAAGGCCCTTGAGAATGTAAGCGCGGATTCCCATGGGCTCCGCCCATCATCTGGCGCAACGGAACCCCTTCCCCAAAATCGCCTCTATCGCAACGACAGCGGCATCTTCATCGATGTGACAGAAACTGCCAACGTCGGCGATACAGGATATGGCCTCGGTGCCATCGCCGCAGATTACGATGGCGATGGCCATCGCGACCTTTACGTGACGAACTTAGGCACAAACGTGCTTTATCGCAATAACGGCGACGGAACGTTCACCGATGTGACAGCACCGGCAAACGTCGGTTGTCCACTGTTAAGCGCGAGTGCCGCCTTCGCCGACATTGACAGAGACGGTGACTTAGATCTTTACGTTTGTAACTACGTTGAATACGCACTTGAAACCGACATCCCGTGCTATTACCAAAAAACACTCCGTATCTACTGCGGCCCAAACGAATATCACGGCATCGCCGATGTGCTGTATCGCAACAATGGCGATGGAACGTTCACGGACATTACCGGAGCCGCGGGTGTCTATGAACCTACCACGCGTGGGCTCGGAGTCGTCTTTACCGATGTCAACAGCGACGGATGGATGGACATTTACGTTGCAAACGACATGAGCCCGAATACCCTCTTTATGAATCAGGGAGATGGCACGTTCCGGGAGGAAGGCGTGCTGCGCGGTGTCGCCTATAACGGCGATGGACTCGCAAACGGCTCCATGGGCATTGACGCTGGCGATTACGATAACGATGGCGACATCGACTTGTGGGTGACGAACTTCTCGTTGGAGGCGAACTGCCTCATGCAAAACGATGGCAACGGCTATTTTGACGACGTGACGTTTGACACCCGTCTCGCCGATGCTTCTTTTTATGCCCTCGGCTTCGGCACCCGGTTTAACGATTTTAATAACGACGGATGGCTCGATCTGCTCGTCGGAAACGGCCATATTTGGGACAACGTCAAGCAGATTGACGCAAAAATGAGTTATGCACAACCGGTGCAGCTGTTCCGCAATCAGCAAGGAAACTTCACCGAAATTACCACAGAAGCAGGGTTAAATGAGACTCACTACGTCGTGCGTGGAATGCTCTTCGGCGATATAGATAACGATGGCGATACGGACGTTGTCCTCTGCCAATCCAACCGTCCAGCGGTTATCCTCCGCAACGAAGTGGGCAATAAAAACGCGTGGCTGACGGTGAAGTTGGTAGGCCCTGCTGGCAACATGGATGCTATCGGTGCACAAGTGAAATTGGAAGCAAACGGATTGACGCTACGCCGCGAGGTTATCTGTGGTGCCAGTTATCTGTCCAGCAACGACACGCGCCTTTTCTTCGGATTAGGGGATGCTTCGCTCGTGAAGAAACTTCAAATCCGCTGGCCTGATGGAACCGTCCAAGAATTCAGTGACATGCCGGTTCGGCAAGCCATCACGCTGACGCAGTGACGACCGGCAGGCAGGATTTCTATCTCCTCCCTGACAACCTGGGAATAGAAAATTAAAAACCGAATAGAATTGTTGCCCTCATTTATTGTTCGTGCTATACTACAAACTATGAAAATCGTTGAAGAGAGAGAAACATGGCTCTACACGCACTTTATTGTGGATAGTTTTTACATCACGGAACCGGAACGCAGGCAGATTTCTACCCGCGTTGAACCGGCGTTAATGCAATTGGGCATCCAATATGGCATGACGTACGTCATCGCGCCATCTAAACACCGCGCCATCATCGTCTTGGAGTGCATTCCGTTCGATTCGGTGAAAGTCGTCGTGAAGCAGCTAATTAACGATGTCATCGCGGATTTTCCGGTTCGGCATCCGGAACAGCGAAACGTTGTCACCAACATCACCGTCGCCGCGCCAGAACCTGTCAATGCCCAAGCCCGGGGGCAGTAAGCACGTGCGTGCCGACGGTGCCATCGGTAATGTTGAAAATCGAGGGGAATCTGTCGCGCCAGCCATCGTTTGCACTTGGGCAGAATTGACGAGCGTTGCCTTCAATCGCGGTGACACCGGGGATGCGAGCAGCCAGTCCAGCGGAGTGTAAGAATGACGCGCCAGGGCACGTCAAATCCTGAACGGCGAGGAACATGCCGTACTCCGCCGCCGCTGCACCCATTAGCAACGCTTGGGATTGCCCCTTACACGCCTTAAGTGCAACGCCTGAATAGCCCTGCTCGCGTGCCAAGAGAAATGTCTCAAAATCGGTGAGCGATTCGTCAATCACAACCGGTTTTAACTCGGCGGCTTTATGCATCCGATTTTCAGGGTGTGCTTTCAAATCCCTGTCGGTGGGTTGTTCAATGTAGGCAAGGCGGTGGAAGGCTTGCTCTTCCGTCTCCCGGATGCGGTTGAGAAACTCAAGGAGGTATGCGACATCTTTGCACGTTTCATTGAAATCAGCGGAGTAGTGCCACGTGTGAACGCCGCGTTTCGCCTGTGTCTCCGCGACGATTTTGTCAATCGCCAAGACACGCGCTACGTCCCATCCCAGGTCATCGCCGTTCAATTTAATCTTGAGATGCGTTAGGCCATCTGCTATAATCCATTCAGGGAGTGTTTCCGGTAATCTGTCGTTGAGCCGGTCTGGAATATCGGCATCGGTTAACGCATCCAGCGCACCAACGAGATGGTAGAGCGGCATGGTGGGCTTCGGCACACGCGACGTATACCGGTCTAGATATTTGCCGGTGAACCTGTCGTTCAAGAAATGTGACAAATCTGCGCTGACGAACGCCTCGCTCAGCCCATTGTAACTGTTGATACCGTTCGCCTTTCCGAAGGCATCGTGAATCGCGGCATCAATAGGGCTCGTGGTGACAACGGTGCAGAGTTTCGGCATCGGCGAATCCAATTGCATGTCGCGGGAGAGTTCATCGGCGATGCGCAGAAATTCCGGTTCAAGCACCTCGGAGAATTCAAGCGGATGCGCGCAGAGCGTGCAGCCTCGCGTCGCGGACACCGCCAAGTCAGAGAGGCGTTTCATCGCCGCGAGACTCTGTTCAAACGGCGCGTAGCGCGGCGGAAATGCCCAAACATTGCCGAGCGGCATAGAGCCGGTGCCTTCAGCCACTTTCCCATCGCGCGTCTGCACTCGCAGTCGGACGTTAAAAAGGATACAGTGGTCTGTCGGTACACCACCAAATTTCAGGGGCGTGCGGTAGTGGTGCACTTCAAAGTCGTAGTCGGCATCAAGGATGCGGATATCAGTAGATTTTGACATATTTTCCTCGTTCGCAAGGCGTTCGGATGTGCCGATTGGGGCAATTCCCTCTTCCTGCGTATCGCCGCCATCGACGTTGTCGATGACTACGTTCTTGGTGCTAATTGGGTGGAGGTTAGCTCAGATGTGACAGGTTTTTCGTCACGTTGCCTTTCCTTTAACAGTGCGGTTAAGCACGGCCTGTTTATAGGAATTGTATCATACATGAATTTCTTTGAAATGTCAAGTCGGCGAGGAGACAAAATTGGCTATGAATTGCGATGCGAAACTTCAACAATTGAACGGGCTTCTCAATACACATCATCAGTATCGGCAAACCTGCCTCAACCTTATCGCTTCGGAGAATACGCCTTCGCCGATGGTAGAGGCACTGCTTGACGAACGGCTCGCGCGGCGATACGGGAACTATATCGGCATCGATGTTTATCGGCGGCACTACAAAGGCAACCGCCACATCGCCGAGATAGAGGCGTTCACGCACGAGTTAGCGAAAGAGCTCTTCGGCGCGGCTTACGTCGATTTTCGGCCGCTTTCCGGCAACATCGCGGGACTCGCAGCGACGTTCGCGCTATGCGAACCGGGCGATACACTGCTGGAGGTCAACGATGGACACCGATACGCCTATAAACTGGCATCATCTCCGCTGAGGGTAAACCTCAACTCAATTCCGATTCCGTGGGACGGCCCACGTTCAAATATCGCGCTGCCCGAAACGCTTGCGCTCATTGAGAAACATCGTCCGAGGGTGGTGAACGTCGGTTCTGGGGTATTTCTCTTTCCGCAGCCGGTTCGGGAATTGAAAACTGCGATGCGGCGCGCCAATCCGGATTCATATCTCATCTACGATGCGGCGCATGTCATGGGACTTATCGCCGGGGGCAGGTTTCAGTCACCTTTTGATGAAGGCGCGGACATCATCATTTCCAGCACACATAAAACCCTTGCCGGCCCACAAGGCGGCATGATACTAACCAACGATAACTCCATCGCGGAACGGATAGCGCAGACGCTCTATCCGTTGCTGATGAGCAATCACCACCTGAGTCGGCTACCCGCGTTAGCCGGAACGTTCTTAGAGTGGATGGCCTACGGACAAGAACATGCCGATGCCATCGTTGCAAACGCGAAGGCTCTGGCACAGGCATTGGCACACCGCGGCGTGCCACTTCTCGCCGCCGAACTCGGCTTCACAGCGTCGCATACGTTGATACCGATTGTAGATAGTTATGGCGAAGGCGGCGAACTCGCCGCGCAACTGGAAACGTGCCATATTATCGCCGGCGCTGCCGGCTTGCCACCGGACGTGGGTACCTCTGGACTCCGACTCGGCGTGCAAGAGGTAACCCGATGGGGGATGACACCGGCGGATGCACCGGACATTGCAGATTGCATTCTCGCGGCACTCACCGGTGAGAATCCTGACATTGTCAAACCGAAAGTTGCACAGGTGGCGCGCCGCTTTGATACAGTGCGCTGGACGCTTTTTTAGTGCCGTTAGGCACGACATGTTTATAGGAGGAAATATGCTAGAAAAGCTCTTTAAACTTAACGAATTAGGCACAACGGCGAAGCGCGAGATTATCGCAGGCTGCACAACCTTCATGACGTTGTCCTATATCATTTTCGTCTGCCCCGCCCTTATGAAACTGACCGGCATGAATGAAGGGGCCGCTATGGTGGCTACCTGCCTCGCGGCCGCGGGCTCTATGTTTCTGATGGCGTTCCTTGCGAACTACCCCATCGCATTGGCACCCGGGATGGGCATTATCCCCGTTTTTGTCTTTGGGCTCTGCCAAGGCTTGGGGTTACCGTGGCAAGAGGCACTCGGCATCGTTTTCATCTCCGGTGTCTTATTCATTGTGCTTGCTGTCGCCGGGGTGCGCGAGGCGGTGATGAACGCGATTCCACGCTCCCTTCAACAGGCCATTGCAGTCGGCATCGGGTTGTTCATTGCCTTCATCGGTTTGAAGATGGGCGGCATCGTCGTCTCGCACCCTGCGACGTTCGTAACGCACGGCAAATTTGTCTCCCCGCCGGTGCTCCTCGCACTGTTCGGTATTGTGCTGACGATGGTGCTCATGGCACGCAAGGTGCCAGGCGCGATTCTCATCGCCATGCTCGGCACAGCCGTGCTCAGCCTCCTGTTCGGGCTGGTGAAATTTGAGGGAATCGTTGCAGCGCCGCCTTCCATCGCGCCAACAGCGTTCAAGTTGCAATTTCCAAACGTCTTCGCCAGGCCAGAACTATTCGCCATGATTTTCGTCTTCTTCTTCGTAGACATGTTCGATAGCATCGGCACCTTCACGGCCATTGGACATCAGGGGGGGCTGCTCACCGATGGCAAACTCCCGAAAGCGCGACAGGCACTGCTCACAGACGCAATCGGTTCCGCTGGCGGCGCACTCCTCGGCACCTCCACGGTGACGAGTTACATTGAGAGCGCATCCGGTATCGCCGCTGGAGGACGCACTGGGCTTACCGCTATTGTCACAGGGCTGCTCATGTTGGTGGCACTGTTTTTCAGCCCCCTCGTCCAAATCGTTGGGGCCCCTATTGGCGAAGCAAATTTGAATCCCGCGATTGCCCCCGCTTTAATTATTGTCGGCAGTCTCATGATTAAAGGCATCGTCACCATTGAATGGGATGATCTGACGGAAGCGGTTCCAGCATTTCTGACGCTCATCATGATGCCGCTCGCTTTCAGTGTTACGGATGGCATCGCCTACGGATTTATCGCGTATGCCTTCATGAAACTCGTAACCGGACGCGCGAAAGAGGCGCATTGGCTCATCTACCTGTTCGCCGTCCTCTTTATCGTGCTGTATTTCGTCCGATAGCACGCAGCACACACCTTGTCGGCGCGGTTCTCAACCGCACCGGGAACCCAACTGTCCGGTAGGCGCACTTCCAAAGCGCGCCTACCAGAGGTAGCATCAAAAACGTAGTCATTGACAACGTCAATGACGGCCCTAGCAAACAGCCGTGATTGCACGACAAACGCATTGCGACATACAAAAAGGCGGAAAATATGCTAGAAAAACTATTTCGCTTGAAAGAACTTGAGACATCAGTCAGACGCGAGATTGTGGCAGGCTGCACAACCTTCATGACGCTGTCCTATATTATCTTCGTTAACCCTGCCCTTCTTTCACAAACCGGCATGAATAGCGGTTCCATCATGGTGGCCACCTGCGTCTCTAGCGCACTGGCGATGTTCCTGATGGGATTTCTGACCAACTATCCCATCGCATTAGCACCGGGAATGGGCATTAACGCCTACTTTGTCTTCAACCTTTGCTTAGGTTTAGGGCTACCGTGGCAAGAAGCACTCGGCATCGTTTTCATCTCCGGTGCCTTATTCGTGCTGCTCTCCTGCGTCGGCGTGCGGGAAACGCTGATGAACTCTCTGCCCTCTTCACTGCAAAATGCGATGGCCGGCGGCATCGGGTTGTTCATCGCTTTCATCGGTTTGCAGATGAGCGGCATCGTCACCTCGCACCCAGCCACGTTTGTCACACTCGGCAAGCTGGGCTCTACGCCAGTGCTCCTCTCGCTGCTCGGTATTATGATAACGCTGCTCCTCATGGCGCGCAATGTACCGGGCGCAATTCTCATCGGCATCCTGACATCGGCCGTGCTCAGCTTGGCGTTTGGCCTGGTGAAATTTGAGGGAATCGTCGCCGCACCGCCCTCCATCGCGCCGACATTCTTCGCACTCAAATTCCCAGATTTCAGCAGAATGGAACTCATCCCTGTCATCTTTGTCTTCTTTTCTGTTGACATGTTTGATAGCGTCGGCACCTTCACCGCGACGAGTCAACAGGCAGGGCTGCTTAAATACGGGAGACTCCCAAAGGCACGAAACGCGCTTTTGGCAGACGCAATCGGTTCCACGGGCGGCGCACTCTTGGGAACCTCCACAGTGACAAGTTATATTGAAAGCGCGTCCGGCATCGCTAATGGCGGACGCACCGGGCTGACAACTATTGTCACCGGACTGCTGATGTTGGTGGCACTCTTCTTTAGTCCGCTCATTAAAATTGTTGGCGGCGGATATGTCGTCGATGGCGGAGGAGTCCTTTATCCAGTAATCGCACCCGCCTTAATCATCGTCGGATGTTTAATGCTTAAACCCATCGTCAACATCAAGTGGGACGACATCACCGAAGCCATACCGGCGTTCCTCTGCTTGGTGATGATGCCGCTCAGTTTCAGCATTACGGACGGAATCGCGTTAGGGTTCATCTCTACCGCTATCCTGAAACTCGTCACCAACCGCAGAAAAGAGGTACACGAATTCATCTATTACTTCGCTGTCTTCTTCATCGCGCGGTACATTGGATTCGCATAGAGGCGCAACCTGACTCTCGCCAGGCACCAATCTCATCGGAAGACGTTCTCCCGCGCTGCTATCCAAGACCGGGGGGACAGCGAGGGGAACCCTCGGCGATTAGCTATCGCTGGGTTTTCCCTCGCACTACGGCGAAAATCCTCCTTTACCGTGGGACAGCAAGGGCCCGGCAGTCACTAACTGCCGGGCCCTCGCACTACGGTGAAAACTTTGAGCTCATTTTTCTTGACACTTAACATATTTTTATGATATAATAATTCAAAACCCATTAAGGAAAAATCGTGGCAATGAACAAGACCGGATTTATTGAAGCAGTCCGCAACGAAGACGTGAAAACCGTCAAAAACCTGTTGGAAAATGATACCGTCCTCGCTGCGCATATTAACGAACCGTGGTTTGATTTTGATGCGCCCGCGATTGTCTTCGCGGCCTCAACCGGAAACAGCGAACTCATCGATGTCCTCCTCGATGCCGGTGCCGACATTGATGTCAAGAGCTCGTGGTGGGCAGGCGGCACATCGGCGTTGCAGCACGTCGCGGGTTCCATGCTCGCCTATAACAAGGAATTGGCAGCGCATCTCATCTCCCGTGGCGCGACAATCGATGCACACGCCGCCGCGGGTTTGGACATGCCGGCGAAACTTGAGGCACTCATCCGCGAAAACCCGGATGTCGTCAACGCGCCCGGTTGCGACGGGATGTCACCGCTCCATTTCGCCGCAACACCGCGGGTTGCTGAGTTGCTCCTCGCGCACGGCGCAGACAAAAACCTGCGAGACCGGGACCACAACGGCACCGCCGCCCAATGGACAATGTGGAACCGCCCCGAGGTCTGCCGCTACCTCCTCGAACAAGGCGCAGAAGGCGATATTGTGCTTTATTGCGCGATGGGCAACGTTGAACGCGCGAAGGCGACACTGCAGGAAAACCCCGCACTGCTCGATCTTCGGATAAAAGCAGAACTCTCCGAGGGCTACGCCATCGCGCCATTGAATTGGCCCTACAAGCACGGCAAACGCGGCGGCGAGGTACCCGGAGGCCACGTCTACGCCTACGAAGTCGGACGGAATACGCCGCTACTTGAAGTCGCACTGCGGTTCAAACAACCCGCGATAATTGACATGCTCTTGGAGTGCGGGTATCAGATCAAACTGCGGGAGTGGTATTCCCTCGTCGGACAGGGCCCGCGGCGGTTCGATGAACTCGTCAAGGGTTTCCTGAGCAGAGGATGGGACATCAACGCGCGTCAAAAACATCGGCACGGGATGTGGGCACCCTTGCATTGGCTGGCGCAACGCGGGTTAACCCCCGGCATCCGCATCTTACTCGAAAACGGTGCGGACCCGAACGTTGTCGATGACAAAGGGCGAACGCCTATGCATATCATCGCGCAAAAAGGCGTAGGGAAAAACCAAGTACAACTGCTCACCAAACACGGCGGCGATGTCAACACGCGCGATGACGATGGACAAACACCGCTTAACTCTGCGCAGAAAGCGAAGAACAAATCAGTCGCGAATTTCCTTGCAGAATTCGCAACAGATGCCTGAAAAAAGATGCCAGACTTGACAACGTCACGTCTGCCTAACAAGATAACGTCAGTGACACAGAAACAACTGAACAACCACTAGGAACAACAAAAAAAATGATGAAATCGTTTGCAACACTTGCGACGCTCCTATGGTGCGTGTCAGCGGAGGGGGCCGCGTTGACAGTAGTGTTTCAACTCGGCGAGCAACAGGAGCCGACACTCGACAGGCTCCTCCCCGATGTCGCGCGATTTATGGCGTTTAATAAGGACAGCACCAAACTCATCGCGAAAGGGATGGGCGGCACCGTCGTCGAATGGGATATGGAGACGCGCCAAAAGCGAGAAGTGACGAACATCAACGCGAAGCGGTGGTTCGCCTATGCTACCGGCACAAATCAACTGCTCGTGAGAAAAGCGGATGACGACATCGTGCGCCTCAACCTTGAGAATGGTAAGGAAACGCACCTGACAAACGGGGAGTATGAAAGCGGCGATATGTCCCACGATGGAACGCTCGCTGTCCTAACGAAAGGCGACGAATTTGTCGAAGTCTGGCAGATTCAGCCCGCCCCGGCTCAACAACTGAAAACGTTGAAGACAGCCTTTCCCGCGCGGAACGGCATCGCCATCTCATCCACAGGAAACGCTATCGCCACCGCGGAAGGCACCTATCACGAGGAACATCGGACGGTAATTGAACTGTGGGAGACATCGCAAGAAATGCCAGCGCGTCTCATCAACACCGGCACCACTCTGGGAGTGTGGAACCTGATATTCTCTCCCGATGGAACGATGCTGGCAGTTGACACACAGCAACACGCGAAATCCGGCATCCGCGTCTGGGAAGTAGAAACGGGGAGACAACTGCTGAACCGAGACGGATTTGAGGCGTATTGGACCCGGGCACTCGCCTTCTCACCGGCACGCCCCGCCGACACGCTTGCCTCTGGCGATGAGGGCGGCAATCTAGTCTTGTGGGACATCCGCACCGATGAGGCAGTGTGGCGAGAAACCTATGCCACCGGCATCCAAGCCATTGCCTTCTCACCGAACGGCAAATATGTGGCAGTCGCACTTTGGGATACTACCATTCAAATGCTACGATGGAGGAAACAATGAGCACCACAGGCAGCTACATCGATGAAAAGGGACGCACCCGGTGGCACCGCAACGACGAACTCGCACTCAGACTTTTGGAGCTCCATACCTTCCTCATCATCACCGATTATCCGGAAGAACACGCAGCGCGATACCCGCGGCTGGCACATGCTATCTCCCGCTTCCCAGAATCGATCGAAGAAGTCTTCAAGCAAGGCCGGCTCCGCGAAGAAATTCCCGGAGTCGGTGCAACAATTGAGACAATCATCGGTGAATTCCTGACGACCGGCACCAGCGCGAAGTTAGAGGAATGCATCTGCGACACCCCACGCACCATCGCCGAACTCGTCCCCATCCCCGGACTCGGTGCCAAAACGATTAAACGGCTCTATTTGGAGCGCGGCGTGGAGAGCCTCGTCTCGTTGCGAGCGGCAATCGATGAGGGACGACTCAAGGGGTTCCGCGGCATTGGCCCGAAGACGTTGGAGAAAATTGAGGTGTATCTGAATAACACGCTCCTTGGAACATAGGGCGAGCACTTGGGGCGGCCTCCATGCCCCAAGCCTCCCTCATACCGCAGCAAGGGACAGGCCCCCGCCGTGCTAGAATCCAAACAAAAAGATTCGAGCATCGGCCGGTTTTTAGCAATAAACCTGATGCCCCGCTTGATTTGCGCGTAGAACGAATGCGGCTTTCCAAAAACGAGACGCAACTGAAATATAACGAGTTTCTCACGCTGGCGCGGCGCGGCCGCCGCTTGGCACGTAGGACGGTTTTAATTGATTTTTTCCTTGAAACGTGGTAGACTTTAAGAAGAAAAACGCAGCGCGAAATCAGAAAAGGAGGCACCCCTATGATTTCCGCAAAAGAGATTCAAGCCACTTGTGATGACATCGTGCGCGAATTCGCACCGCAACAAGTTATCCTCTTCGGTTCCTACGCGTCTGGCACGCCGACAGAAAAATCGGATGTCGATCTGCTCATCGTGATGACAGCACTAAAATCGGATACGCGCCAGCAAGCGTGGGAAATGAAAAAACGCATCCCAAATAGGTGCCGCCTTGACTTGCACGTTCGTTCACCGGAGGAACTGGCGTATCGCGTCTCGCACAACGACTGGTTTCTGCGCGAGATTCTCGAAAAAGGCCACGTGCTTTATAACACCGAGAATGCAGTGCCCGAATTCGATATCTCAGAAAACGCCCGGGTGCCGATTTGGACGGAGACAGGTGCTATGAACCCGTTGACACTAGAGTGGGTAGAATTGGCTGAAACCGATTATGATTCGGCAAAGTTGCATCTTCAACATTCATTCAGACGCGCGTCCCATAACAAAATTTGTTTCAACGCACAGCAGTGTATCGAAAAATACCTGAAAGCGTGGCTACAAGAAGCGAACCTCCCTATTCCGAGGACGCACGATTTGAACGAATTGCTGGATTTGGTTGTGTCGTCGCAACCCGCGTGGGAGACGTGGAGAACCGACTTTTCCGCGTTTGACAAATATGCGGTGGATGCTCGTTACCCCGGCTATTTCGCGACAGAAGCGGATGCTGAGCAGGCGGTGCGCATCTGCGACGAGGTGCGCCGAACCGTTCGCGCCCTGCTGGAATTGAGCCAAGAAGTAAGAAATCACAACGTGAATTCGGCCGGATAGATGGACAGTTGTCCCGCCAGACGCGTTGAAACACCGCTAGGAAATACAAAACATGGCAAAATCACTAACCGATGGCGAAATGCGCAACGGCAAAAAACACGGTTATTGGACGACGTACTACGCCAACGGATTCAAGCGGAGCGAAGGCCGCTATATCGATGGCAAGAAAGAGGGACTGTGGCTCCAATATCATAAAAACGGGAACAAGGCTAGTGAAGCCACCTTCCGCGATGGAAAAAACGACGGCGACTATCTATGCTATTATGAAAACGGAAACCGCAAATGGGGCGGCCCCTACCACAAACACGATGGCACATCGGCCGATGGCAGGAAAGAGGGAGTCTGGCTCTGCTACGAGGAAGATGGTGAGACGGTGTGGCGCATCATTACCTATAAAAAAGGGGGAAGTCGCGCGAAGCCCGATGAATACCCCCTCGGCACCTGCCACGTCTGCAGCGAAGGCAGACGTTCAACGTGGGGCGATACTTGTCCCAAATGCGGCGCAGAGCTCAGCGAATCGCCTTGAAAAATTCCGAATTCTTTGTCGAAATCAGGGTTTCAGGAAACAAATAATCCTGAAAAGACAGAGGATAAATCTGTGAAAATTGCATGGGATACTCAAAACGTCCCCTTGGAGCGTAGCACGAGGGAAACCTGTCCCTCGCGAGGTTTCCCTTGGATGCTAGTGATATTGCTGCTTGCGGCACAGCTCCCAGGCGACGTGTTCGCTGAAACGGAAACAGATGCCGCACACCGTAGCGCAACCGCTGTCAGAATTGACAGCGCGCCGCCCCAACTTGACGGCGTTTTAGACGACGACATCTGGAAAACCGCACCGCTGCACGAGGGCTTCCATCAACGCGACCCGGACGAAGGCAACCCCGCAACAGAACGCACGACGTTCCAAATCGCCTACGATGACGAGGCAATATACTTCGCTGTCATGTGCTACGATAAGGAACCGGATAAAATTTTCTCCCGGCTTGTCAGGCGTGACGATTACGTCACATCGGATAGACTTGATGTAATTCTGGATCCGCACTACAGCCGACAAAATGCGTTCTGGTTTACCGTCTATCCTTCCGGCTCCGTGACAGATGGAGTTATTTCCAGCAGCGGTTGGTGGGATAATACCTGGAACGGCGTGTGGGATGTCAAAACGAAAATTCACACAAATGGATGGGCAGCAGAATATAAGATTCCATATCATGTGCTACGGTTTGCACCAAAAGAGAAATACGTCTGGGGACTCCAGGTAACCCGAAATATCAGCCGAAAAAAAGAATACATCCTGTGGCGTTTCATTAAAAAAGATGAACCCGGCTGGGTGTCACGCTTCGGCGACTTGACCGGCATTGAGGACATTCATCCACCGCACCATTTGGAATTCATTCCCTACGCGATGGGCCGGACAACGCGCAATAGCAACACCGACTTGTGGGGAAACGCTGGCACCGATGTCCAATACGGCATCACCTCCGGCATCACCCTCAACGCCACCGTCAACCCCGATTTTGGACAGGTGGAGGCAGACCCGGCCCGCCTCAATCTCTCCGCTTATGAGGAGTATTTTGAAGAACGCCGCCCCTTCTTTGTGCAAGGGGCATCCATTTTTGGCATCAACGATTATAGCTTCTTCTATTCCCGGCGCATCGGACGGCAGCCCGGACATTTTGACATCCCCGACAGCGCAGAGGAACTGAGCCGGCCCGAAGCGACAACCATCCTCGGTGCCGCCAAGATTGTCGGCAGAACGCACGGTAAAACCTCTTTCGGCATCATGGAGGCAGTAACTTCCCCCGAATACGCACAAATTCGGGAAGGCGGCAGCACCCGCGAGCATCTGATTGAGCCGTTGACGAACTATTTCGTCGGCAGACTCACGCAAGATGTGCTGGAAGGCAATTCCCGCATCGGCGTTATCACGACGGCTGTCAATCGGCAAGCCTCGCATCCCGCTTACGCCGGTGGGGCCGACTGGGATCTGAAGTTCGCCAAAGAACGCTACCAGATAAGCGGAATTGTCGCCGCAAGTCACGCAGGTGAAGAGGATAACCGCAAATCCGGCTACCTCGCGCACCTTGAATTTGACAAGCGCGGCGGATGGCTCAGACTGGATACCAATTTTAGAGCCTTCTCGCCCGACTTAGAGATAAATGACCTCGGCTACCGGCGGCGCGCGGATATGCTCGAGTGGAATTACGACTTCACCGCCCGGAAAGAGAAACCCTTTAGCATCTTCCGGCGCGTCATCTTCGGGCTCTACGGGTGGCGCACATGGAATTATGACGGCGTGAACATCAGCAGTTACTCGGAGATCTGGACAGATGGCCGCCTGAAAAATTATTGGGACTATGAGCTCTGGGTAGGCAGAAACCTCACATCGTTCAGCGATGATGATGTCCGACGCGGCGGAACGCTCATTAAAAATCCGCCGGGTTGGTGGATATTCACGCGCCTCGCTACCGATAGCCGTAAAATGGTTCGGCTCGATGTGAATCCGGTTTTCTCATGGGATGACGATGGACGTTCGTATGACTACGATATACGACTCAGGCTGCGCATTCGCATCGCATCCAACATTGAGGTGAGCCTGGGCCCAGCCTACAATTATGCAATGAAGGACGCGCAATGGATAGACATGGTTGAAGAAACGAATCACGGGCAAACAACGAAACACTATGTCTACGGCGAGTTGGAAAGTCGCACGCTTGACTTCACAACGCGCGCGAATATTAGTTTCACGCCAACGCTCAGCCTGCAGTTTTACGTGCAACCCTTCGTCACTATCGGCGGCTATATGAAATTCAAGGAGTTAGTTGAACCGATGTCTTACGCCTTCAAGCCTTATGAATTGAAGGAGAACCGAGATTTCCATCGGCGTTCGCTGCGCGGCAACACCGTGCTACGGTGGGAATTCCAGCCGGGGAGCACGCTGTTTCTCGTCTGGACGCAATCGCGCGAGGCCACGTTAGAACAGTTGGACGCGGCAGACCTGGATTTTCGCCCAATCCACCGACTGCGCAGCACCTTCACCGATGAGGGAAAAAATGTCTTCCTCATCAAATGCCGATATTGGTTTGGGATTTAGGGCTCGGTGCAGTGGCGAGAACTCTATGAGAATCTAGGATAACCTACCCTAATCTATCGATGTGCATTTTGACTTGCATTCCGCTTGGATTTGTGGTATAATATAGTTACCGTTGGGAGGTGAGACCTACTAAGCGCGGCATCCCGCCGTGTCTCTCACCTCCACCTTACCTTAGTAGGAAGGAAAAACAACGGCGAACGGTGACGCTCTATGACATTGAAAACGCATTTAATGGCGTTGGACCCGAATAATAAGCAGGCGACGCTGCTTGCAAAGCACTGCGGCTATGCCCGCGTTGCCCGTAACCATGCGCTCTCGGAATTCAAGGCAGGACTCGACCGCGATGAATTCCTATCCGATATGGACTTGCGCAAAAGATTCAACGCCGTGAAAGACGAACGCTACCCGTGGTGCCGCGAGCTCAGTCAAAATGCATCGAAGAATGGGATTTGCACTCTCGGTGATGCAGTGAAACGCTGGGTCTCTAAACAGAACCGTTTCCCGCGCTATAAGCACCGATCTGGTAGGATTTCCTACCAAGCTGACAATGGCGCAGGCACGGTGAAGGTAGAGAAAAAGCGTGTCAACCTCCCGAAGATTGGCTGGGTTCGGATGCGCGAGAAGTTACGATGGCGTGGCGAGATTCGTCGGTGTGTTGTCTCAAAGCGTGCGGGCAGGTGGTTTCTATCGGTTCTCGTGAAGGTGGTTTCCGACAGTGCGCCACGTGTGTGTTCTCAGCGCGGTCCTGTGCGTGTGGTTGGTGTCGATGTTGGCATCAAGACACTTGCTGTGACATCCGATGGTGTTGAGTTTGAAAACCCAAAGGCACTTTACCGATACCTGCGGAAGTTGCGGCGTGCGCAGCGTCAACTCTCTCGTTCGGTTTACCGAAGCAGGAATTGGTATCGGAAGCAGGTGCGCGTTCAGAAGAGTCACTATCGTATCTGCTGTCTCCGTGAGGATGCCCATCACAAGGCAAGCACGGCGATTGTAAAGGCGGCTGACGTTCTCGGCATCGAGCGTCTACGCGTGGCAGGCTTGTTGAAAAACCGCCGTCTTGCGAAGGCGTTGAGCGATGCGTCATTGAGCGGTTTCTTGACGATGCTTCGGTATAAAGCAGCGGTACACGGCGTTGAGATTATCGAAGCACCGTTGAACTTCCCGTCATCGAAGACGTGCAGTGCTTGCGGGAATAAGAAGACGAAGTTGTCCCTCTCGGAGCGGACATATCACTGCGAGGCATGTGGCGTGGGTATCGACCGCGACTTGAATGCCGCGCATAATTTAAGAACCCTGTCCGCGAGCTTGACGGAGAGGGAAAACGGCTGCGGAGCGACTATAAGCCCTCAGAGTAGGCACACCTCGTGTGTCTCGGAGGCAAGCCGCATTGAAACAGCAACTACGACAGATAAGAGGACAGGTTAGATTAGAATAGATTTGTCCAGATTATCATAAGTTCTAGGGAGCGGTTTTTCTAGTTGAGCATAGAACAAAACAACTAATGCCTTTAAAACCCCCTTTAGGGGTGCAATATTTATAGTGTTTCAGAATGACACTTTGCGAACGTGGGCATAACAAAAATGCAGGACTTGACAATGTCAAGACGGCCTGGTAAGATTACGTCAGCATTACGTAGGGCGAGGGAAAACCCGGCGCGCGCGAATCGCCGAGGGTTCCCCTCGCCATGCCAAATAACTCCGTGATACCGTAGCGCGAGGGCCGTTACGCCGAAACTTTGTCATCTCTGCAGCCTCGCTGCAGAGATATCCACTGTCCCTCGCCAAGTTTCCAAACCACCGATAGGAAATACAAAAAATATGAAAGCAATCATCAAAACAGGCGATGGCGGCCCCGAAGTCCTGCAACTCGGCGACGCGCCAACGCCGCAGCCAACAGCAAACCAACTCCTCGTTGATGTCCACGTCACCGCGCTGAACCGCGCTGACACGATTCAACGGCGTGGCGGCTACCCGCCGCCACCCGGTGAATCCGAGATACTCGGTTTAGAAATTGCCGGCACTGTGTCCGACATGGGCAGTGCAGTCACCGGATGGCAGGAAGGCGACAGGGTTTTCGGGCTCATCGGCGGTGGAGGATATGCCGAGCAAGCTGTCATCGATTATCGTATGGCGATGCGTATGCCAGACGGCTGGAGTTTTGAAAAAGCCGCCGCTGTCCCCGAAGTCTTTTTCACCGCCAACGAGAACATCTTCACCCTCGGTAGGCTATCTGCTGGGGAGACGATACTTATCCATGCTGGGGGCAGTGGTGTCGGCAGTGCAGGCGTGCAAATCGCACATCGTGCGGGCGCGCAGGTCTTCGTCACCGCAGGCACGGCGGCAAAGACCGCGGGGTGCGAAAAACTCGGTGCCACGGCGGGCATCAATTACAAAAACGCCGATTTCGTCGCCGAAATCCAGCGGTTGACAGCTGGCGAAGGTGTTGATGTCGTGCTAGACTTTATCGGCGCGCCTTATCTCGCACGCAACCTCTCTATCCTCAAAACGTGGGGGAGACTCCTGCAGGTAGGACTCATCGGCGGTTCAACGACAGAAATCGACTTAGGCACGGTGATGCGCAATCGTCTCAAAATCATCGGTTCGGTGATGCGCCCACAAACGCTGACGGAGAAAATCGGTATCACGCGTCGGTTTGTCGAACGGTGGTTACCGGAATTGGAGGCCGGCACGCTGCAACCCGTGATTGACACTGTGTTCCCGCTGGCACAAGCACGTGAGGCACATGCATATATGGAGGCAAATCGCAATTTTGGCAAAATTCTTTTGAAAGTCCGCTCCGAAACGAATGCACCCCGGTAGGCGCGGTTTCAAACAGCACCTACGGGAATGGCAAAATGGTTATTGAGATAATACCAAATTCATCACTGGAATTCGGCATCGCATGAAGATTCAGTAAATAATCGGTTAATTCCGGCCGACAGGCGGATAGAGAAATCCGCCCTTACAGGCAGGTGCGATGGGCGCGTAGACATTGCAGGCGGCCCGGGAAAATTGCCCGATTTCATTCTGAAACTTCATCTGAGCCCGAACAGGCCAGATCCGGCGAATCTCCACCGTTACGCCTACATCACGCTTGATGGCGTGGTTTCCCCGCCTCACGCTATCGCACCGATGCCAGAGACGAGAGCAATCAACTTCATTTGGTATAAGGGGATGTTGTCTTCACAGTCACAGTTGAACCACCGCTAGGAACATCAAAAAATAAAGATTGAAGAATCTTTGGAGAAAAAGAAACTTATTGGGTATGAAAAACATTTTTGTCTCCCTCTGTCTCATCCTTTTGTCAATAAGCATCCCGAGGTCTGGGCAGGCACGCGTCACGCAAGTCACGACAACCGAAGGCATCACCCTGAATTTCGCCTTGCCTGAACTCGCGCAGGAAGATGTGACATTCGGCAGTATCACTTACCAACAAGCGCAGTACGCGGATTGCGGTTTCATGACAGAACCGGGCAATCCCAAGGTGCCAGTCACGCGCGTGATGCTCGGTGTGCCACTCGACGTTGCAATCGTGGTGGGTAACGTGTCCGCATCGCCCGCGCGCACGGTTACTGGGGTGCGGCTCCCTCCCGTGCCCGTTCGCGGCGTGTGGCAGGAGACCGGGGGTGCTTACAGACAGCGTGAACCCTATCCCGCGTCGCCGCTTGCCCGCATTGTGCAGGATGGCATGCTTCGCAGTCAGCGCGTCGTCATCGTGGAACTCACACCGGTGCAGTATCTCCCACAAGCCCGGCAGCTGCGGACATATTCACAACTCACGGTGCATCTCCGTTTTCAAAGCCAGCCAAAAACGCAGCAGACAACAACGGCGTATCCAGACCTGGGAAGCAACCGTCACATCCCCGGACAACCTTTACCGAACGCATTGCACCAGACGAAAGAATCTGAGGCGTATGAACGCGCGTTGGCTCGACAACTGCTGAATGCCCGCGCCGCCGTTCCGTTTCGCGCGCCGCGGATGCAGGGACGGGCGGCAGCACCAGCAGGCACCTCGGCTCTTCCCACCCGGCTCCGCTATAAACTCTCCATTGCCGATACGGGTGTCTATGGGTTAACCGGTGAGACGCTGCTGAGCACCTTCGGCATTGAACTCATCGGAGCAGACCCGGGCACGTTTCAGCTGTGGCACGGTACTCGCGAGGTGCCGCTTTTCATCAGCGGCGCGAGCGACGGTAGGTTCGACGCAGGCGATGCGCTCTTTTTCCTGGGAAAGCAGACGAAAAATCCCTACACGCCTTGGAACGTTTATTGGCTCACCGTCGAGCCGCGTGGGAAGCAGGCGCGCGTGCCACTCCGCAACGCCAGCCCCGGCGATGCCACCGCCACGCAAGTCCCCACTTTTCGCTCCACCGTTACCTTTGAGGAAGACAAACTGACGAGCAACCTAGAGTTTCTCAAGCCAGATGCAGTGACAGACGGCGATAAGCACGCGTGGTTCGATTCCCTCGACTTCTGGTATTGGGACGGTATCAAAAACGGCAGCGATACCGGCGAGATGCGCCTTGAATTCCCACTCTACGATGTGGCGAAGAGCTTCGAGCCGCCCCACATTCGCGTCGATTTACAAGGCGGCACACCTGTCAACCACGAGATTCTCGTCGCGATTAACGGCGTGCGCATCGACTTCGCCAAATGGGAACAGCAAGACACCCTCACCGTCCAGCGCACGCTCCGCGCATGGGACACCTTCAAAGACCAGGGCACCGGCACCCACAACGTCCTCTCCCTCGCCCGTGTCGACGATACGTTTGAAGAAGACACGAGACGCTACCCTTATCACGTCTACGTCAATCGGTTTGTAGTAGAATACACCCGCCTTTTCCACGCCGTTTATGACGAACTCACCTTTTCATCTAAAGGCGTTTCCGAGGAGAACGATGCGCGCACCGGCAGGAAATTGCAGTATAAAATCCAAAATTTTCGCCACCCGAGCGTGCATATCTTTGAGACAGACGGAGTGCATCTCACGGCGAAGATGGGCGGCGTGGCCATAGAAGCCACACCCCTCCGCGGCCAGGCACGTCAACGATGGAACAACATTTATCAAGAGACGCACAACGAACGTCTCGCGCCAATACAGAAAACTTACACCGCCACCTTTCAGGTGCCCGATACGCCGCAACGTCAGTTCATCGCCATCTCCGAAGACGCGTTACGTCTCCCCACGCGGATAGAAATAGTGCAACCGAGCAACTTACTGTCCACCGCACACGGTGCCGATTACATTGTCGTCGCGCATGCTACCTTCCAACAGACTGCCCAAAGACTCGCAGACTGGCGCGCGCAACCGGCAGGCGGCGGCTACCGAACCAAAGTCGTCACCACCGACGACATTTACAATACCTTCGGCGACGGCAGCGTGCATCCAAAGGCGATAAAAGCGTTCCTTACGCACGCCTATCACCACTGGACACCGCCCGCGCCAACCTACGTCGTCCTCCTTGGGGATGGAACGTTCGATTTCCGCGGCATCAATACCGAACTCTATCCCGAACCGCCGGAACAGATGGGCTACATCCCGACGCACTACATCCACACGGATGCATTCGGGCGAACCGCGGCAGACCACTGGTATGCCACCCTCTCCGGCCACGATGAATTCACCGATGTTTACCTCGGCCGGATGACTGTGGAAAACACCCGTGAGGCAGATGCCGTTGTCGACAAAATCATCGCCTACGAGCAACGTCGGCCGAACGGGGCCTGGCGCCGGCGCATCATCTCTGTCGCCGACGATGAAGTCAGCAACTCCGGTGACTTTATCTTCAAAAAGAGCCTCAATGAAATCGCCAAAAACCACACGCTCCTCGGCTACCAAACCGTAGAGGTGTTTCTAGAAGATGTCATCGACGAGGTAGAGGCACGGCCGGCAGAATTCCCCAACCTGCTCCCGCAGCGCGTCGCCAAAAACCGCATCATTGACGCACTCAGCGAAGGGGCCATCATCGCACAATACGCCGGACACGGCGGACGCGTCGTCTGGGCACACGAAGCGATTTTTGATAACGTCTCCATTGATAAACTTGACGAGACACCGCATACCCCCTTTATGCTCGTGCTGAGCTGCTATAACGGCTATTTTGATGAGCCGGGTGAGCCAAGCATGGCAGAGAAACTCCTGCGTAAAGAGCGGGGCGGCATCATCGGCATGCTGAGCGCGACGCGACTCACCTACGCCGGCGGAAACGATGCACTCAACCGCATCATCTTCAACATGATTTTTAAACGGAACGTGCGGCAACTCGGGCCGCTCAGCTTCGATTCCAAAGTGGAACTGCTCCTGACAGAAGGCACAGGCCAAATCGATGTGATGATGGAATACACCCTCTTCGGCGACCCGGCCTTACAGATTGCGACACCCGCCTATGAAATTCGCCCGAAGATCGAGACGAAAACGGTCGCGCCCGGCGACACCCTGCAGGTTGCCCCGGGGACTATCGAAAGCGTGCAGTATGACGCGGCCTCCCAGACGAAACGCTTCGCTCCGCATACCGGGTTTGACGGCACGCTCACCGTCACCGCACTCTTCCCCGGCAAGACAGCAATTGGACAAGGAACCGCCGGTCCGGTGGAATACTACCCCGGCGATGTGGTTGTCACACAAACGTTGCCGGTTAAAGCCGGTGCCTTCCCCGGCGTGAACATCGCTGTCCCCCGGAACATCGCCGCTGGCGACGCGCACGTGGAATACTATGCCGAGAACGCCGAAGCACTCGCGGTTGGCGGCGATGGATTCACCGTCAACGTGCCAAAAATTCTCGACATCGCCCCCGAATTGGTAGATACCGAAACGTTCCGCGTCTCCGTTCAAGTATCTGATGACGAAACGCAACTCGCCGCTGTTGTTTTGGAATGGCGAAATCCGAAAACGCGGCTGTGGGAAGAGGTGGCACTCACACCACGGGAAAACGAAGAGGGATGGTGGACAGTGCCAGAGCCGCTCCCTGCGCCGACAGATGGCACGGCCATCCGCTACGAAATTCGGGTGACAGATACCGACGACAACACCGTCACGACAGACATTTTGCGCTATTACCCGTATCGCACGCCGAACCTCTCGGTAGTACCCGCGTCCGGTAAAGATGTCGTGCGGTATGGATACGACAGCGTCACGCAGCAGTGGCACCTCTCCGCCGATGTGCAGTGCGAAGGCGATACGCCGTCCACCCCAATCACCGTCGTTTTCTTCCGCGGCACCCCGGATAAAGACGAAGATTCGCAAATTGATGCAGACGCAGTGCCACTCGGAACAGCCCGCATTGCCCCATCGGATTGGGTGCAGCGCTCTCCGCTGGGACGTGGGCTAACCCGCGGCGAAGTCTACTCGGAAGATGTGCTCAATATACATCCGATTGCAACCGCGACGCTTGCCCACGAACTTCCCTTCGGCACACACGACATCTTTGTCGGTGTTGATAGCACCGCGACAGTTCAAGAGAACGACGAGGAAGACAATATCGGCTATCGCCGGATTCCCGCGGATACAGGACTCATCGGGCCGCAGTCGGTGCAGATTCGGAGCCTTGATGGGAACGGCCGCCTCACCGCGCCACCCAACGCCCTTGAAACACCCACAGTCGTCGCATTGAGGCCCATAAACGATGACAGTGCCGTTAAGCAAGGGCTGTTTATAGGGAGGTTACCGCTCCCCGGCGGTGCCATTGCCTACGATATCGTGACAGAACCAGCAAATAACACAAAGAACGGAGGCATCGACAACATCGATGACAGCTCTACAGGCAGGGACATGACTGCACGAACAACCGTTATCGAACGCCTTGCGCCAGGACAAAAAATGACAATTGACCTGGGGTTAGACATGGCGGCACTCCAGCAACAATTAACCAGAGAACTGTTAGGCGGCGAAGAAGCACCACAGGACGGACAGGAACTTATGCTCGCGACACATTCTGTAGCGGAAGCCGTCGTCACGCGCGCACGCGAAACGGGTGTCTATCTGTGGCACACAGAACTCGGAAAACACTGGACGCGACTTGAATCGGTGCCCCTAACCGATGCATCCGGAAATCTCATCGAACGGATGCAGGTGACAGATGTGTCTGAAACGAATACCGGTGAAGGCGGTGTGCGCGATGTCCGCATCCACCCCGATGGCGCTCGCGTAGGGAAATGGGTGCTCTTTTTTACCGGACCGCGCACTTATCGCGTGCTGCTAGCACCGACAGACAGCAAAGTCCCTGCAGACGAGAGTCCCAGTTCCCTGCAGTTGCCGCCAGTAGAAACAGTTGCGACATCGCGTCCCCTCACCCCCTTTAATCCCGCGTATCTCAACTTCACAGACGGACTCTCGCTGCACATTGAATCCGATGCCGCAAAGCCGTTCGCCTTCGGCGATACCTTGACGTTCCGCATCACGCAACTAGACGACTCAGACGCGGGCGGCCGCGATGCAACGAATCCTACCT
This sequence comes from uncultured Poribacteria bacterium, assembly GCA_958296135.1. Classification (GTDB taxonomy): domain Bacteria; phylum Poribacteria; class WGA-4E; order WGA-4E; family WGA-3G; genus AGPOR5. Next base: position 4,665,839 of record CATQHZ010000001.1, read on the forward strand.
CCCGGTGGTACGCCTCCTCCTTCCGGCATAGCAATGAAGGGAGCGGCACGGTGAGCTACATTCATCTTGAACCCAACGCAACGATAGGAGCAGAACGGTGGGTGCTCTTTTTCGTCTCAGCAAGCAAGTTCCAGATTGAAGGCGAACAACACGGGCTGTTGCGCGGTGAAGACGGCGCGCCACTCCGAGGCACGAGCGGTGTGCCGTTTGAATCCCCCAATGGGCTCAGCCTCTTACTGACAGAGGGGCAACGTCCCTTTACCGCTGGCGATACGTTCCGTTTTGAAACCCGCAGCGTCGCAACGATTCGCGCAACAACAGCGTTCCTCGGTCCCGTGACGCTTTTGCACAGCGACGACACCGTGCCACCGGATATCCAACTAACTCTCACGTCGCAGCAGCACTTCGTAACAGGCGATGCGACAGATGCAGCACCACTCATCGGCGCGACGTTGACAGACGCAAGCGGCGTGGATTTCGTGACACGCCCAGTGACGCTGGCACTCGGCGATGCCGCCGGCACATATCAACCGATTGCTACCGATGCATATCAACTGACGCATGCACAGGGCTCAAACCAACTCATTTTGACATATCCATCGCCAGCACTGCAGCCGGGCGAATACGCCATTCGGCTGACAGCGAGCGATGTGCATGGAAACACTGCGGATGCGCGCATCGATTTTCATGTCTACGGCACGGTGCAGCTGGTCTCCTTTCTGAACTACCCCAACCCGTTCGCGCGAGAGACAACCCTGTGTTGTGAACTGACAGCACCGGCGGATGAACTCGAAGTAAAAATCTATACGTTGAGCGGAAGGCTTATCCGCACCCTGGAGACGTTGCCGACAGCCGGATTTATCATGCTTGACTGGGATGGCAGGGATGCTGAGGGTGTCGAAGTCGCCAACGGTGTCTACTTCGCGAAGATTCGGATTGCGCGCGAAGGCGAAAAAGAGATTACCGACATTTTGAAGATGATGAAACTAAAATAATTTCGTACTGGCGCAAAGCGTTCGGATACGGCGGTTGGTGCAATAACATGCCTTGACGTAACCCGTCATCGACGTTGGCCATGACTACGTCCTTCATGCTATTTAAATATAGGTTGGGCCCGCCTGAGCCCAACTGCAATGTTTATAGCACTGAAAACGCACGGAGAAGTAGTATTTATGCAGAAAACGTTCATTTCCCAGGGCGCATTGACGTTGTCAAGTTTTGTATTCTTGTTGATAACGCTTGTGTGCGCGGGCACAGTGCAGGCGAAATACACCGCGGATTTCTTGAGTCTCGGTGTGGGCGCGCGTGCGTTAGGCATGGGCGGCACCGGCACAGCGACAACAAACAACGCAGCCGCTATCTATTGGAATCCGGCAGGCATGGGACATCAGTATGCCCTCCATGAAGTCAGCATGATGCGTTCAACGCTGAGCGGCTTGGCGGCGTATACGTTCGTGAGTTACAACCATCCGGTCAGCGATACAAGCGCGCTCGGCATCAGTTGGCTTCGTGTCGGCGTAGACGCTATCCCGATTACGGGGCTTTCAGTAGCAAGCAAACCCGTCGGGCCGACGAACCGGCCGAAGGTTATCGGCACGTTCAGCACCACGCAGAACGCGGTGTTGCTTGCCGGTGGGTGGAAACTTCCATCGCTATCGCGATTCTCCTTCCGGCTCGGTGGCACGCTGAAACTGCTCTATATCGACAGTTATCGGAATACAAACGCTATCGGGGGCGGCGGGGATATCGGTTTCCTGATGACGTATCGGCAGCGGGTTACCCTCGGTATTCGAGCGTCTGACATTTTCACGACGAAGTTGTATTGGAACACGCCGCCGGCGACAGCAGGTGAAACGCCGCACACGGAGACGCTTTTGCCGCACGTCACCTTCGGCATTGCGGCAACGCAGCCACTCCCGTTTCTGGACAGCAGATTGACGCTGGCGTGCGATGTCTACACACAGCACGGCCCTGAACTTCACGCGGGTGCTGAACTGACGCTCTTTGAACTGCTTGCATTGCGCATCGGGATGGACGGACGTAACGGCATTGAGCGATGGATGCAAGTCACAGCGGGTGTCGGTTTGCAGCTGCGGTTTGTGACAGGTGCCGCCGCCGCGGTGGATTATGCGTGGACGAACCACGCCGCACTCGGTGGCAGCCATCGCATGGGATTTCGGATGGGATTTTAATATGTCGCGAGGCGTGACTTGCACAATGACACTTCATGACGCAATGGCCGCGGGGCACATCTCTCTCAAAATCGGAACAGACTGGCTCGCGGCGCAGAGGATGGCACGGCTAGCGGTGCATTGTGCCGATTGTGCAGGGCCCGTTGTCCTCTCGTTACCGTGGATGCTGATTTCGGTGAGTTTTTCGGGGGGAGTGTTTTCGGGGTTTACCCAGCGATGCGCCCGGCACGACTCTCGCCGATAGAGGCACTCCAAACCGAGACACTTCGATTTTTGCGCAGTGTCAGTTGCAAAGCCAACTGACACATCTTCGGCGAGTTTGGAAACCTTCGCAAACTCGCCTACGCAAAAATCGGCAAAGGAGAACCTATTGAAACTTTACACCACCTGTTTTCACGTTTTTCTCAGGCTCATCTCTCTCACCGTAGGGCGGGGGCCTGTCCCCCGCCTTACAGGGACGCGGGAGGTGTGCTGCGTCCGTAGCACGAGGGACAGTGGACATCTCTGCAGCGGGACTGCAGAGATGACAAAGTTTCGGCGTGACGGCCCTCGCGCTACGTTCCAAAGGATGGTTCTCCCGGTGACGTAGATGCGCGCTCACAACGCGCGCCTACTCGCCTTTGCGAATGGTAAGGCGGTAATGCTGGCCAACCTTCTGGGTGTCGACAATCTCGTGTCCATCGTTGGTGAGACTCTTCGGCACATTCTCAATCGGTTCGCCATCGTCAAGAGTCACCTCCAAGAGCTGCCCGAGCTGCAGCGTCTCCAACCGAATCTTCGCTTGGACGTAGTTAAACGGGCAGGCGACTCCCTTCAGATCGAGGCTATCGACGATGTCCTCGACCGGCTTCGTCTTCTTGACAACCCTCGGCTTCCGCGCCGGGCGCGTTCTGCGCGGCTTGCGGCGGCGCTGCTCCTCTTCCTCCTGCTTGATGCGCATGCGCCCGTAAACGTTATGCGATTCTTCCACAAAGAGCGTCGCTTCCTCCACGCGGCGGTGCACCAATTCGTGGGTGAAGGTAGAAGCATCCTCTGCTGTCGCTTTGAAGAGATGCGCGCCGTATCCAGCGAAGAAGTTGCCGGGCTCAAAGAAGCGAGCACGGAAATCGGCGACGGTGGCGGCATCGTCAATATACTGCAAACCTTCCGTCGTCAAGAGGCCGTCTGCTGCACGAATCATCGCGTCAAAAGCGAGTTCAGCGGAGTCCTGATAGCTCCCCTTTTCCAAATTCAAGCCGGATTCATAGATGAGCCGGTCTGCCTCTTCCAACTTGAAGGAGACAAGTGCCACCAGCTGCCCCGCACACTCGCCGACACCCGTCTTGAGTTGGAACTCCTTCGTGTCACCGGTGTCCACGTAATACTCCGGTGCCTCTTCATAAGAGGGAATCTTATCATACTTGGACAGGATAGACTTAATCGCCGCCTTGCCCAGTCTACCGACGTAATCGGTGAAGGATTCCTCGTCGTGCCGTTCGGCAGTAAACTTCCCAGTCAGTTCTTCGATGAACGCCGGGATGTACTTGCCGTGGATTTTCCCGGTGGCGAGCCCGTAGGAACTAGCGTTTTCTATCATGTGCCCGCCGAGTATCACCTGATAATAGGGCGCAATATGCCCACCCATCCGACGCGAAGAACCGAAGAAGCCGATATTCGCGATGTGGTGCTGCCCACACGAGTTCGGGCACCCACTAATCTTAATCCGCAGCCCCTTGATTTCATCCGGCACACCGGTGTCAGTGAAGTAGTCGCGCAGGTACGCCGCTAATCCACGTGAAGAGGACACGCCGAGCTTGCAAGAATCGGTGCCAGGGCAGGCGGTAATGTCTACCGTCGATTCTGCGCCCGGGTCACCCAAGCCGTTTGCCTGCAGGTCGCGATAGAGCGCAGGCAGGTCTGTCATCGTCACCCAGCGGAGGACGATATTCTGCTCCACTGTGGCGCGGATGGTGTCCTTAACATATTTCCGCGAGATATCTGCCAAAGTGCGCGTCTGGTCTGCCGTAATGTCACCCAGTGGCAACGTAATCGTGACAAACGCGTAGCCGGGCTGCTTCTGCAACCTGACATTAGACTGATACCACTCCTCAAACCCTTCTGGCTTAGAGGTCCCGTTGAGCTGCGTCGGTGCTTTGAGCGGGCTTTCGGTATAAGCGTCCAGATTGCCCAGATACGCTGTCCAGGCCGGGTCATGCCGTAATTGCGCGCGTTCTTCTAGCACCTGCCGGCGGAATTCATCAATGCCGTATTTAGCGATGACGAACTTGAGGCGCGCCTTATTCCGATTCCGACGCTCGCCCAAGCGGGTGAAAACCTTGGAGATTGCCTGCGAGACCGGGAGGAGTTCCTCCGCGGGGACAAAATCGTCGAAGATTTTCGCCTGATGCGGCACGGCACCGAGCCCACCGCCGACATAGAGTTTAAAACCACGCTTGACTTCGCCATCAACTTCTTTGACAGCGGCGACAGCACCGATGTCGTGCATGTTCGCCAAGCCGCAGGCGTGTTCTTCGCACCCCGAAAACGCAATCTTGAACTTCCGGCCGAAATCCTGCGCGTCCGGATGCCCCAAGAGAAAGGCGGATAAAGCCTGGGAATAAGGTGTCACGTCAAACGTCTCGTCTTGGCAGACACCGGTGATGGGACATGCGGTGACGTTCCGGACGACGTTGCCGCACGCCTCCTTCGTGGTAATACCAACGCTAGCGAGACGGCGCATCAACTCCGGCGTGTTGTTGATGTCGACATAGTGATACTGCACATCTTGGCGGGTGGTGATGTGAATGATATTGTCCGAGAACTCTTCCGCCACATCCGCCAGCATTTCGAGTTGCATCGCGGTGAGCCCGCCAAACGGGATTTTAACGCGAATCATCTGTGAGCCGTCATCGCGCTGTCCGTAAACACCGTGCCGTAGCCGAAACTCGGTGAAGAGCGTCTCCTCCACTTGGCCGGCTTGCACACGACCCAGTTGGATCTCGTAAATTTCAATGGCGCGGGCATCATCGGGCGGAATAGCCGCCGCGTTAAATGGGCCCGCATGTTCGATAGCCATAAATGCTCCTTTTTTGTTGTTCCTCGCGGTGGTTCAGCAGTGTCTGTGAAGACAGTGTCCACTTACCAGGCCGTCTTGACGTTGTCAAGACTTGCAGACCTGTTGGGGCTTGCCTGAGCCGGACGGTTCAAGATCAGGCGAGTGCTACCTACAATAGCAAAGGAAATGAACCTAACTGAGTATTATCCGGTCCGCGTCTATCTTAAGATATATAGTATACCCCCAGTTCGTTTTAAAATCAAGGGCAAATTTTATGAACCCTCCGAGATTAGCGACCTCGGGGTTACCCCTCGGCAGTTAGTGACTGCCGGGTGCATCGCCCCAATCAGGAATGGAGAGCAATTCTCCATCACGAAGTGCCGATTGATGCGCGACGAGCCCCGGCGCGCAATACCGAACCGCCTCCCAGACGTTAACGCGCGGCAATCGCTGTTGGTTGACAGCATCCACAAATTCATGCACCAGATAAGCGTGCGAACCGCCATGTCCACCCAGGTCTGCCGCCAGTGTCTCCGGCAAATCGCTATGCAGTTTCGGCAGGGTGACCGGCTGTTGCCCGTGCTTATCTGCCCACACACGTCCTGCCAAGTTTTGCTCAAAACTAGCTCCCGTGCCATAGATGCCGCTGACGCGCTCGCTGCCGGGGTGCCCAATCCGCCGGAATTCACAGATTTGCATCGTCGCGCCGTTGCTCATCGTAAAAAGCCCAACTTCATTAGAGAAAGGGTTCTCGTGGACGGTGTCGCGCCGGAACCAATCGTCGTTGGGGTAGATATATCCCTGCGCAGATACGGTAGTGGCGTGAGCCTTCATCACAGAAATCGGAAAGCAGGTGGAATGCGTCGGATAATGCATCGGGATACCACCGCTTTTGTCTCTGCCCCACTGCGCGCCCCACCGATTTCTCGCCACATCGTAGAGGCCGTGACTCATGTCGTGGAAGTATTCGGCGCGGCAGTGGACAAACTCACCGAACGCGCCTTCAGCCGCTTTCCGCCGACAAAAAACTGCCTCCGGCCGGAAATAACTCGTCTCGCCGTTCATATAAATCATCCCGGTGCGTTCAACGGTGCGGACTAGCCGTTCACATTCGTCCAGGGAAACAGCGGCTGGGACAGCCGTATAGACGTGTTTCCCGGCTTCCATTGCTTGAATCGCCTGTGGCGCGTGCATCCAGTGCTGCGTGATAATCACGAGCGCATCTAAATCCGAGCCGCAAATCTCATCGAGACTCCGATACGTCTCGGAGATTTGGAACTGGTTTGCCCATTTCGACAGCCGGTCTGCGCGTAAATCGCACAAGGCGAGGCGATGCACGTCCGGATGCGCTTTAAACGAACCGATAAACGCCGGGCCGAACATCCCTAGGCCTACCATGCCGATGCTGATACTCATTCGTTCTCCTTAAACGGATCTTCTCTCGTCAGTTCCCCGTTGGGCAGTTCGTAGTAGATGTACCCATTAAAAGAATAGACGTTGGGAATGCCCTTCTTGCGGTTCTCTGCCTGAGCTCTTTTGACCGCCCGATTGCCGATTCGCAAGAACTCACGCGCCTGTTTGTAGGTTTCCAGGCTTAATTCGTCTTGACACATTGTTATCCTCCGTTGCGAACATCGTGCATAAACAATTCAAAGAAATCTCCGTTGGTGACTGTCAATTGATTCCGTTCACCAGAGGCGACTTCCTGAAAATGTTCCCCAGAGTTGTAGAACAAATTCCACCTATCTACCAGGTTCCTGTTGGACCGGCGATGATTATCACATTTTTCAACACGGGTTTGCCTTCCTATCTTCCGATTTCCTCGTCCAGGGTCTCGGCGCGCAAAAAATTAAAATTGACGCTGGACACACTGACATTATACCACATTCACTTTATTGTGTCAAATTAATTTTTAGGTTGGTTCAGAACGATTCAGTTCACTACATGTGCCACATTAAATTTCTTGACAAAATCGCGAACAACCCCTATAATTGGAAACAGATTCTTGACTTATCAGAAGGAATGAGAATATGGCATTAAAAGTCGGCGTTGTGGGCATGAGCGGCATCGGCAACAATCATGCAAACTGCCACGCCCAAGATGAATTAGCCGAACTCGTCGCGGTGTGCGATATTGTGAAGGAACGCGCAGACACCGCCGCCGAACGCCTCGGCGTTAAGGCATACTACCGCCTAGCCGATATGATTGATGGCGAACCAGACCTGGACATCGTCGATGTCGGCACCGGCGGAAACGAAAACGGCAGCTGGCACTATGAACCGACGATGGAAGCACTGGAGAACGGGAAGCACGTGCTGGTAGAAAAACCTATCTCCAATGATATCGGGCAAGCGCGCGATATGGTGGCGAAAGCCACCGAGAAAGAACTCTACCTCGGATGCAACCTCAACCACTACTTCACGCCGCCCGCCGAGCAGGCGAAGAAATACATCGACAACGGCCAAATCGGCGAGCAGGTTTACTGCTTGCACAAGATGGGGTTTGCCGGCGGCGAATTCAACTACCAACCGTCAAAGGCACCGCGTTCTGACGGATTTCCGTATTTCCACGTGAAGGCATTTTTGTCACACCCGCTCAGCGTGATGCGCCATTTCTGCGGCGATGTAACACACGTGCAAGCCTTCATGGAACGGCCGCACTTCCGCAGACGCGAGAATGATCTGATGCTCTCCATTAACAGCATCCACCTCCGTTTTCAGAACGGATGCATCGGCTACCTGCTGAGCCAGCGCGGGGACGCAACGTTCGGGCTCGGCGGCTGGTGGAGCGTCGAAGTGGCCGGCACGCGCGGCACGTTCTGTATTGAGAACTGCATCGAGAAGATCACGTTTTGGCCCTCCCCCGGTGCACCAGAGAGTTCCAGCGAACCGATTGTCACCGAATCCGGCATCAGCGATTTCGGACAGACATTTCCGCTACGCATCCATGCATTTTTAGAGGATGTCACGAACGAGGTACCGAAGGAGAAGTTGCGCGCCTCCGGCAGAGATGCACTCGCCGCGCTGGAATATACGTGGGCGGCCATCGAGTCTTATGAACAGGGCGGCATTCTGGTGCGCCCGCATCCGCTGCCTACATTGCATGGGTAATAATCTAGAACTTATACCCAATTCACACCTGTAGTTCTGGCTCGCCCTGCTTCGCAGGAAACCCGAACAGTGGACATTGCTACAGGAAGATGGACGATTAGGAAAACCTGGCTTTACCTACAGAAATGACAAAGTTCTGGCGTGATGGGCAAGAGCCGGCGAATCTCCACCTACAGCGGAAACCAGACGAATCAACGTCATTGGGTATAAGTCCTATTGATTCTACAGAACAAGGCGATCTGGTATCTGAAAGGAGAATTTGATTGAAACTTGGAGCAAATTCGGTGCTGTTCGGCGGTTATGATATGGAGACCGCGTTCAAGCACATCGCTATGGCTGGCTACGATGGCATTGAACTCTCGGCGATTGACGGGATGAGCCAGCACCTCGTCCTCGCAAACTGGCAGGAACTCGCAAGCAACATTAAACGCCTCGCCAAGAAATACGAACTAGAGTTGTTGGCGATGGAGCAACCCTCCCGCGCCCCGGAGAAAATGGAACTCGCGTTCCAAGCGGCGATTGAGATCGGCATTCCGATTATTAACTGCGGCCCCGGCGGCGCGTCAGACGATGAGAACGCGTGGGGAGAGGTCATCGATTCGTTGGGCAGTCTCTCAGCGCGGGCGGAACACTACGGCGTAACGCTGTGCGTCAAGGCGCATGTCGGCGCGAGCATCTATAATACGCCGACAACGCTACGCGCAATGGAGGCGATTTCATCGCCAGCGTTCGGGATTGACATGGATCCGTCGCATATCCATCGCGCCGATGAAAACCCGGTGGCGGCCATCGCCGCGGTTATCTCGCGCGTGAAACATGTGCATATCCGCGATTGCAAGGGCAAACAGCGCGGCCCCGGTGATGCCGAACTTCAAGCAAATGGGCGCGGTGACATCGATCTGGTGGGGTATATCCGCGTGTTGCATGAGAACCGGTATACGGGCCCGTTGAACCTAGAGGTTATCGGTGCGCGGGAATATAGCCTTGCGCAGTGTTGCACGATTGCCGCCGAATCGCGCGGGCACATGCAGGCGTGTTTGCAGGCGTGTGGTGCCCGTTAACAGAAACGGACAAAGATTGTAAGGGCGGATGTCTCTATCCGCCCTAATGGAAATCCGCCTTACAGTCTACGGTTCAGCGGGTGTCGCACTCAGGAAAGCACGCCTACCGGAGAAGGATTTCTGATAACGGGATGCCACTGTTAAACATCTGCACCGGCGGGAGTGGTTCTTCCACTTCCGCTAATCCGCACAGCCACCGCCAGGTGAGTTCACCTCTGCGCCGGTCGCGGTAAGATTCTACTTCCGTTACATACGCATGCCGCCCGGCGTGCTGATAAGGCGGCATTTCATCGGAATCGCGCGCCCAATCCCGCTGGGGCATCGCCGTGCGGAAATAGGAAAACTTAATCATCCCGCGTCTGTCGGCGTTGAGCTTCGGGCCAGCCTTATGCCAGATGCCGTAGCGCGTCATCGCAACGGTGCCTGCAGGCACGGTGAGGGAGAGTTGGCCCAGAATATCGCCGTAATGCGCGATTGCCTCCCGGTCAACGAGCCGGTGGTGTGAACCGGGCAGAATCATCGTCGGGCCGTCCTCAATTTTCACCGCTTTCGGGTAGTAATAGCATTGAAGGTGCGTGATGCCGTAGCCGCGTTCGGTGAGCCCATCGGAGTGCCACGTTTGGCCGAGGTGCGCCGCTTCAAAGAGGTGATGGTGCGCGCTCGTCGGGACAAGGAAATCCTCGCCTAAGAGCGAACGCGCGACACCTGCAACCCCCGGGTGTAGCAACACGTTGCGGCGGAATTCATCGGTGCAAACAAAATCGCTCAGATGTCCGCCCGGCACCGATTGGCAGTCACAGTTGAAATCTGCATCGACGATGCGCTCTAGCATGATATATCCGTTGTGGATAAACTGCATGACTTGCGTGTCATTCAGCGTTGGTTCAATGTGAATCATGTCGGTCCCTCAAACAAATTTCTCTAAAATAAATTCAAAACCGAGGTAGGCGTTGTCCACATCCGAAAAATTGTGGAGTTCGGGGCGCGGGAATTGCACAATCCGCCAGCCATCGCGAACCGCTTCCAACACGGAGGTGTATGGCGCGTCTTGCGAGGGGAGCCTCGGTTCTTCCGGCGCGGTCGCGTCGTACAACGCCCATCCGCCGATGGCTGAACGCAAGTTCGTCGATTTGGAATAGAGATAGAGGATGAACTGTTTCTCTCCGGCCGGCACTGTGGGCATGCCGCCCAGGTCTGCCGCTGTCAACTCGCCCGCGTTCAGTTTTTCGATGCAGTCGTCAAGCCACTGTTTTATCGCTGGTTTCACGTAAAGGTTCTCCCTTGTTGATGAGTGCCTGCATGCTAGCATAAAAATGGAAAATATGGTATCATAAAAGGGTGTCCAGTTATCTCGTGCAAGGAGAATTATGGATAGGAAACCGCGCAAAAAGCGGAAGAAGGCCCCCAGTAGACGCACACAGCGCGAAAGCATGCGCCCCAAATGTCACAACACACAAGGACTGAAAAAGTCCGGAAAAGGCAGATATGAGGCATCCATTGCCGATTTCAACAGGGCCATCCAACTCAAACAGGATTACGCCGAGGCATACTACAACCGGGGGAGCTCACTCGCACAAGATGAGTGCGTCCATACCTAAGGTTCCTCCGCACCGCCAGAAGCGGCGGACGCACTAGCCAAGATTGTGCGGCCAGAAAGGAACCCTGGGATTCTCTTGCTTCTTCGTTGAAATACCAAGACTATAAGCATTGACAACGTCAATGCACCCCAACAAGACAACCCCTGATGAACAAACGCAGCCAAACAACGCATTGCGAAAAACAAAAAAATCGGTTCTTGTCTGTAACTCTATTTGCAATTTTAAGTTTCGCGAACACCTTGCACTCGGTAGACATCCAATTTGTGGACGTTACCGAACAAGCCGGCATCCACTTTAAACACGCAGGCGGCATCGATTTACGCGTCGTTCCCGCGCTCGTCGGTTCCGGCGCAGCGTGGCGAGACATTGACAACGATGGCGACTTGGAGCTCTACATCGTCAATAGTGCCACAGTGAGGCCGGAACCGGGGACGATACTGCCGCAAAACGCGCTCTATCGCAATAACGGCGATGGCACGTTCACCGATATCACCGAAATTGCCGGCGTTGGCGATACCGGGTGGGGCATGGGCTGCGCCTTCGCCGATTACGATAACGATGGCGACGCAGAGCTCTACGTTACCAACTACAAGGCGAATGTCTTTTATCGGAACGACGGTGAGGGACGGTTCAAGAAGTTTTCAGCGGGTGCAGGCGGCATCGGGCACGCAGGCTTCGGTTCTGGTATCGCCTGGGGCGATTACGATGCCGACGGCTTTCTCGATCTCTACGTTGGCAACTATATCGAGTATACCAAAGTCCCGCAAGGGGAAGAGGTGTTTTTTCCTTACGACTTTTTCGGGCAAGCGAACGTGCTTTATCTCAACAAAGGCGATGGCGGATTTATCAATGTCACCGAGGCAGCCAAGGTTACCGGCGGGTTTCATCTGACGCTCGGAGTCGCCGCTGCAGACTACGATGCCGATGGCGATTTGGACATTTACCTCGCGAACGACACAGATCAGAATATCCTCTATCGGAATGATGGCGAGGTGACGTTCACGAATACCAATCAACCGGATGCCAGAAGCCGGACAGGCGACATCCGCAGCGGGATGGGGATTGCCTGGGGCGATTACGATAACGATGCAGACTTGGATCTCTTCGTTACGAATTGGCTTGACGAAAATAACGTTCTGTATGAAAATAACGGCGATGGCACGTTCACCGATGTTTCCGCGCGGAGCGGCATCTTTGCGTCTGGGCTCGGCAAAACGTGTTGGGGCACCGCGCTGTTTGATGCCGATAACGATGGGGACTTGGACCTCTTTTTCGCGTGCGGGCACATCGATCCTGCCTCGTGGGAAGCACACGGACAGCACGATGTCATGCTCCGTAACAACGGCGATGGCACTTTCACCGATATATCCAAAGCCGCGGGGCTGCACCAATTTGATTCCCCTGGCGTTGGGCGCGGTGTCGCCGTCGGGGACTACGATGCCGATGGCGATTTGGACCTGGTTATTGTCAACAGCGGCGGCAAACCGATGCTGCTCCGCAACGAGGGTGCCCGCGCTGTCGAAAAACGGCAGAATTGGCTGCATCTCCGCACTATCGGCACGGTAAGCAACCGCGATGGCATTGGCGCGCTCGTGACGGTGCAATCGGGAAACCTCCGCCAAATATCGCAGGTTGCTGCGGGCGACAGTTATCTCTCGCAGAGTAGCCCGGCGTTGGAATTCGGACTTGGGCACCGCGAAAAGGTTGACAGTGTTGTTATCCAATGGCCGAGTGGGATTGTGCAAACGGTGAGAGATGTGCGCGCAAATCAGCGGCTCACTATAGTTGAAAAGGCGGAGTAGTGCCGCCAAAAAAAGAGTTGAAATGAGAAACGGAATATGCTACGCTTAATCAAAAAAGGAGGATACGCATGCAACGAAGTCTATTATCCGTAATGCTGCTCACGCTTTTTGTAGCAGTAGCCATCGTTCATGATGCCGTGCCTGCCGAGGAAATTCGGGTGTGGGGCGGTAAAGTGGAAGATTTCAAAGATTCCGATGGGCGCATCTGGCACGGCGGACAGAACGAGAAGAAAGAGTGGGGCGGCTGGATAGAGAAACTGCCGCGCACGGCAGAAGTGGTGCAGCTCACCAAAGATGCAGAGAAACTCGCCAAACAGGAAGGATACGATAAAGAACTCTTCTATGCTGTCAGCTGGGCGCAATTCCCGGATACCGTCAAAATGGATTTGAAAACCGGGAAAGGCACCTTTAACGTAACGTATCTCGTCGGAGAACACTGGTCTCCCAACAACCGCGGCTTTGATATTATCATCGAAGATGAAGTGGTGGAGGAGGAGTATGTCACCCCCGGCAATCACGAGATAGACATTAAACGCTATGAGGGCATTGAGGTGAAGGACAAGGTGATGAGCCTTGAATTTGCCGGGAATCCGAAGACCGGGGCCGGTGACCTCAACGCCATGTTCAGCGGGATAGAGGTGATTCCCGCGCTTGCCGTAGCGCCGCAGCAAAAACTCACGACGACGTGGGGCGCGCTCAAAGGCGAACGGCAAAACTAACAATATAGACGCAGGTGCCCCCCGTAGGCACGGTTTGAAACCCGCTTATTGATACTCATGGACTCTTGCGTCTATGTCAAAGCGCTCTCCTGAGCGCGAAGGAGACATGTTATGAAATTGTTCACTGTTTTAACCTTAATGATTGTTCTCGCCGCCGCCGCTGCGGTGCCGGTTGTGCTAGCACAAGATGCCTTCCGGGTCAAAGGCGGCACGGCAGACGACTTCACCGATTCGCAGGGGCGCGTCTGGAACGGCGCGCAACAGGAAGATCAGGCGTGGGGCGGCTGGATCGAGAAAGCACCGCGCACCGCCGAAGTCACAAACTTGACCGCGGATGCGCAAGCACAAGCGGAAGAAGCCGGCTACGATGTGGAACTCTTCTACGCTGTCAGTTGGGCGCAGTTCCCAGACACCGTGAAGTATCAGTTCAAAACCGGCGACGGCACTTTCGACGTTACCTATCTCGTCGGAGAACACTGGTCTCCCAACAACCGCGGCTTTGATATTATCATCGAAGGCGAGGTTGTGGAGGCACTCTACGTGACACCCGGCCAAGACGAGATAGACATCAAAATCTACGCGGGCATTGAAGTTAGCGATGGCACGCTAGATTTTGATTTCGCGGGAAACGCGGAAACCGGTGCCGGCGATCTCAACGCCATGTTCAGTGCATTAGAGGTGCTACCTGCCGTAAGCACTGCGGTTGACGCGAAGGCAAAACTCGCGACGACATGGGGCGCGCTGAAGAGCAATCGGCAGTAAGCCACTTTATCCGTAGGCGCGCTTTGAAAGCGCGCCTACGGTTATTCGGCAATTGGCGGCGTTAAATCGCCGCTTAAAATTGTCGGACACCAGAATTTCTCAATATACTCAATGATCAGCTGCGTCCCCGCTTCGTGGCTCACATAAGGCGGCTTAAACGGGTTATACATCGCATCGGTGAGATCGCGGGCCAGCACGGCGTTAAAGCCCCAGCGCACCATCTGCTTAATCGCGAAAGAACGTCCCAAAACACACATGTTCGTATGAACACCCATGAAGATGATGTTCCGGATGCCTTTGTGATGGAGCAGGTTGTAAACCTCCTGTCCATCGTCGCTAATCGCGTCTGTGTCGCAGAGCTCAATCGCTGGATGCTGGCGATGCCACGCCTTGTAAGTGTCCATCTCGCCGGTGTCCGAACCGCCATCGGAGGCATCAACAGGCAGCGGCGGATCTGGGAGTTCGCGTTCCGCAGGCGGTTCCGCGTGCGGAAGTCCCAGCACCCATTGCCGCGCAGCATGTGCCCCGTAAAAATCCATCGTATCGGAAGGCGCGTGGATAATCTGCACACCGCGCGCGCGCGCGCGTCCAAGCACGATGTTCATCCGCGGAGCCATCACATTCACCCGTTCCGTTGCTCCCCAGGACCAGTGTCTGTCCCACATATCCACCACGATGATAGCGGTTTCGGCAACCTTCCACGCCACTTCTTCCTCAATGACGCGCCAGCCGTTGCGTCCGACGGTGCGTGCTTCCTGTCGGCGAACTGAGAGCGACAGCGCGTCCGAAAGTGTCTTGTTTTCATTGTCAAGTTGCATCAGTCTCTCCTTTACAAAAAACTTGCCCGTATTTTATCATAATTCCACCGTTATCTCAATCTTAATTCTCCCAGTCATAACGCCCCCCCCGGTCTGGATGCGTGCCACGATGTCTATCGCTGTTCAAAAAATGAACAGCATATCGCACATTCTATCCAAAAAACAACGCCTGGGTAACCGTAGCGCGAGGGCCGTCACGGTCACGCCTACAGAAAATGTGCGTGTGTCGCCCCGCGTAAACACGGTCACGCCTACAGAAAATGTGCGTGTGCCGCCCCGCGTCAGCACGGGCACGCCTACAGAAAATGTGCGTGTGCCGCCCCGCGTAAACACGCTACCTTACTTACTTTAACTTTGTCATCTCTGCCGCCTCGCTGCAGAGATGTCCACTGTCCCCCGCGATTGTAAGGAGAACTCACGCAACCGTTGTCTTGCTAAGACACACTCGGGTTCTGTACGACAAAAAATCGGAACCCTAAGCATTGATAACGTGACAAGCCAACGTCACCTTGCCAGTGGCAGCCAAAACACCGCGAGGAAGAACAAAAGATGGCATACAATTTGCTTATATACTTTTATGAGATGCTCCTATGGCCCGCTCAGGAAAATGCAAAAAAGAAACTTAAGTCTTGACAACAGGCACGTCTATCAAGACGGGCGAACGAAGGTAGGTTTTCCTGCTGATGCGAGGAAACCTTCTTTGTGGCGGCGTGACCGGTGTCGGATTAACTGACTACTGTGAAGACAGCCTGATAAGGCAACGTCTTCTGCCAATCGGGAGTTAAACAATGCCTTGCGGACGACAGAAAAAGGAGAACTACCATGAAAAAAAGACACTGCCTATTGCTATTTCTGAGTCTGGTAACTGTTTGGGTTCCCCATCTTTGCGCGGAAACAGATACCGTTGTTAAGTTAGAGGAAGTCACCGTGACGGCCCTACGCGCGGAGAAGGACCTTTTTCATACGCATGCCGCTATCTCGGTTGTGAATTTAAAACAACTGGCGCGCGCCAACGCCGATATTACGCCGAACCTCCTCCGAGATGTCGTCGGTGTTATCGCGCAACAGACGACTGTCGGACAAGGTTCGCCCATGCTACGGAGTCTAACCGGGTATCAGACGTTGATGCAGGTAGACTGGGTGCGGCTCAACAATTCGACATTCCGTTCGGGGCCAAATCAATACCTGTCAACGCTTGCGCCGGAGACGCTTAACCGGGCTGAGGTGCTCCGCGGCTCCAGCTCGGTGTTATACGGGAGCGGCGCGCTGGGCGGCGTTATCAGCCTCTTTACCAAAAACGTGCCGCTTGATGCCGCACGTCAAAGTTGGGATATTCAGCCGCGCGTGCTCACGCGCTATACCACGGCAACCCAAGAACGCCTCGGCAGGGCAGAAGTCCTCGGCACGCATGGACGCTTCGGGTTTCTGGTCGGCGGTAGCGCGCGAGTGTATGGCGATTTGAACGCCGGCAACGGCTATGATCTTCACTATAAAAATCGGAAGTTTGAGGTGGTAAGCGAACGAACGAACGGTGTTAAACTCTTCAAGACGCTTCCCAAGACACCACCAGACCGGTGGCTCATTGACACCGAAACGCCGTTGGAATGGCGCGCCTACGATGCTGACGCGAAAATAGCGTACCAACTTACGGACACCAGCACCCTTAACGTAGCATACCAAATGTGGCGGCAGCCGCAAACGCCGCGCTACGATAAAATCGCACCGCGTGAATTCGACGAATTTTACTTTGAACCGCAACATCGCGACCTGCTCTACACCAATTATGAGGTGGATACCGTAGGAAGAGGTATTGACAAACTGCGGCTCACAGCCTCTTACCACCGGCAAAAAGAGGGGCGCAACGAGGTGAAACATGGCGCAACAACCCGCCGACAGCGGTTTGATACTGTTAACACGGTGGGATTCAGCACGCAGGCTGTCAGCACTGTTCTCCCTCGGCAACGCCTCGTCGTCGGCGGCGAATTCTATCTAGATACCGTGCAGAGCCGCACTATTAAGACAGATTTGAAGACGAACGTGGAGCAAATTGACGAAAACCTGGGACGCTTTATCAACGGTTCTCAGTTCTGGGATGCAAGTGTGTTCCTGCAAGATGAAATTGACATTCACGAACGCGTCGCGCTCATCCTCGGCGGCCGCGCAACGTTTTACCAGACAAACGCAGAACTCTCTCTCCGCGATGAGAGCTTTGATGAATTTGACGATGCGGACAGCAGCCTGACCGGCAGCGCAGGCATTGTGGTGGGATTAACAGATGCGCTGAACTTTGTGAGCAGTTTCGCCACAGCGTTTCGCGCGCCTTCGTTGAATGACACGACAGCCGTGGAGGTTACGAACGCGGGAGTCACCGCACCAAGCCCCGATTTGGAGGCAGAAACCTCATGGACAGTTGAAGGCGGACTCAAGGCGAAGCATGACTATTTCCGTGGCGCACTCACGCTATTTCACAGTCGTATCACAGGACTCGTCACGCGAGTCCCCGTAGAAGAGGCGTATGCAGGCGAAACCTTGCCGCAACTCTACCGCGACTTACTAACTACCTACGGCGATGTCGGCGTATTTGTGTTTGATAACGTTGATGCGGCGCAAATCCAAGGTGTTGAACTAGCAGGCGTAGTACCGCTGCCCGCCGCTTTGTCGCTCCATGGGAATCTCACGTGGATGCGCGGGAAAGTACTGTTACTCAACGGCGCACCGCCAGACCCGGCGAAGCCCTGGGAGGAACATATCCGTCGAGAACCGCCGCTGAACGGCGTAATTGGCGTTGAATGGGAACCGTTACATACGCGGTTTTGGGCCGGGGTGTTTGTGCGCGGGGCCGCGGCACAGCGGCGGCTCAATCGGAGCGACATTCGCGACCCGAGGATTCAGGGAAAAACGCGGGACCCGGCGGAAGTCACCTTTGATGCAGATGGGAACGCGCTAGATGCCGGCACTCCCGGTTGGTGGACACTCAACCTACGCGGCGGAATCAAGGTGAGCCATTACAATAGCGTGACGATAGTCCTTGAGAATCTGTTGGACCGGCGGTATCGTGAGCACGGTTCCGGCATTAACGCGCCGGGGTTTAATGTCAGCATCAGTCTGGACAATCAGTTTTAGAACAGAATGGACAGGATGTTAAGGATTTATAGGACAACGTATCACGTGCAATCAACGTTTCCTTGCAAGAGTGACAGTGTCTTGGACAAGCACTGCTGCGGTTTTATAGGAAGTCTTGACTGCAGAATCCCTCTCATCCTAGCCATTCTGCTCGAAAACGTTATCCAGAAAAATCCATCAATCCCGTCCATCTTGCTTCCGTTTGATAAATTCAACGACAATCGGCGGCACCATTTCCAGCAGCTTTTCCTCGCTGACCTTCCCGTGTCCCATCTGCACAACCTCCATCACGAGAGTGGAACTAATATGCGCATATTGCGTATTCGCCATCATAAAAAGGGTATCAATATCCGGCGCGATGTGCTGATTCATCCGCGCCATCTTGAATTCCCACTCAAAATCGGAGACTTCGCGTAAACCGCGGATAATTGCACAGGCACCGCGCGTCTGTGCATAATGCGCGGTTAGCCCGGTATACTGATCGATTTCGGCGTGCGGGTAGGGCTGAATGACAGCTTCTAGCATCTGAATGCGTTCTGCCAATGTGAAGCGGGCCGGCTTCGCCGGGTTGATACCGATAGCAACGATGAGCTGATCGAAGACTGCAAGGCTGCAAATCCGGGCGATGAGGTCTGCGTGCCCGTTTGTCACCGGATCGAAACTCGCTGGAAAAATGGCGATTTTTTTTGACATTTTTTGTTATTGCGCAAATCGTTCGTTCGTGGTTTCTGGTGTGAGAACGTTTCTTCGCGTAAGCCGTCATCGCCGTTAACGATGACAGCATTTTTTTGCAGAGAGAACTCGTAGGCGCGGTTTGACAATATCACGCAGGAAGCGAAAAATGTCCAGCAGATGCGTTCATACCGATGTTGAACAGCCGCGCCTGCAATTCAACTGTGAAGACGGCCTGCTAAAGCAACGTCCGCTGCCAAGTGGCAACTAAACCACCGCTAGTCACAACAAAAAAGCGATTTTGAAATAGGATACCACAAGATAAAACGTAATGCAAGTTCTTCTTGCTGTTTTACAGAAACGAAAGTCTTGACAACGGTCGCGTCTGTGAAGACGGCCTGCTAACCCCCCTGCACAGACGCAGCTGAACGACGCATTGCGAAATATAAAAAACTTGTATTTTAAATGCACATTATGCTAGAATGATGCTATCACATATCAGGGAGGAAAACTAGAGAATGGGAAAAATTAATACCCTCGTCTTCGCAGGCGGGGCGATTCACGACTGGAAAGGGTGCAGTGACGCAATTGTGAACGCGCTCTCACAGCGGGACGAATTTGAGATTACCCGAGTTGAGGAAGACTTGGATGCATTAGTCTCACCGAACTTGGATGCCTACGAGCTCATCGTGTTTTATTACACCATCGGCGAGATTTCGGATGCACAGAAAAACGGCTTGCTCAACCACATTGCTTCAGGCAAGGGGTACGTCGGCGTGCATTCGGCGGCGGATTCGTTCCGTGGGTGTCCGGAGTATCGTTCAATGGTAGGCGGCTATTTCGTGACGCATCCGCGCTACCGTGACTACCAGGTTAGCATCGTGGATAGCGAACATGAAATCACGAAGGGACTGGACGAGTTCGTCGTGACAGATGAGCAGTATATCCTCGATTACGATGCCCGCAACCATATCCTCGCATCGGCCTTGTGGAAAGGCGACGCGGCACCGGTAGCATGGACGAAGAATTGGGGCGAAGGCCGCGTCTTCTATCTGGCACTAGGGCATGATGCAGCGGCGTGTCAGCACGAGATGTTCGGGACGCTCCTGCAGCGGGGTGCCCTCTGGGCAGGCCGTGGCGACGCAGCATAAGCTTTTGACATCGCGCCGAGTCGGTGTTTACCGCCGCCCGGTAAGCACAAACTTGGCGCACGACGCTCTGATACCTCGGAACGACACCATGAAACCGACAATCACTAATATCCGGGTTCTGCAAGAACCGCACGCACATTGCGAACTCTTTCTGAACGGTGAACCGTTTGTCGTTATTCATGCCGAACTGATTGTCAAATTTGGGTTGCGCGTCGGCTTAGCAATCGAAACCCAGGTTATCGAGAAGTTAATCGCCGCTGACGAAGTGATGCGCGCCAAAAACCACGCGATAAATCTGATCCGCGAGGAAGAAGGCACCTCCCGGGTCAGAAGCAAACGTGACATTGCGCAACTTCTTGAACAAGAAGGGTTTGACACGGAAGCTGTTGAAACCGCCATCGCGGAATTGATACGTTCCCGGCATATCCGCGACCGGAAATTCGCGGAGAACTGGGTGCGCCGCCGGCAAAAATCAAATCCACGCGGGAAAACCGTGCTGAAGCGCGAACTTGTCGACAAGGGCGTTGACAAGGAAACCGCTGAAAAGGTTGTGGCAGAGGTAGAAACCGAAGACGAGATGGCACTCGCAGTTCAGTTGGCGCGAAAACGGGCGAAGCACTATCAACGCCTACCGCTGCCTACAGCAAAGCGGCGTTTATACGGGTTTTTGGCGCGCCGCGGGTTTAACTCTGAAACCATCCGGCAGGTGCTTGAGCAGGTTTTTGAAAATGAAAAGGTTAAGACAGACTGATAAGTCAACGCCAGATGCGAAGTGGCAGTTGAATAACGCATTAAATTGAACCATCGCCGAAAAAAAGTCCGTTTTGTCTTGACAAGTTTGTAAAAATAAGATATAATGCATTAAACGCCAATCGCGGCACCGAAAATCACCGCCGAGAGCGCAGCATTGAGGGAGGCACACGGAAAATATGACATCAGATGAAATCAGAGCCAGTTTCTTAGAATACTTCCGCAAGCAGGAGCACACCGTCGTCCCGAGCGCATCGCTAATCCCCGCAGGCGACGAAACACTGCTGTTCACCAACGCCGGGATGAACCAATTCAAAGATGTTTTCCTCGGAATTGGGCAGCGGGAGTATACGCGCGCCGTCGATACGCAGAAATGCATGCGCGTCAGCGGAAAACACAATGACCTCGAGGAAGTGGGGCATTCGCCAAGCCACCACACCTTCTTTGAGATGCTCGGAAACTGGTCCTTCGGTGATTATTACAAGCAGGCGGCAATCGCCTTCGCCTGGGAATTGGTAACCGAACTCTGGCGAATTCCCAAGGAACGCCTCTGGGCAACGGTGTATGTTGATGATGACGAAACGGAAAAACTCTGGGTCCAAGAGACAGACTTGCCCCTCGCGCGCATCCGCCGCTGTGATAAGGATAATTTCTGGGAAATGGGCGAGACGGGGCCCTGCGGTCCGTGCAGCGAACTTTTTATCGACCTGGGTGTGGACGCATACCCTGAAACGGCGAACGACCCGAGCGCAGGCCCCAACACCAGCGACCGGTTTCTCGAATTTTGGAACCTAGTCTTCATCCAATACAATCGGGATGAAAATGGAGTGCTGACACCGCTGCCCGCTACGCATGTCGACACGGGAATGGGTTTTGAACGGATAACCTCTATTTTGCAAGGAGTGGATTCCAACTACAAAACCGATCTGTTTACGCCGCTCTTAGAAACAATCTCGGATATGACAGAGGCAGCCTATTTTGACGATGAACGTGGGATACCCCATCGAGTCATCGCGGACCACGTCCGATGCCTAACGTTCGCTATCGGAGATGGCGTGATGCCTTCCAATGAGGGCCGCGGCTACGTCATCCGTCGGATTTTGCGGCGCGCGGTGCTTTACGGCAAAAAACTGGCGATGGATGAGGCGTTCATCTATCGGCTTGTCGACAAAGTGATTGAGCTGCTCGGCAATGTGTTCCCCAATGTCAAGCCGCGGCGCGAGTTTATCATGCGCACGATTCAAGCGGAAGAAAGCCGCTTCCATCAAACGCTAGAACGCGGCTTGGCGATGCTAGATAGTTCCTTTGACGTGCTCACTAAACAAGGCGGCACGCAACTTGATGGGAAACGGGCGTTTGAACTCCACGATACGTTTGGCTTCCCTCTGGATTTGACGCAGATGCTCGCACGCGAACGCGGTTTTGTCGTCGATGACACCGGCTTTGCGCGCCGCATGGAAGAGCAGCGGGAGCGCGGCCGCGCAGCTTGGCACGCGAAGGGCGGCGCGAAAGCCGAAGAGAGCTCCGTTTACGCCGAAGCCCTCCAAGAAAATGGCGAAACCGAGTTTGTCGGCTACACGCAGGACAACGCCGAAGCGGAAATCGTCGCCTTGATTGTCGGCACCGAATCGGTAGGCGGCGCGCAAGTGGGTGACGAGGTGTCCTTGCTGCTCAACCGCACGCCTTTCTACGGCGAATCCGGTGGACAAGTAGGGGATGTCGGAACCCTTGAGAGCCGGAACGCGAAGTTAGCCGTGTTGGATACCTTCAAACCTTCGGCAGAACTGGTTGTGCATAAGTGTCGCGTGCTTGAAGGTGAGATTACGCCGTTCACTGCCGTGCATGCACAGATTGATGTCGCGCGGCGAAAAGCCGTGGCGGTGAGTCACACTGCGACGCATATCCTGCACAGTGGGTTGCGCAGCGTGCTCGGCACGCACGTCGGGCAAGCCGGTTCACTCGTTGAAGCTGGCAGATTGCGGTTCGACTTTTCACACTACGAAGCAGTCTCCTCGGAACAACTGCGTGAAATTGAGGGCTTTGTCAACGAAAAAATTCGGGAGAATGACACGCTCTCAATTGCAGAGATGCCCTTAGCTGAAGCGAAAGCGCGCGGCGCGCTCGCCTTCTTCGGTGATAAGTATGGCGACATTGTGCGCGTCGTGCAAGCCGGGGAGTATAGCGTCGAGTTGTGCGGCGGCACGCACGTTGATGCTACCGGGGAACTCGGATTCGTGAAATTGGTGAGCGAGAGCAGCATCGCCGCGGGCGTTCGGCGCGTTGAAGCATTCACAGGCGGCGCAGCAGCCGCAGCAGTTCAAGATGACGATACGCTGCTTGCAACCATCGCGAAGGTGCTGAAAACTCCCAAAACCGCCTTACCCGAACGGGTTGAACGGATGCTGCAGGAACAACGCGAGTTGGAACAGCAACTCCAGCAGTTACAAGGGCAGCTTGCGCGCGCTAACATCGGGGCCTTAGTTGAAAGTGCTACACGTGTCGACGGGGTGCAGGTTGTCGCCTCGCGGGTGGAAGGCACCCACCGGAACGGCCTGCGTCAACTCGTCGATGAACTTAAGACGCAACTTGAATCCGGCGTTGTCGCATTGGCATCAGTAGCAGATGGCGAAGTCGCGTTTGTCGTCGGCGTAACCGCAGATCTGGTGAAGCAGCGGAGTTTGCACGCGGGGAAAATCATCGGAGAATTAACCCGGCTTGCAGACGGGCGCGGCGGCGGCAGGCCCGAGTTGGCACAAGGGGGCGGAAAAGACCCGAGTAAAGTGCAAGCAGCAATTGAAGCCGCTAGACGTATTGTTGCCGAGCAACTCTCGTAAAAATGCGGAAGCGCGATACCGAATACAGTGCCGTGAGGCACGAATTGTTGATTCGTTACGTAGGGCGAGGGCCATCACACCGAAACGCTGACATCTCTGCAGCCTCGCTGCAGAGATGAACACTGTCCCTCGCCATACCAAACCAATGCTAGGAGAAGTTATGGACTGGGCACTGATTGCCTCACTTTTTTGGAAATTCAGCCTAGGAACCTTGCTACTCGCCTTGACAGCCCTCGCCGGTTATATGTGCGCGACGCTCGGCAGCCTCCGAAACTCGCTCAACAGCATCCGGAACACGTTGAATTCCGCGGAAAATATTGTCACTCAAGAACTCGGTGAATTGCTGAGTGACGTGGATAAGACGGTGAAAGAGGTGAACAAGGAACTACCGGAACTGCTACAAAATCTCAACGGGTTGACGGCTTCCTTGCAAGGCATTAGCGAAACTGAAATTCAACCCACCGTGCATAATATCCAAGAAATGAGTGCCGTCCTGAATCAAAGTATTCAGGAACTAGATTCGCTCGTGCAAAAAGCGAGTCAGTTTTCCGGCCAGACGCTCGAACAGGCGGAATTCTTCCGCAACCAACTGGCCATCTCATTAGCGGATATTGTGAGTTTGTGGCAGGGAATCAAAGCGGGGTGGGACAACTTCCGCACCGCGCAACCACAAGCGTCTGATGAAGACGCGCCGGAATCGGAGGCATCTGATGAATAACCGGAAGTCCCCGTATACGGGCGTTTTCGCAATTTTTATCGTAGGCGGCCTCATCGGTGCCGCGTTGATGCTGCTCCTTGCACCGCAATCGGGCAAGCGCACCCGGAGAAGCCTCCACCGGGCATCAAACCGGCTCCAACGTCAAACCGGCAGAAACGTCTACCGAACCACCAAAAAGGTGAACAAGTTTGTCCACACGTTTTTGGAAAAATTAACGCTAAGCTAACTTCATAGAAAGGATAAGAAAATGAGCAATAATGGACAGAACAACGGGCTCGCGATGATATTCGCTTTCTTTACCGGCTTCCTCGCCGGCGCCGTGATCAGCCTGATTTACGCACCAGGCTCCGGCAAGGAGACCCGGAAGAAAATCCGCGATACCTCCGTTGACGCGAAAAACCGAACCGTCGAACTCGCGCAACAGGCATCTGAAAGCGCGAAGGAAAACGTTCAGAACCTCGTTGAACAAGGCAAGGACAATGTCCAGGACCTTGTCACCCAGGGGAAAGAACGCTTCCACGATGCCAGCGATCAGGTAAAAAGCGCGGTGGAAACCGGGCGCAGAGTCTCCTCTGAAGTCCGCACGAAAATCGCAAGTTCCATCCCCGGCATCAGCGACACGCAGGAAACCAACGAAGAAGCCGAGGAAGCCTAAGGGTGCAAACTTCCCAGGAGGCGCGATTGAAAAAATCGCGCCGTCTCAGTCAAGTAAAACCCGCTTTCAATACGTAGGGCGAGGGAAACCTATCCCTCGCCATGCAAATGGGTACGCGATGGAAGTTGAAAAATTAAAATCCCTACTTGAACGGGTGAAACGCGGAGAAGTTGCGGTAGATGACGCGCTGCACGCTCTCCGCAAACTCCCGTTTGAAGACCTGGGTTTTTCCAAGATCGACCATCATCGGCAGCTCCGCACAGGATTTCCTGAAGTCATCTTCTGTCAGGGCAAAACGATTCCGCAGGTGAAGCAGATTAGCGAACGCATTCTCGCCGCCGGCCACCCACTACTTGCCACCCGTGCTACCTCGGACATGTATGAGGCAGTCAAGGAGGTTCACCCTGAAGCGTGCTATAACGCGCTTGGGCGAACCATCACCGTCTCGCAATCCGATGAGGAAGGGGCTCCGGGCATCTTGGTGGTTTCTGCCGGCACCTCTGATTTGCCGGTAGCTGAAGAAGCAGCGGAAACGGTGAAGATGATGGGCAATCGTCCGGAACAGCTTTACGATGTCGGCGTGGCAGGGCTCCACCGTTTGATGGGCAATCATGAAAAACTGCTCGCCGCCCGCGTTATCATCGTCGTGGCGGGGATGGAAGGCGCGCTACCGAGTGTCATCGGCGGGTTGGTAGAGTGTCCCGTCATCGCCGTGCCGACGAGCGTTGGTTACGGTGCCAGTTTCGGCGGGCTCGCCGCGCTGTTAGGAATGCTCAACAGCTGCGCCTCCGGGGTTACTGTCGTTAACATTGACAACGGCTTCGGCGCGGGGTATAGTGCCTCCCTCATCAATCGATTGAGCGCGCTAGCCTGAACCGCTTTTCTGTCTAGCGCGAGGCGTAACCAGATGTCGACTTTGGCTGATAAAATCGTTGATACAGGGTTACGCCCCGCAAACGACCAAAAGCCTCTACTCCTCTTCTGAACGTTCAACCCTCAACGTAACAGTGGCACTCGTTCGCTCATGTGCCACTTTCAAACGAACGGACTGGGAATCAATGTTGAGGGTAACGACATCAGCTCCAATCTTGCACCGAATTGCGTTTCCTCGCACGCCGGAACGGGTTTTCCATATCCCGCCAGACGCTTGCGCATAAGCAGCGAGAGCTGCCTCCATCGCCGCTGAGACAGTACCGTTGGCGTTGAGAACGCGCTGCGCGGCCTTAGCCGCTTCGTTTGCTGAGGCCGTTAACCGCGCCCGGTGTGTCTGCTCTGGTTCATCGTCAACAGCTCTGCTTTTTCGCAAACCGAAGTATACCAGCGTTGCGAGAAGTCCAAGAAACCCAGCGGTTATCAGCAGGACGGTGCCGCGCAATTCGTGGCGGCGCGTCAGACTGTCAAAATCCTCGCGATGGTGCGGATAGAAGGCATCGTGCGCGGAAAGCGGCGCAGCCGCGCAGAACAGCCCGACAAAAATAACCATAACTGTTTTGGAGTTTGGAGTGAGCATGGTTTCAGTATAACGGGATGCGGGTAGAAAAATCAACGTCAAAAGGGAACAGGATTTACAAGATTTCATAGATTACCAAGATTACGTATCACGTGTAATCAACGTTTCCTCGCAGGTTTGACATCCTCTTGGACAAGAACCTATTCGGAGGAACAAGAAAACTTGACTACAGCAGCCACGTCATCCTGAAAATCCCTCTCATCCTGCAAATCCTGCTCCAAAACTTGACTTTAAATTGCAAATTTGATACAATACGTCTTGAGTTTACACCCCTTGGCCAAGCCCTGCAAGAAAAGACAACGTCTTTTCGGCCTGCTAAGTTGCAGCCTTGCCGCCAAGACAACGTCAGACTACCGCTAGGAACAACAAAAAAGGAAGGAGGCACCCCTTTGAATCAGAGAGCACCTATTGAAGAACAAATTGATCTCCCTTTCGTTGAATCGCTGCGGATTAGTTTTCAAAGCCTGAAAATTCGTTTTGGGCGTTCAATTATCACAACCGCGGGGATTACGCTCGGCATCGCATTCCTCGTCTCCGTCTGGACGAACAACGAGATTAATCTCGCGCTACAGGAGAGCGGCCGGCAATCGCAAATTAACACTTTTGAAGAGACAACCCAACAAGGCATTTCCACAAAGGACATCTGGCTCATCATCATGTCGCTCATCGTCTGTGTCGTCGGGATTGCGAACTCAATGCTGATGGCAGTTACTGAGCGGTTCCGCGAGATTGGGACGATGAAATGCCTCGGCGCGTTAGACGGATTCGTCGTCCGGCTGTTCTTGCTTGAGTCGGGATTCCAAGGGTTTTCAGGCGCGCTCATCGGCGCGCTCCTCGGCACACTCGGCGCGATTATCTTGGGACTGAAAGACTATGGGTTGGATCTGTTCTTCTATTTCCCCTTGTTACCCGCGCAGCCGGAAGAGGGCGCGATGCAGCTCGGCGTGATAGTTGTCATCTTGCTCGGGTGCGTGCTCGGCATGATTTTAGCAGTCATCGGCTCGTCGTTCCCAGCGTGGCGCGCGGCAAAACTCCCGCCAGCAGAGGCGATGCGAACCGAGGTCTAGGCGAACCTAAGAGGAGAAGACTATGGCTGATATCGTTGTGAAAACAGAGGATGTCGTCAAAGAATATCGCATGGGCTCGAATGTGCTGCGTGCTTTAGACGGCATCAACATTGAGATTAACCGGGGGGAATACATTTCGCTGATGGGGCCCTCCGGCTCCGGCAAATCTACCCTCTTTAACATGATCGGCGCGTTGGACCGGCCCACGGAGGGGCGTGTCTACATTGACGGACAGAACATGTCGCAACTCTCGCAACGGCAGATTGCGGCGTTTCGGTGCCACCGCGTCGGCTACATTTTTCAGAGTTATAACCTGTTACACGTGCGGAGCGCGCACGGGAACGTAACACTGCCGATGATTTTCGCCGGCATCCCCGAAAAAGAGCGCGACGAAAAGGCAGAAAAACTGCTGGACATGGTAGGGTTAGGCGACAGAATTTATCACCTGCCCGATGAACTCTCCGGTGGACAGCGGCAACGCGTCGCAATTGCGAGGGCCCTTGCCAATGACCCGAGCATTATCCTCGCCGATGAACCGACAGCAAACTTGGATACCATCACCGGCCGTGAAATCATCGATTTGATTAAACGGTTGAATAAGGAACAGGGGGTCACCGTCATTTCAGCAACGCACGATTTGAAGATGCTTGATGTCTCGGATCGGATTGTAGATATCCGCGATGGGTTGGTGGAGCGCATCCGTAACCGCGATGAGATTGAAATTGAGGTTGGTGAGGTGGGCGGAGAGTAGTCTAAATGGCGCGAAAAGCATCACGCAGGGTTAAGACGTTACGTGGGTTTGTGGAATGGGCTGAACAGTTCACCGATGGAAAATATCTGTTTCGCGGTGTTTCCAAGCAGTTGTATAAACTGGAAGCGTCTGCCTATCGCCGTCTCCCGGAAGGCGACAAACAGAAACCGCACGAGCTCTGCAAAGTCAATCGGGAATTGTTAGAAAGAGCGCGTCTTTTGGGACACGCTTTTCGGGATGGCCAGCAACGTTCCGACTTGGAGTTGCTGGCCGAACTACAGCACTTCGGCGCGGCGACATGCCTCATCGACTTCACACGGAATGCCTTCATCGCGCTCTGGTTTGCCTGCCAGCAGAGCACTAGTGGGGAGGCGGCAAACGGGAAAGTGTTTGCTGTTCGTGTTGACGAGCCGGTCCGCTTTAAGACGGTTACACACGAACTGCTAGCGGCCGAGGATATTGACTCCTTTTTCGCGGAGGATGACGAGGGTAGGTATCCACTCTATCAGTGGCAGCCCAAGCATCAGAACAACCGCATCATCGCGCAGCAATCTGTGTTCATCTTCGGGGGTGCCCAAATTGACATTGCGGCAGAATGCATCATTCTCAAAAGTAGCAAGCGCGAGCTCCTAGCGTCTCTGGAGAAATTATCGGGGATTAGCGAAGCGAGTTTGTTCCCCGATTTTGATGGATTTGCTCGCCTTAATGCTCAGAATAGGCAGTCGATTCAATCCGATCCGGAATTCTATCTGCAGCGCGCCATTCAGGCGCACCAAGCGGAAAATCTGGATGATGCCCTTGGCTATTATACCTCAGTCATCTTGTTGGATTCGGATAGTCTCACTCTTGCAAAGGCATACACTGGCCGAGGTCTGATTTACAGAAGCAAAGAAGAATTCGATCTCGCTATCACAAACTTCACCAAGGCAATTGAGCAAAACGCCAATGATGCTTACGCTTATAACAACCGTGGGCTTGCTTACGGTAGGAGAGCCGAAGTCTATGGTGACGCAGAAGATCGGGATCGCGCCGAAAAAGACATGGATTCCGCCATAAAAGACTACGACGAAGCAATAACCCTGAACGCCGATTTTCACGATGCCTATAACAATCGTGGGGCCGCTTACCTCTTCAAAGACGAGTTTGACCGGGCCATTGAAGACTGTAACAAGGCAGTAACCCTGAACGCCGATTTTCACGATGTCTACTACAATCGCGGTACTGCTTACCTCTTTAAAGACGAGTTTAACCGGGCCATTGAAGACTACGACGAAGCAATAACCCTGAACGCTGATTTTCACGATGCCTACTACAATCGAGCCACCGTCTATTCTTATACCGGCGAATTTGAGTTGGCTATTGAGGACTACACGAAGGTAGTAGACTTGGATCCAGATGATGCCAACGCCTATTACAGCCGCGGCATCGTCCGGTTGCAACTGCAAAATTGGCAAGAGGCCAAAGCAGACCTAACCGCTGCGAAGCAAAGGGATATGGATATCATCGATGCATTTCTGACCGATCATGACAGTGTAGTCCACTTTGAGCAGGAACATGGTATTCAGTTACCGGTAGACATCGCTAAGTTGCTGATGGAGTAATAAGCGTGCCATAATCACATGAAAGCAGAAATTTGACACTTCCGCGGTGCGAAAACCAGGTTGACATTTTGGTGGAAACTTGTTATCATATCATCATAATACAACGTAACTTCTCTACAAGGAGATGCATCTAAATGGCAAGCAAAAAGACCTTGACTTCCAAAGGCAACGCGGCTGCGAAAACCGGTAAATTCATGATTGTGAGGGAACCGAAGCGGAACAAAAACCCCTCGCGAGCTTCAACTGTCAGGGTAGTGACGAGCCCTAAGCCCGCGCGAAGTTCCTGATATTCTGAACCGAAGTTGTTCCCTCAACACGCGATTCCCCCTGGCATCGAAAACGCAACAGGGAGATAAACGATGATCCGCATTATCGCGAACCCGGAGATTCTTGGCGGAAAACCGGTGATTGAAGGCACGCGCCTGAGCGGGGAGCACGTGTTGGGCTTGCTCGCCAACGGCATGTCACATCAAGTATCAGACAATCGAACCGGACGATTTTCTCGCAGCGATTGCATCGCAGCGAAGCCCATCACAACCGGCACGCGCCCATCTTCACCTGTCACTAACGGCGGAGTATCCTCCCGAATGCAAGTCAAAAACGCTTGCAATTCGGCGAGGAATGCCGGTTTGTAGCGTTCTACAAAAAAGTAGGGCGGCGATGCTGCACGCGTGCCTTTGCTCCCACTGAAAATGACGGTATCTGTCAACGGATTTGCCGCTGTCACCATGCCTTTTGAGCCGAAGACTTCCACACGCTGGTCATAGCCGTAAACAGCCTCTCGGCTATTGTCGATTGTCCCGATGATACCATTGCGGAACTTCAAGGTGATAACAGCGGTGTCAATATCGCCTGCCTCTCCGATGCTCGGGTCAACGCGCACGCCACCGGTAGCATAGACTTCAGTTACCTCATCCCCGATGAGGTAGCGCGCCATATCAAAATCGTGGATAGTCATGTCCAAAAAGATGCCACCGGATACCTTGACATATTCAATCGGCGGTGGAGCCGGGTCGCGGCTGGTAATGCGCAGGATGTGCGGCTCCCCAATTTCGCCAGAGGCGACAGCCTCCCGCACTCGCCGAAAACTCGTGTCAAACCTGCGATTAAAGCCTACCTGAAACTTAACGCCGCTCCTCTCCACGATAGCCAACGTCTCGTCAATCCGCGCCAAGTTGAAGGCAATAGGTTTCTCGCAAAAGATATGTTTCCCTGCTTCGGCGGCTTCTTGGCTAATTTGGACGTGCGTATCGGTAGAGGTGCAGACTAGCACTGCGTCAATCTGTGCATCGGTTAACAGGGTCGTGTAGTCGTTTGTCACTTTCGGCACATTGAACTGCGCGGCGAGGGTATCAATGCGTCCCCGTTCTAAACTGCAAATAGTGACAAGTTCCGCGTCCGGTATATCTTGAGCGAGGTGCTCAATGTGCAGTGTGCCGATGCGCCCTGCACCGATAACGCCGACGTTGATTTTAGAGGTGTTGTTCATCCGGCCCATCTCCTAATTCGCGCGCAGCACGTCGGTTTCAATGCTTTGGATGAGCCGATAGACGCGCCCTGCTTCTCGGTTTTTGTCCAGAAACGCCTGATAACTCCGATAGGCATCCTCAATGAGTTCATCGTAAAGGACAACGCGGACGTTTTGGACAGCCATCATCCGCTTGGATTGCTCTGCCTGTTCGGCATCTGTCCACTGCACGAGGGGTTTCCCGACGATGCAGACAACCTCCACCGGTTCGTTCTTTCCGGTCGCGCGAACCAGTTTTCGCAACGCA
This sequence comes from uncultured Poribacteria bacterium, assembly GCA_958296135.1. GTDB lineage: Bacteria > Poribacteria > WGA-4E > WGA-4E > WGA-3G > AGPOR5. The sequence continues at coordinate 4,697,542 of CATQHZ010000001.1, forward strand.
TTGCTGTATTTATCGACCTGGGAGAGGAGTCCATACACATCCAGTACCCGATCGGCGCGCTTGAGTTCAATGATAACGTGCTTCCCCGAGGTCATTTTGTATTTGATGTCAAAGCGTCCCCGTTTCTCTTCGTCGGTGAGGTTCGCGTCAATCTTCGCAAATGCGGTTGTGACGTTTTGCTCCATCAACGGGGTTTCAGTAGCGCGATCCCACGAAGGATCAAGCAACCAGAGGTGCTCATAGAGATACTCCTGAATGACTTTTTCCTTCTCGTTGTCTGCCACGTGTGTGTGCAGTACCTTGATAACCCGGAGCCGTTCTTGAACGATGCGATAATACAGCGATGCCTCAATATCGTCCAATGCAGCGAAAATCTGGGTAACCGCGTCCAGATTTTCGGGCGTTATCCGATCCAACGCCTCAAGTTCCCCTTTGTACCTGATATTCTCAAACGCTAAAACGCACTGTTGATAGAGCCCAACTTTATCCTTTTTGTCTAAGGTGAGTTGGCCAATCTTCCCAAACAGCGATTCTGCTTGTCGTCTCTCGCCGCGGTCCAGCCCGCGCAACCATTCAGCAATGGCATGAATCTTCTTGGCTTCCTGGCCTCCTTGCTCCTTACGCAAAGCTGTCCATTGACTCTGGATGCGTTTGAGTTCACTTCTAACCCACTTTTGAAGAGCGCGGTACCTCGGGTCATCTTTGATAATCTCTTGTCGGTTGCTGGTAGCGATGTCAGCTTCGCCATCCCGATCCAAAAAATCGGCATGGATTTCACCCATGAGGTATTTTGTGTAAAGCCCACCTTCGGAAAAATCCTCAAGGATGTCTTCCTGCGCGAGTTTACCGCGAACCATGACAACAATCTTGTTGAGGTTGTCGCCACCGTCTTCCGCATTGAGGTCTCCGGATTTCCGGACAGTGCCAATCCAACCTGTTACGTTGTAGTTGTTAACTGAGTCAGCGTCGCCTTCGCCCGGTTCCTTGACGGTTCCATCTCTTTTTTCTGCGTGCTCAGGCTTCTCTAATCTGCAAAATTCCCGATATTTCTCACTACCATCGCCGTAATGCCACAAATATTGGAGCTTGTGGAAGTAGTCTCGATCTTCAACGGTTACGCGCGTTCCATCAATCGCGACGTTAAAATTGTGTTCAGTTCCGATGATACTGAACCGCCGCGCTAAGCGTTTTCTCAGAGCTGTGGATGTCGTCTGGGAAACCCGCTTTTTTAAATCCGTCAGGACGATCTGCGTTCCGGCTTTATCAAGAGTTATCTCAGATTCATCCAGAGGCTCCGGGTGGTACGTATTCCCCTCTTGTTCAATTGCGGCTTTGATTTTCTCCACTGACATCACAAAACCACTCTTTTCTCTCTCCTTCTCTCTGTCCTTAACTGTCTGAACTTCAACAGTTTCGGCAATTGAAAAGAGCGAAAGTTTGCCGATACCCTTGCGTCCCATAACGGGGCGGTCATGCTCGCGAGTTCGGACCTGTTCGTTTTTGCGGCGTTCGTAGCCGACTTTGAGATATTTGTCGTTAATATCGGCTTCGCTCATGCCGTGCCCATCGTCGGTGATGAGGATCTTATCTTCCTCAATGACAATGTTGACGTTGACATTTGAGGCATCTGCATCCCAGGAATTCGCAACGACTTCCGACAGCACAGCGGGGACATTGCTATAGAGATTGAGCCCGAGATGGTTGAGGACGTTGAGACTCATGCGCATCTCATACTTGTTGGGTTTACCCATGGGTGTTCTCCTCCACATGTTTTTGAATGCTTTGCCCGATAACGGTTGCAAGTCTGACAGGTACCGCGTTCCCGATGTGAATACCTAATTGCGTGATTCTCACCGGAACCCTCGGCTCAAGAAAGTCGTAATCTTCTGGGAATGTTTGCAGCAGCGCGCCTTCTCGGATTGAAAGTGCGCGGTCTTGCTCAGGATGCCCGAATCGTCCACTACCGAAGTTATGAAACTGCGTTGTTATCGTCGGGCCGGGTTTATCCCATTCCATACGTCCATAAACCGAAGTGTAAGTTTCTCCCGACGGCTTTTGGTGGCATGGCGCGCGTAGCTGCACATCCCAATCTTTCCATGTGCCACCCGGTTTTGACTGCTTAATTCGTGCCTGATTCTTAGCCTTAAACCTTCTTGCGCGATGGAGCGAGTCGGTTTCAGACACTTCCCCGGCGGCGATTGGGGGCAAGTCATCTATGGTTTCCCGGACCGTCGGACAGGGGGGCAACCTTTCATAATCTTCTGTTTGTAGAAGCGATGTCTCGCCTGCGCAGCCCAATGTGGCGCGCAAATGCGTTTTCGGGATAAGCGAAATCTCTCCCAAAGTGGAAGCAAGCAGCACGAGACGACGACGCTTTTGCGGAACGCCATAGTCGGGACAGTAGACCAGCACTTGATAAACGGAATACTTGAGAAATTTAAGTTTACCAATGAAATCGGCAAAAATGTCTTCCTTTCTGATAGGCGTGACATTCTCAAAGGCGACAATTTCGGGCCGGACTTCCTCAATTAAACGTCCGAAGTCGTTGAGTAAGCCCCACTTATCATCTTGACGTTGGTCTTTGTGTTTCCGGTATTTCCGCGTATGCACTGAAAACGGCTGGCATGGCGCGCATCCAACGAGCAGTTTGACATCACCCGATGGGTATAGGGAAGAAAGTTCAGGTCCCTCAAATTTGCGAATATCTTTTTCAATAAACGTCGCCGCATTGTTTTTCTCAAAGGCATAACGGCACGTCGGGTCGACATCAAGGCCCGCGAGCACTTTTATGCCCGATTGCTGAAGTCCATGTGTCAGGCCACCAACGCCGCAAAACAGATCCACGGCGGATATGGAGACGGATGTGTTCCGTTTTTGCAATGCGCTCATAGCGGTCACCGTTGACAGAATGTGCTAATTCAGGAGTCAATCCATAATCATTAATTATAGCACAAAAAGCAAAAATTGTCAAAAATTGTTTTTCAATCAACACAGCGCGCTAGAGGATAGAACGCAGATACGCCAAATTCCGCGCAGCACTCTCCCGAGGGCTACCCATCCCCGGCAACACATCCTGCTCCACAACGATCCAACCGTCGTAATTTTGCGCTCGCAACGCAGCGATGACAGCCGGAAAATCTACATCGCCTTGCCCAAGCTCGCAGAAAACCCCGGTGCCGACAGACGCAAAGTAATCCCACTCCTCTGCACGAGAACACGCCGCAATACCTGGATGGCAGTCTTTGAAATGGACATGCCAGATGCGTTCCGCATAACGAGCGTAGAGGTCCAGCGGATCTCCGCCGCCGAACCGATAATGTCCAGTATCAAAACATAAGCCGACTAGGTCCGGATCGGTGCTTTGCATCAGCCGGTCCACCTCCGCCGGTGTCTCTATGTAACCTGCGCAGTGTGGATGAAAAACGGTGCTGAGTCCGGTCTTCTCTTGCACTATCTCTGCGATATAATGCACGCCATGCACGAAAATCGCCCACTCCTCCGAGGTTAATCCGTGTTCAGGCCGGATCCGCCCGGCGTTGTGGGTGCGCAAGGCAGAGGTGCCGTTATCATCTGAAAGCACGATGAAGGGACCCCGCGGGTGATAGCCCTCAACTTGGGCTAACAGCCTCGCATACCGCAGGGCCTCCGCCGCGCCGTTGTCATGAAAACGTGGATCGGCGAGGGAAACCCCCACGAAGGCACCTAACAGTGACAACTCGCGCGCTTGGAGCTCGTCGTGCAAGCGCGCCGAATTCGTCGGCATAAACCCCCAGTCGCCTAATTCGGTGCCTGCGTAACCGATAGCTTGCATCTCGTCTAATACCTGCATGTAGCCGGGGGATTCACCGGCCAAATCAAACTCAAGGACTCCCCATGAACAGGGAGCGTTCGCGATTTTCATTTTTTGTTGTTCCTAGCGGTGGTTTGGCAGCCACTTGGCAGCGGACGTTGTCTTGTCAGGCCGTCTTCACAGGAGTCAGTCAAGCTGCCAGGCACGCCTATGGAAAACGGCGGGTGTCGCCCCGCGTCAGCACGGGCACGCCTACGGAAAACTGCATACGGTAGGGAAACCGTCGAGCTGACAGTCACGCCTAGGACGAGCCCGAACTACAGAGGTGAATGGCGTAATAATTAGTTTACCTTAATCATCTAACGTCTGTCAAGAGAAAAAACAGAACCCCCGAACGATTCAGTTTTCAAATGTTCGCCATCGTGCGTAGGTGGAACTCGCCGGATCTTGCCCCAGTGAGAGGGCCAGTACCCGATGAGCTCCGACAGTTCGGGCTCCCGATGTCACTAACATCGGAGGGTTGCAAGCCCGAACTACGCGGGAGGAGGAGAGCACGAAATGAAAAACTGAATGTCTCTGATAGGAACCGCGGAAAGAGAGGCACGGGCGGATACAGCACTCCGCCCTTACAAGAAGAAAAACAAGCACGCTGCCGCTACGCCCACCGCTCAACGACAACCTTTTTCTGCGTGAAGAAGTCAACAGCATCCCAGCTCTGTCCATGCAAATCGCCGAAGAAGCTGTCTTTCCAACCGCTAAAGGGGAAGAATGCCATCGGCGCGGCGACACCGATGTTGATGCCGATGTTGCCAATCTGCGCTTCATAGCGGAACTTGCGGGCAGCGGCACCGCTGTTCGTAAAGAGGCACGCCATGTTACCATACCGGCCGCTGTTGATGAGCGCGATGGCATCGTCAATGGTGTCAACGTGAATGAGCCCGAGCACCGGTCCGAAGATTTCGGTTTGGGCGAGTGTGCCGTGCGGATTGAGGCCGTTGAGCACCGTCGGCCGGATGAAGTTACCGTTTTCACCGCCAGAGATGCTCGGATGTCTGCCATCAACGAGGATGTGCGCGCCTTCTTCCGCGCCGGTCTGGATGAGTCCCTCGATGCGGGTGCGGCTTTCCGGTGTGATGACGGGCCCCATCTCCACCCCTTCGTCCAGTCCATTTCCGACGACGCGCGCGGTGGCGGTATCGGCGATAGCCTCGGTGAACCAGCTGCGTGCTTCGCCGACAGTGAACGCGAGGGAGGCCGCGAGGCAGCGTTGCCCCGCACAGCCAAAGGCACTCTCCGCGGTGGCAGTGGCAGTGAACTGCGGCTCGGCATCGGGGAGGACGATGAGCGGGTTTTTGGCACCGCCTTGGCACTGGACACGTTTTCCGTTTGCGGCGGCTTTGGCGTAGATTGCCTTCGCCGTCGCGGTCGCGCCGACAAAACTGACAGCTCGGATATCGGGATGCGTTAAGATAGCATCGACAGTCTCTCTACCGCCGTTGACGAGGCTCACAACGCCTTCGGGGAGTCCAGTCTGCGCAAGCAGCTGAAACACCTTTTGCATCGTGAGCGGCACCTTCTCGGAAGGTTTGACAATCATCGTGTTGCCGCAGGCGATAGCATAAGGGAGAAACCAGAAGGTTATCATCCCAGGAAAGTTGAAGGGCGCGATGACAGCGCACACGCCGACAGGTTGCCGAATCATGAATTCGTCGATGCCGGTGGCGATATCCTCAAGATTCGTGCCTTGCATGAGGGTAGGAATGCCGCAGGCGACTTCAACGTTCTCGATAGCGCGCCGCATTTCACCTTTTGCCTCGTCAAGCGTCTTTCCGCACTCCAGCGTAATCGTCTTGGCGATGTCGTCCAAATTCTCCTCAAGCAGATTTTTCAACTTGAAAAGGTATTGGATACGCTGGACAGGCGGCGTTCTGCGCCAGTCGTCCAACGCAGCAGTGGCGGCGGTGACAGCGTGATGCACCTCGTCTGTTGGCGAGAGTGGGACTTGGGTGAGCACTTCGCCGGTGGCGGGGTTCGTCACGTCAAGCAGTTCGGTGGCGGCGGAGAAATGCCACGTGTTGTTGATGTAGTTTGGCAGTGGGGTTTGGATAGCCATGTCTGTTTCCTTGTCGTCAGAGCCCGGCGAGGGACAGATGACAGCGTTAAAGGTAGCGTGCTTTCGCAGGGCGACACACGCACGTTTGCTGTCGGCGTAACCGCAACGGCCCTCGCCTTACCGGCTCAGAAGTTTTTCCAGAAGATAACGTAGCGCGGGGCTTGCCCCCACGCGGTTAAGGGGCTTTCCGGAAGAGTTCTAGCACCTTGAGTTGTTCGATTGCGGCGACGATTTGCGGGTCAGACTCCAATTCGTCGCGAGGATTTTCGGTGATACGCGCGATAGCATATTTAATGCCGAGATCGCTGAGGACAATCTGCTCTTCGGTGAGTTCATCCGTCAAGCGTTGGTATTGCCGCAAGAGTTTGGCTGCCGGTCTGTCATCGCGCGGGGCGCGCTCGGCGGATGCAAGCTGCACAAGCACGTCGTCCCCGCTCTCCTCAATGAACGCGTTGAGTTTCTCGTGGGCGCGGAGCTTCAGTTGCATCAACTGCTCCGAACGGCTGAACCACGCGGATTTGACATCCGGCATGATGCCGATTTTGTCGATATCGGTGCCATTGGGCGTGAAGTATCGGGCGACAGTTAATTTAACGGCAGCTTTTGAATTGCTGAGGGGAAAGACGCGTTGCACGGAAGCCTTTCCAAAGGTTTTAGCACCCATGACAAGTCCGCGCCCGTGGTCCTTAATGGCCCCAGCGACGATTTCAGAGGCACTCGCGCTGCCACCGTTGACGAGGACAATGAGAGGAAACGCGTTGTCTCGCGAAGGACCTTTGGCAACAAAATCCTCGCGCGTGTCAATGCCTTTGCTGTAAACAACGAGCTGCCCCTGCTGGAGAAAATCGCTGGCGACATCCACGGCAGCACTGAGGAGCCCACCGGGGTTTAAGCGAAGATCGAGGATAACGCCGCGGACGTTGTGCTGCAGGAATTCCGCTAGCGCGTTATCAACATCGTTCGCAGTCGTGCCAAGGAATTGGTTCAGTTTGATGTAGCCGATGTTATCCCCGATGATGTTTTTTTCAACACTCGGGATGCGGATGACTTCGCGAGTGATGGTGAGCTCAATCGGGCGGCTCTCCTCTGCGCGAATGACGGTAATGGAGACAGGAGTACCGGGCTCACCGCGCAACTGACTGACGGCATCGTCCAAGGACATCACGGCGGTGGGTTCTCCTTCAATGTGGCTGATAACATCCCCGCTTTGCATGCCGGCCAGGGATGCCGGGGAACCCTTGAACGGGGTGATGACGGTGAGGACATCTTCGCGGATGCCGATAGTCATGCCAAGCCCGGCGTAGTTTCCCTGATTATCCATACGGAATTTGCTGTAATCCGTAAAGAATTGGCTATAGGGATCCAACGTGCGGAGCATCCCCTTAATCGCGCCATCCATGAGCGTCTTCGCCTCCGGCGTATCAAGATGCGCCTGCTGTGTATGCGCCAGAATTTGGGCGAAGAGCGCGAGGTTTTCTAGCAGTTCTTCGTCCGCAGTATCTTCGGCACTCCAACTGAATGGGAGAAACGCGGCGATGAAAACAATGGATAAGAGAACGTGAAACGTGGTTTTGTTCATTTTTTTTATTCCTTATAGAGAAGGTTTCGTAAGCGTTTGATAGCCGGAACGCGGGAAGCGATGAAGGCGGCACCTGCAATGTAAACCAGGTCGAACCATGTTATCCGGTCCCGCATCAATTCCCAAACGGAGTGTCCTTTGAAGACAGTTTTCGCGATGGGCGCGGCTTGCTCACGCGACAGATGCTGTTCTTGCATCAATTGCTCGGTTATTTGCGCGACAGCATTCCACTGCACATCAAGGTATTTCCCAATAAAAATACCGATAACAGCGAAAAGCACAGCGGCAGCACTGACGAGATGCCATGCAGTTTTTGCATCGAATGGCAGGCTGCGGCTACTCGTGAAAAGTATTCCGCCACCAACTAGCAAGCCGATGACGACAGCAATGAATCCCGCTGTGTTACCAGTCCACTGGATGTATTTCGCCCAGAGGATGCCGCCGAGTATCGCACCGAGGAGTCCGCCGAGCGGGGCGGTGAGGGTGTTCATGATGTTTCCTTCAAGACGATTTTTTCGTAGCGCGGGGGCCCGGCAGTCACTAACTGCCGAGGGTTGCAGTCACTAACTGCCGAGGGTTTCCCCCGCGAACTTCCAACACGGCGAAGGCCAAACCCACGCTCTACAGTTCAACACGCAGGTTTGGTTTCTGCCGATGGTGCTCCGTGTTTTGCTCAAACGTGTATGCAACGCGGAGAAGTCTCTCTTCCGCGAAGGGGGCAGCAAGCAATTGTAGTCCGACCGGCAACCCCCTCTTGACGAAGCCGCACGGGATAGAAATGCCGGGTAACCCCGCGTGACTCGCCGGTGTCGTCATGACATCGGAGAGATACATCTGGAGCGGGTCGGCGGTGCGTTCGCCGATTTTGAACGCCGGGGTCGGCGAGGTAGGTGTCGCGATGACATCCACCTCTTGGAAAGCGGCATCGAAATCAGATTTTATCAAGGTTCGCGCCTTCTGCGCCTTCTTGTAGTAAGCATCTTGGTAACCCGCGCTGAGCGCGAAGGTGCCGAGCATAATGCGGCGTTTCACCTCTTGCCCGAATCCCTCACTGCGCGTCTTTTTATACATAGTGAGCAGATCTGACGGGTTTTCGGTGCGGTAGCCGTAGCGCACACCGTCGTATCGCGCCAGATTCGCGCTCGCCTCAGCCGGGGCGATGATGTAATACGTGGCGATAGCGTATTCGGTGTGCGGGAGGGATATCTCCTCCACACTGGCACCGAGGCTTTCTAGCACAGCGATAGCGGCATGCACCGTGTCCGATACTTCTGCCTCCAATCCTTGCGCAAAATACTCCTTCGGCACACCAATCTTGAGCCCTTTCACGTCGTTGATGAGGCTTTTTGTGAAATCCGGCACCGGCACATCAACGGAGGTGGAATCCATCGCGTCGCGCCCACAGATAGCGTTGAGCAGCAGCGCGCAATCGGTGACATCTTTGGAAAAGGGACCGATCTGGTCCAACGACGATGCGAAGGCGATAAGCCCATAGCGGGAGACGCGCCCGTAGGTAGGCTTCATGCCGACAACACCGCACAAGGCAGCAGGCTGCCGAATGGAGCCGCCGGTATCGGAACCGAGCGAGCATACAGCGGCATCGGCGGCCACAACGGCGGCTGAACCACCGCTGGAACCGCCGGGGATAGTCTCCAAAGCCCACGGGTTGTGCGTCACTTGATAGGCTGAGTTTTCGGTAGACGAGCCCATCGCGAATTCGTCCATGTTCGTTTTGCCGAGCATGACAATGCCTTGTTGGTGGAGTTTCTCCATCACAGTTGCATCGTAGGGCGGCACGAAATTGCTGAGAATTTTAGAGGCGCACGTCGTTCGCACGCCTTTGGTGCAGATTACGTCTTTTATAGCGATGGGGATGCCGGCTAAGGACGGCATCTCGTCGCCTTTTTGGAAGCCGGCATCGGCGGCACTCGCCTGTTGCAAGGCGCGCTCTCGCGTGAGCGTCAGGTAACCTTTGACGTGCGGCTCAACCGCTGCAACGCGGCTGTAGACAGATTCGGTTAATTCTACCGCCGTGATGTCGCGCGCTTTGAGTTTCTCGTGGAGCGCGTGGGCAGTTAATTCGTAGTGTGGCATTTTTTGTAGTTCCGTTTCTTGGCGAGGGACAGACCCGGGCCCTACGGTTGCATTAGTCAATGACTCTGGGAACGCCGAAGTACCCTGCTTCTGCCTCCGGTGCGTTGGCGAGAACCTCTTCACGCGGATACGAGGCTTTGACGACATCCGGTTTGACCACGTTGTGGAGCGGATGGATGTGCGATGTCGGCGGAACCGCCTCCGTATCCAATTCGTCTAACTTCCCGATGTAGTCCAAGATTCGGGCGAGTTGCTCGGTGAAGTGCTGCGTCTCTTCTTCGTTAAATTCAAGGCGTGCCAAGTTTGCGACATGTTGCACGCCTTCAGTAGTGATAGTCGTTGCCATTTTTTGGTTGTTCCTAGCGGTTGTTCAACTGCGACTTGGCAGCTGACGTTGTCTTGTCAGGCCGACTTGACGTTGTCAAGTCTTGCATGTCTGCTCTTTAGTTAAATGCGTATCAACGGCGCGGACGAGGCAGCGAATTGCCGATAGCCGGCGCGGGTGAACCGAACCGTTATGAACGCATTCTCCCGCCGTCCACTGACTTTGGTGATTTTCCCACGCCCGAATTTCGGGTGATGGACGACTTGGTTGACTTTGTAGTCGTGATGAACGTTTGTCACGTCGCCATACGGTGCCGCTGTTTCGCGAAACGGGGAACGATACCGGTCGACATGCTTAATGAGATGCGCCGGAATCTCAGAGATGAAGCGAGAGTGGACGCGATACTCAGTATCTCCGTAAGTTCGGCGTTGGCGCGCATGGACGAGATAGAGCCGCTCCATCGCCCGTGTGATACCGACGTAACAGAGCCGGCGTTCCTCCTCCATCTCCGCCTCGCTGTTGAGAGAACGTTGGTGCGGCAGGAAGCCTTCTTCCATCCCGACGATGAAGACGAACGGGAATTCTAACCCTTTCGCGCTGTGCAGCGTCATGAGCGGCACCCTGGCCGTCTGCCCGGTCTCCATCGTATCGATATCGGCAGCGAGGGCGACATTCTCTAGGTAATCGGCGAGACTCGGTTCAGACTCGTAACTCTCATACTCGGCGATGGCGTTGATGAGCTCCTCAATGTTTTCGACGCGGTTCTGCGCTTCAATGTTTCCAGCGCGTCCCTGCTCCTCAAAGGTTTTGAGGTAGCCGGTCTTGAGCAGGACATGATGAAGTGCTTCCGAGGGCAGTTCATCGGGGCCACCGGATTCCTCAAAGATTTGAGCGAAGCGGCGCACCTTTGTCTGGATACCACGGTTAATTTTCGTAATCTCCCCAACGCGTTGAATTGCCGCAAAGAGAGAAATGCCTTCATTACCGGCAAAATCGATAAGCCGTTGGAGCGTTGTTGCGCCGATGCCGCGAGCGGGGACGTTGATGATACGCCGCAGGCTCATGGAGTCGTTGCGATTGCACATCACGCGGAGGTAAGCGAGCAAATCTTTGATTTCCATTCTGTCGTAGAATCCCACGCCGCCGACAATCTGGTAGGGGATGTTGGCAGTGCGGAGTGCTTCCTCAAAAATTCGGGACTGCGCGTTGGTGCGGTAGAAGATAGCAAAGTCGGAATAGTCCACACCTTCGGCGTGCCACTCCTCAATCTTGGTGCCGACATAACTCGCCTCGTCGTTTTCATCAATTGCCTCGTAGCAGATAACCGGTTCGCCGATGTCGTTTTTCGTCCACAACTTTTTTTCCCGACGGTGGATGTTGTTGTGGATGACTTCCCAAGCCGCGTCCAAGATGTTTTGGGTGGAGCGGTAGTTTTGCTCCAGCCGTAGCACGTGCGTGTGGGGGTAATCCTTCTCAAAATCGAGGATGTTTTTGATGTCCGCGCCACGGAAGGCGTATATGGCCTGGTCATCGTCACCCACGACGCAGATGTTCTGTCGGGTGCCGGCGAGCAGGCGCGTGAGCTCATATTGGCACGGGTTGGTATCCTGATACTCGTCAACGTGGAGGTATTCAAACTTGTCCTGATAGAACTGCAGCACTTCAGCGTTTGTGTTGAAGAGTTCAACGGTGAAATGCAGCAGATCATCGAAGTCCAGCGCGTTGTTTTGACGCAGCGCGTCCTGATACATCGGGTAGACTTGGGCGACAACGTGCTCAAAATAGCCATCGGCAATCTGAGCGAACGTTTTGGGTGTCAGGAAATCGTTTTTGGCCCGGCTGATGTGGCTGAGAATCGCGCGCGGGTTGTATTGTTTATCGTTGAACCCGAGTTGCCGCAGGATGTCCCTGACGAGAGTGGCTTGCTCACCCGTGTCGAAGATAGTAAAGTGCCGGTCGAGTCCTGCGCCGATGTCGCCGAGTTTCTCGATGTCTCGGCGGAGAATGCGGGCACAAGTAGCATGGAACGTCGCCACCCACAGGTTTCGGCTGACACCCTCTTCCACGAGTTTGTCAAGCCGTTCCTTCATTTCGTTAGCCGCCTTGTTGGTAAAGGTGACAGCGAGGATGCGAAACGGGGAGACCCCTTGGAGCTTGAGCAAATAGGCGATGCGGTGCGTAATGACGCGCGTTTTGCCGCTCCCTGCCCCCGCAAGGATGAGAAGTGGGCCTTCGGTGTACTGGACGGCTTCGCGTTGCGCGTCGTTTAAAGATGCTAAGAGATTCTCTGTCAAAAGGGACCTCCCAAAATGTGATGGGCATGGCGAGGGCCTGTCCCCCGCGTTCGCGCAACCAAGCACGGCGAGGGACAGGCCCTCGCCCTACGGTAAAAAACGTCACTCTCACCCGCAGCGCGAGGGAAAACCTGTCCCTCGCGAACGTGAAGGAAAATAGAACGCCCCCTCGCCCGTAGCACGAAGGTCTGTCACAATCGGGGCATGGCGGGGGACAGGCCCCCGCCCTACGGTAAAAAACGCCACTCTCACCCGCAGCGCGGGGGCCTGTCCCCCGCGGCGGAAGCGGCGCGGGATGCGTTTTTGAATCGTCTCTTTCTGCCGCTCCATATCCGAACTCATGCCCGTCATCACGACGAGCAGATCGACATCGGAATCATTTGTCGGCGCGCCATACGCATAGGAGCCGAAGAGGATAACCTGTAGTGGTAAACATTCACGCACGATGTCATCGCATGTGGCTTGAATCTCTTTTGCGGAAATCATGAACGCGTGCCTCCTCGTCTACAGAACCATTTTGTTACCCTTCATCAGGTCCTAGCAATCACAGCCGCTGCGTCTATGCCCAACGGGTTTATCCGTTAAAAAGGATACTACAAAAATGCGAAAATGTCAACGCTTTTTTTGGGCATCCTCGGATGGCATGCAGGTGTGGAAACATCGCGCGAGGGATGATTAGGTATATGATACCACATTTCATCGGGTTTGTCAAAACGGCACACGGAGACGCTCCTTCATTACCGTAGCGCGAGGGCCTGTCCCTCGCGGTCTCTGAAGATACCACTCTCACCCGTAGCGCGAGGGCCTGTCCCTCGCGAACGTGAGGGAAAATAGAACGCCCCCTCACCCGTAGCGCGAAGGTCTGTCACAATCGGGGCATGGCGGGGGACAGGCCCCCGCCCTACGGTAAAAAACGTCACTCTCACCCGCAGCGCGAGGGAAAACCTGTCCCTCGCGAACGTGAGGGAAAATAGAACGCCCCCTCACCCGTAGCGCGAAGGTCTGTCACAATCGGGGCATGGCGAGGGACAGGCCCTCGCCCTACGGTAAAAAACGCCACTCTCACCCGCAGCGCGAAGGTCTGTCACAATCGGGGCATGGCGGGGGACAGGCCCCCGCCCTACGGTAAAAAACGTCACTTTCACCCGCAGCGCGAAGGAAAACCTGTCCCTCGCGCCCCCTCGCGCCGCTACAGATAATTCTTCAAAAACTGCCCGGTATAGGACACCTTAACCGCCGCAACTTCCTCTGGCGTGCCGTGTGCCAACACCCGGCCGCCTTTATGCCCACCTTCCGGCCCGAGGTCGATCACATAATCGGCAGTTTTGATGACATCCAAGTGATGCTCAATCACAAGAACGGTGTGCCCCCTATCCACAAGTTTGTCAAGGCTGTCAAGGAGTTTCTGCACATCGGCGAGGTGGAGCCCAGTCGTCGGCTCATCTAAGATATAGAGGTTGTGTTTGCCGCGTTTGATCTTGCCGAGTTCGCTCGCGAGTTTCACCCGCTGCGCCTCGCCGCCGGAGAGAAGCGGCGCAGGATGCCCTATCTGAAGGTAACCCATCCCTAACTCGTTGAGCACGCTCAATTTGTGATTAATCAGCCGCTGGTCTTCAAAGAATTCAACGCCTTCCTCAATCGACATATCGAGGATTTCGGCGATGTTCTTGCCGTTGTAAGTCACCTCCAGCGTGTCCTGATTGTAGCGCGCGCCTTTACAAGTCGGACAGACTACCTCAACATCGGGCATGAAGTGGAGTTTCGTGGTGATAGTGCCTTCGCCGTGGCACTCCTCGCACCGTCCACCTTTGACGTTGAAACTAAACCGTCCTACGGCGTAGCCGCGCGCCATCGCCATCGGCGTGCTCGCAAAAAGCTTGCGGATGTTATCGTAAAAACCAATGTAGGTAGCGGGATTAGAACGCGACGAACGCCCAATCGGCGACTGATCGATGTTGATAACATCGCTGACGTGTTCATGCCCGGCTAGCGTGTCGTGCGCGCCGTAGAGCGTGCGGCTGTCGTGGTAAATGGAATAGAGCCGCTTATAGAGAATCTCGTTGACGAGGGTGCTTTTGCCGGAGCCAGACGCGCCTGTCACACAGATAAACACGCCGAGCGGGATGTCAACGTTGAGACTTCTCAGGTTGTTTTCTCTCGCACCGGTGATACTTAGGAAGGTGCCGTTGAGGTGGCGGCGTTGTTCCGGGAGCGAAATCTCGCGTCTGCCGCTCATGTAGAGGCCTGTCAAGGAATCGGGGCACTCCAGAATAGTGTCAAGCGTTCCCTGCACGACGACGTGCCCGCCGTGGACCCCGGGTCCCGGCCCGAGTTCAATGATGTGGTCTGCAGCGCGAATCGTGCTTTCATCGTGCTCCACGACGATAACGGTGTTGCCGATGTCTCGCAGTTTGCGTAGCGTCTCAATCATCTTCTTGTTGTCCTTCGGATGCAAACCGATGCTCGGTTCATCAAGGACGTACAGCATGCCCATCAGCCCGGAGCCTATCTGGGTGGAGAGCCGAATCCGTTGCGATTCACCGCCGGAGAGCGTCGCAGCGCGGCGATTCAGGTTGAGGTAGTCAAGCCCAATGCCGAGCAAGAGGTTAATCCGTGCAACGAGCTCTCTGATAACGCGGGTGCCTGCCTCGCGATGCTTCTCGTGAATTGTTTCCTTATCAATTGATAAAAGAAAATCCCGCAGCTCCTCGAAGTGCAGTTCGCCGACCTCGTGGATAGTCCGCTCTTTGACAGTGACGAGGAGCCGCTGGCGTTTGAGCTTCGCGCCGCCGCAGTCGGGACAAGTATGTTCCACCATGACTTTGCGGAGGTATTCTTCCATGCCGGAGTGCGCTTCGCCTTGTTTCCGATAGTGGCGGTAGTGCCTATCGATGCGGGTGATGATGCCGTCAAAACGGATTTTTCTGCCGAGGTGACGTTTCTCGATCGGCTTCGCATCCGGCGGCTGGCAAATCGGGAACTCCTCGCCGCGCGTGCCGTGGAAGAGGATATCCACAACGTCGGGCGATAACGCCGCGAAGGGGGCGTTCAGGTCGAACCCGTAGTGTTGGGACATGCTGTAGAGTGTCCTGCCATCCCACCGGCCCGGGTCGTAACCTGTGGATTGGTGCGCGAACGTGCCCTCAGCGATGCTCCGTGTCTTATCGGGGACGAGGAGATTCGGATGCACTTGCAGATAGGTGCCGAGTCCAGAGCAGGTGACACACGCCCCAGTCGGTTCGTTGAAGGTGAAGTGATGCGGGCCGAGCTCACCCATCAGCACGCCGTGTTCGGGGCATCCGAAACTCTCCAATTCCGGTGCGCCTACCGGCAGGATTTCGGGCAGCTCCGGGTCGCGCACCTGGAAACTCATGAAGCCTTCGCCCACCAGCATCGTATGCTCAAGCGAGGCGAGCACCTGCTTGTCAATATCCTTCTGGATAAAGAACTTGTCAACGATGACCTGGATGTCGTAGCCCTCGTCCTCGTCCAATTCAATTTCCTCGCTGATGTCATGCGGTTCGCCGTTAATGCGAACGTGACGGCACCCCTTCGTGCGAATGTCGTCAAAGAGGTAGTCGTAATCTTCACCATAGATTTTGAAGACCGGGGCGTGGATTTCTACCTCAGTGCCTTCCGGCAGCGAGAGCAGCCGCTCTAAAATCTGATGGTGGGAGCGGATGGGAATCTCACGTTCACAATACGGGCAGTGCGCAATGCCGATGGTGGCATAGAGCATCCGCAGGAAATCCTGCAGATCTGTCATCGTGCCGACGGTGGAGCGCGGGTTCATCGTAACAGTTTTCTGCTCAATGGAGACAACCGGGGAGAGCCCATCGACGAAATCGACATCGGGTTTCTTAAGCTGCGTGATGAAGCGTTTGGCGTAAGTGGACATGGATTCTAGGAACCGGCGCTGCCCCTCGGCATAAACGGTATCAAATGCCAACGATGACTTGCCGGAACCGCTGATGCCCGTGACGACAACCAACTGGTCTCGGGGGATTTCAACTTCTATGTCTTGCAGATTATTTTCTCTCGCGCCTTTGACAGCGACAGTCTGTCTCATGGGGTACCTCCTATTGTCAGGACGGATGTCGTTCAGATAGGCATGTTGAGGGACAGGCCCTCAACCTACGGATTTCGGGATAACTATCGGCATACGGACTTTTTTTAGATAGGCATGTTGAGGAACAGGCCCTCAACCTACGGATTTCGGGATAACTATCGGCATACGGACTTTTTTCAGATAGGCATGTTGAGGGACAGGCCCTCAACCTACGGATTTCGGGATAACTATCGGCATACGGACTTTTTTCAGATAGGCATGTTGAGGGACAGGCCCTCAACCTACGGATTTCGGGGTAACTATCGGCATACGGACTTTTTTTAGATAGGCATGTTGAGGGACAGGCCCTCAACCTACGGATTTCGGGGTAACTATCGGCAGTTGAGGGACAGGCCCTCAACCTACGGGGGCAAGACCAGGTGAGCCTGCCCTACAAAAACGGATTATCGGCATCGTAATAGTAAGACGGTTGCTCAACGGAAACTTGGCTGTCCTTCGTTAAACGGATAGGCGCGGAGAATTGCTCAATAATCCCCTTCTGTGACAGCCACTCGCATGCTAATTCAAAAAAGAGGCCGCGGCGGCCGATGTTATCAAAGATGTCGGGTATCGTGCGCTCCTCACCCGCTGCCTCAAGGAAATCTAGCAACGGTTTGAAAAGCGTTGACACGCGCGCCTCCAAATATCCATCTACCTGCTCCAACACCTTCGCAAGCATCGCCTCATCTTTCGGTTTGTCAAGAATATCCGTGAAAACGGCGTTGAAAAAGGACGGATTATGCTTAATCGCTTGGTAGATAACCTTCCGCTTCGGCGTTTCGCCGTGCATGAGGGTTTCAATCCGCGCGAGCCGTCTGATGACATCTATCAAATAGACAAAGGTATAATCAAAATCGCGCTTGAGGTGAAACCATTTTTCCGCCTTCGCCAAGATAGCAGTGGCACCGCCTGCCGCGTTGAGCAGTTGGGTATGTTTATCGCGTTCGCCGACAACTCTATCTGTCATGTCCTTGAGCCAATCGGCGAGCCCCGGCTCTTTGGAAAAAAGGAGCGTGCTTTCAGCGAGGCGCGCGTGGAGCTTGCTTCCCTGTAACGTCTTCTCTAGTTGCCGCCGATACTCACTACGCGTATAGAGTTTAACCCGAAACGGCACGCTTTCTTCAATTAAAAAACATTCCGATTCGGAGCTCGCGCCTCTCTTCAATCTCGTCCCATCTCTGAGCACCACGGTGAGGTAAGGCGTTGTTTTCTCCCAGACGTTGGCCTCGGCGAGGTTGCTAGTGAGAATCGCGGCGAGGACATACCGGTCTTGCTTGAGCGTCTCGGTGAGACTCGCCACCGCATCGTGAATCCGCTGATGGATAGCGGCTCTTCCGGCAGGCTCGCGATTTCCGCTCGTAGGAAAGCCCTCTCGTTCCGGACTTCCCTCATCATAATAATACGCCGGCTCCTCCACAGAGACTTGACTCTTAACCGTCAATTTCACCGGCACCGCAATCTGCCGGAGGATACCCTTCCACGCGAGCCACTGACACACCAGCGCCAGCGATTGCTCGTCAAAACCAGCCTTGAAATGCGCGTTGATTTCGGTGTTGGAGCGCGGTGCGTTCTGCTCAATGAGGTAATCTACAATCGGCTGAAAGATGAAACACCGTTCGTCAAGGTAGGCGTTGACTGCATCCAGCACCTCTTGGATAACAGCCGCGTTTTTCTCGCAGTTAATGAGTTCCGTATAGACACGGTTAAAGAAATCGGGGTTGTAAAGGAGCGCAGGCTGAATCACCTCGCGCGCCGGGATTTCGTCGTTGAGAAGCACCTCTATCCGCGCCAATCCTTGCACCACGTTCAACAACGTAAGAAAGCAGGTGATGACATCTCGATTCACGTAAAACTGCTTCTCGGCATAAACGAGGTTCGGCAGTGTGCTGGCGATAACGTTCAGCAGCTGGAGTTGCTTATCGCGCTCACCGATACCGTGGCGATTCGCGTTCTTGTCATACCACTCTCGGATCGATGCATCGCGTGAAAAGAGGAGCGTGCTGTGCGAGAAATAGGAGTGCATGAAAGAGCCTTGCTGCGCGCCCTCAAACATCTGCTTGAACTTGTTGCGTGGAGTCAAAGAGGCGTGAATGTTGACACCGTTTTCCACCAGCGTGAAGAAATCTTGCGTCGGACGGATGCCGTCTCTGCCGATGATGTCGACATCCAGGTCAGATTTCTCCCAGACTTGCGCGTAGGAAAAGCTGCCTCCGACAATAACGGCGAGGATATAAGGGTCTCCCTTGATCTTCTCGACGAGAGTTTTGACTGCCTCGTGGTATTGTTGTTCAATGGCATCTTGGGATTTCATGAGGACTTCTCCTATTTCGCGTTTCTGGTTCCTAGGACTTACACAGAAACGGTACCGGTAGGCGCGGTTTGAAACCGCGCCTACGGGCACGTGTAGGTTTTTGCGTCAGGGCTATTCTGTTACGAACCGAAGGGAGTCCATCGTGCATAGGACAGCACGGCGAGGGAAACCCGCGGCGATTCGCGCTCGCCGGGCCCTCGCCCTACGGTAAAAATCGAAAACGCTACCGGGATTTCAGCGAGCCCCACATCATCGCTAATTTGCCTGATGGCGAGACAGCAAGCGCAGTCTCCCAGCCTTCTTCAGCGAGGAATTGGATGTCCTCCTCCGCTAACGCAACGCCTTTTTTGGAGATGAAAACCTCGTCTAACCCACCGAGGAGGTTCTCACTGCCCCAGCCACCGAACTTGAGAGGTGCCGGGTTATCCATGTTCGCGCCGACATTCCGCTCCGTGTCCTTTTTGCCATCGACATACAGCGAGATAACGCCTTTCCGCCGCACGGCGACAGTGTGATGCCACCCTTTTTTCACAATCTCGGTTTTGCCATCGTCAATGTGTTGCCCGCCGCCCTCAAAAATGAAAACGCCGGAATCCCTGTCAATGCTAGAGCTCATCGCCCAGAACCCCGCACCGCCGTTGCGTTTGATGACAACGTAGGCATCTAAATTCTGCGAGTCCATCCAACACCCAACGGTGAAGTCGTCGTCCTCAAAATTGAAAAGTTCGTTGTGTTCAATAGTGACATACTTGGGGCTGCCATCAAACTCCAACGCCTTGCCAAACTTGCCATCAATCCATTTAGGGCCATCGAATTCTCCATCGTTTCCGTTGCCAGCCAGGTCTGCCGCGGTATTACCTTTGCCTTCATCGAAGAGCCACACGCCAGCGAAATCGTCTAGGTTAATCTCGGCGTGGCTGTGTGTGACAACAATGAGACTGAGCGCGAAAAAACTGATAAACAGATTGCGAAAGTTCATCTCTATTCCTCCTTTTGTAAAGAACCGGGTAGGCGCGCTTTGCAAGCGCGTACATGAATCGGAGCACAATTTCAAATTCAAACAGCACCTACCGGCATTTCTTTAGCCTGTTTCTATCTCCACCGAGGTGCCTACCGCTGCAGAGGCGTAAATCGCATCGGTTATCTTCTGAACGACGAGGGCCTGTTCAAGGGTTGTCATCGGTTGCCGGTTTTCACGGATGGCGGCGGCGAAGTCGGATAACGGCGTTTCGTGCTTCGTCTCGGCACTAGTGCGGTTGCGAAACTCCTCAATAATATTTAGCGGAAGGCGTTCGGTATCCACGCCGTGCTCGGTTGTCGTCTCGTTGTAGATAATTCGTTCGGGATACCGGATACCCATGTTGAGGGTAAGAGAGCCTTCGGTGCCGATGATGCGCCAATCGTCGTGGGAGTCCGCTGTCGTGTATTCGCCGCGTTCCATGCTGATAACCGTCCCATCCTCACACCGAATGAGCGCGGCGTAGTGCGTCTCCGCATCGGAGCCGGGGGCAATGTGCGCTTCAAACACCGGCGGCACCGTCCATGTCTGTGCGAACACGGTTTTCGGTTTGAGCCGCCATCCCGTAAGCCCGAGCAGGTAGTCAATGTCGTAGCATCCCCAGTTGACAAGGATGCCGCCGCCGTTGAGTGCCTTTATCAACCGCCATGCCGGGCGCGGTGTTTCCGGTTGCCCCTTCGCGCTGATAATGGCGCGGCAGTAGACGGTGCGGAGCTCCCCAAGTTTGCCTCTGGCGACGATATCCGTCGCGATGCGTGCCGATTCAGTAAATCGCTTGCGAGAAGAACAGCACGCCGATGTCAGCTCACCACGCGCCGCGATGAACTGACGCACCTCGGCGGCATTCATGGCAATCGGTTTTTCTATCAAAACGTGCTTCCCTTTATCAAAAGCGCGCAGTGCCATCTCCGTACGATGCCGCGTCGGAAATGCGAGGACGACTGCCTCAATCTCATCGTCGTTGAGCAACGCCTCGCCGTTTGCGTAGATTCTCGGCGGATTGAAGCGTTTAGCAGCGCGATGGCGGTTCTCTTCAATCAAATCTGCAGCGGCGACGAGCTCAATGTGCGGTGCCTCTGTAGCGATGCTGAGATGCCTGCTGCCGATGACACCGCATCCGATAATCCCTACTTTTACAGGTTCCATAAGGTGCTCCTTGTATCGCGCGCCTACCAAGCGGTTTTGAGTTCGCCCCACCGCGTCGCGAGTTTGCCGCGCGGCTCAACCGGGAGCCCCTCCGCCTCGAAAATCTGTTTCACTTCATCGGCAGAGAGTGCCTTGCTGTAAATCATTACCTCGTCGATGATGCCGACAAAGCCGCCATCACCGGCATGGCCTATCTCCGTTTCCGAACCGCCGGTAGCCATCGGGCCATTATAATTCTGCTCTTTCTCCAACTCTCCATCAACGTAGAGCAACATATCCTTTTTGTTCACCACACCGACGAGATGGTGCCAGGCACCCTCTTTAAAGGCCGCCGCACCGAAACCGCCATCGCCTTGCCAACCGGGTGTCACGATAAATTCCATCTCTTGTCCCGCGTTTCTGCCATCGAACCGCAGGGCCCAACCGTTGACATCGCGTTGCGCGACGATGGTGCCGCAGCAGCCGGCAACAACGCCTTTGACAGGACTATCGCTGTCAGCATTCACCCAAGCGACAACGCTCATCTCTTCCTCACCCGCAAATTCTAGCGTGGCAGTACCAGGGATATGGACAGAATTCTCGCCGTTAAACTCCAAGGCCTTCCCGACTTTACCGGCTACGGATTTCGGATTTCCTTCAAGTTCGCCATCGTTATCACCCAAAACGTCTGCCACGGTGTTGCCGGTGATAGTGCCATCGTCAAAGGGCCAATAACTCACGACTCCCTCAAGCGGGAGTTGGGCGCGTGTCACAGGCACACTCATACAGAGCAAGGCGATGAAAATAACGAAAAGTGTTGATATTTTTTGAAACATGGTGGGTTTATCTCCTTAAACGGGCGGATAGAGAAATCCGCCCTTACGAACCGGTAGGCGCGCTTACAAAGCGCGCCTACCGGGGTTCGGATGTGCATTTTAATACTGCGCTTTGACATTCGCCCAAGTGGTAGGCAGCTTGTCCGCCGGTTCAACCGGTGTCAAAAGCGACGCGGACAACCCCTTTTCCATTAGCGTCTGGATGTCGTCAGCACCTAAGGCGACGTTAAAGATGGCGACTTCGTCAATGATAGCGTTCCCGAAGCGGTCGTCACAACACGTATCCCTACCGATGAAGACAGGGCCGTCATCGGCATCAATCGGATCCGTGTTGATAGTCATCGTGCTTTCAGCAACACCGTCGATGTAGATGTTCCACTCGCCGGTAGCACTGTCAAAAGTGACGGTGTAGAGATGCCACTCGGTGATGTCCTCCGGTCCGACTTCGCCATCGCGCCAGCCGCCGGGGTTATTCCAACAACCGCCGTTACAAATCGGCCAGGAGACGTTTTTGGTATCGGCGTTCGGATGGATAATGTAGGCATCCCGTTTTTCAATGAACCACCCGTGCTGCGCCCAGGTGTCCGTCATGCTTTTTACCCACATTGAAACAGTGATTGCATCGGTAGGGTTCACATGCGCGGGGACTTCAACGTAAGCACCTACGCCGTCAAGTTCCAGCGCGGAACCGAATTTCCCGCTCACCCACTTCGGGCCGCCCATCAGTGCGGCATCAAGCCCGCTATCGGAGGAATCCATGGCAACATCGCCGCTGCCTTCGTCAAAAAGCCACAGGCCTGTCACATTGCCCATATCCAACGCCGCGCCGGACATAGCGGTGACAAGTAAGCAACAGAGGGATGCCACAAAGGTTAAGATAGTTTTCATGAAATCAAATCTCCTACTTGGCAGGACACACGCAAATGCCATAATTCGCCGCCCGTGGGCGCGGTTTCAAACCGCGCCCACGGGGTTCAGTCTGCGCCCATCCTATTGGTTAAAAAACAACATGTTGACAACTATTATCGCATATTGTTCAATTGATGTCAATGAAAAAATAGATATTCAAGCAGACGCGCGCCATCACGGAAATCGGGGATGATGATGTCCGCACCGGCCCGGATGAGGCGTTCCCGTTTATCGGCGTTCATGTTGTAGACGTTGTCCTCAACGGATGCGACACCGACAGCAATCGCGCCGACAGCTTTGGCGTTTTCAATCTCCACATACCCATCGCCAACGATGAGAAGTTCACTCCCGCTGAGCCCGAAATCAGTCAAAATGTTCTGGAGCACCATCGCTTTGGAGAACTTCTGATACTCGCGCAGCGCGCCGAAAATACCGCCATCAAAATAGGCGGCAACACCGAGCAGTGCCGCTTCGTTCCGGACGAATGCCACATCGGTGCCACTGGCAAGATAGCAGGTAATACCCATTTCGCGTAGGCTTCGCAGAAATTCGAGGGACATCGGCACGCGGAGCGGTTCAGCGGAGAGGGTTCCTGCCACAAGCCCTGCAATTCGTTCCTCAACGACAGGAAGCAAACGACGGTTGTATTCGTCTTTATAGGCGAGCGGTTCTTGCGATGTGCCGCCGCGCTTCGCGATTTCTTCGCCTAACTGAATCATCTGGTAAATAGTCTGCTTGCCGGTCAGCTTATCCACAAATTCCACGACGACTTCCTCTAGTTCCGCGCGCGTCTCGGTGGTATCGGTTTCAGTCTGGAGGAAGTCCACCATCATCGGCACCATGACGTTCTGCCAGCCATCCCGGATAAGGGAGATAGTGCCGTCAAAATCGAAGACGACATGGCCGATGTTGCCGGTTTCAATGTCGCGATGTAACTCAATTGCTGTTCCGTCTAAGGTGTGATATTGCACTGTAGAAACGTTCTGCATTGCGCGTTCTCCAAGGTAATTAATGGGCTTCAGACACCACCGTCTCCTCGCCAAGCATGTCAACGATTTTCACGGCGACGCGCGCATCGGGACGCGGCAACGTAACTTCATACTCGCCACGGATAAAATCGCTCTTCTGTGCCGGGACATCACTCGCAACGATTGTGAAATGCTCCCCGGTGTAGTCGGTGTCAATCAGGACGCAATCGATCTGCGCCCGGAAATCGTCTATCTGCTCGTCAAAAGCCGTCCGGTCGATATCCAAGCGCGCCAAAATCGTCGGGCTGATGTAATCGGCGACTGTAATCTTGACTCGCTGTGCCTCGCGGGTAAACGTGACTTCTGCTTCTGCGGGCACGAACGTGGTGACTCCGTCGTGTTGGATATCGCGGACGATGAATTTGTTTATCGGCCGGCGGCGGTTCTCTTCATCAAGTTCCGCCTGAATTCCCATCTCGCTGCCGTTACACAGCACGGTGACCGAACGTTCTTCGTCCGGACGCTCTCGCAGTTCGTCTTTGATATGTTGGATATCCAACCGAGTGAGCGGCCGAGTCAGATCGGCGATTTTGACGAGCGTTCCATCTAGATGCCCATCAAAAACCAGGTCTTTCCGGTCCGTTTCCACGCCATATTTTGCGATGACAATCTGCCCGAGGTCATGCGCCTTGCTGAAGTCGTAATTATTGACGCGATAATGTGCAACGCCACGCGTCGCATTGAAGTGAGTCTGTATCCGTTTCATTGTCATATGTATCGCTCCTTTGTTCAGGTCTGCTGCAATCCAGCGTCTGCCGAGTTTCTCTGCAACAACGGCCGTGGTGCCGCTGCCGACGAAGCAGTCTAACACAATGGAATCCTCATTGCTGGATGCTTTGATAATCCGTTCAATGAGTGCCTCCGGCTTTTGCGTCGGATAATCAACCCGTTCCTTGGACATGGCATTAATAGTTGCTACGTCGAAAACATCTTCTGGTAATTTGCCTTCGGGGTTATACGACTTGTTCCACTTTGGATCCGTGGACATTCCCCCGGGCCCGGATCGGTAAGGCACACGAACCCTATTACCGTCAAAAAAAACTTGTGCTGCGTTTTTCGCGTAATAGAGAATTATGTCGTGCTTCTTATTCCACGTAGCGGCGGTATGCATTCCCCAACTATACCACCACACAATCTCATTCCGAAATTGCTCCTCGCCAAAAATCTCATCCATAATTATTTTTAGGGCGTGGCTCTTCGTCGGATCGCAGTGCAGATAGATAGAACCGACATCCGACAGCAGTTCGCGCATTAAAATGAGTCGCTCATACATGAATTGCAGGTAGTTGTCGTTCGCCCAGATATCGGTGTATTGCGTTTGTTCAAGCACAGAGTGGCCCTCGGCCGCCAGGGCCGTCGGTTGCCCGCGCAGTTTCACCTTCCGGACGTAATCCGCCCCGCTGTCAAACGGCGGATCGATGCAGATGAGGTCGATCTTGCCGCGAAACCCCTGTACGAGTAACGTGGAGAGGATTTCCTTGTTATCCCCATGAAAAATCAGATTCGGACCGGTGACAAAGTCAGCGTATGTAAATTTTGAAGGGGGGGGGTAATTCCAACATGGTATGTCTCAACCAGCTGTGCCGGATAGTAGTTCACCTTCTCAAGAGGGCGTTTCCCCACCCACTGTAGCATCGGCCGCCCTCTGACGGGTGTGATTTTCATTGTGTTTCTCCCAGTTTTTGTATCCGTTTCATTGTGGTGTGTATCGCGCCTTTGTTAATGTCGGACACAATCCAGCGTCTACCGAGTTTTTCGGCGACGACAGCGGTAGTGCCGCTGCCGACGAAGCAGTCTAACACAATGGAGTCTTCGTTGCTGGACGCTTTGATAATCCGTTCAATGAGTGCCTCCGGTTTTTGCGTTGGGTAGTTTTGCCGCTCCTTCGCGCTTCGGCTGATGATGCCGATTTCAAACAGATCGGAGGGCAGCTGCCCTTTCGGGTGCGCGTACCACTTTTTGCCAGAGGCATCCAACGTGTAATAACCGCGCGCATCCCGTTTGTAGCCCTTTAATTGCGCCTCGGTGTAAGGTTCGCGCAACTCATCCAAATTGAAAATCCAATTGTCAGGATGTTTGGCATACCAGAAAATCGTATCGTGTTTTTGGGAAAACTTCTTTTTCACCGTGCTCGCCCAGTTGTATTTCCAGACAATCTCGTTGACAAAATTCGCTTCCCCGAAGACTTCATCTAACAAAAACCGCAGCTGGTGGCTTTTATGCCAATCGCAGTGAAGGTAGATGCTCCCCTGTTCGCTGAGCAGTTCGCGCATTAAAATGAGTCGCTCATACATGAATTGCAAGTAGTTGTCGTTCGCCCAGATATCGGTGTATTGCGTTTGTTCAAGCACAGAGTGGCCCTCGGCAGCCAGTGCCGTCGGTTGTCCGCGCAGTTTTACCTTCCGGACGTAATCCGCCCCGCTGTCAAACGGCGGATCGATGTAGATGAGGTCGATCTTGCCGCGAAACCCCTGTACGAGTAACGTGGAGAGGATTTCCTTGTTATCCCCATGAAAAATCAGATTCGGACCGGTGACAAAGTCAACGTATGTAAATTTTGAAGGGGGGGGGTAATTCCAACATGGTATGTCTCAACCAGCTGCGCCGGATAGTAGTTCACCTTCTCAAGAGGGCGTTTCCCCACCCACTGCAGCATCGGCCGCCCTTTGACAGGAGAAATTTTCATAAGTGTTTAAGGATTTCACGCCGCCTGCGGCGTTGATACCTTCCTCCATTCAGGAAAATTTTGTCGGGCGGATAGAGACATCTGCCCTTACAGTCACCGCGCGGGCACGTCTTACTAAAACAGAGCCCGGCGTTAAATCGTCAAACTAAAGGTTTCCGTACGGTGTTATCTCCCGTATACGGGAGATAATACCTTATGGGCGCAGTATCCGCGTTACGAATCCAGTCCGTGACAGGTTTAAGCGCATCAAGTTTCTCGCGTATATCCGCGGTTGCGGTATAGATAACGTGGTATTTGAACTGGGGAGCCGTGGTGCGCCCGGTTGCTTGCGATTTCTCCAAACGTTCGACTGCCTTGATTTTCGCTTGGACTGTCTCGTCCGTGCGTTCGCTTTCGGCTTTTATCTCAACGATGAAGAACTCCCCCGTCTTCTTGACGATGACAAAGTCGGGAAAGTAGCGGTGATAGTTGCCATCGGTTCCCTTGTATTCAAAATGGAAATCGGTTTTCTTGGCATCTGTCAAGCCGCCGGTAAACAGAAAGAGTGCTACGTCCGCCACGGATTCGTTGAGAGATGTCAGGATTGTCTCGAAAAAGTCGCGTTCGGGTGCGCTGTCGAAGTTGTAAGGCGTGTAATGCAAACTGACACCGTGTTCATCCGGCAGTTCTGCTTCGCCAAACAGCAGGTGATTTTCCCGCATCCGTTCAGCGGTGCGTTTAAGCAGGCGTAACCGGTGGATGTAGTAGCCATCGGCATCCGTTTCTTGAAAGAGAGGTGTGCCTTCTTCATCGTGGGTGCGAATGAGCGCGATTACCTCGCGAACCTCCTCTTCAACCACCTTATAACTTTGCAACTGGCGTTCCACTTGCTGAAAGAGCGGATAGAGGTGCGCATGAGGCACTTCACCTTTTGGATAGAGCAGCCTCAGCATTTTGAGCGTCTGCAGGTAAGGGAGATGGTAATTCGCCGCAATACGCCGGGCGACGGTGTAGCAGCCCGTTGTTTGAGTCACAACCGCGACTTTGGCGATTTCCGCTGTCCCAGCAAGCGGAGAAGTGCCGCCATCAGCGGTGAAACTCGGTGTCAGCAGACTCCGAAAAATCGGCGGGACATCCTCCGTTTCAGTTGGAACTGTCAACCGAATGGAGACAGCACCTTGTCCCGTTCGGACAATGCGGCGGACCCACCGGGAGATTTCCAGTTCCGGCAATTCGGGTTTGCGAATGCGGAGCATAATCTCTTCTGTCGCAGCGGTATGCGCGCTCAGCCTGCCGAGGGTGGTGCCGAAGTTTTCCTGCAACTCCTTGTCCAAAATACGTCGGTTTTTCGTATCCAAAAAGATTTTGGCCGGGTGCGGATTACCTGCCACTTGGCGCAGACACCGCGTGGCAGCTTGTAAGACAAAATTGCTGCTCGTCGTCTGCTCCTTAATGAGCGCGCAGGCGAACAGACTCGGACAATTCCAGCCTTCAACCCCTTTGCCGATGAGCAGGATGATGCGCTTTTGGTTGCCGGACGTGTTCAGCCGATTGAACTGAGCGATTTCGCCGGCACTTGAGCGTTGCGTATTAACAAGGATTAAGGCAGGACTCTGCCCAATCTCCGCTAACGCTTTTTCTATCTCTATCCGCGAGGCATCCAAATGCGCTTGCGTTTTAAAATAGAAGGCAATCTTCGCCTGTGCGCCATTGGGCAAAGTCACGTCGCCATAATGCTCAAAAAACAGACAGAGGATGTCCCGAATCACAACGGCATCAGAACCAGCACCGATGTCGTAGTGAACGATACCCCGACGAAGACTTTTCAAAATGTTATCCTCAATGCCTTCACCGAGGCTATACCACGCCACGACTTCACAGAGCATCTGCCGCTTATAATATGGCGTGCCTGTCGTGTTGACAACGGCAATCAGCCCGGTGTTTTCATTGATGTAATTGACAGTTTCGCGCACCCGCTTGAGCTCCGCGTCCATCCGGTTACCGTAGGTGTGGTGCGCCTCATCAGAGAAAATCCCTAAGCTCGGAAGACTCGCGATTTTTTGGAGCCGGAGGTTCGCCTCCAACGTTGCCTGTTCTTTTTTCTCTTCAAACGCGAATGCTGTCTGATTTTTATGCCGCCGGACCTTGGCCCGGAGACTAATTTTCTCGGTGTTCGTGACGATGATGTTGTAAGTGCTGCCGCGCACGACTTGCAGCTCTTTCGCGCCAGACTGCAAATAGGCTACCTTGAGGTTGGCGAGAAAATCACGGAGCAACCCCGGCGGCAGGATGCGCTCGTAAGGTGCCTCGCTAATTTCGCGCAGACTCTCAATGATAGTCGTGCCAGGGGCGAAGACGAGGGCGTTTTTCATAAAACCGCCATCAGGGTAACGGAGCGCCATCGCAAATTCTGTGGCGATAATCGCACCAATGAGAACCGTCTTGCCCGTGCCCATTGCAAGCGCAAAAATATAACTCGGATAGGGAAGCGTCACAGCCTCGTGAACCGGATGAATACGTTTCTGATTCACGAAACCCAGGTCATTCTTCACCTTCTCAATGACTGCATCGACGCTCTGAATCCATTGCAGTTCGTCCGGACTCATCGGGATGCCGAACGCTTCAAAGAAATCGCGATTATCGTCGCTGTAGTAGTGTTTATAGAGTGCCACGATGTGCGGCGTTTTCCGCACGAGGCGCAGATACCAATAGAGCTCTAACGCTTGGAATTGCGGTTGGCGGAGGTATTTGAGGGCCCCCTTCGCTTGCGGTTCTTCCACAAACTGCCAGCGCAGCACCTCGCCGATAAGTGGGAAGTCTTCGCAGGGATAGCCTTCTTCCTGCCATTTTTGCGCGTCATCGCGGAGTTTTTCAAAAAGGGATTTCATTTTATCTCCTCAGCAGCGTTTCTTATTATCATAAACGCATTTGCTTAAAAATGCAACCTAAAATGAGTTTTTATAGTATAATAGCCTTGGGAAACTTAAGCAAACTATTTTTCGCGGCGAGGAAGCACAACACATGCGTGAAACAGAAATTCTCAAAAAAATTCGGCGCATTGACATCTTCACGAACCGGCTCGTGAACACCGTGTTTGCAGGCGAATACCACAGCGTCTTCAAAGGACAAGGGATTACCTTTGACGAAGTGCGCGAATATCAGGCAGGTGACGAGATTCGCACCATCGATTGGAACGTCACGGCGCGCATGGGACAGGCATACATTAAAAAGTATGTCGAAGAACGCGAACGGGTGATGATGCTGGTTGTCGATATGAGTGCCTCAACGGCGTTCGGCAGTGTCGCCAAGACGAAGGCGGAGATTGCCGCGGAACTCGCCGCGCTACTCGCTTTTTCCGCCATCAAAAATAACGACAAGGTAGGGCTCATCTGCTTCACCGATTCGGTGGCGCATTACGTCGCGCCGCAGAAGGGGAAGAGACATGTCCTGCGCGTTGTGCGCGATATCCTCCATTGGAACGAGCGCGACACGGCAGGAAAACAGACAGACATCGCGGCGGCGTTAGCGTTTACGGCGCGGGTGCTCAAACCGCACGGCGTGGTGTTTCTCATCTCGGATTTTCAGGACACAGGATACGAAAAGCAGCTGCGCCTACTCGGTAAGCGGCACTCACTCATCACGATGACACTCCAAGACAGGCGCGAGGCAGAACTGCCAAACGTCGGCCTGATAGAACTGCAGGATGCCGAGACAGGAGAGAGTGTCATCGTGGACACCCGTTCTGCGCAGGCGCGGCAATTGTATGCAAAATTGAATCTGCGCGCCGAGGCGGAACGCCAGCACGCCTTTCGGGCCAGTCAAGTCGATAACATTGACATCCGCACGGATGAACCGTACGTCAAACCGCTGCTCCGATTTTTCCATCAGCGGGGCGCGAGGCACCGGTAGGCGCGGTTGGTAAGGCCGGCTGTCGTTAAATATCGACTCTCCTGATGAAATTATGCATAAACTTGAGCTAAAAAACCTCACGCAGAGTTTCGCACAAAACGGCACACAGCTGCCGGTATTGAATCGCATCAATTTTTCTGTTGCACCCGGAGAGTTTGTCGCCCTCCTAGGTCCATCCGGCTGTGGCAAAAGCACCCTATTTAATATCATCACCGGGTTGCTAGAACCGGACACCGGCGAGGTGTATCTCAACGGAAATCGCATCCGTGGTAACACCGGTATGTTCGCCTACATGCAACAGAAAGCCCTGCTTTTGCCGTGGCGCACCGTCCTGAAAAACGTGCTTATCGGCCCAGAAATCCAAAAGGAACCGCTTAACACCGCAAAAGCGGAAGCAGAACAACTCCTCGCACAAATCGGATTGAGTGGGTTTGAAAAGAGTTATCCGACGCAACTTTCGGGTGGGATGCAGCAGCGGGTAGCATTGGTGCGGACGCTCCTGTTTCGGAAGGAGATGCTGCTGTTAGACGAACCCTTCGGCGCGCTGGACGCAATGACGCGCACCCACATGCAACCCATACTACTCGATTTATGGCGCGATGCAGGCCAGACTATCCTGCTGATAACGCATGATATTGAGGAAGCCCTGCTGCTCGCGGACAAAATCTATGTCTTAACGGCACGCCCAGCAACGCTCAAAACAGAAATTGCTGTCCCGCTCCCGCGCCCCCGAAACGTCACCGATGCCGCCCTCATTGAACTGAAAAGGACGCTGTTGGAGGCGTTACAATTAGAAATGGCACAGGTTTTTAACGAGGTTTAGTCAGGATAAAAAAGTTCCTTGACAAACGTAGTTGACTGTGGTATCCTATTAACAGAGGTGCGCGCCGCTGTCGCGCTCTTCGTAAACCCAGGTTCGTATCTCTACGCGCGAAGCCAGACAAAAAGAGGAAATTGCAATGCCGTACATCAAAATTCCCAAGGGATGGGACATCCCAGAAAACCAAGTGACACCCGAATCGGACTATATGAACCGCCGAACGTTCATTAAGGAACTCGGTATCGCCGGGGTAGGCGCGTTATCGCTATCGCAGTGGAGTCCCGACGCGTTCGCACGCCCGAAAGACGTTGAGGGGCACCTAGCTGCTTTTCGTGCCAAGCCGCTTGCCGCCGAACACAACTCGCAATTCACGGTGGAACGGCCGATGACGGCCGAAGTCGTTGCCGCTACCTACAACAACTTTTACGAATTCAGCAGCGGCAAGCACGAGCTTTGGAAACTGATGGAGGACTTTCAGACGCACCCGTGGCAGCTTGAAATCGGCGGGCTCGTCAACAACCCCATGACGTTAGATGTGGACGACTTGCTCAAACACATGCCGCTTGAAGAACGTATCTACCGGTTCCGTTGCGTTGAAACTTGGGCGATGGTGGTGCCGTGGATAGGGTTTCCCCTGAAAGCGTTGCTTGAGAAAGTGCAACCGACTTCCGATGCCAAATATGTCAAGATGCTCACATTTTGGGAGCCGGATGTAGCGCAGCAGCAACAGAATCCACGTCTTCCGTGGCCCTATGTTGAAGGGTTAACACTCGCGGAAGCGATGAACGAACTAACGCTGCTTACCGTCGGCATCTATGGACATATTTTACCGCCGCAGCATGGCGCGCCCATCCGGCTGGTAGTCCCGTGGAAATACGGGTTTAAGAGCATCAAGTCGATTGTGCGGATTGCGTTAACGGATAAACAGCCGCGAACCTTCTGGAATACGTTATCGCCGCGGGAATACGGGTTTGAGTCCAACGTCAACCCGAATGTCCCACATCCCCGCTGGGCGCAGGCGACAGAGTCGATGATAGGCACCCGGAAGAGGTACCCGACGCAGATTTACAACGGCTACGGCGAGGCTGTCGCGCATCTCTACGAGTAAGCCTCGGAGCCGCCTCGGTGGAATAGGTATGTCAATCCAACTCAAAATCCTCGTTCTCATTTTATGGATGATGTGTCCTATGATGGCATCCGCCGGTTGGGAAGTGGCAGAAAGTCCGCATTTTCGCGTCTATTTCAGAGCCGGGACCGTGGTGCCGGAACCGATAGTTGAAGGTGCCGAAGATTTCTACGCGGAGATGCACCGACTCACGCGGGGCATGCCGCATGCAAAAATCGACATCCGGATCTGCAATACTCAGGCTGATTTTCAGGCTGCCGTCCATGCGCCAATTCAGGATTGGGCAGTTGGGTGCGCTTTCCCGAAGCAAAGGCGCGTTTTTATCCAAAATCCGACGCATCTCGCCTTCGCGAAACTTCAGTTAGTGCAAGTGCTACGGCATGAAATCGCGCACGTCCTCTTTTGGCAGTATACGCAGGCAGCCGCAGCAGACATGCCGCTATGGTTCGTGGAAGGCATTGCTATTTACTTCGCAAAGGAGTGGGTGCGGCGCCGCCACGAAACCTTATTGCAGCACGTTCTCTCAAACGCTATCATGCCGCTGCCGACGCTGGCGCGTGAGTTTCCCGCTGCACAAAGCGATGCAGATTTGGCGTATGCCGAAAGTCAAGACGCGCTTCACTGGCTCGTGGAAGTCAAAGGGCATGAAACGCTGTGGGCCCTGGTCGAACGCCTTCACGCGGGATACCCTTTCAACACCGCTTTTGAAACCACCGTCGGCTGGGATGTCGCCACCTTCGATGCGCTTTGGCGGGCATCGCTGTCAGAACGTTACCATTGGGCGGCACTCCTTTCCAATTCCTACCTCTTCTGGGGTGGGATTGGCGGATTAGCACTGCTCGGCTACTTCGTCTGTTGGAAGCGCAGACGGCAACACCTGAATCGACTCGCACAACAGGAAGAAAGTGTCGATGCTTTTTTTCAAGGGTAGAAACATCATGAACGGCTATCTCATGCTCGTGTCCCTTTGGCTCGCCAGCTTCTGCGCAGTGGCGGCGGCACAGCCCAAGCACCTCGCGCAGTATCCGAATCAACTCACGCGCGATGGGCACATCGTCGTTTTGCCAGACCGGGGCACGCTCTACATCGTCTCGGATTTGCACGCGCACTGGGACGATTTCAACGCATGGCTGAGGCAAACGCAACTCATTGAGCGGATTGAAGCAGGCGAAGATGTGTATGGACTCATCCTCGGCGACGCGGTGGACTATAAACCCGATGAACCGCGGCATCCACCTTACGGCGACACCCTCATCGTTAACCGCGTGATGGCGCTTCGGCAGCACCTTGGTGAGCGCGGCAACCGGTTTCTCTATCTCCGAGGAAACCACGAATTCGCGGCGGCGGATGCATACGCGATGCTGAAAAAGCACGGCATGACAGCGCAAAATCGCCGACGCTACATTCGCGAGTTATACAACAGCCCATTGGGTACCTATTATCAGCAATTCAATTTCATTGAGAGAATGACAGACGAACACTACGCGTTCCTGATGAGTCTGCCAACGCTCGCCATTGGGAAAAACGGATGTGTTGGGGTGCACGCGGGCCCAGCGCGTTCCCTCACAAGACTGGCAGAACTGGTTGACCCGGGGCCGAAAACCCTCGAGGAACTGCTCTGGCATCGTCCGAATATCGCGCTCAGTGGCGGCTATACCGTGGCGCATACCGACAATTTTTTGAAAGCCATCCATGCAAATTTGCTCATCGTCGGGCACACGCCAATCCATTATTTCCCAATGCAAAATGTGAGAGATGGCGTGGCAACGTTCGGCGAAAACCAACTCATTTTCTCGACAGGCTACAGTGGACTGCCGGGCGTGCCAACCTACATTGAAATCGATTTGGCGGAAACATATTCGTCTGTGCATGCCCTCAAATTAGGAGTGAACATCCACCCTCTCTATCCGGAGAGACACCGCGCCCAGGAGGCGCGCTAGATGCGGGCACTGATTTATATTATGACACCGGTAATAATTCTTACGGTTTTGCTCGCATCCCGTTTTGTGACATGGGACGCAGTGAAAGGCGAGAACCGCGAGGCACTCGCGCACGTGCAAGAGGGCACGCAGTTTCTCCGGACGTGGCACCTTCCGCAGGCGATAGCGGCGTTCACACAGGCGATTGAGAGTGACACAC
Organism: uncultured Poribacteria bacterium; assembly: GCA_958296135.1. Taxonomy (GTDB): domain Bacteria; phylum Poribacteria; class WGA-4E; order WGA-4E; family WGA-3G; genus AGPOR5. The sequence continues at coordinate 4,731,731 of CATQHZ010000001.1, forward strand.
GGTATGCTGAGGCTTATGTGAAACGTGGGCTCGCCTATCATCGTTCTGCACAGTATGAAGCAGCCATCGCGGATTACACTCGAACGTTAACCCTCAATCGGTATCACGCCGATGCCTATGCCAGCCGTGGGGATACCTATCGTATGTTAGGCGACGCGCAACGCGCCATCGCCGACTATACCGCCTCGCTGGCAAAGCGATGGGACGCAGCGGTGATGCTGAAGCGGGGGACGCTCTACCAGGAATCCCATAACCCCTCAGCGGCCTTCGCCGACTACGATGCGATAATTCGGCGGCGGCCCAGGCCGCAGGCTTACTACATCCGCGGCAACGCTTATCTCAACGCGGGCAAGCTGAAACTCGCCTTGGCTGACATGAATCACGCCATCGCGATGGAACCTCGTTTTGCCTACGCGTACATTCGCCGCGCGCGCATTCACGCGCGAAGGGGACAGCAGGCATTGGAGAAATCGGATTATACCGAAGCCATCAAACTGTTCAGCGAGGCAATTCAGAGTTGGCGAGGTGACGCACGCGCGCTCATCCCAGTTTACTATTGGCGCGCCTTCACTTATCAGAAATTGGACGAAATTGACAAAGCCCAAGACGATGTCGAGACAGCGAATAAACAGATTTTTATTTTTTTTCTTGAAAAATTGAAAAATTTGTGATATACTATTCAGTGTCTGGTTAACATTTCACCTTCGTGATGTCAAAATGGAAACCGATGAGCACTCGGAGGGAGAATCAGTGAGGGAAAATCAACCCGATAACGGCGAGAAAAAAACGCCGCTTGACGAATTTGAACCCGATGACGAATACGAGGACGACGAGAGATACGTCGCTTTTCCGGGCGGCATCCCGCAGAAATGGTTCAACACAGCGTATTATGTCTTTCTGGCCTCGGTGCAGTGGCGAGAACTCTATGAGAATCTAGCAGAACCTACCCTAATCTATCTCCGATTTTTGCGCAGTGTCATTCGCAAAGCCGAATGACACATCTTCGGCATGCTTGGCTTTCGCAAGCATGCCTACGCAAAAATCGGCAGATGTGCATTTTGACTTGCAGTCGGCTTGGATTTGTGGTAGCATGTAGTTACCGTTGGGAGGTGAGACCTACTAAGCGCGGCTGCCCGCCGTGTCTCTCACCTCCACCTTACCTGAGTAGGAAGGAAAAACAACGGCGAACGGTGACGCCTATGACATTGAAAACGCATTTAATGGCGTTGGACCCGAATAATAAGCAGGCGACGCTGCTTGCAAAGCACTGCGGCTATGCCCGCGTGGCACGTAACCATGCGCTCTCGGAATTCAAGGCGGCACTCGACCGCGATGAATTCCTATCCGATAGGGACTTGCGCAAACGGTTCAACGCCGTGAAAGACGAACTTTACCCGTGGTGTCGTGAGCTCAGTCAAAATGCATCAAAGAATGGGATTTGCACTCTCGGTGATGCAGTGAAACGCTGGGTCTCTAAACAGAACCGCTTCCCGCGCTATAAGCACCGATCTGGTAGGAGTTCCTACCAAGCTGACAATGGCGCAGGCACGGTAAAGGTGGAGAAAAAGCGTGTCAACCTCCCGAAGATTGGCTGGGTTCGCCTGCGCGAGAAGTTACGGTGGCGTGGCGAGATTCGGCGGTGTGTCGTCTCCAAACGTGCGGGCAGGTGGTTTCTATCGGTTCTCGTGAAGGTGGTTTCCGACAGTGCGCCACGGGTGCGTTCTGAGGCGGCTCCTATGCGGGTAGTTGGTGTTGATGTAGGTATCAAAACCCTAGCCGTGACATCCGAGGGTGTTGAGTTTGAAAACCCAAAGGCACTTTACCGATACCTGCGGAAGTTGCGGCGTGCGCAGCGTCAGCTCTCTCGTTCGGTTTATCGAAGCAGAAACTGGTATCGGAAGCAGTTCCGCGTGCAGAAGATTCACTATCGTATCTGCTGTCTGCGTGAGGATGCCCATCACAAGGTAAGCACGGCGATTGTAAAGTCGGCTGACGTTCTCGGTATCGAGAGTCTTCGCGTGGCAGGCTTGTTGAAAAACCGCCGTCTTGCAAAGGCGTTGAGCGATGCGTCATTAAGTGGTTTCCTGACGATGCTTCGGTATAAAGCAGCGGCACACGGCGTTGAGATTATCGAGGCACCGTCGAACTTCCCATCGTCGAAGACGTGCAGTGCTTGCGGGAATAAGAAGACGAAGTTGCCCCTCTCGGAGCGGACATATCACTGCGAGGCATGTGGCGTGGGTATTGACCGCGACTTGAATGCCGCGCATAATTTAAGAACCCTGTCCGCTAGCTTGACGGAGAGGTAAAACGGCTGCGGAGCGACTATAAGCCCTCATAGTAGGCACACCTCGTGTGTCTCGGAGGCACGCCGCATTGAAACAGCAACTACGACAGATCAGAGGACAGGTCAGCTTAGGATAGATTTGTCCAGATTATCATAAGTTCTAGGGAGCGGCGTTTATCTTATCTACACCTTTTGGGGAGTCATCAGCGAAATTCGAGAAGGTAGGACTACCGGACTAGCATCCGTGGTCATCGCGAGAAACATCTGGACGCATCTTGCTGGTTACTATCTCTCTTTAACTGTATTGACTATTCTTATCTGTAAGGGATTGGAGCGTGTCATGTATTACTTAGACGCGAAGCGGCAGGCCGCGCGGGATAGGCGGCGTGCCGAGCAGGCCGAACGGCGCGCCGAAGAATATAGACTGCGCATTGAGCAGGAACAGCAGCGCGCCGAACAAGACAGACAGCGCGCCGAACAAGAACGGCAACGTGCTGAACAAGCCGAACAGCGCATCAAGCAGACAGAACAACGTGCCGAGCTGGAACGGCAGCGCGTTGAAGAGGCAGAACAACGCGCCGAACAAGAGCAACAACGCGCCGAACAAGCCGAGGCTGAAAAAGAACGGCTTTTGCAAGAATTGCAGAAATATCAACAAGACGAGAATTAAAATTTGCGAGGGACGATGCCTTGCACAACCGCCTCTGTGTCATTCACCAGAGGCAGGAGGTTATCAGCATTAATATGACAGGAGATGCATTGGGTTTAGTTGAAACCAGAGGCTTAATCGGCAGCATCGAAGCCGCCGATGCCATGGTAAAAGCGGCAAACGTTCAACTCATCGGCTATGAGCAAGTAGGCGGCGGATACGTGACTGTCATGGTGCGCGGCGATGTCGGCGCGGTGAAAGCCGCAACAGATGTCGGTGCCGAAGCAGCCGCGCGCGTCGGCGAAGTCGTTTCAGTCCATGTGATTCCGCGCCCCCACGCGGAAGTCGAAACTATCTTACGGAAAGGGTAAGCCGCAAGCACCGACCCGGGCCGACACGAAAACGGAGATAAGGTATGCCAGAACGCGCCCTTGTGGAACTCATCACTCGCCGAGTGATGAATAGACTGAAAACTGAACAGGCGTGCAGCGGATGCGCGCTGCGAACCTGCGATGCAGGAAATCGAGCCTGCGATGCCGCCAGCCAGCAACAGAAGATTCCTGTCGGAATATCCGCACGGCACGCCCACGTGACGCAGGAACACCTCGAAATCCTTTACGGTGCAGGCCACCAACTCACCGTCTATGCCCCGCTCTATCAGCCGGGAGCATTCGCGGCGGAAGAGACGCTCACCATCGTCGGGAAGCGGATGCGTGCCATCGAAGCCGTCCGTATCCTCGGCCCCGTGCGCGACTACTCCCAAGTGGAGGTGGCGCAAACGGAAGCGATTCGACTCGGATTAAATCCACCCATCCGGGACTCCGGCACTCTTGCCGGGGCGGAAGCGATAACCCTCGTCGGGCCCGCTGGCAGTGTCTATCTGGCAGAAGGCGCCATCTGTGCTACGCGGCACATCCACATGACACCGACGCAGGCTGACGCATTTGGCGTTGACGAAACCTCGCGATTAAAGGTACACTTCCCAGGCGAACGCGCCCTAACGCTTGAAAACATTCGGCCCAAAATTCACGAATCTTATGTGCTGCAAATGCACCTTGACACCGACGATGCCAACGCCGCAGGACTCAAAGGCGGCGAGGCAGTGGAACTCGCGCGGTGAAATATGAATCAAGAACTCATCGCTCAGGTGCAGAGAATCACTGAAAAGGTGCTGAAAGAGCGGACGCAAAACAGACAGCTGCTCGCTATCTTCGGTGCCACACAACGGACATTGGGCATCCCGCTCCAGCAACTCCAGCTGTGCATGCAGGAAGGATGGAAAATTCAAATAATTCTGTCCGAACTTGCAACTAAAACGTTAGCCCTTCAGCCGATTCATGCAATATTTGGTGAAGAAAACATCTGGCACGAAAACGAGCTGCGCGATATCTCGGAGATTGTGGATACCTATCCGCAGTTTGTGCTCCCCGCGTTTGACTATCCGATGGCAGCAAAACTCGCGCTGCGGTTAGTGGATACACCCTGCACCTACTTAGTGTTTGAAGCACTGCGGAAAGAAAGAAAGGTGCTCGCTGCCGCCGATGCACTCGGCGAGCACGGGCAGGCGGCGATTGGAAAATCGCTGCCACCGCTCGCAATCGGGACATCGCTCCTACCGCTTGAGAAGGAATATGTAAACGCTTTATCCGAACTCGGCGTTCAATGGGTGACAGCAACCCGCATCGCCGAAGCCATCACTGAAGCAAACACAGCCACACGAACGACTGTGGAAACGGCGGTAATCAGCGCGGCTGTCATTGCAAACCTCAAACCAGATATCCAAGAACTGTTCTACATACCGCCTGCAGTTGTCACGCCACTCGCCCGTGAGCACGCGCAAAAAAAAGGAATTAAACTGATACCGAAACGCAAATCGGATTAATGCTTGACATTTATCTCGGAAAGTTGTATAATTGTTACCACAATACGCTTTTGCAAGCAGAAAGCTTAACGGAGGAGGAATTCTCATGAAGACCAGGGTTTTCACTTTGATGATAGCCGGACTGCTCGGGCTGTTACTCACAGCAGGGCTGTCAACCCCTGCCGAGGCCGATTACGACTATTACGCCGACCGGCTCAGTCGCGAGCATCGCGTCGCCAACGAGGTTGACGAATGGATAGAGCGCGGCAGCGCGACGATTAACGCCAGCCCACGCTTTGAAGATGGCATCCGGCTCACCGCCTGGGAAAATACCGCCCAAACCGCGGATGACTACGAATTCGCAATCGCCAGCGCAGTCTACCTCTTTGAAATTCCGAGAGGCACACAGTCCATCGAAGTCTTGGTGCGATACCGGGGCGAACCGCATCAACTCGAAATTGAAGACTACGAGGAACCGATTGCCGGGCGCATCTGGATTCGCAATACCAAACGCGAACTGACAAGCAACGGCTACCACGACAAAAACGCTGAGGAAACACGCTACGGAGATACCTTCGTACTACGCGCGAACAACCGCTCCGAACGCATCAAAATCCCAGCAGCAGGACACGTGAAAGACGGATGGATGGAACTCCATGTCGTCGCGGAAGGTGGCGAGCAGATTGATGTCGAATACATTGAGGTATCTACCTACCGGCGGCAGCCGAAGGTTCGCGTCATTCAACGCTACACGCCAACTTACCGGTGGCGCCCGTGGCATCGGTATACCTACCTCTATTTTTACGACGGACCCGTCTATTACGCGACGGACTCCGACTACTACTACCGATGGAGCTACCCCATCTATGACCGGCACTATCTTTCAATCCGGTCGCATTACGGGGGCTATCTCGGCCGCTATCGCACCTATTACCCGAGCTCCTACTACCGCTGCTATTCGCCCTATTATGCGAATTACGGCAGATACCGTGGGACTCCCAAGGTGTATCAACGACAGACGCAGTTGAATCGGTGGAGTAAGCAGCATGAGACAACGCGGCGGCAGTACACCCGCAGCCGCTTGTCGACTAACAAACGAACGGCGGAACGGGGCACGGCGCGACAAAATATTCGGACCGCGCTTGAAAACCACCGTCGACTGGCACCGGCTACAACGAAGCGCGTCGCGCGTGAGTCCCTTATGTTGGAGAAACGGCGCGCAGTTGCATCCACGCAGGCACTGCAACGCAGCAAGGTAAGACACCGGAACTACAGCGGCAATAGGACCCTCAGCAAGCAGCGGCGGAGTTACGGACAGCCTGGCGGGTCAACTACCTCAACGTTTGATGCAAACCGCTATCGACGTTCAACTTCTTCGCCAAACCGGTCGCTTTCGTCTAGCTCTAATTCTCGGAGTGATTTGCGCACGAAGCAGCGGCGTTCCACGAGGTATAGCGCGCCGCGCACGAAATCCAGCGTGAGCCGCTCCACTTCTAGTACGTCAAGCACCAAATCGCGCGTGAGTCGTTCGGCATCTTCAACGTCACGGTCCCGGCCGACGACATCAAGTTCGTCACGTACCAAATCGAGTAGTAGCAGCAGTGACGATGATGAACAGCGGAGCCGGACAACGCAGCGGACAAAACGGAGACGTTAATTTTGGATTGGCACGAGGCGTTCGGTAAAATCGAACGCCTCGCGCCCATACAGAAAATCAGATATCAATCATGCGGTTTTTGCTAATTATTTTGCTCATCCTGATAAGTCTCCCAAGCGGCTTCGCCGAAGAAACTGAGAACACGGCAGCCAGTCCCGCGCAAGAAAACGCGCCTACCGAGGAAAAGAAAAAGGCGGCGGCACCAGAAAAACTTATTTCGCCTATCGGCGCGATGGTGCGTTCCGCCATTTTTCCGGGGTGGGGACAAATCTATAGCCGGAGTTACATCCGCAGCGGGCTGATTGTGCTAAGCATCGGCGGTTCAGCTGTCGGTGCCCTATTAGCCGAACGCTCCTTCCGGAGCCGGTATAACGCTTACGCGGCACTCGCGAACCTTGAACCCGACAACGAAGAAGGGGTTTTAGCTAGTTACGAGCATGCGAATCAGCGATACAAACTCAGGATGTTTTTTCTCTACACCGGTGTCGGGATTTGGCTTTACAGCGTCATCGATTCTTATGTGAGCGCGAATTTTTACAACGCGACAACGCAAATCCGTTCCATCCAGCAAGACGCAGACCAGATCGAAAACAAATTGGGAATTCAAGTCGGTGCCACTCCATCACACCTCTATCTCGGCATCGTCAAAACTTTTTAATATCGCTCAGCATTGTACGGTTTCTGACGCAATGAGGGCTGCTTCTAGCAAACTTTCGTCAGAGACTTTCAATGCAGCGTAGGACAAAGAGAGGACATTTTATTATGTTCAGGACTTTCACAACCTTGCAAAATACGTTTGCAAGCGGCATCCTGATGAGCGGCGTATTCTTCTTGCTCATCAGTCTTATTGGATGCGGGGATGTTGAAAAGGTGAATCAGGTCCCGCCTGAAGAACTCCTCGCCATTAACGCAGTCTTAAAACAGTGGCGCGAAGGATACGAATTGGAAGATGTTGATACCTACATCAAGGCTTTTTGGGCCGAAGGCTTCCTTTACGTCTCCGACATGGGCACCGATGGCGACAAAACCGATGACCTGGAATTTGACGACATTCGCGATGAACGCGAGTCCGCCGCGCACGTCTTTTCACAATTTCAGGATATTGAGATAGAGCTCTCTGTCCCACCGGAGATAGAGCTCAATAAGGAAAGCAACCGTGCGGAAGTGCGGAATCACTACCGCATCCAAGGGTTCGTCGCCGATGGCGAATCGCTTGAGGGTGGGTACACCGGTTGGTTCGCCGAGGGAGATAATCTCTTTATCTTTGAGAAGCGCAACAACGAATGGCGCATCGCTGAGTGGCATGACGAAGCCTTCAACGACGAAGAAATTCGCATCGCCAACAATCTATAGTGCCCAAGATTCTATCCATCTCGGTAGGCGCGCTTTGATGAAGTTTTCAGCGGATTTCTATAGCCGGCGGGCACTAACCTCCGAGGGTTTCCCTCCCCCCCGGTCAAAATGAACTGATTCATTTCTTAATCCTCATGAAAGCGCGCCCACATTCACAGCGCGGTTTGAAACCGCGCCTACCGGGTGCTGTGTCTGTGCTGTGTCTGTGCTGTGTCTGTGCTGTGTCTGTCAGGCCGATAATTTTCTAAAGTCAAGGCATTTTTTGCCACTCATCACACTCATGCCGCAAAGCGAAGAGCATCTCCGCAACTACCTTCACCTCATACGTAAGCACGACTTCACCCTCTGCTTGAGCGTTCTGCTCGTGTTAGGCACCGCCCTGGTCATCTCCCTCCGTATGCCGAAGACTTACGCCGCTTCCACCTTAATGCAACTCGTTCAACCGAGTGCCACGCCATCTCTCTCATCGACGAACCTGTTCCAAAGTGTCTTGTCCGGCGGCGGGGATAGGCGCGCGATGGAAACGCTTAGTAGCCGCTTCACCACAGAATCCATGCTGAACACGGCGATGGAAAATCTGGAGGACACGCGGCACATACAAGCGGTAGCCTTTCTGCCATCCATCGGTAAACTCAAACGGGTGCTGACAGCGCAAGTGCAGCCCGATTCCGACTACATCGTGCTGTCCTTGGAATTGACAGAAGCGGAAGGCGGCGAACGGAACGCCGCCCTACTCATCAACCAACTCGTGGCAGATATGCAGGTACTGCGAAGTGTCGATGAAAAGACGAAACTCGCCGAACGCCGCCGATTCCTCAAGGAAAAGCAGACGGACATTGATGTCGAAACGAATCAATCCCTCAACGCCATCCTTCAATTCGTCCGCGAAAATGGGAGCCCCGAAATATGGGCCCCGATGCTCACCAATCTGCTGGAACGGCGCGCCAGTTTGATAACACAACTGGCAGCGACGCGGCAGAACCTCGATGCAACGCGTTCCCATATCGCGTATTTAGAGAAACAACTTCGTCTGCTGCCCGAACAGACGCAGCTTTCTGAAACTACCACGCACAACCCTGTCTGGCTATTTCAGCAGGAGAAACTCTTCACGCTCAAATCGCAGCGCGTAGCGGATGCGGAAAAAGTCGGAAAGGATGTATCAGAGTTGAAGGGACTGGACGCGCAGATTACTGAAGCTGAAAGGGAAGCCGAACGCACCGCGCCAACGACAACCACGGTCACCGCCGGCACCTCTCCGTCCTATACCTACATCCAAAATCAGTTATTGGCACTCACACCAGCACTTGCGCGATATGAAAACGCGCAGAAACAATTGCACGAGCAACTCCAACACCTAGGCACCGAATTGGAACAACTCATCGCGCAGATGCCAGAGAACCAGTATCTTCTGACGCAGCTGCTGGCGCGGGTTCAGAAAACCAACGCGCTGACAGAAGAAATTGCGAAACGCGCATTGGAAGCGGAAATTTTAAGTGCCGAGTCCACCGTGACTACTTCCCGAAATCGGTTAGGCGGAATTGAAATCATCGACCGGGCTGTCCCTCGGAAAATACCGGTCAGCCCGCAACTCAAGCTTATCGTCATCATCGCTGGCGTTGTCGGTTTGACTGTGGGAGTTAGCATCGCGTTGTACACCGAGTATTTTAGCCGCGCTTCTGAGCAGCACACCCCGTAGGCGCGCTTGCCACGCGCGCACGCAGGCCGAGGCGCAGTTAAAAACCGCAACTACCGGTATGCGGTGAAAGCGCAGACGCGCGTCGCGGAACTGCTAGAGGATTTCTCGATTCACCCTTACAGTCCGGTGAGGAAAAAACAAGCACGAAACCGTTTTAAAATTTTGCAATAAAAATGTGGACATTTTTTTGCAAATTGCGTATAATCTCTCTGATAATGATTGGTACGCGAAAATGCCACAAACTCGAGCCAATCGTTGTTGAAAACCCATGCATGCGCCAGGACCCTTTAGTTGTCCCGTTTCTGTCGTTTGCGAACGCCGCATCGCAAACAGGACAGGCTCAGGCGAACCGGTTCCCCTACAAGGAGGGGCCGTTGTTGATTTTTACGAATGCCATCAAAAACGGAAAACTAAATCGTTCTAGTTCACGCGCGGAATACGCTTGAAAATATATTGCATTTATGGTATCATGTGACAAAATCATATCACATGAAGATGCTGATCCTTTTTTTCTGAAAAAAAACGTTGACAGAAAAATGGGATTCGTGCTATTTTAACGTTAAATACAGTTTTGTGGAAATCTTATCAATTTTTTGATGCGAATTTCTCTCAAAACGAACCCTTAACGCATTGGCGGGAGACTGATGCCCTGCGTCCGCGCGGCATTCAAGCGTTTGCGATACCTGCAGTGCCAGCGAAACGCAGCGGCACCTTATGCTTACAAACGAAAAACAGACGGTTTTCGTTTACACGCTCAGTCAGTTTCTCCAACGTTTAAGGTTTTTTGTCGGAGTCGGAGCCGAGGCGACCGCGGCGCATCGAACTGTTGGCCGCCTAGATCCGACTCAACTATTCCCAAGGAGGAAAAACAAACTAATGAACGAGTTAAGACAATCATTTGATGTTTTGCTTGTAGTGACTTGCATCCTGAGTGCGTTCGCGCTTTATGGTTGTGGCGCGCAAAGCCTCGGACCGCAAGAACCCCTGTTACCCACGATTGAGGGTGGCTCCAAATTCTCCGCCCGATTCCAATTGGAAGAAGAACCACAATTCTTCTATGACCTGTTTGGTAAGGAGCTGCTCGAGGGTAACGAAGTCTATAACTATCGCGAGCAAAAAGGGTTCAACCAGAACGGCGAATTGATTGTGGGTTGGACCGGACAGCTCGATAGTGAAAGATTCTCAGCGCAGCTTGACCGGACTGTCTTGACAGAAGACAGCTTCCGCGGACGATACACCGAGTTTGCTATCGGCGATGACATGCGCTTCAAACCCGCAACGTTGTTCCCGAACCGCTACATTCTCTATAAAACAGAGTTTGATGGGTTCCGCTGGGATATCTCCTTCGCGCAGGAACGGCACCTCTTTACGCTTATCAACTCGCGTATCTCGAACCCTGTCAAATTGACAGACGCAGCGGCGAACCTTGCACCGACGCTCGGCCGCCGAAACGGGTTAAACGAGGATGCTGGGGTACGGCACATTGAAAACGCGCGACTCATCGGATTCCGCGCACAGGGCCTCTTAGGCGACATCTTCCGCGTCGGATTTACTTACGTCAATCTGCACAAGGAACACCCCGAACGCGTGGAAAACCCACTCATGGGAACCGTTGCAAACACGCCGCCTGAAGTCATCTCTGTCGTCTTCCGCGATGATTCACCCGAAGACAATCACGGAGTCGTCACCCAATTCTCCGGGTATGACGAAAACAAACATGGACAGAACATCCAGGGAGGTGTCGGCGCAGCATTTAAATCCATGACAGTGACCGTGATCACGCAGGAATTGGAAGACCTCACGCCTGACGAAATCGCAGAAGGCGTTGAACCGGATATCAACCCGGAACAAACGCAGAAAATTGAGGTGTTTGTCAACGACATTACACCCATTGATGTCGGAGGGCTCCCCTCCGAAGTACGCGATTCTGTTGACGGAGAATGGAAAATCGTCGATGGGTTCAATAAAATGAAATATGACCTCATTTTTGCAGACCACGACATTGAACCGCGCACCGTCAAATCCGTTGTCTTTGATCTCGTGGTAGCCGGCGATTACAACATCGCTGTCATTGGCATCAGTGATGCCAACAAAGCCGCCGAAGGCGCAGATCCACTCGTAGAAGAATGGATTAAAACCGAAGACGGCCACATTCAAATGCCCTACCGCGATGTCATTGAGGCACCCGGCAACTATGGACAATCCTCGGATTACTCTAGCAACCGGTCAAGCCTCGTTGACAATCCTAGCGAGTGGGAAGGCGAAGGCAGACCGCGCAAAATCCGATATCGCTACGGGGCCGCACGCGCCGCACTCCTCTACGGGCTCGACCTGGAAGGAACAATCGGCAACGTCTTCGTCCGGGCACACTACTCCATTAACGGGAAATACAAACAGTATCCCACGCTGCCCAAAGACAAAGTCGGGTTCAGCCGACTCACCCCTACTATTGTCAGTGAAGATGGGGAAGAGGAAGAGACAGGTATCTCCGTAGACCCGGCCACCGGACTGCCTCTAGACCGGAACGGCATACCTACCTACTCTGAAACCGAAGGGGAACGCTTTGAGGCAAGACTCGGCGGCGACGGAACTGATGAAGGCGGCGACGGCGAAATGGGACGCGAGACCGCATGGTTCGTCCAACTCAAATCCCGATTCGGGAAACTCTACTTAGAAGGTGTCTGGTATCACATCGATCCCGGCTACACCACAACTTATCTCAACTTCGGTTCTAATACCGACAGAGACCAGACTTACTCGCTGGAACGAACACCAGAATCGCAGTCTGAAACAGACCCCTGGGACGAAGTCAATTACGCACTCATCGAAGATGACGATGATGACGATGACTGGCCCGACGACATCGACTTTGATGGAGTCCTCCCGCGGGCCGATGACAGAGACCAGAACGGCGTTCTCGACTTCCAAGAAGACTTCCTCATCTTTGACGCAGATCCGCCCGTGTTCACCGACCTCGTCGACCTGAACAACAACGGCACCATCGACTCGCTCGAAGATGACTTTGAACCGCAATACGAATACGGCGTTGACCGGGATGGCTATCACCTCATCGCAGAATATGACCTGCTGGATAACCTCTCCCTCAAAGTCGGGTGGTTGAATGAAAGCGAAGTCTCTAGCCGCCGGAAAAACGATTCCAAATACCTGCACGTCACCTATCAACGTGACATTCCTGACTTTGGAACCGTGCTCTTCCAAAACCGGTTCGTCCGAGTCCGAGACGACATTCCTGATTACACCATCACGCTACGTGTCGGTGAATTGGAACCAGTCCAAATCTCTGATGAGTTGGATTACTACAACGCACGTGTCAATACGACAACGCTGCAGTTCCTCTACACGGCGGTTCCGAACTTGACCCTCGAAGCGAAATTCCTCGTTGTCCTGCAAAAGCAGTACGAACAAGACGTGGAAAACGCAATCTTCTTGGACGTTGAGTATGACCCGCAGACAGAGAACTTTGAGGCAGACGAACGCGTTGACTTCATGGTGCCTGTCGAACAAGTGCGCGCCTCTGGCGAAAAACGGGAATTCCCGTTCTATCCAGACCACGGGATTAACGCGCTGGATCCGGAAGACCCGGGCCTCATCTACGACTCGGAAAACTGGAAGTCACGTCGCTACCCCGAACGGAACATTCGCAATCAGCAGACCATTCTGAAAGCGAGATACGAAATTCCGCTCGGAGATCTGCCCTTCATTGATAGAATCGGTGAAGATCTGACACTCACCCCGATGGTAAAATACATCTGGGATCGGGCTTTTGATAGAGGGGCCGAAGAGATTCCCGACGCACTCAACCCGCGTTTGTTCGTGCCAACTGACGAAGAACCCGTTGAATACTTGCGTTTCAACCGTCGAAGCCGTGAAGACGTGCTCGGCGTGCGGCTCGATTATCAGTTCACGCAACGCATGAACATTCTCGGCGGCTTCCAATACCGGAAGTTCACCAACCGGGATAACAACTTCAAGGACTACTTGACAAACTTCCCGGAAGATGAAGACGCCCCGGTCCTCTTCCGGCCAGACCTGCGGACGCGAATCTTTGAAGTCCAAGCTATCAACCGGGGTGAATGGCTTGGGTTTAACATTGTTATCCTCGCAGGTTACCGCCGAACCACCATCCTGCTCGAACACACGACGAGTAACACGACGTTCGTTCGAGCGATGATGGGTTTCTAAATGGTTTGTGGAGTGCTGGGCACGAATGCTTCGTGCCCAGCTCATCCGCTTTTTCGCAAATAAACGCGTAACTTCTTAACGACTTAGGTGTTTTAAGACGTGAGAAGGCATCTCATAGATAGGAGAACGCTCCTACCGGTAATGATGAGATAGGTTATAGAGACTTGAGGGCAACATCGTGGGCAAAGTTAAGGCGCACGGCGCGCTGTTGGAGCCCCGCCCTCAAGTTACCCAAAGGAGGAAACAGAACGAATGACCCGTTTAAGTTTGATGTTAATGTTAGTTGCGTGTGTAGGCATGCTTGCCGGCATTGCCTTCGCGCAAGACGCAGATGTCGCAGCAAGCGGCGGCACAGTCCGCGGTCAGATTGTTGATACAACGACAGCGCAAAACCCAATCGAGGGTGTGCAAGTGAAGATTGTCTCCGCCGCCGGCGAATACGACGCAGTCACCGACGTGAATGGCGACTACGAACGCTCCGGCATCCCCGCTGGCCGTTACCTGGTTAGTATCTATCGGGAAGGCTACGGCGACCGGACAGGTAAACCCGTTACCGTCGTTAACGGCGGCGACCACTTCGTCCCGCTGAAAATGACTAAGAAGGACAATATTGTCACCTTCTTCCAGAAATTCGGATTCGTTTTCTGGCCACTGGCACTCTGCTCCATCACGGCGTTAACCTTCATTATTGAAAGGCTTTTCACGTTCGTGCGGAGCCGTTCGCGTATCGGAACAGAACAGTTCATCGCGAGCATCGCCGACTCCCTGCGGAAAGAGAATATTATGGAAGCCGTCTCCACTTGTGAAGAAGCAGGCGGCCCGCTCGCGAACGTCCTCAAAGCCGGATTGCTCCGCTACAGCCAATCCCAGATTGAGGAACGCGATATTTCCAAGGAGGAAATTCAGGAAGCGATTGAGGAAGCCAGTCTCCTCGAAATTCCCGAACTGGAAAGAAACCTGCCGGTGCTTGGCACGGTCGCGGTTGTCTCTCCCCTGTTTGGCCTGCTCGGGACAGTGACAGGTATGATTAGTGCATTTACGACGATTGCACTGGAAGGCACCGGTGACCCGCAGCAACTCGCAGGCGGTATCTCACAGGCACTCCTGACAACGGCTGGCGGCCTGACAATCGCTATCCCGTGCCTGATTTTCTTCCAGTTGTTCGATAGCTGGGTGAATCGGCACATGGTGGAAATCTCCCAGGTCTCCACTGAGATTATCAACCAGCTGGTTGTGAGTGAGACTAACGCTTAGGCACTAGCAATCGGTGGGCGCGCGGTGGCCGCGCGCCCACAGGTTAAGACAGAGGAGGACTCTGACATGCAACAACTCGCCGAAGGCAAATTGAACCTGGTTGCCGCCAGAATCAGGGAACGCAAAGCACCAACGCTCAGTATGGCCCCGATGATTGATTGCGTCTTCCTGCTCCTGATCTTCTTCATGGTATCGACGACGTTCTCACCGATTCCGGGCCTCCGGGTGCAGCTCCCACCGCCAGGGAAACCCTCTCCGGACAAACCGAAGGGGTTAACGGTCCGCATCGCGAACCCAGACCCTGGCCAAGACAGTGGCACCATGGTCCTGAACGACGAAGTCGTGCAGATTGATGAAATGTTTACCCGTTTCATCAACGCACCGGAGGAAGCAACCAGCATGCTTATCATCCAATCCGAACGCGATGTGCTCCACGAGCAAATTGTGCAGGTGATGGATATTGCCAAGCAGGCAGGTATTGACAAAATCGGGTTCGCGATTGTCGCCAGAGACTGACGCACGTCCCTTGGTGGCACTAGCAACCGCAAGAAAAGGCAGTGCTATTTCGTTCACAGCCGCTGTATCTGAGTGCGCCTAATCGCAAAAAAGTCAAGACCCGGCGAACTCATCTGGTTTCCCTACGCGGGGACGGTGGTATCTAACGAAATAGCCCTGAAAAAAAAAGGAGAATTCAGATGGCTCTCAACATGTCCCGAAGACGGAAGAAAAGCGACGACGATGACATTCCGATGGCACCGATGATCGATTGCGTATTTCTGCTGTTGATCTTCTTCATGGTGTCCGCTATCATGCGGGTTCCACCGCCTTTCACCGTCACACTCCCCGACTCCGCGACGCGGCATGAATTCACCCGCAAAAAGTTTAACCTCTTTATCAGCAGTGACGGCCGTATCTCCATCGATGACCAGGAGATGCTAACACTGGACGACATGGAGCTGTTCATCGCCTCCCATGAAAACCAGATTACCACGCTTATCATCAAAGCAGATAAGCGCGCGAAGCACGGCGTTGTCATTGACGTGGTGGAACGAGCGAAGATGCGCTCCAGTAAAACGGAGGGACTCGAAATCGCTTTCGCGGTGTCGGAAGACGAGTAATACGGAATTCACCGCTGTAGTTCAGCGGAATTTCGTATAATACCAAATGAGTTTGATGCGTCTCGCGGAAGTTCATTTGGTATAAATCGCAATTCGGCGCAAAAAAGGCAGCAGCGGCTGCCTTTTTTTTTGCCCCGATGCAATTCGCGGAACTTCTTAAGGACTTAGGTGTTGATAATAGGTAACGCAAGGACATTTGGAGGTGTATTCAGCACACGACTTCTTGACGCTCTTGCGGCAAAAGCCGTAAGTTCCAAGCCCTTTTGACTCAATGCACCTCTGCAGCAGCGGGACGTTTCCCCAAGACAAAAGGGCGAGGCCCCCCCAGGGCCTCGCCCTACAGAATATGTGCCTCGCCCTACGGAATATGTGCCTCGCCCTGCGGAATAAATGAAACTCTCACCGTTGCCGCGTTTTCCGCGGCGTTCTTCTCCTTTGACGCCGGGCGGGAGCAGGGGGCGGCGGGGGCGGCGGTGTGACAACCCTCCGAAAACGCGGCAAGAAAGCATCCCATTCAGAGAGGATCTCCTCGGCGCGGCAGCTGCCAGTCAACTCAGCATGCTGCCGGACGAGCCTGCGCAGGCACGCCACATCAGCCTCAGCCGTGACTGCCGCTAATTGAATCAATTCCGGGTTGCATTTGGTTTGGAACCGTCGACTTTCGTCCAGCACATAGGCAGTGCCGCCTGTCATCCCGGCACCGAAGTTGCGTCCCGTTTCGCCGAGAATCACGACAGTGCCCGCTGTCATATACTCGCAACCGTGGTCGCCGACACCTTCTACCACCGCAGTAGCACCGCTGTTTCGGACACAGAACCGTTCGCCGGCTCTTCCCGCGGCATAGAGTGTGCCGCCGGTCGCGCCGTATAGCACCGTGTTTCCGATGATAGTATTTTCATGCGGACAGAACCGCGCCGTTTCAGAAGGTTTGATGACGATTTCACCGCCTGCCATGCCTTTACCGACATAGTCATTCGCCTCGCCTGCCAGCCGGAGTTGCATCCCCTTGCTACAAAATGCGCCGAAACTTTGTCCCGCGCTACCCTCAAAGGAACATTGAATCGTCCCATCGGGTAAGCCAGCGTCGCCGTAACGCTTGGCAATGTTACCAGACAACTTCGCGCCTACCGTGCGGTGCGTATTCCGAATAGCGTAGGACAACCGGATCGGTGTCTTCTGTGCGATTGCTTCTTCCGCGTCCTGCAAGAGCTGGTCATCAAGCGGCGTATCCTCCCGGTCGTTCCGTTCCTGCGTGTGATAACGCGGTTTCGTGCCAGTTGCATCCGCAGGCGTAAGAATTTCGCCCAAGTCAAGCAGGGCCGCCTTCGGGTAATCGGAAAGATCGGTGCGTTCCAGCAATTCAGGGCGGCCGATGACATCGTTCAAGCAGCGATAACCGAGATTCGCCAAGATGCCCCGTACTTCGTTCGCGACACCCATCATGAAGTTGACAACCATCTCCGGCGTGCCGGGATACTTCGCACGAAGCCCCGGGTCTTGCGTCGCGATGCCAACAGGACAAGTATTCAGGTGGCACTGACGCGCCATGACACAGCCAGTCGCGACCATCGCTATTGTTCCGAAGCCGTATTCTTCTGCCCCCAACATCGCCGCGACGACAATATCGCGCCCAGAACGCATGCCGCCATCCACCCGCAGCACGACACGCTCGCGCAAATCGTTTTCCACGAGAGAGCGTTGCGTCTCCGCGAGGCCGAGCTCCCATGGGGTGCCAGCATTCTTAATAGAACTGAGCGGCGATGCACCGGTGCCGCCCTCGTGCCCACTAATCTGAATCACATCGGCGTAGCCTTTCGCCACGCCTGACGCAATCGTGCCAACCAAAAACTCCGATACCAACTTTACGGCAATCTTCGCGCGCGGGTTCGCTTGCTTCAGATCATAGATGAGCTGCGCCAAGTCTTCAATGGAATAGATGTCGTGGTGCGGCGGCGGCGAAATCAACGGAACACCCGGCACCGAATGCCGAATCTCGGCGATTTCTGCCGTCACTTTATGCCCCGGAATCTGTCCACCTTCACCGGGCTTTGAGCCCTGCGCCATCTTGATTTCCAACTCCTGCGCGGAGGCGAGATACGTCGGTGTCACGCCGAACCGCCCGGATGCCACCTGTTTCAAAGCACTCGAGGCCAGGTCACCGTTCAGTCTTCGTTTGTAGCGTCCACTGTCCTCGCCGCCTTCTCCACTCCCGGATTTCGCGCCGAGGCGGTTCATAGCGATAGCCAAGGTCTCGTGTGTTTCGCGGCTGAGCGCGCCGAAGGACATGCTCCCCGTCGTAAACCGGCGGACGATATCCGCAGCGGGCTCCACTTCTTCAAGTGGGATAGGCGTGCCGGGTTTGAAGGCCAGCAACTCGCGTAAACTAGACGGCTCTCCACTCTCAACGGCATTGACGTACTTCTCATAATCCGCCGCCTCCCCCGCTTTGACGAATCGGTGAAGCGACTTGAACACGGATGGGTTATAGGCGTGGAATTCGCCGTTCCGGCGGAAGCGGAAATAGCCAGCCTCTTCCAGCGAGTCACTGCCATCAGTTCCTGCAAAGGCTTTCGTGTGGAAATGGAGCGTCTCGGCAGCGATATGCTCAAATCCGATGCCATCCAAACGCGAGGTAGTGCCGGTAAAGCACCGCTCGATCACCGCTGCATTAATACCGAGTGCCTCGAAGATTTGGGCACCGCGATAACTTGACACGGTGGAGATGCCCATCTTCGCCATAATCTTCAGAATCCCTTTCTCAACGGCTTCCTGATAGTTTGCAACCGCTTCTTCAGCGGTGAGTCCGTTCAATTCTCCCTTCTCGGCGAGCTGCGCTATGGTAGAAAAGGCGAGATACGGATTGATGGCATTGGCACCGTAACCAATCAGGACAGCAAAATGGTGTTCTTCCCTCGGGTCGCCCGCTTCGGCGATGAGGCTCGCTTGCATCCGCTTGCCTTCGCGAATGAGGTGATGATGCACTGCGCCGACAGCGAGTGCCATCGGAATCGGCGCAAACGCTGCACTGACTTCCTTATCACTCAGCACGAGGAGCGTCTTCCCGTCTTCAATCGCCGCCGAGGCACGCTGGCATAGCACCTCTAGCGCGGCTTCCAATCCTTGTATGCCGGTGTCAACAGGGAAGTGGACAGGGAGCGTGGCCACCTGAAAGTCGGGCATCTGCTGCGCGCGCAACGCTGCCAACGCTGCATTTTTCAGCACGGGTGAGTCCAACCGGATCAGTTGTGCGTGTTGCGGCGTTTCGGTGAGCAGACCGCCGCGCCGGCCGAGGTAGGTTGTCAGCGACATCACCAACCGTTCCCGCAGTGAATCAATCGGCGGGTTCGTCACCTGTGCGAAGCGTTGCTTGAAATAGGTGTAGAGCATGCGCGGGTTGCGCGAAATAACGGCAGGCGGGGTATCGTCACCCATCGAACCTACCGATTCTTTCTTCTGCGCTATCATCGGTTTGATAAACCGCTCCACATCCTCGGTGGTGTAGCCGAACGCCTTTTGATAGTTCGCCAGTTGTTCGGGGACAGTAACGTGCCCCGAGGTCTCGCCCACAAACAGCTTCTTCAGCGGAGTGATGCCCTGCTGCACCCACTTGGCGTAAGGTTTCTGCGAGGCGACGCGCTGTTTGATCTCGGCATCTGTCAGCAGTTGGCCTTTGGCGGTATCAACCGCTATCATCTGCCCAGGCCCCAAACGTCCCTTCTTCACGACGCAGCTATCGTCAAGTTCGATAATGCCCACCTCGGAGCCCATGACGACGGTGCCGTCTTCGGTAACCTTATACCGCGCGGGCCGCAAGCCGTTCCTATCTAAACTCGCGCCGACGACGACACCGTCCGTGAAGGCGACAGCAGCCGGGCCGTCCCACGGCTCACTCACGCAGGATAGGTATTCATAACACGCCTTCAACGTATCGGACATATCCGGCATCTGCTCATAAGCTTCCGGAATCAGACACATCATGGCATGGAGGATGTCCCGGCCGGAGTGCTGGAGGAGTTCCAGCACGTTATCCAGACTCATGGAATCACTGCCGTGGTGATTGATGATAGGCACAAGTCTGCGGATGTGTTCCTTCCAGAGGGGTGAACTCAGGTTTGCTTCGCGGGCGCGCATCCAGTTGCGATTTCCCATCAAGGTGTTAATCTCACCGTTGTGCGCGAGCATCCGGAAAGGTTGCGCCAGCATCCACGTCGAGGAGGTATTCGTGCTGTAGCGTTGATGGAAAACAGCCAACGAAGCCTCAAAGTCCGTGTCCTGCAGGTCCGGATAGAAGCGCGCGAGTTGCGGGGCGACGAGCAAGCCTTTGTAGACAATCGTGCGGTGCGAAAACGAGGCGACGTGAAACCCATCTATCTCGGCATGCTCCACCTCTTTACAGATGAGATAGAGCCGCTGCTCGAACGCGTCGTCGGTGAGGTGTGCCGGTCTGCCGACGAAGACCTGGTGGATATCGGGCAGTGTCTCCAACGCTTTTTCGCCGATAGCGGTGACGTTGAGGGGAACTTTGCGCCATCCGAGGAGCGGGATGCCGTATTGCTGTAGTGTCTGTTCAATACGCGCGCGGGCGAGTTTCCGTGCGTGCCGGTCTGCGCCCGGCAGAAAAATCATTCCGACTCCCAAGTCGGCCATTGAATCGAGGTATCCTCCGAGTTTCTCCAGTTCTCTGCGAAATAGTTTCTGCGGGAGTTGTGTTAAGATTCCTGCGCCATCGCCGGTTTTGGCATCGGCGGCGACTGCACCGCGATGCGTCAGATTTGTCACCGCTTGTGTTGCCAATTTGATAATGTCGTGGTCCCGTCTTCCGGTGCAGTTCGCGACAAACCCAACGCCGCAGGCATCTTTTTCGGTTAAGTCTCTATACATCTGTCAATTGACTCTCCATCCTTTCTTCAAATTTTTAGTTATGTTTCGTCTCACAATGATGCTTAATAATTATACCATAATTTTGCGCAAAAGTCAAGAGAATTTCCGAGCCGTTTCTGCAAACGTAAGGGCGGATGGAGTCACAAGGCACACCTGTTTCGGAAACTAAAATCTGAATGCCGCTGCTACCTCAATACCCAACCGCACAACCGTCTCGCCTCGGGTCGGAGCCGGCGATGAGGGTGTTGCATTGCGGATGCACGAAAATCGCTTGCCCGCCGCCAAAAAAGGAACCTCCAGGAACGATGTGTTGCCCCCGCTGCGCCAACGCCGCCTGCACACTCATCGGCATGCCCGCCTCCAGCATGATGCGCGAGTCATCTAACACCCGAAACCGAGGTGCTTCCAGGGCAGTCTGGATATCCATGTTAAACTCGACGAGGTTGCACACCAATTGCAAATGCCCCTGCGTTTGCATCTGGCCGCCCATCACGCCGAAAGCGACTAACGGCACGCCATCTTGCGCAATCATGCCGGGGATGATGGTATGCAGCGTCCGTTTATGCGGCGCGATGCAGTTCGCAAGGTTCGCATCAAGCGAAAAGCCCGCACCCCGGTTCTGCAACATAATACCGGTATCTCCGGCAACTAACCCGGAACCGAAGCCTGCAAAAAGGCTATTAATGAAGGACACCACGTTTCGCTCACTGTCCACCGCGCAGAGATAAACGGTATCACTCCCTATCGGCGGCGCGCCGGCAGTCGGTGCCACGTTTGCGCGTTCGGCTGAAATGCGCGCACGTTGCCGCGCCGTGTATTCATCGGAGAGGAGCCCATCAACAGGCACATCTACAAACCTCGGGTCTGTCACGTACTCATACAAATCGGCGAATCCCAATTTCATCGCCTCAATGGCGTGGTGGAGATGTTCCGGGCTGTTGTGTCCCATTGCAGCGATGTCAAACCCTTCCACGATATTGAGCGCGAGGAGGGCAGCGATACCTTGTCCGTTCGGCGGAATTTCGTAGACATCGTAACCGCGGTAATTCGCGGAGATAGGTTCCACCCAATCCGAACCGTGGTCTGCAAAATCCTGCATCGTGAAGAGCCCGCCGTTTTCATCGGAGAACTTCACAATCTTCTCGGCAATCTCGCCGCGGTAGAAGGCATCTCTGCCGCCTTCCGCGATGAGGCGAAACGTGCGCGCGAGGTGCGGTATGCGAAAGATTTCGCCCGGGGCAGGCGCGCGTCCATCGTTAAGGTAGGTGCGCGCTGAATCGGGGCATCGCGATAACAGGCCCGCGCCCCCTTGCCATGCAAGCCCAATCTGTGGACTGACCGGAAATCCGTTTTCCGCGTAGTCAATCGCAGGCTGAAGCACCTCCGCCAACGTCATCGTCCCGCATGCATCCAGCAGCGTCGCCCATCCATCAATCGTGCCAGGCACCGTGACAGGATACATACTGCCGGTGGCAGGGATGCTAGTGAGCCCTTGCTGGGTAAAGAATTCAAGTTCGGCGGCGTAAGGCGCCCTGCCGCTTGCATTCAAGCCGCGGATGCGTCCTGCTCCCGGCTGATAAACCAGCATGAAGGCATCTCCGCCGATGCCTGTTGACATCGGTTCAACGACGTTGAGTATCGCGGCGGTAGCGACAGCAGCATCGATTGCGTTACCGCCCTCGCGCAAAATCTGCAGTCCGCCTTGTGCGGCGAGCGGCTGACTCGTCGCAACTGCGCCGTGTTCGCATATCACGGCTGAGCGTCCCGGCCCGAATCGGTTCGGATGATATCCATCAAACACGCTGTTTCTCCTATTCCAATCTGTTTAGTATAAGTCTAACACAATCTGCTTTTTTTGTCAAATTTTCATGTTGATTTTCATCGGTGACATCGAAAACGGAAAACTAAATCGCTCTGGCGCGCTTGACATCTTCACCGCGATGCTATATAATAAAACCTAACTTCACCAAACAGGAGCAACTATGTCTACGTATGACGTTGGAATTATCGGCGGGGGGCCGGGCGGTTATGTCGCCGCTATCAAAGCCGCACAAATGGGTGCCCAAGTCTGCCTCATCGAAAAAGGGGCCTGGGGCGGCACGTGCCTCCATCGGGGATGCATTCCAACGAAAACCCTCTTTTCTGTCGCCACACTCGCTACGCACATGCAAGATGCCGCCGAACTGGGGATACAAACGCGCGACACGGCAATTGATTACACGCAAGTTCTCGCACACAAGGAATCTGTCGTCCAGCGGTTGACAGGGGGCATCGCGCAGCTGCTGAAAGGCAACGGCGTTCACACGCTTAACGGCACCGCCGCCCTCACCGACAAAAACAGGATTGCTGTCCTGAAACCCGATGGCACAACCGAGCAGGTGCATGCCAAAAACGTCATCATCGCCACCGGTTCTGAACCTGCCGAGCCGCCTCTCTTTGAAATTGACGAAACTCAGGTATTGACAACGACAGGTATCCTGAACCTTACCGAGCTCCCTGAAAGCCTCATTATCGTCGGGGGCGGCATTTCGGGATGCGAGTTCGCCTCGATTTTTAACGCGCTTGGTTGCAGCGTTACCGTGCTGGAACTCCTCCCCACCCTTTTGGCGACTGAAGACGTGCAAGTCATCCGCCACATCCAACGCTTTATGAAGCAGAAAGGCATCCACAGCCACACGGGCGCAAAAGTGACGCACGTCAAAAAATCAGAGACGCACGTTACCGCAACGCTTGAATCTGGCGAAGAATTAACAGCGGAAAAAATGCTCATCTCGACCGGACGGCGTTTCAATACGGAAGGCATCGGTTTGGAAAAAGTCGGCGTGCGGACAGACAAGGGCAAAATTCGCGTCAACTCGCGGATGCAGACAAACATTCCGGGCATATATGCCATCGGTGATGTTGCGAGTCGCTATCTGTTGGCGCACGTCGCTTCCGCAGAGGGAAAGGTGGCAGCACAAAACTGCTTGGTGGCAACCGCAACGATGCCCCCTACTATGGCCCCTACTATGGCCCCTACTATGGACTACCAGGTTATCCCTTGGTGCATTTTCACCTTACCCGAAATTGGGCACGTCGGCATGACAGAAAAGGAGGCGACAGACGAGGGATATGAAGTCAAAGTCGGCAGGTTTCCCTACGCCGCCAACGGCATAGCTCTGGGGATGCGCGAGACAGACGGCTTTGTCAAAACCGTCGCCGATGCAGAGAGCGGCGACATTCTCGGCGTGCATA
This sequence comes from uncultured Poribacteria bacterium, assembly GCA_958296135.1. GTDB lineage: Bacteria > Poribacteria > WGA-4E > WGA-4E > WGA-3G > AGPOR5. Next base: position 4,755,924 of record CATQHZ010000001.1, read on the forward strand.
TCGTCGGCGCACATGCTTCAACGCTTATCCATGAGGCCGCGGTCGCGATTCGCGCGGGTGCCGCTGCGATGGACATCGCGCACACCGTCCACGCGCATCCCACGCTCTCGGAGATGGTGATGGAATCGGCGGAGGCGGCGTATGGTAAGGCGATTCATAGTTTGTCATAAACACGCCTACCAGGGTTGTGCTGCGTCCGTTCTGTTAAAAACGAACTGCTTCTTGCAATGCCGCATACCGCGCCGATATATCGGAAAACTGCACGCTCGTCTGCCGATTGATGCTAAAATCTTCAATGTTAAACGAGGCCACAACGGTGCCGTATATTATCGCACGGCGGACAGCTGCCTCTGACGTATCGTCGAGAGCGGCGAGGTAGCCGATGAGCGCGCCAGCAAAACTATCGCCTGCACCCGTCGCATCGGTGACATGCATGAGCGGATACGCGGGCGCGCTGAAGAAGGAAGACTCCGTGACGCTAATCGCGCCGTGCTCGCCTTTCTTGACAATAACCCGATGCGGGCCGTAGCGCAGCATCGCGCGGGCGGCGCGCACAACATTAGCATCCCCCGTAAACAGACACGCTTCACTATCGTTCAAAATGAGGATATCCACCTCCGCTAACGTCGCCTCTAACGCCGCTCTCTCCGTGTTAATCCAGATATCCATCGTATCACACATCACCAATTTCGGATGCGATGTCTGTGTAATGGCATCAAGCTGCAACTGCGGCGGATTGTTCGCGAGAAAGAGATAGGGGGCATCCGTATCAACGTTATCTAAATTAGGTTGCACTTCGGCGACGACGTTCAAATCGGTAAAGAGCGTCTCGCGCACGTTGAAGTCTTCGGCATATTTACCGCCCCATTGGAACGTCTTGCCGTTTTCAACCCGCGTTAGCGCGCCAAGGTCGATGCCGAAATTTTCAAGCTGCTTTGCATACGCCGGTGGGAAATCGGCACCGACGACTCCAACAAGTTGCACAGAGGGATGAAAAAAACTCGCGGCGACAGCAGCGTAGACACCGGAGCCGCCGAGCACCTCTTCAACACGTTTGCACGGCGTTTCTACGGTATCTAATGTGGCCGTGCCGCAGACGATAATTCCCATTGAATCCATCCATTCCAGGCCTGACGCAAATGCCTAAAGCCCGCCTACGCGGTTTGTGCTGCGTCAGTCCTACTACATTCATTCATAAACACGCCTGCCCTAACAGACTCAAGCCTTTGAGAGCATCTGAGCTCAAACCGGTGAGGCTCAGGCGAGTCTGACTTACAAGGAAGCGTGACATCAAAAGGGCCCAGGACGGTTCTTGTTATCCCGCATTGCCCGGATAACCCGGCGCAGGCGGCGCACAAAAATGACGCTGAGCACAATAATGATTGGATACTGCACGAACCCGAGCACCTCCAACAGCGTCGGCGAGAGGGTAAGATGCCCATTATTTGCCATCCAGATTGGCAGCAATAGCAACGCCGACACGAGGATGATGATGCCTTCCCAGATTTCTGATTTTTTCATGAAATTTCCTCCGCATGTGGCATCCGAACCGGCAGATAGAGACATCCGCCCTTACAATGCAGACACGGCGAATGGACGCATGGACACTTATACCCAGCCGCCACAGAACACAGCGGAACGGGTGAATGCGGCTATGGAAGTCCCCACCCTCACCAGAACATGACGCAAGGCGCGCCTTAGGTGCCCATCTCCCACGAATTGAGGTATTTCTCCTGCGCCGCGGTGAGGGTGTCAATCTCAACGCCGAACGCTCCCAATTTCAAGCGCGCCACGGTGTCGTCAATAGCGGCGGGCACATCGTAAACCCCTTTGCCAAAGGTATCCCGGTTTTTAGCGATGTGCTCAACCGACAAGGCTTGCGTGGCGAAACTCATATCCATCACACTTGCAGGATGCCCCTCGGCGGCGGCTAAGTTCACTAGCCTTCCTTCACCGACGAGGAAAAGCTTCCTACCGTCTGCTAGGGTGTATGCCTCCACAAATTCGCGGGCATCGTCTTTCGCGACGCTCAGTTCTTCCAGCGCGGGAATATCAATCTCAACGTTAAAGTGGCCGGAATTCGCGATGAGCGCGCCGTCCTTCATCACCTCAAAATGTTCCTTGCGCAGCACATGAATATCGCCGGTTAAGGTAATCACCAGGTCTGCCTCTTGCACCGCCGTTTGCATCGGCATGACACGGAAGCCGTCCATGATAGCCTCCAATGCCTTCAAGGCAATAACTTCGGTGACGATAACGTTCGCGCCTAAACCGCGGGCGCGGCTCGCGACACCTCTGCCGCACCAACCATATCCGGCGACGACAATCGTCGTTCCCGCAAGGAGGAGGTTTGTCGCGCGGATAATCCCATCTAGTGTGCTTTGCCCGGTGCCGTATCGGTTATCAAAAAAATGCTTGGTTTGTGCATCGTTGACAGCGATGATGGGGTATTTCAGCACGCCTTCCGCCGCCATGCTCTTGAGCCGAATCACCCCGGTCGTCGTCTCTTCCGTGCCAGCGACTACCTGTTCAACTAACGCCGGGTTCGTCTCTTCCGAGTGAAGTCGGGATACCAGGTCTGCGCCATCATCCATCGTAATCGTGGGTTGCAGCGCGAGGGTGGCATCAATGTGTTGATAGTAAGTCTCGGTATCTTCGCCGTTAATAGCGAAAACGCCAATCTGCTCGTCAACAACGAGGGATGCGGCGACATCGTCCTGTGTGCTGAGCGGATTGGAAGCACAGAGTGCCACCTCGGCACCGCCTGCCTTCAGCGTCTTCATCAGATTCGCCGTTTCAGTTGTGACATGTAAACATGCCGCAACCGTGAATCCATCAAGCGGACGTTCCTCTTCAAATCGCGCGCGGATGGATGCCAGAACCGGCATGAACCGGTTTGCCCAGTCAATGCGTTGTTTGCCGGTGGGTGCCAATTCTGTAGTTTTAATGTCGTAGTTCATCAATTCTCCGTCAGTGCGCGGCTGCGAACCGCGCTGACAAGTCAAGCGGGGCCTATTGAACAGGCAGGACGCAACATCCTGAGACCGGCATTCGGTAGGAGTTTGTTCTGCTTAGTTCCTATTGAAGTTTTTCGGCGTAATCGGTTTTCTCCCACGTGAACCCCGGTTCCTCGCGCCCGAAATGGCCGTATGCCGCCGTGTTCCGATAGATAGGCTGCCGCAGTTGCAAGCGTTCAATAATGCCGCCCGGCGTTAAATCGAAGTGCGTGTTGACAAGCTCGGTGAGTACCTCGTCCTCACCCGTGCCGAACGTATCCACCATCACCGAGACAGGCTCTTTCCTACCGATGGCGTAAGAGAGCTGAATCTCACACCGTTCCGCGAGGCCTGCAGCGACGAGATTCTTCGCGACGTGGCGTGCGGCGTACGTCGCGCTCCGGTCGACTTTCGTCGGGTCCTTGCCAGAAAGAGCACCACCGCCGTGCCGTCCCATGCCGCCGTAGGTATCAACGATGATTTTTCTTCCCGTTAACCCTGCATCTCCCTGCGGTCCGCCTGTGACGAAGCGCCCCGTCGGGTTGATATGATATTGCACGTCGGGCGCGAGGAGATTTTCAGGGATAATCTTTTTGATAACCTCTTCGATGAGTGCCTCCCGCAACTTCGCATCGTCAACATCGGGATGGTGTTGCGCGACAACAACAACCGTCGTAACAGCTTTGGGTTGACTCTCAACGTATTCAACGGTTACCTGTGATTTTCCATCGGGGCGGATAAAATCGAGAATGCCCTCTTTGCGCACCTGTGCCAAGCGGCGCGTCAACTGGTGCGCGAGCATAATGGGCAGCGGCATGAGCACCGGCGTTTCGGTGCATGCGTATCCGAACATGATGCCCTGGTCGCCCGCGCCGCCGGGGTTCACGCCCATCGCAATGTCAGGCGACTGCTTATCAATGAGGCTGAGGATGGCACTGTGCTCGGCATCAAAGCCGTAGGCGATATCCGTGTAGCCTATCTCCCGTAAGACTTCGCGGGCGATTTGCTGGACATCATAAGTGGCAGTTGTCGTGATTTCACCGGTAATGACAGCGAGTCCGGTTGTTACCAAAGTTTCACAAGCGACTCTGCCGAGCGGATCCGCTGAGAAGATTCTATCAAGCACCGCGTCAGAAATCTGATCAGCGATTTTATCGGGGTGTCCTTCGGTTACGGATTCGGACGTAAATAGGAAATTTTTACTCAATTCCATTCTCCTAGTCTTTATGTCTGTGGCTTGGCGAGAGGCGAGGCAAAGCCCACCATACCCAATAAACGGTATGTGCCTGCCTGCGTTGTCAGCAGCGCATTTTGGGGATAGCGAGGCCGGTAGGCGCGCTTTCATAGCGCGCCTACCGGTTGCGCGAGTCCTATCGGGTGCGGGCCGGCTGTTAATTCTCGGTGTTCTCAGCGTTGTCCGCCGCGTTCGATTTCCCCATCTCCTCTTTGAGCAAGGCACCCAGAGTGGTGACGGCTTCCTCATGCACCTGTTTGGGGCGGCGAGGTTCGCGTCGTTGCCGGGGCCGGCGTTCGGGGCGCGGGAGCCGCGGCCGCGCTTCTTCAGGCTCAGCCCCACGTTCTTGTTCAGAGAGTGCGGCTTTCAAACTAAGGCCGATGCGCCGGTCTTCCGGGGAGAGGTTGATCACCTTCAAATCCAACTCTTGGCCGAGGGAGACAACATCGTCCGGTTTTTCGATACGCCGATCGGCGAGCTCGGAGATGTGAATCAACCCTTCAATTCCCTCCTCCAGTTTGGTAAACGCGCCAAAACTGGTGAGATTGACAATCCGCCCCCGCACGATGGAGCCAACTTTATACTTTTCTGGCACTTCTGACCAGGGGTCCGGTTGCGTCTGCTTGAGTCCGAGTGAAACGCGCCGTTCCTCCGGGTCGACATGCAGCACGACTACCTCAATATCCTTGCCTTCCTTCAGTTCCTGGTTGGCACTGCCGCGCTTCGTCCAGGAAAGATCGGACGTGTGGATGAGTCCATCGATGCCATCTTCAATTTCCACAAACGCGCCGAACGCCGTCAGGTTCCGGATACGTCCCGTGACTTTCGTGCCAGGCGGGTACTTCTCCGCTAGGACTTCCCACGGATTCTGCTGCAACTGCTTGAGCCCAAGGGAGATGCGCTTGTCGTCGCGTGAAATCTCCAGAACGAGTGCCTCAATCTCCTGCCCTTTGCTGACAATGCGCGAGGGGGCAACGTTGCGGCGGGTCCACGCCATCTCGGAGACGTGAATGAGGCCCTCAACGCCTTCCTCTAATTGCAGGAACGCACCGTAGTTGACGATATTGACGACGGTGCCTCGGACAGTTGAACCGACCGGATATTTCTCTGCCACATTCTCCCAGGGATCGGGTGTCTGCTGTTTCAATCCGAGGGAGATTTTCTCGTTCTCCTTGCCGATACCGAGGACGATAACTTCCACTTCCTGCCCCGGCGTGACAACTTCAGAGGGATGATGGATGCGCCGCCAAGACATATCTGTCTTGTGGAGCAAGCCGTCTACACCGCCCAGATCGACGAACGCGCCAAAGGCCGTGATATTCTTCACCACGCCGGAGACCCGCTGCCCAACTTCCAGACGCTCCAGCACCTCCGCCCTCTGCCGCGCTATTTCGGCTTCCAGCCACGAGCGCCGCGACAAGACGATGTTGTTCCGCCGCTTGCTCAGGCTGATAACCTTCATCGGGAAGGTCTGCCCGACATACCGTTCCAGATTTTGAATAGGACGCATTTCAACCTGTGACGCAGGCAGAAAGCCGCGCAGAGAGCCAACGCTGACGCGCAGTCCACCCTTAATCCGCTCGGTAATCCGGCCGTCTACTGGCCCGCCGCTCTCGTGAGCGGTGGCAATCTCATCCCAAATGAGCGTCTCGTCGGCGATTTTCTTGGAGAGGACTATCTGTCCCTCCGCGTCTTCGCGCCGAACAATGAAGACATCAATTACGTCGCCGACTTTGACAGGCGGCGCATCGTTCCGGGCACCGCCGAACTCCGATGCTGTGATATAGCCCTCCGACTTGAACCCAATGTCGATCATCACCTCATCGCGGCTGACCTCAACGACGGTGCCTTTAACGATTTCGCCATCGGTAAACGTCTTGATCGAATTATCATACGCTTCTTCAAGCGCTTCCGGGCTCATGGGCTCCGGCGGTTCTTCCGGTGCCGCGGCAGCCACTGCATCATCGGCAGGTGCCGCTTCTTCTGTCAAGGGCACTGCGTCCGGATCCGTCTCCGTGACTGCCACTGCCGCCGCGTCAGCAGGGGCCGGCTCATCGGTGAGTGGCACTGCGTCCGGATCCGTCTCCGTGACTGCCACTGCCGCCGCGTCGGCGGGGGCCGGTTCATCGGTGAGTGGCACCGCGTCCGGATCCGTCTCCGTGACTGCCACTGCCGCCGTGTCGGCGGGGGCCGGCTCATCGGTGAGTGGCACCGCGTCCGGATCCGTCTCCGTGACTGCCACTGCCGCCGTGTCGGCGGGGGCCGGTTCATCGGTGAGTGGCACCGCGTCCGGATCCGTCTCCGTGACTGCCACTGCCGCCGTGTCGGCGGGGGCCGGTTCATCGGTGAGTGGCACCGCGTCCGCAGCTGTCTCTGTCACTTCCACAGCGTCGGTTGCGGTTTCCGCTTCCATCTCGTTCACTTCTTGTTCCGATACCGCCGCTTCTGCGACAACTTCCGTCGTATCGCCAGGGGGTTCCTCGGTTGATTCCGCCGCCTCAACGGTGATTTCCGCGTCACCGCTATTGATGGCTTCCTCATGCACCTCAATGTCCGCCTCGGGCACGACATCGGGTGTCTCTGTCTCGTTCACCGCTTCCGGGTGATTCTGTTTTTCCACCTCAACGGTGGAGGCATTCGTAGTTGCCTGTTCGTTGTTCATTCAGTAAGATACCTGGTCCAGTCAAAAACGCACTTCCGCGTTAATTCGCCAGTTCCTCCTTCATATTCAAAGTACCTTTTGGCACTTTGCAAATCGGTTATGAATAGTATAACATAAATATGCAAAGAAAAGCAAGAAGAATTTTTTTTTTTAATGGCTTGACTTTTTTCTCGATTTAAGATAGAATGTGAATCAATCGTTCTCATTTTTCAACTACATAAGGTGAATTCTATGTCTTCAACTGAATTGATGACGCTCCGGGAGAACGCCGATATCAAAATTATTGAGATAAAGACAGACTTGAGTAGTTATGCCGCATCGGATTTGCGGAAGATGCTGGAGTCACTCTTGTCACAAAAAATCGAGAAAGTTGTCGTGAACCTGAGCGAAGTGAACCATATCAACAGCACGGCGGTAGGCGCGCTCGTGGGGGTAGCCAAACGGCTCCGTCAAACCGGCGGCGACCTGAAAATTTGCGCCCTCGCCGATAATTTAACGCGAACCTTTAATCTGATAGGCGCGTCCAGCGTCGTCGAAATTTACGAATCCGAAGAGAGTGCCATCGCCGCATTCTAGGCCAAAATCAGTCAGTCAGTCAGGAGATTTTGCCGTGCTCGGGCTCGCCCGAGCCCGATGACAGAAGCCCATTTGGTACCGTTCAGTGACGTTACATCACAAAGTAGAAACTTAGCACATGGAGAAAGCACACATTGAGCTCAAGATTCCGAGTGACGTTTCTTACGTAGACCCGGTTCGGGCACTCGTGGGGAAATTGGCGGAACGTCTGGAGTTTTCCCGAAAACGCGGCGCGGATATCCAACTCGTCCTTGATGAAATCTGCACCAATGCCATCAACCACGGTTCTGCGCATACCACGGATGGCATTGATTTGCGCATCGATGTTGACGCGAACAGCCTTGAGATTCTTGTCCGGGATACAGGGAGAAAGGATGCACAGAAAGATGGGTGGATAACGCCGGCAAGGCTCTCGGAAATTGAGGCGAACCGTTCGCCATGCAGTGAAGGCGGGCACGGTATTTTCCTCGTGAACTCCCTCGCCGATGTCCACGAAATGGCGCGCAACGCTGCCGGTGGCACGGATGTCCGCGTCATTTTTTATCGCAAGTTGGAAGATTAGGTTCCGTTTCGCGCCGCAACCTCAATAGCGATGAGCGTGAGATCATCGTCTTTCGGCACAGATTCGGCGAATGCATCGACTGCCTCAGAAACGCTATTGAGGAGCGCGGCCACCGGCCGGCCCGCGCCAGCACTCACTAGCCGCTGAAACCGTTCCGCCGTAAACTCTTCGCCCTGTGCATTCTTGATTTCATAAGCACCATCGGTATAGAGAAATAGTTGGCTGAACCGGTCAAACGGATAAGTGCTTGTCTCATACGTTGAGTCGCGCCAAATGCCCAATCCGTTGCCTGTTTTTTTGTCGCCGACGACTTGACAGGTATGCTGTGGCCCGCTATACAAAAACGGAAAGGGATGCCCTGCATTGGCGCAGGCGAGTTCGCCCTTGGTGCAATCGATGACACCACAAAACGCCGTCGCAAACATAAAGAGGCGGGAGCTGAGCATGTCGTTGAACCGCGTATTGAGGATTTCAAGGAGGTGCGCCGGCTTATCCCCAAGCTGCGGCTGAAATTCGGCGAGAACCGTCTTAATGAAGACTGTCACGAAGGCAGCTGACACGCCGTGGCCCATGACATCGGAGATGAAAACGCCGAGCCGGTTCGGTTGAATCTCCCAGATATCAAAAAAATCGCCGCCGACTGCCATCTCCGGGCTGCAGCGTGACGCGACGCGGCACCCCGCTAATTCCTGAACGCCGTTCTGGGGGAGCAGGATTTCCTGAATGCTGCGCGCCATTTGCAGCTCGTCTTCCAAGCGCGCGTTGTGGTTTGCAAGTGAATCATGATATTGCTTGATGCGCAACAGGGAACGGACACGGGCAAGCACCTCTAGGCTATCGAAAGGCTTCTCAATGAAATCGTCTGCCCCGGCTTCAATGGCCTTAATCCGATTCTCGTGCGTGTCGCGGAGGGCGGTTATCATGACAATCGGGATAAACTCGGTATCCTTCGCCTGGCGGAGCCGCGCCACCGCCTCAAACCCATCCATTTTCGGCATGTTGATATCCATCAAAACCAGGTCTGGTTTTTCGGCTTTCACCGTTTCCAATGCCTTCAGGCCATCGGTAGCGGTGCAAACGGCGTAGCCTCTCGCCTTGAGATGGATTTGGAGGATTCTGACGTTCTTGGGTTCATCATCGACGATGAGGACTTTCGCGGGGGATTCGGGATTCATTTCGCGGCTCCTTTGAGATGCGCCTCAACACATCCTACAAGCACCTGAATATCAATAGGTTTGCTGAGGTAATCGTCGCAACCGGCTTCAAGGATACGCTCCTTATCGCCGGACATCGCGGCAGCAGTTAACGCGATGATAGGGATGTCTGCCCACTTCAGTTCCGATTTAATCTGGCGCGCCAAGTCTTCGCCGCTCTGTCCCGGCAGCGCGATATCCATGAGAATGAGGTTCGGTGTGACAGCTGCCAGGTTCGCGAGGGCCTCTACCGCATCGGTTGCCTCAACGACGGTGTAGCCTTTGGATTGGAGCACAATCCGCACGACTTTGCGGTTCAACTCCTGGTCTTCAATCACCAAGATGCGCGGCGCTTCCGGAAGAGAGTTTGCAGTTTCCACATGTTATCCTCAAGTTGATAGGACTTGACGTTTGCCGGGAGGCACGCTTTGCAAGCGCGCCTACAGAGACTCATTCTCGGTTTGCCAGAGCGGCAGTTTCACGGCGAAATTACTGCCCTTTCCTTCTTCACTCTTCACGCTGATTTCGCCGCCATGCAACTCCACCAAGCGATAGGTTAACGCCAACCCGAGCCCAGTGCCGCCATACCGCCGCGATTTCGAGGTATCAATCTGCGTAAAGGGCGCGAAGAGTTTACGCTGGTCTTCGTCAGCGATGCCTATCCCTGTGTCAATCACCTCAGCGTGCAGATGCGTGGCGCTAACCTCCAAGTGCGTGGAGACTTTGCCGCCTTCCGGGGTAAATTTCACGGCGTTTGAAAGCAGATTGTAGAAAATCTGCTTCAATTTCACCCGGTCTGCCTCAATTGGCGCGTCCCGCTGATACTGCAAGGTGAGTTCCAAGTCCTTCTTTGCGGCGAGCGCGTTGATGATAGTGTTGACCTCCTCCACCGCTTCTACAATCGCGAAGGTTTCCAGTTGCAGCACCATCTTCCCTGCCTCAATTTTGGAGAGATCGAGAATATCGTTGATCATCTCAAGCAGATGCTGTCCGCTGGTGTGAATGTCGTTGACGCACTCCTTCTGTTCGGCGTTGATGCTGCCGACGAGCTCATCTCTGAGAATTTCGGCGAACCCGATGATGGCATTCAACGGCGTGCGGAGTTCGTGGCTCATGTTTGCGAGGAAATCGCTCTTCGCACGGCTGGCATATTCAGCGGTTTCCTTCGCGCGCTGCATCGCCTGCTCCACCCGTTTCCGGTCGGTAATGTCGGTGGAAGTCATCACAAATCCGACGAGGTGCCCCTCCCGTTTAATCGGGCCGATGCAGCTGGCATACCAATTTCCACTCACGCGGCCCTGCACTTCATAGGTAGCAACCGCGCCAGTTTCAACTACCTTGGCGCAGGCCTTCCGGAACATTTCATGATGCTCCACGGTGAGGAATTCAAAGATGCTTTTCCCAACGATGTCCTTAATGTCCAAGCCCACGCCCCCCGGCGGGCGGTTGAGAAACTCGATTTGATACGCGAGATTCATCGTGGATATCATGTCTGGCACGCTTTGGACGAGCGAACGCCACTTCGCCTCGGAATTCCTCAAGGCCTGTTCAGCACGATAGTGCTCGGTGATGTCGCGCGAGATACCGCAGGTGCCTTGAACGCGCCCATCTCTATCGCGAATAGGCACCTTCGTCGTCGACACCCACGTATTCTGCCCATCGGGCCAGGTCTCCTTTTCCAATTTCGCCTCAATCGGTCTGCCGGTTTCAATAACGGTTCTTTCGTCTTTGTAAGCCTGCTGCGCGTGTTCGCGCGTAAAGAAATCAAAATCCGTTTTGTTCACAGCATCCGCCGGGTTTTTCACCCCGAATCGCTCCGCTAAAGAACGGTTGATTCGGATGAACTGACTCTCCGTATCCTTAAAATAAATGTGGTCTGGGGTATTCTCCATGAGCGTATGCAGGAGCTCACTCTCCTGCGTGTGTGCCGCCGCCAGTTGCTGGAACCGGGTTTCACTCTCCTTCACCTTCGATGCCAGCCGCCGCTGCCGAGTAACGTCCCGTGCGACAACGTAGCAGAACGGCTCGTCCGATGGGGCCCGCGTCACGTTCCAACTGAGATGCTTGTAAGCCGCATCTTTGCACCGGACCCGCGTATCAAACGTGACGGTGTCACGTTCCCCCGTTTTCAGTTTGCTGATGTCGGCGAGCATTTTGTCCCGGTCCTCGGCATGAACAAGGGCGAACCACGGCTGACTCTGGAGCGCCGCGCGCGTGTAGCCGAGGGTGTTCTCCCACGCAGCATTGAGCGGGACAAACTCGCCATCAAAGCGGATACACCCGAACATCTCCGTGGAAGCCTCCAAAAAATGGCGGGTTTCAATCGTATCGTCTGCAAAATGCGCCATGTTCGTCCCCTCAAGATAAGGGTGGATATGAAGACAGCCACCCTTATCATTTTATTTCGTGACTAAAACCGCGCGGTCTGCCAGTTTAACCACGGTCTGCGTCGTGCTTTGGAAGACGAGTTCGTAAAGTCTCCCGTGATGGCTCGCGCTGAGCGCGATCAGATCGCAGTCTCTCGCCTCCGCGTTTTCCAAGATATTGGTTACCGTAAACCCAAGAGCCGTCAGGAATTCTGCTTCTACCTCGTAGTAGTTCAAGTACGCTTCCATCTGCTGCTTAATCTGCGTTGCCTCCGCTTGCGTACTTGAAAGCGCGAGTCCGAGAATACCCGCCTTTGTCAATTCGCCGATTTCTGCGACGAGCCCTAACACGTGGTCCGAGTAAATATCGCCGTGATGGACAGCGAGGATTTTGCGCAGCAGCGTACACTGCTCATGCACCACGATGATAGGTTTCGTGATATGCGAGAGGACATCGTCAATCTGGTTCTGAATCATCTTGAGCCCGCGGTTCCGAATATCTTCGGGGAGCCCGATGACAACCAGGTCTGCAGAGTGCGCTTTCTCACAGATCATCTGCCGTGGGTTTCCAGCGACAGCCTCAATGTGGTAATCCAAGAAATCATACAGCGAACATTCCGCTTCCGTTCGCCGGATGACAGTGTCAGCGACTTCGGCACGTCCGCCGTGGGCACTGTCCTGAAAAAAGACACACGAGAGATGCGTGCCGAGGAGCACGGCGAGTTGCCCGGCGTATTCAAAGGCATTTTTCTCGTAATCCGTGTCGCCTATGGCGACGAGTATGTTTTTTATCATTGGCTCCCTCTCCCCGCAAACGTCACTGTGACGGCTCCAACAAAGCGGTGATAGCTTCGTTTTCGCTCTCATAGTTTCTAAAGACGGTGATTAATCTCGCCATGACAATGAGGTTTTTGACATGCTTGTTGACATTAATCACCCCGATTTTCCCGCCGCGGGGGTGAATCTCGGCGTAGATTTTCATCAGGGTGCCGAGCCCGGAACTGTCCATTCCGGTGACTTCTTTGAAGTCAAACACCAATTTCGGCGGTTCGGTAAGTTCAGCAAGGGTTTTCTCCAGGACCTCGGTAACCTCGCTCACTCCCGGTGCTATGATTCTCCCACTGAGTTTACAAATAACAACCCCTTCTTTCTGAGACACGGTGATTGCCATAGTTGCCTCCTGTTTCGCTCGCGGCGCGCCGATGCCGATGCGCCCCACAAATGAGCCATCCCCCCCTCAAACAGCTCGGACCCGGGCGAGCCCGAGCTACAGAGAAAGGCGCATCGGACTTCAGGCGGTGGAAGCGCGTTCCGAAGAAGCGGTTCAACTCTCGTTCGCGAGTGCCGAGACCGCGGCTTCTTCGGAATCGTAATGTTCAAAAATACTGACGAGCCGGCTGCGGACGATCAGGTTCTTGATGTTTTTGCCGACGTTGATAACGCCAATGCGGCCGTCCAGCCGCTTCGCGGCGACATGCGCGCCCATCAAAGTGCCGAGCCCGGAACTGTCCATCATCGAGACATTCTCAAAATTGATGAGGAGTCTCGGCGTATCGGTAGCATCAATCTGCGCGGTTATCGCATCACGAAGCTCCGATACCGCGGTCCCCATGATTTTCCCGCTGGGTTCCAAAATTGTAACGCCATCGCTCTGGCGGATTGTGGTTGCCATTCTGGCTGCTCCTTTTTTCAGTTTTTGGCGAATTGAGTGGTTCAACTCACTTTACCTTTTATTTTAATCCTTTTTAATGCATTTGTCAAGTTTAAATTCAAAAAAAGAATCAGGATTTACAAGATTTACAGGATTCGCAGGATGACAGGCATCGGCGTATCGGAATCCTCATGTATCGCCGACGTTTTCCATCGTTGAAAAACGTCTTTCTCTCCGTTAGAACACCGCCATGTAAAGGGTTACCCGAGTGTCACGCAACACAGAAATTCCGATGGCACCAAGCCCCTCATCCTATTCATCTTGAAATCCTGCACATCCGCAATTCAGACAAGATTATGAAGACTTCAAAAAATTCCGAATCACGTAATCCAGAATTCCACCGTGTTTGTAATATGCCACCTCAACCGGGGAATCGATTCTGACGCGCACTTCCGTCGACAGTGTCTCGCCGCCGGCGCGGACGATGTCCATCGTCGCCATCTGCCCGGCCTGCAAGTCAGCAGCGAAACCGGTGACACAGATCTGCTCGCTCCCATCAAGGTTGAGCGTCTGCGCGTTTTCGCCCGCTTTGAATTGCAACGGCAAAATGCCCATGCCGATGAGGTTGCTCCGATGAATGCGTTCATAACTCTCAACGACGACGGCCCTGACTCCGAGCAGTTTCGGTCCCTTCGCCGCCCAATCGCGGGAGCTGCCCATGCCGTAGTCCTTGCCAGCAAAGATGACGGTGGGAACGCCGTTTTCCCGGTAATGGCGCGCCGCTTCATAAATCGTCGTCTGTTCGCCTTCGGGATACTGGCGCGTGAATCCGCCTTCAACATCGGGTGTCATCAAGTTGCGGACGCGGCGATTGGCAAACGTGCCGCGGCTCATCAGCCGGTCATTGCCGCGTCTGGCACCGTAGGTATTGAAATCGCGCGGGGCCACGCCGTTTTCCTGAAGGTATTCTCCTGCGGGGCTCGCTGCGGCGATGGCACCCGCCGGTGAAATGTGGTCTGTCGTGACAGAGTCGCCGAAGATGCCGAGGATCCGTGCGTTAACGACATCCGAAATCGGTGCGGGTTCACGCGAAAATCCCTCAAAGAACGGTGGATGCTGCACATACGTGCTTTCTTCGTCCCATGGATACAGCACGCCGGTTGCACCGGCGAGTGCTTCCCACTCCGGTGCCTGCGCGCCGATTTGTTCATACATCTCACGGAATGTCTGCCTGTCTACCGAGGTGCTAATCATCTCTGCGATTTCTTGGCGCGTCGGCCAGATATCGCGCAGATAAACCGCCTCGCCTGCATCGTTGCGGCCGAGGGGTTCCGTGGCTAAGTCAATGTCAATCCGCCCCGCGAGTCCATACGCGACAACAAGCGGCGGCGACATGAGGAAGTTCGCCTTTATCTCCGGATGCACGCGCGCCTCAAAATTGCGGTTGCCGCTCAGCACGCTGGCAGTAACGAGATTGTCTGCATCGATAGCCGCTTGCACCACTTCGTTGAGGGGCCCACTGTTGCCGATGCACGTCGTGCATCCGTAGCCGACGACATTGTAGCCCAGTTTCTCCATGTAGCGCAACAAGCCGGTGTTCTGCAGGTATGCTGTCACGACGCGCGAACCGGGCGCGAGGCTGGTTTTGACGTAATCGGGGACGCGCAACCCTTTCTCGACTGCTTTCTTCGCGAGGAGCCCCGCGCCTATCATCACCGACGGGTTGCTGGTGTTAGTGCAGCTCGTAATAGCGGAGATGACGACAGAACCGTGCGTTATAACAGCGGAGGCGTTTCCGTTCTCGGAAACATCGACACCAAAACCATCTTCGGCAGTGGGGCGCGTGAGCAGTTCGGCAAAGGTTTGCTTCACATTTGATAAGGCAATCCTGTCTTGGGGCCGTTTCGGTCCGGCGATGCTCGGTTCAATGTGGCTCAAGTCGATTTCCAGCACATCGGAATACTGCACTTCGCCGAGGCGCGGGATGCCGAAGATGCCTTGCGCTTTGAGATATGCCTCTACCAACGCCACATGTGCTTCATCGCGTCCGGTGAGCCGTAAGTAGTTTATCGTCTCGGTATCGGGTGGGAAGAATCCGACGGTTGCGCCGTATTCGGGGCACATGTTTGAAAGCGTCGCCCGGTCTGGGAGGGAGAGTGTCTCCACGCCTTCGCCGAAGAATTCAACGAATTTATCAACAACCTCGGCGGCCCTGAGCCGCTGCGTTACCGTTAACACCAGATCCGTGGCAGTGACACCCTCTTGGAGCTCGCCTTTCAGATGCACGCCGAGGACTTCTGGGGTGAGGATGTAAACGGGTTGCCCGAGCATCGCCGCTTCCGCCTCAATACCGCCGACGCCCCATCCGACAATGCCTAACCCGTTAATCATTGTGGTATGCGAATCGGTGCCGACAACGGTATCCGGATAAGCCAACGCCCCTTCCATCATGACTACCTGGGCGAGGTATTCCAGATTCACCTGATGCACGATGCCGATAGACGGCGGGATGATGTTGAATTTTTCAAACGCCTGCTGCCCCCATTTCAGGAATTCATACCGCTCCTTGTTGCGTTCAAACTCGCGCCGGGTGTTAAATTGAAAAGCGTTTTCTGTGCCATACGCATCAACCTGAATGGAATGATCGATTACCAGATCGACAGGGACGAGCGGTTCTATCCGACTCGCATCGCCGCCGAGTGCTGCGACAGCGGCACGCATCGCCGCGATGTCAACGACAAGCGGAACGCCGGTGAAATCTTGCGCGACGACGCGCGCCGGTTTGAACGGAATCTCCGCCACCCTCGGCGAACGGGCATCCCAAGCTGCCAAATTGACAACGTCCTGCTCCGCGATGTGGTGGCCGTCGTAATTCCGCAATAACGATTCCAGCAGAATGCGCAGGCTGACAGGTAAAGCCGGTATTGAACCGATGCCGGCTTCTGCTAACGCGGGCAGTGAATAATAGGTGCACGCGAGCCCATCTGTTTCTAGGGTTCGGCGTGAATTGAATAGGTTATGAGAAGGTTGGGACATCAATTTCTCCTCTAAACATGTCAGACCCCGAGGTCTTTCAATTGTGTTGTATTTTCGCCAGTTTATCAAGTTGCTGGCGCGCATAGACGGTAATAACGTCTTCCGGGTAGTCGGTAATGAGCGTGGTATAGGTGGCAATGGCATTCGCGTAGTCAGTTTGCCGCTGATAAATGGCGGCGATGTGCATCAACGCTTTCACCGCGAGCGCGCTTTTCGGGACATCGGGACCAGAAGCCCCTCCTACTGATGTGACGATTTGTCGGTACGCCGCCATCGCCGCTGCATCTTTGCCGCCCTCGCGGTAGATGTCGCCGAGGAAGAGCCATATATCGTCAACGATGAGTGCCTGTGGGTATGCGTCCAGTGTCCGCTCGCACTGCTGCACGGCGGCATCTGTCTGTCCACGTTGATGTAGCCGCACGGCAGTGGCATATGCTGCCAACGGGATTTTGAGATAATCGGGATGACTCTGAATAAGGACAAGCCGTTCCAGCGCGTCGTTCGTGAGCCGGTCGGTTTTTGAGATGAGGATTGCCTGTTTGTATGCTTCCTCCGCTTTCTCAAAATCGGCGGCGAAGAAATAGGCATCACCGATGAGTTTTTGCGCTGTAGCTTGGAACCGGTTCGCGTCTGCCGCAATAGGTGCGAAGCCCTCCTGCGCTT
The DNA here is from genome assembly GCA_958296135.1 of uncultured Poribacteria bacterium. Taxonomy (GTDB): domain Bacteria; phylum Poribacteria; class WGA-4E; order WGA-4E; family WGA-3G; genus AGPOR5. Next base: position 4,772,863 of record CATQHZ010000001.1, read on the forward strand.
GGGGATACTGTGCCAATAAGAGCTGGCATTCCGCTATGCCTAATCGCGCTTCTATCAACTGGCTGCCTATCAATCGCCGGGTGAGCAAACGTTGGAAGGTGGCGTAAGCCTCTTCCGGGGTGCGAAGCCCATGCAGTTGCAGTTGCGCGAGGAGCAGCCGGGTCTCAATCGAATTGGCACCGGGTAGCGCGGCATTTGCCGCCGCGGTTAAAAGTTCAACGGCATCGTGCCATCGCTCCATTTTATGATAGAGTCTGGCAAGTTTGCGATGCGTTTCTCCCAATCGCGCGCTATCAGAAGAAACTTGCAGCAACGTCTGATAGAAGTCCACCGCCTCACGGTTTCCGTTGCGTGCCAGTCTCCTTGCGTATTGCTCAAGCATGATGTCAATGTAGACAGGATACCGCGCGTGGAGTTGCGTGAATGTCTCCAATGCCTTCTGGGATTGCCCATCGTAAAAGAGGAGTTCCGCCAATGTGAGGGCGAGGTTGACATTCCGCGGTTGACGTTTTGTCGCTTTTTGCGTGTGGGCGATGAGTTTCGCCATCAAGGGCTTTTGCGATGGATTGTCATAAATGTCCTGCATGGCGAACAGAATCGCCTCGCGTTGGTTATGCGCCATGCCAACGTTTTGCAACGCCTGCAGGTATACCATTCCTGCCTCCTCAATGCGGCCTTGGATTTTGTAAGCGGCGGCGAGCTGCGTGTAGAGGTATCCGTTTTGTGGGCTGAACCGAATCGCCTGCCGATACGCCGCGATGGCCTCCGAATACATTTTGTGTGAGAGGTAAAGTGCGCCGAGTTCCTGCTGCCGGGCTACGCTATTCGTCTCGCCTGCTACCAGTTTTTTCCATTCTTCCACGGCTTGTTTAGTCTTGCCGAGTTCAACGTAAAGTGAGCCGAGTTTTTTGCGGATGCTAGTATTTCCCGGATGCTGTTCCAACGCGCTGCGGTAGAGTTCCAATGCCTTTGGCTGCGCGCCTTGTTGTTGATAGAGCACCGCCAACTTCTCCAAAAGCGTCGTGTCCCCCGGATGCCGTTTCATCTGCGCCGCAATCAGTTTCTCTGCCGCCGCGTAACGTTTGTTCTCAATGTAGAGTTGAATGAGGCTATTCACCGCCGAAAACCCGTAAGGCGAATGAGGAAAGGTGTCAAGGAAATACCGATAACTCTCCATTGCGTCCTCGTGTTGCCCAGCGGTATATTCGGACTGCGCGAGGAGATAGGCAGCGGTGGCAGCAGCATTCGTGCCGGGATGCTGCTTCAAAATCTGCTTGCAGTGCAAAATCGCCGCTCGGAATTGATACCGCTGCAGATAGAGGTTGCTAAGGCGATGGACAGCCTGCGTTGCGTAAGAGCCGCTCGGGTTTTCGTCAATAATTTCTTTAAAGACGCGATGCGCATCGGCATCTTCGCCGAGTTTCGCGTAACTCTGCCCGAGCATGAGGCGGATGTTGTCTCGCTGGCTCTGTTGAAGTTCGGTTTCAAGCAGCGCGTGATACGCCTGCACGGCTTCCGCATAGCGGCGTTCGTGGAAGTGCTCATGCGCTGCTTCAATTGCGTCTAAACCGAGTGCAGGCGCAGCGCAGAGTGCCATCATCGTTATGGCGAGGGCTGTCCGCTGCCACAAAGGGAGCGATTTGTTCATGGTATCCTCCGTCCTGATTGATTATCTGAGTTCTACCAATTTTTCAAGGACAAGCGAAAACTTCTCGCTGAGTTCCTTATGCTGCCCGCGCAACTCAGCGTATACCGCCTTGAGTGCACCATGGTCTTTCTCTATCGAATTTAACCGAACCTCAAGTTCAACGTTTTCCTGCTGGAGCGTAAGGTAGCGTTGTTCCGCCGCCTTTTTCGCTGCGGCGAGTTCCTGCTGGAGCGCAAGGTAGCGTTGCTCCCCCGCCTGTTGCGTCGTGGTGAGCTCCTGCTGCGTCGCGGCGAGCTCCTGTTGCGTTGAAATGAGCTCCTGCTGCGCCGTAGAAAACTGCTGTTGCGTCGCGGTGAGCTCCTGCTGCGTTGAAATGAGCTCCTGTTTCGTTGAGGCGAGTTCCTGTTGCACGGCAGCGAGCTCCTGCTGGAGCGTATGGTGCCGGCTATCGGCGAAGGCTTGGAAAGTTCTGAACTCCTGCCGAAGTGCCTCGTGTTCCGCCAAAAGCGTTTTGTGTGCCCCCTGGAGAATGCTGTGTTCCTCCTGAAGGGAATCGTATTTCTGCTGAAGGACACCGTTCGATTCTAGCAGCACATCATATTTCTGCTGAAGGACACCGTTCGATTCCAGCAGCACATCGTATCTCTGCTGAAGGGTGTCCAATCGTTTTTCAACGTCCTTTTTACTCCGCCAGATGCGAATCAAGGCAAAGATACTGAGCCCGAGCGCGCTGATATCAATTAAACTAAAAGCGGCAACGTTGAAATCCATTTTTATCCTCCTTGTTACGTTATGTCTTACCTCGGTTGTACTGCGGCCAGCGTTTATATGCTATTAAAGTATAGCATTTTCTGCGGCGGATGTCAACCCATTTTCTCGCATAACGCAATTATCTCCTCAAGCGGCTGAGTCTCTGCCGCCGATGTGCATCTCTCAACTGTTTCATCGTCAAGATGTTCGTGGAGTTGCGTCATAGCATTCTGCACTGCCCGCGCGTTTAAGGTATGCGCAGCATCGGTTTCAGCGTAGACGCGCGCGGCGGTAAAAAAGAGCAGTAGACTCCGCTCAAAATGCCCCTCCGCGCGATACAGCCGCCCGAATTGATAGAGTGAATCGGCGATATCGCGGGAGTATCCGCCTTCCTTCCGAAGTTGCAGGCTTTCAGTGTAGCATCGCCGCGCGTCGTCAAGGTTCCCCTGCCGCAGCGCGATTTTTCCAAGACTATCCAACAGATAGGGCATATTCGACGTGGCAGTGGCCTGCGCTACCTCCCGCGCAAACTGGAGGCTCTCGGTATAGTGGCGCGCCGCCGCAGCATCGTCACCTTGCTGATACGCAATCAATCCTAAGTGGCTCAACGAATAGGAGACACCCTGTTTATCGCCCAACTCGCGCTGAATCGCCAAACTCTCGGTGTGATAACCGATAGCTTCCGCATACGCCATTTGGCGATAGGCAATCAGGCCGAGGTGGTTGAGCGATATCGCAATGCCGCGTTTATCGGCGAGCTGCCCCCGGATGTCTAGGCTTTCGGTATGGTAACGCTTCGCTTCCTCATGTGAACCTTGCTGATTCGCCGTTTTCCCGAGATTGTTGAGCGAATAGGCGATGCCGCGTTTATCACCCAATTCGCGAGCCAACTGGAGGCTTTCTGTATAAAGCCGTTTCGCCACCTCAAATCGGCGATGGGTGTATGCCGTAAGCCCAAGGTTATCTAACGCGTAAGCGATGAGCCATTTATCGCCGAGTGCCTTCGCGAGCTGGAGACTCTCCGTGAAATGCGCGTCTGCTGCCTCGGGCGCGCCTTGATAGCGGGCAATAATGCCGAGCAGGTTTAACCCTGTGGCGACACCGTGGCGATGCCCGGCAGTTCGGAATAGCTGTAACGCTTCTTCGCACAGCCGCCTCGCCGTCTCGCACTGCTGTTGCGTGTTATAGAATTTTGCGAGGGAGACGAGGACGTGCGCTAAGGTGTCGTCCGGTTCTTCCCCATTCGCGGGGATTACGCGCTGACAACGCGCGCCTACGGCACCTTCTGGAGGCCGTAAGGCGGTTTCTGCCTGTTGTAACCACGCTACGCCTTCGCCCCACAACCCGCGCACATAGAAAAATTGGGTGAGCGCGACCGCGAGCTGGCTGAACGGGTGCCACGCCGCCCCGGCAGCAAGAAACGCCAGCGCAGCACGGAAGTTATCCAATTCCTGCGCCATCTCTGACAGTGCGTCTGTCTGCGCCGCGCCGCGAAGTTTTTTGTCTAATGCTCGCGCCAATGTCAGATAATACGCCGCATGCGCCTCCCGGAACGCGTCCGAAGCCTGCCGCTTCTCTCGCATGTAGAGTTGCAACGGGACAGAAAGGCGATACCGGGCTCCTGTCGTGATGAGCAACGATTTGTCGTGTAAACTGAAAATGAGCGCCAGCGTGCTAGCCGCACGACTCTCTGAACGGGGCAAAAACTGCTCTGGTTTCCCTACAGACGAAGAGGCTGAAGCGGGGTTACAAACTCCGCCTACTGAAGGGGAACAGATGGCTTCGGCAGCCTCTAACGAAAAACCGCCTGAAAAGTGAGATAACTGCCCAAGCAACCGCTGTTCTTCTGCCGACAACAACTCGAAGGACCAGGACATCACCGCTATCAGCGTTTGGTGGCGTGCCGGCACATCTCGATTCGGCGTTGTTAGGAACGCCAACTGCGTTGACAACCGGCTCAAGATGTCTTGCGGTGTCATGCCGCGCACGCGCGCCGCGGCGAGCTCAATCGCAAGCGAGAGCCCATCGAGGGCTCGGCAAATTGCACCTACAGCCGCCGCATTCTCTCCCGTTAATTTGAACTGCGGGGAAACCGCCTTCGCACGTGCCAGGAAGAGTTGAACGCTCTCTGATTCCTGAAGCACTTCACACGTATCATCCGCGGAAGGCACGGATAACGGCGGCACCCTGAACGTTTGTTCTCCCGAAATTTGCAACACGTGACGCGAGGTGACGAGGCATTGCACCCTCGGGCAGCCGCGCAGGAGCGTGTTGACATGCATCACGGCTTCCATCAGATGCTCGAAGTTGTCTAACACGAGCAGGAGTTCCTTCTCGGCGAGATAGGCAACCACCTGCTTCATCACATCGTCGCTCTCTGCCTGTTCGGTTTTGAGCGGAATGGCGAGGGCGGTTGCTATTTCCGTGAGCATAAAGTCTGGAGAAACCAGAGCGGCGAGGGAGATGAACCACACGCCGTGCCGATAATGCGCCAGCAGTTCCGCCGCGCTCTGGAGCGCGAGCCGCGTTTTGCCGATGCCCCCGGCACCTGTCAGCGTTAAGAGCCGCGGATTTCCCGCCGTGAGATACCGCACAATCTCGGCAACCTCGGCTTCTCTGCCAATGAAACTTGTCATCGGGGCCGGCAAGTTATTCGGCAGCGTGTCCATCGTTTTCAACGGCGGAAATGCGTCCGTGTCGGAGACAGAAAACTGAAAGATGCGTTCCGGATGCGACAGATTTTTGAGGCGGTGTTCACCCAAATCGCGGAAGCTGCGCCGCGGGAAGTGTGCCTTCACCAATTCATGCGTTGCAGCGGAGAGCAGTATCTGTCCGCCGTGCCCGGCATCCGTGATGCGTTTGGTGAGGGTGGCGGGCATCCCTTGAATTTCACGGTGCTTACCCTCTTCAAGGAAAAGTAGTTCGCCGGTGTGAATCCCAATGCGAACCTTGACATCGCCGACAGCCTTGGGCCAGGGATGCGCCCCAAGTGCCTCTTGCACTTCAATGGCGCACTGGACAGCGGCACTTCCTGTATCAAACAGAAAAGAGAAGGCATCGCCCTCGCTGCCGAGCTCTTGTCCCTCCCACTTTGCCGCGGCCCCCTGCAAAATCGCTTTGTGCGCGGCTAGGACATCCAACACGACAACATGCGGATGTCGTTCCCAGAGCAGCGTTGAGCCCTCCATGTCGGTGAACATCAAGGTGCAGGTTCGGCTAGAGAGATGATGAGGCGCATTGATTTCTGACACGAAATTACCCTATCCGCTCCGTTCGCGGAGCAGTAACCAAACTTACTAGCAGTGCCATGCCGTAAACCATGCAGGTTTCATCAATATCAAACTGCGGATGATGGCACATGTTCACGATGCCTTTCTGTTCATTCCCTGCGCCGAGCATGATGAAACAAGCCGGGATTTCCTGCGAATAGCAGCCGAAATCCTCGCCGCCGAGCACGGGGGCCATCGGGAAAACGATGTTCTCTTCTCCAACTAACCGGCGCGCAGCCGAAAGCGCAGCGGTAACGCACGACTCATGATTGTAAGTCACCGGACAGCCTTCCTGATAGGCAAATGTATATGTTGCATCATAGGCAGCCGCCACGCCTGCAAGGCGGCGCTCTAATGCCGCTTTGATGTGCGTCTGCACAGTTTTTTCCAACGTGCGCACGGTGCCACCGAGCTCCACGGCGGCAGGAATAACGTTCTTGGCATCGCCGCCGTGGAACTGCGTCACACTGACGACAGCGGAGTCTAGCGGATTAACGTTCCGTGCAACGATGGATTGCACCGCCGTCACAAACTGCGCGCCTATCACAACCGCATCTACGGTGAGATGGGGGAACGCAGCATGTCCGCCTTTGCCGGTGAGAGTTACCTCAAACGTATCCGATTGCGCGAGCATCGGGCCCGTGCACGTAGCATAGTGGCCAACAGGAAAGAGCGGAAAAACGTGGAGGCCGTATATTTCGTCCACCTCTTCCAGCACGCCGTCGGCCATCATCGCCGTCGCGCCACCGGGGAATACCTCCTCACTGGGTTGGAAAATGAATCTGACGTGTGCCTGGCGCTGGTTCTTGAAGTGTGAGAGAATTCTCGCTGCGCCGATGAGCATCGCCGTGTGCGCGTCGTGCCCACAGAGATGTGCCTTGCCATCAAACTTTGAGCGATACGGACTCTCCGTGAGCTCCTGAATGGGGAGGGCATCCATATCGGCGCGGAGAGCAATCCGTCGCGTTGCACCCGGTGCCTCCAAGTCCCCGACAACACCTGTTCTGCCAACCCCGGTTCTCACCGGTATGTTGAGCGCGCGCAGTGCGTCCGCCGCAATACCCGCGGTGCGTTCCACATCAAAGCCCAATTCAGGGTGCTGATGGATATCGCGCCGGATGGCGACGATGTCATCAAAATGGCGGTGGCACTGTTCAAAAATTACGTTTTTCATCATAGCACGACTCTGTCAGGACTTAGCAAATGCCATCATTGGTTTAAAAGATGAAGGTTCGTCTCAGAATACTCCGATGCCCCTGTTCATTCTCAAGCCGATAGATGACGGTATACACCCCCGGCAAGGTGGCAAAGGCGGCACTGTCAAGTGTCGGAGTCAATTCAATTGCCGTTGTGCCATCATCAGGGATATCCCAATGCGCTGTCATAGGGCCGTAGCACCGCTCGCCGAGGGGATTGAGGACTTTCCACGTCAGCGTTAACCGCTTGGGCCGCGGCGGATTGTTCACATACACCGTAATCCTGTCATCCAAATTCCCTTTGGCGGCACCGAGTGTGCCGAGCTGAGATAACATTTTCTCTGTCAATGTCATCGGCGGCACGTATTCTAGGTAACCTTTGCCGGGGATGGCGCGCCAGGTACCGCCTGTCGCCAATGCAAGCTGTTTGACAGGCAGATAGTCAAGCCCGATGACATCTACGCGGATGTTCTGTTGCTGGAGGGTTTCAATTACCTCGTCTAAACTGTAGGCAGAGCGGCCGTCGTAATCCGCGTCGTGAAACGCCGCGTCACTAGCAAAGAGGAAAAGCCGTTGCGCGCCGCGCCGGAAGGGACGCTGCGTGACAGCTGCCATGAGTGCGTCTAAGCCGGCTTCTGTCAAATCTCCGCCGCCCTCAACGCGTATCTGAAACAGCCAATTTTTGAAGGTGCCCAGCGCATCGGTAGGGTGGAGATGGAACGCTGTCCGCACCTTATCGCTGAAAGTGACGAGACTGAAGGTGGCATCGTGTCCATCGCGTGCCAGCGCGTCAAACAAAAACGCAACATAGGCGCGGATGCCGCGGATATTGTCGCTCATACTCCCGGTCTCATCGAGAATGAAGACGACATCAACTTTCTTCGCTGTTGCGGCAGCAGCGAATTCACGGGCGATTTCTTTCATCATCGTGACGTAAACGCCGCCGACATTGGCAGAACCGGTAGCACTACCGCCGCCACTACCGCCACCGCCGCCCCATGAGTTGCCCATCCCTGATGTGCGGAAAACGTCGCCGCGTGTACCGGCATAATAGACGTTCGGCGCGCCCACCGAGGGCGAAGCAGCGTTGTTGAGCGTAGAGCCCTCGCTGTTTAACGCGATAGGGTTCGTTTCGCCCCGCGGCTCCACGCGGGCTGTGGTGTGTCTCGGTGGTGGCGCGACGCGCTCGGGGCGCAGGTTCACTCGGGTAGCACGCGGCGTTTCCTCGGAAATGATATGATGCGATGAAATGTCAGTTCTTCTGCCGACAGAATCTTCGCGGGCTCGGACTGTGGTGGAGACTTCCTCGTCACGCCATTCGGTGTTCAACCCGGGTATCGGTTTGGGTGGCGCGGGCGGTTTTACGATTGACGGCTCCGGTTCAACAGGCGCGGGCGGTTTGAACTCGGGTTTTGGCGGTTCCTCTTCAGGCCGATGGACATGGTAGATTGAGAGCTCCTGTCCAAACTGCACACGTTCCAGCTGCACACGTTCTGGCACGAGTCGCCACACGCCAATGAGCAACGCGACGTGGATAAGGAGCGAGTAGAGGAGATAGTGACGGGCTGTTTTTCGGTTTTTCATAATACGATTCATCCCTCGTGGGAACGTAGCGCGGGGGCCTGTCCGCCGCCGTGCTTACCTTGATGAACTCGCGCTACGTAAAGAGAAACTTGTTAATAATTCACGCCTTTTGTGACACCATGCCCGCAAGAATGCCGAGCAGTTTGTCGCACCGTTCGATGGTGTAGACAGACATCTCTATATGGAGTTCCTGCCCTATCAATTTGAGAAAGAGCCACTCTACCGCACTACATAACCTATGAGCATCTCGTCAAATGTAGACTTATCTGGAAACCTGTGCAAAGTCTACGAGTCTCTGAGAGGTCAGCGGTTTCCTGCTTCTTCCGCGCACACGCGGGTTCTGATGCCAGCCTACCAAAGTAGGTGTGACAGCATCTCCACAGGCGTTTAGACTCTCGTCCGTGCTAGACGCGAGTTGTCGAAGGTTTATAGCGGCGTTAACATCCCGATCTTCAACGAATCCACACACACCGCAGTGGTAGTCTCTGTCCTTGAGCGTCAGTTTGAATTCGCCACGTTTGACGTATCCACAGGAACTGCATCGCTGGGTAGAGGGCCAGAACTTATCTGCTGACACAATACGGATACCCCGGCGCACCGCTTTGTATTTAAGTTTGACGAGAAAACCACCGAGGCTTGCGTCAGCGAGTGCCTTGCTAAGCTTGCGATTTTTCATCAAACCTTTCACGGTGAGGCTCTCGATGCCAAGTGCCGAGATGCCTTGCAGGATGCGATGTGTCGCCTGATGATGCGCATCGCTACGGATATTTGCGATACGGGCATGCAGGCGGGCGAGGCGTTCCTTCGCCTGCCACCAGTTGCGGCTCAGGAACGTCTTGCGGGAGAGTGCCTTATTTGCACGGCGCAGTTTGCGTTCATTGACGCGCAAGGCACGCGGATTTTCATAGACAGTGCCATCGTCCATCGTGGCGAGGGCAGAGATGCCGACATCACAACCTGCAGGAGGCAGTGCTGACGTGTCGGGCGGTTCCGGGACATCAACTTCGACGAGGATGCTGATAAACCAGGTGCTTGCCTTTCGCGATACGAAGGCGCGGCGAATCTCGCCGACATAGCGTGGTTTCTCTCGCAACCTCACATGCCCTATTTTCGGGAGGACAGCAGCGTTGCCATCCTCCGTGATACGGACACTGCCAACCCCGTTGTCAATTTGGAACGATGGCTTTGATTTATGCGTCTTCCGCTTGGGACGATTGTTCTGTCCGGACTTCCAACGTTGGCGAGCATCCTCAAAGGCGTGGATGGCATTCTTACCGGCGTTCTGCGAGCAGTCCGCGAATTCGGGGAACACGTCACGTTTGCGAGAGTTGAATGCCTTCTTAATGTCGTAGACAGACATCCAACGCGCTGCGTCACGGGATTCCGAGTGCGCCGCATTATAGGCGACACGGGCGAAATCCACGTGACGACAGAACATCGCAACTTGTGCCTCGCTAGGTTTGAGTGCTATCTTCTGGGCTCGTAGTGCCATAGCGTCACCGTTCCCGTTGGGTGTCACCTGCTGCTAGATAGGTGGGGCGAGAGACACGGCGGGATGCCGCGCCTAGCAGTCTCGCCCCCAACGGTAACTACATTCTACCACAAATCCACGCCGATAGCAAATAAAAATGCACACTGCTAGATTAGGGCAGGTTATCCTAGTATCTCATAGAGTTCTCGCCACTGCACCGAGCCCCTGTCGTCGTCGCCCCATAAATGCACGGAATGTCGTTTCCTTTCTCCCCATTAAAGCGTTGGGCAGCCAGCATCTCCGCGATGCACTGCCCGAATCCTTCCGTCAGATTGTCCCTTTTCGCCTCAACGAGGATGATGGCGGGGGCCTTCAAAGAAAGCTGGTCTGGTGACAGACTGACGAGGAAATCGCACACGCCAACGAGTCCTTTTTCATCGTCAACGTTAAAGTCAATTCCTGAAAAGAGGCTGATGCGATAGTCAAAGTGCACACAGAGTTCAACGAGCACATCAACGACAATGAGTTCGGACTTCGCCTTCTCTGTGCCGATAGCCACGGCGAGGGGCACATTTCGCTTCAGCCCTTCCGTGAGATGGGCACTCGGTGCCACCGGTTCAATGTCTGAAAAGATACCGCGCGACAGAACAGTTTCCAATTGAAACGTCTCCCGCACCGAGTCAAACGTAAAGTGGCTATAGGGCATGCGAAAAACCTCCTCTATTATCATTTAGCATAACATGTCTTTCGGCGAATTGCAAGCCATCTCGCATCTACAGATGGAATTCTACCACGTCGCCATCATAAACCACATCGTTGCGGCTGACAGGTTGCCCGGCGTGCCACTGCGGGCCCCAGATGCGCGCGAATCGGAACTCGGCGAAATCTTTGTGTAAGCCGGTAGCGGCATCTAACACCGTCGCGCCAACAGGGAGAACAATCGGAGCGTCGCGTTCTATCGGTTTGCCGGGTGCTTTCGGATAGATGCGCACGATGTCTAGCGCGCCGTATAACCTTTTTAACAGCCGGTCTTTGCCGTCGCCGGTTACGGCAGAAATGGGGTAAAGCTGCACGGATTCTCCATAAAACTCAGCGAGAATCTCCAAGCGTGCCTCTGCATCCGCCGCGTCTAATTGGTTCGCAACGACGAAGGGTGTCCCATCGCCGAGCCCCGCCTCGTCAAGCACGGCAAACACCATCTCCAAGTCATCTAACAGTTCATCGCTGGCGAGGCTGATGACGATAAGCACCAGATCGGCGTTTCGGGCAAGCGTCAGCACCGTCGGCGAAACGAAATCTGGCACGAGGGAAGGCGTATCGATAAGTTGGAATTGGATGTTTTCATAAGGGAGCATCCCGACGAGCGGCGCGGTTGTCGTGTAGGGTGTAGGTGAAACGTCAGGCTTCGCTTTGGTAAAGGCGGCGAGCAGCCGCGATTTGCCGACGTTCGGTGGCCCGAGCAGCACAATTTGCCCAGCACCCTGCTTCGGGATGTGTTCGCTGTATCCCTTCCGCGTGCCTTTTTTGCCACCGGCCGCCGACGCGCCCTTTTTGAGTCTGGCGATGCGCCGCCGCAGGTCGGACACAACTTTCTCTGAACCTTTGTGCTTAGGAATGATGCGCAGCATTTCCTCTAACAGCACCAGTCGTTCCGCATCGGTTTTCGCCGCTTCGTGTTCATGTTTGAGTTTATAGTACGTGGGTGGCAGGTTTGCTGGCATGGTAGCCCTCCGCAATTCCGTTAGAGTTTTTGTTGTTTGAGAGTCTCCAATTCCCGAATCAGCCCATCAATCTGCTTTTGCTGTGCCGCGATTCTCGCGTCTCGCGCGCGGGCTTCGCGATGCTGCGCTTCAACTTGCTTTTGCTGCGCTTCGATTTTTGCGTTTTGCGAGCGTTCGCCTCGCCGCTGTAAGGTAGCGATAATCTGCGGAAGCCCGACAACCACAGCAATGAACGTGAGCAACAAGAGGAAATTCCGGTCTTTCCGTTTATTCGTTTCGTCGACTTGGAGCATCACTTTCCCCGTTTCTTGGGAGGTGTGTTCCTTGCTTCGCGCCTCGGACGCGGCGATTTCCGTGCGCAGCCGTTCATGCTCCGTGCGCAGCAGTTCCATCTCCGCGCGCAGCAGTTTTTCCATTGCAGCGTTCTCCGCGCGCATCCGGTCTTCGGATTCCTTAACAATCGCACGGATTTTTTCCAAATCGTCAACATCCAGCGCACCGAACGTTGACGTGCTTATGAGCCAGAGCCCGATGACAAAAATCAGTCCGAATTTCATGTGTGCCTCCTTTCGCAGAGCAACGCGAGAACCCGCGGCTACCCGCCAGCGCGCGGCGCGCTAGCCCTATCGGAAAAGCCCCTGCTGTTTGAGCAGCTCCAACTCGCGGTTCATGCCTTCAAGCTGCTGTTGCAGTGCCTCAATCACCCGTTGTTGCTCCTGAAGCTGCTGTTGTTGCTGGTGGAGCTGCGCGTCCCGATCTCGCTCTTTGCGCAACTGGAACGCAACGAGCGTCAGCGGAATACCGGTAACTACAGCAACAAACCCAAATAGAGCCACTAGCAGCGTGAAGTTCCGGTCCAACTGCTTATTCATCCGAGCCTCGGACGCAGCGTTCTCCGCGCGCAACCGGTCTTCGGATTCCTTAACAATCGCACGGATTTTCTCCAAATCGTCGACATCTAGCGCACCGAATGCCAACGGCCCTCCGAACCATATTGACATCAAAAAAAACAACCCAAATTTCATGTGTGCCTCCTTTGGAGCGGTGATGATGCCGCTTGCTCAAACTTTACATTAGTTTAACATATATTCCCGCGCGTTGCAAGTTATTTTTGCTGTCTGAAACCTCAGGTTGCAATCTGTTTCAAAATCCTTTACAATAGAAATGTTTATACACTATAGGATACACCCAACTGGAACGTATGCAAATCATCTACGCAATTCTGGGATTCATTTTTATAGCCGCTAGCACGGTGTGGGGTGCGCGAGGAGATGAACTGCTCTCTCTCGTGCAGTCGGCGGCACTGGAGGCGCATGTCCTCGCATTGCAGGAAAACGTGCGGCTTTTTCCCCATCCACTCGCCTACCGGACGCGCAGCGCACACCATCGTGAGGCAACCGAAAATGTTGTCCGATACATCAAAAGCCAATTTCGGCGCGCACCAAGGTTAGTGATAAGTGAACAGGTTGTCGGAGGTATCCGGAATGTCGTCGCGGTTCTGCCGGCAGCGCGCTTACAAAGCGCACCTACGGTAAAAAAAGGAGAACCTACGAACCATCAAGACCGGGAGAGCACCCCTACAGGGAAGCGGGTTTTTCTTATTTGCGCGCATTATGATACGCAGGCAGACCGGGAACCGGGCTGGAACCCTCTCGCATCTCGCGCACCAGGAGCGAATAAGAATGGCACCGGTATCGCCGCGCTGTTGGAAATTGCTGATCTGCTGAGTCAATACGAATATGAACACGAGATTCGGTTTATTGCGTTGGGAGGTGAGGAGCTCGGATTTATGGGGAGTCGGAATTATGTGCGAGCCCGCTTGGAAAGCGAACCCGCGACATCTGAAGACATCACCGCTGTGTTCAACCTTGATATGCTCGGGTTTAACTGGAAACGCGACCTGGTGGAAGTAGTCACAAACAAGGACTCGGCGTGGATAAGCCGAGCACTAACGATTGCGAATACGTGGTTTGACATCGAGCTCAAAATTCGCCGAACGCAAGATGAATTCGTCGATATCTCCTCACATCGCTCATTCTGGGACGCAGGTTACAATGCCGTGACGCTCATCGAGAGCTCCACGCCGTGGCGCGATTCGCAGCACTACGACGCAAACCCCTTCTATCATACCGCCCGGGATACCGCTGATAAGGTGAACTTCGGGCTGGTGAGAAAAGTGACGCAACTGGTGCTGGTGACAGTGGATAGCCTCCTGACTGATATGTTTCAGCCGACGCGGCGGAACCCGAAAATTACGGTTGAGATAGCGCGCGGACAAAGCGCGTTTACCGGGGATGCAGAAGATGCGCGCGGACAAAGCGCGCCTACCGGGGCTATCGTTACGCAGAGTCCCGTGCAGATTCACGGCACGTTTGAATCCGATTTCCCGATTGACATCGTTGTGCATCCAAGCCAGGTGACAGCAGAGATAGACAGAGAAGCGCGCACCTATGCCGCAACGATACCCCTGGCACCCGGTGAAAATGTGCTTCGGATAACGGCGCGGCATCCGCTCGGGGCGACATCGGTGGCGCAGACTGTCTTTTTCGAGCAGCCGTTCGCGTGGGAGGAAGTCGTGGTATTCCCGAATCCTGCGCGCAACCAGGGGCTTACCGAATTCCGAGTGCAAGCGAATCTCGCTATGAGTACGATGGACGTTGCCGTCTACGACGCGCACGGCAATCTGATTAAACGGATTGAGGGCGTCGCCGACCGGCTCGACCGGCGTGTCTGGCGGACATGGTGGAATCAGCAAACATCGTACGGATTGGCGGTGTCGGCGGGGGTGTATATTTGTCATATATCGGTTGTTGCGAACGGGGAACGGTATAGGTATGTGGAGAAACTCGCGATTTTGCGGTGAGCCGCTCCTTCCCGTAGCGCGCGGGCCGTCACGGCCACGCCTGCAGAGCGCGAGGGAAAACCCGGCGAACACCAATCGCCGAGGGGAACCCTCGCGAGCGTGGACCGAAACAAAAACGCCACCTTCCACCGAAACAAAAACGGCCCCTTGAACCGTAGCGCGAGGGCCTGTCCCTCGCGATCGTGGGTCGAAGCGAAAACGCCACTACTACCGGCCCTAGCATGGCGCGGCACAGGACCGCGCCCTACGGTTCAAGGGGGCCCTTCCCCTCGCGAGCCCACGACCGACACAAAAAACGCCAATACCAACCCCGCGCGCCCCCCTTGATAGACCCACGCATGCGAGGCACAGGCCCTCGCCCTACGGACTAAGGACCACCGTCCCGCGCAATCCCCTCGATAGACCCTAGCATGGCGAGGCACAGGCCCTCGCCCTACGGACTAAGGGAGCCCTCCCCTCGCGATCCCCCAACCGAAACGAAAACGCCACTTCCACCGTTTTGCGCTGCTTCGCAAAAGCAAACTACTGGCCCACGTAAACTCCCGCATCAGACGCGTTTAACAATTTGCAATTGCCCCCAAAACATGGCATAATTAAAGAAGACAGCATCCCATTTTTCTATAGGACGCAGAACCGAGACGAACAACGTAACGGACGCGGTTGAAAACCGCGCCTACCGGAGGGAATAAGGTGATTTCATCATGGCATATAGCAATTGGACCTTAGATGCAGTGCAGGAAAAGTTTCAATTGGAAGAGATTGATGCCCAGGGCATCTTTGCAGACATTGAACCGGTGGCACCGAGTGCCCATCTGACCGCGGCCTTGGAACGTAAAGCGGCGTTAGCCATCGCTATCAGCACAGAGAAGGCAAAATCCGAACTCATTGTCGCCGATGTACTCGTGGAACTCCGCGAGCATTTTGAGAGACGCATCAGTTTTTTCTCCGGGATTGAGTTCAACGTGGATGCCGAAAACGACCTGAACGGCGTATGTGATTTTGTCGTCAGTCTCTCGCCGCGGCAATTTTCTTTGAAGGCACCTGTCATCGTCCTTGTTGAGGCGAAAAGGGATAACCTGACAGAGGGGCTCGGGCAGTGTGTCGCGGAAATGGTCGCAGCCCAACGTTTTAACGCGGCAGCCGGGAATGACATTCCGGGTGTCTATGGGGCTACCACATCAGGCACAGAATGGCTATTCCTCAAGTTAGAGGGGCAGAAACTCTGCATTGACATGACCGCGTATCACATCGAGCGGTGCGACAGGGTCCTCGGTATCCTTGCAAGTATGGTGGCACAAAAGGCATGAGTGGGCAGAAAAAGAAGAGTGAAGCGATAGCGCGCGGTTTTCCTTGACATCGCTCCGCTGGATAGGGTATCATAAAAATGTTGACAAAAGATAACGGACAAACGGTGCCAGCTCGGCACACTCACACTCGGAGGAATTTAATGGCAGACACACACAAACCCGCACCAGAACAGCCACCCCCCGCAACGCGTTCAACCGTCTTTACCGTCAAAGACGCAGAAAGAGCCGTCTACAACTTTCTCGCTCTCACCGTGGTCTACATTCTCGCGGTTTTCGCCTACGAGATTGACACCGCCTGGCACGGTTTCCTCGCGGTAGGGTGGATACTCTTTATACATTCACCGCAGTTTCTCGCAACTGCAACAATTCTCATCATTTCCCGAGAAGGAGGGGATATCATGTTATTCCGACGTTGGACAGAAGCCCGGCGACAGCACGCCGCAGCCGTCGCCAAAGCCAAAGACGAAGGCCGGAGCCAAGGCCTCAACCAAGGGCGCGACGAAGGCTTCAACCAAGGCCGCAACGAAGGGCGCGACGAAGGCCGCAACGAGATGCAGCAGCAGTGGACCGCGTGGAACACACGCCGCCTCGCCGCTGCAGCGAAGGGCGAACCTTTCAACGAACCACCGCCGCAATAAACGGCAAAAAAAGCGTGGGCCATTTCCATAAATGGCCCACGCTTCTCGCGTCCAAAAAAACGCCAATACCAACCGAAACGCAAGAAACAGCACCTTAAACCGGCCGCGCGAACCCCCCTGATTGACCCTAGCATGGCGCGGCACAGGACCGCGCCCTACGGACTAAGGGGGCCCTTTCCCTCGCGAAGCCCCGAACGAAACGAAAACGCAAAAACGCTACTTTTACCGTAGCGCGAGGGCCCGGCGATCACTAATCGCCGAGGGTTCCCCTCGCGATCGTGGGTCGAGCCGAAGAACCTCCCCTCCTACCGTAGCGCGAGGGCCCGGCGAGCGCGAATCGCCGAGGGAAACCCTCGCAATCGTAGGAGACGAAAACGGCCCTTCCACCGGCCCTCGCGAACCCCTTCGATTGACCCACACATGGCGCAGCACAGGACCGCGCCCTACGGTTCAAGGGGGGGCCTGTCACTCGCGAACCCCCTTGATAGACCCACGCATGGCGCAGCACAGCACCGCGCCCTACAGACTAAGGACCACCGGCCCGCGCAATCCCCTCAATAGACCCAGGCATGGCGCAGCACAAGACCGCGCCCTACGGTTCAAGGGGGCCCTCCCCTAAAAAAAAGCGTGGGCCATTTCCATAAATGGCCCACGCTTCTCGCGCCCAAACCGCTAAGGTTCGGTGGAAACTCGTTCCAACTCAACGGTGCCAGTGACGAAATTAACCTGAAGCCGATAGGCACGCAACAGACGCGTCCCAAGCAGAATGTGACTATCTGCAACGAACGTCGTCCTTGCCCGAATGACTTGGCCGTCAAAAGGGAATTCAACTAAATAGACATCTTCCTCAATAGTTTGGCCCCCAGCTAACGCAAAAGTGACGGGCCCCATATAATTGACGACGTTCAAAGACGCGCGCAAGGTTTCTGGTAATTCCAAATCGCCGTTGAAACCGGTATCAATGGTAGCCACCCATTCGCGCCCTGCAACCCACAGGCGAATCGTCGGCACACCCGCTGCCGTGACTTTCCCCTGAATCACCGACGGCCCCCTTTCAAAAAATAGGTTGCATGCCCAACGCGTTCAAAGAAAATGGGAGACTTCAAGCCTTCCGCTGCCCGTTGCTCAACGACATCTTCCATTGACTCACCGAACCAGATTCGGCCGCTTTTCGGATCGATGCCCGCTGTCTGCCCATGCCGCTCCGAGAGGTCATGCGCTTCTTGATACGCCTCCCAAACCTGCCGGCACTTGACTGAATCAGCCGGATCCCATCTTGGATCTCTCATCCTGAAATCCTCCTTGATACTAGACAACTTATACAATAAAATACCATCCCTCGCAAGCAAATGTCAACAAAAAACGCCAATACCACGAATAGGCCCCTTGAACCGTAGCGCGAGGGCCTGTCCCTCGCGAATCCCCGACCGACACAAAAAACGCCACCTTCCACCCAAACAAAAACGGCCCTTAAACCGTAGCGCGAGGGCCGTCACGCCGAAACTTTGTCATCTCTGCAGTCCCGCTGCAGAGATGTCCACTGTCCCTCGCGATCCCTCGATCCAAGCGAAAACGCCAATTAAACCGCAGCGCGAACCCCTTCGATTGACCTAGCATGGCGCAGCACAGGACCGCGCCCTACGGACTAAGGAAGCCCTCCCCTCGCGATCCCTCGATCCAAGCGAAAACGCCAATTAAACCGCAGCGCGAACCCCCCTTGATAGACCCACGCATGGCGCAGCACAGGACCGCGCCCTACGGTTCAAGGGGGCCCTTTCCTTTCCCTCCACCACGGCGAAAATTCTCTGGCACAAGATAGGACCGGTCCAAAACCCACTGCCGCGGATTATTTTCAATATACGCACGAAACGCTCCCAAATCTGACGCATCGCGGATAACGTGCTCATGGAAACCCGGCTGCCACAACTTTTTACTAAAACGCCGCCAGCCCGCCGATGAAACTCCCCGAATATACGCACGCGTCGTAACAGACTTAAAATAATTCACAATCTCCAGCAAGGACACCGCCGGAGAAGACTCCCGCAAAATAAATAAGATACCGTGGAAATGATCCGGCATCGCCTGACAAAAATCCATCTGGAGATGTGGATACCGATGCCGCAATGCTGCCCACTGCCTTTCAAGCATGCTCGCAGCATCGTTTAAGATGAGCGCACCATCGCTGAGACCGCCGAAAAGGCAGGAGCGGTTGCGGGTAGCAAGGGTAACAAGGTACGCCCCCGGCTGGGAATAGTCGTATGCAGTGAGATGCGGATTTTTGCGTGATTTTTTCATAAACAAAAACGGCCCCTTAAACCGTACAAAAACGGCCCTTGAACCGTAGCGCGAGGGCCCGGCGATCGCGAATCGCCGAGGGTTCCCCTCGCGATCGTGGATCGAAACAAAAACGCCCCTTTTACCGTAGCGCGAGGGCCGTTACGCCGAAACTTTGTCATCTCTGCAGCCTCGCTGCAGAGATGTCCACTGTCCCTCGCGATCGTTGATCGAAACAAAAACGCCCCTTGAACCGTAGCGCGAGGGCCGTCACGCCGAAACTTTGTCATCTCTGCCGCCTCGCTGCAGAGATGTCCACTGTCCCTCGCGAACCCTCGACCCAAACAAAAACGGCCCTTCCACCAAAACAAAAACGGCCCCTTTTACCGTAGCGCGAGGGCCGTTACGCCGAAACTTTGTCATCTCTGCCGCCTCGCTGCAGAGATGTCCACTGTCCCTCGCGATCGTGGGTCGAGCCGAAGAACCTCCCCTCATTCCGTCTTGATAGACCTTAGCATGGCGAGGCACAAGACCTCGCCCTACGGACTAAGGGGCCCTTTCCCTCGCGAACCCCATCGATAGACCTTAGCATGGCGAGGCACAAGACCTCGCCCTACGGACTAAGGGGCCCTTTCCCTCGCGAACCCCATCGATAGACCTAGCATGGCGCAGCACAGGACCGCGCCCTACGGTTCAAGGGGCCCTTTCCCTCGCGAACCCCATCGATTGACCTTAGCATGGCGAGGGACAGGCCCTCGCCCTACGGTTCAAGGGGCCCTTTCCCTCTGGCATGGCGAGGCACAAGACCTCGCCCTACGGTTCAAGGGGCCCTTTCCCTCTGGCATGGCGCAGCACAAGACCGCGCCCTACGGTTCAAGGGGGCCCTTTCCCTCTAGCATGGCGCGGCACAGCACCGCGCCCTACGGACTAAGGGGCCACCCCTTAAAACAAAAAGCGCGGGCAATTTCATAAGAAATCGCCCGCGCTTCGCGTTAGATGAGCTCTCCCTGAGAGAGACTACTCACGATATTTCAATGCACCCCAGGTGGTCGTCGCTTTCCCTGCAGCACCCACATGCCCGTAAAGACGCGTGGTCCGCAAGGTCTGACGATCTCCATCCAAGGAGACATCTTCGATTTGATAGAAATACAGAACATTCGGTTTGGCACTGGTGTCCGTCCACGTATACGTGTTCTTCTCACCCGTCGTGCCCGCACCCGGAATCAACTGCGAATTGATCTTCGTGAACTCGCCTGTCCGAGACGCGCCACGCAGAATGTTAAACCCTGCATTGTCTAACTCAGACTCCGTCGCCCACGTGATGACAACAGCACCCGCATCGTTACGCTTCGAGTAGAAACTCGACAACTGAACAGGCAGCGGACCGCCCGGCGTATAACCCGGTGTGCCGATATCGTCTTCATCGCCGTAGTAGAGGGTCTCAACACCCACTTCGCCACCATTCGTGTTGACCGCGGAACGCCATGCATCATCTTCCGTGCCATCACCTTCGGTGCCACTCACGCGGACCATGGAACTACGGCCGCCCTCTTCAAGGTTACCACCCTTCAAGGGCCAATTCGGTGCGGCGTTGCGCTTGTCGTCAAGGTTACCCACCTCATCTACCATCACCTTATCAGGATCGGAGAGGCTGATGTAGAACCCAATGGTACTCAGCACGGCATCCCGACGACTTGTCATTTCTGCCGTATCGCGGAGACTCCGGGTCGACCAGATGCTGATAATCCGATCTCTCGGGAACCGCTTGTCGTCGTTGGAATCACCAGACGCACTCACAACCAGAACGGTCTGATTCGGCTGGATCCGCACGTCAGGCAGTCTCAACTCATAGTCAAACTTGACATTCAGGTCCTCCGAAGCATCGCTGACGTTCCGGACATTCAGTCTCCAACCATTTAACTTGACAGCCTGCGTCTTGGAGGGGTTATACAGCTCGATCCACTGCGGCACGCGGCCATTACCTGTGCCGAACATAATCTCGCTGATAACAACAGGATCGGAGGCCGTGAGATCTTTGACTTTATCCTTCACGGCACCGTTGTCGTAACCCGGTGTACCGCTATTCATCGTAGTCGCAGCCCGGTCTATCCCGAGACCCGTCACGCCGCCATCATGCTTCCAAGCATCGGCGTGGTCAAGGTTCTTGCCCTTGTCACGAACCCAGGTGTTGCCATTGCTCTCATTGAGATCGTTGGTTTGAATCGCCTCCCAGACTTTCAGCGGCCAGACTTTGGTACCCCGAGCATCATCGCTGAGGTTCAGATTCCCGATATGCCCAGCGATGTCAACAATCTTCTCATCTGATCCGAGCTTTTTCTCCGTCCGAAGGACGAGGAGGTAATTCTCTTTCGGAATATTCAGACCGCTGTCAATATAGAATTGCGTCGGCAAACCGTTCGCATTGCTACTCGGATTGTCAACGTTCTCACCCGCGGAGAGTGAAGTCTCGGACGGATCTTCATTGACAACCATCAGGAAGCCTTTCGCGGGAACCATAATGTTCTCATCGCTCTCAAACGTAAACAGTTCGACGTCTTTATCATTACCAACACCGGTAACTTTGCTCAACACCCAGCCGTTGATTTTGACATCGGCACTGCCAGGGTTGTAAAGTTCAAGCCAGTCGTCTTTCTCGCTGCTGCGGTTAGCAACCTCGTTGAAAACAACCGACTTGCTGATGCTCGTCTTGGTAATCTGCACCACCGCGCTTGTGCCCGGTGTGCCGAGACGAAGACCGCTCATGTTACGGCGGGGAGCCTTAGAAGCCTGCCAACTGCCGGATCTCGCACCGTCAGGAACCGCCCCTAATTGCTTATTCCGATTCTTAGCCGCGTCATTGGCATCATGTACCTTAGCGACATCAACGTAATTGATCTTACGCTCCATCGAAACGAGTTGACGTGCAGATACAACCACCGTCGCCTCTGTACGCCCACCTTGCCCGTAGGCACCACCGGCTACGTCGGAAACCTGCCAATAATTTTCGCCTAATCCCCAGTTAGTCAATTTATCAACCACTGGCGCAGCGGTAGTCGTGGCAGGGCCCGCTTTATCTGCGGGAACCGCAAGCATCGTAGCACCATTACCACCGTCTGTAAACTCAACTGTAAGCATGCCGGTGATAGCACTCGCTGTGGTATTATAGATTTCAATCCACTGGCTGTTCGTTGAAGGATTCTTCGAGGCATCGTTACCCCACATCAACTCACTGATAACGAGATCTTTCACATTCGCCCCAGTGAATTTCAGATCTATAGCACCACCACTGCCGGTCGCAAGGAAGTCACTCAGATCGACCCAAGCTTCGTCTGCAACGTCCACGGGTGTGAGACCCGTAATACCGGAATCGTTAGGAGACTTCGCAAGCACCGTCCAATCATTAGCCGGAACTGTGACCTGGACACTAAATCCTTTTCTTCCTGTCGGAAGCGACGTGCCAATTCCAGTCGGTGTCGTGGTAACAGGCACTGTAGTAACGGTAACTGTAAACGGCTTTGAGATCGCGGCATTACCGAGACCCGCTGACATCACACCATCTGCCTTCACTGTGACTGTCACAGGAGACTTCCGATCAGCCGCGTCCGGCAGCACAACCATCGCAGTGTAGATAGCTTTCACGTCAGCCGTAGGAGGCATCGTTAGATCTCTGCTCAGACTACCTTCTTCAAGCGAACCGTTAGTAACGGTAATATCTGTCGCCTGTAAGCCATCGTTGGCACCGGCTCCCGGTTCCGCTGAAAGTTCAAACGTTACAGGAAATTTAAGCGTCATCGCATCAATCGGCACCGTAACCGTAGAATTAATGGTCACCGTCGGACGAGGGTTAATCGTGACATCCTCCGTCATCGCAGGATCGAGCTTGTTCCCGTTCACATCAGCGACAGCATCCTTCTTCACCCCGACTGTCACCTTCGTGGCACCGTCAGCCGGATTGATGACAACAATAAACGTAGGTGTGCCCGCTGCAGCACCAGGTTTTGCCCACGAACCTACAACTTCTGAAGGATCATCAGCACCTGAGGCAGGCGCAGGCGTGGTTGCAATGCTAACATCATCAGCATGAGCAAACCCAGCAGCTCCAGTCCCGAGGGGCTCGGAAAACTCAAACTCTAACTGAAAGATATCGTCAACACCCATGCCACCAGTAACGCTAATCGCCGACGCAGTACCTCCCGTGTTTGCTCCTCCGGTTATTGTTACCGTCGGTTTCAGCGTATCAAGGCTATCGTAAGCAATCGTCGCCACCACGCCAGTAGCGTCATACGTGTTAGTAGGAGCGGCATCTTCTTCAAACTCTACGCTGCCAGTAACAAAGGCTCTAAGACCAATGATGAGATTGCCCTTCTCATTGGTGGGAACTGCTACAGTCACTGTAAACGTCGTTCCTAATCCCGCTGTCGGCGTGCTATCCGTTTTCGCGAGCTCAGAACTTGTAGGCCGACGACTCTCACTGCTACCGTCTTCCTTATTAAAAGTGACTATAATATCTTCGACACCAAATCCATCCACAGTAGTAACAGCAGCAGTCTCACCTGCCTTAGTCTCACCTGCCACCTTCACTGCTGCAGTGAAGGTGATTGTGGCTACAACATTGCCGCTCATAGCGGTCGCCCCCGCCGCGGGCGTTGTCTGTACTACCGTCGGTGTGCCTCCCAGGGCGGCATGCACGTCCACCACTGGAGCCGCGAGGAAGGTAATTCCTGCGATCAGCAGTAAGACAAAGAAACTCGGTAAGGAAAGTAATTTCCTTTCCATTTAATTTACCTCCGTAAAGAGTATAAAAACTAGAATTAATCATTATTATTGGGTTCAGCCGGCTTCTAACGCGTGAGCTCGGTGTCGCCCAATAATCCTCAGGGATTTAGAAGATTCGCTCATGTCGGCTTTCGCCGTGTTGAGGTTTCTTCATCGTCAACTAGAGAGCCAATCTCTCTAGCGTCATCTAACAAAGTTCTCCAATTCTCCGTATTGCGGTTGCGCTCAGTCGATTGCAACCTACGGGGTCTTGGGTATATGGTTTTTCGGGTTTAGTCTTGCGCGTTCGTGTGTCCGTTGCTTACGATTTATGCGTAGCCGTTGACACGGGTTAGTTCCGCGCGGTCTGCCCTATTTGGGCGGTCCAGTTGCGGCGATTTTATGCGCGATGCCAAACCTTAGACACATTCTCTACAATCTCTAAAACGTGAGTTGTGAAAAATCGGTTACAAAAAAACACACAAAAAATGTGGATTTCCGATTTTCTGCTCGATTTCAGAGGTTGGGTGGATTTTGCGCGTCAATCCTCTCGCGTTTTCCACCGTAATTATGGTTAATTATACCACAAAAGTGGGTAGATGTCAAATTTTTTTAGAAAAAATCTGCATCGTTAGTTAATGTATCACATTTTGCGGTTTTTTGTCAACAATTTTCCGTTGGGCGGGAGTTCGTATTCAGGACAGATTGCTATAGTTGTCCGTTGCTCGCGCGTGCCGGCATGGAAAACTGATACGTTAATTATACCTAGAAAACGGTTTGATGTCAAATTTTTTTAGAAAAAATCCACATCATTTAAGATTGTATCACAATTTAAGTGATTTTATCAAGCAAATTCATCAAAAAAAGTGATATGGAGTCAAAAATCCGTTAGATTTCCCTTAAAAAGTTGTCATCGTCGCCTATTTTCGCATTTTTTACAATTTTTGTCAAGAAAAAAAGCGAAAAAAGCGAAAAAAGATGCGAGGGTCATTTTTCCAAGAAAGTGTATCATGAAAAAAGCCATCATCATTTATGATTCTATCATTTTCCCGCGTTTTCGTCAAGAAAAAAATTGTGTGGCGCGGATACGTTCAAAAACCGCCCCTAACGCAAGAAACGGCCCCTTGAACCGTAGCGCGAGGGCCCGGCGATCGCTAATCGCCGAGGGTTCCCCTCGCGATCCCCCGACCGTCTCAAAAACGTCAATTAAACCACAGCGCAAAAGCCCATCCCTCGCAGCCCCTTCGATAGACCTAGCATGGCGGAGGAAACCCTCGGCGATTAGCGATCGCCGGGCCCCCGCCCTACGGACTAAGGGGCCCTTGCGCTCATTACGAACTCTCAACACCGTTCGGCGGCGGCTCGTCAAACGGTTCACCCTTCTCAGCCGCAGCGATGCGCCGTTCATACCACGCGTTAGCGGCCGCCTGTTCCTCCTGCAGCTGCGCGACAACACCGGGGTCTGTCCCATTAGGCATCGGTTCGTCAAACGGCGCGCCAATTTGCTCAGCGTGGAGACGGCGTTTGTTCCAAGCCTGCAGCGCCTCGCGTTCTTCCTGTAACCGCGCAATGGTCTCGGCAGCACGGCGGTTCTCTTCAGCAGCCGTGCGTATCGCCGCTTCCGCAGCAAGTCGGCCTTCGCGCTCCTCGCGAATCCTACCATCGCGCCATTCACGATACCGGTCATGAAGCATCATCAGAAACACTCCTTAGCCCGTAGCGCGAGGGCCTGTCCCTCGCGATCGTTCATCGAAACGAAAACGGCCCCCTTCCACCATCGCGCGAGGGCCGTTACGGTCACGTCTACAGTTGTCCCTCGCGAGCGTTCATCGAAACGAAAACGGCCCCCTTCCACCGTCGCGCAAGAGCCTCTCCCGCGCCGCCCATCGATAGACCTAGCATGGCGGAGGACAGGCCCCCGCCCTACGGACTTAGGGGGCCCCTTGAACCGTAGCGCGAGGGCCTGTCCCTCGCGATCGCTAGACCGAAACAAAAACGCACCGCCTACCGGCGCGCAAGAGCCTGTCCCGCGCGAGCCCCTTGATAGACCTAGCACGGCGGGGGACAGGCCCCCGCCCTACGGACTTAGGGGTCCCTTCGCACCGTAGCGCGAGGGCCCGGCGAGCGCGAATCGCCGAGGGGAACCCTCGCGAGCGTTCATCGAAACGAAAACGGCCCCCTTCCACCGTCGCGCAAGAGCCTCTCCCGCGCCGCCCATCGATAGACCTAGCATGGCGGAGGACAGGCCCCCGCCCTACGGACTAAGGGGCCCTTAAACCGTAGCGCGAGGGCCCGGCGAGCGCGAATCGCCGAGGGGAACCCTCGCGAGCACTCGATCCAAACAAATTTGTGTTACAGTTTACGTTATTTGCGGCGAAAAATCAAGGGACATTCGCACCGGCACGGAACAAAACGGGCCTGCTAGCGCGCCTATCCCCCAACTTCCTGTAGCCATGTGTATGGATTTTCGACGCGCACGCGAAGATGCTCGTGGGACCGTTTCGCCCTCTTAAGCAATCCATCGTCCGTTGTGAGCAAGACATCCGCGCCGCCGCTCTCTGCACACGCAATATGCAAGGCATCAAACCACGGGAATCCTAGCCATTCCAGTTGGACGGCCCGGGCGGTTTCCATCTCACCAACGCGAACCGTTTGATGCGCCGTATTCAGTTTGGTATTGATGGTATTACGCTGTGTCACATTAGGATTCTGGGCAACTTCATTTGCCAAAGCATCACTCACAATCCAATGTAAGTGCCCCGTGGAGAAATAAGCATTGAGTCGCTGAAATGCCTCGGTCTCTTGGCGCACCCGATCTTGCGTCTGATCGTCAAAGGGCCGCCCCAAGCAGCACGTATCCAGATAGATGTTCTGGTGGTGGAACTGACTTTGCACGAGTCTGCCTATTCCTTTCCGCTGCGCTGCTTCGCCTTGCGTGCCTCAAAAATTTGCGCGAGGAATTCTTCCTTACTGATCTGACTCAGCCATTTGCGCCGTTCTAAGGTGTAGTTGCCGGTGCCCGGGGTGCACAGCAGAGACAACCGAAACAGGCCCGGGAGCCCCAGTTCTTTTGAAACCGCATCAAGCCCGAGTTGATGCACCTCACAATCTGTCAACTGACTAATGTCTTTCGGAGGTTCATTGACAGCGCGGCTTGCATGGCATTCGCGCAAGGAATCCACTGAATCCCTCTTTTCGTCGCTCGTGCAGGAAGCATGTTCCACGACATCAACCCCCTCTTGCAGGGGGTTTCCGCCTTGCACCGTCGGTAACAACTGTTCGCGTTGACAAAGGGAAGCCTGCATCCCACGCATCAGCGTTGCCTTCTCCAACTCATCTACCCATTCACGGCGTTTCGCCGCCTTGTCGCCCATACCGGCTTTAGCAAACGCCAGAAACCGCTTTAGCCCAAAGGGGCCTAAGGTCTCCAAAAGTGTATCAAGTATCAGTTGATACCACTCCGGATCTGTCATTTCAAGTCTATTCATCCTCAATTACCTCCTATTAATTATTTTACTTTAAGTTGCCACCGAATGTCAAACAGCCGAAAGCGTGGGGCCACGGGCAGGGAGAGGCCGGTTTTCTTCACCGTAGGGCGGAGGCCGTTACGCCTTCAGTCTGTCATCTCCGCCGGTTTTCCTGCAGACATGTCCACTGTCCCTCACGAGCATTACGAACTCTCAACACCGTTCGGCGGCGGCTCATCAAACGGTTCACCCTTCTCAGCCGCAGCGATGCGCCGTTCATACCACGCGTTGGCAGCCGCTTGTTCTTCCTGCAACTGCTCAAGAACAGGAGAACCCGTCCCATTAGGCATCGGTTCGTCAAACGGCGCGCCATTTTCTTGCGCCCGGAGACGGCGTTCGTTCCAAGCCTGCTGAGCACCGCGTTCTTCCTGTAACTGTGCGACAGCCGCGCGCGCCGTTTCCTCCGCAGCGTGGAGCCGCGCTTCCAGCTCGCGCCGACGTGCCGCCAATTTTTCGCGATACCACTCATGTAACATCATCATTAAAACTCCTGTGGAGAAGGAGCCGTTTTTTCCACCGTAGCGCGAGGGCCTGTCCCTCGCGATCGTCGATCAAGCCGAAAACCTCCCCTTCCACCGTCGCGCGAGGGCCGTTACGGTCACGTCTACAGTTGTCCCTCGCGAGCGTTCATCGAAACGAAAACGGCCCCCTTCCACCGTCGCGCAAGAGCCTCTCCCGCGCCGCCCTTCGATAGACCTAGCATGGCGGAGGACAGGCCCCCGCCCTACGGACTAAGGGGCCCTTCCACCATCGCGCAAGAGCCTGTCCCGCGTGATCGTTCATCCAAACAAAAACGGCCACTTCCACCAACGAAAAACGCCACTTTCACCGTAGCGCGAGGGCCCGGCGATCACTAATCGCCGAGGGTTCCCCTCGCGATCCCCCGACCGTCTCAAAAACGTCAATTAAACCGTAGCGCGAGGGCTTGTCCCTCGCGAGCCCCTTGATAGACCTAGCATGGCGGAGGACAGGCCCCCGCCCTACGGACTTAGGGGCCCTTTGCGCTCATTACGAACTCTCAACACCGCTCGGCG
This sequence comes from uncultured Poribacteria bacterium, assembly GCA_958296135.1. Taxonomy (GTDB): domain Bacteria; phylum Poribacteria; class WGA-4E; order WGA-4E; family WGA-3G; genus AGPOR5. The sequence continues at coordinate 4,800,900 of CATQHZ010000001.1, forward strand.
GTGGCTCGTCAAACGGTTCACCCTGCTCAGCCGCAGCGATGCGCCGTTCATACCACGCGTTGGCAGCCGCCTGTTCCTCCTGCAACTGCGCGACAACACCGGGGTCTGTCCCATTAGGCATCGGTTCGTCAAACGGCGCGCCGTTTTCTTGCGCCCGGAGACGGCGTTCGTTCCAAGCCTGCTGAGCACCGCGTTCTTCCTGTAACTGTGCGACAGCCGCGCGCGCCGTTTCCTCCGCGGCGTGGAGCCGCGCTTCCAGCTCGCGCCGACGTGCCGCCAATTTTTCGCGATACCACTCATGTAACATCATCATTAAAACTCCTGTGGAGAAGGAGCCGTTTTTTCCACCGTAGCGCGAGGGCCTGTCCCTCGCGATCGTCGATCAAGCCGAAAACCTCCCCTTCCACCGTCGCGCGAGGGCCGTTACGGTCACGTCTACAGTTGTCCCTCGCGAGCGTTCATCGAAACGAAAACGGCCCCCTTCCACCGTCGCGCAAGAGCCTCTCCCGCGCCGCCCATCGATAGACCTAGCATGGCGGAGGACAGGCCCCCGCCCTACGGACTTAGGGGGCCCCTTGAACCGTAGCGCGAGGGCCGTTACGCCGAAACTTTGTCATCTCTGCAGCCTCGCTGCAGAGATGTCCACTGTCCCTCGCGATCGTCGATCGAGATATAGACCCAGCATGGCGGAGGAAACCCTCGGCGATTCGCTATCGCCGGGCCCCCGCCCTACGGACTAAGGGGCCCTTCACGCTTCTTCAAAGCAGCTCCTTCTATTTCTGTTACAGTTTACGCTATTTGCGGCGAAAAGTCAAGGGACATTTGCACACCAGCGGCACTTAGGCATCACATGCCCCACATTTCCTGCAAACCGCCGTATCGCACTCACTCGTCATGAAGCCTTTTTCATGCTTGTGGAACTCTAACCGCAGGAATTGCGGTTTCACGTTCAGATCGAGGTGGGCCCAAGGGGATATTTCATGGAGGGGACGTTGACGGAGGGCATAAAAATCGGGGGCTAACCCGTGTTGACGGAACGCTTGATTCCACGCTGCGCCGCGCGCGAGGGCTAAAATCACCTTGCCGAGCCGCCGGTCGCCGCGCGCGAAGACTGCTTCCTGATGCGCCAGCCGCGCACTTGCAGAACCAACCTTGATGCTACCGAGCCGGTTAATCTCGCGCTTGAGAAAATCAAGTTTCCGAGCGATAGTCTTCGGCGGTTCCATCGCTACCCACTGGAACGGCGTGTGCGGCTTCGGCACCATCGGCGAGATAGTGAAACTGATGCGGCCCATTCTCCCAGTCCGCTTCGCATGCGGGAGAAGAATGCTGCGCATCTCTCTCGCCATATCGGCGATAGCCTGCACATCTGCCGGTGTCTCGTCCGGCACACCGATGAGGAAATAGAGACGCAAATTGAGGATGTCGCGCTTCAACGCCTCTTCAAAGATATAATAGAGACGTTCACGCGGGATGGCCTTGTTGACGACTTTCTGCAGATGCTCGGTGGCAACCTCGGGGGCAATGGTAATGGTGCCTTGTTCGCTGTCGGCGAGGGCATCAAGGAGCGGCGCGCGCACCGTCTCCGCACGGAGCGAAGCACAGGAGATGCGGAAGCCACGCGCCACTAAGCCGGCAGCAATCTCGTCGATTTGCGGATGGTCAGAAATCGAAGCACCGACTAAGCCAATTCTGTCCGTGATGCCGCGGGCGCGCTCAGCAAGAGCAAGCGTGTTTTCAACAGAGCGATGCCTCGGCCAGCGGCGCGCGTAATCCGCAACGCAGAACCGACACTGCCGGCCACAACCCCGCACAATTTCAATCAGGTGCGCATTGGAAAATTCGGTATGCGGCGTATGAAGCTGCGTGCAGGTCTGGACATCATCAAGCTTCGGCACAGCAGCGGCGTGAATCGGAAGAGACGCGCCGGAACCGCACCGCGGCTGCACATGCTGGACAGTGCCATCATCGTGATAGGTAACGTCATAGAAACATGGCACATAGAGCCCAGGAACCATCGCGAGCGTTTCAAGCAACTCGGTCTTCGGCGCGCCGCTCTGTTTCCACGCATCAAAGCGCGCCATCAATTCGTGGATAACCAACTCCGCCTCTCCGACAACGAAAACGTCAACGAAATCCGCGATAGGTTCCGGATTATAGGAGATGTTAATGCCACCGGCGATGACGAGCGGATCCCAGTCAGAACGTTCTTCAGCGAGGGGCGGGATATTGGCGAACTCCAGCACGCGCGGGATGTTCACGTAATCGGACTCAAAGGAGACAGAGAACCCAATGATGTCGAATTGGTTAAGCGGCGTTTGCGTCTCAAATGAGAAGAGCGGTGTTTTCTGAGCGATGAGCTGCCGCAGATAACTGGCTTCGGGCACGAAGGCACGCTCGCAAGAGGTATCCGCACGCGCGTTAAGCGTGGCATAGATAACCTGAACGCCGAGACTGGACATGCCGAGCTCATAAGTGCTCGGATAGACAAGAGCAAATCGGTTACGTTTTCGGAACTGCGAGAACTGCTGGTTTTCGTGCTCTTGCTCGAGTAAGTGTTGGTAGTGTTTTCGTAGATTCAATATGCTGCTCCAGTGGCTCAGAGTTGGTATTCCGTGCGTTCGCCGCCATGTGCCGGATTATGGATAAGCCCCTCTCTCACATTCACATCCAGATCTAACAGTTCCATCACCATATGCCCAACAAGCGCAGGAACGTTGTCCGGCAAACTGCTTACCTCTATGATGCCTTTCCGCGATAGCACGGTAAACTGGACAGGCGAATAAAGCGTCCGAGTCACAATGCCGTTTGTCGTGTGGACCAGGGTGGTATCGGTAGGTGTCAAACCGAGACTGTCAATTATCGATTGCGGCAAAGAGAGCCGCGTCGCACCGGTATCAACAATCGCGCCTTTGATAGTCACCTGCCGAACCTCTTCAGAACCAATAATGCCAACTTCAGCCAAAACCAGATCTTTCTGATTTGCGACGTGGATGGTGGTCCTGTGTTGCATCGTTTTATCTCCTCCAAAGATGTCATCAGAGTTGGTATTCCGTGCGTTCGCCGCCATGCGCGGGATTATGGATAAGCCCCTCTCTCACATTCACATCCAGATCTAACAGTTCCATCACCATGTGTCCCACAAGCGCAGGAACGTTGTCCGGCAAACTGCTTACCTCTATGATGCCTTTCCGCGATAGCACGGTAAACTGGACAGGCGAATAAAGCGTCCGAGTCACAATGCCGTTTGTCGTGTGGACCAGGGTGGTATCAGTAGGTGTCAAACCGAGACTGTCAATTATCGATTGCGGCAAAGAGAGCCGCGTCGCACCGGTATCGACAATCGCGCCTTTGATAGTCACCTGCCGAACCTCTTCAGAGCCAATAATGCCGAGTTCTACCGCAACCAGATCTTTCTGATTTGCGACGTGGATGGTGGTTCTATGTTGCATCATTTTATCTCCTTTCAAACGGATAAGAGTCCGGCGCGCTGCCATCACCGTCCCGGACTCACGTAGTAACGAGGAGCTGTCCCTCGCAATGCCGAGGTAGAGCCCGTCAGAATGTTCATCTGAGCCCTACCTCGCCTCGTTTGAACGCAACCGAACGGAAACGACAGCGCGAGAAACAAAACGGTTCCGCCGGGCAGACTGCGCGCCTATTTCCCAGACTTCCCGCCTCGCTTCTGCACGCGCAGGAAGGCCGGAATATCCCAGTCCGTCTCGCCACGTCCGCTGCTAGTCCCGGTGGCGGCAGGTTGCTGCGCGGGTGCCGGTCTCCGTGCCTGTCTCGCAGGTGGTTTTTCCGCCGGTGGCTGCTGCGCCGGCGCGGCAGGCGCGCCGGCGGCAGGGAACCCAGCTGCAGAACGGCCCGGGCGCGTTCGGCCCTGGGGTGCCGCGCTCGTACGGGAACCACCCAGATGCTGCCCAGGCAGCGGTGCCCGGCGTTCCGGGTAAGCCTCCTGTTCATTGTACTGCCTCGGTGCCACCCGCGGATCGACCCCGGATGCGCGCAAATCCTCTGTATCAAACCCTGTCGCAATGACGGTGACAAGCACCTCATCGCCGAGCTCCAAACTGTCTTTGTAGACAAGCCCGAAGATAATCTGCGCATCGGTAGCCGCATCTTGGATTACCTGCATCGCCTCATCCAATTCGTGCATCATGAAATCGGGCGGTGAGGTGATGTTGACAATCATGCCATAGGCACCGTTGATGTCAGTTTCCTCAAGAAGCGGCGAAGAAATTGCCTGTTGGGCAGCGGCTTGCGCACGGTTATCGCCCGTGGCGCGCCCCATGCCCATCAGCGCACTGCCTGCTTCACGCATGATAGACTCCACATCGGCGAAGTCAACGTTAATCTCACCCGCCTCCGTAATAATATCCGAGATACTCTGAACGCCGTGGAGCAAAATCTCGTCTCCAACGCGGAGCGCCTCCTGAATCGGCAGTTTTCTGTCCATCGCATCCATCAAGCGTTGGTTCGGAACGACGATGACAGAATCGGCGGATGCACGAAGCTCCTCAAGACCGGTTTCGGCTGCCTCGGCGCGCCGCATCCCCTCAAAATTGAAAGGACGGGTAACAACACCGATAGTGAGTGCCCCGCGTTCGCGCGCAAGCGATGCAATGAGCGGCGCTGCCCCGGTGCCAGTACCGCCGCCCATGCCAGCGGTGACGAACACCATGTTCGCATCCTCAACAATCTTTTGCAGATGCTCCCGGTCTTCTTCCGCCGCTTTTCGGCCAACTTCGGGATTCGCACCGGCACCAAGGCCGTTAGTGGTGTTAATCCCAATCTGGAGTTGTGTCGCGCCATGGCACGTTTTCAACGCTTGATGGTCGGTGTTCACCGCGTAGAATTCGATGCCGGCTAATCCTGCTTCAATCATCCGTTTGACAGCGTTGCCACCAGCACCGCCGACACCGATGACCTTAATTTTCGCCCGCAGATCTCCAAATTCTTCTTGTTCAAATTCAATCATGTCTGGTTTCGGTTGCGCTTGCACTACAACCTCATTCCTCCTATTTTTTCCCGATGATACCAAATCAATTCACGCTAATTCAGGCTCGTCCGAACCCGAAAGGTCAAAATCAGGGAATCTGGTTTCCCTACAGAGATGAGACAAATCAACGTTATTTGGTATTATAGACTCGATTTGACTGCACCTATTGGACATCATAACACTGCATTGCGATCGAAACAAAAACGGCCCATTCAACCGTAGCGCGAGGGCCGTCACGGTCACGCCTACAGAAAACGTGCGTGTGTCGCCCCGCGTAAACACGGTCACGTCTACAGAAAATGTGCGTGTGTCGCCCCGCGTAAACACGCTACCTTACTTACTTTAACTTTGTCCTCTCTGCAGCCTCGCTGCAGAGATGCCCACTGTCCCTCGCGAATCGCTAACAAAAACGGCCCATTCAACCGTAGCGCGAGGGCCCGGCGATCGCGAATCGCCGAGGGTTCCCCTCGCGATCGCTCGACCGACATCTTACAGCGCGCTGTTACGTTTCTCGGCAGGGTTGGGTTCGGTGAAGTCTTCGCCGGCGGCTTCCGCTGCCTTCCGACGTGCTTCCCACTCAACCCACTCGCGGTTCGCAAGCTCTCTGCCGAGGGCCTCGCGCATCCGCTGACGCTTCTCAATCCCCTCGCGGACTAAATTATACAAAATCATGGGAACCTCCACTACTGCAAAGAAAAGATAGGGAGCGCGATGCGGTGCCGTGCACCTCATGCGTCTTGTGACGTACCATTGCGTTTCTCGGCAGGGTTGGGTTCGGTGAAGTCTTCGCCGGCGGCTTCCGCTGCCTTCCGACGTGCTTCCCACTCAACCCACTCACGCCGCTCAAGCTCTCTGCCGAGGGCCTCGCGCATCCGCTGACGCTTCTCAATCTGCTCTTGGACTAAACCATACAAAATCATGGGAACCTCCACTACTGCAAAGAAAAGATAGGGAGCGCGATGCGGTGCCGTGCACCTCATGCGTCTTGTGACGTGCCATTGCGTTTCTCGGCAGGGTTGGGTTCAGTGAAGTCTTCGCCGGCGGCTTCCGCTGCCTTCCGACGTGCTTCCCACTCAACCCACTCGCGGTTCGCAAGCTCTCTGCCGAGGGCCTCGCCGCGCGCCTCGCGCATCCGCTGACGCTTCTCAATCCCCTCGCGGACTAAATTATACAAAATCATGGGAACCTCCACTCCTAAAAATAAAATCAGAACGGGAATAGTTATCGCCGTCGGAATACACCCCGTGGTATCAACGACAATTGCACGCACCGTCTCATAACCAGCCCAGCCTTTTGACAGATGATAGGCAATTGCCATACCACCATAAACCAAGACAAGGACACAAAAGATGAGTAGCGCGATACCTACCCACCCCTGTCGGACACCTAGAAATTGCACCCGATCTCTCTCTTTCTGCTGTTCATCTTTCTTCATGCGCCGCTTCCTTCCCCCCAAATGGAGACACAATTGCATTTTAACACACATCGGCATGGATGTCAAGTTTTTTTCAGAATGGGGAGGCGCGCGGTGACAACGCGAAACTCCTGGGCAGCGCGCCTAATAGCCGAACCACTCTTTGAATCGCTGCATCAGCGCACCAAGGCCACTCGGCCGGTGCCGTGAGGACTCTTCAAGTTCCTGAAGGCGGAGCGCGCTACCGTAAAGTACCAGGCCAATACCGGTTGCATACATGGGATGATTCACCCGATCGGTCAGCCCCTTCAGTTCCTTCGGGTAGCCTACCTGCACGCGGAGCGGGATAATCTGTTCAGCGAGCTCGGTTAAGCCATCCATTAGCGATGTACCGCCGGTCAGCATCAACCCGGCGGGGAGTTGCATATCGCCAAGTTCGTAGGCGAGTGCCTCTAAAATTTCTACCATCCGATACTCAATGATTTGCGCCAGATCGACTTTATCGATGAACCGCGGCCGATTCGCACCTACCACAGTCGGAATCGGCTCCGAATTCTCCGGGCCAACCAACGCTGTCCATGCGCAGCCGCGGTGCAGTTTGAGTTCCTCTGCTTCGGGGAGCGTCACCTTTAAATACTGCGCGATATCGTTGGTGACATGCTGCCCGCCCACCGGCAAGACAGCGGTGTGTTGAATGGCATCCTCTTTGTAAACGATGATTTCGGTGGTGCCGTCCCCGATATCGGCCAGAGCAATCCCTACCTCGCGTTCGTCTTGTGATATGACTGCTTCTGTCGATGCCAATGGTGAAGCAACCAGTGTCTCCACATGTGTCAACCCTGCCTTCTCAATGCTGTTCAGCAAGTTCTGTGTTGCCGTTACGCCCCCCGTGATGATATAGGCGTAAGCCTCCAGCCGCGCGCCCGACATGCCAACAGGCTCTTTGATGCGATTCTGCGTATCTACGACAAAATTCTGCTCAATGACATGCAGAATGTCGCGGCCAGCAGGGATGGAAACGGCGCGCGCGGCCGTCATCGCACGTGCCACATCTGCCTGCGAAATCTCCGGCACACTCGCCACGGCGACAACACCGTGCGAGGTTTGCCCAACAAGATGGTCTCCCGAGATGCCGACACACGCGGACTCTATCTTTACGCCTGCCATCAGTTCAGCATCCGAGATGGCCTTGCGGATAGCTTCCGCCGTTTGAGAGATGTCAACGACACTCCCGCGGCGCACGCCTTCGGAGCGCGCATGGCCAACGCCGATAATCTCAACACCTTCCCGCTGCCCCTGCCATGCGTTTCCGACGACGACAGAAATTTTGCTTGAGCCGATATCTAGGCCCGCGATAATACTTTCCTTAGCCATTTACCTATTTTCACTCCCCAAATAGATTGCGTCCTCAAACCTTGCATCCAAATAAGTGTGTGTCTCTTGTTCGGTAGGCATCCTCCTTGAGCCATCCGCCTGCGCTCCACTGCCGGTGGAAAGCCGGGAGCGCTGTCTCCCCCCGTTCTCCCGGTCTGCCCAGCCCGATTCCCTCTTCAAGAAGAGTTCAATGTAATGAAGTCCCCTCGCAATCGTGTCTGCTGCAATCCATGCCTGCATGCCGCCGCGCCGCGCTGAAGTCCCCACGATGTGCAGCCGAATCTTCTGTGCATCGCGCGCGTCCACAGCCTCCAACCGCTTCGCAAACGTCCACCCTCCCCGCAGCACCGCCTCCAAAACGTGGAGCCCCAACACCACCGCCGGCGTTTGCACTACCGTTCCAACGGCTGGAAATGCATCACCTTCTGCCTGGAGCATCACCGCATCAAAGGAGGAGCGCTCATCCAAAATAGATTCTAACACATACCCCTCTCTATCTAATAGAAAAAATTGTGTGTCAACACGATTCTGGCGCGGCGCAGTGAATTGGAGCCGCGCGAACGGCTCGCGTTCTGTCACCTCAATGGACAGCACTCGTTTCATCAAACGTTTCGATATCCGCGCGTCTTTGATGTAACTCAGGTTCTCCTTCAGATACCGCGCAGCCTGCTCCTCCGACTCGGTGACGATATTGTCCAGATTCGCGCCTAAGACATCGTAAATCGCGCGCTCGGTATAGTGAACGTTGCCCGAGACTTCCAGTGTGACATGCTCAACGCGAAAAAAGTCGAGCAGCGTTTTCCCCACGAACGCCAACGTTACAACCAACGCGATGAAAAAGATGAGCCGCCGCCACGCGTAAACCTTCGTGCTACGGTGCGGGGTGCCCAACTGCCGCGCAGCCGGTGAGAGGGCACTCACCGGCACTCGACGAGAATTTCTCTGAGGTTGAGAGGATGGCTTCATCTTTTTCATCGCTCGCGTCTCATCTCGTCTGTCTGCGCGCCAAGAATTCATGCCCAACTTTATTGATGTCGCCCGCACCCAGCGTCATCACCATATCGCCCGGACGGGTGACTTCCATGAGGCAATCCGTAACGTCACCCATCTCGGGAACGTAGATGACGTGCCGATGCCCGTGCACCCGAATCGCCGCCGCCAGCTTCTCGCCTGTCACGTTCTCTATCTCTGCCTCACCCGCGCCGTAGATGGAAGTAACGATAAGCACATCTGCTTGATAGAAAGAGCGGCAGAATTCGTCAGCCAGATCTCGCACCCGCTGATGGCGATGCGGTTGAAAGACACCAACGATACGGCGTTTGTAACCCTCGCGCGCACCGTTCAACGCAGCTTTCAACTTCGCCGGATTGTGCGCGTAATCGTCCACAACGACAATGTCATCAGCTTCACCGAGCACCTCAAACCGGCGATGCACACCTTGGAACGATGCCAGACTCTCCCGAATCTGCTCAAACGGGATGTCTAATTCAAGGCCAACAGCGATAGCCGCTAACGAATTCGCGATGTTATGACGGCCCGGCATTTTGAGATGAACCTCGCCGAGTATCTCGCCCGAGACCGAAGAACGAGCGGGGCAGCCCTGCGCGCTACGGAGGAGACGCGCGACATCGTGCGAGGCGCGAACGCGATAACGAGACGTAGGGCCCTCCACGCGAATCGCCTCCGCCACCAAATCCGCACGCGTTTCAAGCCCATAAGTCACATACCGCTTCTCCACCCGCGGGATGAACTTCTGAACGTTCTCACTATCCAGACACAGCACCGCCGTGCCATAGAAAGGCACTTTGTTAATGAATTTGAGGAACGTCTCGCCTATCTCATCAACGCTCTTGTAATAGTCAAGATGGTCTGCATCAACCGAGGTGACTACGGCAACCGTCGGATAGAACATCTCAATTGAACCATACGCTTCATCCGCCTCAACTACCATCACCTCGCCATCGCCGCTGTGTGCATGACTGCCGTTGACGAGCTTCCCACCGACGACTACCGTCGGATCGAGGCTTCGCAGCACCGCCGCTGTCATCGCCGTTGTGGTAGTCTTGCCGTGCGTGCCGCTGACAGCGACACTGTAGCGCATCCGCGTAATCTCGTTGAGCATCTCCGCGCCCCGGACAATAGGGATTTTCTGTGTCCTCGCGGCGAGCAGCTCCGGGTTATCCAGCGGAATCGCGGGCGATTTGACGACGACATCTGCGCCGTTGAGGTTCGCCGCGGCGTGCCCATAGTGGACAGTCGCACCGCGCGCGCGCAACTGCTCTGTCGTCTCTGAGCGTCGGATATCAGAACCGGTGACGTTAAAACCCAAGTCGAGGAGGATTTCCGTAATCCCACTTAACCCAGCACCGCCGATACCGATAACATGGATGTGTTGTGTCTTTCCAAACATTTTATATGTTGCCCTTTCTCATATTAAGTTGAATCGGGTGATTGCCGCGGCCGGGCCGGTAATGAAAGAATAGCCTTCGCAATCTCATCACTTGCATTCGGGCTGCCGATAGCGCGGCTCGCCGTTACCATCTGCTGATGCACCTGCTCATCCATCGTGATGCGGGTGAGGTGTTTCACCAGTTCATCAATAGTAAACGCGCCTTGTTCCAACACGATGGCTGCGCCTGCATCGGCGACAGTGCGCGCGTTCAACACCTGATTATTGCCGGTTTGCGCGGGCAGCGGGATAAAAATCGCCGGGATACCGCACGCTGTCACTTCCGAGACTGTCATGCCGCCGGCGCGGCACACCATCACATCGGCGATGCTGTAAACTTCTTCTACGGTGTCAAAGAAAGGTTGGACGCAGTGGCTAAGGGCTGCTGCCTCATAAGCCGCCATGACTGCCGCAGCGTCTGCCTCCCCGGTCTGATGCACGACTTGGATGTGCGCGCGCAGTTGCGTTAACAGCGGTAGCGCGTCCATCAGTGCCGCGTTAATTGCGTGCGCGCCTTGACTGCCGCCCATGACAAACACCGTTTTCCGTCCTGAACGCAAGCCGTATTTTTGATAGGTGGCTTCCGAGCGTTCATAAGCGGTAATTGCAGGACGAATCGGGTTGCCCGTTACCTTCACAATGTCTGCCGGGAACTTGGCAGCCGCCGGTGCCAATGCGAGATAGGCGGCTTTCGCCCAGCGCGCCAAAATCCCGTTCGTCAAGCCGACAGAAGCGTTCTGTTCCTGTATCACAATCGGAATGTTGCGCAGCACGCTGGCGAAAAGCACGGGCCCCGACACATAACCGCCCGTGCCAACCACGACATCCGGGTTCAGTTTCTTGATGTGGCGCAGCGAGTGGAGCACCCCCCGAAACGCTTTCCAAAGCACCAGCCCCCACTGCAAGGTGAGTCTGCGCGGAAACCCCGCCACCGTAATCGGCAGGAAAGAAAACCCGTGCTGTGGCACAAGTTTCGCCTCCAGCCGGTTTTCACCGCCGATGAAGATAATGTCGATACCCGGGTCCAAGCGTTTCAGGGCTTGGGCGATACCAATGGCGGGATAGATATGTCCGCCGGTGCCGCCGCCAGAGATAACGATGCTTCTTTTCTTCATAGTTTCCTCACCTGAAGGCATTTGTGGCTGGCTCGCGATGCACGCGGGAGACATTCAACAGGATGCCCACACTGACGAGACTCAGCACAATCGATGAACCGCCGTAGCTGATAAACGGCAACGTAATCCCTTTCGTCGGTAAGAGCCCGGTGACAACGCCGATATTGATGAACGCCTGCAAGCCGATGAGGGTTGTCATGCCGATGGCTAGCAGGCCGCCAAACCTATCATCGGCGTGGCGCGCGATGTGCAACCCACGCCAGATAAATAGCATGAAAAGGAGCGCGATACTCGCCGTGCCGAGGAACCCGAATTCTTCGCCTAATACCGAAAAGATGAAATCGGTGTGTGGGTAGGGCAGCTTGACAATCTTGAGCGCGCTGTTATCAATGCCAACACCGAGGAGGCCGCCTGAGCTGAGCGCGTCAAGCGAATGCGCTAGTTGATAGTTCGCCGCATCCGGCGATTTCCACAATGCGATGTAATCGATAAACCGCTGCAACCGGTACGGGTCGCGAATAATCAGCACAGCGAGCATTGCGGCTCCTGCGCCGGCAAGCATCAGCGTATGCGCGATACGGATACCGCCCACAAAGAGCACGATGCACACCGTCGCCGCGAGCAGCAACGCCGAACCAAAGTCCGGCTGCGCCGCTACCAGCCCGAACGCCGCACCTAAAACCAGCATATTCGGCACAATGCCGTTAAAGAAACTTTTCACTTTCTCCGGGTTCCGGCTCAGGAACGTAGCAACATGGATGACGAGCGCAATTTTGGCGAATTCAACGGGTTGAAAGTTCACCGGCAGCGGGCCAAGCCGAATCCATCGGTTAAACCTGCCGCCTTCTGCGCCTTGCACGCTGGAACTCAACTGCGGCACGAAGACTAAGGCCAAGCCGATAAACGCGCAGACCAGAATCTTCGTCGCATGCCGCGCATAAAAGCGGTAGGGGATATAGGAGACAACGGACATGCCGACTAACCCAACAACGCAAGCGATAACGTGTATCTGCAGATACCGATAACTGTAGCCATCATAGAGACGTGAGGAGAGGAGGTGGCTTGCGCTATACACCATCAAAATCCCGCCCGCAAGGAGAAGGCATGTCAGCGCACTCAGCCCCTTGTCCATTTTCTCGATGCCGCCCGGATGCTGCGTTCGCGCCGAATCGGCATTTGTCTCCCTGTCTGCACCTATCTCCCGTTTACGGGAGAGTAAAATGCCTTTGGAAGATTCAGGTGTCCGAAAGGAGAAAGACGGCGCGCGGAAACCTGCGTGTGGAGTCACTTGTCGCTTACGAAGGAATGTCATGGACTGCCTCTCTGAACGCGTCGCCGCGCGCTTTATAGTCAGCATACCTATCAAAACTGGCATTCGCCGGTGAAAGTAACACCACATCGCCCGGTGCAGCGTGTGTGTACCCTATCTGCACCGCTTCCGCCATCGTCGCCGCGTGAAATATCTCTGTCACCCCAGTGAAACTCGCTTCAAGGCGTTCCACATGGCTGCCCAACAGTATCGCGCCTTTCACCTGCCGCCGAACGAGGGCCGTCAGCGGCGTATAGTCGTTGCCTTTATCAACGCCGCCCATAATGAGCCAAACGTTTTTTGTCTCGGCCGAGAGAGGGCGAGGGACAGGCACGCACCCTACCGAACAAGGACGAAGGGATGCAAGGGCCGCTTTAACCGCCGCCACATTCGTCGCCTTCGAGTCATTGATGAATTGAACCCCGTTGACTGTCTTCACCAGCTCAAACGCATGCGCGAACGCCGGGTGTCCCCGGTCGAAGTTTTCAAGCGCACGCCGAACCTGTTCAGGCGTTACGCCGAAAATCTTCGCCACGCTCAGCGCCGCGAGGGCGTTCTGCACGTTATGCACACCCGGCAGCGGAAACCCAGACGCAGCCCAACTTTCAGGCGGTTCACTGTCTGTCCAATAGATAGCCTGTGCCGCCGTGCAGGCTGCAAAACGCGCACTGTCATCGTGCCGATTCAACACTATCCAATCCGCCGCGGTCTGGTTCGTGCAGACCAGCTGTTTCGCCGCGGCATAAGCTGCCATCGTGCCGTGCCTATCCAAATGGTCTGGGGAAATATTGAGGATAACGCTCACCTTCGGATGAAACGTAAGCGTGCTCTCCAACTGAAAACTGCTCGCCTCTAGCACAACAATATCGCGGCGTGTTAGGCACTGCACCTCCGCTGCAAGCGGGATACCGATATTCCCTGCAACACAGACCTTCTCAAACAGGCCGCCCGCTTCAAGGAGCGCGGCCGTCAAAAGCGTCGTCGTCGACTTGCCTTTTGTCCCCGTAATCGCCACGATGGGCGCAGGACAGACGCGGGACGAGACTTCTAACTCGCCCCAAATCGGGATGTCCCTGGCGCGAGCCTCGCACAAAATGGGGATATCCAGCGGCACACCGGGCGAGACAACTATCAACTCAGCGTTCGCGATGCACGCCGCAGGATGCCCGCCGAGATACAACCGCCCGTTCGGGGCAAACCCTTGAAAGCGCGCAATCTCCGCGGATAACGCAACCGCCGGGCGCGTATCCGTCACTGCCACTGACGCGCCAAGTGAGACAAGCAATTCTGCGACAGCGAGCCCACTGCGGTTTAATCCAAAGACTGTTATCTGTTTCCCTGAAAATAGACTTGGCATCGCTTACCGGACCTTCAGCGTGCTTAACGCTATCAACACCAAAATTAACCCCATAATCCAAAAACGGATAACCACTTTCGATTCCTTCCATCCAGACAGCAGAAAGTGGTAGTGGATAGGCGACATCTTGAAAACCCGCTTCCCTAACGTGCGGAAGGACCAGACTTGGATGATAACCGATAGTGCCTCTACGACAAAAATCGCACCGACAATCACCAGCAAAAATTCCTGTTTGATAAGCAATGCGACAGTGCCAAGCGTCGCCCCTAGCGTGAGCGAACCGGTATCGCCCATAAACACTTGCGCCGGATGCGAGTTATACCACAAAAACCCTAACCCCGCTCCGACTAACGCTGCGCAAAAAATCGCTGTCACCTCGCCGCTCACGGGGAGATGAAAAATGTTGAGATACGCCGCAATCTGGTGATGGCTTGTCATGTAGCCCAACACCCCTAAAGTGCCGGCAACAAACAGCGTGCATCCGATTGCCAATCCATCCATGCCATCCGTCAGGTTTACGGCATTTGACGTGCCGACGATGACAAGCGTTGCAAACGGAATAAACAAAATCCCCAGCTCTGGCTGCACCGCTTTGAAAAACGGAAAACTTAGCGCGGTGCGCGTCGTAACATCATCGCCCGCGACCGGCCCCCAGCCATAGAGATAGACAGCGATTGCCACTGCCCCCAACGTCTGCAGCCCTATCTTGTGCCAGCCGCGGAGCCCTAAGGATTGCTGTTTGACGAGTTTGCTGTAATCGTCTAGGAAGCCGAGCCCGCCGAACCACAGCGTCGTCAAAATCATCATGAAAATGTAAGGCTGGTCCCACCGACTCCAGAAAAGGACAGATACCAGCACCGAGACGATGATGAGGATGCCGCCCATTGTCGGCGTGCCTGCCTTGTCCTCCCACTCGGTGGATTTCGCCTTCGGGCCGTCTTCAAGGATATGTTCACCGATGCGGAGTTGCTTCAGCCGCCGTATCATGAACGGCCCTAACACCAGTGAGATGATGAGTGCCGTCGCTGTCGCGTAAATGGCCCGAAAACTGATATAGCGGAAAATGTTGAACGGCGAAAACGCCTCCACCAGATTTGCATAAAACAGATGATAGAACATTTTTCCTACGCTGTGCCCCCAAACTTTTCGCCCTTCTTCAATTTCGCGAAACTGGCACCGGCATGGCTGAGCAGGTTCGTGTTGTACGAATAGACGAGGCTGTTTTTCGCCGCATGCACGGAAAACGCCACGTCAATGAGTTGTGAAACGAGCTGCGGAAATCCAACGCCATCGTGCTCCCACAGGTAAAAACTGAACGAGCCGGGGATAGTATTGATTTCATTGACGTAGACGTGTTCATCGGCATCCATCAGGAAATCGATGCGTGCGACACCGGCGCAGTCTAACACCTGAAACGTCTGTCTGGCGAGCTCCTGAATATGTAACGTCAATTCTTCCGAAAGGGGTGCAGGAATTTTCCGTTCCGCGCCAGCCATCGCCGAGGGCGTGCTTCGCCCCTCTGTTGCCGATGCGTTCACCCGGGTCTCATGGATGTATTTATCGTCAAAGGTAAGGAACGCCGCGTCCGTCATCGGCTGCTCACAGACAGAAGCGGTTACCTGCTGCGCGCCCATCACAGCGCAGTTGATTTCACACGGATTTTGCACCGCCTGTTCAACAAGAATTCGGTGGCAGTAGTGCCCGGCGAGTTCCACGGCGGCGGCGAGTTCCTCGCTATTTTTGACGTGGCTCACGCCGATGCTGGAGCCGCTGACGGCAGGCTTCACGAAAACCGGGTAGCCCAGCATCGCCGCCACATTTTCTAAGAGCGCCGCGCTGTCGGTGTTCCACTGGTGCTGCGCCCACCAAAGATATGGGACAATCGGGAGTTGATTCTCGCTGAGAATCGCCTTCATCATGATTTTATCCATGCCGACAGCCGAACCGACGACTCCCGAACCGACATACGGCAGGTTCATGAGTTCCAGCACGCCTTGGAGCGTGCCATCTTCGCCGTGTGCTCCATGTATCGCCGGGAACACGACATCTACCGGGAGTGCTGTTTTCTGCGCCGCCCGAAACCAGCCGGCGCGTTTGGGATGGACGACAAACGTGCCACAGCCGGGGGGCGTATCTTCAAATTCAACGGTAACAAGGGCAAACTCGGCGGCGGTTGGCAAACTTCCATCCGTGAACGTATCCAATTCGCGAAGCCCATCGCCCGTTAACCACGCGCCATCCTTCGTGATGTAAATGGGGATAACGTTATGGTTCTCCGCCAAAGCGGCGCAGACCTGGTGTGCTGTGACGATGGAGACTTCGTGCTCCGGGGAGCGTCCACCAAAAATGAGGGCCACATTCTGTCGCTGCATCCCTAACTCTCCTCGTTGTAGTTGTCCGGAAGATCATTCTCGAAAAGGACGACATCGCCGGGTTTCAAGAGTTTCGCCAGATAGGTTTTGACTTCAGCGAGGTTCACAGCGATGCTCACGTGCTCGCTTGGGTAATTCGCGATTTTCAACCCATCCAGAATCGGCGTGGTTCTGTTAGGCCCGACGAGGATAACCCTGTCGCACACTTGGGCGGCACGTTCCCCGAAGCGTCGGTTCTCTTCGTATTCCTGCTCGCCGAGTTCTACCATGCCGGGTGTCACCAGCACCTTCTTCCCACCGGTTGGGCCGCCCCCGAAATCGTCAAGCACTTCCAGGGCAGCCTTCGCGCCAACAGGGTTCGCGTTGAAACTGTCATCAATAATCGTGACACCGCCCGCGCCCGCGCTGAGCTGCAAGCGATGCGGCACGGGCACCACCTTCGCAACGGCATCGCGGATTTCGTCAAGTGCCATGCCGCACGCCAACGCGACGCTCGTCGCGGCGAGAATGTTGGAGACGTTATGCCTGCCAAGCAGTTGCGTCCGCATCTCGGCACGCAGCACGGAAGCCTGTCCCCCGCGACTGGCCCCTTGTACCGGTGTCTGACTCTGCACGGTAAATGCCACTCCTGCATCCGTGTGCCGAATGTCTGAAGCAGTAAGTTCCACATTTTCTGCGTCTACGGCGTATCGGACAACGCGTTTCGCATCGGTTTTATCCGCGAGTTCGGCACAGATAGCGTTGTCACAGTTGAAAACAGCGAGCCCCTCCGGTGGCAGCGATTCAATCAGTTCATATTTCGTCTTGGCGATATTCTCAAGGCTCTTAAACCGCTCAAGATGCTGCGGGCCGACAGCGGTGAGGATACCGATTTCTGGCGATGCCAATTCGCACAACTCGCGGATATCGCCGCGCCGATACGCCCCCATCTCAACGATAAACACCTCGTGCGTCGCTGTCAACTCACCACGGATAACTTTGGTGATACCCATCGGCGTGTTGTAACTATCAGGTGTCATCAACGTGTTGAATTTTTGTGAGAGAATCTGGTGCAAAATATACTTGGTGCTGGTTTTGCCGTAACTCCCGGTAATGCCGATGACTTTAGGCCGGAACGTTTTTATCCGCTTTTTCGCCGACCGGAGATACGCGCCGTTGATGGTGCGTTCTAACGGATAGATGAGTAGGTTCGCCACGGTGAGATTTATCACCGTCACCTCACCGAAAAGGAAGGCAGCAACGCGCCAGAGGTTTTCTGTCCCCGTAGACGCGCTTCGGAAACTTAGAACAACAGCGAGCCCGACGAGAAGAAAAACGGCAAGCCCAAACACCCGTTTGGCACGCGCGGTGTAGACAAGCGGCTTTTTCGCATCAACCTTCTTGCGCCAAATGAACTGAGAACCTTGGAACACACTCCACGCAACGCAAAGCACCGGAAAGAGCCACGCCGCCGGATAGACAGCCGTTAGCAGCACGAGGCCAGCAACGATAAGCATCTCCGGCACCTCAAAGCAGTCCCCGAGGTGCTGGCGTATCCACCGCACGTATCGCGTGGTTTTATACCCATCAAGTTGCAGGATATGGAGCCCGCTCGTCGTTCTCACGATTGCCCGGGCGAGGCAGGCGGCTATTGTAACGTAAAAAAGCAGATTAGCAATCATTGACTCCCACCGTAGGCACGGTTCTCAACCGCGCTTCCTTCCTGAATGCCAAAGAAACTCGCGACAATTTGGCAAAACTGCGGGAACTTGTCAAGGTACGAGAAGTGCCCCGCCTCTTGGAGGACAACAAGCCCCGCGTCCGGTATCTCCCGCTCCATAATCTTGCCGTAAGCCACAGGCGTATCTTTATCGTCTGCACCCCAGATGAGCAACGCCGGCGCGGCGATACGGGAGAGGAGTGGACGCAAGTCTTCGTTGACAACCTTCACCAGCGTCGCGCGCATCGCACCCGCGTTCTGATAATCCGTCGAACCGACGCATCGGGACATCGCATTGGCGAGCCGAGTGCCGGAAGTACCATAGCGGCGGAGCAGTTTCCCCAGCTTTGCAAGGCTGACGCGGAGGTAGTATTTCGCAGCGCGTCGCGGTTTAATGCCGGCACTATCAACGAGGATGAGCTTCGCCACCTTTTCAGGATGCTCCGCGCCGAGGATGATAGAAATCCGCCCGCCAAACGAGTGCCCAATGAGATGCGCCTTCGCGATACCAAGTTTCTCAAAAAACGCCGTAACGAACCGCGCGTAATCGGGGGTGCTCCAAGCAGTAGGCGGTATCTCGCTCTGACCGAATCCCGGAAGATCGAGCGCGTAGACCTGGTGTGTCTGGGAAAGCCACTCAAAAACGGGTTTGAAACTGTCCGCCTCGCCGCCCCAGCCGTGCAGGAGGACGACAACGTCCCCTTCCCCCGCGACCTGGTATGCAACGTTGAGATTGTTAATTGTTATGAACATTTTTTATTTGCGATAGGCGCGCTTTACAGAAGGCGCGCTTCCATGAAACTCAAAGAAATAATCGGATCAAAGCGCGTCTACGGGGCAGGGTTGAGGGTATCTAACGCCTGCGCGGCTACCTTCCTGTCATCAAACGGGAATCTTTCACCGTGAATTTCCTGATAATCCTCGTGTCCCTTGCCAGCGATGACAACGACATCGCCCGGTTTCGCCACTGAAACCGCGTGCTGGATTGCCTCACGTCTCTGCTGAATAGACACATAGTGGGTACCATGTGGTAAATTTGACACAATCTGCGCGATGATTTTGGCGGGCTCTTCCGTGCGCGGATTGTCAGAAGTGATGACGCTATAATCCGCAAGCACCGCCGAAATGCGTCCCATTTGCGGCCGTTTGCCGGCATCCCTGTCACCGCCGCAGCCGAATACAGAGATGAGCGCGCGGTTCGTAATGCCTTTTGCCGCCCGCAAGACGTTTGCCAGTCCATCAGGCGTATGCGCGTAATCAACGATAACGGCGAAATCCTGTCCCCTATCCACGAGCTCAAACCGCCCCGGCACGACGGTGGCGGCCAGGCCTTCCTGAATGGCGGGGATGGCGCAGTCGTAACGGAGTCCCACACCTATCGCGGCGAGTGCATTGTAGAGGTTATATTCGCCGAGCAGGCGCAACTTCGCCGGCATTGCACCCTGCTGCGTAACCGCCGTAAATGCCAACTGATTCAATGAACGTTCAACGTCCTTACCGCGCAAATCCGCGCTTTTCCGGAGCGCATACGTCCACACTCGGCGTGCCCCGACAGCCTTTGTAATTTGTGCCGAAGCAGGCGCGTCGCCGTTGAGAATTGCAACGCCCGCCTCGGCGAGCTGCGCGAACAGCATTAACTTCGCCGCAAGATACGCCTTCATCGTGCCGTGGTAATCAAGATGGTCTTGCGTTAAATTCGTAAACACGGCGGTATCAAATGTCAGTCCCGCCAACCGATGCTGTGCAAGTCCTTGCGAGGAAGTCTCCATCACGACATATTCTATCCCCGAATCAGCGAATTGTTTGAAGAGCGCGTGGAGCTCAAACGCATCGGGGGTTGTGAGCGCAGCCGGGACAAACACGTCGCCGTAATGGTGCCCCACCGTGCCGAGCAATGCCGATTTTCGTCCACTCGCCGTGAGAATAGCATGGATGAGATGCGCCGTGGAAGTCTTGCCGTTCGTGCCAGTAATCCCGATGAGTTTCAACCGTCTCGCAGGGTTGCCGTGCCAATTCGCCGCGAGGAGGGAGAGCGCGCGCCGTCCGTTCGGCACCTGCACGTACGTAACGTTGGCCCCTATTTCAACCTCGGTGGGCGGCTTTTCGCCGATGACAGCCGCCGCGCCGTTTTCAATCGCTGCGGCGATAAACTGGTGTCCGTCCACTGCGATACCTTGATAACAGACGAAGACGTTCCCGGGCGCGCTCTTTCTATTGTCGCTAGCGATGCCCGTTATCTCACAAGTGAGAGAGCCTGTCTGCGCAGTCACCTCCAGCCCACGAAGCAGGTGTTTGAGTTGCATCGGTTTCTCCTTGCTGTCTTCAATCCGCCCATGTCCTTTGCGAAATTGGGTATTATTCTGCCACAGTCGGCGCGGATGCCTCATGTGCCGGCGGTGTGCCAAAGAATTCTGTCTGTCTGAAGTATTGCATCGTCTGCGTGGCAACGGCTTTGAAAAGCGGCCCTGCTGTCTGGCCACTGAAGCGCGCGCCTGTCGGTTCATCAAGCATCACAATGATGGAGACCTCGGGGTTCTCAGCGGGGAGGAATCCCATGAAAGACATAATCTCCTTGCCGCTGGCGTAGCCTATGCCTTTTTCCGCTTTTTGGGCGGTGCCGGTTTTCCCAGCGACGCGATAGCCTTCGACTTGCGCGCGGCGCCCGCTGCCGCCTTCCACCACCCCGACGAGTATTTCTGTCATTAATCGCGCGACTTCTGGTTTCAGCACACGGCGCACCGGAATCGGGTATACCTTCTTAACAACCTTTCCAGTGCTATCCCGAATTTCGCGCGTGATATAGGGGCGCATCAACTCGCCGCCCTTCGCGATGACATTCAACGCGCTCACCATCTGGAGCGGTGTGACGAGGATGCCTTGTCCAAAAGGCACAGAGCCGAGCGAATTGGTGTCCCAGTTCCTCACGGCGTAAAGGCTGCCGCTGTGTTCATACGGCAAATCAATACCGGTTACCTTGCCGAACCCATATTTTTCGATGTAGGCACCGAAGTTGTCGTGCCCGAGCGCCTTCACAATCTTAATCATCCCGATATTGCTGGACTTGTGGAGGACTTCCTCCAGCGTTAACCACCCCTTCGGGCTGACATCCTTGATAACTCTGCCTCTGCCCACCCGAAACCGGCCGTGTTCACAAAAAACACGCGTTTCGCGCGTCATGATGCCTTCGTTTAGCGCGGCGGAAGAGGCAACGATTTTGAAGACGGAGCCGGGCTCATACGCAAACCACACGCCCATATTCCGCTTCGCCGCCTCGCTAGCGTCCCCATAGGCGTTCAGTTCGTATGAAGGATAACTGGCGAGTGCCAATATCTCCGCCGTTTGCGATGCCAAGACAATGACAGTGCCTCTCGGCGCGTTCCACTGTTGACACGCCGCCGCGAGCTCCTTCTCGGCGACGTATTGAACGTACTCGTCAATCGTGAGGACGACACTGTGTCCGTAATCCGCCGCGGTGTTCTTGAGCAAACGGCGCATGGGTTCATCCGCATCGGCGTATGTCTCAAGCAAGGAGCGCGATTCACGCGATACCGCTCTCGTCAGATACTCGTTATACTGGTATTCAATCCCTTCACCCCTATTCTCGGTGTTGACATTCCCGATAACCTGCGCCGCAAGCGAACCTTTCGGATAAGTGCGTCCCTGCTCCACGGTGTACTTTAAACCGCGAATCTTCTTCTGAAGAGCCCGAATTTCATCAAGTGCCTCGTAATCGACATCCCTTTTAAGTGAGACGAACCGTTTGTCCTTCCGGCTGAGCTGCGCGAGCAACTCAGCCTCTGTGCCACCTAAGATGGGCGCGAGCTCACGCGCTACTTCCCTCGGGGCAGCGCGCATATACTTCGGATCGGCGGAGACATGGAGGCGGTGGCGGCTCAAGCCTAAGATGGTGCCGTGCCTGTCCAGAATCTTACCGCGTTTGACTTTCGCCGCGCGCCGGGAAAGCCGCTCGTAATCTCCAGCATCCCGCCCCGCCGTGCCATCAACAACCTGAACCCGATACAACTTGACGACTAACAACAGAAAGCCTGCCTGTAGCACAAGAAGAATCAAAACCAGGCGGCGAATGGATAAATGGGGGTGATGTGTCGTGGTTTTCCGTATCATCGGTGTATTCCGTGTGAAAGCGGCGCGTTGAGAACTCGCGCTGCCTCGGTAGGGGCTACCATGCCGAGTTCATCGGCGATGCGCCGGATGCGTTCAACCGCCGTTAACGTGGCCTCCTCCAATTCCAATCGATGGATTTCATCTTGGATGAGGTGCATCTGCCTCTCATAAACAGGTCTTCGTTGCAATGCCACCTTCTTCGCGTACGACGAGAACCAGACGCTCCCGGCAAAGATGCAGAAGCAGAGCCCTAGCACCAAATAGACAAACGGAAACGCCCGTTTCGGTTTCGGCGCCGCGGCTCTCGGTGTGCGTGTTGAATAACGATGTGAATTCTGCATAGGACGCGCCTCGTTCTCGCATGCGGATGTTCGTATCCGTACGCCTTCCTTTTTTAATCTATACGTTGAATATGGCGTTTAAGATACACGTTTTTACGTTTCTGGCGCGATTTTGCGTGCAGCGCGTAACTTCGCACTCCGCGCACGAGGGTTGCGATGCACCTCCGCCGCCGATGGCAACACAGGCTTCCTTGTCAACAGCCGCAAAGAGGGACGATGCCTACAGATGCAGACAGGCGTTTTCGGCGGACAGATACAGGCTCGCGCGCTCATCTGAAATCGCCGCTTCACTATTCTATCCTCAAGCGAATGGAACGCTATAACACAGAGACAGCCGCCCGGTTTCAGCAGCGATAGGGCCGCAGCTAACCCGAGGGCAAGGTTCTCCAATTCGGCATTGACATAAATCCGCAGGGCCTGAAACACGCGCGTCGCCGGATGGATGCGGGATGCTCTGTGTGATGGGACTGCAGCCGCGACAATCTCGGCGAGATGTGCCGTTGTTGTAATCTTGCCTGTCTGCCTCGCCTGAACAATGCGACGCGCGACGCGCCTCGCGAACCGTTCTTCGCCATACCGCTTGAAAATATCCGCCAGTGTCTCAGCAGCACTCTCATTGACGACGTGCATCGCCGAAAGCGACTGGCGCGCGTCCATCCGCATATCCAGCGGACCGGGGTGGTTAAAACTAAACCCTCTCTCCGGGGTATCCAACTGTAATGAGGACACGCCTAAATCCAGCAGTATCCCATCTATAGCATCAACAGCGTGACTTGCCAGCAACGTATCCATCTGTGCAAAGTTGCCGTGGATTAAGCGGTGCCGGGCTGGGAAGGCGTTCAGCCGCGTTTGGGCAATTGCCAATGCCGCCGCGTCCGCATCAATGCCGATGACGCGGCCGCTCGGCGCGGCGTTCTCTAATATTGCGAGGCTATGTCCCCCTAACCCCACCGTGGCATCTACGTAAACGCCATCGGGTTTCGGTTTAAGGAAGTCAAGCACCTCGTCGCGTAAAACCGGGATGTGCTGCGTATCCATATAAATGTATTAGCAAGAATCGTGCCAACTTATTCACTATCTATCCGATTTTGGTAAATGGCTTGGACGAGCGCCATCGTTTTCACCGCATCCGCGAAACAGGTGAGCGGCTGCCGGCCTTGCTGAATACAATCGACAAAATGGCGACTCTCACCGTAGAATCCGTATGCCTTGTGGAGGGAATCGGAACCAGCGGCTGCCTCTGGCTCGATTTCAGTTATACCTTCGGGGGTATGTAGCGTCGCGCGGCCGCCAGCATCGGGATTGATATAGGCGGAAATTCCCCGCGCGTGCATTTCAAATGTGTGAATGCGGCCGCCGACTGCCCAATTGGTGCAGAGATACCCGGACGCGCCGCTCGTAAACTTGACAATCGCGTTGAAACTGTTCTCGCGCGCCGAATCGAAGCGGTTAATGTCGCTCGCGACCGCTTTTACCTCGCCGCCGCCGAGCCAACGAAGCGTGTCTACCGCGTGAATCGCATCGCACGTCAGCACATCAATGATGCCATCGTAATAAAGCGCGCTCGGGCTATTTTTATGGAAGGTGGCCATGCACTGGATAATCGGGCCGCTCTCTTCAACGCGCGCCTTCACCTTTTGCAAGAGTGGGATAAAGCGGCGGTTGAAACCTACCATCGTTTTGCAGCCATGCTCCTCGGCCGCGCGTGCCATCTCTTTCGTTTGATGGAGCGTTACACCCGGCGGTTTCTCAATAAAGACATGGTGCCCCCGCGAGAGACTCTGAATAACAAGTGGAAACAGGTGTTGCGGGGGCATTAAAATATAGACAGCATCGGGGCTCGTCTTCTCCAGCATCTCCCGATAGTCCGTGAAGGTGTGCTCTATCTCAAACCGCTCCGCCGTAGCGTGAAGTTTTGACGGCACCAACTCGCACAGGCCGACAAGGTTTACATCGTCACATGCTGCAAGCGAGGGGTAATGGACGCTATTCGCCATGCCTCCCGCGCCGATTAAAGCGATAGTGACAGTTTGCATGCGTTTCTCTCCAAGCAATCAGTTTTCTTGCATTTTATACGACAATCTGTTACAATGCAACTACAGTTTAACCTGTTCGCCCGCGCCTTTATAGGGCGGGGACGCATGAAATGAAAAACTAAATCGTTCTCGGCAGCATACCACTAACGAGGCTATAAATGAACTTCAATGCCATCAAATTAGAACTTTACAAAAACATGCTCACCTCCATCGCAGAAGAAATGGGCGTGACGCTCCAACGCACCGCTTTCTCGCCTAATATCAAAGAACGGCTCGATTTCTCATGCGCCGTTTTTGATGCCACCGGACAGATGGTAGCGCAAGCCGCGCACATCCCCGCGCACCTCGGCTCCATGCCGCTCTCCGTACTCGCCGCAATCGAACACACTCACATGGAACCGGGCGACATGATTGCACTAAATGACCCGTATTGTGGCGGCACTCACCTGCCGGACATTACACTTGTCGCACCGATTTTTGTCGAACAAAACGGAACGGACAACTATAGAAATCTGTCCTTACCCGCTGTCAAAGCAACGCACGAATATAGCAATCCAGCTGTCCGCTCGCGAGGGCCTGAGTCGCCTACGTTTTTTGTGGCGAACAGGGCACACCATGCCGATGTCGGCGGGATGACACCCGGCTCCATGCCCCTCGCAACGAGTGTCATCCAAGAAGGCATCCGCATCCCACCCATCAAACTCATCCGAGGCGGGCAACTTAGCACAGCGTTGTGGGAACTCATCCTCGCCAATGTGCGTACACCGACAGAACGACGCGGCGATTTGGAGGCCCAACTCGCCGCCAACCGCATCGGCGAACGCCGACTGCAGGAGATGGCGGATAAATATGGCATCGCGGAGATGGAGGCATCCATGCAGGAATTGTGCGCCTATGCCAGCCGAATGGTGCGCAACTGCCTCCAAGAAATCCCTGACGGCCGCTATACCAACGCCGATTTCTTAGACAATGACGGCATTACCGATGAACCGGTTGAAATCCGCGTCGCTATTGAAATTAAAGGAGATGAGGCAGTCGTCGATTTCAGTGGCACGGCGGGACAGGTACGCGGCTCCGTCAATGCGATTTACGCTATCACTTTGTCGGCTGTCTTCTACACGTTCCGATGCATCGCGGGGGTAGACGTGCCATCGAATGCCGGGTGCATGGAGCCGCTCCGGGTTATCGCGCCGGAAGGGAGTGTCGTTAACGCGAAATTCCCAGCGGCGGTTGCCGGTGGGAACGTCGAGACTTCGCAGCGTATCGTTGATGTGCTACTCGGAGCACTAGCGCAGGCGTGCCCAGAACGCATTCCCGCGGCGAGTTGCGGCTCCATGAACAATCTGACAGTAGGCGGCCACGACGCTGCGCGAGAGAGAGATTTCACCTACTACGAGACTATCGCTGGCGGCATGGGCGCGCGCCCCGACAGAAACGGCATCGATGCCATCCACACGCACATGACAAATACGATGAACACGCCGATAGAAGCAATTGAGACGACGTATCCGATGCAGGTTGAACGGTATGCAATCCGACGTGGGACAGGGGGTGCCGGCAAGTTTCGCGGCGGCGATGGCGTTGTGCGCTCCCTGCAGCTCCTTACCGACGCGGAAGTGACTATCCTCTCAGAACGCCGAACGCGAGGCCCTTACGGCTTGCAAGGTGGCGAGGCGGGACAACCGGGGCGCAACGTCATGCGCCGTGATGGCGAAGAGCAGCCGTTAGCCGGAAAGGCGAGCATATCCGCGCGCAAAGGCGACATCGTGCAGATTGAAACCCCCGGCGGCGGTGGATATGGCATTGAAAAGAGCCCCTGAGCGCGAAAAAGGCTTGAGTTGAGAATAAGCCGGATTCTGTATGCGATGATCATTCATCTCGGATGAATGTTACCATTCACCTCTAGCGGTTACCCGGGGACGAGGCGGGCACACCCTTGAATGTTCCCCGTTTTACCTTGCTCCAGATGGGGTTTACCGAGCTCCATAAGTCACCTTATGGACTGGTGCGCTTTTACCGCACCGTTTCACCTGTACACCGTCCGAGTTCTCCCTGCAGGCGCGCTTTGTGAACGCGCCTACCAGGAGAGCGAACGATGTAGTCTACTTTCTGTTGCACTTTCCATAGCGTCGCCGCTCCTGGGGGTTACCCAGCACCCTGCCCTGCGGAGTCCGGACTTTCCTCATCCCGTCTCGCGATGCGGTGTGCGCGGTTTGCAACCGCGACTCCCGGCACCAAACGGATTGGGACGCGACCATCTACTCAACTCAAGCCTCTCAATAGGATACCATAAGATGGGGATTCAGCGCAACCGCTTATGAACATCCGCTCGTCGAACCGCAATTGGTGCAGCGGTAGCAGACACCACTGCGCATCATCAGCGCGCCACACTCCAAGCACGGCGGGGCATCGGCGTGCTGCAACGCCACCTGCTTCTCCCGCTCTACCCACGACTCCGTGTCGCCGTTGCTGCCGTGGCCGAACGGATGCAGCTCTTCCGGCGGCACCAGTTGTTCATCGTAATCTGTAGCGTCATCGGCCTCCTGCACGTCTTCGGGAAGGAATTCTTTGCCGAGCCACCGGTAGACATAATCCATAATCGATTTCGCCATCGGGATTTCAGGATTGTTCGTGAAACCGGATGGCTCAAACCGCACATGGCTGAATTTATTGACAAGCGATTCTAACGGCACGCCATATTGCAACGCCACCGAGGTTAGAATCGCCACCGCATCCATCAGCCCAGAGATAACCGAACCTTCCTTGTTCATGCGGAGGAAGACTTCCCCCGGCTGGCCATCATCGTAGAGGCCGACGTGGATGTAACCCTCATGTCCACCGATGCTGAATTTGTGCGCAATAGCATTTCGTTTGTCGGGCAGACGCTTCCGAATCGGACGCTCAGCAAGCACATTGACAACTTCACTCTCAATGAGCTCAGCAGTTTCACCCTCAGCCGCATCCTGTTGACTCCGAGTAGAAAGGGGTTGGCTGCCTTTGCTGCCATCGCGATAAACGGCGAGGCACTTCACGCCACGCTTCCACGCCTCAACGTATAACATCTTAATGTCGTCCACGGTCGCGTCGTTCGGGATATTCACCGTTTTGGAAATCGCCCCGGAGATGAACGGCTGCACAGCCGCCATCAGCTGCAGGGGTGCCATGTGATTGATATACCGAGTGCCATGTTTGCCAGATTGAACAGCGCAATCGAACACCGGATAGTGCGCGGGCGACAGATGCGGCGCGCCCTCAACAGTACCCGTGCCACAGATAATTTCCTCAGCCGCCGCAATTTCATTCGGGCTGTAGCCAATCGCCTTGAGCATGCTAAAGTTGGGCGCTGATGCCGCTTCTGCGCTGATTTCAAGTCGCTCTAAGCACTCTTCGCCAAGGAACCCGGGCGCGAAAGCAAGATTCAAGTCAAAGGAGCTCGGCAACCTCGCCTCCACCCGCGCAATGTCTTCGTTTGTGAAACCCCTGCGCCGCAGGGACTCCGGATTGATATAGGGTGTGCCTTCAAACGTGCCTGTTCCGATGAGATGCGTGATAATCGCCTCGGTCTGCTGCAGCGAATAGCCCAATTTCTCCAATGCCTTTCGGACACTCTGGTTGACAATTTTCATGTAGCCGCCGCCCGCCAACTTTTTAAACTTGACGAGTGCGAATTCGGGCTCAATCCCTGTCGTATCGCAATCCATCAAAAGCGCGATAGTGCCGGTAGGCGCGATAACGCTGATCTGGGCGTTCCGATACCCCCACGCTTCGCCTATCTCAAGGCATCCGTCCCAGCCGGCCTGCGCCGCTTCCAAAAGCGCCACCGGACACGCCGCCGCGTCAATCTGATACGCGGCTTCACGGTGCATACCGATGACGGCTAACATCGATTCCCGATTTTCAGCGTAGCCCGCGAAAGGCCCGATGCTCTTGGCGATTTCCGCGCTGGTATGATAGCCGTGCCCACTCAGAATGGCGGAGATTGCACCGGCGTACGCGCGCGCCTCGGCACTATCGTAAGAGATGCCCAAGCGCATCAGGAGCGCGCCGAGATTCGCGAACCCAAGGCCGAGTGGACGATATTCGTGCGAACGCCGCGCGATGCTCTCGGTAGGATAGGCAGAAAAATCGACGATAATCTCCATGGCGGTGGCAAAAACGCGCACGGCGGCACGGAGGCCTGCAACGTCAAATGTGTCCGCTTCATCAAGAAATTTGACGAGGTTGATGCTGGCCAGGTTGCAAGCGGAATCATCAAGAAATAAATATTCACTGCACGGATTGCTGGCGTTAATCCGTCCGGTCTGCTTGCAGGTGTGCCACTTCTGAATCGTATCGTCAAACTGCACACCCGGGTCGGCGCATCCCCAGGCGGCGTGTGCGATTTTATCCATCAGCGCTCTGGCATCATATTCGGCGGCGACTTCGCCACTAGTGCGATACGTCGTCTTCCACGAATCACCCTGGAGATAGGCGTTCATGAATATATCCGGAATTCGGACAGAATTGTTGCTGTTCTGCCCGCTGATAGTGCCGTATGCCTCGCCGTTGAAGTCTGCAGGGTATCCGGCGGCGATGAGTGCCTTCGCCTTCTGTTCCTCCTTGAATTTCCAGTCAATATAGTCAACAATCTCCGGATGCTCCATGTCAAGGATAACCATTTTCGCGGCGCGGCGCGTTGTGCCACCCGATTTGATGCTCCCTGCCCACCGGTCGAATCCCTCTAAGAAGGAGAGCACCCCGGAACTCTCACCGCCGCTGGAGAGATGTTCGCCTTTGGCGCGCACTTTGCTGAAATTCGAGCCGGTGCCGCTGCCGTATTTAAAGAGCCGCACCTCCGATTTTTGGAGCTCCAGCATAGAATCCAAGGAGTCGTCAACGCTCTGAATGAAACACGCCGAATTTTGCGGATGTTGATACGCGTTGGTGGAAACTGCCACTTTCTGCGCAGTGGTATCCCAATAATAATTCCCGCCGCCGCCCTCAATGCCATATTCATGCCAGAGGCCACAGTTGAACCACACAGGCGAGTTAAAGGCACCGCGCTGTGTCACGAGGAGATGGGTAAGCTCCATCTCAAACGTCTCGGCATCTTCGCGTGTGGCGAAGTAGCCGCCGAATTCTTCACCGCTGCGGCGAAGCGTGCGAGCGACGCGCGTGACTAACTGACGGACGCTGTTCTCCGAGCCGGTACCAGGAACACCCGCCTTGCGAAAATATTTAGACGCAGCAATATCCGTTGCGAGTTGGCTCCACGGTTTCGGCACTTCCACCTGCCCCATCTGAAAGATGGCTTCGCCTTTCTCGTTGTAGATGGCAGCATCACGCTTTTCCCATTCAACCTGCTCGTACGGATGAACGCCGGGCGTTGTAAAGTAGCGTGTGAAGGTGAGGCCATCCCCGTCGCCCACCTGATTTCTCATAAGTTTTCCCCTCTCATCAATTGTTTTCGATTGTCTCAAAAAAACATAGTAACGTCATATCGGATACTATGATACCAAAAAAAGCAGATTATTGCAAGAGGAATTTTGCCCACATATTTTTTCTTGACATCGCAATGTCAATTCTGTTATGATAACAACATGCGACAATTAAGCCTCAACCGCAACAGCAAGCCGGTCCGAGAATACTACGCCACGCTGCAACAATACGATGCCTCGGCGCACGCGCTGACTTTTGGTGCCTGGCCACGGATGTTATCCCGAACAACTGCCTCATTACAACCGATCCAAATCACTGCTTCCCCTTCTACATTTACGATGAAGACAGCACCAACCGCGGCGAGAACATCACCGACTGGGCAGTGGAGCGGCATTGTTGAGTTGCTCGGGCGCATTATCACCGTCAGCATAGAGACAGTGCGGCTGGTTGAGAGTTTGTCGGCACTCCATTCGCCGTTATAGTTCCGCAGGCGGAACATCCTTCAAGCAATCAAGACCGGGGGGGTTTCTCCTACAAGGAGACATTATTCAAACAAAAACATGAAAAACGCCCGGGGCGATCTAACACAAGGCAATCTCCTAAAACACCTCTTGCGGCTCGCGGTGCCGTTAACGCTGAGCAATATCCTGCAAGATGCCTTTAACATCGTGGATATGATTTTCGTTGGGAGATTAGGCCCCGCGTCCATCGCCGCGGTCGGCGTGAGTGGCAATTTGCTGCGGCTTGTCAGCGTTATCTCACTCGGCATCTCCACGGGGAGTGGGGTAATGGTGGCGCAGTATCTCGGCGCGAAGAACCGTGCGCAGGCGGAGCATGTCGCGATGCAGGCGATTCTACTCTCCATCTTCTTCTCCATCGGCATCGCGCTCATCGGCTATCCACTCGCGGAGCAAGGGTTACTCACCGTCCGCATGACAGACCCGGAGGTGTTACGCCTCGGCACAACCTACATGCATATCATTCTCATCGGGAGCAGCGCGATGTTTTTGTCAATGACACTCGGTTCTATCTTTCGCGCCGGTGGCGACGCGGTCACGCCGATGGTGGTGCTGATTTTCTCAACAGTTATCAACATCACGTTGGATCCGCTGCTGATTTTCGGGATATGGAAATTTCCGAAACTGGGAGTGGCAGGTTCGGCGTATGCGACGCTCATCGGCAGAGGCCTCGGCGTGAGTGTCTTGCTCTATCTCTGTTGGAGCGGCCGCGCGCCGCTCTCGCTGCGCAACGTCGAATTCCGCGCGGATTTGGTAGAAATGCTTGACATTTTACGGCTCGGCATTTATAGTTCAATGCAGGGGTTCTGGCGGCATCTGTCCCGCCTCGGGTTCCTGTGGGTAATCGGGCCGTTTGGAAAGAACGTCGTCGCGGCGTATACGATTTGCATGCGGCTTCGGATTCTGGTGATGACCCCGGGGTTTGGCATCTCACACGCCGTATTACCGATGGTGGGACAGAATCTCGGCGCGAACCAGATAGAACGCGCAGCAAAATCAACGCGGGTTGCGAACCTGGTTGGCGCGGCAGTGATGACGCTCATCGGCGCGATGTTCCTCTTTTTCCCGCAGGTATTCATTCGGATTTTCGCGCCAGATGAACCGGACGTTGTGGACATCGGCGCGGTTTATTTACAATTTTTATCACCCACGTTCGGCTTTATCGCTTTTTCATTGGTGTTCGGACGTGCCTTAAACGGTGCAGGCGATACGTTCTCGCCGATGATAATTACGCTGGCGGCGCAAATCGGTGTCGGGTTAGGGCTCGTCATCGTGTTATCGCACTTCATCGGCTTGAACGGCGTGTGGCTCGGCATCGCGCTCTCCAATGTTGTGCAAGGCATCGCCATGTGGCTCTGGTATCGCACCGGCAGATGGAAGACAAAACGCGTTGTGAAAAAAAGTAGGAGAAACTAGCAATGGCTTACAAAGGCTACGAAAACCCTCAACTGGTAATCACCGCTGAGGCGTTGAAAGACGAACTAGACAAGGAGACGTTCTGTATCGTCGATACACGGCCGACGTATGAATATATCCGCGGGCATATCCCCGGGGCACTGCACTTGGATCTGTTCGGGTTGAGTCTCACGGACACCCGCATGGAGACGTTTGATACCTTTATGGGGATGATGGCGTACCTGTTTCAGCAGCGCGGACTAGACCCGAGGAAACCCATCGTCTGGTATGAGGACATTTCTGGGACTCGTGCCTCACGCGGCTTCTGGTTCTGTGAATACATGGGCCATACTGAGCCGCGGCTGTTAGATGGCGGTTTCAAGGCGTGGCTTGCAGCAGAGGGCCCCGTCAGTACGGCCGGTGCAGAACCGTCGGAAGTGCCGCCGTTTCCTATCCTTGCACGGCACGATACGCACATGAACGTAGATCTGATCCGGCTGCTGCTGAACCGGGACGATTTTATCCCGTTGGATACGCGCACGCCGGATGAACACTACGGCAGAGTGGCGCGTGCCGCACGCGCCGGTGCCATCCCCGGCTCCATCCATATCGAGTGGCTCGACAACCTTGACGAAAAGGGCGCATTCAAACCAGCCGATGAACTCCGGGAGATGTACGAGGCAGTCGGCATCTCACCGGACAAGCAGGTAATGTGCTACTGACAGGGCGGCTACCGCTCTTCACAGTCCTATTTGGCGTTGCGGCTTTTGGGCTACCCGAAAGTGAGCAACTACATCGGTTCGTGGAAAGAGTGGGGAGACCGGCTGGATTTGCCGGTCGAAGTTCCGGAGTAATTTCGTTGCGAATCTGTAAGGACGGATATAGACATCCGTCCTTACAACAGCCGCCTTACATTGACATCTGCTCAGAATTTATGATAAAATGTTGACAACAGATAGAAGATTCCCTAACATTTGTGGGTTACTTAAAAAAAGGACTATCTTCATGCCAGCAGAACGTCAATCGCTAATTAGTGTCAAAGACGTAGAAACCGCTATCGTTCATTTCGGAATAATGGAGTCGATTTATCCCTTTCTTGTCATCGGATACGTTCTCATAAAAGGCGGGCACACGCCGCTTGAGACGCTGTTCCTCATTCTGAGGCATTTTCCGACAGGCATGCAAATTGGGATAGGGCTCATCATCTTCAAGGAGGCAGTAGACATCATGCTATTCAGACGTTGGAGTGAAGCCAAAGCCGAATTTGCCGCACGCATCGAACAAGCAAAAACCGAAGGCAAAGCCGAAGGCAAAGCTGAAGGCAAAGCTGAAGGCAAAGCTGAAGGCAAAGCTGAAGGCAAAGCTGAAGGCGTTGCGGAACGGGACCGGCAGTGGGCGGCGTGGAATAACCGTCGCACAGCAGCGGAAGCGAAGGGCGAACCGTTTAACGAACCGCCACCGCATCCATAACGAACACGGCGACGCACGCGATGTGAAGAGAACGGGGACACTGCCCCCGTTCTCTCTTGCGAAGCCCTCCCGCGGCTCTGCCTATCGTCTCTAAAAAAACTGTGCCGCCACTGTCTCACCCGCTTGTAACGTCACGCCCTTAGGAATCGTAATCAACCCGTTCGCTAGCACCAACGAATGGAGGATACCTGAACCTTGCGGGCCTGTCGTTCTCGCGTTCCATTCTCCATCTTCTTCGGTGAGGATAGCGCGCATATAGTTCACACGTCCATCGCTGTTGGCGACATCTTCGGCGAGCGTCGCCTTGAAAGTAGGACGCAACAACGCCGAATGCCCCGCCATCTTCAGCAGCGCAGGGCGCACGAAGAGTTCAAACACAACGAGCGAGGAGACCGGATTACCAGGCAACCCAAAAATCGGTTTTCCATCAGCGATGCCGTATGCCTGCGGTTTGCCCGGTTTCATTGCAACGCGCCAGAAGTGAATCTCACCCAATCTCTCCAAGACACTTTTGACGACATCGTATTCTCCCACCGAAACGCCGCCGCTGGTGATGAGCGCATCTGCCTGTGAAAGCGCGGCACGGAAAATCCGTTCTGTCTCCGCCTCGTCATCAGGCGCGATGCCCATGTCAATCGGGACACCGCCCGCCTCCTCAACCTGCGCATAGATGCCGTAGCGGTTGCTATCTCGGATTTTTCCCGGCTCAAGCGGTTCACCGAGTCGCGTGAGCTCATCGCCGGTTGAGACGATAGCGACGGTAGGCTTCCGATGCACCTTCACCGCCGAACAATTGAGAGAAGCAAGCATAGAAATTTCGGGGGGACGGAGATGTTTCCCCGGTTCCATCACAAGCGCGCCCCGCGTGACACTCTCCCCAGCGAAACGAACGTTTTCGTTTTCGTCCACGCCTTCAAAGATGTTGACACCCCCGTTTTGGGGGCGCGTTACCTCTTGCATGACGACAGCATCCGCGCCACTCGGCATCATCGCCCCGGTCATAATGCGCGCCGCTTGCCCGCTACCGACAGGTTTTGTCGGCGCATCTCCTGCAGCGAGTGTCTCGACAATAGAGAGGACAGCCGGACGCGCCTCGGACGCGCCTATCACATCAGCGGATTGGACAGCGAATCCGTCCATCGCCGAATTATCAAACGGCGGGATGTCTTCGGCGGCATAGAGTGCTTCGGCCAACACATATCCATGGCAGTCAAGGATGTCGCGTTTCTCTATAGGCAAAACGGGAATAGTGGCGAGCATCCGTTGGCGTGCTTCTTCAACAGTAAGCATCATGATTTTCCTCCTACCTCCCACAAGAGCACGAGGCACAGGCACTCGCGCCCCGGTGGAGAGGCAGCAATTGGCTAACGCCCTACCTCCCATGCCAAATGTTGGAGCTCCGGCCCGATGAGTTTCTCCCATGCCAACTGCACAGCAGCAGTAGAACCCGGCGTGGAGATAACCACCTTGCCGCGATAGACACCCGCTGTCGCGCGTGAAAGCATGGCAGCGGCTCCAACCTGTTCATAACTGAACATCCGGAACAGTTCGCCGAAGCCAGGCAGCGTCTTCTCCAACTTGCGGTTGAGAACATCAAACGTCGTGTCGCGCGGTGCGATGCCGGTACCGCCGTTGAATAAAATGACGCGCGCATCGCTGGCCGCCATCTCATCTAAAACCGATGCTACCTGAGCCGGTTCATCTTTGATAATCTGGTATGCAACCACGCTGTTCCCTTCCGCCGATAACTGTTCTCGTAGAAAGACAGCGTTCTTGTCCGTCTCCGGCGTGCGCGTATCGCTGACGGTGACAATCGCGACAGCGACGGCTCCCTGTTCGGTTGCCATGTCTCGATGTTGTTGTGTGCTAGTAGAACCTGTTGTCATTGTTAATTCCTTCTGTTCCTTTGAACCTACACAAATCGAGACAAGAGCAGAGATAACGTCTATTGCGTTACCATCTCTACCGTGTGGTTTGCAGCGATTATCTCGCTGGAGGAACCCTCAAAGCACGTGACATTTCCGCTATGAAAATACCGCGTGCGCCGTTTAAATCCCTGTCACACCGATGACCGTCTGCATCAGTAATCACCTTCGCACCGCCGAGGTTCTCGACAATGTTACCTGTCCAGCTAATCGTCTTTGACGTATATGCTTCATTGGCATCAACTACAAGAACGCCATATTCCTTCGCCTTTTGCTTCAGGAACATTTTGAACTGGTAATGCGATAACGTGAGCATTTGTCGGACAGACTTTTTACGGAGCTTCCTCGCACCACGCCGTGTCATCTGCTTTGTTTCAAACGTCGGCAGCAGGATAACGTCGTAAGTATTGACAAGGAAGTGTGCAACTTTCTTGTGTAGTTCCTTCACAAGATTACGGATGTTTACCTGAATCTTCTGTGCGCATTTTCGCAAGGTGCGCCGTAGCGGACGCTTTACTTGTGTTGCGCGGGAGTAGAGATCATCTGCATGTTGGCAGAGCCTCTGGATACGATTAATTGCATGATGTCCGAGCCAGCCGAACGCCGTTTCAGAAAACATTGTCATGAACGTCCGAACGCCAGGGTCGAGTGCTACGATATGTCCGCTTGAGTCTCGCGGTTTTGTTTTCTCGATGTAGCTGACGTTCATATAAAACCTGTCATGTTCCATGACGATGCGACTCTCTTTTACCTCAGATTCATGGTCACGTTCCGCCTTCTTGCCAGGACCTTGCGGCTTCGCTGGGAGCGTTTCTGTCATCTTCATTTCACCGAGTAAGCGGACATAAAAACCATGAGTTTTGATGAACTGCGCACACAGGTAAAACGACTTCGTGGTGTTCTTCTTCCTGCGGAACTTTACGCATTGCGGTTCACCTGTTTCCTTCCACTTTCGCCGTGCTGCAGTCACCGCTTTCTGTGCATCCATCACTGCACCGACACGGATATGTCGAGGACAATTCGATGTCCACTCAGGCAGTGTTTTTAGCAAGTCAGGCGCATAAACCTTGCGTCCTTTATTGAATTGCTTCACCGCCTCGTTGTAGACGTAACGTGAGATACCTTCCCACCTACGGAGTCTCGCTTTCTGTGCCGTTGTGGGTAAGATTTCGATCTGCTTTGATTTCGTCACGGTAGCGTCGGAGTCCATACATCCGTGAGGAAAAGACGTGGAGAATCTCCAGCAAATCGGAAGTAAGTTCCTGTTCGGGACTGTGAGGAGTTTGGTTGAGAACCACGACTTCTCCACCGTTTTGCTCGATAAGATATCGAATGACTTCGCTGCCGAAGCGGGCGAGTCTATCCCGATGGGCGACCACAACGCGGCGTTGATCACCGCACAGGACTCTGTCCAATATCCGCTGGAGTCCTTTTCGCTTGAAGTTGATGCCACTGCCGAAGTCTTCAATGACTTCCGCATCTGGGAACTTTTCCTGCATGTAGGCGACTTGCGAGGCGAGGGCGTCCGCCTGCGCTTTTCCGCTGACACGGAAACCGAAGCAAATGGTAGAAATGTCTGGTTGACGTTGAGCATCAACAAACTTTTGGACATCGTAACGCCGATGACCGCCTCCAGTGCGCACGCAGTCGATTTCGCCGCGTGCTTCCATCCTGCGAAGGTGCTCGATGGAAATATCCAACACCTGCGCAGCGTTTTGTGGTGACATTAGGTTATTCATACCTACATTATCCCACATTTATTCCGCTTTGTCAAGTAAAAACGACATTTATACCGATTGACTCGGATTTTCGGGGTCTAGCACTCAACTCCTTCTCGTAGCGCGAGGGTTTCCTGTCCCTTTTCAATCAAAACCTGCACCCTAACCGTAGCGCGAGGGCCGTCACGGGCACGTCTGTCCCTCGCAAGCGATTATTGATTTGGATACCCGCGCCTGAGATGTTTGGGCATCGGATAGAAACGTCCCCCGGTCTTCTCCACCAGCGTCGCCTGAAAATCGTTGGGCATCGGATGCCCGATGACATACGCACGGATGCCAAGTGACTGACACGCCTCTATTGCGCGTTCGGGGAGATAGCTGCCGGTTGTCGGTTCATCGGTTAAGATAAGCAGAAAGCGGCTTGCATACGGGCTGAATTTCACCTTCGGCACGCCTTCTACGATAGCATCGATGAGATGTTCATCGCCGCCGAAAGGGGCTTCCATGAGACGCTCCAGCATCGCTTCGTTGAGCGGCATCGGTGTTACCACTGCGCCGTTGATAACCTTAATCGCATCCTTCGCCGCCGCGAAACGGATGAGCCCGATGCGATACTTTATCGGCAGAATATCCAACCGCCCGATAAGCGTGCTGAGTCCGAGCATAATCGCCTGCGATTTGCCGCCCATGCTTCGGCTGTAATCTAGCACGATGACGATGTCAACGGTAGGCTCAAACCCTTTGTTTGCGGCAACCCCCGGGGCTGCACCAGCGTAGATATTGAGCCGATTTTTGTCGCTGCGGATAGTATACATCCGGTGGTGCCGTGCGTCGTTGAGGAGCCATCTGTTGCCACGCCGCTGCGGCATCGCCGTGAGATTCGCGGAGATATTCAGACGCTCCGGGAAAATGCCGGCGTAGACGTTCAATTTATTGCCCTCTTTGCGAACGGTATAGACGCGCCGGTTCACGTTATCCGTAATCATCCACAAATCGCCTTCGTCTTTCTCCCAGATAGTCGCGCTTTCAGAGAGACGGGTATCCGCTCCCAACGAAACCCCTTTTCTCCCGAATTCGCGAAGCAACTTTTTCATCGGAATATCGCCATCTTCGAGGAAGACTTCAAATTTCGCCTCCAGGCTAAACAGTAAACTGCCGCCGTTTCGCCGAATGTCTGTGGCGATGTCGCGAAAAACTTTGAGGAACGCCTCATTTTCAACACGCGTCGTCGGCAGCGAGGCAGCAGTCCCGATATCGCCCGGGATGCGCTGCCAGAGCCCACCTGTCTCTTCCGCCAACTGCTGCTGAAAAGGTTCGGGATGCCCGAGGACATTGACGTGAATCTGCTCCAATTGATACCGACTGAGCACCTTCGCGCGCATCGCTGTATACGCATCCTCTTTTTTCAAGCGAGTCGTCGCCGGTTCATCCGTGACGAGGATAAGATACTTATCGGCATCGGCGTGGAAATCGATGTAGCCGAGGGTATCAATGAGCGCATCCAAGGCGTGTTCTGTGCCGCTCAGCGTCGTTTTCTGCATTCGGCGGCGGAGCATGCCGACATCCGGCATGAGGGAGCGAATCTGGAGTTGTTGTCCCTCGCGCCGCACGCTAAACTCCGCCATGCCAAAGTGATATTCCAGATTGACGTAGTCAAACGCATCGCTCATGCTATAAAGGTTTGCAGCCACTTGCTGGATGTTATCGCGCATGCTCGCGCTCGTATCCAAAACAAAGACGACATTGACTTTGTCAAGTTCGCGCGTGCCAATAACGTGGTCTGCAATGTTTCGCAGTGCTTCGGCGAATGGGTTTGTGCTGTCCCCTTCACCCTCACCGCCGCCGCCATCTTCCCCCTCGCCATCCCCGACGGTGCCGATTTCCGACGTACCTGTGGATTCAAGCCGATGAAACCCGCTGCCGCCCTCACCTTTGACGCGCTGCCGAAAACTGTCTACGCCTGCCCCCGCTGTGCTTTGAAAGGGGCTCGCCACAGTTTCAGGGAGCGTCGCTCGGCTGTTGAAACGTTGTGCAGCCGTCGTCACTTCAGGAAGAGCCGCCGCCACATCCGACACCGCGCGCGTCGCGTTGTGCAGAAGTGCAGATTCCGATTGCAGCAGCGTTTCGTCAATCAAACTCGCGGATGCAGTCAATTTGAGGTGCTGCGGCTGTGCCTCGCTCGCGGCTTCGGCGTGCGCCGCTATCCGCTTTCGCAAAGGCTGTTTGAGCGTGCGGCGCGGTTTCTGAAGCTCCTTCTCCGCTACCAACTCTAACGCTATCGCATCTGCCACCTCGGACGGCCGATGAGTATAGAAAAAAAAGGAACCAATAATCGCAAAGCTGAGATGAACAATGCCTGAAATGAGCAGTGCCCGCACGGAACGCGGTCGCGTAATGGAACGGTGCATAAGTTTTTCCTCCCAAAAAAAGCGTGTGCAGAAACGCGTATATAAAGTCTATCATAAATTGCGAACCGATTTCAAACAGAAAATCAGCATCCGGATTTGCAGGAGGAGAAGAATTAATTTGTTGAAAAATTTCGTTTTTCATGCGATACTAACAAAATGCCAACGAAAAACGCGGAAAAATAAAGACGATTCGCTTTTTTCTTGCATTTGAACGTTGAAAATGCTATAATATATAAAAGTGCGTTTTTTCAACGCGCAATTGCGTGATTTGCATGCAGTACTGCTATCACACCAATTTTTATATTTTGTCCGGGCGAGAGATTTTGGGAAGCGCGCTTCTTACCCAAAGGACTTTCATCCGGATGCAACTCAATGAAAAGGAGATTTCATAGCTATGAACAAATTAGCAATCTTGCTCATGATAGCCTGTGTCACTCTCACGCCGATGGCGTTCGCGCAGAATTGGCAGCCCGCGGGTGACGCATGGATTGAAAAATGGTGGGGGCTCGATCTGGTGACGGACACCGGTGGCTTCGACGACTCCGCCGCGGTAGACTACCTCTCCGAAGGAACCGGCGGCGCGATTTCCAACGCCTCCGTTTCTACGCGCGACGGTGCCGGAAAAACGGCGAACGTCATTGTCAACCTGCCCGATAACGGCGGCGCGTTAGCCTGGTCTATCGTCACGCTGAACACGGAGGACCAGCTCAATCTGTCCACCAGCCACGGCCTCGCCGATGGCGGCGACATCACATGGCACGGGCTTATCGTCGTCATCTCACCCGATGACCGGCAGACGGTGATGCACCCAGCGCACGACGATTACGCGCAAATTTGGATCAATGGGGAACAGGTTTACGACAACTCCGAATGGACAGGCGGCGCACGCGAGGTAACAACACCCACCGAGATTAGCCTCCAGAAGGGCGAAAATTTCTTGCACTTCAAATGCGGCGAATCCGGCGGTGCCGATTATGTCAACCTCCGTTTTGAACCGACAGACACCGATCTCAAGATAGCACCGACGCAAGATAACCTCTTCATGGACGTCCTCACGCCGGTTGAACCGCAAGGCAAACTGGCGACGCGGTGGGCAGATATCAAGCGGCGGTAAATCGCAAAGCCCGTATCCAATCGAGGATACGGGCTTTTTTGTCGGCAAGGCATCAACTTTCGATAGTGCGGTAAACTTCCTATCAATTCTCCGGTTCTGAAATCGTCAAGATTTTATTCACCCCCACCCGTTCCAATTCCTGCGTGAGCCCGCTCGGCCAGGTAATAGCAATCTTCTCCACGCGCTCATGTTCTCCTACCCCAAACAGCAATCGCACATCACTTCCCGATGCATAACTTGAACCGCTCTTCACCACCGCCACTTGTGTAATAGGCCGCCCAGTAGACGCGCTTTGCAAGCGCGCCGCTGTGACGCGCACCTTCGCGCCGATGCCATTGCGGTTACTCCGCGTCCCGACCAGCTTAATGCCGAGCCAATTGTGCCGATTGCCTGCTTCATTGCGGAGCAGCACGGGCCGCTGGTTAGAATTCATAATGACAATATCCACATCGCCATCGTTATCGTAGTCAGCGGATGCCGCCGCGCGGCCGACGCGTGCTGCTAAAAAATAAGGACCGGCGTTCTCCGACACCTCTCTATAGGTGCCATCGCCGTTGTTTCGGAAGACCTGGTCGCGTTGCGCATACGTCTCGTGGTCCTGCAGGATTTCAATGACATCTTGGGGGTGCCCATTCGCACAGAAAATATCAAGATGCCCATCGTTATCGTAATCTAAAAAAAGGGGACTGAACCCGACAAACGGCAGTGTCGGCTGTTGCAATCCGCTCGCCACAGTCGCATCTGTGAAGATGCCCTCCTCATTCTTATACAGCGTCGCCTTCTCTGAATTCGCGACGATGAAGTCCAGCCATCCATCCCTATTATAGTCGCCGCAATCTACACCCATCGAACCCTCCGCGACACCGTTCTCATCATATCCACTGCCGATGAAGAGGCTTTCGTCGGTGAACGTGCCATCGCCGTTGTTTCGGTATAAGAAATTGCGGTTGGTATCGTTCGTGACGTAAATATCGGGGAACCCATCGTTATCATAATCGCACGCGAGGGCGGCCATGCCGCGTCCTTCATCGGGGTTTGTCACGCCCGCTTCCTCCGCAACATTAGTGAACGTGCCATCGCCGTTGTTTCGGTAAAGTACATCCGCCGTGCCCCTGTAGCGCCGCGGGTGTCCATAACCGATGATGCCTTTGTAGGTTTCAACCGGCATGGATAAATCATAGATGAGATAATTGACGACGAAAATGTCCAGATTGCCATCCAGATTGAAATCGAGATAAACCGCCGCGATGCCCCAACTTTGGTTATCAATGCCAGCGGCTTCGGTGATGTCCGTGAACGTGCCATCGCCGTTGTTTCGGTAGAGGATATCCGGTCCGAAGTTTGCGACATAAAGGTCTGCATCGCCATCGTTATCAATATCGCCTGCGGCAGCAGCCATGCCGTAGCCAGTGTCACCGGTGCCAGAGATTTCGGTGACATCGGTGAAGCGTCCATTTCCTTCGTTACGATAGAGGACATTTCCGGGGCTGCTGGGAGGCGCGCTTTGTAAGCGCGCATGCTGCTTATCCTCTGGAATAGAGCCGCTGTTGACAAAATAGAGTTCTGCGTCGCCATCGTTATCATAATCAAAAAAGACGGCACCAGAGCCCATCGTCTCGATGATGTGCTTGTGTTCGGTTTTGCCGTTAGTGTGTTTGAAATAGATGCCAGCTTCTTCAGTGACATCAACGAAGATGGGAATGGGTGCGGCAGGAACGCGCTTGCAAAACGCGCCCACCGAGGTGAGCAGGATGAAAATAATTATCTGCAGGAACAACTGCAGGTTACGATGCTTTCGCATATTGTGGAAGCGTCCTCCGAGCGTGATACGGATTCGGTAAATTTGTCAGGATTCTTATACGTGTTGGGTCCCTCTAGGTATTCTACTCTGAAGAGAAAATCTGTCAAGCAAAATCGAGAATTATTGAGTGGGTCTGGTATCGCATCGGATAACCTGAGTCTCGTGGCACAATGCCTCTCCGGGCAGTAAAATCTCTGCACTTTTGGCTTGACAACAAGGTAGAAAAATGGTATCCTCTATTCAGCCTTGGCGCGTATCCGTTCACAGTTTCTGTTGTTCGTGAAGCGGCATCGGCAAAATTGACTCAAAGGAGGATTTGATGACATCTGGAAAAATCGCGCCTGCCCTGATGGTTGCCCTTAAGGACTACCAAGATGAGGGAGTGGACGGTTTGAACCGCCATCTCCGGACGTTGGG
The DNA here is from genome assembly GCA_958296135.1 of uncultured Poribacteria bacterium. Classification (GTDB taxonomy): domain Bacteria; phylum Poribacteria; class WGA-4E; order WGA-4E; family WGA-3G; genus AGPOR5. The sequence goes on from CATQHZ010000001.1 coordinate 4,843,680, forward strand.
CATTCGCTACCATGTTGGGAGTCCGAAGCCGCCGCGTGCACCGGTTTTTATTGACTGCAATGAGGAAGCAAGGTTTGCCCATTTGGACAAATATAGCATTCAGGTCAACCAGCAAGTAGGGCAGATCCGGACAGCATTTTTGCCACTGGAACGTTTAGGCCGCCTTTCAGCTGAACCTGCCGTTGAGCGTATCCTGCCCTCTCGCTATCTGCATCCGATGATGGATGTGGCATCAGCCACAGTGAATCTTCCGCAATTCCGCCAAAAGACTGGGCTGACAGGGAAAAGTGTCATTATTGGCGTGGTGGACACCGGTATTGATACGAACCATCCAGCGTTTCGCGGCAGGATTTTGCGATTGTGGGATCAGACACTCCCGGGCCCCGGCATGCCAAACGCGCCTTATGGCATGGAATTGACAGGCAAATTTCTCGCTGTCTCTCGCGACACCGAGGGGCATGGCACTCATGTTGCAGGCATCGCAGCAGGCAGCCATGCGACATTCGGGGGGATTGCCCCAGCAGCAGCATTGGTTATCGTGAAATCCGACTTGCAGGAAGCACACGTCGCCGATGGCATCCGCTATATCTTCCAAGTCGCCCAGACGCTTGGAAGACCGGCTGTTGTGAATCTGAGCCTTGGCGGACATGGCGATGCACATGACGGCAGCGACCCTTTGTCACGAATTATTGATGCAGCATCTGGCAGCGGCAGGATTGTCTGTTGCGCCGCCGGCAACGAGGGCGATGACAATATTCACGCCCAAGCACAACTACCTCCAGATGGAAGTCCGCACACCATGCGCTTCAAGATACCTGTTACCCATCTTCGCTCCGCTCAACTCAATGGATGGTATTCAGGACAAGACCGGCTAGAAGTGGCCGTCCAATCACCCGGCGGATTTCGGACACCCTATCAACGTGTTATAACAGCCGGGCAGCCTTCACACGCCTACGAATTGCCCGATGCACGTATCTGGATTTCCACACCGGGCCCCGATAAAGCAAACGGCTCCCATCACTTCCTCATCACGATTTGTCCGGCTCAGGATGTAGGGGGAATATGGAAACTGTGGTTACGCGGCACCGTCATACAGAAGGGGCAAGTGGACGTGTGGGCACTAGATGAGCGTCCACACGCAGACATGATTTTCACAGGACAGAGCGTTTCTGACAACTTGAAAATTGGTTCCCCAGGGGCAGCAGCACAGGCCATCACCGTAGCATCCTACACGACGAAAGCAGAATGGTGGGATATAGATGGGACACCGAGACAGGTAGCCTACAAACTTCACGACATTTCTGGCTTTAGCAGCGAAGGGCCGCTGCGTAACGGAGTACCCAAGCCAGAACTAGCCGCGCCCGGGGCGATGCTCACGAGTTGTCAGGCTGCTGATGCTCCTACCGCGCGCGCTCACCGGATACAGACAGACTACAACACGTCTGCCGGGACAAGTATGGCAACACCGTTTGTCAGCGGTATCGTGGCACTGCTGTTAGAAAGAGAGCCAACACTTAATCCAGAACGTATCAAAGAACTTTTACGCGCAAACTGTTCGATCCCAGGACAACCGCCGGGCACTTTCACACCAAAATGGGGCTTCGGGGTGATTGACGTACTGAATCTCTAAAACCTTCACCGAAAAAGGAGAATTCCTCATGAACATCCAGAAACTTGACGCGCTCCTCGCAGTCGCACTTACCGAAGTGTCTGACGCGGATAAACGGGCCTTTCCCGTTTTTATCAACACGCTGCATGCACCCAAACCAGAGGAAGCAACTATCCTTAAAGCGTTGGGGGTACCCGGAGTCACCGCAGAGCGGCAGATATTTACCGCCACTCTCTCCGCGCACGCTGTTGCCGATTTGTCGGAACTGCCCTGGATCCAGTCGCTTAAACTTTCCAGAAAGCTGCACCTGTTGTAGGACTTCACAATTGGACCCGGGAAACGCCTACTGCTCCCTTTTTTCCGCAGCTTTCACCAACCGAAACCCGACAAACGAAGTCTTCAAGCGCGGATACAGATAAAACCGAAACGTCGTGCTACACCGAGGCAGCGCGTCTATCCACGAACCGCCGCGGATGACGCGCCAACTACCGACATCCGGCCCCAGCGGGTTCCGCCTCGCACTCCGAAAATAGTAGACATCGCTATACCAATCCGATGTCCACTCCCAGACGTTGCCTGCCATATCCAGCACGCCGTAATAACTCTTCCCTTTCGGAAAACTGCCGACTGGCGCGAGTTGGTTCTCATACCCATCATCAGCGGCACTCGTATTGGCATAAGGTTCCATCGCATTGCCCCAGGGCCAGGTTCTATCGGTGTAACCGCGCGCCGCCTTCTCCCACTCCGCTTCTGTCGGAAGGCGCATCCCTTGCCATGCCGCATACGCCTTCGCATCGTGCCACGAAACACCGACGACAGGATGATTTGGAAACTGCTTGGCACGTTCGGGCCAGGTACCGATATGCGGCAGATGCGCGAAGTTTTCCGGCGTATGTGGACGCATCGCCACCGGAAGAGCGTGCCTACTCGCCCAAAATTCGTAATACTCGGCGTTCGTCACCTCATATTTGCTGATATAATAGGCATCAAGGTAGATCTTATGCACCGGTTTTTCATCGGCGGCGCGTCTCTCGCTGCCCATCGTAAAGGTGCCGGCAGGAATTAAGATGAGGTTTTCCTCTGCTCCTACATCGTCTCTCGCGTCACTCAAACCATCGCGAGGGACAGGCCCTCGCGCTACGGGCGTACTGTCAAAAGCCTCAGCAGAGGCAGCATCGCGGGGGACAGGCCCCCGCGCTACGGCGGCAACGGTATTGCGAGGAACAGGCCCTCGCGCTACGGGCGTACTGTCAAAAGCCTCAGCAGAGGCAGCATCGCGGGGGACAGGCCCCCGCGCTACGGGGGCCACGGTATTGCGAGGAACAGGCCCTCGCGCCACGGGCGTACTGCCAAAAACCTCAGCCGAGGCAGCATCGCGGGGGACAGGCCCCCGCGCTACGGCGGCAACGGTACTGCGGGGGACAGGCCCTCGCGCCACGGGCGTACTGCCAAAAGCCTCAGCCGAGGCAGCATCGCGGGGGACAGGCCCCCGCGCTACGGCGGCAACGGTATCGCGAGAAACCGGCCCCCGCGCCACGGTGGTGAGGAAGCATAAGGTGATACCCAAAACGAATAGGATGACGAAAAGCCGCTTACTTTTCCTGTGCAGCCATCTTTTTATAGTGTTCATAAGCGCGATAATGCTCCTGCGCGAGGCCGTGCCTGCCGAGACTCTCGTATAACTTCGCGAGGTTCAGGTGAAAATAGGGCTGCGCGCCGTTGAGTTCAATCGCCTTCCGATAGGCACTGATTGCCTGCTGCGCATCCCCCTGCATCGCATAAGCACTGCCGAGGGTATTATAGAGCACCGCCAAGCGAGAACGGGAGGACTCGTTGGCAGGGCCAAGCAATTGGATTGCCTTCCGAGCCGCTTCCGCTGCAGGTTTCGGATAGCCGAGGTTCACGAACGCTTGGCTGAGCCCGTGATAAAAATTCGCCTCGTTCGGCGCAAGTTCAATGCATTTTTGCAACACCCGCACCGCTTCCGCATAGTTCTTTTGATAGATAAGCAAACTCGCCAAACCAGCCCATCCCTCCAGATTCTTCGGCTCAGCGCGAGTGAGCCGAGAGAGGCGTTCATACTCAGCGTATTCCTTTTGGAGCTGCTGATAGACGCGCATTTCTTCCCGGCCTTTCTCCCGGTTGCCCATGCGGAGATACGCCGTGCCGAGCCCATAGTGCGGCTCTGCATAACGCGCCGGACCGAATTGCAGTGCCTGCTTGAAGTTCTCTATCGCCGCCGGGTACGCCTTCAAATTGAGATAGGCCGTGCCGAGCTCCTGATAGGTGCCAGCCGCGTTCGGTTTCAGCGCGAGAGCCTGCGTTAAGGTATCGACTGCCGCCGCATAGTGCCGAAGTTTCACCTGTGCCTTGCCGAGCACCTCATACCCGCGCGCGTGCTGCGGCGACAGCGCGACAACCCGCTGCAACGGTGCCACTGCCGCCTCCCATTCGTCCATCCTAAAATGCGCAACGCCGAGGGAATAGAGGGCCTCAATGTTATCCGGCACCAACGCCAACGAACGTTGATAGGCATCGACAGCCTTTTTCCAGAACTGTTCTTGTGCATAAGCCATGCCGAGATAGTGGTGAATTTCGTAGTGTGCCGGTTCACTGGCGAGTGCGGCTTCAAACGCAGCAATTGCCCCTTGATTATCTCCCTGAAAGAGGCGGACAAATCCGTGTTCAACGTGCTGCACGTAAGTGCTGTGCGCGTCTGCACCGTGTCCCTCAAGCGGCCAGCATAGGCAAAGCACTGTTATTGCCAGTAGGACAGCCCTCCCTGTCGCGACTCCTGCTTTCAACCATTTTTGCATTGGATTCTCCTAAGGGGTTGGAGATTTGGTTAAATGTTAACCGTTATGAGAAAAAAAGTCAAGGAAATAACGTCCTTCGGCCCACATGTGCGGAAAACCTGAAATGGATAGACAACAACTGAACGCCAAAGAGATTCGCTGTCACCGATTTAACGCCCGAATTCATCTATTATTGTGGAAACTTCGCAATTAAGAGCGGCAGTCTTCTAAGCAGACACAAGTTCAAACGTGACGATAGGACTGCTCAGCGCATTGCCCGCATCGCTGAGGCTCGCCGTCAGCGTTAACGTCTCACCCGCCGTGGGAAGCCACGTCGCAGAAAGCCCACTCAGCGTCAGCGTGACGGTATGCGTGTGCACCACATTGCCCGTGTCGTGTGCATCGCTGACAGCAGCCAGAACCAAGGACACGGCGAACAGCAAACCCAACACCCTCACTCCTGAAACACGCGCTCTTGAAACCTTCATCCGTTCTCCTCCTTAGTCCCCGGCGGCACCAACGGGGTGAATCAATGGCGCACCCGCTTGAATCGCTATGATATTGTTCCGCATCATGCCCATGAAATCTATGCTTGTCATGTTCTGATACACTTCCAGGGCCTTGTCGTATTGCCCCAGGTATTCGTAGCATTCCGCTAACAGGAAGTTATATTTCGGAATGCGGGCATCGAGCCGTATCGCCTTCTGGATGTAGCCGAGCGCCTCGTGCGGATGGGTTTGCCGCAGCTTCCAGGCAAGGTCGCGGAGGGCAATGGAAGAGTTCGGATCCAGCGCGAGCATCTGGCGTAACGCGGCGAGGGCTTCTTCCTTTCTGCCGAGCCTATCCAGGACGAGAGACAAGACATGGCGCGCCGCCGGGGACTTCCGATGCTTGCGAACCGCTTTCTCCGCATACTTCAACGCTAAGCCCTCAGCCATATGGTAACGCAAACAGTACTTTGCGGCCGTGAGCAGGTCAAGCCCCTCAAAGCGAATCTCGTCCCTTTTTCGATCGAGTCTTTTATATTCTGCCTCGCTCAGCGTCCCTGCCACGCGTTTCTGATCCATTTCCAGCGCAATCGCGTCCATTCGCTTGTTTTGCGACTCGGAGAATGTCACGGCATCGGCGACGGTATCGTAGTCCCATAACTCGCCGAGACTCGGCGGATTATGGGGATCGGCAATCGGCGGCACGATGAACCAGGGCTGCCACGCCAGTTCCGGATGTTCAGCAACTTGGCGTTTGCGGGCTTCCCAGGTGGCCGCCGGGCGAATTGGGGGGTTGCGGAACAGTTCAAGTTGCCGCGCGGCCGGGATACGTGTCAATGTCGGCCGTGGGGGGACGCGCACCGGGGGGCTGTCGGCGTGTCCGGCGTGTCCGTCCGCCGGATGCGAGTGTTCACCGGGTGCGAGTGGGTGCCGTCCGTCATCGTGCGGGTGTCCATCGTCTGTCTGCTGAGCGGCAGTCCTGGGCATCGGCTGTTCCTGTCGCTCGCCGCAGCCCGTGCAGCCGGCAAAGACAAGCCAGCTGAACGCGAACGCGCTGAGCCAGCAGCCCCAGGGTTGAGAGCGGCGTTGCAGTCTGTCTCTGATGTTCATTGTCTTTCTCCTCGGAGCGGCTCGGGTGGAGCCACAAGTGTGTTGAGTGGCTTCTGCCACAACCTTGCGGGGATGTCACTGGTTTTGGAAACCCGCTGCATCTTATTCAAAGGTATCCCCTGTTGTGGTGTTTTGTCAACAAGGTTCTGTCGGCACGTTCGCCCGAGTGGCAAAGGGAGACATGAGCGACGGAGAGTGGGCGCGGCGGCGCGGTGCAATTGAGGCATCGCCGCGTGCGGTGTCTCCACCGGTGCCGGCGCGGGTGTGTCTGCTGCTGGCGGTGTGTGCTGCGCTGTCGGCTCGCACCCCGCACACAGCCACACGCTAAACAGCGCAAGGCCGCAACACAGGTGGGCCAACCCACGCATCAGAAGCCTGCAGAATGGGATATTCACTAAAGCAAGCCTGAACATTTCATGTGTCGCCGCAGAAAAAGCGGTAGTGCAGCACACGAGGAAAAAGACACCAAAGAAAAACGTCATTTTCATCATGGAATTTCCCCCGCTTCAATCAGTTCAATGAGGTCGCGTCTGTGAGCCGAGCGGTGAATCGTCTGGGCACGCTTCAAGTATTCCAACGCCTTGTCGCCATCACCGAGTTGTAGATATGCACTTCCCAAGAGGGCAAATGCGGAACCTTGTTTAGCGTGAGGGTCTAATTGGGCAGACTTTTCGAGGTAAGGAATGGCTTCTACAATGTTGGTGCGACTCATTCCTACACCTATGAGATTCATTCCCAATTCACGGAGGATGCGCGCAGAATCGGGTTGCATTTCCAGTAGATGGCGAAACCCTGCAATTTTTTCCGGCGTTTCGTCAGGCTGTAGGATTGTCCAGACATAGAGGGTGTTAAAGTCGTCCGGAGACGCTTCTAGTGCTTGTGCAGCAAATTCCTGGGCGTATGTTATGTCCCAATAGCCGGTCACGAAGATATACTTCGCCACGGCTAAGGCAGGCAAGTCTTCGGCGAGAATCGCAAGTTCTATGCGAGCGCGCTGCTCCTTCGTCACAGGGGTCTCGTGATTTTTAAAGTATAATACCCCTTCCTCTGTCCAGAGTAAGTGTTGGAGTTCTTCCAGGCGGCGTGCGGTTTCTCCTGGAAGCACGGGCGACGATTTCCGGGGAAAATTCTCCAAGAAGGGCGAAGTAGGATGCAGCGTGTATGCCAAGTTCGGTGTCCAGAGCAGCGGATCACCGTGATAATCCACCGGTGGGGGTTCTCCCGTTTCGGTCATGCCGGTATAGGGGTCGGTGCCCTCCGGAGGTTCCGCCCTGAGTAAGGCGGTGGGTGCCGGTGCCGGGCGTTCCTCCACACCCGGCGGCTCCGCCGGTGCGGTGGGTGGCGCGGTATGGGGTGTTTCTGCGGTAAGCGGTGTGGGCGGTGTGCGCTGCGCTGTCGGTTCACACCCCGCACACAGCACCACGCTAAACAGCGCGAGGCCGCAACACAGGTGGGCCAACCCACGCATCAGAAGCCTGCAGAATGGAACGCCTACTAAAACCTGTCTTAACATCTTATCTTCCTCCTTTGCATCGCAGCCGCTACCGCAGCGAAAACTATTCCCCGGCAAACGGCAGTTGGCTGACGCGGGGCGGCAGTGACGATACCGGCACCGTCCCCGCGGCGCGCTGTTGTTCAAGCAGCCGCTCGTAATGCTCAATCCGCACGGGATCCATGAGGCCGATGTAAACAAATTGGTGGTGCGGTATCCTTTTGACAAGCACTGGAATGAGGGCGCGCTGCTCCCGCGCCTCGGCGATGCCCTTTTCATACTCACCCACCTCACAATAGAGGTGTGCCAACACCGATGTCTGGAGGAGATGTCCCTGCGCTTTCGCCACGCGCTTCCCTTCTTCCCAGACAGAAATGACAGCGAGTTTCTCGGCGCGCGTCTGCTGCGGTAAATAGGCAGCGAGCCCCCGATACAACCACGGATTGTTCGGTTCCCACCGGAGCATCTTGCGATGGACAGCTGCATGAACGGCGCTGTCGGCGGTGATTTGCAGCACGCTCAGTAACGCCCACAGTTCTGCTTTGGTGTCCGGAATCAGTGCCGCGAGGCGTTCGGGATCTGCTGCCGCCGCGTTCAGGTGCATCGTCCACCACTCCCGATTCGCCTCAGTGATGGGTGGGCGGGTGTCGTCTGTGTCGGCTGCCACCACCGGTGCCGGGCCTACTGCCGCTTCGGACACGGGTGGGGGTGCCGGCGCATCGGGTGTCTCCACCGGTGCCGGCGCGGGTGTCTCTGCCGCCGGCGGTGGGGTGCGCTGCGCTGTCGGTTCACACCCCGCACACAGCACCACGCTAAACAGCGCGAGGCCGCAACACAGGTGGGCCAACCCACGCATCAGAAGCCTGCAGAATGGGGTATTCACTAAAACAGGTCTGAACATTTCATGTGCCTCCTTCTCATCGCTGCCCGTGCAACTGGCTGACGCGAGGCGACACGCACGTGACTGCCACCGTCTGCCTATCGGCACTCGCCTTATAAGTCAGCCCTGGCACGGCCGGCTGGGTGTCATCAAACACCAGATCTTTTGCCGAACGCAACTGCGAACCAACATTCAGACAGTAGCCGGCGTAAGAGGAGACATCCGTGAGGGTGAAGGTGTAAGAGGTAGTCCGGTGCGCGTCTGTCTCGTTAGCCGTGCCATCAAGGGTTGCCTGAAAAGCGACGTTTGTCTCGTAGACAGGGTGCCACGTCTGCCACCACGCCAGTGAATCGTTTTTCTCAGCGGGGTTCAAGACGCAGGAGAAGCCGGGCTGCTGTGCCTGGCAGGGACACGGCAAGAACACCCAACCACTCACCGCAGCGAGAATTAGAAGGAAGAGTAGCGGTTGTTTTTTCATTTTCATGTGGTTTCCTCAGTGGGCTCGCTTCTTTGCGAGTTCCCGCTTAATCACCGGGATATAAAGCGAGGTGCCATCAGTCGGCCCGGTGAACCTTTCACTCGCTTGAAAGTATCGGAGGGCTTTTTCATAGTCCCCTAAGGTAAAGTAGGCGCAACCCAAAACATAGATAGCCCCGGGCCACCGGGGGTTGAGGTGATAAACCTTCTCAAGGTAGGGGATGGCTTCACGCGGTTCGGGGTGGTGATCCACCAGGTGTGTCGCTAAGCCAAAGAGGGCCCCCACCGATTCGGGACGCATCTCAAGCAAGCGGCGCCGGACGGCTTCCACCTCCACCGGTTTGTCATCCTTATTCATGCCACACCAGTAACTCAGCGTGTCAAAGTCATCCGGATTTGCTTCGCGGGCGATGTCAAGCAGGCGTTTCGCTTCCTGTTGTAACCCGCCGATCGCTAACACAAACAGGGCGGCCGGGAGCGGCTCTAGTCCTTCTGCAAGAATCTCCGCGGTTTTTTTGTCGTAGACAGCTACTGGCATGCTGCTGCCATCTAACTGTAACTGTTCAAGGCGGCGGACTTTTTCGCCATAGATGGGATACCAGTCGCCGTTTTCGTCCACCCTAAAGAGGTGGGGGTTATTTCGGATGACATCTCGCATAGGGAACGGGGATTCTTTTAGCACATAGTGTCCGTGCGGTCTGTGGGGCGGTGTTTCCGGGAAAACGATACTGTTACAAAAGGTGTCGGTGTCCGCCGGTGCTGCCGATTTTGTGATGCTCAGTTGTTCCGCGGCAGGGTGCCCCCTGTCATCGTGCTGCTGTCCATCGGGTGTTTGCGTCGGCGAGGCTATCGGTGTCGAGGGTTCCGGGTGCTGCCCGCAGCCCGTACAGCCGGTAAGCCCTAGCACGCAGAACGTAAAGAGGCAGAGCAACACCCTACCGGGGGAATAGCGGCGTTCTCGTCTGTCTCGCGTTTTCACGGTATTTCTCCTCGGCGTGGCTTCAAGGGAAAGCCACAAGTCATTCACATTCATTCTCCCCCCAAAGTGAGGGGATGTCCCTATTTTTTCGGAAACTTTGCATCAGGTTTCAAAGGTATCACCGGTTGTGGTTTGTTGGCACCCCAGTGGCGTTGGCGCGTTCGCCGCGTGGGCAAGTGGAGACGTGAACCGGCGGCGGGTGGGGCGCGGCGGCGCGGTGCAATGGAGGTATCACCGCAGACGCACCGCGTCGCGCCCGGTTTCCAAGCGGTTTCCCGTTCACCGCGATGCCGCAATCACGTGCGGACTTCCATCCGGGGACAGCGGCACCACCGGGGGCGTGCCACAGCAACCACCGCCTGGTGGGGCCGCCGTCGGCGCAGCAGGCCTTACACTCGCACAGCGGGCGCGGCAACTTCAACAAAGCCAGCACGAGGCGGTGGCACAGGGGCCAGCACCGGGACGCACTGTGGTTTCTGCGTTTGACTCTGCGCAAGGATGATACCTGCACCCAATAGGGTTAGCACGAGCATCGCTGCTATACTCCAGAAAAGGGGTTCTCGAAACTTTATTGGATTCCTCCTCTATCAAGTTATGATGCTTTCTCAACAGAAAGCAATTCCCATACGCTTTTACAAGGATACCACATTAAACCACACTCAATCAACCCATTTGCGAATCAAATAGGTAACTTCACCTGGATACGCTGTTCTTTAGCAACAGCCCGTTCCTCCGGTTGGAGATGCGCGGGAGCCGCAAGGGAATAGGCGGTATCCGTATCAACCTGCGTCAAACGAGCACGAGGGAGCATTTTATGCGCTCATTAGGGAAGTGGAAGAAAGGGGAGAAAAGGTTACATCTTTTTTAGGAGGACATTGGAAAAATGGACGAACCTAAAGAAGCCACGCTCGCACAGGACAGGCACCCGCACTACGAGCCACGGGTGGGTTTGTTGGCAAAACCAAACAACACCGCACAAAAATTAAAATCGACTTGACGCAAAATACCGAATATGATAAACTTGGTTATCATTTCAAGGATTGTAAAATGCGAAACATCAAACTGGTGCTGGAATATGACGGCACGAACTACCACGGATGGCAAATCCAACCCAACCTCCCGACAATTCAGGGAGAGGTTGAAGATGCACTGACGAAATTGGCAAAGGCACCTATCCAGATTATCGGCGCGGGGAGGACAGATAGCGGTGTCCACGCCGAAGGACAAGTCGCGAATTTCCACACCGATGTGCAAATACCGACTGTCGCTTTTCAGAAGGGACTCAACACCATTCTGCCGCGGGATATCGTCGTCTGTGAGGCGATAGAGGTACCAGCAGAATTTCACGCACGGTTTAGTGCCACCAGCCGACGGTATCGGTATACGATTCTGAATCGCGCCTATTCCTCCGCGCTGTCGCGGCACAGAAGTTATTTTCATCCGGCGGCGATTGACGTTTCGCAAGTGGACGCGCTGTGCCAAAGTCTAGTGGGGAAACGCGATTTCTCCGCTTTCCAGAAAACGGGGAGTGATAGGTTGAATCCGGTGTGCGAAATTTATGAGGCGCGTTGTTGGAAGGCGGGTGAACACGTCTATCTTGAAATTGAGGCGGATGCGTTTCTACGGGGGATGGTGCGCGCCATCGTTGGGACAGTGCTAAAATATCAGCATTGCGAGGACGCAGCGACGCAACTTCGTCGCATTGTGGAAGCGAAAGAGCGGACAGCCGCAGGACCCGCCGTGCCTGCCCACGGGTTGTCACTTACCCATGTCAAATACAGTGGAGGGATGTAGGAGGGACATCCGTGTCCCGATACCGGCAAGAAATCGAAACAGGCAGGGCGCACCTACCGGCAGACAACTTACCTATGTCAAATACTGTAGGAGGGACATCCGTGTCCCGATACCGGCAAGAAATCGATAACGGCAGGGCGCACCTACCGGCAGACAACTTACCTATGTCAAATACTGTAGGAGGGACATCCGTGTCCCGATACCGGCAAGAAATCGAAACAGGCAGGGCGCACCTACCGGCAGACAACTTACCTATGTCAAATACTGTAGGAGGGATGTAGGAGGGACATCCGTGTCCCGATACCGGCAAGAAATCGATACCGGCAGGGCGCACCTACCGGCAGACAACGGACAAGAAATCGAGACCGGGAGGTCTCTCCTACCGGTATACGATGGAGGGAATTTATGGATTATGCTCAAACTTTGAATGAACTTGAAACGCTTGTCACCGAAACGTTTGGGCTCTGGGAGCACAATCGCGTCGGCTTCCAGTGGCGGCACTACACATGGAACCATACGTTACGCGTACGCGCGATGGGCATGGAACTCGGCAAACGCGAAGGAGGCGACGTCAAACTGCTCGAAATCGCCGGCACCCTGCACGACATCACCAAGCGTTACGACGGTGTCATCTTAACTGACGATAACGGCCGCAGAATTCTGGACCCGAGCGGCTTCTGGCTCAACGAAACCCTCACGCCAAGCGAACAGAATATCGTCACCGAACTTTACGATAAGCACAACCTCCACGGAAAGGTGCATCACGAATCGGGGGCAGTCATCACGCAGCACATTTTGGCGAAGTATGACTTTGAGCCGGCATTCGTTGAAGCCGCCACAGCCATCGTCTTGGCGCATCTGAAGCCGATGAATCTGACCGCGGCGGACTTCAATCTGCTGTATCGCAACATTGAGAACCAGATTCTATACGATGCCGATACCATGGATCCGAATGTCGGGTATACCGCCTTCTTCCGGAACATCCATATCCACGCGCATTTCGCGCTACAGCGCGGCAAATTTGAACTGGAGGACTACGTGCGCAACCTGCCGCGATGGATTAATTCCAAGCAGGAATTTGTCGATAAACTGCTGACTGCCTCCTCGCGCGAGGTAGCGCAAGCCCGACAGGACCGGAACCAGCAACTCTTTGTGCAGATGGTGGCGGAGTTGGAGGACATGGAGATAAATCGGAAATACGGGTTACTCGGCTTAATCGAGTACTTCGTCAGTGAAACGACAGACCCGCATTTTCTAAACCAGCTCACCTATCTGCAAACCGAGTGGCTCCCACAGCGGCGGCAGTGGTTGGCTGAGGAGGAGAAAAGCGGTTCGGCACGCGACCGGGCGCAAGCAGCAATCGCTCGGGTTGATAATTTCTTAACGCTGCTCGACCGGGAACGCCGAGGGGAGATTTAAGCAGCACAAACACCGCAAGCGCGGTTTGCAACCGCGCCTACCGGTCTGGAGGTTTATGATGAACAATTTAGCAACAGCCGAACTCGGGGCACCGACAATTCCGTATCCGCCTGAGCTCTACCGTTTTGACACGGCGGCAGAAGGCATCACCGGCGGCTTTTCAGCGGTAACCGACGCAGATATTGAATACTTTCATCGGCACGGATACCTTGTCATCCACGAGGCGTTTAGTGACGCAGAAATTCAGGACGCGGTGGCGGGGATGGTTCACCTCATGGATGGAGGGAACCCCGATTTCCGGGCAATCCAATTTGAACCGTCCCTCGTCAAGCGCAAGAATGAGATGGGACCAGACGAACGCCGCGATGCCATCCGGAAGATATTCCGGTTTGTCGACTACGAACAGCGGCTGAACGCGGTGGCGGAACATGCCGGGTTACTCGACGTGCTCAAACGGATGATGGGCGAGGCACCGGCACTCTTTCAGGATATGGCATTGGTGAAGCCGCCGCTCTTCGGCTCGGAAAAGCCGTGGCATCAAGATTGCGCCTATTTCAATCTGCCGCGGGGGACAACGGTCGTCGGTGTATGGATCGCGCTGGACGAGGCCACGCCGGAAAATGGGTGCATGCACATCATCCCCGGTTCGCATAGCGAGGGCCCGATGATCCACTTCAAGCGGCGCGACTGGCAGATTTGCGACACGCATGTCCCCGTCGCCCGCGATACCATGGTGCCACTCAAACCGGGGGGATGTCTCTTCTGGCACGGGTTGCTCCATCACGGCAGTCCTGCGAACCAGTCTGCGCAGCGGCGGCGCGCGCTCCAGTTTCACTACAAACCCACAAGTTCCGCCGAAATCACGACACAGGAACGGATGGCAGTTTACGGGAGTGAGGGGAAAGAGGTGGACTGCTGAGGAATTGACTAGAAAAAGGAGGCAGAAAATGAATAACCTAAACGTTGGAATTATTGGCCTCGGCTGGGTAGCCGGGGCGCATATTGAGGCGTTCAAGGCAGTCAACGGCGCGAACGTCACCGCCATTTGCTCGCGGCGCGAGCACGATGAGACCGAACTTGCCGCGACATACGGCACGCCGCTCAAGGCAGTCACTGATTACGAAGAGATGCTCGCAGACCCGAGCATCCACATCGTTGATATTTGCACGCCGCACCCGTTTCATGCAGCGCAAGCCATTGCTGCAGCGGAAGCCGGGAAGCATCTCATCATCGAGAAACCGATCTGCCTCACCTACGACGATGCCAAAGCGATTCGCGACGCGGTGAAAGCGGCCGGCGTGCATGTCTGCGTCTGTTTCGAGTGTCGCTACAGCGCGCATTTCACGATGATCCGCTCCGTGATTGACAACGGTTTGCTCGGCGAACTCCATTACGCCGAAGTTGACTATTACCACGGCATCGGCCCTTGGTACGGGCAATATGAGTGGAACATCAAAAAAGATTTCGGCGGTAGCACACTGCTCACGGCGGGATGCCACGCGCTTGACGCACTGCTCTTCTTCATGGATGGCAACGTGCAGGAAGTCACGAGTTATCACACCCAATCTACCGGGCGTGATTTCCAACCCTACGAGTATAAGACGACGAGCGTCAGTCTGCTCAAGTTTGAAGAAGGCGGGAAGATCGGGAAGGTTACCTCATGCGTTGACTGCCTGCAGCCCTATTACTTCCACATCCATCTCGTCGGAAGCGAAGGAAGCCTGCTGGACAATCGCATCTATTCGGCGAAGCTGAAAGGCATGGACAAGAGCCGATGGAGCACGCTTGAGACTTCGCTGATCGACTCGGGTGACGTGACAGACCATCCGTATGAACCGCAGTTCCAAGCGTTCATCGACAGCATCGGACAGGACAAACCGATGCCGCTGACAGATTTTGACACCGCTTTTGAATCGCACCGCGTCGTTTTCGCGGCGGATGCTTCGGCGGAAGCGGGTGGGAAATCGGTGAAGTTGTCGGAATTCGCGTAAACACAGGCGGATAGAAAAATCCACCCTTTACAGGTTCATCCGGCTACAAATCATCACCATTTCATGGCAGCCTCGCGATAGAGCTGGATTTGCTCCATATTGCGAGGCACGGCGACAGGGATGGACTTGCGCTTCCGATTTGCGTCCTTGAGCACAATCGGCGCGCGCAGCATGTTCGTCATCGTAACAATGCCGGAGTGATAGAAAACCCACATCCGCTGTTCGGTGTAAGGGTTAAGCACATACTCCGCGTTGTATGCGTCTGAAAACAAATCGTATGTTGGATAGGCGAGTTCGACGCTTCTGTCATGTCCTTGCAAAAAGAGTTTTTCTGGCGGCGGCTGCGGCGAGTAGCCGCTCAGTTTACACGCCCGAAATCGGATCGGCGCGCCCGATTTGTTCATCAAATGCAACGAGACAACGATGGCGAGACGATTCCTGCCTTGCTCGCTGTCGTCACGGTTGATGAACCATGTATCTTCCGGGATAACCTCCACGGTCAGCCCCGGAATTTGTCGTCTCTTATGGTAGACAACCGCCAACGCAATCAGACTGGCGAGCGCGAGGAGCACCCACTGTCCGGTCGGCGTGGATAGGAATTGGAGTAATTGCTTTAACGCTTGTTGTAGCACACAAGTCCCTTCTTTGATTAACGTAGGGCGAGGGAAAACCTGTCCCTCGCCTTGTTGCCGTTCGCCGGCCCTACCGATTGTAAGACGCGAGTTCCTTAGCGAGGGTTTCTGCGGAAATCACGCCAAGGCGGCGGATTTGCGGCGGTGAGACAGAAATATCGTAGACGGTGGATGGCACGGGGCCCGGTGTCTTGCCCCCATCAACTACCATATCCATTTGCGATGTCAGTGCAGCACCGACTCCTTGCACAGAAGTCGCCGGCGGCTCCCCAGAGAGATTCGCGCTCGTTATCGCCATCGGCCCACCAAACTGCCGGAGGATTTGCAAAAGAAGCGGATGGTTCGGGATACGCAGCCCGACAGTGCCGCCGCCAGCAGTCAATACTGGCAGCAGGTTTTTCGCCTCAACGACGAGAGTCAGCCCGCCGGGCCAAAACTTCTCGGTGAGGTGAAAGAAGAACCCCGGCAAATTTTGCGCAACCTGATGCACATCGTCTACCGTGCCGAGAACGAGCGGAATCGGTTTCCCTGCCGGGCGTCCCTTCAATGTGTAGAGTTTTTGCACGGCCGCGGCATTAAAGGCATCTGCACCTAAGCCGTATACGGTATCGGTAGGAACAGCGACAATGCCGCCGGCTGCAAGGCAACCTGCGGCGGCTTTAATGCGTTCATGAGAATCCACAGCACTATCTCCTTCAAACGTCCACGATCGCCCCGGTTGCAGCGGCGTTGAGTGCCAACCCATCGCGCAGGCCCCGATGATATTTCTCGTAAGCAATCCCGGCAATCATCGCGCCGTTATCCGTGCAGAGGCGAATCGGCGGATAGTAGACGTTCGCGCCAATCTCAGCAGCCGCGGTTTTCAGCGACGCGCGGAGCTGGCTATTCGCGGCGACACCGCCAGTCAACGTGATTGTCTTCGCGCCCGTGGCCTTCGCAGCGCGAACTGTTTTGTAGACGAGCACGTCTACCACGGCAGCCTGAAAACTGGCGGCGATGTCTTCAAGGCGTATCCTATCGGGCCCAGAAGCACTGCCTACTGGGGGGAGCTGAAGTGTTCCAGCGCGCTGTGCCTTCTCTACAAAATAGCGAACCGAGGTTTTAATCCCACTGAAACTAAACTGATAATCGCCGCTGTTGCGCATCGGCCGCGGGAAGGCTATCGCGGTAGGGTTGCCTTTCTGCGCGAGTTCATCGATAATTCTGCCACCGGGAAAACCAAGCCCAAGATACTTCGCAATTTTATCGTAGACTTCTCCGGCCGCATCGTCTTGGGTGCCGCCCAGAACCTTGTATCTCCACCCTTCGTGAACCTCAACGAGCAGCGTATGTCCACCAGAAACGGTGAGGCAGATGTGCGGAAACGTCAGCGCATCGTGCACCATGGAGTTCGCGTAGATATGTCCCTCAATGTGATTAATGCCGAGCAGTGGGAGGTTGTGCGCGTAGGCGAGGCTTTTCGCCGCCGCCACGCCTACAAGCAGCGCGCCGATGAGCCCAGGACGATTTGTCACCGCCACTGCATCCACGTCGCGAAACGTGACAGCCGCTTCCGTGAGTGCCTTATCAACAATGTAGTTAATCGCTTCGATGTGTTTGCGCGATGCGAGTTCCGGGACAACCCCGCCGTATTCTTCATGCGCTTTTACCTGCGAAGCGATTACGTTGGACAGCACGTCACGCCCATCGGCTACAACCGCAACCGCTGTCTCATCACATGAAGTGTCAATACCAAGGATTTTCATTTTTTGTTCTGCCTAGCGGTGGTTCAACTGCCCCTGGTCAAAGACGCTAGACTTAGCAGGCCGCAGTGACGTTGTCAATTTAACTGGGTATCGGTTCTGGTACGTGTTCATCCTCATAATTTTTGATGAACGTGCCAACCAGTTCCATCAACGGTGCTAACGTATGCCTCGCGTCTTCACCGAAAAGGAGCGAAAACGCTTCTCTTTCATCAAAACTCTTTTTGTAAAGGGTGGATATAAACGATATCCACCCTTGTCTTAGAACTTACCTTCATCGCGGTTCGCGACGGAGCCCCATCCAGACGCAAACACACATCCCAAGGAGCACCAACGCGAAGGGCAGCCCTGTCGAGAGTGAGGCGGCTTGCAAGGCTGTCAAACCACCACCGACTAGCAGCACGATTGCGACGAGTCCTTCGGCCCACGCCCAGAATACCCGTTGCGCGACAGGTGCATCTACCTTACCGCCGGAGGCGATAGTGTCAATGATGAGCGAGCCGGAATCCGACGAAGTGACAAAAAAGACGATTGTTAGAATCATCCCCGCGCAGGAGAGCAGCATCGTCAACGGCAGTGCGTCAAACATTTTGAACAATACGAGCTCCGGTTTGTACGCTTCAACCGTCTCGGTTACGCCGGTGTAGCCCTCGGTTAGGAATTGGTGGATGGAGGTGCCACCGAAGACACTAAACCACAGCAAACAGAGTAGCGTCGGGAGGATGAGCACAAAGAACATAAACTCTCGCACGGTGCGCCCCTTTGAAATGCGGGCGATGAACGAACCGACGAACGGTGCCCAGGCAATCCACCAGGCCCAGTAGAACGTCGTCCATCCGTGCATGAACGCCTTATCTTCCCGGCCGATCCAATTACTGAGTGGCCCAGTCTTCATGACATATTCCCCGAGTCCTCCAAGCATACTCTGGAAGATGTACCGCGTTGGGCCGAGGATGAACACGGCAGCCAGCAACAGAAACGCGAGGATGATGTTGAACTGACTCAGCCGCTTAATGCCGACGTTAATCCCGGACAACACAGAAATCATCGCTATCGTCGTAATCACGAGAATCAAGATCACCATTGTCCAGATATTCTGGGGCACGTCAAAGAGATAATTGAGCCCAGCTGTCACTTGCTGCGCCCCGAATCCGAGCGATGTTGCGAGCCCGAAGAGCCCGGCAAAGATTGCAAACGTATCAATAATGTGTCCCGGCCAGCCCCAAATCCGCTCTCCGAAGATAGGATAGAATACCGAGCGGATAGTCAGAGGTAACCCTTTATTATAGGCGAAGAACGCGAGGCCGAGGCCGACAATAGCGTAGACTGCCCACCCGTGCAAGCCCCAATGATAAGTGGTTGTCGCTATCGCCAAGGAGGCTACCTTCTGCGTGTCGGCGGACTCCATGTCGGGCGTATTCTCCGTGGTATAGACAGTAGCTGTGTCATAAATTTTCTCTACGCCGAGCGGGGGACTCTGAAAGTAGGTAACCGGCTCAAGCACCCCAAAAAAGAGGAGCCCGATGCCGACACCCGCGGCGAAGAGCATCGCCAACCAGGTCAGATAGGAATATTCAGGCTTCGCTTCTTTCCCACCGAGGCGCACCTTGCCGAGTGGGGAAAATGCCAGTGCCAGACAAAATAGCACGACAAGATTGACGCTGAGCATGAAAAACCAGTCAAGGTTCGTCGTGAGCCATGAACGCGTACTCTTAAAGAGCTCCGTGGCGTGTTCCTGAAAAATAAGCGAACCGACAACAAAAACCACGATGGCAATACTAGAAATCACGAATACCGGTGTCAGCAGAATGTTTAGACCGAAGAGTTTCCGGTACTGCTGTTCGTCCGGTAAGCGCGGCTGTTCTCCTTCTCCGTGCTTATGCATAATTTTCTCCCTGATTTTTCCGTATCGCCGCGAAGCAAGTGCGGGAACCCCACTGCAGCGTAGCGCGGGGGATTTCTTTCGTCCTTTGGCCCCCGTGCTCGCCGGGGCAGGGCGAGGGACAAGCGTTTCGGCGTGATGCCCCTCGCCCTACGCGACTCAGCGACGGCAGCGTAAATTACCCGATTTCATTCTTCGGACGATACAGAGAAATGCTAGAAATAATAGCCAAAGTTCAAATTAAGACGCGTATTCCACGTATCATTTCCGTTGGCACCCAGGTCACCTACCCCAAGGAGGCTACCGTAGTCATCGCCATCGTTACCGACGAAACCGTTGCCGTTGGAAACCCCGACATCGCTATAAACATAGAGATTCCCGAAGAGCGTCCAACTTGCGCCGACAACCAACAAATGGCTGGGATTGTAGTCGGCTACCGTTTTCAGGACAGTGCTGAATTCAACATACGGCGTAACACTGTCAATCCATGAGACACCCGATGCATCGATGCCACCATAGCGCAGCGAGAGCGCGGGAATGAGTCCCTCCGAGGCGATGGGCCACGCGAAATCAAAGGCACCCATCGGAATCAAGTCTCCTGTGCCCCAAGGCGTTTCATCCGCGATGTTATACGCGTAATAGGAGAATTGTGAAAAGAGGGTGAAGTCCGAGAACGCGTTTTTCATGTGCGCGGAGACAGCATAGTGGTTCGCGCCATCGTCATCCACGTCGGTTCCTTTCAGCAACCCGTATTGCAGTGACGCGCCGATGTCCGCAACATCCCCCACGCTATAAATCGCGCGCAAGTTCACTTGATGTTGCTCATCAAATCCGTTTTCACCGGCTCCCCACGCCACGACACCTTTGGCATCAGCGTGTTCTTCCCATCTGACGATGTCGTAGGTGTAGCGCGAACTCGCGACGCTGTCACCATCCGTTTGGAATTCGCTTTGCAAGTAGTAGGCAACGTCAAGTTGCAACTTGTCAAAAGTGCTATTCCATCTTACCCCGAGGTCCATGTCATCGGCGAGTCCGACGTAATAGTGCTGGTCGAAGTACCAACTGGAAGACACGCCGTAAGCCCCCGGCCCGAAAGGCACGCGCACAATCCCGGCTTTGAGCGTTCCAAAATCGCCGAGGTTATATCCCAACCACGCCGTATGAATCATGCTGTAGTTGTCGTACCACCGGTATTCTAATCGACTGATGATGTTCTGATAGTCCAGATCGGCGTTGAGACGGAAAATCTCAAGATCTACATCACCGATGCGTTGCCCGCGGCGATGGGGGTTATCAGCATCGCCGTAAGTGCCGTAGGCATAACTTACCCGCATCGCCCCGCCAATTTTCACGGGACTTTTCTTGGGCGGCGCAGCTGCTTCCTCCGTTGTGTCTGCTACAGCGAATGCGACGATGAGTAGCAGGCAGGCGAGGGCGATTTCGCCGATGGCGATGGCGCGCCTCGCGCTTTTGTAACCCTGGTTTGTGAAATTCAAAGGTTTTCTCCTTCGCGACCTGAGGCCGCTCATAACAACTCTGTTTTAGTATACTGCAATAGGACAGACGCAGAACAAACCCCGTAGGCGCAGCTGAAAACCGCGCCTACCGAGGGAAATCGTCTATCTTGTGCAAATTAACGATGCCTGTCGGTTTTCGGTTGCAGGTTACCTATCCCCGACTTCCTTCTGACATCATCACTATCATTTGGATAAGCTGCCTAAAATCGCCGAGGGTGATGAGCAATGTGGCATCAATTCCACCTTCACGTGCTTTGGCGGCGAAACCGATGCTGTAATTATCGGGGAGATTCGCCAACATTCCCGAAAACATCTGCATTGCAGCCGCATTGCCCGGGTCGCTTTGTGCCAAGAGCGGCACAAAACTTTTAATCGCGATGATGGGCGAAATCGCGAAGAAGACGTGAGTATCCGTGCCCAACTTTTTCGCCAAATGCTGATAACTGGGATGGGTAACCAATGTGGTGCCACTCCCCGCCATTCTGTCCAGCGCGTCTTTCAGTGCCTGCGGACTTTCGCCGAACGTCAAAAAGAGATGCCCTTCGGTGAAAGCGTAGTAGAAGTTTAACGTCGCCGGCATTGGGAGTGGGAGTTCTTCGGACTGCAAAACCTTGCCGAAGTTTGGAAAGCTGTAACTTTGAATCTCCACGCCGTTGTGCATCTCAGGGGTTCCGGGCTGTGAGCCTTCATACATGCCCAGCACGTTGGCAGCATTTGGCACATTCTCCAGCACGCCTTGCATCAACTGCATAGAGCCCTGTAGTTGCGCCACAAATCCATCGGCCATGTATGCCCGCGCCGCCGGTTCATCTTGAATGCCATAGATGACAAGGTAGTCCGGGATGAAACTATTGGCGAAATTGAAGGAGAAACTCGTCTTTCCGTTCAGTGCATCAGAAAACGCGTTCAACCTTTCGACGAGCGGCGCCAGCATCGTCTGCTGTTCGGGAGTCTCTTGCGGCAAGAATTTCAGTCCGAACGTATTAAACGCAAGCAGTGCCTTTTTGCTCAGCTGCATCGCACCGCTGAAAGCGGCGTGCTCGGGTAACCCATCGAGGAGTGACAATTCGCCCGGCATCGTGCCGAGTGCCTTTTGCAACTCGCTGTCTGCTTTAAACGTCACGGAAGGCGCAATTTGCACATCGGCACCTTCAACCTGTAGCGTCAGCCGGAGTACCTTTATTTGTTCAATGAAAGCGGCCCCGCTGCCCAACATGTTCTTTACCATCGGCACCATGCCGGCTGATTCGGGGGCACTTTCTAGGCTGTCAATCATCTCGCCCAATTCTTTTTTAAGCCCCTCGCTCAACCGCGGCCCGATGGAGTCAAAGTCAAAGTGAGCAGCGAGTTGATTCGTGCCTGCTACAACATCGCCGAGAAACTCGGCATAATCGGCGTTCATGGTGACAGCCGGCATGTTCCTCTGATACACATCAATCGCGTTTTCACACACCGCCGCCTGCTGCGAGAAGACGAGAATATCATCTAAAATCGTGAAACTCCCGCCACCCCCGGCGGCGTTCCAATAGGTTACGCCGCTGTATTCAATAGGCGCGGTGCCTTCAGCCTCCATCGTAATCACCTGCATGATGGCCGCGGGCTCGGTTAAATGCACGGTAGCAGAGAGAAACATCGGTTCCAGGCTCGTCAAGAAGATGGCGAAATCCCTGTTTAAATCGAGTCCGATCTCCTCCAATTCCGCAAGACGCTCGAAACCTGCGCCGAAAGTATCGGCCAAAATGCTGGCGAGAAGCTCCGGCGGTTCCGCCATTGGCATCAAGTCTTGAGCCAGCGCATTCAGCCGAGCATCCAACTCAGCCAAACTGGGGCAGTAAATGAGCCCTACCGTTTGTTCGGGAATAAGATGGAGCACACTCCCTTCCGGCACGGTAGGCAGGGCCACTTGCTCTTCCGGGAGATGAGAGCGGTGTGCCTCGGGTGGCGCTTCCATTTCTCCTTCAGCCGGTTCAACTTCCTTTGCCTCCGGCGATTCGCGAGTCATCGCTGCTTCCGCTTCTGCCGACTCAGCGGGTGCTGCAACGGCGGTGGGTGGTGGCGGTTCCTTCGCGCTACACCCGAAGAATATGAGTGCCGCGAAGAGTGCCAGCGCGATGAACGATAAGGGTAAACATCTCCTAGTCATTGTTTCGATTCTCCTTCTTTCACGTAGGGCGAGGGAAACCTGTCCCTCGCCTTGTCGTCACTTTAAGGGTGAAACGTCCATACCAATACCCACCCTTATGCGGCTTAGCGTCCTTGACTCTGCGTCGCAGCAACCCTTTCTTCAAAGGCATCAATTTCCGCGTTAGAGGTAAGCACGCCGATTTCTACCTCGTAGTGCCGGCGGCCGCCGGGCTCAATGAACTGTAGCGTCCCCGCTTCGCGCGCCGCCGCTCTGCCATCAACAAGGCAGTTTGAGGGCTCCAAGCCCATCACGTAAGTGCCTTCACCGCACATTTTCCACTGGACAAAGTTCGGGAACTGCGTCTTGTGGTAACGCACGGAGACACCGATACCTTGTCCATTGTTAAACGCACGGTTTACTAACGCCACGTGAATGTGGTTATGCACGTCCGCCTCCATCGTGTGATAGTAGACCTGCTCCTGGAAGTCAACGGTTGGCGGTTCCCCGAAATTGTAATTGTTCAGGCTTTCGGCGGCGTGTTCGTCCCGGGGAGTTACCTGTGTCGACGGCGCAAGGAATTCGCTGCCCGCCGCGAGAATCGGGAACCCGACGTTAATATGGAAGAGGTACATGTGAGGCGAATCCTGATACCCCACGTTCTCGACAATGTCCTCAATATGCAACGTACGCGAACCTAACTCGCTCCAAATCCGCCGGGTGCGGCAGAGGTTCTCGCCTAACGCCGCCGTCTCCGTAACCTTTCCTTGTGCCCAGAGCAAATAGCGATGCCCTTCCCAGCGGCTGTCTATCCAAACGTTTTTCGCGGGAATGTGCGAGACGCGCCCATGCAACCCGAGTTCTTCATCGTCATCGTCTGAAGGCACACCGACTTGCCGCATCCCGCAGGTTGTCAACAACCCACCGGAGAAACTGCGCAACCAGCCAAGCCCCCGCGGCTCATAATGCGCCGGATGCACATCGCCCGTGCCGGAACGCCAACAGAGCGGGATGCCTTGATATGCAGCATAAGAGATATCCAGCCCGCGGCTCGGCAGAACAGTAAAATTCAAGCCCGACCCTGTGCGGAAATCGATAGCCTCAACGCCTTTTTCAGAACCGTCTGCCAGTTGGCACACCTTAGCATGCGCAATCTGAGAGATATCCCCAACGTGACGAAGCAGTTGTATTCTATCATACGTTGCCCCATATAGGTTTATCAAATTAGCGTTCTCCTTTTTAAAATGTGATCTGTGGAATCAACTTTTGCCGTTTTTATGAATTATAGCATAAATGCAGAGAAAAATGCAAATCGCTGTCTAAATTTTTCTTGACTTGCTGTCTATTTTTGTGGTAAACTTAATCATTGAAAGCAATTCTCTCACGGGAAGAAGGGACATTCAAGATGGAATTTTTTATGATTGCAGGAAGGAGCGTCAATTGAGATGGTAATGTCAAACCCTCAAAACACGGCGGCTCCTGCAACGACAGAAGAACCCGATATCATGCCAGATGCTATCCACGATTTAGGCGAACTCGGCTGCGGTGACCTGATTATCGCGATGCTGAAAGCCATGCGGCCCCTTGAACCGGGACAGATAGCACAAATCCGCGCAGTAGACCCGGGCGCGCCCGTGGACATCGCGGCATGGTGCAATATGAAAGGCAACGAACTCCTCGCCGATTGCTGCGGGGAAGACAACGCCTACTTTTATATCAAAAAAGGAGATAATTCCTAATGGCGAAACTCATGATTAGCATTACACACGCGAAGGATAACACCGACAAAGCCACTGTCGGATTTGTCGTCGCCAACGCATCCGTCGCCTCCGGTGTGGAAACCGTGGTCTTCCTCAGCACGGAAGGCGTGTATCTCTCGCAGAACGGTTACGCCGATGACATCCACGAGGACGGCTTCGCGCCGTTGAAACAACTCATGGCGGATTTCGCCGAATTCGGCGGAACCATCTGGGTGTGCTCCCCGTGCTTCAAAAAGCGCGAACTAGATATGGACACCCTGGTCGATGCCGCCGCCATCGTCGGCGGCGCGAAAGCCGTTGAGTTCCTCACAACGGGTGGTTCCTGTATCACCTATTGAACTCGGGCACGCGCGAGCCGGGCTCGCGACGCGACGCTGAGACGCTCCCTCCCATCGTGGAACAGATTCGCGCTATCCGCGCGGAAACCTCTCCTGGGAGGGACTCTCCATTCTTCGTAAGAGCCACCTCCTGAACGCAACGCTAGAACCGTTTCTGTAGTACGACGGTGGAAACAGACTATTATGAGACAAGAAGACTTACAAGCACCCGATACCCTCCAAACACCCCACATCTGCGAAGGCGGCAACCTTGACTGCGGCTCTGGACTCCTCCTCCTCATCCGGAAATCGATGGAAGCAGTGCCAGATGGCGAAATCCTAGAGATTCGCAGCACCGAAATCAGCGTCAAGGCAGACCTGCCCGCGTGGTGCCGCATGACAGAAAACCCCTATCTGGGGTGGCGGCCCGTAACGGAACATAACAAATACTTTGTGCGCAGAGGCGAAGCGGAGCAAGATGCCGAACTCGCCTATGAACAAGCGCGAGATTACCGATGGCAAACGCGTATCCACTGGGATGGCGGCATGCAGACGAAAGTCTTCTGCCGGAACCATTCTTGGGCGGTGGGACAACCCGCCAGTTTTGATGTCCGCGACGCTGCGCCGAGTGCAGTGGAATATGTCCTCGGCGCGCTCGGTTCTTGCCTCGCGATGGGGTTCCAGATCCGTGCTTCGCAGCAGCAGGTAGAAATCGACGAACTCGAAATCTCGCTCAGCGGCCAGATCGATAATATCTTCGTCTTTTTGGGGACAGAGAGTGAGGGGCATAGCGGTTTTAAAGAGATTCGTGGCACCCTCTACGTCTCTTCCGATGCGGATGATGAAGTGTTAGAGACGCTTTGGGAAGAGACGTTAGCTGCTTCGCCAGTGACGCATACGTTGACGCGAGGAGTTGAGGTTCAGGTGGAGCTGCGCGTGATTTAACTGGACAGACAGACGCAGGACGATACCTGATTGTGTTCTTTATTCAGAAACAGAACAACCTTGCCCTGATTCTGAGTGCTCGTGACATAGATAGAAAGGAGAGACGTAGGCATGAAAGCAAATGAAGTTGAACAGACTACCAGCATCTCTAAAGCGCAAACCCTGGAAGCGATAGCCGAATTTTGGGATACACATAGTCTGACAGACTATTGGGATGAAACCCACGAAGTTGAATTTGAGGTGAGGATGCAGCGGCGACACCGTGTCACGCTCGCTCCTGAAATTTACGAAAAGGTTGAAACGCAGGCGCGGATGCAAGGCGTTTTACCTGAAACCCTAGTCAATTTGTGGTTAGCGGAACGGCTTCAAAGCACCAAGTAGCCGTTTCTAGGGGATTCGCATCCCCTACATCTCTTCCGATGCGGATGATGAGGTATTAGAGACGCTTTGGGAAGAGACGTTAGCTGCTTCGCCAGTGACGCATACGTTGACGCGAGGAGTTGAGGTTCAAGTGGAGCTGCGCGTGATTTAGAGGCGTGAAAATCAATTTGACTTTTTGCGTGGAAATAGGGTATAATTAACACTAACGATTCGATACAAATCGTCAGGACGGATATCGTTCATATCCGCCCGTGTCCCGAAATCCCGTTTCATGCTATGAAAGTAGATACGATGAGGGAAAACAGGAAACTCCTAGAGCGGGCGAACGACGCGCGCAAAAAGATGCACCACCACTCCCCATCGTGCGGAATAGGCAGTTTGCAAGGTTAGAGGACGCTGCGTTCGCTGAGAGGGATTTTTGGTGCCACCCCCGCGAAGTAGCCCTTAATCTCGTATATCTGCAAGCATGGACACTCAAAGTCCAACGTAGGATGTTTCCATATTCCCGCACGGGATGCCTCTTTTTGCATTTCACGCGTAGGCGGTTTCGCAACTACAAAAACACCCAATTCGGCGTTCACGTTGCCCATCGCCGTGCGGAAATCACGGACATGTCCAAGCGTATAATTGCCACCCTTGACTTGAGCAACCATCTTCCCGTAGGATTTCCGCCCACCGCTCTTACCGAGAGGAAAATTGCGAACACCATCGACTCCGCCATCCCTACCACGAGTCGCATTTCGCTGGAAATTCAGTACGTGAGCCACGCACCACTCCTCAAAGCCAAACGGATCCTCAGATGCAAGACGAATTGCAGAAGGAAGGTCTTCGGGGGTGCCAATAATCCTCACCTCATCACGAATGTGCGGACAGAACTTCTCCACTTGTAAATTGACAGCACCAGTAGCAAGATAGGTGAGGTCAATGCCAATCCATCGACGTCCGAGGTTCTCGGCCGCAATCACGGTTGGGCCGCATCCGCAGAACGGATCCAGAACCAAGTCACCCTCGTTACTGGAAGCTTTAAGTATACGTTCATAGAGTGCAATCGGCTTCTGCGTCGGATATCCCGTGCGTTCGATTATCAGACGCTGCACGGGAGTGCAGTCAGACCACCAGTTGGGCATAACCTTACCTTTTGCAACCTCCTCTGCTGAATACTCTGTATTTGTTCCCCAGCCCTTGCCATCCAATTTGCTTCCGCGCTTGTAGGGAGTCCTGACGTTGTCAACATTGAAAGTCCATGTCGAACCTTTTGTATAAAACAGAATATTGTCGGTTTTCCTTGGAAACCATCGCCGGACATTTGCGGGCGTATCATAGCACCAAACTATCTCATTCCGGAAGTTCTTCACGCCAAAGACTGCATCCATAAGCAGTTTGAGGTAGTGGCCGGCAGATGAATCGCAGTGCAGGTAGATGCTCCCAGTGGGCTTCAGCACGCGGTGCATTTCCACTAGGCGGACCCCCATCATCACTAGATACGCCATCATCGGAGTTTCTTTGAGAAATGTCCACATTCCCATGATTGTTTCTCCCACAAGCCCGCCGACTTCCGTAATCAGCTTATCACAAGCCGTCTCCGCTGCATGCCCCCAACCCCAAGTGTCAGAAAACGCCTTCACGAGAGTTTCGGGTTCTTTACCTTGCTCGTCGCGGAACGGCACAAAGTAATCGCGCTTGGAATTAAACGGTGGATCGGTAGCGATGATGTCCACCGCCTGGTCTGGGAGCCTCTCCATCCATTCAAGGTTGTCACCCCTAAACAAGGTGCGGTTGATAGTGCTAGGATTCAGATCCAGATTTAACATTCGTGTCTCCTTATAGATTCATTTCTATTCGACGGTGACTCTAATGTCTCCCCCTTACCCTACGTTATATCACCTATTGAGCAAAAAGTCAAGTCTAAAAGCGAGAAAACAATCGCGCTGCGTTTTTTCTTTGACATGCAGCCGCTTTTTGTGATATACTTAAGAGTGTATCCTCGTATGCCTCACAAAGGAGAAACGATGAAGGAAGCAACCCCTGAACACCAGGACCCGGACATGCTCGACGAATACGACTTCAGCAACGGCATCCGCGGCAAATATGCTGACAGGTTTGACGATTTTACCATCCTCGTGAAACTCGACAACGATGTCGCCAGAATGTTCCCTAATGCCAAAGCCGTTAACGAGGCTTTGCGCGCACTGGGCAAAATCATCGCGGAGCATCAACCGAAAGCGGAATGAGTCGCTAGCGTTAACCACGAAGAACTCCCCACAATGAAGCAGGACTTGCACGAACCTGTCCGCCTCAAAGCAGAGCAGGTGTTTGAGGATTCACCCAGTCTGATGTCCGTTGACAGAGTTCACTGGTTCCTCGCTCTTTTCGATGAACTCGGCGTTGAAGTCTGGCTCGACGGTGGATGGGGTGTTGATGCCCTACTCGGTAAATGCACGCGTAACCACGGAGATCTGGACATTATGATTTCGTGGCCAGATTCAGTCCCGTTGATTGAAGCACTCTTCGCGCATGGCTTCGTTCACATCTATACCGATGACCGGAAAGAGCGAAACTTCGTGATGGGGCATCGGGCGCACGGCCTAATTGACTTTCATGTCATCGAACGGACAGAGGGAGGCGGGGGTGTCTATGGGCCCGGGGAGATTGACTGGGTTATCGATGCATCGGAACTGAACGCTGTCGGCTTTATTGAAGGAAGAAAAGTGCGATGCCTCTCGGTTGATTACCAGGTCCGCTCGCACACGGGATACACGTTGAAAGACACAGACTTCGCTGACCTGCAGGCATTGCAGGAAAGATACGGGGTCGCGTTGCTCCCTGAACAGATTCAGGACAGCGCAACTACGAAACAGGAAAATGATGATGAAGGAGGAGGAACGCATGCAAAATCTACCCCCATTCCCTGTCACCGTTGTCGGGAGTTTGCCACGCTCACGGGCGGTCGCGAGGGCATTGCGAAATAGACAGAAAGGCCGCATCGCAGACACCGAATTTAATAGCATCGCAGACGCAGCCGTGCTCGAAAGCCTCAAACTGCAGGAAGCAAACGGCGTGGACATCGTCAGCGACGGTGAGCAACGCCGCGACAACTTTTATTCCTTCATCACCGATTCCATCGAAGGCATCCGGCTGATGACGCTGACGGAAATGCTCGATTACGTCGAGGATAAAGCCGCCTTTGAACAGCTCCTCAACGCACTCGATGTTCCCGCGTTTGCGCTGAAAAATCCAGTGGTTGACGGGCTCGTGGTGCGCTTCGCGCCGTTCGCGTTGAACGACTACCTGTTCCTCAAGAAACACACGAAAAAACCGATCAAGGTTACGCTTCCCGGTCCCTATCTCCTAACCCGCTCAATGTGGGTAAAGCGGCTCTCCGCCCACATCTACCCAGATAAGGAATCCCTTGGGAAAGATGTCGTCGCGGTGCTGCGGGAAGAGGTGAAGGCACTGCAAGAAGCAGGCTGTCAATTCATTCAGTTCGATGAGCCAGTTTTGACAGAGGTTGCGTTCACGGGACCGCATGAAACGCACAGTTTTATGTGCGCCGCGCTCTCGGAGAAGAGCAGTCCGGAAGAGGAACTCGATTTCGCAGTGGATTTAATCAATCGCGTCGTTGACGTATTGAATAGGAATAGGAACAAGAAAGTGAAGACCGCGGTGCATGTCTGCCGCGGCAATTGGAGTCAGGAAGAAGAGGTGCTGCTGCGCGGCTCCTATGATAGACTCATTCCCTATTTTAGCCGCATGAACGTCGATCAGTTCGTGTTGGAATACGCGACAGAACGCGCCGGGAGCATCGATGTCCTCGGCGAACTGCCAGAGGACAAGGAAATCGGGCTCGGCGTTGTCGATCCCCGCACAACAGAGGTGGAATCGGTAGATTTCGTCTTAAACAAAGTCCGAGCACTGCTCAAGCATCGGAAGCCGGAGCAGATTTATCTGAACCCAGATTGCGGCTTCGGCACCTTCGCCGATCGCCCTGTCAACACAACAGACATCGCGGCGCGAAAACTGCAGGTTATCCATGAAGCCGCAGAGATATTGCGGGCGGAGGGATAAATGCGTAACGGGCGGATAGAGACATCCGCCCGTTACAGTACCCGACACGGCGAGGGGAACCCTCGGCGATTCGCGCTCGCCGGGTTTTCCCTCGCCCTACGGACTCGGATAATTTGCTACCGATTTAACCACCCCGGCAACGAGACACCCTCAGACAATCTCCACGCGGTGAGGTAGAGCGAAGCAGTCCAGCGCACCGCCTCACGTGCCCGCTCATTCCCAAAATCGACGAGCGCAGGCGTTGGATTCCGATAATTTTCCAGTGCATCTTCTAAGTCATAGACGTTATCCACGAGGCTATGTCCCTCTTGAATCTGCTGGAAGATAGCCGGAAGCAACGCCTCTAATGGCGCAACCTGCTGCTCCATCGCCAGATCGGTAACCTTCAGCCCAAGCCGTTCAATCAGCGCATCAACGTTCTCATGGATGCCCGTGCCCGGCGACGAACCGTCCGGCTTCGCGCGCCCGTTGAAATGGACTGTCAGGTGCAACGGCTGACACATATCCTGGGCATAATGCGCAACAAACCCCGCATAGACAAGACATTTGCTCTGAATTATGGGATTGTCCGGCCATTTGCGATGCTCCTGGAAGGCGATGGCGAGACGTTCCGTCCACTCTGCCAACGCATACGGTAGCGTCCCGACGCTGTGGTATGACGTTCCGAGTTTAGCACACAGCCGGATATGCTCCCCAAGGTTATCGGCGAACGGCCTGCCTTGCAGCAACTCCACGTCGAAATAGTGTTGTGGGGACTCCGCAGCACGGGCATTCGGCGCGCTACGGTTCCTCGCAAGATCCGGGTCATAGACACCGTGCGCAATGGCTTTTTCGGCGAAGGCTGCACGGAAAAATTCGGGCACCTCTTCCGGCAGGGCTTTCACCGATGCCTGCGTGAGGATGTCGTGTCCACCGCCCCACCAAGCCCACGCAGGCGCAGTGAACGTGAGTAGGAATAGACATAAAATGGAGAACGTAGCATGGCGAGGAACAGGCCCTCGCCCTACAGCTAACGCGGAGTTCTCTACGGCATCGCGAGGGACAGGCCCCCGCCCTAAGGTATGATGGAAATGCTTCATAAGTCTCCTCTGTCTTTATAGACTCAGGTATGCGGCGGAATTCGCTTCCTGCCACAGAAATTGGAGCGCCGCAGTCTCATGCGGCTTGAACGATTCGGCGACGGTGTCCACCACAGGGCCGACTATCTCAATCTTGTCCAGATCCGCGATGCCGTAGCCCATCTCGTTCGCATAGTGGAACAGCCCGATATCCAGCGGTTCAAACCCCATCGCCTTCGCGGTGACAGCATCCGCAGCGAACACGTCGGCACTCGCAACGGCGATGCCCAAGGGAACAGAATCGGTGCCGCCGGGGCCATTCCCTTGCAACCCAACCGTGCCATCAACGATAGCAATATCCGGCCGCAAGGGACGTGATAGCCGAAGCAGATTCATATTGAGCGTCTGCGCCTCGCGCGGCAGCACCCGGTCTGCATGGCTATGATACCCGTGCACCTTAATCCGGTCTGCCTTGTGCAGCGTCCCCATAATCATGTTCTTCATCGCGAGCGTCACCACGCCAGCATCGTGCGTTTTGGCAATCGCCACCGAAATCGTGCAGGGACAATCCAACACCAGTTTCGGCATCCGGACGGTATCGGTTTCTCGGCCAGCAAGCAACACCTCCGCCTCTTCCCACTCAGTCTCCTCATGCAAATCGACGAGGCGGATGGGAATGTCATATTCCGCCTGCAGTGCCTCATAACCGAAGACCTGGAATGCTTCACCAGAGAATTTCTCATTCGCACCCTCGGCGATGATAACCTCGGTCGGTGGGCTCGGTGTGCTGAGCAAAAAATCCAACGCACCGCGTATCGCATCCACATGCGACGAGGCGAGCTGATTCGTGCTCGAGAGGAAATTCGGTTTCAACAGCACCCGCTCACGAACGCTCGGCGTGAGTGCCTCTCGGATATTGTCCATCGCCTCAAAAACGTTAGAACGTCGTCTGCCGGTTTTGGCAAGTCCGACTTTTGTAGGTTTCATAAGGTAGCTCCTTGATAGGCGGATCTGACTTTTCATAAGCCCGGCCGCCCTTTACCATATCGGGAAAACGGGCAGATAGAGACATCCGCCCTTACAATACTACTCTGCTAAAATAGGGCGCAGAAACCCATCATGTTTGTCTAATAACGCGATGGCATCGGTTGCATTGAGCCCCTTCGCCAACATCGCAATGGCCACTTTTGCCTTGCCATCCGCCGCCGCTAAAGCAGCTTCGGCGCGTGTCGCATCAACACCCGTGACTTCCTGAACAATGCGGATGCTCCTGTCTACCAGTTTGGCATTGGACGCATGCACATCTACCATGAGGTTGTCATAAACCTTGCCGATTTTCACCATTGAAATCGTCGTCAACCTGTTCAAAACGAGTTTTGTCGCGGTGCCGGCTTTCAACCGGGTAGAGCCGGTCAGAATTTCCGGTCCCACCATTGGCGCAATAAAATGAGTGACAAAAGCCTTCAAAGCGTCTGGCGGTGAGACACAACAGAGGCATATCGTCGTCGCGCCGATGGCGCGCGCTTCCTTTAAAGCCCCAATGACATAAGGCGTGCGCCCGCTACTCGCGATGCCTATCAACACATCTCGCGGCGTAAGCTGCCGCTCTCGGATGGCTGCTGCACCGCGTTCCGGTTTATCCTCTTCGCCTTCCACGGCGCGGCGTAAGGCGACATCGCCGCCAGCGATAAGTCCCTGCACCCTCTCCGAATCTGTGCTGAAAGTTGGTGGGCATTCGGATGCATCCAGCACGCCGAGTCGCCCGCTTGTTCCTGCACCGATGTAAAAGAGCCGTCCGCCGTGCCGAAAGGCGGATACGATTATTTCAACTGCTTGTGCAATTGCCTCAGATTCAGCCTCTACCGCGGCGACAGCTTTCCGGTCCTCCTCGTTAAAAAGTCGAACGATTTCTTGCGTTGACTTCAGGTCAAGGGCTGCTGAGTTCGGGTTACGTTGTTCTGTAAGCATTAGATGATTCGCTGCTGTGCTAACAACACCGCGCCATACGCCGGTTCGTGTTCCGGGAGCATCACGGGGACTGCCAGCAGACCGCGGAGTTCTTCAACAAACAGCTGTTGATGCACCAGATTCCCACCACTGAGAACGATATGAGGCTGTTCCATGAATCTTAACCGTTTCATCACCACCGCCGCCGCGCAGGCGAGTTCATCTGCCGAGACGGTGACAATCTGTCTGGCACACCTGTCTCCTGTTTCCGCCGCGCTGAATACAATTTCGGCGAGTTGCGCGATAACGTCTCGGCCCGCCGCATGCACCCAGCGGATGAGTTCACTTGGTGCATCCAAACCAAGTTTTTCAAGAACCAGAGCTGTTAATGCCGTCGGTTCGGCTCTGCCATCGGCGGCGCGTGCGACAGCTTGCAGCCCTTTCAAAGCGATGTCGTAACCGCTGCCCTCATCGCCGAGGAGGTATCCCCAGCCGCCGGCGCGTGCCTCTTCGCCCTGCGCGTTGATGCCGTAGACGATGGAGCCGGTGCCGGAGATGATAATTATCCCTTCCGGCTTCCCGATGCCGCCGACAAGGGCGATATGTGCATCGTGCGTGAGGACGCGGTTTTTTCCTAGTCCTAACGCATCACAAATTCGCCCGATGACACCCCGGTCCTCGGCGCGTCCTAAGCCTGCCATTCCTAAACAGAACGCGGTGTCGCTTGTCAACGGCAAACCAGCCTGATCAAAAAGGTTTGTGATCACCTCCGCCAAAACCTCCCGCGTCTTTTCTTCGCCGACGACGTGATAATTTGAAGGCCCGGCATCGGCGCGTGCGATGCGTTCGCCGGTTTCTGTCGTTAGGATGCCGACTGTTTTCGTGCCGCCGCCATCAATTCCGATGATGTGCATGATGTATCCGAATCTGCCTCATGTACTCGTCATGCTTCCCAATCCAAAACCAGGATAAGCCCGCTTCAGCAGTCCGAGCCATCCCGCTCCTGAATCTTCGCTGTATGAACCTGCGCCATTCGTTTATTGTACCGTTTAACAGACGCTTTGTCAAACAAATGGAAACCGCTTGACAATTTATTGCACTTTCTGCTATCATGTAGTTTATCATGACATCCGAATATAATGCAATCCAATTTGTGGAGGCACAGCGAAATGGCGAAATTCAAAACAGGCTTTCAAACGAAAATCGTGCGCAAGCAATCGTTCCGGCTCGCATGCATCATTTTCTGCGGTAGCCTTGCGTTCTTAGGTTGCTCCGAAGATGCGGCGCAATTTGAGTGGAAACAACTCAAGAGCGGCACGGAAGCACATCTCTACGGGGTGCACTTCATCGATGCGAAGCGCGGATGGGCAGTCGGCACGGAAGGCGTTGTCTTGTCCACCAAGAACGGCGGGACGAGTTGGGCATCCACCTCCATTGCGAAAAGCGCGTTGACGCAGGTGCATTTCACAACGCCGAACAACGGCTGGATTGTTAGCATCGGAACGGTGCTTTATACCGGTAGCGGCGGCATCTCGTGGAGTGCACAAGGCGTGAACACAAAGAGTGGCCTTTTAGATTTGTATTTCGTCAGCACCACAGAGGGATGGGCAGTCGGTGGAAAAGGCACAATCCTCCATACGGAAAACGGCGGCCTCCGATGGGAACATCAGCGGCGTTCTTCTGAAAACCACCTGTGGGGTATCCATTTTGTCGATAACCTGCACGGATGGAGTGTCGGCGAAGAAGGAGAAGTGCTTCATACACAAAACGGCGGTAAACAGTGGATACCCCAACAAAGTGGTGTCGAGCAGCCGCTCTTCGCTGTCCATTTCGCAAACCTAACGCACGGCTGGATAGTCGGAACAAACGGGCTCATCCTCCAGACATCCAACGGTGGACAGACGTGGCATCAGCAGAAAAACCCTGTGAAACAGAACCTGCGCGATGTGGCATTTCACAATGAGACAGAGGGATGGGCAGTCGGCGAGAAGGGGCTCATCTTGCACACCACTGACGGTGGCACGACGTGGAGCCGTTATCCTTCGCCGGCACAATATAATTTGCAGAACATCTATTTCTTGAAAAATGCGGGGTGGATTGTCGGCGCGAACGGGACTATGCTGCGGCGTTATTATTGAAACGAAATGGCACTTCTATGACGAAAAAAAGATTTGACTTTCGTTTCCTTTCAACGATGTCAGTGCCGTCTCCGAGGGCGATGCGGACGTTTGCCTCGCGTTTTTTCACCCGCCGAGCCAGGGCGATGCACGGGCACACGTTTTTTCACGCCAGCCGAACGCAATGCCGTTCTCTTATCGGCCCGCGTCACGACACCTTTGAGCCCCGTATTCATCTCAAGGCGACTTGTGATACCGTCGGCGGCAACCCACACACGTGACGAATGCTGCTTCCTCTTCCGCTTCGCAACAGCTTGAACGACATCAAAGACTCGGAGCAGGCCCGCCTGTGCCAAATCGCCACCGCTCTCCTCCATCACAAAATGAAGCTCGGTTTTGACAGGCACAAGCGATGTCACCTCAAAGATGTGATAGTGCTGTTTCTCGCCGATATCCAGGGGATGCCGGCTGAGCAACTCGCTTATCCCTGTTGGCAGACAAAGCGAAAGCAAATCGGACGGCACGGCGACTTCACAGGAAGTCGTTTCGTTGGGCGAACCAGTCTTCCGCCGAGTCCCCCGCGCCGATGTGGTTTGCTTGACATGCGCAACGCCTTCCCTAACGTCCACTTCTATCTCCTCAAACACGTTTTGCTTCGTCTCCGTTTTGAGCGAGTGGCGCAATGTTAAATCCAAACCGGTGTACTCAACGTGGGTGACTTCACGGTTCACACCCGCTGTACTGACGGTAGCAGGCACCTGAAGGCGAACTACCCAATCGGTTTGACTCCGAATTGCAGCCTCACCTTGGTAATCCACCCGGTCAGCGACAGCATAGATATATCCGGCGGGGATTCCCATTATCGTGAGGGTATACCAATGTTCCTGAGGGTATTGTAGCATGGTTTTGTCGCTCTCAGTTGCGTTGTTCAAGTGTCGTTCGGGCGAGCCCAAGCCCGAATAGGACAAACTCAGATGAAGATGAAGAAAATAAATAGGTAATTTTCTGCGATGGATACGGGCGGATATAGAAATCCGCCCTGACAACGCCCTATTCAGTGCTGCGCGGGAGGGAGATAGAATTCGGGACGACGATTTCGCCTGAAATAATCTGCGCCTTCAACGCTTCAACGGTGGTTAAAATCTCGTCGGATAGCACGGGTTGGTTGTGTTCATCAACAGCATAGTCAACGCCGCCCTCGGCGACACCGAAGTATCGCACGCCCATCATCAGATTGCCTTCGGTGGCTTCACGGAGAACGCCGAACACCGAATCGCCAATTTGCTTCACCATGCTCGTCAAGACGAAGCCGGGGATGAGATGGTTGCCGTTGGAATCCACCCAAATCACATATTTTTCCGCACTCTTGGCGGCTCCAATAACACCCATCCCCGCACCGCCGGCAACAGCGTAAATGACATCAACGCCGTTTGCGTATTGGGCTAACGCCAACTCTTGCGCTTTGTCGGGCTGCCTGAACCCATCTGCCTCGAGGCTGATGTATTCTATCGAAAGCGCGGCTTCGGGATTGACGGCCTGCACACCGGCGACGTAGCCAGCCTCAAATCCATGCAGTAACGGCACATCCGCGCCGCCGACATAGCCGATTTTCCCAGTCTCCGACTTTAACGCCGCAATAGCCCCAACGAGAAAAGAGCCTTCGTTTGCCTTATAGTTAATGGCAGCGACATTCGGTTCCTCCAGCACAACGTCGACAATCGCGAAGTGCACCTCGGGGAATTCCGGGGCCACGCGCGCGAGGGGCTCACCGGTTTGGTAGCCCGCCGTTAACACCATGTCCGAACTTTGCGCGGCTTCACGCAACTGCGCATCTAACAAGGAATCATCGTCATCCATTCCAAACACCTCGGTGAGCTGAATGCCGAGCTCCGCCTCGGCGCGCTTGGCACCACTCTGGATACTGTCGCAGTAAGAACCGTCGCCAATGCAATCGCCCGGATAAAGGACAGTCACGCGCAGCGGCGCGGTATCTGACTCGGTTGGCAACTCAGTGACGATAGTCTTCTGAATGGAGTCACACCCACAGATTAACAGGAGCGCTAACCCCAGAAAGAGGTATGTTCTGAAGATACAAAAAATTTTCACAATTTCTCCTTTCGCGACCGGCAGGTCGCGCTTACCATTTTTCAGGTAGCACCCATCTCTGCCGATTAAAATCAGGCGACTTTGAACAGCAGGGACGAGATGCCTCAACGTAATTCGAGATTACAAGGCTTTCCATACCTTGTCCAGCCATACGGAGAAGGTGATGAGAAGCCCACCGATGAGAACCACATTTCGGATGCGGCGGGAACATTGGTGCCACGTCCGCCTTAACCACGTCGGAAAAAACGCCTGAACGAGTGCAAGGCCGACGAGGAAGAAAGAGAACGGATGATACTGCCACGCAGCGGCAAACTCCCCTTGCGTTAGCGAGAGGCATGCACGTGTCATGCCACATCCAGGACAAGGAATGGCTGTTAGCGCGTGAAACGGGCAAGGGACAAACGACAACTCTGCCGGTGAAACGCCCCGCAAGGCAACGAAGAATCCCACAGCGGCTAAGCCAATGAGGAACAAGCGTGCGAGATGGATGTCGTTCATACAAGCCGGGCGAAACCGTAACATTATATGCCCTTATAGAGCTTGTTAATCTGCTCTTGCTGGATTGCGATTGAGGCGATGCCCAACCCAAAAATCGCTAGCAACACACAGACAGCCGGCAAACTCGCATTTACCCACATCCCGTTGTTCGCGCGAACCTCGTTGAGGCCATTCGCCATCTTGGACTCGTAGTAGAGCGCGTAGATGCCGACGGTGAAAATCGAGAAGAAGAACCACTTCCAAAAGGAAAACTCGTCTCTTCCCAACCACGCATTGAGCATCTTTATCTGTTTGCTTTGCCAATAGAGCATATAAATACCGCAAGTCATCAGCGTCAGCAAAATGCCAACCCCGATACTCCGCACCGCGGCGGACTCTGGATAAGGATAATCCTGCATGACAATCTCCTTTCATATCATCGCGCCCTGAGAAAAATCAGCGCGATTCAAGTGAAATATTTCCGAACCCGGTGCCAGCGCAACTGCCACAGCAATTGTCGCCGCCCGATACGATGGACAAAAAGCCGCTTCCCATCCATCTTAAGGACCGGAATCAGATTTTTATATTGCGTAAACAACCCAAGATTCCGGGTGATGTCAATCTCTTCAACCTCAAACCTCGGTGCCTTCGCCACGAGGCCTTGCAGCACTGATGTTGCTTCATCACACAGCGGGCAATCCGGTTTTGTGTAGAATTGGAGTTGGATTGGTTCCATCTTCATGCTTTCAGTATCGCTAGGTTTCTGATTTGACTTTGCCTTTTATCTTAACATAAATCTATAAATTAATCAAACTTTTTCATTGACGTAATTTTTTTGGAACTTTTTGTGACTTATGGTGTATAATATTTTCGTAAGTTCATTGACGTAATTTTTTTGGAACTTTTTGTGACTTATGGTGTATAATATCTTCGTAAGTTCAATATCCCTTCTCTTTGAGGTTTGTGGAGCAATGTTGCGAAAACATCGGCAGGTTCTCATCGTCATCATGGGCA
Source organism: uncultured Poribacteria bacterium (assembly GCA_958296135.1). GTDB lineage: Bacteria > Poribacteria > WGA-4E > WGA-4E > WGA-3G > AGPOR5. The sequence continues at coordinate 4,882,796 of CATQHZ010000001.1, forward strand.
TCGTCTACGTCTATACCGTCTGCCCGCTTCTCTGTGCAACTTTAGAACAGAAGTTGTGCCACAGCCAGCAGGCGGAGGCGCAAGCCTCTTGCTGCCAAAAGACGGAAGCAGCATCCGAAACTGAAACGCCACCCGAAAATGGCGAACTGTGCTGCATCACCGAACTGGAACTCATTCTTCCAGCAGACGATACCTTCAATAGGCACGAACTGCCTCTCAATACGATAGGCGTGCTCAGCGAGCGCGATACCGTGATTGCGCAGGTTGTGCAGCAGACTTCTCGCGCACTCTCATTGCCGCATCATCTCCTACATCCTGCTCCCCCGAATTATATCCTATCCCGTCGGGGGCCTCCGTCTACCCGTTCTTAAGTCGCGCTTTTTTCGCGCGCGTCACTTTCTCTTTTAACGCACGGGTTCCTCGTTCTATGGCACCCGCGCGCTAATTTTAATGAATTACGGGTTAAACAGACGGAGGAAATAAAGATGCAACCCAGAAATTTCACGCTTGAAATCAAGCACTATGTCGCCATCTTGGCGATAGTCTCCCTCGGCTTTCTCTCCCTCATCGGGATAAGCCTCGCCGAAGAATACGCTGGCCACGATGCGCACCGCGGGCATCAGGCTCATACCGCCGCGGGCATCAATGTCATGCTGCATAGCGAACCGGAAACCGTTCAGGTGGGAACGTCAACGAAACTGACGTTCCACCTCACCGATGAAAACGGCGAACCTGTCACCGATTTGTTGGTGCATCACGCACGAGTGCTCCATATTCTCGTCGTCAGCGAGAATTTAGGTATCATCGGACACATTCACCCCGAAGATTTTGAAGACCGGGATGTCATGGAGGAATTGGAGGGACGCTATACCGTCCACTTCACGTTCCCTGCCGCGGGCCGCTACATTCTCGCCATCGACGTGATGACAGCAGATGCCGAATTCGCGAAATATGTCTACGTTGAGGTCGAGGGCGAATCGAAAATGGGCGAGATGGTTCGCGATTTCCGCACGGAAAAACCTGCCTTCGGCTATACCGACGAAGGCGGGGACAGATACACAAAGGCGGTATCGGTAACCGATAGCGATTCCGACGCGGCGTATTACGTCAAAATGGACGCACCCGACCGGATTAAAGCGGGTGAGAGCGTTCATATCGCTTACCATTTTTCGCGCGATGGGAAACCGCTCACAGACCTGGTGCCGTTTTTGGATGCACCAATGCACTTCGCAATTGTAAGCACGCGCTTGGACGGTATCATCCATACGCACGGCAGCGTGCCAGCCCCGCACGCGGGCCACAAAATGATGCAGCAACGCAACGAACATGCAGCACATCAGAAGCCCGCATCCCGCGGTCACGAGCACCACGGCGGGCTGCCCGATACATTCGGGCCCACCGTGAATCTGATGACAACGTTCCCGCAGTCCGGCATTTACCAAATCTTCGGGCAACTCAAGCATGAAGACCGGATTATCTGGTTGAACTTCATGGTTGAAGTGGAATAATACCACCGTAGGCGCGGTTGCAAACCGCGCATACGGGAACAGTGTACCCGGGAGGCGCGCTTTGGACGCGCGCAGCAACGAAATGCACGGTTGCAAACCGTGCCTCCCGGGGCATGACGCTGAAGGATTACAAAACATGATAAGTACACGAATTTTATTGGCACTCCTCGCCATGCAACTGATTGTTCTTCCGTACGGCTTCGCGCAAGAAAGCTGAGGCGCGTGAAGCAATCCCGCCATTCCGCGTAGCGGGATAAGTGAAGTCAGTTTGACTTCAAAGGAGACAGAAAAATTTCAGGCCGCACTCGGTATGATGCGATGGTTTGACGGACAAGGCGGACATCTCGAAGCAAAAGGGGTTTCGCCTACCGGAGAAGTGATACCTGTCCCTTTGCACCGGCACCACGTCACCCTGAACATCCTCCGCATCGATGTTGGGTTAAAATACCAATTCAACTCCGGCTGGATGCTAGAAGCGATTGTGCCGTATGCGATTAAGGCGCAAGAGGCAACAGTGGAGAAAATTGAAGGCTATCCCATCACCGATACCGAAATGGATGCAATTTTGCGGAGCCGCGATAACCATCATCGAAGCGAAACCTACACGGGACTCCAAGACGGTGAGGTGTTGCTCGGCTACAACGCGCAAGGACTTCTCCAAAAAAGCGATGTTCTCGCCGCACGCCTCGGCACAACAGTGCCACTTGGAAGCACGGAGGCAAACCCATGGGAACTCGGTGAGAAGGGGCTGAAGCATCTCCATATCCAGTTCGGCAGCGGCACCTTTAACCCTATTGCTGAGCTCTCTTATCGCATGCGGCTCTACGGTGGACTCACCGCGAATGTGAACCTTCGCGGCAAGTTTCCGTTCTACGCAAACAGCAAAACCTATCGCGGTTCAAGGGAACTCACCTATATGGCAGGCGTGCAATACCGATTTACCGATTGGCTCTCTCTGCATGCCAGCTACCTTGGATTCTATCAATCCTATGCATTTTGGGCAGGGAAACAAGACATTAACAGCGGGCTCCGTTACAGTATTGCATCACTTGGCACTACTGTCAGAACACCTTATGATGCCACGCTGTTGCTAACCGTCGCGTTACCGTTGCAACAGGAGACGCTATACGACGACAGCAACGCGTTTTTAGACGGAACGTATGCGGAAAGCGACGCATTTGAATTCGGTCCGTTGGTTTCGTTAACGGTGCTCCACGCATTTTAAGGAGATGACAGATGTTTTCTCGAATTTACCGCGCCGCTAGCACAGGGACCCTCCTCGTGCTAGCACTTCTCGGAAGCATGCTTTCCCAGGGTACAGAGGCGCATGAAACAGAATGGCCGGGACAGAAACTCGCCGCCATCTTCCCGAAGGCGAAGAAATTCGTTCAACGGAGCGCGGTACTCACACCCGCGAAGAGTGCCGCCATTGAGAAGGAATTAGGCACGAAGCTTCGCGCCGAAGACCAGAAGCCGGTCTTCTACATCCCGATGAACGACAAAAAGAAGCCGATGGGATTGGTGCTGTTCATCGACGTACTGGGACCGCGAGGCGTTATTGATGGCGCAGTCGGCCTGGATATGAAAGGCAAAGTGGTGAAGGTGGCTGTCTACAACCACAACGAATCGGATGCTGTGGTGGCAGACGCATTTCTGAATCAGTTCATCGGCACGGATATTGATAGCACTTTCAACATTGGCGAGGACGTGACAGCCGTCGAAGGACACGAGGCCGCGTCGAAAGCCGTCGCCCTGCTCCCGAAAAAGACGCTGGCGATGAGTTACGCGCTCTTCCTCAAACGCAAACCGAAGCCGAAAAAGGCACCGCACCCTGAACCCCCAACGCCTGACATCAAAGACCTGGGGGAACTCATGATGTTGATGCTAGATGCCTATCTCGAGGTCGCGGCTTACTTTGACACCGGCGAGGACAAGGCGAAAGCCGTCGCAGCCGCTGAGCAGCTGGCCACCTATGCAAAGCGTATCTCTGACTTTGAACCGCCAGAGAACGCCGAGCAGACAGAGGCATACGCCGCCCTGCACGGCACGTTTGTCGAAACGCTCACACAGTTTGCTGAGGCACTTGAAAAAGATGGGATTTCTGATGAGACGCGCGCACAGTGGGAAACCATTGAGGAACTCGTCAATCAGGCGCACCACCGGTTTAGTGGGAAGGAAATCGAGCTGGAGGCGTATTAAACCTTAATCCCGTTTCACTTTTCCATAGGGCGGGGGCCCGGCGAGCGCTAATCGCCGAGGGTTCCCCCCGCCATGCACTAACATCTCTTCATCGCGTAGGGCGAGGGCCCGGCGAGCGCGAATCGCCGAGGGTTCCCCTCGCCAAGCGTTCTACGATAATAACCATCATGCGCAAAATAACCTTCATTTCCTTACTCACACTCCTCTTCTGGGGCGGCATCGCTGAACATTCGGAAACCTTCGCTTTGCCGGCGTTCTACAAAATGTTCCGCGCCAAATATGGATGGGCAGGTGGGTGCAACGTCTGCCATTCCTCGAAAAAAGGCGGCGACACACCGAACCCCTACGGCAAGGCGTTCCTCCACAACGGCATGAATCTGTCTACCTTCACCCGCATCGAAGAGGAAGACTCCGACAAAGACGGCTTCAGCAACATCGTGGAGCTCGTCGCCCGCGCCTATCCCGGCGATGCCGCCAGCACCCCCGAAAACGTCCCGCCAGTCGCTGATGCAGACGAAACAGACGAGGAATTGGCACTCGATGACGAAAATGTCTTTAGTTTTGACGAACCGGCCGCGGAAACCGAAGAGGCAGGCGGCCTGAATCTCCTCAGCGATGCCTTCGGAAACCTCGTCTTCGGCGGCGCATTGGATATCCGCCGCATCACGCGCGGACAAGATTTACTGCCAGACCGCGGTAACTGGGACACCGGCACAACGCTCATCCACGTCGCTGAATTCGTCGTGACGACGAGTGTCGGCGAGCATATCAGCATATTGGGCGAGCAACTGTTGACGACTTCTCCGCTTGGAACGCAGGTTGCCGATGACCACGGGTTTGTTTACGCCATCCTGACAGGGCTACCGGTTTTACCGAAGGGCGCGGCACTCAAAATCGGGCGATTTCGGCACACCTTCGGCATTGATACAAAATCGGATGCCGCCGCGAACCCACTCTACAACCTCGTCCGCAAGAATCTCGGTTTTATTTCTGACCGGGGGATGCAACTCAACGGCTACGCCGGTCCTGTATCGTATGTGCTATCCCTCGCCGATGGTCCTGATTCACTTCGCACCGTGCCGGCGGGAACTGTCTCATCTGGGATACGCATTGGCCCGCATGGAAGCGGCGGGGGTGTGCTGAAACCGATTCGCAATAACAGCCCGCCTGTATTCTTGCATCTGAACGGAAACCTGTCGCTTTGGGGCAAACGCATCTGGCTTGGCGCGTCCTACTTCGATGGCAATAGTTATCCTTTCAATCCCATGAACGGCGATGTGAACCCATCAACACTCGTCTACAAACGCCGCGTCGGTGTCGCGACAAATTTCAAGGTGTGGCGATTTGACATTGCAGCGGAGTACTCGCGCGGCACCGATACGCAACTCCTGAAATATACGGAAAATCCGAGCAGCGCGACGGTGGAGGGATGCTATCTGCACGCCGAACTTCCCTTGACAGAAACCCTAGACGTTCGATTAAAATATGATATATGGAATCCGCATACGGAAGCGTATGGGACATTTGTTTTTAACCGAGAACCGGCAGACGAGGTGTGGACAACCCTCGGCGGCGCATTCACGTGGCACTTTACGGAGGGCGCGGTCGCACGGCTCGTTTACCAAATCAACAACGTTGAAAAGCCGACGCGCAGCGCGGCAATCATCCCACAGCTTTTGGTAGAATTTTAACTGTTGCTACGTGGGCACCGTTTCACCGTAGCGCGAGGGCTTGTCCCTTGCCATGCCACACACAAAACCTTATTTGATTGGAGAACCTATGAAAAATTGGATTTTACTGCTCACAGGGAGCCTGTTAATCGGATGGACGCTAGCGGCGACGGCACAGGTGCAGCCGCCCCGGCGGAAACAGCGAATGTTAGTCAATACCGCTGCGAAGAAGGAGAAGACGTTCACGGTGGACATCGGCGAGAGCCTCAAAGATATTGCGAAGCGCGCGACGCAGCACTCCCAAAACTCAAAAGTGGACGTGGTGTTCGTCGTTGATGGCGGCTGGCGCATGGGCAGCGTGATTGCGGAATTGGAGAAGCACCTCGTTGAAATGCTCGGCGTAATAGAGCAGAAAACGATGGACTACCGATTCGCACTCGTCGGGTTTCAAGCGGTGCAAGGTGAACCGCGCGTCTCGCTGCATCAGTGGCAGTCAGACTACCTCGGCGTTGAAAACGCGCTGCGGGAAATACGGGTGAAATCCGGCAATAACGTTGAGTCCGGCTACGGATTAGACGCGCTCATGAAAGGTTTGAACGAATTTGAGTTCCGAACGGATATCGCCACGCAGCTCATTGTGGTGAGCAATTCGCGGATGCGCACTTCATGGCCCGAAGCAAAGGCGAAAAGCAAGGTTGCCGAGCAACTCATCGCCTTGTGCCATCAAAACAATGTCCATCTCAACTTCATCGGCATTAGCGAAAAGGTTCAGGCGGAACTCACTGACGAAACCGGCGGCAAGTGGTATCCGGTCGATGCCACTCAGCGGCCGATGAGCGGACAACGGATTCGGAGCGGCGATACCATTGCCGACAAGGCACTGCTCCGCATCGATGGCTTGTTCAAACGCATCGCCGAAAATCTGGTTGAAAGCCGACCCGGCAAAGTGGACGTTGTCTTCGTCTTTGATTACAGCCGCAGCATGGAGCGCAAGGTAGCCGCGGCGTGTGATGGCATAGACAGGATGGTCTCCGTGTTTAACGCCGCGGGGATTGACTACCGGTTCGGGCTCATCCGATTTTGGGCCGGTATCGGCGGCGGAGAGAGCACCGTCGTTATAACCAAACCGTCGTTGGAACCGCAACAAGTGAAGTCCCTCTTCCGGCTCCCGAAAATGGGAGACGAGCATCTGCTTGATGCCATCATGGAGGGCGTTCCGAAACTTCGTACACCGGCAGAACGCGAGTTGGTGCTTGTCATCGTCACCGATGAAACGACGAGCCAACGGACAGACAAGGGATATACCGCGGGGAAAGCGATTGCCGTGTGCCGCGGCGCGCGGGCGCGGGTTTATGTCATCGGCGGCGTTTCTTCCATGTCCAGCAAAACCCTCGGCGATAACTTCCAACGTCAAGTCGCGCAATTAACCAAGGGCATCCACTACATTATGCCGGGTGCTACTATCGCCGACCCGAGACGGTAATTTTGTAGCGGCGCAACAAACTGAACGAGTTTGCTATCATTCCTCCGCGGCCTTTTTGGCATGGATGGCGATGAGCGCGAAACAGGTAGACTGCAAGTTGGCTGTCGGGCCGCTGAGCTCTACCGGCGTATCGCTGACGAAACCGCCATCGGCTTGCCGCGCTTGGATTAAATAGTTGATGGCGACGCGACGCGTATTGAGCGGGTCCGCCCCCGCGGCGAGTGCCATAATCGCCGCGGCAGTTACCTCCGCATCGCTCGGCTGCCCCTTGTATCTCCCGAACCCGCCATCGTGGTTCTGCATCTGCTTCATCCATGCGATTTGTGCATCAATGTTGAAGATAGGAGCCAAGCCTTGCAACACCCACGCTGTCACAAAAACGTCTGAACGGGGACTCGGATACAGCGACCAGCCCCCATCGGCGTTAATCCGTCCCGACAGCCAGTGGCACCCTTTAGCAAGCCACGGAATGTCTTCGTCATTCGGATTGAACCCGCGCTCAAATTTTAAATCGAGCCTTTTAAACCCCGCGAGGATGGCAGCGGTATAGAGGACGTTACTGGGGCTCCTTGCTTCTCGTCCCCAACTCCCAACCGGGTTTTGCGCGGCTCTCAGCCAGCGGAGCCCTTTGAAGCGCGCGTCCGCGTCTGTCTCGGCAGCAGCCAAGGCGATAACAGCAAAGATCGTGTGTGCAGTGTTGTTATTCCAACTGCCGTTCTCGTGTTGCGCGTGCCGCAGGTACGCAACACCCCGACGGATAACCTGCGAACCGGTGCCCCACCCAGCATCGATTAACGCCCGGATTGCGAACGCGGTAATTTCCACATCGCTCTCGCCGGCTGGTACAAGCGGCCACCCGCCATCGCGATTTTGATGCCGGACAATGAACGCCTTTGCGTCATTTATCGTCTCGTAGAGCGGCGGAGCCTCGGCAAAGGCGTGCGTTATGCAGAAGACTAACAGCAACACCGTGAGTCTGCTTTTGTGATTTTTCATCTCTTCCACCTCCTCATGATTTTCCGCAGTGCCTCAGGACGGTTTCGTGATGAGCAGCACCACACATTCTGGAGAACCACATTCAGACAGATGTATGCGGTTCAATAACCACTTTGTAAACGCCTGCTTGCCCGAGCATGTCAAGGCCGGCTTCCAACTGATGCAACGGCAGGTGATGCGTGATGAGTTCCTGCAACGGCGCACGCGTTCGCTGGAGGAAATCCAACGCTGTCTGAAACTGGATTTGCGGATATGCCCATACGCCGCAGATATCCACGTCTTTGTTGCAAATTTGGTGCGGCCGCACGCGCGTATCGCCGGAATCGGTGTAATGCCCGACTTCCACGACTTTCCCGCCGCGCCGAACGACATCCAAGGCTTCGGAAAAAACCGCAGGGATTCCCGCGCACTCCATAGCAATATCCACGCCGACACCATCTGTGAGTGCCTGAATCTGTTCCACGCGCTCTTCAGCGGTAGTCTCGGCGACGCTGATTGTCACATCGGCCCCCATCCGCTTTGCCATCTCCAAGCGGCTACCAACCACATCTGTGGCGATGATAGTCCCAGCACCGCTACCCCGCAACACCGCGATAACCAGCAAACCAATCGGACCACAGCCGAGCACCGCGACGCGGCTCCCGATGCCGAACCCATCGCCGATATGCGGAAGCCCCGGCGAAAAAGCGCGTTCAACGGCGCGCGTTGCAACCGCTACCGGCTCCGTCAACACCGAAATCCCCATCGGAATACTGTCCGGAATTTTGTAGACCCAGGAGTTCCCGTGAATGTAGGTATATTCTGAAAATTCGCCTGTCAGATAGGGCGCGTTTTCGCAGTTGCTAAACCCATAAATCGTGCGGCCGGTGCAGAGCGTCGGGCGGCCGGGGACCCGGAGGCAGTAATAGCATCTACCGCAGTTTTTAGAGCCCGGCACGACGGTAACCCGGTCGCCCGATGTAATGGGGCCACCCATAACATTCATTGTTTTGTTTGCATGCTGCCCTATCTCCGCCACGGTGCCAACGACTTCGTGCCCGGGAATCACTGGAAATTTCAGTGCCGTGTGGCCGAGATACATGTGCTTATCGCTGCCGCAAATGCCAACGTTATCGACTTGCAGCAGAAAAGCGTCAGCTGTCGGTGTCGGTTTCTCAAATTCGCGGATTTCTATTTGCCCCGGTTGGAGCATTACCGCCGCTTGGACTTGCATAGTTCAGTCCCCTTTCGGATGGTAAGGGCGGCCATGGCTATGAAAAGTTATAGCCGCCCAATTGGCTGAAGTCATACCAAATGACGTTGATGCGTATCACCTCTGTCGGGAAACCAGTTCGCCCGATCTGGCCCGTTCAGGGTGCGGCGCACGCATCCCGAACTATTTGATTCATTTGATATCATATCTCATTTTGCCCAGAGAGGCAGCAGCACCCTCGTTAACTTCGCGAGGCTCTCCAAATTGTGCGCCGGGAGAAAATAATCTACGTAAGGCAACGCCGTGCGGATGCCTCGACAAATCGGTTGATACCCCTCACTGCCGAGCAACGGATTGAGCCATATCAGCCGATGGGCATGCCGGTGGAGCATCTCCATCGCGCGGCGGAGCACCGCCGCATCGCCCCTATCCCAGCCATCGCTGATAAGAATGACAACTGAACGGTAAGCAGAGAACGAAGGCGCGAACTGCCGATAAAACGCCAGCAGACTTTCGCCTATTTTCGTCCCACCAGCCCAGTCCTGCACGATGTTTGCTACCTCATTCAACCCCTCCGCTAATCCCTTGCGGCGGAGGAGTCCGGTGATGTTCGTCAAGTGCGTGCTGAAGACTGCCACCTCCACCTCTCGCAGTTCCTGTTGCATCCCGTAGATAAATTGGATGAGGAACTTGGCGTAGCAATCCATGGAGCCGCTCACGTCGCAGAGCAGGAGGATTTTCGTCTTTTTAATTTTCTGCCGTCTCCGAATGAGTTCCAGCGGTTCACCGCCGTGTGCGAGGTTTTTTCGCCAACTTTGCCGGAAATCGATCGTGTGTCCTTTGCCGCCTGTCACCTTTCTGCGGCTCAGTTTTGTGGCGAGGAGAGCCGCCAATTTGGCGATAATCTCCCGCGCCGCCTCCATATCCGCCTCCGTGAAATCGCTAAAATCCTTCCGAGTTAGCACTTCCTCCGCGCTATAAGCGATAGCATCCTCGTCTGTCCCTTCTTCGTCCGAGTCTTCCTCGAAATCAAGCCATTGCTCAATGATGTTCTCTTCGTCGGCTTCGTCGGCGAGCTCTTGCAGGGATAGCGGTTCGGGTGCTTCGCCTTCGGTATCGACAGCTTGGAATTCGGGGCGTGGGTATCGCCAGAAGAGGTTGAACGCCGTGTCAAACGTCTCCCGGTCAGCCGCTGTCGCGATGAGGTTCGTGCGCGCCGCGTGATAAAACGCCTCACGCTGGCTGATGTCAATCAGCGGCACGCTCCTGCACCAGCTGAGTTGATTGGTGGTGCTGACGTTCACGCCCATCTGGCGTAGCAGGCGGCAGAAGTCAGTGATTTGTTGGAGGAGAACCCGGTGTTCCCAGCTCTCTGATTGTAGAAGAGTGTGCTGATTGCTCATCGGCTGGCTCCCCGTTTTTCTACGCACGCGACGAACTTATCTAACTGTTCAGAGACGCTGTCAAACATCGTGCAGACCTGCCTCGCGTTCCTTAATGTTTTTTTACGCTTAATCTCAAAGAGATAACTATTATTGAACCGGTGGCGAAACCTTAAAATCGGATGCAATTTTTCAGCAGTTTCCGGCGAGATTACCGGTGGACGGGACAGGTGTGCTTGCGTCATTTGCACCAGCAAGGCTTTCTGCCAATCTTCTCCTTTCGGCACACGCCCATCAATTTCCCGAGCGACGCGCCGGAAGATATTCTCCAGTCCCGAGTAGAAACGAGAAATACTGAGGGCAATCATGCCGACAGACTCTGTCCTGTATTGAACAGGAATCTCTTCTATATTTTCGAGACATTTCATCTGAGTGACAGCTCGTTCCATTTTCGCGCGTTCATCGGCGATGCGCTGGAGCAGTTTTCGCCGACTCACTTCGTAGGGTGCCTCCGGTGTCATCAGGTGGGATTTCCACATCTCCGTAGAACCTGTTTCCCCGATTTGAATCGGCACCGCTTGGCTCTCTATCCGCTCGCGGAAACGCCCTTTACAACTGTCGAAATCGACGAGATCTACCTTGAACTCGGGGCTCAAATAGTAGACATCGTAAGCCGCCCTCAGATACGCGCTATTGGAAAGCCCCCAGACGGCGATGTCAATATCCGACCCTTTGGAGAACCAATCGCGCTCGGCGAGCGAACCGAACACTGCAACGCGCGTCGCACCGAAGTCTTCATAAAGCATCGCCGCCACCCGATACGCTGTCTGCCACGCACGCTGCAGCAACGCCTCATCCACTTGCCGAGAGCGAAAGTGTGCGTCAAGACGTTCGCGGTATGCCGCCAGTTCCGCCGGCGATAACTCTTTCGCAGTGCGATGAGTATCTGTTGATTGATGCATGGTAAAAATCTCCTTGGAAAATAGGATACCATGAAAACGGTTGGAAATGCAAGAAAAAAAGAGAGGCTCGCAGCGTTGCGAGCCCCTCTATCGGGACCAGCGGAGATATACAGAGACCTTTAATTGTCCTGTATCTGTGTTGCGAGCCCCTTTATCGGGCCCCGAGGTCTTTCCTACTGGGCCCGGCTATGCCGGCAGCGCGCGGAATTTTCCTGCCACTTTCACAACGACAGGAAATCCCTCAAAAGTCGTTTCACTTTTGAGTCTCCGCGTGATAGGAGAATCGGCATCTGCTACGTAGGCATGCAACGCGTCGGAATCCGCGATGCGGCCGATGCCTATGCCGACGAAACCTTCTTCGGAACGATAACGTGCTCCGAAGTGTTTCTTTGCCTCAAAAATCGCTTTCATAAGGCTACCCATTTGTCAAGGGCTTAGGGACTGCGTGCTCTTGTAGGTAATCCACCAGCGATTGCGCGGAGGCCGGAAGCGTCGCATCATCATAGATGACAGAGATTGCCAAGTCATCACCCTCAATCGTGATGCGGTACTGCTGGAGATCCCGGCCCGACTTAGAGAAAAACTCTCCCGAGGTCGAAATCCCACTTGCATTAGCGATTTGCTCCAATTCTTGGGCCGTGTCCGGGGCAAGCCCTTCGGTATCAAGTTCACACGCCTTGAGCATCCCCATAAAACCGCCTGACTGAACAAAACTGATTTTCATTCGCTTCCCTCCGCATATACACAGGATATCCGTCTCCTGTAGGTGCGCGCTCACGGTCGCGAGGCTTTCTAGCGCAGACCGCGGCTTTTCAAAAAGCGCGAGGTTCGCCGCTTGCGAGCCCCTCTATTGGCCGGGTTATGCAGGAAGCGCGCGCACCTTTCCCATCACTTCCACAACGATAGGAAATCCCTCAAAAGTCGCTTCACTTTTGAGTTTCTGCGCGACGGGAGAATCGGCTCCTGCCACATAAACCCGCAAAGCCTCGGAATTTGCGGCGCGGCCAATGCCTACGCCGACAAAACCTTCTTCGGAACGATAACGTGCTCCGAAGTGTTTCTTTGCCTCAAAAATCGTTTTCATGACTTTATTCCTCTTGTCCAACGACAGTTACGCCGTAGTGTTGGAGAACTAGCTTTATGGGATTTGCGATAGTTATCTCGCCATCCTCTGATCCAGCAAAGAGCAAGGCAACCGGATCACGTGTCTCAGCATCCACAATGAGTGAACCAGAGTCACCACTTTGGGAGAAGAAACCTGAAGAACCCTTGTTCTTTACCACAATCTGGTTTTCAAACCATGCCCGAAGGTTTTGAGTACCGTCCCCATAATTTACCCAGAAGTCCCCGCTAATATCCGATACGACACCGGTCGTGTGCCCTGTTGTTCGACCATACTTTCGGACGGTTTGACCCTCCATGGCCGTTCGCGGCGTAGAGTTAAGTCTTCCAATATCAATAATCTCTGGTGAGACGACATCTTGGTTACAGTCTCCAACCAATGCTATCGCTGCATCGATATCGTTAGACCTTCCGGTGAAATTAATCTCTTGGTACGGTTCAAGAGTCGCAATCCTATCATCAGGGAGCGTTCCACCATCCGCTGAGCCGGGTTGAATCACCGGATCCCCTTCTCTCGCGGCATTACTGTTAGCCAACACATGGTTGTTACTCAAGATGTAGTGATTCCCATCTCTTTCAACAAGGCACCCGAGTGTTCCTGCCGTAACGTCTGGGTGTCCAGCAGAAACACCACATGGAGTCGGACGGTGTAGATCTCGGTAAGCAACAATCTGACCTACTGCGACAACATCAGTCGGCAGATCACCGAACTGGTCGGGAAATCTTTGATTTGGTAATAATTCGCGTACGTAGACTCGAACTGTGGATTCCCCAGACAAAACCGTGCCATCAACGATTTTTGCCCCAATGCCCCAGCCGATTATATCTTCTGAGATGGGCCCGGGCTCTATTGATCTTCCAACTGCCTCCGCTGAGACAGACGGACCACGAAAGTACGCGGATACCGCCTGCTTGCCTTAAGTTGTCTTGGAGTGAGCATGCAAACCTCCGGTTTGGTTTAGGCTTAATGCCTAACACTTACTATACACAATTTTTCTACAAAAAACAACATTAAAATTTTCATGAAAGGCGAGGGACAGGCCCTCGCCCTACGTTTCGCGGTAGGCGCGCTTTGAAAGCGCGCTACTTCCGAATCAACATCTTCTTGGTTGCAGAGAATTCACCGGCTTTGAGCGTGTAGAAATACACCCCGCTCGCAACAGGCTCTCCCTGTGCATTTCGGCCATCCCAATATGCAGCACGGGATTTGTCCGAATAGACACCCGCTGGAACTTGGCCCAACTCCAATGTGCGAACCAGTTTCCCATCCGCCGAATGGATGGAGACCGAGACTTCAGCAGACTGTGCCAACTGATACGGTATCCACGTTTCCGGGTTAAACGGATTCGGATAGTTCTCCAGTAGTGCTGTTACGGGCGGTGCCAGTTGCGCGGGTTGTTCGGGTGCCGCAAGTGCACTCCCGCCTGTCCAACGGTAGATGCGGACGTAGCCATCCGAACAGCCGACAGCCATCTTTTTTCCGTCGTCACTAAATGCGATGCAATACGGCGTGGACGGAATATTAACTCTCGCATCAAGATCACCGTTGGAAATGTCCCAGAAAAGCACCTGTTGGCTCCCTGTCTTATCTCCACAATACGCGAGAATTTCCCCGTTCGGCGTGAATTCTATGTCGCGTATATAGTAACTCGAGTCGAGGGTACGCAGCAGATCACCGCTCCAATTCCAGATGTAGAGGCGGTTCTGCCAATCGACTCCGGCTACCCGTATGGAGTTATTGGAATAGTTATCGGTGATTGCAATGTCTTTAATGGATTCTGAGCCCCAGTAGTTATCGGTTATTTTGCCATCGGGACCATAAGTCCATTCATCAATGTTGCGGTCGCCATCCGCGACGTAGACTCTCGATCCGTCAGGAAGGATATCTATAGCGTTCATGTCCAAATGGTCCGCTCCTCCTGCGATTTTGAGTTGCCACCCGTTGGTCCCCCATGTGTCATAGATTGCCCAGCCGTGATGACGGACCTCTACGCAGACGGGGCCGAACGCAACAGTCTGATCCCATTCAGCACATGAATTACCACCTGCTACTGCGACATAGTCCGCATCATCGTCTATAGCGATCTGTCGCCCCGACGAGCTACCAAAACCGCCAACTATGTGAGTCGAAGCGATACCGGGCATGTCGCCAGTTGTATGCCGCAAGTGAAGGCTCTGATTGTACATCACGGCGAGAACACTGAAATTCTTTGCAACGTCAATAGAGTGCACGCGTCCGCTGCCATTCCAATCTCTCCACCAGTACCGGCCTGACGAGATGTCCCATTTGTAAAGCCGATCTCCCTTACCGAAGAAGACCTCGTTGTTGCCCTTAAACCCTACATCGAGGATCTCGGAATTAATATCCTCATCGTTGGCCTGACCGTTAAGACTCAGGTCATACACCCATGATTGCGCTGCTGTCATCTGGCATAACGTTGCCATGAGCAGCACGGCAGTTAGGGTGAAAACTAAACTTCTCATCATAATTCTCCTTGCTCGCCACAAGAGCAAGCAATAAAAATGATTGTGGTTAATAGCGGCGGCATTACTCGCGCCGCCGCATCACATCGGAAAAACACCTGCCGCCATCAAGATCGCTATCCCGTTGCCCCCATCTCCTCGGTTCGCCCACTCCATCGAAAACGCGCGAAGACAGTAACTCACGCCCCCAAACGCAGCGCGCGGAAACTTCTCGCTGAGGCAAAACTGGACAAACGGGGAAAATAATGGAAACGGTGGCAACCGGAAACGTGGCAGGGAAATGCATCGGGCCAGTCCCAATGCAACAGAAATAGCCCGCCACGCAAAGAATGCGTGCGGGATTGATGACAAAACGCCGAATATCGACGCTGTCAAGCGGATAAATTTACTTAACGCCCGTGAATGTCGGGGGGGGGGTGAAGCCTCCCCTTGGGGCATCAAGGCGAACGGGAACGTGTGACGGCGCGACAACGGGCATAGACGCACGGTGCGCGTGCATCTCACGGTGCCCTGGCAGGTCTACGGTGACCTTTTTCGCAATGGGATTCAAAATTCGCTGGTTCACGTGTCGTTCCTCGTTCAGCTAGTTTGCGGATTTCGTTCTCGCGGTGGCGCGTTTTTTCGCGCCTTCACCACGTTTGCATTTATTATACACAAAAAATGCAATAAATGTCAACGTTTTTTCGCGAAAAATCGAGAAAACAGTCGAATTTAAGCGAAAAATTGACAAAAACGTTCAAAACTGATGTTATTTTAGCAAATTTTGCATTTTTTGTCAAGTTTTGCAAAAAAACGAAAAACGCTCCCTCTACCGTAGCGCGAGGGCCTGTCCCTCGCGATCTCCCGAAGAAAACAGCCTTCTTTGAACGTAGCGCGAGGGCCTGTCCCTCGCGATCTCCCGACCTATGCGAGAACCGTCCTTGGTTGAGGTGCCTAAGGACGGTTTCTGTGACGACCGAGGCATGGCGAGGCACAGGACCTCGCCCTACGGTGAGGGGGGCGGGACTTAGCCGTAGCGCGAGGGCCGTTACGCCGAAACTTTGTCCTCTCTGCAGCCTCGCTGCAGAGATGTCCACTGTCCCTCGCGATCTCTCGACCGCCACGAAAAATGCCCGCAGCCCAGAAGCCGCGAACGTTTTTGACAGGATCGGGCATGGCGAGGCACAGGCCCTCGCCCTACGGTGAGGGGGCGGGACTTAGCCGTAGCGCGAGGGCCGTTACGGTCACGCCTACAGCAAACGTGCGTGTGTCGCCCCGCGTAAACACGGTCACGTCTACAGTAAACGTGCGTGTGTCGCCCCGCGTAAACACGCTACCTTACTTTAACGTTGTCCTCTCTGCAGCCTCGCTGCAGAGATGTCCACTGTCCCTCGCGATCTCTCGACCGCCACGAAAAATGCCCGCAGCCCAGAAGCCGCGAACGTTTTTGACAGGATCGGGCATGGCGAGGCACAGGCCCTCGCCCTACGGTGAGGGGGGGGGCGGCTCGATGCATAGCGAGGGACAGGCGCTGGCTCGAGTTGAAAGATAGCGCGATGGTTCGTTTCGGGCGGCTCGATGCATAGCGAGGGACAGACCCGCGCCCTACGTTTTGCAAGGAATGAACGCGCATCGTCCCTACATCCCTTTAACTGTTTTCACCCTACGGCCAAAAATTATACATCGGCTGCTGCGTCACAACACTAATTAGACTCCAAATCCCACCTACCGTGAAATCGCCGAGCATCAACCCTATCGCGAACATCACTAAACGTTGCGAAGCGCGCGGGCCCGCTATCTTCAAGACTGCCCACTTGACAACAGAACTCACTAACATGCAACTCCAGAGATACCGCATCCCCCAATCGCTACAGACGACAAACCCGATCGGATGGAACGGCCACCAGAAGAAACGCGCCCGCATAAACATCAAAACCGTCGAAAAGCACAACCCGAAAAGGATGCCGCCGGTGGCATAGAAATTCGGCTCCGTCGGATAATAGAGCCAGCGTTGCAACCCGTTGAAGACGCGCCCACCGAAGCCTGTCGCCCAACTACTGGTGCCGCTCATGTTCAACGCGCCGTAGGTATAAAATAGATACAGGATAACGCCGAATACCATCACGGCGGCGAACGCGGAAATGCCGAGTATCGCGAAGAACAACCGACTCGGCGCGATAGCGGAACGTTCCAAGAGTTTGAAGCCTTCCAACTGATGTGGCATCGGGTTGCTGGTATAACTCCGATTGAACCAGCGGTAGAGCGTCAATGCAACAAGGTTATTCGTGCCGAGTGCCCGCGTGCCGAAACTGTCAACGAGGATGTGGTGGTTCGGCATGTTCTCCATCGCATGCACAGGGAACCCTTGCTCGGCGCGCATCCGCGTCAGCACGAAGACGATGATGAAATAGATGGCGAAAAAGAGCGGCATCAACCAGAACGACATGCCGATACGCTTGGAGAAGAGGAAGAGTAGCGCGAGCCCACCGATGATACCCCACAGCGCAAATCGATAGGATACCGGTTCATCTGCATCTTCGCCAGTGCGGTGCCGCGCGATGCGGAAAACACCCCGGAAATGCCGCAGGTTCAGCACGAACACGGAGATGAAAATTCCGACCGCGGCACCGAAGCACTGCCTGTCGATATACGGAAACCCCGGCAGGCTAGAGAGCCCGGCTGCACTGGTGATGACTAATTGCGCCTTATAGAAGAGGAAGAAGAACCAACTTGAAAACGCCAGATCGAGCGGCATCAACAGCCCTAGCCCGATGACGAACGGATAATAGGACATGCTGATACCGCCGATGGCGTTCCACGGCTTTTCTGTAAAAAGATGTCCGAACCCTTGCCACCCGCCGATGCGCTTAATCGGCAGATTCGGAATTGTTGGATAGAGGAAACTGAGCCCGTTTAGCACGGCAATTGAGGCGGCAATTCCGAATCCGAGCCACGTGATACGATGCGAGAATAGCGATTTTGTATTGTGGGTGACGTGAAAGGCGATTTGTGTAATCGGATAGGCGAGCCGTTCGCGTTCTACCCACTGCTTCCGCAAGATGACGTTAATGCACAACATCACAAGGACGATAGCCGTCATGAACGCCGCCCACGCTAGCGTCGGCCCGAGCCAGGCACTAATAATTTCTAGCGTGGTGAGGCTCGATTCACCGGTGTAATACCCTGCAAGCACTTTCTGTTCATCAACGAGGAGCCATCTCGGTAGGTAATCCCAAAAGAGCTGCTTCCATTCGTTTTCGGGGGTGGCGAACCAGAAGGCGTGTCCAATGGTAGTGACGAGAATCGTCATTAGCGTGATGGACGGGAACGCGCACGCCGTGCTGAGCAGAATGTATATCGTGAGGAGCTCCGCATTGTCAAGTAGAACTCGGCGCGTCGTTCGCTTGGCGACAAGGGTGAGCAGCGTCAACGCGAAGACGACGAAAACGACGTTGTAAAACGGAACGGCGTAGGTATTCAGCGCATACCCGACGAGCCCGACTTCACCCGCGATAATCCAATAAAAATTGAACGGCATCAGCACGAGCGTGATGGCGATGGATTTCCACGTTACGCCTTGTGCGCGATGTAGGCGTTCATCATCCTGCATGCGGCGAGTTCCTCCGCGTAAAGCATGTCAAGATACCTCTTCATCCTTCTTGTGCTGCGCGAGGGCCGCCGCGAACCTGTCAAAGTCAGTGGACACGCGGGCAAAGAGCCGATGAATCTGCTTTGCATGCGCCTCGGTGAGCTCGTAAACCAGCTCTTCGGGATAGATGTTGCGAACTTTGTGGCGGAATTCTAAGAGTTCCCCAAGGAGTACCGCCGTTTCTTGGGAGATGACAGGCGGCCGTTGCGTGCGAGGTTCTGCCATCTGCACAAGCAAGGCTTTGTGCCACTCTTCGCCACTCGGCACGTGTCTGTCTATCTCACGGGCAATCCGCTCAAAAATCTGCTCAATAGTGGTGTCCGACCGCGGGGGACAGTGGACATCTCTGCAGACAACGTCTCGGCGTAACGGCCCCCACGCCTAGGTAATTCTCTGCAGGAAGCCTGCAGAGATTTTTTGCCTCTAGACGTGCCCCCGCTAGGTGTGCCTACGGCAAGATGGCCCCGGCATACACATCTTGCAATGCATCTTCGGGGTGCGGTTCGGGACTGTTTTTGGCGAACGCGAGGGCATCCTCCAAATCCTTAGCGAGCTCTGCCTCAATCGTCGAGAGCTCCGGTTCGGTAACGCCTTCCTTCTCGGTGAGGACTGCGGCGAGCCGCCGAATCGGGTCGCGTTTCCGCTCCTGCTCTTGCACCTCTTCCCTATCGCGGTAGGATGTCCCCGGGTCGCCGATGTGGTGCCCCCGGAACCGGTAGGTATCGCAATTGAGGAGCGTCGGTCCGCCGCCTTCGCGTGCGCGCGTGACTGCCTCCTGCGCCGCCGCGTAAACCTTAAGCACATCGTTGCCATCGACGGTGACACCCGGCATATCGTAGGCAGGGGCACGAACGGCGATATCCTCTACGCGTTGATGCTCGCGCTGCGGTGTGCCCATCCCGAATCGGTTGTTCTCACAGACAAACACCACCGGCAAAGCCCACACAGCGGCAAGATTGAGGGTTTCATGGAAGACACCCTGGTTCGTCGCGCCATCGCCGAAGAAGGAGACAGCGACTTGTTTCGTGCGCCGGAGTTTGGCAGAGAGCCCGGCGCCGGCGGCAAGCGGAATGCCCGCGCCGACAACGCCGTTGGCACCCAAAATCCCAGTCGCTTTATCGGCGATGTGCATGGAGCCGCCCTTGCCTTTACAGTAGCCTGTCGTGCGCGCGAACAACTCCGCCATCATCCGGTCGCGTTTGCCGCCCTTCGCAATGAGATGCCCGTGCCCGCGGTGCGTGCTGGTAATGTAATCGGCATCTTCAAGGTGCGCGCAAACGCCTACGGCTGTCGCTTCCTCACCGATATAGAGGTGCAAGAAGCCGGGGAGTTGCCCGCTCTGATACAGTGTCCCGGCGGCTTCTTCAAACTGACGGATTTCTACCATCTTGCGGTACATCCAAAGCATCCGGTCTTTGCTCGGTTTTGACATCGTTTTCTTCCTTTTTGTATTGGCGCAAAGCGTTCGGTAAAGCAGGTTTGGCAGGGGAACCTCCTCTGCGTCTCCGCTGCGCTGGGGCCCCTTTGGCTAAAATGAAACAGGTCATTCCTGTCTGAAACAGCGCACGGGCGAGGGTGCGCGCTTACAACGCGCGCCTAGTCCATCCTAATGACAGATAAAACGCCTGGCTCAGGCACTAATAATATGATACAAAAATCGCAGTGAAATGTCAACCTATTTTATTTTTCTCGGGCGATTTCGTTTTCTCCGCAGGGGCGCGCTTTTCTCTGTGCCCATTTTTAATAGTGACAGATGTGACACTTTTTCTCTCTTTTTTGCAACAGCCGCGGTGACACGATGAGAGTTCATTTGACTTTCGTGACGATATCGCTGCCGTATGGGGGCGCATTGCGCAAAACAGCCGATTTTGCCAGGAGCACTTTGGTTTTCATAGAGCCATCCGCCCTTACACACACCGCGTGCACGCCTCCAGAAAAGTATCCGATTTAAGACTGAAACTTCCTGCAATTGCAAAAGACAGAGACAGGCTAACTAAACGTCTCGGCAATGTAAAAAAAATTATTGCATTTTAACGCAAAATGTGTTAAAATATATACATATCCTAAAAACTCGGCGGTATCTGGAGGAAACGAACCGGTTCTGTCAGGGGAAATTCAATGGAAACGTCTGTCTTGGTTCTCAACGCCAGTTATGAGGCGATTAACATTTGCAATATAAGGCGTGCCTTGAAGATGGTTTTCAAGGGGACGGCGCAGACAGAAGAGGCATCGGAAGCGGTGCTTCATTCTCCCAGCGCGGTGATGCAAGTGCCGCACGTCATCCGGCTGGTAAATTACGTGAACGTGCCGCGCAGCGTCGTCAAATTCTCGCGCAAGAACGTCCTCGTCCGCGACCGGCACCGGTGCCAATACTGTCGGCAGGAATTCCCGACAGCCCTGCTCACGTTGGACCATGTCGTGCCGCTCTCCCGCGGCGGCACAACCACCTGGGAAAACGTCGTCACCGCCTGTAAAAAGTGTAACAACAAAAAGGGCAACCAGCTCGTCTCGGAAGCAAAGATGCGCCTCGAACGGCAGCCGAAAACGCCCTCAATCCTGACCTATTTGCAGCTCAACCGTTCCAGCGGCTATCACGGGCGCGGTTACCATCCATCGTGGAGAAAATATCTGTATCTCAACTATGACTATTCGACGTAACCGAGGCAGCCCGTAGGAGAGAACGCCCGCGTCTTGACACCGACGCATCGGGACAGGGAGGGCCCTCCTACGGGCTGACGCATCGGGACAAGGAGGGCCCTCCTACTGCCCAACGCATCGGAACAGGGATGTCCCTCCTACGGCCTAACGCATCGGGACAAGGATGTCCCTCCTACTGCCCAACGCATCGGGACAAGGATGTCCCTCCTACGGCCTAACGCATCGGGACAGGGAGGGCCCTCCTACGGGCTGACGTATCGGGACAAGGAGGGCCCTCCTACGGGCTGACGTATCGGGACAGGGAGGGCCCTCCTACTGCACAGGGCCGGCGAATTATGCAATACCAACTGCACCCGGACAGACTCAAAAAGCGGTGGGAATTCCAGCGTGCCTATCAGAAAGGTAGGAAATACTTGAATCGCTATTTTGTGATATACGTATTTGCGCGCTCGCAAAGCGCGCCCACCAGCGGAGACACGGAAACGATTGCCGATTGCAATGCCGGTGCACGCTTGGGAATCACCGCCAGCAAAAAAGTGGGCAAAAGCGTCCAACGCAACCGGGTCAAACGGCTCATCCGTGAAGCGTTCCGCGCGCTGCGGCCACGGATGCAGCCAGAATACGATGTGGTGGTTGTCGGTAGAACAGCCGCCTGCCCCCTCACGTGTCAGGAGGCACAACGGGGATTATATAGCCTCTTCCGCAGAGCCGCTATCTTGAAGTGAGAGGCGCAAAGATGATGATATTCCAACACGCCATTCGCTTTTATCGCCGGTTTATTTCGCCAATGCTGCCGCGGACGTGCCGATTCTACCCAACGTGTTCGCAGTACGCGCTAGAGGCACTGAAACGGTATGGCACCATCAAAGGCATCTGGCTAACGCTAAAACGACTTTCAAAATGCCACCCGTATCACCCCGGTGGCTTCGACCCGCTCAAATAAATGGTTGTAGGGTCGCGAAGCGTTCGTTCAGGGTTATCTTGGCAGAGCCGCTGTCCTGCACAGGGGTTATCTCTGCAGGAAAACCTGTCAAAGAAAACATCAAACCACCGCTAGGAAATAGGGGAAAAATGGGAGCACGATACATTATTGCCATGGTTCTCATGATTGCAGTCATGCTCGCGTGGAGCCTGCTGTTCAGCGAACGTTTTGCACCGCAACCGGAAGAACCAGCAACTACTGAACAAACCGAAACAACTGATACAAAGGAAACCGCCGTAGAAGAGATACCGCCGACGGTGAACGAGGTGACACCACCGCTCAATTCCGACTTTTTTGCGCCGATTCAGGAAAGTCCCGAGGATGCGAAGGTGCATGTCCAGACCGGCAACTATCACATCACCTTTAATGAAAAATTCGCGATTGCGAAACGGTGGGAATTGGCTCACTTCGCCGACCGGGCGGATATCACAGAGGTGCCCCTGAACCTGATACCGGACGATGCGCTCAATTGCCTCGCGCTGCGGTTTGGGAACGCACAGCTGCAACTTGATTCACTCAGCACCACATGGCAGGCGGATAAATCGGAAATAGCCCTCGCGGCGGCTCAGGAGCCGGAAACGCTCACTTTCACGACGACGATTGCGGAGAAACTGCATGTCGCAAAGCAGCTCACCTTCTATCCGGATACCTACACCGTCGATTTGGCATTGACGTTCCGGAATGTCTCCGATGCCCCCTTGCTCATAGGCGGTACTGAGCCCACCAGCGGCTACCAACTCCGCTGGGGCGCGGGCATCAACGCGGATTTACTCCGACACGAGAAAAAGAGCGGGAAACGCGGCAGACACGGCAAGGAGGGCGCGAAGACTATCCTTGACGAAGGAAATCCGACGCGCGAACTAAAGGAGGAACAAGCACTATCTACAGTCCTCTGGGCAGCATTGGACAGCCAATACTTCAGCGCAGTTATGATTCCCGACCCGGGGTTGGAAGCAACCTATCTGTTGGATGCATCTAAAGCGGCGAATAAGAACGACATCCAGACCGCGGCACCGACAGAAACAGCAGTCCTGGCAATCCCGCGGTTTCAACTTGCCTCCCAAAAAGAGGTGACGCACGCTTTTCAGCTCTATGTCGGTCCGAAGGACGATGCGCTCCTCAAACAGGTAACGGCACCCAACGCGCCGGAAAAACCGGTTCGCCTCTCCAAAATCATCGATTTCGGGTTTTTCTGGCCGGTTGCATGGGGAATGCTCTGGATATTCAAGGGTTTGCACGCAGTCTTCCAAAATTACGGCATCGCCATTATCCTGCTGACCTTGCTGATGAAGGTAGTCTTCTACCCGCTCACCCGCAAGGGACACCACTCCATGAAGGAGATGCAGAAACTTCAACCGGAATTAGCGGAACTCAAGGAGAAATACCGCGATGACCCGCAGAAACTGAACCGCGCCACGATGCGCCTCTATAAAGAGCACGGCGTTAACCCGTTAGGCGGCTGTATCCCGATGCTCCCACAACTGCCGATTTTCTGGGCACTGTTTTCCCTACTCGGCAGTGCAGTTGAACTGCGCGGCGCACCGTTCTTACTCTGGATTGATGATCTTTCTGCACCAGACGTTTTGTTTGAGCTCCCGTTTACGATACCGCTGATCTTCACGGAAATCGATGCTGTCCGTTTTCTGCCGATACTGAACGGGCTCACCACGTGGCTACAGCAGAAACTCGGAGTAGGGATGACACCGACGCCGACTGGTGATAACATGCAGGCGAAACTGATGCAGTTTATGCCGCTGCTTTTCGTCTTTCTTTTTTACAACTGGGCATCCGGATTTGTGTTATACTGGTTGTGCAATAACGTCTTCACGATGGCGCAGCAATATTTACAGACACGGTATTCGGACGATGCGGAACAGCCAACACCCGCATCGAACAAAAAGACGAGCGGCCCACGGAAACGCTAACACAAATCCGTAGGGTGAGGGCCTGTTCCTCAACATGCCACGAATTATCGCAAATCCGTAGGGTGAGGGCCTGTTCCTCAACATGCCACGAATTATCACACAAATCCGTAGGGTGAGGGCCTGTTCCTCAACATGCCACGAATTATCACACAAATCCGTAGGGTGAGGGCCTGTCCCTCAACATGCCACGAATTATCAAAGGAGAACCTCACTGTGCAAAACTATATTGAAACTGAGGGCACCACTGTCGATGAGGCAATTGAACGTGCCCTCACCGAATTGAATGTGGCGCGCGCCGATGTCACGCTTGATGTCCTGAATGAACCGACAAAGGGCATTCTGAACTTTGGCGCGAAACCCGCCAAAGTCCGTGCGACGCTCAGGGAGGATGCCGCCACTGCTCCGGACACAATTCTGAAGGAATTGCTGACGCGGATAGGCATCAATGCCGATATTGAATTGGAAGTGATTGATGGCAACACACACCTCAACATGACAACGGACGCGCCCGCGCTGCTCATCGGAAAACATGGCCAGACGCTTGATGCCCTTGAACGTCTGCTCAACTGTATCGTCAATAAAGCGTCGGAGGTCAAGAACCGCGTTTTTATTGACACGGAGGGTTACCGCGTCCGCCGAGAACAGTCGCTTGTGGAGCTCGCGCATCAGGTGGCGACGAAGGTGCGGCACACGGGACGTGAAGTCGTCCTTGCACCGATGTCACCCCGCGACCGGCGCATCATTCATCTTACGTTAAAACCCGACAATGTTGTGAATACCTACAGCCAGGGTGAAGGCGATCTGCGCCGCGTTATCGTCACAACGGAGGAACCTTAGGGATGCTCGGGCAGCGCGCTTGCAAAGCACGCCTACGGAATTGATGGAAAGCCGATTTTGACGTAGGTTTATAGGTTTACCTATAAACCGAAGATGTGCTGTTTGGCTTTCGCAAACAGCACTGCGTCAAAATCGGAATCGGAACGAGGCGACGTTATGGGATTCGACGATACTATTGCTGCCATCGCAACGCCACGCGGCGAAGGCGGCATCGGCATAGTCCGGGTCAGTGGTTCGCGCGCGATTGACATCGCCTGTCAGGTGTTTCGTTCGCCGCGCGGGGTTTCACCCGCCGAACTGCCAACGCATACGCTGACATACGGGCACGTTGTTAGTCTTTTGCCCGCGGGGGACATCGCGGGGGACAGGCCCCCGCGCTACGAGAAAAAAACGGACTCTCAACCAAGGCACTATGAACAAATTGACGAGGTGCTGCTCGGGGTAATGCGCGCGCCGAAAACCTACACAGCCGAAGACATCGTCGAATTCAATTGCCACGGTGGAATTGTGCCGCTAACAGCGGTGCTAGAAGTCGTCGTGAAGGCAGGGGCTCGGCTCGCAGAGCCGGGCGAATTTACCAAACGCGCCTTCCTCAACGGCCGCCTCGATTTGGCGCAGGCGGAGGCTGTCGCGGAACTCATCGGTTCAAAAACAGAACTCAGCCGGAAAATCGCCCTCAACGCACTAGAAGGCAAACTTTCAGAGAACGTCAATCATCTCAGCGACAGGGTTGCAGGATTATTGGCAGAAATCGAGGCATCCATCGACTTCCCAGAGGAAGAACTAGATTTCATGAAGGTGGAGATGCAGCACCAAACGGCGCACACTATTCAAGCAGATTTAACGCGCTTGCTAGAAACCGCCGAAGAAGGACGGCTCATCAAGGAAGGAATCAACGTTGCCATTTTAGGCAAGCCGAACGTCGGCAAATCCAGTCTCCTCAATGCGCTCGTGCAGCGTGAGCGCGCGATTGTCACCGACATCCCCGGCACCACGCGCGATACGATTGAGGAGACGATTCTTCTGATGTTGCAGGAACCCACGGCAATTGGGCGGAAAAACGTTACTGATGAAGAAGACGTTATTTTCTGCAACGATACGAAAAGCCTCGGCGGCATCCCGATGAACCTCATCGATACCGCCGGCATCCGACAGACAGCAGACATCGTTGAACAGGAAGGGGTTCAACGAAGTAAAGCGGTGCTGGATAAAGCGGAATTCCTGCTGCTGATGTTTGATGCGTCGCAACCCTTGGCTGAAGCGGATGTGGAACTCTTGCAAACGGCGAATTCACATCAGGCAATCCTCATCTTAAATAAAACGGATTTGCCTATTGTCACTCGGCCAGAGGCACTGCGTGAATTTTGCCCCGAAAAACGGGTAGTGCAGACAGCAATTCCGGAAGGGAACGGCTTAGATGCGCTGAAAGCGGCTATTCGTGAGGCACTGCTCGGTGACGCATTTGTGATGGGCGATTCGCCGATTGTTACCAATGCGCGGCATCAAGACGCGTTGCGGCGCGCTAACCAAGGGCTCAACGATGCAATCGAGAGTTTAGCAAACGCAATGCCCCCGGAACTCGTCGCCGTAGATTTGCACATCAGTCTCGATGCCCTCGGCGACATCGTCGGAAAAACGACAACGGAAGACATTCTGGACCGGATTTTCTCGCAGTTCTGCATCGGCAAATAATTTGCAGAAGCTTTTTACCGTAGCGCGGGGGCCCGGCAGTCACTAACTGCCGAGGGTTTCCCCCGCGATGCCCGTGCTGCCAGTCGCACTGACGTTGTCAATGCTCATGGTTGTGGCTTTTCTGCTGTCCATAGGCGCGCTGCCACCTTGTCCGTAGGCGCGGTTTGATGCAGAAGCTTTTTACCGTAGCGCGGGGGCCCGGCAGTCACTAACTGCCGAGGGTTTCCCCCGCGATGCCCGCGCTGCCAGTCGCACTGACGTTGTCAATGCTCATGGTTGTGGCTTTTCTGCTGTCCATAGGCGCGGTGACACCTTGTCCGTAGGCGCGGTTTCAAACGGCATCGTGTATTTTAATTTTTATTGGAACTTTTATCGGCACAAGGTGTGTTTAAGAATGATACGCAATGAACCTTCGTCGTTTGAGTTCGTCCTACGCCTCAGATTCATTGGGTATACAAGGAGTTTTCCATGTTAGCAACGAAACAACAGTGGTGCCCGCGCTGCCAACGGCATGTATTAGCCGAGCAGAAGCAGTCCCACGTTGGTAGACAGAAGAACCTAGTTAAGATAATTGTTACGTGCCTCAAGTGTCGGACAACGCTGTCAAGCAAAACCGCGGTTGCATCGGCTCTTGAGGAATCAACCGAGAATTAATCCGAAAGAAACCGTTAGGCGCGAGATGTTAGGCTCGTGCCGTAACTCAGCTCCAACAGAGTGCAATGTCTAATGGACAGTCGTGGCTATCCATTCCTTTTAAGCATTCCAGCGGAGTGCAATGTCTATAGGAGAAAAAACATGTTTAAATCCGTTTTGTCCCGTCTCTCACTGGCGATAGTTTTGCTGATGGCAGTCGCAATTCCTGCGCACATCGCAGACGCGGAAATCGAGTGGGGGAAGTCAATTGAAGAAGGGATGAAAGCCGCGGCGAAAGCCGACAAACCGCTCATGCTCGATTTCTACACCGATTCGTGAGGTGCGTGTGCTCGGCTGGATGCCGAAACGTTCACTGACGCTAACATCACTACCATCGCCGGAAAGTTTGTGCCTGTCAAAGTCAATCTGAGTTATCCGGATGATCTGGCGGCTCAGGATGCCGCGAGACGGTATGGGATTAGAAGCATCCCGACAATCACGTTCCTCAGCAAGGATGGCGGATTCATCGGCGAAAGCATCGGGTTCCTCCCACCGGAACAATTCGCGCCGGTAATGGAAAACGCTTTGCAAGCCGAAGTGATGTTCCAAGAAAAATTGGCGAAGCTAAAGGAGATGCCCGACGATGCCAAACTGAACGGCGAAATCGCGCTCACCTATCTGGAGCGGCAGCAACTGGAAAAAGCAATTCCGCTCAGCGAGAAAACGTTTAAAGGTGACGCGGACAATACGACGGGACTCCTGCCCAAACTGCACACCGCCTTGGGCATCGCCTACGGCATGACACCGGAAGACGATGAAAATGTCGAGGTGTCTCGTGAGAAAGCTGTCACGCATCTCCGCACCGTCATCAACGCCTATCCGGAAAGCGATGTGTACGAACAGGCGCAGCATTATCTCGGCGTAGTGTATGCCATCCGAGAGGAATTTGACAAAGCCATCGAGGTGCTTGAGAAGTTGGTGCAGCATGCTACCGACGAACAGATTCGGATGGCAGCGGAAGCCATGCTTGAACAGGTAAGAGATTTGAGCCAACACGGGCAGTAGGCGGCGCGGTTTGAAACCGAGCCATCAGTTTGTCAGGGCGGATTTCCATAGCCGCCCTCACACTTCATTATCATCATTTCCTAAACCAGCAACCTCCGCCGGGGACAGCAACCGATGCTGCCCCGGCGGCAGATTGCCGAGTCTCAGCTCACCTACCTGAATTCGCTTTAATCGGACAACGCGGTGCCCTACCGCTTTAAACATCAAACGCACCTGCCGTTTCTTCCCTTCGTGGATAATTACCTGGATTTGTGAAACCGTGCCCTCGGTGCAGGCGCGCCCGCCTACGCGCGATACCTCCGCCGGCGCAGTGCTCCCACCGGGAATAGTGACACCTTCGCGCAACCGCTGAATGGCCTTGTCACTCGGAACGCCATCCACCCACGCGAGATAGGTTTTCGGAATCTCGTGACTCGGATGCGTCAGCCGATAGGCGAAGTCACCGTCGTTTGTCAACAGCAACAGCCCCTCTGTCTCTAAATCCAAGCGGCCGACAGGATAGATATTTTCAGAGATGTCTCGCACTAAGTCCATGACAATCGGGCGGCCCCGCTCATCCCGCCGCGTTGTCACATAGCCGGCAGGTTTATGGAGCATGACGTAGATGCGTTGCGCTGGCAGTGTGACGCGTTGCCCTTCAAACCTAACGCAATCGGTATCCATGTCAAGGGGATGCCCCGGCATGAAAATCTGCACACCGTTGACGGTGACGCGTCCCTCGTGAATCGCTTTCTTCACGGCTCGCCGCGAGGCGATGCCTGCAGTGGCGATATATTTTTCAAGTCTCATTTTTGGGTTGTTCGCAATGCATTCCAAGCAGAAGCTTTTTACCGTAGGACGAGGGCCTGTGCCTCGCCATGCACCGGCCCCCGCGATGCTCCCAACCTAAGGCACTTTACGGGAATGTGTTCTTTTCTTACTGATGAAACCATTGGACTTCCCATCCCCTTTCGGTGGCGATTTGCTGTAACCGCCGGTCAGGATTTACGGCGACAGGATGCCCGAAGAGCGCCAATTTATGCACATCGGTGTGATGATTGCCGTAGGCGTAAGAACCTGCCAGGTCAAACGCGTGTGTCTCTGCTAACTGCAGTGCCAGTTTTCCTTTGTTTTGCGCGTAGGGATGCAACCCGATGCGTCGCCCTGTAAACTTCCCATCTACCACTTCCAGTTCATGCGCTATCAGCATGTCGGTTCGGAAATGCTCGTGAAACGGCTTGACGAGGAGCTCCAACGAACCCGACATCAGGACAATCGTTCGCCCTTCTTCTCGATGGAAGCGCATTAATTCTGGGATGCGCGGCGAAATGTTATCGCGCAGTGATGCCACAAAACAGGTTCGCGCGATGTCGCGGAGACGCGTCTCTTCCAACCCGCGGAGATGCATCTTGTTGGACTTTGCTTGCGGCAGATGCCGCACCTGCAGGAAATTGGCTATCCACGCCAGCAGATTCAGTATCGGGATTTCGCCGTGCTCCAAGAGATACGTCAGGAAAACCTGCTCTGAAGAGAGGCCGATGATTGTGCCATCCAGATCGAACACCGCACACGTTTTTGTCATATTTTTTGCCCTAACGCCACACGATACGCCTTCACCGCCGCATCCATGCCGATATAGAGGGCATCCGCCATCAAATGGTGCCCGATGGATACCTCCAGGAGCCCCGGCACTTTCTGCATACGCGGGAGGTTCTCCAGGTTCAAATCATGCCCGGCGTTGACTCCCATGCCGAGGCGAGTCGCTGCCGCTGCCGCCGTGACAAGCTGCCCGAGCTCACGTTCAATCTCTGCTTCCGTTTGTGCCATCGCATAAGGAGCGGTATAGAGTTCGACCCGGTCTGCGCCGATATCGCGAGTCATCGCTATCTGCTCACAATCTGTACCGCTGAATAGGCTGACACGGATGCCAGCACTCTTCATCGACGCGATGATAGGTTTCAGCATGTCGCCATCTTCGCGGATGTCCCAGACGGTGTGACTTGTTACTTCGCCTTTGACGACAGGGACAAGGGTGCATTGCGTGGGTTGTGTGCGTAGCACCATCTCAATCAAATCTGGCCTCGGGTCGCCTTCAATGTTATATTCAATGTTTTTCGTTTTTCGCGAGGGATTCGGATATGCAGACCGGTCGAATAACAGCCCCCTGCGTAACCTGTCATCGCCGTTGGCGATGACTAGATTTTTTTGATACAAATGCGCGGCGATGTCGCGGACATCTGCGGGGGTGATGTGGCGCTGATCTGCGCGGGGATGCACGGTGATGCCTTGCGCACCCGCGGCGATACAGGTATCTACCGCTTTGATGAGCTCTGGGATGTCGCCCCCACGCGAATTGCGCAACGTGGCGATTTTGTTGACGTTGACGCTGAGCACTGTCATTTTTTTCTCCTCTCTAAAGCGCGAAGGACTGTCCTTCGCTAACCTTTACCGCCCCTTTCACCGTAGCGCGAGGGCCGTTACGCCGAAACTTTGTCATATCTGCAGCCTCGCTGCAGATATGTCCACTGTCCCTCGCAATCGTAGATTGAAACGAAGAACCGCTCCTTCCACCGTAGCGCGAGGGCCGTTACGCCGAAACTTTGTCATATCTGCAGCCTCGCTGCAGATATGTCCACTGTCCCTCGCAATCGTAGATTGAAACGAAGAACCGGGTCTGCAAGACTCTGGAACTTACGGAAAAATGCCCAATTGCAGATACGCCTCCGCAATTTTATCGATAGCGGTAATAAACGAAGCTGTGCGAAGGTCTGCAGCAGGGCAGCGTCGCCGATGTGTCTCGCGAATTTCATGATACGCCGTTATCATCGTATCCTCAAGTCCCGAATCCACTAAGTCATTTTCGTCAGCACCGTGCCCGATGAGCGCAATTTCTGTCGATGAAAATTGATAGCCGGTCGCTTTCTCGACGGCTTGTAGCATGCTTTTATATTGGTTTTCTTCAAATCGCCTGCCGAGCCGGCCAAACCGCACGTGCGAGAGGTTGCGCAGCCATTCAAAATAGGAGACGGTAACACCCCCGGCGTTGAGATAGGTATCCGGAAGAATCAGCATGTTTCGCTGTTTGAGGTGTTCGTCTGCTGCTGCCGTTGTCGGGCCGTTCGCCGCTTCGGCGAGGATACGTGCCTTGAGGCGCGGTGCGTTCTCCGCCGTGATCTGGTTTTCTACCGCCGCTGGCACGAGGATATCGCATGCCAATTCCAACCCATCTTGCGGATTATCAATGAGGGTAGCATCGGGATAATTACGAATCGAACCGCTCTCCTCACGACACGCGAAGACCTTTTCGACATCAAGTCCTTCGGGGTTATAGAGCGCGCCATCTATCTCAATGATGCCTGTCACGATGGCTTCGCCTTCGCTGAGAAACTTGGCGGCGTGGTATCCGACGTTGCCGAACCCTTGGACTACGACGGTTTTGCCGGGGAGGCCGGTGGAGAGCCCGAGCCGTTTCATATCTTCTGCAATCGCGCATGCCTCGCGGAGCCCGAAGAAAACGCCCCTGCCGGTGGCTTCCTTTCTGCCGCGAATGCCGTTTTGCTCAATCGGTTTCCCGGTCACGCAGGCGATTGCATCGAGTTTATCCGCCGCCATGCCGAGATAGGTATCCAACATCCACGCCATTTCGGTTTCGCTGGTGCCGAAATCGGGGGCAGGCACGTCTACGCCGGGGCCGATGTAGTTTTTCTGGATGAGTTCATAGGTATAGCGGCGGGTGATGCGCTCCAATTCACTCTCGGAGTACTCGCACCTATCCAGCTGGATTCCCCCTTTCGCGCCGCCGAACGGCACATCAACGATAGCACATTTGTAAGTCATCAACGCCGCCAATGCCATAATCTCGTCTTCATTCACGAGGGTGCTGTAGCGGATGCCGCCTTTCGTCGGCAGTTTATGATGGCTATGTTCGGCGCGCCAGCCGTGCAGCGTCTCAATCGTGCCATCGTCACGTTTAATCGGAAACGTGAAGTGGCAGCTGCTGTTGCAAATCTTGATTTGCTCTAACATCCCCCGCGGGTGCGTTGTAAACCGCGCAGCGCTATCAAATTGTTGGTTCACCTTTTGAAAAAAGGATTTTTGTATTGGCGCAAGGCGTTCAATTAGGGTTTCTGTCGCCATGTCGGTTTTCTCCGTAGCCCCGCATGCGCCGTTGTTGCATGCTAGGTTTTTTGGCGGAGTTTGCAAAGACATTGTCAATCGTTACGTCTACAGACGTTTTTGTTGTCATTTCGGTTCGGTAGGCGCGCTTTGAAAGCGCGCCTCTCATTTACCGTTGCCGGATGAACTTTTGTAAGCGCGCATCCGCTTGGACTTCGCCGACGTAGATGTCGCCGCGCGAATCGCACCAGATGCCGTGCGGACAGGCGAGAAATTCGCCGGGGACGGTGCTACCGCGCTCACTGCCCCATTGTGAGACTACCTCGCCATCCAGCGTCAGGATAGTGACACGCTGGTCCAATTCTGCGACGTAGATGAGCTCATCCTCGTCAATATAGATAGTGTCGGGATGCAGAAGATTGCCCCACTCCTCAATGTATTCGCCATCCAGCGTGAAAAATTGGATGCGATTGTTCTCCCGGTCTGCCACCATGAGCCGATTGCGCGGATCGACTCTGACGCAGTGCGGCAAGTCAAATTCGCCGGGGCCACTTCCCGGTTGCCCCCAAGACTTGATTAGTTCTCCCTCAGGGGAGTATTTATGAACGCGGGCGTTGCCGTAGCCATCGCAGATAAACATCTCGCCATCGGGGCCGAGAGCCAGATCGGTGGGCTGGTTGAAGGGTTCGCCTTCGGGGCCCGGTTTGTCGGGTGTGCCGAGCGTCATCAGCAGTTCGCCCTCTGTAGTGAACTTGCGCATGACATGGGTGTCGCGTTCTACGCAGTAGACGTAGTCTTCGGCATCAATGAAAATGCCGTGCGCGTCCTTGAGAATGTCCTCACCCCAAGAGGCAAGGAAATTGCCATCCCGGTCGAAGACTATCATCGGCCGTTCGCTGCGGCTGTAGACATAAACCCGGTCTTGCGAATCCACGGCAATAGCGGGGATCCAGCCAAATTCCCATCCTTCCGGCAGCGTCCACCAATTTTCTTGCACCGTGTACTGATGCGAGCCTTGTCCAAAAGTCATGAGTTCTCTCCAATCAAAACGATTTGGGAACGATTTTAGCAGGTTTCCTGCAATTTCGCAAGCGAGATTTTCGTTGTTCGCAAGGCGTTGTGAAACCGGTGAGTGTATCAGCATTCCCCTCTCAGTTGTGACACCGAACACCGATATGCCGCCTCTTCCTCCGACAAATCGGACGGCCGCTCCTGCACCACCGGAATCACATAACTCCGAATTTTGAATCCCTCTACTATCTCTGTCTCCGTGCGCGGCTCCGGATTCTCACGATGGTCGAATACGACATAGTAGCCTTCCGATGCTTCTTCCAATTGGAGATAGGCAGCCAACTGTTTCTTGCCGCCCTGATACTCCCGTTCACTCCCCCATATCTTGAACTCCACGATATACTTCCGGTCGCGGTGCAACACTACCAGATCCATCCGGCCCCGCCCTGTCGGCAGTTCTAGATACAGGTTCCCGCGCATCGTCCGCACGAACGTATCAAGATAAGTGGCAAGCAGATGTTGCCCAATTGATTCGCGCGGGAGGTCTGGTTCTTGGAGGATTCGGAACCCGATGCGCGCGATGAAGTCGCGGAAGTTATCCAACAGCGGCTCCATGGCGAGATGTCCGTCTGCGGTGAGATAATCCGAGAACTGGATGCCGCTGTCTTCTGGGAAGTAGTCCCGCCGCAGCCCGTTAATCGCCGGTTGGAACGCTTGCATGATGCACACCTGATAAATCGGATTGACGCTCTCACATAAGTCCCCGGCCCCCCTCTTGATGACACCGTAAGAGGTAAGTTCGCTCATGAGTTCATCGCGCGGATTGAAATCCACCCCTTTTTCCGAAGTGGCGATTTCCATGAGGACGCGTTCAAAGTGAGGATGCCTGCGGACATTGGTAGTCAGATGATGAAAGTTGACGTTTTGTTCCCGTAGGAGCGCGGTATGCGCCTTTGCAAAATGCGCAACGGTAATGGTTTCCGTTTTCGCGATATCCAGCTCCGCCGTGAGAATTTGCGCGAGGCGGTTGACGAGAAACGGCTGTCCCGCTGTCTGCCGATGCAACAACTCCATGACATCCGGTGCGAACGCTTGTCCTACCTCCTCGGTATACTGCCCGAAGAGTTCCTGCACTTGTGCCAGCGTGAAGTTTGACAAAGCGAACTCATCCTGAATATTGAACGGCGAAATAGATCTGTCGTAATTCAGCTGCGTAATGCTTTTCACGCCGACGATGCCGACGCTGTAAGGACACCGCGCACGGGTGCTGTCTTCAAGGTAGATATCGCGAAGGGTGTATAGAAAATCGCTCAAGACGGTTTGCGGGATGCCGTCAAATTCGTCAATCACGAGCACCACCTGCCGCGCATCCAGCACACTCGGCAACTCCCAAAAGAACTCGCGCAATGAAAACTGGTCTGTGAGCGTGGCATTCTCGAAAAATTGCGTTAAAGTGTCCGGTAGTACACGCTCCCATCGCTGAAAAACTCGCGTAATTGCCCGCCAAATGTCACGATGGAGAACCCGATAAAACGTCTCCGGAGTAGCGTTTCTGTAAGTCTGGAAACTCAACGCAAGCGGAAAATAGTCCGAGTCTTCGGTAGCGAGCAGCTCCAAGGCGCGGCGGAAGAACGTCGTCTTACCTGTCTGACGCGGCGCGAAGATGACGACATAACGTCCCTCTTCCACGCGGTGGATGAAATCGGCGAGCTCCTCCGTGCGCGCGACGACGTAGTTGCGTTCGAGTTTCACGGGCCCGCGGGTTTCAAAGGTTTTGGTTTGTCGATGCTCCATAGTCAGTTCCTCCAGCGGAGCAGACAGAGACATCCGCTCATTGAAAAATCTCCTTTTATTGTGCGCGGGGTTGAGGCACTCGGATTGGAAACGTAATCTATCTCTCTCTGTCGGCGCGCGTGGTTCGCGCGGGGTTGTGTCAAAACGTTTGTTTTGACGGGTTTGTGTTTATGCGAGGGAGAGGGTTTTCTCTCTCCCTCGCGCGAGGGGAACAGGGACATCCCTATCTTTTCAGACGCGCAACGGCTTCCTTTATGCCCATGGCTATAGGGTACATAATCTCATCGTTTGCTTGCAGCGCCTCCAATTTCGGCAGGAGGATGTACTCTACAATGCCATCTAATTCCGCACGGTGCTGCGCCCCGATATGGCTTAAGACCTCAGAAGCTACACTCATGCCCATGCTGCCCAAGTTATCGGGAAATTGCGGCGATGGATCTTCTTCACCTTCACCCATATCGTCCAGATAGGGGATGAGATAGGGGACAACGGGCGGCCCCATGGCGATGAGGGCTCTCTGGACATTGCCACTGAATATGTTCTCACCACACTGATATGCGATGAGGGTTTCGATGGACCGCGGGTCGCGGAGATCGGCGAGTGGGTCTAGCAGGCTGTAGATTTCTTCGGCGTGTGCCTCACCCTCAAT
Source organism: uncultured Poribacteria bacterium (assembly GCA_958296135.1). GTDB lineage: Bacteria > Poribacteria > WGA-4E > WGA-4E > WGA-3G > AGPOR5. The sequence continues at coordinate 4,918,763 of CATQHZ010000001.1, forward strand.
CATATCGGGGGGTGGCATCAATTGCTGTATCAGCCCTGGGGTTCGGGGGTCAGCGGTGCCGCCCCAGGCGAATCGGTTGTCGGCGATGTCGTCAAGTTTGGCCCAGGCTTTGGCGACGGGGTCGTCTGCATCGAGTTCGTCGAGGTTGCCGGGTTTGACGAGTGCTGGCAGTTCAATATGTTGTTGCCAGTCGACGCTGGGTATCAGGTCGCCGGTGTCGTCATGTGCATCGTCGGCGGCGGGTTTCCAGTCACCGTCGGGTTTCCCGTGGCCGCCGGGTTGTTCGTCGGCGGGTGGTGGCACGGGGAGTGCTGCGTCAAAGCGCTGCTTCTGCCATTCGGCGTAGAAGTAGATGGCGAGGCAGAACGCGAGTAGGAGGCATAAGCTGCTGATGAGGGTTTTGGCGTTCATGAGGGTTCTCCTATTGGAAACGTTTTATGGCAATCAAGTATCGAGACGCGGGAGTCTCTCCTACCGAAGGGGAGTCGAGACGCGGGAGTCTCTCCTACCGGGCCTCAAGACCTTTTGTCTCTCCTACGGGACTCCGCTTCATCTCGGTTTCGACTCCCTAACAACCGCGCTACTTATTAACCAGCAGCTGATTAAACAGCGCGCGCGTCGTCTCTGTCCACTTGCCGTAATCCCTCGAAAACGCTGCATCCGCCGGATTCTCCTCGGTATGCGCATACCCGAGCCGCCGTGCCAACTGTTCTAACTCGGAACGATTCGTGGGTAAGGCTTCCAACGGCCGGTCATGCACAATCCGCAGCGCGTTCTCGACGCGCCTCAGGTATTGATATGCCTCGGACAATCCCTCTCGCTGTGTCGCTGTCAGCACGCCGATGTCGTGCAATCTGTCGACTGCGAAGAGGGTGTTTTGCTCGCGGATCGAAACTGCGTCAGTTCCGTGGACGAGTTGAAGGGTTTGCACGGCGAATTCAATGTCAACCAGGCCGCCGTATCCAGATTTGACATTCGGGGCGGGTGCCTTGGTTTGTCCGCGCCGTCTGCGGGGTGTTCTCGGTTTCCGTGTGGCTTGCGCCTCTTTCCGTTGGCGCGTTCGGACAATTTCGGCGATGCCTTCCGGTGTGAGCGGTGCGCCGTATGCAAACCCGTGTGCGATGTCCAAGAACCGCGCGCCCACACCCTCGGTGTCTCCCGCGACCGGTCTGGCGCGTGTCAATGCCTGACGTTCCCAGGTCTGCGCCGTGGTGTCGTAGTAGTGCTGGTACCCTTCCAACGGCAGTGCAATCGCGCCGCCCTTGCCGTGAGGCCGGAGCCTCAGGTCGAGTTCGTAGATACCCATCCCCTGATTTCCCGCGAGTTGCTTTACCAGCTCCAAGCCGAGGGCGGAGAAATAGTTCGCGTTCGGCGTGCCTTTCGTCGTTTCGCCATCTTCCGAGTAGACGAACATGATGTCCAAATCGGAGCTAAAGTTGAGCTCGCGGCCGCCAAATTTGCCGAGGGCGATAATCGCGAACGTCACCGGGTTGCCATCGGGATTGCGGGGTATGCCGTGCGCCTCGCGAATCTGCGCTTCTACCTGCCGGTAGAGAGCCTGTGTGACTGCTTCAGCCAGGTCGGAGAGCTCTGTCGTCGTCGTGGGGAGCGTGGCATTGCCGAGGATATTCCGCAAGGCGATGCGCCAGATTTCGTCGTTCTTATACCGTCGCAGCAAGGGCAGCATTTTTCCCTCTGGCGCGCTTTCCACAACCTTGAGTGCTTCCGCCTGTTTCTCCTCAAGCGTCTTGGCGCGTTCTACCAAGTCAGGCACCGTGAGCAGGTCGAAGAGTTCGGGGCTCCCGACGAGGAGCTCGGCAAGATAGAGGCTGGTGCCACAGACACCGGTGAGTGTTTCCAGGGTTGAGGGTTTCTCCAAGAACATGGTGTAGTAACTACTGCGTGCGCCGACCTTATCGGCAAAGGCGGAGAGGTAGCGGAGCGCCATGTCCGGATTGGGTGAATCGCGCAAGATGTTGAGGAGCGTGGGTGCGAGTTTAAAGAAGGAACGCCGCACACTGGGTGAAAACTGGACACCATCGCCGCCGTTCGCGAGTCTTTTCAGCAACCGCTGGGCCTCCTTCACACTCTCGAATCCGTAAGAACGGAGGAGTTCATCGAGTTGCTGCGTCTCGTCTTCCGCGAGCAACACCCCGATGTCCACGCCGGTTTCTTCATGCTGCAGTGCGGTGGCGGTTACCTCTTCAAAGATGGCGCGGACGCGTTCGGTGTGGGCACGGTGCTGCCGCCGAAACGCTTCCAATTCATCGCCATCCCTGGTGCTACGATAGCCGGTGCGCCGAGCCAATTCACGCTCTTCTTCCTCCTTGTCGGGAATGGAGTACCGCTGCTGGTCTGCCTCAATTTGGATGCGGTGTTCCACGGTGCGCAGGAACCGATACGCGGTTGCGAGTGCTTCTACATCGTCCGAGCTCAGCAACTGCGCCTCTTCCAACGCCGCAAGCGTCTTCAACGTATTCTGCGAGCACAGCGACTTGCGTCTCCCGCCGTGAATCATCTGGAGACACTGGACGGTAAACTCAATATCCCGAATTGCACCGGGACCGAGTTTGACGTGTTTCTGCAGGTTACCCTTTTCACTCACGATGCGTTCTTCAATGCGCGCTTTCGTGCCACGAATATCCGCCTTAATTTCGCTCAAGGTCACGCCGTCTAAATAGCGTTGATAGACAAACGGTTGGATCATCCGGATGAACTCTTGCCCGAGGGTGTGGACATCGCCAGCGACAGGCCGTGCCTTAATCAACGCCTGCCGCTCCCAGAGTTCACCCCAGCCTTCGTAATAACTCTCATAACTTTCCATGGAGCGGGCAATCACGCCGGCACTGCTTTCGGGACGGAGGCGGATGTCAACGCGGAAGACGTATCCCTCAGACTTTATCTCGCTCATCGCCTTGATGATAAACTCGCACAACCGGGCGTAGTATTGATAATTCGGCGTGCCGGTGTCGGTGTAGCCATCGTCGGAATAGACGAAGAGTAGATCGATGTCGGAACTAAAGTTGAGTTCAGAACCGCCGAGTTTGCCCATGCCAACGACAACGAATTCGGCGGGTGCGGTGCCGTCTTCGTTCAGAGGTGTGCCGAACCTGGCTTTGAGCACGACATCGCGCCCGAGCTCATAACAGTGCTGTAACGTCGCTTCTGCGAGATTGCTCAACTCTAACGTGACGGTTTCAAGGCTTGCGATTTCGAGCAGGTCGCGTACGCCGATGCGGAGGCTTTCTAGGCGTTTATAGCGGCGCATCTCGTTGAGTTTACCGTCAAGCTCGGGCACTTCCGCAAGCAGTTCGCCGAGCTCATCGTAATAGAACTGCTGCGTTTTGGACACTTCCATGATACCGGGGTTCAGGATGTCAAAGAAGAATTCGGGGTTGCGGATGAGGATATCCGACAGGTAAGAGGAGGCACCGAGGCTCTGCAGCACGCGCCGCGTGAGCTCGGGGGTGTTGACTAAGAGTTCATAGAGCCACTTCTGGCTGAAGGCTGCTTCGGCGAAGCGTGAGAAGTGGTTCAGGGCTGCGATTGCCCTGGGTGAGTCGAGTGCCTGCACGAGCAGGGGTGTGGCGAGTTGCGCGAAGGCGGCTTGCGTGTCGGCATCGTCACCTGCAAGCACTTTTAACCGCCGGTCGAGGTCGGTTTGTTGCAGTCCTGCGCTTTCTGCGACCTCACGTGTGACTTGCGTGAGGCGGCTGCGTTGTTCTTCAGGCACGTGCGTGAGCCAGTTGGTTGTGATATTATTCATGGTTTGCTCCTTTCCGTGCTGTGCGCGGTGGCGCGATTTTAACGATGCATGCATTGTCCTTTCGGGGTGCTGCTGGATTCCTGTTACACTAAGGTTTTCGCAAAGGTGCAGGACTCACTAACTTTTTTGCGATTTTTCTACAGCACCAACGAAGATGAGGGCCTTTCGACCCATTTCTCGGGCGGCTTGCCAGTGTTGGTTTCGTGCCTCCGCGACAGATGGCAGGGTCACGAGCACTAATGTCGGGCCTTCTGGAGAACCTGCCCTATCTGCTTTGTCAGCAGGCCGGCGCAAAAGCCGACGCAAAAAAGCAGATAGGCGAGGATTGCAATCACGAATGCGGTGACGATGAGACTTGTAACAACACGAGGTTCTTCAAAAATCTCAACGATACGCGGCAGTCTTGCGCAAAATGCAGCAGCCAAGTACACAAGATACTGGCGCTTCAGTTTAGAAATGAACACAATATTTTTCCGTGCGCGCGTGATGTGCGCGGTTGGTAAACGTTATCTGAAGTCCGCGCGGGGTTGTGTCAAAATTCGTAGTTTTGACAATTATAACTGATTTTAACACGAATTGATTTTTTTGTCAAGAATAATGCGCGTTAAAATATGCGATTCAGTTGGTAGCGGCGAGAGCCGGGTCCTCGTGCTACGGTTCGGGTTGATGATACCGCAGGCATCAAGACGCGGGAGGGCGCGCCTACAAAGCATCGAGACCTTTTGTCTCTCCTACCTGTCTCAAGACTGGGAGGACTCTCCTACCGGATATGCTGCGATTGCATGGCGGGGGACGGGCCCCCGCCACGCGGGAGTGGCCGGGAGTGCCGTTATTGCTTCAGCCGGTCAATTTGTTCCTCCACGTCTTTCCTCACATCTGACGAAGATGTGGTTGCGAGTATCTCCTCCAATTTCGGCAGGAGGATGTATTCGACGATGCCATCTAATTCCTCCCGGTGCCGCTTCCCGATATTGGCTAAGAAACCCGAGGCTGTAATGAAGCCCAAAAAAGCCTCTCCCTCTCTGGGGGGCTCTTCCTCCAGGTAGGGGAGGAGATAGGGGATGGCGAGCGGCCCCATGGCGGAGACTGCGGGGCCCAGAGGTGCGTACGCCATGTCACTCCAACAGAGGTAAGCGACGAGGGTTTCGATGGCTCTCGGATCTCGGAGGCGGATGAGATCGTCCAGCGGTAGGAGGATTTCTTCTGCGTGTCCGTCATCCTCGATTCCATCGGGTCTCGGCATGAGTTGCGCGATGAGCCCTGGGGTTCGGGGGTCTGCGGTGCCGCCCCAGGCGAAGGGGTTTTCAGCGAGGGAGTCAACTTTTGCCCAGGCCTTAGCGACAGGGTCGTCTGCATCAAGTTCGTCGAGGTTGCCGGGTTTGGCGGCTTCGTGCGGCTGGGTGTTCGGTGGTTTCCAGTCAACGCTGGGTATGAGTTCGGTCTCGCCGGTGTCGTCATGTGCATCGTCGGCGTGCCATTCACCGTCGTGCCAGTGGCCGCCGGGTTGTTCGTCGGCGGGTGGTGGCACGGGGAGTGCTGCGTCAAAGTGCTGCTTCTGCCATTCGGCGTAGAAGTAGATGGCGAGGCAGAGCGCGAGCAGGATACATAAGCTGCTGATGATTTTGGTTTTCATTTCGGTTCTCCTTTGGAAACGTTTTATAGCAATCAAGTATTGAGACGCAGGAGGGCTCTCCTACCGAACGCATCGAGACGCGGGAGGGCGCGCCTACAAAGCATCGAGACCAGGAGGTCTCTCCTACGGGGAGTCGAGACTGGGCAGTGGTTGTTTCATCGCCCCGGTTGCGGGGAGATGAAGAGGTGTTGTTCGGTGAGCCCTAACGTGATGCGCCGGTCGTCTTTTTCGATATTCAAACATTGCTAAAGATGTTCTTTGTTTTAGTCAGTCAGTCAGTCAGTCGGGGCCCCACGAGGGCAGGCTCTCGCGCTACGGACTCAGGGACGGTAGAAAAGGCAATAGCGTCTTCAATACTTCCCCCGAAACGTCACACTCATAACATGATGACGATAGTTGAGGAAATCCAGGACCGGGTCTGCCTCATTTGTGCGGTTTTGCGTGAACTGATATTCGGCGTTCAACGTGAGATATGAAAAGAATTGCCAATTCGCTTGTGCCAGCACGCCGAATTGTGTATCGCTGCGGTTCGGTGCGTTTTCTGGGCTCAGCCCTGTCTCATCCCGAATCTGTCTACCTTCAAAGCGCACCCACAGCCGAGAAAGCCGCAACCGAAACCATCGCGCGGTATCCACTCGATAAAACGCGCTTAGGGCGGCTTCGGCACTGGCGAAATTGAAGAAGTTGACGTTGGAACGGTTGAGAAAGAGGTTGAATTCTTCCTGAAAAACGAGGTGCTCTGCTGCTACTTGTAGCACTTTTGCTGAACCGAAATGTCGCCAATCGCGTCGGCGTTCGTCGTCTGCAAGTCCGGTGACACCTAAAATAAGGTTATTCAAGTTAGTCTGGTAACTTCCGTATTCAAGTCCGTATTCGGTTTTGGCAAGCATCTGTCTTGGCAGGCTAAATTGCAGTCGGGCGGTGGCTTTGTGCCTGTTTGAGCCGATGAGGAGAAAGTCTTCTCGGAGGGAACTTTCATCGTCAAATCGGTGGATGCGCAGTTGATATTCTAGCACGCGCCCAAAGCGGATGCCGAGCTGCCGTTCGGTGTTGTTATAGACATCGGATGTGCGCGCGAGGCGTTGAAACTGATGCGAGGCGACGATGGGCGGCAATCCTTCCGCCGGGCGGAAGCTGAGCTCGGTTAAGAACGTGTCGGTGAACGCGTCGAATTCGTTGAGTTTTCCTTCGGCCCCGGTGTAGTTCTCTATCTGCGGCGCGTATTGCAGGTTGAGCCGAAACCTGTGGGCGATGGGCAATTCGCCGCGGAAGTTCATGCCGATGCGGCTGATGAGCCCTTCCAACTGCGGATTCTCTTGTCCGGCGAGGCTGCTGGTGTAAGGATCGACGCTCAAACCGAGTTCAATGTGATTGTTGAACGTGTTGGAGAGGTGGTAATCTATCGTGAGTTTTGCGGCATCCGATTCGGGAGCTTCCTGTTTTTTGGGGAGGAGGCTTTGGCCGAATTCGGGTTGGAATTGTGCGCGTGCCAAGAGGGGCGCGCCTATGATGAGCATGCATAGAGAAAAAAAGCGTGATATTTTTTTCATCGGTTTCCTCTGAATAATTTCAATTTTCCTTCCGAGGCGATGAGCGTATAGCAGGCCTCGATTTCCGATGCGATTTTCGATGCGATTGGGGCATCGCGAGGGAGAAACTCTCGCTCTACGGGGGCGGCAGTTGGTTCGTTTGGGGTGCCCCAAAGTAGCAAATAGTCGACGTTGTCAGCATACGCGCACAAATCGATCTTTTCGGGCTGCCAATGGACGATTTGTACCCACTCCTTCTCTTGGATGGGTGTCTCAAAATCGGCGTTGAAGCGGACCGGAAAATAGTCAAACTGCACTTCGTAGTTGCCGAGGTTAATGCCCCCGTTGTCAAGGCAGTAGTAGTTCGCGGCGTTGACGAAGATGCCGACTTTGAGGGAACTCCCCCTCGGCTCAAAATGGAGCGGCAAGATAACTTTGTTTTTCTCTATCTTCCCAACAAAGGCGTTGAATTCGCGCAATTCGGCGTTGAGATTTTTGCAAAGCACCCCGATGTAAAGCACGTTTATCACGGCGAGCAATGTTACGATGCCGGTAAAAACCTGCCGCCACCGCGGTTTATCGCTTTCACGAAACCAAGCGAATAGCGTGAGTGTGGCGAGAATGGCGAGTCTATCGTTTACCCAGCCGCCTGGCCCGATGGAGTTCGGCAAGATTAGATACAACCCGAAAAGCACGCCGGATAGGATGAGGAAGGCACGGGGTGCATTCATACCGTAGCGCGAGGGCCTGTCCCTCGCGAACCCCCGGTCTCCAACAGACTCGTCCGGCACCCCGTAGCGCGAGGGCCTGTCCCTCGCGAACCCCCGGTCTTCATGAAAATCTTCGGCATGGCGAGGGGAACCCTCGGCGATTCGCGCTCGCCGGCCCCTCGTCCTACGGGGCCGGGAGGTTCTTCTATTTTGCCAAAGTGTCCACACGGCAAGAAAAATTAGGAGCGCGGAGACGGCGTAGGAAATCAGTGCCTGCGCTTCGTTGAAGGCGATTAGGACTTTCAAACCGAGGAGGTTATCTAGTAGTTCGCCGAGGCGATTCAGTCCGAATTCTGGGGGCTCCCCTGCCACCAGATCAGATGTGGGGAGATAGACGAGCAACAGCAGTGCGGCGGGGAGAATAGAGAGCCCTGTCCGGAAGATTTGCGGCAGGTTCCGCTTGAAATGGAGCACGGACAGCAGCGCGATGGCGAATAAGAGGAACGCGTAAGAAATGAGATGCGCGAAATAGGTGATGACGATGAGCAGGTTCAACAGCACGGCGCGCTTCAGACTTATCGCATCCCGATGTCGATACCAATACCCGAGCGTCAGGAAGAAGAGCGGCACACTCACGGCGAAATTATAGAATCCCATCAACAGGAGGTAGTTGTAGATAAAGGTGAAACTGAGGATGACGAGCGACTGTCGGCCCGGCTCTTTTGTAAGGGGGTTCGATTGGCCGAACTTGGCACTAACATTCTGCAGCGTATCTCGTCGGAGGGTTTCTGGCTTATACCTGTGTGCGGCGTTCAGAAAATAACGCATCGCCAGCGGGAATAGGATGACGTAGAGGCTCAGAAACACCTTCTCTGCGATGAGCGGCGGGAAGACGAACATCAGCATCGCCAATGCGAAATGCGAGAGCCAGTTCGGGAAAGGATACCAATTGATTTCGTAATAGGCGCGGAATTCGTAGTCGGGGTTGCGGTATTCGGTTAAAATCTGCGAGTTATAGACATGGCTCACGCCGTCTTGCGTTGGAAAATAGGGGAACAGCCATATCGGTAGCAGGTAGGCGATAATGAGCGCGCCCAGTAGCAGTGTGGATTTTGAGAAGAATGCCATGGTGAGTCCTCTAAAATATGTCTCACGCGGTTTGTTCTACCATGCTGGCGAGGATGCCGAGGATTTTGTCGCACTGCGAGATTTGGTAGGCGTTCATGTCAATATGGAGTTGCTGTCCTTCCAATTTGAGGAACAGCCAATCTAGTCCTGACGTGATGCCCCCATAAACGCAAGGAATGTCATTCCCCTCTTCCGCGTTGAAGCGTTGCGCCGCCACCATCTCGGCAACACACTGCCCGAGTCCGGCTTCTAGGTTATCGTTTTTTGCCGCAACCAGGACGATGACAGGTGCCTCTAAGGAAAATTGCAGCGGCGACAGACTTATCAAAAAATCGCAAACACCCATTAAGCCGTTATCTTTATCTACGTTGAAGTTGATGCCCGAAAAAAGACTGACGCGCCGGTTGAAGTGTTCGCGAAGTTCAACGAGCAGATCGGCGACAATCAGTTCGGATTTCGCCTTCTCTGTGCCGATAGCGACAGCTAACGGTGCTTTTTTCGCCAACGCTTTGGTAAGTTCAGTGCTCGGCTCCACCGGTTCAATGTCGGCAAAGATGCCTTGGAGATCAAGTTTTTCGAGGTGAAATGCTTCCCGTACCATCTCCAAGGTCCAACTGCTATATGCCATGATGGGAGCCCTCCCTGAGAAGAGTTTCGTTTTCGTTATTGCATATTTTTTGACTCGCTGCTATGATAGTATATCATTTTAATGCGAACATTGCAAGGAAAAAGGAGATTCTCATGAGAATACTGTTATTTTGGATAATCCTCGGCGCGACGCTTGCGCTTGGGATACACAGCGATGCAATTCGCGATGATGCAGACCTGGTTGTTTACTACTCCTTTGACGAAGATGAGAAGGAGGTAGCGGACGACAGCGGCAACGGATTCGATGCCGAAATCTCTGCGGCAGACTGGAGCAAAGAGGGTAAATTTGGCGGTGCCATGGAATTTGATGGCGCGAGCAGTGCTGTCAAAAGCCCACCCGAAATCCCCGGCCTCACCGATGGAGAATTAACGGCGATGACTGTGGAGCATTGGGTGATGCTCAGCGCGATAACCGGTGATACACAGCAGGTTTGGGAGTCGTTGAACGCCGCCGGTGCTTGGCCCGCAGAGACTTTCATCGAAGGTGCCGCCGAGATGGTGTTTTACATCTACGACACGAAAGGCACTGAACATCGCACGCCTATCCCGGAATTGCCCACCAAAAAGTGGGTGCATATCGCCGGCACCTATGATGGCAAAGTCCAGAAGTCCTATTTCAACGGCAAAGTCGTAAGTGAGGATGCGTGGAGTGGGAAATTTGTTATCTTCCCTTCGCCGGCGGGTGCTATCGTCCTCGGTAAGGACAACGAAGCGGATATCCAGCATCTCAACGGCTTTATCGATGAGTTTGCGTTCTATACGCGCGCCTTGACAGAGGCTGAAATTAACGCCGATATGAACAAAGGCGTGCTATTTGCGGTAGACCCGGCGGCGAAATTGAGCACGACGTGGGCAGGCATTAAGGCGGGGTATTGAAGGGAAAATTTTCGTGCCGGTTGAGGGTTCGCGAGGGCCAGGTCTTCGCGCGACGGTTAAAAATTTGACAATAAATGCGAATTTTGCTAACATGTCTGCTGAGCCTCGTGCTTGCTATCGGTAACACTTCGGGACAACTGATGCCGCCTGTCCCCTTCGCGTTTGCATCAGATGTGAACGGTGATTGGGACATCTACCTGACAGACACGGCGGGCGCGCAACCGGTGAATCTCACGAACCACCCGGATGCGGATTACTATCCGAGTTGGGCACCCGATGGCACGCAGCTCGCCTTTTTCTCACGGCGCGATGCAAATCACGAAATCTACGTGATGCACGCCGATGGCACGAATCAGAGACGTGTGACGCATCACCCGGCAACCGATAAGGCACCCGCCTGGGCACCCGATGGCGAACGCATCGCTTTCACGTCCAATCGGAAAGGGCATTTTGACATCTACCTGCTGCATCTTAAAAGTGGCGAACTGGTCAGTCTGACCGGAAACCCGTTTCAAGACGAGGTGCCGACCTGGGCACCCGATGGAAACAAACTCGTTTTCCATTCAAAACGGGGACTCAATTGGGATGTCTACGTGATAGATGTCAACAGCCAAGTGGAACAGCGGTTGACGCATCAGCGGTTGATGGATGTCTACCCGGCGTGGGCACCCGATGGCGCGAGCATCGTGTATGCTTCAATGCGTGGCGACGACTTCGATCTCTGGACGATGGAAACCGATGGAGGGAACAAGAATCCCATCACCGACACGCCAACGGACGAGGCGGTTCCCGCCTGGTCTGCCGATGGGGCCTACATCGCGTTTCAATTTGAGAAGGATGGCAGATGGGTTATCCAACTCATGAAGGCAGATGGGAGCGAACGCCGTGAACTGATTGACAACAATGCTTGGGCCGCGCAACCGAAATGGAAGCCTATTGGTTCGGATGCGCTGCGAATAAAAGCGGCGGGTGGATATAGTCGGCAAAAACTTTGGCCACCCCTACAAATTCGGCAGTGGGGCGACATTAAAGCCCCAAAATAAAAATAAAGGAGATGTTTTTATGCGTTATAGAACGTTCATATTTGGGATGCTCTTCATAGCCGGTGCCTTGCTGATAAGTGGGCTCAGCTACGGCTTTGATTGGGCAATTGAAGCAGAAATGGCGGACACCATTGAAGCACCGATGATAGTCGCTGACGATGCGGATGCCTCCGGCGGCCAATATGTGTGGATGGAAGGCCCACCCGCAACCGGCGGCGGGGGTGAAGGCTGGGTGGAATACAAACTGGACCTGCCTGCTGGCACCTATGCCTTGTGGGGCAAAGTCATCGCCGAAGATGGCAATAGCGATTCGTTCTGGGTGACATGGCAACCCGCCGATGCGGACGAAGACGCGCAGCTGACACAGAATACCGAGTTCCGATGGGGTGTCGGCCAAAGCGCAGAGTGGCACTGGGACCGGATTAATCACTGGCTCGATGGCGGGACGTTTGAACGGGAATGGGAACAGCCCGGCGGCGAAACTACGCTCCGCATCGCTGTCCGCGAAGACGCAACGAAGTTAGATGTGATTTTCATCACGGATAACCTCTCCGAGGACGCAGCGGAAGTAGGCCCCCGCGACCCGGGCCCCGAAGATTCTCTCACCCCGGTTGAACCGCAAGATAAACTTGCAACAACGTGGGGAAAACTGAAACAGGCACGGTAACTTCTGGTGGTTCCGGGAGGCGCGGTTTGAAACCGCGCCTACGGGGAGTGTGCAACTCGGTAGGGCGAGCCGACAACGCGCCTTACCGTAAAAGAAAGGAGGTTTTTATGAAATACTGGGTAATTTTTCTTCTACTCTTTCTGCCGGTGTTCGCCGGGATTCCAGCGGGATTCGGTGCCGATATCGAAATCGCTTTGGAAGCCGAACTGGCGGATGAGATTGTAGAACCGATGATTATTGACGAAGAAAAAACGGCTTCCGATGGGAAATTCATCTGGATGGAAGGACTGCCTGCCACCGGGGGCGGCGGTGTCGGTTGGGCAGAATTTATCATCAATATCCCCGCACCCGGCAAGTATGCACTCTGGGGACATGTTACCGCATGGGATGGCAACAGCGATTCCTTTTGGGTAACATGGCAACCCGCCGACCCGGACGAAGACGCGCAACAGACGCAGAATACTGAGTTCCGCTGGGGTGTCGCACAAGGCGGCGCATGGCACTGGGACCGCATCAATCACTGGCTTGATGGCGGCACATTCGACCGGGAGTGGAAGTTCGCGAAAGCCGGCGAAACCGTCCTCCGCATCGCCGTGCGCGAAGACGCGACGATGCTAGACGCGCTGTTTGTCACATCAAATGTCAAAGCAACGGCAGAGGATGCCGCAAACGTCCGTCTACCTACCGACAAGGACCGGAAAATCCAGATTGAGGGACTTGCCGTGGACGCAAAAGGCAAAGCCGCTACGACATGGGGCTCCCTCAAAAAGGCGTATCGGTAATACCCACCGAACTCGTTTCTTACACCGTAGGGCGAGGGCCTGTCCCTCGCCATGCTTAGGGCGTTCCTCATATCGTTTTTTATACCGTAGGGCGAGGGCCTGTCCCTCGCCATGCCCGCCTCCCATATCCAGCCATTCCGAAACAGATAGGACCGGTTGCGATAATATTCAATTCGCCACCGGTCAAATCCCCGTTCAAATTCAACGACGCGCGCCGGTGGGCCGAGGCGGTGTTGCAAATCTTCAGCCGCCTGCTTATCGCGCGTAACAAGCGAGTGTGTCAAATAGGCGAGCCCACCGAGGATCCCGACGAGCGTGAGTTTCCCTCTATTTTTCGCCGAAAGGAATCCTTCTGCTTGTGGGATGCCGCCTAAAAAAAGGAAGGCGATGAGGAAGAGGCAAACTGTTTTTTTAGGTTTCATCCGGTTTCTGACGCTCCTGCATGGCGAGGCACAAGGCCGCGCCCTACGGTAAAGGGAAGGTTTTCGTAATCGAGAGACCGCGAGGCACAAGGCCGCGCCCTACGGTAAAGGGGAGGTTTTCGTGATCGAGAGTCTGGCGCGAGCTGTTCCCATTCGGCGATGATGGTTTTTCCATCGTCGGGCGGTTGGCTGCACCGCTAGTGCGAGTGTGGTGGAAAAACCATAGGGGACTCTGGCCCAAAAAGCGAGTCCTCGCCGCCGTGCTCTTGGACAAATTCACGCTTCTTCTCCAGATACACATCGTTCCCTGGATGCGGATAGAGTTGTGCTTGAAGTTCCGCGTGCCTTGGGACGCGGTTTCTGTGAAAAAATCGCGTTAAAAGTTGCGATTTCTATCAACTTCGTATTAAGAATACCACATTATTGTTCGTTTGTCTGTCAAATTAAAATGCGGAAAAATTGAAGAAAGTTGCTGCGTACGCTTCTGCTTGAAAAGCGAGGAGCCACAAGAGGACAGCGATGGGGAGAATCAATGTGTGTTTCATTGTTGTCCTCCCCTGTAGACGCGTGGCGGCCGTCGTGGCGGCCTTTTTGCGTCATGGGCTCTGCTCCTTTCCCACCAATCCTCCTGCTTTTGCATGTGTGTCTTTAGTTTTTCAGCGAAGGCTAGCCGTTCTTCGGGCATCATGTTGGCGATGCGTTGGTGCTCCTCTGCGACGCGTTTGTTTATCATTTCAATACCGCCTTCACCGCTTATATGAGGAAAAGGATCCTCTCGGTCCAATAACTCCCCTTCGGCTCTCAGTATGATTTCTTTTTCTGCCCATGCGCGGTATTCGGGGGAATAACCCTTCGTGCTTCGGATGACCCGCAACCGTTCGACGTATTCCGGGGTTGCGAGGATGTCCTCTAGCGATGCATCAAATTCCTGCTTCTGCCATTCGGCCCAGAAGTAGATGCCGGTGCAGAAAGCGATGAGGATGGCTATCGCGATAACCGGGTTTTTCGGGTTCATTATCAAATTCTCCATTGCGCGCTTTTGATGGCGCGCGGTTGGTAAACGTTATCTATATCTCTCTGTCGGCGCGAGTGGTTCGCGCGGGGTTGTGTCAAAATGGATTTGACAGGTTAAAGTTGATTTTAACACGCATTGATTTTTTCTGAAGAAAAGTACGCGTTAAAATGTGTGATGGGCGGATAGAAATATCCACCCTGACAGATTGCGCGTCTACTTTTTGAGTTGGCGGATGGCCTCCTTCACTCGTCTGCTCCTGGGATCCTCCGCCAGTATCCGCTCGAGTTTTGGCAGGATGATGTGTGCCACGATGCCGTCTAAGTCTGACCGGTGCTGTGTGCCAACCTGCCTTAGGATTCTAGCAGCGTTCGCCACGCCTCTGGTATAATGTTCGTCCCCTTCTTTCAAATCCAGATAGGGGATGAGGTAGGGAACAGATGGGGGTCCCATGGCGACGAGTGCTTCGGTGAGAGGGCTGCCTCCAATAGGGCTCTCAACCTGATAAGCGACGAGGATTTCAATGGAGCGGGGATCGCGGAGGGGACAGAGTGCCTCCATCAACATGACGATTTCTTCGGTATTGTCGTCAGGGCCCCCTTCGTAGCCAAGGTTCACCGGTGGTGGTGTCAATTGCGCGATGAGTGCTGGGGTTCGGGGGTCTGCGGTGCCGCCCCAGGCGAAGGGATTTTCCATAATATAGTCAAGTTTGGCCCAGGCTTTGGCAACCGGGTCCTCGGCATCAAGTTCGGCGAGGTTTTCGGGTTTGCTTGCCTCGTGCGGGCTGCCGGTGCTGGGTGGTTTCCAGTCGTCGCTGGGTATGAGTTCGGTCTCGCCGGTGTCGTTATTGTGTGCATCGTCGGCGGGTTTCCAGTCACCGTCGGGTTTCCCGTGGCCGCCGGGTTGTTCGTCGGCGGCGGGTGGCACGGGGAGTGCTGCGTCGAATTGTGCTTTCTGCCATTCAGCATAGAAGTAGATGGCGAGGCAGAGCGCGAGCAGGATGCAGATTGCGCTGATGATAGTTTTGCCGTTCATTTGGGTTCTCCTATTGGAAACGTTTTTGTGTCAAAACGTTTGTTTTGACGGGTTGGTGTTTATGCGAGGGAGAGGGTTTTCTCTCTCCCTCGCGCGAGGGGAACAGGGACATCCCTATCTTTTCAGACGCGCAACGGCTCCCTTTATGCCCATGGCTATAGGGTACATAATCTTATCGTTTGCTTGCAGCGCCTCCAATTTCGGCAGGAGGATGTACTCTACAATGCTATCTAATTCCGCACGGTGCTGCGCCCCGATATGGCCTAAGACCTTAGAAGCTACACTCATGCCCCTGCTGCCCAAGTTATCGGGAAATTGCGGCGATGGATCTTCTTCACCTTCACCCATATCGTCCAGATAGGGGATGAGATAGGGGACAACGGGCGGCCCCATGGCGATGAGGGCTCTCTCAACATTGCCACTCATTATGTTCCCACCACACTGATATGCGATGAGGGTTTCGATGGACCGCGGGTCGCGGAGATCGGCGAGTTCGTCTAGCAAGGCACCGATTTCTTCTGCATGGGCCTCGCTCTCAAGATAGTCAACTATCGGTGTCAATTGTTGGACGAGCCCTGCGGTTCGGGGGTCTGCGGTGCCGCCCCAGGCGAAGGGGTTTTCCATAATATAGTCAAGTTTGGCCCAGGCCTTGGCGATGGGGTCGGCTGCATCGAGTTCGTCGAGGTTGCCGGGTTTGACGAGTGCTGGCAGTTCAATATGTTGTTGCCAGTCGACGCTGGGTATCAGGTCGCCGGTGTCGTCATGTGCATCGTCGGCGGGTTTCCAGTCACCGTCGGGTTTCCCGTGGCCGCCGGGTTGTTCGTCGGCGGCGGGTGGCACGGGGAGTGCTGCGTCGAATTGTGCTTTCTGCCATTCAGCATAGAAGTAGATGGCGAGGCAGAGCGCGAGTAGGATGCAGATTGCGCTGATGAGGGTTTTGGCGTTCATGAGGGTTCTCCTATTGGAAACGTTTTTGTGTCAAAACGTTTGTTTTGACAGGTTTGTGTTTATGCGAGGGACAGGGTTTTCTCTCTCCCTCGCGCGAGGGGAACAGGGACATCCCTATCTTTTCAGACGCGCAACGGCTTCCTTTATGCCCATGGCTATAGGGTACATAATCTTATTGTTTGCTTGCAGCGCCTCCAATTTCGGCAGGAGGATGTACTCTACAATGCCATCTAATTCCGCACGGTGCTGCGCCCCGATATGGCTTAAGACATTAGCAGCTACACTCATGCCCCTGCTGCCCAAGTTATCGGGAAATTGCGGCGATGGATCTTCTTCACCTTCACCCATATCGTCCAGATAGGGGATGAGATAGGGGACAACGGGCGGCCCCATGGCGATGAGGGCTCTCTCAACATTGCCACTCATTATGTTCCCACCACACTGATATGCGATGAGGGTTTCGATGGACCGCGGGTCGCGGAGATCGGCGAGTGGGTCTAGCAGGCTGTAGATTTCTTCGGCGTGTGCTTCACCCTCAATCATATCGGGGGGTGGCATCAATTGCTGTATCAGCCCTGGGGTTCGGGGGTCAGCGGTGCCGCCCCAGGCGAATCGGTTGTCGGCGATGTCGTCAAGTTTGGCCCAGGCTTTGGCGATGGGGTCGTCTGCATCGAGTTCGTCGAGGTTGCCGGGTTTGACGAGTTCTGGCAGTTCAATATGTTGTTGCCAGTCGACGCTGGGTATCAGGTCGCCGGTGTCGTCATGTGCATCGTCGGCGGCGGGTTTCCAGTCACCGTCGGGTTTCCCGTGGCCGCCGGGTTGTTCGTCGGCGGCGGGTGGCACGGGGAGTGCTGCGTCGAATTGTGCTTTTTGCCATTCGGCGTAGAAGTAGATAGCAAGGCAGAGCGCGAGCAGGATGCAGAAGCTGCTGATGAGGGTTTTGGCGTTCATGAGGGTTCTCCTATTGGAAACGTTTTTGTGGCAAAACGTTTGTTTTCACAGATTGGTGTTTATGCGCGGGAGAGGGTTTCTCTCTCCCGCGCGAGGGTCAGGGCCGGGGTGGCGGCCCTATCTTTTGAGCCGGGCGATGGCCTCCTCCAAGTCCCGTACTCGAATCTCTGTAGGGAATGGATCTGTAAGTGCCAGCCCCAATTGTTTCTCCAATTTTGGCAGGATGATGTGTTTGACGATACCGTCTAACTCCACCCGGTGCCGGGCCCCGATATGGCCCAAGACATGAGGGGCAACATACACGCCCATGGCCTCATCGTCCTCTTCGTCCAGATAGGGGATGAGGTAGGGGACAACGGGCGGCCCCATGGCGATGAGGGCTTCGCTGACAGGGGCAGTTCCTATGTTACCCCCACACTGATAAGCGACGAGGGTTTCGATGGACCGCGGGTCGCGGAGATAGGCGAGTTCGTCTAGCAAGGCACCGATTTCTTCTGCATGGGCCTCGCTCTCAAGATAGTCAACTATCGGTGTCAATTGTTGGACGAGCCCTGGGGTTCGGGGGTCTGCGGTGCCGCCCCAGGCGAAGGGATTTTCCATAATATAGTCAAGTTTGGCCCAGGCTTTGGCGACGGGGTCGTCTGCATCGAGTTCGTCGAGGTTGCCGGGTTTGACGAGTTCTGGCAGTTCAATATGTTGTTGCCAGTCGACGCTGGGTATCAGGTCACCGGTGTCGTTATGTGCATCGTCGGCGTGCCATTCACCGTCGTGCCAGTGGCCGCCGGGTTGTTCGTCGGCGGCGGGTGGCACGGGGAGTGCTGCGTCGAATTGTGCTTTCTGCCATTCGGCGTAGAAGTAGATAGCAAGGCAGAGCGCGAGCAGGAGGCATATTGCGCTGATGAGGGTTTTGGCGTTCATGAGGGTTCTCCTTTGGAAACGTTTTATAGCAATCAAGTCGAGACCAGGAGGGCTCTCCTACAAGAGGGCCTCGAGACCTTTTGTCTCTCCTACAGGACTCCGCTTCATCTCGGGTGCGGGGAGATGAAGAGGTGTTGTTCGTTGAGACCTAACGTGATGCGCCGGTTGTCCTTTTCAAGGACGACCTGTTTAGGGGCAATCATAACCAAGCACCAGCCGTTTTGGGACACATCATCGAGCGTGACGAAGTGAATCTGTTGCGTGTCGACCGCTTTCAAGACAGCTTGATAGTGATTGCGTTCGTCTATCAAGATAGTTCCGACGAGGTGGAAGGGGACATCGCTTTTGGGTTCGGGCTTCCAACCGAGGGGTCGGAACAGGTTATTGTCGATAATCACCTGATAGTGTTCGGGGAGTTCTTCGCCCCATTCGGATGCGCGTGTGCTTTCAGGTGATATTTGGGTGTCGGTTTCGGGTGGCTCTACGGGTAACGTCCGTTTCGGTTGAGGTTGTTCCCGTGTGATGAGTAGGCCGCCGCTTATCACGAGCAGCAGCATCGCGATGGATGCGGCGAGGGTTTTCATCACGGTTTGATTTCTCCTTTTGTTGGGCGCGTGGCTGAGGCGCGCGGTTGGTAAACGTTATCTATGGACCGAGCGAACGTTTCGCGCGGTTCTGTGAAAAAATCGCGTTAAAAGTTGCGATTTCTATCAACTTCGTATTAATTGTCCCACATTATTGTTCGTTTGTCAAATTAAAATTGAAAAATGAGGAAAATGTGACTTTTTTGTTTAAACCTTGACAAAAAGATATTTTTCGTGTATTCTATCCTGAAGTATGATTTTTGTATTGCCCAGCAGTGGTTTCGCTGTATCTGTGCAGGAAACGTTACGCCTGGCGACAATACAAAAACGTTGGAGCGTGATTGGCATGAAGTCCACGAAAGGAACTCGCCACACGGAAGGTGCTACAAACGGCACGAGAGATTTAACGCTTGCGGACGTGAAACAGGAACTGTATAACCGACATCATCCTAGTTTGACGTTCCTCGATATCGAAGCACACGCCAAGACTATCCATAGGATACGCGCCCTGAAGCAGAAGCATGACGTTGTCATGCTCGGGCACAACTATATGGAGCCCCTCGTTTTTGGGTTATCCGACAAAGCCGAACAGGGTGATTCACTCGGGCTCAGCATGTATGCCGCAAAGACAGAGGCACAATACCTCATCTTTAACGGTGTGCCGTTCATGGCGGAAACAGCCAAGATTCTGAGCCCCGATAAAACTGTGCTGGTCGCGGATAAGACAGCAGGCTGTTCGCTTGCCGATAACTTCGGCGCAGAAGATGTCAAGGTGTTGAAAGCACTTTACCCGGGCGCGCCGGTGATGATTTACGTTAACAGTTATGCTGAAGCGAAGGCAGAATCCGATATCTGCTGCACGTCTGCTAACGCAGCGCATATCGCCAAGTCGCTACCGGGCGATACTGTTATTTTTGTGCCAGATATCTTCTTCGCGCAGAATCTGGAGGAAGAGCTCAAGGGTGAAAAAACGGTTGCCTACCCCGGCAAGGACAACACGGCGCGCGGCGCAGTCTGCGAGGTGCACGAACGGTTTACGCTGGCTGACTTGCTGGCAATCCGGGAGTCGTTTGAGATTCCAAAAGGACATTCGCATCGCAAGTTGTATGCGCACTGGGAATGCCGCCCGGATGTCCTGAAGGAAGCTGATTTTTACGGCAGCACCAGTCAGATTATGAAGGACATCGCGGCACGCGTCGCGGGGGATGGATTAGAGCGTGCCTTCGTCGCATCGGAGTGCGAACTCACTTCAAATCTCGCGCAGGAATTCCCGGCTGTCCAATTCTGGACAGCGTGCTCCATCCGATGCACGCACATGGCGAAGGTGAGTCTCGGCAAAATCGCCAACATCCTTGAAGCCATCGATGAGGGTGCCGACCTCGGTGAATTCGAGGTAACGCTGGATGCGGATGTCATTGACAACGCGCGTGCGCCTATTGAACGGATGTTGGAGTTTTCGTAATTCGCGAGGCGTGGTTGAGTCTGGCGAGGGCCCGGCGAGCGCGAATCGCCGAGGGTGCCCCTCGCAATCGGGGCATGGCGCGGCACAGGACCGCGACCTACGGTACAAGAAGCCTTTTCACCGTAGCGCGAGGGCCGTCACGCCGAAACGTTGTCATCTCTGCAGCCTCGCTGCAGAGATGTCCACTGTCCCTCGCGATCGTTCACACAACAAGAAAGCCCCTTTTTACTCGCGCAAGGCATGGCGCGAGCACAGGACCGCGCCCTACGGTACAAGTAGCCTTTTCACCGTAGCACGAGGGAAAACCTGGCGAGCGCGATCCAAACGGCCCCTTTCACCGTAGCGCGAGGGCCTGTCCCTCGCGATCTCTCTCGCACCAAAACCGCCCGCAGCCCCGATCGCGAGGGAAAACCTGTCCCTCGCGATCGGGGCATGGCGCGGCACAGGACCGCGCCCTACGGTAAGGGAAGGGGCTCGTGTCGATCGAGAGACCGCGAGGCACAGGACCTCGCGCTACGGGCCGCGGGGCGCGAGCGGCGCGGCACAGGCCCTCGCGCTACGGGCCGCGGGGGCGCGATGGGGTGAACTAAAATCGCGTAATGACAGAGACCCGGTGTGCATTGCCTACATAAGCATCAGGGACGTAGGCGTAATCGAATTGGAAGTCGATGTTCGCTAAGGCATCATCGCCGCTGCGCCGCACGCCGATGCCGAGTGCCAACCCGTTCGCCGGATTGTCGTTCAAACCGATACGGTAACCGATGCGCGCCGCCACAGCATCGTAAAACCATCGTTCCGCGCCGACGTGGAAACTGGGGGCGGCATCAATTAACGGGATATGCGCATCCGCGCCGAATGCCCAAAGTTCAAGCGCGGGCAGTACCTCATCATCGGATTCAGAGGCATCGAGGCCAGAAGTTTCTCCTACGGAGGCATCGGGACTAGAAGTCCCACCTACTGGCTCCTTCCACGTCCGGTACGCCATGCCTGCACGGATAGCTATCGGGAGATTCTCGCCGCCATCTAGGAAACCAGCGTTTTGCACCGCAACGCCGATACCCAAGTGATTGTCAACAAGGCGCAGGAGGATGCCGACATCCGCTGCGACACCATAAGAGTTCTGGATGTCTAACTGCTGTGAGATCATCTTCGCCGTGCCGCCGACAGACATCGCCGAGCCCAACGGGAAGGCGAGCGATAGCCCGGTGGCGAAGCCGCCTACGGTGACGGTGCTGTCCGGCTCCTTCGTCGGGCTGATGCGCCGCTCAATCTCGGTGAAGCTGCCGAGGAAACTGGCTCCCCAAGTGAACCGTTCGGTGCGCTGCGCGTAGCCGACTGTCTGGTTGTTAATGTCGGCAAACGAGAAGTGCTGCATCGCCGTGAGCTCTCTGTCCTGAACGGAGGTGAGCCCGGCGGGATTCCAAAAGATGGTGTTAATATCGTTCGCGATGCCAGCGAACGCGCCGCCCATGCCTGCCGGGCGGCTGCCCCCCTCGATTTTAAGGAAGGCGGCACCGGCGGTGCCGGCATCGTCATGGATATTCACCGCCAGCGCGCTTGGGTTAAGAAGGCACAGCGCACCGACAGAAAGGGACACCACGATGAGTATCTGTTGAATTTTTCGTATGCACAAATTTTGCAAGGTTTTTCTCCTCAAGGAAGCACGGTTGGATGAAGTTTCAAATTTAAAACGGACACTCTCCACACACGGGTATCTCCGTAGGAGAACCCTCCTGGTCTCGATGCATCGGGTATCTCCGTAGGAGAACCCTCCTGGTCTCGATGCATGCGGTATCGGGCGCGGTTGGAAACCGCGCCTACCGGGGTGTGATAAGGGTATCTCCGTAGGAGAGCCCTCCTGGTCTCGATGCATCGGGTATCTCCGTAGGAGAGCCCTCCTGGTCTCGATGCGGTGTGTGACAAAACTTAGTCAACAACAAGCACCTTCCCGACAACGTTCGCACGGTTGCCAGTGGCATTGAACGCCTCTAAACGGAAAATGTAGATACCTCGCGCAACCGGATTGCCTGCCTGATTTCTCAAATTCCATTTCAGCAGCTGATCATTCCGCATCCCCGATACAACATCAGGATAGGTTTGCGAGAGCACCATGTCGCCGCTCCAGTCGTAGATGCTCAACGTCAACTCCACGGTGTCACCCATCGGCACGTTCACATCAAACGAGAAGAACGCCACATCGCCTCTGGAGATGCGCAGTGGATTTGGCCAGCCAAACGTTGAACCCCGGAAGGTCAGCGATACAGACATCGTATACTTGCCGATGTCGTAAACCTCGTAGTTGCCGGCTTTGTCGGTAACGCGAACATCCAGGTCATACTCACCGGAACGCGAGGGTAGGAAATCCAGAGACCAGCGGCTCCACGGTTCCTCTTCGGCGTTGCTATCGTCTACTGCAGGCACCGGGTCGATGGGTTGTTCGTCCGGTCCGGTGCCGACAATTTCCACAAGCCACACGCCGGATGCTGGCACCTGCTGTTCATTATCGCCGATGCGCTGTGTGCCGCTCGGGTCTGTCGCAGTGCCTTCCAGGGGCAGTGCCTCATCAGTCAACTCCTTTACGCCGCCATCGCTCGTTAGGGTAGCAGTCGGAGCCGTCGTTTCATAGAGGAACTCCGTCGTGATCGAATCCTGTGGCGCGAAGCCGAGAAATTCAGCGTCGTTTCCGACACTCGTCACCGTTACCTGATAAAGCCCGCGGGTAGTCAAGCCTGCCGATTTGAACACCAACGTATCAACACCGTTCTGCTGCGTCGTGCCGGCGAGTTGTGCGCCGCCAGGGGCCTTCACAACAATTCTTGACTGCGCGAGGTTCACCCCCAAGCCATCGTCAAACATATTGGCTTGGATGACGACACCGCCTGTCGTAGAAATCGCTGTTGGGTAGTCCAGCGCGTTGGCATCCACCAGCAGTGGTGCGCCGTTGATAAGCAGCGTGCTGTCATCAATAACCGGGGGTGCTGTATCGTAGGTAAACACCTTTTCATAAGGCGCGCTGCTGTTCCCCGCCCGGTCCTTCGGCGAGACGGTGATGCGGTATTCGCCATCGTTTGAGCCATCATCTGCGAGCGGCGTTGTCAAGCGGAAACGGAGGGTATCCTGCGAGGCATCCTCCACTTTGCCTGAAATCGTCTTCCCACCGTTCGGTGAAATGCGTTCAAACGAGAGCCAGTCATCGTCCAAATTCTCCCAATCAATGCCAGATTGGTTATCGGTGAGTTTGACCTGGATTTCCGTGAGGGAGTTGTTAACACCCGATTCGGTGACAACAAGTTGAATGTCCTCAGTTTCCAATTCCGGTGCTTCCGTATCGTAGGTGAACGTCAAGCTTTGGGCATCACCGCTGCGTCCGGAGGCACTAATCGGCGTAAACTCAATGGTATAAATGCCATCTTCGGAGCCGTCTTGCGCCAGCGGGCGCGCCAACGTATAGGTAAGCCGGGAAGCATCGCGCTGTTGTTGCCCAGGGATGACGCGCGCGCCAGGGCCGAGCAACCGAAGCGTGGAGAGATGTCTCGCCTCTGTCTTGGCATCAGCCGACTCCAGTTCCACTTCGATGCGTGAAATTTTCTCGTTGGTGAAGGCATCTTCCGCCGGCGCAGTGACCGGTTCTGTGGAGACGACGCTCGGTAACGTGCGCGAAAGTAGGAAACTGCGCTCAAACCGCAATGCGTCACCGTTGCCGGCTCTATCCCGCACTTGGACACGGATGCGGTAACGTCCATCTTCTACCAACGGATTGAGATTCAGTGTCAGTTCAGATTCCCCATTGTTGCTAAGGGCCCCAGTGATGGAGGTCCCCCCCGGTGCAACCAATGTCAACGTCGTCGCGGAGAAGTCTATCCCGCTACCGCCTGCATCTTCCAAAGTCGCTTCAACCTGAGACACGTCGTCGGTGAGAATGTCACCGTCCGCCGGCACGGTGCTGACGAGCTGCGGTGCCTGCGTGTCGTAGACAATGCTATGTTCTGCCTCATACCTATTTCCCGATTTGTCAACGAGGGTTACCCGGACGGTATATTCTCCATCCTCGCTGCCATCTTTAGCGAGAGGTTGCGGCAGCGTGAGGAAAAGCCTGTCAGTCTCATTGTGCGTCAGGTCTGTCGGAACCTGACTTCCCGCCGCATCAAGCAGTGTCATCGACTGCTCTTCCACCCAGAATTCGGCAGGGCCGACATCTGCAACGGTGACACTCAGCTGCGCCAATGCTGATGGGGCGGACAGATAAGTGACAGGTTGACTCATATCCATCGGGGATGCATCGGTTATCTCCGGCGGTTGGGTATCAAAGACAAACTGGCGGTAGACAGCCGCGCCTTGCCGCCCCGCTTTATCGCGCGGCGTTATCGTCACCGTATAACGGCCGTCAGCAGTGCCATCGAGCGGCAACGCACTCGGCACCCAGGTCAATGCGTCTACACCGTCATCGGTTGTCGTACCGGGGACAGGAGTGCCAGCAGCGTTTGCAACGGTGATGGTTGAACCACCTTCGCCGAGTGCCACGCCTGCACCGCTCGGGTCTGCCAACATCGCGACGATGCTTGTGGCTTCGCCGTTGACATAAACGATACCGCCTGCTTTACCATCTATCCGCACCGATGTCACACTCGGTAAGTCAACATCGAGGCGGAAGCGGTAAGTCACCGCGCCCCGCGCAGTATTGCCAGCGATATCCTGTGGCGTAATGCTCAAGGTATAGATACCCAGTGCCTGCGGCGCAACAAACTGCGCTCTTAATACGGTAGACTGGGGCTCGAGAGGAACAGGCTCTTGCGCTACGGTCACCGGCATCAGTGTCAGTGACAGCGTCTCGTCCTCCGGGTTTGTTAACGTAACCGTCGTGTTGGCAAAGTCCACGCGGGTAGTTGCTTCTTCAAACGCAATCTCCAGCTCACTGAAACCGAGTTCCGTAATCACCGTCGGCTGTGTGGCAACGAGCCGGGTCGGCTCCGCCGTGTTTAACGTCACGCCGGAGACTTGCGGCACCTGCGTATCATAAACCACAGCGTAGTCCGCTTGCGTCTCATTGCCCGCTCTGTCCACCAGCGTGAGCGTGACGGTATAAGTGCCATCGGCACTGCCATCTATCGGCAACGGGTCCGTCAACGTGAGGAACACCTGGTCTGTCTCGTTGTGCTTCAGCGCCGAGGGCACCTCGTCGCCATCAGGCGCGCGGAAGTGAACCCGCTGCGCCGCTAAGTCTAACGCCGCCGGGCCGACATCCGCCACGGTGAAACGCACCTGCGGATTTTGTGAGAAACTGGCATTGACATAGGTACGCGGTTGATTCAGAACGATTGGTGTCGCTTCGGTTACCCGCGGCGGTTGGGTATCAAAGACAAACTGGCGGTAGACAGCCGCGCCTTGCCGCCCCGCTTTATCGCGCGGCGTTATCGTCACCGTATAACGGCCGTCAGCAGTGCCATCGAGCGGCAATACCCCCGGCACCCAGGTCAATTCGGCCACACCGTTATCCGTTGTCGTGCCGGGGACAGGAGTGCCAGCAGCGTTTGCAACGGTGATGGTTGAACCGCCTTCACCCAGGGCGATGCCTGCACCGCTCGGGTCTACCAGGGTGGCGACGATGCTCGTGGCTTCGCCGTTGACATAAACGATACCGCCGACTTTGCCATCTATCCGCACCGATGTCACACTCGGTAAGTCAACATCGAGGCGAAAGCGGTAAGTCACCGCGCCCCGCGCAGTATTGCCAGCGATATCCTGTGGCGTAATGCTCAAGGTATAGATACCCAGTGCCTGCGGCGCAACAAACTGCGCTCTTAATACGGTAGACTGGGGCTCGAGAGGGACAGGCTCTTGCGCTACGGTCACCGGCATCAGTGTCAGTGACAGCGTCTCGTCCTCCGGGTTTGTTAACGTAACCGTCGTGTTGGCAAAGTCCACGCGGGTAGTTGCTTCTTCAAACGCAATCTCCAGCTCACTGAAACCGAGTTCCGTTATCACCGTCGGCTGTGTGGCGACGAGCCGTGTCGGCTCCGCCGTGTTTAATGTCACGTCGGAGACTTGCGGCACCTGTGTGTCATAAACCACCGCGTAGTCTGCTTGCGTCTCATTGCCCGCTCTGTCCACCAGCGTGAGCGTGACGGTATAAGTGCCATCGGCACTGCCATCTATCGGCAACGGGTCCGTCAACGTGAGGAACACCTGGTCTGTCTCGTTGTGCTTCAGCGCCGAGGGCACCTCGTCGCCATCAGGCGCGCGGAAGTGAACCTGCTGCGCCGCTAAGTCTAACGCCGCCGGACCGACATCCGCCACGGTGAAACGCACCTGCGGATTTTGTGAGAAACTGGCATTGACATAGGTACGCGGTTGATTCAGAACGATTGGTGTCGCTTCGGTTACCCGCGGCGGTTGGGTATCAAAGACAAACTGGCGGTAGACAGCCGCGCCTTGCCGCCCCGCTTTATCGCGCGGCGTTATCGTCACCGTATAACGGCCGTCAGCAGTGCCATCGAGCGGCAATACCCCCGGCACCCAGGTCAATTCGGCCACACCGTTATCCGTTGTCGTGCCGGGGACAGGAGTGCCAGCAGCGTTTGCAACGGTGATGGTAGAACCGCCTTCACCCAGGGCGATGCCTGCACCGCTCGGGTCTACCAGGGTGGCGACGATGCTCGTGGCTTCGCCGTTGACATAAACGATACCGCCGACTTTGCCATCTATCCGCACCGATATCACACTCGGGACGTTGACATCAAGGCGGAAGCGGTAAGTCACCGCGCCGCGCGCCACATTCCCGGCAATGTCTTGCGGTGTGATGCTGAGCGTATATACCCCGAGGGCCTGCGGCGCAACGAACCGCGCTGTCACCTGCGTTGTGCCTTTCGGCGTGAGCGTCAACGGGAGCGTCTCGTTCTCCGGGCCTGTCAACGTCATCGTCGTGTTGGCAAAGTCCACACGCGTGGTTGCTTCTTCAAACGCAATCTCCAGCTCACTGAAACCGAGTTCCGTAATCACCGTCGGCTGTGTGGCAACGAGCCGTGTCGGCTCCGCCGTGTTTAACGTCACGTCGGAGACTTGCGGCACCTGTGTGTCGTAAACCACCGCGTAGTTTGCTTGCGTCTCATTGCCCGCTCTGTCCACCAAAGACACGGCGATAGAATAACTACCGTCCGCGCTGCCATCTACCGCCAAGGGTTCTGTGAACGTTAAGAACATCCGGTCCGTCTGGTTACGAGTAACAACCGCGCTGAGTGCCGTGCCATCAGCACCGAGGAGTTGTGCAGTCTGTTCGGACATCTCGACACCCGCCGGGCCGACATCGGCCACGGTGAAACTGAGCTCGGTATCGCTCGCAAAGCCGGCAGTGACAAACGTGACAGGGGCCGTCAGCGACAGCGGTGCTGCGTCTGTTATCTGTGGCGATTGCGTATCATAAATAAACTGCCGTCGCGCCACTTCGCCTTGCCGCCCGGCTTTATCTACCGGGGTGACAGTGACTGTGTAGCGTCCATCGGCGGTGCCATCTGTCGGCTGTCCAATCGCCTGCCATACAAGCTCGGTTGTCCCCTGAACGGTTGTAACGCCCGGTATCTCCGTCCCATCGGCATTGGTGACACTGATTCTCGAACCTTCGTTACCAAACGCCAAGCCTGTTCCTGTCGGTGCTGTCAATGTGGCGACAATGCTCGTCGCGCCGCCGTTAACGTAAACGACAGTCCCGATTTTCCCACCGATTGCAACAGCACTGACTCTTGGCAATGCAACATCAAGTCGGAACGGATAGACAAACGGGCGCGGGCTGACATTACCGGCGTAGTCTTGCGGCGTAACGGAGAGACTGTAGTTCCCGGAGGCTGTTAACCTTGAGAAATTGAGCGTCAAACTGCTTTTCCCATCATGCGTCACGTTAATCGCGATTGCCTCGCCATCGGGCCCCGTCAAAGACACGGCGGTATTGCCGATGTCAATGTCAAGCGGTGTCGGGGCATCCCCTGCAGTTTCCTCAAAAGTCACCGTGATACGAGAGAACCCTTCCGCTATGACAGGAATGCGCTCGGTGGCTATCTCCATCGGCGGCGTTGTCAACGCGACGACGCTCGTAATTGATGGCAGCTCCGTATCCACATCTAAGCGGAATCGGTAGACAAACGGACGTGCACTGACGTTACCGACATAGTCTTGCGGCGTAACTGAGAGCGTGTAGTCTCCCGATGCCAGCAATTTTGAAAAATTAACGCTTACCGTGCTGTTGCGAGGGACAGCCCCTCGCGCGACGTTAACATTGAGGTTGATGGCGATGTCTGTTCCGCCCGGTCCTGTCAGCGTCACAGCGGTGTTGCCTATGTCAATATCGTCTTCTTCAAACCCTACCGTGATGCGGGAGAACGCCTCTGCAATGACAGGAATGCGCTCTGCGCCCATGTCTGTCGGAGTTCCTGTCAACGCCTGCACGGTGGTAATTCGCGGAAACTGGGTATCCACGTTGAACGTGAAATCCTCTGTCCACCGTTGCCCACTAAAATCTACGAACGTAGCAGTGATGGTGTATTCTCCATCCGCTGAGCCATCGTCGGGGAGGACGGCTTCCGTGCGCCAGGTCAGCCGTCGGTTCTCTTCGTCAGCAGGGGCGGGAGCGATGTTCCTCGGAATAGGCACGCCACCGGGGGATTTTACGACGAGCGTCGATGCATCAAAGTCTATGCCGACACCGATGTAGTCAACGAGCTCTACGGCGACGAGCCCCTCGGCAGCCGCGGTGAGACTGTTTACCGTTGACGTTTCCGGCCGGAGCAAGCGGATTTTGGGAGCCGTTTGACTCACCAAAAAGAACTCTCGACGTGCCGCCGCGCCCTGGTTTCCGGCACGATCGACCGGCGTAACCTCGATTACGTAAAGCCCATCATCTGAACCATCTACGGCGAAGGGAGCGAGGACTGTCAGCGTCGCTGTCTCTGTGCCGTTGCTCGTGATGTTTACCGGCACCTCCGTGTCGTTGTGCATGAGCCCGAAGGTGCTCTGGACGAAGTCAATGCCGCTGGTGCTTTCCTGGAGGTTCACCTGCACCTGCGTGAGGGACGACACCGTCTCGTTTGAGTCCGGAACGGTGGAGACAAGCGTCGGAATCTGTGTATCGTAGATAAATTGGAAACTTTCAGTCTCCGTGTTACCGAGTCTATCTGCAACGGTGACATCAAGCGTGTAGATTCCATCTTGGCTTCCGTCTCTGCTGACAAGCGGCTGGGCTAACAAGAGAGCGACGCGGTTGTTATCCCGGTCTGGAATGATTTGGGGCTCGGGAGCAGGGGTTCCTCCTACTGGATGAAAAGTGATAGTTGCGCCTGTTTCCACATCTACCCCTGTCCCTGCACTTCCATCAGGATTGGCATCGCTAAACGTGGCGGCGATTTGGTAAAGGGGTGCCGAGTGATAGAGCCTCTTCTGAATTCCGCTAAACGCCTCTCCCTCTTCACTTGCGCTTAAGGTGACAAGCTGCGGGGCGCGGTTGTCGTAGATGAAAGGCACCTGCGTCTCTGTCCGATTGCCGGCTTTGTCAACGGCATCGATGACTATCGTGTATTCGCCATCCTGTTCACCGTTCGTTGGAACTAACGGCGTGAGGAACTCCAAGCGGATTTTGTCTTCCGAAGGAGACACTTGCTGTCCCAAGACGGGCCTTTCGTCCGGCGCAGTCAAACGGATAGTTGAGGAACCGCGGCTGAGTCCATCCTCAAGGTTATCAGCAAGCGTTGCCTCAACGAATGTCACCTCCCCGTTTACGCCTCGGCTCGGCGGAATGTCCCCTTGACTAGTGGCTACGCTGATTAACGTGGGCGCGGCGGTATCGTAGGTGAAAGTTGTCGTGCCTTCGGCGGGGTTTCCCGCTTGATCAACGATGGTATAAGATAAGGTGTAGGTGCCGTTTTCGCCCAGTGTATCCAGCTGATTTCCTAAGGTCAGCGTGAGGGCTGTGCCTGTAAGCGTCGTCGCGCCGCTCAGCACCGTGCCATCTTCGGCAGTAAGACTGATTGCTGTCTGATTATCGGTGAAATCAATCTCGGTTCCGGATCCTTTGTCGGCTGTCACGGTGATGGAGCTGAGGGTTGCGGCGATGTAGCCGCCATCGACGAGGGTAACGTTTCCATTTCCCTGCACGCGCGTAATGTTGGGTGGCTCCCGATCGATGATGATTGCAGCAGTTGCGCCCACCAGGTACTTGTTTGAATGCTCTGGCCCAACGGGGTTGAGAGCATTCCCCTGTTCCTCCATAGGCACGTGGGCAATGGTGAAACGAAGCTGCAACGTATAGGAACCGTCGGGTAGTTCTCTCCCGTTGCCATCTTCACCATCCCAACGGTAGATATAACTCCCGCTGCTAGTTCGGAGGTTAGAATTGGGAACTTGAAACTCGGTGCCGTTTCGGAGGAATACGAGCTCCGTTTCGTGGACATCTTCGGAGATGCTATAGGAAACGTTGATGGTATCTTGGACACCGTCGTTGTTGGGCGAAAATTGGTGTGCATCAACACTGATGGAGGCCCGAACATCCCAGGCTTCTCCAAAAGCGTCATGCGGTTGAGTTTGCCCCACATGTGCTTCTGACGGAACAGCAAGCATGATAAAAAAGGTTAGACAGATGACTCCCTGAATTAGGGCTGTTAATAGCACGTGGTAGTTTTTCATGGATGTATTATTGTTTCTTGGCACTGGTTTCTCCATGGCATTCTGTTCATTGAAACATGGGGAGCCGAATTGTCCCCTGGAGACTGCGAGGGACAGACCCCCGCGCTACGGTATGAAAACGGGTTTAAAAATGGGACGAAATTCGCCCCCGAATTCGCGGTTTAACAGATTAGACGCAGAACTCTGAAAAAGGTTGAAAAAAAGTATCAATTCTCTATCGGGCTGCTCAAACTTTTTTCACGATGCGTGCATAACCTTTTAAAATGTTGCCGGAGCGGTGTGACGCTCGGGTCTTCGCAAGGTCAGGAGGTTATGCACATTTTATTGTGCGCGTTGGTTAGGCACGCGGTTGGTAAACGTTATCTCTATCTCTCTGTCGGCGCGAGGGGTTCGCGCGGGGTTGCGTCAAAACGTTTGTTTTCACAGATTGGTGTTTATGCGCGGGAGAGGGTTTCTCTCTCCCACGCGCGAGGGTCAGAGCCGGGGTGGCGGCCCTATCTTTTGAGCCGGGCGATGGCCTCCTCCAAGTTCCGTATTCGAATCTCTGTAGGGAATGGATCTGTAAGTGCCAGACCCAATTGTTTCTCCAATTTTGGCAGGATGATGTGTTTGACGATACCGTCTAACTCCACCCGGTGCCGGGCCCCGATATGGCCCAAGACATGAGGGGCAACATACACGCCCATGGCCTCATCGTCCTCTTCGTCCAGATAGGGGAGGAGGTAGGGGACAACGGGCGGGCCCATGGCGATGAGGGCTTCGCGGACAGGGGCAGTTCCTATCTTACCCCCACACTGATAAGCGACGAGGGTTTCGATGGACCGCGGGTCGCGGAGATAGGCGAGTTCGTTTAGCAAGTCGCCGATTTCTTCTGCATGGGCCTCGCTCTCAAGAGAGTCGACTATCGGTGTCAATTGTTGGACGAGCCCTGGGGTTCGGGGGTCTGCGTTGCCGCCCCAGGCGAAGGGGTTGTCGGCGATTTCGTCAAGTTGTGCCCAGGCTTTGGCAACCGGGTCTTCGGTGTCTGCCTCGGCGAGGTTTTCGGGTTTGCTTGCCTCGTGCGGGCTGCCGGTGCTGGGTTTCCAGTCAACGCTGGGTATCAGGTCACCGGTGTCGTTATCGTGTGCATCGTCGGGTTTCCAGTCACCGTCGGGTTTCCCGTGGCCGCCGGTTTCGGTGTCATCGGCGGGTGGTGGCACGGGGAGTGCTGCGTCGAATTGCTGCTGCCAGTCGGCGTAGAAGTAGAGGGCGAGGCAGAGCGCGAGCAGGAGGCAGATTGCGCTGATGAGGGTTTTGCCGTTCATGAGGGTTCTCCTTTGGAAACGTTTTTGTGTCAAAACGTTTGTTTTGACGGATTGGTATTTATGCGTGGGAGAGGGTTTCTCTCCCGCGCGCGACGGTAACTGTCGGAGTTATGTCCCTATTGTTTGAGGGCGACGATGGCCTCCTTCACGCGCCCCTGCTTATAAGAGCTTATAAATCCCTCTGCGAGCAGCTGCTCGAATCTTGGGAGGATAATGTGTTCGACGATACCGTCTAGGTCTGCCCGGTGCTGGGTCCCGATTGCGCTTAAGATCCTGGCGGCTTTCAGTACGCCCTTAGAACCTTTTTTCTCCTTAAGTGCCTCGTCCAGATAGGGGACGAGGTGTGGGACCACGGGGGGGCCCAGGGCGATGAGGGTTTGGGTAGCAAGGCCGGAGCTCATGCCGCTGTCGCATTGATAGGCGACGAGTGCCTCAATGGCGTTGGGATCTCGGAGTTTGGCGAGATCCGTCAGCACGAAGCTGAGGTCCATTGCGTGTGCTTCGCTCCTCATTCCCCTGGGTGGCGGCCATTCGAGTTGCGCGATGAGTTCGTCGGTTTGGGGGTGTGCGGTTCCTCCCCATGCGAATCGGTTCTCGGCGATTTCGTCGAGTTTTGCCCAGGCTTTAGCGATGGGGTCGTCTGGGTCGAGTTCGCCGAGGTTTTCGGGTCTGACGAGTTCTCGCGGTTCGATATGTTGTTGCCAGTCGTCGCTGGGTATCAGGTCACCGGTGTCGTTATCGTGTGCATCGTCGCCGGGTTTCCCGTGGCCGCCGGGTTGTTCGTCGGCGGCGGGGGGTGGCACGGGGAGTGCTGCGTCGAATCGCTGCTGCTGCCAGTCGGCGTAGAAGTAGAGGGCGAGGCAGAACGCGAGTAGGAGGCAGATTGCGCTGATGAGGGTTTTGCCGTTCATGAGGGTTCTCCTTTGGAAACGTTTTTGTGTCAAAACGTTTGTTTTGACGGGTTTGTGTTTATGTGTGGGAGAGGGTTTCTCTCCCGCGCGCGACGGTAATGGTACCGCAGGCATCGAGACCGGGAGGGCTCTCCTACCGGGCCCGCGCGCGATGGTGAGGGCCGGGGTGGTGGCCCTATCTTTTGAGCCGGGCGATGGCCTCCTCCAAGTCCCGTATTCGAATCTCTGTAGGGAATGGATCTGTAAGTGCCAGCCCCAATTGTTTCTCCAATTTTGGCAGGATGATGTGTTTGACGATACCGTCTAACTCCACCCGGTGCTGGGCCCCGATATGGCCCAAGACATGAGAGGCAACATACACGCCCATGGCCTCATCGTCCTCTTCGTCTAGATAGGGGAGGAGGTAGGGGACAACGGGCGGCCCCATGGCGATGAGGGCTTCGCGGACAGGGGCAGTTCCTATCTTACCCCCACACTGATAAGCGACGAGGGTTTCGATGGACCGCGGGTCGCGGAGATAGGCGAGTTCGTTTAGCAGTCCCAAGATTTCTTCTGCATGGGCCTCGCTCTCAAGATAGTCAACTATCGGTGTCAATTGTTGGACGAGCCCTGGGGTTCGGGGGTCTGCGGTGCCGCCCCAGGCGAAGGGATTTTCGGCGAGTTCGTCAAGTTTTGCCCAGGCTTTGGCAACCGGGTCCTCGGTGTCTGCCTCGGCGAGGTTTTCGGGTTTGCTTGCCTCGTGCGGGCTGCCGGTGCTGGGTTGCCAGTCGTCGCTGGGGATGAGTTCAGTTTCACCGGTGTCGTCATGTGCATCGTCGGCGGGTTTCCATTCGCCATCAGGTTTCCCGTGGCCGCCGGTTTCGGTGTCATCAGCGGGTGGTGGCACGGGGAGTGCTGCGTCGAATCGCTGCTGCTGCCAGTCGGCGTAGAAGTAGAGGGCGAGGCAGAGCGCGAGGAGGAGGCAGATTGCGCTGATGAGGGTTTTGCCGTTCATGAGGGTTCTCCTATTGGAAACGTTTTATAGCAATCAAGTCGAGACCAGGAGGTCTCTCCTACCGAAGGGAAGTCGAGACCGGGAGGTCTTTCCTACAAGCGAGGTCTCTCCTACAAGAGGGCATCGAGACCGGGAGGGCTCTCCTACGGGACTCCGCTTCATCTCGGTTGCCAGGAGATGAAGAGGTGTTGTTCGTTGAGCACTAACGTGATGCGCCGGTTGTCCTTTTCAAGGACG
This sequence comes from uncultured Poribacteria bacterium, assembly GCA_958296135.1. GTDB lineage: Bacteria > Poribacteria > WGA-4E > WGA-4E > WGA-3G > AGPOR5. The sequence goes on from CATQHZ010000001.1 coordinate 4,952,985, forward strand.
ACCTGTTTGGGTGCAATCATAACCAAACGCCAGCCGTTTTGGGACACATCATCGAGCGTGACGAAGTGAATCTGTTGCGTGTCGACAGATTTCAAGACGGCTTGATAGTGATTGCGTTCGTCTTTGCGGTTTGATTTCTCCTGGTGCGTGGGTTAGGTGCGCGGTTGGTAAACGTTATCTACGGGCCGCGTGATCGATTTCGCGCGGGTGCTGTGAAAAATTGCAATCATGTTTAAATGATACCACATTTTTGCTCGTTTGCCAAGTCATCATTTCGCGCGACAGTCGCGCGATTGTTTTTTATTTTCATTAAAACCGCGTGTTATGTCAAAAAATGCAAGGGCGTTTTTTTCATATAACGGGCGCAATTGAATAATAGCGTTGCCAACCTTGATGATGCGCAATCGTTTATTTCTCATCGAAAACGGGCGGATATAGAAATCCGACCTTACTAACGTTTTCAGGTTTTCGCTGCGGTTTTGCGCGAGTGACGTAATAATTCTATCATTTTTGCGATTTTTGTCAAAAACGTGAAAAAAGTAAAGTTGAGGGAGCGCGAGGGACAGGTTTTCCCTCGCGCTACGGTTTAATGAGCCGGCCGGGAGCGCGCGGGGGACAGGTCTTCCCTCGCGCTACGGCTTAATGAGCCCTACCCAATCTCCCCATTCGCGACCATCGTCAATAAGGCAGAATCGTCCGTCGTGAGCGGTAAATGAATCTTCGCGCGCCGGCGGCTGGACTCATACGTCGCGAAGATGAGCTCTGTCGCTTGCAGTGCCTTGCGGCCGCTTAACTCTGGCTCACGGCCCGTCTTGATGCAGTGGACAAGATCGAGGACGGAGAGCGTCGTCGCATCGCGTTCGGGAACCAAACCGCTGAGATTGGGCTGTTCCCAGTCGGCACCCTCGCGGAGGATGCGAATCGGCGCGCCACCGCCGCCGACATCAATGATACCCTTCGTGCCGATAAGCCGATTGGCAAAGCCGGATAAGCCGGTCCCGCCAGTAGCCAGTAACCCTTCCACGCCGTTTTTCCAGCGCAGCCACGATATGCCGCTTGTCTCTACCTGCGTTCCGAAAACGGTTCGTTCTTCGGCTACATCTATTTGACCGGTAACCCAGTCAATGGGTTCGTCATTATTGTAAAAAAAGAACATGTCAAACCAATGCGTTCCCCAGTCAAGCAAATTTGGGCAGGCGGCTTCAAGCCGCCGCAATTCGCCGATTGCGCCTTCATTCGCGAGCCGTTTCGCCTTGATGAACTGCGCGCCGAACCGGCGTTGATGGCAGAACGTGATGACGACATCGTTGTCAACGCACGCCTGATAAAGTGCCTTCGCCTCGCCCCAGGTCGGTGCCATCGGTTTCTCGCAGTGGATCGCCTTGATTCCGCTGTTGGCGGCAGCGATAACCATGTCCTTATGGAGGGCAATCCACGTGCAGACGCTGACGAAATCAAGCGATTCGTTGTCTAGCATTTCCTGATAGTTTTCGTAGGTATTCGGCACGTCAAACTGCTCGGCGAAAGCGTTGCGTGCGTCTTCAACCGGGTCAGAACACGCGACGATGTCGACATCTGGGGATGCCTCATAGCCGCGTGCGTGCGAGCGTCCGCGCCCGCCGCATCCGATGATACCTGCTTTGAAGGTGGTTTCCATGCACATTCTCCTTTTCGCCCCTGTAACCGTAGGCGAGGGACAGGCCCTCGCAGTGTGCTTTGATCGGGAGATTGCGAGAGACAGGTTTTCCCTCGCGCTACGACTTAAGGGAGCTGTATCACAAGTTAGGTTAAAACGCAAGTAACGTTTTTCACGGCCCAGGACCCTTTAGTTTTCGATTTCTGTGGGATATTGCGAAAATCCACAATGCTCCCTCTCAGTAGGTAAGACTCGCTCGAACAACAGAATGAGAGAACAAAGACAGGCCGTTCTCCCCGGTAGGAGAGACCGCCCGCGTCTCGATGCACCCCTGCACCGTCCACACAAGGCGGGCGCGCCTCCCGCTCCCAGACACAGGCCGCGTTCTCCCCGGTAGGAGAGACCTCCCGCGTCTCGATGCACCTCACGCGCCAACATTGACAACCTTCAAGGAGAAGTGCGTCCATACCTCATCAAACCCCTTGTCGCCGAGATACGTGCCGCCGTATGCCGCGACGCGATACGCCTTGCCGGTCGCCGCGCTTAATTGCTCGGCTATCTCAAACAACTCGCTTTCGTGCCGCGGACGTTCCGGGGCAGTGACGCGACATTTGAGAAAGTTCGGGGGCTGCGAGTGGCGTTCGTCATACGCGAGATGAGCGTAGTCCTTCAAAATCGTTTGCAGCATCTTCGGCGTTTCACTGCGTCTGCGGATGAGGGCTGCTACGGCTTTCTGGGAGGCTTCTGCCAGCACCTTTGGCGGCGTTGCTGCGGGTGTCCCGTTGCAGTGCCTGAAAGCAAATTCCTGCCACTCTTCCTCAGCATTGTCGCCGTTTGAATAAGTTGCGCCGTAGGATGCCACCTGATAGGGCTCCCGGGTCAGAGTGCTAAACCGGCGGGTTATCTCAAAGAGAGCCCGAGGATCCGCCGGGAAGTTCGATGCTAGCACACGACATCTTAAGAGCGTCGGCGGTTCCGAGCCGCCTTCATCGTATTCAAGGTAGTCGTCATCCGCCAAGAGAGTTTGGAGAGTTCTCGGTATATTGTCTCGTCGAACGAGTTGAACAATCTCCGCTGCTGCCTCCCGCAGATTTTCGTTTAACTCCTGCCGAGAGATGCCATTGAGTTCATCATCTTCAAGCGTCGCGATGAAGATGCCTTTGCTTAGATCCATGGGGAACCCGCTTTTTTGCGCAACGCCATCGCGGGCATACCGGACACGCCCGCCAAAAGTCGGGCCGTACTTCCGGATGTCAAGAAATTCCATCCGAAGAAACGCGATGGAATTCCTTTCTTTGACCTCTTTCAGGTCAACGAGACGCATTTCAAATCGGCTCATCGTTATTTCTCCTAGGATAGTTAGAAACCTGATTCAGCGAACACCTCAAAACGCCGCTCGACCCAGTCCGGAGGAACATGACTGCGGATAAGCATTTCTGCATCCCGTAGCGAATGCACAAGTGTCTTGAACTGCAGTGTGAGATTGGGCTCGCAAGGTGCACCTGGTCCCGGTGGTTGAGGGTGCCGGCCCACCAGAAAATCCGACATCAATCCGGGGTTAGCAACCCCTAGCAAAAAATCGGGAAGCCCGTTGTGCTGGTAAAATGGAACGGCTCCTTGCGAATCGGCGTGGATCGGATGCTGTAAGGTCTGCACTACTTCCTCAACAGGATCCCAGAATTGCAGGTCCCGGGACAAATCTTCTTCAATCCTTATTTCGTAAACGTAGGCTGGATTATCGGGGCTCGGATTCTCCTTACCAAAAAACACGGCATAGGTCCACGCCACTGCATACGAACGAGTCAACGAAATGTAAGGGCTCTCTTCAGTCCCTATCGCGACATGCGTTATCAATGCCTCGGGTGTCAGACCTACTTCCGGCAAATGCGCCGCAAAACCCACCCGGCGGGAATCGTTTTTATGCCAATGTGTCCCAATCCCCGCGCCTTTATAGAATGTGGGCATAAACCCTCCTTGAGAAATCTTTTTTCGCGATTGACACCGATGTCCAATTCTGATATAATTTACCGCAAATTGAGTCAAAATGTCAAGTTTTTTTGCCGCTATTTTTTCGTATTGGCGCAAAGCGTTAGGCAGTTGCTTCTGGGGCAATGACCGGATATTACCAGGTCTGCATGCACCGTTGTTGCCTGCTGCGTTCTTGATGCTATTTCAACGAAGGAATCGCGGTTAGAAAATCGCTCCTGCCTGAACAGCTGGTAACTAGTACCAGACCTAAAGGAGGTAGAGAAAAATGGCAAACGTAAAACACGCCCTAGTCGAATATCCGATTCAGGATAACGTGCGGCTTGAGGCGTATTGGCGAGACGATGCCGGCGGGCGCGGCCCCGCAGCATCGCTGTATGTGCATGACGACGAGATTATGCGCTTCGACTGCTTCGGCGACGATAACGGACACTGCCACTTCAATCTGCGGCAGACGCGCGGCAGAAGATGGATGTACCCCGCTGGTTCGTTCCGGGACCACATTCAGCAGAGCCTGTTCGATCTCCGAAACAACCTCGGGTTCTGCCTCCAGACGCACCAAGACGAACGGGTGCAGAAGATGCAGATAGACGCGGCAAGCCTTGAACAAGCATCGCGCGCAATGGCGGCGCAACTGCTGACATTCGCCGATGAGTTGACAGAGGAACCGGCATGAAGGTTGTCACGGCGGCGGAAATGCGCCAGATCGACAGCGATACGATAGAACGCATCGGCATTCCCGGCATCGTCCTGATGGAAACCGCCGGGAATGCCATCGTCCGCTCCATCCAACGTCACTATCCTGACTGCCGGCGCATCAGCATCTTTGTCGGCAAAGGGAATAATGGCGGTGATGGGCTCGTCATCGCGCGGCAGTTGGCGCATGCCGGTTGCGATGTGCATATTTTCCTCGTCTCTCCCGCGGAAAGTTTTACCGGCGACGCAGCAACGAACCTCCAAATTGCCCAGAATTTAGGGCTGCCGATGGAGGAAATCACAGCACCGGTAGAAACCATCTCCCGCGCACAGACAACCGCACCGCATACCGTAGCGCAATGGACTCTGTTTGTCGATGCAATTTTCGGCACGGGACTCCGCCGACCGGTTGTCGGGAAGATTGCCACGGTGATTGACTGGATGAATCGTCTCCCCGTGCCTACCGTCGCGGTTGACTTGCCTTCTGGGTTGGATGCCGATACCGGGAAGCCACTCGGCGCGTGTGTTCGCGCAGATAGGACGGTGACTATCGGGCTGCCGAAGCGCGGGCTGTTGTTGCACCCCGGTGCCGAGTTCGCCGGAAAACTGGAAATTGCAGACATCGGTTTTCCCAAATCGGTTATTGACGCGCAAAATATCGGCGTGAATTGGACAACAGCGCAGGCAGCGACACAGTGGCTGCCGCCTCGGCCGGATGCCTCTCATAAAGGCAGTTATGGACGCGTCCTCGTCGTCGCCGGCTCAACAGGAATGACAGGCGCGGCGGCTTTGGCCAGTGAGGCAGCATTGCGCATCGGCGCAGGCATCGTCACCCTCGCAATCCCGAAAAGTCTGAACCCGATTTTGGAGATGAAGCTGTCTGAGGTGATGACGTTGCCTTTACCAGAAACGGCGGCAGGCAGTTTGGCGGCAGCCGCCGCCGAACCTATCCTCGAATTTGCAGACAAGACAAAATCGGTGATGGCTATCGGGCCGGGGTTGTCGCAACACCCGGAAACTGTGGCACTTGTCCACCGCTTGGTTCACGCGAAATCGGGATTTAGCATGATAATTGACGCAGATGGGTTAAACGCACTGAACCAAACCATCACACCTTCTACCGGAGCGCGAGGGCCTGTTCCTCGCGCTCGCTCGAATACTGACATCGTCCTTACGCCGCACCCCGGTGAGATGGCACGTTTAATAGGAACAACTATCCCACAAATAGAGGCAGACCGGCTCGGCACAGCACAGAAATTTTCACAGGAATGGGGTGTCACCCTTTTGCTCAAGGGCGCGCCTACCGTCACCGCGTGTACGGACAGGAGTCTCTGGATAAATTCAACCGGCAACCCCGGCATGGCGACAGCCGGCATGGGAGATGTCCTCACCGGCATCATCGCCGGTTTGATGGCGCAAGGGTTGTCAGGCGAAAGGGCGGCTGGGCTTGGCTGTTATCTCCACGGCTTAGCGGGGGACATCGCAGCGGAATCGTTCGGCATGCATGGATTGACAGCAGGCGATGTGCTAAACGCTGTGCCTCAGGCGATTAAGGCTCAAGACACCCCTGCGAAAACCTCCCGGAGAACGTAGGGCGGGGGCCTGTCCCCCGCCGTGCCAGCTCATCTCCCGTGGCCCGTAGGGCGGGGGCCTGTCCCCCGCCAAGCATCAAGCGCAAGGGACAGACCTTCGCCCTACGGACAGCCGGACAGGCCGAGGGGAATTTGGAACGATACATTCGCGAAAATCTTAATTTTTCAAGGAGACATCAATGGAACTCGGATTGACAGGAAAAGTCGCCGTCATTACCGGCGGTAGCGAAGGAATTGGCAAAGGTATCGCGACGCGCCTCTCCGCTGAAGGCGCGAACGTCGCTATCTGTGCGCGACGCGAGGAAGTTTTAACGGATGCAGCAGCGGAAATTCGCGCGCAAACAAGCAGCGAAGTCCTCGCAATTCCCGCAGACGTGACAGCTCCAGAAACGCTGCAGAATTTTATCGGACAAACCGCATCCCACTTTGGCAAGATCGACATTTTAATCAACAACGCCGGACGTTCGGCGGCAGACGCGTTTGAAGCGACGAGCGACGCAGAATGGTACGCCGATCTGGATTTGAAGTTGATGGGCGCGGTGCGTTGCGCGCGTTTGGTGATTCCACACATGAAAGCCAACGGTAGCGGTAGAATCATCAACATTACGCATCCGGGTGGCAAACAGCCGGGCGCAGGTTCGGTTCCCACTTCTGTCAGTCGAGCGGCAGGCATCGCGTTGACGAAGGCACTCTCCAAAGAACTTTTACCCCATAACATCTTGGTAAACACCGTGTGTCTCACCTCTATTAAGAGCGCGCAGGGAGAACGCGCATGGCAGGCGGCGGGTTCACCGGGAACGCTTGAGGCATATTGGGACGCGCGCGGCGCGGAGCATCCCCTCGGCCGTTTAGGCGAACCGGAGGAAGTAGGCAATTTAGTCGCCTTCCTCGCTTCAGACTGCGCGGCGTTTATCACCGGCACCGCGATTAACATTGACGGTGGACTCTCCGCAGTGGTATAAGCATCGCGGTTGCAAACCGCACCTCCCAGCCCCTATCGGAACCGTAGCACGAGGGAAAACCTGTCCCTCGCAAACCCCATCGGCGCGGTTTCAAACCGCGCCTACCATCCCCGTAGGAGAGACCTCCCGGTCTCGATGCCCGGTAGGAGAGACCTCCCGGTCTCGATGCCCGGTAGGAGAAACCTCCTAGTCTCGAAAACAGAGGAACAAAATGAGCACCTACAAAATTTATCCCATCGCGGCCGCAGATGCCGCCACCGCCTTCCAGATAGAATTAGATGCACGCGCGCTCGCCGCGGCGGAAGCGATAGAAACCAGCAGCGCAGATGGCGCGCAACGCGAGGCAATCGCGAAGCAACACCTCGGCGCGGATTATGAGAAAGGCTACCGCGGCACCGCGTGGGACCTGCACGGCATCTCTGCCGGTCTGACACCGGCCCGCTTGGCACGCATGCTGGAAGCACACGGCGAATTTTTTGACGCGTGCGAAGAACGTGAAACGTTCGATCACAGCCTCATGGTAAATGTTGAGGAAGAATTAGCCGCGCAGCTAGAAGAGATTCCGGATTCGGTTTTGGATGCGATTGTTGCGGCATACAAGGCTGAACTTTTGGGATGATACCGCCCCCTCGCGCTACGATGGAAGAAGAAAGAGGCCTCATCAAACGTAAGGCGGGGGCCTGTCTCCTGCCTGGCATCAACAGGCCTTTTACCGTAGGGCGGGGGCCTGTCCCCCGCCATGCATCGATCACGAGGAACAGGCCCTCGCGCTACGATGGAAGAAGAAAGAGGCCTTAGTGAACGTAGGGCGGGGGCCTGTCCCCCGCCAATGCATCAACCGGCCTTTTACCGTAGGGCGGGGGCCTGTCCCCCGCCATGCATCGATCACGAGGAACAGGCCCTCGCACTACGATGGAAGAAGAAAGAGGCCTCGGCGCATCAGCATCGCGAGGGACAGTGGACATCTCTGCAGCGAGGCTGCAGAGATGACAACGTTTCGGCGTGACGGCCCTCGCGCTACGGTAAAAGGAGCAGTTGCCGCCGCGAGGAACAGGCACTCGCGCTACGGGGAAGAGGAAAGGTCTCGCGGCGCATCAGCATCGCGAGGGACAGTGGACATCTCTGCAGCGAGGCTGCAGAGATGACAACGTTTCGGCGTGACGGCCCTCGCGCTACGGTGAAGAGGAAAGATGCCTCTCGGAACAACAAGCGTCCTAAACCCAATCATGTTTTCACTATCCTTTCTCGGTTCAACTGGCTCTATACAGATAACCCAAACATTCAGGATGCCTTTTCACAACGCGAATTCCCAAAAAGGAGGAAAACGTCATGCTACGCACCCTGATCCGCCAAGAATTGCTCGTGCATTTGATGAGCGCGCGGTTTTTCGCCGCCGTCGTGATTACCGTGCTGCTCGTCGTCGCCAATACGTTTGTGTTGCTGGGCGCGTATGAAGAGCGGCTCGCAAACCATAGCCAGCGAGAAGCGGTGATGCGCGGGAAAATCGCCGACGCACCCACCTACTCGTCTTTAAGGCTAGCAGTGGCACGGCCCCCAAACCCACTGAGTCTCTTCAGTGCCGGGTTGGACACGCGGTTTGGGAGTGCCGTTGACATCTTTCATACGCAAGTGCCATCCCTTTTAAGGGTGGGGGCACCGCTGAGCTCAAAGAACCCGTATCTAAACCTCTTTTCGCACATCGATCTGGTGTTTCTCTTCCAAGTCGTGTTGAGTCTGCTGGCACTGCTGTTCGCTTATGATACGATTGCCGGCGATTCGGAAGCCGGCACCTTGCGGCTGGTGCTCTCGCATCCTGTCGGGCGCGGGGCCGTCTTATTTGCGAAATATCTGGCCGCCATGGTCTGCCTGCTGCTGCCGCTGCTGATGAGTCTGCTGCTCGTGCTGATTCAATGCACGCTTGCCCCCTCGCTGCAACTCGGCCCGGCGGAGTTTCTACGTATCGGCGGCATCGTGGTGACAACGGTGGTTTACCTGTCGGCGTTCTACCTGATCGGGTTGCTGATTTCCACGACGACGCGCCGCGCGGCGACATCGCTCATCCTTTGCATGTTCGTGTGGGTGGTTTTGGTGCTAGTCTATCCGAACTGGAGCCGGTTTGCTATCGATCCGATTGGCGATACGAATGCCCGCCGCACCTCCGCCTATCAACAGATTGATCAAATTCGGGAAGAGGCAGAACGAGAGGAACGCCGGTTCCTCGCCAACAGCCCTCTGACAGGCAAGCCGCCGTGGTTTAACATTGACTTTCCCGAATCTCGGCGGATGTTCTGGCGGGGCGGAGCAGACCAGCTCATCGGCAAATTGAGAAACACCGCCGACCCGCTTGTGCCGCACCTCCAACAGTATCACGCATTCATGAACCAGATGCACATCCGACTGGCAGAAAAGGAGGGGTTAGTGAGACAACAAATGGTGGCGGAAACCGAGCTGCGGCGAGCGAGATGGGATGAACGCCTCATGAAACTGAGTCCTGCAAGTCTCTACTCTTTTGCCACCGCCGCCTGGGCCGGCACCGATGTGGACGGGATAGTGGATTATCTCCGTGCGACGCGGCGATACCGGCGCACCTACATCACCTATCTTCAGGATAAAGAGGCGTTCGCCAGTCGACAATGGTTTGCTACCAACGACGGGCCAGTCGCCTGGTCAGATCTGCCACCCTTCCGCTTTCGGCCGGCCGCAGTCGGTGTCTACGCGCAGCGCGCCCTGCCAGAACTGTTGGTGCTGTGCTTAATCAATCTCGGCGTGTTCATGGGCACATTTCTTATCTTTGTCAAAATGGAAGTTTAGTGTTTCGTCATCCGCAAGGTGTCCGGCGAGAGTTTTTTGAGCGATACCGGTTCACTTACCCGGCAGGGCTGACATTGGGAAGTCTCGCATTCCTAACATGCAAGAAAAGACAACGTCTTTTCGGCCTGACAAGGAGCATCCCTTTCCAAGACAACGTCAACCCACCTAAAGGAAATACGAAAAAATGATTTGGCACATTGTCACTCGCGAATTCTTTGACCATCTCAACAGCCTCCGGTTCGCCTTAGCCACGCTCATCCTCGCGGCGTTAATGGTAACCAACGCCGTGGTGCATCTGCGGCGGCATCCGGAGCAGGTCCGGAAGTACTCCGAAAGAGTCAACACCGTGCGCAACGCGGTGAAGTCACGGACGCAGCTCTATCTCCTGCTGCAAAAGGGACCGGGCGATTTTCGCAAACGGCCCCCTTCTCTCGCCTTCATCGCCGATGGCGGCGAGGCATTGCTGCCGGGCCAGATCGGGAGCGGCGGTTCTTGGACAAAGACAACGGGCCCGGGCAACTCGCTAAAAAGCGTTTGGTGGATGGGATATCCTTACCTCAACCTGAGGGCAATGAGCAGCCTGCGCCCGACAGCAACGAAGATAGATTGGGTGTTTATCATCACCTATCTGCTTTCGTTCCTCCCGATACTGTTTACCTTTGACGCGCTGTCGGGTGAGCGCGAGCAGGGGACGCTGCGCCTCTGTCTCGCAAACCCGATCTCACGCCACGCGCTCTTGCTCGGCAAATTCATCGGGGCCCTCCTCGCGGTGCTGATTCCGTTCTATTTCGCCGTGTTGCTCAACCTCGCCATTATCTCCACAGATACTTGGACGCAGCTGGACACTGCCGCGTGGGGTCGGTTGGGACTCATTGTGCTCATTGCATCGTGCTATGCCGGCATCTTTATTGCCGTTGGGCTCATCGTGTCCGCCGCCACCCGAGAGAGCCGGTTAACGCTCATCCTGCTGTTGTTAATTTGGGTTACCATGGTAGTGTTTATGCCCTCTACGCTCGGCACGCTCGCGGCCAAATGGATGGCACCTGTCCAAACGCAAAACCAATTCAACAAGGCAAAAGAGGCAGCACTTGATCAGGTCAACGAACCCCTCAAGCAGATGCGGGAACGGCTTGAAAAACAGTTGCTATCAAGGTACTCCCTCAGCAACCTGCCCAAAATGCCGCGGGCAGCAGCGCAAGCCTTGGTGGAAGCCGAGTCGGCAAAGGTTGTTGATGCAGATTTACCGATGCTAGCGGCGCTTGTGAGGAAAGATGTAGAAGTCCGCGAGCGGTCCAACCGCGAGCATCTCGCCGCACAAAGTGCCCAAGTCCAGCGCGCCAGAGCCATCACTCGGTTCTCGCCCGCCGCCACCGTCCAATACGCCTTGGAGTCTATGGCGGGCACCGGATTTAACCGCCACTTGCACTTTCTTGATAGCGTGCGGCTCCATATCCGCCAATTCCGAGACTTCATCGAGGAACGAGAGCGTGCCGATGCAGCCAGTCTTCACCTCATCGGCATTCCGCAAGGCATGTCCGAGAAGCCGGTCCCGCCGCAGGCCATCCCGATTTTTGAGGATAAGGTGACGTTCCGAGACACGTTGAACACGGCGATGGGGGATATCCTGTTGCTCGTGTTATTACTGGGAGGGTGTCTGTTAGGTGCATTCCTCGTCTTTGTCCGCTCGGAGGTTTAAGACCAGGGTGGTTCGTCTCGTATCCGAAACTTCATGGCACGGAGGGCGGGGGCCTGTCTCCCGCCATGCATCAACCGGCCTTTTACCGTAGGGCGAGGGCCTGTCCCCCGCCATGCATCAATCGCGAGGGACAGCCCCTCGCACTACGGGGAAGAGGAAAGTCTCGCGGCGTATCAGCATCGCGAGGGACAGGCCCTCGCGCTACGGTGGCAGAAGAAAGAGGCCTTATCGAACGTAGGGCGGGGGCCTGTCCCCCGTCAGGCAGCAACCGGCCTTTTACCGTAGGGCGGGGGCCTGTCCCCCGCCATGTCTCGATCGCGAGGGACAGCCCCTCGCACTACGGGGAAGAGGAAAGGTCTCGCGGCGTATCAGCATCGCGAGGGACAGGCCCTCGCGCTACGGTGGCAGAAGAAAGAGGCCTTATCGAACGTAGGGCGGGGGCCTGTCCCCCGTCAGGCAGCAACCGGCCTTTTACCGTAGGGCGGGGGCCTGTCCCCCGCCATGTCTCGATCGCGAGGGACAGGCCCTCGCACTACGGGGAAGAAGAGCGCGAGAATAAGCCCTCGCGCTACGGGGAAGAGGAAATATACCGCGGCGTATCAGCATCGCGAGGGACAGGCCCTCGCACTACGTTATATAAGAGTCATCGACTTAGCAACTGAAAGGAGAAATACCATGTTGAACAAAACACATCGCCATCACGGAGGGCTCCTATTCGGACTCATCGTCCTTTTGACCTTCGCGATGATAGTCACTTCTCATGCCAAAACGATAGAGGAGGTCATCCCCGCGGATAGCTTCCTTTATCTCAAACTCCAAAACTTGGCCGCGTGCCGCGAGGCAATCGAAACCTCCGACAATTGGAAGGCAGCCGCCGAGTTTATCACTGCGAGCCCCAACTGGGCACTGATGAACCAAATGCTGCAAATAGTGCCGATAGTCACCGGGACAGACATTCCCAAGCTCATTGACACGTTTCTGGAAGACCAGGTCGCGCTCACCGTTTCCGCCGGAGAAGAAGGACTCCTCGTCGGGCTCGTGGTCCAGAATGCGGGTAAGACAGCCGCCGCCGAGCAGACCTTTACTACGCTCACCGAAAGGCTCGCCAGCATGATGGGGCACGAAGTCAACGTGACAGAAGATACCTATCGGGACATCACGTATCACGCCGTCGCTGTGAGTGGACAGCAGTTCACTTACGGGAGCCTGGACGCAGACCTTTTCCTCGTGGGACTCACCCCAGCCAGTTTCAAGAAGGTGGTGGATGTTTACCGCGCCGAGCAGGAATCGATTGCGACAAACGCGACGTATCGTTCCGTGGTGGAGATGACAGGTGAGCGCGAAGTGTTCGCCTTCGTGGATGTCACCGTGGGAGGGCCCTATTTGCAACTCCTGTTACCGCCGGTTGTCAGCCGCGAACTCGCAGGTTTCCGCACGTTGGGATATACCTTGGCCCTGTTACGTCCGGGCGACGGCCATCGGCTATACGGACACCTCAACGCCGAGCAGAAGGAGACGCTGATTGCTCGGTTTCAAGGGGCCACCGCGATGCAAACCACGCGGGGACTCGCCGGCACAGAGGAATTTTTCCTTGCACTTCCGCCTCAGACAGCACCCCTATTCTGGCAAACCGTGCTAGGTGGGCAGGCCCCCTCCGAGGTTCGCAACTTTCTGTTCCCACCAACCGCGGAGTTGCAAGCCGCCCTCGCCGGCGAACTGACTTACACTATCGACCTTATCAACTTCGGGGCGCACTCAGGCTCATTATATACGGTACGCTCTAACACAACAGATGACGTGCTAGACTCAGTCGGCATTGACTTTGAAGAACTCAACGTTGGTGTCCTCTTCATCCCCGATGCACCGGAAAAATGGCACGCGGTGTTCCAAGGAATGTTGGATAAGTGTGCTGTCCAGCCGCGCCGAGAAGTGGACTATCGCGGCATTACTTGCAACATCGTAGAGATTCCCGGTTCCCTCTACTACGGCACTATTGACGACATCTTTTTGTTAGCATTTTCGGAGAAACAGTTCCAGACGCTAGTGGACGGGCTGTTAGCCGAACCGGCCTCGGGTGGTTTGCAGCAGCGGCTCGCGGCGTTCGCCGCACCGCCCGCAGCGTGTCTCCAATTTGACTTCGGGGCTTTTATCAGAGGCAGAGCACCGAGTAACTCAAGGATGCCCGCAGAGGTAGTCGCATCCACGGGGCAGATGGAGCCGCTCTTCGCGTCCCTCGTTGTCCAAGAGGGGACCGCATCGCTAGACATCGGCCACGCGCCAGAGGAAACAGGGAGTGAGGCACTCGCGAAACTGGCACCGTTTCTGCTCTTGCCGCTTCTTTTTTAGGACAGCACTGTAGGAGAGACCTCGGGGCTCAATACCACACTTTTGGAAAAATCTGAAACTTTTTTGGATTTTTCCAAAAGAGACTTGACAAAAAATCGAAATTTGTATAAAATAGGGACAGTTTTAAGTTTCAAGAGAAGCAACATCCGTAAACCTTGCTTAACGGGGAACAACACAGTGAATCAGCGAATTCTTAATCCCATTGTGAAACAGGGCACCCATCGCGGGACGCGGCACCTCTCGTGCGCGTCCGCTCCCTTTGTCGCCCCATCACGAGTTCCCGAGCGACTTAAGACCCCCCCCTTCCTTATCTTCTGTTAAGTTTTTATCCCCGGCGGCATCGGTATGCGTCGGTATTCTGCCTTAACTTCCGCACGCGCCCGGCGCGTTGCGGGCCATCTCCGTTGCAAAACAAAAGACTTGCAACTTTTCAACTAGAACCCCTTTAGGGGTGCAACGTTTATAGGAGGTCTGTTTATGCAAATGCTTTGGCTCATTATCCGACGCGAAGTTGTCTCCAATGTGCTCACCTCTCGCTTCATCATCGGGTTTCTCGTCTGCCTGCTCGCAACCGGTGTCGCCGTGTTGGTGCAAGTCAACGATTATGAAAAGCGGTTGACGGCTTACCACACCGCCGTGCGGGAATCGCAGGATGAAGCGCGGACGTGGGATGTCTATTCCAAAATCAATCCGAAGGCGCACCGAAAGCCGAATCCCCTCGGCATCTTTCACGCCGGGATGGAAACATTCGGCGGGAATACTGTGAGTGTTGAACCCGCCCGCCCGATTTGGAGCGGGCTGCATATCAGCTTCTTCGCCCCCATTCAGAAGATGGGAACGGACAACCCGTTCCTTTCGATTTTTCTGTCGGTGGATGTAACGTTCATCTTCAAAATCGTGCTCAGTGCGCTAGCGATTCTGTTCGCTTACAACGCGATTTCGGGGGAAAGGGAAGATGGCACCCTCAAACTAGTTTTATCAAACGCTGTGCCGAGGGACACGATAGTGCTCGGGAAATACTTGGGCGGGATGTTCTCGCTGCTGCCCATTGTTGGCGTGAGTCTCCTATTCGCCCTCCTTTTTGCCTACGCCTCACCGGCGACGGCCTTTGATGGCAAAGACCTGGCGCACATCGGGCTCATCTTTGCTATCTCGCTGGTGTATGTCTCAACGTGGTATCTGCTCGGGCTGCTGTTTTCTGTCTGGACGAAGGAAGCTGCCACCACGCTCATCCTGTCCATGTTTGTCTGGGTGATTGTGACAACCGTCCATTCAAATGTCGCGACATTTGCCGTGGAGCGACTTTTGCCCTCGCAGCCGACAGCGGAATCTTTCCGGCCGATTTTTCAAGAGGCATTGCAAATCTGGGACGCTTTCAGGAAAGAACGGAACGCCTACGTGAAACAGAGAGGCCGTGAACAGGCGGCAGACTGGGAGAATCCGCAAGATGCAATTTCCTGGCCATCCAAAGAACTTGCAAGTGAAATAAGTCACGGTTCTGGAACAGCCCCGTGGTACTCCAAAGAGACCTATGGCGTGAACAATATTGAGCACGCCGACTTGTCCATCTTTCTGGAGATATTAGGCTATCAGGAACCACTTCGCATTCGCTATGCGGATAAAGTTGAGGAAGTGCTCAACCGACCGAGTCGAGCCGCCGCAAAGAACGCCCAATTGGCAGCGGATATCTCGCGTCTCTCCTTCGCCGATGTCTATAGTTTTGCGGTGGGCACGCTCGCCGGCACCGACCGGCAGAGCTACACCGATTTTCTGTCCGCCACGCGAACCTATAAGCGGCAGCTGGTTGATTATCTCGCCGATAAAGAGGCGTTTTCCTCGCCGACGTGGTTTTCCAGTGACAGGGGCGCGGTGGTGCTCACAGATATGCCGGTGTTCCGGCACCGGCGGCTGTCGCTATCAGAGAGCCTCTCTCGCGCCGCCGGCGACATTTTGATTTTAGTCGCATGGAATATCATCCTGTTCATGGCGGCGTATGTCTCGTTCCTCCGCTATGACCTGGGTTGAGGTCTTTCGTATTGGCGCAAAGCGTTCAATAACAGGGGATGGTGCAATGGCATCTTTCGCCGTATATCTGTCATCGTCGTTGACGATGACTACGTTCTTGCAGCGATTTTTCAACACCGATCCAGCGCAAGGATTTCACGAACGAAGTCCTTACTCGCTGAACAGAACCTGCATGCAAAGGAGTGACGAATGATTTGGCATATTGTAAAGAAAGAAATCTATCACAACCTCACGACGTTGAGGTTCGCGTTGATGATCCTGCTGCTGCCGCTCCTGATGATAGCGAACGCCCTCATCTATGGCTTAGCCGGCGGCGGCTGGATGGCGGAAAATAACACGCATCACCAATTGGCAGCCAGATCTTTCAACGAACTCAAAGCGTCAGCGGCTCAGAGTCTGGCGGAGTTAGCCCTCGTCGGGCCTGGGCGCATTTCCAAGCGGCCCAGCCCGCTGATATTCTGCGCCGATGGAGCGGACGAAGTCATACCGAAATTCGTCATGATGAAGAGCGACATTCACAGTAGTCGCAGCGGCGGTAACGATGCGGAACCTTACGCATGGCGTTTTCCGTGGACATTAGAATATCCGCTGCCGAGTGAGAGCGGTAATTCGATGCAACGCATCAAATTGGACTGGGTGTTCATTGGGATTCTCATGAGCTTCTTCACCATCTTGTTCACGTTTGATGCCATCGCCGGGGAGCGCGCCCGCGGCACACTCAGTCTCATCATGTCCAACCAGATCTCCCGCGGGCAGGTGCTGTTGGCCAAATACCTCGGGGCATTTATCACGCTCATGGTGCCGCTGGCTATCGGTATCCTGATGAACTTGTTGGTTATCCTCCTTAGCGGCAGTATCCCGCTCGCCGGCGGCGAGTGGCTGCGCATTCTCGGCATGGTGGGGCTGCTGGCACTGCTGGTTTCAAGTTTCATCTTCCTCGGACTGTTTTTCTCCAGTCGTGTCTCAAATGCTATCACCGGGTTAGTGTGGCTCTTATTAACCTGGGTCTGCCTCGCGTTCGCCTTTCCGAGTCTGCTCGGCACCTTCGTCGGGAACCTTAACCCGATTCCATCCGTTGATGAAGTCTCGTTACGGAAAGAGGCACAACTAGCGCAAATCGAAGAAGAATTTCGGGAGCCCCACTCCACACGGCTAAAAAAAGCGCCGTCTGCCGAAGACCCCGAGACGACGCGCCGCTGGGCCACCTACTTTCTCGCGCGGATAGAGACGCAGACGCAGCTCGCCGATGCACAGATCGACTGGCAGTTCCGACAGGTGCAACTCGCCCGAGACCTGACGCAGTTCTCGCCGATAGCGTGCTTCCAATATGCGATGGAGGGACTCGCAAACACAGGTGTTGTGAGCTACATGAATTTCGTCAAACACGCGCGCCGCTATCGCCAAACGTTTACCGATTTCATCAAGACGGAGGATAGGACAGACTCGGCGAGTCTGCATATCTATCCGGTGAAAGAGGGATTATCTCAAAAACCGGTTGATGTGGCAGCGGTGCCGCAGTTTCAAGAGGCACTCTCGCATGAAAGTGTGCTGCTGCCGGTGGGATTGCTAATCCTATTTAACGCGCTGTTCTTCATCATCGCGCAGATTTCGTTTCTGAAGAGCGAGGTGAAGTAAATATCCCTTTCACCGTCGCGCGAGGGAAAACCCGGCGAGCGCGAATCGCCGAGGGTTCACCTCGCAAAATCAAACTGAGCGAAAAAAAATGCAACCTTTTCGCATCACGGGTGTGTAACATTTCAGTCAGGCAACTTTTTTGCAACTCGTTTGTAGTTTGGATAAGTAGACAACCTTTGTTTCCGAATTTTTCAGGAAATAGGGTATAATAGCATAGAGACCGGAACCAACAACGATGATGGAGGTTTTGAAAATGAGACATCAAAACGGTTGGCTCACGCTTACCTTTCTCAGCGTTTTCGCCATCGTCCTCTCTCTCAGCGGACAGGCGAACGCGGAAACTTGGAGTTACTCTGCTCGTTACTCTCACAACGGGGTAACTCTCAGCGAAGTCGTGGAATTTGAGAGCCCGGATGCAATCACCACGGGACAATATGAGGGAACGCAGACTGCGGCGGCACTCATGGCGGCGTTTGATGCGGCTTACACTAAGGCACGCCCGAAAACCACTGTGACGGTGTCGCGTCAAGGGAAGCGTGCTGAAATCAAAAGCGAGTGGACCGAGGCAGAAATCGATGCCCGGTATCCACGCGCCGAGTGGCTGCAGCTGCTTTTGGATAAAGACATCACAATAACGCACTTCGGAGACTACGCCATGTCTCTGTCGAAACGGCATACGCTGGCACTCTTGAAGGATAACCCGAAACTGTGGCAGTGGCGGCTCCTGGGCATTCCACCGACGAAAGATTGGCATACCTACAAAGCGGCGTATCTCAATAAGGGCGTAGACTTCCATGCGCAGTCCCGGAAAGTGGCGGCATCTGTCGAAGCGGTGAAGGAACAAGTTGAACGCGCGAAGGAACTTATTCCTGCCGTGCCAGCTCCGCCGCACATTCCTGCGATGCCGATTCCTGCCGTGCCAGCTCCGCCGCACATTCCTGCGATGCCGAACCTCTGGCAAGAAGTTGATGAAATCGAGCAACTGGTCGAAGAGTTCAAAGCGGCAATTGAGGAAGTCTCCAAGGCCAGGGATGACATCGGTGATGAAATCCCGCAACTAGTCGAAGAGTTCAAAGCGGCAATTGGGGAAGTCTCCAAGGCCAGGGATGACATCGGTGATGAAATCGAGCAACTGGTCGAAGAGTTCAAAGCGGCAATTGGGGAAGTCTCCAAGGCCAGGGGTGACATCGGTGAGGGCATCAACGGACAACTGAAGCACACGAAAGCGCAAGTGGCGCACGCGAAGCAGCAGTTAAAACGTGCTGAGGCACAAGTTGAACGCGCGAGGCAACAGTTGAGACGTGCCCAAGAGGCTTTGGAACGTGAGAGAAAGCGGACCTCGCCGCCAGCTCACAAGCGCGAACCGAAGCAGGATAGCAAGGAGGGGACGCTTTAGGGGCTCATCCTTTTATCGGTAGGGCGAGGGCCGTCACGGTCACGCCGTCTTTTTACCGTAGGGCGAGGGCCGTCACGCCGAAACTTTGTCATCTCTGCAGCCTCGCTGCAGAGATGTCCACTGTCCCTCGCCATGCCCGATCTTCCCCAGATCGCATTTTATGAGGCGTTACCATGAAAATGCGCAAAATTGACCTGGATCACGTCACATCCAGCTGCGATGCCATCGCCTTTCTCCGCATGGAAGTTCCTGATGAGCGGTATTATGGCCCCCTGCCATTCGGACACGTTCGGTACGCTTACAAGGGCATTGAACAAGAGGCAGGCTTCCCCATGGATCTGGATAAGGAAATCTTCCTGACACGGTTCGACGAGGTTCCGGTTAAGAATGCACTCGGAGAAGATGAACCCTTGGATGCAGCAGCATGGCAAGCCTTAGAGGCGGCTTTTCGCAAGGCCGCACCCGATTTTATTGCAGCAGTGCAAGAAGACTACGCAGCGCGCTGGCAAAGGTTTTTTGGCAGCGACGAGGAAATTGAAACCCCACAGGAGGCATATCATGTTACAAACGCGTGACTTAACGAAAGTCTACAACGAGACTGTCATGGCGGTGAATGCACTCAACCTCACCGTCAACGATGGCGAAATCTATGTCGTACTCGGCGCGAACGGTGCCGGCAAAAGCACGACGATATCGATGCTGCTCAACTTCATTGAACCGACGAGCGGCACAGCACTCATCGGTGACATCGAGATTCCGAAGTTTCCGCTGGAGGCGAAGCGGCACCTCGCCTATGTCTCCGAGAACGTGGAACTCTATCGCAACTTCACCGCCCGACAAAACCTCGCCTTTTTCGCCAAACTCGGCGGCCGGAAAAAGGTATCCAACGCGGATTTGGATGCCACCCTTGGGCGCGTCGGATTACCCGAAGCAGCGTTCACGCGGCGGGTGAAGACGTTCTCCAAAGGGATGCGGCAACGCTTGGGCATCGCGATTGCTATGATGAAGAATGCGCAGGCGGTGCTGCTGGACGAACCGACTTCGGGGTTAGACCCGAAGGGCGGTGCCGATTTTCTAAACCTGCTGCGTGACTTGCGGGAGGAAGGGAAAGCTATCTTCATGTCGACACACGACATTTTCCGCGCGAAGGAGATAGCTGACAAGATTGGCATTCTCGTCGCCGGCAATTTGGAGCGCGAGTTAACGCGCGAAGATATAGCGCAGGAAAATCTGGAGGCGTTGTATCTCCGCTACGTCGCGGGGTATGAACCGGCAGAGGAGGACAGCGAGTGATGTATTTCGTCGTTTCTCGCGGGGGTTTGGCTGCGTCTGGCCGGGTCCCGTTTCCTTCTCCGGCAGACGTGCCGCTTTCAAGTCTAGCCGGTAGGCATCCGTTTGGCGCGCCGGTTCTCAGGCTGTTCCTCTGCCTGCTGTTCCTGCTGGCCCCCGTGTCTCTGTCCCCTTTGTTCGCGCAAGATGCGGCGAAGACGAAGGATGAGCAGAGCCGTGAAATCGCCACCAAACGCGCCCGCTTGGAGATGGAACTCGCCGAGAACCTGATGAAGGAGAAGCAGATTGAACTCGAAAATCTGCAGGCGATGATGCGCGAAGAGAACAACATCGTTACCGTCTCCGAGGTGAATCAGGCCGAGGAAGAACACAAACGCGCCATCGCCGAGTATGAAAAGGCGAAGTTGAACCTGCAGCAGGTGGAACTCGATTCGTTGAAGGATGCATGGCACATCACCGTCGAAAGCACGCGGCTCTATGAATCGCGCGACGGCAGGGAACTGTTCGCCATTACGCTGCGCAACAGGTCCCTGCCTGTCACTCTCACCGAGAGCTCCAAAGTGCTTGGACGCGAGGTTGTCGTGAGCGCGCAAGTGGACGACATCTTCGTCTCCATTAAAGAGAAAGAGGACTTTGGCCGGGGCGGTGCCATCATCGCCGAACCTTACGAACGCCGAATTGAGACGTTGAAAGAAGGCGAAGCGGTGACCCTGGAGTTTGAGCTCATCAAGGAGGATGTCCGGAATGTCGTCGTGGCATTGGACTACCTCGATGTTGAGGAGGAACGCAACATCCACCTGAAGCAGGAAGAACCCTACATCTCCGTCGTCTCGGCGCGCCGTTACAAACAGGGAGACCGGCGGCGGTTGGAGGTTATCCTTACCTACGGTGCAGTAACAAGCGATGACGACGCATCGGTGGACACCGTCCAAAACACGGCGCAGGAAATCAACAACGTCTACATCTCGATTCAAGACGATTCGGCGGCCATCATCGGCTACCCTTACGAGCAAAAGATTCGGACGCTGCGCGACGGCGAGGAGAAACTGCTGGACTTTGAACTCCGCCGGAATGTGGATAGTCTCACCGTCAATTTGCGCTATCTGGACAAGGATTACCCCTATAAAATCCACTTGGAGGAAGACACGCGCCACCTCTCGATTTTGAGTGCCAAGAAGTTCCGGGTAGAGAACCAGATGATGGTAACGCTGCAACTGAAGAATACCTCCACAACAGAGGCGATGCCGATGAATGCCACCCCAGAGGAAATCGCCGCCGCTAATGAAATCCGCTCGCTTTATGTCTCCTTGCTTGATGTCACCGATGACACGAACATCGTCAAACCTTACGAAGCAAACGTCCCAGTGCTCGGCTACAATGAGACAGTAGCACTGACATTTCAACTCCAAAAAGATGTGGAAAGCCTGAAGGTGTCGCTCAAGTACCCAGAACTGCCCGAACCGGACATACGGCTGATTTATCTGCAGAAGGAATCGGCGTTGGATGTCGTCAATGTCAGTTCGTTGCGGTTTTCACAGGAGGGAAACCTCGGCAGCAATGTTACCTATGATTTGACGTTGGATCGGTTAGCGGAGACAGAGAACACGTTTCAGTTGCGCGTCATTAACCTGTTGGACCGGCTCACGTTTGAATTTCAGGACCCCGAGACGAAATCGCGGCAGTCACAGGTGAAGTTTACACAAGAACAATCCAAGCGCGCCCTGCAGTTGATTGTGTACCTGCCGGAAGAGTTGGATGCCGCCTATCTTGATAGCACACTGGAATTTTACGTGGCGGTGCTCGATGAATCGGAGGCAAACGCACTCGGCGGTGCCAATAACCGGCTGGACTTGCCTGCGGAGCGGCTGGCCGGTATCCAAGGCGGAATTGAGCGGTTTGAGTTGATTCCGAAAGGGGTGCCAGAGATTGAACTTTTCGTGCCGAATGCGTTCCAAACGATTCAGGTAGGCGAGCCGGTGCAGATGACAGCAACGCTCGAGAACATCGGCACGCGAGATCTGGTGGACATCCGCATGGTGGTGGAAGTGAACACCGAGTGGAACTACACCGTGTCGCCGGAAGTCATTCGTTCGCTAAAGCGCAACGAAAATACAGAGATTCAGGTGACGTTGAACCCACCCTCAGACATCGGCGTCGGAGAATATGAGGCGAAGGTGAATGCGGAAGTCACCGTGGATAACCGCAAGGTGGAAGCACGCGACCGGTCGATTACGGTGAAGGTGGAGTCGCAGACGCAGGTGTCAATCACGACGCTGCTGTTTGTGCTGCTGATTCTCCTGGTCATCGGCATCGCCATCGTCACGATACGGATTAGCCGCCGGTAGGGAGGACTGAAAACGACATGAACATACGACTGACAGCACTGTCACTGTGCTTGCTGTTGCTAGTGGCGCGTGCTGTCCCCGCGCAACGGCTCGTTTCCCTGACACCGACGCGCGCCATCGCATTGGCATTGAAAAACAACGAGGCCGTCAGGCAGGCAGAAAAGGTTGTTGAACGCACCCAGGCGAATCTTCGCCTCTCCAAAGCCATCTATCTGCCGCAGGTGGGACTTACCGGTGAATATAAACGCCAAAAGGCGGGCGATACCGATGAACGGGACTACCTCTCCCGCGGGCAGCTCAGCCTCTTGCTGGCACAATTCGGCGAAGTACCGGAAGGACTTGACACCACGCAGGAAGCCGTACGGAAAGCAGAGATTGCCGCCGAACGCGTCAAAAAAGACATTGTCTCCGAACTCCGCAACCTCTGGCACGATATTATCTTGACGCAGGAGGAAATTACGCAACGCCGCGCGATTGAGGTAGAACTCGTCAAAAAACTGAAAGGCACGCAAATCAAACACGAGAAAAAGCGGATTCTCTTCTTGAGCCGCCTCAATACGGAATTGGAACTGTCGGAACAGCAGCTCGCACTGAACGAACTCCAGCGGCGGCTGGATGTGGACACGGCGGAACTCATCCGCCTCACCGGGCTGGACCCGCTCGCAAACGTCGTCCTCTCGCAACCCCTGCCAGACGACGACATCACACTGGAAGCCGCTGTGGAATTCGCGCTCGGCAACAGCCTCGCGCTGCAGGACTTGAAAGGCGACATCGCCCGCCAAGAACGACTCGTCGGCGAGACGCTCTGGAACCGGTTCCCCGAAGTCTCTGCCGAGGCGCGCTATCGCGACTTGCGCGTCTTGTTGGAACAGCATCCAGGCCAGCGGACATGGGATGCAACGGCGCGCTACTCGCCAGTGCTGCTGGACAGAGAACGCGATGTGCCGAGCATCTTTGAACGCACCCCGCGTGCCGAACAGGGATGGGAGCTGCGGTTTAATCTCAACATTCCGCTGTTCGATGGACACGAAACAAAAAACTTGCGTTCCGCTGAACTCGCAGAATTGGAGCGACTGCATCTAGAACACACCGACAAACGGAAACGCCTCCGCGTCGCCGTCCGGCGCGATTACCGCGCTGTCGCCAACGCTCAAGAACGAATTGAGATTGAGCAGCGACGCGTAGAAATCTATGAGCAACGCCTCCGTGCAATTGAACGCGTGCTGGATGAAGTCACGGTGGAATTGCCCAATTATCGCGGGTTGACGTTTGACGATGCGTTCCAGGCACAGGCGCAGTTCACTGAGGCGCAACGCGTCTTCTATCAAGCACGCCGAGATGGTGCCCGGGCTAAAGAGAAACTGCGGCAAACGATGGAGTGGATTGATTAATAAGGAGAAGAGCATGAGCACACAACAAATTCACCACGCGGAAGTGGGCATCCAACCCACACCAACCGCGCAGGAACCCCTCTCCCTGCCAACGATGACCTTGGAAGAATTCCTTGAAAGCGATTTAGAGGGATACGAATATGTTAAAGGAGAATTAATACCGATGCCCCCTACCTCAGGCGAACACGGCGATATTAGCGTCAACCTTATTGTGCCATTAGGTGCGTATGTCCGAGAAAATCAGTTAGGGCGTGTTTACATCCCGGACACGGGATTCCGTATAGGCGAGCGCGTGCTGATACCCGACATCGCGTTTCTCTCAAACGCGCGGCTGCCAGAAGAACGGCGCAAGGCGTTTGAAATCCCGCCGGATTTGGCGGTAGAAGTGGTCTCCCCATCGGACGCGCAGTTTCGGATTGTCCAAAAGGTGCTGAATTACTTGGATGCCGGCACGCAACTCGTCTGGGTAATCGAACCAGTGGCGAAAACGGTGACAGTCTATCGTTCCGAAACCGACATCACGCTGCTCACGCGCGAAGACACGCTAACCGGTGAAGAGGTAGTACCGGGATTTTCGTGTGAAGTCGGGGAACTTTTCGAGTGATTTTGTATGGGCGCAAAGCGTCCCATCAGAACTGTTGGGGCAATCGCGTGGCACGGCGGGAGACAGGCACCGCCCTACGAGTTAATATCAACAGCCACCAGATTTGTAAGGGCAGATGTCTATGGTTTCCGCCCGCGTCAACCGCACAAAACAACTTGACTTAACAGGAGCCAAACATGAGCACACAACAAATTCACCACGCGGCAGTGGGCATCCAACCCACACCAACCGCGCAGGAACCCCTCTCCCTGCCTGCGATGACCTTGGAAGAATTCCTTGAAAGCGATTTAGAGGGATACGAATATGTTAAAGGAGAATTAATACCGATGCCCCCTACCTCAGGCGAACACGGCGATATTAGCACTAACATTGATTGGTATTTGCAGGTGCATGTCCGAGAGAATCAATTGGGCCGGGTCTATCTACCCGACACAGGGTTTCGTATAGGCGAGCGCGTGCTGATACCCGACATCGCGTTTCTCTCAAACGCGCGGCTGCCAGAAGAACGGCGCAAGGCGTTTGAAATCCCGCCGGATTTGGCGGTAGAGGTAGTCTCCCCATCGGACGCGCAGTTTCGGATTGTCCAAAAGGTGCTGAACTACTTGGATGCCGGCACGCAACTCGTCTGGGTAATTGAACCAGTGGCGAAAACGGTGACAGTCTATCGTTCCGAAACCGACATCACGCTGCTCACGCGCGAAGACACGCTAACCGGTGAAGAGGTAGTACCGGGATTTTCGTGTGAAGTCGGGGAACTTTTCGAGTGATTTTGTATGGGCGCAAAGCGTCCCATCAGAACTGTTGGGGCAATCGCGTGGCACGGCGGGGGCCAGTGGACATCTCTGCTGGAAAACCCGCTGCGGTCGACGGCGTAGGCGGGTTTGCGAAAGCCAAACCCGCCGAAGATGCGTCATTCGGCTTTGCGAATGACGCTGCGCCGTCGACCGAAGAGATGACAGACTGAAGGCGTAACGGCCCCCGCCCTACGGTGAAAGGGGGCGGTTGACATCACACCTCCGCACGAACAAAGACAAGATAGGCACCCGACAGCAACACCACTAGAAACAGAAGCAACAGCAAAAAATCCATCGCCGCGGCATTGAAATCACGGCTGAGGCTGAGTGTATCTGCAAATTTCGGAATCGCCTCCGGCGGGACGCTTCGTTCCGACATCCCCTCGCTGATGCCCAAGATATGTAGACTCCCCGGGTCGGCTCTATCCATATCCGCGACGAATTGGCGGTAATGGCGCGCATACCGCCGCACATTTTCTAGGAACTGCTGATGCCGTTCAAACCCCGTGCCCGCGAAGGCTTCAAACAGCTGCGACACAATCGCGGCGGGAGAAAGGCGAGTCATCGCGCGCGCACGTCTGCCCTGCGCCAACTGCTGGCTGAGATAGTCATCGTTGAAGCGTTCAAACCGTACCGCATCCGTCTGCACATATTCTCCCCACAGCTGCAATTCTCTATAGGCGCGCGTGCCCGGGCGCGCGTTCTTTTCAGGCGGACGCAACTGGTATCGTTCCACGTATGCCTTCTTGTTCTCCTTCGGGATGTGCAGCCTGCGCCGCCAGAATTCGTTGTAGTCCACCGGCGCATTCGTGGCACCGCGGAGTGCCGCCAATGTGCTAGGCATAAAGACAACGAAGCAGACCCAGGTGAACAACAAGATGACAAGACTCACGCCGCTCTCTCGCACGCGGGCGGAAATGAGGAGCCCAAGCGCAATAAAAAGCGACGTATAGAGGACAGCGATGCCGCATAAGAGAGCCAAACGGCCCCACTCTTCCGCGCCGAGTTGCACGGCACTTGAGGTAGAAATCACCAGCAAATTCATCACAACAGCGAGCGCGAATGGAATGAGAATGCTGAGAAAAACACCGAAGAACTTGCCCATTAAAACGGTGTGCCGCGGTATAGCATTCGCAAGCATTAAGCGCAAAGTGCCGCGTTCACGTTCGCCGGCGATAGCATCAAAGGTAAACAGAATCGCAATGAAACTGAGCACATAGCCGACGATGAACGCCCAATCTATCTGCGTGAAATCGGGGCGGATATTGAGCAGATTCGGGTTCTCTTGAGGATACGTGAGCCGCCATATAGGCATTTCTCCATCAACCCAATTGTGTCCTTCAGCGAGTTTTGGCAAAAAATTCTCGCTACCGTCAGCACAGAACTGGAGAAGTGACGGTTTCTTGTAAAGATGCCGCGGGCCCTCTGAAGCGAGGCGATAGAGGCTGCTGCCGCGCGCGTTCAGTTCCTTCGTAGCGCGCGCGACGTTGTCATGGTATGCCTGCGTCCGCTTCGGATGTTCATGCAGATGCACCGCGGCGTTAGTGAGCATCAGCGCGATGAGCAGCACCGTCGTTAAAGCAAAGCGGAGGCTATTCAGATTATCGTAAAGGTCGCGTCTCGCAATGTGCCAAACCATGATGATACCCAATTCCTCTCTGCAGTTCGGGATTCGTCGCGGACGAAAAACTTAACGCCAGAAACGCAGCATGCAACAACGGCGCATGCGGTGCTACGTCAAGAAACGTGATGACACGGAATCCCTCATCGAACGCTTTGCGCCAATACTTAAACCTCGCGCCGAATGAAAACCAACAGGATACCCATAAACAGCGCGACGTTCACCAAAAACAGGAGCAACATATCGGGCAACGCGCGCTTTGCATGCATTAGGACATCGCTACGCTCAAAGGAGAAACGCGGCAAGGCGCGCCAGTCAACCTTCCTTTCTTCCACGAAAAACCATTGTTGTGAGGCGAACATATCCCGCGCATAGAAATAGTCAATCACTTGCAGACGATAACGTCTCACGGCGGCAAAAAACGCTTGCATGCCGCCCAAGTCTGTGCCAGCCCACGCCTGCGCCGCCGAGTCGAACATGCCCACCGGTGAGAGTTTGAGCCACAATCTATCCATCACCGCTTGCCGGACGAAAACATCGTCAAGCACCGGCTTTCGGATACGCCACGTCCTCTCCGCCGCACGGATAGTCAGCGGTTCCATAAAAACGTAATAGCGTTTGACGAGTGGAATGTGCTTCTCAAAGGCCGGCGGCACATCCGAAAGCACGGTGGTGTGCTCTGTATCATAGTAGGCAAGGAGCATTGCATCGACATCGGCATGAAACCAAAGTTCCCAAACACCTTCAAAATTCGGCGCATCCGGATCGACACCTTCGCGCTTCAGGAACTGCTCCCGCTCCCGCTTCAATTCGTCCCAGATCTGTTGGATTTGATTTTTGGCGGATTGCACGCGCGCCTGCACGCGCGCCGGTGTCACGAACGGAGCATGGGCAGCACGGATGAGGTTTGGATAGACAAGCACGAGAAAGCCCCACACGAACATCGCGAGCATCAAGGCGGTGTTCGCACGGCGCGTCACGGTGGAAATGAACAACCCGAGCAGGTAAAACAGCGACAGATACGCAAACGCAGCAAGCACAATCCCGCCAATGCGCACAAAATCGTTTGCCTTAACAGAAATCGAGGCAGATGTCGTGAGCAAAAGCGTCGCGAGCAGTAGACTGATGAGCAGCGGAACGAGCAGACACGTCATCGCACTGAACCACTTGGCGAGCAGGATATGGCCGCGCCGGACCGGCTGCGCGAGGACGAGACGTAAGGTGCCGCGTTCACGTTCGCCGGCAATCGCATCGTAAGCGAAGATGAGCCCCAGCAGGCTGAGCACGACTTCAAAAATGAAGACAATGTCAATCGACGAAAAGAACGCCAAGAACGGGTTATCTGTGCCGTGCATTTCGGCATCCCACAGCGACGGCACAAACCCGTGATACACACCGATGAGGTTGCCAACCCGTTTGTCTAAACCGACGTTGAAAATGCTGAGCGGATTCGGGGCCCTATCCACAAACAGCATGTAGTCAGAATAGGCTTTCGCCTCGCGCAACTGGTTTTGGTGCCGTTTGACAGAGGCGTGGTAACTTCCTAACCGGTGCTCGTAGTCCTGAATCAGCACCGCCGTATTTGCGACAACAAGAAGCAACGTGATGAAAAGTGCCGCCGAGAACCGGAACGTCATGAGGTTGTTGAGCAGTTCTCTGCGGATGAGGATGGGTAACATGTTTTTATTGACGGTGCTTTCATCCGGCCTTCACGCCGTAGGGCGGGGGCCCGGCGATCGCGAATCGCCGAGGGTTTCCCCCGCCATGCTCAACATCGCGAACAACCCCGCGCCCTACGGGGAAGAGGAAAAAGGCCTCGGTAGATCAGCAACGCGAGGGACAGGCCCTCGCGCTACGGGGCAATGAACCGGCGCTTTCATCCGGCCTTCACGCCGTAGGGCGGGGGCCCGGCGATCGCGAATCGCCGAGGGTTTCCCCCGCCATGCCCAACATCGCGAACAACCCCGCGCCCTACGGGCAAATGAACCAGCACTTTACTCCCAACATCGCGAACAACCCCGCGCCCTACGGGCAAAAAACCCGGTGCTTCACGCCGTAGGGCGGGGGCCCGGCGATCGCGAATCGCCGAGGGTTTCCCCCGCCATGCCCAACATCGCGAACAACAGACTCTCGCGCTACGGTTCAACGCATCAGGAGCATTTACTTCACATCGCTTTTCAAAAACGAAACCAGCGCGACAATAAAGAACAGCGCACTAAACAGAACCAACAACCCAACGGGCAGCAGCACGCTTTCATACGAGAGTGCCTCCTGAAACTGCGGCACAGCGGCCGGATTCACCGGTTTTTGTGACAACCCCTCTTTCACGGGATAGATATGCAGACTCGCCGAGTCGCTCCTATCCTCTGTCTTGACGAAATCGGTGAACGTCTGCCGATAGCGGCGCGCTTGTCGGACGAAATTCATGTAACTCACAACACCTGTGTTTGCGAGTCCCTCCATCGCATATTGAAAGCACGCTATCGGCGAGAGCTGCGTCAAGTCACCAGCCAATTGCACTTGTCGAAACTGCCGGTCGAGGTGCTCATCGGCAAACCGAGTTTTCGTTGCAACTTCTTTGGTGAAGAATTCTGCCCATTGGCGAGTCGCTTCCGGATCTTCGGTAGAGGCGGCTTTTGCTAATTTGCCTTTGTTATCAAACGGCTCATAGTCGTCCCGAATCTGCTTCAACTGCTTCTCTTTTTGCAGGGAGACTTCGTCCACGGAGGGAATCGGGTTCAGATTGCCGACAAAGGTACCGAGCAGACTTGGAAACACAAACGCTAAGCACACCCAAGTTAACAGCAGCCAGACCAGGCTCGTCACCGCGTTGGTGACGCGACTGGAGACAAACAGCCCGAGGAAGATAAAGTTGGAGACATGCAGCGCAAAGAGCCCTACCATGCCGAGCAGGCGCAGCCAGTCACTGCCATCAAGCGGTATACTCCCGGTGAGGAGGATAACAATCAGGTTCATCAGAATGCCGATGGCGAGCGGCACCATGAGCGTCACAAACGCGCCGAGGTATTTTCCCAACAGCACTTGGGCGCGGGAGACTTGATTGGACATGATCAGGCTCAGCGTGCCGCGCGCCCGTTCCCCGGCGATAGCATCAAACGTGAACAAGATGGTAAAGAAACTCAGCAGCACCCC
Organism: uncultured Poribacteria bacterium; assembly: GCA_958296135.1. Lineage (GTDB taxonomy): Bacteria > Poribacteria > WGA-4E > WGA-4E > WGA-3G > AGPOR5. The sequence continues at coordinate 4,982,964 of CATQHZ010000001.1, forward strand.
GATGAACACCCAGTCGATTTTGATGCGTTGTGTTGAACTGCTGTCACTGTCCAACGAATATTCCAACACCCACGGGCCGCTCCACTTGTAGTTATACTCCTTCCGGCTATCACCGCTTCGGCTGGAGCTACCGGAAACCTGCATGCGGACCCTGCCCGGTATCAGTTCATCCGTGCCATCAGCGCAGAATGTCAGGCGACTCGGCCGTTTCGGCATAGTACCGGGGCCTTCCATCGCTAACTTCGCGAGACTCTCCCCGGCGATGGTTTGAAGCCGCGTCTGCCGCTTCTTGAGTTCATTGTGATAGGTATCGTTTCGCGCCGGATACCCATTTTCGCCTAACCCGTAGATAAGCGCGTTCGCTACCATAAGCAGCGGCAGCAGGATGAGGGTCAGCGCGAACCGCAGCGTCGTCAGGTTATGATAAATCTCTTTCTTCGCAATATGCCAAATCATCCTTTCCTCCTTCGCAATGCATTTGATTCGCGTTGTTGGTGCAATAACGTTCGCTTACGTTAGCCATCATACTGACTACGTTCCTGGCACTAATGCTTTTCGGGACATCGCGCCTACAATTCATAGCGAAGGAACGAGAGATATGCCGCCATGAACAGGATAAGGTTCCATGCCTATAAGATAAACATATCGCCTTGCGCGCGAGCGAGACTCTCCGTGAGGGAGAGACGGCGGTGTTTAAAAACAGGCATACCCGTAAAATCCGCCTTGCCCTGGTCATCGGAGAACCACTGGCGCGAGGAAAACGCCTCTTTATCGGTGAGGTAGTCGACAATCTGCCGCTTATAGGTTCGCGTGCCTTTGATGAAATCGTTCGCGCCCGCCCGGTCGGTGCCGGCTATCGCGCCGATGGCGAAGGTGTACGCGTCGGCGAATGAAATGCGGGCGATGGCATCAGCGAGTTGCGCGTTGCGCTCCCGGTCTTCGCTTGGTTTCTTGAGTAGCGCCTCCACTCTGTCGGCATAGCGAATGCGAAGCGGTTCTTGCCAGCCCAGAAATTCCTGATATCTGGACGTATCCGCAACGTCAAGACTGTTCGGCACCCATTTCTCTTTCAAGAATACGGGGCTAGAGCCGGAGGAAGAGCTGCCCCCAGTGCGCTTTGTATCCGGCGGATAGGAAACGGTATCCAGCGGGTCCTCGTGGCCGAGTCTTTTGAGATACCGGTCGCGCTCTTGCTTGAAATCTTCCCACAACTGCCTGGCTTCGGAAATCGCCAGCGGCTCCACCGGATGCGGCGGAAACTTCTCCACAGCAAACGTCGCAAGGTTGGAATGCACAATCGTCAGCAGCACCCAAAGAAACATGGAGAGGATCAGTGTCGTCGCGGCTTCTTTCGTCCAGATGGACAGGAGGAGCCCGACGAGATACCACGTCGAGACATACAACAGCGAGACGACAAGCATCACACCCATGCGCCCCATATCGGCACCGTCAAAATCGGTTGCAGGAGAGGCTTGCGCGAGAAGCAGCGCAACCAGAAAACTAATAACAACGATGGGAATAAGCGAAAGCATGCCGCCAAGGTATTTCCCGAGCACCAGCGTATCCCTCGGAATCGCATTGGACAGCACCAGTTTTAACGTGCCATCTTCCCTTTCTCCAGAAATGGTGTTGTAAGCGAACAGAATCGCCAACGCGCTCAGCACGATTTTGAACACGAAAATAACATCGACGGTGAGGAACCGCGCCAGAAAGGGGTTATCCGAACCCAGTTTCCGCGCATCTGAGCTATCGCGCCATACCGGTACGGGAAGCGCGATGCTGATGGCATTGGCACCGACGTTCTCCATCCCGACGTGAAAGATGCCGAGGGAATTCGGCTTTCGGTGCGCCTTCGGATTGATGTCAAAGTAGAGGTTCCACCCTTCCTCTTCTCCCTGTGCCTCCCGCACGGCGGTGTGATATGCCGTGAACCGTTTTTCGTAATCGTCCACTTGCACCAACACGGCGACACCGGTCGCGAGCAAGCAGACCAGAAATCCGATGATGAAGCGGGCCGTCAACACATTGGAGACGCACTCTCGGCGGATAATGAGCCAAAGCATTTGCATAAACAGACCTCCTTTCACTTGTCCTCAAACAGTATGTCTGATTCGTCTTGCGAGCAGGGAGCAACTCACCCGTGGATTCCCACCGACGCAGCGTCTCCCTGGTAGTGCCAAGTCACTCAGCAACCTCACCCATCTTGACCTTTATGTTTTGCATATACCTATATTATACGACATTTTTATAGATACTGCGCATTAAAATTGCACTTGATGCAGCGCCTCACCGATATCCTGCGATGTGCCTAGGCTATTCCGACCGGCACCGAGCCCCGCGACATACCGCAAGCACGCCATTACCTGGTCTCGTAGGCACATGAGGCATCGAGACCAGGAGGTCTCTCCTACAAGCAAGCACGCCATTACCTAGTCTCGTAGGTGGCTCTCCTGCGTTTCATATCGCCCCAAGTGGTGGCGGCCTTGTCTCTCGGCGAAACCGAGAGAAGGTGGCCCTTCAGGACTGTGCGGATTTCTGCTTGGGTGAGCACGCGGTGCCAGATGGCAACTTCGTCAATCGCACCTTTGTCAAAGGCAAACTGCAGGCGGTCCTTGGCACATCCAATCCGCAGGGCTTGGTTATTGCCATCAGCGGGAACCTCGGTGGGAGGAAAACCAAACTCTTGACCGTCGAAGAAGACTTCGCCATCAAGATACATTTTCATAAACGCACCATCATAGGTGCCGACAACGTGATGCCACGTTTTGTTTTCCATCTTTGGAAGGACCCCGCTGGAGCTCGTTCGACCGCCGGGGGTGCCCAAAATCATCACGAGAACGGTGCCCTTTAAGTGCCCAAGGTCCCAGTCTGCGTCCTCCACTTGGAAGACGGCCATGCCGTAGGCCTGCAAGCCCACCTTCGCGGCATAGACGCCTTTTTCAAACCAGTAGCCCGAGCCCTCCGTCCAATTGTCCCGAGAAATCCATGCGCTCAGGGTTATCTCACCGTTGATGTTCAGCGCGTCCGCAGCAGGAAGCGTGACGCAGTCCTCCGTCACGGCGGCACTCTGAATTGCATCCCCATATTTGCCTCGGACAAACTGGGGGTTGCCGACAATCTCCGCATCCAACCCGTTGCCGGATGCATCAAGAATCATCTCGCGTTTCACGTTGTCAAAGGTGAGATAAACGTCGAGGGCTTCATCCAGTCCCGCTGTGGCAGAGAGAACCGTGAAGAGTCCAACGATAAAAATAAATGCGATGCGTATCATTGAGATTTCCTCCTAAACTTACGGCTGCACCTGAAAATAGCGCAGGGAAAATATGCACCGGGACAGTCCCAATGCAACAGAAATAGCCCGCCACGCGAAGTGCGCGCGCGGGGGTGAAGGCATGACGACGACAAACCCCGCCGCTGCCCTATTTGGTATAAAACTTAACAAAACATAAGTAAGGGGGGGGTCGAGCCTACTTTTCTGTCGTCAAGGTGAACGGAAACGCGTGACAGCGCGACGAAGGGACCGGACGCACACTGGGGGTGCTGCGTCCCGCGAGGCCCAAGCCGGTCTGCGGTAACCTGTTTAGCAATGGAGTTAAGCATTCGCTGGTTCACTTGTGTCGTTCCTCGTTCTGTCTGTTTCTCTGGCGGCGGCGCGATTTTTCGCGCGCACCGTCGTGTTTGCAACTTATAATACACGAAATTGCAAAGAATGTCAACTTATTCTACGGAAAATCTGAAAACAGTGGTTTTCCGCGACATGTCTATGAATTTTAGCAGCAATCGCGAGAAATGTCAAACATTTTTTCATTGTTCTGCAAGTTGATACGGGCGGATATGGCAATCCTCCCTGACACGCACCGCGCGTGCCCGCTTGCCGAAAATGCCCCCTTAATTACTGAAACTTCAGATGTGGATTAGTAATCAGCAATCGCACCGTCCCTCAACCGGCTATCGGGCCAGGTGAAACGCCTGTCAGACTCCTTTCCGACTTCAATGACGCGTGCTTCGTCAACCTCAACGCCTAAGCCGGGGCCTTCAGGTAAGGAAACGTATCCCTCTGCGTCCATCTCCCACGTTTTGTGTGCAACGCCGTCTGGCAGCACGTTCTCGTAGCCTTCATGGATGAGGAAGAACGGCACGGAAGCGGCGAGCTGGAAACTGGCGGTGAGTCCGAGATAAGACATCGTGCAGTGGGGGGCTATCGGCACGTGATGCGCTTCGGCGAGGGCGGCTACCTTTTTCACCTGCGTGATGCCGCCGCCGTGCCCGCAATCGGGTTGCAAGATGTCAATCACCTGTGCCTCCAAAATTTCGCGCACCTCCCAGATAGTCCGGTCGCGTTCGCCAGTAGCCAGGGGAACAGGGACAGATTCGCGGATTTTGCGCATTACCTCAATGTTGCCGGGCACCCACGCTTCCTCTAAAAAGAGCAAATCATCGGACTTGAGGTAACTGGCGAATTGCTTGACGATAGGCGGCGGGAGGCAGCTGTGTGCATCAAACATGACAGCACCGTCGGTGCCAACTTTCTCTCTCGCATCCTGAACGCGCTGCAGGAGTTCGGCTATCTCGTCAGGTGTGCCGGCGAAGGGTTTGGAACCCCCGGGGCCTGTCTTAATCGCCTTTGGGCTCGGATATTTCCAAATCTTGTCGCGGCACGGGCCTCCGAGGAGGCGATACACTGGCACTCCCCACAACTTACCGGCGATATCCCAGAGTGCCATATCAATAGCGGAGAGGGTATGCACCATGATTCCGCCGCCGCGGATGTTGCGATGCGCGCGAAACATGCGTTGCCAGAGATGCTCAATGCGCGTCGGGTTCTCGCCGATGATGAGTTCGGACAAGGAACGTGCCAGCGCACAGGAGACAGTGGGCTCCATGTTGTTAATTTCACCCCACCCGATGACATCCATGTTGGTATCAATCTTGACATAAGACTTGACACCCATGGGAAACGCGGTGAGGTTTGTCACGCGTATGTGTGACGCGGTGTCTTGGTAGTGGGCTTCCATTTGATGAGTTCCTCCTTAGTGAGTATGCCATTACGCTTGAGGCAAGGCTATGGGTTAGGGGCCGTCTGGGAGCACCGTCGGCACGCCTTTGATTCAAAAGCGGGAGTTTTCCGCCGCAACAGTCTCGGTAGTCATAGGATGCCTGCCCTCCGCCGCCGGTGCTTTTAACCCTGGGGCGGCAGCCTCTGTCGCTGTTCCAAGCCTGAGATGCTCTTGCACTAACGGCTCAATGGAAAGCCTACATCCGAGTGTGTTCAGCAGCGTCTGAAGCGTGCCGAGGCACTTTTCACAGTGTTCGCGCGCTTCGTCGCTGAATAACACGTTCAAGAAGGTTTCCGGTGCCACACCGGTCTGCTTAGCAAGTGCCGAAATGCCGCCCTGTGCCTCAACGACGGTTTCAATTGCAGACATCACCGCGGCAGTATTCCCAAAGCGCTCATACTCTTCCATTACCGCGTGGAGAAAGCTGATTGCTTCCTCCCCATCGGCAAGGCGTTTCACCCGGTATTCGTGCCAATCTAGCGTTGAGTCGTTCATCGGTATTTCTCCTTTTCGGACGTTGCTAGCTCGAAGGGATTCAAACCATTCGGTGAATGGCACGCGTCCAGCTTGTGTTCGGAAGGCGCGCAGTTTGCGCGGAAGAACATTACGCATTGATAACTTCTCGTCCATCTGTTTCAATTGTTGTGCAGCACATCGCCAATATGTATAGTCTAACACATTTTCCTTTTTTTCTTGACAAAAATGACGAAAGTTGCTAAAGTCACCCACAAGATGGACACAGGAGGCAGAACTTATGGAAACCAACCAGACATACCGAATCGGCATCATCGGATGCGGCGGGATGGGACGCTCCCACTCCAGAGCCTGGACAAAACAGCCGAACGCCACGCTTGTCGCCGCCATGGATATTTACGAAGAATCCGCGAAACGCGTCGCAGACGAATATGATGTCCCCGCGATTTACACGGACGTTAACGAAATGTTAGCGAAAGAAGCATTGGACATCGTCTCTATCACGACGTGGCAGGGGCCCCGCGCTGAAGCGACAGTTGCCGCCGCGAACGCCGGCGTGAAAGGCATCATCGGGGAGAAACCGATGTCCGCTTCCCTCGGACAAGCAGACGCTATGCTTGCCGCTTGCGAGGCGAACGGCGTAAACCTGGTCATCGGGCATCAGGGGAGATACGCACCCGCGAATATAGAGGCGCGCCGACTCGTCGCAGCTGGCGCAATCGGAGAACCGACGACGGTGCATCACCGCGCCAAACAGCACGCCGGGCTGCTCAACACCGGCACACACGCGATTGACGGCTGGCGGTTCCTCTTGTCCGACCCGGAAACGTTATGGGTTATCGGCCAGACCGCCCGTACCACCGACCGGTGGGAACGCCGCACCATCTGCGAAGACCTCTGTATGGGCCTCGTCTGTTTTGAAGGCGGCGCACGCGGCATCTACGAGGGCGACCTGCCGGAACCCAACGTCCCCATGCCAAAAATCGCTGGCACAGAAGGCATGATTCGGAACGGCCCTGATGGCACCCTGCTCCTCCAAAACGGAGACGCGAAGGGATGGCAGCAGATTACGCCACCGCCGGAACCGAAAAATCAATTCCAAGAACTCATTGAGTGGATAGAAGGCGACATCGATGCCCACCGTGGCAGCGGCGTTCAGGCGCGATACACTATTGAAATTATGATGGCGATTTACGAATCGCTGCGCATCAAAAACGTCGTCACTATGCCGTTAGAGACGAAGGAGTTGCCGCTAGAATTGATGGTGAACGATGGCACACTGCCGGTCTTGGAAGAAGGCAGATACGATCTGCGCGCACCGTTTGAGGGTCAAACGCGGAAACGTTAGTTGCAGAAAACCGTACGACCGAGGCATGGCGGGGGAAACCCTCGGCGATTCGCGATCGCCGGGCCCGCGCCCTACGGACTAAGGGGCTTTTAACCGTCGCGCGAAAGAGGCCCCTTTTAACCGTAGCGCGAGGGCCGTCACGCCGAAACTTTGTCATCTCTGCCGCCTCGCTGCAGAGATGTCCACTGTCCCTCGCGAACGTGGGTCAAAAGGAGCCGCCCCGCAACCCATAGCGCGAGGGAAAACCTGTCCCTCGCGAACCCTCTTGATAGACCGAAGCATGGCGAGGCACAGGACCGCGCCCTACGGACTAAGGGGCTTTTAACCGTCGCGCGAAAGAGGCTCCTTTTAACCGTAGCGCGAGGGCCGTTACGCCGAAACTTTGTCATCTCTGCCGCCTCGCTGCAGAGATGTCCACTGTCCCTCGCGAACGTGGGTCAAAAGGAGCCGCCCCGCAGCCCATAGCGCGAGGGAAAACCTGTTCCTCGCGAACCCTCTTGATAGACCGAAGCATGGCGAGGCACAGGACCGCGCCCTACGGACTAAGGGGCTTTTAACCGTCGCGCGAAAGAGGCCCCTTTTAACCGTCGCGCGAGGGCCGTCACGGTCACGCCTACAGAAAAAGTGCGTGTGTCGCCACGCGTAAGCACGCTACCTTTAACGTTGTCATCTCTGCCGCCTCGCTGCAGAGATGTCCACTGTCCCTCGCGAACGGCCTTTCACCAGAAACACGCATAGGAACAACAAAAAACCATGAAACAGGAACACCCAACGCGCCGCTCATTTTTAGAAACCCTGACTGCATGCATCGGCGGAATAATCAGCCTAGCCGGCGGCATCCCGCTCATCGGCTTCGCAATCGCGCCCGCCTTCAAAAAAGGCGAATCGAAATGGGTTGACTTGGGCCTGGTCGAGCGGCTCAAAGGCAGCCGCTTCAAGAAGGTTGACTATACCTTCACCGCGAAGGACGGCTGGGTGAAGGCGACGAAAAAAAGGTCTGTCTATGTGACAGATGCTGGCAACGGCGAGTGGGCTGTCTTCTCTCGAACCTGCTCGCACCTCGGCTGTCTCGTCCGTTGGAATGAGGGACGCGGCGAGTTCCTCTGTCCCTGTCACGGAGCGGTTTTTGACAAAAACGGGACGGTCATCGCAGGGCCGCCGCCGCGTCCCTTGCAAAAACTCGAGGTCAAAGTGGAAGCTGGCGTTTTGTATGTCCATGAAACCTAGCCAATACCAGAACGATCCAGTTCTCCCAGTCTGTTTTTTCCGCGGGAGACAAGCGGATATAGAAATCCGCCCTTAACAAGCACACGGCGTGCGTTCCGATAAAGCGGCAGAAAACCCGCTAGGAACTAGAAAAAATGAAACAATTTCTTGCGGACCGGCTCCCGTTAGCAGAAATCAGCGCGCATCTGCGCAAACCGTTGCCGAAACATATCAATCTGCTCTTTTCGTTGGGCAGTTTGGCGATGTTTCTCTTGTTGCTACAAGCAGCGACAGGCGCATTTCTGGCACTCTACTACTCGCCATCGCCAGACCACGCGCACAACGCTGTCACCTATATCAGCGAAGAAGTGCCGTTCGGTGCGTTCGTGCGCGGCTTGCATCACTGGGGCGCGAGCGCGATGGTAGTCATCGTCTTCCTGCATCTGCTCCGCGTCGTGATTTATAGCTCCTACAAAGCCCCGCGTGAATTGACATGGCTAGTCGGCGTGCTGCTGTTCCTCGTCGTGCTCGGCTTTGGGTTCACCGGCTATCTCCTGCCGTGGGATGAGAAGGCGTATTGGGCAACCGTCGTCGGCGTGGAAATCGCGAGCACTGCACCGGTATTAGGCGAATTCGTCGCGAAAGTGCTGCGCGGCGGTTCAGAAATCGGCGCGGTGACACTCTCCCGCTTTTATGCACTGCACACAATCTGGCTGCCATGGATAGCGTTCGGGCTCGTCGCCGCGCATCTCGCCTTCGTGCGGTTTTACGGCTCATCCGGGGAACCGCGAAATACCCCGGAAGAGATGAAGAGCGGCAAACCGTTCTATCCGCATCAGGTGTTTGAAGACGTTGTCGGGATGCTGATTCTGTTTGTGATTCTGGCATCCGTCGCGCTGTTCGTCCCAGTGCCACTAGAAGATATCGCAGACCCGACGAATGCCGACTATGACCCGAGGCCAGAGTGGTATTTCCTCTTTCTGTTCCAGCTGTTGAAATATTTCCAAGGCCCGCTAGAAATCGTCGGCACGTTTGTGATTCCCACCGGCGGCATCCTGCTCTTGCTATTTTTGCCGTTTTTGGATAGAAGCGAACGCGAGGTGCTGTGGAAACGGCCGGTGGCTCTGACGGTGACGAGCGTCTGCGTTGCTGCTGTTGTCGGGTTAACGATTCTTGGCGCGAGCGCGCCGAAATTGGAGGTAACAGATGCGCCCTTGCAAAGCGCGCCTACGGAAACCCCGGCCGGAGAAACCCCCGGGCCCGATGCCCCGATGCCCGATATCGATGACCTGAAGGCACTCATGGCTCTCATGATAGAAGACTATTACGCTGTCATCGACTATTTTGACAGCGGCGAAGGGAAGGAGGAAGCCGTCGCGGCGGCAAAGCAGTTGGCGGCTCATGCCAAACTCATCTCAAACTTTGAACCGCCGAAAAACGCGGCTCAGACAGAGGAATACGTCTTCCTGCAAAATAGGTTTGTTGAAGACGTGACGCAATTTGCAGCGGCACTGGAACGCGAGGGAATCTCGGATGCAACGCAGGCGCAGTGGGATGCCATTGTGGAACTTGTCAATCAGTCACACCTCCGCTTTAGCGAGGAAGAGATTGATTTGGATGCGTATTAAGCACGCGCCGCAGGCGCGCCACGGGCCACGGCGCGCTTTGCAATTTAGCAAAACCCGGAGAGAAACGGATGCTCAGCATCAAACCCACGCACAAAGCGATAAAAACCTATTACGCTGAACTCGGACAGTACACAAACCTCGGCGCACAACACGAGGGAGCCGTCCGCGTCGCCTTCCAAAACCTGCTGCAACACTATGCAACACAGCGCGGCCTCACGCTTATCTGCGAGCAGACGCGCACCACCCCTAACGGAAACCACATCCGCATTGATGGCGAAATCGTCACCGACTTCGGCTTAGTCTTCGGACACTGGGAAGCGAAGGACCTGGGGGATGAGCTCCCCGCCGAAGCGCAACAGAAGTTGACAACCGGCTATCCCGCCAAAAATATCATCTTCCAAACCCCGCACCGTGCGATACTCTACCAAAACGGTTCGCTCGTGCTGGACTTGGACATCACTGAACCGCGTAATCTCGTCCAGCTGCTCGAGGTTTTCTTCGCCTACACCGAAGAAAACCTCGCCGACTGGGATACAGCCGTGGACACTTTCCAAGATACCATCCCCGAGCTCGGCGCGAAACTCGAAGCACTCATCCAAACCGAACGCCAAAATACGCCCGACTTCCGCGAGGCGTTCGCGAACTTCCATCGCCAATGCAGAAACGCAATTAACCCCACTCTCGCCGAGGCAGAGGTGGAGCGGATGCTCACACAGCATCTCATGACAGAACGCATCTTCGCCACCGTGTTCAATAACCGCGACTTCACCCGCCGCAATATTATCGCCCGCGAGATAGAGAACGTCATTGACGTGCTCACTCGGCACGCCTTTGATAGAACGCACTTTTTCAACGAACTGAATCCCTTTTACTCGGCCATTGAGAAAACCGCCAGCACCTTGACAGAGTTCTCCCAGAAACAGGACTTCCTCAACACGCTGTATCAACGCTTTTTTCAAGGCTTCTCTGTCAAAACCGCCGATACACACGGCATCGTCTACACCCCGCAGCCCATCGTCGATTTCATGGTGAACAGCGTGCAGCACCTCTTGAAAACCCACTTCGGCAAATCGTTGTCCGACACGGGTGTCCATATCATCGATCCGTTTGTCGGCACCGGCAACTTCATCGTCCGCCTGATGCAGGAAATCCCCGGCATCGCCCTGGACAAAAAGTATCGCGGCGAATTGCATTGCAACGAGGTGATGCTGCTCCCCTACTACATCGCCACGATGAACATCGAACACGCCTATTTTGAAAAGATGGGGCGATACGAACCTTTTAAGCATATCTGTTTCGTTGACACGTTTGATACCTTTGAACTCATGGACACGCCGCATCAGACAGGGCAGTTTGCCTTTCTCACGCAGGAAAACACGCTGCGCGTCAAAGAGCAGAAAGATACCCCGATGTTCGTTGTCATCGGCAATCCGCCATATAACGCGAGTCAGGCGAACGAGAACGATAACAACAAGAACCGGCCCCACGAAGCAGTCGATGCGCGCGTCCGCGCTACCTATGCCGCCGCCTCCACGGCGCAACTGAAAAACAAACTCTACGATCCGTATGTGAAATCTCTCCGCTGGGCATCCGATAAAATCGGGGAAGAGGGCATCATCGCGTTCATTACGAATAACAGTTTTCTGGACGCGGCGATGTTCGATGGGATGCGGCAGTGCCTCGCCGAGGAATTCGACCGGCTTCATATCGTCGATCTGGGTGGGAACATCCGCAAGGGGCAAAAGGGAGATTCCAACGTGTTCGGCATTCAAGTCGGCGTGAGCATCAATTTCTTTGTGAAAACGAAGCAGCGAGCGGGTTCGGCGCGCCTTCTCTACAACGACACAGCCGCCGCACTCTCAAAGGCACGCACCTTCCAGTTTCTGGAAACGTGCCAACATGTCGGTAATGTGACGTGGCGCGAACTGCAGCCCAACGCGCGGCAGCTGTGGCTCACGGAGGGGCTCGAACCCGACTTTGACACGTTCCTCCCGATGGGCACCAAGAAAACAAAGGCGGCAAAAGGCGATGTTGAAGGCACGATTTTTAAGAACTACGTCCTCGGTGTTTCAACCAACCGCGATGCGTGGGTTTACAACTTTCAGCCGAAATCGCTTGAGGAAAACATTCAACGAACCATCCGTGCCTATAACCTCTGCGTGCTTGAATGGCAAGAAACCACAAAGCAGTCTGGCATCACCGTGGACACATTTGCGGCGCAGCATACCCGTGACATCAAATGGAGTCGCGACTTAAAGGCGAAGTTGAAGCGCGGCCGACGCGCCGAATTCGCGGCAAGCAAACTGCGCACGTCGCTTTACCGTCCATTCACGAAAGCGCATCTGTTCTTTGATGAGGTTATCAGTGATAGAGTATCGGGGTTTCGTCCGATTTTCCCCACACCTGAGGCCGAACAGGAAAATCGCGTGTTATGTGTCAATCTGACACCGGAAAAACCTTTTACTTGTCTCATGGCGAATTGCATCCCCAATCTTGTCATGACAGGTGGATTCGGTTCCCCGACGCAATGCTTCCCCTTCTACACCTACGACGAAGATGGCACCAACCGCCGAGAGAACATCACCGACTGGGCTCTCGCACAGTTCCGCGCATACTACGCCGACGAGACTCTTTCCAAGGGGGATATTTTCCACTACAACTACGCGGTGCTGCATCATCCTGACTATCGCGAACGGTATCAGGCGAACTTGAAGCACGATTTACCGCATCTCCCGTTCGCCCCAGAGTTCTGGGGGTTCGTGAACATCGGGCGCGCCTTGGCAGACTTGCATGTCAATTATGAAGCACTTGACGTGCTACCGAAACTCATTGAGAACCCACCCCTCAATTGGCGCGTCGAGAAGATGGAATTATCTGCCGACAAGACGCAACTCCGCTACAACGAATCCCTGACGGTAGTAGACATCCCGTCCGCCGTATTTGAGTACCAACTCGGCACCCGTTCGGCGTTAGAGTGGCTAATCGATCGGTATCGCGTCAAACCCGATCCGACTGGGAGTGGGATTGTGACGGATCCGAATGGTGCGGATGCGCAATATATCGTTCGGTTGCTTGGGCAGGTGATGCGTGTGAGTGTCGAGACGGTGCGGTTGGTTGGGGAATTGCCGTCGCTGTTTCCGTAGATCGAAGAACGTCCTTTTTCACCGTAGGGCGAGGTCCTGTGCCTCGCCAGGCATCAGTCCTGCGAGAAGCGTTCGCGGCGGACAAGAACACCCCACTTCACCGTAGGGCGAGGTCCTGTGCCTCGCCAGGCATCGGGCCATCGGGAAGTGATCGCGGGGGACAGGCCACTACGGGACGAAGGACGATCGCGGGGGACAGGCCCCCGCGCTACGGGCACCGGGGGGTTGTCTGATACCGTAGGGCGAGGTCCTGTGCCTCGCCAGGCATCGAACTATCGAGAAGTGATCGCGGGGGACAGGCCCCCGCGCTACGGGCCAAGAAGGGGGCCTGATACCGTAGGGCGAGGGCCCGGCGATCGCGAATCGCCGAGGGTTCCCCCTCGCCAGGCATCGGTCCTGCGAGAAGCGTTCGCGGGGGACAGGTGCTCGCCCTAGGGGCTTACCGCGGTCTGCATCTGCTGTGCCGCCTTGAATTGCTCGGCAAAGCGCGGCAGTCCTTCGGCGCGTTTGAGGAAATCGTCCAAATAGCGGCGCATCATCAGCGCATCCCCTTTTTGCTGATAGACCTGGGCGAGGCGGTAGTAAGCCTCTACCTCTGTTTCGTCAAGAAAGAGCCCTTTTTCGTAGGTTTGAATCGCGCGCAACCAGTCACGACTCTCCTCATAAGCAAGACCGAGGTTGAAATAGACGGTAGCATCGCTAGCATCTAATGTGAGTGCCTGCTCATAAGCCTGAATTGCGTCCGCATACATTTCGCGGTTCAGATACGCATCGCCGATGTTGGAATGGGCATCGACAAAGGTTGCGTCTGCTTCAATGGCGCGGCGGTAGGCATCAAGTGCCTCGTCAAACCGGTCTGCACTGTCATACGCGTAGCCGAGGTTGTTGAGGAAGGCGGCGTTCTCCGGACTGATTTCAAGCGCGGCTCGGAACATGGAAATCGCCTCCGAATACAGCCGCAGATCAAGGTAGACAAGCCCCATGTTGTTATAGGCGTGCTGATGCTGTGCTTCCAGCGCGAGAGCCTCCTGAAAAGCGTTTAAGGCGTTCTCGTATTCGCCAAGTTGATGGTAAACCTGCCCAAGTTGGATATGCCCTGCCGGATCCATCGGGTTCAGGGCGCGTCCCATTCGGAGTTGAACGGCATCGCGTTGGAGTTCTCGCCGTTGCTGTTGCGCGCTATCCGGCGCATTGCACGCAGCGAGGAGAATTAAAAAAACCAGAGCGAAAATAGTCACTCTTTTGGAACACCTATAAGCAAACGCTAGCCACCCCGGAGCGCGAGGGCCTGGCCCTTGCAAACCTTGGAAAGCAAACGCTAGCACCCCCGGCGCGCGAGGGCCTGGCCCTTGCAAACCTTTGGAGGCAACAAAAATATGATTATTGATACACACACGCATTTCTACAATCCCTCCCGGCCAGAGGGTGTGCCGTGGCCGAATCCGAATGATGAGGTGCTTTACCGCACCGTGATGCCTGACGACTACAAAGCACTCGCCGTGCCCGAAGGCGTAACCGGCACCGTCGTCGTTGAAGCAAGCAAGTGGGTTGAAGATAACCAGTGGATTCTCGATGTGGCGGCGGAAGAACCTTTCATCGTCGGGTTCGTTGGACATCTTGAGCCCGACGATGCAAATTTCACCCACGATTTGGAACGGTTCTCCGCGAACCCGCTCTTTCGGGGGATACGCCTCGGCAGCGGACACCTGCAAGCAATCGGTGACAAAACGGTTTTAGGCAACATTGAGAAACTCGCAGAGAAAAATCTCACCCTCGATTTGCTAATCGGGCCGGACATGCTGGCAGCCATACCGGCTTTAGTTGAACACACGCCCGCGATGCGGATAGTGATTAACCACATTGCAGGCGTGCGGGTTGATAGCAACCCGCCGGATGCAGCATGGATGGATGCTATCCACGAAGTGGCGCGCTACCCGAACATCTACTGCAAAGTCTCCGGCTTAGCAGAGCATACGGGACAAATCCCCGCACCGTCAGACCCGGGTTATTACGCGCCGACGATAGACGTTTTGTGGGACGCGTTCGGCGAAGACCGGCTCATCTACGGCAGTAACTGGCCGGTTTCCGAACGTTTTGCGTCGTACGCGACAGTGCAACAGATTGTCAATGCCTATTTCAGCGAAAAGGAAGCGCGGTTACAAACCGCGGCCACCGGGGCCGCGGGCACCTCAGTCACGGCGAAGTTTTTCTGGCAGAACGCGAAGGCAGCGTACAGGCTATCGGAACGAACCCCATAGGCGCGCTTTGAAAACGCGCCTACCGAACGGGGAATTAGGCCACCCACCGCATAAATTCACCCGCGGGCTGCCGTTTCGGCGCCTTAACCTCGGCGGGGTAGCCGGTGTAGAAGAAGCCGATGATGTATTCCCGCTCGGCATCAATGCCAAGCAACTCGTAGGTATGCGCCTCCAGCGTGATTCTGCCGGTGCTCCACTGCATGCCGACACCTGCATCCCAGGCGGCGAGTTGGACATTCTGCATCGCACAGCAGGCGGCGGCGTAATCTTCGCGCCGCCGCTGTTCGTCACCCTCTTGCACACAAGAAACGGCGATGACGGTAGGCTTAGACATGAACTTCTCGTAAGCCAACTCGCCGATCTTCGCGAGGTTCTCGGCATCAACGTGGTCTGGCGTATCCTCGATTTTAATCTCGCGATAGCGTTCGGCGAGAATCAGCTTCATCTCCGCGCCGATGACAGTAAACCGCCACGGCTCGGTGATGTGGTGGTTCGGTGCCCAGATGCCGTAGCTGAAAACCTGCTCGATGACATCGTTCGGCACGGGTTCCGGTTTGAATTTAAAAATGGTGCGGCGTGAAAGAATAGCGTCTTTAACGTCCATGAAAAAATCCTCCAATGTTTTATAGCAGATGCATCAAAGTCTTTGGGCTCAGGCGAGCCCGAACTCTAGCGGTGAATTTGGTATTAGTGCCATCCCACCCATTGCAAATATCTTCCCCAGAACAGCTCGCCCCAGAGCAGCACAATAACAGCAGCGACGGCGAGAAAGGGCCCGTAAGGAATCGGGCTCTGGCGGCTCTTTCGCCCGGAAAGCACCAGCAGGCTCCCGATGACTGCGCCGCCTATTGCAGAAAAAGCAAGCACCAGGGCGAGTTCGGGCCATGCGCCCAGAAACAGGCCGTTGAGTGCCATCAACTTCACATCGCCGCCGCCCATCGCCGTTTTCCGTAAAATCGCGCCGCCGAGGATGGCGACAAGCCACAGCAGCGTGCCGCCCGCGACAGCACCGATGAGGCGCGTCAGCAGATACCCAACATCGCCGCGCTGATATGCGATGAGCGACACGATGAATACCCCCAGAAGCATCCCGGTGCCGATGATGACATTCGGGATAATGTAGTGCCGCGCGTCAATCACCGTAATAGGAATGAGCAGCGTGACGAAGATGAGCGCGTGCACAAAATTGAGGGTAGACCCGAGGTGCAAAAACAGCCCGAGGTATAGCAACGCCGTTGCGAGTTCCACAGCGGGATACATCACTGAAATCTTCGCTTGGCACTGCCTGCACTTCCCTCGCAACAGCAGATAACTCACAAGCGGAATGTTATCTACAAGTTTTATCGGTTCGCGACATGCCGGGCATTCGGAGCGGCGCGGCGAATGAATGGACATCCCGGCGCGCGGAATGCGATAGATGCACACATTCAGAAAACTGCCCATGGCTAGCCCGAGGCTAACCACGAAAAGTTGCATGTCCATACCAAAAACTACCACCAATACTTCTCGCCGAGGCGTGCGTCAACGTGATAGACGCGGCTGATTTCGGCGATGCCGCCTAACTGATACTTTGCCGGCACGCGGGGATGCTCGCTCGCGATGCCAACCTTATAGGCATTCGGGCGAAGCACGTAGGTGCCGCCCCACGGCGTTTTCGGAATAGATGCCAGATACGTGCCGCGCCAGCCTTTCACGCCCGGGTCGGTGACGAGTGCCTTCAACGTCTCCGGATACCGCTGTGTGTGTCGGTAGTATTTTTTGATAGCGATAGCGATGGTTTCCACATCTGCATCGGCCTGGCTGACGTTCCGATACTCGCGCCACGGCGGAAAGGCGAGCGCAAAAATAACGATGGCCACGGCAAGCAGGATTAGCAGCTGAACGCGCGTCATGCCATTTTCTGTATTTTCTGTCTGGGTGCCAAGCATTCGTGTACACTCCTAAGGCGGCGCGGGGACAGGCCCCCGCGCTCCGTTATCAGTTAATCAACGCCTTGCGACTGACGAAAAACCTCGTCTGCATTCGGACGTTCAATATTATATTTTTTCATCTTTTTATACAAATTGCTGCGCTCCACCTCCAAGACTTCCGCCGTTTTCCGGATGTTCCAATCATTCTCGGCGAGCGCCGTCTGAATGCACTGGGCCTCGGCTTCGTCCACCATAGTGCTGAGCGGCGTATCCGGTCGATATGTTTCTGCCTGAACCGCTGTCTCCTCCCGCTGTAACTGACTGTGGCGGTGCTGCGTCGGGGAGAGCGCGAGGACTTCAGCCACGTCTGCTGGTAGCACGATGTCCCGGTTCACCATAATCATCAGGCGTTCGACGATGTTTTTGAGCTCGCGGATGTTGCCGGGCCAGTCGTAATCTTGGAGCACGGCGTATGCAGCCGGGTCGATGACTTTTGCAGCGGCGGTTCCCATGTTCAGTTGGAGGCGCGCAGCGAAGTATTTCACGAGCAACGGGATGTCCTCCAACCGTTCGCGGAGCGGCGGCACGACAATAGGCACGACGTTGAGCCGATAGTAGAGATCCAACCGGAAGCGTTTTTCCTCAATTTCTTGGAGCAATTCCTTGTTCGTGGCGGCGAGGAGCCGCACGTCTACCTTCCGAATCTGATGGCTGCCGAGGCGTTCAACTTCGCCGGATTCAAGGACGCGGAGGACTTTCGCCTGCGCCCGGAGACTCATATCCCCGATTTCATCAAGGAAGAGCGTTCCGCCGTTGGCGAGTTCAAAGCGGCCGTGCCGCCGGTCCTCCGCGCCGGTATACGCGCCGCGTTCATGTCCGAAGAGCTCGTTTTCAATCAGTTCATCGGGCATCGCGGCGCAGTTAAGGGGAATGTAGGGTTTCTTCGCGCGGGGGCTCTGCCGGTGGATGGCATCCGCTACCAGTTGTTTGCCGCTCCCATTTTCCCCTGTAATCAGCACGGTGAGCCCACTTTTGGCGACGCGGCGAATCTGTGAACGGAGGTTGAGAATGGCGGGGCTCTGTCCTACCATCTCATCCTCGGGTCCGATTTTCGATTTAAGCACCTCGTTTTCTTGGGATAAGCGCGATATCGCCAGAAAGGGTTCAACGCTAGCGAGGATTTTATCAATGCTAATCGGTTTAGAGATATATCGCCTCGCGCCGAGCTCCATCGTTTTTACGGCGATTTCAATATCGCGATGCGCGGACATCATGACAACGTTGAGTGCCGGGTGCTGTTGCCGCAGTTTAACCAAGGTCTGGACACCGTCCATCCCGTTTTCCATGCGGATGTCCAGTAACACCAGATCGACATTGGTTTTGGCGCACTGTGCCAACGCTGTCTCGCCGCTGGCGGCGGTTAACGCGTTGTAACCGCGCAGTTGCAGGCCTTGCGACAGCATTTTGAGCGTATTTCGTTCGTCATCAACAATTAGAATCGTTTCCATTTTTTTCGCCTTGAAAACCCTTATACCAGACCGTTTGCGCCCTGCCGAAAAACCCGCAGCTATGCCCGAAGAAACCCAATTCGGACGGTGGTGCCGATGCGTTCGTCGCTTTTCACGTCGATTTCGCCGCCGTGTTCTGCGACAATCCGTCGGATAATCGCCATGCCGAGTCCGGTGCCATCGGTTTTCGTCGTGTAGTAGGGCGTGAAGAGGTTCTCCAGCGTCTCGGCGGACATGCCGGAGCCAGTATCCGTGACGACGAGGGCGACGTGCTGCGTTTCTTCACCGGTTCCGTTAGGGGTGATATGCGTTTGCACGCGCAGGGTGCCGCCGGCCGGCATCGCCTCCATCGCGTTTTTGAAGAGATTGCCTAACACCTGTGAGATTTGCGCCGGGTCCAGTGAGAGTTTCGGTAATGGATTGAGTTCCATCTCAATGTTCACCTTTGAATGGCTGCATTTTTCGTCGTGGAGCCAGGCGTTCGATTGACGTTGTTGACAGAATCCATCATCAACATCGTCAATGCCTACGTCCCTGGTGTCTCCATAGACGTTTTTGCGTTGCGATTGGAAAATCGTTTCAACCGAATCGTTTTGCGTCGGCGATGCATCCGTGTTGCCGCCACGGTAAAGCGTTAACACCGATGTGACAATCTCGTTGAGATCTACCCATTCTTTTTTCGGCTTGGGCATCCGTGCAAATTGCTGGAATTCATCAATGAGTCTGCCAATCCGGTCCACCTCCTCAATGATGGTATCGGTGCATTCATGAAAAATGTTCTCAAAAATCTCCGGTGAGTCCTTCGCCTGTTGCAGGTTCTCCACAGAGAGCCGGATGGGGAAAAGCGGGTTTTTGACTTCGTGTGCCACGCGCTGTGCGACATCCTGCCAAGCCGCTGCCCGTTCCGCCGTCATACGTTCTTCAAGCGTTCGCTTCAAGTCCCGCGCCATCTGGTTAAACCCCTCGGCGAGTTGTCCAATCTCGCTCTTGGAACGGACTGCCACCCGGTAGTCTAGATTGCCAGAGGAGAGCTCGCTGACACCTGCACGGAGAGTTGCAATCGGGCGTGTCATGCGCCGGCTTATCACATAACTGATGAAGTAGACGAAGCCGAGCCCTCCCGCGCCGCTCAAAAGCATGATGATAGTGAGTTGCTGCTGCCACTCAATCTGACGCTGATGCGAGTAAGCTACCACCAATTCGACGTGCCGTTCGGGCTCCGGCGAGCCCGAACCCCCAAAAAGCGAACCCAGCGGTTCTATCAGGAAGCCTGTCCAGATGCGTTTGGTAGGTGCCGCCGCTAATTGCAAATCCACTTTGCGATGTGTTGCACGTGGGCGTTCTTGTCGTTCGGGCCCACCAGAACCCGAGGATTCCATCTTCCGCGCCCACTCTTCGCGAAGCGCGAGCGCGTGACGCGAGGCATTGTTTAACGGCATCCACGTCTCCTCTGACGGTGATGCGGTGGCGTGCGTTCGCGCTTCCATCAGGCTCTCCTGCACCAGAAAAATTGGGTGTTCGTCCGAGCGGATAGCGGTTTCTGTCTCCAACCATGTTGACAAAAGCCTGCCGCCCGTGAGAAATCCCCAGTCTCCCGCCTGTGTCACTTCAACGACAAGCCTGGGTTCAATGCCGCCGTTCTGTTCAACTCTCCTGAGCCGAATGTTTCCTTTCTCGGTGTCTGTTTTAGGAAACAGGCTTTCGCCTTTCCGCTGCGCGCGGTTGCGCATGACATTCGTCCCGATTCTCGGGTCTGCCCGCCACGTGCTAGCGAGCAGTGTGCCATACGCGGTGCCATATTCCACAATATCCAAATCTGTCTCGCCGAGGTACCTGCTGTCCGATTGCCCTTTCAAAATCGCGCGGTGCAGCCCGGGGGCCTTCGCCTTCGCTGCTACCTCTTTCCGCACCTTGTCAACCAGAACGGTGTAGTTGTTGGATACCTCGCTCTCTAGTTCCGCGACGTATGCTTCAATGCGCCGGTCAAAAGCGACACGGATGAGGAAATTCGTGGTGCCGAAGACTACACCGAACATGAGGAGAAAGACGATGCCATAAGCCAAAAAGATTTTGTCTCTGAGCGGTAACGCGGCGATTGTTTTTCTATGTTGCAAGGCGTTCGCCAGATATTTCTTGTTCATAGCCCGTTCTCCCCCGGCAGTCCTGACGTTGTCAAGACAGGAAAAATGATATCGCGTCAGAGGTGCCTGAATGCAGCAGTGGGCCCCGTTGCTTTGACCAGGTCCAACTCACAGTCAATCGGACGAAACCATTTGCATCGCAATCTCTTTTGTGCGCAACTTATAGCCTTCAACGGCATCTTGGCGATAAGTGAGCGCGCTCTCTACCGCGACTTGCGTGCCATCGAGATGTAACCCCTGCAACCGCCCTTTGACAGCCACGGTGTCCATGAGGGTGCGCATCAAGTGACACACGTTGCCGATATCCCGTTTTGGGAGCGTTAACGTTGCGTTCGGCACACCGTTTTCGGTGAAATTCATCGCCGTGCCGCGATAGGAGGCAGTCTGAACTTGCGACATCGATAGCCCCTCAAAGACGGCCAAATCCCCACCGATGCCGGTATCCTTCGGGATGCTCACATCGTCACCGAGGGCTTCCCAATAGAGAAACAGGACGACTTTATCCCTGGGGCCCTCGAGGATACCGTTGAGGAGGGAGTGGTTGCTCGTTGGGCCTTTTGCCGGAATGACGTTCGCACCACCGCCTCGCTCCTGAATCGATTCGGTATAGAGTTGGACAAACCACTCGCCGAGGCAGCTATTGTCTGCGTAGTTGTAGAAGACAATCGTGCCTATCCTCTTGCGTTCTTCTGCAAGCTGCAGCCACCGTGCGAGTTGATACGCCGCCGCCGCAGGCTGGTGAAAGTCCGCATCGGCGCGCTGCACGCCTTGCACGGCTTCACGGATACGCGTCGCCGGTGTCTCGTTTCTCCCGGCCGTCATCGCTAAAAAGAAGAGCCCGACAGGCGAAAAGGCGGAGAACCGGCCACCGACACCGTCCGGCACAGGAAGCAGCTCGCCGCTGTAAAAAGGCGACTCCTGATGCATTTGGAACAGCGAGCTTTCGCGAGTTAACCCAGTCGTTGCGACAATGTGGTTTTGCCACGGGAGCCCGTGCCGTTGGAGCATCTCCCGGATAATCATCAACGTCGCTACCGTCTCGCCTGTCCTGCCAGATTTGCTGATGACGTTGAACAAGGTTTTCTGTAGCCGGTTCTGGCTGTTGAGTATCTCCAGGAGTCCAATGAGTCGCCTCGGGTCGAAGGTATCGCCGGTGAAATAGACTTCGGGGGCACCACCGCGTGCTGCAACCGACAACCGATTGTGGTATGGATGGTTGAAGGTATCGTGAAAAACGCGCGCGCTTAAGTCAGAGCCGCCGATGCCAATCGTAACAAGCACGGAAAAGTCCTGCCGGGCGCGTTCAGCAACGGCGAGGCACTGCGCGATATGTTCCGTTTGCAGATGGCTGCGCGTCCATGCGCGGAGGTGCCGCTCAAGCACCTCAATCGGTGCATCGGTTTCCTCTTCAAACAAGGCGCGAATCTCCGCCATCCGCGCGTCCATCTCACCCGCTGCTGAAGCCGAGGATGCGCCAATGTTAAGGGTGAGCCCTACAGACGAAAAGCCTGCATTCCGATTAAGCCCGGTTAGGGGCTCAATGTCTCTAGCAGCCATAGTTCTTAACTTCTCCCGTATTTATCTGTGAGCCGGACGATGTCTTCCTCATCAAAATGCCCGAATGCAATTTCGAGTATCCGGTAATCGTTTGCCTCACCGATGAGTTGGTGTTTCGCGCCTTGCGGGATGAAAACAGGTTCCATGGGTGCCGGGCGCTGCACCTCGCCTTCAATGTTGACGCACGCGCCGGCATCAAGCGGTATCCACAGTTCGCTCCGATGGTGATGATACTGATAACTCACCTGCTCGCCGGCCCGGATGTCCAAAATCTTGACGGTGACGGGCTGGTTGAGGACATATTGGATGAAGCCGCCCCACGGTTTCTCGGTTCTCGCTATTTCGGTGAGGGCTTTTGGAATTTCAGTTGATTTCGCCATTTTTTGTCGTTTCGCCATTTTTTGTCGTTTCGCCAAGCGTTCGGTTAGGTGTGTCTCGGCAAGGCAGTCCCATCTGCGTATCTGCTCACGCGGGGTGTGCCTTGGCTCAGTTTCTGTCGTTTCGCCAAGCGTTCGGTTAGGTGTGTCTTGACTCAGTTTTTTCCGCAGAACTACCGGTTGGGAATTCTGGCACTTGCGTCCATCCTGTTAATAATTTACCATATCAACGTTTGTAAATCAAGAAAAATAATGTTTTCGTCTGGCGACAAGACGAAAAAAAATTCTGTTGACATCTAGACAGAAATTGTGTTAAACTACAAAGCAGTTATGGAAAGATTCATTTCAACCCTCATTGAAAATAGCATTGCTGAAAAGGTGTGCCCCGGTGCGGTTGTCTATGTCTTCACGTCCGATGTCGTGCATGTCCATAAAGCCTTTGGCAATCGCGCCGTTGTGCCGAAACGCCTCCCGATGCACCGCAACACACTCTTCGATCTTGCCTCTTTGACGAAGCCTATCGTCACCGCGACGCTCTGCATGCAGCTCGTGGAGAGCGGGACAGTGGCTTTGGATACGCCCGCGTGCGCGTATCTGCCCGCCTTTCAGCATCCACGCGTCACCCTTCGGCACCTGCTCACGCATACCTCCGGATTGCCCGACTGGAGCCCCGTCTACCTCGGCACAGATTCACCCGAGCAGGCAGTCGCCTATCTAGGCACACTCCCGCTTGTCTCGCCGCCGGGCGAGAAGGCACTTTACAGCTGCCTCGGCTACATTGCCCTCGGCGCGCTCATCACGAAAGTGACAGGTGAACCGCTTGATAGCCTCGCGCAATCCCGCATCTTCGCGCCGCTGCACATGACACGGACATGCTTCACACCGCCGCCTGCATGGCACGATAACTGCGCCGCCACCGAAAGCGGAAACAGTTTTGAACGCCGAAAAGTCAACTACGCCCGCTATGATTGGCGCGAAGGCATCATCGTCGGGCAGGTACACGATGAAAACGCGCATTTCCTAGGCGGTGTCTCCGGCAACGCTGGGCTCTTTTCCACAGCGGCAGATGTGGCGAAGTTTTGCAGAATGCTCATGGAAACCGTTACGCCTTTTGTAAAACGACACCGCCCCAGCGCAGCCCCTCGGCGTAACAGTACCGCTATGCTGTCACCCGAAAGCCTCACCGCCATGCGAACCCTTTATCCCGCGGCAGGCGAACCTCGCTCCATCGGCTGGCGCATCATGCAAACCGACGGCTCTTTATATCATACCGGGTTCACCGGCACCTCCCTCCGTATCTGCCTCAAAAGAAACCTGGCCGCCATTTTGTTAACGAATCGTGTGCACCCAGATGCCGACAGGGAGGGAATTCTCCCCTTACGCAAGGCGTTTTACGAACTTGTTTTTGGAGGCACCCATGGTTGAACTCGGCATCACCCGCTTGATGACAGACGCAGCACTTTGGAAGTCCATTGCATTCAAATCGCTTGGGCTGATTACCAACCACACCGGTGTGAATGAACAGTTCCGGCCCACCTACGAACTTATCGCCGATGTTCTGTCGTGTCGCTTGGCCGCCATCTTTACGCCGGAGCATGGATTCGGTGGGGCCGCGCAAGACGGTGTCGCGCAAACCGAGGTGCAACATCTTGCACTTCGGAGAGGGGGCACTGCAAAGGATACCGTCTCCCTCCCCGTTTACAGCCTCTATGGCGAACACCTGCGGCCCACCGCTGAACAGTTAGAAGGCATCGATGTCCTTCTCTACGACATGCAGGATGTCGGCGCGCGGTGCTATACCTACATTTCCACGCTGCTGTATGCGATGGAAGCGGCATGCGAGGCAGAAATAGCAGTCATCGTCTGCGACCGGCCCAACCCACTCGGCTGCACCTGTGCCGAAGGACAAGTGCTTGACAAAACGTTTGCATCCTTCGTCGGCATGCATCCGCTCCCAATGCGCTACGGGCTTACCGTGGGCGAGCTCACGCTCCTGTTGAAAACCGAGCTAAATTACGAATTGCTGCCTATCCAAATTATTCCGATGCGCGGTTATACGCGGGAGATGCGGTATGAAGACACCGGTTTGCCCTGGGTGCCGCCTTCTCCCAATATGCCGACGCTGGATACTGTAGCTGTTTATCCGGGCCTATGCCTCTTTGAAGGCACGAACGTCAGTGAAGGGCGCGGCACGACGAAACCTTTTGAATACATCGGCGCGCCGTGGTGCGATGGGGACGCGTGGGCGCGCGAACTCAACGCCCTTGCGCTGCCCGGCGTGCTGTTCCGCGCCGTCCACTTCACTCCTGCACCGATGACGAACAGCACAAAGTATGCAAACCAACGCTGTCAAGGCGTTGCCATCCACATCACGAACAAATCCCTTTTCCGCCCGATAGAGACAGCCATTTTTATGTTAGCCAACTTAATTCGTGCCTATCCAGACACCTTCGCTTTCCATCAGGAACATTTCGATAGACTCGCCGGTAACAGCAGCCTCCGCCTCGCCTTGTCTGCCCAGGAACCCATCGAGGAAATTCAGCGGGGGTGGCGCGCAGGCGTGCAGGCGTGGCACGATGCAAGAAGGATATATCAACTTTATTAGTCTTTTCATAAAAATCGAAAACGTAGTCATCGCCAACGGCGATGAGAGATGGACGGAGACAGACATGATTGCCCAAACGCTGCGAATCGAAAGCAATGCAAAAGGACAGAAAAACAAAAAACGTGTCATCGGGCTCATGTCCGGCACCTCCGCAGACGGCATTGATGTCGCCGCAGTAGAAATCGAAGGACACGGCAGCGCCACGCGCGTGCAGCTCATCGCCTTTGACACCGTGCCGTTCCCTCCCGGTGTGCAGGACAGTATCCTCGCGCTCTGTCAACCCGATACCGGGCGCGTCGATAAGATATGCGAGATGAACTTTAGACTCGGCCACCTGTTCGCCGATGCTGTCAAACATCTCTTGGATACCCACGGCATCCCTGCGCGCGACATCGCGCTCATCGGCTCGCACGGCCAGACGATTCACCACCTGCCGAAAGCTCCTTATCCATCAACCTTACAAATCGGCGAACCTGCCGTGATTGCACACCAGACCGGGATTCCGACGATTGCGGACTTTCGCGTTGCGGATATGGCAGCAGGGGGACAAGGCGCGCCCCTCGTCGCCTATCCCGATTACCTCCTCTACCGCGACGAACACGAAACGCGCGGGCTTCTGAATATCGGCGGCATCGCCAACATCACCGTGCTACCCGCCAATTGCACACTGGATGCTGTCGCCGC
The DNA here is from genome assembly GCA_958296135.1 of uncultured Poribacteria bacterium. Taxonomy (GTDB): domain Bacteria; phylum Poribacteria; class WGA-4E; order WGA-4E; family WGA-3G; genus AGPOR5. Next base: position 5,008,860 of record CATQHZ010000001.1, read on the forward strand.
CTCTGATACCGGTCCCGGCAACATGGCCATCGATGCCGTCGTATCCGAGATAACCGATGGCGCAGAACGATTTGACACAGCAGGACAGCGCGCCGCGCGGGGCACGCCCTATCTCCCGCTCGTTGAGAAATGGTTAACGCACGCTTTCTTTGCGCAGGCTCCACCCAAAACAACCGGACGTGAAATGTTCGGCATCACCTTCGCGCAAGCCTGTCTCGCGCAATGCCGCGCGCAAGGATTAGATGACGATGCCTGCGTCGCAACGGTGACAGAATTGACGGTGCAGTCCATCGCGCAGTATGTCAAACAATTCGTCTCGGTAGGCGAGCCCTCCCGGTCTCGATGCCCCTCGGTAGGAGAAACTCCCCAGCCTCAACCTCCCTCGGTAGGCGAGCCCTCCCAGTCTCGACACCCCTCGGTAGGAGAAACCTCCCAGTCTCAACTCCCCGTAGGCGAGCCCTCCCAGTCTCGATGCAAAATAGACAGACTCTACATCAGCGGCGGCGGCACCCAAAACCAAACACTCATGCGCCGATTAGCCCAAATCTTCCCCGATAGCACTGTTCTCCCCGTAGAAAACAGCGATGCCAAAGAAGCGATAGCGTTTGCAATCCTCGCGAACGAGGCGTTACACGGACAGGCAGGCAACGTTCCCTCCGCTACCGGCGCGTCCGTGCGAAAGGTTTTGGGGAAGTTTGTTTATCCTTAAGGACAGACTCGCACGAAGTTTGAGAATTAAATCGGACTATTCCGCAACTGTCCAGCATTTCCGTAGCGCGAGAGCCTGTCTCTCGCAATCCTCATTTGTTCTGAATCAGGATGGACAAAAGGAGAATATGACAAAAGGAGAATATCATGAACCGAACACTCATCGGCGCGATTGTCATCATTCTCGCTGCCTGCATCGACATTACCTTCTGGGCCGAATGGGAGAAACAAGAGTTCGATGCATCGCTACCTAAACCACCCGCCGAGCCCTGGAAACCCAGTGACGATGGGTTGCAGGAGCCACCCCCTCTACTGAATCTATCTGGCGTGAAGAAAAAAAGATTTGACATTCCAACGATTTTAGGGTATACTCAATTTCTACATGTGCGGAAACGCGCCCCGAAAGATAAATTTTCTATCGGAAACGAATCTCCCTATGCCTCGCTTGGAACGATTCAGTTCTCGCATACACGGTAACGAATTTGACAATTCTGACAATTTCTGATACACTCTCTCCAAATTCACAAAATGGACAGAATTGCCAAAGCGCATCACGAAAAGGAGGCTACATTGAGCACCCCTAACATCCTATTCATCATGTCCGATGACCATGCGGCTCATGCGATGAGCTGCTATGGAAGTCGCATCAACCAAACCCCACAGTTGGATCGCATCGCCGATGGCGGCATGATTCTCCACAACTGCTTCTGTGTCAACTCCATCTGCACGCCGAGCCGCGCAAACATTCTGACCGGGAAGCATAGCCACCTCAACGGTGTCAAAACGCTGTCAGACAAACTTGATGGCAGAAACCCAAACGTCGCGAAGATGCTGCAAGCAGCCGGCTATCAAACGGCAATGATAGGCAAATGGCACCTCGGACACGGCGGCAACGCAGATCCGACTGGGTTTGACTATTGGAACGTTTTGCCGGGACAAGGGCTGTATCACGAACCGGTGATGCTTGAGCCGGACGGTGAAAAGACGCATAAAGGCTACGCCACCGACATCATCACCGATTTCTCGTTGGAATGGCTGCAAAATCGGGATAGGGAGAGCCCTTTTTTCCTGATGTGTCACCACAAGGCCCCGCACCGTCCGTGGGATTCAGACGAGAAGCACGCGCACCTGTTTGAAGACGAGGATGTGCCGCTTCCGGACACCTTCTTTGACGATTACGCCAATCGCTCAAACGCCGCCAAAGAGGCGAAAATGCGGGTAGCACGCGATATGAACGCCCGCGACCTGAAAATTGACACACTCGGGCCGCCTCCCGATGGGTTATCCGAGGAAGAACTGGCGAAGTGGCAGTATCAACGTTATATTAAGGAGTATCTCCGCTGCGTCGCCTCCATTGATGACAACGTCGGCCGGATGCTTGACTATCTCGATGCCGACGGTATCGCCGACGACACGATAGTCATCTACACGTCCGACCAGGGCTTCTTCTTGGGAGACCACGGGTGGTATGATAAGCGGTTTATGTATGAAGAATCGCTGCGGATGCCGTTTATCGTCCGCTATCCGCGCGAAATTCAGCCGGGGAGCTCCTGCGACGCAATGGCGTTGAACATTGACTTCGCCGAGACATGGCTCGATTACGCCGGCCTCGCAATTCCTGACGATATGCAGGGACGCAGCCTGCGTCCGTTATTCATGGCACCTGGCAACGGCGAGCCCCCGGACGACTGGCGAACCTCGATGTATTACCGCTACTGGATGCATCTCTCGCACCACTACGTTGGCGCGCACTACGGCATCCGCACGCATCGGTATAAACTTATTTATTACTACGGACAGGCACTCGGCACGACAGGCTCCGTTGATGAGGCAAAACCGCCGGAGTGGGAACTCTTCGATCTGGAGAAGGACCCGAGCGAAATGTGCAGCGTCTACGATGACCCGGGGTACGCCGACATCGTCACCGAATTAACGGCAGAACTGTATCGGTTGAAGGCAGAAGCAAAGGATGAGGAGTAAGTTTCTGCACCCGTATGGCGAGGGTTCCCCTCGCCATATCCAATGGAATGAGGAACCGTAAAATGGCAACACAAAATCCGTTACAAAACATTGAACCCGGCATCAAAGTCACGGCGCAGATGTCGCCGGAGCCCACCCCGGCAGACTTGCAATTTGTTAAGCAGATGGGTGTCGACTACGTGGTGCTGTGGACGAACGGCGCGAATGCAAATTACGATTATTTCATGAGCC